>NZ_AP040870.1:4422500-7561842 GCF_059726315.1 Humiphilus diazotrophicus
ATCGAGAGGACTGATGGAGCGTTGCGAAGAGACCCTGCCGGCATAAGTAGCGATAACGGAGGTGAGAACCCTCCGCGCCGAAAGTCTAAGGTTTCCTGAGGAAGGTTAATCCGCTCAGGGTTAGGCGGTCCCTAAGGCGAGGCCGAAAGGCGTAGCTGATGGACATCCGGTTAATATTCCGGAGCTCCCAACTCTCGTTTGACGATGGGGAGACGCAGAAGGATAAGCATGCCGTCCTATGGCTATGGCGGTCGATGCGCGTAAGCTGGTCTATCTAGGCAAATCCGGATAGGCAACAGTGAGGCGCAAAGTAAGCCCGTATGGGTGTAAGATGCTGATTCCACGCTGCCGAGAAAATCCTCTAAGGAGAGTAGTTGGGAACCGTACCCCAAACCGACACAGGTAGACGAGGAGAATATCCAAAGGCGCTCGAGTGAAAGCTTGTTAAGGAACTCGGCAAATTGGCTCCGTAACTTCGGGAGAAGGAGCGCCCATCGCAAGGTGGGCCGCAGTGAAGCGCGTACGGCGACTGTTTAACAAAAACACAGGTCTCTGCTAAGTCGAAAACGACGTATAGGGGCTGACGCCTGCCCGGTGCCGGAAGGTTAAAAGGAGAGGTTAGCCGCAAGGCGAAGCTTTGAATTGAAGCCCCGGTGAACGGCGGCCGTAACTATAACGGTCCTAAGGTAGCGAAATTCCTTGTCGGGTAAGTTCCGACCTGCACGAATGGCGTAACGATCGTACGACTGTCTTAACGAGTTGCTCGGCGAACTTGTAGTACCGGTGAAGATGCCGGTTACCCGCAGCTAGACGGAAAGACCCCGTGCACCTTTACTACACTTTAACTATGATTTATGGCTCTTGCTGCGCAGGATAGGTGGGAGGCTTTGATTCCAGGTTCTCGGACTTGGAGGAGCCAATGGTGAGATACCACCCTGCGAGTGCTGTGACTCTAACCTACTTCCATGATCTGGAAGAGGGACATAGTTAGACGGGTAGTTTGACTGGGGCGGTCGCCTCCCAAAATGTAACGGAGGCGCGCGAAGCTACACTCAGGCTGTTTGGAAATCAGCCGTCGAGTGCAAAGGCATAAGTGTGGTTAACTGCAAGACCAACAAGTCGAGCAGATGCGAAAGCAGGCCTTAGTGATCCGGTGGTTCTGTATGGAAGGGCCATCGCTCAACGGATAAAAGGTACGCCGGGGATAACAGGCTGATCATTGCCAAGAGTTCATATCGACGCAATGGTTTGGCACCTCGATGTCGGCTCATCGCATCCTGGAGCTGTAGAAGGTTCCAAGGGTTAGGCTGTTCGCCTATTAAAGCGGTACGTGAGCTGGGTTCAGAACGTCGCGAGACAGTTCGGTCCCTATCTGCTGTGGGCGTAGGAGATTTGAGGGGGGCTGTCCTTAGTACGAGAGGACCGGGATGGACGAACCTCTTGTGTTCCAGTTGTCTTGCCAAAGGCACGGCTGGGTAGCGAAGTTCGGTTGTGATAACCGCTGAATGCATATAAGCGGGAAGCACGCCCCAAGATGAGATCTCCCTGAAGGGCCCAGAAAGACCATCTGGTTGATAGGCTGGAGGTGGAAGCGCAGTAATGCGTGTAGCTTACCAGTACTAATCGCCCGTTCGGCTTGTCCATAGAATTAACTCTCCGCAGTGCGGCAGAGCTTGATTCTCTAGAGACTTCAAGCCTCGTAGTTACAATCTATTTCGTTTCGAATAAGTTTGTTTGACGCTAGATTTGCAGCTTCTACTAGGAAAAACTACCTAGAACAGGAAGCCGGCTGCAGGAAAAACATCCTGCCAGGCGTCGACCAAGTTTGCCGGTGACCATACCGTGAGGGTCACACCCGTTCCCATCCCGAACACGGAAGTTAAGCCTCACTGGGCCGATGGTACTGCACGAGAAATTGTGTGGGAGATTAGGCAATCGCCGGCATTAATCTTAAGCAAAAGGCCAGCTCCTTTACGAGCTGGCCTTTTGCTTTGCTCCTAAACCGGTCGGCTTAGAACCGGACAGCTAAAATCCGGCCAGCTGATAAATCGGCCAACCGGTTACCGGGCTCGGTGCTCACCCTTCCTTCCTGTATAAATCTGTATTCCGTCCCACCTCAAAAACCGCAGAGTTCTTAATCTCCGAATACAGTCAGCTTACGGAACATTCCTTCCGCTGACGGCGTAAAGAGGATTATGAAAACTCTCTGCGCCGCCGCAGGTACAGTTTTACTTGTCTGCAGTCTGACCGGTTTCGCCCAGACCTCGATTGTATGCGGGCAGACTCTTGATACGCCTCTGCACTCCAGAGCTGCTTTAATAATCGATTCACGGCCAGCAGGTCTTGAGATCGTTGGCACGGACCAGGAGAAGATTCATCTCTCCTGCACTGCCGATGATTCGGTTGTAAAACAAAAGATCCACATTCAATTCGCCGGAGATGCGCATGCAGGCAAGCTAGCAATCAAGGGAGGCTCTACCAAGAATGGCAATGTTCAAGTTCGTATTGAAGTGCCAAGAAAGACGAACTTGAAGGTACAAATGTCTGCAGGCCAGGTGAAGGTAGAGGAGGTTGTGGGGGATAAAGATATCGGCCTCTACGCCGGACAAATCACGATCGACTCCACGCAAAATTGGAATTATCGAATTATCGACACTTTTGTCGATATTGGAGAGGTCAACGCTCCAGTCTACGGCGTGAGCAAGGGGGGATTCTTTCGCGGTTTTACCAAGAAAGTGAAGGATGGCGAGTATCGGCTTCGCGCACGTGTAATGACAGGTCAGATTGAACTGCTTGGTAGCAATACGCGTGCCGATGCGAAATAACAGGAACTCGGGATTCTGCAGGAGATCGGAGGTCCTAAGATCTGTTTTTTACAGCTTGTGCGGGCAATTCGGCCCAACTACAATCAGTTCCTTCTTCTGTTCCAAATCATCAAAGATTTGCCATACCACCTTGTCTCTCTCAATCGAAAGGCGTGTTTGCTTTTGAGAGAGCTCCCGTGCAAGATTCAGATCTGAACCGCCCACCTTCTCCTCTTCAGTACCTAAAGCCTCTTGCACTTTTTGCATTCTTTGCAATTGCTCCATTGCCTTCCCATCCATAGTTACAAAACAACTATTCCCCGAAGAAAAGAAGACCAGATCTTGTAAATGGTTTTTCTTACGATAGGAGAGCGCGAGTGCACGTATGGAAAAATCCCACCCACGCATAATCGCTTGTTTGTGGATGATCAAAACGTAAGAATCTTTCTCGTGTCCTATCGTCTGCTTCGCGTCTTCAGGATGGTCAACACTCTGGCCCTCAAGAGCAATGAAAGAACATAGCAGAAAGACAAAAGCTTTCAAGACAGACATTTATTCCTCTCCAAAAACATGGTTCTATCTTTCCGATACCACCGCACTTTGCATCATTACCTCGATTGGGTGAAACTAACGAAGGCAGGTCTGCCACCAAGGGTAAAACATACGCGCTGAAGAGGTAGGGAAAGCTGACAAATCACAGACTGAGGACCCGTTATAATTTTCTTTGCGCTCACGATCTTCACGCTTTAGTTCTAGTGCCTCTGCCGTTGCCGTTGCGGCAGGTATCTTGCTTAGTCGCATTGTCGGCTTGGTGCGGGAGCGGGTTTTTGCTCACTATTTCGGTAACTCCGATGCCGCCGATGCATTCAGGGCGGCAATCCGCATCCCGAATTTCCTGCAGAACCTCTTCGGTGAAGGTGTCCTCTCCGCTTCGTTCATTCCGGTCTATGCCCGGCTCAATGCCGAGGGACGGAAAGAGGAGGCCTCTGAGGTTGCCGAGGCAATCTTTGCTCTTCTCTTTCTGATCACGTCGGTATTGACCACGATTGGCATCCTTGTCACTCCGTGGCTTATCGATGCGATCGCGCCCGGCTTTCATGGCGAGAAGAGGCTTCTGACCATTCATCTTGTCCAGATCGTCTTTCCCGGAGCAGGCATACTCGTCCTTTCCGCCTGGTGCCTGGGAATCCTAAATAGTCACCGAAAATTCTTTCTGTCCTATTCGGCATCGGCACTCTGGAATCTGGCGATCATCGCTGGACTACTTTGGAAAGGAGGAATGGCTACCGAGAACCATCTCGCCGTTGTTATTTCTTTCTGTTCTGTGCTCGGAAGCGGACTAGTCTTTTTGATCCAACTGCCGACTGTTCTGCGCTATCTATGGCCACTGCGTCTTCGCCTGCCCAGCGCGGGGAACCACGTCTCCATTATTAGCAGGAATGCACTCCCGATCTTCCTTAGCCGGGGAGTCGTGCAAATCAGCGCCTACATCGATTCCTGGTTGGCGAGCTTTCTCGGCACCGGGGCTGTTTCTGCTTTAGGGTATGCGCAGACAATTTATACGCTGCCTGTCAGCCTCTTTGGCATGGCCATTTCGGCAGCAGAGCTTCCTGCGATGTCGAGCGAGCTTGGGACTGACTCCGAGATAGCGGCGGCATTGCGTCAGCGTCTGGAACGAGGACTACAGCATATTGCCTTCTTCGTAATTCCATCCGCGATGGCGTTTATTCTCTTAGGCGACGTCGTTGTATCGACAATCTACCGGACTGGGCATTTCCGTACCTCCGATGCCACTTTTGTTTGGGCTGTGCTGGCAGGGTCTGCTGTAGGATTGCTTGCTTCAACCTCCGGACGACTCTATTCCTCTGCTTTCTATGCCTTACGCAATACCCGCACGCCGCTGAAATTTGCAACACTCCGTGTGACACTTACCTTGTGCATGGGATATTTCTGCGCGCTTCCTCTGCCACGGATGCTTCATCTCGATCCCCATTGGGGCACTTCAGGTTTGACGCTTTCAGCTGGCATTGCCGGTTGGGTTGAGTTCGTCATGCTCCGCAATTCTCTGCAGAAGCGCATTGGCGCCATCCCTGGTTTCGTACAGCGGAACCTGAAGCTCTGGTTGGTAGCCGTAGTTGCAGCCTTGGCTGGATTTACGTTGAAGCGCGTATTGCCATTTCAAGCGCATCCATTCTTCACGGGAGGCTGTATTCTCGCTGTATATGGAACCATCTATCTTCTCGTGACTCAGTGGATGGGACTTGCTCCTGCAAATGTGCTGGCGCGCATTCTTCGTAGACGCGGAGAAGCAAAAGGCAAATAGCTTTTGAGGCAGTCTCAAACCCGATCAGTATCTGCGGCGATTACTTCTCTATAGATGCTTTCCAGCTTTCGGGTTTGTTGCTTCAGATCGAACTGCCTGGCGATCCAACGCTTGCCTTCTTCACTGTTGTCTTTCCATAAAAGCTCGTCCGTGAGATAGCGAAGTAAATAGTCTGCCAGGGTAGACTCATCCTTTTCCGGAGCGAGAAGACCTGTCTTCTGATGGAGTACGACCTCGGGAATACCTCCGCTGGCGAAACTCACCACCGGAGTTCCCATCGCCTGCGCTTCGCAAAAGACGATGCCGAGCCCCTCCGCATCACCATTGTCGGCTACGATACTCGGCGCACAAAATACCTCGGCGCGGGCTAATTTGCTACGAATGATGTCACTTGGTTGAGGACCAAGGAAGGTACAGGGAACATTAAAGTCCCGAGCCAGCGCCTCCAGATTCTTCTTCTCCGGTCCATCCCCAATAATGGCCAATTCCGCAGTCGGACACTTCTCTATAACTCTCCGCATTGCACGTATCAAGTACGCACAGCCCTTCTTTTCGACAAGCCGTCCGACGAACAGAATCAGACCGTTTTGGCGAACCTCCGTAGAGGGGGCGAACCCATCGAGATCGATTCCGATGTAATGAACACGCAGCTTCTCAGGAGGGAATCCTATTTCGATGGCCTTACGGCGGATGAACTCAGAAATGCAGATGAAGAGAGAGGCTCGGTCCCAAAGCTCTTTTCTACGTTGTAGAAAAATCGCTCCATCTTTCGATCTCTTATGGAACTCATCCCGCAAGGTCACGTCGTAACCATGCAAGGTGACAATCAGAGGTACGCCGAGCTTCTTGACGAGCGGCAAGGCCATTGCTCCATCCGGTGCAAAGTGTGCGTGAACGAGACTGGGATGAAGTTCCTGTGCCTTACGGGCAAATCCGGCAGCGAATCCCGTTTGCTTGTACATACCACGCTTAACTCTGGCCAGGAGCGACTGATCGTGAGTAAGTAGAAGTGGTTCTGAAGCCAATTTCAGGCTCCGAACTGTAGGTCTCAGGCCGATCAGAACAGGATGGAAATCGTGAAGGGCCTCCGTTTGAGCTTTGATGAATGTCTCGCTGAAAGACAAGATCTCGTTCCGGTAGACAAGCACCGTTCTCTTCACCAGATTCATCGCTGCTGTCACGGGCAATGGTTCCGCCGTTGTCATTCTTTTCTTTCCCTTCAATTCCGGCGGCGGAAGCATTTTAGGATTCGGTATAGACCAGGAGTCGATGCGCGCATGGCCATTCCGCAAGAAAGCAGTACCTCATTACCGTCGGCAGGTGTATGCCTATGCGAAAAATGCTCTAAACCGCGAATCCGGTTTCTTTCTCAAAAGCTTTGGAACTCAGCTCTCCGCTATTCTCCAGAATCAGGCGTACAGCATCGGGAAGATCCTTTGCTTCGAAATCTGCTTGCACCTCTTCTTCGGAGCGGGTTGCGGGATGATCTTCCTCTACTCTGATCGTTCGCACTCCTGCCGACAAGCCGCATTCAATATCGGTTTCCCGGTCTCCTACCATCCAGGAGTGTGCCAGAGAAATTCCGAACTCATCTCGGGCTTTCAATAGGAAGTACGGTGAAGGCTTTCTACAATCACAGGGGCCAGAGTATTCAGGAACAATTCCCTTGGGGTGATGAAAGCAGTAGTAGAAAGCAGAGAATTGTATCTGTGACTTTTGCAGTTCCGTGAGTAGCTTTTGATGTACTGCTTCGAGCTCGTCCAGAGAACTCTTTCCCTTTGCATAATTCGGTTGGTTAGAGATCAGAAAGAGACGAAAGCCCGCGTCCTGCAGCGATTCGAGCGCAGGTAATACGTTCGGTGCCAACTGAAAATCCTCCGGCCGCCCGGGAGACTCATACTCGCCGGTGGCCGGATTGAGGACATTTCGATTTAGGACGCCATCTCTGTCCAGGAAGACGGCGGCAGCGGAGACTACTTGGTCGATTCCCATTTCATTTCGTTCTTTTTGAGCTTGGGGTGAGAGACGACTGCATGCCAGACAACAGCCTGGAATGCTTCTGCGTGTGCGGTTACCGTGTCAGAAGCGACTGTCGGAATAATCACTACTACATCGCCAACCTGGGCGGTGTAACCGCCGTCGCGACCTACCACTCCGATAACTTTGGCCCCAACCTCTTTTGCCAGTTTTAAGCTCTGTACGATGTTTGCACTAATATTCTTCTCCAGGTTTCCACCACCGACAGAGAAGATGAAGAGCGTGTCGTCCGCGCGAAGCCGGCTACCACGCAGCCAATTTGCAAAGGAGGTATCCCAACCATCGTCGTTAACACGTGCCGTCAATTCCGAGACGTTGTCTGTCGGTGCATAGGATTCAATACCGGCAATCTTGCGGAAGTCATTAACGGCATGACCCGCATTTCCCGCGCTGCCTCCAACACCGATAACGAAGAGCCTTCCGCCCTTCTCGCGAGTTTCGATCAACAAATCGACCATCTGGTCGACCTTATGAGGATCGATTCCGGCCGCGATCTTCTGGACTTCCGAAAAATATCTCAGAGTGTATTCTGTTGCGCTCAGGGTAAATTCAACTGCGCTCAAGCTGACCTCCTGTTTGCCTTTGTGCTAAGTATTAGTTTCGATGCGGAGGATAAGACTTCAATACCTACCTAACTTATCGATCCACAGTATGAATTAAGGGTTTGCGAATTCTGTCTGGTTTCTCCCTGTGCGGGAGAACTTATGTGCCCACTTATGAAGAAAACCTGAGATTCTCTTGCGTTTCTCCTGGGGAATCAGCCAATACATAAAGAAAAGCAGGGATGAATAAAATGATGGACGCCCATGAAAGCAGTGCTCGCGAAAGAGGCGGAAATATGTGTGAAGATCTGCCTTACTTCTGGACGCTTGCGAAACGCATTCAATGGCGATGAAAAAAGAGAAGGCCTTGCCAGTCATGAGCGCGCGATTTGCCGTAGCCCATTCCAGGGAGTGTTGCCAATCTGCTGCGCGGCCAACACTTTTCCTCTGACCTCCAATTCGAAAGATAGCCAGCGGTTCGCGAATCACAACCAATCCTATGCCGGGCTGCTGTCCTGCTCGCAATAACCAATCCCAGTCCTGGTGCTTCTTGAGACCCTTGAGAAAGGGGACATCCAGGAAAAACTGGCGGGATGCAAAGAATGTAGAGGTCTGTAGAGCCGTATCGCCGAATGCTGGATTCTTTCTGCAGAAGAGGTACTCGCTTACATTTCCGTCAGGGTCGGGAAAGCGCCTCGGCCAGACGAAGTCCTCTGTAGGAGTGCGGCCAATGATGCTACTAAAAACAAGAGGATGCTGGTAAGACGAGGTTTCCCACGCCTTTTTCTGCTTCTCAATCTTGGTCGGCAACCACTCATCATCATCATCGAGGAAAGCCACCCACCGACCGCGACCTTCGCGAACTCCTGTGTTCCTGGCCTCTGAGCCTCCGACGTTCTCTTGAAGAGCAATTACTCGTAATCTTGGATCTTGTATGGAAGATAGAACAGCTTCGGTTTCCGAATCGGGTCCGTCGATGACTACCAGGACTTCGAGATTCTTATACGTCTGGGCTAGAGCACTTGCGACAGCCTTCGATACAAAGTCTGGTCGAAATCGTGTAGGGATAACTACGCTAACCAAAGAATTCGTGTCCAAAGTTGCCCCATTCGCCATAAAGGTTAAGATGCTGTTTGTGTGTTTACTATTTACTTAATACCATATATCAAAACTATCAGGGCATCGGTAAACTTTTGATGACAAATCGTTTGCTTCAAATTTTTGATGGATATTACTCCTGCGCGAAGTAATTTGAATTTACTTATTATTCAATAAAACTTCATTCGCAGTGTGTGGTTTCCCTTAAACAGGGTCAGCAAATTTCTCCGAGTCCTGCGGCACAGAGGTGGGTATTTCTATAGATGCGTGTTCTGCAAGGATTGGTGGCTCCATATACCTCAAAATTTTGAGCCATAATTCGCCGACCCTATAATGATTTGTAGACACCAAAATAGCGTTCATCTCCCCAGGGATGCAAAAGCAGACAACCCGGAAGTGCCTGGAAAGGCTATACTTGCCTTTTGCCAATGTGTGCCGTGCCAAAGCGAGGGTATCCTTATTTGGTACACGGCCTCTGGAATCAGCCCCCTAGAGGGAGATGGATGATGCCATGAGTTTGCATCCTAAATACAGCATTATTATCCCTGCCTATAACGAGTCTGCGCGGATTGGGCGGGCATTAGTGTCCGTGACTGAGTGCATTCGGAAGAAAAATTGGAATGCGGAATTGATCGTCGTGAATGACGGTTCGCGTGACGATACGGCGGAAATCATCCGAGCGTTTTCCGAAAAGGATCCACTTGTTCATCTCCTGGAGAATCCCGGCAACCGTGGCAAGGGCTTTAGCGTGAAGAACGGTATCCTCCATGCAAAAGGCGATGTCGTTATGTTTACGGATGCGGATCTTTCCTCTCCGATGGAAGAAGCGGAGCGTCTCTTTGCTGCAATTGAGGGTGGCGAAGATATTGCTATCGGATCCCGCTGGCTTGATCGTAGCCGTCAGACGATTCAGCAGCCGCTATATCGTCGCTTTTTCGGACGTTGCTTCAATGCGGTTACCCGGTTCATTGTGGGGCTTCCGTTTGCCGATACCCAGTGCGGATTCAAAGCGTTCCGCCGCTCTGCAGCACAGACAGTTTTTCAGCTGCAACGCATCGAACGTTGGGGCTTTGATCCGGAAATCCTATTTATTGCCCTAAAACGCGGTTACAAGATCAAAGAAGTTGCCGTTAGCTGGGGGCATGATGAGCGAAGCCGGATCAGTTATCTGAAGGACGGTATGCGGATGCTGGAAGATATCGTCTACATTCGCTGGAATCAGATCACGGGAGTCTATGGCAAGGATGTTGCCGAGATGCCCCGGGACGCTGTCCACAACATCTCGAAGTGAAAATTATTCGATAAGGATGATAGAGGAGGCCGTGCGAAACGGCCTCCTCTATGAGTTCTGACCGGAATCGATTCCTAAAAAGTTTTGCCTAACGATGAGAAGGCAGAACGCTCCAGATTCCCGGATCCTCGGCACCTAATACCCAAGAACAGAAGCCTTGAAGGCCGTAGTCCTGCAGGAGCTTGTAGCGATCGCCGAACGTGTGTGTATCGGTGTAGAAGATCCATTCGCGCATTTGATCCCGATAGAAATAAAACCAGGCACTGTGATCGGCTGGATCCCACTCGATCTTGCGCTGATATGTGTCGGCAAGCTGGATGGCATCTGCTCCGTCAATGTAATTGGCCGAGGGATTTTGCTTTTCAGTGCCATCTTTCTCCTTGATCGGGGCTCCCGTATACCAGTGATATCCGTAGAGAGCGATGCCCAGTGACAGCTTCTCCTTCGGTACAAAGCGGAGAGCATACTTGATGTTTTCAACCGTCCAATCCCAGCCGCCCACAGGTCCAGGAGTCGTCCAGCGAGTGTGCTGGTCATACGTCATCAGGCAAACCAGATCGACGGCTTTGCCGATGGCCTCCAAATCGTAGACGCCTCTCCAATCCTGCCATATCCATCTTGCGAAGCCTCCGGCTCCGGGATATCCGGGAGCATTTGGCACTGTGGCGATGGAAAGCTTAAGTCCTTCTTTGTGCAATGCGTCAGCCGTTTCCTTGACCAGAAATGAGAAGGCGTCGCGGTCGGTCCATGAGATGTCTTCAAAGTCGAACTGGAAGCCGGTATAGCCATTCATCTTGGCTTGTTGGATCAAAGCCTCGATCATGAAGCGATGCCGCTCCGGATGTGTGACAAAGGTGTGGAACGGTGCTTTGCCTGGAGCCGAGATGATCGGCATGATCGGTACGTGGTGTTCCTTTGCAATCTTGGTGACGAGAGGCTCCGGTGCGCCCGACACTAATCCATCTTCATCCACGCTGTACCAGCCGGGGACGAGCAGATCGATCTTGTCGGCATGAGCTTCGAAGGAGCGAATCGAACTGGGTGTGTTAATCAGGTAGAAAAGAGCTACTGGAGCGGCCTGCAATTGTGCGCTCGTGCAGAAGGCCAGTATTCCCAAGGTCATCAAACAAACAAGGCGTTTCATTGCTTTCCCTTCTGTGGTGGTGAACAGATGCTGGTGAAACCTATCTTCTGGTTGCGTTATTGAAGCTCTATCTTCCAGGCATAGGCGTATTCTTCGTTGTGAGTCGAAGGAAGCTGTAAATGTAACCCGTCCTGTTCCTGAGTCCAGTGAATGGCTTCTGTCGATCCCAGGAGTGTGATTGTCTTGATCGCAATTCCATTTGCTAGGGAGTGAATAACGACTTCCTTTGTCGAAGGCCAGTCGAACTCAATGGCGTATAACGTCCGACCTTTTGTCGTAAAGCGGAAATCTTCAGCGGTAAAAGGCTTCAGATCCGAATCGTGGAAAGCGCCTTCGACAACTTTTGTCGGACCTTCTCCAAAGCTCTTCCATGGACGTGTCCCATAGATTGCTTCGCCATTGACCTTGAGCCAGACACCCATACCCAGAAGAGTATTTTGCGCTTCTTGTGGGATTGTGCCGTCGGCACGCGGACCTATATTCAGAAGCATGTTTCCGTTTTTGCTTACGATGTCGATCAGCTGATGAATCAGAAACTTGGGTGTCTTGTAGGTGTCGTGTTCGATGTAGCCCCAGGAAGCGTTACTGATAGAGGTACATGTTTGCCAATGCTGCGGAAGGATACTCGACATCTGGCCGCGTTCGATATCGAGCGTGCCTGAATGCTCTTCGAAATCAGAGTACTTGTAATTGATAGCAGCTCCCGTACCTTTTGCAGCGCCGTAGTTGTAGTAAAAGGCTGCAAGGCGGCTGAGATGATTTCGCCATGAAGGCTGCCCAATCCACCAATCGAAATAAATCAATTCCGGTTGATAGTTTTCGACCAGTTCCGCCGTTCTGGCAAGCCAGTCATCCATGTAGGGGGTGGAGACATAGGTCCAATCTTCCAGAAGGTTCGCATCGTCTTTGGTGAGATGGGGATGACCCGGGCCATAGAAAGAAGCCAATTTCGGATCATTGACGTCGGATGGAAATTTCCTACCCTCTCCCATGAACCAGTCGTGCTCGGCGCGATGAGACGAGAGCCCAAAGTGTAGCCCTTCGGTGCGTACAGCTTTTGCCAGATCTCCGATCAGATCGCGTTTGGGGCCCATCTTTACCGCGCTCCAATCCGTCAGATTGGATTTGTACATGGTGAACCCATCGTGATGCTCTGCTACGGGAACAACGTATTTTGCTCCAGATTCCCGGAAGAGCGTTGCCCAGGCCTTCGGGTCATAGTGCTCGGCTTTGAAGAGTGGGATGAAGTCCTTGTATCCAAACTTATCGTGCGGACCGTAGGTCGCAATGTGGTGTTGATACTCCTTCGAGTCTTTCACGTACATATTCCGCGAGTACCACTCACTGCCAAAGGCCGGAACAGAGTAGAGACCCCAATGAATGAAAATGCCAAATTTTGCGTCGGTGTACCACAGCGGCTCCTGATAGTTCTTCAGTGAGCCCCAGTCCGGGCGGAATGGTCCATCGTGCGCCTGCCGGTCTACTTCGCGAAGAATCTCTTTACGCGGACCATCGTACTTCTGATTGGCCGTTATCCACAGATCGTCCATCGACTCCGCCGAGAGTGTGTCGGTAGGTGCCGTAGGAGAGGTGTTTGCGGGAGTTTGTGCCAAAGCACAGATGGGATTCATGGCAGAGAGAATTCCGGCCAGAAGGGCCGTTTGCAGGAAGGGGCACGCACTGGACTTCTTTGACTTCATTTCAATCTCCGGAGAGAAGCATCTGAAACGATCTGCTCATTTGAGTAGAGTTAAACATCGTTTTTGATCTTATAGCACTAAAATGATCAAACTGGGCGATTTTATTACGCCTATTTCGATCAGAATTGGCGCCCGGAGATCCTGGACGAAAGATTCTTCACGGATCTCCGCAACTTTAAAACAGCAGGTGAGGTTCATTCCTTGCAGGAAGTAAGAAATGGATCGTGAAAGCTAAACTGGCAATTGGGACTTTGATCCTTAAGGAGATGGCATTTCAGCGGGCAACGGGAACGTAAGCGCGCCGTTATGCGTATTGAGCTTATAGCGGGAAGTTATTTGTAACTTTAATTCATGGATATATTTTCGAAGTGAAATCATAAATTCTTGATTTCTCAACTGAGTTTATTTCCTAACCAAAACGAAAGTAGAAGTAGTATCGCTTCCGCTTATGAAGAAGGGAGATTCGGTTTTGAGGCTTAGTTTTTCTGTTCGTAATTCTTATTACCTGCTTACTCTATTGCTGCTTGCAGGAGTGGCCTGGACCAGGGCAGAAGCGCAAATGGACGTGGCTGCGAGTGTATACGGGGCATTGAATCAGAGCACAAACGGAAATACTACGAAGCAGAATCCATCGGATCAAGCTGGTGTTTTGCTGGAGATGAGATATATTTCGAACCCTCTACTGGGCTATGAACTGACATATGCCTACAACCGGGCGAACCAAACCTATCGGACTGCAAACATTTCTACTCCGGGTGGAGTAAATGCTAACAACCTCGTCCAATCTGTAAAAGCAAATGCACATCAAGTAACTGCGGACTGGGTAGTTTCGCTCAAGATGGCGAACCTTCGTCCTTTCGCCTTGGCCGGAGCCGGCTTGATGTTCTTTCATCCGGATAGCGGACAGACCGGGACTAGCGGAAATACGAAGGGCGTGCTGGTCTATGGTGCCGGGGTAGACTGGACCGTGTTGCCTCATATGGGAGCCAGATTTCAATACCGTGGAAATGTGTATAAGGCCCCTGATTTAGCAAAGGCTTTTAGCTCTACGGATCGCTTCACTCATTCTGCCGAGCCAATGATCGGAGTATTTCTTCGCTTCTAGAAACATCTAGCCTGATTCAAGCCAGAGATGTTTTAGAACCCATCTGGTTGTAAAGAAAAGCCCTGGCCTAGGCCAGGGCTTTCTCATATCCATTGGACTGAGGTTTAGAACTCGTTCCACAGGAACTGGTTGTAGACCTCGTGATGGAACTGAACTTCGGCGGCCTTCACAAAGGTGCCGAGCATGCGCGGGCAGCGATCTGCTGAGGCCTGCTTCAGTTCAGCAAAACGTTCTGCAACATCTTCGCCCAACAGCTTCTTGGTCCAAGCGGCGTTGCGGAAGTTCTCCATTGCCGTATAGATGTTGTCTGGCAGATAGCGCTCTGCTTGACGCAGGTTGCTAATCTTGGCGATTTCGCCTTCCAGACCGGTCTTGAAGACCGAGTAGAGCACCATGTACGGGTTGGCGTCAGGGCCTACCGAACGGACTTCGACGCGGGCGCTCTTCTCGTTTCCGAGAGGGATGCGAACCATGGAACCACGATCGGTGGCCGATGCCTTGATCTGGTTCGGAGCTTCGAAGTGAGGATCCAAACGGCGATAGGCATTGACGCTGGCATTCAGCATCAGGCAGATGTCGTTGCCGTGCGTGAGGATGCGATCGATAAAGCTCCAGCCGAAGCTGCTGAGCTTTTCTTCGCCCTGAGCATCCCAGAAGATGTTCTTTCCGCCCTTGCTGATGGAGACGTTGGTGTGCATGCCGCTTCCGTTGACGCCAACAACAGGCTTGGGCAGGAAGGATGCTGTCATTCCCATGCGGGTGGCGACCTGACGACAGATCAGCTTGTAGATCTGGATCTGATCAGCGGCAGCTACAGCTTCTGCATAGCTGTAATTGATCTCGAACTGAGAAGGGGCAACTTCCGGATGGTCCTTCTCGTTCTGGAAGCCCATTGCGCGCTGGATTTCGGCTGTGGTGTCGATGAAAGAGCGCAGTGCGTCTCCAGGCAGGGAGTGATAGTATCCGCCAGTATTGACGTATTCGAAACGATGGGTCTTGTAGAAGTGCTGTTCCGCATCTACGTTTGCAAAGAGGAAACCCTCGATTTCATTGGCGGCATTCAGGGTGTAGCCCTCTTTTTCAAAGAGCTGTTTCGCGTAGGTCTTCAGCAAACCGCGCAGATCGGCGGAGTAGGGTTCGCCGCCCTTGTCGATGACTTCGCCAAAAACTAAAACCTTGCCGGAACCAAACACATCGGCCGGAGCCCAGTAAAATGCGCTCCAATCGATTTTGAGACGAAGATCGCTCTCACGCTGGGCTGTAAAGCCACGAATCGAAGAGCCGTCGAAAGTAAGGTTGTCGTAGCTTTTTACGAGGAACTTTTTGTCATAGTCGAGCATGTGCAGGCGGCCTTCAAGGTCGCTGAACAAGACGGTCACGGCTTTAATCCGTTTTTCGTCGGCAAGATACTTCAATCGTGCTTCCTGAATCTTGTGGCTATCGACACGGTTGAGTCGATCAGCTTTGGCTTGAAGATTCAGTTCCTCCAACTCTTCATATGAGAGTGCAAGAAAGTTGCGAAACTCGTTCGACATGGATCTCCTTCTTCACGGTAGCGACACAGCCTACGTGGGTATCTGCCAGGCTGGCGTGCTTTCCCATCAGAGTATCGCGATAGGGCTTATAAACCTACGGAAATCTTAATGCAAATTTTGTATCTCAGGCCCCTGCACCCCAGATTGTGCAAGATTATGCAACGCTGTACCACAATGTAGACCTCGTACATTGTTCCTGTGATCCAACCAATCGGAACTGTTGTCGAAGTGTTTCTTTTCAGAGGAAAATGATGCCAATGCTCCTCGAAAGAAAAACGAATATCGTTCCTATTCTTGTGCTGTTATTTGGATTCGCGATCACGGGGATCGGCGATACGGTATTAGGTCCGCTGCTGCCTTCGCTAGCTCCGGCACTACATCTGTCGGACAACATGTCCGGCTTGCTGTTACTGGCGCTTTTCTCCAGCTCCTCCTGTGGTGCATTGCTGGCACGAGGTAGTATGAGCCGCTCTCTGGCTGCGGGATTTGCTCTCATGGCTTTGGGCGCGTGCACCCTGAGCTTTTCGGGGGCGAAGAGCATCGTCGCGTTTTGCCTGATCTACGGTCTCGGATTAGGTCTGGCAATGACGGCTACCAGTCTTTTTGTTGGTCGCAACTATGCAGAGCGCCGAGGCTTCATCCTCTCGTTGATCAACTTTCTTTGGAGCCTGGGAGCTGCGTTATCTCCGCTTCTAGTTGCTCGCCTGGTTTCCCATTACTCCTTCCGCTCCGTTTTTGGAGTAATCGCCCTTGCCTCTCTGGCCGCATGGATATTGGTGGCTGGCGCGCTTCGCGACCATGGATCCGATCCGAAGTATGTAGAGAATCCCGATGGGGGGCAGGCCAACAACAATCGTGTATGGTTCACAATCGTTTTTGCACTCATGCTTTTTCTGGAGACAGGTGTAGAGGCTACGCTCGGGGGATGGCTTTCGACCTTTGCGCGTCGTACGGTAGCTCCGGATCCGGTTCGTGCGGCGGCAGCTTCTTCCTTCTTCTGGACAGCCTTTCTTGTTGGCCGGGCCTTGAGCTCGATCATTTTGCTCCGTCTGAAAGAAGAGCGGCTGTTATGGGGTGCGGTGTTATTGAGCTTTGTGGGAGCAACCTCCCTGCTCTTCACCTACAGCATTGGTACGTTAGCAGTAACCGCTATTTTGGCGGGTCTTGGAGCTGCACCTATCTTCCCCTTGAGCATTTCTTTACTGATGGCCAATAACTTACGCTCCACCTATGTGGGCATCTCTCTCGCCATCTGTGGAACGGCAGGAGCAATCTTCCCCTGGATAACGGGTGCTGTTTCCTCGCATACCGGTTCTTTGCGTATTGCAATGGTCGTTCCGGTCCTGCTGCAGGTGGCGATGATAGCCATCCTATCGGTCACGGCATTGCGTACCCGCCGCGTTCCGGCGGGTGTATGAAACGCGGATATCAGGACTGAAGCGTCCTTAGCAGGGACTCCAGGTCTTCTCCCCTTAGAGAAGCGGCAACTAGTGTTGCTAGCCGTTGTTTATGTCGATCTGTGTCATGACTGAGCCACCTAATGTTCCAGGCTTCGGCAAACTGCGGCCATTCTGCCACCCGGCCGGCGATCACCTCATCCAGTGAGGAATAAAAGGCAATCCGATTCTCTGGCTTGCTTTGCAGTCGCACACCTTCCGCCCAGAGCGGAGAGCTGATGCAGAAGACGCGTAAATCCGGCCGGGATGTTTCTTGTAGCCGTGCGGCGATGAGACCTCCAAGGCTAACTCCGATGAGAATCGAGTTGTCCGGAATGCTCAGCTTGGCGAGTTCGTTCAGAGATTCTTCTGCGGGAACCGCCGGGTCTCCATGCGGCAGTCCTGGCCTCTCGTAGGAGGCAGACGGAAAGTGTTGACGCAGGCATTCTTCAAGTTGCAGGACACTTCCGGTTGGTCGTCCTCCACGTCCGTGAAGAAGAATGAAGTTCGGATCCGTTGTCATGAGTGGGTTTCTCCGGCTGCGGAAAGGGAAGGGAAGCAATAAGGGATGATTGTTGAACCTGACTTGCCGGTCAGTTGTTCAGCTTCAGCGATCAGAGGGTTTTCCAGTCCTTCCGGATCTACTTGCATTTCGCAGGCGGTAACTTCTTCGCTGCTTGCGCCATCGAAGCAGAGTTCGCAGATGCCCAAACCATTGTCCTGCTCGGAACGGACGGGTGGGCCAAAGATGCGGCAGGTCATGGGGCGAAACTGGTACAAATCGCAAAGACCGGTTTGCGGATCGAGTACCGGGCAGGCCGCTTCATTGGCATAGTCCTCAAAGCATTCCTGTTCCTCTTCGCTGGTTCCAAGGATGCCGGTCTCACGATCTCCAGGAAATTCACTTCCGTATTGAGACAGGAATTCAGCCGCACGTTGTTGAATCCTGGCGGCTCGTTCGGGATCTTGTTTGGACAGCTCAATCCAGCCCGTCTGGAGACGTAGAGCGTCAAGCTGATGGATGGCAAAAACGCCATGACAGCATTGTGTGCAACCGGGTTTGCACACCAGCCATGAACCGCCGCGCCTGGCCGCATCGGCCAGTGCTGCATCTTGGATCTGTACCAGGCGCTGATCGCCGGAGGGTAACTTGGGAATATGCATCTCTATCGCAGAGGATAACGCATCTGCATAGATTTATAGGATAGGACTTATCTTTTCGACCCTTGAATGCAAGGGAGAGCGGGGAAAGCCTTTATAAACTGCAGTTGGCAAAAGTGAGACGGGATCGGGAGTTCGGTGCCGGGGCTTTTCTTTTGTTTGGGGTTTCCGGGCTACTCCGGTGAAATTCTAAGGAAGGGGATAGCCACAACTTCTGACTATCCCTTTCCTCCTCAATTTCCGCATAGGTATAAACATGCCCTGCGGAAGGCTGTTACGGCATTTGCAACAGCGCTTGTAGCTCGTTATTTCCCCTGAAGCTCATCGGCAAGCTTATCTGCGCCATAGAGCTTCCGAAGCGCTTCGATCATGGCAGAGCTATGGACAGCGACGGCACGGTTCTTTTCACCTTCGTAGACAAAATCTCCTGCCAGCGATTCGATATTTCCGTCGAAGATCAAGCCTACTAACTCAGCGTTTTTGTTGATAACAGGAGATCCGGAGTTTCCTCCGATAATGTCTCCTGTGCTCACAAAGTCGTAAGAAGTAGAAAGATCGAGCTTATCCTTTCCTTCTACATAGCGCTTAGGAAGAACGAAGGGCGTTTTGTTATCGAAGCTGGCTGCTCGATCATAGAGTCCGTAGAAGGTTGTCTTGGATGGAGCAACTGTACCATTCATCGGATATCCCTTCACGCTCCCGTAAGAGAGCCGTAGAGTGAAGGTAGCGTCGGGATAGGTTGATTTCCCATAGACTAGGAATCTAGCCCGGCCCAGCTTTTCTCCTGCAGCAACTTCCACACTATTGATTTGTTCGTCGAATTCTTTGGTTAGTGAACGGACAAGCGGATCAAGCTTACGGGCCAATACCACCATTGGATCTGTCGAAGCTGCAATAGCCGCCTCTCCCCCATCGAGCAGAGTCTGACGCACCTTAGGATCGGCAAGCTTGCTGCCGTCGACTAATTGATTGGCAACAGTTTCCGGTATTGCATTTCCCAGGACAATCTTGATGAATTCGTCATTGGGACCTAACTGCTTCAGAGCTTGGGTGAGTGAGGCTGTAATCCGTGCTTTTTCGACTTCGGGGTAAATGGGAGCAGGAGAAAGAAGTCGATAACGCAAGGATTCCAATCCGGCTTGGTGGAACTGAGGCAGGCGCTCTCCATCCGGTTTTTTGATTTCCGCTGTGTACTGCACAAGTTGAAGTGCCAAGGTAGCAAGTTGCGAATCGAGACGGCGGAAGAGTTGCAGCTTGACCATCGGTCGTGCTTTCTGTTCTGCGCTGGCAATGGTATTCCATGCAGAACCGAACTCAGCCTGCCGTCGACTAATTGATTGGCAACAGTTTCCGGAAATCGTCCTCTTCGGATTGTTTCTTAGCGATGATCTGTTTATCTTGGAGGGCTTCGTAGCGCCCGCGATAGGCCTTTTGGCCGTTTTCAAGACTGAAGATCATCGACGCAACTTGCCGTGCCTGCTCCGGGCCTTTGGCGGCATACTGCTTCAGCGCAGCAATCCTGCTCTGATACAAGTTTAGGATCAGTGGTTCACTAACATCTCTCTCTGTAGTTAATTGCGCCATCGTGTCTTGGCGTGAAGTTGCACCCGGATGTCCGGAGATGAAGATCAGTTCGCCATCGGCTGCGCCGTTTGTGCTCCACTTGAGATAGTTGCTGGTATTTAGAGGCTTTCCATTTTCGTATACCCGGAAGATGGCCATATCCAGGTCATACCGCGGAAAGGTGAAGTTATCAGGATCACCGCCAAAGAAGGCGATCTGTTGCTCGGGTGCGAAGACAATACGCACGTCCGTGTACTTCTTATAACGATATAGCCAATATTCGCCACCTTGATAGAGAGAGACGACATCGGAGCGAAGCTTGGTCTTCTCAGTACTTTCTTTCTCTAGTGCTGCAATAGCAGCTTGCCGAGCCTGTAAAGCTTTTCCCTGATCCTTAATATCTTTGACTGCTGCTTGGATCTTGTCTGTGACGTTCTCCATCGAGACCAGGATGTTTACTTCCAGATCGGGTGTCTTAATCTCCTGTTCCGGAGTCGCAGCGTAAAAGCCATCGTGAATATAGTCATGTTCCGGAGTGGAGTTCTTTTGCAGTTGTCCACGAGCCACATGGTGATTGGTGAGCAGGAGTCCATTCGGGCTCACAAACGATCCTGAGCCGCCATCATTTAGGCGAACACTGGAGAGACGGACATGATCCAGCCACTCCTGTGTGGGCTGAAATCCATAATGACCTTGTAACTGCTTGATGGGAGGATTATCGAAGGTCCACATCCCTTCTTCGGCAGATAAAGACAAGGCAGCGATAGAAAAGATCGCTGCCGGAAAAAGAGTGCATATAAGTTGTTTACGAAACACAGGAATTCCTTCTTCGTTTCCACCGCACTTTGGTCAGTGGGTTTATTGCTGCGGTAATACCAGGACTTCTATACCTGAAGCTGCATTGCGATTACGAAAGACCTGTTCGGTGGCCTTCTTGAAGTCCTCCGGACGGGCATGGGGAATATCGATAAAAGTTTGCGGGTTTCTATCTGTTAGAGGAAACCAGGAACTTTGGATTTGAACCATGATGCGATGTCCACGGCGGAAGGTATGAAAGAGATCGGGCATGGTGAAGTCGATCTCTGTCATTTTTCCTGAGACCAGAGGCTCCGGCTTTTCCCAACTATTGCGGAATTTTGCACGCATGGGTTCTCCGCGCAAAAGCTGTTGATATCCACCCATGTGGAGGGGTGGCGCATCGACTACCCGCTTCCCCGCATGTTCCTCTTCAGGATCGGGATAGTTCTCCGGGTAAACGTCAATGAGTTTCACAACAAAGTCGGAATCTGTACCCGAAGAAGATACCTTTAGCCTTGGCGAAATAG
The DNA here is from genome assembly GCF_059726315.1 of Humiphilus diazotrophicus. Classification (NCBI taxonomy): domain Bacteria; kingdom Pseudomonadati; phylum Acidobacteriota; class Terriglobia; order Terriglobales; family Acidobacteriaceae; genus Humiphilus; species Humiphilus diazotrophicus. Next base: position 4,443,565 of record NZ_AP040870.1, read on the forward strand.
GGCCGGCAATCGTGACGTCTTCCTGTAGTGGATCGGTCTGGTAAACCAGAACATCGGGTCGCCGGGAGGCGAAGCGCTGGTCATCGACCATGTAACGTTGTGGAACTGTATCGGTTGTGTAGTCGACAAAGGGGACGGGATGTGCCGGATCGCTTACGTATTCATCCATGCCTTCGGCTTCTGCCGGTTTTTCGAAGGAGAGCTTTCCTCCCTGTTGCAAGTAGAGCGTTTTTGCCTGTACTTGCTTTGGCGGCCAAGCGCTAAATGTCCGCCAGACATTTGTGCCTGTTTCGAAGACATATGCTTCCGGTAGCTCGGAACCTTTCCCTCTCAGGTAGTACTCGAAGAAGGGAAATTGGATCTTGGTCCGGAAAAACTCACCTGTCTTGCTGTCGAAGGTGACATCTCCCAGATGACTTCCTTCGCCCCGGGCCCAGCCTCCATGCACCCAGGGGCCAAGAACGATGGCATTAGGTGTCCCAGGATTTGCCTTTTCGATGGCGTTATAGGTACGGACCGGGCCGGAGAGATCCTCCGCGTCAAACCATCCGCCTACCGTCATGACCGCGCACTTAATGTTCTTCATGTGACGAGATAGATCTCTCGACTGCCAGTACGAGTCATAGGTGGTGTGGCCTAGTTGGTCATCCCACAACCAATGTGGTCCTTTTATGTACTTAGTCAGATTTCCAGTAGGACCAGCCTGGAGGAAGAACTTGTATCCGTCCGGTGTGCCCATATCGAAGGGAAGGGAATGCTTCGGTTCGGAAGGTTCGATAAAGGGTTTGAACTCAGTATAGAAATCGAAATTCGCCGCCAGCATGAAGGCTCCGCCATGATAGCTGTCATCTCCCAGAAAGAGGTCTGTCATGGGAGCTTGTGGCGAAGCGGCCTTGATGGCCGGGTGCGAGTCGATGATGCTGGCCGAAGTATAGAAGCCAGGATAGGAGATTCCCCAGATTCCAACCTTGCCGTTGTTATTGGAAACGTGCTTCAGAAGAAACTCAATCGTGTCGTAGGTATCGGAGCTGTCGTCCACATCCTTGGGGCTCTTTTTCTCATCGATATGGGGACGCATTTCAACAAACTGACCCTCTGACATGTAGCGCCCGCGCACATCCTGATAGACGAAGATATAGCCGGCTTTCTCGAATTCCTCGGAGGGACCGAGGTGTTTCTTGTACTGATCTTCCCCATACGGTGACACGCTGTAGGGGGTGCGATCCATCATGATAGGCCAAGCCTGCGACGAGTCCTTCGGTACATATACGGAGGTGAACAGCTTGGCGCCATCCCGCATAGGAATGCGGTACTCGTATTTCGTGTAATGAGAGCGGACATAGTCTTCACTGGGCTGAGCCTTCTCTTGCGCGCAGGAAGGAGGTGCGGTCTGGCTCAAGCCCAGCAATACGAGGGAGCAAAGGGAATAGAGGAAACCTCTAGATTTCATGCTTCTCCTTAAATGGGTATTCCCCGGCTGTCCCTGCGAGGAACTGCATACGTGCCCTTCTCTCGCGATTACAGTGGGAAGGTTGTGTACGAGTACAGCCGTGGCATGCCCTCTATGCTACGGCTGTACTCTGTTGCCGTGAAATGTGGCCCTTCTTTGAAGGGATGGCCACACCATACCGGTTCTTGGTCTACATCGAAACCTGAAATACTCGGGCTGCGGGAGACATTGCCTTCATCTTTTCAAGCGTGCTGCATGACTCTTTCGGATAACGGGAATGCCTTCGACTGTGAGTCCGGCGGATTTTGCGGCAGCCAGCTCTTCTGCAAATTTCTCGTCCTTGACGTGTCCTGCCGGTTCGACCAGTAGTAGTTGTCCTCCAGGCTTGAGCACCGCGGCCACTTCACGAAAGAACGTTTCAGCCGATGGCATCTCATGGACCATTGCAAATGCCAGGACAAAGTCGACAGCATTTGTGAGGTCGTTCAACATCATCGAATTCTCTTGCGCAAGCCGTATATCGAGACGTTCCAGCAATCCGGCTTTAGCTGCACGCCGTTTGAGTGCAGTCAGCATCTTCGGCTGGATATCGACGGCGACGACCCGTCCGGTCTGTCCCGCCATCCGAGCCAGCGCGAGCGTAAAGAAACCCATTCCGGGGCCGGGTTCGAGAACAGTCATGCCTTCCCTTAGATAGGGTTTCAATAGTTCTTCAGGGTCCAGTTCCCAACGTCGCAATGGACTGAGCAGGAAATAACCGAGCCACCAGGGGCAAACACGACAAGACATCCAGCCGTTCTCCTTCGCTATCTCTCCGCCAGAGTCCCGGGACGTAAAACCAGACAGCTCATGAAAGTAGCGGAGGAAGTGTTGTTTCATACTACGCCACGCACCATAATGCGGTGCAGATTTTCCCTTTGTGGAGTTGAACGTGTAGCATGACGCATCGTCGCGTTTTTGGGCCGCTTTATTTCTCATACAATACGCGTGGAGTCTGCAGAATGAGACGTTGGCATATTCTTTTTTTGATTGCTTTGGCTGTATCCGGTTCGCTTTCCCTTTTAGCGCAAACCCCTCCTTATACGCAGAAAATGGCTGACAGTGTCCTGCGTCGTTGGTCCGATGGCCAGTGGGTTGAGCCAGGACAGACACAGAAATGGAACTATGAAGAGGGTGTGCTCCTACAGGGAATTACGGATATCTGGTATTCGACGGCCGATGGTAAGTACTTCAGCTATATCCAGCGGTCGCTTGATAAGTATGTTCAGCCGGACGGCTCTATCTCGACCTATTCGGAACCAGACTATAGCTTGGATCTCATTCCGATGGGGCGCCAGCTTCTCTTGCTGAATGGTGTAACCGGGAATGCGAAGTACTATAAGGCTGCAACCCTCCTCTGGCAGCAGCTGCACAGTCAGCCCCGGACTCCTTCCGGCGGATTTTGGCACAAGAAACGGTATCCGCAACAGATGTGGCTGGATGGTCTATACATGGCAGAGCCCTTCTACGCGGAATATGCCCTTACCTTCCATCATCCTGAGGCCTTCGACGATATTGTTCATCAGTTCACGTTGATCGAGGAGCATACGCGTGACCCCAAGACCGGTTTGCTGTATCACGCTTGGGACGAAGCGAAGGCTCAGCAGTGGATCGATCCACAGACTGGCCACTCCAAGCATTTTTGGGCGCGGGCAGATGGCTGGTATGCCATGGCCATTGTCGACACTCTGGACTATTTACCGGAGGATCATCCGGGACGGGCAAAGATGATTGCCATTCTGAACCGTCTGGCAACGGCTCTTGTTCAGGTGCAAGATCCGAAAACCGGCTTGTGGTATCAGGTAATGGATAAGCCTCAAGAGAAGGGGAATTACCTGGAGTCTTCGGCTTCCTGCATGTTTGTCTATGCTCTGCAGAAAGGTGTCCGTAAAGGATATCTGCCTGCCACCTTTAGCGATGCGGCCAGGAAGGGATACAACGGAATTCTGCAGCGCTTTATCCAGACCGATGCAGACGGACGGTTGACTTTGACGGGAACGGTACGCTCTGCAGGACTGGGCGGCACTCCATACCGTGATGGCAGCTATCAGTACTACATCTCCGAGCCGATTGTATCCAATGATCCCAAGGGGATTGGACCATTCCTGATGGCTGCCGACGAGATGGAGAAGGCTCCGACAGCTGCTCTCGGCAAGGGAACTACTGTCCTGCTCGATGCCTGGTTCAACAGCCAAAAGCATCCCGATCCTACAGGGCAGGATGTGTTGTTTCACTATAAGTGGACGGATTTGGCAAATAGCGGTTTCTCCTTCTGGGGAAAGACCTTTGAAAGCTATGGTGCCAAGATAGCCACGCTGGCTGAGGCTCCTCGGCTAAGTAATTTGAAACAGGCTCAGGTCTATATCATCGTTTCCCCGGATATCCCGGTGAAGAATCCTCATCCGAACTACATGGCGACTGAGGATGTGAAGGCGGTTGCGGAGTGGGTCCGTAATGGTGGCGTCTTGGTGATGATGGAGAACGATGTAACGAACTCAGAGTTTGAGCATTTCAATAAACTCTCGGAAACCTTCGGTATCCATTTCAACCCTGTGCTGCGAAATCAGGTAGAAGGACATAAGTACGAGATGGGGCGTGTACCCGTCGCTCCGGGAAATCCCATTTTCCCGGGACAGCATAACTTCTACATGAAGGAGATCAGCACTATTACTCCTTCTGGTTCCGCAAAGCCGGTCATTGCAGATAAAGATGTGCTGGTAGCTGTTGCGAAATATGGCAAGGGAACTGTCTTCGCAGTTGTCGATCCCTGGATATACAACGAATATGTCGATGGCCGTAAGTTGCCGATGGAGTACGACAACTATGCGGGCGCAAAAGAATTAGCAGAATGGCTGCTGAAACAGGTTCCTGCCGGCAGCACTTCTGGAAAGAGATAGGCGCTTCAGTCTTGAGGGAATATGGTGCGATATTTCTGCCCTTTGCGAAAAGACACCATCCCTCAAAGACTAAAGCTGCAAGGTTTCTGTTTGGGGTGTCACGGCTAACGCCGTGCTCTTCCCTAGGTTTTCACTAATCGTGATTTTCTAAAGGAGAACTTAATGAAGTCAGTTCTAGTTCTTGCCTTCTCGCTTGTATCCTGCGGGTTCGTTGTGGCCCAAACCTCGACATCTGCGGATGTAGTGCCGGGAGAAGAGGTCTCCAAGCAGCTTTCCGCAGCCTCGGAAAAAGCTGCAAAGACCGGTAGCGGTGGTGGCACACTGGGTAGCTATGGTAGCCATAACATCCAGCTTTCCGTTCGTACTAAAAGTGGCGGTGCTGAAATTCATAAGCACTACACCGACATCTTTCATGTCGTTTCCGGTACGGCAACGCTGATTACTGGCGGCGACGTCGTTAATTCGAAGGAAACTTCCGAAGGCGAAATCAAGGGAACAGAGATCAAGAACGGCAAGAGTCAGACGTTGACTCCGGGAACCGTTGTGAATATTCCTGCGGGGACTCCGCATCAGCTGATCATTCCCGAAGGCACGACTTATCAGTGTCTGGTGGTAAAGGTTAAGGAATCGTAGTAACTGTCCGTATCAGTAAACAGAAGAAGGAATAGGCCCAAAGGGCCGGTACTAAATGTCAGCCCAGTCCGGTAGGACTGGGGCGGCAGACGACAACATATCCGAGCGCCAGCGGCGCGATACCTGATCTCGAATTTGTCGAGATCAATTGCAGACTGTAGGTTCCACCTGATTTGTGAGTGTCGCGCTTCCAGCGCTCGGGAATCGTTTCGTATCTCCTCCCCAGTCCTGACAGACTGGGCTAATGTTTAGCCATCGGCCCTCCAGGCCGACTAAACTACTTTGCTCTGCTACAGGTTTGTCCCAGTTACATCACAGAATCGCGAATATTCAAGCTTCCCTCGAGCCTGTGCTTATTTCCCCTTCTTGATCCTTTTCACAAACTCACAGTTGAAGCTTAATGTTCCTCAAGCCTGAACGGGTTGAATCTTCTCCCCGTGGTGATATACAGCAGCAAGTCTCCGGGTATTGCGGATGTCATCTACCGGACTTGCATCCAGCACAAGGAAATCCGCTAGCTTCCCCGGAGCGATCACTCCATCGTCTTTGGAGATACCTAACAATTCCGCATTCACTTCTGTAGCGCTGTGGATCGCCTCCAAAGGTGTGAGCCCTGCTGCAACCATCAACTCCAGTTCACGGTGTTCCGCATATCCGGGAATACGAGTAGGCATGGCGCCGGAGTCTGTGCCGAAGCCGATTTTGACTCCTCCTTTGGCAAGTAAGCGAAGGTTTTGTTGAGCAGTGGCAAAGTCCCGCCGGTGTTGGACCGTAAGCGGATCTGCAGCTACTTTCTTCTGATAGGCATCGCTTGAAAGCATATCGATGACGCTGGAAGAAGTGGCCTGCTGCAAAAAGCGGTCGTGCAAGTACTCCGGATGATCGGCAAAGACAAAAAACGATTCGTCTACCGTGAAGGTGGGCAGGTAATAGACACCTTTTCTCTTCATCTCCTGGATCAACTCAGGATCAACCGTCGTATCTCGAATGCTGTGAGCAAGAACATCGACCCCAGCCTGAACTAGAAACTTAGCGTCCGCAAGGGCATAGACATGTGCTGCTACGGGAATATGGTGCAGATGCGCCTCATCGATGATTGCGCGGATTACCTCAGGCTTCATCTTGGGATGGGTTCCGTAGAGGCTATCTACCCAGATCTTCAGGAAGTCGGGATGACGGCCTGCTGCTTCGCGCACATCGGCGCGGGCTTCTTCCTGAGTAGCTGGCTGATAGAGCTGATCCGACTCGTGCGGAAGAGGCGGTGCTCCATCGGGAACGCCAATTCCCCGGTCTGCTGTAAAGACCGAAGCCCCCTCAATCTTTCCGGCGCGCTGCTCTGTGCGAAGGGGGTAGAGCAGGTCGCGATTGAGGCCCAGCGAAAGCATCGTCGTAACCCCATAGCGCTCATATTGGCGCAGCTCGGTCAGAACATTTTCCCTGGTATAGGTATCCGCCGAATTCTTTGTTCCAGCAACCAGAGCTAAATGGCCGTGAGCATTGATCAGTCCGGGGATCACAGTTTTCCCTGTCATATCGACGATGTGAGCATTCTGGGCTACATGTGTCGGGCTTCCGGTTTGGATGGCCGTGACGCGGTCGCCCTGTAGAACGAGAGCGATGTCCTTACGTACCGGCGCACCGGTGCCGTCGATAAGCGAAAGATGCGTTAGAACAGTGGTCTGCGCACCGGAGGCGACGGCGGCGAGTAGGAACGAAAGAAGCGCAAGTATGCGAAGCATAGGGGGCGGAGGCAGTCCTCCCCCTCTTGGATGTTCTTTGTTCTCTTCGAGCTTCAGGCGGCTTTTGCCGTCCGGTTGGCAGGTATGTTGCTTACCAGCCCATGCGCTCGCGAAGGCAAGTAATATGGGCGGTGTGATGGCGGGAATGCCACGCGTAAAGAGATACAACCTGCTCAAGAGTTTGGCGGCCCAGGGCCGGGTGATTGTAGCCTCTTTCCCACTCGGCATCGGTAAGAGACTCGAGCAAGGTCACCCAGCGGGTATGTAATGCATCGAGCAGACCCAGTGAGACATCTACGGGAAGAGTGTGGGCATCGGGAAGCTTTGCCCAGAGATCTTCGGCATAGGGCTTAATGGTGGGCCAGTCTTCCGTTAGTGCCAGACGAACGCGGACATAGGCATTCATATGGCTATCGGCCACGTGATGCACCACTTGGCGCAGCGTCCATCCTCCATCCCGATAAGGCATTTCAAGCTGTTTTTGGGAGAGGCCGGAGGTGGCTTCCATCAAGGCAGAGGGCAATTGACGAATTACTTCGATTGCAGCGCGGCGGGTCTCGGGCGAGAAGCTAGCGGGCGGTTGGAATTCACCCACCGGGTAGCGCAAGGAATCGGCTAGGTTGGCGGTCGTCATGCTGCAACGGTAGCATGACGGTCTAGATATTGAGGAGTGGTTCTTCCCTGAAGCTTGTAAGGACGCAGTGAGGGGGCGGCCCCGCAAGGCAATAGCGATGCCGCCGCCTGGAAACTACCGGGAACTACTGAGTCGGACCTTGTGCTGCAACAGGATGAGCATGGCGGTGATGATGGTGACGATGGTGATGCTTGGCCGCAAAGGCTGAGCTAGCACACATCAAGATAACGGCAAGCGCGATGTACTTCTTCATGACTCGGATAGTAGCGTGGAAATCACCACTACCGTCCTGTGGATTTTCCCCGCTCAGGTAAGACCGTATCCGAACTGCAAATAGGGCAGTGAGTGGATACCGGCAGACACCAAAATCAGGAAACACCGTAGTATGGAGGTAGCGATGAGCAACCAAGAGACAAACCAGACAATCAGCCACAAGCGGTTCTTCTTTGAGAAGTTTGGGATTACTGAAAGGCTTCTGGAACGCTGCCTCGGTGAGGCGCTTTCTGCCGGTGGCGACTATGCCGATCTGTATTTTGAATCAGTTGCAGCTACGTCGATTGGCCTCGACGAGCAATTGGTCAAATCTGCAAGCCAGGGGATCAGCTCCGGTTGCGGTATTCGCGTGGTCAGTGGGGAACGTACCGGGTATGCCTACACCGACAACTTGGCGGCTGAGCGGCTGCTCCATGCAGCTCGGACTGCGGCCCTGATTGCCAGCGGCCCTGCCAAGCAGCCGATTGCTGGATTCACAGAAACCAAAACCGCCGATCTCTACCCCATTCCTGCCGCTGAAATGGATCTGGATCTTGCCAAGCGTCTGGAACTGGTGCAGAGGGCAGACCGTGCGGCCCGCTCCTTCGATAATCGGATTGTTCAGGTCCGAGCCGGAATTAGCGAGGAACTGAAGCGGATTCTGGTCGTTGCCAGCGACGGCAGTATTGCAAGCGACACACAGCCGCTTTCTCGCCTGAATGTCTTTGTCATTGCAAAAGACGAAGATAAGAGCTCTCGCGGTTCTTCTGGAGGCGGTGGACGCTTCGGTATCGAGATGTTCGACGGTGAGAAGAGCCCGGAACGTTTTGCCACCGAAGCAGCACGGCAGGCCATCTTGCAGTTGAGCGCAATTGCGGCCCCAGCAGGAGAGATGCAGGTTGTTCTCGGGCCAGGCTGGCCAGGAGTTCTGCTGCATGAAGCCGTCGGTCATGGGCTGGAAGCGGATTTTAACCGCAAGAAGACCTCGGCCTTTGCCGGTCTGATCGGTCAGCAGGTTGCGAGCAGCAAAGTAACGGTCGTGGACAATGGGACTCTTCGCCAACGCCGTGGCTCTTTGAATGTCGATGACGAAGGTTCTGCTACCCAGGAAACCGTGCTAATCGAGAACGGCATCCTGAAAGGCTATTTGACGGACAAGTTAAGCGCCCGCTTGATGGGGACGGCCAGCACCGGCAGCGGTCGCCGCGAAAGTTATCAGCATATTCCCATGCCGCGTATGACGAATACCTACATGCTTTCGGGCGAAGATGCTCCTGAGGACATTATTCGTAGCGTAAAGCGTGGTCTCTACGCGGTGAACTTTGGCGGTGGGCAGGTGGATATCACCAATGGCAAGTTCGTGTTTTCCGCGTCGGAGGCTTATCTGATCGAGGATGGAAAAGTAACGGCTCCGGTGCGTGATGCCACTCTGATCGGCAGTGGTCCTGAAGCTTTGAAGTATGTCTCGATGGTTGGAAACGATCTGGCCCTCGACGAAGGGATCGGGACCTGCGGCAAAGATGGACAGAGTGTTCCTGTCGGCGTTGGGATGCCAACCATCAAGCTTGATCGGATGACAGTCGGCGGTACCGGAAATTAGCTGTCTTTGGACTGAAAGAGAGTGAGGAGTTCGGAAATGCAAGCGACAGAGACAGCAACGGATCTGAAACAATTAGCGGCCGACGTTGTAGCTCGGGCTATGCGTGCCGGAGCAACGGATGCCGAGGTTGTGATCCGTGAGGGAGACGAATTCTCAACACAGGTTCGCCTGGGCGAGGTTGAGACCTTAAAGGAATCCGGTTCAAGGGGGATTGGGCTTCGCGTTTTTGCCGGACAGCGGGCTGCTTCGACTAGCTCCAGCGACTTAACTCCGGAAGCGATTGACCGCCTGGTTAACGGCGCCCTTGCTCTGGCACGGGTGACTTCGGAAGATCCTTTTGCAGGACTGCCGGAGAACTCGGCCTTCGGTTCTCTGGATGGCGATCTCAAGCTCTACCACGAAGATGTCTATTCCCTTCCAACGGAAGAGCGTATCGATTATGCGCGGCGCTGTGAAAAGGCCGCCATGGATGTCGATAGCCGAATCCGTAACAGTGATGGAGGCAGCTTCGATGCTGCTACCGGATACAAGGTTCTGGCTAACTCTCGTGGTTTTGTTGGGGAGTACCGTACTTCCTACTGTGGGATCTCGGCTGCGCCCATTGCGGAATCCGAGAATGGCGAGATGCAGCGCGATTATTGGTATTCCAGCGCTCGTACCATGAGCAAGCTGGAATCGCCCGAGGATATTGGCAGGGAAGCAGCCCGCCGGACTCTGCGGCGTCTGAATGCGCGCCGGGTTTCAACGCAGAAGGTTCCCGTGGTCTTTTCTCCTGAGATGGCCAGAGGCCTGATTGGCAATATCTTCGAAGCCGCTAACGGAGATGCCATCTATCGAGGGGCTTCGTTCTTCGCCGGATTGTTGGGTGAAGACGTGGCAAACTCTGCCGTTACTGTTGTCGATGACAGCACGATAGTAGGTGGATTTGGGACATCTCCCTTCGATGGCGAGGGCTTGTCTTCTCGCAGAACCGTGGTCTTGGAAAAAGGAGTATTGCGCAATTATCTGCTCAATACCTATACCGCCCGTAAGCTGGGGATGCAGTCGACAGGGAATGCTTCCCGTGGTTTGGCAGGAAATCCCGGTATTGGAGCGGGAAACCTGTATCTCGAACCCGGAACTTTGACTCCTGAAGCGATTCTGAAAGATATCAAGAGCGGCCTCTATGTCACGGAATTGATGGGCTTCGGCGTCAATATGGTGACCGGTGACTATTCGCGTGGAGCCTCCGGACTCTGGATCGAAAATGGCGAATTAGCCTATCCGGTTCAGGAGATTACGATTGCCGGGAATTTGAAGGAGATGTTCCGGAATATTTCTGCAATTGGAAATGATCTGGTATTTCGGAGTTCCATTGCTTCTCCGACCTTGCGCATTGACGGAATGACGATAGCAGGCGAGTAAACCGTACAGCATGCTTCTGGCAGAGTCGATTCCATTCTCTATTGAAGAGCGGCTGGCAGCCCTGGCTGCTCTTCCGGAAAAGGCAGCTGTATTTGCCCTCTTTGGCTCCGATCCAAAGGCTCAGCCGTATCTGGGAAAAACTCCCAACCTGAGGAGAAGGCTTGCACGCTTTCTTTCGGTCAAGCCCGGGCATTCGCGCCGGTTGGAGCTTGCTTCCCGAATTGCACGTATCGAATGGTCGGTGACCGGTTCGGAGTTCGAATCGCAGCTGAAGCTGTACCAGGTGGAGCGGAGCGTTTTCGGCGAGCTGGCAAACGAGCGAATGCATCTCCGTGCACCGGCCTTTCTGCGATTCACTGCGAAAAATCCCTTTCCCCGCATCGCAATTACGACCAATATCACCAAAGGTGCATCGGCCTGGTTATATGGTCCATTTCCGTCGCGTGCGGCGGCTGAGCGGTACTCCGAGGAGATGTTGAATCTCTTCTTGCTGCGGCGTTGCGTTGAGGATCTGGAGCCTAGTCCGAGCCATCCCGGATGCCCCTATGGTGAGATGAAGCGCTGTCTGGAACCCTGCAAAATGAGCTGCAGCAATGAGCGTTATGCAGAGGAAGCGATAGCCGTTCGAGACTTCCTTGCCAGCCGAGGGGAAAGTCTGACAGCAAAACTTTCAGCTGAAAGAGATGCCGCTTCAGCGGCACTGGAGTTTGAAGAAGCTGCAGCCATCCATTCCCGAATCAAAAAAGTGGAGGCAGTTCGAGGGCAGGCGAGCGAGATCGTGCGGGCTCTGAACCAACTGAAAGTTTTGATTCTTCAACCTGCTGCGGAGGCAGATTCCGTTGCCCTGTTCCTGGTGGATCAAGGGCTCCTGTATGGGCCGGTTTTGTTCCCGACCCAGGGAATGAGACATGCCAATGAATTATCTGGTTCTTCATCGCTCTTTGCGCAACCTGTTTCCCTAGAACCGATTCCATTGATTGAGGAATCAGAAAAGGGAACAAAGCCTGTGCTGGTTTCCAAAGATGCCTTGAACGAGAGGCTATCGGAGGCTTTACAGGCCCTGGAAGCTCAGCGTCGGCAGCGGGCTGGGGCTGAGGAATTGGCTGCGGAGCTATGTTTGCTCTCAAGGTGGTACTACCGTCCTGAGAAGAAGCGGGTCGGGGAGCTGTTTTTTTACGATCAGGAGTCCGGATGGCCTCGAAAGGCGATTCTGCGGGGAGTCTCACGAGTATTCCTGGCAGGAGCTAAGGGGCTGAGTCTACAAACTGTTACACTGAACCCTCAAGGGGACGCTCAATGATTGAGTTGGCGCCGTCCATTCTGTCGGCTGATTTTGCTCATTTGGCAGAGGAAGTTGCCGCTGCGGAACGCGGCGGTGGAACTGTAATCCATGTAGACGTGATGGATGGGCATTTCGTGCCCAATATTACGTTGGGGCCACCGGTAGTGAAGTCGCTACGGAAGGTCACCCGTTTACCGCTGGATTGTCACCTGATGATTGAAAATCCGGACGAATACATCCCATCTTTTGCGGATGCCGGGGCAAATTGGGTTAGCGTTCACTACGAAGCTTGCCGTCACTTGCATCGGACTCTGGATTTAATCGCAGAGCACGGAATGCGCCCGGCGGTGGTCTTGAACCCCGCTACCCGGGTTGATCTCCTCCTAGATATACTTCCGATGGTGCACCATGTCCTGATCATGAGTGTGAATCCGGGCTTCGGTGGGCAAAAATTCATACCTTTTTCTCTGGATAAGATTCGCCGTTTAAAGCAACTTCGCCAGGAAATGGGATTGGGATTTAGGATTGAAGTTGACGGCGGGGTGGCTCACGATACCGTGGCTCAGGTCGTCGAAGCAGGTGCGGACCTTTTAGTTGCCGGAAATGCTGTATTCGGAAACGGCAAGGCAGAGGAGAACGCACGGATTTTGCTGAATTTGGCCCGGTCGGCTGCGGCGGAAGATCTTCGTCCAGCGAAGGTGTCCTGACAACAGGTTTTGAAGGAAAATATGGAGTTGTGGCAGACAGCTCTGTATTTTTGCTGTACGGTCTGTCCACGAGTTGAGGTGTAAATGAATCGCTTCCTGAACCAACTGCTGGTAGCCGGAATGGTGGTGGCAATGCTCACCCCGTCGGCGGTCGCGAAGGAAAAACATAAGAAGAACCGGGATCTGAGCTCAAATCCTCTGGCCGATGTCGCTTCCAAGCAGCCGGATAAGGATCTATACGACAAGGCCATGAAGGCCTTGAAGAAGGGCAAGTTCGATGTGGCTCGTCTTGAGCTGCAGACGTTGCTAAACACCTATCCGGATTCCGAATACCAGATGCGTGCCAAGCTTTCAATGGGCGACACCTGGTTCAAAGAAGGTGGAACAGCGGCCTTGACTCAGGCGGAAGCCGAGTACAAGGACTTCATTACCTTCTTCCCGACGGCTCCCGAGGCCGCCGAGGCGAAGATGAAGGTGGCTGACATCTACTACATGCAGATGGAAAAGCCCGACCGCGACTACACCAATGCCGTCCATGCCGAGCAGGAATACCGGGAAATGGTTCAGATGTTTCCTGAATCGACCTTGGTTCCAAGGGCGAAGCAAAAACTTCGCGAAGTGCAGGAAGTCATGGCCGAGCGGGAATTCCAGATCGGCGCTTTCTACGCGACCCATGAAAACTGGGACGCCAGTATTGCCCGCCTCCAGACCGTGGAGGACAGCTACCCTCTTTTCAGCCACAGCGATCAAGTTCTGTTGACCTTAGGCGATGCGTACGAAGCAACTGCCCGCCAGATGCAGGCATTGAATATCTCTCCTGCGGCAAAAAAGGAGCTGATTTCCACCTATACCGATCGTGCTGCAGCTGCTTATACCAAGGTGATCACCCGCTATCCGATGGCTCCACATGTGGAAGAAGCGAGAGATCGTCTGGTAGCTCTCAATCGGCCGATTCCCGAGCCCTCTCAAGAGGCGGTTGCTGCGAACGATGCCGAAGAACGTAGCCGTGTCGGTGTCCGTCTGACGGATCGTGTTTTGGGATTAGTCAAGCATGGTCCTTCGACTATCGAAGCCGCGCGTGTGGGCGATCCCTCGTTGAGCAATGCAAAGCGGACGCTGGCTCCTCAGATTACGCAGGAGAAGATTTCTCTCTTCACGCAGGCTGTTTCAGGCAAGCCTCTAACCGGGAAACCGGACGAGGCCACTGCAGCGAACAGCAACGGAAGCGTTCCTCCTCGTACCGAGAGTCCGGCAACGCCTAATTCCATGGCTCCCGGCGAGAGCGGCATTACAGCCACCATCATCAAGGCTCCCACTTCTGCGGAAGAGGGCAACGCCGGTGAAGCCCCGGCTGCAGGTACGGAAGGTGCTCCCAGCAATGCTGCACCGGCCAAGGCGGACGATTTCGGTCTCAAGCCTGCTGCTCCGGCTAACGCGGCTCTGCCGCCGGTCGAAAAGCCTGCTGAAGCTCCTGCTCAGGTCAATGACATCAAGAATCCACCGCCTCCGGCCCAGGTCAATACAGGTGCTACAGCCGGAAAGAAAAAGACCAAGAAGCCTGCCTACGATTCCAGTTCGGAGTCTTCCAGCAAGCATAAGAAAAAGAAGGGCCTTGATAAGCTCAACCCCTTCTAGGCGGAAGATTCATCCTTACAGAAAAGGGCTGTCCGGTATCGGACGGCCCTTTTCTATCTCCCCTCAAGCGCGAATAAGCCCTTTGCTTGCCAACTCACGGTACGCCATAAGCAGAATGAGCGGTTTTGCTGTGCTATCGTGAAGAGTGGCCGCAGTAAAAGTGGCTGCCAGAGTGCCAATCCGAAATGTCTCACGATCTTCCGAAAGCTTACGATCCCACTAAAATTGAAGACCGCTGGGCCAGCTATTGGGTCCAGGAGCGGTTGTTTGACGTGCCGTCGGCGAAGCCGGCCCCCGGCCAAAACATCTTTACCATCCTTCTGCCGCCGCCGAACGTTACCGGGCGCCTCCACATGGGGCACATGCTTAACCAGACGGAGATGGATATCCTGACCCGCTGGCACCGCATGACCGGCGATATGTCTCTATGGCTGCCCGGCACAGACCACGCCGGAATCGCCACCCAGATGATGGTGGAGCGCCAGCTTACCTCCGAAGGTAAGAGCCGCCAGGAATTAGGGCGCGAGGCCTTCATTGACCGCGTCTGGGAGTGGAAGCAGCTTTACGGGAACGCGATTCTCGACCAGATGAAGCGGTTGGGAGCCAGTGTCGACTGGTCCCGTGAATACTTCACCATGGACGAGAACCTGACGGTAGCGGTGAAGGAAGCCTTCGTCCGCCTGTACGAGCAGGGACTCATCTATCGCGGTGCGTATATCGTCAACTGGTGCCCACGCTGCCAGACAGCTATTTCCGACCTGGAAGTGGTTCACGAGGAGCAACAGGGCAAGCTTTGGGAGATTCGTTATCCCGTGATCGGCCTTCCCGGAGAATACCTGACCATTGCTACAACGCGTCCGGAGACCATGCTGGGCGACGTTGCCGTGGCTGTACATCCGGAAGACGAGCGCTATAAGCACCTGCATGGGAAGAAGCTGAAGCTGCCTCTCGTCGGACGAGAGATTCCCGTGATCACGGATGAGTGGGTAAGCCGCGATTTCGGTACCGGTGCCGTAAAGGTAACCCCGGCTCACGATCCCAACGACTTTGCTTTGGGAAAACGCCATGGACTGCCCTCCATCGACGTGATGGATTTCGCGGCACACATGTCCGCTGCTGCCGGAAAATTCGCAGGGCTCGACCGTTACGTGGCTCGCAAGAAGATTGTCGAGGAACTGGAGACCCTGGGGCTGCTGGTTGGCGTCAAGGATCACGTCAATGCGATCGGTAAGTGTGACCGTTGCAAGACGGTAGTGGAGCCTCGTCTCTCAACCCAGTGGTTTATCAAGATTCAGCCTCTGGCCGAAAAGGCAATTGAAGCAGTCGAGAAGGGCTATATCCGCTTCACGCCAGCTCAATACGCAAAAACCTACTTCGAGTGGATGCGCAACATCCATGACTGGTGTATCTCACGCCAGCTGTGGTGGGGACATCGTATTCCCGCTTGGCATTGTTCCAAGTGCCATGAGATTACGGTGGCTCGCGAGACTCCGGATAAGTGTGCTCACTGCGGCAGTGCTCGCATCGAGCAGGAAACAGATGTGCTGGACACCTGGTTCAGCTCCGGGCTGCTGCCTTGTTCTGTCTTCGGCTGGCCAAAACATGCTTCGGATCTGGATATCTTCTATCCGACGCAGCTGCTGGTGACGGGCTTCGACATCCTCTTTTTCTGGGTCGCCCGCATGATCATGCTTGGCTGCCACTTCATGCTGGATGTTCCCATGGCTGACGGCAGTCAGAGATCTCTGGAAGATGCGGTGCCCTTCCGCGAAGTCTATATTCACGCTCTGGTGCGTGATGCCGACCGTCAGAAGATGTCCAAGACCAAAGGCAACGTGATCGATCCGATTGAGATCGTAAGCCGCTTTGGAACGGATGCCGTACGCTTTACGCTTGCGGCTATGGCTTCTCCCGGTACCGATATCGCCTTCAATGAAGCGCGTACCGAAGGCTATCGCGCTTTTGCGAACAAGATCTGGAATGCAGCTCGCTTCTTATTCCTCCAGGTGGATCGTGCCAAGGAAGTGGGGATTACGATTGATCCCTTCCAACTGCCTGCTGAACCGACTATAGCCTCTACCGATCCGATTGAGGCTCGCTGGATCGTCTCGCGTCTGAACCAGACGGCGGGAGAGGTGAATCAGGCCTTGGCGGAATATCGCTTCCACGAGGCAGCGAATCTTGTCTATCAGTTCTTCTGGGGTGAGGTTTGCGACTGGTATCTGGAGATCGTAAAGCTTCGTCTGGACTTCAACGAAGGTGCCGATAAGGCTGGGACCACTGCTGCCTTGAAGACGCTCCTGGGTGTCTTTGAGTCGGCCCTGCGCCTGCTGTCTCCTTTCATGCCTTTCCTGACAGAGGAGTTATGGCATGCGTTCTACGACGGCAAACCGAAGGAAAAATCCATCGCGTTCACCCGCTATCCGCAACGGGCTGCAGCTGCCGTAGACGAACTTGCCGAGCGCGAAATGGCAGTTTTGCAGGATCTGATTGTCCAGACCCGTGCGACCCGCAAGGAGATCGGTGTCGAGGAGAAGGCGCAAACGCCGATCCATCTGCATATGAGCTCCGAATTGGGTGCGAGCGTAAAGGCCAATGTTGCTATCGTTCAGAAACTGGCAAAGGTAAGTGAAATTTCTTTTGTTGACGCTATTCCTGATGGGGGCAACAAGCGCACCAGCCTCAACTTCGAGTTGGAGGTTGTGTACGAAAAGAAGATCGATGTTGCCGCCGAACGCGAACGGTTGAGCAAAGACCTGGCGCGCTTCGAAAAAGAATTAGCCAATGCTCAGCGCCAGTTGGGGAACGAAGGTTTCCTGGCCAAAGCTCCTGCACATGTGGTGGAAGGCCTTCGTAAGCGTGAAGGCGAGCTTCGCTTGCTGCTGGAGAAGACTCGTGGAGGGTTGGAGTCCCTCGGCGCCTAAAGCGAAAAGGATTTGGAATGGATTGGAAGAGCCGTAAAGTTGAAGCGGTGTTGGAGCAGGCCCTCATTGAGGACAAAGCAACTCACGATGCGACAACAGAGCTGACAATTGATCCGCACCTGCGTGCTGCGGCAACAGTAATAGCCAAGCAGGATTGTGTTGTTGCAGGACTGGGCGCCATTCCCCGGTTCCTCGATATCTTTGCGCGGCTGGATAAAAAGCTCGCTACGCGTTTCGAGGTTGTAAGCCACCCGGAGATCTTCGATGGTGTTCGCGTCAAGAAAGGACAGTCACTGGCTGTCGTTCGGCACAATGCTCGCGTATTGCTTGCCTGCGAGCGTGTGATTCTGAATCTGCTGCAACATCTGAGCGGCATTGCTACGGCTACCCGGCAGTATGTCGATGCTGTAGCCGGAACCAAGGCCAAGGTCCTGGATACCCGAAAGACTGTTCCCGGCTTGCGAATGCTGGAGAAGTATGCAGTTCTCTGCGGCGGCGGTACCAATCACCGGCTGGATTTGTCCGATGGCGTTCTGATCAAGAACAACCATATTTCTCTTGGCGGTGGTTTTGAAACTGTGGTTCGCTGTGCATTAGAGAAGCGCAAAGCCGGGCAGCGGGTTATCGAGGTTGAAGTGCGCAGTTTTGAAGAGCTGGATAAGGCTCTCGAACTGGGCGTGGGAGCCTTGTTGCTGGATAACATGACCCCAGTCGAGGTGAAGCAGGCCGTCGAAAAGATTCGTGCTACTGGGCGTGATATCTATGTCGAAGCTTCGGGCGGCATTGTGCTTGCCAATATCCGGGATTACGCTTTAGCCGGTGTCGACTTCATCTCGGTTGGCGCATTGACCCATTCAGCTCCGGCAGTCGACCTCAGTATGAGAATCGCTGCTGAAGTGAACTGAAGGCATGACAGATTCCTTTGATCTTGCTTCTTTAGATCACGCGCTAGCTGCAACTCCGTTCGCAGGCAAGCTGCACCACTTTTCTTCTATCGGTTCGACAAATACTTATGCCATGCAAAAGGCACAGGAGGGCGCCGATGGAGATTCGGTCTATTTTGCAGATGAACAGACAGCCGGGAAAGGCCGCGGCGGGCATACCTGGCATTCTGCTCCCGGCTCCGGTTTGTATGTAAGCATTCTGTTGCGCCCGAAGATAGCGCCTGCAGATGTATTGTGGCTATCGCTTATCGCCGGACTCGCTGTCCACCAGGCGGTGAAGCAGGTTACAGGGCTTGAGGCGGATCTTCGTTGGCCAAACGATCTGCTGCTAAATGGAAAGAAGTTTTGTGGGATCTTGATCGAGATGCAGGCCGAGGCAACTCGGGTACGACATGCTGTGATGGGAATCGGCATCAATGTCCATCACGATTGGTTTCCCCCGGAGTTGGAACCGATTGCAACTTCTCTGCGAGTTGAAAGCGGCAAAGAATGGGCTCGTCAGGATCTGTTAGTAGCGTTGCTACATTCGCTCCATCGAGAGATTATGCGGCTGACCTCGGCAGAGACAGCTGGCCAATCGGCCCCGGAAATACTGTCGAGAGTAGAAAGCATCTCTTCCTGGGTCCGGAATAAGCGGGTTGTAGTTGGAGATCCGGAAGAGTTTCGCGGCATGACAGCCGGTTTGGATGCGAGAGGATTCCTTCAAGTGCGCACGTCCGACGGTATGCGAACGGTACTGACCGGCGGAGTGCGTGAGCTTAAAGACTAGAGGCGAGGACACGATGTTATTGACCCTGGACGTAGGAAATACGAATACGGTGCTCGGCCTCTATCAATTGGAGGCTACCCCGGCTAAGTTAGTTGCGCACTGGCGCGTTACTACGCATAAGACACAGACAGCCGATGAATACGGAGTTCTCTTTGTCAATCTCTTCAGCATGCAACAGCTGTCAGTGGACTCTGTTACCCACATCATCATTTCGAGCGTGGTTCCTCCGGTAGAGACCACTTTGCGGCGTGTCTGTGAGCGCTATTTCAATATCAAGCCTCTCTTTGTAGAGCCTGGGATCAAGACCGGCATGCCGATCATTGTCGATAACCCTGCCGAGCTTGGTGCAGACCGCCTGGTAAATGGGATCGCAGCATACGAGCGTTTTGGCGGGCCTTGTATCGTAGTGGACTTTGGGACGGCTACGACCTTCGACGTAATCTCGGCAAAGGGCGAGTACTGTGGCGGAGTGATTGCTCCTGGGCTGGGAATCTCTGCCGATGCCTTGTTCTCACGTGCGGCGCGGTTGGCACGTGTCGACATCAAGAAACCGATCAAGGTGATTGGCACAAATACCAGTGCTCATTTGCAGAGTGGGCTCTACTACGGTTACATCGGATTGGTCGACGGCATCCTTGAACGCATGATCGCGGAACTGGGCACGAAGCCCAAGATTGTTGGTACCGGGGGATTGGCAAAGCTCGTTGTCGGTGAATCCAAGTACATCTCCGAGATGGATGACATGCTGACGCTTGAAGGCTTGCGAATCGTATTTGAGCGCAATCGCACAGCACGGACACGAGCACATGCCCGGCCGGTGGAAGAGTAAGAGGGCATTTCCTAAGCAGTGAAGAACTATTTCAATTATTTCACCGAGATTGAAGCACGTTTCCAGCAGAGGCGGGGATCGCTGTTACTTCTTTCAACGCTGGATTGGGCTTTGATCGAAACCTGGCGCGAAGCCGGAATACCTCTGGAAGCAGTATTGCGCGGGATCGATGTTGCTTTCGATAAGTACGAAGCACGCAAGAGCCGTGGGAATGTGCGGCGGGTAAATGGGTTGGCCTATTGCTCGCAAGCCGTGATGGAAGCAGCCGAAGAGATGAAAGAGGCTGCCATCGGCGCAAATTCGACAAAGGAGACAGCTTCCAGCGGCTTTGAACAAGAGCGGGTTGCCGCGTATCTCGAAAGTTGTTCCAAAGCGCTTGATGACTCGCAGCTACAGCATCCGCTACTGAAGGAGCTTGCCCAACGGTTAACAGCTCTTGCTGCAGAAGTAAGAAAATGCGAGCCGAAGCTGGAAGATCTGGAACGCAACCTTACCGTGCTTGAAGAGAAGCTTTTTGCCGCGCTGATTACCGCTGCACCTGAGGCCGATATGATCGTGATGCGCGAAAGCGCGGCTCGTGAATTGTCACAATATCGCAGCCGCATGCAGACCGCTCAGATTCGCCAAGTAGAACAGCAATTTCTTCACAAGCGGCTTCTGGAACGGTATAAGCTTCCTCGACTCAGTCTGTTTTATATGAGCATGGCATGAAGCTTTCTATTGAAAAGGCTGTCTATGGAGGCCTTGGCCTTACTCGCGTAGAGGGCAAAACCTTCTTTGTGCCTTTGGCTTTGCCCGGCGAAGAGGTTGAGGCTCATATTGTCGAAGAGAAGCGCAGCTTCGCCAACGCGGAACTCGATGCTGTGCTTACTGCATCGCCTCTTCGTATCGAGCCGCCCTGCTCCTATTTTGCTCGTTGTGGCGGTTGCCATTATCAGCATGCCGATTATGCAGGGCAACTAAAGATCAAGCAGTCTGTTCTGGAAGAGACCCTTTCTCGTGCAGGTATTCGAGAGTTTCCGCCGATAGAAGTGGTTTCCGCCGAGCCGTGGAATTATCGCAATCGCATTCGTCTCCTGGTAAAACCTGCCAGTCCGTTGCCCTTTGCCTACCGTGGCTGGAAATCGCACGAGACGATTGCCGTAGACCGTTGCCCCATAGCCGCTCCGCTGCTTGAGCGCGCCATCCGTGTTCTTACAGAGACGGCACAAAAAAATGGCTTGTCCGATTGGGCCAGAGAAATTGAGTTCTTTTGTAACGGAGACGAGAGCTCTCTTTTGCTATCTGTAACAGCAAAGAGCAACATTAATCCGGGAAAATTTCAGGACGCTTGGGAAGTCTTTCATACCAGACTTCCGGAGCTATGCAGCATGGCCATTTTCTCGAAGGCTGAGGACAAAGAAGAAGAACTGCGTGGTCCGCTTCTAAAGCAATTCGGAGCGTCCTTCCTGGAATACCGTGTAGGGGAGCACTCTTACCGGGTAAGTGCAGGATCGTTCTTTCAGGTGAACCGTTTTCTCGTCGAGCGTTTGGTTGAACTGGTCACCGAAGGAAGAAGTGGCCGACTGGCGTGGGATTTATACGCTGGTGTAGGACTCTTTGCTCGGGCGCTTGCCGACCGCTTTGCTCGCGTCGTAGCTGTCGAAGCAGCACCCTCCTCCAGTGCGGACTTAGGTTATAACCTCTCTTCGCCGCATCAACGCGTGCGAATGGGAACTCTCGAATTTTTGCGCCGCAACCAGAAAACAGATCAGAAACCGGAGCTGATTGTTGTCGATCCTCCACGCGCGGGTTTAGGAAAAGAAGTAACGGGATTATTGCGACAGGTCGGCAGCAAGCAGATTGTTTATGTCTCTTGCGATCCTTCTACTTTAGGTCGGGATTTGAATGCTTTGACCGCGTCCGGATACCGTTTGCGAAAGATAAGTATGGTCGATCTCTTTCCTCAAACCTTTCATATGGAATCCGTTGCTGAACTGGAGCTAGAGTCATAAGCAGGCGCCGAAAGTAGTTGGAAGGATACAGCTTTGGCCCGGACAAGACATCGTGGAAGGTAAGTGGATATTGTAGTCTCGGTAGCCGGAAGAATTGACCCTGCAAATGGTGTGTGTCCCATCTCACGAGCAAAGCGAGTTAAGAGGGGACACACGAGATTGCTTATACTACTTCTCAATTCAAGGTCTTTATCTTCTCCCGAATATCTGCGGCACTCTTCGAATTTGGAGACAAGGCCAGGAACTTTTCATAAGCATCTTTAGCTTCGGCCTTCTTCTGTAAAGCAAGGTAAGCATCTGCGAGATTCAGATAGGCGACAGCCCGCTTGGAGTCCAGGGTTATAGCTTGCTGAAACCACTTCACTGCTGCGTCGTACTGTGCCAGCCGGAAGTAAGCAAATCCAACATTGTTGGCGTACAGAGCACGGGCAGGTTGCAGCTTCGTTGCCTCTGTAAATTTTGCTGCCGCATCTGCATAGCGCTTTTCCTTATACAAACGCATACCCTCATCATTTGCCGCTGCGGCGGTGTCCTGACGCGGAATTGGAGAGATGTTTGGCGTTATGGAAGAAGGCGCTGAGTTGCTTTTGGTTAACGGTGCAGGCGTGGAGCTGGGACGAATGTTTTGCTTCAACTTAGCCTGGGCTGTCTCCAGTTGTTTGCGAAGCTCCTCGTTTTGCGCACGAAGCTTTTCGAGTTCACTGTTCAGCTTGATTGCATCGTCGCCAAGCTGCGCTGAATCTTCACTGAGAAATTCAGTCTCGTGCTTGAGGTCGAAGATGAAGTCTCCTCCCTCTGTGCCGGGCAGATTGCCAAAGGCGGGTGTCTGCCGGGACAGAGCGGAAACAGCGGGGGCAACATAGGCGGCAAGCTCAGTTGCGGTAATGACTCCATCCCCATTCAAATCGGCACGGCCATCGAGTCCCTGCAACAATGTCCAGGTAAAGACGGAGTGACCATTGGGTCCATTGTCGGCTACTTGCTGGTCGGCACCACCGGCGGTAAACATCTGACGGGCTTCGCGACGAGAGATTTCAGTGAGATAGTTCAGCGAAGACAGAACGTTGCCACCACGTGTCAAAGCCAGTCCGCTGTAGCACGAGTCCATGATGAAGAGCAGATGCTTCGCGGGAATGGCTTCGGAGATGTCCTGAAAGTTCGTCATGGAGATGGCGCTACCTTCGTAATTGGTAAGGTCAGCGTCAACCGGGATGATATAGCCGAGCTCACGTCCTGAAGCGAGCTTGCGTGTTGCTCCATGCCCTGCATAAAAGACGAGAACACGATCGTCTTTCTGAACTAAATTAGGGTCACCAAGTTTGTCGCCAAGAAGAGACAGAATATTCTGCCTCGTGGCCTGTCCGTTCAGAAGGGTGAAAATGTGGTCCGGCTTAAAGTTGTATTTCTGGATGAGGAGGTCTTTTACGCCCTGCGCATCGTGCGAGGCATAACTCAGCTTCTGCCAGTTTGCATAATCGTCGATACCGATAACAGCCGCCCAGCTATCGTGATAGGGCTGTACGACAGGTTGTGCAGGTGCGGCAGCAGTCTGTTCTCCACGAGTGTCGGAGGGGGCAAAAGCCGTTCCATTCCAGGAAACGAACTTATATCCATCGGCCTGTAGCGTCTCGATAACTGTAGGAAGAGCTTCGATGCCGACCTTATGAATATCGTGAAAGAGAATGATGCCGCGATGCTGTTTCTCAACTGCGTTGAGCACTCTCTGCGCAACGGAGTTCGGCACGGGATCGGCCCAGTCTTCGGAATCGATATTCCAGATGACCGTCTTCATGTTGTCCGCTTGAATCTTGTCCAGGATCGTTGTGTTGGTAGCCCCATAGGGCGGACGGAAGAGAACGGGCGGAACCTTCAGAATGTAGGTCAAAAGAGTATTGGTGGAATTGATCTCTTTGGAGAGAGAGGCCTGATCCAGCTTCGGAAGAACGGGATGGCTGTAGCTGTGATTCCCAATGACTGAGCCCGACTCCAGAACCCTGTAACTCGCCTTGGAGGCAGCACCGAGGGCAACTTCGTTCTTCTCGTTAGTCGTTCCCAGATTCTTGCCTACTTCGAAGAAGACCGCGTGGATACCGTACTTTTTCAGAATGGCCAGCACCTGATCGGTATAGCGCGGATGGGGGCCATCGTCGAAGGTCAGGGCAATTGTCTTCTGAGGTAATTCCGTTCCGGAAATTTCGAGTTTGCTCTTTGCCGATGCGCCGCCGCGCGATTCTGCTGGAGGAAGCTGCGAGGCGATTTCTTGAAGAATCTGTTCGCGGGTGTACTTCGTTTTCAGGAATGCGACGTAATGATCCCATGCCTCGCGATGGATAGTCATTCCCCGGGTCTGAATGCCGGAGAAGATCTGGGAGCTTTCCTTCTGGTAGAGAATGTGAATTTGTTCTACCGCAGCCACATCGTCAGCAATTCGCTTGCGTAGCGGAGCGCCCAGGCTAGCTTGAGGAGACAGGGATGCCAGACCGTCGAGCAAATCCCGAAAGGCCAGTTTGTCAGCATCGCGCAGGTCCTGACCACTTTCGAGATGGGACAGAAAGACTTCGACTGGCCGGAAGTCGTTTTTTGCCGTGCTTACGCGAAAAGCTTCTTCCATGCCTTCGAGATCCTCTCGATTCTTCTCCGAGAGAATCCATGCTGCCGTGCGGACACGCTCCCGGTTGCCTTCATCGAGAGCGTTGGCCCCATCCATGAGCACAATAATCTTGCGATAGTTTGCCACCGTGTTGTCCATCGAGGACGTTATCGCGGTGTCAGCCTCAACCGCGTTGTTTGTGGGCTGTTGGGCTAGCACAAGACGAGTGGGAGAAGAGAAGCTAAGGGCCAGCAGGATTACGGCCCAGCTATTGGCAATTCGAACGAAATATTGGCGCATTCACGTACCGGTCGCGAAAAACTTCACTACGAGAGTATCGCAAAAGGCAACCAGACCCTATGAAAAAGACTGGTGAAAACAGGATCAAGGCAAAAGAAGAAATTCTGCCTCATGGTTTGATCCGGGCTATCAGGTTGAACCTGAGTTTATTTCCCATTATGGGGTTTTCGAAATAGGCGTTGGGTTCGAGATAATGGTAAGTTGCCGGGATTGGAATACACTTCGAACAATGCCGCGATTCACTAGATCTTAATTAGGCAAGAACTTGATGTTTATTACTTTTGCATTATTTTTCTTATCAGCTGCGCTGATTTATGGGGCCTGCGAATACTTCGTTAATGGAATCGAGTGGTGCGGCAAGCATCTGAAGCTGGGAGCGATGGCGATTGGCGCTGTTCTGGCTGCCTTTGGAACCGCTCTTCCTGAAAGCAGTGTCACCTTCATTGCTGTCGTATTTGGCCATAACTCGGTACAAAAGGATCTAGGCGTTGGTGCTGCGCTCGGTGGCCCGTTGGTCTTATCGACCCTGGCTTATGCTGTCGTGGGATGCTCTCTTCTTCTGAATTGGAAAGGACTGGATCGTAAGAGCTGCACCATTCAGGTTGATCATCGCAGCATCAGCCGCGATCAGGGCCTTTTTATGCTGATCTTCGCCTTCAAGGTCTTCCTCGGGGTGGTGGCTTTTCCTTTCAAACATCTCTTCGGCCTCTTCTTTGTCGCTGCATATGCTACCTATGCCTACAAAATGATGGGAGATCGCAGTTCCGCTGTCGAAGAAAGCGAAATCGAGCCATTGAGAATCAGCCGTGACACCCCATCTTTGGGCTGGGCGGCTATACAGACAGTTCTCGCATTGGCTGTCATTGGATTTGCCTCCCATCTTTTCGTGGTGCAACTCGGTTCGATTGCGACGGCTCTCCACTGGCCCTCTCAGATGGCTGCATTGCTGCTTAGTCCCATTGCTACCGAGCTTCCAGAGACGATGAATGCGTTGATCTGGGTGCGACAGGGAAAGGAGCGTCTGGCGCTGGCCAATATCTCCGGGGCCATGATGATTCAGGCAACGATTCCCAGCGCGCTAGGGCTCTTCTTTACCTCCTGGCGTTTTGATCGTTCCTTGCTAATCGCCAGCTTCATCACGATGGCTGCAATTGCTTTCCTGTGGCTGATCTTCCGGCGTGGTGCTGTGAAAGCATGGTCGATGGTGCCGGTCTGTGCCTTATACGGTCTTTTTGCTGTAATGATTACCTCCTATTTCGTCCATCGTTGGGAGCATATCCCGGAAGTCGATCATCGGCGTATCAACCCCATGGCAGGCCGGTTACAAGCAGTTAACGCTGGTGCTGCGGCATATCACGAGCATTGCGAGGGCTGCCATCGCGCAAACGCGAGCGGTGACGGAGCCAAGTATCCATCGTTGCGAAATGCCCGGTTGCTGAACGCGACGGACGGCGACATCGAATGGTTCCTTCGTCAGGGAGAGATGGGCAAGGGAATGCCTTCCTGGTCTTCTCTCCCAGAGTCCGAGCGCTGGGAAATTGTCAGCTACCTAAAGTCGATTCAGTGAAGCATTTTATTCTGTTCTTTTCTCAGTCTGGATTGTGTTCGTTCTATCTGTGGTTACTGTTGATTGCTTTCAGGGTGGAAAGGTGTAGCATCTCCAGCGGACTTCTTAATTCCTTCCCGGGCCGACGGGGTATTGCTTCTTGCTAGCATTGTTCCTAAGCAAGTTACCTTTCTGGCGGCGAACTCCGGGTGGCAGCTGTGCAGATGGACTACAGCATCGAATAAGCTTTCGGCTGCTACGTGAATAGTCCATGATTTTCCTCGTTTTGCGATTTTCACTACCTGTCCTGCGTCGTCTGCTGCTTCGGCCTGGACGGAACGGCGTCCTCGAAATTCATAAATCCGGACGGGGCGCCCCTCCGGTGGGACTAGTTTGTAAGCCTCAAGAATCTCCATCTTTCCTCCATCTCTGCGCACAGGGGGCTGTGTCGTCGCAATATGAATGAGAAATTCGGGCCGTCTGCGCTGGCTCGTCGAGAAGACACACCTCTCCCGCAAAGCTCAAGAACAGAGCGACCCGGATTTTGAGCATTTCCCGAAAAGATGTAGACCGAAGCAATAGAAGTTGGCGCGGCTTTCCGCCAAAGAAAGCCGCTCTCCCCCTTACTTGGAAAGTTCACAGTATTTCGGGAAATGCTTTTGAGCACACGAATCCCGTAGCACCAATACCTCTGGTTCCGGCGTCATCCCTCAAAGGAATTTCGCAGGACTATTCCTGTCGGAAATGGCCGTGCTTTGTCACTCTGACGGAACCGTACCGAAACCGAAGTTGCTCCAGGATGCTAGAAATCGGGAAAATACTCAGGTTCTCGGGGAAAAACGACCTTGAGCGTGAGTCATCGAGAGGGAGAAAAAAGGGGGTGAAAAGAGCTGAAATGACCGCCCGGCTTGTGTCGGGGGAATAGAGAATTTAAAGTGACAAGTAACCATTAGTGGGCCCTCCAGTGGGCTTGTTAGTGGCTAGGGTCGCGTATGGTGCTCTAACACCTGCGCGTCCCGCCTGAATTGAATTTGCGTGATAGCCGGATTCCGTTCCTTGCGTAGAGCCCGGCTTCACGAATGCGCCTATCATAACATCCTGAGCACCTTCGATGAGTAAGTTTCTTATAAATCAGTGGTCAGAAGCTGGTGGAATAGATGCTATTACTGCACTGATTTAGTGTGAGAATCAATGTAGAGAGGGAAGAGCCTGAATGGTTGCTGCAAACGGGAAAGAAGAGTTGCAGACATCACTATCGGACTACGCCCTTAGTCTTACGCGGGTTCCTCTCTTTCATTCGGCGTGGCTCTTCGCCTTAGGAATCTTTCTTCAGTCTGTTACCTATCTACCTCTTGGAAATTCCCTCGCAATTCTGCTTCTGGCTTTCTTTGTAACCGCCCTTTCCGCGTTCTTGGATCTCCGCTGGAGAGTTATTTCTACCGTGCTTCTTTGGCTGAGCTTGGGGTATTTCTGCGCAGCGGTCGAACCTTCGCCCATGCCCCATCGTCAGATGCTCAACTCGGCAGATGGTTTGATTCATACCGTCGAAGGCGATGTTATTCGGATTAGTAATCCTCGTACAGATGGGCCGAATCTTGCAGAGCAAGGAACGAAGCAGGAGCAAAGGCTTGCCATCGATCTTAAGGTTCGGCAGGTAGAAAAAGTCTCCGAAGAAATCGATGAAATGCAGCCCGTGGAAGGTGGTCTGCGACTTACGCTTTACACCAAAGCCGGAGAATCCTTACCTCAGGTGCAATGTGGAGATCGTGTACGCGTGGATGTACGCATGGAACCTCCTCAGCATTATGCCAGCCCGGGAGTTTGGGATAGAGGAGCCTATCTTCGGGAACAGGGAATCGATCTGTTAGGAGCCGCCAGGATCTCACGGTTTGCCATTGCTCAGAGATCTATCACTCCTACTCTTGCCTGTCGCATTCAGCAGTGGCAGCACATAGCTAGCGCGAGATTAATGAGTCTTGAAGGTGTTGCATTTCCTCATCTCCCGACATGGATGCGCTTTCAACACTCCGATGGTGCGATGCTTTCGGCGATGGTGGCCGGTGATCGCAGCTTCCTGACGAGAGAGTTACGTGCGGGCTTCGAGAGGACCGGTTCTTTCCATCTCCTGGTGGTATCGGGGCTTCATTTGGCCATTGTTGCGGGGATGGTCTTTGGGCTGGCGCGCTGGATGCGCTTAGGGGATCTATGGGCCTCGCTGGCGACAATCTTTGTGTCTTCCTGCTATGCCGTGCTTACCGGCTTAGGGCAGCCGGTTCTGCGTTCGCTGCTGATGGTGTCTGTTTATCTCTTCTCTCGGCTGATCTTTCGTGAGAAAAATCCACTCAATGCGATTGGCTTCGCTGCAATCTGCTTGTTTGTAATTCAACCCCGCGCCGCTCTGGAAGCAGGGTTACAGATGACACTGCTAAGCGTAATAACAATCGCCGGCATTGCTGCTCCTCTGATTGAATCCTGGATCACTCCTTGGATGCGAGGAACGAGAATGCTTCGGGAGGTGGAACTCGATCCTCACTTGTCGCCGCGAGTAGCGCAATTCCGCGTGGTCCTGCGTATGTATGCTGCGCGGCTGCGCTATATCGGCGGTGATTGGCTGGCATGGAAAGGTATGCCCGCTTTTCTGCGATTGATCTTTCGCATTGCAGAATTGTTCCTTGTCTCCGCAGTTATGGAATTGGCCATGACGTTACCGATGGCTGTGTATTTCCATCGTGTGACAATCGCTGCGTTGCCAGTCAACATTCTGCTGGTTCCCTTCGTCAGCTTCCTGCTGCCCTTGGCTCTGCTTACCTTTGCTGTTGCATTTCTCTGGCCTGGTGCCGTTGCATTGCCTGCGACCGTAACTGCGACAATCTTGCATGCAGCCAGCGGCATGGTGCACTGGATGGGGAGTTCCACTGCAACGGATTTCCGCCTTGCTGAACCGTCAGGGATGATTCTCCTTGCATCGATTCTTGCCTTTGCCCTGGCCATATTTTTCATGAGGTTTTCCTGGTGGGGGAAATGGTTAGGGCTGGCTGCAATGGTTATCGCTGCAGGCGTTGTTATTTTGCCTCGACCTTTGCAGCATCGGACTTCTGCGCTTGAAGTCGAGGCAATTGACGTTGGCCAGGGCGATGCTCTTTTACTCATTACCCCAGATGGTAAGACAATGCTGATCGATGCAGGCGGGACCTTCAGGCCGGAGGGGAATTCCGGAGAGGAGAATTCTTCAAGTAACTTCGATATTGGGGAAGATGTAGTTTCTCCGGTGCTCTGGTCACGGGGCATCCGCCGCCTGGATGTTGCTGTATTGAGTCATGCTCATAGCGATCACATGGGCGGGCTCTACGCTATATTGCGTAACTTCCGTCCGCGAGAGCTTTGGGTTGGTAAGAATCCCGATATTCCTGGCTATAGGGCTCTTCTGGCGGAGGCTGCTCAACTTGGAATTGCTGTAAAGCCGCATGTGGTGGGAGAAAGGCTTCGCTTCGGAGCGACGGATATTTCGGTGCTTGCCCCAGCTACCTTCTATGTTCCTGGAGATAAGGCAAGTAACAACGATTCGTTAGTTCTTCAGGCCCGCTATCGCGGTACGGCGGTATTGCTCGAAGGAGATGCGGAGAGTCCGGTGGAGGATTTCATGGTGCACAATGGCGGGCTCAAGAGCATACTGCTCAAGGTGGGACATCATGGGAGTGTTTCTTCAACGACTCCGGCATTTCTTTCCGCTGTTGCTCCCACTGTCGGGGTGATTTCCGTGGGCGCCAGGAATCGTTACGACCATCCCAGAATGGAGACTCTGGAAGAGTTGCAACAGGCTCACGTTCAGCTTTATCGGACGGATATGCACGGTACCTCCTGCTTCTTTCTGGATGGAAGCACGGTGAACTCCCGCCCGATGTGTCGCTAGAGCGGAATCAGTGTAGATGTATCCGCAAGCCACAGAGGATTGCGCAGCTTTTCCGCCAAGAAAAGCTGCACTTACCCCTTGCCGGATCGGACACGGTAACCCTGATTCCGCTCTAGAGAAATGCCTTGCGGGGAGGTTCACTCGATTCCCATCTTCGAACCCTGTCGCATCTTTTTCTGGTTGGGGAGCATCCTTCCCGTTGTACGATTCGCTGTAGATTCCGCTCGTCACTAAGAAAAATAGCAAGTTGCAGCTTCTTGGAGGGTTGAGCACCCGCTACAACCGATTCAAGAATGCTCCAGTAGCTTAAGAACCGGAGGACGAACCTTCGATGGGGTCATACGAAACGGAAGACAACCGGCTTCATCCCCAGATGCCGGGCGATAACGCTGAGCAGCTAAAGCAAACCCCGGAAGAGATCAAGGAAGAGCAGCGCAAGATCCGGCGGTTACAGTTGATGATCAACATGGTGATGCAAGTGATCGGACAGGACATGACTCTGACGGTCGACGAGGCCTCTGCCATGGTAGCCGACACGCGTCGTGCTGCTCTGGCTATGTTTCCAGACAAGGAACTGGCTTACAACCTGATCTACAAACCCCGTCTCCAGCGGCTCATGCGCGAGAGATATCGAATCCAGTAGACGAATAACTTACTTTTGTTCCACAGAAGTAAGTTTGAAGGTAATGGTTCCCCAGAAGAGGCGTGCGCGCATCTGCACGGGGATGTGTCGCTCGTCGTCCGTGTACCAGATCCAGATGTTTCCTCTGTTCTTAACGACACCGGCGTCAGCCGTAGGTTGTACGCGCAAGGTCTGGTAAGTACCCGAAGGAGTTTTGACCTCTTCCCGGTTTTCAACCTTCATGGTGACGGGAATGGTGCGCATCGCGTCGGCTAGAGGAAATTGAAAGTTAGAGCCCACTTCCAGGTGTTGCGAACCCACGTAGAAAATCGCGGAGAGAAGGTCGGTTACGCAAGACGGAATCTTTGCCTCATTGTGCTTGACCGAACGTGTGATCAGGTTCTTTTCATCCAGGGTTGATTTTCCCTGGGGGTAGACCATGCGCAGGTCGGTATTGACCTGGCGGCGGCCTTCTACTGTCTGTTTACTGAACTGGTAGGAGCAGCCTGACTTACGATCGAAGACCGATTGAAACTTGTCGGCTACGCGATAGAGCAGATTGATGGCTCCGAGGGAATCGGCCGTGGCTGAGATGTGTTCGTTTTCTCCCTCTGCGTCCAGGTGCAGCACAGCGGTTCCTGCCGTGAAGACACGCCAGTCCACGCTATATGTCAGCGTCTGGTGCGCAGGGAAGGTATAGCCAGGGCGAGGCGGTGCAAGCGCTGGCACCTGTTGTGCTCCTAGCGAATAGGCGGCGGAGAGAAAGAACAGCACATAGGCAAGAAAACGAATTTTCAAAGTCAAATTCTTGGGCTCGCTCAGAGATCTGGAAA
Organism: Humiphilus diazotrophicus; assembly: GCF_059726315.1. Classification (NCBI taxonomy): domain Bacteria; kingdom Pseudomonadati; phylum Acidobacteriota; class Terriglobia; order Terriglobales; family Acidobacteriaceae; genus Humiphilus; species Humiphilus diazotrophicus. The sequence continues at coordinate 4,475,098 of NZ_AP040870.1, forward strand.
TCTACATCTTTAGCCAACCGGTGCAATATATCAGGATCAGAGCAGCATAAATAACGGTTGCGCCTATAACCGCATTGTACTCGCGGTGCTTACGATAGAGGGCGAAGGAAAAGCGTCCTCCCTCCGAACTTAGCCGGGCCGGGCTGAGACGCGGAAACAGCCTGGGAACCTGCTGGCAATAGGCGTCAAAACCGGCGAAGGTAGCACGAAGGAATTTCTCTTCGGAATAGATCACCGGCACATAGATAATCGCGAAAAACAACGCCAGAGCCAGGGTTACGTAGACACTGCGCGAGGCCAGCGCAAATCCGAAGGCGATCAGAATAGAGCCCACATAAAGTGGATTTCGAGTGTGTGCGTAGGGACCGGTTACGGTGAGTTCGGCATTCTTCTTCACATACCCGGCGGCGTAACCGCGCAACCATACTCCGGGAATTACCAAAGCCAGGCTCAGTGCCAAGGTATGCGGAGTCGGGCGGGCTAGTACCAGGTACAAGGCAGCAAAGAGAAAACCCATCGGTACACGGATGCGCCGGGCGATACTCTGCCAACGCTCCATAAAAGTTCCTGTCGTCATGATGTAGATACTCCGGCAAGAAGCTCTTGGGCGGCTGCCAGTACAGCTTCCGGCGTAATGGTAAGTAGTCCGGCTTCAGGCTCGGAATAGCGCGTATGGTCGCGGCGGCTATCCGGATGACGTAGAACCCGGAAATTGCAGCCGAAGGGGCCGTTGCGCGCCGGATCGGTAGGTCCGTAGATGCCCACAACCGGTTTACCCAAAGCGCAGGCCAAATGCAACGGACCTGTGTCTCCGGCGATCATGAGCGAGATGCGGCGGGTAAGAGCAATAAGACGTCCGACCGTGGCTTCGATTGTGATTGCCGCTCCTCCGCTCGTTGTTTCGACGGTCGCAGCGAGGTCGGCCTCTCCTGGTCCCACATTCAGAAAGATCGTGCATCCGGCATCGGCGAGCTTGCGGGCCACGATTCCATAGCGTTCGGCAGGCCATCGTTTTGCTCCCCAACCGGCTCCGGCATTGAGGAGTACGATCGGCCCAGTTGTAGAAGCTGTGGCCTCTTCTGCCCAGCGTTCAGCCTCTTCATCGAGCGGAAGACATGGCGAAACCGGTGCAAGCCGGTCAGAGGCAATGGCCGAGGCGATTTCAACATCCTGCTCGATTACATGGCTTCCTGTGGTGGCGACGTGCTGATGGAAGAGCCATTTTGCAGCAAACTCGCGAGGAGCCTTTTCTCCGATCAGTCGGGCTCCGGACCATCGGCCGAAGAGAGCCGAACGGACCGCTCCCTGAAGATCGACGGCGACGTCATATTGAAAACTGCGAAGTTCCTGCTTGAGTGCCCGAATCTGCTGCAGCGTTGACCAGCGAAACGGTTTGCGCCCCCACTGTTTTGCTGGAACGCGGTGTACCTGATCGATCAGGGGCATTGCCGCATCGCGGCCACTATCTTTCACTTTCGAATCCGCTGCGACCAAAGGACGCCAATGCGGTTCAATGGCCCAGCCTAAAAACCAATCGGGGTGCGCGCGGCGAAGAGCCGTCACAGCGGGCAGTGCGTGCAGAATGTCTCCCATGGCACCCAGGCGCACTATCAATAGACGTAGATTGGATTTAGTGGACAACAAAGGCATTTTCTCATAGGGAATTGACTCAAATTCCGAGACGGGAGAGTAGGTTGCGGAGGAAAGTTTTTTCTTCCAGGATTCGGACCTTGAGGTCCACTGTGTAAACCGGAGCAGCTTTTTCCAGTGTCTCCAGGAATGCCTGATCGAGCTTGATGTGATCCTTTGCTGTAGTGAGAAAGGCCGCCGCTTTATGCCGTAAGGCCATGTCCGCCAGGCTGTTCGCCTCTTCCTGCCCATAGCCGTGATGGTCGGGGAAGGCAACCTGGGCTGCGAGTTCCAAGCCGTTCTGCCGGAGTCCCGCGAAGAAGTCCTCCGGACGGGCAATTCCGCAAAATGCGAGAGCAGGACCTTCGAGAGTAGGGATAGTCAACGTCCGCTGGACAAGGACTAGCGGCTGTTCGAAGCCTCGTCTGCGGAGGTCGGGGATAATCTCCTCTTCCTCCTTGCGCACGACCAGAATATCGGCGCGTTTCAGTGCCGAAAGCGGTTCGCGCAGATTTCCAGCAGGCAGCAGGGAGTCTTCTAGATCGCTCCTGTTTACCAGAACGATATCGATGGCTCGCCAGAGTTGCCGGTGTTGAAAGCCATCGTCGAGCAGGTGAATAGAAGGTTTGCCGGAATTGGACGAACTCTTTTCCGCCAGAGTTCCTGCTTCAAAGCGTTTGCTGCCCACGTAGACCGGGACCGAGGCTGTTCGAGCAATCAACAGCGGTTCATCCCCGTAGTCGGCTACTGCGCCATTAGTGGCGACCTGCGTCGTTGTCTTGCTTTCCCGGCGATATCCGCGGGAGAGCACATCGACGGCGATCCCTTCGGCCTTCAGCAGCTCTGCCAGAGCGATGACAAAGGGAGTCTTTCCTGCACCTCCAGCAGAGATGTTGCCGACGCTGATAACGGGGTACTGTAGCTTTCCAGCGGCGAGTAGTTTGCGGTCGTAGCCAATTCCCCGCAGCCAGACAGCAGCGGCATATAGGGGCACTAGCGGCGCAAGCAGGGGGCGTTTCATGAGTGGGAGGCTTCTCCCAAAAGCTCCTGAATGGAAGAGATGGTGCGTCCTGTAGCTCCTGCCTGGCGTTCGAAGACTTCTCGCGCCCGAGTCCCAATGGCCTGCGCTTTTTCCGGATGGCCCAGCAGATCCAGGAATGTTGAGAGCAAATCCTTTGTCTCGGTAATGCAAATGGCGTCGTGTTTCCGGAGTTCTTCAACGATTGCCCGGAAGTTGGTGTAGTCCGTTCCGTTGATTACGGGAACTCCGAACTGGGCTGGTTCCAGAGGATTATGCCCTCCCGAGGGAACCAGGCTGCCGCCGACGAAAGCCACGGTGGCCAAGGAGTAGACCGAAGCAAGTTCCCCGATCGAGTCCAGCAGCAGAATGCCGCCCGCCGGAATCAGGTCTGGAGAATTCATCCACCGGGAACGCTTGGTCCATGAGAGCCCGCTCTCGATTAACAGTTTTTCCACAGCAGGAAAACGCTCCGGATGGCGTGGTGCAAGGATGAGGAAAAGCTGTGGATTTTTAGCAAGCAGTTGAGGCCAAACCTTTAATAACGCTGCTTCTTCCCCTTCCAGCGTACTTCCCGCCACAATGAAGTGGATGCCGGTAGGCGTATGGGCCTGAATGGCTACCGTTACTGCCGCTGGAGCCGTGGAGCGAACATCGAATTTCAGATTTCCGCCAAAACGGACACCGTCTGCGGGTACCCCGATGGCCTTCAGCCGGTTCGCATCTTCCTCACTTTGAGCCAGCACTAGCTTCAGGTTGCGGAGAAACGGCTGCCACAAGGATTTGAGTCGCCGATACCGGGGAAAAGAACGGTCGGAGATGCGGGCGTTGGTCACCACGACCGGGATTTTTCGCTTCCCGCAGACCGAAAGCATATTCGGCCAGAATTCCGTTTCAACCAGAATCAGCATCCTGGGCCGCAGTGCCTCCATGTAGCTCCTGATGGCGAATCCCAGGTCCAGAGGGAAGTAGAAGACATTCTCTTCCCCGAAACGGGCACGAGCGAGAGTCTGGCCTGTAAAGGTCGTGGTGGAGACTAGAATTCTATAGTTCGGCAGGGCTGCTTTGAGTTCATTGATCAGGCGCCCAGCCGAAAGTACTTCGCCTACTGAAACTGCGTGTAGCCAGATGACAGGACGGGCGTCTTTTGCGTCCAACAGGCGGAGAGGTACGTGGCCCAACCGCTCTTTGAGTCCATGGCGGTATTTCTGCGTGGTGAGAATACGGAGAAGCCAATACGGTGACCCGAGCAGGAGTACAAGTGCCAGGGCCATGTTGTAGAAAAAGAGAGTCATGTTAACCAAGAAGGAGTTTGCTGCTGGAATGATAATCTCGACGACGATGAAACGACTCCTTCTTTGCCTGACCGCTGCAATTTCCTTCAGTGCGAGTTCGCTCCTTGCGGTGGATCGCACCCCGCCACCTGCTACTCCGGCAACTTCGTTTCCTGCCGTCGATGTTCATGCCGATGAGCAAGTAGCCATAGCCGCCGAGCCTTATGAGACGGGAGAAAAGCAGTCTCTCTTCAGGTTCAATTATCTGAAAGTGGGCTTTCTTCCTATTCGCTTAATTGTTACCAATAACAGCGATAAGCCGATCTCCCTGAAGGATGCACGTATTCACTTCATTACCTCCACAGGAGAGAAGATTCCCGCCGCTGAGCCGGACGACGTCGAGCGCCGGACCACGCATGTAGCGGGAACCGGGGACCGCATTCCTACCGGTACTCCGATTCCTCTCCATCGCAAGCCGAAGTCGAAGATCAAGGAAATCGAAGCCGATTTTTCGAATTTCGAATATCAGGCCATAGTGGTGGAACCGCATATGACTCGGGCAGGCTTCCTGTTCTATGACATTGATGGGCTTTCAAATCCGCTGGTCGGAGCCAAGCTTTATTTGCGGATGTTGCGGGCCGAAGATGGGCATGAGCTTTTCTACTTTGAAGTCCCGTTCGACAAGTATTTGGCAGCAAAGAAGGCATCCCCTAGCTTTTAAAGCTGTGCTTTTGCTGCCAATAGCCGTTACACGCCCTTTTTCTGCGGCTCCCAGATGAACTTGTGAATCTGCAGGTTCAGGCGTGCGTCCAGCTTGTCGGCCAACATCCATTCCACCAGCTCACGAGGGTCAAGCGTACAGTTTGCCGTCGTGCGCTCTGGCGTTGGTGTCTTGGAGAATGCGGGAGAGAGCAGCACTTCTCCTGCGACAGTCGACAGCTTGTGCTCACGGATGAAGTCTCGCGCATATTCGTAATCGATGCGGTTGCTGATTACAAACTTAACTTCGTCATCCTTCGTCAGCGCCGCCAGATTCGGCATATGGAATTTGGCCGACTCTCCGGAGCCAGGGCACTTTACATCGACAATCTTGTGGATGGCCTTGGGCACATCGGACAGCGGGCGTTCTCCGCTGGTTTCCATCAGCAGGGTATAGCCTTGCTGCAACATGCTATCCATGAAGGGAAGCAGTTCCTTGGCCTGCAACATCGGCTCACCGCCAGTGAACTCAATCAGGCGTACCGGCGCAAATTTGCGGATCTCTGCTTCAATCTCTTCGGGGCTCATTTTGTGCCCGCCGGAGAAGGTGTATTCCGAATCGCACCAGGAGCAACGCAAGTTGCAGCCTGCCAGACGGACGAAGATACACGGCAGCCCGGCAAAGCTGGATTCTCCCTGGACGGACAGATAGATTTCGATCAGATGCACAGCGCTACTCGAAGTACTTCGCGGTGGTCGTATCGGTCTCGTAGATGGTGCAGTCCTTGATTGTGACCCGGCCTTTGGTCATTTCTTCGAGCTGCTTCCTGGTTTCATCGTAGAAATAACGTGCCAGGTTTTCCGCCGACGGATTGATGACGGTAAAGGGCTCGAGATCGTTCAGCATCTGGTGGTCGATGCGATCGATGGCAGGGCGCATCACCTGCTTCAGAAGCTTGAAGTCCAGCAGCAGACCTGCTGCGTCCAGTTCTGTTCCGTGCAGGGTTACGCAAACTTTGTAATTGTGTCCGTGCGGGTTTTCGCACTTGCCGCGATAGTTCCGCAGGTAGTGTCCTGAGGAAAATCCGGCTTCAACGGTGACTTCGTACATGTTTTGTATTGGATCCTAAAGGGAAATCGCCCTGGAGCTTTTTAGATTTCAATGTGGGCCGAGGGGGGCGAAGGTCAATGTGATCGCTCCTCAAAAACGTTCACACTTCGCAATTTCTGAATCGACCAGCCTAAAACCTGAAATGCTCTAAATCTAATTGTAGCGTCTTTAGGCTGGAGCTTCAGAGCCGACGGCGGCTTTGCTTCCGACGTTCCTCCGCCCGGCGGTCTACTTGCTCGAACATCGAGGTCAAAACGCCTATCAGCGCCATTAATAACGCTCCTACCAGCAGCATCAGGCCGGTCGTGCGCCATAGGGACACATTTCCCGGAAGGCTGGAAAGAATAGAGTTCGGGATAAACGTCATCCCACAGGAGAGCAGGGCAAAGACAAAGAGTGTTGCGGCTAGAACATAGAGATTACGGGACATAGGGGAACATTCTGGCCTTCTTTCCTATGCTACCCTGCCTTTCCATCTTCCATCCAGATATTCCCGAGAAAGGAAACTTCGAGTGCCGTAGCGGATTTCTCAGCCCTCTTTTCGTTCCTTGGAGAAGAATTCCTCTACTTCCACGATGTCCCGGGTCATCCGGTAGGGCGGCAAGCTCTCCAGAAAAACGCGTCCATAGTGCTTCTGCCTGATACGAGGATCGAGCAGCATCAGAACACCGCGATCCTCCAAAGAACGGATGAGGCGTCCAAAACCCTGCTTCAGCGTAATGACGGCGTTAGGAATCTGATACTCGAAGAAGGGCTTCCCGCCTGCTTCTTCGATAGTACGCATCCGTGCCGCGACTACCGGATCGTTGGGGACGGCAAAGGGCAGGCGGTCGATAATGACGCAGCTCAGTGCCTCTCCCTGGACGTCCACCCCCTGCCAGAAGCTGGAAGTCCCAAAGAGAACGGCATTGGGCGTCTGACGAAACTCTTCAATCAGTGCCTGGCGAGGAGCGGTTCCGTGCAGCAGGATCGGGTAATCGAGCTGAGGCAGAAGCCGTTCATAGAGATCGCGCATCTGCTGGTAGCTGGTAAATAAGCAGAAGGCACGTCCTTTGGTGATGTCCAGAACGCGCAGGATGCGATTGGCGGCCTCCTCCTGAAATCTGGGATCCCTTGGGTCCGGCATCTCCGGTGGCAAATAAAGAAGTGCCTGTTCCTCGTAGCGAAAATGTGAGGGCACCACTAATTCTTTGCCATTGTTCATCCCCAGCCGCTTGCGGATGTGCTCAAAACCTCCCTGAACGGTCAAGGTGGCAGAGGTGAGGACTACCGAAGGGAAATTCTCAAAGAGCAGCTCCTTGAGTAACCCTGAGACATCGATTGGCGTAGCTTGCAGAAAGGTATTCCGGGTGGACTGGCGCAGACCTCCAGCCGGACGGCGCTCCAGCCAGAAGACAGTGTTGTGGCTGTCCGCCTCCATCAGAAACTTCAGTTGCTCGCGCATTTCGGTGGCGCGCTTTTTCAGTCCTGTAGCTTCCTCGATGTGCTTGAGCCTCTCAAGCTCCCCTTCCAGACGATGCAGTGTGTTAAGCACTCCAAGGTATGTGTCTCCGCGGGTTTCCAGAAAGCCTTCGCGGTCTTCGAAGGGCATCCGCCCATCATGGGTCAAGGGAAGAGCGGCAAAGAACATTCTGGAGCGCTCTCGCAGCAGCTCGGTAACGCCGTGGATGCCGCTGGAGAAGGATTCCTTTGCTCTCAGCGATATTTCGGTGTCGCGAGCCAGCTCCTCAAAGCGGATATTGCTCAGAGAGAGTCCGAAATAGCTGGAGGCTACGTCCTCCAGTTCATGTGCCTCGTCGAAGACCACTGCAGCGGCTTCCGGCAGAATGCCCACATCGGGAGCGCCTTTTGCCTGTAGCTTGATTGCCAGGTCAGCAAAAAACAGGTGGTGATTGACGATGATGATGTCGCTTTCCTGGGCCCTGCGGCGCATCTCCGTGATGAAACAACGCTCGTAATCCGGACAATTGGATCCCATGCAGGCTTCGCTGCGGGCGTCGAGCTTGGCCCAAAGCTGGCTGTTTTCAGGGAGAACTTTTATCTCGGCTCTATCGCCGGATTCTGTCGTCTTCTCCCATTCCTCGATTACATGGAATTGCTCAACTTCCTCCAAACCACTCAGAATCGGTTGATTACGCAAGGAATAGAGCTTATTGCGGCACAGATAATTGCTGCGGCCCTTCATATAGCAGACATGCAGAGGGCCCAGCAGCGACTCCAAAAAGGGCACATCTCGGAAAAAGAGCTGTTCCTGAAGGTTCTTCGTTCCTGTGGAGACGATGACTCTTCGTCCCGTGCGCAAGGCTGGCAGCAGATACGCAAGAGTTTTTCCCGTACCCGTTCCTGCTTCGACGATTAGATGATGGCCTTCTTCGAAAGCGTGTTCGACAGCGCGAGCCATCTCCAGCTGTCCCTTGCGGAACTCATAGAGCAGCTCAGAGCGGGCGAGGATACCTCCCGGGCTGAAGAAGTCGTAAAGAGAAGGCAGCGAAGCTGCAGAAACAATCGAGTCGGACACAGAGGGTTCCCGGGACTAGTTCCTATAATAGATAAGGCTGCAGAATTTTAGAGTAGCCGACCAGGAGAAGAATTGGCAAAGACAGCTAAGAAGACAGGAACCCCGGCGAGGGCTGGAAAGGATACCTCTGGGCTGCCGCTAATTGCCATTGTTGGCCGGCCGAACGTTGGTAAGTCTACCCTTTTCAATCGCTTAACAGGTTCGAGACGTTCAATCGTAGGTGATGAGCCCGGTATTACCCGGGATCGTATTTATGGCGAAATCGAGTGGGCCGGACGTCATGCGCGTCTGGTGGATACCGGCGGTATTATTCCGGATGACCCAGAACTGATCCCGGGAGAGATCTACCGTCAGGCCCAGATTGCATTGGAAGAGGCCGATGCCATCGTGATGGTCGTGGATGGTCGTTCGGAACTTGCCTCCCCAGACATCGATTTGGCCAGAATTTTGATTCGGAGCGGCAAGCCTGCTTTTCTTGCCGTGAACAAAGTCGAAGTCAAGCATCAGGAAGCGGAAGCTGAGAATTTCCGGCGCTTAGGCATAAAAGAAATTCAGGCCGTTTCTGCCGAGCATGGTTTGGGCATCGGAGAGCTGCTCGAAAAAGTTTTTGCCGTGCTCCCGGAAGTGCAAGTAGAGCCTGAACCGGAGGTCTTCGAAGAAGAGGTTGAGCAGGAGGAAGCTGCTCCCCTACACCGCACTCATGGCGAATACGAGCAGGCCGAAACCAAGATTGCCATTATCGGTCGTCCGAATGTTGGCAAATCCACTCTGCTGAACGCTCTGACGGGAACGTCGAGGGCTATCGTCTCTCCGATTGCCGGAACAACTCGCGACGCCGTCGATGAGGCGATTGAATACGAAGGTACGCAGTTTCGTTTTGTCGATACAGCCGGTATTCGTCGCAAGGGCAAGACGACCATGATGGCGGAGAAGCTATCAGTCGTGATGGCGCGGCGGCATCTTGAGGCAGCAGACGTTGCTCTGCTGATTATCGATGCGACGGAGGGTGTCACCTCCTCCGATGCAACAATCGGCGGTTATGCCCATGAGAGCGGACGCAGTGTCGTCATTGTGGTGAATAAGTGGGATGCGGTTACGACCGGAAGAACAGATGGACGTCCTCCTGCTGATCGGGAGATCTATGAACGTCAGGTTCGCAATGTTCTGAAGTATCTCGCCTATGCTCCGCTGGTGTTTATCTCTGCAGCAGAAGGGAAGAACATGCAACGCGTTTTGGAGGCTGTGAAGCGGGTTGCGGTCGAGAGACGAAAACGCGTCTCTACAGGACAGATGAATCGCTTCTTGGAGAAAGTCGATTTCCAGCGTGCTCCGGTACCGATGTCGAAGCGTATTCGTATCTTCTACATGACTCAGGCTGCCGTGGCACCGCCGACCTTTGTTTTATTCACGGATCGTTCCGTTAAGCTGCACTTTGCTTTTGAGCGCTTTCTGGAAAATCAAATTCGCGATTCCTTCGGTTTTGAAGGCGCTCCTATCTGGTTCAAGGTAAAAGCGCGCGGAGAGTAACTCCGCGCGTTACTTTTACTATCCCAATAACGGCGGAGCAATATCCGGTGGCGGCGTCGGCGGCAAAGAAGTTTCTGCTGTCGTGGCTGCCGGAGCCGGAGAACCATAGACGATAGTTGTTACTTCTGGATAGCGGGTCGAAAGCCATGTAAGCGCATACGTCTGCTTGAAGATTCCTCCCAATCCTAATCCTGCGGCAATTCCACCCAAATAGAGCACAAGCCAGATTCCAGCAGCCATAACCGCATAGGCAATAAACAGGAGTTGTCCTCCTGAACCAGTGCTCCACAACGAGTGGTATAGAACTGCACCTATCAGGACGCCCAGAACTGCCAGGATCACCATCGGAATCAAAACGACTAGAGTGGCAGCCCACTGGAAGGCCGTTCCCAACAACATGCGCAAAAGGACGTAGAGCGAGGTCTCGCCCGGCTCGCTACGAAATAGGCTAAAGAGTCGCCGGAAGCAGGTCTCAATCGGAGCATCGGTAAGGCCCATTGGTGGCAGCATCAAATCGCGAACGAGGGCATCCGTCACGTAGGCGAATATTCCCAATCCCATCATGATTGCGAACAGGGGGAAGAAGATGCTGAGGACTTTAGCAGCCGATTCCGGTTGCGAAGGATCGATGCCTCGCATTATGTGTATGCCCCAGGGAACAAGTGGGCCGGCAACGACGGTAGCTACGAGCAGCACTCCGACTGATAGGAGAATCGTCAGTCCGAAATAGCGCCAGGATTGACGTCCATATTTTCTCCAGCCTTCTCTGCAACTGCCGTGCCCATAAAGCACCCAGTCCATCACGACAAATCGCAAGCGGCAGATGAAGTACAGCAGAAGAGTAGAGACTATCAACACACCAATCCCGCATATCACGGCTATCGTGCCAATGAACACCTGAGGATTGAAGCTACCGCTGGGTAGTGCCTGGTCTCCCCTGTGTTGGGGCATGCCTCCCATTACGAACATCTGAATGATCTGCATGGGAATAGCAATGATCATGCTGAAGTAGCTGACCTCTGCGAATCCGGCAAGAATCGTCTGTTTCAGAAATTTGCCCAAGAAAAACGGCTTTGTCAGAAGAGAAAAAGTTCGTCTAAAAGCTGGACCAATAGCATCGACCGCCGTGATGCGATGTGAGCTGGATGGAATGGATGCCATAACTTTCCTTTGCCTTGAAGAGTAAAGGATTGGCTGAGGGAGAGGAAGAGGAAACAAGGGAGGGCGATGATCAGATGCCGAATCTCGTTACCCCATCCTTCCGGTTACAGCTGAATCGGAAGAATGGGGGACCCGAGAGCACTGCTGTATCGAAAGGTACTTATTTAGCCGTCAATGGATCAGCCGGAATCGTCCAGCCGACTTTTTCTCCACGGTTCTGTTCTTTCAACCAAGTCAACAACGGCTGGAAGTACTCAACCATGGCCGAGGCATCGGCTTTATCTTCGCCGGTCATAGCCTTGAGTGCTTCAGGCCATGGTTTTGACTGCCCTAATTCCAGCATGGCATTCAGCTTTGCACCGGCTTCCTTTGAACCAAAGAAGGAACAGCGATTCAGCGGTCCTGTGTAACCGGAGGCCTTGCACATCGCACGATAGAACTGGAACTGATAGATACGCGCCAGGAAGTAGCGTACATATGGAGTGTTCCCCGGGATGTGATACTTCGCGCCTGGATCGAAGTCAGCTTCCGAACGTGCGACCGGAGGAGCAACGCCCTGATACTTCTCGCGCAACTGCCACCAGGCCTTGTTGTAGTCCTCCGGCTTGACCTGTCCGGAGAAGACCTCCCAACGCCACTTATCGATTAGCAAGCCGAAAGGCAGGAAGGCTATCTTGTCCATTGCCGTACGCAGCAATAGCGGGATATCTGCTTCTGCCGGTGGGATCGTGTCGATCAATCCGAGCTTCTTCAGATACTCGGGAGTGATCGCAAGTGCAATGGAGTCTCCGATAGCTTCGTGGAATCCGTCATTCGCACCATTGCGGAAGAGGAAAGGTTGATGGCGATACGCCATTTGATAGTAGTTGTGCCCTAATTCATGGTGAACAGTTACGAAATCGTCTGCCGTGATGTGAATGCACATCTTGAGGCGGACATCCATGTCGTTGTCCACATCCCAAGCCGATGCGTGGCAAACCACATCGCGATCGCGTGGGCGGGTGATCATTGACCGCTCCCAGAAGGTATCCGGCAGTTGTTGGAATCCGAGGGAGTGGAAGAATCCTTCGCCGTAGCGCACCATCTGCTTGGCATCGGTATTACGAGCAGCGAGTACTTTGCCGAGATCGTAGGTTGCAGGTGCAGCAGGAGGAGCCACGATGTCGTAGACATTGCCCCACTCCTGAGCCCACATATTACCGAGAAGATGTGCCGGAATCATTCCATCAGGACGTTGTGCGGCAGCACCATATTTTTGAATCAGACGATGGCGGACATAGGTGTGCAGTTCCAGATAAAGAGGTTCGACTTGTTTCCAAAGCCGCTCGATATCGGCAGAGAAAGCATCGGGCGGCATGTCGTATCCTGCACGCCATAGCGCTCCCGTGTCGGCAAATCCAAGCTCGCGTGCACCTTGATTCGACAGTTCGACAAAACGCGAGTACTGCGGACGCATCGGGGTGCCAACTTTATGCCAGCCGGTCCAGAGATCTTCGAGCTCTTTGGGATCGCGGCTCTTGGCCATACGAACGTCGATTTCATCGATCCCTATGCATTTGCTCTTGTCGCTGTCCGGGCAGTACTTGCCGCGTCCGTAACTGGCATCGAGATTCGCTGCAACCTGAGTCAATTCGGAGCGCAACTTCGGATCGGAAGGCGCGGGCATCGAAAGTCCCAGCTTGAGCAGCAAAAACTTGCGGGCCAGATCGGGAGGCAATTGCAGCCCTTCAAACTGCTTGGACTCGTTTACCAATTCCGTTTGCCGGGCAATCAGACGCTCGTTCTCTTTCGCTGCCACCAAAATGGAATCGTCCGTAATATAGGTGGCCTGTACCCAGGCCGCACGTGCAGCCAAGTTCGCGAGGTCAAGCAGTTCGGCTTCTGCCCGGTCCACAAAAGCCTGGGCATCCTGAACGGTAGGTTTTCCTATGTGAGACATGGGAGGCTTTGGCTCCTGTTGTGCATAAATATTCGAGGCGGAAAGGAGCGCCGCGGTAGTGAGGATTAGGAGTGACCGTTTCTTCATTGCGAAGGCAGTGTAACCCAGCGGGAGGGGAATTTGCCTTCAATCCCTACTAAATTGGGCGAAGTTCATTATTTGAGGATGAAAGCGCCGCCCCTTTTATCGATAAGGACATGGGGAGGCACTTTTCTCCTCGCTGTCTTAAGCATTTGCCTAACCGACGGTCTGCAACTTGTAGGGACTGCTGTAGTGCGTTCCCCACTGTACGAGGTCGGAATTTAGGAATCGGATGTTGTGCGCAGCGGGATCGTACTCGATAAGCATGTAGGCATTGGCATCGTAGCGTGTCGATGCGACAGTGTAGTGCTGTGGTCCATAGCTATTCTTGAAATCGATCCATCGATGCACGTGTCCCGAGAGGACCAGAGGAATGCTCTCCTTGTATTTCTGCAGCAAGGAATAGACCCCATATTGACCGAATTCAGCCGATTTCACAGCCATGAGCGGATAGTGCAGGAAGACAAAGGTGGGCCGTTGCTGGCGTAGCTCAGCCTCAAACCAGTTCAGCTGTTCCTCTCCAAAGGAGCCGGAGGACTTGTTGTATTCGGGCGAATTTTTGTCCCAGGTGGCTCCCAGAAAATTGTTCAGGTGAACAAACTTCACGCCCCGGTAATCGACGGAATAGTAGGGCCTGGTATTGAGCTTTGCCTGAAAGAGTTTATGGCTCATTTCGCGCGAGACATTGGGGACACCGTAATCATGGTTTCCGAAGCCGACATGTATGGGCATCTTGAATCCATCGGTGATGGCCTTTGCTTTATCAATGCGGGTGGTATGGCTGAAATAAAAGTCGTAGTCCGTCGAGGGATAGTTATGAAAATAGTCGCCGATTACGAAGACCTGTTCTAGGGCTGGATTCAAGCTGTTAAGCAGATCTCGGGCTGAAGTCAGCCTCTCTGAGGAATGAAGAATGCTCTCTGTGTCTTCGGGACTGTTCTCCGGTCCTTTATAAAGTTCGTCGATGATGTGCGTGTCTGCGATTGCGCCGAAACGGACGACTTGAGTCGAGGCAGATAAAGCACCTTCCGCCCAAAGCTGGCGAAGCAGTGTTGATCCGGTAGCGAGCGCGGCGAGGCGTCCAAATTCACGTCGAGTAAAGTTCATCGTCTAAAACATCCTGGCAATCGGAGATGCTATGAAGTGTAGTCCAACTGGACTACAGAAAGATGAACGCAGAATAGAAAAGCTTGCGCGGCAGCTGCACTAGATCCAGGGCCAAGACGAACGAGGAAATCTTGGCATAAAGCTGATTTAAAAAGATTTACCTGGGCTTGCCGAGATCCACAAAAAACCTGATACAATCGATCTTGTTGTTCCTTCCACGCAGGCGCGTAGCTCAGTTGGTTAGAGCGCTACCTTGACACGGTAGAGGTCGTTGGTTCGAATCCAATCGTGCCTACCATTCCCAAGAGATGATTTCCTCGATAAGTTATCGAAGCTAATCTACTATTCCTCCTCTTCCGTCTTTGTCTTAGAATTCCTGGCATTTTTCAATCGAGGCATTTCTGCCTATGGCGATACCGCGTAGCTATATCCACGAGCCATGAAGCCCGAAGCCGCTTTTCGCCGAAGAAAGCAGCACTTAAAGCATTTCCCGAAATACTGTGAACTTTCCAAGTAGGGTGAAGAGCGGCTTTCTTTCCACCCCAGCAAACCAAAGACAAGTTTGCTAGGGACCCCGTCTTTGGCGGAAAGCCGCGCCAACTTCTATTGCTTCGGGCTACATCTTTTCGGGAAATGCTCTATGCCGATCTTTGATCGCACATGGTAACGCCGGAATTGCTGTAGCTCCATGATTTTCAAGCGCTAAGATAGGGAGTTCAACACAATTCATAGCGTCTATTGGAAGTTTGTCGATCATGAGCCTTTCCTCTTTTATCTGGGCCGTCGCGGATCTGCTGCGCGGCGACTATAAGCAGTCTGAATATGGAAAAGTGATTCTGCCTTTTACCGTGTTGCGCCGCTTGGACTGCGTGTTAGCAGGAACGAAACAAGCTGTTTTAAAGGAGCAGGAGGCACGGAAGAAATCGGGGATCAATCCGGAGCCATTCTTGCTACGAAAGGCGAAGCAAAGCTTCTATAACGTCTCCGAGATGGATCTGAAGACTCTCATGGGAGATCAGGACCATATCAAGGAGAACCTGTACAGCTATATCCAGGCTTTTTCTCCCTCGGTGCGGGAAATCTTCGAGCGCTTCGACTTCTATACGCAGGTTGACCGCCTGGATAAATGCAATCTGCTGTATCAGGTCGCCGAAAAGTTCGCTGGCATCGATCTGCACCCGGAGACGGTGAGCAACACCGAGATGGGAACGGTCTTCGAAGAGTTAATCCGGAAGTTCTCGGAAATCTCGAACGAAACAGCCGGAGAACACTTCACGCCTCGCGAAGTCATCCGCCTGATGGTCAACCTGCTCTTCGTCGAAGACGATGAAGTCCTGTCGAAGCCCGGAGTGGTTCGGAATATCTACGATCCGACAGCAGGCACCGGAGGCATGTTATCTGTTGCCGGAGAATATCTGGCGGAACATAACCCCCAGGCGCGCCTCACCATGTACGGACAGGAACTGAATGATGAGTCCTACGCCATCTGTAAAGCTGACATGCTCATCAAGGGACAGGATGTAAACAACATCGTTCCCGGGAATACTCTTTCCGAAGATGGACACCCGGGCGAAGTCTTCGACTATATGCTCTCCAATCCGCCCTTTGGCGTTGAGTGGAAGAAGGTCGAAAAGGTTGTTCGTAAAGAGCATGAGACGCAGGGCCATAACGGACGCTTTGGCCCGGGGCTTCCGCGAGTAAGTGATGGCTCCCTGCTCTTTCTTATGCACCTGCTCAGCAAGATGCGTCCGGCAGTGGAGGGCGGCAGCCGCTTCGGCATCGTTTTGAATGGCTCGCCTCTCTTCACAGGAGGCGCTGGCAGTGGGGAAAGTGAGATCCGCCGTTATGTTCTGGAGAACGACCTTGTCGAGGCCATCATCGGGCTGCCGACGGACATGTTCTATAACACCGGAATCTCGACCTATATCTGGATTCTCTCCAATCGCAAGCCTGCTCATCGCAAAGGTAAGGTGCAGTTGATCGACGCCAGCAGCTTCTGGCAGAAGATGCGTAAAAGTCTGGGCAGCAAGCGCAAGGAACTTAGCGAGGAGCACATAGACGAGATTACCCGGATCTTCGGTTCGTTCCGCAGGGTCACCAGAGACGGAGTTCCTATCAGCCGTATTTTCAAAAACGAAGAATTCGGCTATCGGACCATTACCGTCGAGCGTCCGCTACGGGATGAGAAGGGCAAGGTTGTCCTCTCGACGAAGGGGAAGAACAAAGGCGAGCCGCAGCCCGATCCAAGCTTACGCGACACAGAAAACGTGCCGCTCAAAGAAGAAGTAGAAGTGTACTTCGCGCGTGAGGTCTTGCCGCATGTACCCGACGCCTGGATCGATCATGACAAGACCAAGGTTGGGTACGAGATTCCCTTCAATCGTCACTTCTATGTCTTTAAGCCGCCTCGTCCTCTGGAAGAGATTGATGCCGAACTGAAGACTGTCACAAACCGCATTCTCGAAATGCTGGGAGGCTTGTCGGAATGAGTCCCAAACGGTCGCTTCCATCGAAGTCTTCCCAGGACGAAGAGTTTGCTGAAATCGTCCGTCTGATTGAAGCTGCGCGGCAGAAGGCGCTCAAGAGCGTCAACACCACACTGATCGATCTCTATTGGCAGATCGGAGAATACATCAGCCGCAAGATCGAAGCCTCTGAGTGGGGGGATGGAGTCGTTCCACAATTGGCCAGCTATATTGCCCGTACCCATCCCGGCCAACGGGGCTTTACTCGCCCGAACCTCTTTCGTATGCGCCAATTTTATGAGGCGTATCGAAATGAGCCAATCGTCTCGGCACTGCTGAGACAATTGCCTTGGACGCATCACCTCATCATCCTGGGACAGAGCAAGCAGCCGGAAGAACGGGAGTTTTATCTCCGGTTGGCGATTAAAGAACAGTGGTCGAGCCGCCAATTGGAGCGGCAGTTCAAGAGTGGGCTCTTTGAGCGAGTGATCTTGACCCCGCCAAAAGTCTCAGCGGCGCTGAGACAAAATCATCCCGAAGCAGTCAGCATCTTCAAGGATGCATATGCCGTCGAGTTCCTGGGCCTTCCAGCGATTCATTCGGAAAGAGATCTGCATCTTGGCTTACTGCATAAGCTCAAGGATTTTCTCCTGGAGCTTGGCAGGGACTTCTGTTTTGTTGCTTCCGAATATCCCTTGCAGGTTGGTGGAAGAGATTTTGCTCTGGATCTCTTGTTCTTTCATCGTGGGCTAAATTGTCTGGTAGCGATGGAGCTTAAAGTCGGACAATTCGAGCCGGAGCATCTCGGTAAGTTGGAGTTCTATCTGGAAGCTATAGATCGAAATGTGAAGAAGGAGCATGAAAAGCCTTCTATCGGTTTGCTTCTTTGCGCCAGCAAGGATGATGAAGTTGTGGAATATGCTCTTAGCCGTTCGCTGTCTCCAACCCTAATTGCGGAATATCAAACTCAGCTTCCAGATAAGAAGCTTCTTCAGGCTAAGCTTCATGAATTTTATCTCCAGAACACACCGAAAGAGGATCAGTAATGAGTTTTCCTAGATATTCAAAGTATAAAGATAGCGGTGTGGAGTGGTTGGGTGAGGTGCCGGAAAATTGGAAAATTATGAAGCTTCGATACCTTGCCGAGAAAATTGGGAGCGGAATTACTCCGCGCGGGGGCAGCGAAGTCTATAAAACAGAGGGGATCATTTTTCTCAGAAGTCAGAATATTTACGATGAAGGACTCCACCTTGACGATATCGTTTATATCACCCCTGAAGTTGATGAAGACATGTCCAATAGCAGGGTCAGGGGTGGAGATATTCTTCTAAATATAACTGGAGCTTCTCTAGGTAGGACATGTTTGGTACCAGATGAATTGGGTCCAGCAAATGTGAATCAGCATGTATGCATTATTCGTCTAGCATGTTTGAAAATGCGAAGTTACATTTCGTATGGAATGCAATCCAGTGTTGTTAAAGCTCAAATTGGTTCTCTACAAAATGGTGCAGCACGCGAAGGCCTCAATTATGAGCAAATTAGTCGATTTAGTTTGGCTATGCCTTCAGTGGATGAAGAGGCGCAGAAGATCGTTGATTTTCTATCGGTGGAGATCGGTAAAATTGATGCCCTGATCGAAGAACAGCAGCGGCTGATTGAATTGCTGAAAGAGAAGCGGCAGGCCGTCATCTCCCAAGCTGTCACCAAAGGGCTGAATCCCAATGTTCCGATGAAGGATTCTGGTATTGAGTGGTTGGGTGAAGTTCCTGTGCACTGGGATTTTTCTCGGCTGAAGGACTGCTGCTATGAGATCGTTGATTGCAAAAACAGGACTCCAGATGAGGATTTAGATGGAGAGTATTTTGTAGCCAGGACAACGTGTGTGAGAAATGGATCGTTTGATAGATCTGGTGGCTATCTTACGGATGAAAAGAGCTTCCTCGAGTGGACACAGAAGGGACGTCCTAAAGATGGGGATGTACTCTTTACCAGAGAGGCTCCTGTAGGTGAAGCGTGTTTGTCTCCTAAAGATTTAATGTTTTGTCTTGGGCAGAGAATGATGTATCTGCGCCCTAATCGGAATAAGATTCTGAGCGATTATCTCTTACATAGTATTTATGGTCCCCTTATTCGAGAGAAAATTGATTCCAAAGCAAAAGGAAGCACAGTTGGGCATCTGCGTGTTGGAGAGGTCGGAGAACTTCCTGTTCTTCTGCCACCGCTGAAAGAACAGTGTTCAATAGGAGATTATCTCTCGAAATCATTAAGTAAATGCTCAAATTTAATCAATGTAGCCAATCGGGCAGTTGAACTGCTGCAAGAACGCCGTACAGCCCTCATCTCGGCAGCCGTAACCGGAAAGATTGACGTACGCAATTACGGAAAGAAAGGTGCGGCATGAGTTTGCATAAGGAGATCAGCTTCGAAGAAGAGATTTGCGAGCATCTAGCGGATCATGACTGGCTCTATGTCGAAGGCGATACAGCTCACTACAACCGTGAATTAGCGCTGTACTCTCCAGATGTTCTAGCCTGGGTACAAGAGACACAGCCGCAGGCTTGGGAAGCACTTACTCGGAATCATGGCTCTAAAGCAGGTGAAGCCCTGTTGAGCCGCTTACGCGAACAGATGGATCTGCGCGGCACTTTGGATGTACTACGTCACGGCATCGAGATGATCGGGCTTCGCCAGAAGCTCCTCTTTGCGCAGTTCAAGCCAGCATTGGAGATGAATCCTGAGATCCTTGCTCGCTACACTGCGAATCGGTTGCGAGTGGTGCGTCAGGTCAGGTATTCCCTCCAGAATGAGAATTGTATCGATCTGGTCCTCTTCCTGAACGGGTTTCCGATGGCGACGGTGGAATTGAAGACAGACTTTACCCAATCTGTTGAAGACGCCATTGATCAATACCGCTTTGATCGGCTGCCCAATCCCAAAGGTCTGCCGCATGAGCCGCTGCTCTCCTTTCCATCCGGAGCTTTGGTTCACTTTGCTGTAAGCAATGCGGAAGTATGGATGACAACCAAGCTACAAGGAGTGGAGACACGCTTCCTTCCCTTCAATCAAGGGAATAGAGGCGCTGAGGGAAATCCTCCCAATCCAAAGGGTGGACATGCGACAGCTTATCTATGGGAAGAGATCTGGGCTCGCGATAGCTGGCTGGAGATTCTTGGCCGGTATCTTGTGGTGAAACGGGATAGCAAAAAGCAGATTCAAAATGTCATCTTCCCCCGCTTCCATCAACTGGACGCTACCCGCAAGTTAGTCGCCGATGTGAGTGAACATGGAGCAGGAGGCAGGTATCTTATCCAGCACTCCGCCGGTTCCGGCAAGACAAACTCCATCGCGTGGACTGCACATCTCCTGGCAGACTTACACGATGCGCAACGAGTCAAGGTCTTCGATTCTGTTCTGGTAATCTCGGATCGCAATGTTATCGATCAACAGCTTCAGGAGACTATCTTCGATTTCGAGCGCACCTCCGGCGTTGTCGCCTTGATCAAAGGAGAAAGCGCCAGTAAAAGCGGAGAACTGGCAGACGCGCTTTCTGGAGCTAAGAAGATCGTTGTTTGTACAATCCAGACCTTTCCTTTTGCCATTAAGGCCGTTCACGAATTAGCTGCAACGCAGGGCAAGCGTTTTGCCGTAATTGCCGATGAGGCGCATAGCTCCCAGACCGGAGAAGCGGCCTCCAAGTTGAAGACGGTTCTTTCCGCAGAAGAGTTGAAAGAAATTGCCGAAGGTGGCGAGGTTAGCACGGAAGATCTGCTAGCGGCGCAGATGGAGACCAGGGCAAAGGCTAGCGGTATTACCTACGTTGCTTTTACGGCTACGCCAAAAGCCAAAACGCTGGAGATCTTTGGGCGTCGTCCCAACCCCGAATTGCCTACCGGAGAAGGGAACAAGCCGGAGCCCTTTCATGTGTACTCCATGCGCCAAGCGATTGAAGAAAAGTTCATTCTCGACGTCTTGCAGAATTACATCTCCTACAAGCTGGCCTTCAAGCTCTCACATGAGGGAAAAGAAGTTGACGGGCACGAGGTTGAGCGCAGTGAGGCCATGAAGGGCATCATGCGTTGGGTGCGCCTGCATCCGTACAACATCTCTCAGAAGGTGCAAGTCGTTGTCGAGCACTTCCGGGAGAATGTCGAGCCTCTGCTCGCCGGTCATGCCAAGGCGATGGTGGTGGTAGGTAGCCGCCTGGAAGCTGTTCGTTGGCAACTGGCTATTGAGAAATACATCCGGTCAAATGGTTACAAGATCTCCACACTCGTGGCCTTCTCTGGCGAGGTAAAGGATTTGGAATCCGGGCAAGATCCTTTTACCGAGACGAGTGCTGCGCTGAATCCCCGTCTGCGTGGACGGGATATGCGGGAAGCCTTTGCTACCGATGAGTACCAGATTCTTCTGGTGGCCAACAAATTCCAGACCGGCTTCGATCAACCTTTGCTCTGTGGCATGTACGTCGATAAGCGGTTGGCGGGTATTCAGGCTGTGCAGACCTTATCTCGATTGAATCGAGCCTACTCCGGTAAGTTTGGAGTGAAGGACACGACTTTTGTCCTAGATTTCCAGAACGATCCGGCGGAGATTCTCTCTGCCTTCAAGACCTATTACGAGACAGCGGAACTGGAGAGCGTCACCGATCCGAATTTGGTCTTCGACCTGCGCTCCAAACTGGATGCTTCCGGCCATTACGACGATTTCGAAGTGAACCGCGTCGTAGAGGTGGAACTGAATCCGAAATCGAAGCAGAGTGAATTGATTGCCGCTCTCGATCCTGTACGCGAACGGCTGATTCGCCGTTATAAGCAAGCGCAGGAGAGACTCCGCGCAGCCAAGGCTCTTAAGGATAAACAGGCAGAGTCCGAAGCCCACGATGAGTTAGAAAGCCTCATTCTCTTTAAGAGGGACATGGGTTCCTTTCAGCGTGTCTACACCTTTCTGGCGCAGATCTTCGACTATGGGAATACCGATATCGAAAAGCGCTATATCTTCTTCAAGCGCTTGTTGCCTCTCCTGGAGTTTGGCCGCGAGCGGGAAGTCATCGACCTCTCGAAGGTCAAGCTGACGCACCATGCCTTGAAGAACAAAGGCAAGCAGCCGATGATCCTCAATCAAGGAGATCAGCCGAAGCTCCACCCGATGGTGGAAGTAGGTTCCGGTTCTGTCCAGGAAAAACAGAAAGCACTCCTTGCCGAGATCATTCAGCGAGTAAATACGCTCTTCGAAGGCGACGTTACAGATAACGATAAGCTCGTCTATGTAAATAACGTGATTAAAGGGAAGTTGCTGGAGTCCGATGTCCTGGTGCAACAGGCAACGAATAATACCAAAGAACAATTCTCGAACTCTCCGGACTTAGCATCGGAAATCATGAACGCGATTATCGATGCGTTTGAGGCTCATACTCTGATGAGTAAGCAAGCTTTGGATTCCGATAAGGTTCGCAACGAACTCAAAGATGTCCTTCTTGGACCTGCTCAACTGTATGAAGCGTTGCGAGCACGTGGAGAGGCTGCAAGACCAGGAGATCTGCAGGGATAATGGAGCAGCACTTATAGAACTAGGGGTCTGAGAATTATGAAAGACGTTGCTGAGTCAAATGGTGATTTTCAAAGCGTGGTTACTGTTGCTGCGGGATATCTCGGAATCACTTGGCTCCTGCTAAAAACCACATTGATTCAGACTGAGGTAGCACGAATTTATTCGTTCTGCGTGTACGGCATACTTGTTCAATGCGCATTCGCTGCCATATTTCAGGCACAGCAGAAGGCCCGGTGTAAGCAACTCAATTTCAGTCTTTCGAGATTTCCCTTTGTGAAGGCTAAAGATGATGTCGTATTGACGATTCTGAATTGTGTCATGACTATGATCTTGTACTGCATACCATTAATGGCTTGGGCCGGATGGATGGCAGCAACACATCCCAACGCCAAGATACATCCATTCTCTTTCTGAAATCCGCAATCTTGTCGGTGTGCTTCTGTAGCGGAACTACTCTTGTGGATCGTGGCGTCTCGGCTTGGCTTCCCAGCTCAAGAAAGCCCCGACGTTTTTCTGGAAAAGGAAATAAAACGAAATATATAAGGGAGAAGCCGAATATCAATTGTGGGCTCTGTCTTTTATCATTCTTCCAGGCTTAAATAAAGAGAGTAGTGAACTCTCCTTCTCAACTCATTAACCAAATCTTCTTCCAATCTGATGGTTCCTTTTCTTTTCTGTATGTATTTCGTTTGAAACTTTTTATTGACTTTTAACTTCGTTTTATGTCACCTTGACCTAGAAGTGGTTCCTGCTCTCCTCTTTACCCGCCCTTGAGTAGCAGTCCCTGGCAATAGAGGCAGGAACAGTGGTTCTGTTGTCTCGGCTCGCACACAAATTAAGGGAGGCGTTTCATGAAAAGGCTCAGCATTTTTCTGCTGGCATTTCTGTCTATTTCGTTTTCCCCCACGCTACTCATAGCTCAGCGAACCACAACCAACATTTCAGGTGTGGTTTCCGATCCGAGTGGAGCAGTGATTCCAGGGGCACAAATCACTATTGTTGCTGTTTCAACTGGTGTGTCCGCCGCAGTGCGTTCGAATGCGCAAGGTTTCTATATCCTCCCCAACGTCGAGGCAGGGAACTACAGATTACGAGTAGAGGTTCCCGGATTTCAAAGATACGAACAGACCGGAATTGTTATTCAAGTCGGCCAGCCTAGAGTTGTTGATGTCGCGATGAGGATTGGTTCTGCAGGTCAGCAGGTTACCGTTTCAAGCGCACCCGCACTAGTAGATACAACTAGCCAGACCGTAAGTTTCGCCATCACTCCACAATTTACCGAGCAGATTCCACTGAATGGCCGCAATGTCATTCAACTGCTATCTCTCGCTCCCGATACCAGCGATCGCAGTGCAGGGGCAAATAACTATTCCAGTCAGGGAGCGACTCGTCCTGAGACCAGGGATTCTGGCTTTGTTACGGCAAGTGGGGAAGCTCGGGAGAATACGACTACTTATTATCTGGATGGGGGATTGAACGAAGATACCTATACGGATGTTGCGAATGTCTTTCCTAATCCCGATGCCGTAGAGGAATTCACTGCCGACACAAATTCATACAATGCCAAGTTTGGCGGACGTGGTGGAGCCGTTGTGAATGCTGTAACGAAGGGCGGCACGAATCGGCTGCATGGAACTGTCTTCGAGTACTTGCGAAATGGTTATGTGAATGCCAGGAACTACTTTTCTACAGAATCGGATACCTTAAAGCGCAATCAGTTCGGCTTCAGTCTTGGCGGACCCGCATTGAAAGACAGAACCTTCTGGTTCGGTTCTTTTCAACGAACAACATATCGGTATGGCAGCAATTCCAATATCGCTTTCGGTCCGACTGCCGCCGAACTGAATGGAGACTGGTCCGCCGCTGTTACTCCCGATACACAATTGACGAATCCTCTTACTGGCCAGAGCTTTGTGGGGAATAAGGTCTCGCCCTCACTCTACAATCCGATTTCTCTCAAGCTCCTTAAGCTTGTTCCCGCCGGAGATCCTGTAACCGGACAGTTCAACTATCTCTCGAAAGAGCTGCAGAATGACAATCAGTACGTTGCTCGTGTAGATCATCACATAGGCGATAAAGCGTCCATTTCCGGCACTTATTTGTGGGACAAGCTGGAAAGCCCCAACTTAGCCGATCCCAAAAATATCGCTACAGGCGGAGGGAATCAGGCTTGGACGAGCCATCATGCAGCGCTTAATCTCTCCTATCGTTTCAGTAATAATCTGCTCTCCAGCTTGAGTACTACCTTTAGTCGCGTAATTCTCAAGTACTCCGGTTCGGCACAATTCCCCAATCTGGCTGATCTGGGAGCTAACTATCCGGTGTGGGATCCCAAGGGAGTGCATGAGGTGGGATTTGCCATAGGCGGCTGGTTTTCTGCTTATTGGATCGGTGCCCAGGATGCTACGCGCAACCAGGAAGACATCGTCAATAACTGGACCTATATCAAGGGCCGCCATACCCTGGATTTCGGTGGAGAGGTCCCTTTCTTTCAAAGTTATCTGTATCAGGCCTACGTCTCTTCCGGATATCAGGGATGGTGGTGCGCTAACTCGGGTTATGCTCCGCTGGATTTCATGCTTGGAGCAAATTGCTTTTATGAACAGTATGCTCCATCGTATGTGGCCCCAAAGGGGAAAGGTCCGTCCCTTTATGCCAATGACGCGTGGAGAATCTCCCCTCGTGTCACCATGAATCTTGGTGTGCGTTGGGAACCCTGGCTTCCCTGGCCGGACAGCAGTGCTGGAAAGATCGGAGGGCAAATCAATCTGGCGGCTTACAACTCCGGAATTCATTCCACACGATATCCCAACTTACCCGCTGGCTTCCTCGTTCGCGGAGATAAAGGTGTTCCCGACGGACTATCGCAAGTCGGATGGAAGTTAGTGGATCCTCGCATCGGAATTGCGTGGGATGTTCGTGGAAATGGGAAGATGAGTCTGCGGGCCGGTTTTGGTATCTATCATGATCAGCCGTTCGGGCGGATCTACAACCAGATGACGAGTACGGAACCATTTACCGAGGGGACGGTGATCACGCAAACAAATGTGAGCGCTTATGATCCCTATTCAGCACCTCCGTATAACGGCTCTATCCCTGTTCTCGATAATCCTCCGCCTTCGAGCACAGTTTTTTCTCTGCCGCTCACAAATGCAGTCGGCTTTGCCCCGAACTTCAAAGCTCCAGCAACCATGCAATGGAATCTCACTTTAGAGCAGCAATTACCGCAGGGAATTCTCTTGAGGACGGGATATGAAGCTTCTGAAAGCTATCACATGTTCAACTCCCGCGATGTAAATGCTGCAACGAACTTTATTCGGCCCATGACAGCCGGTGGATATGGCGGAACCGTCATTGTCGACGAGAGCATGGGAACATCCAGCTATAACGCACTTGTTGTCTCTGTAGAGAAGCGGATGACTGGAGGTTGGTCTTTCTTAGGGGGCTATCGCTGGGCGAAATGTATGGATCTTGCAGGTTCAGATGCAAGTTTTGCCTTCAATGAATTTACAGATGCCAAACGTCCTTATCTTGATCGAGGCCTATGTGATTCCGATCTCTCTCACCAATTTAAGTTTGCCTCTGTATGGCAGGTTCCCACGATCTCTGCTCTCGGCTTTACAGGGCGCCACATTCTAGGTGGCTGGACAATGAGCGGTATCTTCTCGCGGCGCGGGGGCTTTCCCTTTTCCATTATGGCTAGTGGAGATGCTAATCAAGATGGGACGGTCAAGGATCGTGCAAACCTGATTGGCGATCCCTATCTGCATGGGGGACGCTCACAGTCTCAGAAGCTGCAGGAGTGGTTCAATACGTCGGCCTTTCAAACCCCGGACAACGCCGATGGCAATACTTCCAGAAACTTTCTCCGTGGCCCGGCGTCAGTGAACCTGGACTATGCACTCATCAAATCGATTGCGATACCCTTCGGACCACTCGCGGAAAAACAGAAGATCGACTTTCGCGCAGAGGCTTTTAACCTTCTGAATCATCCGAACTTCGGAAACCCCGACGGCGCAATTGCCGATGGCGTACTCTTCGGCACTATCCATTCGGCAAGTTCTCCTCGCATTCTCCAGTTCGCTTTGAAGTACGTTTTTTAGACGCGCCACGAGCAAGGCTGATGCGGCGGCCGAATACTCCTCTAGATTCCTGTGGAACTGTCCTGACGAGCGTTTCCGTAAGACATCCTGTAAAGATAGTGGGGACTAGCGGAGGAATCGATAAGGAAGTAAATCGAGAGAGAGGAAGGTCATCGGTATGTCGGTGACTCATCATAGATGGGTCACCGACTATGTTTTGTTTCGGACAACAAAGTCTATTGTTTGTCCCTATCCAATTGCGAGCACTATTGCACGGTAACGGTTACGTTCGTCGATGTAGTGATCTTGGAGTTGGAAGTATCCGTTCCCGTAATAGTGAAGGTATAGGTTCCCGCCGTCGTTGCTGGAGTGCGCGTTGGTGTTGGAGGCGTATTGGAGCCACCCCCTCCGCCTCCGCCACAACCAACTGCTCCGACCGTGGCGATGGCCACGAGAAGAAGCAACATCGAAATCCAGCGTCGACGCCCACGAGATATTCCAAACATCAGAACAAGCGCCAGGGCAGGCCCTCCGCTAATCTTCCACAGATTCAGCCTTGATGGCACGGCCAGGGAAGCTGTAGATGCTGCAGTAGTATTTACGGTCAATGTTGTGGTTTTGCTACCGCCGGCAGTGAGCGTGATGCTTGATGGATTCAGCGTGCAGGTGGGTAGGCTCTGCGCGCCAGTTGGCGAATTGGAGAGTGCACAGCTCAGGGTCATGGTGCCGGAGTAGGCACTGCCCGCCGAGAACGTTACAGTTCCTGTTGCGGCGCCTCCTGGAGATACGGGAGCCGGTGCTGGCACCGAAGCCGATACTGGAGATACGTTAACGCTCGCTGTTCCGTTCGCGATTGCATATGTCGGATCTCCAGAATATGTTGCCGTTAAGGTGTTGGCTCCACTGCTCAAGGTTCCCGCAGGGATCTCGAATGTCGTTCCCCCATTCGAGAGATCTTGCTGTTTGCTGTAGCTTCCAACAGCGAGCGTAATAGTCCCCGTAGGAGCAGCTAATCCATTGCCGCCAGTCACCGTTACAGCAACATTTAGTACCTGTTGATCCGTGATGGCTGAAGCCGAAGGCTTTACTGTGACCGTGGCAGTTGCTGTGCCGATTGGAGGAACAACCACGGTAACTACAGAGCTCCCAGTTCCAGCAGTGTAATTGTCGGTGCTTGCTGCATCAGGAGTGTAGCTAGCAGTGAGAGTGTTACTTCCAAGCGGAAGTTTTCCGGCTGCAAGCGTAAATGTTGTAGCTCCAGCGGCAAGCGTTTGTACCTGCTGATAGCTGCCGCTAGACAAGGTCACTGTACCGGTGGGCGCCGGATTGTTTGTTCCGGTACTCGCGGTTACTGCAACTGTGACGTTGAGAGCTTGCGCTGTCGTTATGCTTTGTGCGCTGGGTGTGACTGTTACTACCGGTAGATTGGTTTGCGCGGTTAAACCTGTCGTGCCAGAAACACTCAGATTGTAATTGCTATCGCCGGAAAAGCGGGCTACCGCAAGGTGTGTCCCTTTGCCTATCGGTGTGATTTCGTTTGCGGACCCCGTTACCGTGTGCGTTATTTGTGTGGCTAATACAGTTACGGTATTGGTGCTTGGGTTGATCTCAGCCAAGTCCGGAATCCCATCGCGATTAAAGTCCGCTACGGCTATACTTCCGGCGGAGCCCCCTGCCGTGGGTCGTATGGAAGCAGCAAAGGTGCCGTCTCCTTTACCGAGCAGAATCGCAATAGTGTTATTTGCTCCGTTAGATGAGTTGTTGTTGGCTACTGCAATATCGGTATTTCCGTCAGCGTTGAAATCGCCAATAGCAATGGCGGAAATATAGCTATCGACGGTGGGGTTGGTTGCGGCTGTAAACGTTCCGTCACCGTTTCCGAGCAAGATTGAAAGTCCGTCGTAATAACTTAACGCGACCAGATCTGGCTTCCCATCATTGTTAAAGTCACCGGTAATCATGGCCGTAGCGCTATTAGGTATTGAGGTGCTCGTGCCTAGGGCTGCGAATGTTCCGTCACCATTTCCCATAAGGATAGTAACGGTACTTTGGGGATAATTGTTATTAGCTACGGCGAGGTCGGGAATTCCATCTGAATTGAAATCCCCCATGGTCATGCTCGTGGGATTGTTACTAGCCAGTTGAGATGTGCCTCCTGTGGCAAATGTTCCATCACCATTGCCTTGGAAAACCTTCAACGAACTGTTTGGACTGTCATTGCTTAGCAAGACCAGATCTGTGATGCCATCCCGGTTGAAGTCTCCTGAGAAGATGTTTGAGGGGTAGTATCCGACCTGAGGACTCAGCGGGCTTGGTGTAAAGGTCCCGTCACCGTTTCCAAGGAGGGTGGTTAACGAACCGTAGTAGGAAGCGCCATTAACAACGGCCAGGTCTACAATTCCATCTCTGTTGAAATCTCCGGGAATTAGCGACTTCGCGCCGGCTCCGACGAGTGGATTCGATCCGTTGTTGGTAAAGGTCCCGTCTCCATTACCAAGCAGGATCGTCAGGGTACTGCTGTTTGCATTCGAAATGGCCATATCGGTTATGCCATCTCCATTGAAGTCGGCCGTGGCCAAAAGAGATGGATTGGAACCGGTTGCGGATGACAGAGGGCCTGCCCATCCTAAAGTAGTCTTGTCGCCGGATAGGCTAGCTGTCTTTAATATGGCATTTGCGTTATTGGTATCTAGGAAAGATACCGTTCCTGTAGGCGTCGCCAGTCCTTGACCGGACACCGTGGATGTCAGGGTAAAATGTCCCGCGGTTCCGCTCTGGGCAATCGTTGTGGATGAGGCCGCAGCTCCTGCGACTTGCAGGTCGGACGCATCGGAAGAGCTGGATCCCTTGGTTGCTGTACCCAGGAAGACAGCTTTATAGCTGTGACTTCCCATCCCGGGCGTGAGTTTCAGAACCGCTATTCCTCCGATTGTCAGCTGTGCAGAACCCAACAGATGTGAATCCTCGCAGTATGTGGCTTTTGCATCGCAGAAATTGACTAGTCCGGAGGTCACGGGTGTTGATCCGGCACTGGTTTTTGCTGTCAGAATAGCTGCTCCACCAGCGGCAATAGATGTGACAGGTGCCCCATCTGCAGAAATAGTCAAGGTTGTCGAAGTGGAAGTCGGTGCACTCCCAATGTTTATGGTGAGAGGCAACGTTGATTTAAGACTTCCAGCTGTTCCCGTTATGGTTGCTGTTGTTGTTCCCGTAGCTGCAGTATCGCTAGCAGTGAGGGTCAAGACACTCGATCCCGTAGTCGTGTCTGTGCTCCAGGATGCCGTGACTCCGTCCGGCAATCCAGAAATGGCTAGCTTTACTGCTCCACTGAAGTTGTACTGTGGATTCACCGAGATAGTGGAGGCCTCGGTACTGCCGGGCGCAAGGTTTAGCACACTTGGCGAACTCGACAGCGTGAAGCCTGGAGCATTGATCGTTAACGACAAATTGTTCGTTGCAACGATACTCCCTGCAGTTCCTGTGATCGTCACTGTTGAAGTTCCGGGAGTCGCATTGTTACTGGCTGTCAAGGTTAACGTGCTGGATCCTGTGGTTGGGTTTGGGGAGAAGGATGCTGTGACCCCACTAGGCAAGCCGGAAGCCGTAAGGTTTACGCTGCCGCTAAATCCATACTGACCATTTACATATATGGTAGATGTTCCAGAGTTTCCCTGAATCAAGGAAAGCGTGGAAGTGGTGTTGTAGAGAGTAAAACTTTGCGAGTAGACACCTAATGTAAGGGTGGTAGTGGAACTGAGAGCCCCGGAAGTTCCCGTGATCGTTAGCGGGTATTGTCCAAGAGCCGTGGTGCTGCTGACGTTCAGTGTTAGTACGCTGTTGTCGGTCGTGGGGTTCTTGCTCCAGGATGCGGTTACTCCACTCGGAAGGTTGCTAACAGCTAGATCAACGCTTCCATTAAAGCCATACTGAGAATTGACATATACATAGGCTGTATTTGAGCCTCCTTGTCCAATATTCACAGATGACCAACTGGAGATTGTGAAGTTTTGCGCATGTACTCCGACTGTAAAGTTAGCTGTGACGCTAAGCGAACCAGAGGTGGCTGTGAGCGTTACGGGGTAGTTCCCTATAACGGCTGAATTCGTTGCTGTCAGAGTAAGGATGGTACGATCGGTCGCGGGGTTTGGGGCAAACGATGCCGTGACTCCGCTAGGTAAACCTGTCAAGCTGAAGTTCACACTTCCTTTAAACCCATACATCGGATTTATGTAGATAGAGGAGCTGCTGGAGCTACCTTGTCCGACATCCATGGTGTAGGGGGTGGTAAACGTGAAACTTTGTGCATGGATGCTCAGCGTAAATGTAGATGTTGCCGTGAGCGAGCCAGATGTTCCTGTGATGGTAACCGGATACTGTCCAATAGTCGTAGATGCGGCTACATTGAGCGTAAGCGTCGTTGACCCGGAAGCCGGGTTCTGGACCCATGAAGAGGTGACTCCGGCAGGCAGCCCGGATAAAGAAAGAGTTACTTTGTCTTTAAAACCATATCGAGAATCAATAGAGACGTACAGATTCTGAGAGCTGTCTTGTCCTGCATCTACTGTTGTGTATGTTGAGATTGTGAAACTCGGAGCATGAACATTCAAGGTCAGGTCTGTTGAGACCGAGGTAGTTCCAGCTTTGCCGGAAAGCGTTATAGGATACTGGCCGGCGGCGGCAGTGTTTGCCGCCGTCAAGGTGAGCATGCTGTATTGTTTTGTCGGGTTTGTCTCCCAAGTAGCGGTAACTCCTGTAGGTAGACCTGTTACCGAGAGCGTTACGCTATCCTCAAATCCATATTTAGGGCTGATGTAGATGTAGGAAGTGCTGGTGTTGCCTTGGCCAATATCCACGCTCGACGGAGCGGATATTGTGAAAGTTGGGGCATAGACGCCTAAAGTGAAGGTGGTGCTTGCTGTGAGAGATCCGGATGTTCCTGTAACGGTTACAGTCGAACTTCCTGTTGTAGCCGAGGTGCTCGCTGCCAATGTAAGTGTGCTGTTCCCTTTGGTGGGATTAGGACTTAGTAGCGCAGTCACACCGCTTGGCAGTCCCGTAACGGAGAGAGTTACGGCATCGCTAAAGCCATATTGAGGATAGATATAGAATGATCCCGACGCTGTCTTACCGATACCTAGGTCGATACTGCTCTGTCCGGAGATGGTGAAGCTGGGTCCTGTGACCGTAAGGGAAATAGTTCTGGTTACATTGAGAGAACCAGAAGTTCCAGTGATCGTTACGGTCGCCGTTCCAGGCGTAGCAGTGCTGCTTGCCGTGAGGGTTAAGACGCTACTGCTTGTCGCCGGATTTGTCCCCCAAGATGCGGTCACTCCGTTAGGTAGCCCCGTTGCGGCCAGGGTTACGTTTCCATTGAAGCCGTACCAGGGCGTTATCGTAACAACGGTAGTAGTGGATTGTCCCTGGCTAATCCCCAGCATTGTGGGGCTGGTCGTCAGTGAAAAGCTTGGCGCGTGAATCGAAATTGTAAAACTTGTCGTTTCTGTTAAGGTACCCGAGGTTCCGGATATGGTAACAGTGGCGTTGCCGGCTGTTGCCGAGTTGCTCGCCGTTAGTGTTAAAACGCTGCTTCCGTTGGTAGGATTCGTCCCCCAGCTTGCGGTTACTCCGTCAGGTAAGGTGGATGTAATAGCCAGGGTCACGTTGTCAGAGAATCCACCCGCACCGGTCACCGTAATGGTATTTGTTGCTGAAGATCCCTGGCCAATGTTCAGGGTTGTCTTGGAAGGGGAAAGCCAGAAGCCGAGCTTTTGTGGCCCCGCAAGCGCATCGATGAAGGCCTGCCCTGTCGGGCTGCCCCAGCCTGTTGTCAGATCATAGCCGGTTGTTGCGCTGTACCAGACGGTTTGTGTGCTGGTTTTATTATTTCCGCTGGTGATGTCGTGAAAATAATCGGTATAGTGGGCGCCTAAACCGAAAGAGTAGATTGAGGGATTAATAAATCCCAATCCGCTGCCTGCGGGAACAGTGCCGGCTTCGATTGCTTGCTGGTTGACCAGAGCCATGAACCCTGCCCAGCGTGGAGCTGCGAAGCTTGTTCCTGCCCATCCTCCTGAACACCCATACTGGTCGCAGTTGTAGTTGTCATAGTCGCCCTCCATCGCCACATCCGGCTCGTTGCGTAATGTGGACGAACCTCCATTTGCGGTAGTTGCCACGCCAGATTGCCAACTGGGGATTGCGATTCCATCTGGGCTAATGCCCCCACCAGTACCGTGTGACTGGGAATTCCAGACCGTTTCGGACTTCCAGCCACTCCCAGCTCCGTTTGTCGTCAAGTGTGTTCCGCCAACCGTAGTTACATAGGCATCTTCTGCAGGGAAAAAGTATGGACTAATTGTTGCGTCCAGGGCTCCATCGTCGCCAGAAGCGACAAAGACACTTTGCCCCTGCGCTGCCATTTGCTGGAAGAAGGTATCTACCGTCTGGTGATCGTCGGGGATCCATCCCCAGGAGATGCTTAACTGTTTGCAGACATTCTCCGTCGCCATTTTGTTAAGAATGGTGGCATCGTTAGTCCCGATATAGACACGGACTTCACTCAGTCCTGGAGCCATGCCAATTGCTTGAACAATATCTAGAACCTGTTCTCCATCGTCGCCTGACGGGCCACTCGTACTTCCGTTCAACAGGACGTTATTGATTGGGACATTGTTACTTTGTCCTGCGTTTGTGAAGGTTCTTGTTACCTCAGAAAGGTTGTAGCCGCCAAATTCCAGAAGTCCTACAGATTGTCCGATTCCGGTTAATGTGGTACCGCCGTAATAGGCCGCTCGCATATCACTGCCGAGATAAGATCCTCCAGGTCCAGATCCTATGCTGTCCGTCATACTCTGAACTGCGAGTGGTTTTGCGACCATCGGGTGTGGTAGCGAAAAATTGTTCAATCCGGAGATGTGCTCGATTGCTACGTTCAGGTTGAGGGAAGGTTCTCTGTCTGGTGAGTAGAATTCACGGTCTTCGGTGGGATGTTTGTATACACCCAATCGAAGATTGAAAGCTTGGTTGATCTGCGCGGCCGTTCCGGTCACGGATACCACTCTGCGATTTTCTGCTAAATCCGTTACGGTCAAGCCATTTGCTTGAGCAAAAGAGACGACTGCCTGATAATCAGCATCCGTAGGGCCAAATCGTTCGGTGAATTGCTGCACGGTGAGAAAATGGCGGTAGTCAGGGCTGGAGGGATCATACAGTCTCGTTAGCAGATCCTTTAATTCCGCTTGGTTCCGCAAGGGGAGAACAATGGCTAAATTCAGCTGCTGAGTTTCCGGGAGTGTGCCTACCATTGCAGCTTTGCCGCTGGTCACCGCTGGACGTACGTGGTTGTGTAAAACCTGAGGTACCTGCTGTGCCTGTACAGTACTTGCTCCGGTACACATCAGCAGAACGAGGCAAATACGGGTGAGAAGCTGAGATATGTACCGATATCTAGGAATAGAACGATGGACGGGGCTAGATGTGGTCATCAAACTGTAATCAGGGCAGGACAGTAGAACCATGGAAGCTTACTCCAAAACTATGGTGGATGGAATCACCAGCTATTTGCTATGCACTCAACTAAAAGCGGATATGAAAGGTCCGGTGCTAATGGGGGTCGGGAGATTTCGTTTGTATCCGAATAATCTAAATTGTCGGGTCATTTTAGCACGGAACAGGAGCAAATCGAACTTATAAATGTCTTATAGATCTGTCGACTAATGGCTGTTCTAAACAGATTCTTGGCAGATATTCTCTCTCTAGTTTATGAACAGATACCTTTTGGATTGGATTGTTGGCATTTTCTCCATCTCAGGTGTCTCATATTGGTGCACATTGTTAGCTGATTTATAACTATTGTTCTGCCTCTGAATTTCTTTTCCAGTTATATGAAATTCAATGCACAGCTCTCGACGTAACACATCTCCTTCGGATCTGCTTAAAGAAATTTGTAGCTTTTATTGGTATTTCCAGTATTGGCATTCTTATCCTGAGATTTTTCCCGATATCGAGTTTTCCCTTATTGTCCAATCTTGCGAATATCGGCCAGATTATTCATTTTTAAAGGCTTAGGTGTATTGCTACCCCCAGATGGGCCAAGGAACATACCACCAAATAAGTAGATACAGTTTGGGCTTAGCTGAAGATAATCGGGATCAACAACCATTTGTTATTTGGCTAATGCTTAACATCATAATCATGGGTTCGGATAAAGCCGGATCCAGATTCTGTTAATACGTTCAGAAGAATCATGCTTGTCGTGTATGTGAATTTGACGTAGGGGCCAGCAAAGAAACCGGCACGTTTCGTTTCCTCCTGTTCTCACATTGCCAGTGCAAGGACCGGAGAAGCGTTACCTATGCAACTCATATACTCGAAGTGTGCTCGTAAGCTTGTCGCCATTGCTTATCTATTGACTGGTTTATTTTTCTGCGGAATTGCCACATCCCGCCAGGCACTTGCCTCTGCCTCGACGCCAACTATCATTCTTACTGCATATAACGCTGACGGGACGAATACAGGTACAGGTCGCCTGGGGCGAAACATATCTGTCGTGGCAACAGTAAGAAATGCTACCAATACTTCAGTGATCTGGAGCCTTCAAGGTGCGGGTACCCTTTTGTCAAGCGGAACCTATTCTGCCCCAGCTACGATGCCTTCCAACCCAACAGTGGTGGTTACTGCGACATCAGTCGAAAACACGGCTGTTAGCGCTTCCTATACTTTTACCTTGATCAACCCGATTCCGGTAGTGAATGGAACTTCTCCGACGGCACTGAACACCGCAGCCACCACCTCTGTCACTCTTTCAGGCTCCGGTTTTCTGCCGACCACCGCTATCCTGGCTAATGGTTCTGCAGTGCCAGCAACCTATCAGTCCGGCAGCACTATGACTATTCAGCTTACGGAATCTGGGACTGCGACAGGTCTGGTCACTCTTGTTGCGCAGAATGGAGCTCCTGGCGGTGGAACAAGCTCGGCTATTCAGCTGAATATTGCAACACCGGTTATCAAGCTCACAGCATATACAGGAGACGGAACAAATACTGGCACTGCGCGCATCGGCGGCAGCGTCTCTCTCGTGCCGACGGTTACTGGAACAGGAAACAGCTCGCTCTCATGGAGCGTTTCGGGAGCAGGATCGGTTTCTACATCCGGGCGGTACACTGCACCAGGCGCAATGCCTGCAAATCCTTCGGTGACCGTGAAGGCGACATTGGTATCTAATCCGGCAATTAGCAGCTTCTATAGCTTCTCACTGATAAATGCAGCTCCGACGATTACGAGCTCCTACCCCACGGCCGTGAAAACCAATACGACAACAACAGTCTCACTGAGTGGCACCGGATTTGCATCGGGAAGCCAAGTTTATGTGAATAACACGGCGGTTCCGACGACCTACACATCGTTTTCTCAGGTTAGCTTTCCTCTATCGATAGCTGATAATGCCACTGGCGCCTCTGTTTCTGTTGTCGTTGTGAATCCTATCCCCGGTGGGGGGACCAGCAATGTCTTAACTCTGCCGATCACGCCAAAGACGATTCAGTTGGATGGATATAGTGATGAGGGCGTCGATGTTACCACGCTTCGTTTAGGGCTGAGCATGCAGTTCTATGTTTCCATTACTAACGGAACTGGGGATGCTACAGCAAACTGGACACTTTCAGGTGGCGGGACACTGTCGAATAACGGTCTCTATCAGGCTCCAGTTGCTATGCCTGCCAGCTCCACTGTGGTGATAACCGCAGCTCTCAAGTCGAATCCGGCTGTAGTCGCCAAGTATCAATTGTCGTTGCTAAATCCAGTGCCTGTGATCAATAACACGAATCCGACTCAGCTTGCGGCAGGAACAACCACTAACGTTACGATCAATGGAAACGGATTTGTTACTGGGACTTCAATTTCAGTGAATGGAACGGCGGTCGCTACGAAACTGCTATCGGATTCGTCTGTTCAGGTTCAGATCACTCCGGCGAGTGGAGCGACATCGGTGACGATTGTTGCCAAGAACCCGGATCCCGGAACGGCAACCGGTTCGAATTTCTCAATTCCGGTAGGTAAACCAGCAACCGTTGCAGCGACCATTGGCTCGACTGCGGGAATTCAGATTCCTCTAAACTTCCTTGGTTTCTCTCATGAGTGGGGCGATGCTGAGAATGTGCTTGGTTCAAGCATGTATGGCGTCAATACTATCTATCGCCAGCTACTCAAGAACTTGATGAACGGTGCGTCTTATCCTTTCTTTATCCGTATTGGCGGAGGTAGCACTGATTCCACCGTTGACCCCACGGTCAAGACGATTCCTCCCTTTGCAGAATTGGCGAATGCCATGGGTGTGAAATTCTCGTTGGGCGTAAATCTTGGCTCGGAGGATGTTCAGTTGGCCGTTCGTCAAGCTACTGCCTATGTGGCGCAGATGCCTTCGGGTTCGATCAATGCCATCGAAATAGGTAACGAGCCGGACGATTATGTGTATGGTGGGCGAAGGCCGAGCACTTACACCTTTACCGATTATCTGGCGGACTTTTCCACCTGGAGGACGAATATTCTCCCTCTTCTCCCTAGCGGGACGAAGTTGATGGGACCTTCGTGGTCGGAAAGCAAGACAGTTCCGAATTTGCCAGCTTTCGAGACGACAGAATCTCCAAATGTGTCGGTCATCAGCTACCACTACTATGCCGGGCATCAGTACGGAGGAACTCAGTTTGCCTCTGACTTCCTTTTGACGCCCGGTGCGGCAACACAGGGCGCGACGCTCGTGGGGCCATATATCGCGGCAACACACAAAAATGGAGAGCAGTTCAGAATCGGCGAGATGAACTCGATTGACACAGGTGGCGTTCCGGGAATCAGTGACGCCTTTGGTTCGGCACTCTGGGCCGTCGATACGATGTTCGAGTTTGCCAAGATCGGTGTCGATGGCGTGAACTTCCATGGGGCGAGCGCGTGCACCTACTGTGCATTCACCTTTGGTAGGGCGAGCGTCGGATCGAACTCAATCTATACCCTGCAGCAGGTCAATCCGCTGTACTATGGAATGCTCTTTTTCCAGAAGGCGGCGGGAAACAAGGCGAAGCTGCTTCCTGTCTCACTGAGCACTACGGTGAATGTGAAGGTCTGGGCCACAGTTGATCAGAACAATGTGGTTCGCGTTGTGATCGTCAATAAGGACAAGAGTTTCACCGGAAATGTGGCAGTCTCGATTGCTGGATACGCTTCGGCTAGTGTCGTGCGGTTGCTTGCACCTAGCTATGATTCTTCGACTGGAGTCTCAATCGGGGGACAAACCTTCGATGGCAGTATCGATGGTACTCCGGTCGGCAGTCCCGATAATGAGACAATCGGTTCTTCGAATGGCGTCTTCAATGTACCGGTTCAGCCAACGAGTGCTGTGTTGTTGACACTTAGTAATTAGATGGTGGGCTAAAAAAGATGGGGGAGATCGTCTCTCCCCCATTGTCAATTAGCTGAATGCTGTATTCTTATTTTCCCTTCAGCTATTTCTTTTCTGTAGAAGGTTTGTATGTACCCTCTGTTGTTCCTTGGCGAATCCAGTCTTCCGTGAACGAGACCGTTTTAATTGTCTGCCTCCGGAAGGTGAATGCAACGTGAATCCGTCCGTCGCTGGTTTGTGTCACGGAAGGATAAGAGTACTCTTCGCGGCCTGGCTCTTTGGGCCGCTGTTCTATGAGCCCGTAGCTCGAACGTCCATTTTCAATGTCGCGCACGTATTTCCATGTTTGTCCCCCATCTTCTGAGAGCGCAATGGATAGCGGCTTCCGTAAGCCCTGAACACGTCTTTCTCCCTCAAGGTGTGCCTGCGAGTTATCAAAGACAATAACGATATGGCCATTGCGAAGAGCAAAAGCCTGTACCGAGGCATTGTTGTTAGGGAGCACTGTTGCTTCAGGTTTCGTCCAATGGCACGCATCTTCCGATGTGCTCTTATAAATCCAGTCAGAAGAGCGGCTGCGGAAAAATGCCACAAGGCGATTGGGCGCGACAGGAACCACCGTCGGTTGTACTCTGGCTTGGCTCTCCGTTACGACACATTCTGTCCAAGCTTTTCCGTTATCCGACGAAAGCTTCATTGCCGAGTAATTGGTTTCCGCTCCGACTCCGATGCCCTTGCTGGTCACATACGTCATCGGCATTAACCACCTGTGATCGGGGAGAACCATGAGCGGATGCCGTGTGTAAGAACCACCCTTCTCAAATAAGACATGTGGTGCCGACCAGGTTTTGCCGTGGTCGGTAGATATCACCTCTAGCACTTTGGAATTGTCTTCTCCGGCTCCTGCTCCCTGGGTCGTGTGGTAAATATGCAAGGTCCCGTCTGGAGCCTCAAAGAGCACGGGATTTTGGAACGACTCTCCTTCGCGTTGGTCGACCAGAAGAGGCTTCGTCCATTGATGCGAGCCTTTCGCCAAACGCGAGACTACAATGCCAACACCCGATTGGCCCTCCCATGTTCCCGAAAACCAAACGCACAGCAGATCTCCATTTTTAAGCTGGAGCAGGTTTGCGGCATGGGAGCTGGGGAAGAGAATCGGCAAATAAGCTTCTTCGTAGCCTTCCTGCTTATTCTGTCTTTCGACTCCATCTGCAAGGTGCACGATTGCAGGGTCGAGCAAAGGTCGGGGATTGGAATTCGGTGCCGCCGAAGACTGAAAGGCGAGAGTAGCCAGAAGAGCCAGTTGAACGAGCATGCTTTACTCCGATATTGGACATGTACGGTACGAACGGAACATGTTGCCTCTTGTATTCGTTGGAATCTAGAGGCGCGACCATACTACGGCAGAAATCAGAAATATTCAATATTAATTACCGTATTTAGTTGAAAATGAAAATTAAACAGACAAGGAGTCAGCCTCTTGGGAAGGCCATTTCAGCACCCGGAAAGTTTTGGCGACCTTCCTGGGGCGGGCAGTCGGCACATTTCATGATATGGGGGCTACCGATTCTGCTCTTTGAAGAGACCTCACACATTTCGCAGGTACATCGAAAATGTTGGATAAGAGCGTTTGGGGGAGTTCAAGCACGAGGGAAAGTTCTCACCACTTTTGTTAATTGACATCTTCGTTATTCCTTGGAAGTTTGATGACCACGGTCCGGACTCGTCTCGCGTCTGTTTCAGGGTGCTACACTGCGGCCTCTACCGGTTATCGTCTGTTCTGTGCACTGATACAAAATTAAAGTAACCGAATCAGTTATCGATTAACTAAAAATAATTCGAAAATTACATCTATGTTGTAAAAATTATATTGACAATGCAATATTGACTCTTCTAACTTTCTTTCCGACACAAATTAGCTCGCGTAAAAGACACAAACGAGAGACATAAGTGAAAGCGTCTCCGCCCAGCCCTAAAGGCGCTTTCTCGTCTGGTGTGCTGTTGTGTTCAGAAGTGAGTGGAAAAGCGTCTAGGAGAAGATGGTAGCGAAAACCAGGAAGCTGATCTCTATGGGATTCTTGAGCCCGCTGTTAGGCGCATCTCAGTTGATCTCGGCGCAATTCTCCCGCCTCTTCCAAGGTGCGATACGGGGTGAAACTGTAACAGCTACAAATACCGTGTGAGGTAATTCACGAACATTATCTTAGATAAGGTTGAGTGTTTTCGGTTTATCCCTAGCCACATGGGTTTGCAGGGGTTTGTCCAAATTCTAAAGTTGTTTGTCCTCCTTACACAGGCGCCGTTCGTTTTAGCGGCGCCTTTTTTTGAGCGTCGGCCTAGTGTGACTCTTCTTGTGTGCTAGAAGATAGGGAGTCCATGTAATCTGGAGCTATCAAATCGTAAATCTAGGACAATGTATCTATCGTGGATACTTTTTCTAGAAGCAGTTGTGACTGCGATATGGAATACCTGACTCTGACAAAAAGTTGCCCCAATGTTGGCCGTTCAGTTTATATCTTTGCGGCAAATACTCCTGACGGCCCATGTCTCTTCTATTGGAAATGCTAATGAAGTGCTTCGAAAAAAAGAATGAGACCTCGCCGAAGCGGTCTGCTAAATTTAGCGAGGTTTAGAAGACATGTCATTTCGCTTCTCGATGCGCAACGACGCCGAACCAAGGGGAGATTTCCATGTTTGCAAAGCAGTTTGAAGAGGGAGAGATATTCCACTGTGCGGGGAATAAATTCGCCATGTTGCTTCCTCGGGACAATACCCGCGCCTGCGAGGTGGTTTTACAGACCGTCAGGCCTGGGGCGTCGACACCGCCAAACACGCACGAGACCTTTATGCAGATATATCTGATTTGGAGCGGCAAGGCAGTAATGCATGTCGGGAGTGAGTCTCGAGAGTTATCTGCTCCGGCAGTTGCATACGTTCCGAAGCAGGCCGAGCATTGGATCGAGAATCTTTCCTCGGATCAGGAGCTGCAGTACTTGTACATCAGCGTATGGCCGGATGGCATTCCCTCCGAAGAGTTCGACGGCGGATGGAAGAAGGTTTATTCCGGCATTATCGATGAATATGTCAACCGCGGTTATCCGGTGCACGCCGCGAAGTAGTTCTTGGGTTCATAGCATCTCCGCAGAGATAGATATCGCAGCCAGATAAGATCAGGCAGTTCACGGTAATGCGGGGATGCTGTACAGGGTAAAGGAAGCATAATGCGTATCAGCGATGTAGTAATCAGCGTAATCGCGAATCCCTTTTGTGAGATGGTGACGGCCGGTATCAAGGGCGGCAAGGCTGCTCACGATATTGTCCTGATCCAAATCAAAACCGATGAGGGAGTCGAGGGCAACGCTTTTGCCTGGGGCGGTCGGAGTGGCCAGGGTACGGCACATCTGATTGGAAGCATCATCCGTCCTTTATTGATAGGCGAAGATCCTCTTAATCGCGAGCTGTTGTGGCAGCGAATTCGTCAGATGGATCGCTGGTGGGGATTCCTTCCGATCTATGCTCATGGTCCTATCGATGTGGCGCTATGGGATCTTGGGGCCAAAGCAGCAGGACTGCCGCTCTATCGTTTCCTGGGTGCTTATAGAACCAAGCTGCCGGCCTATGCCAGCTCTTTGATTTTGCCTACGGTAGAGCAATTCGTTCAGCAGGCGCGTGATTACAAGGCTCAGGGCTATCGTGCATACAAGATTCATCCCTGGGGCGATCCCATACGAGACGTCGAAGCCTACCGGGCGCTACGAAGCGAACTGGGCTCCGAGATGGTACTGATGACCGATCCCGTTGCCGGATACAACCATGAGCAGGCCATTCGGATTGGACGAGAATTGGAAAAGCTCAACTATCACTGGTTCGAAGAGCCTCTGTCCGATTACGACGTGTATGGATATCAAGAGCTTTGCAGAGTCCTGGAGATTCCTATCGCCGGGGTTGAGTCGACACCGGGTGGGCTATTCGGCACCACGCAGTACATTACGCAACGAGCGGTAGATATCGTACGTAGCGATGTGTCCTGGAAGGGTGGCGTTACGGGGCTGATGAAGACTGCGGCTCTGTGCGAGGCCTTTGGTATTAATTGCGAGGTTCACACCACGACGAATGCGCTCCTCGATATGGCGAACTTGCACGTGAGCTGCGCAATCAAAAATTGTGAGTATTTCGAGATCTTGATTCCTCAGGAGCCGTTTTGCTTCGGTGTAAAGAATCCAATTCGCATCGACGGCGAGGGATTCGTTCATGTGCCTGATGGTCCTGGATTGGGTGTTGAGTTGGATTGGGATCTACTCGATAACAACCTGATCTGCAAGATCTAGAGCTGCGACTTTACAACTGCCCCGAAACTCCAAAGCATGGTCTTCTTCGCCGGGGACCATGCTCTTTTTTTCAAGGATTCTTGTCCCTATTCGTCTCCGGAAGCGCCTCGCTCCGCTCTTATCTCTGAGATGCTCTTTCCGGAAAGGCCTTTAACGACTCTGCTGGCAAATTTCTGGATTGCTATCGGAAGCATGGCTGTCTTCGGAAGAGCCAGGGCGAGATCCCGATACATGCGAAAATTGCGAATTTTGAGGACCTGAATCATAGAGCCCTGCGAACCGGCGACACTGCAGTAGGGCAAAACTCCTGCTCCCAGACCCGCCCGGACCATGGCCTTTACAACTTCGATATTTTCCAGTTCCATCGTGATTCGTGGTTTTACGCCGACGGAATCAAGGTGCTTATCTACCAGAGATTGCATAGACGAACCCTGGAAGAATCCAATCAGGGGCACGTCATTCAAATCCTTCGGATCTAGTACCTTTTTGGCTGCCAATGGGTGAGTCGTGCTCACCACGTAAACCAGTTCCTCTTTAAGGATCGGAAGAATCTCAATCGAAAGATTCGGCTGAACCGGCTGCATGACCACAGCAAGATCGATCTTCTGATCGTGCACGGACTGGGCGAGCATTTCACTCGATCCGGTAGTGACAATCAATTCAATCTGCGGGTACTTGTGCTGGTATGCCGCGAGGATTGTGGGCAGCAAGTAGGTGAGAGTTGTCGCTCCGGAGCCAAGACGGACTGTTCCGCGTTGCAGCTCATTGAGCTCGCGTACAGCCATATCCGCGTTCTTGATTTCCTGAAAGATTCTGTCAACGTACTGCAGCAACAAACGGCCGGCCTCGTTCAGGTAGACACGTTTGCCGGTGCGCAGGAAGAGTGTACATCCCAAATCTTCTTCAAGCTGTTTGATGTGCAGGCTGATCGTCGACTGAGACAGGTGTAGCTCTTCGCTGGCTCGAGTGAAGCCACCGACCTTTGCTGCTTCTCGGAATACTCTAAGCTGCTGAAGATCCATCGAAGTAATCAATTATATCGAACGAATTTATGAATTGTCCCGATATATATCCGCAGTGATAGAGTGTCGATTCGTGTGGAAGTACCAGGCTCGTCGGCAAGCGGATGTCAATAAAGATATCCATGATTCGAGCAAATTTGCAATGTAGAGAAGAACTCGCTAATAAACAGTAGTGTCCCCGAATATAGGAAGCGTAAACATGATTTCTCGATTTGCTGCTCTTGCTTTACTTTTGATTTCTGTACCTGGATTTGCTGCTCCTCGTATTTTGACTGGTGCACATCCTTCGCCGAGAGAACAATATGCCGCCGATTGTCTGCGTAAAGCAACGGCGCAATTGGCTGGAAATGAGAGCATCCTCCTGGCTCAACGAAGCGATTCTCTTTTGAGCCGCTTCAATAAACAGCTACCCGCGCTTCCTTCGAGCACTGGGGAGTCCTTCAGTATTCATCGTTTTGGCAATACCCTCGTTGTAGCAGGATCGGATGCCAGTGGCGTACTCTACGGGGCTCTTGAACTTGCCGGTCGAATTCGTGAGGTGCACAAGCTGCCTGCTGCGATCAGCGTTGAAGACCGTCCCAAACTGAAACTCCGTGGTGTTGCTCTCGGTATGCAGAAGCCGGAGATCACCTA
This sequence comes from Humiphilus diazotrophicus, assembly GCF_059726315.1. Taxonomy (NCBI): domain Bacteria; kingdom Pseudomonadati; phylum Acidobacteriota; class Terriglobia; order Terriglobales; family Acidobacteriaceae; genus Humiphilus; species Humiphilus diazotrophicus. The sequence continues at coordinate 4,518,628 of NZ_AP040870.1, forward strand.
TGACGGAGCAGAGTACGACTATCTCTACGCGCCAAAAGATTTTCCCTTCTTCTACGACAAGGCATACTGGACGAAGTATCTCGATCTGATTGCCGAAGAGCGCTACAACGCGCTATTCCTGTGGAACGGTCATCCCTTCACTTCTCTATTGAAGCTGCCGAAGTATCCTGAAGCACAAGAGCTTCCGACAGAGCAGCTCGAGAAGAATATCGAGATGTACCGCTGGCTCACTACAGAAGCCGACAGGCGCGGTATCTGGGTCCTGCAGGGGTTCTACAATATTCATCTTTCCCATACCTTCGCGCGTGCACATGGCATTCCGAACCACTTGTCGGCGCCCACTCCACTTGCTTCCGAATACACGAAGTACTGCATTTCGGAATTTATTCGTAACTATCCCAGCGTCGGATTGATGATGACTCTCGGCGAAGCCATGGGACCACATTATGGTCCTGAATGGTTGACGAAGACGATTATTCCCGGCGTGAAGGATGGAGTTGCCCAGCTCTCGAAGGAAGTTGGACACCCGGTTCCGGAGCCTCCGATTGTTGTTCGCGCCCATGCTACCGATATCAATGAAGCGATGGCTCAGGCGAAGCCTCTCTATTCCAACATCGATACGATGTTCAAGTGGAATGGGGAGTCGTTAACCTGGACCAACGTTCGTGGTCCTATTCGCGAGAAGTTCGAACATCTGGTTTCGATCTCGAATATTCAAGTGGCTAACGTTCATATTCTTTCGAATCTGGAGCCTTTTCGCTGGGGTGATCCGACTTTCGTCCGGGAGACACTTCTCAACTTCCAACAGATCGGGATTAGTGGCCTTCATCTTTATCCTCTGCGCTATTGGGATTGGCCGGTTGCAGCAGACAAGACAAGTCCTTTGCTTGAGCAGACCGATCGTGATTGGATCTGGTACGAATCTTGGGCTCGCTACGCATGGGACCCCAATCGTGATCCAGAGAAAGAACGTGCTTTCTGGACCGATCGATTTGCAGAGCGGTTTGGAAGTAAGGAAGCAGCGGGGCATTTGCTGAATGCCTATGAATACTCTGGAATCTGCGCTCCGAAATTACTTCCTCGCATTGGTATCACGGAAGGAAATCGTCAGATTCTTGCACTGGGCATGACTATGCCTCAGCTCATCGATGCTCGTCGTTTCGGTCCTGCCGAGACGCTCTGGACTGGCGACGCTCCGGAAGGGGAGCGACTAATTGACTATGTGGCCAAAGAGTTTCACCATCAGCCGCACCAGGGGGAGACTCCAATTGGTGTAGTCGATGAAGTGGCCGATGCTTCAGGGAAGGCAGTTGCTGAGGCTGAAGCTGCTGCGGCAGGCATCCAGTCAAATACAGAAGAATACAAGCGCATCTTGAATGACATGCGCGCAATCCATGCGCTCATGCTCTTCTATAAAGCAAAGACTCACGCCGCCGAGCAGGTAATGCTCTTTGGATACGACAGAGATTTCTCTCGGCTAGCGAAGGCTGAAGCGCTGCTTACGGAATCCATACAACATTTCAGCACTCTCACCAAACTGACAGACACCACCTATCGCAATGCCGCTGGAATGCAGACCTCTCAGCGCCAGATTCCTGTTCGCGGTAGTGCAAAGACAAATCACTGGAGAGATCTGCTACCGGTCTACGAGAAGGAGCTTGCAACTTTCCGGTCCAGAGTTGAGATGCTTCGAACCAGTTCGGCAAAGGGGGCTGTGGGGAACGCTCCAGCCGCAGAAAAGCCTGCTGACCGTCTGCCTGAAGTCGATTTCAAATTGTTGCCAGGAGCCGGAGAAGTCTTCTCTTTGGCTGAAGGGCAGTCTCTCTATAGCGACAAGAACGATGTCAGTATTGTCAAAGTTCTTCCGGAGTTGAATGGCCTGAAAGGGATTCGTATCTCTGCAGATCGCTCTAAGCCAATACATTTCAACCTGAGTAAGCCAGCACAGATTCTTGTCGGATTTTTGAAGCCGAACTCCCGCCAGACCTCTAACTTTGCCGGTGAAGCAGAGCAATGGAATCTTCTGATCCCGAATGCTGTGACTTCGAATGCAAAGGCAAATGCTCAGATCAGCATTTTGACAAAGTCATTCCCGGCAGGGGAGAACGACCTGGACCTTGGTAAAGGCGCCTATGTCGTTCTGGGTTTTATTCCGGACGACTTTCATGTGACTCCACACTTTGATCTCTCCATGAGCTCAGATGGTGGACAACCCAATCTCGATTGGTTGTTTGAATAAGCGCAGCATTTCCGATCGAGAGAGCAGCGCTCTTCCGTTGCTCTCTCGAATCCATCGGGGACATCGATGATACCGAACGGATTTATGTATTGTTCCGATATGCCGCTTGAGTGCTAGAGTTCGATTCGTATGCAGGGATCAGGGGATCAAGAATTATTTGGGCTGATACGGGAAAAGCTCTTTACCCCCGTTGTTGGCGACATATTGGATAAAGAGCATTATTGGCATCAGTTTCTTCCGCAACCGATCAAGCCGCTCAATCCCAGTTATCGTATCGTTGGACGGGCCTTTCCCGTACAGATTGCAGATGCTACCGGTCCGCAAGCTCGTCCTTTCGGACGACTTACAGAAGCGCTCGACTCGATTCGTCCCGGTGAGGTTTACATTGCTACCGGTGGTTCAATGAACTGCGCTTCCTGGGGAGAGATCCTCACTGCAACAGCCCGTACACGCGGTGGTGTTGGAGCAATCCTAGATGGATTTCATCGGGATACTCCAAAGGTGCTGGAACAGAATTGGCCAGTCTTTAGCCGGGGAAGCTTTGCGCAGGATGCAGGTGTTCGGTCGAGCGTAGTCGATTTTCGCTGCACTGTTGAGATTGGTGGCGTTTTGATTGAGCCTGGAGATTTGGTCTTTGCGGATATCGATGGAGTTCTGGTGATTCCGCAGAAGGTCGAAGAAAAGATTATCCGCCTGGCTTTGGAAAAGGCATCCGGTGAGAAGCTAGTCCGCAAAGAAATAGAGGCCGGTTCCTCGAGTACGTCAGTATTCGACAAGTACGGAATCCTCTGAGGAGCCGTACTATGGCGGAATGCTTCCAAATTGATCTGGGCGACAACGTTGCAACACTTCTTCAGGATGCAGATGCCGGTACTTTGCTTGTTCGCGGCGGAGGAGCGGTTCGAGAGCTTCAACTGGAGCAGTCGATCAAGATAGGTCACAAGATTGCTCTCTGTGATATTCCTGCCGGAAGCCCCGTGGTGAAGTACGGTATCACTATAGGGGAAGCGACCTGCTTTATTGAGCAGGGCCAGTGGGTGCATCTGCATAACTGCCGTAGCCTCTACGATGCTGGTTCCTCGAAGCTCGACGTTGAGACCGGATCTCGCGAGGAGACTCCCTATGAGTGAGATGGCCTGGCAGGGATATCTCCGGAAAGATGGCCGTAAAGGCGTTCGTAATCTGCTTCTGGTGATTTATACCGTGCAGTGCGCGCAGTTTGTGGCGCATGAAATTGCACGCGGAGAGCCGGAGACAGACGTAATCGGCTTTCCCGGTTGCTATGACAATCCTTATGCTATCCGGTTGATGCTCGCACTTGCCCGGCATCCGAATGTCGGCGGAGTATTGGCTGTCGGTCTGGGTTGTGAGTACACCCAGCCAGGACGTATCGCGGATGTCGTTCGCCAATCCGGTAGACCGGCTGAGTCGTTCTACATCCAGGATCATGGCGGAACAACCAGCAGCATTGCTTATGGAAAGCAGTTGCTGGCCTCCTTGCGTAGCCAGACGGCCAATGTCCCGCGTGTGCCGATGGGTTGGAGCGATCTGGTCGTTGGTTGTGAGTGTGGTGGTTCTGACGGGACCTCTGGTCTTGCGGGAAATCCTGTTGTCGGTCGATTTTACGATTTGCTGGTTGACCGTGGTGGAACGGCGATCTTTGAAGAGACGGTAGAGATGATCGGCCTGCGAGAGGTCCTTTCTCAAAGAGGGAAAACGCCTGTAGTGCAGCAACAGCTTCGTGAAACATACGACAAGGCTGAACGTTATTGCCGCTCTGTCCGTCAGTACTCCGTCTCTCCTGGAAACTTCGCCGGAGGATTGACGACCATCGAAGAAAAGAGCATGGGGGCGGTTGCCAAGAGTGGATCGCGGAAGATTGAAGGTGTAATTCGTGTAGCGCAACAGCCAAGCCACCCCGGCTTATGGCTGCTTGACTCCGTACCGGACGAGAACTTCATGCAGTTCGGTTACACGAATCCGAATGACACGGAAGGAATCATGGACCTGATTTCTGCCGGAGCTCAGATCGTGTTATTCGTCACCGGACGTGGAAGTGTTATCGGTGCTCCCGTTGCACCTCTAGTCAAGATCACTGGCAATTCCAAGACTTTTCAGAACATGCAACAAGATATCGATTTCAATGCAGGCTGCGTTCTGGATGGATCGAAGAGCTTGGATCAGGCTGCTCTGTCTCTGTCTCAGTTAGTGCAAGATGTCGCCTGTGGGGACAGGACTAGGCCTGAATTATTAGGGCATCGCGAATATTTCGTTATGTACAAACATCAAGAAGCACCATCATTACAGGAAGGTTGTCGTGTTTAAGAAGCAAATGGCGGCACATGAGGCATTTTCGTTGAAGGGTAAATTAGCCATTGTGACTGGAGGCGGAACTGGCCTCGGATATGCAATGGCGTCGTGCTTCATTGCAGCTGGAGCCCGGGTCATCATCACTGGAAGGCGCAAGGATGTGCTGGAAGAGGCTGTAGCCAAGCTTGGACCTTCTGCCATGGCTGAGTGCTTTGACGTAACCGAGACGGGGAAGGCAGCTGCTTTCATGCAAAGAGTTGAGAGCAAGTATGGAGTGCCAACCATCCTGGTGAATAACGCAGGAACTCACGTCAAGAAAAATCTTGCAGAAACCACCATCGATGACTTTCACGGAATCATGGCCACTCATGTGGAAGGTGCCTTTGCGCTAACGCAAGCAACTGCTCCCTTGATGAGGAAGGCCGGAGAGGGAAGCGTCATCTTTACCGCCTCCATGAGTTCGCTGATTGGCATGCCTCTGATCGTCGCTTATTCGGCAGCAAAGTCTGCATATTTGGGAATGGTTCGTTCTCTTGCGAGCGAACTCGGTCCGGACAATATCCGTGTAAATGCAATTGCTCCAGGGTGGATTGAGACCCCCATGCTGCGAAAGGCGCTTGGTGGAGATGCTGAGCGATCGAACAAAATTCTTTCTCGTACACCACAACGCTGCTTTGGAGATCCTGAGAATATTGGCTGGGCGGCTGTTTTCCTTAGTACTCCTGCAGCCTCCTTCATCAATGGTGTCGTCTTGCCTGTCGATGGGGGCGCAAGCATAGGATTCTAGTTCTACAAGGTACGACTGTAGTGCCAGCTGGAGAATTACATGGGCAAACGACGGTGGTGGATTGCAACGCTGCTTTTCCTTTCGACGCTGCTGAACTATTTTGACCGTCAGATCTTGTCCTTGGTCAGCCCGGTACTGCGCGTACAGTTTTCGCTTACGGCAAGTCAGTATTCCCATATACTGACCGCCTTCCTTCTTGGCTATACCTCCATGCAGCTAGTCGCTGGGTGGATCGTTGATCGCGTCGGGGCAAAGATTGGCCTGATACTGGCTATGGTCTGGTGGTCTGCGGCAGGATTAGCGGCGGCCACCTCACGCAGCACCTGGGAACTGCAACTTTTCCTCTTCCTAATGGGAGTGGGAGAAGCAGCAAATTGGCCAACAGCGGTTAAGGCAATCCGCGAGTGGTTTCCTCCCGCAAAACGAGCCGTCGCCGTCGGATTCTTCAATGCGGGCTCTTCTGCCGGTGCGGTGATAGCTCCTCTTGCCGTTGCGACAATTACCTTGCATTATTCCTGGCGGGTAGCATTTATCGTATGCGGGGTACTTGGCTTTCTGTGGCTTGTGCCATGGAAGTTTGCTTATTCAAAACCTCCAATCCAGGAAGAAGAGCGTGCGCAGATACGTATCTCTCCACTTGCTCTTTTGCGAACTCCTCAAGCCTGGGGTGTGATACTTGCTCGCTTCTTCGCCGATTCTATCTGGTTCTTCTACATATTTTGGCTACCCGATTATTTGAGCCATGTGCAATCCATGTCGCTCAGCCAAATTGGTGTCACCGCATGGGCTCCCTTCCTTGCGGCTGGAATCGGTAATTTTGCCGGAGGAGCGGCATCCGGCTATTTGATTCGCAAGCAGCGTTCTGTGGTATCTTCACGACTCATCGTAATGGGGGCTAGTGCGCTTGTGATGGCTGGAGGCGCAGCGGTTCATCTGTGCCATCAACCGGCGACTGCACTGATTCTGATTAGCGTAGTCGTGTTTGCTTACAGCGCTTGGGCCGCAAACGTGCTGACTTTACCCAGTGATCTTTTCCCCTCGAACGTAGTGGCCACTGTTGTGGGCGCTTCGGGAACCTGTGCCGGTCTTGGTGGAATGCTGACGACTCTGCTGACAGGGAAAATTATCGATCACTACTCTTACGGTCCGGTGTTCTGGGGGCTAGGTTGCCTTCCAGTGTTGGCTCTGGGCTGTAGCTTGTTAACGCTATGCCGGCCGAGGACGCCAGATGGTTCTCCGGCAAATTCAATCCCACATTCTGTGTGCATTGATTCCGCAGAATAAGGGCGATCTAGAATCTGTAGAAAGCAAGAAAGTAATTATGACCTCAACAAATATTCGTGATATTAACTTCTATCGTGCAAAATCGAATCGCTCAATTCCAATTGCAGATGCAACGCACCAAATCAGTGAGATATCGTTTTTCGTTGCAAGAATCACTCTTGAGAACGGTGTTTCCGGAGATTCATACCTTCTGAGTTTCCACTATTCTCCCGGTGCAATGGCAGGCGCACTGAAAGATGTGAAGAAGCTTGCGATGGGAGCCGATGCGAGCCGTCCGGGCGAATTCCTCCAAAAATATAACCAGGAAGCTGAATACTTTGGTCAATCAGGCATTCATCGCTGGGCTTCTGGTCTGGTAGACATTGCCATGTGGGATGCTTGGGCCAAGACCATCGGTCAGCCGGTGTGGAAGCTCTTTGGCGTGTATAACTCCAGGGTGCCTCTGTATGGTAGTGGGGGATGGCTTTCCTATTCCGTTGAAGAGTTGCTGGCGGAAGTGGTCGCTTATAAGAAAAGAGGCTTCCGTGCAGTCAAGGTAAAGGTCGGGCTGCCAGATCTGGAGCAGGATATTGAACGGCTCACGAAGGTGCGGGAAGCTGTCGGGTCATCCGTAAACGTGATGATGGATGCGAATCAAGGCATGGATCTGGCCACTGCTCTTCGTCTTGCAGATGCCGTGAGACCATTGCGGATTACCTGGTTTGAAGAGCCCTTATCTCACACGGACTTTACCGGCTATCAACAACTGCGTCAACACGCCGGAATCTCCCTGGCAATGGGAGAGAGAGAGTTCGATCTGGTTGCACTCAAGGAACTGATTCATAGGAATGCTTTGGATCTGTGGCAGCCTGACGTGTTGCGTCTTGGCTCCATTGAGGCATGGAGAGATTCGGCTGCTTTAGCCGCAGCTCACCATATCCCCGTACTACCTCATTATTATAAGGAGTACGATGTTCCCCTCTTGCTGACCGTGCCCAATGCCTTCGGCGCTGAGAGCTTCGATTGGATCGATGATCTGATTACACATCCGATTCAAATGCGGGGAGGATTTGCTTATCCTAATGAAGGCCCCGGTTGGGGATTTACCTTTAAGGATGAGTTTCTGGATCCCTTGGCCGAATAACGCAGCAGTTCGTTGGCTGCTCAAAGAGTGGAAAATAAATGGCTGGATCTCGGAGGTCAGGCAGATGCCGATTCCTGAGATTCAGCCTTTCGTTTCTTTGCACGACTTTATTCCTTGTCGGGCATGCGTGTACATACCTCACCGTTGCCTTTAGCAGGAGAAATCTGCTTCTCTACGAGATAAGTTTCAATCGCGCAGTGAAGGATTCTCTGTGTTATCCGATAAGACGTAATAGTAGAGGTTGATGGCTTATTCTTGCGAAGTTACTCCCATTCGGGGGTATGCGCAACATATAAAGCTTATATCGCTTGCTATGTAGCCATTTATATTAAATACTTATCATGTAAGTTTCTTCTAATGGCGTACTCTGTTGTCGTGTTAAGTTCGTTATCCCTCCCGCTATAAGCATAAAGCACAAAATATATATGTAACGGACTGTAACAAACTGTAAAGAATTGTAAAGCGTTTAGTTTGAGTCTCGATAATAAGCGCGTTTTTACTGCAAAATCCTTAGTCGAAGAACCACCAATATCGAACGTTTTGCGTTTGTCTGCGTCTAACTATTAGTGCCAGCATTGAGCATTTGAGTTTAGAAGATAGGCAAGCTCTACGACTATGGAGTCGCAATTAAATATTTCTGAATTTACAGACTTCGATACGACCTACCGTACCCATCGGCCCCGTATCTTTCGATATATTTTTCTCTCTTTGCGTGATCGCGATGCTGCTGAAACACTCACGCAAGACTGCTTTCTGCGGGCCTACAGAGCACGTCACACCTTCCGTGGCGATGCCAAGCTGAGTACCTGGCTAATGAAAATCGCACGGAATCTTATTCGGGATCACCTTCGGAATCGGCGGACAATTTTTTGGAAGACGATCTATGTAAACTCCGTGGAACTAGTCGATGTGAGCGACAGAATTCCGGATAAGCATATGTCCCCCGAACAGGCGCTGCTGCTTGATGCAAAGATGCAAGCCGTGCGGCAAATTCTTCCTCGGCTTTCTCCTCAACAGCGAGCGGTATTTCTGTTACGTTTCCGCGATGAGTTGGATTTGCACGAGATTGCCGAATACACTGGACTAAAAGAGGGCACGATAAAATCACATCTTTACCGTGCCTTGCGTTTTGTTCGCGAGAATATCGAGCAAAATTAAGCAGAACCTGCGTTACTATATCTTGCCCGGAATTGGAGATGTGCAAATTTTTCTAATACACCTGCAGAGGTTTCGTTCTTACTGACTATTGTTACGGGTTGATATGAGTTCTCTGACAAACGAAGATGCTGTCGTTGGAGAAGAAAGAAATGAATTAGGTCGTTCTCTGCGAGAACAACCTAATTCATTTCGACTGCATGCAGATTCCGTCACTGCGAACGATGGCTTTGATTGCTAAGCCGGGAAAAAGTATAAGAAAAATTAAAGAAGAAGTTCCTTCCCGGTTCTGGCAGTCGAATACCGTTTGTATAAGGATTGCGTGTATACGAGAGGAATTCAGAATACTCTCTGGCAAGCAAATTGTTTATACCGCCCTCCAGGTGGAAACTGGCTGTGCGATATCCCAGTCTTGTGTTGAAGACAGAATATCCTGCCGTGGACAGTTCCTTTTCATCCAGATCGACATGATCTTGTCGGCCGGTAATAACGGCTGATACCTGAGAGTAGAGATTGCGCCGTTTATAGCGAAGATCAAGTTGCGACTTCATTGGAGGAACTTGAAAAAGGTTACTACTGAAGATGTTGTTCTTCGGTTGAGGAACTTTGGTCCCACGCGTATAAGACAGTGTTCCGAATGCAGTAAGGCCCTTGGCTATGGGTGCATTGCCTGAGAGCTCTCCTCCCCATTGGTATGCCTGCACATTGGTATAGCTCTGTGCCGTTGTGGAGAGGACCCCGGATATCACTTGTTGACGCTGGGCCGCGTACAGGGTGATGTAGTTGTCAAGACGGCTGAAGAATAAGAGCGGGCTTAAGGCGAACCCTTCTCTTCTTGTTGTGACACCTAGATCAAATTCGGTGTTTCGTGGATGCGTCAGAAGCGGATTTCCAACCCAACCGCTCCCTCTTGATGAGTCGCTGAGGAAGAACCGTTCCTGTGGGTCGGCGAAACGAATGTTGCTGCCGATTCCTGTAAAGAAGGATGTTGAGGGAGTCGCTTGCCAGGAGAGCTTTACATTTCCCGAAAGGCCGGAATCATCTGCTGTAGTTGCAGCTGTCCGATGATAAGCCTGGTAGAGTATCGAAGGTGCTTTCGATGCATCTGTATGGGAATGGTCATAGCGGCCTCCACCCGTGAGCAGGAGATTCGTGCCAAAAGCATGACGATAGGAGATGTAACCGCCATGCACGAATTCTGTTACTCCGGGAAGAGAACGAGAGTATGACGTCATCGGCATGCCTTTCATCGACATGATCATGTAACCGTTAGAGTTCCAATGCCGCCGATAAAATTCGTAGCCGATGGTGAATCCCTGTGCGAGATCTGCATCTACACGGATTCCACTTGTAAAAGATACAACCTGTGCGCTCATGGAGAGCGGAAGATTGCCGGAGCTTGAACGAAGACGGTTGTCCATCAGGTGGTTGACTTTGTCGAGATATCCCATCTCATGAATGTCATGTACCCATCCGCGTCTACGCAGATGGTCATAGCGAGCAACGAAGCGGTCGGTGTTATCGAAGATGCCATCCATCATCATATATGGGTAGAGTAGGTTGCCGCTTTGCTGACGTGTGTAGCCGATTTCACCGCGTTGGTCTCGGCCTGGTTCAAAGGCAAGCTTGGTCCATATGCTATGAGTCCGAAAGGCCTGTAGATCCTGATTGTTGTTCCGGTAATTTCCTAGCTCGCTTACTTTCCTGCCATTCCCGTCACGATAAAACTCCGAAGTTCGATACGAATAACCTGCCAGGAAATGAACGCCATTATTCCCGAACTGGACGGTACTGGAGGGATTGTAGTAGCCATAGGAGCCTGTTGCGACATTGGAGCTAAAGAAAAGTCCATTTCCGTCTGGAGCCTTGGTCAGAACTTTAACGTAGCCCCCTAATGCTCCCTGCGTTGAGATATCGAAGGGGCCTTTTACCACATCTACATGGTCTACTTCGGAAAGATCGACATGATAGGCCGCCGGATCCATCTGTCCGGTGCATGCTCCATATAGCCTTGCTCCGTCAAATGTCGTCGCGATGTTGTCATGGAATAAGCCTCGGATCGCGATATCGTTGGCGATACCTGCTTTGCGTACCTTCTGTACCCCCGGAAGCTCGTCCGTTGCATCGCCTAGATCGCGTGCGGCCGATTCGCGGATTTCTCTAGAACTAAGTCCGTCATTGACAGGGCCACTATCGACATTTATCTGCTGGACGATTGACGCAATGCCTAGCACCAAGGTTTGCTTTGTTTGTTCTGTGCCGCCTAGCGTAATGGTTCGAACTAATTCCGAGAAGCCGGCTTGATGGACCGTAAGTGTATAGTGTCCGGCAGACAGATGCTGGAAAGAATAGTGTCCATGAGAGTCTGTTAGAACCGTCCAGCTCTGGTCCTGCTCAACCGAATGAATACTGACAGTTGCTCCTGACAAAAATGCTCCGGAGCGGTCGGAAAGAATACCGCTAATGCTTGCGTTATGTTCGGAGCTTTGTGCGGGCAGGTCAGCCGGGAGTTGGAGAAGACCAGCAAAGATAACGATTGCAGACACGAGTCTGCGAGGGAAACTCATACGTTCTCCTGAGAGGTGCGTTTGGGGATGGACGCATCACTGCGCTGTATAGCTGAGGCTGGAGCCTTCCCGCAAAGATGTAGACCGGGTACAAGAGCTTAAGCAACTTTCGGCCAAGGAAAGCTGCAACTCTCTATTGCTGGCGAGTCTATCCCTATGCGGAAAATATTCCAGTCAGTGCGAGTGCAAGTCTTATGTAAGGGGGGAAGCTGGCGGGCCTCGCTTTTGACGGCAACGGATTTGTGCGATTCGCCATTTCGATTCCGTTTGGACTGCAATAGAAGGATGGCTGATTAACTCAGCAAAGATCCCTCCTGTTGTCGGAACAGCCCACGTCCTGCTATGGGAAAAGGCTGTGGTCCCTGGACGGTAGGGGCACTTTTCCGTTACGGCGCGAAAGTGCGGACTTTGGTCGAGAAGTTGTGCGTACCAGCTGCGGCTCATTGCGCAATGATGCTTCCCGTGTCGACGACAACAAGGTGGCAAACTGGCTTCTCCGTCGCCGTCACGCAGAAATAGCGGAGCGATAGCTGGGAGGCTGACGATAGCCAGCAACAGGATGGAGAGTAGCTTACGCAATGGTGTACTTGATTTCGGTTGAGGGGAGTTGCCGAAAACAGACCGTGGCGACTCTATGTCTTTAAATATCTCATAGGTTTTTACCAGAAACGAGTGGCCAGGATCGCGGGATGCCCGGTCTCCCCACGAATCACGTCGGTCGAAATCACGACCTCCAGGTTTTTGTGAGCCAGACCGCCAGAGGTCAAGGAGTCAAGTTTCTTCATCTCTTGGGGGTTTGTGACAAACTCTCCTGCCGCAAGGGTCCCGAAGACAGAAAGCCCTGCAATCGTGACTACCATCTGATCCGTTTTGGGATCTGTGACTCTGACGATTAATGCGTAATCCTTCGACACCTCCAGATAAGGCATCGAATAGTTTAAGGACCAATCATTATTATTAGGATGTTCATGGTCGCGAATGGTTACTACCCAGGGGCTCGTGCGTTCTACCGAGAAACGTAGATTGTTTACCAGCCGCTCAGTCCAATCGTTATTCATTAAGCCGATGAGTACCGCAGGTCCATTCTGCAGATCGGTAAAGGTTGTGCGCGATTGTGACTCGATACGGTAAGATCTTTGATTCGCCTGCATCAGCCCAGCAATTTTTGCCAGAGTGATTGCGTCGTCCATCAAGATGATTTGATTGTCGAGACTGTGGTAATCCGCCAAGTTAATAGGTGTTTTGCTTATTAGCGGATCTGCGACGCTCTGGCGAGCTCCAGCTACATTGCCTACGCACAACAGTACTTGTCCGTGGGCGTCCAAGACCGGTTGCCAGAAGCTTTTCAACGGTTCGTATTTTTGCTGCTCTATATATAAGGTTAATCCTCCACCGATCACAAGCAGCATGAGTGCTAAAGAGATCAGCCAACGCCATTTGTGATGTTTCGGTGTGCTAAGCAGGCGTGGGCGGAACGGAATTTGCTCGCAGTTTGTTTCCTGTGGCCAGATTGGAAAGAGCGTTTCGGATCCGGATTCCCGGAATTGGGGGACATAGGATCCGGGCTGCAAATCTATCTTGAGCTCTGAGGAGGTACTTTCCCCTTGATAGTATTGTGCCAATCTTTTCCGTACTTCAGCAACCGCGCTACGAACGGCGTGATCGGTTGAAGTGTCGTAGTCGGCAGCCCGACCGAAGACTTCAACTCCAATTGTTCGTTCTTTTAAGAGACCTTCGTTGCCGTCCAGTGCGCGTTCAACAATGAATCTCAACACGGCAGCATAGCGTTTACTGTTTCGAAAAGCCGGACTGGAAAGAATTCGTTCGAGCTGGTCGCGTACTGTTTGCCGCTCCTCCTCACAGCAAGGAACAAAAGCCGCTTGTCTCGTATGTGGTGTTGCTGAAACTTCCTGTATCGTGTGACTTTCTCTCATACGCTACACCTTCCAGCCTCGGAGGAGAGTCTATTGTTTCCGGTAGTGAATAGGCAAGAGATTAGTCCCTGGGAAATGTTTACAGGTAAATCTGTTAAATAGCGGTCATACATAATTCCTAAACGGGCATCGACTGTCATATGTTGAATTAAAAGGCTTTAGCTGCGTCATATGACAGTCCGTGTCTGCTATGAAAAAGCCCATAAATGATTTTTTGTAGCATCAACAAATCCCTGCTATGAATTTTGGGATTAGTACCGGTTTGGGTATTTGACATCGATGAATAAATCGTTTTTCTAAAGCGCTTTTCTCTTGACATCCATGAATTCGGCTACCTATAGTCCTTGCCGCACACCAATCTGTTCTCTGGGCGTCGGCAGTAGTGTCCCAGAGAAAGTGTGTATCTCAACTTCGGTTAGATAGGTTGCATCAGGAGGCAGTGTGTGACTATAGACAAGCTTTCCAACAAAGTACTCGCTATGCTGCTAGGCAGGCATGCAAGTAGACCTAGAGAAGAGCATTCCGACACTCGATCTCGGCAGTCGGCATTTTGGAGGATGGGGGCGATCGTAGCGGTCTTAGCTATTCTTGGCAGTTCCCATATTCTTCAGGGACAAGTTACGGCTACCCTTACCGGAACGGTTGAAGACCAATCCGGAGGAGTGGTGCCCGGTGCTCAGGTAACTTTGATCAATGAAGCCACCAAGGATAATCGTGTTGTTACGACCAATGATGTCGGGAGCTACACCTTCACCGCGGTGTTTCCAGGTGCTTACAGTGTCAAAGTAGAAGCGAAAAACTTCGCAGGTAAAGAGCTGACCGGCATCGTTTTGCACGGCGGAGACCAGATCAAGGTTCCGACATTTGTTCTAGCTGTTGGATCCGCAAAGGAGTCTGTAACGGTTCAGACAGCTCCACAAATCATTACCACGGACGGAGGGCAGCGTGCTGCTGTTCTCGAATCGAAGGATATCGAGAATTTGGCTCTTGTAGGCCGTGATACGACAGAGTTGTTGAAAGTGTTACCGGGAGTAACAACAACCTCTGGCGGTCTGACCAACGCCGGATCCAGTTACACCACCGTCAATGTTACGGCCGCTACCAGCGGTCTCGGGAATGGCTTAAGTGTTAACGGTGTGCCGAATCGTGGTGGTTCAGCACTTTTGCTGGACAACGTGAGCATTATCGATCCGGGCAACATGGCAGGTGCTCTAGCGACCATCGATCCTGAAATGACTCAGGAGATGACGGTGCAAGCATCCAACTTCGGTGCCGAAGCTCAGTTTGGACCTGTCGTCATTAGCGCGATTAGCAAATCGGGAGGCGCAAGCTATCACGGTTCTGCCTACTTCTATGCGCGCAACGATGCATTGAACGCCAACGATTGGCAATCCAACAGGCAAAATGTTAAGAAAGCTGGTGCCCACTACTACTACCCAGGAGGAACATTCGGCGGGCCAGTTCCGAAGACCAACAAGAAGCTTCTTTTCTGGGGTGGCTATGAGCGGCTACTCCAAAACCAGGGCAATGCCAATAGTTTGAGATCCTATATTCCAACCCCTGCAATGATGGCCGGGAATTTTACAAGCAGCGATCCTGAGAATGCCAAACTTTGTCCCGGTGGCTTCTCTTCTACAGTATCGGGCAAGTGGTGCAACGATCTGAGTGGAACCATTTTGCCGGATGGAAGCACAGTAACCAACGGTCATATACCTGCGGCATTTCTTGATCCGGGTGCAAAGGCGCTTGCCAGCTTCTGGCCCAAAGCCAATGCCGATCCCAATACTACCCCTGGCGGATACAACTACTATCAGCCGATTATCAACGTCAACAATGGTTGGATCTTCCGCACACGCATGGATTACAACCTGAGTGACAATACAAAGTTCTATGTTTCCTATCAACAGGGCTATACATCTCAGCTTGCACAGGGAAATGGAGCCCATATCTACTGGACTCCGGGAAATTCAATTCCGTATCCTGGTGGCGGCCTGAATAGCATTGTCCGCAGTAAGTCACTAGCTGGACACTTTATTCACATCTTTAACGCTACTACCACGAATGAATTCATCGCTAGCTGGGCTTTTGCTGATCTTCCGACAGGGCCTAACAGCACTACCGCAGCAAATAAGTCCACTCTGAGCTATCCGTCGAGCTACGGATCTGTTTACAACAAGTCAAAGCTGATTCCTTCTTACTCATCGGCTGGCAACTATACCTTCCCTGATTTTTCGCAGGCGGATATCTTTGAACCTGCAGGAAAATACATCGTCCGTAAGGAAGTTCCGGCATTCGTTGACAATCTGACTGTTGCTTGGCGTAACCATACTTTCAAGGCGGGTGGGTTTACTCAAAATACCAGCAACTTGCAAGGCAATTTCAACACGAATTTGAGTGGAAACATCAGCAACTACGGTGGTCAGAAAACGAACATCATCACCAACACCCTGGTCGGTTCTCCACAAAATCCAGTTGCGAACTTCATCATGGGGAACGTGACCGGATATAACGAAAGCGATTCCGCTCCTGTCAGCGACATGGCTTACCAAGTCCTGTCCTTCTATGCGTCGGATTCTTGGAAAGCTATGCCTCGTTTGACACTGGACCTCGGTGCGCGTGTCGAGCATGTCGGACACTGGTATGATCGGCAGGGTACCGGTATGGCAGTCTTCTTCCCTGACAGAGTCGCCTCGGATTATGCCGCCGGCAAAATCAATCCTGGCTTCTACTGGCACGGAATCGATCCTGGAATACCTCTAAGCGGACAACCGAATCGCCTCGCATTTGTGTCTCCACGCTTCGGTCTCTCGTACGATGTTTTTGGAACTGGCAAGACAATGCTTCGCGGTGGTTGGGGCGTTTATCGTTTTATGGGGCAATACAATGACTACTCCGCCGCGTTAACTACGGCGCAGATTGTGCATAACTATAATCTTCCTTCTGACAAGTCGGTGTTGTTGTCCCAAATTGGGCGGTTAACTCCCGCAAAGTGTACCACTCCTCCATGTCAGACAATCACGGGAGGGCAAACAGGACTAAACCCAACGGATTATGGAGTTCCGTTGACCTATGCTTACAACTTCACCGTTGATCAGCAACTGAAGTGGAATACTCTCTTGGAGGTTGCCTACGTAGGTAGCAGCAGCAGCCAGATTAATGACTACAGCGAAACTATTGAGGGCAGCAACTTCACTTCTCTTGCCGATCAGAACAAGGCTCCGCTCGGCGCGTTCTTTAAGCCAGATCCGGTTACTGGTGTCACTGCCCAAAACCCAGAGCAGATTGATACTAATCTCGATGGAACGAAAAACGGCAACAGTGCCTCCGATTACCGGCCTTTTGGATATGCATACGGAACAGCTAACGTAATTGTGCCCAAGTCGCAGAGTTACACAAACTATAATGGCTTGCAGATTAGCTGGATGAAACGAACGGGGAAGCTTATCTACAACGTCAACGGGACCTGGTCCAAAACTTTAGGTACCGGTTTGCAGAAGAATCCGTTCGATATTCACGACAACTACGGTGTGGAAGCTATTGATCGCCCATATGTACTCAATGCCTCCTACATGTATCAAGTCGGGAATGTTTATCACGGCAATCCTATAGTTAAGGGATTGATTAATGGTTGGTCAATCTCGGGTATTTCGACCTGGCAGGCAGGCGGGAACCTGCTCGCTTTACTTGGAAACGGGAAACCCGACTTTGGCATGAGCCTGAGCTATGAGAACATTCCTCAACAATATCTGACTGCGAAATCGGTAAACTCCACTCTCGGTACTAACACCTATTATGGTACGGACGCGACTATAGCAATTCAGCCGGTTCTTACCTGCAACCCTAATAGCGGACTAGCGAAGTATCAACGTGTTCAGCTAAAGTGCTTCGCCGCGCCTGCAATTGGAGCCTATGGTGGGAAGAACTATCCTTATATGAGCATGGGATCTTACTTTAACAATGACCTGGCTCTCCGTAAGGCGTTCAAAGTGCACGAAGGGCACCAGGTTGAGTTCCGTGCCTCCGCCTTCAATTGGCTGAATCACCCATTACCGCAATTTAGTTCTCAAGACCAGATAACCCTCCGGTACCTTGTGGACTACAACACCAAGGCAATGCGCTTGAACACCTCCTCGATCTCAAAGACATGGGGCTTCATGGATTCAAAAACAGCAAACCCATATCAGAGAGTTATCGAGCTGGATGTAAAGTATTCCTTCTAGCGATAAGCCAAACCACCATGCCGGGATGGAGCCAACAAGCTCCATCCCGGCATGTTCTTAGAAGCTCCAGCCGGGCATACTCAAAATAGACAAATTCAAATTGCAGTGGTTCTCCCCTGAAGTGACAGCGTATACTTCCAGCGAATATCCAATGTTGCGGCAAACACCAGTATCCATTTGTTCTATCCAGAGCGTGCTGGGAGTTCTTCTCCTGAGCTGCCTGCCTATGTTTCTTTGTGCGCAACAAAGGGGTGGTCACACAGAAGCGAATAGTACTTCAAATCTGCAGCAGTACTATGATGAGGCACAACGCTTTCAGCAATCGGGCAATCTCGAACAGGCGGCAGAAAAGTACCGCGAATTTTTGGCAGACGTTCTGGGCGAACTGGCGGTTGGCCGTGCGCACCTGGGAAACTACTCCAAAGCTGCTTCGCTTTTCGACGACGCTCTTGCCTTGTCTCCGGATTCTCCGAACCTGCGTATTGCGTATGCACAGGCTGCATTGACTCTTGGGGATATTCCTCATGCAGAGGCATTAGCAAGAAGGTTTATCCACGATTATCCTTCCGATCGCAAAAGACTTGCACAGGCACACCAGATTCTTGGGCAGGCATATAGAAAAAACAGCCGGGATAAGGATGCCAGGAAAGAGTTGGAAGCAGCAGTCGCTCTCGACCCTACTTTTGAGAATGGATACGCCCTCGGTGTCACCTGTCTTGATATCGGAGATGGCGCTTGCGCAACGCAAGTCTTCTCTGAGATGGAGAAGTCATTCGGCGATACACCGGCAATTCACATGTATTTTGGCCGGGCCTATGGCGATTCGGACTTTCAACAGAATGCCATCGCAGAATTTAAGAAAGTAATTCAAAAAGATCCCAAATATCCCGCAGCACATTATTGCTTGGCTGCTACATATATATCGGTTGGAGATGATGCCAAGGTTCAATTGGCGGATGCGGAAGCGGAGCTGAAGAAAGAGCTGGCTATTTCTCCGAACGATTTTCTTACTTACGCTGCTTTGGGCAAAGTGTCGATGATTCAGCACAACTACGCCGAGGCGGAAAAGTATCTAAAGAAGGCCACAGAACTCAATCCCGATAGCCCTGATGCGTTTCTCTATTTGGGGCAGATGTATGTGGATCTGGGGCGCACAGACGATGCAGAAAGTTCTCTTCGGCAGAGTATCCGACTCACAAAGGACGAATCCCGCAATCGCTACCAAGTCCAGAAGGCCCATTATCTGCTTGGCCGAATATTGATGAAGAAGGGGAATCCTCAGGAAGCACATGAGGAGATGCAATCTGCCCAAGCTCTGATGAAGCATGTTCTCTCGCAAGACAGACAGCGTATGGCAGATTTTCTCGATAAGCCTGGTTCGTCGGCAAGTAGGGATCCTCGTTTGGCATTAAAAGCCTCTTCTGCAGATTCCGATGTTTCTTCCGATCCGGAGACGATACAAAAACTGGAAGCCTTTGAGCATCGGGTTACCCCTGCAGTTGCCGATAGCTACAACAACCTAGGGGCGATAGCTGCCATCGCCCAGAATTACCCGGCAGCACTGGAGAGCTTTAAACAGGCCGCACGTTGGAATCCTACTCTTGAAGGACTCGATTACAACTGGGGACGGGCGGCTGTTTCGGCTTCGCGATTCGATGAGGCGGTCCTTCCTTTATCTCGCTACCTTCGTGCTCACCCTAACGACCAGAACATTCGTGCAATGCTAGGGATTAGCCAGTTTACGGCCAAGGACTATGAAGGCTGCATCCGTACCTTACAGGCGGAGGGCTTTTCTCTGAGTTCAGTTCCTCAAGTTGAATATGTCTATGCGTCCTCGCTGGCAAAGACAGGTCAAACGAAGGCCGCTCTCGATCATTTGATGGCTCTGGAGAAAGCTCATCCTGAAATTGGTCAGGTGCATCGGGTGCTCGGCAAGATCTATATAGATCAGGGTGATAACAAGAAGGCGATTGAAGAGTTGGAAAAGGCTGTCCAACTCAGTACCTCCGATGTGGAAGCCCATTATGAATTGGGAAGGGCTCAACTCGGAGATGGAAATATCTCCGCGGCAATTCCCCATCTGGAGACCGCGGCTAAGGCCCTTCCGGGAAAAGACTACATTCACTATCAATTGCAGTCCGCCTATCGAAAGGCCGGCCGAATCGCTGACGCAGATCGAGAACTCGCTATTTATAGGGAGATCAAGAGCCATGAAGCTCCTCAATCGGGCATGGGGGGCCAACAGACTCCATAGAGTTTGTCCTCTGCTGCGGTAGATTATGGCCGATGGCAAAGAGTTTCCAAGAGAGAAGAACGATGAAGGTACCACGCGGATATAGTTGGGGAATAGGTTTCACTGTATTACTTCTTATTTCGTCATTCGCTCTTGGCCAGGGAGCACATTCGGTTGCTCCTCCTCCCCCTCCGGGAGCAAAGTCACAGGTCTGCACCGGTCACAAAGTCCCACAATTTGTGGATGTAACCAGGAAGGCCAAAATCAATTTTGTTCACCTGGCTGCATTGGAAAAGAAATATATCGTGGAGTCGATGAGTGGAGGTGTTCTGCTCCTTGACTATGATCGCGATGGCTGGCTTGATATCTATTTCACCAATGCCCCAACCATTGAGATGGCCTTGAATAAGCAGAAGGCTCGTAGCGCCCTCTACCACAATAATCATGACGGGACCTTTACCGACGTCACCGATAAAGCCGGAGTCGCCCATCCATGTTTTGCTATGGGCGGAGCCGTTGCAGACTATAACAATGATGGCTGGCCGGATATCTATGTGACTTGTTTGGGCGGCAATACTTTGTATCGAAACAACGGAGACGGGACCTTTACCGATGTTACGGAGAAAGCCGGTGTTGCCGATGGCCGTTGGTCGATGGGAGCTGCTTTCGGTGATTATGACGGCGACGGATTTGTAGATCTGATGGTGGCAAATTATGTTGATTTCAAGCTCACAGATCTTCCAGGATTTGGCAAGACACCGACCTGTATGTATCGAGGTCTTGATGTGCAATGTGGACCTCGTGGTTTAGGTGGTGCCGGTGATTCTCTATTTCATAACAATGGTGATGGAACCTTCACCGATGTGACGAAATCTGCTGGGGTGGAAGATTTTAGCGGATACTACGGGTTAAGTGTTGCATGGGTTGATTTCAACAATACAGGCAAGCCGGACATCTTTGTTGCGAATGATTCAACTCCGAATTTCTTGTACCGGAATAATGGTGTTGGGAAGTTCACCGATATAGGCCTTGAATCCGGTACGGCTGTAAGCGATCAAGGTGCAGAACAGGCCTCTATGGGTGTAGCCATAGGGGATTACGATCATTCCGGGCGCATGTCGATTTTTATCACCGATTTTGCGGATGAGAACAATGCACTCTATCGCAACGATGGTGATTGGAATTTTACAGATGTTTCCTATAAGTCAGGTGCAGCGTTTGCTTCGTTACCTTGGGTCAAATGGGGCAATGCTTTTATCGATGCAGATAACGATGGCTGGCTCGATCTGATTTCCGTCAGTGGGCAAGTCTATCCTCAGGTGGATAAATTGCCAACCGGTGCACGCTATCGGCAGCCCAAAAACCTAATGATGAACAATGGGAATGGTAGCTTTTGCGATGCCAGTGCGCAGGCTGGACCCGCATTGACGGAACCTCGGGTAAGCCGTGGACTAGCGGTTGGGGATCTGGATAACGATGGCAATGTGGACGTTGTCATTAACGATATCGATGGAGAGCCGATGGTTCTTCACAATAACGGCGTTCCTGGAAAACATTGGGTAAGCTTCGAATTGGCTGGAACCAAAAGCAATCGCATGGCTATCGGAGCCCGAGTAAAAATCTCTGCCGGTGGAATGACTCAGACGGATGAGGTCCGTAGTGGCGGTAGCTATCTCTCACAGAGCGATTTTCGCGTGCACTTTGGTCTATCCGAGGCAAAGAAGATCGATTGGGTAGAAATTCGTTGGCCCTCCGGCAAATCCGAGAAGCTTCTGAATCTTGATGCCGATCATTTCTACTCAGTGTTGGAAGGATCGGGCATTGTCGATGCCGCGAAGATACGCCCATCGAAATAGATCTGCTCTTTTGATGACTACTACCGTACGCAGATTCCTGTGACAAAAGTCATCGAGCAATACTCGTGTGACACGATATATATCGACTGACAGCAAAATACGCAATTCTCTCATCTCAACCAGTAAATGCAAATCCACAAGGAGAAGTGTCGTGTCACAAGCAGAAATTGCTGCAGGTGCGCTTGCGCCTATTGATAGAGCTCCATCTAAAGGACATTGCCTGAGAGATTTCGAATTGAGTTCTCTTAACGGCGAGAGGATTTGCTTATCGAATTACAGAGGAAAGCTCAACCTTGTGCTGATCCTTGCCGATCAGCGAGAGGAAACAACCGGCCTGCTTATGGACATAGCGTCTCAGTATGACAAGATTAAAAGTCTGGAAGCAGAGGTGCTGGTGCTTACTCGCGCTTCTCTGAATCAAGTTGGTGAACTGAAGGCAGTACATGATTTGCCATTTCCGATTCTAGTGGATGTGGATGGACGTTTGCATCGGGCGCTGGGTGCTGTTGCCTCGGACGGTCTTGCTGCAGCGGCAGTGTATATTACTGACAAGTTTGCGGAAATCTTCGGCTGCTATCGGAGTCGCGATGGTCAGCGATTACCTACCATGCTTGATATCTTGAGTTGGCTCGAGTTTATTAACAATCAGTGTCCGGAATGCGAGCCTCCGGAGTGGCCAGTAGATGGGACGCTAGATTCTGAACAGAGTGAGTGAGGAAAGAGCACACGAGTGATGAAGTCTACATGGTTTGTACTTCAACATGTCTCCTGGGAAGGTCCTGGATTGATTGCAACCGAAGCGAAGGCACGTGGCCAGGAGATTCAGGTCATCAAGGTGCAGGAGGATACACAGCTTCCTACTTCGGATGCCGTCAAGGGGCTGATAGTCATGGGTGGGCCGATGGGTGTTTATGAAGAGTCGGAATACCCCTTCCTTACAAAAGAATCTCGATTGATAGCTGAGGTCGTACAGCTTCAGCGCCCGGTGTTGGGAGTTTGCCTTGGCTCGCAGTTACTTGCCAATGCTCTTGGGGGCAAGGTCTTTCCTGGCCCTCAGTCTGAAATTGGTTTTGGAGCCATCGAGCTGACAACTGCCGGAAAACAAGATCCTCTATTTAGTGGATTGGCATCTTCGGTTCCGGTATTTCATTGGCATGGCGATACCTTTGATTTGCCGATAGGGGCGACGCTGTTAGGGTCGAGCGAATTGTATCCGCATCAGGCTTTCCGTTTTGGCCGCTGCGTCTATGGACTGCAGTTTCACGTTGAGCCTAGTTCCAGTACCTGGAGGGAATGGCAGGAACATCTTCCTGAAGGTTTGCTCAGCGGACAGGAGCAGCAACGCATACAAATAGAAGAAGCCGGCAAAAAGATGCTTGCGAACTTCTTCGATATTGCTTTGCGGTAAGTAATACAGACCATGAAGAGCGGAAGCACGAACTACCTGATTGAGCCCAAACACCTGAGAAACTTGTTTGGGCTCTCAAGGGATGCGGGTCACTCGATTCAAGCATCTCGACTGAAAAAGGCGTAAATCGTATTTCGGCATAAGATTATCTCGTTCTAGAATTGCAGGTTCTTACTAAGACGATTTACTACTATGCCGAAATTCAAGTATATGTTCAGGGCAAACTGGAAGACCCTACTTTCCGTTTTGGCTTTGTTTTTGGCCAGAGAGATGCCGTTCTGTATGGCTCAGTCAGATCTGGGAAATGGAAGTTTTAGGAATCCGGTTCTTTATGCGGATTATTCCGATCCCGATGTGATCAGGGTAAAGAACGACTATTTTCTAGTGGCGTCCAGCTTTCACTATATGCCGGGATTGCCCATCCTGAAGTCTCATGATCTTGTGAACTGGACCATCATTGGCCATGTCTTTCCCCGATTGGATTTGAGTCCTGCCTATAACCTGGAAGGCGGAGATCGTTATGGCCGTGGCGCATGGGCTCCGGCAATTCGCTATCACGAGGGAAAGTTCTTTGTATATTTTCCCACTCCAGATGAAGGCATCTTTTTGAGTACGGCCGATTCCCCCTCAGGGCCGTGGAGCAAACCTGTTGCGGTGATTGCAAAATCCGGTCTGGAGGATCCTTGTCCTTTTTGGGATGACGATGGAAGCGCATATCTTATACATTCTCGAACTGGAGCGGGGCCTCTGATCTTGCACAAAATGGCTCCCGATGGAAAGTCCGTATTGGACGAGGGCAAGATCATTGTCGAATCGAAGAGCCTGCCAGTTCTGGAAGGGCCTAAGTTATATAAACGTGACGGTTACTATTACATATTTGCTCCATATGGAGGCGTGTCGAATGGTCCGCAGGCAGTTCTTCGGTCAAAGAGTATCTATGGTCCATACGAATTCCGAACTGTTCTTTCTCAAGGGAGCACGGATGTAAATGGGCCGCATCAAGGCGGGTATGTAGAGACACCGAATGGTGAGGGATGGTTTTTCCATTTCCATTTTGCAGGCGCGTATGGTCGTATCGGATATCTGGAGCCAGTGAAATGGGTTGATGGCTGGCCTGTTGTCGGCAAATTTTCAGCGGGGAGTACCAGCGGAGAACCAGCTACAGAATGGAAGAAGCCCGATGTCGGCAAAGCCTATCCCATTCATGTTCCTCAGACCTCGGATGAATTCAAGACAAAGGTTCTCGGGCCGCAATGGGAATGGAATCATAATCCCGAGAACACCTATTGGTCACTTTCGGAGCGACCAGGATTTCTCCGTTTGAAGGCATTGCCTGCTCCTGATCTTGTTCATGCAAGAAACACTCTTACACAAATGATGCAGAACCCAGCCTTCGACTTGACTGTGGGTTTGGATGTACGGGGAATGCAAAATGGCCAACGCATCGGGTTATCTATCTTTTCCGATAAAGCCAGCTGGATTGGGGTAGTTCAGGCAGAAGGGAAGAGGTCGCTGGTGTACTCTGCTTCAAATGCAGAAGCCTCAGGGCCTGCGCTCAAAACTAGCGATCTTCAATTGCGCGTGCATGTAGAGCATCAGACAGCTATTTATTCCTATAGCTCTGACGGTGGAAAATCCTTTGAGCATCTTGGTCAGACCACGCCAATCTTCTATAGCTGGTGGAAAGCTGCACGCCCTGCTCTCTTCAGCTTCAATACCGATCTGAAGACAGAAGCACCAGGGTTCGTCGATGTAGATTGGGTATATTACGAACCTTCCAATTGAAGATAGATATCAACGCTGAAATTGAAAGTGCCCGGTCTTTCGCCAAGAGAGCCGGGCACTTTCTTTTGTTCTCAATTATTCATTACGGGGTTTATGAAATCAGTCTGCTACCATCCACTCTCCCGCTAATATGGGGCGAGTACGTGGCAATGCTCCTCGGGAGGATGCAAAGCTGAGACTTACGAGTATGCCTACGTAAATGATTAGCTTCACAATGTCGGTAGTGTGATTTTTGGGCAATACCTGCCAGAGGACAAGAAGAATTGTCTGAGCACTTGTTATCGACCAAACAGCACCGTAAAAATAGCGCCGTTCAATTCCTTCGCCACGAGTGGTCTTTCGTACCCGAGGCAAAACTCCCATCGCTCCTAAGAGCAGAATGCACAGGCAGACAGGGAAGTATCCATAGTTATAGACCTGCTTCAGCATCCACACTCCTGTCGTCACTGCAATAACCAATCCTGCCAAGTTCAGCAGCATGAAGGAGAGTAATGCATTCCAGGCGAAGGTGTAACAGATCTTCCTATAGAGAGGATTTGGTCTGGATTCGTCAAATCTCAAAATATAAGGGCGTGGTTCTACTCCCGGCAACTGCCCGTAGCATCCTGCGATTCCGGTGCATGCCATTACAATCAGGAGCCATATGAAATTAGGACCATGGAAGCCAGTTGCAAAGAGAGAAAAGGTCAGTGGGCCTGGCGCTAAAAAGAAGACCCAGATCCAGATTGGCCAGTGAGCTACGCGGTAATAACCCTTGTTACGTTCACGAATTTTGCGCTGATGCGCATACTCAATTTTGCCTCGGTATGCCATATGTGAAAGTCTCTCAGCGCAGAGGCATGACGTCAAAGGCAAAATGACTTGCCATAACGTTTAAGGCCCGCCAGGTTGCGGGCCTTAAAGGATGTTTGATACTGCAAATCGAAGGGTAGGTCTCTACACCCACTCTCCCTGGCGCATCAGTGGTTCTACCGTTCCTGTGGCGGTGACCCCGTCGATATCGAGCTTATTCGATCCGATCATCCAATCTACATGGATCAGGCTATCGTTCGCGCCCTTCGCTGCTAATTCTTCTGAGGTGAGTTTCTCCCCATCACGCAGACAGGAGCTATAGGCTTGGCCTAAAGCGATGTGGCTAGCTGCGTTCTCATCGAATAGCGTATTGAAGAAGAGCAGTCCACTGCTGGCGATTGGCGAAGAGTAGGGAACCAGTGCAACCTCTCCGAGTCTCCGGGCTCCGTCGTCCGTCTCGATGAGCTTTTGGAGAACTTCCTGGCCCTTGGTCGCATGTGCTTCCACAATGCGTCCGCCTTCAAAACGTACCTGAATTCCCTCGATCATGGTGCCCTGATGTGAAAGAGGTTTTGTGGCGGTGACCGTTCCTTCAGCCCGATCTTTATGCGGAGTTGTAAAGACCTCTTCCGTTGGCATGTTGGGGATGCAATACAGGCCATTACCGGCCGTTGTGCCGCCACCCAGCCATAGATGGTCATCGGCTAAGCCAAGACGGAAATCGGTTCCCGGCCCCCGGTACTGTAGCTCTGAGTAGCGCTTTTCATTCAGATAATCGGCACGTTTATGTAAGTTGGCATCGTGTGCCTTCCAGGCGGAAACAGGATCTTCTACATCGATACGTGAAGTCTTGAAGATCGCATCCCACAGCTTGGCTAATGCGATTTCCTGTTTGTCTTCGGGGAACATGGCCGCTGCCCATGCAGGAGTAGCGCTGGCAACGATTGTCCAGTTAATTTCGTGGCGGGTGATTAACTCCAATGCGGGACGATAAGCCTTGGACACCGCCCGATTGGCGCGGCTTACCTTTTCCGGATCTTCATTTGACAGCAGGGAAGGATTGGCACCTGTGACGGCCAATCTTGCGGCGCCCTTCTTGAAAGCCTTCCCCAAACCTTCGTATAGCCATGCTGCAGCATGATCAAAGCTCTCATCCGGAGCGAAACGATAACGCATCAAAGCCGATTCGTCGTCGCTGAAGAGGGTTGTAACCAGGGAAGCTCCCGCTTTGTAGGCATGTTCGGTGATTCGACGTGCAAGCGGCAGGGCATCGAGCGATGCGGTCATTACCAGCTCTTGCCCGCGTTCCAGGCCCAGGCCTACTTTGATGGCAACTTCGGCCAGGCGATCCAATCTCTGTTCATGCGTGAGCTGTTCACTTGTGAGCGCGGCTGTAGTCATATCTTTAGTTTATTCCGAAGCCTGAATTATGAAATTGGGAGAATCCAACTCCCTTTCATACGATGCACTTTGGGGGCTTCCCCGCATAGATTGTGGACTTGCCCAGCGTAAAGAAGAGCGGAATTTTGCTCTAAATGAGGCGGAAAGAATGGCCATTCTTTCCGCCTCAGCGGATCTCTTCCGGCACATCCCGTTCCAATTCTTCAAGCCAAATCTTGGCATTTCCATCGGATGGGGCTCGCCAATCGCCTCTGGGCGAAAGGCTTCCTCCGTCAGTGACTTTGGGCCCGTTCGGCATTGCTGAACGTTTGAACTGGCTGGTGGTGAAGAAGCGATAAAGAAACACTCGCAGCCAATGCCGGATCTCTGCCAGCGTGTAGGAACGCTGCTTTTCTGCCGGAAAACCTGTCGGCCAGCTTCCCTGGTTTACATCGCGCCAGGCATGAAATGCCAGGAAGGCAATCCGGGAAGGGCGAAAGCCATAACGCAGCGTGTAAAACAGATGGAAGTCCTGCAGATCATAGGGCCCGATGATGGCCTCTGTGCTTTGGATTTCACCATCACTATCAGCCGGAACTAGCTCAGGGGAGATTTCAGTAGCCAGAATGGAGTCCAAGGTTTCGAGTACGGAAGCTTCAAATTGCTTCGAACTGATTGCCCAGCGAATCAGGTGTTGGATAAGAGTCTTCGGCACTCCTGCATTTACGTGGTAGTGCGACATCTGGTCGCCTACACCGTAGGTGCACCATCCCAATCCCAGCTCCGAGAGGTCGCTGGTTCCCACCACAATGCCATTTTCGTGATTTGCTAAGCGGAAGAGGTAGTCGGCGCGCAATCCTGCCTGCACATTTTCGAAGGTCACATCGTAGACCTTTTCTCCTCTTCCGAAGGGATGTCCCAGGTCCTTGAGCATCTGTAATGCTTCAGGTCGAATGTCGATCTCTCTGTGCGTTGCTCCCAGGGAGGAGATTAAACGCATGGCGTTGGCCTTCGTTGTTTCTCCTGTTCCGAAGCCGGGGAGCGTGACCGCGACGATGCTCTCGCGGGAGAGTCCCAGACGGTCTACGGTCTTTCCTGCAATGATCAACGCCTGGGTCGAGTCCAAGCCGCCGGAGACGCCAATGATCAATTTCTTGATGCCGGTTGCCGATAGACGTTGCGTCAGTCCCGCCACCTGTATGTTGTAGGCCTCATAGCAGTCTTGTGAGAGGCGCTCCGGGTTTGCGGGAACAAAGGGAAATCGTTCGACGGTGCGCTGAAAGCCGATGTCTTCATACCGCGGTTCCAGACGGAAATTCACTGTCCGGAAGCTGTTGGTTTGGGCCTCATGGACACGCCGATTATCGTCGAACGTCCCCATACGCATTCTTTCCTGACGAATTCGGTCCAGGTCGATGTCCGCCACTACAATCTGGTTTTCATTCGAAAAGCGGCTGCCTTCTGCCAACAACGTGCCGCTTTCGAAGATGACACATTGTCCATCCCAGGCGACCTCTGTTGTGGATTCGCCAGCACCGGCGGCTGCATACAGATAAGCACTCAGACACCGTGCAGATTGGGATCGGCAGAGAAGACGTCGCGTATCGGCACGTCCGATTGTGATCGGACTTCCGGAGCTGTTGGCCAGCACTGTGGCACCTGCCAGAGCTGCTTCAGAACTCGGCGGGATAGGAACCCAGAAGTCTTCGCAAATTTCTACGTGCAGACGAAAGCCGGGCAGATCCTCGGCTGCAAAGATTAGCTTTGATCCAAACGGGGCTTCGATACCCCCTACAGAAATAGTCCCCTCTGCGTTATCTCCCGAAGCCAGTTGCCTGCGTTCGTAGAACTCGCGATAGGTGGGTAAATAGGTCTTTGGAACCACACCCAAAAGCTTGCCTCTGTGGATGACCAGCGCAGTGTTATAAATCCTGCCTGCATAACGAAGCGGAGCGCCAATTACCAGAACAGGACGGAGCTCTTTTGTGGCTGACAAAAGATTCGTGATCGTGTGCTCGACCGATTCGAGCAAGGTGTCCTGCAAAAGCAGATCTTCGATCGCATAGCCAGAAAGAGCCAATTCCGGGAAGATTGCCAAGGCAACTCCCTGTGCATCGCAGGCACGTGCCACCTCAAGGATCGATTTGGCGTTCTCCGGTGGGTTGGCAATGCTGCACCTGCTCGTGCATGTGGCCACTCTGGCAAAGCCCTGATGATAGATCGAAGCAAAATTCATAGTTTGACGTTCACATCCGTGATGGAATGATCTGCTCTTGTACGATTCAGGCAAGATCTTCTCGAGTTCAGCACCTTTATTGTCGCAAAAGAAAACTCGCCATGTCTTAATGAATTCCCTGAGAGATGGAGCAGATGTTTGGGAAGTCTATTAATTTCAGTAAGTTGTCCTGGCCGTCTGGCCAGGACCTTGAGGCTTTCACTTCTCTGTCAGATCTGACGTAGCTTCACTTCACGGATGGAATGGTCGGATGCTTTGTGCAGTATGAGGTCTGCCCGAAGGCGGGTTGGCTCAATGTTCTCTCTCAGATTAACCAGATTGATTTCATTCCATACCTTTGCTGCAAGCTGTTCCGCTTCATTCTGCGGCAGGTCCTTAAAGCGGTGAAAGAAGGAACGGGGTTCTTGTAATGCGGTCTGCTGGAGAAATAGGAAGCGTTCGATATACCAATGCTCGATGTCTGCCTCATCAGCGTCGATGTAGACAGAGAAATCGAAGAAATCCGAAGCTACGACACCTGCTCCTCGCGGGGCCTGGAGAACATTTAGGCCCTCAAAAATAAGGATGTCAGGCCGGCGGATAATCTGGTGCTCATCTTTGAGTACGTCGTAGCTGAGATGTGAATACAAGGGCACCTGAATTTCACTAGCCCCTGTCTTTATCTCGGAGAGAAAGTTTATGAGGCGATGCAGGTCATAGCTCTCCGGAAAGCCCTTGCGCTGCATCAAGTCACGTTCTTCCAATACTGCGTTGGGATAAAGAAACCCATCCGTGGTAACCAGATCGACCTTCGGACGCTCAGGCCAGCGGCTCAATAATGCCTGAAAGACCCTCGCAAACGTGCTTTTGCCGACAGCAACGCTCCCGGAGATCGCTATTACGAAGGGAGTTGGAACTGTTTCCTTCCCTAGAAAAATATCCCGCGTCAAATTGAGATTTCGAGCCGCTTTCATATGCAGATGAAAGAAGCGCGATAGAGGCAGATAGATTTCCTCAACTTCTTTCAGCGAAAGCTGATCGTAGGCACTGCGGAGCATTGCAAGTTCGTTGTCTGAAAGAGATAAAGGAGCGTTTGAGCGTAAGGCCGCCCATTCCTCGCGACGAAAATGCCGAAATAAGTTAGCTGTCATGTCAGCGCGCTAGAGTCATTCCCTATCTAAAGATGCCCGAGGCTGTGAAAGTAGCACATTAATTGATGCCAAACGCTACTGATCGAAACCCTGGGCATGGCAATTGGTGATCGGTACTGAAAATTCGAACCTCTCCAGCATAATGGAATGTCCTGTTGTGCTACAGCGAGTCCCCAATAAGTTTGGGAAGTCTCCGAATATTTTCGGTATCCGGAAGGGGATCGATTGTCATCGAGTTTCTCTGTCTTCTTGAATCTGTTTAGTGCCCGGCGTTCGAACCGGATGGTTGTACAAATATTTGTTCGGGCTCATTCATGAACCAAAAAGTTTTCATTTTTTCGAATTGGTATCAATTACAGATACTTTTAAAATCTGCTTTATTCTTGAAGATTAAGCGAAAATGCAGTTTTTGTGACGGAAACAGTGCTTTGATTCGCGGATTTAGATGCAGATCAGTTGCGTATTATTGCAAATGGATTGCAATAAGGTTTTTGCTTGCTGTTTCGATGTTTTATCGAGATCACTATGAGGCAGAGAGCGTGCTAAACGGAAGGATGTGGCGAGCAACTTTTTATTAAACAAAAGAGCTTCGGCCTCAGGAAGACGGGAGTCAGGGCCATTGGTAATCGGTTGTGCAGCATATTGGTAATCGGGGAGCAAATAAAGGTCAAATTTGACCCTCAAAACAAGCTTGCTCTGCTGCAATCAACTAATACAAACACCTCTTCATTCTTATTCTATCAATATCCTGGTTTTCAGAACTCCAGACGACTTGTTTTGTCCTTGAATACCAATGGATAGTGTCATATCAGAGAGTATCGGAAATATAGTTGCTGATGGTTTTGTCAAGGGAGAAGGATAGGCAAAGCCAGAGAATAACCTAAAAAGTGAGTATTCTTCGAAAGAGATAACCCGACGAATTTGTATCTAGCGATAAACTATTCTTTTGAGCCAGGTATATTCCTTAATGGATGGAGCCTGGACGCTTTATTTTTTTCGTTTTAGGGAGTGCCTGCTGGTATACTTCTCTGTTCTTCACTCGCGAAAGCGTCAAGTTTTGTTCGACTTTATGTCATCAGCTTTGTCCATTCGGCCTGCTAGTGTGCTCAGCACGATAGATATTGGAGCAGACTGATGGAGTCATCAACAGTAGTTGTAGCTCCTCCACCTGCTCGAGTTGAATCGCTTCTCGATCAAAAGCTAAAGGCCAAACCCAAACCAGCTGGCAAGCTAGGTGTGGTTCTGTTTGGACTGACGGCTATTGGCGGAATCGCCTATGCAGCGTTACATCTTTCCAGTGACCTGAGTCCAGTTCACTTTCCAACGATTTGGCCATTTGTACTTCTTGGCGTTGCGTTGCTCATTGCTCTCGGTTTTGAATTTGTTAATGGATTCCACGATACGGCGAACGCTGTAGCGACGGTTATCTACACGCATTCCCTTGAACCCCATGTAGCCGTTGTTTGGTCTGGATTGTGGAACCTTGCCGGGGTTCTTGCTTCTTCGGGGGCTGTGGCCTTTGGCATTCTTTCCCTTTTGCCCATTGAACTGATTCTGCAAGTCGGCTCCGGACCCGGCTTTGCGATGATTTTTGCCCTGTTGGTATCGGCGATTCTCTGGAATCTGAGCACTTGGTGGCTGGGACTTCCAGCTTCAAGCTCTCATACGATGGTTGGCTCGATCATCGGGGTAGGGATCGTGAATCAGCTGATGACCACAAAAAGTGGAACCAGCGGGGTCGATTGGGCTCAGGCGGCAAATGTCTTTCGTGCTCTCTTCATTTCGCCTGTTGTCGGCTTTCTTTGTGCCGCACTCTTTCTGATATTGCTCAAATCTCTGGTCAAGTACCCAGACCTCTATGAGTCCCCAAAGAACGACGAGCCTCCTCCATTTCTGATTCGCGCACTCCTTATCCTGACCTGTACCGGCGTCAGCTTTTACCATGGCTCTAACGATGGACAAAAGGGTATGGGCCTGATCATGCTTATCCTGATCGGCACCGTACCTACGGCTTATGCCCTGAACCATACCATCGGATACAACCAGGTGCAGGATTTTGTGGCTGTCTCCGAACAGGCTGTCCAAGTGTTGAATAGCCGCCTGGATTCCAGTGCCACAATGCAGAATCCTCGCGCAGAGCTCACTCAATACATTCGAACCCGGCAATTCACGCCAAACACACTTCTGGCAGAACGCCAGATGGTCAGTGACATCGCAAATGAGGTTCAACTCTACAAGAGCCTCTCTGCTGTTCCAGATAACCAACAGACAAACGTCCGCAATGATATGTATGTTGCCAGCGAAACCCTTCGTTTGATGAAGAAGTCGAATGCTGGAGGTTTCAGCTCTGAACAAAATAAGGTCTTGGCAAACTACGAGAAGAAGGTGGATAACGCCACGAAGTTCATTCCCATTTGGGTTAAGGTCGCTGTCGCCTTGGCTCTCGGAATGGGAACCATGGTTGGTTGGAAACGGATCGTTATTACCGTGGGCGAAAAGATTGGCAAACAACAGTTGACCTATTCGCAAGGTGCATCGGCTGAGCTGATAACGATGGGAACTATATATGTTGCTGACAAATTCGGACTACCGGTTAGCACAACCCACGTGCTTAGTTCGGGTGTGGCAGGAACGATGGCTGCCAATCGAAGCGGGCTTCAACTTCCGACAATTCGCAATATCCTGCTGGCCTGGGTTTGCACCTTGCCCGCTGCAGCTGCACTTTCAGGCTGCCTGTTCTTCCTATTCCGCCATTTTGTATAGAGCTACTTTTGATAGGTAGAGAGAAAACTGCAGTTTTCTTTCTACCTATTGCCCATGTCCCTGGCTTACGGCTTGGGGAGGATTTCCGCTCGGGAATCCGGTGATCTGTATCAGTTTCCTTTCGAGTTCGGCAGCAGCGGCGGTGGCATCTTTCTGGCCTGAGAGGACAGAATGCACCGTCTCAAAATAGGTTTTGGAAACCTCGCCATACTTTTCACCGGTTACTAAGGCCGGCCGGGAAACTAGTCCTTGCACATATTGAGGAGTAAAGATCCTCCAGTAGGGAAAGCTGGTTATCAGCTCATGGTTCTGATACAAACCCGGGATGGTGGGCGGTTCTCCTATCAATCGTGACTGTTCGGTCTGAGTGCTCTCGCGGCTTAAGAAAAGAGCTAGTGCAATGGCTTGTTTCCGATGTTGGGAAAAACGCGATACTCCGTAACCAAGTCCGCCAAGAACTGCGGCGTGGCCAGCCCGTCCGCCAGGAAGAACTGCTACATCGAATTTATTCCGAATTGGAGAAGCAAAACTCCGGCTCGTAACGTATGCAGCCGTCCAATTTCTCATGAAGGCTGCATTACCTGATTGCCAAAGGTTCATGGCATCCCATTCTTTATAGGCAAGAATCCCTGGAGGCGAAATTGTTCCCACCCACTGCGCTGCTCTTTTCCAGGCACGGATTGTTTGTGGATTGTTTACGCTGATCGTGCGATTATCCTCAACGATCTTGCCTCCACCCTCCGATGCCTGCCATTCCAGTGCGTTGCAGGTCAATACTTCGGAAGGGGCACCTTCCCAGAGATATCCCCAGAAATTCTTATTGCCCCTGGCCCGTTCTCCTGCCTGGATTCGGGCGGCCATCTTTTCAAGTTCCTCCCAAGTTTCTGGGGGCTTCTTGTATCCGTATCGCTGCAGCAGATCAGTGCGATAAAAGAGGATTCCAGAGCCTGCGCGACTGGGAATTGCAACGAGTTTTCCATCGACCGTGTAATTCGCCAAAAGAGAAGGGAAGTATTTCGCCCGGTCTTGATCCGACAAGTATGGATTTAGGTCAACGAGATAGCGTCCTATAAGTCTGGGCCAGATCACGTCAACTGCGTAAACATCCGGAGTACTGGAGTTGCTGGAAAGAAGCTTCTGCCATAGAGCCAGCTGGTCCAGTGCCGTTTCAGGAGAGGGAGTAAGCTCTACTTGCACTCCGGATTCTTTTGCAAAGTCGCGAAACTCGCGGTCATGCCAATCTCGAAATTCTTTGCTCAACCAACCCTGATCGATCATGATCAAGGTTTGGGGGACGGGCTTATTTTTAGAGGGGCTACAGCCTATAAGCATATAAGCCATTGGCAGCAGAAGGACCAGATCTTTGAATAAGAGCAGTAGTTGATAAGTCTCACGAAATCTCAGAAATTTCATGTTGCTGTCCTTCGACAATACGAGCTTAGTTCCTAGAATTCCTGGTGCTATAGCTTCAGTCCCTTTATTTATTATTGGATCGCGATCCGTCGAGAACCTCGCGTATTTTCCCCGTCAACGCTTGCATCGTAAATGGCTTTTCCAACAAAGTGGCTCCGGGCCTTAGCAGCCCATTATCCGCAATAGCATCGTCTGTGTAGCCGGACATAAAGAGAACCTTAAGCTTCGGGTCTTTCTCTAAAAGGCGTTCTGCCAGGACTGGCCCGCTCATCTGCGGCATGATCACATCGGTAAGCAACAGATCAATGGAATCCCTGTGCTTCTCGACTAGCTGTGTGGCCTGATGGGGATCTTCAGCTTCGAGAACGGTGTAACCGCAGTTTTCCAAGATCTTTCGCGTCAATATGCGTAAGGCTGTGGCATCTTCGACCAACAATATTGTTTCTATGCCACGCATCGTTGTGGCAGGCTGCGTTTCTAAAGTATCTTCTTCAATTACATTATCTGTAGCAGGAAGATAGATGAAGATGGTTGTTCCTTGTTGCGGTTCGCTATAGGCGGAAATATAGCCTCCACTTTGCTTCACGATCCCGTATACGGTGGAAAGTCCCAGCCCTGTTCCTTTCTCCGGACCCTTTGTCGTAAAGAAAGGTTCGAAGATATGAGATAACGTGGCCTTATCCATTCCTATCCCAGTATCGCTAACCGAGAGGCGAACATAGCGTCCGGGTTTCATCTGAATGTGCTGCGCCGCAAATGTTGAATCGGCAATTACATTTGCGGTTTCAATTGTGATGACGCCTCCATTTGGCATCGCATCACGCGCATTGACGGAGAGATTGAGGATGACCTGCTCGATCTGGCTGAAATCGGCCTTCACAAATGCCAAATCGGAGCTCAACTTGGTTTGCACTTCAATATCTTCTCCGATCAGTCGACGAAGAATTGTATCTACATCCTCTACAACATGATTGAGATTCAGAACAGTTGGCTGCAGGACTTGTTTACGGCTGAAAGCAAGTAGCTGCCGAGTCAGAGATGCTGCGTGGCGAGAGGCGTCGAGAATCTCCTGAACATGCTGTCTGAAGTCAGACGGAATATCCTGGCTATCAAGGATCAAGCTGCTGGAACCTAAGATTACTCCAAGAAGATTGTTGAAGTCGTGAGCGATTCCCCCCGCCAGTCGTCCTATTGCCTCCATCTTTTGTGCCTGAAGCAGATTCTTTTCGCTCTTTCTCCGTTCGGTTTCGTCGATCAGAAAACCGTTGATCTCTATTAACTCCCCTTGTTCATTAAAGCTGCCAATTGCATTTGCGGTGACCGGCAATATGCTGCCGTCTTTGCGACGATATTCTTCTTCGTAGGATTCAATTCGGCGTTCGTTCCTGAGCTTCTGCTGGAACCTTCCTTGCTTTTCTTGGGAGGAGAAAAGGGCTGAGAGGTTGGTTTGCTTTAGTTCCTCTGCAGAGGAAAATCCAAACATTCTTACTAAGGCCGGATTGCATTCAAGTATCTTGCCGTCGGCTGTTGCTATGTAGCTTCCGGCAAGATTCTGTTCAAAGAAGGCCCGATACTTTTCTTCGCTTCTCACTAGAGCTTCTTCGGCATGCTTGCGGTCCGTAATGTCGCGGGCGTTCATGACGACAGCAGCGGTCGAAGGGTCGGTGAGAAGATTCCTGGTAATTACTTCAAGGATGCGAACCGATCCATCTATTCTCAGCAGATGAAGTTCAGCTGTAGAGATTACACCTATAGCCTGATTCCTTATTAGCTTCTGGGCTATGGGGATCTCTTCTGCCAAAACAAATTCGAGGATGTTTCTGCCTTGCAGTTTGTCGGTTGTCAGTCCCAGGACTCGCTCACTGGCAGGACTGACATAGCGAATTGTCCCATCGCTATCGAGTAATGTGATGACGTCGGAGGAATGCTCGATAAGGGAGCGAAATCTGGCTTCATTGCTGCGTAGTGTCTCATAGAGTCGGTCGAGCCTTTGAGCGGCTTCATTGAAGACCCGTCCCAGTATTGCCAGCTCATCCTGCCCTTCGGCTTCCACCTGGTAGTCGAATTCTCCACGTGCCCAAGCTTGTGCTCCGGCGTCGAGCCGGGCCAGAGGTCGCGTGATGCTGCGGGTGACGAGTACTCCCAGAATTGCGGCCGTAAGCAGAGTCAGTGACACAGTGAAGGGAAAGACCATGATGATTCTTCTTTGGCTGAGCTGAATGCTGTCGATAGCCGTGGCGCGTTCACTTGCAACTTCGCGGTCGACTTTTTCGACGAGGGATGAACTGAGAAGAATCAACGGCTTTGTTTGGTTTTCCAGACGCAGATGGACCGCCTGCCAATCTCCTTGGGAGGAGAGGGCGATCATTGTGTCGATTTGATCGGGAAGAGCACTTTGAATTGCTTGCAGTGTGCTCAAGATCATCGGGTCACGGTCTGCCCCCTGTATCGAAGACAGCAGCGATTGCCTGACATGCTCGGTACTTTGCAGAAGTTGCTGGCGTTGGAGTTGAGCTTCGGCAGAGAAAGCAGGGAAATCTTGCGCGGAGGCGACAGTCTCCAGGCGGTCGCGAAACAATAGGAGGTTTGAGTGTAGTTCGAGAACGCTTACGGATTTCCGGTTCACACTATTCAGCAATTCGGCCTGAATCCGGATTCGACTGAATTGCCAGACAGCGACAATGTCGGCTGCCATCATAAGTAACACAATGAAGGCGAAACATAGAGCCAAACGAAAACCGATCTTCAGCTGGCTAAGGTGGTACAGTGCTGGGAAGAAGCGCTTCGACCGCACCTTCTGTTGGCGATAAGTACGGTGGGTGTCGCTGCCCATTTCCATTCCTCGCAGATCCGGTCCTTTGTGTGATCAATGGGTTAGAAAATCAATCCACAAGAAGATCCCTTCCTGTGGAGAAAAGTCTTTACACTTTCGTAAAACAAATCCCCTCTACTGAGCAGAGAATTATACATTTTGGTATGAATCCAAGACGAAGACAATCGTGTGAATCTCCTGCGGAATCAGTTGGTTCTATGGCAACCCGAAATAGGTTTGCTCCGTTTATGAAGTAGCGATGAAGGTGTCTGATTGGGCAAAGGGGTGAGATCGAGACGGTATGTGCTTGGGGCAGTGTGATTTGCTACGCTATTGTGCAACCGGTGCTCTTATCTTCGGTAATCTACCGTTGTGCGTTGTTGTAGTAACTGAGAGCGTACTCTCTTCGTAATGCGTGCAGAGCAGAGAGTTCTGTGCCCGAGATGAGGGACACCAGGAACTTTTCTTAGGTAGTCTTCGTAGCTGAAATATAAGGAAATTGTTGTATTTACCCTGACTCGCCAGGGTAGGATGAATCCCTATGCGGCTGCCAACCCGAGCAAATGTATTGAGACTATTGCTACTGCTCTACATTGCAGCAAGCATGAGCTACTGGGTTGCCGGTCTGGGGTCCAGACTGAATTCCTGGCAACACTCTGAACGTTGGGTGCGCAATCCCTTTGACTTGGACGCAGACTCCCATCTGCTTTCAGCTGTGCGTCCTGAAGCTGAATCTGCCGGTCTCGTTAAGGGGGAGAGGCTGGAAAGCCTGAATGGGCAATCCTACCAGGGGCTCGCACTTTTTCAGGAGATGAGGTTAGCTGCGCATCCCGGGGATGTATGGGAAGTCGAGACAGTACGTCCGGACGGTAGTTTTCACAAAGCAACAGTGCATCTCAGTCCCCGGTCTACGGAGAATCCTAGCCCCGGATTACTGATTCGTTTGATCGGATTGTTCTTTCTCACTCCTTTAATTTGCCTGCTCACTGCCTATTGGGTCGTTTTAGCAAAACCTGGAGAGCCGAATGCCTGGCTATTGCTGGTGATGCTGACCTTTCCCGAGGTTGTGTTTCTGGATCCTTCCATGGCAACCGGGCGGGGAATACTTTTCCTGGGAAGCTGGTATCAGGCGATGCAGATGCTTGGTCCTTTGATGCTGCCGGTATTTGGGGTGTATTTCCCGGAGAGATCGAGGATCGATGTCCGATTCCCATGGCTAAAGTGGCTAATTGTGGGCCCGGGACTTCTGGTTTGCGCTCTGTTTCTAGTCGTGATTTATCGGCAATACTATGTTGGCGCGATTGAGCCCTGGAGAACGTGGCTGACAGGATGGCTCGAGCATGTACTGAACGCGGTTAATCTTCTTAGCCTTATCTTCTATGCCGTTCTCATCGGGGATAAGCTGCGTTCTGCGTCTACGGCAGATGCACGACGCAGGATGCGGTTGCTATGTTCCGGTTCTGCAATCGGATTGGGTGCGGTTCTAGTCTTTTTCGTAATCCTTCCCTCGTTTGGCATAAGGCCGGATGTGACACAGCATTTCTGGGCAGGATATCTAGGATCTGCCCTCTTTATGGTTGCTCCGCTCACGTTTGCCTATGTTGTCTTGGTAGAGCGTGCGATGGATGTACGTGTTCTGTTACGCATCGGGACAAAATACCTGCTCGCCCGGGCAACTCTATGGCTGTTACAGATGGCTCTGATCTTTGCGGCGGGAATGCATTTGTTCCTGCCCGTCTTTGAGAAGAAGCAACCGGATGCGTCCGATGTTTGGCAAGCGATCTTGTTTGTAGGCCTGGTTGTTCTTCTCCGGAAGGGTGTCAATAAGCGTTTGGAAGGACTACTGGACAGGAAGTTTTTTCGCGAGGCCTATGATGCTGACCAGGTCCTTCAGGATCTCTCCGACCAACTGCGGCGGTTTACTGATCCTGAGCCTCTTCTGAAAACAGTTGCTCAGAGCGTGGCACAAACATTGCATGTTCCTCGCGTGGGAGTGCTGATGCGCAGAGCAGACGGCTTCCGGCTGCAAGAGGCTATCGGCATGCCCTTGACCGACGAGGTGGTTTTGAGCACGCATTCTTCCACGGTACGACGGTTGGCTCAAAGGACAACGGCCGTCAGGCTGCATCGAGAAGAAGCTGACGGCTGGTATTTGCTTGCAAGTGCAACGGAGCAGGAGATTCTGGAGAAGCTGGGAGCGGAGATTCTTCTCCCCATGGCTGGACGCAGTAAGCTAATGGGCTTTATTACCCTCGGGCCCAAAAAGAGTGAGGCTGCCTATACTCGAAACGATATTGCGTTGTTGGAGATGGTTGCTTCTCAGGCAGGGCTGGCCCTTGAGGTCAGCGAACTGGCACACTCCCTGGCGCAAGAGGCAGCACAACGGGAACGCGTTCATCGCGAAATCGAAATTGCACGGGAGGTCCAGGAGAAGCTCTTCCCTCAGCAGCTTCCTGCCGTTAAAGGAGCAACCCTAGCCGGTACGTGCCGTCCGGCTTTAGGTGTAGGTGGTGACTATTACGATGTCATGGTTCTTGAAGATGGGCGAATCGGTTTAGCAATTGGAGATGTTTCCGGAAAGGGTATCTCCGCTGCGCTACTGATGGCCAGTCTGCGCGCCAGCTTGCGAGGTGCCACGCTGGAGGCTCCTCAGGATTTGGCCAAGCTAATGGCCAAGGTTAGCCGTTTGGTCTATGAGGCTTCGGCTTCCAATCGTTATGCAACATTTTTCTTCGCTACCTATGATCCCCAATCACGGATTTTGCAGTACGTGAATGCAGGGCACAACCCGCCAATGATTCTGAGAGGGGAATCTGAAACTGTTAAGCTTAGTGCTTGCGGGCCGGTGATCGGTTTGCTTACCGACACAACGTATGAGCAGGCGAAAATTGTTCTCCGGCCTGAAGATGTACTGGTGACTTATACAGATGGCATCAGCGAAGCGATGTCCTCTACCGATGAGGAATGGGGCGAAGAGCGATTGGAATCTGCGGCTCGTCGAAGTTCTGACTCTGCAGACACAGTCATAAAGCAGATCTTTACTGAAGTAGATAGCTTTACCGCGGGGACTCCTCAGTTCGACGACATGACACTTCTGGTGATGAAGCTTTCTTCTGAAGCTTCTCAGAACTAGAACTCTTCCGTGCGAACAGGTGAGGCGAGTCCCCAAGGCCCCGGCAGGGCGGAACGAATCCTACTCTCTTTATTACGACTTGTTGAGGATTTCATCCCGCACCTTACGGGCGAAAATTGGCACATTGCTCCTGGCCCTTATTTCATTGCAGTCTAATTTTGGAAATAAGCCGAGAAACGCACAAACTTCAGTTATGGAGAAACTGCGAAGGGAAGAGAAAAACATTCTCGATAACATTACAACTGTAGAGCTAGCTCAGAATCCATGAGTAATACCGGCTAGTGTTGCAGTAACCGTTCCAGATACTCTAGTGCGCGGGTATCGTTGGATTGGCCCAACCAGAAGATGGCCTCTCTTTTTATAGACGGGCTGGAATTAGTTTCGGCAACGTGGATGAGCTTTGGTACGCTTTCCTCTTTAGGCAATTGGCTGAGCGCAAAAACTGCTCGCTTCTTCACTTCCAGCTCCGGATCGTTTTCGATAGCAAAGGAGAGCGTTGCTGTAGCCTTTTTACCTGCCTTCTGGGCTAACCAAAAGAGTGCCTGACTACGAACCTTTGGCTCAGCATCAGATTTCGCCATCCGGATAAGCTCGTCAGTCGATTGGGCATCGGAACTTTGTGAGATGGGA
Organism: Humiphilus diazotrophicus; assembly: GCF_059726315.1. Classification (NCBI taxonomy): domain Bacteria; kingdom Pseudomonadati; phylum Acidobacteriota; class Terriglobia; order Terriglobales; family Acidobacteriaceae; genus Humiphilus; species Humiphilus diazotrophicus. Next base: position 4,559,818 of record NZ_AP040870.1, read on the forward strand.
AAAGTGAGCTTTTCCCGGAAGCGGCTGTCTGAATCTTCTCTTGCCAGCTTTTGTAGAACTATAAAACCATCGTGCCCGCGTTCCACTCCTAGCCAAAATGCAGCTTTTTCGCGGAGCTTGAGGCTCTGTTTTGGAGCGACAAGGTCGCTGAGAACTTGAGTTGCTGTCGGTGTGGCATGAAGAGCCACTGCGACGAGAGCATCATCTATAAGTCTGAAGGAGTCGCTTTGTTCTGCCACCTCGATGGTTCTTTTAAGAAACGATGTACTCTCTTCAGCCTTAACACCGGTTAGCCATGTAAAGGGAAGGCCTCCTGCATTTAGAGGACAATTCCCGTTTACAGTGCGAATTTTTGCGATCTTTCCATGATCGAGACGCATCAGAACATATAACTCGGTTGAGGCAGGAGTGTTCTGTCCATCGTTGGTTATATGGTCGCCCGATTCTTCCAGCGAATACTCCCCGCAGCATCCATCCCCTGTGTTTGCCCTATTCGGACATGAAGTAAGATGTGCTTGTGGAAGAGCTGTAGCTGAATATCCAATCCATTGGGGCTGATCTGAATGCAGAAATCGGTCCACCGCCGCAGACAAGCTGATGCCTGCTGGCTCTGTTGTGAAGTGAGCATTGCGAACTTGAGGCTGTTGGGCAACGGACGCAAGGACCGAAGCACAGAGGAAGAGCAGCATCCACAATTTCAGTTTCATATAACTCTCCTACTTATCGAGGATTTCCATCATGTAATTGCTTGCTTCTTTGTTGTTCATGATGCTGAGGTTCCGGACAATCTCCCGCTTCATGATTGGGTCCTTTTCTCCTTTGGCCAGATTCACCAGATCATGTGCATCGCCTGCGATAAAAAGTCCTTGCAGCGCAGCTTTCTTGATTTCCTGGACAGAGCTTTTCTGATAAATCTCCACCAAAGTAGGAGCCATGGAAGCTCCTCCGGCGATACCGAGATTGCGAATAGCTTGATGTTGCAGTGAGGGGTCGCGTTCGGAGAGAGCGATATTATGCAATGCATCCGCTCCCTTCGGTCCTGTGGGAATGAAAGCCTGCAATACGGCGCTTTTTGTTTCTTTCAGATTACTTTCCTGATAGAGCTTGAGCAGATCCGAGACATTTCCCGAGATGCCCAAACCTGAAATAGCTTCTTTTGCCAGTTGAGGGTTGGACTCTTGCTTTGCAATCTCGAAAAGCCTGTCGGCATTTCCCGAGATAGCAAAAGAATGCAGAATCTCTTTCTTTACACGCTCGTCCTTGCTGTTGCGATAGATAGTGGCAAGAGTATCTCCCGACTGTTTGCCCTTCGTTATTGCAAACATCTGGATAGCTTTGCTCTGTAATCCCGGATTGGATTGCCCCTGAATGATCTGGCCTAGAATCTCCTCGGATTGCTTGGAGTTGCTTTGTGCCAGGACAAACAGCGCCCGCTCTTTGATCTTTTCGGAGTCGTTTCCGTTGATAATCTGACGAACGATCGGCAATGCCCGGGCCTCGTCATGCTGCATGAGAGAATTCAGCGCAAGTAGTTTTAGGTCCTCATTGGGTTCAGACTGAGGAGAAACCGGGCGGCCGCTTTGTCCTCGAATCTCAATCTCAAGAGCACGACATTCGTCCAGCCAATGGCTCTTGGGATAGATCTTCCGAAGTTGAGTGCAGGTCTCCATCGCATCGGAGGCCCGGCCTTCCTTATTTTGCGCGTAGGCTTTCCAATAAAGGGCTCCTTCGGCGCGTGCCCCATGCTGCTGCATAACCTTCGTAAAGAGAGCTTCGGCGTCGGACCAGCGGCTTTCATTTATGGCACGTGTGCCTTCACTATAGAGATTTTCCTCTGTCGAGTTGACTTTGGGTGCTCCGTTACCTTCTGCAGCGACGATGGTTTCGCACAAGGAAGGGATAGGCACAACGAATGATCCCCCGAGCAATAAATATATAAGTAAGCCTTTCGTGTTCATCTAGATCGCCAATCCTTTCTTCACTGATCCCTCTTCAACTGTGGCCTGTGCAGCTTTTGTCTTGAGGACTCGTATTTCGAAGAGAAGCCCTCGGGTGTTCATTTCTTTCTGGAGACGTGCAATATCATCTTGATTCAGGCCGTTGGGATCGTTTGCTACTTCAACCAGCACTCGCTGCAAATGATCCAACGCTCCGGATAGGGTCGGATCCGTCGAGATACTGGAGCTCTGCAGATACAAACGGTTATCAGCCAAAAGCCTTCGAGCCTCACTTTGAATCGGGTGGGTCATTTCGGGCTCATCGGAATTTGCATGATTCAGCTCAATGAGTAACCGCTCTGAGCGTTCCAGATGCTTTTCCGCTACAAACAACAGAACCCGCTGTTGTCCGACGGAGGTATTTCCAGCTGTATGAATTGCTTTCTGGTGCCGCTCCCAGTTACGTCCGATCACAAATGCTGCAAGAATCAGAACCGCGCAGGTTAGGCCATATCCGAGAGGCCGCCATTTCCAATTCCACATTCGCGACCAGGGAGACTTCTTCTTTTCGTAAACCGGTAATGAGTTGCGCAGCTTCTTCCAGACCTGATCTCCAAAGTCGGCTCCGCGCAACGGCACCGCAGCGATCTCAATTCCTTCTAAATCCTTACAAAGAGTTTCATAGGATTTTGCGCACTTACTGCAAAGCTTCAGGTGAAGCGCTACTCCGGATTGTGCGGAACTCTCACCGTAGTAGTGTTCAACCAACTCTTCTTCTGTTACATGCCTCATTAATTTCTCCATAGAGGAGCCAATTCCTTCCTCAACTTCTGCACCGCACGGAAGACCGCTTGTTTCGCAGCATTGGGAGCGACTTCCAGGATCTCTGCAATCTCGTCTGTAGACCGTTCTTCAACATGCCTGAGAACAAATGCGGTACGTTCGGTTGCGGAAAGGCCCTTCATTGCGTTTTCCTGCCTTCGGCCGATCTCGTGGCTCAGGAGCAGCCGGTCTGGACCTGCCGCTGTATCAGCTAACTGAATCTCCATGCCTTCCGGGTCCGGGTCTTCTGTTACGGTGTAATTCCCAATCGATTCCCGTTGTCTGATCAGGTTCAAAGCATTGTTCACTGCAATTCGATAGATCCAGGTACCGAAATTGGAACGGGACTGAAAGGACGAAAGCTTCTGGTAGGCACGGAAGAAGGTTTCCTGTACAACCTCTTCTGCATCGGCTTCATTCCCGGTGATCCGGAAAGCCACTCGAAAGACAGTTTGGCTGTGCTGTTTGACAAGAGATGCGTAGGCCTCCTTGTCTCCAGACAGAACTGCATGCACAATCGAGTGGTCGCTCTCTCCCATTCAGCGCATTAGACATGGTTTTGGACTTGCGGTTAGGAAAAAATTTTTGAGGACGGATGGTAGTGCTATTTCAGCCAAGAGTGGAAGACCCTGTAACAGTGAGCGAGTAGGTAGTGAAAAGATTTCGTCTAAGGGAATCGTTCCTAATCGATTTCGCCTGGAAATGCCGATTCAGTGGTGGTTATAGCTCGCGATGGGATATTATGCTTGCGCTTGAAAGGTTTAAATACTGATCGAGAATTGAGGAAAGGGATAGCGTTGCATGATCAATCGTCGCGGGTTTTTGACTGCATTGGGCGCCTCCGCTGTTCTACCTGGTTTGTCTGCTTTAGGCGAAAGTCGGACCCGGGTGGAGGAAAAGACCTCTCGCTCCCGTGTGAATCTTAACGGGGAATGGGAGCGCTATCTTCATGGGCAATTCTATGATCACGTTACCGTTCCCTCCTCCCACCCTCCGATAGGTCTTTATACGCTTAAGCGGAACTTCCTTTTGCCTCGGCTCGCGGAGGGTGAGCGCGTCTTCCTTCACTTCGAGGCTATTACGTACTATGCCCGTGTCACGGTGAATGGGAAGCCTCTAGGCGAAATGGGGCCCTATGTCCCCTACGAATTCGAATTCACTACTCAGTCGAAAGAAGGGAAGAATCAGGTTGAGGTTACGATTGCAGACCTGACGCCTTTTGAAGACGGTAGTGGAAAAGACGAGATTGCTCTTGGCGTAAACCCGGGGTGGGAGGCCTATGGTGGCATCATCCGCGATGTTTACATCGAATTGCGGCCCGCAAATTTTATCGAGAATGTTCGCTTTGGCTATGAACTCAGTAGCGACTATAGTCAGGTATCCTGCCAGGCACAGGTATATCTCTCCAACCAAGCAACGTCCACGGCAGAGCTTGAGGTCGTACTCCTTCAGGGAGAGAATTCCGTTGCGCAGGGAAATGCTCACGTAAGCGCCCTTCCAGGATCTCAGGAAGTAACTGTCTCTTTTACTCTTCAAAATCCGGCACTATGGAGTCCTGAGACCCCTCGCCTTTACAGGCTCCAGGCAAGCTTTCGGTCGGAGAAGATCGAAGATCGCTGGAACTGCAAGACAGGCTTTCGTGAAATCAAGGCTGTAGGGCGGGAGTTCTTCCTGAATGGAAAGCGTCTCCTTCTGAGCGGCGTCTGTCGCCACGATATGTGGAAGGACCAGGGATTTACCCTTAGCCGAGTACAGCAGCAACAGGATATGAGGATGATCAAGGCGCTCGGCTGTAACTTCGTTCGCCTTGTGCATTATCCGCATGACCGCTACATCGTTGATCTTGCCGAAGAGTTGGGACTATTGGTTACAGAAGAACCCGGGTACTGGATCATGGATTTTCGTACGATGCCCCGGGGAGAGATTGAACTCGGCTATCGCATCATGGAAAGGACAATTCGCAGGGACTGGAATTCTCCCTGTGTCTTTGCCTGGCTTCTGGCCAATGAATGTAAGTGGACGGTAGAGATGTTGAAAGAAGGGAAAGAGCGATGCAACCGGCTCGATCCTATTCATCGATTCGTTTCTGCCGCGAACGATCGCCCCAAGGAAGAAGCGAAACCGATCTTCGAAGCGGCTGGCATGGATTTCTTCGATCAGCATCCATACACATTCGACATGGAACGCTTTGAGAGAGAGGCCGATTATTTTGGTCCGGGCAAGCCTCTCACCTTCAGCGAATGGGGAGGTAAAGCTTGCGGACAATCCCTTCCCATTATGTCGGCAAGTGTAGACCGGCTACTCGATCTCTTCGAAAATACAAAGCTTGCCGGTTGCTCTTTCTGGTCGTGGCAGGATGTTCGTCAATATAGCCGGGTCGATGCCGAGATGAACAATGGTGTCCTTGAATCCGGCGTGGTTACCGAGGGCAGGGAGCCCCGGTCCGAAGTTTATATGGAACTGGAGCGGCTCGCTGAAGGCCGCCGTCATGAACACATCTCCGCAGATGTAGAGCCAATCGTTCTGCCGTTGCGTCACACTGCGTGGGCCCCAAACAGTGAATATCGGCCTGTTGATTTGACCCCCTCTATCCAGGGCCCGGAGGCTGAAAAGCGATGGCAGGAATTTGAGCAGCAACTGATTGAATTCTGGCCCAGGAATTCCCGAACGAGTGACCAGTGGAAACGTACAGGGAAAAGCTTCCAGCTTTGGAAAGTCTCTGCTACCAAGGAGTTGGAGATTGCAGGCATTCCATTTCAGCTTCCTGCTGTAGACGATTTTGTCCGGCCTGTTGTTGTGCTGCAGAACTCGAATGTATCGTTTCCAATCCCGGCACGATGCACACGGCTCCACATCCTGGGAAACGTGACCTTGCCCTCCGGTTATCCACATCGGGACAAACAAGGGGAGGTTCTCGGAAGCTACACTATTCGCACTTCCTCCAATAGAACCATAGAGATTCCTCTACGTTGGGGATATGAGGTTGTTGCTGCGAATCTGATTCACGAAGGCACTCGGATAGAGCCTCTGGCGACAGAAGCGCAACCGGTCTTGCTCTATCGTAAGGACTTTGCGCGAGAGCAATATCGCATTCTGCTTTATAGCACTCAGCAAATCACTTCCGGTTCAATCCTGAATCTGACATGCAAGTTGCAAGTGCCTGATTTATCGCTAGCTATCTTTGCGATTACTGCTGAGTTGGTGGCGGGATAGTCTTCTGCGGCCAAGGGGTATTGTAAGGAAACCGTTTCCAATGTTCCGTTGTTTCGTCTTGTATGCGGAATAGATTCCGCATATTTAGAAATTAAAGAAAATGAAGATATATCTGGCATAAACAGCTTTGATATCCCGGTTTAAAGAAAATTTTTATATTTTGCGGAATGCATGCCATATAATGATTGACAGCAAGGCGGCAGCAATGTGAAAGTGGTACGTTCCGAAATCGGTATCTAGAGATACTTCGAGCGGCCATAGAATTCTCATGCTGATCAAGCTAAGTTTCGTTGACATTGCAATCATCTCTCTTTACTTTGTCGTTGTTCTGTCAATTGGGTATGTGCTCAAGAGCAGGATGAAGACTTCCTCTGCCTTTCTTCTCTCGGAGCGCTCGTTTTCTCACTGGATTACCGGCTTTGCTTTCATGTCGGCAAATCTGGGTGCCCTTGAAGTGATGGGGCATATCGCGAACGGCGCCAAATATGGCATGCGCACCAATCATTTCTACTGGGTTGGTGCCATTCCCGCAATGGTTTTCCTGGGTCTTTTCATGGTGCGTTATTACTACGCGAATGGCGTACGTAGCGTACCTGAGTATCTGCGTCTACGCTACGATCATCGGGCGCATCTCTTGAATGCTCTCAGCTTTGCCGTTGTGACCATACTCATGGCCGGCATTGACATGTTCGCTTTTGCGGTTATCTTTCGCAGCATGTTGGGATGGCCGTTTACTGCGAGCATTGCTTTGGCTGCGGGCGTTGTGCTGGTATTTGTCTCTCTAGGAGGCTTGTCTTCCTCAATTTACAACGAATTTCTGCAATTCTTTCTAATCGTTATTGGATTCCTGCCTCTTACCTTTTTAGGGCTTCGCCAACTGGGTGGCTGGAAAGCCCTTACTATGCAATTACCGGAGCAGTTTCTTCATACCTGGCATGGCATGGGAGCTGCGAACGATCCTCTCGGCGTTCCCTGGTGGGTGATGGTAGTCGGGATGGGAATGTGTTCCTCTCCTGCATATTGGTGTACCGATTTTCTCTTGGTGCAGAGAGCTATGGCCGCCAAGAACCTTTCCTCTGCACAGAAAACGCCCCTAGTCGCAGCAGTGCCCAAGATGCTCTTCCCGGCAATTGTAACGGTACAGGGAATGATTGCTCTGGCTCTCGCTCCTGGAATCGTGACGCAGAACTATAACCTGGCATTGCCTTTGTTGATGAGCCATTTCTATGGACATGGCATGCTGGGTTTAGGAATTACCGCTCTTCTAGCTAGCTTTATGTCAGGCATGGCCGGAAATATCACTGCCTTTAATACCGTCTGGACCTACGACATCTATCAGACCTATCTTGCGCCGAACAAGACGGATCGACACTATCTGGCTATGGGAAGAGGATCGACAATTGTAGGAACCGCGTTGGCATGCTTCTCCTCATACATTGTTCTCTACTTCAATAATCTGATGGATTACATGCAGTTGGTTGGAATTCTGTTCATTTCTCCGTTCTTTGTGGCGTTCTTCCTGGGTATGGTCTGGAAGCGACCTTCCGCAACAGCTGGATTTCTTGGAATGTTGGGCGGACTCTCAGGAGCGACTTTGGAATATGTGCTCTATCGCTTGGGCGTTCTGAAATTTGCTTCGCCTATGGCTTCGAATATGTGGACAGCGGTGTGGGGGCTTGTCGCAGGACTGTTGGTAATGATTCCTGCGACATTTCTTACCAAGGCGCCGCCTCCAGAGAAGCTCAAAGGTTTGGTTTACACGCCCACGCAAGAGAAGCAGACGGAGCCTTGGTATCGGACTCCGGCGTTCTACGCTGTTATTGTCCTGGTGGCCTTTGTGGCCCTCAACGTTATCTTTTTTTAGGAATCAGCTTTATGCAACTTGTAAAACCTCTCCGTGGTGTTATTACTGCGATGGTTACTCCGTTGAGAGAAACCAATGCGTTGGACCTTGCTGGAACCGAGCGACTGATCGAACATCTCATCGCTGGCGGAGTTCATGGGATCTTCCTTCTAGGGACAACAGGAGAAGCTCCAGCCCTGTCCTATGTGGTGCGCGAAGAGTTGATCCGCTTTGCCTGTAAGCAAGTTCGGGGAAGGGTGCCGGTTGTTGTCGGTGTCACGGATACTGCTTTCTTTGAAGCTGTAAAGCTGTCGCAAGTAGCAAAAGAAAGCGGGGCTCAGGCAGTAGTTACTGCATCGCCGTATTATTTTCATCTCAGTCAGGAAGAATTACTGCATTACTTCAAAGAGCTTGCCAATGCTGTACCGCTTCCTTTGCTTCTCTACAATGCTCCTTCCAATGCGCACCACACGATATCGGTAAGCACCGTATGCCGTGCTGCTGAAGTGAAAAATATTATCGGAATCAAAGATAGCGGTTTTCAGATGGGATACTTCCATGAGTTGTGCCATAAGCTGGCCTCGCGTCCGGACTTCAGTTTCCTTGTCGGACCCGAGGAGTTGATGGCCGAAGCTGTCATGCTTGGTGGACACGGGAGTATGGCCGCAGGCTCCAACGTCTTGCCTAGGCTCTTTGTCGACCTCTATGAGAGCGCGGCTAAAGGCGATGTTGTACAAACGCGTGAGCTGCATAAACGAGTTATGCGCTTTGGTACCTTCATCTATCGCTCTGCCGCATATAGCGCGAATCCTTTACGTGGCCTTAAGTGCGCGTTATCGTCGCTAGGTATTTGCGAGGAAACATTGACCATTCCCTTTCAACCCTATTCAGCAGCAGAAAGGCAATCGGTGCGGCAATATCTTCAAGAAGAGGGCGCAAGGATTAAGGGCTGAAAGTGAGAGATTTCAACCCTTTCGAGAATTTGAGAGCAGAGGATTTCTCGCACAGGAAGAAACACAAGCACGAAAGCATTGATGCCTTCCGTCGAAGGCTGCACCTCGCCACCTTTGGCGAATGTAATCCAACACGAGGAATGCTTTAGTGCGAATGCCTGGGCACAACCTTGCGGATATCGTGATAATCAGTTGCAAAGTCCAGACATGCTCCGGTTTGTAATTGCCCTACATGAGTACGATAGATCTGCTCCCATGGGGAATTGTTTTTGATCTCCGTGGGCCCAAGTTCTTTCCTCCTCTTCTCAATTTCTGTATCGCTGAGAAGCACATCTACCCTGCGCTGACGAAGGTCGACTTTGATCTCGTCTCCCGTTTTCAGAATGGCTAAGTTACCACCAATTGCGGCTTCAGGGGAGACGTTGAGTATGGAGGGGCTATCGGATGTTCCGCTTTGTCTGCCGTCGCCCATGCAGGGCAACATCGTGATTCCACGCTGAACCAGGTGTCCGGGAGGCGTCATGTTGACGACTTCGGCAGAGCCCGGATAGCCTACCGGTCCTGCTCCACGAACGACTAAGATGCATCTTTCATCGATCTTAAGTTCAGGATCTTCGATTCTCTTGCGATAGTCCTCCGGTGTGTCAAAAACGATGGCACGAACTATAAAGGAATCTTCCTTGCCGGGTGTTGAGAGATAACGTTGGCGGAAGCTTTCGCTAATCACTGAGGTTTTCACTAATGCGGATTCGAAGAGGTTTCCCGATACGACAAGAAGTCCCGCATTTTCTTTCATCGGATTGTCGTAACTACGGATTACCTTGGAATCCAAACTTCTTACCCCCTTACAGTTTTCGCCCACGGTGCGGCCGGAAACTGTGAGTGCATCCGTATGGATCTTATTGGCCTGTATTAGTTCTCCCATGACTGCTTGAACCCCACCTGCACGGTGGAATCCTTCACCAAGATACTCTCCGGAGGGCTGCACATTCAGGAGCAGGTGAATTGCATGTCCGACAGCTTCCCAGTCTTTAATGTCCAGTGCCACTCCCATGTGGCGGGCAATGGCAGTGATGTGTGGGGGACAATTTGTCGATCCACCGATTGCCGAGTTAACCACGATGGCATTCTCGAAGGCTTTGCGAGTCATGATCCGGCTCGGGGTAAGGTCCTCTCTTACCATTTCGACGATCCGGTAACCGGTCTTGTATGCCATGGTCGCGCGTTCGGCATAGGCTGCTGGAATGGTGCCGCAACCGGGTAGTGACATGCCAAGGGCTTCAGCCAGGGAGTTCATGGAAAGAGCCGTTCCCATGGTGTTGCAATGCCCTGCGCTGGGAATGCTTTCCATAACCCTATCGATCAATTCTTCCCCAGTAATCAGGCCTGCAGCTAATTTACGGCGAGCTTCCCACAAGGCCATTCCTGTACCTGCAAGCTTGCCATGTAGATAGCTGTCGAGCATGGGGCCGCCGGAGAGGACGATTGCAGGGAGATTGACGGTTGCTGCTGCCATCAGACATGCAGGTGTGGTCTTGTCGCATCCTGTGGTGAGGACGACGCCGTCGAAGGGATAGCCTGCCAACATCTCAACCAATCCGAGATAGGCAAGGTTGCGATCGAGTGCAGCTGTCGGTCTGCGGCATGTTTCCTGTAGGGGATGAACCGGAAACTCCATCGGTATGCCCCCCGCATCGCGGATGCCAGCCTTGATTCGTTCCGCAAGTGTGACGTGGATGCGGTTGCAGGGCACAACATCGCTGCCTGTCTGTGCTATGCCGATGATCGGCCTTGAGGATTGCAACTCCTGGCGAGTGATTCCGTAGTTGCTGAAATGTGCCACATAGACGGCTGTTTCTCCTGGTTCATTCCTTTCGTTGAACCAGATCTCGCTTCTTAACTTAGGCCGAGTACCTTCATCTTTGTTGTTTCCGTTGCTCATACCTGCCTGTGCCCTTCGTTGCTCAATATGTTTGCTCAGGTCTTCCAGTTATCCGTGAGCCAAGAGGCCGCCATCGACGGCTAACCATGTTCCCGTAATGTACGATGCATCGCCGGAAGATAGCATTCGAACTCCGCGTGCGATATCTTCTGGAGTCGCAAAGCGGTTCATTGGTATCTTGGCGAGTATTCGTTGTTCTTCTTCAGGATTACTATCGAAGTAATTGCGAAGGAGCTTCGTTGCCGTAGCTCCCGGAATCAGACAATTTACACGAATGCCGAACGGCGCAAGATCAACTGCGGCAGAGCGTGTGAAGGCAAGCAGCCCTCCCTTTGTAGTTGCGTATCCTGCATAGCCTGGATATGTGTTGAAGGCGTGCCCCGATGAGCAAATAACAATACTACCTTCCTTTTGTCGCCGCATATAGGAAGCTACTTCCTTGCAGCAGAAGAAAGTGCCAGTAAGATTAACGGATAACATGCGGTTCCAGTCATCTTCTGTAGTCTCTTCTAAAGGTTTGTTGATCTGTACCGCTGCATTTGCAAAAAGGATATCGATTCGGCCATATTTCTCGTAAACGCGGGCGACGCTTTGTTGGACATCGGACGCCTTACTGATGTCGGTCTTCAGGAATAATCCCTCGCCGCCTTCTTCTTGAACTTGCTGTAGGGTTTCCTGACCTGAGCTCTCATTCCAATCGAAGATGGCGACGCGGGAATGTTCTCGTCCAAATAGAAGAGCGGTAGCCTGACCTATGCCAGAGCCACCGCCGGTGACGATGATGACTTTGTTTTGAAACTCGCCCATTCAGAACCCTTTATCCTGCACATTCTGATCGGGTCCATTTTTGTGGCTGGGCAAAGGAATGTCAATATTATTCGGAAAGAATTCCGAATAATAAAAACATCCTCCTGAAGGGTATTGACTTACTTAGATTTCTTCTTTTGCTTAGACTCTTCTTCGTCTTCTGTGACCGGAGTTTTTTCCGGAACCCATCCCAGCGCAAAGGAAATCCTTCGTGCTGTTTCGCGCACTGCATTTTGCATGGGAACAGCTTGTGGAGTCATGCGGACACTTGGTCCGGAAAGGCTGATAGAAGCTAGAACATGTCCTTCGGCATCGAAAATTGCTGAACCAAAGCACTCCACGCCTTCTACATCTTCCTGGTTGTCATGGCTGATGCTGGTACGACGAACCTTGTTAAGGTCAGCTATAACCGCGTCCATGCTGGTGAGTGTTTTGGATGTCCGCTGTGGGAGCCCATGACGCAGAAAGATCTCATCAAGCGTCTCTTTGGGAAGGTAAGCAGCAATGGCTTTTCCCATCGATGTGCAGTGCAGATGGCCACGGTTCCCGATAGTCGCAGATACACGGTAGGGTTTGGGACTGTCGATTGCAAAGATATGAGCCACCATTCCATCGTCATAGACGCCGAGGTTGGCGGACTCTGCGAAAGTTAGCATTAGGGATTGCAAATAGGGCCGAGCTATCGAGATCAAACGCTGATAGGGAAGTGTGCTGTTGGCAAGATCGAAAAATCGTTCGCCCAGGGAGTAGAGGCCACTGCTCTCGTTTTGAATCAGGTACCCGCACTTCTCCAGCGAGTTCAGCAAACGGAAAGTTGTGCTCTTCGGCAGACCTGTTCTCTTTGTGATTTCGTCCAGAGAGAGGTCTCCATCGCGATATTTCGTGAAGGTCTCAAGAGTAGTAAAAAGCTTTTCGGCGACAGCGAGAAAGCTCTTGTCACGCCCCCCATTTGACTCTGTCGTTGCTTTTTTCTTTGCCGTTCGAAGGGGTCGTGACGTTTTCATAGTGCCTCTTTCTGGTTCCGATTGAATCGTGGCATCGCAATTTCGCGGAGGGAGTATGTATCCCTCATCTTATCAATGCGCTGCAGAGCAGACGCCGCTGGTTGCAGATTCTCCTGTGGCGTATTTTTACACCAAATTTCAAAAATCGGAATGTATTCCACCAAAATATGAGCGCTTTCCCGAAAAGGAGAAGTCGTCAGGCCGAGGTGGATGTACCCGGACAAATACTAAGAGCTACTGTCCAAAGACGCGGAATGGGTTTTCCTCTTGTCCTTTGATCCCGGTAGCAATGGCAAATAATCCTCCGGCGAGGCGCTCTGTAGAGGCTGCGCTGGTGATGTAAAGAGTTGTCAGATCCGCTCCCCCAAAGGTGCATGTTGTCGGCTTCTTAGCGGGAAGAGCGATTGTCCTCTCAACTGTGCCGTCCGGGGCCACTCTAACAATCAGTCCAGAATCCGGCCTGCAATTCCAGAGGTATCCTTCAGCATCTACGGTTGAGCCGTCCGGAAGGCCATGTTGATATTGATCCAGAAACCGTCTTTCTCCAGAGATACTTCCTGTTGCGTAGTCATAGTTGTAGCGGTAGATGACATTGGCCGGGCTATCTCCAAAGTAGAAATATTTCTTGTCAGGGCTCCAGGCCAGAGTATTTGAAATCCCAATTTGATGCTTCCATTCGGTAATTGTGCCGTCGGGATCAATCCGGTAGAGAACGCCGCAATCGTAGGGCACATCGCAGTCGGAACCATCCGGGTTTACGTTGTTTTTCATTGTCCCGATCCATAACGAACCTCGTGGGCAGGCACGTGCATCATTGCAACGCATGAGAGGAGCGTCTTTGAGTTGAAAGACGATCTTCTCCTTTTTGTTGGTTGAGGGCTTCCAGAGCGCGGCATGGGAGCCGAACACCACTGCCAGAGTATCGTCCCGATCTGTTTTGATCAGTGCAGTTGGAGGTTCGTCAAACAACCAGGTCTTGACGGATTGGTCCCGGGTGTCCAGACGATGGATCAGAAACCGGTTGATATCCGTCCAGTACAGTGCCTGTTCCTGTGCATGCCAAACGGCTCCTTCACCACATCGATCTCCTGCGGGGACAACGCAAATCGCCTCAAGCGTGCGAGTCATAGAGATACTCCTGAGATTGGTAACTGAGATAGATGCATAACAATCTGCCGATGATTCAGGGATGGAGGACTGTCTCCAGCTGTTCTCCGTGAATCCGTTCTCTCAACAGACCCTCAACCTCTTGCGCTGTCGGCATGGATGGCTGCGCCCCAAGCCGTGTTACCGAGAGGGCTGCTGCTGCGTTTGCATAAACTGCCGCATCGAGTGGAGATCTTCCACTCATGAGCCGGACGGCAAATGCTGCATTGAAGGAGTCTCCAGCTGCTGTCGTATCGACAGGGTCTACTTTGAAAGGCTCGATATGCGTTGGGGAACAGTCGCGCCCGGCTAGATAGACTCCGCGTTTCCCCATCTTGAGCACAACGTTACGGGCTCCCAGTCCAAGAAGCTTCTCGGCTGCTTCTTCAATTGAAATGTTATTAAGAGAAGATTGAATAAGAAGTTGCGTCTCCGTTTCATTCGGGGTAAGCCAAGAAACATATCGTAGTATCGACGAAGATAGCGGCTGTGCCGGGGCGGGGTCCAGGATGATTGGAATTCCTGCTTTCCCGGCAAGATTCGCAACAACTTCGATCGTTTCCAGGGGAATCTCCAACTGCATCAGGATCATTCCAGCGCTGGTAATAAGCTGCTCCTGCCGTCCGATCGCTTGCGGCGTAACGGTGCCATTTGCTCCGGGAACCACGAGGATAGAATTGTCACCGTTTTCGCTACGTGTAATTAAGGCGATGCCGGAAGGGCCCGGTACAGTGTCCACGGCGTGAATCTCAACTCCAGCATCATGCAAGCCCTCTCGCAGGCGGCGGCCGAAGGCATCGCTACCGACGTGTCCAAGCATAGAGACCGGCCATCCCAGTCTGGAGATGCCGACGGCCTGATTTGCTCCTTTGCCTCCGTAAAACTCCTGGAAGCTGGTACCCAGGATTGTCTCTCCCGGGGCAGGAATCCGTCTTGCATGGACAACCAGATCGAGATTGATGCTACCAACGACCAGGATGGGTTTCAGCATGTCATAACTCCAACTCTACTTAGGATTTCTCGACGGGAAAGGCAACAGCTGAGAATTTTCCGTAAGTACTTCTATTTCCGATGTGATGATTTGACGTAATCGAAACAGTTTTGTTGAGCTGATTTCCGGGCGTGTTGACAACATGAAGAATCAAGCGAAAATCTCCCATCAGGCACGAAGGCAGAAATCAACTGAAACCCTTACATGAAAGGTTTCAAAATACAGACGATGCTACCTTTCTTGTGGGGAGCTGTCAATGCATGCCGGTCTGAACTTTGAGGCCGGATTACCAGAATTTTACTTCTTGACCGGAGCGCTGGCGGATTCGCCTAACCGAATCACGGATTTCCAGCTTTGTTTCCAACACAATCCGTTGGTTAGTACGGGTAGTATCTCTGATTCTTTCCAGCAGACATTTGGCGGCTGTGGACCCCATCTGATATCCCGGCTGATGAACGGTACTGAGCGGC
This sequence comes from Humiphilus diazotrophicus, assembly GCF_059726315.1. Lineage (NCBI taxonomy): Bacteria > Pseudomonadati > Acidobacteriota > Terriglobia > Terriglobales > Acidobacteriaceae > Humiphilus > Humiphilus diazotrophicus. The sequence continues at coordinate 4,574,946 of NZ_AP040870.1, forward strand.
GGCGCTGTCAGGATGGAGAATTCCAGATCGTCGAATCCCAATAAGGAAATATCTTGCGGGCAGGTAAGTCCAGCTTCACGAATTGCCTGCAAGGCTCCAGCCGCCATCAGATCATTGGCGACGAAAACTGCGGTTGGTCGGGGTGAGAGCTCCAGCAGCTTTTTCATGCAGGCGAAACCGCTGCGATGTGTGAGTTCCCCTTCCTGAAGGTATTCCAGGGGAAGCATGATGTTGGCGCTCCGAACTGTCTGGCGAAAGCCCTCGGTACGTTCACGGACATTACTGAATTCGGAAGGGCCGCCAATCATCGCCAGCCTGCGATGTCCCATCTCAATCAGATAACGTGTTGCCTGAATGGCCCCGTCTTCGTTCGCCGTGATAACGGTGTCTCCCTCCCAGCCGAGGGGACAACGATCGGCAAAGACCAAGGGTGGATCATCCGTTCTAAGTTGTGCCAGCAAATTTGTTCCGGCTGAGGGAATCACAATAACACCCGCCGGCCGAAAGGTCCGGAGCTCGTTGAAATAGGCCGCTTCTTTCGATGCGTTATTGTCACTATTACAGAGCATAAGCCGGTAGGAGCCGGTATAAGCGACATCTTCAGCACCTCGCACAACTGCCGGGAAAAAAGGATTGGTGATGTCGGGAATGATCATACCGATCATGTCTGTCGTATTGCGGCGCAGACCACGGGCCATCTGACTCGGTTGATATTCCAGAAGACGGATTGCCTCGAGGACCCGCTTACGCAGAGAATCGCTTACAGCAACCTTCCCATTAATGACATGGGAGACCGTTCCAATCGAAACACCGGCAACCTTTGCGATATGTTGCATATTTACCGGCCGATTGGCGGGGGCTTTTATTTCTCTAGGCGATTTTCTCTTATTATTGGGCACGTCGTCTTCTCTATTGGCAGATCGGAAGCGTAATCGAAAATTTCAACTCTATGCTTCCTGACCTTACTGCCCAACAGGGTAACAGCTTTTGGCCGAATCGGAAATCATAGGAATCACTGGAGAAAGAAGAGCGGAAACAAGAAAAGGAGATAGGACTCTTTCGCTCCCATCTCCGTGAATTGCCTTCTGCCTGTAGTCGGTACGAATTTCTTCTACAGAATCGATAGTCGCTTGCATGCGTCCATGAGCGCATCGTCCTTTTTCGCGAAGCAGAACCTCAGCAGGGATTCTCCTCTTGAGTCGTGGAAGAAAGCGCTTCCTGCAACCGAAGCTACCCCTGTACGTGCCAGGAGATTCCTGGCCTTTTCTCTTGCTGTAGAGCCCTCGATCGTACTGGCATCCGCGAGGATATAGTAGGCTCCCGACGGGATACTGGGAGTAAGTCCAGCCTGTAGCAGCGCATCTACCAGTTGGTCGCGTTTGAGAGAAAACTCTGTTCGGAGTCCGGAGTAGAAGTCATCGGGGAGCTCCCTTAGTCCGGCGGCTGCGCCGTGTTGCAGTGCCGAGGGAGCGCAAACGTATGCCAAGTCATGAAAGTATCCGATCGATGGAAGCCAGCGATTGCTTGCCACCAGGTATCCAAGCCTCCATCCGGTAACGGAAAAGGTTTTTGAAAAGCCTGAGATCGTGATTGTTCTTTCGTTCATTCCGGGAAGGGTTGCGATGCTGATATGTTGCTTTCCATCGAAAAGAAAGTGCTCATAGATTTCATCCGTGAAGACGAAAAGATCGAATTCAATGGCGATTTCGGCCAATCTCTCCATCTCCTCCCGATTAAATACCTTTCCGCTTGGATTTGAAGGAGTATTGATTACAATTGCGCGGGTTCTGGATGTGATGGCAGCACGTAACTCTGCGAGATCTAAATCCCAGTCAGGTGCGGAAAGTGGGACGGGAACAGGAATCACTCGTTGCGAGAGTAGAGTACTCACGTGATAGCCATAGAAGGGTTCGAAAAGGATTACTTCGTCTCCAGGGTTGAGCAATGCCATGGCTGCTGCATGAAAAGCGCCGGTTGCTCCCGACGTTACCAGGATTTCCTGTTCAGGATCGGCTGTCAGGCCGTTATAGCTGGCTAGCTTTTCGGAGATTGCCTGACGAAGGATAGCAATGCCATCGAGACGTGTGTAAATATTCTGGCCTTCATGGATAGCACGGACTGCTGCGTTAGCAACTACCGGGGGAACTCCTGTGTCGCAGATGCCTTGAGCCAGATTTATGCCGCCGATCCGGTCACATTCCACGCTCATGGCGCGAATCTCAGATTGGAAAATTCTTGGGGAAATCTCGCTGAGAGCCAATCTTTGGGATTCTGTTCTGGTTCTTGTTGGCATCTGTTTTCCTTTCAGATCTGTAGAGAGATATAGGTGTTCCGGTTTTAGCAATTCGGTGTAGCTGTATCCGCGATCCCGAAGACCAAATGTGTTTCCCGCCAAAGAAGGAGTCCCCTGACCGATTCTTGATCGGACATCGTAACGCCGGAATTACTCTGACAGAAAATGCAGCGGCTACTTTCACCCTAATTGCAATCCTGTAATTCCGTCGAGCACGAGTTGCCCACCGCAGAGATTCCTCCTTGACATGTCTGTAACGAATTGGCTCCTGGTCCCTTCCCAGTCACTGGCGGAATGCCTTAAGCTTCTGTGCACGTGTTTTGCTCGACCCACATTCAGGACGAATCGAGGGCTATTTATGGAAAGCACGATGATGGAACGGAATCCTTCCATGCAACGGTGTATGGATGACTGTTCGATGTGCATGTCGATGTGCACCGAAATCATGATGATCTGCATGAAAAACGGCAAGATGAATGCCGAAATGATGAGTATGCTGGAGGACTGTATCGACATGTGTCAGACGGCAATGCGCTGCATGATGCGCATGTCTCCGCGCTGCAATACAGTCTGCAACCTGTGTGCCGAAATGTGCACCAACTGCGCCAATATGTGCGAGCAGATGGCAAGCGGAAACGACATGATGATGCGCTGCGCTGAAATGTGCAAACGCTGTGCCGAATCTTGCCGGATGATGAATAAGGCCAGCATGGCTGCCTGATTCTCCTGGAGAATTCCGATAGCGGGCGGGTCTTTCCCGCCCATGCTATCTGCTTCATTCCTGACATTTAAGAAAGCGTAGCGTGGTTTGAGGCTGTTGTTGTAAGTAGAAGAGCCTCCGATTGTGCCGCTTGCCGGGGGAGTCTGTCAGTTTTTCCACCCTCAAGGACTTCAAATGATCCTGAGACCCTGGCATTGCAGATGGGGCAATGGTCTTCTGGCGCATCGCTCACCTTTGCTCTCAGGCAGATTCCGCAGAAGATATCTCCATTTACCGGGGAATGCCAGCTCAGCCGGGTGGTGGCTCCGTTCTTGCTTGTCATCACGGGATATCGTTTGGATCCCATTTCTCCTCCTACTTTTGCCACCTTCCAATCGCAGGCAAAAAGAAGAGCCCACGACTGAATCGTGGGCTCTTCGAGAATCTCTTGTTCTTGCTAGAGGTATTTAACAAGACGAAACTCGACGCCCACGTGCAGAACAACACATGCACATCCAGGTCATCGAATTCCGGCGAGCTAATTTCATCTTTTCCAGGATACGGTCCCCATAGAGCAATTTGCAAATGCAAGATTCGCATCTGTGATACAGGATTTTGCTCGTCTTTTGCATAAACCATGAAGATACAGAGTGTTAGCTCCGGGCAGGAAATTCGGCCCAAAATGGATGTAAGGGAATGGTTCCAACAAGGGAAGGAAGAGGGTTTTCCTTAGCAAACATTCGTATAGAAAGATGTTGTTCTCTGCCAAACTACCTCAAAACCAAAGAATTTGATTTTGCAGTCTTGGCAAAGTGAAGGTGTGTTCTGCCGTGAATTTGCATTTGTTGCACTTGGACTACTTATCCTGTGTTTTAACTGTTGGTTCTACTATCCTGGTCGGACGGAAACGGATTACCGGATGGTGGATTGCGGCTCTCAATAGCGTTCTGATTTGTCTGATTGGCATTGGAACCAGACAATATGGTTTTATTCCCGCCAATCTCTTTTGTCTTGGGCTCTATGCCGTAAATATCCGCTCCTGGAAGCAAAATCTTGAAAGACAAGCTGCGGAGAAAAAGCTTCTCCAGTTTGCCGCTGAGATTCCGGAAACAGCGGGAAATCTTACGAGGCGCCTATTCCTGGTACCTTCCGTTCGTATGCCAGGCAGATAGCAATTAAGGTCCAGGGTGGTCTTTAAATTGGTGGCAATGCTGCTGAATATTTGTACTCAAGAATGCATCGCGTCTGTATCGCTTTGCATACAATGAGTACAAATGTTCGTCCGCGAGAATTTCATCCTTCGATCCTGCCTTTCTGTTCTCGGAAGCGCTTTTCTTGCCACATCACTTATGCTTGCCGTGCAAAAGGCCGAGGCGTCTGCGATTCCCCAAATGACCGCAGAGGCTGATAGCGATATTCCCCAAGAGGCCTTGATACACCCTCAGGCGCTCGTCCCGTTATTGCAGGAGTCAGCAAAGAAGCCTTTAATCCTGCAGGTTGGCTCGCATGTCCTCTTCGCTCAGGCGCATATTCCCGAATCGGAGTATGTTGGACCGTCCTCTCAACCTGCCGGAATTAAACAGCTTCACGATAGAGTCAACGAGCTGAAACGGGACCAGTTTATCGTGATCTATTGCGGCTGCTGCCCGTGGCAAAAGTGTCCGAATGTCAGACCCGCCTATAAAGAACTCAAAGCGATGGGATTTTCAAACGTAAAGGTTCTCTATATCGCAGATAACTTTGGTACGGACTGGGTAGGCAAGGGCTATCCGGTGGCTAAAGGGAGACAATGATTCGTAAGCATACTTTTTTCAGAAGCCTGCAATACGCGATCGCATTTATCGTTCTGCTTTGGGGGCCATTTGTGAAGGCCTCCGCAGATAACCATTCTGTTGCGCCTTTCAAAATTGCAGGGAAGGTAGCTCCTCCCTTCGTCCGAAACGACCTAAATGGGAAGAAAGTCGATTTGGCCGGATACAAAGGTCACGTTGTCCTGCTCAATTTCTGGGCGACCTGGTGTGCTCCATGCTTGAGCGAGATGCCGCGTTTTGTCGCTTGGCAGAAATCGTATAGTGCTCAAGGGTTGCAGGTCGTTGGAGTTTCCATGGACGATGACGTTGCTCCCGTGCGGAAGATGAATCAGAAGCTTCAACTCAACTATCCAGTGGTGATGGGGGATGAGAAGCTTGGAGATAGCTATGGAGGTGTATTGGGGCTTCCCATTACCTATCTGATTGATCGTCAGGGAAAGATTCGTTATCGGCATCAAGGCCTGACAGATTTGAAGCAGCTGGAAGGCGAAATGAAGTCACTCTTTTAGAAAACGACTCCTGAAGCTAAGAAAGCCCGGCACAAAGGACAAATTGTGCCGGGCTTTCATCTTTAACAGTTAGTTGCTGGTGTTATTCGCGAAATCCGGTCCTAACTTCAGGATCCCACTGGATGGAATCACGAAGTCCTTTGTCGTATTTCCATAAACGATTTTCCCGTGTTGTTCCTTGGGGCCGCGAATTGCTGCGGAGGTGAGCTTTCCATCTTTCCATGAGATGTTCACCTGATAGTTTCCCCGGGCTCTTAGGCCTGTTACTTTTCCGTTTTGCCACGCATGGGGAAGTGCCGGTAACAGTTGGAGAGCTCCGGCCTGACTTTGCATCAGCATCTCGGCAATTCCAGCGGTAAAGCCGAAATTGCCGTCAATTTGCATCGGAGGATGTAAGCCAAAGAGGTTGGGTGTGCTATTCCGATCTGCGAAGAACTCCATGATCTGCTCGTGAGCGGTTTCGGAATCCTGCAGTCGGGCCCAAAGCGCACTACGCCATGCGAAAGACCATTCCCGCACATCTCCTGTGTTTCCTCTTGCAATCAGGGTCTTTTTTGCAGCTGCAGCTAGATCCGGCGTCTGCAAAATGCTGAACTGCCTGCCGGGATAGAGTCCGAAAAGCTGCGAAGTATGGCGGTGATGATCGTTCGGTGTGTCGAGAACTGGATCATGTAATTCGGTCATCCATTCAAGCAGTTGTCCCCAGCTACCAACACCGGGAGTGACAAGCCTGGAGCGCATGGTGGCGATTTTGTCTCTATAGCTTTTGTCGATTCCAAGTATGTCGGCGGCTTCAATGTAGTTCGTAAAAAGATCCCATACGATCTCCTGGGAATAGCTCACTCCATCTTGAACCGGTCCGTGCTCTGGAGACCATGCATCAGGTACAACGAGGCGTCCGTCAGGAAGAGCTTTCAGGTGATCTTCCCAGAATTCCGTGACTTCTTTCAGGTAAGGATAAGCTTCTTCACGGAGATATTTCTTGTCCTGCCCGAAGGCATAGTGCTCCCAGAAATGCTGGGCGTACCAGGCATTTGCTGTGCGGTCCCATTTCCATCCCATTCCTCCCATGATGTTGTGCGAGGTACGGATGGCAAATCCACGTCGGCTCTTTTCTCCCGAAGGAGTCAGCAATTCTTTCGATCCCGCTGTCGTACGGCGCCAGGATGGCAGTTGGCTGCGAACCAATTCGAAAAAGGGCAACTGGCATTCGGAAAGATTTGCCACTTCAGCAGGCCAGTAGTTCATCTCGATATTGATATTCGAGTGATAATCGCTGTGCCATGCCGGAGTGTTTGTGTCGTTCCATAGTCCCTGCAAATTGGCGGGCAAGCCTCCAGGACGAGAGCTTGAGATGAGCAGATAGCGCCCGTACTGAAAGAGCAGCGCTTCAAGCTCCGGGTCAGGAGTTTCATGTGCCCGCTGCTTGCGAATATCTGTCGGTAGTTGGCGCTGTGCTTCCGTCGATGGACCCAAGTCGATTGAGACTCGATTGAAGAGGGTCTGGTAATCCGCAATGTGTTCCGCTTTTAGCTCTGCATAGGTTTTTGCTGCTGTAGCCTGCAGCTTTGCCGTAAGCCGGGGATGAGGATCCACGCCACGGTAATGAGAGTCAAAATCCATTGCATAGTCGGTTCCGGCCATCACCAGAAGTGTGATGCTGTCACACTTCTGGCAGCTGAGCTTGTCGCCTTCGGCTAGGAGTTGGCCTCCTTTATGCAGAACAGTGATCTGTGTTTCGTATTTGAGATCGTTGGCTAAGGCGCCTTTTGCAATCAACTGGTCCTTGGTTGCTGTCACTGTTGCATTATGCGCATCGGCGAATTGGATTGCTCCGCTGTAGCTTCCGGCCTTGCTGGCGGTGAAGTGGAGAATTAGCACTCCGGCAGGATGACTGGCGAATGCTTCTCGCTGATAACTTACCTGGCCGACTTGGTAGCTGACCTTTGCGACTGCATTACTGAGGTCCAGCTCACGCCTATAGTTCGTTATCGATTCGTGTCCGGGAAGCTGGATTTGCAGAGTCCCCAGCATCTGGAAAGCTCCCATGGTGGCGTCTTCCCCCGAAGGGTTCTCGTCGCCAGTCCATAAGCTATCTTCGCTAAGGATGACTTGCTCTTTCTCCGGAGTTCCAAAGAGCAGCCCTCCGATACGGCCATTCCCAATCGGCAAAGCCTCATTAAGACCATTTTTTGCCGGTGCCTGATACCAGGTTTTGAGCATTCCCTTGGAGGTGTGAGCATCGTCGGCAAAAGACGAAAGGCAGCCTAACAGAAGCAGTAAAGGGACAAAATAGACAGAGGTCCTGGGCCGTTGTAACGAGAGTCTGACAGACACGTGGATCGATCCCTCATTTCGAATAATTACAAAGCCTAGCATTAATAAAAGTAAAAAAGATGTGACTGTCGGGTTTTCTCCGGATATGAAGTGCGTGAGATTGGTTTACTGTCAGAGCAGGTCAACTTGGGGAGAATGAACGGATTCATGTTCAGGCTATGTCTGCTTCTTGTTCTGTCGGTCGTTCCTGCTTTTTCACAAACATCGTCGGTAATCGAACCCCTTCGACGGCCACTTCCCATGCTGAATCCTCTCGCGGAGAAGGATTTTTATCTTTTAGCGGCGCTACAGAAGGATTCCAGAGTCCGCTCTGTATTGGATTCCGATCCAGTATTGTCAAAGCTCGATGCCGATAGTCTCAAGACACTCGATAAGGCAATTCAGAGTTGCGGAGAAGATGCCGTTTGCCACATAGCTCCTTTGCTGTGGTCTGAAGAGGAGATCAAAGTAGTCCGGGAAGAGCTGGCGATGCTTTATCGCAAGAACGATTCCGTTCACTCTCTTGTGGACCGACAACTCTGTGAAAGTGGCGTCTTTGAGCTCTATCGCAATAAAGCTGGAGATGAATTGCTCGGACAGGCATGGGCTGACGAGGTGCATGCGATGAATCATGTTCTCGAGGTATATGGAGAAGGGCATCCTCCTCTCTATGGCCGGATAGACAGCATCTCTTTTGATCCGCACTCGAAGGAGTTTGGCGGACAAGTTCACTCGGCCGCAGTGCGCGTTCGCCAGCAAATCAAGAAAAACGATCTGTTCTTTGCTCCATCCTTGCAGATGGCCTTGGCCGTTCTGGAGCTGAATCATCGGGATGAGGCAGCGCGATTCGAGCCTATGGAAAAGGGTGAGAATGCGGCTGCGTATGCTGCAGCTGTCAAAATTGACTGGTCGAAATATCCCTATACTGCTATTGTCATTCCTGGCTCTGGGCCAGGAGATCCGAATACTGCCCTTTCTCCTCAAGGCAAGAAGCGTGTCGATCTGGCCGTTCAGCGTTTTCGGGAGGGGAAGGCTCCTTTCTTACTCGTTTCCGGCGGTTACGTGCATCCTTCGCAAACCCGGTTTTGCGAAGCGATAGAGATGAAGCGTTATCTGGTGGAGCAATTGGGTATCCCTGCCAGTGTGATTTTGATTGAGCCACATGCCCGGCATACCACCACCAATTTGAGGAATGCCGTCAGGATTCTCTATCGGTACTCCATGCCCTTTGACAAACCGATGTTGGTGACCACGGACGAAGCGCAGAGTCGCTATATTACTAATTCGGCATTCGACGAGCGGTGCAAGAAAGAGATGGGATTGTTGCCCTATCTTTCGGTAAAGCGGATTTCTCCTGAGGACGTGGAAATGCTGCCCAACATCCAGTCTTTGCATCTTTATTCGATCGATCCGCTCGATCCGTAACTCGATGGAAGTATTATTCCTAATGACAGATCCGGGCAGGTTCGGATGTTTGGGAATCGGATTTGTGGGGATAAGGGAAGATGGCTGGAAAGCGTGTAGATGATCGGTCCCGGCTCTCGAAGGAAATGGTCGAGGATGCCGAGACGATCTTTAGCGGATATCTGAAGAAGATCGGGCTGAAGCAAACAGCACAGCGCAATACGATTTTGCGCATTTTTCTAGAAACTAGAGAACACCTGTCAGTCGATGGACTGTATCAGTTGGTTAAAAAGCGCGACAGGAAGATAGGGTTTACCACGGTATATCGGACTCTGAAACTTTTCAGCGAGTCGGGACTAGCCTCTGTGGTCGATTTTCATGACGGTACTGCTCGATATGAACATCAGTACAATCGTCGCAGTCACCATCACATGATCTGCATTAAATGTGGTGAGTCCGTTGAGTTTTCCTTGCCGGAGATCGAAGAGCTGGAAAAGAAAATAGGAAGGCGTTACAAGTACAAAACTACGGCACATACCTTTCAGATTCAGGGCCTGTGTCCCAAATGCAAGGATAAGTAATCGTGGTACGCGCGCCAGGGAAATGAGGCAACACTTCCGGCTGGCGACATCGGTAACAATTCGTTTGAAATTGGAAAGGCCATGCGGAAGAGAGCATGGCCTTTTTTAAAGGCAAGCAGGAGCACCCACAGCTTGGTGCACTACCGCCGTTAGAATTTGAACTTAGCAGCAATTTGCATCTGGCGTGGAGCATTGGCATTCACAATCTTTCCGAAGTTGGTGCTATCCGGATTTCCATTTACCGCTTCCGGTCCGAAGAATTGCGCATGATTGAAGGTGTTGAAAGATTCCAACCTTAGCTCCAGTGTTTTCGATTCCGTCAGATTGATCTGCTTTTGCAGCGCCATATCGAAGTTCTCCAATCCAGGTCCGTAGAAGAAGCGACGGCGGGCGGTTCCGATATGTCCGTACTCGCTGCTGGATTGTGGAATAGAGAACAGGGAAGTATTGAACGCGTACCTGCTACTCCGAGGATTCCGATTTAGCTTTAGATCTCCCGGTGTGTAGTCAGGGGTATCAACTCCATTGTTGTTGATGCCATTCGGAATTGAGCCCAGGAGCGAAGTATCGTCGTTGTTATAGAGCGTGACCGGCATTCCGGTTGTAAAGCGGGTGATCCCGGACAACTCCCAACCGGATACCCAGGCATTGTTCGAATGTGCCAGCAACTGTAATGGAAGGTGGTAGTCGTAACTCACCACCATGTTGTGGCGGACATCGAAAGCTGAAATAGACCTGCTCCAGGCAGGGTTGATTGGGTTTACTTCTTCCGAAAGGCTTGAAGAATTGTCGAGAGACTTGCTGAAGGTATAAGCGGCCAGAAGCTCCAGATTGCTGCTGCTCCGGCGCAAGCTGAATTCAAATGCGTTGTAGTTTGAACTGCCCATCGTCTTCTGATAAGTAATGCCGTCGAAAGATGAGCTGAACGGCCCACGCACCTGAACTACCGATCCATCCTTCTTATAAAACAAGCCGCCTTCACTGAATGGGCCGCAGGTTGCGGTACCTGCTTCCACTTCGTCCGTAGTGCTCACGCTCTTGCAGCGTTCGGAATTACCCGGCGAGGCCGGAGTGAGGACAAGCAGATGATGCGATTGTGCCCCAACATATGCGAGCTTCAGGAAGGTATTTGAGGCCAGCTCACGCTCAATGGAAACACTATAGCTTTCGGTGTAAGGTGAGCTGTTCTTGTAGTAAAAGGCCGGATCGCCGGTGATGGGGTTATATTTCGACCAATCGACAGAGCTGTTCGGTGTCTTCCTGGAGGCGCCATAGACCGGGATTGGAGAAGGAAAGGGTTGGCCGTTGCTTTTTCCTGTGCTTGCCGAAACAAAAGGCTCTTCGAAGAGCGGGCGTCCCCCTGTGCTGTCATAGTCGTAGCCATAAGGCGGGCAGGCGCTCATGATTCCTGCAGATAATCCTTCAAAGGCAGTGTGAAAGATACCGAAAGAGCCGCGAATGCTGCTCTTGCCCTGGCCCCCAAAAAGAAGTTTTAGGAAGCGGTTCTCTGTAGCGGGAGAATAGGCGATACCAACTCGCGGTGAGAAGTTATTCCATTTTGTCGAAGCAAGAGTGCGCGGTATTCCTTTATCTCCGGGGAAGACAATACCCTCTGGGGCATTAGGGTAAACCTCCGACTGCTGACCAAGCACAAAAGTTTGAATCTGATTGTATTTCTCATGCCAGGGAGGAAGAACTTCCCAGCGGATTCCGTAGTTCAGCGTCAGATTGCGAAGCGCTTGCCAGCTGTTCTGTGCATAGAGTCCGATGTATTTATTACGGAGATAGAAGGGATTCGCATCGCCCTGTTCATAATTGCTTGCCGTTCCGATGAGGTAGTCGGCAAAATCAAGACCTGTCTCTGTTCCCTGGAAAACGAAGGCTCCGTTATTAATTGAATTGGAATCGATGTTGACCTGATCGAGATGGAAATCGGCACCAAACTTGAATGTATTCTTTCCTACTACCTTAGAGAAGTTATCCGTCAGCTGATAGGTGTTGTTGACCTGCCGCTCTCCTGTAACGTCAACGCCGATCGTGAAATCGTTGAAAGAGACGTTTTCAACTCCCTCTGCAGCCGGGTTGAGCGGAACAATGCCGAGAGTTCCTTCTCCTGAGACAAATCCTTGTTCTGCGAGAGAGGTTCCTAGTCCACCGATAGGCTGGCCAATTTTATTGGCATTGCGAATGTAACTGAAATGTAGCTCATTTACGGTTCCGGTGCCCCATGGCTTTGTCCAGCCCAGATTAATGAGTTGGGCCCGGCCGGTAGAAAGAGCGTTGAAGCCTGGGACGTTGGCGCCTCCTTGCGAGGTCGGGTAGGGATTGTCAAGCCTGTATCCGTCCCTGAAATAGTAGGCCGAAAAGGCCCCCAGGTGAGTGTTCCAGTCGAGACGCAGTGCAGCCTTGTTATTTCCCAGGATTTGATTCTGTGTTGAGGTTGAGAAGGTGTTACTACCCACATTAGGGGTTGGTATGTACTTCATCAATGCCTTGGCCGGAGCAGACCATGCTGTTGTAGGAATTTTGCCGCCGGGGAAGACGCATTCCTTCGTGTTTGAGCAAGTGGCAGTGTAATACGGTTCGCCAACTCTGACACTTTGCTGTAGCCGGCTCGATAGCAGATTCGCAAGATATGGACCGCTAACAGTTCCTGTCAACTGACTTGCCACCTCGGAAAAGTCTCCTTCACGATTTTGCAGAGAAGGGACCGAGATATGACCCGTTTCCACTCCCTGCGTCATGTTGGTTCCCTGGTAGTCGGCAAAGAAGAATATCTTGTTCTTGAGTGCAGGGCCTCCGATCGTGCCCCCATATTGGCGCCGGTCGTATTTGGCTCGTTCGCTTGCCAGGTAATTGCGAGAGTCGAGATGTGTGTCGCGGAAGAAACCAAAGGCACTGCCGTGAAGGTTATTGGTTCCTGTTTTCGTTACAACTAATACCTGGCCTCCGCTGAAGTTGCCATATTCTGCGTCGAAACTGCTTGTAAGTACTCGGAATTCTGCAATCGAGTCGAGATTGGGCACTACGCTGGCGGTGTTGTTGAAAGCTTCTTCTACGGAGCTGCCATTTACAAAGAAACCATTGGAAGTCTCTCTCTGCCCGCTGACGGACATGTTCCCGGGGTTCAGATCTCCGGAAGGCGGAGTGCTTGTGCAGCCTGACATAACCACGGCATTTGATTGCGCTGAACTGGCGGGAACGACTCCTGTTTGCAACGCGAGCAGATCGGTATAGCTCCTTCCATTCAAAGGAACTGTAGTCATCTTCTTTTGGGAAATAGCTTCGCCGACTTGCGTATTGGAGGTGTCGATTTGCGTGGTGTCGAGAGTGACCATTACCTCCTCGGATTTGGATTCCACCTGAAGAGTGATATCCACACGCAAAGAAGCCGTGGGTCCCAATTCAAGGCCACTGCGAAGATAGCTGTGAAAGCCGCTCGACGTGACTTCAATCTGATAGTGGCCTGCCGGAGCGAGAAATTCATACCATCCCTGGTTGTCACTGGAAATCGATTGCTTGCTTCCCGTATCGAGATTTTGAATAACGACTTTGGACTGGGGAAGAGCCGCTCCCGAAGGGTCGGTAACAACTCCTGAAAACTTCAGAACATCACCCGCCAGCGCATCTCCCGAGATACACAAAAATGCGAAGAGTAATGCAATTCTGAATAGATTGAGACGGGTGCAAGTCAGCCTCTTTCCCAGATGCCGCCAAAGGTCGTTTTTCATTCCTTGATTCCTGTCTGGCCTTTGCAACACATAAGCCCGGTTGGCCAAGCTCGAGCTTGTCGAAAATGAAATTGCAATTCTGTTTCAAGTAGACCGCAAACGTGGACTGTTTTTAGTGATAAAGGTCACTCGGTTTTGTGATTTTCTTGTGGATATCCGACTATTTGCAGCTGAGCATAGGGTTACGCCTACCCTCAAAAAAAAGAAAAGAAAGCTGAAGGATTTACTTGACAGGAAGTGGGGAGAGGGAAAGAATTATGCAAACTAGTTTGTATTGCAAACCAAATAAAAGAGGTAGGCATGCAAAATACATGTTCTTTCAGTGGAGTCAATGATCCCGATGTGGTAGCAAAGCGTTTGTTGCAGAGAGCCCATAATCAGGATGGAATTCCGGAGCTGGCTATAGGCGTATACCTGCTTTTGAGTTCAGGGCTCATTTATGCTCAGGATGTTCTTCCTAAGAAGTCTATGGGATTCAAGTTATCTGTTTATTCCTTTGCTCTTTTACTACCTATTGTGGGCTTCAGTATGCGAGGAGCTATCGGCTGGATGAGAAGAAGGTATTTGATCGAGAGGTTCGGTTATGTGCAACATTCTCTCCTAAAGCGAAAGCAGATCGTTATCGGTGTTTTGGCGGCAATCTTGGTTGCCTTGCTTTTATTGGTAGCGATCCCGCACGTCACACATCAGGATCAGTGGTTGTTGATTGGTTCGGGGTTATTGGGCGGGGCAATTATGGCTTTGAGTGGCCGATTACCGCGATTCCTCATCGGTGGTGTTTGTATGAGTCTCCTAGCTCTAGCTCTTTGTCTTCTGGGCGTTCCTGCTTCAAAGGGATTTGTAATTCTATTTGTCATTATGGGTTGTCTCAATGTGACTTCTGGAAGCGTAGTGCTCTTTCGCTTTATGCACCAACCAATCGGTAATGGCGAGTGACATGAATCCAGCAATCCAACAACTAGGCGAAATTGATCGCGTCATTCACGAGCCTGCAAGGCTAATGATTGTTGCATTACTGGCAGCTGTGAAGGAAGCTGACTTTCAGTATCTTCACCAATCGACTCAGCTCACGAAGGGTAACCTTTCGGTTCATCTCTCGAAACTGGAAGAGGTTGGATACATCACAATTCAGAAGACCTTTCGGGGAAAATATCCGCTTACCATTTGCCGACTTACGAGTAAGGGACGGGAGGTTCTCGACGCCTATCGAAAGATCATCAAAGCTGTCCTGTGAACTTTATGTACGGTACCAGAGATACAGCAAGAGTGGGTGCTCCGGGAGTCGAGACGTCGTAGTTGCTCCATGTAAGCTTTCTGGCCTCCCACTCCTGATGATGACAATCTTGTTGCCAAAGATGAAGCAGCGAGAACTACCGGGACTTGGGTTTCAATCCTTCAGCCGCGCGTAGAGTCAGGCCGCGAGCAACGGAGGTAAATTCGTTGCCGGTTCGAACGCGGTCTTTTCCAAAGCGATCTTCGAAGATCTTGCGAACAGAAGGCACCAGTGAAGAACCTCCGGTGAGAAAGACTCGGTCCACTTTCTTCTTTTGCACGCTGTTTTTTTCTAACAAAGAATCGACACAGTTCTCAATGGCTGAAAGTTCATCGGTAATCCAGGTTTCAAAATCCGCGCGGGTCACTGGAGCTTCAATATTCAAGCCGCCTTGCTTGAAACGGAAAGTAGCTTCTTTCGAGGAGGAAAGTTTGCATTTTACCTTCTGTACAGCTTGATGCAACTGATATCCCAGGTCTTCCTCAATCAGAAAGATAAGAGCTTCGATAGCATCCGGGTCGCTTGCCTGCTTCATCGTGCGCTTCAGGCTGTCGAGGAGATTGCGGCTCTGAAGAAATGAGAGATGGTGCCAGTGCTCCAGTCGTGTAAAGATCCAATTCGGCACCGCTGGCAGATGCTTTTTCATCGAATAAACGGTTGAGTCGGCCCCTAGTCTTGGAGAGACCAGTTTACGAACGATCTTTGCGTCGAAGGCATCTCCGGCAATGCCGACCCCTCCATTTCCTAAAAGATCTTCCGGTTTGCGACCTCGTTTGCGAACGCCCGGACCAACGTGGAGAAGTGAGAAGTCGCTGGTGCCGCCTCCGAAGTCTCCGATCAAGATCAACTCATCATGTGAGAGCGTTGATTCGTAGTAGTAGGCTGCTGCAACCGGCTCCATCTCAAACTCAACCGATTCAAACCCAGCCCTCAGTAACGAATCACGCAGCCGGGAGAGAGCATATTCATTGTCCTTTTCGTTTTCTGCGCCGACGAAGTTGACCGGTCTGCCGATCATTGCATGTTGAACGGGAGCGTCTAGACGCTTCTCCGCATGCAATCGCAAATCCGCCAGGATGCGGGAGACCAGATCTTCGAAGGCATAGGCTCTGCCGAATACCTCGGTACTCTTGAGGTCGCGGTTTGGCAGATAGGATTTGAGCGACTGCATGAGCCGTCCTTTATTTTCCGCGTTTAGGTAGTTCTCGATTGCTTCAGGTCCCGTCCACGACTTGAGCTGGTTTCTGCCTTGAGCCTTATGCTGCTCCAGATATAAGACAGAGCGATAGGACTCTGTCGAACCGGTAGCGGTGGGGAAGGAAATGAGCTCTACTTCCGAGCCTTTCGTTGCAAATCCTACAGAACTGTTTGTTGTGCCGAAGTCGATTCCTACGGCTGCACGATTCATCTTTGGCATTTCTTTCCATCTTATCGCCTTACAGCTTCGGCGAGGCAGGATGGCGTGTTCTGCTATATCACAGAAAACAATGCGATTACCATTCGTATGTTTATTGTTCGATTTTCTTTGACTTCTATTGCAAATCGCAATATAAATATTGCGATTTGCAATAAGACATGAATCTAGGCGACAAAATTCGATATTTACGTGAGGTTGAAGGTAGTCTCAGAGGCTTGGGACGGGCCATGACGCAGCAGGAACTTGTGAAGGCGATTCGTTCAGAGACAAAGGAAAGTCTGAGCCAGTCGTACCTGTCGCAGATAGAAAGCGGCGCCAGACCTCATCTGACCAACAAAACACGCCAGTTGTTGGCAAAGTTCTTCAAGGTCCATCCCGGTTATCTCGTGGACGACCCTGAGGGCTATCATCCGGAGCTCTTGAGCGACGTGCGGGCCGCAGAAGACAAGCTGGATCTATGGCTGGTCAGTGGTGCGGAGCGTTTTCGCAAGGACCCGGAGCTGAAGCATGCTTTGCTCACGGTGGCTCAGCACGAGGATTCACGCCGTTGTCTGCTGTTGCTTGACGCGATCATTCAGACTCCTGGATTGGTGAATCGTCTTCTGGAGGTCTTGCGATCAGAACCGGCAAGTGCAGACACCGTGACTACACAAGCTTCGGGAAACGGATTTAGTCGAACCAGGAAACCTGCGAGAAAGGACGACAGGGTATGACATGGGAGGGTTTCTACCTGATCTGTTTTGGCGTTGGCCTTGTTCTTAGTGTTTTGGCCTTTGTCACCGGGCTTGGTCATTTGCATATCGGTGGCCACCTTCCGATGCATCATGGATTCTCCCTGCAGCATGGGGTTGGAGGCCATTGCGCGCACGGAACATCGCCGGCAGAGGCCATGTCTCCATGGAACGGCTTTACGCTTATGGCGTTTCTCTGCTGGTTTGGTGGCGCCGGTTATTTGCTGACGAAGTATGGAAGCTTTCTGGTTTCGGTAGTTCTTTTACTGGCGATGCTGAGTGGTTTTATCGGCGGAGCCTTGATCTTTCTCTTCATGGCGAAAGTAATTGCTCCGCATGAGCGCGAGCTGACCGCCGAAGATACGGCAATGCCTGGAGCAGTTGGTAGAGTCAGTGCCGCTATCCGTCCGCAAGGAGTTGGAGAGATTGTATTCACCCAGTTGGGTGCGTTGTGCTCAGCCCCTGCACGTGCAGATGACGGGGGTGCGATTGAAAAAGATGCAGAGGTCTATGTTCTCCGCTACGAAGGCGGGATTGCGTATGTGAGGCGATGGGAAGACCTCCCCATCATAGACGTGGAACAAAAACTATAAAGCTGTAGTGTTCCTGATGGAAAGGATCAGGATGCAACATGACAAATACTTACATCGTAATCATTGGCTTGGTTTGTTTAGCGACGATAGCTCTCCTGGGTGGATTGGCTAGGCTTTTCCGCAAAGCAGGGCCGAACGAAGCCCTGATTGTCTTTGGGTTTCGTGGACCGCGCGTTATCAAGGGCCACGGCACATTGGTTTTGCCGATGATTGAAAACTGCCGCGAACTTTCGTTGGAACTGATGGCCTTTGACGTGGCTCCTCAGCAGGATTTGTACACCAAGCAAGGTGTGGCCGTTACCGTTGAGGCCGTTGCACAGATCAAGGTTCGTTCGGATCAGCAATCGATCTTGACGGCAGCCGAGCAGTTCCTGACCAAGACTCCTCCGCAGCGTGAAGCCTTGATCCGTCTTGCGATGGAGGGGCACCTGCGTGGAATCATCGGCCAGCTCACTGTGGAAGAGATTGTGAAGCAGCCTGAGATGGTTGCCGATCGCATGCGCTCAACCTGCGCGGAAGATATGAGCAAGATGGGGCTGGAGGTAATCTCGTTCACCATTAAAGAGGTCAGGGATAAGAACGAGTACATCACCAATATGGGACGGCCGGATATTGCCAGAATCAAACGCGATGCGGAGATTGCGCAAGCAGAAGCCGAACGCGATACGGCGATTCGCCAGGCGAGTGCACAGCGCGAAGCTGCTGTAGCCAGGGCGCAGGCCGATCAGGACCGGGTGATTGCTGAAACTGCTTCTTTGGGAAGACAGTCTGAAGCACAGCGCGACTTGGATATCAAGAAGGCGCAATTTTCAGAACAGAGCCGCAAGCAGCAAGCCCAGGCAGATAAAGCTTATGAGTTGCAGACAAATGTTATGCAACAACAGGTTATTGCCGAGCAGGTCAAGATTCAGCAGATTGAGAAAGAACAGCAGATCAAGGTGCAGGAAGCTGAAATTTCTCGTCACGAGAAAGAGCTGATCGCGACTGTTTTGAAGCAGGCCGAAATTGAGCGGCAGCGGATTGAGAATCTTGCTGCGGCTGAGAAGGCAAGACTGTCGGTAGAAGCCGAAGGCCGTGCTGCAGCTATTCGCACGCAGGGTGAGGCAGAGGCTGCCGTCATCTTCCAGAAGGGCGAAGCGGAAGCTAAGGCCATGAACATCAAGGCTGAGGCCTACCAGGAATGGAACCAGGCCGCCGTGGTAGATAAGCTGATCAGCAATATGGCCGAGGTTGTACGTGCCATGTCTGAACCTTTGTCGAAGGTCGATAAGATCACGATTGTTTC
Source organism: Humiphilus diazotrophicus (assembly GCF_059726315.1). NCBI lineage: Bacteria > Pseudomonadati > Acidobacteriota > Terriglobia > Terriglobales > Acidobacteriaceae > Humiphilus > Humiphilus diazotrophicus. The sequence goes on from NZ_AP040870.1 coordinate 4,593,590, forward strand.
TACCGGATCCGATGGGGCGGCCGGTGTGAATAAGATCACTGGCGACATGACAAAGATGGCTGCACAGGTTCCGGCACTCTTCGAGGCGCTTTCCGGCATGGATTTACGCCAGCTGATGGCCAATGTTCAGAACCTGAAGAAGCGGCCAGACGAAGGGACAAATGGCAAAGCCGACCCGAGCTAGTCGATAACACTATCCATGGAGGGGGATTCATTTCCCCCTCTGTGCTCTTCAAAAAGGAGAATCTATGGCACTCCTGGAGCGTGTAAGTACGTTACTTCGAGCGAATGTGAATGAACTCATAGAGAAGGCTGAAGATCCCGAGCGGATGCTGAAGCAATTGGTTCTCGATATGGAGAATCAGCTTTTACAGGTAAAGACTCAAGTAGCTATTGCGATAGCAGATGAGCATCTCCTGCGAAAGAAACAGAAAGAACAGGAAGATCAAATTGAAGAGTGGAAGCGAAAGGCCGCTCTTGCTGTCAGCAAGAATCGCGACGATTTAGCCCGTGCTGCGCTGGAGCGTTCTTTGAGCTATCAAAAACTCGCGGAAGGATTTCAGCAACAGGCTGAGGATCAGAAAGAAGAAGCAGATACTCTTCGTCAGGCATTATTGAATCTTGACCGCAAGTTGGCTGAGACACGTGCGCGTTGCGAATTGCTGATTGCACAACATCGCAGGTCCCGTGTTGTCGGCAAAGCAACCAAAGCGAGGAATATCGCGGTTACGGCACAAGAGACAACGCTCAATCGCATGAAAGACAAAATCCAAAGCGGAGAAGCTCGCAATGTTGCAGAGAAAGAACTGATTGGCGATTCGACGCTTGAAGACAAGTTCGCCGCTCTTGAGAGTGAAGATCGCGTAGAAGCAATGCTGGCTGAGCTAAAAGCGAAGACGTCCTAGGGGAGATTTCTTCAAATTTGGCGCAGGGCGTTTGCTGTGCTGGACTCTGGTGTAATTGAGCAATGGAGTTGGGAAGGACACGGTGGAAGCTGTGTCCTTCTGAGCTAATTACAGTGTTGACTCCCCCAAAGGCTTTTCGCCTTAATCTTCAAAGCCTATGCAATTGTCGGAGCGATCTCCGCGGGTTTAGAGCGTTCCGGTATCGAATTTTCCTGGTTCCATCGTGGAGCAACGATGATCGCGGCTATCAGCGAGGTAATCACGAAGAGATTAAAAAGATTATCCCAGCCGTAGTAGCGGGCAAAGCCTGTGACGAGTAAGGGGGCAAGGGTTTGGCCTACGGATCCGGCTCCATTGACAGCTGCAATAGAGCGTCCGGCATGAGAATAGGGAACGCTCTCCAGTACAGCTACGGATACCATCAAACCATCCACCCCATAGACCAGAAGTCCCATTAGTGAGATGCTGATAGCTCCTGCCCACCAGCCCAAGGTGATCAGTATTGGCTCTAGTAAGGCTAGAAAGCCCAAAGCAAAGAGAAAGATTGCCGCAATAGGATATCTGCGCGAGCGGAAATACCGTGTGGAGAGATGCGTAGCAAGCAGAGCACCGGCAAAGCCGAAAAGTTCAAATAGAGATGCGGTAGAGATCGCCACGTTATCGGAAAAATGCGTAACCTGGATGAGATAGAGTGGCAGCCAGAAGAGCAATGCGTAGCGAGTCATCTTCAAAAAGAAATACATCGCTGCAATTGTCTGAAGGTGGAAATTTCGAAGAACTGGTTTCCAACTGCCGGTTTCTTCCTTTGGCGCTTGATCGGTTTCGTCTGGCACTTTTAGCCCTGCTTCGGCTGGGTTATCTTTTGTCGTAAAGAAAAAATATATCGACAGAGATATAAGCAGGATCGGGGGAAGGAGGAAGGCCCGTTTCCAGCCGAGTCCGGGAATCAGAAAGGGTGTGGCTGCAAGCCATCCAGCCAAGTTACTCGCCAGGACTCCACCCAGAGAATAGCTTGCTGTCCACCATGCAAAGACTGCCGGACGTTCTTTGCGTGTGAACCATGCCATCAGGAGCTTGGCCAGAGCTGGAAATCCGAAGCCCTGGCTCAGCCCGTTTAGAAATTGCAGAGTAAGCAGAGTACGCGGTTCACCAAATTGCACAATTGCGGTCGTACATGCTGCTGACAGAATGCCGCCAATTAGAGCGGTCTTCCTTGCACTCCACTTATCTGCAAGTGTTCCTGCGATCAAATGCCCCAACGTATATGCCAGTCCAAAGGCGAAAAGCAAGTTGGCGGCGTCTCCCATGCTTGTTGGAGAGCTTTTTAGCACAGGGGAAATGCGAAGGTCTTTTCTGCAGAGGTAGTAGCCCGCATAGAGCAGCCAGCTTGAAGTAAAGATACCGGCCCGCCAGGACACGCTTCGCCGTACGGCTGTGGCATTGCTATCGGTTTTAGGAGATGGGGACATAAGTATGAACCGTGGCCAAGCCATTATTGTCTATGCTCATCACCAGTTCTGCGGGGAGTTTTTGTGAGATAGCTCTTGTTAGTGAAATAGGAAAGTTATGTTCCTGAATAAGCGATTCCGTCAACTGTTTGATTGCCGCTCCATCAGTGCCTTGAATCCATAACTCGCTATTGGCCTCAGGCCTGATCGTAAGCAGCGCCGCCCGTTTCTTGTCCGGCTGGACCTTTTCCCCGTTGCGTCCGGTCAGAGTGGGCCGTCCCTGCACGTTGGTAATAAGAAACGGAATGCGATTGTCCTCGACGATTGCAGTAGGACTCACAAACGAGATATGAAGGTTGGCACTATCCACGCTGCTTCGGTCTTCATCCTGTGTGTAGCGGATGTGAGGATAAATTCCATAGCGTCCGCTTAACCAGATCAAGGGATAGATGCCCTTCTCCAGCTCTGTATTGGAACTTGGGTTTTCGTCCGTTAAGGAGAGCGTTACAGCGGTACGTCCTTGAAGCAAGTGATCCCAGAATAGAAGATGATTCCCACGATTGCCGATTTGCTGGCGTAACAATAAGACGCATAGGAAGAGGGCGATTAAAGCAGGCCGCATCAAAACAACGGTATTGAGCGGTGCAATACCTGGTTCTTCAGCTAGTTCATTCTCGTCCTGGTGGGTTGCGGTTGTGGGAACGGAGAAGACAGGTTCCTGCTGATGCTGTTCAGCAGCTCGCGGAAGAAATTGAGGAATATAACGCCCTGACGGCAGAATGATTCTATATTCAGGCGAATCACGGTCTTCGCCATAGAAAGATGCTAAGCGCTTTCTAACCTCATTGGCCCGCACTCGAACCGTAGCATCGGAACTTGGGTCGTAAGAAGAGTCACGACCTAGCAGATCGATACCGATGCTGCGCTCTTTCAGCGAGTCAGTACGTCCGTCCAGTGCTACGCGGACGACATAACGCAGAAACTCACAACTCTTTCGGCTGCTGCGAAAACTGGAACTGGAGCAGATACGATCTAGTTCCTTTTCAACAGCTGCTTGTAGTTGCGCTGCTTCCTCAAAGCTTCTTGGTAATGGGGGCACTGTCATTTTTCTTTTTCTTACTGCCTGCCCTATTTATATGAGCGCAATTTGCACCGGTCGTCCGGCTACCTGCAAAACTCCTGGCCTGAATGAATGCTGATGGTTCCAAGAGTAAGCAATTTGCGTTACAAATCAGTGAAAATGTCTCAAGCAGCTCTGACAATTTGTTTGTGCTTTTGTAAAACTACATCTTGATCCACTCTGTAACTTGTTTATTTTCAATATCACCTCTGTTCCTTAACTGTTAAAAACCTGCCGGAGCAGCTCCTCACCTCTCTAGAGTCGACATTGTTATGAGTTCTGTTCCAGCGCACTCACACGAGTGAACTGGGTGCAGGGGAAACAGCCCAACAAGGGCTACATCGAAAGGCATTCTCTGTGTTCTCTTTCTGGAGACCAATAAACATGCAACAAAAGAAGAGCAAATTCGTTTCTCCTTTCCCTGATCTAAGGGCAAGAACGTTGCTTACGTTCCTGTCTCTAGTGTTGCTTGCAGGAGCCAACCTGTTGGCTCAGTCCACACAAGGCAAGATTCTCGGCAATGTGAAAGACAGTTCCGGCGCTATTGTTTCCGGTGCTTCGATCAGTCTGCTCAACCTCGATGAAGGTGCGACTCGTACAACGCGTTCCAATGCCGCAGGCGATTATCAATTCCTGGACGTGAAGGCTGGGCGCTATACGATTGAGATCTCCCAGGAGGGGTTTGCCAAGTGGTCGGCAACGAGCGTGGTATTAGCCGCCCGGCAGGAACTGCGTATTGATCCTTTTCTAGAAATTGGAAATGTGCATCAGGAAGTGAGCGTTTCGGGTGAAGCCGTCAGTGCGATTGAGACGGAGAGTCCTACGATCAGTGCTGTTTATTCGGCGACAGAGGCGGCCAACCTGCCAGTAAATACCCGTGCCAGTGCAGGTGGTACCAGTGCATTAGGAATTATTGCCACTCTTCCTGGAGTCCAGGCAGACGGTGGAAACTTTTCTTTACAGGGTGGGCTTCCGTTTCAGGCAGAAGTCTCAGTTGATGGTATTACCGTACGAAGCGCGACCGGTGGAAACTCCCCCATTGGGGATGCCTTCCCTTCGACTGAGTCGATTGCGGAGCTTCGGACAGACGGGGTGTTAAACAATGCGGAAATCGGCCAGCCTGGTGAAGTCATTGTGACTACTAAGGGTGGCGGAAATAGCATTCATGGATCGGCATTCTGGTATCACCAGAATGCGGCTTTCAATGCTATTGCCTATACCTATCCGATGACTAAAACTAAACCGAAATTAGTCAGCAATACTTTCGGTGGAAGTTTTGGCGGACCTGTTGTTCTTCCTCACTTTTACAATGGCCACAACAAGACCTTTATTTATGGGGCCTATGAAGGATGGCGTCATCCCTCACAGGATGTAAAGCAATATAAAGTTCCCAGCACCCTGATGAAGAAGGGGGATTTCTCTAAGTACTCTTCAAAAGGGTTTACCGGTCTGACGAATCCGTTTACTGGAGCAAGCTACGGGACCTCGCTTCCCCAGATCAACGCTGCTGCACAGAAACTTCTCTCTCTCTTTCCCGATCCTAATATTGGGGATCCGACTGTCTTTACTGACGATAGTACCTCGAACTACGTTGCCAATAAGGACACGAGTGCCCATTCCGATCAATTCGATATTCGTGGCGATCAGTACATCGGCTCCAATCAGAAGTTTCTTATCTGGGGTCGTTTCACCTGGAAAAACTTCCCGACTAACAGTGCCCAGGCATTAGCTGTTCCTTCGGCTCAGTCCAATAAGAAGAGCCGTGTTCTTAAGGTAAGTGCCAACTGGTCGATTACTCCTCAGCTGATCAACGAAACAGGTTTCGGCTTTACCCGGTATACAAGTGGAAAGACGAACAGCTTTAATGGGAAGGCCTTTACTCAAGGTTTGGGATTGACTGGTCTCCAAAACCTCTTTTACAACGGTCTGCCCGAACTTGATTTTAATAACATTTCGTCTCTCGATGCCGATCGTCTGGATTCTCTGACGGAATCGCATACCTACGTTTATACGGATACTCTCAGCTGGAGCAAGGGCCGTCACGAATTCAAGTTTGGTCTCGATATCCGCAATCTTGAGGCGATTACTCCTCTCGGCTTTAATGGCTCGGATAACTACGGTACTTTCCAGTACAACACCAAAAACAGTGCGGGCCTGTTTACAGGAGTGGATTTCGCAGACTTCCTGATGGGGCTTCCGTACCAGACCTTCTACGATGTTGTAGCCCAGGATAACGACGGTAAGTCGACTCACTATCACTTCTTTGCTCAGGATCAATGGAAGGCGACTCCCGATCTGACTATCAGTTATGGAGTCCGTTATGAGCTGCATCCTGGTTACTCCGACCCACATGGTGACATCGGAAACTTCGATCCTAATGTTGCTCTCTCCGGGCGTGCAATTTATCCAGATGGAAAGCAGAGCCTGTTGGCAACGGCATTTCTTGCCAGTGCAAATGCCTGTAATCCGGACGGTGTGAATTACACGAATTCCGCTACAGTCAACGGAGCTCCCTGCATGCCGGTGCTCTCGAACAGTCAGGCTGGTTTCCCATCGGGGTTGAAGAAGTATCCTCACCTGCGCTTTATGCCGCGGTTAGGTTTTGCTTATCGGCCATTCCATAGCTCCAAAACGGTAATTCGCGGTGGAGCGGGCATGTACAACATCACGCTATTAGGATCGAACTTCTACTCGCTTACCGGTACATTGCAGGCTCAGACCACGCAATATACGAATACCTACGATACGACCACTAAGGCGATTGGCTACCAATGGCCGAATATCTATGGTGGTGCTGGAAACGGTGGTTGCACGACTTGTTATGGTCAGGATTATTTCGGTACTGCAAATAGCACGAACTGGAAAGATCCTTATACTGAGCAATGGTCGCTGAGCGTAGATCATGACTTCGGATCGGGCTATGCTGCTCGTATCTCGTATATCGGCTCCGAAACTCACCAGCTTGTCTGGGCTCCCGATGAGAACACGCTCCCATTCTCGAGCACAGCATCGGCAACCAATCAACCTTTCAGCGCTCGCCGCTTCCCGAACTGGGGACGCATCAATACCCGGTCCACTGGTGCTAACGCGAGCTACAACTCGTTGCAGGCAGAGTTCAAACATCGCTTCCAGCGGGGATTGCAGTTTGACTCCTCCTGGACATACGCGAAGGCGCTCTCCGATAACCAAGGTCCGGGCAACACGGGCTTTGCCTCCGAATCCGGTGGAAGCCGTTCCACTTCGATCCTGGATCGGCATGCCGACTTCGGAAACGTTTATGGCACTCGCCGTCATCGTTGGAACACTACGATGGTTTACGATCTTCCCTTCGGACGCGGGCGTCAGTTCGGGACAAAAATATCCCGAGCTGCAGATGCTGTGATTGGCGGATGGCGTTTGTCCAACATCTTCCTCTGGCAGACAGGTCCTTATGAATCTCCCTACTTCCCCTCCGGACAGGGCGATCCCTCAGGAACAGGTTCGGGCTTGAATGGCACCAAAACCGGCTTCGATGGAGGCCACCATGCTCAGGCAGCCGACCATGTCGCTGGAGTCAGCAATAAGCCTGCAGGACAGGATCGTCTGCACTGGATTAACACTTCTGCCTTCACCTGTCCTGGATACCCAGGATGGCAACCGGGAACACCGTGCACAACCGGCAGCGGTTCCGGTCCTGTACCGAATCCGATTGGCCGCTTCGGCAACGCACAAGTTGGTTCAGTCGCCGGTCCTGGAATGATTAATTTGTCCTCGGGTATCAGCAAGTCTTTTGCAATTACCGAGCGGGTTGTTCTTAGGGCAGAGGGAACCTTCACGAACGTTCTTAATCACACCAACCTCGGAGATCCGAACATGAATATCGCGTCGCCGAATTTCGGGCAGATCACTGGGACGATCGGTTCCGATTTCGGAGGAGCGAGATCCGGCCAGGTTTCCATGCGGTTGGATTTCTAGAGATCTGGAACGGTGCGCTTATCCCTCTTCTTGAAGGAAGGGGGATGCGGATACCTCTCCTTGTTCAACAACGAAGCCGATGTTATTCCGATGGGAGTAATATCTTCATACGCAATGAGCTCCCACGGGAGCTCATTGCTATTTGCAGATTGAAATGATTAACGAAAGGAACAAGATGTTTGCTCGATTTCGCTTTGCTTGCTTAGGACTCTTGGTTGTTCTGTGTCCTGCATTCTCTGTTCAGGGGCAAAATGTAACTCAGAATGTTCTTGTCGTGATGACCGATGGCTTGCGCCGTCAGGAAGTATTTTCCGGCGCTGATGAAAAGCTCTTGGCTGCAATGGAAGAGCATCAAAAAGATGCTGCTGTTCGCTTGCGGAAAGACTATTGGCGTGCTACTCCCGAAGAGCGCCGTCAGGTACTTATGCCATTTCTCTGGACAACTATCGCGAAGCAAGGACAGCTTTATGGAGATCAGGATCATGCTTCGCAGGCTTATGTAACTAATGGATTAAACTTCTCCTATCCGGGATATAGCGAGACGCTTGTTGGATATGCCGATCCCAAAGTGAACAGCAACGATAATGTGCAGAACCCGAATGTAACTGTTTTGGAATGGTTGAATAAACAGCCTCGCTTTCAGGGGCAGGTCGCGGCCTTCGGCGCCTGGGCAGTTATCGATGGGATTCTAAGTTCGAAGCGTTGTGGTTTTGTTGTCAATGCCGGTTATGAGCCATTTGTTCTTACTCCTATGTCTTCACAGCTGGAACTCCTGAATCGCTGGAAGGTGGAGAATCCGCATGTATGGGAAGATGAACCCTTTGATGCTCCTGTCTTCTATACAGCAGTTGAGTATCTCAAGGAGAAGAAGCCACGGGTTCTATATCTCTCTTTGGGAGAGACAGATGACTGGGCCCATGGTGGACGATACGGAGATTACCTTGACGCTGCCCATCGCTTCGACACTTATCTTGAGAAATTGTGGAATCTTGTGCAATCCATGCCTGAATATCGAGGAAAGACTTCTCTCGTTGTCCTGACTGATCATGGTAGAGGCGCCACCATCGAGGATTGGCGGGATCATGGTACGAGCATCCCTCAATCGAAATATATCTGGATGGCATTTCTCGGGCCGGATACGCAATCACTGGGAGTGCGAGCGAACGTTAAGCCTGTTACGCAGAACCAAACTGCTGCCACGATTGCCGCGTTATTAGGGCAAAACTACAAAGCTGCTTTTCCCGCAGTTGGGAATCCGATTACAGAGGTCCTTGCTTCAGGAGTAAAGGAGATGGGGCAGTAAGGCATTTTCGCAAAAGTGAAATTGGAGCCGGGGACGTTTACAGCCTGACGAAAATGCTCCAGAACAATCCGTTGATCCTAAATAGCTTGATAGAAGTCCGGAAATTTCAATGAGCTTGAAGGGAGCACTAGTGGAATCATTTAGCTACGGCTCCCTTTTGCTCTTGAAAAATGTAAGGGGAATCCATGTTGAACCTCTTCCGCAGGCGGACTAGAATCCTGCTGGATTTATTTGGCACCGGCGAGAGGTATTCCATGGCTCATTACGAATTTCTCTGCAACGACTGCAAGAAGACGTTTATGCAGTCCCTTACCATCTCGGAGCATGATGCTCAGAAAAAAATCCAATGCCCGCACTGTGGAAGCGCGAAGGTTGAACAGTGCTGGTCCACCTTCACCGCAGTAACTTCAAAAAAGAGTGCTTAAAGTTGATCGATAGGGAAGCGGGGTACCTGGATCTGTGATAATCCGGGAACCCCGCTTGGGTTAACTCAACTGCTTTAGTCACGAACACTAATGCCGAGCGATTTCATCTTGCGATAGAGGTGGCTGCGTTCCAAGCCCAGGGATTCGGCGGCGCGGCTGATATTGCCGCGACAGTCATCGATCTTTTTCAATATGTATTCCCGCTCATAGGCTTCGCGAGCTTGTTGCAGCGTGACGAACTCGTCATTTTTACGTGTGCCTGTACGATGAACAAGAACCGGTAGATGTTTGCGGTCGATCTTCGCTGCCTGTGGATTCAGAATCAGTACACGCTCGATCAGGTTCTTTAATTCCCGCACATTTCCCGGCCAGTGATAGTGCTTTAGGGTTTCGATTGCTTCGTCGGTGATATCGATGCGTGGTCGTCCATACTCTGCTCCGAAGCCTCGCAAAAATTCACGAACCAGGAGCGTGATATCTTCTTTCCGGTCTCGTAGAGGAGGAACGAAAAAAGGAACTACATTGAGCCGGTAGAAGAGATCTTCACGGAAATTTCCACGAGCAATTTCTTCTTCCAGATCTTTGTTTGTTGCCGCAATGACTCGGACATCGACACGAATAGGTTGGGTCCCGCCGACCGGCGTGAAGAGCTGCTCATCGAGAGTGCGCAAGACCTTGGCCTGAGTCTTGAGGCTCATGTCGCCGACTTCATCGAGGAAGAGCGTTCCTCCATTGGCTCGCTCAAAGGTTCCCCGCTTCTCTACGGCGCCTCCGGGCATGGCTCCATGGCGATATCCAAAGAGCTCGCTCTCAATGTAGTCTTCAGGGATTGCCGCACAATTCAGTTCGATAAAGATGCGGTCGCGGCGCAAACTGGCCGCGTGGATGGCACGTGCGATTAACTCTTTGCCCGATCCCGATTCGCCATAAATAAGAACACGTCCGTTGGTGGGCGCCATCAACTTGATCTGTTGACGCAGAGCCTTTACCGGAACGCTTTCTCCTGTGATGGGAGCATGGGAGGAGAGCTGGCGCTTGAACTCAAGGTTTTCGCCCCGGAGTTTACGAGCTTCCATCGCATTCTTGACGACAATTAGAGTCCGATCGAGAGAAAGCGGCTTCTCAAGGAAATCGTAGGCTCCGAGCTTGGTAGCTTTGACTGCTGTTTCAATGGTGCCGTGTCCGGAGATAATGACAACCTCCGGACGGCTTTCACTATCCAGAGACCGGATTTCGCTCAGGATGTCGAGCCCATCCCGCCCCGGCAGCCAAATATCCAGCAGTACGACATCGTAGTCTGCGTCCCGGAGCAATACCAGAGCTTCTTCGCCAGTTGCGGAACTGGTAACGGCGTACCCCTCTTCCGTAAGAATTTCTTCCAGTAGCTGACGAATTTCTGCTTCGTCATCCACGATCAGCACGTGATTCATGCCCTATCCCCGTCTTCTCCCGGTAGTGCAGGTTCCTTTGCGGCATTGATGCCATTTGTCCAGGTAGATGCATTTTCGGCTAGTGGTAAGGTCAGGATAAAACGGGCGCCTGCCGGATTGTTTTTTTCCGCCCGAATTGTGCCTTGATGTTCCTGAACGATCTTTGCGGCAATGGAAAGTCCCAAACCGGTCCCGCGTTGTTTCGTGGAAAAGAAGGGCAGGAAGAGCCTTTCGCGCATGTCGTCTGTGAGTCCGTGTCCTGTATCGGAAACTGAGATTTCAACGCATCCGTGATTTTCCCCTAAGGATGTCTCAATCGTGAGTATTCTTAGCAAACTCCCCTGCATGGCTTCAGCAGCGTTGTCGATGAGATTCGCCAGAGCTCTCTTCATAGCTTCCCCATCGGCCATGACCAGGGGCAAGTCTGCTTCCAGTTGCTTTTCGATTCTGATCCCTTCCAGCCTTCCGGAGAAGAGCAGCAGTGCCGTTTCTACGATCTCGTTGACGTTTGATGGTCGCGGCTGGGCGGTAGGGAATTGGGCAAGTGCCGCAAATTGATCTACCAGGGTTCGGAGAGTTTCTACCGAGCCAAGAATGACATCGGTAGATCTGCGTATGATGCTGGGAGAATCGGACGTGTTGCGATCGATATGCTTGCGGATTCGTTCTGCGGAGAGAGAGATCGGGGTCAACGGGTTTTTGATTTCGTGCGCAACCCGTTGGGCAACTTCTTTCCATGCGGTCTGCCGTTGGGCTCTGAGCGTCTCCGTCGTGTCCTCGAGAACCAGAACCGAGCTACGCTGTCCGGGTTCCAACTCTAGAAGAGACATTGTGGCGGAGAGGTGGAGCGGGCCTCTGGGGCCATCTATCTGAAATTCGGCTGTAGCCAGACCCATCCGCTGGCTACGGCGAATCAGCCGCCTTAAATCATCCGCCATTTCCTCTGGAAAGAGTGCTTCCAGTGGTAACCCTGACAGGTCGCCGTCTCCATGGCCCATCAGATCGCAGAAGGCCTGATTGGCCTGCAAAACACGAGTTTGCGGGTCCAGTGTAAGCACGCCATTGGGAATCGTTTCCAGGATCGTTTCCAACTCCCGGCGACGTTCTTCTAACGTCCGGTTTGCGGCGGAGAGTTGAATTGCCGAAAAATCGGCCAGCTTACGGCTTTCCTCCAGATCGCTTGCCATTCGGTTGAAGGAGTAAATCAGCTCTGCCAGTTCTTCGCTCGACTCCAGATTGATGCGGTGCTGGTAATGGCCAGCGGCGATTTCTCCCATAGCATCGGCAAGTGCCTCTACGGGGCGTGTGATCTGTTTTGAGAGGAAGAGGGCCAACCAGCTGCTGGTAAAGAAAACCAGAACCGTCAGCAATAAAAGCATCAGCAGGTAGGTCCAGCGAACCTGGTTCCGAGAACGATAGAGAGACCAATAGGTGGCGGCATTGGTGCGAATACGGGTAACGGTCTTGCTTAAACCAACCGGCATTGGCATTCCGACAACAACTATGGCTTTCTGTGTGCCACTTGCCATGCCAAGGGCGAATTCATCGTTGCCGATTTTCACGATGGGCTCATCGCTGTGTTCGGCGGCAGTCAGAATACCTCCCGGTAGCGGTTTGCTCTGGTCACCGGACTGATCTGTCGGCTCATCCAGCCAGGGACGGATTGCGACCGCCTCCGGACCTTGTGGTATCTGATATCCGCCGAGTAGGCTGCCATCTTCCCGAAAAACAGCTGCAAATCCGCCTTCCAGAGTAATTCTCCGGCTGCGGAGTGCTTCCTGGATTGAGGTATGGTTTTGGGATTGTAGAGCCTGATTCAGCGCCTCAGAACCGATGAGTGCTTCTGCTTCTGCCCGGGCGTTTGCCGTCGCATAAAAAGTGGTTTGTTGCACTATATCCGCAGAATCGGCCATCAAATCTCTGGGAGGCTGGGAAAACCATCGTTCAATGGACCGGTTCATCAGCTGGAAGCTGAAGAGCAGCATGAAAACCGCGGGGGCGAAAGACAACAGAATGGCGGTCAGAACGATTCTAGTTCTTAGCCGAGAGCCGAGGACCCTGCTTCTCTGGTCGGCGTAGAGCTTCAAGATATTACGAAGCAGCAGAATCAGCAGCGCCAGCAGAACAAGGAAGACAATGACCGAGAGCCCGCTGAAGATCAGGATCTGCCCGCTTCCCCGGGGATGAAGGATGAAGGATAGGTTAAAGGCGTTCATCGCTCCCAGGCATAGGAAAGCCAGAAGCAGAGAGATGCCCAAGATCCCGATTGCCTTGCGTCGCTGATGTTGCTCGGACTTCAAGAAGACTCCTTTTGAATTTGTAATCCGATCCGGGCAAAATCGCCAAAGATAATGGCAAAATTATCGCGCTCTGCCGGGCAACCTTTTACCACGTCGATTCACCCTACTTTACAAGTAATAGACAAAGATTATGAACGTTCGTTTTAGTAAGCCCATCATCGCCGTCGCGCTTGCTGGCATGTTGTTCGCCGCCGGGTGCAAGAAGCAAGATCAATCAGCAAACAGTCAGCAGACTCCGAGCCAGGCTGCACCCAATCAGCCGGGAACGGCAGGGACGGCTGCAGCTCCAACCTCGTCGGCTCCAGCCAGTGCTGCTCCGGGGAGCACTGCGGCCCCAGCTCCAGCTCCGGCAGCACCCCCTGCTCCGGTTGCCTACACCATTCCAGCAGGGACTCGGATCACCGTGAGATTGGGACAGACGCTTAGCTCGAAAAACAGCCAACCTGGAGAGAGCTTTACTGCTACAGTCTCCTCCCCTGTGTCCGTGGAAGGTCATGAGGTGATTCCTGCTGGTGCATCAGCTACCGGTACGGTAACCAATGCAAAGGCGAGGGGCCGATTCAAGGGAGCAGCTGTATTGGCTGTTCGTCTGGATTCGGTTCGCGTGGATGGTCATTCTTACGAAGTTGCTACCAGTACCGTTGAGCGTGCCATGAAGGGCAAAGGTAAGCGTACAGCCGGATTTATCGGTGGAGGCGCTGGCCTGGGTGCTCTCATTGGCGGTCTCGCCGGAGGTGGCAAAGGTGCTCTCATCGGCGGTCTTGCCGGTGCTGGTGCCGGAACGGCAGGAACCGCGTTTACGGGAAACAAAGATCTTGTCCTCCCCGCCGAAGCGCAGTTAACTTTCCGTCTCACTCAATCTGTGACCATGAAGTGAAGAGGTTCTGGCAAATAGAAAAGCGTGGCTGTGGCCACGCTTTTCTATTGTTTGAATCGGAGTCCCTTTAGGAGAGCAACTCGCGAACAGGTTTCCAGGGGCGATTTTGCGATTCTCCAACTCCCTTGTAGGTGAGGGTCGACAGGTAGGTGTTTACGCCTTCCGCGATTCCAGAGTCCTCGAGGATTGCCTTCTTGGCTCCGTTATTTGCCAGTTTCAAGACGTAAGGCAAGGTTGCGTTGGTAAGGGCCAATGTCGAGGTGTTTGGAACAGCTCCCGGCATATTGGTCACGCAATAGTGCACGACTCCGTTGACCGTATAGGAGGGATCGCTATGTGTGGTTGGCTTTGCGGTCTCAATACATCCACCCTGATCGATAGCGACGTCGACGATGACGGCACCGCGCTTCATGGTGGAGACCATCTCCTTGGTGACCAGCTTGGGAGCTGATGTTCCAGGAATCAGTACGGCTCCAATCACAAGGTCTGCTGCGGCCACGGCTTCGGCGATATTGTGGGAATTGGAAGACAGGGTATAGAGGCGTCCTCCAAAAATATCGTCGAGCTCGCGTAAGCGGTTCAGGTTCAGATCTACGAGGGTTACTTTTGCTCCCAGTCCCAGAGCCATCTTTGCTGCATTGATGCCCACATATCCGCCACCGACGATGCACACATTGGCAGGTGGGACTCCCGGGACGCCCCCGAGCAATAATCCTCGGCCACCGTGCTCTTTTTGGAGATAGGTGGCGCCAACCTGAACGGACATGCGTCCGGCTACCTCGGACATTGGCGTCAGCAGGGGCAAGCCACCCTGTTTGTCCCGAACTGTCTCATAGGCGATACCTATCACCTTGGATGAGAGCAGCTTTTCGGTCAGATCTGGAACAGGTGCCAAGTGCAGATACGTAAAGAGTACAAGTCCTTCACGGAAGAAGCCGTATTCCTTGGCAATTGGCTCCTTTACTTTCACCACCATGTCTGCATGTCCCCAGACATTTGCCGCTTCCCCGACAATTTCTGCGCCGGCTGTCTGATATTCGGCATCGGTGAATGCTGATTCATCGCCAGCCTTTGTTTCTACCAACACCTTGTGTCCGGCATGGCTTAATGCCTTCACTCCTGCTGGGGTAATTCCTACGCGGCTTTCGTGGTCCTTAACTTCTTTGGGTACTCCAATGATCATTAGGGCTCCTTGTTGCGCAGATTACGGGTCTTGAAGAGCGTCACCTATTCGGCATTATCAATCTGAGCGCGTTGCAGTTTGTCCGAATAGTCGACATAAACGCTTTTCCATGTGGTGTAAAAATCGAGCGCTCCGGTACCACCTTCGCGATGCCCATTGCCGGTCTGCTTTACTCCTCCGAAAGGCAGATGGACTTCAGCTCCGATAGTCGGTGCGTTGACGTACGTAATGCCTGCTTCCAGATCGCGCATGGCCTGGAATGCATGGTTGACATTGCGGGTATAGAGAGCTGTGGAGAGGCCGTATGAAATGCCATTGGCAATCGATATCGCTTCTTCATAACTGCTGAATTCAATCAAGCTCACAACCGGGCCAAAGATCTCTTCCTGGGCAATCCTCATATCCGGTTTGACTTGGCTGAAGATGGTGGGGGAAAAGAAGGTGCCCTTCGCAAAATCTCCCTCTTCAAGCCGTTTGCCTCCACAAAGAAGCTTGGCGCCCTGTTCCTGTCCGATCTGGCAGTAACGGGCTGAAGTGTCGATCTGCTGTTGATTGATTTGAGGCCCCATTTCGATGGCCTCCTGGAGCCCGTCACCCACTCGTAGGGCCTTGGCTCTAGCGACAAACCTCTCTGTAAACTCGGCGGCGATAGCCGAATGGAGCAGGATCCGGCTTGTGGCCGTACAGCGCTGCCCGGTGGTGCCGAAGGCTCCCCAGACGGCCCCATCCAGTGCTAAGTCCAGATTGGCATCGTCGAGGACGATCATGGCATTCTTACCGCCCATTTCGAGCGAGCAGGGCTTGAAATGGCCTGCAGCTGCCTGGCCCACGAGACGGCCGACTTCACTGGAGCCTGTAAAAGAAATGGCCCGAACCTCGGGGTGGGTAACCAGGGGGGCACCTGCCTCCGGTCCGAAACCTGTGACGATGTTTACTACGCCCTCCGGAAGTCCCGCATCCATGAGGGTTTGTACCAGGTTGAAGGTGGAGAGTGGAGTATCTTCCGCAGGCTTGACCACACAAGTATTTCCACAGACCAAGGCGGGGAAGAGCTTCCAGGAAGGGATCGCCATGGGGAAATTCCAGGGAGCAATCATGCCGCAGACTCCGACAGGCATGCGCACACTCATGGCAAATTTATTCGGTAATTCGGAAGGTGTTGTCTGACCGAAGAGCCGTCTACCCTCTCCTGCCATATAGAACGCCGTATCGATTGCTTCCTGGACATCTCCACGGGTCTCATTTAGAACTTTTCCCATTTCGCGTGTCATATCGCGGGCGTATTGCTCTTTTCGCTGGGCAAGCAATTCGCCGGTACGATAAAGGATTTCTGCGCGTTTGGGAGCTGGAACCAGCCGCCAATGGGCGTATGCAGCTTTGGCAGCGGCTACTGCGGCATCGATGTCTTCAGCTGCTGATGCTTGAAATTCTCCGATAACGTCGTTGGAGTTTGCGGGGTTAACGTTGAGAAAAGTCTTGGCTTTGCGAGCCGGAATCCACTTTCCACCGATCAGATTGTGGTAGAGGTTTGTGGTCATTTTTTTTATTCCGTACACTGCCCGAAAGAAAAAGCATATCGTAAGAGAGTAGTTTGGTTTCTTCTGTTGCGTAAGTAGACAGCAAGGTCATTACTCATACGTTGCTTTGCCACTGAGTTTGTTATCAACTCATGCAGCAATTCCCTTATGGCCTTACAATACTTCCTGAGCTTCAGGGAAAGTTTCGTCTTCAGATAATGTCATCGAATGGTTTCCAGTCGCGTTCCTCGCGGTCGCACGGCGTGCGCTCGCTGTTTAGTGTATTTTCCAGCGATCTCGCGATCGATCTAGGTACAGCAAACACACTTGTTTATGCTGCAGGCAAAGGGATTGTCGTAAATGAGCCCTCAATCGTTGCCATCAACAAGAACACCGGGGAAGTAGAAGCTGTCGGCAAGGAAGCGAAGGAAATGCTGGGGCGTACCCCCGGCAACATTGTTGCAATCAAGCCGATGAAGGACGGCGTCATCGCTGACTTCAAAGTCACCGAGAAGATGCTCAACTACTTCATCCAGAAGGCCCACAATCGCAAGATGCTGGTGCATCCCCGCATTGTGATCGGCGTTCCTTCCGAAATTACGCAGGTGGAAAAGCGCGCTGTCGAAGATTCTGCTTATCGCGCCAAAGCCAGCGAAGTCTTTCTGGTCGAACAGGCCATGGTGGCTGCCATCGGTGCCGGGCTTCCGATTACTGAGCCCAGCGGCAACATGGTCGTCGATATTGGCGGTGGTACCACAGATATCGCGGTTATCTCGCTCTCCGGCATTGTCTATTCGCGCTCGGTTCGTATGGCCGGCAATCAGATGGACGAAGCCATTATGAATTACCTCAAACGCAAGTACAACTTGCTGATTGGGGAACGCACGGCGGAACAGATCAAGATCGAGATTGGCTCGGCATACACCCTGGATAAGCCTCTAACGATGGAAATCAAGGGACGCAACCTGATCGAGGGCGTTCCGAAGACGATTACCATCGACGATAGCGAGATCCGTGAGGCCCTGACGGAGTGCATCTCGACCATCATGAATGCGATCCGCGTAGCTTTGGAGCGGACCCCGCCGGAACTTTCTGCCGATATCAGTGATCGCGGTATTGTTCTTACCGGTGGTGGCGCTCTTATCAAGAATTTGGACAAGCGTATCCGGGAAGAAACCGGGTTGCCGGTTTCAATTGCCGACGATCCTCTGGCCTCCGTCGTACTGGGGACCGGCAAGATGCTCTCCGACTTCCGCTTGCTCCGGAAGATCAAGATTGACTAGTAGTAGCCTGTCGGCGGTTCCTATCCCGGAACCGCCTGAGCGGCACTCTGTCCACCCTCTCTTACAGCCAAAAGCTGCAGACTAATGGAAACATTCTTCGGTCGTTACAAAAACATCCTGGTACTGGTGCTGGTCTTGTTGGCCCAGGTTATTGGGCTTGCCGTCCAGGTTCGGCGGCCTGCATCCTCGCAAGGGGGGCATCAGGATGGTCAACAGGTCCGTCTCCTTCGCTTCTGGGTCGTTTCGATCGTGACTCCGCCGGAGAAAGCTTTTCATTTCATTGGAAGTTCCATTCGCGGTCTGTGGTCCGGTTACATCGATCTACGCAATACGCGCCAACAGAATCAGGACCTGAAAACAGAGATCAATCGCCTGCGTTTTGAGCAGGCTGCCCTCCTTGAAGATGCGCGCCAGGGCCAGCGTCTGCAGGCCCTGCTTTCCTTCCGCGAGCACTATGTCTACAAGACTGTTCCTGCCCAGGTGATTGGAACCTCCGGAACAGATCAGGCCCGTGTGTTGTATATCGACAAGGGCTCCAATGACGGATTAAAACCCGACCAGCCGGTAATCACTCCGGACGGGATTGTTGGCAAGATCCGCGACGTTTTCCCGAATACCGCTCAGGTTTTGGAAGTGAACGACCAATCCAGTGGAGCCGGGGTGATCCTCGAAAACACGAGAATCCGGGGTATCCTTCGCGGAAATGCCGCTGGTCAGCCCCAAATCATCAACATTTTGCCGGATGACCGGATCAAGCCCGGCGAGCGAGTTCTCACCAGCGGTGGAGATCAGGTATTTCCACGGGGATTACCTGTGGGGGTTGTGGAGAAAGTTGTCCATGATCCGGATCGCGATCCATATATCGACATCCTGATCCGTCCGGCTGCGAATTTGTCCCGTCTGGAAGAGGTTCTGGTGATCACCAATGTGAGTGATCAAATGCCCACCGAGCAGTTGAAGGACTTGGAAGCTAGTCAGGAACAGCAAGGGCCAGCTGTCGCACTGGACAAAGAGAAGAAGCGCGCCTCCGAGATCTTGGCCGAGCGTCTGCCTAGCCTGAAAGATCCCAACACTCCTCAGTCGGCGGATCAGCAGAACCAGCAGGAAGGCCAGACTCTGGATACTTCCCGTCCGGCTCGCCCCCTGCCGACGGCTCATCCCGACCGGTTCAGTCCATCTGCGGTGCCTTCTGCCTCTAGCCTGACTCCTGGGCAGAGTGCGCCACGAAGAGTTGTACCGCCGGCTTCTGCACCTGGAACTGGTCCGGTACAAGGGACCAAGCCAACGGTTCCGAGGCCGATCACACCCGGTAGTGACGCTTCCAGGCCAGCGACAGTGCCGCCGCGAAAACCGGCAGGACAACCGGGGACAACCACCCCGGAGCAAAAGAAAGCTGCTCCTTCGGACAGACCGCAGCGTCCGGCAGCTAATCCTGGGGATCAGACATCTCGCCCAACTTCGCCACAGGGAGGGAATCGTTAGTTATGCCTATCCTGACGGCCCGTTCTCGTCATGACGTGGAAGTGCAATCCTTCCCGCTAATTGTCTCGTTTGCAGTGCCTCTGGTTGCTATTGGAGTGCAGGCCTATCTTCCGAAACTCTTTCCCCGTTTTGGGATTATGGATCTGCCTTTGATCGTGGCGATTTATTTTGCGATTGCGAGACGTAATCCCATCCATGGCACACTAATTGGTGCATTGATCGGAATTATGGAGGATGCTCTTACACAGCGCCCCATTGGGATCAATGGGATTGCGAAATCGCTGATTGGCTTCTGTGCCGCGTCCTTGGGCGTTCGCCTGGATGTAGACAATCACGGCACAAGGCTGATTCTCAATTTCGTCTTTACTTTGCTCTCCAGCGCGGTCTATGTATTGATATTGCAGCGTTTGTTGGGCATAGGTTTTACCTGGAGTTGGATCTACGAGCTGATTAAGGCGGTTGTGAACGCTATTGTTGCCGTAGTCTTATTCGCATTACTGGATCGGACGCGGGTCACAGAATAGTAATATCCGCAACTGCAGTGGCAAGAATACATTGTGTTTAACCAAGCGTCTTCCGCGGTGGCGTGGGATGGGGCAAGTGATACACGTAAGAGCCACGGTCCATAGGGAAGTCGCTGTAGAGCGGTCCCCATTGTGATGTATCAGGAGAAGATTAACCGGGACGAAAAACTGCCAGCTATCAAGATTGCCGCTGTGCAGTACCTCATCCTTGCCATTTTGTTGGTCCTCTCGTCCGGCCTGTGGCGGTTGCAGGTCTTGGGCTCGGAGAACTGGAAGGCTCTGGCGGAACAGAACCGGGTTCGTAAGGTTCCGATTCTTGCGCCACGCGGAAAGCTGTTCGATCGGGATGGACGTCTCCTGGTGGACAATTATCCGTCGATCTCCTGTTTCCTGCTGCGGGAGCAGGGGCGTGACATGGAAGCGGATCTGCCGCTGATTGCTCACGGGCTTCACATGGACATCGATTCGCTCCGTGGGATTCTTAAACACTTCCGCCTGGCTCCCAATTACCAGCCAATTCCGCTCAAACAGGACATCACCCCGGATGAGCAGGCCTTTATCGAAGCCCATCGAAATGAGCTTCCCGAGCTGGAAACTGTAGACGAACAGCGACGCTTGTATCCTCAGGACGGATTTGCAGCTCACTTGATCGGCTACGTTGGTGAGGTCAGCGAGGAGATGCTCAACGATCCTCGCTACGCTTACTATGCCCCAGGAGATGTGGTTGGTAAGGCCGGAGTTGAGCAGACCTACGACCAAATTTTGCGCGGTCAGGATGGCGCTCGCGAGGTACTGGTCGATAGCCATGGCCGCGAAGTCGGCCGGTTGCGCAGTGAACATGCTGTTCCAGGAAAAGATCTGAAGCTGACCATCGATATCGACGTCCAGAGGGCAGCCGAGCAGGTTTTGCAGAACCGGAATGGTGCGGTTGTAGCCATGGATCCGCGGACAGGCGAGATCCTTGCGCTGGCCAGCCGTCCTGCCTACGATCCCAATGCATTCGCTGTTCGCATTGGTCGTGAGGAGTGGACTCGCTTAATAACCGATCCCAATCACCCACTGTTGAATAAGGCGATTCAGGCGCAGTTGGCTCCGGGATCGACCTTCAAGATCATCATGGCTACAGCCGGGTTGCAGGAAGGAATTGCTCAGGACCTACATGTCAGCTGCGGTGGCGGAGCTACCTTCTATGGCCGCTATTTCCAATGCTGGCAAAAGCATGGTCATGGCTCGGTCGAAATCACCAAAGCCGTCTGGCAGTCCTGCGACGTGTTTTTCTATACCCTGGCAGAAAGAATGGGTATTGGAAAGATCGCCAAATGGGCACAAGCGCTTGGCCTTGGACAGAAGACCGGAATCGATCTTCCCAATGAAGTGTCTGGGGTTATGCCCTCCGAGCAGTGGAAGATGAAGAATTTCCACGAGAAGTGGTATGCCGGTGAGACGATTTCCGTGGGAATTGGACAGGGTGCAATCGCAACTACCCCAATTCAGATGGCTCGTGCCATCGCCGGGATTACCTCTGGAGGCCTTCTGGTACGTCCTCACGTCGTTCTGCCTTCCGAGGTCCCTGCTGAATATCACCAGGCAGTGTTGGATACCTTTGCAGGGTCCGGAGATAAGAAGGTCGAAATCGATCCGGCAAATTGGGAGAAGGTGACCGATGCTATGGCGCTCGTAACCGGTCCGGGCGGAACAGCGAATAGTGCCCATCTGGAGGGAATTGATTTTGCCGGAAAGACGGGAAGCGCCCAGGTTGTGGGACACGGTTCAGGTAAAGTCACGAAAGACAATGCATGGTTTGTTGGCGTTGCTCCCAGAAGAAACCCTGAGATTGTGGTTTGTGTGCTGGTTGAAGGTGGCGAACATGGCACTTTAGCTGGGCAATTGGCTTCGCGGGTGATCCTGGCCTATGTCAACAAGCAGCGACGGTTGGATAATAATCTTTTAGAGGCCAAGACTCCGCAGCCGGTTGAGGTGGGAGCGGTGTGGTCCACTCCGGCCAAGCCTACTGAACGCACGCAAATGGACCACGTGCAAGGTGGACGTTATTTCGTCCTTCCGGATGCGATACCAGCATTAGCGGCTCTCGTTCCTGAGGCTGCAAAGAGATAGGAATGCAGCGATTTCTTTCGTTTCGTGATTTTGACTGGGTGCTGCTGGGCATGGTCCTGCTGCTCTCAGTCATCAGTGTTTTTGAGATTTACAGTGCGACTTTGCATACCAAGTTTGTTGGTTTTTACTCCAAGCAGATTCTGTGGCTCCTTGGCGGCCTGGCTCTCATGCTGATCATGTCGCTGATCGACTATCACCGCCTGCTGGACATCGTGCACTGGGCTTATGGCTTCTTCCTCATGTCATTGGTAGCCGTCATGGTGGCAGGTAGCCGGGTTTTGGGCGCAAAGCGTTGGATCAGGATTGGTCCGATGCACTTTCAGCCCTCGGAATGGGTCAAACTCGTGCTCATTGTTGCAGTAGCCCGGTATTTCGCAAACATGGCTGGGCGGGAGTTGACCTGGAAGGATATTGGCAAGGCTTTCGCCATGGTTGGGTTACCGATGCTGATGGTTCTGAAACAACCTGACCTTGGAACATCCTTGACCTACTCGCCGATCCTTCTTTGTGGGCTCTTCCTTGGGGGGATTCGATGGAAGCAGGCGGCCATCCTAATTACTCTGGCGCTGGTTGCCGTGGTTGGCATCTGGACCAGCGGTAAAGTTTTAAAGCCATACCAGAAGGCTCGGCTTACGAGCTTCATCAATCCGGACGAAGATCCTCGTGGCTCGGGCTACCAGATTCGTCAGTCTCTGATTGCCGTCGGTTCGGGCGGAATTTGGGGGAAGGGTGCTACCAAGGGAACCCAGACACAGGGAGATTTTCTGCCCATTCCCTATACGGATTTTATCTTTGCAGCCTTCTGCGAGGAGCATGGCTTCGTGGGCGCTACTGTAGTCCTGCTGCTATACTTTCTGATATTGATGCGTTTGATACAGAACGCTCAAACAGCCGCCGACCTGCCTGGTTCGTTCCTTGTAATGGGCGTCGTGGCCGTAATGATCTTCCAAATTGCGGTCAATGTAGGTATGGTTGTTGGACTGATGCCGGTTACCGGAATCCCGCTGCCACTTATGAGTTATGGCGGATCTTCGGTGTTGTTCACGTTTCTTGCTCTGGGCATGGTTATGAACGTCCGGATGAATCGGTTCGTGAATTAGGCATCTAATAGCATTACCCGTATCATCGGGTGTGTCTGAATTTGTGAGGTGCAGTTGCTCTTTATCGGAACAGTTGCACTGAGTAAAGTTTCACCCGTTTGAAGCGATACGGGGAACGCTGTAGGCGTCTTGTAGTCAGACGCGGGCGAAAAGAGTTTGTAGTCCCCCCGGAAGTCTCGGGGTTTTTAAAAGGTTTCTTGTTGTAACCGGCTCTCCTCCGATTAGGAATCCAGCCGGCAGCTTGAAGTTTAAGATCAATAGTTTTAGCCGGCCAGGTTTTGATCAACCCGGGCCCGGCGGGATTGGGAATGAGAGCGCAAAGACGGGTAACGACCCCGCCCTATCGAGTGGTTGAAGCGGTCACAAACTCTTTGCGCCTGGATAGTGTCTGTAAGCAAATCGATCCTTTTCGTGAGTCCCCACCGAAAGTCTGGTGGTGCATTGTCGTACCCCTCACCCGAAGAATCAGCTCGGCCATCTCTCCGTCTGCCCCATTCCTTTCCGGAGTTCCCGGGAACAGGTGTTTTCTGTTCTGATCAAGCCCTGCGCCGCATAGCCCAGGAAATTGAATTCCTGGCAGAGAGGCAGCATGGCAAAAGAAATTTGCATTTCCAGCACTCCGCATGAAACGCGGTTGGCAATTCTGGAAGATGATCAGCTCGCGGAGATCTACTACGAACGCGAGAACGAATACACGCTTGCAGGCTCGATTTATAAGGGGCGCGTTACACGCGTTTTACCCGGTATGCAATCGGCCTTCGTCGATATCGGTCTGGAACGCGATGCGTTCCTCTATGTCACCGACTTTCTGGAAGAACAAGAGGATGCGGACGAATACGAGCGCATGACTCCGCAGCAGCCAGGACGCCGTGAAGGAAAGCAGAACCGGTCCGAAGGCAAAGAGCAGCGGGAATCCCATGAACCCCGGGAAAATCAGGAAGCACGTCAAAAGGCAGGACCAGATCAAGCGGCTGCCGGAACTCAGGATGCTCCTTCAGGGGAACAAGAAGAAGAGGATGAATTCGAGCGTCAGGGAACTCGCCGTTGGCGTGGTCGTAGAGGCCGCCGGCGCGGATTCCGTGGCCACGGACAGCCACAACAGCAGTCCGAAGAAGAGGTAGCTCCTCAGGGCGAAGCCACCGATTTAGTGAATCAGGTGGAAGAAGAAGAGGTTCTGGAGTCTGCAGCACCTGTTGCATCTGAGATTGCTCCCAAAGAGACTCGCCCGGCTCCTGCTCCTGCGCCGTTAATTCTTCCCGGAGAATCGCTCTCGAAATATGGGGGCCAGCCCATTGAGAAAACGGAAGCTACAGCTCCCGTTTCCGCTGCTCCCGCCCGTTCAGTGCAAATGCCCAAGCCTTCGACCTTGATCGAAGTGCCTATCGTTTGGGATGGGAATGGACTTTTGCCAGGGGAATCGCGTGCTCTCCTTCGTCGGAAAGAAGAGGTTGCAGAAGTAGTTCCAGCCGAACCTATCGGAGTTTTGTCCGATGCAGGGGTAGTAGCTTCTGCTTCGGTCGAAGAGCCCGTGGAAGAGTCTGAGGCTATCGCAGTTGCTCCCGATGAAGTAGAGGGTGAGCCTCAAGGAATTCTGGAAGCTCAGACGGCGGAAGAAACAGCTCCGATAGTCGAAGCGTCGTCTGCTGTGGAAGCCGAGACTAGTGTTCCGATGGTTGAAGCGGAAGCTGTTCCGCAGCCGGAAGAAGGGAATGAAGAGCACGTTGAAGAGGCATCCGCCTCCTACCGTGTTGACCCTGCAGCCCCGAGTGAGTTCCGCTTATTCAGCTCTCCAGCGGTAGAAGAAACTTCTCCCGAGGCTCCTGCTCCAATTATTGAGGATCAGCCGGCAGCAGAAGCTGCCGAAGCCGTCAAAGCAGAGGAAGAAGCAGCTCCAGAGGTACAGAATACTGATGTGGAGTCTGAGGAGCTTTCGAATCCACAGCAGAGCTTATCTTTCAGCGAAGAAGAAGAAATGGAGCCTTCAGCGCAGGAAGAAGAGGAGATCACTGCTGCACCTCACGACTCTGCGGAAGCCGCTTCTCAATCCAGACCTGCAGTAGCCTTTTCTCCGGGAGCGGGTCTCTTGGAAGAAGAGATCATCGATGAGGAAGAGGACGATATTGCTCCCTTCCACACTCCCTATGACGAGCATGACTTCGATGAGCTGGAAGAAGAGACCCTCGATCAGCAATTCAACAGCGGCGATTTGGGAGAGATGTTCCAGGAAGCTCATCTCGACCACCGCATTCAGCTTTCCTTTGGTAGTGGGACGGAAACCGAAGAAGAGGAAATAGCGGAAGAGGAGATCGATAGCGACCTCGAAGAGTCTGAGACCTTTGTCTCCGAAGCCGAGATTGAAGAAATCGAAGAAGAAGAGCCGGCTGTTGAAGAGGGTGCTGCTCCAGCTCCCAGCCGTCGCAGAGACGATCGAAAGAATCGCAATCGCCAGCGCGGGCGTCGTGGTGGTCCACGCCGCGCCACTGCGCAGACTACTGATCTGCCGGTTATCAGCGACCTTCTAAAGCCCGGACAAGAGATCCTGGTTCAGATTGCCAAAGAGCCCATCGCCAAGAAGGGCGCTCGCATTACCAGTCATATTGCCTTGCCGGGTCGATTCCTGGTCTTTATGCCGACCGTGAACCATGTAGGCGTATCGCGCAAGATCTCCTCCGATGAAGAGCGCCAGCGCTTGAAGCGCATTCTCATCAGCGAGAAGGGAGATGTGACGGGAGGCTTTATTGTTCGGACTGCAGCCGATGGCGCTACCGAAGAAGAGCTCCGTGCGGATATGCGTTTTCTGCTGAATCTGTGGGCAGAAATTCGGCAGAGAACGGACAACGGCAAAGCTCCTTCACTCATCTACCACGATCTCAATCTGGTCGAACGTATTCTGCGCGATCAGGTAACGGACAACTTCTCAACCATTTGGGTAGATTCCGAGTCGGAATATGAGCGGATTGTCCGCTTCCTAAATCGTTTCCAACCTTCTCTCATCAGACGCGTCAAACTCTACACGAAGGAGATGCCGCTCTTTGAGCAATTTGGCATCCAGGATGAGATCACTAAGGCTCTGAAGTCGAAGGTCTGGCTAAAGTCCGGTGGTTCGATTGTCATCAATCAGACGGAAGCTTTAGTAGCTATCGACATTAATACCGGTAAATATGTTGGTAAGACGGCTCGTTTAGAGGACACCATCCTCAAGACGAATCTCGATGCAATTCCGGAGATCGTGCGGCAAATTCGCTTGCGCGACCTCGGCGGAATTATTGTTATCGACTTTATCGACATGGACGAGCGCAAGAATCGTCACAAGGTAATGCAGGCTTTGGAAGAAGCACTGAAGGCGGATCGTGCTCCATCGAAGGTTTTGCAGTTTAACGACTTTGGATTAGTTGCTATCACACGCAAGCGTGTCAAGCAGTCACTGGAACGTACTCTTAGTGTTCAGTGCCCGATTTGCGTGGGTACCGGCATGGTGAAGAGTGCAGCTACCGTTTGCAATGAGATCTATATTGAGATGCGCAAGATGCGGAAGCATTTTGAGCATGGCGATGTCTTGCTGCGAGTAAATCCCGAGGTAGTCAAGGCATTGAAAGCTAGTAATGCACGTTGGCTAACTGAACTGGAAGAGATGATTGGCCGCAATATTATTGTTAAAAGCGATCCAGCATTACACCCAGAACAGTTTGACATTCACTAGGGCAATTTCGTTAGCCAAGTTGTTACTGATATCATTTAAAGACGAGGCCGGAGTTATCCGGCCTCGTCTTTTTGCTGCGATCATGTTTTTCAACGCATCAAAATGATTGGCCTTGTGTCTAACCAATACATGAGGAACACGGAGCAAGATTCTCCGGACTTTTCAGACCACTCGAGGCTTTTGAACATGTCTGCTTTTTCAATTGGCGGTTTTCTCAATCGTGTAATCCTGGCGGGTTGTGCCGTAGCCATGATCACCGCTACTTCAAATGTGCTGGCACAGACATCGAACAGCGCATCTTATTCCAGCTCTACTCAATATCAGCTTGCAGCTGATGAAGATATGGGTGGTGGTTCAGGAGATCCCTCTCCACAATCCGGGAATGGTGGATATGGCCGTGGAAGAGGTGGTTATCATCCGAACGCGTATCAGGATCGTTGGAGCCATCTGGCCTTCGAGGCCGGCGGTGGATTTAATGCTCCAATAGGAAACGATAATCCCTATATCACTTGGGGCGGAAATCTCACTTTAGGCGCAGGTTGGCAGTTTAATCCCCAGTTTGGAGTCTTGGCTGAATATCAATTTATGCAGAACAAGCTTCCTGGGAAGTTTCTCTCCTCTGTATACGATTCGTCCGATCTTGCTTCGCAAGGAGTGAATCAGCTTGGCGGACACGCACGTATTTGGTCGTTAACTCTCAACCCTATCTTCTATCTGCGCCCTCATGGTACCAACAACGCCTATGTTACAGGCGGTGGCGGCTTCTATCGCAAGGTCACAACATTTACGACACCAGTCGATTCCTACTGCTATAGCTACTACTATGGCTACTATACCTGCACCCAGAATGTGACTGTTGGGCACTTTTCCAGCAACCAAGGTGGACTGAACCTTGGCGTTGGATTTACCCAAATGATAGGTCAGAATTCTCGCGTCAAACTCTTTGAAGAAGCCCGCTACGTCTGGATTAAGACGCCTGGGCCTAAGGATCAAACTTCCTGGGGATTGGGAACTACCGGTTTAATTCCTGTTACTGTCGGTGTTCGCTGGTAAATACTTGTAACAGAGCAGAAATTTAGAAACAAATGCGGAGATTCTTATCGAATCTCCGCATTTGTTTTCCCGGCCCTTATATTCCACATTTGGCTGTATCGAAGATGAATTCGTAGTACATCAGAGAATTCCCATAACTCGTAAGCGCAGAAATCCACCGGCTACGACCGCCATCGGTGTTAATGCGGCCAAGAGAAGTTGATATAGGACCGGCTGTTTTCCACGCATCTGTAAGGCTGAGAGAGCTCCCAACAGTAAGGTAACAAGCGCAAGTGCCAACAGATGCACGAACTGGTTCTCCCGTGCAATCCATGTTGTGATATAACCTCCCGCCAATGCCGCCACAATCGTGTATCCGATGTTTACGACGAGATAAGTTCGCTTTGAAGCGGATCTTTCAGCTGTCCATTCCGGGACAGTACGATTGAGAAGAAATGTGGCAAATCCAATCAGCACTGCCATGGTTACAAATCCACCGGCGATGGACAGGAATGCCCAAACGATCTTTGTCATAGTTCTTCCTGATCCTTATCTCTTCATTTCTGCTTCTACTTCTTCTGTCGTATGTGGAAGATCGGAGACCAAATCAATCAACTTTCCATCTGGGGCTACGTAGAAGGTGTCTTCAATACGAACTCCCAGCTTCTCTTCCGGGATGTAGATACCGGGTTCAATTGTAAAGACCATTCCCGGCTTCAGAACAGCAGGGTAATCGGCCGGATCATGCACATCGATTCCTACCATATGCCCCAGGCCGTGCAGCCAGTACTTGTCGAGTGGTTCTCCGTGCAGATCTTTTCCATGGGTATGGATATAGTTCCATGCAGCTGTATCCAGAGAATCGGGGTCCTTATGATCGCGATCGTTGATCTTCGACTTGCCCGCAACAAAAGCAGCTATTGCGGCACGCTGTGCGCCGAGCACTATGTCGTAGATCTCTTTTTGCCGTGGGGTGAAGTGCCCACCTATTGGGACTGTCCGGGTAATATCGGACGCATACATGGAGTATTCCCCAGCAGCGTCTACCACCATGAGATCTCCTGTTTCAAGCACTCCGGAGTTTTCGGAATAATGCAGGATGGTTGAATTTTTGCCTGAACCAGCAATAGGTGGATAAGAAGGCCGTTCACAGCCTCCTTCCATCATTTTGGCAATCATCTGTCCAGCAATAGCTCTTTCGGAGACTTTGGGGCGGGCCGCTCTCATCATCACCCGCTGCGCTGCAATCGAAGCGTTGGTCGCCTTCTTGATGAGCTCCAATTCTCCGGCATCCTTGATGAGGCGGAGCCTTTGCGTCAATGCTGCGACATCATGCCATTCCGGAGGTGCGGAGGAGCCTAGAGTTGTTGCCGTCCACTGTGACAGTGCTTTGGCCTGGGAGGCGTCCGGTTGCCCCCAAAAGTGCTGGACGAGTCCACGATCCTTCGTGATCAGATCTCCCAAGACTTTGGGGAGATCCGTCATCGTTAAAACCTCATCGACCCCGGTTGCTTGAGTGACTCCGGGAGAAGAGGCATCCAGCTTTACCCCCGTATAAAGCTCTGCTCGAAGGTTCCGGGTGGGCAAGAAGAGGATTTCACGATATTTGCGAGGCGAGATAGCTGCAGGAGCGTCTCCGACGACCAGTAGCACTGCTCCCGGTTCATTCCATCCCGTCAGATAGTAGAAATCCTCATCCTGCCGATAGGACATAAACTCCATCTGCGGTTCTTCTGCGGCAAATAGAACTGCGATGCCTCCTTTAAGACTTGAAGCCAGTTCTACCCGGCGGGAGTGATACGTCGAGGCTGGCTGCTTTTCCTGAGCCAGCAGGGCAGTAGAAAAGAAAAAGAATGCAAAGAGAAGAAGGAGAGATTTTCGCATCGTCGTAGAAGAACCTTCCGCAGATGAAATGTGCTTGATGTCAGAATTGGGCAACTTGGACTAGATTTAGCTACACATTACAGCCCTTGATGAGACCGTACCAAAAGCTTCTCCAATGCTGCCAGAAAATTGGAGCATTTCCCGCAAATATGTGGACTAAAAGGCCGGAAGCACACGCAATCGTTGGCGAGTCAAACCTATGCAGGAATGCTCCAAATAGAAAGCCAGGAAGTTGCTGCTCTTCCTGGCTCCCCATTTATAAGAAACGAGATTCGACTTGGTTAGGCGTTACACTCCAACTGGGAATGGCTTCGGAGAAGATTCTTCCGTATCGCCTTGCCTTGTACGCCAACGTTCAAATCGGCCTTGGAGCAAGCTAAGCAAGCCGGTGTACCAATATCCGACGACAAAGAGGAGTAGGAACGGCACCGTGAAATAGTTTTGATTTGAGACTGCGTAGTAGATCGTTAATGCAAAATAGCAACCGATTAGTAACTCGATCCACGGTACGATTCCCAACCGTTTGCGATATTTACTTGCCGCAGATTTTTCACCCTTCTTCTGAACACGATATTTGGGAGTTCGCTTGAAGGCGCTCTTGATTCCGAAGACGGCTTCCATCACAGCTTTGCTGTTCGTGACCGTTAAACCTATTCCTAGCGACATTAAAAAGGGCAGGAAAAAGATTGTCCGGTACCATTTTCTGGGGAACAGCTCCATCTGTGATGCCAGGTAGAAAGATGAGATCGAGAGTGTTGACGCCAGAAAGAGCGGCACATCGATCAACAGCATCTGAAACCATCCTTGATAGAAACGGATGATCATTGCCGGCATCAGTAGCACTGACATAGCAATCATCAGCGGATAACTGAGATTGGCCGTCAAGTGATAGAAGGATTCGATCTTGACGTGGAAAGGTTCCTTGCTGCGGAAGACTATCGGAAGAATCTTCTTCGATGTCTGGATAAGTCCCTTAGCCCAACGTGCCTGCTGTGTTTTGAAGGCCGTCATTTCGATGGGCAGTTCTGCGGGGCATTCGATGTGCGGAAGGTATTTAAACTTCCAGCCAGCTAACTGTGAGCGATAGCTTAGGTCTGTATCTTCCGTAAGGGTGTCGTGCTGCCAGCCCCCTGCATCGGTAATGGCCTGACGACGCCATGCCCCTGCGGTTCCATTGAAATTAAAGAAGACACCGGTTCTCGAACGCGCTCCGTGTTCCAACGTGAAGTGCCCGTCGAGCAGGATTGCTTCCACCTGAGTCAGAAAACTGTAATCGCGGTTGAGGTGAGTCCAGCGGGTCTGCACCATCCCGATTTCAGGTTCGGCAAAATGATGGATGACATTCATCAGCCAGTCGTGCGGTGGAACGAAATCGGCATCAAAGATAGCTACAAACTCGCCGGAAGCAACCTTTAGTCCCGCATCCAGTGCGCCTGCCTTGAATCCATGCCTATTTTCTCTGTGCAGGTAGACAATTGGATTCCCCAGAGCCCGATAGCGTTCGACAATAGCTGCAGCGACATCTTTGGTCTCATCGGTCGAGTCGTCGAGCACCTGAATTTCAAGCTTATCCTTGGGATATTCCAGGTTGCAGCAAGCCTCAATCAGGCGATCGATAACGAACTGCTCATTAAAAATCGGGAGCTGAATGGTTACTCGGGGGAGTTCGTCAAAGTGCTTTGGCGGATTAGGATTGTACTTTTTGCGATTGCGGTAGTACTGCCAGACCATCTGATAACGGTGCACACCGTAAAACGCCAAAACAATCATGACGAAGAAGTACGGGATCAGTAACGCCGCGTCGAAGGGGTTCCAGCGATAGAGCCCTTTAAAGGTCTGGTCCGCATACTGCATTTTGAGGTAGTGCTTGAACCCGGATTGACTTGCAAAAGCGAAGAGTTCAGTTGCACGCGTTACGGACGACGCGACCAGTGTTTCAAAAATTCTCAAAGATGGCTCGATGATAGCTAGCAGGGTCCTGCCTCCATTGGAGGATCAAAACGACATTTTACGCGATTGATTACCGTTGAGCTGTATTTCTCTTTACAGTGCCAGTTGTCGTTTTCAGCTAGAACGTTTCTTGCACGGATATACACCCGTCCCCAACAGCCTGTCTTTGGTCTGCCGGGGCTGCGATAGGTGTACTTCGGAGTGGGAGCGGACGGAACGGGATTTCCCTATAGGAAATCCCGCAAGAAATCGCTATTCAGGTACCTCTTCTATGGCCCCGATTTCGGACTGGAGTGGTAACTAATTAAGAAACATTGTCCGGTAGAGAGTATCACGTTGTGCAGGTCTGAAACCTGCATCGCGGATGATTCGGCGCAGTTCTTCTTCTGTAGTGCAGTTTGAGGTTCCTGCGGCCTTCACCACATTTTCTTCCAACATGACCGACCCTACGTCGTTTCCCCCAAAGTGCAGTCCCAGTTGCAGGACCTTCAGCCCTTGGGTGACCCAACTGGCTTGAACGTTTTCGATGTTGTCCAGGTAGAGCCGTGAGATGGCCAGAACCTTCAGATATTCGACGGAAGTTGCTTCATCCCAGCCTCTGCCACCTAAGGCGGTGTGCTTGGGTTGAAAACTCCAGGGGATGAAGGCGGTAAATCCGCCCGTTTCTTCCTGAAGCCTGCGAATTACTTCGAAGTGATTGATGCGTTGTTCGAAGTTCTCTCCCACACCGAACATCATGGTTGCAGTGGTACGCATTCCCAACTGGTGGGCAGTGCGATGAACGAGAACCCAATCCTCGGTGCGGCACTTGAGCCGCGCGATCCGATGGCGAACCTCGTCATCCAGAATCTCAGCCCCTCCGCCTGGAATGGAATCCAGTCCAGCGTCGCGAAGGCGGACAAGTGTATCCCGCACACTCAGATTGCTGTATTCCGCGATGGCGAGAATCTCCGAAGCTGAAAAACAATGCAGCCAAACCTGCGGAAAACGCTCACGGATTCCCTTTAGCAGGCGCTCGAACCACTCAATTTTGAGATCCGGATGCAGGCCACCCTGCATGAGCACTCCGGTTCCACCCAATTCCACGGTTTCTGCGATCTTCTGGTAAATCGTGTCGAAGTCGAGAATATAGCCTTCACTGGCCTGCTTGCCCTTGAGCGGGCGATAGAAGGCACAGAAGGTACAGTATTCGGTGCAGAAATTGGTGTAGTTGATGTTGCGATCGATGATGTATGTGACGACGTTTTCCGGATGGAGTCTGCGGCGGACGGCGTCGGCTTCCATTCCCAATCCAATGAGATCGTCGGACCGGAAGTAATCAAGGGCCTGCTCGCGGCTGATCGGCATAGCTCTATTTTAGAGGGAAACGTGATCTGCTGTGGCAGCCTCAACTCTCGCTAACGGTTTGGGGCGGGGAGGAGTTCGATTCTCAGGCTAATACCGGGGCGCCTTCGGTTCTGGATGGGATTTCCAAAGCCTTCTGATCGGCAGGGAAGAAGAGCATAAAGACGGTGCCTGAAGTTGTGTCGCCATTTGCCATCCGGCTGCGAACCTTTACCTTGCCGCTGTGCTTGAGGATGATTTCGTGACTGATCCACAATCCCAAGCCAGTTCCCGTAACGTCTTTTGTCGTAAAGAAGGGCTCAAATATGTGCTTCTGAGTACCCTTATCCATGCCGTAACCGGTATCGGCAACAACAATCCGAACCCCCTCGACATCGGGTTCTCTCCAGGAGTGTCCCTGGCTGACACGCAGCCGTAAACGCCCTCCTGAAGGCATGGCGTCAATTGCATTTCCGATCAGGTTCGCGAAGACCTGTCTGAGCTCTCCAGCGAAGCAGTAGAGTTGTACCTCTACCCCGTATTGACGTTCGACATTCACATTCAGGGCATTCAAACGTCCCTGATGCAGTTTCAGAACAGAATCGATCAGCTCTCCGACGTTAGTCGTAACCGGCAAGGTGGATTGGCGATAGAAGCGTAAGGTTTGCTGTGTGATCTCTGAGACTCTTGCCACCTCATGCTGGGCCATTTGGGCATAGGACTGGGCTGTCTCATCCAGGCTGGAATGCATGCGTAGCAGAAAGAGAAGATTTGTGACTGCTTCAAGTGGATTATTGATTTCGTGTGCAATCGAGGCTGCCAGGCGTCCCACGGCGGCCAGCTTCTCTGTTTTTCGCAGCGCCTCTTCTGAGCGCTTACGCTCGCTGGTATCCATGACGATTACGCCTACCCAGCGAACCTGCTGTGTGCTGGTTCTGACGGGATAGACGTTAGTTAACCAACTCCATGGCTGCCGCGGCTGGCTGGAGGTTTCACCGCTGAGTTCCAGGTTCTGCAGTGGTTTGCCCGATTCAAAGACCTGGATCAGGGCATCTTCCAATTGGTGTGCCACGGGGGACGGAAGCAATTCCGGAACGGTACGGCCTAAATAACGGCCCACTCCCATACCGTTCAGTTCGGCGAAGAAGCGGTTTACTCTGACGAAACGGCAGCGACGGTCAAAGAAAGCAAATCCAATCGGAGCATTGGCCAGCATTGAGTCCAACAAGGCCAAGGTGTCGTTCAGTCCAGCCCTCTGCTCCTCGATAGACGCGACCATGAGGTTGAAGGCTGAAGTTAGATCTGCAATTTCGTTTTGCGAGGTTACCGGGAGCGGAAAGTTGTGATTGCTTTCCGGATGCCGGATGAGGGATCGGGTTCCTTTCAGCAGCGTTCCCAGTGGCCGGGTGATGGAGCGGGCGGCAATCCAGGTCAGGATAGCCGAGGCTAGAATCCATAGAATCCCGTATATGCTGGTGACTCTCAAGAGGGAGCGTATCTGCCGGCTATCCCATCGTTCGTCGGTATAGATCCAGGCGTATCCCTTGAGTTGGCCTTTTACGAAAACCGGAGCCACGCTTTCGGAATAGTCTCCATGCGGCTGGAAGACCCGCGCGGAGCTAAGTCCCTGGAGTTGCTGTTTTTCGAAGGGTGTAAGCCCACTGAATTCAGGGCTGGCCGAAAGGATCTGTCCGGAGGGATCGGAAACTTTTGCTGCTGCGATGCTTGGGGCCGCGGCCATCATTTTGACGGACTGGTCGAGAATTTGCGGATCTTGCTCCAGAAAGGAAAGACTAGCCTGAGAAGCTAGCGACGTAGCCTGGTGAGCCATTCGTTGGCTAATGCGTTTGCGTGCCTCCGACATCTGCTGGCGGACCAGCAACGTGGAGAATAACGCTAACGACAACATCTCAAAAAGAATGAGACCCGCAAGCAATTGACTACGGATCGTGCGGGGCTTCCAGGAAAACATAAAGCCTTTATTTCACGCCAATCACAGAGATTTATCTACTAGTCTGGAAAAATTTACTGACGAGTGTATCTAAATTCTCACACAAGTTAACGGTTGTACTACTGCTATCTTCAATCTTTTGGGGAAATTACTCTATCCAGTACACTTATGTGCTAAGGAAAATATCTATCTAGCTAATAAGAATTAAGTTAACAGAATGGGTAGCGTTCCCAAAACGGATATTTCAGGAGAGAAAGGCCAAAGCAGTTAGCGGCGATCTAACTTCTGGCGAATGTCGGTGGCTATTTGTTTGCCGTGGAAGCGGCCATTTTCGATAAAGATTTCGTTTGTGCGTTTACCTGCTACAACAACTCCGGCGAGATAGATACCGCCGATATTGCTCTCCAAACTTGCCGGATCGCATTTAGGGCAACGGTCGTTGCCTTCCATCTGTATTCCCAGGGATTCGAGGAATTGAAAATCCGGGTGATAGCCGGTCATTGCAAAGACAAAGTCGTTTTTGAGCCTGCTTATGCCCTCAGGTGTTTCGAGCGTAGCGGTGTCCGGAGTAATTTCTGTGACCCTGCTTTGAAAGTAGGCTGCGATTTCGCCATTTTTGACCCGATTCTGTATGTCGGGGAGAATCCAGTACTTAACGTGATGATGCATAGCGGCTCCGCGATGGACAAGGGTTACGCGGGCACCGTGCCGCCAGAGATCGAGTGCGGCAATTGCCGCTGAATTCTTGCCTCCGATTACGATGACGTCGGTGTTGTAGTACGGATGAGGATCGTCATAGTAATGCAGTACCTTCGATAAGTCTTCGCCTGGGATGTTCAGATAATTTGGGCGGTCGTAGTATCCGGTGGCGATTACTACCTTGCGGACGGAAAGTACAGTTTCCCTGTCGAAGCGGTCCTTCGTAATAATCCGGAAGTTTCCGTCGGAACCCTGTATCCCGGTTACGAGCTGGTACTGGCGAACATCCAATTTGTAGTGTTCGGCGACCTTGCGGTAGTACTCCAGAGCTTCATTTCGGGTGGGCTTCTGGTTGGTGCTGGCGAAGGGGATGTCTCCAATTTCCAGCAACTCGGGAGTCGTGAAGAACGTCATGTTCGATGGGTAGTGGAAGAGGGAGTTACACAAGCATCCCTTATCGACGCAGACAGCCCGGAGTCCCGCACGCTGTGCCTCGATGGTGCAGGCAAGTCCTGTTGGTCCAGCGCCAATTACCAGTACATCGAAAGAATCACGGTTTTCTGTTACTTCATTCGCATGAACGCCCATAAATACAGAGTAAATCAAAGCGAGGCGAGGATTGGCTCGATAAAGTCAGGCGAGGAAAGGCTTCTGCAAGGCCCTTTTTGCAACTCCGAAAGTGCAGAACCAGACGAAATAGGATTGCTCTATTCTTGAGAACAAAGAGAACGACTTCGAGGACGCAATGGCAACGATTCGGCAGGAAGATTTGATTCAGAGCGTCGCAGACGCTCTGCAGTACATCTCGTACTATCACCCCGTAGATTTCATTACCAGTCTGACAAAGGCATACGAACGCGAGCAGTCCCCCGCTGCAAAAGACGCGATTGCCCAGTTGTTGATCAATTCGCGCATGTGCGCAGAAGGACATCGGCCGATATGCCAGGACACGGGCATCGTCACTGTTTTTCTAAAGGTCGGAATGGATGTTCGTTGGGATGCTTCTATGACAGTGGAGGAGATGGCAAACGAAGGTGTCCGTCGTGCATATCTTCATCCCGATAACAAGCTGAGAGCTTCTGTCTTGGACGATCCTGCAGGGGCGCGCAAGAACACGCGTGATAATACTCCGGCGGTAGTAAACATCTCCCTGGTAAAAGGCGGAGAGGTTGAAGTGATTGTGGCCGCCAAGGGTGGAGGTTCGGAGGCCAAATCGAAGTTTGTCATGTTGAATCCCTCCGATTCGATCGTGGAATGGGTGCTAAAGACAGTACCGACGATGGGTGCAGGATGGTGTCCTCCGGGAATTCTTGGTATTGGAATTGGCGGTACGGCAGAGAAGGCGATGATCCTCGCAAAGGAAGCTCTGATGGAGCCCATCGATATCCAGGATTTGATCGCTCGCGGACCGAAGAATCGCGCTGAGGAACTGCGTCTCGAGATTTATTCGAAGGTCAATCAGCTGGGCATCGGTGCGCAAGGATTGGGCGGATTAACGACAGTGCTGGATGTAAAAGTTCGTGATTACCCAACCCATGCAGCGAATCTTCCAGTTGCAATGATTCCCAATTGTGCTGCTACCCGCCATGCACATTTTGTTTTGGATGGCAGCGGGCCGGTGGCTTTGGAGCCGCCGTCGTTGGAAGATTGGCCCCAATTGACCTATGACGTGTCCAGTGCACGTCGAGTCGATCTGAATACGGTGATTCGCGAAGACGTAGCATCGTGGAAACCCGGCGAGGTTCTACTGTTGAACGGGAAGCTTTTGACTGGTCGCGATGCTGCTCATAAGCGCATGGTCGACATGCTCAATCGTGGAGAAAAGCTTCCAGTCGACTTTACGGATCGTTTTATCTACTACGTCGGGCCTGTCGATCCGGTGAGGGATGAGGTCGTCGGGCCTGCGGGACCAACCACTGCAACGCGTATGGATAAGTTCACCCGGCAGATGCTGGAGCAGACCGGTCTCTTGGGCATGGTTGGTAAGGCTGAGCGTGGTCCGGTGGCGATTGAGGCTATTCGTGATAACAGAGCCGTGTATCTGATGGCCGTTGGCGGTGCTGCATATCTGGTATCGAAAGCAATCAAGAGCTCTCGTGTTTTGGCTTTTGAAGATCTGGGTATGGAGGCGATCTATGAGTTCGACGTCAAGGATATGCCTGTAACGGTTGCTGTCGATTCGCAGGGTAACTCCGTGCATCAAAGTGGTCCGAAGGAGTGGCAGTCGAGGATTGCTGGGATTCCTATCCTGGCCTGAACCTTCTCTCTGGGGGGAATGAGGCATGGCTCAAATGCGAACAGAGCGCGACTCGCTGGGAACCGTTGAGGTTCCCTCGTCCGCTTATTACGGAGCCCAAACAACTCGGGCTGTCAAAAACTATCCGATCTCCGGCCTGTGTGCTCATCCTGACTTAATTCGCGCCTTCGGTATGGTCAAGCGTGCTGCAGCTGAAGCCAATCGTGATTTAGGCCTTCTCGAAAAAGAAATTGCAGAGGCCATCGTTCAGGCTGCGCAGGAAGTTATCGATGGGCGATGGAATGCGGAATTCGTCGTCGACGTTTTTCAGGCCGGAGCTGGCGTCAGCTTTCACATGAACGTCAACGAAGTGCTTGCCAATAGAGCAAACGAGATTCTGGGTGGAGTCCTGGGCGTATATAGCCGTGTTCATCCCAACGATCATGTGAATTACGGTCAATCGACCAACGATGTTTTCCCCACTTCGATGCGCCTTGCCGCGCTTCTGAATCTTGAATCGCTATATCCCGTCCTGGAGTCCCTGGCAGCTTCCTTTGCAGCGAAAGCTGAAGAATTCGATCTTGTGTTGAAGTCTGGACGCACGCACCTGCAGGATGCGGTTCCTGTTCGCCTGGGACAGGAGTTTGCCGCTTATGGGATCGCTGTCCGGAAGAGTCTTCGCTCCCTGCAGACGGCGGCCGATTCGCTTCGGGAGCTCGGATTGGGAGGCAGCGCCGTAGGCACAGGAATCAATACACACCCGGATTATCGAGCCAGGGCAATTGCCAATCTGGAAAGAATCAGTGGTCAGCGGCTGATTCCTGCCGCAGATATGCGTTGGGCTATGCAGTCGAATGCCTGTATGGCTGAGATCAGCGGAGCCTTGCGGGGGCTGGCTCTTGAAGTTATCAGGATCTCAAATGACCTGCGATTGCTCTCTTCCGGGCCGAACACCGGGCTTGCGGAGATCTACCTGCCGAGTCTGCAGCCTGGGTCATCGATTATGCCGGGGAAGATCAACCCTGTCCTTCCCGAACTCGCGGCAATGGTCTGTTTTCAAGTTTTGGGAAATGATACGGCGGTATCTTACGCGGTTCAGGCCGGGCAGCTTGAACTGAACGTCATGATGCCGACCATGGCACTCAATGTTTTGCAGAGCATCACTTGGATGGCAAATATGCTGCGCCAGCTCGATGAATACTGCATTCGTGGCATCAGGGCCAACACCGAACGGTGTAGCACATATGCTCAAAGCACTGTCGGGCTTGCGACAGCATTGAACACCTTGATCGGCTATGCGAAAGCTGCGGAATTGGTCAAAGAGTCGGTTGCAACGGGGGAGACGATTGTCTCTTTAGCCGTGCAAAAGGGGTTTCTCAGCCAGGAGCAGGCCTCGGAGATTCTCGATCCCAAGAGAATGACAGAGCCACAATATCCATCGAAGATCAGGACGGATTAAAAAGAAAGAGCGCAGCAGCCCGAAAGGTCTGCTGCGCTCTCAAAAAGACTGTTTATTGAAGCTTTCCGAAGCGATAGACGATCCCGGCAGAAGCCCCGCGATTGTTTTGGGTCGTGCTGCCGAGTGTTGTCATGAAGTACTCCGGCGTAATACGGAGAGAGAGCCTCGGAGAGATGTTGAAATCGATTGGAAGCCCCGCATTGAGAGCAAAGGTGGTTGCATCGGGATAAAGCCTCAGCTGCTCACCCAGATTGCGTGTATCGCCAGTCTGGTTCCCATAGACAACACCTGCCAACACTCTGCCGCTGACCCCGATATGAGGACGTCTGTAGATTCTGTACTGCGGACCAGCAGTTCCGGCAAGCTGGTAGATCGTTGGCTTGTGAATGTTGTACGGGTTGTTGTAGGTATAGGCCGAGCCATACATGCCGCGAGCATCGACCGTAATGCCAAATTTGCTGTCGAAATACCGGGTGACGCCTATATTCCAACCGGATTCATTGGTGTGCTGGAGGTTTCCAGGCAGAAAGCGGAGATAGCTGCCCCCGAAATAGGTCTCGTACCGGTGGTCATAGATGTCATGAACCAATTGCGCCGTACGTTGTATACGGCGGGTTCGGATGCGAGCTTGAACGCTGGTTGCCGGGGTCGGTTGCTGAGTGGCTGCCGGCTGTTGGGCCGGCTGCTGAGTGGTGTCGGTCTGCGCTATAGCAAAAGGTGCAAACAATAGCGCTAGCAGAAGCAGTGAGTACCCGCGGTACCCGAAACGCTGATGGCAAAATGACATGAACTTCCAGAAGCCTCCACGGCGAAACACAAACCTGACAAGGAGGGTAACAAACCTTGTCCTCTCAGTATAAAAGGACTTCCGTCCGTCCTGCTTTGGTCCATGAGTAAAGAGAGTTCAGACTGAGCCGATGTGAATGATTTAGAGGCAAAAGGAGAATCAATGAAACGCTTGGCCCTCGGGCTTGTTATTGGCCTGGTCATTCCGCCATTGGTATTGGTCATTTTCCTAATCCGGGTACAAATTCCCGTAGCTGTGACCGATAAGCCATTTAAATGGGAAGAAAATGTCGCCCAGAAATACCTCAATCACCGCATTCACAGGGATATGCCCAAGAATGCTCCCATGGACGCGGATGTTTACAATCTCCAGTCGGGAATGATGATTTATCGCTCCCAGTGTGCGTCCTGCCACGGGATATACGGCCAGACATCCTCTTTCTCTCAGCATATGTACCCGCAGGCTCCAGAATTGTGGAAGCTCCATCCCAATGGCTCGGTTGGTGTTAGCGACGACCCCGTTGGAGAGACCTATTGGAAGGTTACGAACGGCATTCGCCTCACCGGAATGCCCGCATATAAGGGCATTTTGAACGACACGCAGGTCTGGCAGGTTTCTCTGCTGCTATCCAATGCGAATAAGCCTCTGCCTTACGAAGTCTTGGAATTGCTTAAGAAACCTCTCCCAACGGAGCCTTTGCCTGCGGCAAGTGCACCGAATCAGGAGCAGTTTCCCGGCCTGCCGGAGTTGCCCAAACTTCCGGTTGCTCCAGTGCCCAGCAAGTAAAGCGACCCTTTCAAGAGGCATTTCCATCCGGAAATGCCTCTTTCTTTGCCGTTTACCTCAGCGTGTAGCTCACGCCCGTAGTGAATTGGAAAGAGTTTCGTTTGGTGGGTGGAACTGTCTCCGATGGGTTGTTCAGATAGCTGTCGATTGACCCCACTGTCAGACTCAAATTCTTGTACAGGGGAATAGACAGCGAATTTGTTTCGTTCGCGGAGTAAGCTCTGGGGCGATTCCAGGCGGGAATATAGCTACCCTGTTGATTAAAGAGCATATTCTTCGGCAATTTAATCAGATAGGTGATGGAGAAGGTAGAGCCAACCAAGTTCTGATTCGTTCCCGCGCTGGCCTGTAGAAAAGCCTGTTTTTCATACTGCACAGTACCTTTCAGGTCCAGTTGCTGCCTAGATTTTTTGATGACTGTAGCTCCGATGCCCCCTCCATAAATTTGCTGCAGATCAAGTGATTGCGAGAAATTGTGGTCGAAGGAGACTTGACCCAGACCATAAAAACGTTGGCTGAAGTACTGGTCACGTTCCGAGTCCGCATGGTAGATCGCTGTCTTGACATCCGGTGTGCCTGGTTCCGTCAGCTTTCCGTAGCTTCCACTGAAATTGATCGTAGTGCGGTTGCGAGGTGGCAAATAGGCCGCAGTCGGGATGACTCGAGTAAGAGCAACGCCGCCGCTAAAGGATGTATTGTTCTGGGTAGCCTGAACAGCTGACGATCCTAGCGTAAAGGTTCCAACCCACCGGGAGAAGATGCTTGGCTCGTGTCGGAGTTCTTCCAGAAAGGTTTTTGAGTCGATAATATCGCCGACCTGAGCATAAGGAATAGCCTTCGGTTCCGGTGCTCCTTGGGGATGGACCTGGACGATCTGGTCCGCTATGTTGACTGTGCCGAGCGGAACGTCGTGTTCCACGCTCTTGCGGCGAACCTTCTGTTTTTTATAAAGGACAGCGAATTGTCTGGATGAGCGCAGTTCCTTCACCTTGTTAAAGGGAACAGTCACATCTCCGGCGATGTCGCTATGGAAGGTGACATTGTCACCGATCACTCTCAAAAATTTCCCTGTGAGTTGATCTCCATTGATGAAAATGATGGTGTCTGCCGGCTCTTTGGGAGCTGCAGATTTGTCTTTGTCTGCTGTCTCCTCTGCGAATGCACATTGTCCGAGAGCCAAAAAACAGAATGCAAGGAGGAGGAAGTGAATAATCCGACAAGTTGGACGATGGGAGTAAGACTCTGCAGGAAGATTCATGATTAGTTTGCTTAGAAACGAGAATTTTGTTCCAGAGTTGGACCTTGCCTTCAGGAAAACTAGGGCATTTTAGTTTCTCTGTACCGCGAAATAAAATGCTCCGACGGCGAGCCAATCAAAGATCAGTATCTGCTATTTTTGACGTTTTCAGAAATTAGATGACAACGTTTCTTTCAAAGTGCGAATGGCGCATTTCGAGGGGTGCGGTAATCCCTGTTGTTGGGAGCGAGTGACGTGCAGCCTGTCCATAAATGTGTAGCGCACGCGTAGGCCGCCAATTGTCATGGGCAGGGCCTTGGGAGTCAGTTTCTGGTCCACGAAGATCAATAGAGCCGCTTCATTCGAATTATCGTAGCTCTGCGAGACTCCAACTCCGAAGAATGCCGGATCGCGCAGAATTTCTTCTGCATGGTCGTCTTTGACCTTCATCGCTGAATCGAGAACTGCTGGGGGAAGATGAATTCCCCTATACAGTGTCAGGCGATTGGGCGCTGTGCCATTCGCAAAGGTAGCAGCATCTGTCGCAATAATCATTGTGCGGACGCCCTGGATTGTTTGCGGAACTGAGGCATTGCTTCTCGTTTTGTCGACATACACGAGGACGGCCGGTTCTCCTACGTTATCGGCGCTCTTGCCGATCGATACTCCAAGAATGCCAGTATTGTGGTTTACCAGGTTTTGCGCGGATATTACTGCAGCTTGGCCTCGTATCCACTGATTCTTACTGAGAGATTGGCCAGCGGCTACGTCCACGATTTCGGAGTCGTAGTTGAGACATGCGATTGGATGCGGAGCCCCGCCCACAATAGAAAAGCCGCTATTCATGCCTGTTTGGGCGCCCAGAGCATTCAGGACATCTCCTATGGGGTTGGCAACTCCAAATCCATTGCCCCTCCGGTCTGCACCGCCGGCATAAAACAAGCCCACCGGCTGCGCATTAGAGGCGTCCATGATCAGGGCTCCGGAGTCGCCTGCATCGCTGAAG
Source organism: Humiphilus diazotrophicus (assembly GCF_059726315.1). Lineage (NCBI taxonomy): Bacteria > Pseudomonadati > Acidobacteriota > Terriglobia > Terriglobales > Acidobacteriaceae > Humiphilus > Humiphilus diazotrophicus. The sequence continues at coordinate 4,636,606 of NZ_AP040870.1, forward strand.
CTTTTGCCTCCAATGACCAGTTGGTTGGTAAAGGTCTTTGTGAGATAGAACTTGGTTTCTGCACAGTCCCTGAAATAACGAACTTCTACGGAAGCGCCGATAGCTTCGATATTCGAGCAGGTCAGTCCGGTAGTCCGTCCACTTTTTACAACCATGAGGGAACTGACATTTGCGCTGCTAACGGCTTCCCCAACGCCAGCCGCAGGAGGTGCTGCGGAAAGCGTTCCATTGCTTCCTAGGGCACCTGTTTGCAGAATATTTCCGTTAGCGTCTACTGCGCCGGCGTTAATCCGGGCAATAGCTGCATCGACGTTGGTGTCACTGCTGGATAGCGGAACATATGCACTCAGCGACGCAACCGGGCGAACCGTTGCCGAGGTCTCTCCGTAGGGGGTGCAGTTGCCGTCGATTAATCCTGGCTGCACGACTGTGCTGCCGATAGATGCTTCATCGCTCTGAGCCAGAACGTGATTATTGCTCAAAATGTACTTGTTTCCGTCACTATCACGGACCAGGGCTCCTAATGTGCCTCCGCAGCAGTCGCCAATGTACTGCTGGTTTTTTGCATTGCTGAACAGGTCGAAGTCACCATTGTTACTCCCTGAGCTGCCTAAGGTGACGGCGCCGTTCTGGACCATCTGATTCATAGCCGCAGTGCTGTTGATTCCGGAGGCATTCAACAGGATATGCATATAGCTTTTTGCCGCGCCCTGTCTGGCTTCTGCGATTACGTATACGGATGTGTTCGGTTTTGGCAGACGGGAAGGAGCGGTATATGTCACCTTACAAGCAGTGTATTGATTGTCGCCTGACGAACAGCTTTCACCGCTTAATGTTCCATAGCTGGAGTCCAGGGGAGTTTGACCATTGGAGGTGGCGCTTAGGCGCCAGTGAACAGCCCCATCCCCAACCTCTGCGAGGGAGCCCGCAATCTGAAGTGTTCCGTTAGCAGGTAACGTTGCATTCTCTGGCGTTAACGGTTGAAGAAATCCAGCTGTAATCTGCACCGTTGCTTCGACCAGCGTTGCGGTGTCTCCGGCCTCAATCGCCCGGATATAAGCGACAGCCGAATCTCCTGTGAGATAACTCGGAGGGGTATAGAGACCGTTCGCATCAACGGTTCCAGGTCCGGCCTGAGGATCTCCACCCCAAACAGACCATCTTACTTTGCTGGCACCTGCGGTTTTGAATTGAACTTGGGTGTTGTTATCCCCTGCAACTGAGCAAGGGCTCATGGAGATTGATCCATTTGAACAGCTACCCCTTGCGATGGCGTTGCCGCAGCCGACTATTGTCGCCAGCAAGGGAATGCTGGCAGCGAGCATGGCTGATAGTCGGATCACCCTCATGGTGCCCTAATGGTATATCTTCTTTGTTATTTTTCTGACAGCTTGTATTGCAGGTCCTATATGTACGCGGAGTTTCCGAAATAACTTTTTTAGAATGTGACGATTACAGCTATCCCTTTCTAGGCAAGGTCCCAAAAGGTCTGATGCAGATATCTTTCTGCAGATCGGGTAAACATAGGCTGGAATTGCGGGGAGGGATTACAAAATGTTGGCGGAGGGTGGGGACCCCTCCGCAGATCTTAACTGTTTAGGCCGCAGCATTGCCATTGTCGGTGCCGACAGCGACGCGAGCAGGTTTCCTTCTCCAACTCCGCGCAGGCATGATCTTTACTTCTCCTAAACGAGATGCTTTAAGACGGCGAATCTCTTTTGCGGTGAGAGGCGCCATCTTTTCTGCGGAATAAAAGACTTGCTTCCCGCAGTCAAGACAGACTTTGTAGGTTTGCTGCTCTATGGTGAACGGCCGCGTTAACCGTCCATGATGGCAGCCAAATAGGATTTCATAGAAGAAGTTACCGATCGCTTCCAACCAGCGCATGGGCACCGCTCCTTTCTGCTTGCCAAATACTTCACCTGTGAATATCAGCGCTAAAAGCAATCAGGGGATATAACCCAAAACGTAAATTGCCGCTAATTCCGGTGAAATTCGCAAGTTTTTAAACGGCCCAAACCGTAACTGCACTCCCTTACTGTGTGCATTAGTAAGATGCGGATTCTGTGAAAAAGTAGCGGACCAGCTGCTCTTTTGGAAGGAAGGGCTTAGAAGTGAACCATAAGTTGTGCAATGTGATGTGTTCTTCCTGGGGGCCAAAGCCCTTAATTGCGCTGCCCAAATTACTTGCCTCCATACCTGGGCAGCACTCCCTAGAGTCCATTCCTTACCGAAAAAAGGATCTTTATTTCGATATGTGAGACATCGGTTTAGTCAAGACAAAAAGATAAGATTCGCGAAACTTTCATATTTCTTGGGAAACTTGCATTCTGTGAGACGCGAAGTGCGAAAACCCGCGCAAATTGCCGCTGAATCGACGTACCATAAAAATATGGCCCGAGGTTGGGAGAGTAAATCAGTGGAGGAACAGATGGCAGAAAGCCAACAGTCTGCAGCGGCGGTTTTGGAGGTTTCTGAAGAGGCAAAACACCGCGCAGCATTGGAAAGAGCGGCAAAAGAGCGTCAGCGGCAGGAGCTTGAGTTACAGCGCGAGAACATTTTGTCTCAGCGCACCTCCAGCCCCGCACGGCGTGCGGCACTGGAAGCGGCTCTAGCTGATATTGAAGGTCGTCTCGCTAAACTTCTTTCGTAATTGTCATCTGCGAGTTCAATCGCTACGATTTGCGGTTGAAGAGTAGGGAATTAGCTTGATCAATCGTAGTCATTAGCACGCGAGCGATATTCACGTGTGCTGGGCGGGTGATTGCCCAAAGAATGGCATCGGCAACGTCGTTTGCAGTGAGCGGGGTGAGGCCCTGATACACCTTTGCGGCGCGTTCGGTGTCTCCGTGGAAACGTACCTGACTAAACTCGGTCTCTACCATGCCGGGATCTATGGTTGTAACCCTGACCGGTGTTCCTAATAGATCCTGGCGGAGTCCATCGTTGATTGCGTGTTCTGCCGCTTTGGTTCCGCAGTAAACTGCGCCACCGGGATAGGTTATTTCTCCTGCAGTCGAGCCGAGGTTCACGACATGTCCCCGGCCACGCTGAACCATGCCCGGAACTACGGCACGGGTGACGTAAAGAAGGCCCTTGATATTGGTGTCGATCATCTGCTCCCAATCTTCAAGGTTGCCTTCGTGCACTTTTTCGAGACCTCTGCTTAATCCGGCGTTGTTTACCAGGACATCGATTGCTTGCCAGCTTTCCGGGAGAGAAGCAATTGCGGCGGCTACTTTCTTTTGATCGCGGACATCCAGCTCTATCAGGTGAACTGCTTCTGCACCCAAATCTTTTAGTTTGGAACTGGCCTCTTTCAGCCGGTCATAGCGGCGGGCCGCCAGGATCAACCTGGCACCCTGTTCTGCGAAGGTTCTTGCACAGGCTTCTCCTATGCCCGCACTCGCCCCGGTGATGAAGATTGTCTTGCCTTTCAATGTGCTCATATCCGAAAGATTACCTCTCCAGAAAAGGAATAGCAGGTCCTACAGGCTTTGCCACAATCCAAAATATCTAGAGCCGGAGAGCTTTCGCCATACGATACTGTGCGACAGCCCAATCCTCGTCCTTGAGTCCTGTTTCGACGGCCTTTTGCAACTGTTGGGCAAAGTACTCGGCCAGATATAGCTGCAGTCCCTGATCTTTTGCTGCTTCTCGAAACAGGCGAGTGTCCTTTATTCCAATTGCAACACTGGCTCCTACCTGTTCCGGAGGATGCAGCATGACCTCTCCATAGCTGGAGTAAAAAGGTGACTGAAAGAGAGCGCTATTAACGGTCTCCAGAAATATGTGGGGATCGATTCCTTGCGAAGAGGAATAAACAAAGGCTTCGCTCAGGGATTGGATCATAGCGGTAATGAGGAAATTGCCGCCTAGTTTCAGAGCATGGGCTTTATAGGCTTCAGATCCTATAACGGTAATTCCTCTGCTTACCGCCTCAAGCACGGACTTTACCTTTGCCACTGCTTCCGGTTCACCGGCCATTGCAATCCAAAGCTTTCCCGCCTCGGCAACCTTAGGACGGCCAAAAACGGGTGCGGCGACGAAGCTTTGTTTGCGTGCCTGATGCTCAGCCGTCAAACGCTGTGACATGGACACGCTCAAAGTACTTAATGAGACGTGGATTCCTGCAGGAGGAATGAGCTCGATGGCACCATGTTCTCCCAGCATTACCTGCTCAACGGCAGCATCGTCGTTCAGCATGGTGAATACGACCTCGGCTTCTTCCAAGGCTTTTTCGATACAAGAGGCCAAGGTGAGGCCTTCTTTCTCCAGAGCCTTGGCCTTCTCCAACGTCCGGTTCCACACCATCACCCGATGCCCGGCGACATGTAGACGGAGTGCGATGGCAGAGCCCATCTGTCCAGTTCCCAGAAAAGCAATTTGCATGGAAAATACCCTATCGTTTCGATGACTGAAACAGGTTTTAGCTTCAGGGGTTTTGCTGCTGTTGCGGGCCAGACCAAGAGTGAAAATGCTCTAAATAGCAATGGCGTTTCCGTGCAGGAAACGCCATTCCATGATGAAGAGATGTGGGGATCGGTCAGCCGTTATTGCCCGGCTCAACCAGATGATGAGAAATTGCGAATAAGGCCAGTTCCAGGCGAGTGGAGACTCCGGTCTTATCGAAAATATTCGAAAGATGCCGTTTTACCGTTTCCTCACTCAACCCGAATTGCTTGGCAATATCGCGGTTGCTGAATCCTTCGACGATGCAGCCCACGACTTCCAATTCCCGGGGAGTCAGTCCAAAGGTCTTCTTTGGAGGCGCTGCAGCTTTTTGCACCAGTTCTTGGAGTGCTCCGACCAGATTGACGACCCTTTTCCCTCCGATCCAGTAATCACCGGCATGAACGGTGAAGATGGCGGAACGCAAATGATCTGCCAGAACATTCTTCAGAACGATCCCTCGGGCACCAATCTGGAGAGCCTCGATGATCTGTTGGGTTGTGATGGTACTGGTGAGCAGCAAAATCTTTACGCGCAAGGAGTCTTCCATAAGCGTGCGTAAAGCTTCTAAACCCGGCATTCTGGGCATTTCGAGGTCGAGTAGCAGGATGTCGGGTTCGAGTTGTCCGACTTGCGATATCGCCTCATCGCCGTCCGTGGCCTCTCCGACAACTTCAATTCGACTGTCGGTCGCAAGCATATTGCGTACGCCGATACGAACTACCGGGTGATCATCTGCGACGATGACTCGAAGTTTGTTCGCAGATGCAGGGGCGTCATTTTCCATGTTTATGATCCAAGGGGAAGATTATTGATCACTTCACCCAAAATTTCGTCAACAGAATACGCTCTAGTTTGGCAAACGCGGAGCGCAAATTCTCTATTTCAAGGAGTAGCTCCGAATGTTCCCCGTCTCCCATCTCGAGTTTTTGCGCAATAGCAGCAGCTTCCTCGGCCCCCAACATCGAGCAACCCCCACGTATCTGATGAGCGGCTTTGTGAATTGCGGGAGAGTCATCCCGTCTTGCAGCCGACTCTAATTCCTGCAATCTGTGTACTGCATCTTTAATACAAGTGTCATACACCTCTTGTAATGCTTCCATGCTCATGGTCGAACTGAGCTTCTGGAAGATGGCTTCGTTCAGAGCCAGATTCGTATGTGGTTCTTTCGATTCACTCGCCCGCTGGAGCGTTTTCTCTATTTGACCTTTTAATTCCGGGATCTCGAATGGTTTCAGAAGAAAGCCGTCGAAGGCCGACAGAAACTCGTCCGGGATTTGCGCGCCGCTCATGGCAATAATCTGGGCCTTGCATTTCTGGCGGAGGTTTGCGGCCAGATCGCATCCGCTTAGTCCTGGCATCTGGAAATCCATCAAAATGATTGAGGTTTCGTCGGCAGGCAGGGAGGAGGCCAATTCCAGACCTTCGTCTCCCCCTGCAGCTTTTTGGACCTGGTAGCCCGCGGAGGTAAGGACAAAATCCAGAATCTTACGGCTAGCCGCGTCATCTTCAATCAGTAAGATCGTTGCTTTTGTTGCGCTTGGCGCTTTGGGGTTCATAGTTCGGCCCTTCCAAAATTCAGGTAGTTCATACCCGAAAAGCGCAAAAAAGGAGTTTCAGGGGCAATCAAACTAGCCGAGCGTTGACGATCAAAGCAGCCGGAAAAGAAGGAGAATTCACTTCGCCTTAACATCGATCTCATTGCGCGAGCCCTGTGCTTCAAAAGCAAGGTTTGCAATACTTTCAACAAAGGATACTCGCCCCGCTGGATTTGTGCGCTCCGGGGGAGAATCTTCTTTTTTTCTTGGGGAACAAAGGCCATAGGGTCCATGGCATCATAAATGAAAGCGTTCGCCTGCGCTTTCGCGGATCCTTTCTGTCAGACCTTAAGAAATCGAGAGAACATTCCTTTCGACAAGTTGCCATAAACTGCTTGGATTGCCTATGCCACGTTACCGCTTTCTCGACACCCTGACTATCAGCTTTGTTGTCGTGCTCCTAGTTTCTAACCTGGTAGGCCCGAAGATCTGCCAAATAGGACCTCTCAGCGTGAGTGGAGCCCAACTGCTGTTCCCCATTACCTATATCTGCGGGGATGTATTTACAGAGGTCTATGGCTATGCGGCTTCGCGACGCGCTATCTGGCTCGGCTTTTTTGCCATGGCCTTGTTGTCCGTTATGGGACAGATCGCTGTCTCCCTCCCTCCTGCTCCCGGCTGGCATGATCAGGAGGCCTTTGCAACTGTCTTCGGTCTGGTTCCTCGCTTCGCGATTGCAAGCCTGATTGCCTATTGGGCCGGAGAGTTTACAAACAGCTACACCCTGGCCAAGCTGAAACTGCTTACTGGCGGCCGTTGGCTTTGGACCAGGACTATCGGATCTACCGTTACCGGACAGGCAGTTGACACGGCTCTGGTAATACTCATCGCCTTTTGGGGAACACCCTGGAAGACGATAGGGGTGGTTATCCTTTCTTCCTATTTCACAAAGGTTATTTATGAGGTGCTGGCTACTCCCCTGACCTATCTCGTGGTCAACTGGTTGAAGAAGGCGGAAAGGGTTGATACCTTTGATCGGGATCAAAACTTCAATCCCTTTGCGCTTCGAGTCAACAATGGAGTAGGGGAAAACGTCGGAGTGTGATCTCTATTACATTTTGACTCATTCGAACCTGGGAAATACGAGTAGCCCTTTCCCGGTATCAAAGATTCGCCAGGTAACAGTGGATCTTTGCGGGGATCAATAATATGAAAGCTGGAAATTTTTTGGAGCAAAGCTCTGAGCACATTCATCTAACGTGAAGTTTCCGGTTGCTGGTTCTGATCTCGGTTTTCCATATCGAGGTCTGTGGGCTAAGGCAAGTTTCCCAATTTGATAAAAACTTTAGGACGCAGTAACTGCCTGAGGGCAGGAGTGCATGAATACCCAATCGTTAGGGTTATTTAGGATGGTTCCTTTGAAAAGGATTGCAAGCAGTAGTCTTTTGGCTTCGTGTGTCGCTATTACTTTTGCCTTTACGGGCTGCAATAAGCACCAAGCTGCTCCGGCTCCTCAGGCACAGGCCATGCCGGTGCAGGTGCAGCCGGTTGCTCTGTCTTCCGTACCGAACAACGATGAATATGTCGCAACAATTAAGTCCCGGCGCTCGGCAACCATTAATCCGCAAGTGGACGGGAATCTGACTCGCATTCAGGTTCATTCCGGTGAGCATGTCAAAGCTGGCCAGTTGCTGATGGTTATTGACCCCATTAAGCAAGAGGCAACAGTCGAGACTCAGCGTCAAACCGAAAAACAGAAGAAAGCCCTCTATGACTACAACCAGATTCAGGTTGTTCGTCAGCGGAAGCTCTTCGAAGCCGGGGTGACTAGCCGTGACACTCTCGACCAGGCCGAACAGTCGTTCAGTAATTCCAAGGCCGATTATGAATCGGCCGTAGCTGCGCGCGTCACTCAGGAACGTCAACTCAGCTATTACCGGATTACGGCTCCATTCGCTGGGATTGTCGGCGATGTTCCGGTGCACGTGGGTGATTATGTTTCTCCGACCACAATGCTGACGACCGTCGATGAGAATCGCGATCTGGAAGCATACATTTATGTCCCTGCTGAGAAGGCCATGCAGGTACGCATGGGACTGGATGTAAGCCTGAATGACAACAATGGAAAGCTTTTGGAGCAGACCAAAATCAATTTCCTATCTCCTCAGGTGGATAGCCAGTTACAGGGCATTCTCGTCAAGGCTCCGGTACATTCAAGTCTCGATGTGCTGCGCAACGCTCAGTTGATAAAAGCACGTATTACCTGGAACAGTGCTTCTGCTCCGTTGATTCCCGTGCTTTCGGTAGTTCGAATCGGCGGTGCAGACTTTGTATATGTGGCTGAACAGCAGAATGGCGCGTATGTAGCTCATCAACGCATCGTTAAGCTGGGCGAGACAATGGGCAACAACTACGCCGTTCTTGAGGGGCTCAAGCAGGGAGACAAATTGATTGTCTCCGGAATGCAATTCCTCGTGCATGGAATGCCGGTGCAGCCCTTGGGCTAGCATCACAAGCGTGTTTAACCAGGCGGCTCTCTGGCTGACGGAGGCTGCTCCCATCGGGAAGGATTTGTTCGCTTGTTTGTCGACTTCTTTATTCATCGGCCGGTTTTTTCGACGGTTTGCGCACTGCTGATCATTCTGGCAGGCGCGATCGTTATTCCGACACTGCCCATTTCGCTGTATCCGCAGTTGGCACCACCGCAGGTTTCGATTACGAGCAATTATGTCGGTGCCAATGCTCAAGTTGTTGAATCAGCGGTAACCATTCCTATCGAGCAGCAGGTAAACGGTGTGGAAGGTATGCGTTACATGACCTCCACCAGCTCGAATGACGGCACCAGCAGTATCGACGTCTTCTTCCAAACGGGTTATGACGTCAATATCGGCGCTGTCGATGTTCAGAACCGTGTGAATACGGCGCAGGGCCGTTTGCCGCAGGAAATTAAGAACACCGGTGTGACCATCACGAAGGCGAATAGCAACTTCGTCATGGTCGTAGGTTTCTATTCTCCGGACAACAGCCTCTCGACGCAGTTCATCTCCAACTACCTGGACGTTTACGTCAAGGACACTCTGAAGCGTATCCCTGGCGTCGGCGATGCGCTCATCTTCGGCGAGCGCAAATACGCTATGCGTCTCTGGCTCGATCCGGTCAAGATGGCTACGCGTAATCTGACTGCAACCGATGTGATCAGCGCACTTCAGGAGCAGAACATCGAGGTTCCTGCCGGTCAGGTCGGGCGTCCACCTGCAGACAACAGTCAGAACTATCAGGTTTCAGTTCGTGTTGAAGGCCGTCTCTCCAGCCCGGAACAGTTTGAAAAGCTGATCCTTAAGAATACTTCCGGAGGACTGGTCCTTCTGAAGGATGTCGGTCGCGCTGAAGTCGGGGCCGAATCTTACGACTCTAACCTGAACTACAGCGGACACGATGCTTTGGGTATCGGTATCATGCAGCTTGCTACCGCCAATGCATTGAATGTGGCGCAGCAATCACGCGCTGCTCTTGCCGAGCTATCCAAGACCTTTCCTCCAGGAATGAAGTATCTGGTGGTGGTCGATACTACCCAGGTTGTCGGCGATTCAATCCACGAAGTGCTTACGACGTTGGTTGAAGCAATCGCGATCGTCATCGTTGTCATCTTCATCTTCTTGTTGGACTGGCGCGCAACCATCATTCCGGCTGTTACGATTCCAGTTTCGTTGATCGGAACCTTTGCCTTTATTAAGGTCTTTGGCTTCTCGATCAATTCGCTTACCTTATTCGGAATCACTCTTGCAACTGGACTCGTGGTCGATGACGCGATCGTGGTTATCGAGAACGTACAGCGGCATATCTCGGGTGAACATGAGGATTCATATACCGCAACCTCTGTTGCCATGGGTGAGGTGACCAGTGCCGTTATTGCGACGTCATTGGTGCTGATCTCGGTATTTGTTCCTGTATCCTTCTTCCCTGGAACCACCGGCATTCTGTACCGCCAGTTTTCGCTGACGATTGCTTTCTCGATTGCGATTTCGGCATTCAACGCCTTGACGCTGTCTCCGGCAATGTCTGCTCTTTTCCTTCGCGGAGAAGAGGCGAAATATACCCAGCTGGACTTTTTGCGAATCAATTTCCTGGCGAATGGCTATCGTAAGTTTGCCCACGCCGTGGACGATTCCATCAACTGGCTTTCTTCCACTTACGCTCGTATGATCCACGTGGTTCTCCGGTTGCGTTATCTGGCCGTGCTGCTGTTCTTTGCGGGCTTGGCTGCAACCGGCTATATGTACACCCACGTTCCTACGGCCTTTGTTCCGCAGGAAGATCAGGGATACTTCCTGGTGGTTGTGCAGGCGCCTCAGGGTGCATCTTTGTCCTATACCACGCAGATATGCGATAAGGTACAGGCCATCATGAAAGAGGACTCGGATGTAATCGGTACTTTTGCGGTACCGGGCTATAGCCTTACCGGTGGTAGTTCTTCCAATACCGGTATTGTCTTTGTACCTTTGAATCCTACGGATCAACGGCGTGGCAAGGGACACGATGCAGCTACAATCGTGGCCAGGAACAGTCCGAAGCTCTTCATGATTCCGGGAGCTACGGTTGTGGCCTTCGAACCTCCGGCTATTCAGGGTATCGGTTCCTTTGGCGGTTTCCAGTTCGAATTGCAGGATTACGGACGGAATACCTTCCAGGATATCGACAACGTTGCTCACAAGATGGTGGCCGCAAGCCGTCAACGTAAGGATCTGACAAGTCTTTACACCAGCTACACGGCAAACGATCCTCAACTTTTGGTGATGATCGATCGTGAGAAGGCCAAGACCATGGGCGTGCCGCTGAGCCAGATTACCAATTCTCTGCAGCTATACATGGGATCTGCATACATTAACGATTTCGATTTCAATAATCGTTCCTATCGTGTGTATGCACAGGCAGATTCTCCCTTCCGCATGACAGCGCAGAACCTGCGTCAGTTTTATGTACGTGCGGATAATGGGCGGATGATTTCTCTCGACAACCTCATCAGCGTGAAGGAAACTTCAGGCCCTCAGGTTATCTATCACTACAACCTCTTCCGTTCGGCTGAGATCGATGGTTCTGCTGCTCCCGGGTTCAGCTCCGGACAGGGCTTGAAGGCGATGGAAGAGCTGGCGCATCAAAATATGCTGCAGGGTATGGCTTTCTCCTGGACCGGTTTGGCTCTGGAGGAAATCGAATCCAGTGGCAAAGCTATCATCATCTTTGGATTGGGCTTGTTGGTTGTGTACCTCACACTGTCTGCTCAGTACGAAAGCTTTGCCCTGCCGTTCATCATTTTGCTGGCCGTGCCGATGGCTGTCCTCGGAGCTTTGGGGGCTGTCTCTTTGCGTGGTCTATCGAATGACATCTACTGCCAAATTGGATTGGTCATGCTGATCGGTCTCTCTGCGAAGAACTCAATTCTGATCGTGGAATTCGCAGAGCAGCTCCGTCAAAAGGGACGGTCGATTCAAGATGCTGCAGTGGAAGCGGCAGAACTTCGCTTGCGTCCAATTTTGATGACGTCTTTCGCATTCATCCTTGGTGTGCTGCCTCTGGTCTTCGCGACAGGCGCCGGTGCACTGGGTAGACACTCTGTCGGTACAACCGTTGTCGGCGGTATGTTGGTTTCTACTGTTCTCAACTTGTTCTTTATTCCTGTGCTGTATGTGATCTTGAGCAGCATCCTGGAGAAGTTCAAAGGGAAACAGGTTCCGGCCAAACAAATAGAGACCGCGGCTCACTGATGCAATATGTGAGTCTTACGATGACAGATAGCAATACCATAAGAGAGGCTCTTCGGAGCCTCTCTTATTTATTTGCTCTATTCATCTACGGAATTGTTTTCGAAATGTACCGTTAATAGTCCGTTCATAAATAACCTTTCATGCTTTCGCGCGCATCGCAGTTAGAGTGCCACGTGTAGCGAAGTTGACCCATTCCGCCGCTGATTATCTTCCCCGGGAACGCACGTTGCCGATTTTGAAAGAGGCAGCCGAAGGTTGCCGGGGTTGTGACCTCTATCTGCGAGCCACACAAACTGTCTTTGGAGAAGGCCCCTCAGATGCCGAGATCTTTATGGTTGGTGAACAGCCTGGAGATGCCGAAGACCACGACGGACGGCCATTTACCGGCCCCGCAGGACGTTTGCTGACGCATTGTCTGGAAGAAGCCGGTATCGTGCGCAGCCGTGTCTATCTCACCAATGTTGTCAAACACTTCAAATGGGAGCCGAGAGGAAAACGGCGTATCCATGAAAAGCCCCGTGGAAGTGAAATTATGGCATGTCGCCCCTGGCTGGATGCAGAACTGGAAGCGGTAAAACCCCAACTGATTGTGTGTTTGGGATCAACCGCTGCTCAAGCCATGTTCGGCCGCAATTACCGGGTAACCGCCCATCGTGGCGAAATCTCGGAATTACCGGGACTTCCGCCTATCTTGACCACCGTTCACCCTTCGGCAATTCTTCGTATTACCGGTGACCATGATCGTCGCCGCGAAACGGAGCGCTTCGTCGAAGATCTACGTCAGGCTTCTAGCTTGGCAAGGAGAAATAAGGCCGCATAATCGGAAAATTCGCTACTTTGTTGCTTAGCGTCCTGTTCCGACCAGAACAGGGAATTCCGAGGCCGTCCACACCTTTCTAGTCAAAATTATTCCTTCCTATGCGTCCTTGCAAAAGGGCGCTTTTTTGTTGGGGAAACCAAAACGCATAGATCTGTAACGACAGCATTTCCGCAAAGATGTAGATCAAGACACGGAAGCCATACGCAGCTTTTCGCCAAAGAAAGCTGCACTTCAAGGACACTCGATCGTTCCTGCCGCTTTCCTATTTGAGGCAAGATTGTGGCCCCTGCATCTTCCAGTTGTGCTTTATAGGCCAACAGTGTAGAGTGGTGGCGGTTTGCTTTTGCCTCTTTTATGACAACGTTGTCTTTAAGGAGCTGAAGAGCTTCTGTCTGTTGGAGATAGGGCGATTCGTAATGTCCTGAGAACGTGCCGGAGTCGATCTGATGAAGAGATGTTTTGTTGTATTGCTTTTATTGCTGTCTGCCACCTTATCTTACGGAGCCGAAAAGCGGCTCACCGACTATGTGAATCCCTTCCTGGGAACTGCACCTCTGACAAATCCGGCAGATATAGGTTTCAATCCACCCTGGCGTGTTTGGGCCGGTCTGACTTTTCCCGGCGCTTCCGTGCCGAACGCCATGGTTCAGCTTAGTCCCATCACGAAGTTTGGCAGCGGCGCTGGCTACGAATATGAGAACTCGGTTATCTATGCCTTCGCACATACAAACAAGGGGCATTGGAATCTCTGCAATATTCCGGTTCTGCCGGTAAGTGGCACGGTAGATCCCGAAGACTTCGGTTCAACCTTCAACCATAAAAGGGAATCCGCTCATCCTGGCTATTACCAGGTTTATCTGGAGCGTTATCACGTCAATGCGGAACTGACTTCGACGCTGAGAACCGGATTCCATCGATACACCTATCAGGACAGCGAGCAGGCAAAGAAGCTGGTCGTCAATCTGGCAGTATCGAACGAGAGAATCAGGGATTGGAAGATCGAGCAGGACGGAGAACACTCGTTCAAGGGCTACCAGACCGCAGGCGAAAAAATCTTCTTCTATGCAGTAACGAATTACAAAATCAAAGAAATTGAAAAGCTGAAGGGACATAAGGGAGATCTGCCTGTCGTAGATTTCGCAGATGGTTCCGGCCCAGTGGAGATGAAGATCGGCCTCTCTTTCGTTAGTACAGAAAATGCGAAAGAGAATCTTGAGAAGGAGCTTGCCGGAAAGAGCTTCGATCAGGTCAGGGCCGATGCTTCGGCCGAGTGGGAAAAGCTGTTAGCGAAGATTGAGGTAACAGGCGGAACCGAGCGGCAGAAAGAACTCTTCTATTCCTGTCTCTACCGGTCGTTTCTATGGCCTGCGCTTCGCAGTGATGTGAATGGAGAATATACCGACGAAACCGGTAAGGTTGTGAAGGCGGATTTCCAGTACTACACCTTGCCTTCTTTGTGGGATGACTACCGAAACAAGCTGGTGCTGCTTGGTATGCTCTCTCCAAAGGTAACTGTCGATGTGATTCATTCACTGATTGATCGAGGAGAGAAGACGGGCTTTATTCCTACCTTCTTCCATGGCGATCATGCTGCAGCCTTCATCGCCGGATCATATCTGCGAGGACTAAAAGACTATGACGTTAAGGAGGCTTATCGGCTCTTGCTGCGGAATGCCACTGTTGAAGGAGGCACGAGACCATATATCTCCGAGTACATGAGCAAGGGTTATATCTCCGATCCTGACGTGGCAAATCCTGAAGTAGAAACGAAGGGCAAGGCAGGAGTCACCAAGACACTGGAATATGCATACGACGATTATGCAGTGGCTCTGCTGGCAAAGGCGCTAGGGGACGAGAAGAACTATGACCTGTTGATGAAGCGTTCGAAGAATTACAAGAACATGTTCGATCCTTCGACGGGCTTGATGCGTGGTCGCCTGGAGAACGGCGAATGGATCAAAAACTTTAATCCCGAGTATCCCTATTACGAATACATGTACCGGGAAGCGAATGCCTGGGAGTCGTCGTTCTTTGCTCCTCACGATACGGAAGGGCTCATAGCTCTATACAAGAGCAAAGCCGATTTCGAAAAGCAATTGGATCGGCTCTTTTCGATTCCCTGGAATCCGAACTATATTGCGATGAACATTAACAGCTTCATCGGGCAATATACGCAAGGGAATCAGCCCGACCATGGTTTTGCCTATCTGTACTACTTTGTCGGCAAGCAGGAAAAATCCCAAGCCATTTTGAATACCATCATGAGCCGCTTCTATGGAATGGGCGAAGATGGCTTGGCCTTGTGCGGAATGGACGATGCCGGAGAGATGTCGTCCTGGTACGTCTTCAACGCGATAGGTTTCTATCCGTACTCTCCGGCTGACCCGAAGTACATCGTGACCGTGCCGCTCTTCGACAAGGTCGTCTTCAAGGTCGGCGACAACAAGTCCTTGACGATTGTGAAGAAGAATTCGGGCGACAAAATTACGCAGCTCACCTACGGCGGTAAGAAATTGGACGGATATTTCATCCCTCATAGTGAACTAGTAAAAGGGCAGGAACTGATCATTACCACCAAATAGCGTGGGGGCAAAATGGAACCATGAGACGGCGGCCAAAAAGTTGTGGATCGTACAAGTTGGCCGCCGTCCAGAGTTTGTGCGATACTAAAAAAGCTCAAGAGACAGGTGCTGCCAAAGCTGCTACCGGGTTCTTTTGAGTCAAGACCAACAGTGCAGTTGATGCCGTAAATAGCTGATTTTACGGAACCTGCAGTGTAAGGCCGGGATGGCGGAACTGGCAGACGCAGCGGACTCAAAATCCGCCGACCTTCGGGTCATGGGGGTTCGACCCCCCCTCCCGGCACCAAGCTAAAACTAATGAAGTAAACGGCTTACGAGTCTTATTCAAAGATCAATCTCTTTATATTGGCTCAGCTCCATAAACTTTAGTCATAGCCGAAGCGCCTATCTCTTTTTGCTCAGCCATTGTGAACTTTTAAATCAATTCCAGTATTGGTAGAGGACTTCGTCTTTACTCGCCGTCTTTTATTAGCATGTTCCACTCACCCGGTCCTGAAAAGACAATTGTCGTCAATTGCGAGGGATGTCAACGCAGTATCCAATTGGTGGGAGTAGAGGTTGTAACCACTAGAGCTGGCGTTGTCTCATCCATATCCGCGACTTAAGAGAGAAGTATGAAGATGTATTTCCTCTCCCTTCCGAAGAAAGAAAGTGCTCTGCAAACCACAACTATCTTAACGAATTGCATCCCTGATAACTTTTGCTCCGGCGAAAAGCGCCACCACTTAACACCCTTGGAGCGTGCTTCCGCTCAATGAGCTCTGTTATGTCCACATTTCGTCAATATCTTGCTGGATATATAGTGGTGAATACCAGGGAAAAGGATGTTACTCTAACTCGCAAATAATGGGAGTTGAATGATGCCAACTGGTAAGAGTGCAGCTAGCTCTCACAAAAGCAAGAAAGAGCCGAAACCTACTAAGACCGCCTTAAGAGCAGCCCGGGCACAGGTCCCAATCACTCACGCGGGGTTGGCATTCAACCATAAACATCACGTATTTATTGCGAAGTTGAAGAGGGGAGAAGTTTGGGCACTGAACCAGTTGAGTTTCCAGGCAAAGGGCCACATAACACCGCTCTTTGAAATGTGGCCACCGAATAAGGGAACTTTGACCAAACCGGCCAAGACACTTCAAGAACACACCGGCGATCTAATGCAGCTACTTGTTGCCGAGTGGGCAGGGTTACCCTTTTACCTAGATACTCAGTATCTTACTCTGGGTGGAATACCTTCTCCGCACTCCGCACAGACGGTATTTAGTGTTGCTCGTAATGCTCAAGTAAATGTAGTACCTGTTACATCGCCTCTATTTCCACAGGCCTTTCAGCAGGTTATTAGAAGCGTAATTGCCACTGATGGGCGCGGTGTCATGTTTCGCGTGCCAGCAGATTTTTTTAAAAATTTACAAAATCTTCCTGCATTAGCTAATCTTGCAACATTTTTAGGGGTTGAAAGAAATCAGATTGATATTCTTATCGATCTTCAATACCGCTCCGACCTATTAGCTGTACAGCAAGTTGGTGCATATTGTCTTAATAATTTGCCATTTGTGAATGACTGGAGAACCGTCACATTTGCAGCGGGATGTTTTCCGGATTCGATATGGGATCAGCCATCTGGACAATGGATTCCTTTTGACAGGAATGATTGGCTTGGCTGGAGTAGCGTTCTTCAGCAACGGACTGCTGCGAAACTTAGATTGCCATCATATGGCGATTACGGCGTTAGATGTGGTGGTGAGCCACAAGTTATTCCCAATACACCTGCACCAAACCTTCGTTATACCAGAGAGCAAATTATTGGGGTGAGACGGGGAGACAAAACGGCTGGTTCAATGAGAGCAATTTGTAATGATCTTATTGGGCAGCAGTTTTATAGTGGGATACAGTTCAGTCAGGGAGATGCTGAAATTCACTCGAAAGCAACCACGACAAGTCAAGGGAATGGCACTCCTGAACAGTGGATTCAATGGTGTACAAATCATCATCTGGAGTTGACAGCTTCGCAAATCCAGAGCCTCCCCTAGCTTTGATTGCTTGGCGAACTTCAGTAGTCAATTCGGCCACGGGAATGTTAGCGGAAACCGCGTGCCAGACTTCCTCCGCTGAACATTTTGATGTTACTCTCTTGTATCCGCACTTGCGCAGCACGGCGAGCGCTTCGGTTTTCCAAAGCATCTTGGCCAAAGCAAACGGGTTTTGATTTGGATTGAATTGTGGTGCTCGAAGTTCCCGCAAAATAACTTCGCCATTCTTGAATTCCGCTTTTTGTAGTCCCCACCACTTCGGTATCGTGGTTCGAGCACGGTCTAGTAGACGGCGACCACAAACTAAAGTTACATATTCAAAAATACCCTGATATGCCTCTATCTGTGATGGTAGGCGGTCAAGGCTATCACTATCGCTCTTGATTTCAAAGGCATGAAGAGAACCGTTAATGACTGCAATGTCTACTCTCGCAGATTTACAACCAAACTCCTCTACGATAAGGTTATGTTCTTTATCATCGTATTTAGCTTCCAAAGCGGCCAAGAGCACCGTCCGAATGTCAATATCACGTGTGACGAGCTTCGATGGATGCACTCTTGTTTGGCGATTCACGGCAATATTGTATGCTGAAACTTTGTCCTCGTCGGAATATTCTCTTGGACGTATCTTTGAGAACAAGATTACCTTTCATTCATTTTGCCCGATGCACTTCTGAAGATATCAATCATCGCGATTTCTATGAGGCGCTGCCAGAAAAGGAACACTGGCAGACGCGACAATTACTTCTGTGATGCAGCGGTACATGTTTGTCGCGAAGACGAAAACGCAACCTTACCTTTTACTCCCCACATTTACAATATGGTGATATTATCTTCGAGGATCAGGCAAACATTGGCACCCTCTCATCCACGGTTGCCAGCCGATCAACCGCAAGCCCTAATAAACGATCATCGAAAATAGCTTGCTTCCTCTGCGCTGACTCAGCTCCGCCGGGCCACTTCTCAAGTCCCTTTCGAAGAGCTGCCACATTAGGTTGAACGTTTTCTTTCATAAGCAGCCAATCTACGGTTGCCAGAAGTTCCATCCCTAGTGGAGATTCAAAGCCATCAATCAACGTTGCTGTTTCTTCCAGTGCAGGAAGATAGATTGAGGCTTCAGGACCTTGCAAGTATTCAGCTACGTTGGCCCGCTTTGCGTTGTCAAACCATATCGTATCCATTGGTCCAGCATCACTGAGACGCTTTCCGCAATGAAGATAACTTCCATCGAGGCCATTCAGTAGGTGGCGCAAGCGCTCAGCATAGGGTCCGTACAGATTCGCGGTGAATCGGAGGTCAAGTGGATCTTTCAGACCGAAGTTCTGAATTGAGCGCTGCAAAAACCACGCAAGCTTTTGGATCTCAAGATTGGTGCACTCCAAACCCAACACTTCGTACCGACGTACAAGTTCCGCTACCAACGCCCTTGCGGGCGTAAGCTCTTTCAGCCCCGTTTTCTTCGGTGCGTTTTGATACATACTCGTGGGAACAAAAACCAAAACATCAACATCTGAGAGAGGTGCTAATTTAGTTTCTATTTCCCGCCGAACTATATTCCAGTCCAGCCCTCCATTTCCACAGCCTAAAGGAGGAACAGCGATAGAGTGGATCTCTTTCTCTCTGATGACACGTACCAAGTCTTCCAGTCCATTCTGAACCCACTCCAGTTTCGAAGGGTGCCGCCAATGCTTTTTTGTAGGGAAGTTGATGATCCATTTGGGTGCTACGAGTTCGTGATTCTTCGTTACGAACATGTGCCCAACTCGAACCTTCCCGGCTTCACAGGCGTCTTTGTATGCTTGAGTGTTTGCAGGAAACGCCTCACTAAACATCAACGCGATGCCTTTGCCCATAATTCCTACTTCGTTAACCGTATTAACGAGGGCATCAACATGCGCATCGAGAAGATTGCCTTGAACATACTTAATCATTTAGTGATACCATCCGGGTCTCGATAAAATTGTCAGCGAAAGCCCGCTTTGAGCTGCCTGCTCTTGAACGTTTTTGGTGACTACGTCGGTTTTGCAAACTACTCCCTCTAGTGCATCGACAGGTAAAGACTGATAGATGAGAGCCTCCGCTTGATATCGTTCAATTTTTCCGGGATCATCTGGGTCTCTCCGGAAGTCTCTAGCCTGTAAACATTTCCAGTCAATGTACTCTGATAAATCATTGAGATCACTAGAAAATTTTGCAGCGGCCAAATACGCGTGTCGATCGCTGAATACAAACTTAATACCCTTTGCCAGAACTTTTGGCAATGAAGTCACCATAATGGCCACCTCTGACATGGGAAACTGCTTGATGCCGCCATACCCTGTTTTGATGTTGAGAAGCATTGGCGAGTACGGGGTGAAATAAAACGGTATGTAGTCGCTCAGACAACCATAAGGTGCCACGGGCACCTGTCTGATTGTTCGTTTCGTAATCAGCTCCGGACTCCCAATCTGAATAAAATTAGGGTCACAGACCGTGGCATTCTTACAACACAACCCATGCTCGAATATCCAGCGCAGATTCCGGATATGCGTAATCCTAAAGATTAAGGCTTTGTCTGGGTTGAGCTGGCTCATCTCCATCTAGTATCGCCGATTATGCTTCATCGCAAATCAAACATTTTAAAGGGTTAATAAAACAGTACCCCTTGATCTACTTCTGGAACCACACGGAAACCCTGAAACACCTCTTCTTCCTCGTCTAGAGGACTGCTCAACAAGTATTCCACGGGAAGCTAGAGCTTGAGCTAAACGATCCGGAGACAGAAATCATTGCTCTGCCAGATAATTTGGAACCTGCGTGGAAGAGCGATCTCCGTAACCTCCGCGTTCGGTCTGCAGGACAGCCTCAGTCAACGGATCTGATGACGCTCTTCGATAGAGCTTTCCTGCACGCCAGGAATTTCCTGCCGATAGCGTGCTCACCTATGCGGCCAAGCAAGTGCTCAGTACAGAAATCGATGCGGAAAATTAGAAGTTCTTCGAAGCTCCCTTTTTGGTCCTACCAATTATTTGAAAAAGGGACCGCAGAATCCTCCTTAGGTACGGAAGCTCGGTTCCAGAAGTGGAGGAGAGAAACGGGCTGTCTCGCCGACATAGCTTCAAACGCGGATATTGCAATGTTTGGATTGGGCCAGAGTTTGGGTGTCGTGCTTGGAATGTTGCTCCGATAATCTCGATGTGGTCCGATAAATAAGACAACTGATGAAAATTGGTCCGTTGACAGAGTTACTCTGCCCTCCTAGGATTCCCTACACGTAAACATCTGCTGCTGAATGGTTCAACGGAGGTTGAGGGTGACACACCGCGAAAAGACGCGTCGTTTGTTTTTGAAGAGAGCAGGGCAGGGGCTTGCCACGCTGCCTCTTCTTGCTGCATTTCCTGCGAGTCTTGAAGCGGAAACTCCAGCAGAGGCAAAGAAGAGTCCGAAGGGTAGCTCCGCTGCGGGTCAAGGAAAGACTTCCGTCCCCCTCAATGTACGGGACTTTGGCGCACAGGGCGACGGCAAGACGAAAGACACCTTGGCTATTCAGCAAGCTTTGGATCGGTGCCATGTTCTTGGTGGCGGAGAGGTATTGATGCCATCCGGAGAGTATCTGACAGGTACGATTGCGATTCATTCGAATACGACACTTCGACTAGATCCGGATGCGACGTTAGTTGGCTCTCCTGATTTGACAGACTATCCACTTACGCAGGTTCGATGGGAAGGTCGTTGGGTTAAGGGATATCTCGGACTTATCTCTGCGACGGATGCCGAGAATATCGCGATAGTGGGGAAGGGAAAGATTGTCGGTAATACCGGCATCAAAGGCTGCGTCGATAAGCAGACCGGATTTCGTAATCCCGCGCTGCTGGAGTTCATCAGCTGCAAGAACATTCGAGTGGAAGATTGTTTTACAAACCAGAATGATATGTGGTCGATTCATCCCACTTACTGCGAGAATGTCACTTTTCGGAATGTGACGGTTCATGGCGGAGCCGATGGCATCGATGTCGATTCCTGTAAGCATGTGGTGATCGATGGTTGTGAGTTTGCAACCGGAGATGACTGTATCTCGCTGAAATCAGGACGCGGCGCCGAGGGGTACTCGATCCTTTACACCACCGAAGATGTTCGTATCTCGAATTGCACATTTTCAGATCTGCATTGGGCTTGCATTGGAATCGGCAGTGAGACCTCCGGTGGTATTCGCAATGTTCATGTTGAGCACTGTAAGTGTCTAGGCGCCAGGACCTTTGCAATCTATATCAAGAGCCGTCCCGGGCGAGGAGCTTTCCTTGAAGACATCTTCATGAACGATCTCGAAGTCTCTGGTGCGAAGGCAGGCTTTCTCCGTTTCAACATTCTCGATAGCGGTAAGCAGGACGAGTATCCAGTGCCAGGAGAGGAAGGCATTCCTACGATCCGGAATTTTCACTTCAGCAACATCAAGGTCACAGATGTCCCGGTGCTGGTCGAAGGTGTCAACATACACCCTCACAAGCCGTTAGAGGGATTCTCGCTAACGAATGTGACAGGGACGTGCGGTAAGGGCATCTTTCTGGCAAACATCAAGAATGCAGAAATCAAAAATATGCAGGTAACCGGCTTTAGTGGCTCGCTACTCAACACCCATAACGTCACGGGAAAAGGTCTCTCTGGAGCTACGGAAATAGATGGTCCGAAGGTTCCCGAGCCTATTCCAGCTTCAACAACCCCTTATTCCTTGCATTGATTTGTAATGGAAATGGCGACATGGATTTTCGGAGTAGGTAATGTCTTCAATTGCGCTTATTGCTCGCTGTTTGGTTGCGTCTCTCATCCTTTTTACTGGTCTTGCAGGGGCACAGGTAAGTCCCTCTAAGCCAACGGCAAGTCTGCCTGCAGATAGTGGTCGCAGGAATCTTACCCAGTATCTTGATTCAATTGCCGCGACCTATACATCGGAGCGCAGATCTACTGTTGCTGCAATCCATAGCCGTGCAGAAGCGGAAGCCAGACAAGGTCGGGTTCGCAGCAAGATACTGGAACTTATTGGAGGACTTCCCGAACGTACTCCGTTGAATGCCAAGGTGCTTGGCGTATCCCCGCAAAAGGGCTTTCGGATTGAGAAGGTGATCTTCGAGAGTCAGCCAGGTTTTTATGTAACGGCGCTGCTCTATCTTCCTTCAGCGGTCGAAGCAGGAGAGAAACTACCTGCGATTCTTATGTCGCCAGGGCATTCTGCTACTGGAAAAGCGTCAGACTATTTCTTGGCGGTTAGGTTTGTGCGAAGAGGATTTGCGGTCTTTTCCTACGATCCCATCGGGCTGGGAGAACGTCTTCAATATCCCAATCCGGAGAAGCCAAACCGTTCCCTTGCTATTCGTCCTACGGGAGAGCACGGCGAAGCCGGTTTGCAACCTGCTCTGATCGGCGATGCACTCGCACGTTACTTCGTGTGGGATGCTATGCGCGCCATTGATTATCTTGTCGAGCGCCCGGAAGTGGATAGCAAGCGCATTGGTGCGTTTGGATGTTCAGGAGGAGGAACCGTCTCTGCGCTCATCGGAGCACTGGATACGCGCGTGGCATCCGTCGGTTCTGCTTGCTACATTACATCCTTCGATACGCTACTGCCTTCGCTTGGTCCTCAAGATGGAGAACAGTCGACGCCGGAATTTATCGCCTCCAGATTGGATTTTCCGGATTGGATAGAACTGACAGCGCCACGTCCTTATGCTGTAATTTCGACTTACTCCGATATGTTTCCCTTTGAAGGAACGCGTAAGACGGTTACAGAAGCCCGTCGTTTCTATTCTCTCTTTGATGAGAAAAATGCAGGAACACCAACGGCATCGGCAGTCTTATCAGTTCCGCCGATTCCTACGGAACCAGCACTCAATGCCGATACGACGAATGCCGTTTCGCCGAAGGCTGCGTTGCAGTTTATATCCGGTCCGGGCAAGCATGGAATGTTGCAGCCTATTTTGGACAGCATCGTCAATTTTTTCTCTGTCAATCTCCAGTCCGATACGCGTGCTACTTCTCCAATGTCTGTCCGTTCGGATGCAATGTTTGAGCGTCCATCCAAAGATGTTCTCCAAGTCACTTCTACCGGTCAGGTTGCGAGCAGCTATTCAGGGGCAGAGACAGTCTTTAGTCTCAATCGAAAGCGCGCTGCTAAGCTTCTGGAAAACAGACACGATCTTAAGGATTCGCAGAAGCTGGCAAGCGAAATACGCAGAGTTGCCGAAGTTACAGCTTTGCCGGGCGGTATAAGGCCGGATGCCGCGAGCCTTTCAGCAAAGACTGGCGACATCACTTTGACGTTGAAGGACAGCATTGCTCTTCAAGGCCATCTCTCTGTTCCCGCTTCGGTGGAACGTCATCCTGCGGTACTTTTCCTGGTCCCAGACTCTATCTCTGGAGATAGCGCTATTGCGCGAGCGAATAAAGCGCGCTTCGACGCACTTGCGGCAGAGGGGAACGTTGTTCTTGCCCTGACTCCACGTCCATCTCCTCCCGGAACTGACGACATGAAGGCTCCTATGCTTGGGCCGTTTTATCTATTGAGTCTGAGAGCTGAACTCGTTGGCAGAACCATTGTGGGGATCAGGGCAGACGATGTGATCCGGGCAATCGACTATCTTGCAGCGCGATCAGATGTTGACCCGAAGAAGATGACAGCAGTAGGCAGTGGTCACCTGGGGCTTGTGCTTCTTCATGCTGCGGTGCTTGATTCGCGCTTGAAGCATATTACTGTGGATCATGTTCTGAGCAGCTACCGGAGTTTGCTGGAGGCTCCTCTACCGATTGGGGCCGCAGAGGATGTTCTTCCCGGAGTTCTGCTTCACTACGATATTCCAGATTTAGTCAGGATATTGGGCTCTCGCCTGACGCTGACAGATCCGTTGCAGGGAAGCGATGATCTCAGCCAGACCTCGACTCCAATCAAGGAGCTTTCTGGAGCGGCACCGCAGTAGGGATCGCCAATATCTTGGAGTTTGAAGTGCTAGAAAAAGCCCTCATCTGCTGTTTAGGCATATGAGGGCTTTCTGTTGATGTCGAGCTTGGAAATTTAGAAACGAGCGTAAAGTCCGACCAGCGGTTCGGATGTTTGGCGGAAACTATTCGTGTTCAAGAAGCTCTGGCTAAAGTCCGGAGCTTTGTAGTAAACGCCGCGATATTGAGCCCGAACTCCAAGGTGTGACGTGAGCAGGTCATAGTTCACGCCAACGCCATAGTTGAGTGCCGGACGTCCCTGCCACTCGGCTCTCTGGCCGCCATTGAGTGAAGGCGAGAAGATAAGCGCGCTTACGCCCACCGTGGCAAAGGGCTGAAAGCCCAGGGCCTTTTTCCCCTGCACTAAATAAGAGCCACTGAACTCGTGAAGATTGTTCTGATATCCAAACGGCCGCCCCGTGTAGTTCTCTGTGAAGCGCGTATAGCTATAAGCGCCCTCATAACCCAGCCACCAATGGTAGCTATGACGAAAAGCAACTTGTGCACCGACCGATTTGGTCGCTTTCTGCGAAATTCCATTGCCGCTCGCATCCGAGGTGAACTGGCCAAAGGCGCTCACGGAAATATCACTGTTGTGCAGCACCTTCTGCGCGTGCGCTGCAAATTCTGACGCGCTGACAAAAAAGACCAGGATTGCAATCGAAAGCCGTAGCCAATTCCGATGGAACATAAAGAGTACCGGATCCTCCACAGACACATATTCATCTTAATGAAAGGTTTGCCGTATGCCCAGGAGACCAGCAATTCTTGGGCAAGATCATCTCCTTTGACTGCCAATTCCCCAAAACGTACACATTCAGTTATTTGCGTATTAAATAATGAGACATAATTCCTTAATATGCATCACCCTCTTTTTACATGCATCTAGCTAATGAAAGAGGAGTTTGGACGTAGTTCCACAACGCGATTGCTTTCTTATCCTCGAAGTCTTTGGAAGCAGGCGCGATTGTCTCCTTTGAAGGCGGAGGGAAAGAAATTGGCAAAAAAGGTAGCTGAATTATTTGTTGAGGTTCTCGCAGCGGCTGGGGTAGAGCGCATTTATGGAGTTGCCGGCGATTCACTGAATGGGATCACCGATTCTGTGAGGACTCGCAATGGGATTGAATGGATTGGCGTTCGCCACGAGGAAACCGCAGCATTCGCAGCGGGTGCCGAGGCGCA
Source organism: Humiphilus diazotrophicus (assembly GCF_059726315.1). NCBI lineage: Bacteria > Pseudomonadati > Acidobacteriota > Terriglobia > Terriglobales > Acidobacteriaceae > Humiphilus > Humiphilus diazotrophicus. Next base: position 4,661,932 of record NZ_AP040870.1, read on the forward strand.
TTTGACGGGGAAATTGGCTGTCTGTGCAGGCAGCTGCGGGCCGGGAAACCTCCACCTGATCAATGGACTTTACGATTGCCATCGCAGCCGCGTCCCGGTATTGGCCATTGCCGCGCATATCCCATCGCAGGAGATTGGCAGCGGATATTTCCAGGAAACGCATCCGGAACTGCTCTTTAAAGAGTGCAGTCATTATTGCGAGTTGGTCTCCCATGCCTCGCAAATGCCGCGTGTTTTGGAAATAGCGATTCAGACAGCTTTGTCGAAGCGTGGCGTTGCGGTCATTGTTATTCCCGGCGATATTGCGCTGTCTCCAGCGGTAAACGAAGACCGCCGGGTTGTTTTCACTTCAGGACAGCCGACCGTTACCCCGAATCCTGATCAGCTGAATCTGCTGGCATCCGAACTCAACCAAGCCAAGAAGGTGACCATTTTGGCAGGAGCTGGATGTGCCGGGGCCCACGATTCCCTGGTTGAGCTGGCTTCACGGCTGAATGCCCCGATTGTCCATGCCATGCGCGGCAAAGAGTACGTGGAATACGACAATCCCTTCGATGTGGGTATGACCGGGCTGTTAGGTTTCTCCTCCGGCTATCACGCCATGATGAACTGCGATGCCCTCTTGATGTTGGGAACAGATTTTCCCTATCAGCAGTTCTACCCCAAGAATGCCCGTATTCTTCAGGTCGATCTCAGGGAAGAGCAGCTAGGACGGCGCAGTCATGTCAATGTCGGGGTTATTGGAGATGTGAAGGCCACAATCCCTGCATTGCTTCCACTGGTGCAGCAGAAGGACGACAGGCGTCATCTGGATACTTCGCTTGCCCACTACAAGGAAGCGAGAAAGGGCCTCGACGATCTGGCAACAGGAAAGCCGGGACAGCTTCCTATTCACCCGCAGTATGTCGCAAAGATCTTGAATGAGGTTGCAGCCGAGGATGCCATTTTTACCGTCGATGTAGGAACTCCGGTGATCTGGGCTGCCCGGTACCTGAGCATGAACGGAAAGCGGAGATTGCTCAGCTCCTTTAATCACGGGTCGATGGCAAATGCGTTGCCACAAGCGATTGGGGCACAGATCTCTCATCCTGGACGGCAGGTAATCACCTTGTCCGGGGATGGTGGCTTCTCCATGCTGATGGGTGATTTGTTGTCGCTCCGGCAGCTAAATCTTCCTGTGAAGATGGTGGTCTTCAACAATAGTTCCCTGGGATTTGTCGAACTGGAGATGAAGGCGACGGGTTTTCTGAACCACGCTACCGATCTCGTGAATCCCGATTTTGCCAAGATTGCGGAAGGTGCCGGGGTCTTGGGCATCACTGTCGAAGATCCGGGCGATGTGGAATCTGCTTTGTGCAAGGCCCTGCACCATGACGGTCCGGCCTTGGTCGATATCCGCGTGAATCGTCAGGAACTGGCTATGCCGCCTTCGCTGAAGCTGGATCAGATCGTCGATTTCAATCTCTATCTGGTCAAGGCGATTTTGAACGGACGTGGAGACGAGATTCTAGACCTTGCAAAAACAAATCTCTTCCGTTAATCGGGAGAAGGAGAAATGGTCTTCCTTGCCACAGTTTCCCCGGCTAGCCGTTTACCGGGGGAGCTGTGGCAGACCGATCCAGAAGCGGTTGCTCCAATGGACGAAGACATTCATCGGACGATTTCTGAGCCGGTACAGCGCTTCCTGGTAAGGGCCGACGAAACGAAGCGGATCGGGAAGTTTGCGATAAATACGTGGTAGCCAACGAGCGGCTTGGTTGACAGCCTTCTGCTCTTCTTCGTGAAAGCTCAGATCGAACTCTTCCCGAAAGCGAGTTGGCAGCCATGCCGTTGTTAGAGCGCGGTACCAGTACGGCGGATGAATCCACGAACCGGCTCCGGACAAGATTGCATGAGCCATAGAACGCGAAAGCTGGTTGACCCCCAGCGCGTCCGATTCCCACATTTCGCGGTTATAGGCGGTGAAATCTTCCCAATTTTGAGGCAGAGCTTCGGAGGGTATTCCAAAGAGTGCTCCCGTTGTCTTGCTCTCCAAGTAATAATTTCCCTTTTCCTCTTCGGTAAGGGGTGGCAGGACTGCTTCATAAGCAATTAAGGCACTTTCGATAAGTGTCGCGTAAACCCATCGCAGTGCCCCGATTTCGTTTGCTTCATAAGGGGAGCCTTTCTTGTAACGGACGGTGTCTTCCGGCACTGTTCCTCGAATTCGGGAGTGCAAAAGATGCAGGCTGCGAGAAGCGGTGAGTGCCTGATTCAATGTTCCGAAGATCATGCTGAAGACAACGCGGAAGGTGTTGTGAAAGCGCGCAATCGGGTTGGAAAGCACGTTGGAGTGCTGGGCCAATGCTGCAACCACCCAGGGATGTGCAAGCTGCAAAAGTGCAGCTCGTCCCGCACCCAGGAATAACGCGGATTCACGATTAATTTTCCAGGTTAGGGAGGCAGGGCCGAAGATGCCTTCTTCAGGGACCTCGGTTTTGCGTTCAATCTGGGAGAGGAGTGCCTCCAGATCGTTTGCCGAGACCAGGGACGACGCTTTTGAGGGCTCCGTTTGCACGATATGAGGATACGGAAAATCGTCAGTAGATTGTCGAGAAAGCGCAATCCGGGTTGGTGTTTTCGGAGTTTCTTTGCCCCAGATTCGAGGCGGAGCGGGATTTCCCGCCTGCAAGTCCTCTGATTCCGCCTGTGGTACCTTTGAGGTTTGCTTCTCCTTCCGATTAAAATGAAGCACAACTGATTCTTCAGGATGTTCAGCAGGTGCTAGAGGATGGATTTAATGACGTTCTGCGTTAACACCAAAAGGAAGCGCTCCTTCCTAAAGTTGTTTAGTTTTGGGTTGTTCTTAGCTGTTTGTAGTGGCACCTTGCTGGCGCAGAAGGCTCCGGCAGCTCCGGCGAGCGACTCGACCTTGCCCAGGACTGAGATCTTTCTTGGCTACAACACCCTCGGAGTGTCGACGAAACTAACGACAAATTTGCCGAACGGTAGTGGTGCTCTTGTACCGACTACCAACACCTACAGTGCGAATCTCAATGGGTGGGGAACCTCCATCACCGGTTTTTTCACGGATCGCATTGGTGTGACTGCGGAATTCACAGCCGCATACGGTGAATACAACAAAAAGGGAACGACCTTGTATACCACTCTCTTCGGACCCACCTACAGGGTACCGATCAAGCGAGTGGGCACGAAGAACGTCACTGTTTTTGGCCGTGCCCTGGTGGGCGGTACTGTAGGCTCTTCGGGACTTTCTCCGGGTATGTTTGCGACATCAGGCAGTGTGAAGTACTTCACCATGGCATATGGTGGCGGTTTGGATATCAACTGGAAGAAGCACATCTCTCTGCGCCCTGTGCAGGCAGACTGGACTTTTGGTCGCGAGCCTGTTGATAACATCGTGCTGCACAATGTCGGCTGGCGGTATATGCCGGGTGTTGTGTTCACCTTCTAGGACTTCTCAGGGGAATCTGCCGGAAGCGACAGGTTCCCTTGTTTCCCTCCAACGGCTTACATCTCTCCTACCTCACCGACACTCTCCTGCAACTGCAATCCAGCGCACCTCTATCCACCTCGCAAGACCTATACCTTATTTGGCATCGACAAAGCTATCGCCCTGGAATTTGGGTATTCCGAAGTGTCCGCGAAGATGCAGTAGATCGAGTGGGCTCAACGTGCCGTTGATGGCAATGAGATTGAGATTTTCCGGGCTGGCCAGCAATACCACCATGCCTTCTACATTGGTGTGTTCGAAGCGAATCCAGAGATCCGTTCTGCCCGGATTCTCCGATGCTGCATGAGATTGAGCTGTTACCAGATGTTTCCATCCGTGGTCGTGATATTGCGCTCGAACCGAATCTAGTACGGCAGGATCGTACAGTCCCGGAGCCGGATAGCGAAAGCTGTGAACGGATATTCCTCGCAGTTTGGCCACAACTCTCCGGGTTTCTTCATCGTCGACAAAGTTATTGGCCAGGTCGAGCATGGTCTTGTCGAAGGTGAAGTCTGTATGGAAGCTTGCGTGCTGACTCAGCACTTCAACCCCGCGTGGAATCCAGTCATCGGACTGATTACTTTGCTGGGCCAATCCCGAACTTGAGACAAAGCAAAATAACCCTACTGCAATGGCAGAGGGAATACGCCAACGATGCCGCATATCTTATTCGACCCCCTGTGCGGAACAAAGTTTGCAGGTTTTACGGAAAAATCTGAGTGTAGACAACTTTTGTAAAAGCTCCCTTCCGGCAACCTCGAATGCTCTAGAAGAGACGATAGGCAAAACCAACGCTAAGACCATTCGGCTTCAGCCCATTGCTCGGTTGTCCGGAAATACCGGGAGCCGATGGCCAGAGCTGGTATTCATATTCGGCGCGAAGATACCAAGTACGCCGGATTCGGTAATCGATACCTCCTCCTGGTGCATATGCAAAATAGCTGCCGCTTCCAATGCTGAAGGGGTATTGAATCGATGCATGCCCGAACAAAAATTTCCCGTAGGGCTTGAGTCTGGCATAGGGTCGGAGATAGATCTTCGGTCCAATCAGATAAGTTTTTTCATTCTCGCCATGAAAGCTTCCAAAGTTCAGGAAGCGAGCTTCGCCCTCAACCGCGAAACGAGGCGAAAAATGATAATCCGCAAAGGCACCGATTCCATGCATCTTTACCGTGGAAGGGAAATCGGTCTTGAAGTAGGAATACTCACCACCGACAAGAAAGCGGGTATCTCCACCTTTGGCTGCTGGAACAACTTGTGCCATCAACGATGAGGAGTACAGCATAACTGCTAAGACGAATGACAGCTTGCCAAGTACTTGTCTTGTCCGGAATTCCCGATGCATGGCTGATCTGCAATAGCGCATATTGCCTGTTCCCCTAAAAGAGCGACTTGACGGTCAATTTCACTGTAGTCGAGTGACTCAGAGTGTTTCCCGATTCAGTTGTGCTTCCGGTAACTGTAACCGTGTAAGTTCCAGGAGTAGTGCCCCCGGTTAATGATCGGGGAGAACTGCAGCCGAACATCGCATTCAATGCAAAGATTGCCAGGACGGAGAGAAAAATTCCGGATCGTCGTACTCGTTTTGGCAGAAAGAGAAGAACAACACCGGCAAGAGCAACCGTCCGGGTAGGAAGCTGCCAGGGAATGGATGGCGATCTATTGGCGGCAGTGGTTTGAGCGGGAGCTGTTGTTTGTATGGTCCAAACAGCTGTACCGCTTCCATTCGAGATGGTCGCAGGGCTGAAAGTGCATGTCGTATTCTCTGGAAGATTCGAACAGGCTAATGAAACAGACAATGTGAATCCCGTTTGAGGAGTTACCGTGACCTTGAATGTTGCCGCTTCTCCTGTGTAAACGCTGGCTGAGGCCGGGGTTACCGAAATGCCGAAGTCGGCGGTAATAACTTCGTTGACTGTATTCGATGTGCTCGTGGTGTAGGGAATAGCTCCTGCATAAACAGCGGAAATAGGATGCGTCCCAACGGTTAATGAGCTAGTGGAATAGGTTGCAGTACTGTTGCTGAGTGTCGCTGTCGACAGGGTGGTGGTGTTGTTGTTGTCGTAGAAGGTCACTGTTCCCGTAGGAGTTGTAGAACTTCCTGCTACCGTAGCTGTACAGGTGACGGTCGTTCCATAAGTGGCAGGATTGGGTGTGCAGCTAAGGGTTGTCGCTGAAGTCAAGAGAGCTTGAACAACCTGTACGACGACATTCGAGGTGGAAGCGTAATGTGCCACTTCTCCTGTGTACGCCGCAGTGATTGAATGGCTGCCGACTACTAGAGAAGTTGTCGTAAAGGTGGCGCTACCGGAGCCTAGAGTACCTGTTCCAATTGCGGTCGTTCCGTCGTAGAAGGTGACAGTACCCGCCGGAATTCCATTCAGACTCGTAACGGTAGCAGTAAAGGTGACAGACTGCCCCAAATAGCTTGGGTTGGGAGAGCTGGTCAGTACCGTGCTAGTCGGATATGGAATCGTGACGTAGGCGATTACGCCGTCGTGCGTAGAGGCGCGATTGACTGTGCTTATGTCGTAGGTATCGGTAATGGGAAAATCGGCTCCGAAGCGGGCGTAGTCGATTCCTACAAGATCGCTCAGGTCAGAGGGAAAAAGAATATGATCGGGCTGCTGTGCGGAGCCATCTTCAACATAGGTATATCGATTCGTTGAAGCATTTGTTTTGCTGGTCGAGAGATTTATGGCGGAGGTCGTGGTGTTTGCGAGTCCGGCTGTGTTGTATGTGGAGTCGTAGAGCGTGACAAGTGAACCGCTGGAGGTATTTGCCGGTTCGTTGCCGTTGATGATTCCCAGGGTATCGACAAAACCGTCCGAAAATTCAAAGCTCTGAAAACCGCCAACGACAAAGAGATGTTCCCCCGCTGTCTGGTATGGTTCTATGACTTGTGTCGTCAGCTTTTCTGCCTCTTGTTCACGCTTCAGTCGTATCTCTGCGCCTTGCGTTGTATTGTCGATATTGCTGCGACTGAGCAGGCTCGTATTTAGAACAACAATGGGATAGTTTGCTGTACCGGTGCGGGGGATTTCCGCTGTAAGGACTAGAGGGCTGCGGTCAAATAGAGTCTCTGCTGTTCCTGAGGTGCTTGTATACGTGGCTGCTGCGAGCCGGCGTGCAATAGTGAGATTCTCAAGTTTGGACGCATTTACCAGGAAAGCATTGATATAACCATCTGAGTCGGCAGTCGAATAGGTCGATAGATCCGCATAGCTAGGCCCTCCGGCACTGGTGATTGCAGCCTCCAGCAGTGTGAGCGCTGCGGGCGTTACTCCCTGTACGGCAAGGATGTCCGGAGAGTGTTCGTAATTGACGATTGCGTTCGCCAGCTTTGTAATACGTTTTGTTTCTGCTGCAGTGAGATTATTCAGGTCCTGGGTTGCGATTGTGATTTGCCCGCTTGTTACAGGAGAAGTTGCAGCAGTGGCCTTGACCGAGTTGCTGGCAGAAAGGGAGCTTACCGTGTCGGCGGTTAATAACAGACCTGTATAGCCTTGTGTGCTGACGTGGTAATCGATAATTCCAATCAGATTGGAGCTTCCTGTATATAAAGTCCCCGCCGTGGCATTGATGGCTGTGCCCCCAAGTGTAGTAGTGTCTACCAGCAGCAATTGCGGATTTCCCGACCAGCGTTGCACCGTCGATGGAGCTGTCGTGGGTACGTTTTCCAGGTAGCTGATACCGGTCGTGCGAAATGGACGCGAGCTTGAACTTGAGTCGCTTGTGAGAACCGCCCAGAATTGTCCATTCGTAGTTGCTGTCTGGCTGGAGGGCGATACGGTGCCGCTTGTTCCCTGGGTGACGAGTAGAGAACTGCTGGACGGAACATTCACTCGCATCCCTTCAAAGGGAAGCCATTGTCCGAAGCTTCCTGCGCTATATAAGGAGCATGTACCGCTCGTCGCACTTGTCAGCGTTGCGGCTGAGATTGTGCTTGGCAAAGCATTCCCCGTTGAATTGGTGACTACATTCGTTGAATCCGGAGAGGTAATGTAAATCTGTGTCCCGGCATAGGCGGAGCCGTTCGAGGCCTGAACCAACCCGGTGACCGTGAGACTGTTTTGCAGAACAGCATTCGCAGGAACTCCCGATGGGGTATAAACGTAGATCCCCTCGGCGGTACAGATGTCGCTATCCATGCTTGAGTTCTCGATATAGAAACCATCCGAGAGCACAGCAATCACGATTCCCGTGGTTGTGACTGTTTGTCCTAGATAAGGAGAGTTGGGCAGATTCGTTTGGATAGCGTGAATATCAACGGTCGTTGCGGCTTCTATAGATCCCGGGGCAAAGAGCTTCAGAAGTAGAAGAATTAAGAACAGAAGCTGGTGAAACCTGCATCGTGAACGCAGGAAATATCCATGGCCACCTGAAGTGATCCGCATATGACGTCCCTCTTGCGAGCATTTCCCGAAAAGATGTAGATCGAAGCAATAGAAGTTGGCGCGGCTTTCCGCCGAAGAAAGCCGCTCTTCCCCTTACTTGGAAAGTTCACCGTATTTCGGGAAATGCCTTAAGTTCCAGTTGCGAGGAGATTCAGGCATGGGGTTCTCCTTGTCCTCGCTGGGGCCTGTTCGGCAAATCTGTTCCGTATAGACGTGAAATCGGGAAAAGAGAAAACACTCAGGCAAAGAATTGTTGGATTTTTCGTGGCTCGAAGCAGGGAACCGACAGGTACTCTCCGCGCGGGAATGTAGTGAAGCCCCGTCTAGGATGAGATCGCTTTGAGGTTTCAGTGTCGGTAACCGGCGATATGGGAAGGTTAGTTTTGTCCGGTTACCGATACTGAATATTCGTGCTAGAAGATGCGGTAGGCTATGCCTCCACTGATACCATTCGGAGTCAATCCATTGCTGGGTTGTCCTGGGATACCGGGAGCCGAAGGCCAGAACTGATATTCGTAATCGGCACGGAGATACCAATTGCGTTTGACCCGGTAATCAATACCTCCACCCGGAGCATAGGCGAAGTAGCTGCCGCTGCCGATGTTGAATGGATATTGGATAGAGCCACGGCCCAGAAGAAACTTTCCATAGGGCTTAATTCTGCCGAGAGGTCGAAGATAGATCTTCGGTCCGATGAGATAGGTCTTCTCATTTTCTCCATGGAAGTCGTCGAAGTAGATGAACCGGGCCTCTCCTTCGACGCCTATCCGCAAATTGAAATTGAAATCGACGAAGGCCCCCACTCCATGCATCTTGGCGGTAGAAGGGAAATCCGTCTTGAAGTAGGAGTACTGGCCACCAACCAGTAAGCGATCATTTCCACCTCTTGCGGCAGGAACAACCTGTGCCGAAAGGAGTCCCGGAGCCAGGATAAGGATTGCGAGTAATGAGAGCTTTCCAAGCACTTTTTCTATCCTCAAACGAAGACTTATTCCAGATTCGTAGTTGTGCATGTGCCTTTACCCTCAGAAAAGTGACTTGACGGTTAAGGTCACGTTTGCAGAGTGACTCACAACGTATCCTGACTCGTCTACGCTTGCGGTGACTGTAACGGTATAAGTGCCCGGCGTTGTTCCTCCTGTCAGCCTGCGCGGAGCGCTACAGCCGAGGATCGCATGAAAGGTGAGCACGAAGAGCAGCGCAAGAAATGCTCCGCGACGACGGAAACGTTTCGGAAGGAAGAACAGAGCGATTGCAGCTAGTCCGATGGAGCCAGTCGACATTTGCCAGGGGAATCCTGATTGTCGATTCACTGTAGCGGATTGCGAAGGTGCCGAAGTCTGAATAATCCACGTCGATTTTCCGCTACTGTTCGGTACCGGGTTTGGGGTAAACGTGCAGGAGGAATAATCCGGAAGATTCGAGCAGGAAAGAGGTGTGTCGAAGGTGAATCCCGCACCTGGAGTGATGGTTACAGTGAAGTTGGCTTTTTCTCCGGTATAGATAGATCCGGAAGAGGGGTTCACCGAAATGCTGAAATCTGCCCAGATCAACTCATTCACTGTATTGGAAGTACTGGTGTCGTATGGTGGGTTCCTTGCATAAACAGCAGTGATGGGGTGAAGTCCTGCTTTTAGCGCGCTGGTTGAGAGGGATGCGATGGCGCTTCCGCTCAAGTTCACTGTTCCCAACGTGGTTGTGCCGTCGTAAAACGTAATCGTGCCTGTCGTGGGACCCACGTGATTCGCAAGTCCGCTTGTCACCGATGCCGTACAGGTAACGGTCGTTCCGTATTGCGCTGGATTGGGCGAACAAGCAAGAGTCGTTACCGTGGGTATGTAAGCGACAACAACTTGCACCAGAGATGCTGTTGCCGGGTCATGGGCTAGATCGCCTGAATATACTGCCTTAACCGGGTGCGACCCTACCGCGAGGCTTGCTGTCGTGTACGTTGCTCTTAGGGTGGAATCCAACGTTACGGTGCTGACGAGTTGGTTATCGATATAGAAGCTGATAGTTCCGGTGGGCGGTCCTCCCGCTGGACTCGATACTGTAGCCGTAAAGGTGACTGAATCTCCGACATAAGAGGGATTCTCGGAGCTGGTTAAGGTGATATTCGTGTGCTGCGGAATAACGAAATATCCGATGACCGGATCATGGTCGGCATTATGGAGAGCAGTGCCGGTTGTGTTGAGATTTGCGGCCGGGAAGTCTGCGTTGACTCGCGCGTAGTCAACGGATGACCTTACGGCAAGATCGCTACTGATGACGATGTGGTCCGGCTGTTCCGAATTTCCACCCTCGATATAGGTATATCGTTGGGCAGCTTGAGTCGTACTTGTGAGATTGAGGGCATTCGGGGTTGTCAGATTCGGCAGACTGGACAGCGTGACAAAGTTTGTGGCAGCAGGATTGCCATCGATGGTTCCCATTACATCGACGTATCCATCTTGAACCTCGTGTTCGAAGGCATTGTAGTTCCCAACGGAGATAACAGATTCACTGTTGTCCTGGAAGGTCTGGATAACATGCTCCGCCACATATTCGGCCTGCGCCTGACGACGGTGCCGGACATCGTCTCCTGTTGCCGCGTCATCGATCTTGGTGCGATCCAGAAGATTGTTGATGACGACGATCAAAGATTTGGTTGCTGAATCCGGATAGGGGTCCGTCTCGGCACGAGTGACCTTTACGTGAAGAACAAAGGGTGGTCTGTCGAAGAGCGGGTATGTCGTTTCGCTTGGAGCTTTGTAGTTCAGGTTCTGGCCATATTGTTCCGCTGCCGGGATCTGTACCTTCGAGGGATTGAACAAGACCCCATTTGCTAAGCCAGAGGTGTCGTTGCCTGCAATCCAAAGGACACTATAAGTAGGATCGGTTTTGCCTGCTGCCGATGCTGCTCTGCTGACAGCTGCGGACAGGTCGAGCAGAGTCTGTTCATTTTCTGCTTCCTGGACAGCAACAATGTCAGGGGTATTTTCGTAATTAACAATAGAAGCCGCGGCTTTCGTCAGGCGACGAGCATAGGCATCGGAAGTGATGCTTATAGCCGCGCTAGCTGCTGCTGTTTTGGACGTGTAGAAGAATCTTCCTAAATCCTGAGTTGCAACGGTGAGCTCTCCGCTTACAGGCGTTCTTGCTGCCGACCCCTGCATTGCTCCGGAGTGGGTGGAATATCCGCCGGAACTGGAGAGCAGGAGTGCTGTCTCGTTCGTTGTTTCGGTCAGAGTCGCGCGGTAGTCCACAATCCCGGAGAGAGCGGTGACCGTTTCTCCCACGGTGACGTCGAGAGGCGTTCCTCCCAAGGACGCGCTGTCAATCAGGAAACGCTGCGGATTTCCTGTCCAGGTTGGAATCGTATTGGGTGCTCCTGTGGGAGCTATATCGTAAGGACTGAATCCGGTCTGCCGAAATGTTCTGTCGAGTGCGGGTGCGACTGCGACTGCATAAAACTGCCCGCTGGAGGTAACTGTTTCGGTGGGCTCATCGAGAGTTCCTCCCGTGGCGGAAACAGTTTTTACCGAGGTCAGCGTGGCCAGCATGCCCTGAAATTTCAGAAACTGTCCGAATTGATAATTCGCAGCGGAAGCGGGCAGATTTGTGTCGAGAGATATGGCTTGCGGGAATGCCACACCGGTATTCAGAACCGTTGGAGCAGAGGAAAGATTGATCTGGAGTCCGGAGGTGGCCGAAGTTGGTGTCGAGAGTACTACTGTCCCGGCAACTTGCAGTTCATTATGCAGGGCAACCGTGCCTGCGGGTATGGTTACACCGTTTGTTAAGACGAAGATTCCCTCCGTCCCCGCCGTCGGAGTACTCCAGTCCGCCTGCTTATTTTCAATGTAGAAGCCACTTGGGAGTATCCCGATGACAACTCCCGAGGTTGTCACCGGCTGGTTGTAGTACGGGGACAGCGTGGGATTAGTCGGGTTCGATTGAATGGAATGAATATTGACCGTTTGAGCTTGAGCCGTTATGGAAATGAGCAGCAGGAGCAGAAAGAGGGGGAAGAGAAGGATAGACCTGTGCGAGTTGCGCCGCACTACCAATGGAATGAATCCAGGGCCGCCTGAAGTGATCCGCATATTTACTTTCCTTTAATTGCGTACAATTCGCGGCTGTCAGGGTATCCGTGTTCCGAAGAAACCCGTCAGCTGCCAATGATTCCTTGTCAGTCCCGCACCGGTGATTCCGACCCACGATGGATGAAACGAGAGCCAGCAGCGTATAGAGTGGAATTGCGCAGAGGCACAGAGGTCGTCAATTCCCTGGTGCAGAACAGCCCGTGTGTCAGTCGGACCCGGAACCCTAGAGCACCCCGTATTGTCGCCTAAAGTGTTGCACCAGACCTTAGAGCACGCTTATTAGAGTTTCTAACAACGGGGTTCCAAGCCAAGCGCAGAGGAGTGACGATGGAAGTTCTCTACTCGCATTGTGCTGGACTGGATGTGCATAAAGAGACGGTGGTGGCCTGCGTTCGCCATATGAGCCAAGGCAAGGTTAAGACCATAGTCCGCACTTTCAAGACGATCACGCAGGAGTTGATGGCGTTATCGGATTGGCTAGCCGGGGAAGGTGTTACGCATATCGCCATGGAGGCGACTGGGGTCTATTGGAAGCCGGTCTGGCACATACTGGCCGATGGCGAGTTTCAATTGACACTGGCCAATGCGGCACAGGTGAAAAATGTGCCCGGTCGCAAGACCGACGTCAACGATGCGATGTGGTTGGCCGATCTGATAGCGCACGGTCTGATCAAAGCCAGCTTTGTTCCCGATGAACCAACCCAACAAATGCGCGACCTGCTACGCACGCGTAAGCAGATCGTACGGGAGCGAGCTGGTCACATCCAGCGCATCCAAAAGACGCTGGAAGACGCCAACATCAAGCTAGATAGCGTAGTGACAGACATTGTGGGGCTCAGCGGCCGACGCATTTTGGAAGCGCTCATCGCCGGTCAAACCGCACCACAAGCTTTGGCGGCGTTAGCTCACTGGCGCATTCACGCTTCGGCAGAGGAGTTGGAGGCGTCGCTACGCGGTCGGCTTACCCGGCATCACCGCTTTCTGCTCAAACTACATCTGGATCAGATCGATGCCTTGACGGCTAGCATCGCCAGCCTCGACGAGGAGGTGAACACTAACGTGGAACCCTTTCGCGCCGCCGTCGAACTGCTGAACTCTATTCCCGGCTTTAGTCCCCTCGCGGCTCAGGTGCTGGTCTCTGAGATCGGCATCGATATGACTCGCTTTGAGACCTCCGGTCACTTGATCTCGTGGGCAGGACTATGTCCCCGCAACGACCAAAGCGCTGGTAAACGCCGTTCTACGCGCTTGAAGAAAGGGGCACCCTGGCTGAAAACGACTCTGGTGCAGTGCGCCTGGGCAGCCAGCCGCACCAAAGGAAGTTATTTCCAGGCCCAGTACCACCGTTTGCGAGCACGACGGGGTTCGAAAAAAGCCGTCTGTGCGGTAGCTGCTTCTTTACTCACTACCGCCTATCACATGCTCAAGAATGGCACCGTCTATCAGGACCTAGGTGCTGACCATTTCGATCCTCACAATAAACAAAGACACGCCTTGCGTTTACTCAAGCGGCTCGAAAATCTCGGCTTCGCTGTCCAGATTCAACCCATCCTCGCTTGAATATACAAGAGATGTTTCTTATTAGGGGAGGAATCAAGCCCCCAATCAAACGACGAAACGAATGAAGGTGCAACGTGGTCCCATTCCTGAGGTTTGCTCCTGAATGAAATCAGTTAATGCCAAGGGGCCCAAAAGACAGATGCGTTTAGATTGTATGCACGTGTGTGACGAATTTTCGAGAGTTGTCTGAAAATTCTTTAAGAATCAAGAGCATAAACGTCTCTTCTGGCATTCCCGCGTAGATATTTGGATGCCAGGGGCAGCACAATCGTGCTGGTTCGGAAAGCACTATAAATATTGGCCTTAGTTTCTCTAAACCCAAGGCCAATGAAATTGCTTCCGCCACGCTGAAGTGCTGCGGTCGTCAGGACTATTGATGAAGAGCATTCTTAATCAGGAAGAGGACGTTTGCCGGTCGCTCTGCCAGACGGCGCATGAAGTAGGGATACCACTCACTCCCAAAGGGAACATAGACCCGAACTCCGAATCCCTCTTCAATGAGAGAGCGTTGCAAATCGCGCCTGATTCCATAGAGCATTTGGAATTCAAACCGTGACGGTTCAATCCTATTTTCGCGGACGTAGCGGATGGCTTCCTGGATCAAGTTCTCATCGTGGGTAGCTAGCCCGTGATAGACAGGACTATCCAGCAGGGTCTTCATCAATTTGCTGTAGTTGATATCGACATCCTTTTTCAATGGGAAGGCTACTTCGGCTGGTTCTTTGTAGGCGCCCTTACAGAGCCGAATCCGGATTTTTTCGGAAAGCAGGGTTTGAATATCTTTCTCACTGCGATAAAGGTAGGACTGAATCACGATACCTACATGTCCGGCATTCCCGGGGATAGCATGCAGTTGCCGAACCATGTCGATCGTAATCTGGGTTAGAGCCGATCCTTCCATGTCGATACGAACAAAGTTGTTTGTAGAAGCAGCGTGGACCACCAGCTTTGAGGCGATGGAGAAGGCCATCTCCGGGTCCACTTCCAACCCGAGTTGGGTGAGCTTGACGCTGACGTTGGCCTGTAAGCGTCGAGCGATAATACAGTCGAGCAGACGATGGTAAACCTCGGCTGCTGCTTCGGCTTCCTGTTGTGTCGTGACGCTTTCGCCGAGGTTATCCAGCGTAGCGGTGGTGCCGTTGCGGTTGAGTGTTTCTGTAGCTCGAAGAGCATCTTCAATTTCCATGCCTGCCACAAAACGTGAAGACATGCGTTGACCAAGAGTGGATCTTTCTGAGAAAGAGCGAAGACGTTTGTTTTGCGAAAGTGCGATAAAAGTCGAGCGAAGCAGAGGCATAGTAGAGGATTCTGATCTTTCCTTTGCAGCAACGCGATTCGAATTCATTCTCGCATGCGGAGACGGATCTGGATAACTCCTTCAGAGAAGATGGACCATATCAGGAAACTAATCATTCTCCGACTAAATTACTCAAAAAAGGTTGACATCAACGTACATTCCATCGGAATATAAAGCCCCATTCGGTAAGTGGGACACTCTTCCCCTAGGCGTAAGAAATTTAAGCAAGGATTCACCCCGTTTTCATCGGGGAAAGAGATAACTCAAGGTAGCAGCCTGACATCACAATCGGAAAGAAGCCTGCCATTAAGCTCTTTCAGATGACGGGGCCTGTTGCAGGTGCTCAAGTGCAACCCCGGAAGATAAAAGAAAGCCTAGCCAGCGGATGTTGAAGAGAGAGGATGCAGCATCCGGGGACTGGAATGGAGAATTCTATGGTCAACAGTTGCGCCAATCCGAACTGCGGAAAGCCACTGCACTATCTACGTGAGGGGCGGATTTTCGTTTTTGATATGCCGGATCCTAAAGCTCCAAAGGGTGCCAAACATAACCACCTCGAACACTTCTGGCTTTGCGGCGCGTGTTCGGAAACGCTGCTATTGGAGCAGGTGTCGGGCGGTGTCCGGCTCGTGCCGAAGCGAGTATCACGCCCCAAGCGGGCAGTTCCGCTGTCCGACGAAGCCTTGGCATCATAAAGTTGATCCGAGACTCTGAATAAAAAGCGCCTCCAAAGATGGGGGCGCTTTTTATATTCGTATTAGTAGATCGTTTTAATAAGTTAACCTCTTCCAGAATACCTCTCCATAACTTCCTTTCTAGATATAGACATCAATCAAGGAAACGTTATATCTGCCAGAACAATTCAAGTTCGCTAGTGGCCGTTCCAAATATTCTATGCAGCCTTATCTTGGAGCAGGTTGCGGCGCATCTGCCAGGGCATAGGCCAGGACAGACATAACTGCCGCATTTTCCTTGAGTTCTTGCGGGTTTACTTTGTCGAAGGTATCAGCTGGCGTGTGATGGTAATTGAAATAAAAGCGGCTATCTTGATTCGGTGCAAAGGTTGGTATGCCTCGTGCTGTTAGAAAGTCTATATCTGCTCCGGTTTCATCGCCTCTGGAGACAGTGGCAGCTCCAATCGGCAGGAGAACGTCTGAAACCGGACGTAGCCATTGCTGCAGCTCCGACTTTCCCGCGTAAAGAATTCCCGTTGGATGTCCTGCTCCGAGGTCCGCTTCGATTGCTCCTACATGTCGATCGACCACGGACGCATAATCGTGTGCATAGCTCTCCGCTCCTTGCGAGCCTTCCTCTTCCGCCATCCAGGCCACGAAGCGAATGGTTCGTCGCGGGTGGAGTCCAAGCTGCTTCATCAAACGAATAGCTTCCATAGCAGCTGCGACACCTGCTCCATCATCGATAGCCCCGGTAGCCAGATCCCAGGAATCCAGATGTCCTGATACGATGACCACTTCTTCCGGGTGCTCTGTGCCTTTCCAATCGGCAATCACGTTGAAGCTGGGGGCCGGATCTAAAGTCTGTGGCGTTAGTGTCAGGTGCATTGTCACAGGACCCTGTGCAGTCAGATTGGCCAGCAAGTCTGCATCTTCGGCAGCTATAGCTGCGGCTGGAATTTTGTTCGTTCCGGGGGCGTAGTGAGTGAGGCCTGTGTGGGGAAGGCGGTAATCGGCTCCTCCTACTGAGCGAACCAATGCCGCAACTGCTCCATATTGGGCTGCTACCATGGGTCCGGCTCCGCGATACGCAACACCTTGGACATAGGCGTCGCCTCCCTGGCCCTGCATTGCCAACTGCTTGTCAAAGGGTTCATTGAAGACCAGAATTTTTCCCTTCACCTGATCTTTCGACAGATTTTTCAGTTCCGCAAAAGATTTGACCACAATCACGGGAGCCTGAATTCCGGATGGCGGAGTTGCAATGCTGCCTCCGAGTGCGGTGAGCACGATCTTCTGGGTTGTGCCACTTGCTTGTCCGGGCCAAGTGGTAAGCTGAGCTGTTTCTTCCCCTCGTATCCAGTGGGGCACCGTGGTCTTTTCCAAAGAGACTTCGGCTCCAAGCGCACGCATCTCGCCGGCAACATATTCAACGGCCTTTTGTGCTTGGGGCGATCCGGCAAGACGTGGGCCGATGTTGTCGGTTAAATGACGAAGCTCATCGATGGGATAGGCGTCTTGCATGGCTGCATCGCGAATTCGAGCCATAGTGGCGAGCTGAGCATCGGTCCAGACGCCAGGAGGTGGAGAAAGCAGGGCGTCCAAACGTTGTTGAATCGTGGGGGGTGTCTGAGCGAAACCTGCAACGGCAAAGAAGGTGGCAGAAGCTGCCAGCAAGATTCGAAAGGGGATCTTCATGGGCGGATGCTATCACGACGTATTTCGTTTTGGAGCGTCCCTTCTATTGCCGGTGCGTAATACGTGGTAGAAGAGAAGAAGTCTTCCCCGCACCAGATATCCCAAAGGGAGGAGATAGGAATGCGACAAATCTCTCGCCTAACGGCATTTTTTGCAGTTTTGCTATTTTCGGTTAGCTCTCTTTTAGCTCAGCAAGGTCTTCCGGTTATCGCGGTCGACCACGGTCCAAATTCTTCTGAGGTGCTTCAACGCCACTATGTCGTAATGGTTTCGCTGGACGGCTTTCGGTACGATTTCCTAAAGAAGTACGGAGCTTCGCACCTGCTGGCCATCGCAAAACGCGGAGCGACATCCCCGGATGGCATCATCCCTTCGTATCCATCTCTGACTTTTCCGAATCATCTGGCCTTGATCACCGGACTTTATCCCGAGCATCACGGCATTGTTGCGAACAAGTTCTACGATCCCGAGCGTAAAGAACGATATTCGATCAGTGATCCTAAGACCGTTACGGATGGAAGTTGGTACGGTGGAGTTCCTCTTTGGTCCTTAGCAGAGAAGCAGGGAATGAGGGCAGCTTGTTTCTTCTGGCCAGGATCCGATGCGGAGATTGCGGGCGTACGCCCGAGCTATTATCTGAAATTTGACGATAAGCTCGACGACACGAAGCGCGTTACACAGATTCTGGATTGGCTCCGTCTACCCGAAGCGCAACGGCCTCACTTTCTTACTCTGTATTTTTCGAATGTCGATCATGCTGCTCATAGCTATGGTCCGGATGCTCCGGAAACGCGGGTTGCCGTTAAGCGCGTGGACGAACTAATCGGAAAGCTGGAAGCGGGTTTGGCTGCCACGCATCTTCCGGTCGATCTGATTGTTGTGAGCGATCACGGCATGCAAAAGGTCGAGCGAACCTGGATCACCTTGGATAAGTATGCCGATTTGAGCAACTTCAAGACTGAAGGGCCTCAGTTATATCCAAAGAGCGAAGCCGATGCTGCAAAGGCCTATCAGCAGCTAAAGGCCGCGAGCGCAGATTTCCTGGTCTATCGCCAGAAGGATGTTCCTGCAGGACTGAACTTCAACAGCAATCCACGTGAGGGAGATCCCGTTATTGTTGCAAACGGCCCGTATGAGCTCCGGGCTCATGCTCCCGCTGCATGTAACAAAAAGGAAGATAAGACCGTTGGATCCGGAGTGCAGGGAAGCGATTCCACAAATGTCGTCAATTACGACAGCACCCCTCGTAAGGGAGACCCGGTTACGGTGTCGAATGGACCAACCGATCTCGCCGTATCTAGCTCTGAAAACTGTAAAGAAGACAAGCCACCGATGATCGGAGCTCACGGCTTCGATCCCAGAAAATTCATTACTATGCGTGGAATATTTCTGGCCGAAGGTCCGGATATCAAATCTGGGGTGACGCTACAGCCCTTTGAGAATGTGAATGTGTACCCGTTGGTCGCCCATATTCTGGGCTTGGAAATCGGAAAGATCGATGGGAGCCTAAACGTGCTCTCGGGAGTATTGAAAGAAAGCTATTAGAGCAGGAGCGGTGCTTTCGATGGGCAGCAACGCTGAATACCAATAATATTCAATTGACCATCGGGATGTAAGAGGTGAGCCAGGTTGCATTATTTAGGAATATGCAGCCTGGCCTCTAGATGTGCACGTGCTCTAGTGGCTAGCGGCCAGAAGCTGCTTTGCCTCTCCATTTAGGATGGTCGCGACTACCGACCCCTTGCTGTCGAGGACGGTAATATCGGCGCGTCGTCCAGCTGCAAGAACTCCGATTTCCCCTTCCAATCCCGTCATCCGAGCAGGATTTCGTCCTGCCAGTGCCGCAACTTGTCCCAGAGGTGCACCCGTAAACTTGGCAAAGTTGCGTACCGCGAGGTCCAAAGTCAGAACGCTTCCCGCCAGGACTCCGCCGCTGGTGGCTCTGCCATTTGCCACTTCGACAGGAAAACCTCCCAGCATATAGTTGCCTTCAGGCATTCCGGTTGCACTCATGGCATCTGTGACCAGGATGGCGCGCTCCGGTCCCTTCGCCTTCCAGAACAGCTTTACGAGAGAGGGATCCACATGGATTCCGTCGCAGATAATCTCTGCATAAACAGAGTCTTCGGTGAGTGCCGTCCCCAGGATTCCGGGATTGCGATGGTCCAGTGGCTTCATCGCGTTGAACGTGTGGGTGAAGTTGGCTGCTCCTGCGGCCACTCCGGCCTTTGCTATTGCCGTATCGGCATTGCTATGTCCGAGACTGATGCGGACTCCAAGTGACGTCGCATAGGCGATAAACTCTTCTGCACCTTCCAGTTCCGGAGCCACGGTTACCAGCCGAATACGGCCTTCCGAGGCTTGCCACATGCGATCGAACACCTTCACCGTAGGGGCTAACAGGTGTTCCGGGGGATGGACGCCACGTTTTGCATGAGACAGGAACGGGCCTTCCAGGTGAATTCCCAAAGGACGCGCTCCAGTCGTTTTTCCAGCAGCGATGAGCTTTGAGATTCCTTCCAGTGAGCGGAGGATCATGTCCATCGGTGCTGTTACGGTCGTTGGGAAAAATGCGCCCACACCGCGTGTGACCAGAAAATCGCTCACAGCATTAAGGCTGTCTTGCGTGGCTTCCATGACATCATGTCCGGCGGCGCCATGAATGTGAATATCGAAGAACGAAGGAGCCAGCGTAGCGTCGGGATAGTCGTAGCGTTGAGCGCGTGCAGGAATCTCAACTGTTTCGCGGGTTCCGATGGCAGTGATGTGTCCATCTTCGATAAGAATGACCGGATTAGGGAGGAGCCCCCCTTCCGGAGCGATAAGAAGGCTTGCGGTCACAACTGTGTGCATAACAAGAAATTATCTCTCCTCAGACGGCTCCTGGTCTTTGGAAAAGGCATCTTCTTCTCGTACAAATAGAAAGATGGCCATGAAAAACGGAAATACGCCTTCCTCTGAGCGTCGTATTGGGATGCATTTGTCGACTTCGGGTGGGGTATTCACTGCTGCCGAGCGCGCGCATGAGATTGGGGCAAATACCTGCCAGATCTTCTCCTCTAGTCCCAGAATGTGGAGACCGACCAGGATCTCTTCCGACCATTGTCAGCGGATGCAGCTCTTGCGTGATCAATACAATGTCTTTCCCTTGGTGATTCACACCAGCTACCTGGTGAATCTGTGTAGCCAATCGGAAGAAGTTCGCGAGAAATCCGTTGTGGCCTTTCGGGGAGAAGTTGAGCGGGCCTTGGAGCTTGGAGCTGAGTATCTGGTTCTGCATCCCGGTTCCTGGCGGGGTCTGACGAGGGAGGAAGGCCTGCGTTTTGCTGCCGAGTCGATTGAGCGCTCGCTTGAGGGACTTCCATGGCAGAGCTGCGATTTTCATATTCTGATCGAAAATACGGCAGGGGCGGAGTTCTCCCTTGGTGGTTCTCTGGATCAGGTAGCGGAATTGATCATGCGTCTGCGCGCTTGTGCTCCGGTGGCGGTCTGTCTGGATACCTGTCACACCCATGTTGCCGGCTACGATTTGGTCTCCGGGGAAGGGTATGAAAACCTTGTAGAGCAGGTTGACGCCACCGTTGGACTGGAATCGGTTCGGGTCTGGCATTGCAACGATGCCAAAGCCGCGCGGGGTTCGAAACTGGATAGGCACGAGCACATCGGCAAGGGAACCATTGGACTCGAGCCCTTTCGGCGCTTGCTGAATGACAGTCGCTGGCAGCATTGCGCGTTTATTGGTGAAACTCCCGTCGATGAATCAGGAGACGACCGGCGCAATCTGGATACGCTGAAAAATCTGGTGAATTCCTAAACAGCAAGCCGGGATCAGCTTGCAATTTCTCCAGTGCAGGGGCAAACTGCACTCGAGCTACGTTTGGGAAGCAGAAATCTCTGATTCCCAGTAGCCCACTCTCCGGAGCAACAGCTATGACAATTGCCAGATTGGTAGGGGTCTTAGTTTTTGGACTTGCTTTCCTAATCATTGTCAATGTGACAGATGCGCAGATTGTGGGCGGCACTTTAGGCGTTTTTGTCGATGGCATTCCCGCGGGAGAGCCGACCCCCGGGCTTCCATGTACCGCTGAATACAAAACAACTTTCGTCCGTACTCTGGCGAATGGAACAACTATTAATCAGACGTTTACTACTGTCATGACGCAAGATTCAGAGGGAAGAATCCGACAGGAACAGAGTCTGGGGTCTGTAGGCGACGACAGGAAGATGGTGCATATCTCCGATCCCGTGTCGCGTACAACGATGAACTGGACAACTGGAAGCCAGGAAGTCTGGCTCGCACATATGCCTGCAATGGTGCAGCATTCTGCTATTCGGATGCAGGACCCCGCCGCTCATCAGCCTACGTCCGGTTCTTCTTCCCGGGGTGTTGCGGGATTTGTCACAACTGCTCCGTCTTCTGTGACTAAAAGCTTGGGATCGCCGAGTGCCACGCAGATAAAAGGTGAAAATCTAGGGACCAAAACCATAAACGGTGTAGTCGCAGAGGGAACACGTACGACGACTACGATTCCGGCTGGCGCCGTCGGAAATGATCGGCCATTGGTCACCATCAGAGAATTCTGGAGATCTGTCGATTTGAATATTTCAGTTCTTGAGATCACCGACAATCCCTTATACGGTGTTACGACTAAGGAACTTGTCAAACTGGACCGAAGTGAACCAGACCCCTCGCTTTTCCGCTCTCCGACGGGTTATACCGTGAAGGAGCGAGACCAATAGCTCAAGTGAGTTCCGGCCCGGTTACACTAGAAGGGTCATGGCTCAAGGTCAATCGAACAGTGAGATCGGACAGCAGCCCACCAATGGGCCTGCATCCGCTAACGAGATCCGCTATAACCCCCAGGAGATAGAACCGCGCTGGCACGAGCAGTGGGCGAAAAATCCTGCTCTTTATGCCGCCGAACCGCCGTCCAGCGGCAAGCCCAAGTACTATGTGCTGGAAATGTTGCCGTATCCTTCCGGCAAGCTGCACATGGGACACGTCCGCAACTACTCCATTGGGGATGCTCTGGCCCGCTATATGTGGATGCAGGGCTATAACGTGCTCCATCCGATGGGCTGGGATGCCTTTGGGCTTCCTGCGGAGAACGCGGCGCTCAAGAACAACACCCCTCCCCGGGAGTGGACCCTTTCGAATATTGCCGCCATGCGCCTCCAAATGCAGCGGCTGGGATTGAGCTACGACTGGCAGACCGAGGTCACGACCTGTTTGCCGGAGTACTACCGCTGGAATCAGTGGTTCTTCCTCCGGATGTATGAGCGCGGGCTGGCCTATCGCAAGAAGAGCAAGGTGAACTGGTGCCCTCAGTGCGCTACCGTTTTGGCCAACGAGCAGGTAGTCAATGGCTGCTGCTGGCGCCACGAAGATACCTTGGTCGAGCAGCGCGATCTGGAGCAGTGGTTCTTCAGAATCACCAATTATGCTCAGGAATTGCTGGACGATCTGTCGAAGTTGGACGGCTGGCCGGAAAAGGTCCGGACCATGCAGCGGAATTGGATCGGCCGTAGCGAAGGAACTCTTGTCGATTTCACCTTGGATCTATCCGACGAAGGTTCGGGAAAAGGCAATGGGAAGGCTGTTCTTTCTGCTACGGAGAACTGGCAGAAGGCAGAACGCGGCGCCAAAATTACGGTCTTTACCACGCGTGTGGATACCATCTTTGGCGCAAGCAGTGTTCAGTTGGCTCCCGAGCATCCCTTGGTTGCCGAGTTCACGGCAACAGACGAGAATCTGCGGGCTGAAGTTGATGCTCTCAAAGAACAGCAGAAGAAGGCCCGTGAAAGCGGCGATGTCGGCTCGATTGATAAGCACGGCGTTTTTACCGGCCACTATGCCGTGAATCCTTACAACGGCGAGCGTGTGCCGATCTGGGTGGCGAACTACATCCTGCTTGACTACGGTACAGGCGCCATCATGAGCGTTCCTGCACACGATGAGCGTGACTATGAATTCGCCAAGAAGTACGGTTTGGAGATCCGGATTGTGATTCTTCCCCGCCGTACGGGTGAGACTCAGGAAAATGGCAAAGAGGAGCCTCTCCTTCCGTTTACAACTGAGGACAGCTTGTTGATCAATTCCGGCGAGTTCAATTCCCTGGGTTGTCAGGAAGCACAGAAGAAGATGGCTGCCTATGCCGAAGAACATGGATTTGGCAAGGCGACGGTTACCTTCCGCCTTAAGGATTGGGGCGTTAGCCGCCAGCGCTATTGGGGAACGCCGATCCCGATGATCTATTGCGAGAAGGATGGCATTGTGCCGGTACCGGATGATCAATTGCCGGTCCTCCTCCCAGAGAAGATCGAGATTACTCAGCAGGGCGGTTCTCCGTTGAGTCGCGTACCTCAGTTTCTGAATACCACCTGTCCGAAATGCGGCGGACCGGCACGGCGTGAAACCGATACGATGGACACCTTTGTCGATTCGTCCTGGTACTTCTATCGGTATACGAACTCCAAGAATTCCACTGTCCCGTTCGATTCTTCACTTGCCAATTATTGGTTCCCGATTGATCAGTACATCGGTGGTGTCGAGCATGCCATTCTGCACTTGATCTATTCGCGCTTCTGGACCAAGGTGATGCGGGATTTGGGGCTGATTAAGAATGACGAGCCGGCAGGAAGACTCTTTACTCAAGGCATGGTCATCAAGAACGGCGCTAAAATGTCCAAGTCCAAGGGCAATGTGGTTTCGCCCGATGACATGATTGCCCGTTACGGAGCAGATGCTACCCGCATGTACGCCCTCTTTGCGGCGCCTCCGGACCGGGATTTGGATTGGCAGGAAGATGGAGTGGCCGGAGTCAGCCGCTTCCTCGGCCGTGTCTATCGCCTGGTGATGAAGTATGCCGATCTTGTGCCAGCCGGGAAGAAGGCTGCTTCGGCAGACCTTGGTCCGGATGCGCAGAAGTTGGTACGGAAACTGCATCAGACCATAGCCAAGATTACGCAGGATTTTGCAGGTCGTTGGCATTTCAACACCTGTATTGCCGCAATTATGGAGCTAGTGAACGAGTTGACTGCTGCCGAGGCGAAAATTGCTTCGGGAGAGGTTCCTGCTCAGATCATCGCGGAGATTCTGCGCTCCCTTATCTTGCTTCTGGCGCCGTTTGCTCCCTATCTGTCTGCTGAGTTGTGGCAACAGATTGGAGAATCGGGAGAGATCCTGCGGATGCCGTGGCCTAAATACGATGAGGCTCTGGCCAAGGAAGACGAAATCGAAGTACCTGTTCAGATCAACGGCAAACTTCGTTCTGTCATTCGTGTAGCCGCCGGATCGGATGCCAAGGTCTTGCAAGCAGCAGCTTTGGCCGATGAGAAGATTCAAGCCCTCATTGCAGGGAAGAATGTTGTCAAGGTCATCGTTGTTCCAGGCAAGTTGGTCAATATTGTGGTGAAGTAGCCGATGGCCGTCCGCGGGACGCAGTCGCTGGTTCATCAATTACATGCGTGCTGGAGGAAGCCATCTCTGCTGGCCATTGAGCTGGTCTGGAGATGGCTCTTCGGCATTCCTGCCCTGTGGCTTCTTTGTGTACAGGGCAAACAGATTTGGATGACGGCCCCTTTGCGGGAAACCGGCATCTACGAATTCTCGCTTCAGGATCCATGGCAGGCGGCGATCCTTGCTGGAAATGCCGCCTCTGTTCTTTTTCCACCCGTAATTCACACTGCCTTGTGGATGGTTCCTCTTCTGGGTATCGCCTGGGCCGTGATTTCAGGTATTGGTAGAAACCTGGTCCTTCGCAGATATGAGCCGTCTTTGCCTTTTCGGCCTGTTGCCTTAACTGTTCTTCAGATACTGAAGCTGGGTTTTCTGCTAGGAAGTTTTGCTCTGTGGTTTGCCTCTATACAGTGGGCAGCTGCACGCACGCTTTCAACCCAGGAGACACCGAATTTAGTGGGCTATTTGGCGTGGGTCATCTTTTTCTCTTTGGGTCTTTTCACCGTCTGGTCCCTGATTAGCTGGATAGTCACTTTTGCACCACTTTTGGTGCTAACAGAGCGACGTGGAGTAGTGTCGAGCCTGGTGCAGAGCTTCCGCTTGGGGCGTGGACTCACAGGGAAGCTGGCTGAAGTCAATCTGGTGATGGGTATCGTAAAGCTGGGTCTGATTGTGCTGGCAATGGTTTTTTCTGCTACTCCGGTGCCATTCAGCGCCCAGATGACCGGGAATGAGCTTTATTACTGGTGGGCATTTGTAACCGTTCTTTATTTTGCTGCCAACGATTTTTTCCAAGTCGCACGGGCGGTAAGTTTCCTGGAATTCTGGCGGGTCTACCGCGGACAGAGCCCGGAATTGACTGCTCCACAAGAGAGCACGATCAGCTAACGCTCTCTTTACAGGGGCGTTTCCTTCGCTTCACTTGTTATCCTTGAATTGTGGACACATCCTCAATTGTCATCCTTGATTTTGGCTCGCAATACACGCAGCTGATAGCGCGGCGAATTCGCGAGCAGAACGTCTTTTCTGTGGTGCTGCCCTGTATGGCTTCTCTCGATGAGATTCAGGCACAAAAGCCAATGGGCATCATCCTTTCTGGAGGACCCTCCTCTGTTTACGACTCGGATGCGCCGGCTGCCGATCCTCGGATCTTAGATATCGGACTTCCGATTCTCGGTATTTGTTATGGATTGCAGTTCATCACCTATCATCTGGGCGGCAAGGTGCGTTCTGCGGACAAGCGTGAATACGGGCATGCCGACGTCAATGTAATTGCCGATACGCCACTCTTTGAAGGGCTGCCAAAGACCTTTTCTGTGTGGATGTCGCATGGTGACGAGGCTCTGGAGTTACCGGCAGGATTTTCTCTGACAGCCAAGACTTCAAATGCTCTGGCTGGAATTGCCAATCCCGAGCGCCGGATCTGGGCTGTTCAGTTCCACCCCGAGGTTCACCACACCAAGTTCGGTTCTGAGCTTTTGGCCAATTTTGTCTTCAAGATCTGCGGCGCCAAGGCAGATTGGACATCGGAGCACTTTATTCAGTCGACGGTGAAGTCCATCAAGGAGAAGGTTGGCAAGGATCATGTGATCTGCGCTCTCTCCGGTGGGGTGGATTCTTCGGTAGCTGCGGTGCTGGTACATCGGGCTATCGGTGATCAGCTGACCTGTGTCTTTGTCGATAATGGCGTTCTCCGCAAGAACGAATTCTTCAAGGTGCAGCAGAACCTTCGCGACAAACTGGGGCTGAATCTAGTTGCAGTCGATGCGAGTACGCGCTTCCTGTCGAAGCTGGCCGGAGTCAGCGATCCTGAGACGAAGCGTAAGGCCATCGGACGTGAGTTCATTGAGGTCTTCGACGAAGAAGCACAGCGGATTACCAAGATCAGTGGTGGAGTGGAATGGCTGGTGCAGGGAACACTCTATCCGGATGTGATTGAATCGTCCTCCGTGAAGGGACCCTCGCAGACAATCAAGAGTCACCACAACGTCGGCGGATTGCCGGATGTGATGAAGTTGAAGCTGATTGAACCACTACGCGACCTGTTCAAGGACGAAGTTCGAAGGATCGGCCGTGAACTGGGCATGCCGGAAGATATCCTGCAGCGTCAGCCTTTTCCTGGTCCTGGATTGGCGGTTCGCATCCTTGGCGAGATCACGGCGGAACGCGTAGCTCTCTTGCAGGAAGCCGATGAAATTGTCGTAAACGAAATCAGGAATGCCGGACTCTATCAAAAGATTTGGCAATCCTTTGCCGTGTTGCTCCCTGTGAAGAGCGTTGGTGTTATGGGCGACCAGAGAACTTATGCCTACACCTGCGCAATTCGTGCCGTGCATTCGGAAGACGGAATGACCGCCGACTGGGTTGAGCTACCGTACGATGTTTTGAAGCGGATCTCCAGCCGAATCGTTAACGAGGTGCGGGGGATTAATCGAGTCGTTTACGATATCACCTCCAAACCACCGGGCACGATTGAGTGGGAGTAATTCAATAGCCACTGATTGAGATACGAATACAACTCAATCAGTGGTTGCATCGTGATTTTGATAATCTGTTGTGCGTTGGAAGATAGCGTGAGTCGGAATTGATAGAGAAGATATCGTTTCGCGATTATGTATCCAGCGATCGTGAGTCCTGCCTCGCTGTATTTGATAGCAATGTCCCTAAATTCTTTGCAGCGGAAGAACGTCCGGAATTCGATTCCTTCCTGGATGCACTCCCCGGTCCATATCTCGTGATGCTTGAGGATGACACTGTCATCGGCTGCGGGGGCTGGGCAAAACATCGGACTGAACCTAACTACGCAGTGCTTTGCTGGGGAATGATCGATGCCCGACGGCATCTTTTCGGGCTCGGAAGGCGTTTGATGGAAGCTCGGCTATCTCAGATCAGAGCCTTCCCCGAAATATTGGGAGTGCTCCTTAATACAAGTCAGCATAGTGCCGGGTTCTTCACTCGCTTTGGTTTTCAAACCCGCAAGATTGTCTCCGATGGACATGCGCCAGGTATCGATTTGTATGAAATGCTTCTTCCTGTAACGCCCATCCACTGAGAAGCGAAAAAGCATTTCGCGGCGGCTACGAAGTCTAGGCCCTGTCCCTAGCTCAGTGGTCCGCCCTTTCGAAAGCTCAGGATCAGATCTACGATATGGGTTTCTTCATTGACTCGTTGCGTGTAGTTTGCTGAGTATCCGTCCAGAGTGTGAAGCATTGCTGCATTCTTCTTAAGAAACAGAACCGGGTAGCTGGCATCATAGGCTGCTCCGGGAGCCAGCTTCCACGCCTTCAGTACTTCGGCGTGCTGGGCCTCGTTCAGGTTTTCGAATTTCACTGTTCCGAAGTGATAGACATCGCCGGGAATTACGTTGATCACATAATCGACAGTGTGTTGTTCCGGATGCCTGGTTGGAACAGCGGATACTTTTGCCCGCAGATATCCCTGAATTTGATAAGGTCTGCCTGCAATTGCGATGGTCTGCTTTAGCTTTTCTTCGTTGGCGACATCTCCCGGATGCAAACGGGCGTATTTCAGGAAGTCATCCTGCGACATTAAGACTCCGCCTGCCAACTTTAAAGAACCGATTTGATATTGGGAGCCTTCGATAACTGTTATGCGAATTGGGACATGTACTTCCCCGTTTTCGAAGCTAGCTTCCCGTGAAGTCTCGGTGGTAACAGTGGCATCCAGAAAACCCTGATTGCGATAGTGTGTGCGAAGAGCTGCTTCCACTTCTTTGGCAGTCTGTCCTTCGAAATATCGTTCACCGATGAAAGAGTGCGTCAGTGCTTCGACCGTTGCTGATTCCTGAGAACTGACTCCCTGGACAGCGACGTTGCTCAAAGCCACTTTGGGCAATTCGATACTGAAGCCCATAGCAATGGGCTTATTACTCGGATCGTTTACTAGCAATCCGTGGATATTGGCATCGATGTGCTTTTCTTCGGCAAGGATCGAAGTCAGGGCAGCGGAGACTTGGTCCTTCACTTTGCTTACAGGTGGAAGCTGGCCATGAAAAAGCGGCACGCGAGCATGGACCTGTTCGTTCAGTGTCTTTTCATCCCACCAGGGAAAGTTTTGGTAATGTACCGGCAGAAACCCTTCTGCCGGGCTGAGTCCAATATTGAGCGTCTGATTCTTGAATTCAAAAGAGACGGAGGAAAACATTCCTGTGTCGCTCAATTGCTGCGCGGCTGATTGAACCTGCTGTTGCGTGAGAGCAGATCCCTCTTTGAGACCACTTGCTGCTAATAAGTCGGCTTTCGTGGCTTGCTCATATCCCGTGAAGACGATGTTCTTCGCCGTGAATTGTTGAGCATAGGCAGAACTGACAAGTACAAGGCAAATAAGAGCAAAGGAGTGAAGTCTCATTCCTCTGAAAGATAGCAGAGATGATTATTTCGTCGAAGAAATTATGAAGACTCTGGAGGAGGCACTAGGAGATTTCCGTAGTGCCTCCTGACTGCCTTGTTAGAAGAACTAGGCAACGAGTTCGAGTTTGGGATGCCAGGGATGAGCAGCTTTAAGAGCCTCGTTGACGTTTTCAATGTTCTCTACGCCTGTAGTTCTCAGCCAGTTTTCGAAAGCCTTCGCCCCTTGCTTTGCATAGATGGTGATGCCATCTTTCCAGGTCGCACGCCCGCAGAGCACACCGTTGAAGGTTGTGCCACTTTCCGCAGCTAATTCGAGGGTTTCAATGAATACCGGATTGCTCACGCCCGCCGAAAGATAAATGAATGGCTTGTGTGTGACGGAAGCGGCATCGCGGAAATGCTGGAGAGCTTCTGCACGGCTGTAGGCTGCTTCTCCTTTAAATGCCTTGGTGTCCTGAACAAATTCCATCTGGATCGGGACTTCGACCTTCAGCACGTCAACGTTGTATCGTTCTTTGCCAAATTCAGACATCGAACCAGAGACGACCATCGGCTTCTTCAGGGCATAAGCGAGACTCTTCTCGTCTCCGCCTTGAGCGTCATAGCCCACCAGCTCAAGGAAGAAGGGAATGTCGTGGGCGAGGCATTCATCGCCAATACGTTCAACCCATGCGTGCTTGTGATCGTTCACGTGCGACTTCTCGTCCGGAGCGTAATAGAGCAGGATTTTGATGGCATCTGCACCGGCTTCCTTTAAGCGGCGAACAGACCACAAATCGAGCAAGTCGGGAAGTCTGCCAGGAGTGGCTGCATCATAGCCCGTTTTTTCGTAGGCGAGCAGTAGTCCCTTGCCGTTGCGCTTCTTGGCCGCAGGTAAACCGAATTCGGGATCAAGCAGAATGGCAGAAGCATGTTGGGTGAGCACCTCTGAGACAAGCTCCTTAAATTCCACGAGAGCAGAGTCGGGGAGGTCTGCCACACCCTTTTCTTTTGCAATATATTTCTTCAGGGAACCACGCTGATCCATTGCTGCGGCTGCAATTACCCCGCGTGAATTAGAGACAGCCCGTAGCCCAGCAAGTTTCCCGGCGGTCAGCTTCGACATGATTGCGCTCCTGGTGTGATTTGCGTCACAATTTAGTTGTCGTCGAAGCTGAGTATAAGGCATGCGTTCAGATATGTGTCGGCGAACACATCTTTTTCACGCTGCGAGACCTAGCTTGGAGGCAGACAAAATATCTCTCACATTGTGAAGGAGACGGTTACATGCCCCTCGTATCCCTACGTCAGGTATTGGACGAAGCGTCCAAGGGCGGCTATGGTGTTGGCGCATTCAACGTCAACAATATGGAACAGATTCAGGCCATCATGGAGGCGGCTCGCGAGACCAAGTCGCCCGTTGTGATCCAGGCCAGCCGCGGTGCTCGTGCATATTCCCAGGACCAGTATCTTTATCATCTGATGCTCGCAGCTGCTGAGCTCTATCCTGAAATTCCGTTGGTCATGCACTTGGATCATGGCAACAGCTTTGAGACATGCAAGTCCGCAGTTGAATTGGGCTTTACCAGCGTCATGATGGACGGATCGCTGAAGCCCGATGGCAAAACTCCTTCGACCTTTGACGAGAACGTGGAAGTAACCCGTCGCGTGGTGGAACTGGCTCACGAGAAGGGTGTATCGGTAGAAGGTGAAATCGGCGTTCTGGGCGGAATTGAAGACGGCCACGGTGCTGGCGGATCTGGTTTGGAGCACGTTACCGATCCTGATCAGGCAGTCGAGTTTGCCGAGCGCACGGGTGTCGATGCTCTGGCTCTTGCCATTGGAACCAGCCACGGTGCTTACAAGTTCAGCAAGAAGCCCGATGGCTCCGTTCTGAAGATGGACCTGCTCATCAAGATCCATAAGCTATTGCCCAAGACTCACTTGGTCATGCACGGATCTTCGAGCGTTCCGAAGGATCTTCAGGACATCGTCAACCAGTACGGCGGAAAGCTGAAGCCGACCTGGGGTGTTCCGGTTGAAGAGATCCAGCTCGGAATTAAGAATGGCGTTCGCAAGATCAATGTGGATACAGACAATCGTCTGGCCATCACTGGCGCAATCCGCAAGGTCTTTGTCGAGACTCCTGAGAAGTTCGATCCTCGCGACTACATGAAGCCGGCTCGCGAAGCTATGCAGAAGGTTGTTGCTCAGCGCATGAGAGAGTTCGGTCAGGCTGGTCATGCGGGTGATTACAAACCGGTTGCGATTAGCGAAATTGCTAAGCAGTACGCTTCAGAACTCGCGGCGAAGTAGTCCTTTTTACGAAAAGGGAGTAGGCCACGGCTTCTCTATGGCCTGAATCTCTTGCACTATTTCTGTGGCGTTTTCTCCTAAGGAAATGCCACAGAAATAGCTAAAGAGATTTATTGGGTCCTGGAAGGTCATTAACTACAGTGAGGGGCACCGTAATCCGGTCTGCCCCCTTTTTGCTGTATGGAGATGTGTCTACAGGGCTCCGGCTAAAATCGCCCGTTGTGCCTTGAAGAGTTCCGCTATACCGGATTCGGCATAGTCCATCATCTCCAGCATCCGCGAGCGAGGGAAGGCCTGACGCTCGGCGGTAGCTTGTATTTCTACCAGCCCGCCATCCTCTGTCATGACGACATTCATATCGACTTCCGCCTGGGAGTCTTCTTCGTAAGCCAGGTCCAGGAGAACTGTATTTTCAATAATTCCCACACTTGTAGCGGCTACCAGCTGCCGCAGAGGAGATTTCTGTAGCGTTCCAGCTTTCACCAAGGCATTGAGTGCTAGTGCCAGAGCAGCACAGGCGCCTGTAATAGCAGCAGTGCGGGTTCCGCCATCGGCCTGTAGAACATCGCAATCCAGAATGATCGTGCGCTCTCCAAGGGCTGCCAGGTCGACAACTGCACGCAGGGAACGACCGATTAACCGCTGAATTTCGTGGGTACGGCCACTGACCTTTCCGCGCTCACTTTCGCGTGGAGTGCGGGTCAGCGTGGCCCGGGGAAGCATTCCGTATTCGGCTGTAACCCATCCTCGATTGCTGTTACGAAGCCAACTGGGCACTCCCGGCTCTACGGTGGCGTTACAGAGTACGCGCGTCGCTCCCAACTCGATCAGGACGGAACCTTCTGCCGTCTGTACGAAATGCGGAGTCAATCGTAGAGGACGTAGCTGGCGTGGCGAACGGCCACCAGCGCGGAAAAAAGCAGCGGAAGAACTTTCTGACATGGGTTTCATTCTAGAACCTGTAAACCCATCGGGTTCGATACCGGAGTCGCAAACTCTTCCCAATAGCGGATATTGGACACAGAGAAAAATCCACAGCCTCAACGGTTCTGTGGAAAAGCTGTTTATATCTTTACCTTCGTTTCACGTCGAAGGGGACACGCCTTTTTGTCCTGAATTGACGCATGTCCGGGCGACATCGCAGGTTGTCGGAGATGTCCTGTTTCCGTCCGGTTTTCCACCGTTATGGTTTTCGCAAATCACTAGTAACTTTGGAGTTGTCTGCCCCTGAGGGCGAGCCATCTCAGGAATTCCTGAATCGGGAAGCCATTTCCGGGAATGTTCTGGAATGACAATCGGCAGCATTGGCTTTATTTTCAGCCATTTAAGTTTAAAAAGGTTGCTTCGGAGTTCCGAAATGGAACGAATGTTTAGCTCTCACTGGCCGATTGTGAAACGGCTCTAATTTTACATGTCTATTGTTATCTGCTACTTACGTCCTTCGTTCCGGTTTGGCACGAAACGTGTATCAGAGAGGGACAGTTACTACGAATGGGAAGCAACCTTTCCCGGAGGAAGAATGGAGCCAATTCAGGAAAGAGCAAGCAAGGAAGCGTTAATGTTTGCTACTGATCTGCGGAAGCCCGAGATGCTCCCGACTTTGCGAGTCGGAGCCGACGATTTGGCTGGCATCGCTCACGATGCTTGCAACATGCTGACCGCCTTGGGGCTCTACTGCGAGCTTCTGGATGAGCCCGGTGTATTACAACCGACTCACCGCCATTATGTCGAGGAGCTCCGGATGGTCGCCGCCTCCGGCAGGAAGCTGGTGGAAAAGCTCACCGGACTTCGTGCTCAGGAATTTGGCATACCCAGCGAAGTAAATTTGTCGAGAGGCAGCTCGATTCTCGCTCCCGATGCTATTCAAGACCTGGCTGCTGAGCTGGACTCGAATCGGAGTCTGCTGACGGCTTTGGCCGGGGCATCGACTGCATTGGAGATATTTTCGAATGACTGTCATGTTCCGGTGGCTCTAGCTTCTGAAGACCTTACGAGGATTCTGGTGAATCTGGTCAAGAACGCATGTGAAGCGATGCCAGCCGGAGGAAATATTCAGATTTCGTTGGAAGCAGTTTCGTCGTTCTCTGACACAGCAACAACAGTTCTCCCTTATAGTGTGCTACTTACAGTAACCGATACGGGAGAGGGGATTCCCGAAGCAGACCTGAATACAATTTTTGAGTCAGGATATACAACCAAAGTTGAATTGCGGCAGGGGGGCGACCAGTGGCTTAATCCTCACAGAGGTTTGGGCCTGGCTATCGTTCGCAGCCTAGTTGAAGACGCTGGAGGAACGGTGAACGTGGAAAGCTCCATTGGCCAAGGAACAAGATTCTTCCTAGAACTGCCGACAGTTGCGCAGTGAAGAACACCAGAAAAATTCTCACCACTCACAGAAAGGAAGGCGCGTAAAATGCTCGCAACTGTCCCAACAGATTTCGGCATGCATACATTCCCCCAACCGGTTGAAACCGCCGGGCGCATGCATCTTCTAGTCGTAGACGAGGATGCTGCCGTACGCTCGGCCTGCTGTGATATCGCCGCAAGTTTAGGCTTCGCAGTAGAGAGTGTAGATAAATTAGCTGCAGCACGTACTTACCTGCGCGGCAATAGCATCGACGTTCTGCTCGTTGATTTGAAGGCTCCACT
This sequence comes from Humiphilus diazotrophicus, assembly GCF_059726315.1. NCBI lineage: Bacteria > Pseudomonadati > Acidobacteriota > Terriglobia > Terriglobales > Acidobacteriaceae > Humiphilus > Humiphilus diazotrophicus. The sequence continues at coordinate 4,695,909 of NZ_AP040870.1, forward strand.
GCCCCAAGGGTTGGAGCTTGTTGAAGAAGTTAAGACCATGCATCCGGATACGGCGGTCATCGTGATGACAGCTTCGGCCTCCGTAACCTCAGCAGTTGAAACAATGCGTGGCGGAGCGACCGATTATCTCTCCAAGCCCTTCGCTATGGATGAGTTGATGGCCGTTTTGGATCGCACACGCGAGCGGCGTACATTAGACTCAAACAGCCGCAAGCTGCGCGAGAGACTTCGCATGAACCAGGGCCTTGGTAACTTGGTCGGACGCAGTCCGGAGATGGAAAAGCTCTATCGCATCCTGTCCAAGGTTGCGCAGAGCACACACCCAGTCTTGATCCTGGGCGAGAGCGGAACAGGAAAAGAGCTGGTCGCCCGCTCGATTCACGCCAATGGTCCAAATGCACAGAAGCCATTTATTCCAGTCGACTGCGGCTCTCTCGTTCCGACACTAATTGAGAGTGAGCTCTTCGGACACGTCAAGGGTGCCTTTACCGGAGCGAATCGTTCGAAGGATGGCCTGTTGGCCTCAGCCGAGGGTGGCACGGTATTCCTCGATGAGATCGGAGAGTTACCACTCGATCTGCAGGCAAAACTGTTGCGTGCTCTGCAGGAGAAGGAAATCCGTCCGGTCGGCGCAAATCATCGTATTCCTATCAATGTTCGTATCCTGGCGGCAACCAATCGCGATCTTGCCTCCATGGTTGAGAAAGGAACCTTCCGCAAAGACCTCTTCTATCGCTTGAACGTGGTCAACCTGCGCATTCCTTCTCTCCGTGATCGCAAGCAGGATATTCCTCTACTGGCTTCTCACTTCCTGGAACGCATGTCGAAGGATCATGGCGTGAAGTACACGCTTAGCGACAATGCTCTGCGTACCATGATGGAGTATGACTGGCCAGGTAATGTGCGCGAGCTTGAGAACTCAATTGAGCGCGCATGTGCTCTCTCCTCAGGTCCAATCCTGCATCTTGGCGATATGCCAACGCAGTTGCAGGAATACCGCATCCAGAGCCGTCGGGCTCAGTCGGAAGAAAATGCTGCTTCCTCTGAGTCTGAGGTTGCAGGACCTGCCATCACCCCGTTGGCCGAGTTGGAAAAGCAGGCAATTCTATCAACAATCCGTCAGTTGAATGGTGACAAGTTGTTGGCTGCCCGCCTGCTTGGTATCGGAAAGACCACCCTCTATCGGAAGCTGAAGGAATACGGTATCAGCGACTCCATAGCGGACTAAATTTAACTGCTTTCGTTCTCCAAAGAAACCCGCGTCAGGTTTCAACGCCTGACCTATGCCAAAACGATCCTGTGAGAGGAATGGGAAAGAAGATTATGAGCGGAAATGTTTTGATGATTACCGGAATCGAAGGCGCTGAGAATTGCGCAAACGCGATGACCAAACAACTGGGACTAGCGGTTGAAGTGGCTGAAAATCGTAAAGCCGCAATTGCTGTTCTTCGCCGTAAAGAGTATTCAGTGGTTGTTGTGGACGATACTTTGGCAGAATGCGACCCCGCAGGAGCTGAGCTGATCTGGAAGCAATCAGGTCTGGCAATTCCTCTGCAGGTGAATTTTGCCCTGGCCGGTGCTGCCCGTTTAGTAAGAGAGATCAAGGCCGCAATCAGCCGTCGAGAGCTGGAACAGAGATTGGCTCGTCGTGCGGCGACCGTAACCATAGAGAACGAACTGAAGTCGACAGTTGCAGGTTTGCTGCTTCAGTCACAGCTTGCTTTAGCTGAGTCCAAAGTTGCTCCTCAAATTGCCGACAAGTTGAAGCTGGTTGTTGAGCTGGCCGGCAGCCTCCGTCAACAGTTGGCCGAAGGAATTCAGGCGAACTAAGCTAAGCAGCTTAAAAGCCGGAACAGCGAAAACGGTCAGCTAAGAACCGTCGGCTGGAATTCGGTCAGAACTTCCAACCTTCTCAAGGAAACCAACAGGATTGGTGCTTGCTCTTCAGAGGAACTTTCCCATTCTCTGGAGAGCGAGAGCACGAAGGTTCAGGCCGTCAAATAACTTTTGGCCACCCGGTGGCTTTGCCCCTTCCCATATCTGCCATTTAGAGATTAGAGCACCTGTTGTACTCGTTATGTTATGGTTACATCCGAGTTCAGGAGGCAGCATTGCGCTCGTCAATTGCACGAATGACAACGTTATCTGTTGGGATGGCGTTGTTCCTATATTTCTCTCCCTCAGTAAGTAAATCTCAACAAACAGTCTCTGGAGCTCAATCCCCGGGAACGCATACGACTGAATTGGTTCCCGGATTGGAAGCAGTATCTATTCGTCCAGATAATTCGTCCGGCGGTCCTAGCTATGGATTTATGGGGAGTCATTTTAGTGCGGAACGGGTCCTATTACGTCAGCTAATCGCTTCTGCATACAATCTCGACCATGATTATCAGGTGAAAGGCCTGCCCAAATGGGCTGAATCCGCAACATATAGCATTCACGCCACACTGGATGAGCCTGGCATGGTGATGACCAAAACAGCTCCGAGAAAGATATATCTTGCACTGCAGCCAATGCTAAAGGAGCGTTTTCATCTGGAATTTCATGAAGAAATGCGGACGCTTCCCTCTTATACGTTAGTTGTTTCAGCTAAGGGCTCAAAGCTAAAGCAGCCTACTGCTGACGATTATAAGGATTACACTATCGGGGATCTCACTGCTGGTCCGGGATCGATTTCATCGACAGCAGATGGGAAAATGATTGGGCATGCTGTGCCTATGTCGCTGATTACCAGAGTTATCGCCGAATATCTAGACCGCCCGGTTGAAGACAAAACGGGCTTAACCGGCGACTATACCTTTACCATGCAACTTCCGAAACGGAGTGGAGGCCAGATCGAGAAAGCCGGAGGTGCCGCATCGATAGAAAATGTCGATTTTGCCGGGCAAACTCTTGAGTCATCACTTGCAGATCTTGGCCTGGAAATCAAACCAACCAAAACAGCTCAGAGAATACTGGTAATCGACAAAGTGGAGCCACCTACTCCCAACTAAGGCATTTTCGCGCACGTATATACTCGCCCAGGATGGGGAATGCAGTTTCCTTTAGCGGAAAGTGGCCAACGCTTTGTGCTTCGTGTTACATCTGGGCGCAAGAGGCTCTAGAGCGAAGTGACACGGTTTCTCGCTGACCGATTCCTATCTGACAGGGCTTTGGCTGCCCGCTTTATCAACCGCCCGGACCTTAGAGCAAAACCAGCGTTATTGTGTTCTGTCCGAATACGGTGTGGTGCAGGTTTTCTCAACGGAAAACCTGCATAAGGAATTGTGGCTCGGGATACATCTACGCTGGTTTTGCTACAGCTGGTTTTTAGTGGATCGTCTTCATCCTTCGCTGCATGTAGTCCATCAGCAGATACTCTCCCAGAGTGTCTGGGGTGGTGAAGTAAGCTTTCCCTCTGCACATTGAAGCGACTTTCTGAACGAACTGTACCAGGCTGTAGTCGGAGGCCAGCATGAAGGTATTGATCATGATATTGGCGCGCTTGCAGCGGGAAACTTCTTCCAGTGTTTCCGATAGCACCAGAGGATCGATGCCGAAGGCATTCTTGTAAATCCTCCCATCCGGAAGAGTAAGTGCGGAAGGCTTGCCATCGGTGATCATGACGATCTGCTTCATGTCTTTGCGCTGTCTTGCCAGAATTCGCTGCGCCACGCGGAGGCCCTCTCGCGTGTTGGTGTAATACGGCCCGACACGTACGCGTGCCAATTGAGAAACCGGCATCTCTTCCGCAGAGTCATGAAAAAGAACAAGAGAAAGAGAATCGCCAGGATACTGCGTACGAATCAGGTGAGATAAGGCCATTGCTACCCGTTTCGCAGGTGTGAAGCGGTCTTCTCCATAGAGAATCATGGAGTGAGAGCAGTCCAGTAAAACTACTGTCGCACAGGAACTCTGATATTCGCTCTGATGAACATGCAGGTCTCTGTACTCCATGTTCAGAGGCAGGGAAATGCCTTCACGTGCAATCGCCGAGCTAAGTGTGGTGGTTGTATCCAGGTTGAGAGTATCTCCGAATTCGTAGGGACGGGAGGCTCCGCTGGATTCGATCCCGGTTGCCCAGTGACGCGTGTCATGACGTCCAAAACTTGATTTCCCCAAAGATCCCAATAAGTCTCGCAGGGTCTTGAAACCTAAAAAGTCCAGACTCTTATCTGTAACTTCAAAACGTACTTCGGTTTGCGCTGTTCCTGTCTGCCCTGGTCCTGAAGCCATCTGAGACGGGTCAGCCGGTCTGTCGAGAGAGATGTAATTCTCCTGTTCCAAGCGTTCGATAAGTTGATCGATCAATTGTTCAACCTGATCGCCGGAGATCATTTGATCGATGCGATCTTGCAGTTCCTGGTCGAAGAAATCGCCCGATTCGAGGGCCTGCCGCAATGCTTCCCGAAGGCTTTCCAAAGTTTGCTCGCCCCTGAGTTCCTGAAAGCGAGAGAAGGGAGAACGGAAGCCGGAGTCCAGAAGATAGTCGGACAGAGCTTGAAGAAGATCTTCCATGCTCATTTCGGAGGCGGCATCGCCTGTGTACTTCGTATAGCGAATGCGTTTCATAAGTGGCTCCAACCTTCCGGGAGAAGAGATCCTCGGGTAATAGATGCATCCCTTGGTTTTTGTCGTGTCGATAGCCTGCGGTAGAGAGGATCTATGAGTGCTCCATCTTTGTGGCGGCGTGAAACACCGCCAGCAAGATGGGAGGAGCGAAGGCTTCGATATCGGAAACCGGCCGATATTTAGTGTTTCGTTTTTCCGGTTATCGATAGTAGAACTTATGTTTTTTCACCTTAACTGCTTCGCTCGTGAAGATGGAGCACCCGCACATCCGTTGTAGAGTCAATCCCTCCGGCTACCGATATTGCAATATTCACCTTGCGTGTTAGTTCAGCCCGCCGCGACGGAAACGGCGCTGCTGCCATTCTTCGTATTCGTGGGTCTCTTCGACTTGTTTTTCTTTAGAGCGTGCCGGTTTTTCCTGTGCCGAATAACCACGCTCTTCGCTACGGCTAAGTTTCTTATGCGCGTACATACCTTCGAGAAGAAATTCAGCTGCCGCAACGGCCCGCTCCGGAGAGTTTGTAGTTTTCATCTTCAGAGGATTGAGCTTCTCGAATAATCCTTGAATCTGTTTCAGCTCTTCGAGTATGGCCGCCGATGGTTGGTTATCATCGATACGAATTGTGCCACCTAAGTTGAACCATTGTTCGATCTGCTGGGTATTGATATCTGCGAAATACTGATCGTAGATCTTAGCTGTAGCAGCGACTACGATTTCGCGGACCACAGCATCGGCTCCACGAAGTTCTCCCTCATACTCAAGTTCAACTTTTCCGGTGATGCCTGGAAGTGCTGAATATAGGTCGCTAATTCGGGGTACGGCAAGAGACTCCCGATGGATCAGCGCACGCCGTTCAGCGTTTGATACTACCAACTCCATAGTGGAAATCGGGAGGCGCTGACTTACGCCGGAGCGTTTGTCGATCTTTTTATCTTCACGAGCTGTGAAGGCAATCTGCTCGACGATTTGGCGTAAGTAATAAGGGACCTCTACAGGAAGAGAATCACGTTCAATCCACGCTTCTTGCGCTGTAATGGACATGCCCTCTTCAAGGCTCTCCGGATAATGGGTGCGGATCTCCGAACCGATGCGGTCCTTCAGCGGAGTAACAATCTTGCCTCGTGCGGTGTAGTCTTCGGGATTCGCACTGAAGACGAGGGCCACATCCAGAGGAAGTCGTACGGGATATCCCTTAATCTGGACATCGCCTTCCTGCATGATGTTGAAGAGAGCAACCTGAATCTTGCCTGCCAGATCGGGCAGCTCATTGACTGCAAAGATGCCGCGATTCGCTCTCGGCAGCAATCCATAATGCATGGTCAATTCGCTGGAGAGGTTCTCGCCGGCGCGGGCTGCTTTGATCGGGTCCAGATCTCCAACTAAATCAGCGACAGTGACATCGGGCGTCGCCAGCTTCTCGATATAACGATCTTCGCGGCCGAGCCAGGCAATTGGCGTCGAGTTCTTTTCTGCCTGAATCAGGTCCCGGCATTGGCGGCATAGCGGAGCATAAGGGTTGTCGCGAATTTCGCAGCCTGCAATGTAAGGCAGTTGTTCATCCAGCAAGGAGGTTAGAGCGCGCAGAATACGACTCTTTGCTTGTCCGCGCAGGCCCAGAAGGATGAAGTTTTGTCGTGAGAGGATTGCGTTGATGATTTGAGGAACGACTGTATCCTCGTAGCCGATGATGCCGGGAAAGATCGGATCCGGGCATCTTAGCCGTGCGATCAGGTTTTCGCGCATTTCTTGTTTCACGCTGCGCGCTAGCCTCTGTGCCGAGTATTTGCTATTCGTACGCAGTTGGCCGAGGGTTTGGGGAAGGCTGTTCGCTTCTGGCATCTTCTCCTCGAATCCGAAGAACGGGAATGAAGAACACTGATCTAGATGTAGATGAGCGCCGCGAGCAATACGCTCATCCGTATCAAGCTATTGTGCAGCTATTTTGCGCCGATGCAAGCCTGCTTCTGCAAAAAGATACGTCTTGGGTTCTTCCTATGAAGGAAAGATGCAGGCTTTGTTACATGATGTGGTTGTTTTGATTTTCTCTGCGTACAGCTCCGGCACTGGTCCTTAATTTGGGAAGAATGAGGTTGTAATAGTCCTTAAGTCGTTCTGTGCGTGTCTGGTCTGACCTCAAGGCAAGTAGCTCTTGTTTGAAACCCAGCTCTGCTGGCAGCGTCCATGCAAGTTGAAAAGAGATAGGTTGATCCAGATCCAGCGTTAAGGCCTGCATATCCAGTCCTGCGAGTTCCAGCACCTCGTAGTGCATGGCGGTGCATTGTTCTCGATCAGCTCGGGGCGCAATTGGGCCGTCATCGACAACCGGGATCGTCTCCGCCTGAAGAAAGGAGCGGGAGGCTGTATCCAGAGATTTGATCTCAAAGCGTTCAACCCCTTCGCAGAGGATGTCGATTCGACCGTCGGAATAGCGCTCGAGAACCCGAAGAATACGTGCTGTGCAGCCTATGACCGCTAAGCCTTCCAGCTGGGTACGGACAACTCCAAAAGCGGTCTTCTGATTCAGGCATTCGTTAATGAGCTCTTTGTATCTTTCTTCAAAGATATGAAGAGGAAGCGGTGCTCCGGGGAAGAGCACAACGTCCAATGGAAACAACGGCAAATTCATAGCGTGCTTAATCTTCTCATCAGGGGATTCGGCAGAATGAATTCCAGCCATCTTCATATTTCCAGGTCGTCCAGCATGGCCTGCATTTCGCTTTGTGCATGGCTGTTCCCCGTACGGATTGCGCTAGCAATACCGGTCCGAAGACGTTCCTTTGCCTCTTCCTCACGGTTATTACCGGCCAAAGTCTGTGCAGCCATGAAGTACGCCGGCGTGTAGTCGGGATTCAGGGCCAATAATTGTTCGAATTCCTTCAGCGCTGTCTCGATTTCGCCCTGGCTCACGTATTCCATCGCTAATCCATAGCGAGCAAAGCTGTCGTTCGGGTTCTGCTGTAGGATCTCTTTGAGTAGGGGAATCTTGTCCATAGCTTGTATTCTTTCCCATTCCGGTTTGGCCCGGTATAAATCCTTTCAGGCCAAGATTTGCTTAAATCCGTCCGATTGCTGAAACTGAACAGTGGGTCTGTATCCATTCCCGAGTGCGATTGTATCGCCTCCAGGGAAAGCGGGCAGGCTGAACAGAAGAGAGAGAGGACGCGCCGCCTATGAGCAACGCCGGCATGGATGTTCCAGCAAAGAAGGTATCAGACTCCCAATCGGAGATGACCGAGCTTATTCTTCCCAACGACACCAATACTCTGGGAAATCTGCTGGGCGGCAGGCTTATGCATTTTATTGACCTGGTGGGAGCTATGGCTGCCTACCGGCACTCGCGTACCCATGTCGTGACTGCTTCGATGGAGCATATCGACTTCATTGCCCCGGTTCATGTAGGTGATCTTTTGATTCTTAAGTCGTCAATGAATAGGGCTTTCAATACTTCCATGGAAGTTGGCGTGAAGGTATGGGTTGAAAACGCGGTAGCTTCGCCGATGCATCGTCATGTTGCATCAGCTTATCTAACATTCGTTGCCATCGATCCGCAGGGAAGGCGTGTTCCGATTCCTCAGCTTGCGCCGGAAACCACTGATGAGATACGCCGCTTTGAAGATGCCGGTCGCCGTCGCGAATATCGGCTCAAGGAATCAACACGGAAGCGTGAAGGAAAAGACGCGGCAGCAGTGGGTGGAGTTCGAGCCAGCCAATCGAAATAATTCTCTAGCCGGTTCCGCCGGCTTCTAATCGATAAGGAGTTTTAGTTATGGGACACATGCATGCTCAGCCCACTCCCCAGGCATTGCCGGGTGTTGCGAATATTATTGCCGTCGGTTCGGGTAAGGGCGGGGTCGGTAAGACCACTCTTGCGGTGAATCTTTCCATTGCTTTGGCCAAGATGGGCTATAAAGTCGGTCTAATCGATGCCGATGTCTACGGCCCGAATATTCCGCTCATGATGGGGACAAACCAGCAACCTCGTGTGTTGCCGGGGAACCAGATTGAGCCCATTACCGCTCATGGCGTAAAGCTGATTTCAATCGGTTTTCTTTCTCCGGGCGATAAGCCGATGGTGATGCGTGGACCAATGCTTCATCAGATTATTCGGCAGTTTTTGCAGCAGGTGGAATGGGGCGAGCTTGATTTCCTGCTCGTCGATTTGCCGCCGGGAACTGGCGATGTCGTAATTTCGCTGGTACAGACTGTTCCGCTGACGGGTTCGGTCGTTGTTTCGACTCCCAGCGATGTTTCGCTTCAGGATGCACGGAAAGCCCTGGAGATGTTTCATCAGGTGAATGTCGAGGTCTTGGGCATTGTGGAAAACATGAGCCACTTCACCTGTCCGCACTGCCATCATGAGATCGATATTTTTTCGAGAGGTGGGGCCGAGCGAACCGCCCAGCAGTTCAATGTTCCGTTCCTGGGGTCGGTTGAACTGGTTCCTGAGATCAGGAAGGGCGGAGATTCAGGCCTTCCCGTTGCCTTGGCGGGACCCGATTCCGAGCAGGCTGCTGCTTTCTATGCAGCTGCAAAGAAACTGGTTGAGCGTGCACAGGAACAGTCTTCGAAGTCCGAAAATATCCTCGAAATCAGCTAAAAGGCCATTGCTCGGTGGGGCATCTGTTGGAACAGCAAGCAGATGCCCTACGCAACTGAAGGTAGACCGGATTCGGGACGCCCGGAATTGGGGCATTTGGCCCAATTCTTGACACCCATTTTTCATCTCCCCTAAAATTAAAGAGGACAACCCTGCCCTATTTAGTACATTCGTCTCTTAAACAAGGGGTAGGGAGGAGTTCCGATGTCCCAGGACCTGCGTATCAGCCCCAGAGAGCGCCTTGTTCTTACCGCCATTCTGGAGACCTACATCGCTACTGGCGAGCCGGTGGCATCGCAAGCAATTGCCCGTCAATTCAGAAATAAAGAGGGCCTGAGCTCTGCGACCATCCGTAATGTCATGAGTAGTCTGGGTGAGGCGGGCTTGCTCGATCAGCCGCATACCTCGGCAGGACGCATCCCAACTGCCAAGGCCTTCCGCTTTTATGTGGAACAATTGTCGTCTCAGGGGCGCCAGGCGGTTTCCATTTTGACTCAGGCACAGCAGGAGCAAATCGAAGACAGTTTTGCAGGGGTAAGCAGCAGCCAACAGTTTCTAGAGAGAACTTCCCATGTTTTGGCGCTTGTTTCCAGTGGGGTAGGTCTGGCCTTAGCTTCGGGGGGCGAGATGCATGCACTGGAACATATTCACTTTTCCCGTCTGTCGCCGGGACGTGTTCTGGCTGTTGTAGTTACCAAGTCCGGAGTGGTTTTGGATCGGGTCCTTTGGCTGGATCATGATTTAACGCATACAGATCTGGAAACGGCGGCGCGGTACCTCAATGAGAATTTTCATGGCTGGTCGATAGAGCGTATCCGTCAGGAGGTTCAGCAACGCCTTGAAATCGAGCGGGGCGAGTACGACTTCTTGATGCGGTCTATGCAGGAGTTGTGGAGCAAAGGGCTCATGGTAGCCGAGATGAGTGCGCAAACCATCTTTGTAGAGGGTGTTGCGAATCTGTTGGCTTCCGAGCTCGACCGCGACCGGTTGCGCCAGATGTTAGCGGCACTGGAAACGAAACAAAGATTGATAGAGTTATTGAATGCTTATGTGGATGCGCGGCAACAGTCTGTACGCGTCGTGGTGGGTTTGGGAGAGGCAATTCCGGAGATGAGCGAGCTTGTGCTCTTCGGAGCTCCAACCCGATTGGGCATTGATAGTCTAGGGACAGTTGCCGTTTTAGCCCCAACACGCATCCAGTATCAAGAGACAATTAGCGCCGTTTCCTTTATCGCTCAATTGTCTGAGAGAATTCTGCAGGTTCCTCAATAGTGCGTCTAGATAAATTGCGACGTCGGTTCGGCCAGAGGAGAAACGTGTCTGGAGAGCCAAATAGTTCAGGCGAAGAGAATATGAGTACTAGAACAGAAGAAGAATTGGCGGAGATGACCGCGAACGTGACTGACGAGAAGATCGAGGCCCAACAAAACACCGACCCCGCTTCCGATCCTGCGGAGGCAGTGGCTACCGGTGTAGACGGATCAGGTATTACTGCTGCTCCTGACGCGGTGGTTGAGACTTCTGCGGGTGCTACGGTTCCAGCAGAGGAATATGACCGGCTGAAGGCCGAGAGAGACCAACTCTTTGATCGGGTCGCTCGCTTGCAGGCCGAGTTTGAAAATGCCCGGAAAAGGGAACAACGGGAACGTTCGGAGTTTCGCGATTATGCAACCGGCAATGTTGTTGAGCAGTTTCTGCCGGTGCTGGACAACTTCGAACTTGCGCTCAAGTCCACCGGTTCTGCGGATCAGCTTCGTGTTGGTGTGGAGCTGATCGTAAAGCAGATGGAAGAAGCTCTGCGCTCTTTGAGCATTCAGGCGATTGAGACTGTGGGCACCCAATTCGATCCACGAATTCACGAAGCCATCGAAAGCGTGGAGCGTGAGGATGTTCCCGATCATCAAGTAATTGACGAGATCCGTCGTGGATACCGCATCAAGGAGCGCCTGTTACGTCCGGCCTTGGTACGAGTGGCGTCGAATCCAAACCAGAAGGAAGCATGAGTACCAGAGCCAACGTGAGCAAAGCCGACTATTATCAGGTTCTCGGCGTGTCCAAGGATGCCAGCGATCAAGATCTGAAATCGGCATACCGCAAACTCGCCATGCAGTACCATCCGGATCGAAATCCGGACAACCCGGAAGCCGAAGAGAAGTTCAAGGAGGCCAGCGAGGCCTATCAGGTTCTCTCCGATCCGCAGAAGCGTGCAGCCTATGACCGCTATGGCCATGCCGGGCTGAACGGCGGTGGCGGCTTCGATGGGAATCCCTTTGCTGGCGCTCAGGATATCAGCGATATCTTTGGCGACCTTTTCGGCGAAATGTTCAACATGGGTGGCGGCGGCAGCCGTCGTGCCACTCGTGCCCGCGCCGGAGAGGATCTTCGTTTCGATCTGACTCTCGAATTCGAAGAGGCGGTATTCGGTAAGCAGACACAGGTAACGATTCGCCGTATGGAAACCTGCGGCGATTGCCACGGTACCGGAACAGCAAGTGGTCACGGACCGAAGACCTGCCCTCAGTGTCAGGGCCGTGGTCAAGTGCGTTACCAGCAGGGTTTCTTCACCATTGCGCGTACCTGTAACTCCTGCGGCGGAACCGGATCGATTATCGGCGATCCCTGTTCCACCTGTAAGGGAGATACTCGTGTCGCCCGTGAGCGGACGATCGAGGTGAAAATTCCCGCAGGTGTGGAAGACGGAACTCGTATTCGTTACGGCGGAGAAGGTGATGCCGGTCGTTTTGGCGGCCCTAAGGGCGATCTATACATTGTCCTGACCGTAAAGTCCCACGAGTTCTTCGAGCGTGACGGGAACGATCTGCATTGCGTAGTACCAGTTTCTTTCCCACAGGCGGCCTTGGGTGCCGAACTGGAGATTCCCACGCTGGAAGGCGAGACCAAGCTCAAGGTTCCAGAAGGTACGCAGAGCGGGAAAGAGTTTGTCATTCGTGGTAAGGGGGTGCCTTATCTGAATGAACATGGACGTGGTGATCTTGTAGTCCGTGTCATGGTTCAAACTCCCAAGAAGCTGACCAAGATTCAGCGCGAGTTGATCCGCCAGCTTGGCGAGTCCTTAACGATCGAGACAAATCCTAATGCGCCTTCTTTGCTCGGGAAGGTGAAAGAACTTTTTAGCTAAGCGCATTCAAATCAAGAAGGGTACGGGGAAGAGTTTCTTTCCCGTACCTTTTTCTTTGCGCCTAACCCTGTGATCAGAAACGCATGAAGGAGAGACGATCCTGGATAACGGGGTGCGTTACAGAGATGGGTTCTGCATTCTTTCTCTATAGAACCGGATCTATGCAGCCAAAACTTTACAGTTAAGAAATCGTCCATAGAGCTTTTCGCCTGGGTGTAGACTTGCCGGCGATGGTGAAGAGCCGTCTTCTTGTCCCCGAACGAGTCAATAGCGGATTTGCCGGAATCCGGTTCAATGAAATATTGCCACTGCCTTTGCGCTTCGGTTTACATTTGTGCGAAAAATGCTCTATCGAGGAGACGAATGTCCGGAACACGTGACGTTGAAGCGCAAGTAGCGATGTTGCAGGAACTGCGGGATGCCACTCCAGAGATTCAGCTCAAACAATTCCGCACAGCATTAGGGAATAGGAACAATTACGTCGTCTCCAAAGCTGCAGAGTTGGTTCGCGAGCTTCATCTCACGGCTCTTGCTCCTGAGCTCACTACAGCCTATGAACGCTTCTTCCGTGACCCCGTCAAGACCGATCCTCAGTGCTGGGCAAAGAATGCATTGAGTCAATGTCTGGCAACGCTGGATCTTGGAAGCCACGAATTGTTTCTACGTGGTCTCCGCTTTCATCAGATGGAGCCTGTTTGGGGAGGACAATCCGATACTGCTATTACTCTTCGAGCAAACTGTGCACTTGCTTTACCAGCCCGTGTAGAACTCTCCGATGAAAAGATTCTGAGTCTGCTGATCGATGCCTTATTGGAGAATCGTGGAGAGGCAGATGCTCCTGTTCGAATTGCCATCTTCCGCGCTATGGAGAGAATCTCTTCTCCTGCGGCGGCTCTTCTCTTGCGCCTGAGGGTCGTGCTGGGCGGTGATACACCGGAGGTAATGGGAGTCTGCTTTTCCGGGGTGCTAAGTATCGAAGGTCTATCTTCGATCGATTTCGTGGCAGGCTTCCTTGCTCCGGATGAAGCAGGTGCTGAAGCTGCCCTGGCAATTAGCGCAACTCTATCTCTTGAGGGATATGAAAAGTTAAGAAAGTGTTTTAGCGAAACCTCGGATCGATGGTTCTGCGGAGTTCTGCTTACCGCCATTGCTCTTACAAGACAGGAAAAAGCAATGGAGTATCTGCTGGAATTGATTCGCGAGGAATCTTTTCATGCAGAAGCTGCGGTGAAGGCGATAGTGGGAGCTGCTCCAGCTGAAGAATGGATGACAAAGCTGGAAGACGCAGTGTCGGATGCTCCACGCCTCTTTCGTGTGCTCAAAGATTGCTGTCGGAGTTAACTGAAAGATTATTTCTCCGGAAGTACTGCTTCGGAGTCACAAAAAACTGCGAAGGAGTTTGTTCTTTGTGTCTGAACGGTATTTTCTGAGAACGGTCTTTGGTCCTGGAGCATTTCCCCCAAAGCTATGGAGTGACAAGCGGAAGTTTGGTCAGCCTTTTGTTTTGGAAGGCTGCACTTCGTTGTTGTCGGCTGCATATACTTATGCGGGAAATGCTCGAACCGGGACCTGGACACCATTCTTTTGAAGAATTCAGTTATTCCAGGTGTGACGCAAGAATTGAGAGCGCAGCGATGGCGGCAGTTTCTGCGCGTAGGATGCGAGGTCCGAGAGAGACTGCTTGCCAGCCGAAAGAATCGAAGAGAGCTTCTTCTTCCGATGTCCATCCACCCTCCGGTCCGACGGCAAAAGAAAACTCCGGAGCATCGTCAACAGCTTTGCTCAATTGTTCCGCGATGGCATGACGCAGGGTTGTGGTTCGTTCCTGTTCGGCGAGTACCAGCTTTACGGTCACTGTTTCGTTCATCAGGATGTTTTTGAGGGGGGCGACATCTTCGATGACGGGAATATCGGATCGACGCGACTGCTTCGCCGCTTCATGGGCTACACGACGCCAACGTTCCACTCTCTTTTCCGCACTTAGTGCCAGATGTTTTTCCGTGCGGCGAGCGATGGCGGGAAGAATCCGTGCCACTCCCAACTCTGTTGCTTTCTCAATAACCCATTCCATCCTGTCAAACTTAAAAACCGAGAGAACGATAGAAACGGGCAATGCGGGTTCTGCTTCTATCTCTGCGATGAGGTTAAAACGAACGACCTCAGGCGATACGCTGGCAATAACGGAATGCCATACGTGACCTCCGGCGACCACGTCATACTCCCGTCCAGGTTCTGCGCGAAGTACCCTCGCAAGATGTTCGGCTTGGGCTCCTTCAATTTGTGCTGTCGCTTCGTCCCAGCGGTCGGCAATCCATCGACGTCGTGTCATGACCTGTCATTTCCTTCGAGTAAATATTCGCTCTGTTCAAGAGTATCTGCAGTAAATGATTTTGGGGCAATGCGGGTGGACGACATTCTTTCGGCAAACCGGACGAGGGAAAAGTGGATTTGGTTGTAAAACACTTCGGGGGACGCTTTCAGCGTCCCCCGAGGTGTTGCCTGTTTTACTGCTTTGCCTTATTCCGCTACTTTTTCTTCGTGGTCTTCTTTACAGCCTTCTTCGCGGGTGCCTTTTTTGCGGCTTTCTTAGTTGCCATGGTTTCTATTCTCCCTGTTCGATTTGTACATCGAACCTGCAACACCAGTGTTGCAGTTATCGAATGTATAGAGTCATGCTAAATACGTGTCAAGAAAAAAATAGTAATTCTGTCTGAAAATTTTTTGTTCTGGATTCGTGACGCGAAATTCGTCCCTCAAAAAAGCTCGATACCCGATCATGAAAGCTGATGTAACGAGCGTAAAAGTGCCAATGCAATTCCCGCGATAGCATCGTGAAAGGCATGTGCCATCATGCAGGTGCGCAGTGCTCCACGCTTGAACGCCAGAACGCTGAACATCGCTCCATACACGGTGATGAGTATTACTCCGCTGAGTCCCTCATATCCATGAGAGAAGCCGAAAAGAATCGCCGAGATCAAGATTCCGACCCAGACCCGCTTCGTAAGAGTGACGAACTGCTGCTGAAGATATCCTCGGAAGATCAATTCTTCGCAGATGCCGGCAGTGATGCTTAGGACGATCCACAAAATAACTTCGGAAGCCGTCCTCGGTGCGAGTGCCAGGACCGTTTTCTGCG
This sequence comes from Humiphilus diazotrophicus, assembly GCF_059726315.1. NCBI lineage: Bacteria > Pseudomonadati > Acidobacteriota > Terriglobia > Terriglobales > Acidobacteriaceae > Humiphilus > Humiphilus diazotrophicus. Next base: position 4,711,333 of record NZ_AP040870.1, read on the forward strand.
GAGATCCCGCATGTGCGATTCGAAGAAAGATAGCCAGGATTCCAAGGACGAGAGATGAGAAGAACCAGAAGGCCAGAGCGATACCGCAATCTTCCAGCCATTCGTTGATGCCCGGACGAGTTTTTCCAAGCAACTGACGAAGAGAGATTCCCTTAAGACGTATTCCCCAGAAAACAAAGAGCACCATCAGCCACTCCATCCCGAGGGTAAGCAAGTAGCTGGTCAGATGATTGTGTCCGAAGGAACTATGTCGAGCACTACGGGCAGAGATAGTTGAGATGGAAAGGAGGATCAAGATGACAAGGGCCGTGTGCCATAACGGGGCAATACGACGACGGCCTTCTGTCGATTCACTACTTTGTGTGAGATCTAGCATTCAATTACGTTCAAAGCGAGTCCTGCGAGAGAGGTTTCCTTATAACGGGACTGCATATCCATGCCAGTCAGGTACATGGTTCGTATGACTTGGTCGAGAGAAACCTTGTGGGCCTCCGATTCGTTCATTGCCATGCGGCAGGCATGTACGGCTTTTACGGCTCCCATAGCATTGCGTTCGATACAAGGGATCTGTACAAGGCCGCCGATTGGATCGCAGGTCATTCCCAGGTTATGTTCCATGCCGATCTCTGCGGCATGTTCTACCTGTCCGTTTGTGCCATCCATTGCTGCAGCTAAACCTCCGGCTGCCATGGAGCAGGCAACGCCGACCTCACCCTGGCATCCCACCTCTGCTCCGCTGATCGATGCATTCTCTTTGTAAAGAATGCCGATAGCCGCCGAGGTGAGAAAGAAACGTAGAATTCCTTCCTCATCGGAGTCCGGCAGGAAATCACGATAGTAGTGAGCAACCGCAGGAATGATTCCTGCCGCACCATTCGTCGGTGCTGTGACTACACGCCCTCCGGCGGCATTCTCTTCGTTTACCGCCATGGCATAGACGCTTACCCAATCCAGCGGGGCGAGTGGATCTCCGGAGCCTTTTCCCTCTGATGCTTTGTCTCGAAGTCTCTGTGCAAGGTGTGCCGCTCTTCTACGTACGTTCAGTCCTCCGGGGAGAATACCTTCGGTACGCATCCCCCGCTCAACGCACTGTTGCATGACCTTCCAGATATGGAGGACGCCATCGCGCACCTCTTGTTCCGCGCCGGGAGTATTGCGGAGAGCAATTTCATTGGCAAGCATCATCTGCCAGATCTTCAGCTGATGACGTGCTCCCTGTTCGAGAAGTTCTGCTGCACTGGAGAATGGATACGGCAGAGGAGCTGTAGTAGAACGTGAGGCATTCCTCTCGGTTTCTCCGTCGCGGACAACAAAGCCACCTCCGATAGAGAACCATGTTTGCTGCTCCAGGATTTTTCCGGAGGCATCCGTTGCGGTAAAGCGCAGACCATTCGGGTGTTGTGTCTGTGCTTCCGGTGGCGTCATCTGGTCTGTGTGAAACAGCAAATGCGAGGTTTCGAGAAACGAAATGGTTCTCTGTTTTGCTAAAGGCAGCTCTCTGGATGTGCGAATGGTGTTCAGCCTGGATTCGATTGTTGCTGGATCGATCTTAGCCGGTTCATCTCCGCAGAGCCCAAGGAGCACTGCGCGATCCGTTCCGTGGCCTTTCCCGGTGAGTGCGAGTGAGCCATAAAGATCTACCGTGACATTCGCTGTCCGGGAGAGAATCTGGTGAGTGGCGAGGTCATTGGCAAAAGTACAAGCTGCTCTCATTGGACCTACAGTGTGAGAACTGGAAGGGCCAATGCCGATTTTGTAAAGGTCGAAAATGCTAGTGGTCACGACAACCTGATTCTATCCCGGCAGCGCATTCAAGGGCTCAGTGAGACTTTACAGGTGTCTTGCGAATGCGGTTCGTGGAGCTTTGCTTCTGTGAACTGCCGTTTGGGTTACTTGCTCGAATATAGGCTGCGGCAGCAAGAAAACGTACTGCCGTTTTTTGATCTCCGAAGACTTCCAGGAGTGCGTCTGTAACCTCCTTCCCATGAAAGCTTCCTAGAGCCCGTGCACTTGCTCCACGTACGAAATAATCCTTGTCGTGGAGCGCGGCGATAAATTCTTTCTGGATTTGCGGTGTCGGCGTGCTGGAAAGAAGATTCGCAGCCAGCACTCTGGCCGAGTTGCCGGAATTCCCCCTGCGTAAGAGCCGATACGCATCAACTCCGATTCCGAAGGGGCCTAGCATTGCATAAGCTCCCTGTTCAGCACCGATTATGGCGAGTGTCGAAGGATTATGCAGGTCCTTATTGGCTTGATGCAAGCCAGACGAAAGAAGTCCGGAGGAAGCCTTTTGCTCTCCCACCAGGATGCTGGCTAAAGTGTTTTCTCCGGTGTGGTCATTCATCTTCCATAAGGCAACGGCAGAGGCAAAGCTTACCTCTGGAGCCCGGTCATCCAGCAGTTGCCGCAATTGCGGGATAAAAGATCGATCACGTAAGTTTCCCATTGCAATAACGGCTGCCACGCGAACGTCTCGTTCCGGATCTGCGATTGCTTTGCTGATCAAGAGCCGTGTCCTGGGGGTATTGGGAAGAGTGCTGATAGCATTCAGTCCGTCGACACGTGTCTGCGTCTTGGCACTGGAGATAGCTGTAGTCAACATCTCCCATGCGAGATTAATAGCTGTATTGGGATTATTTTTGGCATTCTCCGGTACAGGTGTAACCGGTTCGTCAGCCTCTTCTCCTGTTTCCGTAGCAGATCCCTGTTGCTGTGCCTTTGCCTCCTTCGGGTTCACCTGATCCTGCTGATCTGAAACGTGAACAGTCGAGCTGTCATGTTCTGGAGTAGGTTGCAGTGAAAGAGCAAATGTACTGGGAAGCGAGTAGAGAAAGCCAAGGGCCGTTAGCAGAATGGCCCGGCAAGAAAATTTCATCGCTTTACCTCGCGTGCTTATCAGAATCTTCTTCACGTAGAAGTGAAAACATACTGCAAATCCAAGCAGATGGATGCACTTTCTTGAGTTTTGGGATGTGTGCTGGATTCAGACGTAACTTTCCTGGTGGCTGTGAGTCTGGAATGCTACACTCGGCACACAGAAACCATCATGTTATTCAAGGCTCTTAGTGCAGCTGTATATGGTATCGACGCCAGCATTATTGACGTTGAAGTGGACTTTTCGGGGATTCAGACAGCAGAGGAACACTTTCATACAGTAGGGTTGCCGAATGCGGCAGTGCGTGAAAGTCGGGATCGAGTGCGTGCTGCAATCAAGAATACTGGTTTTTCAATCCCTCCGACCCAGATCACTATCAATCTTGCTCCTGCCGATATGAAGAAAGAGGGTTCTGGGTTCGATCTTCCGATAGCAGTAGGAATCCTGGGCGCATATGGAGCACTTGAACTACGTGACTTAAGCCAGTTTTTGCTGGTGGGAGAACTCGGCCTGGATGGTAGTGTGCGGACAGTTCCAGGAGTCTTGTCCATTGCATTGGCTGCGAAAGAGCGGGGAATTCCTAATTTGATTTTGCCTGCAGCAAACGCTCCGGAAGCCGCTGTTGTCGATGGCGTAAATGTATACCCGGTAGCTTCACTGGAGGAAGTTCGTCTACTGCTGAATTCAGCTGCGAATGGTGGCATTCAGGTTCAGCCCTATCGTGTTTCTACGGAAAGCATTCTTGGAGAATTGCACCACTTTCAATACGACTTCAAAGATGTACGCGGGCAGCAGACCGCAAAGCGAGCACTAGAGATTGCAGCTGCGGGTAGCCACAATATTTTGATGATCGGACCTCCAGGCTCGGGGAAGACGATGCTGGCGAAGCGTCTGCCCTCGATCCTCACGCCGTTAACCTTCGATGAAGCGCTAGAAACGACCAAGATTCACTCCGTTGCTGGTGTCCTCGATGCTTCGGCGGGTCTGGTTACACAAAGGCCTTTCCGTTCACCTCATCACACTATTTCGGACGCAGGTTTGATTGGCGGCGGGGCCGTGCCTCGTCCGGGAGAGGTCTCTTTAGCTCATAACGGTGTATTGTTCCTCGATGAGCTACCGGAGTTTCCGCGCAATGTTCTCGAAGTAATGCGACAGCCCCTGGAAGATGGAATGGTAACTATTGCTCGTGCGGCAATGTCACTAAGTTTTCCGGGAAGATTTATGTTGGCGGCGGCAATGAATCCTTGCCCCTGTGGTTATTTCAACGATAAGTCGCGCGAATGTTTATGTACTCCGCCGATGATTCAGAGATATATCTCGAAAGTTTCCGGTCCTCTGCTAGATCGCATCGATATTCACATAGAAGTGCCTGCGGTGAAGTACAAAGAGTTGCGTTCCGGAGCCGCGAGCGAAGGTTCTGCGGAGATTCGTGAGAGAGTCCTGGCTGCAAGAGAAAAACAGAGACAGAGATTTGCGTCAGCGGGCGAACGTATTTTTTGCAATGCGCAGATGGGAACCCGACAGATTCGTGCTTATTGCGAATTGGGTGATGATGCCGAAAGAATGCTGGAACGGGCAATGCAACAGCAAGGATTAAGCGCTCGCGCGCACGACAGAATTTTGAAAGTAGCCCGCACGATTGCGGATTTAGCTGGTGTACCGGATATTCAGGTTCCGCATATTGCAGAAGCTATTCAATACCGAACCTTGGATCGGACTTATTGGAATTAAGCGTATCTCGCATAGACATACACTCAGCAAGCGTGACAAGTGAGCTTCTTCCATCCCGGTAAACCAAAACGGATTTGCCGGGACTTCAGCTTAGCCGAAAGCAAAAAGAATGCTGAGCTCCGATTTACCTCTGTGCGAGAAGTGCTTTAACACTTTCTTCCGCTAAAGAAAGCCGCATTTTACTACTGCTCGCCCGCCGATACCTATGCGGGAAATACCCTGCGAATCAAAATCGGCAACATTTCGGAAATGCCGGAATATTGGGGCCGTAGTTGTTCAGGTAGAAAAACGTTTGGCACTTCTTTTCGTCAGTCAATTCGTTTGGGTACCTGCCGGAGATGACTCTAGTAATGAAAATCAAGTCTAAGAGTCTTCTCATCTATGCCGATAATCTCACTGAAGCAGGGTGTCACAGGCGTTTCCGATGTACTTGTAGCTGTGATGGTGTTCTTTAAGCCACAGATTCCATTAAGCTTATGTCGGGCAGAGGATGAAGAGTGGAACAGGGAATACAAGGTGACGCCAATTTTGATGTGGCTTGAGGTGCCTATATGGCTGAAACAGCGATAGGAACTCCGTTTCTCGTCTTTCTTTGCGTAATTTTTGGCGTTGGTTTGGCTGCAACGATGTTCAAATTGGACTCTTTGGTGAGTCGTCCAAAGAAGGAGGATCATCATTCCTTGGCGGGAGGCTTGGATGACGACGGGATGCCAATCTTTTTGGAGCCCGATGGGACGCCATTACAGCCCAAAAGGGGAAAAAATCCTGCCTAGATTTCGGCAAAAATACTGATTTTCTTCCATTTTACGGAGGGAAATTGTGCGACCAATTGCGGGAAACAGTGCATCCCATGAAGAGGAAAGGGAGCTTACATCCCCCAAAATATAGGAAAGAGAGATACGCGGCCAGGGTTACTGTTTTTTGGAGTTTTTCACAAGGACTCTATAAAAAACTATTGACCCCATGGAGGAAGCAGTTTAACTTCAACATGGCCATCAAACAAACGGCCGATAGAGCCGGTCTACGTTGCTTCGGCAAGTCGTGGTGTCGTTTCAAATCCCTTCCATCAATAGGGGCCTCAGGTGGAAAGACATTCGTCGGCAGGTGATTGCAAACGTTCGGTGTTTGCGGGACCGAAAAGACGTAGTGGCAGACTTTTGTTTGCCTGCACTGCATAGAAATGCAGTAAGGAACACTGAAAAGAAGAAAAAGTACATCAAACGCAGCGTGGCTGCGTCTAATGATGTGGAAACAAACGGACTGTGAGTCCTCAGAGTGGCCTTTGTGCCCAGATACCGCTGAGTAAAAAGCGGACAAGCATACAGGAGAAAAAGATGCGATCTGATTTAATTTTTGGGGCTCTTGCCCACGTGGCGAATCGTTACCAGCTTTGCCAGCTTGCTTCTAAGGCAACCAGAAAGCTGCATAAGCCCAATACTCGCCTGCAAGATACTACAAACGACGTATTGGTACGTTTTCGTTACTCCAGCCCGGTAGCTCCGGGAAGCAAGACCTCAGACAACTCATCCGCACAGGAAAGTCGCGCAGCTTAAGCGCGACTCCTTCCTGATTTACCCCTTTAACCCTTTATATTATTTAGTTATCTGCTGGATCCAATTTCAGCTCCTTCCTGGAATACCCGCCAGAACTACCCACCGTAGGTGACAATGACCATCTCAGAGTTAAAAGAAAAGAACATCACGGAGCTGAGCCGCATCGCCCGCAGTCTGGAAATCCCAGGCGCCAGCGGGCTTCGCAAGCAAGATCTTATCTTCAAGATCCTGCAGGCTCAGAGCGAAAAAGAAGGTCACATCTTTGCCGAAGGCGTCCTAGAAATTCTGCCTGACGGTTATGGCTTTCTTCGTTCGCCAGATTACAACTACCTGCCTGGCCCTGATGACATTTATGTCTCGCCTTCCCAGATCCGCAAATTCGATCTGAAGACTGGCGATACCATCAGTGGCAATGTCCGCCCACCGCACGAAGGCGAGAAGTATTTTGCTCTCGTTAAGATCGAGGCTATTAACTTCGAGTCTCCGGAAGAGACCCGCAATAAGATCCTCTTTGATAATCTGACGCCGCTCTATCCGCAAGAGCGCATCAAGATGGAGACGGTTCGCGATGCAATCAGCGGCCGTGTGATGGATCTCCTAACACCTGTGGGCAAGGGGCAGCGCGGTTTAATTGTTGCGCCTCCACGTACCGGCAAAACGATGTTGTTGCAGTCGATTGCCAATTCCATTACTTCCAATCACCCTGAGATAGCCTTGATTGTTCTGCTGATCGATGAACGTCCGGAAGAAGTTACGGATATGCAGCGTTCGGTAAAGGGCGAAGTTATCAGTTCCACCTTCGATGAACCTGCGGCCCGCCACGTACAGGTGGCTGAAATGGTCATCGAAAAAGCAAAGCGTCTGGTTGAGCACAAGCGTGACGTAGTCATTCTGCTTGACTCGATTACTCGTCTGGCACGTGCCTATAACACCATCGTTCCTCCCTCTGGAAAGGTTCTGTCAGGCGGTGTCGATTCGAATGCTTTGCAACGCCCGAAGCGGTTTTTCGGTGCAGCCCGCAATATCGAAGAGGGCGGTTCCTTGACGATTATTGCGACGGCACTTGTCGATACCGGTTCGCGTATGGACGAAGTTATCTTCGAAGAGTTCAAAGGTACCGGCAATATGGAAGTCATTCTGGACCGCAAGCTTGTCGATAAGCGCGTATTCCCGGCCATCGACATTCAGCGCTCCGGTACCCGTAAGGAAGAGTTGTTGATTCCGAAGGAAGACCTGAATCGTATTTGGGTGCTCCGTAAGGTGTTGAATCCTCTTTCCCCGGTTGAGGCTATGGAGTTATTGGTTAGCCGTCTGGAGAAGGCAAGAAACAACGCTGAGTTCCTTCAGAATATGAATCAACTGTAGTTTCAGATAGAGCTGTAGAGGAAAATGCCCGGCTGATCCCGGGCATTTTCTTTTAGGTACTTCGTCTTCTGTTCAACCTGAATAGGTTCCGGCATGGCCGGTAACCTATCTTTCCGTCTGCCAGCATAAGGTGGGGCAAAAGAGGTTCAAAGCTTTGTTCCCGGTACATGTTTCTGCCGCGTTTTTCGTAAGACCTTTGGAGTGAGCCGATACCCGCTTCTGCAGAGGCTGAAAAATCGAAATCGCAAGGGTTTTGGCAGTCTTTGCGCTGAGCCTTTCTCTGCTTTGTCGTTCAAGTTCTACAATGAATCAGAATGACTGAACGGCTTTATTATCACGATTCCGCATTGCAGAATTTCCATGCCCATGTGACCGACGTCCGGGAGCTATCGCGGATGGAAGGTCAGTCGATTTGGCAGATATCCCTCGACCGGACGGCTTTTTATCCGACCAGCGGCGGTCAACCCTTTGATACCGGTGTACTTCGCTCCTCATCTCGGGGTGGCGCCGTGTTGGAGATTCCGGTGCTGGAAGTGGAAGAGAATGAGACCCAAATCTGGCACATGACCCAGAAGCCTATTCCCGTAGGCTCGGATGTAGAGGGTGTCATTGACTGGGGACGTCGGCGAGACCACATGCAGCAGCACTCCGGCCAACATCTTCTTTCGGCGGTCTTTGCTCGTGGGTTCAATGCTCATACTGTCTCTTTTCATCTTGGAGAAGAGACCTCCACTATTGATCTCGATACGGCAAACATAGCGAACAGCTCACTGGAACATGTCGAGAGAATTGCCAATGAGATCATTGCCGAAAATCGTCCTGTGCGTGTGCTTACTGTCTCCAGGGAAGAGGCGGAAAAGCTTTTAGTAAAGGGGAAGCTGCGTAAATTGCCGCCTCGCGAGGGCTCGATTCGCTTAATCGAAATTGAGGAGTACGACCTCAATGCCTGTGGCGGGACTCATGTGCAAGCGACTGGGCAGATTGGCGGATTACTTCTTCGCGGAATGGAAAAAGTACGCCAAGGGATACGCGTGGAATTTGTCTGCGGCTTGAGAGCTGTTGCCGAAGCGCGGAAAGAGCATCTGTTGCTTGGGCGTACGGCATCGGCATTAACTCTCGGGCGCAAAGAGGTCCCCGAGGCAGTCGAGCGTTTGATCACAGATGCAAAAGCTGTCGGGAAAGAGCGTCAGAAGCTGAAAGAAGCTCTTGCCGGCTATCAGGCAATTGCTTTGGCAAAGGATGCTGCTCCTCTTGGAGAACTGCGTTTGATTCGTCAGATCTTGGTCGGTGAAGATGCCGCATTCATTAAAGTGCTTGCGTCCAAAGCTGCAGCCAGCGACCCTAAGCTGGTGGTTTTGCTCTCGTCTACTGCGCAGGATCCGGCTTCCGTCGTCCTTGCGGCTGGTTCGGGAACGGAATTTTCTTGTGGAGAGATTCTTAAAGGTGAATTGCTGAAATTGGGGCTTCGTGGTGGTGGTTCCCGGGATATGGCTCAGGGACAAGTTCCGAGAGCCAGGCTTGAAGAGTTCTTCAATGAGGTGGAGAAGCAAGTTATAAAAACAGCTTCTAGCTAAAGCTGACTCCTCGCTCGTTGCCTGCTTCTCTTTCGCTGTTTCCATAGCCATAGTGTTAAGAGCATTCCGGTGAGAACCGAGAGTGCGGCTCCAAAATAAATGGCAGCGAATCCGAAGAAGCTTGCAACCCAGCCAGCCAGCGGCCCAACGACGCCGAGTGAAAGATCCAGAAAAGCAGTATAGATTCCGAGTGCCGCTCCGCTGTTGCTTAGGGATACGGAGCGGATCGCTTCTACTCCCAGAGAAGGGAAGACCAGGGAGAATCCAAATCCTGTAATGGCAGTTGCCATCATGGCAACCGAGTGCAAAGGTGCAAGCCACAGGCAAATCAGGCCCACGCATTCAAGACTCAGGGAGAGGATTGCGATTGGAAATCCGCCCCAGTGATGGATCGTATTCGAGAGAAACAGGCGCGCAGCAACGAAGGCCATGCCGAAGAGTGTCAGCGAGAGTGCCGCATTGGGCCAATGCCGGTTCGCATAATAAAGCGTAATGAAAGAAGCGATTGTTCCAAATCCTACGGTTCCTAGAGCTAAGCTGAAGCCGTAGGGAAATACTTTTTTCAGCACGGAAGCGAAAGGCAGCCGTCTTCCTTCGGCAGGTGTGACTCTTGGGACACTGAGCGCAAACAAAAAGCCAGCGAAGCTTAATCCACTTACCAAGAGTGCAATGGAGGAGAGACCAAACTGCTTCTCCATCCAGACGCCGAGGGGAGCCCCGATGGCAAGACCTCCATTGGAAGCAATGCCAGCCCAGGAGATCACTTGAGCGGTGTTTTCGATTCCAACTCTGCCCATTCCCCAGGTTGTTGCACCGGTAGCCGTCCAGCTTTCTCCAAAGCCAAGAATGAGTCTTCCAGTCAAAAGCAGAGATAGGCTGAGGAGGGGAGTCCGGACCGATAATGCCGAGCAGAGTAGGAGAATTCCGCTGATGCCTCCAGAAAACAATCCATAGAGCACTGTGGTTTTTGGCCCTGCCGAATCTCCCATTCGACCTGCCTGTGGGCGGCTCAAGAGAGTAGCAACATACTGTGTACTGATTGCAATTCCAGCCAGAACCGGTCCGAAGTTCAACTGGAGATGGACAAATAGAGGCAACACCGCAAGCTGAAGACCGATACCGAGATAGCAGATAAAGCCAAAGAGCGTCGTTGTGAGAATGCGAGGTGTGAGTGCGCGTTGTTGCTGCGTCGAGGTAATGACTGGCCTCTCCTTCGTGGGTACTCTAGTTAATTTTAAGTCAGCACTTTTTCCCTGAGACGAGGGATGGTGATTGCCGAGTCCTTTTGTCCTGTCCTTTGCGGTTTTGGTGCCGATGGCAGAATCCGTGTCTACGGGCATGGATGTTCAAAAACATGGTGAGACCCGAAAGCTGGTAGCCTTTCCATAGAGCAGCAATGCAACACCGGACTTGCCCGAGGTCCTCGATTCGACGGTAAGCTGCCAGTGGTTTTGTGCTCTGGTTTACATTTGTGCGAAAAACTTTCTAGGGCTGAAAGAGAGAAGCTAAAGCCCATTTGCTTATGTCCGTGTTGAGATCGGTACCCTTTCCAGAGAAATATCTCGCAACTCTGCGTACTGCAGGAGCCATCCTGCTTCAAACATCCAGAGTCAGCGAGGAGAATTCACGCAGTTTTCTTTTCCTGAATCCCTCTCGGCAACTCGTGGTTCGCAAGCTGGAAGAGTTGCCACAGTTATTTGCCGAGATTCAGGAGGCTGTCTCTGAAGGGAATTATGTAGCCGGATACCTTAGCTATGATTCCGGAATCTTTTTTGCTCATCACGGTACCGGTTATTGTCGCGAGAGTCGCTTTCCTTTTGCCTGCTTCAATGTTTATCCGCAGGCATATATCTTCGATCATTTGACAGGCAGATTCGAAGAAGATCGTATCCCTCCTGAAGACGCGGCCAATCAAGATGAGAGCCCATACTTGCTCAAAGATGTACGCTTGCAGATTCAACCGGAGACCTATACAGAACATATCGAAGCAATTAAAGAATGGATTCGTTCCGGAGATACCTATCAGGTAAATTTCACTGACAAGATTAGATTTGGTTTTTCAGGATCTTCGATCGGTCTCTATCGTGATCTGCTGGCTCGTCAAGATGTATCGTATGCAGCTTTTTTGAATCTTCAGGATTTGCAGATTCTTTCTTTCTCTCCTGAGTTGTTCTTTCGTCTACGTGGTAGTGATATATGGGCTCGTCCAATGAAAGGAACCGTAGCGCGTGGACGCAATCTCGTGGAGGATCGGATTGCCTCCGATTGGTTGCATCGGGACGTGAAGAATTGTGCCGAGAATTTGATGATTGTTGATCTGCTTCGTAATGATCTTGGCCGAATATGCGAATTCGGTAGCGTAAAGGTAGAAGATCTTTTTACCGTCGAACGGTACGACACACTTTTTCAGATGACATCCGGGATTTCCGGTAAGCTGCGTCCTGGAATTGCTTATGAAGACATCTTCCGTAGTCTCTTCCCTTGCGGGTCCATTACAGGTGCTCCAAAGGTGCGCACAATGGAGATCATTCGTGAGCTTGAGGCGGAACCACGAGGCATCTACACAGGCTCTATCGGGTTCTTCTCTCCGCATTCCGAAGCTATCTTTAATGTTGCAATCCGTACTATCGCTCTTTCTGGAAGTGAGGGAGAGATGGGGGTTGGCGGCGGGATTGTCTACGATTCGGATGCAAAGCAGGAGTACCAGGAGTGCTTGTTAAAAGCATCGTTCTTTAGCAAAGCTCGGCCTTCGTTTCAGCTGATAGAAACCATGCTATGGGAGGGTTCCTACCAGCGGATCGCCTATCACTTGCGGCGGCTTTGTGAATCGAGCGAGTATTTTGCTTTTTCTTATGATGAGTCGAAGATTACCGAGGAACTATCCCGATACGCATCCTGCTTTGAAGCGGGAAAAAGATATCGCGTCCGGTTACTTTTAGACAAGTCAGGGCAGATACAGCTCTCGTCTATGTCGATTGAGCAAGACGACAAATCTTTTCGGGTGGCGATTGCTCCGGAGCGGGTTGCTTCTACAGATCCTTTTTTTCAGCATAAGACCACTTGCCGTTCCCTGTATGATGCATGGCGGTCCCGAGCTTTGAGCAGCGGATTTGACGAAGTGTTATTTCTCAACGAATACGATCAAGTCACGGAAGGCACCATCACCAATATTCTGGTAGATCTTGATGGAAGGTTGTTTACTCCTCCTATTACTTGCGGACTTCTTCCCGGCGTATATCGGCAATATCTTCTTGATACTCGTCTCGATGTGGAAGAGAGAGTTTTGCGGATTGGAGATCTCCATTCCGCACGCGCCATTTATCTATGTAACTCGGTCCGAGGGCTGCGCAAGGCAGAGATTAATTTTGAAGCAGTCATCTGATTGGGCAAGCGATGACATCCCACTGGTTAGATGTAAGAGAGCCAGAGCAAAAATCAAAGTAGATATCTCCGACAAAACAAGGAAGTGAGAGGCTTTCCGTTGGGAAAGTTCACCTATGTCTTGGGGTGGGATAGTTCTGGCTTCCTTTAGAAATGAGTTTAGGAGAGATTATGTATCATCACGTGAAGAAATTAATGTACAACGTGAACGTTGGGACCCCTGACGTTCGTTTCGGCAAAATGCTGCTGGAACAATTTGGTGGAGCGAATGGCGAACTTGCGGCAGCAATGCAGTACACCGTACAAGGCTATTCCTGTGAAGATCCTGAACGAAAAGATCTGCTAATGGATATCGGCACGGAGGAGCTTAGTCACCTGGAAATCGTGGGAGCTCTGATTCGTATGCACCTGAAGCCTATGAAAAAAGCTTTAGCTCAAGCGGAAGAGAATCCTCTAGTTGCAATCACAGGTGGCGGTGGTCTGAATCTTTATAACTCCGTCGGGAATCCATGGACAGCAGATTATCTGAAGATATCCGGCGAACTAGATGTCGATCTCCGCAACAATATAGCTGCCGAAGCACGCGCCAAAATAACTTATGAGCGCTTAATCCATTTGACCGATGATCCCGGTTCAAAAGATGCCCTGCAGTTCCTGATGACCAGAGAGATCACTCACATGAAAGCTTTTAGTGCGGCACTGGACAGCTTGGGCAAAAATCCCTTTTCCATTGGTCTACTGCCGCCGACGGAAGGTGTTGTTGACGAGTACTATAACGACTCGACCGGCTCCGGCGAACAGGGCATCGATGGCGTCGGTTCCTGGATAGGCCAAGATGGCCTAAAGGTAGTGAACGCCCCATTTAGCTTCCACGGAGACGATTCCGGATTGAGTGATTCCGGGCCGAAAGGCCGAACCATATTGCACGAGAAGAAGTCGGCTTAGTCCTTCGGACTCCCTTAAATACCGATCAGAGCCGCGCTGAATCGCGGCTCTGACGGGTTACGGGGAGGCTATCGCGGTTTTGCGCGGGCTAAATTCTGGGATTTTTCATCTCTGAAGCGATTTGGCTGCTGAGTTGTGCCTGACAGCTTTGCGAATTTCCGAGACACTGGTAAAATCAACAAGTTGTCTCCCTCTGGTTGTGGGGCTATAGCTCAGTTGGGAGAGCGCCTCGTTCGCAACGAGGAGGTCATCGGTTCGATCCCGATTAGCTCCACCAAGTTTCCCTCCCGATAATCCCTTTTCACCATGGCATCTTGGTGATTACCTTAGCCGAGAACCTTGTCTGCCGTTGGAGGATTCTGCATCTTGTTTCCCGCCTTGAGGCAGCCCAAAGTGACTTGTTGCAAATACCCACATCGCCAGGAATCGTAATTACGATACGACTCAGCCCCCGGACACGCGTTTGGAGCGTAGTCTTCAATATCTGAACGAGAGTTCATCCTGAGCTGAGAGAGGCTTGGGCGTCCGGAGTGCTATCTTGGGAGTCTAGTCTTGTACCCGGTTTTCCAAATTCAACACAGTTGTCGAAGGCGCTGTTTGCCTTCAATTCGGAGGAGTACATGAAGAGCAGCATGCTTTTAACCGTCCTTCTGGGTGTTGGCGTTGTCCTGGTTCCAGTGGGAGCCTTGGCAAAGTCGTCTGCCCCAGTAACCGTTGATTTCAAGACCAGCGACGGAAAGGACGCGGGGACTGCAACTCTTACTCAGTCCGGGAAAGGTGTACGAATTAAGTTGGATTTAAAGAACCTTCCCCCCGGTGAACATGGCATACACATCCACGAGCATCCGCAATGCGAAGCTCCTGATTTTAAAACGGCAGGTTCGCATCTGAATCCTGAGCATAAGCAGCACGGGACGAAGAATCCAGAGGGTGCCCATGCAGGAGATATCCCGATTAACTTGAAGGTTGGAGCAGACGGAACCAATCATGAGAGCGTGACGGTAAAGAGTGTAACGCTCGATCCCGGCGGTTCCTCTTCGCTTACCTCAAATGGTGCTTCCATTGTGATTCACGCGCAACCCGACGATTTCACAACAGACCCTGTCGGAAATGCGGGGGCGCGCATTGCATGCGGTGTGATTCCTGCAGCAAAGTAAATGAGCAAATCCTCTATATAGAAGAGCCGCTGATCATAGCGGCTCTTCGTATTTGGGGAGAAGCACAGCTGCATCTTTGTTCGGATGGTTCTCGTTCCACAGTCATGATTCCTGGCGAAACCATGAGGTTGTAAGGGAACTGTCTCCAAACGAATGCCCATTCATTTCCGTCAATGTGTATGAATCTTCGAAAGATTTCGACGGATATGCTGTCGCGAAGAGCCGGCGAAGGATGGTTATATGTACTTGTTTTCCTCAGAAAATCTGGATTGGTAAAGATTTTAACCTTGCAGAAACATGTAAAGACGCTACTGTTTAGGTAGATGAGAAGAAATGAGAGCAAATTCTCAGATCTTCTCGTATTCTTTTAGTATTCCGTTCCTGTTGTGGTCTTGAATAAAGAGACGCAATTGTTCCGCGCTTTTTCAAAAACTTGCTGTACGCAGGTATTGATGTAGCGGCCATATCGTTCAGTAAAGATATTGCAAAGTTGTTCCAGACTTCAGGTGTTGTAGCTCGTGAAGTTTGTGGTGAGTTCCCCTCACTCACCGTTAATAATTCAGTACTCGTTGCAAGAAAACAATACCCCAGCTAAAGCAATGCATTTGGCGTGGGAGTTGTCTATTTTCGATTCAGGAGAGCCCTAAAAAGAATGAGAGATTCTGAGTTTTTACCGTCTTGTAGAAAGATCTGTTTGTGGCTGCTTTTGCTGCTTGGTTCTGCGATTGGAACCATGGCCCAAACTGCAGGTTCCGGAACGATCAGTGGAACGGTAACCGATGCGAGCCATGCGGCTATTCCAAATGTCACACTAAAGATTCTCAACACGGATACTCAAATCGAACGTATAGTGACCACCACCGAGGCAGGCACTTATGCGGCACAGTTTCTCAAGCCGGGACATTACGAAATTACTGCGACAGCTTCCGGATTCGCCACCTTTGACCGAACGAATCTGACCTTATTGGTCGGTCAAACACTCGGAATCGATATAGAACTTCCTCTCCAATCAGTTCAATCCTCCGTTCTTGTTACTCTCGCAACTCCGGTTATCGATACGGAAAAAGTAGAAGCCTCCCAGGAACTTGGCCAGAATCTTATCGGCAATCTGCCTGTAAATGGCCGCCGTTATGACAACTTTGTGTTGTTGACTCCGAATGTAGTTCCGGATGGCAATACTGGACTTATTTCTTATCGTGGTATTTCTGGTCTTTACAACAGCAACCTTGTCGATGGTGCCAATAATAATCAGGCATTCTTCTCTGAGGCTCGCGGCCGCTCCATTGGAGCACCTTATGTGTATAGCCAGGATTCCATCCAGGAGTTCCAATCAGCGACCTCCGGCTATAGCGCTGAATTCGGTCAAGCTGCAGGCGGGCAGATCAATGCCATTACGAAATCCGGTACCAACAACATCCATGGTGATCTCTTCTACTATTTGCGCTATCCCGATCTCAATGCCCTTGATCCCTACGGAAAGACAAGCAGCAATATCCGGACGCAGCCTGTTCATCAGCAGCATCAGTTTGGCGGAAGTGTAGGCGGGCCAATTAAGCAGGATAGGCTCTTTTATTTCCTGACCTATGATGGTTTCCGGAAAGTCAATCCTATCCTTTATCTCTATCCGAACAATGTAACTGCTTCAGTGATCAATGGCTACACATGTCCCACGGGAGTCTCTGACAGCCAGTGCACCGCAGCAAAGAAGTTTTTGAATAGCCTTCCCGGTGCTTATTCCAGAACTATCAAGCAGGATATCTTTTTCCCAAAGCTCGACTATCAGCTCAATTCGAAGAACCATGTCAGCGCGAGCTTTAACTGGCAAAACTTCAATGAACCCAACGGGTACAACACCTCAAATACTACAAATATAAGCAGCAGTTCAGTCACCTCAAACGGCACAGCCAATTTTCACGAGCGGATTGGTGTTGCCTCCTGGAGTTCCGTCCTTTCGGCCCGTTCGGTGAATGAACTCAGATTTCAATGGTCTCGCGATCTGGAGACTGCCGAGAGCAATGGACCTGGTCCGAACGTTAGTATTTCAGGGCTTGCCGGATACGGCGAAACAACGGCTCTTCCGCGTGGTTCTTTCCCTGACGAACATCGTTGGCAGATTGCCGATATCTACTCAACCACTCATGGCCGGCATTCCATTAAGGCCGGAGTCGATCTCAACTTTATTCATGAGTACATCTCCAACCTCTTTCAAGGAAATGGCAACTATTCCTATGCATCGAATGCTCCTGCCGGCCAAGACTCGCTGGCTTTGCGGTTTGGTGCGTGGGTTCAGGATGTTTATGGACTGAATGGAGGGAAACACTACTCCAACTTTGTTCAGGTAAACGATCCAATCACGCATAAAGGAATCGATGATTTCTGTAATAAAGATCTGGCTGCATTCGTAGAAGATCGATGGAAAATCACTCCGGACTTTTTGGTAAGCGGAGGCTTGCGTTACGACGTGCAGCTTGTTCCGCAACCTTCTCGTCCATATCCTGCAATAGGAAATGTTCTTCCCAGCAGTCTGGGTAATTACTATACGAATAAGATCAATATCAGCTATTACCAGTTTCAGCCGCGCGTGGGCTTTTCCTGGCAACCCCATAACGGAACCGTTGTCCATGGCGGGTACGGTATATTTGTCGGCCTAACTTCAAATAGCACATATTACACAATGCGGGTCGAGAATGGTGTCTATCAACAGCAATACACGGTTCTTCCAACCGACAGTTATGCTGTGACAGCACCGAATGTTCTGTTTACTCCTCCTGGGCCAGCTTTAGCCGCTCCGTTTGCCGGTGCTGCGACTTCTCAAGCTATTAATACAACTTCAGCCAATAATCTTGCGCCTCTTTCCTTTAGAGGTATGAGTCCGGATTTCAAGAATCCCTACACGCACTCAATGGACCTTGCGATCGAACAGCAGTTGCCGGGCAAAATGAGCCTTTCGATTGGCTATGTGGGAACGCGGGGCATGAGGTTGCCGATGTTTATCGATACCAACCTGCAGTCGGCTACACATACGAAGTCCTACGATGTACTCGATGCTTCAGGAAATACGCTCAAGACGGTTACTGTACCCTTCTATACCGCTCGCAGAGATACAAATGTCAGAAGCTTGTTGGTTGGCTTTAGCGACGTTAACTCCTGGTATCACTCGATGGCGGTTAGTATCAAGAAGCCTTTCGATCACGGTCTCCAGCTTCTCTTGAATTACACCTGGGCAAAGGCAATCGATGGCAGTCAGGTCTCTGGTGTGAATGGTACGTTCAACGGTACTAACTCTCCTCTCGATCCCTTCAATCGTAAGCCCGAGTATGCTCGTTCTGACATGGATATGAGAAACCGGTTCGTTGGAACTATTGTTTACGCACCGGAATTTACATCAATTTCATCCCGGTCGTTGCGGGTTCTTGCTAACGGCTGGAGCCTCTCCGGAACTGCAACCGAGCAGACTGGTCTGCCAGTAACCGCAAACATGTTCGGTTATCCGCAGATCAACAGCTCGGTCCGTTCCATTAAGCTGGATGGCGGTACGACGATCTCTTCGACTGTAGGCGATGGCGGTGTTACAGGTGGTGCGGTAAGCCTGTTTAACAGTGCAACACCTGCGCGGGCTCCCCAAGTTGGTCGCAACGCCTTCCCGGGCCCGGGGCTTCGTAATATCGATGCCCGTCTTTCGCGTGATATCAAAATCAACGAGAGATTCAAGATGCAGTTTCTTGCTGAGGCCTTCAATCTCTTTAATCAGCAGAACAGGCTGTCAGTCAACACAAACGCCTTCCAATATACCGAGAGCTGCACGGGGCATACGAACTCCTGCATCGCTCCGTATAAGGTCGGCGGAGTCTCTCAGTTCGGGTTAACGACTGCGACGAGCAGCACGCTTTATGGGCCTCGTCAGCTGCAGGTCTCGAGCAAACTCTTTTTCTAACCAACTAAACCCAAAAGAACAAAAGGGTATGGCTGCGAAGCCATACCCTTTTGTCGTTATAGCCCAAGGATTTTACGCAAATGGGGGAATGGAGCAGGGCTCTTTCCGTAATGAAGGCAGATCGAAACTGTAATGCGGCCGAGTTCTACTTAGAGCATTTCCCCTTCAGCTATACACCGTGAAAACAAAGACGAAACCATGCCTGAGCGTTGGCCGGTGAGATTTCGCCAAGGGCTTGAGAGATCGCCTGATCCAGAGCATCGGTGGTTCGAGCCTTGAGTTGACGAAGGATCTGCTTGAGCTTGGCCCAAGCTTTTTCAATGGGATTCAAGTCGGGGGAGTAGGGCGGCAGGTAAAGCAACTCGGCCTGGCATGCCTCAATGCGCTGACGGACTCCATCGACCTTATGCGAGCTGAGATTATCCATGACCACTACATCGCCGGCTTGCAAGGCTGGGCAGAGGACTTTGTCGAGAAAGGCGAGGAATATTTCCCGATCCGTAGCCGCTTCGATGCTCATGGCAGCAAGGATGCCGCGGGTGCTCATGGCGCCCAGAATGGTGAGGATCTGCCAATTGCCTTCCGGAGTGCTCTCGTGGATTCGTTGCCCACTTGGCGCACGTCCGTACAAACGGGTCATACGTGTGGTCACACCGCTTTCGTCCAGGAAGATCAGCTTTTCTGGCGCGATCGTACCGAGACGTTCGACGAATTCCTTTCGTCGACGACGATTTTCTTCGCTATCTCGCTCGCTGGCGTGGAGTGACTTTTTTTCAACTTCAATCCCATCTGCTGCAGCGCACGGGCTACTTGGGAGTGGCCGATTGTTACGCCGCAATCGGTGCGCAACTTGTCTTGCAATTGCTCCAGCGTCAAATCCGGCTCTTTCTTCAGCCAAGCACGCAGCTGCTCTCGTGGCCCATCGAATAGCTTGCGTGGGATGCCGCGCTGCTGCTCTACACGCTCCATCTGACCCGTGCGAAGAAACTGACGTCGCAGCTTCTTTCCATAGTCCACACTGACCATGAAACGCTCGGCTAATTCCTCCAGCGTTCCCTCATCCTGCTCATAAGCGGACAAAAACCTCCGCCGCAGGTCATCGGAATATGCCTTCGCCATCAAATATTTGCTACGCAGAGTATCGCCTAAAATCAGTGTACACCTAAAAGGGAAATGCTCTAGATTTAGCCGAGTATCAAATGCTTCGGGATAGTTGCTCTTTGCTATTGCCGCATTCTGTAACAGCAAAGCAGTCGGAGTGAGAAGCTTCGGCTCCGAATTACATAACAGCGTTGGTCGTTTTCTGGGAGGGTTTCCTAAATTAGAAAACCCGAGAGCATCTGCTCCCGGGTTCTATAGGTTCAACTTGCTTGAAATTAATCCAGACGGGCTTGTGCCTTTTCTGCGAGGACCTTCTTGGCATTCTCTTGCAATGCCTGGGCTTGCGGCAGATAAGTCAGAGCTTTTTGAATCATCGGATCCCAGTCTGCCAGGATCTTCAGACCTTCGATCTGTCCGAATTGGGTTGTGATGATGCTGGCCTTGATGTTGGTTTTGAGCCAATCCATCACGCCATTCATGTCCTGATCGGTGTAGGTGATCTGCTGGCTTCCAAGAAAACGCTTGAACTCCGTCAGAACAGCGTCGTCAACTTGGAAATTCTTATCTACATTGCGATTCGACAAGTAGTGCTTTGTGAAGTTAGCGAAGACATAGTGCTCAGCCAATACTTCCTGGAAGTGATTTGACTGGGGTGGCTCGATCTTCTCATCGGGAGTAATACCGCCACCGCCATAAACTGTACGGCCTGAGTCTGTCAGCTTCACTTCGCGATTCGTATTGTCAGGCTGCTGTTTCTGATTGTGGTTGAAGTAGTAGTCGTAGAGCGAGACCCCTGCGTAATTCCGCTGAATAAGGCGTCCTGACGGAGTGTAGTAGTGATAGGTCGTCAGTGCCAATCCGGTGTTTTCGGAGAGGTTGTAGACCGTCTGGACGAGGCCCTTGCCGAAGGTGGTTTCTCCGACGATGAGAGCCCGGTCATGATCCTGCAGCGCTCCCGAGACGATCTCGGCTGCGGAGGCCGTGCCACGGTTTACCAGTACAACAATCGGGTAGACGCGTCCGCCATTTCCATGGGTAGCGCGATAGATCTGTTCAGGATAAGCGCGTCCTCTCTGGCTGACGATTACCTGCCCTTTGCCGAGCATCTTGTCGCAAACAGCCACGGCCTCGCTAAGCAATCCGCCTGGGTTATTACGAAGGTCGAGGACTAGCCCCTTCATCTCTCCAAAGCTGTCGACTGCATCCGAGATTTCGCGTCCGGTGGTTTCCTGGAAGTTGGTCAGGTGGATATACCCGACACCGGGTTTGATCTGATATTTCAAATCAACGGAATTGTGATTGACCTCATCACGAATCAGATCGAAGACGAAAGGCTTCTCATTTCCTTCACGGGCGATTGTGACCTGAACGTGGGTTCCTTTGGGTCCCTTCAGAAGGGCCGTGACGTCATTCAAGTCCATGTTCTGCGTCGGTTTTCCATCGACAGCAGCGATGACGTCGCCTGGGCGAATCCCGGCTTTAAAGGAAGGAGTGCCTTCGAAAGGCATAACCACGGTGACTTTGCCGTTTTGCGACTGGATCAGCATTCCCACGCCGTAGTATTTGCCGCGCTGATCTTCGCGCATCTTGGCGTAGGCTTTGGGGTCGTAGAAGTTGGAGTGTGGGTCCAGAACCCGGAGCATGGCGGGAATAGCCCCGTCATAGATGACTTTTTCAGCCTTGTCCCCTGTGATGGGGTCTGCGTAGTTCTGCTCGACAATGCTGTAGACACTGGAAAATGCCCGCAGATTGTCTCTCATCTGCGACTCGTCCGACTCAGACTGAGCCCCGACACGCTTTTGTAGTACCGTTCCGGCAAGACCACAAACAGTAAAGAAGATAATGAGTGAAAAGAGAGTGCGGCGCGTAGGGGACGACATGGTCGTGAAAAAACCTCCGGATGCGTGACTCCTTACAAAGACAGCTTTGCGCCGTCACTTGTTAGCAGGGGAGCGATCCTCAAGCGGAGTATAGCATTCGGGACGCTTGCCTGTTCCCGCTCAAATCCTATGCCACCCACCCGATACGGGCCGGAAAGAGGGCTCTCTCTGCCAGATTCCCAAAGCGGGCATCCCTCCCACCTCTTCACCCCTGCCTGAAAGGTCGGGAAGAGCCCCTGCGAGGGGGGGGAAGTATTAGCTGCTTCGGGGCCAGACGCGGTCGCCGATTCCTTTTAATTAGGAACCTGTAGGCCATATTTTCGGCTGCATGGGGGCAGGATGGGATCCTGGAAAGTCTCCCAAAATACGCCTTCAAGGGAAATGCTCTAGAATGGCAAGAACAGTTTTCCCACCATGGAATCATCTGTGTGGGAGGATCCGATCCGTTGGAATAACCAGCGGTAGTATTAGGTTCTTTTCCTTTTGAGATGTTGAGAGCGATGACTTTGCGATCCTTCGTATATCCCGCGGTGTTGTTGTTGAGCACTGCTTCCTTTGCTCCCGTGGCTATGAGCCAGGCAACTCCCAACTCCCCATTGTCGGCTCAGCAGCAGAGTCCCTATGGCGGCGTAACCGTGGAAGAAATCATCGCCCGGGTCAATGATCAGATCATTACCCGCTCGGATTATGAGCGTGCCCAACAGCAGCTTGAGGCCGAGGCCCGGCAGCAGGGAGTGATGCCCCAGGACCTGGAAAATCGTAAGAAGAACCTCCTGCGCGATCTGATCGATCAGCAGCTGCTTCTCTCCAAGGGGAAAGAGCTCGGCATTAACGGGGAAACAGAGCTGATCAAGAGGCTCGACGAGATCCGTAAGCAGTATCACCTGGAGACCTTGGACGATTTGGAAAAAGCAGCCAAGGATCAGCAGGTTTCTTTCGAAGATTTCAAGGCCAAGATCCGTAATGACATCGTTACTCAGCAGGTTGTCCGCGAAGAAGTTGGACGCCGCCTGCAGGTGACTCCCGGTGAAGTGCAGAGGTTCTTTGCGGCTCACCAGGCAGAGTTTTCCCGCCCTGAATCGGTTCGTTTGAGTGAAATTCTGGTCTCAACTGGCAAACCTGCTCCTTCTGCGACTGAAAAAGGGGATACTGGCGACGTCGATCCTCAAAAGCTGGCCACAGCGAAAGCCAAGGCCGACGATATTGAAGCCAAACTGAAGGCTGGTCAGGCTTTTGAGACACTGGCCCGCTCCTATAGCGATGGAGCGACGGCCGCTCAAGGCGGAGACCTCGGGAATTTCAGACGTGGGATGCTGGCTAAAGCGTTGGAAGATAGTACCTTTGGCCTGAAGACAGGTGAATTTACCGAACCTATCCGGACCAAACAGGGATACATCATCCTGAAGGTGACCGGCCACGTTGAGGGTGGCACCCCCCAGCTTAAGGACGTGCAGCAGGAAGTCGAAGAGACCCTCTACATGCAGAGGATGCAGCCTGCACTGCGTCAGTTCTTGACCACTCTTCGTGAACAGGCCTTTCTTGATCTGAAGCCCGGCTATGTCGATTCCGGTGCAAGTCCGAATCAGACCAAGCCAGTTTTCAGCGCCTACGTTCCTCCGGCCCCGAAGAAGAAAAAGAAGGTTCAGCGTGTCCGCTTCCGTGAAAAGACTCATACGGTAAAGGCCCCTAAGGAAGTTCAGAACGCTCCGGCACTGCCGCCTGCTTCAGCCCCGGCTGCTGCTCCGGCTACCGCTGCAGCAACCACGGATTCTCAGGCAGTGGGAGAGTCGTCCTCTACTGCGGTTCCTACCGCTCAGAAACCGGCACCCGCAGCAGTACCTGCAAAGGCCAAGACTGCAAAAAGCTCTTCGGATGTCGCTTCGTCAGGGACGATGAAGCCGGGCAAGAAGGAGAAGATCCGCTTCGGTCAGGCACCTCGCGAGACACTGCCAAAGGGATTGACCAAGAAGGAAGATGCAGGAGCCGTCCAAGCTGCGGACAATACCAATACTCCAGCGGCGAATGCTGAGGAAGAGCCTGCAAATCCTCTGGAAGCAACAGCAGAGCCCAAGAAGAAGAGCCGTTTCAGCGCTCGGGCCAAGCTGCCCAAGGAGAAGAAGCAGAAGGGACCCAAGGAAGATCCTTTTGCTCCGCCTCCGCCGGATGCCGAGGATGTTGCCGCGCGTCAGACTCAAGCGGCACCTTTGGGCTTGAATGGCGATACCTCCACCAAGCAGAAGCCGAAGAAGCAAAAGGCCGAAACCAACGGGCAGAAGACCAGGTATTCCGGTGCCAATAAGAACAAGAAGGAAGCTCAGCCAGAACAGCAGCAGCCCCAAGCGGCTCCCGCTGCCGATCAGACGCCGAGCACTCAGCCCGCTGAGACACCTCAACCACAAAAATAGGCTAAACCTGTTCAGGTTTGTCATGAGCGCTGCCATTGTGCAGCGCTCATCTATTTTGGAAAGAAGCTAAATCTTTGTCTGAGACATCGAAAGAAAGCTGCATTTTCTGATATTTCGAGGGACACTGGAAGAGTGAAAACGGTCTATATCGCGGATTTAGCTTCTTTTGAAAACGCGCCTTCCTTTTCAGCTACTTACATGGTGCTGCAATACCAACAACGCCTCACGAAGAATGGCTCTGCTTATCTGACCTTGACGCTGGGAGATCGCACCGGCCAGATTGAGGCCCGGATGTGGGACAATCTACCACCCTCCGGTGCGGTGCAGAAGGGGGATGTCATCTGTGCCCGTGTACAGGTATGCCGTTTCGATGGCCGCTTGCAGTTGAAAGTAGACGAGTTACGCCGGGCTTCCGAGGGGGAGTTTGATCGTAGCGATCTCCTTCCCAGTACAACCCAGGACGTAGGTGCTCTATGGGCAAGCCTTTGCGGATATGCTTCCAGCTTCCGCGATCCCTACCTGAAGGCTTTGCTTGAGTCACTTTTGGAGGATACGGCCATTGCGCGAGCCTTGAAAGAGGCCCCGGCAGCCAAAGCCATGCATCATGCCTGGCTGGGAGGCCTTCTGGAACACATCGTTTCTCTATTAGGGCTGGCTGAAAGTGTCGCAGCTCATTATCAGGAGATCAATCGGGACCTGTTATTGACCGGGGTCGTTCTGCACGATATCGGCAAGCTGCGCGAGTTAAGTTGGAAGACCGGATTCGATTACACCATCGAGGGCCAGCTTCTGGGACATATCCAGATCGGCATCGGGATCGTGACCCGCAAGATGGACCAATTGCCGGATTTCCCTTCACGCCTGAAAACATTGGTTTTACACCTCATCTTGAGCCATCACGGGAAGCTGGAATTCGGATCTCCAAAGCTTCCGATGATTCCCGAGGCTGTGATGCTGCACTATCTCGACGATCTGGATGCCAAGATGCAAACCATGCGCAGCGAATTTGAAAAGGCAGCGCAGATGGGTAAGGAGAGCGGGCAATTCACCGATTGGGTTCGTGCAATGGACCGACCACTATTGCGTACGGCAGATTACCTCGGATGCGGTGAACCGGCCACTAACAGCAATCGCACTGAGCCTGAGACGGAGCCAGAGCCGGAACCCGAATCTACGCCGCTGTCGGGTCTATTGGGATAACGGCTCTTCGTGCAAAGAAGCGGCCCTGAAAAGAAGGAAGTTACGGCCTTCTAGCTGTGAAGAAGAGCAATAAGAAATGAGAGATACGGCTTCAGCGCCTTTCTACGTGAGGGACTGAAGCCGGTCCTTTCCTGGTGGAATTCTGCGCTGTATCACTTCGTGGTTCACAGCCGGAGCTAAATGCTTTAGGCCTCTCGTTTTGGGCCTCCCGTCATGGGAAAGATCATGTACGGGGTACAATCGAATACGATCCCATGTTACGTTTCTCAACTGCAGGTGAATCTCATGGCGAGAGCTTGATGGCTCTTGTCTCTGGCCTTCCAGCCGGTCTTCCGGTGGATTTGGAATTCGTCAATCGCGAGCTTTGGCGGCGCCAGCAAGGATATGGCCGTGGAGGCCGTATGCGCATCGAGCAGGATAAAGCTCATGTGCTATCCGGCGTTCGACATGGCAAGACGATCGGATCGCCTATTGCGATCGAGATTGCCAATCACGATTGGAAGAATTGGGAAGAGAAGCTTCCGGTAGAAGCTGGTGACCCCGCGAAGCATCAAGCGGTTGCCTCTCCGCGCCCCGGACACGCAGATCTGGCCGGCGCGTTGAAGTACAACTTCCGCGAAGCCCGTTATGTTTTGGAAAGAGCTTCGGCGAGAGAATCCACGGCCAGGGTGGCTGCTGGTGCTTTTGCCAAATTGCTACTGCGCCACCTGGGAATTCAGGTTGCCAGCCATGTTGTCCGTGTGGGGCGCGTTGAGCTGGAAGAGAGCCCTTCGTGGGAGCAGATCGCTGAATTGGCGACTCGGGACCATGTTCTGTTGGGTTGTGTGGATCATGCAACCGAAGAACTGATGAAGGCAGAGGTCGAGCAAGCTTCTCGCACCGGAGACACCATTGGCGGCATCTTTGAAGTAGTAGTGCATGGTTTGCCACCGGGTATCGGTACCTATGCGAACTGGGACGAACGTCTCGATGGGCTATTGGCCTGGGCTGTGATGTCTCTGCAAGCTGTAAAGGCGGTTGAACTGGGACGGGGAGTGGTTGCGGCGGAGTCCTTTGGCTCCGAGGTCCACGATCCAATTTCCTATGATGCTGCCTCCCCTGGGGGATTTACGCACTTCCACCGGGATCGTAACAATGCAGGTGGAGTGGAAGGCGGAATTTCGAATGGAGAGGATATCGTAGTTCGTGGCTATCTGAAGCCGATCAGCACCTTGCGGCGTCCCCTTGCATCGGTGCGGTTCGATACGAAGGAGCCAACCTCAGCCAGTTACGAGCGGAGCGATATCTGTGTGGTACCGGCAGCAGGCGTAGCCGGAGAAGCCATGGTGGCATACGTTATTGCCAAGCTGGTTTTGGAGAAGTTCGGGGGAGACTCTGCAGAAGAGCTGCTCCGTAATTACAACGGTTATATCGAACAAATACGTAATTTTTAGTATGACCCGGAGGAGTCGGCCTCCGGTAGAAGCCTTTCACTTCGGTGCCCAGCAGAAAGTTTGGTCGAGGGCGGTTATTTTTCCCAATGCAACCGCCTGGGACGAAATGAGCAGGGTTTATCGCGAAAGTGAGATTGCTTAGAAGAGTAGCGCAAAATGATTCTTCCCATTGTTAAGTACCCCGATCCGATTTTGCAGCGGCCCACGGAGCCGGTAACTGAGTTCAACCAGGAACTGCAAACTCTGATCGACAATATGTTTGAGTCGATGTACCACGCGCAAGGCATTGGTTTAGCTGCACCTCAGGTGGGTGTTTCTAAACGCCTGGCGGTTGTGGATTTGAGCTTAGGAAAAGATTCTGCCGAAAAGATTGTCCTGGCGAATCCTGAGATTACTTTTCAGGAAGGGAAGCAGTTCGAAGAGGAAGGCTGCCTGAGCTTGCCTGACATTCGCGATAAGGTTCAGCGTGCCTCTCTCGTGAAGGTCAAAGCACAGGATGCGAAAGGCGAGTGGTTCGAACGGGATGCGGAGGAACTGCTTTCCCGTTGTTTTCAGCATGAGATCGATCATCTCGACGGCATTCTCTTCATCTTTCGTATCAGTTCCTTAAAGCGGGATTTGGCTTTACGCAAGATTCGCAAGATGCAACGGGCAGGGGAATGGTAATTGTGACCGTGACTTTACCGGACTGCCCTCGGTTTTCAGAAAATTCCAGAGATAGATTTGAAATAGGACGTCGATGATTCTGCCCATCGTTAAATATCCAGATCCGATCCTGCAGCGTAAAGCGGAGCCGGTAACCGAATTCAACCAAGAGCTGCAGACCCTCATCGACAACATGTTTGAGACGATGTACAAGGCGCATGGCGCTGGTTTGGCTGCACCGCAAGTAGGCGTCTCAAAGCGGTTGATCGTTGTAGACCTGACCCAGGACAAGGATCCTGCGGGGAAATTCGTTCTGATCAATCCTGAGATCCTGGTCAGTGAGGGAAAGCAACTCGGTGACGAGGGCTGCCTGAGCTTCCCGAACCTCTTCGAGAAGGTAGAGCGTGCTAACCACGTCCGCGTTCGTGCGCAGAATGCCAAGGGCGAGTGGTTCGAACAGGATGCGGACGAGTTGCTTGCCCGCTGCTTCCTGCATGAGATCGATCATCTTGAAGGAGAGCTCTTCATCTTCCGTATCAGCTCGCTGAAAAGAAGTTTTGCTCTGAGAAAGATTCGCAAGCTACAGCAGGCAGGTGAGTGGTAGATGAAGCTAGTCTTTTGCGGAACTCCGAGCTTTGCTGTACCGACACTCAAGCGCGTGCTCGCCGCCGGGCATGAGGTGGCTCTTGTTGTTACTCAACCGGACCGCCCCAGTGGTCGAGGAATGCAGCTGGTAGCTCCTCCCGTAAAGGAAACCGCACTTGCTGCCGGGTTACCGGTTGTCCAACCGGAAAAGATCAAGAACAATTCCGAATTCCGTTCGCAGCTGGAATCGATTGCTCCGGAAGTAATTCTTGTCGTGGCCTATGGTCGCATTATTCCTCGCTGGATGCTGGATCTTCCAAAGCACGGCAATATCAATCTTCATGCCTCTTTGTTGCCACGCTGGCGTGGAGCTGCTCCTATCCAATGGTCAGTAGCAGCTGGCGATACAGTTACAGGCAACACAACAATGCGTATCGATGAAGGCCTCGATACAGGAGACATTCTCCTGCAACGAGAGACTCCGATTGCTCCCGATCAGACAGCTGCAGATCTCTTTTCTGTGCTTGCGGAAGAGGGTTCGGAGCTGATGGTTGAGACGCTGGCTGGGCTTGCGGCAGGGACTCTTTCGCCGCGTAAGCAGGATGATTCTCAGGCTACGCTTGCTCCCATCTTGACGCGGGAGGATGGCCACATCGATTTCTCACGAACAGCAGCGGAGATCTATAACCGTTGGCGTGGATTTCAGCCTTGGCCTGGTGCCTACACCATGCTCGCCGGGAAGAAGCTTGCCGTTCATCGTTTAGCTCAAGTTGAGGCAACGGGAAAACTTCAACCAGGAGAGATTCGGATCGAATCCGGGCGGTTCTTTGTCTCATGCGGTGAGGGAAGCTGTCTTGAGATTCTGGAATTACAACTAGAAGGCAAGAAGCGTATGTCCGCTGCCGATTTTCTCCGTGGGGCTCAGCTTAAGAGCGGCCAGACTCTGGCCTAGTTTCTGCCATGTCAGCTAAAACCGCTTCTGCCAGAGTTGCAGCTTTCGATATTCTTCTACGGGTCGAGCGCGGCAAAGGTCATTCAGATGAGCTCTTGCGTTCAGCCGCTGTTAATCATCTATCGGCACTCGATCGAAACCTGTGTACTGCGCTGGTCATGGGCGTATTGCGGTGGCAATTAAGACTGGATGCCCAGATCGCTTCTTTCCTCAAAAGGCCTAACGCCAAGCTTGACGATGAGATTCGTATTGCGCTTCGCCTGGGAGCTTTTCAGCTTCAGCACATGGATCGAATTCCTGTTCATGCCGCAATCTCCGATAGCGTAGAGCTTGCCAAACAAACAGAGAACCGCTTTGCTGCGGGAATGGTGAATGCAGTTCTTCGCAAAATTGCGAAGGCACCGAAGACCCGGGAAGAGAGGCTTCCAGCCGATATCGGTGCAATGGCGCAGGCCACAGCTCATCCGGAGTGGCTGGTTGCGCGTTGGGCGCAGGCCTATGGCATTGAGGCGGCTAGTACCATCTGCAGTTTCGATCAGGAGCAACCTGTCGCTGCGATACGGCTCTTGCATCCGGAGGCGGAAGAATCTCTGCTTGCCGAAGGTATTGAGCTCGATCCTGGAGCGTTTCTTCAGGCTGCCCGTCGAGTTCGCAAGGGCGATGTCACCTCTACCGATGCTTTTCGAAAAGGGTGGATTCGTCTGCAGGACGAGGCCTCTCAGCTAATAGCCGAACTGGCGGGTCGAGGTTCGCAGATCCTGGATTGTTGTGCTGCTCCGGGAGGCAAAACAGCTGTTTTGGCCGAGTGTAATCCTCAGGCAGAGATTACTGCCTGCGATGTAAGCCCGCGACGTTTGGAGCAGATGCAGTCCATGCTTGCGGCGCTCCCGTTCAGCCCACAGATAAAGTGCTGCGTGGCAGATGCCGCATTGCTAAAAGAAGAAGCTGTTTTCGATCTCGTCCTGTGCGATGTGCCTTGCAGCGGGACGGGAACTCTGGCCCGAAATCCCGAGATTCGGAATCGCCTTGAGTTGAAGGATCTATCGCGACAACAGAAGAGACAGAAGGAGATTCTACGAGCCGCAATGCGGTCTGTACGTAGCGGTGGACGGCTTGTCTATTCCACCTGTTCTCTGGAGCCCGAGGAGAATGAGCAAGTCATAGAGGCCTCGTTGAAATCCGAATGGCAATTGGTTCCGCTCGATCAGGAGCTGAAGGCCTTGGCTGCAGAGGGAAGACTTACGGCGGAAGGATTATCGATACTTCAGCAGACATCTATTCGGGATGGATTCCTTCGCACTCTCCCTGGTACGGCTCCCTGCGATGGATTTTTTGCTGCAATCCTGCAGCGTGTGTAGCTTTGAGTTTCCCAAAGTCGTTCGAGAGTATAGTAGCTAGTTCTTTAGTAATTGAATTCTCGAGTAAGTGAAATCAGTTCGAAGCTTAGCGAGATCTCCGATCGACGACAGGCGTGAATATCCAATTATCAAAGGGATTATTAGCTCGACAAAAGCCGAGGGTTTCTATAAGAGATGTAACTTTGGCAAGGGAAAAACTCTTGGGGTACCATCAGACCTCTTACAAGCTTTTCATCTATATCCTGCTCGCTACGGCGACAACTCTTGCGCAAAGTGGTGTAGACCCCCAGCCGGATAACCCTTACAAGATAACGGTATCTGTAGAAGAAATAAGTGTCATCTTTCATGCTGTGGACGTTTCTGGACGACCAGTCGATGATCTGAAAATTCCAGAAATCGATCTTTTCGATAACGGGAACGGTCCGGGCACAGTTGTTTCTTTACAAAGGTTAGCAGAGCGCCCGTTGCGCATGGGATTCGTAATAGATACGAGTGGATCTGTTTTCGGACATGTGGCAAAAAGTCGTGCAACCGCCATAGCCGCCGCACAAAAGCTTATACAAAAACAAGCTGATTCCGGCCTTGTGGTTGGATTCCGCAGAGCAAGAAACGTTGTTCAACCCTGGAGTCACGATCTGAACGCCGTAATATCTGGAATCAAGCATGTTGGTTCAAGTGCAGAAGGTTCGCTCGATGGTACAGGTCTCTTCGATAGCTTGTTTAACACCTGCTTCTATGAATTTAAGCCACGAGAAGATAACACTCAAAATGCCATCTTGCTTTTTTCGGATGGAGTAGATACTTCGAGCCATACAACATTGCAAGAAGCTGCAGGCATGTGCCAACACGCTCATACAGCTATTTACGCTTTTACTTCGTCCCGCAAAGATACGTCCTCGGGACCGGAAACACTAAGGAATTTGACTGATCAGACCGGTGGACGTGTGATTTGGGGAGATGTATCAGAAGTAGAAATAAAGGCTGCTCTAGACAAACTCGAAAGTGATATTCGAGAGGAGTATCAACTGTTCTATCGACCCAAACATCTGAAACACGATGGTTCGTTTCATCCAATTGTTTTGATTGGACCGCCCCGGGTTGCCAATATCTTAGGCCAATCCGGATACTATGCCCCTGCGCATTAGAGCGTTTTGGCTATTACTGTGAACCAGCAAAAGTCCGCGAATATCTAGCGAACCACGGAGAACTGAACAAGGGTTCCGGGCGAGAGAAAACTTCCTGCTGCTGGGGTTTGTGCCAGGATGGTTCCAGGAACCTTGATTGCCTGGATGGGGGCATTGCCCTGACCTACCTGGGCGACCCCGACATCGACCCACTTGGGCTGGTCGACTTTAATTCCTTGCAGACCCAGCGTAGACATAGCGACGCTAGAGGATTGACCGACAAAATCGGGCATGACAAAGCCCGTATTGGCTTCGTCTGCTTGCGAGCCGGCAATGAGGATACTGACACTCGGACGTTCCACATCTTTACCGTTAGCTGGTGGGTCTTGCGCGATTACGGTTCCCGGATTTGCTCCGGGGAAAGGAATGTGTGCTGTGGTATTCAGCTCCAGTCCTACTTTCCGAAGTTGCAGGGCGGCAGCGCGTTCCTGTATTCCAACCACATTCGGTATGGAAACCTTCTGCGGACCAAGGCTCTCGGCGATACGTACATTCCATTCGCGTCGAACTACTGTGCCGGGAGTTGGAGATTGAGAGAGGACATTTCCAGCTGGCATATCGGAAGAGTAATACCTGTTTTCTACATTCAGGTTCAGGCCCAGTCCCGAGGACTGACGCTCAGCTTCCGAAAGAGACATGCCTTTGAAGTTGGGTACAGTGACTTCCGCTCCGTGAATTGCGAAGTGCATAGTTGTCACAGCCGATAGCATGGCAACGACTATCAGCAGCAGCATGACGGAAGCGAAGCGGAAGTAGCGAATCATTCCAAAGGTTCTCCATCGGCATATTCAATGAGGAATTCAATCTTTGCTGTTTTTTCCAACATTGAAGAGACCGAGCAGTACTTGTTCTTCGAGAGAGCGACTGCATCTTCCATCGCCTTGCGAGAGACCTTGCCGCCGACCTTATAGATGAGCTGAATTTTCGTGAAGTAGCGCGGCGATTCCGATGCTTGTTCGGCTGTTGCCGAGACAGTGAGGGAAGTAAAGGGCTGACGCTTCTTCTGCAGAATGCTGACGATATCAACCGAAGTACATCCGCAAAGGCCCATCAAAACGGCTTCCATCGGGCTTGGTCCGCCAGCATGCTTCGAATCTCCATCAAACATCAGGCGATTGCCGCTCTCTGTACTTCCTTCGAAGAGCATCTCGCCTTTCCATTCAGTCTTTGCGATCATGTGCGGTCCTTAACGGGAATTATCTGTGACTGGTTCGGGATGGATGAGAACACGATAAATCTCCGGCGCATCCATCTTAAAACGTGTTTCAAGAGAGGTCATAATCTCGTGTACCCGAGCCATCGATAGTTCATCCGGAAATGTGCAATGACAGGAAAGCTGTGTATGATCTCCCGTTCTGGTCACGACGATTTCATGTACATCGATGATTTCCGAAAAATCGGCGGCTGCGTGCCGAAGATGGTTTTCCAGTACGCGGTTTGCACTGCTGAATGTTTCCGGCTCCTCGATGGTTGCCGGTTCACTCTCGATATGAGTCAGGATCGAGTGGATCTCCGGAACATCGTGAAGGATCTGGGACTCCAGATTGCAGATGAAGTCGTGCGCCGTAAGCAGCGATAACGTTTCATTCACCTCGACATGCTGTTCAACACGGAGCTTCCCTTGCACGGACTGGATGCTGAGGTCATGAACGGAAACATTGTTTCGTGCTGCTGCTGCTCTTATCCGGTCGAAGATGCTTTCGGCAGAATGCTGTCGTGGAACCGTGTGAATAACGACGTCTGCGCCAGGAAGAACACGATGGACAGCTTCCGTGGCCTGTTCCACAAGCTTTTCCGTGCTCTGAAAGGTGAGATTACGTGAGAGCGCCAGTGTGAGATCCGCAAAATAAGCGGCTCCCGACCGGCGCAACCGTGCCTGATCGATGGAGAGCACTCCCGGTACCTTCTCCACCTCTGCCAGCATCTTGCGGCGGTCGCCCATCGGGACAGCATCGAGCAAAACTCCGATCGTCTGCCAGGCAAGCTGCCAGGCAAAACGCAGAATCATAAGCGAGACGATGATTGCTGCCAGCGGATCGGCGTAATGCATCCATGTGATGTGGAAGAGATCGCCTATCCGCGTAAATATCAGTCCGATGATGACGGCCAGGCTGGACCAGATGTCCGAAGCAAAATGCATACCATCGGCTTCGAGGGCCGATGAGTTATACCGTCTGGCGACGGCCAGGAGTTTTCTCGATCTCCAATAATCCACTGCAATCGAGAGCAAGAGGACTAGGAATGGCCAAAGAGAAGGCCGGATTACAACCGGGTGCAGGAAGATGCGGTCAATCGCCTCCCAAACGATCCAGATACAGGAGGCACCCATCAGGAAGGTTTCGGCAAAGGCCGAGAGGTTCTCAAACTTTCCGTGACCGTAGGTGTGATCTTCGTCTGCGGGTTTGTCCGACACCCGGACCGATAGCAACGTCAGTGCGGCGCCGATTAAATCCAGTCCTGAATGGGCAGCATCGGACAACATACCCAGAGAACCGGTTAGCAGACCCGTTGCCAGCTTCAGGCCTGTCATGAAGGTTGCCGCTATGACAGACGAAAGCGCGACTGCCCGCTTTTCAGCAGCAATCTCCGGCGTGTTTACGATGGGTGTCGCGGTCATGCTCTCAATAGCCTACAACTGTCGTGAGAAGTGCGCACGGAGCCTGTTCCAGCGTGTTCAGGACTAAATCTTACCCTTTGGTTCCCCGATAGAGCCCTGCAATCCCAAAGTTATAGGGCGTCCAGCTCACATTGTGAAATCCCGTATCTCGCATAAGATCCAGCATTTCCTGCGGTGGGGGGAACTTCTCTACAGATGCGGGAAGGTAGGCATACGGTCCTGTAACCCCGGAAATAACCGAACCGATTGCGGGCAGGACTCGACGGAAATAAAAGGCATAAAGCATGCCCAGTAAGCCGCCCGGTTCGCTGAAGTCTAGAATCCCAAGTTCTCCGCCAGGTTTCAGCACCCGATGGAATTCTTCCAATCCCGCCCGGTAATTAGCTAAGTTCCGGAATCCAAAAGCGCTAGTGATCAGATTCAGAGACTCGGAGGCGAGGGGCAAATGCAATGCGTCGGCTTCAACGGCGACAACATTGTGTTTGAAGAATTTATGCGTTCCCCGGACGAGCATGTTATGGGAGAAATCTGCCGCAACGATAGGGTGGCTTTGTGGTGGGCGGTGCTTCAGGAGAGACATGGTCATGTCTCCCGTCCCACAGCAGATATCGAGGACGGCTGCCTCGGGATTGGTAAGGATGTGGCGGAATCTTCGTGATGTCCGCCACCACCATAGCCGGTCGATGTTGAAGGAGAGCACATGGTTCAGCAGGTCATACTTGGGTGCGATAGAGTCGAACATCTCACGGACTGCATGTGCGGCAGTCTGTTCGTCATGCGCTCCTGCTGGTTGTGCTCCCAAAGTCGTCATGGAATTTAGGCGTAGATCTCTCTCGCACTGCTGAGCATTGCCTGGCAAGCCTGTTCAAGTTCTTCAACTGTGACGTCTTGAACAACTATGGAATCTCCGATTCCCTTAGGCAGAACAAAGCGCCTGACACCAGCCATGTTCTTTTTATCGTGGGCGGTGGCTTCCACTAGCGATTGAGACTTCATCGTCAATGGTGGAAGCGGGCCATAAAGGTAAATGGTGCGGCTCATGCGCTCTGCCTGGGCTGCGGTGACCAGTTTCCGTGCCTTGGCAATTTCCAAAGCGGCAATCATGCCCCAGGCCACAGCTTCTCCGTGCAATAGCTTGCGGTATTTTGTGACCGATTCGATTGCATGTCCGACGGTATGTCCGAAGTTCAGGATCATACGCAGGCCGGATTCTTTCTCGTCTTTTCCGACAACTTCAGCTTTCATGCGAATCGATGCGGAGATGACGCGTTCGAGTGCTTTTGTATCCCGGCTAAGCACTTGGACGGAGTTGCGCTCGATGAAGGAGAAGAGCTTCGCATCCCGGATGATTCCGGCTTTGATGCTTTCAAAAAGTCCTGCCCGAAGTTCCCGCTCCGGAAGTGTTTGCAGAAAATCGACATCGGCGAAGACGGCTTTGGGATGGTGGAAGCTGCCGATGAGATTCTTCCCTTCGGGCAGATTGACTCCCGTTTTGCCTCCGACCGAAGAATCCACTTGGGCTAGCAGTGTTGTTGGGACCTGAACGCAATCGATTCCACGCATGTAAATCGCAGCAAGGAATCCGCCAACATCACCGACAATTCCTCCGCCAAAGGCGATTAACAGGGAGGAGCGGTCGGCTTTGGCCTCGGCCATTTGGCGGGCCAGCGTTTCGATTGAACGCAGATGCTTGAAAGATTCGCCTCGTGGCAAGAAAAGCACTGTCGGTTCGATAGAGAAGGAGGCACGAAAGCGCTTCCCCCATAAAGCCCAGATTTCGGGCGAGGTGAGTACGAAGATGTTTTGCGGCTTCCGGCCAAGGGCACGATAGATCCGCTTCTCGAGCGAAGCGAGAAGACCGCTTCCGGCCATGACCGTGTAACTAGCGCTTGCTGTTTCTACCGGAATCTTTTGCACGATGTACTCATCGTATCGTAGATGCGGGTCCGCAATCCTCAGGAACTGTATGGCTTATGCCCTGAACCTGCAGCGGATGGCAAAACGCGGTAGCCTCAAGATAGGGAGCATCCGGTGGATATAGATTTCATTGTTGTTGGCTCTGGTATTGCAGGATTACGAGCAGCGATTGAATTGGCGGAAGCAGGACGCGTGTTTCTGGTGACTAAGGACAAGCTCCAGGAGTCGAACACGCATTACGCGCAAGGCGGGATTGCCGTCGCCAGGGGAGGGGAAGAGGATGTTGCCCTGCACCTGGACGATACCGAGGCTGCCGGTGATGGCCTTGTGGCCCATGATGCGGCAGCCATTCTGGTCTCAGAAGGCTCCATGCGCGTTGAAGAGTTGCTGCAATGGGGTGTTCAGTTTGATCGTGTCAATGGCGAGCTGATTCCGACCAGAGAAGGAGCTCATAGTCTGCCGCGAGTGCTCCATGCAAATGGCGACGCAACCGGAGCAGAAATTGCCCGGACCCTGAGTCTGCATACCCGATCCTCTTCGAATATCACCATTGCGGAAGAGACTCTTGTCATTCATTTGCTGGTCGAGGACGGCCGGACGGTTGGCGTTGAGGTCCTCGATAAAGAGAACACGATAAGTCAGATCCGGGCACGTGCGGTGCTGCTGGCCTGCGGTGGGGCCGGACAGGTCTATAGCGACACCACCAATCCAGCCGTAGCTACGGGCGATGGCATAGCTCTTGCCATCCGGCATGGAGTTGCTGTTGCGGATATGGAGTTTTACCAGTTTCATCCCACGGCTCTGAGCCTGCCCGGCGCACCTCGTTTCCTGCTCAGTGAGGCTTTACGGGGGGAAGGCGCATATCTGCGCAACGACAAGGGCGAGCGCTTCATGGAGCGCTATCACAAGCTGTTGGAGCTGGCGCCTCGTGATGTTGTAGCTCGCGCTATTACCAAAGAAGGATTAGGGGATCACCCGGGAGAGCTCAGGACTGTCTATCTGGACATGCGCCACGTGACAGGTGTGGATCTGACGGTACGCTTCCCCGGCATATCGGCAACTTTAGCGAATTACGGACTATCGCTCCAAAACGACTTGATTCCGGTACGTCCGGCAGCTCATTACCTGATGGGTGGTATCAAGACCGATATGCATGGGCGGACCTCGCTTCGTGGTCTCTATGCGGCTGGAGAGGTGGCCTGTACGGGCGTCCATGGTGCTAATCGGCTGGCAAGCAATTCACTTCTGGAAGGATTGGTCTTTGGAGCGCGTGCTGCTTCCGCAATGAAGGCGGAACCCGAAATCTCTCGAGGGGAGACCTCTTCCCGGCAGATTACGCCTGCGGATGACTCTGAAGTTGATGGCATCATCGAGACGCTGCGGCAAACCATGTGGCATTATGCAGGGCTTTTACGAGATGAAGAGGGCCTGAAGCAGGCTTGTTCTCAGATTCACTCGGTACAAGACAAGCTGGAGCACAAAAAGCTGGCTCCATTTTCAAGAAAGACGGAAGAGGCCCGCTCCATGTTCTACGTGGCTTCAATGATTGTGAATTTTGCCCTCAGGCGGAAAGAAAGCCGTGGCGGGCATTTTCGCACCGATTTTCCACAACGTGACGACGTGCATTTCGCCAAGCATTCTGTCTTTGGTCCGACGTCTGCAGATTCAGCAAAGAGCTTTCGTTACGAAGCCTGGTGAGTACGGGCGTGAAGTTCCTTCCGTGCGGGGAATATCAGTGACAGCACCACGCAGACAAGCAGAATCGTCAGGATGACCCCCAGGGAGAGGAGAATCGGTATCTCGACCCAGCTGTTGATCAACATCTTTGTTGCTACAAAGGCCAGGATAGCGGCCAGACCGTAATGGAGCATGTGGAAGCGATCCAGGAATGCCGAGAGAGCAAAAAAGAGCGAACGCAGTCCGAGAATCGCAAAGATGTTTGAGGTATAGACGATAAACGGAACGCGCGTTACTGCGAGGACCGCGGGAATTGAGTCCAACGCAAATATCAGGTCCGTTATTTCTACAGCCAGAATGACCGTAAGGAATGTGCGCAACCGAAGCTTCTTTGGAGCAACAGGGTCGCGCTCAGGTATCCATCTGTTCCAAAAAGAGGAGGGTTTTTCCTCCTTCTGCGGGCGAACCAGACGGATAGCTGCGATAAGCAGAAATGCTCCGAAGATGTATTGCACCCAGCCAAAACGTTCCAGCAGCGCAACTCCGGCAGCTATGAATAATGCTCGCATCGCAACGGCGCCGATGATTCCCCAAAGCAGTGCTTTGTGCTGTTCCTTGTGGGTGAGATGGAAACTGCGGAACATCAGCAGGAAGACGAACAGGTTGTCTACGCTGAGAGAGGTTTCGATCAGATAACCGGAGGTAAACTCAAGCGCGCTTTGGCGACCCTCCATCCAGTAGATCCAGACGGCAAATCCCGCAGCTAGCAGGGCCAGGAAACCGGTCCATATCCAGGCGACTTTTGTAGACAGGCCGTGCTTCCCACGTGAAAGAACCAGAAGATCTACGAGAAGCAGTATAACCACGAGTACGTGGAAGCCAATCCAGAATGAATACGGTACGCCTTCGAACAAGTTCAGCTCCTGAGAAGCTTAGTGTTGGTTCAGGAGCCGGATCGTCTCCAGAAAGGTATCACCCGCAATTGCCAGGCTTCTGGCGCTCAGCTTGTCCATAGAGTCTTGAACTGTATGGTGGTAGCTGTTATCCGGCCCGTAGTCGATATCGATGACATCGGCACAGGGAACGCCACGTTGAACAAATGGGATGTGATCGTCGTCGATCATGTTTTCATGCGCAAAGAAATGCGACTGATAACCAAACCGGGTGGCTGCTTGTTTTACTGTATCCAGCAGCCACGGGGTTGAGTTTGTATCGCGATCGATGTCCAGATCTTTATCGCCGATCATATCTGCCAATAAAAATCCTTTGATGCGCTTGAGCGTTCCATCATTCTGCCATTTTGCAGCCAGATGGCGGCTGCCATAGGTGGAATCTGTACGAGACCACCTTTCAAAAGCCTCTTCTCCATCGAAAAAGACCAGCCAGACGCTGTACCCATCAAGGGTTCGTCCTCGGAGGCGATTGGCCAATTCAACCAGCAGTCCGGTTGTCGCCGCTCCGTCATTTGCACCGACGAAGCCGGTATTCCTCAAGGGGTAGTTGGTCTCATAGTGCGTCGCCAGGATAATGACACCATCCTTCTTGCCGGGAAAGCGCACGATGAAATTGTGCATCGGCATAGAGCCTTCCGGCGTGCTGGCGACAAAGCTATCGTCTTCCAGATGGTCTTTTAGAAACTGCCTGCGCAGAAAAGCTTCAGCTTTTCGATGGCCTCCGCCTCCGACCCAGCGAGGACCGATAGCGGCAAACTGTCTGGTGTATTCCAGTGCACGTTGACCATCGAAATGGGCTATCGGTGCGGCGTGCACTGGATTCGGAGTGGAAAGCAAAAAGGCAAAAGCAGCAAACGCCAGCTGCTTCAGTAGCCGTTTCATCCCGCAGCCTGCTCTTTCTTCTTGCGGTGGCTCGGATGGACCCAGTATGCGATGCCGATACCGAACACATAGAGAACGAGCATTGGAGCAGCAAAGACGCACATGGTCAGGATGTCCGGTGTGGGCGTGATGATTGCCGCGATGATGAAAATAACCAGAATTGCGTAGCGGATATTCTTCCAGAGCCACTTGGCATTCACGATCCCGAAGAGCGCGAGAAAAAAGATCAGAATTGGCAGCTCAAAGGTTATACCCAGGCCCAGAATGATCGACAAGAAAAAGCCAGTGTACTCGGGAATCGTGATCATCGGTGTGAAGCGATGACCGTACTCGATGATGAGGATCTTCAAGGCTCCCGGAAGAACAAATCGGTAGCCAAAGAAGGCTCCCGCGAGGAAGAGTCCGATTGTGGCCGACAGAAATGGCCAGATATAGCGTTTCTCGTTGGCATAGAGTCCCGGCGAGATGAATAGCCAGACCTGATGCAGGATGAAAGGCGATGCCAGAATCGCTCCACCCATCAACGCGGTGTACAGGTAGAGATTGAACGCATCAATCGGGTGCGTCATGACCAGATTCAGATGAAGGTGGTCCAGAGGTTTTTGCAAAATGCCGTAGAGCTGCTCACGAAAGATGTAAGCAACGATAAAACCCAATCCAAGATAGAGGGCGGAACGGATAATCCGTTTCCGCAGCTCTTCAAGGTGTTCCAACAAACTCATTCCGGGCAATTCAGCGCGTTCGGAAACGGCTGTCCGGGCACGATCGACTATATCTTCATCCATGATTTGGGGCGGCCTCACCGGATTCCATCGCCACCTGCGCCGGGGTGTCGTTTGCAAGAGCCGTGTCCAGGGGCGCGGCTTCTACAGAGTCTTTTGATGGGGTCGAGAAATCAGGCCGGTCAGTGCTGACTGGAGTTCCAGTCGAGGGGGGCATGATGGTCTGGTTGTAAATCTCTGGTTCCTGAGGTTCTTGAGAGCCTGCAGGCGTACTTTCCGCCTGCGTGCTTGTCGCTTCCGTCGCTTGTGATTCCGTGCTGGCGGTGAGCGTTAAGGCAGCTTGACGTTCCTGATCCAGTTTCTTTTGCCGGTCAGACTCTTCGGCAGCCCGTAGTTCATCCTCGATCTGCAACTTGAAGTCATTGCTGGCCTTGCGGAATTCATACATCAATTTACCGATTTGCCGGCCAATTTCCGGCAAACGGCGAGGCCCAAAGACCACCAGGGCCAACACCATAAGGAAAAGCATGTCGGGGGCGCCAAGGGACGCTCGTAAAACTATGGGCTGCAGATCCATCGTTCCTCATGATACTCGGCTGACGGAGCATGGAACAATCGCACTGGTCACAGGAAGAGAGGGATCCCAAATGCCTATAAGCAAAGGGAAGGATTGGGCTTCGGGTTCTGGCCGCAGCATGCGCCAAGGCGATCTCCGATCACATGGAAAATCCATGCCTTACCCGTACTTTTGTCTCTCAAAATGCTACCCAGTTTTGTCTGTGACAGCTCCGTTTTTGCCGACTCTGATTCTGTAGCGTAATTCCTCTGTTCTGATGGGATTGTTACGCCTGTATTACACTGTAAAGGATTCGTTCCCTGCACTTGCATCAGTATTTCTGCATCGGGTGTTTGGGCAATGCATCTACTTTTAACAGGGCTGCAACATCCCCGTGGGTTGGGTGGATGACTGGCAGCGAGGAACAGGTAAGCTCCTCGTTAGCCTTTTAGCCACAGCGAATCCACTGCCGCCTGGAATTGCTTTCAACATCCCCGCTCGGGGCCGGAAACCGGCCGTCGAGCTGAAGGCGGAAGCCGTGAATTTACTTTTGGAAGAAGCTGTAGAGCAGCCGTCTGCTGTTAGCGAAAGCTGCTCACTTGAAAATTATCTGCAGTTGCCCGATCACTCCATGGACGGACGAATCGCAACTGCTCGCGAAAAGCTTGGTTCTAGCACAATCCTGTTGGGTCATCATTACCAGCGAGATGAGGTGATCCGCTTTGCGGATTTCACCGGCGATAGCTACAAGCTTTCCAAAGTTGCCGCGGAGACCGATGCGCGGTACATCATCTTCTGTGGCGTGCATTTTATGGCGGAAAGTGCTGACGTGCTGGGGAACGACAATCAGCAGGTCATTTTGCCCGACCTGAATGCCGGTTGTTCCATGGCCGACATGGCCGACATCAGCCAAGTAGAAGATTGTTGGGAATCGCTCGAGCGCCTGGGGCTGACTACAAGTCTTATCCCCCTGACCTACATGAATTCAACGGCTGCGATTAAGGCCTTCTGTGGAGAGCGGGGCGGCTTGGTCTGTACCTCGTCCAACGCTGGCAGTGCCTTTGATTGGGCCTTTGCCCGTGGGGAGAAGATTCTCTTCCTGCCTGATCAGCATCTGGGCCGCAATACCGGATTTGCAAAGGGTATTCCCCTAAATGAAATGGTCGTCTGGGATCCCTATCAGATCAATGGTGGTGTGTCTCCAGACCGGTTGAAGGCAGCCAAAATCATCCTTTGGAAGGGGCACTGTTCCGTTCATCAGCGCTTTCTTCCTGATCATGTGGATCAAGTT
The DNA here is from genome assembly GCF_059726315.1 of Humiphilus diazotrophicus. Lineage (NCBI taxonomy): Bacteria > Pseudomonadati > Acidobacteriota > Terriglobia > Terriglobales > Acidobacteriaceae > Humiphilus > Humiphilus diazotrophicus. The sequence continues at coordinate 4,753,206 of NZ_AP040870.1, forward strand.
CGGGCCAAGTATCCCGGAATCCAGGTGATCGTGCATCCTGAGTGCCGCTGGGAGGTCTGCCAGAAAGCCGATGCCCTCGGTTCAACCGAAAGACTGATCAAACTGGTCGAAGACGCTCCCCAAGGCACGATGTTTGCTGTCGGGACTGAGATCCATCTGGTTAATCGCATGGCTCAGAGATTTGCCGCGGAGGGCAAGAAGGTCATCACTCTGGATGACACCGGCTGTCTGTGCACGACGATGTACCGCATCTCCCCTCAACATCTGGCTTGGTCATTGGAAAACCTGGTGGAGGGACGCATCGTGAATCGTATCAAGGTGCGAGACGATGTGAAGGCCTGGGCTCGCGTAGCGCTTGACCGCATGCTTGAAATTAAGGCCTGAGATTAGAGGCTACTAATCTGATAGATAATATGTAGGGTGGGAGGGCAGATTTTTACCGTCTTCCCACTCCTCTGTGACGTACATGAAGATTTTTACCCTAGACGAAGCGCAATCCTTGCTGCCGGTTCTTGAGTCACTCCTAAAGCGCGCCATGGAAACAAAGGCGGCTGTCGAGGATATCGAACAGGAGCTGCAGGAGCTCGCACGTCGTATTCATTTTGCAGGCGGGCTCTGGGTTGATGCGCCCAAAGTTTTTCGCCGCCGGGCCGAGTTGCAGAAGCAAGTCGAGCAAGTGAAAGAAATTTTGGAGGAGATCGACTCCATCGGAGTACAAGTTAAGGATCTGAACTCCGGACTTCTGGATTTTCCCTGCCGCTTGGAAGAAGATATTGTCCTGCTTTGCTGGAAGATGGGTGAGTCTTCCATCGGGTACTGGCATACCCAGGAGTCGGGCTATGCAGGACGTCAGCCTATTGATGAACGCTTCCAGCGTCGTACCCGTCCCAACTAAATCCAAAATCCTAAATTCTTTCGACCTGTCAAAAAACAGGGAGAAGTTCATTCTTTTTCTGTTCGATAAATATTAATACTTAACAGCTTTTGACAAATAATAACTTTTATTGTTTACTAGGAGATGTGAACGCGATGGAGTCAAAACACTTTCGAGAACTCTGTGCGCAGCATGGATTGGCGGTGACGCATCAGCGTCAGATCATCTATGAGGTGCTGCAGGGCATGGTGGGTCATCCCAGTCCGGAAGAGGTTTACATGCGCGTTCGCAAGAAGATCCCTGCGATTTCTCTTGCAACCGTTTACAAGAACATCAATCTATTTCTAGAGAGTGGACTGTTCCGCGAGGTCAGTCTGCACCATGGTTCTTTGCGTGTGGAGACGAACAGTCATCCGCACCATCACCTGATTTGCACGTCATGCCGTTCGATCTATGACATCGAAGAGCGTGACCTTGGCTCTTTACAGGTTCCCAGCAAGCTTGCCGGAGGTTTTCTTGTGACGCGTCTGGCAGTGGATGTGATCGGTCTCTGCCCTGCATGTCAGCAGAAACCTACAGAGGAAAGCGGCGCCTGCCCGGAATCCAATCAACCCGATCAACAACCGTAAAACACAAAGAGGAGTAATTACATGCTTGGTGTTGGCGAGAAGTTCCCCAATTTCGAAGTAACTGCTACCGTTAGCCTGGAGAAGGGCAAAGAGTTTCAGCAGATTACGAACGAATCGTTCCCCGGCAAGTGGAAGGTCTACTTCTTTTGGCCGAAGGATTTTACCTTTGTCTGCCCGACGGAAATCGCCGCTTTTGGCAAACTGAATAGCGAGTTTGCTGCTCGTGATGCCCAGGTTCTGGGTGGCAGCATCGATTCCGAGTTTGTCCATCTGGCTTGGCGCAATAACCACGCCGATCTGAAGGATCTGCCTTTCCCCATGCTGGCCGATATTAAGCGCGATCTGACTGGACAGCTAGGCGTTCTGGATCCGGCGGCTGGTGTTGCACAGCGCGCCACCTTCGTCGTCGATCCTGAAGGCATCATTCGCTTCGTTTACGTTACAGACCTCTCTGTGGGCCGTAATCCACAAGAAGTCCTGCGCGTATTGGATGCGTTGCAGACCGACGAGCTCTGCCCCTGCAACTGGCAGAAGGGACAAGAGACCCTTCACGTCTAAGGTGTTTACCCCTTGGGGCGGTACTTCCCCCGCCCCATTTCCCATTTTGAAGGATAAAAGGAGTTTGTAATGCAGCTGGACCAGTTGATTGATAGCCTTCCCGATTACGCGAAGGACCTTAAGTTGAACTATTCAACTTTGGTGAGGAACAATACCGAGCTGACGCCGCAACAGCTTTGGGGAACTCTGCTGGCCAGTGCTTTTGCTACTCGCTGTGAGTCGTTGACGCAAGCGGTGGCGGAGGCCGCGGCCCAGAACCTTACCCCCCAGGTAATGGAAGCTGCAAAAGCTGCTGCAGCCATCATGGGGATGAACAACATTTATTACCGTTTCTTGCATCTCTCTTCAAACGAGAAGTACGGGACCATGCCCGCAAAACTTCGTATGAATGTGATGCGGACTCACGGCGTCGACCATATCGATTTCGAGCTGTGGGCATTAGCAGTATCCGCCATCAACGGTTGTGGGAAGTGCGTGGACTCCCACGAGAAAGTTGTGCGGGAAAAAGGTGTCAGCGAAGAGCTGATTCTGGCGATTGTTCGCTTGGCTTCCGTAGTTCATGCGGTCGGTGCTGTAGTCGATGCTCAGAGGGTATTGGCTTCGGAACCCGTCGCTGTCAGCTAGATAAAACAAAAAAGAAGAATCTGGCTTCCCCGAGAAGGCCCGCAAGCAAGTAGCTTGCGGGCCTTTCCATATTAGGGCAGCTGGAAAATTTCCAAGCTAAGCTCATTTCTCCTCATTCCCCTCATCGGACCCAAAGGCGATTTTTCTGGCGCGATAATTGTTCCGGGTAAAAATGTAGTCTTGATCTTCCGTGCATTGATCGTGCACTAAAGAGGAGAATTTTCTGCTAAGTCAAAGCGGCATTTCTTCTGTAGTGAGCTCGGGGTTGTAGAGTGGCAATTTCCGATAATGGAGCGCAGCATCCCTTGCCGGGATACCCTTTGAGTCGGAACAGATGGCACAGCAACTTTCTGGAGCTCTTCTCTCCTTGCTGCTTGTTTACGGTCTTCCTCCGGGAGTCCAGGAGGGTTGCCATTCGGTATTTGCCAGCCAGCGTATGGGTGCCAACATCGATTGAATCGCCCCTGTCATAAAGGAGAAATCGATACGAGAGAGATCGTCGCTAGGCCGGTGATAGTCCTGGTGAAGTCCAAAGCTGGAGATGGTGTGAGCGATTACTCCCTGGCGGGCAAGGGAGAAGTTATCAGAACGTTCAAAGAAATGCTGCTGCGGACGTGGATCATTTTCCAGCCGTGCTCCGTGCTTCACTAACTCCGAACCTAAGTTTGAACGGTCATAACCTGTTAGCCACAGATATCCGCCAGGAACTGCTGGATCTGGACGTCCGATCATCTCGAATTCCAGATTCGCAACAATGTTCTTGAGTGGTAGAAGAGAGTGTTCGAGGAAGTAATTATTTCCGAGGCCACCGATCTCTTCTGACCCGAAGAGGACAAAGAGAATTGTTCTCTTCGGACGATGGCCTAAAGATAGTGCTCTGGCCAGTTCCAATACAGAGGTGCTTCCGGAGGCATTGTTGTCGGCACCGTTATAGATACTGTCTCCAGCAGTAGCCGGTCCGACTCCCCCTGTGATTGATATGAGCCGTGAGCAGAATGGCTTCTTCTTTCGTCTTTTCTGTGGATGAGTGGTGGGATCCTCGCAGGATGCCGATGACATTCCATGTTTCCGTGTGAGGTATTTTTTCAAACTTCTGTATTCTTTGAACTATCTTGGCGGGAAGTGGCTGTTGGATAGGGACTCTCTGTAGAAAGCCTTGATTGCCTCCTGGCTCAAGGCCAAAGGATGCGAACTGTGCTGCGGGCCCAGCGTGTAGCGGCGGCTTCATCCGGCGTAGCCGAACCACGTCCGCGAAGGTTGTCCGAAGCAAGGTATGACATATCAGAGCGTATGCAGGAAGAACAGACCAGAGCCGGATTTGCTTGTGCCTGCAACCGTGAGGTCGGCAGAAAGTTTAGTATCAGCATGAGAGCAAGAATCGCGACGCGACGATTGGGCTTCATGTCTTCAAACATGATTTTGCGCAGTATAGATCTTCCGCTCCGCTCCGGAGCTCAGCAGGAAAGGGATTGGCAGTGAGACCGAGCAAATGGTGGAAAGGGACGGCATTAGGTCTGCTTGTATTGTTGACGGGATGCGGCGGTAATTTTTTTCAGCCGGTCAACGGTGGAGGCAATGGCGGTGGAGGGGGCAGTACTACCTCTAGCGGATATTTTTATCTAGGGAATTACGCTTCAACAACTCTGGCAGGCTTTAACGTCAACACCAGCGGAAAGCTTAGCGCGGTTGCAAACAGCCCGTATAACTTTGCGAACGTGATCTTCAATACACTCGCTGTTACCCCTTCCAACAGCTTTCTGTATGCATCCGTTAACACTGATATTTTGGGTGCAATTTATGTCTTCTCGATCAGTTCCACTGGCGCACTGACGGTTGCGAATGGTGGAAATGCCCTAGTTACAAGTGTTTTTCCAGTCAGCATGAAAGTCGATCCGTCCGGGAAATGGTTGTTGGTGGCAGATGCAAATCCCGTCAGCCTGCAAGTGTCCTCCTACGGAATCAACACCTCGACAGGAGCGTTATCGACAGGGAGTAGCGCGTCATTAACTAGTGCAGGGAATGGTCAGCTCCCGGTCAGTTTGCTCGTCACGCCCAATGATGCCAACATCTTTGTTTCACGAGGGACAGGTGGCGTCGATACCTTCACCTTTAGTTCCTCAACCGGTGTCATAACACAATCGCTTCATGCTCCGACGTTAGACGCGAGAAACGCGGATCAAGGAATGGCAAGCGATGCAACTAGCCAATATCTCTTCTTAGCGGAAACAAACAATGGCGGGTTGAGAGTTCTAAAGATTGGGAACAACGCCTCGATCAACGACATCAAAGGTTCCCCTTTCGTAACCGGAGCTGGACCCAGAGCCGTGGTTGTTGATCCCTCAAACACATATGTTTATGTAGCAAATTATGGTGATGCCACAATCAGTGGTTTTTCTTTTGCTGCGACCACTGGGGCGTTTACGGCGCTGAGCGAGGCCTCCTTTTCTACCTGTGGAAATCCTGTGGATCTTTCCTTCGAGCAGACAAAGACCTATCTGGGAGTGGCCTGTAGTGCCAGCAATCCGGACTTTCAGGTATTCAAGGTGGATACAACAACACCAGGGAAACTCGTTTCGGTGACTACAACTGCTTCAGGTCCCAACAATGCAGCCGGAAATCCCATATCTTTAGCCGCAACGAGATATCAATAACGGTTCAGAATTCGGGATGATTTGAACACTATTCAGGGTAGGGTCAGGTTTGACCCCCCTAGTTTTGCACTGCTACACTGCATCCAGCATTAGCAGACAGCCCTCTTTTGTGTGTTGCCTGCCAGTCCTACCTTTTACGAAGGACTTCTGAAGGAATTCCGTGGATACACAGACTCGTCACGCGCTGAAGCAGGATAATTTTGTTCAGGCAACTACCTCTGGTCTTGGATGGCTCCAAGAAAACCGTTCGCGCGTTCTTAAAACCGTCTTACCGCCCGTGATCGTTGTCGCGGCAGTGGTTATTGGAATTATTGTATGGAATCAACGATCTGAGCAGGCTGACATTGCTCTCGGCAAAGCGATGACCACCTATGGAGCGCCGCTTGCCCAGCCGGGACAGCCTGCACTTCCTGGGACGTATGCCACTTCGGCGGATCGTGCTCGCGAAGCCAACAAGCAGTTTCTGGATGTGGCGCAGCACTACGGAATGCTGGGAGCCGGGAAGCAGGCCCACTATTTCGCTGGCCTAACCTACTCCGATCTCGGACAGAATGGCCCTGCGGAAGCTGAGCTCCAGAAGGCGGCCGATTCCGGTAATAGCAGTCTGTCACCTCTAGCGAAAATGGCCTTGGCAGGACTTTATCACCGTACAAATCGTGATTCCCAGGCAATTGAGATCTACAAGCAGTTGATTGCCAAGTCTTCCGATTCCGTACCGACAACCGAGGCGCAGCTTGCTCTTGGTGAGCTTTACCAATCGGCCAATAACATCAGCGCTGCGAAGGAAATATACGCAAAGCTGAAGGATACCGATAAGGACACAGCTGCCGGCAAAATCGCCGATCAGAAATTGGCTGAATTGAAGTAACCGAAGATTCTCTTTACCGGGCTCGCGGTGCATAGTCACCTGCGAGCCCTTTGTATTTTGTATCCTTGAACTGCGATTTTGTGGCCGCCGGGGCTTTCTGCGAGCGGAACCTTCTCCTGGTGCGTCACTACTTTAAGGAAATCGCATGAGCACTTCCTCGGTTCAGATTACAGGGGCTCAACTCGCAGGCTGGATGGGAAGCACTTTCACCTCGGAGCAGGAAGAAGCGGACAATAGCTCTGCCGCTATTACCGCTCTGGTCGAGCAGTATTCGACTGTGTTGTACCGCGTTGCGTATTCGGTGACTCGGAACATTGCCGAGGCGGAAGATGCGGTCCAGGAGACCTTTCTGCGGGTGTTGCGCCATCGCGATGAGCTAGGAGAGATCCGAGACCATCGGGTCTGGCTGATCCGCATTGTTTGGAATATTGTTCTCGATCGCAAACGCCGGGCAAAGACACGTCCCGAGACAGAAGACATCGAAGAGTTTGCCCGATTGCTGGTCGCCTCGGATGTTTCCGCCGTGGATCATGCGATTGCAGCTCAAGAGCACACATACATCCTGAAGCAGATCGACCGACTCCCGGAGAAGGAGCGTCGTGTCCTGTTATTGTCTGCCTTCGAAGAATTTTCGACTGCTCAAATAGCCTCTATTCTGGAGACTACGGAATCGGCCGTGAGAGCCCGCCTCTTTCGAGCACGCCGGCAATTACAGACTGCAATGGAAAAAGAACGGAGGCTGGGATGAAGCAGCCGCCCAAGGAACTACTCAAAAAGAAAATTACCCCAGAAGATACTTTGCGTTTGCTCTCTCAGGTAAATCCTCCCGAGGGGTTGTCCGGGCGTATAGAAGCTCGGCTAGCTTCAACACGGATCAGCGAGCCCGAACCCGAAAAGAGGAAGTGGTGGCAATTTTCTTTTCTCACCGCTTTCCCGCGGACTGCAATGGCATCCTTGCTAGTCTGTGCAGTGATTGGAGGCGGAATTGGTCTCTACCGTTCTCATCGGTCTTCGATGCTGCCTCCTCCGATTCGGTTGAACTCCGGTGGGATGGGAGCTGCAGGTGCTGTCAGGGTAGCTCCTGCTGGAATCGTCGCGCCCGAGGGAACTTCTCCTCGGCTAGCTCCGAAGAACTCGCGTGGACGAGCTGTGATTCCAGAGGGGCATAAACCCCGTCCGAAAGGCGTGGCTGTTCCTAATACGCCTCCTCCCTCAGATAAGGATAGTGGCCAGGAGAAGTAGCCACCAGGCGGGCTCCAGACCTCTCCCTTACGCAGCTATTTATTGAAAGCTCCGTGTCCAGGTAAAAGGACACGGAGTACCGATTTTCAGTCCATCTTCTTGCTGCCCATATGTCCTTTGACGCAACTCGATCCCACTTAAGAGATAAGCTCAGCTTTCTGGTTCAAGTGCCCGGAAGAGCATGTGCAAAATAGCCAGCACCAGCGCTCCCCAGAAGGCAGGAATAAAGCCTGCAACGTAGAATCCGGGAACCAGGCCGCCGGCCACACGAAGGATGATGGCGTTGATCACCAGGAAGAATAACCCTAAGGTCAGGATGGATAGAGGTAAGGTAATGATCTTCAGTATGAAGCCAAGCGTTGCGTTCAGAAGTCCGATAATCACAACAGCAACCAAGGCCGAGACAAAGCTACTCACGTGAAAGCCCCGGACGAAATTGGCAACGATCAATAATGCCACCGCGTCAAGGACCCAGTGCAGGAGTAGGCGGATCATAGCAGGAGTTCCTTTCTTCCAAATTTACATAGCAGCGTACAGTAACACCACTCGATAAATTTAGAACAGTTTCCCTTTCCGCCAAAGAAAAGCGGTACTTCACCAATATTTGGATTCGGCGTAGTAACGCTGGAATTGCTCTAGACGGGTTCTTGGATACCTCTACCAAGTGCGTCAGAAGCATTAGGCCAGAATTCCTTTTTCCTGCGAAGGAAGATCTTGGGGTCTACCCCATTGGCAATTCGCTTCTTTGGAAAGAACTCGTCAATGGTACGTTGGACGAGATATTCGGGAGAGGACAGAAACGATTTGGCAAAGGAAGTTGCTGCCGAGAAGAAGTTACGCTTCGACATCTCAATGTTGAACTTTCTCAACAGATTCTTGGCATTGATGTAACCATCCGGCACTAGAGATTCCAGGATTGGCCGGATCTCCTCTTCAGGTCTTGGCTGCAATCCCCAGATGTGGGAGAGCAAAAGATATTGGATATACAGACCGTGTACCAGATTAAGCCGCATCTCCGTTGTCGTGGCCTGATTGCCATGATGCCGATAGCCGAGGAGCACTTCAGGGATTAGGTGGATATCGCTTTCGAGAGCCATTCTCCACCACATGTCGGCGTCCTCACCTGTCGATTGCTGGCGGTATCCACCAATAGAGAGAGCAACATCGCGATTGAGCACGACTGAGGGATGGCAGAAGGTAAGCAGGTATCCGTCCTGTACCGTTTTCCGCAGTTCTTCCGGTGTCCCTAGCGTGGTTCGAAACTGGCCGACGGCTTTTCCGTGTGGATAATATTCTGCCAAGGAGTAGAACATCCCAGCCTCGGGCTGCTCCTTTACCGCTCGCAGAATGCGCTCGATTCGGTTGGGGTAAGCAATGTCATCTGCATCCTGTCGCACAAGCCAGGGCGTGTCGATTTCCCGAAGCATTCGATTGAGCGTTGGAACAAGCCCGGCTTTAGCCTGCCGAATAATTCGCAGACGCGGATCTCTGAGAGATTCCATATATTCAACGCTGCCGTCGCTGCAGTCATCGACAATGGCTAAAATCTCGAAATCCTTCTCTGTTTGCGACCAAAGGCTCTCCATCGTCTCAGGCAGATAAGGCATCGATTTGTAGATGGGAAGACCGATCGTAAGCAGGGACATATTCCTTCCTTAGATGCTCAAAGTTAAAAATCTAGCAGCTTCCATCAGGGCACAACGCGCTCCTAAAAACGATAGGCACTCTCTTCGAAGGAGGAACGGTTGTTACCCAAAACTTTCTATGCAGCAACTTCTCTTACCACGGCGCGCTTATTATCCCTGTTGCGCAGGTAAATCAAAACACCCCAATTCAGAAGACCTAAACCTCCATCTGTTATTAGGCTGGACCACGCTGCTCCTTTCCAGGAGTAGTGCGGGATCATATAGAGATTGATCAGGAAGTTAAAGGCCGCTGCGATAAATTGCGCAGAGGTGCGATATCGCTGATAGCCCGCACCGGCGAGGGCATCTCCTGCGCTCAAATGAAAACACCGGAAGAGCGGCAAAAGGCAAAGCCACTGCAAAGCCGAAATGCTTTGAGCAAAGCTTTTGCCGATCAGATGAGGAATAATGGGTGCGCAGACAAGGAGCCCGATAGCGGCGAGAACTCCGAAGATTGCCGTTTTGCTCAAGATCTTTGCTGCATAACGTCTCGTATGTTCGATACCGTCAAATCCCATCCGGAAAAAGCGGGGCATTGCAGCGGCATGAATGGAGCGTATCGGCAGGGTACTCATATCGATTAACCGATACGCCATGGTATAGATGCCATTGGCCTGGTTCAATCCGAAATGAGCCAGCATCGTTTTGTCTATATCGTTGTAAATCGAAGTCGTCGAATAGGCGACGGCATAGCCTATGCCTTCTGCTGCATTTTTGCGAACCAACGAAGGTACGAACTTCGGTTTGCCAAAATAATAAGTAACTGTCGAAATAGCTAAAAAGAGAGCAAAAAAAGATACAGCCAATGCTGCATAAGACCACTGCTTAGCAGTTGCCGAATGGAACGTGAACATCATTACAACGGCAATGATCAGCCGGAAGGTATTCACGAGCAACGTCAGAATGGCGGTGATCTTAAGCTTTTCGTAGGCCTGGAATATCTGACCTGTCGACTCGGCAAGCTTCCCGCAAATGCAATCGCCGATGGCAACTATCGTCAGAATAGAAGCGCTTTCTTTGTTGATTAGCCAATGTCCTGTCCAATGAAGCATGAGAACAAGGAAGGTACCCATGCCCAAAGTGGAGAGAAGGATATTCCCCCAATAAGAAGCAAACTTGCTGTGATCTGCGCTAACGTAACGAAGGAAAATAACTCCGGAGCCTAGAGCACTGTACTGGCTGATAATCGAAACAAGCGCAACTGCACCAACGTAAATACCGTACTGTGTGCTTCCAAGCAGACGAGCGATTATGACAAAGTACAGGGCCTGGACGACAAAAGCCATCCCTTGCCCCAGAAACATCCATCCGGCGTTTCGCGCCAGTGTGCTATTCCAAGCTTTCGCTATAGCGTTCTTAATCATGACCTGAGTGATTCGATGACATTCCGGTAGTGATGGTGAACGGCCTGCCACGTGAAATTCTTCTGAAAAGAGGTGTATCCCTCTCTTGCCAATCGACTTCGGTGCCCGGGATCGAGAGCTAAGAGCTCCAGAGCTGCAGCCAATTCCTGGCTGGAATTCGGTGCAACAAGAATAGCTCCTCCCTCAAAAAAGACTTCGGGTATACCACCTGTATGAGTAGCCACAACAGGAAGCGCCGAAGCCATGGCCTCGACATTGATGGCTCCAAAGGCTTCATGCCATACAGAAGGGCAGCAAAGGATATCGGCATCCCGAAATTGAGCTCCCAGCTCTTTGAGTTCCAGATATCCGCAAAACTGGACATTGGGAGTGGCTGCTTTTCGTAATTCATCCAGGTAAGGGGTAGAGGCATCGCTCCCAAAACTAGCGCCCCCCACGATCTTTGCTACCGCGGGAACCTTTTTCTCGTGTAGGAGACGCATGGCCTCCACGAGGACGTGTACCCCCTTCTGAGGAATGATCCGGCCGACAAAGAGTACTACCGGAGGACGACCATTTCGCGCGGACACTTGTTCCGCCGGTAGCGGGAAAAAGATGGAGTTATCTGCCCCATTGGGAACTACTACGGATACATTTTCAAGATAAGGGTGCTTGCCTAGCGATTCATCGCGAAGAAATTTGCTGCAAAAGACAATCCGGTCTGCGCCGAGATTTCGAATCATCGAAGAGGGAGCATCAACTATGTGAGAGTTGTGCATGTGCAAAACGAGTCGGGCACCACGTTTTTTTACCAAAGGAGAAAGTGCTGCGGCAAATTCAGGGCGATTCTGTATCCATACGATATCGCCAGCATTAAGATCTTGCAGTCCGTTCTTTATGGCGCTTTGAATAAGGTACTTCTTTACAATCCATGGTTCGCGATGTTTTGTTACATTTACAAAACCGCGGTACCGTACTAATCCGGGCAAGAGCCTGACTCGGCGGTCAGAAAACCCCCAAGTATCGTCAGCTTCAGGGCAGAGGACGATTGTGTCCTCGTCGTCCTTGACAACATTAGCCGTCCAGCGAGATGTTCCCCCTCCGTAGTATGCGGAAAATGGTTCTGCTTCGCTGAGTACTTGGAAGATCTTGCTTTCCATCCTTCTCCATTGAATTCGGGGCAGATTAATTGAGGATGAAGAACCAATCTACGCAGGTTCTTTCCCGTCTTCATCCAGTTCGAAACAACCTAAAGGTTGCAAAGCTTCACTCTCTGGGGAACGAAAAATTGCAGAAACAGAATGCCCCTTTTCTAGAACAATTCCAGCGTTACTATACCGAAACCAATCTTGGGTGAAGCGCCGCTTTCTTTGGCGGAAAGCGGCGTAAGCCTTCGTAGATTCCAGGGTATAGATGCGCTGGTTTTGCTCTAGAATCCCACTGCCTTCTTCTGGTAGACCCCGGGCTGGATAGAGAATCCAGCTGCACTGGCATCGGAGTAGAACATCTTTACCGTATCGAGTGAATACTCCGTCAGATCCTTCCCTACCAGCTTCAGCTTAGCCAGGATGTCTGGGGTTGCCGTAATGATGTGGCAGCCGATTTCATCAGCCTGGAAGACATTCAGCAATTCACGAGGGCTTGCCCAGAGCAACTCCGCCTTTGGATGATCCTGGAGAACCTCCAAGCCCTGCTCCATAATCGGAAGCGGATCGACGCCCGTGTCTGCGATGCGGCCGGCAAAGACCGAGATGATCGCCGGTGTATTCGGATTAAGAGCGTCAGCTACCTCGGAAATCTGATCCAGAGTGAGCAATGCGGTTACATTGAGTATGACGCCGTCATTGGAGAGCGACTCGATAATGCTTCCGGTAAACTCCCCCTTGGTATTCGTAACTGGAATCTTCACGTTTACGTTTGGACCCCAAGTGGCAATTTCCCGCGCCTGATCTTCCATTTCGGCAAAATCGTCGGCGAAGACTTCAAGGGATATCGGACGATCAGGAACAGCGGCAAGCACCTTGCGCCCGAATTCCTCGTAATCGGAAATTCCAGCTTTCCTCATCAAGGTAGGATTTGTGGTGAAGCCCTTGATATAGGGTTTTGCGTACATGCTAAGGATGCTGTCGAAATCGGCACCATCGCAGAACAATTTGATTTTGAGCTGATCTATGCTTGGCACGTCCCCTCCATTGGTATCGGGTTAAGTCGATCTTTTCTTAACAACACTCTCCGAAATTCCCGGAAAGCAATTCTTCCGGAATGGTTTTCGGATGCACTTACTGCTGGGCCAGTGCAAATCTGCGGGCATAATTACTATGATTTACTCTGATAAATAATCAATTAATAACATATCAATTACTAGCTTGGGCGCGTCGACGCTGAGTAAACAACAATTGTTTCGCGACTAGAAAGAGGAACTCCACATTCCCGATCAGGTATCTACGCCATAGGCGCCGGGGCTCTTTTACAAGCCGATAGAGCCACTCTGTACCGGATCGTTGCGCCCACGCTGGAGCTCGTTTACGTAAACCGGCTTGCGTGTCGAAGGCGGCGCCTACCGACATTGCAATGCCTACCGGAAGAGAGGGGCAATTCTCTCCCATCCAGATCTCTTGTTTTGGGGCCCCAAAAGCCACAAAAAGAAGATCCGGTTTGGCTTCGGCAATTTTCTGCCGCACACGAGCGCTTTCGACTTCATCTTTCTCAAACCCGTAGGGCGGGCAATAAGTTCCGATAATATTTAGCCCGGGGTATCTCTCCATCAAGCGGACTGCCGCCAGTTCTGCAGCCCCTGGAAGTCCACCCAAGAAAAAAACAATAAAACCATGTTTTGCACTTTCAGCGCATAGTCTTTCCATGAGTTCTCCGCCAGGAACCCGCTCCGGGACTGGAGAGCCTAGCCATTTCGATGCCAGGACTACCGAGATTCCGTCTGCGGGTGCAAGGCTGGCTGAACGCATTGCGCGTGCAAAACCAGGATTTTTTTCGGCTAAGGTAACTAATTGAGCGTTAGGTCCGACAATTAATGCCGGAGGTGCATCTCCTCGCGTTTTCAGATGATTCACTGCCCACTGTGCAGCTTCGTCGAAGTTCACGCGATCGACGGGCAGAGATCCGATGTGGCATCGAGGTAATGAAATCGTCTTTGGGAAAAGCAACAGATCCTGTCGCTTTTCTTCACCAGCATTTGAACGAAGATCTTCCGACGAGACGCCATTTGATGCGGAGCTTAACCCCATTCCAATTCCTTCCATTCCTGAAAATTGCTGTATCTATGCCGTCGGCAATCACATTGCTGCGTAGAAAACTCCTTGTGAGAATTAAGGAGTTCAAATGCGAGATGTGAGCCCGTTCCGACGCGAGAAAGCCGTGCTTTGGCAGGGACTCTCAGCCAGCCTCATCTTCATCTCATGAGCTCTTAATGGTGCTGTTGCGCGAAATCCTTCTGGTAAATACAGCATTGAGCCGTAAACAGGAATCCTTACAGTAATCAGGTTCCGCATTGGCTATTCACTCGATGCCATTGGTTAAGATGCTGTGCCGACGGGTTTTGGATGCCTTCGCCGAGAGGGGAATATTTAAAAACAGGTATTAATTTTCACTCTATTACCAAATAGGTAACGTATCTTGAGTTTTCAATCCATGTTTATTGTGATTACCCTGCGGAGTCAAGAAAAAATGCTGTAAATGCTGGATGTGAATTGATACTCATGTTTCCGTTGGCATAAAAGAATGGTACAGTACTATGTAGTTAATAGTGTGCTAGGCCGCTCGTTTTTGGATGCCGGGCATATTGATCTTCCTCCCTCACGCAGAAGGATTTTCCGCAACGTCTTAAGGATTGAAAGTTTTCTCGGAGGCGGTCTGGAAACGTCAAAGCATTTTGTTGATCAGTTAACGAAGTTGGAAGCGGTGATTCGCATCTCAAACGCATCTTATGTAGATGTATCTGCTTCCGCGAATCACTCCGACTAGAGCATTTTGGATTTCGGCATAGAAGAACAAGTAGAGGTACATGTTGCCATACTGCCAATAAATGATCGTTCCGAAAGGGGCTGATCACTCTTCCTTGCTAAAAGTAACCATGCTCCAGTTATCTGTCATCGCCAACATTTTTGATTTTGAATTTTGGAATCACGGAGGTCGTAGAAAGCTGTTTATGCCCGCAAATTCTTCTCGTGTCAGCCGGAGATATTTCATCGTAGGTGGCGCCGGATTTATTGGAAGCCACTTCACCGACAGGTTGTTAAGTGACCCCGAAGTACAAGCCGTAACGCTCTACGACAACTTCTCCTCTGGTCGGGAATGGCATTACGAGCACCATCGTAATGATCCTCGCCTGAAGGTTGTTAGGGCGGATGTCGGCGAATTGAACTGCCTGGTTGCATCCATGAACGGGCACGATGTTGTTATCCACCTCGCCTCGAATCCCGATATCGCCAGAGCCGTTACGGAACCGGAGATCGATTTTTATCAAGGCACAATGTTAACCAACAACGTTGTGGAAGCGATGAGACGGTCCGGTGTTCCGCGTCTGCTCTATGCCTCTGGTAGTGGAGTCTATGGTGAATTAGGGGAGATTGAAGCTAAGGAAGACCAGGGTCCCCTGATTCCTGTTTCGACTTATGGAGCCAGCAAGTTATCCGGAGAGGCACTGATTGCCAGTTATTGTTACATGTTTGATCTGACGGCCTGTGCTTTCCGCTTTGGCAATGTAGTTGGTGCTCGCCAGACTCATGGGGTGGGTTTCGATTTCGTAAGAAGATTGACTTCCGATCCCTCACGGTTACGTATTTTGGGTGACGGCCGTCAAAGCAAATCCTACATTCATGTTTCCGACGTTGTTTCAGCGGTCTTACATGCAAATGAGCATTGCAAAAAGCCGTTTGAGGTCTTCAATGTTGCCACCGGAGATTACATTACGGTCACGGAAATCGCCGAATTGGCAGTGGAATGCATGAGCCTCAAAGAGAAGCCGGTATTTGAATACACAGGTGGCGATCGCGGATGGAAGGGCGATGTACCGGTAGTGAGATTGAATACCGATCGGATCAAAAGCTTAGGGTGGACCTGCAAGCACAGCGCGAAGGAAGCCTTGAGAAATTCTATTCAACAACTGATGAGCGATGAACGCACAAGCCGCATCTAATTCCATACCGAGGATTGCATTGTTGGCGGGGGGGCTGGCTACGCGCCTCCGTCCGATAACCACAACCATACCGAAATCGATGGTGCCGGTTGCCGACAAGCCCTTTATTGCACATCAAGTCGAAAACCTTGTAGGCCAAGGCATCACTGAGATTGTTGTTTGTTCCGGCTATTTAGGAGAGCAGATTCAGGAGTTTCTCGGCGACGGAGGGCAGTTTGGAGCCCATGTTCAATATTCCTTCGACGGGGAGAAGCTTCTGGGGACAGGGGGTGCTTTACAGAAGGCACTTCCGCTCTTGGGTGAAGAATTCCTGGTGATGTATGGCGACAGCTACTTGTCGGCTCCCCTACTTCCCGTTTGGAATGAATTTCTTCGCTCCGGGAAGCCCGCTCTTATGACTGTGTTTTGGAACGGAAACCAGTGGGATAAGAGCAATATTGAATTCCGCGACGGCTCGATTGTGAATTACGACAAGGCAGCGCCAACTGCAGCAATGGAATACATCGATTACGGGCTGGGTTGCATTCGCGCCAAAGTATTTGAGTCCTGGCCCAAGGACACCGCCTTCGATCTGGCGTCGGTCTATCACGATCTCGTAAAAAAACAGCAACTTGCTGGTTTTGAAGTGAAAGAACGCTTCTACGAGATAGGATCACCCGCTGGGTTGGCGGAGACAGACGCATTGCTAAGACAGATTGCTGAACAGAAGCAACCCCCAATTCTTCAAAACTGACGCGAGGGATGCACTCATGATCATTACCAGGACACCGTTACGCATTTCCATTGGAGGAGGAGGCACCGATCTCCCCTCGTACTATCGAGAGTTCGGTGGTTTTGTTATTTCCGCTGCCATCAATAAGCATGTTTATATCAGTATCAATAGAAGTTTCTTTCCGGGGTATTTCCTTAAGTATTCCGAAACCGAACATGCAGAGACCCGTGAGGCCATTCGTCATCCCCTGATCCGGGAAGCGCTCACCATGCATGATGTGCAAGGCCCGATCGAGATTGTGAGTATCGCCGATGTCCCTGCAGGTACCGGCTTGGGCTCTTCCGGAACCTTCCTGGTTGGTTTGCTCCATGCGCTTCATGCTCTGAAGCGGCAACCTGTCGGAGCCGAGGTTCTCGCTCAGGAGGCGGTTGAAATCGAAATGAACCGCTTGCAAGAACCGGTAGGGAAACAAGATCAGTACATCGCCGCTTACGGTGGCCTGCTCTGTCAGGAGTATCACGAAGACGATACGGTGACTGTTTCTCCATTACGTATGACTGAGTCGTGCGTCCATGAATTACGCGATTCTCTGATGCTGTTTTTTGTGGGATATACCCGTAGCGCTTCGTCCATCCTGGAAGACCAGAAGAAGAAGTCCGAGCAGCGGGATCAGAAGATGTTGGACGGGCTGCATTTTGTAAAACAACTCGGTCAGGAGATCAAGTGCGTCCTGGAGTCCGGAGACATTCCTTCCTTCGGCAAATTGATGCATGAGCACTGGTTGAGAAAACGTGGCCGTTCCACTGGCATGTCCAGCAACAGAGTCGACGAGTTATACGACTTAGCCATGACAAAGGGCGGGGCTACTGGCGGAAAGTTGGTCGGAGCGGGAGGCGCAGGTTTTCTACTCTTCCACACGACTGACCGAGGTCGTTTACGCAACGAAATGGTAAGTGCCGGCATAACGGAGATGGACTTCACCTTTGACTTCAATGGTTCGGTTGTAATGGCTCGCTAGATCGGCGAGATGTTTCCTGCGCGTGATGGACGGGATGGAAGAAAGGAATTGCTCAAGGTTCCCTTGTTGATGAATCTTTTCTTCCTCCTTTGTCGAGTGATAGGAGTTGCAGTTTCACTCAGCAAGCCGAGAGACGAATGAAGTAGCAAATCAGGGCTAGTCTATGTGCCCTTTTGAATTCTCTATAAATACGGAATACGTGAGAGAGGTTTAACACTGTGAACACTTTGGTCCCATCGATTGGCCCTTCAGGTGGTCGCGAAGTTGTATCCGACATGTTTACTTTAGGTGACTGGGGAAGACTGCTGAAGAGAAGGCAGAAGATTATTTATGGTTGCCTATTGGTGTTTTTAGCTCTCGCGACGATCCGTAGTATTACGGCAAAGCGACTTTACCAGGCTACCGGCGAGATTCAGGTTCAGAAGGAGAATTCCGGCGACTTTGGATTAGGCAATGGTGTTATGTCGGATGGAGGTGCAGGTGTTGATTCTCTCGACTATAACCTTACGCTGCAGACTCAGGCACAGATTCTTCAATCCGACACTATAGCTTTGCAGGTAATCAAGGAGATGAACCTTGAGAACACCGACTTCTATGCAAAGACAAGTGGTGAGGGTGGATTCTCGTTAGTCCCTTCATGGTTATTCTTCTGGCGGAAGCCTGTTGAACCCTTGACCGTACCGATTGACAACGCGCCGAACCGGCGTGCGACGTCGCTCAAGGTTTTTGCTTCCAGATTGAAAATTACCCCGGTTTCTGGAACTCGTTTGATCGATGTTGCCTATCTTGCTCCTAGTCCTTCGATGGCGGCAGATGTGGTCAATCATGTGATTTCCTCATTTACCCGGTACACCTTCGATTCCAGATTTGCTGCTACTCAGCAAGGTTCCGCATGGCTGACCAGCCAGCTTTCTCAGTTGAAGAAAGACGCGGAAGATGCTCAGACTAAAGCTGTAACTCTCCAACGTGAAACGGGAATGTTCGGACAGGATGATCAGCACAACATCGTTTTGTCGCGGCTGCAGGCCCTTAATGACAATCTGACTTCGGCGACGACCAACAGAATTCTGAAGCAAGCCATTTATGAAGCTGCCAAAAATGGAGATCCCGAATTGATCTCTAACTTGGGCGGTAACTCTACGGCAATGGGCAATTCGCCGAACTCTTCTTTCAATTTGTTGCAGAACCTGCGGAATGAAGAGGCGCAGGTGAAGTCTCAAATTGCACAGGACAAGGTGAAGTATGGCGAGAACTTCCCGAAGTTGATGTCTGAGAAATCACAGCTACAGAATATCGAGAACGCAATTCAGTCAGAGGTTAACCGAATCGCCGGACGTGCACGGAGCGACTACGAAATTGCGGCCCGAACCGAGTCGCAGAATCGTAATGTCTTCGAAGGCCAGAAACAGGTAGCGAATGAGCTTAACGACAAGGCGATTGCTTATTCTCTTGCCAAGCAAGAGGCCGATGAGAGCCGGAACCTTTATGAGAATCTGCTCGGAAAGCTGAAGCAGGCAGGCGTTCTCGAGGGTCTGAAGTCGAGCAACATCAGTGTCGTACGGACGGCTGTATTACCTCCTCCCAATTCTCCCAAGAAGCCGAACATTCCTCTCTATTATGCTGCGGCAATTGCGGGAGGCTTGTTCTTTGGAGTGATAGCAGCGATTGCTATCGACCTGTCGGATAACACCTTCCACTCTCTGGCCGAGATAGAACAGTTCCTTGGTCTTCCTATGCTTGGCATTCTGCCGCATTTCGATCGTGGCGGAGGCATGAAGAAGGGGCTCGGTGTCGGATACCGTAAAAGGCGTAGCGGACTGACCTTGAAAGATCCTGCTGCTGTAAGCGGTGGCTTGGTGATCCAGGCAGCCAGCCAGCCGGATTCGGTGTTTGTTGAGTCGCTGCGTACGCTCAGAACCTCGCTTCTTCTTTCCCGTGGAGGCACCGCGCCTCAAGTGATTCTCGTGACCAGCTCGCTGCCCGGAGAAGGGAAGAGCACTTTGAGTTTGAACCTTGCGGGCGTCTTTGCTCAGCAGGGAGGCAGGGTATTACTCATCGATGCAGATTTACGCACCTCGACCTTGCAACGTCGTTTGGGTGTCAATGAGAAGCAGGGATTGAGCGCAGCTCTGTCGGGTGAAGGTAACGGGATTCATCCTCGTAAGTTGGAACAGATTCCCAACTTGTCTGTGATGTTCGGCGGAGCGCTACCTCCATTCCCCTCGGAGCTATTGGGCTCGAAAAGAATGCGGGAGCTCATTGCGAAGTGGCGTAATGAGTATGACTTCATCTTTATCGATAGCCCGCCAGTGCTTCCTGTAACGGATGCGGTCGTGCTATCGCAGATTGCTGACGCAACGCTTCTTGTTGTGCGTCATGCCGTTACCGAGAAACAGGCTGTGCAGAGAAGCTTCCGTTCACTCAGTCGTCAAATGCCTTCCGACGCGATTCTGGGTGTTGTTCTTAATGCGGTTTCAAAGGATTCTGCTGAGGACTACGGATATTACGGATATCAGAGCTACGAATATTCCTCAAAGAGGACGGGTACATATGGCGCGACTCAATAAGCAGAAAGCAAGGCTTGGCGTCTCCCTGGTAACAGTTCTGCTGGGATTGTTCTGTATGCCAGGAAGCAGTGCCCATGCCCAAAACAATGGAAGTTCGAATTTTTCTGCAACTTCCGGAACAACGGCGGTAAACACTGTTAATAGCAACACAAATCCTAAGGTCCCTTCTGAGGACCCTGTGGCAGTAAAGGAGAGTTTGTTAATCGGTCCCGGCGATCTGGTCCATGTTTCGGTTTTCGATGAACCCGAGATGGAACAAAAAGTTCGAGTGAGCGACGCCGGCGATATCTCCTTGAATTTGATTGGGAAGATCAAGGTCTCCGGAATGAGCCCTTCGCAGGCAGCCGGTCTTATTCGGGATAAGTTCCAAGCTGGTTCGTTCCTGAACAATCCGCAGGTCTCTGTCTTCATCGAAGAGTATGCAGCACAGAGCATATCTCTTCTCGGGCAATTCCAGCGTCCCGGACCTGTAAATGTGACCACTCCGCGAAGTCTGCTGGATGTTGTTTCGATGGGAGGCGGTTTGACGGATGTTGCCGACCGTCATCTGGTCATTCAGCGTAAGACCGGTGAAAAGATCAACGTCTTTGTGCCTAACAAAGCAGAAACTGCGCTTGAGCAATCTTCCGTCATGGTCTATCCAGGGGATATTGTGGTTGCCCCAAAGGCTGGCATTGTCTATGTCCTGGGGGATGTACAGCGGCCAGGTGGCTATGTTATGACCAATGATTCCCAGTTGACGGTTCTGCAAGCTCTTGCGATGGCTTCCGGCACCAGCAGAACGGCGAAAGAGAATAATGCACGTTTGGTTAGAAAGGAAAATGACAAGTTAACCGAACAAAAGCTTCATCTCACCGCAATGCAAAAGGGCAAAGTTCCCGATATGCAGCTTCAGCCAAACGACATCATCTGGGTTCCCGCCAGCTGGGTTAAGACTATTGCGCAAGGAGCCTCTGGTATAGCTGCTTCGGCAACCTCTGCCATCATCTATACGCACCCTTAATAAAGGCGTCGGATCTGTTAATCGGAAATGAGGCATGCTTTTGTGCATGCCTCATTTCATTTGTGCGCTCAGATTCCATATCTGGCGAGATTCTGCGAGGACTGAACTCGAAGAATCTCTCCAGACATGGATAAGGCATCAAGCCGCTTTACGATCGGTGCGCCGTTTCTTCCACTTTGCATTCAGTGCCATGATCGGATCGGTAAAGAGCAGGATCAATCCGGGAAGCCATATTCGGACGCCGATCATTCCTGGCCACATGAGTTCGAAATCGGAGATCCAATCGACAAGGATTAAGATCAATCCGCCGAAAAGCAGGATGGCACCTAGCCATCTGCGGACGCGGGGTGAAAAATCGTGCTCTCCCTTATACAAAGTGCCCCGGATATCCGTGATGGGAGGACCAATTCGTCCACGATGGTCATAGACTGAGCACCGTAGAGTGGGTCTTTCTACGACAGCAATTTGTGAGTAAGCCGTTGCTTCCTGCAAATTGTCAAAGACCAGGCAGTATGGTCCGGCTTCCGTGATCTCTTCGAAATGGGAGAAGTGAACCGCATATTCTCCCGGCTGCATCCGCTCACTCCACGTTCCCAGACTCAAGCGTTCATCAAAGAGCGGTAGTGTGCGGGGGGAGGCCATTGGGGAAATTTTACCAAGCCCCTATCTTCTCCATTCAATCGTTGGGCTCCGATTCCGGAAACAACGGCCTGAATCCGGAGTGTCCATTAGTGGACATCTTCTTCTGCTTTCGAACAATTCTTCCCCCGTCCTCAGTTCGTCGCAGGTTCACATGTTTCATAGAATCAATGATTTAGTCCTATGGGCGACATTGGAAGGTGGGATGCTTATTATCTCGTCGGAATGGATATCGCACGCCCAGATTTGAAGAAGAAGCGAATTCGCCGGATGGTCACCATCTCCGGCGTCGTTGTGGTTTTGGTTGTCTTTGCTGCAATTGCAGTAGCGAGGCTAAAACCGGCGGCTCCCTCTGTGGATAGAAGCACGGTATGGACTGACACGGTGAAAAGAGGACCACTTCTCCGCCAGGTGCGGGGTCTTGGAACTCTGGTACCCCGTGAAGACCGTATCCGACTCATCCCGGCGGAAACGGAGGTTACAGTTGTGCGTATCCGGGTTCTACCTGGGGCTAAGGTTCAGCCGGATACGATTCTGATGGAGCTGGCTGATCCCAAGTTGCAGCAGGAGTTGCTTGATGCTCAGCTTCAGCTGAAGGCGGCGCAGGTGGACTATCAGAATATCCACGCCAAGTTGCAGAGTGATCTGATGAATCAGAAGGCCTCTGCCGCGACCGTGAGTGCCGATTTTAAGCAGGCACAACTTCAGGCGCAGACAGATAAGGCTCTTTTTGACCTCGGAGTAATCAGCGGTCTTGCCTACAGCAGCTCTAAGGGCAAGGCGGATGAGCTGACCACCCGCCACAATCTGGAAGGGCAGCGTCTGACGGTCAATGAGCAGGCGATCAAGACCCAGCTCGATGTGCAGCAGACAAAGGTTGAACAAGCCAAGGCTTTGTTGGGTCTCAAACAGCGGCAGTTGGATGCGCTCAGCGTGCGCGCAGGAATCGATGGGGTGCTTGTCGATCTTCCGCACCAGGTGGGTGAGCATGTAGCTCCGGGTACCACTCTGGCCAAGGTTATCCAACCCGATCAATTGAAAGCCAGCCTAAAGATTCCGGAGACTCAGGCCCGCGATATTCAGCTCGGACAACCGGCTCAGATCGACACGCACAATGGTGTAATTGCCGGCAAGGTAATGCGTATCGATCCTGCAGTGCAGAATGGTACCGTTACGGTTGATGTTGAGCTTGTGGGTGAGATTCCGCAAGGTTCAGCGCGTCCTGATTTGAGCGTAGACGGAACCATCGATCTGGAGCGGCTTGGAAATGTGCTTTATGTGGGCAGACCCGCATTCGGCAATGAAAACAGCACGATTACTTTATTTAGGCTGGGCGCTGATGGAAAGACGGCAGTACGTGTTCCGGTGAAGGTAGGTCGCGCCTCTGTGAATGCCATTCAGGTCCTGGAAGGTCTGAATGAGGGAGACACGGTCATCTTGTCCGATATGTCTCGGTGGGATAACACGGATCGTATCCGTCTTGAATAGGAGGGTGGAAAACCGATGTCGATTGACGCGCAAACGCTGATTCAGATTGAAGATCTAACTAAGGTCTTCTATACAGACGAAGTTGAAACGCATGCCCTCGCGGGTGTGCACCTGACAATCTCTCGTGGCGAATATGTCGCCATGGCCGGGCCTTCGGGATGCGGCAAATCCACTTTGCTTTCGATTATCGGGTTGCTGGACACGCCGACGGGCGGACGGTATCTATTGAACGGCAAAGAGGTGGCAAACCTGAATTTTGCCGAACGGTCTCGCATTCGCAACCAGGAGATTGGTTTCATCTTCCAGAGTTTTAATCTGATCGGCGATCTCACGGTATACGAGAATGTCGAGCTGCCTCTCACCTATCGTTCCGGAATGCCTTCGAGCGAGCGGAAGCGGAGAGTTCAGGAATCTCTTGAGCGCGTCAACATGGCGCATCGTATGCGTCACTATCCTGCACAGCTTTCCGGTGGTCAACAGCAGCGTGTAGCCGTAGCGCGTGCTCTTGCTGGCTCCCCCTCTATTCTCCTGGCTGACGAGCCTACCGGAAACTTGGACTCCAAGAACGGTGAGGCTGTTATGAGCTTGTTGCAGGAACTGCATCGTGATGGAGCGACGATCTGCATGGTGACACACGATCCCCGGTTTGCTGCACATGCCGAGCGCCAAATACATCTCTTTGACGGTAAGGTTGTCGCCGAGGGTGAGTTGAAACAGCTTCTAGCAGAGGTTGGCGGGGAATGAAAGTTCTCGTGCAAGATCTGGGTTACGCCTTTCGCCATTGCGTAAGGCCCCAGGCTTTTCCCTGACAGCAATTCTGACGCTTGCCCTATCTATAGGTGTGGCAACGGCAGTTTACATGTTCTTTTGAGGATTCTTCGGAATGTATCGCTTTTGATGCTCGGGGGTGTGGTAGTAGGCTGGGGTGTCGCAATGGGCCTGCAGAAGGTGATTGCTTCGGTCGTAGCTATCCATCTTCGTCACGATCTACCGATATTACTCATCCTAACCGCTTCGCTAGTCGGCATTGGACTTATTGCGAGTCTTCTACCAGCGAAAAAGGCTGCTTCAGTTGAGCCCATGGAAGCTCTACGAACGGAATGAGAGAAGTATATGTACGCCCTGATGCAGGATATTCGTGTCGGCATAGGCCTGTTGTATAGGTCTGCCAAGTCTTCTGCAAGCGTGGCCTTGATTGTTGTTTTATCCCTGGTGATTGATGCGGGATCAATTGCCAGGCTTGGCAGGCAAGTTAAATGCTACTCTGCTTGTCACAAAAGCCATAAGCTGCTTAAAGGCGCTACCGAGATGTACAGGTTTTACTTCCAGGTGCTGACTGAGAGGATTGACATACTACCTTCTATAAAGTTGCCAGGTGTCGGTCAACCAAAAGCATAGTGCTTCTGTTAATCTTTACCGAATTTTCCGAACGGACACGTGTTTGCGTGTGGAGCTATCGAGATCATGATTGATTTAAAAAGCGTTGAGAGAAGTTACAAAAACGGACATGTCGAAACCTGGGTGCTGCGTCGAATTAACCTTTCCATCCGCGAAGGTGAATTCCTTACCATCATGGGGCCATCCGGGGCAGGGAAATCCTCTTTGTTAAATGTTCTTGCTTTTCTCGATGATCAATGGCGCGGGGAGTACTATTTCGAAGGTCAACCTGTTCATCTCCTGAATCGCAAACAGCGTGCCGATTTGGCGCGGCGCAGGACAGGTATGGTTTTTCAAAGCTACCACCTGCTGGACGATCTCACTGTTGCAGAGAACATCGATCTGCCGCTTTCGTATAAAGATATGCCTCGTAAAGAACGGCAATCTCTGGTGGCCGATACCCTGGATCGCTTCAATATCGTTGCGAAGAAGGACCTCTTTCCCAGTCAGCTATCAGGCGGACAACAGCAGCTGGTTGGAATTGCACGTGCTGTAGTCCACCGTCCGTCGCTTCTCTTAGCGGACGAACCAACGGGAAATCTGCATTCTGCGCAAGCGAAGGAGATTATGGAGCTCTTTCGCGAACTGAATGAACAAGGCACGACTATCGTCCAGGTAACTCACTCAGAGGCCAATGCGGCGTATGGGTCGCGCACGATTGAACTGCGGGACGGCTGGTTGTATAGCGACTCTGCAAATCCGCAAATAGCTCAAAGCCCCGAGGTGTCGGCCTAATGAAGTTTTGTACGTCATATGCTGTTCGTACAGTTACGTCCGGAGTATTAACAGCTCTGCTTCTGCCGGGACCGGAGCTTGTTTGTGCTCAGAATGCGTCGCAGATCTCTGCTCCTACTTCCCAAGCAGTTATTCAACCTTCTGTTCGGCTGGATATTCCGCACTCTCATAATTGGATTCGCACTTATCAGCCGGCAACGGTTCCTCCTCCAAATTTGACAAATTCTTCGCGTATCGATTCGATGATTCGTGATGGAAAGTTATACCTGTCACTACAAGATGCGATATCTCTTAGTTTGGAGAATAACCTCGACCTGGTGATTGCTCGTTATAACCTTCCCATCGCTCAAGCCGATGTTATGCGTACAAGGGCAGGTGCATCTTTCCGAGGTGTCAACACCGGTATTGTGTCGAATACACCTGGAGGTACCACTTCTGCGGGAGCGGGTTCGGGAGGTGGTGCTGGTGGTACGACGGGAGGAGCTGGAGGTGCCGGTGCAGGTGCTTCGGGATTAGTGTCCTCTACATTAGGAAGCGGAACCAGTGTTTCCTCGTATGATCCTTCGATAAATGCTTCGGTGAGTATTACTCACTCTGCAGATCCGCTTTCAAACATTCAGATTTATGGCGTACCGGTTCACCGGGACAATAATATCTCACAGTACTTTAGTATTGGCCAGGCATTTCCGACTGGAACAGGGATGACCTTTTCTTTCCAAAGTACTAGGGACACTGACAATAGTATCTATACCTTCCTGAATCCTTCTTTAACGGCCAATTATAAATTTTCTGTTCAGCAACAGTTGTTAGCAGGATTTGGGTTTGGCCCTAATCTGCGTTTTTTGCGGATTGCCAAGAATAACCAGAAGATCTCCGACGAGGCCTTTAAGCTGCAGGTTGTCTCCACAGTTACTCAGATCGAAAATATGTATTGGGATCTGGTGAATGCTTATGATGACGAGCAAGTAAAAAAGCGCTCTCTGGATTTTGCGCAGAAGACTTTGGGCGATGGACGGAAGCAATTGGCTCTTCAGGCCATTCCAGAGATGGATGTATTAAAGGACGAGGCTGAAGTAGCGAATCGCGAGCAGGACTTGACCATTGCCAGGACAACACTTCGTTTTCAGGAATTGTTGATCAAGAATGCATTGACAAAAAATCTCGACGATCCGATTTTAGAAGCAATGCCGGTAATTCCGACAACAGCCAGCGATCTTCAAGCGGATAACACGAAGGAAGAAACAGACGATCTGATTGGTCAAGCTTTAAATGATCGTATTGAGCTGAGAGAATCCGGAATCGATCTCGTCAATCGCGCGATCAGCAAGAAAGCAACAGAGAATGCATTGCTCCCCTCGCTAACTCTGACTGGATTTTATGCCGGTCAAGGCTTAGCTGGTGTGAATAATCCGAAGAGGGGAAGCTCAACTGCGCCAGTAGATTTTTCCGGAGCTGTTACCAATGCATTCAATAATAGTGCTCCGAACTACCAAGTTGGATTGTCACTAGAAGTCCCAATCCGTAATCGAGTAGCGAAATCAGATCAATACCGTTCCGAGCTGGAATATCGTCAGGCGGAACTTCGTCTGCAACAGTTGAAGAAGCAAATCCGTATCGAAGTTCGCAATGCCCAGTTTGCTTTACAACAGAGCCGCGCTCGTGTGGAAGCGGCGAAGAAAGCAAGAGATCTGGCGCAGAAGACCTTCGAGATTATGAAGCAGGAGCTGAATTTGGGCGCTGGATCGAATTTCCAGACCTTAACTGCTCAACGCGATCTCTCCACGGCTGAATCGACGCTAGTCGCGGCTATGACTGCTTATCAGAAGGCTCGTGTAGAGGTAGAGCGCTCCGTTGGGTCAACTTTAGAAGCAAACAGCATCTCGATCGAAGCAGCCAAAACAGGTGTAGTTCAGGCACAAAGGCCGTAGTATTTATGTTGATGGAAGATGTAGCCAGAAAAGATGCAGCATCCCAGCAGGGCGACTCAGCTCCTAGGATACTGATAGCAGACGATCAGACCCACATCCTCGAGGCGTTGGAGCTGTTGTTGAAGCCTGCCGGTTTTCTGCTCGAGGCCTGTACTAGCCCTGGTGCTGTTCTGGAGGCTGTCTCTCGCGAGAATTTCGATGGGCTGTTGATCGATCTGAACTATACGCGCGATACGACCTCGGGCAATGAGGGACTCGATCTGTTGACGAGACTCCAATCCATCGATTCGCAGCTGCCTGTGATCGTTATGACTGCATGGGGAAGCATCGAGCTTGCTGTCGAAGCGATGCGCCGTGGGGCTCGGGACTTCATTCAAAAGCCATGGGAAAATGCCCGTCTATTGTCGATTCTGCGCACGCAGGTTGAACTCTATCGAGCACTAAAACGAGCTCAGTGGCTCGAGGCTGAAAATCGGGTTTTGCGGGCTGAGGGTGTTCCGGAATTCATTGCAACTGCTCCCTCCATGCAGCATGTACTGGAGACGATTGCCAGGATCGGACCTTCCGATGCCAATGTCCTGATTACCGGTGAGCATGGGACTGGGAAAGAGGTGGTAGCCCAGAGCCTCCATGCGGTCTCGTTGCGTTCGTCTCATCCTCTGGTCGCGGTGAATACCGGGGCCCTGCCGGAAGGCACCTTCGAAAGCGAGCTTTTTGGACATGTCAAAGGTGCATTTACCGATGCCCGTGCTGACCGCATAGGCCGTTTTGAGCTGGCAAATAAAGGGACCCTTTTTCTCGATGAAATTGCCAATGTCCCCTTGCGCCAGCAGGCCAAGCTGTTACGTGTTCTGGAGACGGGTGAGTCGGAGAGGGTTGGTTCTTCCAAGACGGTTCGGGTGGATGCCCGAGTACTCTCGGCCACGAATGCCGATCTGCACGCTGCTTGCGCCGCCGGGGACTTTCGTGAAGATCTTCTCTTTCGTCTGAATACGGTTGAAATCTCTCTTCCGCCTTTAAGGGACCGCCAGGAGGATATTCCGGTACTGGCTGCCCATTTCCTTTCCCGGTACGCGACCCGCTACCGGCGGCCTCTTCAAGGTTTCGAATCTGCGGCTCTACAGGCTATGCTGAAGTACCGTTGGCCAGGAAACGTGCGCGAACTCGACCATACGATGGAACGCGCCGTTCTGATGGCTCGTGGTACTAAGATTGAAGCAACCGATCTGGGGCTGACGACGGTGCAGAAGAGCACGACGTCAAACCTGGATGATATGAGTCTGGAGGCCGTAGAGAGCGTGCTTATTCGCAAGGCATTGGCCCGCGCCAAGGGAAATGTGAGTCATGCTGCGGAGGCTTTAGGGTTAAGCCGGGGAGCTCTGTACCGCCGTATTGAAAAATATGGTCTCTAGTGAAAGACGGCGCTTTCGCCGGGTTCCTCTGGGTAACTCGCGAGGGCGCCTAAGCTTTGAACGCCGTCTGCGTTTATGGCTTTGGCTTCTCGGACTTCCCACGTTTATTTTCGCCTTTCTGCATTTCCGGCAAGCAAATCTCTCTGTCAGTACCCTGATCTTCCTCTCTCTGGGAATCCTCCTTGGCTGGGCAATTGCGCTTTCGCTTGTAATGGAGGAAATCGTACGTCCACTCCAAACACTATCGAATGTGATCTCCGCCTTGCGGGAAGACGATTATTCCTTTCGCGCGCGAGGGGCGTTGCGGAACGATGCTTTAGGCGATCTGGCGCTGGAGATTAATGCTCTGGCGAATACCCTGCAATCCCAGCGTGGCAGAGCCTTGGAAGCGACAGCTCTCCTGGAACAAGTCATCAGGGAGATGCAATCGCCGGTCCTCGCTTTCGATCCGGGTGGACGATTGCAGCTCTTGAATACAGCCGGTGCACGGGCTCTCGAACTGGACCTGGATAAATCTCTGGGGCAAACTGCCGAAGAACTGAAATTGGAGCATCTTCTGGAGGTTGCCGATCAGGAGATGCTGTCTCTGACGGTCGGGCGTTTCCCTACAAGGTGGATAGTCCGGAAGACTTCGTTTCGCCTGCAAGGGATTCCTCATACGCTACTGGTGCTCTCAGACGTGAGCATGGCTCTGCGTGAAGAGCAGCGTCAGTCCTGGCAGCGTTTGATCCGAGTTCTTGGCCATGAGATCAATAACTCTCTGACTCCGATTAAGTCTATAGCCGGGAGTCTGCGTATGCGTCTGACCGGGGTTGAAGGAGAGAGTGCGAAAGATTTCGAACGCGGACTCTCGGTAATAGAAGACCGGTCTGAGTCGTTGAATCGCTTCCTGCAGGCTTATCGGCAGCTGTCCCGGCTCCCATCGCCAACACTAAAAGATGTCAAAGTCAGGCCCCTTATCGAGAAGGTCTCTCATATGGAGACTCGTCTGCCCGTTGGCGTAAAGGCTGGACCGGAAATTACTGTTCAGGCAGATAGCGATCAGATCGAACAAGTTTTGATTAACCTGGTCCGCAATGCCACCGAAGCGGCGATGAGCTCCGATGCAGCTAAATGTGGCAAGAAAGAAGATCCTGCCGTGGAGATTACATGGGGAATCGATGGCGGCGATCTTTGTATCCTGATTCGTGACAATGGTCCTGGACTGACAAATGAGAGTAATCTCTTTGTACCGTTCTATACGACCAAACCGGGAGGAAGCGGAATCGGTCTGACTCTTGCACGCCAGATAGCCGAAGGACACAAGGGAACCGTAATGCTCCGGAATAAGGTTGGGGTTCCAGGTTGCGAGGCCGAACTGCGTTTACCCCTCATTCCGGCAGCGAGCACATCAATTGTTGATGGGTGAAATAGGACGCGGAAACCACGATAGGGTACCGCTCTTAATTAGGTGTCTTGTTGTTTTCATTTTCTGCTGGCAAGGTGAGAGGCCAGCCAAGCCCGGGCAAAACGCCAGTCCCGTTTCACAGTAATTTCCGATATCTTCAGTTCCTGCGCAATCTCCTGTTCTGTTAAACCTGCGAAGAATCGTAACTCGGTAACTCGTGCTGCGCGGACGTCTGCCTTTTTTAACTCAGTTAATAATTCGTCCAGGATAACTAGATCGTCATAGCAGTAGCTTGTACCTATTTCTATTGAGTCAATAGGAATATGAGTATCTTTCCCTCCTCTTCGCTGTGCCAGGCGTGAACGGGCATGATCGATCAATAATCTCCGCATTGTAGTGGAAACGACAGCGAGAAAATGTGACCGGCTTGTCCACTGTGGAGGAGCGCTTGTTCGCAATCTCAGATAGAGTTCATTGATCAAGGCTGTGGGTTGTAACGTATGCCCATTACGTTCTGAAGTCAGAAGACAGGAGGCCATTCGATGCATTATGGGGAAGAGTTCTGTTACCACCTCGTCCATGCCACCTGGATCACCGGCATTCCATCGCTGTAAATGCTGCGTAACTGTAATTTCCATGCCGTCGTCGGGAGAGAGATTTTGTGACACGCCAGAATGATACTCAATATTCCAGATTTCCGCTTAAGAAGGTGAGGACGTAAATCGTGGCTAGGATTGAGTCACAAGCGATGAACGGCGAGCAGGTAAAAAAAGCGAGAGCTCTGTTTGAGCAAGCTGTTGCCGTGGCCGGTTCTGCGCGAAAGGAGCTTCTGGATTCCGGCTGCGGTGAGGACTACGAGCTTCGGGCTGCTCTTGAAGAAATGCTTCAGGCCGATGAGCAAGAGCATTCTTTACTGGACAAGCCGTTTCAGTGGGGGCTGGAGGCATTGTCTCCAGGAGCCCGAATTGGCTCCTATCGGATACTTCGGGAACTTGGTTCGGGAGGAATGGGAAGTGTCTATCTGGCCGAATTTTCAGACGATCCGTCCAAAGGTCCGTTTGCGCTGAAGGTAGTTCGCTGGATATCTCCTGATCTGCTTCGGCGTTTTCATCAGGAACAGAAGATTCTGCGCGGTCTTCATCATGCAAACATAGCTCGTTTCCTGGACGCTGGAATTACGAAACAGGGTTCTCCCTATCTGGTGATGGAGTATGTGGATGGCGAGCCCCTTCATACTTATTGCGACCGGCATCTGCTTTCCATCGACGCCCGTGTTGCGCTTTTTCGACAGGTCTGCACAGCTGTCCATTACATGCACCAGAATCTCATCGTCCATCGTGATTTGAAGCCAGCGAACATTCTCGTAACGGCTGATGGCAGAGTGAAGTTACTCGACTTTGGGGTAGCCAAGTTGCTACAACCAGCATCCGGGTTTACTGCAACGAATACCAGTTATCTGATGACTCCGGATTATGCCAGTCCTGAGCAGATCCGCGGCGAGGCCATTTCAACACTGACGGATGTTTATGCCTTGGGAGTCTTACTCTATGAGCTGCTTTCAGGTACAAGACCATTTTATGCACCACAACAAGACCTCCCAGAAATACTACGCCAGATCTGCGAAGACGAGCCTGTAAAGCCAAGCGCGGTAAAAGCTCTCTGCTCGTCAACGACTCGTACCCATTCCCGCGACACTGTTATAAGCGCCGATCTCGACAATATTGTCCTGAAGGCTCTCCAGAAGCAGCCACAGAGACGCTATGTATCGGTGGAGCAATTTGACGAAGACTTGCAGAGATGTCAGTCTGGACTGCCTGTAATAGCTCGGGGTGATTCTCTTTCCTACAGAACAGTAAAGTTTGTTCGAAGAAATAGGTGGCAGGTAGCGGCAGTAGTGGCAATAGCATTGATCCTGCTTGCTGGTGTTATTGCAACGTCGTTAGAAGCAAGAATTGCCAAACAGCAAGCTGTCCGGGCAGAGAAAGAAGCAAGAGAGGCAGAATATCAGCGAGGATTGGCGCAAGCTGGAATCAAAGTTGCCGAGCAGGCGCGGAGAGTGGCAGAGGAGCAGTTACACGAAGCTCAGAGGCAGAAACAAAACTCTGAGCGAAGACTAAGTGAATTGCAGCGTCTTACGAACGGTGCTGCCGATCTCTATCGCTCGTCGCAGACTCAGGACGCCTTTGCCGAAAAAGACACGGTAGCAACATTCCTGCAGAATTCGCTTTTAACGTTGCGGAGCGAAGTGGGCCTGCGTTCCGATCAGGCAGACTTGTTGGACAAAACCCAGGCTGAAGTGCAGAGTGCCGTCTTGGCTCGTGAACATGGCTGGAATCTTCCGTCTGGTTGGTATGGAACGGAGACACAAGCCAACGAATATCGAGTCGGGGTGGATAGAAACATTCGACATAGTGGCCACGGGAGCCTTTTTCTTCGTTCTCTGTCTTCAGCTCCACGTGGACGCGCCGTTGTCTGGCAGAGTTTTAGCGCCGCAAGTTATCGGATTAAGAGAGTTTGTCTTTCTGGCTTCTTCCGCGTGGAAAAAGTCCCCGATCAGGCTCTTTTTAGCGTAGTTGTGCTAGATACGAACGGTAAACTCTTGGATTCCGATCAGGCGAGTATCTTGGGAACATCGATCTGGAAACGGCTCTCAATTGTTCTTGATGTACCCGCCACAGCCAAGTCTATTCGTATTCAGATAGGCCTTTCGGGCAGAGGTACTGTCTGGGCTGACGATTTGAGCTTTCATGAAGTCTCTGCCGCGACACCTTTGAGTAAGCCACAGCAACCACAGAACCTCGACTTCAAGCTTCACTAACCGAGGAAAGACAACATCTATGTCAATTCTGAATAGGAAAAAATCGCTACTTTCCGTAATAGTGCTGTTACTCATGAGTTGCTCTTTTTCATATGCATCGGCACCCAAGGGTTGGGCATTGGCTGGCACCGCCCCTGACGCTTTTGACACGGGCATAGATGCTCAAATCCTTTATCAGGGAAACCCAAGTGCCTATTTGAAGTTTAGGAATCCCGAGCTATGCGTCAGGCATGGAGAAAATGTCGAAGCTCATTCCTGTAATAAGTTTGGTACTTTGATGCAGGTATTCAATGCCAGTCAGTATCGGGGCAGAAGAGTTCGCTTTAGTGCTTTTGTGAAGGCTGAGAGCGTTGATCATTGGGCCGGGTTGTGGATGCGGATAGATAAGGGCTCTGACGTTGTTGCTTTTGATAATATGCAAGATCGTGCGATTAGAGGAAAGGCAAACTGGAAGTCCTGTCAGGTCGTATTGGATGTTCCTGAGGATGCAACCGAAATTGCTTTTGGCATTCTCCTCTCTGGTTCCGGAGAGGTGTGGATGAACGGGGCAAATTTCGGAATTGTATCGACAGATATTCCTGTCACCAGTCTCGGGACTCAACGTGGTCCGACAGATTTAAATTTCGAGAAGTAACTCGCTGAGACTGATTCATATGCCTTATCGCTGTTACTTGTGGGTAGCAGGTTGTATGTGACACGGAGTTGTAGAGGATCATGAAAAATATCTTTTCCGCTCTCTTGCTTGCTGGACTTTATCTTTCCGTACAGCTTCCACCTTTGGCCTTGGGCGCAGACAAAAACGCCTCTTCGTCCGATACTAAAGTGCCGTTCCTGCGCAGCCAGACATCGGTGGTGGTGGTGGATGTGGTTGCGACGGATAAGAATAAGTCTGTGACCGGACTGGCGCGGGACCGCTTTCATGTTTTCGAGAATGGTCGCGAGCAGCGTATTACTTCCTTTGAGGAGCATCGTCCACTACCTTCCGGACCTCGGACTCCGCCACGCGTATTGCCCCCACACGTCTATACCAATATTCCCGATGCCCCTCCTCGAAGCACAGCCCTCAATGTTTTGGTTCTGGATGGCTTGAACACCTCGGGTGCCGATCTGGTAGAAGTGCAACGGCAGATGCTTGCGTATATGGCCAAACTGGAGCCAGGCACTACGATGGCAGTCTTCACTCTGACTTCCCAGCTAAGGATGGTTCAAGGCTTTACCTCCGATATTGGCCAGCTAACACATGTTATCCAAAATTCTTACAAACTAATTTCGCAAGTCTCTGCGGCACATGATCGTGATGGCGATATAGGGTGGGAAATAACGTTCTCCGCTTTCCGGGGACTCGCACAATATCTTCGGGCGTTTCCGGGACGGAAGAACCTGATCTGGATCTCCGACGCATTTCCCCTAGCGAGCGTGCCTTGCAGCCCTTTCAGGAACGAGGTGATTCTCCATGCACAAAGAGTACGGGAGCTCTTCCAAATGCTGGCTTCGGCACGTGTCGCTGTATTTCCTGTGGAGGCAAGGGGGCTGACAGGATTGCTTGTAGCAGATGCATCGATAGATGATGACCCCGATGTGCGACCAGTCTCCAAATCGATTCTGATACCGAACATGAATGCCACTGCGCAGGAGGTCTTTAACGAGGAGCTGCTTTTTTTGCAGAAAGCAATGGAGGATTGTGCCAAGGCTACCGGTGGTAAGGCCTATGTGGACGATAACAGCCTCAAAGATGCTGTTGCCGATGCCGTAGCCACAGGCGAGCACTACTATACCTTGACGTACACTCCGGAGAATCGGAAGTTTCATGGTGAGTTTCGCCACATTAAGATCAAGGTCGACGACACCGACGCAAAGTTGGTCTATCGGCCGGGCTATAAGGCCGATTCGTCGGAGAAGCCAGACAAGTACAGCCATGAGTCTGCCGATCCGTTAACTTCCAGTTCTCTTCGTGGCGCGCCACCGTCGACACAAATTATGTTTAAAGCTGTGGTTGCGTCCGCAGATGATGCCTCATTAAAAGAGGCTAAACTGAGCAACAACTCTGCAGGAGAGCTGGCTACCAAACTCAACGGCCCGGTGCGCCGCAAACTTGTAGACGTGACCATCGACCCTAACGGCTTATCGTTCGAGAAAGCAGAGGGCGGACGACGCAGTACCTCCATTCAATTTGCCCTCGTGGCCTATGACCGGGATGGCAATCGCGTCAATTATGTGGACAGAGCGTATCAGGTTGCGTTCACTCCCCAGCGGATGTCGGAGATCATGGCGAATGGTTATACCGCCCGGATCTTTATCGATGTGCCGAAGGAACCGGTTTCCCTGCGGCTGATGATATACAACACAAATTCTCAACACATAGGTTCGCTGGAGACTCCTCTCGGAGCGGAATAGGTGCGGGAAAAGTAACTTATTCTATGACTCATATGTCTGATCACTGTCATCTGTGATGCTCATAGGAGTCGAGTTAATTGGGCTTTTATAATTTGCTGTTTGCATCGACTGTTTTCGAGAACAGTATGTATTCTTTCTACGTTTGATATGATGTTGGATTCAAATTTCTTTTGAGTTGAACATGCTCGCCAGAGGCGAGATGTGTATGTCGATGGATATGTAGTGGTAGCAGGTTGTATGTGACACGGCGTTGTAGAGGATTATGAAAAAGTTCTTTCTCGCTCTCTTACTTGCTGGATTTTATCTGTTAGTACAGTTTCCACCTTCAGCTTCGGGCGCAGAGAAAAACGCCTCTTCCTCCGATACTGAAGTACCGTTCCTGCGCAGCCAGACATCGGTAGTGTTGGTGGATGTGGTTGCCACGGATAAGAATAAGTCTGTGACCGAACTGACTCGGGATCGCTTTCACATTTTTGAGAACGGTCGTGAGCAGCGTATTACTTCCTTTGAGGAGCATCGTTCACTACCTCTCGGACCACGGACCCCGCCACGTGTATTGCCCCCGCACGTCTATACCAATATTCCCGATGCCCCTCCTCGAGGTACGGCCCTCAATGTTTTGGTGTTGGATCGTTTGAATACCACGACCGCAGATCAACTGGAGGTGCAACGGCAGATGCTTGCGTATGTGGCCAAAGTCGAGCCGGGCACTACAATGGCAGTCTTTACGCTGACTTCCCAGTTACGGATGGTTCAGGGCTTTACCTCCGATATTGGCCAGCTGACACGTGTCATCCAAAATTCTTACAAACTGGTTTCACAGGCCTCTGCGGCACGCGATGACAATGTCCACATGTCGAGTGATATGGCCTTTGATACTCGAATTGAGGAAGCAGTCAAAGGCCAGGCACGATGGGATGTAACGTTCTCCGCTTTCCGGAGTCTCGCACAATATCTTCGGGCGTTTCCGGGACGTAAGAACCTGATCTGGATCTCCGGCACATTCCCCCTGGCGATTGGACCTCGTGGAGACAGGGATATTCTCTATTCACAAAGAGCACACGAGCTCTTCCAAATGCTGGCTTCGGCACGTGTCGCTGTATTTCCTGTGGGGGCAAAGGGGCTGACAGGATTACTCGTAGCAGATGCATCGATTGATAGTGACCCCGATGTGCGACCAGTCTCTAAGCTGGAGAGAGACCAACACCCGGTGCAGACCGGTTCGACTCAAGACCAGGGAGGGCATCAGTCCACTTCAGGTAGGGAGTCCTCTTCACCATCGAACAAACCCATGAATCTGCAACCGAACCTGGTCCCCACAGCGCAGGAGCAATTTACCGGGGAGCTGTCAGATTCGCAGGAAGCAATGGAGGATTGTGCCAAGGCTACCGGTGGTAAGGCCTATATGAACGGCAACGGCCTCAAAGAGGCTGTTGCCGATGCCGTGGCTACAGGCGAGCACTACTATACGCTTACGTACACTCCGGAGAATCGGAAGTTTCATGGTGAGTTTCGCCACATTAAGATCAAGATCGACGACACTGATGCGAAGTTGGTCTATCGACCGGGCTATTATGCCGATTCATCGGATAAGCCTGCCAAGCACAGCCATGAGCCTGCCGATCCGTTAACTTCCAGTTCTCTTCGTGGCGCGCCACCGTCGACACAAATAATGTTTAAAGCTGTGGTTGCCTCCGCAGACGATGCCTCATTGAAAGAGGCTAAGCTGAGCAACAGCTCTGCAGGAGAACCGGCTACTAAGCTCAAAGGTCCAGTGAGCCGCAAGCTCGTTGATGTGACAATCGATCCTCACGGCTTGTCGTTCGAGAAAGCGGGGGGCGGACGCCGCAGTACTTCCATTCAATTCGCCCTTGTGGTCTATGACAGGGATGGCAATCGCGTCAATTATGTGGACAGAGCGTATCAACTTGCGTTCACTCCTCAGCGGATGGCGGACATCATGGCGAGTGGCTATACCGCCCGGATTTTCATCGACATTCCGAAGGAGCCGGTTTCGCTGCGGCTGATGGTACACGACATGAATTCTCAACACACAGGTTCGCTGGAGGTGCCCCTCGGAGCGGAATAAGTGCGAAGGCAAAAGTAACTTATTCTGGGCGATTCCGGTGAGAGGGTGAGTAATGTGGCTCGAAGAGATTCAAGGCGAGAGTCGATGATTTTGGAAAGGCGCAATTACAAATAGGACTGGCCCCAAACAGCGGGGCCAGTCCTTGGTATCAATATTGACGTAGCCGATGTTACTTAACTGGGCTGACGTGTTCGAGGGCAGCTTTCATGCCTTTGTTCAAAATCAGATCCAGGTCGATGGCAATTGCATCGCCCAGGCCGGAAACAGTGCGAAGGTCTTTGCCCCACCATTCCGTCTGCTTTAGAACTGTATCGACAATCTTGGCAACTGCAGCTGTTGATCCATCAAATTCAGACCAGAGCTTTGCGAAGGTCTCAAGGATTGGCATGTCATCCTTGATGAGATATTCCTTGCCGTCACGCTTTCCGATCAAGGCTCCATCCTTGATCGTTGTTCCGCGATAGAAGGCAATCAAAGCTGCCAGACCGAAGGTCAGTCGAGCAGGGGCCTTGCCTTTGGTGGCGATGTATTCCTCAACAGAGGGAAGAACACGTGCTTTGTATTTCGAAACTGAATTCAGCGAAATGCTTAGCAGTGCGTGCTTGATGAAAGGATTGCTGAAGCGCTCGAAAACTGCTTCTGCAAATGCCTCCAATTCTTGCTTGGGCAAAGTAAGTGTTGGAATAACTTCTTCATGAATTGCTTTCTTCATGAAGCCGCCGATCAGAGCATCTTCCATGCACTCGCCAACAAAGTCTTTGCCTGCGAGATAAGCTGCCAAAACGCTGCTGGTGTGAGCTCCGTTCAGGATGCGGACCTTACGATCACGATAGGGCTTCATGCTCTCGGCAAAGATTACGTTGAAGCCTGCCTTCTGTAGCGGCAACTCCTCGGCCAGTGACTTGGGGCCTTCGATTACCCAAAGATGGAACACTTCAGAGGTATTAAAGAGCTCGTCTTTATAGCCAGCCTTCTGCCATAGAGCTTCGACCTCTTCGCGTGGATAGCCGGTGACGATGCGGTCGACCAGCGTGTTCGTGAAGATATTTGCCTTCTCGATCCACTCGATAAATGCCTTTTCGAGCTTCCAGTTTTCTGCAGTCTGCAGGACGGTCTTCTTGAGATTGTCGCCATTACGATCGATCAACTCACAGGGAAGGAGTACAAATCCCTTGGACACATCTCCCTTGAATGCCTTGTAACGTTCGAGAAGAAGCAGAGTCAGCTTCGCAGGGAAAGAAGATGGCGGTTGATCCGTCGGCTTGTCATCGGCATGGTAGGCGATACCGGCTTCCGTTGTATTGGAAACGATAAAGCGCAGATCGGGATTGTGTGCGCACTTCAGATATTCATCGAACTGCCCATAAGGATTCAGTCCCCGGCTGATCGAGGTGATGATCTCCTGATTCTCGACGACCTTTCCGTTCTGCATACCGCGCATGAGCAGCGTGTAAACACCATTCTGCTCATTGACCTTGCCTGCAAGGCCCTGTGCGATAGGCTGTACAACAACTACGCGCCCATTGAAGAGACCCTTCTGGTTCATTCCGTGAATCATCCAATCCACGAAGCCCCGAAGGAAGTTGCCTTCTCCAAATTGCAGCACCCTTTCCGGGAGTGGGTGCTGAGGTGCATTCTTCAGAAACCCCGCATCGAGGCGAGGTAAAGTCCCTGCGGCCGAAGTGTTCATTAGAGTGTTACTCCGTCTTTCCAGATAGAAATTTCTCTATAACCGTTGACCTCACTCTTTGTACGCTTGCGTCCGGAAGCGACATCCAGGACCAGAGTGAACAGCTCATTTGCCAGCTGATCCATGGTGGCTGTGCCGTCGGCGATAGCGCCTGCACCAAAGTCGATCCAACTCTTCTTTCGTTCTGCCAGTGGAGTGTTGGTGGCAATTTTGATGGTTGGAACAGGGAAGCCCATCGGATTGCCTCGACCAGTGGTGAATAAAACCATATGTGCTCCGGCAGCACTTAATGCCGATCCGGAAACACCATCGTTGCCCGGTCCGTTTAAGAGTGCAATGCCGCTTGCCTTCGGGCTGACTTGTTCTCCGTAGGCAAGTACTTGCTTGACGGATGAAGTACCACCCTTTTGTACGCAACCTAGAGACTTCTCCGCCAAGGTGGTGATGCCACCATCTTTATTTCCGGGTGAAGGATTCTCATCGATAGGTTCGTTATGGCGGCGGAAGTAATCGCGGAATTCGTTCACCATATTAATGGTGGAGTCATAGACTCCGGAGTCGCAGGCCCGATCCAGAAGAACCTTCTCCGCTCCGAACATCTCCGGAACTTCTGTCA
The DNA here is from genome assembly GCF_059726315.1 of Humiphilus diazotrophicus. Taxonomy (NCBI): domain Bacteria; kingdom Pseudomonadati; phylum Acidobacteriota; class Terriglobia; order Terriglobales; family Acidobacteriaceae; genus Humiphilus; species Humiphilus diazotrophicus. The sequence goes on from NZ_AP040870.1 coordinate 4,792,765, forward strand.
GAATGCTGGTTCCACCGACTGCAGCCAACTTATCTGCGATGCGTCCAACAAGCGGATTGGCTGTGATGCCGGAGAGTCCGTCGGAGCCCCCGCACTTCATGCCAAGAACCAATTCTGCTGCCGGGATGGTCTGGCGCTTGAACTGGCTGGCATATTCAGCCAGCTCATGAACAAGACTCACGCCTGTGTCCAACTCGTCGTCTACGTCCTGAGCATTGAAGTAGCGGAAACTGTCTCCCTGTGCGCCACCCAGGAAATTGATGAAAGACTTCATCTGGTTGTTTTCGCAGCCCAAGCCCAAGATCAAAACGGCTGCAGCATTAGGGTGCTTTGCTAAACCGGAAAGAAGTTTCTGCGTGTAATGAAGATCGTCGCCGAGCTGTGAACAGCCGAAAGGATGATTAAAGGTGTGGATGCCTTCAATCGGTCCACCTTCCTTCACAATCTCTTTTGCTGCACGTTCTGCAATACGGGCAGCGGCATGGTTTACGCAGCCTACCGTATTAACGATCCAGATCTCGTTACGAATGCCAACAGTACCATTCGGACGACGATAACCCTCGAATGTGACGCGTCCCTGAGAACTAGAGGCATGCTCATGTCCGTTCTGGGTTTTATAGCCACCTTTTTCGAGTTTGCCAGCCAATGCGCTAGCCATGTTGTGTGAGTGAACGTGCTCGCCCGGCTGAATGTCGCGAGTGGCTACACCAATCGGATACCCATATTTCACTACGGGTTCTCCTTTGTGAATGGCTCGCAATGAGATCTTGTGGCCAGCCGGTACATCGCTGAGAGCAGAAATGCCCGGGTCGACAGATTGGCTCTTGCTCAGTGCGTGCAGGGCTACAGCGACATTGTCGGAGGGATGAATACGGAGAACAGTAGTTGGGTGATCCATGGTTTTAAAGATTGGAACTACTTGAGATTTGATCTCTATGTGAGATCTTTAGATGCTCTATGGTAGAACCAATTTCGGAAAATAACAATAAAGCGTTCGTTTATAGGTTGTAAAGAAAATAAAGAGATGGTTAGATTGGTTCTACCATTTTAGGAAAAAATATTTCTTGTGGTCTTTCCAACTCTCCATTCGGAGTGATACGCTCTATGCCGAATTCCCCTAAGTATCTGGATTGATTCGCACGGTCTGCTTCCATTCCCCGATTCAGCCGTTGAAGCGACTTCCTCCTTATCGTTCCGCCTCGTTTGATGGTGTCCGGGGCCCTTGCAGTAGGTGGGAGTTTCAAAAATTTGGAAAAACGGTGGTTGTGCAGTGTTTTTGCAGCTCGTTTACCAATTAATGGGATGCTCCTTCACATTTCAACGAGGCAAGTGATTCGAATCACAACCACCTGTATAGCAGCAGTTTCAGGATTGCAGAGCAATGAGGAGTATGACCTGTAGATCGATGCAGGCCCTGTGGCCGACAAACCGCAATGGGATCACAGCTCAAAGGAGAGGCCTCCGATGAATTTGACCCCTGGAGTCCTTATATTTAGTGCTCTTTGCCCCTTGCTGGCCGGAGTAGTTCTCCAACTACTCCTGTCCCGGCTGCTGACCTCGCGTGGGAAAGGCATTCTAGCCGTACTTTGCTGCCTGATGAGTCTGGTGGCCGTGGTTGGTGCCTATCCAACGGTTCTCGGCGGGGTACCTCTGGTTTTTCAAGCCGGGATATGGGATGGGCCACTTGCTCTGGCTTTTCACGTGGATGCACTAAGTCTGCTCTTTGCACTGATGGCCAGTGGACTCGGTCTGATCGTGCTGTTCTACTCCATCGATTACATGGCCGAAGACAAGTCCGCCACCCGCTTTTATGCGTTGATGCTGACTTTCATCGCCGCCCTGGTTGGGATGGTCTACAGCTCGAATCTCTTCCTCTTCTATCTGTGCTGGGAAGCAATGGGGCTGTGCTCCTTTAATCTAGTGGGCTTCTGGTACAAGGATCGGGAAGCTGTCACGGGATCGCGCAAGGTTCTGCTGATGACTCACCTGGCAGGTTATGGACTCCTGGCTGCAATCCTGATCATTACTAGTCGTACCCATAGTGCTCTGTGGACAGATCCAGCGGTTGCGCATGCCTTTACAGGTGGAATCTTCCTGCTGATGCTGATTTCGCTGATTGCCAAGTCAGTTCAATTTCCGCTGCACACCTGGATTCCCGATGCCATGGCAGCTCCTACTCCGGTAAGTGCGCTGCTGCATGCCGCCTGCTATGTCAAAGCAGGCGTTTACCTGGCGGCTCGTATGCACAGCTTTGGAGCGTGGCCACTCTCCTGGAGCGCGGCCATGATGTGGATTGGAACCATCTCCATGGTTGTCGGTGTGCTTTTTGCCATGGTGCAGCACGATTTGAAGCGCATGCTGGCTTTTCACACAGTCAGCCAGATTGGCTACATGATTACCGGCATCGGATTGGGCACTCCGCTTGGGATTACAGCCGGACTACTGCATTGCCTGAGTCATGGTTTCTTTAAAGGTGGTCTCTTCCTTACCGCCGGTGCGGTGCAACATGCCACCGGAACTCGGGATATGGATCAGCTGGGTGGCCTCATCCGACGCATGCCGAAGACAACTGTGATCTGGTTGATCAGCGTCGGCAGCATGATGGGCGTGCCGTTACTGAATGGCTTCACCAGCAAGTGGCTTCTCTATACGGCGGCACTACAGTCTGGGCAGATTATTCCTGCCTTGGCTGCGTGGGTGGTAAGCGTTGGCACCGTCTTTTCCTGTGTAAAGGCGACCAGCTCCGTTTTCCTGGGAGCGACAAATGAACGGACTGAGCATGCTCATGAAGCTCCCAAGTCCATGCTTTGGGGGTTGGGCTTTATTGGAGCGGGAAGTATAGTTCTGGGAGTCTTTCCACAGCTTGCCGTTCGCTACATCATTAATCCCATTCTTCCTGCCTTGGGACTCACTGCGAGTGTGCAGGTCTCTCCCTTTGGCCTCACGAGCACCAGCGGTAGTTGGTGGACGATGGGAGGTTTGATCCTTGTCGTGGTTTCTCTGGTCTTTGGAGGCGCTCTGGTTTATGCGCTTACCAGTACGACACGGACGGTTGTCGTAAGTGGGAGTGTTGCCATGGCTGGTGCTGGCGTTGCAGGTGGAGTCTTCACAGGTGGTGAGTCCATGCCGGGAACGGGCAGGATGTCCGCAACCGATTTTTCTGCCGTGCTGCGTCGGCAATGGGAACCCTTCTTTCGATGGGCGGATGTCGATCGCTATTATCGGGCAATCTGGGAGAGCCTGGATACGATGGCTGGCCTCATCCGCAACGTTGTTTGCTGGTTCGAGACTAGAGCCATAGAGTCGACAATTGGGTTATCGCTTGTTCTGCTGTTCGCTCTGAAATGGTTGGCTCCGCATATTGCGGCTACTGCAAGCGTTCACAGTACAGAAACTATACCTGCGATGATTCCGTTAGCCTGTTCGCTTGCCGGTTGCGGACTCGTCCTTAGTGCGTTGTCTTCTCACAAGTGGCGGCGTCTGGTTCCACTCATGATTCTGAGCGGAACTGCTGCAATTGCAGCTTTACTGGTAGCGGCTCCCGTTCTTCGCCTCACCTTACTTGAAATCGCAACGTTGTTATCTCTGGCTTTGGTCTGGCAATGCCTGAAAACTCGCCAAGCCTTCTGGTTGTATGCCCTGATCGCGGTAGGATCGGCCATTAGTATCATCTCCGGACAATTTCTATTGGTGCATGGCAATACCGAGTGGGCCCGCGCACTGCTGGTGTGCGGTTTCTTCTTGAAGCTGGCGATTGTTCCACTCCTATTCTGGTTGCCACGAGTGGCGGAAGAGCTGCCCTCATTGGTTGCAGGACTTGTAATTTCGGTTTTGGACATCGCCGCATTTGCAGAGCTATACGTTTTGTCTCAAGTCCATCCATGGCTTTTGACTCCACATGGGTTGTGGATTGGGGCCGCAGTTACTTCTTCGCTCCTGGGGTCGGTCCTGATGCTGACGCAGAAGAACTTGAAGCGGCTGCTGGCGCTATCGACGATCGAAGATATGGGCTTCCTGCTTCTCGGTCTGCTTGCTGCGACTCAGCTTGGGTTTGAAGGCGCTTTGATCGGAGCTGCGGTCCATGCACTCGCCAAGGGGCTGTTGTTTGTTTCTCTGAGCACTCCGGAAGCAGAAGGGAAGCTGGCAGACGGAAGCACCGGGCTTGCTACTCGTTATCCATTCAGTGCGGCGGGATTTCTTCTGGGAATGCTTACCGTGCTAGGTGTGCCCCCGACGTTTGGCTTTATTGGACGCTGGAGACTCTATGCAACGGCAGCGCAGGTAGCAGGACCTCACCTGTTGGCTCTCTTCATTTTGGCTTCCATGCTGGCTCTACTCGCCTATGTTCGTGCTTTGACATGTTTTTGGTGGGGGCCTGCTTCGGAAGAGAATTTCGATGTCTTAAGAGAACCATTCTTGTTACGAATTACAGTTTTCGTTCTCATGGTGGTTTTGCTTGCCGGGGGAATCTGGCCGCATGCAATTGCAACCTGGATCGGGGGGATGCAATGAATCTTCTGCGGACGTTGACAAATTTCTGCCGGAAAAAGAGTCCATGGATGTTTCACATGAACACCGGCAGTTGCAATGGTTGCGATATCGAGTTGGCTGCCTGTCTCTCTCCCCGATATGACGCCGAGCAGTTAGGTATTCATCATGAAGGCAGTCCCCGGCACGCGGATATTCTCTGCATTACCGGACCGGTAACTCGAAACGCTCTCAATGCGGTGAAGACGGTATACGGTCAGGTCTGTCATCCCAAGGCCGTGGTTGCCATAGGATCCTGTCCTGCCTCCTGCAATGTCTTTGCCGGGAGTCCGGTGATTGAAGGACCTCTGAATCGACACATCCCTGTCGATGTCTTTGTCCCGGGCTGCCCGCCGACTCCGGACGCCATTATTGAAGGGATCGATCGGGCTGCGAAGATACTTGCCGAGAGGTCGGAGCAACACGTATGCAATGAGGAGGTAAGCCAGTGAGATTGACGGCTAGCTTATTACACTTTCTGGTTTTTCCAGGTTTATGTTTTGCGATACCTGCAGCGTGGATCTTTATGTGGGCAGAACGAAAGGCTGTTGCCCTGATGCAGCGTCGCATTGGTCCTCCCATACTGCAGGCCTTCTACGATTTCATGAAGTTGATGGGGAAGTATCCTCCGACGCGCCGTGGATTAGATGGCAAGCTGATGAAACTCTGGCCCGGCCTTTCCGTGATCGCGATGCTTGCGGCTATCGGGCTTCTGCCTGTATTTCCCCAGAGTGGTGGTTTCCCGGGAGACTGGGTCTTGCTGGTGACTCTTCTGGAGCTGCCCTCCATCTTCATTGTTCTTGCAGGACTCACCTCCGGATCGCTCTATGCTCAGATCGGTTCGACACGTGAAGCGGTTTTGGGAGTTTCTACCAATCTGGTTTTCCTGATGTCGGTGGTGATGATTGCCGTTTCGAAGCACACCTTTCGAATCGCCGATCTGGCGGTACCGGTTGCCGATCCGGCGCATTGGCTCGGTGTTATGGGGATCTTGCTTTGCATCCCTGCCAAATTGCATTTGAATCCCTTCTCGACAACGAAAGCTGAGCAGGAGATTTATGCCGGTCCTCTGACGGAATATGCCGGTGTATGCCTGGCGCAATGGGAGCTTGCTCATGGACTGGAGTGGGTTGGGCTGACAGGGCTGGTCTCCTGTCTGATTCTGCCGCGCACCGAGGCCTGGTGGATGGATGCTCCGCTCTTTGTCCTTACATCGCTTGTGCTGGTCCTTCTGCTGGGAGTTGTTTCCGCAGGAACGGCTCGGCTTACCTTGAAGCGTTCTATCCAGTTCTATTGGCGCTGGGCTCTGGTTTTAGCCGTTCTGGCGGTATCTTCTGCGGCGTTGATGAGGTTCAGACCATGAACATCTTTCGTCTGCTTTTTGAGAATCTTCACAAGGGGACGATTACAGCGCGCTATCCCCAGAAGCAAACGCCAGCTGAGCATTTTCGAGGGATGGTAGAGAACGATGAGACCCGATGCGTCGGTTGTGCTCAATGTGCTTACGTCTGTCCTTCCGGAGCGATTGAGGTTCATCGGGAGGGTGAGACGTATACCTGGAGCTATGACCCCGGTAGATGTACCTTCTGTGCCCGCTGTATTGATCGCTGCAAGCCCCAGACCTTGACCATGCAGTCTACGCGGCCTCCTGTCTATGGATTCGAGGGAGAGCTGAAGAAGGTCCTGACAATGGTTCGTAAGCGTCCTGCTCCCAAGCCTGCTCCAGTTAAAGAAGCGGAGCAGGCCGGAGTCTGAACCCTCAGTCTGGACAATCGCAAGATTCTTGGAATTCTCGATAAGCTGCGTGCTCGAGCGCGAGAAACACGGAGACAGAAAAGTGTCAGAAATGGATACCGATTTCAAAAACACACTTCGACAGCTGGGCGTGGGCGATGAATGGGAACAGGCAAATGGCTCCTGGTGGATTGCGCCGGAAGAAAAGGACGTTCGCGCTGTTACACAGTTGATGCTCTCAAGCGGAGCTCGTTTTGTGACCATCACCGCAGTCGAGAATGCAGAGGACGAATTCAATCTGGACTATCACTGGGATTTTCATGGCGAGCTTCTGACCTTTCTTCTGTGCACCAAAGAGAAGCGCATTGCCAGCATTTATGATCTGGTTCCCGCTGCTGATTGGGCGGAACGGGAGATTCACGATTACTTCGCCATTGCTTTTTCCGGCAGGGGTTCTATTCAGCCTTTGATGCTGCGTGTTGGCGATATCCCCGGAGTTCATCTCGGAGGCGAAGCCGCGCAATGAGTTATCGCGTTCCCATCGGCCCTTATCATCCTGCGCTGGAGGAGCCCTATAAGCTGGAGCTGGCTTGCGATGGGGAGATTGTTCGTGAGGCCGAACTCTATGTAGGATTCAATTTCCGGGGCATTGAGTATCTGGCGGAACGCCGCAACTTCATCCAGGTGATCACCCTGGTTGAACGGGTTTGCGGTATCTGCTCCAATGTCCACTCACTCTCCTTTTGTCAGGCCGTTGAGCGACTATCAAACCTGATTCCTCCTGAGCGTGCTCTCTATATTCGCGTTGTCATGTCCGAATTGGAAAGGCTGCACTCTCATTTCCTATGGGCAGGCATTGCGGCAAAACTCATCGGTTTCAAGACGATGTTTATGACTTGCTTCGCTCTTCGCGAAAAGGTTCTGGATGCTTTGGAAGCGATCTCGGGGAATCGGGTTAACTATGGAATGAATTGCTTCGGTGGTGTCAATCGAGATATTACCGATCCGGAGTTGGTCCTGAACATCGTGGGGGAGATGGAGCGTGAGATAACCCGAAGTGTTATCCCCATCTTTACCCAGAATGCGACAATCAGTTCTCGCTGTACGGGAGTTGGCGTTCTGACAACGGAGCAGGCAAAAGCTTTGGCGTTAGTTGGACCGCTGGCAAGAGCTTCGGGGGTTCCACAAGACATTCGCAAAGATGTCCCTTATGCGGCCTACGATCAGCTGGAATTTCAAGTACCGGTCGAAACAGGTGGAGATGTGAGAGCAAGACTCGTCGTAAGAGCCTTGGAGATGATTGAGAGCTGCCGGATTCTTCTCCAGGCGCTCAAGAAGATGCCTGCCGGTCTGATACGAAATCCCGCACCAGTTGCCGCTCGTGCAAAAGTCCCAAGCGGAACAGCGGTTAGCCGAATCGAAGCTCCCCGCGGAGAGGTTTTTTATTTCGTAGCTTCGGATGGCTCCGATATCCCTCAGCGCGTAAGGGTAAGGACCCCGACTTTTATGAACATGCCAGCGGTAAAGCTGGCGGTGATAGGAGCGGAGTTGGCCGATTCGCCTTTGATTCAGGCCTCGATTGATCCTTGTTATTCCTGTACTGATCGATAAGCAATAAGAGCCGGGAGACCCAGCCCCGGAATTGCAGATTCAATACTTGTGAGGATTTCTGCGTTTGCATATCCTTCCTGCGAAGCTTTCTTTGAAAGGAATTGGGAGTGAAACGCGGAATGAGGCATCTTGCTCTTTCCCTCAGTGCATGGGGAATTTCTTCATTGTTGTTAGCGGGTATGGCCTTTGCTGAGGAAAAGAGCGTAGCTCCCTCTCCTCCCATGGGATGGAATAGCTGGGATTCTTACGGTACAGATGTTCGTGAAGAACAGGTCAAAGCCAATGCGGACGTGATGGCTCAAAAGCTGTCACGCTTTGGCTGGAAATACGTAGTGGTCGATATTGAGTGGTATGCTCCGAACGCCGCAGGACACGATTACAAAGAAGGTGCTTCTCTTTCCGTGGATTCTTATGGGCGGCTGATTCCTGCCGAGAATCGTTTCCCTTCGTCTGCAAAGGGTGCAGGATTTAAGCCATTGGCTGACTATGTACATGCCCGGGGACTGAAATTTGGTATTCACATCATGAGGGGAATTCCGCGACAAGCAGTAACGAATAACCTTCCCATTCTTGGTACTCAATACCATGCTGCCGATATCGCAGACAAGGTACATATCTGCCCCTGGAACCCGGATATGTATGGCATCGATATGTCCAAGCCCGGCGCACAGGAATATTACGATTCTATCGTTAAGATGTACGCCTCATGGGGCGTTGACTTTATTAAGGCCGATGATATGCGTCCTTATGATCAGCGTCAGCCTGAATATACGGCAATCGCGACTGCAATCCACAAAACGGGCCGCTCCATTGTATTGAGTTTGTCTCCAGGGCCTGCTCCAGTTCCTTTCGCTTCTGTCTTTGAGCAACAGGCGCAGATGTGGCGCATCTCGGATGACTTTTGGGATAACTGGAAGTTGCTTCTCCAGCAGTTCGATTACACTCGCGACTGGGCTCCGTACATAGGTAAGAACAACACCTGGCCGGATGCAGATATGCTTCCTTTAGGCAGCATTCGTGTTCATAGCACTCCCGATGCCGAAAAGCCGAATCACACACTCTTCACACCCGATGAACAGCGGACAATGATGACTCTGTGGAGTATCTTCCGTTCGCCATTGATCTTTGGTGGCGATCTGCTGACAACGGATGAAGCTACTTTTACTCTTCTGACGAATTCCGAGGTATTGGCTGTCAACCAACATAGCCGAAATAACAAGCAAGTCTTGGATAAAGATGGTGTCCGTATTTGGACAGCGGAATCGGAAGATGGTCGAGTTCATTATGTTGCGGTTTTTAACATCGGAGAAAAAGAGCAGCAGGCAGATTTCGCCTGGCAGGAGATTGGGCTTAAGTTATCTACTCCAACTGTACGGGATTTGTGGAATCGGCGTTCGTTGGGTACTGCCGAGAAGCTTAAGATAGGCCTGCAGCCGCATGCCTCTGTCTTTTATGCCGTTTCTGAGCGCAAAAAGAGCTAGGGCAAAACCAGCGTAGATGTATCCTGAGCCACAAATTCTTGTGCAGGTTTTCCGTAAAGAAAACCTGCACATCACCGTATTTTGTGAGGACACAGTAACGCTGGTTTCGCGCTCTAATGGGCGCCCCATTCGATTCGCATCTTTTCGCGAATCGTGTGGGGTTCCCGCTTTCTTTAAAGAGCATTAAATTTGTTCAGTCACGTGAACTAACCCTCTTCCGGGCTACTTACAACCGTAGGTTGAGTTATGAACGCCTCTCCGGGTGGATCAAGTTACCTTCAGGAGGCAAAATTTTTATTTTTGTCAGAGCCCAAGATCATTTATGGTAACGTTATCTATATCGGTACGCCTGAAGAGGTACCTTGCACTGCAGGAGGGCTTTATGGACGGATTTTCTGCAGATCTAGTTTGTTGAAGGGCAGGCATTTAGTTCCATGTATTCAATCGGTGTGGATCTCGGTGGTACCAATCTGAGGATTGGTGCATTTTTACAGGACGGAGAATGTCTTGGTTCCCGTTCCATCCGGACAGATGTTGCGGGCGGTCCCTCGGCTGTTATTCGGGATATGGCGCGAGTTGTCGCCGACCTGAAGGGCTCTTGCGCCAATGGGAAGAAGCTCGTCGGAATCGGTATCGGAACCCCGGGTCCACTGGAACTGCCAATTGGGATTCTGCGAAATCCTCCCAATCTGGAAGGCTGGAGCGGTTTCCCCCTTCTTGAGGAGTTCAAGAGAGCTCTGGGGCCCCAGGTCTACCTGGAAAATGATGCAAATCTTGCGGCACTTGCGGAATGGATCTTTGGTGCCGGTCAAAAGCAGGGCTTCAATAGCTCTCTGGCAATGCTCACTTTAGGAACCGGCGTTGGAAGCGGCATTATTCTTGATGGCAAGATCTGGCATGGCTTCTGCGGTATGGGGGGCGAGGCTGGACACATCATTGTTGTCGATGACGGCGCGCCCTGTGGATGCGGAGGAAAGGGCTGTCTGGAGAAATATGCGTCAGCGACAGCTGTCAGCCGTATAGCCGGTGAGCATGGACTGAAAACCCGTTCGGGTGAGACTCCGAGCTCCGCCGAAGTGGCCGAACTGGCCCGGGAGAAGAATACGACTGCGTTAGAGGTCTTCCGGATTGTCGGTCGTAGCCTGGGAATCTCGTTGACTGCCTTGATCAATACACTCAATCTGCCTCTTTACGTGATTGGCGGAGGTGTTTCTCAGTCATGGGATCTTTTTGCTCCGGCGATGTTTGAAGAGCTTAGAGACCGCAGTTATGTGTATCGGTTGACTCTTCCGAAGAACGAACGGGATGCAAACGATGGTGCAGAGGGCGAGACATTTATCGTACGTGCACAACGGGGATCGGAAGCTGGTCTGCTAGGTGCCGCGATGTTGCCCTTCCATTTGCAGGGATATTTATCCAAGGAAGAACAGACGAGCACTTCGAGTGTCGTCAGATAGCGCTGTTTCAGGTAAAGCATTTGTTTGATGGATGTAAACCGAAGTACGAAAATCGAACAGGCTTCGATGCTTCGGTCTACATCCTTCCGCGAAATACGAAATGCTCAGCGCAGTTCTGCGTCTTTGAGGAAGTTATAGTCTCCTGACAGGGGGACGTGGACATTCTTCAATCGCCGGCTGTGAACCAGGACCGTATCGAAGTACCAAAGGTTGATAGCAGGAAGATCGGTTGCCAGAATCTGCTGGATCTTACGGTAGTCTTCCTTGCGCTGTTGCTGGTCGGTAATTTCGGATGCGTTCTGTACTAGAGTATCCAGTGCCGGATTGAGATAACGGCCGCGATTAGCCCCTTTAGGCGGAACACGTCCCGAAGAGAAGGCATAGCCGAAGATATCCGGCTGCTCGTTTCCTCCAATCCATCGCAGCGTGAATACCTGGAAGGCTCCCCGGCTGATATCCGCATAGAATGTGGCAAATTCAAAGCTCCGGATATCGAGGGCGATACCGATTTGTCGGAGTTGCTGTTGCAGAATTACGGCAAGGAGTCTGGAACTCTCGTCTGTCGAAGTTTTCATGCCGAGATGAAAGCGCATGCCGTCAGCCTGTCGTTTGTAACCCGCTGCATCCAGGATTCGGTTTGCCTGCTCCGGATCGTAGGGATAATGGGCAGTATCTCCAGACCAGGCCCAGTGCTGTTCCGGCAACATGCTTTCGGCGATCTTGGCATGGCCTCTCCACAGAGACTGAATAATTAACGGACGATTGATCCCGAAGGCGATGGCCCGACGGATGTGGGCATCCTTCAATGTCGGATCCTGCACATTGAACCCGAGATAGCTAACGATGGTTCCCGGGCCGCTTTCGACGACCAGTTGCGAACGAGAACGCAAGGCCTCGACCATGTCTGCCGTTAGCGAGTTGATCGCAACGTCTGCGGAGCCCTTCTGTAACTCCAAGGCTCGAGTAATCGCATCAGGAACGACGGAAAAGGTGACGCGCTCGATATGTGGCTGCGTATTCCAGGAGTTCGGGTTCCTTTCCAGAACTACTTCTTTGTCTATCTCCTGCCTGACAAAACGGAAGGGGCCGCTACCGATGGGGTGTTTCCAAAAGTCGGGCCCACTACCTACGGGAACAATTCCGATTCCGGCGTCGGCCAGATTGGGCAACAGGAAGTTATCCGGCTTCTTGAGATGGAAGATGACGGTCTTCGGATCGGCTGCTTCCACGCTATCGATACTGACGTATGCTCCGGCTTTGGCCGTAACTATCTTGCCGGATCGAATTGAATCGAAGGTCCACTTCACATCTTGTGAAGTCAATGGTCTTCCATCATGGAAATGGACATCCGTTCGCAAATGGAAGGTAACTGTCTTCGGATCGGGAGATTCCCAACTGGTAGCCAGCGATGGCTGCATCGAAAAGTGCTCATCACGACGAACGAGCCCATCGAAGATCAACGCATCGATCCTCTCGGATTGCGCATCGGTGCCGATGCGCGGATCCAGGCTATTGGGGCTGCTTTCGATAAGAACAACTACAGCGTCGTTCTGCTGGCGTGAGTGCTTGCATCCTGAGAGAGATGCCAAAAGCCCTAAGGACATGGCCAGGAACGCACGGTGCGGAAATGCCCTAAACATACGTGATTTGCCCCAGAATTGCAGGACGTTCCGCGCCGGTTGCCGACGGTACATTCCCTGGCAGATGGTTCCATGTCTGCCAAGCCAGAAGAGCAAAGGCAACAGCCTCCTTTGCCTGAGTCGGCAGGCCAAAATCTTCGCTGGTGGCTACGCGACAACCAAGTGGTGAAAGCCTTTCTTCCAGCATGCGGAAGAGCGTAACGTTCTTTGCTCCTCCTCCTGAGAGGAGGTAATCGACGGCTGCTTTCTTCATATCCGCAGCTACGAATTGTTCATAGGCCATGCGAATGCTCTCTGCAGTGAAGGCTGTGGCCGTAGCAATCGCGTCTTCAGGGCGCTTGCTGGCTTTTTGGCAATCGCGAAGGAATTGTGCAGCATATTCTCTTCCGAACTCTTCACGCCCCGCTGTCTTGGGAGGCGCAGAGGAAAAGAAGCGATTGCGAAGAGCCTTCTTCAATGGTGTTTCCAGAATCTTTCCTTGAGATGCGATCTTGCCGCCTCGATCATACGAGCGATGAAAGAGTTCCTGCATCAGTGCATCGATGATCATGTTTCCCGGGCCCGTATCGAAGGCCCGAACGGAGCGGAGATTTGCCGAAGGAGGAATCGATGTCAGGTTCCCGATGCCGCCAATATTTTGCAGAATCCGGCCTCGCGTGGCATGGCGAAAGAATGCATAGTCCAGGAGCGGGACCAGCGGAGCTCCGAGTCCACCGGCCGCCATGTCCGCAGGGCGGAAGTTGGAAACTACCGGGACACTAGCCTGAGCAGCGATCAAAGAAGTTTCTCCAGCCTGCCAGGTGCAAGCAAAGGTACTTCCCGCGTAGCGGCTGGGTTCTGCCTGATGATAGAGCGTCTGGCCATGACATCCGACGAGGTTGAGGCGGACGGGATGCGTTGCAAGGGTTTCCTTAACCGCTTCGGCATAAGCCAATCCCAGGCGCCAGTTCAAACGGCCCAGTTCTGCTGTAGAGATGGAGCTTGCATTCATTGCAGCAAGCACTGCACGGCGCAGCGCGGCAGGAAAAGAAAATGCACAATGCTTTAGCAGACGAAGCCGTGGATAGCTTCCTTTTGCCTGAGGAGTTATTCGTACCAGGGCAACGTCGATTCCGTCGGCAGAGGTACCGCTCATAATACCGGCAACAACCATGGGCTTTGTTACAGATTTCATTTGCTCACCTTTCTGTCTGCTTTGGCCTTCTCTACCGTCTGGAAGAACTTGTTTACATCTCCACGGAGCTTCTGTAATCCCTTATCTGTGAGAGGAGATGTCTTGGCCTGGGTTAACAGCTTACGCTGGCATGCACGAATGTTTTTCGCGCGTGCCTCAACTTGTCTGGCAAAAGACGAGGATTGCTCCGCATGGGTTAGCAGTGCTTCGTAGGCGCGGAAGATGAGTTCCTGGCTGTGACAGATTTCAATCAAGTCAGTACCTGCACCGATTGCTGCAACGGCAGCCTCTTCCATTGGCATGTGCTTAAGGATGCCGCCCATCTCCATGTCATCGGAGAGGGCCAGTCCGCGATATCCGATCTGTTTGCGCAGAACATTATTGATCCAGAAGCTGGAGACCGATGCCGGAGTTTGCCCGCTCTTGGTTTGCGGATATGCCGCATGAGAAACCATCACAATCGGCAAATTGCGACGAAGTTTCCGGTATGGAAGCAGATCGTATTGCCACAGGTCCCGATAGGTGCGAGGGATTGATGGAGTGGCCTCGTGGGAATCGAGTGTGCCACCTCCAAGACCGGGAAAGTGTTTGCCACAGCCTAGAATTCCTTCGGAGTGGAGTCCGTCGAGAAACTCGGAGGCATAGCGGATAACTCCTTCCGGGGTTGGCGCGGCGACTCTGGTCTTCATTACCAAAGCCGATTCCGGCAACCCAAGATCGAGAACAGGTGCCAAGGTGGTATTGAATCCTAAGGCCCGCACCTCTCGACCGATGAGCTTTCCGTGTTCTCTCATGAGCCGGGGTTTTCCGTGTTTTGCTACCGCCTGCGCCGACGGGTTGGGGGCAATGACATCCCGCAGCCGATCAACCAATCCTCCCTCGACATCGACAAAGCGAAAGGCTGGCTGGGCACAAAGGGCTGTGGACTCTTCCAGCAGGCGACGGGTTTGTTCGACGGTTTCAATATTGCGACGGAAGAGGATGATGCCGGAAGGGCGAATCAGCTTGAGCCAGGCTCGCTCCGTTGCCGTCAACTCCGGGCCGGAGAGGCCGACAATAAGCAATTGACCAACGGAGTGGCGCAGCTGTGTTTTTGCCATGGATTGATTCTAGAGCAGATCTTGCGTTGCTATAGACGGTTCATGAATGGCGATATGAAGAGGGGCTGCGATTGGTTTATCAGAAAAATCAATTACTTCAGGAATCAGTCACCAAGGCCTCACACGATTTGACCAGCAAGCAGGTTAGATCGTGTGAGGCCCTGCTTTTATAACTTCTGTTGCTGAATCTCACTTTTTAGCTCATTCAGCAGATTCAGTGCTTCCAGAGGCGTCAGAGCATTAATGTCTGTTTCTGACAGGCGATCGACAACTCGCTGAGAGAGGGGGGTGAACATTGTCAGCTGGAGAGGCTGGTCTTTCTCTACTTCAACATTGCGCCGTTCCGCTTTCTCGTGTTGACGCAAGACCTGTCGGGCACGTTCGATAACTGCCGAGGGCAGTCCTGCCAGACGTGCAACATCGATACCGTAGCTCTTGCTTGCGGCTCCCGGTTCAATAGAGTGCAGAAAGACGATTCCCTTTGGGGTTTCCTTCACATTGACACGCAGATTTTCCAACCGTGGCAGCTGATCGGACAACATGGTCAGCTCGTGGTAGTGCGTAGCGAAGAGCGTTCGAGCTCCAACCTCTGCATGCAGATATTCCACGGTGGCCCAGGCCAGAGAAAGTCCATCGAAGGTTGCTGTTCCTCGTCCCATCTCGTCGAGCAAAATCAGTGACTGTGCCGTGGCGGTATTTAGGATGGTAGCTGTTTCGGTCATCTCTACCATGAAGGTGGAGCGCCCACGGGCTACGTTGTCGCTGGCACCAATGCGGGTGTAGACACGGTCGACCAATCCATAGCGAAAGCTTGCCGCAGGAACGAAGCAACCCATCTGCGCCATGATGATTAGAAGCGCCGCCTGCCGCAGATAGGTAGATTTACCACCCATATTGGGTCCGGTGATGAGCAGGAGACTAGGTCCCTTTGTGTCCAGATAGAGGTCGTTAGGTGTGAAATGGCCTTCGCTACTTTGTTCCAGCAGGCACTCGATCACAGGATGCCGTCCACCTTTGGCTTCAAGAACACTATCTGAGGTCAATTGAGGCCGGACATAGTTACGGGAAGCTGCGAGGTGAGCAAAGTTGGCCAGCAAGTCCATCTCCGCGACAATCGAACTTGATCGCCGGATGCGTCCGGCGGCTTCCAGTACACAACGCCGTAGTTCGGCGAAGATCCGCTTCTCGATTTCGATGCAGCGTTCGTGCGCTGTAAGGATGCGGGTTTCGTAATCCTTAAGTTCCGGAGTGGTGAAGCGCTCGGCATTGACGAGCGTCTGCTTGCGCTCGTAATCGTCGGGAACAGACTTCAAATTGGCCTTGGTGATTTCGATGTAGTAGCCAAAAACTGAATTGAAACGAACCTTAAGCGAGGAAATGCCGGTTCGAGTGCGTTCGCGCTCTTCAATGGCTGCAATGGCCTGTCGTCCGTTCTGACTGGCGTTGCGGAGATCGTCCAGTTCGGTATCGACCCCGGGTGCAATTGCTCCTCCTTCCGCTAAGGTGAGCGGGGGATTGGGAACCAGGCTGGTAAGAATGCGAGAAGTCAGCTCCTCCAACAGGTCTAGGCGCGAACTGAGATCCTGGCAGAGTGGTGCTGCGATCTTTTCTGCAGCGGACTTGACTGCAGGCAGCTTCTGTAGCGAGGTAGCGAGTGCAACCACATCGCGTGGTCCAGCGCTGTCTAGAGAGATCCGGGCCAGAAGGCGTTCCAGATCCATGACGCCTGAGAGAGCATTGCGTAAGCCCTCACGCAGTAACAAATCCCCAGTGGCGGCACTAACCGCTTCATAGCGATCTTCAATCGCTGGTGCGGAAAAGAGCGGACGCAGGATGGAGGAGCGCAACATGCGCTTGCCCATCGGGGTAAGGCAAAAGTCGAGTGTACGAAAGAGCGTGGCTTCCTCCGAGCTGTCGGAGAAGAGCGGGGAAATCAGCTCGAGATTGCGAACCGTTACATGGTCGAGTTGTAAAAACTCCGAGCGTTCAAAGAAACGGATGCTGTCTACGTGGGTAGCATCGAGTTGCTGGGTTGACCGGACATAATGGAGCACGGCTCCGGCGGCAACTGCCGCAGCTGTGTGTTCGGAGAGCCCGAAGCCATCCAGCGAATGAGCGTTCAACTGCCGTTCCAGCAAGGGAACGGCGTAATCGGAGGTAAAGACCCAGTCTTCAATGCGTGTCTTGGCTGGAATGCGATCCAGGGCTGGCATGTCCTCTGTGGAAAGACTATTGGCCAGCAAGACTTCTTGAGGTTGTGCCTTAAGCAACTCCTCAAAACATTGAGCGTCAGCACCGCTGCCGGTGAATTCGGCAGCGCGAAATTCTCCGGTAGAGAGATCGAGCAGTGCCAGGGCTGCGACATTGGTACTGAGGTGCAAGGCCGCCAGGAAATTATTCTGTTCCTGTCCCAGGGCTGGATCCATTGCCGTTCCCGGAGTTAAAACCCGGGTGACTTCTCGGCGAACGATCTTTTTAGTCAGCTTGGGATCTTCCATCTGCTCGCAGATGGCAATGCGGTATCCCTTGCGGAGCAGCCGGGTCATGTAGCCTTCGGCGGCATGATAGGGAACTCCGCACATTGGGACGTTTCGTTCCTTGTCGCGAGCCGTGAGCGTAATTTGCAGCTCCCGGGAGGCTACATGAGCGTCATCAAAGAAAAGCTCATAAAAGTCGCCCAATCGGAAAAACAGAAGGGTATCCGGATGTTGACGTTTGGCAGTCATGTACTGCCGCATCAGGGGGGTCTGCGCCGCAGCGGGCGCCTGAGTTGTTTGTTCTTCAGACACGAAAACGGTTTTCCTTCTACCCAGGTCGGAAAAGATCGGGATGAGCAGCTTGCCTTATCAGCAAGGTTGGTAAAGCCCAGAATATCGCGAACACGGGGGAGGGTGTAGCCCGGCAGCCCAAGGAACGGTGGAAAGCGAGTGCATCCAAGATCCCTTTTGTTTTCTGCGGATTGCTTCCTAGGCCTCTCTCCCTGCATCTCTCATAAGAAAATATAAGGAGTCGATATGCAACGGAGAGGCTTCTTAAAATGTGGTAGGAACTAGCCTTAAATGTGTGATTTAAATCACAGTATACTGAAAGGCTAGACCTTAAGGTAGGAGACGCATGTTTCTATTGTGGTTAAGAGTGGCGGCGGTGTTATATGCGATTGCAAGCGCAACGGCGCTGCCTGCCGTGCTCTACGGCCGTCCTCGTTGGTGGAGGATGTGCATTCCGGCAGCTCTTACCGCGTTCTTTTTTCATTTCGTTGCTGTCGTCGAGATGCTGGCAGCGGCACATCGGTGGATTCCGGTGGGAATGCATGAAGTCCATGCCTTACTGGGCCTGTTGATTTCTGCGACATTTCTCATTCTTTGGTTGCTCCGGCGTACCGTGTCGTTCGGAATCTTTGCCCTGCCGTTGACGTTCTTTCTGGTGCTTATTCCGTCCATGGGGCCTGACAAATATACCTTTGCTGCAACGGGGGTCCGGAGCGGCTGGCTTTTTGCGCACATCAGCACTCTTCTTGCTGCTTATGTGGCCTTGATCTTCAGTATGTTGGCCAGCTTCTTCTACCTGTTGCAGGAACGGCGTCTGAAGAGCAAGGTGCCTTCGCGATTGCTTACCTGGCTTCCTCCTCTAGATACCATGGACAAGATCGCCTACTCCACGCTGTTGATCGGCTTCCCCTGTATGACGGTAGGCCTGCTGGTGGGGTCGCTGGTGGCGCAGGAGAAGGTCGGGTCGGAATACTTCCACGATCCTAAAGTCATTGCCTCCTTTGGCATGTGGCTGCTTTATGTAGTTTTGTTGTTCATTCGACGTGTTCAGGGGCTGCGTGGCAGGAAAGCAGCCTATGTATCCAGTCTGTTTTTCTTAGTCATGCTCGGCGTCTGGGCTGCAAACCAGTTCAGCGCTGTTCATAGGTTTACGGCGCCATGAGTTTGATACTGCTGGGAGTCAATCACAAGACCGCGCCGATTGAATTGCGCGAACGCATTGCTATTCCGGCGCATCTTTTGCGCGAGGCCACCCAATCTTTGGCGGGAACACCCGGAGTGAAAGAGGCGATGATCGTCTCTACGTGCAATCGGGTAGAGCTTCTGGCTTGGACAGAGACCCCATCCGTCGATCTTCAGCAGTTCCTGAATCAGTATTTCTCCCTGGAATCGAATCTGTTGAAGCCTCACGTGTATGAGTATCGCGAGCGTGAAGCGGTGCGGCATGTCTTTCGTGTCGCTGCCAGTCTGGACTCCATGGTGGTTGGAGAGCCTCAGATTCTTGGGCAGGTGAAAGACGCCTATACTGCTGCGCGTGAGGCCGGTACCCTGAGTGGAAATCTCGAGAGGCTCCTGGGCAGCGCCTTTGCTACGGCTAAAAAGGTACGCACTGAGACGCAGATTGGGCAAACGTCAGTTTCTATCGCTTCTGTAGCTGTAGATCTGGCGCAGAAGATCTTTGGTTCGCTGGAAGGGAAAAAAGTATTCCTGGTTGGTGCCGGCAAGATGAGCGAATTGGCTGCCCGGCACTTGATCCAGCAGGGAGCCGGGACAATTCTGGTTTCGAATCGTACTCATGAGCGAGCGGTCCGTCTGGCGCAGCAGTTTCACGGACAGGTAATCCAGTACGAGGAATTGCACAGTACAGCCGACCAGGCGGATATCATCATTACCTCGACTGGCGCACCTCATCCCATCTTTACGAAGAAACACGGGCAGCTCTTCATGCAGAAGCGGCGGAACCGGCCCATGTTCTTCATCGATATTGCCGTTCCGAGAGACGTTGAGCCTGAGATGAACCGGCTGGAGGGGATCTTTGTCTATGACATTGACGATCTTCAGTCCGTTGCTGCCTCTCATCTTGCCGAAAGATCTCGCGAGGCTGAGCTTGCCGAACGGATTGTTGCGCAAGAGGTCGAAGGCTATCAGAAGAAGCTGCGGACAGTGGATGCAGCTCCGGCAATTGTGCAACTCCAGCAGTCTGCGGAGGCGATGCGCCGTGTTGAACTGGAGCGATTCGGCGGACGATTGCAGTCTCTTACTCCCGAGCAGTATGCAGCCGTAGAAGCGCTCACCCGCGGATTGATGAACAAGCTATTGCACCACCCGATGACGGCGATTAAAGCTGCCGCTAGGGAAGGCGATGGCGCAAGGCTGAATTATCTAGCCGACGTTTTTCAGCTGGAATCGAAGCCGGAAGAATCTCCAGCTTCCGAAGCCGATGTTGAACCTCTGCGGACGTGTAACGTGCCTCATGATCATGCTGAAGATGCCTCTCAGGCCGTTCCTGTGGGACAATCTCCTTCTGTAAGGAAGGGTTGAATTTGCTTAGAATCGGGTCGCGCGGCTCCCAGCTAGCGCTTTGGCAAGCCAATCATATTGCCGGTCTCCTGCGCCAGAATGGCCAGGAAGTAACGATCGAGATCATCAAAACCACAGGCGACAGGATGCAGAATGTTACCTTTGCCCAGGTTGGGTCCAAGGGGATGTTCACAAAAGAAATCGAAGAGGCACTGGCGGATGGCAGCATTGATCTGGCTGTCCATAGCCTTAAGGATCTTCCGACAGAGCTGCCTTCGTCATTTGTCTTGGCGGCAACGCCGAAACGTGTCGATCCTCGCGATGCCTTTGTTTCTGTGCGTCATGAGCGTTTCCTCGACCTCCCTTCGGGAGCGAAGGTCGGAACCAGCAGCCTGCGTCGTCAGGCACAGCTGAAGGCACTGAGAGCGGATCTCGAGTACGTCGAATTTCGCGGCAATGTGGATACTCGTTTACGCAAGCTGGAAGAAGGGCAGGTAGAGGCAATCATTCTTGCTTCGGCTGGACTCGATCGTTTGGAAAAGGCCGGATACATTCGTGAGCGCTTTGCAGTCGAAATCATCTGCCCGGCGGCCGGACAAGGTGCATTGGCGATAGAGGCTCGTCGTGGAGATGAGGCGACCCTAAGTGCGCTTTCGTTCCTGAACGATGAAGAGACAAGTTTTGCGATTACTGCCGAACGCACTGCCTTAGGTGCTCTGGGCGGAGGCTGTCAGGTTCCGATAGGAATCCATTGCCGCAAATCCACCTCCGATTATGAGATCTTCGGCGCTGTGGCGAAGCCCGATGGAAGCACGGTCTTGCGTGCTTTTCGTCAGGGCCTGGATGCTGAAGTCCTTGGCGTTGCAATCGCGAAGGAGTTGCTGCACGAAGGCGCGTCGCAGCTGCTGCAATCGGGAGAGGCTGCAAAGTGAATTCGGAAGTGGGCCCTCTTGCAGGCCGGCGTATTTTGGTGACACGTTCCGCAGAACAATCGGCGACTCTGACAAATGGCCTCAAGGATCTTGGTGCAACGGTGCTGGAGCTTCCCATGGTGGAGATTGTTCCTCCTTCCAGCTACGCTCCTCTTGATGAGGCTTTGCTCAATTTGAAGCGTTATCAGTGGGTCATCTTCACCAGTACAAATGCCGTTCGGGTTTTATCGGAACGGTTGACCGTGCTGGGGCTTTCTCCGAGTGTGCTGGTGCCGCTTCGTATCGCAACTGTGGGTGCAGCAACTGAGGAGGCGTTGCTGCGGTTGGGCGTAAAGCCGGAGGTTGTGCCGACAACCTATGTTTCAGAGGCTCTTATCGACTTGCTGCGTCCTAAGGTATGCGGTTCTCGCGTGCTTCTGATTCGTGCTGCCGCGGCCCGCGATGTTATTCCGCAGGAGCTTGAGGCTTGCGGGACAATCGTGGATATCGTTGTTGCCTATCAGACTGTACGTCCGAAGCAGGGCGCCGAGAAGCTTGCAGCAATACTTTCGGAAGGAGTTGATGCAATTCCTTTCTTGAGTTCGTCTGCGGTAAAGAACTTTCTCAGCTTTTTGGAAGAAGCGGGATTAACTTGTCCGCCCCAGGGCGTGCAGGCAATTTCCATTGGCCCAATCACAAGCAGCACTCTTCGTGAGGTAGGCTGGCCACCGGCAATCGAGGCCAACCCCTCGGATGTTCCCGGAATCATCAAGGCCGCTAGAGATCTTCTTGCCATGTAATGGCAGTAGATCTAGATGCAGACGCCTGGGTTGGACTGCCGATCTGATAAATGTAACTGTGAATGATCTATTATCTCTAGTGAGAGCTCCAGGTTTTATCTCCCGAGTTACAGAGCTTTTCTAAAGAACAATCCAGGCATTTGGGCTTGCGCGCAATACAGATTTGCCTGCCATGATGAATGATCTCGTGAGAGAAGGCTATCCAGCGGTCTGGCGGCAGTATCTTCATCAGGTCCTGCTCTATTTTTTCAGGAGTAGTTTCCTTTGTGAGCTCTAGACGCTGCGAAATACGTGATACGTGAGTATCTACCACTACTCCGACAGCTTTCTTATAAGCCACGCCTAACACTACATTAGCCGTTTTGCGGGCTACACCGGGAATCGTCAGGAGTTCTTCCATTGTCTGTGGGACTTTGCCCTTGTATTCCGCGATTATGCGCTTTGCGGCACCAGAGATCGATTTAGCTTTATTGTGGTAGAAGCCTGTAGAACGGATAGACTCTTCGATTGCGGGAAGAGATGTTTCTGCAAAGGCCTTCGGTGTAGGAAACTTGCGGAAGAGCTCTGGCGTCACCATGTTAACCCGGGCATCCGTGCATTGTGCGGAGAGAATCGTTGCAACCATCAGTTCCCACGGATTTGAGTGGTGCAAGGCACATTCCACGTTGGGGTAGGCCTTTGCCAGTTCTTTGAGGATCGCGTCAATGCGTTCCTGAGCGAGCGGGTTATAGCCAGATTGTTTTCCGTTACGTGAGGGGCTCTTGGCTTTTGGTGCAGGTGTGGCGACGGCTTTCTTAACTACGGATTTTTTCACTGGCATTGGCAATCATCCATTCGTTGAACGCTCTTCGTGAATCGGCAAGTAGTGGGTATACACTCCCTGCTACGTGTAAGGAATATTCACGCGGCTTAATCCTAGCAAAGCAGCGTTGCTACATATGACTGTACCTCATCGAAGGTGTCTTATGCCTCTGCCTGTCTTTCATCCTGCTGTCGGACTTTTGAGGCGGTCGCCAGGAAGGAGAAAGCCGCAATCGTGATGTATCCGATCAATGGAACCGAGTATGCTATGGCGATGTTTTGTGTCGTCTGAGAAATCCATCCCATAGCCGGGGTCAGAACTGCTCCGCCGATAATGGCCATGATTAAGGAAGAACTGCCAAGCTCCGTGTTTGAACCAAGACCGGAGATGCCAAGCGCAAAGATCGTGGGAAACATTGGAGCCATAAAGAAACTGGTCAGGAAGAGAGACCACAGTCCTGTCCAACTGGGATACAGAATAGCTACGGCCACTAATGCAATATTGATTACGCTGTAGAGTCCCATTAAGCGGCTGGGCGAAATATACCTCATGATCCAGGCGGAGGTGAATCGTCCGGCAGCAAAGGCTACAAGCGTTCCAGTAAGAAAGTATCCTGCCGTTTTCTCCGGCTGGTGTGTGCAATCCTGGACGTATTGAATAAAGTAGCTCCAGGTTCCAACCTGCGTACCGACGTACATGAACTGTGCGAAGACAGCGAACCAGAATCTCTTGTTTTCCAGCAGATCAAGGACATTCCCTCCATGTGCTCCTTTTACATCTTCCGTGTGTGCAAAGCGTGAAGGCAATTTTGAGAAGAGAATGAGAGCTGCCCAGCACAGAGCAACTGTTCCGAGCACGAGATAGGGCATGACAACCCGCATCGTTTCATGTTCTAGATAAGCCTGATACTGGTGTGCTGCTTGCAGTGCACGAATCTGTTCCGGCTTTAGCTCAATGCCGGAGAAGATAAAGATGGTTCCAACCAGAACTCCGGTAATTGCTCCCAAAGGATTAAAGGCTTGAGAAATGTTCAGCCGTCTTGCTGCAGTAGCAGGATCTCCTAATTGGGTGATGTAGGAGTTAGAAGCAGTTTCCAAAAAGGATAAACCACTGGCAATGACAAATAGCGCGAGAAGAAAGAGTGAGTAGCGGCCAACAATTGCTGCAGGCCAAAACAAATATGTTCCGCTGGCGAAGAGACATAGTCCGGTGACTATACCTGTTTTGTAACCAGCTCTTTTCATGACGAGAGCGGCGGGTATTGCTAGAAGAAAGTATCCGAAGTAGAAGGCAGATTGCACTAGTCCTGCTTGGAATCGGGAGATGGCGAAGGACTTCATGAATTGCCGGATCAGGACATCGTTGAGGTTGTTAGGTATGCCCCAAAGAAAGAACAACACTGTAACCAGAAGGAATGGCATCCAATTGCCTGGTGCGATCAGGCGATTTCCATCGGCCTTTGTCGATGTAGCATGCGAGTGGGCTAGCATATTGCCGTCCTGTCTTCGGTGAGGAATTAGTTGTGGTGTACGGGTTTCACATCCTCTGTATCTCTACGGATTCCATATTTCATAAAGCTGCGGTTTTGAAACGCTTGTAAATTTATGGAGAAGATCTCTGTGCTCCGCAGCGGGACATATACCTTCCACCCGTTTTTAGCGCATCTCTTCCTGACTGAGTTCCGTCTATCCCTGTGAGAAGCGCGAGGTGACGTCAGTACGCCAATATAGGCAAAGGACAAATGTTGTTCAAGAAAGATTCCAGATTTTGTAAGTCATCGTCCTCTGGCGCTTGCGGAAGTGCAAAAGGGGGCGGGAACATGCCCAAGCCCTCCCATTGAAAAAATCCGGTTACAACTCGAACAAATCGCTGTAGATTGGTACCCTCAGTTCCTGGTGGCATGAATAACGATTCAAGGGTGCACTGCTAACAAGTAATGCACACCGAAGATATCTGCTGACAAGGAGGGCGCGCGAGCCAATGCTGTAAGTGTGGGGCCCCGCGAGAAGGAATGAAGAGCACAGCGAATTTTCTCGCGATTGACTTAGGTGCCGCCAGCGGCAGGGTTGTGCTTGGGCGCTGGAACGATAAACAGTTTTATTTGAACGAACTGCATCGTTTTGGCAATGGAGGAATTTCAGCTCCCGGAGGACTCTATTGGGATGTCTTTCGCCTTTGGACTGAGATTAAAGCTGGAATTGCAAAGTATGCTGCGCATAACAAGCAGCCACTGGATGGCATAGGCGTCTCTGCCTGGGGGCTGGATTTTGGCCTTCTCGATACTTCCGGGGAACTTCTGGGGAATCCCCATCACTACAGGGATGCTCGTACAGACGGCGCCATTGAGCGCTTACAGGAGAAGATCTCGCTTCTCGACCTTTATCGCAGAACTGGTGTCTACCCTTCGCAGATAAATACTCTCTGCCAGCTAAACAGCATTCAGAATGCCGAGAGCAGTCAGCTCAAATCTGCCGCGTCACTTTTGATGATCCCGGATTTGTTCCACTACTTCCTCTCCGGAGAAAAGGGGACAGAGTATACACAGGCATCGACGACACAAGTGTTCTGCGCTTGGGAGCGAAGCTGGACAGCGGATGTCCTGGATCTCTTTTCTATACCCCAAGGGATTTTCTCCCCTGTCGTAGATTCCGGAACTGTATTAGGTTCATTGCTTCCCTCTGTTGCAGAAGAAACAGGGATGTCCGGAAGGTGTCCGGTGATTGCAGGCGCATCGCACGATACGGCAAGTGCTGTTGCCGCTATTCCTGGACTGGATAAAAACACGGCATTCCTCTGGAGTGGGACCTGGAGCATTCTCGGCGTGGAGTCCGCCGAGCCGGTTACCTCCGAGCAGTCATTTGCCTGGGGTTTTACTAATGAGGGCGGGGTTAACGGTTCCTCACTGCTGCTTAAGAACCTTCCGGGCTTGTGGCTACTGCAGGAATGCCAACGCTATTGGAGCAAAACCGATTGCGGTCCTACTTGGGAGGAATTGATACAGCTGGCGGAACAGAGCCAGCCATTCGCGTTCTTTCTGGATTCGGAGGCTAGATGCTTCCTGAATCCGGTGAATATGCCGGAGGCGATTCGCCGTTATTGTTCGGAAACGAATCAACAGGTTCCAGAGAACAATGTTGTTATCGCCAGAGGATGTCTGGAGAACGTGATTTTCAAATATCGTTCGGCCCTGGACCGCCTGGAACGGTTAGCGAGCCGCAAGCTAACAAAACTTCGACTGGTTGGGGAGGGCGTACAGAGCAAACTCTTCTGCCAGCTGACGGCAAATGCAACCGGTCGGGAGGTTATTGCAGGACCAGCAGAGGCTCCAGCCTTGGGAAACGTAATGTTACAGGCAATTGCCAGCGGACATTTACCTGACATCCATACAGCCCGGGAAAGTGTTGCAGCTTCGCGTGAGTATTCCGTCTATTACCCGGAGGACACGGTTCGCTGGAACGACGAGTATCACCGGTTCTTTTCTTTCATCTCTCCACGGGCCGATGAAGATGCTTTTGAGCTCAAGGCGGAGACCCGGGACCGCCTTCGACGGTAGTTCCCAAATGAGTATGCATCTGAGTGGCAGGTTTCCCTCTCCGGTCCTTCTCAACAGGTGGGATGTTCCAAATGCAAAAGTTACAAAGATGACCAAAGTGAGCGTCTCGTCGTATAGATAGGCGTTAAGCTAGCAGTGGAAAGTTCGTGACGAGAGAGATGCTTCATTCTGAATGAGCGTTTCGCTCTTGAAAGGAAATTTGATGCCGCGATATTGCCTCGCTATCGATTTACAGGAAGATCCGAAGCTGATCGAAGAATACAAGCGTTATCACCGCAATGTATGGCCGGAGGTAAAGCAGAGTCTTTACGATTCCGGCATTTTGGATATGGAGATCTACCTGGTTATGAATCGTCTCTTCATGATCATCGAGACGAAAGAGGGCTTCAGTTTTGAAGCCAAGGCTGCGGCGGATCTGGCTAATGCGAAGGTGCAGGAGTGGGAAGGTATCATGGGCAAGCTACAGAAGCCGTTACCGAATACCGATCCCAACAAAGAATGGAAGTGGCAGCTCGCCGAACAGGTCTTCAAGCTCAAAGAGAGCTAGCACATTTCTCGCTCATACCCATAGGTGGAGGGTTTCCAATACCCTCCACTCAAGAATTACTAACAAGTCTGCTTCTTATCCCCTCAGTTACCTATCCGTTCATGGTTCACTACGCTGGCCGCACGTACACTGCGTATGCTGGCACGAGACCTGACAACCTCCGGATCATTGAACGAATACTACCATCCGGATACGGGGAGTCCCCTGAGTCATAGCGGCTTTATGGACTGGAATCTGCTTGCGCTCGAGATGAATCAAGAAAAATGGAGATGTCAGCTGAATGCACTGACATCTCCATCTTGTTTCTAGATCATGTTTACTTCGCGTCGGCAGCCAGTGCGATGCGATACATCGCCATGACATCCTTCAGCGTAGCCGTACGCGGATTGGTCGTCATACAGCCGTCCTTCATGGCATTTTCTGCCATCTTCGGAACGTCTGCATCCTTGACGCCCAGTTGAGTCAGCCCAGCCGGGATACCTACGGAAACAGACAAACTGCGGATTCTATCGACTGCCTTCTTTGCTGCTTCGAAGGTAGAGAGTCCGTCGATCTTTTCACCAAGAGCTACGGCGACATCGGCAAACTTCTCGGGGCAGGCGATCAGGTTGAAGTCGCAGACGATAGGCAACAGAATAGCGTTGCAAACGCCGTGCGGCAGATTGTACAAGCCACCAAGTTGGTGAGCCATGGCGTGAACATAACCAAGTCCGGCACTGTTGAAGGACATGCCAGCCATGAATTCGCCATAAGCCATCAGGTCGCGAGCTTCAATGTTATTCCCGTTTGCCACTGCCTGAGGGAGTGCCTTGCCGATCAGCTTGATTGCGTGGATAGCACAACCATCGGTAATCGGTGTGGCACCGGTTGAAACATAAGCTTCAACCGCGTGAGTAAGAGCATCCATTCCTGTCGCAGCGGTCAAGGAAGGAGGCATTCCAACCATCAGCAGGGGATCATTGACTGCGATGGAAGGGATGGAGTGGCGATCTACGATGAGCATCTTGATGTGGCTCTCCGTATCAGTGATCACCAGGTTGCGAGTAACTTCGCTGGCCGTTCCTGCCGTGGTGTTAATTGCGATGAGTGGAGGAGTCGGCTTCTTCGACTTATCTACACCGACATAATCGAAGATACTTCCGCCGTTGGTGACCAGCAGTCCGATTGCTTTGGCGCAATCTAGCGAACTGCCGCCGCCCAGGCCTACGAGTCCGTCGCAGTTATTCTTGCGATAGATCTCTAGTCCGTCTTCTACATTCTTGCGCGTGGGATTAGGTTCCGCTCCGTCAAAAATGACAGCCTTGACTCCGGCTGCTTCAAATTGTTTTTTGATTTCTGCTGCCATACCGAGCTTGGACAGGAAAGCATCGGTGACAATCAGAACATTTGTGGCTCCCAGTTTTTTGGTTTGTTCTCCAGCTTTTTTCGAACAACCAACGCCCATTAAAGAGACACTGGGCACGAAGTATTCAAACGTCTGCTCAGCTAACGCCATTCTTACTTTTCTTTCTCTTTCTTCTGGTGCCTTTGGGGCACTTATTTCTTGAAAACAGCCAACACTTCCTCGGTAATGGAGGAAATCAATTTTTCAACCTCTTCCGGTTTCAGTTGAGGCAATTCCTTTGCAATAGACGCTGCTGCGGTGCTGACGGCTTCGGCAACAGCTTCTTCTTCCGGCTCCGGCAGACGTGCATCGGGTAAACCGAGCTTCTTCTTGATTTCCAAAATGTCCAGAATCTTGGCAGGTGGAATTTCGGGAGGATGGGGCGTCAATTGACGAGCAATGAAGACCGTCTTGCAATAGGTGTCCACAACTTCTGCATACCATTCGGCGTGGGTAACGGTGTCGGCCCAGCATACGATTCCATGGTTTCCCAGCAGGATCGTGTTGTGCTTCTTGACGTAAGGCAGGACTGTCTCTGCAAAGACCTGGGTGCCCGGAGTTTCGTAAGGGGAAATGGCAACCGGTCCAACGAAAACTTCTTGCTCCGGAATGAGATTCGGCTGGGGAACCACTCCGGCGACAGCATGCGCGGTGGCATAGGGTGGATGGCAATGAACCACAGCCTTTG
The DNA here is from genome assembly GCF_059726315.1 of Humiphilus diazotrophicus. NCBI lineage: Bacteria > Pseudomonadati > Acidobacteriota > Terriglobia > Terriglobales > Acidobacteriaceae > Humiphilus > Humiphilus diazotrophicus. The sequence continues at coordinate 4,821,462 of NZ_AP040870.1, forward strand.
CCTTGGGAACAGTCTTGTAGATCGACAAATGCAGCTTCAGTTCACTAGTCTGTGGCCGAGTGCCGAGAATCAGATTGTTGTTGAGATCGACTAGCCCGATGTCATCAACGGTAAGATCTCCCTTGCTGCACAGTGTCGGGGTGCAAAGAACATACTGTGGGCTAATGCGGTAGGAGATGTTTCCACCATTCCCATCGACATATTGACGGTCCCAAAGTTTCTTTCCAACACGTACAATCTCTTCCTTAATAGCCAAAGCTTCAGGAGAGTGAAAGAGTTCAAGAGGTTCAATCGCACCAGGTGTAGCGGCCCGCACCTGGAAAATGCACTCCGAGACTGCGCGGCGAACAATGCCTTTGACAGTCTCCTGGAGTTCCAGAGCTGTGGAATTGGAATTTTGTGAAGAAGTTTTCATGATATTGTGAACTATTTAGATACTATACGTCCGTGATGATCCAACTTCAATGAATATTCCGTAGCAGAACGAGGATTAAGATTACAAGCATGCGTCCCGCTGAGCGGCAGTTGAAAATACAGGACTTATTCACCAGGGAGGAGTTCGTAAACCTGGCAGACTTGTGTCAAAAGTTCAGAGCTTCCAAATCCAGCATCCGTCGGGATTTGATTGAACTTGAGGAAAAGGGAGTGCTGCGCCGGGTTCATGGTGGAGCGGTTTCCCTCCAGGCACGGGATGAAACGCTGGATTATGGGCGTCTGGCCGTCAGTCAACACGACGAGAAGGCCAGAATTGGCCGTGCTGCGGCCCAATTGATAGAAGATGGCCAGACTGTAATTATGGGGGGCGGTTCCACCGTAGTGGAAGTAGCTCGCCATTTGAATGATCGCCCCGTTCAGGTCATCACCAACTCTATTCCGGTAGCGCAGCTCTTTTGGGAGAGCAAACAGACCGAGGTGATCCTCACCGGCGGTTATCTCTATCCGAAGCTCGGAATTCAGCTTGGGCCGTTTTGTGAACGGATGCTGAATAGTGTTTCTGCCGATGTGCTGGTGATGGGAATTCGTGGAATCACACGCGCCGGATTGAGCGATTCCAATACGCTGGTGGTCGAATCAATTCGCGCCATGATTAAGGCAGCACGAAAGGTCGTCATCGTAGCAGACCACACCAAGTTTGGCCGCGATGGTCTGATGCACGTGGCAGAATTGAACGAAGTGGATCAGATCGTGACCGATTCCTCCATAGTCCCGGAATTCAAACAGATGCTGGCTGAAAATAAGATTGAGTGTCTGCTGGCCTAACACTTCTCTTCTGTTGGTAGCTTGATCGTCAGGCTTGCCCCTTTTTAACTGTCTGGTCTCCTCCATGAGAGAGACCAGACAGTTAAGGGAATAGTGATAGTCCGAAATATCTATAACATCCGATTAACTGTAGATTTGAGTCCATTCTCTACATGGATGGTGTATTCCTGTCTATTCAGGAGCATGTTACAAATGGTGATTCTGATGGCGTTGGAAGCCTAGACATCGTATATAGCAGCGCCTCCTACAGCGATGTTTTCCTCGGTGATCTTGTGAATTCAGGACATTTTCTTCAAGGCACAACAAATATGTTTGTCTTTAGCCAGCTGCCTCGTCGATCCGGGAAATTTCAATGACGACGATGTAGCGACAATTGATACTGACAATTACTTCCAGATCGTGGTTTTGCTTGCAACGTCGGGACATTCGGCAATATTTGGATGAGACTTATACTCCCTCGTCTACAGACCTTAGCTTTTCAGTTTTATTTGTCTTTGGTATGGTTTTCTGAACATTCAAGCAAAGAGATTTCAAATGCCAATCGCGAAAGACAAGAAAGAACTTATCGATAGCATTGAGGCGGAATATCAACTGCTCAAAGCATGCATTGAAGACATTTCCATCAGGGAGTTGGAGCTTCCAGGTGTTTGTCACAAATGGTCGGTTAAGGATGTGATTGCTCATCTGGTCGAATGGAAAAGAATGTTTCTCGGCTGGTATAGCGAGGGATTGCAGGGAGGAAATCCGCCGACGCCCACGCGCGATTTTAAGTGGAACCAGACGCCTGCTTTGAACGAGCAGATTTATCAGAAATGGCGCGATAAGAAATGGAGCGTGGTTCTCTCTGAATTCGAATCAACATACGCGCAGATGCTCGAACTGACGCGATCTATTTCACAAGAGAAGCTTTTCGAAAAAGGACTTTATCCCTGGATGCGCGTCTGGCCTTTGTCCAGGTGGATTGCGGCTGCGACCAGCAGTCATTATCGTTGGGCGAGGACACGTATCCGCAAATGGACAAAATTGCAGAAGCCAAAAATTGTGCCGGCAAAAAGTGCGAAGGCGAGAATACCTGCAAAGAGAAAATAGCTTATATCGATGAGCTGAGAGGAAAGAGATTCCCCTCAGCTCATCCACTGTCAATAAATGATTAGCAGCAACCGGAAGATCTGGCTTGCAAGAACTATTTGCTCGCTGTAGCGTCTTTTATTGTTATGAAGAGACGATTGGTTGCGATTCTCGCCTGTACTATCCTTGGGGGCGGTGCAATCACCGCGTCGACCAAGTCAACTGATCCCGGTATGCTGGTCCGTCCCTATACACAATTCGGTTTCGAATCGTTGCGAGAGCTGAGTGCCGCTCAACCGCGGGAAAATATTTTTCTCTCCCCCACGAGCATTGCTTTGGCTTTGGCCATGGCTTCCAATGGGGCTTCGGGAACAACACGTCAGGCAATCATGCACACGCTGCATGCCGACGGCCAGAGTACAGATGCTTTTAACCAGGCGAATCAGGCATTGGTGAAAGAGATTGCAGAGACAAAGGCCGTTCAACTTTCTACGGCAAATGCCATCTGGGTACAGCAACAATTTCCAGTGAATCCGGAATTGCCTCGTGCACTACAAACGTCTTATCTGGCAGAGATCCAGAATCTCGACTTCCGTAGCCCCTCTTCATCGCAGGTCATCAATTCCTGGGTAGCGAAGCACACCAATGACAGAATTCAGAAGATGATCGACAGTCTCGATCCATCAACTCTGATGATGATCACCAATGCCATTGCCTTTAAGGGGAAATGGACACTTCCTTTCGAGGTTAAGGAAACACAGCCTCACGATTTTCAACTCGCGGCCGGTTCTCCACGTAAAGTGCCGATGATGAGGCACATGGCAGAGTATGCTTACTCCAACAACGATGGTGTTGAAGCGATTCGTTTGCCTTATGCAGACCGGTCCTTTGCTATGTATGTTGTGCTTCCGAAAGATGCCGCACACTTGCAGCACTTCCTTGAGCAACTGACCCCCGACAGCTTTTCGGCATTGGTTACATCTCTACGTGCTCAAAAAGGAGTGATCGAACTGCCACGTTTCACGATCACCTACGAGACGAGCTTGAATGATGTTTTGAAGAAGCTCGGTATGGGAATTGCTTTTGGAGGCAATGCTAATTTCGATGCGATTCATAAAGCTCCTCCACGCTTAGCGATCAGTGAAGTGAAGCATGCATCCTTTCTAAAGGTAGATGAGGAAGGGACTGAAGCTGCAGCCGCGACCAGTATTGGTATTCGAGCTCTTGCTGTCCGAGTAGAGCCACCACCCTTCCACATGGTCGTCGATCATCCATTCTTCCTGGCAATTCGCGATGAACGAAGCGGGCAGATTCTATTCCTGGGAGTTATTGCCGATCCTGAAGGTAAATAAGCGAAGAAGGGCTATTCTGAAAGAAAATGTCACGAAGATACAGGAAATGCATTGATTCAGCTTCAGCTCCGAGGCTTGCAGCTAGTCTAGGCTGCAAGCCTGGAGAGATCGCGTGAAGCTGGCATTTATTTCTCGATAACAAGTACAACATCCAGGAAGCGTGGTCCGTGTACTCCTTTGATGCGTGTCATCTCTATATCTGCTGTAGCCGAGGGGCCGGAGATAAATGTAGTCGGTAAAGTTGCTGTAGCGTTGAGCCTGTCAAAGGACTCAGGCACCGTTTCGACTACTTGACTCGCGAAGACGATGCAACAGTGATAATCGGGAACAAGAGATAGCTTGCGCGGCCCTTGTGCTGCGGCGTTCTGCAGTACAAGACTCCCTGTTTCCGCAATTGCAACCGTACAACCGGTCAGAACTCCGTCGAGGCGATCTAGATCGACAGCCGGAGCCCCTTCAGCATCATGAAAGGCAAAGCCTTCGGGCAGCCAGGAGCCAGGGGTTTCTCTCGCTATCCCGACACGGTGAACCTTACGCTCCGTCAAGATGCCGGCAATGGTCTTCTTTAGATCGGCAGAAGAGGTGCGATAAACACCAGCGTCGTACTCGCGAAGACGCTCTTCCAGCATATTCAACTTATCGGCTTCACTTAGTTGTCCGGCGCGAATGTAGTCTCTCGGGATTCCGGCATACTCCTGTTCGCGATTTGCGGAGGATGGCTTAATTGCTCCACGAATGCGTTCCAGAATTGCAGTTTTTGCCTCAGACGCTCCGCTCATTTGCCGTCCTCCTTACCGTTCTGATTCTTTTCACGAGCGGCCCACCATTCTCGGAAGGATTGTGGCGGGAGCGGTCGGAGGTCACGCACCTGCGTCCATCCGCCCAGCATCCATGGCAGGCGCTCAATGAAGCCGCTACGTGCGACAAAGGGTATTTGACCAATGCGACCCAATTGCTGCATTAGATGAAAACGGGTGCTGTCGGAAAGGATTACCTTCGCTGCCTGCATCCCGATATTCCAGATTCCGAGTTGTCCTATCAGGCTTTCCTGGTCTTTGCGCACTACCTTGCCACGAAGATGAATCAGAACCTCTGGAATGTTGATTTTTACCGGGCAAACTTCGTAACAGGCTCCGCAAAGAGAGGAAGCATAGGGAAGAGATTTACCTTGTTCAAGCTTGTGCAGCTGCGGTGTAAGTATTGCACCGATCGGCCCTGCGTAGACGGAACCGTAAGCATGGCCCCCGGTCTGGCGATAGACCGGACAGGTATTCTGGCAGGCTCCACAGCGGATACACTTCAGCGTTTGCTTCGCTTCCTGATCGTAAAGAATCGAGCTGCGTCCGTTATCGAGAAGAATTACATGAAATTCTTCTGGGCCGTCTCCGGAATGTACGCCACTCCACAAAGAGTTATAGGGATTCATTCTCTCGCCGGTTGCGGAACGGGGGAGAGTCTGTAGAAACACTTCCAGATCCTGGAAGCGGGGAATGACCTTTTCTATTCCAGCAACAGAGATAAGAACCTTTGGCAAGGTCAGGCACATGCGTCCATTGCCTTCGGATTCAACGATGCAGACGCCGCCTGTATCCGCCACCAGGAAGTTAGCGCCGCAAACTGCAACTGGAATACGCAAGAACTTTTCACGGAGATATTTACGAGCTGCAGCCGTCAAATCTTCAGGCCTGTCGCCAAGATTTTCGAGGTGCATCTCGCGAGTGAAGATCTCATGTACCTGCTGACGGTTTTTATGTAGTGCAGGGACGACGATATGCGATGGCTTATCTTTGCCCAGCTGAATAATCAATTCAGCCAGATCGGTTTCATGCGCGTGAATGCCTGCGGCATCGAGTGCGTGATTCAAACCGATCTCTTCCGTCGTCATCGACTTGATCTTGATGATTTCCTTGACGGCCTGAGCCTGTATCAGTTCGAGCACGATACGATTGGCCTCTTCGCCATCGCGAGCCCAATGTACATGTCCGCCTGCACGAGTGCAGGCTTCTTCAAACTGAAGCAAATAGCTGTCTAGATTTGCGAGTACATGTTCACGGATGGCACTGCCGGAATCACGCAGTTTTTGCCAATCGGGCAGCTCCGCTACGACCTTAGCTCGTTTGTTAGTGATGACATTGGTTGCATGGCGGACATTTTTGCGCAATTGGGAATCGGCGAGCAGTTCCCGTGCAGCTTCCGGAAAGTCCTTCTGTCCCCACTCTTCGGGCTGTGGACTCATCGCGATCCTCCCAATGCTTCGGATGCCAATATTTCTGCGATATGTGCGGTACGCACAAAGGTTCGCTGGCGATGCAAAGAACCGAAGATATGCATGAGGCAAGAGTTGTCGACTGCCGTGCAAACCTCAGCGCCTGTATTTAGAACCGAGACAGCTTTGTCGGCCAACATTGCAGAGGAGACATCGGCATTCTTAATCGCAAAGGTTCCTCCGAAACCACAGCACTGGTCAGCACCTTGCATGGGAAGAAGTTCCAACCCACGAACTTGCTTCAGCAGACGATGAGGGATATCTCCTAAATGTAAGGACCGCATGGAATGGCAGCTTGCGTGGTAGGTGACCTTATGCGGGAAGGTTGCGCCAACATCCTCCACACCTAGTTTTTTGACCAGGAACTCGGAGAACTCAAAAATCCTCGGCAACAGTGCTTCGACATCTGCAATAAATCTGGCATCGCCAGTTTCCGCAGCTGCTTTGGGATAGTGATCCCGCATCATCGAAACGCAAGAAGATGATGGGATGCAAACAACATCGGCATCCCGATAGACTTCAACAAAATGCCGAATGATTGGCACGGCCTCTTGCAGGTAGCCAGTATTCCAGTGCATCTGGCCACAACAAGTTTGCTTTGGTCGAAACTCGATCTCATGGCCCAGACGTTCAAGGACTCTGACGACGGATTTTCCTGTTTCCGGGAAGAGGGTGTCGTTATAGCAGGTGATAAAGAGCGATACTCGCAGGGCGCACCTCCCTCATGATGGATGGACGACTTTCATGATACTTTTTCTTGTCTTTTGTAGCGTGACTTTCATCACACGGGTTTGTCTGGTCGAAAGATAATTCAGGCAGTTCATAAACTCATGAAAATGAAACTATAGGAGGGGCTTGAGGCGTTTCAGTAGAAACAGAAATCAGTGTCCCGTTCGATTCGATCTTTGGTTGCTTAAACCTTGTGGTCTTCAACTACTTCAATAAAGAGTAACTACACCGGGATATTCGGAATTCCCCTTCGATTCGCAATCCGCAAATCGGAGGGGAATTCTCAAGATTGGTGCCGCTGGTACTTGTACCCCTTTTCACCTATTCCCTTGTATTCACCTGGCTTATCGTAGTGCGCTACTGTTTGTTGGTGTCGTAGTTCAGATAGACAACATGAGTTTGTAAGTACTCTTCCAGCCCATGTTTGCCGTCTGCTCCGCCAATGCCGGATTTTCTCCAACCTGCGTGGAAGCCCTGCATTGCTTCGAAGTTTTCGCGATTGACATAGGTTTCTCCGAAGCGGAGTTCATTGCAGGCACGCATGATGGTGTCCATGTTCTTGGTGTAGATGGAGGAAGTCAGGCCGTACTCGCAGTCGTTTGCCATGTCGAGCGCTTCGTCCAGATCTTTGAAGGTTGTAATGGGAAGGACAGGGCCAAAGATCTCCTTTTGCATAATGTCACTCTTTTGGTTGCAATTGGTGAGAACGGTTGGCGGATAGTAATAGCCTGTTCTTCCGGAATACTTTTGCCCTCCGGTGAACAATTGACTGCCGTCTTGAATGGCTCTTTGCACTGCAGCGTCGACGAGTTCGAGCTGTTTCTGGCTGACGAGAGGTCCCATCTCCGTATTGGATTCGAAGGGATTCCCAACTACGGTTTGTTGCATGGCAGCAGTGATCTTTTCAATGAACTGCGATGCGATGGATTCGTGAACGTAAACACGCTCGGTGCAATTGCAGACCTGTCCGGTATTGATAATGCGCGAAGCACGAATGGCCTTCACTGCCAGATCAAGATCCGCATCGGGCATAACAATGGCAGGAGCTTTCCCTCCAAGTTCGAGCGAAACTTTTGTTACGTTTTCGGAAGCTGCACGCATGACGGCAACTCCACCTTCGACGCTGCCCGTCAAGCTGACCATGCCAACCTTGGGATGACTGGCAAGCGCCTTTCCGATTACCGATCCTGAACCGGAGATCAGATTAAAGACGCCCTTCGGAAGGGAAGACTTGGCGACGAGCTGAGCGAAGGCGAAGGCATTATTCGGAGTTTCGCTACTCGGTTTGATCACGATCGTGTTTCCCGTAACCAGTGCGGGAGCCATCTTTCTCACGATCAGGAAGAAAGGAAAGTTCCAGGGAAGTATTCCGGCGATCACGCCTATCGGCATTTTGTAGAGCAGGATGTTTTCGCCTGGGCGGTCGCTTTGAATGATCTCCCCTTCGTAACGCCGGGCAAACTCCGCCATGTAGTCAATGTAGTCGGCAGAGAAATCCACTTCTACTTTCGCGAGGGAGAGAATCTTTCCTTGTTCTTCTGTAATGATTTCAGCAAGACTGTCTTTGTTCTTTCGGATCTCGCTGGCGATTTCTCTTAAGTAGCCAGCGCGTTTGATGGCCGGTAATTTACACCACTCCTTCTGCGCTCGCTCGGAGGAGAGGATGGCTGCTTCTACATCGGCTTCGGTTCCATTGGGAACTTCGGAGATTACTTCCCCAGTGGCAGGATTTACTACGGGGATCATCCTGTCGCTAGCTACAAATTCTCCATCAATGTACATCTGATAGCGGCGTACTTGTGTTTCTTGCATGATGACTCCTCTATGGTTCGCTGCCGGCTTTGCCGTGCTCAGACATCTCGCTTGCCTTTATCCATAGGAGCGCGGTTAACAGTACGCTTTCTCGGAACAGGCCAAGAGCGAAAATGCGTTCGTTCTGCTATGCAAATTTCCATCTGTCCGCTGGTCATCTCTGCAGCAGATTTGCCATGCAGAGCTTGACGATTACACCTCCGGAACGGATCGTCCCAAAAGGTGCGACAGCAGCATGCGTAGGAGTGTACGCCACCACAATATGGTTTGCCGATACCCAAAACGGAAATAATTTCCGATCAAAACATTCTCGTGTTCTGGGACTCTCAAATGATTCAAGGAGTGAAAAAATTGGAAGCTTTGCGTCCGGAAGAGAAGAGAGGAGAGGCGGGAAAAGAGAAGAGGCGCAGCTCCTGAGGAAGGAACTGCGCCTCGATAAAAAATGATTAATTGGTGAGAACAGCGCGATACCGGATGGCGTTGCGCTTCACCTTGGCGATGGCCTCGTTGGCGCGATTCATCGCGAAGAGCTCTGTCTTCGCCTGCACATTGTGACGCGCTGCTACGTCCAGCATTTCGCGCAAGACAAGAGGACTGCCGATAGGGCTTCCTGTAATTGACTTGGTTGCTGCAATGAGAGAGAACGGAGTAATAGAGACTGGCTCAGGAGGAACACCCAGGAAGCAGAGGGTGCCGGTCGGGCGAAGTGCATTGACGTAGGCCATCCAGTCCTGATCGGCATTGATCGTTGACAGGATGACATCGAAAGAACCAGCCAACTGCTTCAGAGTTTTGCTTTCACGCGTGTTGACGAAGTTGTGAGCTCCCAACTCGAGAGCTTCTTCTTCTTTGGCCGGGGAACTGGAGAAGGCTGTAACTTCCGCTCCGAAGGCTCTGGCGAACTGCACGGCGATGTGGCCGAGCCCGCCGATTCCAATGATGCCTACACGTGAAGAAGGATTGACTCCGAGACTGCGCAACGGATTGTAGACAGTGACACCCGCGCAAAGCAGAGGCGCAGCATTATCGCTGTTGAGCTTCTCGGGAATAGGAATCACGAAACGGGCATTCACTCGTATTGCATTGGCGTAGCCGCCATTGCGATGAACGCAGGTGGCTTCACTTTCCGCGCAAAGATTTTCTTTTCCCTGAAGACACCACTCGCAAATTCCACAGGAATTCGATTGCCAGCCGACACCGACGCGCTGCTCGGGTTTGAGCGTCTTGACCGAATCGCCGACAGCCATAACCGTTCCGATGATTTCGTGTCCGGGAATGAACGGATACTGGCTTAAGCCCCAGTCGTTATCCACTAAATGAAGATCGCTGTGACAGATTCCGCAGTGGGAAATCGCGATTTCTACCTCATCCGGTTTCAAATCACCGGGATCATATTTGTAAGGCAGAAGTTCAGCGCCTGCGGCATGTGCCGCCAGTCCATGTATGAGAGCCATCGTAAGCCTCGTTCGAAAATGTGGCCACCGGGGAAGGCCACGAAAGAAAAAATATGAAATGAATTGCGGCGGCGCCCCCCGGCGCCTGCATCCGGTGCTACTGTACGTGCAACATGATTACCTGCTGGCCTGTCAGTACCGCATCCACTGGTATAGATGTTACCGGAATCCCGCTTTCACCGTTTAGCACTAAATCTTGTGCAGTTCTCAGCGGTTCCAAAACATTTGCCATCGACAATGGAAGTGAGGCGAGAGTTCTACCCTCCCATCCCGCCTGTGTAGATGGAAGCAGCAAGGTCACGTACAACCGGTCGCTGGCATGTATTGATTGTAGCTGCGCAATCGTGGCATTCATATCCAGTGAATGTGATCCAGGTCTCGCTGGCTGAAGAATTCTATCCAAAGTAGCGCCATCGCTGACTAAAAGCCTAATTGTTCCATCAGGTAAAGATGCCGGAAGCTGAATAGGGATGCGCAGATTTCTCGGTGCTCCCTGGTAAGGCTGCAGCGTTGCTTCCACCGTTACCGTGTCTCCGGCATGCACCGTATCAAATGGGACTTGAGCTGATTGTAGCTGTGTCTGTAGTCGCTCGGGAGACTCCTCTATTTCTAACTTGATACCCCTGATGTCGTTTTGCCGGGAGGGATTGGAGTAGAGTCTTCCAAATCGAGTGGCAATCGTCAGCGCTGCTTCCAGATTTCCGGGAAGCTGTTCGGTGGGAGCGACGAGCGCTTCCGAATGAATGGGAGCGAAGCCATCGATCTCGAATTTTGTTTTGACTCTGTAGCTGGAATCTGTTCCTCCCGCATTATTTTCCAGAAGGACTTGATAGACGCCGACGAGCAGTGCCTGGTTCGTGACTTGAGGATGATCCATTACCTGGAAGTGCAGTTCTCGAATGCCTTTAGGGCCACGGACGCTGAGACTGACCGGAATCATATGAGCCTTTTGGCCAAAGACGCCATGAATGGCTGAATAACGATCGTCGGTAAAGGCGCCAATCTCGTCCGCTGTATTGACGATCTTGAAGGCATTTAGAGGAGATGCCAATGTCGTCACGACCTCGGCTTTCGTCATCGGCATCGATACCGGACCAAACTGAGTGATCGGATGTCCGCAGGCGAGCAACTGCTTCGGGTCTATATAGGTAACAGTGCACGTAGCGGCGATTTGCAGATCTCCGCTGATGATCAGTGCACTGACCGCGGAGCCCGGTAACAGTGGATCGGATGACGGCTTGCTGCTTTGGCCGGCGATGCCACCAACAGCCGAGACGGTTGAAAGGCTTGTCCCTGCAAATTTTTCCTGCCACAGTCTTATGGCTTCCGGGCGAAAGCCAGCCATCATCAGAGGGGTCTCAATGGGGTGGATGTCTATTCCCGGAGAGTTCACTGGTTTGGAACCGCCGCCTGCCGCCTTTGCATTCTGGACTTCCAGCATCTGGCCAATGGGAGTAATCCCTGCGATCGGTTCCTTACTGAATTCTCCAATGCGGTAAGCGATGGCTCCGAGCAGTTTGCCATCAATGAAGACGGGACTTCCGCTCATGCCCGCAACGACACCGGTGTACTCGGGTTTTGGACCTTGAAGGCGTACCAGGATCATGTCCATATTCGGACCGAGAGCATTTTTCAGCCGGCCGAGAATCTCTACCTGCATCGGTTCCGGATGTGTACCCTCGAAGACGGTGTACGCTGTTGCTATCTGTCCACGATGTACTTGATCCAGGGGGTAAAATCCGTTTGTTGTAGCCGGAGGTTCAGTGAGAGGCAGAGTGTCTTTCGCAGCCGTGGCAGCAAGTGCATTGGGCAGCATAGAGGACAGACAACAGACAGCGGCTATTGCCAGTCGGGTGGTTTCCTTAAGGCGGTATGGCACGTCTACAAGAGTAGCGGTTGCCGCTCAAGACGCAAAGTGGGTAACCTCAACAGGGTCAAAGATGGTCGCTAAGACCATTAAACGAGGGGTCTTCTGGATGAATTGGATAAGAGGTATTTTTCACAGTTGTTTCGTGTCTGGCGCTGCTCTGGTCGGGTTTTCTTTGGTGGCGTCACCATATATTGCAGCCCAGCAGACCAAGACTCAACAACCATCGCAACAACAACCGGCCCAGCAGCAACCCGCCCCGGACCAGCCCGCACCTGAGTCTGGCGGTCCGGCTTCCGACACTAGCGGGATTGCTATCCCCAAGAAGAAAGAAAAGCCTGTCGAGGCGCCTGCTCCTGAAGAGCCTAAGGTAAAGAATCCTCAAGGCTTAGAAAATTTTTCCTTGCGTGTGGATGTTCCGGTCGTGACCGTGGACGTAGGCGTAGTGCTGCAGAAGACGCATCAGTTTGTTCCCAACTTGAAGCCCGAGAACTTCCGGGTATTTGAGGATGGGATTCCTCAGCAGGTTACCGGTTTTCAGCGCGTTCAGGCGCCGATCACAGCCTTACTACTATGCGAATTTGCGTCGACAAACTATTGGTTTGTCTATGACATGAAGAACGCGGCCTATGCTTTTGCTCAACAGCTGAAGCCGGAAGATTATATCGCGGTGATGACCTATGACATGCATACGCAAATCCTGACAGATTTCACTCAGGACAAGCGTGCCGTCTATGAGTCCATCAACTCTCTGGTGATTCCCGGTTTCAGCGAGAGGAATCTCTTCGACGCTCTTTACGAAGCACTGGATCGGCTGACTCGTATTGAAGGAAGAAAGTACATCATTCTGGTAGCTTCCGGACGGGACACCTTTTCCAAGATCACCCTGGACAAGACATTGGCGAAGATTAAGGCGACTCCGAATGTCACCATCTTTGCTATCAGCACCGGGCAGACAGCTCGCTTAATGGCAGAGGCTGGCGGTTATATGGGGCCGGTCAGAAATATGGATTATCTGCAGGCCGATAACCAGATGAACACCTTTGCCAGAATGACTGGAGGCCTGGCATTCTTCCCGCGTTTTGAAGCGGAGATGCCGGAGATCTTCCATACGATTAACGAATCGATTCGCAACCAATATCAATTGATATACAAGCCAACCAATACGAAGCAGGATGGCAGCTATCGTAAACTTCGCGTTGAGGTGGTAGACAACGAAGGACATCCCCTGCGTATGCAGGATGAGAAGCATCATCCGTTGAAGTACGACGTGATCGCCCGCGATGGCTATCGCGCAAAGCAGGAAGTGGACTAGAGCGGCTAAGAACCGGTCAGCGCAGAAAACTCTACTGCCGATATCGGTAGCCGGGCGAAGTTACGGTAGCAGATGGAAGGGGTGCCCCATCTTAGCGAGCGAAGCGAGATAAGGTGGGATGCGCCAAGGATTCGATATCGGTAACCGTACATAAGATCATTGAGAATAAGGAAAGGCTCCCGATGAAGGAGCCTTTCTTCATGATGTAACAAAGTTGTTTTAGTTCTCGCGCATGCTGCGTAGTGCGGGATAGAGCTTACGGAACATCTTGTAGCTCTCCTTGTAAGCTGCAACGCTTTCTGCATCTGGCGTAATTGTTTCTGCGACTGTAAGAGCTTTTGCACATGCTGTATCTGTATCGGGCCAGCAGCCAACACCTACGCCGGCGAGCAGTGCCGAACCGAAGGCGCCGCCTTCCTCTGCCGTAAGGATCTGGCAGGGATGGTTGTAGACGTTTGCCTGAATCTTCCGCCACAGAGGACCACGGGCTCCGCCTCCACCTAGACGAACTCCCTTGACTGGAATTCCCAATTCGCCGAAGAGCGTGAAGATATCCTGCAGCGAATATGCGACTCCCTCAAGGACGGCACGAGTGAAGTGGGGCAGGGTGTGCGTGATCGTGATACCAGTGAAAGCTGCGGTTGCCTTTACATCCAGATGCGGCGAACGTTCGCCCAAAAGGTATGGGGCCCAGAGCAAGCCATTGCTGCCTGCGGGAACCTTCTCTGCCGCTGCGGTCAGCTGATCGTAGCTGTTTCCGGGAGCAAAGGTTTCTTTCAGCCAGCGGAAGCTCAGACCCGCTGAGAGTGTTACGCCCATGACGTGCCAACGTCCTGGAACGGCATGGCAGAAGGTATGCAAGCGCCCTTTAGGATCCTTGACCGGATTGTCCGTTGCGGCGAAGACCACTCCCGAGGTACCGATGGTGGCGCTGACAGAGCCGGGCAACAGGATTCCCATGCCGACTGCTCCTGCAGCCTGGTCGCCTGCTCCGCCAACTACTGGCGTACCAGTTGTTAGCCCGGTGTTGCGAGCGGCTTCTTCCGAGATGTTTGCGCACACCTCCGGTGATTCAACAACCTTCGGCAGCCAGCTTTCCGGAATCCCGGAAACCTTTGCAACTTCTGCGGACCAGCGACGATTGGTTACGTCGAGCAGCAGTGTTCCGGAGGCTTCGTGAACATCGATGGCATACGTTCCGGTCAGCCGATAACGAACGTAGTCCTTCGGGCAGAGGATGTGAGCGATCTTTGCAAAGACCTCCGGTTCGTGCTTCTTCACCCAGAGCAGTTTCGTCAAAGTGAAGTTCGGCAGTGCCGGGTTGCAGGTCAGATCGATGAGATGTTTTTCGCCAAGCTCCTGGTGGAGCCAGTCGCATTCCGGTTGGGTGCGGGTATCGCACCAGATCAGCGACGGGCGCAGTACCTTACCGTCTTTGTCCAGCATGACGGCGCCATGCATCTGGCCTGTAAGGCCTACAGCTGAAATTTTCTGGTGAGGTTCCGGAGCCTGGGCGATGGCATTGCGGATCGCTTCCTGCGTTGCCCTCCACCAGTCTTCGGGATCCTGTTCAGCCCAACCGGGCTGCGGGGTACGAAAGGGTGCGTGCTCCGATGAGGCGGAGGCAACCACCTGACCGGTTTCGTCTACGAGGACGGCGCGTGTGCCGCCAGTGCCAACATCAATGCCAAGGAACCACACTTGAAGCTGCTCCTATGGCGTTTTCCTGTTTTGGCGGATCGGAGAGCGGCTGGAATCTCTTCCAGAAACCCTCTTTGAGTTTCCCGGTATCGGATCCTCCGCGCGTGGACGGGAAAGCGCCGTAAATCGGTTTAATTCACTGCGCAGTAAGCCTATCACCCCTGAGGTGTGTTTGAGCAAGGGAGAAATGAAGGCGATTTTGGGGGAGTGAGTTTTTGTGGAGTGCAAAGATAAATTCGGAGAACCATGACCGCGACGAAGTCGCAGAAGTTATTGGATTTGGACAGGTTGTTGTGACGAAAGTCACATTCCGGGGTGAATACTATCACTGCCCCTAATCATGATACCGACGGACACTCAAAAACCATGGAGGAGGACTGCAATGGGCTTTGAGACGATAGTCGTAGCGACAGATCTAACTGAGACCTCATGCGCTGCCGTGGAGTATGGACGTAAGCTTGCTGCTTCCTCTGGAGCGCGAATCGTACTCGCCCATGGCATTGACCCACTCGCCTATGCCGATATTAACGGATTGCCGTCATCCGCTCTCTCCGATTTGACGGAAAAGGCCAAGGCTGAGATTCAGAAGTTAAACGGCGAACTGTTGAGCGAAGGGATTCGCAGCCATTCCGAAATTCGCCAGGGAACGATTGTCGAGCTATTGCTGGATGTCGTTCGTCAGTACCGGGCAAGCCTGTTGATCATCGGGACCCATGGTGTTGCGGGGGCCGGTCCGGCTTTGCTGGGCAGTGTTGCCGAACAACTGGTTCGAGTCGCTCCGTGTCCTGTGCTGGCTGTTGCTGCCGATGCGTTGCCTGTAGGCGAGCTATCCAGCGGTGCAAACTGTGTAATTCCTGTTGAGCGAAATGATGTATCGCTGCATGCAATAGCAACGGCAAGAGAAGTTGCCGAGCAGTTTGGCCTAGGACTGCTACTGGTCCATGCGCGTACTGCAGCAGAGGCTTCTTTACAGCTGGATCCTTGCGCAGAGACATTCCAGCAAGTCCGTTTCCCGGCAGGGAAGACCCATGTGCCGGTGCGGTGTCTGGTTCGTGATGGTGAGCCGGCAGATGTCGTGAAAGAGATAGTGGCGCAGTATCCTACGGCGCTGATCGTGATCGGTGTCAATCGGGAGAGCCGGACCGGGCGTTCTCATGGAACTGCTTATGAAGTGATGGCAAAAGCGAAGGTACCGGTACTTTGCGTCCCCCCCGCGGTGATGCAAGGCATGCCTTCCGAGGTCGGGGAGGTAGCGCTTTGCTGAAGCACATTCTCGAGCATCGGTGGGTTTGCTGGGTCCAAGGGGGGATGACACTTCTCTTGGGCATCGCTTTATTGACCTTCGGACATTTGATGTCCGATTCCCTTATGAGTACTTTTCTTGTGGCCACAGCGTTGTTGTGTTCCGGTTTCGTTCTGTTGGCTGCAAGTTTGATGGATTTGGCTGTGGCAGTGGACGTGACTGCACATCAGCATTCTCTTCGACCGGCGTTGGTGTGGTGGATTCCTGGAGGAATCGGATTACTTGTGAGCACTACATTGTTGTTAACACCACATTTAACAGTGAGCCTGTTGGTCGTGATGGCGGCAATACATGCAATTTTGATTGCCGGAATGGATTTGTTAATTGTCCCCGCGTTGCGCGGACATGCTTTTCTCCATCACCTGTCGATGGTTTCAAGCTTCGGCTTTGCTCTATTTGCAGCGCTACTGTTAGTGGGTTCCTTGGGTTCCGAGATTTTAGCGACAAAGGCTCTTGGGTTCTACGCTATGTATTTCGGCGCTCGTTTTCTATGCCTGGGATGGGAGTCCTCCATCCTTCGACCTCTTGATCTCACTGCAGGGTCAAGGTAAGGAGGAAGTTCAATGCAAATCAATTCGGACAAATTGACTTCCCCTATGGCTGTTTCGCAACCATTAAATCTGTTGCTTTCCTGCCCAATTGAGATTGAGCAGAAGTTGGGAGCGGCCACTGTACGTAAGAACTACGCAGATGGGGAACTTCTGTTTGAGCAGAACAAGCCCTGTGATGGACTTTATCTGGTTTTGGCCGGAGAGTTTGCCCGGGCGATAGAGCGGTGGGAGACGCGGTTAACTCTTGCTCCTCTGCATGCCGGAGACTTGGTGGAATTGGCCGCTATTCTCGGAGAGGGAAGGCATACCTCTACCGTTGTTGCCTCAGGGCCTTCCGCGGCACTGGTTTTTCCGCGCTCTGCCCTTGAAGAGGCGTTTGCAGCGTATCCCCCTTTGCGGATGCATTTGCTTGAAGAACTGGGCCGGGAAGTTTCCCGCGCCTACACAATGCTGTCTTTCGGTAGAGGAGTGCGTACAAGGAAATCCCGTAAAAGTTCTATTGCCTAATCTGCTGAAAATAAACGGGGATCTGGACGGTTAACAGAAATTCTCTTTAGGAACTGGACGCGTACTCATTACGTAGAAGTGAAAAAGTTCGCTCTTGGGCAACTCGCTGGGCTATACTTGCATAGACCACCTGAGAACCTGTATGTCTTCTTTTCATGGGCATCACGCTCCGGAAGATTGCCTAAGCTGCGAACATCGCACGCTGCGTATGTTCTGTAATTTAACGCCTGACGCGCTGAAAGACTTCGATGCCATCGGCATTCAAATGAGCCATGCGCGCGGGGCAAAGCTGTTTTCGGAAGGGGACCCTGCTCGAACCGTCTGTGTTCTGTGTACGGGGCAGGCAAAGATCTCATCAACCTCTCGAGACGGCAAAACCATGATTTTAAAGATCGCAGGTCCTGGAGACGTCTTGGGGTTAAGTGCCGTTCTGGCGAATGTTCCCCACGAAGTTACTGCAGAAGCGATTGAGCCCTGCCAAGTAAAGACAATCCGGAAGCAAGAATTTATCGATTTTCTTTCAAAGCATGGCATCGCCAGCATGCATGCTGCACAATCCCTTTCCTCCGAATACATGACGGTTTTTCATGATGCCAAGCGCTTGGCTCTATCCGGCTCTGCCGCGGGTAGACTGGCCCGGCTTCTTTTGGATTGGGGGCGCGCAGTGGCCTGTGGCAAACCTGAGATCCGCTTTACCATGGCCCTGACTCATGAGGAAATCGCTAATATGGCTGGAACCTCTCGTGAGACGGTTACCCGCCTTCTAAATCAATTCCGTCGCGATCAGCTCATCAGTATCAAGGGAACTTCCTTGACGATCCTGAAACCGGATGAGCTGGAAAGAATGACGGCTTAAAGCCTTTCTGGATTTTTCAATAGTCTCGAACAGATAATCGTGCAGCTTTCTTTTAGGAAAGCTGCACGATTGCAATTTGAGCTTGCGCGTGTCTGTGCAAGAAATGCTTTGTCAGTTGGAATGCAGTGTTTCTTGAATGGGACTGCGGTCGCTTGCCTGTCCCTCCGAATCTTCATCCAGAATGGTCAGAACTGGGCAGGGTGCGTGGGCCAGGACCCGGTAGATGGTGCCGTCTTTTGCTAATTTTTGCAGGACGCTGGGTTTAGACGCTCCCAGGACGATCACGTCTACTTTCTGATCCACTGCTTCCGCGAGGATCTCGATCGCGGGATTTCCTATGACCACCTGAACATCGGCGGAACAGGCGCAGCTGGCCTCCGGTGGAATCAATCGGCGCAGCTCCCGTTCCGTACATCTCTGTAATTCCGAGGCGTCAGTCTTTTCGGAGTCGAAGGCCGACAGAACATGAAGCAAAATAAGTCTGGCATTGCTGCTTCGAGCTAGTTCGCAGGCAAGTGTTGCGCTCCTATGAGAGGTCTCTCGTAGCGTTGTGGCGTGAAGAACAGTGCGTTGCTGTCCTTGGGCTGCCGCACGCGGGTGGGCCTCGGGTCCGACAGTGAGTACGGGCACCGGAACGGACCGCAACACTTGTTCTGCGACAGAGCCTAACAGCAATTTCCCCAATCTGCTGCGGCTCTTTGTGCCGAGAACCAGGAGATCTACGTTCAGCTGGCGTGCTGCGGCTACGATTTGTTGCGCTGCAGCGCCCTCGCGGACCATGACGCTACAGTTAAGTCCTGCAGCTTGCGCTTGCATCCGATAGGAATCCAGGGATTTCTCGGCATAGCGAAGCGCTTCCGTCGGATCGTAGAACGGTAATCCATTAGGATCGAGCAGAATCGTATTGGTGGGAATCAGGACGTGGAGCAGAATAATTCGCGCTCCGGTTTCGGTCGCTCGATCCAGTGCCACGGGAAAGAGCCGGTCTGTATCCGCCAAGTCTGTAGAGACGAGGATGGAAGCGGGTTTGGTCCAACCATGTTTTTCCTGGTCAAACATGGGCTACCTCGCGATTCACAATTCTACACCCGAATTTAAGCTCCGGTGACAGGGCATTTCTCGCATAGGTATGCATTCGTCAAGGGGGGTAAAGTGCACTTCTCAAACCAGCATGCGGAAAGCCACCCAAGTCTTTGTGTTTCGGTGTACATCTGTGCGAAAAATGGGCTAGCCAAATAACTTCGCCGACGAACGTCTTAAGTCTCAATTTCAGAAGGAGCAAAGCCCGCTTGGTCACCAGAACGCTTTCGGGAGGCATGGCTGACCTCTGACATGTAAAGAGATTCTTGTCTGGCAGAGGCTCTTGTGCAGCCTGAAAAAGCATCCTTTTTAGGGCAAGCTAGATTTTGTTCTTGCAATTTTAGCCGGATTGTAACTAAGTTAGAGAATGTCGATCCTAACCGCGACATTCCACCCAGCAAAACATCCCAAAGAACGCTAGGTTTCCCGGCGCCGATCTATCTGTCTGTCCGATAGGCGTCGATGTATTTCTTTTATAGCTGTAGAAGAGAACTAAATCAGGCGTAGCCATTCCTAATCGATGGCAACGTGGAGTTACTTCTAGATCTCGCTGTAATCAAGGAAATTGCAGGGCCTTCTGTACTTGCATATAGAAGGAATATTCGTAGGGCCACATCATCTTAAAACGCAACTTTTGGAGGTCAGACACTATGTCGTTCCGAAGTGGCAGTTGTGTACCCGTTCTCAATGTTATGCAAGCCCGTTCTAGAGCTCATTCCTGTCTAGTACAGAATTCAATAATTGAATACAAAGCATATTTTGTCTATATGCCAAAGTCCAGGAAACGACTATGGGCGGGAGTGCCTCTCCGCCGGTCTTCTCCCGCATCAGACACGTCCTACCAGGCACTCTTCGTTCCCAAAGAACATAGAAATCAGTCCGTCGTTTATTCCCGAAACTAATCGATAACTTAATTCGATCTAATCCCTCTCCGCGTACATTCCCGTGGAGAGATCGAGAAACTATTCCCTAAATGTGCCCTTTTCTGGAGGTCCGATACAGATGTTTCCTTTAAGTGCTTTCAGCTTCTTGCGTCATTGGTGCCGAGGTCGGCTTCTTCTTGCTCTGCTGCTTATAACGCCCCTCAGCTATGCCCAAACCTATCGCGGTGGCATTAGCGGCACCGTTACCGATAATTCGGGTGCCTTTGTTCCCGGGGCTCGAATTACAGCTACAAATGATGAAACCAATGTTTCCCAGGTAACTGTCTCCTCTAGTGCTGGAGAGTTTACCTTTCAGGCGCTACCGCTTGGTACCTATACTGTCACGGCCTCTGCCAGCGAATTTCAGACAGTAAAGGTAAACAAAGTAACTGTCACAGCTGGTGTTATCTATTCACTTCCGCTCAAGCTCGCTGTTGCCCAAACCGCAACAACAGTTGAAGTCATGGCGGCTGGAATTGCCTTGGATACCACTACGCCGACACAAACCACGAATATTGCCAGCAAATCTGTTCAAGATATTCCACTGAACGGGCGTGATTTTACGCAGATGCTGGGCTTGGCTCCGGGATTCGCCGGGTACTCCCTTGGCGGATATGGTTCGGTGAATGGCACTCGTGCAAATCAGGTGAATTGGCAAATCGATGGTTCCGATAACAATGACCTCTGGCACAATATCCCGGCTGTCAATCAAGGTGGTGTCGAGAATATCGCCGGTATTGTTTATCCCATCGATGCAGTCGATGAGTTCTCGCTACAGACTGGTGCGAGTGCCGAGGTTGGCCGCAATCCTGGCGGTACAGTGAACGTAGTTACAAAATCCGGCACGAACAGCATTCACGGCAGTGGTTACTACTATGAACGTAATCAAGCCCTGGCTGCCCAATCTCCCTTTATCACTCCCTCTACAAGTTATCTGGCCAGTCAGCCTCTGACCAATATTCAATGGGGATCTTCGCTTGGTGGTCCGATCTGGAAAGACCGCACCTTCTTCTTTGCTGCCTTTGAAAAGCAGATGTTCAATATAGGGACCGGCAATCGCAGTTACGAACCCAATCAGGCATTTCAAGCTCAAGCCAAAGCTTTGATGTCTCAATATAATGTCCCGGTCAATCCAGCGATGCAGAATCTGTTGAATACACTCTGGCCGAGCGCGGCCTTGGCGGGAACGACAACATCGCTTTACGCTCCGAATTCTCCCGAGCACGGGTACAGTTATAACGGGTTGACTAAGCTCGATCACGCTATTAATGACCGTCAACATCTCTCTCTGCGTGGCTTTATGGGGCAAGGGAATCAGATTGCTCCTGTCTGTGGCGGGTGCGTAATCGACTACTACTTTGAAGTGGCGCCAATTCACGTTTACAACTATGAACTGGCTCATAGCTGGGCAATCACTCCTTCCGTCACCAATCTCTTTACTTTCGGTTTTAATTACTTCAATCAGGTTTTCAGCGATCAGAAGACGGGCTTCAACGTAGACTCGTTGGGTTTTGTTACCAGTTCGCCGTATACTCAGGCGCCCAATATCAAGATCTCGGGATTCGAGCCAATCGGACAGACGCCACCTGAAGGTAGAAATGATATGACCTCGGTGTTCAATGATGCTATGGCCTGGACTGTAGGGAAGCATCAGTTCAAGTTCACTGGGGAATTCCGTCGCGGTTCCGTGAATGAGTTTTATCAGCGGCGCTCCGTTGGTAGCTTTAGCTTTACCGGAGGCCGTGGCCCGTGGTGTTCCGGCGACGGCTCTGACTGCTCTAGCAACGCCTTTGCTCTGGCAGACTTCCTGGCTGGCTACTATTCAAAGGCGACTATCGTACGCGGTAATGGAGAGCGCACGGTCTATATTAATAACTTCGCTTTTTCCTTGCAGGACCAATGGCAGCTCTTGCCTAGCCTGAATGTCAACTACGGCCTTCGCTATGAATACATGGGGCCAATGCACAACGACAAAAAGAATATTTCAGTATTCCGTCCCGGTCTTACTGGGGCTACGGATGGGCTGGCCTTCCAAGGCAATCAAATCAACAGCATCTATCCGCAAGACTGGAATAACTTCAGTCCTCGAGTCGGCTTTAGCTATTCTCCAAAAGCTACGCCGGGAGTTGTGGTCCGCGGTGGCGTGGGTGTCTTCTTTGACACGCCAAACGCTAATCCTTTCCTCGACAATCGGCCTGGGAACTCTGCTCCAAATGGCGTAGAAGGAAATCCCGGAGGATCAAGTCCTGTCTATACTCTCTCTCAAAACAACGGCAACATTACCAATGGAGCAGCAATTTTCCCTGTCGATGCTTCCTGCTCGATAGCTCAATGTGCCGTGTTTACCGTCAGTCCTAAATTCCGCTCTTCCTACAACATCAACTTTAACCTGCAGATCGAGAAGACTCTGGGCAATCGTGGAATGATTCAATTGGGTTACGTCGGGAGCCAAGGCCGCAAGCTCCTGAGCCTGAGGAACATTAATCAGCCGTATCTGCCATCTCAAGCCGCTCAACTTGGAGTAGCTAGTCCCTATGCTGCCAGCTTCCCTCAATATGCTGATATCAATCAGATCGAGAGTATCGGCACTTCGAACTACAATTCCTTGCAGGCGGTCTTCCGTACAAATGCATGGAAGGGGCTCACCTCTCAGTTCAGCTATACCTGGGGACATAATCTCGACGAGCTGACTCAATACCGTGGTTATCTTCCACAAGATAGCTATAACTTCAAAGGAGACTATGGCAACAGTGACTTCGATACCCGCAACACCTTCGTGGGCTTCGTAAATTATGAAGTCCCTGGAATCAAGGGGCCTAAACTGCTTACTCATGGATGGGGCCTGAACGGCGTGTTTTCTTTCAAAGGTGGGCAGCCGATCACTGTCTATAATAACGACGACTCCTCCGGAACAAACGAATATACTCAGCGCGTGAATTTGGTTGGAAATCCTTTCAAAGGTGTAAGTCACAAGATCAATGCCGATGGTCTTGTTCAGTGGGTTAATCCCGATGCTTTTGCCCAGCCAGCAAGTGGGAGTTGGGGGACCATGGCCCGAAACAGTATCTTTGGTCCTGGTTTCGCTAATGTGGATTTTTCCGTCATAAAGAGCACTCAATTCAGTGTGAAGGATAAGCCAATCAACGCGCAGTTCCGTGCAGAAATGTATAACCTCTTTAATCGCATCAACCTTGCCAGCCCCTCTTGCAGCCAGCTATGCAACGCATATTATGGCTCGGATAGCTTTGGCCAGATTGGTTCAACGATTGGTGCCGGAAACTATTCTCCGGGTCTTGGACCTGGCGAACCATTCAATACACAGCTAGCAGTGAAGATTATCTTTTAGGAGTTTAGAGCCTGATCTTAGGAACACCTGCTACCCAGCAATGAATGCAGGTGTTCCGGATTTACTTAGGGAAGGAAAGGGCTGGCTGGAGTTTCTTCCAGCCAGCCCTTTCTGCTGATAATCGGCTATCAGAGCTTTTACGATAGATGCGTGAATGGCGTCTGTTTCAGGCGGGCTGGCAAGGGAGCAGGTCTTAATCCTGCGGTGGAGCTATTCATGACTTCATGAAATGCAGTTTTAAAAGCGTCCATGTCGCGCTGTGATCCGACAGTAATTCGAACATGTGTTGGCCACGCTGGCCATACGCGTCCAATAATGACTTTCTTTTTTGCCATTGCAGCCATGACTTCTGTTCCTGGCCGCTTCGTGTCGACCATAAAGCAATTGCTTTGTGAGGGAACATAACTGTAATGATTGGCTTCAAGCCATTCAAAGACATCGGAGCGGATCTCTGTATTGATCTTCTTACGCTTGGCAATCAGATCTTTATCGAGAAGGCTTGCTTTGGCCGCAACTACCCCGGTGATAGGCATTGCGTTCTGCCCATACGGAAGAAGCTTCTCCAGAAGATCGGGGCGAGCGATTGCAAAGCCGCAGCGAATTCCCGCCATGCCATAGATCTTGGAGAAGCTCCGTAAGACAATAAGGTCCTTTCCCGCTTTCACCAGATCGAGACATGGTTGGGCATCGGATAAGTGAATGTATGCCTCATCGACAAGGAGGATTGCTCCTTTTGGCTTGTTCGTTAGCGCGTATTCAATATCTGCTCGGCTGGTGGTGGTTCCCGTTGGATTGTTGGGATTGCAAATATAGATGATTCCTGCATTGGGATCGGCGTTGACCATGGCCTTTATATCGTGGCCATAACTGGCCGTGAGCGGAACCTTTGATATCTTGGCACCACTAATTGCCGCTGCTCTCATCCCTGCCTCGTAGCCGGGATCAGCCGTGACATAGCCTTTCTCTTTCGAGGTGAAAGCTAGAACCGAATAGTGAAGAGGTTCACTAGAGCCCGCATAGAGAAGTATGTGGTCAGGAGAAAGGCCCTCTTGCGCAGCAAAAGTGTTGATCAGTTCTTGGCTGAGTTGGTAGCCGTATCTACCGCCTTTGGGAAGGATGTCGACTATTGCCTGGCTGGCGGCTTCGCAAGGTCCTAGTGGATTCTCGTTAGCATTAATTAACACTGCATCGGGTGGAAGATTCGCGATGAAGCTGAGGCGTTGAGCATGCGCGAGGTGAGATTCGGTAAGGATAGGAATAGTTGCAAGGGCCGAACCTGCGGCTGCTAAGCGTAGAAAATAACGGCGGCTGAAATAGCTACAACCCGAGTCACTTGATGTATCTGGATGCATGGGTGCTCCTGATCAGGAAGGTGACATCACTGAATCTAGTTATGGAAGCGAGGCCGATAGAAAAGATGAATGATTTGCTATCCATATCTCAATTTAATCAGGAACTACACAGATCGCAAGAAGATTCGCAACTATTGAAGATCAATCCTGCTCAAAGCCGATAAGTCGATAAAGGAATCTGATTCTCTGAAAAGCAAGTTGGGTTGGGAGAGATATCTTGTCCAAGATTTATTGAGCTGGTGATTCGAATTATTTACTACATTTTTACTTTCTCGCAAAGTAGCGGTTTAAGGCAGGAGGAACGGAGATTTCAACATATACAACCAGACAAACTCAGGGTTTCGGTAATCATGCAACTATTGGTTCTCGGTCTCTCCAACTGGGGTGTACTTCCTGTGTTCCTGGGCCTAGAGAACTAGGATCTTTGCGATAGGGCCCCCGCGATATCCCGGTTGAAATGAAGCCATTTCAGATTTGAAATCCTGCTGGTAACGCATAAAACGTTTTCTGGCTTCCTTCGCCTGTGGCGAGGGACCATGGCGCGGGCCGCCGGGCAACTACAGTTCTCCCGGTCCGGGCGAGTCTGAACGGCGGAGGTAAGGGGGATACGAACTGGTTTCCTGGGACAGTAATAGCTATCTGCTGGGGGCGTGCTCGCTGGCGGTGCAGATTTCATGAAAAAACGGTTCCATTTGCTGAGATGGACTGCTATTTTGAGAGAGTTTAGGTAACGTTTTCTAGGCAGAATTTGTGCACTGTATGGCTTTTTACGATTCCATGCACGAATGTCTTGCAGAAAACCTTTCGCGAGAGGTAGGATGCCGGGTGTTAAATCTGCACTCAAAAGCAAGTCGCCAAAAATTGCAGGCTGTGCGGCTTGCCGGTAAGGCAGAGGGTTGGATGGAGGCAGTTTTGGCCTTGAAAGGGTGCAACCCGTTTGGAAACCGCCTGCAGGACTGTTGTTTGGAAGGGAAAATCTCTTGACAACCCTGCAGTAAATCAATTTACTTGTCTCGCGCCTTCACTATCGAGTGTGTGCGTAACAGAGTTTGGAGACAGAGCAGTTCGTTACTTTACTCCGTAAGGGGCTTCACCGTATGATCCCATTGCTTTCTTCGTCGGTCGGCCATGCTTCCGTGGCAGGGTTGGCCATGTTTGCCAGCGCTGGTGAATCGCTAGCGCATCTTTCTTTGCTTGATATTTCGGTTATCGTTATCTACTTCGCCATGGTCCTCTGGATCGGCTTCTACCTGAAACAGAAGTCGAACACCAGCGAAGAATTCTTCATGGCGGGCAGAGAAATGACGGCCTGGATTGCCGGGCTGAGCTTTGTTTCCGCTAATATGGGATCCCTTGAGTTGATGGGCTGGGCTGGCTCGGCGTATCAATACGGAATCCTGGCCACGCACTGGTACTGGGTCGGAGCGATTCCGGCCATGCTCTTCCTGGGCATGGTGATGATGCCCTTCTACTATGTTTCCAAAACTCACTCGGTACCGGGTTATCTGAAGTTGCGTTTCGGAGAGCACAGCCGCGTGCTCGCTGCCGTCTCGTTTGCCATTGAGATGATTTTGATGAGCGGCGTGAACATGTTCTCGATGGCCGTGGTTATGAAGGTTGTTCTGGGATGGAATATCACCTTCAGCATCCTGGTTTCTTCGGTAGCTGTTGCCGTTTATGTCGCCCTTGGGGGACTGCGTTCCGCCATCTTCAATGAGGTTCTACAGTTTGTTCTCATCTGGGCGGGCGCTTTGTTGGTCCCGATCCTGGGCATGATTCAAGCCGGTGGCTGGAGTGGTCTAGTTAACAAGATCATGAACAACCTGCATAACGACAGCTATCTGCACATGTGGCGTGACACCGCACATTTTGCGGCGAATCCGATGGGTGTTCACTGGACCGGTATTCTTCTTGGCCTGGGCTTCGTTATCAGCTTCGGGTATTGGACCACGGACTTCCTGGTTGTGCAGCGCGTTCTTGCTGCTCGTAATCTGCGGGCTGCGCGTATGGCTCCGATTATCGGCTCTTTCTTCAAGATGGCTGTCCCGTTTATCGTTATTCTGCCCGGTCTTCTTGGTCTGGTGGTGTTGACCGATCCCAGTGGCCATCTGATGCACCTGGTGGGTGAGGATGTCGTGAAGGCGAATCCTGGTGCCGGACTGCACAGCTACAACGAAGTGCTTCCGCTGATGTTGGTTCGCTATTGCAGCCCCGGGCTTTTGGGCCTGGGTATCACGGCTCTGATCGCAGGCTTTATGAGTGGCATGGCGGGAAACGTAAGCGCCTTTGCCACGGTCTGGACCTACGATATCTACCGGCCATTGATCAAGAAGGACGCTGTTGATAGCCACTACGTTTTGGTTGGCCGTTTGGCTACCGTGCTCGGTGTTGTGGTTTCGATTGGAGCTGCATATCTGGTCATGCACGCACACGGAATCATGGACTACGTGCAGGCATTGTTCAGCTTCTTCATTGCGCCGTTGCTGGGAGCAATTCTTCTGGGCATGTTCTGGAAGAGAGCCACGGCTGCAGGCGGTTTCTGTGGACTGCTGGGCGGTATTCTGACCTCAGTCAGCCTCTTTGTCTGGGTCAAGTTCAATCCTTCTGCATTGGCGACGGTGGCTATCTCTCCCGATGCCAAGCCGATGGCTGAAAACCTCTATCGTGCGTTGTGGGCATTTCTCACCAGTGTGATCATCATTGTGGTCGTCAGCCTCTTTACCAAACCTCGACCGGTGGAAGAGCTGGATGGTCTCGTCTATGGAGCAACCAAGCTGCCTGAGGAAGAACCGGTTCCTTTCTATCAGAAGGAATGGATCTGGGCTGTCGTGGTTGTGGTGATCTTTGCGGGCCTCAACATCTTGTTCTGGTAGCACGAAGGGAAAGGACAAACGTATATGCACGGTTCTGGTATTCCAATTTGGTTTTTCATCGGCGTGCTGCTGCTCATCTACGGCGTGATGATCTTTGGCTACGGCATTTATGAGTTCATCAGCGGCAATCTGGCAAATGTTCAATTGGCGGGCCTCCACACTCCGGTGTGGTGGGGTGGACTAATGACGGTGTTGGGAGTGTTCTATTCCGTCAAATTCCGTCCCAACGCAAAGAAATAGTTAACCAACCGCTTTTCATAAGGCGCTGACTTTAGGTTAGCGCCTCCGAAAAGCGGTCCTGCAGGTTTCATTGAAATCGCTTACTCCGCTGCAATTGCGAATCGCGGCGGAGTTCCTGCCACTCAAGAGCCAGGGATGCGAGAGCAGTCCGGTTTTTGCTTGGCGTTCGAATATCGTGTGAAGGCAACAAACGAAGGAGTAAGAGGAGTTATGGCAGAACAACGCAAACTGACTTATGGCGTGGTTGTAGGTAACCGCGGCTTTTTCCCGGACCATCTTGCAAAGTCCGGACGTGAAGAGATCATTTCTGTTTTGAAGGCTGCTGGGGCAAATGTTATTGTCCTGGGCCCCGAAGATTCGAAGTATGGGGCAGTCGAGACCTATGCTGAGGCACAGCGCTGCGCAGAGCTCTTCAAGAAGCACAGCGATGAGATCGATGGCATCATCGTCACCCTTCCGAACTTCGGTGACGAGCGTGGTATTGCCGATGCGATCCGCCTGTCGGGATTGCGGGTTCCTGTCCTTATCCAGGCAACACCGGATAAGGCAGATAACGAGAGCATGACAATTGCATTCCGTCGTGACAGCTTCTGCGGAAAGATGTCTGCCTGCAATAACCTCATGCAGTACGAGATTCCTTACTCGCTGACCACCCAGCACACCGAGAGCCTTACTTCTGATGTCTTCAAGAAGGATCTGGAATGGTTTGGTCAGGTTTGCCGCGTTGTTCGCGGATTGAAGAATGTTCGCATCGGTGCAATCGGTGCCCGTCCTGCAGCCTTCAATACTGTCCGCTATAGCGAGCGCATTCTGGAAGGAAGCGGAATTTCTGTCGAGCCGATCGATCTTTCCGAGATCATGGGCCGCATCAATCGCATGGGCGATAACGACGATACCGCCCAGGCAAAGCTGGCCGAGATCAAGAAGTATGTCTCAACCAGTGGAATTCCTGAAGCCGCGTTGTTGAAGATGGCCAAGTTGGGATCGGTCATCGATGGCTGGATGAAACAGACCAACGTTTCCGTTACCGCCATTCAGTGCTGGACTTCTCTTGAAGAGTTCTTTGGCGTTGTTCCTTGCACCATCATGAGCATGATGAGCAACAACGTGATTCCGAGCGCCTGTGAAGTCGATATCCCGGGTGTGTTGAGCATGCACATGTTGGCCCTGGCCTCCGGAACACCGAGTGCGCTGCTCGACTGGAACAACAACTACGGCAGTGATCCGAACAAGTGCGTCTGCTTCCACTGCTCGAACCTGCCGAAGCACTTCTTCAAGGGTGGCGAGACAAAGATGGATTACCAAGCCATCATTGCCGGAACCGTGGGCAAGGACAACACCTTTGGAACTTGCGTTGGACGCGTCAAGAGCGGAGCCATGAGCTATGCTCGTTTCTCGACCGATGACCGTTATGGCATTATCCGTGGCTACCTCGGCCATGGCAGCTTTACCGATGATCCTCTCGAGACCTTTGGTGGTGCAGGTGTAGTCGAGATCCCCGAACTGCAGAAGCTGTTGAAGTTCATCTGCCGCGAGGGCTTTGAGCATCACGTGGCGACCAGCTTCTCCGAAGTTGCTCCCGCTTTGCATGAAGCTGCGGAGCGCTATCTGGGATGGGAGAGCCACTATCATCCAGCTCTGGACGAGTAGTCGGCATCCAAATGCTGATAGGGGTGTTGATGCGATGGCATCAACACCCCTTTTCTTTGTTGTGGGATCATGAAGGTCACCGCGCGCAGCAGAAGAACCTGCTAGCTTGGAGAAGAGGAGATTGGCAGAGGATGTCGAAGTTAATCAACAAAGATCTGAAAATCGACGGAAAAACATTGGTATCCGAGCGCGATTGGAATGTGGAGCTCGAAGGGAAATATGCCAAGCTAGGCGAGCTGTTGAAGCAAAAGGGACTCAGCGCTGTTCTGGTGCGGAGAAGCGAGAACATTGCATGGTTGACCGGTGGCGCTGTTGAAATGCGCGTGGGAATCCCTTCCGAGACACAGGTTGGATCTCTTTTATTTACCGCAGAGGGAAAGCGCTATTACCTGACCTCCAAAAACGAAGGGCCGCGGCTTCACGAAGAAGAGTTTTCCGCTCTCGATTACGAACCGGTTCTTTATCCCTGGTACGACAATCAAATGCTTTCCGAAGCAAAACGCCTGGGCGGCGATGCGCTAGGGTCCGATACCTCTGAAGCTGGAACGACACATGTTGATTTCTTTCCTCTACGCGAGAGTCTCACTCAGACGGAAATTACTCGTTACCGCTGGCTAGCTGAGGAGACTGCGATGTCGACGGCAGCCGTGCTTGAGATGTTGACGCCCGGCATCACAGAGTTCGATATGGAGTCACGACTCGCCGGAATGCTGTTTGCCAAAGGCATTCTGCCTACAGTTCTACTCATGGGCGTTGATGATCGTATCTACAAGTTCAAGCATGCCGTCGCTCGTGGTGCAGTTTTGCAAAAATATGGAATGCTGAATCTCTGTTCCAGACGTTGGGGGCTAGTGGTTTCGGTGACCCGTTTTGTACATTTCGGTGCTCCCTCTCAGGAGCTGCAAGATCGCTTTGCGGCAGCTGCAGCAGCTAATGCGGCATTGTTGGATGCCACTCGCGAAGGTGCCACCTCTGCACATCTGTTCTCTGTCGTGAAGGAGTCCTATTCGAAGTCTGGATTCGCAGGAGAAGAGGAATTCCATCATCAAGGTGGGCCGACCGGTTATGCGGGCAGAGAGTGGGTTGCAACGCCAAAGGGACAGCAGAAGGTTGTGAACAATCAGGCCTTTGCCTGGAATCCGAGTGTTAAGGGCGGGAAGGTCGAAGATACTGTCATTCTCCGGAATGGAAAGATCGAGGTCATTACTGCCACGCCATCGTTGCCGGTGGTCTCAACTACGGTAAACGGGACTGCATATCAGTCTGCCGGATTGTTGGTGAAGTAATCTTTGAAGGATTTCGGTTTAAGCTCAGCCCTTCTGGGTTTGGCAAAAGTATGGCTGCGTCGTTATAACGCAGCCATACTTTGGAAGAATTGGCCGCTACACGGAAAATTCTTTAGATCCAGGAGAGGAAGTGCAGGGCAGACTTAAGCCACGGAGATCTATCTTGCCTTTGCGCCTTTGTTTCAAAGGAAGTTTTCTCCACCTCGAACTCCGCATTCTCCTTAGTGCTTTCTGACAGGTGTTCTATCGTGCGGCGTAATATGCTCCGAGAATACTCGGGATGAACCCATTCATCGTAGAGCGAATTCGCCAAAGTATTTATTTCCTTCGTGATAACTAGAATCTTTGCTTTCGGCCATTTCCGCCGTATATAGATACACGCGTCGTGAAGTTCTTCGCAAGAGAGCGTCTGATGAAGGACAGCGATTTCAAACGAATCTTCGTGCTGCTCCCGATAAAGCTCTTTGAGCGAGTTTGCAAGTGTTACGCAGTACTGCTGATGCTGCAAAAGAACGTCGAGCATGAGAATCCTATTGCTTGGTGCGGGCATGCCAACCGAAAGTATGTGAAGTGTTTCTCTCATTTTGTTCTTTACCATTAGATTGCGAATTGATATTTGCGTGTCGATTCCTGCTTGTTTTAGTCAACATGGCAGACAAAGAGCGCGTTGTTGTGCCAGGGGCACGCGAGTCCTTTGGATTGCTTGGAACTCACCAGCACCCAATCGATACCGAACTCCGATCGCAGACGCCTGAAGTCTTCTGCCTTGAAGTTTGTCCATCCGGCTTCTGCGGACACCTGTTTCTTCCACGCATTTCCCAACTCAGGGGCTTTCGTTACAACAGAAGTGTCTTTGATGTTGTCTGCAAGCATGCTGCGTTCGGCGAGTGCGCGAAAGCTGTGATAGTCCTCCCCCGGTGCCGCCATGTAGTTCGGATCGAGGGCGAAATAGGCATCTTGCGGCGTATGTGTCCTGATCCAGGCAAAGGCTTGGAGCCAGGGATTCGCTGAGTTCTGTCCCGGTAGTTCCAGGTGTTCTGTTGCGGGGAATAATTGCCTCTGTGCGTAGAGCATTCCTCCGTTTGTTAAAAGGAGGAATACAGTCCAACGCCACAAACGTGCTTTAAGAAAATACCTTCCTAGATAGGCGCCTCCAATCAATGTCAGAAACATGTAAACCAAATGCAGATAGCGCATCGGCTCCAGAGTGCTGAAGCATGCGGGAGTCCATGGACTCAGGATGACCATGGAGAAAATCTGAAAGAAGATTCCGTAGCCGAGCACTGCCTTGGCAAAGGGAAGCATGTTGGTATCACCTTGCTTGCGGGCAACATGAAGGATTATCCAGAACAGGACAAGTGGTCCGATAGCGCCGAGCCACTCATACCAGGTCCATTGATACAGGTGATAGAGATGTCTCGTCTGCATTGCCTCCAGCCAGGATGGTGATGGTGCGCTGAAGATCCAGCCAAATGGAATTACCGCAAAGGCTGGAGTAACGACGCGAGGAACCAGATTCTCGCGCAATGCTCCAAGGCTTACCTTCAGAGGGGCAAAGGAGGTCAAGGTCAATATGCAGCAGAAAGAGATGCCGAGTGCGCCCATCAGAGGATGAAGAATAAAAGCAATCGCTACCAGTGGGATTGCCTGAAGGACTTTGCCCGACATAATCCGGGATACTCCAAAAAGGAGGAGAGCCGTTGCGAGGCTTCGAGGATGCAGGTATTGGTCGACCAGGAAGAGCGCTGTTCCCGCAATGGGGAGAGTCAACATTGCACTTAGGGTGGCAATTCCTGCCCATCGTGCTGAAGCTTCCTGAAAGAGTTGACTGAGAATTGTCCAGCTTGCCAGAAGGATGGAGAAGATGGAAATGAATTGCCAAAGCAGTTCCGATCGTGCTGTAGAGATATTGGTTCTCTGCACGAAATCGGCCATCCATGTATCGAAGACAGAGGTCTTCATCTGCAGCTTAAAGAATTCCGAATCGTGGTGAAAGAGTGTTGGATTTAGCTCCGATTTGACTGCAGATAAATAAATGGCATCGTCCTCCGCTCCCGGGTGGTATCCCATGACGAGAAAACCAACTGCAGTAAAGAGGAAAAGAAGAAAGAAAACTAAAATATTGCTGTTTTTCCAATTCCAGGGACGATCATAAAGTTGAAACGTTTCGGTGGCACAGGAAGAAGTGTCATCCATTAATCGAGGTTGCAATACAAACTCCTGCAATTCTTGCTTGAGCACTTTGCCGTCTACCGCGGCTCTTGGTGCACATCGTCTTTTCGTTTTCGAAGAATCCTTAGCCGAACTGTGCGGCTAAGGCATTTCTGGCCCATCATTCGAACCGGACAAAGTTGACGCTGGAAAGCGATGCATCGTTCATACTCGATTTGTCCGGTCACCAATAAAGAGTGAGGAGCAGGGCAAATCTACCTTGCGATCGGAAAAAATCTTCCTGTCAGCGCGAGGAGCTGTTCTCAGGGCGCTGAAAATGCGGGGCACTAAAATAAAAGTTAGGACGGAGGGTAGATTCCGGCTAAAAGCTACTCTTTATTCGTAGATGGAAAGACTCGGCACAAAAGGGAACCGATCTGGCGGGACACTGGATCTTGAAGAGCTTCTGGAGAGCTATTACGGGCAGCTCTTGACGTGGGGCGAGCTGTTGACGCGTGGCGATAAGACTATGGCTCAAGACATCGTCCACGACCTTTGTCTCTACTTTGCTTTAGCCAAGCCCGATCTGAGTCAGGTCGCCAATCTGGACGGGTATCTTTACACGA
Source organism: Humiphilus diazotrophicus (assembly GCF_059726315.1). Classification (NCBI taxonomy): domain Bacteria; kingdom Pseudomonadati; phylum Acidobacteriota; class Terriglobia; order Terriglobales; family Acidobacteriaceae; genus Humiphilus; species Humiphilus diazotrophicus. The sequence continues at coordinate 4,855,030 of NZ_AP040870.1, forward strand.
GTCTCCGCAATATTTATCTCTCCACACTGACGCGTGTTTCTCGAGAGGCCCTTCAGGTTGTGAGTGTCGCAGAGTTCGATTCGATTCATTTTGCGCTTAATTCCAATTCTTCCGATAGCCTGCTCCAGCGGCAGAACGATCTGCGTCGCATCTGCCAATATTCTGTTTGGCGAAAGGAATCATCGAAAGCTGCAAGCTATTTCATCCTTCATTTCTTTCGAGGGTATGCCCGGCGTGAGATTGCAGAGATTGCCTGTCTTCCGGTAGCTGCGATTTATAACAAGCTCAAGACTGCTCGTAATGAAGTGAAGGCGTATCTTGAGGACTCCGGCAAGTTGCGAGTGATGAGCGCCAACACTCCGCCGGAAGCTGAATTACTGCTAAGCCCGATTTCGTCGGTGCAGCTATTCGAAGAGTTTCGTGAGACGATATCACGTGCCAGAAATACAGAGTGCCTTTCTGGAGAGTCGTTATTAGCTCTTTATCAGACGGCTGATCTGAAGCCTATTCCTTGCTCGTTGTTGTCTCATATTGTTAGTTGTGAACGTTGCCTGGAGCTTATCGGGCAACACTTTCAATGGCCAGATTCAGGGGACGGCATGTCTCCTGATGACTTTAACTCTTCTACAAACAAAACGAGCATGTACGAAACCAGCTACAAGGCTCTAATGCGCTCTGTACGGAAGCAGTGTGATCGGGTTTACGAACATCGCCCGAGGACTCTGTCGATTGCGGTAAATGGAAAAATCACCGCCTTCCACGATATTCAAGGCGAATACAGCACACTCTCTTCACGGATAGAGCATCCCGAAAGTACCAGTTTTGTTGAGGTCTTTACGGAGCAACAAGTTCGTTTGGCATTATTGTCCGTTGCGGAGCTTCCCCCTGCCGGTTCTCATGTCCAACGACAAAGAATTCAACTGAGCGACGAACGTTGGCTTGAGCTTACGCTCAGCTTCGATGGCTTGGGCTTAAATAGCGAAGTCTCCTATTTCGATCCGGCATTAGCTGTTGTTCTCCTGGAGGAGACTGAAGAGGAAGATCTTCCCGTCTTTGCACCACAAACAGCGGATGCTGAGCCTGTTACGTTACTGGATAGTCGATCAACGAGAGATTCTCTTTTTTCAAGAGCAGCAGGATATCTTCGCTCGTTCATGTCGCCCGTAGTTCTTGCCTGGGCTACTGCCATTATTTGTGTGGTCGTACTGGGAAGCTATCTGGCCTACCGTTACCGGCAGCCCTCACTGGATGCCAATCAACTACTGGGGCAGTCCATAAAAGCCGAGTTGTCGGATCTTCAGGGACAAACCGAGCATCAGGTTATCCATGTTCAAGTAGCTTCCGAAAAGGGACAGGTTCTTCAACAGGGGACGCTCGATCTGTGGAAGGATGGTAGCGGTGCCCGGTATTTGCGGCAGCTCTACGATGACCGGAATCATTTGGTAGCGGCGGAATGGCAGGCAGAGGGTGGCCAGCACGGCTCTTATTCCGCTGATAAAGCGCAAGATACATTGCTGGCAAATGATCTCTGGAAGCAGGATGTTTCGTCACGTTCCTTTAGCCAGTTCTCAGCTCGTGCCACCCAGGTTCGGGTAACGCAGGAAGGCTATGAGTTGATGGTGGCTGGTCCTACGGAAGGACGTCCGCAATTGGTTTCTGCGACGCTGGTATTGAATCGCGATCTTCGTCCGATTCGGGAATTGATGCGGATACGTCAAGGTGCCGATATCCAGGAAGTTCGCTTCGTCCAGACCAGCTATCAACGCAAGCCCTCCACTTCGGTTCCCAGCTCGACTTTCATCCCTGAAGGTCAGAGCCATACGTCTGTGGACGAAAGGGTGCATCACTCTCTTCTGGATGGTGTGTATCTTGACCAGGAGGAGAACACGCGGAATACGCAGTTGGCGCGGTTGCATGTAGCGGTTCTCTATCAGCTGAATCAACTCGGTGCGGATAAGGGCGATCCAATTGAGATTGTCAGAACGGGAGAGGGGCGCATCCGCATTTCGGGCAGTATTTCGGATGAGAGCCGAAGGCAGCAGATCCGTTCTCGCCTTGAGGCTTTAGCCGATCATCAGCTTCTGGATATAAAGATAATCTCGTCGCACGCGGCAGGAATGCAAAATGTGCGGTCGTTCCGTGAATTGTCAGGGGCTACGAAAGTCTACGATGTAGCATCTGCAAGGCCGCCTGCCGATCCGATCTTGCGCAGATATTTTGTTGCGAAGGGACTCTCCGGCTCTCGTCTCGATGCTGCTATGGTGAAGTATTCCAACCAGATGCTGGAGACCGCTCAGCATGCGTTGCAGAGTGCGTATGCTTTGCACCGTTTGGGTACTGCTCTTTCACCCTCAGAGTTCAGCTCGATTGATCTGGTTTCGCAACAACAATGGGCTGCAATGGTTGAAAAGCATTCTTCAGATTTGCAAAATCAGCTGCACCTTCTCAATAGTCAACTCGCGCTGATTTCCCCTCAGGAAGGACAGGCAGCTGAAGCTAGATCTGGCATTGCTTCAATCTCAAATCCGGTACAGTTTGCACAGACATCGAGCCTTCTCTTGAGGCAGATGCAGGAAGTGAATCGCAATATTGGCAAGACATTTACTTCGAGTCCATCGGCAGGAGAAGAACAAACTGCGGAATCGCTGTTAGCTTCCACCATGAAGATGATTCCAGAGCGAGAAACGCAAGAGATCAGTTATTTTGCCGAGCAAATGGCTGCTTCGGAGAAAACCCGAATTGCTCATCGGCAGTAACGCCGTTCAGCGGTTGTTCTGACGACAAATTGTTATTTGAAGCATTTCCCTCACAGGGATAGGCCAAGGATATGAATTGCAGATGTATGGTTCTGCCTATCTCTTGAGGGAAATGTTTCCGTTACAATTGACAGCTCATTACTTTGCTAAATGACGATCTTTATACTCTGCCTTCACGTTTCTGTGCTATTACCAAACCGCGAGGAGTGGGCAGTAGCACGACGGAGAGCAAACCTTCTTGTTCCAATTGCAAAGCAGCATTGCGTACGATCTGAAAAGACGAACTTGCGTCATGAATTAGCACCAGTCCTCCCGGACGGACCTGGGGAAGGAATTTTCTAATCTCCGCTTCGCAGATTTTGAGATCGCTATCGCAATACAGAATGTCTATGGTTCCGTTCACCTCGAGATTGAGGCTGGAATCGCAATAAGCATCGATCCACTTTGGCAGGCCGTGTTCTTCGATTTGCTTCGTAGCCTTTGCAAAAACTGTTGGATCGCGTTCTACGGTTATGAGCTTTCCATAGCCATTCGCTCTAAGCCCTTCGGCCATTTTGATGGAGCTTCGTCCGAGGAAGGTTCCCGTTTCCAAAATCAAGTGGGGTTTTACCGAGACTATGAGAGCTTTTAGAAGTTCCAAAACTTCCAGCTCAGCGCTTTGAGCATCGAACATCTTCCATTCGTTTGGGAAAGGACATTCCTGTGTTGGTTTTGTCCATTCTTGTTGAACGAACTCCCCTTGAGTTGCGAGTTGTCGCAGAATACGATGCTTTTCCTGTGCCTGCAGGAAGGTTGGCAACAGTAAACCCAATAGTGTTGCACCTGCGACCATGGGAGCGAGTTTGAGCGGTGGAGCTGACGTAGTGTGGGTGGAAACGACGAAATAGAAACCGGCAAGCAGGCACCATTCTGCAAATACAACTCCAGCCGGACGCTGTAACTGTATCTGCCGCTTGCCCTCTTTCCACAGGAAGACGAGAACAAAGATGCAATAGCTGACGCGGAGGAAGACTGTGCTTTGTCCAATCAGCAGTGTAGCGAATGCAATTGTGCAGGCAACGGAGATGACGTCGAGGGCGGTGAGAAATCTCCAGCCCTCAGTGCGAGTAAGACAAAGCCGACGGCGACGTGTATCCAGTTCGAATGCAAGGGTAACCGTCGCAAACATTAAAATGACAACTGCAAAGAATGAATTCATAGGCTAACTTTTCCAACGAGCTGCTATGGAATGAATGAGAGAAAGATGCTGGACTAAACGAAATACCAGTATCAGGACCGTTGGCCGGTGCAGGAAAGTTGGGCCCGTGATCGGCGAGACCTTGACCTGTGTTTATTTCTCTCGTTCATTCTCGGTGTCGAAAGTAGGGGCAGTCTGATTTCTGCTCAGCTGTCGCATACAAACCATTTCCTATGCCTGATTGGTTACGGCATTTCCTTTGTCTGATGGCCGGACTCGGGTTCGAGCCAGTGAGGATGGATACATCCACTTTCGAATAATCTACGGCGATATCTGAAGATCGACTGCATTGGTAGGAGTAGGCCGACGGTTGAAATCAGAAGCATGAGTACATCGAGATAAAGAAGCGTAGGAATCTCCTCTCATTTCCTGTAAAGACCCGTTCACTGATAAAGAGAAAGAAATGGACGGAATCTACCCTGGAGGGCGTATTTTTTTGTGGAGTATCCTTCGGCCCTTGAAGGCGCAGCACTGCTGATAGCGGAAAGCCGCTAAAGAGTTTTGCGCTTTGGGAAAGGCTCTAGCTCTCTTGTGCGATTGGTTCGAGGCACAATCTTGCAGTCAGGATGACTAAAGCTGTCCAGAGCAAGTCGGCCCCGAGCAGGTGGACAATCTGCATCCACGTTGGAGCGAGCAGGACAACATCGGCAACGCCCAGACCATATTGCAGCAGGAGCAGACCTCCCACGAGCCATGCCAATCGTCCATTTTGAAAATATCCACGATAGGTGATGGCACGATAGAGGAGCCAGATGAGAAAGGCTCCGGCGATGATTGCAAGAGCGGGATGCAGCCAACGCAGCCGCAGCAGCCATGCCGCGGTAGACGAGAAGTCCTGCGCAAGGGCCGATCGGAGCGAAGTGGCCGGGAAGAGGGTGTCCCCTAAGGCCGCAATGGAGCCCGAGACTCCGACGAACAGTGTGGCGGTTAGTCCAAGGGCTGATACTCCCAGATATGCGGAGGAGATATTTTGGCGGAAGTATCCGGATTTTCTGCCCAGGAAATGAGCCGTGAGGGCCAGTGCTGCAATCAGCAGCAGTGTATTTGTCAGATGAAGCGCGAGATAAACTCCGCGAGACGCCGATTCATCTTTGGCCACTTTGCCCAAAATCACGAGTAAAGCACCCAAAAGAGCTTCATTCAGCGTCAGGATTACAGAAGCAATGGCCGCAACCCGGGCCAGGTGCTTCTTTGGAGTTGCGATCCATGCCCATGCTGCTAATGCCACTACCAGAATCAGGCTGATGCCGCTTGTAAGGCGGTGCGTGAGCTCAATTATGGTCTCCATTTGCGGGGAGTGTTGTACTACCGTCCCATTACAGAGTGGCCAATGCTCACCACAACCCGCTCCCGATCCTGTTGCCCTGACCAGGCCGCCCCAAAGGATAACGGCAATGAAATAGCCCAATACTATCCAGGCAAACTGAATGAGGGCTGGGGATGCGCTTTTCGTGGGAGTCGGGGCAAGATGGGTGGGGTTCATGGGGGTCTGAGCTCCGTGCTCAAACTATTTTAGCTGGATCGTGAGAATAACTTATTTTTTTGCAATTTTGAGGGATTAAGAGGAGTTGTCAGTCCGGCTTCTTGCTTTCCTGGAAAGACGGATCGAGCAGAATTGCTGCTCGACCCGGTAAGAGGTTAGAAATTTATGCGTAGTGAAACCTGCTGGATGCGTGGAGAGTTGGCCTGCCAAGTAAGAGCCCCAAAGTTGGAACCCTGCGCCGAGCCTAGAATCTTGCCATTGGCGTCGAACGAAGGCGAGCCATTGGGTGCTCCATACTGCACGTGGTTGAAGAGGTTATAGCTTTCCCACCGGAATTTGAATTCCATCCCTTCACGTAGCGTAATGGGAAATCTTTTATCGATGGCCAAGTCCATGTTGTTGCCGCCCGGAGCGTTGGTGCTGGGCAGTACGCGAGGTGCTGAACCGTCTGTATAGTCTGCCGGCTTAGTGAGAGCGCTGGGGTTCTTGAAGTAGTTGCCCCGCATGACTCCGTTGACCATCACTCCCTGATTTCCGGAATTCTTCTTGAGCGTTCCGGTCAGATTGGGACGGCTACCGTAACCAGGCAGTGTGGGCTGGCCACCACCACCAAGGAGGATGGGTTGGCCACTATCCCAGCGATAACCGCCGCTGGCTTGCCAGTTGCTCAGCAGGATGTTGAGGGGACCGCTGCTGGAGCTAAATCTCTGGCCTTTGCCGAAGGGCAGTTGATAGACGAAGGTGATTTGTGCGATCTGGCCCATGTTGAAGGCAGAGTGAGCATACTCCGCTTTCAGATCATTGGGATCCTGTACCCCGTTCGGGTTGGATGGGTTAATCCACTCATTGGAGCCTTGACTGGAAGCGTTGTCCAGGCTTCGCTGCGCGGTGTAATTGCCCAGAAATTGGAGCCCCTTGAGCATAGGCCGTGAAACAGATAGAGCAATGGCACGGTAGTTGGAGCGGCCAATGGGTGGGTCCACATTCTGGATACCGGAATTTCCCCACACTCCGTAAGCGAACTGAGGGAATGGCAAGAAGCCGTTCCATGCATACCAGGAGCCACCGCCTGAAGTTTTCGGACCAAGGGGATTGTTCCACTCCCCTTGCTCGGGAACGGTGGCATTGCCGATAGCTTCGGAAAGTGCGGCGGGAACGGGGACCGGTGTGTTGATTTGCGTTGGGTTCGCACGCAGGTTCGCTGCTTCCGAGGCGGGAATGTGATCCAAGTAGTTCACGAATCCACCCATATATAGGTGCTGCGCATGTTTACCGATATAGTTCACGTCAAGCAAGGTATGACCAGCGAATTCGTGCTCGACGCCGATGCTCCAGCTGAATTCGCGGGGCAGCGTGTTGAGGTTATTAATAGGAACGCCCAGGAGACTCTGGCCGAGCTGGGTACCGTTTCCGAACGACTTGCCGTAAGGCATGCGATAGGGCGCATTCTGGCCAATGATTGACTGATAGTTGGGGGTGATATTGTCGTCGCTGGAGTAGGATGTCCAGGTGCTCTGCGTAGCGTAGCCTTGGAAGCCGGCAGCTCCACTGCCTGTACCCGCTGCGCCCGACTTACCTGGATCGTAATAGATACCGACGCCGCCGCGGATAGCTGTAGAGGGCTGAAGCGCGTAGGCAAAGCCTAGGCGTGGACCCACAGCATTTTTGTATACGTTGAAGGGATAGCGGGAGTTGTGGCCGCCGGCGTACTCCAGTGCGCCCATCAGATGGGCGCAGGCCGGACACTCGCTGGCGCTGACTCCGGAAACCTGCTCGGCGATCGGTGATGGCTTGGTGGGATCGAAATAGCTCATGCGATCATGTCGCTCGGTGCGCGGCATATCCAGATCGTAACGAAAGCCCAGATTTACCGTCAGTTTGGAGTTAACCTTCCAGTTGTCCTGGACATAGACGGCATACTGCAGGTTCTGTGTGGCCGGGGAGGCTGGAACCTGTTGCGCGTTCCAGCCAGTGGCAAAGCCGATCATGTAGCTTGCATAGGCATCGCCGCCGGAAGAACTGAGGTTATTGTCGCCCGAGGTGGCAACACTCTGGTACTCATAGCGGCCGTTCGGAATACCCCACTGGGTGAAGTTGATGCGATGGATTCGGATTTCTCCTCCGACCTTCAGATCATGCCTGCCTATCGAATGGGAGAGACTCGCCGAAGTGTGGCCCATATCCTGCCCGTACATCATGACGCTCCAACCCTGGGCGCCAAAGTTGGCTGTGCCGCTCTCGCCGGCGTATCCATTGACCACAATCGACGGAGTTTGTGCGACACCACCAGCGGGGTTTGTAGCCAAGGAAGCTGGCATGCCGATCTTCGTATCGTCGAAGGGATTACCCCGGGTATGACCCCAGCTGTGTGTTGCACCTGCGGTAACCGTCAGCAGTGTTTTGGGACTGAAAGTATGTACGTAGTTGAGTGATCCTTCGTAAACAACGCTCTGGACGGGCCCTTGGGTATGGGCGTCGAAAGCATTGCCAAAGAGGTTGCCTGCCTCGGAATGTCCCCAACCGGTTGACCAGCGGGTACTCAGGTTGTTATTGGAGTTGATCTGATAATCCACTTTGGCATCGTACTGATTCCAATTACTGATATTTTTGGCGTTGCCGATGTAGTTGCTATGGATAACGTTCTGGTTTTGTGCGTGCGGAATGTAATTCAGAATGGCTCGTGAAACGGGATTGATCAGATTTCCAACCCCGCCGCCCACCTGAACCTTGGCATTGGACGAGTTCTCATAGACACCCTGACTGCTATAGGTCGCCAGGTTGTTATAAGGGATAAATCGCGTGCTGATGTGTTGGTAAGATGCTCCGTGTGCAGCAGCATAGGGATCCCATATCTGTCCGTTGCTGGCTGAACATCTTCCAGTATTGTCAAAGGAGCCTCCAGCGTTGGAGCAGATTTGTCCGAAATCCCCAGCACGTTCGCGGTCCGTAGGCAAATCCAAGGTTAGAGTAGCCGGGGTGACTTGGCGGGTAGCTTCAAAGTCGAAGAAACCGAAAATTTTGTCCTTCTTGATAGGGAAGCTGGCGGTACCACCGAAGTCGTTCCAATGATAAGACGGGTTGGGCGTTCCCGATTTTTTGGCGAAGTAATTCTCGCTGTTCAGGACCGTGTTGCGCATGTACTCATAGAGACTGCCATGATAAGCATTTGATCCGGAGCGGGTGACCATGTTGATTACTGTCGCGCCTGTAAAGCCGAATTCGGCGCTGAAGTTGGTTTGCTGGATCTTGAACTCCTGCACTGCGTCCACGCTGGGTTGATAAAGGGGCTGTACCCAACCGGAGTTCTGTTCGTAGTTGGTGGTGGAGACACCGTCAATCACAATGTCAGCCTGAGCATTGCGAGACCCCTGAGAAACAAAGTTGTTCGTAGAAGCTCCAGGAGTGAAGGTGCCACCCGAAGCAGGCGAAACGCCGGGAGCAAGATATGCCAAGTCAAAGACCGCGCGACCAACCATAGGAAGATTGGCGATCAGATTCTGATCCACGACTTGGCCATTTGAACCATCCTCAGTTTGCACACCTTCTGCCAGCCCCGACTTCACCACTACGGTTAAGCTGGTTGCGCCGATCTTCAAAACCACATTCGCCGTGGCATTTTTATTGATGTTGATCGTAATATCCGGAATCGACGCATTTTCGAAGCCTGTTGCCGAAACCACCTCTGAATAAACGGCAGGCAAAAGAGAACTGAAGAGATAGCGGCCTGTTGCATCGGTAATTGTTGTACGTTGGATTCCTCTGGCTACATCTGTCAGCGTTACCGTGGCGTTGGCAACAACCGCTCCGCTGGAATCGGTGACGGACCCCGAAAGCGTACCAGCGTATAGCTGCGCCGCAGCCTTCTGAGGCGTAATACTCAACGCCGTAAGAAGAATAAAGGCGATAATAGCTGGTAAGGCTCTGCCTCTCCCCGCAAGCTGAGGTTCCAACTTGCTAAATCCATACTGCTTGAACTTCATAGGACCACCCTTTCAAAGCCCTTCTAGAGGCCATCCTGTTCTTTTCTGCGTGACAGGATGAACGTAGTTTTCATTGCTCTAAAAGTCCTGCGCCGACGGTGCACTCAGGTTTTCCTGTATGTGGCCCATCGGTTCTTCGAAAACCGAGTTGTGAGATTTAGCTTGGATCCCACCTTCGGTCCGGTTGCAGCTTCTAGATGCCCATCGCTAGCGGTCATCCTTTCCGAAACCAGAAGGATGATCCGTGTCTTCTGCAATCGTTCGCGTGTCTGATAAACGCTTGCCCAAAGACTGCATAAAATTACGCGTGGACTGGAATGGCGGGGGAGTTCAATACGGTATGACCGGAGAACATCGTCAATAACTTATGACTCTGTCATGGCTGCGTCGCTTGACTTGAGCGACAACGCATACAGCAGTCTTTGTTCTGAGAAAGTGACCAAGGCGAGGCTCAGATGCAGCTTCTTGTCACACGGGCTTGTGTCCGGAGTGGCGTATCTTCATATGGAACTTGCGACTTGCGTTCCTGCGTCGATGTAAGGCGAAGAACTGGCGAAGTTTTGCGGTTCCCAGAGGTGCTACTCCATGCCAATCTCCATTCAAGAACACAGAAAGGCCGAATTCTTGAAACTGCAGCACCGTAAGAAAAATGGGGGCATAGGAAGTCCCCGTCTAGTGTGTTCTTTTGGGCCAATTAACTCGTCTTGGACCTGAAAAATGACAGTATGATACCTTACAAACCGACGATCTTGAGGCTTCATTGTTCTCCCGCCCTTGGAGCACGCGGACATTTGTATGGCGAGTAATTCTCAATCCACGTCCACCATCTCCCCTGAACTCGTCGAGGCGCACTTGCAGCAGCTTCTGACCAGTGCCCAATTCGCACACGGTCGTCGTTGCCCTACATTTTTGAAATATGTCGTAGAAAGAACTCTTGAAGGTAGAGCCGAGTATTTGAAAGAACGTACCATCGGCATCGAGGCCTTCGGTCGTTCGCCCGAATACGACATGAATCTCGATCCCATTGTGAGGGTCACTGCCGGAGAAGTCCGCAAACGTCTGTCGCAGTACTATTACGAAACTGCGTCACAGACCGGGTTGCGCATCGAATTGCGCTCCGGCACCTATGTGCCTGATTTCAAGTTTATTGCCAGCCCCGACATGGAGTGTCGAGATTCTCTGGCTTGTGAATCTTCTCAGATTCCCGAAAACGGTGCCGAAGTAGCTTCAGCCCGCATCGAACCTATCGCGCATAGCTTCCTCCGTCCCCTAACGATCTGGATAGCTTCTGGCTGTGCATTGGCCATTATCATCGCAATCGCAGTTTCCACGTGGCTGCGCGCCGACTCGGCCTTTGATACGTTCTGGAAGCCAGTGGTTAAGAGTGCCAACCCAATCTTGATCTGTATCGGTTCCTTGGGGTTGCCAAACATTCAGCAGAGTGCCAATCTGCCGCCGCGGGAATCGACTGTTACCGAGCATCCTCGTTCAACTGATCCCTTGGCTACAACCGATGTTGCGGCCATGAGCGGCATCCAGCGGGTTCTTTTCGCCAATTCCAAACAGGCCAATATACAGTCTTCTCCGATTACTACCTTTTCCGATTTGCAAAAGGGGCCTGTAGTCCTAATCGCCGGGTTGGATAACTCCTGGACGATGCGATTGAGTGCCGGTTTGCGCTACCATTTCGTACAAACCAGTCCCGATGTTATTGACATTCAGGATCGAACCGACCCAGAACACAAACATTGGTCGGTCAATATCAGAGCACCCTTTGTAGGGATCAACCACGATTATGGATTGGTGGCTCGTTTTTACGACTCTACCATTGACCAGACCGTGGTGTTAGCAGCTGGAATTGCTGAGAATGGAACACTGGCAGCAAGCGAATTTCTCTCCGATAGAAAATATCTGGAATCCGCTCAGCATGACGGCATACTTCCGCGACACTATAAAAATATGGAAGCTGTGATTGAAACGGAAACTATAGAGGGAAGGGGAGGTCCACCGCGCATTCTCGCTGTGTACACATGGTAGTTTTCAAGAGAAGTCACGCGTCGTTCTATGCTAAGTTTTCCGAAGGATTAGTTGACGAATAAGTTAGGTAAAGTCCCTTTCCATTCAAAAATCAGAACGGAAAGGGACTTATTATTTTACTTCTCGTTCAGCAGGCGATAGACGTGATTGACGATCATCAAGTCTTCTGCAGGCGGAATGACGCGAACAGTGACGGGAGAGCCGTCCTTGCTGATCAGCGCTTCGCCGCGGCAGTCGTTGCGCTTGGGATCGATCACGATGCCCAGGGCTTCCAGGCCGGTGCAGATGTCCAAACGGGCTTGAATGTCGTTTTCTCCGATACCACCGGTGAAGACCAACATATCCAATCCGCCGAGGATGGCCATGAAACCGCCAATCCACTTCTTGATGGTGTGAGCGAATTTGTCCACTGCCAGCTTGGCACGTGGGTCACCCTTTTCAACTGCTTCGCGAAGCCCGCGCATGTCGTTGGTCAATCCTGACATGCCCAACAGACCGGACTGTTTTGAAGCAATCTTCTCCAGCTTGTCGGCATCGCCGCCGATGTCACGCAGGATATAAATCAGGACACCAGGATCGATGTCACCCGTGCGGGTACCGGAGATGATGCCGCCGGTGGGCGTGAGGCCCATGGAGGTATCGATACACTTTCCGTCCTTGATTGCACTGATGCTGGCCCCGTTACCGAGGTGAGCGACGATCAGGCGGGATGGGACCTTGGGCTGGAGCTGATGAACGATGGATTCGTAGGAGATGCCGTGTGCGCCGTAACGCTTGATTCCCTGCTTTACATACTCTTCCGGAATCGGCATGTGCGACGCAACTTCCGGCATCGTGCGATGGAAGTAAGTGTCGTAACAGACAAAATTCGGAATACCGGGGAAGAGCTCTTCCGCTTCACGCATGATGAAGACGGCAATCGGCGTGTGTAACGGTGCAAAAGCCGTGCAGCGCTCCATCTCGTCGATGATCTCGTGCGTGATGCGCTGGTTGATCATCAGGTTCGGACCACCGGAAACCATGCGGTGCCCGATTGCTGCTGGGTAGGGGAACGGCGGCTGCTTGAGAGCATCTGCTACCAGGCGAAATGCGACATCGCGGTTAGGAAGAGCCGGCTCTTCGTCGCGAAGCTTCTTGCCTGTCGCGTCCTTGATCCAGAACTTGCCAAGATCCGTGCCAATGCCGTCAACGGCACCCTCAAAGAGCTTGGTCCGCTCTGTATCGGAAGCCATATAAAGAGAAAATTTGATCGATGAAGATCCGCTATTCAGTACAAGTACAGGTATTTGTTGCATCAGTCCTCTAGCTATGCCGCTTATTCAAGATAGATTTCCATAGAAGCGGTGCAGCTCAAGACCGCACCGCTTCTATGGGGCAAATCGTTAGAAATTCCACTTCCAATCTCTGACTTCAGGCATATCTTCACCGTGTTCAGAGACGTAGAGCTTATGGCGTTGAATTGCTTCAGAGAAGCGCTGTTGCGCCTCGTCCATTAGATTGCGGAGGCGTGGTACGCGCCGAATGACGTCGAGAGAAAGCTGGAATCTGTCGATGTTGTTTAGCACGCACATATCGAACGGAGTTGTTGTTGTGCCCTCTTCCTTATAACCACGGATGTGCAGATTGCTGTGATTGCGACGCCGATACGTGAACCGGTGAATGAGCATCGGGTAACCGTGGAAGGCAAAGATAACAGGCTTATTGGTCGTGAACAGTTCGTCGAACTCTTCGTCCGGCAATCCGTGTGGATGCTCGGCAATCGGTTGCAACGTCATGAGGTCGACTACATTGATTACGCGGATGCGAAGGTCCGGCACCTGCTCTCTCAGCAGAGAGACGGCAGCCAGAGTTTCCAGAGTCGGAATATCGCCGCAGCATGCCATGACTACATCGGGATCTTCTCCGTCGTAGGTTGATGCCCATTTCCAGATTCCCAGACCGGCAGCACAGTGCTTTTCCGCTTCATCCATGTTCATCCACACCTGTTGCGGCTGTTTCCCGGCAATGATGAGGTTGATATAGTTGCGGCTGCGCAGGCAGTGGTCGGTTACGCACAATAGCGAGTTAGCATCGGGTGGCAGATAGATGCGAACAACATCGGCTTTCTTGTTGGCCAGATGATCGATGAATCCGGGATCCTGGTGCGAGAAGCCATTGTGGTCCTGACGCCATACGTGAGAAGTGAGCAGGTAGTTCAACGAGGAGATCGGCTTCCGCCATGGAATCTCACGGGTTGTCTTCAGCCACTTTGCATGCTGGTTGACCATAGAATCCACAATGTGGATGAACGCCTCATAGCAGGAGAAGAGTCCATGGCGTCCAGTGAGCAGGTAGCCTTCCATCCATCCCTGACACATGTGCTCGCTGAGCACTTCCATGACGCGGCCTTTGGGAGAAAGATCCTCATCGACAGGAAGAACCTTGTCCAGCCATGTTTTACCAGTCACATCGATAACCGAAGCAATGCGGTTGGAGGCTGTTTCATCAGGTCCGACGATGCGGAAGTTCTTATCTTCGAGATTGGACTTCATCACATCGCGCAGGAAGCTGCCCATAACGCGGGTTGCTTCTGCGAAGACCTGCCCTGGTCCCGGGATTTCGATCTGATATTTGCGGAAGTCAGGCATCTTGAGCGGCTGCCATAGCAGACCACCGTTTGCATGGGGATTCATACCCATACGACGACGGCCTTTGGGTGCCAGTGCTGCAAGATCGGGGCGGAACTTACCCTTTTCGTCAAAGAATTCTTCCGGATGATAGCTCTTCATCCAGTCTTCCAGAACGTGAAGATGCTCAGGCTTTTCGTGCAGCTCTGCAAAGGGAACCTGGTGCGAACGCCATGTCCCTTCTACCTGTTTGCCGTCAACAATCTTCGGTCCGGTCCATCCCTTAGGTGTCCGGAGAATCAGCATCGGCCAACGTGGACGGGACTCGTCGTTTCCTTCCCGTGCCTTCTTCTGAATCTGGGCGATGCGATCCATCATGGTATCCATAACAGCGGCCATCTTCTGATGCATGGTCGTTGGATCGTCACCTTCAAGGATGAAGGGTTCATATCCGTAGCCGCGGAAGAGGTCAATCAGTTCTTCTTCCGGAATACGTGCAAGGACTGTGGGATTGGCGATTTTATACCCATTCAGATGGAGGATGGGTAGGACGGCTCCATCCGTCTTGGGATTCAGGAACTTGTTGGAGTGCCAGCTTGTTGCCAACGGACCTGTTTCCGCTTCGCCGTCGCCTACGATACAGGCGACAACCAGATCCGGATTATCAAAGGCCGCTCCATAAGCATGAAGAAGAGAGTATCCCAGTTCTCCACCTTCATGTATGGATCCCGGAGTTTCCGGTGCTACGTGGCTGGGGACGCCGTAAGGCCAGGAGAATTGGCGGAAGAGCCGCTTGATGCCATCGCGATTCTGTTCGATGTGCGGATAAATTTCGCTGTAGGAGCCTTCCAGATAGGTGTGGGCAACAAGGCCTGGACCGCCGTGGCCGGGACCGATGATGTAAATCATATTCAGGTCGCGATCGGTAATCAGGCGGTTGAGATGAACATAAATAAAGTTCAGACCGGAAGTTGTTCCCCAGTGACCAAGGAGGCGGGGTTTTACGTCCTCAATTGTAAGGGGCCGATCCAGTAACGGATTATCTTTCAAGTAGATCTGGCCGACGGAAAGATAGTTGGACGCACGCCAATAGGCGTCCATCTTTTCCAGCAATTCTTGGCTCAATGGAGTAGTGCTCTGGCTTTCAAGTGCAGTGCTCATAGGGGTTTTCCTCGTCATGAGTGTCGTAAGGGCCGTGTTTAGCCTAGTCTTCGCGTTATACGGGTAGCCGTGACATTGATCACATAGTGGCCGCGCTCATCTTACGAGATGAGAAGAGCCGCTTGAATATACGGATGCTACGGCATTTCGAATGATGAAAAGATTAAGAAACAATTGGAAGTCAGCTGGTCTAGACAATCGTTTCGATAGCTGAGACAAACAGCGGAGAATGGCTCTGTCCTGTGCTTTTTCAATGAACCACAATGTGTGACGATTTGAGTCTACCTTGTTCATCGGCAAGATACTTGGAATAAGAAAGCGTACGATTCACCTCGAACCGCACGCTCCTTTTGGTGTCACAAAAATTAAATATTTGAAAAGCGAACAAATAGAGCAAATCCGATGTGTCTTTAGCTCGATGCCAGCTCGCGTGCTCGTTCTGTTGCGCGCATAACGGCTTTGATGAGGGTAACGCGGAGTCCGCCTTCCTCAATTTCAAGCAAACCATCGACGGTGCAGCCTGCAGGAGTTGTGACGGCATCCTTTAACAATGCCGGATGATATCCGGTCTCCAATACCATCTTTGCAGCTCCGTAGGTTGTTTGAGCGGCCAGGAGAGTGGCCACATCGCGAGGCAGCCCGACCTTCACACCTGCTTCAGCCAATGCTTCCAAGATGATGTAAATATAGGCAGGTCCCGAACCTGAGAGCCCTGTTACGGCATCCATATGCTTCTCATCTACAACAACGGATTTGCCAACAGTTTCGAAGATGCGGGATGCCAGCTGCATCTGCTGATCTGTTACATAACGTCCCCGGCAGAGTGCTGCAACTCCGGCTCCTAGCATGGAAGGAGTATTGGGCATGGCACGGATCACAGGAATAGAAATACCTGCAGCTTCTTCGATGGCATTCGTTTTTACCGAGGCGGCAAAGGAGATCAATGTTTTCTTTGTCGTTAAGGCTGGACGAATAGTTTCGATGAGCGTGGGAACCTGGTAAGGTTTCACTCCCAAAAGAATGACATCGGCAGTTTCGGCGCTTGCCAAATTGTTCGTACTTACCTGGATACCCCATTGCGAGGAGAGCGCTTGAGCACGTTCCTCGTGGGCCACAGTAGCCGATAGCTGATGGGGTGCGAACAATTGCTGTTTCAAGAAAGCCTGCAGCAAAATTCCACCCATCTTCCCCGCACCTAATACGGAAACACGGAGTTTGCCGATATTCGTAACTGCATCTGTATCACTCATGAAAGAATTTTTCCTTTGCCCTGCACTTTCTAGACTAGTACGTTTGCGATCTTCGCAATGGAGCCGGATCTGTATTCTCATCGATATACAACAAAGGAATGCAGATCCGGATTCTCAAAAACGAACCATTAATAGTTTAGTGTGCGGGCTGTTGTTGCGAAATCCATTGATTGATTCGCTGCTCAAGAATATCCAGAGGCAGAGCTCCGGAATCGAGAACCTGATCGTGGAAGGAGCGAATATCGAACTTTGGGCCAAGAGCTTTTTGTGCCCGATCCCGTAATTCGAGGAGCTTCAACTGTCCGATCTTATAGCCGAGAGCTTGTCCGGGCCATGCAATGTAGCGGTCGACCTCAGATTGCACGTTGGTGTCGTCAATGGAGGAGTGTTCATGGAAGAAATCCACCATCTGCTGTCGCGACCAGTGTTTGGCATGTACGCCCGTGTCAACGACGAGGCGGATAGCACGCCAAATATCGGCTTCGAGCCGGCCATAGTCCGAGTACGGATCTTGATAAAAGCCGACATCCTTCCCCAAGCGTTCTGAGTAGAGGCCCCAACCTTCGGTGTACGCAGTGTAATAGGTATAGTTGCGGAAGGCCGGCAGACCATTAATCTCCTGCGCGATGGAAATCTGGAGGTGGTGGCCCGGGATGCCTTCGTGATAAGCGATGGCTTCTGCTGATACCAGGGAGCGTTGCGTCACGTTATAGGTGTTGATATTGATGCGGCCGGGGCGTGAACCATCTGCTGTTCCGCGTTCATAGTAGGCTGCCGCCTGATCTTTTTCCATATACGCAGGAACAGCCACAACTTCCAGCGGAGCTTTCGGCAAGCGTCCAAATAATTCGGGCAACTTGGGCTTCATTCCATCCACGTAGTGTTGATATGTCGAGAGTAGTTGTTCCTTCGACTGACCATGCAGCTTGGGGTTTTGAGCAATTGCTGCCTGCATGGCTTTCAAATCCTTGAAGCCTAGCTTTTGGGCGATAGCAAGCATTTCTGCTTCGTCTTTGCGAACTTCATCGAGTCCGATCTGATGTATCTGGTCGGGTGTGAGATCGGTTGTGGTGCTCTGCTTTGCTCGAAATGCGTAATAGGTATTCCCATCGGAGAGGGCCCAAACGCCAGGTTCGGTGCGTCCTGCCGGAATGTATTGTGCAGAAAGGAAACGCGCAAATCGCTGGTAGGCAGGCAAGACCAGCTTTCCGATGGCATCCAGTGTTTGTTTGCGAATTCGCTCCTGTTCAGCGCTGGAGATCGACGATGGGAATTTTCGTAGCGGCTGCGCAAAGGGTGTGTCTTCAGGCTTCTGCGCGGCTATGGCAGTTGTCTGTGCCAGTACCTTTTCCAGAAGATACTTCGGAGGTACACGCTTGTCATCGATACCAATCGACATGTTGTAGGAGATCTGAGAGAAGGCCGTGGGTATCTTCTTCAAGCGTTCGATCCAATCGTCGTAGTCCTTGACCGTATCGAAACTTAGCTGATTTACGAGTTGCGGCATTTCAAGATGGAATCCGGTGAATTGATTAACCGGCATCTCCCAGGGCTTAAACTGCGCTTCCTTCTGTTGTTCCGCCAAATCCCGAACCATCAGCTCCTTACTGAGCTGTTCCTGTTCGGTCAGGTCTGAGGTATCGATCGATCCCAGACGAATCAGGAAAGCGCGACCACGCTGCAGATCGTCGTTATAAGCCTGCACCGAGTAGTCGCTGAGCTGGTCGTTATAGCGCTTATCTCCGATGGACGAAGCGAATTCCGGAGAATGTTTCAGCCGGTCCTGCCAGATGTCGTTCAGAACCGTATTAAGACTCTTGCGGCGCTCCTCCACCGTTTGCGCGAAGCCGATAGAGGAGGTGGCCAAGGTGGCGGCGAGTACAAAAGCAGCGAATTTTCTCATGATCGTTATTCAAGGAGAGTTTACAGGAGGGAAGGCTGAGATGTGTTGAGCCACCTCCTTCTGCGGAGATGGCCCAGTATCCCTTGTTAGAGAATCGAACGAGTTACGCCACCGTCGACGCGTAACGCTGCACCATTTGTTGCCGAGCTACGCGGACTGGCCACATAAGCAACCAGGTTGGCTACCTCCTCTGTTGTGGCAAAGCGCTTCAGCAGGGAAGAAGGGCGGGCTGTGCGGAAGAACTCTGTCTCCATCTCTTCGGGAGTCTTCTTCTCCTGTTTCGCCATTGATTCGACAAAGGTCTCCACTCCTTCCGATTTGGTAGGTCCCGGAAGAATGCTGTTGACGGTGACTCCGGTTCCTGCAACAGATTCGGCGATACCGCGAGCGACAGATAATTGCGCGGTTTTTGTCATGCCGTAGTGAACCATCTCTACCGGAATCTGCACGGCCGACTCACTGGATATGAACAGAATGCGTCCCCAATTCTGTTTGAGCATCGCTGGAAGATAGAGCCGGGAGAGCCTGATACCGGAGAGGACATTGATATTGAAGAAACGGAGCCATTCTTCGTCATCAATCTCGAGAAATGACTTGATTTCAAAGATACCGAGATTGTTCACCAGAATATCTACGGTTGGAAGCTGTTGAACGAGTTGTGCCGCTCCTTCAGCGGAAGCTAAATCGAGGGCGTATCCCTCTACTTTGGCACCGGGCAGCTCGTTTTTGATCTTCTCGATGGCTTGTTGTACCCGGCCTTGCGTACGGCCGTTAACGAAGACTTGGGCTCCCTCCGCTGCGAGGGCCTTTGCGATTGCAAAGCCGATGCCCGCGGTAGATCCGGTTACAAGGGCTCTTTTTCCAGAAAGCTGTAAATCCATGGACACTCCAGGGAAAGAAATAGTGTTCCACTCGCACTTTTATATGCAGGCTGCGCCAACAGTGAGAAGCACGAGTGACTTACCTTTGGATTCGGTCGATCAGGATGGGATGCAAGCTCTCTTGGAAGCACAAGGTCGCAAATACGAAAGCCCCTCCGCAAAGGGAAGGGCTTTCGCGATCAAACGCTTTAGATCTGGCTAGAAGTGGAGAGTAGAATCTCCCGCCAGCATCCGATAGAGAGTCGAACGGCTGATTCCCAATAAGCTGGCAGCACGGAGCTTGTTTCCCCTGGTCAGGGCCAGAACCCGGGCAACATGGCGGCGTACGGCTCCTTCCAGTGAAAGGTCCTCTGCCGGTTGAGGTTTCTCTGCCTGGATCGTTGCTGCAGCCGCAGGCGTAAGCGGAAGGTCTATTGCGCGAATCCACTGCCCTTCAATCTCCAGACAGGCTGCTTCCAGAACACTGGAAAGCTCGCGGATATTGCCTGGCCACGGGTGCGTCAGAAGGCGCGAGAGAGCGCCCGGACCTAAACCGCGTACTTGCTTGGAATACTTCTGCGAGAACTGTCCGACAAATAACTGCGACAGCGGACCAATCTCTTCCCGGCGTTCCCGTAATGGAGGAATGGCGAATCGAACTGCCGTCAAGCGGTATGCCAGATCGGGCAAGAAACTTCCTTGTGCAACCAAGCGCCGTAACGGACGATTGCTGGCAACGATCAATTGGATAGCCTGATTGGTTCCAGACTCCATGATTCGTTTCGTTGCACGCAACAGAAGGTGTTGCTCTTCTACTGAGAGGAGGTCGATACCTTCCAGGTAGAGCATTCCCGCCTGGATGTTATCTGTTTCAGCAGCTGTTTCCATCAGCCATTCGCGAGCATCCCTCTTGACCATGGAATGTGCGGAAGCAGGTCCCCGCTGGTGTAACAAAGACGCCAATAGTGTTTTCCCAGTACCAGGTTCTCCTTCCATGGTTGCAATGCGAAGATGCGGAGCCGCGCACTCAACTTGGACCAGGAGCCGCCGCATGGCATGGCTAATGGCTATGACACCCGCCGGAGGTGGATCTAGCGACGCAGGGGGAATGGCAGGTGTGCCAAATCGTTCGGGATAAGTTATCTGTTCCTGAGAGCCATGGACCACTGGAAGCTATGCCTCACTCAGATTCGATCACGGAGCTTGTATACAGACCACTCCTTAAGCAGGAGTATCGGCAGAAGGATGTAAAGCTTTAAAAAGCTTTAAAGAAAGGAACCGTGTTTGCCACGATTGTTAAGAAATATCAAAATCCCGGACTCTTTTCCCGGCTAGATGCGGGCAGAATGCCAAAGTTATTTTTCACTTTTTGGCTAAAGGGACGAAAGCAAGAGAGGCCATCCCGTTCGGGAATGGCCTCATGAATTGCTAGTCCAATTACTTTGACTG
The DNA here is from genome assembly GCF_059726315.1 of Humiphilus diazotrophicus. Taxonomy (NCBI): domain Bacteria; kingdom Pseudomonadati; phylum Acidobacteriota; class Terriglobia; order Terriglobales; family Acidobacteriaceae; genus Humiphilus; species Humiphilus diazotrophicus. Next base: position 4,875,752 of record NZ_AP040870.1, read on the forward strand.
GTACAAATCCTCTCTAGATGGTTGGACGAACACGTCCGGAAGCCTGATCGGAGGCAATTGCTCCGTCCCTAATGTGGACGATCCGATGGGCAAATTCGGCGATGTCGGGTTCGTGAGTTACCAGGACAATTGTGTTTCCCTTTGCATGCAGCTCATCGAAGAGACTCATGATTTCGTCTCCAGTCTTGGAGTCGAGGTTGCCGGTAGGCTCGTCAGCCAGAATGATTGACGGACGATTAATGAGGGCTCGAGCAATGGCAACACGCTGGCGCTGTCCTCCGGAAAGCTCGTTGGGCTTATGGTGCATGCGGTCTTCCAGATTTACATTGCGCAATGCAAGCTTGGCCCGCTCGATTCTTTCCTCAGCTGGGGTTCCGTTGTAGATCAAAGGCAACTCGACATTGTGCAGTGCTGTGGCACGAGCAAGCAGGTTAAAGGTCTGGAAAACGAAGCCAATCTCTTTATTACGAATGCGGGCTAGCTCATCGTCGTCGAGATCGCTCACCAGATGGCCATTCAGCCAATACTTACCCTTGCTGGGGGTGTCGAGGCAGCCAATCAGATTCATTAATGTCGACTTGCCCGAGCCAGAAGGTCCCATGATGGCGACGTACTCATTGTGCCGGATGTGCAGAGAGACGCCACGCAAAGCGTGAACCTGCTGTTCGGAGCCCATGTCATAAGTCTTCCAAAGGTCTTCGACGACGATCACTTCATCTTGCGATGGTGCAGCAGTCTCATTAAGCAGGGCGGTTGTAGTCATTTCAGATGCCATCAGGGTACTCCCGTTCAACTCTCATGATGAAGCATGAAGAGTTCTTTATTGAAAGGTGGGGTTTTAACGAAAACGCCACACCTCTCAAAATACGTATTTTTTACCTTTTTAGTTCCGGGCCATTTAGAGGGTCCTGAAATCTGGATTTCAGAGGACCCTACCGACTCTAGCTGGCATTCGCTGGCGGAGTAACCGGAGTCGTATCTCGTTTGACGCGAGATCCGGCTTTTAGTGTTCGCAGTGTCTTGAAGGGACCGGTTACAAGTTCGTCTCCTTCTTTGAGGCCGCTGGTTACTTCGATGTCGGTTGCTCCGGTAATGCCGGTCGTGACCGGTACAAATGTTGTAACCAGTTTGCTCTTTTCCGAGCGGACTACAAATACACCCTGCACCTTCTGTTCGGAAGCTTTTGTTCCAGTTGTGGTAGCAGAGGCTTGCTTCAATTGTGCTTTTTTATCGCCACCGGCATCCGGAGCCTGCATCGTTAGTGCCTGAATCGGAATCGTCAGCACGCTATCTTTGTGCGCTGTCGTGATCTTTGCAGTGGTAGAAAGCCCAGGGCGCAGAGCATCGTCGGGATTGTCCAGGGTAATCTCCACTTTGAAGTCCTTGGCTTCCTCTGTTCCTGTTGTGCTCTGGCTGGTAGCGATACCGGTTGAACGTAGAATCGCTTGATCACCGACCAGTGTGACGTGGCCTTTAAAGACTCGACCGGGCAACGCATCGACTGTGACATCCGCCGATTGACCCAGCTTGATGTTGACGATATCGGTTTCGTCTACCTTTACCTCGGCGGTAATGACCGACATGTCCGCCAGAGTCATCAAGGTAGAACCCTGAGCGTTCTGAATGCCGGTAACGACGGTTTCACCCTCACGAACCGGAAGGTTGGTTACGATTCCGTCGAAGGGGGCATTGGAGACGGTCTTGTTAAGAGAATCGACATTGCTGCGCAGGTTGGCCACTGCGGAATCAAGATGGCCGTGTGCCGACGCCGTATTTGCTTTTGACTGGGCCAATGCTGCATCAGTTTGTTGCAGTGTAGCCACAGCTAAGTCATAGGCGGCTTTCTTAGCGTCGTAATCCTGCTTGGAGATCAATTTTTCGGTATAGAGTCCCTTTGCACGCTGGAAGTCGAGCTGTTTCTGCTCAAGATCTGCTTTGGAATGTTGCACATTGGCAGCAGCAGTCTTTTCTGCAGCGATATAGGAGCTGATATCTGTTTTGGAAGCCGCAATGGTGGCCTTCTGGGCTGCGACGTTTGCCTGTGCCTGCACATTTTCCACTGTGGCAACGACTTCACCCTTCTTTACCTTGTCTCCCTCTTTGACGTAGAGGTGCGTAATACGGCCGAAAGCCGTAGCTCCAAGGTTGACGTAGGTCTTCGGCTTGATCTGACCTGTGCCGCTCACAACGGACGTAACGTCCTGGCGAACTACCTTTCCAGTCAATACCTTCGTGTAACCAGACTGCGCGCGAACAATCGAAATTACGACAATCAGGGCGAGAACAAGAACGACGCCTGAGCCAATCAGAATTTTTTTCATGCGTATCGTGTAGCCTTTGAAGAACTCATGGGCCAGTGTACGCAAAGATTGCTTTCAGAGTTCCCAAAAAGCAGTTTTGCATGAGAAATTATCGATTTAGTCACGTCTAAGGGTTGGTGGGTTTCATTGGCTGCGGGCAGAAAGAGTCTTTCGTCCTGGACAGAGTCGGGAATTACGATTGTGAAATAGGTAAAACCGCTGCTTGCTTCCCCTCTGGACAGACCGTAGAATCTTTAAGAATTGTTAAGGGGTATCCGGAAATTTATGTCAAACGGTCGTCTTTCCTTATTACTTGCGATCGGTATGGGGTTAATCGCTGCCTCTGTGCCCTGTGTATCAGCGTGGGCGCAAGCTGCCCCTGCTGAGAATCAGGAGGTCGATCCGTTAAAGCGCGAGATTAGTGATCAAGAGAAATTCAAGCGCAACAAGGAACTCCGCCAAGAGTTGAAGGGTGCTTATAAGACCTGGCTCGATCAGGATGTCCATTGGATCATCACCGATCAAGAGGCCAAAGCCTTCAAAAGCTTGAGCAACGATGAAGAGCGTGATGCCTTTATCGAAGCCTTCTGGCAGCGTAGAAATCCGAATCCCGACTCACCCGAAAACGAATATCGGGAAGAGCACTATCGCCGCATCGCCTATGCGAACGAGCACTATGCTGCGGGCAAACCGGGTTGGAAGACCGACCGCGGTCATATTTATATTTCCTTCGGAAAACCGGATAGCATCGATTCCCATCCGAGTGGTGGCAGCTATCAGCGCCCCATGGAAGAAGGCGGCGGCGAGACAGCAACCTTCCCATTTGAAACTTGGCACTACCGGTATCTGGAAGGCATCGGCGACAACATCGACATCGAATTTGTGGATAGCTGCATGTGCGGCGACTACCACATGACCCTTGACCGTTCTGAAAAGGATGCTCTGCTCCACGTTCCAAATGCTGGACTCACCATGTATGAGCAGATGGGGCAGGCCAGCAAGGCAGATCGTTTCAAAGGTGGACTGGAAGCTCTGGGTACCGGCCCGATGGCAACTCAGCAGCAGAGCAAGCAGTTCGACCGCTTAGAACAATACGCTAAGCTGCAGGCTCCTCCGGTCATCAAGTTTAAGGATCTTCAGCTGGAATCTTTCCTGTCGGAGCATAAGCTCCTCACCGGCCCAATCTTCCCATTCGACGTTCGAACCGATTATGTGAAGGTCACGGATGACACAGTGCTGGTGCCGATCACAATCCAGATCCGTAATCGCGATGTCACCTTCAATACCAAGGATGGTGTATCGAAGGGCGTGGTGAACCTCATCGGGCGTGTTGCTACCATCACCGGCAAAGTCGTACAGACTTTTGAGGACACGGTTCAGGTTCAGCAGCCGGCAGAGCTTCTGCCTAAAGTTCTCGATGGCCAGAATGTCTATTGGAAGGCATTGCCGCTTCGTCCCGGCCGGTACCGTGTGGATATTGGCATTAAGGACGTCAACAATCCCGATCACGTTGGCCGTTGGGGACAGGGAATCATGGTTCCCAAGTATGATGACGAGAAGCTTTCGGCCTCATCTTTGATTTTGGCCGACAAAATGGAGCGGGTCCCCTCGAAAGAGATTGGAACTGGTAACTTCATCATAGGAAATACCTTTATCCGTCCTCGGGTGGGTACAAATGCCCTGACGCCGGTAATCTTCCATCGCAATCAGAACCTCAATTTCTGGATGCAGATATACAATTTGGGTATCGACGAGAAGACGAAGACCAATTCTGCGACTGTGACGTACCAGATCGTAGATGAGGGCTCGAATAAAATGATTCTCGACACAGCGGAAGACAGCAAGAAGTTGGGTGCTAATTCCGATCAGCTGACGCTGGAAAAGAGCCTCCCGTTAGCAGGTTTGCAACCGGGCAAGTACAAGGTAACGATTAAGGTGAGCGACGCCATCACAAAACAAGAAATAGGCCAGTCGGCACCTTTCGTAGTAGATTAGACAGTCCGGGGAAGGCCAGCAGCCGTAGAGTTGTATTGCCTGAAGGTTTGGTTGTTGCATTAGTAAGCCTAGCCAGTGAACATAATGGGCAAGTTGGGCAGTGAGTAATTTTTTCCCAAAACTCGGATCGGCGTTCGTTCTTTGTGTTGTAGTCGGTGTTGTGTCCGCGCATGCGGTGACGGTGACTTCCGTCTCCGGCGTGGTGAAGGACACGCACGGCACCCCTCAGGTAGGTGCTCTAGTAGAGTTATTGCGCGGCGATTCAAGGGTCGTTGCCAGCGTCTTTACTGACGGAACCGGTCACTACACCATTGCTCACATCCAACCAGGAGTTTACGGATTGAAGGCTGCAGGAGCGGCCTTCTTGCCGTCGTTACGGCGAAATCTTGCGATCAAGAGCCGTACGGTAGTCAATGTCACATTGACCACGATCTTTGAAGCGGCACAATGGCTGCCCGCTCAAAAGCGCTCCTCTGATGAATCGGCGGATGACTGGACCTGGACCCTGCGTTCTGCTTCGAACAGACCTCTCCTGCGCATGCTGGAAGACGGTCCTGTACTGATCACGGCGGATGGCGGCAATAAGCAGGATCAACCAGTAAAGGTTCGTTTGACCTCGGCAACCGGCTCTCGCCAGTTCGGAAAAGGCTCGCTTCACAATACGTTTGAAGTTGGCCATGCGAGTTCCGATAGCAAGCGTGCTACTGTTTTTCGCGGAGACCTTTATCAGGGTGGAAATACAGCATTCCAGGCTGCGTTGGGATATCGCCAGGACTTGACTCCCGATCAGACACTTCGAACGGTTGTAGCCGCAGCCGATCATCCACAAATTCGTGGTACAGATTCTCAAACGCAGTTGAGCACGCTGGTGATGCGCAGCTCTGAGATGCTGAAGCTGATGAATCGGATAACGGCCGAGGCCGGAAGCGAGTTCGATGCGATCCGCTCCGATAATGCCCGTATCGAAAGTCATCCTTTTGCTTCTGTTTCCTGGCAAGCAGGGCGTCAGCAGATCAGTTACCGGTTCTCGACTCTAAGAAACTTCAAGCGTGCCCAAGATGCCTCAAGCGGAGATGGTGGACTGCTATCTCAGATGGCTGAACGGGATGGCCGACTGACCATCGAGCACGGGCTGCATCAGGAAGTTGGTGTTTCCCGGCAAACAGACCGTGGCGGAATTGAGGTTGTGGTTTATAAAGACCATCTCCTGAATCCAGTCGTAAACGGCACCGGTAAACTTTCGGCAGATGTCTTGAACGAAGGAAATGCTCTTTACGATAGCGCGAATGGGATGTTCCGGATTACCGGCCCCAGCTACGATTCCACCGGCGTGGTTCTGAATGCGCAGTATCGTTTGAGCCGGGATACCTGGATTGCCTTTAACTTGGCCGAAGGAAATGCTTTAGCTTTCTCGGCGGATGGCAAACAGATCAGTCTGCAAGAGGCAGCAAAAGAGATTCGGGCGAACAGATCGCAGATGTATGCCGTTTCTGTGAATGGCAAGATGGCCTCTACTGGAACCGCATGGCGGGCCAGCTATCGTTGGCAGCCCGATGACACGGTGACAGCGGTTGCTGCTTTTAACGGTAGCGATTTCACCAGCCCATTCCTCACTCTGTATATTCGGCAGCCATTGCGTTGCATCCACATCCTGCCGAATGGCATTGAGGCACAGGTTGATGTCCGTAACCTGCTGGCTGAGGGATATCGTCCCTTCCGAAGTGCACAAGACGGCAGTCTCTACTTTGCTCAGGCCGAACGCTCTATTCAGGGCGGTTTATCCTTCACCTTCTAGTCTTCTTTTGCTGTCCTGAGGAAATGATTCGGGCAGCGTTTTCACGTCTCGCTATTTCCATAAGAGGGAAGGTAGTACGCCTATTGAGCTGATTTGCAGCACATTCCGATCAGAAGCAGAGCCATAGCCGTGGCTGCAATCCGCGGTACCTCTAGGTTCGAGGAGAAACCTGCGCCGATTGAACACTTCTGCGGGATTTGTGTTATATTTTTGAAAGAGCGAGAGAGGATCTCCTCTTGTGCTGATCAGCGGTTTTCTGCAGGTCGCACCCGCAATACAAATCTTCCTGGACGCGTAGCTCAACTGGCAGAGCATTCGACTCTTAATCGACAGGTTGTAGGTTCGATTCCTACCGCGTCCACCAATGATCCAACCCATTTTTAATACTTCTCTAGCGTGCAATAGCGGCCCATGCTTGAATGCACGAATACGGTGGGTTTCACCTCATAGGATGTTTGCGCATACAGAGGTTTCGAAACTCTCACCCTCCTGTCTATTCCACCGTTCAATACAACGTTTTAGCGACCAGTTCCTTATGGAACAACCGTTACCTGCTAATTATGATTTGTGAATTTAGGGTTGAGCGCCACATAAGGATGCGTCGGTGTCTGACATCGATGGCGGCGGATTCTCCGTTCCCCAACCGGTGGGTTCAGAGCCCATGGTGAAGATGAGTGTACCGCCATCGATGATTTGGCTATGCCGAAACCACGAGTTTTGTAACGGAGTACCATTCAGGATTGCAGATTGAATGTAGTGGTTAATGTGCTCGCTATCCAGGTTGCGAGCGATAATGCGGAGAGTTTTTCCGGAGGAGAGCTTAATGTCTGCTTCTGGAAAACTCGGCGTCCCGATCAGATAGAAGTCTTGTCCAGCATTCGGATAGAAGCCAAGAGAATGGAAGATGAACCAACTTGACATGGCTCCTGAGTCGTCGTTTCCCGGAATGCCGCTACGCTGATCGGTAAAGGCCTTTTCCAGAAGCGCATTGATCACATCGGCTGTTTTGTCCGGTCTTCCCGCCCAATTGTAGAGAACCGGTATCAGAAATCCAGGTTCATTGGTAACGTCGAAATGCTGACGATAAAAGATATTATCCAGACGGCGTATGAAGGTTTCTTTGCCGCCAGATAGAGCAATCAGTTTGCGAACATCCTGTGGGGCATAGAAGGAATAGGTCCAGAGGTCGCCTTCATAGAAAAAGTCTGGCCATGTACCGCGTACCAGCATGTTAGGTGGTGCCCAGCTGCCATCGGGATTACGCGGGCGGAGAAAGCCTTTGAAGCCTTCAACACTGAGATCCTTATCCCACAAGTTCTCCCAGTTGTGTGCGCGTTTGGCAAAGAGTTTTGCTTCTTCAGGACGTTTCAGTCCGCAGGCTACTTCTGCAATTGCATAGTCGTTATAGGCATATTCAACTGTTCGCGAGCCGGAACGTTCATCCGCCAGGGTTACATAGCCTTTGGCGTTGTAGTCAAGAATGCCGCCACGGCCTTCCTTTTGAGTATCGGTGGGAGGAACAGATGCATCTTTCAACATTGCGCCGAAGGCCGTCGGATAATCGATTCCGGCAAGTCCTTTGACAAAGGCATCTGCGACCAGGATGTTTGCATTACTGCCGCCCTGCGTTCTGCCATTGTCGTTACCGCTGCGCGCATCGGGCATGTATCCCGTATGCCTGTAGATATCGATAAGCGAACGGATCATATCGCGCTGACGATCAGGTGCTATCAAAGTCAGCAGCGGACCCGAGCTACGAAACGTATCCCAGATGGCATAGTAGTCGTCGTAATAAGGTTCGTTTGATTTCCAAAGAGGATTCTCACCTGTGCGATCAGAGGGCATCAGCATGGTGTGATACATCGCTGTATAGAACTGAATGCGCTTTGATTTCGTTTCTCCATGAATGTCAATCTTTGACAGTGCCTGATTCCATAGATGTTCCGAAGCTTGGCGGATTGTCTCCAGATTCCATGCCGGGGCTTCCTGTTCTACGTTGTTTTTAGCCTGCTGTGTGCTTAGGAACGAAATTCCAACCTTTGCCTGAATGACCTGATTAGCGTGAGTCTGGAAATTAAAAGAGAGGCCAAGAGGGCGATATGTATCTACCGCAGCTACTTTCTCCGATGTAGGTGTGCTCCCTGCCCACGTAGATGTACTCGTAGCTGGAGTGTCAAGGGTAATATAGAAGAAGATCTTGTATTCTCCGCCTCTATTCCAGCCGCCTGTATAGCGTCCTACTCCTTCAGCTTCGTGATCAGAGAGTATACGAACCTCTCCTCCAAGAAAACGCTGGGCCTCCCACCCCGTTCCTTTATTCAGGCAGTGATCGATGTCTACTGTGAGGTGTGACTGTGGCGAGGCGGGAAAGGTGTAGCGGTGGAACCCTACTCGACGTGTCGAGGTTAACTCGGCTTTGACGTTGTATCGAGTCAATTGCGCTGCATAGTAGCCAGGATGATTTATTTCCCCGGTTCGCGATGACTTAATGTCGGTAACATCGATGCTCCCAGTTACAGGAGAGACCAGAATGTTGCCGTATTTCCCGGCAGCGCCGCTGAGGTGCAGGTGACTGAAGCCGAGGATTCGACCACCGCTCATATATCCGAATTTGGAGGGAACTGAATCGAAGTTCTCCATGTCAGGACCCAGTTTGACAGTGGCAAAGGGAATTGCCGCGCCAACAAAGGTGTTTCCGCCCCAATCCACGCCAAGAAAGGGATAGACACTATCTACATAATTCGTGACCTTATTGTTTTCCTGCGAAGCAACTGCTTCTGCTTGCATCCTGCCCAATACGAACGCGAAACTAATAAATACAAAGAAAAATCGATGGACTTGCCGAAGCTTGAATTGCACAGCCGTCTGTCTCCTTCCGGGCTTTCCGCATAGCTATGCGGGGATTCACGGAGAGAATGCACTCTCGGGAGTTTAATATTCAAAATCGATCTCGGAACAGATATTTAGAACAATTGGGGTACCATTGGGATTACTCCGAATACAGCTGCGACCACACTTGGCGTTTCTAGCTCATTGTGATCCTCGGAAACACTAAACGGAAGGTGGTGCCCGCATTGGTATCACTGGACACCGTGAGGCTTGCTCGGTGTAAGTCTGCAATCCATTTGGCAATGGCCAGTCCCAAACCGCTTCCGTCCACCTGACTGCGCGAAGGATCGGCGCGGAAAAAGCGATTGAAAATCCGTGGTAAGTCGTCTTTCGGAATTCCGATGCCGTTGTCCCTTACGATGACAGTGGTCTGGTCATCGTTGTTTTCAAGCAAGAGTTCTATATTGCCGTTGATGGGAGTGTATTTAATGGCATTGTCCAAAAGAATCCAGGCCAGTCTGCGAAGGCTTGCGATATCTCCCAGAATCGTGTTGTCTTTGTTGCCGTGAATCGACAACGAAAGTATATGGTTCCTTTCTCGTGCAATGGGAAGTGCGTGTTCGTAGGATTCGCGAACAACCTGAGAAAGATCAATCGGAACCATAGTCATATCGAACCGTTCTGCATCGGCGCGTGCCAGCGTCAACAGATCGGTAAGAACGATAGAAGCGCTAGATACTTCTTCAACAATGTCAGTAAACGCCTGGCGGCTGTCGTCATCGATTTGCGGGTTGCGCAACGCAACTTCAGAAACTGTTCTGGCAAATGAGAGCGGACCACGTAGCTCATGCGAGGCGTCAGCCGTGAACTGCTTGATCTGGTTCACTGAAGTTTCAAGTCTATCGAGCATTTGATTACATGTTTCTGCTAATCGCTGCAGCTCGTCACCAGTATTGGAAACAGGTAGACGCTCCGACAGGTTACGGATGCTGATAGCATGTGCCGCCGCTGTTATACGATCAACAGGTCGAAGCGCCTTCCGACTTAAGAAATATCCACCGAGAGATGCAGTCAGTAAAAGAAGCGGTACAGAGGCCATCAGCCCGGAGAGAAATCGCTGCAGGACTAATTCGTTTCCAGCAGATGGTGCTGCTAAGAACAAGAGGAGAGAATCTCCTCTGATTGTGACAGGTCTTATTAGAACCCAATATCCCAGGCCTGAAGCACGAATGTGAAGAAACTGCTCTTTCCCATCTTGTGAAATTGCAGGCCAGGGAAACTTCCTCGCTGCTGAGGATGGAGAGGGGTAAACACGTTTACCGTCGGCATAAAACACCTCAGCTAATCCGTTTCCCGTGGCATTTGCAAAATCGGCAAAGTCTTCTACTTGTTCTGCAGCGCTTTCGGTTTGAGCCTTATTGAGTAATTCCTGCAGGCGATTTATGCGGCGTGAAAGTGTTTGGTAGCGTTCCTGCGTAAGCGTATTTTTCAGGTTGAGCCACATTGCGGCTCCAAAGAGCAGCCATCCGGCAAAGAACATGCACCCGAACCAGAAGGTCATGCGCAGGGAGATAGAAGCATGCTTCATCATGCTTCCGTCCGGAGGCTATAGCCAACACCACGGATCGTATGGAGGAGTTCGCATTCTCCCGGATGGGTGATCTTTGCACGAAGAGAGCGGATAAAGACATACAGACTGTCAAAGCTCACTTCCGCATCAGAACCCCATCCTTCTTCGATCAACGAGCTATGGGAGACAATTGTTCCCGCCCGGCGAATGAGTGTCTCCAGTAGTGCATATTCAGTGCGCGTTAGCGATTCGACGCGCTCACCCCGTTTTAGCTCAAGAGTCTGCGGTAACAGGATGAGATCTTGAAATTCAAGACCTGTAGGCGGACATTCCGGCACTCGCCGACAGGCTGCTCGCACTCGTGCAAGCAGTACATCGAGTGCAAAAGGCTTAGTTACATAATCGTCGGCACCCTCGTCCAGACCTTGGACGATATCTTTCATCGAGTCGCGTGCCGTAAGCATGATGGTTTGCGTACGCAGTCGTGCTTCGCGAAGCTGGCGCAGAACCGTGAAGCCATCCATGCGTGGGAGCATGACGTCGAGGATAATCAGGTCGAATTTTCCGGTTTTACCAAATGCCAATGCCTCTACGCCGTCATAAGCACAAGTTACATCAAGGCCCTCCGATTCAAGAGCTTTGCTGAGATGAGCGGCGAGGCTCCGTTTGTCTTCGACTAAAAGTACTCGCATCTGGGATGAGTGTATCTTCGAATTTTGAAATTTCGATGAAATTCACTCACCTTACACTTTCCCTAAGATTCACTTTAGACAGGGCTGACATACTCCGCACATATTTCATTTCCACGCGCCGCGCTGGGATCTTGAGGCTAGAGAGGAATCTGTATGTTTGTAAGTGTGAGGGTTTTGAGGAGACTGACGGTCGCTCTTCTGCTGGTTCTCGGCATCTGGAGTATTTCTGTTCGGGCAAATGCCCAAGCTGCTAGAGCCATAATCAGGGGAGTTGTCGAGGATAGTTCTGGAGCGGCCCTGAAGGGAGCCGAGATTAAGCTCTTGCCTCTGGGACTATCGACTACGTCAAATGAACTTGGCGAGTTCTCGTATTTCGATGTTCCTTCCGGAAAATACGGCCTCTCTGTTTCATACGTAGGCTTTCGCACCTTTCAAACCGAAGTGATGCTCACTGCCGGTCAAAGTAGTCGCATTCCCGTGGTATTGGAGCTTGCCTCGAAAAATGATGAAGTAATTGTTACGGCAGATCGCGCCCACGGTGAAGCAGACGCCATCAATCAGACTCGCACAGCCGACAATATTATCCAGGTTCTTCCCGCCGAGGTGATTACAAGTTTGCCAAACGCAAATGTTGCGGATGCACTTGGTCGCTTGCCTTCGGTCACCTTGGAGAGGATTGAGGGTGAGGGCGTTTACATCCAAGTACGTGGTACTGAGCCAAGGTTGACAAATGTAACAGTAGACGGAACTACAATTCCTTCCCCGGAGCCTGCAGTACGCCAGGTAAGACTAGATGTTATTCCGGCTGATCTGGTAGAAGCTGTCGAAATCAATAAAACTCTCTCTGCCAATCAGGATGGAGATGGCATAGGTGGTTCTGTAAACCTGCGTACCAAGTCTGCGGGAGAACGGCCTTATTTCAATGTTTATGGAAACGGCGGTTATACTCCAATCCTGAATTCTCGCGGATCTTCAGCTGTTGGCGGTACATTGGGTAAACGGTTTGGGAAAGAGCGGAAATTCGGGTTATTGATTGCCGGGACCTATGACTATAACGGTCGGGGAATCGACAATATTCAACCGGCACTTGATCCTCTATCGACCTTTGCTCATCCTTTTTATGACAACAACACGATCCGCGAATACAGGTATTACCGTCACAGATACGGATTTACCGGGAGTGCCGATTACAAATTTAACGACTCGAACAGCCTCTATGCTCACGGTATCTACTCCGATCTGAAGGATTGGGGCGATAAATGGTATTACAGCCCGATATCCACAGCAATTAGTGCAAATGGCACTCTGCCCAGTACATCTGCGGCATCGCCCGGACCGAAATTCTATACTTCGAGCAAAAGGCCGGAAGCCTCCGTAGCAAGCCTCTCTTTAGGCGGACGACATATTATGAGCAGCTCCTGGCTGACCTGGGAACTTGCTGCTGCACGAGCTTATGAGAATGATTCGGCAGGCAATCCGAAAGCGGATTTCTCCTGGATTGGCCCTGCTGTTTATTGCAATTACAGTCCTCAAGGACAAAGTGCTCTCTATCGTCCACACTTTGGAAATTGCGATGGTCCGAATTCTCCTTTGCTGAATGCTTCCTATTGGGCGCTAAAGGACGTAACTACCTCTACCGGTCTTACCTCGCAATTAAACCTGACTGCAGCAGTATCTTTTGCAAAGAACTACACAGCCGACGGTCATTTCGGGACCTTCGAGATGGGCTTTAAGATCCGCAATAATCACAAGACTCAGAACGCAACTGAGACTGTATATGATGGCTGGTCTACCAAGGGATCGTCTGCAATTCCGATGACTGTTCTGGAAGACAACTTTAAGAACTCAGATTTTTACAATGGATCGTATTTCGGCGGAAAATACGGACCAGTGTCTGACTTCAACAAGGTTGTGAAATATCTGGACAAGAATCTTTCGGGATACGTGGATGGAGTCAAGACAGCGTCCAATACCTATCCCAATATCTTCCATACCGTCGAACGGATCACAGCCGGGTACCTTATGAATACAATCGCCCTCGGGCGATTGCATGTTCAAACGGGAGTCCGCTTCGAAGGGACACAGATGGATACGTCCGGCTATAACGTGACACTTTATAAGGCCGGAAGCAAAAATTGCGGCAGCACTTCGAACACGGGTTGTGGTGTTCCTGTACCGGTGACTAACAATCCTTCCTATCTGGATATCCTGCCAAGTGTGCAGCTTCATTATCGTTTGACTCAAGACTCTGCTGCACGCGCTGTCTATGCGCGTGGTGTCTCTCGCCCGGAGGCGTACCAGCTTGTTCCTTATGTTACGGAAGATACAGCCGCTAGCCCTATTGCCGTAACGATTGGAAATCCTTCTCTCCGGCCGGAGCATGCAAACAACTTTGACTTACTCTATGAACACTTTCTTCATGCACTGGGAATGATTCAGGCGGGTGTCTTTTTTAAACAACTGAAAGCGCCGGAGGTAGTTGCTACCATTCCTGGCAATCTTGATCTGGCAAGCTTGCCTGCAGGTTCGATTCCTTCTTCGATGCAATCTGTGATTGCGCAATATCCTGGGGATTCTGTGACGCAATATATCAATGGTCAGAATGCCTATATTTATGGATTCGAATTGAGTTTTCAGCAACACTTCACCTACTTGCCTGGAATACTTTCCGGTACCGGAGTCCTGGCGAACTATAGCTATACGGCTTCGGAGGAAAAAGGATTACCTCTGCGGACAGATCAACCGTCCTTACAACGTCAGGCACCAAATTCGTGGAATGTAAGCCCGACCTATGACAACAAACATCTCTCCGTGCGTATGGGCCTAACCTATAACGGTCCGAGCATCTATCAGTACTATTGGGTTTCTCCCAAGCTGGTTTCCGGGGCGGATCCTAGCAACCTGGGACCAAAGGGGCCGTCTGGGGACGTCTATACCCTTCCCCATATGCAGATCGATGCTCAGGCTAGTTATAGAATCGGACATGGTTTGACCGCCATGGTCTCGGGACTGAATCTGAATAACGAAGTATTTGGCTACTATACCGGGAGCACTCAATTCGTGAATCAGCGTGAGTATTACAAGCCGACATATACCTTCGGGATGCGTTATACGTTCAGCCATGAGCGATAACGACTAGAGATTTCGGGTATTACATCGTCGCTTGGAAACGATGAGGAGCTAGATGCTACGTCTTATTGTTGTATGTCTTTTTTCCATTTTCTTTGTGTCGAAAGCATTTTCGCAAACGGAGGATGTGACGAATGGTGGCAAAGATGCAGAGCTAAAGTTTGTTGTTTATGTAATCCGGCATGGCGTTCGCTCGCCTACGGCAAATCCTAACCAATACAACATCTATTCGGCGGCATCGTGGCCTTTGTGGGATGTTCCTCCCGGTCATCTCACTGATCACGGCTATTTGCTGATGAAAATGGTTGGACAGTACGACCGGATGCAACTTTCCAGTCAGGGCCTGATCAGTGCTTCCGGTTGTGCCAATGCGTCCAAGGTTTCAATTCACGCCGATTCCGATCAGCGTACGCGAGAAACGGGAAGAGCTCTTGCCGAAGGATTGTTTCCTGGATGCCCGGTTCCTGTACACTCCCTGGCGGAGGGAACTCCGGATGTGCTGTTCCATCCAATCGAAGCCGGAATTACTCGCCCAGACTCGGCTTCATCCTTATCTGCTGTAGCTGGACGAATCGGCGGATCTTCGGACAAATTAACCGCTGCATACAGAACACAAATCGCAGAACTCGATCAGTTACTTTCTACTTGTGGGATTTCCAATACGGCCGCATCGGAACGAACATCTCTATTGAAGATTCCCGCAACCCTTGGTCCCGGCAAGGGGGACCATCTGGTGGAACTTCGAGGACCGCTTTATACGGCTTCAACTCTCAGTGAAAATCTGCTGCTGGAATATACAGAAGGGATGAAGGACGTGGGATGGGGCTGCATCGATGGTGCGAAGCTGCGTTCCCTTATCAATCTGCACAGTAGCGCAGTTGATTTTACGCAACGCACCCCGCTTATTGCTCAAGCTCAGGTATCGTATCTCCTTAATGCAGTTCATCGCTCGCTTGAGCAGGCTGTTACAGGGAAGAAAATCGCGGGTGCCATAGGGGATCCCGAGAATAAAGTCCTTTTCCTGGTCGGGCATGATACGAATATCATTAATCTTGCTGGAATTCTAAAGCTCACCTGGATCATCGATGGACGTCGGGACGATACACCTCCAGGTGGCGAGCTGATCTTTGAACTATGGAAGAATCGGCGGGATGGTGGTTATTCGCTAAAGCTCTTTTACAGTGCGCAGACTTTGGAGCAAATGCGCGATGCTTCTCCTCTAGGTCTGAAGAATCCCCTCGAACGTGTCCCGCTCTTTGTTCCTGGGTGCAGCGTTCAAGATTTTTCCTGCTCCTGGGAATCCCTCTCCCGCCTGGTCGATTCGGCCATCGATCAGAAGTACCTGAAGATACCGCTGGAGCGGCATTGAACGTTGGAGAGTGTATTCTTGAGTCCAGTACGATCAGGTAGCTCTTTCCGGGAGAACGGGTAGTATTCGTTCTTGGTTGCTCGTGAAGAACTGCGTCGGTACGGTCCACGCTATAGGGGAGAATGAACGTGCTCGGGAAAAACTATCAGGTACCAGAACAGTTTCGAGATGATCTGGTTTTCCTCCTCCGGGTAGCAGCAGAGAAGGCCGGAGAAATTATGGACGATGAGATGCGTCCTCTCAACATTCATTCCCGTGCGGCACATATCCTCTTTGCGGTGGAGGAAATGACTGTCAATCAAAATACCCTGGCTGAGAAGACCAAGACCCACCCCAATGCAATTACCGCTCTGCTGAATGGCCTGGAGAACAAGAAACTGATTGCGCGAGAACTCAATCCTGAAAATCGGCGTGAGTATCGTGTGAAGGTAACCCCTTCGGGAACAAAGCTGCTCGGCGAGCTTCGTCAGGCAGAAAAACAAGGACAGGGAAGAATTCTGGAGAAGTTGACTCCCTCCGAGAAGAAGGAGTTCACCAGACTATTGCTGAAACTAATTGAAGCCTGGTCTTGAAAACGAGGCTGGGTCGCCAGGCGTCCTTAGCTCTTTTTGAAACAATGAATTAGCCGTACCGAAAGCTCTTCGGAAATTTGCTCCATGAATACTACTTTCGGTTTATAAAAAGAAAAAGCTTGTAGGCCGATTCTCGATCATGGTACAAAGATCGCGTTTTTAGCATCTCTATTAATCATATTAAATGATTATCACATAATATGACGATAAAATTATAGTGTTTGTATTGCACGGGCCTAGAGATGCTGGAAAGGAGCTGGCTGTGAAGACGAAATTGACAGTACTTGCCGTTATGGTTTGGATGTCCTCGGGCCTTCATGCGCAGACGGTGTCCAGTTCAGTGAAAGGCCTACTTGTTGACCCCAGTGGAGCCGTGATCACGGATGCCGTTTGTTCCCTTACCAATCAGTCCACAACAACGACCTTGGAAGTTCAGTCAGACAACAACGGAGCCTGTACTTTTCCCAGCGTACTTGCAGGCAAATATTCATTGCGTATTACGAAGCAGGGTTTTGCTACAAAACTAATCTCAGATATTCCAATCGAAGCAAGTCAGATTCGTACTCTCGGAAATATTGTATTGACCGTAGGATCGTCGTCCGAACAGGTGACAGTGACCGGGAACGTTGCCTCTATTGAGCTGGCCAGTGCAGAGAGATCCGGTTCTGTTACCGGTGATCAACTGGAGCAATTGGCGATCAAAGGGAGGGATGTTTTTGCATTGCTTGTTACGTTGCCTGGCATCGTCGATACCGGGGCATCGTCGCGCACTATTGCGAATCCTGATTCCATTGCAGGCACCAGCATCAACGGTGGACGCGATTCCTCAAAGAACTTCTCTGTAGACGGTATTACGGACATCGATACGGGATCGAACCAGACCGTACACTACAACCCCAGTGTGGATTCCATTCAAGAAGTTCGAGTTCTCACCTCGAACTATCAGGCGGAATATGGCCGTAGCAGTGGTGGCGCCATTACCGTAATTACCAAGGGCGGAACACGGGATTTTCGTGGTACGGTCTATGACTTCTATAGGCATGAAAATCTCAACGCTACGGACTGGGAGATCAAACGCGAAAACGGAAAGAAAGCTCCATATCGTTTGCGGACAACGGGCTTTTCTCTCGGTGGTCCCGCAATGATTCCCGGGAAGTTCAACACCAGCCGCGATAAGCTCTTTTTCTTCTGGTCGGAAGAATTTACTGCATGGAAAAGAGATTGGGGCTCGAAGCTGGTAAATGTCCCGACGGAACTTGAACGCAACGGGGACTTCTCCCAGAGCCGGAAGAGCAATGGGACTTTGATCTATCTGAAAGACCCGCAACTTACCGGCACCTGTAGTGCCAGCGATCAGCGTGCTTGTTTTCCAGGGAATGTAATTCCTTCGGGGCGCATCAGCACCTTAGGTCAGAATATTCTGAAGTTTTTTCCTCTCCCGAACTACACCGATCCCGATCCCGACAGAAAGTACTATTACAACTACAAATCCACCTACAGCGGAAACTATGATCGCCGGCAGGATATGGTGAGAATTGATGCAAACATCACTCCCACGCTGAGTGCGTATTTCCGCTTCTCGAATGACAAAGATCAGCAGGTTCAGCCCTGGGATACCTGGATTACCTCGATGAACTGGCTGCTATCTCCTATCAGTTATGATCAGCCGGGCCACGGATTTGCAGCTCACGTTACCAAGATCTTTTCCCCGACGTTGGTAAACGAGTTCAATTTTGGAAAGAGCTTCAATCGTCTGCAGGCAGATGCAAAAAACGAAGCGGCCTTCAAGAGATCGAGCCTCGGAATTCCATCCTGGTTTAGCAATTCCGATGTTCTACCCAATATGTCCTTCTCCGGCGGTCATGCGAATCCGGTAAAGGTTGGCTTCATCGGGAATTTCCCCTATACCAATCACAACGACATCTATAGCATTGTCGATAATCTCAGCAAAACCCACGGCTCCCATAACTTCAAGACCGGTATCTATGTCGAGAGAACCGGAAAGCTCTCTCCTGTTTGGGGCACGCCGCGTGGATCGCTGAGCTTTGGACATTCCATCTATAATCCACGGACGACTACCGATGGTTTCGCCAACGCGCTGATTGGAACGGTCAATTCGTACACGGAAAGTTCCAAGAAGTTAAACGGCGACTGGTGGTTTACGAACTGGGAGTGGTATGTCCAGGACAATTGGAGAGTCACTCCGAGGCTCACGCTCGATCTTGGCATCCGCTTCTACCACTTCTCTCCGGTAACGGACGGCAATCAGACAATGGCGACCTTCGATCCGCGCTATTACGATTCCAGCAAGGCCGTTCGTCTCTATAAGCCAACTGCAAGCGGAACGCAGGGGTACGATGCAGTGACAGGAACATATGTTCCTGCGGCACTGGTTGGCTACATTGTTCCGGATAGCGGCGATCTGAATAATGGTGCTAGAGCTGCGGGGAAGGACGGCTATCCGGAAGGACTGGCGAGCTTTTCCAACATCGATTTCGGTCCGCGCGTTGGCTTTGCTTATGATCTCTTCGGGAATGGCAAGACCGCGTTGCGGGGCGGTTTCGGAATATTCAAAGATCGTGGTGCAATTCTTCCATCGGTGTATGCTGCCGGTGGCCCTCCGGTAGCGTACTCTCAACAGACGGTGTATTCGACACTGACGGATATCTTCGCTGGGAATGCCTCCAGCTATCGGTCTCCAAGTGGTGGCGCCTATAATCCAGGAGGTTCGGCCCTTTATGGAGATCAGAAGACTGCTGCTACATACAGCTGGAGCTTTGGCGTTCAGCAGGAACTGGCCTCTAAAACTGTTCTCGATGTAGCATACGTGGGCAACACGTCGCGCCATCTGTGGGTGAATCAGAATATCAATCCTGTTCCTATTGGCGCTCACTTCCAGGCCAGCAGCGTCGGTGCCGATGGCAATGTTCTGTCTGACAATTTCCTTCGTCCTTATGTCGGCTGGGGCGATGTAACTCGTCAGGAATATAGTGGTTCCGCGAACTATCACTCATTGCAGGCTTCACTGAATCGCCGCTTCACAAAGAATCTACAGTTCGGTGGTTCTTATACCTGGTCGAAGTCGTTGGGCGTAGAAAGTACCGAGTACGATTCGATCAGCTCTTTCTTCAATGCCCGGAAGTGGAACTATGGACCGCTCAGCTTCGACCGGAACCATATGCTCGTGCTGAACTATGTGTATTCTCTTCCTGAGCTGGGCAAGCACTATAACAACCACTGGCTGGGGTTAGCTACCGACCGGTGGACAATCAGCGGAATTACCAACTTCAGCAAAGGTGGGCCGGTAACGCCGACTGTTGACCGCAATGACTATCCTGACTACACAGGTACGTCTACCGAAGGGAGCCGCGGTCTGATGATCAGTGCTCCCCACGCGAATATCCCTGTCGGTAGAAAATTCAATCCTTATGCCTTCAAGCCGGTGGAGCCAGGCTCTATGAATTTCGGCAATGTTCCTCTTGGGATATTGCGGCAGCCCGGCATCAATAATTGGGACTTGACTCTCAGTAAACAGATTCCTCTTGGATCGGAGCAACGGTACATCCGTTTAAGAGGAGAGTTTTTCAACGCCTTCAACCATACGCAATATTCAACGATTGATACTTACGTTGAGTATGATCCGACAACCTGGACCCTATCGAATCCCACTGCAGGAAAATATTCCGCAGCATTCGATAAGCGAAAGATACAGCTCTCAGCAAAGATATTTTTCTAGATGCTTCTATATCCTGCAGCGGTATAGATTTGTATCCGCTGCAGGATATACAGAGCGTGGAAGCAAGGAAGGGAATGAAATTGTTTATCCGAGCGATGTTCTTGACGGGGCTGTTCCTCTCCCTGGGATTGGGTGCCGAGGCGAGATCAGCTACTGCGACTGAAACTGGAGCTAATGCCACCACTGTCGAGAGCCAGACTGCGAACGGCTTCTTCCCCATTTCGGTCTGGTACAGCGGAGGAAAAGCTCGGGCTCCTATGCTCGATCCAGTGACAGCTGATTCACCACGTTTGTGGATGGAAGATCTCAAGAAGATCAAAGGACTTGGCTTCAATACCGTTCGTACCTGGGTGGAGTGGAACGTGGGCGAGCCGTATCCGGGTGAGTATCATCTGGAGAATCTCGATTTGCTGTTGCGATTGGCTCATGAGGTTGGGCTAAAGGTTATCGTTCAGGTTTATGTGGACTCGGCACCGGAGTGGGTTGGAAATAAATATCCGGATGGTCGATATGCGGCGCAGGATGGTCAGCCGATTCCTTCACAAGCGGCTCCTGGCTACTGCTTTGACAATCGAGGAGTACGGAAGGCGGTATTAGATTTCTTCCAGGAGGTTGGACGTCATGTGAATAATGCTCCAGCTTTTTACGCCTGGGATTTATGGAGCGAGCCTGCAGCGTTGAATTGGGCACGCGTCGGATATAAGGCCGAACCGATGTTTTGTTATTGCCCCAGCAGCATGGAGCGCTTTCGTCAATGGCTGAAGGCCAAATATGGAAGTCTCGATAGTCTGAACAAAGCATGGCATAGAACCTTCACCGACTGGAATCAGGTTGAACCACCCCGCTACGGTACGATTCTTACCTATACCGATTTCATGGATTGGCGCATCTACTATGGCAATAAACTTGCCGAAGATCTCAAGATGCGCAATGAAGCAGTAAAAGCTATAGATCCGAAGCACCTTACAACAAGTCACGCTCCGAACCCTTCTCCGCTGGTCCGCACGTTGGCAGATCCCTATGATCCTACCGACGATTTTCAGATGAAGAACTCGGTGGATTTCTTTGGAACGAGCTTCTATCCCAAACTCACCTCAGTACAAAACAACTGGAGCCTGAATCGTCGCGTATTGGCGATGGATCTGACGAATGCGATTACCGGTGGTCGTGGCTTTTATGTCGGGGAGCTACAGAGTGGATACGGAGTTCATGGCACCACCATAGGTTCCGAAGTCACTCCTAGTGACTTGGAGATGTGGGCGTGGGGAATGGTGTCACGCGGAGCCCGGGCAATTAACTATTACGCCTTCTACCCCATGAATGCGGGCTACGAGTCTGGTGGCTACGGAATGATCAATCTCGACGGGACATTAACCGATCGTAGTCATCGCGCCGGAGAAACAGCCAAAAGAATTGATAGTAACTCCGATCTACTGTTGAAGGCGCATCCTCAGCCTGCGGAAGCGGCCATCATATTCAGCCCCTTAGTTCCTCTTCTTGGTGGCTATGATGAGGAGCAGAGCCGGAATTCGATACACAGAGCCTTGGCGGGTTATCACCGGATGTTCTTCGAACGGAATATCCCGCTGGATATCCTCAGCTCCAACGAATTGGCAATAGACCAGCTTAAACAATACAAGCTAGTCATTCTCCCGTATCCGTTAATGATGACTGAGAGCGAAGCTCATGTACTGCAGCAATATGTAAAAGAGGGCGGAAAGCTTTTCGTGGAGGCTCGCGCTGGGTGGGTTGATGAGCGTGGACACGCCGAACCGATAGTCCCGGGATTTGGCTGGCAGGAGATGCTTGGCGTTCGGGAGACGTCGATAGATCCCAGTCCTGAAGTTCCTATACGTTGGGGAAGCGCCGAATTTTCGGGGATCCGTTTCCTTGAGCATTTTCAAGTTCTCGATCCCTCTGCTCGCGTGCTAGCGAGCACTCAGGATGGGACGCCAGCTGCTTATGAGCATGCTTATGGAAAAGGCAGTGCCATCATTTTAGGAACCTTTGCCGGTGAGAGTAACGAGCGGAAGGTCGCAAGTATGAATCCGCTCGGAGGATTGCTGGCAGATTGGGCCGGGCTCAAGAAGGCGGACCTAAAGGCTCCCTCTTTAGTAGAGTTGCGGCAGATGACTTCCCCGAATGGCCGGATGATCTTTCTCTTTAATCATGACGAGAAGCAGGCTCATGTCGAGTTCAATACTCAACTCGATAAACCGGCAAAAGGAATTCATGAACTTATTACGAGCGACATGATCCAGATCAATGGCGCTCATTTCCATGTCGATGCGGAGATTCCGGGCCGAGCTCTGCGAATCTATCGCATCGACTACTAACTACAAACAATCCACTGGAGGAATAGTGAGTATCTTTAAGTATCGCGATCGTATCACTGAAGTTATGAATAGAATCTGGTCCACTCAGACAGAGAATATCCAAAAGGCCGCTGTTGTTATGGCTGACACCATCGCCAAGGGTGGTCTTGTTCACATGTTTGGCAGCGGACACTCTGTTCTTCCTGTGCAGGACATGTTTCCTCGCTACGGTGCGTATCCTGGATTCCACCCGCTGATGGACATGCGTCTTATGTGGACCAATGTGATTGGTTCCGGTGGGGCTAAGGGTTTGCTCTGGCTGGAGCGCAGAGAAGGCTACGCAGAGGTTCTGTTCGAGAACGAGCCTATTCGTGAAGGGGATGTGATGCTGGCGTTCTCTCATGGTGGGCTGAATGCCGCTCCGATCGAAGTGCTATTGGGGGCAAAGAAAAGGGGCTTGACCACGGTTGCCGTTACGTCAATGGACAACTATGAGAAGTGGAATGCCACCCACTCTTCCGGCAAGAAGCTGGCCGATGCCGCCGATATCGTTATCGACAACTGTGCTCCAGCAGAGGACGCTCTGGTAAAAATCGAGGGTTGGAAGGCTCCGGTGGCGGCTAGCTCTACGGTAGCGACAGTAACGATTGCAATGTCTATCATGGCTCAAGTCGCTGAAGAGTTGCGGGCGAGGGGGATTAATCCTCCGGTCTTCGTCTCTCCGAATGTTCCGGATATTCCAGCCGACAACACTCAGCGGGTTTACGAGCAGTACGAAAGTTCTTTGAAAAGGTGATTCTTGATCTACCCCGCTCGTCGTAGTCTATTGTTCGCTTCTGCAGCTACGGGAATGGTCGTCGTCGGTATCGTGATGGCCATTCTCGGGACTGTCTTCGGATTGGCAGAGATGCAGGTCCGTCTACATGTGGATTTCGCACAGCGGGGAAGCATCTTCACCCTTCTCTATCTGGGGATCTTTCTCTGCACGTTTGCAGTAGGGCCGCTGATTGACACAGTAGGAAACAAGTTCGTCCTGATTGTTTCCTCACTGCTTGTCTTTCTGGCAATGGTGGGCTTCTCCGTAGTCCATTCTTTTCAGGGGGCAGCTATTAGTGCCGTCTTGCTTGGGCTTGGCGGAGGCGGGTTGAACATTGCGACGAATGCATTAGTCTCCGATCTCTTCGACGAGAATCGGGGACAGATGCTGAATCTTCTAGGCATCTTTTATGGCGTGGGCGCTCTTTTCATTCCACTGCTGGCGACAGTGATTGCCGGACATCTTACTATCGTACAAATGCTGCTAACTTGTGCAGGACTGGCGGCCTTCTGTGTGGCGTTATTCACGGTAGTGCCATTTCCAGCTCTGAGCACAAGCTCCAGCATCTCTCTTAGGGAAACTTTAAAAGTTGCTTGCCAGCCGGGTGTTTGGCTCCTGGCCTTCGTGTTGTTTTGCCAGTGCGGAGATGAAGCTGCCGTGAACGGTTGGACTTCCACCTATGTCGGTTCAAGAGGGCTCGATCAGCGAACCGCCACCTTTGTCTTGTCCGTCTATTGGGCTGCCGTAATGGTAGGCCGGTTATTAGCGACTCGAATCTTAAATAAAATTGAAAAAGCCCCATTCATTATGTTCTCCGCTCTTGCTGCTGCTCTTGGATCGGGAATGTTGTTGTTGGCTCATTCCCTCTCCTCTCTGATGATTGGAGTGGCAATCGTGGGGATTTCCTATGCAGGTATCTTCCCGACTGTTTTGGCAATTGCCGGGGACTCCTATCGCAAAATGGCGGGAACGGTGTTTAGCTTTCTCTTTGCGGTTGGGATGACTGGAGGGATGTCATTTCCTTGGGTTGTGGGTCAGTTGTCGCAACGGTTGAGTGTACGGTCGGGAATGTTGGTGCCGATGATAGGCGCACTAGCAATGAGCTTTCTGGCCGCAGCAATCTGGTCACGGCCAAGAGGGCGTGCTCTTACGGCTCGTGGCACGCTGTCATGAATTAGGTGAGGTTTTATCTTTTGCTTGCTATGCTGCTGCAGAAAGACTTCAGCAGTTCAAATCTAGACCGCTATAGGAGTTGCTGCACAGTTTCAGTTTCGGCGAGAATCGCGGTCTGGAAGTTTGAAAGGATGAACGGTGTCTTATTACGTATTTGTTGCTGATCTCGGTGGAACCAAACTTTCGGCCGCTATTGTCGATCAAAAGGGAAAGATTGCCAGCCGAAAGACCGTACCTGTTGATGTCAGTTCGCCTCTGATGCCGGTTACGCAAATCAAGAATCTGGCGAAAGAACTTGCCGGTACCCGGGCTCCGCGAGACATCTTTGCTGCTGCTGCAGTTGCTGTACCGGGTCTTGTCCGTCAATCGGGTACCGTCTGGGCTCCGAATCTTCCCGGTTGGGAGAAGATGCCTCTGGCTAGCAGACTCAAGCGCTCCCTGGGAATTCCCGTTCTGGTTGAGAGTGATCGCAACGCTGCGATCTTAGGTGAGGCATGGCGAGGTGCGGCCCGCGGAAAGTCGGATGCGGTGGTAGTTATCATCGGGACAGGGATTGGAGCAGGCGTTCTAAGCGGGGGCCGTTTGATTCGAGGAGCACATGAGTTGTCCGGCTGTGCAGGCTGGCTGACGGTTGTAGGCAAGAACGGAAAAGACGCACAACGTCTTGGAGAGCTTGAATCTCTTACTGCGGGACCTGCAATCGCCAGCGCGACCCGTCGCCGACTCTCCGACGGTGAGCGTAGCGTTTTGCAGGAGATGGATATTTCCAAGGTCACTGCTTACGATGTGGCCGCTGCTGCAAGACGTGGAGACAAGTTAGCAATGGATGTCTTCCATGAAGCTGGAAAGCTTTTGGGGTATGGAATTGCCAACTTGGTAAGTTTGCTGGATCCAGAAATCGTTGTAATCGCAGGTGGGATGGCAGGCGCGGCGGATCTGTTCTTGCCACCACTTAAGCAGACAATGATGGAGCGTACCCAGCCGATTGCCGCCAAACAAGTGCGGATTGAAGTAAGTAGGCTTGGTGGCGATGCTAATTTGCTCGGATGTGCTCGCTTGGCATGGAAAGAAGCAGGAAGTCCGCAATAGGTAGCATTCTCTACAAATATGTAGATCGAAACCAGAAAAGCTTGTGCAGCCTCCCGTAAGGAAGGCCGCACTCTACTTTGCCGGAGCGTATGTTGTTGAAAGTATTCCCGGCTATTTTCTCTTCACCAAAACAGTAGTCGATGCAGCTCCAAGCTGGATTTGGTATGCACCAGCTTCTATTGGAGCATGTGAATCGATCTGCCATTGCATCGATTTACCAGCTTCGGTTGTACCTTCAAAGTGAAGGCGTGCTATTTTGACATTTTCTGTTGCCGGGGCTAAATGCAACCGCACGGTCTTCTTGTCTTGATCAAAATCTACAGACTCAATCTGTCCGGCGTCGAGAGTGATCCATAATCCCAACGGTGCAAGGAAGGCACGGCTTCTGGAGGAGTCAAGGATGGAGAAGTGTATTGTCCTGCCTTGCTCTTCTATATTTCCTCCGAAACATAGCCATCCCAGAACTTCATCGTGAATCAGGTAGGTTCCAGTATTGAGTGCATGGCCAAGGAAGTTAGGACCATAGTCACCACTATAGGGATCGAAACTCATCTTGTCAGGGAAAGAGTGAAATGCAGCCGAGGCAAAACCCTTCTCATCGATGTTGGTGAGTGGTCCCATCACACCACCATAGCCGGCCCGCAACAGATATAGGTCGTCTGGATGCGAACGGTACTCTGTTAGCAAGGGGATTGCATTGAGCCCCGAGCCGTAGTGGTGCAACTGGCGCTCAATCCGAGGATACTTTCCGCCGTAGAGGAAATCCCAATAACGCCGCGCACTTCCGTTATAGCCCCAACTTGGGATAACCGGAGTATAGGCAACTATAGCGTTCAGCGTAACGTCCGTTTTTTCCTGATAGCCAAAGTAACGGGTCCAGGCGTAGACCTCTTCCTGCCCTGTTGAGTCCCAAGGCATTTCGCTTCCGAAGGGGTATGCTTCGTTCTTCCACTCTGCCGCACGGTCACGCATTACACCCTCAAGCTTGGCCGACTTTTCCGTCCATCCTTCGGCTTTCATATCGTCCAACAGCCGGAGGAAGATAGTTCCTTCCATATGGCCAAAGCGAGTGTAGTAAGGTGCCTGCGTACGCATGGCAATTGTGGTCTCATAGGCCTGGTTGAGATACCACTGCCACGGATGTTTTGTTACCAAGCTGGTGGAGTTGCGTGCTACGCGATAAAGAGACCAATACGTTGCAACTACATGTGGATAATTGAAGGACCTCCCAATGTCGTCCGCGCCTTCCTTGTTCCAGCTTGTCCAACTCTTCCAATTGAATTCGGGATTGTAAGGGAACTTGGGCATTAAGTCAGGCTGATAGAAGAAGAGGCTCTTGTGTACTCCGTATTTGTGCTCTCCTTCGCTTACCTGAAGATGACCCCAGAGTACGCCATCGATAAAACTTTCCAGCTTTGCAATTTCCTCGGCATTGGGTTGCAAAGATTCTTTCATTGCCGCAGCCAGCCAGGAGCCTGCTCCACCTTCATCGCTCAATCCGGCGATCCAAACGCGCGGATCCTGTAAGACCTGTTTGCCTGCTTCATTGTCATAGCTGATTATGGAAGGAGAACGATGGAAGGGATCGTTGGGATCATCGAACCACTGTTCATGAAAGAGGAACCGGCCCATATCTGCGACCGCCTGGATTTCCGACTTGATCGTGCGATAACCAATGCTTTGCACTGTGCCATCAGTGTATGTAATCACAAGTCGAGCGCGTCCCCACTGTTTGCCCTTCAAGGTGTATGTGCGCAGCCCGTTGGCTAGCTGCCCTTTATCTTGAATAGCGATTGCATCGGCAGGTTCACTGACAATTGTCTTTACTGGAGAGCCATAGCGAAGGAAGAGCTTCGCTTCCATATCCTGAGGAAGGATGTAGCCAGGAATACCGATTGCTACCGGTCGCTTATGTTCGGCTAAAGTTGATTCCACCTTGCGTAATTCCGATGCGACAAGTAATCGGACTCCAAAGGTTATGCTCTTGTTTGGGGCAAGAGTTTCGGACGTCGAGGGATTCCATTCCTGCACTCCCTTCCATTCGGTTTCGGCAAAGGCTGCAGAGTGCACCATCCAATCATAAGAACCTTCAAAGGTTGTGCCGCGCGGTGTAGGATCATTGCCCAGTTCTCCCAGATGAGATTCGCGGGAGCGTCGGTCAAGTATCGGCTTCCAGGCTTCGAAGGGAGTATGTCCATCTGGTACAAGCAACAATACCGGCCCCTGGCCCTTTAGTGGGGAGACCTGAACGTATCCGGCATCTTCACCGATATAAGGATCGTAGAAAGAGCATCTGCTGTACGACTCTTCGAGAGTGCGGCCATTCATGATGTTATTGAAAACCATGGCCATACCTACCCCTCCAACTTCAATCGGGGTATTCGACGTATTGGTCAAAGTAAATCGCAGGACCAAGTCGCCGCCATCTACTTGCCAGGTGCGTATTACTTTTATCGGGGTAGCTGCAGGAAGGGACGAAGTGATATCGCTTGAGAATTCTGTTGTGTTTGAGACAAGTACCGTGACTGGTTTGCGCTGGAATGCTGTGGATAAGGTGCTCCACTCTTTGGTACCTGCAGGACGCAAGCGGAGATCCAAATCCCCGAGATGGTAAAAGGTATCTGCCGATCGATGCTTGAGGATATCTCCGGGAGTGTAATCCCAATTGCTATTCGCTTTGGGAGAGAGTCTGGCAGCAGTACCGGAATACTTCAGCAATTCCAATGTCAATGAGGGCGATTGTAGCGTTATTCGCCCACCATCGAGCATCGGTCCTGGAGGAGGTCCCTGTTTCTCTTGTTGTGCCTGTGCAGTACTGGCCGCTAAGGGGGCAACGAGAAGGGCCGTGACTACGAGGCCCCACCGCAGCGGGGCGGTCTTCTCAAGAAACCGCTGCATAGATCGACAAGAGAAAAGCTGCACAGAGAACCTCCACTCCAGAAATCGAGATTGTCCAGTTCGGTACTATTGATGGATACGCAGCAGAACCACACCGTGTGGTGGTACAGCAGCATGCCATGTATCGTTCAGGCTGGGTATGTCTTCATGTTTCCAGAGATCGCGTGCATGTACGCTGCCCTTGAACCCGAGCCGTTCGAGAGGCGCATCGAGCTTCAGCGGCATTGTCCAACGATTGAACACGGCTACTGCTTTGCTTCCATCGGCTAATGGCCTTGACCATACTTCAAGCGGCCCTTCCGTATAGACACGGTCCCCTTGTTTCCCGAGGGAGTCCTGGTCGATGGCGATCACTTCGCGATTCATCAGGATATCTTTTGTCTCCTGCGTCATTGCAGAAAGGTCGTTGCCTGCAAGCAGTGGAGCCGCGAGGATGGCCCACAGACTCATGTGAGTCTGGTATTCGTTGGGCTTCATGCCGCCATTGCCGATTTCCAGCATGTCTGGATCGTTCCATTCGCCGGGCTTTGCAAATGGACTCAATCCTGCCTGTCCGAAGCCGATCTTTGACATGGAATCGTAGTTGTCTTCAATATCACCGGTTGTGCGCCATAGATTTCCGCCTGCTTGTCCTCCCCAGCGCCATACCGCTTCCCATCCGTACTGGCAAAGGCTCAGGACAATTGGTCTCCCGGTTTTGGCCAAGGCTTCGTGCATTTGGCTGTAAATCTCGATCATGACTTCACGGGCTTTGTCGTGATCATTGCCTGCCCGCTCTTTGAGTTCTTTGGTGTACGAGCAGAGATCGTACTTCAGGTAATCGACACCCCATGCGGCATAGGTACTGGCATCCTGTTGTTCGTGGCCCATGGAGCCCTCGAATCCGGCACAGGTCTTTGCTCCCGGGGAGGAATAGATGCCGAACTTCAACCCTTTTGAATGGACGTAGTCTGCAAGGGCCTTCATGTCAGGGAATTTTTCGTTAGGCTGAATGTGACCTTGTGCGTCGCGCTTGCCTTGCCATCCGTCATCAATGTTGACGTAAATATATCCAGCGTCGCGCATTCCGGAGCTGACCATCATATCCACGGTGTCGCGAATGGTTTTGTCGTCTACCTTTTCTGCGAAGTGGTTCCAGCTATTCCATCCCATGGGAGGCGTCTGCGCAACAGTTTCAGCTTTTGTTATTCCAGAAGCAGTGATGATCGAGAGGAGTATAAGAGGCAAAAGACGCCCTGAACGAGGGGTAAAGGCTTTCATGCGCGATCTCCGGATTGGTTTACGGAACGGCGGAATTGTATACGAATAGTATCGCCACATTGTATACAATTTACCGGCATTCTCCGCTAAAATTCAGCAAGTATTATTCACTTTTCATAGCGAGAGCGAAACTGGCGCGAGCGGATCCACCACCAGACAGGAGATTTTTTCTTCCCGACTTGATGTATCCGGGATTCTAGGATGTCCGCGTTAGGTTTCCTCGTTGAGGAATAGAGGAACTGACTATGCCGAAGATCTTGTTGGTGCTGGGTATGGTGCTGGGGTGTGCGGGGTTGCCGGCACAGGGAGTCTCTCAAGTTACCACCGCCGATTATGAGCGAGCGGAACACTTGGCCGAGAAGTACCGTGGAGTGGCCCTGAACATTCCAGGCAAGGCTGTGTGGATCGAGGGGGAGAACCGCTTCTGGTATCGAAAATCTACTGCAGCGGGCGGGCACGTCTTCGTCCTGGTCGACGTACAAAAAGTGGAGAAGCGACCTGCCTTCGATCATGCTCGCCTGGCGGCATCTCTGTCTCCTCTCTTAGGCGATAGCATCGCAGCAGAAAAACTGCCATTTTCTACGTTCAACTTTGTAGAGAAGGGAACTGCCCTTGAGTTTGCTGCAAACGGTGCACGCTGGAACTGCCTCCTGAGCGATTACAAGTGCACACGGCTAGGCCCCGTAAAGCCCTGGTGGCAGGAGGAGGAAGAAGAGCAGGAGCACCTTCAGGATGTAAATCGTAAGGATCGCAGTCGCACATCCCCGGATGGCAAGTGGGAGGCGCTAGTTCTTAATTACAACCTCTATATACGCAAAGCTGGTTCGAAAGAGGCCCCAACAGCTCTGAGTACCGACGGCTCGGAAGGGAATTACTACAGCTTCTCCTCTCTTGAATGGTCGCCGGATTCCAAGCATCTTGCGGCCTATCGTATCCGTCCGGGCTTCCATCGCGAAGTTCATTACATCGAATCTTCTCCTGAGGATCAGCTTCAGCCGAAGTATTTCTCATACGACTACACGAAGCCAGGGGATGTTCTCGATTTACAGCAGCCGGTTCTCTTCGATCTGGAATCGAAAAAACAAATCGCGATTGATAGTCAGCTTTTTCCTAATCCCTTTGACCTAGGCCATCCCGAGTGGCACAAGGACAGCCGTGGATTCACGTTTGAATATAACCAACGTGGGCATCAGGTCTATCGGCTGATTGAAGTGAATGCAGCTACGGGAACTCCGCGGAGCCTGATTTCAGAGGAGAGCAAGACCTTTGTCGATTATCGTCGGATTGTTCCCGACCAGTATGACACTGGAAAGATCTATCGCTATGACGTAGAAGATGGCAAAGAGATCATATGGATGTCCGAAGGAGACGGTTGGGCTCACCTCTATCTCTACGACGGAATCGTCGGCAAGCTTAAGAACCAGATTACAAAAGGCAATTGGGTCGTACGTAGTGTGGACCACGTGGACGAGAAGACCCGACAGATATGGTTTGAAGCCAGCGGTATGAACGCCGGCATGGATCCATACTTTGTGCAGGCCTATCGTATTAATTTCGATGGGACAGGACTAACTCCGCTTACTAATACGGATGCGAATCATACCTTTGCTTATTCTCCGGATGGCAAGTTTTATGTCGATACCTGGTCTCGTATCGATCTTGCACCGAAGATGGAGCTACGCTCAGCGGCTGACAATCGAACTTTGATGGAACTCGAACAGGGTAGTCTGGAGAAACTGGTCGAGGCTGGCTGGCATGCTCCTGAATCCTTCCATGCAGTCGGGCGGGATGGCAAAACTGAGATCTGGGGAATCATTCATCGTCCTGCGAATTTCGATCCGAAGAAGAAATATCCGGTAGTCGAAGATATATACGCAGGACCACAGGGATCTTTTGTTCCAAAGTCCTTTACCGAACGTATTGAAGCTCTGACGGAACTAGGATTCGTTGTCGTTCAGATTGACGGAATGGGAACGAATAACCGTTCGAAGGCCTTCCATGATGTCACCTGGCAGAATCTGAAGGACAGCGGTTTCGAGGATCGGATTCTCTGGCATAAAGCGGTCGCTGCGAAATATCCGTGGTACGACATTTCGCGAGTAGGTATCTTTGGTACTTCCTCTGGAGGCCAGAGTGCTATGGCTGCAGTGTTATTCCATCCGGAATTTTATAAGGCCGCAGTAGCGAATAGTGGATGCCATGACAATCGTATGGACAAGATCTGGTGGAACGAACAATGGATGGGATGGCCAATAGGCCCTCAGTATGCCGCCTCTTCAAATGTTGAGAATGCATATCGTCTGCAGGGTAAGTTGTTACTGGTTGTCGGAGAACTCGACCGCAATGTAGATCCCTCGTCGACCTTTCAGGTCGTGAACGCTCTCATGAAGGCCAATAAGAAATTCGATCTTCTTTATGTTCCGGGAGGAGAGCATGGTGCGGGAGGTGCATATGGGCAGCGTGTCCTCTTCGACTTCTTTGTCCACAATTTGATGAACATTGAGCCGCCAGCCTGGAATTCGAGCACGGGCAAAGGTCAGTAAATTCAAAGGACTATCGCGCTCTCGGATTTCATTGCGACCGGAGTAACAGTAGCGAATTTGTTTCTCTGGAGCCTGTTCTTGAATTGATATCTGAGTGGCCATTCACCGGAGAGTGGCCACTCTTTGCTCATCTGGTCTGATCTCTCCAAAAGAAAAAACATTCATGACTGCCGCTTGCGGTGATTTTGAAAGTCATTTCCGTCTTCCCGTCCGTCCACATCTGTCCTAAAACCCAAGAATACAAATTTATAGCTTGTAAAAAATACAATCAAGAATACATAATCTGATTCACCCTGGAGTCCATTTCCAGGGAATTTTGCCGTAAGCCAGATTGGGCAGCCCTTTATCCGCTGAGACCGCCTTTCCTTTGGCTTACTTGGTTCCCGAATCCGTGGTCAGGGAAACAGGCCCCAGCTCTACTAGTTCTGTTCGTAAGCAAATTAAGCAATTTGGAGAGGTCTATGTGCCGTCAATTCAAGCAGTTGATGAGAGCCGCAGCCATTCTTGGCTGTTTGCTCAGCTGGGCTGATTCATCTACATATGCACAAAGCGGTTCGCAGGGAAGTGTCGTTGTCTCCGTGGTGGATACGAGTGGCGGCGTGGTGCCACGAACTTCGCTGGAACTGGTGGATCAGGCTACGAATGATAAGCGAATTGCCACAACAAAAGAACAGGGAACCTATACCTTTGTGAACCTGTCGATTGGAACCTATCGTCTTACCGCATCCAAGGCTGGGTATTCCACTACTGTTCTCGACACGATCATTGTTCATGCTTCGCAGGTCACCGAAGCAACTGTAACTTTGAAGGTTGGACAGACCAACGAGACAGTAAAGGTCGATGCAACTGCGACGCCACTGCTGGAATCCAGTTCTAACGCGATTGGAACTGTGGTCGATCTGAAGCAGATTGAGGACCTCCCCATGCAGGATCGTAACCTGACGGCTTTGGCCAAAATGACTCCAGGTTATACGGGGGACGTGACCGAAGGGCATGGGGTGTGGAACGGACAACCCTTTAGCAATCAGGGGAGCAATATCGACGGCGTGGTTGGCAGTGCCTCGCGTGGCAAGTATGAGGGCAATGTAACCCCTGCGGCAACACCTCGAATTGAAAACATCGAAGAGATGAGTGTACAGACAGATCAACTGGATCTCGATCAGGGCTTCGGTCAATCAACGATGCAGCTCAATTTTGTGACTCGTCGAGGTACGAACAAGTTCCACGGACGCCTCTATGCCGATTTTCGCAACTCAGGTCTCAATGCAAATACCTGGTACAACAATGCCGTCAACCAGCGGAAGGCCAAGCT
This sequence comes from Humiphilus diazotrophicus, assembly GCF_059726315.1. Taxonomy (NCBI): domain Bacteria; kingdom Pseudomonadati; phylum Acidobacteriota; class Terriglobia; order Terriglobales; family Acidobacteriaceae; genus Humiphilus; species Humiphilus diazotrophicus. The sequence goes on from NZ_AP040870.1 coordinate 4,909,146, forward strand.
GATTTATAACGACTTTGGAGCAACGCTTGGCGGTCCGATTCTGCATGACAAGTTATTTTTCTTTGGCGGTTTTTCAACCCGGCGTGTACCCCAGACGATTCAGGCTACAAATCTATATCTTCCAGCATCTGCTCAAGCTGGGAATTTCACCTACCAGGGAACAGATAACAAGATCTACACCAAGAACCTGTTTAGCTTGGCCACGAGTTACAACGCAAGTTTACCGGGAACCTTGAATGCATCGATTTCCAAGAGCCTTGCTTCAATCAATAAATCACTAGCTTCCGGATCTACGGCGGCAACATCCGACCCGAACATCAACAGATTGACCTGGAATTCTTCTGCGCCGCTGATTTATTACTATCCGACCGTGAGGCTTGACTACACCCTTTCGCAGAAGTTGCGTATGAGTCTGGCTTGGAATATGACGCAGGAGACGCAGGATGGGGCGTATCCTGCAAACTTTCCTGGGGCAGAGTTTAGTGATCAGGTCTCTGGATACAAGACACGCAGATACACCGCTTCTTATGGTCTTGATTGGCAGATCTCTCCAGTTTTGATCAATCAATTCAAGGCGGGATTTCTCTACAGCTCCAATCAATATTCAAACGGAGTAAAGCCTCTCTATGCGAGTAATCCCATGGTGGATTGGAACATGGAGTCTTTTCTCGGTTATAACTCCTACACCATGTCGGGGCAGCAATATCCTCTCCCTGTATCCAATTACTACCCGGTTTTCAACGCCTCCGATTCATTCAGCTGGCAAAAGGGAACACACTCGATCAAGTTTGGATTCTCCTGGTATCGCGAGCAAGATCACTATTGGAATCCACCGGCAGGTTTTCCCAACTATTATCTAGGTCTTGCTTCAGGCGATCCGGCATTGAATGCTTTTTCGAATGGAACCTCGGGTAGTTTGCCAAATGCGAGCAGTACCAAGTTGTCGGAGGCTCAGCAGATCTATGCCATTCTGGCGGGACGTATTCAGAGCGTATCGGGCAGCTATCCCTATTCTTCGTCGTCAGGAGGTTATCAACATCAGATTGGTGCATACAATCTGAATGAGTTGCAAGCCGCATGGGGCTTATTTATCCAGGACTCCTGGAAAGTCAAGCCCACACTGACGATTAACTACGGCTTGCGTTGGGACTTCACGGGAGACGATCACGATCTGACCAAGGCCTACCACTCCGCACTTCCTTCCGGGATCTACGGTCCCTCGGGAGTTGGGAATCTCTTCAAGCCGGGGAGCCTGTTAGGCGATCAGAATCCTGTCATCACTTCCCGCTCTCATGTGTACGATCCCTGGAATGTTTCGCCGCAACCAGCTATTGGGTTGGCCTGGAATCCACAGAAACATGATGGGCTTTTAGGTAAACTGCTCGGCGATGAGAAGACCGTAATAAGAGCTGGATTTAGCCTTCGCCGGTATACCATGCCTCAGCAGTATTTCTGGAATGGAGCTTCCGATTACGGTGCATTTTTCTATCAAGGCTTTTATTTAAATGCGAATACTACTGGAACCTCAGGAACATTCTCTCCAGGCTCTCTTTCTCTCGGTAACAGTCTGCCCGCATATGGATATTCGCCAACAAGCTATCAGGCTACTTCGCCGGAATCTGATTTCACGTTCTTGAATTCTGTTGGGATCAACGGCATTGATCCGCATATTAAACAGCCCTACAACGAGAGCTGGAACTTCGGCATTCAGCGCCAATTCGGCAGCCGGGTTCTTGAGATTCGGTATAGTGGTAATCGTTCCCTGCATCAATGGCTAACGATCAATCCCAACGAAGTAAATATCTTTGAGAACGGATTTCTATCCGAGTTTCAAAATGCTCAAGCCAACTACGCGGCCAATCATGCTGCAGGTATAGAGTCGTTCGCTTATAACGGGCTGGCAGGTCAGAAAAAGCTTCCTATCTTCGACGCAGCATTTGCCGGCGAAAGTTCCGGCGGTACCGGCATAGGGCTGCAGGATTATGGGAATAGTTCCTATCTGAATTACGTTCAGACTGGCCAAGCAGGTGCTATGGCGAATGTACTTACCGGGGTGGGTGGGGCTGCAGTCTATTTCTGTAATCTAGTCGGAGCGTCTTTTGTTCCCTGCGTAAACAATGCCGGTTATACGGGTGGAGGGGCTGGTTATCCAATCAACTTCTTCCAAGCGAATCCTTATGCTTCGGGAACCAGCAGTTCTCCTTCCAGCACAGGATATGTAACTGCGGCAGGTTATTCCAACTACCATGCTCTGCAGATCGATCTCCGGCAGCAGTCCTGGAAGGGGCTGCAACTCGACGGGAATTATACTTTCGGCAAAACTCTCGGTCTTTCATCGACCCGTTGCTGGACGGGGTGCGCCGATAATCTGATGACCTTACGTAATCTTCATCGTGGGTACGGTCCAACCCCCTACGATATTCGGCAAGTTCTGCACATTACCGGAACATACGATCTCCCTATTGGGCGCAACAAGACGTTCCTGAGTAGCGGAGGTTTGGCCAGCCGCATCCTCGGAGATTGGACAATTGGTTCCATCCTGACGTTTCAATCCGGAGCCCCGGAACAGATCACCGGAGGGAACAAAACCTATAACGATTATGCGGATGGAGGCATTGTTCTTACAGGTGTTACCCGTAAGCAATTGCAACAGTCTGTAGGCGTTCATCGCATTCCCGGTCAAACATACGCGGCTTTAATTGATCCTAAGTATCTAGCCAGTTCTACCGGAAATGGGGCGAATAGTACCTACATCAACCCTAATACCACGGCTGGGACGATTGGAGATGTGCTATATCTCTATGGACCTCATGCCTTTTACCATGATGTCTCGTTATCGAAGGCCTTTCCCATCCGAGAAGATCTGAGGTTCCGCTTCCAAGGAGAGTTCCTCAATATCTGGAATCATCCGGTCTTCGGCAGTACTCCATATTCGTTTGGAAATGTAGACCAAACTTTCCAGAACTCGGTACAGTCCAGCAATTTCGGAATTGGTTCTGTCTCGAATAGACCGCGCGTCATCGAGCTTCGAGCCAATATCGAGTTCTAGAGCGGAATCAGGGTTACTGTGTTCGATCGAGCAAGGGATAAGTGCAGCTTTTCTTGACGGAAAAGCTGCGCAGTCCTCTGTGGCTTGCGGATACATCTACCCTGATTCCGCTCTGAAAAAGAAAACCGTGCAGAAGAGTGAAATCTTCTGCACGGTTTGGATGTTTTTAGCAATTGACGGTCAGCGATTTGTGGCAAGCTTCTTCTGCGTTTCGATCCAATGGACCATGTGCTTTTCAAATACATCCAGTGGCAGAGGGCCTTCTGCAAGAGCAGCATCATGGAAGTTCTTGATGTCGAACTTGTCTCCTAATTCTGTCTTGGCACGCTCGCGCATCTCGAGAATTTTCATCTGCCCAAGCTTGTAGGCCAAAGCTTGTCCTGGCCAAGCGATATAGCGGTCAACCTCAGACTGGATATTCGGATCGTCCATCGCTGTGTGGGCACGGAAGAAATCAACCATCTGCTGCCGAGTCCAGTGCTTATAGTGGACTCCCGTATCTACCACCAGGCGAACGGAGCGCCACATCTCATTTTCGAGTCTTCCATATTCGCTGTAAGGATCCTGGTAGAAGCCTACTTCCTTTCCCAGACGTTCAGCGTAAAATGCCCATCCTTCGCTGTAGGCGTTATAGTCTCCGAATCTACGGAAGGGCGGGAGATCCGGCAATTCCTGTGCTATCGAGAACTGCAGATGATGGCCGGGAATTCCTTCGTGGTAGGCGATAGCTTCGACGTTTAATAACAATCTGCTTTCGGGTGCATATTCATTGACATTGATGCGTCCGGGGCGAGAGCCATTCGCAGCACCAGGAGAATAGTCGGCTGGCACAGCGGCAGGAGCACGGTAAGCTTCCATGGGAACAACCTCCAGTTTGTTTTTCGGGAGATGTCCAAAGAGCTGAGGTAGTTTGGCATACATCTGGTCGGTGTAGTGCTGATAGAGATCGAAGATCTGCTTGCCCGATGTTCCACGAAATCTAGGATCCTTGCGGATATGCTCGTTAAAGGTTTCCAGATCGGAAAATCCTTGTTGCTTCGCAAGAGCCAGCATCTGCTCATCGATTTGCTGAACTTGCTTCAGCCCCATTTGGTGAATCTCTTCCGGAGAGAAGTTTGTGGTCGTCATTAGCCGGGCTGCTAGACGGTAGCGTGCTTCTCCATCGGGTAATGACCAGACTCCATATTCAGTTCTCCCTTTTGGGGCATAGTCCTTGCGAACAAAATCCGCGAAGCCTGTATATGCGGGCAGAACTTCTGTTTCGATTGCTTTGCGAATCTCCTGAGTGAGTCGCTGCCGGTCCTTCTGCGCAATACTGTCCGGGAATTGTTGGCATGGCTGAAAGAAGGGGCTCTGTTCCGGAGCTTGATGCGCGAGACCATCGGTTTGCGCGACGACTTTCTCTAGAAGATATTTCGGCGGCATCAGATGGTCCGCTAATCCGAGGCGCATGTTAACTGTTGTCTGCTGTATAACTCGAGGGATTTGGTGCAACCGTGCAATATAGTTTTCGTAGTCGCGAAGATTTTCAAAGGGCATTTGCGAAGGCATTGCTGCCAGATCGAGATGAACACCGTTCATCTGATCTACGGGCATCTCCCATCCCTTCAGTGCGGCAGCGTCAATGCTGCTCTGCAGACCTTGCAGCATCAATTCCAGATTTAACTTCTCTTCCTCTGGAAAGCCTGATGTGTCTATGGTCTTGAACTTTTGAAGCGTTTGCTTGGCATGGTCTAGTGCTTGAAGATGTGCTGCGGCCGAATAATCGCTGAGCCGATTGTTAAAGCGCTTGTCCCCAACATAGGTGGCAAACTCCGGATTTGTTTCGAGCTGATATTCCCATTCTGCTGCCAGCGCTTTCTTGAGCTCAGTGCGACGGGATTCTAGGGATTGCGACAGAGACGTGGGACACGAAGTGCCAAAAATCAAGGCTGCTGCAAGAACAGCGACTACTCGCTGCATGAAGGTCCTCCTGGACAGTGAAGCGGCATTTGCGACTGAGTTGTCGCTAGACTGAGAATGCCCTAATTGGGGTAGTACACCCTATCAGTGTAGTCGCAGAGAATGACGCAAGCTGTCGTAATTTGTATACAAAAAATGCAAATTTGATGTATACATACTGCAAACTACAAAGTCCCTCGATGGCAAGGAAACAAGATGAGCAAGCGGATCTCCCGTCGTGATTTTTTCGCTGCCTCTGCGGCGGCTTCTTTAGCAATGGGGGCTCCCCGTTGGCTTACTGCTGCTACCTCACCCGGTAAAACGCAGCATATTTTGGTGCGCACTGATGTGGAAATTGGAACCATTCGTCCGGAACTGCACGGCCAATTTGCCGAACATCTGGGTTCCTGCGTTTATGGTGGGATCTGGGTTGGCAAGGATTCTTCTATTCCCAACATCAATGGTTTTCGAAAAGATGCGGTGCAATATCTGCGTGAATTGGGGGTTCCGGTTCTACGTTGGCCTGGTGGATGCTTTGCCGATGACTATCACTGGCGCGAAGGCATTGGACCGGTAAAGCAGCGTTCCAAACGAGTGAATATCCACTGGGGCGGATACCTGGAAGACAACAGTTTCGGGACTCATGAATTTATCGAACTGTGCCGCATGATTGGGGCCGAGCCGTATCTCGCCGGAAATGTGGGTAGTGGCACACCGAACGAACTGCGGGATTGGATGGAGTACTGTAATTACCCTGCCGGAAGTACCTTGTCGGATCTTCGCGCGGCAAACGGATCAAAGGAACCTTTCCGTGTGAAGTACTGGGGTGTTGGTAATGAGAGCTGGGGATGCGGTGGAAACATGCGTCCGGAGCGCTATGGGGATCTCTATCGTCAATTCGCTGTCTATTTGAAAGATTTTGGTACAGAGCCATTTCTTATTGCCAGCGGCCCTTCCGGAGACGATGTTCGCTGGACGCGCGGTCTCCTGGACACGCTACAAGGCGGACTTCCCGATGGACTGAGTATGCACTACTACTCAGGTGGTAGCCAGGTTGCTACTAAATTCGATGGGACTCACAGTGATGAGCAGCTTGCGATTTTCAAAAAGGTCGAAGAAGCTATTGTCCATCAACGCGACGTGCTCAATGGCTATCATCACGGAGATAAAGTAGCTCTCATTCTCGATGAGTGGGGAGTCTGGGACACGATCCCGGAAGAGGATGAGAAGCGCAGAGGGAAACTTTGGCAACAGAGCACGATGCGTAGTGGCGTTGCCGCCGGATTAGGATTGAATCTCTTTAATCGTCAGGCAGACAAGCTGTACATGTGTAATATCGCCCAGGTGATGAATGTTCTGCAATCGTTGTTGGTGACCGATGGCCCGGACGGGAAACAGTCGGTTCGTACGACTACGTATCATGCATTTGCCCTTTTTAAAGATCATCGTGCAAAGACGGCCGTGCGTGTGGAAACAGAAGACACCTCTGCTTTAGGTGTGTCAGCTTCGGCTTCGAAGGATAAGGATGAGCATTCTGTTCGAATCAGTTTGGTTAATCCCTCCCGCGAGGCTGAATTGCACATCGATTGCGAGCTGCATGATGCAGTTCCTCGACAGGCAACCGCAATGATTCTGCATGATAGCGACATTAACGCTTATAACAGTTTCGATATGCCGGATCGGGTCATTCCCAAGGCGCATCCTGTGCGGGTAGAGAATGCGAGAATCAAGCTCGACCTTCCGCCATTTTCGGTTGTAACCATAAACGTGAAAACTGCGTAGAGCCTGTCAGGCTCTAGTCTTGTCTCCAAAGTATCCGGGGAGCAGGGGCCCTTCTTCGACGGAATGGCCTCGCAGACATCCGTTTTCCGTCATTACTTTTCTTGATCTTTCTTTCAAAGGTCGAAAACGCAGAAGTTGAGAAAGTGCCACTTCGCCCAAGCTATGCATGGCAAAGGGCTTAGCTGTATTTAAGGGAATCGAATTTCCTGGAAGGGAGCAAATTTCCAACTTTAAGAAAAGGATTTCTCAACAAAATAAAACGCTTTAGGTAGGAAAATACCAAGGTTCAAGTTGTTCATTATTTTCAGGTTGCAAATATACAACAATGAATACATAATTTTATGCCATTACGGATTCGAGAAGATGTTTTCTCACGAATACAACCTGGCAATCCTTACGAATGCCAGGTCAAGAAAGACGCCAAAGGCAGTCTAGGGCGGCAGGATCCGGAAACTGCAAGAACTGGTAGTACTGCGGGTGTGCAGGGGAATGAATAAGGAAGGGAAGAATTGTTGATGCTAAAAATAAATACAATATTGTGCACATTCTCGGCATTTCTTCTGCTGGGATTGTTTTGTGGAGAAGCGCGGGCGCAGAGTGGGTCGCAGGGAGCGGTTGCTGTCACGGTTACGGACGCAACTGGTGGTTTAATCCCACAAGCTCATTTGGAACTCGTAGATCCTTCCACAAATGCTGTTCGCACTGCGAAGACCCAGGAGAAGGCCGGCTATACCTTTGTCAATGTGAATATCGGTACCTATCGCTTGACGGTAACCAAGGCTGGTTATGCGAACACGGTATTGGAAAGTATTCTTGTGCATTCGGCACAAACAACGGATGTCGCAGTTACCCTACAAGTTGGCAAAGCATCCGATACGGTAACGGTAAGCGCGAGTATGACGCCCTTGTTGGACGTTAGTACTACTTCAATTGGCAGCGTTATCGATCTCAAATGGATCGAGGACCTTCCCATGCTTGGCCGTGATTTAACCGCTTTGGCCAGGTTGACACCGGGCTATACCGGCAATGTGACTGGTTCCAACGGAACTGGCTACGGGGTTTGGAATGGCCAGCCCTTCAGCAATCAAAGCAGTAGTGTTGATGGTGCCGTTGGTGGTGCTTCCCGCGGGAAGTATAACGGCAATGTCAATCCCTCCGCTTCCCCTCGCGTTGAGAATATTGCGGAGATGTCGGTTGTCACAGATCAACTCGATCTTGACCAAGGCTTTGGTCAAGCGACAATGCAAGTCAACTTCGTTACGCGGGCAGGTACGAATGAATATCACGGTCGTATCTATGTTGATTCGCGAAATTCAGGATTGTGGGCTAATACTTATGCTCACAATGTGAACAAGCAGCGTCGTACCAAGGTGATTTTCACGGACTTTGGCGGTAGTGTAGGTGGACCTATTCTTCGGGACAAACTGTTCTTCTTCGGTGGGCTCTCTTCGCGCCGCATCCCTCAACAGAAGGACACCAAGAACAACTATCTGACCTCTGCAGTACAGTCAGGAAGTTTTACCTATGTCGGAAATACCGAGACGGACAAAACTACTCATACCGTAAACCTGCTGTCATTGGCGCAGTCGTACAACACTGCAAATGGCACGTCATTGCCTACCACCGTTAACTCCAAAATTGCCAGCGAACTCTCAGCCATTAATTCATCTCTTTCATCGGGTACGACACTGTCCACAACCGATCCCAATGTTAATGAGCTAAACTGGACAACTCATAGTCCCGACACCTACTACTACCCAACCATGCGTCTGGACTACAATCTCTCCTCCCGGGTTCGTATGAATCTGGCCTGGAATGTTACAAATCGCACCACTGATAACTCGTATGCACCGACGTTTCCTGGGGCGGGTTTTTCAGGCCAGGGTGGCTCTTATCACATGCGTAGCTATACCGCGAGCTATGGTGTGGATTGGGATGTAACCCCAATGATGATCAATCAGTTCAAGGTTGGTTATCTCTATAACTCTACCCAGAACGCAAAAGACGCGAAACCTCTTTACGCCTCGAACCCGACTGTATATTGGGGGATGGATAACTATGGGTTCAATGGCTCTATGTCTGGCCAGGTTTATACAATGCCGACATCGAACTTCTATCCCGTTCTTAATGCCTCGGATACCTTAAGCTGGCAAAAGGGTGCCCATTCATTCAAGATGGGTTTCTCCTGGTATCGGGAGCAGGACCACTATTGGAACGATCCTCAAGGTTTTCCGAAATATTCTTTGGGATTGGCTACTGGCGATCCGGCAATCAACGCGTTTTCTCCGGCAACTCTGCCAAATGCAAGCAGTACAAAACGGAGCGAGGCTCAACAGCTTTACGCCATCCTTACAGGGCGGCTTTCCTCCGTTAGCGGATCGAACACCTATAACCAAGCAACGAATAGTTATTCTTCGCCAGGAACCATCAGCGCCTATAACCTCGATGAGCGTCAGACCGCATGGGGTCTGTTTTTCCAGGACTCTTGGCGTGTATCTCCCAGCTTCACTTTTAACTATGGTTTGCGTTGGGATTTCACCGGCGACAACTATGATTTGACTGGTGCATACCACTCTACTGCGAAGGAGTCGATCTATGGTCCTTCGGGGGTGGACAATCTATTCAATCCTGGTTCTTTCAAGGGCGTAAGCAACCCAACGGTAGATGCTCGTCCGCACAGCTACGATCCGTGGAATGTTTCTCCTCAGCCTGCCGTTGGTCTTGCTTGGAATCCAAAAGGAAAGACTGGATTGTTCGGCAGAATCGTAGGAGATGGCGAGACGGTGGTACGTGCCGGGTTTAACCTGCGCAGGTTTACAGTTCCCCAGCAGTATATTTGGGATAACGCCTCATCGTATGGTGCATTTTTCTACCAGAAGTTCTATTTAAATGCCAATACCACAGGGGAGAGCGGTACCTTCACTCCTGGATCTTTATCGCTCGGTAATACTATGCCTGCATATGGTTTGTCGCCTTCTTCGTATTTGAAGTCGGAGCCGCTTGCAGACTTTACCTTCATTAATTCCATTGCAGTTTCAGGTATCGACCAGCACATCAAACAGCCTTACACCGAGAGCTGGAACTTGGGAATCGAACGGCAGTTTGGGCATGGTGCTCTTGAAGTCCGCTATAACGGAAATCGTACACTTCGTCAGTGGATTGCTATCAATCCCAATGAAGTTAACGTATTCGAAAATGGATTCTTGGAGGAATTTAAGAAGGCACAGGCGAACCTCAAGGCATATATGGCTGCCCATCCTGATTGTGGTCAAGAAGGATCTGCACCTTGCAGCTTTGCAAATAATGGCTTGGCAGGGCAATCTGCGCTGCCAATCATCAACGCCGCGTTTGCAGGCTCCACTGACTACACAAATACTGACTTCGTTAACTATTTGCAGACCGGACAAGTTGGTACGTTTGCTAATACCTTGAGCGGTGTGGGCGGAGCGACCACCTACTTCTGTAACCTAGTTGGTTCGAATTTCACTCCATGTGCGACTAATGCTGGATATAGTGGCGGAGGCGCCGGATATCCTACGAATTTCTTCCAGGCTAATCCGTATGCTGCTGGGACGAGTACCAGCTTGATGGTTTCCAAGGGGTATTCCTCTTACCATGCGTTACAGGTCGATTATCGCCAGCAAATGTGGAGAGGTCTGTCTTTCGATGCTAACTATACTTTCGGTAAAACTCTGGGCTTAGGATCGACTCGTAATTGGACAGCAGGGGGAGACAGTATTTATACCTTGCGCAATATGCGTAGGGGATATGGTCCTACTCCTTTTGATATTCGCCACGTCCTGCATATCAGTGGTACATACGATCTACCGGTTGGACCTGGAAAGGCATTTCTCGGTTCCAATCATTGGTACAATCGCGTGCTTGGTAACTGGACGGTAGGTTCGCTTCTCACCTTCCAATCTGGTGCCGCACAGCAGATTACCGGTGGAAACTATACCTATAACGACTATGCCGATGGCGGAGTCAGGCTGAATGGTGTAACCCGTAAGCAGTTGCAAAGTGCTGTCGGGGTACACCGTGTACAGGGAACTTCTTACGCAACGTTAATTGATTCGAAGTATCTGCAAAACAAAACCGGTGGTGGTGCGAATAGTTCCTATATCAGCGCGAACACCACACCGGGAACGATTGGAGACAACGTTTATCTCTACGGTCCGCATGCCTTTTATCACGACGTTTCTGTGTCAAAGGCATTCCCCATTCGTGAAAAGATAAACTTCAAAATCCAGGGTGAGTTCCTGAACGTGTGGAACCATCCAGTCTTTGGAAGCGTCCCCGGTTCTTTCGGTGGCGGCGACAATGTATATACCACCAGTGTGCAGTCATCCAGCTTTGCGACGGGTTATGTAACCAATAATCCTCGCTGGGTTGAACTGCGCGCCAACCTATCCTTCTAGAAGACTTCTCCCAAATCGGAGGAAGTTGACGAACATCGCTCCAGGGGACCTGCCAGGCGGCAGGTCCCCTGGAGCTTTTGTGGTCTATAAAACAGCGGCTAGGAAGAACGTGCTGTATTCGGCGGTAGAAATGCTTTAAACTCAAGGGGCATCCGAGCCGTTCGGCTCCAAGGTAGATCGAGTCAGGATCACCGGTAAAGATAAAGTATTCAGACAATTTGCAGCAGCAGGACCACGTAGTTCGAAAACGACTGTAAATCAATTCCCAAGGCTACGTACAACCTATGCACACTGGACTTACCCCGCCAGAGGAGGAGTCACGGGATGGTTTTACCCGTGAACTAGGTCTGTTCGATTCGGTCATGATCGTGGTCGGCATCATGGTTGGATCGGGCATCTTCATCGTTTCCGGTTCTATGTCCCGCGAGATTGGCAGTGCGGGCTGGCTGCTTGCTGCCTGGGGTATTACCGGAATCCTTACTGTAGTCGGCGCACTCTCCTACGGAGAATTAGCTGCAATGATGCCTCATGCGGGTGGCATGTATATCTACTTGCGAGAGGCCTTCTCTCCCTTACTCGGTTTTTTGTATGGCTGGACATTGTGGACGGTTATACAAACGGGGACTATTGCCGCTGTTGCAATCGCTTTTGCACGCTATACAGGAGTTCTTCTACCTGCAATTGCGGAAGATCGTTATCTGATTGCACCTCTTCACCTCTCTTCGCATTATGCTGTTTCCCTTTCTACCTCTCAGCTATTGGCTATCGGAATCATCCTGTGTTTGGCGGGTGTGAATAGCCTGGGAGTACGTCTAGGCAAAGTTGTACAGAACCTTTTTACTGCCGCAAAGCTTGGAGCGTTGGGCGGAGTCATTCTTCTGGGATTTATCCTGGGGGCAAATAGCGAAGCGATTCGATCGAATTTTTCTCATCCTTTATCGGCACAAGGTGTATCGATTCTCTCGGATGGCTTAACCGCGGCAACATCTTTTGGACTGTTTGTGGCGATCTGTCTTTCGCAAACCGGTTCGCTCTTTGCTGCCGACTCCTGGCATGACATTACCTTTGTTGCTGCAGAAGTGAAGCATCCAAAGAAGAATCTGCCTGTAGCCCTGTTCCTGGGAACCAGTATGGTGGTTGTGCTTTATCTGCTCTGCAACACAGCATATCTTGTCACACTTCCTCTCAGCGTCATGCAGAACACCCCCAGCGATCGAATCGCAGCGGCAATGTTAGAGAAGATCTTTCCAGGATTCGGTGCTTCTCTTCTTGCTGCCGCGATTATGGTTTCTACCTTTGGAACCGTGAATGCTCTGACGTTGGCTGGTGCAAGAGCATGCTTCGCTATTGCCAAGGATGGACTATTCTTCTCAGCTGCAAAACAGCTGAATCGTGCACGGGTGCCTGGCATGGGGCTTCTGTTGCAAGGTCTTTGGGCCTCTTTACTTGTTCTCCCTCGTACCTATAATCCTGTGACGCATCAATATGGAAATCTCTATAGCGATCTTTTGGATTACGTTATCTCTGCAGCTCTCTTGTTCTATATCTTGACGATGGTTGGGCTGATTCGTCTACGCAAGACGCGTCCGTTTGCAGCGAGGCCCTATCGAGTATGGGGATATCCCTTTACTCCGTTACTTTATATCGTGGGAGCAAGCATTATCCTGGTAGTACTTTTCCGCTATAGTCCTGGAACCACTTGGCCTGGCTTAGGCATTGTGGCCATAGGGATTCCTATTTACATTCTTCTCAAGAAACGGAATAGGGCCAAGAGACAGGAAGTGGACAGTTCTCCTTTGAGCTCCGGATCTGTGATCGATGCATTTCCTGTTGTGAACGAACTCGACGAAGATGTTTCTGCTGCGGGATAATTTTGTACAAGCTTAGGTTTCTGGGCTTCATCTGTCTTTAGTATGAGACTGATGATGAAGCCCAAGGACGCTACTTCTCTGCGAGAGTAGCAACTGGTTCTCTGGTGTATGTTCCATCGACCATGCGAAGGATTGCGATTGGATTTTCATCCTTTAGTTCTTCAGGCAAAAGCTCTTGCAGAAAGTTTTGGTAACAGACAGGGCGAGCGAAACGAAAGATAGCTTGTGTTCCCACTGAAGTAGATCGGCTATCGGAAGTTGCAGGATAAGGGCCTCCATGCACCATGGCATGGCAGACCTCTACTCCGGTTGGATATTGATTGAAGATCAGGCGTCCTACTTTTCGTTCGAGAATTGAGATCAAATCTGCGAATTCGAGAAAGTCTTTCTCTGTTCCGAAAAGTGTCGCTGTCAGATGTCCACGAAGGTCTTCTGCTGCTTTGAGAGTCTCTGCTTTCTGGTCGTAGCGTAACACCAGCGTTGTGGGCCCAAAGACCTCGTCGCTGTATTCTGGCTGGTCGTTGAGCAGCTGAATGTCTGCTTCCAGAAGAGTAACTGGAATTGTACAGAATGCTTCTTGTTTGGTTGAACTTGTAATCGTGATCTGGTCTTGTTCTCGTGCTTCCAGAAGCTTCCGATAGTGGGAAGCAATTCCGGGCGTGAGCATCGTCGGTGGTGTGGATTGTTCCGTTAGTTCACGAAGCTGTTTGAGAAATGGATCGGCCGGTTCTGTTCGTTGCAAGAAAACTAATCCAGGCTTGGTACAAAATTGTCCAGCCCCTAAGGTGAAGGAACCATGAAGTCCTGCGGCGATTTCTGAACCGCGAGTTTTTAATGCTTCGGGAAGAATGAAGAGTGGATTTGTACTGCTCATTTCGGTGAAGCATGGGATCGGCTCTGGACGTGCTGCTGCCAAATCCATCAGAGCGCGCCCACCGGCAAGCGATCCGGTAAAGGCCACGGCTTTGACTTTGGGATGCTGCACCAATTGCGTACCGACTTCGATTCCGGAGTCGAAGAGTAAAGAGAAGACGCCGGCCGGAAGTCCACAGGCAGCCACACTTTGGCAGATGATTTCTCCCGCCAATTCGCTGGTTCCAGGATGAGCGGGATGGGCCTTTACGATGACGGGATTTCCTGCTGCCAACGCCGAGGCTGTATCTCCTCCTGCTACTGAAAAGGCGAGCGGAAAGTTGCTGGCCCCAAAAACAACTACAGGACCTATGGGACGAAGCATGGATCGAAGATCCGGCTTAGGGAGGGGTGCCCGATCGGGATTCGCCCGGTCAATCCTGGCATTCACCCAGGAGCCCTCTTCGATGAGATCGGCAAAGAGACGAAGCTGATTGCTTGTTCGAGCGACTTCCCCTTTCAGTCTAGGGTGGGGTAAGGCCGTTTCCTGATTGGCGCGCGCAATCAATTGATCGACGGCAGAATCGAAGCCATCTGCAATCTTCCGCAAAAAGGCAGCCCTTTGTCGTCCGGAGATCTTGCTATAAACAGGAAATGCTGCGGTACTCAAAGATACCGCCTGTTCGACTTCATCTTTTCCTGCTGAGTAATAAGCAGGTTGGAGCGTTTCACCTGTGGCCGGGTTAAACGCAGCAAAAGTTTGACCGTGGCGTGTTCCACGGTCTGCTCCCAGAAACGATTGTCCGGTCAGAGTCACTTCTTCTTCTCCGTAGGTTTTAGGCTCGATCTGCATGCACAAGGTTATGGCCTTATCTGGAGCCTAGGGTAACTTTATGCTCGCTCACAGACAAGGCCTGGGATTTTTGCATGAATACTTGAAAACTAGCTCCTGGAACCCGCGAGTTCCGTAACGGCAGGACGATTTTTGAGAGCCAGCTGAACTTGCCCCTTAACTTCTTCCAGTTCCGCACCAACCAATTCGAGTCTGGGTGCGCGGACTCTGGCGCTACCCATTCCTATTTCCTGCTGCACTTGCTTAATCAACTGAACAAACTTGGGAACGGTATCCATGCGAAGTAAAGGCAAAAACCAGCGGTATAGATCGAAAGCTTGTGCGGTTTGTTGTTCGATCGCATAGCGAAAGAGCGCAACCGATTCATGTGGAAAGGCATTAACCAAGCCTGCGACCCATCCGGTTGCTCCTGCCGCAATCCCTTCGACGATTGAGTCATCGACACCGACACAGATATGAAGCCGGTCTCCAACGAGTGCACGGATAGCAGTTATGCGACGAACATCAGTGCTCGACTCCTTCACGGCTCGGAGGTTGTCATACTCCGTGGCCAATTCCTGGATCTGCGCTGGTTTGAAATCTGTCCCATAAGCGACGGGGTTGTTGTATAGCATGCACGGGAGCTTCGTGGCGTTGAAGATTGCGCCCACATGAGCTTTAGTTTCCCGCCAATCGCCAAGGTACACGTAGGGAGGAAGAACCATCAGCCCGGAGCAGCCAATTTCTTCTGCTGCGCGGGCCAGTGCAACCGATTCCTCAGTGGACAACGATGAGATGGCTGCTACGACTGGAGCCCGTCCTTTGAGAGCGTTCACCATGTTCTTCAAAATGGATTTCTTCTCTTCAAATTGCAGAGTCGCGGCTTCTCCCAGAGATCCCAGGGAGATGATTCCTGTACAACCGGCATCTATCATCCATGCTGCATGCTTTGCCATGAAAGCATGATCGATCTGCATTTTGTCATCGAAACTTGTTGTCATTGCGGGCATTACGCCATACCAATTCATCGTGCCTCCTGGGGTTGCGAAGCATCGGCTTCGGTGTGAGATGGAGTATCAGCCAGACTAGAAAGTCGGACGGGAAAGACCGGGGGGCGAATGGGAAAATTCTTCCACTCGAGAAGATGTTCTGCGGCAGCTCCACAAATGCGTCCTTGGCACGGACCCATGCCGCAACGGGTGTGGAGTTTTGCTGAGCGCCATGAAGAATGTTCTTTTACTGCGCCAAAGGGAACATCTTCACAGCGGCAGAAGATCGTATCGTTCCTGACCAGATTCTTCAGCTCTGGCCGTAGGCGAAAGCTCTGCTGTAACCGAAGAGCAAAGAGCCTCATCTTGTCGCGATGTGCAAAAAGACGCTTCGCATGAAACGGCTTTTCCGCTGCGGCAAATCCTGCTATTTCTCCCTCGATGAGAGAGAGCTCCAATCCTCCGATGCCTGTTGGTTCTCCGGCGCAATAAATATTCGGAACAGATGTTTGCTGCCATTCATCGACCCAGACTTGATTGCCTTCCATACGGGATTCGATTTTGCAGCCAAGCATCGATGCCAGCTCATGATTAGGCACGAAGTTGAAGGCGCACGCCAGATAGTCGCAAGGGATCTGCCAACGTTTGTTCCCGTTAGTCAGGCGAACAAATTCCACTCGTTCCCGGCCAAAGGCTTCAACCGGCCAGCATCCGGAGTGATAGGGTACTCCGAGAGTTTCCATCCGGTATTTGGCTGCCTGGAGAACTTTTGCGGAGTGAGCCAGGATGGAAACCGCGAACTTCGCTAATTGCGGCATCGAGGCTTGTTCAAAGATGCCGACAACTTTGGCTCCATGTTGTTTCGCATAGGCAGCAACAGCAAGTAGCAAGGGTCCGCTGCCTGCAATTACGACTTGTTTGTCTTCTAGTGGAAGACCGGACTTAACCAGATTCTGCAGGCCTCCAACGCCCATGACATTCGGTAAGGTCCATCCGGGAAAAGGAAGAAAGCGTTCGCGAGCTCCGGTGGCAAGGATCAGCCTGTCATAAGTAATGTCGAGAGTTTGCCGATATCCCTCCGCACGAAGAACATTGGGCATAGGCTGAGCGAAAACTCGATATCCCTGTATGTGCGTAACTGCATAATCTCGGACCTGCTGCAGATACTTTTGTGTAGAGGGATGGAGTGAGCCTTCTGCATTGCCGGAATCAGTCCGGCTATGCCATATCTGCCCTCCTGCGTGGAAATTTTCATCGATCAGGGCAACACGTTTCCCTGACGACGCAGCGGCCACGGCTGCTGCTAAGCCTGCCGGTCCTGCGCCGACGACGAGGATGTCGAAGATATCCATCATTGTGTCCGCACATCCATTCCGTCTTTACACAGAATTTGGCAGCTGCGTTGGTGCGGCTCTCCGTCGATGATGGTTCTGCATTCAAAACAGATGCCCATTCCACAAAGAGGAGAGCGTGCTGCCTGCTGAGTGGTCGAGGTGCGGGCAGGAGCTTCGGCAAAGATAAGTGCAGCGGCTACTGAACTACCTTTCTGAACCTGGACTAACTTGCCATTAATCGTCAACTGAACCATCTCAGGCATGAATTTCCTCCCTGGAGAAACGTTTCGGGAGATAAGGTTCAATGGGAATCTTTGATTGACGGCCTACGAGATAGTCTGTAAGTAACTGTGCCGTTGCCAGAGAAGTAGTTATGCCCAATCCTTCATGGCCTGTAGCCAGGAAAAGGCTTTCATCTTCAGGATGCGGCCCTATCAGGGGTAGCTTATCCGGTGTTGCTGCCCTGAAACCTGTCCAAACTCGAATGGAAGATAGCTTTCCCGCCGAAGGAAGATATTCCATCGTCCTCTTGAGCATCGCCGTCAGAATTTTGTGATCGACTCCATTGTCTTCCGCTCCGTACTGACGGGAAGAACCAATTAAGAGCTGTCCTGTACTGCGGGGCTGAACATTGAAGGCAACTGAATCCGATGCAACGGAGTGAGCGCTTTTCAGGTATCCGAGCTCGACGAGCTGATGGTGAACGAAGCCCGGGTAGCGATCGGTGATAACCAGATGTCCCTTCCGCTTCTTTACCGGGAGCCCCTTTGTGATACACGGCGAGTCCGCTCCCGTGGCGTTGATGATGCGGGGGGAGCGAATGGTCTCACCACTTTCGAGCTGTGTGATTCTATCTCCGGCTTTGACGACTGTACTGCCGATCTGGACAACTGTTCCCAGCTTCTCTGCTTCTTTCAAGAAGAAGTAGGCCGCGCTCGGTGGGTAGATTACTCCATCGGAGGGTACAAGAAGCCCTCCAGCCAAGGGCTTGCGCAGATTCGGTTCGGTCGTTGCCAGTGCTGACGGATTCAGGACATTGGTGGAGATACCTGCTTCCAGATAAACTCCGCATTTTCTGAAAACCTCCTGCATCTCTTCCTCATCAGCTGCGACCCAGAGTGTCCCTCGATTTTCGAATTCGACGCTCTTGGGAAGATATGGCGCCAGCGTATTCCAGAGAGACTGAGAGTATTGTGTGAGGGCAAGTTGTGCGGGCGAGTCGTCCATTACAACTACATGCCCCATTCCAGCAGCAGTAGCTCCGCTGCCGATTACGTCGCGCTCGACAACGAGTACCTTCATCCCTTCGCGCGCGCAAGCAAGTGCACAGGCGGACCCTACGATGCCTGCTCCAAGGACAACGGCATCGTAAGTCGTCGTCATCGCGGAATACCCATGCAGAAAGGATCTTTGGGATCGAGTAGCAACGTGCATTCCGCAGTGACGTAAGCGGAACCGGTGATGCTGGGTAGGATATGTCCGTTTTCTACCTGAAAGCTTCCGTGGAAAACTGTGCCCAGGATACCTTCCTGGTGCCAAATCTCTCCCGGAGCAAGCTTCTTTTCTGCATACAGACAGGCAAGCTTGGCACTGGTTCCTGTTCCGCAGGGAGAGCGGTCGTAGGCCTTGCCCGGACAGAGAACGAAATTTTTACTGTGAATGCCCTCTGCCGGTGAGGGGGCAAAGAGTTCTACGTGGTCGATGATGCTACCGTTGCGTCCGGTGATCTTTCTTTCATCGAGGCTGCGGCGGATAGACCAGGTAAATTCGGTCAAGGTATCGACGTTATGCAGCGAGATATCGAATTCGTGGTCTTCGACCATGAAGAACCAATTCCCGCCCCATGCAATGTTTCCCTTAACTTTACCGTAGGAGGGCACGTCGACCGTAACATCGGATTCCGCAAGATAGCTAGGAACGTTATCGACGGTTACCTCTCCACCGGAGGTAAGAGTGGCGTGGACGATACCGACGGGAGTCTCTATCTTGTGTCTGCCCGGGCCTATCTTCCCCATGTGCGCCAGGGTGACAACAACCCCCATCGTGCCGTGACCGCACATGCCAAGATAACCAACGTTATTAAAGAAGATGATTCCAGCGGCGCAAGAGGGATCTGTTGGCGGACAAAGAAGAGCTCCCACCAAAACATCCGAACCGCGAGGTTCGTTGACTACAGCGCTGCGGAAGTTGTCGTACTTCTTTTGTAAGATGTGAAGCCGCTCGGAAAGCGGTCCATTTCCCAGATCGGGGCCTCCGTCGATGATCAGACGTGTTGGTTCTCCGGCGGTATGGGAGTCTATTGCTTGAACCCTGCGGGTTGTATTTATTTGATGCATCACAAAATGTAGACAACTTTGAATACATCGATGACTCGTATACTATCAGCACATGGTCCGGACTGGGCCAGCTTTTTCCCCCGGTAGCTGAATCTCTTTGAAATTAAGGGGAAAAACGTGCATTCTTGTTTGATAATCTCTGTCATGGTGGCGGCATGATCGGTGTTTCGGATGGAACAAAGCGGCGTTCAAAAAAATCGCGGGTAGAGCATGGAGCGAGCCTTCGGACTGCTTTTAAGGAAATCCGCGAACTGATTGTTCATGGAAAGCTCTCTCCTGGTACCTGGATTGTTGAAGGCGATTTAGCCAAGCATCTTGGCATGAGTCGTACCCCGGTGCGTGGCGCCATTCACTGGCTGCAACGCGAAGGCTACGTGATCGAGCATACCAGCGTGAGCAAGTCACGAATGGTTGTTGCTCCCTTAACTAAGGAAGATGCATCTGAGCTGTATTCGATTATCGGAATTGTAGAAGGGCTTGCCGGACGCCGGACCGCGATGCTTCCCAAGGCAGAGCGCAATACAATGGCGGCAAAACTGAAGCAGCTCAATCAGCAGTTGAATAATATCGTTCAAAATCGTCCAGCTCAGGCTGGAGACATCTTCGATCTGGATCGGGACTTTCATCGGACAATCGTGGAATCCGGAGCCGGAGCGCGTTTGATGGCTATCCATAAGGCCATAGAACCGCAGGCGGAGCGCTACTGGCGTCTTTATGCAAGTTCGATCATCAATGATCTCCACCTCTCAGTTTCCGAACACGAGGTCATCATCAAGGGCATTATTAGTGGGGATGCCGAGAAGGTGGAAAACGGTTTACGTGCAAATTGGGAAAATGGCGCGATCCGCCTAGCCAAAGTAATAGAGGTTTTCGGTGAGCGTGGCAGCTGGTAAGCTGCTCTGCCAAGCATCAGATTGAATCTACAATGCAAAAAGATCCGCATCGACCATGCGGATCTTTTTGCGTTTTTGTGGGCCGCTGCGGTCTTCCTTCAAGCACCATTCCCGGCCATGGAATTGGATCGATCCGGCGAAAGTCGTGCGAATCCGGAGCCGTTGCAGATAAATGGCACTATCATGGTGACGTTTATTATTCCTGCGGAATGGGAGACGTTCATGAAGCAAAGCAAAACTTTGGCTTGTGTCGCCACGATGGCGATGTTGTTTCTCTTCACTCCAGTATGGGCACAAACAGCCTCCACTCAGGCAAAGCTGCCCACAAAATACGAGGAGCTCTCTGCTATTCAGTTTCCAACCGCATTGGAGGCCTCCAATGCGGTTGCCATTATTCCGATGGGAATCCTGGAGAAGCACGGCCCCCATCTTCCGCTGGCAGTCGATCTGTTCGATGTTCGTGAAGTATCTTTGCGTGCCGTTACGAAGGAATACGCAATAGTGTTTCCTCCTTATTACTTTGGCCAGATTTTCGAGGCGAAACATCAGCCGGGGACGATTGCGTACAGTCCTGAACTTATCTGGAAACTATTGCAAGAGACCTGCGATGAGTTGGGCCGAAATGGTATTCGCAAGATCATCCTTGTGAATGGTCATGGCGGGAACAACTACTTTGTACGGTTCTTCGCTCAGTCTCAGCTCCAAAAGAAGCATAACTATGCTGTATTCGTGATCGAACCCGGTCCCGATTCCGCAGACGAAGCCAAGCTAAAGGCCCTGCGTAAGACAACGCTCGACGGTCATGCTGGAGAGGAGGAGACCTCTACGACGCTGGTGCATCACCCCGAACTCGTTCATCCGGAATTGGCTAAAACTCAATCTGGCGAAGATCAAAAACGATTGGAGAACCTGCAGGGGCTGTATACGCCAATCTGGTGGTATGCCCAATTCCCAAATCACTACGCGGGGAAGGGAAGCATCAACAGCAAAGAGCTTGGAGAGGCTGTTTTGAATGCCTATGCCGCTAATCTTGCAAAATACATTGCCTTAGTCAAAGACGATAAGAAGGTGTTGGAACTGCAAGATCAGTTCTATAGGGAATCGGAGAATCCGTTAGCGACCGGCGACCTGAGTCATTAATTCGCGATTTCGACTTCTTCTCTGGAGGATGGTAGCACCGGCAAACGGTCCATCCTCCAAGAAAAGCCTTAGTCCATCTGAACAGGACTTTCTATCGGTGCGGGCAAAGTGCTCAAGTCGCCCTTAGCCATCAAAAAATAAAGTGATACCGCGACGAGCATCATTCCTGTTCCCGCCAGCGTATAGGACACCCCGAAGATAGGTATCAGCTTCCCGAGTGCCAGACTACCCACCGGCATCCCTGCCCGGAAGGCCAGATTGTAGACACTCATAACTCGTCCGCGCATTTCGTCTGTGACGATCAGCTGTACGAGAGAGAGCATGAGTGACGCCGAGGCCATGACTGCTGCGCCTCCCACGAAGAGCAGGAGACAGGAGAGTGGAAGCCAGTGCGAAAGCGAGAAGGTTGCAATGACGGCTCCCAGGGCAATCAGGATCAGCAGTGCCAGACGTCCCTGTTGTTTCAGCTTCTCCATTGCGGCGACGATCAGGCCTCCGCAGATAGAGCCCGCACCGGAAAAAACGAGCAAAAGCGTATAGGTTTCTGGCCCCTTTTTGAAGACGTTCTGAACAAAGACGGGAAGAAAACCGTTTAGTGAGAAGCCGAACAAGGTGGTACAGAAGGCAAGGATGACGAGTGCTACCATCCCTTCGCGGTTTCGGATGAAGCGAATGCCATTCTTCATGCTGCTTAGGATCGGCTCGTGCGATTTAGCCGGAATGAATTTCACCTGGACCATGAAGAGGGAAGTAATCACCGCGAGGAACGAAAGTCCATTCAGTGTGAAGCACCAGGTGGCGCCAAATGCCGTGTAAGCCAGCCCCCCAATGGTTGGGCCAAGGATTCTCGCGAGATTGAACTGGATGGAGTTCATCGCGATTGCATTTGCCAGATCCTCGGAATCGACCAACGTAGGCAGCAATGCGGCATATGCCGGTCCGCCAAAAGACTGTCCGCACCCAACGACGAAGGAGAGGGTGAGGATATGCCAAATCTCCACCTTGTGTGTAAAGAAAAGGATCGCCAGCAGAAAGGCGCAAGCCATCTGGATGTACTGCGAAGCCAGAAGCATTTTCCGCCGGTCCATCCGGTCGGCAAACACACCTCCAACCAAAGTGAACAGGATGATGGGCAACTGCCCTAAGAACAAGTCCAGGCCGAGATAAAAAGGATCTTTGGTGAGATCGTAGACCAGCCAGCTTTGTGCAAACTGTTGCACAAAGGTTCCGATGGTGGAGGCACAGGCTCCAAACCACATCAGGCGGAAATCGCGATACCGAAAGGCCCGAAAGATCCGATTTAGAAAGGGGAAGAGTACGTTCACTACTGCAACAACTCCTTCCCTTGACTGGCGGGAACCAGAAGACAAGCTTGATCAGGAAGAAAGGCGATGGTACATCGGGCGGGGTCTTGAGCAGGGTGCTTCATCCGACAATTGATCATCTTTCCTTTGGGAATCCGCACGTTCTGGATGGCGGAAAGCGTATCTTCAAAAACTACCAAAATTATGTCGGTCGTGCGATCTACCAGATAGGCCGGTGCACGAATTTCTTGCTGCCGTCTGAATAGATGAATCGCCAGCCTCGAAAGTCGCGGAGAAAACTCCGTGGAAGGTTTCGGGGTCTGTAAGTTGCAGAAAATAAATCCGGTTTTTGATTCGGACGTTGGGAACCCTCAACGCACCGGTTTTCTCGATGGGGAAGATTTGACGAGTGAAATCCGGCAGTCCCAATCCGTTTAGCGTTTGGCAGACTTGACGAACGCTAGAGCACCTTGTAACAGTACCGCACTGAGACGGAGGCGGATTATGAAAGCAAATGAAGCTGTTTTGCAAGAAACAGTGGAAAAGGTAATTGGTCCTGAACGTACCCAGCGGCTCTTTCAGGTCCTGACGATTCATCCCGACCTGACCCGCGAGAGTGGGACTCACATCTCTCAAGCCGGGCTCTCCCAAGCCCTGAATATGCTTCTGTTTGAGGATTTGGTCGAGCGTGTACCCGATGCAAAGCAGTATGTTTTGGATTGTCTTCGTGACGGTAAAAAGGTTATGCACGATCATGGCGCGGTTCGCACGGTAGCCATGGATGGCATGGGGGATCTTCCTGTCGGACAGGAAGCGATTACCAGGATATTGCGGCCTTTGGGCTATGCCCTCAATGGAACCTATCCCCTGGAAAAACTAAAGATGACTGGCCGGTCCTACGCGCAAATGGATTATCCCGAAGAGATTGCGCAGTTCTTTATCAGTGAGTTACATCCCGATCGATTTTCCAGTCAATTTCAGTCTGCTGTCCGACGAGTTGTCTCGAGCTCTGTCGATCCGCTGAATGCGGATGCCAAGAGCATGTTGGAGGAGTTGGAGGTTACCCGATGCCTGCTCATCGAAAGGGCTGCGGTATTGCTTCCGGTACTCGTAGGCTGTTTCAGTCGTCAGCATAGCGAACCAAGTCTGGCGGATTACGAGATTTTGCTTGCGGAATCTCCGGAGATGGCGTGGATCTCGACCGAAGGAAATGCTTTCAATCATGCTACCGATCGAGTTCCCGATGTCGATCAGCTGTCTGATGAGCAAAAGCATCTTGGCAGGGCGATGAAGGCGACGGTAGAGACCTCTCAATCCGGCAGGGTCCGGCAGACAGCATATATAGCAGCTCGTGTCATACGACGGTTCCGCGCGGAAGATGGCAGCACGATTGAAAAAGAGGTCCCGGGTTCGTTCTATGAGTTCATCACTCGGTCGCCACTGCCGGCGAAGGATGGGAAAACATCATTGGATCTCAGTTTTGACAGCTCCAATGCTCAAGCAATCTTCAAGGTGACTGCGAAGGCATCCTAAAGACTTGTAAGGTGCAGTCATCAATTTGGCAAGAAGAAGCAAGCGAATGTCCAAAACCCCTTTTGTTCTTCTTCCTAGTTCTCACGCGCGCTCGCGGGAAAGCTTTCCGGGAGCGCGCGATCTGGAACAAAAGCTTCGTCAAAAAATCCGTGGAGAAGTTCGTTTCGATGATGCATCGCGTGCCTTGTACGCGACGGATGCTTCGAACTACCGCCATATCCCTATTGGCTTGGTTATTCCTCGCGATGAAGAAGATGTCATTGCCACGGTTGAGCTCTGTCGCGAATTCGGCGCGCCGATTCTCTCCCGAGGCGCAGGAACGAGTCTTGCGGGGCAGGGATGCAATGTTGCCGTTGTACTGGATTTTTCCAAATGCATGCACCGCATCGGAGACGTCGATGTTGAGAACAAAACCGTGTGGGTGCAGCCAGGAGCGGTGCTGGACCGCGTGCGCGATGTTGCTGAAGGATATGGGTTAACTTTCGCTCCCGATCCGGCAACGCATAGCCGATGTACCCTTGGCGGGATGATTGGGAATAATTCTTGCGGGGTCCACGGATTGATGGGCGGCAAGACCGTAGACAATATTGTCTCCCTGGATTTGCTGCTTTATGACGGGACCCGGATGCGGGTTGGTGCGACCTCCGATGCGGAGCTCGAATCGATTATCTCTGCCGGAGGTAGGACCGGTGCGATCTATGCGGGACTCCGGCAGCTTCGCGATGCGTATGCGGATAAAGTGAGGAATGGCTTTCCGCAGATCCCGCGACGCGTTTCCGGATTCAATCTGGACGAGTTGCTTCCCGAGCGCGGCTTCCATGTTGCTCGTGCGCTGGTTGGCAGTGAGGGAACCTGTGCGATCATTCTGGGCGCGACGTTACGTCTGGTTCAGAGCCCTCAATATCGGACCCTTGTGGGGGTGGGTTTCGCGGATATCTTCCTTGCGGCTGATGCGGTACCGGAGATTCTGACTCATCCTCTGATAGGGCTGGAAGGCATCGATGGAGATCTTCTGGATGCGTTACGCCGGAAACAAAAGTCTCTGGACGACTTGGAATTACTGCCCAAGGGAAACGGATTTCTGCTTGCTGAATTCGGAGCCTCCAGCCAATCGGAGGCCGATAGGCAGGCAGTACAGTTCTTGTCGTTTCTAAGAGATCTGCCAACCAGACCCTCCACTCGAATCTATAGCAGCGAAGAGGCCCGTCGCGTCTGGAACATCCGGGAATCGGGGCTGGGGGCAACGGCTTTTGTCCCGGGAAGAGGAACCGGATGGGAGGGTTGGGAAGATGCAGCCGTCGAACCGTCGAAGCTTGGTTCCTATCTGCGTGCGATTTCCAAACTCATGCAGGAGTTCGGCTACCACAGCCCCATGTATGGCCACTTCGGTCAAGGTTGCGTACACATGCGCCACAACTTTGATCTGGAAACCAAGGCCGGAATTCTGCGCTTCCGGGAATTTATGGAGCGGGCAGCCGATATCGCTCTTGCACACGGTGGCTCTCTATCCGGCGAACATGGCGACGGGCAATCGCGCGGCGCTCTCCTGCCAAAGATGTTCGGTCCGGAGTTGATGGAAGCTTTTCGTTCTTTTAAGAGATTGTGGGATCCCGACAATCGACTGAATCCCGGGAAACTGATCGATGCGAATGAGCCGCATGAAGACCTTCGCCTAGGTGCAGACTATAGACCGTGGCAGCCCAAGACACACTTTGCACTAATAGAGGATGGTGGTTCTTTGGCATCGGCTGCGTTGCGTTGTGTCGGTGTGGGAGCTTGCCGTAAACGGGATGCCGGTACTATGTGCCCCAGTTTTATGGCTACCGGGGAGGAGTTGTACTCTACCCGTGGCCGAGCTCACCTCCTCTGGGAGCTCATGCAGAATGAAGTGCTTCCGGGGCAATGGAAAAACGACCAGGTCAAGGAATCTCTCGATCTCTGCCTCTCCTGCAAGGCATGCAAAAGTGAGTGTCCTGTCAGCGTTGATATGGCGACTTATAAGTCGGAGTTTCTGGCCCATCACTATGAAGGGCGACTGAGACCTTTGGCTCACTACGCTTTCGCCCGAATCGATCGCTGGGCTAGGATCGCCTCGACAGCACCCAGTATCGCGAATGCCTTGGCAAGGCTTCCCCTGTTTAGCCATGCAATCAAGGCTGCGCTGCATATTCATCCTCAAAGGGAATTACCACGATTCGCCAGCTCGTTTCTGAGTAAGCAGCGCGAGAGAATGTCGTCCAGCGGACAGGAGGTCTTTCTTTGGGCGGATACCTTTAATAACTACTTCCATCCAACCACAATGTCGGCAGCTTATGAGGTATTAACGTCAGCAGGCTTTCGTGTCTCCTTGCCGCAAGGACATCTCTGTTGTGGACGGCCTCTCTATGACTTTGGGATGTTGGATACTGCCAAGCGATATCTCCTGAAGGTTATGTGTGCGCTTGAACCGCAGCTCTCCGCAGGAACTCCGATTGTTGTTCTGGAGCCAAGTTGCGCATCGGTCTTCCGCGATGAGCTGACGAATCTATTTCCTCATGATCCCCGCGCTCAAAGATTGCGCGATCAGACCCTGCTTTTAAGTGAATTTCTGGTGAGATACGCCCCCGATTATCAACCTCCTGCAATTAACGGGAAGATGATTGTGCATGGACATTGCCATCACCGAGCGTTAATGGGAATGCAGGATGAGATCAAAATCCTTCAGGCGACTGGCGCAAAAGTTGAGTTGCTCGATTCAGGATGTTGCGGCATGGCCGGTCCCTTTGGCTTTGAAGAAGCAAATTTTGAGATCTCGCAGAAGTTAGCTGAACGAGTGTTGCTTCCTGCTGTCAGAGGAGCGGAGACGGGAACCGTCATTGTGAGTGACGGATTTAGCTGCTGTGAACAAGTCTCCCAGAATACTGGAGTGCGGCCTCTGCACCTTGCCGAGGTTCTACTCCTGAATCGGACGGGGTCAACTAGGACAGATCAAAGGCCTGTATCGGCCATTTCTTCAGATCTCTAAACTGCGGACAAGCGTTTGTCTCGATGAGCATTGCAGCTGTAGACTGTCAGATAAATTTGCAAGCACTAGAGCATTTCCCGAAAAGATATAGACCGAAGCAATAGAAGTTGGCGCGGCTTTCCGCCAAAGGCCGGGGCCCCCAGCAAATCTATCTTTGGTTTGCTGGGGTGGAATGAAAGCCGCTCTTCACCTGATTTGGAAAGTTCACAGTATTTCGGGAAATGCTTTAAGAACAAAGCTGCGAGTGTCGGCTGAGAGTACGTAGAGCCGATGCCTGCCATTTTATGGGGACAAGAACGTTGTTCAGAGATGTGTTGATGGGTACACAGAAATTATCGCGTCGCTCATTCTTGCAGTATGCCGCTAAGGCTTCCGCACTGCCTTTTGCCTTCACTTTGCCATTCTCCTCCGTAAAAGCAAGCCGCTTGGATTCGATCAAGGTTCTTACTGAAAACGGAGCTCTTCAAGGGACGGCAACAGATAAGGTTGCGGCATTCCGCGGCATTCCTTTTGCGCGTCCCCCGATTGGAGATCTTCGCTTTCACGCTCCTGTTCCCGTATCGAATTGGTCGGGAGTTCACAGTGCGACGCAATTTGGTGCGGCTCCAATGCAGAAGCCGATAACTGGAGTTGCCCTTAACGAGGACTGCCTTTATCTGAATATCTGGGCGCCGAAGAAGAAGGGATCCTATCCGGTTTTTGTCTGGATTCACGGAGGAGGTTTTCTTGGGGGGCGTGCTACGGAGCCGATGTATGATGGCAGCATTTTTGCCCAAGAAGACATTGTGCTTGTAACCGTCGCCTATCGCCTTGGGGTTCTGGGCTTTCTAGATGTCTCGCCATTATTGGGACAGGAGTTTGCCGGTAGTGCGAATAATGGATTGCGCGATTTGCTGATGGCCTTGCGTTGGGTACATCGGAATATCGAGGCTTTTGGCGGAGACCCAACGCGTGTGACGATTGGGGGGCAATCCGCAGGTGGCAAACTTACCGATCTGCTGCTCGCCAGTGAAGAGGCTCAGCCGCTGTTCAATCAAGCTGTCTGTGTCAGCGGTGGAGCTGACCGCTTCTTCAACCTGGAGACCTCCTTGAAAGTCGGAAGAGGCTTTGGAAATCTGTGGCAGAAGGAGACCGGCGGGGCTGGCATGAGTCTGCGCACAGCTCCTGCGGAACAGCTAATCGAAGTACAAAACAAATTCCTCAAATCATGGCCCATACACTTTCCAATTCGCTCACAAGCTGACGGTGTTTTCCTTCCTCGTAATCCGCTCTCCGGAGTTGCCAGTCATGCCAAAAACAAGAAGTTGCTGATCGGCACAAATCGAGATGAGAGTGCTTTCTTTCTCGGACCGAAGCCTCAGGAGGACCCTGGTCCAGCAGACTTGGGAAATGTGCCACTAAGTAGCTTTACCCGAGTCTTGGCAAAGTACCCGGATGTCTATCCTCAGATGTCTCCGCCAGAGCGTCGGGTCCGAGCCGTTACTGCGGAAGAGTATTGGATCCCCTCTGTTAGAGTTGCCGAATCCTTTGCTCAAGGTGGAGGCGAAGTATGGATGTATCGGATTGACTATGGCAAAAGCAGCGGCCGTTTCCATGGGCAGGCAATTCATGCCGGGGATGTGCACCTGATCTGGAATAGACCCGAACAACAGGGGCCGGATGTTTCGACGGACGCAGCTCTCGCCTCCCAGATACATAGCGCTTTTGTTGCCTTTCTTCGCGGAGAGGCCCCGTCGGCAAATGGACTGCCCTCTTGGGGAAGATATACACCGGCTCGTCGTTCGACCATGATTCTCAATACGAAGAGCCACATGGAAGATCTCCCCCAGGACGCCGAGCGACGGCTTTGGGACGGGATGTTGCTCGGGCCCTCGGAGTGGGAAGTTTAAAGAATCTCTGCCCGTGTGCAGTTGCTTAAGATTGCACACGGGCAATGGCAGAACCTCTTCCCTGTCCCTATAAAGAGTCTTGGTCTTCTTCCTCTATTGAAATATTTTCAAAAATTGTTGACTATGAAAGATCTCCCGTGAGAATCTTCCATGTGTGAATTTAGCTACTCTTATTCCTGCGCTGCATGTTTGCGGGGCGGATAACGGAGTGGAGCGTCTTTGCCTTGAGTAGGCACAGGTCCTCAAATCAAGCGATATGCGCCCCGCTTCTTGTAGGCGGGTTTTTCGTTTTCGGATGATTCCGGAGTTATTAGTAACTTGCCACTTTCTGAAAGAATGGCAGAAAGAGAATTTGGTAATCGCAGATGTCTACAGTATTGTCTCGGCGAAGATTTCTTTGGTCGGCAGCTGCCACGGCAGCAATTGGAGCTCTGGAGGTACAAGGTCGTTCGACTAAGCGTCCACCGAATATCATTTTCATCTTGGCTGACGATATGGGGATCAATGATCCTGCGATCTATGGGCAGAAGAAATTTCGCACTCCTAACATCGATCGTTTGGCCAAAGAGGGTTTGCTCTTTCAAGAGGCTTATGCCGGAGCACCCGTTTGTGCTCCTTCCAGAAGTTCACTAATGACCGGTCTGCACACTGGACATACCCGCGTTCGCGACAATTTTGCTCTTGCCGGTGGGCATATCGGCAACAAGGGAAAGCATAAGATACGGCGCGCGAATCTTACGAATGCCGATCGAACGGTAGCAGATTATCTCCATCAGCGCGGATATCACACTGGTCTGGTAGGGAAGTGGCACCTTGATGGTTATGATCCCGAAGCTATTCCTACACGTCATGGTTTCGATGAGTTCCGTGGTTGGCTAACGCAAACTGAGAGCACGCAAGGGTACTATCCCTCGCAACGCTATGAGAATGAGACTCTCCGCGACATTCCCGAAAACCAGGATGGGAAACGCGGGAGTTATGAAACTTTCATGGTGACGGATGATGCCAAGGACTTTATCCAGAGGAATAAGCAGAATCCCTTCTTCCTCTATGTTGCCTATTCCAGTCCGCATAGTCCCTACACGGCTCCGGATTTCGGTTCTTACGCCAAGGAGTCTTGGAGCGACGATGAAAAGACTTACGCTGCCATGATCGAATACATGGATCGCGGCGTTGGGCAAATCATTGAGAGCCTCAAGAGCAACGGCATCGATCAAGATACGGTTGTTTTCTTTGCCTCAGACAATGGTCCCCGTTCGGAACCGACACCTCAGCAGACAGAGGTAGTCGACTTCTTCGACTCCAATGGAATCTTTAAGGGCTATAAGCGCGATGTATACGAGGGCGGAATTCATGATCCCTTGATTGTGCGTTGGCCCCATCACATCGCAGCTGGCACGACCTCGACCACTCCGGTATATTTCCCGGACTTTCTCCCCACGGCGCTCGAACTTGCGGGCGCAAAGCAGGAGAAGACCGACGGCATCAGCTTGGTACCGTTTTTCTTCCAGCCAAAGAAAAAGACTCCGGATCGTTTCTTGTACTGGGAGTTTTACGAACCGGTCTTTGAGCAAGCTGTTCGCTGGGGACGCTGGAAGGCAATTCGGCACAAACGTACAGGCCCCTTTGAGCTTTACGACTTACAGACCGATCCCTCGGAGACGAAGAATATTGCTTCACAGCATCCGGATGTTCTTGCTCATGTCGAGCAGTATGTAGCAAGCGCGCACGTGCCTTCGGAGGAATATCCCGATCCCTCATAGCTTGTACGAGGGGCAACAATTTTGCCGGTAATAACATCGAGAAGCAGGGAACGAATTACTCTTTCCTGCTTCTCGATCATAACTAGAAGCTCAATTGCGAAATAGGAGGAATATAGCCTATGGGACAGGAAGATAACCTCACACCCTCCCGTCGTTCCTTTCTTATTCAGGCTGCTACTGCCGCAGTTGCTACGACGGTTTCCAGCTCTGTTCCTGCTTCAGCAATGCTTCCGGAAAAGGCGCCTGCTGCACAGGTGCGCAAGCGTCCGCTGAATGTCCTCTTCTTTATGTCGGATGATATGCGTCCGGAACTGGCCTCTTATGGAAGCCGTTTCAATGTTTCCAGTCCCAATCTCGATAAGCTTGGTGCCAGCGGAGTCCGCTTCGACCGCAACTATTGTCAGTTTCCGTTGTGCAATCCGTCTCGGGCTTCGTTGTTTACGGGACGCCCGCCACTTGCTACAAGAGTTCTGGGAAATCGCGATGGTGTACGCAATCTTCATCCTGACTGGATCACCTTACCTCAGTTATTCCGAGAACATGGGTATACAACTCTCCGCAGCGGCAAGCTCTTCCATGGGGGACTGGATGACCCGAAGGCTTGGACGGATTTTGACGGAGAGACTGAGTCGTTACACCCCACCCAAACGGGTAAGAGACTCGAGATTCCCAGAGTGCAAATTCCCCAGCCGAATGGTGTGCTTCCCGTTTTGTCTGGAGATAATCAACGGGCCGCACATTCCGATCAAATTCTCGTTTTAGATGGGAATGGAGAGGGTGCGGGAGATTATCTCGTTGCCGATCGTGCGATCAAGTATCTTCGCCAATGTAAAGACAAGCCCTTCTTTATTGGATGTGGCTTTTCAAAGCCACACAGTCCGCCGACGGCTCCGAAGCGGTTTTTCGATCTTTACGATCCGGCGAAGATTCAATTGCCTGTTGATTTTGCTGCTTGGCCCACAGTTCCTGAAGGCTTTCCACCGGCGGCTATTCGCATGCGCAACGCAGATCTCTTTATCGGGCGAGGCGCTTCCGAGTATGAGGCGAGGGAAGTGATCCGAGCCTACCTGGCTTCAATTTCCTGGGTAGACTGGAACCTTGGACGAGTGCTTGCGGAATTAGATTCTCTGGGACTACGCGAGAATACGGTAATCGTTTTTGTTGCCGATCATGGATATCAGCTTGGAGAAAAAGGGAAATGGTCAAAGGCCGGATCTCTTTTCGAAAACGGAACCCGGATTCCTCTTATTATTCATGCACCCAATGCTCAGGGGAACAGCCGTCCCTGCCTCAGGATCGTGCAATCGCTCGATGTCTATCGAACCATAGCCGAGCTTTGTGGGCTCGATGTTCCAACGGAAGTTGAAGGACACAGTATGGTTCCGTTGCTTAACGATCCACGCTCCGATTGGGATCATCCCGCTTACAGCATCTGGAGCGAAGATGGATCGAATGTTCACGGAACAGCGATTCGTACCGAGCGCTGGCGTTATGCGGAGTTTGGCAAAGACGCAGTCAATGGCGCCATGCTCTTCGATGTTTATGCAGATCCGATGGAACTTAAAAACCTGGCAGAGGATGCAAAGTATCAACAGATTCGTCGTGAGTTATCCAGACAGATTTCTGCATACAGCTATTCCGTCTGATATACGGAAGGATCGTGTGCGCTATCTTCGCTGAGCGGGAACGAATATTGCTCTTCTTTTTTACAATGGTGGGGGATTTCAATTCGAGATATCAAGCAAAGTTTCGATGGTTCACGGAGTTTGCAGCCATTACTTTGAAGGCATCCTGGAGGGATGCCAAGAGAATAGCCGCGGGTGAAGCGTAGCGGAACCCGGGGAGCGCAAAACAAACAGGACCTCCGCGCCGTAGGTGCGGAACGAATTTTATTTTGCAGGATGGGGCGAGATTTCGTGCCGCACCCATACGGGGCGGCAAAATATTCTCTTTGTCCGTTACCCCGGGTTTCGCTACGCTACGCCCGGGGCTGCTATCGTAGCATCCCTCTGGGATGCTCTGGCGCTGTAGGAACAACGCGAGTAGAAATGGAGACTGCCCCTATCCAGTATTTGCACAATTCAGCTTGTAGGCAATTGTCCGGTCACCGACGCGGAAAATCCTCTAATGCGAAAATTCGTTGGCGCGTGGGACTAGCTGCATGTACATATCTCGCGAGACATTTGTCTTCCAATGACCGGTAAGTTGGGCTATGCCGATCAACCCGAAGAAAAGGAATGCCAAGACGGCGGCAACTACGCGAGGCGTGAGCGAACGTCCTGCCCAGCGTGCTGACGTAATTTCTTTCGAACGGGGCGGTAACGCAAATTGAAGTGCATTTTCCGCCGGGCAACTGGCGACACATTCCATGCAGGCTGTGCATTCGACAGAGCGGATTTGGACCAGCTTATCGACAGGTAAATGGGAAGGACATGCTTTGGAGCATTTCGCGCAATCGATACAGGCATCGGCGTCACGGCGAATCTTTACCGGGCTCAGACTGGATGCGATTCCCATCAGCGCTCCGTAAGGACAGAGGAAACGGCACCAGAAATTTTGAATAAAGACCGACAATGAAACGAAAATCGTTATAACGAAAATTCCGATGGCGCTCATATTCCGGAAGAAATTGAGCATCTTGACATCGGCAATGATTCCGAAAGGCGTCAGCATGAAAGCATTGAGTGCTTCGGCTGACATGCTGACGACGATAAATAGGAAGAACGCCAGCAGCAGATACTTCAGCCCACGAAGTGGAATATCGAGCCAGCGAGGTACTAAGAAATTGCGTCGGAAAAGCTTGCGACCAAATTTCCAAAGATATTCTGAGACGGTTCCAACCGGACAGAGCCATGAACAGAAGGTCTTCTTCAGTAGAAGGCTAGAGAGCAGAAACACTATTGTCAGGACCATGGCCGCCGGGTGAATCACCGGGGCATGATGGGTAGCCAGAAAATACTTCAGGTTCATGAGTCCTGCAATCGGCAACCAGCCATCGACTCCCGTAGGGCGATCAACATA
Source organism: Humiphilus diazotrophicus (assembly GCF_059726315.1). NCBI lineage: Bacteria > Pseudomonadati > Acidobacteriota > Terriglobia > Terriglobales > Acidobacteriaceae > Humiphilus > Humiphilus diazotrophicus. Next base: position 4,943,097 of record NZ_AP040870.1, read on the forward strand.
GAGAGTTGTTCCCTGACTTTCAAAAAAGCGAGTCCACAAGAGGAATTCAATCGCAATCCAGAGATTAAGAGCCAGGAAAGCAAATTGCACGATATGCCGGATTTGCTGTGAGCGGTCGGGCTGAGAGCGACGAACGAGTGGTTTTTTGTGTTCGCGCAGAGTACCGGGTTCGGTCCGGTCCGTAGTGAGTGTGGCGGCTTCTTTCGATGTCTCGGACACGAGAGTTCTCCATTGGGTAAGGTAGATACTCCTCGGTCACATCGGATAGGACTTAGGTCACACGTGAGTCCGGTTTTTCTGAAAGAGTGAAGAATCAGAAAGATACCACCTCACGAATGGGTCCCGCATTGCTCCTTCCCATGGACGAATTGAACATTTTTGTTCCGACTCTTTCTAAACGGACTATGCTTAAGACATAGCTAATTTGCCCAGGCATTTTAGCCATAAGCCATCGGAGCTGGTTTCCGATTGGCAGGCCTCCCGCTATTGGAAGATAGCGTTGCACTTCCGTCCAGACCCGCTGCAATCCATTCCAGCTCAACAGAGGGAGGAAATATGGCCGTAGCGCCAATATCAAACAGTTCTCCAACTAGCGATGTTCTGCACAGTGAAAACCACAGTCAACTTTCGGCAGAGGCGATAGCCAAAGCTGTCGCTCGTCATCAGCGTGAACATCCGGCAAAATCCGGAAAGAATGTTCCGGGGAAGACACCGAAAAAGGGTTAGCTCTACTGTTGAATTGAGACGTGAGTTTAGGAAGGGCACGGCATTTAGCCGTGCCCCTTGTACATTGACTCATATAAGGGCCTGAAAAGTTTCTGACTAGTTGGCTTGGATAACATTACGGATGTAGTTCTTGATTTCGTCTGCTCTCTTGCGGACTGTGCCTGGCTCTATTGCGACGATTTCAAACCCAAGATCCCGATAGATTCTTTCGTGTATCTGTTCGAACCGGAGAGACTCTTCGAAGCTAATCCTTCGAGCTTCCGTATTGGTCATAAAACCCAGATTCCGGATAAAGAAGACTTCTCGTTCGAAGACCCTCTCGGTTCTAATACGCATCAATTCTTGGGATAAAAGCTCCGAGGTCGGATACTCAAGATAAGCAGCCAAAGCAGCGGTGCAGGCCGGAGAACGATCATGGAACTGCACCTTGCTGCTTGAAGAGGAAGCTTGACGGTATCGTTGGCTTTGTAGCTGGAGAATATTGTCGATGAAGGATGGTTGTTTCCACGGTTCATCGATGCCCTTTGCCTGCTCTAGTGCAATCAGATCTGTAGCCGCCTCTTCAACTACGCTGTAGCCGTCGAATTCGAGCTGCCGAAGGATTGCAGTTTTGCCAGAGCCCGGAGCTCCCGTTAAGATGTACCTCTTCATTAATTGTTATTCCGTTCTCTCCCTCTTTGCCCGGGATGTTTACTTCCTGTCTCCCGCCTTGAACTCTGCCCAGGGATTTCCCTTCATATCCGGAAGGATAGGACGCTGCCATTCAAATTCGGGATGGGCTTTCAGAAATGTGTCGGCGATAAAATCTTCACCGCATGGATGTCCTGTGCGTGCTCGGAATGACATCTGCTTTGCCAGACTGTAGTCGGCAGCTTTTGCATTTACTGCTCCGGCAGGATCGTAGGGCGGCCATTCCCATTCGGGCACTCCATGGGCGGCGACATCGATATGTCCACAGAGACCTCGTTCTCCTCTGTTCTCACGGTTCTCATAGGTGTCCCAATGATCGGCGAGAAACTTCTGGGCGAGTTCTGCATCGATCTTTCCCTTATTTTGTGTAAGCAGCTGTTCCCAACGCTTCTTTCGCGCATTGGGGGAATTGGCGGAATCGTTGGGATCGAAATTAGTTTCGTCCTTTATCAAATCCGGATCGCTGGGAAAGTTCGATCCTTCGAAATAGCCATCTTTGGTTCTCCATACCCGATGATGTTTCAATCCCAGTTCGAAGCGGGCGACTTCGCCAGTCTTGTTGTCGGCCAGCAGCCAGTCGTTTGCGTAACCGCCATTGTTCTCTTCAAGCATGATCTTGACGTATTCATCTATGGAGCTTGCGTACTGCAGCGCTTTACGTGCCCGCATGAACTCAGGTTTCCCGTTAGGATCGAATCCGGAAAAACCGGTGATGGTTGTTTCCGTCACCATAAGACCTGCTGCATTGATACCGAAATCGTCGTCACTGGCGATGATGCCCGGAAAGCCATCCATCAAAAGATGCTGGCCATGTTCCGGAACAATGTCAAAGACGATCCTCCACCTTGCTCCGTTCACGATGCTTGTCCAGTTATTGTGAGCAATCACAGGCTTGTGATCCTTGGTCCAGCTTCCGGTGGCTACAAACGCACTGCAATTGCCGGGAGCCGCCAGCTTGGGAGCACTTTCCGATTGTTGCTGCTTGTTTAATGTAGGAAGGTAGTAGTCGGAAACCTCTTCCATGCCGTTCAACGCCACAACATCCCACAAGTCGGCCTTGATTCCGCGGGCTTGCAACCCATCGGCAATGCCTTGTAACTCTTGCTGATATTCAGCATCCATATGAGGCCATAAAACCTCTTGGGCAGTCTTGCGGAAGAAGCTCCAGTCTTGTTTGGTGCGATGCGTATCTTCCAGTCGGAAGGCTTTCAGTGCATCTTCGATTTCGGGTGCAAGTTGCCATCCATGCTGGTATCCGATGTTGGCCGGAGTTCCTTCTAGATGCACGTAGATCCAGTGAGCACGTTCGAAGCGGTAAGACTTACCTAAACGTGCCGCTTGGTCGCTCGTGGATTTCTCTGCCGAGAGGACACCCCAGGCGTTTAGAAGCAATAGAACAACAACAAGAGGGAAGAGAGATCGAAAACGTAAGGTCATTTTTTCTTCTCCGACAGATTGGAAGACGTCAAAACGAAGATTGAAGGTGACGGAGTTTCGAAATGCTGTCACCCCTAGAGCATTTTTCGCAAAGAAGTAGACCAAGTCACAACAGCTTATGCGGCTTTCCGCTAAAGAAAGCCGCTCTTCGCTATCGCCAGCAAGTCTGTACCTATGCGAAAAATGCTCTAAAGCGTTCAGAGGCTCTGGTACTACAGTTATGTGCAGCGAAAACCGAGGGACGGGCGCGGCTTCAACCGCAGCCTGGAGTTTCTACACATTGTAAGGCCAGAGGGGAATAGAAACCCGGAGAAATCGCAGGTTTTGCTCTCTCAGGCCACTGGTGTTCTATGTCTAGGCGGGAAATGCTCTAGGCTGCACCAGCCTCTGCCCCTTCGGTGTACACCGTAACAAGAAATGCTCTAGGATTCTTGATCATGAAAAGAACTCTGGTGAGGCCACCTTTTTTATTGGCTCTGCTGATTTGGCTGGGAACAATTCATTCCTGGGCGCAACAATCTTATGAGATCACGGTAGAGCGCGGTGTAGCCGTTCCTATGCGGGATGGCACGATTCTGCATGCCGATATCTATCGCCCGACGGCCACGGGGAAATTTCCCGTTCTGCTGCAACGAACTCCCTATAGTAAGGACAATGGCGTTCCGTTCGGGGTGAGAGCGGCAGCAAAAGGATATGTGGTCATCTTCCAGGATGTGCGCGGCCGGTTCTCCTCCGAAGGGGATTGGTATCCCTTTTTGCACGAATCGCAGGACGGATTCGATACAGTGGAGTGGGCAGGCAGTCTGCCGTACTCCAATGGCAAGGTAGGGATGTTTGGAGGCTCTTATGTTGGGGCCACGCAGATGCTTGCTGCTATCGCTCATCCAGCGCATCTGGCTGGAATCTGCCCGGTAGTTACGGCCAGTAATTATCACGACGGCTGGACGTACCAAGGCGGTGCCTTCGAGCAGTGGTTCGATGAGTCGTGGACCTCAGGTCTGGCGATCAATACCGTGGATCGCTTCTTGCAGACAGCAAGCAATGCGATGGAGGGAAGCCGGGTCCTTCCTCTAACCGAGTACCCTCTCTATAACTTCAACGGTACTCCTAGCTCCTCTGAGTTGGCTGGGCAGTTTGCACCATACTTCCTCGACTGGCTTGCTCATCCTCAATATGACGAGTATTGGAAGCGCTGGTCGATTGAAGAGCATTATGGCGATATTCAGGTTCCGTCACTCACCGTTGCCGCCTGGTATGACATCTTCCAGGGCGGCTCAATCCGCAATTATCTGGGAATGAAGGCTGGTGCGGGTAGTCCTGCAGCCCGCCAGAATCAACGTCTGCTGGTTACAATTGGCGGCCACGCTGGGGCTGGTCGAAAGATCGGAGAAGTGGATTTCGGCCAAGCTGCTAAAGAATATGACGAAGAATCCGTGGTCCTCCGCTGGTATGACTATCTTTTCAAGGGAATCCAGAATGAGCTTGCTACCGAGAAACCGGTGAAGCTTTTCGTCATGGGAAACAATGTGTGGAGAGATGAGCCGGAATGGCCGCTCGCCAACGCTCATGAGACAAAGTATTTCCTACATTCTGGAGGGAAAGCCAATACGGCGGCGGGTGATGGGACACTTTCGATAAGCACTCCGAAGTCCGAAGCGCTTGATCAATACACTTACGATCCCATGAATCCGGTGCCAACCACTGGAGGTCCGCTCTGCTGCGATGCCCGCCATCTGGCTCCAGGGCCTCGGGATCAACGCAAAGTAGAAGAGCGAGAGGATGTCCTGGTTTATTCGACAGAAGCCTTCGATAAGGACACAGAGGTTACTGGCCCAGTAAGCCTCGATCTGTATGCCAAGTCTTCTGCCGTGGATACGGATTTCACCGCAAAGCTGGTAGATGTATGGCCGAACGGATTTGTCCAGAATCTGACAGAAGGCATTCTTCGTGCAAAGTATCGTGATTCGCAGGAAAAGCCTGCCAATCTGGTGCCTGGACAGATCTATCACTTCAAGATCGATCTATGGTCGACAAGCAATGTTTTCTTGAAGGGACACCAGCTGCGGGTTGAGATCAGCAGCAGCAACTTCCCGCGTTTCGATCGCAATCTGAATACCGGAGAAGATGCTAAGTCGGGGACCAGGTCGGTTAAGGCCACCAATGCCATTTATCACGATGCGCAACACCCCTCGGCGTTAATCCTTCCTATCGTTGCATCCTCTAAGTAATAACAAACAAACCCGGGTATCCAATTCAAACCAGAATCGGATACCCGAAAACATACAAGCGTGAACAGCTCCAGACCTAACAATTACCCACAAATGGTGCGAGGTATGGGGGATTGCCAATTGAAGAGCAAAAACTTTTGGTGCTTTGCTATTTTGCTGTGTGTCAGGGCTGGCCTTTAGGCCTGCCGCAAAGTTTTTCTCCCAGAAAGGATTTAGACATTCTCGGTAACCCAAGCGAATCGGACAGCCACAGCTTTGGAGTTAAGCACATGGTTTGGGGCTCCAATTTATGGTTAGTGCTTCGAACTTCTTGTCCCATGCTTTTCTTGTCACATTCTTCTTATTTACGATTTGTGGAGGATTTCATTCCGCCACCATACGGGGCGGAGATTTGGGGGTAAGCTAACCCAGCGCTCCCGTTCGCAAAGCGGACTCCGCGCTGGGCAATTGTCGATTTGCCCCTCCGGGGCGATGTGCTGAGTTGGAGCATAGAAGCTCTATTCTGTACTTTCACAATTCATCTTGTGGACAATTGTTAGGCCTCCAGGCCAGCTGTCGTGTGGGCGTTCTCACTCCTTCGGTTCATAAATGCCTGCCTCTTTGAGTACTGATGTAACCCGTGACATCGGCAAATAAATCTGCTAACTCGATCTGCCAGAGATGTTATGATAAGCGCATCTTAGTAACCGGACTCTACGTTTCACGACGGAATCCGGCCCTAGGAAACTTTATTGAAGCGGGACGCGCAGGTGCTAGAACACCATACGCGACCCTGGCCACACAAGCCCCTAACACAGAGGAGCTCATCATGGTTGTCTACCACTTTAAATACTCTCTACCCCGGCTACAAGCCGAGCGGCTGTTTCAATCTATTCCAACCCCATTCCCACGCCAGTTTTCCCCCTACGTACGAGGCCGTTCTTCTCCTAAAGAGCGGTAAAATTCGCCCATTTTGCGACTACTAGGGCTCCCGTCAGAGTCCGAGGATTCGTGTTTCCGGAAATCGGGCCGGGCAGTTGTTCTCTTCTGTAGGAGAAGCTGGGACAGGTGCGTCTTCCTCCCGGCTTGCAGCTTTGTTGTAGGAGGAGCAGGTTTTAATGGAAAAGAATCTGGTGTGTTTGAATCATGCCATCTTCCCTAGGGGCAAGGTCTACAAGATCTATAAGTTCAGGATGAGATATTATCCGGAGATATCTTCAGACATTGAGCCGGAAATACGTAAGAGGTGGAGGACTCATTTCTGTGTCGCCACTAGGGATGTCGACGAGGCCTTGGCCTATATTCGTCGTGAACACCCCGGATCTCTAATCACTCTTACCAAGTATCTTGGGGAGCTTTTGCTAATCCCGGAAGCTCAAGCCGAGCAGGGAAACCTATAGAGCATTTCTCGTTCAGATCCCCGGCAAACCTGTTTTGGGTTTGCTGGGGGAGAAGGCTGCACTTCGCCATTCTTCGTGAGTGTATATCTATGCAAGCAATGCCCTGGGGTGCTGTTGGCGCAGACTCTTTTAACAAACGCGTATTTGGGGTTTGCTATCCTTCCTTATGTTTAATCCGTTCGGGAGTGACAGCGGCGAATCGGCTCTTCTGATCACGGAACAGTTGCTCGTCTTTGCTACGGTGGTTGGATCGGTAGCGGCCTTACCTGCATTTATCGAATTTGTTTCCGAATATCGGGGCCGCAAAGAACGCATCAGCCTGAGTCTGGAGGATCAGCCTGTCAGTAGCCTGCATCCACGGCTTGCAGGTGTGGGGAAGTTGCTCGATTCCATTGCGGACCTTGTTGATCGTGCCCGCAATCCGGATGTTTATCAGGAACGGAAGATCGGTAATGAGGTTCTCATCATCGGTCCCAGCCAGAGCGGGAAAAAGAGTCTGGCTCAACGGATTGCTCAATTGGCAGGGATGGAAAGAATCATTACCGTCTATAACCCGCGCGATTCGGATGTTTTAGCAAAAGCGAAGAGTCTTGTCCGTGGCTACAAACGGCAAAAGGTGATGCTATTGCTGCCTCGCATTGATCTGGCCTACAAGGAAGGCGATCCGGAGCTTTTGTCGGAGTTGGATGCGGTGATTGAAACCACCTCCGAGCGGCAAAACGTACTGGTGATTGCGACGGCCGTTGCCTTCGAAGCGGATAGCGACCTCGACAATATGTTCGGCATTAAGCTTACCTTGCCGGGGGCGGACGTTGTCCATGTGAATCGCCGCGAAATTCATGAAGATGCACAGCGTGTTCTTGCTGAGGTGGTGCGTTTTTACCTGACTGAATCTCAGAAGCGCGGATTTCAGCTGCAGGGATTATCGGAGGATCAGTTCTGTGCGCGGATTCTTGAAGAAGTAATGAACCCCGCAGAAATAGAAGATATCGTGGTTCTCTGTGAGACGGCGGCACTTTATCGACGCCGTAGTAATCAAGCCAAGGATCTTTACTTTACGAACGAGATTCTGGAGACTGCTATCGACCGGGTAGTTGTGGGCTAGGGCAGCATTTTCGATACTGCCCTAGCCCACTGTCCTACTATTTGTGTTTTTTGTTTTTAGATGCATCGTTGACGATAGTGGCAATGCGATGAAACTCGTCGCTATCCTTCTTTAGTGTCGAATAATCAAGATCGGAATAGTTGTTCCGAATTTCGGCCATCAGATAAGAACGGCGCGTCGTGTTGTTGTCATGATTGTCCCAGAAGACTCTTGTCGGTCGATCCCCGTATTTCTTGGAGACTGCTTTCCAAGCCTGCGGAGCTTCGCGAATGTCATAGCCTGAAGTTAGCATCCATGCCATTCCGACCCGGTCTGCCTGGTTTTCCAGTGATCGAGAGTATCCGTTTCGGAATCCCGACTCAACCATCTTGGTCATATCGCCGACAGATCTTCCGCCGTAATAGGAACCAATCATTCCTCCAATGCGGAGAGCTGTAAATGCCCCTTTGTGATATTCCTGCTCTCTCCACGAATGTTTTTCAATGGCATGGCTGATTTCATGGGAGAGGACGAATGCCAGCTGAGCCTCATTTTCAGCAACATCGAATACCCCAGTGTTCACTACTACGACTCCGTTGGGAAAAGCCGATGCGTTGTAGCTATCGTCCTCAATCAGGTAGAACTTGAAAGGTATCTTCAGCGGGCTTTCGTTCGGAAGTTCACGCTGATGAGCTGGAATCAGGCTTTGGCCGAATTTCTCGATATAATCTTGAGCATCTTTATTGGGGAAGAGTTTGTATTTGGAGTTAGATACATTCAGCTGTCCCGGTTTAAACGATTGGTAGTTTGCCTCCTTGACCTGAGGAGTAAGATGCTTCCACATTTTGGCTTCACCGTCCGCCAGTTCGGCATGCTGGAATTCTGCCTTAGTTGCCAGGATACTTCCGTCCTTTTGGCGCGTACCTTCATAGTGAACAAAGGTGTCGAGGTTCAGGACCTCTACTGAAGGAAGTGCATTTCCGTCGGAATCGTTGTTCTCTTTCTTGGCTGCTTTCTTTTCTTCTTTGCTCGGTTTGAACGTGACGACCGTAGTTTCGGCGATGCTTACTTTCTGCCCATCTGCGAAAAGCATTCCTTTCCAAGCTGTACCTGATTTTTCCAGCTTAGGAGCTTTTTCCAATAGAGCGGTTCTCTTTACCTTTCTTGTATCTTCCAGAAAGACTTTGAGTGAGGTTGCCTTTAGGGCTTTAGTCGATTCATTGAATTCTCCTTTAACCTCCAGCTCTGTTCCGACGCGAATATCTTCCAGCTTGAATACCTCTGGGGAGTCTTTTGCATCTGCGGAATTGTCCTTCTCTACGTCAAACGAAAGACTGATGTCACTTGTTATTGCATAATCGTCAATTTGGAAGTTTGTAGGTGAATTTACGGAAGTTACGAAGCCATGAATCTTCACTTCTTTTGCTGCACAGAAAGTAGAGGTGAAAAGTAGAAGTAGATATACCCAAGGAGATAAATGCCGCATCAAAAGCCTCATTAGCTCAAAAAATAACTACAACTAGTGCAGTCTGTCCTTGGTGTCGACCTTGAGAACGAAGGGGGGATAATAGGCTGTTCCTGCATGGACGGCTTCTATTCGTTGTTGTTGTCGAGTAGAAGGCAGCACAGCAGGAATTCGGCTGATCGTGATCGGCTCCGGAAAGACTAAGTTGCTCTAGATAGACAAATCATAGCAAAGTACGACAAATTAGTGCACTTTCGAGAGGGGGTATTGGGCAAATAAATAAGTTATTTGAGACGAATTACGAGAATTGTTCTCTTGTAGGACAGTATTAAAGATTACGTTATTGATGACGATTAAATAGTAGAAAAGCTAACATAGGCCATTTGTATCTGTATTAAGATTGCCGGAGGCGGGAAGATATTACGCATCAGTAGTCGGAGGAATTTACCTTACGGAGAGCGAGGTGCTCTGTCTTCGCGAACGGAGCGGTATAAAAGTATAAATTTTCAATTTCAGTATTAGCGCAAAGCTAAATTCCGAAGTGTAGTTCGGTTGCAGATATGGCTCTTCGTGTCTATACCATGAGGAGAATGCTGCTGAAGAGCGGCAGGTTTGACCACTTGATTGCTGAAGGAATTTGGAGAGAGGAGCTTCCGATTAAGAAGGTCCTCTCTCAAGATGATTTCTTGGGGGAGATAGGTTGGCACTGATTTAGTTGTTGCGCTTGCCGATAATAACCGACTGAATCTTATTGAGGTCGTGTTCGCTCTTGGTTACTACCCGCAAATAATTCTGTAGTGCAAAATGCAACGCTGCTTCCTTAGCTGCTTCGTCGTCGAATCCAACCGTAATTTTGGCTCCAACTCCATGCTCATGGAAGGAAGTCATATGTGTTTCAAAAACAACCTGGTCGTCACCCGCGAGAACCTGAACAGCAAATGCTGAGGGCAGCTTTTGGTCTGCTTTTGCTTGAATCTGAAAAGCCAATTGCTTCGCACTACGAATGCCACCCATTGCCATGATCTGACCGATCGTAAGACTTGGAAGTGTAATAGCAGCTAGGCTTGGTCCTGGCAGAGTGGGCGTGCCGTGCCCTGTGCTCCCATTAGGGCGTGCTTGATCCGAGTTATCCTGCGTTGCCGAGATGCTAGGGCCCGGTAGTGTCGGGGTTCCATGTCCCGTACTACCATTCGGACGTGCTAAGTTTCGAGCTTCAGGCATCGTTGAAATGCTAGGGCCGGGCAGCGTTGGAGTACCATGGCCAGTGCTGCCATTCGGGTGTACGGTGCCGGTTGCGCCACTGGGCCCCGGTAAAGTGGGTGTGCCATGTCCGGTGGAACCATCATCGTTGGCGGCAAAGCCATGAGTTGGAGCATAAGCAGTGCCCGTTGCGATAGCCACTCCAGTTTCTGAGAGGATAGGTTCAAATACATTTGCCGTGCCGAGTTGAACCAAGCTACCGCTGCAAATTGACTGTAAGGTAGAAGTGGGTGTTGCCATCAAATTCTCTCCATATCTTGATTTGGAACTTCTATAGTCCATGAGTTCAGGATTTCTAATGTCATCGATACCACCAGAGATTCTTTATTGAATAATCACGATTTCACAGTTAATTCATTTCGATCCGTGAAGCAAAATCGCATCTATGAGTTCTCCACCGCGTATGCATGCGATTGTTTTTCTGTCTGGCGATAAAGCGAACGCAAAAATCCGCTCTTCCTCAAAATGCGTCAATTGATGTGGATGTCCACCATGAATCGACTGCTCCCAAAAATTCGAAACCCCATCCTGCGTGACGACATAGATAAGACTGCCACCTTCCGGTGACCAACGGACTGGATGTGCTCGTAGAGTTGAGGGGATGGGAATTGAAGGAAAAGTAGCCATCAGTTTTCCACTAGAAGCCTCTAGTACTGCTACTTTCCATGCTTCCTTGCCATTTTCGGCGTATACGCAGGCAATCCACTTTCCATCGGGTGAGATATCCGGAAAATGGCTGAGAAATGGAGTCAGCCTAATAGGCTTACCTCCTTCGACTGATACTTTCCACAGACTCCATTGGCCATTTCTACTAGAACCGAAAACCACTGAGCGTCCGTCAGGAGCAAAAGCTGGTGCGGATTCTTCTGCGTCTTCAGACGTTAATCTACGAGGTTCACTGCCGTCCTTAAGCGAACGCCAGATTCTATATGAACCACTACGATTGGAAACAAAGACTAAATAGGGGCTATGAGGATTGCTGATTGGTGGCTCATCTGTACCGGAGCCCTCTGGGGAGGTTTCGACAGATCCTGACTTCGTATTAAATCGCCAGAGATTAGATAAGCCATTTGACTCGGTTTGCGCGATTACACCTTCGTCCTTTGACCAAGCTATGCTAAAAAACCTGCCGTTTGAGTGTGTTAATTTTTTTGCGAGGATGTTGCCCCTTATAGGGAAAAGCCATACTCCTGCCGAACGCTCGACTTGAGTAGTAATAAAGGCCTTATTATCAGCTGATGAGACTAGGTCTCTGTACCACGTCCCTTGTGTCAGTAGGTGTGAATTTCCCGTGTGCCAGTTGAGCTCGTAGATCTGGCGCTGAATTGATTTAGTGTCTTGAGCTGCAATTAAGACCTGGTTGGAGGTCAACATGATTGGACGGCTGGTATTAACCCAGGAAAGTGGATGCCCGTACTCAATATGATTGTCACGTAGTCGGACAGCCCAAAAACAGAGTTTTTGAGCTGTCTGAATGGAACCGTCATAGATTGAAAAAAGGATAGAACCTCCGTCAGGGGAATAAGCAGGAGGAGAATCAACATAACGCGGAGCAATAACGGTTATGACGGTTTTTTCCGTATTGTCTTCTGTTGAATGGATAATTACTTTGTCTTGGCCATGACTTGGGTCGAACCTTATGAATGCAAATTGCTGGCCATTGGGGGAAAATGCGATAGGTGAATCCACATCGGTGGCCACAACCTGCGGTGGACCTGCGAGCATCGGCATTCGATAAAGAGTGCCGAATCCACCTTCTTGCCTCACAAAATAGAGAAATCGGCCATCAGGTGAAAAGGCCATTCCCGAATACTGACCAGATATAGACGACAGTCGTTCGGTATCGGCATTTGTGCCAATCTGAAGGATATGCAAAGATTGTTTGGAGCTATCACCCACTGAATAAGCCGCATATGCGCCGTCTCCTGAGATGGCGGCATAGGTGACATCTCCCAGAGTAGTAAGCCGCGTGATACTGTCTACGTGGTACGGCTTATCTCGCATGCCTTCATACAAGCGGAATACTCCAACCCCGGCGAGCGTCAGCATAATTACTAGTCCAGTCCAAATCAGCCATTGCATCAGAATGGCGCTTTTGTTCGGACGTGCCAGGGATGCAGGGGAATGCCTCTGTGGCAATTGTCCCGGTCGCGGCTGGAGAGTGGTTTTGTTGTGCCTGACCTGGGTCAGGTCATCGACTACTTGATGTATGTTTTCATAGCGCTCTTCAGGCTTCTTCGCTAAGGCGCAGGAGAGGATGGAATTGATCTTTTTGTCGTTGCAAGGTGGTTCCGGGCTGCCCTCGAGAATGCGAACCATGACGTCCGAGGTTGTATCCGCTGAGAAGGCGCTACGGCCCGCAAGCATCTCATAAAAGACAACTCCCCAACTCCAAATATCGGTTCGGGCATCGAGCTTTTGTCCCCTCAACTGCTCCGGAGACATGTAACTGATGGTTCCCATCAGGAGTCCTGGAGTTGTGTTCTGGGCGGCTGAGCTGATGCGTTCATGAAGAGTATTTCCCTGATTCGGGAGTTCTCCCACAAACTTTGCCAGACCAAAGTCAAGGACCTTGATATAGCCGTCGGGGCGAACCATGATATTTTCCGGCTTGATATCACGGTGAATAATGCCAACCGAGTGCGCTGCATCGAGTGCATGGGCAATCTGTGCGGCGTAGTTAACTGCGGTGTTCTTGTCAAGAGTGCCGATCAATTCCCGAAGTTGAGTGCCTTCTACATATTCGCTGACGATATATTGCAGCCCGTCTGTCTGGCCGAAGGCGAAGATGGTCAGGATGTTGGGATGATTGAGGGCCGAAGCTGTCTGTGCCTCGGTTTTCAATCGTTGTAACAGATCCACGTCCTTGGAATAGAGGTTGGACAGGATCTTGATCGCTACCTTACGGCCCAAACGGGTATCCCGTGCCAGATAGACCTCACCCATTCCTCCCGCACCGAGCAGGCGGAGGATGATGTAGTCGTCCAGTTGAGCGCCTTCCGCAAAGCGTGGCCGTTTGCCTGCGACAGCTTCGCGGGCCTCGTCCATGTCAATTGAGGGTATGAGTGGCTGGTCTGGCGAATAGTTTTCAAGGAGCGATAGGACTTCTTGCTCCAGGTCTGGATTTTCGGCACAAGCCTTGGAAAGAAAAGCCCGACGTTCTTCCTGGGGAAGTTCTAATGCTGCATGAAAAAGATCTTCAACTTGCTTCCATCGCTTTGTGGCCTGCTGCATGTTCGTCATTGCTGATCTCTCTTTTTAGCCAGGCCTTGGCCATATTCCAATCGCGAAGAATGGTATTGGGGGAAAGCTGAAGCACGTCAGCTGTTTCTTCGACAGTGAGGCCACCGAAGAAACGAAGCTCTACAACCCGGGCTTTACGAGGGTCCAACTGGCCAAGGCGATCTAATGCGTCGTTCAATGCAAGCAGGTCGGAGGAAGCTTCTGGGGCGAAGACAAAAACTTCGTCGATGGGCAGAAGAGTCACACCGCCTCCACGCTTGGCACGTTGATGGAAGCGGGCATAATCGACCAGAATGTGGCGCATGACGCGTGCTGCCACGGCAAAAAAATGATTGCGGTTTTGCCAGGGAGTTTTGTTGTCAATGGCAAGCCGCAGGTAGGCCTCATTTACCAGTGCTGTAGGCTGCAGAGTGTGTTGTGGCCGTTCTCCACGGAGCAGATAGGAGGCTAAACGCCTTAAATCCTTATAGATAAGAGGCGTGAGCTCGTCAAGAGCATGCTCGTCGCCCTGACTCCATTGCATTAATAGGGCAGTAATCTGTTGTGGGGTTGTGGCGCTCATGAGCGATTTTTCTCCTGGAGGCCCCTGCTGACACTGGTGTTGCATTTTAGAGACCACAATTGTGGGAAGTCCAGCAATTTCGATTGTTCTTCTCGGCAATGCGAAGATTGTCGATTCTTTTCACTTTCGAAGATCAGGGAAACCTCCAAAAGTGTGCTCTACCTGAGCATAGACCCGCAAAATCGTGCAGAGAAAATTTCAGACTCTACTTTACTGCGGATCGAGGAAAAATTCTCCCTCAAAATAGAGAAATTTATTGTTACAAATTTCTTGCCAGAAGGTGGATCGGGATAGATCCACCTTCTCTCGTGATGTGTGACTAATCGAGACCAGTCGGGCCTGGAGTCGGAGAACTCGGATGGCCAGTGGATCCCATGGGGGTAACGCTACCGCTGATTCCGAGCAAGAAGCTGAGAATGCTAAAAATCATATTTGGCTCTGAGCAGGAAAGTGTAAAAGATCAATCATCATGCGGCTTTCCGAAAATCTGAAAATTGAGCATTGGTAACAGCAATACGCTGAGCCTTAAGGAGCAGATAGCGGAGATTGGTATAGCCGCGACCGCGACGAAGAAGCGCTTTGATGTTGCCGTTGATAGCTTCTACGACGCCTAACGGAGGTTTGATCCTGCAGTAGTTCAAGATTCCATCCACATGGTCCAGGATCATATTGGACAACTTGGTAAAGGGAGCTAGCTCCAACTCATCCATTTGATCAGTCCACCCTTTCAGATAATTCAGCATTGCGCCTTGGGAACGATACAGCCAAAGCTGCTCTAAGCTTTCTTTCAAGAGATAGGCTTTAAAGAGCCTTTCATTGATGGCAAACAACGCTTGCAGACTCTTCTGTTTGTCGCATTTTAGATTGCCCCAACGAGAAAGCAGCAGCCAACGCTTGCCCTTTACCAGCTCCCGCATCTGTTTGCCCTGGCGGAAAAACTCTGCTCGCCGTACTTCATCAAGGGCTTGATTGGCGTGCTGCAAAATATGAAATTTGTCGTATACGATTGCGCAATCAGGAGCATTTTCTTCGATGCTCAACCGAAATGGCGTCCACATATCGACGCAGGCTACTTGAATATGCTGACGCTGAAATACGCTCAAATGCTCCTGAAAAAAGCTATCTAAGGTTTCCTTCTTGCGTTCCCGGCCAAACCATACTGGCTCCCCTGTTTCCAGGTTGCACACTACCGTAAGGAACTTCTGCCTCTTGCCCAAATAGATTTCGTCGACGCCCATCTGTCGCAATGCTGGTCGCACCCGATTCTTGGCCCACCGTTCCAGATATCGTTGGTCGATCGCTCGAACCGTACTTTCGGCCAAGCCAAATTGCCGGGCCACCTGACGCGCGGAACTGGATTCGCAAGCTCGCCCTACGATATCTTCAAACCGCTTACTAAACGGAGCTTTGCTCGGCAAATGCGGCAACCGTTCCGCCTTCACTCCACAGTCTGGACATCTGACCCGATAGGTCTCCACCACTACCGTCGTGGTGTACTCAAAGCAAGGTAGATCCCGCACCTCTCGTTGTTGCACATCATGGATGGCTGGATGCCGTAATTTTCCTCCGCAGCCACTGCATGTCAGATGGAGATTTGTCTTCTTGCGTCGAACCCATAGCCGCAACCGTTTTGCCTCTTCCTTGATCTCCGCCCGATATACCTGATAGCCAGGCCAGCCTAACAATTTCGTCCACGATTGCTCTTGCATCCCTCTACACTATCAATTTTCAGATTTTCGGAAAGCCGCATAATGATTGATCTTTTACGCTTTCCTGCTCAGAGCCTCATATTTCTCCTAGAAAAGGTAGATTAGAAACTCTGCACCTGGGGCATGACGTATCAATTAATGAATCGTCAAATACTGATCGTGCCCCACTTGACTACATTGCTATCGTCACAGAATTGAGCCGACCTTAAAGGTATTGACATCTTAATTAGTTGTTGAAGGTTAGTCCAGCCAATACCAATTAAGTTTTTATGGTGTATTTTCCCTCTCGTTGTCGCTTAGTTAATTAACACTTCTCGTGCTCGCAATTGCTCACGGGAAGCGTAAGTGGAGTACTAAGAGATGGTTTTGGCTTGAAGGTAGAATCAGTGCTTCGACTGTGTTTGCATTAAAGTTGTAGGTTGTTTCCTGTAGTAGTTGATTATCTTTTGCAGTTATTTCCCCGCAGTAGATCTGGTTGTCTCGTTTTGTTCCTTGTGCGGTGAATAGATGCAGCACTAAAGCAGTTTCAGCGTAGATGTACTCAGGTAGGAAAACGCAGATGAGGTTTCCTTCGAACACGGGTCTTGTCACACCTGTTTCAGGAATGCCGGGACGGAAGAAAACCCGCATATCGCGATATTCCAAAAGGGTTCAGCAACGTTGGAATTGTTCTAAAGAGTGGAAAGAGAGACCAGTGTAATGTCAAATGTTCTAGGACTCTTGGTAGGAGTTGTCTTCATTATTTTGGGCGGAACCCGCGTAGGAATGGCGGGAAAGAAATCGCCCTATGTTTCCCTGATCTTGATTGGCGGATTGTTTGTAGTATTTTCTGTCTTGCGGATAAGTGGTGTGCCTGTCTGGCAATAAGCCTCGTTGCAGAGTTTATTTATCAAACAATGCATGCACACTCGCCGCTGTACCCATCGGTGTTCTGGAGGGGTGCAGCGGCGATGCAAACAAGAGAACCAGCGCAGATGAGAATGAACTGCAGGTTTGAGCAGGTGAAACGCTGTGGATTCTCGCAATCAGTAGCTGGGCGAAAAGCTAGATCGATGTGACCGAGACTCCATCTTTGGGAGCATATTGCTGTGTCTGGCGTGCATGAGCCCAGAGCTCAAAAGGAGTGGCATAGCAGATCCATCCAAAGAATCCTTTTGGGGAGAATGTGGCCGGGGGACAAAGATAGACTATCTGTCGTACTTTGCATAGATAAAGTGCGAGGCCGATTGTGCTGCACCAAAGAAGTTGCAGAATTGCCGTAACAAGATAAGAGGCAGCAAAAATAGGCAGAAAAAAAGGACCGAAAAGTCTTGCCTGGAAGACGTGGATTCGCTCGTGGAGTCCTTCGCCTCCAAGATTGACAATGCCTAGGGTTTGCATGGCGCCTTCCTGATCTTTGGCATAGGCGATCCAATTTTTCCCCTCACTCAGTTCCCGGGAGAGACTCCCGAAGAAGGGGTAAAAGAGATTTCCCAGAACCAATCCAAAGATGGTGTTCGGATAGCTCCAGGTAAGGTCGCAAACCAGAAGAAGCCAGCCGGAAAGCCTGTCCAGCCGATAGCTAAGCAGGAATCCTGACTCCAAACCGTAGAGGAGACCGCAGAGAGCTCCCGCAATCAATGCTGAGTTGAGCGGAAGCGGGGGAAGGGGAAGCACAGAAAACAGGATATTGGTATATACCAGGAAGGCTGCTGTAGAGCCGGCTATGGATAAAACGATAGTGAGCAGCGCTTTCAAAATATTGGACATATCGGCGGTCCATCCGGCTGGGCGCGTAATGGCCGACCTTCCTTTCTAAAGAGGGTCTAGATGTCTCATTTCAGAAGGCGACTTTTTGAGTGGATAGGCACCATCGATTTTCGAAGAAAACGTGATTATTGAGGGTGATGGCCAGGCAGTAAGAAATATCCGGCTTGGGGGACAGGGGAAGGCCTTCCACGGAATTCTCTATAGGTAATAATGAGAACAGAAAATCTGTAAGAAGGTTTTCATTATCAGGGCAGTAGCTCATCTGGATTGGCAAGGTGATCAGTGTCACCGGATGACGCTGAAATCGAGGAATACCAGGAAATGGCAGGGGTCGAATCCTCTCTAGTTTTTAGCCGGGGCAATCGGGAAGTATGGACAGGCGATCTGGAGCCTGTTTATCTCAATGAGGTTGGAAGGCGCTGATGCATATTCCCGATGGATATCTAAGCCCGGCAACCTGCGCAACTCTGTATGCGGGATCGGCTCCCTTCTGGTACTACTCGTTGAAGCGGATGCAACGCATGTTGCATACCCGCACGATTCCTCTTCTCTCTGTCTTCGCCGCGTTTTCCTTTCTGATCATGATGTTCAACCTCCCGCTTCCCGGGGGGACTACTGGGCATGCCGTAGGCGTTACGATAGCAACGATTGTTCTTGGCCCTTGGGCTGCGATCCTTACGGTTTCTACCGCATTGCTGATCCAGGCGATTTTTTTTGGAGACGGAGGGATTACCGCTCTTGGAGCGAACTGCTTCAACATGGCGATCCTGGGAGCTCTGGTCAGCTTCGTTCTCTATCGCCTCATTGCAGGCCATACAGCCACAAGTTCTGCAAGGCGTGTGATTGCTGCGGCTATCGCCGGATATTGCTCGATCAATATTGCAGCCTTGGCGGCGGCTTTTGAGCTTGGTCTTCAGCCTCTTCTTTATCACGATGCTGCCGGGACCCCTCTCTATGCTCCCTATCCTCTAAAGATTGCCATTCCTGCGATGATGATTGGCCATATGACGATCGCCGGAATGGCGGAGATGGTTGTTTCCGCTGGCGTTGTGGCTTACCTGCAGCGTTCGGAACCATCTCTTCTTCGCGGTTCCACAGCTTCGGTTCTTGGAACTGACATTGAAACAAGCGGCAACTGGAAAAGTACCCGGCCTTTATGGCTAATTGTGGCGATTCTGCTGGTCGCTACCCCTCTCGGTATTTTGGCGGCAGGAACGGCCTGGAGCGAATGGTCTGCCAAGGATCTGATGGATCCCGAAGTACGCCAGCAGATTGCGGCAGCATCAGGAAATCATGCTCTTCCATCCCATGTTCCTTCGGGGTTGCAGCGCTTGTCTTCTATATGGACCGCACCTATGCCGGCATATTCTCCTGCCTTCCTAAAAAGTGCCAGTTTCGGATATCTGTTGTCGGCCATGATGGGGACAGGTTTGATCCTTCTGATCGTCTTTGTGGGAGGATGGATCATGCGCAAGATGCGTGGACATCAAGAAGGAAGAGTCTAAAGGTCGCCAATAGACAATGAGCTGGTTACCGCGAAAAGGCGATTTTATCGAGAAGACGCTTTCCGCACTTCTGAAAGCTTCTGAACACGCGTCTTCAGCCGATCGGCTCTCCTCTGCTCACGGGCTGCTTCAGCAAATTGATCCTCGCGTGAAGCTTCCCGGCCTGTTGTTGTTGATCCTGGCTGTTGCCTCTTCCCATCGGCTCTCGGTTATCGGACTCGTCTTTGCCTGCGCAGTAGTGCTGGCACTCCTTTCGGGGATCGGCCTCGGGCGTCTGCTGCTTTGGGTGTGGACTCCGGTGCTTCTTTTTACTGGAACGATTGCTGCTCCAGCAATTTTTCTTACACCGGGAAAGATCCTCTGGTCGTATGGGTTCCTTGCCATTACACAAACCGGCATTCGTAGTGCCGCATTTCTTATCTCCAGAGCCGGAACTGCTGCAACACTCTCGGCATTGCTGATTTTGAGTACACCGTGGATGTGGGTTCTCAAGTCGCTAAGGGTATTTCGCTGCCCGGTGGTTCTGGTGACTATTCTGGGCATGACCTATCGATACATCTTTGTCCTGCTGGGAACGGCATGGGAGATGCTTGAGTCGAGAAAGAGCCGGACAGTGGGACGGCTACCTAATGAAGAGGCACGTCGGCTGGCGGCCTCCTCTATCGGTGTCCTGTTGAGCAAGAGTTTGCAGCTAAGCGGTGATGTTCACCTCTCTATGCAAGCCAGGGGCTTTCGAGGAGAGGTCTATCTTTTGGAAGACTTTCGCGCGAAGGTTTCTGACTGGCTCTGGCTGGGAGGATTTCTTGTCGCTGCAATCATGGCATTCTGGTATGGACGATGACCGAAAACCAGAAAGTATTTGAACTAGATTCTGTCTGCTATCGCTATGAGAAGCTGGCCGCGCTGGATGGTCTGACCTTAAACATTCAAAGTGGTACCCGAGTCGCTCTACTGGGAGCAAATGGTTCGGGGAAGTCGACGCTCTTACGATTGTTGGATGGGCTTTATTTCCCGACGAGCGGCAGCATATCTTTTTTCGGGCAGAAACTTCATCCCGACCTCTTTGTCGAGGATAGCTTTGCCTTTTCCTTTCGTCGTCGCGTAGGGCTGGTTTTTCAGAATTCAGATGCACAGTTGTTTAATCCAACAGTCCTGGACGAAGTAGCATTTGGCCCGTTGCAATTGCATTGGCCAAAGGACGAGATTCTGGATCGTGTTCATCGCGTTCTGGAGTGGATGGAAATTACGCACTTGAAGGATCGTCCTCCTCATCGGCTTTCGGGTGGAGAAAAGAAACGGGTCGCTTTGGCTTCTGTGCTGGTGCTGGATCCAGAGATTCTGCTGCTCGATGAACCGACAGCCGCACTCGATCCTCGCAGCGAAAGTCAGATTATTGATTTACTGATCGGCTGGGGGGACGGCACCAAAACGGTTGTGACGGCAACCCACGATCTTGGTCTGGTCGAGGATATTGCAGATTCCTGCTTCTTGCTTCAATCGGGAAAGGTAATTGCGGAAGGTACTCCTTCCAACATCCTCGGAGATATTTCTCTGCTTGAAAAAGCAAGCCTCGTGCATGCGCACCGGCACCGGCATTCGCACGGGCAAACTATTGTGCATACACATCCCCACGTTCACCCTCATAGACATGAGGATGAGTTCTAAAGCAAATTCAGCGTTGCTAGACCAATCCAATATTTGGTGCAGTGCCGCCCTTCTTCGACGGGAAGCGGTGCAAGCTTTCGTGGGTTCCAGGATTCAGCTAAGCTGGAATTGCTCCGAAGCGCTTCTCGCATAGGTGCACATTCGCGGAGACCGATATTTCGATACCCGCGATGTAAGGTCAAGTCCCTCTACATTTCGATTTTTATCTGGGCTGTTCATAATGTAACTGTCTCTTTTACGCGACACATTGCTAACTACAGTTAGATCTTCAGCTTTCCAGTAAATAAGGCACATCGTTGCAGTAAACGATTTTTTCAAGGGATTTTGCGATCCCATATATTGGGAAATCGTATCATCACGTTGACAACTTAATGGTCCGACCTCTATAAAGTTAGCCGCATGTAAATATGTAAATTATTCCGCTATTGGAATTCATGCTAGAGGACGAATAAAAATGGATGGTAAGAACAGAATCCATTCCCGACACCGGAACATACTCGAGTTTCTTGTGGGGATTTTAGCGCTACAAATTTTCTCGACATTTCTGCTGGCTCAAACGGGTGGTGGGGGAACGATTCAAGGAACTGTTATTGATCCTTCACGCGCTGTGATCGCTGGAGCAAAGATTACTGTGACCAACGTGGCTACAGGCGTAATCACAGAAACGGTAACAACTTCTGCAGGCTATTATTTTGTTCCATCCCTGATTCCCGGAAAATACACGGTTACGGTTGAAAAAGATGGCTTCGAGGTATTTCATCAGGAAAACCTTCAGGTTAATGCTTCTGAAGTAGTCGGCCTCAATCCAAAGCTCACAGTCGGCAGCAAGTCGGAATCCGTTACTGTTACTTCCGCGCCGCCACCATTGCAGACCGAAAATGCAAGTATGACGGCCAGCATCGAGAATGAAACTTTTACAGCTTTGCCACTGAATATGGGCGGGCAACAAAGAGATCCAACAAGCTTTGCCTCCTTGACTCCAGGGTATTCGGGCGGTGGACGTTCCGGGACCTATAACGGTGCAGGTGGTGCTAGCAACGGTTCATCCAGTTCTGGCGCAGTAACTTATATTGACGGTATACCCATTTCACAAGGTGATAATCGGCAGATATCGTTAGCAGTCTCTGTTGATGCAATCGATCAATTTCAGGTGACGAGCAGCGGTGCAAATGCCAGCCAGAGCGGCATGGGTTCTCAGAACTATAACGTAAAGCATGGTACGAACACGTTTCATGGAAGTCTTTACGACTATATTCGTAACACGGCATTCGATTCTTGGAACTTCTTTTCCAAGGCGCAAACCATTGACACTCCAGACGGAGGAACAAAGAAAGCTCCTAAACCATCTGAACATCAAACTGAGCTGGGCTTGACCCTCGGCGGCCCAATTCAGAAGAACAAGATGTTTCTATTCCTGTCCGGTGAAATCTTTCGTTACACGGCATATGTAAATCCCACGTTGATGACAATTCCGAGTAATGACATCAGGAAGGGTGATTTCAGCGCTCTTCCCTATAAGATATACGACCCCACCACACTCAAAGTTTCAGGCGGTACCTATACGGTTTCGCAATTCGCAGGCAATAAGATTCCGGATTCTCGTATATCCCAAATCTCCAAAAACATGCAGCAGTTTTTGCCGAGTACGTCGAATAACGATCTGACCGACAATTACTTGTCGTCCCATCAGACCGGCAACTCCAACTATGAGATAACGGAGCGTTTCGATTATGTGCTTACGCCGCGCCACAGGATATCGATCCTTGGCAATGTAGGCAAAAGAGGATTTGTCGGCTATGACTACAACAAGGATGCTGTTCTTCCGGTCCCATATCTAAACGGTGTACTTGTTACGCAATTCATGGACTCCGGCATTTTTGAGCACACCTTTATTGTTACTCCGAATCTGGTAAATCAGTTGAAATTTGGCTATGTGCGGATGGATGCACCTGTTACGAATCCGAGCTATGGCAATTCCAAATTCAAAGCCTCGACCATGGGAATCGGGAACATTCCTTCCGGACAAGCATCAGATGCTTTCCCATCTGTGACTTTTGACGGTGGACGTTATGGCTACAGTGCCTGGTCCAGTCCGAATGGTTACAAGAGCACCAATAATCAGGTTGTTGTTCATGACGATCTTTCCTGGGTACACGGAAAGCATTTGATCACTGCTGGATTTGATTTTCAGGCAATTGAGAAGAATGCTTCCAGCTATTCTACATATTCAGCGCCATTGGGCCTCACCTATAGCAGTTCTGCAACAAAGACTTTTTCCGGTTCGGGAACTAATTTAAGCTCTACCTCCGGAGATTCTTACGCTACCTTCCTGCTTGGTGGTGTGACCTCAACCAATATCACTGTCGCCAATTTCTCCTCGCTTGGCTACCGTGCTAAGCCGTTCTCTCCATATATTCAAGACGATTGGAAGATCAGGCCAAATCTGACACTCAATCTCGGACTTCGTTGGGATCTCTTCCGTCCTCTGTTAGAGGTGAAGGATCGAGGTTCGTTCATGAATCCCAACATCATCAACCCTGCAACCGGAACCTACGGTGCAATGATGTACTTGGGCAATGGAGCAGGAAGCTGCAATTGTCGTACTCCTGCGCACACATACTTTGCCAACTTTGGACCGCGTCTTGGTTTCGCCTATTCTCCAACCAGTAATACGGTCTTTCGCGGTGGCTTTACGATTAGCTACAGCCGCCACGGTGCGGCGAATGCCATGCTTGGACAGTCTGGTTTATCCAAGAAGACTACCTATGTGACTACCGTCAATGGAGAGCAGCCGGCATTCTATCTGAATCCGTCGATGGGGAATTCCAATTTTCCTGCCTGGGCTAGCGCAATTACTAAGTCCGTGACGGAAAATGCTGGAAACTATCTGGATCCTGCCACGAATACCTATCCCAACGCCACCAGCGTGAGTATGGCGAATCCATATCGTGGCTCCAGAGTTCCAACTGTTTATAACTGGAACTTCGGAGTTCAGCGTGCTCTCACCCGCGATCTGACATTTTCTGCAACCTATGCCGGATCTTCTTCTCACTTCCTGTCCAGTGATAAATCGGGAAAGATCAATGGACTCGATCCGAAATATAACGTTATTGGTAAATATCTAAGCCAATTGCCTGGAGCCGTCGATAAAGCTACAGGCAAGACGAACCTGCAGGCTGCGCAGGCTCGATATCCCGGAATTGCACTTCCCTATAGCAACTATGGCGGCAGCAACGCATACATTAATACGATGTTGGTCCGTTTCCCGCAGTATGGGTCCGTATCCGATTCCTGGGCTTCTACAGCAAACGCCGATTACCACGCTCTGCAGATGTCAATAAATCAGAGAGCTTGGCATAACCTCTCCTATACCGCCAACTTTACGTACAGCAAAGCGATGGATAATACCGGAAGTTATCGCTCCAGCGGAGAGATAATTCCGGCAAATGTCTTCGATGGTGGAAAAGCAGTCGATGTAGATGAGCTTGAGCACTCGGTTACAACCTATGATCAGCCATTCGTGTTTAAGTTCTACGGGCAATACAAACTGCCTTTCGGAAAGAACGGGATTGGTAGTAACAACACCTTCACCCGGCAGGTAGGCCAGGGATGGCAGGTTTCTTGGATATACTCACTTGCATCCGGACGTCCGCTTACATTTGGATCTCCTTCTTATAACCCTAACTTTAGTGGCAAGGTCCGCATCAACGGGAAATATGGACATGGATATCGTGCTGGCATGAAGAATGCTCCGCGTTATATCAACTCCGATGCCTTTAAGCTTCCGGCCAAATACATGATCGGAAATATCGCACGTACTGCGCCGTATAATTTGCGGTATCCGCATAGCTCCGATATTGATCTGGCAATTATGAGAACTTTCGACATTTGGAATAGTCATAACGTGAAATTCACCTTCCGAGCCGAGGTCTTCAATCTGACCAACCATACCGAGTTCAGCGGAATTGGAACGAGTTATCCATGTACCTATGCCGCTGATCAGATCGACTTTGGGCAGGGAGGTGGGACCTGTGCTCTTAGCGATAATGACAAATTCGGACGAGTTTCCAGTCAGTCGAACGATGCACGTGACTGGCAGTTCTCCGGGAAATTTCACTTCTAGAGCTTCTGTGACGAAGAAGACGTTTAGGCAATAGATAAAAATAGCCTGAACGAATGCGTTTACTCCATTGAGGAGTCTTCCATTTCGGGGACTCCTCTTTTTTATTACTATGGCGAATGGCAGCCAGTGCGGCTGCCAGATATCAGTCCGAATTTGTATGCCGTAAGCTTCGTCGAATGCCTGGCAGGCAGAGCGTGAGCGTCACGCCACGAAGAGCCATAAAAAGAGTGAAGGCACACCACAGTCCATCATTCCCCCAATGGTGTTGAAAAATTGTGGAGCAGAGCAGGAATCCCGCACAGGAAATCAACATGCTATTCCTCAGGTCGCGTGTGCGTGTTGCTCCAATAAAGATTCCGTCCAATTGAAATCCCCAGAAAGAAATAACCGGCAAAGCTGCTTCCCAGGGGAGGTATCTCATTGCAAAGGCCCGAGTGGTTGGCTGGTTGGTCAATATTGCAATCAGCTCTTTCCCGTATAGGAAGTAGATTACGGATACTATTGCTGCGACCAGGAACGCCAGACTTGTCGAGGCTTTTACGATAGCTCGAAAATCCGATTCTTTCCGGGCTCCTACTGCGGCTCCTACAAGAGCTTCGGTTGCATTGGCAAATCCGTCAAGACCGTATGCCGCAAACGTCTGGAGATTCAGCAATACCGCATTTGCAGCGAGAATGATATCTCCCGCGACGGCACCCGAATGTGTGAACCAGGCAAAGGCAGCAACCAGCGATATTGTGCGGAGAAAGATGTCTCCATTAAGAGCACATAGGCGAATCAGCTCTTGGCGGTCAAACAGGTGAAGGCCAGCTACTTTTGTAAAGGTGTCGGGGTAGGCGTACTTGATGACTGCAAGTCCAGCGACAAGCCCTGAATAGTCGGCTAGTGCCGTGGCAGCACCCACACCGGCAATGCCCCAACCAAGCTGATAAACAAACACCAAAGCAGCGCCCATATTGACGCAGTTGATGATGACCTGCAGTAACAACGCCAGCTTTGCTCTCTGTCGTCCGAGAAGATAACCAAGAAGAACGTAGTTCCCTAAAGCTGCAGGTGCAGACCAGATGCGGCTACTGCAGTAGGTCACTGCATTTTGTCGAACTTCGGCGCTTCCTCCAAGCAACGTCGTTGCAAGGTGGATCAGAGGAAATTGAAGCAGTAAAACAAGCGTTCCAAAGAGGAATGCCAGCAGGAGTGCGCGATCGAAATGTGCTCGCAATCCTCTCCAGTCCTGAGCTCCAGATGCTTGTGCCACTAGTCCTGTCGTTCCCATCCGAAGGAATCCAAAAGCCCAAAAGACCATATTGAAGAAGATTCCGCCCATGGCCACACCGCCTAATGCTGCGGGACTAGGAAGATGCCCGGAAACCATGGTGTCCACCATGGAAAGTAAAGGCTGGGTCAGATTGGAAAGAATTAAGGGAAGTGCAAGATGGAGAACTGTCCGATACCAATGAGAGAACTTGCGGCTATCGGTAGTCGGGTTTGTGAGGGCGGGTAATTCCATTTTTTGTATCTTGTGCCGCAGCCTGTCTGCTAAAACGTTCAAGTTGTGAACATTCGCTTGTGACTCTTTTCTCCTTCTAGTCTAGCTTGCGGGGAACCGCATCATTCTTTGTTTTTACAGCGTCAGGGAAATTCCCGTTTAAATTTCTTGACAGAAACTATTTCACAACCGTATAACATTTCCTTCTGAAATTATTTCTAACCAGAACTATTCAGAAATTGCAGTCATTTGGGGAGGAAAATGTTGGACCAACAACTTACAAAAAAGTGGAGGGCCCTGGATTCCAGCGGTACTTTCCACCGGAAGCTTTACCTTGTCTGGGCTTTGCTCTGCTTTGTGCTGGTAGGTATGGCGTCAGTTCCGGTTCGGGCTCAATTGAGTGGTCAAGGCCAGATTCAGGGTACGATCACCGATCAGAGCGGGGCAGCGGTTGCCAAAGCAGAAGTATCGGCGACCAATATTCAAACTGGAGTTGTCACGACAAGGCAATCCAGTGATGCTGGCTATTACGTGTTATCTGCATTGCAACCTGGCGTCTATGTTGTAAACGTTTCCGCACAGGGTTTTCTGTCGTATAAACAGGAAAATATCACCGTCGATGCTCTTCAGGTACTAGGACTGAACATTGCTCTGAAGGTCGGTTCCACGCAAGAAACGGTTACGGTCACTTCTGCTCCGCCTGCACTCGAGACTGAGAATGCAACGCTGGGTGCAACCATGGAGCACGAAACCTATTCGGCATTGCCTATCAACATGGGCAGTGGTGCACAGCGCGATCCAACCGCTTTCGTTTATTTGATGCCAGGTGTTTCTGGCGGTGGCCGTTCAGGAATCTTCAATGGTGCTGGTGGTGCCAGCGGATATCTCGACGAGATGTATGTCGAAGGTATGCCTATTACCTCAGGATCCCAACAAGGTGACAACCGCGGCGTGTCATTGGCGGTTTCTCTTGAAGCTGTTGATCAATTCCAGGTACAGACCAGCGGATCGAATGCCGGATTCTCAGGCATGGGTGCGCAGAACTACTCTATTAAGTCTGGTACGAACAAAATCCACGGCAGTTTGTATGACTACGTAAGAAACACCGCTTTTGACTCCTGGGGATTTTTTGCTAAGGCTGCGACAATTCCGACCGCCTCAGGCGGGACAGTTCGGGCTCCTAAGCCATCCGAACATCAGCAGGAGATGGGCTTTACGCTTAGTGGACCTCTCATGAAGAACAAGATGTTCTTATTCCTTTCTGCGGGCCATTTCCGGTATACCTACGGAGGTACTCCGGGCTTGGTGACTGTTCCGACTGCGGATATGCGTAAGGGAGACTTTAGCGTTGGTAACGATTACAGCATCAGTAATCCTGATCCTAAGAAGAAGTTCTGGCCTATTTATGATCCGACAACGCTGAGCTCATGCACTGGGAGTTCTGGCAGTTATTGTGTATCCACGTTCAAAGGGCTCAAGAATGGCGTGCCTACAGACAATGTCATTCCTGCGAGTCGCATCTCAACTATTGCGCAAAACATGCAGAAATGGCTGCCGAACCTCAGCAATACAGATCCAACAAACAATGCGCTTGTTTCTCACGGCGGTGGAAATACAAATTGGGAGCTCACCGAGAGATTTGACTACGATATCACCCCGTCACAGCGGATATCTATTATAGGAAATGCCGGACGTAGAGGGTTTATTGGTTATAACTATGCAGCCACCAATGTTCTCCCCGTACCGTATATGAATGCAGGTACCAATAATCAGCTTAATGCTAATGGTATTTTTGAGCATTTGTGGACCATTACCCCAACTTTAATTAATCAACTCAAATTCGGTTATGTCCGGCAATGGGGCCCCTATGGTAACCCGAGCTATGGTATTGATCAATATAAAGCGACTACCATGGGTATCGGGAATCTTCCGATCGGGCAAGCTTCTGACACCTTCCCTGCTGTGACTTTTAACGGCGGGCAATTCGGTTACGCCAGCTGGTCCAGTCCAAACGGCTATGATCAAGTAAATAATACTTATAGTCTGAAAGAACAGGTACAGTGGATTCATGGGCGTCACAATATTACTGCGGGATTTGATTTGCAGTGGCTGCAGATCAATCAAAGTGAATACGCTACCTCCTCAAAACCGCTAACCCTGACCTTCGATCAGAAGTCGACCTCCGGATTCAAAGATAATACTTCTTTAATTACTCAGTCTGGAGATCCATACGCCAGCTTCCTGCTCGGTGCTGTATATTCGACAGGGCTGAGCTATAAACCTTTTGATAAGTTAGGTGCGCGTTATCGTCCATTCTCTCCGTATGTCTCAGATGATTTTAAAGTTAACTCTCGCTTGACTGTTAACTTGGGACTTCGCTGGGATATGTTCCCCCCTTATCACGAGGTGCAGAATCGTTGGTCTTTCTTCAATCCATTGTTGACGAATGTGATCACGGGAACGGCAGGAGCCATTCAATATGTGGGGAATGGTGATAATAGCTGCCACTGCACAACTCCGGTTCATACGAACTACAAAAATTTCGGTCCACGCGTGGGATTCGCCTATGCGGTCGATAATAAAACTGTTGTGCGCGGTGCCTTCGGAATCATGTATTCGCATGGCGGTGGTGTCGGCGGCAGAATGGGTGCGAATTATGGAACTGGTCAGGTAGGCCTAAACGCCTCTACTTCGTACGTCAGCTCAGTGGTGTTCGAGCAACCCGCATTCTATCTCAATCCTGCGTTGGGAAATTCGGCCTTTCCAGCCTACAATCTTGTTCCCACTCACTCCTCGACTGCTAACTCCGGGAACTATGTCGGAGCTACGGGCAATCCTCAGGGCGTGAGCTATGCAGATCCGAATTTATCCGGAAGAGCTCCCTATGCCGAGAACTGGAACATCGGAATTCAACGTGCATTGACGGATAATGTGGTTGTCAGCGTTAATTACTCCGCAAGTGCATCACACTTTCTTGCCAGCAGTAATAGCAATAAACGTGGAGCAATCAATAATAAGCTAGATCCAAAGTATTTGGTGATTGGTCGCTTACTTAATGCTGTTGCTAATGATTCCGACATCCCGGCGAAGAAAACATATTTTCAGGAAGCTCAGCAAAGATATCCTGGCATTGCCTTGCCGTACAGCAATTTTGGTACTTCAACTGGCACAGTTGCAGCGGCGCTGTTACCGTATTCTCAATATGGCACTGTGGCGGATACCTGGGGCAATGTTTCCAATGCCAATTACAATTCGTTTCAGTTAACACTAAGTCAAAAAACGCATAAAGGGCTTTCCTATACTGTCAACTATACTTATAGCAAGACGATAGATGATGCCGGTACTTTCCGTAGCGGCTACGACATTCCCGCTTCTGCCATGGACGATGGATCCAGCTGGAAGGTCGGCCAAATCGATCGCGCGCTAAGTACTTCTGATTATCCCCAGCGTTTAAGTGTGTATGGCGTTTATCAATTGCCCTTCGGAACAGGACAATTTGGAGCCAATAACAGGGTGGTCAAAACACTGGCAGGAGGTTGGGCGGTATCGGCAATTTACTCCTATAGCTCAGGTGGCCCTCTAGCCATCACTGGAAGCGGTTGTTCAGCATCCGGTACGGTTGTCGCACCGGTAACATGTATGCCGAGCTATAACCCTAACTTCACAGGGAAGGTTCGTACGAAGGGTAGTTGGGGACACGGATACTTAGCAAACATGAAGGGAGCTCCTTCTTATATCGACTACAGCGCCTTTAAGGCTCCGGACGGATATAAGATTGGAAACCTGGCTCGTACTGCTCCTTTAGGTTTGCGCGGTCCCAATACGAACAATGCAGATGCCAGCCTGCGTCGTACTTTCGAGGTTTGGAAGGATCGGAATGTTAAGTTTGCATTCCAGGCAGACGTTTTCAACCTCACGAACCACACTCGGCTGGGAGGTATTGGCGTGAGCTATACCTGCCAGTCTGGGAACGATTACGGGGTTGCCCCAGCTGCGTGCACCAGTTCCGGTTCACTGGGACAGGTCTCGAAGCAGGATAATGCTCCTCGTGATTGGCAGTTCTCGGGGAAATTCAGCTTCTAGCAAATTGTCTATAAAACGCCTCATATCTCAACCTAAAGTCCCGGGGATTTACCCGGGACTTTGGCATTTATGAGGGAATATCGTTTTTTAGAGTTTGGGTGTTTCCTTTGTATGGATTATTGTCTTTGGATTCTCAAGCAAACCTATCTTTGCGGGAATGCTCTAATTGCTGCTGGAAAGTTCGCCGTATTGCCGGAACTACGCTGTGGGAGCTATACAATGGTCAGTCTCAGGAAGACGAATCAATGAGTAGGCTATGGGCGCTGCTGCCACGAAAATGTCTCTCTCCGTCCGCGTTGCTGGGAGTCCCTGGAACCGTAGCTCCAGTGGTATTATTCCTGCTTTTACTCACGACATTCTCTTCTTGGGCTCATGCCTCAACGCTCTACTCTTCCACTTCTCCTCTTGAGGGGATGACACGCCGAGTCTGGCGTATGCAAGATGGCCTTCCTGACCAGACAATTAGTGCGTTAGCGGAGACCCCCGATCACTATCTTTGGTTAGGGGCGCCACGAAATCTAATACGGTTTGATGGCTGGCATTTTGTGGATGTCAGCGCTGAGCTGGGACCGGAAATCCACGATTTTGGCGTGACATGTCTCTTCGTTGCCCGCGATGGATCTCTTTGGATTGGGACTGGAGGTGCCAAAGTTCTGCACATAGTTAAAGGCGTCGTACATGAGTATGGGGCAGAAAGCGGCTTGAGCTCCTTTAATGTACGTGTCTTGCAAGAAGATGCCTCTGGAACTCTTTGGGCGGGTACCGACCATGGCATATATCGTCTCATCTCTGGACTCTTCCATCGCATAGGTCATATTGGAGACCCTAGTGTCCATGCCATGATTCCAGACGGTAATGGTGGTTTCTGGATTGGTGGTCATCGACTCATCCACTATGCCAATGGAGCATTCCAGGATATTGCAATGCCTAAACAGAGAGTGCCCCTTCGTGTGGAATCATTGGCTCGTACTTCCGATGGAACTCTTTGGGTAGGCACCTTAGGCGGGTTGCTTCGTTTGGACCAAGGTGGTTCAGGTTCACTGAAGAGCGTGCTTCCTTATGCGGTGAAAACTCTTGTAACGGATAAGAACCACAGACTATGGATAGGAACGGCTGGAAAGGGACTGTTTGTACAGCAGGCAAACAGCACATTCACGCGCCTTTCCGAATCTACCGAGACGGTTAGCGAAACCATAGTGACCCTATTAAGCGATGATACCAATGACATTTGGTTGGGCACTCGCTCCGGACTTGTGCGGTTGAGCGACACGGGGATGCACCTTACCTCTATCCCAGAGGTTCGCAGGGCTGAGCACGTCAGTCTCACGCGCGATAACGACGGAAGCGTGTGGATATGTGCCGGACGAGTGATTCATATCGTAAAAGGTAGAATTGAAAACTCAAAGCTAACAATGTTAGGGGGAGTTCCAGTTCGCGCGATGTTGCGAGATCTCAATGGAGGCTTATGGATTGGTACTGCAGGTAAGGGAGCTATTCGGATCTCGGATAAGGGACATACGGAAAGATATTCCTCTAAAGTTGGCACAAGCTATATCTCAGGCTTTTTGCAGGGAAGCAACAATGATGTCTGGATTGCTTCGGAGAGTGGTGTAGCTCTTTGGCGTGACGGTTCGGTGGTGAGCTTCCAACATGCGGAAGGGGCGCCGCATCAGCAGGTTCTTAGCCTAGCGAATGCTTCGAATGGGGTATGGGTGGGAACCGCTCACGGCCTATTGCGGCTGAAGAACGGGAAGTTTGTTCCCGATGCAGCAATTACCAAATTAGGTTCTCACGCCGTACGTGCACTCCATACAAGCGCTGACGGGACATTGTGGATAGGGACTGAGCAGGGGCTGTTTCGGTGGAAGAATGGCAACATAGCACGAGTACATCTGGGGACCTACGACAACAGACCAGCTGTGCTGGCAATCTTTGAAGATGAACAGGAGCGGCTTTGGTTAAGCGGCTCGGACAGAGTTGGTCGTGTGCAGCGGTCTGCAATTGATCATGTTCTGGAGTCTCCAAAACAGCAAACTGCTACTAGAGACAATGGTGTTTCTCTCAATCCTAAAATGGACTCTCTTGAGGTATTCAGTGTGTTGAGAGAAACCGGTGCCGGGCTCGAGGGTGGGATGCAGGCTGCTGCATCTGATGGCCACGGCGGTGCCTGGTATATCAGTGATACCGGACTGCTTCATATTACCGGAAACACCAAACATGTTTTCGGTAGCGCTCCACCCGTTGTTTTGGAGAGGGCATTCGTCGATGGGGTACAGGTTCCGACAGATAGAGATCTTGTATTGTCACCTTCTGCCAAGACGCTGGAAATAAAAGCGACTCCGGTGGTGCTTGGTGCTAGAACAGGGCTTCAAATTCGCCGCAAGCTAATCGGGTTCGACCAGAATTGGAACTCACTTCCAAATTCCCAAACAGTTACATATACAAATCTTCCACCAGGACATTACATCTATCGGTTGGAAGCGCAGTGGTCAGACTCAAACGACATTTCAGCGGTCGAGTTTCATATCGTTCAACAGACGCATATATACCTTCGTACATGGTTCTTGCTATTGTGTGTTGCAATAGTTTGTCTCTTGGCGTGGCTATTTCACTACATGAAGATACGTCGTGTTGCTGCCCAGTTTCGTGCTGTCACAGAGGAGCGGAATAGGGTAGCTCGTGAAATGCATGATACGCTCCTGCAGGGATGCATCGGGATCTCATCCCTTCTTGAAGGAATAGCAAGTACGCAGCAAATGCAGGAACAAAAGGATTCTTTTCCTGGACGATCTCGGCAGAAATGGCTTCCAGCGCTAAATCTTGCTCGACTAGAACTGGAACGAACGATCAGAGAGGCTCGCACCGCTATTTGGGATTTACGCCGTAGAGAGGTCGAGGGACACCTGGACCGGGCACTTCGAGAACTGTTTGAAAAAATGACGACTACTTTGCCTGTAATCGCTACATTCCGGACAAGCGGGCCTTCGCTATGTATCTCACCAGATCAACAGAGAGAACTCCTCATGGCGACACGAGAGGCATTACAGAATTCCATCAAGCATGCCATTGCAAAAAAGATTTCTTTGAATGTTCGGTATAGTGCAAAGCTTGTTGTTATTGAAATTGCAGACGATGGACGTGGTATATCTCGCAACTTGAAAAATTCCAGAGAAGAAGGCCATTTTGGAGTTGTAGGAATGGACGAGCGGATGACTAGAATTGGAGGCAGGTGCCGGATTGACACCGGCAAAGAAGCTGGCACGATCGTTACATTGGAACTTCCTCTAGCGATACATCAGGATCGAGGAGCAATTCGGCATGAGTAACACATCAAACATCAGAGTATTGCTGGTGGACGATCATCCGATTGTTCGAGCAGGACTGGAAACAATTCTCAATTCTCAACCTGATATTGAAATCATTGCGCAGGCGGATGACGGTGAGGTTGCTGTAGAAAAGGCCTGTCTCCTGCGACCCGATGTTGTTTTGATGGATCTGCGGTTACCTGGAATGAGCGGAGTCGAGGCAATTCGCAGGATTCGTGCCGCATGTCCCGACATGAAGATTCTGGTCCTCACAACTTATGAGGGAGACGAGGATATCCACCAGGCATTACAGGCGGGAGCGGCTTCTTATATTGTCAAAGGCATGCAATATGAGGTGCTGCTACGAGCAATCCGCCGCGTTTATGCGGGAAACGTATTTTTACCGCAGGGGGTATCAGCTCTACTTGACGAGCGTACACCTGACGACTTGAGCGCCCGTGAGCGCGAAGTTCTAACTCTAATAGCCGATGGAATGAGCAATCGAGCTATTGCGGAACGACTCGGAGTCACGGAGAGAACCGTAAAATGCCACGTGAGTGCAATCCTCTCTTATCTAGGTGTTACGGATCGCACACAAGCTGTTCTTGTTGCTCTACGTCGTGGATATGTTCACTTGTAAGGAATGTGTGCTGGGTCGCATTGGCGGCCCATCCTATCTCCTTCATGGGAGATAGCTCACATTCTCTTTTCTGCATTGCATGTGCAAGTTTTTCAAAGATTTAACTCGGCTTCCGGTTCCTTTATGAGCCTTGTATTCGCTCTCCTCAGATAAGATGAACCCTTCTGTCCAAATTACACAGATGAATTTTCGGTACCTGTACCTAAGTACGATTACAACCGTTCTTTCAAGCTCATAAAATCTCTCCGCGGTCGAAATTGTTTCTAGTTTGAATTATATGAGACATAAGAGCTTGGGGGAGAAATGCCAGACCTTAAAGGGAAGCCTGTAGAGGGATCAAAAAGGCGCATCTTTATTGATTATTTGCACTGGAAGACGTACATATCGTGTTTTCTGCTTCTGATTGTTGTTGGTCTTTTGAGTTCCACAATGATTCATGCCCAACTAAGCGGACAAGGGCAAATACAGGGTGTAGTCACTGATCAGAGTGGAGCTGCAGTGCCTAACGTGAATGTGACTGCAACGAATGTTCAAACCGGAGTGGAGATAACGCGGCAAGCCAGCGAAGCTGGGTATTACGTGTTGTCTGGATTGCAACCTGGTCTTTATACGCTAAAAATTTCTGCTCCTGGTTTTTTGTCATTCAGACAGGAAAACCTCAGAATCGATGCTCTCCAGGTGTTAGGTTTGAACATCTCTCTAAAGGTGGGATCGACACAGGAAACTGTAACCGTGACCTCTGCGCCTCCTGCACTTGAGACTGAGAATGCCTCTTTAGGCGCAACCATGGAGAACGAAACCTATTCTGCGTTGCCGATCAATATGGGCAGCGGAGCTCAGCGAGATCCTACTGCATTTGTTTATCTAATGCCGGGTGTTACGGGTGGCGGTCGTTCTGGAATCTTTAATGGCGCGGGCGGAAGCAACGGATACCTCAATGAAATGTATGTCGAGGGAATGCCAATTACATCGGGATCTCAGCAAGGAGATAACAGAGGAGTTTCATTAGCAGTCTCGCTCGAGGCCGTAGAGCAGTTCCAGGTACAAACGAGTGGTTCAAATCCTAATCTCTCGGGCATGGGCGCACAAAACTACACTATTAAATCCGGTACAAACAAGATTCATGGAAGCGCCTATGATTTTGTTCGGAATACGGCATTTGATTCTTGGGATTTCTTTGCGAAAGCTGCTACCAAGCAGACTGCTTCGGGTGCCACGGTAAAAGCTGACAAGCCCTCAGAGCATATGCATGAGATGGGCTTTACTCTCAGCGGCCCAATCATGAAGAATAAGATGTTTCTGTTTTTGTCTGCAGGTCACTACAAATACACCTATGGTCCGAGTCCTGGGCTGATGACTGTACCGACTAAAGAAGAACGTAACGGAGATTTTAGCGCTTCAGGACTCTGGCCTATCTATGATCCTACGACACAGGTAGCCTGCACCTCGGCACAGAAGAAAAACTGTGCTTACCAGTTTGCTGGCCTCAAGAATGGTGTATCGACGCCTAATGTGATCCCTGCAAGTCGTATTTCCTCTATTGCTCAGTATATGCAGCAATGGTTACCAAGCCCGACGAATAAAGATAATGTGAACAATCTTCTCGCTGGACACTCTGGCGGAAACTCGAACTGGGAGTTGACGGAGAGATTCGACTACGACATTACGGCTTCGCAGAGAATTTCTCTCATTGGAAGCGCCGGCCGTCGTGGATTTATCGGATACAACTATGGTGGTGATGCTGTGCTGCCTCTTCCTTATATGCAGGGAAGAACAAATAATCAGCTAAATGCAAACGGCATATTCGAACATCTGTGGACAATCTCTCCTTCCTTAATCAATCAGTTCAAGTTCGGTTATGTACGGCAGTGGGGGCCTACTGGCAATCCGACTTCCGGAATTGCCAAATATGCGGCTGCGTCTGCTGTCGGTATAGGGAATCTTCCTGCAGGGGAAGCCTCAAACACCTTCCCTGGAGCGAGTTTCAGTGGTGGGCAGTATGGATATAACACCTGGTATAGTCAAAATGGATACGATCAAGTTAATAACACCTTCAGTCTAAAAGATCAGGTTCAATGGATCCATGGTCGACACAATGTAACTATGGGGTTTGATCTTCAGTGGTTGCAAATTAACCAGAGTAATTGGGATTCGGAGACGAAACCTCTTTCGCTGACATTTAGTCGCAGTTCTACTGCAAATTTCCAAACCAATTCGTCACTGGTTGCACAGTCTGGAGATCCTTATGCAAGTTTCCTGATCGGTGCAGTACATTCAACCAGCCTGAGCTTCAAACCCTTTGATAAGGTGGGAGCGAGATACCGCCCATTTTCGCCATATATCTCGGACGATTTCAAAGTGAATCCTCGTTTGACGGTTAATCTTGGACTTCGCTGGGATCTCTTCCCTCCATATCATGAGGCAGCGAATAGGTGGTCTTTCTTCAATCCCTCTTTGACCAATTCGCTTACTGGAACTGCTGGTGCTATGCAGTATGCCGGCTCCGGAGCTGATAGTTGCCATTGCACGACTCCTGTAAATACCTACTATAGAAACTTTGGACCACGCGTTGGTTTTGCGTATGCCTTGGATAACAAAACCGTAGTAAGAGGATCCTATGGCATTATGTACTCCCATGGAGGCGGCGTTGGCGGTAGGTCGGGTGCAAACTATGGTACAGGCCAAACAGGTTTGACCTCGTCTGCCTCGTTCACAAATTCGCTCAATGGTGAGCAGCCTGCGTTTTATCTCAATCCGGGATCGGGGAATTCGTCTTTTCCCTCCTATAATCTGACTCCAACCCACTCTTCAACCGTGAATACCGGTAACTATGTAGACAGCGCTGGGAAGACCTATACTACGCAGGGTGTTAGCTTCGCCGATCCGGTTATTTCGGGAAGGGCTCCTTACGCCGAGAATTGGAACATTGGGTTTCAGCGTGCTCTAACGGAAAAGATGGTAATAAGTGTCAATTATTCTGCGAGTGCGTCACATTTCCTTTCCAGCAGCGATAATAATAAGCGTGGAAAGATCAGTAACGCCCTTGATCCTAAATACTTAGTGATCGGTCAATACTTAGGGAGTGTCGCAAACAGCGTCGATAAAGCAACAGGAAAAACCTATCTGCAAGATGCTCAGGTTCGGTACCCTGGAATTGCTTTACCATACAGCAATTTCGGTACAGCCTCGACAGCTACTGTCGCTGCAGCTTTGAAACCCTATTCTCAATATGGTTCCATCTCCGATACGTGGGGAAATGTCTCAAATGCTAACTACAATTCACTGCAGCTGACATTAAGCCAACGAACCTATAAAGGTCTTTCCTTTACAGTCAACTACACTTATAGCAAAAGCCTTGATGATGCTGGAACCTTCAGGAGTGGTTACGATATCCCGTCCTCCATTATGGATGATGGATCCACCTGGAAGGTCGGCCGTATTGATCGCTCTCGTAGCACTTCGGATTATCCGCAGCGGTTAAGTATTTTCGGTGTGTATCAACTGCCTTTCGGAACGGGACAATTGGGTGGAAATAGTCGGCTAGTCAAAACTCTAGCTGGAGGTTGGTCTGTGTCCGGAATCTATTCGTATAGTTCAGGAGGCCCGCTAGCCATCACTGGTAGTGGATGCGTAAGCCAAGGGCAGGGAACCTGTATGCCGAGCTATAATGCCAGTTTCACCGGAAAAGTTAGAAAGAACGGGAGTTGGGGACACGGCTATTTAGCGAATATGTCTGGTGCTCCTTCTTATATTGATTACAACGCCTTTAAAGCTCCAGCAGGATATAAGATCGGCAATTTGGCGCGTACTGTTCCATATGATCTCAGGAGTCCTAATACGAATAATGCGGATGCCAGTATTCGGCGGACTTTTGATATCTGGAAAGATCGCAGTGTCAAATTTTTGTTCCAGGCTGACGTGTTCAATGTTGCGAATCATACTCGTTTCGGTGGAATTGGAGATAGCTTCACTTGTTCTTCCGGAAACGACTATGGAGTTGCCGCAGGTGCATGCTCTGGCTCGGGAAGCCTCGGCCAGGTAACGGGGGTTGATAATCATCCCCGTGATTGGCAGTTCTCCGGGAAAATTACTTTTTAGAATTTCCGGACCATAAGGGTGGCCAATTTGTGAATCCAATGGCCACCCTTTGTAGTAACCCTTTGCTATTAACTAAAGACAGGTTGGTCGAAGGCCTGATTTGGCGGAAAGCCACTCGAGATTTTTCTTCTTCTGTCTGCACTCTTGCGAAAAATGCTTTGGCCTCTGAAGCATGGTTTCCTTTTGCTCTCCGAAGCAAGGCTGTAATGCTACATTTCCGCAGAATCCTAAATCTGCGTCCCTTCGTTTGGGTTGCTTTTCGTTGCGGCTAAAAATTAGCCTTCCCTCTCTGCAATCCATTTCCCGAGTTCAGCGTATCTGGTCGCCCCTGCGTAGAAGTTAATTGTTATGAAGTACATAAAGACAGACTGATCGTAGATGTCGAAGATTCGTTATTGCCTTCTCAACTGGGTTCGTCGTTGACGGTCTGATCGGTACAAGTGCTGTCGCTAGGCTCTTAGAGCAACATTGGTTTGTGTGGCGACCCAATTCTCCTCGGATTGGGCTGCTTTTTCACAAACGTCTGTTGACAAAAGAATTATTAGTAAATAGCGTAACAAGCAGAACGCAGAACGACGTGCTCAATTAGGACAGGGCTTCCTTCCCACAGGCATTACCTGGACAGCAATTAGGGTATTGCAACGTGCAAGCAGTGTAGTTCTCTTGCTTATCTAGTCGACACGAAAATTCATGGAACATCGGAGGGCAGAGATGGACTTGCGCCTCAGACAGTTAGAATGCTTTTTAACACTAACTGAGACACTGAACTACGGCCGAGCTGCAAAGCGGCTCTATATGACACAGCCAACGCTGAGCTTTCAAATCAAGGCGTTAGAGACGGCACTGAGTGTACAGCTCTTTCGCCGAAACCGTAGGAGGGTAGAGGTAACAGAGGAAGGAAAGCTCCTTGTAGACTCTGCCAAACGAGTATTAGGGGAGATTCAGTCGTTTCAGGAGCAAGTGCGCTCCATGCCTTCTAAAAGGTACCTCCGTGTATGTTGCGGGCCAGTTGGAGAGTGCATCATGCTGCCCGCGATCTTAAGAAAGTTATCGGAGTCGGATCCGGATTTTCATGTCGAATTGCGGAGCCTCACCCCTTCGCAACATCTGGAGGCTCTTCAGAAGAAAGAAGTGGATGTCATTCTAATGGTGCAGCCTTTTGAACATCCGGCAATTTCTTTTCAACAAATTGCAGAGGAGTCATTGATCGCAGTACTTCCAGAGAGCATGCGGGAGTCTGCTACGAAAGGAATCTCTGTTTACGAATTCTGCAAGATGCCGATTCTCGCTGTAGATCAGCATCGGTCCTTGCAATCCCGGGAGTTTATTACCGGACTGGTAGAACGCTTTGGGCTTTCGCCTCAGTTGGTCGATGCTCCAG
The DNA here is from genome assembly GCF_059726315.1 of Humiphilus diazotrophicus. Lineage (NCBI taxonomy): Bacteria > Pseudomonadati > Acidobacteriota > Terriglobia > Terriglobales > Acidobacteriaceae > Humiphilus > Humiphilus diazotrophicus. The sequence goes on from NZ_AP040870.1 coordinate 4,982,915, forward strand.
CGAGTTACTTGGGAATGTTTTCTTTGGTTGCTGCAGGCAAAGGTGCTTTGTTAACAACAGAATCTTTCCTGGATCTTTCTTTTCCCGGTGTGACAATGGCGGAATTCCGAGAGCCCTTACCCAAAGTTCCACTGGGAATTGCCTGGCGAAGTGAGGCAGATTCTTCCTCTCTCCGGTATTTTTTGAGAGTAGCCGCACGTGTTGCTACGCAACGGACAGCGGTTCGCGCCGCAGATTCCCGGTTCTTGCCAGGAAATCGGGGCCAGTCTGCGCTTTTGACGGGAGTAGGTCGGTAGTGAATCGTGCTTTGGCCGACAAGTAAAATTGCTGCAACATGCAAAGGGAGCAGATTCAGTGAGAATCTGCTCCCTTTTTGTATCTAGATCTAGTTCTTTACGCTGCTTTTTGACGTTGAGTGGCGATCTCCGCCAATCTCTGTCTCATGCGTAAACGGGCATTCATCAGCAGAGGCAGGATCTCTCCCGACGGGAGATTCACGAGGCTCGAGATCCGGTCTACTGCATATCCTTCGACATCGCGTAATAAGAAGATAAGCTTCTCAATCGGAGGCAGCTCCTGGAGTGCTTCTTCCATATCCGTACGACGAACATTTACTTGCGCAAGTCCATCCTCTGTACACGGAGAGACAGCCTCTCCCCTGGTTCGGAAACAGAGTTTTTCACGGAGTTCTGCGATTAAGGCCAAATCCACGATCTGACCATCGGGTTCGGGGGTGGTAGAAAATGCCCTGATAAAGCTGGAGCCCAGAATCTTTTCTGCTTCCAACTCATTGCCCGTCATATAAAAGGCAAGAGCAAAGATCCGATGATAGTGGCTTTGATAGATGTCGCGTTGACGTTGCTCAACTGAGCGCTCAGCTTTCAATCGGACTAGCGTGGCTGGCTTGGCTAAAAGTTGCCGTTCTATATCGAACAAAAGGAACCTCGCTATCGGAAGTACGTTTCCTTTGTTTATTGTGATGCAGTTTAGGGCACAACGTGCCGAACAAGCACATGAATTCGGGGAATCATTCCCAAATTGCAATGGCAATCGGTTACGGTTGGTCTTCTTCTTGGAAACAAGCAGATAAATGCAGCAGTGGAAGGAGTTGCAGTGGGGAGCCACTCGTTTCAGATGGGGAATCCATCTGGGTAGCTCTCATCTATAGTCAAATCTAACATTGTTCGCAGTGTTTTCGTGCCTAAAGTTCCCGGTGAGCTGTCTTCCTCTGCCCGGAGATCCAGACTGTCGCGGAAAATCTTCCAATGCTCTGCCGCTTCTTTACCCCTCTAAGTTTTTGAAAAACAGATATTTCCGGCGGGCATCCTGACCTCAGGTGTTCAGCATCGGAAACCAAAGATCCGAAGGCAGGATTCCCCTGAAAAAACATCATTGCTGCCTTTGGAGGGAGAGAAAAAGATGGAATTACTGAGCGCATCCGACGTAGGGCACCAACTGGCGTCCAGACCAGCCTGGAAAATGGAGCGCGGAAGTCTTGTACGACAAGTGGAGCTTGCGGATTTTGCCAAAGCTTTGGAGTTTGTAAATAAGGTAGGGGCTGAGGCCGAGGCGATGGGGCACCATCCCGACATTGAAATCAAGTACAACAAGGTTCGGCTGTCCTTAATTTCTCATGATGCTGGAGGACTTACGGACACCGATTTCGAATTGGCTGCGGCGATCGACGATCTTCTTGCCTAAAGAAGTGCTTCGGCCTGCCAGCTAGATCTCGTCCTCTGGTTTTTGTGGGTAGGGTGAATTGGGGGTATGGCCGTCCTGCCGGATGCTCTCGATGCCCTTTCTGTTGAAAATTGCAACAGCTAAGCCTCCGAGAAGCGCAGACCCTCCCATAAGGAGAGCAGCACGGAGGATTTGTTTGGACTTTTTGGGTTTTTGTTCTGGCTCAGATTGATCCATATTGCTATTAGAATTCATAGATTGAAGATCGGCTCAGATCGTTTCTTCATAAATAAGGATGAGAGATTCTGGAAATGGAAGCAACTTTCGACGAGCAAATGTGTCAAAGATAGTATGAATGGCCCGAAATTGGTGAAAAACGGGAGATTCAGAGGGTTTTCGAACTCAAGAAATATTAAAAAAGAAATTTTTGAGTTCATTGCATTTTTTGTATTGAAGATTTCAATATTTGTAGTATTCTTAAATCACTTCGAAGCTACTTGAGCAAAGAGCTCGTAGTCGAAGGAAAGTTTATAAGTTGCGTCACTGGCCTCCCGGCACGGACAAAATAACGTTCGTGCCGTCTTTTTTTGTCTTCTACGAAACTATCGACCAAAGATTGCCGGGCAGCTTAGGATAAAGCTGCGATGGAGGTCGCCTGATGCTGCAAAAGAAGATTCTGTTAACAGCGCTTGCCGTAATGGCAACCGTTGCGAGCTATGCCCAGTGGTCGAGTCCCGCCGACGAGATCCCCGCGTACCATGCGCAAGCTCCAACAGTGGGAGCGAAACTGGCTCCTATTCTCTCGGGAAAGCAGTACACCTATCCCTGGCAGAAAGAGGTTTACCGGGAGGCGGCCAGGATCCCGGGTGTGATTTACCAGCTGCCCTGCTATTGCCGGTGTGATCGTGCCTTAGGACATCAAAGTCTGCGAAGTTGCTTCGAAACCAATCATGGAGCAGAATGTTCGACCTGTGCAAAAGAGGCAGCGTATGCCTATCGGATGACAAAACAAGGGAAGAATCCGAAGCAGATCCGAGAGGGTATTGAACATAAAGAGTACGAAAGCATTAACCTCGAAGCGCTCGGCACTTCAGCGAACTGAGAAAGGGTAAAATAGAAATTGAGAAGTACCCCTCTACTGGGGGCGTCACGGTTTCGACGGGATTGCTTGCGGTAGAAGAGGCATGCCGGGGTGTGGGCACCCGTAATCGCTTACAAAACAAACAATTGCCAACAATGAACTGGCACTTGCTGCTTAATTAAATAAGTAGCCGTCCCCTACGGCTTTGCCTGTGGGCTGTAAAGGGACGTCGCACAGCAGGCTGGCGTTGGTGGCTGGGTCTGGGCCACCGAGGCGAGATCTTCGGACTAGTGTTGCAAGCATCTTGTCGGTTCTGAGCTTGCAATGCGAAACCTTCGGAACCGACTGAGCATGGAGTCTCTTCACTGACTACGATTTCGGACGCGGGTTCGACTCCCGCCGCCTCCACCAAACACAAGTTGTTGAGAGTAAAGGTCCCAGAGATGGGGCCTAAATTTTTGCGCTAAATTTACGTTTCTAGCGTTTCTGATTTTGCCTTGACGAAAGACGGACTGTGTCCTGTTACCAGCTACGCGAAGGAACCGGGAGGAGTTGGCAAGCATACAAAGAATTTGTGGAAGACAAGGAGCTCCGGACAATTTGATAGGGAATGAAGCCTCTGTCCGGCGAATCTGGGCAGCAGTTTCGCGGCGATAGGCAAGAACCTCAAAAAATATTTAAAACTTCATACTTTTTGGCTAGCATGACGGCAATCTAGGTTGACTTCCGTGAAAATCGCACAGGTGGTCTACCTAGCGGTGACAATTAGTGATGAATCAAGGAGCCACAAAAGTGCCGGAGTCTTCAACTAAGCGGTCTGTTAACCGGCTTGGAGACAAAGTTACAGACCAGCTCATCGTGTCGATTTTTTCTGGTGGTGCTGTGTCGGCTTTTGCGTTGATTGCCACCCAGTGGGGAAGAATCACCGCTTTTGCTTGGGGCATAAAAGTCCCGCTAGTGTTTTTAATGATCTTGGCCCTTCCGGCTTGTTTTGGACTTTATGGATTCTATCGTTTGCTAAGGTATCATTTTCGGACTCCGCTGTATTTTACGATTGATCCGGCCCAAACCCACATAAGTGAAGGCACAGATGACGCAACGGGACAACGCCTCATTACCCTTCAGATGTTTGTCACTATTGCTAATCCAACCCGGGATCGGACGCAAATTTTATATGCACACCTCAAGGGCACAGAGCTAACCATGTTCTTTCCTGAAGCAATTGAGGTCAAGCCATTTTCTGCCATGTTTAATCAGCATATGCTTTCCACTATGACAGCACCCAAGAAGCTGAAAGCAGGGGAGTTTAAGAGCGTCGTATACTTCGTTGATGTTGGAGGCAATCGCTATAAACAAAAGCTTAAAACCAGATTTACTCCTCCTCCTCCACGAATGACATCAATGAAGTGATTTGTGCTAACACTCTAGACGTGGTGGAGATCATGAACATCTTCGGCAATGAAAAATCTGTAACTTATTTTTGTATTGGCCAATGAAGATGTAGTCCGTGTTCAGCTTGTTGAAATTCTCAAAGGGGTGGTCAATGAACACCTAAGAAAAACTCAGTGAAATCCGGATCTGGGCACGCGTTTGGTCAAGCGCATCTGTAGCTTTTTGTCCGTCAAGTCTGGTTGTTACTGTATGTCGCCCGACTTCGGTGTGAATAGAGCGTTGCAACGAGGACACCGCACCTTGTCCTTACTAACGAACGTAATCATATTAGGGTGGATTGCGGCGCCGCAGGCCGTGCACTCTACCGAAGTGTCGTAATCATTTTCTGCGGTAAATTTTTTAGGCTCTGGCACGCTCCTAGCGTAACAGCCTTCAGTGGGTAACACCTCTGAGCTGCAGGCTATTTTTCTCAGTTCTTGTCGGGCCGCTCAATATGGTCGATGACCATCGTAAATGAAGTACTCTTATCTGGTTTCAATGCTAGACCTAGGTGGCTAATTGGCCACTTATTAAGTAGTCCGCCAGGATCGTTGGATTGGTCATTATCACTTCGTTGCTGAAGTGAAAAATCGTATCGTCCGAAAAGTCCCGTTTTATCCTGCACTGGGCGAGACGGAGACAACGATGTCAGAATCGCAGCTAGTGATTGCATCGTTGCAGCGTGAAAGGTTCTTACTTGAAGCCCATCATGCTTTGTAACAGTCATGACACCGCCAAAAGGAAGTACGACACCCTGCTTTGGTACCTGCGCACCTGGAACAGACGCGCTTAGTTTCGCCCCTTGCTTCCCAACAACGATGCTAAAGGATGGAGTTTCATCGGGAATCATGTGAATTGTCAATTTGCAGCGGTCCTTCAGGGCAGACCTCATTGCTGCTTTGAGCAGATCAACGTGATTATCGTTTTGCCCCTTCCATGCTGGGATATCTTTACTCGCAACTCTGGCATCCACATCGTAATACTCGGTGCCCGTCCAGCCCGGGAAATTCTGCGTCTTGGTACGAGACCAGTACATCGCCGTTTGGGGGTTATATGCCAGCATTATTAATTCCCATAAGGGCTGACCTATTGCACGATAACCATTGGGCAGAAGCTCCGCCGACCCTGGCATGCTAATAGATGTGTTTCTTTTAATTGAGAAGGTTTCGAATTTGATGTGAGGTGCGGTAGTACTCGGAAGTTTAGCCGGTTCTCTTCTATGGGGGCTTTGGGCTACCATCGGGATTGCTGCAAGTAGCAGTGTCCCGATCATGGGCAACAGAAGCTTAACAACAATTCCACAGTTATCAACCTTATTTGCGGGCGTCATTAGTACGAATTGATTCCTTCTAAGCATCGTGTAGCAAGCCGATTTATTTCCGCGAAGCTTGTTCAATGATTTTCCCTAACAGCTTGAGCCTCGACTGTATGGTGCTGCTTAGTGTAATCCCGCCATTGAGCCGGATGTAGTTGCAGTATTGATCCCGTGCGCTGAAAATCTGGCCGGGAGCAATCATGAATCCATGTTCGCGACATCGGTGGTAAAGCTTCATTGAATCGCATTTCTTATCCAACTCCACCCAGAGAACATAACCTGCACTTGGGTCGCTCACCTTTACGGAGGCCGGAAAGGCCTCAATTACTGCGGCTCGAAATCGCCTTATTTGGCGTGCTATCTCGAAGTGAAGGTGCCGGAGGTGTCGTACATATCCGCCAGAGTGAAACATAGCAGTTGCGGCAAGCTCCGATGCGAGGGATTGAGCACCTCCCATGTACCATTTCAAATTTGCAATTTTTTCGGCGTGGCGTTCGCTTGCAACCCATCCGAGACGGATTCCCGGAGCCAGGGTCTTATTCAGAGAAGTACAAATCAGCACATTGCCATTTCTATCGAAGTGCTTGGCGGCAATGTTTTCTCCTTGAAAGTGCAGATCCCCATAAACAAAATCCTCGATTAACGGAACACGATGCCGCTCCAGGATCCGAACCAAACGCTCTTTGTTGTTTAAATTCAAAGAGGCTCCGCTCGGATTACTCCCGGTTGTCATGACCACGCATGCTGCGGGACGAGGGTCGTGTTTTAGTAGTCGCTCCAAAGCATCCAGGTCCATTCCTCCACTGGAGACGACAGGCACTTCTAGTGCCTTCAGACCAAGAGTTTCCAATATCTGCAAGAGAACGTAATAAGTAGGCGATTCCACTGCAACCACGTCTCCCGATTTGCAGATGGAAGAAAGTGCCAGGAGAATTGACTCGTGTCCGCCGGTCGTAACCACGATTTGTTCGGGCTGAAGAGTGCAGCCCCAGCGAAGCATATGATGGGCGATTTCCTTACGAAGATCGAGAGCTCCAGGTACAGGACTGAGTTGTCCTAGCGGATTGGGCGATTGTCGCACGACTCGTGCCATTTCCCGTCGCAAGCGATCGAGAGGGAACCACTCTGTAGATGGATAGGCTCCGGCAAGGCTAATCATCTCATCGGCTTGGGAACTTCGCATTGCTTCGCGAATCAGAGCTGCACGCTGAACGGCTCGGCTTTGTTTCAGGTACCGCCCGGAGGCCGGAACGTCTGTATTCGATGGTTTTCGCACATAGTAACCAGAGCGGTTATGTGCCTCGACCAATCCTGTATCCTCCAGCCTCGCCAATGCCTGCTGAACTGTAAAGATACTGAGTCCCCGCATACGTGCTAAATCGCGGATGGAAGGCAGACGAGATCCTGTAGCCAGTGTCCCGGAGGTAATCATTTCCTGAATCTGCGCCGTTAACTGTTCGTATTTGAGGAGAGAAGTCCTGTCATTTGCCATTTCCATCTGTACCAGTCAATATTGGAAAATTCTGTATCTGTACTGTTATCGAGAATCATTCTATCGTGATATGGGTGGAAGTTTGCCCGAAGAACAAGGTTCGCAGGTTTTCGATTCGGACACGGATATTCACAACGTTTAGTAAAGAAGTGAAAGGTTGTAACAATGAAGGGTGCTGAACTGCTCGTCGCTGCTCTGGAAAACGAGGGCGTGGAATGGGTCTTTGGCGTACCGGGAGAAGAAAATCTCGATGTAGTGGAGAGTCTTCGTTGCTCCAGAATCAAATTGATCGTCACCCGGCACGAGCAGGCAGCTGCCTTTATGGCCGCCACTCATGGCCGCCTAACGGGAAAACCTGGGGTTTGTCTCGCCACACTTGGCCCGGGGGCATTGAATCTCACAACCGGAGCAGCCTATGCCCTGCTTGGCGCCATGCCTATGGTGATGATTACAGGACAGAAGGGAATCCTGAGCCGTAAACAGGCGGGCTTTCAGGTGATAGACATTGTTTCGGCGATGGCACCTCTTACCAAGATGGCGAGACAAATCGTCAGTTCTGCTACGATTCCCTCTATCGTAAGAGAAGCATTTCGTGTCGCGCAGGAAGAACGTCCTGGTCCTGTACACCTGGAGCTTCCAGAAGACATTGCGGGTGAATCCGGAGCAGATGTTCCTCTGGTAAAACCCCATCCTATTGAGATTCCCGTTGCTCATCCAACTGCTTTGGATCGAGCAGCTGAGTTAATCCGCAAAGCCAAGCGACCGCTGATAATGTTGGGAGCAGCCGCAAACCGGCCGCATCTGGCGGGAGCGCTATCGGAATTTGTTCATCGTGTAAAGATTCCCTTCTTCAATACGCAGATGGGGAAGGGGGCTGTCGCAGGAGAATCGGATCTCTACATGGGAACGGCGGCGCTTACGGAACGCGATTACATCCACCGTGCTGTCGATCGTGCAGACCTGATCATCTCCATCGGACACGATACGGTGGAGAAGCCTCCTTTCCTCATGGGTGCCGGAGGGCCCACCGTTTTACACATAGGTTATTTGCCCGCTACCGTAGAGGAGGTTTTCTTCCCCCACGCTGAAGTTATAGGAGATGTGGGACCAAGCCTCACACTGCTAGCCGACCGGCTCGGAGGCGCATTACCAAATGCCAGCGCTCTTCTCCCTTTAAGGGAGGAAATTCTTGCCCATATTGCCGAGCGTGCAGAGGAAAGCCGCTTTCCGCTAACGCCGCAAAGAATCGTTCACGATGTTCGTCAAGTTATGCCGGAGCAGGGAATTGTCTGCCTCGATAACGGCATGTACAAAATCTGGTTCGCACGAAACTATCGCACCCGTATAGCGAATACGCTACTTCTCGATAATGCACTCGCGACTATGGGCGCGGGTTTGCCCTCGGCGATTACTGCGGCATTGCTCTATCCGAATCGCCGCGTTTTGGCTGTCTGTGGAGACGGTGGCTTTCTGATGAATTCCCAGGAAATGGAAACAGCCGTGCGTCTCAAACTAAATCTTGTCGTTCTGATTCTTCAGGACAATGCCTTCGGGATGATTCGCTGGAAACAGGCGGCCAGTCATTTTGCCGATTACGGCATGACCTTTGGAAATCCCGACTTTGTTGCCTATGCAAAGGCCTATGGGGCAACAGGCAGCAGCGTGGAAGATGCCGAGGGGCTAATTCCTGCGCTCGAAGCGGCATTTCAGGAGGGTGGTGTCCACGTCGTCAGCGTGCCACTCGATTACTCCGAAAATATTCGTGTCCTGATCGACGAATTGCGTAAGAACACACCAGAACCACTAGGAGCCTAAATGAAGGTCTTTCAGGTTTTTGATCGTACGCTATTGACCGATGTAAATGAAGATAACGAAGCTACCCTGAATCGCAAACTCGATCTGGCTACCTCTGCATTTGCTTCTCGGGATTCCTGGTTGAAGCCATTTCAACGGATCGCGATCCTCCGCAAACTGACGACGCTCATAGAAGGCAAGCGCGAACACCTCAGTTACCAAATCGCACGCGAAGGAGGAAAACCTCTGACCGATGCGTTTGTCGAAGTGGATCGTGCTATTGATGGAGTGCGCAATGCCATCGAGGTTCTGCGCAATGATGGTGGCCGCGAAGTCCCCATGGGCATTACTCCGGCAAGCGATGGACGTTGGGCCTTTACCACTCGCGAACCACTGGGAGTTGTTGCGGCTATTTCCGCATTTAATCACCCCGTCAATTTGATCGTTCACCAGGTTATTCCGGCAATCGCTACGGGATGTCCTGTAATCGTCAAGCCCTCTCCTGCCACTCCACTCTCCTGTATTGATCTTGTGGCCCTTATTTACGAAGCCGGACTTCCCGAACCCTGGTGCCAGATTCTTTTGACAGAGAGCAATGAACTGGCACAAAAACTGGTGACAGATCCGCGCATTGCATTTCTCAGTTTCATCGGTTCCAGCAAAGTTGGATGGCATCTTCGCAGTATCTTGTCTCCGGGAACTCGTTGTGCTCTGGAACATGGAGGAGCCGCCCCGGCAATCATCGATCGCTCGGCCAATCTGGACCGCGTGATTGAACCACTGGTAAAAGGTGGATACTACCATGCAGGGCAGGTTTGCGTTTCGACACAGCGCATCTTTGTGCATGCGGATATCGAGCAGGATTTCCTTGATCGCTTCTCAGCCAGAGTTGCAGCGCTTAAAGCTGGCGACCCGCTCCTTCCCGAGACAGAAGTTGGTCCTCTGATTCATCCCCGCGAAGCCAAGCGGGTCACTGCCTGGATCGATGAGGCCGTTGCAGGAGGATCGAAGAAGATTGGCGGTGGATCTCTTTCTGAAACCACTTTGCTTCCAACCATCCTTGTCCACCCGCCTGCCGATTCCAAGGTTGCAACACAAGAGATCTTTGGTCCTGTAACCTGCGTGAGCTCGTTCACCAAACTGGAAGACGCTATCGGTACTGCTAACTCCTTACCTGTCGCCTTTCAGGCAAGTATCTTTACCGAAGATTTGCAGAACGCACTGCACGCTGCAGAGCGCCTGGATGCCTCGGCGGTCATGATCAACGACCACACGGCTTTCCGCACAGATTGGATGCCTTTCGCCGGACGACGGCAATCCGGCTATAGCATCGGCGGCATCCCCCCCACCATGCACGACATGACACAAGAGAAGATGATTGTTTTTCGCAAAGGATAACGCTTGACCAAGTTGCGGCAATCCTGTTCGTGAATTATCGATTATAAGGATACCGGGGAGACTGATTCAAAACATCGCGATTTCAATACTCCTAGCTCACGTTGATGGCCATCTGGTCGAAGCCCGAGATCGCGGACGAAAATACGTGACTGTTACAAATATCTAACGAGCAGAATCACAAATCGAAGAAAACTCCCCTGGTCCGGGCAGCTTACAGTGCTGTGAGCCGTCCGGCATTGCATAATGTGGGCTAAACGTCCCTGCCGTGTTACCTAAAGGGAAAGTTTAGGTAACGTTGCCCATCCCAAACTTGCCTGGATGCCAACTCTACGTATGCGCTTGTCATTATTGGAGTATTCGCTAATCTTCGTTTTCACCTACCGACAGAAACACTGATTGATCTCGACCCATAGGGCCGCTAATTGGCCGAGCCCATAGAATGGACAGGAGCAAACCTCTTGACTATGCATTCTTGTGGGAGCTACTATGCGTTTCCGTAAAAACATCATTTCAATAGAAGGAGTATTTTATTAGGAACTCCTCATTTTGGCAGATTGTCAGTTACAGATGTTCTTAACGGCAATGAGCTCCGATACAGGGAGTGGAGTGATTGAAACAGGGAAGGACTAGGTTTTTCGCTAAAACTGGCAACGTTGCCGAATGGTTATCGTACTTAATTCGAAGAGAATTCCGCCAAAAACAGAAAGGCCGAGACATGCAGCGTTGACGGCCGTGTACACATTTGTGCATGAGACTTTTCTGAATTGTGAAGCTTCTTCGGATGGTTGATGTGTGCAAACTGCGTTGCTTCTTTACTTGAGGCTCAAATTCCATCCTGTACTTTGCGGTTACAGGATCATTGCAACGTGGACATCGCTTGACCGGTATCAGCATCTACATGCCAAGTTTGTCCCCTCACTTATGACTTGAAAGAGGAAAGGTCATGAAAAAGGTATTGGTCGCCATTGTGGCAATTGTCGTCATGGCATCCTTGGGCGCAAACGCACAATCCGGCGGCTCGGGTGCTATCCAAGGCATGATCAAGGATGGTACCGGCGCATATATTCCCGATGCCACTGTTACCGCCCGCAATGTGGCGACCGGCGTCACGGTTACGCGTCAAACATCGAAAGAAGGATTCTTCATGCTCCCGTCGCTCAATGCGGGAACATACACGGTTACAGTTACGGCGGCTGGTTTTGAAAGCCTGCAGCAGCAAAATATTCGGTTGGACGCCATGCAGGTGTTGGGACTGGATCTCACGTTACAGGTTGGAGCGGCTAGCCAGACTGTCACTGTTACTGAAGCTCCGCCAGTCTTGCATACGGAAGATGCAATGCTCGGCTCCACTGTCGAGCAGGAGATGTACTCTAGTCTGCCTGTTCTGCAAACCAGCTTTCAGCGTCGTGCCACCGACTTTATTCAGTTAATGCCCGGCGTAAATGCTCAACCCACGAATGGCGATGCCAGCACGAACGTGGGTTCTGTCAACGGTTCCAGCCCTCGCGGTGCAGTTTCGTCGATCTACATCAATGGAGTCCCAATCACGTCTGTAGCTGGTGAAGGCGACCCACGTTTCATCTGGACGGCGATGCCTCTGGATTCCATTAATCAGTTTCAGGTCTATACGGCTGCTTATCCTGCTGCGTACGAAGGGCAGGGTGTCATCAACTACGATGTAAAGGGCGGAACAAACAAGATTCACGGAAACGTATTTGAATACTTCCGTAACACTGCTCTGGACACGTGGGGATATCTTGCTCCTGCGGCAATCAATCCAAAAACCGGAACCGCTACGAAACCAGTCGAGCATCAGAACGAATACGGATTCACGCTGGGTTTCCCTATACTCAAAGATAAGCTCTTCATCTTTGGCAGCTACTCAGGCTATCGATACGTTGCTGGCGCTAACTATCAGTATCAGGTCGGACCGACTCTCGCGAACTTGCAGGGCGACTTTACCAAAACCGGGTTTGATATTTACGATCCCACCACAACGGTCTGTTCCGGAAAAGCTTGCAAACGCACGCAATTCGTCGGCGACAACGGCACCAAGAATATTCTTCCTTCGAGCAGAATTTCCGCACAAGCCAAGGCGATGCAGGCGTTTTTGCAGAAGCTTTATCCTAACGGGCCCACCTCTGTCGATGCGAGTGTAGATCCGCAGACTGGTGCCACAATTGAAAGCGGAAAATATTTGACAGGACTGCCGACGGGCAAGAGAACCTGGTCGACCGCGAACCGCGTGGACTATCACATTTCGCCTCAGCATAATTTTTCTGCTGTGATTGCCTTTGGACGTTTGGCCTCATCGGGTGCAGGCGGCGGAATTTCCGGAACAGTCCCGAGTTCCAAGAATCAGATGGCGCCTCCCTTCATCTCGTATCAGCAGTATTTCGACAAAACCAAGGTCTTCCTTTTCGAAGATGACTACACCTTTACACCGCATATCCTCAACCAGCTCAAATATGGATATGGGCGGTACGACGATTCGGCTACGAATCAGGATCAAGGGGGCAACTATTCCGCTTCCGCATTAGGTATTACCGGACTGCCAAATGGGCAGGCGAGCGACTCCTTTCCCAAGGTGAGTTGGAGTGGTAACGGCAACAACTTCAATCAATGGGCTGGATACTCGGGCAACCGCAATGTAGCTAGTGGATATGTCTTGATTGACAACCTGCTGTTGAACATAGGCAGGCACAACATTGTAGTAGGCGGTGAGATTGCCTGGATGCAGTACAACTTTCTCAATAACAAGACGGGCGTCAATCCTCTTCAGCTGACCTTCAGTTCGAGTGAGACCTCGAACTTCAAAGCAAATAGTACTTCAGTGAATTCTGCGGCCGGCTATTCCTATGCCAGCTTCCTTCTTGGTGCAACCGACTCGGCCAGCTTTACCTTGAGTGCAGCTCCCGAAACTGGAGCTCGCTTCCGTCCGGTTTCGCCATATATCCAGGATGACTGGAAGATTACTCCGAAGCTGGCAATTAACCTCGGACTTCGCTGGGATTACTATCCGAGTTACAGAGAAGTCAAGGATCGCCTTTCCTGGATGGATCCTAATGTAACCAACACGCTGGTCAACTACCCCGGGGCTCTGGTCTTTGCCGGCTCAGGATCAGGAAGGTGCAACTGTCACAATAACGTGAACAATTATCTTAAGAACTTCGGGCCACGTTTGGGAATTGCCTATCAGATCGCGCCCAAGACCGTCTTGAGAGCGAGCTATGGTGTGTTTTATACACACGGAAACAATATCGGAGGTAGCGCAACTTCCAGACAAGGCACAGGTCTGGTTGGCTATAGCGTTTCGCCTAAGGCTGCAGTTGCGAATGGGCAGACCTACACCAACGATACAGGTGCGACAGGTGCGAGCTACTGGAGTCTGGGGCGGCCATTTCCGTCATACACCTTGCCTCCAACGCTAGATTCGACATTGGGAACCTATTACACAACCGCAAGTTCGGCTGCATCCCAGTCTGTGTCCTACGCAGATCCATACTATGGTGGTAGAGCTCCGCAATACATTAACTGGAGCTTCGGGATTGAACGTCAGCTGACGGTCGATTCCACGTTCTCCATGACCTATGTCGGTTCTGAAGGCCACTTTGTTTATCTGGATTCCAACAACGGACGTGGCAAGTGGAGTAACCAGCTTGATCCTAAGTACTTGTACCTGGGAAACGCGTTAAGCCAGACTGCAACTTCGGCAGCTTTGAGTGCTGCAGGAATTTCGGCTCCGTTTTCAACATTCAGCTCTAGTACAGGGACAATAGCTCAGGCGCTCAAGCCCTTCCCTCAATACAGCGGTGTGAGCGATAGCTACGGTGCTGTGGGCAATACCTCTTATCACTCCCTGCAGCTTGTATTCAATCATCGGTTGAGTAAAGGCTTGAGTGCGATGGCCAATTACACCTGGTCCAGATCTATCGATAGTACGGGCAGCTTCCGCTCCGGATACGATATTCCTGCGGCTTATGCGACGGACGGGAAATTCTACAAGGCCCGCTCACTTGATCGCAGTCTCTCGATGGGCAATCAGCCGCATAAGTTCGTCGTAACGGCCGTTTATGATTTGCCCTTTGGCAAAGGTCACATGGGCGGCAACAACTTCTGGGTCCGCAATCTGGCCGGAGGTTGGCATCTATCCGGCATCTACCGGATTTGGGCGGGCTCTCCATTGAGCGTTACGATGAGTTCGTGTAATACCAATCCTGCTCAGTCGGTTTGCTATCCCATTCTGAATTCATCTTTTGGCGGTCCGGTTCGTATCAACGGCGAATACGGACATGCACGTGGGGCAAATGCCAGCAATATGACCAGCTTTGCGTATATCGATGGGAAAGCATTTGCAAAGACAGGCGACTATGTGTTCAGCACGCTGGCACGCTCGGCTCCTCTCAACTTGCGCAACTCAGGTAGCTATACAGCAGATATGAGCGTCCGGCGTTCCTTCGATATTCGGGAACGTGCAAAATTCGAATTCAAGGTGGATGCCTTTAACATCACAAACCATACATGGTTCGGCTATGGAACCAGTGGTTCTTCTATTGGTTGGAATCCTACGACTTCAACCATGTCCGCAACTCTGGGTGTGGAGAATGCTTCGCGTGACTTCCAGCTCTCAGGAAATATTCGGTTTTGAGATAGAAGTTATTCTCACTAAGAAAGAAGGCCTCCGATTTCTGGGGGCCTTCTTTCTTCAGACATCATTTCTCTATTGGAGAGCTTCGGTGAGTGGTGGCGCCTCAGCTTCCGGCAGCGATACGCCCAGTATTTTGGCGAGCGTTGGGGCAATCCTCAGATTTTCTACTTCTCCGAGGTTTACTCCAGGGCGGATATGCGCACCGGACAATATTAACAATGCGTCCATATCGCGGTTGATGTTGTTATAGCCGTGAGTTCCCCTTGCCGGATTTACGTCCTCTATCTCCGGTCCTTCCACTCCATCTGTAAAGGCATAGCCTGGAGCTGCGGTCAGATAAAGATCCGGGCCCTGATCAGTATTACTGGGAGAAGGAATACCTAATTGTCCAACTTCCGCTTTGGTGTAGACACCGGAGACTCCGGGCATCGCGGAGAAGTACTTTCCCATTTCCTGTGTCAGCTTCTCGCGCCGGACCTCATTGCGGATATAAAGAGCCGTCTCTCCGCCTTCAGGAAGAAACCATGCGTCACCCACATAAGTTTTGTCCTGTGGACGGAGGATGCCTTTGTGCGCCAGTACCGCATTGGGGTGGATTGCATGTGAGTAGCCCGCAAATCCATGGTCGGAAGCTAATACAAAGGTAATGCGATCGAGAAGACCAGAGAGACGTGCAGCTTCGATGAGCCTGGCTATGCAATGATCGGCATAAGCGTAGGCTGCATATGCAGCTGGTGTGAGTGGTGCGTATTGGTGCTGCAACGTGTCGGTATCGAGCAGATGAAAGAGCAGAAGATTCGGTGTGTGATGGGTCAGAATATCGACGGCGGCATCGGTCCAGATCTCATCCAACCAGGCCGGGCTGCCTGCTCCGAAATGGGATACCTGCTCTGCAGTTATCAGCTTCTGATCGATCAGATCCTGCACGATAGGGCTGTCCAACGATGGCCGCTCGGCAAATTCCCAGCGGACATTTTTAGCTTTGTGGATTGCTACCCAATCAACCTGGCCTGTCGTCATGCCCTTGGCTGCTGCAGCATCGTAGAGTGTTGTGCCGTGAACCAAGACATCCTTAGGTGCTTCCTGCCGCACCTCGAGGGGCTCACCGCTTGCGGGCAGTTCAATCCGTCCATTGGCCATTACATGATGGTGATCAGCATTTACTCCGGTAATCAGGGTGGTGTGATTGGGCCAAGTAATAGTCGGATTTATGGGGCGTAGCGCTTCGGCATGAGCTCCGTTATTCTCCAGCATGCGCAACGTGGGCATTGGGAGGCGCGGGTCTTTGAGTGCACGGGCCGGAAAACCGTCGATTGTGATCAAAACAACGATGGGGCCTTGCGTGGCAGCAGATCCATCATTCGCTGCATAAGCAAGCGGGGAGAGGACGAGTGAAAGCGTAAAAAGGCCTGTAAGCAGCAGAGATCTGTATTGGGAGAACCTCAACACCTTGCTCCATTTCTGTCGCTTCGCCGGCGACAAGGCAAACATGCGGACTACCGCTGTAGTAAGAGATTCAAGTCACGCAAAAAAGCAATAGCTCCAGAAGAGGACCGATTCGCCCCCGAGCTAGAGAGATAAATTTTGCATAATCGATTGCGCAAAGGATTTTTACACTTCCAGGTGGTCAATCGTCAACTCATTTGCGCCGCCTCTTCGTTGCGCAATCGATTTCTACAAGCTAAGCCTCGAAACGGGTGCACGGGATGAAGTAGACCGAATGCGGAATCAAATTGGGAACGTTTCTGTAATCCATTTAATATCAATGATTTGACGGTGAGGGCGAAGTGGATATTGTTAAGCGGATTAGATCGTGAAAACAAACGGTCAACGAAATTCTTGACAATGCACATGCGTGGCAAGTTAAATGTTTCCGCTTGCGCAATCGATTGCGCAAACCCTGGCGAACGATAGGATCGCCAGGTAAACGTTCGGAGAGAACATGAAAGAACATCTAAAAAGAGGGTTATTTGTTGTAGCGCTTTTGCTCGCCATTAGCTTGAGAGGTTGGTCCCAGAACGCAAATTCAGGAGACATTCGGGGTGTCGTTACAGATACGACCGGTGCCATGATTGCAGATGTAACCGTGACACTGACCGACCTCGATAAGGGGGTAACCAAACAGTTCCAAACGAATGAATCCGGTATGTACGATACAGGTCCGGTTGTCGCCGGTGTTTACAAGATCAGCTTCAGCAAATCAGGGTTCAGCCCCTATACCCGTAGTTCCATCACCTTGGGTGTCGGCGTTACAACGATCAATGCCGAGCTAAAGGCTGGTTCCGTAACCGAAGAAGTCGTTGTGAATACTGACGTGCCGCTCGTCCAGATGGAAACTGGCGAACGTTCTACGACATTGGCTTCGAAAGAGCTGCAAGACCTCCCGAATCAAGGGCAGGACTGGCAGAACTTTGTGAAGATGATTCCCGGTGCCGCAGCTCTGGGCGGTAATGCAAATTCCACAGGCCAGGTTCTCTCTGTGAACGGTAACCTGCCTTATAACGCAGTCTTGAACGACGGAGCCTCCTCCGCTCTCTCTCACTCCGGTAATGCCGATGTCTCGATTCTGGAGACGATTCAGGAAGTTCAGGTCAACACTTCGGCATTCTCTGCGCAGTACGGTGTTGGCGGCGTGGTCTTTAACCAGATCACAAAGGGCGGTTCAAACACCTGGCATGGTTCTTTGTACGAGTATGCGCAGAACGATTTCTTTAATGCTCGTAGCTACTTCCAGACATCGACTCCCTACGTGCGCTATCACAACTTCGGCGGCGCGGTGAGTGGTCCAATCCTTCGTAACAAGGCATTCTTCTTCTTCGATTACGATCACACCATCAATCAGTCAGCTTCAACCGGAACTACAACGGTTCCGACGCTCGCGATGCGCCAGGGAAATTTCGCTGGCATGGCTCCGATCTATGATCCGACAACCAGCGCGTATCAGACGGCAGGTGGAAAGACCTATGTTTCTCGAGCCAAGTTCACAGACAACAAAATTGCAAACATTGATTCTGTGGCTGCGGCTATCCAGAAGTTCTATCCACTTCCTAACCTGGCTGGTACTACGGACCCGGTCACTGGAGTAACCGGCAACAATTATTACTACGCATATCGGAACTCAAATCCGTATGACAAGTTCTTCGGTCGTTTGGATTACGATGTGACTCCCAACAATCGCGTCACGGCGTCAGTGACAAAACGAGATCGGCCGGCACAGATCAACAGCCCTATGGGATGTCCTGTTAATTGCTACGCAGGTGATGTGGATAGCGTTAACTCTCAGCTTACCGATGTTTGGAACATCAGCAACAAAGTCATCAATGAAGCACGCCTGGGTTATACCAATCAGCTCAACTTCTATAAGGCACAGAGTACGGGGAAAGGGTATCCCTCAATGTTTGGGCTCAAGTTCTCCCACTCCGATACCTTTCCTACGGTCGATGTAACCAATATGAACGAGCTTGCTCCTGGCTATAACGCAACCTACAAGGAGCACAACTTCGATCCCTCCGATGTTGTCACTATGATTCTTGGCCACCACGTGCTGCACTTCGGCGGTGAGTATCTGATCTTTGAGGACAACTCAACGGCTTGGGGCAACATGAATGGTGCCACAGTAGGCTTTACGGGTACCTACACCCAATGCACCTACTGCGTTGCCACCGGAGCAGCCAGTTCGACCGGTAATGCATACGCCGACTTCCTGTTAGGTGACATCCAGAGCTGGTCTGCCCAGTTCACTCCCGAATATGGTGCGCGTCAAAAGGCACCGCAGATGTTTGTTCAGGATGACTGGAAGATCACTCCGAAGTTGACCCTAAACCTCGGTCTTCGCTACCAGATTATGGAAGGTTGGACCGATGCGAAGAAGAACCAGCGGACCTTCGATCCTTTGGTGACAAACAGCGCAACGGGAACTCTGGGTGCGATGTGGTATGCCACCAATGGTGATCATGGCCGCAAGCAATTGCAGGACAATGTATACGATACTTTCCTGCCGCGCGTCGGCTTTGCCTGGCAGGCGAATAACAATACAGTAGTCCGCGGCGGCTATGGTATTTATGCCTATCTCTGGAGTCTCGATACTTATGGCAACGGTCAAGGATCTGCATTTGAGTACTCGGGATCTTTGACGGATACAAGTAACGGATTTACGCCGATTGGGTCATTGTCAGGCACGAATCCAAACTTTAGCTATGTAGCCAAGTCTTCGAACAATGCTGCTTTCAATGGGCAGAATGTTTCCTACAACCAGCAGAAGACACCAGTCGCGAAGATTCAAGAGTATAACGTAGCAATCGAGCGCACAATTGGTGCCAACATGGCTGCCTCCATCGCGTATGTCGGAAGCCATTCTTCGAACCTGATCTTCAGCCGCGATATTAACCAGGTTCCACAATCAAAGCTGTCAGTAAACGACCAGAGTTCGCGGCCTTACCCACACTATCTGAAGATTTCAGGTAGCACGTACAACGGGTATGCAAACTACAACTCTCTTCAGATGACTTTCCAGCGCCGTATGACGAACAACGTTTCTACGCAAACGAGTTATGCGTGGTCCAAGTTCCTCGACATCTACGACTCTTCAGGATGGGGTGGTTCCGGCGGTACGCAGACCTTCCAGAACTCCTATGACGCACGTTCGAACTATGGTCCTTCGAACTTCGACGTCCGCCACTCGTTCAAGACCAGTGTGGTCTACCAGCTTCCTTTCGGAAAAGGACAACGCTTCCTTAACCGAAACAGGTGGATTGACGAGGCGGTAGGGGGATGGAAGTTGTCATCGAATCTTGTGGCGCAATCGGGACACCCGTTCACGGTGGTCATGAGCACTAACAACTCCTATGCTTTATCGGGAAACTGGTATCCGAATCAGGTAGGGAATCCGCGCAAGTCGAATCGTACCATCAACAGCTGGTTCAACACTTCTGCATTTGCGGCACCAGATCCGGGTACTTTTGGAAATAACCATCGCAACAACGTTTACGGCCCCAAGCTGTTCTTGCTTGATATGTCGATGGGTAAGACCTTCAACGTGTACAAGGATCTGTATAAGTTCCAGTTGCGCATCGATGCGACGAATGCACTTAACCATCCGAACTTCGGACTGCCCGGTGCCACAATCGGATCGGGTAGCGCTGGAGTGATTAACAGCACTTCAACCAATGGACGTAACATTCAACTGGGCGGTCGCTTCTCCTTCTAGTCAGCGAACCCCACAATCTGTAGTACCCTAAGGCGCGAGTGGCTCTGTTTTGGCCACCCGCGCTTTAGCGTAAAGAGCAAAAAGGAAGGAAAATGTACCATGTTGTGCCTCTCGGCTCGTTTTCGTAGGACTGCTGTGATGGCGGTAATGCTGTTCGCTCAAGGTTATTGCTTTGGGCAAAGTACCCCTTTGTCCGTAAAGGATCATGAGCGTCGCGCAAACGAGTATCTGGTAGCCAAACAACCGGAAAAAGCGATTCCAGAGCTACAGGCAGTTGTGTCTGCGGAACCGGGCAATCTGGATGCGCAGGCTAACCTCGGTGTCCTGCTGTACTTTCAGGGACGAACCAGGGAGGCGGAAGATCACCTTCGTGCGGCGGTGCGACTGGGGCCAAATGAGGCAAAGATTCAAGCACTGCTAGGTCTTGCGGAATACCGGCAGGGAGAAATTCCGGCGGCGCATAAGGATCTGATGGAGTCGGTTGATAGGCTGAGTGTAGGCACTTTTCAGAAAGAAGTCGGGATGGTGCTGGTGCAGATTGGGGTAAGCCAGCGAAATCTGGCGGAGGCCTCTGCCATGATCGAGAAGCTGCGCGTTAGTAATCCCACCGATCCGGAAGTGGAATATGCTGCTTACCGTATCTACAGCGATCTGGCCAACGAGGCGTTACTGAGCCTTTCGCTCACAAATCCGAAGTCCGGCCAAATGCAACAGGCGATTGCTCATGAGATGGTGCGTATACGAAACTTGACCGACGCAACAGCTCGGTTTCATCAGGCAATTGAGATCAATCCGAATCTTCCCGGTATCCACCTTGAACTGGCTGAGGCTCAGCGCAATTCAAATGATGAGAGCGAAAAGGCCCAGTCGGAGAAGGAATACCGAATCGCGTTGGAAAAGAATCCCGGCGAGGTCTTGGCAGCTACCCGTCTAGGCGATATTCTCGTTCAGCGTGGCGATTACAAAGGTGCAGCAAATTACTATAAGCAGGCTTTAGCTATTCAATCTACAAATCTTGATGCTCAACTTGGGATGGCTCGCATTCATGAAGAGCAGGGCGATCTTGAGCAGGCGCGACAGGCACTCAAGGGCGTCGTGCAAAGCGACCCCTGGAATCTCATGGCACATTATCGGTTGATCGGCATTAATCGTAAACTGCATAGGCCGGATGATGCGAAAAGCGAATTGGCAGAATATTTCAAGCTTAAGGAAATGAAAGACCAGCTAGAGAAGACCTATAAAGCGATGCGTATTCAGCCGCCACATATGGCGGGTGAGGATCTTCCGGAAAACCAGAGCACAGACAAAAAGCAGTAGGCGGGAACGCGTCCGGAGTCCTTCGGCGAGGAGTTATCGATTCCGGTCAGTTCGGAGCGCTCAAGTCTTTGGGGTTTGAACGCATAGCTTATCTATGGGATTTTGTGCTTTTGACGCGGGGCAATCGGCGGAAAGCAGGTACCTTCCCTAAAAGACTCATAAACAGCTCCTCTACTTGAGAACCCCTCGATTCTCTTTCCGACACAAAGTGATGGATAATCTATCTGTAATTTCGACGTTGATTGCTGACAGGGCGGGGGATGTCTCCTGCCAATATCACACTATGGGTCGGGTTCGTGAAATACAAGCATCTACTCTGGGTTATCGCGGCGCTGTTTATCGTTTGTCTGACGTATGCGAATTCCTTTCACAATGATTTTCATTTTGATGATTCGCATACGGTTGTCGAGAATCCTTACATCCGCAGTCTGAAGAATATTCCCAAATTCTTTTCCGATGCCACGACCTTCAGCGTGCTTCCTGCCAATCGTACCTACAGGCCAGTGGTATCGACATCGCTTGCTATTGACTATTGGCTGGGCGGAGGATTGAATCCGGTCTACTTCCATTTAGGAACCTTCCTCATCTTCCTCCTGCAGATCGTTGCGATGCAGAGCCTGTTTTACGAGCTTTTTGAACGCACGATTCCCCAGGAGCAAAATTTCTTCGTGGCCCTCTTCGCCGCAGCTTGGTATGGGGTCCATCCCGCCATGGCCGAAACCGTGAATTACATTATCCAGCGCGGAGATGTATATAGCTGCTGCGGTGTGGTTGTAGCCATGGCCCTTTATGTACGCTTTCCGCGGCTCCGCAAAACTGGAATTTATCTGCTTCCCTTTTTGATGGCACTTCTGAGTAAACCTCCCGCCATTGTTTTTCCGGCGCTGCTGTTTGTCTACGTTGTACTTTTTGAGGCTCAGGATGGAAAGCGGGTGCAGCGTGCGGCAGTTCAGATCATTCCTGCCGTGGTGCTTGGCATTGCAGTCATGGCTTTTTCTTCTGCCATGACGCCTAAGAGCTTTGCTCCATCAACACTGTCAAATTACGCATATTGCATCACTCAGCCATTTGTTCTACTGCGTTACTTCGGGTCATTTTTCCTGCCGATACACCTGAATGTCGATACCGACTTGCAGGCATTTGATTCACTTACGGCCAATGCGCTTTGGGGCTTTCTGTTCCTTGCAATTTTGCTTGTCATTATTGTTCTGCTGATCAGAAGAAAGCAGATACGTCCTATTGTTTTTGGGCTGCTGTGGTTCCTGATTTCCTCGATACCGACCTCGATCTACAAATTGTCTGAGGTGGAAAACGATCATCGGATGTTCATGCCGTTTGTCGGTCTGGTTATAGCTGTTACCTGGGCTGCTTATTTGGTTTTGAAGGAAGTTGCGGTTATGAAGCCATGGAGACAGATATGGCGAGCAGTGTCGGTCGCCGCAGTGCTTCTTCTATCCTGCTATGCGTGGGGTGCTCATCTGCGCAATCATGTATGGCGATCCGAAGAGAGTTTATGGCTGGACGATGTAGAGAAAAGCCCACATAACGGCCGGGGCTTGATGAATTACGGACTCACCCAGCTATCACTGGGAAAGTATGATGTTGCACAACGATACTTCGAAGAGGCACTGCGCTATACACCCGCCTATCCGACGCTCGAAATCAATCTGGGCATAACCTACGATGCGATGGGAGAAAGCGGTCTTGCCGATCAACATTTCAGACGGGCGATTCTGCTGGATCCGGCGAACGATCAGGCGCATTTTTACTATGGGCGCACGCTCTACCTGAATGGGCGGCTCACTGAAGCGCTGTCTCAGTTGCAGCTTGCTTATCGGATGAATCCTTCCCGTTTGGATACACGCAGCCTATTAATGCAGGCATATGCAGAAAATGGGGATATTGATTCCGCGCGGCAACTGGCACAAGAGACTTTAGCTGCATTTCCGGGAGATGCCGCAGCTACAAACTTTCTGCATAATACGTTGGGTCCGAAGGTGGATTACTGGATCGATGTCTCCCTTCGTCAATACCAGCAAAAGAACTATAGCGCGAGTCTCGATGCTGCTCGTAAGGCAAAGGCGATTCAGCCAAACTCAGCAATTGCAGCGAATAACATAGGGGCGGCGTATGCAGGCTTGGGTCAGTGGGATCTAGCCATACAGGCGGAACAGGAGGCGCTTCGTCTGCAACCGGACTTTGTCGTAGCTCGTAACAATCTTAATGCCTATACCGAGCGGCAGTTGCGTGAGAAATCTTCTCCCGTGGAAAAGACACCTGAGGACTTCTTAACCGATTCTCTCCATTTGAATCAGGCAGGTAGATACAAGGAAAGCATTGATGCAGCGCGATCTGCACTGCGGCTTCGGCCGAATTACGCTGAAGCATGGAACAACATTGCGGCTGGTTATGCCTCACTCGGTCAATGGGACGAAGCTATTGCTGCTGCGAAGGAGGCAATTCGCCTTAAGCCCGACTTCCAGCTTGCCAAGAACAATTTGATGTGGGCAATGTCAGAAAAACAAAAATCGAGTGGGAAGCGGTAAATAATGGCGACGACGAAAAATGGGTCTCCTCCCGGCCAGAGAAGGATGCAACGATTCTACGTTGCGATTTTTGTTTTGTTGATTCTTCTAGGAGCCGCTCTACGCATTACGGATTTAGACGGAGTGGTTAATCGATCCCCCGATGAGCGAATCTACGCGTGGGAGAGTGCCGAAGTTGTCGATCATGGAGAACAGGGGATGCTTTCTTTGGTGGATCGATTTCGAAAAGATCCCTCGCTCTTTACTTGGCCCTCTCCCGCACGCGTCGGCTATCTTCGGCTCCTGAGCTGGATGCAACAGATCACAGGACATAAAGATCCAATGGCTGGTGCCATTCTCTCCTGTATCTCAAGCATTGGAGCTCTTGTTGTTCTTGGCATGATTGGCTGGCGTTTCCTTCATCCTTCAATTGCATGTATCGCGATGTTGCTCTATGGCGTGAGTCCTCCGGTTTTGGCAATGGCTAGACGTGCTTGGCAGGAGTCACTAGTTGAGTTTTTAGCTTTGCTCCTTCTTTGGTGTGTGTTGGAGTTCATGCGGAAAGAGGGCTTCTTGTGGTGGGCCGTTCTGGCTGGAGTTCTTACCGGGATTAGCATTACGATCAAAGAAATTGCGTTTGTTCATGCCACGCTTGTTCTTGTTTTAGCCGGGATTGCATTGATACGGAAACATGATTTGTGGCGGTTCTGCCTTTTAGCTGGTGCTGCAGCAATACCAGTAATTCTGTCGTGTCTCTGGTTGGCTCAAACTCTTGGAAGTCTTTCTACGTTTCTCGAATTTACACGCCAAAATGTCGCCGTAGCTGGAGCTACCGAATACGCGCGCACATGGGAATCCGGTTCGATGCTTACTTGGTTCTCCGCTCTTTGGTGTTGTGATCCTGTAATTTTTACTTTGGGAATTGTTGGACTTGGTATAGCTATCAAGTCTGTATTTCTATCTCGCTTTTCAGAGGAGAGCTATGTGTCGATTGCCGCGTGTGCGATTGTCATAGCTTTTCTGGTAATCCCAATTACGGGTGCCAATCATCTGAATGTCCGGTTTATCTGCCCTGTATTTGGTCCGCTGTGTTTGCTTTCAGCCTTAGCCATTCGGGAAAATTCCGTTATGATCGGCCGGCATCTCGAGAGCGGCGAGCGTCAGTGGATTAGCCGAATAGCTCTGGCAATCCTGATTTTTGCAGCTTTCATTAACTATCGTTCCTTTGAGGAGCGCTTTGTTCATGCTGATCTTCAGGATCTATCATTGCGAATGGTGCAGGAGGAATCAGTCCATCCCTAGAGGAGATCGGGATGGACTGCACAATGTTCAGCGGAAAGATGCTCTAGAGCGGAATCAGGGTTACTGTGTCCGATCCGGCAATGGTTAAGAGCAGCTTTTCTTGGCGGAAAAACTGCGCGATCCTCCGTGGCTTGCGGATACATCTACCCTGATTCCGCTCTAGCGTACGTCTTTCAGTTGTTGCTTCATGTCGACAAATTGGCGGATGCGGCGCAAATACTCTTCAGCGCTCTTGGGACGTCCATTCCAATCTGGATCGGGAACTTGTCGTTGTATCTTCGCCCAGTCTCTTCCTGTAAAAAAGTTTTCATCGACGGTACATCCTTCGTATTGGCTAAATGGTTTTTCGTAGATGTACCCGTCGGCGATTGTTGCCAACGTGAAATGTGGATACCCAGTGGCATAGTAGCTATTGCTTTC
This sequence comes from Humiphilus diazotrophicus, assembly GCF_059726315.1. Classification (NCBI taxonomy): domain Bacteria; kingdom Pseudomonadati; phylum Acidobacteriota; class Terriglobia; order Terriglobales; family Acidobacteriaceae; genus Humiphilus; species Humiphilus diazotrophicus. The sequence goes on from NZ_AP040870.1 coordinate 5,008,524, forward strand.
TACAAGGGAATCGAACGGCGATCCCTTCGTATCGAAACCGACGCGTTTGTTTCCGAAGGCTTCCATGGTTTCGTCTATGATTCCTCCCAGAGGACGGACCATCTTTGTCTTGTCCATTGAGTCCCAGGGAATATGAAGCATGATGGTGAAGTTTCGACCAGGGTGGCGTTTTTCGAGGAGATTCCCAAAGCCAACAGGGCGCATCAGGACAAAGCCGGGGGATAGATAGTCGTATTCAGGCGTGAGGTATTTAGTGAAGGCGTGAACAGTTCCCGTTAATATCAGTATCTTCTGTTGCTTCTTATAAATTTCCTCTTCAATTACGTTTGCTCGAAAGCTTTCGGTATCCCCTTTTATAAAGACTTTCTGCATCGTATACGGAGTCCGTGGTCCGTTCATGTTTTCCCATCGGTACTGATAACTCAGATTCAGGATTCGAAAGCGGGGACGTCCCGCTGGCAAGGAATGATTGAACTCCCAGGCTTTTCTATAGACATCTCTGTATTCTCTGTAAGCCCAGCCCACGTTATAGCTCAGCATGAGTCGCCGGGCGATTGCGTCATCGTACACGGGAGCATTTACCAGACGGTCAAGCTCCTGCTGGTCCTCTTGGGCTCCGAATTCCATGCCAATGTTGTATATGCCAGCCTTGTAGAGCAAGGGAATCATCCTCTGAACAAGTTCGAGGTTGTGTTTAATGCCATGGTGTTCTGCCAGTAGGACCACTTCGTGATTCTGGAATTTGCTCAGGATGTAGTCTTCAGGTGTTTGCCCATTTTGTTTTAGGTATTGGATTATTTGAGCCTTTTGCTCAGGCGATACCGACGGCTTTTGTAGTTGCTGTGCCGCTAGATACTGAACACAAACTGCAAGCAGAACGAGAGAGAATACAAACTTGCGCATAGAGATTGCCTTTGAGATGTAATTCGTCGAGAGGGAAGTGCGGGAGTTGCTTTCCGATAGCTACTCCCGCGGTTAATGAGAGAAACTTTTCCTAAATCCTTCGTCAGCTTCTGGATCTACATCCAAACCTGAATGCTCTAGCGAGCGCGATAGATGGTCACACTTCCCGGAGCCAGATGGAAAGAAACCTCGCCGGAGACAATCTGTGCTGGTTCGTTTCCTCCAAAAGATGGTTCCAGAACTTTGCATCCTTCCAGTGCCGTTTCATTTGTCGGGATGGTCAACTTCCGGTCCTTCTCTGAGTTGTTGGCGATGATAACGAGCCTCTCTGAGGCGGACGAATCGCCAGTACATCCTAGCGATTTGGAGGTTGTACGAACGAAGAGATAGGACGAGTTGTCAACAAAGAGATTTTCCTGTCGTCCACCCTTGAGCGCTGGATGCGTACTCCGGTATTTGACTAAAGAAATTAGATAATCGTGGATCTCTTGTTCCTGTGGAGTTCTTTGTGACGAATCGAAGGCATTTCGCGGATCACCGGGAAATCCACCGGGGAAGTCCTTGCGATTATCGGGATCGTCTCCTCCGTACATGGCTATCTCATCGCCGGTATAGAGTTGGGGGATTCCTCTGATCGTGGCAAGCAGTCCAAACCCGAATTTGAGCTTTTGTGGATTGTCGGATGCAGTGGCTAGAATCCGCTTGTTGTCGTGATTGCCAATGAAGGTTACTAGACCCTCGGGGCGAGGATAAAGCCAATCCTGGCGGAGGACATCCCGAATAGACGTCATGGGAGAGCCGTCACTGAGTATGGAGCGGATCGCTCCTGCCAGAGGATAGTCCAGCAGATTGTCCAGGTGTGTGTCTACACCTTCATGAGTCAATCCTCCTGCAAAGTAAGAGGTGATGCGCGGGTCAAGGTTGAGTGTTTCCCCAAAGGTAATGAGGTGCGGATAGATAGCGTGCAGTCTAGTATGAAAGTCGCTCCAGAAGGTCCGCTTCACATAGGGAAAGGTATCCAGTCGGAGTGCGTCGATGCCTGCGGATTCAATCCACCAGATTGTGTTCTGGATGAGATATTCGGATACCAGAGGATTTGCGGTGTTCAGATCAGGAAGGGTGTTCCCAAACCAGCCTTGGGTGATATCTCTCCTATCGAGAGGAGAGGCATAGGGATCCGTAAGTGGTGCAAAGTCTCCCTGTGCTTGCGTGTGATTGGCGACTGTTCCATTGAACCAATCGGGTGTTGGAGAATCGGTGGCCCAGGGATGATTGGGGCCAGTGTGATTCGGAACTGCATCGAAGATCAGTTTCATGCCCCGCCGGTGGAGTACATTCGAGAGTCCTTTGTAATCGTCTAAGGTTCCAAAATGATGATCGACTGCGTAGAAATCTGTTGTTCCATAACCGTGGTAGGATTCGTCTCCTGGAGAATTGTCATACACGGGCGTTAACCATATGGCTGTAGTTCCAAGCTGCTGGATATAGTCCAGATGGTTTTCGACCCCCTTCAGGTTTCCGCCATGCCATCCTCTCGGTTTCACACGCTCCTGCTTCATCTCGTCCGTTAGGGCAGGCTGGGAACTTGCGAAGCGATCGGGCATTAGCTCATAGATCACGTCAGCCGGGTTCACCCCTTTCGGATCGGAGGTCGCCTTGGACCGCTGACTCAGCTGGAAGGCGCTCTTGGCTACTCCCTCCTTTGAACTTGCTACGATCTGGATCGTTTGTGCCTTGGCGTCCTTGGTCTGCAGCCAGACGAAGGCCCAGTGTCCGTTCCGGGAAACCTGCACCTTTTTGACGGCTACACTTTCGCCCTTGATCGTAAGCTTTGCATCATTCAGGTTTTCACCACGTATGAGCAGCATGGGATCGGGAAGAGACACCCACCAATTCGGCGGGTCTACTTTCAAAATCTTTGGTGGGGCGGCTGCTGCGGTTTGACCCATTGCGGATAGGCCAAAGAGCGAAGCAACGACTATGATCAATGCGCAGAAAAATGTGCGCGAAATTGCGGCAGATCGCGAAATGTACATGCAATCTCTCCTTCACTAAGCCTCAAAATTCACTGTTCGGCATTGTGTTTGGGAGGGGATTGCAGTCGCAATACACCGAAGAGCAATTCCGTATCATTTTTCTCTCATCTGACTTAAGCCTTTTATTATCATTTTGTTGCGGTGGTGTGGGTGAGTCGGAAATCTACCGATTCGAAGATTGTTGATACCTTGATGATGAATTGAAATGAACAAGATCGACGGTAGGGATACGCCTGAACGGAAGAAAGGTGGCCAACGGCTTTCCTTTGGCGACTTTGTGGCCGATTTGCAGAGTGAAGAACTATGGAGAGGCGATGTCCAAGTCAAAATCCAGAGGCAGCCATTCCAACTGCTGGCTGCGTTGCTTGAGCGTCCCGGGGAGGTTGTAACCAGGGAGGAGCTTCAGCAGCGACTGTGGGGAGACAACATAAATGTCGATTACGATCACAGCCTGAGCGCAGCAATCAACAAGATTCGTGAGGCCCTTCAGGATTCGGCAGAGAATCCACGCTATATCCAAACTCTGGCGCGTCGGGGATACCGGTTCCTTCTTCCGGTGAAAGCTCTAGATCCTCCAGAATTGATTCCCCTTGCCTCGGATCAAGAAGAGTTCATCTCGGAGGTGTCCATCCCGGAGGCCTCTTCTCCTGCCCGGAGAGATCTTTCCCGCCTTATCCCGAATGCAAGAGTGACTGTGATCGTCGGTCTGGCACTGGTGCTCCTCATTTCTGTCTTTATGTACTGGATATCGAGCCGTGCAGATCTGAAGATTCCGAAGGTCGTTCAGCTTACCTTCTCGGGGAGAGTCTCCCCGGGGGCGGTGGTCTTTGAGAGCTTTCCGTCCATATTGACCGATGGCGCGAGGATCTACTATACGGAAGCGCGGAATGGGCAATCGGCACTAAACGAGGTCTCTATCTACGGAGGCGAAGAGGTGAAGCTGCCGCTTCCTCCCGAGGTGGTGGCTCCGGCATTAAGCGATATCTCCAGAGATGGAACGAAGATTCTTCTCCGCAATCATCTTTCTCCGGATGCAGAACAGGTTCTCTGGATTGTCCCGACCACGGGGAACACCGTGAGGCGTTTTGCAAATATCCGGGCTCACGATGCGACCTGGATGCAGGATGGTCTCAGAATTCTCTATGCGGCGGACAATGATCTCTACATCGCTGGCGAAGACGGTAATGACGTCAAGAAATTTGCCAGTCTGCCTGGTAGAGCCTTTTGGCTGCGCTGGTCTCCGGATTGGAGATGGCTGCGGTTTACTCTCGAAAACCCACGTGATCATACTTCGTCGTTGTGGGAGATTGAGGCAAACGGGAGAAATCTGCATCCGCTATTGCCTAACTGGTCCTCGCCCGCATCGGAGTGTTGCGGCAGCTGGACTTCAGATGGCAAGCAATACATTTTCCAGTCTGCGCATGATGGGCTTACCGCGATATGGAGAGTGGAGTCGAAATCCTTTTTCTCGTTGCGCCGCAATTCTGTGCCTGTAAAAGTCACGAGTGGCCCGCTTACCTATATCGCGCCCACGACCGGAAAGCTAGGACATAGAGTCTTTCTGTTGGGCATGGATAACAGATCTTCTTTGTTGTCGTACCAAGCAGAACAAAAGAAATTCGTCCCATTTCGCGGCGATCTTCGTCTGACCGGGAAAATTGAATATTCAAGGGACGGGCAATGGATAGCGTGGATCAGGCCCGAGGATGGAAGCCTATGGCGCTGTCGAGCAGATGGAACGGAGCGCATGCTGCTTGTTGCACCGCCGCTCGAAGTCTTCATGATGCAATGGTCACCGGACAATTCTCAAATCGCCATTATGGCTCGACAGCCCGGTGCTCCATGGAAGATCTACTTGTTGCCCTCCTCCGGTGGAGATGTGCGGCCTATTGCTACTGAAGAAGCGAATGAGGGCGATCCGGATTGGTCACCAGATGGTAAATCTGTCGTCTTTGGCAGGGTTCCGGATCTGATGGCTCATGATTCTTCCCCGAAATTCGTTTATCTGCTCAATTTGCAAACGAAAGAGATTTCTCCTTTGCCAGGCTCCGCGGGATTCTTCAGTCCTCGTTGGTCTCCAGACGGAAGATTCATTGCGGCACTCTCCTCCGACCGAAAGCTGATGCTCTTTGATACTGTTTCGAAGACATGGAGACTGCTTGCAGATAAAATTGCGACAGATCCTGCCTGGTCACGTGACAGCCAGATGCTCTACTTCCATGCCTATATGGATTCCGGATCTCCTATTTATAAAGTAGCAGTCAAAACAGGCGTCCTTGAGCGTATCGCCGGAGCAGAGCAGCTTAAGGATTTTGATATTGCAGATTTTTTCTTTAACGGGCTTGCCCCTGGAGATACTCCCCTTGTGCGGGCGCGTACTTCGACAGCGAATATTTTCTCTCTCGATTTTGATTGATTTCACGGAGAATGAATTTTTAAGAGAGGAGGTTGGTGGAATGCTTTGGGTATCGCAATTGGGTATTCAGGTTTATGCCGAAACCTAAATGCTCTGAGGGATAACCCAAGCGGCGAGAGCCTATCGTGGCGGTAGCACGAAATCCCACCCCTTAGCCAAAGATGCAAATTCATGTAAGAGCTTTTCGTTCAAAGGTCCTGGTCGTTTGTCTTTTACTTTGCATTTCCTCGCCCTTTGCACTTTCGCAGATCGCGCGTTTCGTGGTGAATGCTCCTGCAGTCAACATGTTCTCGAAGCCCTCTCATGACGAAGAGGTCGTTTCGCAGGCGCTTTATGGGCGGACGGTGGACGAGCTTGAGGAGCGCGGGGAATGGTTGAAGATCCGCACGCCAGAGGATGCCTATGAGGGATGGGTGCAGAAAACGAATCTTGTACCACTCAACTCCGGTAAGAGCTACGCGTCCGGGGGATCTCTTGTGGAGATCAGATCTTTACGTGCAAATCTCTATCGTGAGCCCGATGTCACCAAGCACGAGCCCCTAATTGTTCTGCCTTTTGAAGCTCGTTTGGAAGTTCTGCAATATAAGGAAAATGATGCCCGGTGGGTGCAGGTCCGGTTGCCGGATGGACGAGCAGCCTGGGTTCAACGTGGCGATATTGCCGTTTTACCTGCCACCGTTTCTGCCACTGATCCGGTTGCAAAGTTGAGCATTGACGAAATGGTCGTCTTCAGCCGGCAGTTTCTGGGTCTGCCCTATACGTGGGGAGGCCGTTCAAGCTTGGGCTACGATTGCTCCGGCTTCGTCCAGATGTTAATGCACGAACGAGGATACTCTCTGCCTCGCGACGCAAATGTCCAGGCTCGTTGGGAAGGCTTTGCGCCGGTAGATGTCAATTCATTAAAAGCTGGCGATGTCCTGTACTTTGGGCATAATGGAAAGATTACCCATACCGGAATGTTTATCGGCAATGGCGAGTTTATCCATGCCACCACACATGAACATCCGGTTATTCAGATCAGCAAACTAGATGAATTTTGGCGCAAGGCCCTGATTACCCAGAGGAGAGTGAAAGAGTGAATCGTCGCGAGTTGCTAAAAATGGCTGGACTTGCCAGTCTTGCACCTGCAGTTCCTTCCAGCTTGTGGGCTGTTGAACCCTCTGCATCTGTAAAGGCCGAAATTATCCGGCTGAAGTTGCGGCATACGTGGACAACTACGATGTCGGCAAGCGACTATCGCGATACGCTGCATGTTCAATATCAGCGGGACGGTATTGTCGGTTACGGCGAAGGAGCTCCTATTGTCCGTTACCATGAGAGTGCAGAAAGCGCTAAAGCAGCTGTTGCCTCTGTTGAGAAGAAGCTTGTAGCTGGCGATCCTGCTGCTTTTGACAAGGTTTTGTCAGGGGTGCTGAAAGATATCTCCGGCGAGTGGGCCGCAAAGGCAGCCATCGATATCGCCATGATGGACTGGATTGGGAAGAAGCTAAACGTTCCTTTGTACCGCTATTTTGGCCTTGATCCTCACGATGCACCCATAACTACCTTTTCGATTGGCATCGATAATCCTGAAGTTACCCGGCAAAAGACACGTGAGGCCGAGGCTTTCCCCGTCTTGAAGATTAAGGTCGGACTCGATAGCGACGAGCAGACGATTGCCGCCGTTCGCAGCGTTACTCAAAAGCCTCTTCGTGTCGACGCAAATGAGGGCTGGACCGATCGTGAGGTGGCGATCCGCAAGATCGAGTGGTTGTCGAAGCAGGGCGTTGAGTTTATCGAACAGCCGATGGCAGCAGCTCGCCTTGACGATATCCGCTGGCTGAAAGAGCGTTCTCCTATCCCAGTTATTGCCGATGAAAGCTGCAAACGGCCCGAAGATATACCGCAGTTGGTTGGAGCCGTCGATGGTGTCAATATCAAGCTGGATAAAGCCGGTGGCGTTCTACAGGCCTATCGAATGATCCAGATTGCCAAGGCGCTTGGGTTGAAGACAATGCTCGGTTGCATGGTGTCCAGTTCTTGTAGCGTCACGGCTGCTGCACATTTGTCCCCTCTAGTCGATTACGCCGATTTGGATGGCAATCTTCTTATTGCGAATGATCCCTATAAGGGCGTTACGGTCAAGAATGGAAAGCTGATACTTCCCGATGGTCCCGGACTCGGTTTAACTGTATTGCAGAAGTCCTAGAGCAAAACCAGCGTAGGTGTATCCCGAAGCACAACTCCCTACGCAGGTTTTCCGTCGAGAAAACCTGCACATCGCCGAATTGGGATGGGACATAGTAACGCTGGTTTTGCTCTAGTCTGCAGATTCACGAATTGCAGGACGGAAATGTCGTCTACTGCGTAACGTCAATGTTTGCAGATGCTGGTTGTGAGGCACGGTTGGAAGCCGTGCCTTATTATCAACATCATTTTCAGCTGTAGTGTGGCTCTATCAAAGCGCCGCGAGCATTTCTCTAGATTCCGCCGTCTAGAAATTGCAGCTACCTGCAACTGCCCGATCCAGGGCAATCGTAAATAATGGTGTTGCATTCTGGGGATGAACAACTACATATTCTCCCACTGCTTTTGCAACTTCATTCTTGCAGCTTGCGCCCATGCGAAGCTTTTGGGTTGCGGCCAGTTCGGAGAGCAGTGTCGTTTGAATGCGGTCCAACTCCGGCCTGATGGTCTTTACGAGATCGATAGAACTATGATCGGGAGCTTTCCCGGCCCTGCGCCAATCTGCCAGTAGAGAATACTGGATGATCTTGTTAGCCTCGATCTGGGCTTTAAAGAAGTCTTCTGTCGATTGCCGACTTAATCCGGAGGCTTCTCCAGCCTTAGCTGCACTTTCAATTACCTGTGCTTCTCGTTTTGGATCTTCAACATTGGCGTTGCTGTCCCACTTGGCAAGAGCAACTTCCTTTGCGAGGGAGAGCCTTTGGGCTGATGTTTCGATAAGTGGTCTCAATTGATCTGCGGCAGATTGTGCCTTGAGCGCCGTGGTGCTGCCTAGGAGAAATATAAGTCCTATATTGCAAATCCTACGGATTAAACCAGCCATCTTTGCCTCCCTAGGAGAATTATAGGTGTCATTGGGGAGCGATCTGGAGCTGCCGTAGCGAACTGCAACTTGCGCCCTAGGCGAACGGCGTACAATTCGGCATGAAAGTTCAGGAGTAGTCCTGGAGAAGGAAGGATAGATAGATGCCCGACATTATTGAATTGGAGACACGTCCGCCACGGTCTCGGCATCCTTTTCTGATTGTTGTTATTGTTCTTCTGGGAATTTTCATCGGAAGCCGGACAGCAATCTCATATTATGTAGATGCCCTTTGGTTCAGTTCGTTGGGATATGGAGAGGTCTTTCGCCGGACACTCGGATTCCAATGGGGTGTTCTCGCAGTTTTCTTTATTGTCAGCTTTCTTCTCTTGTACGGATGGATTCGTGCCCTACGACATGCATATCGTGCAGATTTGCCTGCTGATCATACGATTCTGATTAATGGACAGCCCGTCAAGCTTCCGGTTGCCCGCTTCCTCAATCTGGCTGGTTTCCTGGTTTCATTCGTGATTGCGGTGCTAATTGGTATTGCGATGATGGCGCAGTGGCAGGTGTTTGCGCTTTATCTGAAGGCTCCGCAATCCTCTACCGGTATCCAGGACCCCATTCTAGGTAAGTCACTCAATTTCTATTTGTTTACTCTTCCGGCCTGGCAGTATCTGACAGGCTGGCTGTTGGTTTTGGCTGTGATTACCAGCATTATTGCGGCTCTTTTTCTGCTCATAACTGGAAGCACGAGAGCTTTTACCCGGGGCAGAAGCGGATCGGATCCCTCTCCCTGGCGCGGGTTTTCAATCTCCTTTTCCTTCCTCTTATTAGTCCTGGCTGCACGTGTCTATCTCAGCCGGTTCGAACGGATATTTGAAGACCATACGATCTTTACAGGAGCTTCCTACACCGATGCACACGTGATGCTCATAGGGCTGCTTATCGTCAGCATTGCATTGGTGTTGGGTTCACTAGTGGCTATTGTGAATGCGGTGTCCCGGCCCAAAATTCGCTGGCTTGTGGCCTCTGTTGTCCCTGCTGCAGTTTGTTATCTGGTGTTACAGCTTCTTGGCTGGTATGTCTCCAGCTTTATTGTTAAGCCGAATGAGTTGGTTCGAGAGCGGCCGTTTATCACACACAATATCGAATTGACGCGTCAGGCCTTTGCTCTTGACCGCGTTACGCGGCATGAGTTTCCCGCCGAGAATACGGTCGAGGCAATTGATGCGGCGAACAATCAAGCCACACTGGAAAACATCCGCCTCTGGGATTGGAGAGCACTACAGGATACATTGCGCCAGATCCAGGAGATTCGCACTTATTACGACTTTCCTGGAATCGATATCGACCGCTATCGGATCGACGGCGCCATGCGTCAGGTGATGATCGGTGTTCGGGAGCTTAGTATCGAGAAGCTTCCCGAGAGCAGCAGAAACTGGATTAATGAAAAGCTCATCTATACCCATGGTTATGGCATCACCATGAATCCGGTGAATGGCTTTTCTCCTGAAGGGTTGCCAACTCTCTATTTGAGCAATATGCCGGTGCAAAGCACCGTGAACAGTATTGTTGTGAAGCGGCCGGAGATCTATTTCGGAGAACTGACCAACAATGATGTTTATGTAAAGACACGTCAGAAGGAATTCGATTATCCGCAGGGACAGACGAATAGCCTGGTTTCCTACGAGGGCACAGGAGGGATTCAGCTCGGTGGTTTTTTCCGCCGTCTTCTGATCGCCTTCGACCGAGGAGATCTCACCAAGCTTCCCTTCAGCGATGACATCAATGAGCAAAGCCGCTTGTTGATGCGGCGTAACGTGAAGGAGCGAGTGGCAGAACTGGCTCCTTTTTTGACCTATGATTCGGATCCGTACATCGTGGTCGGTGAGGATGGGAGATTGTGGTGGATGATGGATGCCTTCACCTCCTCGGACAGCTATCCTTATTCGCGCCATTATCGTTTTGGAGACAATTCCGTTAACTACATTCGGAATAGCGTTAAGGTGATGGTCGATGCCTACAATGGAGACACGACATTCTATGTCTTCGACTCTCAAGATCCGATCATTGCGGCTTATCGCAACATATTTCCGAGCTTATTCAAAGATGCATCGGCAATGCCGAAGGCACAGCGCGAGCACGTACGCTATCCAGAACAGCTACTAAAGATTCAAGCGGCTGTTTACGGCCTCTACCATATGGATAATCCCGAAGTCTTCTATAACCGCGAGGATCTTTGGACGGTAGCTTCTGAGGTGGGGATGGGCGACTCCGGAGAGCAGAAGACACTGGCAATGGATCCGAATTTTGTCCAGATGAAGTTACCCGGTGATAGTTCAATGGAGTTCGTCTCTATCCTGCCGTTTACTCCCGCAAACCGTAATAATCTGATCGGGTGGATTGCGGGACGAAGTGATGGCGCCAATTACGGCACCCTAGTCGCATATGATTTTCCCAAGACGAAGCTGATTGATGGGCCTTTGCAGATCGAAGCAAGAATCGATCAAAATGCTCAACTCTCAGGACAGCTGACACTGTGGAACCAGCAGGGCTCCCATGTGCGGCGTGGGGCTTTGCTGGTGATTCCCTGCGGACGTTCTCTCTTATATGCAGAGCCCATTTATCTTCAGGCTGAGCGCAGTCCAATGCCTGAGCTGCGTCTGGTTGTTCTTGCCTTGCAGGACAAGTTGGCATATGGAACGACATATGCCGCCGCCCTGAGTTCCCTCTTTGGAGGAGAAACGTCTTCCTTGAACGCAGTAGCTTCTTCAGGGACAGTTCAGAAAGTAACTGAAGCAACTACACAAATGAATCCTGCGGAAGAACAGAAAAGATTGATTACCGGTGCTGCCCGGGATCTTACCGATTATCAAAGATTAACAGCGGAGGGAAAGCTGGCAGAGGCAGGGCAAAAGCTCGAACAATTGAAGCACAAGCTTGAGGAGCTAAACACACGTCAAAAATAGTCAGTTGACGTGTTTGAAAAAGAATGGGGCTGCTGATCGATCCAGCAGCCCCATTTGCATGTAGGCGAAGGCGGTTAATCTGCGAAGGTCAAATCGTGAGATTCTTCTTTCTTTGCCTCGATTTGGTCTTTGTCAAAGGAATGACCTGTAATCAGCCCGATAACAAACCATCCTAGAATGGCGGCTCCGATAGAGAAGAGAATATCTCCCGGAACCCTCATCCAGCGCAGAATATTCATGCTATTTGTCTGCATGAATTCAGCGGAGCGTGCGTACCAGGTGCCGTGTTCTACGGAGGCCCAAGCTTGCAGCAATCCTATCGGAAGCATGCTGAGGACCACCATGAAGATCAGTCCGATGTTAATCATCCAGAAAGAGATTTTCAGTGGACGTTGTTTCCAGGGCATCTCCGGTTTTAGGGCACGCAGGCAGAAGAGGGTAAGTCCCAACCCAAGCATGCCGTAGACTCCGAAGAGTGCCGTATGGCCATGCACTGGAGTGGTATTCAGTCCTTGCATATAGTAAAGCGCAACCGGAGGATTGATCAGGAAGCCGAAAACACCTGCACCCACCATATTCCAGAAAGCTACGGCAACGAAGAAGTAAATTGGCCACTTGTAGTTACGGATCCATTTTGATTCTTCGGTACCACGGCTCAGGCGGAGGTTCTCCCAGGCCTCAAAACCGACGAGGGTAAGAGGAACCACTTCCAATGCGCTGAAGACGGCTCCGAGAGCAATCACAACAGGAGAGGAACCGGCAAAGTACAGGTGATGGAAGGTTCCAATGATGCCGCCTGCCAGAAAGACCGATGTGGAGAAGAGAACCGCTTTCGTGACGGATCGGATTTCGATCAGCTTCATCCGCGTAAAGAGGAAGGCAATCACTACAGTTGCAAATACCTCGAAGAAGCCTTCGACCCAGAGGTGAACTACCCACCAGCGCCAGTATTCGGCAGTGACCATATGACTGCGTTGCCCATACATCAAACCTGCAGCATAGAACAATGGAATCGCAATACTGGAAAGCAGGAAGAGGATCAGCAACGGACGGCTCTCATCGCGTTTCAGCAGTGCGGGTTTCAGCGCTCGGACCATGAGGAAGAGCCAGAGCAGCAGGCCGACAAAGAGGAGAATCTGCCAGATGCGACCTAGATCGACATATTCGTAGCCCTGAGTACCGAACCAGAACCAAAGATTTCCAAGCTTCTGCTGAATGCTCAGCCATTCCCCGGCAAGCGAACCTCCTACGACCAGAATGAGTGCGCCGAAGAGCAGGTTGACTCCTAGTCTCTGCCCCTTGGGTTCGTAACCGCTTACAGCGGGAGCGACATAGAGACCTGTGGCCAGCCAGGAAGTTGCGATCCAGAAGATAGCAATTTGCAGATGCCAGGTACGGGTTACAGCGTAAGGGAGAATCTTGTCGAGAGGGATGCCGTAAAAGCCTGCACCCTCGACTCCGTAATGGGCCGTGATGCCTCCCAATACAATCTGCACGATCCAGAGCAGAACTACGACGAAGAAGTACTTCATCGTTGCACGCTGAGAAGGAGTGGGAGTAAGCCCTAAGAAAGGATCCTTCGTGGGATAAGTTCCATGCGAGGCAATCTTTTCCTGTGAGTTGTACCACCAGACCAGCGCTCCGATTCCAGCCAATAGCAGGACCACGCTGATCACGCTCCAGAGAATTGCTCCGGCACTAGGTTCGTTGCCAACCAGCGGCTCATGGGGCCAGTTGTTTGTATAGGTAATATTGCTGCCGGGACGATCGGTGCTTGCAGCCCAAGCGCTCCACCAGAAGAAGGCGGCCATTTTGTGCAGCTTGACTGGATCGGTTAAAGCGCCTTGCGGAATCGCATATTCTTTCCTGCCACTAGAAAACACATCGGCATAGTGTTGGGAAAGCTTTTCAAAAGCTGCTGCTCGCTCCGTGCTTATCGTGACGCGATTGGTGGCTGTATCGTAGGTGTTGGTGTGAGTCTCGCGGATGAGTCTGGATTGAAGTGCTGCCTGTTTGTCCTGGTCGAGAGCTGCAAAGCTGGCGGCTCCTGCTTCTCTTGCCCAGCTATTCAGGACAAGCTCGGATTCCCGGTGTATCCAATCGGCGCTCCAGTCTGGAGCAACATAGGCGCCGTGTCCCCAGACTGTTCCGACCTCCTGTCCTCCGATGGACTGCCAGACATTTTGGCCGTCCATAATAGAGCTGCCACTAAAGAGCAGCTTGCCATCCGAGGTTTGAACGTCGGGGAGTGGTGGTGCCTGGCTGATCATCTTCCTGCCTACGCCCCCAAGGACGAGGAAGGAGCCCAGGATCACAATCGCTAGCGCGATCCAATGGCGCTTATAGGACATATATTCTCCTTGAAGAGGACCGGTGTCCAATGACGAACGGAGAAAACCGATACAAATCAGGAACACTCCGGAAACTGTCAGGCACCTTGTTTCATCCTTCTAGGAGGTACGTTAGTGATCGCGTCGTGTTCATGCAGGGACTTAAGTCACAGATTTTGTGATTTGAAGCACTAATTGTGTTGAGCGAGATATTCCTCTGGAATCATGGTGCAGAGGAAATTGGCGGTAAAGGAAGGCTTATGACCATTCGATTGAAGAGAGCGTATGAAGAGGTTTCGCAGGAGGATGGCAAAAGGTATCTTGTGGAACGGCTATGGCCCAGGGGAATCAAAAAAGAAGATCTTCCTCTGGAAGGATGGCTCAAGGAAGTAGCGCCGAGTACGGAGCTGCGAACCTGGTTTTCTCACGATCCTGCGAAATGGACAGACTTCCGCAAGCGCTACTTCCGTGAGCTCGATCAAAATCCAGATGCATGGCAGCTGCTTCTCGTGGCGCAGAAGAAGGGAGCCGTTACGCTGATCTATACCTCAAAAGATGAAGAACACAACAACGCAGTCGCCCTAAAGGATTATCTGAAGGAAAAGAGCTCTCACAAATGAAAGCTTCTTAGGTGACAGGATTACTTCCGGCGCTGTTGAAACTCTTGCCCGATGGCCTTGATGGCTTCCGGGGAAAGTTGGCGTGCGGCAAGCGGAAAGACAACACTCTCTTCCAGCTTGATGTGTTCGGTGTAGATCGACTGAAGTTGGTCGAGATTATCGCGAAGAAGCTGTTGATCCTTCGGTCTCAACTCATGGTTGGCAATCCAGGAAGTGAAGAGCAGATCCACGGAGTCGTGCAGATGCTCTGCATGATCGTGGTCTTTCTTCAGTCTATCGACATGAGCTAACTCTTCTGCCGCGGCATTGTTACGAAGCCGAGGGAACACAGATTCCTCTTCATCGGCATTATGTCTTGGGCCGGAGGTACGGAAGTAGCCGAGAGCGGCTTCAACGGCTTGCACTTCATCGTGCGTGAGTGCACGTTCTGCGACCGATCTTCCAATCTGGCAGAGGATGTCTAAAAAGTGTTCGATTCTCCGGTGACAATCCTGAAGCATGCCCAAAGGGTTATCAAATCCACTATCTGGTTTCGCTCCAATTTGTACTGCCATGCTTCGTTTCCGCCTCGCTCTTCAATTGAGATGATATTGCTGTTTGAAAGATTCTATGGACGTACTACTTTCTGGCGGCCAATTCCTTTACTGGAATCAGGGGAGATCCGAACAGAAAAGTCAGTCCAATATTAATCGCGAAAAGAACTACCGCCGTCAATTCAAGAACTCCAGAGAAGGGAAGTATATTCCATGCTGTTTGCGAAAATCCTTCGTACGCCAGGGGTTGCATCGATACTCGCAGGCTGCATCCCAGCAGAAGCGCTATTAACGTTAGCAGCATTAGGTGCTTGCTGAAAAGTTTACGGACACCACTGAAGTGTGGCAGAATACGGGGCCCCACAGACATCACCATCGTTGCTGCGAATCCTACCGTGAGGGCGTGTCTTGACGCTCCCCAGATGCCTCCATGCACATCGCTGGTGCTAGCCCAAACACTCATCGTTGCAGCAATTACCAGCCATACGTATGCAAGACGAAAGAATATCGGGTATTCGATATTTGCGGGATTGCGTTGGGGCGAGCTGGCAAGTTTTTCGAAAATGTGAATGCTCTGTATGGCGATAATCGACCCAGATACAAAAAACATCGTGGCGAGCAGGGGGTAACCGCTCACTCCCGCAAGTACTCCGCAGATGTTCAGAATCAATGCGTTACGAAGAGCTTTCGGTGTTACCGGTTTGCTGTGGATGAAGCCCGGCATCCAGCGGGCAGAGAATCCCCAGACCATGGGCACCAGAAATCCCCAGCCTAAAAGCACCAGATATCGTTGGTCTACATGATGGGGGAATGCTGGTCCCGTTCCATACAGAGCCAGACTGCTACAGACGATCAGATTCATGACCAGTGCAACCAGAAGAAAGGCGTTTCCGGTAAGAACGCAAATCATCCATGGTTCAATGGCTTGCTTGACTTTTTGGGGCGCTGCCGGGTCTGCGGTTTTCTTATGCGTTGCTGCCATGCGCAGAAAGATCAGAATTGCGGCGATCTCAAAGAGCGCGGTGAGAGGTAGCAGCAATCTCCAGTGCCAGAGATAGACATTGGCCGTCCAGCGCAATGCAACGGCAGAAGTCCAAAGCGCAAGTGCAACCCAGGGTAGAGGTCCGCTGCTCAAACGATTCTTCGGAAAGGAATAGAAACCGATCCCGAGAATGAAGCTTCCCATCCAGCCAAATACTTGGGCATGTCCATGGCCTTCAATCCACGCGGCCGAGAGTGCAGAAAGTCCATGATGGCTGCTGATTGCAAGTAAATTTGAAAATCCAAGAAGTGTTCCCGGCAGAACCATGAAGAATAGGCCGGAAAGAATCCATGCACGCAGCAAAAGACTTTTAGAATGCTCAAGTTGAAGTGGTTGGGAGATTAGTGTTGGTGCCGGTTGTACTGTGGCGGCGGCCATGGGGTTAGCCCTCCTCGGTTCCTTTCTTCACGGTAGAGCCCCTGGTGAGCGTCCAGCTATAACTTATGTCACTCGCCGAATCCTTTTCTTTTTAGGGCTGTTGACGACCAAAGTCACTGCAAGGTTTTGTGTCGAAGCGTTCTTATCCTAGACATGAACCCTCTCGTGAACACTATCGACTTCAACGAACGCCCGTTCATCGCCATCTGGGAAGTGACACAGGCCTGCGATCTGGCTTGCGTTCACTGCCGCGCCTCTGCACAGCCGGATAGGAATCCCCTGGAGTTGAGTACGGAGGAGGGGAAAAGGCTGATTGATCAGATCGGGATGATGAAGGTGCCGGTTTTCGTGTTAACAGGAGGCGATCCAATCAAGCGCCCCGACCTCTTTGAGCTAATTCGCTATGCCAATCAGATTGGAGTACGTGTCTCCTTGACCCCGAGCGCCACCCCGCTGCTGACTCGTGACGTGGTTGCACGATTGAAAGAGGCCGGATTGGCACGAATGGCTGTCAGCCTGGATGGGGCTATGAGTGAGACTCACGATGCCTTTCGGGGAATGAGCGGATCCTATGCGCGCACTCTGAGTGCAATCAAGTGGGCTAATGAGGTTGGTATTCCCGTTCAGATCAATACGACCTTCAGCCGTAGAAATATCGGGGAACTTGAGGCAATTGTCGCTTTGGTAGAACGACTGAAGATTTCACTATGGAGTGTATTTTTCCTCGTGCCTACGGGGAGGGGAAAACTAGCGGATCTGCTTTCGGCAGAGGAGTTTGAGGAAGTCTTTGCTCGTCTCTATACGCTTTCCAAGACGGCCAGCTTCGATATCAAGACTACAGAGGCACAACACTACAGAAGGTTTGTGCTTCAACAGCGAGTGGCGGAGAGGAAAGCCGGTAAAACCGAGCTTGTTCAGCCCGGGACTTCTCTCGATTCCATCGGAAGAGCACCTCGCGGGCTGAACGATGGAAAAGGCTTCATGTTTATTTCCCACACAGGAGAGGTCTTTCCCAGTGGATTTCTACCGCAGTCGGCAGGAAATATACGGCAGCAAGAGCTGGCTTCGATTTATCGTGAATCGTCACTCTTTCGCTCTCTTCGCGATACCGCGAATCTTGAAGGAAAATGTGGCGCCTGCGAGTTCAAAGAAATCTGTGGCGGCTCCAGGTCCAGGGCCTATGCTCTTACCGGTAATCCTTTTGGCGAAGAACCTTGCTGTGCCTATACTCCAAAGGGCTATGTGCGGCCTGCGGAAAAACCAAAACAAATAACCACGCTTCACGTTCTGCAGGGCGCATAGAACTGAGAGAGAAGGACAGATATGAACTACATGTATATTGAGAATCTTGTCAAAGAATTTGAAATCCCCGAAAAGGGAATCTTGAGCCGTGTGCTGCAGAAAGATGAGCATGTAAATATCACGCTCTTCGGCTTTTCTGCTGGACATGAGATTGCCTCTCATTCGGCCTCAACTCCGGCAACAATTCATGTGCTTGAGGGAGAGGCCGAGATTCAGCTGGGAGAGGATACGGTGCGAGCTACGGCAGGTGCATTGATCTACATGCCGCCTCAGTTGCCACATGCTATTTCAGCGAAGACCCCACTTCGTATGCTGCTTACTCAAATGAAATAGGCGATTAAGGGATTCGGGGCGGGCCAGCAGAAGCTCGGCCTAGAGCCTTTTCCGCAAAGATGTGGACGAAGACGTGGAGGCATATGCATCTTTCCGCCAAAAAGCTGCTCCTCGCTGTCCTCAGCAAGTCTATTCCTATGTGGGAAATGCTCTAGCTTGATCGGATTCAGCGAGGTGTCGTAATTGGTATGAGCGAGCCACGAATCGCTGCTTGTTGCAAGTAGATTGCAATAATAACCGTAATATGGCGAGTCGGAGTTGATGACAGAACCCTTGCAGTTGTCTTTTTGGCGAAGCACTGCAAGGGTCCGGAGATCGACAACTCGAAAGCTGACGATTGCTGTCAGAGTACAGTCAATTGGCATCCATATTCAAGGAATTGGCTGGAAGAAATGGATAAGCTCGTAAATTCTTCAGGACAATAGCTCTATGATGGCTGTATTTACATTCGCAGGCCTTCTTTCCTGGGCGAAAGATTCCTTATCTCTTTGTTGATCTCAGGCTAGAATTTCAGCAATCGCCTGAGATTTGCGAAGAGCAAGTCCTGCCTACGAAGGTAGACTGAGAGCAATAGTTCTATGCGTCCCTTCCACGTCATTACCAAGCCCATCGGCCCCCTCTGCAATCTCGATTGCAAGTACTGCTTCTATCTCGAAAAAGAACAACTTTATCCCGATACAAAGAAGTGGAGTATGCCGGAGGATGTTCTGGAGTCCTATATCCGGCAATACATCGAGGCTCAGGATGCTCCGGAAATTCATTTCGCCTGGCAGGGTGGTGAGCCAACGTTATTGGGTGTCGGCTTCTTTGAAAAAGCTGTTGGGTATCAGCGGAAGTACGCCAATGGCAAAGTCATTCATAATGCCTTTCAGACAAACGGGATTCTTCTGAATGACGAATGGGCAGCATTTCTGGCTGAAAATGAATTTCTGGTTGGGCTTTCTATCGACGGTCCGGCGGAACTGCACGATCTTTACCGCGTCGATAAAGGACAGCAGCCGACATTTCCACGTGTGCTTCACGGTATTGAATTTCTGAAGAAACATCAGGTTGACTACAACACATTAACGGTTGTCCATCGCAAGAATTCGTATCATCCGCTAGAGGTTTATCGATTCCTCAAAGAGATTGGAAGCGGCTTCATGCAATTCATTCCAATCGTCGAGCGGAAATCGAGTCTTGTGAACATTGCAGGGCAGGACAAGGCTCTGTCGTTCCCCGAAGATGCCGAGGTTACGGAGTGGTCTGTTGAGCCGGAACAATACGGGAAATTCCTTATCAATATCTTTGACGAGTGGGTGCGGAATGATGTTGGAGAATATTTCGTACAGCTCTTCGATGTCACGCTAGAGAGTTGGATGGGGCTGGATCCTTCGCTTTGTATCTTCCGTCAGACTTGCGGCAGCGCGATGGCTTTGGAACACAATGGTGATCTATACTCCTGCGATCATTTTGTCTATCCGGAGTATAAGCTTGGCAATTTGATGGAAACACCACTTACGGATTTGGCATCTTCGTCACAGCAAAAGAAGTTTGGTCAGGACAAGCACGATGCTTTACCTGCATATTGCCGCAAGTGCGAGTTCCGATTTGCCTGCAACGGGGAGTGTCCAAAACATCGCTTCCTGAAAACACCGGACGGAGAGCCGGGACTAAATTATCTATGTTCGGCGTACAAGGCTTTCTTCCGCCATGTGGATCCCTGCATGCAGTTTATGGCTAGAGAATTGAGGGAGGATAGAGCGCCAGCGAATGTGATGGCGTGGCTGGCAGGTAAGACGGATATCGCCCGAAAGACATCGGCTATCGGTGCCGAGCTGGGAAGAAACGATCCTTGTCCCTGTGGAAGTGGAAAGAAGTTTAAGAAGTGTTGTGGAGTTAATTGAATGAAACTCAATCGAGGTGGCCTCTTGCGAAGAGGCCACCTCGACTTGTTAGTTGGACTTCACTAACTCAAGATCCACGCCCGATCCTGAGTCATCGATTTGCATCGATAGGGAATGTTGTAGCGGGTTGTATTGAGATGCAATCTGTTGCTGCTTCCCGTTGAGTAGCACCTTTGCAGGGCTGGCTGTACCCCAACCATAGACTTCGACGCTGAACATCTTCCACCAGGGCTGATAGCTGCCTTGGTGATTACCAATATGAATCTGAAGATTTCCGTTCTTCTTTACTTCACAAGTGAAGTTCATCCGCAAGAAGTTTCCTTGCTGATAGCTCGTTGTTTCTCCATCATCCTGATAAAGAGTTCCTGCACAATTCTCGCCAGGATAAACGCGTAAGGTTAGCGGTCCAGCAGGTGTTTCCATGGTGCTCTGTACGAGCGGCTGCATCGGTAGAATCGTCCCTTCCCTGACAAAGACGGGCAGTGTGGCGAGAGTGGGATGAATGATGAGCGGCTGCTTCGATCCTACTTCCGGAGCATCCTTCATCTGTTCTTTGTCCTTGCTGCTGATTTGTCTTCTTTGAATCTCTTCGCCGGTCCAGTAGTTATACCAATTGACCGGAGGCAGGACGACTTCGTAGTCGTCCAGTTCGTCAGGATGCGGAGACGGAGCTACAAGCATATTCGGGCCAAAGAGGAACTCGCCGTCGGCATCAAGATCGACAGGATGTCCATCGGGAGTGGCATGGGGGAATTCCAGAAAGAGAGGACGCACAATAGGGAGACCTGTGCGTGACATCTCTTCTGCTGTCGTATAAAGATACGGCATCAGGCGATAACGCTCTTCAATATACTTCCGCCGAATTGCTTCTTGTTCCGGTCCATGTACCCAGGGCTCCTGGTTACCGGTTCCTTTGGCGGTATGGTCGCGATCGATAGGCTGAAATGCTGCGACTTCAAGCCATTTGGTAAGGAGATCTGGTTGAGGTGTTCCAGCGAATCCTCCAACATCGGCTCCACTCATTGCAAAACCGCTTAGTCCCAGGTTGAGCAGCATCGGCGTTGTTAAGCGCAGATGGTTCCATGTGGAGCTGTTATCTCCCGTCCATGTGGCGGCGTAGCGTTGTCCCCCGGCATAGGAGGCGCGCGTCAGCACAAAGGGACGAAGATTCGGATAGAGCGTTTGGAGTCCTTCGTAGGTGGCACGAGAGTTTTCCATGCCATAGAGGTTGTGAATCTCTCGATGGTTTGTGGTGCGAGTTTGAAAGCCGGGTTCTTCAATTCTATGTTGAACCGTATCCGGCATGGTCTTGTCCGGTCTTTCAAAGATAGCCGGCTCGTTCATGTCATTCCAAAAACCTGCAACGCCTTCTGCCGTAAATTCCTTATACAGAGTTCCCCACCAGTCGCGCGTAACCTTGCGTGTGAAATCTGGGAAGACCGAAGGGCCAGGCCATACCTTTCCCACATAAGTTGAGCCATCCGGGTTTTTTACGAAATGATCTCCCTTTGTTCCACTATCGTATGGAGCATATCCGGCATTAGACAGATGTGCGATATGCAGATCCGTGATGGCAACAATGCGAAACATCTGCTTCTTTAGGTCGGAAACCATCTCTGCAAAATGGGGGAACTTTTGTTCATCGACAGTGAATGGACGATTGTCCTTCTGATAGTCGATGTCCAGATAGATAACGTCGGCGGGAATCTTGTCGGCTCTTAGCTTATCTGCAACTTCGCGAACTCGTGATTCCGGGTAGTAGCTATAGCGAGATTGCTGGAAACCGAGCGACCAGAGCGGCGGAAGTGGTGTGAAGCCAGTCAGCCATGCATAATCCTGGACAACCTTCTTGGCATCGGGACCATAGAGGAGGTAATAGTCGAGTGGCCCGGCCTCCGCTCCAAAAGAGTAGGTGCTTGCCGACTTCTTCCCAAAATCGAAGCTCGATCTCCACGTGTTGTCGAGCAGTATCCCGATTGTTTTGTCTCTGCGTACTGCGAGGAAGAAGGGAATGCTTTTATAAATGGGATCGGTCGATTCCTGAAATCCAAAAGCATCTGTATTCCAGAGTGAGAAAGCCTGGTTCCTTCTATCAAGCGGTCCAACTTTGTCGCCCAAGCCAAAGTAGTGTTCATCCTCTGGCATGGTTGCGGTCACTTGAAATGATTTGCCATGGAAGGCTACAGGATCGGCAATAGAACTCTCTTGCAAGATGTTTCCTTGCAGGTCGGTGACTGTGAGTTGCATGGTCGATTTGGCAATTTTCACCTTGAGCTTTGCGGTGTGGAAGCCAACGCTGTCTTGTCCGTTATCCGGAGTTACCTGTACATGTTGTGTGCGTGCTTTGTCCAGGACCGCCCAGGAAGCGTCTTCTCCGAGATTCCCCTTGGGGCTGATACGAATGCGCAGGACATCGTCTCGCAACGCGAAGATATTCATCACAGCACTTCCACACCGGACTTCAATTCCGTACTCTATGGCACGGCTGGATGTGATTTTGTTCAACAGGATGACAGAGTCACTAGAACTTACTTTATGGCTTTCAACGGCAGGAGTACCAGATATTGGCTGTGCCGCGAGATGCAAGGGCCACAAGGAAGAAGCGAGAATCAGGGATGCAAGGAATTGTAACTTTGGTCGAGTCGATTGCATAAAGACTCCATGTGAATTCTTGATGGATGAAACCAGTTCAAGTGTGAAGAACGGAAGCCGAGACGAACCTGTTCAATTGTATGACCAGGGAACACTCTGCATTTGCAGCATGATGAAATTGGTGTGTTGGTTTGAAAGCGTAAGAGCCCAGCCTCAATGGTAGAAGCTGGGCCTTTTTCTTACTTCAGTTTGTATAGTTCGAAAGATTCTGGTGCCAGAGGGATATCGATGGCATTGCCATTCTGCGCCGCAGAAGCGGAGCTAAGTAGAGACTTTCCATCAATTCGGCAGCCATTTAGCTTCGTTTCTTTCAGATCGAGGTGAATAGTGCGTTCCTTCTTTGAATTGTTTAGCGCAACCAATATTGGACCATCACTCTCACTCGTTCCACTGGCGCATTTGTAGTCGCCTTCGATACGGGTAAAGATAAATGCCGAATCATCGACGAACAAATCCTGGAGCCCGCCTTCTCTAAGTACCGGATATTGTTTCCGCAGATGCAGCAAAGTGCTGACCCAAGTTACCATCTCCTGCTCGGAACTGGTGCGTCCGGTCTTGGTGTAGGCGCTGGCAGTGTCGCCAGCGAAACCGCCCGGGAAGTCGTGGCGATTGTCAGGATCCTCGCCTCCGGTCATTGCGATTTCATCACCCGAGTAGATCTGGGGCATTCCTCTGAGTGTCGCTATCAGTCCAAAGCCAAGTTTCGTTTTTTCAGGAGTTGAACCCGGCTCAGAAAGGAAGCGCACTGTGTCATGGTTTCCAAGGAAAGTCACTAATCTTTCCGGATGCGGATAAAGCCAATCTTGGCGTAAAACTCCGGCGAGCTTTGTCATCGGAGCATCGTGAGCCAAAGTCTGTCGCAGGGAGTTGAAGACAGGAAAATCGAAGGGAGTATCGAGTCCTGTATCGATTCCTCCATGCGAAACACCGCCTGCGAAAAATGCCGTAATGGTTGGATCTGGATTGAAGGCTTCTCCCACGGTCGTCAAGTGTGGATAGACAGCATGAATCTGGGCGTGAAAGTTATGCCAGAATTGACGACCTACAAAGGGAAAAGTATCGATTCGCAGACCATCAAGCCCTGCAATCTCAATCCACCAGATTGAGTTCTGAATCAGGTACTGGGAGACAAGCGGGTTTTCCTGATTGAGATCGGGCAGGATATTGGCAAACCACCCATTCGTCGTCTCCTGAATGAGTTCGGGCGAGGCATGCAGGTCGGCATTAGCAGAGAAATCGCCTTTTGCCTCGTGATGCTGTGCCAGCGTGCCATGAAACCAATCTGCGGTCGGAGGATCGAAGATCCATGGGTGGCGTGGGCCTACATGATTTGGAACTGTGTCGAGCACAATCTTCATGCCTTGGCGATGAAGTGCCTCGGCGAGATGCTGATAGTCTTCCATGCTGCCAAAGTGAGGATCGACTGCGTACATGTCCGTTGCACTATAGCCGTGATAAGACTCTAGCGAGGGGACATTCTTATAAACCGGAGTCGTCCAGATAGTCGTGACACCGAGTCCCTTCAGATAATCGATGTGCTTCTCGATTCCGCGAAAATCGCCGCCGTGCCAGCCACGAGCTTTGGTGCGGTCATACGGTGTTCCGGTGGAATTTTCTGTAGGACTGTTGTTCGATGCGTCTCCATCGGCAAATCTGTCGGTCATGATGAGATACATCACATCGGAACTATTAAAGCCCTGATAGCGTCCGGCTGCGGGCTGACGTTGCCGCAATTCGAAATTTGCGGAGGCTTCTCCTGCAGCATTCTTCGCATGGATCTTCAGTGTTTGAGCTGCAGCCTGCTTGGAATCGAGCCAGAGAAATGCCCAATGTCCATTCTCAGAGATAGAGGATTTGGTGATCGAAACTCCGTTTCCTGTAACGGAGAATTTGGCGCCATCAAGGTTCTCTCCATGAACGAGGAGCATAGGAGAAGGCAGTTCCGGCCACCAGTTCGGTGGATCGATTTTGGTAATGTGAGGCGAAGAAGATTGGGCGTAGAGGCAGACTGAGGACAGTAAGGAGACAACTAGGGCTAAGAGAAGGAATCGGCACGTACGCATCGTCATTACAGCTCTTTCAGAAGGATAAAGTGTTCAAAAGGGGCGGCATGACACGTTGCGTGTCATGCCGCTTTCGAGGGTGGATTAGAACATGAAGCGAACAGCGAGCTGCAGCTGTCGTTCAGTGGCTTGCCGTGTTCCAGTAATACGTCCAGCGGTAGACGTGTAGTTAAGCAGGTTACCGTCTGGGTTCTGGAACTGCGGGGTATTCGCGAGGTTATAGGCTTCCCCGCGGAGTTGGGTCTGTAGTCGCTCGGTAAGATGTATGCTCTTGAAGATCGAAAGATCGAGCTGAGCAGTGCCAGGTCCGAAGAATTGGTTCCGGCCTACGTTCCCAATTCCGGTGGATGGTCTTGCTGAAGGACTCAGGAAAGCAGTCGGATCGAACCAGTATCCGGAGATGCTTTTCGATTCCTTATAAGGACTAGCCAAGAAACCGCGCTGAGAGTAGTTGCCATTCCAGTCGTTGTATTGAACTGTGAATGGAGATCCGGTTTGGAATTGGAGCAAGGTATTAACCTGCCATCCTCCGGCTACTGCATCGATGGTGCGATTCCAATTCGCTCCAATCATCTTGCCTTTGCCAATAGGAAGCTCATACAAGCTGCTGAATACGAAGACGTGCTTTTGATCGAGTGAAGAGTTTCCATAACCAAGCTTGGTATCTGCAAGGTAGAGGGAGTTCGGTGTGAAGTAACCGAACATTCCGTCAGAATTGTCACGAGTGTGGGACCAAGTGTAAGAAGTCGTGAAGTTGAAGCCATTGGAAAAACGCTTATTCAGCTGCAACTGCAGGCTATCGTATTTGGAAACACCGTTATTGAGGTCGTAGTTCACCTGTCCTAATTTCGGGAAAGGTGCTGGTCCGCCCGTCAGTGTGCGGGTGTTGTAGTTGTAGGCCGTCGTTAGGTGGTCGACCTTGTTTCCAACATAACCAATGGTGAAGACATACTCTTTGCCAAGCTGTTGCTGGATCTGAAGATTATATTGCTGTACGGCTGGGATCTGATTGTGCCGGTTCGTCGCGATAACGTTCAATCCCGCTGGTGGGTTCTTGGGATCGAAGTTCGGATAACCGGGAAGTGGTAAAGGTGCGGTGGCCACTGTGTTGTTTGCGGTGTTCAAAGGTGCTTGCCCCGAGAAGGTTACGCGGTAACCATTGGCTGCTGTGTAGCCTACGCTGCCGCCATAAGGAGCCTGCTGTCCGAACTGGTTGTCAATGCCACCACGATCGAGGAAGTAGAAGATGCCATAGCCTCCGCGAAGCACTGTGCGGCCTGTTCCATAGACGTCATAGGAAAAGCCAATACGAGGTGCAAAGTTGTTGTAGTCGGTATCAACCAGACGACGGGGAACTCCGCCTACACCAGCTTGATCGATATAGCCGGTGAAAGGATTGAGTGCGGCCTGCCGGTTGTGCTCTTCCAGTGGGTAAGCAAGGATGTCGTAACGAATACCAAGATTAAGGACAAGGCGATTGGTGACTTTCCAGTCGTCCTGGCCAAACATACCAACCTGGAAATTGCGAGTTCCGAAGAATCCGGTTTGCGCACCGATATCGTATTCGTCCATGAAACCTGCAAGAAGCTCAGAGACGTCGTGTCCGGTGAAGTCACCACCACCCAGGTGGAAGTAACCCTTTCCGGAGATAGGACGGAAGAACGCTACGTCGCGGCGAACCGCCTGTTCTCCGAACTTGAAGGCATGGCGTCCGTGGATCCAGGTCAGAGCGTCTACGATTTCGTAGGTGTTCTGAGGAACAGCATAAGTGCCGTAGTCGCCGGTATATTCGAGCTCATTGCCCCAACCACCGATGAGAGCTCCACCACCCAGTTGAGCGGTGCGGTTGGCATTGACGATTCCCAGATTAGAGGCAATCGGCCGGTCGCTATAGACCGGAACGTTTGTCAACGTATAGCGGTTGTATCCAACGCGCAATTCATTAAGCAGGTCAGGCGTAATCGTGCGGGTGTAGCCGAGGGCGATACCACGGCCATGAACATTATTTGATCCGGAAGCAAAGCCAGCGGGCAATGCCGCGAATTTCGATGTTCTTACGAATTGGCTCTGGTCATAGGCAAAGCGTGCAAAGATTTGGTTCTTGCTATCAGGAGTCCAATCGACGCGGGTATCGAAATTGTTGTAGTGAGTAATGTCCTTACGAATCGTGCGGTAGTTGTTCTGAGTACCGTTGACAGTTCCTGTCAAATTGGGAAGAGGATAAGCCGAAAGGTATTTGACCGCGGCAGAATTCAGACGCGCCGGATTAATAACGTTCGGTTGATTGTTGTATGCGAACTGGCTGCAGGTAGTCGGATCGAAGATGGCACCGTTGGCCGGATTGGAAGAACTGACCACTGAGCCGTTGGCGAGTCTGTACTGCTGGCATCCGGTTACTGCGCTGCCGGCCGGGTTGATGACATCACTCTGCCCTAACAGTTCAGAGAAGTTTCCTTGCCGCATGAGGGCGGTTGGCACTGTGACGATTTCGGCGTTGAGAGGCTGATCTGCCCGGGTTCCTTGATAATCCCCAAAGATGAAGAGCTTATTGGGGATTATGGGCATTCCGAGAGAACCACCAAACTGGTTTCTCTTGAAGGGCAGTGCTTTTTGCTTCGATGCTCCCAAGAACTGGTAGTTCGGATTGGCATCGAAGGCGCTGTTACGGTGGAACTCAAAGGCAGATCCGTGAATCTGGTTGGTTCCGGATTTGATCGAGGACTGGACGACAGCTCCACCCGCCTGTCCGAATTCTGCGGGAGCTGTGCTGGTATTTACACGAAACTCTTCTGTCCCTTCGATATTCGGGAAGAAGACCAGTGTATTGACCAGGGCTTCGTTATTGTCGATGCCGTCGAGAATGTAGTTGTTCGCCTGTGGACGTAGACCGTTGCTGGAGAGAGAGCCGCCACCGCTGTCGCGGTTACGGAAGGTTTCTGCGTCACCGTTTACACCGCTAGCACCGTTGCCATAATTTCCACGGGTTACGCCAGGGGTGAGAAGAGCCAACTGGGTGAAATTGCGTCCATTCAGAGGTAATTCGGTTACTTGACGGCCTTGAATGACCTCTCCGGTTGAGGAGGTTGAAGTATCCACTAGTGGGGCGGCATCGGTGACCACAACGGAGGTGCTTACCGAGCCGGGATTGAGTTTAAAGTTGAGGGCTTGAACTTGTGAGACCTGAAGTGTCAGGCTCTGGACCTGGGTCTCGAATCCGTTTGCCTGGACCTGGGCCTTATAGCTTCCACGGACCAGAGCATTGACGACGAAATTTCCAGCTGCATCGGTTGTTACGGTTTGAGCAGCATTGGTGTCGACGTTTGTAATGGTGATCGTCGCGTTGGGGATTGCGGCGCCGGTGTTGTCGACTACAGTTCCCTGGATACGCGCGGTATCGGTCTGCGCGCTGAGATTTGTTAGTCCAAAGGAAAAGAGAAACATCAGGCAAGGCAGAAGGAGCCGGCCTATGAATCTCAGAATTGAACTCTGTTCTTTCCTATGGTTCTGCATTCTGGTCTCCACTAATTACTTCTCGCTTTCAGGAACTCTTTAGTTGGGGCAAAAACCCGAGTTCTCGTTAAGCCGAGACATACCCTGATCTTTGAATTGTGTTCAACACAATACACAGTCGTTCCTTTGTGTATCAATTTCTCATCTTCTACTAAGTAGTTTATATTTCAGCGATTTAATAGATCCCTTAACCTGAAACATGGAGAGAAACGGCGATGGAAACAAGGGGGGCAGGTCTTTTGGGCAAACGGATAATTCGCCACAGAGAGGATTTCCCCGGGATCAATTGATTCGACCCGGATTTTTGTAAAGACGTGATCGGGTTCCGGTGGGTGGGAAGGAAAGAGTTTTCCCTTGATGTCTCGGTCTATATCTTTACCTTTGCGGGAAGTCTCCAGGTCCTCAGCTGGTTCGTATCCTTAATGTCTTGTTCGTTTGTTCTATGCATACTTTAGATAATTTACCAGGGTAAAACAGAGTGTTGTGCTCGTGAATGATTTGGATCTTTCAGACACTCTAGACTCGGCATCTACGAAATCTCATTGAAATTGAAGCGAAGGATTTTGCCACGTGGACTTTCCAGTCCACGTGGCCGGAAGTTGTAGGGTTTAGAACTGCAACCGGAAAGCTAACTGCAATTGGCGTTCCGAGTGCGTCCGAGTGCTGTTGATTTGACCGAAGCTTCCGTTGTCTGTTCCGGACGTGCTTGTCTGGCATACTGCAACGGCTGAGCCGGGGCAGCTGTCGAGGTTGCCGTTCGGGTTGGCGAATGCTGGGGTGTTGGTCAAGTTGTACGCTTCTGCCCGGAATTCGGAGCGGAGGCGTTCTGTGATCTGGAAGTACTTAAAGAGGGAAAGGTCGACATTGCGATAGGAGGGTCCAAACAGCTGGTTGCGTCCCAAGGTTCCCGGACGTGTGAAGGTGCTTGTCTGGCCGTTGGGGGTAAGTACCGGTGGACGTACAAAAGATGTTGGATCGAACCACTGGTGCAGACTCTTGACGTAATGGACGGGTTTCACCAGGTCAGCGCGGTTATTGATACTGGCGCTGAGTTGAGCTGTTGCTCCATTGGGAGCGGTATAGAAATAATTGCCCGTTGTTACATCGAAAGGGGTTCCCGTCGACAGAGTGGTGACGGTATTCATCTGCCATCCGCCAATCACCTGATTGAGAGCCGTTGGGATACTGGATGCAAATTTCTTGCCCTTGCCGAAAGGAAGTTCGGCGAGTGCGCTAAAGACAAAAACACTCCGTTGATCTTGATCGGAATTTCCGTAGTTTGCCTTGAAATCCGGTCCCGTAGGCAGAATGAAGATGCGGGAACCTGCTCCGCTAGCCCCGGTTGAAAAAGCTCCGTTGGAATTGTCCATGGTATGCGACCAGGTGTACGCAGCCGTGTACTGGATGCCATGTTTCATTGCACTGTTCAGGTAGACCTGGAGACCGTTGTAGTTGGAGTTGCCGTTGGCAAGCCCCCGATTGATAGCACCGAACTGCTGGTACAACTTCGTATTCGGTGCTGTGTTGAGGATCTGATTATTTAAGTTGAACCACGTTCTCTGGTGCTGCGCCGAGGTTCCAACGTAAGCGATATTGATCGAGGTGTTGGACGTCAATTGCTGCTGAAGTTGTAGATTCCATTGCTGGATCATCGATGTCGGCAGGTGGGTATCTATGGAAATCAGATTGGAATTAATCGGATTCGCGCGATTGACGGTATTGCCAAAGGTTGGCAGGGGAAGTGACCCCGTTGCCGCTAGATTGTTGTTATTGCCAGGAGTCGCCTGACCGGTGAAGTTGATGCGATAGCTGCCATTGGTTGGAGAGTCAGAGTAGCTGACCGATCCATTGAAATCTGGGTTATCGCTTAGCTGATTGTTGATACCGCCACGGTCCTGGAAGTAGAAGATGCCGTATCCACCTCTGACAGCAGTTTTGCCCGTGCCGAAGACGTCATAGGCAAATCCGAAGCGAGGAGCAAAGTCGGTTTTATCCGTATGGACAATGCTGCGTGAAAGTCCATTGGTTCCAGCTACCTGAAGCGTGAGGGTAGTCAGATCGAAGTTGGACTGGTAGTTGTGGTCTTCATAAGGGAAGGTATAGAGGTCGTATCTGAGCCCGAGATTCAAAGTGAGCCGACGGCTGACCTTCCAATCGTCCTGAGCAAAATATCCGGTCTCCCAATTTGAGGTTTTGAAGTAATTGCTGGCGACACCGACGCTGTAGTTGTCTACAAATCCGGCAAGCATGTCAGCCATTGAGAAACCAGTGAAATGCTGGGCACTGTAATCGAAATAACCTTTAGCGTTACTTGCGCAGCAGAATGAGACTTGGCGCTTTTCGATGCTGGTACCGAATTTCAGAGCGTGAGCACCCTTGGTCCATGACACCTCGTCTACAAATTGGTTGCTGGATTGGGGAACCACATACGGTCCGCCATCTCCCGTATAAGCAAGATATCCACCGTTGATTGCTGCGCCGCCTCCAAGGATAGCGTTGCGATTTGCATTGGCTATCCCGAGGTTGGCTGAAACAGCTATACCCTCCATGGGCGGTTCGTATCCATAGAAGGTATACACATGGCCATAGCGGAATTCATTCACAAGGTTGGGTGTGAATATGTGCGTGTAGCCGACGGTTTCCCCGCGCGGGTGCACAGGGTTGCTACCGGAACCATAACCTGCTGGGAGATTAGGGAATAAGCTCTCTTTGGTTTGGACGTCTTGTCCATAGCTGTAGCGAGCAAACACGTTGTCCCGCGACGTGGCCTTCCAATCCAGTCGAACATCGAAGTCATCGAATCTCTCGGTGAGCGAGGGACTTGCATAGTAGTTGTTTTGCAGTGTGCCGTTTGATCTGTTGGGAAGAGGAAAGGCATTCAGATACGCGAGTCCTGCCTTATTTCTTCGATCTGACGGAACGATATTTCCTTGGAAAGGAGCACAAGTAACCGGATCGTAGATGGTGCCTTTCGGTCCGGCAGCTGTGGAACATCCGGTAACCGTATGATCCGGTGTCGTGGTCGTAATGGTACTACCATTCGACAGCAACTCCGAAAAGTCTCCGGTACGCATGAGTGCCGTTGGGACGGTTTGGAAGGATCCTCCTACTGGCTGCTTGAGTCGCAGTCCCTGGTAATCGCCAAACATAAACAGGCGATTGCGAAGGAGAGGGCCTCCGAGGGTTCCCCCGAACTGTGTGCGATGGAATGAGGGAGCGGGAGTTGTTGGGCTGAAGTAGTTAGGGCTGGCATCGAAGATTTTGTCGCGATCAAAGAAGAAAGCCGAACCATGAAATTCATTGCTTCCGGATTTAATCGAGCTTTGGACGATTGCTCCTCCTGCCCTTCCAAATTCTGCAGGAGCTACCGAAGTGTTTACGCGAAACTCCTGTGTGGCTTCAACCGGAGGGAAGAAGATAATCGTGTTGACCAGGGCTTCGTTGTTGTCCAGACCATCTAGTTCGTAGTTGTTTGCTTGAGGACGAAGGCCATTTACCGCTAATGCAGCTCCGCCCGTCTCACTATATCTCCAGGTTTCGGCATTTCCGTTTTGACCTGCTGCATCGCTGCCATAAGCGCCACGAGTAACGCCCGGAACTAACAGCGCAAGCTGGGTAAAGTTGCGACCATTCAGCGGTAATTCCGTGATCTGCCGTCCCTGAATGACAGTCCCTGTGGAAGAAGTGGCTGTATCTACAATTGGTAAAGCGTCAGTTACCGTTACCGTTGTATTGACAGCTCCAGGCTTCAGATGAAAGTTGGCTGCTCTTACCTGGGAGACTTCAAGAGTGAATGTTTGCTCGGCGCTTTCAAATCCGTTGATCTGAACCCGGATCTTGTAATTGCCGCGTACAAGCGCATTGAAAGTGAAATTTCCGGAATTGTCGCTCGCCTGGATGCTGGAAACCCCAGTGTCCAGGTTTGTTAAAGTGATGGACGCGCCGGATACGAGTGCTCCCGTATCGTCCATAACTACTCCTTGGACCCGTCCTGTATCAGTTTGTCCAAGAATTTTCACCGGCACAATAATTGCTAACAGCATTAGCACAAAACAGCCAATGAGAGGAAAGATCCTCCCATGAGGTCTTAGAAGTCTTTCTTTTTCCATTTGTCTTCTGTCGTCATTGGAATTATTTGTCGGCTGGCAGCCTCAGAAAAAGCTACTTTTGCGATGCCTGCCAGTGACCGGGACGAACGATCAACCCTGGAGAAAGTTCACCGCAATGCACAGGCTTTCGTTTGTAGGTCAATTTCTCTTCTTCGGGCAACCTATAGATAATTAAAGCGGTTACTTGATTCGTTAAACCGGAATGTGGGTAGAAACAGGGCTGGGATGAATGTCACCGACGCTTTTGCGGTATCCTTGAATTCGCTTGAACAGGATTTCCGTGGAGCAGCTAGAATCCAGATCTTCTTCCAAAGTCAGTTTCGGGGTCTTTGAAGCCGACCTTCAGACTGGCGAACTCCGCCGCTCGGGGATCCGTATTAAGATCCAAAGCCAGCCCTTCAAAGTTCTCTCTATCCTTCTAGAAAAACCCGGGGAGATTGTTACTCGGGAAGAATTGCAGCAGAGGCTTTGGGGAGATAAAACTACTGTCGATTTCGACCATAGTCTTGGCACCGCTATTAATAAGATCAGGGAAGCACTCGGAGATTCAGCCGAGAATCCTCGTTTTGTCGAGACTCTAGCCAGGCGCGGGTACCGATTTATTGCTCCTGTCACAGTTGTCGAACCTTCTCCGGTGCCTGTCCTACCACCCGCAGAGAGTGATTCCTCAAGCAAGCTTTCTCTTGTTGAAGGTCCAACCACTTCGGAGAAAGAGGATCAAAGAGAGTCCTGGAAGATAAAACTTCTTTGGACCTTAGGCGTTTCTGTACTGCTTCTGCTTATTGCTTCTTTAGTCTTGCTGGGACGCCTTCGCCGATATCCCTCTCCTGTTCGCATAACTCAAGTGACCTTTTCTGGAAGGATCTCCCCAGGGGAACCACTACTCGAGAGCTTGCCTGGAATGGTGACGGATGGTGCCAGAATCTTCTTTCTGACGATCGAGAGAGGAAGAGCTGTTTTATCCCAAGCTTTGATCGGGATGGGGGACATCCGTACTCTGGATGTGCCCTCTTCCATCGCAGCGCCTACCATCTGTGACATTTCCCCGGATGGTTCCAAGCTGCTGGTTCGTAATCATCTGGCTCCGGAAGTAGAACAGCCGCTGTGGGTAGTTCCCGCTATCGGTGGCACTGCACGCCGTGTCTCCAGCATTCTTGTGCACGATGCGACCTGGCTTCCCGATGGCAGCCGAATTCTCTATGCCGCAGGAAACGATCTATGGATCTCGCGTGAAGATGGAGGAGAGAGTCACACCTTTGCTCATCTGCAAGGTCGTGCCTTCTGGCTACGCTGGTCTCCAGATGGAAAGAGGCTGCGCTTTTCTCTTCTGAACTCGCAGGATCATTCCGTATCGCTTTGGGAGCTTCGTGTCGATGGCTCGCATCTTCATCCGTTGTTGCCACATTGGAGCAATCCCGAGAGTGAATGCTGTGGAAGCTGGACCGCCGACGGAAAGTATTACGTATTTCAGTCCACCCACGATGGAAAGAGCAACATTTGGGGAATGGAAGATGGTCGCAGCTTTTTCCTGGCGCCTTCGGCTTTTCAGATTACAAATGGGCCAATGAGTTATCAGGCTCCAGTCCCGGCACGGGAAGGGCATGACATCTTTTTTCTCGGCTTGGAAACTCGTTTCGAATTGCTGCACTACGATGTCGGACTCAAGCAGTTTGTGCCATATCGCAATGAGCTTGAATCTGTAGGCCGGACCGAGTTTTCTCGCGATGGAGAGTGGGTAGCCTGGATTAATCCTCTAGACGGATCGGTCTGGAGAAGTCGTGCAAACGGTAAGGAGCGGCTGCAATTGACTGCGCCGCCAATGCAGGTCTTTCTGATGCATTGGTCTCCCGACAACAAACAACTTGCTTTGATGGCGAAAATGCCGGGACAGCCCTGGAAGGTGTATATAGTCTCTGCCGATGGTGGCAGTCCGAATTTGCTTCTCAATGAGAACCGAAACGAAGCTGATCCCGATTGGTCGCCGGATGGTTCGTCTATCGTCTTCGGGCGTTTGCCTGAACTGATGTCAACCGAGCCTGCACCCAAAGAGATATCCGTCGTTAATCTTCAGACAAAGCAAATAACAACCTTGCCGGATTCCAAGGGACTATTCAGTCCTCGGTGGTCGCCGGATGGTGCGCATATTGCAGCAACGCCTCTGGATCAACATAAGTTGATGATCTTTAATGTCGCACAGAAGAGCTGGACAGTTCTGGCCACGCAAAGCGTTGCAGATCCAGTCTGGGCTCATGACAGCAAATCAATCTTCTTCCATTCTTTTATGGAAGAGGGGCAGCCGATTTATCGCGCATACTTTTCTCCCAATCGAGTGGAGAAGGTAGCAGGTTTAGGAAACCTGGAATCGGCAGATATCGTTGATTACTCTTTTTCAGGACTTGCTCCGGGAGATGTTCCCCTGGTTAAGGCTCGCCGCTGGACAGCGAATATCTATTCCTTGAATCTCGAAAAGAGATAGACCTCAAAAAGATCTGGCAGACCAGGGGAGTCGGCCTGCCAGATTACGCTAGAGTGCGCAGGAGAAACTTGCTCAAACCATTGACTGGCGGAGTTTGCAACCTCAACGCCAAAGATATGCCTGAGCCCAAGCTAATCACGCTGGAAGATAACAGACGCTTGATTGAGTACGAAACTAACATTGGACTCCAATAGATGGCGATAC
The DNA here is from genome assembly GCF_059726315.1 of Humiphilus diazotrophicus. NCBI lineage: Bacteria > Pseudomonadati > Acidobacteriota > Terriglobia > Terriglobales > Acidobacteriaceae > Humiphilus > Humiphilus diazotrophicus. The sequence goes on from NZ_AP040870.1 coordinate 5,043,320, forward strand.
TTCACATGTTGACGAATCGTCCTCAGTAAAAGACCCCACGAACTATTCGCAATCTGTGCTCGGACCAGTTCGCGCTTCATTATGGCTGAATCTGCCTGTTCCGTTTATCTTGTCTTATTGGAATTCCTAGAATGTGAGATATAAGGTGGTGTAACTGAGATGCAGATAGTAGCGGTTTCTTTCTGGAAAAGGTAAGCAAAGGGGTGAATGTTATCGTTGTATTCGCCTAAGAGTCATTATATTGGGCAGTTATACCATTTTCACAAATACTGTGTCCGGACGAACGAATGTTATGGGGTAGACCCAACATTGCTGTTACCAGGGGCAATTTGATCCGTCTCACCGTCGAACTGAAAGCGATGAGCTCAATATTTTGGCTTCTGTCCCTCGTCAACTAATGCATCGATCTCGAATTGAAGTTTCCGCGCCGCCTGTTGATTCAGTTTCCAAATCACTACGAAGATGCCGATCATCCCGGCGATCATGAGGCCGAAGAATGCTGCGGCAGCTCCAACATGAGTCGGATATGCGGCTAATTGGGCGAGAAACAGACCCAGAACAAACACAGTCAATCCGGGTACGATAGGCAAGAGATACCACGACCATACGCGACGTAGAAGATCGCGTTGCCGCTCAAGCTCTTTTAGATGGAATTCAAGACAAGTGTTTAGCGCCATTCCGAGGGGTTCCTCTTTTGGCGACCCCTTCTTGTAAAGCTGATATGCAACACACAGAGTACCGGCCACCGTGAGGCAAGATCCGAGACGGACGACCGGGGCATGAAATTTCCAAAAATAGTATCCGAAGATACTGACTACGAATGCCAAAGCCAGATACTCCCTGAGGTTTCTCCACTGAAAATGTCCTTGAAGTGTTCTTGCTCTCTGACGAACTTCTTCTGCTGATATTTTGATTGGCTCCGATGTCTGATTTTGCCAAGCACCTCTCATATCATTAGACATAGGTTCATTTGTCACAGCGTGCTCCTTCATGAAATTGGCGGCTGAGGATGTTTTTGATTCGGTGAATTTTAGTGGCGACGTTTCCAGGAGAGATGCCGGCAATCTCTCCAATGGATACGGCATCCAGATCCTCGAGATAGAGGAGAATGATCTGGCGGTCTAGCGGTTTAAGTTGCTGGATCAATGCCAAGAGTTGATCCAGCGCTCTTTGCCTGTCCAGGTTTGGTTAAGCCTCGTTTCGGTTGGGCAACGTGTCGAGTTCGTCGAGACTGACCAATATCCGCGATTTTGTCCGGCGATCTCGGATAACGTGCGAGGTTGCCACATTGTGTGCCACGCGATACGCCCAGGTTCTTAATGAGCATCGCCCGTCGAAGCTTGCGAGACTACGCCACAAAGCAATATGAATATCTTGCAGCAGATCACGGCAAGCTTCCCGGTTAGCTTCATAGGCCCGTGCCACTCGATCTAGAGCCGCGCCATAGCTCGTGGATATTTGTTGATAGAGGTCGTCCTGCCTGGGATCTGCAGCCGAGATGGGTCCGTTTGTGTCCATTGTCTTGCTGTGGCCTTTACCTAGATAGTCTTTCGGCTGAGACTTTTCTTACAGGTGTGGTTGGAATCTCGATGCGCGAGGCAATGTCACATGCTGCGGTGCTTATCCCTTCTCAAGAATACCTATTATGCTGCCATCAAACCGGTAATCTCGCCGCCCTCAAGACTCGGATGCTCGAACGCTGGCTGATGACAAGCCTGCTTGATGTCTTCAAGGAGGCTGACCTCCGCATCCGGTTCACCGATGCGTTCCGGAACGCCACCGCTTGGGAGAACATGGACCGCGAAATCATTCAAGAGCGGCTGCTCCTGGCACTCTATGGCCTGGGTTCGAACGCCGGCATCAAGCGCATGAGCGTCGGCCAACAGCGAACCAACCACAAAGACCCGCTCTATATTCGTCGCCGCTACATCACCAAAGACCAACTCCGCGCGGCCATCCGGGAAGTAGTCAATGCCACTTTGCGCGTGCGTTCTCCAGAGATTTGGGGAGAGGGCACGGACAGCCTGCGCCTCGGACTCGAAGAAGTTCGGCGTCTGGGACCAGAACCTGATGACCGAGTGGCCGTCAAGACTATCTTCTTGTGCCGGCATCTGAATTCGATGGAGCTGCGGCGGGAGATCAACGAAGGGCTGCATGTCATCGAGAACTGGAACAGCACCAACGACTTCATCTTCCTTGGCAAAGGCGGGGAAATGGCCTCGAACCGTGCCGACGAACAGGAGATAAGCATGCTCTCCCTGCACCTGGTCCAGCTCTCGCTCGTTTACGTGAACACGCTCATGATCCAGCAGGTTCTGGCCAAGTCAACCTGGAAAAACCGACTCAATGCTGCGGTGTACATCTGTGTGGGAATTGCTCTAGCCCAAATGGAATATCTTGTCGGCTCCGTAGACCAAGCCTAATGTCAATATCGCGATAACAATCTCTCCGATTGCCCCAACGGCAAAGGGCTTCCAACCCTGCTTCCCCAGTTCCCGCACATTGGTGCGTAAGCCAACTCCAGCAAATGTGAGGAGAAAGGCCCATCGTGAGAGATTCGCTAAGCTGGTTAGCTGCGGCTTTGTAAAGACACCTACGCTGGCTAACAATGAGATCAGCAGAAACCCCAGGACGAACTTAGGGAACTTCTGCCAGAGGAAAGCCGCTTTATTGCTCACTGCTGTCCGCTGCCCGCGGGAGGTCCAATAAAGGGCATAGCCCAGCACGACAAAGCCGATCATGGCGTTACGTGTGGTTTTTGCCAGGACCGCAACTTTGCCTGCAAGATCGCTGAAAAGGGCGCCTGCTGCTGTTGCCTCAGCAGTGTTATCGACTGCCAGTCCTGCCCATAGTCCGTATGCATGATCGCTGAGGTGCAGTGTATGACCTATCAGTGGAAATGTAAAAAGGGAAAGTGCTCCGAGAGCCAGAATCGCGGCGATTGCGAAGGAGGAATCTTCTTCATCTGCCTCGATGGCGCCCTGTGCTGCGATGATGGCAGAGACTCCGCAGATAGAAGAACCGACGGCGAGCAAAGCCGCTAGTTTTGGTGAGAGCTTGAAGGTTCGGCCCAGCCAGTGCATGAAGGTGAGAGCCAGCGCAATTTCCACGGCAACCAGCAAAAGGCTCACGCCTCCAAGATGAAGGATATCGGCCAACAGAAATCGTGAGCCAAGCAACACGATTCCGGCCTTAAGCCAGAACTCGTAAGTTGCCACTCCTGCACGAAACACTGAAGGAATTCCAATAGTATTGGAGATGACAAAACCTATCAGAATTGCCCATAAAACATACTCAATATTAGGGAGGGTGAGGTGATGTGCTTTCCCATAGTGAGAGATAAACTGTTCGATAAGCTTGCCGGAATATCCAACTGCAGCCAAGAGCAGTAAACCAGGAAGCATTCGGATGAAACCTACAGGCGTTTCGGTAACTGATGGCGACTGAGGCAGGGCGGCAGAGGATGCCATGATGTCGTCTCCTGTGCAGAGCTTAGGATTACATTCTTACCATTTGATAGTGGGGAGGATGCCGAGTCGCACGACTGCGGCAAGACCGAGGGCCAGCACTACGGCCCAAGTATCGATAGAAATGCGCGATCTTCTGGGGCTTGCAGAAGAAGCTTTGGTAGAAGAAGACATCCGGTTTCTCCTTAATTACGTATCTGTTCCAGAGACAGTTCTGAATCGGACTGTGGCGGTCTATCTGTCTCCAGATTGGAATTTTCTTGCAGCGTCCATCCCGCAAGGAGAATGGAGGGCGCTGAGATGGGGTGTACCTCTGACAGCGCTCCAAGCGTTGTACGCAAAATCGCCTGATCACGCTGTGAAGCGCGGCTTACGACGACACACGGAAGATCTGGAGATTCTCCTTGCGTCAGCCATGCTGCGGCAAGTTCATGGAAGTCTTTGCCTGGCATGTAAATCGCGCGCGTACTCGTCTCAAGCCTTTCTGTTGCAGTAACTCCATCTTCTGCTTTGTGTCCTGTTACCAATGTGACGGAAGAGGCGGAGCGACGGTCGGTAAGCGGACGTTGAACGGCTGCGGCTGCAGCGAAGGCGGCAGTAATTCCTGGAATAACTTCGAAGGGAATCTCTGCAGCCCGCAGTGCATCCATTTCCTCACCTGCGCGGCCGAAGACCATCGGATCGCCACTCTTCAGGCGTACGACACTCTGTCCGATTTGTGCGGTGCTGACCATCAGGGAATGAATCTGTTCCTGCGTTATATGCTTTGTCCCGCAACGCTTACCAACACTTATCAGCAGAGACTGCGCGCTGCAAAGGGCCAGCACCTCTTTACTGACAAGATCGTCATGGAGTACCACATCTGCAGTGGACAGTAGCGATGCTGCTTTGAGCGTCAGCAGCTCAGGATCTCCTGGACCGGCTCCGACAAGGTATACTTTTCCTTTTTCTGCTTGATTCATGTAAGCCACCAGGATTGCTCTTCTTGCGTCTGCTGCTTCTGTATAAGCTTGCGGGAGGGGCATGTCTCGGAGTCGCATATCTGCCGGTTTGCCAAATTGGCTAAGAGACGATTCCTTTCCTCTCCTGCCGGATGCGTTTGCAGTACCTCTCGCCGCAACTTACCGAGATTTTGTAGCCATTCGCCAAGATCTTCCGGAAGAGTGGCATCGATCTCCCTGCGAAGCCTCTGTGCAAAGGCAGGACTTTCGCCAGCTGTAGAGATTGCGACTTGCAGGTCTCCGCGGCGCACGACGGAGGAAAAGTAGAAGTCACAGTTTGGCGGATCATCGACGGCATTTATCGGAATATTTCTCGCATTTGCATCGGTGAATACAGCCCGATTCACTTCCGGACGATTGGTAGCAGCAATTACCAGGAATGCTCCCTCCAGATCTTCCGGTGCGTATTCTTTGAAGTGCAGGCGAATGGAGCCTGATCGCGCGAGTGCCTGTAATTCTTCGACGGCTTGCGGCGCGACGATCTCCACTATCGCTTCATATTGCAGAAGACTCTCGACCTTCTGTAACGCAACACGCCCTGCTCCTACAACCAGGCAACGACGTCCTGCTAGCTTCACAAAGATGGGAAGCAGTGGAGGATGATTACTCATTCTGCTACTCCAACCGGAGGCCGCGACGAGGCTTCATCGCGAGCAACAGATTCAACCACTGTTCCTGCCAGAAGTGTCTTGATCTCTTCATTGTTGTGCCGAGCAAAGTAGCTGCGCAAATCTTCGTTGATAGAGCGGTTACCCAGATATCCACGAAGCAGCCGTTCGATTGCATCAGGGACTTCTGTCGCGGGGCAACGATATCCGACTGGCCGGGAAGTTCCAGCATGCTTACCGAGCGCTCCGCCTACGCAAAAGTAGTAAGCATCAATCATCTTGCCGTCCTGTTTGATCTTTTTGCCTTCCATGCCAATGTCGGCGATCCAGTGCTGACCGCAGCTATTGGGGCAGCCGGTGACATGTAACTTGAGCTGCTGATCGAATTCAGGCAGTCGCGTTTCCAACTCATCGACAAGCCAGCGTGTAAATCCTTTCGTTTCGGTAATGGCCAGCTTGCAGAATTCCGTGCCGGTGCAGGCGACAGCTCCACGCCAGAAGGGAGAACCGTCGATCCGCAGTCCAGTGGCTTGCAATTCTTTGGCGAGTTCCGCGCTTTTGCTCTTAGGAACATTCGGAATAATCAGGTTTTGCATGACGGTCAACCTGACCTGTCCTGAGCCGAAACGGTCGGCAAGATCCGCTACCTGCTCGAGTTGTTTTCCGGAGAGCCGTCCGCGAAGTACTGCTGCCCCAACGTAATGAAACTCGGATTGTTTTTGCGGATGAATACCGACGTGATCTCTATAAACTTCTTCGGGGACAATTTCTGGTACAGCGGAATCGAGACGATAGCCCAACTTGCTTTCGAGCTCTTCAAGAAAGCGCTCCGGAGTCCATCCTTCCTTAAGGAAGAGATACTTCAATCGTGCCCTATCGCGGCTCTCGCGAAGTCCTTGTTGCTCCCGAAAGATCTCTGCAATGGCGAGAACAACGCTCAAGGCCTTCGATTGTGGAATGAAGGCATTCAGCTTCACTGCGATATGTGGCTCGTTGGATAAGCCGCCCCCAACCCGGATCGAGTATCCGATTTCGTCTCCGCGCTTTACTGCCGTTAATCCAATGTCGTTGATTTCAGGGTGTGAACACCACACCGGGCAGCCTGTAACGGAAATCTTGAATTTGCGGGGCAAATTATAGAACTCAGGATTTCCGGAGAGCGCACGGGATACCTCAAGAGCAAGAGGAGAAGCATCAACGATCTCTTCAGCGTCGAGTCCTGCCAAGGGGCATCCAGTCACATTGCGGACAACGTCACCACAGGCACCTTTGGGGGATAGGCCAATCTGGTTGAGCGTTTCTACGATTTCGGGAATTGATTCAATCGTGAGCCAATGGAACTGGAAATTCTGTCGAACAGTAATGTCGGCAAGATCCTTCGCGTGTTTTTGCGCAACCTGTCCCAAGGTCCGTAACTGGTGAGCGCTGATGATTCCATTGGGGATTCCGACTCGCATCATCAGATAGTCGGTAGACAGTCCTTCGCCACCCTTTCCTCCAACTGCGCCGACACCGTCGCCCTGAGTATAGATACCCCACCATTTGAAGTAGAAACCTGCCCATTCCGGCAATACACTACTGCGGCCGTTACGTGCAAATTCACGTATTTCGGCAAAAGCATCCCAGGGGTTCTTCTCACGTTTGAGGCGTTCCGCCCGCTGTGCTTTTGTTTCCTTAATTGAAGTAGATGCTTCGCTCATGGATGGAAAGTTCCTTTAAAAACGAAAACCCCGGCTGGAGATGTACTCTGCCAACCGGGGTCTCGGGTGATTAATCTTTTCGATTATGTTTCACACGCAAACACCGGCTCGGTTGCAACACAGACAGCACATGCAACAAGAAGAAGCCGGGTTGGTGATCTGAAACACTAGGGAAAGGATATTTCCAGGTATCCGGGAAGTCAATCTTCATTTGTAGTGACACGGAGCTGCCGGGAGTTTCGATCTTTTACTAGCTCTTTAGAAAGATTGGGTTTAGCTCTCCTGCAAGAGAATTTGTTCTCTTGCGGTTTTGATTGGAAGAACGTTGAGCACAGTTGACCCCTGTCGTGTTTAAATGACAGCAAGTCCGATGACGAAATCAATTTCAGTGAGCGTTGTAACCGCCGAGACTGAAGTCCGGAACAATCTGGCGGAGTTGCGACAGAAGCGTGGTATTTCGGCTGCTCAATTGGCATCTCTGGTTGGGGTTAGTAGACAGAGTATCTATGCCATGGAATCGGGCAGCTATGTTCCGAATACGGTGATTGCCCTGAAGCTTGCGAAGGTGCTCGCTGTAACCGTCGAAGAGATCTTTGTTCTTCAAGAGCGTCCTGCTTCCATCCAGACGGTTGAGGCGGAACTGCTTCTTCCCTCCGGTAGCCGAAAGGTGCAATCTGGCCAGCCGCTGCATCTATGCGATGTTCATGGACGTTTAATTGCGATGCCGGCCGAGTCGGATTCCTGGAGCCTGCCGTTAGCGGATGGCGTGGTGACGGCTTCCTCGGGGACGAAGGTGCAAGTGGAAATTCTGGGTGAAGAAGAGAAGGGCCTTGATCGCCGTCTTCTGCTGGCCGGTTGTGATCCCAGCGCACCTGTATTAGGACGTCACCTGGCAAAGCAGGGAATCGATCTCGTCGTGGTCTATCAAAATAGCTCTCAATCACTGGAATTGCTCAAGCAGGGAGTCGTTCATCTTGGCGGAATGCATATTACTGAGGGAGAGAAAGAAGCTTCAGAGCTGGCAGCGATTCACAAGATATTTGCGAAACAGCAGGTTGAAGTAATTCGTTATGCATTGTGGGAAGAAGGCATCCTTGTTCCAGAGGGGAATCCCAAAGAAATACGCGGTATTGAAGATCTTACGCGGCGGAATATCAAGATTGTGAATCGGGAATCGGGTGCAGGATGCAGGTTACTCCTGGATGTTCATCTGAAACGGCTTGGAATTTCTCCCAAATCTGTTAAAGGCTACGACCACATTGAGCTCGGCCATATCCCTGCTGCGAAACAAGTTCAGGCCGGAGAGGCTGATTGCTGTATCAGCACCCGCGCTACGGCCAGAGGTTTAGGACTTGGATTTATACCACTCGCGAGCAAGTGGTATGACTTAGTTCTATACAAGAAAAGCATGGAGTTACCGGCTATCCAGATCCTGTTACAGATACTGGGCCAAACTTCTTTTCGTAGAGAGATGGAAGGGCTCTGGGGATATGACATGCATTCCGCCGGAACCCTTCTCGGATGAACTAAAGCATTTCCCGAAATACTGTGAACTTTCCAAGTAAGGGGAAGAGCGGCTTTCTTTGGTGGAAAGCCGCTCTAACTTCTATTGCTTCGGTCTACATCTTTTCGGGAAATGCTCTGCCTAGGCAGACTTATCTGTCAGAGTCAGAGCGTCCTCTTTTGCTGGCTCTATCTCTGGTTTGTTGTCTGGAACTTCTGTTTCGGAGCCGTCCTGTTCTTCGGGTTCTTCCTTGAGGCAATAGCTCGCAATTCCAGCTTCTCTGAGTCCTATTGCGATTCTGGTTTCGAGCTCATGGAAGGCTTTGGCCTCTGTCTTGGGGGTACAAGCGAAGTGAAGCAGCTCAGGAAGCATAGTCCACCAGACAAGCTCTTCGTGAGCCTCTTTGATGAAGTACCGCTCCCCATCAGCATCATGCACTCCTGCCAGCCAACGTAGGTCGGGATCTTGCCAGAGCATCTCCGGGAGTCCCAGCTTCAACGTCAGAGGTTTCTTCTCCTCCTCGATTGCTTGCAGGATTCCAACCTTTACCCGGGCAGCTGCTTGCCAGCTTTCATCTTCCGATAGTCCGAGGATCGAGAAGCTTTTTGCCAGCGGTTCTCTCAAGTGCAGCTTGTCGAAGGCGAGCAGCGAGGCCTGTGCGCAATGATCCGGATCAATGTATTTGCCTAACAGCTTCAGCATACTAAGCGCCAATACCGGTCCCCAGACAGCTGTTGCACTAAGTGTCGGGCTGTGACTTGGCAGGACATTACGGGCTTCCGTTGACCAAACGGTAGTGAAACGACTCTCCAGATGTGGCAATCGATGGATTGCTTCTAGGTCTGAAGTAAAGAGGGTGAGAAGTTCTTTCTCAGAGGCAACGTCACCGTCGGTTTCCTCGGCCTTGCCAGCCCTCTGCAAGTACATCTTGTAGGCTTCCTGCAAGAACGTTATTCCACGTTCGGCAAGAGGTTGGAAGAACTCCTCTTCTTCCATCTTCCGCTCTCTACGCAAAGTGCTGTCGTGAGGCTGGTTTTTGGCGATATTGATGTGTTCGGAAGACTCTTCGAGCTTTCGTATCAAATCAACTTGCATGAGAGCTATCAGACTATCGTGTACCGGCTGTAACTCCAGTTTCAGGAGAGCTTCATTCAGGTCCCTTACGCCTTCCCCTCGCAAAGCATCGCAGAGCCGATCCCAGGGATGTTGTGCGTCGGCGACTAATTGTCTCCAATTCATGAAGACAGCATGTTTGTAAGCATGCAACTCCAGAGTCAATCCGCGAGAGACCACATCGGTTGAACGATGAAGATACTCAAGCCCGGAAACGATATCGCGGCAGGCGACGATAGAGTGATCGATTGGAATCTTCAATCCATCATGTAAATCACGCTGTCGCAGTATGCCGCGTTCTTTGTCCTGATATGCGGCGGAGTGATGGATGGTTCCTCTCGTCGAGGCGTAGCGGTTGTGATAGATGACCAATGCGCGATCATCGCCCCGGCGATTCGAGTATGCGAAGACATTTTCATCGACGGTTCCGTCTTCCCTCCAGAAATCGTAGAGCAGGAAGTTCTCACTCTCGGCGAAAAGAGCGCGGTTATGGAGGAGGGGCGCTACCTCCCGTTGATGCTTTTCAACGAGCCATTCGTTCGGATTTTCTTCGTAGCGCGGACGGTAGTACTCCATGCCGTACTTTTCTGTGAAGCCTTCGATCTGACCGTGGCCAAACATCGGCAATCCAGGAAGCGTTGCCATCATGGTACAGACGCCGAAGTATTTGTCTCCGGTACCGAATTGGTCGATTGCGGTGCGCTCATCGGGATTGCTCATGAAGTTGACGTAGCGCTTCAGAATACCTGGATCGAATTCCAATGTATTCTTCAAAACCAGGCGGTATTTCGCGTTCTCTTCATCGCGCAACATGTTCATGAATGCGCTGTTATAGACGCGATGCATACCCAAGGTCCGGACAAAATATCCTTCCAGTAGCCAGAAGGCTTCAGCTAGAAGGAGTGTTCCGGGAACCTCTGCGGCTACGCGGTCGACAACCTCACGCCAGAATTCATTTGGTATTGCAGCGTCGAAGTCTGCAGTAGACATGCTGCATTCGACTCGGGAAGGAATTGAATCTCCTCCACCGCCCGGGACCGGGAACCATAACCTCTGGATATGTTTTTTCGCCAGAGTCATTGCGGCGTCGAAACGAATAATAGGAAAGAGGCGAGCCACGTGGAGGATCGTCTGTATTACCTGTTCGCGAACCGCACCGCTGAGATAGTTCAGCTGGGCGGTATCATTCCATGGAAAGCTGGTTCCGTCGTTGCCGTGGTAAATGTAGCGGACGTCTCCCGTCCACTTGTCTCTACGGCGGAAGACTACGGCTGCGTCGCTTTGCTCGTAGTAATGATCCTCGATCTTAATCTCGACTCGATCATCGCGGGAGAGGTCTGGACCTTCAAAACTGTAAGCAGGGTAGGGTGCGTCTGGACGAGAAAGGAACCATTCCGGATGCTGAATAACCCAGCTGGAATCGATGCCCATATGGTTAGGCACCATGTCGCTGGCCAGGCGTATTCCATATTTTGCGGCTCGATCACGCAGATTGATATATGCCTCTTCTCCCCCGAGATCGTGCGCAATGGCGTAGTCATAGAGCGAATAGGCAGAAGCAACAGCATCCTCGTTTCCGCAGAGACGCTTGATTGTTCTTGATGCCACGCTGCGTTCCCATACACCGATCAACCAAAGGGAATTAATTCCTCTGCGGCGGAGTGTATCCAGTTCTTCGTCCGGAATTTGATCTAGCCGGTGAATGTGCCGCTGATGGTATCGCGAAAGCTGTGCGAGCCAGACATATGTGCTTTTTGCAATCAGAACGGTTGTCGGCATCCAGTCCTGGTCCGGACTGAATTTTTCATATTCATGAACCGCCGTAGAGAACTGTGGTACTTCCGAGTGGTGAGTATCGGGAAAGCCCCAGCGTGAACGGGAGCGGCGGATGCGCGCCAATTCCTCCGGTGAAGGTGGATGAAAGAGCTTCCAGATAGCTAGTTCTTCCTCTTTGAGGATGTCCGATCCGAGCACTAACCGTTCAAGGATGCTCCCCAGATAAGGGGCCCATTTGTTGCGGATAAAGGCTAACTGGTCACTCAAGGAGTTGGGTGATGCCAGGGCGGGAGCCCTGAGCATGTCCAGCAGATTTTGGTTTTCGATAAGAGGCTTGGTTTGCAAAAAAGGCCGAAGTTTCTGGATTACCCGGGTGTATTCCGTTTTTTCGGAGAGCTCGGCATCCCTAAACAGCTCTTCAAACGGCCGAAAGGCAGGATTGGCATTTGCCAGCCAGAGCAGAACCAGCTCCTCAAATGCTGCCTCTCGATGGGTAAGCTCGGCAGTTTTCCCTTTTAGCCACTCCTCTGCTGATTCTGCGCCCTGATATACGGAGGTTCCGGGAAAATGCTCCACGAAGGTGAGCAGAAGGTGATCGAGCGCTTTGGTTCCTACCTGTTGCTCATACCAGGACAGGGCATCGTGTATTACGCGGGGATCGAGTTGCTTCCGATAATAGGCAACTAATGCATGGCTGGCCTCATCGATGAGGCCCATTGCAAAGAGAGCTCCGGGCTGGAGCGAATTCTTGGGATCGCTCTCGGTGCCACGTACCTTGTTCATCCGATGAGCTAAAGCGCGGCTGGCAGATGGATTAACAAAAATGGCATTTCCATTGAATGAAAACAGCACTTCCTGAACCTGGTAACGGTTGCGTGCTTCCCGTGAGATGTGGAATTCCATCGTCGCCATGAATCTATTTACCTTTCTGCTAGTCCATTCGCGTTGCGATTCTTATACAGTTTTTTCTGGCTGGTGTGCGAGTCGCTCTAGAGATTAATGAGAATTTGAGATTTAGTGCTCATCGGTATGTGTCTCTCCAGTGATGTTCCGGAAATATTTGTTCGAGCTGTAAGTCGAGTCGCACTTTAAAGTTGGCTCTCATTGTAGTCGACCTCTGGAATAGACCAGATGTTGTCTCGGCAATTTCGTTCTCGCTGTGGAATGCTGACGGACGTTTGTTCACATTAAAACCTGGAACAATTTAGGTTCGGATGCGGATCAGGAACTGATAGTTGAGTGGCTAAGCACTGGATTCAACGATTGTCATTATCTGAAACGGAAAGCAGAGCCACTTTCACGGTTCTTTGCCAAACCATACTCGAATCTAAAATGCTCACCCCCAAACATCGGCATATGTTTCTTTCGATGTTGCATAGTTGCTCAGGGGACGTCCGCGGTGGGAAAAGTTAGGCTCTTTTAGGCGCGACGTTCGCGGAAGAAATTCCGGAGAAGTTCACTGGATTCTTCGGCTACCAGTCCGGAAGTAACCAGCATCTGGTGATTCAGTTGTGGATGGTTCAGGACCTGCAAAACCGATCCTGCTGCACCGGCCTTGGGATCGGGAGCAGCATAAATCAGCCGTTTCAGCCGCGCGTGAATCATGGCTCCGGCGCACATGGCACAGGGTTCAAGGGTTACGTAGAGTTCGCAATCGTTTAGGCGGTAGTTCCCCAATTGCCGAGCTGCTTCTCGCATGGCGACAATTTCAGCGTGGGCTGTCGGATCCTGATCTCGGATCACCCGGTTTTGTCCGCGAGCCAAAATGGTTGTCTCGCGGACAAGAACCGCACCTATAGGAACCTCTCCTGCTCGGGCAGCAGCCTGGGCTTCTACTAGAGCTTCGCGGAGGAAGATTTCGTCCGTCATTTTGCCGCCGGCTGTTGCTGGGTCATGCAGTGGAGGGCTCCCAGTCCCCAAATGAAATCTCCACAGTGGATTCCGACGACTCTGCGATCAGGAAACACGTCAGCCAAAATACCGAGTGCCTTGCGATCGTTTGGATCATTGAACGTTGGTACCAGAACCAGCTCATTTGCGATGTAGAAGTTCCCATAGCTGGCTGGCAGTCTTTGTCCAGAGAAGATGACTGGCGAGGGCATCGGCAGTTCGATAATCCGAAAGGGTTGGTTCTTCAGATTGCGCGCCTGGCGAAGCCGCTCCAGGTTTTCTTGAAGTGGTTTGTAGTTGTCGTCTGCGGAGTTTGATTCAACAACGGTGACAATGGTGTCCGGAGCGACAAAACGGGTGATGTCGTCCACGTGTCCGTGTGTATCGTCACCGGCTATTCCACGATGCATCCACAATACCTTCTCGATTCCGAGATATTGGCGGAATGCTTCTTCTAGCTGCTCTCGGCTGATACCGGGATTGCGTTGCTGCACTTCGCTCAGCAGGCACTCCTCCGTGGTGATCATGATGCCCTGACCGTTTACGTCTATCGAGCCGCCTTCCAGGACAAGACGGCGTTCCCCCCCATCTGGGAGTGGGGTAGTGGGCGTCCAGACCGGTACCTGGAGGAATTCTGCTGCCAGTGTGGGTAGCTGGTCGTCTAACTGCCAGTTGTCGTATTTTGCCCAGCCGTTGAATTTCCAATTTGTTGCTGCCAGCTTGCCGCTCGAGTCGCGGACAAAGATCGGTCCGGAATCCCTTGTCCAAACACGATTCGTTGGCCAAGTGTGAAAACTGATATTTTCCAGATTTGCCCCGACGCGATGCAGCATTCCTTCCGCACGCTTCTCCGCTACAGCATCGTTCACCGCAATATGAACTTTTTCAACCCGAGACAGATTGCGTACGATATCGGCGTAGACCCAAGGTATCGCCTGAAATTTACCTGGCCAGTCATTGGCATTGTGCGGCCAGGCAATCCAGGTTGCCTCATGCTGTTCCCATTCCGCCGGCATGCGGTAACCGAGAGAGTGCGGTGTTTGTTCCTTCGTCAAAATCATGGAGATGGTCACTTCTCCATTCCGGGGACGTCGAGGAAACGGTGCACGATTGGTCCATAAGCGTCGATACGTCGGTCACGCAGGAAGGGCCAATTGCGACGCGTATCCTCCAACAATGCCAAGTCGATTTTGCCGATGAGAATTTCTTCTTTGTCATGGGAGGCCTTTGCCAGGATTCGACCAAAGGGATCGGCCAAGAAGGATCCGCCCCAAAACTCCAGTCCTGGGCCATCGACGCGGTTGCCGCGAATATCGCCGTGCTCGGGTCCGACTCGGTTGACCGCGGCTACATAGACCCCATTGGCAATTGCATGAGACCTCTGGATGGTCTGCCATGCTTCATATTGAGCCGTTCCGTACTCTTCTTTTTCGGCCGGATGCCAACCGATTGCTGTTGGGTAGAAAAGCAGATTTGCGCCCTGTAACGCTGTTAACCGAGCCCCTTCCGGATACCACTGGTCCCAGCAAACGAGCGTGCCCACTCGTCCTACCTTGGTGTCGCAGGCGCGAAAGCCTAGATCTCCCGGAGTGAAGTAGAACTTTTCGTAGTACAGAGGGTCATCCGGAATGTGCATTTTGCGGTACATGCTGGCAATCGATCCGTCCGCATGCAGCGTTACCGCAGTATTGTGATAAAGTCCCGCGGCCCGGCGCTCAAATAGGGAAGCAACAATAACGACATTTTCCTCACGAGCGACGGCTCCCAACTTTTCGGTGCTGGGCCCTGGAATTGGCTCAGCTAAATCGAAGAGCCGAATATCTTCGCGCTGGCAAAAGTATTGTGCACGGAAGAGTTCCGGCAGGCAGATGATTTGCGCACCCTGCTTAGCTGCCTGGCGGACCAGGTCAGCAGCTTTTTCCAGGTTGGCATCTGGATCAGGACTGCAGCTCATTTGAATCAAGCCAACTCTGTAGTTCTTTACTTCAGACATGAATCGTCTCCCATGCACACGAAAGGCGCAGGCTCTAGAGCGTTTTCGCTTTTAGTATGGTCCAGCGGAATTCAGTGCAGTGTGGCCGTTCTTTGACGAAACGGCCACGCGGTCATTTGTTCCGGGTCTACAGTGAAAGCGAAATTGCTCTAGTTCAAACCCGCGCCCGACTGTATCTGCATTCTTTATTCGAAGATTAAGATTGCTGCTGCAATCGTCGTGGTCCAAAGACCACGTTTGTCGCCGATGGCAGATTGCGTCACATTAGCGGTACGAACAATTTTATTCGAAAACCTATAAATCTCTTTTTTCTCGTCCCAGCTCTTGTCTGGATCGAATTCTACGTTGAGCGTAGTTGCAAGCATCTCGGCAGCTAGCTCTTCTGCGTATTCTCCAGCCTGTTCTTCAGTTTCACCGAAGCTATGGTGCTCGCTGAGGTATCCGTAGGTATTCCGGTCCGAGGGAATGGCAACTCCGATACTGGATGCCACTAATCGATGCGCCTCACGTGTGGAGTTTTCTGCCACCACCGCAAATACTACTTCTCCGGGAGAAAGGTATTTTAGGCCTTCCTTGCGGGGAATTAGCTTCGCATTGGGTGGGAAAATCGACGATACGCGGACAAGATTTTGGGCCGCGATTCCAGCATCTCGAAGAGCAAGCTCAAATGACGTTAGACGTTCCTTATGTTTCCCTACGCCCTTTGTGAAAAAGAGGCGCTTCGGGACCATACTTTTTCCCAATTCAAAGACCCTCCGAAAAGGCAAATTAGCAGCAAATCCTTGTGGTTCCCGCATGAAAGTATCACATTCATACCCCCGGGGAAACGATTAGCCACGATTTTATGATGTGTTTTTACATGAAGAGGCGGATTTGCTTCCTAGAAGCTTTGGATGTTCCAGCTTACGGTTAGGTGCTACCTAGGTGTATGATGCCCGGTTGCTAACTTTGAGCTAGTTTGAAATTTCTTGAGAATATGCAACGTCTTCGTATTCTGACTGTTGTCGCCGTTCTGGTTTTCCTGGCTGCGCTGGCGGCCTTGGCCGCGGCCGAAGTTTTCGCCTAATCTTTGTTGACTGGTCCCAGGAGATACAGAGGTTTCTTCGGGTTGGAAATCTGCTGCCTGAATGCCCTTGCTGTGTCTCCCTGGACACAAGAAGGCAGGCCGTTTGAGGCTCGGTTTTCTTTTCAAGTGTCCCGAAATGCTACTCTGAAAGTTGCTGGCATCAGGAACAGCAAGGAGTTTTTCAGATATGACAGGATCCACGCTCGCATGAAAATCTGTTTAACCGCAGGTTCCCTGCTGCTTTCCACCCTAGTTTTCGGTAGTTTCGGTGCAATTGCTCAAGAAACTTCAATTCAAACAAACCTGAAAAAATCGAACTCGCCACAGGTAGCTGGTTCAGGAGCAAATTCTCCTCTTCTTATCCCGGTGGAATCAATTCCGGAGTCCGCTCAGGTTGGTTCTGCTTACATCCCTGTCGATAGCTGGGTCTATCCCGCGATGTGGCGTTTGTTCTCCCTCGGGTACGCAGATTCAGCGTATCTCGGATTGCGTCCATGGACGCGTCTCAGTGTGCTCAATATCCTTCGGGAGACAGCTAGCAAGCTGGAGCAAGACTCAGACAATGCTGAGGCACGAGAGATCTATGCAGCCGTTCGTAAAGAGATGCTGAGGGAAGAACCCGTAGCTGGAGATAATCTGGTCAACGATGCGCGGCTAGAGTCCGTATATACGCGTTTGGAGGGTATCTCCGGAACGCCGTTGAACGATAGCACCCATTTCGGGCAGACCATCATCAATGACTACGGGCGTCCCTTCCAGGAAGGTTTCAATAACCTGACTGGATTTAGTGTGAGAAGTGAAGCTGGGCATCGTTTCTCGCTATATTTCCGCGGTGAGTACCAGCATTCACCCTCTGCTACTGGCTATTCGAAGACAGTAGCTACCACGCTGGCGAATATCGATGACACTCCTCTTGGTCCTCGCCTTTCTACCATTCCCTTTGGCGCTATTGCTGCGCGGGACGATATGAGGGTAATAGAGGCCAACCTTTCCGCCAATTTCTTGAATCACGAAGTTTCTTTCGGAAAGAGTGACGAATGGATGGGGCCAGCACAGGGCGCCAGCATGGCATACAGCAACAATGCCGAAAATATCTATTCTTTTCGAATTAATAGGGTCGAGCCGCTTTATATACCAGGCATATCCCGCATTACAGGGCCATTCCGTTATGACTTTCTAGTGGGCAGCTTGAAGGGGCATAGTTATCCGAATTCTCCCTGGATCCATGCCGAGAAACTGAGTTTCAAGCCCACAAAGAATCTTGAATTCGGCTTCCAGCGGTCAACAATCTGGGGTGGTAAGGACCATGCGCCGATTACCTTTCACAGTTTTTTGAAGAGCTTTTTCAGCTTCCAAAATGTCACACCTGCGAAGAAGCTTTCTAGAGACGATCCTGGCGCTCGCTTTGGCTCTTTCGATTTCTCCTATCGTTTGCCGTATCTGAGAGACTGGGTGACTTTATACACCGATTCAACCGTTCACGACGATGTAAGTGCGATCAGTGCGCCTCGTCGAGCTGGATGGCGGCCGGGTGTTTATCTGGCGAAGTTCCCGCATGCGCATAATCTCGATCTCCGCATGGAGGGTACTTATACAGAGACAGTCAGCCATTCGGCAGATTTAGGGCGGTTTTTGTATTGGGAAGGTGTTCAGCGGCAGGGGTATACCAATAAGGGCTTCTTTATTGGGGATTGGATCGGCCGACAGGGAAAAGGCGGACAGGCGTGGCTTACCTACCACCTTAGCCCGAGTGAGTCTGTTCAACTGAGCTATCGGAGAGCAAAGGTATCAAAGAATTTCATCCCCGGGGGAAGTACCCAGGATGATTTCACTGTCGATGTGGTGAAGCGCCTTGGACGAGAATTCGAGGTCCACGGCTGGATGCAATACGAACAATGGAAGGCGCCTCTCATCAAGAGTGGTTCACAGAATAACGCCGTAATCGGCGCTCAGATTACCTGGATTCCAGGGAAAGCCTTACATTTCTAGAGTCCACAACCCCTGTTCAACAGATAAGCCTTTCCGTCTCGGAAAGGCTTATCTGTTTTATCGATACTTTTTGCATCTTCAACTGGCTATTGGAAATCGTCTATCAATAGAGTTTGCTGCTGCTATACCGTATCGTGAATTTGTGGCCAAAGTCATGTTGCACGGCACAACCGTTCTGGAGCTATTCGTCCTAGTGAACTCTCTTCCTGTGCCGCAATTGTCACTCGGGACTTCACGGTGATAGCCTCGAAATGCCTAGAGCATTCTCAGCGTAGCTACCTGCCGGGAGCCACGAGGAATTGCGCAGTTGTCTCTTCCGGTATGAGGCCTGCATTTTGATGGTCTCGGATGTGTGGTAACACGGGAATGCTTTTGAAACGATGCCTGGTTTGGCATTAAACGTAACTTCCTCGGAGTGTCCAGAGAGAGATGAAATCAAGCTATAACGGAGTTCCTCTACCGGCTGATGGTGAGCCCATTCAATATGCAAATGGCAGTTTCAAAATACCTGACTGCCCTATTATTCCCTTTATCGAGGGTGATGGCACCGGGCGTGACATTTGGCGAGCTTCGCAGCGTGTGTTCGATGCCGCGGTTGCTAAGGCCTATGGCGGAAAGCGCGCTGTTCGCTGGTATGAAATTTTTGCCGGGGAAAAAGCGTATCGTCAATTTCAGACCTGGTTGCCGGACGAGTCAGTGGAAGCTGCCCGCGATTTGCGTGTTTCGATCAAAGGACCACTAACTACGCCTGTAGGTGGCGGCATTCGTTCTTTGAATGTGACTCTGCGCCAGACTTTAGATCTGTATTCCTGTGTACGTCCGGTGAAGTATTACAGCGGTGTACCTTCTCCTGTAAAACATCCTGAAAAGTTGAATGTCGTTATATTCCGGGAGAATACGGAAGACGTCTATGCCGGAATTGAGTTCCGTCAGGGAACTCTTGAGGCAGAGAAGCTTATTGGCTTCTTGAACAATGAGATGTTGAAGGGTGGAAAAAAGAAGGTTCGGGAAGATTCGGGCATCGGTATCAAGCCAATTTCCATCTTCGGAACGAAAAGGTTGGTACGCCGCGCGATTGAGTTCGCGATTGCTAATGATCGCAAAACGGTGACTCTGGTTCATAAGGGCAATATTCAGAAATTCACTGAGGGTGCCTTCCGTGAGTGGGGATATGAAGTAGCCAAGTCCGAATTTCGCGATGCAGTAGTAACCGAGCGGGAGAGCTGGATCCTCGGTAATGTCGAAAAAGACCCTTCAATGACGGTCGAGCAAAATGCTGTATTGATTGAACCTGGGTTGGAATTTGCGTCTGAGAGTTTTCGGAATGAGCTATACGCTGAGGTAAAGGGTGTTCTGGACTCCATTGGCCAAACCCATGGTGGCGGTAAGTGGAAACAGAAGGTGTTGATCAATGACCGGATTGCCGATTCTATCTTTCAGCAGGTCATTATCCGTCCCGAAGAATACAGCGTCTTGGCTACACCGAATTTGAATGGAGACTATATCTCCGACGCCTGTGCGGCACAGGTCGGAGGGTTGGGAATCGCTCCGGGAGCGAATATCGGCGACGGTTATGCCGTCTTTGAAGCGACTCACGGAACGGCACCTAAGTATGCCGACAAGGATGTTATTAATCCGGGTTCAGTCATGCTCTCGGGAGTTATGCTCTTCGAGTTTCTCGGTTGGAAAGAGGCTGCTCAGCTGATTGAGAGTTCGATAGAAAAGACCATTCAGCAGAAGTATGTCACCTATGACTTCGAGAGGCAGATGCAGGGTGCTACGAAGGTAAAGACGAGTGAATTTGCCACTCGCATGATTGAGAATATGTAACGGTTACAGGTTCCCCTAAGGCCGAAGTTCCCCTTATCAACCAAAGGAGGTTTATGCGTAAGAAAGTATCGATTGTCGGAGCTGGCAATGTTGGTGCGACCGCAGCGCACTGGCTGGCAGCAAAAGAGTTGGCAGATATCGTTTTAGTGGATGTTGTCGAAGGTGTTCCCCAGGGTAAAGCTCTGGATCTGCTTGAGGCAATGCCCATCGAAAAGCGGGATTCTCTAGTAATAGGTTCGAATGACTATGCTGCTACTTCCAACTCCGACATCGTTGTAATTACTGCCGGTATTCCCCGGAAACCGGGAATGAGCCGCGATGACTTGCTACAAACCAACCATAAAATCATGTCGGATGTTGTCAGCAAGGTGGTTGCGCAGTCTCCCGACTGTATCCTGATCATCGTGTCAAATCCTCTGGATGCGATGGCTCAGGCTGCGTTCCGTCAGTCAAAGTTCAATCGTGAACGTGTGATAGGTATGGCCGGAGTTTTGGATTCGGCTCGGTTCCGCTCTTTCATTGCCGAAGAGTTGAAGGTCTCTGTTGAGAATGTAACTGCATTTGTTCTGGGTGGACATGGCGATACTATGGTGCCTTTGCCGCGCTACTCTACGGTGGCAGGTATTCCAATTACAGAGTTGATTGCTCCCGACCGTTTGGAATCTTTGGTACAGCGTACCCGTGATGGCGGCGCAGAGATTGTGAAATATCTGAAAACTGGAAGTGCCTACTATGCGCCTTCAGCTGCTGTTGCTGAGATGGTTGAAGCGATCTTGAAGGACAAGAAGAAGATTCTTCCATGTGCAGCCTATTTGAAAGGGGAGTATGGCATCAATGGATATTATGTCGGCGTGCCATGCAAGCTCGGAACCAGAGGGCTGGAACAGATCGTAGAAATCAAGTTGACAGCTGAAGAAGCAGCGGCTCTCCAGAAGAGCGCAGATTCGGTTAAAGAACTCTGCGACGTGATTGGTGTCTAGAGCGGATAACTAAAATCCTTCGGCCATTGCGACCGGCTGCTCTTGCTGAGATGTTTAATATCGGTTCGCGCTGGTTTGATGAAGAGAGAGAAAAAGGCCCATATGTGTGGGCCTTTTTCTCTCTCGTTCTTGGTATTGCTATACCGATTTCACAAAATACTAGACTATGTCCGGATAAACATTTGTGCGGAGCGGCTTTTCTTGACGGAAAAGCCGCTCCGTGTCCAGTTCTTTCGGATATACCCATTGTGAAAACGGTCTAGACGCGTTCAATTGTCAAAGTTTCAATTGTGATCGCTTTATGTGGCTTGTCCTGAGCATTGCGGGGAGCCTGCGAGATCTTTTCTACAATCTCGTAGCCTTCTACCACTTCGCCAAAAATCGTGTGCCGTCCTGTGAGCCACTCTGTTGGTGCTACGGTGATGAAGAATTGAGAGCCATTTGTATTTGGTCCCGCATTGGCCATAGCGAGCTTCCCCGGGATATCGAACTTGTAGGGTGATCCCTTGGTCTCATCTTCAAAGCGGTAGCCCGGCCCTCCGAAACCTGTGCCGGCAGGATCTCCCCCCTGAATCATGAACTGTGGAATGACACGATGAAAGACGCTCCCGTCGTAGAGCTTATTCGTGCTTTTTTCCTTGGTGACAGGATGTGTCCATTCCCGTTTGCCCTCGGCAAGCTCGATAAAATTAGCGACGGTTTTTGGGGCATCCTTTTCAAACAGGCGGCAAACAATCTTGCCTTCGCTGGTATTGAAGACGGCGTATGTGCCGGGTTCAAGGGACATAACTTCTCCTATTCTTGATTACTGTTTTGGAGCTGCGGTGGAACTTGGAGTTGGCGCAGGTGACGGCGTCGCCGGCAAAGGCGGCATTGGCTGTCCCTCTCGTACGATCGTGACTTTCTTAAGAACAACCGGCTCCAGTGGTTTGTCTTGACCATCCCGAGAAACTCTGGCGATCGAGTTAACCACAGAAACACCCGATTCATCACATTGTCCGAAAATGGTGTGGCGCTGGTTCAGATGTTCCGTAGGAGCCTCAGTGATGAAGAACTGTGAGCCATTTGTGTTGGGGCCGGAATTGGCCATTGCCAACCGTCCAGGAACATCGAAGTTGAGGCTGGGATTAAATTCATCTGCAAAGAAATACCCCGGATCGCCCATTCCTGTTCCTGTCGGATCGCCACCCTGAATCATGAAACCTGGGATAACCCGATGAAAGATCGTGCCGTTATAGAGTGGCTTGCCATGGATTTTCTTATGATTGACCCCGTCGACCCAATCTTTGGTTCCCTCTGCCAAAGCAATGAAGTTAGCTACTGTTTCCGGTGCCTGCTGATCGAATAGCTTGCACGTGATACGACCCATGCTTGTGTCCAAAACCGCAGTTGGGCCTGTTGGCTGTACCTGAGGTTGAATTTGGGCGCCGGGTGCATCTGGCAGCTCTTCAGGCTTCTGAGTTGATTGCTGAGCGCTGGCAGCTGTACATGCCAGCACAAAGGCAAGAAGGGAAGACATCACTTTCATGCTTTCAGAAGACTATAGCGTTTTCGTATTCAATGTAAACCCAGGGCTAAGGCCCGTATCGTCATGCCCGACTGGGAAGTTCTGAACGTTTGCGGTGTAAATACGGGCGGATAGGTCCGTGAAAAGAGTTGAGAGGCGCTTTTTGAGGCGAAGCGCCTCCTCTGGCTTGTATTACTACTTCTTTTCGAAAGGCTGTTTTTCAATAATTCGAGGGCGATTCTGAGTCTGCAGGTCACGGCTTACCCGTTCAACTTCCCGAAACACACGGAGCAAGTTTCCGCCCAGTATTTTGCGGCAATCTTCTGCGCTATAGCCACGCTGCATCAAAGCTGCGGTGATCTTTGGCAGGTCAGCTGCGGAATCGATTCCTTCGGGTAAGGAGCTGATTCCATCAAAGTCAGAGCCCAGCCCCACGTGATCGATCCCTGCAACCTTTGCGATGTGGTCGATATGATCGATTAGCACATTGAATGGTGGACGTGGAATTTTGGCTGACCATTCTCTTTCAAGTGCATATACGGCGTTGTCGTCGACTGGTTTGCCCTCGGCTTGATATTTTGCTTTGAGTGCATCAATCGCAGCTTTTCGCTCCGGGGCTTGCTTGGCATACGCGTCGCGGTATTGGGGGCTTAGAAATCCTGAATAGAAATTCACCATTACCACTCCGCCATTTACACCGACAGCATGAAGCATCTCATCGGTCATGTTACGGGGAACGTCGCAAAGGGCACGTGCAGAGGAATGGGAAGCAATGACCGGGGCTCGGCTAATGACCAGGGTTCGGTAGAAGGTTTTGTCTGCTACATGTGAGACATCCACCATCATGCCTAAACGGTTCATCTCATAGACGACATCCTTTCCGAACTCATTCAGTCCCTCTTCTGTGTGAGGAACTTTGGAATCAGTAATATCCCCAGAAGAGTCCGCCCATCCTATGGAGTTTGTCCAGGTGAGGGTCATATAGCGGACGCCGAGCCGATAACAATCGCGAAGCAGGCCAATGTTATTTTCGATGGAATGACCGCCTTCTATTCCCATCAGCGCAGCTAATTTGCCTTCAGTATGAGCTCGCTCGATGTCCGCCGGGGAGAAGGCCAGCTTTATGCGGTCTGGGTGTTTTGCCGCCTCTTGATACACACTATCGATGAGTGCCAAAGTGCGGTGAGCGTACTGGCCCTTAAAGCGTTCTGGATCAACCCATATTGAGAAGAACTCGGCTCCAAGATTGCCTTTTCGGGCTGAGTCCAGATTGAGGTGACCCCCCTTGAGGGCGTCGGCAAGATCATAATTCTCGTCAAGTAAACGTTGCGTTGTATCGGCATGCGTGTCGATGACAATAGCACTGTGGTGAACCTGTTCTGGAGTCAAGTGCTTTGAGACCGCTTTCTTTGAGACGTTTTGAGCCGTTGTAACGATTGAGACAAACAGAAGGGCTGCGATGGCAACTGCGCTTCGGGTCTTCATATTCGTATGCAAAGTCTACACTTTGCACTCCCGAAGGAGTTAAAAAACAAGGAGCTCAAATATTCGAGCTCCTTGTTTTTCTGCGGATTAGCTTCGGAGGAAGTCTTTCACTTTTTGCACTACGACATCTCTCCCCACATCGGCTATAGCGTTGGTGAGAGGAAGCTGCTTGGGACATGCTTGCACACAATTTTGTGCATAGCCGCATTCCTGGATGCCGCCATCGCCTGCAAGGGCGCGCAAGCGCTCTTCTTTTAGGACCGCTCCTGTGGGATGCTCATTGAACAGCTTGACCTGTGCAATCGTAGCTGCGCCAACAAAGCCGGTAGCTTCGTTGAATTGAGGACAAACTTCCATACAGCAGCAGCAGGAAATGCATCGGGAGAGTGGATAGTTTACTTCCTGGACTTGGGGAAATATCCGGGGTCCTGTGCCCAGGTCATAAGTTCCGTCCAGCGGAACCCATGCCTTGACGGCTTTGAGATTTTCGAAGAGAACACTCCGATCTACGGAGAGATCCCGAACCACGGGAAACTTTGACAATGGTTCGAGTTTCAAGGGTTGTTCGAGGCGATCAACCAAAGCGGAGCAGGCCATTCTAGCTTTGCCGTTGATGACCATTGAACAGGATCCGCAGATTTCTTCCAGGCAATTCGAGTCGTAGGTAATCGGCGTTGTCGGCTTGCCATCTGCCGTGTTCGGGTTGGCGGCAATTTCCTGGAGCACCGAAGTGACATTCATGCCTGGACGATAGGGTATTTCGAATTTTTCCCAGACCACCTTGGCGTCAGGTCCACTCTGGCGTTTGATCTCGACCTTAATCGTTCGTTCTGCCATGACTTATTCGTTTCTCCCTTGTCTATTTGGCGGCGTCATAACGGCGCGGGCGTGGCTTGATGTACTGGGTATCAACGGGGTCGTACTCAAAGCGTGGCTCATCGGCATCAGGAGCAAAGCTGGCTTTGGTTGTTTTTAGGAAGCGCTCATCATCACGATCTGGAAAATCGGGTTTGTAATGAGCTCCACGAGATTCATCGCGACGGGCCGCTCCTTGAGCGATCACTCTTGCAAGTTGCAGCATGTTGTAGAGTTGCCGTGTAAAGGCAAAGCTGGTATTGGCCCACATGCTTTTGTCGCTGAGATTGATCTTGCGATACCTCTCTAGAAGTTCACAGATCTTGGTGTCGGTATCGAGAATGGCCTTGTTATAGCGAATAACCGTGACATTCTTCGTCATGATTTCGCCCAGTTCCCGCCAGAGCTTGAACGGGTTTTCTGTTCCATCCGAACTTAGTAAGCGATGGTTGAGTTCCTGCTGACGTAGCTTTTCTGCGGCATGCCCGCCATCGCCCGGAGCAGCTGAAAGGCTTTTGGCATAGGCTATAGCTTTTGGTCCAGCCTGAAAACCGCCGAAGATGCAGGAAACTAAGGAGTTTGCGCCAAGACGATTGGCTCCATGGTATTGATATTCTGCTTCACCGGCAGCAAAGAGTCCGGGAATGTTTGTCATCTGATCGAAATCCACCCAGAGACCACCCATGGTGTAGTGCATTCCAGGGAAGATCTTCATTGGGGTATCCCGGGGATCGTCGCCGACAAACTTCTCGTAAATCTCAAGGATGCCTTCCAGCTTGCGGTCCAACGTGGCGCGATCAATGTGAGTCAGGTCTAGATAGACCATTGGCTGACCGTCAATACCTAGTCCGTGCTCATAGACGACCTTATGGATTGCCCGGGTTGCCACATCTCGAGGAACCAGATTCCCGTA
Source organism: Humiphilus diazotrophicus (assembly GCF_059726315.1). Taxonomy (NCBI): domain Bacteria; kingdom Pseudomonadati; phylum Acidobacteriota; class Terriglobia; order Terriglobales; family Acidobacteriaceae; genus Humiphilus; species Humiphilus diazotrophicus. Next base: position 5,068,997 of record NZ_AP040870.1, read on the forward strand.
CTTGGGATACCACTCTTCCAGGAAATACCAGCGTTCAGACTCAGGAATGCTGCGAGGGGCGCGGTTGTCTCCCGATTTCTTGGGCACCCAAACACGTCCGCCCTCTCCTCTGGCCGATTCGGACATCAGGCGCAGTTTGTCTTCGCCAGGGATCGATGTCGGATGGACCTGGATGAACTCGCCATTGGCATAGTACGCACCTTGCTGGTAGACGGCAGATTGTGCCGAGCCCGTGCAGACAACAGAATTTGTGCTTTTGCCAAAGATGGCGCCTATACCGCCTGTGGCTAGAATGACGGCATCTGCCCGGAAGGTTCGCAGTTCCATCGAGCGCAGATCGAGTGCACTGATGCCTCGGCAAACATGATTGGAATCCAGAACGGCGGAAAGAAATTCCCAACCCTCGTATTTCTTGACCTTGCCTTCGGATTCGTAACGGCGCACCTGTTCGTCCAGCGCATACAGCAGCTGCTGTCCTGTGGTAGCGCCTGCAAATGCCGTACGGTGATAGAGGGTTCCTCCAAAGCGACGAAAATCGAGCAAACCTTCCGGAGTACGGTTAAAGGGAACGCCCATGCGATCCAGTAAGTCGATGATTCCCGGAGCAGCTTCGCACATTGCTTTTACGGGAGTCTGATTGGCGAGGAAGTCTCCGCCGTAAACGGTATCGTCAAAGTGCTGCCAGGTAGTGTCGCCCTCGCCCTTCAGATTTTTGGCGGCATTGATTCCGCCTTGGGCGCATACCGAATGCGACCGTTTTACAGGGACGATAGAGAAGAGATCTACATTTCCGCCGGCTTCGGCGATTTTGATTACAGCCGCCAGTCCGGCTAAGCCTCCACCGACGACGATGATCTTGGGAACCGCTGCCATGATGAAATTCCTATCCTTTCCTACATAAGGCGCTGAATCGCCTATTGGCTGATCTTTGGAGAGTGCCAGTTATTTCGAGAGTGGTGGTTCTCCGCTCGCGGGTGGTGGGGCTGTTGCTCCCTCAATAATTTGAGCCGGAGTCAGATCCGCAGGAGCATTCTTGTACCAGGGGCCGACAAAGGCATAGAGGCTCCCCAGTCCAATGACTCCCAAAATAATGCCGAGAGCTGTACAGGCTACTCCAAAGCGCTTCCTTGACTTGGTTCCTGGCGTGATGCCCCACTTGGCGGCAAATAACCAAACGCCGTAAGAGAAATGCCAGCAGGTGGCGACGATGGCTATGACATAAAAGAGAAGCATCCAGGGATTGGATAATTCCATTTGAACCTTGTGGAACGAGGCTCCAGGATGTTCCGGCAGCATTACGCCCGTAAAACGCTGCCTCCAGACATGCTGGATGATGTAGAGAAAGGCGATGTAGCCAGTCCATCGCTGAACTTGATACATCCAATTGCCTGCCCAGGGATAGTAAATAACGTTACTCTTGCCTCGGACAGCAATATACACACCATAAAGTCCGTGGTAGAGGATTGGCAGAAAGATAAACGCCCACTCAAGCACTCTGACGAAAGGCAGGCTGTTAAGAAACTTTACCTGGGCTGCATAGGCTGCAGGTCCCTTCAGCGCTTCGAAGTTAGAGACCAGATGCTCGATGAGGAATGCTCCGATGGGCACAATTCCGCTGAGTGAATGCAATCTACGGAGCAGAAACGAATGCCCTTGACCGGCACGGAGAGGCTGCACTCCGCGTAGCTGTTCCGTGGTGTTAGGGCCGACGGCGGTAGCCATGTTGTTTGACTCCTTACTCTAGGTCCCGCATAGGGGGATAACGGTGGGTCTCTGTGACCAGAATCACAAATCATTATTCGTGTCCACAAACACCACCGTCAAGGAAAGTACCTCTTAGTGAGACTTTATTAGGTCTGGAAGATGTAAGAGAAGGGATCGAAAAGCTCGTCCTCTATGGCTCAAAGTGTGTTTGATTTCGATATCGATCTCTGCCATCGTCTGATCCAGTTCCGGCAGATAAAATAGCGGATCATATCCAAAACCACCAGTGCCGCGAGGTGCTGTTAAAATTTTACCGTCTACTGAACCGTCGGCTGTGATAAGGCACTCTCCGTCTTTTGCAGCAGCGAGGACGCAATAATAACGTCCTTGTCGCATACCATCCGGAACATCCGTCATATTTGTGAGCAGAAGCATGTTGTTCCAGACGTCCGAATTGTCATTGGCATCTGGGCTGTCTGTCATTCCGGCATCTGCGGCATAACGGGCGGAACGCACTCCAGGTGCGCCATGGAGGGCATCTACTTCCAGTCCGGAATCATCTGCCAGGACAATTTCTCCAGGAAGATATTGGCTATAGTAGGTGGCTTTTGATCGAGCATTGCCCTCAAATGTCGGTTCTTCTTCTGGTGCCGGAGGGATTTGGTCAAGTCCAGGAACAGGCAGAATCAAAATGTCATGAGCAGCACTAGCGACAGCGAAATCACGTAATTTCCCTGCATTTGTGCTGGCGACGTAAAGCGTTATCGACATGGCTCCAGTTTACCTGTGGGCTTTTGTGAGCGAGTTGCGGAGATCTTTTGCCAAGGGGCATTCTTCACACTTCGGCTTTTGGCTGCAATGTCTTTTGCCTACTTCGACAATAAGCGCATGAAACTCGTTGAAATGTTGCAGGTGGCTGGAGGGAAGGTCTTCGGCAAAGGCACGGGTTGCTAAATCCTGGAGTTCGGAATAGTTGGGGTTTTCGTTGCTGAATCCATGACGAATTGCCACTCGTCGCAAATATTCGTCCACAACCATGACCGGGTATCCCAGTGCGTATAGCAGGATGGCATCTGCGGTCTCTGGTCCAACTCCGAATAGAGAAAGAAGCTTAGCTCGGGCAACATCGACAGGCTCCATGGCCAGTGATTCCATAGAACCTTGATATTCATTATCGAGAAACTCGACAAATGTTTTCAGTGCGGATGCTTTGCGTTGCATATAGCCCGATGGGCGAATCAATAGTCGTAGGTGCTCTTCAGGGATTGTTCTTATGCCGCATGGAGTGAGTAGATTGTTTTCGCGAAGGTTCTTGATTGAGCGTTCGACGCTAGTCCATGAGGTGTTTTGAGTCAGATATGCTCCCACTACTACCTCAAAGGGTGTTTCGGCTGGCCACCATTTTCGAGGGCCGTAGGCCGAGAAGAGCAAGTCGTACAGTTTGCGTAGGTGGCGAACCGATCGTTGTTTGATGGGTCTGTTGGCCATAGTTATGACAAGGAAGTAACAAAAGGGAATGATTGCCGAAACATCGAAGCACAAAGGCTTTGGCAGATTTTCGCTAAAGGAAGCTGCTCTTCCCCTTTCCGGGTGTGTGTATATCTATGCGGGAAATGCTCTGCTTCTTCAACTCCATGTAAATAGCATTCTTCAACGAGAGTTCGTGGACTGTCTGGCGGAGGAGCAAGGGAGGAAGACATCTCACTGGTTATGATAAATGTCGGGAGGATGAATGAAGAGCTATACCGAATATCTGAAATTCGAGACAAAGAAGCGTCGGGAGATGGTGCATATTACTCCCAAGATTGAACAGATTGTTAAAAAAAGTGGAATTCGTGACGGACTATGCTTCGTTTCTCCGATGCATATTACGGCTGCAATCTACGTGAATGATCATGAATCTGGACTGATTGAGGATATTGAGAAGTGGCTTGAAGAATTAGCGCCTGCGAAACCTGGGTACAAGCACCACCAGACCGGTGAAGATAATGCAGACGCACATTTGAAATCTTTATTGTTACATCATGAAACAACGCTGCCGGTTACCAATGGAAAACTGGATTTGGGAACCTGGCAGCGAGTCTTTTATGCAGAATTCGATGGCCAACGCTCAAAGCGGGTTATCGTGAAGGTTTTGGGAGTGGAATAGCTGTTGCAGCAGGTGAACCCTTTTGCGGCTTTTCCGGATCTGTAATGCGTTGCCAAACTACAGCTGTTTTTGCGCGTTGGTTACCTTGCAGGCTCGAATGAGGGAGAACAATGACGTCAACCCGGCGATTCTGAGCACGGCCTTCCGGTGTATCGTTCGAAGCTACAGGATGAAATTCGGCATAGCCGGAGGCCGAAAGCCGTTCAGGTTGGTAGTTATGCCCTTCGATAAAAATACGAGCTAATTTTGTTGCACGAGTCGTTGAGAGCTCCCAATTCGAGTCGAATTGGGACGTGTGGATCGGAATGTTATCGGTATGACCTTCGATACGAATGTCATATGGCGTTGCCCGCAGAGCAGATGCAATCTGTCCTAGAACAGGTATTGTTGCCTCGTGGGGGGTTGCTGAGCCGCTATCGAAGAATCCCGCTTCTCGCAAGGATATGACCAATCCATCATGAGTCATGTGGATGGAAACAGTGTGCTGTGCGATCTGGTTCGAAAGTAGACCTTCCAGCCTTTGCTGAATAACACGCAGATCTTCTTGCTGTGCCGCGGGAGACATGGCCTGCTCTCCCATCACAATGTTCATCGGAACCATGGGTGTATCGGTTCCCTGCGCGGGCAATGCTGGAAATTTACCATTCGCTCTGCCTACATCTTGAAACATTCCAAGAGAACGGAAGGCTGCATCGATAGCTTGCGCAAACTGTGCTTGTTTGCGACTGTCGGCCTTTGAGGATGCATATAGAACTACAAAGAAGGCAAACAATAACGTCAGAAAGTCCGCATAAGAGACCAGCCACCGTTCATGGCTAGGTGATTTATGTACCCTGCGCTTCATGCTTTCCGCTCCGAATCAACACCTTTTGCATCGGACAAAAAGCTGGATAGCTTAATTTCAATCATGCGAGGGTTCATACCCTCAATGATGGAAACAACGCCTTCGAGCATCATTTCTTGTAATAGCTGCTCTTCGCGAATACGAATCTTCAGCTTTCCTGCGGCAGGGAGAAAGACAAGGTTAGCTGCACCGACTCCGTAGATTGTGGCAACGAAAGCGACTGCAATACCTTTACCTACTTCGTCCATTTTGTCCAGGTGTTGCATAACCTGGATTAGGCCGAGGACAGCACCAATAATTCCGATCGTAGGAGAGAAACCTCCGGCCGATTCGAAAACAGAAGGAATACGTTCTTCACTTTCCGTTCTGTTGTAGATCTCCAGCTCCATAATCTTGCGGAGTTCGCTGGGCTCTGTACCGTCGATGGCCAGCATGAGAGCCTGCTTAAGGAAGGGGTCCTGAATTGTTCCCAAATCCTGATCGAGAGAGACTACACCGCTGCGCCGCGCCTTATTGGCATAAGCAACGATTTGCTTAATGAAAGCTTCTTCTTTACTCTTCGGGGTAAAGAAAACAATAGCTAGTCGGCGTATTGCGGCATAGATTGTCTTGAGAGGGAACTGAAGCATAATTGCTCCGAGCGTGCCACCAAAGACAATCATCGCTGCAGTGGGCTGCAGGATCTGTCCAATATTGCCGCCTTCTAAGAGCAGGCCGGCGATGATCCCTCCAATCGCCAGCACAATTCCAATAACGCTACTTTTATCCATGTTTCGTTGCCTTTATCATGCTCTGTGAATCACTGCGGGACGCATGGTAGTTGGTTGCGACTGCCTCAGTCGTCCTTACGTCGTCTTTGTGCCGCACCTTGGTCTATTTCAATCTCGTCGCCCGATCCTCTGTTCATTTCTTCCAGAGATCTCCGTTGGAGTGCTCCTCCGGGAGCCGATAGAACGGCCAGAGATCCCGGGGCTAGTTTGGCTACTTCAGCCAAGAGGCTGGCGCGCCATACCATCACTTTTTCAACGACCTGCTGGCAGCTCTCGCGAACCATAATCTTTTCGCCATTGATAAGCGTCAGCATGGTATCGGGAGAAGATTCGGCCGATTTGATCAAATCACTGTTGAGTACAACCGCATTACCATTGAGACGTGTCAGTTCAATCATTTAGGTGGATAGCCTCCGCTCTCTAAAGCCTATCGGCAGAAGATGGCAAAGGTTGATATTGAGCAATATGGCTCTTGTTGGTGCCTCTGCTTCCAACACCTATTAAGAGAGTGGTTCAGCGGAATTAAGAATGTTCTCTGGGCTTTGGGTGCTGGACGATCTGTCAGCCGGAAGAGAGATCATTAGAGAAAATTAAGTAAAAACGATTCAGGAGAGCCTTAGGATGGTTTTTCTTTGTACCCAAATTCCCGGATTGGTACCTTTCTTCCGGGGCATAATGTGCTCTGGCCATCGGGGGAAATCTTTGAAAAATAAGGGCAGTATTTTTGCTTAAAAGAGCTGATTGGAAGTTCTACGGAGGGGCTCCAAGTGGAATTCCACAGCTTTCCAAGGACAGTCAAAAGAAGGTGTAAAGTGTAAATTCCCTGGGTCGATGAAGCCAGTGAGTAACGTGGTTCCTTATAGCTAAGGTGAGCAAGGACGAGCAAGATCCGGTCAGGCACCCACTAGGAGGGAACCCGAGTTTAACTCATATTGAATTCAAAATAGGAGTAATCATATGTCCTTGGGTGTCCTGAATAATATTTCCGCAATTTACGCACAGAATAACCTCAGCAATACACAGAAGAGTCTGCAAAACACCCTTCAGCAGCTTTCTTCCGGTTCACGCATTAATTCCGGTGCCGATGACGCAGCCGGTCTGTCTCTTTCCGATGCTTTGAATGCTTCGGCAACAGCTCTTTCACAGTCTGCCAAGAATGCCAGTGAAGGTGTTGACCTTCTGCAGGTTGCTGACGGAGCAATGTCGCAGATCACCAGCTTGCTGAATCGCGCTGTCACGCTGGCCACGGAAGCTTCCAACGGTACTCTGAATTCGACTCAGATCTCCGCAGCCAATGCTGAGTACACCAACATTATGGGTGAGATCGACAATATTCAGAACAAGACTGAATACAACGGCATCACGATCTTCGGTGGAACTATCAACATCTACACCAGCGATGGTACTTCCAACCAGACCAATAGCAATGCATTTACCAAGGTTGATTCAAGCACATTGGGATTATCCAGTGCTGGCTTTACGACTGCGTCTTCGGCTCAAAGTGAGCTTACAAAGATCACTCAGGCGATTTCTACCATAGCAGCAGATCGCGGTGCGGTAGGTGCAAACATCAACACGCTGCAAGCGGTATCAAACGTGATGTCAACTGAGTCGACGAATACCCTGGCAGCTCAGAACGACGTTGTGGCGACCGATTATGGCACAGCAACCTCGAACCTGTCGAAGTATCAGATCCTGATGCAGACCGGTATTTCCGCTTTGGCCCAGGCCAACAGCACACAGCAACTGGTTACCAAGCTGCTTCAGTAGTCTAGATAGCTTGATTTGAAAAAGAGGGCAAGCTGCAAACGCAGCTTGCCCTCTTTGTTGGGGCAGAGTTCAGGCATAACTTCGGCATGTTGTCGAACGAACTTCTGGTCATTAGGTTCGTGAATACCCTGTCAATAAAGATGATGTGAGGTGACGAATTCGGTGTATTCGGACGAAGACGTGTGCACATTCTAAAGAAGCCCGCTGGATTCCAACAGATGCTTTTGGGTGAAAGGGACTCTAAGTGATTGTTAAATTAATGATTTATAAGGTTGGACCAAACAAAAGGTGTAAAGTGTTTTGCTTGCATGTCGATGAAATCAGTGGGTAACGTGGTTCCTTATAGCTAAGGTGAGCCGGGACGAGTAAGGCCCGGTCAGGCACCCTCTAGGGGGGAACCCGAGATTAACTCATATCGAACGTAAAATAGGAGCAATCAAATGTCCTTGGGTGTCCTGAATAATATTTCGGCGATTTACGCACAGAATAACCTCAACAATACACAGAAGAGTCTGCAAACCACCCTTCAGCAGCTTTCTTCCGGTTCACGTATTAATTCCGGTGCCGATGACGCAGCCGGTCTATCTCTTTCCGATGCTTTGAATGCTTCGGCAACAGCTCTTTCACAGTCTGCCAAGAATGCCAGCGAAGGTGTTGACCTTCTGCAGGTTGCTGACGGAGCAATGTCGCAGATCACCAGCTTGCTGAATCGCGCTGTCACGCTGGCCACGGAAGCTTCCAACGGTACTCTGAATTCGGTTCAGGTCTCTGCAGCCAATGCTGAGTACACCAACATCATGGGCGAGATCGACAATATTCAGAGCAAGACTGAATACAACGGCATTGCGATCTTCGGTGGAACCATCAACATCTACACCAGCGATGGTACTTCCAACCAGACCAATAGCAATGTCTTCACCAAGGTTGATTCGAGCACATTAGGATTGACCAGCACTGGCTTTACGGATGCGTCTTCGGCTCAGACTGAGCTTGGAAAGATCACCAAGGCGATTTCGACGGTAGCAGCCGATCGCGGTGCGGTAGGTGCAAACATCAACACGCTGCAAGCGGTATCAAACGTGATGTCAACTGAGTCGACGAACACCCTGGCAGCTCAGAACGACGTTGTGGCGACCGACTATGGCACAGCAACCTCGAACCTGTCGAAGTATCAGATCCTGATGCAGACCGGTATCTCCGCTTTGGCCCAGGCCAACAGCACACAGCAACTGGTTACCAAGCTACTTCAGTAGTCTAGATAGCTTGATTTGAAAGAAGGCAAGCTGCAAACGCAGCTTGCCTTCTTTATTGGACTAGTGTTCAGACAATGAATTCTGGTTTGTATCGTATGAACTCCAGGGCTGCAGATTCATCTATGTATGTATTTAGAGAATTGCGGTATCAGTGGCGATTGAATGAGATCTGTGCAATGTGAGGTAAGCAAATTGAGGCATTCGTCGAATATGTGTACACATTCTTTAGTGCTTGTTCCTTTCCTCTAGGGTCTGTTAAGTGGCGAATACCTCTTTACCTACCTTCATCTGAAGAAGATCCCCGATTTCTTTTGTAAAAGGGACTCTAAGTGATTGTTAAATTAATGATTTATAAGGTTAGACCAAACAAAAGGTGTAAAGTGTTTTGCTTGCATGTCGATGAAATCAGTGGGTAACGCGGTTCCTTGTAGCTAAGGTGAGTCGGGTCGAGTAAGGCCCGGTCAGGCATCTTCTATGAAGGATCCCAGAAAATTAACTCGCATTGAACTCAAATAGGAGCAAGATCAAATGTCCTTGGGTGTCCTGAATAATATTTCGGCGATTTATGCACAGAATAACCTCAACAGTACCCAGAAGAATCTGCAAACCACCCTTCAGCAGCTTTCTTCCGGTTCACGCATTAATTCCGGTGCCGATGACGCTGCCGGTCTATCTCTTTCCGATGCTTTGAATGCTTCGGCAACAGCTCTTTCACAGTCTGCCAAGAATGCCAGCGAAGGTGTTGACCTTCTGCAGGTTGCTGACGGAGCAATGTCGCAGATCACCAGCTTGCTGAATCGCGCTGTCACGCTGGCCACGGAAGCTTCCAACGGTACTCTGAATTCGGTTCAGGTCTCTGCAGCCAATGCTGAGTACACCAACATCATGGGCGAGATCGACAATATTCAGAGCAAGACTGAATACAACGGCATTGCGATCTTCGGTGGAACCATCAACATCTACACCAGCGATGGTACTTCCAACCAGACCAATAGCAATGTCTTCACCAAGGTTGATTCGAGCACATTAGGATTGACCAGCGGCGGCTTTTCAAATGCATCTTCGGCTCAGACTGAGCTTGGAAAGATCACCAAGGCGATTTCGACGGTAGCAGCAGATCGCGGTGCGGTAGGCGCAAACATCAACACGCTGCAAGCGGTATCGAACGTGATGTCAACTGAGTCGACAAACACCCTGGCAGCTCAGAACGACGTTGTGGCGACCGACTATGGCACAGCAACCTCGAACCTGTCGAAGTATCAGATCCTGATGCAGACCGGTATCTCTGCTTTGGCCCAGGCCAACAGCACTCAGCAACTGGTCACCAAGCTGCTTCAGTAATGTATTGACGGCTTGAGTCGATAAAACAGGAAGGCTGCTCACATAGAGCCTTCCTGTTTTATTAGGAGTTCCTAATCTTTTGAGCCGATAGTGGCGAGTGCTTTGCTGGGTAAAGATTGAGTAAGGAGAAATTATCATGGGTGTTGTTGGACTAAGTTTTGGTTCCGCTACCAGTGGTCAGGGGTTCGATGTATCAAATACGGTCTCTCAAATTGTTTCGAATTTGAGAACTGTGGAGACACCCTGGAAGGCGCAGCTGACCAAATTGCAGGCACAAGACGCCGTATTGAGTACGCTTGGTACCGATCTGTCATCCATGCTGACGACTCTGCAAACTCTAACCGATTTTACTGGGGTATTGTCGTACAAAAAAGGATCGAGTTCCAATACTAATATTTTGCAGCTCCAAGGAGCCACTTCGTCTGCTGCAGCTGGTACTCATACCGTTGTTGTAACGCAATTGGCCCAAGCCCAATCTGATGCTTCGAATTATCTATCCTCTGCTAGTAATACCCTAAGCGGATCGATCACAGTCGCTGGAGCGACCTTTAATCTGACGAGTGGTACAGATACCCTTACAAGTTTAGCCGCAGAAATTAACAGCCGCGGCTTAGGTGTGACGGCTTCTATCTTAACTGGGGCAAGTGGTGTCAAACTATCGATCGTGAGTAACACCACCGGATCATCTGGGGGATTTACCGCTACTGCTAGCAACTTGAAAGATTCTACGGGAACTGACGTTTCTATGTCTCAGGGGCAGCCTCCTCAGGATGCCCAATTTACTGTTGATGGAGTGTCCCTTACCAGCACTTCAAATACGGTCACAAATGCTATTGGCGGAGTGACATTCCAATTATTGACGTCCACAGATCATTCCCCCGTACAGATTGTTATTACCAATGACAATGATAGTGTAGAAAGTTCCATCCTGAGCTTCGTAAGCAAATACAACACAGTTATCACTGCTCTTAATGATCAGGAAGGCAACGATACCTCCGGGAATGCTAAGCCTCTTTATGGAAGCTCCATAGTTTCCAGTTTGCAGCAACAGCTTGAACAGGGCATGATTTATTCTTCCGGACCTGGAAAAGTCAAGGCGTTGACAAATCTTGGAATTTCAATGAATAAAGATGGCACAATGTCTGTTAATACAGACACTTTGGTATCCGCTTTGAATTCTAACTATTCAGACGTGGTTTCGTTCTTCCAGGATTCGGGCCAATTCGGTAGGACTTTATCAACAACTTTGAACAACGTTGGCAGCGTATATAGCTCTGGTCTGATCACGCTAACAAAGGATGAAATCTCCTCTCAAGAGAAGTTGATCCAGGACAAACTAGATTCGCAGGAATCCCTGATTTCGCTCAAGCAAGAAACCCTGACCTCCGAGCTAAATAAGGCAAACCAAACACTACAGGCGATCAAGGATAATCTCGATTACGTAAATAAGATTTATTCCGCCGCGACCGGCTACAACACCAGCAAGTAATGGCCAAAGGTGAATATGGATTACTATCAGGTACACGCACTCGAAGGTGCTTCGCCCGTTGATTTAGTGGTATCCCTTTATGACGGGATTATCCGCTTCCTCTCCTCCGCAATCGATGCGGTGGAGAGGAAAGATGTTAGTGCACGGAGAATGTATGTCAAGAAAGCCATGGACATTATCATTCATTTGCAAGCAACACTGCGGATGGATGTTGGTGGCAAGGTAGCCGAGACTCTTTCCGAATACTACAGTTCCATATTCGCCATCATTCTGCAGGCTTCACAGCTGGAATCGCGTGAGCGTTTTGAGCACGCAATCAGCTGTGTTCAGACAGTTAGAGAGGCGTGGAAGAAAGTTGCTTCCGATCCCGAGGCTCTCGAAGCGCTACGAAATCGGCAGGAGGCTTCTTCTGGGGTGGTTAGAGCTTCTGTTGTTCAGCAGCAAGAATCGGATAGCTCTCCTCGCTGGACAGCCTAGCCCGCAAGCTTAAGTATTTCTCTTAGTGCTCAATACTCAGTTCTTCTTCTAGTAATTGCTTTTGGAAAAGGGCGGCATAATATCCGCCTTTTTCAAGCAGTTCTTCATGTGTGCCGAGTTCTACTATACGTCCGGCAAGAAGGACAGCAATTTGATCGGCATTACGCACTGTTGAGATACGATGTGAGATGAAGATTGTTGTTCTTCCCTTCATCTCTTGACGTAGCTGTTCGAGAATTTGCTCTTCTGTATAGGTATCTACGCTGGCGAGAGCATCATCTAGAATCAAAATCTTCGGTTGCCGAATCAGAGCTCGCGCGATACTGGCACGCTGCTTTTGTCCGCCGGACAGTGTGACTCCGCGTTCTCCTACCATCGTTTCGAATTGGTGAGGAAACTCTTCAAATTCTCTTCTGATGTGTGCAGCTTCAGCTGCCTGTAAAATCTCTTCCTGATTGGCTTCAGGTTTTCCAATGGAGATATTTGCCCGAATTGTTTCGCTGAAAAGGAACGTCTCTTGAGGTACCACTCCGATGTTGGATCGCAGAAAGGCCAGAGGATAATCCTGAATGGGACGACCATCGATCAAGATTGACCCGTCCGGGGCATCATACAGGCGTGGAATGAGATTGATCAGCGTCGATTTTCCTGTGCCTGTAGGTCCAACGATTGCCAGGCTCGTGCCGGCTGGAATCTTCAAGGAAATATCGTGAAGTACTTCGGTATCTGCATAGCTGAAGCTAAGATGACGAAATTCTATTTCTCCCTGGATAGAAGGCGCGTCTTCTATCGGGAATTTCGCGTGGCGATCATCAATTTCGGCCTTGGCCTTTAGCAGTTCATCGAGTCTTCCGATGGAGGCCGTGCCTCGTTGAAAGAGGTTTACCACCCATCCCAATGCAATGATCGGCCACGTCAACATCAGCATGTATGTGTTGAAGGCAACAAACTTACCCACCGTGATGCGATGAGCCAGGACTTGATGCCCTCCGACAAGGAGCGTGACAGCTAAAGCCAGGCCCAAAATGAATTCAAGGGTGGGCCAGAGCATTCCCATTAGCTGAACAAGTCGAAGGCCGCGCCGGATGTTTTCGCGGTTCGATTTCTCAAAGGCATTAATCTGTGCTTTTTCTTGAGCAAACGCACGAATTAATCTTGCCCCGGAGATGTTTTCCTGTGCTTGGGCGGAGATTTCCGAAAACATAGCTTGGATCTTTTCGAAGCGTTCATGAATTCTCCTGCCGAAAAACTGTACCAGGATGCTGGCTAATGGCAGCGGAGCCAAAGCCACCAGCGTGAGTGTAGGGCTAATACGTATCAGGAAAAATACCGCCGCCGCAAAGAAGACAAGCGTGTTTGCGCTGTACATAATTGCCGGACCCAGCAACATTCGTACCGCGTTCAGATCGTTTGTCATACGAGCCATAACATCGCCGGTGCGATGTCGATGGTAGTAGGCTGGGGATTGTTGCTCGAGATTGCGGAAGAGGTCATTTCGCAGGTCAAACTCAATTTCTCGCGAAATACCAATAAGGATCCAGCGCGTCAGAAAGGTAAATATTCCTTTTACCAGGGAGACTGTCAGCAACAATGTGGCATAGAAAAGGATCTTCTGGCGGGTGATACTCAGATTTAGATCGTCGATAGCGTGCTGAATGACTTGGGGAAAGAGTACCGAGACCAGGTTGCCAACTACGACACAGACTCCGCCCTCTATGTAGCCTTTTCGATAACGCCGCATGTAGCCAAAGAGGGGACGAAGCTGATTCAACATAGGATTATTGTAATGGGCTCTTGCCGAAGTTTATGTCGGTGTTCTCAGTAGCAGATATCCTCCAGCCAGGCCAAAAAGTATATCCGGGGACCAGGCCGCCATCATGGCGGGCAATAAATTCACGTTGCCCATTGCTTCGAAGATGCCTGCTACGACCCAATAAGTAACGGCGACTCCAATCGCTATAGCGACTCCTGTCAGAGAGCCACGACGACCCGTCGAAAGCGAAAAGGGAATGGCCAAAATTGCCATAACCAATGCAATCAATGGATAAGCAAGCTTGCGGTTCAACTGCACACGGAGCCGCATAGTATCGAAACCGCTCTGTCGTAAATCCCGGATGTATCGTTCCAGCTCTCCGAAATTCATTTCCTGGGACTGATAATTCTCTTTTTTGAAGTACGTTGGTTCTTCGCTGATCTCAGAAAAGGTTTGAACTTCGAAGGTGTTGAAGTTGCTTATGATTTCACCGTTGCTTGTTCGTACCCAGCCTTTTTCGAAGATCCAACGGTGTAGCTCCGGTTCCCAGTGCGCGCTCGAAGCAAAGATCCTTTTCGATATCGAGAATGTCTCGGGATTGAACTCAAAGACACTGATGTTTGCGAATTTGTTTTGATCGGGATCGAAAAATTGGTAGTAGAAGATCCGGCCTGGTTTTCCCGTTTCCTGCAGGCCAAAAATCCATTTTCTATCCGGACGAAGAAAGGTCTGCGCCGGCTTCCCCTTTATGATGCTTCGCAATGCCTCTTGTTTCCGATTTGCTTGCGGTACATAGAACTCATTGAAGATGAACAGAGCAGTAGCAAGGGTTGCCGCAATCACCAGAACGGGAACTACGAGGCGGTATAAGCTGATGCCGGTGGCCTTCATCGCCGTCAATTCATTTGTGCGATTTAAAACGCTAAACGTAACCAAAACAGCGATCAAAACGCATAACGGAGTGATGTTGTAGATCAGGCTCGGAGTCAGATTGATCAGATACTCGCCCACCGTGAGCAGGGGAGTATGGTTCTTGATGATATCTCCGATCAGCTCAAAGAATGTAAAGACGAGCAGGAGCATGATGAAGCTAATCAGCACCAGAGCAAAAGTGGTTAGGAATTCTCGCAAGACGTAATCGTCGAGAATAAGTGGAAATCTGCTGCGGCCATGCCTTGCAACCCGTTTGGGCAGAGCAATTCGATCCAAAGGCCCATGGCTTTCCGGTCGTTTGCTTTTCAGACTGATAGAGGTAAGTGCCGCAAGAAAACTCCCCCCTGTTGACATCTGCCGTAGCAGGATAGTTCCGCAAACAGCAAAGAGGGTGTTTGCCAACCAGACGCCTACAAACGCAGGCAATTTGTTTTGCCTGCCTAATGCCACACCTGTGATCGAAAAGAAGTAATAGATAAAGACAAGGACGATGGTGAGGATGAACCCTGCACTTTTCCCACCTCGTTTGGAGGAGACGCCGAGCGGGACTCCGACAAGCATGAGCACTAAACAGGCAGTCGGATAGGCAAAGCGCTTATGGAGCTCAACTAGGTACCATCTGCCGTCTCTTTGGTGACCACGTGCCCACAGCTCTTCAGTTGACATGGCCAGGGTTGGAGAATTGCTGCGTCCCTTTTGTGTGGCGGTCTGCTCTCCTATTTGTAGCGGAACATCCGTATCCGCAAAGGTCGAGATTGTATATTGTGTCGGATTACTGGAGGAAGTTTCGTGTCGAGCTCCGTTACGCAAGCGCATACGGAGGCTCTGTTCGTCACCATTCACAACCGTTGCAGATTCTGAAGTTGTGACGATAGGTGCTACAGGATCACTCAGGTCGGCAAGAAAGATTCGATGCCAATAAGCGGCTCCATAGCCTGTCCGGACGTCCTGAACGTAAATTGCGTAATTCCGAAAACCTTCATAGAAGACTCTCGGCTGGATCTCATAGGAGATTTGAGAGTTCTTGAGCCGGTTTTCCAGATCCAGTAAAGCCTGGGTAGCTTTGGGAGCAAGATATAGAGAGTTGGCCAGCCCTATCAGCCATCCCGCAACGCCTACAATCGCCACGATGCGGACAAAGGCCCAGATGCCTACTCCTGAGGCGCGCATTGCGGTAATTTCGCTGTCGGCGGCAAGCCTGCTCAGTCCGAGCAGAATTCCGACCAAAACAGCCATTGGAATGGTCAAGGTAAAGCTATTAGGAAGAGTAAAGAGGAAGATTTCTATGACATTGGTAACGGAAGCGCTATTTCGGACCAGAATTTCCAAAATACTGGAAAGATCCTTCATGAAAAGGATGAACGTAAACAGTGCGCCGCCTAAAAACGCGTGCGATAGCACCTCTCCCAGGATGTAACGCCTCAAAATCCGCACTGGAAATCTTCCTAAGCTCAAGTCTACCGTGCATGGCGGTAGATTAAGTCGATCAATTCGTCATACATAGCTTCTGCCGAAGTCTCATCCTTTTTGATGGCTGAAGTGGCACAATGCTTCAGATGATTTCTCATCATCATGCGAGAAACGCCTCGGAGAGCTTCCTGTACCGAGCATATCTGAACCAGAATATCGGCACAGTACCGTTCCGTTTCAACCATCTTCTGCAATCCCCGGACCTGACCCTCGATTCTGGCCAGCCTTCGTAGGGTTGCGGCTTTAATTTCCGGGTCCACCGCAACGGCTTGCCTGTTGCTGTGGACGAGACATTGTTCTTCTGAATCCGAAGTCTTCTTTTTCATTGGGCAATGAAACTCCTCAGCCGGAGGCTGTTCGCCAGTACACTGATCGAACTCATGGCCATAGCTGCACTGGCGAGGGCCGGGCTCAGCAAAATGTGAAAAGCGGGGTAAAGGACCCCGGCCGCAATAGGAATGCCAATCACGTTATAGAGCAGTGCCCACCAGAGGTTTTGCTTCATTGTGGCAACCGCTTTCCGTGCTAAAAGAATTGCGGCTGGAATGCTCCTGGGATTTCCACCCAGAAGTATTGCATCGCCTGCTTCACGTGCGAGATCGGTGCCCGTTCCAACTGCCAACCCTGCGTCCGCCTGGGCCAGTGCTGCGGCGTCGTTGATTCCATCGCCAACCATTGCTACTTTGTGGCCCTCTTTCTGTAGTTTTCGGATGTGCTCAAGCTTCTGCTCAGGGAGCATTGAGGCGATATATTTATCCACGCCAGCTGCCTCTGCGATTGGCTTGGCGGCTTCCGGACTATCTCCGGTCACCATGGTTGTTTTCAGCCCCTGCTTCTTGAGTGACTCAATGGCAGCAGTGCTTTCCTGGCGTAATGTGTCGCGAGCTTCCAGCCATCCGGCCAAAACGTTATCGCGTGCGACAAAAAGCAAAGTGGAGCCTGTTGTGTTTGACTGAATTTCGGGGAGGAGGGGGATGCCGTATTCTTCGATCAGGCGGCGACTTCCCACCATGATTTGGTGCCCATTCATTTCAGCCTGAATGCCACGTCCGGCCAGTATCTGAATTTCTTTTGCAGGTACGAATGGAATCCCGCTTTCTTTGGCTTTTTCAACAACCGAATGTGCCAAGGGGTGTTCTGATCTGGATTCCACAGCGGCTGCCATCTCTAGCAGGAGGTTGTCCTCAATCCCATTCTGTCCTTGAACAGAGACAATCTGAGGTTTGCCGTAGGTCAGAGTTCCAGTTTTGTCGAAGAGGACGCTGTCGACTCCGGCTAGTCGTTCTAGAGCCTCTCCCCCTTTGAAGAGAACCCCTATCTGCGCTCCTCGTCCTATGGCAACAGTAAGAGCTGCCGGAACTGCCAGACCCATTGCGCAGGGGCAAGCGATAACTAATACTGCAACTGATGCTGCGAAGGCACGTCCAAAACTGTGTTCCGGGTCCAACACCAACCAGAGTACGAAGGTGATCAGGGCCAGGATCAGAACTGAGGGTACAAAAACGGCGCTGACTTTATCTGCCAGCCGTTGCATGGGCGCTTTTGACGATTGCGCCTGGTCCATCAATTTCATCATTTGGGCCAGCACACTATCACTTCCAAGCGACGATGCCTTGCACACAAAGGCTCCATCGTAATTGAGCGATCCCCCAATGACCTTATCCCCAATCGAGCGTTCTACCGGGGTCGATTCTCCTGTGATGAGGGATTCATCAATCGTAGTGCGGCCCTCTATGATGATTCCGTCCACAGGGATGCGTTCTCCTGGACGAACCAGGACTCTGTCGCCAAGGACGACCTCACTCAATTGAAGCTCTGTTTCGGCCTGATCTCTCAATACATGGGCAGTGGAAGGCTGCAAGCTGGCAAATGCCTGCAAAGCTCCCAACGTACGATGTTTAGCGCGGTCTTCCAGCCAGTGGCCAAGGAGCAGGAATCCTAGAATCAGCAGAACCGATTCGTAGTAGATCTGTGGTTTCAGGCCATGCCGCAGAAAGAATTGAGGCGCAAAGGTAGCGATTGTCGAATAAACGAATGCTGCTCCAGTTCCCAGCGTCACCAAAGTATTCATATTGGAGGTGCCATGTCTGAAGGCGCGTATAGCACTTCCGTATATCGAACGGCCAGACCAGACGATTCCCCCTAATGCCATGAGGAAAAGGAGCACATAGAGACGTTGTGCTGGGATTTCCCAAAGAACAGGGAAAAGCCGCATCAGCCAATGATCCAGTGCGCTGTGGGTTTGCATCAACGGCATCGAAAGGACCATGGCGATGAGCCCTGCAAATACCGTTAGCAGCGCCTTCAGCTGAAGACGGTTCTTTGGGTTATCCTCCGCTGTATCGTCTGTCTGCTGGTTGTTACGGGGAATGCTGGCTTCATATCCCGCGTCTCTTATCGCCTCAACCAGATTCTCAGGTCCGGTTTTTGCCGGATCGTAGGAGACACGAGCGCTATGCGTCATCATGTTGACATTTGCGTCTTGGACTCCTGGCGTATTCTGCAACGCCTGCTCAACATGGTGCTGGCAGGCGGCGCAGGTCATTCCCAGGACTGGAATTGTTAACTCTGTTGGTGTGGAAACCGTTGTATCGACTGCCATGGCTACTTCTCCTGATAGGCGCTGTATCCGGCGTTACCTACAGCAGCAATGGCGGCTTCAGTATTGGCCGGATCCTGGACTTTCAGGCGGGCAGTTCCAACCTTGATTTCTTCTGCTTCAACACCAGAAACAGATTGCAGTGCTTGCGTTACACGGCGGACGCAGGCTCCGCAGTGCATTCCATCGATCTTCAAAACTACTTCAGTCATTCCGTATACCCCCTACCCCTATGATAAGGGAAAGAGAGTAAAGGATCTAATTTTTTACGGCTTCTGGAACAGGTTGGAAGCGATACCCCACCCCTCGTATGGTTGTCAGGTAGATCGGATGGGTCGGATCATCTTCAATATATCTGCGAAGTCGAACGATGAAGTTGTCGATAGCTCTGGTATCTGTGTCCTCATGGACCCGCCAGACCTGTTCCAACAGCTCTTTTCGCGAAACGATACGCCCCTGATTCTTAACGAGATAGCGTAAAAGATCGACCTCCATAACGGTTAAGTGGGTCGTTTTCCCCAAAGCTTTCAACTCTAGAGAATCAAAATCGATCTTTCTATCCGCGAAGGAGAAAGATGTAGGTTCCGCTTTCTCCGGGGCATTGTCGATCTGTTGTTTTTGCCAGGCGGTCCGACGCAGTAAACCTTTAAGGCGTGCAAGCAAAATGGACAAGTCGAATGGCTTAGGCAGGTAATCGTCGGCACCGGCGGCAAAACCTTCCAGAACATCTTCCGGCCTGCCTCTGGCTGTCAGCACTAGCACCGGGACGTAATTCTGTTTTTGACGAAGGGTAGAAACCACCTCGAAGCCATTTATTCCCGGCAACATAACGTCCAGGATGATGGCGTCAAATGACTCCCCACTGGCAAATCTTTGCAGGGCAGACTCGCCGTCACCCTCCAACAGGACAGAGTAGCCTTCTGCCTGCAGGTTGAATAAAAGGCCCTGTGCCAAGTGAATCTCATCTTCGACAATCAGAATGCGAGTTTGTTGCGGTATGGCAGAAGAGAGATTCTGTGTCATTTCTTTTCCTCCCCTTTATCTTTCTCGGAGAGTATGCGGGGCAAAAGAAAACGTACTGTTGTTCCTTTACCTTCTCCGGTACTCTCTGCGGTGGCATCGCCTCCGTGCTGGCGAGCAATGGTTCGGACCAGAAAGAGGCCTAGTCCGGTTCCTTTCACCCGAAAGGTGCTTAGATTGGGTACTCGATAGAAGCGGCGAAAGACTCGTTTCAAATGTGCTGCTGGAATTCCAATGCCCTGATCCGTTACGGTGACAACTACCCAGGCATCATTCTCGATTGATATGCGAATACCGATATGAGGGCCTTGTGGCGAGTATTTGACGGCATTATCCAGAATATTGAGAACTGCAGTTTTGATCTCTTCAGGATTTCCGCGAATATGAAAGCTGGTATTTTCGCTGTCTCTCTGTACTGTTATCGCTTCCGCATTCAGGTGATATCTCTGCAACGCGGTTTGAACGGCTTCAGCGACAAGCTCAATCATATCGATGTGCGTGCGAACAGCATTGTGACTGCGCTGGCCCAGTTCCCCAGCTTTCAGAACCTGCTCTACGGTAGCTAGCAAGCGATCACTATCGATCAACATCGTTCGATAGAACTCTTGCCGCTGTTCCTCGCTCAAATTCCGGCGTTGCAATGTTTCCAGGTAAAGACGGATAGAGGCGATTGGCGTTTTCAGCTCGTGAGTAACAGCGTTGATGAAGCTGTCGTGACGTTCATTGCGTTTGACTTCTCTGACCAGGAAGATCGTGTTCAGAATGACTCCGGCAATGAGCAGGCAGAAGAAGGGGATTCCGAGAACCAGTGGAACCAGTTCCCTCCAGTTCAAGATGATCCAACCAACGTTGAGTGCGATGGCTAATGCGACAAGGCAGGAGCCCAACGTGATAAAGAAGACGACAGCCGGTCTACGTCGAGAAATACGCATTGAAAAAATTTTAGGCGTCTGTCAGGAACTCTGAACAGGCGCCTTCAGGGTAAACCAGTTTGAGAAGTATTAGAGTATTTCCCTCATAGGTATAGACTCGCCAAATATAGAGAGGTGCAGCTTTCTTTGGCGGAAAGCTGCGTAAGCTTTTGTGAATTGGTCTACGTCTTTGCGGGAAATGCTCAGGCTGCACCTGCCGGTTTTGGATCGGCAGGATCGTATTGAGCGATTTTCACGTTCCAGGCGAGTCCTAGCTTCTTTAGCAGCCAGATCCCGTAATAATTGGGATCAAATTCGTACCACTTCAGCCCATGACGGGCAGAAACCGGGTGGGCATGATGGTTGTTGTGCCAACCCTCGCCTCCGGTCAGCAGGGCGACCCACCAGTTGTTTCTCGAGTCGTCGCGTGTTGGGAACCGCTTTGAGCCCCACAGATGGCTTGCCGAGTTGACCATCCATGTGGCATGCAGCCCTGCGGTCACGCGCAGAAAGACTCCCCAAAACACAAAACTCCATCCTCCAAATGCAAGGAGCAGCAGTCCAACGGTGGTCAAGGGAACCCAATGATATTTGCTGAGCAGCACATGGAATCGATCTCGTGCCAAATCCGGAGCGTATCGGCCTAGGAGTGCAGTTTCCGAGTGCAGTGCTGCTCCGCTCATGATCCAACCTGCATGTGCCCACCAGGTTCCTTCGTGCGGTGTATGCGGATCGCCTGGATGGTCACTGAGCTGGTGGTGAACTCGATGGGTGGCTACCCAAAAGATTGGTCCGCCTTCGAGTGAAAGAGTTCCACAGACGGCTAAGGCATATTCAATCCACTTGTAGGTGGAATATCCACGATGTGTATGCAGCCGATGGTAGCCCATCCCAATTCCCATATTGATAGCCAGAACATAGAGAATTGCCGAAACAATCAGAGCTTTCCATGAGAAGCAGAACAACGCTGCTATCGCGCCAGCATGGAAGATGAGCATAAAAAGAATGGTTACCCAATTGGGCTTGTTTCCTTGTGTTGCTCGTCCGAGTTGAGGCACCTTAGGGGTTTGCCGAGCTGCTTTCACTTGAGACCGATACGTCGTCTCAGAAACATCTGTGACAGATTCCGATTTTGTCGATACAGGGTCGAGTAGGTCAACTGGAGTCAAAGTGGGGAATTCCTTTGTAGCAATATCGCTACTTTGACGCTATCAAGCCTTCTCTTCAGGGTGGCGTAACAGTTTTGTAATTATGGAAACTGCTGCTGGTTGGGGGATTCTGGCGTTCTTCAGACTTCCAGCCTGTCATATCCGGTACTGTGCGTATGTTGCTGGTCACATTGGTCATACATAAAAATTTGATAAAAGTACCTGTTCCTGTTTCAGGAGTCGAATCTGTCTCGTTAGGAGTTCTGCTTCAATAACAGTTATGAGGATTGCCCGGCGTTTTCTTTTCTTGAATTGTCTGCTGGTGTTTTTGCCGATGTCGGTTTTAGCTCAGGAATCCATCAATTTGCCTACTAGTAAGCAACTCATTGAACCGGTTCCTGGATCACCAAAGCCATTGAATAGTCTTCCCATGTCCATGTCATGGTCGCCAGACGGGCGCTATCTGGCTATTCTCAATGCCGGTTATGGTACCTATGAGTCGCAGTACGCTCAGTCGATTGCGGTGTTAGATACCACAACAGGAACGATTATGGATTTTCCTGAACAGCGCACATTGAGCTCGGCACCACAGACTCTCTATCAGGGACTGGCATTCAGTGCGGATGGCGTGCACCTTTACGCCAGCTTCGATTCCTTATCCTCTCCCGAGGGCGGATCTTCAGAGAAGACAGGAAATGCAATCGCTGTGTACCGGCTGGCTGACGGCAAATTGGTTTCCGAACGTTTAATTCCTATTCCTTTGCAGTCTCTAGCTCCTGGGAAAAGGCAGAATTCCATAGGAAGTGTTCTGCCCAATGGAAAGGCGATTCCTGCTCCAGCTGGAATCGCAGTCGTACGGAGCAAAGAGGGAACAGAACAGCTTTTGGTCGCAGACAATTTTTCCGATGATGCTCTTCTCCTTGAGGCTGCAACGGGAAAGATCATTTATCGATTTGATTTGTCCGACGGGAATGTAGTGCCTGCAACCTATCCCATTTCGGTGACTGTGACTGCAGATGGCCATAAGGGATTCGTTGCTTTGTGGAATGGCTCCGCAATTGTCGAGTTGGATCTCCATAACGGCAAGATTCTCGACAGGCTACCGCTGTTGCCGCCTACGCAGGCTATTTTGCCTAGCTCTCATCCAACTGCATTTGCATTCAGTCCAGATGAAACTCAGCTCTATGTCGCTCTGGCAAATCGTGACGCAATTGCTGCCGTAGATATCAAGCACACGAAAATGCGGGTGAGAGGATTTTTCGATACACGTTTATCAGGGCAGGGATTTTTCGGTGCTATGCCTGATGCCGTCGTTATTTCTCCCGATGGGAAACGACTGTACGCAGCAAATACCGGATCCAATTCCGTTGCTGTTTTTGATGCGCAACCACGGTTCTCTTCGAAAGCAGTTATGCCGGGAATCAAAGCCCTGGGGTTTATTCCGACGGAGTGGTATCCCACTGCCCTGGCTGTTCGTAATCAGCATCTCTATGTCGCTACCGCGAAAGGGAAGGGAACAGGCCCCAATGCAGCGCCGCAAAGAGTAGTTGAAGGATCTGCAAGTGGTCACCGCGCGCATACCTACATTGCGAGTCTTTTGTACGGATCTCTTGCCACAATCGATCTTTCTACACTCGATCCTAACTTGGCGGCATTAACGAGAGAGACGATTGTCAGCAATCGTATTAGCGCGGCCCGGAAACATATCCAATTTGCGAGCGGAAAGAATCCGATTCGACATGTCATTTACATCATTAAGGAAAACCGGACCTACGATCAGATCTTTGGCGATCTTGGAGTAGGGAATAGCGATCCCAGCCTTACGATGTACGGGAGAGGGATTACTCCCAATCTTCATAAACTGGCTGAGCAGTTCGGCGTCCTCGATAATTTCTACGATTCCGGAGAGGTTTCAGGCGATGGCCATGTTTGGTCTACCGCTGCAATATCGAGTGACTATACAGAGAAGACTTGGCAGCAGAGCTACCGGGGCGGACAGAGGCTGTATGACTATGAAGGCGTAGTCGAAGAAGGATATCCGCTGGAAGAAGGCATTTCAGATGTCAATGAGCCGAACAGCGGCTATCTTTGGACGAATCTCGCACGAAATAAGAAGTCTTTATATCATTTCGGCGAATTCATCTCCACGAAGTTTTGCGATGATTCCGGTGAAGCTCCCAAAAAACAATTACCAACGGAAGGAACGCCTGAGCTAGCCGGTAAAGGATGCACACGCAGTTACATTCATTTGGGAGAGCCTGTTCCTCAGAATTATGGCGGCGGACAGAGCCCCTGGCCATGGAAGATTCCTCTTA
Source organism: Humiphilus diazotrophicus (assembly GCF_059726315.1). Classification (NCBI taxonomy): domain Bacteria; kingdom Pseudomonadati; phylum Acidobacteriota; class Terriglobia; order Terriglobales; family Acidobacteriaceae; genus Humiphilus; species Humiphilus diazotrophicus. Next base: position 5,092,943 of record NZ_AP040870.1, read on the forward strand.
TTTTGAAGAACACAGCGACGAAGCCGGAACTCGAAGGCCACTTCGATCCGGAATTTCCGGATTTTCATCTGAGCTTTCCTGATCAACTTCGTTACGAAGAATTCGCGACTTATTTCAATAAATGGGTGCAAGCTCGTAAGGCCGGGCGGGATGAGATGCCTCAATTCGTAATGCTGCGTTTCCCAAACGATCACACGGCCGGAACACATCCTGGCATGCCTCGTCCTCAAGCCTCTGTTGCCGATAACGATTTGGCTGTGGGCCGTGCTGTCGAGGCTGTTTCGAATAGCCCATACTGGGACGATACGGCATTCTTTATTCTGGAAGATGATGCTCAAGATGGAGCAGATCATGTAGATGCTCATCGCAGTACGGCTTTGGTGATAAGCAAGTATTCTCCTCGCCAAACCAAACCATTCATTGACAGCCATTTCTACACCACGGTCAGCTTTATTCGAAGTATGGAGGATCTGCTCGGTGTTCCTCCAATGAACAACAATGACGCTTTTGCTTCTTTGGTTGAGCCGCTATTTAGCGGCAAGGGTGACCAGCCAGCCTTCCATGCCGACTACACCAATCGCGACAGTGGAATGATCTATGAAGTGAATACTCCTAAAGCTCCTGGTGCGAAGGAATCGAGCAAGATGGACTTTCGTCATGAAGATAGGGCGGATGCGCGACTGCTAAATGTCATTCTCTGGCGAGATGCGATGGGATCAAAGCCAATACCGGCTATGATTTTGCATCCTCACGAGAAAGCTAGAGATGATGATGACGACTAGGGCAATTTCGCTTTCACTGTAGACCCGGAACAAATGACCGCGTGGACGTTCCGTCAAAGAACGGCCACACTGCACTGAATTCCTCTGGACCATACTAAAAGCGAAAATGCTCTAGGGATGTTGCGGCATAGCTGTATCCTGGAGTCCACGAAAACTGCACTTTAGACGCATAAGCGGCTTTGCCTGGCAGAGCCGCTTATGATCCCTTCCTCAGCTCTTAAACGGGTTCTATCAAGGCACTCAAAAGCTTCAGGCGACTGTCTGTTCCGGATCTGTGGATGGTGGTTCTTGATCGTCAGTTGTGAGCTTTGACGGTACCTTATCGCCATAGCGGAAGATGTAATTCGGACCTAAAGCTTTCGCATAGAAGAGGGCTTGTTGCGCTTCCCTCAGGACAACTAAGGGAGATCGTCCTCGACTTTGGGATAGTCCAAAGCTTGCGGATATGGACGCAGTGCGGAAGCCGAGGTCGAAGGGCTTTTGGAAAACGACCTTGCGCAGCCTTTCTGCCAGCATGATGCTGTCTTCTTTGCTGCAGCCTGGTAATGCGATCAGAAACTCGTCTTCTCCCATCCTTCCAATGAGGTCGTAACTGCGGAGGTAGCGCTGAAAGCGTTCTACAACCATTTGCAAAACTCTATCGCCGGCATCCATTCCCCACTCAGCATTGATTTTGGAGAAGCCGTCGAGATCGAGAAGCATAAAGCAGAGCGGAGTCCGCATTCTCTGTACCCGATCAGTTTCGCGAAAGAGATTGGAGAGCATCGTTTCGCGGTTGAGAACGCCTGTCAGCTTATCGTGCAAATTGTGGAATCTGGATCTTTCCAGAGAGTGATTCAGTTCTTCCTGCAGGATGCGCATTCGCTCAGCAGTATGAATACGTACCTTTAGATCCAACTCCTGTAACGGCCGTGCTACCAGATCATCAACGCCTGCATCTACCGCCATTTGCACCAAATCCGGTGCAGAAGAACTAATCAGAAGGATCGTCCACATCCGTTTTCTTGCTTCTGATTGTCTTAGCTTATGTAAGACATCGATGGCGGGAGTTCCGGTGAGGTTTGAATCGAGTAGTACGATCTCGGCAGCTTGCGGATCGGCCAGTCGTCTCAGGACTTCTGTCCCTGAACGAACCACCTCGACTTTGTAACTCCAGGACTCAAGCAATTGGCGCAAAGCTTCTGCGGTGTTCTCGTTACTGTCGCCCAGCAGAATTCGAGTCCCAGATAGAGGAGCAGTCGTCATTCTCTTCTCCAAAATTCAATTATCGGAGATTCTTAGAATTTCCTTAAGATTTTCTGCGTTTCTTCACATCCAGTGGGTCTTTGGAAATCGCTCCGGTTGGCGTTGTTTTGACGACAAACGCGATCTGGCAGTGGTTGCTTTGGACTACTTCGAATGTAAAAACGCTCACGGGGGAACAGCATAACCAAACTCCAGTTTTGCGAATAGCTGGAGAAAGTTCAAGTCGTTTGAGAGAGCTTTGTCGAAATTTCTTTTGGATGTGACAAAAAACGGAACTTTTGGATGAAGGCGAGGGAAAAGGGGGAAGAAGTGCAGTATCCGCCAGGGATCTGCACTTCATTCGACAGAATTAGCCTACAAAGTCGATTTTTGGAGCATTGGGAATGATTCCGCGCTCATGTCCCATCTCCAGTAGCTTGCGGATTGCCAGTTGGCCATCTTCACCATAGCTCAGCGTCCGCTCGTTGACGTACATGCTGACAAAACGGTTCGCTAAGGTTGTGTCGAGATCACGGGCAAACTGCATTGCATAAGCCAGAGCCTCATCACGATGATCGAGAGCATGCTGAATGCTTTCTCTCAAAGCCTGGGTGACGATCTCCATTGTTTTTTGTCCGAGCTCACGACGGATGGCATTTCCGCCTAGAGGCAGAGGCAAATTGGTCTGCTCACGCCACCATTGGCCTAGATCGATGATTCGCTGCAAGCCGTTGTTTGCGTAGGTGAGTTGTCCTTCGTGAATAATCAGTCCTGCTTCGAAGTTTCCGGCTACCACTTCAGGAATGATTTTGTCGAATGGGACAACCGTCGTCTCGATCTCGGGGCAAAAGAGCTTTAACGTCAGATATGCCGTTGTCAGCGTGCCCGGGACGGCAATGCGAACTTTCTTGAGTTCGTCCAGCGTGAATTTTCTGTTGGACACTACCATCGGGCCGTAGCCTTCGCCCACGCTGCCACCGCAGGTCATTAATGCATAGTTGTCCTGAATGTAGGGATAGGCGTGGAAGGATATCGCTGTAACGTCGTAGTAGACCTCATCCATAGCCTTACGGTTCAAGGTCTCGATATCGCATAAAGTGTGCGTGAATTTAAAGCCGTTCTTTCTGACCTTGTTCGTGGCCAGTCCATAAAACATAAAAGCGTCATCAGAATCGGGACTATGCGCGATTTTGATTTCCCGGCTTGCGGCCGACCTGCTTCCGTCGAGCGGTGAAGGTGATGATGCTGTCACTGCTTTTTCTGGTCCTTTCTACTTGGCGGCGGGGCACTTCGTGCAGTCCTATCGCCGTAACAAAACATGGCTGCTTATGGTCTTCTGCGAAGACGTGTAAATCCTGCCGCAATTCCTGCCGCGGCAATGACCTTTAGTGCGTCTCCGGGAAGGAATGGCAATATGGTCTGAGCGGCAGCAACCTTAAGCGGCATGTGTGTGAGTGTGAATAGCCAGAGCGCACCACAGGTCAAAATGACCGCATTTCCTACAGCTGCAGCAATGGCTAAATTCTGAAAACTTCTGGTCTTTAAGCGCGCCAACCACGAGGTGGCAGCCGCTGAAAGCGGGTAGGAGAGCAAATACCCTCCAGTAATGCCAAAAAGCTGAACGACCCCACCGGGACCCTGCGGGGTGAAAACCGGCAGGCCGGTCGCGCCTTCCACAAGGTAGAGCAGCATGGAGGCAAAGGCCACCGTAGGGCTCAATAGCAGGCCAATCAATATAACGGCAAAGGGCTGCAATGTGAGTGGCACCGGTGTGAAGAAGAGCGGTATCGCTATATGGGAGCAAATGGCAACGAACAGGCTTGCCGATATGGCCTTTCCCGCCATTCGAAGCTTCTCATTGACTCTGCCAGTCACATCCAGGGTGCTGCTCGAAACGTACATCGGTTTCGCCATTGTTTCTCCCTTTGATCTAGTATGCATCTGGATTATCTAGTGTGCGCTTTGCTCATTTATTAAGGCGCGTTTGCTCTTCCGCATTGCTCTTTTCAGCTGTCTTTTTGGCCCCATGCCGACGAATGTGCCTGGCAATCGAAATTGCCGCCCAGAGCAATGCACATAGACACAGGATAAGAACGAAAAAGAGGACTCGCATGAAGAGAAAGCCTGGCTCAGAATATCAGAGCTTACACATCATCGGAGACTCGAAGCTATCCATTTGAGGTATTCTTCCCCTCCGCCTTCGGGGCTGAGAACCAAAAATTCAGGTAAATCATAGCTATGAAGCTTGCGGATTGCCTCATGTACTGGTTCTATCGAAGAGGCCTCGGTCTTGATGATAAGAAGCACCTCCTGTGATTCTTCCACTTGTCCCTTCCAGCGGTAAATAGAGTGGATGGAATCAACAAGATTTACACAGGCAGCTAACCGGTTTTCCACAAGGAATCGGGCGATCTTCTCCGCTTCTTCGCGGGTACCAGCGGTGCTAAGGGCTATCCGCGTCTCGACCAAGATGTCTTTTCCCTTTCGACAGATACCCTAGAACTAAGGGCTTGCCTGGGATTCTAGAGCATTTCGCGCATAGGGACATAGAGTGTGCGGCTTTCTTTCCACTCCAGCCAAAGATATGTTTACCGTGCTTCGGCTTTGGCTGAAGCTGTTTGGTCTGATAGCCCTCTTTGCGGGAAGTTTTCTAGAGCCTGGCTTTTATGTGCGTGCAGTTCTGAACTTTTTGCTCCAGGTACAGTCGAGAGTTGCATCTGAGAAGCAAGTTGCTATCGCTGGAGAGTTTTGCGATGAAGACTGCGAAGAATTGTTGACCAGTACGGCACATTTATACAGCTGAAGCACATAATTCCCCTTCCGTCCGGTTATCTGGTGGAAACTTGAAAATGGGGAATGCTGTTGTCGAGTCAGTTGCCACAACTAACTTCCTCGACGCTTCCGCCGATGATCACGAAGTATAGCTCTATGAAGCTCCGTCAGGCTTCTAGTGTATTGGAGCGTTGATCCGCGAATGCAGCTCGCAATGAGTAACGTGCAGAGGTGACGACTCGTGGACATGTTCCAGAGATGGATGGTGCTCTTGCCGACTTCTTATCGCTGAAATAGTAGCGAGTCGAGTAAGAATCTTGGAGCTTTATTCAAGGAACTATTTGTCAAAGTTGGTTCCTCTTTCTCTGCCGGGCAGAACTTCCGCTTGACTCTGGAGGAGAAACAAAAGTTCACTGAGAAATTGCGGCAAGATCCTTCGGAGTTGAGTGGTAGGCGAAGCAGTCAGGACGTACGCCCCAATGATTTGAAGTTGATCTTCGAAGATGGTTCGTGGGCGTACTGTCGGGTTTCCGAGACGGAGCCAATAATCCGCGCTCTTACCGAGACCCGATCGGGAGCGGATTGAAATTACTGAGCAAGGCCGCCAGAGAATGGATGCTGGCGTAGAACAGCTTTCATCTCATGGTTAGGAGTTGGAAGCCGATAGCTCAAAGCTGCGTATTAAGGATCAGAATGCCAAAGAGTTCCAATGCGTCTGTATCACCAAGACTGACTGTCCGGCTTGTCCGGGCGATGTATCAGTCGCGGCGCCGTATTGGTACGGGTTTGGCCATTGTCTTTGCCTTGTTTCTGGGCTATCACGTGATGATGGGACGGAATGGTCTCTCCAGTTATCAACAGAAGCGCAGAGAAGACCGCGCGCTGCAGCAGGAGATTCAGCAACTGCAGGATGAAAACGTGCGCTTGAAGCAGCATGTAGACCGGTTGCAGAACGATCCCGACGCCATTGAACACGAAGCTCGCGAGCGGCTGCACTATGCGCGGCCGGGTGAGGTGATTTATACCTTGCCGGAGAAGCGTCCTGCCGAAGGTTCATCCTCGAAGTAACGCCTGCAACTTTTTTCTAGAGGAAAACCAGCGTTACTATGTCCTATCCAAATTCGGCGATGTGCAGGTTTTTTTGACGGAAAACCTGCGCAGGGAGTTGTGGCTCGGGATACACCTACGCTGGTTTTGCTCTAACGAATCTATCCCCTGCGAAAATGCTTTAGCAATGCAGGGAGCTGCAATCATCCTTGCCTATAAGGCTTGATAGGAAGCAAGACTCTACAGCCCATCGCCAGATGCAGAAACCCTTCGGCACGGCAAAAGCCGTGCCTCTTTTCGGTCTTAAGAGCTAGGCCAGCATATCTTCGCGCAGCTGTTCCAGCATTGCCAGCAGTACTGAGGCCAGGGCTTCCCGAGTTTGAGCTTCGAGTTTGGCTCCGTTCTGGGTCAGATAGAACACATCGATTGCTGTTTCTCCCTCTGTGTCCACCAGGGCTACCTCGATGTTGCAATCATGCTTGGCAAGTGTGAGGGCAATTTGGCGCAATAATCCTGGTTCATCCTGCGCCACAATCTGCAGCAGTGTGCTGTGGGAAGAGGATTCGATATCGAACTCCAGTCGGGTTTCGATGTCGATTTTGACGGCGCCATTGCGGTGAGAGTGCCTGCGTCCGCGAAGGAGGTCTTCTACCTTGACCTTCCTTGCGACGATGTCCTTTACGCTTTGTTGAAAGCGTTCTATTTCCGACGGATTCAATTCCAATGTACGGAAGGTGTCAGTGAAGTGAAAGCTGTCAACGATGACTCCGGTATCGTTTGAAAAAGCATCTGCTTTGACGATGTTCATGCCCCAGGCGGAGAGTACCCCTGCCATATCGGCGAAGAGCATGCTGCGATCCTGAGTAATAACCGTGAGTTCGCATAGCTGGCGAGTCGTACGGAACTCCACCTGAACTGGATCTGCAGGAAGTTTCAGCGCCAGGAGGAAGTGGTTGCGTACCTGCTCCGGTAGCCTGGTCTGGAGATAACGCTGTGGCAGTCCATCCAGAAATTGCTTGAGCTCTTCGGGGCGATCCGGAACCATTGCCCGGATGCGATAGAGCAATGTCGGATCGATATCCGAGTGGTAGCGAACCTCATCGACACTGCGATCCATGAAGTTCGAGGTTCCCATGTATAGCTGCCAAAGTGCTTCTGCCTTCCAAGGTGTCAGTGCATCAGGACTGACAGCCTTGATGTCCGCAAAGGTCATTAAGGTCAGCATTCTAAGCTGCATCGGCGTGCCGGCCTTATCTGCGAAGTGGCGGATATTTTCTGGGTCGAAGACATCGCGGCGGAGAGCGGCAGACATCTCCAGGTGATTGCGAATCAATCTGCGAACGGTATCCCTCTCCTCGGCATCGAAGTCCAAGCGCGCCAGAAGAGCCTCTGCCAACTCGACACTTTGCTCCGTATGCTCGCCCGTTCTTCTTGCCTTGCCCGTATCGTGGAGCAAAAGAGCGAGAAGAAACAGGTCGAGACGGTCGATCTCCGGAAGTAGGGTGGATAACCGTTTTTCCCAGTCATTTCGCGGCTGGCGGAGATTATGAATGTTGTCGATGACGAGGAAGGTATGCTCGTCTACCGTATAGCGATGATAGCTATCCCGAATGACCAGAGCATCGATGCCATGGAATTCCGGAATCAGCATCTCCAGAATGCCCAAAGCATGCATTGTGCGTAGGGCATGGGCAGCTTGAGGGCCAAGCAAAATTTCGCGCAGACAATTCCAGAGATAAGGCCCTTCCGGCATATGAACAGCCAGGACTGGGAGAGCATCGGTGATGCGATCCTCGGAATTCTGACTGAGTTTGTAGCCGTGGGTCGCCATCAGAGCCATTACGCGCAGAATCGCGTCGGCATCGTTGACCTCTGTTCCTTCCGTCAGGTCGATGCGCCCCTGCTCGAGGAAAAAGTTTGTGTCGTTGATCTGTGTCCGTCGGCGGCGAAATTGGCGGTAAAAGCTGGCTCTCGCCGGTGGCAGATCTTCGATGAGCAGAACTGCACGCCGATAGATGGTTCGGGCATGACGATAGTACGTACGCATCCAGTATGCCGGATCCGCCGTGCCTCGAGTCTCAAGGCCGATGCTCAATGCCGCTGCTTCGTCCTGGGCCTGCCAATCAAGCGTGTTGTCGTCGCGTCCACAACGGAAATGCAGGAAACATCGCACAGCAGCCAGGAAGTCGAAAGCCGCTTCTGCTTCGCCATGCACACTGGAAAAGGCATTGTTGCTTTGCCTCGGCCATTCATGCTGATCGCGAAGGTAAAAGAGCAGGGCAAACCACTTTGCGAAGTTGTAATCCCGCAATCCTCCCGGACAGTCTTTAAGACTCGGTTCCAGGTGGAAAATCGTATTTCCGTACTTCTGGTGCCGGGCACGAGCGATTTCACCTAATTTCTGCGCTATGGTGTTCCATTCGCGCATAACCAGAGCCGGCAAAAGATCTCGTTGGAGCCGCTGGTAAAGGGCATAATCGCCGGCGAGAAATCTGCGATCCAATAAAGCCAGGGTGAATTCCAGGTTATCGGGATCGAAGCGGTCACATTCTTTCAGAGTACGGGTTGCCGGACTGGCGCGGAGGCCAATATCCCACATGGCCTGATTAATCGTTCGAATTGTTTCGCGAAGTGTCTTCTCAGTTTGTTCGTCGGCACAGAGGTAGAGAATGTCAATGTCCGAGCAAGGGAAGAGTTCCCGTCGCCCAAAACCTCCTGTGGCTACGATGGCGATTCCATCCGGTTCCTGACCGTCGGCGGAAAGCTGTTTCCAGAGGTCGATGATGAGACGGTCCACAATGGAGGAACGCCGGTGAATCGCAGCTGTACCATCGCTGGTACGTTCAAACGTTTGCCGCACAGCCGCCATTTCCTGCTGATACTGCGTACGCAACTCGTCGATGGAAAAGGGCTGAGAGATCATTCCTTCCTTAAGAAACGCTTGAGGGTTCTATTGAGAACTATATAAGGTGAGCTGGCAAAAGCCAGCCCTCCTCATGAGTGTCCTAAAGAGCTGTATCTCCACGCTCGTCATTACGGATACGAATTGCATCCTCAACGCGAGAGACAAAGATTTTGCCGTCGCCGATCTTGCCGGTCCGGGCAGCTCCTACGATTGTCTGTATCGCTTTCTCGACGAGTTCGTCAGGCAATACCAGCTCCAGTTTGATTTTCGGGAGAAGGTCTACCGTATATTCGCGGCCACGATAAAACTCGGTATGGCCTTTTTGTCGGCCATGCCCGCGTGCTTCCAGAATGGTCATACCCTCTACTCCGATTTCGAGAAGGGCATCTTTCACGGTATCCAATTTCGATGGTTGGATAATTGCTTCGATCTTCTGCATACGTTCAAGCCTCAGGCTAGCAAGAGTATCAGTTCTACTGCGTATACGGGGCCAACGGCCCCGTGCCGGCTATGTCCAGTCGTAACCTTCTTCGCCATGTTGCGTCAGGTCCAGACCCTCGTTTTCTTCTTCGGCGGTTACACGCAAACCGATTACCATGTCCACCAACTTCAACAGGATCAGTGTACCGACAATGGAGATGCCCCAGGCCAAAGCAATACCAACAAATTGATTCAATAGCTGGTGAGCATTTCCTTCCAGCAGTCCCAACGGTAAGGGATTGCCTTTAGCATCCTTCAAAATCGGATTGATGGTGCTAGAGGCAAAAACTCCAGTAAGGATTGCCCCGAGGGTACCACCTGCTCCGTGTACACCAAAGGCGTCGAGTGAATCGTCATACCCAAAGATCTGCTTCACCTTGACAACCATGAAGAAGCAGAAGACTCCGACAACGAGACCGATGACGATGGCCGACATCGGCTGAACAAATCCCGCTGCAGGCGTGATTGCCACGAGTCCAGCGACGGAGCCGGAAATTCCACCCAAAGCACTGGGCTTGCCATTCTTAATCCATTCCGCAATTGCCCAGCTTAACGCTGCTGCTGCAGCTGCAAAATGTGTGTTGATGAAGGCGCTGGTAGCCAGTTTGCCGGATCCCAGGGCGCTGCCTGCATTGAAGCCAAACCAACCCACCCACAAGAGGCAAGCTCCGATAAAGCTCAGAACCATGGAGTGCGGAGGCATCGCGACTTTCGGATATCCGACGCGTTTTCCCAGATAAAGGGCGCAGACAAGAGCTGAAACACCGGAGGTGATGTGGACAACAGTACCCCCTGCAAAATCAAGGCAGGGGAACCTGCCACCGAGGGCAGCGTTCAACAGTCCGCCCTTCCCCCATACCATGTGCGCCATCGGTGCATAAATCACGATGGACCAGAGGATGAGAAATACCGCCATGGCACTGAACTTCATGCGTTCCGCGAAAGCTCCGGTGATCAATGCCGGAGTGATGATCGCGAACATGAGCTGGTAGACCATGAAGGTTTGCAAAGGAATTGTTGCCGCGTAGTCAGGATCGGGAGTGAGTCCGACGCCATGGAGGAAGACATTATGGAATCCTCCAATGAAGCTGGTTCCGGAGCCGAAACAGAGTGAGTAGCTGACCAATCCCCAGAGAACGGTAATGATGGCCATCATGGCAAAGCTTTGCATCATCGTGGCCAACACATTTTTCTTGCGAACCAGGCCCCCATAGAACAGGGCCAGTCCAGGACCGGTCATCATCAATACCAGCGCGGAGCTAACCAACATCCAGGCATTGTCTGCTGATGATTGTGCGTCAGCCGTTGCTTGTTCCATCTTTGCCAGACGATCGGCTGTGGATACAGTTGGTGCTGCCGGCGAGGCGGCGGGTGTTTGTGCCTGTATGAAACTGCAACCGCAACAGGCAAGTATTACAGTTAAAAACAGCTTCACGGAGAAACTACGCATAGGCCTCCATTCTTGCCAAAGAAAAAGTCGATTTCTGAAAATTAGGGCCGCTGAACCGCCGGCCTCTCCGCTGGTGTTGAGAAGGAATACAAGTAAGGCGTGACATCCAGCCAGGATGGCTACACGAATCTCAAATGTAGTTTCAGCCTGGGAGCAGAGGAGTCCTGCCTCGATGGTGCGTTGGCTTACTTTTACAATATTTTTGGAAATCCTTAAACATGAAAACGCATTCCGCATCGTATTTTGGTGTCTCTTCGCCCCTCCCGAGAGGGGAGAATAAGGCAAGCTGGCCGATCCGGAGTTCCTAGACTGAATGAAATCAACCATTAGAGGCGCTAGGTAGGCTGGAGCGAATTCGACTCTCCGTCTGTTTATCTTGGAATCATCAAACGATTTCGAAACATCGTATATTAAGAGATATGACCGAGTTGAGCACCCAGGATCGTTACCTGTTCGGAGCACTGGAAAGCAGCGGTAAGAACCGTGAAAAACTCCGTGAGGTTAGCTACGGGTACGATCAGCCCGAAGGCGTATTTATGACCTCTCTGGATCTGGCCATCAACTGGGTCCGCAAAAGCTCTGTCTGGCCGATGACCTTCGGTCTTGCCTGTTGCGCGATCGAGATGATGTCCATGGGCGCTTCCCGCTTCGATATCGCTCGTTTTGGAGCGGAAGTGTTTCGCCCCTCGCCTCGTCAGGCCGACTTGATGGTGATTGCAGGCCGTGTTTCTCAGAAAATGGCGCCGGTGATTCGGCGTCTGTATGAGCAGATGCCCGAGCCCAAGTGGGTCATCTCCATGGGCGCGTGTGCGACCTCTGGAGGAGTGTTCAACAACTATGCCTTGGTGCAGGGCGTCAATCAGATCATCCCTATCGACGTTTACGTCCCGGGATGCCCGCCGCGTCCTGAGCAGCTAATTTATGCCATCACCCTCTTGCAGGAAAAAATTCAGCGAGAGAAGGGAAGCTTCCAAAAGGCACTCAATCTGAAATAAATCGGTTATCAAATAGACAACTTTTTCGCTGTTTCGCGTAGATGATTAATTGTGCAATTTTTCAGATACAATCGTTACTGTTTGTAAACTATGTGCTAGCTTGATTCCTTTTCCTGCAATAGGTAGCTTTCTCAGAAACAATAAGTTGCGGTAAGTGTCTTTGTTCTCAAGGGGCAGGATGGTAATGTTTGTCATCCAGCTTCTGTGGAAATATACGGTTACTTTCATAGAGCCTGATAGGCAACTTGTTGAAGAATTTATGCTCTAACGATAGTGAACGTGTGTTACTTTGTACCTTGCGGTTATTGAGACCCTTGGTTTGCCTTGAGTCTCTGGTGCGCTGATTTAGGAAGATTGCGCATTATAGTTCATCAAGATCTTTTACGTATTTTGGTTGCGGAGGATAACGCATGCATTCTCGTCCGTTGAGTTCTCTGAGCCGGATTCTGTTTGTAGCTTGTGCCGTTGGGCTTGGTACATCGAGTCTCTACGGGCAGAGTTCGCCCAGTGCTACATCAAACACCCCTGCTAAGCCCGCTGCTGGTGATCAGGCTTCACGGTGGGATATTTTTGCTGGTTACAGCTATCTGGCGCCTCACGGTACTGTTCGTGTTCCTGGAGCTGGGGCAGGCGGCACAGATTTGCAGGTAAAGCCCTCGTCGGTTGATCTGGGCGCAATTGGTAGTGGTACATACTACTTCAATCGTTACGTAGGCGGACAGGTCGAAGTCGGAGCTCATCCGGATGGAAACAATGACGGTTTCTATACCTTCTCCGCAGGTCCTGTTTTCCGGTATCCCACGGCTGAAGTCACCCCGTTTGTTCATGCTTTAGCTGGTGCTGTCCGTGGTGGTGGCCCCTATCATGAGCCTTATACCTGGGGACCCGCCCTCACCGTCGGTGGTGGTATGGACTATGCTCTGCCTTTCTTCAACGGCAAGCTTGGTCTGCGCCTCTTCCAAGCCGACTATGAGTACATGCACATCAACTTCGGGCCTCAGGCTCCGTATCCAACGGGCGGTCGCGCTAATTACAGCAACGCACGTTTGAGCACAGGCCTGTTGCTCCATCTAGGATCGATTGTTCCGCCGCCGCCGGTTACCTACTCCTGCTCGGTGAATCCTTCCTCGGTATTTCCTGGAGATCCGGTTACCGTCACAGGTACCGCGGCCAATCTGAATCCGAAGAAAACCCCGCAGTACACCTGGAGTGGCCAGGGCTTCACCGTCAAGGGTGACTCGAACACCGGTGCCATTGACACTGCAAGCCTCGCTCCCGGCAACTACACTGTGACCGGTCACGTGACTGAAGGTGCAAAGGCTGGACAGTCTGCCGATTGCACTGCAAGCTTCACCGTCAAGGCCTTCGAGCCGCCGACAATTTCCTGCTCGGCCAGCCCGTCGACTATCAAGCCTGGTGATAGCGCCACCATCACTTCGAATGCTGTCAGCCCGCAGAATCGTCCGCTGACTTACAGCTACTCGGCTTCCGCTGGCTCCATCTCCGGTACCGGCAACACGGCAACCCTGTCTTCGACTGGTGCTCCTGCAGGTTCGATCACTGTGACCTGCAATGTCCAGGATGACAAGGGCCAGACTGCTTCTTCGACCACAACCGTGAGCGTTGAAGCTCCTCCACCGCCGCCGGCTCCGAAGACTCAGGCTCTCTGCTCGATCAACTTTGGCCGCGACAAGAAGCGCCCGGCTCGTGTCGATAACGAAGCCAAGGCCTGCTTGGACGAAGTTGGCTTGAACCTGCAGCGTCAGTCGGATGCCTCACTGGCCATCGTCGGCGAGTCCGATCCTTCTGAGAAGGCAGGAGCAAAACTAGCTGAGACTCGTGCAGTCAACACGAAGGACTACCTGGTGAAGGAGAAGGGCGTAGATGCTTCCCGCATCTCGGTCTACACCGGATCCACCGCAGGCAAGACTGCTGAGAACTACCTCATCCCATCCGGCGCAAGCTTCACCAGCGATGTGCAGGGTGCGACCAAGGTAGACGAGAGCACTGTCAAGGCTCAGCCCCGCAACAAGGCCGTCAAGAAGCACCACAAGGCCAAGAAGGCTGCTAAGTAAAACAAATCGCTTCTTTTAAGAGGCAAAAGGGGCTGACCGCGTGCGGTTAGCCCCTTTTCACTTTTGGTCCCTGATACGCACAAAATGGATCCTGAGAGTGGTATAGCCATGTCTTTCTGGCTGTCTGTCCTGTTACTGTGCAGTAAGGGAGACCGGGAATACCGATTCAACCTTGGAGGTTTGTTCCGATCGGCTCCGCTCTCTTTCGGCTCTGGTCCAGAGAAACGAATGCTTTCTGTGGACATGTAAGCGTACAGATAATTTTAGAAATGGTTTAGGTTCGCATGAATTGCTATAAGAAGTGCTGTTTCCCCCTCTTAGCTGTTCTAATATTCCTCTCCATACCTAGCTTTGCAGCGCAATCGTCCTCTTGGGTTTCAGTTGGGCCAGATGGCGGCGATGCCCGCAGTTTTGCTGCGAGTGCTTCGACTCCTAACCACCTTTATCTGGGAACCACCAGCAGTTGGATCTATGAATCGGTAAACGGCGGAGCAAGCTGGACACGCTTGAGCAAGATCGCAAATACCGACGATTTCGTTGTAGACAACATTGTGGTTGATTCCTCCGACCCGAAGACGCTTTATGTCGGTGCCTGGGTCGTAAACCATCCGGATGGTGGCCTCTTCATCAGCCATGATGGAGGAAAGAGCTGGAGCGCGGTGGCCGATATGCATGGGCAATCGATCCGTGCCTTGTCTCAGGCTCCCTCCAATCCAAAGATTCTTGTGGCTGGAACGCTGAAAGGCGTTTATCGCAGCACGGATAGTGGTGCTCACTGGAGCTTGATCACTCCAGAGGGAAGCACAGAATTACATGAGGTAGAGTCCATCGCCATCGATCCTGTCGATCCGGCAATGGTTTATGCCGGAACCTGGCATCTACCCTGGAAGACTACCGATGGCGGAAAAAACTGGTTCAACGTCAAGGACGGAATCATTGACGATTCCGATGTCTTTTCGATCATCATCGATCCCAAGCAGCCTACGATTGTCTTTGCGAGTGCTTGTTCCGGCATTTATAAAAGCGAGAATTCCGGAGCCCTCTTCCATAAGGTTCAAGGCATTCCATCCACCGCTCGCAGGACTCGTGTTCTTATGCAGGATCCGGTAAATCGAAATGTCGTTTATGCCGGTACGACAGAGGGCCTGTATCGCACGACTGATACCGGAGACAAATGGCAACGCGTGACTGGTCCGGATGTGATCGTCAATGACGTTTATGTCGATCCGTCTAATCCTCAGCACGTCTTGCTGGCGACCGATCGTAGTGGCGTTTTGGCAAGCCAGGATGGCTCAACTACCTTTACCGCATCCAACACAGGTTTCTCACAGCGTCAGGTGGAAACACTGATTGTAGATCAGAAGAATCCTTCAACTCTCTATGCTGGAGTTGTGAATGACAAGACCTACGGCGGTGTGTTCGTTTCTACCGACGGAGGGACTTCATGGCAACAGCGAAGTGCTGGACTTGATGGTCGTGATGTCTTCAGTCTCAGCCAGACTCCTGAAGGCACCCTTCTAGCTGGAACCAATCGCGGGATCTTTCGCTGGACAGGTTCCCGCTGGGAGATCACCGACAAGGTAATCAACCTCACCCACAAGACCAGTTACATTGTTCGCAAAAAGACTAAGGTTCCGGTGGTCAAGGATATTTCGGTTCCCGGCTCCGCTATTTCCGGTCGAGTGAACTACGTCGATGTGAATGGTTCAAACTGGTATGCGGCATCGACTCAGGGAGTGTACTGGAGCGCAAATCAGGGAGTCAGTTGGCGAGGGGGACCGGTTCTAGGACTCTCCGACTACTCGTTGGTCTGTGCCAGTGAGGGCAAAGTCCTGGCTGCCAGCAGGAGGAGCTTGGCTCTGTCTACGGATTCCGGCGAAACCTGGTCCGCAGTTTCCTTGCCTTCGGCTCTTACCTCTGTACGTGCTATCGAGATTGCTCCGAATGGAAGCCTTTGGGTTGGCGGTCGTGAGGGGGTGTGGGTCAGTGACGATGCCGGAAAGACTTGGCAGGCAGAAGAAAAGTTGCCCTTCCGCGATATCAATGGTCTGACCTACGATCCGACACTGCACAGTGTCCTCGCAACTTCATGGCAGAGCACCTGGATTTTCGCCATCAATGTTGCCGACAAGAGCTGGAAATCGTGGGATGCCGGATGGAGTATCCATCAGGTCCGCTCGTTCTCCGGGCGCCTGATTGCTGCTTCCGTGTATGACGGAGTCCTTCTACAACCTGCATCGACAGCTTCCATCGCGGCGGATGTCCAGAAATAACTTAGGAAACGATCAACCGGCGCAGATGAAACCTCGCTTTCATCTGCGCCCTTTTCATTCCGACGACTTTCAGCAACTCCTCGAACTCGATCAGCTCTGTTTCCGTCCTGGAATTGCTTATTCAAGCGAGGACCTCCTGGAATTCTTGGTGCATCCAGCTTCGATTGCTGTGATCGCGGAGAATGTACAAGGTCAAATTGCGGGATTCGCCATTCTGGAGCTCTACTCCGAACGAAAAAAAGTAGTTGGTCATGTCATTACCTTGGACATATATCCCGATCAGCGACGATTGGGTCTGGGCAGGCAACTGATGAATGCTTTGGAAGAGATCGCCAGGAGATTCGGTGCTGGCCTCCTGCGGCTCGAAGTGGCTGCAGATGACCAAGGAGCACAGGCCTTTTATTCTCGATTGGGATTTACTTTCGTAGGAAGACGCAAGAAGTACTACATAAACCAAATCGATGCGCTATCTCTTGAGCGCTCAATCGTGGCCGTTCCGTCAGAGAACGACTACAGATAAAAGATTTCTCTCTACTCCACTGCATGCGGACAACGCATAGAAATCAAGAACGTATGCGTTGAAATAACACCGCCAAATATGGCCGTCCCGGTAACTTTACGTGATTTGTTTCGCCGACGACCCTATCGCCCACATTTTCATCTACAAAATGTGATTCTTTGGTTTTACCTGTGTAGATACCGGGTAGCTTTTCTATTGTCATGGCAAAGGGGTCAATCAGCATGCCCGTAAACTTTATGCCCATCGGCAGAGGGAAGTTATATTCTGCGAGAGCATGGGTATCGAAATAGTAGAGATAGATTTCATTCTCTACGCCTGCGGAAAGATAGTAGGCATTAGGGAACTCGTTAAGCCCGGTGATTGGTAGCTTCTCCAGCAGATTCCGCAGAAACTTTATACGCGGCGCGCTTGTTCCACGTAGCTTGCCGCCATCGGACCACATGGGCTCTCCTTTAGGCACAATATACGTTTCGCCATGAGTGGCATATGTGCCTGCGACTGTGGCCAGCCAGAAGCGGCGTGTCATCTCCTCCGGCGATATATTTCCCCAACGTGCGGCTATGTTTCCCTCGTATTGGATTTCGTCATAGACAATTGGTTTGTTCCAGACTGCATGCCGCTCAGCCGAGCGCTGGAAGTCGTACTCTTGCAGGCTGGCGTGCGTGCACCACAGCTTCGCATTGTCGTAGACAACTTTGCTGTGATGGATGGAGCGGAGATGGCTGTAAGGGTCGCACTCTAGAGTGATTCTGAAGAAGCGATCCCAGTCAGCGAGTGTCTTGGAGTGTACGAGATCGTATTCGTTAGCGATGGACCACCATACATTTCGGTATGCGGAAAGACGTGCGATTGCATAGCGCAGGTATCGGTCGTCGACGTCGGCAGGCATACTGCGAAATCCCCATGCGTCGTATGGGTGGAAGAGAATGATATCGGCTTGGATATTCAGCCGGAGCAAACCGCGCACCCGAGCCTCGAAGTGCTGGAAGTAGGCCGGATTGAATTTGCTCAGATTAAATTTCTCCTGGCTCTTACCTCCATCTTGGAGATCGCTTGACGTCTCTGTCGGCGAGCCAGGGACATGCTCAAATGGCATGAACGGAAGTTGCCGTGTACCTTGTGGCTTGGGCAAAAGGCAGAGGCGCACTTTGTTGAAACCAGCTTCTTTGAGTGCATTTATCGTCTCGGTTTCAAAGGGCTCGCCCATAAATCCCATGGAGTAACAAGTTGTGCCAAACGGGAAATACGGCTTGCCATCCGAGTAGGCAAAGTGAAAGCGATGGGATACTTGCACTGGCCCACGGTTTTCCCCTTTGCAGGGCACTACGGTTACTGCACCCTTGTGATCCGCCAATTCTTTGTGTGAGCTTTGTGTGGTATATATCCATTCTCCCGGCATATCGGGCATGAAACGGATCAAGTAGCGCCCCTCTCCGTCATAAAAACCGGGGATGAGGACAGAACGATTTCCATGGCAGAAGCTGC
The DNA here is from genome assembly GCF_059726315.1 of Humiphilus diazotrophicus. Taxonomy (NCBI): domain Bacteria; kingdom Pseudomonadati; phylum Acidobacteriota; class Terriglobia; order Terriglobales; family Acidobacteriaceae; genus Humiphilus; species Humiphilus diazotrophicus. The sequence goes on from NZ_AP040870.1 coordinate 5,110,951, forward strand.
CGGCTAACGTGACTTCTTCAAACGGATTTCCACCTTGCGGCCCGTGCAACAGAACTTCGAAGCAGTCCCACTGCTCGATTTCAACAGAGCTACCGGATGTTTTAGCGGATTCGGCAAACATATCGGCGTTGGAACTGCTGAGCAGTACGCTGGCGGCTCCGCTTGCTCCCATCTTGAGCATCTGTCTTCGATTCATCTCACTTCCCATATCTTTTCCTTTTATGTTGTTCACATTTGCGTTCATGCTCTACGAGCACGAATGGGGGAACAAACTAGATCATTTCGAGAATAAGCAGATTCCAGTCCATGAATCCCTTATGGCTCAGAGGGGCTCCTGTGTCTGGATGGTAGTACTCATTGAGCGAGCCTGAGGACAAGAGGTCCTTAGCCAACATGTTTGCAGTGCGATTCGCCAGCGAGGCAGCTTCCTTGGTGTATCCGTATTCTATGAGGCCTTTCCACACCAGATAGCTCGCAACAATCCAGATCGGTCCCAGCCAGTTGCTTGGATTCGTGCTTGCCGCAAGAGAATACATCGATTCGGCTGCAGACAGCGTTCGAACTCCGTGCTCTGCTGCAAAGGTTTTCGGATCTCGGAGATGCTCGACAAGCGCTCCAGCCTGCTCTGTGGAGGCAAGCTTGCACCACATAGGCAAAAATCCTGTGAATGTCTGGATCCGGAGGGGAATTGAACTCCAGGACATGTCCATCCCTCTCGGGATCTTAGCGATGAGCTCTGCTCTGCGATCAACACACTGAACGTCGGCAGTGTAGAAGAAGCGATCGCGAGAGTCCCAACAGTGCAGCTGAATGGCATGGCCTAATGCGGCAATCTGAGAAGAGAGTCGCGCGTGCGCTTCAGGATGGCGCAATCGTGCAGCCAATTCTGCGGCCGCTTTTAAGTCTTGGTAATACAGACAGTTCAACAGAAGGTTTGCCGAGGAGAAATATGGTCTTCCAAAGGTCGTTGGGTCGTTGTCATTCCCGATAGCGACATCATCACCCCAGACCAGAAGGCCAACGTGACTTAGGTTGTCAGCCGTCCAGGAATCGTAAAAGAGCAGAAGCTTCTCAAGGTATGGGGCAAACCAGGTGTCTTCACCCGTTTCCTGAATTTCCAACAGAGCTAATTGAGCCAGTATTGGCTTGGCCTGATTCTCTTTGTGCGGACGTGTTCCTTTCATGCACCCCAGGGGATCGGCGCTTTCCACCGTAATCAGCGCCGGGATACGTCCTTCTCTGGATTGGTGGTCGAAGAAGTTTGCAAGACTGCCGCGCACGTGTGCAGAGATGTCTGCCTTCAATTTAGGGTCACCAACAAGGCGGCCCACCCGAAAAAGTCCGCGTGCGGTCCAAAGTGTGTCCCAGTCCCAAAGATCCGCAGAATAAGTGCTTCTCGGCAGGCTTGGCGAGATGCTGGGGAAGCGCAGAGCACCCGATGAATTGCGCAACAGCTTACGAGCATTTGAAAAAAAGTAGTTGAGCAACGCTTCTCGATGCGCTACTGGCAAACTAGGTGCCATTTCCGAGGAGCTTGCGAGTGTACTGCTTCGTGTCACTAGGGAAGCGCCTACTGCGGATAATCCGGCGAGCACATTTCGCCGAGTGAAATTCCTACTCATAGATGAACCCAACCTCTGCCGAACCGGCGGTCTGGAGAAATAGGGCGGGGTACACAGTGCGTATCCGCCCTATGGAGCTAGAGCAAAACCAGCGTAGGTGTATCCCGAACCACAACTCCCTACGCAGGTTTTCCGTCAAGAAAACCTGCGCATCGCCGAATTTGGATAGGACATAGTAACGCTGGTTTTGCTCTAGAACGCCAGCTTCAGTGCAAGCTGGGCAATACGCGGATCATTCGCGCCTGTGATTCTTCCGAAGGTCGTGGCGGACAAATTCACGGAAGGATCACTCAGGTTCGTATGGTTGAGGACATTGAAATACTCGGCACGGAATTGGAGATTCACGCTTTCATGGATCGGGAATGTACGAGCCAGACTCGCATCCCAGTCGATGTACCGCGGACCAACGAAGGAGCCCTTTGCGACATTGCCGAACTGACCGGCAGGTGCATTCGCAAAGCTGGTGGGGTTGAAGTAGTTTTTGCAGAGAACTACGGTGCCACAGGCTTTTCCTCCGATCGGCGAACCGACCAGAAGCGGAACATCGCGATTCAATCCCGTTCCGGAGTTATCCTTGCCTGCCACGACGGACAAGGGGTTGCCGCTGCGGAAGCTGAGGATGCCGTTGGTTTGCCACCCATTGATCACGTAGCGCGCAATAGGATTGCCACCATGAAGGGCGGGAATGATCCAAACGTAGTTCACGCTGATGTTATTGCGATGGTCGAAGTCTGAAGGCCCAATGTCCAGTCGCTTGTAGTTCGGTAAATATACCGGTAGCACATACGAAATGCCTGCGCCAGCACTGGTGACCGCCGTTCCGGTAGGTACGCTGTCGATGCTCTTAGACCATGTGTAATTGATTGTCCCGGAGATGCCGTATTTCATCCGGTTTCGCAGCGTTACTTGCATCGAGTGATAGTTTGAATTGCCGCCTAGATCGGCTTTGCTGATGGTGGAGTAGTTCTGGTAGATCCTCCTCGCATTTACCGAGGCAGTGCAGGCGATGGAGGTGCCAGGCAAGGTTCCTGAGCTGCAGTATCGGGCCGGATTAATTTCAGGCGAGGTGAAGACGTGGCTGGCGTGTACTCCTACGTAGGCAAGACGGCTACTAAAGGTATTGGTGATCTGCTGTTCGAGTGCCATGTTCCAGCTATAGGTAAGGGGAACTTTGAACGTTCCTGTTGGATCAAAGGTAATTACAGCAAAGGGAGTAATGAAAGGCGTGTTCTTCGCCGGGGGAACTGGTGCGGGAAATGGATTGGACTGTGTTCCATATGGATTGGAGAAGGTTGCGCCAGCCTGCTGGATCAGGTCAACCGACGTGCTGAAGGGAGTGCTTCCGATCCAGCCGTTGTTGAACAAGCCATTGCTACGTGTTTCATAGAACAATCCGCCACCGCCACGAAGGCTGGTGCGTCCATCTCCGAAGAGATCGTAGGCGAAACCGAGGCGCGGCATGAAGTTCTTATATACAGGACGGATGCCGTCATTCGGCACGCCGGTATCACCACGGAACAGGAGGCCTGCCGGTGCATTCGGATAAACGGCGGAGTGAACGTTCGCTACATAGGCTGTAGGGTTGAACTGCCCCACACGGCCACCTTGATCATGCAGAGGCAGATACGGTTCATAGCGGAGACCATAGTCGAGTGTGAAGCGGCGGTTGATCTTCCAGACGTCCTGAGCATAGCCGCCCAGATATTTGCCGCGATTCGCCTGGTACTGTCCGGAACTCTGCTTAGTCTCGTATACGTAGCCGAGGAAGAAATTCGCAATAGCGCTATTGCTGACGTTTGGATTGAAGCTATAAGTGCCTGGTTGGCCGTTCTGGTTGACTACGTCTACGCGGCTCAATTCTCCATGAAATCCGAAGCTGAAGCTATGTGAACCTTTGATCCAGTGCAGGTCGTCTGCCAGGGTTACATTTGAGCGCTTAAACGTTGCATATGGATTATCACCGATAGAAAAATAGCCGCTGACGCCGATGTTCTGAATGGCCTTTTGCGATGGCTGCCATACGTTCACGCCAAGATCATTCACATTAATCGATCCGGAAGCAGGTCCGCGTACCGCGCCTTCCCGTTGGTAGCTAACGATCAGATTGTTGATGAGGTTCGGTGTAAAGGTGTGCGCTTCTGATACCAATGCGTTCTGGTATGTAATTTCCGACTGGTCGGCATAGGTGAGCAGGTTGCTCAAATCCAACACACCCTTATTGTGAAAGATGTCCAGGAAGTAACGAGCAACGAGATGATCGTTTTGGCTGAGATCCTGGTCGAAACGGCCGACACCTTCATCAAGATCTTGAGAGGTAGGCTTTTTGTAGCCAAATGCTGCACCGTTGCTTGTGACCGGGATGTGCTTTAGCAGGTTCAGCGAGGCCTTGTCGAAGCGGGAGGTCGGAATGGTGGATTGATAAGTCGTGCCTGATAGAAGGGTGTAAGGAAAACATGGAGTGCCCGTAGCAAAGGGATCCTTGATGCAGCTTGTTGCCGCGGCTGTTGGATTGGCGGCAGTGAAGGTAAACAGGCCTGCCTGATTTTGCGTTGTCGGTAGGGTCGAAGTTGCCACGCTGGCGTTCTGTGTACGCAGAATCGTGTGTTGATAGCCTCCGAAAAAGAAGCCTTGCTTCATCTTCCAGATTCCGGGGATGGCGACCGGGCCGCCCAACGTGCCTCCGAACTGATTCCGTTTCAGAGGATCGACGAACGGGACAAGCTTTCCTGCAGAGTTGGTCACGAAAGAGAAGTAGTTATGTGCGTTGAAGGCGGCATTGCGGACGTATTCAAATACATTTCCGTGATAGTTCGCGGTTCCTGATTTGGTGATGATGTTTACTACGCCACCGGCGCTTTGCCCATATTCGGCGGCGAAATTACTCGTTTGGACGCTGAACTCCTGTAACGCATCCGGGAAGGGAAAGGGAGCGTTGACATTGGTGTATTCGTCCAAGTTGTTTCCCCCGTCCAGCAGATAATTGGTCTGGTTAGCCCGGGTGCCATTTACCGACACATTCACGACGGCCGGGAATGTCTTTGTGTTTCCCTGATCCGAGGCGCCACTCGGGGCGGACGTTACACCGGCAACAAGTGTTGTGAGCGCTGCTGCATTCCGTCCGTTCAGCGGAAGTTCGTTAATCTGGCGATCGGAGATTACCTGGGAAATTGTTCCTGTCGTGGTGTCCACCTGGGGTGGCTCCGAGGACACGGTTACTGTTTCATCTGTCCCCCCAACTTTCAGACTGGCGTTCACCGTGATGGCGGCATCGGCCTCCAGGTGAATATTGCTCTGGGTATAGCCGCCGAATCCCAGTGCTGTCACCTTAAGGGTGTACGAAGACGGTTTTAGAGCGGGAAATACATACTCCCCTTGATTGTTCGTGGTTGCGGTGCTGAGAGTCCCGGTTCCGGTTTCGGTGACAACTACTGTTGCGGATGGGATCGCCGCCCCGGAGGAATCGGTCACGATGCCGCTCATGCGAGAAAACCCCTGGGCAAAAACCATCCCCGTCGTAAGAAGCAGGGTGGCAAAGAAAATGTAGACGGTACGGTACGCTGAATGCGTCCTAGGAGTTTCGATTCGGTTCATGTAAGCCTCACAGTTCGTACGGATACGGTCTCTACGGCCCAAGAAACGGCTGCAGAAGTCAGCACTATGTTTCTGGAGCTGTGTTGTCAGCTCTCTTCTCCTCGTCAGATACTCCTACTCCAGCGCGAATTATTCCGGGCTGAATGACTCTTTGTCTCTGTCGGCCACGGTTCGACTGCTTTGTTTCCCAACGAGGAAAAATGACTTGTTAAATCGTCGAGGGTTTTACAAAGCGGGAGCACGGTGTGCCAGACAGGTACGGTTCCTGCCACGTCACTGACCTTAGTAAATTGTTTATTTGTAATTAGTTAGAGAGATGGGAAGGTGTGACTGACACTGAATAGATTTACTCTGATGAAACCGCGAGGATTTGCGGAACCCCTGGAGTATCGTCCGTCACGGTAGTACCCAGGACGATCTGGAGGTTCATTCGAGGGTTATTCATCGGCACGGTTTTCGCGATGGCTTGTATCATTTGGGGGGTCGTGATGAACTCTCCAGCAGCCTCCGTGCCATAGGCATACAGGCCTCCGATGACAACCACGACATGCCCCGTTTCCGAATTCCAGACTCGGGATACCAGGGCGTAGTCCTGTTTGGTCGGACCGCCGCGAGATATCTGCTGCTCCAACGTTTTGCCCGTGATCTGGCTCCAGCGTCGATCGAGCGGGTTTTTGGCATCGCGGATGTAGATCAGGTTCTTCTGTGCGTCCAGTGCCAGAGAGAACCGGAGCTGGTGGGTCAGGCGCAGGCTCCATTCATTGTTGAAGGCACCAATCAGGACCACGGGCCCTTCGCGAAAATCGGAAAAACTACTACTCGTCTCCGGCCTGATAACGACTCGTTTTCCACGTGACTGCAGGACACCGAGCACACGTGCGATTGTCACTGTATCGGCAAACGGCACATTGGCAGCAAGAGACTTTTGAATGATTGGGACCGGCTGGGTCTTGTCTCCGGCGGAGGCAGACGGCGGACCATTGGGTATATCGCCTACAGCCAGCAATACCGACCCGGGACTATCCAATACAGGCTGCCAGAATAGATCCTCCGGATTGCTGGGATGTAGCTCTCTGTAGGCCAAAAAGCACAATAGCAACAATGCTGCCAATGCGGGGCCATAGAAAAAGAGGCGGCGCCATGTGCTTCGCGGAGTCATGGGAATACTTGGCGATGTTGGGTGCGAAGCGTTTGTATCGGAAGGTGTAACGTTGACAGCATCTGGAGGCGAGGTTTCATCCGCCTGTGAGGGAAGTTGTTGCTCCACGGACGAAGATGCTGAGAGTGGTGCCGCGAACCGCGGAATATAAGAACCTGGCACCAAGCTCATTCGCAGTTCAGCCCTGTGCCGCTCGTCGCCGTAATAGATTGCTAGTCGTTTGCGGAGCTCGATAGCTGCAGTTCGTACAACATGATCGGCAGTGGTGTCATACGATGGCTCACGACCAAAGACTTCGACCCCGATTGTCCGTTCTTTAATTTGGTCGGCTGCTCCGTTCAGCGTCTGTTCGACAACATATCGCAAAAACTGAACAGATCTTTTGCTGGACCGGAACACTTGGTCTTGCACCAAGAGCTCAAGCTGTTTGCGGATGGCATCTGGACTCAATGTCGAATTTGCCGATTCGAGTATTTCCAACTTCGACATAGCATTCCGCGTACCTCACTTTATCACCGCTCTCCTGGAATCGCTAAAGGAAACTGGACGTCACCACCATTGACGAGTGCATAATTATGCGAGAAATGCTCTAGCGTGTGGCCGCATTGTCATTTAGCGCGGTAGTCAGGGATGTTTTTTTCTCTGGGGTAAAGGAGCCGGAGCTGCGCCAGAGAACTTTTCCGGTCTTGTCTACCAACAGCACCGTCACTTCCCGGTCGGAGCGGAGATTCATATGCTGCATGAACTTCTGCTTATTCAGGTAGAGAGGGACCGTCCACTTCCATCTGCTGTTATCCGGTGTGCTTGATCTCATCGAAGAGTTCATCCACCAGCGGTAGAGGAAGTTTTGCCTGGAATAGACCGGCATCAGGTAATAGTGAAGCTCTTGCTTTGAGGTGCTCAGCTGAGCTTTGGCCGAGATCCACGATTCGGCATCGCGATATTGATCCTGATCGAAGAATAGAACTACCAGATTTGCCGGAGAGCGGAAGTCCGCAGGAAGGGTGACCTTGGCTTTATCCAGGTTGTAGGCATTGATCTGGGGTAGACTCACAGTTTTCTGCTCGCCTGTTTGCGAAGCTGCCGTGGCGATAGCTATCGATGCGAACCAAAAGAGCAGAAGCCGAAATAATCTAGGCATGTGAAAAAACAATGGAGTCTTTTTCGGATTCTACCAGTTTGTAGATGGAGGGTCGGAGCTCAGAGACGGATTTATCAGTAGCTTCGGGGGTTCCTCCACCGCGATATTGCCAGATTGCGATATTGCCCGGGGAAGAAGAAGCCCGGTCTCCAAGGCGATGAGGCCGTAAATCCCTGGAGGTCTGCTTCGATTCTCAAACGGATCTTGTGCCCTTGACCAGGCAGGTCAGAGTGCTGTGATTCCGAACTCTTGGGTATCATGGAAGTATGCATCAGTCTGCTGCTGATTTTCCCCGCCACCCACTGCAAATCAATGATCGGCGTCTTGCTTCTATTGCCGAAAAGGTCTTGAGTAGTCAACAACTTGATTTCGATGATGGTCTAGCCCTGTACTCCTCCAGCGATATTCTGGCTGTCGGATGGCTGGCGAACTGGGTGCGGGAGAAGCTGCATGGTGATCGTACCTTTTTCAATGTGAATCGGCATATCAACCATACAAATGTCTGTGTGGCAGCCTGCCGGTTGTGCGCTTTCGGGCGGAAGAAGGGGACTGAGGGCTCCTATACCATGGCTTTGGAACAGGCCTGGGAGGCAGCAGCTTCCGGGTATTCCGAGGCGGTTACCGAGTTCCACATCGTCGGTGGGCTTCATCCCGATCTGCCTCTGGAGTATTTCCTGGATCTGGTGCGCGGACTGAAGGAGCGTTTCCCTCAGGTTCATATCAAGGCCTTTACGATGGTTGAGGTTGCTTTCCTGGCCCGCCGCGCCAAGATTTCCATTGAAGAGACGCTTATCCGGTTGCGGGAAGCTGGCGTGGATTCTCTCCCGGGAGGCGGTGCGGAGATCTTTGCCGATCGTGTCCGCCATATCATTTGCGATCACAAGATTGATGGAGACGAGTGGCTGGAGACGGCACGTATCGCTCATCGCCTGGGCTTCCGGTCCAACGCCACCATGCTGTACGGGCATATCGAGAACGACGAGGATCGTGTCGATCATCTGCTTCGCCTGCGAGCTCTGCAGGCCGAGACGGGGGGATTCCAAACCTTTATTCCTCTGGCCTTTCACCCCGACAACACTCCACTCGATCATTTGCCGAGGACAACGGGCCTGACCGATATCCGCCAGATTGCCGTCAGCCGCTTGCTTCTGGACAACTTCTCTCATATCAAAGCTTACTGGCAGATGATGACCCCTAAGATTGCCCAAATCGCTCTGCGCTTTGGCGCGGACGACCTGGATGGGACAGTTATAGAAGAGAAGATTTATCACGATGCCGGAGCTACGACTCCGCAGGGAATGCAGCGCAAGGAACTGATTCGATTGATCACTGAAGCGGGCCGTGTTCCTGTAGAGCGAGATACCCTTTATCGTCCTGTCACCCGGACAGAAGATGCTTTCACCATCGCTGTGTAAGTCTCAGGAATTTGTCAGCGCAGGTCTCTAGAGAACATCTTTCGAAGCTTGCTTTTGAAAAGCGAGCTTCGCTTGGGCCCTTGCAGAGCTAGAGTAAAACCAGCGTAGGTGTATTCCGAAACACAACTCCCTACGCAGGCTTTTCGTCAAGAAAACCTGCATATCGCTGAATTTGGATAGGACACAGTAACGCTGGTTTTGCTCTAAGCGGCCTTGAGCTATATCTTTGCTTCCTGAACAGTATTGCCATCGCGTTTTCTTTGGTGTTTGGTATGCCGCTTTTGCGCCTCTCTGATGGCAACCAGCAAGATCCCTGAAAATGTCATAGCCAGCAAAGCTATGGCGATCATCCCGTGCACCTCTGTCATGTCTTGGTAGAGAAGTGCCAATCCCCCAAAGACAAAGACGATATGCGCACAGAAAACCTCAAGAGAGGCTTTCCCCAGGGTCAAGAAAGGCTCGATGGAGATGAGCTTGGTAAGCCCCTTTCTGAGCCAATAGATAAGGATTGTGAAGGCAATCAGGTTCAGTAGACGCAGAGGTCCAATTCTCCATTTGTCAAAAGCTAAGCCTAAATGCCATTTTGCGAAGGCCATTTCTAGTGCCGGCTGGGTTAGATAGGGCCCGAGCCATGCATGTCGTACACCTACAAAGAACGCACAAAGGACCGCGCCGAGAGCCACCAGCCATCCCGGACTAAGCTTTAGAGGATTGTGCGCTTCTGCCGATCTGGCTCCCAGCCACATTCCTGAAATCCAGACCAACTGCCATGCAAACAGGTCGAACGCGCCTGTTTGCTCAAGCGGGATTTTCAGATGGGTCACGTGAACTACCCAGGAATGAACAAGACCTCGTAAGCCAAACTGAGCTGCAAGCCACAAAGCCCAGCTAAGGACCAGAAGCCATCGCCAGCCGATGCGCAGTGCTGCCGACAAGAGTAAGGGAGTGACAAACAAGTACGCCACGTACATCGGCAGAATGTCGAGAAGCGGAGGGCAATACACCAGCAGGACAGAGCCGACGATAGCCACAACCGGGTGTGCCAGATAAAAATCCAATAGATTCTCAAGAGCGTGGCGATGTGTTGCTACTGCCAGTCCTGCGGCAGCCGTAAAGGCAAATGCAAGCAGCAACAAATGGTAGCCATAGATCCGGAGGGAACGGCGCCACAGTTTGTGACGCAGACTGGGCGGGTCTTCTTTCGCCTGACGGATTGAAAGGCGGCTTACTAGCAGGGCCGAAAGGAAGACGAATCCCTCCGCTGAGGTCACATAACCGAAGGGCTGATTTAGATATTCACTTATGCGAGTAGGCAGATGGGTGAGCGTCATCCACACCAAAAACAAGCCCCGCAAGGCATCGAGTTCCGGTTTGCGTTCGGTCATGGATGGTCGTTACTTCCAGTCTGCTTAACATAGGATCCAGCCGCACTCGTTTTAGGATTTCTACATCTTTCGGATTGTTCTATTAGGAGAGCGGCAGCAATTCTCTGTTTAGACGGCTTTTGCACCTTGTTCAGTTGTAACCCGGTATGGAATCTACAGTGTCGCTTCTGCACTGAGAAATTAATACTCTAGGCAAGAAATTCTTTGAGGAAAGGATCGTTGGATTCAAGCAGTGCGCGAGTTGTTCCGTCAAAGACCAGTTCTCCCTCATGTAGAACCAGAAATGTCGTGTTTGGATCGATCTGCTTTTCCGGTAGGGCCTCAATGCGGTTTTCTTCCCTGTTGTAACGGTGAGTTGTCATCACAAAGGCATCTTGGAGCCGATGAGTGACCAGAAGAGAACTGGAGTGGTACACGTCCCGTTGCTTCACAACCAGTTCAATGATGGTCGTTGAAGTAATAGGATCGAGCCCCCCGGTAGGAGAGTCATAAAGCAGTAGTTCAGGCTTTGTGATTATGGCGCGAGCGATGGCCACCCGGCGCTTCATGCCTCCCGAGAGTTCGGAAGGAAACTTCTCCATCGTGTGTTCCAGCTCCACAAACCGGAGAGCTTGCTCGACCCGGTCATTGATTTCATTTTCAGCAACATGTTCTTCCATGAGGCGGAAGGCAACATTGTCTCTGACATTCATCGAGTCGAAAAGTGCACTTTCCTGAAAAACAATGCCGATTCTGTCGCGCAAAGCAAAGAGGTCCCGTTCGGGCATCTTGGAGATATTCTGTCCGAAAACATAGATATCGCCGGAGTCGGGGCGAATGAGGCCATTTGCAAGCTTAAGCAGAACGCTCTTGCCCACTCCGGCCGGCCCCAGCAGAATACGGGTTTCTCCACGAGCTACCTGAAAAGAGATGTTTTTAAGGACCGGATTTCTATCGAACGAGATCGAAACATTGTCAAAGACAACGACCGGTTCACTCGTCGGTGTTTCTTGAGAACGCGCAAATGTGAGTGCGGTTTCTCCCACGGTCACCGCCCGAAGATGCCAATCATGAATCGGCTGATGATGAAGTCAACGGCGATGATAAGCACCGAAGACCAGACGACGGCTTGTGTTGTGGATCTGCCTACACCCTGCGTTCCACCCCGTGTGGACATGCCGTAAAAACAGCCGATGGTGGCGATGATGAATCCGAAGATGACGGGTTTGACCAGCCCCTGAATGACATCGGCAAACATTAGAGATTGATAGGCGCGATTAAAGTACTGCGAACCGTCCTGTCCCATCATGAAAACAGCAACTACTCCTCCGCCTAAAGTGCCGACTGCGTCAGAGATGATGGTCAAGAAAAAGAGCATGAAGACGGTAGCTACGATTCTGGGAGTAATCAGCTTCCTGATCGGGTCCGTCCCCAGAGAACGCATCGCGTCAATTTGCTCTGTCACAATCATGGATCCGAGCTCACTCGCCATTCCCGAGGCATTTCTGCCTGAAACCATAAGACTTGTGAGAACAGGACCCAATTCTTTGATCATCGACATGCTTACCAGCTCTCCGGTAACCGCCGTTGCTCCAAAGTGTGCCAATTGGGTTGCTGACTGGAGTGCCAGGACGCCGCCCGTAAAAAACCCGGTAAGAATGACAATTGGAATGGAGCCGACGCCGATCAGGTCAGCCTGGATGATCATGTCCGCCATATAACGGGGACGGGTAAACAGGTTTGCCAGCGCTTTACCGGAAAGGATGGCATAGTCCTGAACGGATTTCACAATTCGTTTGGCTATACCCTCAATCTTGTTCACTGGCATGATGTTCTGTCACTTAGATGCAACCCAATCGGCTCCGATGCGGAAACCTAAGGACTTAGCGTCATCGCTGATCAGGATGCTGTGGCTATTCTTTCACGCGCTTCTTGATTTCGATGTTTAAGCGCTTGATTTTCTGATTCAAAGTGGAAAGAGGGATGCGAAATTGCTCGGCTGCATCAGTTTGATTCCAATTGCAGCGTTCGAGCTTATCGATAATGATGCGCCGTTCAATATCCTCCAGGATGTCGAAAAGGGAGGCATCGGGGTTGTGTTCGACCAAGGCTGTCGAGTAGTTTTTGCCGGTCAAGTGGCCCGGCAGTAAATCGACTGTTATCGTTGTTCCTGAAGAGAGAACAACTCCACGTTCAATCACGTTCTCTAATTCTCGGACGTTCCCCGGCCAATCGTAATCGATTAGCACTCGCATGGCGTCGGGAGCCAACTGGCGGAGGGGAAGATCATTTTCGCTGGAAAACTGCTTGAGAAAGTGTGCGGTTAGGAGCGGAATATCCTGGCGGCGATTGCGTAGCGGCGGCAGGTCGATCGTAATCACATTCAGGCGGTAATAGAGATCTTCACGGAACTTTCCTTCGCGTACAGCCTGACGCAAATCCACATTGGTAGCCGCAATGATTCGGACATCCACCTGGATCTCCTGTACGCCACCCAGATGCATAAAGCGCCTGTCCTGCAGAACACGGAGGATTTTGGCCTGGGTATCCAGTCCCATGGTTCCGATTTCGTCCAGGAACAGGGTCCCTCCATTGGCTACTTCAAAGAGGCCCTTCTTTGCCGCAATTGCTGAGGTAAAGGCTCCTTTGACGTGGCCAAACAGAGTGGATTCCAGTAATTCGCTAGGAACGGCACCGGTATTTACCGGAACGAAAGGCCGGTCCTTGCGCGGCGAATTGGCGTGGAGAGCCTTTGCGATGAGCTCTTTCCCGGTACCACTCTCTCCTTGGACGAGGACGGTAGATCTGCTTGGAGCCACTTGCGCCACCAGATCGAAGATGCGCAACATCGGCTCGCTTTTGCCGATGATATTTTCGAAGTTGTACCGCTGCTTGAGGGCGCGCTTGAGCTGAATATTCTCTTCTTCAGCCTTGAAGCGGGCGATGGCAGCTCGAATATCGGCAAGAAGCTTCTCGTTATCCCATGGCTTTTGGACGAAATTCTGCGCTCCGGCCCGAATGGCATCGACTACGTTGTCGACTGTGCCGTAGGCCGTAATCATGATGACGGGAATATCGGTATGCTTTTGCCGGAGTTGGCCGAGTACTTCGATGCCGTTTTGTCCCGGGAGTGCTAAATCGAGCAGAACAAGGTCGTAAGACTTACGATCAAGCTGCGACAGGCCTGACTCCCCATCGACGGCCATTTCTACTGTGTAGCCCTCCAGCGTCAGGAGGGTTTCTAGTGATTCTCGAATACCTGCTTCGTCGTCGATGACGAGAATTCGGTGACTAACTTCTGATTCTGCATTCGGTGTTTCGGCGTTCACCGTAACAGTGCCTTCAGGCATGAGCCGGTTTCCTTACCATGGGGAATTCAAGATGAAATGTAGTTCCAGAGCCAACTTGGCTTTCGACGTAGATCTTTCCAGCATGTTCCTGGATGATTCCGTAGGTGACTGCCAGTCCTAATCCCGTACCGCGACGCTCCCCTTGCTTGGGAGCTGTCTTGGTGGTGAAGAATGGATCGTAGATGCGGTTTAGGTGCTCCGGGGCAATACCGGAACCCGTATCTGTAATTTTCACACAAGCATGGCCGTTGCTGACAGTGCTGACGTTCAAAGTTCCGCCACCTGTCATTGCATCCTTCGCGTTTAAGAACAGATTCAGGAAGACCTGCTGAAGCTTGCCGGGATTCCCCAGAATTAACGGCATTGACTCCTGCAAGTCGAGCTGCACATGCACCTGGGCTGTCTTGAATTGGTGTTCGAGCAGCACCAGAGTGTCGTGAATGATCCTATTCAGATCGAGTTCCCGGAACTCGGTTGTCCCTGTTCTGGAGAAGTTCAGAAGGCCGTTAACGATCTCCGAAGCTCGGAACGTCTGCTGCGTAATCTTCTCCAACAGCATTCCCAAGCGATCATCACCACGTACCTGCTTAGCCAGCATTTGCGTGTAGGACGAGATCACGGTCAAAGGCGTGTTGACCTCGTGAGCGACTCCTGCGGCAAGCAGGCCGATAGAAGAGAGCTTTTCCGCTTGAGTCAGCTGTGCTTCCAGTTCGACGCGATCAGTGATGTCGTCAACCAGGATGATTCGTCCCAGCGCGATGAAGTCTCTTGAAAGCAGTGGAGCGATAGCCAGATTAACGGTGCGTACCTCTCCCGCCTGGGTCGTCAACTTGAACTTGTAAAGGTTGTGTACCCCGGAGTCGTCGCGAACTTTATTGAACTCTTCTACAAACTCGGGCGGGAAGATGTCCTGCAGTTTCTTCCCGACAGTTTCATGACGGGCCATGGCATACATGGCCTCCATCTGAGTGTTCCAGCCTTCAATGTGGTCGTCCAGATCGACAGCAAGGATTCCGACATTGATGGATTCAACAATGTTCTCGTTGAATTCCTTCAGCTGCTCGTATTCGCTGATCTTTTCTTCAAGCTTGGTATAGAGACGTGCGTTCTGGATAGCAATGCCGATGTAGCTGGCTAACGATTCGAGCAGCTCAACATCTTCACTTGAGAGGAAGTCTCCGTCTGTCGTGCGGCCCAGCCCGATGACGGCGATGGTACGATCTTGCACCCGACAAGGCAGGTAGTAGTTGATATCCAGAAGGGAGGCCGCATGACGCTGTGCCTCAGGCAGATGCAGTACCTGCTGGGTATTTTCCAGGAAGAGATGGGTGCCGGATTCAGGCCGGTCGAAATTCAGAAAGTTCAGGTCCAGGTTTTCCTGTCCATCGGTGATGGATGCAGGCAGCCCGTGTGCAGCACGAATCTGGAAGCCACCCTCGTCCTTAATGACAAAGACTGCCACCCGGGCGACAAGCAAAGTCAGCGATAGCCGATCGACAATCGAATTCAACAGCGTCTTGAGATCGGTCTGGGAACTCAGCCCACGTCCAAACTCAATCAAGGTCTGGCGATAGTCATAGCGCGTGCGATCGAAGAGCCTGTCGACTCGACGCTGAATCATTCGCTTCAGCGGGTCGAAAAGCTGAGCCGTAATGGCGATAGCGAGGATCAATCCCCACGGACCGGCACTGGCAAAGCGGGTATGGACCAGTTCGGCAGCAAGAGCAACAGCTCCGAAGTAGAGACCTACGATGGTGGCCGTAGCCAAGGTGTAGGTCACACCGCGCTTGAAGATCAGGTCTACATCCATCAGCCGGTAGCGGATGATGGCCCAGCTGAAGGTCAGAGGGAGAAAGACCAGGGAGAACCCGGCTACTGTAGTGATCCATCCCCTCACCTGAATATCCGCAATAGAGGGGATAGCACTCAGGAGGGTGAAGGGAATAACGGTGAGCAAGGCACCGCGAGTCAACCACTTGAGCTGTTGACGGCGTAAAGGATTGTCTGTCCGCTTATAGCTGATGAGTAAAAGCACCGCAGCCAGGATGTAAAAGGAATCCTGATAAGCGGTTGCGATTTGATCCAACCGGTGCTGCAGTCGCTCGGTTGCGGAAAACCATTCGATTGCCGCAAGCTGCAGGCCCACCACCATCGCTGCCGGTGTGTACACGGCATAAACGAGCCATCGCTTATTGCGAATGGAATCGCGTTCTTGTGGAAAGGCTAGAGCGAAATGTACGAAGAGAGCCGGTTGAAGAGCTCCCGCTAGGATCTTTCCCCAGTAAATGGTCCAGTCGAGAATGTCGAACTCAGTCGTGTAATTAAAGGCGTACAGGATGAACGACACTAGACAGAACACATAAAAGTGCATCGATCTTGGTGCAGTCCACCGTCTGAACAAAACGTACAGGCCGATAAACAGGTAAACAAGAGCGACAAATCGCAATACCTGGTTGAGATTGCGGTTTTGAGGCTCCAGGATGATCGGGATATCGAACTTTACCCCGTCACGAACGATGGTATAGGTTGCCTTGGCGTAGGGGCCGGTACGAAACAGTTCTCTGGTAAGCGAGGCGATTCGTGAAGTGGAGTGGTTGTTAGCGGCTACGAGCAAGTCTCCGGGCTTAATTCCTGCTCTTTGTCCCGGGCCACCGGCAAGAACCTGTTCGGCCACTAAGTTTCTTTGGCCATTTTGGCTTTCCAGCCACCAGACTCCATCGACGGGCTGTTGGAAATGGTTTTCTTCCATGAAATTCATACCAGCGAGAATGGTTGCTGCCAGCGTGAAAACAGCCAACAACACCACCGCCAGTCGAATTGATACAGGCCGCTGCATGGTTACACGTATAGTTTCGCCCTAAATTAGGACAATGCGAGAGTCAGGTGTGCACGTTACCTGCCAACCGCAAAAAGCTCCCTCGGGTGGAGCTTTGTAACAGTATACCTTTGAAAAATCTGCTAGTTAGGATGCTGAACGTTTGATAAGTCTTATCTTCCGCCCCACGGGAGAATCCGTTTTTCAGAAGATTTTGAATCTATCTATGGAAGTGTGTAACCTGTTTAAATTTTTCTGAAAGGTTCGTACAGACGGTACTGGACATCTTTTTCCCCATCAATTCTCTCTAACCATCAGCGTTTTGAGTGCCGTGCGGAAGGGGTTGTAGCAGTTTATGACGTTAGCCACCTGGATGTATTCAGGGGAAGATGCCGATTCCATAGCGGCAGAAGAGAAGTGGGTTGAAGTCGACGGTCGGCGGATTCGATATCTGAAGGCAGGGAGTGGGCCTGATCTGGTCCTGCTGCATGGCTTGTTGGGTTCGGCGGATTGTTGGGAACGCGTCTTCCCCCACCTCGCAAAAGATTCGACAGTTTACGCGATCGATGCTCTGGGATGCGGAAAGTCCGATAGAGTTAGCAATCTCGATGCGGGGCTTGGAGCTGCTGCCGAACGCTTATTAGCCTTCCTTAATGCCGTAGGTTTGGAAAGAGTCGATTTACTCGGCACCTCTCATGGAGGTTCTGTAGCCATGACTCTTGCTGCCCGGTATCCCAGACGGATTCGTAACTTAATTCTGCACGCTCCAGCAAATCCTTATTCCAAAGCTGCAGATCCACTGATCTTCTTCTATCAAACAATGCTAGGGAGATGGTTCGCTCATCGCATGCTTACCATGCCCAGAAGACTGCAGCGGCTTGCTTTGGCACGCATGTATGGAACGGTTAAGGACATTCGGGAGGGATTGATAGAGAGGCATCTCGGCTGTCTTCTGCAGAAAGGCACCATAGAGCATCAATTGGAAATTGTCCGCAATTTCTCCAGAGACATGAAGCTTCTTACCTCAGAGATACCGCTGCTCGCCAGTCATCCCGTGTTGATTTTGTGGGGAACTCATGACCGGGTGGTCAGTCTGCAATCGGGAATGGAGTTAAGAAAGCTGTTGCCGAACGTTACGGTGACACTTCTTCCTGGTGCCGGACATCTGCCCTATGAAGAATCCCCGGAAGAGTTTGCTCAGGCTGTAAACCTGTTTCTGCGTAAGCAGAACAGGGAAGTAAATCTGAAGCCTGTACTCGTCGAGCGGGAACCGAGACAGATTTCTTCTGCCGCATAGTCAGGAAAAAATACAGCCGTTCTTTGGGGAACGGCTGTATTCCGGCGTGCGATGTATTTGAAAGTCTTGCTGCTACTTATAATTTCTGAACCGCAGCAGCAATCTTCTTTAGTTCAAGGAGCACTTCTCCGAGTGGCACAGCGGCGGCATCGCGTGTACCGAGCGAGAAGTAGACCTTCTTATAAAGTGCAAACAGCTTTTCGTAAACGGCAACCGATTCCGGCTCCGGTTGAAATACCTTTTCCGGCAGGCACATCTTTTTCTGTGCCTCTTCGATGGATGGGAAGGCCTTTGCCGCAAGGAGTGCGAAGATCGCCGCACCGCGGCTTGTCGGAATTCCGTCCGGCACCAGAATCGGCTTGTTCAATACATTCGCGTAAATCTGGTTCAGGACAGCGTTTTGCTGCGGAATGCCACCGGCATTGATAACGCGCTCAACGGGAACACCGTGCTCTGCCATTCTTTCCAGGATGATCCGGGTATGGAATGCAGTGCCTTCGATTGCAGCGAAGAGCTCGTCCTGTGCTGTGTGGATCAGATTCCAACCCAGGGTGACACCACCAAGCTCGGCGTTTACGAGAACGGTGCGGTCGCCATTGTCCCAGCTTAGGCGCAGCAGTCCGGTTTGGCCGCCACGGTACTTTTCCAGTCCATTGGACAGGTCCTTCACCGAAGTTCCAGCACGGCGCGCGATGGCACTAAAGATGTCTCCTGTTGCGGAAAGCCCTGCTTCGATACCCGTGTAGGCGGGATGTACGCTTCCCGGAACAACCCCGCAAACGCCCGGCACCAGCTCTGTCTTTGCTGCCATGGCGATAATGCAGGTCGAGGTTCCGACAACATTGACGACGTCTCCCTCACGGCAACCTGCTCCGATGGCATCCCAGTGTGCGTCGAAAGCTCCTACCGGAATTGGTATACCGGCATTCAACCCCATCTGTTCTGCCCACTCCGAAGCGAGGCCTCCGGCAATGTGATCGGAGGTGTAGCAAGGGCTATCCAGCTTTTCACGTACGCCGTCGAAGAGCGGATCGAGCTTTGATAAGAACGATTGCGGCGGAAGTCCTCCCCACTTGGGATTCCACATCCACTTGTGACCCATGGCGCAAACGCTGCGGTTTACTTTGCTGGCATCCTTAATGCCGCACAGAGTTGCCGCCACCATGTCGCAATGTTCAAAAGCTGTCACGAATTGATCGCGCTTGTCCGGATTATGCCGCAGCCAGTGCAGCAATTTGGCGAAGCCCCATTCGTGGGAATAAACGCCGCCGCACCATTGAATTGCTTCGACGCCCTCGGCGTGAGCTAAACGAGTGATCTCTTCGGCTTCGGATTTTGCCCGATGATCGCACCAGAGATAGTAATCGCCAAGCGGCTTCAGATCTTTGCCGACCGGGATGACGCTTGATCCTGTGGTATCGATAGCCAGAGCCGCAACATCTTTTCCCTGTACGCCCGCCGATTTGAGTGCCTCCCGGGTGGCTTTCACCAGAGCCTTCATCTGGTCGTCGTGAGACTGGGTGGCGTAATCGGGATCGTCACGCCGGCGCTTGAGTTCGTATTCCGCAACGGCAGTGCCCAGCCAGCCGCGCTCGCTATCGAGAAGAGTTACACGCACGCTGAGCGTGCCAAAATCCACACCTGCAACAGTCGTCATTGTCCTTGTCCGTAGGTTGCCTTCGCGCCATGTTTGCGGAAGTAGTGATGGTCTTGCACGTATTTGGCTAATCCCTCGGCGGGAGCACCTAACGTGACAGTGCGATATGCCAAGCGGGCAATGTATTCAAGCAGGTCGGCATTCTCTACCGCATCTGCTGCATTTTTGCCCCAGGTGAATGGTGCATGTCCGGCAACAACCACACCGGGAACAGCCAGCGGATCCAGTCCACCCTCGCGGAAGCGACGAACGATTACGACGCCTGTATTAAGGACATAGGCACTGTTCACCTCTTCTTCCGAGAGCTGTTCCGTTACCGGGACCGAACCGTGAAAGTAGTCGGCATGAGTTGTCCCAAAGCATGGAATTGGGCGCTGCGCTTGTGCCCATGAGGTGGCAAATTCAGAGTGCGTATGTACGACGCCACCGATTTGGGGGAACTCTTTGTAAAGCAACAAATGTGTTTCCAGATCGCTGGAAGGACGAAGAGTGCCATCTACGCGGCTGCCGTCCAGTTTTACCACCACGATGTCTTCCGGGCGCATCGTGTCGTACGGGACACCGCTTGGTTTGATCGCCACTACCGGTTCCGATCCGGAGCGATCGATTCCGCTGGCATTCCCGAAGGTGTGGAGAGCCAGCCCACGCCGAGCGATCTCTACATTTGCATGCAACACTTCTTCACGCAGTTTTTGATAGAGCACGAGATAATCTCCCATTGGTATGGCCATCGAGCCAAGATCGGCGGAACCGTTCTTCTGAGGACGTGCGAACCAAACTCTAACACCTTCTCCAGGTCGTGAAAGAGATCGACGATTGCCTTCACGAATCCAAAATCAGGAGTACTAAAGCAATTCCGGTAGCGGTAAAGGGTTTTAATCTCCGATATACAACCGGGCCGGGGCTGCTTTAGGGCCGGGTTCTTTTTATCACATTTTTCAGCAAACGTTTGCTGAAACTTTCGCGATATCTCGGCTCGTTTGTTCCTGCTTCGGCTTCCCACTGATTCCAAAGAAGATACACCCCTGCTTTGGTTCTTCCTGGCCAGCCAGTCTCTTCGTTGACCAGCCGTTCTCCTCTATTGGGCGGGTCGCAACCGTGGCAAATCGGGATGAAAGGCTTTCCTGGAGCCTGGATTTCGTTCCTTTGGGGGTAAACCGGCCCAAGACGGACTCGTCTACATAAACAATGGAGCACAGCCTCACAATTCACGCTATTCCTCAGACGGATGTGACATCGAGCGAACAAGAGGAGTTCGATGAGATCTTCCTTCGTCACCGGGCACAAGTTTTCCGCTTTCTGCTATCGCTGTTGCGGGATCGGGATGCTGCCGAGACGCTGACGCAGGAATGCTTCCTTCGTGCTTTTCGCGGCTGGTCGAGCTTTCGTCAGGAGGCCAATCCCCTGACCTGGCTAATGCGTATCGCGGTCAATCTGACGCGGGACTATTGGCGAAATCGCAAACTCCAGTTCTGGAAGCATGTTCCTGCTGTCGAAGTGAGCGAAGTCAGCGACTGGCTTCCCGGGAATGGTGCGAATCCAGAGCGGAGGCTGTTGGCTTGTCAGCAGGTGGAAGCTGTATGGAAGGCCGTTGAGGAGTTATCTCCGCGCCAAAGGACGGTCTTTCTTCTGCGCTTCGTCGAGGAGATGGAACTTAGCGAAATTGCCGAGGCAACCGGAATGAACCTTGGGACTGTGAAGTCCCATTTAGCCCGAGGACTGGACTCAGTCCGTAAACAACTTAGGAGACAAGCGTGAAAAAGGACTGCGAGCTTGAACTCATGGATAAGGAGCTGGAAGAGATTCTCAGCCAGTTCCGAGCAAGTGCCCATGCGTGGAGTGCGCAGGAGTATGCCCGAACCTCTATCGAGTCTCCTGCTGCTTTCCGTCGTCACAGGAAGTGGCCCGTACGCTGGGCCCTGGCGGTATGCCTTATGGTGATTGCCGCTTCTGTTCCTGTACACCGGGAGCATGTCAGACAGACACATGAGATTCAGGCTGCCATGGATGCGCAAGCAGATGCGCAATTGCTGGAGGATGTAGATGCCGCTGTTTCCAGACGGGTCCCGGCATCCATGTCTCCACTGACGATCCTTATCGCTTCGGATGAACCTGGTTCCGAACAACTTACAAATCGCAAGACCAGGCAAGGAGAGACAGAACCATGAATTTACGAAAGGGACTTGGCATTGTTGCCTGCGTGATTGGGGTGCTTCTGCCTGTTGGCCTCGGTGCTCAACAGAAGCAACCTAGTCCGCCGACTGCCATGGGACCAAAGCGACCTCCGATGGAGAGAGCCTTTGGCCCGCGAGGACCACGTCCTCGTTGGTGGGATGACCCACAGATTGCCCAAAAAATTGGGCTTACCGAAGATCAGCGGAAGAAAATGGATGACATTTTCCATCAGCACCGTCTAAAACTTATCGACCTTGAAGCGAATCTTCGGAAAGAAGAAATAGCAATGGAGCCGCTTGTGGATGCCGATCAGCCAGATGAGCCAAAACTTCTGGCGCAGATCGATAAAGTTGCACAAGCGCGGGCAGAGCTGGAGAAAGCAAACGCCCGTATGCTGCTCGGTATCCGGCGAGTCATGACTGCTGACCAGTGGAAGAAGTTGCAGGCGGAACATCGCGAAGGAAGAGAGCATAACGTACCACCTCCTCCAGGTTGGGGCGGCGGCCCCCATGGGCAAAATGGCCCTCCGGGAGAACCTCCCCACGGAATGGACGATTAGGCGAACCATTCCAACCGAATTTCCCCTGTGTCACACACATACACCTTGAGCAGCCGGCCCAGAAACGGCTGCTCGTTTTTTTTTTGCTCTAGACGCCTATCTGTTCGGTCCAACAAAATCCGCTCTTCATTCTTTTGCCAGTGCATAGTAGTAGAAGAAGTGTTCCGGAGATGAAGGCGCAGAATGTTGCGGATTGCATTCGACGATCTACAAGAAACCCTCATACGAGTTCTGGAGAAATTGAGCTTCACTCCCGAGCGTGCAGAAACCTGCTCCAGGCTTTTTGTCGAGACCACATGCGATGGGGTGTACACGCATGGAGTGAATCGTTTTCCACGATTCGTCGCCATGATTCATAACGGCTGCATCGATGTCTCCAACTCTCCGGAGAGAATATCCAGCTTCGGAGCTCTTGAACGTTGGGATGGCCGACGTGGCCCCGGGAATCTCAATGCGTATGACTGTATGGCACGTGCCATCACCCTGAGCTGTGAACACGGAATTGGCTGCGTCAGTCTTCGAAATACCAATCACTGGATGCGAGGTGGCTCCTACGGATGGCAAGCCGCCGAGGCTGGCGTTATCGGAATTTGCTGGACAAACACTCTGCCGAACTTGCCTCCCTGGGGTGGACTGGACCCTTGCTTGGGGAATAATCCTCTTGTCTTCGCTGTGCCTCGAAGGGCCGGACATGTTGTTCTCGATATGGCTATGTCGCAGTTTTCTTACGGAGCACTTGAGAGCTACCGCAAGCGTGGAGAGAGCCTGCCTGTTGATGGAGGTTTCGATTCGGAAGGCAATCTCACTCGTGATCCCGGTCAAATAGAAAAGTCGCAGAGACCGTTACCTATTGGCTATTGGAAGGGGTCCGGACTTTCCATGGTTCTGGACATGATTGCCGCGATGACATCTCTGGGTAAGGCAACACATCAGCTGGCTCCCGATCCTCTGCAGGAGGTCGGAATCTCTCAGATGTTTATCGCTATTCATCCCGCTGCATTGGGTTCCGAGGATGAGCTTTCGAAGATTGCCGATGACATAGTCGCATCTCTGCGTCAATGTCGAACCGCCGTGTCCAACAAACCAACTCGTTATCCGGGAGAACGAGTCTTGAGTATTCGTGCTGAGAATCAAAAGCTTGGAATACCAGTTGATGAAGAGGTATGGCAGCAGATATTGGCAATGGCCTAGTCTGCATCGTTTGCAGGTAGCTGGCTAGCTCATCCGGTGAAACTTGGGGATATCATAGAACCCATGTCGAAACCTCGCCGCAATTTTTCGTTCTTGCTGGATGACTCTATGTCCTCAGCGAAGCGGCGTAAGGTTCCGCATGAATTCGTTCTTGATAAGCTCTCTCCCTTACCAATTGAAACCCGTTCTATGTTCGGGTGTCTTGCAGTTTATGTAGGTGACAAGATTGTTCTTCTCTTGCGAGATCGGGCCGACCATACAGTGGATAACGGAGTTTGGCTGGCCACAACGAAAGATCACCATGACAGCTTGCGGAAGGAATTTCCGAATATGCGGTCAATCTACGTCCTTGGCAAAGATCCCACAGGCTGGCAGGTGCTTCCCGTGAGTGCTTCGGATTTTGAGGAAGCGGCCCTACACGCCTGTGAACTTATTCTCGGGGGCGATTCTCGTATCGGTAAGATTCCGAAATCCCGGCAGCGCTCACGTTCATAGCAGATAGCTCCAATACCTGTTGATGAAAGATCGGGCGTGAGTCGTGGAGCTGTTATCAGTAGAGCTGTCGAATAGTCATAGAACTGGGACTCATGCTCTGAGCGGCGATTCATTCCGGCAGTGCATGCATTGTTGTAGCTGGGTAGAAAGAAAACTGCTTTTCTCTACATACAGCAGCCCTCGACAAAAGTTGCGGTTCTGCTAGATGAATCCTTATCTTTTCCTCTTTTGGTCCTTATAAGAGGTCATAGATTACCTTTTCTCTATGTTTGACGAAGAGGTATTAACTTATGTGGCATCTGTGGGCATCGGTTTTAGCATCGTATTCAACGCATACCCGAGGTAGGTTCCGCAGCTGAAAGATCGGATATGTAGATAAGGGCTCGTGATGCGGCTATCCAGACTTTACTTCTTTTCTCTTGCATCTTTGTTGGCTTTGGTTGCTGGTTGTAGTGTCAATGTTCATCCTAGCGAATCTACTGGCGGTGGTTCCGGAGGCGGCAGTATTTCACCTCTTGTGATTACTACTACGTCACCTCTTCCGGTGGGAGTAGCCAACACTGTATATAGCGATACGCTCACGGCAGTTGGTGGCAACGGAATATTCAGTTGGAGTATTGTGTCCGGGAGTTTGCCTGCCGGATTAAGCCTGAATAGTGGAACAGGGATTATCTCTGGGACGCCTACTACGGCTGGTTCGAGCTCTTTCATTATTCAGGTTTCCGATTCTGAATCCACTCCACAAAAAACCACCCTGAACACTGTCCTCACGATTGATGCTCCTCTTGTAATCACAACAACCTCGTTGCCTGCGGGACAACAGAACGCTGCATATAGCGCACAGCTCACCGCAACCGGCGGTGTGCTTCCGTATACGTGGAGTCTGGGAGCGGGAAGCCAATTGCCTGCTGGTCTGACTTTGAGCGCAGGAGGCTTACTCTCTGGAGTTCCAACAGCAGCCAGCGATACAACGCTTCAATTCGTTGTAACCGACTCTGCGAAAAATACTGCTACAGCAAATCTGAGGCTGGTGATTAACCCGGCTATTGCAGCAATTCCGGATGGTACTTACTCTTTCGTCTTTTCCGGTACTACGCCTCAAGGGTCGCCTAGCAGACAGGATGCGATTACGGTCAATGGAACGTTTACTCTTCAATCGGGCGAGGTACTTTCCGGGTTTGTCGATGAACATACGAACAGCGGAGCGGCCCTGAATAAGCAAGCGATCTCCGGTGGGACCTGGACGAATAGCTCAACCGGCTTAGGCTCCATCCTCTTCAATTTCCCTGGAGGAGGAACTGTAGCTCTTGCTGTCGCTACACCTGCGTCGGTAGCTCCCGGGAAAAATACTGCGATGCGTATCATCCAGTTTGACGATACGAACGGGAATGGAACCAGGGGTTCCGGTATTCTCAAGCTGGCTTCTCCTGTAGCATCTACTACTGCCATCAAGGGAAATTTTGCCTTCCTCTTCAGTGGCATAGATCTGAATCAACGTCAGGAAGCATTGGTCGGTTCCTTCCAGACAGATGGAGCTGGAAAGATTGTTGGTGGTTCTGCCGACGCAAATTCAGCAGGTACAGCAGGACGCTGGAATAACCTTGGCGGCTCTTACTCCGTCGATGCGAATGGCCGAGGTATTCTCACCCTTGTCATAGGAGGAGGCAGCTACCACTTCAGCTTCTACGCGGTCTCGCCTGGCGAGTGGATGGTAACTTCTACTGACAAGCCAAGTCTGAATGCTCCTCTTGTCAGTGGTCGCGTACTACAGCAGTCTTTCACCCTAAATCCTTCTCCATTGCCTGCAAAGGGCGTCATGGCACTCAACGGTTTGTCCCCGCTTGCTGGCGGTGGCGTGACCCCCGACCTTACGGTAGGGATAGCGACCTCGGATGGTACGGGGCATGTGGTTTACATCTTTGATGAGTACAACGGAACCCTGGCTACCGGGACAGAGGTTTCCGTCCACTATACGATTGACCCCACAACTGGAAAGGTGATTCCTCCCGAGCCGAGTTGGCAACCGCTTCTATATGTCATTGACAATACTTCGGCATTTATCTTGGTGCCGGATAAGTCTGCGGATTCCGGGATCATTGAGGCTCAGTCGGGTGGACCTTTTGCAAATCCATCTTTCAAAGGGAATTATCTCGGCGGAAGCATGCCATTGGGAATTCCAAGTGCATTGAATGAGATTGCATTGGTTGCGGCGGATGGGCAGGGAAACATAACTATTACTTCAGACCGGAGTACAAGCCAGGGATTGATTCAGAACCAGAGTGTATCCGGTACCTATGCTGCCGACAGCAATGGCCGAATCCTGGTTACAACTCCGGATGGTCTTGTTCGGATTTTCTATGTTGTTTCCCCGGATAAAGCCGTATATCTGACGAATGATGGTGGAGGTTATCTCGGCAGCTTCGAACAATAAATTGGCAGCTGGAAGAAAAAGATAGAAAGGCTGTCTATTTCCGTTTTCGTCGTTCGATACAGAGCAGAGATTTCAGTGGATTCAGCCCAGGCTGAGTCTCTGAGATCTCTGCTCTAAAGTTTTTTGGGAGAAGAGAGGACCTCATGCAGAAGATCACGCCGTTTTTGTGGTTTAACGACAAGGCCGAAGAGGCAATGAACTTTTACATTTCCATCTTTAAACAATCGAAGCCATGCAGGATCTCCCGTTACGGAGATGCTGGTCCTGGACCCAAGGGATCTGTGATGTGTGCGTCCTTCGAAATCTGTGGTCAGGAATTTATCGCACTCAATGGCGGCCCCCATTTCACCTTCACTCCTGCCGTTTCTTTTATGGTCAATTGCGAGACGCAGGAGGAGGTAGATGAATTCTGGGAAAAGCTTTCCGAAGGCGGCGAGAAAAGCCAGTGTGGGTGGCTGAAGGATAAGTTCGGCCTTTCCTGGCAGGTTGTTCCTACCGTCCTAAATGAGCTCATGAGCGATCCGGATCCAGCACGAACAGGTCGCGTGATGAGAGCCATCCTTCAGATGGGCAAGATAGACATTAAGCAATTGCAGGAAGCCTACGACGGCACGCAAGAGATGCCGAGTGTAAAGATGGCTAGCTAGAAATCCCCGAAAGATAAAAGACTAAGCAGCTGATCTTGGAATGGACGCGTAGAAGCGAAGGAGAGTAACTGTGAAATTCATGATGATGGTAAGGGCAAATCAGGAGTCCGAAGCTGGCGTAATGCCCAGCGAAGAGCTTATTGCTGCGATGGGACGATACAACGAGGAATTGGTGAAGGCCGGAGTGCTTCTTGATCTTGCAGGACTTCAACCTAGCTCCAAGGGTGCCCGCATCAAGTTTTCAGGCGGTAAGCCGCTGGTGATTGACGGTCCGTTTGCAGAGGCAAAGGAGCTGATTGCCGGATATTGGATTATTCAGGTGAAGTCTCGGGAAGAGGCTGTCGAATGGGCGAAACGTGTTCCTTCGCCTTTTGGAGAAGACAAAGAGGGAGAAATTGAGCTACGTCAATTCTTCGAGTTGGAAGATTTCGCTCCCAGCGAGGCCGTCGATCGCGCACGCAAACTAGGCGAGGAGCTAGTAGCAACTAAGAAATAAATCAATGTTGCAGGAACGGGCTCGCAACGGATGTAGACCTAGAGATTCGGCAAAAGACTGTGGCCGCAGCACCTCGCATTTCTTTGAGGTAGCGCTGCGGCCACAATAAAAGTAACAACTTATGTTGCTAGATTAGATATGCTGTACGGCTTGTGCCAGTTGAGTGAGCGAACCTTTGGCATCTCCGTAGAGCATGGTTGTGCACGATTTGAAGAACAATGGATTTTCGAGTCCTGAGAATCCGCGTCCTTGTCCGCGCTTCAAAACGATTACGCTCTTTGCGCGGTCGACTTCCAGGATTGGCATTCCGGCAATCAGTGAATCCGGATTATCACGTGCATCGGGGTTAACTACGTCGTTGGCTCCGATGACCACAGCTACATCTGTGGAGGGGAATTCCGGATTAATCTGTTCCAGCTCATAGAGCGATCCGTAGGGGACGTTGGCTTCGGCAAGCAGCACATTCATGTGGCCAGGCATACGTCCGGCAACAGGGTGAATTGCGTACTTGACGGTGACGCCGCGTCCTTCCAGCAGTTCGGCCAATTCTCTGACTGCATGCTGTGCCTGAGCCGTTGCCAGGCCATATCCGGGAACAAAGATCACTCGGTTGGCATAGGCGAGCTGTACGGCAGCATCGTCAACGGAGATCTCTCTCATTACGCCGCCCGCATGTGCCGCACTGGCTGTGGCGGTATGTGCTCCAAAGCCACCGAAGAGCACATTGGTTATCGAGCGGTTCATGGCTTTGCACATCAAGACGGAGAGAATGAAGCCGGAGAATCCGTCCAAAGTACCGGCAATGATCAGCACGTTGTTGCCGAGAACGAAACCGGTAGCAGCGGCGGCCAAGCCCGCATAGGAGTTTAAGAGGGACATGACGACTGGCATATCTGCCGAGCCGATGGGGATCACCACCATGATTCCAAAGAGGAAAGCCAGTCCGACCATCGAATAGAAGCATGTGGTTGCTTCCGGATGCACCAGAGTGTAGATGAAGCATCCTACTGTTCCAAGGAATACCAGAAGATTGACAAAATTCTGTCCCTTGAACTGTATTGGCGTTCCCTTGACTATGCCTTGTAGTTTTCCTGCTGCTATCAGTGAGCCCGTAGTTGTAAGGGAACCAAGCATTACCTCGAATCCCAAGGCACTACGTGTGAAGAGCGTCATCTCTCCGCCACGTATGCTGAATTCGGCAATACCGACCAGTGCCGCAGCCATGGCTCCGAAGGCATGGGACAGTGCCGTTCGTTGTGGCATAGCAGTCATTGGCACACTGATTGCCATCCAGGCGCCGATGATCGATCCAACTACGAGTCCTGCAAGGATCCATTCGTAACTAACAATTTCTTTATGCAGCAGCGTACCGATGATGGCTGCCAGCATGCCGCCTTCTGCCAGGAACATGCCGCGACGAGCCGACTCCGGATGCGACATGAACTTGAGGCTCAGAATAAAAAGAATTGAGGCGATGAGATAAGTGAATTCTGTAAAGTAAGCGGCTGTTGTCACTTTTGCACCGCCTTTGCGGGCTGCCGCTTCTGGAACATCTTCAGCATGCGGTCGGTAATTCCGAATCCGCCGACTACGTTAATGGTAGCTGTGGTCACGGCCACAAAACCCAGGATGGTAGAAAGCCGGGAATGATGTGCTCCGGCAATCACAATGGAACCAATCAGCGAAATGCCGGAGATGGCATTCGTCGCCGACATTAGCGGCGTGTGCAGAAGAGGGGGAACACGCGAGATGACTTGATAGCCAAGAAAAGCGGCCAGAGCAAATACATAGATAGAAGCAATCAGTACTGCTGGATTCATCGTTTCTTATTCCTCTTGTGCTAGGCGTGAGCAGTCGATCCAATGATCTTGGCTACACGCTCATTTACGATCTTGCCTTGATGCGCTACACAGGAACCGGTGATGATCTCATCCTTAAAGTCGAGCGAGATCGTTCCATCGCGAAGGATCAGCTGCAAGAAGTTGCTGATGTTGCGCGAATAGAGCTGGCTGGCATGGACCGGCACCGTTACGGGCAGATTCAAAGGTGCGAAGATTCTTACTCCATTGACATCCGTCGTAACTCCTGGCTGCGTCAATTCACAGTTGCCGCCACCAGGAGCTGCCATATCGATGATGAGCGATCCGGGACGCATCGCTTCAACGGCATCTTTGCGGATTAGCAGTGGTGCGCGACGTCCTGGAACCTGAGCCGTAGTGATGATGACATCGGAGTAAGAGGCCGTCTTCGCGATGAGATCGCGTCCTAGGTTCAGAGCTTCTTCACTAAGCTCCTTGGCATATCCGCCCTTGTCTTCCGTTTCCAGACTGCCGAGATCGATCTTCAGGAACTTTGCACCGAGAGAGAGAACCTGCTCTCCAGCTGCGGCACGTACATCGTAAGCCTCGACGACGGCGCCAAGGCGGCGGGCAGTTGCGATTGCCTGAAGTCCGGCCACACCCGCGCCGATCACAAACACCTTTGCCGGTGGAACCGTTCCTGCGGCGGTCATCAACATCGGGAACAGTTTCGGTAACATATCTGCTGCAATGACGGCAGCTTTATATCCGGCGACCGTTGCCATAGAGGAAAGCGCATCCATAGCTTGTGCGCGGGTTATGCGAGGCACAAGCTCGGTAGAAAACAGCGTTACTCCATGTTCGACTGCCGGCAACAACTCTTGAGGGGCATCCAGAGGACGCATGAAGCCGATCACAACGGCTCCCGGTTTCAGCAGCTTTTGATCGGCTGCTGCCGGACAATTGACTACAGGCAGGATGTCTGCCGTTCCTAAAAGCTTTGTCCGATCATTTGTAATAACGGCTCCGGCCTGTTGATAGGCCTCGTCCGTAGCGCCTGCGGCAACTCCAGCGCCTGCTTCGACAGATATTTCAAGGCCCTTCGCTACAAGGTTCTTGACGGTATCTGGAAGCAAAGCAACACGGGTCTCACCGCTTGCTGATTCCTTCACAATACCAAGATGCAAACTGCCCTCCTCCGAAAACAAAACACACAGATAGAGATCACCCTTCTCTCGACGCATGCGTAAGTGCTGTAGGCGCGAGCTCAGGGCTATGGAGAGATTCTCTCGACATCTATAGGTGTAACAGGAGTTATATCATCTTCTGAAGCGTATCTATATATGACACGCTATTGCATGTGATATGTATCACGTATGTTGTACTTATGAATTACATCAGAATGAGCAAAGTGGCTGGTAATGAAGGGCTTGGAGAGTGGTCAGTCCAATACGTCTCACGAGCCCACAAAATCATCCTTTTTTGATGATTTGTGGACTCGCGATCCTGGAGTTTACTGCTGATCGGCGATCAGCAGACGGATGTCTCTCAGGTTGTGTCCTGTTGGACCGGTAACGACAGAGTCTCCCAATGCCGTGAATAGTGGGCAGGCGTCAAAGTGTTTGAGCGACTCCTCCGGATCGAATCCAAAGGTCCGTGCTCTCGCAACCGTGGTCGTATCGGCAATGGCCCCAGCTGCAGAACTATTGCCGTCGATTCCATCGGATCCGGCACTGAAGACGGCAAGTGATTGGTCTTCATATTGTGCCAATTCGAGTGCGCAAGCCAAAGCAAACTGCTGATTTCTGCCTCCCGTCCCCGGAGACTTGTCCAGCGTTATGGTTACTTCTCCGCCGGAGATCAGGCACAGACGTGGGTGCTGCTTGCGCAAGGCATGAAAGCGTTCCAGCAGATATCGGGCCGCATCCATGTAGTTCCAGTCGTCGCAGGTATTGTCGATGACTACTCGGTAGCCAAGTTCTTTTGCTCTATCTCGGGTTGCATTCACGAGGTCATGGCTGGAGAGCAAGGTATCCAGTTGTGAATTGGCAAAACCAGCTGCTTCCGCTCCGAAATCGACGGTTTGTTCGATCCTGCGGTGGGCTGTTTTGTCTCCGACCAGTTTGGCGAGGAATGGCGGTTTCCAGCTTTTGTTTCCAGGAGATTCTGGTAGATCGGCCCGTTCGAAGAAGCGCTGTATGCTGACAGGAAACTTCGGCATCAGATTGTAGCGTTCAATCACTGTCTTGGTGTCTTCGATTGTGGTGCGATCTGGGAGGGTTGGAGACGAGGCCAGAGCATCGAGCTTGCCCATCGGGACATCGGGCAGGAGGATGGACAGCTTGGTAGCTTCCGGAGCTGCCAAGGCCAGTCTTCCTGCTTTTACAGCCGAGATGTGTTTCCTGACCGCATTAATCTCTGAAATCGGAGCTCCGCAACCCAGCAGAGTCTCATGGAAGGCGATCATGTCGTCCAGAGTGATAGAGGAATCGAGAGGCAAGTCGAACATTGCCGAGCCTCCACCGCTGATCAGGAAGAAAACAAAGGTGTCTTTCGAAGCTTTCTTCAGGAGGGTTAAGGCGGCTTTTGCTGCGTTCAGAGAGTCTTGATTGGGAAGAGGGTGTCCTCCGACGAAATACCGGATACGCCAATTGCGCTTTTTGGGCAGTTCAAGCCCACAACAGACTCCACGGAGCCCCTTTCGGCGCTTCATTCTGCTCAGGAGCGTCTGCAGCATTGGCAGAGCTACTTTTCCGATGGCGACTACAAAGATTCGCTTGTAATTGTTCAGCGGAATATGGACAGGCTTAAGAATATCGTGCGGAGTTCGTATGAGAACATCTCCTTCGAAATGGAGATGTCGATCGAAGGCCGGTTCTAAACCACAATCTTCGAGGCCACCAAGGAAGAGAGAGGTGGCTGTCTCATGGAGCGTATCGAGTACATCGGGTTCGCTGCCGGTCATAGGAGGTTAGCCTCCACCCAGGAACGTATGGCTGCTTGCATCGTATCCAGCTTTCCGACAAAGAAATGATCAGCTTGGGGAACAATGTGGAGCTCTTTCGGTTCTGCAGCTTGTTCAACGATTGCCTTTACCTGACCCAGAGGTCCGTATTGGTCGTGATCTCCACTGACAAAGAGCTTAGGCTTTTTGCACTCAGATAGAAAGCCATAGGCGTAATCTCTGCCCTCGGCGTGCGTCGGAATGCCTAGACCGATAAGCGCCTGGACCCGGTCATCGTTGTAGCAGGCTGCCAGACTTACCGCGGCGCCGAAGGAGAAACCTGCAACCAGCAGTGGCTTGCGATAGGAAGATTCCAGCCAATCGAGGGCTGTTCGTACATCGTCCATTTCTCCAATGCCGTGATCGTGAGAGCCTTCACTCAGTCCCGTTCCCCGGAAATTGAACCGGAGGACAGGCATCCCAAGTGTCTGAAAGACCTTCATTGCGTGGTAGACGACTTTGTTATGCATCGTTCCCCCGCCAAGGGGGTGAGGATGGCAGACCAGGACAGAATATGCGGCGTCTGGCTTCCCTTCGTTGAGGAGTGCTTCTAGACGTCCCGCCGGTCCCTGGAGATCAATAGAACGCAGGCTGGTTGAAGTAGTGGAATTTTGCGACATGGCCGACCTCTATTGTAACCATTTCAAATTAGAGAATTGGATTTCGGATAGCGGTACGATATCGGGTGAAAATGGAAGAATCCTGTAGGGTATTCTGGAGTTCAGATGCGACTCGATCCCATTCTGTTCACTCGCCAGCTTGTTGACATTGAATCCACCACCTACCACGAGGGTGCTGTAGGGGATTTCCTTGCTGAATTCCTTGCCGGACGAGGATGGAAGGTTGAAAAGACCCCAGTTCCCCAGCCAGAGGAGAGCCGCAACGAGGGGCCGCGCTGGAATATTTATGCAGGCCCAGAGAGTGGCAATCCAGATCTCGTCTTTTCCACACACATCGATACGGTTCCTCCGTTCATCCCCAGCAGTGAAGATGATGAATACCTCTATGGGCGGGGCGTTTGCGATGCGAAGGGGATACTTGCCGCACAGACAATTGCCGCCGAGGCCTTGCGCGAGGAAGGTTTTCGTGTGGGATTGCTCTTTGTTTCCGGGGAGGAACGGGATTCGGCCGGCGCTTCCGTCGCCAATCTTTCCCCCAAGGGAAGCAAATTCCTGATCAACGGCGAACCTACTGATAATCGTCTGGCCCTTGCTTCGAAGGGCGCTCTGAGGGTTGTGCTGAAGGCTCATGGAAAGATGGCTCATTCGGCCTATCCGGAGTTGGGCGACAGCGCCATTAACAAGCTTGTCGAGGTGTTGCATCGGCTGCTGGCTCTGGAATTGCCCATTGAGGAAGAAGTAGGACCAAGTACGTTAAATATTGGCTTGATTTGCGGCGGACGTGCTCCGAATGTCATTTCCGACAATGCCGAAGCCCAATTATTGATTCGCTTGGTAGGAGACTCCTCTTCCACCAAGGAAGCTATCTCGAAGGCCTCAGAGGGACTGGTAGAGGTGGACTTCACTCTGGAGATTCCTTTTGTGCGCATGCGCCAGGTCGAGGGCCTGCCGACGATGATCGCTGCCTTTACGACCGACATCCCCAAGCTGAGCAATTGGGGCGAACCCTTGCTTCTCGGACCCGGCTCAATTCATGTTGCGCACACTCCGCATGAGCGCGTTTCCAAGAAAGAATTGCATGAAGCAGTCGAGCTTTACCACCAGGTGGCGCGTCGTTTGTTGAGTGCATAAATTCTCATTCAAAGCAAAACAGAAGCGTACAACCAACATTGAAACTCACTTTTTTGCCGATAAAAATTTGGCGATAGCAGGTGGAGGGGATATTCTCCCTAAGATGAGCGACCAGACGAATTCTCTTCGCCACGCCGCTTCTTCTTACCTCCGGTCAGCCATGCATCAGCCAGTGCAGTGGTATCAGTGGGGCGCGGAGGCATTTCAGCGCGCGGCGGCAGAGCAGAAACCAATTTTGCTCGATATCGGGGCTGTATGGTGTCATTGGTGTCACGTTATGGATCGGGAGTCTTATGAAGATCCCGAGGTGGCAGCGGTAATCAATGAGCGTTTTATTGCGATCAAGGTGGATCGCGATGAAAGGCCGGATATCGACAGCCGGTATCAGGCTGCGGTTTCAGCTATCAGTGGGCAGGGCGGTTGGCCTCTTACAGCATTTCTTACTCCTGATGGACGCCCGTATTTCGGCGGAACGTATTTCCCAAAAGAAGATCGCTACAACCGGCCCGGAATTGTACGTGTTCTGCTCACGATGTCCGACGCCTGGCAACAGCGCCGCGATGAAGTCCTGGAATCTGCAGGCAGCGTAATGGCGGCCATCGAGGAATCGGAATCTTTTGCAGGACGAAAGGGACCGCTTTCTGCTCTTCTTATTCAGAAGCTAGTCAGCTCGGCTACCTCGTTGTTCGATCCCAAACATGGCGGTTTCGGATCTCAACCGAAGTTTCCTTATCCTTCCACGCTGGATTTCTTGATGGAGGTGTCTTCCCGCACAGGAAGCGCAGAGGCCAAGAAAGCGGTCACCGTAACGCTGGATGCAATGGCGCGTGGAGGTGTCTATGACCAGCTGGGAGGCGGCTTCCATCGTTATTCTGTCGATGAACGCTGGATAGTTCCTCACTTCGAGAAGATGCTCTATGACAACGCTGGTCTCCTTCGAAACTATGTACACGCCTACCAGACCTTCCTCGATGAAAGCTATGCAGCTGTTTCCCGCGACATTATGCGCTGGATGGATGAATGGCTCTCCGATCGCGAGCTGGGTGGCTTTTATACTTCGCAAGATGCGGATGTAAATCTGGACGACGATGGCGACTATTTCACCTGGACCTTGGAGGAAGCGAAGTCTGTTCTGGATGGCGAAGAGCTTCGATTTGCCAGTGAATACTGGGATATCGGAGAACTGGGAGACATGCATCATGATCCTGCAAGGAACGTTTTGCATGTTCCGGTAAGCTTAGCGGAGCTTGCTCAAAAGTATGGCGTAAAATCCGAGCGCCTTGCCTCAATTCTTGATGCTGCAAAGCAGAAGTTGTATCAAGCGAGGTTACATAGGCCCACACCCTTTGTCGACAAGACCATTTATACCTGCTGGAATGCTATGGCCATTACGGCATATCTGGAAGCGGCTCAGGTATTGCAGCTGACAAAGCCACGTGACTTTGCGCTAAAGACACTGGATCGTCTACTACAGCAGGCTTGGGATTCAAAACTGGGTTTGGCCCATGTGATTGCTTATCCGGATGGGCAATCTGCGCAGGAACGCGTTGCCGGAATTCTGGACGACTATGCCTTCACTGTACATGCCTGCATCGATGGCTGGGCTGCTACCGGGAAGCTCAAGTACTTCCATCTGGCTACTGAGATTGCAGATACCATGATTGCGCGTTTTTACGATCAGGCGGGGGCTTCCTTCTTCGATACGGAACAGACGACGGAGAAGTCAACGATAGGAGCATTGGCAACACATCGAAAGCCTCTACAGGACTCACCGACTCCTGCCGGAAACCCGGTTGCTGTTTCAGCCCTGTTGCGCCTGGAGATGCTGGGCGCCAACAGCAAGTATCACGAAATTGCGGAAGATACCCTAAAGTCTTTTGCCGGTATTGTTGAGGGATTCGGGATGTACGCTTCGACCTACGGGTTGGCATTACAGCAGCTAATGCTTGGTCCTGCCCAGGTTGTTATTGTGGGTGACGATCAGGAAGCCGACCGGATGGCATCGCTGGCAATCACCCGGTACGCTATCAACAAAATAGTCCTGCGGTTCCGCCATCGAGAAGACCTGACAACAGAAAACTTGCCTCCTGCTTTGGGGGAGACACTGCCATTCTTGCCCGATGATGGGGAACAGGAGAGCTTCGCCGTAGTCTGCCGGGGAAATAGTTGTCAGCCTCCGGTGAAGACTGCAGATGAGTTGGTTGAGGCATTGAGACAGGCTATGTGAAGTATTGCCTCGCGCAATACTTCATTGCTCGATGAGAGATGGGGGCGAGATTGGAGGGGGAGCCGTCCATTACCGGATGAGAGGGAGCTCCAGTCTGACAATCAAGCCTCCATCGGTAGCATTTTCGGCACTGACATTTCCACCATGCATTCGCATGATACGTTCTGTAATCGCCAAACCTAATCCAGAATTTCCCGTCTCCTCACTGCATGTGGTCGCCACCCGATAAAAAGGGAGGAAAATCTTGCACAGATGTTCAGCTGCGATACCGGGACCATGGTCTCGTACCTGAATGACTGCAATTGCAGGTGTACTCTGCCTGGATAAGGTGATTTCTACGTCTGTGCAGGGCTGTGTGTACCGAATGGCATTGCGCACGACATTTTCAACAGCGCGGCGCAGTTGTTCTTCTGCTCCGGCTATCGGGCATAGTTCGAGCGAGCTTATTTTGACGCTACGATGTCTGGCTTGTGCTTCGAAGTTTCCATCTACAGCTACCTCTTGCACCAGGGTGCTTAGTTCAATATTTTCTTTGCAGCTTGCGTCTGTTCCACTGTCGATTCTAGCCAGGGTGAGTAGCTGGCCAATTAGCTGATCGAGATGTTGCACCTCGAGTTCTATCCTGTTTAGGTATTCCTCCCGTTCCTCAGGTGGGCATTGTCTCAATAACCCTTCCGAGAGACTCAAGCGTGCGAGAGGGGAGCGCAGTTCATGCGAGACATCTCGTAGGAGTCTCTGTTGCCCGCGTACGAGAGATTCGATTTGTTCAGCCATGCAGTCGAAGCTCCGGCCCAACCGCCCAATTTCATCCTGGCGGGAAGAAATACTTTTATCCGTTCGCGCATCGAGATCTCCCTCTGCAATCCGGCTGGCTGTTTTACTCAACTGCTCCACTGGTCTGGCAATATGATGTGCAAGCCAGAAGCAGAATGTGCCTCCTACCACCAAGATGGTCAACAAAATACGGGATGTTCTTAGGTCGGGTACCGTGTGCAAGATAGCAACAGAAGGGTGGGTAATGACAACCAGCATCGTATAGCTTCGCCCGCTTGCTCCGATGGCACGTTGTGCGGCAAAGATATTCCATAATATGGCTTTGCAGGTCCATGATGGACCGAACTTTGCTGTTCTTGCGAACTCAACTGCTCGCACGGGCGGCGTATGGCCTAACAGGTCATTTCCTTTTTCATCCAGGAAGTATGGCCTGATAATTCCACCCCGTTGCATACGATCAAAATGGCTTTGAAGACTGACTCTTCCTTCTTTTTCGTAAATTTCGGCAGCTTGCTTAACTTCGACAGGCAGGTGTAGCTCGAGCCTGAGTCTGGCCTCGTTGTTTATTTCCTTCCTGCGAATGCTAAATGTAATGGTTAGTAATGTAACCAATACAATTGCAAATGTTAGCCAAAACCATAACAGGATCTTCAGGAAAAGACTTCGCATTGGGTTCATTTGTTTATGAAGTAATTGCTTACAGCATAAAGATATCCAATGCCGCGAATGCCCTTTATTCTTTCAGTCCCGTCCGGGGCACTCCCGATCTTTTTTCTCAGGCTCCACACATGAGTATCGATGCTTCTGTCAAAAGGCGAGAACTCTCTGCCGAGGACATTCTTCGTCAATTCCTCCCGTTCTACGACAGATCCTGCTGATCGCATGAGCCGGTTGAGAAGATCGAATTCCACCGTAGTGAGATTTAGTATTTCATTTCCGCAACGTGCTGTTCTAGCTCCGGCATTCAGCTCCATATCCCCGACTCGAACCGATGACATATCTGAATGCAGAATTGCTTTCGTTGTATTTGTCCTGCGTAAGATTGCGCGGACACGTGCTGAAAGTTCGCGGGTGTTGAATGGTTTAGGAAGGTAATCGTCAGCTCCAATTTCCAGTCCCAAAATCCTGTCGAGATCGTCGCCGCGGGCAGTGAGCATCAGCACCGGTGTGTTCGACCTGGTACGAATCCGTCGAAGTACTTCAAACCCGTCCATAATCGGCATCATTACATCCAGAACTACGAGATCGTAGCTCCCGGAAAGTGCACGCTCGATGCCGATTTCGCTGTTTTGAACGGTCTGAACAGCGTAGCCTTCTGCGCCCAGAAAACGCGATACCAGCAGGCATAACTCTACATCGTCATCGACGACCAGGATCTGCCCTGTCGCCGACTCCGATTGGCCTTCTTCGCAAAGTCCGTGATTACCGCCTTGCATTCCTTACTCCGCAAAACACCGGATTATTGTATGTCTTGCTGACACAGAACTACGTTTAGAAATGTCAAGCGTCTCTTCTGTCTTGACAATTCTGAACTGCAGCTTGACATACCTTAACATTCGCTTACTACGCGGCAGGTGAAACTACGAAGAGAAACTTATCCCGAAAAGTAAGGTGCGTTCTGAATGTCAATGCGTGATGGTGGTGGAGCTATACCCTATCGAAACCGGTTGCTAAATTCGAAGCCGGATTTTCCTTCTC
Organism: Humiphilus diazotrophicus; assembly: GCF_059726315.1. Taxonomy (NCBI): domain Bacteria; kingdom Pseudomonadati; phylum Acidobacteriota; class Terriglobia; order Terriglobales; family Acidobacteriaceae; genus Humiphilus; species Humiphilus diazotrophicus. The sequence goes on from NZ_AP040870.1 coordinate 5,149,609, forward strand.
GAATAGGGAACCACTCGCTTTCTGGTTTGGGGCGAATACTTAGGGTCCTGTTTTTAGTCATCGTTTTCACTGACCTATCGTTACAAGCGGGAAGTCAGGCTGTGTCTACTCCCGAAGCATCTTCGAAAGTGAAACAGCAGGATTTACCCGATGCTCCGTCAGCCGCAGGTGCTACCTCGACGCCGGAATTGCATCAATCTCATAACTCCACTTTCGCTTCACGCTTTAATCAATCACTGCAGCCAATGAATACCGAAGAAAAATTGAAGTATTTTCTTGAACGCCCATTTGGGCCTCGCGCATTTTTTACTGCCGCTCTCAACAGCGGGATTCGGATGGCCAAGCCTCCCGATAATTATCCTCGCGAGTGGCGCTCCGGGGCGGAAGCCTATGGCCGCTTCTATGGAGACAGTTTTGCTCGTAAAGGGGCTCAGGAGATTGGACGTGCTTCCGCTTCGATTCTCTTCCACGAAGATCCGCGTTATCGTCGCTCGGAGAGCTCATCCTCAGCAGGAAGATTGGCGCATGCCCTGATCTTCACCTTCGTTGATCGCACGGACGGAGGGCACGCAACAATCGCCTTATCGAATTTCACCGGAGCGGCTGCTGGCGGGTTTATTGGGAATGCCTATCTGCCTTGCGGCTTCGACAATCTGACCCACGCGGGACAAAGAAGCACCGGAGCGTTTACAGGCCTCGCAATGCAGAATGTCGGAGAGGAGTTCGCTCCCGATTTTGCCAGGTTTCTGCGGAAAGTTCATCTGCCACACGTCCCTTTACCGCCAGTCTGGTGGACAAAGAGCAACTAAAAGCAATTCAGGATGGCTATTTTCTCTTTTGACCAGGAGCATTGTGGAGAAAGGCAGCTTCTTGTGCAAACAGACTCCGATATCTTTCTTGCACATCTGGGTCAACTTTATCGTCTCGCACTTGCACTCTGCGGCGATCATGCTATAGCAGAGCAAGCGATCGTAGATGCTTACAAGCGGGCGGCAGATGCAGATTACGTGCGCCCCGGATGGCACCTTCGCTGGATGAAGCATTGCTTGATTAAGTCGTGCCTGGAATCCCTGAAAGCGGTGAAGAAGGAGAACCCTAACGATTCTCCTTCTATACCGTGCTGGAGTGATACTCTATCCGCTCCATTCCGCACTACTCTTCCACGCGTTGTTTTTGTGTTGAGGATATTGGAAGGCATTTCTCTTATGGATGTGAGTCGCTATTGCTCTCTATCGCATGCAAATGTTCAAGACATTTTATTGCAAACATGGAAGACGATACGACTTGGACCAGAAAGTCTCTCCGAATTCATTGGCGCTCTCGCATGCCATCCCCGATTGTGCCTGGCATACAGGACGAATTGCCCTACATGCCTTCCCCTGTGAATGGGTTTATTTCGTTAGGCTTGATCTGAGTCGGATCCATTTTTGCTTCGGCGATGGATTGCTTGGGCTTTCCCGTGAGTTTGTCCATGGTCCGATTGAAGACTCGGTAAGGATCGCCTGGTAGCATTTCATGTTCTTCCAGCGCTAGACGAATGCGGCGACGAGTCTCGCGCGTTGCGTCCCACTGTTTGTTGGCTTTTGTTCTGAGTTGCAGTGGGTAGATTACCTCCGAGCCCCGCAGTGCATCGACGCCTAGTACCTTTGGATCTGTGAGGAATGCGTCTGAATATGCCGGGTCGTTGCGCACACCCATTGCGATATTAGTCAACAATGCCATTACCTCATCAGGGTTGGCGGAATAGTCGACAGATACATTGATGGTGGCCACCGAGAAATCGCGGCTTTGATTGGCTACAGTGGTGATTAGCGAATTTGGAATCACATACAGCGTGCCATCTGCGTCCCGGATCGTTGTTTTCCTTAGGGTCATGCTCTCGACCGTTCCTGCTACGCCCGCAACTTTTACGATTTCTCCGACACCAAATTGATCTTCCATGAGAATGAAGATTCCGTTCAGCATGTCCTTGACAAGTGTTTGCCCTGCAAATCCAATTGCTACGCCAGCAGCCGCACTGGGGGCCAGCAGCGGACCCAGATTCAAACCCAGGGTGGCCAGCGCCATCGTTATGCAAAACAGACTGATTGCGGCGATGCCCGTGGTACGGATGACCGAGGACAGTGTTTTGACTTGGGAGATACGGATCGCTTCGGCCGCGTGCCGTTCGGCAACATAGACCATACGGTGGGTAATCAGGCGGAGCAGGCGGATAAGGACGAATGCCAGAATGAGCCAAAGTAACAATTCCGGTAGGTCACGGAGGAACTTCTGCGCATCAATGAGCCATCCGCCGAACAGATTATCCAGAAAATTGTTTTGCAGGTAGGACGACAAAACGGGTAGTACAATCATGCGTTTCTTATTCCTGGTGGTGCGAGACAAAATGCCCTGTTTCTATAATGAACCGATGTTCTCACGGCGTGTGAAATTCCGTCGCTTTCGGCTGAGTGCCAGAATTGCTCAGCTTGTCATGCTTGGGGCCTTTCTGTTATCTGTAGCTCCAGTTTGGGGTCAGAGCTCAGGCCAACTGCCACAACAGCATCAGCCTACCGAGCAGATGCCATCGGGGCCGATTTCCCCTGGCGACCACCCAAATCCGCTCGAGGATAAGATGCTTCGGCAGCGCATGAAGGCTCTCAATGAGCAGCGCCAAAAGCAGTTGGTTGAGGATGCAAACCAGCTGCTTACGCTTGCAACCGAGCTCAAGGAGGAGGTTGACAAATCCACCAAGGATACCCTCTCAATTTCGGTGATCAAGAAAGCTGAACAGATCGAGAAACTAGCCAAAAGCGTCAAGGACAAAATGAAGACCCAATAGCTCTCCTGGAATTATGCAGTGCCCCAGGTCACGAAATCGATTGTCTGGACGGAGTTTAATAGAGTCAGGGCCGCTAGAAAACCGATTCTTCTCAGCGAGATCAAGGAGTCCTGCCGTTCGTTAAAGGACCTTGATTTTGCGGGGCTGCTCGGTTGTTGGCGCTCCCCTTGGGGCTTGTTCAGTTGATACAATCACATGTCGCCATTGCAAAAACCGCCTCGGCAACACCCAGGTAAGTTAAGGAGTATCTATGGCCCGGAATGGAATTCGAGTGGCAGAAAAAAAAGAAAGTAAAACTGCTTCCGGCCTCACCAAAGATCAGCTAGTTCAGATGTACCGGTTGATGTATCTCTCCCGGTGTGTAGACGATCGTGAAATCCTGCTTAAGCGGCAACAGAAAATTTTCTTCCAGATCTCGTGCGCTGGACATGAAGCTCTGTTGGTTGGTGCCGGATTGGCCTTACGGCCAGGTTATGACTGGTTTTTCCCTTACTACCGCGACCGCGCTCTTTGCCTCACTTTGGGTGTAACGCCCACCGAAATGCTGTTGCAGTCGGTTGGAGCCGCGGCCGATCCGGCAAGCGGTGGCCGTCAGATGCCGACCCATTGGGGTGACAGGCAAAAACACATTGTTTCGCAGTCCTCGGCAACAAGCACCCAGCTGCTGCATGCCGTAGGTTGCTCGGAAGCCGGACGCTATTACTCGCGTTTCCCTGAATCGGCCGAAAAGTCGTCCGATGACTACCGCGCTTATCACGATATTTCGTTCCATGGAGACGAGGTTGTCTATACATCGCTCGGAGAAGGATCGACCTCGCAGGGCGAATTCTGGGAAGCACTGAATACAGCTTCAAATCAGAAGCTGCCCGTGATCTTCGTGGTGGAAGACAATGGTTATGCCATCTCCGTTCCGGTCGAGGTAAACACTCCCGGCGGCAATATCTCCACGTTGGTAGCGAATTTCCCCAACTTCCATTTCGAGGAGATCGACGGAACCGATCCGGTAGAGAGTTTCTTTGCCTTTCAACGGGCAGCTGAGTATTGCCGCGCAGGTTTAGGACCGGCATTTGTTCATGGTCATGTGATGCGTCTCTATTCGCATTCCCTATCGGACGACGATCGACTGTATCGTACGAAGGCCGAAAGAGAGCGCGATGCTCTGCGTGATCCCATCGCCAAGATGCAGATGCGACTTCTTCGGGAGGGTGTTCTGACAGCCGAAGAGATTAACCGGCTGGAACACGAAGTGGATGAAGAGGTAAAGAAGGCAGCAGAAACGGCCCTCCGCTCGCCTCTTCCTGAGGTTTCCTCTATTCGCCGCCACGTCTATTCCGAAGATTACGATCCTACCCGTGCTTCTTTAGCTACCGAACCCGCCCGTACAGCCGATTCGCATGAACGGACAATGGCTGATTTGATCAACGCCTGTCTCAAGGATGAGATGCGGCACGATCCCCGCATTGTCATCTTCGGCGAGGATGTGGCCGATTGCAGTCGCGAAGAGGCACTCAAAGAAGTTAAGGGCAAGGGCGGAGTTTTTAAGCTGACAGCGGGATTGCAGTGCGAGTTTGGCTCGGCCCGGGTTTTCAACTCTCCCTTGGCTGAAGCCAATATCGTAGGCCGTGCCGTCGGCTATGGTGTACGTGGAATGAAGCCGGTCGTCGAAATTCAATTCTTCGACTACATTTGGCCTTCGATGCACCAATTCCGCAACGAGCTTTCGGTGATGCGGTGGCGTTCGAATGGAAGTTATTCCGCTCCCGCTGTCGTCCGCGTCGCAATCGGCGGATATCTGACGGGAGGCTCCATCTATCACTCGCAGTCGGGAGAGAGTATGTTTACCCACATTCCCGGATTGCGCGTCGTATTTCCATCGAATGCCTTGGACGCCAATGGACTGTTGCGTACCGCCATCCGCTGCGATGATCCGGTGCTCTTTCTCGAGCATAAGCGGCTTTATCGTGAGACATTTGGCCGTGCAGCCTATCCCGGACCGGATTATATGATTCCGTTCGGTAAGGCAAAGATTGTTCGTCCGGGAGATGACCTGACTCTGGTGACCTATGGTGCTGTCGTTCCACGTGCCTTGCAAGCCGCCGAGAAGGCCAAGCGTGATAAAGGGATCGAGGTTGAGGTGATTGACCTCCGCACCTTGAGTCCGTACGATTGGGACGCAATTGCCACCTCTGTCCGCAAGACCAGCAAAGTCATTGTCGCTCATGAGGATATGCAGAGCTGGGGGTATGGAGCGGAGATTGCAGCGCGAATTGCCGACGAGCTTTTCGAAGATCTCGATGCTCCGGTGCGCCGCGTTGCTTCGATCGACACCTTTGTGGCCTACCAGCCGATTCTGGAAGACGCAATTCTGCCTCAGCCTGAAGATCTGCTTCGGGCAATCACGGAGCTTGATGCCTTCTAGATACTGACCTCCATACAGCTGTTTCATAGGAGCCCTGTTCTAGCGAGCAGGGCTTTTCTCTTCTGCGGAGACCCAGATTCGACCTTCTACGGGTTTCCCTGCAGCCTTCTTGTCCCTGAAACAAACGTTAATCGCGCCGATTTACGGGGTAAATCGGCCCTGCTTTTCTACTGTTTACGTGTAATTTTGTCGAATATGTTCTCCAAAGCGCGAAATTTCTTCCTTGGAGGCCCGGACCATTTGAATTGGTTTATCGGGCGGCGTTGTGCATTCTGCGGGGGCCTTTCCCCTAAATATGGAAGAGCGTCTGGCATGGGAATGGCGGGATCCCTTTGATTCTCGAAGCAGGAACGGCTGAGATAAGCAATAAATTCACCCGGGGAAATCTTTGGAGATATTGGGTGTAAGAGGAGAGAGTCGGAAACTGCGCACCTGCGTGGATGATCTGCGGCGAGACCCATCTCTCATGCGCTGATCCCGCCCACCTGTAAATTTAACCTTCCCTTACGTATCCTGCGGAATTTCGTAAGTCATTTAATTGCCGTCGGTTCAACAAAGCTGTTTTGGAACGAGCTCTACAGCCATCTGGCATTACGAGACTCTCTGAGACTGCAGAGTTGGAAGAGCAAGGAAACGGGATGCGGCACTATGACTCGAAGGATGGCGATTTTGAACGGATGTGGGGGTGTGATGAATCCGTTCGGCGATTGCCCGGGATCGATGAGCTGCTGCTCGTGCAAAGAGAAGATCGGGAGGATCTTTATGCGTGCTTTTTGGAGGCTGTTTTTGCTGTTCGTCAGCGTATCGACGGTGACATGGGCCCAGGTGGATCGAGGGTCAATCACCGGTACGGTAACTGATCCGAGCGGCGCTTTGGTTTCCGGGGTGGAGGTGACGATCTATGAGGCCGAAACCGGAGTGCATTATCAGGGAGACACAACGAACGAGCAGGGTATCTATAGGGTATTGAATTTGCCGGTCGGCAAATATGCGCTGCAGTTCATTAAACCCGGGTTCAAAACCTATTCGCGTAAGGGAATCACGGTTTCTATGTCTCAGAACGTGACGCTAAACGCGAAATTGGAAGTAGGTTCTCTTCAGGAGAGTGTCACCGTAACTGCGGATGCATCCCTTCTCAACACCGAAGACGCAACTTTGGGCAGCATGGTTACGGGGAATGTCCTGACAGATCTGCCTTTGACAGCCGATGGTGGACGTGATGTTCGCGCCTTTGGCCGTTCCGTAGTGGCGACATTCAGTACCGTGCAAGGTGGCCAGCAGGGATACAACAACAGCGTCGCCGGATCGCAAATTGCCTCTCTGGCGACATCGGTAGATGGAACCAGCTCCGATGCGGGCATCATGGGAATCGTGAATGGCCCGGGAATGGATTCCGTCGATCAGTTCCAGGTGCAGACCAGCGGTATCAGTGCTGCCGCCGCACAGTCCGGTGGCGGAGAGTTGATGTATGAGCTGAAATCCGGAACCAACACTCTACATGGCAGTGCTTTCGGCTTTCTGGCGAATGAGGCCTTGAACGCCAACACCTGGGATAACAAATATTTCCTCTCCCAGTGCGACTCAGGGGATGCGAAATGCAAATCCAACTATAAGCGTCCCCTGAATCGCTATAACGATTGGGGCTTTAGCGCAGGTGGTCCAATCTGGAAGAACCATACCTTTGTCTTCGGCGCTTATGAGCGTTTTCACAAACGCAATATGACCTACATGGTCAATCAAGCGACCGTGCCGACCACAAAGATGCTTGACGGCGACTTTAGTCAGCTGCTCAATGCTGTTACAACGAATCCTTTAACGAATCAACCTTGCAATGCTCCATGCCCAACCGGCAAGCTTGATGCTTCCGGCAATCCGATTTATTTCGGTGCGATCTTCAATCCTCTGTCCCCTGGAAATGTCTTTCCAGGGAATGTCATCCCCTCCAGCTATCTCAGCAGCCAATCGAAAAAGATCGCCGACATATTCAGGAAGAACTATGCTCCGCAGAACAACAATCTGAGCCAGAACTATTGGAATCTGGCGACCTTTGGCGATCTTCCGATCAACGACAACTATCATTTCGATATTAAGTTCGATCACCACTTCTCAGAGCGCAACCACGCCAACTTCTCCTACAACCGTTATCGCGAAACACCGATACAGACCTCCGGCCTGTGGCAGCATGACACCAGCGATGGCGGACCTCTGACCCAAAGCTATGTGCAAGGAACGGTAGGTTGGCAAGTGCGTTTGCAGGACTACCACACCATCAATGCGAACCTTGTGAACTTTGCCTCGGCGTCATATAACTATTGGCTACGTTGGGATGTGAGTTCGCACTCAGTAGATAATGCAGCTCTAGGCTTTCCCTCGACTGGAACCGGAGCCAACAATTTCCCGAATATCAATTTCAACGGGAACAATAACTATGGAGAGCCGTCTTTAGGATCAAACAAAGCAGACCATTTGCCCTACTACCAAGCTCACTATAAAGATGAGCTTTCCTGGGTACGTGGACGGCACGTCCTTAAGTTCGGTGGAGAATTTGTCTCTTACGGTGCTAATAGCACCGGAGCCGATGGATACCTCAACTACACTTTTAACTCCAATACCGGCGAATCGCTCTCAACTTATAATGATCCATCGATTTCTCCCTATGTCGGCTTCGGCTTTGCTAACTTCATGGTCGGGCAAGTGGGATCTGCCTCCAAGCAAGTTGGTGGACATCTGCGCGGTCGCCGGAAGGGACTGAACTTCTATGTGGACGACACGGTCAAGTTGAATTCCAAACTCACCTTGAACGGTAGTCTACGCTGGGACTTCAATACTCCCTGGAAAGAGATTAACGGGCAGTGGACGAACTTTAATCTGGATGCGAAGAACTCCAGTTGGGCTCCACTATCGGGTGCTTTTGAGTATCTCTCCAACGGGAGCCAATCCTTTGAAAAGAATCAAGACTGGCATCTGTTTTCACCGCACATCGGAGCATCCTATCAGGTCACGAGCAAGCTGGTTGCCCGTGGCTCCTATGGATTGTTTTATGTTCCTCTTGGTATCAATCAATGGGGTGGAGCGCCGTATGCCGGTGAAGCCTCTTTCGGTTATACCGACCAGAACATCATGCCTGCAGCAGCTGTTCCTGTGAATTCCATTTATCAATGGGATGGTGGATCAACCTATCCTGGAAATATCATTACTCCTACTAGAAACCCGAATGCCAATATCATTTGTTCCTGGTGTACGGTCGCGATTGATCCCGACAAGTTGTACTTGGGCCATACGCAGAATTGGAACGTCGGTATCGAGTACGAAATTGCTCACAACACCGTTATCGATGTGAACTACATCGGCAACCGTGGCGGACATCTGCACGATGGTGCTAACGATCCCCGCAACTCTGCCCGGTGGAGTGCCTACCAGACCATCTTGCAGAAAGATTGCGGTACAGCTGATTCGGGCTTCCAGTCTTGTGCTGGACAATGGGTGAGCAGTGAGGCGGATGCGACAAAGGCCGGTGTGCCTTGGTATTCCTTCATGACTACAATGACCAACGGATCAGGAGGTTACGCTGCTCCGAATGCCTTGCGGCCCTATCCCCAGACCTCACAAAGTGGTGGAATTCTCTTTACCGATTCTGCGATTGGTAGCAGCCGTTACGACGCGCTGGTCGTAGAAGTGAAGCGTCGTACCACCAATAACCTCAGCATGGATCTGAGCTACACCTTTTCTCATGAAGCCGGCAACGTAAATCGTGCCAACGGAAACTTTGCTGAAAACTGGGGAGGAGGGAATCCATACCAGGATCCTTACGCCATGGATCAGATGAAGAACCTGGTTTCCCCGAACGATGTTCGACATGAGGTGAAGGGCTATCTCTCTTATACGTTGCCCCTGGGTAGCGGACAAAGATGGCTGGCAAATAGCCATCCGATTGTAAAGCAGGTAGTAAGCAACTGGATTGTATCAACCCTGGTTGATTACCATGGTGGACAGCCGATGGGAGCAGTACGGCCTAGTTTCTGGAGCTATCCAAACTGGGGCAATACCTTTGCGAATGTTGTAAAGACACCGGGCGCCCTGTCCAATCACTTCAAGCGTCTCGATCTCAATAATCTTGGCAACGTATCGAATCAGTTTGTTAACCCGTCGAGCTTCACGGACTTGTACGCGGCGGATGGTTCCGGCAAGTTTCTTGGAACTCTCGGAAATCAAAAGCCCTACTACAGTGACTGGAGAGGATGGGCCTGGTACAACGAGGATCTAAGCATTCTGAAGAGATTCTCTTTCCACGATAGTCGTTACAAAACCACTCTGCGTGCTGAGTTCTTCGATATCTTCAATCGTCATCATTGGAACTCACCGAATACGGGCAATATTGGAGGAGCCTATTTCGGCAATGTTACGGGGGTAAGTGGAAACCGTCGAGGTCAACTCGGTGCACGCTTCGAATGGTAATTCGTAACTGGAGCATCGTATAGCTGTGAGCGGCGGACAATCGCAAAAGCGTTTGCCCGCCGCCCTCATCCAGATGTGTATTCGACTCCTTCAAGCGAAATCGTATGTCAATGAGAACTAACCGGCGCATCGGGTCATGGAATCTTTTGCTGAGAGGCTGTGCGTATGTACTGCTAGCCTTTCTCTGTGGGATCTGCTCCACCGTGCAGGCGCAGATATCGCAGAGGACCGATGCTGGGACGAAAAATCATGACATTCGGGATACCAATGAACTTATCCGAGCAAGACAGTTGCTGGATACACCTCAATGGAAAGAATCCGAATCCATCGTACGTGACTATCTGGAAAAGAATCCCAAATCAACGGATGCACACGCACTGCTCGGCCTGGTTCTTTACCGGCAACATAAACCCCATGAATCTATGGCGGAGATTATTCGGGCTTCGGAACTCGACGAATTATCTGCCTTCGATCTTCGTATCTTTGCACTCGATTGTGCTGCAATTCCGGATTTGCAGGAAGCCGAGAAGTGGTTGATGCGCTCACTCGAAAAGAACGATCAGGATGCGGCTACCTGGGAGGCCTTGGGGCATATACGCTTCTCTGCGCAGCATTTCGATGGTGCAATCGATGCCTTGAACCACACGCTTCAACTTGCTCCGCGCACTGTTTCTGCAGAGTCATTGATCGGTCTCTCTAACGAAGGCCTTACCCAGATGGATGCTGCCGAGGCAGCATATCGCACAGCTATCGCCTGGCAAGCAGAGAAGCGGGAGAAGGATCCTGTTCCCTATATAGGGTTGGGTCGCGTCTTGTTGAATAAGAACCAACCTGAAGATGCGATTCCCTGGCTGCAGATGGCAGAGAAGTCGTCGAAGCCAGTTTCCTCAACCTATGAACTTCTTGGTCTCGCGTATGCAAAGACAGGCAGGCAAGCTGAAGCAGTAAAAGAATTGGAAGCTGCGATTCGTATCGACTTGAAGAATGAGCGGCTTTATCTCATGCTTGCGCGTGTCTATCGCCAACTCGGAAATCGGGAAAAGGCAGAAATCATGCAGGCGCAGTACACGAAGTTGAAAAGTGGTGGTGCGCAATGAAGCGGTGGAAGATTGCAAAGGCCCTGACTGTTTGCCAAAGCACCTTTGGGGCGCTGGCAATCTTCTTTTCCCTGTCCGCCAGATCTTATACGCAAAGTTGCGATCAGGACCCGGGTGTGCGATTTGCAGAGAAAGCGAATACTTATGGAATCAATTTTCGCCACCACGCTTATCACAGTTCGAGGAGCTATCCTCTGGAGGTTATGGGCTCCGGTGTCGCCTTGCTGGATTACGACAACGACGGCCTGCTAGACATCTTCTTTGTGAATGGAGCTTCGTTTCCCGATCCTAATAAGGAGAAACGTGAACCGCATAAATCTGGGCCTGAGGATTGGAATCGCCTATACCACCAGAAGCCAGATGGAACCTTTGAGGATGTAACAGCAAAGGCTGGAGTGGCAGGGGAAGGCTATGGAATGGGCGTTGCCGTGGGCGACTACGATAACGACGGGTATGAGGACCTGTTTGTTACGGGGTTTCCGAATAACCGGCTTTACCACAACAACGGTAACGGGACATTCACCGATGTGACAACATCTGCCGGAGTAACTGGTGACGGATGGTCGACGAGTGCAGCCTGGGTTGATCTCGATCATGATGGCTGGCTCGATCTGGTGGTGCTGCGTTATTTGAAGTGGAACTTTGACGACAAAGAGTGCCCTACTCCGGATGGAAAGCAAAGCTATTGTGATCCGAAGATCTTCCCAGCGATTGAGCCACTTGTCTATCACAACGATGGCAAAGGCCACTTTACTGAGGTTACTCAAAAGATTGGTATGGGGCGTCCTGGCAAGGGACTCGGCATTGCCATTGCCGATTACGACCGTGACGGGAAGATCGACGTATATGTTGCGAACGACGGCATGGATGAGTTTCTCTTCCGGAATAAAGGCGATGGGAGCTTCGAAGAAGTAGGTATAACAGCAAATGTTGCGGCCGATGAGAATGGACACAATTTCGCCGGAATGGGAGTTGTTTTCGAGGATCTCAATAGAGATGGTCATCCGGACATAGTGGTGGGCGACCTTGCCTTGCAGACGTATGCGTTGTATCTGAATCGCGGAGACGGCAGTTTTGACTATTCCAGTGCTTCGGCAGGATTGACCCGGCTTACCATGGGACATTCAGCGTGGGGGATGCAGGCTGTCGATGTCGATAATCGCGGGGCAAGAGACTTGGTTATCGCCCAAGGGCACGTCAATATAGATATTCAAAAAGATAATCCTCGTCTGAACTATCTCGAACCGCCTGCGCTGTTACGTAATGCCGGCCCTAGCTATCGCAATGCCTCGGGTTGTCTTGGAGAAATTTCCAGTATTCCGTTTGCCGGTCGAGGTTTGGCTGTTGGAGATATCGATAATGATGGACAAGTCGATGTCGTTATATCCAGTAATGATGGACGGGCATTCCTTCTGCACAACGAATCGACGGTTGAGAATCACTGGATCTCATTGCAGCTAATCGGAGGTGCAAGTAATCGGGACGGGATTGGTGCCGGAGTCAAACTTGTAACCAACAAAGGTATCCAGTGGGCGACGGTAACAACTTCCGGGAGTTATGAGTCTGCAAGCGATAAGCGAATGCATTTCGGTTTAGGGGCAGAAACAGTAATACGAGAAATCGAGATCCTCTGGCCTTCGGGCTTGAAGGAAACGATAGTTCCGTCTCATGTCGATCGTCTTTACACCGTGACAGAAGGTAAAGGAATTAGCAGGGTTTCCTGTGGTAACAAATCCTGTTCCGCAGAAGCAGAGCCCCTTGCGGCGGCTCTGCAGTCAGCGCAATCCACGGTCGAAAGAAGGCAGAGCGGCAAAAAGTGAATATTGGGGGAGAATTGGCTGTCAGGAAATCTAAAGAGAAACGGAGTTCAGGATCTCAATATCCTGGACGTCGCGATGTGCTTTGCGGTCTTGGCGCAATCCTCCTGTCGGGAGTGTTGCCTGGGCGTGGATGGTCACAAACCGCTCCTTTGAAGCGTGACGAGATTGAACAGCTGCTAAAGCCACTATTGATTACTGAAGATTCTTCGATGTGGAAGTTTGCTGTGGATGTGTATGAGTACTGCATCTTCGACCGCATTCAATCGGCTGTTCCGCCGCTTCGCCATCCCTGGTTGGTTCCGGGAGGGATCTATGTTGGACAGTGGCTGTGGGATACGACGTTCTTAACGGATCTGCTTGCAATTGTTCCTGGCCAACAAGCGTTTATTCGCGGGATCTACACTAACTATTGGGAGTTTCAAGAGAGATGGAATCAGGCGAAACCCGACTATGCCCGTGGGATGATTGCTAATTTTATCGCACCAGAGAGTGGGCCTCCTGGTTTTACCGGGAAGGATTGGCTACGTTTCCCTACATATTCGCAGGCTCCTCTGCTGGCTTGGGGTGTGGAGCGAGTCTATCGGCGCAATCATGATGTGGAACTAGTACGCCTTGCATTACCGCATCTGGAGTCCTTTCACGACTGGTATTGGCGTGAACGCGATCTGGATGGAGTCGGCATGGTAACTGTAGGCGTGTATGACGGGATGATTCAACACGCGCGCTATGAGACCTACGATAATGAAGTCGATCTCGATACCCTGAAACTTACTCCTCACCCTGGCCGACCTAAAGGTCCTGAGAATGGCAACTGGTATGGGGATATCTACATTCCGGCAAATACAGCTTACCTGCTGCTTTCGGAACAGAGCCTGATCCGCTTGGCGGAAGCTGCGGGAGATGAGTCGCTGGCAGCCCGCCGCCGTCCTATTCTCGCCAAGGGAATTGATGCGATGCGCAAGCATATGTGGGATGAAAAGCAGGGGTGTTTCCTGGCTGTACGCAGAGAAGGATTGCACAAGATATCCACCGCAACTGTCGGCGGCATGGTGCCCTTGCAGGCACGAATTCCCACGGCGGAGCAAGCTGCGCGCATGGCTCGCGCTCTGGTGACTCCGCATTGGAAGACGCATGTCCCGATTCCCTCCGTCGATGCCAAGGATCGTCAATACAAGAGCGATGGATTCTGGCGTGGCGATGTGTGGCCTTCGTCTGTCTATCAGACTCTTGAAGGGTTATCCGCCTATGGACATAAAGAGGTGGTTGCAGAGCTGGCCGGACGACTGCTCGATAATGCACTCAAAGTAGGTATCAGTGAGCATTACGATTCCAGGACAGGAGTTCCATTGGGAGTGAGAAATTTGGGCATGTCGGCAGTGATGCTGACTATGGCATTGGAAGGACTAAGTCCCCGGCATGTAATTCGGGTGGCATAAATAGGCATAGCGTTCTTTTGTAAGACTGCGGTTTTGTTTCTTAAGGAGAGTTCGATCATGTATTCATCCCGGTGGGATGTTCTGTTTACCTTTTTGGGCCTTTTGGTTTTTCAGGTTGGAGTTCCCGGCGCACGAGCTCAGGCTCCAGTACCCGATAGTCCGGCGATTGAACAACGTGTTGACAAGATGCTTTCGGCACTTACGTTGGAACAAAAGATTCGCTTGATTGGTGGCGAAGATAGCCTGTTTATCCGGGCCGAGCCATCTGCGAGTTTCCCTAAATTGAAAATGTCGGATGGCCCGTTAGGCGTGCGGAGTTGGGGACCTGTGACTGGATTTACTGCGGGTATAGGATTGGCTGCCACCTGGAATCCCGAGTTGGCCCAGAGCGTTGGTTCGGCTCTAGGCCGGGACGCACGTGCACGCGGAGTTCACTTCCTTTTGGGCCCGGGGGTGAATATTTACCGCGCTCCTATGACAGGCAGGAACTTTGAATACTTCGGTGAAGACCCCTTCCTCTCTTCTCGCATTACTGTCGGCTATATCCGTGGCGTGCAAGACCAGGGGGTAATTGCCACGGTGAAGCATTTTGCCGCGAACAATCAGGAGTATGACAGGCATAACGTTAGCTCAGATCTCGATGAACGGACTCTCCGTGAGATTTATCTACCTGCCTTCGAGGCGGCAGTAAAAGAAGCTAGAGTGGGCGCCGTAATGGATTCTTATAACCTTATTAATGGCGAGCATGCTACCCAGAATTCTCATTTAAATAACGAGATCCTGAAGAAGGAATGGGGATTCAATGGCATCTTAATGTCCGATTGGTGGTCCACTTACGATGGTGTAGCCGCAGCGAATGGAGGGTTGGATCTGGAGATGCCCGATCCTAACTTCATGAATGCAAAAGCATTAATTCCTGCAGTTAAGGAAGGGAAGGTTTCCGAGGCTGTCATTGATGACAAGGTGCGCAGGATTTTTCGGACTGCAATTCGTTTTGGATTCCTTGACCGTGAGCAGCAGGACCTTTCGATCCCTGCTTATAGCCAGGAAAACCGGAAGATTGCACTTCAAGAAGCGAGAGAGAGCATCGTCCTTCTGAAGAACGATCATGCAATTCTTCCTCTCGACCTCAACAAAACGAAGACCATTGCTGTGTTAGGTCCCGATGCGTGGCCTGCAGTAATTGGCGGCGGTGGCAGTTCACAAGTGACACCTTTCGCTGCAGCAAGTCTGTTGACTGGACTTAGCGATACTTATGCAGGAAAGACGAAGATTTTATATGCACGTGGCGTTCCTCCTCTGGATGAAATGCTAGGTAAGACAACTTTCCAACTGCCGGCCAAGATTGCATCCGCGGAAATTGCTGGAGCAAAAGGCCATAGCGTGATGGTCGAACAGTTCGATAACGCGGATTTCACCGGCACTCCACTATCGACGCGTTTTGTCGATCATGTCGATACGATCCAGAATCCAGAAGGTTCGCTGAACCCGCAACCGAAGGGAATTCGTTATTCAACCGAATTTGTGCCAACAGAAGACGGCATCTATTTGTTCCTGGCGACTGCTGGCGGCGGTGGAGCCTACAACTTATATGTTGATGGCAAGCCTCAAATTCGCCAGATTGCACGGGAGGGAATCGAGCCACAGTGGGTAGAGCTTCCGCTGAAGGCTGGTCGCTCAGTAGCCGTGCGGCTTGATTATGTACCAGCAACCGGAGGAACTCCTCAAACAGGTTTAGCCATCCGTTCAATTAAGGAGATGGTTACACCCGAAGCCCGGAGGATTGCTTCCATGGCAGATGTTGCGGTTGTCAACGCCGGATTTGAAGGTTCAACCGAAAGCGAAGGCTTTGATCGTCCCTACATGCTTCCTTGGGGACAGGATGAGCTGATTGAGGCTGCTCTTGCTGCCAATCCAAAAACCATTGTTGTCCTCACCGGTGGTGGTGATGTCGATACACACCGCTGGGTAGAAAAGGTTCCGGCATTATTGCACCAGTGGTATCCGGGGCAAGAGGGGGCAACTGCATTGGCGGAGATTCTTTCCGGCGTTCGTTCTCCTGAGGGAAGGCTGCCCATTACGTTCCCTCATAGCTGGGAAGAGAATCCTACTCACGACAGCTACTACGCGCCTGAAGCCCCCACCGGCAAGACACCGCATGTTCGTTACAGCGAAGGTGTATTCGTAGGCTATCGTGCATTTGTAACTTCGAATAAGACTCCGTTATTTCCTTTTGGCTTCGGTTTGACCTATACGTCGTTCTCTTTTTCAAACCTGAAGGTTGTACCGAATACCACCAATGGACATCCTTCCGTACAGGTATCTTTCGATGTGACGAATACCGGAAAGGTCGCAAGTGCGGATGTTGCTCAGGTTTATGTCGGCGACCCTTCCTCCAAAGTGAAGCGTCCAAGAATCGAACTCAAAGGCTTTCAGAAGGTTCGGCTCGCTTCCAGAGAGAAGCGTCATATCTCCCTTTCGCTCGATGAACGTGCATTCTCTTATTGGGACGAAAGCGGAAATCGCTGGCAGTGGGATCCCGGCACTTTCACCGTGGCGGTGGGTGACTCATCGGCGAACACTCCTTTGACAACCAATATCGAACTGAAAAAGTAGGCCGTTCGGCGGAGCATCTTCGATGTTCCGCCGCTTATCTAGGGCGGGGTTCTCTGCATAAGTCCCGCGAACGGTACAGCTGTGTCTGAAGGCGATGCCCGAACTGAGGAAGAGCACTGTCTTGGTACACGAAGAGTTGTCTGGTCCTGATTTAACGGAAAGCTGCGCCAACTTCTATCACTTTGGTCTACATCTTTTCGGGAAATGCTCTAGGGAGAAAGATCGATGCTATCAGTCAAATCTAGCCGTAAAGTTCTGCCATCGGTGTTGGTGCTCATGAGCATTTTGTTCGGTGGTGCAATGCGGGCCGGGTGGGCCATGGAAACGCATGGATCTCCAGCAAATGCAAATAAAGAATGGACGCTTGTTTGGAGCGATGAATTCAATGGTCCCGATGGAAGTCCTCCCGATTCCAGCAAGTGGAGTGCTGTAGTAGGCGGATCCGGTTTCGGGAATGAAGAGCTTGAGTCCTATACGGATCGCCCGGAAAATCTTAGACAGGAGAAGGGAAATCTCGTCATCACCGCGAGACGAAAAAGCGGCATCGCCGAAGCGCCTATTACTCACAGTTACACGTCTGCACGCATTCAAACGAAGGGACACTTTGAGCAGAAGTACGGGCGAGTAGAAGCGAGAATCAAAATGCCAGGCGGGCAAGGAATTTGGCCTGCGTTTTGGATGTTGGGAGCCGATTGGGGAACCGTAAAGTGGCCAGGTTGTGGAGAAATCGATATTGTGGAGAACGTCGGATCTGAACCGTCGGTTGTGCACGGGAGTTTGCATGGCCCGGGCTATTCGGGAGATTTTGCTTTAACCGGCAAATTCATGCTGCCTACAGGTACCCGATTCAGTGACGATTTTCATGTCTTTGCTGTGGAGTGGGAGCCGCAGGCAATTCGCTTTTATGTGGACGACGTGCTCTATCAAACACAGAAGGCCGAGGACCTTGGCCCAGGAAAGCGATGGGTCTTCGATCATCCCTTTTTTATTCTCCTGAACGTCGCCGTCGGGGGGCGTTGGCCGGGAGATCCTGATGCTACTACCATGTTTCCTGCAAGTATGCTCGTAGATTACGTACGTGTATACCGTTGATCTTGAACAATTCAGAGTACTTGGAATTCAAGCGGAAGAAGGGTAGGGATATTTCTCTTCAGATGGTATTCTGCGTGCAAGTATTGTCAGACAAACGTCGCCAACGTTAGCATCGTGACCAGCACAGCAACTTCGGTCCGAGATTTGATCGTTGACTCCGGCGTTGTCGGCATGGTGCGCAGACGAAAATGCATCTCGACCCATCAAGTGGAGAACTGAACCAGTCCAAGGCTTCGGCTTCTGTTTCTGCCAGTGAATCCAGTGAGACATCTCATCCTCAGCCGTTTGCTTTGGAGCGTGCGGAACTGGAGTGGGTCCTTGCCCAGCCGGAGATTAGCCGTGCCGCAAATCTAGTCCGCTTTCTCTCCTTCATTTGTAGCAAGTATTTTGAGGGCGAAATTCGGGATATTCGGGAGCACACAATTGCTACCGAAGCTCTTGGCCGCAAATCTTCAAACTTTGATTCCCATATCGATCCCATTGTGCGCGTTACAGCTCGCACTCTTCGGAAAAAGCTGCAAACGCTTTATTCGTCAGATGGACAAAACCGGCAGCTTCAAATCGTGCTTCCTGTCGGACGTTACGTCCCTGAGTTTGTACAACGTGTAGAGGCTGCGATTCAGACCCCTCCTTCAGATCTAACTGAGAATGCATCTGAAAAGGTCGAGTCCGAGGACCTTGAGACATCGTTGCCTGGGGATGTTGCTAAAGAGGAGACTTCACGGTCTATCCCATCTTTCGTAACCAGATTGCGTAACACCTGGAAGATTACTGCCGCTCTCGTCGTGGTAGTCGTCGTCTTTCTTGCTGGTTTTCTCTTCGGGCGGCATGCGAACAGATTTCCCGATCCAGTTGCAAAGGACCTGCATTGGGGAGAACCGGTATGGAACGATGAGTTTGATGGGAACGCGCAGCAACTGCCTGATTCGGCAAAGTGGACCTACGAGCTAGAGCCTCAATGGGAGATCGGAGCTGGGCATCAGAACGTTTACTGCTCCCCTCAGCCCGGAGTTTCCAAGGAATGCGATCCCCACCGTCCAAATGCTTTTGAGGATGGCATGGGACATCTGATACTTCGTGCACAGAAGAACAATAACGGAATTTGGACAGTTATCCGGCTCACGACCAAAGGTCTTAAAAGCTTTCAGTATGGGCGTATTGAAGCCCGTATGAAGTTGCCTGTAGGCAAGGGACTGTGGCCATCGTTTGTGATGGCGGGCTCGAATATGGATACCGTCGGTTGGCCTGTTTCCGGCTCCGTGGACATCATGGAGAATGTGTCACTCACACCGGGAGCTAACGGCTTGGGACCTACGATGATCCGGTCCACGTTGCATGGCCCGCGCTACTTCGGTTCGAACGGTCTATGGCACGACTTCAAGCTGCCAAACGGTGCCAGGGTGGACGACGGAAGCTTTCATACTTACGGCATCATCTGGTCTCCAGGATTGATGCAGTTTTATGTAGATGATCCAGCCAATGTTTATTTTGTCCATGAAGCCAGTGATGTTCCCGAGGGCGGTGCCTGGGTATTCGATCATCCGTTCTACTTGATGATGAATTTCAGTGTCGGAGGCGACTGGGCCGGTGAGCCGGATGCTACAACGCCCAATCCGGCGGATGTACTGGTCGATTATGTACGGGCTTACAAGATTCCAACGGTTCCGGCACCCAAGATTGAGTGGCAACCCGGACGTGTGAGGGCTGGCTCTTCTGCTCCAAGTATTGTCTCTCTGAATGCTACGAGCTATGCCGGACGGGTGCGGCTGAGCTGTACTACCGATTCTTCCGCTGTGCCTTGCTCACTGGCGACCTCAGTGCTGGATTTTTCCAATACTCTTTCGCAGCAGGACACCCTGACGCTTTCAACGAATTCTTTTACCGAGAAGGGAAGAATAGAGGCTCCCCCAGGCCGCTATAAAGTAACCATCACCGCTACGACGATCAGCGGTGATCGCTCTCAACTGACAATGCCCTTCGAAGTAAAGAAAGGCGACTGAGCTTTGATCGCGCCTTGAGGCTCGGTTATCAATCGATCTCGGAAATCTTCAATCCTGCAATTTCTAATTCCAGCCCACCGAATTCCGGATGCTCATTTTCCCGCAGGCGGTAAGCGATATCGATGATGCTCTCTTCCCCAATGCCCATCGCTTGCACCCGGTCTGCCCAGTGCCATCCTAGAGCAGGAAAACTGGTGCCACGAGGACCTTGCGAAACCTGTAGACGTATGTGCCGCTCTTTGATGATTCGGGGAGGTGCAGCAACGCGAACCTTTCGCGCAATCAGAATTGGATCGGGATTACCGATGCCAACCGGCTCCAGTTTGCGTAGCCAGCCATAGACTGTGGGGGTAATGCGGTCCAGGGGCAGCTCCGCATGGCATTCCAGAACGACGGCAGGTTCTTCTCCTCCGCTCTTGGCCTCGGCGTATTCATTCATTCGCCTCCGCAGTTCGGGAACCCGGTCCGAGGGAAGAGAGAAACCGACGGCATGAGAGTGACCGCCAAAACGTGAGAAAAGATCGGCGCAGCTCTCCAGTGCCTCCAAGAGGTGAAAGCCTGGAATAGAGCGACCTGAGCCATGTGCAACATCACCCTCGTAGGTGATGACCAGTGCCGGTCTTGCCGTGCGGTCCACCACACGAGAGGCCAAAATACCGATGACTCCCCGATGCCATCCTTGGCCATCGATAACCAGGCAGTGAGCTCGTTGCAGATTCTCGTCTTGAGCCAGGAGTATTTCGATTTCGTCCAGAGCTGCCAGCTCCGTCTCCCGGCGTTCCGTATTTAGTCTGTCGAGTTTTGCCGCGAGTTCCTGTGCGCGGCCGTGGTCCCGCGTTGTAAAGAGCTCAACAACCTCTGAGGCGACATCCATGCGTCCTGCAGCATTGATTCGCGGTGCAAGGCGGAATGCCACATCCACAGCGGTGAGCTTGCGTTGTGCCGGATCCAGATTGGCTACCTGCATCAGAGCCCTGAGCCCAGCCGCCATAGGTCGGCGCAGTTCTTGCAGCCCAACGGCTGCAATGATGCGGTTTTCGCCAAGAAGTGGCACAGCGTCGGCTACAGTAGCAATTGCCAGCATCTTTAGGAAGGACGGCAGAATTTTGTTACGGGTGCGTTCCCGGTCTTGAGCTTCGAGCAGTGCCTGAGCCAGCTTGAAGGCGACACCTGCGCCACAGAGATGCTTGCAGGGGTATCCGCAACCTGGCTGATTGGGATTCAGGACGGCGATGGCGTCCGGTATCGTTTCGTCGCCATCGGGAAGATGATGGTCGGTAATAATCAGGTCGAGCCCTAACTCTTTTGCAATTTCCGCTTCGGCGAAGGCTCGCATGCCTGTATCTACGCTGACTACCAGCCGGATCTTCTCCTGTGCAGCAATCTCCAGAACGCTTCCCTGGATTCCATAGCCTTCCTTCAATCGATGGGGAACATGGAAGCGGACTATCCCTCCGAGCATCTCAAGGGCTGTCTTCAGGAGGACAATTGCCGTGGTACCGTCAACGTCGTAGTCCCCATAGATCAGGATCGGTTCCTGTTCGCTGATGGCTGTCTGCAATCGTTTGACGGCAGCCTGCATGCCGAACATGGCATAGGGATCGGTGAGGTTGGCGATGTCCGGGTGGAGAAAGGAATGGGCATCCTTTTCGTTTGTAATACCACGTGCAACCAGCAACTCGGCTATCAGCTGGGGCAGTTGGGCAGAACGTGCCAACTCTGCCGCCAGCACTGGATCGGTTTCCGCGAGTAGCCAGCGTTGCTTAAGAGGCTTCTGATTTCGAGGTAGAGCAACTTCCGTTGAGGCCATTACTCTTCGTCGTCGCCTGAATCGTCAATCAAAATGTCGCCGAAACCCTCAACCTCTTCCAGGAGCTCCTGATAGCGTTCATACCATTCAGTCGAGCTTTCGTGCAGAAAGGCCACGCCCTGGTGAATAAAACCCAGCTGGATATAGCCGGTCTTTCCGGCGAATTGTTCTAGCCACTGGGCGTCCGCAATCTCGGTTGCGTCTTCGTCCGGGAAGTTCTGGTCGCGCACCCGCTCTTGCAGAATCTCGATTTCGTCTCGATCGAGGGTGATTGTGCTCATCGTCAGGAACGGAGCTCCGGCTGTTTTGGCCATTTCGACGAAATCTTTCCAGCTGTCCGGGTTGTCTTCATCTTCCCACAGGACACTGGGGATGTCTTCGGTTACATAGCCGGGCAGGCGGCGCATTCCGTGACCTTCAATGAACGCCACCATGTCGTCTTTCAGCGATAGCAAGTTTTCTGCGCGCATGATTTCTATCTTATTGTCGCAGATGGTAATGCCATGGAACGGAGTTGGGAAGAAGGAATGCGTTCACCTGTACTTCAGGATCAAAACAGTCATCAGGATCATCCTTTAGGATCAAAAGAGAAGGAGTTCTCCCTTGCCCAACTTGGAACGCCACGTTTTTGTCTGTACCAACCACCGCGAACCTGGCAGTGCTCGCCCTTCTTGTACGATGGACGGAAAAAGTGAACTGCATCGACTATTTAAGGAAAAAACCGATGCCGCCGGTCTGAAGCATCGGGTTCGCATCAATAAGTCCGGCTGCCTAGGGCAGTGCGAGCATGGGCCGACGGTGGTGGTGTATCCGGAGCAGGTCTGGTATGGGTTCGTCCGTCCGGAAGATGTCGAAACTATTGTGCAGGAGCATCTTGTCGGGGGACATCCGGTAGAGAGGCTTAGGCTCCCCCAGGAGTGCATCCAGACGGCCTCCTGCCCCCATCGGCCTGCATCCATCTTGGTTACAAAGAAGTAGATCCTGCTTTTGCCGTCCCAAAAGCGGTTGAGAGCGCTATGCTATTCTTTCGATTGATAATTCCATGATTTTCTCTCGTGAGTACGTAGGATATCTGGCGAAGCACACTGTTAAGCACCTCGTCGCCGCCAAGATGATCCGGACCGACAAGTTGCACCTTGTCGAGGAACGGGTCGCCAACGCTCTGATTGAAGAGCTTAGCCTCGAAGATCGCATCAATGAGGAAGTTCGCGTCATCCTGGAGGCCTATCAGGATGAAATGCGACGCACCGGTGCGCAATATGCGGAGATGTTCAAGAAGGTGAAGAACGAACTGGCCCGCAAGTATAAGGCGGTGCTATGAGAATCTCGCGCGACAAGCTGAATAAACTTGCCCATACCGTGGCCGATACACTGGCCGAAATCAACGAGGTCGACTTTCTCGAGGACCGGAATACGATCCGTCAGGAAGCCCGGAAAGCACTGGAGCACCTGTTGCTTGAGGAAACGAAGATCGATGCGGCTGCAAGGCAGAAGATCTCGTCCCAACGGCGAATCATTCTTGAGGGTTCTCAGGAGTGGGAGATTCTTTATCGCAAGTATTACAACGAGGAAGTAAAGAAACTCGGAATTTAAGCGGATTCAGAGATTTTAGGATCTGATGCTGCTGCCGGGATGAATGCTCATTCAATCCTGGATCATGATTTCTTGTGCTTCCTTGCTGTAAGCCCAGGCATTTGTTATCTTGGGTAAGTCACTTCTGTGGCGTCATGGTGTAATTGGTTAACACGTCGCCCTCTCAAGGCGAAGAGTACGGGTTCGATCCCCGTTGACGCTACCAATATTCGGGAGACCGAATATACTCTACTTTCATTTCACAACCCATTCATCTACACTTAAAACCACATTCTTTGCCTGGGTTGTAAGCACGCGGTAGCCAGCTGAGTCCGGAATCGAAATTTAGGACAAGATCTGCGCGAAAAAGTTCTCGCATCAGGGCGGCATTGTCCTCTATATTTTAGACTCTCTGCTTCTGCGCTGACTGGCGTGGACTGACTCCTGACATGGTTCGTTCGAAACAGTAATCAGCCGGTGCTATCGGCTCAGCGCATGTGTCTAACGTGCATACACTCTGAGAAATGAAAGGAAGACATGCCTAATCCGCACCCCTTTTCCCATTTCCCTCCCGCGGCGGGGCTCTATCATCCCCGAAATGAACATGATGCTTGCGGAATGGGTCTGGTAGCCAGTGTTCGTGGTGAAAAGAGCCATGAGATCATCCTCAAAGGCCTGGAGGTTTTGATTAACCTCACTCATCGCGGCGCCAGTGGCTGTGACCCAGAGACGGGCGATGGGGCTGGCATTCTGATCCAGATTCCACACCGTTTCTTTCAGAAAGAAACTGCGAACCTGGGCTTTCAACTTCCCGAGCCCGGCAAGTATGCCGTCGGTATGGTCTTCCTGCCCGTAGAGAAACACGAGCGCTTGCTCTGCGAGGGTATTTTCGAGCGTATCACCCGTGAAGAAGGTCTGGAAGTTCTCGGCTGGCGTGACACCCCAGTCGATGGAGATGCCGTCGGCCGTGTGGCCCGTGCCTCCCAGCCGTATATTGAACAGCTATTCCTTGCCTGTCCGGCTGGTCTGAGCGAAGACGCCTTTGAGCGCAAGCTTTACATTGTTCGCCGCCGTACCGAGAACGAGATTGCCAATAACGAGGACATCGAGGATCGTGCTCTGTTCTACGTTCCTAGCCTCTCTTCCCGCACCATCATCTACAAGGGCCTGATGCTTGCTCCGCAGATCGCCAATTTCTATACCGAATTGGCTGATCCGGAAGTTGTCAGCGCTCTGTGCGTTGTTCACCAGCGCTTTTCTACGAATACGTTTCCCAGCTGGCCGCTGGCTCATCCCTACCGTTACATTGCGCACAATGGCGAGATCAACACCCTGCGCGGTAACGTGAGCTGGATGTGGGCTCGCCAGTCTCTGCTGCAGTCGCCACAGTTCGGCGACGATATTAAAAAGCTCTTCCCTGTGGTCACTCCGGGCGGCAGCGACTCCGCTTCACTGGACAACGCGGTTGAGCTGCTTTATCAATCCGGACGCTCCCTGCCTCACGTGATGGCGATGCTTATCCCTGAAGCCTGGGGCGGCAATCCGCACATGTCCGATGAGAAGAAGGCCTTTTACGAGTATCACGCTTCCTTGATGGAGCCGTGGGATGGTCCCGCAGCAATTGCCTTTACGGATGGACGGGTGGTTGGCGCCACGCTGGATCGCAATGGACTGCGTCCCGGCCGCTACATCCTGACCAAGGACGATATCGTGGTTCTGGCCTCTGAAGCCGGCGTTCTCGATGTTCCACCTGAGAACATCAAGAAAAAGGGCCGCTTGCAGCCGGGCAAGATGTTCCTGGTGGATACGGTCGCTCAGCGCATTATCTCCGACAAGGAGATCAAGAAGGAGCTCTCCTCCCGCCAGCCTTATCGCGACTGGTTGAAGGAGAATCAGATCAGCATCGACGAGTTGCCTGAGCCGCCGCGTGTTCATGTAGCACATCCTGATACACTCTTGCGTCGTCAGCGTGCCTTTGGTTATTCCGAAGAAGATTTGAAGTTGATCCTGCAGCCGATGGCAGCCAATGCTATGGAGCCGATCGGTTCCATGGGAACGGACACGCCGCTTGCTTGTTTGTCTGACAAGCCGCAGCAATTGTTCAACTACTTCCGGCAGCTATTTGCTCAGGTTACGAATCCGCCGATTGATCCTATCCGCGAAGAGATGGTGATGTCGCTGACCAGCTATATCGGTTCCGAGCGCAACATCCTCGACGAGGCTCCGATCAATTGCCACACGATCAAGCTTCCGCATCCGATTCTTACCAATCGCGATCTTGAGAAGCTGCGTCGCATCTCCTCTGGCGATCTACTGGCGACTACGTTGCCTGCATTGTTCCGTGCACAGGAAGGGGAAGCTGGACTTCGTCGCGCACTTGACGAACTCTGTCAACGTGCATCGCTGGCTGTCCGCTCCGGCTACACACTGCTGATTCTTTCCGATCGGGGAGTTGATTCGCAGTATGCTCCAATCCCCAGCCTCTTGGCCTTGGCCGCGGTTCATAATCTGTTGGTTCGTGAAGAGACCCGTACTTCGGTTGCTCTGATTATCGAGTCCGGTGAACCCCGCGAAGTAATGCACTTTGCGTTGTTGATCGGTTATGGTGCCAGCGCCGTTAATCCTTGCCTGGCGATTGAAACCATCGAGGATCTGGCCCGCCGCGGGTATCTGCCTGAGGGCATCACGGCGGAGAAGGCCACATATAACTTCGTCAAGGCCATTAATAAGGGCCTGCTGAAGACCTTCTCGAAGATGGGTATCTCCACTTTGCAGAGCTACCGTGGAGCCCAGGTATTCGAGGCCGTTGGCCTGAATCAACAACTGATTGACAGCTACTTTGCTGGAACGGCCTCTCGTATCGAGGGCGTCGGTATTGAGGTTCTTGCTCGCGAAGCACAATTGAAGCACGAATATGCCTTCCGTCCGCTGACCGATTCGGAAACGGATTTGGCCGTCGGTGGTGCCTATCAATACCGCAAGGATGGCGAGTATCACCTGGTCAATCCGGATACGATCAGTAAGCTGCAACACTCTGTCCGGCAGAACAATGCTAAGACCTTCCAGGAGTACACGGACCTGATCGATAACCAGAACCGCAATATGGCTACATTGCGCGGTCTGCTGCAGATTAAGCCTTCGTCGCATCCTGTACCTATTGAAGATGTCGAGCCCGCCAAAGAGATCGTCAAGCGCTTTACGACCGGAGCTATGTCCTACGGCTCTATCAGCAAGGAAGCGCACGAAACCTTGGCCATCGCCATGAACCGGATCGGTGGTAAGTCGAATACCGGTGAAGGTGGTGAGGACGAAGCCCGCTTTACTCCCGATGAGAACGGAGATTCTCGCCGTAGCGCGATCAAACAAATTGCTTCAGGGCGCTTTGGCGTTACGACAAACTATCTGATCAATGCCGATGAGCTTCAGATCAAGATGGCGCAGGGTGCCAAGCCGGGTGAGGGTGGACAGCTGCCCGGACATAAGGTGGATGAGGTTATCGCGAAGACGCGGCATTCGATTCCCGGCGTAGGTTTGATTTCGCCTCCACCGCATCACGACATCTACTCGATTGAAGATCTTGCACAACTGATCTTCGATCTCAAGAATGTAAATCCTCGGGCTCGCATTTCCGTGAAGCTTGTTTCCGAGGTCGGTGTTGGAACTGTAGCTGCCGGTGTAGCAAAAGCACATGCCGATGTGGTTTTAATCAGCGGAGATTCCGGTGGCACCGGTGCTTCGCCGCTCAGCTCCATCAAGCATGCAGGTTTGCCTTGGGAGTTGGGACTGGCAGAGACACAGCAGGTCCTGCTGCTCAACGATCTTCGCAGTCGTATTCGCGTACAGACTGATGGCAAGTTGCAGACCGGGCGTGACGTAACTATCGCGGCGTTGTTAGGCGCAGAAGAATTTGGTTTTGCTACCATGCCGCTCATCACCATGGGTTGCATCATGTTGAGGAAGTGCCACCTGAACACCTGTTCGGTTGGTATCGCCACGCAAGATCCGGAATTGCGCAAGCGCTTTGCCGGACAGCCCGAGCATGTCATCAACTTCTTCTTCTTCATTGCCGAGCAGGTACGTCAGTACATGGCGCAGATGGGCTTCCGCAAGTTCGACGAAATGGTTGGGCGCGTGGATATGCTCGATACTCGTCTGGCAACGGATCACTGGAAGGCAAAGGGCATCGATCTATCGTCGATTCTCTACAATCCGGAATTGCCTAGCCGTGTTGCCCGCCGCTGTGTGCAGGCTCAAGACCACGGCCTGGATCAGGCTCTGGATCGCGAGTTGATCGAGGCTGCAAAGCCAGCTCTGGAACATCAGAAACCGGTAGAGGCCAACTTCCAGATTCGTAACGTGCACCGTACCGTTGGTGCGATGCTTGGTGGTGCCATTGCGAGGCAGTATGGCTCGGTTGGGCTGCCTGACAATACAATTCGCCTCAACTTCAAGGGTTCTGCAGGACAGAGCTTTGGCGCATTCCTTCCAAAGGGAGTAACCCTTTCGCTGGAAGGTGAAGCCAACGACTATGTCGGTAAGGGGCTCTCCGGTGGGCGCGTTATCGTGTATCCTCCGCGGAATTCAACCTTCCAGCCGGAAGAGAGCATCCTAGTCGGAAACGTAGTTCTCTATGGTGCCACCAGCGGTGAGGCTTTCTTCAACGGAATAGCGGGCGAGCGTTTTGCAGTCCGTAACTCCGGTGCAACGGCTGTGGTGGAAGGTGTTGGCGACCATGGTTGCGAGTACATGACCAATGGCTTGGTCATTGTTCTCGGCTCCTGTGGCCGGAACTTTGCTGCAGGCATGAGCGGCGGTGTTGCTTATATATTCGATGATCGCGGCGACTTTACGCAGAAGCGTTGCAACCTGTCTTCTGTCGATCTGGAGCCGCTGGTAAAGGACGAGGACATCCATAAGGTTCACTCCTTGCTGGTTCGGCATCGGGATTTGACTGGAAGTCCGCGGGCAGCGTGGCTGTTAGAGAATTGGGAAGAGATCGTGCCACGCTTTATCAAGGTCTTCCCGCATGAGTACAAGCGTGTTCTGGGTGTAGAACGCACAGCAGACGCATATATCCCGGCAGCCGCCGTCCGGTCTTGGGTGCCGATTGAGCAGGTGCAGCATGGGTAAGGTTACAGGGTTCAAGGAAATTAACCGTGAGCAGCCAGGCCGTCGGCGTCCAGAAGAACGGATCAAGGACTGGAAGGAGATCTATCAGCCGTTTCCTGAAGAGAAGCAGAAGGAACAGGCCGCACGATGTATGGATTGCGGTATCCCTTTCTGTCACACCGGTTGTCCGGTAAACAACATCATTCCCGACTGGAATGACATGGTATATCGCGGTCGCTGGCAGGAGGCTGTTCGCCGCCTGCACGCGACAAACAACTTCCCGGAGTTTACGGGAAGAATCTGTCCTGCTCCCTGTGAGGCTGCCTGTACTCTAGGGATTAACCGGGACCCAGTCTCGATCAAACTGACTGAGAAGAACATCATCGAGCGTGCCTTTGCCGAGGGATGGATTCAGCCCGAACCTCCGGAGTTTTCGAGTGGCAAACGCGTTGCGGTTGTCGGTTCAGGCCCATCCGGGCTGGCCGCTGCCCAGCAACTTTGCAGGGCAGGACATTCTGTAACAGTCTTTGAGAAGAATGATCGTATTGGCGGATTGCTCCGCTACGGCATTCCCAATTTCAAGCTGGAAAAACAGGTCCTCGATCGTCGGTTGGAACTGATGCAGGCCGAGGGCGTTAAGTTTATTACCGGCGCCCATATCGGCTTCAATATTCCAATCGAAAAATTGCGCAAAGAGTTCCATGCCGTTCTACTTGCAGGCGGCTCAGAGCAGCCTCGCGATCTGACGGTTCCCGGACGTGAGCTACGTGGTATCCATTTTGCGATGGACTTCCTGCGCCAGCAGAACCGTCGTAATGAAGGTGATACGGTCGCCCGCGATTCTGAGATTTCCGCAGCAGGAAAGAGGGTCATCATTCTGGGTGGCGGCGATACCGGTGCCGATTGCCTCGGTACCAGTCATCGCCAGGGTGCAATCTCGGTTGAGCAGTTCGAGATTATGCCTGAGCCTCCAGCTCAACGCGCTCCGCAGACGCCTTGGCCCATGTGGCCGATGCAGCTTCGTGTGGAAAGCTCGCACGAAGAAGGCGGCATTCGCAATTGGGGTGTGGCTACGACGAAGTTCACCGGTGACGAGAACGGACATGTCCGTCAGATCCACGGTGTTCATGTCGGTCCTCCGCCAAAGTTCGAGACGATTCCCGGCGGCGAGTTTATTAAGGATGTCGATCTGGTTCTTCTGGCCATGGGTTTCACAGGCCCGGTTCGGAATGGCATGATCGAACAACTTAGCCTGGTGCTCGATGCTCGCGGCAATGTTGCTACAGACGAGAACTGCATGACCTCAGCTGAGGGTGTTTTCGCCGCTGGCGATATGCGTCGTGGTCAATCGCTGGTAGTTTGGGCAATTTCCGAAGGACGCCGGGCAGCGGACTGTATCAATCGCTATCTGACTGTTTCCGAAGAACATCGCCCTGCCCGTCTGGCTGCTTTGGCTGAGAAGTAAACGCAGCTAAGCTCGGGCTTGCGATAAACCGGATAATTAAGAACCTGTTGGGCGATAGTGTCCAACTAAAGAATCCCGGGTGCCGATCAACGGACCCGGGATCTTGTTTTGTTTGGCTTTCCAGGTTTCAGACCCCTTTCCCTGAAAATCTTCACAGGTCGTATGCGGCGTATCTTACCTGCTTCGTCATACAATCACCTCTGTCAGTAGGAATTTTCCCTGGAGATCATTTAAATGGATGCACACGAAGCTCACGAGCTGCAAGAGCATAACGAGCATGCCGGAGCGGACAAGTCCATGCGGCCTGTTGCCTTCGCCATGAGTATCTTGGCCGTTCTGGTGGCAATTACCACGGTTCTAGGTCATCGTTCCCACACAGAAGCAGTTCTGGAACAATCCCGTGCCAGCGACCAATGGAATCTATATCAGGCGAAGAAGATTCGTCAGAGCGATACTTCCATCGCTGTCGATGTACTAAAAGTTGTTCCCAGTGGGGATAGCGCGGCGGCACAAAAGTTGATTGCCGGTTATCAGCAGCACATCGATAAGTGGAACGACGATCTCGATGAGGAGCAGAAGACCGCAAGAGAATTCGAAGCCGAAGTTAAACTTCAGGAGCGGCGAGCCAATCGATTCGATCTTGGCGAAGCTCTCTTAGAAATCGGTCTGGTAGTTACCTCCATTACCTTATTGACGCGAAGAAAGGCCTATGCTTTCTTCGGAGGA
Source organism: Humiphilus diazotrophicus (assembly GCF_059726315.1). Lineage (NCBI taxonomy): Bacteria > Pseudomonadati > Acidobacteriota > Terriglobia > Terriglobales > Acidobacteriaceae > Humiphilus > Humiphilus diazotrophicus. Next base: position 5,180,047 of record NZ_AP040870.1, read on the forward strand.
GCCTTTGGTATCGCTGGTGTAGTAATGGCGGTGCTTGGAATTCTGTTACGTGGTTAATTGTCTCTAGAAGTGAATCCTAAGGAAAGAAGACAGGTATCATGAGTACGCCCACAGAGCAAAGCTTTAAGAACCATGTCCGTATCGATCCCTCCTTTCACTATGCAATACTGGGTATTCTCTTCACTAACCTCATCGTTTGGATTGTTTATGCCATTTGGCGCCATAGCTTGCTGGGTGGATGGCAGGCTGTTCTTGGCATAGGATTGTTGCTCATGGCTGTTAAGTCGAGGGTTTATTCTCTGAAGGTGCAGGATCGCGTGATTCGACTTGAGGAGCGCCTACGCTTGGCAACCATCCTTCCTGAGCCTCTGCGTTTGCGGATTTCGGAACTGACCGAAGTTCAGCTAGTAGCGCTTCGCTTTGCTCCCGATGCGGAGCTTCCGTTACTCGTGGAGACAGTACTAAAAGAGAAATCGACGCCTAAGCAGATCAAGGAACTAATTCAGAACTGGCGGCCCGATTATTGGCGGGTATAAGAAAGGAATCGTCATTGAGCTTAGTCTTGAATGGGAAGGCTCTCGCGCAGAAGCTTGAGGGTGAGTTGAAATTGAGAGTGGACTCTTTGCTGAAGAAGTCCGGGGAACCGCCGATTCTGGCAACGATTCTGGTAGGTTCCGATCCAGCATCGGCAACCTATGTTCGTATGAAGGGCAATGCCTGCCGTCGTGTTGGGATGGAGTCTATGAGCATTACCCTTCCGGATAACACTACGACGGAGGAACTCCTCTCTGTAATTGACGATCTGAATGCCAATCCGCAAGTCTACGGAATCCTGCTACAGCATCCAACTCCGCACCAAATCAAGGAACGGGAGTGCTTTGATAGGATTGCTCTGGAAAAGGATGTAGATGGGGTGACCAGCCTCGGCTTTGGCCGTATGGCAATGGGAGAATTCGCCTATGGTTCGGCTACTCCAGCCGGCATCATGCGACTTCTGCAGCATTATCAGATTCCGCTTCAAGGGAAAGAGGCTGTCATCGTAGGCCGCAGCCCGATCCTGGGGAAGCCCATGGCTCAGATGCTGCTAAATGCAAATGCTACAGTTACGATTTGTCATTCAAGGACAGAGAATCTTCCTGAAGTTGTCAAGCGTGCCCATATTGTTATTGGCGCTGTGGGAAAACCTGAATTTATCAAGGGCGCATGGATCAGGGATGGAGCCGTTGTTGTTGACGCTGGAGCACATCCGAATAAGGTGGGAGACATTGAGCTTTCAGCTGTGATTGATAAATGCTCTGCGTATACTCCCGTTCCCGGTGGCGTGGGACCGATGACCATTGCAACTTTGATAGCCCAGACAGTGGATGCCGCGGAAAGAAGGCTGCATCGTTCCTAATATTATCTTGTTTAGGGGAGGATTCATCTTTCTAAGCAGTGAGCTCGGCGGGTATTAGAACATTCCTCTCAGAGGTATATATTCACCAGGGTGAGAAATGTACTTTTCTTTGACCGAAGGCTGCCAAAGCTTTTGTGCTTCCGTTCACATCTGCGTGAGAAATTACTCTCCAGCAGCTCCAATATGTTGTTAAAGCTGCATAATCCCACGGCGCACTGCAATGGCTACAGCTTCAGTGCGGTCTTTCGCCTGAAGCTTTTCCATGATATGTCGCAAGTGTGCCTTAACAGTTTGTTCCGAAATGAAAAGCTGGTTGGCGATTTCCTTATTGCCGCTTCCTTTGGAAACCAATTCGAGAATCTCAATTTCGCGTGTTGTGAGATTTTCGTCCGTCAGGTGCTGTGCTAGTTCAGAGGCCACTTGTGGTGGGATATATTTCTTTCCGGCATGAACCGTGCGTATTACGTCGAGCAACTCATCGGGAACCATACTCTTAAGCAAGTACGCTCTAGCTCCATTTGCGAGGGAATTCCTGATTTCGATATCGCCCTGAAAAGTGGAAAGCATGATGACGCGTGCTTCTGGGAACTCATTTCGAATGATAGTTAAGGCTTCTATTCCACTCATCCCTGGCAAGCGCACATCCATGAGAGTGACATCGGGTCGACATTCCCGATAGCTGTTGATTCCTTCTTCACCATTTGAAGCTTGCGCGATGATTCTCATATCTGGCTGGCTGTTTATGACAGTTGCTATTCCTTCACGTAGGAAGGGGTGATCGTCTACGCTCAATATGCGGATATAGCTATTTTCACTCATACATCAGCATCCCTTTTATCGCGTGCCTCGTGCTGCTTTCGGAAAAACTTTATCATCTTCAATAGAGAGGGAAGTCTATCAGTACGGAACGAGGATTTGTCTGTATCGGTCATGATATTTTGACTGTATGCTACCTTCCCGGGAATACACAGCTCGATGGTAGTTCCCTTTCCAGGGCGAGAATGAACCTTTAGCTGTCCTCCGATATGTCTTGCCCGTTCGATCATTCCTGTAATGCCCCAATGGTCAATCTTTACTGCCGGTCCGGTGATTCCGCATCCATCATCGGTGACCTTGAGGTTCATCTTCTTTTTAGAGTAGGCAATTTCGATTTGTATTTGCGAAGCTTTTGCATGTTGAATTGTGTTTAGAACTGCCTCCCTAACGATCTGAAAGGTCTCCTCCTGTACTCTGGAGTTAATCGGCAGCGATGGACCCGATGTCACAATCTGGAGGTGGGTATTCGAGGGGATTTCGAGGCCCCGGAGAATGAGGGAGAGCGATTCGTCGAGAGTTCCATAACTTGGCGAGGAGGAGCGAAGATCTCTTAATGTCTTGCGCCCTTCTTCGATGACGGTGTGCAACCGATCTACAACACGGTTGAGGATTGGAGTGGCAGGAGAATCGAAAGGTAGATGCTTGACGGCTGTATAGATTTGCATTGAAACGCCTAGAATACCCTGCAGCAACGTATCGTGGAGATCGCGGGCGATGCGGGTTCGTTCTTCTACTCTGCCTTGAATGCGATAGTGAACTTGGGCTGCCACTTGTGCTGTGCGAAAGCGCAAGATGATCCAAAATAGGAAACCAAGTAGCACTGCACACGAGGAGAGAAACCAGGTTGTTTGATAAAAGAAGGCTTTGACTTCAACTGAGAGAGTGGCTTCCTTGGGGTTCCATACGCCATATTCATTGGCAACCATGACGCGAAAGCGGTACCATCCCGCTGGGATGCCGGTATAAGAGATCTGGCGCCTGTTACCATCCTCCACCCAGTTCCGGTCCCAACCTTCCAGTTTGTAACGAAAATGGATACGATCCTGCGTGTTAAAGTCCGGTGCCGAATAGCCGAACTCGATACGATGATGACCCGGTGGCACCGTTAGAATACTGGTCGGGTCAACTGGAGCATCGTCTAGATTTGCTGATCTGATGTAGATCGATGGGGGCGTGTCGACATACAAATGTCTGGGTGAAATTGAGGCAATTTCTTTGGCCGTCATGAGCCATATATGGCCATCTCGAGCGCGAAAGATGGAATTTTGTCGAACTTCAGAGCTTCGCAAACCATCGCTTTTGCCGAACAAGGCGGGAAGAAAATAATGGCTTTTCTCTTCTGCATCTCTTGCAAACAGGAAGTTCTTATCCAGCCGAATAACACCTTGCAGTGTACCAAGCCAGAGATTTCCATCCTCATCTTCTGTTAAGCCCTCGATATCATTTGTTGGGAGTCCATCGCGTTGAGTGAAGATCCGAACCTGATTGTTTTTGTAATGAACAAGTCCCGATTCCGATCCCGCCCAGATACTTCCATCGCTTCCTTCTATAACAGAAGTAACTACTTCGCAGGAGACGACCTTGTTTAGTTTTCCGTTGTGGAGCCGCGTGAGTCCTGTAGTCGTGCCGATCCACAAATCACCGTGTCGATCTTGGCGAATAACCTTTACATGATTGTCCGGCAATCCATCCCGGTTAGTGTATGACCTTAGCTTCTTCCCATTTTGATAGACAAGGATTCCTTCATCCGTGCTTCCCGCCCAGAGAATTCCACTTCGATCATGGAAGAGGAATTCGACTCCATATAAAGGGATATGCCCTAGGCTGAAGGAGGTTTTCCCCCGCGTAATAAAGATCTCCCCATCTCTGGACATTGATGGGAGTCCTTCCTTTGCGGGGACTGCACTTTGATAAATCGTAGTAATGAGCGTACGGTTTGATCCAGGCGAGAGTACCTTGATGTTGTTGTCTGCAATTTTGATTATCTTCTGGTCGATTCCAAACCAGATAGAGTGGTCTGTATCTCCAAATGCATTCATGCTCCAGGATGTTGCAGGTATACCTTCTGTTTTGCCAAACGAGGTGAAGATACCATTTCTCAGCTGATTCAGACCGCTAACTGCTCCTATCCAAAGATCTCCGTTACGACCTTCCATAACTGTGTACAGTTCATCACTTGTCAATCCCTGCGCAGATGTAAGTCTGCTGACGTCACTTCCATTTATACGAAAAAGTCCAGAACCTGTTGCACCAGTCCACAGATTGCCGTCACGGTCGATTTGTAGAAAGGTAGCAATCGTCAGATTTCGAATTGGCTTGGGGACAAAGCGCCGTCCATTCCAGTGGCTCAGTCCATTTGAACCCGCGGTCCAAAGCGTTCCATCCCTGTCCAGGCATACAGCGTAGATGGTTTCCGCCGGTAAACCATCTGTCGTAGAGTAACGCCGAACGGCAGTATTCTTTCGAAAGGCGTAGAGACCGTGAAAAGTTGCGATCCAGAGAGTGTGATTGCCGTCTTCTACGAGAGAAGTGGTCTCACCAAAATGTCCGGAAATTGGAAGCTCAAAATGCTGGAATTGATGGCTGTCGAAATGAAGCAACTTCCCGTAGGCGGTGATAATCCAAATCCCTCCTTCGGGGTCGGCACTGATTCTGGATATCGAATTTTCGGGAAGCCCGTCGTGGACAGTAAAAGTGTGAAACCGATTTCCATAATAGCGAGTTAGCCCACCAGGAGTTGCAATCCACAAGACACCGCTGCTGTCTTCCGCAAGACTGGTGACTCGATCGTTAGGAATCGATCCTGTTTCCGACTCTTTGAAAACGTCAAAATGTCGTCCATCAAATCGGCTGAGTCCGCTATTTGTCCCTATCCACAAATAACCGTCGCGTGTCTGAAGCAGGGCCGTTATCCAATCAAGAGGTAGCCCCTGATCCGTTGTCCAGGTGTTAATAGCATATTGGGTAATCCTTTTGTGTGGATCCAACCCATGAAGATTAATGTCGGTAGCGAGTATCGCGATCACCAGGCAGAAAAGTAGGATGAAGCGACCCGAGCGGCGCAGAAGCACGCTGAGCAGCCGAAAGATTCCAGTTGTCCTCATCTTATTCGGGCGCTTCGAAACTTGTAGCAAAAACGACATGAAAAGGTTCTCGGTCGATGCGTAATCGGGTGCTTCCGGTATCCCTTGTAATTTCATCGGGCCTCTGTCTGGAAGACAGATTGTTCGCCGCAGTTCTACCACGGAGATCGTACGCCGAAGTATAGACAAACTAAGGGCATTATGCTCTTGAATTGGACCGACACCGGGTGCCCCGATAACGATACTCCTGCTCAAAATGAATGGTCTCGGGGGAGAACACCTGTTTTATATCACAAGGACTACTCTCCTATAGCCCAAAAGAACGATGCCACCCATGGCCCAAAAAGCCTATAAAAAAAGCCGTCTTTCTAGACATGCGAGTCCTGAGTGCCGGCCTCTATAGTTGCTTTCCGCGATTGATAATGTTCTCGCGGCAGGCCGCTAAGGCATTTTCATAAAAATGTAGACCTCGCCATCCTTGGCGGAAACACAGTATTACGAAAATGTTCCAAACAGATTTTCTAGCGGTTTCTCGAGAGAAAGCTTCATAGGTCGCAAGGAAAAAGACTTTGATTTTGCAACTCATGGAAGGCTACACGCGAGGCCAGCGATGAAAAATAAGTTTTGGCGTTTTCTCTTAATCTGTGGGTGTTTCGTGGTGTTATTCACGTCACATCTATTCGGTCAGGAATTTACCGGAAGAGTCTCAGACAATACAGGTGCGGCTCTTGCGAAGACAAAGGTGATTGTCCGCAATCTGTTAACCAACGTGGATATCGCTACGACGACCACGCATTCGGGTGACTACACTGTTCCTTATCTGAAGCCAGGTCTGTATAGCGTCACAGCCGAGGCTCCAGGATTTAAATCCGAAAGCAAAACGGATATCACATTGCAGGTAGGCCAGACTGCGAAGATCGACTTTACTCTGGAAGTTGGAAACGTAACCGAAACAATTACTGTAAAGGCAGAGGCGTTGCTGGATGCGAGCAAGGCAGACCGTGGTGAGGTTGTAGAAAACGAGCGCGTTACTGAGCTTCCTCTGAACGGGCGAGATCCGGGGATGCTCTCTGTTCTGAATGCCGGTGCCATTTGGACTGGAAACCTAAAGTGGACAAGGCCTTTCGATGATACCCAGGCGAATCTAACCATCAATGGTGGTCAAGGTGGGACGAATCAGTTGCTGCTGGACGGAGTTAGCAACGAGTCTCCAGTTGAAGGTGGAAATGGAAAGATAGCCTACGTTCCTCCGGTCGATTCCGTACAAGAGTTCAAAATTGTTACAAATCCATATGATGCTCAATATGGCCGTGCGGCAGGTGGTGCAGAGGATGTTCGATTGAAGTCGGGCACTAACCGCGTACATGGGGATGCGTATGAGTTCATGCGTCGCGGCTGGTTGGATGGAAATACCTGGTCAAATAATTATTACGGAAACACCAGGGCACAACACAAGCTCGATCAATGGGGTGCGGAACTAGATGGACCTGTCTTTATTCCCAAACTCTATGACGGAAGAGATCGCACCTTCTTCGTCATGCAATACGAGAACTGGAATGAAAAGACACCGAATACGCTTGTGGAGTCCGTCGCCGATCCTACGTGGCTCACCGGAGACTTTAGCAATCTGAGGTATTGGACAGGAAATACCTATGCACCGGTGATTCTCTATGACCCTCTGACTCTTCACCAGGATTCGGCTGGAACTTATATTCGCGACGCGTTTCCGGGGAATATCATCCCTACATCTCGAATCAACCAGGTAGCCAAGACGATTTTGTCGTACTATCCGAAGCCAAACGTTACTCCCCCATCAGGATCGAATCCATTCGAGAACAACTACCAGGTACCCGTACCTACAAAAAATCTGTACAGGAATGTGTTAGGCAAGATTGACGAAAACATCGGTAGTGCCGACAGAGTCAGCTTGCGTTACGGCTACTGGGAACGCTACGAAACCAGAAGTGCGAACGGTATCGATGGTCCAGCGAATAATGGCCAGCTTCCGGGAGGCAACCGGGTTCATACCTTTGGCGCAGAGTGGATCCATACTTTCACTCCGAACCTGCTATTCAATTTCCGGACAACCGTAGCGGTGAGGTATGCGCCCCGGCTTAGCGGACCTTCGGGTTTCCCCGTCAGCAAACTCGGATACTCCAGTTCTCAAATCGCACAATTTGGTGCCTACGCGAATACCTTTCCGGAAACGGAGCTGAGCGAGTTTACAACGCTTGGCAATTGGGGAACCTATCGTGCTATTGGCAATTCGTTGAGCATGATTCCCAGTGTGACTTGGATTAAGGGAAAGCATACGATCCATGCCGGCATGGATTGGAGACTGCTACAGAATGGCGTTATGTCCAATCAGGGTGGGGGTATGGATACCTGGACGGACCGTACCTGGACACAGAAAAATTACACGCCCGCAGACTGGACGAATGACAGCGGTAACTCCATTGCATCCCTGCTGCTGGGCACTGCCACCAATGGAAGTTTCAATATCAAGCCTACGGCATATTGGAACCGTCATTACTATGCACCCTTTGTTCAAGATGATTGGAAGGTGAGCCGGAAGCTGACCCTGAACCTCGGTATTCGCTACGATCTAAACGGTCCGAGCCGGGAGCGCCAGAATAAGGCAGATTATGTTTTCGATCCATCAATTGTGAACCCTGTCAATTCTCAAGTAAGTTCGCCCTATTTTTCAGGCAATCTCATGGGGGGCATGACCTTTCTCGGAGTCAATGGAAATCCTCAGACTCTGTACAAAATGGATAAGTGGAACATTCAACCCCGCGTGGGATTCGCTTATGCATTGACGGACAAGACGGTCCTTCGCGGCGGCATTGGTGAGATGTTTCTTAATCCAACCCCGGGAGCCAATCAACTGGGGTGGAGCGCTTCAACCAGCTATGAAGCAAGTCTTGACGGCTGGAAGACTCCTACGCAAAACTTCTCCAATCCTTTCCCCTCTGTGATTCAAGCAGCAGGTTCGTCAGCTGGCGCCTTGACAGGATTAGGTCAGAGCCTCAATTACATCAATCCCAAATACAAGACTCCTCAATTCTGGAGCTTCTCATTTGGTATTCAGCAACAGATCTTCGATCACGACACAATTGAGATCAGCTATGTCGGTAGTCGAACTCGTAAGCTCGACAGTAGCAAGAATATCAATCCTATTAGCAGAGCCTGGCAGACCAAATGCAATGTGGAGTTAGGAGGGGATCCGGATATCTGTGATAATAACTACCTCACCAACCCATTTAAGAACGTTTCAGCATTTCAAGGAACCAGTTATTACGATGCAGATACGATTTCAAGCGGAACCTTTACCCGGCCCTATCCTCACTTCGGCGATATCACGGTATACCAGCTGAACGAAAAGAAGTCTTGGTATAACTCTTTGCAGGTTACAGCTATGCATAAGTGGAGCAACTCTCTGGTTTTGCATGGAACTTGGACCTGGTCGAAAAACATGAACGCTGGAGGCTGGACTGACCAGATCTATGGCATTCCATCTCGTAGTATTGATTCCAACGACAGAACTCATCGCGTTACCTTCTCCGGCGTCTACACCTTGCCTATTGGTCGTGGCCGCAGATTGTTGGGCAAAACAAATCGATTGGTAGATGCTGCAATTGGAGGTTGGGAACTTGCTCCTATGTATATCTACGAGACTGGAACACCCTGGAGCGTGCCTTCATCTCTTGAGTATGTCCACAACGCTTGGATGCCGCGCACCACGGTGAAAAGCAATGGGTATATCAGGGGCGTAGAGCCCTGCGTGGCACAACGCAATCGCAAGACCGGAGTGCTGAGCTTAATGGATTACTCCATTGCTTACGGTTGTACTCAACCTAACTTTATCGTTGTGCCGGCATATGGAGCTTCACGAAACGTTGTGTATTCGGGAATTCGTATTCCAAGCTATCAGCAGTTCGACGCGAATCTTTCGAAGAACTTTGCCATCTTTGAGTCGATGAAACTTCAGCTACGCCTGGAGGCCTTCAACGTTCTCAATCATCCGCTGTGGCAGGTAAGCTATGACACAACCACAAATGATTCGACTTTCGGCCAAATTAAGAAGGGACCATCGGATCAAAGTAACTTGCCGCGTCAGGTGCAGGTTGCTGTGAAGCTGTTCTGGTAGACCACCCGAGTCACTAACAGGATTTGCGCACCCCACACGGGAGTGCGCAAATCCGTATCTATACAAATTGCTCACGTTGAGGATTGAATGTCGAATTGGACCCGTCGCGATCTCTTAAAGACAGGTGTTATAGCTTCTGCTGGAGTCTTAGCTGTAAATACAGCCGATGCAGCAACAACCGGCCGGAAAACGTCACCTGAGTCAACCGAACTTCAAGGGAGTCAGCTCAATACACTCCCAAATATGAAGGATGCTCTGTCCCCCCGACAAAGATTATTGTTTGACTTTGGTTGGAAATTTCATTTAGGGAACGCCAACGATCCCACGAGAGATTTTGAATACGGCAAGTTGAACCGCGAAGCAATTTTTGCGAAGGCCGATTGTTTCTCTCTCGTTGCAACTGTCGATTTTAAGGATGAGGACTGGAGATCTATTGACCTTCCGCATGACTGGTCTGTCGAACTTCCTTTTACAGACGATGTTGAGCCAAATGCTCATGGCGCAAAGCCTGTTGGTCGGAATTACCCGGAAACCAGCATTGGTTGGTATCGGAGAGTATTTGATATCCCCAAAGAAGATCTGGGAAAGAGAATTGCTATTGAGTTTGATGGAATCTTTCGTGACGCTGTAGTTATTCTAAATGGACATTTCATTGGCAGGAACTTGAGTGGCTATCTTCCATTTGCCTATGACGTGACGGATTATCTCAATTACGATGGAAAAAATGTGCTCGCCATTCGTGTCGACGCGAGTTTAGAAGAAGGCTGGTTCTACGAGGGTGCTGGCATCTATCGTCACATCTGGCTTTCGAAGTACGACTCATTACACATTCCACAGTCGGGCGTTTACGTTCGTAGTGAGGTGAAGAGCGGATCTGCGGATCTGTTTATCGAAACGGATGTTGTTAACGACAATATCGAGGATAAGGAGTTTGTTCTAATCTCCAGGATCTTAGATAAAAACGAGTATATAGTTGCTGCGAGCAAGTCGAAGCCGATCAAGATAGCTGCTCAGGAGAGGGTTACAGTCTCCTCCAAGGTTAAGCTGAACAGCCCTAAGCTGTGGTCTCTTGAAGATCCACATCTTTATCGAATTGTGACAACCATAGAAAGCAATGGCAAGAGCGTTGACCATGATAGCAGTACCTTCGGGATCCGTACGATCCGGTTTGACGCTGAACGCGGCTTCTTCCTAAACGATAAGCCGGTCAAGATCAAGGGGACCTGTAACCACCAAGATCATGCTGGTGTTGGTGGGGCAATTCCAGATCGCTTACAGGTTTATCGTGTGGAGCGTCTCAAAGAGCTAGGTTCGAATGCGTATCGGACAGCGCATAATCCTGCAACGACTGAACTCCTGGACGCCTGTGACCGGCTGGGAATGTTGGTTATGTCTGAGGTCCGTATGATGGCATCTACTCCGGAGGGTCTCAGTCAGCTGGAACGAATGATCCGGCGCGATCGTAATCACCCGAGTATTTTTATCTGGTCGTTAGCCAACGAAGAGCCCGTTCAAGGAGATATTCGTGGAGAGCGCATTGTTGCAACGATGAAATCCCTCGCGAAGAAACTGGATCCCAGTCGCCCCGTAACTGCGGGAATGAATGGCGGTTTTGGGGAAGGGATCTCTAATGTAGTAGACGTGCAGGGATTCAATTATCACACCGGCGATATCGACGATTTTCATAAGAAATTTCCCAAGAAACCGCTGATCGGTTCAGAGACAGCCAGTGCCTTCTCTACTCGAGGTGCCTATGAAGATAGTGAAGAGGATGGTTTCGTGAGCGCATATGACATTCATCCTCCAGGTTATGGGGATACAGCCGAGAGCTGGTGGAGCTTCTATGCCGCTCGGGAATTTATAGCCGGAGGCTTTGCATGGACGGGCTTTGACTATAGAGGGGAACCGAGTCCATATTGGCAAGCTTGCATCAGCTCTCAGTTCGGAATTATCGACACATGCGGTTTCCCGAAGGATGCCTATTACTATTACAAATCCTGGTGGGGATCAGAGCCGGTATTGCATGTCTTTCCCCACTGGGATTGGCCAGAGAAGCTTGGAAAAGAGATCGATGTTTGGTGCTACTCCAATCTGGAAAGCGTCGAGCTTTTTCTGAATGGGCAAAGTCTTGGTAGCAAGAAGATCGCAGCAAATTCACATGCATCATGGAAGGTGAAGTATGTGCCTGGGGTCCTTGAGGTTCGGGGGACGAAGAATGGCAAGGTGATTTTGACTGATCGGCGTGAGACCACGGGAAAGGCCGAGAAGCTGATTCTTCGTCCCGATTGCAGCAAGATAAAGGCAGATGGAGAGGATGTCTCAATGATCGCAGTTGAGATACAAGATGCGAAAGGCCGTATCGTTCCGACCGCTGTCGACCGTGTTTCGTTCAAACTATCCGGTCCAGGGCGGATCATCGGGGTCGGTAATGGCGATCCTAGTTCGCGAGAAGCCGATAAACCGCACTCTCCAACATTGGCCAAGCGACGCGCATTTCATGGCTTGTGCATGATTTTTATCCAGGCATCCAAGCAGCCCGGAGTTATCAGACTGGTTGCGAACGCAGATGGTTTGGATTCTGCCGAGCTTGTCATCGAAAGTGCCTTCACAAAGCCGCGTCCGGCGGTGGTTTAGTTTGCATGATTATGGAGCAAGGATCGATGTCGGATGCGCAAGGAAAGACTAGCAGGCGTAGTTTTCTGAAAACGGTCGGAGTGGGTGCCGTAGCCTCGGCGATTGGTGCTGATGCATTGGCCACAGACGGTGCAATTCCATCGCCGGTGCATGTGGATACTCCGAAGGTGAGCAATCATGAAGGACAACATTTTGGGCGAAGACTCGTCGATTTAGTGAATCCTCTTCAAGGGACTGATTCTACGCCTGCCTTTTCCCGTGGCAACACTCTTCCCCTCGTGGCCCTGCCATTTGGAATGGCACATTGGAGCATACAGAGCTCCAGTTCCGGATCATGGTTCTTCCGGCCAGGAGACCAACGTATAGAGGGGATACGTTCTACGCATCAGTTAAGTCCATGGCTTTCGGATTATGGCTATGCGACCTTTCTTCCTTTTGCAGGGGAACCATCTCTCGAACCATGGGCGCGAGCTTCTTCTTATCGCCATCAAGAGCTGGAGATTGCGCCCTATTTCCTCCACTTAAATCTGTTAAGGTATCGCTGCTCTTTAGATCTTGTCCCCTCTGAACGATGTGCTTTCATGCGCATCCGGTATGCCGAAACCGGAGATGCAGGATTTATGATCGATCTTCCCGGGAAGGAGGCGGAATTTCATTCTGAGAGGGAGAGTGGAATCGTTACATGCCTAACCCGTGCGAATGAGGGCGGTGTGCCCAAGGGCTTTGCTACTTATTATGCCATTCGTTTTCAGAGTCCCTTTGCCAGTTTTGAAGCAAAGGAACTGGAGGGAAGGCGAGTCGGTGTCATTCATTTTCCCGTGCATGCAGGCACCCCGGTCAATATCCGAATAGGCACTTCCTTTATCTCTCATGAACAGGCCCTGCGTAATCTGGATTTGGAACTGGCGAATAAGTCATTTGAAGCTGTTAAGGAACATTCTGCGGAAATTTGGGAGAAACAATTAAGCTGTGTTTCTGTCCAGGGAGGGACAAGGGATCAGCAGCGCATTTTGTATTCCGGTCTCTATCGCGCATTCCTCTTTCCGCGCATCTGGCATGAACCAGATGGTTCAGGAAACTACATTCACTACAGTCCCTATAACGGTTCGGTCGTTTCCGAACTAATGTATGCGGACCATGGTTACTGGGATGTTTATCGCGCCTGGTATCCTCTGATGTCTATCCTCGATCCTGTTCGTTTAGGTGAAATCTTGCAGGCTTGGGTGAATGCATCGAGGGAAGGTGGCTGGCTTCCGCAGTTTCCCTGTCCCGGGTATCGTTCCTGCATGACGGGGAGCCTGATCGATTCTGTCTTTGGAGATGCTGCTTCGAAAGGCATTCGAGGTTTCGATTTGGAGGAGGCCTATCAAGCCCTTAAGAAGCATGCCACGATAGCTGGCGATCCTCAGAAGGGCTACGGCCGTAGAGGTATTGACGAGTATCTCCGGCAAGGCTATATATCAACCGATCGTGTTGAGCAATCTGCTGTCGAGACGCTTGATTCCGCTTACGGAGACTTTTGTATCGCGCAGGTAGCCCGTGCAGCGGGGCACTTGGAAGATGCGGCAGTGTTTGAACGTCGATCCCAGAACTGGCGAAATGTCTTCGACTCCGAAACTCGCTTTATGCGTGGGAAGAAGGGAAATGGACAGTGGTTGGAACCCTTCGACCCTTACCTGTGGGGGAGCCCCTATGTGGAGGGATCTGCATGGCAGCATCGCTTTTCTGTACCCCATGATGTTACCGGCTTGATTCAAATGATGGGAGGACGGAAGTCTTTTGTCTCAACTCTTGAGGAGATGCTCAATCAATCTCCACGTTTCGAAGTCGGAATCTATGGGCAAGAGATCCACGAGATGTCAGAGATGGCTGCCGTTGAGTTTGGACAGTATGCGCACAGCAACCAGCCCGTTCATCATGTGCTCTATTTGTTTGCGGCTGCAGGTAGGCCCGACCTCACTCAGTATTGGGTGCGCAGGGTTATGAATGAACTCTATACTCCAGATCAATTTGCAGGCGATGAAGATACCGGTTCTATGTCTGCATGGTTCATCTTGAGTGCATTAGGTTTTTACTCGCTATGTCCAGGCAAAGCCACTTACACGTTGGGAAGCCCTCTCTTTGACTATGCCGTTCTCACTCTGCAAGAGGGGAAGAAGACGACAATTGAGGCGGTAAATAACGGAGAAAAGAATATCTATGTGAAGAGATTTCAACTGAACGAAGCTCTTCATCGGGAACCGGACATCTCGCATGCTGCCATTGTTCGCGGATCATCGTTGCTGTTTACGATGTCAGATCAATCTTAACGGGTGCAGAACAGATTATTAGCAAAGCTGAAGGGGAGAAAGCGAGTCATGGATTTCAAGAAGTATCTATACGTAGTACTGGCGATTATTGGCATCGGTGTCGGGATTTTTATCCCATTCCGTATGGAGGCTCAGAACTTTTCTGAGATTAAGCCGAGTCCTCAGCAGGTGGAGTGGCAGGATCTGGAATTTGGAGTTCTTATCCACTTTGGAACGAATACCTTCCTAGACAAGGAAGTTGGAGAAGGAAATGCCGACCCCACCGTCTTTAATCCCGTAAATTTCGACGCCGAACAGTGGATGAAGGCAATCAAGGCGGCAGGGGCGAAGTATGTTGTTTTAGTTGCGAAGCACCATGACGGCTTCTGCCTCTGGCCTTCAGAGCAAACCGACTACAGTGTGAAAAGTAGTCCGTGGAAGAATGGCAAGGGAGATATGGTTCGCGAAGTTTCAGATGCCGCTAGAAAATATGGCCTGAAGTTTGGAGTATATCTCTCTCCCTATGATCGCCATGACAAACGCTATTCTGAAGATCCAAAAGCATATGATGACTATTACCTCTCACAAATAAGTGAGCTTAGCTCTCACTATGGAGATCTCGTAGAGTTTTGGATGGATGGCGCTGGAAGTGGAGGACACCCATATGATTTCAACAAGATCATTCAGGAACTCCGTATTCACCAGCCGAACACAATTGTCTTTGCAGATGTGGCACTCTTTCAATTCGCAGATATTCGCTGGGTCGGGAATGAAGATGGCAAAGTTGATTACGAGAATTGGAATGTGGTCGACCGAACCGGCTATCTCCGCTGGCGTCCAGCAGAGGCAGACACTCCTCTACGCAATGGCCATTGGTTCTGGCATACCAATAGCGATAACAGCACCAAGAGTCTTCCTGAATTAATGAAAGAGTACAACGAGACGATCGGCAGGGGAGCTCAGTTGATGCTTGGAATTGCTCCCGATAATATGGGGCGAGTTGCCGACGTAGATGTGATTCGCCTGAAAGAATTCGGTGAAGAGGTCCAGCGTGTCTATGGACAGAACCTGATTCGAGAGAAGAGCGTTTTGGCTACGCCGCAGGCGTTGGCGACGGACAATAATCCCAAGACCTTCTGGTCGGCGCCTAAGGACTCTCATAGCGCGGTTATTGAAGTAGAGTTCCGTAACCCCGTGACATTCGATCGTGCTCTAACGATGGAGTGGTTGAATGATGGGCAACACGTTCAGGAATATGCGATTGAAATAGAAGATCATGGTGTTTGGAAACCGGTTGTTGAAGGCCATGCGATTGGGCACAAGAAGATAGACATCTTTGCTCCTGTAACAGCAAAGCATGTTCGGCTAAACTTGATATCTACTTCGTCTGAAGCACATATTCGGGAATTTCAACTATTTAATGGGGCTATGAAGTAACACCATCACTTGCCACCGATGAAGACAAGGAGATTTGAATGCCTGTCTTCATCGGTGTCGGTTCAGCTACAGCCGAATGCAATACACTAGTTCGTCGGACTTGCAAGCTGCTTGGTATTCGGCTCTTGAGGAATGGCTTCGCCATCGGAACGTGGATCTGCCCCGGCGAAGTTCACATTACGACGGCTGTCTCTCACCACAGCTTCGCCTTGCCCTACTGTGAAAGAAAAAGGTTCTAGCAACTGAATCTGATGTCCGCGTTGCGTGAGCCCGGACCTTATGTTGTCTGGAATAGTCTCTTCCATCTCTACGTCACAACCAGCAAAGGTTCCTTTGGTAAAACGCGGTTGTTCCAGGGCTGCTTGTACATTCATGCCGTAGTCCACTACGTTAGCTACAAACTGCGCATGAGCTTGTGCCTGATTCCAGCCGCCCATAATACCGAAGCCGATGTGAATGTCTCCTTTTTCCATGAAAGCCGGAATGATGGTGTGTAAGGGACGCTTGTGGCCTGCCAGGGAGTTCGGGAGTCCCGGTGTGAGTTCGAATCCTGCTCCACGGTTATGAAATGAGAATCCAAGTCCGGGAGCAACCATGCCTGTTCCGTATCCGGCGAAGTTGCTCTGTATCAAAGAAACGATGTTTCCATCTTTGTCTATAGCGGAGAGATAGATCGTAGTCTTTCCATGTGCATCTAGTCTCTTCTCTATTTTCGACGGTACGACCTGACAGGAAGCTTTGTTCATCTGAATTAGCTTGGCGCGCTCTTTTGCCAGGTCTTTCGACACCATCTCTTTTACGGGGACAGGTGTGAAGCGAGGATCTCCAACATAGTGGTACATATCGGCGTACGCCAGTTTCTTGGCCTCTATCATTACATGCAAAGCATCGACAGAGTTATGTCCATACTGCTTCATGGGGAATTGCTCCATGATATTGAGCATGGACAATGCTGCGATGCCTTGTCCATTGGGCGGCAGTTCGTAAACCGTCCAGCCTCGATAGTTGGTGGAGAGTGGCTCGACCCATTCCGGTTGAAAATCTTTGAAATCTTCTACGGTGTGAGTTCCTCCATGTGCGCGGAGGAACTGCACCATTGTTTCTGTCATTGGGCCGTTATAGAAAGCATCTCGTCCTTGCGTGGCGATTGCACGGAGTGAGTTCGCGAGGGGTGGATTTTTGAATTCATCTCCTACTTTTGGTGCGACTCCATTGGGAAGGTATGTCTCCCGATATCCTGGTTGATCCATAAGTTTCTTGGCCACCCAATAACGCGCATTGCGCTCAGCAAGTGGAAATCCGTTTTGTGCATAGTAGATTGCTGGCGCCAGAATCTGACTGAAGGGAAGCGTTCCGAAACGATTTCTTAAGGCATCCCAGCCTGCGACAGCTCCTGGAATATCGATGGTCTCTACTCCAATAGGATTTAGCTGCTCGACATGATGCTCTTTCAGATAGTCAATTGTGAGCCCTTTAGGCGTCCATCCACTGGAATTCAAACCATAAAGCTTGCCGGTTTTGGCTTCGTAATAAATAGCGAAGAGGTCGCCTCCTATGCCATTTACATATGGCTGGACAACTCCCATGACAGCATTTGCCGCAATTGCAGCGTCGACGGCATTGCCACCTTGTTCGAGGACGTGTGCGCCCGCCTGCGAGGCTAGGAACTGTGGCGCGGCCACAATCCCAAACTTTGTTACTACCATTGAACGGCCTTGTCCAGGAACGGAAGAGAACTCCTGAGCGAATGCAGTTGAAGATATCGAGAGAAGCAATGCAGAGACAAGAGATAAGCGTTTCAAGCAATTTCCTTTCCCTGATCTGAACTGGCCCATGAAAGAGCTGACCACATCGCGACAGGATTACAGAACTCGACTATTTTGATTTGTTGAAGATAGGATCATTGCACTCCTAGCAAGAGTGCGCTTCAGATGAATTCAATATTAGTGAAGAATAGCTGGATCGCAAGCAAAAAGTAGACTGTTCTGATGAGGCGGGAACTGCACTCTGCTTTGATCTCCTGTCGTGGTTTGCAGGAGATCAAAGCTGTACATACTTATCTTTAGCAATTACTTG
Organism: Humiphilus diazotrophicus; assembly: GCF_059726315.1. Classification (NCBI taxonomy): domain Bacteria; kingdom Pseudomonadati; phylum Acidobacteriota; class Terriglobia; order Terriglobales; family Acidobacteriaceae; genus Humiphilus; species Humiphilus diazotrophicus. Next base: position 5,197,927 of record NZ_AP040870.1, read on the forward strand.
GATGGCATTGAGGCCATTTGTTCGGTTTTGAGCTGAAGCTCTTTGCAAACACGATCAATTACCGGATCCCAGCTTCCGAGTGTGTGCTTGCGAAAGAGTCGGATTGTCGGGTACCAGGGGCTATCTTCACGTTCCATCAACCATCTCCATTCGGAAGCGAAGGGCAGCATGACCCATGTGGGTTTGCCCAAAGCGCCAGCTAAGTGCGCCACTGAAGTATCTACAGTAATAACCAGATCGAGACAGGCTATCAGGGCTGCTGTATCGGACATATTGCTCATGTGCGCCATGAGATCTGTTACATGTTCCGCTGTATTGGTCATTTCCGCCGCAGCTTCCCCGACCTGCAAAGAAAAGAAGTTAACACCCTCTTGCTTGAGAATTGGTGAGAGTTGCGAAAACGAAATCGAGCGATAGCGAGCATCCTCTGAACAATAAACAGGATTTCCTGCCCACACCAAGCCAACTCTTAAGCCTTTGTCCGGCCAAGGGAATGCTGCTGCTTTCGTTTGGGACTCAGGAGGCACCGAGAGATAGGGGATTCGAGCAGGGATCGTATCCAGAGTAGTTCCGAAGACAAGCGGGAGGCTCATCAAAGGGCAGTGAACATCGAATTGTGGCAGTGAGCTTCCGGAGGGGATCACTTCAGAGACTCCGGGCAATCCAGCCGCGAGCTGAGACAAAGTTTCTTGTACTGCCAGGATTACCGTTCCACCTCTTGCGTGGACCATGGGGACATAGCGGAGGAATTGGAGAGTGTCTCCTAGTCCCTGTTCGGCGTGAATTAGAATTTTTGCTCCGTTGAGAGGCTCGCCATACCACTGCGGACGGGAAAAGATTCTCTTTGAAAGCTGAGATTTCTTTGAATGCCAGCGCCATTCATAATTTTTCCAGCCGGATGCGAAGTCTCCTGCTCGCAATTGTGCTACGGCCAGGTTGCCATATGCCTCGGTGAGGTTAGGGTTCAGTGTCAGTGCGCGTGTGAAGTGCGGGATGGCTTCATCGAGCTCGCCCAGGATGGCCAGGGCATTTCCGATACTGTTATGAGCCTCTGCGTAATCCGGACGAATGGCCAGTGCCTGAGTATGTCTGGCTATAGCCTCTTCCAGTTTGCCTTGTACTTCGAGAAGTGTTCCGTAATTACTAAGAGCTTCCACATAGGAATGCCTGAGTGCCAAAGCCTCTTCATAATGTTTGGTGGCCAGTTCGTAATTTTTCTTTTCAAAGAATGCAGCTCCAAGGCCGTTATGCGCTTCGGCTAGGTTGGGCTTGATGGCCAGCGCATGATTGAAGCGGCTGATTGCTTCATCCAGATTTTTCTGCTCCATGCAGATACAGCCGATATTGCAGATAGCCTCAGCATAATTGGACCTGAGTTCCAATGCATTTTCATAGCAGGTGATTGCATCCTTGAATTTGCCTTGAGCCTGCAGTGTCGCTCCGAGATGGAAATGTAGTTCAGGGAAATCCGGTTTAATCGAAATTGCCTGCACAAAGCAATTTGCGGCTTGATTTAGTTTTTGCTGTTCCTTCAGCACCGATCCCAAGTTGGCAAGGATTTCAGGCTGTTTGGGAGAAAGACGAAGTGCTTGTTCATACTCCTGTTGCGCCTCACTCAATTTCCCTTCAGCCTGGAACAAGGTTCCAAGATTAGAGTGATACGATGGCTCCTTTGGATTGACCGCAATCGCCTTCTGGACAAGGTTAATGGCAGTGTCAATTTGTCGGCCTTGAAAGTGGAGCATTCCAAGTAAATGCAGAGCATCGGCCTGCGAAGGATTTAGTCCTAAAATTTTTTGATAGAGTTGAGCCGCGTCCACCAGCCTTCCTGCCTGGTGGTGCTGAAGCCCTTTTTTTAGCAGCTGCCCGATTTTCCCTTGATCTTTCATCACTCATTCCAAGCTATTACGCTGTGCGGTATCTGTATAGACGAAATTCTCTCAGGAAGCTTGCACGTGAGTTGATTTGGGTATCGAAATGAACTTGTCCCAAATGGACCGTTGAATCCGTTGTATATAACTGTTATGCGCGCTCTTTATCCTATACCGGCTTCATGGCAAGAGTCCCTATAGAATCCGGCGGGAGCTCGATACCAACAGCTCGATTGCGCACTTGTAGCTGGACTATTTGAGCATGTGGCAATTCGTTCCGTATTATCAGCACTGTTGTACCGTCAGGATTGACGAATGCCAGCGCATCATCGCACGTCCCATTTGTCTCTAACAGCTTTGCACCGGGATCGACAAAATGGGTGAGGTGTTTTAGCAAATAGTAGTCGTGGTTGTATTGGAAGGTTCGCGTGGCGGTGTCAACGCTAACGAGAGAATTTTGATTCCATCCCCAGGTACTCTTGCCGCCGTTTGCTGTAGAGATATTCCAGTACATATAGGCACAAGCGCCACTGCGGAAATAATGCTTCATCAACTGCCAGCAGTAGCTGGTGTAGTTCCAGGTATTTTTGCCGTCACCGCATTCCTGTTCCGATTGATAGATGTGAAGCTCCGGAAATTCGCGATGTATAGCCGGTAACGCGTTCTTGCCTGCCCATTGCACCCCGACGCCTTTGATGAAGGACGAGGCTTCTTTATCATTCATTACCGCCTGCAGCAATTTTGGATTGCCGCGTTCCAAAGTGCCGAAGAAGACATCGACATCGCGTTTCTTCATCTCCGGTCCGAGATAACGAAGGAATTTTGCCAGTCCCTCCAGAGTCCATGTGCAGCTGGGGAAATTCTGTGCAGAGTTAAACTCATTCTGCGGCATGACCATGCCGACAGAAATTCCTTCTGCCCGATAGGCATCGATGAAACGTCCGAAATACTTTGCATAGGCTTCGAAGTAGCGTGGCTCCTGGATAAACATGTCTTCACCTTCGTGGCCTGTCTGCTCCTGGCGGATTCCGTTATCTGCCATTCCCGGGAAGGACTTTGCCTCTGCATAGAAGTGATTGCGTTTCATCCAGCTTGGAGGAGTCCAAGGCGAAGCCCATAGACGCAACTTGGGCTGATAGCGCTGTGCAGCATGAATGAAAGAAATTAAGGTCGCTCTGTCATGGTCGATGCTGAAGTGTTTTAGCTCAAAATCTCCATCGGATTCGTCGTAAGTGTAAGCTTCGGTAGCGAAGTCATTGGCTCCTATCGGCATTCGGCAATAGGTAAAACGAGCACCGGCAGAAGGATGAAAGAGCTCACTCAGAATGCTTTCGCGGTCCCGCTCGGCAAGTGAGTTAAGAGAGGTCCATCCCAGCTCATTGAAGCATGCTCCGAAGCCCTCAATCGGGCGTCCTAACGGTTGAGTCTGTGATGGGTCTACATTCAGATTGAGAAAGTCCCATCCAAAGCTGGGTTTGAGCGTATTCCCTTTTTGCCATGGATCTTTTTCTGTTGTGGTAAGGAAAGTAAGCCGATTGTCGTGCAGAGGCTCCGGTGGAGGCAGTTGCGCAGATGCAATTTTGTTAAGGGCAATGTTGGTGAATGCTGCACCTGCTGCTACTCGTAGAGAATTCTTTAGAATTTGCCGCCGATTCAACAGTCTCGTCTTCATTGCCGCTTTCGCTCTCGTGTTTGGAAGTAAGCCGATTGGGAATCGAATTATACATTCGTCATCGAACCTTCCTCCAGGTTGTGAGAACGCCGAAAGCCGAAGCTTTTGTGCTTCGGCTTTCACCTGAGAGAAATAGCTAGCGGCCGTATGGCGTGGCAGCATTGACTTGAGGATCAAGCGGCATTGTCCACGATTCCGGCGCATCCGGTTTTGATGGGTCGATTCCCTTCACGTCGTGACGGAGATTCTTTGCCAACGGCAGGTGGGCGTCTTTAATGCCTTTTACCACGCAACGGGCCAGCTCATATGCTCCGTAGCTGGTGAAGTGCGTGTCGTCTTTTAACTCTTCGGGCTGACCAGGAAAGGTGTTTGGAGGGTAATGAACAAAGGCCTTCAGCGTTTTCTCCGGCCCTAGTACTTCGAAGAGAGTTTTGCTCATGGCATTCAAATCGATCAATGCAAGATGCTCTTCCTGTGCTACTTCACGCATCGCTGCAGGGTAATCGCCTAAGGTCTGATTGATCTTTCCATTGCTATCGAAGTTTCTCCTGTTCATCGAGGTAACCAGAACGGGAGTTGCTCCATGGTCACGAGCCAGTTTGATGTATTTTTTCAGGAGATCTTTGTAATCGGGAATGGAGACAAATCCCTTCCCCGGCTTCTGATCGTTGTGGGCGAACTGCATAAAGAGATAGTCTCCGCCCTGGATCGTGCTGGCTATTTTATCGAACCGCTTCTCGACAACAAAGCTTCGGATCGTTTCTCCGGACTCAGCCTGATTGGATACAACTACCTTTGAGTCAAAGAAGACAGGTAGCATCTGTCCCCAGGCTGCCCACGGCTCTTTATCCTGATCCACGACCGTAGAATCCCCGGCAAGATAAACGGTTGGAATATGGTCCAGCTTACGGATAGCGAGCTTTCGAAACGCCGGTTTTGTTCCACTGAATTCAATTGTGAGTTTGTCGTCCCAATCGAGTGCGCCAATTTCCCGTGGCTTAAGCTTGACCTCACCTCCCGTGCTGATTTCTCGGGTTCTGACGTGTACGGTGAAGCTTTCAGTCTTCGCGTGATGGGCGGAGGTCCTTACATTGTTCAACATCAGCCGGCGGGATTCGGCCTTAATGGTTGTCACAGAGTCCTGGTCATCACTACCTAGTTCGACTGTGACCAGATAGGTCCCATCCTGAGCTTTGACTGAGAAGAAGAAGGGCCGGTCGGATGTACAGCCTTTCTTCCCAATTTGGGGTGCCGAACCAAGATCAAAACCAGCAGGTGTATCGGGAGAAAAGCGGAAATTTTCCGTCAGCGGGAGAATATTCTGCTTATGTTCGCCCGGATTACAGCTGAATTTCCATTCTGTCGGCGTTTGTGCCAGCGAGAGGGACGTGCCTAAAAGGCAAATTCCAGAAAAAACAAGCGATCTTGACCCGATTTTCATTACTACCGATTCACTCCTTGTAGAGCCGTTTGAGTTTGTCAGGATTCAGGCAGAATCTGCAACGAATGCGCTTCCTTCAATGGAAAGAGACACGCTACCATGCGTTCTCTGATAGAGGCTCCTGCGCGCCCAAACTCTAAATACCGACAACTTTGATGTCAATAGGAGAATATTTTCAAAAATGATGATAGCCTGTTGCGCGAATATAATTTCGCCCATTTTGCGGGAATAAGAATCATGCATCGTAATTGGAATACAAAATCGAGACGGCGTAGATGCGGCGTGCTCGCTATGACGGTTCTCTCAGGAATCATGACTCTGGGGGCATATGCGGCCCAGCCACAACACCATACCTTCGGCGTCGAGCAGGACCACTTTGTCCTGGATGGCAAGCCTTTCGAGATTCTCTCCGGCGAGATGCACTATGCGCGCATTCCTCGCGAATACTGGCGGGATCGTATTCGGATGGCCAAGGCCATGGGCTTGAACACCATTGCTACCTATGTGTTCTGGAATGTGCACGAGCCGAAGCCGGGTGTGTATGACTTCAGTGGAAATGCGGATCTGGCGGCCTTTGTGCGGACGGTGCAGGAAGAAGGGATGTATGTGATCCTTCGTGCGGGTCCATATTCCTGTGCCGAGTGGGAGTTTGGCGGTTATCCGGCGTGGCTGATGGCCGATCCCAAAATGACTACAGCTTTGCGCAGTAACGATCCGGCTTTCATGGTTCCGGTAGAACGTTGGATGAAGCGTCTAGGCCAGGAGACAGCCAATCTTCAGCTCAGCAAAGGTGGGCCGATTCTTGCCGTTCAAGTCGAGAATGAGTACGGGAACTTCGGATCCGATAAAGTCTATCTTGCTCATGTGAAGGATATCTTCCTGAAGTCCGGTTTCACCGATTCCATGCTCTTTACTACCGATCCGACCAAAGGTCTGGCTCACGGTTCTCTAGAGGGCACTTTTGCTGCTGTGAACTTTGGAGTTACCAGGTCGCAGGCAGGGCTTGATGCGCTTGCGGCCATGCGTCCAGGACAACCTTTGCTTGCCGGAGAGTATTGGCCCGGCTGGTTCGATCACTGGGGACAGCCACATATTACCCGCCCGGTCGAACCGCAGTTGAAGGATCTGGACTACATCCTTTCGAAGAAGGCTTCTGTAAACCTCTATATGTTTCATGGTGGCACCAGCTTTGGATTTATGAGCGGATCCAGCTGGACAGATAATCAATTCCTTCCGGACGTTACCAGCTATGACTATGACGCTCCTCTCGATGAGGCTGGACATCCTACGGAAAAGTACTATGCCTATCGGAAGGTAATCGAGAAGTATGCGGGGAAGGTGTTGCCCGCAGTTCCTGCTTTGCCTCCGGTTATTGAAGTTCCGGCTTTCTCCTTGAAGGAAAGTGCTTCTCTTTGGAATAACCTGCCCGCTGCCGTCGAATCCCAGGAGCCTAAGCCGATGGAGTTCTATGGGCAATCTTACGGATTCATTCTGTATCGGACGAAGTTACATGGCTCTGTCCATGGACCGCTTGTTCTAAACGGGCTGAACGATTATGCGCTGGTCTATCTCAATGGGAAACTGGCAGGCGTGGCAGATCGCAGGTTGAAGCAGGATCAGATCATTCTTGATTCTCCTTCTGAAGGAGCGCAGCTCGATATCCTGGTGCAGAACTCAGGACGTATTAATTCGACGAGGATGATGCGTCAGGAGAATAAAGGCATCACCGGCGTCACTCTGGGTGGCGAGCCCCTCAAGAATTGGCAGGTCTTCTGTTTGCCGATGGAGAAGCTGGACACGATTCAGTACAAGGTGAATCCGGTTACGGGGCCAGCTTTCTATCGTGGGGAGTTTGAACTCAAGGCCACAGGAGATACCTTTCTCGATATTCGCAGTCTTGGGAAAGGTGCAGTCTGGATCAACGGGCATGCTATCGGACGCTACTGGAACATTGGACCACAGCAGACGTTGTATGTTCCTGGTCCGTGGTTGAAGAAGGGTCGGAATGAAATTGTAGTCTTTGACCTTCAAGAAAAGCCGAAAACAGGTGTTCCGCAGTTGAGCGGTTTGAAGGCTCCGATACTAGCTGCTCCTATCTCCGGACCTGGATCGAAGGCGGATGAATAAGCAGGCTGAGATGAATACAAATATTTCTGCAATGGTATCTTCCCGGCTCTCCAGAACTATCTGGAGAGCTGTTTGTGCTGGGCTTCTCTTCTCCGGATTAAGTGCAGGTTTTGTATATGGGCAGGCGTCCGAAAAGGGAAGTGTTGTCAACTTGCTTAAGTCCTTTCAGCAGCCACCGGACGACTCACGCATCATGATGCGGTGGTGGTGGTTTGGACCTGGAGTAGAAAAGACAGAACTCGAACGCGAGATTCTGAAGATGAAGTCGGTTGGGATCGGCGGCTTTGAAATTCAGCCGGTATATCCGCTTGCTCTGGATGATCCGAATACAGGATTTCACAATGTTCCTTATCTTTCGGACGAGTTCATCGACGATGTGCGCTTTGTGAATCAGAAGGCTAAAGAACAGGGGATGCGAGTGGACCTTACGCTCGCGAGCGGCTGGCCCTATGGTGGTTCACATGTTCCAGTGACTCAAGCTGCCAGTCAGCTGCGGCTAGTTGCCATTCCGGCTATTGCCGGTTCCAATTCTGTTCTGCTACCGAGTATTGGAAGCGGAGAGGCGTTGCTCGCTGCTTTTCGTGCTCAGGGCCAGGGAAAAGCCTTCGATGCCTCAACTGCGCAGCGACTGCCACTGCCCTCGGCCAGAGAGCAACGGCTCACTCTCACAGCACCGGCTTCGAGTGGAGAAGAGATTCTTTTCTTTGTATCGAGCCGCACGGGACAAATGGTGAAGCGTCCGGCTGCAGGTGCCGACGGTTTTGTCCTGGATCATTTCGATCGCGGTGCTATTGATAATCATCTGAAGATTGTCGGTGACCGGCTGATGCAAGCGTTCGGCGATAAACCGCCTTATGCAGTCTTCAGTGATAGCCTTGAGGTCTTTGGTTCCGATTGGACAAGCACTTTCCCTGCCGAGTTCCAGAAGCGGCGTGGATATGACATTCTCCCCTACCTGCCTGTGTTGTATTCGGGTGCCGGACCGGAAGCTAAAGCCATTCGTCGTGATTGGGGACTAACCCTCGCAGAGCTGATTAACGAGAATTATCTGGCTCCCATTACGGAATGGGCACATCAGCATCAGACGCGTTTCCGCTCCCAGACCTATGGAATTCCTGCTGTTACAGAATCCAGCAATAATCTAGTCGATCTGCCCGAAGGGGAAGGGCCACAGTGGAGATCGTTCTCCTTTACTCGCTGGGCAACCTCTGCGAGTCATGTCTACGGGCGCCCGGTAACTTCCGCCGAGACCTGGACCTGGTTGCATTCGCCTTCTTTTAGAGCCACGCCTCTCGATATGAAGCAAGAAGCGGACAAGATGTTTCTAGAGGGAGTAAATCAGATCGTCGGTCATGGATGGCCCTATTCTCCGGCGTCGGCCTTGGAACCTGGATGGGCACTGTACGCCGCGGCTTCTTTCAATGATCACAACCCATGGTTTAGCGTCATGCCGGATATAACCCGTTATCTCCACCGCATGAGCTGGCTCCTGCGGCAAGGAGAAGCCGCGAATGATATAGCTATCCTGGTGCCGACAGACGATGCCTTCGCGGATTTTCAACCAGGGAAGGCATCGATTACAGAGAGGATGCATAATTTCGTTACGCCCGAGCTGGCAGCCAGTATCCTCGATGCGGGTTATAACTTTGACTTCATTGATGCGCAGGCAATCGAGAAGTTGGGGATTCGTTATCCCGTGCTGGTTTTGCCAAATGTTGATCGTCTCTCGCTCTCTACTTATCGGAAGATGGAAAAGTATGTCCAAGGAGGAGGCAAAATCGTTGCCGTAGGCCGGTTGCCCGAACATGCTCCCGGACTTAAGGATCAGGGGGATTCCTCCGCTATTCATACCTTGTCGCAAAGCCTTTTCCATGGTGAAGGCAAAGGTCTTTATGTGCAGGATGAAAAAGAACTAGGTGCCGTTCTCAAGAAGGCTCTGGTTCCGGACATGCTTCTGAGTAAGCCTTCTTCCGCGATTGGTTTCATTCATCGCAAAATTGCCGATACGGATATCTACTTTGTGGCAAATACCGGTAACGAAACGATTGATACTCAGGTGAGCTTCCGTACGAAGCATAAGACGGCAGAGGTGTGGAATTCATTCTCCGGGGAGAGTTCGCAACTCAATCCGCAACATATTGGATTACACCTTGCGCCTTACGAATCTACGGTTGTGGTCTTCCATGAAGAGGCTCCTTCTTCAAAGAAGCCAGCCATCGCTGAAATTCCAGGAGCCGTCTTCGCCGACCTGAGTCAAGACTGGCAGGTGCGTTTTCCAAGTACTGGAAAGACCGAAACGATGCATGAACTGAAATCCTGGTCAGACGATACAGCTACTCAGTATTACTCCGGAGAAGTTGCTTACGAGCGGGACTTCGATCTGAAGAAGATACCGGGTCGTGTGCTGCTCGATTTCGGCGAAGGAAATCCTCTTCCCATCGTCAATACGAACAAGCCTGGAACTCATGCTGATTTGGAAAGTCCGGTACGTGAAGCCGCGGTAGTGCTGATCAACGGGAAGCAGGCTGGCTATATTTGGCATCCGCCTTTCCAGTTAGAGGTTGCGTCGTTGCTAAAGCCCGGCCGCAATCACATCGAGATTCGTGTAGCAAACACGGCAATCAATGGATGGTCAGGCCGTTCTCTTACCGACTATCGACTGCTTAACAGCCGGTATGGCGAGCGGTTTGTGCCTCAAGATGTACAGGGAATGCAGCCACTGCCTTCCGGCATTTTGGGAAAAGTGCAGCTACGGGAAGAGTCCTCGAGATAAGAAAGAAAATAAGATCACAAAAGAAAGGGCTGCATTCTTGCGATGTAGCCCTTTCTTTTTACATCGAGATGAGTTCAGTGAATGTTCTGATCTTTATTCACAGCTTTTTCGTCATCACTGAAGCCATGACCAGATACTTTTTGTTCTGACAACAAGTGTGTTTTGAGCTTATCGGGAGATTGCTTCCGAGCCCCTGGATAGATCGACAGCAAATGCATCCAGGCTGAGTGGACGAAGTAAGTTGCGGCGCATGCCACTTTCTACTTGAGACAGGCTGGTTGCGGCATTTTCAATCCACTTCAGAGAAATGCTATCTGCAAACTTTGTCAGTTCCGGCAAGATGTCGATATTACGAGCCAGAGCGGGCGTTCCTGCTTGAATGAGCAGCAGATCTTCCAGCAGTACTCCCATGGTACGAAGCAGGTTTACTGTTTTCTCCTGGCCTTCTGCTCCTCCGCGATAGGTCTCAGTCATACGGAAGAGTGTTGAGTAATCAGAATTGACCAGCGAGTTACGCAGGAAAGTCAAAGCGTCCTGACGCCCCGTCAAATATCCATCGAGATTAAAGCCTAGTGCCCGTCCCACGGCTCCTTGTGCCAAACGTGCGACGAGTGACCGCTGTGCCGGTTTCCATTCCTTCCGTTTCTCTTGTAGCAACGATTCCAATACTTCGGTTGGAATTGCTCCCAGACGATAGATCAGCGCTCGAGAACGGATTGTGGGCAACAGCTCTCCGGGATTCTCGGCCAGCAGGATGATGGTTGTGTTTGCCGGTGGTTCTTCCAGGACCTTTAGAATCGAGTTGGCCGCTTCCTTCATGAAAGCTGTGCTGGTGAAGAGATAAATAGCGCGGCGTCCCTCGGTAGGAGGACGATAGTAGGCCGCGTGAATGACGGTTCTCACCTGACCCAGCTTGATCATCAGTTGCGGTGGATCTGGAGGAATGACCAGCAAATCCGGATGCGTCTGGATGAGGATGCGAGTTTCCTTTTTGTCGGTCTCGCGCATCTCTTCGCGCGCGGCTACAGCTTCATCGACTCGCTCTTCCAGATTCTGAGATGCCGCGATACGAGTGCAATTCTCACAGTGACCGCAAAAGTCGGGTAAGCCATCTTCTGCCGTTGGTCGCTCAAGGCAATTGATTGCTTGAGCAAACATGAGAGCCAGGGTATATTTGCCTGCTCCTCTGGGCCCAGCAAGTATGAGTGCCTGCGGTATGCGTTCCGCACGAATGCTTTCGCGCAGGTGTTGAACCGTCGAATCGTTTCCTAAAAACTCTTGAAACCCCACAGGCTGAGGCTATCAGATTGAGCTTCGATGGGAACAACTTTTGCGGTGGGTCTAGCGACTTGTTGTGGAAAGCGAGACTCGATCCCCGAGGCGTTTGGCCACAATTGCTACGATTTGCTCGTGAATCGCCTCGATAGAGCCATTTCCGTCGACCACAACTACCCGTGAGGGCTCACGCCGGGCGATTTCCTGGTATTTGTCGAAGACTCGCTGATAGAAGGCATCCCGTTCCTTCTCGAAACGGCCCTCATCTTTTCCTGAGGCTTCAGTCCGGGCATTGCGGCGCCGGGCACGCGCCAAGGATGCCTGGAAGTCGGAGATCAGCAATATCGTCAGGTCGGGTTGAAGTCCTCCGCAAAGGATCTTATGCAGGGCTAGAACGACCTCACTGCCTAATTCCCGTCCACCGCCCTGGTAAGCCTCGCTGGAATCGGTAAAGCGGTCGCAAACAACGATTCGCCCCTGGCTCAGCGTCGGCTCGATGATTTCCTTAACGGCTTGCGCCCGGTCGGAGAACATCAACCCCAATTCGGTCATCGGAGCGGGGTTTTTCGTCTTGGAATCGAGTACCAATTCACGGATGCGGTCGCCAATCGGGGTGCCTCCCGGTTGGCGCATCACTAAAGGGTGTTCTCCCTGGGATTCCAGCCATGAGGCCAATTTTTTGATTTGTGTCGTTTTGCCGGAACCATCCAGACCTTCAAATGTGAGAAAAAACCCTTGCTGCATGGGCCGAGTGTATCACCCTGGGCTTTGTTTTCTGCAGAACAGGCGCATTCCGCAACTTCGGTCGCTCGCCGGAGTTTGAAAGGACATACTGACCTGGAGCTGTTGCAGCCAGTTTTTGCGTCGGGTTGTACTCCCGGTTTTCCCCAATGTTTTTGCCGGAGAGGAATATGTCCATCAATCGTCGTGTTTTTCTTAAGAACGGTGCTTTGGCTCTTGTGGGCACCGCTACTGTGCCTGGGTTCCTGATTCGTTCCGTTCTAGCTCAAGCCACTGCTGCCGGAGCGCAGCGAAAAAAATTGGTTGTAGTCTTCCAGCGGGGTGCTGCAGACGGGCTGAATGTGGTGGTCCCCTATGCCGAAAGCCAGTACTATGCCGTTCGTCCTACGATTGCAATTCAGAAGAATCAGGTTCTCGATCTGGACGGTTTTTTCGGATTCCACCCGGCGTTACAGCCTCTCAAAGCTCTATGGGATCAAAAGCATCTCGCCGTGGTGCATGCTTCGGGTTCTCCGGACACAACGCGTTCTCACTTCGATGCTCAGGACTTTATGGAGAGTGGAACTCCGGGAGTCAAGCTGACCCAGGATGGCTGGCTGAACCGGGCGCTGCAGGCTGAGGATAGAAGGAAGAAGCAACAGGAGACGGCTTTTCGTGCTGTAGCACTGGGATCTCAGTTGCCGCGTACGCTGCAAGGCAAAATTCCAGCCATTGCTATGGGCAATTTGCAGGATTTTTCTGTCGGAGGGCGAAATCCGAATCAGACTGTTTCCGATGGATTTCAATCGATGTATGCCAGTGCCGTGAATACGGTTCTGCATGGTACCGGGCAAGAGACCTTCGAAGCAGTCAAGATGCTGCGTTCCGCAGATCCTGGCCGTTATGTTCCGGCGGCGAACGCCAATTATCCCAAGGGCGAGTTTGGCAATAGCATGAAGCAGATTGCTCAGCTATTGAAGGCCGATCTGGGGGTGGAAGCTGCCTTTGCCGACATCGGCGGCTGGGACACTCATCAGAATCAGGGGGCCGCCAATGGTCAGCTTGCCAATCGGTTAAGAGACTTTGCTCAGGGGCTTTCAGCTTTCTGGAATGATCTTGGGGACAGGGCTGACGACGTTGTTCTGGTTACGATGTCGGAGTTCGGGCGAACGGTCCATCAAAACGGTACGGCTGGAACCGATCATGGGCATGCCAACGTAATGTTCGTTCTTGGTGGTCCGGTTAAGGGTGGAAAGGTTTATGGCAAGTGGCCAGGATTGGCTCCCGAACAGCTCTATGAAAACCGCGATCTGGCAATCACTACGGATTTTCGACAGGTCCTTGGAGAGGCTGTCTATAAACAGCTCGGGGCTCAGGATCTGGAAATGACCTTTCCCGGTTCGCAGTTGGAACCCCGGCTTTTTCTGAATCTGCTACAAGCCTGAACGGAGTTTGAATGTAGGAGATTTGCACCGCGTTTTCCACAGCTTTGATTTTTGTAACTTTTCTGTATTCAATCGTTTATTGAATCACTCGCGCGGGAGGAATGTTGAATGTGTTCCTGAAATCGGATTGAGCCATGGTCTTCCGCCTTGTCAGCCTAAAAGTGATAAGGGAAACCTTTGTTTCTTTGCCGCATCTATCTGAAATTTCGTGTTTTAGGAATATCGAGATGCACTCAGGTGCTCACTCACCCAGGAACCTGGAGATAGCCTCGCGAGCGTTTCGATCATGTGCAAGCGGGCTCTTGAGATATACGACGGTCTTGGGGCTGGCTGCCCTCGCATATCCGACTGGAGGCTGGTCTCCGCTTTGATCGGACAAGAATAGCTTCGGTGTCTTCAACTCCCCAACTTTCGAAGCAATCTCAAACCGATCATGGAAGAGCAAACGAAGCGGTAGAAGCTTTGTACGCGGATCAGCTTGGATTTGCTGCAGAGCCGGGGCCGCCGGATCGTCGAGGACGATTCCAGGAAGTGCAGCATGCTCCAGGGCCAAATCTGCCGCCAGCAAAGCGCCTAACCCTTTTCCGTAAGGGACAATGACATTGACCGGGAGATGCCGAATCCCTGTAAGGTAATTCAACGCTGCGTCTGCATCCTGTTTCAGGCGAGTTTCGCTTGGATGAACATCTTTACTCTGACCAAAGCCTCGATAGTCGAAGATGAAGAGATTGGCCCCGAGGTCATGAACTAGAGAGACGTAGGGCAGGGAATCGCTCATCGTACCGGAGCCGTCGTGCAGAAATAGAATCGTGGTTTTCGCATAACGGGCACCGGGATCGACTGGCACCCACCAGCCGGAAAGCTGTTGTTCGCCGGTTTCGGTTGCGCTGAAACGAATAGCGTCGAAAGGTATTCCGATGCTTCCCGGATTACTTTGAACGGAATGGGATGGGTGAAAGAGAATCTGCCATTGTCCTTGCCAAAAAAGCAGACAGAGAGCCAGATAGGCACAGACTCCAGCGCCGAGGACGGAAAGTAGAAGGGTCCTTATCAGCCATCGTCCGGAGACAAGCGGCTGCTTCGGTGCTAGTGGATCGACCCAGTCCTTTGGCCGAGATGGGGAGGCTTTTTTACTTGCAGTCTTCGTCTTCATCAGCCAAACGCCAATTCATCTGCATTTTCGAGCGGAGTTCCGCAGACTCGGCAAATCACGGCAGAGCAGTCGCCGCAGACCAGTGGATCGGAAACCGGTTTGCTGCATTGGGGACACCAGAGGCCGGTTTCAGTCGGTTTGGTTTCCTTGTTCTTCTCGTCGCTCATCCTCTCCATGGTACCCCGGGCTGACCTACTCCGCTTTATGATACGAAAGGGATCTCTTCCCCAGAGGGCTCGAAACCTATCATGAGTGAGTTCGTTCGCATTTGCGGCAAGTCTGAACTTCCCGAACCAGGCACAGCAAAAGAATTTGGCGCCGGTACCGCTGCTGTATGTGTGGCCAATGTAGATGGCGAGATCACTGCTATGGACAATCTCTGTCCTCACCGCCAAGGTCCGCTCGGACAAGGAACGATCGAGAATGGCAAGGTCGTCTGTCCCTGGCATGCCTGGGCTTTCGACGCCAAGACCGGCGCTGCTGCTCATAATCCCAATGCAAAGGTGAAGGTCTACGAGGTGAAAGTCGAAGGCGACGATGTGTTGGTGGCTATGTAGGGAAGAAGTTCCGAGATTCAGAGATGAAATGCCCGCCGTATATTGGCGGGCATTTTTCTAGAGCATTTCCCGCATAGGTATAGACTCGCCAAGTATAGAGAGGTGCAGCTTTCTTTGGCGGAAAGCTGCATAAGCTTTTGTGAATTGGGCTACATCTTTGCGGGAAAGGCTCTAGGAGGCGATTGCTTCGACTGTTTGTCCTGCTGGAGCGGCCTTGCGGCGTCTGCGGCCACTGATCAAATAGATGGCTGCACGAAGCTCCAGTAGCGGATCCTCGGAAGGTTCGATGCCATCGACACGGGGGATTGGGTCGAAGATAATGTGCTGTTGTTCGGCAGCATCTTCGGATACTAGATCTGTAAGTGTGATTGTGCCGAATTCAATCAATGTCCGATCTTCGGGCCAATGGACAGTGGCGTCGTTGACTGTGTCCTCTTCATTTGCCAATTGGACAAGAATGCGGAATTTTACCGGTCCTTTGGCGATTCTTTCTTCGATTTCCTGGAAGAGATAATCCGTATCCTTTCCCTCAATCTCATTCGAATTCAGATAAGCATTGCCTGCATCCGGAAGGATTCTGTAGCGTCCGTAGCGGCTATCGCCATTGCTATTGAAGAACTTCATTGCCGTTACACCGAAGTAGGTTTCCGTGGCAAAGCTTATGGGAAAGGGCTTTGGTGTTTGCACAAATTGGAGAGCTTTGGGATGAGCGCCCAGAAATTCTTCGACAGGGGAGGGCGATGCTGTAGAGGAACTGCTGGCGGCAATGGCGCGGAGAAGCTCCAGAAACTCTTGACCGGTTCGTGTTGGGAATCCGTCGGTAGAGTGGCTTACGATGTCCGTATGGACATGCTCCGCCAATTGAAAGCGAATTGCTAAACCTCGTGGATTCGCATTGGGATCGTTGTCCGGAACAAGCGGCAATCCCGTCGAATTGGAGAAGCGAATCGTAACGGGAGTCGATTCACGCTGAAGATGTGGCGCACGGGTGATGGACGCGGCCTGCTTAGATGGCGTAAAGGTGCCCGTCAGCAGAATGCCCTTTGCATGGGCAGGGCGAAATCCTGGATGCAATCCGAAGATGTTATCGAATTGCTGAAGAAGGTCTTGGCTCAGAGCGAGAATTTTTTCGTCTGTAGGAAGAGGCATGATGTCCCTCCGGGGAAGCTTGATAACTATCGTAATAATGTACTAGCCGAAATATTACTGGTCTATAAATATCCTCCCGATTGCGGATTCCAGATGCGGCAGCCCAGAGACCTCCGCATCCGGGGCCTTACGCCTTTACCTCGAAGGCCCAATTATTGCCCAGCCAGAAATTCACGATTGAGCAGAAGAGAATCGCAATACAACTTGAAATCAGAACCGGAACCTCCATCTCCTCGACCAGGATTCGCATAAACACGAGATTTCCCAGCATCGATACCAGGCCATTAGAGAGATGAAACCGGATCAGCTGCGAAAGCCGTTGAGACACATGCTGCTGCCGGTCACGCCAGGTGTAATGCAAGTGCCATACGAAGTTATGCAACAGCGTGAGCTCGATTGCCACTGCTGTGGCGAGCAGGTAATTCACCTCTGTCCATTGGTTTAAAAGAGCGAGTATCGCGAGTTGCAGCAGCATTCCAAGGGCGCCTACTAAATTGAATTTCAGCCACCGTACAAGTGGACTCACGGTAACGGCTCCTGCCTGTAAAGCTGTGCTGTGTGACGGATGGTGACAACAACGGCCATTACAAGCATGCAGATCGCCGCTATTGTTCCGCCTAGATCGAAAAGTAGGAAGCTACGCCCAAAGAGGTTTGAATACGGACTATGCAGGAGTGCCAGGTTCCCGATGATTAGCAGAATGCGAATTTCCGTGGGGCCAAAGATACCTTGCGAAAGTTGAAAGCACGACAGGGTATATGTGGCCAGATAGCTCTCGCTCGAGAGCAGCAGGAACGCGATTAGCATTGCAATTGCTGTTTGCCAGTGCAGAAACCCCGAGAGTCCGAGTCCGCACATCAAAGCAACAGATCCAAAGATGTCCACCATGTGGTCTACATAAAACCCATACCGTGGGCGCTGCTGCCGTCGTACACGGGCTAGCGTGCCGTCCATGCTGTCTCCGAACCAGTTGAGGGCCAGGCAGAGAATAACCAGGAGCAGGGCATAGCGGTTGTAACGCGACAGGGCATAAAAAGTCCCCGCCCCAACTTGAGCACCTAGCCCGAGTCTGGTCAGTTGGTCGGAAGTGACCCACTGCGGCATGCGTTCGGCCATCCACTGCAAAGCTCGCTTTTCAATAGAGGCTGTTAACGAGTGATTTACACGATTGGCATTTGTAAATGCTCCTGTGCTGAGTGTTGTTACTTTGGCGTTCATGGTCGTTCCTCAATCAAGCCGCTTTCTTTAGTGCATTGCAGGTGCTGCGTAGGGTGAACTCGAGAGATTCGCGCGGCACACTTTCGACAAACGGACCTATTGCCCAGCCGAGTCCGTGGGGAATCGATCGGGTGAGAGAGATCGATTCAATCTGCATATAGAGTCCACCGTCGCGTTCTTCGTAGCTCCAGTAGGTATTCAAGCGCCAGAGGAATCCGTGCTCCTCACTCGGATTCAAAGCGTGTTCGGAGCTCGTCCCCGGAGAATCGATCTCGGAGATCCGGGTACTACGCGAGACGCTATCGCCATGTTGTGCATCGAGCTGTCCAAAGGTGACGTCATAGGTGGTATCCATGACGACGGTGATGACGTGCTTTTGCCGCACACGCATCAGGACTTGAAATTGATTGTCATGTTGCATGAGGATTTTCGATTGCACTACCTGTGGCGCAAAGTACTGAGGGTAGCTGGCGAAATTCTTCATCAGGTGCTCGAAGCTTGCGGCCTTTGCACCCGGGACAAAAGCTGTACCGCGCCAGTGGTGCAACATTGCTCCCGGCGGATTTCCGCTACCGGCTGGCGTGAGCTTTTCAATAATTAGGCCCCCTCTCCTCAAGCGGCTTTCCATATCGGAGGATGCAGACACGGTGCCAAGAAAGCTGGAAGGAGACCTATGCTGTTGGGCCAGTCGGGACTCTACCGTATTGGCATAGGAATTAAAGGCGGAAGTCGCTGCAATGGAAGGCTCTCCCCTGAGCTTTCCTGGTGCAGACAAGGCCAGCAATAATCCGCAAAGAACAACGAGTGTTTTCGAATTTAGAAATTTGTTCTTCGTCATAACCGCATACTCCTGTTTCGCGCGCTGCAAAGCAATGCAGGAAACCTCATCTATGAAAGAATGTTTATCACGGTGTAAGTTGCTGTAAATAGAAGGCTTGTATCAAGTTGTGCTTTGCGAAGTCCTGCCGTGATCGGATAAACTGGACAACAAAAAGATGACGGATCCACAACCAGATCGACGGTATCGCTTCGGGATTTTTGAGGTAGATGCCAACGCGGGGGAACTTCGCCGTAAGGGGATCCGCGTAAAGCTAAACACGCAGCCCTTCCAGATATTACTGATGCTTCTCGAGCGCCCCGGCGAGCTGTTGACGCGTGAAGAGATTTCCCGGCAACTCTGGCCTGATGGCACCTTCGTGGATTACGAACATGGGGTGAATTCGGCGATCAATCGTCTGCGTGAAGCCTTGGGTGATACTGCAAACAATCCAAGATTTGTCGAAACTCTGGCGCGACGGGGATATCGATTCGTGGCTCCCGTGGAGCAAATTGTCTCCGGTAAGGACGTGGCAAAATCGGAGGTTGTTCCGCAGCTGGTGGAGGTCGAAGAAACTCCCGCTGAGGAGCCAGCGGAGAGTTTGACGAGCCGGATTCTGGCTACTCCGGAGGAACTCCCCAAGGCTTCTTATTCGATAGTGCAGACTCTCTTCCTGTTGCTGCAGTTCATGTACTTGGCCTTTTACATCGGGGCACTGGCGAATCTTGTGGAGATCGAAGATCTCTTATCGGTGATTCCAAAGAGCGCGCAGATTCTGACAGCCATGATTGTGACCGCTGTGATTCTGATTCCAGTTCGAGCTTTTGTCATTTCAGCGGCACTCTTCCACGCTCCGAGGTCTCGCGAGAAGTTTCTGAAGATCTGGCCGTTTATGCTGCCACTCGATATCTTCTGGGCTCTTTCGCCCTTTCTGCTCTTGCACCACATCAACTTCGGACTGGCACTGGCGTGTACGGCACTTCTTGTCTATTCGCCCTTTGCACAGCGGTCTCTGGTTCTGATGGGGGCGGGTGGAAGGGATAGCTCTGAGATTGAGGCAGCTGTTCGCTGAAATATCCGTTCTTCTGGGACGGTGATTGCTAGAGATAAAGAAAGCCCACCTGACGAGGTGGGCTTTTTAGAATTACGCAGTTTATGTTTCACGAATTGTCAGCCGGAGCGTAGCGATGCTGGTTTTGCTGTCCGCTTTACCAGCTGTCCGGGCCTTATTAGCTGCCCGTTGTATAGCCGCCCGCTTCTTAGCTGTTTTTTAGTACTTCACAATTCCGGAGAAGCTATCGGGCTTCAGGCTGGCGCCGCCAACGAGAGCTCCGTCGATGTCGGGCTGTCCGAGGAGAGCCTTGGCATTCTCGGGCTTGACGCTGCCGCCATAGAGGATGCGCATCTTGTCGGCAACTTCGGCTCCCAACAGCTTGGCAACCTGAGCGCGGATGACGGCGTGAGTTTCCTGCGCCATTTCCGGAGTAGCAGTTTTACCGGTTCCAATTGCCCAGACAGGCTCGTAGGCGATGACGATCGGAGCTGCTTCCGCAGCGGTGATTCCAGCCAGGCCCTTGGTGATCTGGCCAGTCAGAACTTCAGTGGTTTTTCCGCCCTCACGCTCTGCCAAAACCTCACCGATGCAGACGACCGGAATCAGATGATGCTTGAGTGCGGTCTTCAGCTTGGAGTTGACGATCTCGTCAGTTTCGCCAAAGTACTGGCGGCGTTCCGAGTGTCCGATCAGGGTGTGGGTAGCACCGATAGCGGTAACCATTCCGGCTGCGGTCTCACCGGTGTAAGCACCTTCTTCAGCGAAGTGGATGTTCTGGCAGCCAACAGCGATGTTGGAACCGCGGGTAGCCTGAACAACGATGGCTAAAGAAGTGGCTGGAGGAAACAGAGCGATCTCGTCGCGGGTGTGACCCTTAACGAGAGGCAGAAAGGCATCGACGAAGGCTTTGGCTTCGGTCGGTGTCTTGTACATCTTCCAATTTGCAGCAATCAGTGCTTTACGCATGAATATCTCTTTTCTTTTTTGAGGGAAGCCGCGCAGGGCAGAGAGAGCTCTGCCCTGTTATGTTCGGCTACTTGTCAGTCAATGCGACAACACCGGGGAGCTGTTTGCCTTCGAGGAATTCGAGGCTGGCGCCACCGCCAGTGGAGATGTGGGTGACCCTGTCAGCAACGCCCGCCTTCTTGACGGCCGAAACCGAGTCACCGCCGCCGATGATCGAGATTGCGGAAGATGCGGCAACAGCTTCGGCAACCTTGAAGGTTCCCTTGGCAAAGGCCGGCATCTCGAAGACGCCCATTGGGCCATTCCAGACAATGGTCTTGGCTGCGGCTACTTCCTTCGAGAAGAGCTCAACAGACTTCGGTCCGATGTCGAGGCCCATCCAATCAGCCGGGAAGGCACCTGTACCCTCGAAGACCTGAGTTGCCGCATCGGCAGCAAACTTGTCGGCGAGGATGTGGTCGATAGGAAGCAGGAACTTGACGCCCTTCTCTTCGGCCTTCTTCAAGGCTTCACGAGCGGTATCGATCTTGTCTTCTTCGACCAGGGACTTTCCGACTTCCTGACCCTTTGCCTTCAGGAAGGTGTAGGCCATACCACCGCCGATGATCAGGGTGTTGACCTTGGTCAGCAGGTTTTCGATAACCTGGATCTTGTCGGAGACCTTGGCGCCGCCGAGGATGGCGACAAATGGCTTCTCGGGAGCTTCCAGAGCTTTTCCGAGATATGTGATTTCCTTCTCCATCAGAAGACCGGCAGCCGACTGCTTGACGTAGTGGGTGATGCCTTCTGTCGAAGCATGGGCGCGGTGTGCGCTGCCGAAAGCATCGTTGACGTAGATGTCGCAGATCGAAGCCAGCTGCTTGGCGAACTCGGGATCGTTCTTCTCCTCTTCGGCATGGAAGCGGAGATTCTCAAGTAACAGCACCTGACCGGACTCGAGCTGATGAGCTGTTTCCTTGGCGATATCGCCGATGCAATCGGGCGAGAAGGCGACATTGATTTTCTTGCCCATCTGCTCGTCCAGAAGCTGCCGCAGACGATCGACGACCGGACGCAGGCTGTACTTAGGATTGACTTTGCCCTTGGGGCGACCGAGGTGAGAGGCGAGGATCAGCTTTGCCTTGTGCTCAAGCGCATACTTGATGGTCGGTAGAGTAGCGCGAATACGGTTATCGTCAGTAATTTCAGAGCCGTCTTCGGTGAGAGGCACGTTGAAATCAACGCGCATGAAGACACGCTTATTGGCTAAATCGAGATCACGAATAGAAAGCTTTGCCATGTAGATTTACTCCGGACGGAAAAGGCGGCTCTCCCGCCCGGAGTAGTGTGAATTGCTCTCCAGGCGGAGAGCAGACGTGCTTGAATCGAGCGTTTTCACTTCCGCTGCTGACAAGATCGCTTAGCTACTCGCGGGTTTTCCGTTAAGAAAACCCGCACTTCGCATTTCTCTCCCTGTATAGCCCAGAAGTGAAAAGGCTTTTAGAGGCCCTTCTTCGCGAGGAAGCCAATCAGATCGACAACGCGGTTGGAATAACCCCACTCGTTGTCATACCAGCTGACGACCTTTGCCATGTTCCCGACAACCTTGGTCAACGGAGCATCGAAGATCGAGGAGCGCTTGTCGCCCTTGAAGTCGGAGGAGACCAGCTCGTTGTCGTCATAGCCGAGGATGCCCTTCAGAGCGCCTTCGGAAGCAGCCTTCATGGCAGCATTGATCGACTCGATGGTGACCGGCTTCTCAGGAACGAAGGTCAGGTCGACAACCGAGACGTTCGGGGTTGGGACGCGGATAGCAAAGCCGTCCAACTTGCCGCTCAGCTCAGGGATGACCAGCTTCAGAGCCTTGGCTGCACCGGTCGAGGTCGGGATCATGGACAGAGCTGCAGCGCGAGCGCGGCGCAGGTCCTTGTGCGGGAAGTCCAGGATGACCTGATCGTTGGTGTAGCTGTGGATGGTGGTCATGATGCCGCTGACGATTCCGAAGGTATCCTGCAGAACCTTGGCAACCGGGGCCAAGCAGTTCGTGGTGCAAGATGCGTTGGAAATGATGTTGTGCTTGGCGGGATCGTACTTGTTGTCGTTTACGCCGAGCACGATGGTGAGATCCTCATTCTTGGCAGGAGCCGAGATGATGACCTTCTTGACGGTGGTTCCGAGGTGAGCCTTCGCAACTGTCGCGTCGGTGAAACGGCCAGTGGACTCGACAACAACCTGTGCACCTACAGATGCCCAGGGCAGCTTGGCGGGATCCTTCTCAGCGAAGACCTTGATTGTCTTGCCATCAACGGTGATGAAGTCATCTCCAGCCGAAATGTCGTTCGGCAGGTTGCCAAGGATGGAGTCGTACTTCAGCAGGTGAGCCAGCGTTTTGGGGCTGGTGAGATCATTGACGGCGACGAATTCGATTTCAGGATTGCCTAGTGCAGCGCGAAAAACGTTACGGCCAATACGGCCGAAACCATTAATGCCAACCTTGACAGCCATGTTCGTGTTTTCTCCTCAGTAGTGCGTAAATCGTTTTATATCAAGCAGATTGTTAGAGCCAGAGCCTGCCTGCGCAGACTCCACCCAAACAGGCGATGCTAACACTCTTGTCAAGCGTCTCAAAATGAAAAATGAATAGCCATTCGGTAGACGCTCGCCTTATGAGAATTTTCTCCTTTCTGGATGATTCCAGTATGTGATGTGGTGCACAGGGTTTGCGGCAGGCACAAAGAGTGTGTTACATCGAAAGCATGCGCGAATGGATGCGCGAGCGAATGAGACGACGTTCCAAGCGTGGACCGAATGAATCGGAGTCCACAGGCAAGATAGGACAGGAGTTACCAGCAAATCAGCCCAAGCCGCTGAGTCCAGCGTATTTGGAAGCAGGTTCTACGGAAGAGGAACCTGTCGATACGGAAACCCAACTCACTCCGGAATCTCCTGCCGGAGAAGTATTGGGCGAAGATCTGGAATCGGTTGGTCGTGAGAGCGATGTGGCCGCGGATGGTTCTGCCGGTGAAGCTCCCGAAATTACTGAGCCTATCTCCACTGAGGGCAAACTGGTTGTGGAAACACAACCGGAATCGCCTTCCCAACCTCCACCCGAGCCTCAGGTAGCTGTGCCTTCCGCACGGAATCCAAAGGGCTATGTGGTGTTAACAATTGGTTTACCCGGCTCCGGCAAGACGACGTGGTTCAAACGGCGTGGCGTTACTCCGTTGTCCAGTGACATGTTGCGCAGCATTCTTTTCGACGACATCACCGAACAGCGTTATCAGGGGCTGGTTTTTTCCACTTTGCGTTCTTTATTGCGCGCCAGGCTGATTGCAAAGATGCCGTGGAATTATGTCGATGCCACCAATCTGTCTCCGCATGAACGCCGCCAGTGGATCAAAATGGCGAAGAGCTTTGGCTACGATGTGCAAGCCGTTTTCTTCGATGTCCCTCTTGAAGTATGCCTTGAACGAAATAGAAGGCGGGAACGGACAGTCAGCGAAGAGATCATGCACAAGATGGCTGACCGGTTGAGGCCGCCCTCTTTCAAAGAGGGTTTTTCCAAAATCGTTGTTGTTCGCGTGAAGGGAGCTATTCCGTCGACCGACCCCTCCGCATCAACTACTCCTGAGCCCGAGGTCTAGACCAGGCACAGGACCGCAAGAAAGCTGTTGAAAAAAGAGCCGGGAGCTACCCGGCTCTTTGTCTTTGGAGGCTTATGCCGGAGACGGGCATCGAGTTCCGCGCGGTCGGTTTGCAGCTTCCGAACGGACACCGCATCCTTGAAAACATCTCCCTCAGCCTGGAAAAAGGAAGCACGACTGCTTTGCTTGGGCGTAGTGGTTCGGGCAAAACGACACTGTTGCGTCTGGTAAACCGCCTGATTGATCCCACAGCTGGAGAGGTCCTGGTCGAAAGCAAGCCAACGATTGCCTACGATCCCATCGTGTTACGTCGCCGTATCGGCTATGTCATTCAAGAGACTGGTCTTTTCCCTCATTTCACCATCGAACGCAATACCGCGGCTGCTCTGGAGATTTCCGGTATCGGAAAAGCCGAACGTATCGCTCGTGCTCATCAGCTATTGATCTCGGTTGGCCTGGATGCTCAAAGCTTTGCCAAACGCCATCCACATGAGCTTTCGGGCGGACAACGCCAGCGTGTGGGGCTAGCGAGAGCTCTGGCGTCAGATCCAGCCTTATTGCTCATGGATGAGCCTTTTGGCGCATTGGATCCTCTGACCAGGGCAGAGATGCAGCAAATGCTTCGCGATCTTCTGCAACGAATGAGGAAAACGGTGCTGATTGTTACTCATGATCTCGATGAGGCCCTCCAACTGGCGCAACGCATTGTGCTTCTAGATTCAGGACGTGTCATCGCCGACTTGGCTCCTGACGAGATGTTGCATTCCGATCAGCCTGAAGTGCTCGAATATGTCGAAGCTTTTCAGCGGAGCCGCCGGATATGACAGACTTTTTGCTTCAACATTGGCGGGAAATTCTGACGTTGACCCTTGAACATCTTTGGCTTACGGCCTGGGCGATGTTCTTTGCCGTAGGTATTGGAATTCCGGCGGGAATCTGGCTAACGCGGCGACCGCAATGGGCTCGCTGGGTCCTGGGCCTTGCCAATGTTTTACAGACCATCCCGAGTCTGGCCATGTTCGGCTTTCTTCTTCCCTTACCCTGGCTTGGAGATAGGGCTGCCCGCTTGGCCATCGTTGCTTTGATTGCCTATGCATTACTGCCGGTATTGAGGAATACGTATGTAGGCATTCGTGGTGTCGATCCGGTTGTGGTCGAGGTGGCGCAGGCTCTGGGGATGACAGGAAGTCAGCGCCTCGTGAAAGTTGAATTGCCGTTGGCTGCCGACGTAATCCTTGCTGGAATCCGGACTGCAACTGTGATCTGTGTGGGCGTTGCCACGATAGCGGCTGCAGTAGGTGCTGGTGGCCTGGGTGAGCTGATTTTTCGTGGAGTGGCTTCGGTAGATAATCGCCTGGTGCTCAGCGGTGCAGTTCCGGCGGCTGGTCTGGCACTGATAGCCGATGGAATGCTCGGATTTCTGGAGCGTAAACTGCGTGTCCCGGGCCGGAGGAGGCTGTGAAGACCTTACTCCGTGCGGCCCTCCTGTTGAGCTGCTTGGGGTTCGTTTCGGCCTGTTCTCCTCCCCGCTCGAATTACCCCGTGATTGGAGCGAAGAACTTCACCGAGCAGGTTATTTTGGGGGAGTTGCTGGCGCAACACCTCGAAGCGAAAACCGGCTTGAAGGTTGAGAGGCGCTTCTATCTTGCCGGTAGCTACATTGCTCATCAGGCATTGATTTCAGGACGCATCGATGCTTATGTTGAATACACCGGTACTGCACTGACCGGCGTTCTGAAGCAGCGTCTGGTAAAAGACCGGGTTGCGGCGCGGGAGATCGTTCGCCGCCTTTATCGCGAGCGCTATGGGGTCCTGGCTGCTGCACCGTTGGGATTTGAAAATACGTTTGCAATGGCTATGCGCGGGACGGATGCGCAACGGTTTCACGTCCACACCTTGAGCGAGGTCGCC
This sequence comes from Humiphilus diazotrophicus, assembly GCF_059726315.1. Taxonomy (NCBI): domain Bacteria; kingdom Pseudomonadati; phylum Acidobacteriota; class Terriglobia; order Terriglobales; family Acidobacteriaceae; genus Humiphilus; species Humiphilus diazotrophicus. The sequence continues at coordinate 5,223,699 of NZ_AP040870.1, forward strand.
AGTATTGCTCCGCAGTTGCGTCTTGGTGTTGGTTATGAGTTTGAAGAACGTCCGGATGGTTTACGTGGACTGGAGGCCATGTACGGTCTGCACTTTACCGGCATCCCAAGAGTTATGGATCTGGGCTTGCTCTACCGGGCACTGAATGCAAAGCAAGTCGATATCGTGGCGGGAAATTCGACAGATGGCCCTATTCGTGCCTTTGGCTTGACTATTCTGGAGGATGACAGGCATTATTTCCCTCCTTACGAAGCCGTCCCTCTTGTTAGGGAAGATGCATTGCGGCGTTGGCCTCAAATGCGCGTTGCTCTGGATGATCTTGCAGGCAAGATAACTGCGGAAGAGATGCAAGCGATGAACAACGCCGTGGATGGGGAGCATCGGGATCCAGCAGAAGTTGTTCGGGAGTTTCGACTTAAGAAAGATTTGTAGCAAGGGAGATTGCGAATGCCAGTAACAATCAAACATGCTTTGCCTGAACCCTGGCTGCGCGGTACTCATGGAGATCTCCCCCCAGTGATACGAGCCGCGATTCATGCCATTGAGCTGGCCGATGAGGATACAAGCAGGTGGTGGGGACTCCTGAAGGAAGACGAGCTAAGTATGAGACCTTTCGGTCTGTCTCCGGTCTCCTTTCACATGCGGCATATAGGCAGAAGTCTGGATCGGTTGCTGACGTATGCGGAAGGCAAAGCACTTCAGGATGGTCAAATGGCCGGACTCAATTCCGAACTTAGCGCACGGGCGAATAAAGCTGAGTTATTGTCGGAATTCAGTACGGCAGTTCGGAGCGCTAAGGAAAGAGTTCTGGCACTTCAAGGTGTTGATCTCGAAGAGAAACGTACAGTGGGAAGAAAGCAATTGCCTACGACTGTAGGTGGATTGCTTGTTCACGTTGCTGACCACACACAACGCCACGCCGGTCAACTGGTAACTACGTCGAAGCTCATTATTGGAATGAGAACGGTGCGCTGCTAGCAAAGTGGATGGAAAGGGAACAACTCCAAAAAGCTGTTCCCTCTGCGTAACCCATCGCTCGGGTTACTTATAGCTGTAGTACTTATCCGGCTTTCGGCAATTGAGTAGATTCTTCCTGTGTAGCGACGATTGTACTGGGCGTATGCACAGGTTTGGTACGGCGGTTGTTGGATGGCAAGGCCGATTTCTTTACCGGCTTCTCCTGCAGCAGTAACTCCGTTGCACGTATTTGCGGGTTCGCGTGGAAGTAATACTGCATGAGATTTTGGTAAAGCAGATTCGTCAACGCAAGCAACGACATCCCTAAGTGATGGGCCATCCATTCCCGAACCAGTATCGGACGGTGTGTCGACTCTGTGTAATCCGCCGATTCGTAGAAGCCATAGGTCCCTATCCACCCTGCCGACTCCATGTAGTGGAGGTTGCGCATGCAGGTAGGAAGGTCCAGATTCATAGCTAGAAATGTTGAATACGGAGAGACGACCGGACCTGCATCGGCATCGATTTTGATCGCGACATCGGGTATTCCAAAGGCATGGTAGCCGTAGTGCCCCGCCGCATCCCGCTTGGAATGTCCACATTCGGAGATGCCCCACGGAATTCGAAAACTTCTACCGAAGTCGTGTTGTATGCCGACAACGTTACGAATCGTATTCCGAAGCAGAGTATCGGGATAACTCTGCATCCAGAGTGCGGGCATAAGATACTCGAACATCGTGCCCGTCCAGGATAGGAGCACTGGCCGGTTGAAGGCAACGATGTGGGTCCGGTCCAGCCGGAACCAGCTACGTTGTGGTATCTCGCCTTTGGCAACGGCAATATAGGAAGCTGTTCTTGCTTCCGAGGCAAGCAGGTCATAGCAGGCTGCATGCACTTCGTCCGTTTCGACGTTATAGCCAATCGATAGAAGCTGCCGCGATTCGTTATAGAGAAAAGCGAAATCCATTTGATCTGCCAGGGAGAACGAGTTCTCTGCCAGCCGGTGAAGAGAACTTATCAGCCTCTCCAGGTGCTCATGTGCCTCAGGGAGCATCGTGCGGAGTTTTTCCATCAAGACAACAGTTGGAGCATCCCCACTGGTGGCCCACTGGCGTCCTAATGCTGCATCAAGGTAGGTCGCATAGCTCGAGGCTCCTTCAAGCGTCAGATGTTGTGTTTCGGAATTGAGTTCGAATTCTGCAATGGCATGAAGCGGTACAAATTCGGGAAGAAGCCAGGGCAGGTAACCACGAACGATGCTGGCAAGCGTGCGAATGCGTTGGCCAAGCTCCATCGTCCACCAAGCAGCTTCGGAGTTTTCTTCTGCGGATATGAAATTGGATATGAGTGCTTCTGTTCCCAAAATCCATGCAATCCAGCTACTGAAGGTTGCATCTATGGCGGGCAGCTTGATTTCTGTCTGGGTGCGTAAGGTAGAAAGCTGCCAGATATCGTGAATGCCCTGGAAGAGATCTTTGGAAATAAGTGGTCGTTTCAGAAGTTCGCGCGTTCCTGTAGAGAAACAGTAGAGCGAAGCCGCAAGATTCCCGCTATCGACAGTGGATACGGTAGCCGGGCGAAGCGGTTCCAATGTGTGTGTTGAATACCAGTTATAGAGATGCCCTCGATGTTTCGGTAACTTATCGATGGAGGCAAAAGTTTGCTCTCCGAGAAAAGCATATTCGGGAATACTCAGAAAACCGAAACGAAGAGCTGCCTGACGTGCATTGAATAAGAGTCCCAGATTCGTTGGTGAGACTCGCGCAGCTTCCTTACGTCCGTCTTCTTCGATGTTATCGGGAATGAGATAGTTATGGGATTCCCCGCCCAACTCCAGGAAAAAGCGCCAGATCATCAAAGCGTGTCTACGTAGGAATTGCTCATCATTTGCTGATACCGTAAATTCTTTTTCGCGCGTCGATTGGTTGAGCCAGGCTGCGAATGCACTTTCGGCGGCCCAGAGAACCAGAACCGGCGTTGCTACGAGGATCGCCTTGCTGTTGATGATGGCAATCAGTATGCCAAGCCCCAATGAAATAAGTGGAGTAATTGCCAGATAGCGGTCAACTGCTGTTATCCTGCCTCGATTGCTCTCGGCCTCTGCAGCGGTTTCCCATTCCAGCAGACGTTGTCCGGTGATGAATCTTCGGATAAGTGCACGAGCAATTGCGTCAATTCCCAAGAGCGTTTGATGGGGAAGAAAGACAAAGTTCAAGAAGGTGATGTTCAGTGCCTGCAGGAAGTCAACAAGAGAATCCTTCAGGGCTGTCCAGCTAAAGCCCATCGCCAATCTTCCGAAGGAAAATGCCAGACGTACAAAGGTTGGCAACGCCATTAGAAGTAGCGTTGCGACTGTCCAATAAAGCGCCCCACCGGGCAGTCCAAACCATCCGGCGATGAACAGGATAAAGGTCAGCGGTTCGACCAGCGATCGGCGGAGGTTGTCGAAAATCTTCCAGCGGGAGATTGTCGAAATGGGATTACGAACAAAGCGACCCGTTTCATCGGGAACGCGTGAAAAGAGCCATTGCATAATCTGCCAATCACCGCGTACCCAACGGTGTTTGCGGCGCGAATATGCAGAATAGTGCGAGGGGTAATCGTCGATTACCTCAACGTCGGTTACAAGTCCTGCTCGCACATAGGCTCCTTCGATCAGATCGTGACTGAGGAGCGAGTTGCGCGGAAAGCGGCGGTCGAGGACAGCGTGAAAAGCTGCTACTTCGTAAATGCCTTTGCCTGCAAAGATGCCTTCTCCATAAAGGTCCTGATAAGTATCGGAGACAGCACGCGTGTATGGATCGAAACCTGCCTGCCCTGCAAAGATCGAGGCAAGACGGGAGCGTGAGGCCGATTGCACACTGATGCCGACGCGAGGCTGCAGAATCCCATACCCCTGAGTAACGATCCGCAGTTGCGGATCGATCACGGCCCGGTTCAACGGATGAGCAAGCGCACCGATCATCGCTGCGGCAGTGCCACGAGGAAGTTGTGTATCGGAATCCAGTGTGATGACGTAGTGAATGCGTGGAAGCACGTCCAAATTGCCGGTCTTAACAGGGAAGCTGTCGTATTCCTGACTTAGCAGTTTGTTGAGATCGATGATCTTGCCACGCTTCCGCTCCCATCCCATCCAGACACCTTGGCGGGCATTAAAAATTCGATGACGATGCAACAATAGAAAACCTCCGGCACCATTGGAGGCATATTTCCGATTGAGTTCATCGATGGAGCGGAGTGCCAGATCAACCAGTGGATCTGTGTCGTTTTCACGAGGGCGTGAGATTGAATCGGGAAGATCCGTCAGGAGAGCGAAATGCAGATTAGGATCCTGATTAGCCAGGAAGCGAACCTCTAGATCTTCCAGCAGTTCGCGTGTCTGCTTCTCGTTTATCAGTAGAGTCGGTATTGCAACCAGTGTGGTGAGTTCTTCCGGAATTCCTTTGCTAAGGTCGAGTTTGGGTAGACTGCGAGCGGGGAAGAGCGAGGTAACTGTGTTATTGAAGAGGTCCACCGCTCCCTGAGTCGCTGGGACTAACAGTAAAAAGAAGGCCCAAAGCAGTCCCCCGAGAATGGTGTAGTTGGGAATCAGAGGTGCAAGAATAATGGCCAGCAAAAGGAAGCTGACGACTTCAATTCCACCGATGTAGAAGTCATCGGGGTGGCGTTGCAGCCACAGGCGCAGACGCTCTCCCATCGGTGGTCTGTAGCCGATACGTGAGGACAACAGCGACAGACCTTGATCTATCATCAGATAGTAACCAATGTGGGTTCGCCTCAGAAAGAGCCGTGCATCGGTCAGTGGTTGTTGCTTTGCTTCTTTTGCCAGGTCCAAGCACGTTTGAGCAACTTGTATTTCGCTGCAATCGGAATATCTGGACAGATGGGCGATCTTCTTGCGATAAACCTCGCGGCTCTCAAAATCCATGCGGCTGTAGGCGTGAGCGGGATCTTCGCAAAGCAAATGATCGAATGCAATGAGTGGTTCCAGGATGTCGGGCCAGTCAGTTTGGCCTATCTCTCTCAAGCCTTTAAGCTGCAGAGAAAGAGGCGTATTGATTGAGGCGTGAATAGGCGCTTCTTGAGTAAGAAGCCCTTCTGCCGTTGTCAGGCAACGTTCAAGTAGTGCGAATTTGATTGCGCTCGGCAAGGCCCAATGCTCTTCCAGGAGCAAAGGATCGAAGTGCTGCAGCTCTTCCAGATAAATCGTGAAAGAGTCGAGCGACCACTCTCCCTTGGTTGCGTCGAAGTAGGAGGCAGCGGCTGAGACGATTCTGGGCTCGTCTCCTTCCGGCGACAGGAGGACTCGCGGGTAGCTCGTTACCTTTTCGCGAACGGAGTGGATATCGGCAGCGGCAGCACGCAACAGCCGGGTGTTTTCTCGAAGATCGTGTAGAGGTGTGAATAGCTCACCCTCTGCTGCCGGAGGCATCGTTGACAACTGCTCGATGAGCAGGTCGACACGCTCTTTTGCATTTTCGATTCTCTGCGGAAAGGTACTCGGTTGTACGGGACGGTGTAGAACCCTCCAGGTTCCTGGCACGGCAGCAGCGTGAGCCCGGAGAGCAGTAGATATCTGTGTGCCGGAAAAAGGACTGGGGTCAGTCATGAAAAGCCTCTCTCTTTACCATTCTCACTTTTGCTCTGGTCCGGTATGGAGCGTATTCGATAATTTTCTCGGACGCTGAGCAGCCGAATCTTGCGACACTCGGATGATGCCGAAGTTACTAGCGATAACTGGCTGCCTGCATCTCGAACATTTCAGCATAGCGACCACCTACGGACATCAACTGTGTGTGGCTGCCTTCTTCAACCAGGCGTCCACCTTCGAGAACTACGATACGATCTGCCATTCGGACAGTAGAAAAACGATGGGAGATAAGTAGTGCCATTTTGCCTTGCGTCAACTCGGCAAAGCGTTCAAAAACTTCCAACTCTGAACGGGCATCGAGCGCTGCTGTCGGTTCGTCGAGAATGAGCAACTGTGCGTCCCTGAGATAGGCCCGTGCCAAAGCCAGTTTCTGCCATTCTCCACCTGAGAGATCGACACCACCCTCGAATCGCCGGCCGAGCATCTGTTCATACTTTCCTGCCAGTTTGGCGACAACTCCTGCAGCCAGGCTCTTTTCTGCGGCATATCGGATGTCTTCATCGCTGTGTAGTTGATCGATACGTCCAACAGCGATATTTTCACGCGCCGTCATCTCATAACGCATGAAGTCCTGAAAGATGACCCCGATCTCGTGATGAAGATCTTCTACCGAGTATTCCCGCAGGTCGACACCGTCAAGCAGAATCCGCCCTTCAGTTGGGTCGTATAAGCGGGTAATGAGCTTGACGATAGTTGTCTTGCCTTGGCCATTCTCTCCGATAAGAGCAATGCGTTCCCCGGGTGCTAAGTGGAAATTGAAATTCTTGAGAATTCGGCGTTGGGCTCCGGGATATGCGAAAGAAACATTCTGGAATTCAAAGCCGCGGCGAATTGGACGCGGAGCAGGCAGCGCATTCGGCTTCGATTGAACCGTAGGCTTCATTTCCAGGAAGGCAAGCAAATCCGTAAGGAACAAAGCCTGATCTGCAATGCCGGAAGCTGTAGAGAAAACCTGTTGGATATTTGAACTTGCTTGGATGATGGCGCCGGTCAAGAAAGTCAGCAAGCCGATGGAGTAGGCACCATGAACGGCTCGCCAGATGACGAAAGCATAAGCACCGTAATAACCAAGAGTGCCTATGATGGAAAGAATCCCACCTGCGAAGAGTTTTCTTCGCGCCAGATCTACATTCTCGTTATAGATCTGTGTAGCAAGAACATCGAAACGTTCCGTCAGATATTTTGAGAGGCCAAAGAGCTTGAGCTCTTTAGCTGCTTCCTTGCTTCCTCCTACCTGGCGGAGATAATCCATCTGCCGTCGAACGGGTGTCTGCCGAAAGTTTTTTGCATAACCAAGAAAGGCGAAATGACTTTCCCCGAGGAAGGCTGGAAGAACGCCCGCAATCAGCAGGAACAACAACCACGGGGAGTAGTACAAGAGTGCCGCCGAGAACGTAATGGTGGTCATGATTTGCTGAATCAATCGCCCCATTGACTGGATCATCGCCAAACGATCTGTAGCTTGCACGCGCGCACGTTCAAGACGGTCATAGAACACCGGATCTTCGTAGACCGTTACATCCAGAGCTGCGGCGTGACGCATGACCTCGACAGAGACATGATGTGTATATCTGTCCGCTAGAAGTTGATCACAGTAATCGATGAGGCGCATAACGATTCCGGACAGGACGGCAAGTGCCATTTCCAGCGCGACCAAATACCAGAAATGAGGGGCCAGCGGCTGGTGGTAACTTATTACCCGATTCGTTCCGTCAACGATGTATTGGGCAACTTTGCCAATACAGATCGGCAAGAACGCGACCAGCACCCGCAGGATGATGTTCCATGTCACAACCGCCGGTCCGGACTCCCATACGAAGTGCAAAACAGGCGGAATATTGCGAAGCGCACGTAAACGATCTCCCCATGCGCTTTGAGCCGAGAGTGTGCTGGTTTCAGTCATTCGTGGTATAGAACACCTGAGCCTGTAAGAACGGGCGAATTTCGTTTTGGTTTACAGCGAAGTATCTAGCTTTACTTTGCTCGAGCTTGGTAACCGGCTTGCCGGTTGCCATCGGGCGGGTTGTGTTGTGTGATGCTTATGTTGCATGCAGCACCTCTCCGCCACACCCATCATAAACTTCGGTAGATCCGTTTATTTGTACAACTTCTGTAAGTTGAATAGGATGCCGTTCTTTGTCTCTGGCGTTGCGTGAGAACGTTCTGGATCCGAGATGCCCTTCGCTGAATTTAATAATCTCGATAACTCGAAGGCCCTGCCCCTATTTAAGAGCAGTATCAGTTACGAATAGCGGAGTATTTGCGAAATATGTGTTCAGGGTCTCGAATCATTTCGTCCTAAAGCGAAACCTCCTGGCGATGCCTGCTGTTTCGAAATTGGTTGCTCTTGACGAAGGCGTAAAATTCGAAAGTCTGTAGAATGAGGAAGCCATGAAACTTGCGGTTTTGTGTAAGCAGAAAAGACAACAGTGAGTGTCTGTAACTGTGCAAGTTCCGTGGGGAAGGGGTTTACCGCAAAGACGATTCAAAACCAAAGAAGGGCTAGGACGAAGGTGCTCCCCGGACCGGAGTTGGAGAAATGGAATTGGTCGTACCACTCGTCTGGATTTAGATGTTCTTCTGTGGAAGTAATTTGAAACGGAAGATTTGTGATTTCCCTCACAAATCTAGAGGTGTCAATCGGGGAAAGCCTCAAAGTTTTGCGGAATTTTTACGTATGACTCAGAGAAATCAGGAGGATGATGGTTGGGTGTTCACCACTAACCGTCGGAATTTACAGCGCCGCATGGCAACCGGTACCGCGCAGCTGTTAGATCTAGATCACGTTGCCACCGGGTCTGTTGCCCCCCAGGCACTTCCTTCCTTGTCCGACAAGCTCCATTTGGCAGGAGATTTCGGACGATATCGTCTTAGGTTGGCTGAATCGGAAGCGGAACGAATCGAAGCCTGTCGCCTTCGTTTCAAAGTCTTCAATATCGAATTGGGAGAGGGACTCCAGGCCTCCTATAAAACGGGGCTCGATACCGATCAGTTCGATATGGTTTGCGATCATCTGCTTGTCGAGGAGAAGGCAGGGCGCCGGGTGGTGGGTACCTATCGCATGCAATCTGGCGATGCTGCCCTGAGAAATTTGGGATATTACTCGGCCCAGGAGTTCGATTTTGCTCCCTACGAGTGCATTCGCTCGCAGACTTTGGAACTGGGGCGTGCTTCGATTGATAGAGAGCACCGCAGCAGCGAGGTCCTGACTTTGTTGTGGCGGGGAATCATACAGTATGCCCTGCACTACAATCTGCGTTATCTGATTGGATGCTCGTCCTTGACCTCCCAGAACCCGCGTGAGGGCTGGGCCATGTATGAGCAGCTGAAGTCCTGCCTCGCGGCTCCCGAATTCCTTACTTTGCCTACGGCTGCCTTCGAGTGTCCTTCACAGGAAGAAGGATCGAATGAGACTCCCAAAGTCCCCAAACTGCTAAAGACGTATCTGGCCTGCGGCGCAAAGATTTGTGCGACCCCTGCCTGGGATCGGGAGTTTGGTACCATTGACTTCCTGACTCTGATGGATATGGAGGATATAACGCCGGCTGCGAGAACTCGTTTCATGTTGCCCGGACGTTCCTAAGTATTTCGTTGAAGGCTTATTTCCGGCTGACCAAGTTGGTCCTTGTAATCGTCTTTGCCCTGGTTGTGTTTGGTATGCGCAGCCTGCGTGGCAGGCTTTCTACGCGTCAACGCGCTGAATGGCTGCATTGGACCTGTAAACTTATTCTCCGCTTCCTTGGCATCGAGCTGGTGCAAAGCGGAGTACCTCCTCAGCACGGGCTCCTGGTCTCAAATCATCTGAGCTATCTGGATATCTTGATCTATGCAGCTTCTGCCCCTTGTGTCTTTGTCTCCAAGGTCGAAGTACGCTCCTGGCCGCTTATCGGCCTGGCTGCAAGCTGTTGTGGAACGGTTTTTATCGATCGCTCCAGTAAAGCGAGTGCAGCAGCTGCTGCTGAGCAGATGAAGAGCCTGTTGGCGGAAGGTGTTCCGGTGTTGCTATTTCCAGAAGGGACCAGCACGGATGGATCCTCTGTTCTGAAATTCCACTCCACATTATTTGAACCCGCAGTTGCCCATCAGATTCCAGTCTCTGCAGCGGCTATTCGCTATCTGGATGGATCGGATTATCAGGAGCGAGATCTCTGCTATTACGACGACATTCACTTTGCACCGCATATATTGCAGACGATGGGGCGGGATGGCCTGACTGCTCGCCTGGATTATGCTCCACAGCCCCACATCTATGCGCAAAGGCGTATGGCTGCAGACGAAGCCAGAAATGAAATCGTAGCCTTACGCTCGCTGCAGAGTACTTCCGCTCTTGTTTAGGTAGTTGGGAAGTACCTCATCCTTCGCTTGGAGGAGCAGCGGTAGAAGCTCTCAAAATCAGATTCGTGCTTACCGCATACTTGCGCTTTACTAGCGGCGGATTTTCTTCCACCTGATCGAGCAGTGCATTGAAGGCAGCCCGAGCCAGGTCCAACCGCGACAAGCGAATCGTCGTAAGAGGGGGCAAAGTAAATTCCGCAAAATGGATGTCATCGAGGCCGATGACAGAGATATCTTCCGGCACCCGCAACTTTGCATGATAGGCAGCGCGTAGAACGCCGATAGCGGTCTGGTCGTTCGAGCACATGATTGCTGTCGGCGTGATCTTCTGCGAGAGGAGCTCTTCAAAAGCGCTGACGCCACCTTCAGGGGTGTGATCGCCTTCGATGATCCACTGCTTGCGAATCTGCAGACCAAACTCTTTCATCGAGTTGGTAAAGGCTGCCGACCGGCTAAGTGCCGAGTGCAAGGTGCGTGGTCCGCTGATGAATGCCACTTTTTGATGTCCGAGATTATGCAGGTGCTGCACTCCTTCACGGATACCGCTCTGGTAATCCAGCAGCAAGGTGCTCATCCTGGGGTTCTTCAGGGCAAACTCTGCGACCACCAACGGCACATTCCGGCTGGTAAGCTGCTCGAGTACAGGTTCCTCCAGGCCGAAGGTCATGACGGCCACGCCCTCTACTTTGCGCTCCAACATGCGGCGGACACACGTCATAAGGCGTTTGAGATCGTTATTGGTCGAGCTGATCAGAATCTCGTATCCATGGTCGACAGCAATCTCTTCGAAGCCCTGAATGAGTTCCGGGAAGAAGGGATTGGTGATTTCCGGAACGATCAACCCAAAGATACGGCTGTGACCGGAGACCAGTCCCCGCGCCTGCGTATTGGGGAAATAATTCAGTTCTTCAATCGAGGCCCATACCCTTTTGGCAAGTTCTGGACTAACCGAGGGGACAGAATTGATAACACGAGAAACCGTCGCGATGGATACACGCGCATTTTCGGCAACCGTTCGAATGTCGAGCTTGGCTTTGGTGCTCTTGCGCTTCCTTTTCTGGATCACGCCGCGTATCTTATCCTTTTCCTTCGTTTAGGCACAGTACTTTCTGCGGAAGTAGCTGTTTTTTGCACCTCTGGACGGTATCTTTCGATATCCCGCCTGTTGGGATTTTATTCCAAAGATGTGATTGGGCTGCACCGGTTCCGGAATCTGAAACGGCTGGAATTACAGGGGATTTGGCGGTTTCCGCTTATTTCTCAAGAAGCATTTGTCTCAAAACTATTGTCTGATACCGCATTTTGGAGATGCTTCTTAAGTTCCTATCAAGTGGTTGGGGCATTACGATATCTTGGTTTTTCCCGATCCTATTTCGGTTGATCAATAGAGCGTTTGTTGAATTGCTTTAGAGCAGAGGCGGAATGAAACTGCAGGTTTTTTGTCGTTGTTTTTCAAGAGCAGCAGGTGCTGCGCTTTTGTCTTGTGTCTTGGGACCGGTTGTCCTGCAAGCTCAGGAGCATATGCCAATGGTGCTGTGGTACAGGCAGCCTGCTGCGCTGGACCATTGGACAGATGCTTTGCCTATCGGTAATGGCCGGATGGGTGCCATGATCTTTGGAGGAACGGATAAAGAGCGGATCCAACTGAACGAGGATACCGTCTGGAGCGGGGAGGTTCGGGACAGGAAGAACCCCGAGGCAGCCAAAACCGTTCAGGAGATGCGGCGGCTTCTGTTTGCTGGCAAGGTTGGAGAGGCCGAACAGCTGGCCGATCCGGGAATGATCGGCATTCCTTCACGTCTTCCGCACTACGAGCCGTTAGGCGACCTGTTGTTGAATTTCTCAGCCAACGGTGCGGTTACCGATTACAGACGGGATCTGGACCTGGGAACCGGCGTTGCCCATGTAAGCTACACCCAAAATGGGGTCCACTATGCGCGAGAGATTTTTGCCTCCGCTCCCGATCAGGTAATCGTCATTCGCCTGACAGCTGATAAGCCTGGAAGCATCACTTTTCATAGCACCTTGACGCGAATTGCGGATGCAACAACATCTGCGCAGGGGAAAGATACTCTTGCGTTGCAAAGCACTCCCACCCGTCCGGGATTTGTTCGGTTTTTGGCGGAATTGAAAGCCGTTGCCGAAGGTGGCAGTGTCCAGGCGGAAAAAGATCAACTATCGGTTTCAGGCGCGAACTCAGTCACGTTGATTCTTGCTGCCGGAACCAATCTGGATCGCAAGGATTTCATCAAGGATTGCACCAAAGACCTGGATGCGGCAAAGAAGCCGTATGCCTCTTTGCGCTCCGCGGCTGTTGCGGATCATTCTCGCTATTTCAATCGTGCATGGCTGCAGCTGGGAGGCGAACAGGACCCGCTTGCGGGCGTACCGACAGACGAGCGCTTAAAACGTATGCAGCAGGGCTCCGATGACGAGCATCTGCTCATGCTCTATTTCCAGTATGGCCGGTATTTGCTGATTGCCAGCAGCAGGCCCGATTCTCCCGCTCCTGCAAATCTGCAGGGAATCTGGAATGAGAGCATGAATCCACCCTGGGGGAGCAAGTACACGATCAATGTCAATACGGAGATGAATTACTGGATCTCCGAAATTGGCAATCTCTCGGAGTTGCATCAGCCGCTCTTTCGCCTGGTCGATCAGACACGGGGACCGGGTGCGGATGTAGCCAAGGCGTATTACGGGGCTCGTGGCTTTGTCTTGCATCACAATACGGACATCTGGGGTGACGCTATCCCCATAGATAGCTACCGTTCGGGGGTCTGGGCGATGGGTGCCGCCTGGTTGTCACTGCACTACTGGGATCATTACGAGTTCACCGGAGACAAGAAGTTTCTGGATGAACGTGCCTATCCCGTTATGCGGGATGCTGCCGAGTTCCTTCTCGACTACCTGACTCCGGATTCCGACGGACATCTGGTTTCGGGACCCTCTCTCTCTCCCGAGAACCGTTACAAGCTTCCCGATGGAAGTGCGCACTCACTGTGCATGGGACCTGTGATGGATATCGAGATTGCCAGAGAGCTGTTTTCGCGACTAATCGAAGCCAGCGACGTCTTGAAGAAAGATCCGGCCTTTCGCGGCCAGTTGCAGTCTGCTATGCAAAAACTGCCTCCTTTCAAGATTGGGAAATATGGCCAGCTGCAAGAGTGGCAGCAGGACTATGAAGAGGCTGAGCTTGGCCACCGCCATATCTCGCACTTGTGGGCACTCTTTCCGGGCGACCAGATCAGCTATGCAAAGACTCCGGAACTTGCCAAGGCTGCCCAAACCACTCTTGATCGTCGGCTTGCCCACGGTGGGGGAGCTACAGGGTGGAGCCGCGCGTGGCTCGTGAACTATTGGGCACGTTTGGGAGAGGGTGACAAGGCATATGAGAGCATCGAAGTTCTGCTGCGCCGGTCCACTCTTCCCAATCTGTTCGATAATCACCCGCCATTTCAAATCGACGGCAATTTTGGTGGCGCAACAGGCATGATCGAGATGCTGCTCCAAAGCCAGAATGGTGAGTTAAGATTCCTCCCTGCATTGCCTCATGTCTGGCAGCAGGGAAGTTTCACTGGTCTGCGTGGCCGTGGCGGTTGGGAGATCAGTCTCAAATGGAACCAGGGGAAAGCGACGGAGGCAACGCTCAAAGCCGGTTTGACTCTCACTCAGCGGCTTTGTGCTCCTCGCGGTCAGGGCATTGCCAGCCTGACCAGTGATGGTAAGCCAGTAGCATTTGAGAAGGCGACGGATGGAACTATTTCGTTTGCAGCAAAGAGCGGTTCGACATATCGCGTGACGTTTCAATAGAGCATCCAGCTTTCGGTACAGCCGAGTGGGCTGAATTTCCGTAAAGCGACCGTGCTCGATGAAAGATCAAATGAAAAAAAGTGGTTCTACCACGTCACTGATATGCTCAAAAACAGTGGATATAAGGAAATGCGGGCAAAGTCCCGGATTTCGGTATCAGCCGCCGTTACCGGCTGAAAGGAAAGGACAAACAGTGGGAATTCTGGATCGATTTCGTCTTGAAGGAAAAACGGCACTTGTGACAGGAGCGGCCAGTGGTTTAGGAGCGGCGATAGCTGTCGCGTTAGCTGAGGCTGGAGCCGCCGTAGCCTGTCATGGAAATCGCCGTCCGGCTGATGCCACGGCAGAGAAGATCAAAAGCAGCGGCGGAAAAGCAATCGCCCTTTCGGCTGATCTCTCCGATCCCGAAGCGGCGGATGCATTGTTTGCTGCAACCATGAAGGAATTTGGCAAGCTGGACATTCTGGTGAACAATGCCGGAACCATCCGGCGCGCTCCGGCAGAGGAATTTCCTGCGCAGGACTGGTCCGATGTATTGCAGATTAATCTGACGAGCCCTTTCCGTCTTTGCCAACTTGCAGGACAGCACATGCTGGCTCGCAAGAGCGGGAAGATCATCAATATCGCATCGCTGCTTTCTTTTCAGGGTGGCATTCGGGTTCCGTCGTATGCTGCAGCCAAGGGTGGTATCGCACAAATCACCAAGGCTCTGGCGAATGAGTGGGCTGGACGCGGCGTACAAGTAAACGCGATTGCTCCGGGGTACTTCGCTACCGAAAACACCGCTCCCTTGCGGGGCGATGAGCAGCGTAATCGTCAGATTCTGGAGAGGATTCCGGCAGGACGCTGGGGCGATCCTACTGATCTGGCTGGGGCTGCTGTCTTTTTGTCATCGCCTGCGAGTGACTATGTGAACGGTGAAGTGCTGGTTGTCGATGGCGGCTGGCTGGCTCGCTAAAGAAAGAATTTGTTGGATCAACTCCTTTTTCAAGAGGGCGTTGATCGATAGGGCTTCTCTTCTTGAGAAGAAGAGGCAATTTCAAAAGGATACGAAAGACCGGGAAGGGGAAAAATGAAGCTTTATCAAATGGCTGATCCGGTGCGGTACAAGCGCATGACTACCGAAGAACTGCGCGAAACATTTCTTGTTGAGGATCTTTTCAAACCTGGCAAGATTGAACTGGTTTACACGGACCTTGATCGCGCAGTGATCGGTTCGGCAGTGCCGACGAATGCGCCTCTTACGTTGCCGACAGAGCCGGAATTGCGCGCCGAATATTTCACAGAGCGTCGTGAGCTTGGTGCTCTGAATGTGGGTGGAAAGGGAAGCATTGAGGTAGAGGGCAAGAAGTATTCTCTCGACCGCCTGGATTGTCTCTACATTGGTCGTGGTAATCCGAAGGTTACCTTCTCCAGTGACGATCCTTCCAATCCTGCTCAGTTCTATCTGTTGAGCTATCTGGCTCACACCGTCTATCCGACTACTTTGGTGAAGCAGGCGGACGCGGATGTGGTTCATCTGGGCTCTTTGGAGACCTGCAACAAGAGAACCATCTACCGCATGATTCACTTGAAGGGAGCCAAGAGCTGCCAGTTGGTCATGGGATATACGCAGCTGGCTGAAGGCAGCAACTGGAACACGATGCCGGCGCACACCCACAACCGCCGTTCCGAAGTCTATTTTTATTTCGACCTCGGTCCGCAGGATCGCGTTGTTCACTTGATGGGTCCTGGAGATCAGACCCGCAATATCATGATGGCCGACAAGCAGGTTGTTCTGTCCCCCGGCTGGTCCATTCATGCCGGTGTCGGAACTCGCGCCTATACCTTCTGCTGGGGAATGGGCGGCGAAAATCAGGTCTATGACGACATGGATGTGATCGCCGTAGCCGACATGAAGTAGAAATCGATTCAATTCTGTAGATCTTGAGGGAAGGGCTCAGCATTCTTGGGCCCTTCCCTTTTTGGTAGGCAGCACTGATCCGGAGAGCAGCACTGTCCGGATCGAATCGCGATATACTGAAGACGCGACCGAGTGGGAGAGACTGGATATCCAGCGCCGAAGGAGCAACCGCCCCGGAAACTCTCAGGCAAAAGGACCATCGGACGCTGTAACCTCTGGAGAGTGGTACAGGCGAAGCCACGAATCCCTTCGCTCGAGTACCCGCCGATGGGATAACTTTCTCAGGCAAACATACAGACGGGGCATCCAAAGCGTTGCAAGACCTTTCGGAGTGGCTGTATGTCTGACGTTTGCCTGCAAAAGCGTGCCAATCGAAATACTCGCCTTTGTGCTCTTACGTTTCGTTCCTCCCGGACGGAACATCAAACGTCTCCACTTCCCGATACTTTCGAAAATCTGTTCGATCCACGTCTAGAAGAACCTTCTGCAAAGATCTTTTGAACGAAGCCGAATACGGAATTACGAGGGATACGACCGAATGAGCACTGTGATTCATCCCGCTGGAAAAGCGGCCGAGACTGATAATTTGAATGGCTTCGTGAAGAACGAAGCTCCTGCTACCACCTTCGAGCGGCGCCACATCGGCCCTTCTCCAAAAGATATCGAAGCGATGCTCAAGACCGTCGGTGCCCAGAGTCTTGACGATCTGATGTCGCAGACCATTCCTTCTTCTATTCGGCAGAAAGAGCCTCTGTTGCTAGGGGAACCTTTATCCGAAATCGAGGCTTTGGCTCGCGTGAAAGAGATTGCGGCCAAGAATACTCTCTTTACTTCACTGATTGGCACCGGCTATTACGGGACGATTCTTCCTCCGGTGATTCAACGAAATATTCTCGAGAATCCGGCTTGGTATACGGCCTATACGCCTTATCAGCCGGAGATTAGCCAAGGAAGATTGGAAGCTCTTCTGAATTTTCAGACGATGATTTCCGAACTCACGGCTCTCGATATCGCCAACGCTTCCTTACTCGATGAGGCGACTGCCGCGGCTGAAGCGATGGCTCTGGCGCGCCGTGTTTCCAACAAGCCGGAGACGGCTACCTTCTTTGTCGATCGTCAGGTACATCCTCAAACTTTGTCTGTTCTGCATACGAGAGCGGAGGCGCATGGCTGGAAGTTGGTCGTTGGTGATCCCGAAGGCGACTTTTACACCGGTGACATGTTTGGAGCTCTGCTCCAATATCCGGCCACCTTTGGGGAAGTTCGCGATCTGCGGGCGCCTATCGCAGCTGTGCACAAGAATGGTGGGTTGGCCGTTGTCTCTGCCGATCTTTTATCGCTTTGTTTGTTGACTCCTCCGGGAGAGATGGGTGCCGATATTGCCATCGGCTCGACTCAGCGTTTTGGTGTGCCGATGGGTTTTGGTGGTCCTCATGCCGCTTATATGTCCGTGAAGGAAGCCTACAAACGCTCCATGCCTGGACGCCTTGTTGGCGTTTCTGTAGATTCTCGGGGCACACCTGCACTGCGCCTCGCGTTGCAGACTCGTGAACAGCACATTCGCCGTCAGGCTGCGACTTCGAATATCTGTACAGCGCAAGTGCTGCTGGCTGTGATTGCATCGATGTATGCGGTCTACCATGGACCGGAAGGACTTACACAAATTGCGAAGGAAGTGCATCGCAAAACGGCTATCCTGGCTGCAGGTTTACGTAAGCTTGGCTTTAAGCTTCTGACTCACTCCTTCTTCGATACAGTTACTGTTTCTGTTGCAGAAAAGCAGAAGGAGATTCTTGATCGTTGCACGAAGGAAAAGATCAATCTGAGGATCATCGCTGCCGGGCAGTATGGAGCAGCGGCGGCACTTGGAATTTCTGTAGATGAGACTACTACCCCGGCTGTAATTGAGGCCGTGTGGCACGCTTTTGGCGGAAGCTTATCGTTTGCCGACCTCTCCGGTGAAACAAAAGAGTCAATCCCTGAAGGGCTGTTGCGTACTTCGAAGTTCCTGCAGCATCCGGTATTTCACCGCTACCGGTCGGAGACTGAGATTCTTCGTTATATGCGCAAGCTTGCAGACAGAGATCTTGCTCTTGATCGCTCGATGATTCCTCTCGGCTCCTGCACCATGAAGCTGAATGCTACGGCTGAGATGGTTCCAATTACATGGCCAGAGTTTGCAGAGATGCATCCGCATGTTCCTGCCGAACAGGCTGGTGGATATCACGAATTGTTCGCAGAATTGAAGCGTATGCTTTGTGCGATTACCGGTTATGACGATGTTTCCTTGCAGCCAAATTCCGGCGCGCAAGGAGAATATGCCGGATTAATGGCGATTCGTGGCTATTACCTGAGCCGCGGAGAGGGTCATCGTAATGTCTGCTTGATTCCTGCCTCGGCACATGGAACGAACCCTGCCTCGGCAGCAATGGCTGGTATGGAAGTCGTTGTTGTCAATTGCGATTCGCAAGGAAATGTGGAGCTCGCGGATGTTAAGGCCAAAGCCGAGCAGTACAAGGATAAGCTAGCAGCAATCATGGTTACATATCCTTCGACACATGGTGTGTTCGAGGAGCATATCCGGGAGATCTGCAACATTATTCATGAGTGCGGAGGTCAGGTTTATGTCGATGGCGCAAACCTGAATGCTCAAGTAGGTCTCGCACGACCTGGAGAATATGGCTCGGATGTGTCGCATTTGAATCTGCATAAGACCTTCTGTATTCCTCACGGTGGTGGCGGTCCCGGGATGGGTCCGATTGGAGTTAAGGCACATCTGGCTCCATTCCTGCCCGCCGATCCGCAAGATCATATGTTGAAGGAGCATTCTGGAGCTGTTTCTGCGGCAATGTTCGGTTCCGCTTCGATTCTGCCCATCTCGTATATGTACATCCTGATGATGGGAGGCGAAGGGCTCAAGAAGGCTTCGGAGATGGCCATCCTGAATGCCAACTATATTGCCGCCCGTCTTGAGGAGCATTTCCCTGTTCTCTATAAGAACGACAAGGGCCGTGTTGCTCACGAGTGCATCGTCGATCCTCGAGGGTTAAAGAATGACAGCGGCGTTACCGTTGACGATATTGCCAAGCGCCTCGTTGACTATGGTTTTCATGCGCCAACAATGAGTTTCCCCGTTGCGGGTACGTTGATGATCGAGCCAACTGAGTCTGAATCGAAGGAAGAGCTGGATCGTTTCTGTGATGCCATGATCTCTATTCGCCATGAGATTCAGGATGTACAGGATGGACGCTTCCCGATTGAACAATCTCCGCTTCGGTATGCGCCCCACACCACAGTCGATATTGCAGACGATGAATGGAACAGGCCTTATTCCCGTCGCGAGGGATGCTTCCCCGAAGGCGTGTCGCCGACAGACAAGTATTGGCCATCTGTTTCTCGTATCGACAATGTTTACGGTGATCGGAACCTGGTCTGCACCTGTGCTCCGATATCGGACTATCAGAAGTAGGTAGAAGAAGACACTATGGAAGCCCCACATTTGAATGACTGCTGTATCGTTGTTCGAGTGTGGGGTAACCCCAGAGGATTTCAGCCCACCAAAGAGAACGCCATAAGTTTCCCCTCTTAACGACAGAGCTGTTCCCATCCATTGACGTCCTTCAGACTGTCGTGTTTCGATGAAAATCAGTGAACCGTAAATCTGCACTTCCGGTAGACGCAATTCTTCCGGAAATAATCGAATCCGTTAAACGCAAGCCCAACCTTGTGATTGAGGCTGCTCCCGGAGCTGGCAAAACCACCCGGGTTCCTCCCGCACTGCTCGATGTGGTCAGCGGGGAAGTAGTTGTTCTCGAACCGCGGCGTATTGCTGCTCGTTTGGCGGCGCGGCGCGTGGCCTGGGAGTTGGGGGAACAACTCGGTCTCACGGTCGGATATCAGGTTCGATTTGAAGAGGTGGGGGGCAGGCATACACGACTGCGGTTCGTTACTGAGGGTGTGCTGACGCGACGCATGTTGTCCGATCCTGAGTTGAAAGGCGTGTCGTGCGTAGTGCTCGATGAATTTCACGAGCGGCATTTGGAGAGCGATCTTGCTTTGGCTCTTCTGAAGCGTCTGCAACAGACACGGCCCGACTTGCTGATCGTAGTTATGTCTGCAACGCTCGATGCCGATCCCATCGCGGAATTTCTTGGTAACTGCTCAATCCTGCGTTCCGAAGGCAGACTCTTTGATCTGGATATCCGGCATTTACCCTATTCGCCGAAGCCGTTGGAAGTTCAGGTTCGGGAAGCTGTCGAGCAATTGATTCAGACAAACCACTCCGGCGACATTCTTGCTTTCTTACCCGGTGTGGCAGAGATTCGACGCGCCATGCGGGAATGCGAAGCGCTTGCTCGCCGAACAGAGATGCTGGTGCTTCCTTTGCACGGCGATCTTCCGCCTGCTGATCAAGATCGCGCTGTTTCTCCATCGGAGCGTCGAAAGCTGATTCTCGCCACCAATGTTGCGGAAAGCTCAATTACGGTGGAGGGCGTGACGGCGGTTATCGATAGTGGTTTGGCTCGCTTTGCTTCTTACTCGCCGTGGATTGGGTTGCCAACGTTGCAGGTTGGCCGCATCAGCAAGGCCTCGGCAAAACAACGTGCAGGCCGCGCAGGCCGCACCGGCCCTGGTTTAGTGTTGAGGCTTTATTCTGCCGAGGATTTCGCTCAGCGTCCGGAGCACGACATCCCGGAAATCATGCGCAGTGATCTCTCTCAGCTCTGCCTTTCTTTGCGGGCGATGAGGGTTGCTCATATTCACGACCTCAGCTGGCCAGATGCTCCGCCTGAGGCTGCGATTGCTGCTGCCGAGTCGTTGTTGGACAGTCTTGGGGCAACGGGAGAGATGGCACAGCGGTTAGCAAAATATCCTTTGCCTCCCCGCCTGTCGCGCATTCTTGTCGAAGCCGTTTCTCGTGGCGTCGGAGAGGATGGTTGTGTGGTAACGGCTTTGCTCGGCTCCGGAGTCCGAATCGATAAAAACGATCTACTTGCCGCCATGGAATCTGAACTGGACAGCAGAACCCTGAAGCATGTCGAACAGCTGCGCAGAATCGTGCGGCCAGCCAAGCAAAAAAAGCATGACGACGATGCCTTGTTAATCGCGGCATTAACAGGATTTCCCGATCGAGTAGCCCGGTTGCGGGCAGGGAAGCAGGTATTGCTTTCTTCCGGTGGTTCTGCGGAGATAGCCGGAGAGCCGCCTCAATATGAGTTCATGGTCGCAGTGGATGCTGAGGACCGAAAGGATAAGCCACTTCCGCTGATACGAATATCTGCGCGAATTGAACCCGAGTGGCTGATCGATCTATTTCCAGAGAGGATTCGTGAGCGATCTGCTGTGGAGTGGAATCGAACCGGGGAACGCGTCGAGGCTGTAAGTGCATTGCTGTACGACGAACTGGTGATACAGGAATCGCGTGGTGCAATGCCTGATGCAGATGCTGCTGCAGAACTGCTGGCACAAAAGGCGCTTGAGGCTGGAATAGAACGTTTTGTGGATCGGGATCAGTTGCAGGAATTTCTGATGAGGGTGTCTTTTGCCGGATTGGAGCAGCCCGATCTTGCCGCAACCTTAAGGGAGGTTTGCACCGGACTTAGGAGCTTCGCCGAACTCAGAGGTGCTGCGTCAGGTTTTCTTCCTCTTCTGGAGCAGAAGGTAGGATCGCGTAAGCTCGAAGAAATTGCACCCACACGCATAAGACTACAAGGTGGACGTCAGACGAAAGTTCATTACGAACAGGACAAGCAACCCTGGATCTCCTCCCGGCTTCAGGATTTCTTTGGGATGAAGGAGACGCCACGTATCGGAAAGGACCTGACTCCTGTTGTAGTCCATCTGCTGGCACCTAATCAGCGCCCGGTACAGACTACGACGGATCTGGCAGGTTTTTGGCAACGGCTCTATCCTCAGGTACGTCGCGAGCTGATGCGCAGGTATCCCAGGCATGCTTGGCCGGAAAATCCCTAGGGCTCCTCTCTGGTATCCAGATATATCGAGCGGGGGAATATCAGCCTGCTTACAGAAGGCGCCAAAATCCTAAAGGAGAGGAGCATGCTATCTCAACTGTTCCCTCTGCCTTTATGATTGCCACCATGAACAAGAAGATTCGTTGGGGCGTTCTCAGCACTGCAGCCATTGGACTAAAGAAGGTTCTTCCCGGTATGCAGAAGGGACAATACTGCAGTATTGTCGCGATTGCCTCTCGTAATCGTGCGAAGGCTCAGCAGGCAGCCGATTCCTTGGGGATTGAAAGAGCATATGGCTCCTATGAGGAGTTGTTATCCGACCCTAATATTGATGCCATCTATAATCCTCTTCCCAATCAGCTCCATGTTCCTTGGACAATAAAGGCCGCCGAAGCTGGCAAGCATGTTCTTTGCGAAAAACCGCTGAGCCTGACTGTAGACGAGGCCAGGTCTCTCTTGTCCGTTCGGGACCGTACCGGCGTCAAAATTGGTGAAGCATTCATGATCCGCAGGCATCCGCAATGGCTTCGTGTTCGGGAGCTGTTGAACGAAGGGCGCATCGGAGAGCTGCGGTCTGTCATGGGATTTTTTAGCTACTTCAATATCAACCCTGAAAACATACGCAACCAGGTGGAATGCGGAGGTGGAGCTCTGATGGATATTGGCTGTTATGCTATCCACGCTTCGCGCTATGGTTTCGGAACAGAGCCAACCCGTGTGGTTGCTCTAATCGATCGAGATCCGAAGATGCAAACCGATCGCCTTACTTCCGCGCTACTCGATTTCCCAGGAGGCCAAGCGATCTTTACCTGCAGTACTCAGCTTGTTCCCTATCAACGGGTGCATTTCCTAGGTACGCGCGGGCGTATTGAAATAGAGATTCCCTTTAACGCTCCTCCAGATCGCCCCACGCGAATCTTCATCGATGATGGAAGTGACCTCTTCGGTGCGGGAATTACCACGGAAACATTTGATACCTGTGACCAGTACACTCTCCAAGGCGATGCCTTTGCCCGGGCCATTCTCGACAACACTGAAGTTCCGGTTACGGTAGAAGATGGCATCAAGAACATGAAGGTAATTGAAGCCCTCTTTCGTTCTGCCAAGTCCGGTAATTGGGAATCACTGTAGCGCGTTTTGAAAGATGCTGCTGCGAGCTATGACTCTGGGTATAACAGCTGGCAGCGCTTCCCTTGAATGTGGTCGAGGCCAGCTTATTGGTTAACGCAGGAAGTCTATTTTGTGAAGGCAGTGATGCTGTCGAAGTCTGCTGTGTTCTGAAGTCGTAGGAGTTGATCTAGAGCATTTTTCGAATTAGTGTAGACCATTTATACAGAGACGGAACCAAGCCTGAGCATTATCAGGGGAAATAAGCTTGAGAGCGTCGGCTATAGCTTGCTCAAGGGATTCTCTGGTTCTAGCTTTGGCAGCCCGAAGCAGTTGTTTGAGCTTAGCCCAAGCCTTTTCGATCGGATTCAGATCGGGCGAGTAAGGCGGCAGGTATAGCAATTCTGCTCCAGCGGCCTCGATCAGCCTCCGTACGCCGTTGACCTTATGGGAACTCAAGTTGTCCATTACCACCACATCGCCAGCTGTCAGTGCCGGACAGAGTATGTGTTCGACATAGGCTAGGAATATCTCCGCATCGGTAGCGGCTTCGATGGTCATCGTTGCTACCATGCCACGAAAACTCATTGCTCCCAGGATGGTCATGATTTTCCATTGTCCTCCAGGAGTAGATTCGTGTATACGAGTGCCTCCGAGGCAACGGGCATAACGCCTCGTCATCGAAGTTGTCACACCACTCTCGTCAAGGAAGATCAGCCGTTCCAGACTTGTCGCCTGGATCTTGGCGACAAATTCTTGGCGTCGCTGGCGGTTCGCTTCGGTATCGCGTTCACTGGCATAGAGCGACTTTTTTTCAGCCGTAAACCCAGTTTCCGAAGTAGAAACCAAATCCGCCCCAAGCTCAGTTCCACGCTTGCTTCATTGTGCAACTTTGCTTGCACTTCAGCCAACGTTAAATCCGGCTCCGCTTCCACCCACGCTATTACCTGCTTTTGCTCTCTGGCTCCGACGTGTGGTTTTCTCCCGGGACGATGAACAACTCGCTCGGCTTGACCACTATGCTTCCGCTGGCTGGAAACCTTCTTCGCCCAACCTACACTTACTCCAAATAGCTCTGCCAATTCCTCCAGCGTCCCATTCCCATCATCATAGGCTGCTAGGAACTTACGTCGCAGATCATCTTCGTAGGCTTTCGCCATTGCTTTGCTTGTCGCTGAGTTTCGCCATGCTCAGTCTACACTAATTCGAAAAATGCTCTAGAGTATTGTTCGCGTGGGTATACCCTCGGCAAACCAAGGATAGATTTGCCGAGGACTGCAGCTTTTGACGGAAAGCTGCTAAAACTCGTGTGCTTTGGTTTACCCCTGAGCGGAAAATGCTCCAGCCGACGATAGAACAGCAGGTTTCAGCTGGCTCTATCGTCGGCTACATGTTTTGCCCGAATCGTCTTTTAACTGGCGGGCTTGGCCGCTTCTGCCGAGTGCTCTTTAGCTAGGTTGCGGATGTAAACAATGAGATTCCATACGTCGTCGTCTTTGGCACGGGCTGCATCTTCGGCAGGCATCTTCTCTTTGCCCTTGCGGATAACCTGGAAGAGATCGCTATCCGACTTTGAGGCGAAGGTTTTCGGATCGGTCCAATCTAGAAGCTGTAAGTCTTTCCCTAGATCGGTTTTGCCATTGCCGGCTGTTCCATGGCACATCTCACAGTCCATCGCATACATCTTTTTGGCCTTTGCCTGGGACTCCGGCGTAGGCTTGACTGGGTTTTTCGAGGCAGATGGCGCTGGTGCAGGAGCGGTCTCCTGTGCGGATCGCCCTGGCGCAGGCATGGCAGCAAGTCCAAATAAGATTACTGAGGTCAAAAGCAGCGATGACTTTAACATAGCAGCCCCCTCAGTTGCAGGTGTCAGACTACGGGCATCTTGCAGCTGATGATTCGGTTTTCGGTTGGAATTATAAGCCAAATTGCTTTCAGAAGATCAACTAACGTATATCTAGCCGTATAACGGTACAAATTTAGGAAGCATACCTGCAGGATGGTCGGTTGTAGTGTGCCTGGTTTTTGGGTCGAATAAGCGCCTTATAATCCCAGGATGAAGAAGAGCTGGAAGACAAAGCTGATTCATTCCGACGTGAAGGTTCCAGAAGGGTTCCGCTCGCTTTCCGTACCAACCTGGCGTGGTTCGACCGTCCTATTTCCCGATGCCGCTTCTGTGACAGAGCATTGGGATCAATATGAAATGGGATATACCTATGGCCTCTACGGAACGCCCACCACGGTGGAGCTTGCTATGCGTGTCTGTGAGTTGGAACAGGGTTACCGAACCATTGTTACGGCTGGAGGGCAGGGAGCTATCTCCCTTATTAACCTGGCTTTCTTAAGTAATGGTGATCATGTTCTCCTCCCCGAGAACATCTATGGCCCGAATAGAAAGATAGCCAGAAGCATGTTGTCGCGTTTCGGGGTAGAGAGCAGCTTTTATGATCCGACGACCGGTGAAGGCATTGAGGAACTACTTCAGCCGAATACCCGGTTGATATGGTGCGAAAGCCCCGGATCTATCACGATGGAGATACAGGATGTTCCAGCGATTGTGCGTGTTGCGCACTCGCATGGCATAAGAGTAGTGCTGGACAATACCTGGTCTGCTGGAGTGTATTTCGATGCTTTCGCGCATGGCGTCGACATCACAATGCAGGCTCTAACTAAGTATGCCGGAGGACATAGCGACCTGCTGCTGGGCTCGGTTACCGTCCGGGATAAAGAGGCCTGGCAAAAGCTTGGATCGACATATCAATTGATCGGATGTGCTCCCTCTCCCGATGACTGCTCTTTAGCCCTGCGCGGCATGAAGACTATGTCCGTACGGTTGTGCCATATCGAAGATTCGGCTTTACAAATCGCGAACTGGTTGGCAGCCAGGACTGAAGTCGATTGTGTACTGCATCCGGCCTTGGAATCCTGCCCGGGACACAGGTTCTGGCAGAGGGATTTCACTGGTTCGTCTGGGGTGTTCTCAATCGTCTTCCGACAAGGAGCCTCCAGAGAAGAGGTCCATGGTTTTATCGATGCATTGGAGTTATTTGAGATTGGCTATAGCTGGGCAGGCGTTACCAGTCTTGTGATGACTTATGATTTCTCCGGCTGGCAGAACCGTCCCAAATACGACCATCGCCTCGTCCGGTTGAATATCGGTCTGGAAGCTACGGAAGACTTGATTGCCGATTTGGAGAATGCTTTGCTTTCTAGTGTGCGGGGATAATTCCTTTGCTAGGAAGCATTAACGGAGGGCGACTCTTCGTATTGCTAGGCATCTATAAAAATTTTCAATCAGAGTATTGATTCCGCCACGGGGACTTACGGCAAGACCTCGGAAAGCTGAACACTTAAGAAAGGCGTCCAGCTCTCTATTCCTTCCACTCGGTTAGTTACTGGGCTGTGGGTAGTTCTTCTCAATCGCTCTGATCATCAGATAGAGCATGTCATTAATAGGTGTTGGAACATTATGTTGACGTCCCAACTCGATGATGGTTCCGGCGAAGGCATCCACCTCTGTTTTTCTTCCAGCCTCTACGTCCTGCAGCATGGAGGTTCTGCCCTCCGGACTCAATCCTTCGATGATCGGGAAATAGGCTTCAACGTCCTCAGGTGCGAGTCCTATATTCAGCTTTTCCGACAAGCACACTACTTCCATACATGCCTTCCTCATTAGCTTCCGCGCCTCTTCTGTAGTCTGGTAGATGCCATAAGGTGCACGCATAACGGCTGAGGTCTGGTTGATGCCGACATTCATCATGAACTTCCACCAAAGATCGCGAAGCATATCCTTGGGAATGCGATAGGGAATTCCCGACTGTTCAAACAATTGCTTAACAGCCATTACTTTGTCTGAGTAAGTAGAGTTATGTTTTTCGCCAAAGACAATGGTGCCCAGTTTCGAATATTGAATCGTAGTGCCTTCGCGTGCTGCATCAGTTCCGACTACGAA
Organism: Humiphilus diazotrophicus; assembly: GCF_059726315.1. Lineage (NCBI taxonomy): Bacteria > Pseudomonadati > Acidobacteriota > Terriglobia > Terriglobales > Acidobacteriaceae > Humiphilus > Humiphilus diazotrophicus. The sequence continues at coordinate 5,250,389 of NZ_AP040870.1, forward strand.
TGAGTAAAGTAGCTTGTCGTTTCCATATTCCGTGGCGATACGTTCTTCACTGTCAATTCCGTTTAGCAGGGAAAGGATGATGGTCTTGTCTCCAACGAAATTACGAATCGCAGAAACAGCTTCTGAAAGTTGATTATGCTTTACCGCGATGAGAATCAGATCGGCAACGGTTCCTTTCTCTTCAGGACGGATGTAAGAGAAAGGAACGGTATTACCGTTGACCTTAATGCCTGTTTGAGAATAACGCATGATTCGTTCTTGATCGGCAATAATACGAGTGCATCCCGGCTGCCACCGCTCCAGTGTTGCTGCATAGGAGCAACCTACGGCTCCTAACCCGCAGAGGTAGATCTTTTTTATCTCTTGCATGAATCTTCCTTCTTGTGAGCTGCACATCTCAAGTGTCGTTATGAATTTCAAAACCAGCCAAAATCGTCTGAAAAGATTATTTTTAGACGACCTCGTTGGGCAAAATGCCGCATCATATAATGGTTAAGGGTCCTTTGAGGCGCCGCCTCAGAAGCCTCGTCAAAACTCAAGGATATCTGATCCGTCATCTTGCGGCTTCTTCCGCATAAGCGGACTGGACATTCGGAAACGAGAGGTCCATCCGTGCGTTCTCAGCAGGTGTATCAAGCTCTTACACACGTGCCTAATCGATTTGCGCTTTGCAGGATTACCTGCATGGCCTTACAGAAGCTTCATCGAACGTCGACTCGTCCTGAAGATACAATTAGCGATGTGCTCACAGATATTGATCGCTACAGAGCGCGAAGAGCTCATGCGCCTGAAGCGGAGAGAGTTCTGGACGCAGGTTTTGTAGTAGAGAAGTTGAATCTTCCAACCGAGGATCACAAAACCAACTTGACTATCAACTCAGATTTGATTTTTGCCGGAAACTAAAGGCGTCTTATAGCGACAGATGTATCCGTCAGAAAGAATTTTGGGTGCGCGGCTTTTCCGTCAAGAAAAGCCGCTTTTAGCGTGCCCTGCCCGCACACAGCATTTGTAAAAACGAAGTGGATCTTTTCCCGGTAATTCCGAATGGTCCACATTTCGTGCTGTTTGAGAACAGACAGTGTTACTTATATCGTTGCTTCGAGTGCGCGGAAGACACCTCTTAATTCTGCTAAACCACGCAACCGGCCGACAGCCGTGTATCCAGGCATCGACTTCCTTCCAATATCGGTCAAGATTTGATGACCGTGATCTGGTCGGAAGGGGATCTCTCCCTCGCCTTTTTCCTTCCGCTGGCGTTGTTCCAGGACAAATTCACGTGCTACCGCGATCATGTCGAAATCGCCATCGAGATGAGCTGCCTCATGAAAGGACATGGGATCGGCTTCGCGTTTTGTGCTGCGAAGATGGACGAAGTTTGTCCTTCCTGCAAAACGCTTGGCCATTGCCGGAATATCGTTTTGCGGACTTACACCGAGAGATCCAGTGCAGAAGGTGAGCCCATTGGCTTGTTCCGGCGATTGGTCGAGGATGAACGCAAGATCGTCGGCTGTACTTACGATACGAGGAAGTCCTAGCAGGGAGCGTGGCGGATCGTCCGGATGCACACCAAGGCGCACGCCAAGCTCTTCGGCAACCGGGCATACGGCACGTAGAAAGTCCGAAAAGTTTTGCCTCAGAGTGTTGGCATCGATGTCTCTATAAGTTGCCAGAGCACGTTGAATGTGCTCGATCGTGTACACATCTGTGGTTCCGGGCAGACCAGCCAGAACGGTGCGCGTTAGTTCGTCGCGTTCGCTCTGACTCATCTTGTCGTAGTACTCACGAGCTTTTTTTTGACGGTCCTCGGGCCACTCTGTTTCCGCCTCTTTTCTCTTCAAGATAAAGAGATCGAAAGCCGCAAAAGCTGTTGCGTCGAAGCGAAGAGTAAGGGCGCCATCTTCCAACCGCCATGCCAGCTGTGTGCGAGTCCAGTCCAGCACCGGCATGAAGTTGTAACAGACTGTATAGATTCCCTGTGCGGCAAGGTTGCGCAGAGTATCGCAATAGGCATCGATATGCTGCTTCCATTTAGGGCCGCGTGTCTTGATGTCCTCGCTGATATTGACGCTTTCTACGACAGACCATCTGAGGCCTGCGGCTTCGATCATCTGCTTACGCTTTGTGATCTCGTCCGGAGCCCACAGCTCGCCTGGAGGCAGATGATGCAGTGCTGAGACTATTCCAGTTGCTCCAGCTTGCCGGGCATCCGCCAGAGTGATTGGATCGTGCGGCCCATACCATCGCCAGGTCTGTTCCATGATGTTTGCTCCTCGCCTCGTTTTGTTCTGGTCGAAAACTAAATAGCACTTAAATCATAAGGGCTTTCCCATTACTCTGGGAATCTTCTTCTCTTGAATTGAGATGATTGGGCTGAAACGGCAGCGAGAGGGAGGCTATTCGAGGAAGAGGGCTTCTTCCGCCCAGCGAACTGCTTGCGTATAGTTTTCAACCACTTGGGATTCGGACAGGCCCATCTCTGTACAGATTTGAGAGCACTCCGGCCAATTTCCCTGCTCGTACTGTTCCAGGCATTCCAACAGCTTTCTTGCGTGATTCTTGTCGCCATTCAAGGCGGCAATAATTTCGGTGCGTAAAGGCAGCAATGGAACGATGTCTTCCATTCTCATCCGCAAGATAGCGGGTAGAAGCGAGAATAAACCGAGCAGGTATTGCTCCGTAGGATCTTCCTGTGCCGATGGAGCTCCCAATTCGCAAAAGCGGGCGCGGGCCAACGCCAGCACCAAAAGCTCTATCGGTTGTTCTTCATTGAGCTCTGTGGTGATTGCGATACTGGCCAGCTTGCGAAATTCGTTTTCCCCGATAGCCATCAGTGCCGTCATGATGGACTTGACCTCTTGTCGCAGGCCAAAGAGAGCAGAATTGACTAAGCGCAATAACCGATAGCAGAGAGAAGCCTCTCGCTTGACCAGCGTTTCAATTTCCGAAAGATCGAGGGGGTTTTGATGGAGAGCCCTGAGGACGGCTAGATAATTCAGGCGGTTTGGTGGAATTTCAGAGTTGGAGACGATTACAGGCCGACAGAAATAATAGCCCTGGAAGTAGTGATAACCCTCGGCAAGAGCTGCTTCGAATTCTTCTGCCGTTTCGATCTTTTCTGCGAGAAGGCGAGTACGGCTATTCGTGATCTTCTTGCGGATTCTGCGTCGTTCTTCAGGAGGAGAAGCCATGAAGTCGACCTTGATGTAGTCAGCCAGATCGATTAGCTGTTCCATTCCGCTACGAAAGACAAAGTCATCCAGCGCGATCTTGTAGCCCATCTCTTTGAGCTCGGTACAAGCCTTAATGATGGCAGGCTCAGGCTCAATCGACTCCAATACTTCCAGAACCGTAATTTTCGGAGGGAGTAGGGTTACGTATTTTTCCAGGAGTGCTTCGCGAGTGCAATTTACGAACGCCTTAGCCCGCCCTGTAAGGGCATTCATTCCGAACAAAAGAGTATTGTCCAGCATGATGCGGGTGGCTTTGTCGCCATTCCCGCTGAACTGATTCTCAGGACCTTGACGGTACAAGAGCTCATAGCCATGGATGCGGTTACGGGCGTCGAAAATAGGTTGTCGTGCTACAAAACGAAGCAGTCGAGGCATTTGGATAACGTTTTACAAGTTGAACTGCAGCAGAAGGATCTCAGCACATCCCTGAGATCCTATATCGGCTGCGAATAAGAAAACCTGAGATTTGGTAGTAACTTTATACTAATTCATAAACATCCCGCCATTGACGTCCAAGACATGACCGGTAATATAACCTGCTTCCTCAGAGGCCAGGAAGGCCACTGCATTTGCAATGTCAAAGTCTGTTCCAGGGCGTCCCAGCGGAATCTGGGTTGTCATTTGCGCGCGCTGCTGTTCGTTTAGAACTGCAGTCATGGGCGTTTCTATATATCCGGGAGCTACTGCATTCGCTGTAATTCCACGGGAGGCAAGTTCGCGTGCGAGAGATTGGGTAAATCCAATCAGTCCGGCCTTACTTGCTGCATAGTTTGTCTGTCCAGCCTGTCCGGTGCGACCGACCACGCTGGCAATGTTGATGATTCTTCCCCAGCGATTCTTGAGCATCGGTCCCATAAGAGCTTGGGTCAGCAGGAAGGTTCCGGTTAGATTGGTCGAAAGCACATCGTCCCAATCCTTTTTCTTCATCCGTAGTAACAAGCCGTCGCGAGTGATCCCCGCATTATTAACGAGAATCTCAATCTTCCCCATTTTGCCGAGGATGCTTTTGGCCGCAGACTGAATGGATTCTTCTTTGGCGACGTCGAGAGGGAAGATCTCTGCTTCTCCTCCGGCTGCCACGATTTCAGCAGCTACACCCTTAAGCTTGTCTTCATTTCTTGCGGCGAGAGCGACCTTTGCGCCTTCTTTTGCCAGGACTAGAGCGCATGCCCGGCCAATTCCTTGGGATGCTCCGGTGACCAGAGCGATCCTACCTTTCACATTTCCCATCTTTTCCTTCCAGAGCACAGCCGTTCGATGCAGCCGGGCTGGAGTACTACCGGATTTGATTATAGAGACTGGACTCCGGATCTCGGAGTCTGCAAGGTCTTGGCGGCTGCTGTGACCGAACCGGGCAGGCGGACGAGGGCCGGTCTTTGCACCAGCTCCGTTTGCCAGAGATAGACAACCAGCTCCCGGGAATAGTGCAAGAGTGGTTTTGTGTCCGGTAGGGAGATCCCGTTTACGTCGGGAAGGTCGTTCAAAACGATTTCAGCTTCAGCATCTTCCAGCGGCAGGGGCGAATGGTGAATCTCTCCTCGCAGAAGGCGTCCCTGGCTATTGGCTGTGAAAAGGCAATAGCGCTCTGTCAAAAAGTGCTCCAGCGTTCCCTGAGTCCGGTTGACCAAACGGCGATTGGGGCCCAACCCCCGATAGCGTGCTTTGAATCGAACAGGCTCCCGGCTGAAGAGACGCTCACTCTGATAGCTGCATTCCCTCTCGCTTCGCTGTTCTACTCGAATCCGTGCCCAGTGGTAGGGAAGCTGGTATATCAGGCGGGATCGAATGACAGACATCATTCTGCCCGCGTCGACGGAAAAGAAGAAGATTCCCCGGGCATTTGTGTGCCGTTCCCTTACGTATGTACGCAGATGCAATTCAGGATAGGTATTGAATCCTGGTATGAGAGGGAATTTGCTGGGTTTTGCTGCATCTATCCAGAACGGAATAATGCTGATCCATGCCGACCCGTCAAAGGTATCCACCACCAAGCCTTCGGGCAGCCTTCCGGCAAGTTCGGAGGCAGGGAGGGGCCAATGCAAAAACAAAAGATCATTCCACCGCTGAGTCATGGCCCAGCGAGTCTTTGGTAGCGGCCACGGCCGATGGCTTACTTCGGTCGGAATTTCGTTCAAAGAGATGTGTTTCTCCCCATATATACGTCCTTTTGCCGGTAAAGAGTTCTGCTCTAAAGACGGCATCACAAGGAGACAGGTTGCAGCTGATTGCAATCTACCTCAGCCTAGCCTCCAGGTCTACGGCATTTGCCCATTTTCACTGTCCTGCATGATCATTGATCTACATCGAATTCGGGGTGCTATCCTGTCCCCGACACCTTCATGCCCGACTCTTTAACGCTTTCTTCCGCTCCGTCCGCCTTAGCGCAATCACGGAATCAGACCGAAGTCTTTGCTGTTCACGGTGCTGATCCTGAAGTGCTGGCTTATGCTATGGCCAAATACTCACGTTCCGCCTTATCGATGCGTGAGTCGCTCAAAGAAATCAGCTCGCAACGCGCTGAGCAATTTCTTAACACCTTTTATTTTCAATACGGCCATCGCTCTATCGCTGATTTGGCGCACGTTGCTTTCGCCATCGAACGCTTATCCTTGCTGGCAGCCATTTCTCTTGTCGATGAGCAACGGTGGGATGGCCAGGAACGTTCCACAAGATACCAGAATTTCCGCAAATCCGGCTGGTATCTCCCGGAATTTGGTTCCGCGACTAAGGCTAAAGATCTTTACACCTCAGTTGTCGAAAATCTCTTCTGGCAATACGAGGTTGTTTCCAGCGCAGTCTTCAATTCCTTTAAAGAGCAGGTTTCCCGGCCTGACGATATGAAGCCGGATGCTTATGAACGGACATTGAAGGCAAGAGCTTTCGATGTGGCCCGTTATCTTCTCCCTCTGGCGACAAATACCTCCTTGGGGCAGATTGTGAATGCCAGGACCCTGGAGACACAGGTTTCCCGGCTTCTGACGCATCCTGCTGCCGAGATTCGCGAGTTGGGAGAAAAGCTGCGCCAGGCAGCTGCCGGTTCGGCTTGGAATGTCTATGCCGAAGAATTTCAAAATCTTCAGCAAGAGATTACGTCTCTGGATCCGGCCCTAGGGGAAAAAGCTGCTGCTCTGCTTTCACGCGATGTGAAGGTTTCTCCAACACTTGTAAAGTACGCCACTCCCTGTGGCTATCTGGATGAGACTTACCAGGATCTGCGGCAAGCAGCTTCAGAATTGATGGCCGGAACCAAGATTGCAGAAGCTCCGGTAGTCGATCTGGTGGAGAATTCCGAATCCTTGGAGGTTGAATTAGCCTCCTCGCTCCTCTATACAGCCTGCCACTATCCCTATCGTCAGATTCGGGATGCCGTAGCCGCTCTCCCGGAAGCACGTAGGGATGAGATTGTCGATCTGGGGCTTCGCCATCGTGGAAAACACGATGAGCTACTGCGCGAGTTCCATGCGGGACAAGGCCTGAGATTTGACATCCTGATGGATATAGGCGGTTTCCGGGATATGCACCGCCACCGCCGTTGTACCCAACTTTTACAGCGCTTCACCAATTTGCATGGCTACGAGATTCCTGAAGGACTGGAAGCCGCGGGTGCGCTACCCGATTTTCAGTCAGCTGTCGATCAGGCCCATGCAGCTTTTGGACAGGTGGCTTCTTCTCCGGCTCCCGAAGCAGAGGCGACAGCTGCTTATCTGTTGCCGCTGGCGACCCGTTGCCGTTCTCTCTTCAAAATGGATTTTGCCGAAGCTGTGTATATTTCAGAGCTGCGGTCCGGTCCTGCTGGACATTTTTCCTATCGAAGAATTGCCTGGGAGATGTACCAGGCTGTGGCACGCAAGCATCCTTCCTTGGCTAAATACTTTAGAGTCAGCGATGTGCGCGAGCCTGTCGACATGCTGAAACGCTGAATCGAAATAGATTCGTACTTCCTGGGCTGGCGGGGACTTTCGCTATTTCCTCGCCCCCCCCCTCTGCTGTACAATCCGCTCAAAAGGACCTGAAACCGCGATTAGGCCGTGTCGGCCTCTTATTTTTTGTCTGCGGCTCAGATTGATTGGAGATTTTCGTGGCAGATGACCGTTCCCGCGCCGTAGAGTTGGCGCTCGCACAAATTGAAAAGCAGTTTGGCAAAGGCTCCATTATGCGCCTTGGCAGCAAAGAGGCGATCGGGCCAATTCCCGTGATCTCCACCGGATCGATCTCTTTCGATGCCGCTCTAGGTGTGGGTGGAGTTCCCCGTGGCCGTGTAATTGAGATCTACGGACCGGAATCTTCCGGTAAAACGACGATTACCCTGCAGATCATTGCTGAAGCCCAAAAACTTGGAGGTATGGCGGCATTTGTCGATGCCGAGCATGCTCTTGATCCCACTTATGCCAAGAAGTTAGGTGTGGACGTCGATAATCTGCTCATTTCGCAGCCGGATTATGGTGAACAGGCTTTGGAAATTACCGAAGCCCTAGTCCGCTCCGGTGCTATCGATGTTCTGGTTGTTGATTCTGTGGCTGCTCTTGTGCCCAAGGCTGAACTCGATGGTGAAATGGGTGATTCTCACGTCGGCTTGCAGGCTCGCTTGATGTCTCAGGCTCTTCGCAAACTGACGGGCACAGTCTCCAAGTCTCGGACGGCTCTGATCTTCATCAACCAGATTCGTGAGAAGATCGGCGTCATGTTTGGCAATCCCGAGACGACGACAGGCGGGCGCGCACTCAAGTTTTACTCTTCCGTGCGTATCGATATCCGTCGTATTGCGGCCGTTAAGGAAGGCGATACCGTTGTTGGTTCCCGTACCAAGGTGAAGATTGTTAAGAATAAAGTTGCGGCTCCTTTCCGTGAAGCCGAATTTGACATTCTTTACGGTGAAGGAATTTCGCGTGAAGGCGACGTTCTCGATCTGGCGGTTGCGAATAACATCGTCGAAAAATCCGGAGCCTGGTTTAGTTATTCGGGAGATCGTATCGGACAAGGGCGTGAAAATGTGCGCAACTTCCTTAAGGAGAACAAGGAAGTTTTTGCCCGCATGGATTCTCAGGTTCGCCAGAAGCTTGGAATTGGCGGAAAGCCGGATGCCGAGGTTCCTCCTGTTCCAGCCAATGGTGCTGCTGTAGCGCATGAAGCTGTGAAGCCGAGTAAGCGTTCGTAGTTGTACAAACATATTGACCGAAAAGAGCAAGGCAAACGCCTTGCTCTTTTTGTCTGAAGAGTTGCCTTGTATTCAAGAGATTGTCACTTTTATTTATTCCGAACTTCCGATATGTCTCTGCTGTTGTAATGAACTGCTTGAGTACAATCTTTCGAAAAACCTCTATTCAAAAATCAATTCCATCTCGTTGGGCTCATTCACTCATGAATTACTAATTCACTCTATGTGAAATTAACTATTCACTTGAGTGCCTTAGCTTCTGATGTAGCTTCGACAGTCGGGAAAAAAGCTTGAACAGACTGCTGTGAAAGCGATCGTGCGTCTCTGAAAATTATGCGTCTCTGCTTGTATCGCTATAGCGACCGCTCTTATCTGAGATCGGATCGGAAGGCAACGTTTGTTCCTATCTCTTTATCTCACCTACCACGTTTGAGAAGGAGAGCGCCATAGCGCCAAGGTGCGAGGATGTTTCATGGCGCCGTTGGATGAGCAGAGAAACATTGATAGCGAAAGACTACATCTCTTCCCGGACGGTAGAAATGGAACAGTTGCGGCGTCGTATAGAAGAGCTCAGTCCGTGGTTTCACAATTTCGATCTATGCGGTATTCCAACCGCTCCCAATCACTTTCTTTCCGATTACCCCTCCGTGAAGTGGAGCAAGATCGAGAGTGCTGTACCCCGGGATTTATCTGGAAAGACCGCTTTAGATATAGGCTGCAATGCGGGCTTCTATTCAATCGAATTGAAGAAGCGGGGCGCAAAAAGGGTGCTTGGGGTGGATAGTGATGATCATTATCTGGAGCAGGCACGTTTTGCTTCGCAGACGCTCGGTGTCGACATAGAGCTACAGAAATGCTCTGTATATGATGTCGATCAGATTTCCGGAGAGTTCGACCTTGTATTATTCATGGGGCTTTTCTATCACCTTCGCTACCCCTTATACGCACTGGACAAGGTTGTAAAGAAGGTCTCCGGGCATCTGCTATTTCAGACAATGATTCGTCCCTCTATTCCTGAAGAGCCTCTGATCGAGGTAGCTCCGGACTACGACTTTTGGGAAGAGGATGCTTTCAAGCAACACTCCTATCCACGAATGCACTTTATTGAGCACTCCTTTGCTGGAGACCAGACGAACTGGTGGATTGCCAATACCTCTTGCGCAGAAGCAATGCTCCGTAGCGCCGGTTTGGAGATCGTAGTTCACCCTGAGCCGGAAACATGGTTGTGTACTCCTGCCAACGTGAAGAAGAACGGTGAATATATCCAGGAGTTGGAGTTACACGGTCAGCTACATTGAAGGTTACAGAATCGAGGACTAGGCATGGTGGAAGCTGTCATGTTGTGGAATGAGCCAAATAATCTCTCGCACTGGAACTTTCATCTGGACCCCGGGTGGGAACGGTTTGCCGAGATGGTTCGGGAGTCTTCTGCAGCGATCCACAAAATCCGGCCCAACCTGAAGATTGTTCTAGGTGGGGTTTCGTCTTGCGACGCCAACTTTATTCGGCTCATGGATTCTCTGGGCGCTTTAGACGACGTCGATGTGGTTGCGATTCATGGGTTTCCTCTTGACTGGAACCATTGGTCAATCCATGAGTGGCCTGATCGGATTCGCGAGGCTCGGGCTGCAAGTTCCAAACCCGTATGGGTGAGCGAAGTCGGTGCTTCTTCGTTTGGTGCGGAAGAGGTACAGGTTTTTGGACTGGAATGCATGTCGTCTCTGTTAGCGAAGGAGAAGGTAGAGCGTGTGCATTGGTACAGTCTCTTCGATCTTCCTCCTACTTGGGAAGCGACGACTCGTCATAAAGAAGCAGAGGGCAGTGCCTACTATCGGCACTACTACATGGGGCTTCTGAAGCACGACGGCACACCGAAGCTTGCACTGGAAAAGTTTCCGGCAATTGAAGGTTTTGGCCTTTGCCAATGGTTTCATTTCGAAGATGAGCGCCTTGATCCCGCGGTGGAGTGGATGCGTCGTTTAGGTGTGCGTTATCTCCGGACTGGGATTAGTTGGGCTGACTATTTTCGGGCTGGTGCAGAAATCTGGTTCGATCGTCAGATGTCGGCTCTCGATGAATTTGAAACGACAATGACGCTTTGTTTTACTCCGGATCACTTAGGTATCGAACCGCATTGGACGAGTCCTCCCGTCAATGCCAGGGATTTTACGGATTTTGCTTGCTGGGCAGTGGATCGATATGTGCGCCCTGAGAGTGCTGTAACAAATAGCGTCAGACTTCCTGAGGAGGTTGTTTCCGATCGATGAGCAAAAGAGTTTTAATCACGGGCGGAGCTGGCTTTGTTGGCTCGCATCTTGCGGATGGCCTCTTAAGAGAGGGATACACCATCCGTGTGCTGGATAATCTTACTCCCCAGGTGCACCAAAATAAGTTGCCGACATATCTCTCTCCCGACGTTGAGCTTGTGTATGGCGACGTACGTGATCGCGATGTCCTGCTATATGCACTGAAGGATATCGACATTGTCTTTCACTTTGCAGCAGCTGTAGGTGTTGGGCAATCGATGTATGAGATCAGCCGGTACATGGAAGTAAATACTGTTGGAACCGCGCAGCTTCTGCAAGTGCTACTGGACAGTAAGGCAAATCTGCAGAAGTTGATCGTGGCCTCCTCTATGTCTATTTACGGCGAAGGTCGATATGGTTGTTCGAACTGTGGTCCGGTTGCTCCTCCAGTTCGAACAAATTTGCAGCTTCGTTCCGGTCAGTGGGAGATAAGCTGTCCAATTTGCGGAGAAAGTGTCACTCCCTGTCCGACATCGGAGGATAAGCCGTCGGCGGTGACCTCGGTTTATGCTCTTTCCAAGAGAGATCAAGAAGAGCTTTGTCTTGTCTTTGGTCGCACTTATGACATCCCGGTTGTAGCTCTGCGCTTCTTTAATATTTATGGGACCCGACAAGCGCTTTCGAATCCCTACACCGGTGTTGCGGCGATCTTCGCTTCCCGGTTGCTGAATGATCAGCCGCCGTTGATCTTTGAAGATGGAAATCAGTTACGTGATTTCGTCAGCATTCATGACATCGTGCGGGCAAATATTCTGGCAATCAATCGCGATCAGGCAGATGGTCAGATCATCAATATCGGCTCTGGTCAGCCAATCAAAATCCATAAAGTAGCTGAATTGCTCAGCCGGGCTTTAGGCAAAGATATCGAGCCGGTCATTACCCGGCAGTATCGGTCTGGAGATATTCGTCATTGCTACGCAGATTTAACTCGTGCGCGTGAAGTCCTGGGATACGAGCCACGAGTAACGCATGCTGAAGGGTTCCAGGAGCTTGTGGAATGGTTGCAACTACAGCGTGCGGAAGATAAGGCAGAGATCGCGATCAAAGAACTCAAAGCATATGGTCTGTCCGCTTAGGTCAAAAGGAGATTTGGAATCATGAAGAAGAGTACAGGCCGAAATGTGCTGATTACCGGAGGTGCAGGTTTTATTGGGTCAAATCTTGCGGCCCACCTGTTGAAGGATCCTTCGGTCAAGGTGCATATCTTCGACAATCTTTCTCGTTGGGGTGTCGAGCGAAATTTGAGATGGCTATCGGCCCTTACGAATTCTTCCCGCCTTACCATTACCCGAGGCGACGTGCGCGACCGTGAAGCATTACGGCGAGCGGCGAGCGATGCCACCGACATCTATCATTTCGCTGCGCAGGTTGCAGTTACCACTTCTCTTGAAGACCCCGTATCCGATTGCGAAGTAAATCTGCGAGGGACTCTGAACATGTTGGAGGCAGCGCGTGCTTCTTCACTGCGACCGTTCATCTTGTTTACCTCGACCAACAAGGTCTACGGAGCATTGCCCGATCTTCAGCTATCCAGGCAATCCACACGCTACTGGTTCCGCGATCCCAATATGGCAGGGATAAAAGAAGATTGTCCCCTGGATTTTCATTCCCCTTATGGTTGTTCTAAAGGTGCTGCAGATCAGTATGTACACGATTATGCGCGTATCTACAATTTGCCTACCGTAGTTTTTCGGATGTCCTGCATTGCCGGTCCGCGTCAGTTCGGAAACGAGGACCAGGGGTGGGTTGCTCACTTCCTTTATTCCGCCCTTCAGCATCGGCCGATTACGATCTATGGCGATGGCCGTCAGGTACGAGATGTTCTTCACGTGCAGGATCTGGTTGAAGCGATGTGTGCGGTACGAGCGAATCAGGGCGTCACGGCGGGGCAAGTCTATAACGTCGGTGGCGGTACAAGGCGGGCAGCATCTGTTCTCGAAATTCTCAAGCGCATACAAGAACTTCGTGGAGAGACGCCCCACTGCGATTTTGCGCAGGTGCGTCCCGGAGATCAACTGCTCTACATAACAGACCACAGTAAGTTATCCAAGCACACAGGGTGGATGCCTAAAAGAAGTCTCGACATGATTCTCGACGACATTACTGCCTTCTGGGAAAAGAATCTGCGTATGCAGGAAGTCCCCAGAGGTACAGATGCCCAGCCTGTGGGAGTGGAGCGCGTTGCATGAAATTTGCTCTGGTGAATCCGGTATGGACATTTGAGGGATCTACCTACTTCGGTTGCAGAGATCCGCATTTTCCTCTCGAACTGCTTCATGCGAGAGAGGAACTTCGCAGGCATGGTCACGATGTATTGCTCATCGATGCTTTTATGGAAGACTCCAGTATTGCGGATGTGCGCAGGAGAGTCTCGTCTTTCCATCCGGATTGGCTTGTTGTTCCCTCTGCACCTTCTTATCTCTTCTGGCGTTGTCCCCAACCTGAGTTGAGGGTTCCACGGGAGTGGATTCAAGAACTCTCGGCTGTGAGCGGCAAGACTGTGCTCATCGGACCTCATGGTTCGGCAACGCCTCTGGCAGCGCTGCGAAAGACGGGTTGCGATATTCTTCTTCAGGGAGAACACGATCAAACATTGCCCATGCTTGCGGATACGCCCTGGCAGAGCATTCCCGGCTGCTGCTGGCAGGATGAGTCTGGAGTTCATCTCGGCCATGGTTTGGGCGTGGCGGAGATGCATAAGCTATCAACGATAGATTTTTCCGACTACCCCGTTGAACGTCATACCCATAAGCATCACGTATTCCAAGAGACCTCGGGCTTGGGTGCTGAACTGGAGTTTGCGCGAGGCTGTCCATGGTCCTGCACCTTCTGCAATAAGACACTCTTCCGGAATAAATTCCGGGAGCGCGAAGTGGACGTTGTTCTTGCCGAACTGGATCACCTTATCAGCCGGGGCGTTGGATATGTCTATTTCATCGATGAGATCTTTGGTGTCGGGAAGAATGTTCGCCGCCTGCTTGAAGAGATTGCTAAACGTCCTATAGCCATTGGCTTTCAGACCCGGATCGATCTGTGGGAGGAAGAATCTCTCGAGCTGTTGGCTCGTGCCCACTGTATTTCGATGGAATGCGGTATCGAGTCGATTAGTGAGGAAGGGCGCGAGTCTCTGAATAAAAACTGCAGATTGACCACTGAGCGAATTACCGAACTCCTTCTTTATGCCCGAAAACAGATTCCCTGGGTACAGGCGAATCTGATTCGTACTCCCTCCGATGATATGACTCAGACTCATGCGTGGCAGGAGACTTTACGGCGGCATGGTGTTTGGGTCAGTGAACCGGTACCGATGTTCCCGTTCCCGGGAAGCCCTTTGTATTTGCAGACGTTCGGTGAAGCTCCCGATGAAATGGCGTGGGAGCGTGCTCATCGGTATTACCTGAGCCTGTTTGGTCGCGAAGGTTATAGCGACATTCAGGACCAGCAACCAGCCGAGCTTAAGGATCTCGAATGCACGTGCTCATGACCGCAGATACCGTAGGTGGTGTCTGGACCTATGCCTGCGATTTGGTCGGGGGATATCTGAGGAGAGGCGTGGATGTTTGTCTTGTGGCCTTAGGCCGAAGGTTCTTGGAGCCTCAATGGAACGACATCTGCCGCCTTAGCGGTATCGGTCCAGGAAAGCTTGAATGTATCTCTACCGATTACAAGCTTGAATGGATGGAAGACTGCGCCTACGACCTAAAGCAATCTGCAGAGTTCCTGTTCCGCCTTATCGAGGATAGGCAGCCGGACCTCCTGCATTTCAACCAGTTTTGTTATGGGGCACTCCCTGTCGAGATTCCCAAGATTGTTGTTGCTCATAGTGACGTGTTCAGCTGGTGGCGGGCTGTCTATGATACCGATCCACACGATTCGGATTGGATCAGCTTCTATCGGATGACAGTACAAAACGGACTTCAAGGTGCCGACGCGGTCATAGCCCCTACGAGTTGGATGGCTTCGCAAATTCGGGAGATTTATGGCGACCTTGCTCCGCTTCATGTGATTCCTAATGGGAGCAATCGTGCCGATTGGGATCTTGAAAAGGGGAAGCAATTACGAGTGGTAACGGTAGGGCGGCTGTGGGATGCCGGAAAGCAAGTGCGCATTCTCGAAGATGTGCGCACGAGCATGCCGATTTATGTTGCCGGGGATATTGCTCCTCCATCTGGAAGAGACGCGGCAGATCCCGAAGCATCTTTCCATGGGGTGCACTATCTGGGTTCTTTGGCGAGAGAAGATGTCCGTAATCTACTGGCAACAAGTGCCATTTATGTCGTTACCTCTCGGTATGAACCCTTTGGTCTGGCTCCCGTTGAAGCTGCGTTTTGCGGGTGTGCAGTAGTTGCCAATGACCTTTCTTCGTTACGGGAGATATGGGGTGACTCCATTTTTTATTTCGAGCGAAATAATCCAGAGTCTTTAACTGCATTGCTCAATTGGCTTGCTTCAAACCTGGTAGAGATTTCCCGCGCGGCTAAGCGTGTTCGGGAATTTGCACGGTTACATCTGGATAGCGAACAGATGGTTGACAGCTATCTTCGTCTATATGGAGAGTTCGTTCGGGAAGGATTGTGCCAATAATGTCCTTGCGGATCGCAGCCTTTTTTCATTCTCTTCGTTCCGATTGGAATAATGGCAACGCGCATTTCCTTCGTGGTCTCATGAGAAACCTTGTGGCTATGGGGCACCAGGTGCGTTGCTATGAGCCTGAAGAGGGATGGTCATATCGGAATCTGATTGGTATAGAAGGCGAAACAGGGGAAACGGCACGCGACAGATTCTATAGCACATACCCCGATCTGGATATTTGCACGTATCGCCTTGAAACAGGTTTCGAAGAGTTTTTGTTGAAGGAACTGAAGGATACGGACATTATCCTTGTTCACGAATGGAATGAACCCGAGATAGTCAATGCTATTCTCGCTACGAGAGATCGTTATCGAAGCAAGGCTATTTTTCACGATACTCATCATCGTGCTTCTTCGACGCCAGAGACATTGCAACGACTACAGATACAGCGTTTTGACGGAGTGCTGGCCTTTGGCGAGTCGCTTCGGCAGATTTATCTTCGGCGTTGGGGGCTAACAAAGGTGTGGACCTTCCACGAAGCTGCAGATATATCGGTCTTTTGTCCCCTCTCGCTAGAGAAGAAAGTGGATGTGGTTTGGGTAGGCAATTGGGGAGATGATGAGAGAACGAAAGAACTGAATGAGTTTCTCATCCAGCCTGCAAAGGAATTTCCGGAAAATCATTTTGTTGTGTACGGGGTGCGTTACCCTGACGCGGGTTTACGGGCACTGTCCGATGCGGGAATCGAATTTCGGGGATATCTGCCGAACCTCTCCGCTCCGTGTAGCTATGCCGAATCTCTCCTGACGTTGCATGTGCTTCGCAAGGAGTATGCAAGCACCTTAGTAGGCATTCCAACGATACGTGTTTTCGAAGCTCTTGCCTGTGGTATTCCACTGATCAGCGCCCCGTGGATTGATTCGGAGGGACTCTTCCGTCCCGAAGATTTTCGGATGGTCAGGAGCGGAGAGGAAATGCGGAGTGCCATCCGAGAATTGTTAGCTGATGAAAAGGCGCGCAAGCAGCAGGCTGCAAGCGGATTGGAGACGGTGACACGACGGCACAGTTGTGGACATCGTGCGGAACAATTTACTCAAATTTGCGAGGAGCTATTACAGTGAAATTTCTGGTTTTCGGTTCAAGCATCCTCTCTTCTTATTGGAATGGTGCAGCTACATATTACCGGGGTATCTATAAAGAACTCGCCAAGCTTGGGCACGAAATTGTATTTGCTGAGCCGGACTGCTATGGACGGCAGCAGCATTTGGATGCTTCACGATATTCATACGTAGAGTCGGTGGTCTATCGACCAGGCGAATATCGAGAGGTATTGAAGCAATATGGCAATCAGGCTGATGCAGTTGTCAAACATAGCGGGTTGGGCGCCGACGATTGTGCTCTGGAAGAAGAGGTCCTTTCTGTAAGAGAGCATGGAGCCCTGGCAATCTTTTGGGATGTCGATGCACCTGCGACGCTGGCACGCCTGGAACAAGATAGCAACGATCCTTTTCGCCAGCAGATTCCACTTTACGATGCTGTGTTGACATACGGAGGCGGAGCACCGGTGATCGAGCATTACAGGCGCTTTGGTGCCAGGAGTTGCCACCCTGTCTACAATGCACTCGATCCAGATACGCATTTCCCGGTAGATACCGATCAAGATTATCGATGTGACCTTCTCTTTGTAGGAAATCGGCTGCCGGATCGTGAACGGCGCGTCGAGCAGATGTTTATAGAAGTTGCGGAGAGAATGTCCGACAAGAACTTTATCCTGGGTGGGGAAGGCTGGGGAGGCAAGAATATGCCTTCGAACATCCGCTGGATCGGGCATGTACCAACAGGCATGCACAATGTGCTGAATTGCTCCGCTCAAATGGTTTTGAACATCAATCGGGATTCGATGGCAGCGGTTGGATTCTCTCCACCGACGCGTGTTTTTGAAGCAGCAGGCAGCGGAGCTTGTCTTATCTGCGATAACTGGCCCGGACTTGAGAAGTTCTTTGAACCGGAGAAAGAAATCCTGGTTGCGCGGTCTGCCGACGATATCGTGCGATATCTGCAAACATACGGTGCGGGGCAAGCAGTCTCCGTAGGCACCAGATCTCGACGTCGTGCCTTAAGGGATCACACCTACAGGCAACGAGCCATAAATGTCGACACAGTTTTACGAAGTTTACGTGCAGATAGGACCGTAGTTTCTATATCGGATGCAGGAGCCGTAGCATGAAGCTTCTCTTTCTCGGTTTGACTATTACTTCATCTTGGGGGAATGGACACGCAACAACCTTCCGCTCTTTGTGTAGGGCGTTAGCTGAACGCGGTCACGAGATTGCGTTCCTGGAGAAAGACGTAGAGTGGTACAGAAATAATCGAGATCTTCCTGCTCCTCACTACTGCAGGTTAAAACTGTATCGTGAATGGAAGGAAGCGAAGAGCTGGCTCAAAAAGGAAGTGAAAGAGAGCGACGCGGTTATTCTTGGCTCCTATTTCCCTGACGGAATTGAAGCCGCCTCCCTTCTTCTCGATCGTGATGACTTGCCTGTCTTCTTTTACGATATCGATACTCCTATTACGCTTGCAGCATTGCGTAAGACAGGCAATAGCGGTTATATCACTTCGGAGCTTCTTCCTGGCTTCGACGCCTATCTGACCTTCACCGGGGGCCCAACTCTGGATGAATTAGTGACGGAGTTCGGTGTGCAACGCGCATATCCTCTCTATTGCTCTGTCGACCCTCGCGCTCATTCGTTGAAAGCGCCTAAGGCTGCTTATGCTTGCGACCTCAGCTATCTTGGGACCTATTCTGAGGATCGTCAACCAAAACTCGAGACCCTGCTGATTGATCCTGCCAGGAATATGTCGCAGAGACGATTCCTGATTGCGGGTGCGCAGTATCCGGCAGACTTAGCATTGCCGGAGAACGTGCGGCATTTGGAACATGTTGCTCCGGCGGAGCATTCGTACTTCTATTCTTCCTCTCGCTTTACATTGAATCTGACTCGTCTCGCTATGGTTCAGGCTGGTTACTCTCCTTCGGTGCGATTATTCGAGGCCGCTGCCTGTGGCTCAGCAATTCTCTCCGATACGTGGCTTGGGATAGAGGAGTTTTTCTGTCCAGGTTCAGAGATTCTGCTTCCTAAGAATGGCGATGAGATCCGGGATATCCTCAGCGGGCTTTCGGAACAAGAACGGCAGAGGATAGGTAAGGCGGCTCAGGCCAGAATTCTTGAAGAACATACACATCAGCATCGTGCCAAGGAATTCGAGCAGATTGTTGAGAAAGTTGCGAATGATTCCGATGCTGTAATCCCTTCGCGCACCTGTGCCTGACAAGTTTTAGTGCCAGGGGTATTTCCAGAGAGATTAATTCATGCGTGGACATTTTCCGTCCTGAAGATGCCTTTTATTATTAGACTCAGGACGCTTGATATGTTCGGAACGCCGGTATTAGCAGTATGCGGTTATTCGGGTTCAGGAAAGACTACCTTACTGGAATCAGTTGTCAGTACCCTTGTCCAGCGAGGACTTGCGGTCGCAGTAGTCAAACATGACGCACATGGATTTTCAGTAGATCGCGAGGGTAAGGACTCTGACCGGTTCTTTCGAGCGGGGGCCGCTGTAGCTCTACGTGGAAGTGAAGAACAGTTTTTGCGCAGGGGTAAGAATACTCTACTCAGCCTTGAGGATGTGATTGCCGGTTTTGCTCTGGATCATGATCTGATTCTCGTCGAGGGACACAAGAACACACCGTTGCCCAAAGTCTGGATGGCGAGTCGAGGGGAATTGTCGCCACCAGAATCCATAACAGAGGTTAAAGCGTGTCTGTCCTGGGATAGCGATCGAATTTCTGCGTTTTTGAGTTTCCTGGAAAGCTGGATGCAGGAGACTTGGATGCGCCGCCCAATGTATATCGGGGTCGAGAAGAACCCGTTTTCAATGCATAAGTGGGAGGAGGTTTTCCCGCCTTTCAATCTTCCGACATACGGCCTTGGGGTCTCCTGTGAACAGCGGCCAATGACTCTAATCCCCTTAGCTCCTGATCTCTCTGGCCCCATGGCAGGAATATTGACGGCGCATCGTTGGGCTCCCTATGCCACTTGGCTGGTTACCTCTGGTGAACTGTGCGCTCGGGAGGTGGAACAACTTTCAGGCCTGAGGAGGTCCGGGGTTTGGTCGATTCTTCCTGCGCAATCTGCGACGGGTGAAGAAGGTAAATGGCAAATCTATGAGCCGCAGGCCCTTGAATTCCTTGCAAGAGCATGGCAAACCTCAGAAACAAAAGATTTCGATAGCTCCGTTTTGCGGAGACACCCCAAAACAATTCTCTGTGGATGTTGAATTTCAGTAGCGCCAATTGTTGAGGGGAAGAGGCTTGTCCCGAGGCAGTCTCTTCTCTCTGTGTTTTCCCCGGCACAAATTTCATGTCTAGAGGAAAAGTCTTCATTTGAGAAAACGTTATCTAGTAAAATGACGACTTTGCGGAATTTAATTGACATTTCCTTTATAAATTGCGTAAAACGTCGGAAATCATTGAGGGAATGTTTTCTCTCCATCTGAAAGAGAGAACTTCTTCAGCGATAAACAGATTGATCTGGGAACCGTGAAGACGTCGGCAAGAGACGTTTTCGGAAACGGGGGATAGATGGAAAGACGCAGTTTCCTCAAGGGAACTGCCCTGGCAGGTGCCGGCTTGGTGTTATCCAGCCGGAAGATGTGGGCAGCTTCAGCTGATTCAAGAATTGAGATCCTTCTAGACGAGCCGATCGGGACGATTGCTCCGGAGATCTATGGACAGTTCACCGAACATCTCGGTGGCGTGATCTATGACGGAATATGGGTGGGCGAAAAGTCTTCAATTCCCAATATCGGTGGTATTCGTAAAGCGATTGTTGAACAGCTTCGGAAGATCCACATCCCTGTTGTTCGCTGGCCGGGAGGCTGCTTTGCCGACAGTTACGATTGGCGAGATGGCATCGGAGCGCGCAGTAAACGTCCGCGACGTACAAATTTCTGGGTAGATGATTCTGACTCTCGCCGTATCAAGGGGAAGAATCCCGTTCAACTGTACGAGGACAATGCCTTCGGCACGGATGAGTTCATTCGCTTCTGCAAACTTTCCAATGCCCAACCATATCTAGCCGCCAATCTTCGCAGCTTGACTCCTCTTGATTTCGATCACTGGGTGGAATACTGCAACTCGCCTGCGGGGAGTACGACGCTCGCCGAGCAGCGTGCCGCAAACGGCTCTCCTGAGCCCTACAATGTTCGCTACTGGGGTGTAGGGAATGAAAGTTGGGGTTGCGGCGGCAACTTTACGCCTGAAGAATATGCGACGGAATTTCGCCGTTTTGCCACTTGGGTTCCAAGCTATGGAGTCGATCTTGCTTTTATCGGTTCCGGACCGAATGATTTCGATGTCGATTGGAGTCGCCGGTTCTTTGAAAATCTAACCGGCAATCGATCCTTCTTCCCGCGCAATATGTTTGGCTGGAGCATTCACTACTACACATGGAATCTGAGTAGAGGAAAGACCCGGGATTGGGTGGAAGGTAAAGGAGAGGCCCTTAATTTCGAGGCTGTCGATTGGTATGAACTGCTGCGTGAAGGCAGCCAGATGGAGAAGATTGTTCAGGATCAGTGGACTGCCCTCGGTGAGTACGACAAGCAGCATCGGGTGAAATTAGTTGTCGATGAATATGGTCCCTGGTACCGACCTGGTACTCAGGTTGATCCGACCCATCAACTCGGTCAACAGATAACGCTTCGCGATGCTATTCACACGGCGATGACCCTGGATATCTTCAATCGTCATGCGGATAAAGTTGGAATGGCGGCCTGTGCGCAGTTAGTAAATTGTCTGAATGCGCTCTTCCTGACGCATGAGGACAAGTTTGCCCTCACTCCGAACTTCCATGTCTTCGATATGTATTCCGCTCATCAAGGGGCTCAGTCGGTACGTGCTGACTTCCTTGCTCCGAAGGTTCATTACTTACGCGACGGGAAGGATTCCGATATTTGGGGGTTGCGTGGTTCTGCTTCAAGAAGAGATAAGTCGGTGATCTTGACCGTCGTAAATCCAAGCCTTGATCAGCCACGGGAAACTCAGATCAATTTGCGTTCGGGAAGTGTCTCCAGCGCCAAGGCTACCGTGCTGACGAACAGTGATCCTCATGCGCACAGTACTTTGGAGAATCCAGATGTGGTGCTTCCCAGGGAGGCGGCCGTGCAGATAAATGGAGGTCTATTGAACTTTACCTTCCCACCTGCTTCGGTCACCAAACTGGAGATCTCTCTATGAAAAGAGAGCTGTTAAGAAAAATCGGTTTAGCAAGTCTTACAGTTGCTTTTTGCTCAGGAGCCTGCCTGATTTCACAGGCCCAGGCTCCTGAGGTGTATACCTTGTCGGGCGAATATGAGGGAACGCATGATCCCTCGATAGCAAAAGACGGCAATACCTACTATGTCTTTGCTACGGGAAAGACGAAGTTGGGCGGGCAGTTCACGATTCGCTGTTCGCCGGACCTGAAGCAATGGAAGATTTGCGGCCAGGTCTTCGATCAGATTCCAGCCTGGATCAGGAAAGAGAGCCCTGGAACGGAAGAGCTTTGGGCTCCGGATATTAGCTATTACAAAGGGCAATACCGTCTCTACTATGCCTATTCTCTCTTTGGCAAAAATACTTCTGGAATAGCTCTGGCGACGAATAAGACCCTCGATCCCAGGAGTCCGGATTACAAGTGGGAGGATCAAGGTCTGGTTTTGCGTTCCGTTGAAGCCGATACTTTCAACGCTATCGATCCAAATTTTATCGTCGATAAGGAAGGGCGTACTTGGTTAGCGTTTGGCAGTTTCTGGAGCGGGATCAAGATGCGCGAGCTCGATCCGACGACAGGCAAGCTCTCCGCCTCAAATTCGCAGCTTTATTCACTGGCAAGCAGGACAAAACCTACTGTGGCAGAACCGGCGAAGCCCGGTCTTCCTCCGGATTGGCAGGCAGTGGAGGCGCCGTTCCTTGTTTACCATGATGGCTATTACTATCTCTTTGTCTCTTGGGATCTTTGCTGTCGTGGTGTAAAAAGCAACTATCACGTTGTCGTGGGGAGATCTTCCTCGGTAACCGGACCGTATTTGGATAAATCCGGGAGGGCGTTGGCCGAAGGCGGAGGCTCGGAAGTAATGGTGGCAAACAAGAGATGGCTAGGTCCGGGCGGACAATCTGTTCTGATGCAGCCCAACGGCCCGGCTATCATGGTCTTCCATGCTTATGGTGCGACAGATGGAAAACCTGCACTACAAGTTTCAACAATTGCCTGGGAGGGTGGCTGGCCGAAGATAGCTATGGAGCAGTAGAGAATATTATGGAAGAGCCCGGTAGATGCGGCTTGCATAGCGGTCGGAGCTCTTCCGATTCAAGATTTCAGGAGTCTGGGGTACGTGTGACTTGTATGTCGGCTCCCACCTCGGAAGAAGAAAGATAGTGGTTCCTTAATCATGCCTAAGACACCTTCAGCAGATCACGGGAAAAAGCGTATTGATATACGCGATGTGGCCAAGCACGCCGGAGTATCTATCTCGACCGTCTCAAGAACTATCAACCATATTCCGAGCGTCGATAAAGGATTGGCCAAGAAGGTCTGGCGTTCCATCAAGGAGCTAAACTACTATCCCAACACGCACGCTCGTTCTCTCGTCTCCGGTCGTAGCCATATCTTTGGGCTTCTTGTTCCAGAGATTACAAACCCATTCTTTCCGGAACTGATTCAAGGCTTCGAAAATGTAGCTCTCGACAGTGGATACGAAATTCTGATCAGTTCCACCAACCACGATCCTTTGCGGATGGAACGCTCAATCCGCAGGCTTTTGGAACGGAAGGTAGATGGCGTGGCTGTGATGACCTTCGGTGTGGAGGCTCCTCTGCGGGGCCAACTGGAGGAATTGTCTCTACAGAATATTCCTCTCGTCTTTGTCGACGAAGCTCCTCCTGGGACCCGCATGGTCGGGTTAAAGATTGACTACGAGTCTGGCTTCCGGCAGGGCGTACAACATTTAGCCATTCTTGGGCATCGGAACATTGCTTTCATTTGTGGTCCCCAAGAGCAGCTTTCAAGCCGCTTGAGGAAAAATGCCTTCGTCCGGGGTATGGCTGAAATTGGTTGCCCAGAAGATAGTCTTATTTTCTTTAGTGGAGATCACACAGTAGAAGGTGGCGTTACCGCAGCGGCGCAGTTACTGGAGAGCGATCAGCCGATATCCGCTGTGATGTGTTCGAACGATTTGATGGCGATCGGAGTTCTTCGTGCTCTAGCGCAAGCCGGAGTGGATGTACCAAAAGACCTCTCCGTAATTGGCTTCGACAATATCCACCTTACGGAGTACGTATCTCCACCGCTCACCAGCATTCAGCTCTCGCGTGAAGATCTTTGCCGTGCGGCTTTTGAAGCTTTGAAGGATCAATCCGGACGCAAGGCGAACGCTCCTTTCGTACAGCCCGCTCCGATTCTAACAACTCTCAATGTCCGTCAGTCAACAGGAGTTCCGAAGGGGGCTTATGGACATTCAGAGGAAAAAACAGCGAAAACATTGAGGAAAAAGCTTCGTACCTCTTGAAACATAGTTGTAACAATTCCAGTATTTCCCTGTGGATCACAATTTATAGTGCGCCATAGGGTAACTTGAGTGATATCCTCAAGCTTCACTGGTTGATTGGTAGGTTTGATTTATCAGCCAGGTGTGTGTAAAAGAGTGCTGGAGTTGTTTGCATCTCATGGAATTGATCTGGTATTTGCTGGTGATACTGGCAATGGGCGCTTTGTGCTCGCTTGCAATGATTCTGATATCAGACCATCTTCAACATAGAGAGATGTACGTGTCCTCCGTTCGCAAGCAGGACATCTTTCAGTACCAACTGGACAGAATTACTGCACAGCAAAATTTAGCTTCTGAGAAACAGCCTCCTGCAAGAAGTACTCTGGATGGGCGTCCTGCGCACCGGGAAGTCTCTTCTGCTAAGGCTGAGCCGGTTGCTCAAGGATCAAAGACAAGAGCGCGTTAGTAGGGGCTTGGTCCTCCCCATCTTCTTTCCCTAGTAATAACAAGGTGTTCATGTACCAACCAGATCTAGAAGCTTCCTAAATCCGGTTAGAAAATTCCTATTTTCCTGTTTCCAAGAATCCTCCCATTCAGAATCATGATTCGGATTGGTCTGTCTCTTTTCCGATATGCCATATCCATTTGGACCAAGATCATTTTGGAATCGGAATGGGTCTTGGCAAGCGGAGTGTTCCCAACCAGGAACGGAATGAAACGCTTTCCTCGGAATGACTGCCGGGAATGGTACAATAAAACAAGTTTGGCCCGCTAGGCGCAACTCATTGAGAACATGTGAGTTGGAACTAATGCGGAGAGGTGGCAGAGCCCGGTTGAATGCACCTGACTCGAAATCAGACATAGTCGCAAGGCTATCGGGGGTTCGAATCCCCCCCTCTCCGCCAGTCATTCCCACCTGAACTTCAGCATTTCTCTCAATCCTTTTTGTTTTCCGCGGCAAATAATTTTTTTGGGTTTGGTGCTTTTTCCTCCTGAATCGCGCTTTATGTATTAGGGGAATATTGCCCAGTGTTGAAGTGAGAGGATTTTGTCATCATCTCACGGCGATTTGCTACGCATGCTTAGCAGGAAGCTGGTAAGTTGGTTTCCACTTCCGGGGCCACTCCTCCAGCGTTTTCTGTTTAGTGGTGTAGATCGTAGTAGCTGTAGTTAGCAAGATCAGTTAGTGGAGAGTCGGGGGAAAGATCAAGAGAGATATTTCAACTTTCAATTACTGAATGTACTTACCGTTTGTACGGACTACAGCAAGGATCTCTGCTTCAAGCTCTGCCTGGGTAGTGGCTGTGTAATTTCGGATGCGGCGCTGTTTCTTGTTGAAGACTAACGGAGGGGGGACCTGTCTTTATGTCTGTCCTTCATCTGCAAACCGGGCTTCGGTGAGTAGTTAAGGTCACCGTGAGAAGCTTGTTTCTCTCGGTAGCTTGTCGTGTGTCCAGATAGAGTGTACAGCTGTAACCAAGCCTAATAAGTGTAATGGAGATAAGCGTCCATTCACTTTCCAACTCCATCCATAGAGCATCTGTAAGGTCCTCTTACGGTATGTTGGTGTGCCGAGTAGATCGAGCATCAGGTGCGCCTCACTCGATTGGAGAAGATACTGCCGACATCGGTAGTGCTGCTGCTAACAGACCAATGCTGCCGGGTTTCCCTTTCCATCAATTTCGTTATCATTTCCCATGAGCTACAAACGAAGTACGGTATCGGCAGCAATTTCGGTATCGCGATGGGAGGTCAGAACGAGAGAGAAAGTATGGATGAATTAGAGAGGATAACTGCCAGACGGAAGAAGGCCCATGCAAAGCTTGTCGGTTTGAGATCCAAGGTATATGAAGGCTTTCTTCAAATGGAAAAAGCAGCCTACTCCGATGGCGCTTTGTCGAAGAAGCAGAAAGAATTGATTGCCGTCGGCATCTCTGTTGTAAAAGATTGTGAGTCTTGCATGCAGTGGCATATTGAGCAGGCAGCTGCGTCAGGGGCATCTTTTGAAGAGATATTCGAAGCTATCGAGGTTGGAATCGAGATGGGTGGCGGGCCGGCTACTGTCTCCGCCAGATTCGCTTTGGAAGTAATGGAGAGCCTGAAGCCCTAAGAGCGGAGTTGCCGCATGGGTCTCTTGTAGATACAGGAGACCCTACTCTCTGTGGTTCCGGTTCTGTTGCTCTTCGTCTTCTATTCCGCAAAGATCCTGACTTTGGCTTTATCATCATCGACATCAATGGTCAGATCTTGTAATTGATCTACGATCTCTTCCAGATTCTCAGGGCGTATCTGTGCCAGGTCTATGGCAATGCCTTCCTTCTTCAAAGCATTTTCGACGTGAGTTCGAGCCTGTGTTGGAATCAGGCCTGCCAAACGTACCCCGGAGCGCAGCAATTGCATCGGTACCCGTATATTCACTTTGGAGGGCGCTTTCCCCGGGGTGGTCTCCGTATCGACGGTTACACGAATGTACTTAGCTTTCTGCTTGACCTCTGAGGATGCAGGAGTCGAGGACTGAGCTTCGCTTCCTAGTGCTGCTATCAAGCGCTCTGCTTCTTGTACATTGATCTTGCCGTTAGCAAGCATTTCCAAAACCTGGCGGCTATTCTCGTTCATGTCAATCTCCTTATTCCTAAAGCGAAATCAACGAAGATATAAATTGGAACCACAATGGCTGATATCTATTTCCATGACAGAAGGTGGAAAGGATGGCCATCTGTCACGGTACTTTGCTGGACCATGTTCGAAGATAAAGCGGTTTAGACAATACGAATTCTTAAAGAAATTCCGGGGTTTTCTACCTCGACCAACGTATGTCTTAACGATGTAAGGATTTGCCAAATTACAAAATAAAGGCGTGTTGCGCTGATTCGGACACACAATCCAACTACAAACACAAATGGAAACAGGACGATCAGCAGAGGCAACAACAAAAGCCAGACAAGAAACAGTGGCAGCCACAGTTGGTGTTTCTTGCTACAGCTATGATGCCAGTGAATAATAGCGGCAAAAGGGATCACTTCCTCGCCTCCAGTTCACGAATAGCTTCTTCGGCAGTAATATCGCCGCGGTTGAGCCTTTCAAGAATTTCACTGCGCGATGGAGTGGGATTGTTTTCTACGAACTCAAGATTTGCGGCAATACGAGTCAGTCTGGCCTTGATCGTTGGATAGCTGACCCCAAAGATCTGTTCCATCTCCTTGATAGATCCATGACAGCGGACGAAGGCCATAACAAATACCTGATCTTCAGCTGTCAGTCGGGCCAGTTGCGGTAATTCAAAAGCTCCTTCAATTGCAACTTCCTTTTCTGTGAGCCGTACCCTTTCAACTATGATCGGCTGGCCTTGAGTCATCTTGGTCAGTTCCTGCCAATCGGAAGTTCTATGAGGGCGTACGGACATGGATCAATCTCCTTCTCTCCAACATAATGCATTTCATGATTAATAAAGTCAATTTGCAAATTCAATTTATTAATATTTTTGTTGTATCAAATTGTAAAAATGAATTTTTAAGTGAAATAGAGTATTTTAAGGTGGTCTGGAGAACGAAATTGTACCGATGGGTCCCAAAATCCATCGTTTGCGGTGCTCATTGGCGAAGGATGAATTTAGGATAGAGAGAGCCTACACTCGCGAACCCTCGCAATAGTAGCTGAAAAGAGTGGGTTGCCCTTCAGCCAAAGATCGCACCTTCTGGGAAATTGGGTCCCTCTTAAAGATTTCCGATACGCACGATTGGATCAGGACGGAATAGTTTTTTGGAACAGACCGCCTTTACTGGAGAATGCAAAATACCTGTTGCACAATCAAATTCCGCTACAACGGAGTTCGACACTTTGCCGTCTTCTGAGAGGGGCGTAGGAATAAAACACCCCGCCTGGATGCCCAAGCACATTCCCGAGTTGGATGGACTACGTGGCCTGGCCATTCTGTGGGTTGTTTTGTATCACTGTCATGACAAACTGAACGGTACTCCTTTACTGGCGCTTGCAAAATGGGGATGGGCGGGAGTCGACCTGTTCTTTGTCCTTTCTGGATTTTTGATCACAGGAATTGTGCTCGATTCGAGATCGAAATCAGTTCCTTCCGGACAGTTCTTTCGTGATTTTTATGCTCGAAGGGCTTTGCGCATTTGGCCCGTATACGTTCTTTTACTATTCCTCGTATACCTCGGTGTTCCGCTGATCTTTGGTGTGTCCTGGCTAGCGGAGGCCAAAGCTGCCCCCTGGCTTCACTACGCGCTATTTTTGCAAAACCTCTTTATGATGCCTCTGCCGGGAACATTGGGTCCGACCTGGAGCCTGGCGATTGAGCAGCAATACTATCTGGGGTGGGCACCGTTGGCCCGCTGGTTTCAGCCTCGCAACCTGGCAGTGTTGCTTGTTGGCATCGTTATAGCTTCGCCCTTCCTCCGCATAGGGCTCTCGGGAGCCGTTTCCAGGACCCATACGCTGATTCATCTGGATGGCATCGCATTGGGGAGTCTGGTTGCCGTCGCTCTTCGTTCCGCGCCACTTACGCAAAAGCTTTGGAGAAATATCTCTCGCGTTGTCATTCTTGCAGGTGCTTTGGGGCTTTACTATGCATCTGCCCGTTTTCCCGCGGCGCTGGATTCAGCCTTTGCTCTTCTTTTTGCCGGAATGCTGCTCGCTGCGATCTGTTTCAACGGAACGGCTGGAATTTACACCTCAATCTGGAGGTTCCGGGGCCTGGTCTTTTATGGACGTGTGAGCTATGGGCTTTACATGATCCACATCCTGGTCTTTTCTTTGCTCGGAAATTTTGACTTGATGATGGCTCCTCACGGAATGGCAGGCAATTTAGCGATCGTTTTAGTCCGCTTACTCGTTGCAACAGCGGTGGCTTCGGTACTTTGGTATGGATTCGAGAAGCCTATCCTGGGCTGGAAGCGGCATTTTGCAAACTAAAGCACAACCTTGCTCTTCAGCAGGGGAGGGAAGTGGCTATAGTTTCTTTTTCGATAGGAAGACTAGTTCCAGGTTTGGAGAAACCTGTTTCCTTCGTGTTTCCATGTAGCCCAAGCCTCGATAGAGCTTCAGATTTCCTTCGCTTTTGTGTCCGGTGAACAATTCATAGCTGGTTGCTAAGACCGCATCTTCGATTGCACGGAGGAGATTGCTTCCTATTCCTTGTCTCTGGCAATCGGGATGAACGATGAGCCGTCCGACAAAACAAGTGTCTCCGTCGCGAAAGCCGCGAACGGAACCGATAATCTTTCCATCTATGGTGGCAGCTAGAATGCAATAGCTTGCGAACTCTGCTTGCAGTTCTTCCAGTGTCTGTTGCAGCGGCGGTATCGAGTAGTCTCTGTAAAGTTCAGCCTCACTCTGGTAACAGAGATGCTGTAGTTCCAGGATTTCTGCTGCTTCTGTAACTTTTGCTGGTCGGATGGCAATAGACACGGTTTCCCTCCGCTTCCAGTATCGCTCCGCCCATTGGTAAATGATGTTCGCGGAAGAAGCAAAAGAAAGGGGAGCTTCTTTGCGGGAAGCTCCCTAGGAGTATTTCTGGTGAGGAAGTTATGTTTCTTGCTATCGCTGTGCGGTTAATGTCTTGGTGGCCGGTTTTTGTGCTCCAGGATTTACCTGCGTATCCAGATAGTCGGCTAGGGCCTTCAGCTCTTCTGGTGTTCCGGTGACCGGAGGCATAAAGCGGCGGTAAGGAGAATCTGGCTTGTATTCATGCAGCATATCGATGAAGCTGCCAATAGATGCCCGGTCCCGGCCTGCCAGCAAGCGGTTGAGCGCACGGTACCCGGTTAGCGTGTGGCAGGAACCACATTGACCGCGGTACATCGCTTCTCCCTGCGCAAAATGCTGGCTGGTGTTCTTGTCCAGCCATAGCGTATTTGTCAGATATCCTTGCTGATTTGCTTTGGATACGTAGCTGACCCGCATGCTGTTGGAGTACATATGCCGTCCGACAACATAAGGTTTACGCAGCATCTCTCGGGAGTATTCTCCCGATCCGGTGGCCATAAGTGCTAATAAGAGGATGGCACAGGCATGGGATAGGGTGAAATCGCGTGGACTGCGGTAGGCCATGAAATAGGTCACGGCCAGAATCGTTGCCGAGGTAATGATGATGATGAGTGCAACACGAGTTACTTGCGAAAAGGTCCCGGAGCCGATGGTCGATATTCCCAAGGTCAAGAGTGCACGTTGTGTTTCCGGTACAGAGAGCAGATACCAGATCATGATGATCGGCATCATCAAATACGACGGAATCAGCCAGCGTGTGCTCCACTGCACGGCGCTGGTTTTCAGGTCGGGATCCTTCTCTCCATCGATCCGGCTTGCCGTGATCAGAGCCCATACTCCTGCTAACGAGACGCAAACCATGATACGGAGCAAGAGGCTAGGCCAGTAGGTTGGATTGAAGAATGCATTCCAGAACTTACTGCTTTCGGCGCCCGTACCTGCAACATGCAGCCAGGTATCGCCTGGTGTAAGCATGAAGGTAAGGATTCCGTTGATGATGATCAATGTGCAAAGGGAGGCACCGGCGTAAAGCCACCCTACTTTAAGATGCAGCTTTTCCGGAATTTTATCCCAGCTGTAGTAGTAGACGGCAGCTGCGGAGAGCTCAACGATAAAGAAAACCCACTCAATTGCCCAGCCAAAGACAAAGTTGTGAATCAGGGTACTGGTTGCTTCCGGCTGTGTAAGTCCGATTGAAAACCAGATGCCAACTCCGGAGACCGCTCCGAAGACGCCTGTGAGAATCAGGAAGAACTTGGAGTGGCTGTGCAGCATGCGAATCCAATCCTGCCGATTCTCTTTGAGGGCTTTTCGTTCTGCCATGGGGAGATAGAGTCCGCCGCCTACGGCGAAATGAGAGATCATCACATGAAAGATAGAAATGATCCCAATGACCCATCCGCTGCCGATGACAGGTACTTCCCAGAATGGATAGTTCATAATTCTGCTTTCTCCTGTGTGCTACTGGAAGTGTCTCCGTGACGGTTTCCTTCTCTGTGTGCACACATCTAGCGAATGTCCTAACGTACTCCCCAATAGCCGAGAGCTGTGGTTACAAGCAACCCGACTAACAGGATGATTCCGAAGTAATGGGCTCTCTTCCCTCGTTGGCCTGAGGCACTGGTCGGGTCGTAGAAGGGAATAAGGAGCCAGAGAAGCAAAACTCCTCCAAAGAGCAGCATGCCTCCAAGTTCTCCAATTTCTCCCGGAAGCCAATTACCGATCATCTTTAGCAGGTGGAATGGACTCATGAAGTACCATTCGGGGTGAATTCCCTTAGGCGCGGGAGCAAGCACGTCAGCCTGCTTGCCGAGGTCCCATGGAAAGACTGAGGCCAGGAGAGCGACGACGTTAAGAGTGATGAGCCACATGGCCAGATCTTTGCGCAAGAAGTTCGGGAAGAAAGGAATCGTCTTACGCTCGGCAAGAGGTTTTGCCTCTTCGGAAGGTGGAGCTGCATTGCCGTTCTTCTGCACCAGCCACAAATGGAATCCGAGCAGAGGCAGAAAAAGGGCTGGTAACACGACAACGTGCAGAGCAAAGAATCGCTGAACTGTGAATTCGTTGACCTCTGTTCCGCCGCGTATCATGTTTGCGATCAGAGGACCCACGACAGGTAGGGATCCGGGGATTCCCAACCCTACTTTCGTAGCAAAGTAGGCCAACTCGTCCATCGGCAGCAGATATCCGCTGAAGCCGAATACTGTTGCAATCAGCAGGAGAGCCAGGCCTGAGAACCATCCGAACTCACGCGGCTTGCGATAGGCCTTCATGAAGAAGACCGAAAACATATGTACGCAGATGGCAAAGATCATCAAGTTCGCCGACCAGGAATGAGCCGAGCGAATTAACCAACCAAAGTGCATCTGATATGTGATCTGACGAACAGATTCAAAGGCATCCGCTCCCGGCCGGTAATAAACGAGCAGCAGGATCCCAGTGAATGCCTGAATCAGAAAGAGGAAGAGTGAGATTCCACCCCAGTAGTACCAGAAGGAGTGCTTGTGAACAGGTACAGTCTTGTGACGAGCAAAGGCCATGATCTCTCCGAGACCAAGACGTTCGTCTACCCAGTCGTAAATAGAAGTTGCAAGGGCTTTCACGTTTTTCTCCCGGTTATGCTCGTGAAACAACAACGCTGTCTGTGGCGACGTTGACCTTATAACGGGTAAGCGGTTTTGGTGGTGGTCCGCTTACATTTTGGCCGGTATGTGGATCGTAGTTGCCGCCGTGGCAAGCGCAATGGATACGATTGAGCGAGGGCTCGAACTGCACCGTGCAACCCAAATGCGTACACACTGCACTCAGCGCTACCCATTCGCCATTCGCATGGTGAATGAGCATTGCGGGAGAGCTGCCGAACTTGAACATCAAGGCGGAGCCAGCAGCCAGCTTTTGTGCATCTTTCAGTGTGACTTCTGTTATTGCCGAAGCCCCGGATGCCATTTCTACAGGGGAAGCCAGATATCGATAGATTGGATAAGTGAGCGCGGCAGCATAGGCCACGCCCGCGGCTGCGCCTATACCCATGAAAGCACGCCGGGTATAGGAATCTTCTACGCGTTCAATAGTGCCTTTTTCTGTGACTGGATCGCTCATATCAGGCAGTACTCTCCATAACTTTCTTGGCTCGAGCCATAACGGAGGCGAGCCATATTAGAACCCCAATTCCGGCTACGAAGAGGAAGAGGAACAGACCTACAACACTCCAGTTCGTGACAACGGTTCGTTGCCACACGTCGAATCCCTTGCTTAACAAGGTCAGATCGCGAATTCCGTCGCGATAGATGGTCATGCTCAACATGGTCAGCACCGCTATCAGCGCGACGCTCCATGCCAATAGATTGCTTGCCAGCTTCGCAAAGCCCGCTACCAATCCAATGAGAAGGATGACGGCCATAAGCGCCAGCCATGCTAATCCCGCAGTCTTGTAAACAGCATTACTATGCAGCCCGGCCTGAACAACTGCAGGTTGCAGACGTACTGCCCAAAGACCGGCAGTGACTTGTGCAATGACTCCCAGGACAGCGATCTTGCCACCGACTCCTGCAAGGTATTTGCCATCTTCAAGAGAGAAGCTCTTTCGTCCTGCCAGGTAGAGCATCCATAGACCGCCGAGCATAATGCCTCCGGCCATCATGAAGCACCAACGGGCCAGGATCGTCGGATCTCCGGTTGGTAAGTGTGTTCCTAAGGAAGAATTGGAATACATGCTCGGCCACACTTCCGGGCGAAGCATCAATGTCATATTGCTTGAGTAAATACGGGCGATATAGCCAGCCAGGAGCCAGGCGGACAATCCAATCCACCAGACATTGCGGCCGGCGTCCAGACCGGCGGAGAAGCGATATAGCAGCCAATAGCAGGCCATCAGCAGGAAGATGACTGCGATCCAGTAAGCGCCGATGAGGACACTACTCGTATAAAGGGCTCGTCCGTACAGGACCTGCGCAAAAAGTAGAGGCGGAACTCCAAGGTTGATGACGAAGGTCATGACCACGGGCAGACGGCGCGCAAGGGCCGAAGCTGCTGTTCTCGCCTGGGAGGATTTGGTTAGCAGACTAAGCAGAATTGCTATCAGCAACCCGCCCAACAGCAAATCGACAGCTACAAAATGCAATGCCAGCGTGACGATGTGCAATAGCTTTAGCAGCCAAACAGGCGCGGGCAGCGGTATGGGATCAACCGATGGGAAACCATACATTTTTACGGGGCTCCATACAGCAAAGTGAATTTCTTGAGGAGTTTAGAAAGGATTTTCGTGAGGCGTTGTGACGGGTATCACTTATTCGTGTGTGATTAAAGTCACAAGCCATGCGGAAAGCAGAAATTTCGGGGAATAATGTGATTTATTTCACTGTCTGCAACAGTCCTTTTGACCAGGAGATGTTGGGAAGCAGAGCAGCTTTTCAGGGCAAAAGAAAAGTGCAGTGACCCCGGAGGGTACCGCACTTTTTCTTTACTTCAGATGTCTGGTTAGGCGATCCGGAGTTGCAAACTTCGATTTATGCCCGGCGAAAAGAGGTCACGAGAGAGAGGTTTTCCGGAGCTCCCAATTTGCCGCTAGCTGCTGCCTGGCGATTCTGCGACAGAGTGAATTCGCGGATGATGCCATCGAGTTCACTTGCCAAGTTGGAAAGACTCTTGCACGCTTCCGATGTTTCTTCCGAGGCGTGGTAGTTTTCCATAGAGATCTGGGAGATCTGATTTGCAGATTCTGCAATTTCTCCCGAAGCTGAATTTTGTTGTGTAGCTGCAGTCGCGATCAGTTCGATCATGTGTTCCACATTCTTTGCGGACTCAATGATCGCTTCGAGGCTGGTCCGCGCGCGGCTGGTTTCGTTGATACCGGTATCGACTTCATTCCTGCTGCGCTGCATGACGTCGAGGGTTTCGGTGGTTTCCTGCTGGATGCTGAGAATCGTGCCGGCAATCTCTTCGGTTGCACTCTTGGTGCGTTCTGCCAGACGACGGACTTCTCCGGCGACCACGGCAAAACCGCGTCCATGTTCTCCTGCACGTGCCGCTTCGATTGCTGCATTCAGTGCGAGCAGGTTGGTCTGTTCACTGATCTCCTGAATGACGGTGACGACCTTTCCGATTTCTTCGGATCTGTGGGCCAGGGAGGTCATCTTGTCAGCCACAGAACCGGTGGCCGTAGCGATACGCTCCATGGTGGATGAGGCAGAGCTCATGACGCTTCCACCTTCACTGGCTGTCTGGGCGGATTTACGGCTGGCACCGGAGGCCAATTCAGCGTTCTGACTGATTTCGCCGATGGTGGCCGTCATCTCCTGCGCTGCAGCGGCGATTTGGTTGATCTTGTCGGTCTGAACCTGAGTGTTGCCCGTCGTCTGGACTGCGCGAACACTCAACTGGCTTGCTGAATTTGAGAGCATCTCAGCTCCCTGAGCCATCGAGCTTAAAACCGAGTGCATTGCTTCAACACTGGTGTTCAACGCAGCAGAGAGACGTCCAATTTCGTCTTCGCTCAAGACATCTACGCTTACGGTCAAATCTTTATTGGCTAGTCGTTCTAGAGCTGCGGTTGCCTGCTGGATCGGCGGGGCAATGAGCTTGGTCAGTAGCAGTCCGATGATTCCGCACAAAGCGACGATAACCACTGTTACAACAACCATGACGATGGTGGCGTGGCTACTGGAGGTGGTTACATCCTGGGAGGACTTAATACCAGCCTTCGCGTTCAGGTTTAGGTCGTCGGCGTTTGCCGTTAGTGCTTCGTCTAATTTAGCTCCTGTGGCATCGGACAGAACCAAATCCACCGCATCGGCGTTTTTCCCTGCCTGAATGGCGCTCAAAGCCTTGTTGCTGATTTCGGTGTATTGAGAGAAGGCGCTGGTTAGCTTATCGTGCAGTTCCCGTTCTCCAGGATAGCTGATCAACGGCTCGTATTTCCGCATGTTGGATTGGTAGGTTTCAAGAGCTTTTTGACGCTTGGCGACTTCACTATCTGTGCATGTTGCACTCTGACAAAGCAGCAAGTCTAAATCGGCCCGGCGGACATCGTTGACGGCACCGCGCATATCGGACAGATAGATGACAGCTGGAAAGGTATTTTCGCTAACGCCGGTGCTTACGCTACTCAGACCATGAAAGGTGGTAACTGCGTAGATGCCCAAGCACACGCACAATACACAAACAACACCAAAGGCCAACGCAAATTTGCGTGCGACGGGGAGATTACGAAGCGTGGACATGAAGAAAACATTCCTCTTTGTTCGGGTATTTAGATGTATCTACCAAAAGATTGTCGGCGGAATGAGCGTCCGAATATAGATAAGAAATCAACTATTCCATTTCCATTCCTGAAAAGGGAAATCTGATTAGAAATATTTTATTGTCTGGGGCCCGGAAGAGAGTGTCTTTGCCTAAAGCAATTTGCATGAGTTGCCGATATAAATATGCATCTCATCTTGCTTAAGCATGGTTTCGTGAGGAGCGGGATATTTCCATGGCCAAGCACTCGTGCGATGTATTAGTGATAGGTGCAGGTATTGCAGGCTTAAGTGCTGCCTATGCACTTGCAAAGGCAGGCAAGCATGTTGTCGTGCTGGAGGCACGTCCTCGAATAGGCGGGCGTATCTCTTCCCTGGAAGTATGTGGTTCCGATCTAGCCGTTGAACTAGGTGCGGAGTTCGTGCACGGACAACCTCTCGAATTGATTCAGCTCATCAGTGAAACGAGAAACTCTGCTTTTGAGTTGGACGGTGATGATATTTGCCTTGCTGAAGGAAGGCAAAAGTCCTGCGTCCAGGGCCAAGTATCAGAGGTGCTAAAGCAGTTGCCTTCGGCTGGTGATTGGAGTTTTCGAGAATGGATTGCAGGCAGGGAGTTCTCTTCGGAGCTTGTGAAGCAGGCGATTGATTACGTGGAAGGCTTCAATGCCGCCGACGCAGATATTGTGGGTACGGCTTTTCTGGCAGAGCAGCAAAGAGAAGAGGACGCAATCGAGGGCGGACGCCTTTTTCGCCTGGAGAAGGGGTATGCCTCTCTTCCTGAATATCTATTGCAGCGTTTAGTGGAAGCTCAGGGAGAGCTATTTCTCTCAACCGTGGCTCAAGCGATCCATTGGAGGCCTGGATCGGTGCAGGCGAAAGCCCTGTATGGTGCCAACAAAGCAGTTCTCCATTTTGAAGCTGAACAATGTATCGTCTCTGTCCCGCTAGGCGTTCTTCAGAAAAATGAGATCCGTTTTGACCCTGTTCCTAAAGATCGATTTTCAGCTATATCCCATCTGCGAATGGGAGCGGTAAGAAAGATCATTTTTGTTTTTCAGGAACGGTTCTGGTCGGCAAGATATCCCCGTGCCGGTTTTCTCCTGGTCGATAACGAAATCCCCGGAACATGGTGGACTTCTTTCCCAGACACGACTCCGATGTTGACAGGGTGGATTGGGGGCCCTGCTGCGTTAGATTCATCGATTGCGACGGATGAAGCCTTGATGCGAAAGAGTCTTTCAACTCTAGCGAAGATTTTTGATTTGACTACGCAAGCTCTTGAAAGTCAGATTCAAAGCTGGCACACCCATAATTGGCAGACCGATCCTTACAGTTACGGGGCGTATAGCTACGTTCCTAAAGGCGCGATGCCATCGGCCCTAGCTCTTACCGAGGGTGTGGAGCAGACGTTATTTTTTGCCGGAGAGCATACTGACGTCTCGGGTCATTGGGGAACTGTTCATGGTGCCCTGCGCTCCGGGTTGCGAGCAGCGCAGCAAATTCTGAAAGATGATTCAGCAGTGTATTTGCGTAGAGACGCCTCCTAGAACATTTTCCGCTTAGGTCTAGACATCGGATATCCTGTCGACGCAGGTAACGTATGTGCTGGCATGAATCATTCGTTTTGCCCGTCCTCTATATGAGACCCCTTTTCAAAACTTGAGCCCTATTCGAGTACAATCCCTTTAGCCGTGAGCGTTAAAGCTATTTATCCGGGCAGTTTTGATCCTCCAACTAATGGTCACCTCGATCTTATTGCTCGTGGTGCGCGACTCTTCGATCATCTGGTCGTAGCCATTCTCAACAACCCTCAAAAGCAGCCTCTGTTTTCGGTGGACGAGAGGGTGGAGATGTTGCGGGAGGCGACGGTTGCTTTTGGAAATGTCACGGTCGCGACCTTCGGTGGATTGATGGTTGATTTTGCCCGCCAGCAGGGTGTTCAGGCTGTCTTACGTGGAATCCGCGCCATTTCGGACTATGAGTACGAGTTTCAGATGGCTTTGATGAACCGGCGTCTGGCTCCCGAACTAGAGACGGTATTTCTTCAGCCAGCTGGCCGGTATTCTTTCGTTAGTTCTCGCCTTGTGAAGGACGTTTTCAGCAGCGGTGGATCGATAGAGGGTCTTGTCCCTTCCGTTGTTCTTGCTCGATTGCGAAAGCGTATTTCTTCCCAATAACCAGGTTCCCTCATCATCCTTTTTAGAATGGGTATGACCCTCCGGAGCAGCAGTCAATTGCCATGAAGTTGAGCGGCATAGGCTGGCACGGGGTTTCCTGCAAGGGCAAAAATCTGCAAAGATAAGTGTATGACTGTCTCTGCAGCTCGCAAGGTTTTTGCCGATCGCATCGGTCGCATTGAGGTCTCTGCCACCATGGCTGTTGCTGCCGAAGCCGCCAAACTGCGCGGCCAAGGCGTCAATTTGGTTGATTTCGGTGCCGGTGAACCTCATTTCCCCACGCCCCGTCATATTAAGGACGCCGCAATTGCTGCCATAGAAGCCAATTTCACCCGCTATACCGTGGTTGCAGGTATCCCGGATGTGCGCAAGGCCATTGTGGATCGCCATTCGGCTGATTTCGGCTCGGATTATGCTGTAGACGAAGCTGTCTTCACTACTGGTGGTAAGCTGGCTCTTTTCAACGCCTTACAGGTATTGATCGATCACGGGGACGAGGTGATTCTGCCCGTTCCGTATTGGGTGAGCTTTAAGGACATCATTCGGTATGCCGGTGGCAAGGTTGTTTTTCTGCCCACGAATGAGTCTGAGAATTTCCGGATCACAGCTGACGCCATCGAGAAGGCAATCACCCCCAAAACGAAGGCGATTATTCTGAATTCTCCATCGAATCCAGCGGGGTCGGTAGTTTCTGCAGGAGATCTGGAGCGTATCGTCAACCTCGCCCATGAGCGCGGAATCTACCTGCTGCTCGATGAATGCTATGTCTACTTGAACTATGCGGGGAAGCCGGTTTCCGGTGGTAGCTATACCTTTGCCAAGGAGCACGTCATCGTGCTCGGGTCGCTTTCCAAGACCTACTCTATGACCGGCTGGAGAGCAGGTTTTGCGCTCGGCCCCAAGCCTGTGATTGCAAATATGAGCAAGCTGCAGAGCCAATCCACCTCCAACACAACTTCTTTTGTTCAGAAGGCGGCAATTGCAGCTCTTTCCGGTTCCCAGGAATGTGTTGCCGAATTTCGCTCGGAATTTATAAAGCTGCGGGATCATATGCTGAAGCGGTTGGCGGAAATTCCAGGGGTTACCTGCACGAAACCCGAAGGGGCGTTCTACGTTTATCCCAATATTTCGGCATTTCTGGGCAAGGGGATTCGGACTGCGACAGAGCTGGCAACCCGCTTGTTACACGAGGCTCACGTAGTGGCAGTTCCCGGGGAGGCCTTTGGAACTTCGGAGCATATTCGACTTTCTTACCCTGTTACCCCAGAAAATATCGACGAAGGTACCCGTCGTATGAAAGACTTTTTCGCCAAGCTAGGTGAATAGCCTGGGAAGGGAGCGTATTCCAAACCGCTCCCGATTACCGGCAATTGCTGTGAAAGGCTTCGCTTCCCGCAAGACTCCAGCATCCGGTAGCATTGAGGGAAGATAGCTATGCAAAAATCCGTGGACTTCCGCCCTATTATTTTGGCCGGGGGAAGTGGTACTCGTTTTTGGCCTCGCAGTCGTAAGGCTCGAGCAAAGCAGGTTTTGGCTTTGGACGGGGACCGCAGCATGATTCAGCAGACGGTGGAGCGCTTGAAGCCCCTCGCTGCGTTAGATAGTATTTGGGTCTTCACTAACGATCTGCTCGCGCCGGAGATCTGCGAGCAGCTTTCGACGATCCCATGTGAGCAGATCATCTGTGAGCCGGCAGCACGCAATACGGCTCCGGCCTGTGGTCTAGCTGCATTTCTGATCGAACGCATTAATCCAGATGCTGTATTAGGTATATTCCCGTCCGATCACGCTGTTGGCGACGAGCCGAGGTTCCTGCGCGCAATTCAACGCGGAATCGATCTGGCAGCAGCCGGTGAAAACATCGTTGTGTTGGGAATTGAGCCCAAACATCCGGAGACAGGCTACGGATATATAGAAACCGGAGCTTCAACGGAAGGCGGTGTTCTCCGGGTTCGTCGTTTCACCGAAAAACCGAATCAGGTGAAGGCAGAGGAGTTCGTAAGTGCAGGGAATTACTACTGGAACAGTGGAATGTTTCTGTGGTCTGCTCGGACTTTGGCGAATGCCATACGTGAGCACCTCTCCGAGACGGCACCTCTGCTCGAAGAGATAGCTGGAGCTTTCGGTACACCAGAGTTCAAAGAGGTCTTCGCTGAGCTTTATCCAAAGTGCGAAAACATCTCGGTGGACTACGCCATCCTGGAGCCACGATCTGCCAAGGGAGAAAGCAGTTCCAAGCTCTTTTGCGTGCCGGCTGAATTTGGCTGGAACGATCTTGGTTCTTGGGCGTCTCTTTACGAGTATCACTTGGATGCTCGTGGAGACGACAGCGGCAATGTCACCGATGCGGTGGAGCACATCAGCCTCAATGCCTCGAACAACTACGTATTTAGCCCCAAGAAGTTCGTCGCGCTTATCGGCGTCGAAGATCTTGTGGTGGTAGAGACAGAGGATGCCATCCTCATTGCAAATCGTAACCAGGCGCAAGATGTCGGCAAAGTCGTTAAAGAGCTTGCCGCGTCTGGCCATCATGAGTTGATTTAAGGAAGCTTGATCGGGTTACAGTGGCCCCCTGCGATAGAGATACTTGATGGCCTGTCTTTGTGACAGGCTGTGCATCTTTGCCGCCGCAGCTCGATCAGCTTTCATTAGGAGAAAGCCCTCACTACATGTCACATCCCGTCATCAAGTTTGGTACCGACGGCTGGCGTGGCGTCATTGCCGATGATTTCACCTTCGAAAATGTACGCATTGCTGCCGCCGCCATTGCAAATTACATCCACCGCAAAGAAGATCCGAAAAAAGGAGTCTGTATCGGTTACGATACCCGCTTCGGCTCGCGAGCTTTCGCGCAGGCCGTTGCAGAGGTTCTCTCCGGTACCGGCATTCCAGTTCGTTTCTCCGACCGGATTACGCCGACGCCAGCCCTTTCTTTTGCTGTGAAGCATCTTGGAGCTGCTGGCGGAGTAATGATTACCTCCAGTCACAATCCCTGTGAATGGAATGGGGTAAAGTACAAAGCCTGGTATGGCGGTTCCGGTAAACCTTCGATCATTGCTGAAATCGAGAGCTATCTAGGGCAAGCGGCTCCGGTCGCGGAGCAACGCGCTTCCATTACGGAAGAAGATTTTGTTACTCCCTATGTGCAGGCTATCCGCAAGTTTGTAGACCTGGATTTGATTGCGAAATCCGGACTCAAGTTTGGAATCGACTGTATGTATGGTTCAGGTCGAGGCATTCTCGCCGAGATCTTCCGCTCTATCGGTGTTGAACACGTTGAGATCAGGGCTGAGCTCAATCCGCTCTTTCCCGGGATAAATCCTGAACCGATTGAGCCACACATTCGCGCCTTAGGCGAGACTGTGGTTGCGAATAAATGTCAGGCAGGCTTGTGCACAGATGGCGATGCGGATCGTATCGGTGCTGTCGATGAGCATGGAAATTTTGTCGATCCTCATAAGATCTTCTCCGTGCTCCTTCGTTGGGTCCTTGAGCGGAAGAAGTGGCCGGGAGATGTAACCCGCGCCTTCAATACGACCAAAATGCTGGATCGGATTTGCGCCAAGTATGGCCGTACTCTGCATGAGCATGGAATCGGCTTTAAGTATGTTTGCGATCTGATGCTTGAGAAAGAAATCCTCATGGGCGGGGAAGAGTCGGGTGGAATTGGTTTCCAGCGGCATCTCCCTGAACGCGACGGATTGCTGAACGCATTGCTGATTGCCAATGTGATGGCAGAAGAAGGCAAGACGCTGGGGCAGCTTGTGGCCGATTTGCAAGCGGAGTATGGCGAGCATCAATACGGCCGTATCGATCTTCATATACCGGATGCAATCAAGAACGCTGCAATTGCCCGCGCCAGAAATGGAGTAGCGGAATTGGCCGGGATGAAGGTTCTTCGTGTTGAAACCCTCGATGGGGTGAAGTTCTTCCTGGAGAATCCAGAGGCAAAGACAAAACCGAATGCTGCCGAGACCTGGCTACTGATGCGTGCCAGTGGAACAGAGCCTCTGATGCGCATTTATTCCGAGTCCTGTTCTAAAGAATCGGTACAGAAACTGCTGGAAGCTGCGCGGGCTTTTGCCTTGTCCAACTAGGAGGGATCGCATCCTTCCTCTAATCTATGAGAGGGGCAGTCTTTTACGGCATGTCCCTCTCCGGTCTTCCTGAAGGTCGAATCTAAATACTTAAATTGCAGAAAAGGAGTCTGTTCTGACACAGCTACTCGATCGTTTGCCTCTTGTTCGCGTCCAATGCCGCGGACTGCTTTTTGACATGGATGGTGTCTTGATCAGTTCGATCGGATCGGTAGAGAGAACCTGGACGAAGTGGGCAATCCGGCACGGAATGGATCCTGCATATGCCATTAAGGCTGTTCATGGCCGGCGTGCTTTTGAGAGTGTGCAGTTTTTGCGTCCCGATCTCGATCCCTGGCCCGAGCACAAGTGGATTGAGGATACGGAGGTTGCGGATACCGAAGATATCGAGACGCTCCGTGGAGTGCGAGAACTCCTCACTACGCTTCCGGAGAAGTATTGGACTATCGTGACTTCGGCAACGAACCGTTTGGCTCGGGTTCGTCTGGAGGCGGGGCAGGTTCCTGTTCCAGAGAAGATCATTACTGGCGACGATGTTGTAAACGGCAAGCCCGATCCGGAGCCTTATCGCAAGGGCGCGGAATTACTGGGGTTTGCCCCTCAGGATTGCATCGTAGTTGAGGATGCAGCCTCAGGTGTCGGAGCGGGGAAGGCAGCTGGCAGCCGCGTTCTGGCTACGACCTTTTCTCATTCCATCGACAGACTCTCGGCTGCAGATTGGGTGATTGAAGCGCTAGAAGATGTAAAAGTGACAGTATTGCCTGACGATCAAGGTTTGGAGTTGGAGTTTTCGCCTCTTGCCAGGAATTGATGGTTCAGGTATTTCCTCGGACAGGATGCTCCCACTAGGGATGTCAACCCATTTCCTCGATGTCACATCGAACTCGAAAAGCCTCATGACCTGTCTCTTTGCAGGTCCAGGAGACGGCGAGGAGAGCGATGGACTTTGGTCGTCTGGAGGTCAGGCATCGTAAGCTTGAGATTTCTGGTACTCAGATTTTCTATCGTGAAGCAGGTAATCCGGAATCTCCGAGCATACTGCTTTTGCATGGCTTCCCTTGTTCCTCACATCAGTACCGGCATTTGCTGGTTGCGTTGGCCGATCGCTACCATCTGATAGCTCCGGATTTTCCGGGCTTTGGCTTTAGCGATCACCCGTCCCGGAGCCAGTACGCTTATACCTTTGATCATTATGCCGACACGATCCAGGCCTTGACCGAGGCTCTTGGGTTGATGCGCTATGCCCTCTATGCACATGACTATGGAGCGCAGGTAGGATTCCGCCTGGCAATGCGGTTCCCGGAGCGGCTCGCCGCTTTAATCGTGCAGAATAGCGAAGCCTATTACCGGGAAGGCCGCAGCCCGATCTGGTCAGCAGCAGAGGCCTATTGGCGTGATTCTTCTCTTCCGAAACGGGAAGAGTTCCGACGGAAGCTATTTACCCGGGAAGGGATACGACAGGAGTTCGTAGAGCAGCTACCATTCGAGATCGTAGAACTCCTCGATCCAGGAACGATTGAATTGGCATGGATACAGATCTGTCGTCCAGGGGTGATTGAGGCGCTACTGGATTTGCATCATGACTATCGTCGTAATGTTGAACTGTATCCCTCTTTTCAGGAATTTTTCCGCAAGCATCGGCCTCCGACGCTCATCCTGTGGGGTAGACATGATCAGTATTACTCTGCAGAAGCAGCGTTAGCCTATAAACGCGATCTACCGGATGCAGAGGTTCACATTCTTGATGGAGGACATTGGCTGCTGGAGACGCATGGACTGCGGGTAGCTCATCTGATGCGCCAATTCCTGACACGTCAGAATCAGTCCCAGCTTGCAGCATGAGCAGCTGTGCGGAAGAATGAATCGCTATAGCGGATTACTTATCGCGAGCTACTACAAACTCCGGCACCCAAAGCAGAGCCCGGCGAAATTCGTTATCAGGTAAGACAGAGAGCGTGATGCGCGCCTCTTCGGCATAGCGGAAGGCTGCCGCCATTGCGTAATCTACCGAACCATTGCGAGTGAGTATCTCAACGATCTGCTCGTGTTTCACCCTCTCGAAATTGCGGTCATCGAGAACCCTCTGGATGGCCTTGCGATCGGCAGCTGTTCCATGTTCCATGGAGTGAATGACCGGCAGAGTCGCTTTCCCTTCACGCAGGTCGCTTGCTACCGGCTTCCCTAGAATCTCTTCTGTTGCGGTCAGGTCCAATACGTCGTCGACAATCTGGAAGGCCAGTCCAATATTGCGGCCATAACTACCCAGGGACTCTTCAACGTCGGCAGAGGAGTTTGTCAGCACGCTGCCAA
The DNA here is from genome assembly GCF_059726315.1 of Humiphilus diazotrophicus. Classification (NCBI taxonomy): domain Bacteria; kingdom Pseudomonadati; phylum Acidobacteriota; class Terriglobia; order Terriglobales; family Acidobacteriaceae; genus Humiphilus; species Humiphilus diazotrophicus. The sequence continues at coordinate 5,294,563 of NZ_AP040870.1, forward strand.
GCCTCATTGAGGTAGCAAACAAACAAGCCGTCTTGCGATAGATGAGATCGAAGTATTCGGCTTCAACTACTGCCCGGCCTAGCTTTTCTATTTGCAGTAACTCGCCTTCCACCATTTGCTGGGTCAGCAATGTGAGCAGGTCCAGAACCTTTAGATTCTGTTCTTCCAGTGCAACGCGAAAGGCTTGCATGTAGAGCCAATCGCCCGCCAGTACACATTTTTCATTTCCCCAGGTGGTATTGGCTGAAGGACGTCCACGACGGGTATCGGCACCATCGATGATATCGTCATGCACGAGCGTTGCGGTATGTACAAGCTCGACGACGGCGCCTAACCGGATAGCGCCGGAGCCCTGGTAGCCAAGTGCCTTGGCTGCGAGAAGCAAAAGAGAGGGACGAAGTCGCTTTCCTCCGCTCTGGCGGAGGTAGTCAGCGATATCGGTAATGATGTTGACCTTGGAGATGGAGTCGCGACCAAGTTCGCGTTCGACAGCTGCGAGGTCGTCTCGAAGTAGGTCAAAGAGCTCTTTTGCCGTCGCTATTGCAAGTGTACTCAACTCTTCTCCTGTACTTCGAGCGGTCTCGCGAAACTTCAATTCGTATTACGTACTACCAGGTTCTAGTTCGAGCGGTAATTCGTGAACTGCATGTCGATGCCGAAATCGTGACCCTTCAGCAACGCGATGGTCTCTTGTAGAGTATCGCGATCCTTGCTACTAATTCGAACCGTATCTCCTTGAATCGAAGCTTGTACCTTTTTCTTCGAGTCCTTCACGATACGCACAATCTCTTTGGCCTTCTCAGTAGGGATACCCTGCTGAAGAGTAATTTTTTGCCTTACGCTCTGCCCTGATGCGGGTTCTACTTTGCCATAGGTCAGAGCCTTTAGGGAAATGTTTCGCTTGACCAGCTTCTGCCCAAGTATCTCAGTTACGGCTTTGAGCTTGTATTCATCTGCCGAAGCAAGCTGGATAGCATCATTTCCTTCCACTGTGATTTCCGAACGAGAATCTTTCAAATCGAAACGAGCCCGGATCTCTTTTATCGCCTGATCGATGGCATTTCGTACTTCCTGAATATCTACTTTGCTCACAATATCAAAGGAATTGTCCTGAGCCATTAGCCTTCTGTCCTTTGGAAGCGCATGCTTCCTGTTCTTATTTCCTACTTCCCATTCTTGATGTCCGCCAGGAGGGAACGGTCGCTCTCTATCGCTGCGTCTGGCGTGATATCAAAAAGCCGGAAGAAATTGTTTGTTGTCGTGGAAGTCACAACTTCCAACTCTAGACCTTTCTCCTCTGCAATCTGTCGCGCTACCTCAGCGACCCATGCCGGTTCATTACGCTTACCCCGATAAGGAGTGGGCGCCAGGTATGGAGAATCGGTCTCAAGGACAATATTGTCCAGTGGAATTTTAGCTGCTACATCGCGGATGGATTGCGCTTTGGGAAAGGTAATATTCCCCGCAAACGAAACCAGAAATCCAAGATCCATGCCCCGACGAGCCTGCTCCCAATTACCGCTGAAGCAATGGAGAATGCCTCCGAGTCCTGCAGGACGCCATTCAGATTCCAGTAAGGCCAGAGTGTCTTCCCAGGCGTCGTTGCTGTCCTGGGATGGACGGCAATGAATCAGGATCGGACGTTTCCTCTTGGCTGCGATCTCCATCTGTTGCAAGAAAACCCGTTTCTGAAGGTCGTGCGGAGTCCCTTGATGAAAGTAATCAAGGCCAATTTCTCCACAAGCAATGACCTCAGGCTCGGAAAGAAGACGATCGAGCTTATCAAGCGCTTCTTTGTTCACCTTCTCGCCTTCGTGGGGATACACACCTGCGGAAGCCAGAATCCGCGGGATTCCGGGCTTACCTGCAAACTCACGGCTGATCTCAAGGGCCTGATGCATCTCTTCCGGACCTTCTCCGATCCCGATGGACAGGATTGTACGCACACCTGTTTCCCAAGCCCGCATAAGCATTGCTTCGCGATCCTCGGTATAACGTGGGCTGTCCAGATGGGCATGAGAGTCAATCAACAACGAGGCATCTCCCAATTCTCAATTTCTATTTCAGACGTGAACCGATTTCGACGTCTTCCAGGAAGCTGGCCAGAACGGGCTTGCCTTTTTCTCCTATGGAAGCAGCAACAATCATGCCATTCGATTCATAGCCGCGCAGCTTGCGAGGTGCCAGATTGGCGACGATTACGACCTTGCGTCCGATCAAGGACTCCGGTTCATAGGCTTCGGCAATACCGGCCAGAATCTGGCGTGTCTCATAGCCCAGATCTACTTCCAGGCGCAATAGCTTATCGGCTTTTGGGATGCGCTCTGCGACCTTGACTTGGGCTACGCGCAGTTCGACCTTAGCGAAATCGTCAATGGTGATCTTCTCGGAAACCGGCGCCTCTGTTGCTGGCGCTTTCTCCTGCGGCTTTGCCTCAGCAGCTGGTGCTGCCGCTGCCGGAACTTCAGGTGTAGCCGCTTGGTTTGCAACACTGGCGACTGCATTGGCATTGTTCTGTTGTTCGAGGTCCTGCATACGTTGGATCGCGTCCTTTTCTGCTCTGGGGAAGACCGGACCAATCTCGTCAAGTTTGGTCTCCGGCTTAAGCTGGCCCCATTGAATTTTCTTCAGGTCGGCCTTCTCGATTTCGCCTAACCCTAGCTGTTTCCATATCTTTGCTGCCGATTCAGGAAGGATCGGGTATACCAATGCTGTGATGATGCGTAATGCCTCAGCGCAGGTATAAAGAATCGCTGCAAGTTGCTTGCGGCAGGCTTCATCGTTAGCTGCGCCCAGTTTCCAGGGAGCGGTAGCCGTGATCGTTCCATCGACTGTAGCGATTAGTTTCCACAGAGCTTCGAGTGCCTGGGAGAAATTGAGCTTCTCGAATTCGTTGGCAAAGTCTCCAATTGCTCTCTCAGCGTGCTGTGCGATTTCCTTGAGCGCCGCTTCTAGAGCTTCATTCCCGGTAGGGGAGGCAGCAGGAACAACGCCATCGAAATACTTCTGAATCATCGTCAGCGTGCGGCTGGCGAGATTACCGTAACCATTTGCCAAATCCGAGTTATAACGCTGAACCAGTGCGTCGAAAGAGAAGCTGCCATCCTGGCCGAAAACTACTTCGCGCATCAAGAAGTAGCGCAGAGCGTCTGCTCCGAGAATCTCAAGAATGGTTTCTGCCCGGACGATATTGCCCCGGGACTTGGACATCTTGCTCTGTTCGAAGAGCAGCCAGCCGTGAGCAACGATGCTTTTGGGCAGGGCGAGTCCGGCGGCGAGCAGGAATGCAGGCCAGTAGACGCAGTGGAAGCGGCTGATTTCTTTGCCGATCAAGTGAACGTCTGCAGGCCAATACCGCTCAAAGCGGGCCTTGTCTTCGGGAGCATTGCTACCGTAGCCCAGCGCTGTGATGTAGTTGGCGAGGGCATCCATCCAGACATAGATGACGTGCTTCTCGTCTCCGGGAACCGGAATTCCCCAGCTGAAACTAGTCCGGCTGACGGAGAGATCCTTAAGCCCACCACGCACAAAAGAAAGGACTTCGTTCCGCCGGGCCATGGGCTGGATAACGATCTTCCCGTCGGTATTGTCGCCATCGCGTTCCGGATCCCAATAGAGATCCAACAGTTTGCGCTCGAAGGCGGAAAGCTTGAAGAAATAGTTCTCTTCCGTGACGGTCTCGGTAATACGTCCGCAATCCGGGCAGGGCGATCCCGGAGGTGCATCTACATAGAGTTCGCAGGAGACACAATATTGTCCAGTGTAGGTTCCTTTGTAGATGTAGCCCTGCTCCTTCAGATGGCTAAAGAGCTTCTGCACTCCGCGGCGATGCCGTGATTCCGTAGTCCGGATGTAGTCGTCGTAACCAATCTTCATCCGATCCCAGAGGGTATGGAATTCGCCGGAGATGGTGTCGGCAAATTCCTGTGGGGTTCGTTCGGCAAGCTTGGCAGAACGCTCGATTTTTTGCCCGTGCTCATCGGTGCCGGTCAAAAACCGGGTATCGAACCCGAGAGCCTTCTTACGGCGCATGATTGCATCGCCAACGATCGTCGTATAGGTGTGGCCCAGGTGTGGGCGTGCGTTGACGTAATAAATCGGCGTCGTGAGATAAAACTTTGATGAATTGGACATGGCGTGCGAAAACCGCGCAGCCCTTCTTACAGGCTTTGTTGTGCGGATCAGTAACTCTGTCTTCATCTTACCCGTTTCTGTACCTGCTGTGTTCAGCTGGGGCAAACTAGCGCTGTTAAGCCGGTTCTCTCCCCAATTGGGGCGCTCAGAATACTCCTGGCAGACACGCGAAACGGCAAAACGCCTGAACCGGATGAGTTCCGGATCCCTGCCCCGATCTCCGATTCTGCTAGAATCACTAGAAAAATCAGGTGTTTTCGCCCTGCTCCTATCGGTGATCTTGACGTGTATCTAAAACAGCAACGCAGGCTTTTGGAGCGACTCCGCTCCGTCCTTAAAACGAAGTACGATATTGAGCTCGATACCATTGCTATTGAGCAGCCCCCTGAGATTCGTTTCGGGGAATATGCTTTGCCGGTAGCCTTCGAACTGGCCAGGAAGCTTAGAAAGGCTCCTCGTGCCATCGCTACCGAATTGGTGTCCGAGTTTGGCTCGGTGGAGGGCTTTTCCGGTTTCGAAGTTGCTGGTGCCGGATATATCAATGCCCATCTGGATCGTGGTGTGGCGGCACTTGCGGCTGCTACGGACGATGAGCGTGAGCCTCTAGATCCCGGTACCCATTCTCTGGTCGAACATACCAGCATCAATCCCAACAAAGCTGCTCATATTGGCCATTTGCGGAATGCCATCCTCGGGGATACCTTCGTACGCCTGCTGCGTGCCTCCGGACAGAAAGTCGATATTCAGAACTACATCGACAACACTGGCGTTCAGGTTGCAGACGTGGTTGTGGGTTTCCTTCATTTGGAAGGGATGTCGGCTGATCAGGTAAAGGCTTTGCTCGCTGAACTGAAAGCGAAGGGCGAGCGGATCGACTATTACTGCTGGGATCTCTATGCCCGGGTTTCTCAGTGGTATGGGATTGGAACAGAAGAAGAGCAGAAGGCGCATAAACAGGTTCGTCTGGATACCCTTCACAAGATCGAGCATGGCGGAAATGAGACGGCAGAAATTGCCGAGCTGATTTCTACGGCCGTGCTGCAGCGGCATCTCGAAACCATGCTGCGTCTGGACATCGAGTACGATTTCTTGCCGCGTGAGAGCGAGATTCTGCACCTTCACTTCTGGGAGATGGCCTTCGAGCTGCTGAAGTCCTCCGGAGTGCTTTATTTCGAAAGCGAAGGCAAGAATAAGGGCTGTTGGGTAATGAAGCGTGCAGGAACAGCGGAAACTGCACCGGAAGACGGCCCAGATGAAGATGCCAAGGTCATTGTCCGTTCCAATGGAACTGTCACTTATGTGGGCAAGGACATTGCCTATCACCTGTGGAAATTCGGTTTGTTGGGTCGCGACTTCGGGTATCGTCCCTTCTTTCAATATCCGAATCACGAATGCTGGATCTCGGCTGAAGATGGATCGGCTCAACATCCTCATTTCGGGGGAGCGCAGAGTATCTACAACGTCATCGACAGCCGCCAGAGTGACCCGCAGAGCAATGTGATCGAAGCTTTGCGCGGAATGGGGCATGTCGATGCTGCAAACCGTTATACCCACTTCTCCTATGAGATGGTGGCTCTCACTCCACGTTGCGCGATGGAGCTGGGGTACGACGTTTCGGAAGAAGACCAAAGCCGTCCATACATCGAGGTTTCAGGACGTAAAGGTTTCGGTGTAAAGGCAGACGATCTGATTGACAAGTTGATCGCTGCGACACGAAAGGAAGTAGACAGCCGTCAGACTGAGCGCAGCGAAGAAGAGCGTGCTCAGATTGCCAAGGAAATTGCAGTTGGAGCGCTACGGTACTTCATGCTGAAGTACACCCGCAATTCCGTTATTGCCTTCGACTTTAAGGATGCGCTCAGCTTCGAAGGGGAAACGGGGCCTTATGTCCAGTATGCCGTGGTTCGTGCCAGGAACATCTTCCGCAAAGCCGGGCTTACTCCCGAGGAAGTACTGGCCAAGTTCTCTGCTTCCGATGCAGGTAAGTATATGTCTGAAGAAGATGGATCAGATATTTGGTCCTTGTGGCTGCGAGCTTCGAAAAGAACTCTCCTGTTAGAACAATGTATTTCCACTGCGGAGCCTGCGTATCTGGCTAAGCATGCGTTTCAGTTGGCGCAGGAGTTCAACAACTTCTACCACAAGCATCACATCCTTACTGAAGGGGACGAGAAGAAGAAACTCTTCCTGTTGGCAACAGCTGCAGTTTCCCTGCGGGAGTTAATTCAGGCTCTTGCGTGGTTGGGGATTGCGGCTCCGGAGGCGATGTAGACGGTAGCTTTTCGTTCTTGAAGTCTCAGTTCAAAAGGCCGCAAGATCTGCTCAATAAGTAGATCTTGCGGCCTTAGTCTTTAATACTTCATTTCTTTACTGGATTGGCTGACCAGCTGTGGTCAATTTCTCCAAGGCCTGTTTGTCGAATTGTTTTACGCCATCAGGTAAAGGGGCATAGTTTAACTTTCCTGCTGCGACCTGTCCCTGGTCGATGACGTAGGCAACAAATTGCTTCAGAGCCTTTCTCTTCGAAGCATCCTGTCCATCCTTAGGCAATATGAGGAAGGTGAGTCCTGCGATCGGATAGGCATCTGCTGCCGTGGCCGGAGGGTTAACAACTGGGAGGCGCGGATCTTTTGCCAACTCATTTTTGAAGGCATCGATAGCGGCTGTCGTGCTGCTTGTGCCGGGCAGTACATATTTACCGGCAAGATTCTTGATCGCAGCTACAGGCAATTTATTCTGCTCTGCGTAAGTCAGCTCGACATAGCCGATTGCACCGGGAGACTGACGTACCTGACCGGTGACACCTTCGCTGCCTTTCCCACCTAGACCAATAGGCCAGTTTATCGATGCTCCCTTACCGACCTTGGCCTTCCATTCGTCACTTATCGCGGCCAGATAGGTTGTGAAAATATTCGTTGTTCCGCTGCCTTCTGCTCGATGGGCTACTACAACCGGCTGATTGGGAATCTGCACGCCAGGATTATCTTTGGCAATGATGGGATCCTGCCAAGACTTAATCTTTCCTAGAAAGATTCCTGCCAGTGCCTCCGAGGAGAGTTGCAGCGGCTTGCTGAGTCCGGGAAGATTGTAGATCAGGCAAACAGGGCCGGCACTCTCGGGAATTTGAAGGATCGGAGGCATGCTTGCAAGCTGTTCATCGGTTAGGGTGACGTCGGAAGCACCAAAATCAACGGTTCCCGCTTTAACCTGCTGAATGCCCCCTCCCGAGCCAATCGATTGGTAATTGACGTGAACATTCGGGTGGGTTTGTTGGAAATCCTGAACCCAGCGTGTCATGACCGGGTTCACAAAGGTGCTTCCCGCTCCGGAGATCGTGATCGTCTCGGAAGCGCCTTTGGATTTACAGGCCCAAAGTCCGGTGAGCATCAATCCGCATGCTGCTGCCAGAGCTATGTTCTTTCCATAATTACGCGACACGTTTATGCCTCCTAAGGCAAATTCGTTGAGGATAGGACACGCTGAGATGTCTCTGGCCGGCAGAATTCATCGAGAATTGAGGCTGCGATCCTTGGCAACAATTTTTCCTGCGCCGTCCTTCCTACAGAACTATAAGCGATTGAATCCGCGAAAGGGACCGGAGGTTCATCCTATGGCGCAAGGTTCTTTGAAGGGCAAGAAAATAGCAATTCTAGCTACAGATGGATTTGAACAGGTAGAGCTGCTCGAGCCCAGAAAGGCTCTGGAAGAAGCTGGTGCCACGACTCACGTTGTTTCGCCAAAGGACGGTGAGATTAAAGGCTGGAACTTTAAGGAGTGGGGGCAGAGTGTACGTGTCGACAAGACCCTAGACCAGGTGAATCCGGATGAGTATGACGTCCTGGTTCTACCGGGCGGCGTCATGAATCCCGACCATCTCCGTATGGAAAATAAGGCCATAAACTTTCGTTCGCGGCTTTGTACAGGAAGGTAAACCGATAGCGGCCATCTGCCACGGTACGTGGACATTGATCGAAGCCGATGCCGTGCGGGGACGGACAGTCACTTCCTGGCCATCCTTGAAGACAGATCTTCAAAACGCCGGGGCTCATTGGGTAGATCAGGCAGTTGTCACGGATAAAAACCTGATTACCAGCCGGAAGCCGGACGATATTCCTGCGTTTTGCGACAAGATTATTGAAGAGGTATCACAGGGAAACTATCTGAAAGCCGCAAGTTGAAAGCGTGGGTTTCTATTGTGAGGCTGATTTCATGAGAGTGTGGCCGTTCCATCAAAGAACGGCCGCACTCTTGTAATTCACCGATGCAGCGAACAAAAAATTCAAATGCTCTAGCTGCTGTAGCTGCGAACCCATTCCACAATGCTGCGAACGGAGATTCCCGAGGGACCTTTCGCAATCCAGGGTTTCTGATCTTCGATCCAGGCAGTTCCAGCGATGTCCAGGTGAATCCACGGTGTATCTTCCGCAAACTCCTTCAGGAACATGGCTGCTGTAATGGCTCCACCCCAGCGTCCGCCGGTGTTCATGATGTCGGCGATTCCGGAACGGATCAAATCCCGATATTCGTCTTCAACGGGTAGGCGCCAGAACTTTTCTCCTGAGTTTTCGAGCGCCTTAGCGAATTTCCCATAGGACTCGTCGTCATTTGAGAAGACTCCGGCATTGATATGGCCGAGAGCGACGACACAGGCCCCGGTGAGGGTAGCCGCATCGATCAAATGCGTCGCACCGAGCTGCTTGGCATAGGTGATTCCGTCAGCCAGAACCAGGCGGCCTTCCGCATCAGTGTTGATAATCTCGATGCTCTTGCCCGACATAGAAATCTGAACGTCCCCGGGCTTTTGGGCTTTGCCGGAAGGCATATTTTCAGTGGCGCAAACCACGCAGATGACCTTCACCTTGGGCTTCAGCTGGGAAATTGCCTTCATGGCTCCGATCATGGAGGCTCCGCCAGCCATGTCGTACTTCATCTTCTCCATGTTGTCGCCCGGCTTAAGGGAGATGCCACCGCTGTCAAAGGTAATGCCTTTGCCCACTAATCCTAGAACTGGCTCCTGAGGTGCACCTTCCGGCTCGTAAGTGAGTACGATCAGTGCCGGGGGTTCGTCTGAACCTTGGGCTACGCTCCAGAATGAGCCCATCTTGAGCTCTTTGATCTTTTCGGTGCTGTAGATTTCGCACTTCAGACCTTGCTCTTTGGCCATTGTGGCGGCGCGCTGCCCCATGATTGTCGGAGTCAGCTTATTCCCTGGTTCATTCACCATCGAGCGGGTGAAGTTCTGGGATTCTCCGAGGATCACTCCTTCGCTGTAGCCTGCTTCGGCTTGAGCCTTGTCTGCAGTCTTGGGCGCAAGAACTCGCAGGATATCGATGCTTTGATCTTTCCTGTCGGATTTATATGTATCCGGGTCAAAATCTCCAACGTAAGCACCCTCTACCACCGCTCGGACTGTGCCCTTGACGTCGAAGTCTTCCGGCACAACGATGGATACCTCTTTGATTCCGCGAGGTTTAGCAAAGCGGATAGCCGTTCCGGCACCTTTGCGGACTTCATGATTTCCAGCTTTGGATGCTTTACCCAGACCGATGATGAGAAGACGGGTAGCTTTCAGGGACTGCGGGGCGTGGAGAAGTAAAGTCTCCATCGATCCGGCCTTGAATTCTCCGTTTGCCAGAACAGACGCCGCTGCCGTTTGCAGTCCCTGATTGGACGTCAGGAGCAAGGGTTCGGGTTTGGCATCCGACCCTTTGGCGGTGGACTGGTCAACAGCGAAGACGGCGAGAAGTTCCGTCGCCTGATTCTGCGCTTCACTCAACAGTAGTTCTGTTTTCATAGTCCTCTTTCAGGTCACGCGGTGAACCGCGGAGAATCCTTATCTTGGGAGAGCTCTCACTGTCCGTTCCGGGCGCGATTTTGGGCAATAGCAGCTTTGGCTTCCTTATCTGCCTCGCGGCGGCGCTCTGTTTCTCGCTTATCCCAATCTTGCTTGCCCTTGGCTACGGCAATTTCGCATTTTACCCGGCCATTTCGGAAATAAAGACGGGTTGGGATGAGCGTAAAGCCCTTTTGCTGCGTCTTGCTGATTAGTTTGCGTAATTCTTCCTGATGCAGAAGGAGTTTCCGTGTGCGCAAGGCATCATGGTTGGAAATGTTGCCGTGCGAGTAGGGTCCGATATGGGCGTTCAGCAAAAATGCTTCGCCATCCTTGATAATTCCATAGGAGTCTTTGAGATTGGCTTTCCCCTCGCGGATGGACTTTACTTCTGTCCCTCGCAGGGCTACGCCAGCTTCAAATTTGTCCAACAGAAAATAGTTATGGCCCGCCGCGCGGTTTACCGCGGCGTCGCGACTGCCAGCTGCTACGGGATCACGGGGCTTGCTGGATTTCGGACCTGGAACGATGGAATGGCTGGATTGCCGAGACATAAAAATAATAAAAACGGAATTAACAAAAGACGAATAGACTCACGAAAGTCCATGGTAGCACTAGCATCCGTAATCTGTAGATCCTGGAACCACTTTGCTATAATCGGGCAGCATTGGGCAATGAATAGAACTGTTTCCCACGCAACAGGTGTGCCCGGCAGATCGCGCTTGTCCATCTCCTCTTCGGCTAAAGCCCTTTGCCATTCTGGAGTTTCATGAATCGCCGCACGTTGAATTGGTTTCTGGTAGTCATCCTTTGTCTTGGTGCCATGGCAGTGGCATCCCAGGCTCACGCTCAATCTGCAGCTACGCTCTATAAACGCGGAATTCTGGCCGAGGATAAGGAAGATCTGGATGCTGCCTACGAGAATTTCAGCAAGGCCCGGCAAAAGAAGCCTCAAGATCTGAGATACCGTGCCGCCTACTATCGCGCTCGGTTATCAGCAGCGGCTTTGCATGTGAAGCGTGGCGAGACTTTGCGGAGCCAGGGTGATGACACTAGAGCTCTCACGGAATTTCTTCGCGCTCTGGAAATTGATCCCAGCAACGAACTGGCGCAGCAGGACATCGTAGCCATTCGTCTGAAGATGGCTGCAGCACCGAGTAATCAAGAGAGTTCAGTGCCCCCTTCCAACCCGCTGGAGTCGGCAGGTTCTCCTCCAGAACTGAAGCCTGTCTCCAACGAGCCCATAACCCTGCATATGTCGGAGGATTCCAAGGTCGTTTATCAGGCAGTGGGCAAGGCTGCCGGAATCAATGTACTCTTCGATCCCGAATACAATTCGAAGAGAATCCTGATCGACCTTAATAATGTCTCGCTTTATGAGGCGTTACGTATTATTGGCACTATCTCAGGAACCTTCTGGCGTCCGGTAACTTCAAATACGATCTTCGTTGCACAAAATACCCGGGCCAAACGTACCGAACTGGATGAGCAGGCTGTTCAGACCTTTTATTTGGAGAATGCGTCTCAGCAGACGGACCTAAACGATGTTGTGACCGCACTGAGAAACCTGCTGACCAATGCCAGACTCTATGGTGTTCCCAGTCAAAATGCCATTGTCATGCGCGCGACTCCTGACGAGTTACTTCTGGCGCAGAAGTTGATTGACGATCTGGATCGAGCAAAGCCGGAAGTTGTCGTGGATGTTTCGGTCTTGTCCGTGAACAAGGACAAGATACGGAAGATCGGATTGAACATGCCGGGTAGTATTGCTTTTCAGTTGCAATCGGCTACTGCCTCAACTAGTGGCACTGGTACAGGTACAGGTACTGGGACCGGCACCACCAGCAATCTGACGTTGAATGATCTTGGAAACCTGAACGCCAAAAATTTTGCGGTAACCGTCGATAAGGCTACCGCCGACTTGATGCTGTCCGATTCCGATGCCAAGATTCTTCAGAATCCCAGAGTTCGTGCAACCGACGGGCAGAATGCCAAGCTAAAAATCGGATCTCGTATTCCTATCGCAACTGGTTCTTATTCGACTGGAACCACAGCGACTTCAGTTGCAGGATTGGTCAATACCCAGTTCCAGTACACCGATATTGGTGTAACAATCGAAATTACCCCGACAGTTCACTTCAATCATGACGTCACCTTGAAGGTAAAGGTAGAACTCACCTCTCACCTCTATGACACAACGATCAGTGGTATTTCCGAGCCTGTTATCGGTCAGAACTCGGTTGAACAGGTGGTTCGTCTTAAAGAAGGGGAAGTAAACATCCTTGCTGGCCTGCTAAACAAGACTGATAACCGGACAACAGGTGGCACACCTTTTCTGGGTGAGATTCCCATCCTGAAATATCTCTTTAGCTCAACCAACAAGGAAGTTCAGGACCAAGAGATTGTCTTCATGCTGACGCCACATGTGGTTCGTGCTTCGATCCTGAGTCCACTCAATCTACGCAGTATCGATACTGGGACAGGAACGAATGTTGAAATCCGGCATTTGCAACCAATCAGCATGGAAAAGCCGGAGTCACAGACTGCACCCCGATCCTCGACGAATCAGCCTGGGGGAACACCGCCCGGAGCTCGAATTCCTGCTGGGACACAGCCCGGTCAGTCCCAACAACCGGGGCAGCCTGGAGTTCCACCTGCCGCAGGGCCAGGAGTGCCTCCAGGAGCCTCAAATTCTCCAGCCCCTCCGGGAGAGCCGGTAGCATTCTCTCTGGTTGGGCCCCAAACGCAACAACCGGTGGGATCGACTTTTCAGGTAGCGGTCAATCTTGCCGGGGGAAAAGACGTCTTTTCCGTCCCCTTGCAGCTTCAATATGACGCTGCTCGCCTGACACTGGTGAATGTGGATTCCGGTAACTACCTGGGTAAAGATGGACAAGCCGTGGCTGTAGTTCATCGCGACGATGGAAATGGTGGTCTGGCTGTCTCTGCTTCCCGGCCGCCGGGAACCTCCGGGATTACAGGTACGGGAACGGTCTGTGTGCTTACCTTCCAGGCAAAGGCAGCAGGAGACGCATCCATTTCGATTACTCGCCCTGGTGCGGTCAATAGCGCACAGCAGCAACTTCCTGCGCGAGGCGCACAAGTGCTGCTTCATGTGAAGTAGAGGTGCAGTGGGCTCTATGACCGTTGATATGACCCGTTCTTCGAGACGTCGCCGTCAGGGAGGCCTGACGCTCGTAGAGCTTATTGTTACCGTCGCTATTCTGGCGATCCTGGCTGGAGCTGCTGTACCTATCTCGATCTTTAAGGTGAAACGGGAAAAAGAACGGGAGCTTCGGCGGGATCTTTGGGAGATGCGTGATGCCATTGACCATTACAAGGACGCGTCTGACAAAGGACTCATTATGACGAAGGTGGACAGCTTCGGCTATCCGCCAGATCTGGAAACCTTGGTTAAAGGAGTGGACATTCAGAGTCATAAAGTGAAATTTCTGCGCCGAATTCCTGTCGATCCTTTGACCGGCCAGTCGGATTGGGGGCTGCGTTCCATGCAGGATGATCCCAACAGTTCGTCTTGGGGTGGACAGAATGTATTCGATGTCTTTTCAAAATCGACAGGTACTGCCCTGGACGGAACGAAGTACTCAGAGTGGTGATGGGAAAGATGAAAACAACACGGCAGCGCAAGGGGGGCTCGTCTCGTTCCTCCGGCTTTACTCTGATCGAACTGATGGTCGTCATGCTCATCATCGGTGTGCTTGTGGCCATTGCCGTGCCGAATTACATCTCGTCCATTAAGGCCGCAAAGGAAGCAGTGCTTAAGGAAGACTTGCACGTCTTAAGACAGGCAATCGACTCCTATACGATGGATAAGGAGAAAGCTCCTCAATCTCTCGATGATTTGGTGCAGGCTGGTTATCTCAAAAAGATACCTGAAGATCCTATGACCCACCGCACTGACACTTGGGTTCCAGAGCAAAGTGATGCACTACATAGCCTCGACCAGACTGATCCTGGTATTGATGATGTGCACAGTGGGGCGCAAGAGACCGGAAGTAATGGCCAGCCTTATTCCACCTGGTAGTTGGAATAAGGCCGTATCTGGATACAGTGTTTGAACTGTGTCGAATGAGTCTGTTCAAAGATAGCTTGGCTCGGTGGGCTGTCTATCAGAAATATGCGATGGCGAGGACGACTAAGTACTTTATCCCGTCTTCAACGGTTTCATTGAACATAAGAAGAGGAGGGGTAATCCTAAGGCCTAGGCAGAATTTCCCCCTTCTCTGGAGTTCGAATCATACATCTCTCTGCTTAATGGTCACGACTACAGTATGGATTCTGCTCTGTACGGAAAGATGATAAGTGCGCCGTTTGCTTCCGACGATCTTGATCTGATGGTAAACAGTCCTTCCTTGCATCTATGGCATGCGGCTGTTAGTAGGTTTTCATGGCGTTCGTAGCTTTCACAACTAGTTTTTGCGGGACAAGACAAATCCTGTGTGCGATCTCCATTGGAAAGTTTTGGCATTCAAAACAGATGTTGCGATACTGTTATATAGATTAATCGGGTCTGCTGCTGTCTCCCTATTCCACGGTGTGTGGAGTGCTAAGATCCCATTGCCAGAAGAATGGTCATTATCTATTCAGATACGACATTTATAACTGTCGGTTATCTCTGTATTTGATTTTTTGTACTTTTAAGGCTGTGCAATATCGGGTAATCGCAGATGAAATATTCCTTCTATTTCTGTTCGGTTGCTCCCATCGTAAGCTCCTATCCAGTGCTGTTCAACTTGGCCTTCTGTATTGACGAGAAATGTTTGCGGTGTTCCAGTTAGCTCAAGATCGCGAGTGATGTTTTCAGATTTGATGACAAATATAGTGCTATCTGGCAAGTGCGTCTTTGCCGAAAATTCATCTAGATGATTTGCTTGTGACGATAAAACGACAACCCTTATCCCCCTTGAGGGGAGGCTGCGTGCAAGTGTGTTGAAGCTTGCAGCGTTTGCGCTACACCACCTACACGCGGGATTTATATAGTAAATGAGCGTCGGTCTATCTGCGCGAAGGGAAAAAGTGTGAGGGTTGCCCGACAGATCAGTTGCCTGAAAAGAGTCAACACGCCTTCCAATTATGTTGTCATGGTGCGGCGGTCCCTGTATTGCTTTTAGCCTCCATGCTAGGGAAAGATTTATCCCAAGAGAAGCAGTCAAAATAACCAAGACAAAAACGAATGAACGAGGCATTAGGCACTCCTTTACGTGCAGGGGAAACTACCCACTAGATCAGCCATTCGAAGTATCGGCTTTGCTTTTCGAGATGGAGAGCCCCTGAGATAAGCTTTCAGGAGCTCTGTTCTATGCCATTGTGTATCTGTTATAACGTGCACGATCCACAATAGCTCCAGTGTGGGGTCCCTCCTGCTGCAGTGCAGAGCATGCCCATTCGTGTGCCTGTACTACAGGAATAGCAAGTTCCTACACTAAAAAAGTTGCCCCCCATCGTGCATCCAGATGCTTGTGCACTTGCTGTGTATGGAGTAATAGAGAGGTATAGTGCTAATGTTAAGAGCGATAGCCCCGATGCTCCTATGTACATTACCTTATCGCTGAATTTCACTGTGTATTCTCCTTTAGTTCATAAACACAGCTAGGGAAAAGCAGCGGAAGCCAAGTACAACAAGAAAAATACTTCTTGAAGACACATGGAGAAAAGATCCTGCGGCTCTGTCCCGTACCATACGGGTTTCTGCAGTGAATCTATTCTGTATGCATAGCTTTGTACTCTTGCCTGAAGTTGTTGTCAAATTAAGCGATCTTAGGGGCTGGACGTTGTCTCTCGGATTGGCTAGGTTGTACGTGTAAGATGCCAAGATAGATTGGTCCCGCTGTCATTTGTGTTATTTACAACTGTCATAATTGACAAGTATCTTCTTGAGCGCTATAGTTCCGGCGAAGGTTTGTTATCTCATTCTCTTCCCAATCTGAATCAATGGCTAGTTCAAGTATCTGGGGTAGGAGCTTGGTCTCATCTTTGTGTTAGTAACCTATAGGGGTTGCTATTTCTGTTGAAGAACAAGGGCTTTAATTCGTTACCCATCACGTGATGATATATGCGGACATCTTGCTGCTATTTGTATCGCCAGACTTTTTAAATGCCTTATTAATAACGTCGTCGTGACAAGTCGAAGTGATAGATCGGATAACAACTATCAGTATAGTTGTGGCAGACTTTTCGGAGCTTATGTAGTCAACTTCAATGTTGATATTGCTCTACCACCCGGGTGTACAACGAGTGTGGTACTGGCTGCTCCTGTACCAGTGGTAGATCACGAGTACATGCTGAGGACGGACGTCGCCCATTATGCTTAATGCTCTATTCCCGAGGTTCGCCATAGATCTTTCGAATTTAGTCATTCTGGAGCGGAACCAAGGTTACAGTGTTCGATCCGGCAAGGGTTAAGTGCAGCTTTTCTGGTAAGAAACAAACCTGCGTTTTCGCGATCTGAGGTCGGTCTCACCGGTGCCAGACTTGACGGAAAAGCTGCGCAGTCCTCTGTGGCTTGTGGATACAGCTACCCTGGTTCCGTTCTAGCCTTGAAGCTTTCGCTTTACTTTGGCTACGACTTGAAAGATCTCCAGACAGCTATTTAGACTCAGAAATGACCAGAATGTCCTTCTTTGGGATCGAACTGTTTAATTTTGGGAAACATGCTTGTAAGTTTTTCTTCGAAAGATCGTTAATGATTCTTGGTAAATTCCTAGTCTTGTCTCTCTGATTTTGAGAAGAACCTAATACTTCTTTGGCCGTTTCTCTTGCTTTGATTGGGACACTCTATTCTTTTTCCTCGTAGGCCCAGTTGTCCGATAACTCTGACGCGATTCCTTTGCTGTTTGTGTCAATCTGCCTGAAAATGGCAGCTTGAATGTGGATGCAATAGAAAATCTTAATAAGAAATCCATAAGTCTTATGTACATAAGTGCTTGATTCTTATAAATTTGTACGAATTTTAGTTGGTAAAGGGTTTGATAACAGTTCCGATACAGAGGATGAAACAAGAACGTCCTCACCCCCGCTGGGCGTAAATGTCTTCGTGTTTGAGGATAAAAACTGTTATGAGCTTATTGAATATGCGGGAGAATATTCCCGCACTCTATACCGAGGGACTATTAGCCTCCAACTATCGGAAACAGCAGTCCGCAATACAGCAGATTGCAACCGGGGAGCGCATTAATTCGAGTGCAGACGACGCTGCCGGTCTCTCTCTGGTGGATAGGCTGAAAGCTAGCGGTTTAGCTATGGCTCAGTCTGAGTCGAATGCTGTAGAAGGCGTAGATCTACTGCAAGTTGCCGATCAGACTCTCGCGCAAGTAACAAACATGCTTACCAGGGCCATCACCCTTGCTACTGAGGCTTCCAACGGAACGCTCAATGGCGCGCAGGAATCTGCTGCCAACAGCGAGTATCAGAAGATCTTACAGGAGATAGATAAGCTCGGTACGAATACCACCTACAACACAATACAAATTTTCAGCGGCAATGCAGCCGGAATCGACATCTTCACAACCTTCGGAACTTATAGTAGTGGGAGCGGACAGATAACGAATGTTGTCTTTGACAAGCTCGCTTCCAATTCCGTAGGCTCTGTCGATCTTTCCACTACAGATCTATTGACACAGACGAACGCGCAACAGGCGCTTACAAGTGTTACGCAGGCCGTTACCAGTGTTGCTGCGCAAAGAGGGTATCTTGGCGCCAAAATGAACACACTCGATGCAACGCATTCTGTTCTGCAAACGGGTGTTGCGAATCTAGAGCGAGCTCAGGATACAGTGGAAGCTACCGATTTCGGATCGGCTACCTCGGATATGTCCAAATACCAAATCCTGTGCCAATCAGCGGTTTCTGCGTTGGCTCAATGCAACAACATCCGGAAACAGGTGGCGAACCTGCTGACACAGTAGTTCCGATTCCGCGGAGGCCTGGTGCTGGAGAGACACAGCATTCACCGAGGTTCTGCATCGTGTCTTCTTTTGAAGGGGCAGTACCTAGATACTGCCCCTTAGCTCAGATCTGCTACCTGATTCGTAGGGGCTGCTCTGTAAGCCACTCTTGTGCAGTTTCGCGTGAGACCCTGGCAACTTCCGGCGTCATACCTTGGTTTTCCGCATTGACAAAACGAATATCGCGAAGTCCAAGTAGACGGAAGAAGGCCCGTAAATAAGGCTCCTGAAAATCGAACATCGCCGATCCGTACTCATATGAGCCGCCACGGGAGGTGAAGATTACCACCTGCTTGTTTGGGCTTAGCAGGCCAACGGGGGCTGTGTTGGTGAATTTGAAAGTGCGATCAAGTCGAGCGATTTGATCGATCCAGGCCTTTAGCGAAGCTGGAACGCTCAAATTCCACATCGGAGCAGCAATAACCAACACGTCGGCCGCAATCAATTCATCGACCAGTTGGTCTGAGACGGATAATGCGGCGCGTTGTTCTGGAGTGCGATTTGCCTCAGGCGTATAAGCTGCCTCAATCCATGCCTCATCAAGCAACGGAACGGGCTCTATGCTTACGTTACGACGGATGACGATTCCGTTTTCATGTCCTGATTGCCAGTGATCGATAAAACGCTCAGCCAGGTTTGTCGATACAGAAGTGGCTCGTGGACTGGCTTCGATTGCTAACAGCGTTGCCATTTTCAAAGAGTCCTCCCAGGGGAACGTTCAATGGATACCTCACAGAGGCCCTCTCTAGCAAGAGTCCTTTATCCTTTCTCCTCAAAACTTTTCTGATTCCCATTCCGGCGCTACATACTTCGGAGTCTTGTCTGCTTTTGGGTGTGATCCAACCAGAATACGGTTGTGCTTTGACGGGAAGGCGGCGAAGGCCTAGCTTCTAACCTCATGAACTTCAGGAGTTTTGTTTATGTTGATCGCTCATAGGGGGAAAAACCTCAGATGAGCGAGATAACTCGACGGCTCTCCGAGATGCTCGGAAAGCACGGCGAGGATGGTGTCTTCTAGATTGCCTGCTTTTTGAGGAGTTGGGCTTCGGCTGCCAGCAGATCCTTTTCGGTATCGACGCCTACGGTGTCGTAAGGAGATTCGGCTACATACAAGGGAATTCCGTTTTCGAGCAATCGAAGTTGCTCCAGCTTCTCGATTTGCTCCAGTTGCGACGGCGGAAGCATTGAGAAGCGCTTTAGAGCTTCCTTGCGATAGGCGTAAAGTCCCAGATGTTTGCGATAGCCTTTGAAGCCGCTCACGTCCCGGTCGTATGGAATAGCTGCCCGGGAGAAGTAGAGAGCCTTCCCGTCGTTTGCCGTAACCACCTTAACTACATTGGGGTTGATTACGTCTTCGTCCGAACAGGGAACTGAGAGGGTTGTTACCTGCGCCTCGGTCTTTTGGAAGGGCGATAAGAGCGCTTCTATATGGCCGGGTTGCAGGAGTGGCTCGTCCCCCTGAATATTGACGTAGATCTCAGCGTCAATCGACTGGGAGATTTCATAGACACGATCACTTCCGCTTGCACAAGTCGGGGATGTGAGCCGGGCTTCAATCTCGCGGGAGCGGCAGATCTCCAGAACCTCTTCTGAATCCGTTGCGACAACAACATAGTCAAGCAGGGGAGAGGCCTTTGCGGCACGATATACCCACTCAATGAGCGGACGTCCAGCAAGCATACGCAGGACTTTACGCGGCAGGCGTGTCGAACCCAGTCGTGCGGGAATGACTGCAGTAATCCGAAATTCCGATTGGTTGTCCAAGCTCCAAGTGTATGAGATTAAAGGCTGGAGTGAAAGTGGTCAGAAGATTTTCAGGCTGAACTTAAGGAGGGGGTAGGTGGTGCCTGGGGGCGGGATCGAACCGCCGACCTTGGGGTTATGAATCCCACGCTCTAACCATCTGAGCTACCCAGGCTTAGCATCTAGATTATCAAAGATTAGCGACCTTGGGAAAGGGCTGGACGCAGCATCTACACAGGTTCGCTCCATAGAGAATACATGGCCGAATTGTGGATAATAGGGCAGACCCGGCACTGAAGTGCCTTATCGGGTATCGATAATTGCGGCTCTCCCCCGGTCTACACCCGGGCAGGTTCTAAATCTCTGTTTTTTGTCAGCAGTTTGCATTCCACTTCAGACATCTCAGCTGATGAATATGCTTGATGAGAAATCGGCTTCTTCGGTCTTCGAATCGTCTGCCGATGCGATCGTTGCGGGCGAAATTACCTTCCTTCAGCGTCAATTGCAGGAGAATCCCGGATTAGTTCACGCACGTTCTTCCAGAGAACATCGAGCTACGTTATTGCACTATGTCGCGGCTAATGGAGTAGAGGACTATCGCCAGCGAACACCGTCGAATGCCGTACAGATAGCATCGTTCCTACTCGCTTCCGGCGCAGAGGTGAATGCAGAGGCGGATCTCTATGGCGGAGGGGCTACAGCTCTCGGGCTGGTAGCCACAAGCGTCCATACTGAGCGGGCTGGATTACAGGAAGAGCTTATGCAGGTGCTGCTGGATTATGGTGCCCGTATTGAGTCGCCAGTCGGGAGCGGCATTATCAACAGCTGCCTGGCGAATGGCCGGAAAGGTGCCGCCGAGTTCTTGGCGAAGCGAGGAGCGAGGGTGGATCTCGAGGCGGCAGCTGGATTGGGCCAGCTCGATCTTGTCCAAAGCTATTTCGACAACGACGGGAAGCTGGGGAAAGAGGCATCGAAGGCGCAGATGCATAGGGGGTTTCTCTGGGCCTGCGAGTATGGCCGTACTGCTGTCGTCGATTTTCTCTTAGGGAAGGAACCGGATTTTCATGAGCAAGCAGGAACCGGGCAAACCTGTCTGCATTGGGCTGTGATCGGTGGTCATGTAGAGATTATCCAGAGGTTGGTTGAAAGTGGAGCCTCCCTGGAAGCTCGTAATTCATATGGCGGTACGGCTCTAGGGCAGGCTTTCTGGTCGCTTGCAAATAACGATTATGGGACGAATCACGTCCCCGTTATCGAAGCCTTGCTGGAATCCGGGGCCAAGATCGAAAAGGGATCATTGAAGTGGCTGGAGGAGCAAAGAATCAGTCCCCCAGCGAAAAAGCAACTCATGGGATTGTTTCGGAGCTATGGTGCTGATTCCTGAGCTCGCGAGAGCAGGCTTTCAATGGTAATTATCAGAAAAATTGAAGGTTAATGGCGGCTCACTCTCCAAATTCCTGATATGCGGAAGAAGTCTCCGCTCCGAGTCCTATTGGGATTTTCGAAAGCGAATCCTTCACGGAGCCCAACGAGAATTTCGTAGATTGGGATATGATTCCGGTATCGGTGGAGAAATCCAGCCGTCCAATAGTTATGTCGAAAACCTTCAAGCGTTTTGTACTCGGAATCTCCCTCGTCCTCATAGCCGTCATCTTTGTTGGCGGATTCGGCTTGAAAGGTGTTCGAGCCGGTAGCCAGAAGGATGGCGCCTACCAGGAGATTGAGGTCTATAGCGAAGTTCTCAAGAAGATCCAGACCGACTACGTCTCCGAACCCAGTATTAACAAGGTGACCAACGGAGCGCTTCACGGTCTGCTCGAATCGCTGGATCCGAACTCCAGCTACCTGACTCCGGAAGAGTACAAGATCTATAAAGAACACATGTCCGAGGGTAGTGCTCAGGTTGGACTCAACATGTCCAAACGCTCCGGATATGCGGCAGTTGTTTCGGTACTTCCGGGTAGTCCTGCAGACAAACAGCAGATTCAGGACGGAGACATTATCGAGTCGATCGATAATCAGAGCACCTATGAGATGTCCTTGGCTCTGATTCGTCTATTGTTGGAAGGCAAGCCTGGAACCAACGTTACGATCTCTGTAATACGTCCTCGGAAGCCGGATCCTGAGAAAGTCACTCTCACCCGCGCCGCAGTTTCTGTACCACCACTCGGCGAGCAGCAGTATGAAAGCTCGACGATTCTCTATCTCAAGCCCATTGTTTTGAACGAAGAGCGGGTGAAGGAGATGGAGTCCCGTATCAAAAATATGGGGCATAACGGTAATAAGAAAATATTGCTCGATTTGCGCGATGTGGCTGAAGGCAATCAGGCTCAGGCAGTGCGGTTAGCGAATGATTTTCTCTCCACCGGAACTATCGCTACGCTGGAAGGACAAAAGTTTGCCCGCCAGGTCTTTACCGCCGATTCTTCCAAGACCCTTACCCCGGCACCGCTAGTCGTACTGGTAAATCATGGGACTGCGGGACCTGGAGAGCTGGTTGCTGCAGCAATCATGGATAACAAGCGCGGTGATGTGGTTGGTGATCGCACCTTCGGAGACGGTACTGTTCAGAAGACGATTGAGCTTCCCAATGGATCTGCTGTGATTCTCTCAATCGCGAAGTACTCAACTCCTTCGGGAAAGAAGATCCAGGACGATGCCGTTACCCCGAATGTTGTAGTTGCTTCGAATGACGATAACGACGATGAGGGGAAAAATGGTCCAGCTGCAGATGATCAGCTGAACAAGGCTCTGGAGCTTCTCAAGAAGAAAGCTTAGAAGACGCCCTCTATAGGACTAAATGCCTGCCGATATTGACGTTATCGGCAGGCATTTCCCGTTTTTGTCCCATATCTGGAATGACCGAATCACATGATGCTATTGGAAGCACTCTGTGTCCGGGAACGGGGAAACTGGGTGCCTGTCCATGCTATCCTCGGCATCAGGCGGATCTATTTCATTGCCTTCTTTTCGCCAAGATACGGTTCCCTCGCGTAGTCGAGAATTTCGTCCTCCTGCTGCAAGAACTCCCATGTCCTCATCCTCCGGAGGTGGAGCTCCAAGGCACCGGAAAATTGCCGGCAACTTTGCGCTGATCGCATTGTTGTTACTGGCCGTTGTCGCCGGTTCTCTCAGTGGGCTGATGATGGTGTATTCCGTGGATCTTCCACAGATCCATGACTTGGAACGGTATCGTCCCAGTACTACGACAGATCTCTACGATGTGCACGGGCGAATCTTCGGCTCCTTTGCTCTAGAGCGGAGAATCGTCGTAAATTATGACGATTTTGCACCTGTTCTGCGACAGGCTGTTATCTCTATAGAAGACAAGAACTTCGAGAGCCATTGGGGTATCAATGTCTTCCGAGTTTTGGGAGCAGCGATTCGTGATCTGACGTCCAATAATCGCGCTCAAGGCGCATCGACCCTAACCATGCAGCTGGCCCGCAATCTTTTTCTTTCCGCGGAGCGCAGTTTCGGTCGCAAGCTGCAAGAGATTTTTCTCACCATTCAGATTGAGAGAACCTTCACCAAGCAGCAGATCTTTACCCTTTATGCCAATCAGATTTACCTCGGACATGGCATGTATGGCTTTGAAGCAGCTTCACAGTATTACTTCAGCAAGCATGCGAAGGATCTGAACCTTACGGAAGCTGCTCTGCTGGCTGGGTTGCCCAAGGGGCCCGTTGGCTACTCGCCGATTCTTAATCCGGACAAGGCCCTCCGCCGCCGCAATCTGGTGATCAACAACATGCTGGAGGATGGAGTCATTACGGCTGCTCAGGCAAACGCAGCGAAGGCCGCTCCGTTGGGGCTTCATCTTCAGACTCCTCCTAACTCGGTTGCACCCTGGTTCGTAGAGGAAGTTCGCCGGACGCTTGAAAAGAAATTTGGTACGGAGCAAGTGCATGCTGCCGGGCTCCGCGTCTATACCACGCTTGATCTGGATCTGCAGACGGTTGCTAACCGCGCTGTTCTTCAGGGATTGGCTACCTATGAGCGGAGACATGGCTGGAAGGGACATCTTCTGAATGTGTATGCTGCCGGATATTCTCCCGAGCAATTCCGGCATCCTGACTGGTCAACGCCTCCCGATCCGGGACGCTATGAGCATGTGTTGGTCACCGGAGTTCTTCCGTACCAGATCACAGCGCGAATAGGGGACCACCAGCTTGTTCTAACTCCTGAAGATTGGACCTGGACTGGCGAGAAGATGGCTGACGCCTTCATCAAGCCCGGGGACATCCTTTATGTCCATTTGGCCGATAAACAGCAGGGGCCGGTTTTGCACGGAACTCTGGAGCAGGATTCCGGTGCAGAGGGTGCCTTGCTGGCAATGGACAATGCTTCGGGCGATGTCCTGGCAATGGTGGGCGGACGCGATTTCAATCTATCCCAATTCAATCGCTCGACACAAGCCGAACGTCAGACCGGTTCTTCTTTCAAGCCGTATGTCTATGCGGCAGCAGTAGAAGAAGGTGCCAAGCCGGAAGACACCATCCTGGATACTCCTGTCAGCTTCGGGTCTTATACCCCGCACAACTATGACGGGAAATATCTGGGAGCCATCTCCTTGATGCATGCCTTTGCGGATTCCCGGAATATTCCAGCCTTGAGGCTTGCCGAGCGGGTAGGTATTCACAAGGTCATTGCAACGGCACATCAATTCGGCATCACGAGCAATATCCCTGCATTTCTTCCCGTGGCTCTGGGATCGGTGGAAGTAACTTTGGCCGAGCAGGTGGCGGGATACTCGGTGTTTCCCAATGACGGTATTCGCCTTACGCCTCGGCTAATTCGTAAGGTAACAAATTCTGACGGGATCACTGTGATGGAAGATCCTCCGCAAGTGGCTGAGGCGACCAGTGCAAAGACAGCACGAGTCATGATGTCGATGTTGCGGGAAGTAACCCGGAGCGGTACGGGGGCAGCAGCTTCGACATTGAATCATCCTTTCGGAGGCAAGACAGGTACTACTAACGATTTCACCGATGCATGGTTTATGGGCTTCTCTCCTTCTGTTACCTGTGGCGTTTGGGTTGGATACGATAGCCGTCAGTCGTTGGGCGAGAAGGAGACAGGAGCACGCGCTGCACTACCAATCTGGATGGAGTTTATGAGGGCCGCTATTTCAGGAAGAGATGGAGAAAACTTCCTGATGGACACGAGTCCTCTCCCTAAAGAGGAGCCGCAAGCGCAGCAACCCGTGGGACAAACTCTGCCCGCAACAGCCACGCCTCAGGCACCAACCCAGCCACAGCCTGCGATGAACGTAGCTCCGAAACCTGCGGCTACTTCCATACAGAAACCCGTGGCAAACGAAAGTCCTAAACCAGCCACCGCTGCTGCACCGCGTTCGTCTGCCGCCAATTCTCCTGCTTCGGCGACAAAGCCAACTACGCCTGCATCTGCACCCATTCGGCGAACTCCTCCGGTACCGCCTGCGCCTAAAGCGGCACCACCACCACCTCCTCCGGCGCCCAGACCGACTTCTTTTCGCCAATAACAGGGCAAAATCTCATTGGACTTGCCGCTTCGTTTAGAATGCGAGGCGAATCACTATGTCCTTGTCACGATTGCTCTATGGTGGAACTATCTTTCTCGGAGCGTTCCTTCTCTTCCTTGTTGAGCCTATGGCGGCGAAGCAACTGCTCCCCCATTTAGGCGGATCTTCAGCTGTTTGGATTACCTGTCTGGTGTTCTTTCAGGTGGTTTTGTTTCTGGGTTACCTGTATGCCCATTGGCTGACGAGGAACAAAAGCCAGAGAACTCCTGCGCTTATCCACTCTGTATTCCTTGCACTATGTGGGATTGTGGTTGTTCTGCAATTCCATCCCGTATTACCTCATGCAGAGATGTGGCCCGTTACAGCTATCTTTCTTGGCCTAGGGGCCGCAATAGGACTGCCGTTTCTGGCCTTATCGGCGACCAGCCCCTTATTGCAGGTTTGGATGGCCCAAACGGAAGGCAACAAAGTTCCGTATAAGCTTTTCGCTCTTTCGAATCTTGGATCGTTGCTGGCCCTTGGTTTTTATCCAACCTTGATTGAGCCTCGGATTTCGCTAGGTAATCAATGGCTGCTATGGCGTTTGGGTTTTCTGTTCTATTTATTCCTTTGCGTCCTGGTGGCCTGGAGAACAAAGAACGTATCCGATATTGCTGCGAATCCAGAAAATGAAGGCCAGCAAGTTGAACCGTCCGTTTCCAGGAAGAGTCATCTCCTCTGGTTCCTGTTGCCTGCAGCAGCTGCAGTGCAGCTGTGTGCGATCACCAGCCATCTGAGCCAGAACATTGCCGCTATCCCACTACTGTGGATTGTTCCGCTTGCCGTCTATCTGCTGACCTTTATCCTCGCATTTGAGTTTCCATGGCTTTATCGCCGTGCAATTGTCATTCGCCTGCTTGTCGTTTTTCTTGCAGGCTTGGGGTATGCACTCTCCAAGGCGTATACCCACATCCCAATCTCTATAAGCATTACATTCTTTCTCATCGAGCTTTTTGTGGCCTGTTATTTTTGCCATGCTGAACTGCATGCGCTTAGGCCACATGGAGTCAGGCAGGCCACGACCTTCTATCTGATGATTGTCGCTGGAGGAGCAGCTGGCACCTTCTTCGTCGGGATTGTCAGTCCACTATTGTCCAGCTCAAATTACGATGTGCCTCTGTCGTTCTTTGCTGTGGCCGCGCTTGCGCTGATAGTTACCTGGGAGGATGGATGGGCACAGCGTCTGTTGTGGTCCGCTGGGACGGTAATGCTGATCGTCTTGATAGGCATGCTCCACATTGCTTATGGACGAAATGTTGTCGTGACAGTGCGGAATTTTTACGGTGTACTCCGGGTAAAGGAATCTCATCTCCCGGCTACCGCGGGCACGACCCGCACATTGGTGAATGGAGCAATCGAACATGGAACCGAATGGTTTGCTCCTGAGTTTCGCGATAAACCGACAACTTATTATGCCGAGGATTCAGGTGTGGGGCTGGCTCTGCGCTTTTGTTGCGGCGATGCTTCTCGCAAGATCGGAGTGATTGGATTAGGAACTGGAACTCTGGCTGCTTACGGGAAACCTGGCGACCGCATCTATTTTTACGAGATCAATCCGATGGTCGAGCGGTTGGCCCGTCACTTCTTCACTTACATGCATGATTCTCCTGCAAAGATAGAAGTTGTCGATGGAGATGCCCGGCTTTCGCTAGCGAATGCGCAGCCAGAGAATTTTAACGTGCTGGTTGTGGATGCTTTCTCTGGCGATGCCATTCCTGTCCATCTGCTGACGAAAGAGGCAATGGATCTTTATCGGAGACATCTGGCTGCTAACGGGATTCTGGCTTTTCACATCTCCAACCAGTATCTGAACCTTGCACCGGTAGTCCTTCGTTTAGCTCAGTCTTCGGGGATGAAGACCAAGGTCATTCATTCTTTCAATAACGATAGTAAAGGTGAGTTCTCGGCAACCTGGGTATTAGTATCCAATAACGATGTTTTCTGGGCGCAACCTGAGGTAGCGCAGACAGTGACAGAGAATCCCACGATGACAAACGTGAGGTTATGGACAGA
Organism: Humiphilus diazotrophicus; assembly: GCF_059726315.1. Lineage (NCBI taxonomy): Bacteria > Pseudomonadati > Acidobacteriota > Terriglobia > Terriglobales > Acidobacteriaceae > Humiphilus > Humiphilus diazotrophicus. The sequence goes on from NZ_AP040870.1 coordinate 5,321,795, forward strand.
TAACTACTCCAGCTTATTGCCCATTCTTCGGCACCAGTAATCGGGTGGAGGTTCTGCTCAGTTAGAGAGCACTCACGAAGTTGAGCAATAGTCGAAAATGAAGTCCCTCGATTTGCTGCTACCGTGTTTGAATTTCATTCTGCTCGGGATAGACGCGATCTTTCCAAGCTCCGCCCTTTCCTCTGTAGTGGCGGATTGCGGATGCGATGGTAGCTGCGAGGTAATAAAGACCGATGAGTGGCAGGGCTAGTCCCCAGAAGGGCAATCGGCGATAGCGCTGTAGCGTTGGTAGAAAGCTGAAAGCCATCATTCCCCAAGCGATCATTCCGAGAATGATCTTCCAGCCATGAGCAAACAACAGTAGCGGCGGGGCTAGATAGATAAGTAGCATGCCAACACAGGTACCCAGCAGCAGCAATGGAGAGTGATTGAGCTGCACGTAAGCTGTGCGAGCAATCATATTCCAGATCTCGTCGGAGTCTTTATAGACTCGCAGGCTTGTTGCCTCTTCGGAATGTCCGAGCCAGATCTTACCTATACTCTTAACTTCGCGAGCAAGAGCAACGTCGTCAATCAGATTATGACGGATGCGATTGACTCCGTCGATGCGATCGAGTGCAGAACGGGAGACGAGAATCGTTCCACCTGCTGCTGCCGCTAACTTCTTCTTCGAATTGTTAGCCCATGCGAAGGGATAGAGCATCTGGAAGAAGAAGATAAATGCAGGAATCAGCGCTCGTTCCGGTAATGTTTCGCAATGAAGCTTCACCATCTCAGAGACAAGATCGAGATTCTCCGATTCTGCTTTTGCTACTAGACTCGAGATATGGCTCGATGCGTGGGCGATGTCTGCATCGGTCAGGAGTACATAGTCTGCCTGCATGGCGTCGGGATGCTGTAGGCCCTGAGAAACAGCCCACAGTTTCCCGCTCCAGCCTGGAGCAAGCGGTTTTCCTTGAAGAATCGTTAGCCGGGAATCTAGCGAAGCCAGATTATGTGCTATCTCGCCGGTTCCATCTGTGCTGTTGTCATCTACAAGGATGATGGATAACTTTCCCGGATAATCTTGCGCCAGGAGAGATGTGAGTGTCCGCTGAATGGACTCAGCTTCATCACGTGCGGGAATAACAACCGCGATTTTTGCTTTGCCACTCGGTCGTTTGTGACCTTGTAAAACAGGTGTAGATCGCCAGAAATTTCCGTGACAAACGAGAAGCCAACACCAGATAGAAAAAGTTGCAATAGCAAGAACACTCATCATAAAAAGTGAATTGGCCTCAATTTTGCTTGTCTATGCAGCATTTTTTGTATTTCTTTCCGCTGCCGCAGGGACAAATCTCATTCCTGCCCACTTTGGGCTGAGTTCTGACAAAGGGCATTGCCTGTTTATCCCACTCTAGAATCGTAGACAACGGCACGTCTTCCATTTCGGATAGCCAGGCTTCATCGATGTCTTCATCGTCTATTTTCGATTGATCTTGGAAGCATTGCATCCAGTTCATCGATTTTTCGACATCATTGATCAAGTGGTAAGTGGACGAAAATTTGCGCAACGAGACTTCCTTATCCTCAACCAGTGCCTTTTTAACTTCTTCCCAGTTCATGAACGTCGGATCTGTCAAGTTTCGATCGAAGGCCTTTCGGATTTCCGAAAAGGCCTCTTGGGGATGTAAATCGACGCATGCACCTACGAGTCCATCCCATTGCGCTCCGGGTGTGGGGTCAAGACGCTGGAATAACTTTAGGAAGTAATCCATCACGGAATCCCGTTCCAAAACTTTTTCGGTCACCAGGAGCACTAATGTGTCCATTGCAACCGAGCGTACATACTCGTCGCCTGCTTCGTTTTCAATGAGCTGCTTGATCCCGGAAAGGTTGCCATCGTAGACGGAGGCCAATATAGCTGCCAAATCCATCGTGGCGACGTCGCCAGCTATTGCATCCGGAGTATCTGGGGGACCGGAAAAAATCTTTACCAGTAGAGGGTAGGCTCTTTTCTCGCGAAAGGAAGCCAGCAGGTACATGGCAAAGATGTGCTCCATTGTGGCGTCGTTCCCGATAACGCGACTGGGGTCTTTAGCCACATCTTCAAGCACATTAAGAAGGATAGGAGTCAACTCTTCCCGTCGCGCAATTGCTTCCGCGGTGAGAGTAGTAGGAAACGAACCGCGGTGTTTATCGAGCGCGGCAAGAAGTTCCTTGGGTTGCATGGCCAATCTCCTATTAAAGAGCTTCACTATCTGGATGGTTTGGTCAAAGACTTCATCAGAGCAAAGTAGCGCCGGGAACGGGCGACGTCTTTCATAATCTGCTCTTTTAAGGCTTCGGGAGAGGGCCACTTCTTTTCTCCACGCAGTCTATGGAGGAAGCTGACTTCGACAGGTGTTGCTTCGGTTATTTCTATCTCATGGAAGTTTAAGATGTGTGATTCAATGGCGAAAGATTCTTCTCCGAAGGTAGGACGATAGCCGGCGTTTGTGACGGCTTCAAAGCGCTCATCGCCGATTCTTACGTTTGTTACATAAACTCCTGCACCCGGCAATAGTTCATTGTAGGGGGCGAGATTGACCGTCGGTACGAGCAACTTTTTGCCGACGCCGCGCCCACGAGCCTGAGTGGAACCGATTTTGAAAGGACGGCCCATGAGCGAACGGGCTTGACTGAGATCTCCCGTACTGATCAGTTCACGAATTCGCGTACTCGAAACCACCGTGCCGCGCAATGTAAGCGAGGAGTGAATGTGTACTCCAAAGCCGAATTCCTGACCAAACTGCTTGAGTTCCTGGACGCCTGCTTCAGCACGGCGTCCAAAACGGAAGGAATCTCCTTCATAGACCTCTACCGCATGAAGACCGTCGCGAAGGACCGTTGCTGCAAAGTCTCTGCCACTGGTTTGAGCTAATTCGTGATTGAAGGGGAGCACGACAACAGCGTCGACTTCTGTTCCTGCCAGTAGGCGGATGCGCAGATCGAGAGGAGTAATTAGCTTCGGTGCCTTATCTGGGCGGAGAAACTGTAACGGATGCGGATCGAAGGTAACAACGACAGAGCGTCCTTGTAGCTCCTGAGCTCTTTGGCGCAAATCGGAAAGAACTGCCTGGTGGCCGCGATGGACCCCATCGAAATTGCCAATAGTGACTACAGACGGGCCGAAGCCCGTGGGTATTTCTGCGAGGCTGCGGAAAACGTGCATCATGCGATGGTGAAGGGAACCTTTAGTCCGTCGTAGGCCAACCACATGCCTTCGGGAAGAGTATTTTGAGTTTCGATGTGACCCAAATCATGTGACATGTGGGTGAAGTAAGTTTGTTGCGGTTGAATCTTACGCGACCACTCAATAGAAGATGGCAAAGCTGAATGGCTGGGATGATGTTTGCGCCGTAGCGCATCGAGTACCAGCACTTCCAGGTCGTTCAGGAGAGGAAGGCTTTCATCCGGAATAACACTCATGTCTGTCAGATATGCAGCTTTTCCGAAGCGAAAGCCCGCTACCTCCAGATCTCCGTGAAGTAAACGGATGCGCTGAAAGGGAATACCGAAGATCTCGACGCAGTCGTCTAGGCGCTTCAACTCTACACGGGCGCGGTTCACGTAGGTAGCGTCGGGTGCAAAGGTATAGTCGTAGATCTTTTCGAGTACCTGTGCTGTTGCTTCTTCTGCGTAGAGAGGTATTTTGCCTTCCCGCAAGAAACTCAGAGGGCGAAGATCGTCGAGTCCGAGAATGTGATCGGCATGGGCGTGGGTGTAGAACACCGCATCGACATGCCGGATTTTGTTTCGCAGTGCCTGCTCACGAAAATCCGGACCTGTATCGATAAGGACGCAGTGATCTGCCCACCTGACCATTACGGACGGGCGTAGGCGTTTATCTCTAGGGTCGGTAGAAGTACATACTCTACAGTCACAGCCCAGGGTGGGAACTCCCATCGAGGTACCGCTGCCAAGAAAGACTAGTTCTCCCTCCATCGGTGTTAGCGCTTACCTCCCGGAGGCGGTTGCGTGGCCGATTTGGAGATCATGTTGGTCAGTTCCAGGAAGTTCATTCGCAGCTCAAATAGAGCGCTCTGCGCCATGCTGTCTTCCTTTTCACTCAGATTTCCCTTTGTCTTCTCGACTAGAACACTCATAAGGTCAACAGTCTGGCGAGCTCCGAGGATATCGACACGAGGCCGCTCACCCTCAGGAGTTCCGGCTCCCATCTGCATCATGGCCGAGAGATAGAGCTGCTGAACCAGATGCTCGAAGGTGATCTGCTGAGAAGATGGCATTCCTGGATTCGCAGCCCGAAGCATGTTGTCCAAATCTGCAGTGGACTTTTCGTAGTCGGATTGTTGCTTGTTTCTCTCTTGCACGCTCGGGGGCGGTGGAAGCTCGGGATCGTTGTCTTCGTCGAGTTCTCCCTCGACTTCGATCGCTTCTTCCTCATGCGCAGGGCTGGGCATGGTGATCAGGCGCGGGCCGTTGCTGTGAGGCGTATCGCTCTCCGGTTGTTGTTCCTTCTGCGGCTCTTCTGCCTGCTCTTTTGCCTGTGTTGATGGCGCCTGTTCTTGCGATGATTGTTCTTGTTCGTTACGGAGAATTCCGTCCATCGTGAACTTGCGGCGGTCAACAACGGTGAATTTGGAGGGGGTATCGCTCATTTCGAATCTCTCTTCCTAACACTCTATTTCGTTGCGCGTCAGCTTTATTGAAGGTCTACGGTTGGAGGGACTTCCAGAACTTCTGCCGTACCACCGTCATACTCCAGTGGAAGCTTACGCACGAATGCTTCTGCGCGTACTATGCCCAAGGAGAGGAGCAGATCGCCGCTCTTCTGCGGAATCCTGATCAGGCTCGTCAATTGGCCCACAACAGCTTCTCCTTGCTTTAGCTCTACTTCTGTTTGTGAGGGGAATGCCCCTTTCAACCGAAATTGTCTCAAGCTGCGGTGGACATTTCCACGAGACCGAATGCGCTCTACGATCTCCTGTCCGATATAGCAGCCTTTGGAGAAATGGAGTGCCCGTACCTGTGAGGACTCCTGGGGCAGATCCTTTTCTCCCAGATCTATTCCATAGACCGGGATGCCCTCCAGAACTCGAAGCTGCTCGAGAGCATCGAGCCCACAAGGGGACGCTCCGGCTTTCTGCAGTTCCCGCCAGAGGGTTTCCAGATTCTCAGTTTTAAACCAAAGCTCATAGTGCGGGACGAGAACTCCAAATGCTCTCTGAATGGTGACTGCAATTCCACCGATGCTGGCCGTCATAAGGGCCAGCGGTTCAAGTACCGAGACATCCGCTCCAAGAGCGGAGAGAATTGCTGTTGCCTTTGGTCCGGTCAGCCCAAGAGCGGTTTCGTCCTCCAAGTGCTTCAATTCAACATCGTCCATGATGATGTAGCGGTCCAGATGGACGATTACGCGGCTCATCTGTGCAGCCGTGGTCTCCAGGAGGAAGAGATCGTCCTGCTGCCAAGTGTATAAATCTCCCTGAATACGGCCTTGGGCACTGAGAATGAAGTTATAGCTGCCTCTATTGGCGTCAGGAATGATATTGGTGACCATGCCGCTCAACCATCGCTGGCGGTCTTTTCCCGTCACAACGATGCGTCTTAACCAGCCCAGATCGTGTACCGCGGCACCTTCCAGCAGGAGTGCCAGTTCATTCTTTTGAACGTCCAATACACGAGGTGTCTGGACGGATTGCCAGTTGGCCAACTCCAATGTACTGTTGGCGGCTCCAACTAGCGAAGCAAGAGATGTCGGCTCAATTATTTGCAGTGTCTGCGGTTCACTCATAGCACAACTGTCCATAAAAATTATAGCCTTGGAGTGGTTATCAACAACGGCACCTTGAAAGTAGACCGATTCGCATGAATCTTCGTTCCCGTACCGCTTTCCTTGTCGCAGCTTTAGTAGGGGGCCTGGTTTGTGGCCCTGTTTTCTCGCAGCAAACCCCAACTCAGATGCCACCGGCACAATCTGAGACTCAAGAAAAGCTGGAACCGGAACAGAAGATCACTCCCCAGCAGGCGAAAGAATTATTTCGCTCTGTAGATGAGATCCTGCACTTTGCCTCGGAGGATTCTAAATATCCGATCAAAAAGCAGGTAAAGCGCCGCTTGACGACCCGGGATGAGGTTGAAAAGTACATTCTGCAGAAGTTTAACGAGGATGAAGATGCCAAGCGGATGCAGCGTGCCGAAATCGTGCTCAAGAAATTTGGCTTGCTGGATCGGGACTTCCAGTTACGACCCTTCCTGGTAAGCCTTTTAAAGGAGCAAGTTGCTGGATACTACGACAATAAGACCAAAACGGTGAACCTGCTGGACTGGATCGAACCTGAGTCCCAAAAGCCGGTATTGGCGCATGAACTGACCCATGCACTACAGGATCAACACACCGATCTTGAAAAATGGGGGCAGAGAGCCGTCATCAGCACTCCAAAGAACGTTTCCGAAGACAACAAGCACTTAGCTTCCGACGAGGAAGATTCTGCCCGGGAGGCGGTACTGGAAGGCCAAGCCATGGTGGTTTTCCTGGACTACAGTTTGAAGCCATTGGGAAAGACCCTGCTTACAGCTCCCGACATGGTCGAGATGATGAAGGATCATATGGGTGACAGCAGCGGCTCTCCGGTTCTTGCTCGTGCTCCTTTGCTGTTGGAGGAATCCATGATCTTTCCCTATCGGGAAGGGCTCAATTTTGAGCAACAGTTGTTGCAAGATCGTGGGGCGGGAGCAGCCTTTGCCGGGACCCTGGATAATCCTCCGTCGACCAGTTACGAGATTCTCAATCCCCGTGCTTACGAGCAGGGGAAAAAGCCTCCGGTACTGATCATGCCGGATGTGCACGCGCTTCTGGATGCCTCGTATGAACCCTATGACGTAGGCGCCGTTGGCCAGCTGGATATTCGCATCCTGGCAAAGCTCTTTGCCGGCGATGAGGCTTCCGCCCAATTGACCCCGGCCTGGGATGGCGGTATTTACTGGGCAGGGCAGTCCCGGGAGGCAAAAACTGCTCAGGAAAAGGCTTCCACCGGTTCTTTGGCGATGTTTTACCTCTCCGCCTGGAAGACCCCCGAAGCGGCTAAGGCCTTTGCCAAGCTCTATGCTGCTTCCTTGGACAAAAAGTATGCCGATGTGGGCCGGGATAAGCCGGATTCCGACAATCCCGAGGAGCGGATCTGGCATACCAGCGAGGGAGCCGTGCTGATTGCTGTGCATGGGAAGCAGGTTTTCGTCAGTGAGAGCTTCGATTTGGCTACAGCCAGAAAGCTGGAAGTGATGCTTACCGGGGTACAGCCAAGCGGGGAATTACAGACCGCCTCTTTTCGTGCGGTTCCGGAGGAGCTGACCTCCAGTTGGAGGCGTTTTTTTACCGGATGCGGGGTAATGAAAGCTGCACTACCGCATTTCTAGAAGAAGATAGAAGAAGTCGCTCCCGTTATACTTAAACGGGTTCATTCAATCTTCTGAAGAGCATCTTTCCACCCGGAAAGGCGCGGCGGAGTGCGGTTTTGCAGCAAGCAGAAATCGGAATTATCGGTGGTAGCGGGCTTTACAGTATGCCCGGCTTTACCAATGTGCGCGAGGAGCGCGTTACGACGCCTTTTGGCGATCCTTCGGATGTCTTCGTTTTCGGCGAGCTCGAAGGCCGTAAAGTCGTCTTCCTTGCCCGGCATGGACGTGGACACCGGATTCTGCCCTCCGAGTTGAACTTCCGTGCCAACATCTATGCGCTGAAGAGCTTCGGAGTGGAGCGCATTTTGTCGGTTTCAGCTGTAGGTTCCCTCAAGGAAGAACATCGTCCTACAGACTTCGTTATTCCCGATCAGTTCATCGACCGTACTTTCCACCGCCAATCGACCTTCTTTGGCGAGGGAATCGTGGGGCATGTTGCTTTTGGAGATCCGGTCTGCCCAACTGTGGCCAAGACCCTGGTAGCCGCCTGCCAGTCCGCCGGTGTGGTAGGGAAGAACGGTGGAACCTACGTTTGCATGGAAGGACCTCAATTCTCTACTCGTGCAGAGTCCAATCTTTACCGCAGCTGGAAGGCGGATGTGATCGGAATGACCAATCTTCAGGAAGCCAAGCTGGCCCGAGAAGCCGAGATCTGTTATGCAACGGTAGCTATGGTGACCGACTATGACTGTTGGCACGAAGGCCACGACGACGTTACTGTCGATCAAATTGTTGCCGTCCTCAACCAGAATGCTGCAAACGCGGCGAAGGTAGTTCGCGAAGCGGTAGCCGCGATGCCGAAGGAACGTAAGTGCATCTGCACCTCAGCTTTGCAGTACGCAATTCTCACGAATCCGGATGTCATTCCGGCAGCGACCAGGGCCAAGCTCGATCTGTTGATCGGTAAATATCTCAATAAGTAACTTTAGGGAGTTTCAATGTCCATTCTTGTCGTCGGTAGTGTGGCCTTCGATTCCATCGAATCCCCATCGGGCCGTGCTGAGCATAGTTTGGGAGGAGCGGCGACGTTCTTCTCTCTAGCTGCAAGCTACTTCACAAAGGTTCGCGTGATTGCCGTAGTCGGTGAAGATTTCACCGCGAAAGAAGAGGCTGTTTTCCAGCGTCGGGATATTGACTTGGAGGGTCTGGAACGCGCTAAGGGCAAGACCTTCCACTGGAAAGGGAATTATCTCGAGAACCTGAACGAAGCAAAGACCCTGCAAACCGATTTGAATGTTTTTGAGACCTTTGCGCCGAAGATTCCGGCTTCCTATCAGGATTCGGATTTTCTCTTCCTGGCTAATATCGATCCGGTCTTGCAGCATCACGTCCGCAGCCAGATGCCGAAGGTGAAGATGGTTGGCGGCGACACGATGAACTATTGGATCAATGGTCATCGCGACAATCTCAAGAAGGTCTTGGGCACTATCGATGCGTTGTTGATCAATGACGGCGAAGCGAAGATGCTGGGCGAGGATGCCAACCTGGTATGCGCGGCAAAGCGGATTCTGGAGTTTGGTCCGAAGTCGCTCATCATCAAGCATGGCGAGTATGGGGCTACGGCTTTCTTTAGCGAGCGTAGCTTCCCTGGTGTGCAGACGGTAAAGCTGCCCTTCCGGGCACCGGCGCTTCCTCTGGCCGAAGTTGTTGATCCTACGGGTGCTGGAGACTCTTTTGCCGGAGGCTTCTTCGGTTATCTTGCTTCGCAGAAGGAGATTACCCCCGCTACCTTCAAGAAAGCGATGTTCTATGGCGGAGTCATGGGCTCCTTCGCTGTCGAGCGCTTTGGTACTGAACGTATGCAGTCGTTAACGCGCGACGAAATCGACGCGCGATTTGCTCTCTTCCGCGAGTTGTCGCACCTTGAATAGGAAGACCCCAAAGCATAGTGATCTGGCGGCAGAGACCCGTGTTGTCGCCTGCATTGCTGTGCTGCTTTCTGTGGTTGCTCTGGGCTATAGCTATACCCACGGGTTGCTGCTGCTTTATGGAGATGCCGTTGCGCATCTCCATATCGCGCGGCGCGTCTTTGACTCGTTGAATCCCGGTTTTCGTCAGCTCGGCTCGGTATGGCTGCCGCTGTCGCATATTCTGCTGATTCCCTTTGTGCAAAGCATGGAGTGGTGGCAGAACGGATTGGCGGGCGCCTGGCCTTCCATGGCCTGCTACATCGTAAGCTGCATAGGCTTTTATCGTCTGGCCCGCCTATGGCTGAGTCCGCGTCCCGCTATTGTCAGTCTTGCGTTTCTCGCTCTGAATCCCGGCTTTCTGTATCTGCAGACGACTGCAATGACAGAGCCCCTCTTCCTGGCGGAGATGATCTGGAGCACTTATCTGCTGGCCAGAGTTTCCAGAGATCTCGATGTGGAAGTTTCCATCGCCAGACAGCGCCATGCCTGTGGAAGGCTCATTGCTGCAGGACTGGTTCTGGTTGCAGCAGTTTACACGCGCTATGACGGATGGATTTTCGGCTGCTTTGCCTGGTTATTGATTGCGGTCAAGATGCGTCATTGGCGCCGCTGGAAGCAGCCCATCGGCGGTGCCTTTGTTCTGTTTACGGCAATATTGGTTGCTGCTCCTACGCTCTGGATGGCCTATAACGCCAAGCAGTTTGGCGATCCCTTGGATTTTATGAGGGGACCCTATTCGGCCAAGGCGATTGAGGAAAGAACGGCCGATCCTCATTCTGCACACTACCCTGGTTATCACCACATGGGGGTTGCGGGGCTGCATTTTCTGAAATCGTCCGAGATGGATGCTGTTCCCGTCGAGTTCTCCCAATATCTGTTTGTGATTGCTCTGATGGGAACTGCCTTGGCGCTAACTGGCCGCAAGGGGCTGGCCATCGGGGCTTCTCTGCTTCTTTGGATTCCACTGCCGTTTTATGCCTATTCGGTTGCCTATGGCTCTGTCCCCATCTTTATTCCGATCTGGTGGCCATTCTCCTGGTACAACACCCGCTACGGAATGGAGATGCTGCCTTGTTTCGCCCTTTTCCTGGGCTTTGTGGCGGCGGTTCTTTTTGCGGTTGTTCAGGTGAAGGCTCCTAAGCTGCTATGGCTGGTTTCCTGTGTTCTGCTAGGACTGGTGGCCGCAAATAGTGCGATCCTCTTCCTGCGGAAACCTTTGGTGCTTCAGGAAGCGATTGCCAATTCAAAGACACGTATTCCCTTTGAAAGTGCGTTGGCTGCTGCCCTTATCCGTATTCCTCCCGAGGGAAGCATTTTGATGTACACCTCGGAGCACATTGGAGCAATGCAGCGGGCAGGAATTCCTTTGCGGCGCACAATTAACGAAACGGATTATTATCACTTTGCACCGGCAATCGCCGCGCCAGCTAAGTCGGCGGCCTGGGTGGTTGGAATCGGAGACGATGAGGTGGCAAAGGCAGTCAAGCAGCATCCGGAGAACCTGGAACTGGTAGACCTTATCTGCTCGACAGGCCAGCCATGTGCGCGTATTTACCGTTCCAATACGCCACCCTCAACATTGCCTGGTCAGCGATGATAGCATCAGCTTCATTTATGCAGCCTTTTTCTTTAACACTTCCGCAACCCGGACACACCTTCAGCTTCAATGATATTGAGCAGATGCTGATTGCCAGCGATGTCGCCAAGCGACTTTTGCTGGCCTGTGTCCTGGGTGGTGCGATCGGGCTGGAACGTGAGTATCACAAGAAGCCTTCCGGCATCCGTACAAACCTGCTTATCTGCCTGGGTTGTGCCTTCTTCACGTTGCTTTCGGCAGTCTTGGCCGGAGAAGGGAATCCCGATAAAGGGCGTGTGGCCTCCAATATCGTTCAGGGCATCGGCTTTCTTGGTGCCGGGCTGATTCTTCACAACCGCAGCCGGATACGTGGGCTTACCAGTGCGGCGAGCGTCTTTGTCGTTGCCAGTATCGGCATGGCTTGCGGTGCCGGACTTTATGTTCCGGCGGTTCTGGCTGCTGTGATTGCTCTGCTGGCCTTGGAACTCGTCGGCATGATGGAGACTAGACTTAACCTGAAAAACGTTCCCGTAACCTATGAAGCTCGGGGTAAGGATGAAGGACTTCTGTTGGAGGCCATTCTTCGAGCTATGGACGATGTTCAGGAAAGATTAAGTGTTACTGAACGCGATATGATCGGCGGCATTTATCGCATCACCTTTGCTCTCGAGACGAAGCTACGCAATCACGCACGTCTGAAAGAGCGTTTAATTGCAGACTCTCATATTGAAAAACTTAAGATTTTTTACGAACAGGAGGACGATTGATTCCTTTTGCAAAGGCTCATGCCTGTGGAAACGATTTTCTGGTTGTAGAGCGACGGCATGTTGCCGAGAAGAATTTGGCGGAGTTAGCGCAACACCTCTGTGCTCGTAATACGAGTGTTGGCGCAGATGGAGTCGAATTTTTTGAGTGGACCGGAGACCGGTCCGGCAAGATTCTTCTGCATAATGCCGATGGTTCGATAGCTGAGATATCCGGTAACGGTACGCGTTGCGTTGCGGTCTGGATGGCATCCCAGAGGAATGCGAAAACGGGAGATATTCTCACCATCGATACAGATGCGGGTTCACGTCAGTGCACGATTATCGAGGTGGATGGAAATAAGTATCAGATCTCGTCAGGCATGGGGATTCCTACCGTTGCAAGGAAGACCGTCGCTCTTTCTGATGGCACGAGCGTTGAGGGTGTTGTGATCTCTACCGGAAATCCACACTTCGTGATCTTCTGCAAAGACGAGAACTTTGTTATGAATGGGCGTAGCTGGCAGGAGATAGGAAACGAGATTTGCCATCACGCCGATTTTCATCCGTCGCAGACGAATGTCGAATTTGCGCACGTGCTTTCTTCGGGAGAGATAGCGATTCGTATCTTTGAGAGAGGTGTCGGGCCCACGACTTCCTCCGGCACTGGAACCTGTGCCACCGCTACAGCTTCTATATCCTTCGGTGGATGTAAGTCTCCATTGCGCGTCGTGGCTCCCGGTGGAGCACAGACAATCGAATGGGGTGGAGTTGGAACTGAGCTTCGCCTGACTGGTCCTGCGGAATTAATCGCCCAGGGAGAAGCCTACTAAATGGCCGTGTCTCTTCGAAAACCTCTGGCTATTTCGCCAGATTCAGCTTGGGCCGTGCTTTCGATGGCCAGCTACGCAAATCCAGAGAGGATCGAAAAAGGCGTTGCCAGCCTCACATCACTGGGCTACCGGATGTGGCCTTCAGCGCATATGAATCTCCGTGGCCCGCAGTACCTGGCGGGTACTGCACAGGAGCGTTTAAGCGATCTGCATTGCGCTTTTGCGGATCCGGAGATTTCCGCACTCATCTGTACCCGGGGCGGTTACGGAGTCAACTACCTGATGGATGGCCTAAAGATGGATTTGATTGCCAGCCATCCGAAGCCGCTGTTTGGCTATAGCGATATGACCTGTCTGCAAACCTGGCTTCTAGATCAGCTAGGTTTGCCAACATTCCATGGTCCTATGGTTGCAGCGGATTTTGCGTTAGCGGAGGGCGTGCATCTCTCCAGCTTCAAGGCAGCTATAAGCGGTGAGCCTTATTCCGTTGGTACGGCTGAAGGCTTGCGGGTACTGCGTCCCGGCAAGGCGTCGGGAACTCTTTATGGCGGTTGTCTTACCTTGCTGACCGCTTCCTTGGGCACTCGTTATGCACCGCAAATGGAAGGAAAGCTTCTCTTCCTGGAGGATGTTGGAGCAAAACCCTATCAGATCGATAGAATGCTGCGCCAGCTCATCCTTGCGGGCAAATTGGATGGAGTAAAAGGAATCGTCTTCGGCGAGATGTTGGATTGCGTTTCTCCGGGAACTTCAGAGTCATTTCTGGAGGAAGTGATTTTACGTGTCCTGCAGGACTTTCCGGGTCCGATTGCTATTGGGCTTCGTTCCGGACACGTTTCCCGGGATAACGTCACGCTCCTGTTTGGAACGCAAGCAGAATTGGATTTGGAAGGAGAGCCGGTCCTGAACTTATTGGAACCGGCAGTGACATGGTAAACAAGCATATTCATCTCAGCGGCATTTGTGGCACTGCAATGGCCTCTCTGGCCGGAATGCTGCAGTTGCAGGGACATCGTGTTACAGGTTCGGATGTGGCTGCATATCCGCCAATGTCCGACCTGCTGCAGTCTTTAGGAATTCCGATTGCCCAACCCTATTCGGTAAAGAATCTGGAACCTCGTCCGGATTTGGTGATTATTGGAAATGCTCTTTCCCGTGGGAATGAAGAGGTTGAATATGTGCTCGATGAGCGCATTCCCTTTGCTTCTCTGGCAGCGACAATTCACGATGAATTCCTTCGTAACCGCGACTCGTATGTCGTAGCCGGTACACATGGCAAGACAACCACGACCAGCATGCTGGCCTGGATCTTTGAGGTTGCTTCACGGAAGAAGCCTGAGCTGGCGCCTTCCTTTTTGATTGGAGGCGTGGCCGAAAACTTTCATACCAGCTTCCAACTTCGCCAGACACGCCCGTTTATCTTGGAGGGCGATGAGTACGATACGGCCTTCTTCGACAAAGGGCCTAAGTTCATGCACTACTTTCCGGATGCCGCGATCCTGACGCATGTGGAATTCGACCATGCCGATATCTACAAGGATCTCGATGCGGTAAAGACAGCTTTCAAGCGACTGGTGAATCTGGTGCCGCGACGTGGTCGCATCGTTGCCTACGATGCCAGCGCGAATGTAACTGAGTGCGTTTCAAAAGCACAATGTCCGGTGGAACGCTATGGGTTTGATTCTGCTTCCGATTGGCGTATTGCAGATCTCCGCTATCAAGAGGGACGAGCCCATTGGAAGGTCTATCGGAAAAGCCTGCTCTGGGCCGAGTTTGAGATGGGAATTGCGGGTGAGCACAACGCACTGAATGCTACGGCTGCAGCTGCATTGGCTGCGGGACAGGGTGTTGAACTTACTGCGATCCAGGAGGCTCTATCGACATTCCAGAGTGTGAAGCGCCGTCTGGAGGTTCGTGCCGTTGTCAATGGAATCACGATTATTGACGATTTTGCTCACCACCCGACAGCCATTCGAGAGACGCTGAAGGCATTGCGCGCTTCCTATCCAAATGCCCGCTTGTGGGCAATTCTGGAGCCGCGTTCGAATACCTTGCGCCGGAATGTCTTTCAAAACGAATTGGTTGAGAGCCTGACTCTTGCGGACCAGGTGGTATTGGCAAATGTCTATCAGCAGCAGAATATTCCCGAGATGGAACGGCTTCACCCTGAAGCTGTGGTTGCCGGTCTGGTAAAAGCTGGAAAACCAGCGCTTCTTGCGGCCAATGCCGATACTATTGTCGAGACGATAGTTCCTCAATTGCGTGAAGGCGACGTCGTGGCAATTCTTTCCAATGGCGGTTTTGAGGGAATCTACGAAAAACTTCCAGCGCGTTTGAAGTTAGTACAGTAAGGCTTGTTGCACCTGAATGATTGCTTCTCTGACTCTGTTGTTTGTTTATATAACGTTGGGGCTTCCCATCGGTTTATGGGGAATCCCTTGGACCCTGGCAACCGGCAATATTACCTGGCTCTACAACAGCTCCATGTGGCTAGTTCGCCTTGGAGTACGACTTGCAGGTATTAAGTTGGATGTTTCGGGGCTTGAAGATGTTCCGGCAAATACGGCATGCATATTCATGTCGAATCATGTGTCGAATCTCGATCCCCCGATTTTGATTCCGCTGATTCCGGTACGGACCTCTGTCTTCCTGAAACGCTCTCTGATGAAGATTCCTGTTCTCGGTTATGGAATGCGTCTGGGAGAATTCATTCCCGTCGACAGAGCTGGAAATATAAAAGAGGCACAGGCCAGTATTCGCTTTGCGGCCAAGGTAATGGCGAAGGGGATTCATGTGACTTCGTTTATCGAAGGCACGCGTTCACGCGACGGCCGTTTGCTGCCCTTCAAAAAAGGCCCCTTCTATCTCGCAATGGAGACCCAATTCCCCTGTATCCCTGTTTCGATCTGGGGAACAGAAACGATGATGCGGAAGGGAAGCCTCAAGGTCATGCCTGGCACCGCTCATGTCGTTTTTCATCCACCGCTTTATCCAAAGGATTTTGCCAGCCGCGAGGATTTGATGGCAGCTGTGCGCGCGTCGATTGCGTCTGCTCTTCCAGAGTGGATGGTTGAAGCGTCGCCTGTAAATGTTCATTAAGCGGGGTTTTCAGAAGTAGCAGACAAAAATAAAGGGGTGCCAATGACATGGCACCCCTTCACTATAGGTAGCAAGACCTATCTAATGAACGCGTTATACCCTTCACCAATGAGCTTCTGCTTTACAGCCAGTGCCTCAGTGCGAGATGCCAATGGGCCGACCTGGATGTGCAGTAGCTTGTCCTGGCCTCCGTTACGAATCACGGCGTTGTAGCCCTTCTTTTTGAGCGCAGCTACTAGAGCCTCAGCATCCGGCTGATGCGATACCGCTGCTACCTGCACCATGACTGGCCCCGATGCAGCTGGCGCAGCCGCAGCGGGTACCTGAGGCGCTGCTGCTGCCGGGGCTGTCGTTGCTGTCGGGCGTGGAGCCGCAGCTGGAGGCGTTGCTGCCCGAACCGGCTTCGGCGGCCTTTGCGCCGTGGGTACAGGTGTCAAGCTTGGGCTCGTACTCTGCACGACTTGTTGAGGACGTGCGGGAGCTGGTTGTTCAACAACGGTCTCTGGTTGAGCCGCTGTCGGCTGCTCTTCAGGAACAGCTGCCGCTGTGGGTACCTGTGAGGCTACGACCGGGGGCTGTGCTGGCATCTGTTCTCCGGGCGAGGGCTTTGGCACGGTCGATCCGCCAAGAGTATCGGATGTTTGAGTCGCATTCTGTGCGGCGGCCAGTGCCTTCGCCTCGCCAGAACGGCGTCCCATCGAATATCCGATTCCAAAGAAAATGCCACAAAGCAGCACAATTCCAAAGAAGATTCCAAGTAGAACCGGAGTGCTGAGTGTCAGCTCACTTTCGTGCGATTCGGACTCATCTAGATCTTCGTCTTGTGCGTAGCGCGTATTCATTGACTCTCCGTTGATTTCTTATCTCCTAGGCTTTTCTGCAGCATCGCGAGGATGTCGATGGGCAACGGGAAGACGATCGTTGTATTCTTCTCTACCCCAATCTCCGTCAGTGTCTGCAGATAACGCAATTGCAGGGTTACAGGCTGTTTCGCCAACAGGTCTGCTGCTTCAACTAAGCGCTGAGCGGCGGAGTATTCACCTTCGGCATGGATTACTTTGGAACGCTTTTCGCGTTCTGCTTCAGCCTGTTTGGCCATCGCGCGTAACATCTGTTCCGGTAAATCGACCTGCTTCACTTCAACGCTAACGACCTTTACACCCCAGGGTTCTGTCCGCTGGTCGATAATTGTCTGAATGCGGAGATTCAGGCTGTCGCGATGTGAGAGCAGTTCGTCCAGCTCTACTTCGCCTAGCACCGAACGCAAGGTCGTCTGCGCGAACTGCGAGGTTTGATAGACGTAGTTTGAAACTTCAATGACTGCGCGTTTCGGGTCAAGCACTCTCAGCGTGACTACGGCATTGACCTTGATGGTCACGTTGTCCCGCGTGATGACATCTTGCGAAGGAACTTCAAGAACCTCTTGCCTTAGGGAAACACGCACTATCTGGTCAAATGGTCGGAAGACCAGAATGATTCCCGGCCCTTTGGGTTCAGGAAGAGCGCGTCCCAGTCGGAAGATCACGCCACGCTCATACTCCCTGAGAATCTTGATGGAGTTCAATAAATAGAGCAGGACGATGATTACAATGATCAGGCCCGGCAAACCAAGTGTTTCCATAAGAAAAGCCCTCGTTCAGGTGGGATTTTACTCCAGAGACAAGGATTTTCGAGGATTACTAAGGCCTTTGCGCGTTTGTGGGAACCCTCTCCACCAATAGCCGCAACTCTTTCGAGCCTCTTACCTGGATCTTTTCTCCTGCCTGCAGCGGTTCGGAGGCCTCCGCCTGCCACAGCTCACCGTGGACAAGCACCTGACCTACCGGATCCAAGGCTTGAATGACCTTGCCGCTTTCTCCGATGAGGGCCTCAATACCCGTTTTACTTTTATTTCGCCGTGCCATAATTGCCAGCCGAACGAGAACCAGGGTAATGATGCCAAAGCCGATTGCCAGACCTACTGCGGTGGCGGGATGTACGCGCAGCTCCGGTATCGGAGCGTTAACCAGTGTGATGGAGCCAAAGACAAGGGCCACAATGCCTGCCGTTGCAACAATCCCATGACTGGCGAACTTCGCCTCTAAAACCAATAGAACAAAGCCGGTAAGCAGAAGCATCACGGCCGTAAAGCGGATGGGCAGCAGGTTTAGCGCAAAGAGCGCTACCAGAATAAGGAGTGCTCCAAGGGAGCCGGGAATGATGGTTCCGGGAGTGTTGAATTCCAAATAAACAAGCAATGCGCCGGCAACCAGGAACAAAAGAGCCAGATCGGGGCTCATTAGCATGTCCAGCAGCCGCTCTCGTGGAGAGAGTCCCATCCGGATCAAAGGAGCATTCTTTGTATGCAGCGTGAGAGTCGAGCCGTCGAAACGAACAACCTGTTTTCCCTCCAGCGCGGTCATCAATTCGTATTCGCTATTGGCTACAAGATCGATCAGTCCGAGCTGTTTGGCTTCCGCCTCCGTATAGGATTTTGAGCTTCTGACAGCATCTTCCGCGGCTTGTGCATTTCTTTTTCGTCGTTCGACGTAGGAGCGCAGGAAAGCTGCCGCATCGTTTTCGAGCTTTTGTTTCCTAACCTCGTCGAGTTGGCCCGACTGAAGCACCGGATGGGCTGCTCCAGCATTGGTTCCCGGAGCCATGGCAGCTATATCCGCAGCTTCCAAGAGATAAAACCCGGCAGACCCGGCTCGCGCACCTGTGGGGGAAATATAGATGATGACCGGTGTGGGCGAGGAAAGAATGGCGCCTACCATCTCCCGCGTAGATTCGAAGAGGCCTCCGGGAGTATCGAGTTCTATCAGAACGGCGGTGGCATGTTCCTGTTGAGCCTGACTCAGTCCCCTCTTGAGATATTCAGCACTAACTGGCTGAACCGTGTCCTTCATTGCAATGACCAGGACATGCGGCGAGGAAGTTGCTTGGCTAAGGAGGGTCTGGGAGAGACAGGTGAAGAAAGCAAATAGGAGGCTTAGGAGTATCGCTTTCTTGCTGTTTTTCCGATGGCGATGTTCTCTGGAGAAACTTCGCAACGTAATTTCCTGCTGCGAAGCCTGGTCTGAATCTTTCTCTCTCGGAATATCGCAATCGGAAAAACAGTGTGACGATCTCATGGTATTTTCTGCCCCCTGGCTGCCAGGGCTTCCTTCATGCCTTTCGCAGCAGCATTATTGGGTTCTACCTTTAACGCGTTGCTTACGTCGGCGGCAGCTTCAGAGAGGCTGTTGGCCGCCAGATCGAGGCGGGCCAAGACTAAATAGGCCGGGACATTGGGAGCAAGCGATATAGATTGTTGCGCTTCCTTTCGTGCTGCCTCGGATTCGCCGCTATGTTCACGAACCTGGGCCAGGCCAGCGTGAGCCAGGGCATTGGAAGAGTCTGCCGAAAGCGCCGCCTGGAACTCTCTTTCTGCTTCCAGCACAAATCCGCGATTCAGGTATTGGGTGCCCTGCTGGGCCAAAGCTTTGGCGCGGGCAGCCGGGGGCAGACTTTCCATCTGCAGCTGCTGCATCTGCTCCAGCTCGAAAGCAGCCTGACGGAAGGATGCTTCGTTATAACCACGCTTGATGCGCTCCAGTGGCTGATCGATAGCCGCACCGCTTGCTACCGTGAATTTAGCTCCCTCCGGCCTGATGCGGTCGGCCATGCTCTGAGCCTCACCATCGTTGGGGTGAAGCTTTAGGCATTGGGCGATTTCCCGATTGGCTCCGGCCAAATCTCCCTTTTTCTGCAGGGCGACGGCCAGGTTGAAGTGATAATCGGCATCGTTGGGATCGGAAGAAACTGCCTGCTGGAACTGAGGCGCTCCGTCTCTACCATGGCGGCTTGCTGCAACTCCTTGATCATTAACGACTTCCGGGAGGGGGAGCAGCTTTCCGACAGCAGCAAAGCTTTCCTCGGCTTGAATATAGCGGCCGGTATTGAAATAAGCGAGTCCTCGATAAAACCCTGCTTCTGTCCCCAGGCGTTCGGATGTAGGAATCTTGGCCAGCGTAGCTGCAGCCTGATCGTATTGCCCGTTGTCAAAATATGCCTTCCCCAGGGCCAGAAGTGCCGGGGCCATGTCGCCGCTCAAACGGACGGCATCTTTCAGATCCCGAATACGGGCGGCCGGGTCCGTTCCGACGATTCCACGGACGTATTTCTCAAAGGAATCGAGGCGGAGACTGGAATCTGACGCTATAAATGTTTGCTCGGCCACTGCATATTTTGGGTCCAACTGTCTGACGATTCGCCAAGCCAAACCGTTCAAAAGGTCCACAACTCGAACCAACTCGGCTTGTTGCTGGAGGGCTGGGCTTAATTTGAGAGACTTTACATCCAGAACCTGCGCCGAAATCGAAAACTGGTTGTTTGTGACCGAATAGGAGCCCAAAACGACGTAATCGGCATCCAGCATTTGAGCCAAACGGAGGGTACTGGCACGCGAGGGGCGAAAATTTAGTGGCAATCCAAGGTGATCCAGAGCGTAGAGCCGGTCTCCTCTTCTGATGGGCAGGAATCCCGCCGAAGTGAAGCGCGGATTCAGGATTTCAGGAACAGCTTCGCTGAGCCAGTCCAGATTTGCTTGAGAGGACTGGTTATCGAAGGGTAGAACCAGAATCAGATGTCCGGCATGAGCCGTGTCCGCGGTGCTTGCGGGATTCGGGGTTTGCTGGTCAGCCTGTGAGGCTGCCGCAGCGGCAGAAGTGCCAGCATTGCTGCTGTCGTTCACATTCTGGCTCGACGCCGGAAGAACCGTCGCCGCGAAGAGGGAAAGCCCAAGGATCGGAAATAGAATATGTCGCCGCACGTCAATGGAGATTATAGTTGGCGCGGCGGCAAAGCGGTCATGGTAAAGCAGGTTGCAATTGCGCCAGCCCCATCCTGGGGAAGCGGAGGATTGCCGCCCATTGCCCATTCCGCTCCACTTGCCAGCGGACCTCACCGTGGAGCAGGGAGGCGATCTCGGACGGCGTCAGATCGTGGTGCAGCCCGAAGTATTTCTCATCCAGTGCCTGGCTCCTGGGGCCAAGACTGAGCGGCAGGTGCGCTGGATCGTATTTTGTGGAAAAGACGACTGCAGCCGAATATCTCTCAGGTTCTTCCGCCGCTTTTTGTATTTCAGGCAATGAAAAATTATCGATGCTTACGGTACGAATCGATTTTTTCACGTAGCCCAACTCCGGCTTGCTCAATTCGTCACTCATGGGCCAAGCCGTCAAAACATCTGCATGGGAGAAATGTGCGGCGATTTGCCCTACTGCCTGCTGATGAAGGCGGATTACATTGCTGTAGGCAAGATTGTCTTCCGGCGCAAAGCGGTAAGGGGGATTCACAAACAGCCCCACCAAAAAGGCGGCTGCCGCAACCGTCGTGAGTAAATACCAGTACCTGACCCGGCGATACAGAGTCGAAACGCACAACAGGAGTACCAAGGGATACATCGGAAGCAGATACCGTGTGAGGAGTGCGCCTCCGAGTACCGAGAAGGCAGCTGCATTGGCCAGCAAAAGCCAATAAATCTTGGTCTGGCTTCCGAGATCGATTCGGGGACGCAGCTTTCCGTCCGCTTGCTTCATGGGTTCCAACATCATGGCAGCCACAGTGAAGAGCACGGGGACAAAAAGATTCATATGGGCTGTCAAATGCAGAATTCGGTGGCCAAAGGCCGCCAACACTCGAATCGCGGTCAGCGTCGAAGTGGCGTTATAGCGGAGATATTCGGGATTTCCGAAGGTAAAGCCGGTCTTTGCTCGATGGTAGGCGTACCAGCACAGGAGCGGCAGAATCGGAGACGAATACCAACAGAGATTACGAAGATGGTTTTTGCGCAGAAGGTCCCGCGAGCTGATTGCTTTCCACAATTCAAAAGCGGCGAGCGCTGCGGGTATAACGATTGCGGTCTCTTTGGCCAGAACGGCGAGCGCGAAGAAGCCTGCTGAGACCCACGGCGTTTGCTTCTCTGCGGGAAGGGCAAAGACCAGCCCCCAAAGGATGGCTGCCGCGGCAAAGATATCGGCATGAGCCAGGGTGCTCTGCGCAAACCAAATGGGATAGAGCCCGGTTAGTAGCGTTGTCCATGCCGCAACGGCTGGTTTTCCATTCAACCGGATAGCGAGTTTCCACACGGCTGCTAATGCCAGCGCCGCCACCAGGCAGACCGAGGTCCGCGTTACTGCCGGCAAAAATCCGGATGCCTTCCACCATAGGGCTAGGTAGATAGAAGGCAGTGGCGGATGTGCGTTGCTCAGTGTGGAATAGGGGATCAGCGTACCTGAACGAAAGAAATCGTAGGCGGCAGGAATGTAGTACCCTGCTTCGTCCCAGTAATAGGGGAGTCGCAATAATGTGAGGTGAGACAGAAAGACCGCAATAAATATCAGCGGAAAAATCGTCCACAAAGGCAGTGGACCATCCTGTCTGGGGTCTAGCAATTGCTTCACTTACGCAACTCTCCTTCTTGCACTAGTCACAGGGATCGCTAAGGGACTCTTTCCTGTAGGGAAAGAGAAGTTCCTAATGAACTGGTCCTTGAGCGGGAGGTACCGGTTGAGGCTCCAGTGCAATAGGACCAAAGGCATCTTCATATTGCGCAAGATTCTGGCCGAGAACATTCCAGAGTGCCTTGGCTTGTTGTGGGCTGAGGTAAACCCCCTGATGATGCTGGATCGTGACATGATCGGGAGCGTCTGGGGTAGCCAATCCGAAAGCCAGCAGGAAGTCCCATACGCTTACGCGTACCTGGACGCTGTTCGAATAGCTTTCGCGATAATCGGTGGCTTGAACTACGGTTACTTTGGGTTGCGGAATTGTCTGACTCATTGTTTCTCCAGCTTACGGCGTTTCCTGCTTCCCGTGAAACTTTCTGGACGGATACAAACGAAATTCACTGGTGAAGGTGATGCCGGTGTTCATGATGGGGAGTCCTGATCCAGCTGTGTATCCATCACCTTCCTTTGCCATAGTGTCCCTTCGTGGACAGATATATCCATTGCGGCGTAGTCCTTTATGCGTCCTTGCAGCCCTGGCTCGGTTTGCCTTTTACTGCTTCAATGGCAGCCTTAGGAAGAACCGCATCAGAATGACAAGAAGGAGGATCATGAACAACCCGCCAACAAACTCCGCCACCGTAAACTGACATCCCATCAAGGATGTCCCGGTTCCTGGCGGCTGTCATCTTCTTGAGGTCTTCAATAACGTAAGCTGCAACTTCCATAACGCCTGGGATGCCGCAGGAGAACAACTGTTGTTGAAAGCTGTAACCGTTAGGAACAAGACAAAGACGAGCAGAGATGTTATGAAAAAGAGCACAATAGAGTTGTAATTCTGTGGGAGAAAGACATGGTAATGACAAAGCGTACCGGGATGGTAATTGCAGGCTTAGTAGCCGTATTGCTGATCGGCTTCTTGGTTGTGCAGCATCTACTGCAGGCAGAGACTTACCATGGACGGATAGAGACTGCGCTGTCCGATTCTTTAGGACGCAGAGTAGAGCTTGGCCATCTCGATGTTTCGTTGTTTTCCGGCAGCATTGTTGCAGAAGGGTTGTCGATTGCGGATGATTCCGCATTCAGCAATCAGCCTTTTGTAACGGCTAAGGATGTGCACATCGGTGTCGAGATGATGCCGCTGCTCTTCCATCGGGAGCTGCATATCACGGGTTTTACTATTAATGAACCCAAGATCACCTTGGTTCGTTCTGAGAATGGTCTCTGGAATTATTCAAGCCTCGGAGGAGAAGGGAAGCGCAAAGCGCCAACTGCTGAAACCAGTTCTCTTATTCCCAACCTGACCGTTCGTAAGGTAGACATCAAGAAAGGTGTCGTGACTCTTAGTGCCCTATCTCGACAGGGACAACCACGCATTTATACCGATCTAAATGTCAAGGTGCAGAATTTCTCGTTCGCGAATACATTTCCTTTCTCTGTGGAAGGTAAGCTTCCTGCAGGTGGGAGTCTGGACATTAGCGGTAACGGCGGTCCATTCAATCAACACGATGCTTCGCTAACTCCCCTTACGGCACATGTAGTACTTAAGCACGCCGATTTACTTGGAGCAGGATTTGTCGAACCGGCTCAAGGCATTTCCGGGGTAGCCGATCTGGATGCGAAGGTCGCTTCCAATGGCCAAACACTCCATGCTGAGGGACACATGGATGCAGCGCAGCTGAAGCTGGCCAAGAATGGTACTCCTTCTTCACAGCCCTTGAGTCTTCAGTTTGTCGTAAATCAGCAGTTGCAAGAGCTTACCGGAAAGGTAGAAAGTGCCGACCTGAAGATAGGTAAAGCGGCACTTGCCATAACAGGTACTTATCAAACTCGCGGGACTACGATATCCACAAATCTCAATGTTAATGGGCAGAATATGCCCATTAACGAGCTCGTTGCTTTTCTTCCCTCGCTGGGAATACAGTTGCCTCCCGGTTCCCGTTTGCAGGGTGGCACTCTTTCGACCTCATTGAACGTGAGCGGGCCCGTAACGGCACCTGTAATCAGTGGACCGGTACGTATTGCCAATACTCAGCTGGCAGGATTTGATCTGGGAAAGAAACTAGCTTCGATACAGACTTTTACAGGCGCCCGGACCGGTTCGAATACAACGATTCAAGTACTAAACACGAATCTGCACTATGGCCCCGATGGAACCCAGACAGACAATCTGGCTGCAGTAGTCGAAGGAGTCGGAGCCGCATCGGGAAGTGGAACTGTCAGCCCCGGTGGAGCATTGAACTATCATCTGGTGGTTAAACTTTCCTCCACTGGAATAGGCGGTCTGGCAGCACAGGCGATGACTCTATTGCCGGGAGTTTTTGGAACTGCAGTCAATCAGGCTACGAAGGACGGCATTCCCCTTACGATTGGCGGTACAACCTCAAATCCAACCTTTTCTCCTGATATGAGGCAAATTGTCGGAGAAAGACTTCAGCAGAAGAAAAACACCAATTCCAGCCCTTTAACCGATGCGTTAAAGGGATTGTTCCACCGGCACTAGGGTCGGTGTAGGTTGGCAGAATAATTACTCTCTGGTAAACAAGAAGAAACGAAACCTCTGTGGCCGCATGTTTCGCCTATTAGGAGATCCATGACTCTTCTTCTCGTCCAGATGGCAGTTGTCATTCTGGTGACTCTGGCGTGCGGTTGGCTGGCACGAAAGGTTGGTCAGTCACGCGTAATCGGCGAAATTGTTGGAGGGATTGCTCTCGGCCCCTCCGTCTTTGGACGCTTCGCGCCACATGCAGCAGAAGTTTTGTTCCCGAAGTCGTCGTTTACATCCTTCGAAATTCTTTCGACAATTGGTCTGATACTTTTCCTATTTCTGATTGGAATGGAATTGGATTATGCGCAGCTATACCGGCAGCGTACGACGGCTGTTTTAGCTAGTGGAATGAGCATCCTCCT
The DNA here is from genome assembly GCF_059726315.1 of Humiphilus diazotrophicus. Classification (NCBI taxonomy): domain Bacteria; kingdom Pseudomonadati; phylum Acidobacteriota; class Terriglobia; order Terriglobales; family Acidobacteriaceae; genus Humiphilus; species Humiphilus diazotrophicus. The sequence goes on from NZ_AP040870.1 coordinate 5,346,776, forward strand.
GCCGTTTGCGATGGGCGCCTTGCTTGCACATTCGTTACGTATTCGCTTTGCCCCGCATGGCATCGGCAGTATCCCTTTTGTATTGTTCCTGGGGATTGCCATGAGCATCACCGCTTTTCCTGTCCTGGCGCGCATCCTGGAAGAGAGAGGCTTGCAGAGCAGCGCCTTGGGCACGACAGCTATCCTGTGTGCAGCAGTGGATGATGTTGTTGCATGGTTGATGCTTGCCTTAGCTTTGGCTCTGATTGGAGCGGAAGGAGGCCCTTCCTCGTTGCCTCTGCGGCTTCTCGGACTAGTGGCATATCTCGTGGTTATGCTGGGAGTGATTAAGCCTCTCGCAGCTCGTCTTGCACGTAACAGAGAAGATTCCGATCTCTCCCTTGAACTGCTAGGTATTGTTGCTGCCATGGTGCTTGCCTCTGCGGCGGCAACGGAGGCGATTGGCATTCATCCGCTTTTCGGAGCCTTCCTAGCTGGAGTCTGCTTCCCGCGAATCGAGCATTGGCAAGTTTCACTTCGCGGCCGCCTGGATATGTTGGTTTCTGTCTTGCTGCTGCCGCTCTTCTTTGCTCTTACCGGAATGCGTACCAGACTCGATCTGCTAAGTGGTAAGGCAATGTGGCTGTGGGCCGGTATCGTGCTTTTAGCTGCAGTCTTTGGAAAGATGGGGGGCGCCGCTTTGGCTGCGCGTTGGACTGGCCAGTCATGGCGGAATGCCGTAGCTCTGGGAGCACTTCTCAATACTCGAGGACTGGTCGAACTGATTGTGCTTAACATTGCCTACAACGTTGGGGCATTTTCTCCAACACTGTTTACGATGATGGTGGTGATGGCTCTTGTGACCACGATGAGTACGACTCCGATTCTGAATTGGCTAGGAGTAGAGAATCGTAGTTCGCCCCGAGTCGTTCCTGTTGAAAAGTCAGCAGCATAAGTTCGAAATCTTGCAACAGATAGTAATCCCATTTCTATCGATGCATTCAAAAGCTGGCAGGAAAGCGATCAGCCTTTACCTGATTCGTTCAAGGACTGTGCAGTCGTCTTTTGTCTCTCCGTTGTAGCGAGTCCATGTTTCGGTTTGGCTTAGCCAACTCATGCCGAAGAAGCGTGGCCCTTCCAGCTCTGTGCGAATGAAAAGCTGTCCTGTTTTTCCGGTAGCTATTTGCGCGGGGTAATGCCTGCCGGTTTGCGGATAATAGATATGTCCTTCCCAGGCTCTTAATTTTGGACTCCAGTGAAGATTCCGAAAGACCTTCATGCCGCAAACATGCTGCATGCGCATGGATAGAGATTCGTTTTTTACATCCAGAAGCAAAGCTCCATTTGCTCCATAATTGGGACGCATCCCGGCGATCCTTCCGCATAATCCTGTGCCGCAGACTTCAATTGCGAGGACAGTTTTTCTGTCAGGGGAAAGCCATAGGTTACGAGATAGATCCTTGTCAGCATGGAACTCGGTCTTGGCGCAGGCGCAGAGCTGCAAGAATAGCACTAATATCAGGGAAAGCTGTACGGTTTTCACTGTTGTTCTCCTTGTGATTAGCGTCCTGACCAGGGAAAGATTGCAGTGTTGCAGCTAAGTTTTAGGGCAAAGTGAAGACGATTCCCCATGCCGTCAAAGTCTCTCCGGTTGCGTGCCTCAGGGCTGTTTCTGCGTCGTCACGCGCCCGTAATGCAGCTGAATGCAGCTGATCGCTTCTCTGCAGATCCCTTGCCCGGGTTTCTACCTCGATAAGGCGAACTTCTCCGGCGTGGAATCGACGCAGTTCGCTTTCCATGCGAGCACGCAACTGTTCCTGTGCCTGTTGTGTTTGAGCAATCCGTATCTTGGCAGCTTCCAGAGCGTGGAGTGCTGTCAAAACCTCTGCTGTAACTCGTTCCTGTATTTCCCTTGTCGTTGCGGTGAGTTTTCGCTTTTCTTGTACAGCGCGCTGAATGTGTGCATCTGCCTGTCGGTTATGCAGGGGAAGACTGATGGAAAGTCCGATCTGCCAGGTGGGGTAATCCGGAAACTGCTTGAGGGCCTGTTGAAAGCCCCCCTTTGCATTTCGCAAAATGCCAGGATTGCCACTTATATCGGAAACGGAAACAGGATCCCCGGCTAAGCCTTGCAAACTGACGCCAGTCTTTAGATCGACACGAGGGTGCTTCATGTCACGACCTAGATCTTCTTCCCAATGAGTAAGTTCCTGCTTTTGTTTCAGAAGCGCGAACTCAGGCCGCGTTCGAAATGCACGTGCAATAAGCTGATCTGGCTCGTCTGATGGATAAGGTGTTGTGTCGGTTACTGTAATCCAGACAGGGGCGGTTGCGGGATCTACTCCGAGGGCGAGCGAAAGCTGCATTCGCGCATCGTTTACCCGTTGCTGCACCTGTGTAAGTGATTCTTCTGCAAGAACGAGATCAGCGGAAGCACTACTTTCCTCGGCGGGAGCTAGTTCTCCCGCTGCAATCAGTCTTTGCGTAGAAGAGAGGATGCGGCGTGCCGTGTCGCGATGGAATTGGGTTGTCTCCTGAGCCCGCAATGCCTCTGCTAACTCGTGGTGAGCCGATTCTGCGGTTTGCATAAGAGACGAAAGACGAAGCTGTGCCTCTTCGCGTGCGATCCCAACCTGTTTCCAGCGAACGTGCAGATTATAGCGGTTTTCGTCGATCTGTCTTCCGCGTAGCAATGGCGCTGTCAGGTGAAAGTTCCATTGTGGTGCAAAATAGGGACTCAAACTGTAATAGGGATTATTGGAACTTATCTGCTGATTTTCAAAACGGCTCGAAAGATTGAGGCCCGAATACGGAAGCAACCAGTCAATCTGTGCCGCCTGGCTCCGCAAGCGTTCCTTGAGCTGTCCTTTGGGTGCATCAAGAACCGAAGCTACAGGACTTGTTCCATTCTTAAAGTTTGTTTCGGCACGAAAGACAGGCTCGAAGGCCTCCCGTTCTCCGTTTGCGAGTGCACGTGCTTGAGCAAGAGAAGCTTTCTCAACCTCTATCTCCGGGTGTTGCTCAAGAACACGTATAACTACTTCTTTCAGTGTGATGGTCTCGGTCCGGTTTTCTGGAAAGGACAAGAGAGAGGATGCGAGTACAGCGAGAATCAGGCAGTGCATAGAACGCCATCCTCCATGTGTAAGATCCGGTCGGCAATGTCAAGAATGCGATTGTCATGCGTTACCAGAAGCACCGCGGTCCCACGTTCACTCGCAAGATTTTTAAGCAGATTCACAATCTCTCTGCCGGATTTCGAATCGAGAGCAGATGTTGGTTCATCGGCTAGCAATAGCTTTGGCTTGCGAACGAGTGCACGTGCAATTGCAACCCGCTGGTTCTGCCCACCGGACATTTGATTCGGATATTTATCGGCTTGGTCGAGTAAGTTGACACTTTCCAAGGCTATTCTTGAGTTTTCACTCAATTCCCGTTGCGTAGATTCGAGTGACAGTTCGGCGGCCATATGTACGTTTTGCATGGCGGTGAGATACGGAAGCAGATTATGATTCTGGAACACAAAGCCAATTCCACGTCGTACGCGCGTCAAGACTGCCGGCTCTGTTCCTTGTAGTAGCTCGCCTAACACCTTTACCGTACCGTGTTGGTTGCTTCGTAGGGCTCCAATCAGAGTAAGTAACGTAGTTTTGCCACTGCCGGAAGGTCCAGTGAGCAGAACGATCTCTCCTGCATGGATGGAGAGGCTAACGTCTTTTAAAATTTGTTTGCGAAGGCCATTATTCCCGAAGAAGAAGTTGACCTTTTCTAGGAAGACAACGGGATCCATTAAAAGACCTCCGCGGGAGACGCCTGCCGCAGCTTGCGGATCGCCAGCAGTCCGGAAAAGAAACACATAGTTAATGTCAAGAAAAAGACAAGAATGCTTCGTTGCCATGTCTGTTGCATGGGGATGGACGAGACCTGTTGCGTGAAATGATAGAGAAAGCTCGATGCAATAAGACCGGGAAGATACCCCAGAACACTGAGGATCAATGTTTCCTGAAAGACGATGCCAACGAGGTATCTATCTCCGTATCCAATAGCTTTGAGTGTGGCGTATTCCTTTAGGTGATTGGCTATATCGGTAAAAAGGACCTGATACACGATAACGACTCCAACGATAAATCCGAGAATGACTCCCTGGTTGAAGATGACTCCGATGGAAGTGCTACCTCCCCAGTAGTCCTGTTCTGATTGAATAAGTTCTTCCTTTGTCAGGACACGTAGACTGTTGGGAAGAAAATTTCGTAACGCTGTCTGTACCGCTCCGATGGAGCTTCCTGGATGCAGGCGAATCACTCCAATATCCATGGCTCCAATTTGCCTGTCCGGAAAAGTGCGCTCGAAGGCTTGTTTCCCCATTAATACATTTCCGTCCGCAGCAAAGCTTGCTCCCAGATGAAAGAGCCCCCCAACCTGAAATCTTTGTTTTTCCAGTTGCAGGCGAAGGCGTGGATTCTGGCTCAACATATCGACGATCGGGCCAAATTGGTCGCTACTGGCGTCGTCGTATAGCATCATGTCCGCCATGCGGAGCGTTTCTTTGTGCTTAGTGATTTCGGGGAGGTCTAGTGCCGGACTATCCGGATCAACTCCGATTACAAGCACGGAGCGTTTCACTCCTGTGGTCGGATGTTTTAACCGCCCATTACCGATAAAGAGTTCTCCGACGCTGTCGACCTGAGGAAAATCTTGTGCCAGAATCAGTAATCTTCTTGAAAAGGGTTGTGCTTCGATCAGAGCCTGCGAGCGTTGATCGATAAGAAAGAGGTCGCCGTTTAAATGCGTCTCCAGCAGGGATACGCTATCGGATAGAGATTCTTTGACCCCGAGTTGGGCAAAAATTAGCAGGGTCGAGAAGCTCACTCCCAGCAGGACGACGACAAAACGAAGCTTCTGGTGTGTGAGCTGGAGCCACGCAACTGGAGTCTGTTTCCAGATTGGACGATGCCTTAGATCGCTCATGGAAGGATATGTACCCCCACTTGCATATTGCTCAGTTTGGCTGCCAGTTCGGTGGATCGTGGGTCAAGAGCAATCTGGACGCGGAAGACACGAGCATCGGTTTCTGCTGCTGGGTCACCGTTAATCACTTCGCGTTTCCCCACAACCTGTCCGATGCGTTCTACTTTTCCTTTGAGCATATCTCCCAGCGTTGGCAGTTTGATCTCAGCCATCTGCCCGATACGCACGCGGCGGATATCTGCTTCATAGACCTCGGCCATGACGACCATCTGTTTTGTTTCGCCTAAGTCGAGTACCTTGGTGCTAGCCACCTCTCCAGGGCGGTTATAGATGCGCAGGATCACTCCAGATACGGGTGCCACAATGGTAGCTGCATGGATATCGGACAGAACCCGTTTTGTAGCGGCGCGATTTAGTTCATGCTCTTTACGCGCCACCTCCACATCTACGGGACGCACATTCTCCAAGGTTGTCAGTTGTGCTTGCGCGCGCATAATTTCCCGCTTTGCGTTTTCGAAGTTGAGTCGGCGTTGTTCACATTCGCGAGCCGAAAAATCTCCACTTTTGCACAGTTCCTGCGTGCGTCGAAATTGCGTTTCCGCAATTGCTTTTTCTGACTCAAGCCGTTTGACCAGCCCCTGTTGTGCTGCTATTTCCGAGGACTTTGCTCCAGTTTTAGCTTGTTCCAGGCGGGCTGCGGAAAGTTGTTCCATTGCGAGGGCCTGCTTCAATGTAGCCTGAAGCCGCTGCACATTATCGAGAGAGAACAAGGGCTGTTCTGCGATTACCGTGTCGCCCTCTTCGACAAAAAGCTTTCCGACTCGTGTTCCATCTATACCCGCGGCAGCAGAGATGCTGCGGGTAGATCCCCGGGGTTCCAAGCGGCCGAGTGCATTGACGGAGTAGGGTTGTACTGGTTCCGCCTGTGCTTGTGTTGCGGGCGGTCCGGAATGTTTGCAGCCGCCTAACAACAGCATGATAGTAGCTGTGGCAGCGAGCAATAGCATCTTCATTACATATTCCTTCTATTTTCGAGCTAGAACAGAGATATTTGTGAGGACTTACGCACAGAGATAGGAATGGAATCAACTTTCATGCTCAATGTGGCATGTCCGGTTGTCGATTCCTGCTGCGGACGGCTGGCGATGACCGTCGTTTTTATATTCTGGAGCATCTTTTCCGTCTGAGCCCAAGTAGCCAGCCTGGAGCATTTGTGCTCCAATCTCTCGCATGCTGAAGAAAAGTACAATGCCAAGAATTCCTGCAATCCAGATGTGCATTCGTAGTTCCCCCCTGTGCTATTCAGTCTGCAGAAGGGTGGAATCGCTTTTCGAGTGATGGAAGTCTCGAAAAATGTATGACAAACGTCACTGTTAGCCATGGTTTCGATACCGATAGGATGGAGACCTGTGAAAAATATTCGTCCAGTCACCGTACTGCGTCTCGCCGGACTGTTGATGGGCCTGCTCATGGGGCTTGGGGCCATTTATGCGGAGGTTTTCGGTGTCGGGGTGGATCCCAAAAATCTCATTGATTTGACGGTTCCGGCACACTGGCCACTTGTTGCACGTTCGCTCGCCAAAGCTTCCGGATTTGTTCTTTTCGGGGCGCTGTTGCTGGTCGCAACTCAAGAGCGTTTCTGGCTTCGCACTGCAAGGGCGAACTGGTGGCTATTGGGATTGCAGAGTGCGGTTGCCCTGTACTTCGAGCCAGATCTGTTGTACTTTGTTGCCTCTGAAGTTACGTTTCTCTTACCGGTACGCAGTGCGTTGCTGTGGATTTTGTTTCAATCGGTAGCTGAACTCTGCACCGATATCTACATGAGTCATTCCTACGGAGTTCTTCCCGTTCCGGAGCTCAAGGGGATGTCGAATGCGATGCTTTGGTTCTGGATTGTTATTTCCGCACTTGCCTGGTATCTCATGGCCTTTGCAGTTGGAATGCTGGGATCTTCCGGTGCTAGGCAGGCGCGGGAATTGGCGGCAGCCAACGCAGAACTACGGGCGACACAAGAGCTTGCCTCAGAAACAGCACGAGTAGCCGACCGCGTACATCTTGCACGGGAGTTACATGATTCCGTGGGTCATCATCTGACTGCGTTGAGTATTCATCTCCAGGTAGCTACACGCTTGGCAGAAACGGCTGAAGTACGCTTGCGGGAGAAGATAGAACAGTCATACTTGGTTACGCGCACGCTTTTGGGGGAGATTCGAAATATGGTTTCCGGATGGAATGGAAATGAATCGGTTGGTTTGCGCCCTGCTCTCGAAGCTCTGGCGAAAGAGATTGATCGTCCTCATATCGCAATCCACATAGAACCGGAAGCCGAACAGGTAAGCCCGTTTCTAGGACACACTCTCTTCCGTGTTGCGCAGGAGCTTATTACAAATGCACTTCGTCACTCAAGTGCGGAGAGCATTGAAGTGCATGCCCACAAGCGAAGGGGTGGCTATGAATTGGTTGTCTCCGATAATGGAGCCGGCCAATTGCCGATGTCCTTTGGCAATGGACTCAACGGAGTTCAGCAACGGCTGGCCAGTGTTTCCGGTACTCTTGTCTTTGAAGCCAACAAGCCCCGAGGCCTGCGCGCTATTGCGCGGATTCCCCAGCGCCAGGGAGGAAGCGCAGTATGATTCGTATTCTTCTTGCTGAAGACCAGATGCTCGTTCGCAAAGGAATTGTCGAACTTCTCGGCATGTGTCCGGACTTCGAGGTGGTTGCTGAAGTTGCCGACGGAGAGGAGGCTTTGGCTGCTTTCGACAAGGTGCAACCCGATATTCTGGTGATGGATATTCGCATGCCGGGCAAGTCGGGAATCGATGTTGTGCGCGAGCTAAGCGAACGTCTTCCGGATCCGCCACCATCGCTTCTCCTTACTACCTTTGACGAAGACGATCTTTTCTTTGCGGCATTAAGAGTCGGGGCAGCTGGCTTTCTCCTGAAGGACATCTCCCTCGATCGGCTTGCTGCCGCCATTCGAGATTTGAATGAGGGAAAGACTCTGCTCCAGCCAGCTTTGACGGAGCGGGCTATTCGCCACTTCCGTCAACAGCCCAGGAACTTCGAAGTCAGCGAGACACCGGAGAAGCTGACGCCTCGTGAGCTCCAGATTCTGCGCCTGATTGCTGCCGGATATAGCAATCGCGAAATTAGTGCGGCCTTACTCGTAGCGGAAGGTTCGGTACGTAATCAGATCTCGAATATCTTGGGAAAGCTGGGTGTACGCGACCGCATTCGTGCCGTTTTGCGCGGAGTTGAGTTGGGATATCTATAGCGTGATGTAGAAACGAGTACTAACTTCCACAACTTCACTGTTCGGAATTCCTAACAGAGATATCGCTTCTTGCTCTAAATACTCCGATTTGTCGGCCCGATATAATTATCCAAATGAGCTGTTCGTGGTTTTTGTCTTTGCTCAAGAAGAAGTATGCTGTTTCACTTCTTTGGTTCATGTCCCTGATCGCCGCGATTTGTATGGCTGTGGCATTCCCTTTTGGCATAGATGCAAAAGTCTATGAGAGCACAGTCATTGAAGTACATTCAGGTCAATCTCCCTATAATTCCGGTATTGCTCGCCTACAGCTAAAACATGCTCGGGGTACGAAAGAACGTACGCTGAACTATATCTATCCGCCGATTACGTTGCTTGCAGTGCGTGTAATCGGTCAGATTCCAGTCTGGCTTCGCGCTTCTGGATATTGGATAGCCTATGTTTTGGGAGCGTGGCTATTGCTATGGAGTGAAGAGCACTTTCTTTCTCAAAATGAATGGGGCATTTTCCGCTATCTTTCGCCGCTTTGCGTATTTTTCCCTGGATTACTCAACGATGATTTTCTTTTGGCAGGTAATATAGCTATTGTCCTCTATGGTCTGATTGCTGCCGCTGCGATCTGGGATTATAAGTGCGGCAGCTGGAGATGGTTCTATGGGGCAGTACTTTTAGCCTCTCTTTTTAAGCCTCCAATGCTTACCTTACTTGTAATCCCTGTTTTGACAGCTTATGGCGAGTGGTGGCGAGTAGCGGGTACAGGCTTTCTCAGTAGTGTTTTGTTTGTCTCTCAGAGATGGATGTGGCCTGAAGCTTTTCAGAAATATCTCCAGATGATGAATTTGGAGTTCTTATATAACAAGGAATTTGGCTTTAGTCCTGCGGGTCTACTAGGTGGAGTGCTCTTGGCGCATGGGCATAGCTATCAGACAATCTGTACGGTTTTTTATCTCTTTTATGCCGCAGGTGTTTTGCTGCTGCTCTGGTATTGTTCACGGCATTATTTGGCAGGACGACTTTCCATTTACGACTGGATGCCCGTGCTCTTGATTGGAACGATGCTACTGAATCCTCGAATTCGGCAGTATGATGCCGAAGCCGTAACTCTTCCCTTGGCAATCGTCGCTTGGCGCTTCCTGAAAGAAAAAGTACGCAATAAAAGGATCGCAGTCGCTTTGGTTATGGCGATTTTTGCTGTATGCAATATTTTTGCTGCACTCGCAAATGCCTGGAATTTTACCGAGGGGATTCTAATTGTAGTGATGTTTGCTTTCTCCTTTTGGGGGCTGCAGCAAAAGATCAGGAAAGCGCGACAGCAACTGGTGGATATCGAAGCTGTGACTGTTTGAGCCACTTATGAGCGAGAATTCAGAAAGGGCAGGGAACCTGCTTTGAGGAGGAGTCTTTAGGATCAGATGGGACTTCTCATTGATTTAACGGGGAGCAGCCACAGAGTCAGTTTTATTTGTGGTGTGTAAGCCTGTAGGTTGGTGCGGGCGAGAGGACTTGAACCTCCACGAGTTTCCCCACTAGATCCTAAGTCTAGCGCGTCTGCCAATTTCGCCACGCCCGCAATGGGGATTTAAATTGTTTGCAGCGAACGGGCATTCTTAGGAATACCTCGTTATGACCTTTGCTGCGCGATTGTCATCGTTGCTTCAGGAACAACCTGCTGCCCCGCACTGCGATGACGATCTCTAATAGGGGTCAATTTGCATCCTAGCATGGCCGGGCAGTTGGGAACAGTCTGGAGATGAGGAAATAAGGGGTAAATTTTGCAGAATGAGTAATATAGGGGATTTTAGGCGTATTTCTCGAAAGGAAACGGCAGCAGGGTCTCCGAGTCTACTGCGCCGGAGTTTTCTGCTGCCGCTTGAGAGAGCGTTTATATAGCGTGCCCGCTTAACTGCTCGGGTCTGATGGTCCTGTGTTGCGACTGCTGAACTGCTTTACTACTTTTTTACTGCTTTGCACTACTCAACTACGTTACTTCCAGGACTACTGGTACTGCGAATTCCATCGAAAGCAAGACACCACTGCAAGAACATCAGCTTGAAGCAAAAGCTAGTACTACAATTCTTGCCTTACGAAAGATTTCTTCCTACAACAGCTCTACTGCCGACAACTTTTACTGCCACAACAAGTACTGCACTACCTAAACTGCGAAAAGTGTAGGGATCCTGTTATCCGAATCCTGTTCTGCCCACTTGAGTGAATCATTCAACCTGGAAATATCTTGGCAGGTACCTGAAAATTCCTCTGTGACAGTTGTCCGACAAGCTGGTGATCGTAATCACAGTTTTCTTCCTGCCTACTATCAACTGTTTCCTAACCTGTTAAATCTCCGATATTTCCTCATATCTGGGCCAGAGTTTTTCGAGAACATTCACTGAAATTTCTCAGAACATTCACAAAGGGCTGAGACGATGAGCTCTGGCAAGTTCTGTATCCATTATTGAAGTCCGAGGCCTGCAATTAGCTTCAATGCGGTCTGAACTTTGCCAGAAAGAAGATTCCGCAGGAGTTAGGCGGGTCTACACAAAATAAAAGAAATTCGAGAGAGGCTCAATGAAAACCAATCTTAAGGCGCTTGCTGCTATTGTGCTCGCCACCGCCGTCGGTGTCGGCTATGCACAAAGCACGGCTGGCTCCTCCAACCATGCGCCTGTGAAGAAAGTTCGCAGAAAGGCCGCAGAAAAGAAGCCATCTGTTGAATCGCAGATCGAGGAGTTGCGGCGCGATCTGAATTCGCAGCGTTCCCAAATCGATGGCCTGAAGCAGCAGCTCTCAGATCGCGATGCTCAGCTTCAACAAGCTCAGCAGGCGGCTCAAGCTGCGCAGCAGGCCGCACAGTCCGCCCAACAAGCAGCGAATCAGCAACAACAGCAAGTTGCTGATAATGCAACTCAGGTTTCTACTCTTCAGAGTTCGGTGAGCGATCTCAAGCTCAACACAGCTTCCATCGTCGGGACAATTCAGGATCAACAGGCGACCGTAAAGAAGGCGATTGAAAATCCCGATGCTATTCACTTCAAGGGGGTCACGATTTCTCCAACGGGTAGCTTTATCGAAGCCGCGACGGTATATCGCAGCGCTGCTACCGGTGGTGACATCAATACTCCATTTACCGGTGTTCCTCTTGAACATTCGGATGCGGCTCAGTTAAGCGAGTTCTATGGTTCCGGGCGTCAGTCCCGTATTGCTCTCAAGGCAGTCGGCAAGCTGCCGAACATGACGTTGACCGGATACTACGAATTGGACTGGCTTGGTACCGGCATCACCTCGAACAATAACCAGTCGAACAGCTATGTCGTTCGTCAGCGTCAACTCTGGGCTCAAGCGGCGATGAACAATGGCTGGACCGTAACTGGCGGACAGATGTGGTCGCTGGCCACTGAAACATCGCAGGGTATGTCAAACGGATCGGAAATTCTTCCTGGCACAATTGATCCGCAATATACCGCAGGCTTTGTGTGGACACGGCAGTATGGATTCCGCGTTAGCAAAAATTTCTCCAATAAGTTATGGCTGGGAGTTTCAGCGGAGAATGCCGAGACTCTGAATCCTGCCGGTAGCAATCTGCCGACGAATCTGTTGATCGGCTCCGCCGGCGTTGGTGGAGGTCTTTATAACTCCACTGCTAATTACTCCTTTAACCTCGCTCCCGACTTTATTGCTAAGGCTGTTTGGGAACCCGGTCGTGGACACTATGAACTCTTTGGTATCGGACGCTTCTTCCGTGATCGTGTTTACCCCAATGGCGCAACTAACTCATCGGCAGGGGCCTACAATGACAGCACTGCTGTAGGTGGTGTCGGCGGGGGCTTCCGCATTCCTGCAGCGAATAAGAAGCTTTCGATCGGTTTGAAGGGATTGTGGGGGCAGGGAATGGGCCGCTACGGCGATTCGACCATTGCAGATATTACGCTGCGTCCTGATGGTCAGATTGCTCCGCTGCGTGCCTTCTCCGCTCTTGGCACTTTGGAAGCAAGTCCCACTTCTCGTTTGAGCCTCTACTTCAACTACGGCGGCGATTATGTGTACCGTCGTTACTTCGGAAGAGTTGGATATGGTTCTCCTCAGACAGCGATGTCTGGTTGCAACACGGAACCAGTACCCAGCGGAACGAACACTACCGGCTTCAATCCGGTTAACCCGACTTGCGGAAACCAGAATAAAGACGTGCAGGAAATTACAGCTGGCTATTGGTACAACTTCTATTCAGGACCAATGGGACGTCTCCGTCAGGGGATTCAGTACAGCCACTTCCAGCGCGATCTTTGGTCCGGCACCGGCGGTCCTCTAAATCCGAATGGCGGTGCACGTGGTACCGACCATGTAGTCGAAACATCTCTTCGTTACTATCTACCGTAAGACTTCCCCTCTCCAACAAAAAGGACCCGCGTAGGCGGGTCCTTTCTCTTTCAGGGATATCAGTTCATGACTGCCATGTTGTTCGAACTGGTTTCTTCTTTACTGAGCAGTTCCTTTTATCGAAATCAGATTAGCGAGGATTCGGTAAGCTCCTGGTACTACCTCGGGAAACTGACGATACAGAGCATAAGCAACGTAGGTGTATCGTCCCTTGCCGTAAGGAGCCGTCAGAATTCCTCCCTCTTGCGGGTCTTGTTCCGGATCGGCTGTTTCGGTCAGTGATGTGTATTTGGAATCCCACGAAGCTGCGAAAGAATGTCCTCGTTCTTCCACCCAGCCATTGAAGTCTTCCTGATGAATCGCATTCGGTTGGCACAGCAATGGATTCTCTGTGTGAAGCAGATGAACCGGTGCCTGTTCCGTGACAACCTTCTCTGGAAGATTCCCCAGCGATAACGGATATGGTGTAGGGAAGTCAGAGCTTTGGTACTGAACGACCAGATTGCCTCCGCGTTCGACGAAATCCATTAAACGCCGATTCCATTTGCTTAAGGCAGGTCTAGCCGAATAGGCGCGGATACCGATAATAATCGTGTCATATGCGCACAGATTACCGTTGGCGAGTTCCGCATCGGTAATCAAATGCGGGGTATTGCCCAGGCTTTCGATTGCTGCGGGAACATCGTCTCCCGTGCCCATGACATATCCAATGTGAAGCCCTTCTGCGACCTTCACATCGACTCCCCGAACATGGCTCATTGCCGGACGATAGAGATTTGAGGGTAGCACTCCCTGATAACCTGCTGTCTGCCATCCCTGTTTGTACTCGTGTCCGTTACTTTCCGCAGTTGCTTCCAGCGTGTACAGTTTGGGTTCGAACGTTTGGGGGTGAATCGTGAATGGAAGCGCAACTTCTTCACCCTCCTTGGTAATTTGGAATTGTGCCGATGAAGGTTCGGAGCTCCAGCCCGCCGGCAACTTCAGATGTACCTGCCCCTCTGCGGGAATCTGTCCATGTACTTTTGCTGTAACGGTGAAGGCCTTGCTACTAAGAGGAACGGCGCTGCCGGTTGGATCGAGAGATATGCCCAAGGCAGGTGTAACCAGGAGCGGTTCCTGGATTGATCCTGGTCCTTGAACACGATGGATGGTTTGTACCACTTCTCCTATGCGAATCGTAATGCCGTTATAAGCAAATTCGGCCCACCCGCTGACCGGATAGGGAGCGAGAGAAGCATTTCTCCACCGGGGGTCTTGCACGTCATAGTAGGGTTGTTCGATATTCGGGCGGCTGAAATAAGCCTCGGTAGGCCGGGCATGATCTGGTACTAGAATCTTGAAAAATGTATCTGTACTTGCTACTGAATCTCCACCTTGTTTTTCTACCTTCCAATTTTCGCCTTCGGGAGTGGAGACCTCTGCTTTCATCAGCTTTGCCGCTGCACTGGCAGCAGTCGCATGAACACGGACGAAAAAATTTTGGCCAGGAATGACAGCTTGAGGCGTCTGATTGCCGAGAGATAATCCCTCACTGCTGTTCGATTGCGTCCTGACGGCAGCTACTTCAAGTCCGAGCGCTTCTGCGAGTGCGGTGTTGAACTGGACTAATTTGATATTCAGTTCATGTTCCAGATCTGCTTTGGCATCGTTGGAAAGGGAACTCGCCTTTATTGCATCGAACAGTTTTTGTGTTTCAAGGAGTCCGTCTCTCAGCTGGGGAGCGATCTTTTCCGGTTCTGTAGCAACATAACCGGAAAGAGCAGCGGTGACACTCAACTGTATTTTCTTGAGTCCCTCACGCAAAAAGGCAGGGTTACCGGGCGCGAGCGCAGCCATTCCCTCCAGAGAGGTATCGATTCCGTCAAAGAAGGTCTTTTCGTGCGTGGAGGTAGATACATGGGAGCCCCAACGATGATAGGGATTGCTGGCAGGTCCTGTCAGCACCGGGAATCCACCGCCATTCTGGCTTTTTTGTTCGCCCCATCCTTCTCTCGCAATTTGGACATAAGTACGTCCCAGAACCGGATCGAAAGTGCCTGCTGGTACTTCTACATTTACTTCCGGAGCTTTGTCGCTCCAGGTGCCATCGACATGGTTGCGAAACCGCACGGGAGCCCATTTCCCTGTGGCGTAGTCGAACATACCCTTAGGGCTGACAGGGAAGAATGGGGTGCGCGAGTAAACCTTTCGTGGAGACCAGGGACGTAGTCCGGCGGCGATCTGATCAGGAAAGACCTTGGGATCGCCTGCGGCCTTATAGACTTCCTGTGTGATTTCGCCTGAGACCTGATGTTGTCCATGTCCATCGGTAATTCCGCCGACAAAGACGGACATGACGACGAGAGGCCGATTCAGTCGGACAGCGCGAACGGCATCGTAAAGGACGCGCTCATGACCCCATTTATCGAAGGACTCTTCAATAGTTTTGGAAAAACCGAAATCTGCCACTGTGCCCCAATACTGCTGGGTTCCGTAATACTCGTCGGCGCGCAGCAGTTCCTGCGTGCGGATCAGTCCGAGAGCGTCGTAGCTTTCTCCGGACATTGCATTCTGTCCACCCTCGCCGCGGGTGAGCGTCAAGAGTGAGGTGCGTACACCCAGTCCCCGGCTTTCGTAGGCCAGCATGCTGCCGTCTTCGTCGTCGGGGTGGGCCGTAATCAACATGAGGCTGGCCCAGGTGTTCAGTTTATGCAGGGTCTGTTCAAGTCCGGCTGTGCCACGATCTTCGGACAACTTGCCTGTCCGGATATCGGGAGTGATCTCGGTGGCATAGGGAACAGTTTGGGCTCCGGCACTCGCAGGCAGCACTGCGCAGAGTACCGCGGCAAAACGGCGAATCCAGGTCGGGTGGTTTTTCATCCTTAGGAAGAAGTGTACAATCCGTTCGGTTTTAATCATTTCTGGCTTTTGAAAGACTGAATCCGTACAGAGCTGGAACTGAAAGGCAGCTCAGTACCTTCGCAAAGTAAACGCCTATATAAACCTAACTGATGCCAGAGATTGTCCGTAGACTCATTTGAAACGGTCTCGACGGAGCTATCGTGAAAGCTAGAATGCTCTAATGCAAGATTCAGACAGACAGTCCTCTCATCTCCACCGGCAACTCGGGCTGCCAAGCGCAGTGGCTCTGAACATGCTCGACATGATCGGTGTCGGGCCGTTCATGACTTTATCGCTGGTTGTCTCTGCAATGGGGGGCGTTCAGGCTCTGTTGGCATGGATCTTCGGGGCGCTGATTGCCTGCTGCGATGGATTGGTCTGGGCTGAACTAGGGGCAACGATGCCTCACGCGGGCGGTTCGTATGCCTTTCTTCGAGAGATATACGGCGCAAACCGTTGGGGCCGTCTGGCCTCCTTCCTTTTTGTTTGGCAGCTCAGCTTCAGTGCACCGCTTTCTATTGCCTCCGGTTGTATTGGTCTGGCGCAATACGCCGCCTGGCTATTCCCTGTGTTGAGCACGCCGGTGCATCCCTCTACGCCCTGGCTGCATTGGACGAGTCTTGTGGCTGCGGGCTCCTGCCTGACGGTTCTGGCCTTGCTCTATCGCAATCTCAGCGCAATCGCCCGTCTAGCCTGGATGCTTTTTGCCGGAGTCCTGCTGACTCTTGCTCTTGTGATCATTTCCGGCTTTACCCATTTCCATGCGCAGTTGGCCTTCACTCTGCCTCCTCACGCCCTGCAATGGAATGCGGCTTTCTTCCAAGGGCTAGGCGCGGCGACTTTGATTGCTACTTACGACTACTGGGGGTATTACAACGTCTGCTTCCTGGGGTCGGAGGTTCGAAATCCGGGGAGGAATATCCCTAGGGCTGTTTTGTTATCTATTGCTTTGGTCGGACTGCTCTATTTGGCAATGAATATCAGTGTTCTTGGAGTATTACCTGCCAGCGAGATTGCATCGGGGAATCGTTATGCTGTCGTAGCAACAGCGGTTGCGAAAGCATGGGGACCATCGTTTGCAAGGCTGGTGGCGGCACTGGTAATTTGGAGCGCCTTTGCCTCAGTATTTTCCTTGCTGTTGGGGTATTCGCGTGTGCCCTTTGCTGCTGCCAAGGATGGAAACTACTTCCGCGCCTTGTCTGCATTACACCCCAAGCACGGTTTCCCACATCGTTCTTTACTTTCCTTGGGGTTGGTGGCTACGGTCTTTTGCTTCTTTCCCTTACCGCAGGTGATCGCGGCTTTGGTGGTAATTCGCATCATCCTGCAGTTTCTGCTGCAACATGCGGGAGTGATTCTTCTACGGTGGCGTGAGCCGAATCGTCCAAGGCCATTTCGCCTATGGCTCTATCCGTTGCCGCCATTAGCAGCATTTGCAGGATTTGTCTTTATCCTTGTATCTCGCCATGCTGCCGGCCGGGAATTAGGGATTGCTGCGGTGGTGGGAGTTACAGGTATCGCGGTCTTCCTGGTTCGCACTTTTCGCGAGAGAACCTGGCCCTTTGAAGAAAAGCCTTCTTACGTAGCAAAGGTACAGTGAGCCCGAATCTCGATAGGAGAGCCGGGCCCTGCTGCGGATATCAAGATCAGGCGAAACGTAAGGTGGCGGTACCAAAGTGTGCAAAGCGGGCGATGGCTTCGGATCCCTCGTTTGCCCAGGTCTTGCCAGTCCAGCTACCAGTGGTGATCCACTGACCAGCCTTCAGTCCTCCAGTCCGGTAGGAGCCTTCGTTGGCAAGCCAGACCACCATCCGGAACAGGTCGTGGCCCGCAGAGTTGGAGCCGACTCCCTGCTTCCGAACCGCGCCATCTACGATCATGGCCGCTTCTTCTTCAGCCTGATTGATCGATTGCCAGTTCTCAACGGGCGTGCCCCAGACAAATCCACCATTCACCTGCAAATCGGCCATTACCGAGAGCTTGTCGGTCTTGTCCGGTTCCGCAAAGGCTGAATCCAGGACTTCGATGGCAGGAGTGCACATCTTGACGGCGGCAACAACCTCTTCCCGGGAGTATGGAGTGGTGCGAGGCGGCAAGTCTTTTCCCATCTGGAAGGCAAGCTCTGCTTCCAATCCACGCAGACGGCGAAGAGTCCCTCCCAAGGTCGTTCCGCTGGGAGCAAAGCCCAGGGCGAGCGGCATAGGCCCGAAGGTGGGGGTAACGTCAGGGGAACTGGCCCCGATCTTCCATCCGCCAATCTCTCCGAAGCTCAATGCCATCACATCGTTAATGAAGTAACCTTCTTCCTTGGATTGGGGCCGGAGCGCTTCAGGCAACTCGGTAAGCGGCTGCTTGGTCCGGCGTGCTTCGAGGAGCAGTTCAGCGGCTTGCCGTAGAGTGTCTTTTCTCGCAGAGGTCAGTGTTTCCATCTTTTCTGTAACCTTTCTACCTTCCATGTGTCCTATGTTTGGATGATCTAAAAATTAAATTTCAAGCAACAGCTTCTGCCGCGCCGAAACGTAAACCAGTCCGAAAAGCGTCAAAGAAGGAAGATACGCCATGATCCTGCGGAAACCCAACGACATCCCGTCATCTGAGATTACCCCCAAGGCCGATTATCTGAATCGCCGGAAGTTTCTGGCTAAGGCCGCTGCCGCCGGTGCAGGAATCCTTGGTGTCGAACGCTTTGGCCAGATGATCTCTCCTTCGATAGGGGCACAGGCTGGTACCCGTTTGCAGACTGTCAAGAGTTCCTTAACGACGACCGGAGAACCGTTGACTTCTCTTCAAAACATCACCAGCTACAACAACTTTTACGAGTTTGGCGTAGACAAGGGCGATCCGGCCAAGAACGCAGGGCATTTGCAAGTTCGTCCCTGGACGATTCGTGTTGAGGGCTTGGTGCAGCGTCCCCGGACGTTCGATATCGAGACGCTATTGAAGTTCCGTCCCTTGGAGGATCGTGTTTATCGGCTGCGCTGTGTAGAGGCCTGGAGCATGGTGATTCCGTGGGTTGGGTATTCGTTGTCGGAGTTGATTAAGGAATGCGAACCCCTCGGCTCGGCAAAGTATGTACAGTTTCTTTCTCTATATGATCCTAAACAGATGCCTTGGGTAAACCAGGTAGCTCTGAACTGGCCTTATTCCGAGGGTCTGCGAATGGATGAAGCGATGCATCCGCTGACTTTGTTGACCTTCGGGCTATATGGCGAGACGTTGCCGAATCAGGATGGCGCTCCGGTGCGCATCGTAGTGCCCTGGAAATATGGGTTCAAATCCGCTAAATCCATTGTCGCAATTCGTTTTGTCGCCAAGCAGCCGCATACGGCATGGAATGATCGGGCTTCGGATGAATATGGCTTCTATTCGAATGTAAATCCGAATGTAGATCATCCCCGCTGGAGCCAGAAGACCGAGAGGCGTATCGGTGAATCGCTGTTTCACCAGAAGCGTACAACGCTGATGTTCAACGGTTATGCCGATCAGGTCGCGAATCTATATTCGGGGATGGATCTGAAAAAGTACTACTAGAGGGATCTAGAAGAAAGATACGAAGAAAGGTTTCATGGGGAATCGCACGATCATTTGGTTGAAAATTCTAGTCTGGGCTATGTGCCTGTCCCCGGTAGTCAAGCTGTGCTATCAGGCGTTTAGCAGCACTTTGGGACCAGATCCGACTCACACTGTTACCTTTACTACCGGTGACACAACCATCTGGTTACTAGTCTTATCTCTGGCCATCTCCCCGGTTCGAAAGCTCGTTCCTCAATTGAATTGGCTGATTCGCTTTCGGCGCCTTGTGGGTCTATTTGCTTTCTTCTATGCCTCTCTGCACTTGCTCACCTACATAGGTCTCTATGCCTATTTCAATGTGAACGCGATTGTTTCCGATATTTCACAGCATCGTTATGTTTTGGTAGGAATGTCTGCGTGGTTTCTCCTCCTGTTATTGGCATTGACCTCGACCACCTGGTCGATTCGTAAGCTAGGCGGAAAGCGCTGGCAAGCTTTACATCGCCTGGTTTATGTAGCCGGGGTATTGGGGATTCTACATTTCTGGTGGCTCGTAAAGCCGGGGGTGCTGAAGCCTCTCAATCTGACCGTTTTGTTGTTTATTTTCTTGATATCCAGACCACTTATCGCCTGGCGGCAGCGTCGTCTGCAAAAAGCCGTAGCCTGAGATTGTAAGCTTTGGGATTTCTTGATCCTTCCGCAACTCCTCACCGGAAGTATGGTTCATACCCTTGACGGAGTTTGCCTATGCTACGTTCTGCTTCACTGCTTAGCCTGGTTCTTATCCCCACTCTGGCCATGGGGCAGAGCGCCTCGAAGAAGAGTCTTCCTGTGGGCTCCCATAAAAGTCATTCAAAAATCTCTCCGTCTGAATCACCGCGAGCACCCCTCACCGATGAGGAGCGCGCGGCACACGTCCTGAACCGGTTCACCTTTGGGCCGCGTCCCAGCGACATTCCGTTGGTTGAGAAGATGGGGCCTGATTCATGGTTTGAACAACAACTCAATCCCGGACAAATTAACGATTCCGGGTTGGAAAAGCGGCTCAGTGAATATCCCGCAATGGCGCTTAAGCCCGCGCAGCTTTTATCGCTCATGCCTACTGAGCAAATGCTTCGTCAGGTGATGCTAGGAAAGGCCGGGTATCCAACCGATCCCACGACTGCGGCAATTTATCAAGTACTGATCGCCAAGGCCGAGGCGGAGAAGGCGAAGAACGAAGCCGGGCAGAAGCAAACGGCTCCCCTGACTCCGGAGCAGGAGAAAGCTCTACAAGAACAAGAGGCTGAGAAGAAGAAGATAAATCAGGCCCGAGCTCTAACTCTGGCAGAACAGCTGCTGGTCCTTCCCAAGAATCAGCGCATGCCGATGATTCTGCAGCTGTCAGTAGACGACCGCATCATTCTGACTGAGAATCTTCAGCCGGCCCAGAAGAATCAGCTGATGGGAGATTTCACCCCGCGTGAACGTGAGATCTTCAATGAAATGGCCGGAAACTTTAGAAATGCAACCAATGCGGTTGCAAATGAGTTGATGCAGGCTAAAATCGTGCGGGCGATTCTCAGTGAGCGTCAGCTACAGGAGGTGATGACGGATTTCTGGTTCAATCACTTCAATGTTTATATTCACAAGGATGCAGACAGGTTTTATACCGCAAGTTATGAACGGGACACGATCCGTCCACATGCCCTAGGGAAATTTCGTGATCTTTTGTTAGCTACAGCGAAAGATCCGGCCATGCTGGTCTATCTGGACAATTGGCAATCCATTGGTCCGGATTCCATTGTTGCTGGGAGGCCGAAGCCAGGGCAGAAGAATTTTGTACAACGTGGTTTGAATGAAAACTACGGCCGTGAAGTAATGGAACTGCACACCGTTGGCGTAAACGGTGGATATACACAAACCGACGTAACGAACCTGTCAAAGATACTCACGGGATGGACAGTGGATCGTCCTGAATTCGGCGGAGGATTTCTCTTCGATCCGAAGCGGCACGAGCCCGGAGAGAAAAATTGGTTTGGGCAGACAATTCCGGAGAATGGCTATGCCGAGGGAGAGCGCGCATTGGCCTGGCTTGCAGCTCAACCGCAGACGGCACGTTTCATCAGCTTCAAATTGGCGCAACGCTTTGTAGCCGATAATCCGCCCGACTCGCTGGTAGACCGGATGGCCAAATCGTTTCTGAGTTCCGATGGCGATATCAAAGAGGTTTTGCGGACCATGTATCACTCACCGGAGTTTTGGTCCCCGAAATACTACCGTGCCAAGGTGAAGACTCCGTTGGAGTTTGTTGCATCGGCTTTCCGTGCTACCGATACGGCTCCAACCAATCCCGAAGCATTGGTTTATACACTCCAGCGGATGGGAGAACCTCTGTATCAGATGCTTCCTCCTACCGGTTATCCGATGACAGCCGATCACTGGATGAACACAGGAGCGCTAGTCGACCGCCTGAATTTTGCTCTGTCGCTGGGGAATAGCAAGATGGGTGGAATGAAGTTCGACGCTCCACATCTGTTGGCTGCAGGGCTCATTGCCCGTCCTGCTACTTCCGGGACAAGAAATACTCATGCATTGAGAATTGCGGAATCCACCTCAACGGCACCAAGTGGACAAGATGAAGCTCTCGGTCTCATGGAATCGATGTTGATCAATGGAAAAGTCTCCGTGCAGACACATTCCGTGATTCGT
Source organism: Humiphilus diazotrophicus (assembly GCF_059726315.1). Taxonomy (NCBI): domain Bacteria; kingdom Pseudomonadati; phylum Acidobacteriota; class Terriglobia; order Terriglobales; family Acidobacteriaceae; genus Humiphilus; species Humiphilus diazotrophicus. The sequence continues at coordinate 5,368,449 of NZ_AP040870.1, forward strand.
CAGCAATTGCAGAATCTTCCATCCTCCGGTGCGCAAGATCCGGCGCAGGTGCTGAACACGATGACGGCACTCCTGTTGGGTTCTCCCGAATTCCAAATGAGATAGCTTTAAGGGACACCTTCAGAAGGAAAATCGAGATCGTCAAGTTTCCTAAAAACATTCGATGACAACGTCTCAATCGTTCCTAGCAGAAAGCAATTATTTCAAACAAGACGCCTTCTTATGGGCAAGAGACGTTTATTACGGAGGGCTGTCTTCTTGAACTACCAAGGCAACGCTGTGACTTATGGCGATTTCTTAGCCCTTTGTGCCTCCTTGGCTACGGCAAAGGAAAGAACGCATCGCAACAATAGCTTGTCCTATACGGGAACCAAGGCGAGAGGGGAGAACGCTTGGCCAATCATGAGAAGGAAAAACAATTCCAGCCTGGGTCCCTGGGCCCGGTAGAAGCGAATATTCGCAGTGTTGTTGAATTGGAACGAGCCTTCGAGGGAAGGAAAAATTTCGTGGAGCGAGTTTCAGATGCCATTGCCGGATTTTCCGGAAGCATCTTTTTTGTGGGCCTTCACGTTCTCTGGTTTGTCGTATGGTTTTCGATCAACTGCGGAGTAATTCCTGGAATTCCAAAATTCGATCCCTATCCTTTCATTCTTTTGTGCATGATCGTTTCGGTTGAAGGTGTTCTTCTAAGTACATTCGTGCTGATGAAACAGAATCGAATGCAACGTAGGACAGATCAACGCGATCAATTGAATCTTCAGATCGGTCTGCTGTCTGAAAAAGAAGTGACAAAAATACTCCAAGTCCTTCGCCTAATTTGTCACAAAATCGGCGTCAATGAAGCCGAACTGGACAAGGAGCTGGAAGAAATGTCACGAACAACCTCCGTCGATCATTTAGCAGCGCGTATCAATACAGAGATGCCTTCCTCTCACTAGAGCAAGACCAGCGTTACTGTGTCCTGCCCAAATATGGTGATGTGAAGGTTTTCTTAACGGAAAACCTTCACAAGGATTTATGGCTCGGGATACATCTACGCTGGTTTGCTCTAGTTTCCTCGCCATATATCCAATCTTCGGCCAAGGGCCAAAAAACACTTCCTTCCGATCAGAAGCAACGGTATCATTTGATTACTATTGATTAATCTATAGATTACTGATTAATAAACAAATCTCAATATACTGAATTTGCATGAACTTGCGGCAAATCCATCAGGCGCTTAATCGGTCACTCGAGCAACGAGGTATGTGGCAGACAGTTGTTTTCGGCTCCAGGAGGGCGTTAGGACTGCCCAACAGACCTCCGGTACGAATGGTACGGCATCCTTTCGACGTGGAGCACGAGGTCCAAACCAGCGGTGTGGTCTTTCGCAAAGAGCGGGATGGAAGGTACACCTATCATGGCGTCGCACCTTCCCTTTTCCGGCAGGCCACACAAAAGTGGCAGTCTCTGATTCCGTCTCAGATCAAAGGCATCGAAGAATATGTCTTCGTCGATCTGGGGTGCGGTATGGGACGTGCTGTGTTGTTGGCTTCGGAACTTCCTTTTCACCAGGTCGAGGGCGTTGAGTTTGATTTAGCTTTGGTGAATACGGCGCGTTCGAATGTTGCGAAATGGGTAGTGCATGGACGTGCTCGGTGCCCGATTGCTATACACCACGTGGATGCTTTGGAGTATTCCTTTCCCCGTCACCCCCTGTTGATTTTCCTGTACAACCCGTTTGGTGAAAGCATCCTGGAACCCATCCTGTCTCGTTTGCAACAGCTGCAACGGGAGATTCCTGCGCCGATTGATGTGCTTTATATTCATCCGAAATGTGGCTACCTGTTCGAAGATCCAAACCGGTTTCAATTGTTATGGACCGCAAGGGTCGAATACGACCAAGCCGATAAAAATGCGAATGAATTTGGTGGACGCGGGGAGCGGTGCTCACTCTACAGGTTCCGCCAATCCTAGAGCGTTTGCGCCAGATTTTGAGATGAGAGAGGCAATCTCTCAAGATGTGGAACTAATCCACAGATAAACTGAATGGCGGGTTCATAGGGCTTGTGAACCTTCACCAATCAGGGGTATCTCTGGATAGTTATGCATACGTTTCGGTCGTGTTTGAAGGCGGCAGTCCTTTCCTTTTTTGTTGGCACAGCAGCGCTTGGATGGGCTGAAGAGAGCCAATCGGCTACACCTCAGGCATGCGCTATTTTAGTGGCGCGATCTGCTTTTGTGGATTTGGCAGGGGCGCCTGTCGATACCGAACGTATCCAGGTTGCACTCGACCATTGTGGTCCTAAACAAGCTGTCGTGCTGAGAGCAAATGGGAAACAGCATGCATTTCTCTCTGCACCTCTGATCCTTCCTCGGTCGGTTACGCTTATTCTCGAACCGGAAGCCGTTCTCTATGCCTCGCGGAATCCCAGGGACTACGATCTTGCTCCCATGAGCTGCGGCGGACCTCAGAAGGAAGTCCCGACTTGCAAGCCCTTTGTCTTTTCCTATCAGGCACCCTTTGCAGGGATTGATGGAGCAGGTGTGATCGATGGACAAGCAAACCAGCCGCTTCGGGGGCAGAAGAAGTCGTGGTGGAATCTACAGGCAGAATCGCTGTCGAGCGGGAAGCCGATCAGTACTCCCGATCTCGTATCCAGCTATGAGTCGCAGAGCTACTTCCTGAATCGCGTGACTCTACGTAACGCTGCTGGTGTTCATGCTTCGATCTTCAAGAGTATGGGAGTGCGTTCCTCCGGGGTAAAGATCGATTCTCCTCAATCGCCCGCAAATGTTACAGGAATGCTCTTGAGCAATGCGGTGGCTGCTGCCGTGGACAATACCTGGATCAGAGTTGCAGGAGAAGCTCTGAGCCTAAAGCCAAGCATTCTGGGCTCCACCGTGCAGGTGCGGATTCATGACCTTCATGTTTATGGAGGGAAGGGAATTTTCTTCGGCGATGAAAAATACGGAGACACAAGAGATATCGATCTTCAAAATGTAACCATAAAAGGAACTGAAGCGGGAATTACTTTGAATCTGCATGGGCAGGAGCGGGGAAAGATGCAGGGAATTCGAGCGCAGGACGTCTGTATGCAGAATGTTGCCTCACCCCTTCAGACGATTGGCACCTCTGATGTTACGAAGCATCCCATTACCTTCGTTCATGCAGTTGTCCAGGGTAAAGGGGAAATCTCTGAAGAAGGGATCAAACAGCAAGATGGCGCTTCCTGCGATTCCATCCCAGACTTTACATCGGTTGCGTCCTCGACGGATGCTCCTAAGTTTGCCGCTCCAAAGAAGCCGGGTATCCGGGCGAGCCTGCATGTTGCAGTGGATGGAACAGCAGATTTTCATACCATTCAGGAGGCCATCGATGCGCTTCCTTTAGCTGGAGGCGAGGTTTCCGTTGCTCCCGGAACCTATCGTGAGGTTGTGACGATACGGAAACCGCATGTACACCTTTATGGAACCGAAGAGGATTTAACAAAGACTACGATCGTTTTCAACAATGGCCCGAAGAATGGTGGGACCTTTGCCAGTGCAACGGTGTTTGTTGAAGCAGACGATGTGACGATCGATCACCTGACAATTGCGAATGATCTTGGCCCACATGGACAGGCTGTGGCTCTGGCAGCATTAGGCGATCGCGGAATCTTCCGTAATTTGCGAATTCTTGGCGCGCAAGACACACTCTTTTCGACAGCTAAACTTTGTTACGGCGACTACGGCCCATGTATTCCTGCCAGACATTACTTTGTTAACGACTACATCGCCGGAGGAGTGGATTTCATCTTTGGCGATAGTATGGCTGTCTTCGACCATTGCGAATTGCACGGAATCGCGGATAGCAATGTAATGTACACGGCTCAAAGCAAGCATTATCCGGAGCAAGAGAGCGGCTACGTTATTAGCAATTCCATTTTGAGTGCCGGTGCCAATGCACGATCTATTGCTTTGGGACGGGCATGGAGGCCTTATTCTACGGTTGTTTATCTGAATACCCGAATGGATGCACCCGTAGTTCCTTCCGGATGGATTGAATGGCTGCGTTTTGGGAAGTCTACTTTAGCCACGGCCTACTACGCGGAGTACAACTCTAGCGGACCAGGTGCTAATCCATCAGCGCGCGAGTCACACTCTCATCAGCTTACGGAGAGTGAAGCAAAGCAGTGGGCCCCGCAGAAATTTCTGAAAGGGAAGGATGGCTGGAATCCCTTTTAGAGCAACAATCTTAATTGGAATAGAAGGATGAGAAGAGGGCGTTTCGCTCTCTTCCTGTCACTGCGGCAAATGATCGGAGTGTTATTAGGACTCTTCCTTAATTCCAGAGAAGAAGGAGTCATCTTCTCCGGCGAGGAATTCTTGTTCGTAGCTGATAGCGGCAAGCTGGTAGCGCTCTAGACCGAAGTACCGATGAGTCATCTCTTCTCCGAAGCGGTCCAGGATAGGCGCCTGTGAGCGATGGGCTCGGAAGGCATCGATCTTGCGATTCTTCAGTTCCCCAAGTTCCAAGGTCAAAGAATAGGGCGTTCGCGGAATATCTTTTGCGTCTTTGCCCAAGACGAAAGGTGAGCAGAAATAGTAGAGCTTTTGCGGAGCATAAGGTTCGATCTCTAGCTCAGGGAAAAACTGGCTGCGCCCTGCCCAGTGGAAGGCTGCGGCGGTGGCCAATCCTGCAACCGTGTGATCGCGATGAAGATTTGCTCCTCCATCGGAACCAAAGGTAAGGATGACCTGCGGTCGCCAAGTTCTGATGCGTAGAACAATCGCTCCGACGAGTTCATTGAAATGCTGGTGCTGCAATTTCCCATCCGGAAAATTCAGTTGTTCGCAGCGTGTTACTCCGAGAATTGCATTGGCTGCCCCAAGTTCATGGCTGCGAATCTGTGCCAGTTCTTCTGCCGAAGCTGCCTCGCCGCGATTCGATGCTGCTTTGCCGTCGGTTAAGCAAAGTACCTGTGTCTCGATACCTTTTGCATGCGCCAATAGGAGCGCTCCACCGAAGGCTCCGCTCTCGTCGTCGGGATGAGCTCCGACGCACATCATCCTGAATGTCAAAATTAAAGCTCCTCTAGGATTGTTTCTGCTTCGACCGCAACCTCTGTAATTGTGGTTGGGGTGTCATCCCAGGGCAGGGAGGCTTGGGCGACGGGTCGAAAGCTCTTACGATGCAACGGGGTAGGCCCATAGAGACGCAAGGCTTCACGATGCTCCGGTGTGCCATAACCTTTGTGCGATGCCAGGCCATACATTGGATACTCGTTATCCAACTTGCGCATCAAGTCATCGCGATAGACCTTGGCCACAACGGACGCTGCCGCAATGGAGATGCTGAGTGAGTCTCCATAAATGATGCTTGTCTGCGGGCACTCCAGGTCAAGGCGCATAGCGTCAATTAGCAGATGATCTGCCGCGGGTACCAGCCGCAAAACGGCTGCTGTCATCGCCATGCGTGTTGCCTGGTAAATATTGACGCGGTCGATTGTTTCGGCATCGACCTCTTCTATGGCAATGGCCAGAGCTTTCTTCTTAACCTGAATTGCGAGACGCTCACGTTCCTCTTCGGTAAGCTGCTTGGAGTCGCGCAGTCCGGGGATTCTACAACCTTCAGGCAGAATAACCGCTGCTGCCACGACAGGACCAAAGAGGCATCCTCGTCCCACCTCATCGACGCCGGCAATCAGCTTTGCCCCGGCTTCTCGAGCTTTGCGCTCGTATTTCGAGCCGCAAACAAGGGTGCGCAACATACGCATCTTGGCTGTCGATGGGGAAACGGGTTTTTCGTCGGATTCCGAGAGTCCGTCCATGCCCGGCAGTAGCGTTGTTTTGCGTCGTACCACGATTACGAGTGTATCGCGTGTCGCCGGTGGATGAATCCGGATTTTCCGGCAAATTCCCGCATCCGGAACTGTCTGAACTGAATCTAGAGAGTGGATGGTATAGTAAAGGTAATGTTGCACATGGATCACAACCGCGCTTGTTGTTGTCTGCCTCACATTTGGCAGTGTCGTGGTGTTCTGTGTCGCCGTTCTTAGCTAGCGATCAAGAATTTTTCTAAAAAGCCCACGACCTAGATCGTGGGCTTTTTCCATTTATCCCCAAAGTTTCAACTGTCGTGAGGTACAAAGATGCGAAAAGCAGTTTTACTTGCTGTATTTGCCATTGTTCTGGCCATGACGAATGTATCAGGTGCGCAATCTCTTATATCGGGAGATCTGGCCGGTATTGTCGTGGATTCCAGTGGTGCAGCAATCCCCAATGCCGCATTGCATTTGAAGAACACCGATTCTGGAGAGTCATTTTCCGCGATAAGCAACAGTTCCGGAGCTTATCGCTTTGCCCTGCTTAAGCCAGGGCACTACCATCTCCAAGTAACAGAGGGTGGTTTTTCTGCATCCGATCGGGACACTACCGTTCAGGTCGGGCAACAGACAACGCTCAACGTTACCTTATCGATTGCCAGTGCTGCTACGACTGTTCAGGTGACGGAAGAACAGTCTTTGTTACAGACTGACCACGCAGATATTTCCACGGCCTTCGATCAGCAGCAGGTGCAATATCTGCCGAATCCGGGAAACGATCTAACTTATATGGCACAGGTAGCCCCTGGCGCCTTGATGAACACGGAATCCGGTACAGGAAACTTTACGGTCTTCGGTCTTCCTGGCAGCTCGAATGTTTTCACCGTGAATGGCGGATTTCAAGACACTTACGGAATCAATGTCAATTACTCTGCCGCCAGCAATCTTCTACTGGGAAACAATGATATTGCTGAAGTGACCGTAGTAAGCCCTGCCTATGAAGGTCAGTATGGAAGTTCTTCCGGCGCCTACATCACGGAACTGACAAAGTCCGGGGGAAGTCAGTACCACGGGAATGCCGTGTACTGGTGGAATGGACGCATTCTCAATGCCAACAACTATTTCAATAAGCAGAGCACTCCGATTACTCCTCGTCCTTTCGATAATGTGAACCAGTGGGCCGCATCAGTTGGTGGACCTGTACCGCATTCAAAAGATAAATTGCATTTCTTCTTCAATAACGAGGGCCTTCGGATTGTCCTGCCCACCAGCAGCTTTGTTTATATCCCATCGTCGGCTTTTCAACAGGCGGTGTTGGCAAATATCTCTCAGGCCAAGCCTTCGCAGTTGAATTTTTACAAGAACCTCTTTGGCATATATAACGGGGCACCCGGAGCTGCATCGGCGATTGGCGTGACGAGCGGCGATACCAGCGGTTGCAACGGCCAGACCTTGACGATTAATGGAACAGTTTTCGGCGGAGGTGGACAACCTTGCGCTGTGCAGTTCCGCTCCCGTGCAAGCAATTCTACGAGTGAGACAATTTATTCAGGACGCGTCGATTATGAAGCTGGAGCCAGTGATCATCTCTTTGCACATTTCAAAGTCGACAAAGGCTTACAGTCCAGCTATACCGATCCGATCAACTCACTCTTCAATGCCAGCAGTAAACAACCGGAGTATGAAGGGCAACTCAATGAGAGCCACATCTTTACTCCCAATCTGACCAATCAGTTTATATTTGCCACGATGTACTATCGTGGAACCTCAAGCAATCCGCAGCTGGACAAGGCTCTCGCACTCTTTCCTGCAACGCTGCAGTTTTCAGGAAGTGTCTTTGCTCCTTTAGGAGGCAACAACTATAGCTATCCCGGTGGCCGCAACGTTACTCAGTACCAATTCATCGACGACTTGAGCTGGATCAAGGAAAAGCACACGATCAAGGCCGGTATTAACTTCCGTCGTGCCAACATGACAAACTATCGCCCGTCGTCGGGTACCGTGGGATTGATCTCCGGTGAACAGCTCGCGGATTTTGCAAATGGCATTAGCGATAACTGGAGACAGAATTTCCCTGTTCGGCGGACGCAGCCTGTTTCTCTATGGTTCCTCGGTGCCTATGTGCAGGATCAGTGGAATGTCACTCCTGTCCTGAAGGTGACTTTATCGCTCCGTAGCGATACGGAGTCTAACCCGGTTTGCCATACAAATTGCTTTTCTAGATTGAGGACGGATTTCCTGTCTCTGAATCACGATGTAATCACGCCATATAACCAGGTTATTGAGACAGGACTCAATTCGGCATTGCACTCGCTGGATGCTCTGGTTTTCCAGCCCCGTTTGGGTGTAGCCTGGTCCGTTTTCGGTCCCAATTCGAAGACGGTTGTTCGTGGAGGTGCAGGAATGTTCACCGACATCCTCCCCGCTGTTTTGGCTGATATGGCGTTGGCAAATCTGCCGAACGATCCTCGCTTTACTGTATCGTCTCGACCGGCTTTGAACCGGATATATTCACTTGATCCCAGCTTGACCGATAGTGCTTCCACTGCTGCAGCGCAATCTGCAGCTGCCTTTCGGAGCGGTTTCACTGCGGGCTACAACTACCAGCAAATCAGTAATGCTGTGAGTAGTGCAGGATCGAGTTTTGCTCCCCCAAGCTTTACGAACACGGTACAGGATTTTCATAATCCCCGTTACGTTGAGTGGAGCCTGTCCTTGCAGCAGCAACTTCCGCATAGTACGGTTGTTACCCTGAACTATGTAGGAAACCATGGATATCGCGAGCCCATCAGCAATAGCGGATTGAATGCCTATGGTTTTGGCAGTCTGCCTACGCAGCCGACGGATGCAGCTTTCAGCACCATAACAGAGGTGACCAATGCTGGTTCGTCAAACTACAACGGCTTGACGGCTCAGGTGCAGCATCGTTCTCGTTATGCCACGGTGCAGTTCAACTATACGTACAGTCACGCATTGGATTTGATCTCCAACGGAGGCTTTGGCGAGTATAGCGGAGGAACCGCCGCGAGTCTCTTGAATCCCCAGAATCCCTTCAATATCAATGCCAATTACGGAAACGCCGATTACGACGTACGCCATAACTTTACTGCCAGTTACATTGTGAACATTCCCCGATTCCATGGTCCACAAAGGATCTCTGATGGATGGCGCCTTGCCGGTACTGTTTTCGGAAGGACAGGAATGCCCTTCTCGGTTATCGACAGTAACATAGGTTCGGCTCTGAGCTCGAATAACTATAGCGGTGACGTATTTGCCGCGCAGGTTGTTCCCAGCCCTCGCGGCGTGTCCTCTTGCGATCGCAGTGCTGCCAAGCTAAACGGATCCCCATGCTTGAATGCTGCGGATTTTGCTTCGCCTACCAGATTCAACCAGCAGGGAAGGAACCAATTCCGTGGGCCTATCTATACGAACACGGATATGAGTCTCTATAAGGCCACAAAGCTTCCTGGAGACAAAGCGAGCGTTACGGTGGGTTTGCAGGCTTTCAATCTGCTTAACCACACTCCGCTTGATTCTCCTGTGAATGATTTTGCCAGCGGGAACTTCGGGCGAATTATCACAACGGCCAATACTCCAACCAGCATTATGGGAGCTTTCCTCGGAGGAGATTCTGCTCCTCGTCAGCTACAGCTAACGGCAAGGTTTGAGTTTTAGTAATTGCCTCTAGCCTGAAAAGATAACGGCAGTATCCGGCTTCCCTGGATGCTGCCGTTGCCTGGAGTTTCTACATCTTCCGAGCTGGTAATTGCAAAAAGTTTTGAACGCAACCAGAATCTTAAAGGCGGATTGGCTTTTGCTGTGTGTCAGGGAAGGCCTTCAGGCCTGCCGAAAACTGTCTTCTTGGTGGGAGTGGAACATTCTCGGTAACTAATGTTGACGAAAGGTGTAAAAGCATTGAATCTATACTCATTCACGCGTTCTGCCATTACCCCTTCAGCTCCAAGACTACTCAAGCAATATCTTACAAATGTTCGCGCAGCCCTGCCTCCTGCTGCATTTGTTACCGAGGATGTCTATCCAACGTTATGAGCATCGCCGCGGCGCCTGAAGGCCAGCCCTGACACAATGCCGCAAAACAAGCTGAATCACGGGTATTGCTATCTCACTTTTCTTATTTTTTCTCTGAATGTAGAAACTACAGATAACGGCAGTATCCGGCTTCCCTGGATGCTGCCGTTGCCATTTGTGACTCGCAGATAAAAATTGGACAGTCCGACTTGAGTTGTCCATACTTGCTTCATGCGATGGCCGTTCAAAAAACCGGGGAAGGGCTGGCTACTGATCTTTGCCTACTTTAACTTTCATGCCTTCTTCCTGTTCAGCTATCGATACTTGGATTCTGTAGCGAGAGGCCGTCATTCTTCACCATTGGTGCCGTTTCTCGAAGAGGTGACGGGAACCTATGGTGGCTTCGTTTTGCTGCCGTATCTGATCTGGGTGGCCAGAAGATATCCCTTTCATCGTGACAGCTGGTTTCGTTCGACGGCCTTTCAAATTCTCGGCGTGATTGTTTATTCGTTTGCCCATACCAGCTGGAATGCGGTAACCCGCTGGATACTCTTTCCCCTATGTGGATTAAGCCATTACGACTATGGGCACATGCCGACCCGCTATTTGATGGAGTTTTCCGGAGATGTGTTGAGCTGGGTGGCTTTGGTAGGTTTTGTTTATCTGTTTGACTTTTACACCAAAACCAAGCAAAGGGAATTACAAACCGCTCAATTGGAGGCCAGCCTGGCACAATCGCAATTACAAAACCTGCGCTTACAGATGGAGCCTCATTTTCTCTTTAATAGTCTCAATGCCATTTCGGCAACGATGTATGAAGATGTACGTGCTGCCGACGAAATGATCAGTGCCTTAGGTGATCTTCTTCGGAATTCGCTTAATAGTTCCCGTTCTCAGGAGGTTTCTCTTGAAGAGGAACTGCGGCTACTGAAAGACTATCTTGCTGTCATGCGAGCACGTTTGGAAGACCGCCTTATTGTCGAATTCGATGTAGATCCTGAGGCCAAAGACGCTTTGGTGCCCTCTCTTCTGCTACAGCCGCTGGTGGAAAACTCAATTCGGCACGGCATGGACCCGCAATCTTCTGCATTACATATTGAAGTGACCGCGAAGCGGGAGGGTGGATTATTGCACCTTCTTGTGCGGGATGATGGACGTGGATTACGTAACGGTGGAAGTGGGACTTTGCGTAAGGGCGTCGGTCTTGGAAATACAGAAAGACGCCTTGAAGCTCTTTATGGCTCAGCGCACAATCTTGAATGGGATAATGCTTCGGGGGGCGGATTCCTTGTAGCTCTGGAGATCCCCTATCACACACATGAAAGCCATCCGAGTCCTTCTAGTCGATGATGAACCTCCGGCGCGCCGGAAGGTAAGACGGTTTCTCGCCGGATATTCGCAGGTTGAAATTATTGGCGAAGCAGAAAATGGCGCATCTGCAATTTCCGCAATTCGGGAGCTTCATCCAGATCTGGTTTTCCTGGATATTCAGATGCCCGATATGGATGGCTTTAAAGTTCTCGATTCGTTGGAAGAGAAAGAGCGGCCCTGCATCATCTTTCTTACGGCGCATGATCAGCATGCGTTGCGAGCCTTTGAATTCCATGCATTCGACTATTTGCTAAAGCCGATTAGTCCAGCTCGATTTGAAACGGTGATGAAGCGGACACTTGAACATCTGGAGCTTATCCGTCGCGGGCAAATGCAAGTCGATCTTCAGGAACTTCTTTCCCTGGGAGAGAAGAAGGCACGCTATACCAAGCGTCTGCTTATTAACGTGAACGAGCGGTCTTACTTCCTTCCTGTAGAGAGTGTCGACCTCCTGGAGGCCGAGAGAAACTATGTCCGCATTCACACGCAGGATGGTTCCTATCTCATGCGCGCTACCCTGGAGAGTTTTCTCGATACTCTCGATCCCGAAGACTTTGTCCAGGTAAATCGCTCTGCAATTGTCCGGTTGGAAGCTGTTGCCGAATTGCAGTCCTGGTTCCACGGCGAATATCGCATTCATATGCGTAATGGCCAGCAGCTTGTCTGGAGCCGGAGATTCGTGAAACGTGCGCCTGCTCAGCTGCTGCCGAGACGATAACGGCGGGCTCTTGCATCTTTGCGAGCTTCTGTGCCCGCTCATCCCGTTCTAGAGCCCATTGGTCCCATAGGCTTCGATTTTTTCTTGCGCTTAGTTCGACTATCGAATGGCGGCGGTCTCGACGTACGACCTCCCTATTTGAAAAGCACAGAGGAGAAGCGACTCCTATGCGTGAGATGGTTGTAGAACAAAGAGAGATACGGAAGCCCGTAAATGTACGGCTTGCCTTTTTAGATAACCTGAAGGGTTTTCTTGCAATATTGGTGGTCATGCATCATGCCGGTCAGCCATATGGTCCCACCGGTGGCAAATGGCCAATATTTCATGCTGAAAAATTCCGTCTGCTTGGCCCTTTCTTTCACTGCAATGCATCGTTCTTCATGGGGCTGTTCTTTCTGATTTCAGGATATTTCCTTCAGGCTGCCTATGACCGGAAGGGAGCGAGTAATTTCCTCCTTGATCGTTTCAGGCGTTTCGGTATTCCCGTTGTGCTTTGGGGCTTTGGTTTTATTCCGCTCGTTCGTCACTATCAGGAGGGGAAACCTTGGGGAGACAGTTTCCTCCCACTTGATTGGGCACATTTGTGGTTTTTGGGGCACCTGCTGATCTATGCCGTCGCATATACGATCTATCGCCTCTTACGCCGGGATACCTCAAAACAAACGGAATCAAGGGCTTTTCCCAGCAACGGAAGTCTGCTTTCTTATGCAGTGCTATTAGCTTTGGTTAGCGCGATTGTACGGATCTGGTCTCCTATAGATCACTGGATCCGGATAGGTGTGACTGCGGAGCCTGCACATTTTCCTCAGTACTGCAGTCTCTTTATTTTTGGCGTGATTTCTGCCCGGTATAACTGGTTGGAAAAGATTCCGAAGAAGATCGGCAAGCAGTGGCTATTGATCGGTATCTCTGCCGTGATTGCAAGATTTGCCTATTCTATTGGGCATGCACACTTCCTTAATCGAGGCGGCTTCCTCGTAGGTTATATATGGAATTTATGGGAAGCCCTCCTTTGTGTCGGAATGTGTGTGGGGCTTCTGTATTGGTTCCGCGAGTATGGCGCCAGCACAAAACCATTTGCGAGATTTCTGGGGAAGCACGCATTTGCTGTGTATATTCTGCATTTGCCGATTCTGGTCTTTATCCAGGAGGCGATGGAGAGATCTTCTTTCGGTCCCTTAATGCTGACGATTCTGACAGGATCAATTGCTACCGTAGTCTGTTATGCAATTGCCGGAGCCTACGATTTTCTTAAGCGGAGCTTACGCCCAAAGCCTGCTATTCCGGTAGTGGCGATAGAAAGCTAAGTCCGTGCAGGAAACTGTCACGGACAAGAGGAAATAGTGTACCGATGCAGGTCTTTCTCAACAGAAGATCTGCATCGGTATCGATCTTGGATGGCTTTTCTCTAGAGAACAACTCCATATACTACTTCCCCGGTTCGACTCTACTGGATTTAAATTCTCATTTACTAATTTGCGTTGAGGTTTCTCGTAGGATAACTGGATTTGTCTCCTCTTATTGAACCTGCACATTGGCTAATTTGTCCGAGTGCTGCGTCATCGCCCATGTCACCAAATTTCAGCCTAGATATCAATCGGAGTTGACATTACCAAAGTGAAGATAGTAGAAAGTCATACACCAATAAGCTTCGGAAGGAAGGGAAATTCAATGATGCCCACTATTCGAGCGATTCTCCTCACTGTTTTTTTGTGAGCTGTCTGTCAGCTTACGGACAAACTTCACAGTTTCCATGTGGCGAAACAAGAGTACAGTCCATCGATTGTGTCGGACCAAACAAGTGCAAGCAGAACGTCGCAGTTAATTTGCCAATTCAGGCTGAATATCCAGTGGCATTGGGTTACTTTTATGTAACATGTTGTGAATCTCAGATTCCATCTTATTACATATATGGTAGTACTTGTCAGGTCCACTCCAAACTCAATGATCCAGTCTTTCTAAAAGAACTCGCTATCGTGGCTGATAACAAAAGTCTCTTAATTGCTGATTGTACAGGTCTGTATCAACCGTATCGGCAGCCACGGAATCTTGATGTTGGGGCGTGGACGTTAAGTACGCAGCGTAGAAAATTATTAGATTAACAGGGAGATTTGGAGGGTGCAGATCATGATAGCCAACAGAGTTGTCCTTCTTCTTATTGCATTCTTCTATGGGTTTACAGCATTTTCGCAAATAAAACCTCCAGAGAAGAAAGCTTCCGTGGAGCCTATCAGTAAAGACAGCGTTCAAAACTCTATTTCGACAAAGGTTTTGGAATTCAAACCGGTCGAAATGAGTTCCTCCATTGAGGTTTCCCCTATTTCAACATTTCCACCTCATTGTTCCAGTGATGGCACTCTATTCCTAAATCTGCTGGATCTAAAGGACTTGAATAAACATACAGTTGTCTCCGTGAAGGGGAAGAAGATTCAGACCTATCCCACATCTGCTATTTCTGACCTATATGATGTTCTTGTATTGGATGCTTTTCCCTCTGATTCCGGCGTTCATTTCCTTGTTCGTGCTTCGAAGGAAAAGCCGGAATCAGAGCGAGGGGCTGGAAGATCGTCTGCAGGGATTCCATGGAGTAAGTATCACAATTATGTCGTCAACTTCGACGAGCACGGAATATATCAGGGGGCAACTCAACTTTCTGTCAATTATAACGTGTCTCATTTGGGAGTATTTCAAACGGGAGATCTCTTGGTCTCCGGCTATGACCATCCAAACTCAACTCTTCGCGTGCTCTACTTGAAGTCCTCTGGAGAGATGGGGCGGGTGGTGGACCTTCCAGCAGCCAGAGATACAACAAATGCGGGAACATCTGACGGAATGTCCGGACCTTCAATGGCGTCAAAAAAGCTCCTTGGTTCGATTTTCTTCACCGCCTTTGGTCAGAGCATTCTAGTCTGGCATAAAGATAGCAATGATCCGATTTTAGAAGTGAGACCGGGAGGAACTGTACGTGAGGTTCCGCTCCAGGTTCCCGGGGGCTACGAATTTGCCGATCTGATCACATCAAATGATCGATGGGTGGCTCATTTCCGTTCGAAAGGTACGGCGAAAGAGGCTCCCATCAATGGGAGTACTGATAGTTATTTTGAAATACAGCCTCAGGATGGTAGTCCCTCTGCGAAGCTTGTGCTGAAAGGGGACGATACTCCTTCGTTAGCTTGCGAACGTGATGGAGCCTACATCTCCTTCAAAAGAGGCGATGATGGAAAACTGAACTTGCTAAACGCAAGATAAAAAAATGGATTTCTGCACAATAATCATGTATTCAACCTAGAAAGCTTCTAGCGGACGAAGTGCCGGTTGATGCCAATGTTCCGAGAGTACAAGACGTTCAATTTGAATCTTCCGTTCTGTCGCCGGAGGGTGACTCCGGAAATATCCCTGTACCGACTCCCAGGAGATATCGAGTGCTTCATCGATAGGAGAGGCAGGAGGATGGGCAGGAGGGTTTTCTGTTTCACGCTCCAGTTTCTCGAATTCGGAAAGCAATTGCAGAATGCCTTTCGGGGAATAGCCCGCAGCTACGGCAAGAGCTGTTCCGTAGCGATCTGCATCCAGTTCCTGCTGCTTGCTATAACCGGCTGTAAAGATGTCGACGGGAAGACCTAGTAAATCACCAAGGACGCCAAGATGTCGAAGCTGTGCTTCCATTTGTATCCTCTCCGTGCAATGACGGAGATCGACATGCTCGATTTCATGTCCGAGCACCGCCGCCAGGGCATCCTCGCTTTTTATCAATTTGAGGAGCCCTGCCCCAACAAATATGTGGCCGCCAGGTAGAGCAAAGGCATTTACAAATGTGTCTTGGGCTATGTAGTGGAAATGATAGGGAAGCTTTCTTCTTGCGTGCGATCCTACAGCCTCTCCAACCTTTTGCAGATACTGCTCGACCTTTATCGCACGTAATTTTTCCTGGTCATCAACCTGCCAAAGTTGCTGATATTCCCTGGCAAGATTATCTCCTATTTGAATCTCTTCCTGGTCGGACATATGGTCCAACTGGAGCGGAATTCGGCTTAGTTCGTGTTCCGTGTCTCCAGTTATTTGAAGCAGAGCCTTGGGGCCCGGGCGGGTATTTATCCCTTGCCGCTCCGCAAAGAAGATTGCCAGTGCCCCCACTAGAACGATGATGGAAACAGGAAGCCACTTTTTCATAGGAATTTCAGAATGGTCTCCCGATATTTTGTGTAGAGGAATGAAACGAGAAGAAGTGCTGCCCCCATTACGATCAGGGTGATATAGCGATCTGTCGGTGCAAGTTTCCAAATATCGATAATCAATATCTTGCCCACGCCTAAAAGCAAAAGTCCTAACCCGGAAAGACGATAGCTGCGTTCGTGTACCAGTAACGCAAAGAGGAATGTTGCGACACCAAGCGCACTCCAGGCAATGGTGATCATCCCGGCCCGCATTTCATGCGCAAGCAAAATGGTAATGAGCAGCAATGGCGCAAAGAATAGGATTTGTTCCGGCCTTGCAAGTAAAAGCTGCAGCTTTGCTCCTATACCTCCGTTTAGAGAAAATCGCTGTTCAAGCTTCCGGATTCGAAAGCCCAGGGGAAGCGCCAGAAGCATGATCGCAGAAGCCATGATTATGCTTGGCATCCGGCCAGCCAAGAAGGATGCTTGCGCTAGAGTTGCCATGGAGAGATTGAAGAGGACAGCACGGAAGAAAATTGCTACGACCAGCAATAATCCTTGTGCCAGAAAAATCTTTCGGCCGAGCGACCATGCGATGGTCATGCACGCGAGAAGGAGAACGGCCCATCCGTCAATTACCCACTCAGGGCGTAATTCAAAATAAAGAACTGCGGCGAATGCTATGGTTCCGAAACTTGCCGTAATGTTTTCGATCAAGAGCTGCTGGCGTGTATGACCCTGCTCCTGCTGAAGCCGCTCATAAATCCAGTAATAGATGGTGATCAAGGGAACCACTGTATATGTCCGTGGGCTTAGGTGGGTGGTTGGCAATCCCGTATTCAGATTGGCAAAGAAGATTCGAATAAAGCTTGCCGTCAATGCGGCATAAGCCTGGTGCTTAAGGTAAGAACGATTCTTTACGACTCCGATTTCGAATAGCAGCAGTCCTAAGACTCCCCAGGCAACGGCGACGCTTATGGGACGCAGTTCATACCAGGCAGTGAGTGCCAGAAGTAAGGATCCCATCCATGTGTAGGCAGCTGGGACATACTGCGGAAGTCCTTCCTGCACGGTTTTGCGTCGAGTGCAGAGATAATACAAAGCACTGCACAAGAGGCATGTGACTAATCTCTGGCTGATTTTTCCCCAGTGCCCTGTCTCCTGGAAGTTAATTACCAAGATGCGCAGAAAAGCTATGACTGCCAGTATGTCGCACTGGACTGACAGATTTACTGACTTCAATTTGTCAGTGATGAAAGAGAGCGTGAGAGCAAGTATCAACCACGCTACTGCCGTAATTGTTCCGGGACAGAGGACCCAAAGAGCGGCTGCTGCAGATGCCATTCCGAGAAAAGAAGTGGCTCGGAGTGTTTGCGTATCCCATTCGTTGTCGAAGAGATCCTTCCATCGAAGGGGAAGCCATTGAGCGTTGATCCAATAGACCAGACTACCGGTTACCAGAGTGACTGCAACCGCAATATGGCTGGAGCTGTCAGGGTGGCTTTGGCGGAGAGAGAAGATCGGCAGCATATCGCTGATGATGAGCTGGAACGCGATACCGAATCCTGCCAAGACGGCTAACCGGCGGAAGACTATCTCACGAATTCTGATTCCGCAGATGAGAAGGGCCTCAGCCTCAAGAAGCCATAAGATGGACCAACTGGAGCCACTATATCGAAATGGAATCGCTGCTAACAGGAGCAAAGAGGCTATAGTCGACAAGACTATAAATGCCGAGCGTTGCTTTTTCCGCGTGTAGAATGCCAACGCCATCTCAGCCGCGCCGAGAGAGGCGAGCCCCCAGAATGCCCATTCCGGATGCGTAGATTGATATTTGAGTAGCCCTAGAAGGCCGCATGAGTTAAGGATTGCCGAGAAGGTAGCGATGGCTCCCTCACGATCATTGCGAGGAGTCCGTCGGATATAAGCAATACGGAAGAGGAGCCAATAAAATATGAGGAGAGCTGCACTGGGGAAGAATTCCGGGAAGTTCCTGGCAAATCCACCTCGTGCTATTTCGATTCGCCATAGCCACAAAAAATGATTGAGATAGACAACGATCAGGCCGATCGATTCCAGCTCAATCCACTTTTCTTTACTGGTGACCAGCACTAATCCCATCGCCAGTACTGCGCTTGCCACTAAGCTGAATACCGATACCTGGCTTATAGCTACTGTGGAAAATGCCAAAAGAAATGCCAGCCCGGTAACCGTCTGGGACTTATAGCGCAGGGAGTGCCATACCATCCCCATAGCAATAATCAACATGAGGATGAGGTCGACTAATTGGGAAGAAAGTATGCGTGTAGCAGAAATATGGTACATCGCATAGGTGGTGAAGAAAGTAAGAGCCCATCCCCCTCCGATACCAGCTCGGGCAAAGATCTTGTAATGATTTTTCCTTTCGAGTAGAAGCCCTCCAATAAGAAGAAAACCACTGACCAGATAACCTACGAATACTTTACCTGCTGGTCCCATGGCGCGTAGCTGGTACGCGAGGAAAAGAGAGACACCAAAGACCAGCGTTATGATGCCTAGCTTATTGAGCCAATTGGTTCCAAGCTTTTCCTCCAGCGAGGCAGTGGCGCGTGCCGGTGGAAGCTTCTCAACAGAGGGAATATCTTTCACGGTTTCACGTGGATTTGGCGTTCCCTTAGATATGGGGAGAGTAGTATCCGGTAATCCCTCTTGAGGTTGGTTGCTACCTGAGTACTTGAGTAAGACTGGCTCAGCCTTTACGGTAACCTGCGGCGCGATTACTCCTTCACTTGAACTATCTTCGGGCGTGATATTTTCTTTGGGAATGGCTGGCTTCGGAGGTTCGGGAGGCGCCACGGACGATGTAACGGAGGCTGTTGCCGGAGTGGCATGCTCACGAGAAGCAAGCAGGTCACCTGCTACTTGCTTCGATTCCAGGATTCGAAGCCGATCTTCTAAGAAATATAGCCGGTTATGTAGCTCTTTTAGTACCTGCTCATATTTTTCGCGATCACGATTTCTTGTTATCAACCAGATAACTGCCAGAACCAGAAGCAGAAAGTATTCCATAAGGTTGGCAAGAATTATTCCATGATGGCGCCTGTTCCGCCACAAAATATTGATTCAGAAATATGAGCCTGGGAGCTATGACGCAACTCGTCCTGTTAGGAATCCGTGGGGAAGGGTGATCTTTCCGTGGCAAAGTTTTGGGTATCCTTTGCCACGGAGGAGATTCTGGGGTCTTACCGAGTCACCTGAGATTGATTGAGTTCGATAGCAATACTGGGAGGATTAAGAAGCGTGTTGTGGATCAAGCATTGATGTACGGAGCGAGTCAATCCTTGCCTTTGCTCTTCGGCAAGATCCAGTGGCGTGTTGATCTGAATAACAAAGTTGGTGAGGCGTGCCGGTGGCTTTATCTTTTCCGCAGTCACCTTTACTTCGACATTTTCGGTAGAGAGGTTATGTCGCTTCAGATATTGCACTGCATAAAATCCGGCACAGGATCCCAGAGAAGCTAGGAGAAATTCCGGCGGTGTCATTCCTGTATCGTTACCACCGTTGTCAACTGGCTGGTCGCAGATAACAGTATGCTCTCTTGCCTGAATTGAAAAGCGTACCTGATCGAGGTATTTGACCGTGATTTCCATAATTCTCCTAATGTGTCTCTGTGGGTTTCTTTGCAATCACCAAGTATGAGAAACGTGCGATCTCAGAAGCTGCGATCACTTTCCAGCCAGCCTTCTCTAGCATAGACTGCAACTCCGATTGAGAAATGCGATGAGCCTGTGGCGGCCCCGGCGGTCTGTCCAGATTGGCTCTCCAATCGAGAATAGCCAACTTCCCATCGTTTCTTAAGATTCGGGATGCTTCTGCAAGCATCTCTTCTTGTTTATCGAGCTCATGCCAGATATTGGCAAGAAAAACGATATCGCAGCTGTTTCTCTCAAGTCCGGTTTTTTCCGCGTCGGCAGCCCGACACGCGATGTTGCCGATGTTTGCGGATGCCAGCTTGCCTTGGAGTAGTGCCAGCATCTGCGGTTCTACATCGACAGCGATGACTTTTCCCGTAATGCCTACAGCCCTGGCAAGAGGGAGGGAAAAATAGCCTGTACCTGCTCCGATGTCCGCGACCGTTTGCCCTGGGCGTAGATCGAGCTTAGCCAGAATTTCGTCGGGAGGAAGCCATGTCATTCGTTCCGGATCGTCCAAACGATGAGCCTGTTCTGGAGAGAATCTGCGTTCATGCATTCGTCACCTGCAGCAACTATGTTGATTATCCGAAGTCCGAAAGCCCAAAGCGCGAAGGATCGGTATCGCGGGGCACCAGTTGCTAAAAGCCGACTGTAACAGATTCAGCCCTGCAAACACGGTGAGCCATAACCATAGGGGCGATATCCAATGAGCCAGCGCGAGTGAGCCTAGTACGGCAATTCCAGCTAGCATTCGAAGTCCACGTTCTACTGTCATAATAAAGTCCTTTCTAGAAAACTGTTTGCTCAGTCGATACAGGAGAAGCTTCTTTGTGGGCCTCTACCATGTAGTAGAGAACCGGTACTGCCAGCCGCGAGAGCAGCGTCGAGGCCACCTCTCCGGCCATGAGCGAGAGTGCCAGCCCTTGAAAGATTGGGTCGAAGAGAATCACACTGGCCCCAACAACGACAGCTGCTGCCGTGAGTAACATCGGACGGAAGCGGACGGCTCCTGCGTCGATCACTGCCTCTCCCAGCGGCATGCCCTGAGCCCGGCGAAGCTCGATAAAGTCCACCAGAATGATCGAGTTCCGTACGATAATGCCTGCACCCGCAATAAAGCCAATCATTGAAGTTGCGGTAAAGAACGCGCCCAGCATCGCGTGTGCCGGCAGGATTCCAACCAGTGTCAGTGGAATCGGGGCCATGATTACCAGCGGGATAATGAACGAACGGAACCAGCCGACGACCAGGACGTAAATCAGGATGAGCACCGCCGCAAAAGCCAATCCCAAGTCGCGAAATACTTCGATGGTGATATGCCATTCGCCATCCCACTTCATCGCGTAATGGTCTGTTGAATCCGGCTGGACGGCGTTATAGCGCGCCAGGGTGTAACCGGAAGGAAGCGTCAGATGGTCGAGAGCACTGTTCATCTTGAAGATTGCATAAACCGGACTCTCTTCGGCGCCTGCCACATCTCCGGTGACATAGACGACCCTGCGCATGTTCTTGCGGTAGATGCTTGGCTCCAGTGTCGATTGCTTTACTTCCGTTAGCTCCCGCAGGGAGACTTGTACTCCGTCTGACCCTGTGAGCTTGATGTTCTGCAATGCTTCAAGCGAAGAGCGTTCGGAACGATTGGTTTCAACGAGAACGGGAACGGGTTCGCGAGCTTGCTCGATATGCAATAGACCGGCCTGCGTCCCTGATTCAGCCGCAGTAAGGGCTCGGGCTACGTCGGTAACGGCGATACCGTGCAGTGCTGCCTTCTGTTCGTCAACTCTGAAGATTATCTTCGGTTGAGGGTCTTCTACATACCAATCCACATCGACGACTCCGGCTGTTTGCTGGAAGATCTGCTTGATTTTTTGGGCAACGTCAAGTTGTCCGGAAAAGTCCGGGCCATAGATTTCAGCAACCAAGGTTTGTACCACCGGAGGTCCTGGCGGAACCTCGCTGACCTTGATGCGTGCTCCGTAGGGCAATCCTAGCTTGACCAGTTCCGGGCGCAGTCTCTTGGCAATCTCATGACTCTGCACACTCCGGTCGCCAGCGGGAAGCAGATTGACTTGAATATCTGCCTGATTCGGAAGATGGCGCAAGTAGTAGTGCCGCACCAATCCGTTGAAGTTGTAAGGACCGGAAAGTCCCGAATAGATCTGGTAATTGGCAATCTCCGGCTGCTGCGCGAGATAGTGTCCGAGTGTTTGTGCGACTCTTGTTGTCTCCTCCAGCGTTGTTCCATCCGGCATATCGACCATTACCTGGAACTCACTCTTGTTATCGAAGGGAAGCATCTTCACTCGCACCAGCTTGAGCGGAACGAAAGCGACTGCAATCAAGAGCAGACCCACAACTCCGCCCAGAAAGATCCAGCGAGATTTTTTCGATGTGATCAGCGGAGACATGATGCGGCGGTAAAGCTTGGTCATCTTGCCTTCACTTTGATCTTCCTTTCCGTGCCTTGCTGCTTCGTGCTTTAGCAAACGAAGCGCAGCCCACGGCGAGACCACAAAGGCCACAAGCAGAGAAAAGAGCATCGCCGAAGATGCGCCGACCGGAATTGGACGCATATAAGGACCCATTAGCCCGTGTACAAAGGCCATGGGAAGAATGGCGGCGATGACTCCGAAGGTGGCGAGAATCGTGGGGTTTCCTACCTCGGCTATCGCTTCGACGGCGACTTCATGAGGGGCTCTGCCCTTGTTCTCCGGCATGCGGAAGTGCCGTACCATGTTTTCGACAACTACGATGGCATCGTCGACCAGAATGCCGATACTAAAGATCAAGGCGAAAAGCGTAACCCGATTCAGGGTATAGCCATAAAGATAAAAGATTGCCAAAGTCAAGGCGAGCGTAACGGGAATTGCCAGCAGAACTACTCCGGACTCGCGCCAGCCGAGGAATATAGCAATCAATAAAGTTACAGATATCGTAGCTAGGAAGAGATGCTTGAGCAGCTCATCGGACTTTGTTTTCGCCGTGTCCCCATAATTGCGCGTAGTCGTGATATGCAGGTCAGTGGGGAAGCTGTTTCCACGCATCTGCTCCAGACGTTTTAGGACTGCATTGGCGATATCCGTTGCATTGGTACCCTTCCGCTTGGCAACGGTAATAGTGACGGCCTGATATTCACCGCCGGGTGCGGCGCTATGTTGTCCTGCTGCTACACCATAGAGAACGTAGTTGTTCGGCTCCGCAGGGCCATCGATGATCTGCTCTGCAACATCCCTGAGGTAGATTGGATGTCCCTGCTTGACTCCAACAACAACTTGTTCGAGATCCTCTTTCCGTTGAAAGAGGTTTCCTGCATCGACACGGAACTCCTGATTCCCGGCAGCGAACTGGCCCGCTTCGCGGCGGGCATTCGCGGACTGGAGCCGGGTCACTACATTATTGGACGAGATCCCATATGCACTTAACCGCTCATTGTTCAAGACGACACGCATGGTGCGTGGTTGCCCGCCGAGAATCTGTGTTTCGGATACATCCGAAACTTGTTTGATGTCGTGCTCCAATTCGGCTGCAATCTGTCGCAGCTGGTAGCCCGAGTATTTTTCACCCCAGAGAGTAAGAGAGAGGATCGGTACATTATCGATGGAGCGCTCCTTGATCATTGGCTGTGAAGCCCCTTGAGGGAAGCGATCCATGTTGGAGTAGAGCTTACTGTAGACCTTAACTAGCGCGTCTTCTTCCTTTGTGCCTACCAGGAAGCGGGCAATAACCAGACTTGAGCCGGGGCTGGAAGTCGAGTAGACATATTCAACTCCCGGGATTTCGCGCAGCAACTTTTCGACAGGGATGGTAACTTGTTGCTCGATTTCGGCAGGGGAGGCTCCGGGCATCGAAGTTGTTACGTCGAGCATGGGAACTGCAATTTGTGGCTCTTCCTCGCGTGGAATCATGAGGACAGCAAAGGCTCCTAGTGCCAGAGATGCGACGATGATCAGCGGAGTCAGCTTCGAATTCAAAAAGGCTTTGGCAATTCGGCCTGCCAAGCCGAGAGACTCTGTCATTGCCGCACCTCGATACGCTTACCACTTAATTCGCGATCTCCCGGTGCTAGCACCAGTATTTCCCCGTCGCTTACACCGGTGAGTATTTCAATATCTCTATCCTGCTTCTCTCCTGTTGTGACATAGCGGAGAGAAGCGACATGATTGGCATCGAGTATCCATAGCCCATTGAGCGATCCGTGTGTTACCAGCGCTGCTTGCGGGACAAACAAAGCGGAATGAGAACCAGTTTGGATCTTTGCGGTCCCAAACATGCCGGAGTGAAGTCCTCGTGTCTCCGGCAGGTCGATCTTCACCAGGAAGCTGTGGCTTGCGGGATCGGCGGAGGGGACGATTGCTGCGACGCGACCGTTAAGGAGAGGTGAAGGAAGAGAGGCAATTTCCAGTTGAATGGATGCTCCCTTCTGCATATTGCGGAGGAGGGATTCATCGACAGTGACATGAAGTTGCAGTTTGCCACGCTTTTCCACTTCCAGAAGTGGAAGTCCTGGTGCTGCTATAGTTCCGGGATCGACATGCCGGGCTGTAAGGATTCCATTGAAGGGTGCTTGTATTCGCGTATAACTGAGAACCGCATGTGCTCCGCTAGCTGCGGCCTTGTTACCTGTCACTTGTGCACGAAGAGAGTCGAGTCGAGCATTGGCTGCCTGAGCACGACGTTCAACCTCATCAAATTCCTGCGGACTCACACTTTTTCTTTCGCGAAGCAACTGGTATCTCTTGAGAGTGCTTGCTGCCAGTGCGGCTTCGGTTTGTGCCGCTTGTACTTCTTGTTCCGCACCTGTAATGGAGGCTTGCGCTCGATCGACCTCTGCCCGCATCTGGGCTCCATCAAGTGTTAGCAGCGTTTGCCCGGCCCGAACCACATCGCCTTCTTTGGCCGTGATATGTGCAATACGCCCGGTTACTTGTGCGGAGAGGCTAGCGGACTCTTCAGCATGAATGGTTCCCGAGACCGGTACTACGGTCGGGGTCTGTCGGATCTGTGCTTGCGCCGTTGTAAGCCCTGTTACTGTGACTGGTTGCGAGGGGGCATTCGTCTTTTTCTCACACCCTGCAAAGGTCAGAGATGCAGCCAAGGTCAGGAAGGGAATCGCGAAACTTATTCTGGCGCTCATTCGAAGTTCTCCATGCTGGCCTGTGTCAGTGTTCCAGCGGCAAGTTGCATTTCGGCAAAGGTAAGGGTGTTGCGGAAGACAGATTGCCAATAGCTCTGGCTACTTTGTCTTTGAGCATCTTCGGCTCTTAAGAGCTCTGTTACAGTTACCAAACCGGCTTCATAGCGGTCTTTGAGAATGCGAAGACTCTCTTCCGCCTGATCCATGGAAGCGTGCGCTACCTTGACCATCTGCTTAGCGGATTGGTGTTGATAATAGGCACGGCTTACCTCCAGAAGGATCTGCTGGTCTGCTGCTTCTGTGCTGGCTTCAGCTTTGGAGAGCGCTATCTTTTCCATCTTCAGATGTTCGCGTTTCGCCAGAGGAAGAAGGTCGATACGCAGTTCTGCTCCAGCCATCCAATTGTTTCCGCCCGAACCGGTAAAGGATTCGCGATTACTTTCCCATGTACCGAAGGTGGTGATCTTGGGGCCAAAATCCGACCGCGCAGAGGCAACGGCTGTTTTTTGCGCATCGGTTTGAAACCCAAGACTTTTCCTGTCGGGTCTTGTCTTTAGGGCGAGAGCGACGATGGCCGATAGAGGCTGCTCTTCAAAAGAGTGTTCGATCAATGGCTGTAGTTGACGCTGTTCCTGTGAAATGGGCGTGCCGATTGCTGCTTCCAATTCTGCCCAAGCAATGAAGACGTTGCCTTGAGCGGCGATCAGATCTTGCTGGCGTGCCGCAAGATTGACAGCAGCGGAAAGCTTGTCTGCATCGACCGCCAGTCCCGCTTGTACGCGGGTTTCGCTTGAGTCAAGCAGTGCCTTGGCTGTTTCCACCTCATGTTCTGCTGTCTTTACCTCTCGAGTTGCCAGAAGGATTGCTTCATAAGAGCGCAGAACACGTAGCAGGATTTCCTGATCCGAGCGACTAGCCGAGGCCTCTGTACCCTTTGCCAGAAGGTCTGCTTTGCGAATCTCTGCCTGAGTATGCAGGGAGTCGAAGACAACCCATTGGCCTGAAAAGCGGCTAGTGAAGTTGTTCAGCGGTAGGGGGCGATTCAACCGGTTTAAAGCAAAATCGTTCTGCTGGAAGCGTTGCTGCCGTAAACGAGTACCGAAGGCGTAGACCGGATCGTTTCCCCGTGTCGCAGCTTCGGAGTAGGACAAGTTGGGGAGAAGGGCAGTCCTTGCCAGCTTTGCTCCCGCCTGGGCGGTGGCGATATCGGCTTGGGTGATTCGTTTTTCCGGACTCTTGGATAATGAGAGACCTGCTGCTTCTCGTAAGGTCAGAGGGGCTTGCTGCGCAAGTCCTCGCTCTGCAAAGTTCGGCAGAAGAAGAGCTACGAATATGAGCGGGAGCTGAGTGATAGTTCGCATTTCATTTATGGCGTTTCCAGAAGTCTCAGTACGGCGTTGTGCCTGCATCCATTCACAAAACCCGATGGATGATCGGCAACGCCATAGGAGGAACCTCTCCGGACGTCCTCATGCGAACAAAGACAGAGGACAGCAAAACGTTACAGAGAGATTGAACTTTTTTCGGTTTGAGTAAGGATTCGAAGGTCCTCGCGGGCAATGGTCCTGCCTGCATCCTGGCGGAATTCCGGATATTCTTTGAATTTTTCAAAAAGCACTTGAGAAATAGTCCTTCTTGTAATTAAATACCTACCAGTAGGTATTTAATTTAAATACTGGAGATTTCGAAAATGCGCCGGTTCTTAGTTTTTCCCCTGACCTCAGGTGTATTGATCCTTCTCTCTCTTCTCTCGCATTCGAATGCGGCTGCACAAGCATCCGGTGCTGTTGTCCGAACTGGCGATTGGAGTGCTTCGCCTGTTCAGCATGTTTATGGCTTTCCCGGAAGCACGCCGAAGGAGAAGGGAATACTTCGAATCAGCCAGACCGACTTAAGTTTTGCTGGGAAATCCGGCAACTTCTCGATTCCGCTTCAGTCTGTTCTTGCCGTTGGCTCAGGGAATCAGAGAGTAGAGCTGTGGGGGATGAAGGGGCGACTTTTCCGAATGGTTATTCCCAATGGAGGAGGTCTGGCGGCCGCTGCTTTCATGCATCACCGGGTGGACATGCTTACGATTGAGTTCAGCGATAGTAAAGGGGCTTATCACGGAGCGGTATTTGTCTTGCCCGCGGAGGAGGTCACGCGAGCCGTTGAGATCTTGGCTTCGCGGTCCACAATGCGCCAGATGCTTCCGGTTTCTAGCTGCACTAGCGGTTGGGTCGGCTTTCGGACAGTTCGGGTTGCTCTTCCAACCTGGGGTGAAACGGATGTGCCTGTAGCATATCGTGCACTTGTTTATGAGCACTTAATTGATCGTCTCAGCGGGATGAAAGGAGTCGAGCATGTCTACCGCGATGGCGACAATGTTTTTCAAGGCGGCTGCCCGCAATTCACGGTACAGGTATCAGTTACGGGATTCAAGGAAGGAAGCCAGGTAAAGCGAGCATCGATGGGACCGGTCGGAATGTTCGTAGGAACGACGCAGATGGTTTTCGATCTTAGGATCAACGACGCTGGATCGCACATGGATTATCACAATCAGATCAAGGCGACTGTACGTGGCGAATCGGAGAGCATGAATGTAGCCGATACAGTGGCAAAGAAGATTGTGAAGCAGTTCGCCGGGGCTCAAAAAACGACAAAGGAGGCGAACCCTAAGGGTGCCTCGCTGTCGTCTGGATTTGGAGTTGTGGCGGATAAGGCCAAGAAACAGGGCTGATTGCTAGAGAATGCCGGTTTTTGCTACATGTAGCAACTTCAACCCTTGAGGGCATATGCTGCTCTATTCTTGCCCTTGAGGGCGAAAAGTCATAACCCTCCCCAGGTTTTCGCTATTTAAAACGGTAGTACCAATAAACAGATATTGTTTCCCTGTGCTATGTTTTGCCTTCGAGAAGCGTGGAGCTATAGACCGGCACAAACGGGTAGCTTTACGATGAAGAAGAAAATGGCCACGATAAAACCCAATAAACATGAGCTTAAGACAAAGGAAACGCGAGAACTCCTGCTGCGGTCTGCCGAGGAGATCTTTGTCCGCGATGGTTACGAAAGGGCCGAGTTGGGTGAAATTGCTGCTCTGGCAGGCCGAACCAAAGGCGCCATCTATGCTCATTTCAAAAGCAAGGAAGATATCTTCCTCGCTCTAGTGGAAGATAAAGCTCAAAATTATCGCTCCCAAATGGAGCAATTGCTTGAAGGGTCTACCAATACAGAGCACAATCTGAAAATTTTCCGTCAATTCTGTCTTGATATGACTCAGGACTCCGCCTGGTCGCTTTTGTTTCTCGAATACAAGCTATTCGCTATTCGTCATCCAGAGTCGAAGGAGAAACTACAGAAGCACTTTGAGCACCTTTTCCCTCCGAATCATGAAGACCGCTTGGCCGGATTCTTGGGACCTGCAGCGAAGGGCAAGGATTCTCTAAGTCGCGCCAGCGTTGTCCGGATCCTTATGCCGTTGATTTCAGCTTTGGAGGTCGAAGCAAAATTCGAACCTACAGTTCTGGACAACCAGGTACTTCGGAAGGTAGTGTCGCGTATCTTTGAAGCTTTGATGTTTTAGAGCAATTCCGTCTCTTCAGGCGAGTATCCCCCGTACGTCCCCTCTACCCGCCAAAAGACAGAAGAAACGCACGGGGCGAACGCTCCGGAATGCAAGGAGAGACTACTTTATAAAAAGGAATTCCGGCTAGTTCGGTTATTAGACGAGGAAACTATAGCTCCGATAGCAGTTGCTGCCTAGAATTTCGGAGTTTCTATCCAGTTGTTACACCGATGAACCGCAGGTACTCCCTGGTCAGTAGGGACTGCAGCTGTGCCGCTACTTTGGGGTCGCATTGAACATCGACTTGCCTGCAGCGTTCAACGGCGCGTTTCAGGTCTTCCAGAAAGACGAGGCAGGAAGGACAAGCCTCAATATGCTGGCGCATTTCTTCGCAGCTCTTCGGTTCAACCCGGCCGTCGAGGTACTCGGAGAGATTTGCAAATAGCTCCCGGCACTTGGCGGGTTTGCTCTTTGCTTCGGAAAGGCTCTGCTCCGTATTTTCCTGTGGAGCGATCTGGTTTGCCAGACGGCCCATTTCCTTTCGCACATAGAGCCGGGCGCGGTGAAGGCGGACGCGTACCGTACCGGGCTTGATGTCGAGAATTTTGGCTATCTGGTCGGTATCCAAATCCTCCATGTCGTGAAGCACGAGAATGATCCGGTATTGGGGCGGAATTTGCAGAACAGCCTTTTGCACCAGCTGATTTTGCTCACCCTTGAGCAGGCTGCGCTCCGGATTTTGCCCTGCATCTGCCAGCAATAGGCCTAGTTCGGAGGCGTCCGGCATCAGCTCATCGAGAGATAAAGTCTGTTTGGGGGCATGTACGGATTTTCGGCGCATGCGCCAGCAACGATTCCGTGTGACGGTGTAGAGCCAGACGGCGAGAGCTCTCGGGTCTTCCAGCTTTGCCAGATGAGGAAGAGAGCGGACAAAGACTTCCTGCATCGTATCTTCGGCATCTTCGCGATGTCCGCAGACCTTCATGCTGAAGGAATATACGGTGTTCTGCAAAAGCCGAATTGCCTCGCTGATCTCCTCGGGGCGGGTGCTTCGTAGCAGCTTTGTCGCTTCCACCAATTCTGGGCGCATGATGAACCAAAGATAGCTGGATCTATGAGTAGATTTTATGTACCGGCGCAGATCTGGCAAATAGCTTTGCCGAACTTCTTGGCCTTGGCGCTGCCGATTCCCTTAACGGTCATCAGATCCTCGACTGTCCGGGGTTGTTCTTGCGCAAGAAGACGAAGGGTCTGATCGCCAAAGACACAGAAAGCCGGTTGTCCCAGCTTGCGGGCCTCTCCCCTGCGCCATTCTCTGAGGCGCCCTTCGAGCTCTTGCTCTTTTCCGGAGAGTGGACGGTTGGCCTCATCCTGTTCTTTCGCTTTGCGCCGGGACTTGCGTTCGGAACTCTTTTTCGAGCTCGTGTAGGTGATCGATTGCTTCAATTCGAGTTCGACATCGCCATCGCATTCAGCTCCGGTGCGGGTTAAAACGACGCGGCGATAAAGAATCTCTTCTCCATCCTTCTCGAAGGAAGCTTCCTCCAGACGCACGAGCGCTCCTCGCGCCATTGCCCCCAGCAACTCTTCGAAGTCGCGCCGTTCCATTTCACCGTGGGGGCAGACCTCTTTCCATAGCTTTCCGGAGGAACGTGAACCGCTTTCTTTGAGGGATTCAAGAATGGAAGAGACCAGATGCTGCTCTCCTTCATTCATCTTGCGATGCTGCTGGGCCACGCACTTTTGTGGAGCGCATACATCGCAAATTCCACAAGGGTGTGCATCCTCCGTGTCGCCAAAGTGACGTATGAGTGCAACCATGCGGCACTCATGTCCTTCAGCAAAGCGCATCATTCGATCCATCTGTCCCCGGCGATGTTTTGCTTGCGCAAGATAGCGATTCTGCCAGGCATGAGGCCCTCGAATTGCATTTCCATCGATGTCTACGATGGCTCCGCCATGGATCATCAGCTGTTCCAGTGCGCGGTCAAAGACTTCCGGAGCGAGCCTGACCTTTGCTTCCAATCGCTCTTTACTCTTTGGTTCCGGGCCGAGCAAACGGTAAATTCGCTCCAGTTCCTGCACTGGCGGATAGTCGCGCTCAAAAAAGAAGTCGTGCGTCTTGCAGTCGGCGAAGGAGTGCATCAGAACGGTGCGGCTGATTTTGCCGTCGCGTCCTGCACGTCCAATCTCCTGGTAGTACGCTTCCACACTTCCTGGCAGAGCTGTATGGAGTACCGTTCTGACATCGGCTTTATCGATGCCCATGCCAAACGCAATTGTGGCCACGATGACCTGCAGATTCCCGCTTAGAAATGCAGTTTGAATTCTTTCCCGTTCTTCCGGATCCATGCCAGCGTGATACGCAGCGGTAGGGAAGAGTCCGCCAAGGTTCATGGCCAGCATCTCCGCTTCCTTGCGGGTCGGAGCATAGACAATTGCCGGGCGCTGCGATGGATTCCGAAGCAGTTCCGCAGCGAAGGCGGAGCGCTTCGGTTTCGGCACCTGGACGACTTCGACTGCCAGGTTGTTACGACGAAATCCTTGGATAAAGCATTTCGGTTTTTGAAGCCGCAGCTGCTCTACGATGTCTTCCTGGACTTCCGGCGTAGCCGTTGCCGTCAAAGCCATAATGGGAGCTGGACGCAGAACCTCGATAGCGTCGCCTAAGAGGCGGTAGTCCGGACGAAAATCGTGTCCCCACTGTGAAATGCAATGTGCTTCGTCGACCGCAACCAAGGCTGGCGTGCGTTTTGCCAACATCGCCGCGAAGCCTGGAATGCGAAGCCGTTCGGGAGCCAGAAAGAAGAAATCCAGATTGCCCCGCAGGTACTCCCGGCAAGCTTCACGAGCCTCTTCCCTCGGCATACCGGAGTGGACACGGGCGGCTCTCAATCCCAGGGCGCAGAGCTTTTGGGATTGGTCCTCCATCAGTGCGATCAGCGGGCTTACAACCACGGCCGTTCCGCTGCGAGCTAGCGTAGGAAGCTGGTAGCAGAGCGATTTTCCCGATCCGGTAGGCATGACCAACAGGACATCGTCTCCGGCAACAGCAGCGCGACATACGGCTTCCTGGCTGGATCGAAAGCTATTGAAACCGAAAACACGCCGCAGCAATGCCTGTAAGGGAGGCAGTTTGGAGATAACCGGTACTTCTCCCTGCGGCCACGATGGAAATTGATCTGCCAATCTACTTAACCAACGATCTGTACTTTATTGTGCGAGAGAAGCGGCTGCAAAGCAAAAGCCCCGGATGTTCCGGGGCTTTTGTTGTAACTGAATGATAAAGGGGGTTACGAGCGCTCGACTTCCTTCAAGCGAGCAGCCTTTCCGCGGAGTCCGCGGAGGTAGAAGAGCTTCGCGCGGCGAACCTGATAGCTGCGAATCTTTTCGACCTTGTCGATGACCTTCGAATTGAAGGGGAAAATGCGCTCAACGCCCTGGCCGAAGCTCATCTTGCGGACGGTGAAGCTGCCCTGGGGGCCATTTTTGCGGGCGATGACGATGCCCTCAAAGGCCTGCAGGCGCTCCTTGTCGCCTTCCTTAATCTTTACCTGCACCCGAACAGTGTCTCCGGGCACGAACGCGGGGATATCGGTGCGCTGGAGCTTCTCTGCCAGACGCTGCATTACTGGATGAATAGACATGACTCTTTCCTGGCTCTCTAATCAGAACTTTCAGTTTACAACGAAATTACTCTTCGTGGAACCCTTGGGCGTTTTCTTGCTGCTTCCGGCTAATCCGTGTGAGAAAATGCCGGTCCTCTTTCGTAAGGGAAGCCCGTTCCAGCAGATCTGGACGATTGCGCAAGGTCTTACGCAAAGCCTGTTCCCGCCGCCATTTACGAATTTGATCGTGGTTGCCGCCGGTGAGTACATCGGGAACTTTAGCTCCTCGAAACTCTGCCGGGCGGGTGTAATGAGGATAGTCTAGCAGGCCTCCGGCTCCGTGCTGCGAGCGCGGGACGCCGCTGTCGTCATCTGCAATCAAGCCGTCGGCCAAGCCGAAGCTTTCATATTCGCTTGAAGCCTCATTGCCCAGGGCTCCCGGAAGCAGGCGCATGGTTGCGTCCAGGACAACAGCTGCGGCTAATTCGCCTCCGGAAAGCACGTAATCGCCAATAGAAATCTCACGGTCGCAAAAGAGTTCATTGACCCGCTCGTCAACACCTTCATAACGGCCACAGATCATAACCACACGATCAAGTTTGGAAAGATCGCGGGCCATGTTCTGGGTAAAAGGCTGACCCTGCGCCGAGAGCAGAATTACAGTCTCCTGACCGCGCTGTCCCTTAGGTTGAATTGTCATCGATTCGAGCGCTTCGGCAACCGGTTCAGGTTTCAGAACCATGCCTTCGCCACCGCCGAAGGGACGATCGTCAACCGTCCTGTGCCGGTCATGGGTGAAGTCGCGCAGGTCGTGGATAGCAACATCGAGTAGCCCGGCATTGCGGGCCCGCTTGACGATGCCATGCTCAAAAACTCCGGAGAAAAATCCGGGAAAGATGGTCAGGATTTCAAAACGCATCGGATTGGCGATCTTCGTTGCCTACAGTATTCCCAGTAACACTTATGTTCCAGCCAAAGGCAGTGAGGTGTAGCTCTGCTGCCGTTTCATCACACCAAATATCAAGTGTAACGGGGACTTCGCCCTGATGGAAAAGCTAGAAAAGCCATACCGGCCCGTTCCATTTCGTTATAGGGAATGCTCCGGTCCTTTCAATTCTTCTTCAGCGGGCAGCTCGTTGATCTGCAGCAATCCCTCAGGCAGCTCCATCTCGACATACTGGGAGGCTGTATCCAGTTTACGCAAGTAAGCCTTAGCGAATGGAATCAGCAGCTCTTCTTTTCCTCTTTTGATGACAAATAGTGGGACTTCCGTCGATTCTCGATCCACGTCGGAGATTTTTCCGACAACGATCCTGCCGCCTGCGGAGACGTTGTAGAGGGTACAGCCGATGAGATCGCTGATGTAAGCGGAATCCGCCTCCAGTGCAGCTCTCTCGGTAGTGGGAATCGCTACGTTCAGCCCCCGAAGTTCTTCGGCCTGGCTGATCGAGTCAATGCCTGCGAATTTAAAGATGATGCCACCCTTGTGGAGCCAGAAAGACTCAAGCTCGACAGGACGTACCGATCCGTTTGCGGCTAACAGGATTAGCTGTCGCCGCTCTTGGAAGCGCTCGGGGAAATCCGTCAGGATTTCCGCCGAAACCTCCCCTTTGCGCCCTTGCGGGCGCTTCAGTCGAGCCAAGATGGCCCATTCGCTAGATTGTGAGTTGGAGTCGCTCATGGTGATGCTGCCGAAGGGGGAGCGGTGCAATCACCACTAGTTCCAGGCTTACTCGCCCGGAGTGGCCCCGTTCTTCTCTTCTTCTAGGATATCCAAGGTATAGCGATGATGTAATTTCATACTCACCGCACCAAGGATCGTACGGACCGATCTCGCCGTTCGTCCCTGTTTGCCAATGACTTTCCCGACGTCTTGCGGCGCAACTCTAAGCCTTAATACAGTGCTTTCCTCGCGGTTCACTGCATCCACTTCAACTGCGCCGGGATCGTCTACCAGTGCGCGCGCAATCTCGCGAACCAGCTCTTCAACATTGTCTATTACTTGCTCGGTCATGCTTGCCCCCATCCGGAAGCCGGGAAACGCCTGCTGAATAGTAAGCGACATACTACCAGCAAACTTCAAGGTTGACACTCTATATGGATCGTTTCTATTACCTGTCCCAGGATGGGTCAGGAGAGACGCTTGCCCGAAGTGCTTACGGACGTTTTACTGCATCTCTAAGCCTCGTGAGATCAGCCGCGCAGGCATTCTCCCGGCGAAGACATCACAAGGCTATGTTCATTCTGCCATCGCAAAATTTCCCGTAATTTCTTTAGCTACACCGCGATTTTCTTTCGATGGAGCGCAAACGAACTTCCCCACACAGCTCAATTCTTCCGAAAAAGGGCCGTCCGGGAGCATTCAGGAGCTATCGAGAGAAATGCCGTCTGGAGCCGTCGTTCTGTGAGAACAGGGACGGCCCCTGCAGCTATTGAAAGGTAGAAATTAGGCAGCGGTTACGGCAGGGGCCTTCTCGACCAGTTTCTTGACGGTGTCAGACAACTGGGCGCCCTTGCTGGTCCAGTAATCGATGCGCTCCCGCTTCAGGTCGACCGTTGCAGGGTTGGTGCGTGGGTTGTAGGTGCCTACTACTTCAATAGACCGGCCATTACGTGCGCGATCCTTTTCGATTACCACTACACGATAGTAGGGCTGCTTGCGCGCTCCGAAGCGTGCCAAACGAATCATTACCACAGTCAGAATCCTCTCAATCTCTTTATCACGTAGGGGAAGGCGTTTGACCGAACCGGTCCGCGCAGACTGCGCAACCACACAATTCCCAACACTTAAGTATTGCCGAATCGGGCATATTCCGCAACCCTTTCAACGGTTATGGGCTCTGGGAGCGGATTCCAGGCGAAATTCGCATCTAAATCGGGGTGTACAAAGTTGACTGACCATGTCCAAAAATTCCCTGGCCACCTTCCTCGATGAACATAGCATTCGCTTTACTCGAATCCTGCCCGTCCGGATCGAAGTTGCCTGGAGTTATTTAACCGAGCCGGATCTGCTCACCACCTGGCTCGCTGAGGCCATCATTGATCTCCGGGAAAGTGGAAGCGTCGAGCTAGCCTTCGATGCGCACCAAGCACCCAGATCTTATGCTCTGAGTGATAGGGTCACCGGGATTATCGATCAACTGAACCCTCCTCAGCACCTGACCTATAGCTGGAAATTTAGTACCTCCCGCCCCGATGTGGTTCATGAAACCCATGTTGGATTTGAATTGGAAGAGCATGGCGCTGGAGGGGAAAACACAACCTTTATTCTCACGCACACCCGGATTCCCACCGAAGGTCGAGCTCGTTATGCTGCCGCCTGGCAAGTCCATCTCGAAATGCTGTATGCCCGACTCAAGGGTGAAGCGCCAGCTCCCCTTGAGGAGCTTTATCAATCGGCTTTTGAAGCTTACAGATCCTTAGGTTTCGAGCTGCCCTAGGGGTGAGAATAGACATCCATTACAAACTCTTAACGGAAGGGCTGCTCAGCCTTGTCGTCAGTAGCTCCAGGATATTCCGAACGTCAATTAGACGAGTAATTTCCTCTTTTGGATCACATGAAATGAAAATTTGTCACGATCCGTGTGCCAATTTTTGCCCTTTTCCGTCTAACCGTGAGGTAAAACTCCCTTAGCCGTAGAAGTAAGGAATTGCCGTCGCTTAATTATTTACAATCACCATCAGATTTCCTTTTTTATTCGCTAGGGTAAGGGGCTTGTCCATTCTTCACGAAGTGGAGCATTCTTCTCGGACAGCCTGTTCTGGGATTAGCAGTTGAACCATATTTCATCATCCCCTTAGGCACGGAGAAGATCACAGTGCGCAACTCAGGTGTTTTTTCGAGGTCTCTGAAGTACATCTTTCTTGGAATATTAGCCAGTGTCGTTTCATTCTCTGCATACGCTCAGAGAGCGGCACGAATTACAAAAGCAATCGATGAATCTTCCCGTACAACTCTTGCCGGAAACATTTCGTCCTTTGCTCGTCCAGAATTCGATCGGGGATCAGCTCCTCTTTCGCAGCAGTTGACGAATGTGAAACTTGTTTTAAGTCGCAGCGATGAGCAGGAGCAGCAACTAAAGCAATTTCTTGAGTCGGTCCAGGATCGCAACTCTCCCAAATACCATAAATGGTTAACTCCGGCAGAATTTGGGAATCTCTATGGACCAAGCGACCAGGATGTCCAGGTCGTGACTACCTGGCTTGAGTCTCATGGCTTGACCGTTAATAGCATTTCACTGGGGAAAAACATCATCAATTTCTCCGGTTCGGTAGCTCAGATTCAAGACACCTTTCAAACGACTATTCACAGCTTCCGAATCGACGATGTCGATTACTATGCGAATATTGCGAATCCCCAGATTCCCGCGGCAATGGCATCGGTAGTGCATGGAATCGCCCGCCTGAATAACTTCCCGCCCAAATCGACGAGGATAGATGGTGGAGCTGTGCGGTTCAATGCTTCGACAGGATTGATTGAGCCCATTTCCGATTCCCTATCTTCTCGGGTGAAGCCAAATCTTACCTACCAGAGTTCATCCGGCTATAACTATCTTTATGTTGTTCCGGCTGATGCAGCAACGATTTATAACAGTCCCAATGCTTATAATGCCAACTTTTCCGGCGGAACGAGTTATAACGGTTCGGGAGTGACGATTGGAATTGCAGCCGATTCGAATATCGATACGTCATTTGTGACCGCATATAGAACGCTGTTCTTGGGGAACAATACCCCGCCTACGATCACGGTGGTTGGAACTAACCCCGGCATAAATTCAGATGCTCAGGAAGCCTATCTGGACGCTGAGATAGCAGGTGGCTTGGCTCCCGGCGCGGCGATTAATGTGTATGTTTCTAAGGATTTGTTTTCAGGCATCGAGCAGGCAATTTCGGATAATAAGGTAGACATTCTCAGTGTAAGCTTTGGTTTGTGCGAACGTGGCATGACCACCTCGGACAATACTTATGTTTACCAGCTTTGGCAGCAGGCCGCTGCACAGGGCATTTCCGTAACCGTGTCTACTGGTGATAGCGGCTCTGCTGGTTGTGACGATCAAAATTCGCAAACCTCTGCAAAGTATGGTCTAGCTGTGAACGGTCTGGCATCCACACCTTATAACATTGCAGTAGGTGGAACGGATTACGATATCCTAGCTACCAATTTCAGCACCTATGCATCTGTTCCCAGCTCTTCCGGCAGTTCTGCTGGAAGCTCAAGTACCTATTACCGCACAGCTAAGAGCTATATACCAGAGAATCCTTGGAATGATTCGACTCAAATCAATACAGCTTATAGCAACAATGTTCCCCTTCCCATTGGTTCCGCTAACATCGCGGGTGCGGGAGGTGGCAAGAGTAGCTGTGCGACGAATACTACTACTTATGGGTCTAACAATACTACGACCCTAGGAAATTGCACAGCAGGATGGCCCAAGCCTAATTGGCAAACAGGAACAAACGTTCCTTCCGATAGTGTCCGTGATATTCCAGATGTTTCATTCCTGTCCGCAGACTCGTTTTATGGTGCAACTTGGGCGTATTGTTATCCCAATACCAGCAAAAATATTAACTATTGCATAAAGGATAGTTCTGGAGGTTTCCCCTATGCTGGAGTGGGCGGTACCTCGGCTGCAACGCCTGCATTCGCAGGAATGTTAGCCATGGTTGTTCAGGCAAAGGGTTCTCGCCAGGGACAGGCAGCACAAAACCTCTATCAGATCTATAACGGTTCTCACGCGGGGAGTATTTTCAATGATGTAACCACTGGAAATATCTCGGTTCCTTGCACCTCTGGTACAACTAATTGTTCTAGAAATACAGCGGGATATTATTTCCTGACCGGATACGATGCCGGTGCCGGATACGATCTGGCTACAGGTCTAGGCAGTGTCAATGTCACCAATATGATCAATTATTGGTCTTCGACAACAGCCGGGACCCAGACGGCAACGGTTACCGTAACGCCTTCGGCAACCTCTATTACGCGTTCTACCGCCTTGACATTAGCTGTGACGGTGAGTGGTAGTGGCACTACTCCATCGGGAACGGTAACAGTGGCGGGGGGAGGCTACACGGGCTCTGCTACGTCTTTGACGAACGGCTCTGCCACCATAAGCATCCCGGCTAATTCTCTGGATGTTGGTACCGACGCTCTGACTGTCAGTTATAGTGGCGACTCGAATTATGCAACTGCTACCGTCTCAACGACTATCACGGTAACGGGAACACCTACCGCGACTGTTACGGTTACACCGTCAGCGACTTCGTTTAGCCAGTCGACCGCCTTGAGTGTAGCCGTTACTGTGGCAGGTAGCGGTACGATAACTCCTTCCGGAAGCGTTACGATCACGGGAGGTGGTTATGGAGGTTCGGCTACGACTCTGACGAACGGCTCAGCCACTATAACCATTCCGGCCAATTCGCTGGCTGTTGGTACCGACACATTAACCGCAACCTACAGCGGCGATACGACCTATGCCACCGCTAGCGGCACAACGAGTGTTACTGTTACCAGCTCTTCTACCACAACTGCTCCCAGCTTCACTTTGAGCAATACCGTTGCAAGCAGCAGTGTCGCAGCTGGAAGCTCCGCTACCGCGACGATTACGGCTACACAGGCAAATGGTTATCAAGGCGCAATCGCATTAACTTGTGCTGTTACCACAGCTCCGAGTGGAGCCAATAGCTCCTATTATCCCGGTTGTTCCTTTAGCAGTTCCTCTGTTTCGCTTTCCGGAAGCACAACGACAGCTACTTCTACCCTTACGGTCACAACGACAGTGAGGACTACAACGACCTCCAAGAACAACACTTCACCTGTGAATCCCTGGTATACGGCAGGAGGAGGAGTTGCTCTTTCTTCCGTTTTCCTCTTGGGATTCTCTGCCTATCGTCGTAGGTGGCGTGCAATTCTGGGCGCGATGAGTGTGTTTGTTGTCCTGTTCGTGCTTGGAGGCTTGAGTGGTTGTGGCGGTGGTGGAGGTTCGAAGACCACAACTACGACTGGGACAACTGCCGGAAACTATGTAATCACCGTTACGGGTAAGGATGCTTCGAGTAGCGGTCTGACGACGACCACGACTGTTTCGATAACGGTGAATTAAGCCTGAGAATTATCGAACAGTTGTAGTGGCTCTAAACAGAAATGGCCCTCTCAATTGAGGGCCATTTCTGTTTAGGTCTCTAGAATCCCAGAGATTGAACTACTTCGCGGATTTGTTTGGCGCTCGCCTGTAGACCGGCTTCCTCATCGACGGTCATGGGAAGGGGAAGCGGTTGTTCTACTCCCTTGCGATTCACAATGCGGGGCAGGGACAGGCAGACATCCTTCATGCCTCGATATTCATGGATCCAGGCACTGACGGGAAGAACCCTGCCTTCGTTGTGGAGGATCGCTTCCAGGATGTTGGTAACGGCAAGTCCGACAGCGTAGTTGGTTGCGCCCTTGCCTTGTATCACCTGGTAGGCTGCAGACTTCACGTTTTCGAAGATGCCTCTTTTAATCTCTTCCGTGAGTTGCCCGTGTCCGGGAACCGACCATTGGCTTAAGGGGATGTTTCCGATGCTGGCACTGGACCAGAGTGGAATTTCGGAATCGCCATGTTCCCCTGCAATATATGCGTGGACATTCTGGACGGCCACATTGCAGTGTCTGGCTAACAGATAACGGAAACGCGAGCTGTCCAGTACCGTTCCACTGCCAATCACTCGTTCTTCGGGTAGCCCGGTAATCTTCAGCGCGATTTGGGTGACAACATCCACGGGGTTCGTGACCATGAGCAGAATTGCCTGGGGTGCAACCCGAAGCACCTCGGGAAGGATCTTCTTGCAAAGATTTGCGTTCGCTTGCGCCAGGTCGATTCGTGTCTGTCCTGGATTCTGTTTTGCTCCAGCAGTAATGACAACAATGTCGGAGCCCTTCAGCACTTCAATATCGTCAGAGCCATCGATGTTGGCCATAGGAACGAACATGAGCCCGTGATTCAGGTCCAGAACCTCGGCGTTTACTTTGGCCTTGGCGACGTCATAGAGACTGATCTGGCGCGAGACTCCGCGAATCATAGCCGCATATGCAATCGTTGCTCCTACACTTCCTGCCCCGACAATTCCGATCTTCTGTGTGCGTTCTGTTGTCATGGAGGTGATTGTAAAAGGATTTGCAGTTGCTGAAGTCAGTACACACAGTTTCGCCTCCTCGGTATAAGGGCAGAAAAACATCTCTGATAGGCAGGAGCTACCAATAGTTGGCGCCGATTGTATTGAAGCTGTCCCCAGGAGAGAGGCATCCTAAAGCCATGGTTACAACTGCTCCTAACACATTCAAAACACGAAAATTAGGCAACTCCGATCTCAATCTCACCTCCATTGGTTTTGGCGCCTGGGCTATCGGAGGCGGAAATTGGGAGTATGCCTGGGGCCCGCAGGATGACCAGGAATCGGTTGCCGCAATTGAGAAAGCTCTCGATCTCGGTATCAATTGGATCGATACTGCTGCGATTTATGGTTTGGGACACTCGGAAGAGATTGTCGCCAAGGCCCTGAAGAGAAGCTCAAAAAAGCCCTATGTCTTTACCAAATGTTCCATGCGCTGGGACGAGAACCGGCAGATCTATCGCAGCTTGAAAGCCGAATCGTTACAGGAAGAGCTTGAGAACTCACTTCGCCGCCTTCAGATCGAGACCATCGATCTTTATCAGATCCACTGGCCCAATCCCGAGGAGGAGCTTGAAGAGGGGTGGGCAACTCTGGCTCGTTTTCAGAAAGAGGGAAAGATCCGCTATATCGGGGTCTCGAACTTCTCTGTAGCGCAGATGGAGAAGGTGCAAAAGATTGCACACATTACATCTTTGCAACCGCCCTACTCGATGCTGGCACGGGGAATCGAAGCGGAGATATTGCCTTTTTGTAAAGAAAATGGCATCGGCGTTATTAACTACTCTCCAATGGCTTCCGGTCTGCTGACCGGCAAGATGACTGCGGAACGGGTCCGGCAGATGCCTGCGGATGATTGGCGCCGCCAGGCACCACAATTCAACGAACCTAAATTTTCCAGGAATCTCCGGCTGGTGGAATTGCTGCGGGAGATTGGGAATCCACATGGCGTTGAACCAGGCGTGGTGGCGGTAGCATGGACGCTGCATCATCCGGCAATAACGGCTGCCATTGTGGGAGCCCGTCGCCCCGAACAGGTCGAAGGCACTATCGCTGCTGCGAGCTTTCGGTTGACCGATCAGGAATATGGCCAGATCCAGGACTTTCTGGAGAAGCACCCAGCCTAAAGGCCAAATCTCAAAGCACATTCGTTTTGGGGAGAGTGTAAATTGCTCTTCCCAAAATCTTTATTACAATTGTGTTTACGGTTGCCGTGTAATATATCGTTATCAGTCAATGGCATGATGGGAACGATCCGCCAATGTTGATTGACAAAGGAATTCATCCTTTAGGAAAAATTTTGCAGTGCTGGTACACGGACACGGCAATTTTCCCGCTAGCTTCCCGATTTGGGGAATAACGATTGCTTACGAACATTTGTTGCTGAGCGAATACTTTTTCTGAGATAGATTCAAGTAGCGGCGAATTTAATTTAGGGCCGAGTCCAATGGTTACTCCTAAAGCTATGTCGAACGAAGCAAAGACGTTCACGGAAGTGCGCTGTGCGGTACGATTTCCGGTCCAGCTTTCGGTTGATCTGGAGACTGCAGACGGAACGACTCCGGCTTTGACGCATAATGTCTCCGCCAATGGGGTGTTGTTATCGTCAGCTATCCCCTTTGAAGTAAACAGTGCGATAACTTTTTCGATGCGTATGCCCGCTACTATTTTGGGCACACCTCGCGAT
This sequence comes from Humiphilus diazotrophicus, assembly GCF_059726315.1. Classification (NCBI taxonomy): domain Bacteria; kingdom Pseudomonadati; phylum Acidobacteriota; class Terriglobia; order Terriglobales; family Acidobacteriaceae; genus Humiphilus; species Humiphilus diazotrophicus. Next base: position 5,410,305 of record NZ_AP040870.1, read on the forward strand.
GTTCTGATCCACTGTCGAGGTCGTGTGGTTCGTTCCTATCCATCTTCGGAGGGATTCTTTACCGCAGCGACCATTGACGAATATCTCTTAAAAGATGATGAGGCGAATGGTACCAGTGAGCGCTGATTTCATCGACGGTGAAATGCAAGAGCAGGACAATCTTTCCGAATCCTCCCTAAAACCTGGAGCTGTTCGGGTTATTCTTGCCGATTCGCAGGCCATCTATCGGGTTGGCATGCGCAAGATCTTCGCGGTAGAAGATGACATCCGTGTTGTAGCGCAGGCAGATTCTTTTGAGAATCTCTGTGCTGCTATTCAGCGTTACCCAACGGACATTTTGTTGTTGGAGAGCAATCTGCTGAATGGTACGAACAATGCTATTCCAGAGATCTTCCGGATGGCTCCGGATATCAAGATCATTGTGCAAACCGCATTAGCGGAGGAGAGTCATACGGTAGAACTCTACCGGCGGGGTGTTCGCGGAATTATTCCCAGGTCCATCTCTCCCGATCTGCTGATCAAGTGCGTTCGCAAGATTGCCGCTGGGGAAACCTGGATCGACAATCAATCGGTCAATTGGGTGATTGAAGCCTATCGCGCGCAAGCGGAGGCTCTTACGAATCCGCGGACCCAGCCCAAGCTTTCGCAAAAAGAGTTGGCCATCATTGCCTGCATTACCCAAGGTAAGCGGAACAAAGAAATTGCCTACCAGCTCGGAACGACTGAGCAGGTAATCAAGAATTATCTGCGTAAGGTCTATGACAAGCTTGGAGTTTCTGACAGGTTGGAGCTGGCGCTTTATTGCCTGCACAACCGGCTTCCATTGAACTCCGATTCGGAGTCCGAGAAGGAAAACGCACCAACTTCTTAACCGAAGCGCTTCAAAGTTCAGGTCAAGATTCCAGAGGCTCTTCTTTTAAGAAGGGCCTTTGACGTCTTCCGTGTGTCTCTTGGCGCAGGAAGATGCCTGTTCCGGAAGGTTGAGATGAAGACTGTCCGATACATCCGTTGCCATCGTCCGATGAGAAGCGTTAGTTGCCATTTGCAGCGCCATCTGTGACAGATTGCCTTGCCTGCTCCAGAAGCGAAATTAGCTGCTGCATCGCCTCTGGAGACATATGGCTTAAGAGTTCCCGGTTGTTACTGTCGACGATATCGTCCAGCTCCGCCAGGCACTCCAGGCCTTTTTCGGTGATCTGAGTACAAACCTGCCTCCGATCTTTTTTGTTGCGACGGCGGCGGACCATCTTCAGTTTTTCCAGCCTGCCTAACAGCCGGGTGATATCCGGATCATGGGCTACCATGAGCTCTCCGATGGTGGAACAGCTCAATCCTTCGGGACCCGCCCCGCGCAGAATCCGGAGCACGTTGTACTGAGTCATGGTGATGCCATAAGGCCGTAGAGTTTTTTGAGCGGCGAGGGCCAGGCGGTCCGCTGTCCGCAGGATGTTCAGTAGGGTCTCTTCCTCTATTGTGCGAAAGGGCCGACGTTGCTTGATTTCTTCCCGTAGTGCCACTCAACTACCTCACTGCTATACCAAACATCTTATGTAACCGAAGATTCTACGAATCCTCGGGTTACCTGGAATGATTGGAGTCAGGGAAGAGCCCGGCGGAGGCCATGCTCTTCCTTTCTGTTTGTTTCTTATTGCTTGACCAGTTCGATGTCCAGGTTAATTTTGACTTCATCTCCCACCATTGCATCTCCGCCGGGTGTTTTCCCTCCGAATTTCATTCCGAAGTCCTGGCGATTAATGACTCCTTCGGCCGAAAAGCCGCGATGCACATGACCTTGTGGATCGGCGACAGCTTTACCTACCCCATCCACCGTAAGCTCTACCTGACGGCTAACGCCATGCATGGTCATGTCTCCTAGCAGGGACAACTTGCCGCCTTTATTCACAACCTTTTTGCTTACGAAGGTCATTTGCGGGTATTTGGCAACGTCAAAAAAGTCAGGGCTCTTCAAGTGTCCATCCCGTTGCGCGACACCGGTATCGACCGTGGTGACATCGATGGAGGCATTGACGGAAGACTTGGAAATATCCTTTTCGTCCAGAGTTACGGTTCCGGCCAGATTGCTGAACCGGCCATGCACGTTAGAGATGCCCATATGGCGGACAGAGAAGGCTGCTTCGCTATGAGCGGGATCGATCTTCCAGTTCGAAGTTTGGGCAAGGGCTGTAGATGCAGTCAAAAGCAAGGCTGCTGCGGCTGCTATCCAGGTACGCTTACTGGTTGCTAATGCTTGAGTGCTTTTCATTCATAACCTCCCGAATCGGCCGCGATTCTGTTTTCTCGAGGCATCTTTGCGGCGATCAGTCGTCTCTAAAGATGCTCCAGAAAATTACTCGTTGCAACAAATATTCATTTTTTTGTCTTCGGGCCGGCGAGGGCGAGATATGGATGTCTCCCGGGAAAGCCGATTTACGCAAAGCTACTCTATGAGGAATCGCACGCATCTCCCGAAGATATGCGGCTTGCTTCAACTTTGAATCGAGTTTGCAAAGGATCGGAGAAGAGTTATGCAACTTTCGTCCTACACACCACTAGATCCTCGTATTGCTCTGGGCGAGCAGGGGGACGATGGTCTGATTGAAGCCCAGGCTACGATGACGATTGCCCAGCCTGCCGGGATACTCTACGACTTCTGGCGTGATATCTCGCTCATTCCCAAGTGGCAAGAACGTATTGTTCAGGTAAGCGATTTAGGCAACGGCCGTTCCCGCTGGACGATGGCGATTACCGATGAGAAAACCGAGGACTGGTACTTGCAAATTGTGGCGGAAGAACCTGCAAGCCGAATTGCCTGGAGGACCGAAGAAGGTACGGCCATTCAGATCGCAGGCCAGGTGGTTTTTGAGCTTGCCGTGAATGGGCGCGGCACGGTCGTGCGTGTTACGCAACAGTTCCGGCTGCCGGGAGGGAAATTCGCAGGCTTCTTCTCTGCGCCGCACCTTCGTACTCCGGAGTCGTACGTGCGGGAGAATCTCCGTCATTTCAAGCAGTTGGCAGAAACCGGAGAGGTAGCTCGCTCGCAGGGACAATCTCATGGCAAGAGTTCTTTGCGAGGCGACATTCAGAGCCTTCTGCTTGGCGAACAGAATGAGGTAGGCGAGCACACCACAGCAGCATAAGAGAGGAATTGCCAATGAAAGCGGCTTGTTGGATGGGAAAGAATTCGATCGAGGTACAAGAAGTGCCCGATCCACAATTGCTGAATCCGCGCGACGCTATCGTTCGAGTTACCTCGACAGCGATCTGCGGGTCGGATTTGCATCTCTATGACGGCTTTATTCCAACGATGATGGCAGGGGACATTCTGGGGCACGAGTTCATGGGGATCGTTGAAGAGGTTGGCCCCGGTGTTAAAAATCTGAAGGCCGGGGAGAGGGTCGTGGTCCCCTTCACCATTGGTTGCGGAAACTGCTACTTTTGCACCACTCAGCAGTGGTCTCTTTGCGACAACTCCAACCCAAACGCTCATGCTGCCGAGAAGCTTTATGGATACAGCGGCTCGGGTCTCTTTGGCTACTCGCATCTTTACGGAGGATACTCCGGGGGGCAGGCCCAATATGTAAGGGTCCCGTTTGCCGACGTTGGACCCTTGAAAATTGAGAACAGTCTTCCGGATGACAAACTCCTGTTTCTCACAGACATCTTCCCTACGGGATACATGGCTGCCGAGAATGCCAATATCCAACCCGAAGATACCGTAGCTGTATGGGGCTGCGGTCCTGTCGGGCAGTTTGCGATTGCCAGTGCATTCCTCTTAGGGGCGAAACGGGTGATTGCGGTCGACAAAGTTCCTGAACGGCTAGATCTTGCTGAGAAGCAGGGTGCAGAGACGTTGGATTTTAGCCAGATCGAAAACTTAGTCGAAGTATTCCGAGAGCTGACTGGCGGAGTTGGACCTGATGCCTGTATTGACGCTGTGGGCATGGAAGCGCATGGTCCGGCGACCGGGAGCCTTTATGACTCCATCAAACAGACCTTTCGGATGGAAATGGATAGGCCAACAGCCCTTCGTTATGCTATCCAGGTACTTCGGAAGGGTGGCACCTTATCCATCCCAGGTGTCTACGGTGGACTAATCGATAAAGTGCCCTTTGGAGCTGCTTTCGGGAAAGGGATCACGATGAAGATGGGGCAGACTCACGTTCATCGGTATCTGCGACCGTTACTCAATCTCGTCGAGGGTGGAAAGATCGATCCTTCGGTGATCATTACTCATAAACTTCCTTTGAGCAGCGCTCCAGAGGCATATAAGACATTTCGTGACAAACAGGATGAGTGCATCAAAGTTGTGCTCGATCCTTGGGAGCAAATTGCAGCATAACCGATACAGCAGGAGTAATGAGCATGCGTGCGGCAATTATTCGAAACGGTAGTGGAGTCTCCTTGGGCCGTGACCTTGGCGGCATGATAGGGAAACTCCTCAGAGGTAAACAGGCCCGCGCTTTGATGGCACGGGCTGGAGCCTATGCGGGAGTAGCTCTGGCTGCGGGTGCGGTATCTGTTGTAGGTGGGGTTGCAGTGTGGAAAGCTGCAGATAGCAGGAGAAAGAAGAGGTTTCTGGATGGGAAGAGAGTTCTCATCACTGGAGCTTCACGGGGACTGGGGCTGGCCATGGCAGAGGAGTTCGGCAAAGCTGGGGCTCACTTGGTTCTGGTTGCAAGAAATGCAGAGGAACTAGCCCAAGCACGGGAATTGCTGGAGCGAAAGAGACGGATCGCAGATGGCAGAGATGTAATTGCCAGGGCCTGCGATTTGACGCGCGAAGACGAAGTAAAGCGGATGATTACCGAGGTATCGCAGCAGCTTGGAGGGATTGACATCCTGGTGAACAATGCCGGGTCGATTACCGTTGGACCTCTGGAGAACCAGACGATCGAGGACTTCCGCAGGGTAATGGAAGCGAATTTCTATACCATGCTGCATTGCACCATGGCCGTAGTGCCACAGATGTTGCGGCGTGGAGGTGGAAGTATTGTGAACATTACCTCTATTGGAGGCAAAGTGGCGATTCCTCATCTGCTTCCGTATACCGCAAGCAAATTTGCTGCCGTGGGATTCTCCGAGGGACTTCACTCTGAGTTACGGTCGAAGGGAATTCGCGTAACCACTGTCTGCCCGGGGCTAATGCGCACCGGATCTCATCTGCGCGCTTCCTTTACAGGGAATGCAGAGGAAGAATACCGCTGGTTCAGTCTTGGCGCGAGTCTACCTGGAGTGTCGACAACTGCTGCTCACGCGGCTCGGAAGATTGTGCGAGCAACAGCGCGTGGAACTGCCGAAGTAACCATAACTCCGCAAGCTTGGCTGGCTGCGCATTTTGCAAATCTTATGCCTGAAACCACCGCTTTCGTTCTCCGGTTGATAAACGATCAGTTGCCGGAGAAGGAAGCGGTTTCTATATCCCACGAAGGCAATGAGGTAAGGGGAAAGGAGATCCGTCCATTGACGGTTCTCGGTGAAAGGGCCGCAAAGCGGTACTGTCAGCAAGTTTGATCTGCGGTTATATCCGGCAACTCAATATCTACATCATGTTGAGAGAAGAAGGACCGCATCTTTGGGAGATCCTGGAAGGCTGCGGTCCCGCCGGCCGCAGTTGCCGATAGTGCCCCTGTCAGATTTCCAAGTCGAAGGCAACGTTCCAAGTCCCAGCCTTGAACATATGCATGGAGAAAGCCGGAGTTAAAACTGTCTCCTGCTCCGACCGCATCCACCAGCGCTATAGGAAAAGCTGGCACATGAATACGTCCTTGTCGCGTAATCAGCATTGCTCCCCGGCTACCGAGCTTGATTACCAGTACCGGAATCTTTTCATTCAGTTTTGCAATGGCATCGTCAAGAGATTCTTCCTGGGCGAGGGCGCAGGCCTCGCGTTCGTTGGGAAGCAGTATGTCTATATAGGAAAGTGCTTCGTGAATTGTCCCCGACCATTCGTTGGACGGATCATCGTTGGTATCGACCGAGATTGTAATTCCTGCTTTTTTGAGCAGAGAGAACAACCGTGGAATATCGGGCTGAAGACTTTTCTGCAGGAAGAAAGATGAGAGATGAAAATGCCGGGCAGATTTTAGATATTCAAGGTCCAGATCGTCGAAGCGGATGGAAGCTGTGGTTCCAGAATACGTGAACGCGTGTCGTGCCTCTGCATGTTGCAGCAAGACGGTGACGCCGGTATGGATTCCTTCGGGCGCACAGACGGCTCTACTTAGGTCTACTCCTGCCCTTGTCAAATGCTCAAGACAAAAGGCGGAAAAAATATCGGTTGCTTTAGGTGTTACAAATCCAACTCGACTGCCCAGTTTAGCCAGATTGTGAGCAGTAATTGCCGGGGAGCCACCCAATTGCAGTTCCATACGATTGGCCAACAATTCCCGCTCCAGTGGAAGTTCTTGGGGAAGTCCATAGAGCAGGAGGTCAATATTGGCCTCGCCGATCATCGAGATATCCAGTGCAGTCACAAAGCTCCTATTTCGTTTGAGCGATCGGGTGGGTTTAGTTTAGAGCATTTCTCGTATCGCCAGAATCTCAAAGGCGAATTGGTCTTTGCTGTGTGTCAGGGTAGGCCTTCAGGCCTACCCTGGAGTTTGTACATTTTCTGCAGAGGAACAGCAAAAATATAGAAGCATTTTTGATCGTTGCAGCCATTGGTCAGGCTTTGTGTCAGGGCTGGACTTCAGTCCAGCCGCAAGGTTTTGCCGAAGGGATTTAGACATTCTCGGTAACCTAAGCGAATCGGACAGCTACGGCTTTGGAGTTTAAGCGCAGGGCTTGGAGTTCCGATTTATAGTTACTGCTTCGAACTACTTGTCCTGTCACATAGAAATTCTCTTTGACTACTCCTCTTGATCCATAAAACAAGTTAACTCCAGGCCATTGCTCTTAACTCCTACTCTTGTTATCGAGAATGTTTGGTCTCTCAAAGAAGACTGTTTTCGGCTGGACTGAAGTCCAGCCCTGACACAAGGCTAAAGCCAATTCGCCTTTGCGATTCTGCTTGTGTACTCCGATTTTCGGCTATCCTCACGCGTTTTGTCATTGCTTCCTTACCTCCAAGACTGCTCAAGCAATGGCTTGCAACTGTTTGCGCAGCCCGGCCTCTCGCTGCATTCGTTACCGAGAATGTCTGTCAAACTCTTAAAGAATGGCCGCGGCTGGCCTGAAGGCCAGCCCTGACACAAGGCCACAAAATAAGCTGAACCACGGGTATTGCCATCTCACGTTCTTACTTCTTCTTCCTCTAAATGTAGAAACTCCAAGCAATTTTTTTTGATGGCAAAGCTACCAAAGCTTATGCGTTTTGGGCTTACACCTGAGCGAGAAATGCTCTAGCTCTTCAGTGCGTCCATGCTTCTTTTACGGCTATAGACGATCCACAGGACAATGCCTGCGACGGCCCAAATGGTACCGACAATGCGAGCCAGTGGTCCCAGGTTCATCCACAGGAAGAAACACACGATGAAGCCTGCGAGAGAGATGGCCATTGCGGGCCACTGCGATCCAGCGCCTTTCCTCCAGCCCAAAACGGCGGAAGCGATGTTGACTCCCATGAAAGCCAATAGTGCACCGTAGTTCAGCAACTCGGTGCCCAGCTGATAGCTGAATACCATTGCTCCGGCAAGACAGATGCCACCGATCAGGAGCACGTTATTCCTGGGAATTCTTTTAGCCGGATGTACAGCTCCGAAGAAGTGCTTGGGAATCGATCCGTCCCTGCCCATCGCAAGCAGAAGTCGTGCAGCGCCAAGTTGAGAAGCTGTTCCCGAGCCGATAGTTGCGAGCAAGAGAGCTCCGTTCACGATGGCAAAGAGGATGGGACCGCCTGCGCGTCCGGCGATGTGAACGTATGCTGTGTCCAGGTCGGGAAAGGCAGCGCCGCGCGGCCACACTAGCTGAGCCAGATAGACTTCAATGGCGGCCAGTACTCCGGTAAAGAGACAGGTAGCAACGATTGCGCGTGGAATGCTGCGGTCCGGATTCTTGGCTTCGTCAGTCAGCGTCGAGATTCCGTCGAAACCGATATACGTCAAAACCGCAATCGATGTACCTCGAAAGAGTGCCGAAGAGGAAAAGGTCGAGGAGTCGTAAAACGGGAATCGATAAAAAGCCGAAGGCTGGTGAGGCAAATGGAGCAGGAATCGTGCGGCAGCAATTATAACCAGTACGATTACAATTCCCAATGCTGCAGCCATTGCTGCATTGATCCGGGCAGAAGTTTCTACTCCATTGAGGTTAAGGGCAGTGAAGAGCGCGGCAAAGAAGATTACCCAAAGCCAATAGGGAATCTCCGGCAAGAAATTCTGCGCCGCCTTGCTACTCCAGATTGTGCAGATTAAGGGATTCAGGATGTAGTCCATTGCCATGCACCAGCCGGTGAGATAGCCGAGACTGGGGTGCAGTTCTTTCCCTACATAGAGGAACGCTGAACCTCCTTCCGGATATACACGCGCCATGCGTCCATAGCTGACAGACGTGAATAGCATGGCAATCATGGCGAACATGATTGCGGTTACCACATGCCCATGCGCTTCGTTGTAAATAACTCCGAAGCTGGGCATGGGCGCTGTGGGCTGAATCAGAATGATGCCATAGAGCACAAGGTCCCAAAAACTAAGGGACCTTTTCAGCGATATCGTTTCTTGAACATCCGTCGTCAAAGTGTTTTCCAGTGATTAGTGAGCAGCTGCCGTTTCTTTTGCCGGGGTAGGCGTTAACGTAAGCTCCTTAGTATTCCATCCGGAGACAACGATGTGATTCGCATGCTTCTTGGGCAACTGCGCAGTGAGAACGCGTGTTTCTCCCGGCATGATTTCGACATAGTTATCCGACCATAATACGGGTGCTAGATTTTGCCCCTTCTCGTCTGTTGCTGCAACAGAGATCTGGAAAGCAAGGGCCTTAGATGGATTGTGGATCCGGACACGAACCGCCGACTCCGAGATCGCCTGTGCTGTTGCTTCCAGCTTTACTTCAGGCAGTTGACGAAGGGCTGTCATATCCTCGCTTTTGATTGCAGGGGTGTGGGTGTAGTCGGTCTTGCTCCAATCGAATTCCGTCAGATGCGCGGGAACCCAATAGAAGTTTTCGCTTACTACTTCTCCAGACTGATTCTTGAGCAAAAGTTTTACAAAGAAGACTTGTGTGTTGGTTGCGAAAACATTGCCGGGAATCGAAAAAGCCCGGATAGCGGCATCTGCTCCCGCTGTGACTTCAGATTGATTGGAATAAAGTTCCTTCATGTTGAAGTCATAGACTTTGGCAAAGGCCGTCAGCTTGGGTACTTCTTCATAGCGGCTGTTCACTACAACAATGCTGTGATCGTCATAGGAGTATTGGACATGGACCGGTTCGCAAGCTTTCTTTGCTCCGAAGTAGCCCCCGCCGGCGTCCAGATAGTAGTCGTACAGATGCCAAATCATTGAAGGCCAGGCGTTATTCAGCATCCACTGGATGACTCCGGTTGAAGTGTACTTGTTCCGTCCATAGGCTTCGAACATGGCACGTTCTCCGTCGAAGGCCATGGTTTGCGAAACACGCACATAGTCTTCCAGTCCGGTTGCCTTGCCATAGGTCGTTGCCATGGCATTGTCGAAGACGTCCAGAGTTGTAAATTTACCGCCACCATTATGGAGAAACCATATCTGATCCGGAGGCCACAGGTGATCCTTCGGGATGAAGCGCTTCAAGCTGGATATGGTAGGAATTGCCGGCCCGGGGCCGGTTTCGGTGTTGAAGCCGTAGGCACCACCGTATTTGCCTGCGTCTGCCAGCCAGTACGACGGGGCCACGTAATCATAGGGGCCAGTCATCTTGACGCCACTATTCCCTGAGACGGTTGTCGGCGTCTGTGTTGCCGAGGAGATAACCGGATTGGGCCAGTGCGTCTCTTTTTCAATAGCCAGGTAAGCACTTTCCACATCGGCCGGAGGCGGATTATCGCTTCCGTTCAGCCATACAAAGGGACTTGCGTGACTGCGAATTCGCAGCATCTGTGAACGGAGAGATTCCTTGGCGACGGACAGATTTTCCGGAGTCCATTTGGACCACTGTTCCCACTGGTCGCAACAGCACCAGCCGAGCATGACCAGGACTCCCTGTTCGTCGGCAAGGTGGAAGAACTGTTCTGTTTCCATCTTGCCTTCGAGACGGATGGTGTTCAGATGCATATCGCGGACCAGACGGAATTGATCGATCAGGCGCTCCGGCTTTTCCTCCAGAAGCATGTCCTGCGACCAGCCTGCACCGCGAATCAGAATTGGTTTGCCGTTTACACGGAAGAGCCGGAAACCTTTGTCCGTCAATTCTGAGGTCATTTCCCGGATGCCAAAACGAACGGACTGGTGATCGGAGAGTTTGCCATCCGCAGAGAAGCGAACTGTCAGGTTCTCCAGATGCGGAGTCCCCATTTGATAGGGCCACCAGAGCTTCGGATGCTCTACATGCAGCTCCGGATATTCTTTGGGATTGAAGACGAGAGTTTTGGATTCTCCGCCGGCGAGATCGACTGTCTGCTTTACACGGATTCCGCCGACATCCGCATCGGCTTCACCGTGAACAGGGTGATCGGTTGTGTTATGCAGCTCTGCATAGACCGAGAGGTCGGCCGGACCGGAAGCTCCTTCCGGCAGATGTGTGGCTACCATGGGAGAACGCACGCTTACAGCGCCGCTGGTGACCAGATCGACAGCGCCCCACAGTCCCATGTCCTTATCGGGTGGGCAGGGATTCCAATCGACCCAGTTGATTCCAAGATCGTTCTCGGTAGGGGCAAAGGTTTCAACTGCAAGTACATTTACTTTGCCGGGTTTGGCTAGCTTGGTGATGTCGAATTCGTAAGTTCGATAGGCACCGGCAACCTGAGTGGAGTCGGCAAGTTTTTCACCATTCAGCCAGATATTTGCGCGATAGTTGATTCCTCCAAAGCGCATCCACAGTGTTTTGCCGTGATCGGAAGCTGGAATAGTGAACTGTTTGCGATACCACCAGGCACAGCGATAAGGACTGTCCTCCGGCATCGGGAGCTTGGAAAAGATTTTTCCGACAGGATATCCAGTCCCTGGAATCTTGCGCAGATTGTCAGCGTAGTAAGGAGGAGGGACGGCTCCATTCGCAGCCTCAACAGCCAGGACCGTTGAGGGAACGGAGGTTGAATACCAACCCTCCGTTTTGAATTCAGACGCGGAAATTGCTTCGCCTTGCGCTTGGAACTTGCAGGCGGATTGTACCCGCCACCCCTCTCGCAGGGCAGTAACCTGCGAGGGGGCGACATCGGATGCCATTGCCGCTGCACCAAGAGTAGAAGCAAATACCAGAACAGCAAATACTTTCGAAAACATGCGGGTACTTTCCTTCATACCAATTAAAAGCTGAATTTCAATCCCAGCTGTACAATACGCGGTTGATGTGCCGATTGCACGGTTCCAAATGAGTCACCGTCGTTCGCGGTCGTATCAATCCCTGCATATGCTGTGTGATTGAACGTGTTGAAGGTTTCCAACCGGAACTGAAATGCCGATTGCTCGTAGACTCTGATGTTCTTAATCAAAGAGAAATCAAGATTCCAGCGGCCTGGTCCCAGAATCGAGTTTTTCTTTGCGTTGCCGGGCTGTCCATTGTTCAGTCCGAGACTAGAGGTAAAGGCTGCAGTGTTGAACCACTGATTTGCCGAGCGGGATGCTCCAATATTGGGATCTCCCACTTGATTGGGGCGGTAGAGACTGCCTACCGATCCCGTGCCGAGTCCCAAACCTGCCGGGTCCTCTCCGTCACTTAGCGAAGGATCGAGCCAGTGACCGGAGTTTGCGGTAAAGATTCCGGAGATCTCCCAACCTCCCAGCATGCGGCCGCTAAAGCCTTGCTGCGAATGGAAGAAAGGTAGCAGATAGACCAGGTTCGTATTGAAGATGTGCCGCTGGTCGAAACGTGCGTGGCTATACTCGGCTCCAAGGTTATGACTGTTCTGGATAACCGTGTAGTTTGGATCATTGGGCAAGCTGGTGAGATTCTTCGACCAGGTGTAATTGACTGTAATCAGGCTGCCTTCGCGGAAACGCTTCTGCAGACTTGCTTGAAGTGAGTGATAGTTGGATTTGAAGATGGGGGCGAAGATGTCGATTCCCGAATAGCCCTTGTATGGACGAACCAGGTTCACGAGCGATTCTGTCGAGGAATTAATCGGCTGCCCTGCAACATAACCCAACGCGTTCGAGGGATCTTGACCTGTCGCCTGAATCGTCGGGTCATTCAAGTAAGCTCCCGGCTGTGGCTGATTGATATCGATCACGGCAATCAGGTGGGTTCCCTTACTGCCGTAATAGCCTAAATCTGCCAGGATGTCCCATGGCAACTGCCGCTGAATATCCAGGTTCCACTGCTGAACATAAGGCTGGTGGAAATTGGTTGCTGGTCCCTGCAAGGGAGAGGGCGTGTTGTTAACAGCGGCGGTACCAGCTTGAGGATTGTCGAGAGGTGCTCCGTAAATGGTGGTTGTGCCGACGAATGGCGGGTTCGCGAAAACGCCATTTTCTACATAACCAACAGGCTGAGCATCGATGAAGACGCCATATCCACTGCGAACGGAGACTTTCCCGTTTCCGTAGGGATCCCAGGCGATTCCAAAACGAGGAGCAAAGCTCAGCTTGGCTTGTTCGGAAATTGCCGATCCATACGGAGAGTTCTTCCCACCGATGATGATTCCATTTAGCGGATCATAGTTTGAGTTCGTGCTGCCTTGGTTGTAGCAAGGTTGCGTGGATGGCGTACAGATGTTTCCTAAGCCATCGAGTACCGGAGCATTTGCTGCTTTATACAGATTGGGATCGAAGGTTGTGGCATGTCCCTTTGCATCTGTGGGCTGCCGGAACATGGAGTAACGCAGGCCGTACGAGAGTGTAAGGTTGGGACGGATTCTGAATTCATCCTGGGCGTATGCCTCAAGCTGATTCTGGTTAATGATCGGGCGCATGTCCACTTGCAGCTGCGTGAAGCTATTGGATTGCCCTAGAAGGAAGTATGCAAGTTCCTGGTGCCATTCGGCGGCAGGATCTGCATCGGCGCTCAAAGATGTGTCCGGACTCGCTTGGAAGGTAAAGGTTCCGGCGTTGTTGCCGCCTGCGTTTTCCGACTTCTGATAGTGGTAGTAGGAACCCCCAAATTTCAGAGAATGCCTTCCCACAATTTTCGTGAGGTTATCGAAGACGTTGTGATTCTTGTTGTAGTCCTTGTAAGAGCCAAAACCTACCATGCTGGCACGTGAAGCTCCGAAGGAAAGACCGGGAATCCTGCCTAAGGTTTGAGCGTTCGGCAAGGTGATAGCGCTGGCAACATCTGGAGATTTCAGAGTAGAGAATGCGCCGATATTGGAGCTAAGAATAGCTCCATAGGACCATGCGTATTCAACCTGATTGATCAACGTTGGCGTAAATGTGGTGGTGATGCTGCCCACGACATTCTTTCCCGGAGATTTAGTACTCGTGGTAGCTACGTTTGGAACCAGAGTACTTCCGAAGAGTCCACCACCTTCCTGAGTGGGAATCGAGTCACCCAACCAGCGCACGAAGCCGGACCACATCGGATTAAAGGTATGGTCGACTCTTGCAATCTCCTGCCGGTAGTTGAAGATGTTGGAGAGATTGGACGTAAGAAGATCCTGCACGCCATCCTGCGGAGCCGGGACTTTTGAATAAACGTTTTTGATGTAGGCCTTCGCCGCTGGATTTACCGAGGAAGCAGGAATAACAGTGGAAGCGGGGATGGCGGGGTTACTGGGATCGCTGGATTGACAAACTGAATTTCCGTTTGCATCGGTGGATAGCTGGACCAGACAAACAGGGTAGGGGAACACATAGTTGCCACCCGTTGAGGAATCCAGACCGCGCTCTTTCAGATTTGGTACCTGGCTTGTGACTGAACTGGACTCAACTACGCGCCGCACCTCTTCGGAAAAGAAAAAGAAGGTCTTACTGCGGTCAGCGTTGTAGTGCTTTGGAATAAAGATCGGCCCGCCAAAGGTGCCGCCGAAATCGTTATAGCGAAGCGGAGTACGAGCTACACCAGCACGCTTGTTTTCCCAGGTGTTTGCGTCGAGGACGTCATTACGGAAGAACTCATAAAGATCTCCGTGAAATTTCGATTGTCCGGAGCGGGTAATGACGTTGATCTGTCCTCCGGCGCTGCGTCCGTATTCTGCATTGTAGTTACCGCGCAATACTTTGAACTCTTCGATAGCGTCGATGCTGGGATAGTTGAGTAGAGTCCCGCTGTTGCCGCGATCTACGTTATCGGCTCCGTCAACTGTCCAGTTATTCTGGTTTCCAAAACTGCCATTCAAGGAGAAAGCTGTTTCATTGGTTGCGCCGCTAGGTGCGCTCACACCGGCGTAGAGAAAATCACCGATGTCTGAACTTACTCCTGGCATAAGTGCGACAAGTTGTTCGTAATTGCGGCTCTGTAGTGCCAATTCACGGACTTGCGTTCCAGTTACCAGCCCGGTGGCTGCTACCGACTGCGTATCTACCTGCAAGGTGTTGGCTTCAACTGTGACTGTCTCGGAGACGTTGCCCACAGTTAATTCCGGGCTGATGTTGAGCTTGTCGTTGACGTTGAGGGTGATGTTTGTTGCGGTGAAAGTCTTATAGCCCTTGGCCTCGATTTTGATGGAGTACTTGCCAATAGGCAGTAACGGAGCGGTATATGAGCCGTTGGCGGTTGTCTTCAATGTGCGCTCAACGGAGTTGCGGTTGGTATTAGTAACAGTGATCTTTGCTTCCGGAACGACGGCTCCGGAGGTATCTGTGATTGTACCGAGAATCGTGCCTGTAATTTCCTGGGCTGAAGCAATTCCGAATGACAGCAGAAGCAAGAGAAGGGTTGAAAGTCGCCTTATGGACCGACACCCCATAAAGCAATTTTGTTTGAAACGAACGGTAGCAAAGGACATCATCTCACCTCCTGAAAGTCCAGGAGCGCAAGAGGACCATGCCGAACTGCGCAGGGAACTCGCACTCGGGATATCGTTTGAACTCCAGAAAATCGGGATATTCAAACGTTTTAATATTTGTGAAAGTATTGCCGATTTTGAAAAGAAGTCAAGAATTTTTTTTATCGCTCTTTGTTTTGCGGTAGGCAGATCGATAGTCGCACTAAAACTGTGCGCGCAAGAACGGGAGCAAGTATAGTGATTTCAGCAGGATAGGTGCGGAGATTCCGATTCTATTTCAAAGTAAATCGGTATTCTGCATCGCTCTGCTCTACATAGTTCTGTATTTCTTAGGGAAATAAGCCTTACCATACCTCATTCGAACTGACCTGATAGAGAAAATAGATTTTCAGTATGAGCGAGGTTCGCTCGCACCAGTCGGGAAACTCTTCGTATGGAAGTGATTTCTGGAGTGTCTTGGAGAGCCCCGGTGTGTCTGGATGTTGTTCCTCCCATAGGACGAGCTCTCTCGGCAGAGAGGCTCTGTCCATCGGACCGTCATAGGTGAAGGTAGAACCTTATCCTGCTTTAGGAGACTGTTCTTGTCCGCGTGGAGCCTCGTTCAACCAATACGGGAGGCAACAATTCCAAATCTGTAACTTCATTAGGTTGGTTTGTCTCCAAAGCCGAAAGAACCCATTTGGCTGTCAGGCTACCCATATCCCACATCGGTTGTCGGATGGTGGTGATGGATGGGGTGTGCAAGCCCGCCGACGGAATATCGTCAAAGCCAATGATGGAACAATCCTCGGGGACCGAGCGCCCTGCCTCTTCCAGTGCGCGTATCGAACCCAAGGCGGTGAGATCGTCGAAGGCCAAAATTGCGGTGAAGTGACTACCGCTTTCCAGTAATTGGCGAGTAAGCTGATAGCCCCCTTCAAATCCTGAAGTAGGGTCCATGCCCGAAGACAACGTCAGGATACGTGCTGGATCTAGTTCGAGGCCGCAATCGCTGGCGAAGCGCGATACTCCTTCCCACCGTCGAATGCTATCAAGCAGCTCATTCGGTCCACGTAGAACTGCAATTTCGCGATGTCCCAGGCGATAAAGATGTTCTGCAGCCAGATATCCTCCCATCTCGTTATTTACCTGGACAGAGCGGATTCGGTTGGCAGTGAGATCGCGGCCGACACCTACGGTAGGAATATTGCTGCGGTCTAGATTCGTCAGCAGGTCGTATTCCGTGAACAGCCAGTTGGCAACAACAATCAGTCCTTCCACGCGATGTTCGAGAAGCATCTCCAGATACTGTTCGAATTGCGGACGCTGATTATGTGCATCCATGATGATAGGAAGATAGCTGGTCGAATCGAGAGTTTCTTCAATGCCTCGCAAGATAAGCGTGCAGAAGGGATCGGATAAATCGAAGACCATGATGCCGATTGTCTGGCTTCTGCGCTTCCGGAGTGAACGGGCAAAGGCATCGGGCCGGTAGCCCAGATTGGTTGCTGTCTGGCGGATCAGCTCCTTGGTTCGGGTAGCAATGTATCGAGAGAGAGGTGCCTCATTGAGGACAATGGAAACCGTCGATGTGGAGAAGCCTGATTCACGGGCGACGTCGAGAAGCGTAACGTGATTCGATGTTGACTTGCGGCCAGTCAAAGCGTCTCCCTCTACACAGATTTCCTTATTGCTATATACACCATGATGTAAGGAACTGCGATTCTAGCTCTTTCGGCATGGTTTGTAGGTGAGCGAATCTTATCCTGAAAGCACGTGAAAATTCCAGTCAAACGGTATGGTTCTCGTTCACAAAGGGAAATTCTTGAATCACCTCGTAATGAGAGCCTTCTTTGCTGAGGTGGCTGCGGTAGAGGTTAAAGCGATCTGATGTAAAGCTGGCATGCAGATTATGATTGTTTTGCGCGGTTATCAACAGCTGTTTCAAGCCATGCCGGGTTCTGGCCAGCGTGATATGCGGCCGATACTCAGATTCTTTACTGGAGAATCCGCAGCGCATTAACTTGTCTTTTACCTCTGAGGCGAGTTGGACCAGTTTGGGCGAAGGACGCACCGCAGCAAAGAAGATTCCTGCTCTCTCAAAGCCGCCAGTCCCATCGATCGTGAGTTCCAGCGGGGGCGAGTGGATCTCCTTCAGTGCTGAGATTATTTCGGAAACCCGTTCTGGCTGTGTGTCGCCGAGAAAGAAGAGCGTAATATGCATCCGGTCTCCGGAGATCCAACGTGCGTCCGTGGAGGGCCCTCGAAGCTGTCTGCTCAACTCCAGCAATGATCTTTGCGCGCTGGGTGCAAGTGGAAGTCCAACAAAAAGACGCATCGGTTTCGTTGTATCGCTCATAGAGAATCGCAACCCTTTCGTGAAGAATAGCTCTTTCAACGTAAAACCTTCCTTGCCGCAGCTGTGGCCTTCGGCAGATTACGGAATCCTTCGTAAAATGATTATTGGAGGCAGATAATGCTGGCAAGTTTCTCGGTAGTTCCTCTCGGTGCAGGGGAGGGTGTGAAAGAGTTGGTCGCGGAAGCCTTGGCGATTGTCGATCAGTCAGGACTCTCGTACAAGTTGGGTGCAATGCAGACAACGATAGAGGGGGATCCTGAGCAAGTGATGGCCGTTGTCATGCGTTGTCACCGGCGAATCCTGGAACTTGCACCCCGGGTTCTTACGCATATCACGCTGGACGAGCACAAAGGGGCTACAGGGAGATTGGAAGGTAAGGTTGCGGATGTTGAGGCAGTATTAGGAAAGAAGCTGGCTCGAGAATAAGCCGGATGAGAGCACCTCTCATCCGGCCTGTGGAAGCATAGTGTTACTCGAAGTGGAACCAGTCGTAATCTGCGTAGCCTGATTCACGAACAGCGGTTTCTCCTGTTGCAAAGAGGCCGACTTTAGCTCCAATCCAGCGGCCTTCCTTTGCCTGGAAGGTTTCTCCGACAGGCAGGAACTTTGTCCCATCCAGGCTGTAGCTGAAGTCAACTTTCGCACCGTTTGAGACTTTCGCTCTGAAGTAGACGGTATCTCCCGTTATCGGAATTGGCGTGCTCTCTTTCTCTGGAGAGCCTGTAGCTGCGTCTTTGCATATGGCTTCCGAAATTGCCAGGCCAGTGGGAGTCTTCTTTGCGGAGATGTAGGCATAGTCAAGCCCCATGACAACTAAGCCTGTCTTCTCTCCATCGGCACGTGAGGTAAATGTAGTTTTGGTTGTGACAGTAAATTGCTGAGCCGGAAACTTCTGCATCAGGACATTGGGCACGTCCCAAAGATTCTTGTACTTTTCCGGAAGAAGCAGGTTGTACAGGCGAATGACTCCAAGAGCCTGGGACGGGAACATCCAGGTAGCACCGGGATTTGCTTGCCATTGCCATTGCAGACCTAATCCTGGTCCATTGAACTCATCTGAGTCGGCGGGAGTGGCTTGGGGCCATGCTTTCCCAACGTTTGGCTTCTTGAACGACAGAACCGGCTCTCCCGTTCCCTTACCCTCTTTGTCGACGCCAATAACAGGCCAGTCGTTTATCCATTTCATCGGCTCGAGATGTACAACACGACCGTAGGGCCCCTGGTCTTGGAAATGCAAGAACCATGACTCCCCAGTTTGCGTCTCTACCCAGGCGCCTTGATGGGGCCCATTGGTTGAAGACTTCCCCTGTGCCATGGCAATCTTTTCATCATAAGGGCCGTAGATGTTTTTCGAACGGAGAATTAGCTGCCATCCTGTAGGGACTCCACCGGCGGGTGCAAAAATGTAATAGTATCCGTTGCGTTTATAGAACTTTGGACCTTCCGTCGTGGGATTGCGATCGTGTCCGTCGAAGACCATAACCCCATCGTCGAGGAGCTTGGTCCCATCGGCACTCATCCTGCTTACAACGAGCGTGCTCTTTGCTCCGGCCCTGCTTGCTGCCAAAGCGTTTACCAGATAGGCATTGCCATCGTCATCCCATAGCGGACAGGGATCAATCCAGCCTTTGACTTCTTTGATAAGAAGCGGTTCGGTCCAGGGTCCTTCCGGTGTTTTTGCTTTGACTACATAGATTCCGTAATCGGGGTCGGGATAGTAAATGTAGTATTCGCCGTTGTGATAGCGAATTGCTGGAGCCCAGACTCCGTTGCCGTGTTGTGTCTTGCTATAGACATCGACGGGAGGCTGGCGCTTAAGGGCGTGTCCCAGGATTGTCCAATTTACCAGGTCTTTTGAATGTAGGATCGGCAGCCCGGGTACGGCATCGAAGCTCGATGAGACAAGATAATAGTCATCTCCCACGCGAATGGCGTCCGGATCTGAATAATCGGCATACAAGACCGGGTTTTTGTAGGTTCCATCTCCGTTGTCGGCGACCCATACTTTGGAAAGTGTTCCTTGCGTAGGTGCGGGGTGCTGTGTCTGACTCAAGAGGGAAGGAGCTAACGAGGACATCAGCAGAACAGTAAACAGCGTGGATTCTTGAAGTGGAAGACGTCTCATATTCGATTCGGTCTCTGATGATGTGTAATTATTCGGGGTTCATTATACTTACCGAATCTGTTTCTTTAGGGAGAGGTTTCAGGCATTTTGCTTCAGCTTTCACTAGGTGGGAAGCTCAGTCGCTGAAACCTTTCCCCGGACCATCAGGTGGGACGCAGATTTGCTTGTTGAGAAGGGAAGAGGAAAGCGTAGGTATTCCGTATCTGCTGGAACTCAACAGATACGGAATTGTTTAGTTTGCACGCAAGGTTGTCGAGCCGGTTAATGCAGCTCTGCCAGTCCTGACCGGCATGGCAGGTTTCTTCATGTTGGTTGTGCCGCCATTTTCTGCCAAACGGAACTCGTGAACGATGGCATGCAGGGAATCTGCAAGCTTAGCCAGCTCCGCACAGGCTTGAGCATTCTGCTCCGCGCCTTCTGCTGTGGTGACGACTTGCTTCGAGATTCGCTCGACATTCATCGAAAGTTCGCCCGTAGCAGCGGATTGTTCTGCTGTTGCCGTTGCGATCATCGCGATACGTTCCTTGGCTGAACCTACAGCCGAGAGAATTTCGTTCAGCGATACTCTTGCTTCCGATGCACGAGTTACACCTATGTCGACCTCATCCTTTCCATGGCTCATGGATTTGACGGCGACTTCGGCTTCTCTTTGTACAGACGAGATCTGGGCCGCAATCTGCTTCGTGAACTCAGCAGTGCGTTCTGCCAAGCGTCTGACTTCGGAAGCGACTACGGCGAATCCTTTCCCCTGTTCGCCCGCACGTGCAGCTTCGATGGTGGCATTCAAAGCCAGCAGGTTTGTCTGGGCAGCGATATCTTCGATTAGATTGACGACATTGCCGATTTTTTCAGTTTCTTTGCCAAGCTTCGTGATATCGGTAGCAGCCTGTCCCACTGTATCTGCAATGCGCTGCATGGTCTCTACCGCGCCCATGACAACTTGTCCGCCTTGTTCGGCGGAAGTTACAGCCTGTTCTGCTGCCGTTGCCGCATCGTGAGAATTACTGGCAACGTCCTGCACCGTGATGGTCATTTCGTGCAGGGCTGAGGCGATCTGTTCAACCTCTGAACGCTGCGCCTCAACCGATTGCGCAATTCCAGAAGAGTTATGGGAAATTTGATTCCCGGCTCCGGCAACATTGGTTGCGGCGCTGGCCATTGCTCCAATCACGCCATGCATTGAGGACTTCAGCGCATTAATTGCTTCAATCGAGGAAGCCAGTTCGTCCTGGCTTGCTGCTACACCGTCCGGTATGGCCAAATCTTTATGCGCCATAGCATTGAGCATCTCAATGGAAATCCGGATGTTTTGCTCAATGGAGCGGGTAATGAATATGGCCAGGAATATCAGAACAGCCATGGACGTAATACAGGCTCCACACAAGAAGCCCACAGTTTGTTTCCGCGTAGATTCCTGCGAAGCGCGCGCAACTGCGAGTTTTTGCAACTCATCCTGCTTTATCTGGTTGGCAAGCTCAAGGATGTTTGCTAGAAGAACATTGTCTTTCCCCGTGGCAAATAGAGTTTTTGCCGCATCGAATCCCTCGTTCTTCCGTGCGGAGAGCATTTGATTAACAAAATCCCGACGTTGACGGACAAGCTCTTCTATCTGGCTCATGGTTGCTGCTTGCGGCGTTCCAGTAAGTGCTTTGTCCAGGATTTGTCCTGTATCCGCGAGCTCTTTTCTCACGGCAGGAATACCGGCCATCGACTGCTCATCTCCGCTGATGAGATATGCCCGTTGTTCTGCTGTGACTTCGCGGATAAGTGATACGTAGTGTTCCAGATTTCCCACAGCTGCGTAAGCGTTCTGCACTTCCTCTGCTGCTTGATTCGCGGCTGCAATTCCCCGCCATGCGAACAGAGTGCATATGACGAGCATCAGAATCGCTATCCCAAAACCACATGTCAGCTTTCGCTGAATTGTCCATGACATGGAACTATTTTGTCCTTAAATTATTCTTTTGTTTTGACCATCGGCAATCAAATGGACGATGTTTAGCCGGAATGCTAAAGCTTCTCAATAAACATAGCGATGGTTATGAAATATCCCACCTTTGTGGGATAGAGCTCTTCCACGCCAGTAACTTGCGCCTATACTCTTGAACGTTAGCTCTGCGGTCAGGAGATAGAAAATAGTTGGTGTATCTGCTCCGATGCCAGTACAGAAGTTATATCTGCAAGCTGCCGGAGATTCTCGAGTTATGCCCTGGAGCACAAGCTTATTTTGTTGTGGGATGAAGCTTACTTTCATCCGATTAATATTTTGTCCGCGTCGATATTCAGGGAGTAGTACAAGCCGAATTGTGAAAACTTATTTCCGAGCAAATGGATAGCCACCGAAATACCCATCCTGCGCATCTACAAACAACAGAGGTAAGCCCTGGAGTATTTTCGGTTTTGATATAGCCCGTCCCAGGCTCACCGGGGAATAACCGTTCTCTGAGGGAAATTCGCCAGGCGAGTATCGACTCCGAATTTTCATCTAACCCTAAAATGTTCAAATAAGAGGTCGGGTCTTTTCTTCCGCAGTTCACTCTGAAATTGAAGCAGGTAGGAGATTTAATTGGGCTATACTGCTGAATTTTTAGGACATAGATGATTTTTTGTCGTTGCTTACCCTCAGGAAGGGTACTCTTGGGAAGATTCCCCTTTGCGTGAGTGGAAGCTGACTTTTCAGATGCCTGCGGTGAAAATTTGCCGAATTGCAACAGTACTTCAGGCACTATCGTGAAATAGGAGAAATTTCGTGCCCCGCATTCATTTTCAGCAGCAGCTAGCAGAATTGAAGGACAAGCTTCTGGCAATGGCTGCTTTGGCCCAGCAAGCCGTGGAATCGGCTGTTGACGCCTATCTTCAGCGTGATGCCAAGTTGTGCCAGTACGTACGGGACAATGAGACAGCCATCAATACAGCTCAGCGTGAACTGGATGAAATGGCGTATGAGCTGCTCGCCAAAGAGCAGCCGATGGCAATTGACCTCCGCTTTATTCTTGCCGTGATCAAGATCAATGGGGATTTGGAGCGCATAGGCGACCAGTCGATGAGTATTGCCATTCGCACGCGCGAGATGCTTGAGATCCCTCCCATCGATATGCCTGTCGACTTTTCTTCAATGGGTGAGTTTGCGAGCAGAATGATCCGGACGGCTGTACAGGCGCTGTTGGAGAGCGATGCGAAGATTGCCGACTCCGTCCTGGCAATGGATGACGAAATTGATCGTATGAACCGTCTGGCACATATCGATCTGATCAAGGTCATTCAGGAAAAGCCGGAATTCACTCAGCAGGCATTGAATGCCATTTTGATCTCCCGCAATCTGGAACGTATTGCGGATCATGCGACCAACATCGCTACGGACGTCATTTTCTGGGTGAGAGGCGCAGACGTCCGCCATCAACTGAGCTTGGCTGTGGATTAGGCCTGATTTGAAACCAATCGCGCTCTGTCCTCGACAGGGACAGAGCGCAGAAATCAATTGGCCGAGAGTCTTTCCATTGGTGAAGGAACCTTGACCGATGCCATTCCCGCTGCCGTGGCGGCTTTTATTCCCATTTCCGTATCTTCGAAGACAAGGCAGGAAGCAGGCGCGACTCCCAAACGGGCGGCTGCAGTCAAAAAGGCTTCCGGATCGGGTTTCCCCTTCTTGTAGTCCTCGGCACAGACCAGCGTGTCGAATTTGTCGAGCAGGTTTAGGCGGCTGAGAGAGGCTGTAACGGAATCCCTACGACTTCCGGAGACTACGGCAAACGGAATCCGGCCATGCTGAGCCTCGATGTGCTCTATGACCTCGGGAATGCCCTTGAGCTGAGGCAGAACATCGAAATAGAGCTTTTCTTTCCGATGGGCCACTTCTTCGACGGGCATCTTCAATCCCTGTTCTTCATTTAAGAGCGAAATGATCTTGGTGACGGGAAATCCGCCCCAGGCATAGAAACGCTCTTCTTCGAACCGGCAATTCCATTCTGCAAGGGCACCTTTCCATGCGATGTAGTGCAAGGGCATGGAATCCACAATGGTTCCGTCGCAGTCGAACAGATACGCCTGAAATGGACCAGGCGGCAAACTCAGCTTCACTATCGTTGATCTCCTAGATTTAATGTAGCATCCGGCGCGCAGAGGGCCAGTTCGAGGTTTCGTTGGCCTTCCCAAAATAGAAAAGGCGCCGGATAGGGCGCCTTTTCTCAAAACAGAGCTATTGCTCTTACTTCTTGACCGGATGTGATGCGTAGTGGAACAGAGCTGCCACTGCACAGGAGGTCAAACGAGCAGGAGCTGCATCGGCGCGGCTGGTGAGGATGACCGGTACACGAGCTCCAAGAACGATACCTGCCAACTCGGCGCCACCGAGGTATTCCAGCTGCTTGGCCAGCATGTTGCCGGATTCGAGATCCGGAACGGCCAGGATGTCGGCCTGTCCAACTACGGGCGAAACCAGCTTCTTGATCTTTGCTGCCTTAGCGCTGACTGCGGTATCGAAGGCCAGCGGTCCATCGAGAATGCCGCCCGTGATCTGTCCGCGATCTGCCATTTTGCAGAGTGCAGCAGCGTCAAGGGTTGAGGTGATCTTCGGATTCACTGTTTCTACTGCCGACAACAGGGCAACCTTCGGTTGGGGGATTCCCAGAGCGTGGGCCAGATCGATGGCGTTCTGGATGATATCGACCTTGTCCTCAAGCTGGGGATAGATGTTGATAGCCGCATCGGTGATGAGCAGTGTCCGATCATATGCCGGGGTGTCCATCACAAAAACATGGCTGATACGCCGTGAACCACGAATACCCGCTTCCTTGTTCATGCAGGCGCGCATCAGGGTATCGGTATGCAGGCTGCCCTTCATCAGGGTCAGGGCCTCACCGTTCCGGCAGAGGGAGACGGCCAATGCTGCGGCCTTCTCTTCCGTGGGTGCTTCCACGATGCGAAAACCCGTGATGTCGATATTCAGCTTCTTGGCCAGGGCCTTGATCTCAGCTTCCGGTCCAACCAGGATGGGATCGATCAACCCTTCTGTGGCGGCCTCTTTGGCTCCCATGAGGGCCACATCACTCAGTGGCCAAGCTACTGCGGTGGGCATGCTGGGCAGTGATTTGCAGCGGTCAAGGAACTTATGAAAGACGTGAAAATCTGCCGGGTGTCCTACCAGGGGATCAGCTACGACAGGCTCTGCCAAGGGTGTAAGATCGCTCATTCGTGTACTCCGATTCCTATTCCTCTTATGTTACCGACAGGCATGGCAAGCAGCCGGCACATTTGAATTCTCTTGCTCTATAAAAAAGGGTTCTGTGTCTATCATCACATAGAGGCCCTGGGTCCCTCTATGTGAGAGAACGCTTTCCCGCCGGGCTTTCCCAATCTAGACGAAAAGCCGACCCAGAGCGACGCCAGCCCAGATGCCGACATAGCCTAACAAAAGACTTAGCGCAACATAGAGAAACCCAACCCCCATCCATCCGGCGTGGAGAGCGCGAAAGGCCTCCAATTCGAAGGTAGAAAAGGTTGTGTAGGCCCCGATGAAGCCAATTGGAATAGCATACCGCCATGCCGACGGAAGAGTACTGTGACTATCGAGAATCGTGACCACCAGTCCTATCAGCAAACATCCTGAAACGTTGATCAAAAACGTTCCATATGGAAATCGGGAGTTCAGGCGGTCGACACACCATACGGAGACAAGATAGCGTGCAATCGCTCCCAGGAAACCACCCATTCCGATCCAAAGAAATTTCATTTGCCTCCCAGCAAAACTACAGATTCCGAGAAATCACTACTGTTGTTCATGAAAGCACAATTCATTGTCCGGATGGGAATTAAGGCCGTTTCTGCATCTTACCGAGAAGATGAAAAGAACAAGATCCCTCGTTTCTGCCCTTTCCTTTGTGAGCTTTATTGCTCTGGCGACCAGTGCCGTTGCGCAGCATACCGTTTTCCATTTTGATCCGGCACAGACTGAGATTCGCTGGAAGGCGCATGAGAACCTCCACGTTGTGAAGGGAACGCTCACGCTGAATGGCGGAATGCTAGCCCTCAATTCGAAGACAGGATCCGCTCAAGGCGAGATCTTGGTGGATATCGATACCCTTCAAAGCGGGAATCAATCCAGAGATGCTCGATTGAAAAAAGACATTCTGGAGACTGGGAAGTATCCACAGGCTTTCTTTCATCCGACTCGTATCAACGAAGTGCGCAAAGAGGGCGATGGCGAGCGAATGACTCTGGGCGGCATGTTCAATCTCCACGGCAGCGATCATCCATTTACGGTGAGTGTCTATCTCGAGAGAAAAGGCACGCAGGCGACCGTGAGAACACAGTTCAAAGTTCCTTATGTGGCTTGGGGCCTGAAAAGACCTGGAGGGCTACTGTGGCGATTTAGCAAGGAGATTGAATTTGAAGTGACCTCTCAAGCGACGGTCGAAGAGGTGCAAGAGTCTGAGAGCGGGAAGGGTGCAGCTTAGGGCATTTTTCATTGATGTCTCATGCAGTCAACAAGATCTCCTCAACGTCTTCCGGTGAAATTACTTCCCATAGGAGTTCGAGTGGTGTACGATGTTTCGTCCCATAGATGTTCGAGTGGAACGCAGCATGGACCACTCGGCTATTGGTAGGAGAAGAAACACAGGGTGAGGAAGACGGCATGAGCTGGCTCAGATTTATTCGCAGGAAGCGCGCGGACGCTGAGTTACAGCGCGAGATCGAATCGTATCTGGAAGAGGAGACGGCTGAGAACCTGGCGCGCGGGATGACCTCGGAGGAGGCACATCGACAGGCGCGGATCAAGCTGGGCAACCGGCAGCAGGTACGGGAGCGGCTCTGGCAGCAGAACAGCATTGCCGTGGTGGAGGCCGCATGGCGCGACCTGAGATACGCGCTGCGGACGTTGAGTCGCACACCTGGGTTCACAACAACGGCAATTCTGGTGATGGCCTTGGGGATTGGCGCGAATGTGGTGTTGTTCGCGGTGGTGTGGAGCGTGTTGCTGAAGCCGTTGCCGTTCCAGGATCCTGACCGGCTCATCGCTGTTTATGAAAATGCGAACGATCAGTTCACGATGAACCTCGTAGCGCCGGGTATGTATGCGGCGTGGGTGAAGCAGAACCGTAGCTTTTCCAGTCTCGCGATGCTGGGTGAGGCTCAGTTCAATCTGTCGACAGAGGACGGAGAATTGCCGGAGATGCTGCACGGAGTGGCCTGCACGGCGAATCTGCTGCCGACCCTGGGTGTGCAGCCGGCATTGGGGCGCAATTTTATAGCCGGGGAAGACCAGCCTGGGAGTAATCGCACAGTGCTGCTGAGTTGGGGCCTGTGGAAACGACGTTTCGGAGGCGATCCGGCGATTGTGGGCCGGACGATCCGACTGAACAAACTGCCCTATAGGGTTACAGGTGTGATGCCTAGATGGTTTGCCTTTCCCAGCTCAGGGGCGCAACTATGGACGCCGATTTACAACTATTTTCCGGCTGCATACATGACGACGATAGGAGACCACCTCTTTGAGATCGTTGGGCGACTGAACCCTGGAGTAACCGAGGAGCAGGGACGGGCTGATCTCTCTATCATTACGCGCCAGGTGCACGAGGCAAATCTCAGCAATCCTTTTGTCAGCAAGGCTGCCAACACGGAGCCGCTACTGAACGACATGGTAGGCGACCTGCATCGGCCGCTATATGCGTTACTGGCTGCGTCGAGTTGCGTACTGCTGATTGCGTGCCTGAACGTTGCCAATCTGCTGGTGGCGCGCACGTCAGCAAGGCGCAAGGAACTGGCGATCAGAACGGCGCTGGGCGGCAGTCGATTTCGTCTGCTGCGCGAGCAGTTGATGGAGAGCTTAGTGTTGACGGCCATAGGCGGCACAGCGGGCCTGGTGCTGGCCTACGGATTGCTGCAATGGCTGGGGCACTTAACCTTTCAGAATTTCGGCCGCTTTGAGGCAATCCATGTTGACGGAGTGGTTGCAGCATTCACTGTGGCATTGGTGGTTCTGTGCGCACTGTTTGCGGGGCTGGTTACCTCGTCCAGCACCGTGGGCCGTCAGTTATCAACGGCGCTGCAGGATTCATCGCGGACAGCGAGTGCTGGACAAGGGCGCGCGCGGCTCCGCAGATCGCTGCTGGCAGCTGAAGTGGGGCTGACAGTGGTGCTGCTGGTTGCCGCAGGTCTACTGCTGAAGAGCTACATGCAGCTGCGCTATAGCGATCTTGGCTGTACTACAAAGAACGTCCTGACCATGCAAGTCAATCTCTTTGGCCGAGGCTACAATGGTTCGGTCCAACGCGTGAATTTCTTTGCCGAACTGCTGGAGCGGGTGCGCGCTTTGCCGGGCGTGGAAGCTGCAGGTCTGGCGCGAACCGTCCCCGGAAGTGGCTATCCGGGAGATTGGTATTTCACGATCGTCGAGCATCCGCCACTGCCGAAGTACACGTTGCAAGATGCCATCGACATAGAGGCAGATCCAGGCTATTTCCGGACGATGGAGATTCCGTTACTGCGTGGGCGGTTGTTTGGCGTGAATCAGCGGCTGGATGCCGCTACCGAGACGGTCATCAACGCTGCATTCGCGCGGCAGTATTTTCCTAACGAGGACCCGATCGGGAAGCACCTGCGCTACAAAGATAAGAACTGGGAGATTGTCGGCATCGTGGGCGATACGCGCTCCGAACTCTACCAGGAACCAAAGCCGATACAGTATTACCCAATATTTTCTGGAACACGGAATAGTGGGATGCTTGTGGTCCGGTCCAACCATGACGTGGAGCAGCTTGCCCTGCTAGTGCAGCGTGTTGTGCAGGCTCTGGACCGCGATCTGCCTGTGTACAACGTGCTCACCATGAAGCAACTGCTCGGCAAGATGACGTTTGACGCGAGCTTCAATGCGGCCCTGCTTCTTGGCTTCGCAGTAGTTTCTCTGGTATTGGCAGCGACGGGCATATTCGGAGTTTTGTCCTATATCATCGCGCAGCGAACGCAGGAGATCGGTGTGCGGATGGCTCTGGGAGCGAAACGAGATCAGGTTCTGCGGCTGATATTGAGCAATGGTCTGCGGCCCGCACTTTGGGGGCTCGTGCTTGGTCTTGCAACCAGCGTCGCAGTGGTTCGCCTGATCCAGTCGATGCTTTATGGAACCAGGCCGCTCGATCCGGAGATCTTTGCGGCTGTCGCTGCCACCTTGTTTGCGGTGGCGGTGCTTGCCTGCTTTGTTCCGGCCTGGCGAGCTTCGCGGTTAGATCCCATGCGGGCGTTGCGGAATGAGTGATTGTCTGGAGACAACCGACTCGCACTTTTCGTCCCGGAACGGCGTCAACTTTCAGGAAAGCTGTGTAGGCTTTCCTATCGAATTGCCTCTGGACTCCAGCCGTCTGTTCCTCCCAGATATTGCCTGGTCGCATATTTGGCTGCTTCTTGTGTTGTCAGCTGGTGCGACTCCTTGAGTCTTTCCGAAGGAGATGCTCCGGGGCCGGATGAATTGAATTCCGCATAGAAGACGGTTGGCAGACTGGATTGTCCGTCATGTTTCCAATCATCCCAACCTGCAGGCATGATCTGTTTCCCCATGAAGGTATTCAGAAAAATAACTGTGGCATATGCCCGCCATGGCCTTCCCAGAAAGACGCGATCGGCTCCCGGTTCGGAAGTGAGTCTGCAATGGTTAAAGACGTAACCACTATCTTCAGCAGAGTACTTCTTACTCTGCGCCGTAATATGCGAAACCGGATGAGCTAGCGAGTGCAATTCGCAATTTTCAAAGACAGCTTTGGCGTCGCCGAAGATGAAGTCCACGTGGCCTTCTACATAACAATCCGAAAAGTACTGTCTTGCCGCAGAGCAGGGACCGGTTTGCGATAGATCGTGACAGCTTGCGCTATCGGCGTAGAGCGTGTCCTGAAATCCAAGTAGACGAATCTTGCGATAGACCTGACGGTCGCCCGTAGTCCGGAGTGCAACTGCCTGACTGCCTTCCCGTGTAAGAGGATGGTTTCGTGTAAAGGTATTCTCAATTGTCAGGTTTTCGGCGTAGAAATCGCTGCTGCTAACTGTGACAGTTGCAGATTTGCCCGTTCCACCGGAATCGCCCGCACTGTGGCTGGCACTGATTACAACTTGAGAGGGATTGGAACCCAATCCTCGTAAATCGAGGTGAGGTGTGCTGATGGAGAGAGTCTCCAGATAGGTCCCGGGTCTGATCTTGATGATAGCTCCCGTGCTGGGGGCAGCCTGCAGGGCGGATTGAATCGTCCGGTAATCACCAGACCCGTCTTGTGCTACTAGCAGAGTTTTACGCGACAGTTTTTCTTGACCGATGGCAAAGAGGGCCATCGTTGCGGTAAGACTAAGCAAAATCGAAGAACGGACGAGGCTGCGAGTACCAAATACAGGCATGATTAACACCTTCAGAAAGCTGGAGGGTAGGCTACTGGCTGCCCATCCTGGCGTCAATCTGTGCCTCCCGTTATCTGGGAGATCTCTCCTCTAGGCCTGCTCTTGCTAGCCTTGCCGCCGGAAGGGGAAGTATCCGGCGCTTCCGGCGGCAAAATTCCGCCCTTCCTTCCTAAGGGACCCTACATATTGAACTGCCGGATGGCATCGTAGACATAAAGGCCTACAATAGCCACCGTCATGACGCAAGTTGTTACTGTAAAGACTCTTACGAGAGGTTGAATACGGTTGATCTTCTTTAAGATCGTTTCCTGCTCCCGATGCTGATGTTCGCCAGCATCATCCAGGAAAAGCTGATCCTCTTCGTAGCGGGTAAGATTGCTGCGGTAAACAATAAGAGCCAGCAATGTAGTGGTGACTATGGCCCACACGATCCACAAAACAGGCATTATGCCCATAAGACACCTCAACTGGTGCACTCGAAGTGGACTTTAAGGCTCCGATGCGCAGTCCGCGAATTAGGCATGCGCCACGGAATCAGAGTCCATTCGGTGCAGCATATTAGCCCCGCCCGATAACAAAGGACAATCATCTTGAAAAGAAATTTTCACAAGGCATATTCGATGTTCTCCCTTTTCGGGCAAAGGTTGCTGCAGCTCTTTGATGGAATGGGAGTTGGGCCAGAGTCGCCGACTGCACAACCACTCGGGTGTGGCATAAATCGGCGTTTCTTGGGTTCTTAGGACGGCGATTTGAAATCGAAAGTCATTCTGAACCTTACAAGCCTATTTCTGCATCTCTTGAAAGGAAACATGACGATTTATCTGGCACCTGGATTAGACTAGAGACAGAAGATCGCACGTATATTTCATTACATTCATACCCCGGGGGATTTTGCATGGCAACTACCGCCACTCCAACAAATACCGATGCTGCCAAGACTCTACCTCTTGTTTTGACAGAGCCGGCAATTGCTAAAGTTCGCGAAATCATGGCAACCCAGGATCCGCTGCCAGCCGGATTGCGCATCGGCGTGGTTGGTGGAGGTTGCTCTGGATTTCAATATTCCATGTCCTTTGAGAATCAAAGCGGCATGATGGATAAAGTCCTGGATTTTGGTGGCCTGAAGGTTTTCGTCGATGCTACTTCGATGATGTATTTGAACGGCTGCGTCGTCGATTACGTCGAGACTCTTGAGGCTGCTGGATTCAAATTCGAAAACCCGAACGTGAAGAACACCTGTGGTTGTGGTTCTTCCTTCAACGTCTAGAACGATAGGTTCGGTAGACGAGAGTTTAGGAATCATGACGATGGGCAGGGGATTGGCCGTTCGGCCAACATCCTCCTGCCCATTTTGTCGTTTTGAGAATTTTTCTGTCAGTGCTACCCGATCAGGGCCTGACCGGGGTAATCAATAGTCGTGAGACCCTGACTCTGTTGTGGGTTACGTTCATATTTTCATCAACCTCTTCCATCCGAAGCTCAAACCGATGTTTCCCGGGGGCAAGGGAAAGTGAAAGCGCACTACTGGTTCCCCAGTTATCCCAGGCATTCTGACCCCGTTGAGGCATTACCAATACCCCGGCAAATCTGCCGTCTACATATAGACTGCGCAGACCGCATTGGTTGTCGGTGATGATCGGTCCAGCTCCGTTGGCATAGCGAAGCTGTATCCGGAAGGTTCCCTTGTGAGCAAGCTGAGCTTCAGCATGCGCCGTTGTCTGGGGCTCTTTGGGCAGATCGAGAAAATCTGTAGCTCCTGCAAAGGGGATTTCCATCATTTCAGAATCATTGATTGTTACAGGTTCGCTGAGAAACGAGGCGTTCCCGCCGTTGTCGACTGCGCTGACTTGATATTCGCCCGATTTGTCTTTTCCTGTTGTCGGAAACTCGGTTGTCTGTACCGTCCCTGTCAATTTTGCATTTCGATAGATGCGGTAGGCATGAGCTCCTTCTATATTCATCCAAACCAGTCGATCTTTTTCTTCTTGTACCCGAGGAGTTTCAGGGGAATATTTGATGCTGGCCCGATGGGGCTCAATCTCCTGAATCCCCGTACCTGATAAGACGATTTCGATATGATGCCGCCCTCGCATATCTTTGGGCAGATTCCCATCGAACGGCTTTCCATCCAGCAGCATAGAGGTCGGTTTTGCTCCATGTCCTTCGACGTGGAGCGATAAGACTGCTTCTCTATACCGGAGATTTTCGAGATCGTAACGGCCACTCCACTCTTTGGGAATGAAAGGCGTGAGAGTTAGTCCCTCCTCGGAGAAATTCAATCCGAAGATAAGCCGATAGACCGTTGCCAGATTTCCAGCAACGCTCCAAAGCTGGCGATCGGAGTTGATCTCTGTCCCTTGTGGGCTCCCTGTGCTTGCGACAAGGTTCTCTTTGTTGGTTAGAAAGAGCGCCGCATTACGCAGAAGTAATGCCATTCCGTCGGAGACAATTGGTCCCGCGCTGTTTTTTGCAGCGGCAAGATTCCAGTAAGCCTGCACGAACGGCCATACCGCATCGTTGTGATAGGGCGGAATTCCGGGAGTCTGAGGGGAAACGGAACTAACTCCGTAATCGGTGACTGGGAGGCTCTTCAACATACGTATCTGTTGCTGTGGCGTGGCAATATCGAAGAGCATCGTAAGAGATTCTCCAAGAGACTCTGCACGGGGAGAAATGCTCATCCACTCGCGACCATAAAGGTACTGCCCGTAGTAGCCCTTATCTTCCATCCAGAGAAGCCGATTCATTGCTGTACGGATGCGGTCGGCATGTTTATCGAATTCCTCCGCAGGTTCTCCGAGAAGCTTCGCCATCTGCGCGAGAATCCGGTATGTCTGGTAGTGAACTGCGTTGGTGCCTAGAGCTTGTGCCGAGTAGATGTCGGTGGCGTCCATCCAGCGAGGATAGGTTTGCTCGCGCCAGTCCAGGAATGAAGATTCTCCACGTGCGAGTCCATTGGGAGCGGCCAGGACGGAGGCGTCGTCATCTGCGGCAGAATTGCGAATAATCTGGTAGCTCTGTTTCAGCCAGTCACGGTCACCAGTGACTTTGTAGATCTCCCAGGCGGCAAGCGCCCAAGTCATACGATCGGACGATACGGGCCACGAACCACCGGTACCCGTGTCTTGCACAATGCGATCTCGTTTGACTTTGGCCAGAAGGCTTTTCTTGGAGATATCCGGAGCAATGGCTGCCAGTGAGAGCACAATGCTGTAACTGATATCTCGTGTCCAAACACCTCCCCATTGGGCGCCAGCCATGAAGGTGTTGTCGGTGCGTACATCTTTTGTCAGTTCTTCGAGCGAGAGGTTATAGACAGCGTCGAGAAGGGGAAGCTGGGAACGTAGTGCAGGATAGGAAGACAGATCAGAATTAAGCTTCCAGTGTTTCCCACTATCTTCCCTTTGGAAGGGGTAGCTAGAGACCAACTCCGTTGAAGAAACCGCGCGTGCTTCCGCTGAACCTTCGACGACGCGGTCGGGGTATAGCGTGAAACGATTGCTACGGTAGACCGGATTTTGCGCGGAAGCAGACATAGTCAGAAGAGCAAGAATAAGAACGATTAATTTCATGAGATGGCCTGGAATTACTCCGAGAATTCATTATTAGGACTGACGAGAAGGACGCTCCAGTAGCGCAGTTCGGGAAGCGTTACTGTCCATTTGCCGGTTGCATCCCTGTGCGGGGACAAAGTATGCCAAGCGCCTCGATCGATATCTGGAGAGGCCCAACCGATATGGCTGGACGGAGAGATCTCTGGCAAGTGAATTTCTATGTTTTGCAGACTCTTGGGCTCCGGGGTTGTTGCTTCGTCGTCACGCCAGCTGTTGCTTATTGCCGATGACAGGTTAATCAAGTGAAGAATCGTCTCCCTTCCTTTGCTCCGGGCAATCGTCCAGACTGTGCCGGGCTTAGCATCACTACTCTGCTGTACTCCGTTAAGCATCGCTGTGGTTGAAGAGGGGACAACTTCGTCACGCAGAATGTTCTCTTCGGCAACCAGGAAATCATAATAATTATGAAGGCTTTTTCTTGCTTCCGCAGTAAGAAGAAAAACGTTGTCATCTGGGAAATACGGCCGGGACAGCATACGATCTCCGTCACCGAGTTCGATGTGTGCTGCGCCTGAGGCAAAGATTGCGGCATCCGCCAGCAGCACGCCGGGGAGATTAAAGTTTCGGTGTTCGCCAGTTTTGGCCATCTTCTCAGCTAAGCCATTGTGCAGGTAGGCGGCAAAGATAATTCCACTGGAAGGATTGGCTGCATGGATTTCGTTTGCAGCTTGCAGGATGCTGAGATAACTTCCATGATCTTCCGGCCAGAGTTCGGAGTAAACAAACTCTGCTTTTGTCTTTGCCATGGCAGCTTCACCTTTTCCCGAGACTGTATTTAGGACTACCGGACGGCCAAGCGCCTTAGCTGCCGCATTTGTGAATTCCGGAAAGCTTGAGAAAAAGTCAATTTTTTGTCCGTCGTACGACCAGGCTTCCGGATTTCCGAAGCTGTCGATGTGCCAGCCATCAAACTTTAACTTTGAGATGAACTGATTCATGCGGCGGAAGATGTAGTTTTGCCATTCCGGGCTGGATTGGTTCATGTAGATCAGAGCCGGTGTGGCCCATCCTTCCGGCATTTGAAGAGATTTCACCGTTTTCTCGCTTCTGGCTCCGGAAGCAGATGGCCAGGCTGCCCACCTTAACTCCACTCCGCTTCCATCTGTGAAGGCATCGGGATAGGCAGCATAGCTGGCGTTATAGGCCATGGTCATCATGTTGTGAGTTTTGCCCTCACGAATAAAGGCAAGAATGGTGTCGCGGTCGATTTTGCGGCCCGCGATATCGGGCCAACTGGCAGGCAATTGCTCTCCCGGAGGTGTCGGCAGATGGTGCTTATACTGCATGTCATAAAACTGCAGACCATTCAGATGATAACTGTTTAGCTCGTTGATCCATCGGGTTGCGGGCGTTCCCGCGTCGTAGTTGGCGAGATAGCCATAACGCGGAAATCTTGCCCAAGTGGATGAAACATCTAGAGCTCCACTGCCGGTGGCAATCTTATGGCCAGCTCTATCTTGTAGCTCTATCGAAATTCGATAGCCCCGGAAGTCCGGATTTGGAGCTCGAAGGCGAAGTTGTTGAGTGCTTTTTCCCGTGCCTGATAAAACGAGGGCTTGGTGTTCTGTGAGTACGGAACGACCCTGTGCTTCAAGAGTAACCTTTGCCTTCACGTCCTTCAGGGAAGCGAAGGTTTCCAGTTCAACAGCTATAGAAACAGGATCTCCAGGAGCATAGCGCGCCTTATCTGTTGTTACGTTGAGGATGGAGATCTTCGGTTTTACTTGTCCCGATAGAAAAAGAGGAGAGCCAAAGAGCATAGAGATACAGACAGCTGCCAACCTTGCTCGCATCAAAAAGTCCGACATCGTACCTTGCCTCATTAATATTCAGAGAAGTCCCCGGAGCGCACGAGGTGCAACTCCGGGGAGAAATGGAGGTTGGAAGTGCTCTAGAAATAGACCTTCAGAGCCATTTGGATCTGCCGAGGATCTCCGACTGTGCCGTAGACCTTTCCGAAGGATCCAGGATCGTTGATGCTGGAATTTGGATTGCCGAAGTTCGGATGATTGAAGGCATTGAAGAATTCCGCCCGGAATTCGGTGCGAACTCTTTCCGTGACCGGGAAGGTCTTAAAGATACTCAGGTCAATGTTTTTGTAGCCGGGTCCATGAATGCTATATGGTCGGCTATTTCCAAATTGTCCTGAAGCAGGTGTGCTGAAGGCTGCCGGATTGATGTAAAAGCCGGTAGCCCCGGAGATGTAACGATGGGGATCGGTACTGCCTCCGGCAAAGGGATCTCCGATGCGATTGGCACGGGAGGCATGATTGCCGCCAGTTCCACTCATATCTGGGGCGGATACTGTAAAGGGGTTTCCGGTCTGAAGCGTGATGATTGTATTGGTCTGCCATCCGCCAATCCACCGGCTGGCACGGCCATGATTCTTCAGAATCCATCCATCCTTGCCAATGGGCAAAACCCATGTAGCATTCGCTACAAAACGATGCCTTACATCGAGAGCCGAGTCACTACGCTCTGCTGCCATGTCATAGGCATTCTGTGGGGTAAAGTCGCCGTTGATCGGCGTGTTGAAGTCGGCCATGTTGTGGCTGAATGTATAACTCAGGCCGTAAGCATAGCCCTTGCTGTAATGACGCCGCCAGGAGAGTTGTAAGGCGTTGTAGCTTGTGTTGCCGTCATGTATCTCGTTTTCGAGAAACGCATGTTGGCTGCCGCTGTTGAGGTTCCCGTAGGGAAAGGTCACGATTGGGCTTCCGGTGCTATCGGTTCCTGTGATTCGTCCCTGATTGGAATTGCGAATACGCGCGAATTTATGTCCGAAGTTTCCAACATAATCGGCAGACGCCAATGTGGTGGATGTGACCTGGCCTTGAATGCCGAAGCTTGTTTGTTCGACGTAGGCAGTTCGTTGATTCGGGTCCTGTGCTCGGATCTGTAACTGATAGAGCGGGGTAGTTGTGGAATTGAGCGTACCGATCGGAAAGCCTTGGCTAAGGTTGAATACCGGTGTGGTGCTGCCCTGGCTGTCGGTGAGCTGAGCATCTGCAACATATGGCGGATTCAGGCTCATGACCGCTTCCGATCCGTAACGGTAGCTATGTTGAAAGAAGACTCCGAAGCCCCCGCGGACTACCAGCCGAGGTGTCATTTGGTAGGCCACACCCATTCTTGGTGCAAAGTTATTGCGATCAGGGTGAATGAGCGAGCGGCTCTCCCAACCCGATGCATTCTTGGCAACGCTAACAATCTTTCCACCACTCTCTGTTGAGAAGTTGGCGATGGCATTGTCATGCTCCAATAACGGCGCGTATAGCTCATAGCGGAGTCCGATATTCAAGGTCAAGCGATCCGTGATGCGCCAGTCATCTTGAACATAGAACGAATGGCCTGGACGGAAGGTATGCGGGACAAGTGGCGTTGTATAACGCGCCATGCTCATCTCTCCCAACAGCAGATCGCTTAATCCGAAGTTATTGCTGTTGGTGTAGATTCCTGTGGCGCTCATGGCTCCTTGCGGTGCCTGGATGTCCAGGAAGGAACTGTTGAGTCTGTAGTACTGGTAGCCGAACTTGAAGCTGTGGCGTCCACGTAGCCAGCTCAGGTTATCCATCGCCTGATAGACCCTCGATACCTGGCTCTGCGGTCTCCAATACGAACTGCCTAATGCCTGGAAGGTGTTGATATTGATTGGCGGCAATCCGACGCTATAGCGGGTTACTGGCAGTCCATTCAGCCCGTAGTTTGGAGCTTCCGACTTGCCCATCGAGTTTGCTCCCGGCGGTTCCTTCTGTGCGTACATACGGTTGTAGCCAAAACGGGCTTCATTGACGATGTTGGAACTTAATGTGTCTGTCCACGACAAATTCAGAGATTCGCCATGAGTTGTGTTGTCGGAGGCCCAGTTACTGGCACCTGCCAGTGTGTTTGCTGTCCATGGTGGATCGACTGTTGCTATGCGGGAGATGCTGAAACGTCCAGAGATGTGGTTCTTCTCATTGACATTGTGGTCGATACGAATATCGCCCGAATAGGTGTCGTTTGGTTGAGTAGTGGCGTATTGATAATTGGAGCCACCACCGAAACCGCCGGCAATACCCTGTTTTGCTACCGCACTGGGGATATTGGGATCGGGATAGAGCGCGATCAGCTTTAGCGCTGCTGCATCCAGACAGTTCGTCTGAATCACGTTATTGACAATGCAGCCTGCCTTGGAGGCGACCACCGGGTTGAGAGTATAAGGGAGTTCGATGAAGCTGTGTTGATTCTTCATCAGCGGGGTTGGAACCGTCGCGGTTTGGGTTACGGCTCGACGGCTGTTGAATCCTTGAAAGTCCATGAAGAAGAAGGCCCGGTCACGCCGGATCGGTCCTCCAAAGGTTCCGCCGTATTGATTCTGGGTAAAGTGACCCCGCTTGACTCCATTGCGATTGTTGAAGAAGGTGTTCGCATCCAGTTTGTCATTACGTAAGAAGTCCCAGACATTTCCATGGAACTGGTTCGTGCCGGATTTTGTGGAGACATTGACTACCCCGCCGGCGGCATTACCGAACTCTGCCGAATAGGTACGAGTCTGGACCTTGAATTCTTCGATTGCGTCCGGTGGCGGCTGCACGACCTGCATGGAGTTGTCCTGCTGGTTCGTCGAACCGGAGTTGTTATCGACTCCGTCGAGTGCAAAGTAATTCTGCATCTCCGAGTTGCCATTGATGCTAAAGCGGTCTGCTGTCTCGTTCGGCCCTGAATAGTATTTCCCAGCTCCGGCTTCAAGCAGTGCCAGTTGGGCGTAGACACGTCCGTTCAGAGGCAGATCGTTGATGGTTTTGCTGTTGACTACACCGCCCATCTCGGCGGATTGAGTTTGCAACTGTGGCGTATCGCTGGAAACATTCACTACTTCCGTGACCGTTCCAACCTGTAGATGGAAATCGAGTGCCGGTCGAGATTGGACGTGAATTTCCACATGCGTATAGCTCTCCGGCCTCATACCGTTTGCCCTGGCCTCAACCCGATAAGTTCCCGGAATCAGAGCCAGAACCTGATACTGCCCTTCGGAATTTGTCGAAGTGCTTTCAGACACACCGGTGGCTTCATTGGTAACTTTGATCGTTGCACCGGATATGCTGGCGCCGCTTGTATCCGTCACTGTGCCCACAATGGCTCCTCGATCGATCTGCGCAAAGCAGATCGCGGACCACATCAGGCAGCACACGGCGACCATGAATATTCGTAGTCTCACTTGGTTCCTCCTCAAAACTTCTGCATCCAGATGGGCGGAATATTCTTTTGCGCTACCACTTTCACTTCCCGGGCAGTGGGTTTCGGGTGACGCTTCACACCCAATCGAAATGCGGACGAAGAATAGCTGCCGAAAAATTGGGTGGGCAATGCACGGACGCTCATCTATTTAACAAATGTCAGATCATCAGGTAATTATCTGAAAACAGGATATTTGTAGGAAAGTATCTATGGTTTTTCAGAGGCAATTCCGATGTGCGGAGCGAAGATGATACAGTTGTGGTACTCTTGCCGCCGGAAATGGAAAGTAATAGCAGACAATCGGGGAAGCTTTGCTTCAGTGTTTTTCAGGTTGATCTGCGAACAGGCGAGCTGACCAAGCGCGGAATTCGCATTCGTCTTCAAGGACAGCCGTTCAAGGTCCTGTCGCTTCTATTGGAGCGGCCTGGTGAGTTAATCACCAGAGAGGAACTGCGTCAGAAACTTTGGGGCGATGACACCGTCGTAGATTTCGATCATGGTCTCGCCACCACCATCAACAAGATCCGCGAACGCTTGGGAGACTCGGCAGAGAATCCGCGTTTCGTGGAGACGATTGCCCGGCGCGGCTATCGTTTTCTTGCCCCGGTGCGTTATGTTCCCGATGCGGAGTTGACTGCTGTAACGGAAGTGGCATCGGTAACCGCAACAGCATCCGCTCCCGTTTCTACTGAGTCACCTTCTCAAAAAGCAAAGCTGGTTATACGAAGATCTTGGCTTTCATTGGTGGCACCCCTCGTTGTGCTGCTTATTGTCGGAGTCTGGCTCTTCTACCGGTATCTCAATCCTGCTTCTCCTCCGCGTATGCGCCAGATCACCTGGTCCGGCCATGTTTTCCCGGGAGACCTCGGGATGGAGAGTTTCCCGGGGCTTGCGACTGACGGAACCAGGATCTATTTCAACGAGATTCGGGATGGCCGCTTTGTGCTTGCCTACTCTCTTCTTGCCGATAACGAGACGCATCCTCTGGGAATCAATTCCGAAATTGCGGGCCCCTCTTTAGTTGGCATGTCTTCCGACGGAGCCCGGCTATTGGTTCGGAATCATCTGTCGCCCGATGTCGAGCAGCCGCTGTGGATTATTCCTACGGTAGGAAGTTCGGCAATGCGCGTGCCCGATGTACTTGCTCACGACGCCGCCTGGATGCCGGATGGGCAGGGGATTTTGTATGCTTCAGGACTCGATCTCTTCATTACTCGAAGCGATGGACAAAAGGCTCAGCATTTCGCCTCGCTCTCAGGGAGAGCTTTTTGGCTGCGCTGGTCTCCTGATGGAAAACTTTTACGCTTCACGCTGCTAGATCCACGAACACGTACCGCTTCGCTCTGGGAGATCTCTAGAGACGGACGAAACATGCGTCCGTTATTCCCCGAATCAAACGACCTTCGTGGAGCATGTTGCGGCAGTTGGACCGGAGATGGCCGTTACTATATCTTCCAAGCTTCGAGTGAAGGACGGGAGAACATTTGGGCCTTGCCTGAATCCGGATTGCGACGGTGGTTTGCTTATCGGCCCATTCAGATTACAAACGGTCCTCTGGGAACCTTTGCTCCGTTAGTGGCACGTGGTTCGAATCATCTGTTCTTTGTTGGTGGTCATAGTCAGAGTCAGCTCTTTCGTTACGATCTTGCTTCGCATCAGCTTCTGCGCTATTTGCCGGAACTCACCACTGCTACTCATGCTTCCTTTTCGCCGGATGGAAAGAAGGTCGCCTGGATCAGTACAAATGGAGGCATGCTCTGGTCGAGCCGTCTCGATGGTTCCCAGCGTATCCAGCTCACACCTCGGCCAATGCAGATTTATATGATGGCCTGGGCTCCGGACGGGAAAAGGCTTGCCTTCATGGGGAAGGAGTCCGGGAAGCCATGGAAGATTTATACCGTATCCGATACGAATACCAATCCGACTATGTTGTTATCGGAAGAAAATAGCGAGGCCGATCCGACCTGGTCTCCCGATGGCCGATATATAGCCTTTGGCCGTCTGACTGCATACATGGCGGAAGACAGCAAAGACAAGGAAATCTATATTGTCGATACCGCGAATGGCTCGGTATCGCAGTTGCCGGGTTCTAAAGGGCTCTTCAGCCCGCGCTGGTCTCCGGATGGACATTATCTGGCTGCAATTACGCTCGATCAGCGAAAGCTCATGATCTGTGATCTTGCGACACACAAGTGGATAGAGCTTCCAACTGCGAGTATCGATAATCCTGCCTGGTCGAGCGATAGCCGGTTTATCTACTATCACTCATTCATGGAAGAGGGATTGCCCATTTACCGCCTCAATGTGCAGAGCCGACAGCAGGAGAGGGTTTTCGAGTTTCGCGATGAGCAAGTTTCGAATGCCGCCGATTATTCCTTCCAGGGGCTTGCTCCGGATGGTTCTCCCTTGCTTTCTGTCCATCAGTGGTCGGCAGATGTTTATGAGATGGATTGGATGGCAGACTGATTACCGCTCATCCCCTATAACGAATCTACTGTTGTGTTGGATTCGGACTCGGACTCGGATTTGGCGAATTGTTTACCGGTCCTTGCGAGCCTGTCGGTCCCGTCGATCCACCCGAACCAGCTGCAATTTTTCCAGCCTGTAATTGTTCGGCAAGGGGATCGTAGACGAACTCCCATTCGTTATAGTGCTTCTGCTTCTTGTATTCCTTCAGAGATGTTCTTTTGACTGTGCTGGCAACGCCGACAACAGGGCCGCCACCAAGTGTGGAGTTTGTTGTGCTCCCAGTACTGCCGGTGCTGCCGGAGGCTCCAAAAATACTGCTTGAAGAGGATGGAGAACTTGAAAAGGAGCTGGAACCGGATGTGCTGGTTCCAAACGATGAAGATGATGGCGTCGATCCTGAGCTACCGGTCGATCCGGTGCTGCCTGTTTGGCCAAATAGTCCCATTGTAGGAACCTTTGCTTCTCCCAGGTGAATCAGCCGCCACTCATCTTTACCCGTGAAGGGATCTTTATATTTCTTGCGTAGAAAACGAATGTTATTCGTGTTTTCCAGTTGTGAGATGTTGATTGGATATCTTCCGAACTTTGTGTAGTAGAGCTTAATTGCGCGGACATATTGATTCCCGCGATGGAGAAGCTCCTGTTCTTTGTCTCGCTGGATCTCGATGGCCATCTTGGGCGCAGCAACGGCAAGAGCGACAAGGATGAGTGCCACCATGAAGAGAAGGCCTACCAGCAGGTAGCCTTCTTCTCCTTTAGTGCGAGGTTTCGAATTGTAAATCGGGCAAGACATTGCCATTCACAGCTCTTAGTTTTGTACCAGAGGAAGATTCTGGGTGTTGTGGTACGGGATGTCTTCTATCTGAACGGAGAAGGGCATGATCCGTACTACCTTGTAACGATGATTGACAACATCACCTTCCGAAGCCAGAAAGATATCTTCGCCGTGCAACAGAAAGACGCGTTTGCTACCACTCTTCGGCGCTGCGTAGCCGAAAAACTTCAAATCGATTGGCGGAGGTGGCGGTGGAGGCGGCGGCCCCTGTGCAATCTGAGCAATCGGTCGAGGTGGAGCCTTTGGCTTTGGAATATTGACTGGCGGAGCAGACGATTGCGAGAAAATATTGCGTCCTCTACCCGCATAGCTGATGGATTCGGCCTGCGCCATTAATTCTGTGTGCAGGGTTGGGTCCAGATTGATGTGTCCAACCTTCTTCGCTGTTCCGTTCGCGGCCGGAGCTGCAGTACTTGCAGGTGCTGGCGTTGCTGCAGCCGGAGGTGCGGTTGGTGTATCGCTGGTTCCAAAGGTGCTCCATAGAAAGCGAGCCAGCAGGATAAGGACAACAGCTCCAAGGCAAGCGGCCAGAATGACTTGTTTTTTATTTTCTGTTCCTACGCGTAAAGCCATTATTGACCTTCCTCTCCAGCAACGGGGATTCCTACTGCTGCGGAAGGCCGCAAGAAGGTGCGCAGGTGCATACGTAAATTCACCATGCCGCCTTGTTGTCCACTGAGTGCAAGAGCATCGATAACAAAGAAGGTTTTGTCGCGCTCTACATCGTTAATGAAATGCACAATCTCGGTGTAGTCCCCGCTGATGCTGGCATCCATGCGAATCTCTACCAAAGTCGGCAGAGCGGGAGCCTGCGTGTACTGTACGCGGGTGATATGGACGTGGTCCTTGACCTGCAAATTGCCCAATTCGGCAACGAAGGCGGAATCACTGGGGGGAATCCGCTTCGCATAGAAGCCGTCGATTGCTTCCCGGGCTTTGATGATCTTGGCGTCGAGCCCGCGCAAGGGAGCATTTTCGAGATTTAGCGTTTTAAGCTCGTTCTTCTCTGCAGCAAGCTGATCCTCTGGCTTACCTTGTGCTGTGTGCCAGGCGATTCCCAGTTTCACTCCCAGGAAGATATTGAATATCAGGAATAGTCCCAAGCCTGCCAGGTGCAGATTCAATGGCGTTAGCAGTTTCTTTTGCCAGTCTGCGGTCATCGTGCACCTCTCTTCTGCTGGTGCGGAGCAAGAGGTTGAGCCGCGACTGGCTTCCGGACTGGTTGGTTTTCTTCCATCTCTGCCTTTTCTGTTTTGGCAGGTTCTATTTTCGTCGGGGCTGCGAGTGGGTTGTATTCGGAAAGAATATCGAAAGAGACCTGATTGGAAGCGCTGACCGGTTGCATCATAGGGCCATTTCCATTGGAATTGCCAGTTTCTGCTGTCTCTCCTGCCAGGTAGGGCGAAACGAATCTCTTGGATCGCTCCAGATTTCTGATCAGATCTACCGACTTGTCGCGGGGCCCTATCACTTTGAGGCGTATGGAGACATTGCCCGTCTTGGTGATTACCGGTTCTATCGCAGAGACCTGAACTCCGGCGGGAAGCACATTTTCCAGATCCATCATGACAGCGGTCCAGGAAAAGGCCTTCTGCTGAAAGAGGTGATTCAGAAACTCCGAGTGTTGCAGCACATCCGCATTCTGCGGCTGGTGCATGAGAGTTTGAAAACTTTGCTTTTCTTTTAGCAGCTGGTTTGTGTTTTGTTGCAGCAGCTCTTGTTCTGCTTTAGCATTGGCTGCTTTATTCTCTTGTGTACGCAGTAGCGACCACAAAGTGAAGGCGAGCACCGCCAGTAAGGCCATCCATAAACGAAGGCGTTGCAGGTAAGGCCGTAGATCGATGTGCGGCCTGGAGGCGAGATTGAGAGTAATGCGCATCTATCGAGCTAACGCTCCTGTCACTCCCGCTAGAACACCGCGAGGTAAAACTGTTGAATAGCCGATGGAGGGAATAGGAATCAAATCTTTTATTTCTACTTCCATCGAGTTGTCCGCTATCAGCCGTTCCAATTTTGCCACTCCATCCTGTCCTGTGCAGAGTAACTGGGAGGGCGGGGCATGAAGTGTATCTTCAAAATAAGCCATGGTAACGCTGACAGCTCGCTGTATTTCTCCGCGGGCCGATTCCTCGTCAGTGGGGAGCTCCACCGTGCGATAAAGCAACAGTTCTTCTCCGCTGGCGATGGCTGTTGTGATGGTTTGTCCGCTACTGTTGACGATCAGAGCCGATTCCAAAGAAGAGATCGTTGCACTTGCAGCCAAAGTACTGGGCAATACCGCTCCTGCTTCGTAACCCAGGCGCCGGAGGGTCTGCTCATATTCGTTCAAGAGTTCGTTGGGGATAACTGCCACGAGCACTCGAACCTCTTCCGGCTTACGTACCATCACCTGGTAACTCACCATGGCTTCGTCTATTTCAAAAGGGACGAGTTTCTTGAGACGAAAACGCAATATAGGCAAAGCTTCCTGCAGCTTATCCGGCAGGGTATCGAAATCGAGCAACAGAACGCGTACCGCTGAATCCGGTATTACCAGTGTGGCTTGTTTCTTGCGGTTGGATACCTCTCCCAAGGCTTGGCCGAGAGCTGCTTCTACCGCCTGTGGAGAGGCGATATTCGGACCATTGAGGCCGGGAGTGAGTGCTCCGGCTGGCAGCGGAACAAAGGCAAAGGTCGGCGCTTCGCCAGGTTTGCTCTGTCCTGCGGCAATTACCCCTTCCGGCGTAAGCTCGCAAGCCAGATCCGGTCTCTGGCTCGGATC
This sequence comes from Humiphilus diazotrophicus, assembly GCF_059726315.1. Classification (NCBI taxonomy): domain Bacteria; kingdom Pseudomonadati; phylum Acidobacteriota; class Terriglobia; order Terriglobales; family Acidobacteriaceae; genus Humiphilus; species Humiphilus diazotrophicus. Next base: position 5,454,988 of record NZ_AP040870.1, read on the forward strand.
GGAGGCCGAAGGCAAGATTTTCCAAAAGTTCAACACTAGCGGGATGCCTCGATAAACGTAACTTTATTGATCTCTTTAAGAGTTGTGACTCCGGCTCGTACCCGTTGCAAGGCCGACTCACGTAGAAAAACCATGCCCTCTTCTCGCGCTGCTTTACGAATCTCAGAGGTAGGCTTCTTCTCCAGAATCAGCTCACGAATCGAGTCCGTGAGGTCCAGGAGTTCGTGAATAGCGGTTCTTCCCCGGTATCCGGTGCCGCCACATTCAATACAACCTGCCCCCTCTTTGAATTCGAAGTCGCGCCACTCTTCCAGTTTTAACCCGCTGGAGATCAGTAGGGATTCATCGTACTGAACAGGTTTTACACAATGCTCGCAAACAGTACGGACAAGTCGTTGGGCAAGGATGCAGTTCAAAGCGGAGACGAAATTGTAAGCTTCTACGCCCATGTTCAAGAAACGACCCAGCACGTCAACCACATTGTTAGCGTGGACCGTTGTGAAGACGAGGTGTCCGGTTAGAGCTGATTGAATTGCGATCTGTGCTGTTTCCGTATCGCGGATCTCACCGACGAGGATCTTGTCGGGGTCATGACGCAAGATCGAACGTAGACCACGAGCAAAGGTGAGTCCCTTCTTCTCGTTGACCGGGATCTGCGTGATTCCGCGAATCTGATACTCGACAGGATCTTCAATGGTGATGATCTTGTCTTCGTCGCTCTTGATCTCATTCAGAGCCGCGTAGAGCGTGGTTGTTTTACCTGAGCCGGTAGGACCGGTAACCAGCACCATGCCGTAGGGCTCGCGGATGTAGCGGCGGAAACGGCGTAGATCCTCTTCCCAGAAGCCGACTACATCGAGAGTCAACTTGCGGAACTTTTCGCTCATCGACTCCTTATCCAGCACACGGAGCACAGCGTTTTCGCCATGCACTGTCGGCATGATGGAGACACGGAAGTCGATCAGGCGGCCCTTATAGCGAACCCGGAAGCGTCCGTCCTGTGGGACGCGGCGCTCGGCGATATCCAGTTCGCTCATGATCTTGATACGCGAAAGGATGGTCGAGTGGTGTTCTCTGGCAATTGGAGCCATTGCAGGCTGGAGCACGCCATCGATACGGTACTTCACCAACAAGCTATCGTCGTAAGTCTCAATGTGAATATCGGAGGCCCGTCGCTCAAGGGCGGTAAAGATCGTGGTGTCAACGAGACGAATAATCGGGCTGATATCTTCTTCCGAAGTCAGCTTTTCAATCGAGATATTCTCGTCGGGGTTGTCCTCTTGCGAGATGACATCGAAGGTGAGTCCTTCAGTGGCCTCTTCCAGTACGCGCTGCGACTGCTCTGTCTTCTTGAGTAGGTCGGTGATCTGACTTAAGGTCGCAACACGCGTGATGATGCGTTGACCCAGGAGCCCCGATATCTCATCCAAAACCATCAATCGGCTTGGGTCGCTGACCGCGATGATCAGGTGATCTTCGTTTTGCTCCAGCGGGACAAAGTTGTAGCGGAACATCAGCTCGACAGGTACGGTGCGGAAGAGGTCGTGCTGAATACGGAAGTTCTTGAGATCGACGAACTCGGAGCAATAACGCTTTGCTAAGGCTTGTGCCTGTGCCCGTTCGTCGTTCTCGGTCGGCAATGTCAGTAAGGGAGCTTGAGCCATTTGGATTCCTATCTCGCCTAGTGTTGCATGTTGCCCATTTGACTAAGCGAGAAGATGGGCAAGTAGAGTGCGATCAGGATGACGACAACAACAACTCCCATCACGATCAAAATCGCAGGTTCGATCAGGGCAAGGGCTGCCGTCAGGGCCGTTTGAACGTCTTCCTCGAAGAATTCGGCGACGGAGTTCAGCATTTGGGGTAAAGCTCCGGTCGATTCTCCGACTTCAATCATCTCTGTAGAGAGCTCTGGAAAGACTTTCGTCGATTCCAAGCTCTTGGCCAGACTCTTTCCTTCTCGAACCGTCGTTACCGAAGAGAAGACGGCCTTGGCAATTCTGCGGCTGGCAATCGATCGAGCGGCCGTCTCCAGGGAGGGAACCAGAGGAAGTCCTCCTGAGAGTAGCGTCGAAAGCGTACGAGCGAAGAGTGCCACCTGGTACTTCAGCCAGATCTTGCCAAACAGCGGCAGCCGAATACGAATGCCGTCGATCCGGTCGGAACCGGATGAGGTCTTGCTCCAGCGAAATAGTCCGTAGATTGACAGCGCCAGCGCGGGAAGCACATAGAAAACATACTTCTGAGCATTCGTCCCCAATGACAGGAGCAACAACGTGAGAGCTGGCAGATTGCTGCCCATCTGGTCGTACAGGGTCGCGAAACGTGGGACGACAAAGGTGATGAGGAAGATGAACAGGCCAATTACCAGGCAAATCAGCATGATCGGATAGATCAAGGATGCGGTAAGTTTTTTGCGGAAGGTCAGTGAGACGCGTTGGAAGGAGAGAAATCTCTCCAATACCTCTTCCAGATTGCCGCTTCGTTCACCGGCCAGGAGCGTTGTCGTATAGATAACAGGGAATCCACCCTGGGCTTCGAAGGCGGCCGACAATGATTCTCCGGTTTTGACCCGCTGGGCGACATCGAGCAGTTGGGCCGCAAACGCCGTATTTCTCTGGCTTTTGGCTAGCATCTCCAGAGAGCCCAGGATGGGGAGTCCGGCCCGGATGAGGGTCAAGAACTGCTGATTGAAGATGACGAAGGTCTCAAGCTTGACTTTCTTGCGCTTTAGCCCGCTCACCATGCCATGCGGCTTTACCGAATAGACATAGAAGCCAGCCTGGGTAAAACGCAGGCGTAATTCTTCGGCTGTGGCAGCCGATTGTACTTGCTCCTGAACATGACCGCGCTCGTCGGCCAGCTTGATGACGAATTCCGCCATTCCTATCTAGGCTCCGGAAATCTGGGGAGAGTTTGTTTTGCAGCTGTGTCTCTCATTTGGAGGTTGCAATCTTCCCCTTCAACGATATCAGTTTGCCGATACGGCCATTCGGACCGACAGCCCAGGGAAGACTGAGAGCATTCCAGTTTCCATTGTCGACCGATTGCCAAGTGCGGCCATCATCATAGCTCACGTCTGTTCCATTTGTGCCAACGGTCAACCAGGCCTTGTCTGCTTCATCCCATGCTACGGCTGAACGGTAGCCGTGAGGCGGCTTTGTGGCCGCTGCCCAGTGCCTTCCCCCGTCGGCAGTCCAGGCAGCGGTTCCCTCGCTTTCAGTCGGCTTCTGGTAGTTGCCGCCTACAGCCACGCCTCTTGCCGGAACCCGAAGATTCCTAAGGGGTCCCTTGTCGGACGAAAATGCTGTTTTCGGTTCCCTACGAAAAGCTATAGAGAAGACGCCCGAACTCTCGGTTCCGCTCGCCAGTGGAACCGAGACGGCAGGAAACCAGGCAAAACCCTCCGGCTCGAAGGTTCCATCCTGCTTTTGTACGTCTCCTAATATCTGAATTCCTTGGTGGACAAAGGCTCCGCTTCGCCCCCCGACGCCGAACCAAGCCCATCGATCCTGAATAGTCAGAGCCGAATTGCTGGCAGCGAAGGCTCCAGCTCCTTCCTTCCCTGCTGCAGGGATCTCTCCTCGTCCTGGATATTTCCACTTCCAGGTGTTTCCTCCATCGTTTGTCTGGAGCGTGACAAAGTGCTGTCCGCTCCATGCGGGGCCTTTGTACTCGGGTTTGCTGAATCTATAGTCGGATATCGGGTCTCCGAGGATGAGCCCGTGCTGTTTGTCCCAAAACTGGACACTATCCCAGAAACCGTCTTTGTCTGGATTGGTGAAGAGTAGCTTCCAGCTGTGGCAACCATCGACCGTTTTGTAGATTCGGCTCTGATCGCCGGGGCCGGATGACATGACGATAGCTGTGTCGGCGTCCCAACCCAAGATCCCCCGAAAATCCAGCTTTTCTGCCCCAGGAGGGATGGAGCATGTTTGCCATACATAGCCACCATCCTCAGTGCGCAAAACCGTTCCATTGGTTCCGCTGGCCCAGGCAATGCCATTTCCTACGGCATGGATTCCACGAAGGCTCGCTGTGGTGTTGGAGGTTTGGATCTGCCAGACGGTATCTCCGGGTTTCTCTATCGCGGGAGCTGCCTGTGCAATAGCTGTGCAGGAAAGGCCGGTCAGAATTGTAATCAAGAAAAGGGCGCGCCATCTCATGGCCGCAGTGTAGTTGATGAGGATATTTTTTACAGATGGCGGGACTGGAGATATAAATCCGGAGGATTCTCAGATTCTTGCTGGAGGCAGGTAAAGAGGAGAAGAAACAGTGGAAGCGAGGAGAGCAGTCGCCGTTTCTCCTCGCATTGTTCCTATGCTGCCAAAGCATTTCGGTGGGATGCTACGAAATTAGCCCCGCTGTAGCGGAGCTACACCGGGGCTAATATTTGCGCCAAATGTACAAATTTCAGACAGTCGAGCAATTTGTCTGCTCAGCAGGATCTTGAGTCCTTCTATACAGGAGGCAAACCCTGAACAATTTTCACGCCTGATGCAGGCTTAAAGACGAAGTCCTGATCGCCCACCGGAACGTTGTCCTGTTCTCCGGCGAAGGAGAATTCGGTAATAGCTCCATCGACTTCCTGCATCTTCATCGTGTGGATCACGCCATCTTCCGTCACTCCCAAGCTGAGCATCGAGACGCGTTTCTCCATGCCCTTGGGCGTTCCTGTCAGGAGATATCCCTTCCCATTGGGCTCAATCTTTAGATTGTTGAGTTCCTTTTCCAGGCGCGTGTGCCCTAAAAGGAAGCGAAGCGGCGAGCGAAGATCGTCCAGTTCTTTGGCTGGAATACGAGTGGCTTGGGCCTGTCCCGGCGTATAGAAATAGCCGAATTGTCCATCCAGGAGGAAGATTTTGCCTGCAGGCTGCGAATAATTCCAACGCATCCGGCCCGGCTTCTTCAGCAGAAGAGAGCCACTTTCCTTGCGTTGCATACCCATGCCTTCATAGCTTTGGACAAAGCTGACTTTGAGGCTTTTGAGTGAGTTGTAATGTCTATTAACGGCATTTGCCAGCTCGGTGGCACTGGCCGGAGTTTGGGAATATGCGGGAGCAACAGAGATGGCGGCCATAACGGCCGCCATCAGGAACTTACTGATTTTCATCTACTTAATAGCCTGTGTGCAGTTGGTTCCACCCTTAGGATCGGATTTGATTTCTCCAAACTGATCCAGGCAGAAACCTCTATTGCCTGTTTTGCCTACGGCTTGTGGGACTGCGGTGATCTCGTAGGAAGTGTACTGGTCCTGGTTATTTACTGTGACCTTTTGGCAGTTCACGATATTAAAGGTATAACCGCTCTTCTGCCCTGAAGTCAGGTCACTTGGCAACAGGTGTGCTGCCTCAGCAGTAGGCGGTCCGCTCTTGGGGTCACCACCGAGAGCTGGAAGAGAGCAGGCGAAACCATTGGCCGGATAAGTAGCAGAATACTGAATCTGCGCTCCGGCGATGGCTCGCAGAGACTGGATAGCCGAGGTCTCATTGGCTTGGCTCTTGATGCTGGAGAAGTTTGGAATAGCGATCAGCATCAGGATGAGCATGATGGAGATAACGATCAGCAATTCCATCAGGGTGAAACCATCTTGCCGCCTGCGACGTGGTTGTTGCTTGAGTGAACGCGAATTCATCTGCTTACGGGTCCTTGAACGAAGCATATACCGATGGCAATCGTATAACCAACCAGACGTAAAGGGAAATCCCTACGCTCAAATCCTCTTCCTTTACTTTAGACGATTGAAGGGGGGCAGAGGATGAAGGTCCTCGGTTAGGCTACAGCAGCCCTTTAACGGACAATGGATATGGGCTTTTTCTGGCGGACTTTTTTAAATGCTCCCCGGTCCTTGTGCCGGACCGGGGAGCATGGCTGTCGATAGAAAACAATTATCCGTAGTTCTGCTTATTGCTGGGGCGGTGTTGTAGTGCTGGAGGGAGCCTCCCCGGCTTGTTTGTGGTGATGCCCACCCTTTCGCTGCGCTTTCATCTGCTCGAATTGCTGTTTCTGCTGATCGTTCAGCACTGCCTCAAGCTTGCTGTTCGAATCCTCCCGAATGCTCATCAGCTTGGCGCGTTTATCCTTTGGCGCGATGCTTGAGTCAGAGCGCACGCTTTGGACCTGCTGATCCGCATCACTCAGGATGGGCTTGATCTGATTTTGCTGATCTGCCGAAAGGTTGAGCGCCTTGGTCAGGTGCTTGAGCTGCATGTCCGGATTGGGAGCATGCCCGGCTCTTCCTGCGTGTGCTGGAGCTGGTTCGGGCTGCTGGGAACTGTCCTGGGCATAGGCTGTGCCTGCGGTTAAGCCTGCGACCAGGAGTCCACTCAATACGATTTTCTGAAGCGATTTCTGCATGGGTTTTTCCCTCCTGCGACTACAACAGACCCACGCTTATCTGAGAGGTTGTCCGCAACTTTTAAAAAAGTGTTGAAACAACCCCTGAAGAATCGCAACTAGCAAACCATCTGGCTACGAGAAAGCTTCAGCCCGTCCAGGCGGCCGAGCAGCGTAACGGCTACTGCCTCCGGCTGGAAGAGAGAGCGTGCCATGCTGATGACCTGCTCGGCATCGACTTGTTCAATCAGCTGCAGAATGTCTTCGACCGAGAAGAAGTGCCCGAAGTACATCTCCTGCCGTGCCAGATTGGACATCCGTGAAGTAGAGCTTTCCAGTCCAAGAAGGATGTTCCCCTTCAGCTGGTCCTTCGCCCTGCGTAGCTCGTCTTCCGGCAATGGCTGCTCTTTCAGCCTGCGGAACTCCTCCATGATTAATTGCACGACCTGTGGAGCGCGCTCTGCTGAGGTTCCGGCATAGACACATAGCGCTCCTGTGTCCCGGTAGGGATTCAGGTCGGAATAGATTGCATAAGCTAATCCACGCTCTTCGCGGACAGTTTGGAAGAGCCGTGAACTCATTCCTCCCCCGAGTACAGTGTTCAGCAGCAGAGTCACATAACGCTTCTGATGGGCAATCGGAGGGGAGGGAACACCAAGGCAGATCTGAACCTGCTCCAGTGCCTTTTTATTGCGTATGACGATCTTGGCCGTAGTTTGCGGCGGTTCTTCGGCTCCTATTGCCTGACCTGAAGGCAGACCTGAGAATCTTTTTGCGACTTCGGCGACAAACAAATCGTGATCCAGGTTTCCGGCTGCGGAAAAGACCATATTCCCGCCCAGAAAGCGCTCGCCATAATAGCCGAAAAGCGTTTCCTGCTGAAATTTTCCGACAGTATCGCGTGTGCCCAGAATCGGCTTGCCAAGTGGATGGTTCTTCCAGAAATTCTGCGTAAAGATCTCGTGGACCAGATAGTCAGGATTATCCTCGTCCATCTTGATCTCTTCCAGAATGACGCCACGCTCTCGCTTGATGTCTTCTTGGGCAAAGACCGGGTTAAGTACAAGGTCAGAGAGAACATCGAGAGCCGATGGAACATGTTCGTCTAGAACTTTTACATTGAAGCAGATAGTCTCTTTTCCCGTAAATGCGTCGAGGTTTCCGCCAATGGCGTCTACTTCGCGGGCGATACGTTGGGCGGAACGTGACTTGGTTCCCTTAAAGACCATGTGCTCAACAAAGTGGGATATGCCGTTGATCTCGGGACGTTCGTTGCGTGAACCAGTTTTCACCCAGACGCCCATTGCGACAGAGCGAAGGTGATCCATACGCTCGGTCAGTACGATCAAACCATTGGGGAGGACGGTACGGCGGATATTGCGTTCGGTAGACATTGAGGTGGTGATTTGCTCCAGTTTCAAAAGGCGACATCCCATTGGCCAGTGCTATGCTGGCGAGGCGGGATGCCGGAATCCATGTCAAAAACTAATCCATTCGTTTCACTGTTAGACGCGCCTGCCCACGCCGGCGATAGAAAGAATGGCCGGATCCTTTTTGGCCTTACGCATCAACAACTTAGCGAACTTGTCGAATCTTTTGGGCAGCCTTCTTACCGTGCTGGCCAGGTGGCGGAAGGTCTCTACAAGCACCGATATGACGACCTCTCAGCATTCTCTACTTTACCGAAAACTCTTCGGACGCAGCTTGTGGAAGCCGGATATCAGGTCGGCCTGCCTCGTATCATGCAATCTTTTCAATCCTCCGATGGCACCGAACGCTATCTGGTGGAGTGCAGGGATGGGGAAACAGTCGAAACAGTTTGGATGCCGGAAGGAGACGGCGGAGAAGCAGGTGATGGCTCGGAAGCCGGTGACGAGGAAGAGAGCATTTCTGCCCGGCAACGCGCGACAATCTGTGTCTCTAGCCAGGTAGGCTGCGCCGTAAACTGCCAGTTTTGCCTTACTGCCAAACTAGGCCTCAAGAGAAATCTTACTCCTGGAGAGATTGCCGGACAGGTTGTTGCGGTGTTGAAAGACAAGCAGGTTGAGATTGGCCGGGATCGTATCAATCTTGTTTTCATGGGGATGGGTGAACCCCTGCTAAATTACGAGAATTTTTTCTCGGCCGTCCGGTTGCTTGTCCAGGAGGCTGGAATCGCAGAGTCCCGGATGACGGTCTCAACATCCGGGATCGTTCCGGCAATGGGGCGGCTGGCGGAAGAAGAGATCAGGCCTAAGCTGGCAATTTCTCTTAATGCCCCGAATGATGAAATCCGTGAGCAAGTCATGCCGATTACACGCAAGTGGTCTATTTCCAGTGTCTTGGAGGCTGCCCGACGGCTTCACTTGCGGCCCAAGGAAAAGATCACACTCGAGTATGTGCTACTCGGGGGCGTAACCGACCAGCCAGAACACGCCGATCAGCTGATCAAGCTCGTGCGGCGCGCCAATTTGCCGCTAAAGATCAATCTGATTGCCTGGAACCCCGGCCCTGGAATTACGTATTCCACGCCCGAAGCTGGGGCAGTGGAGCGTTTTCATCGCCGTCTGATGGATGCTGGTATTGCTGCCTTCATTCGGAGGCCCAGAGGTCGGGATATCTATGCCGCTTGTGGTCAACTGAAGCGCACTGTCGGGTAGATCAAGAACAGAAACTACGCAGCTTTCTTCCAAAGAAAGCTGCGTAGTTTCTATCGTTGACGCGGCTTATTCTGCTTCACTCTGCCGCCGCTGTAAGGACTCGCGCCCCAGGCGAAGCAGCGCTCCCGTTACACGATCTGAGGTGTGGCGGACCAGATTGCCGCCAGCGGCAAAATCTCCGGTAATGCAGCGGACCCCCAGCGCCTCAATGCGGCTGATATCTGCTTCGATGGGTGCGGCACCTTCGGCCGCATACCGTTCACGGGTTTCAGGCGGAATGGGAGCAGTATTGATCAATGCGTAATCGAAGATGGGCGCACGTGCATGTTCGTAAATGCGCTCGATATGCTGGGCGGCGGTAAGCCCGAGGCTTTCATTTGCCTGGGTCATCAGGTTGCAGATGTACACCCTGGTGCCCTGAGCCTCGCTTAGTGCCTCCGGAATGCCGTTTACCAGTAGATTCGTAATCAAGCTTGTGTAGAGCGAGCCTGGACCGATTGTGATCATGTCCGCTCGGGCGATTGCTTCCAGCGTCTCGGGCAGGGGATCGGCATTGGGAGGCTCGAGCATCAGTTGCACGATGCGCCGCTTGTGAGCCGTAATGCTGGTTTCACCTCTTACCAGCGTGCCGTCATCCATTTTGGCGACTAGAGTTGCGTTTGCTGTTGTCGCCGGGTAGATGCGGCCACGCGTTGCCAGAATTTGAGACGCCAGTCGGATTGCATGTGCAAAATCTCCGGTGATCTCCATCAGAGCGGCAACGAAAAGGTTCCCGAAGGCATGGCCTTTGAGCCCCGTGCCGGTACGAAAACGATGGCGAAAGAGCTGAGAGATCAGGTCCTCTTCCTCGGAGAGCGCAACCATGCAGTTCCGCAGGTCTCCGGGAGGAAGCATATTGAAGTCTTTGCGGAGCTGGCCGCTGGAACCACCATCGTCCGTAACGGTGACAACCGCTGCTAAATCACTGATAAAGCAGGGGATTTCCGTGTTCGGAGTAGTGGCAACTTCAGGATTTAACACATAGCGTCTTAGACCGCGAAGGAGGGTCGATAACCCGGTTCCGCCGCCAATTGCAACAACGCGTAGAGCCGGGATCGTGGTGGGCCTTTCCATTTCTTCCTCGGTGGAATGGATGGAAAACGACTTACTCTCAGTTTTGGGCAAAACAGAAAAACTCCTCTACACGTAAGGAAAGAGATCGTTGGGGGACGATTTTTCCTTACGACACTTCCGGATACAGCAATTCCGTAAAACGAGGATCGTCAGCCATATCCTGGAAATCGGAATCACTACGCGCCTGAATGCGATTCTGCGCGTTGAGTTCAATAGCCTTCGACAAATGCTGCAGACACTCCTCCGGACGGTCTGTCATGCTCTTCAAAATGGCCAATCCATAGTGAGCATAGTCAGCTAAGGGCTCTTTCGTCAGGATGTCCTCGAACTGCTCTTCCGCTTCGCCATAAAAGCCTGTATTGAGCAAGGAGACGGCGTAGTCGTACTGCTCCTCAAGATTGTCGAACTTGAGTTCTGCAGAGCGGACGTTGCGCTCGCAAGCAGCAAGATAGACACGGGACCGCTCCAGTAGCTCCGGTGGCCCACTGGTGACCAGCTTCTCGAAAATGGCGTGAGCCTTCTCATACTTCCCCTGCTGCATGAGCTGCAGGGCAGTCTGATACTCTTTCACAGCTGCTTGAGGGGGCCCTGCCTCCTGTTTAACTTGGGGGCTGGATTTGCGTCGGCTGCCGGCCTGGCGTGCTTCTTGCATACTCTTCTAGATCCCTTTATCCGAAACTCCGGGCGATGACTGAATCTTTACAGTGGTGCGCCGTATATTCTACGGCGTTTTCACATTCGTCCTCTTATTTATCCGGCTTTATACAGACTGGCGTCATTCTCAAGAAAAACACCTCTTAACTGTCCATATCCCGGTTTGTATCGCATGTGAAAGCGCTATAGCGTTTGCAACGTTTTATACGCAGAACGGCTCAGGGCGTCAACTAAACAGAAATTACCCGTGAGTGCTGGTGCGGTATACCTGTGGATTCAGCGTCGGATCGTTATACATCTTCATTTGCCTATATAGCTTGAAACGTCGTTCTCCAAAAATTGCCTGCTGCCATAAACGATCAAGACATCCGGCCAAATCTTTGCGTTGCTCTGCCAGGATATCGTATCGCCCGCGATTGCGCTCAGCATGACCAGGAGGGGCGTCGATACGCTCAATCTCCTCCTTCGTGTGGAAGAGTTTGAGGGAGAGGATAGACAGCCTGTCGATGATCAGCCCGGGTGTCTCTGAATGTAATTCCGCCTCTGCGCGAGGCAAATCGTGTCGACTGAGCTCTTCCAAAAGGAAAACATCACACTTTTCTACCAAATCATTGCGAAGCTGGTTCGTCTTATCGATTGATCGCTTAGTACGGGCGATTTCCGAATCTGGTGCTCCGGGTATCCGTGCGGAATCCTCCGTGTGCCAGAGCTCAAAATTTGCAAGATGTTGCTTGATGACCAGTTGCAGCCAGCTTCCAGCCAGTCCTTCCGGGGCGGCAGGTGCTTGCTGATGCCAGTGCTTCGTGTAGAAGTCCTGAAGCTGGACGATCTTCTCTGCGGAGACGGTTTTCTGTAAAGGATGTTCTTGGCCGGGCATGAAAGAATCTATCAGTCTACGTTCTTCCTCATGGTAGAGCGAAATATGGGTTAGAGCATCTCTTTGCTCAGCCGTAAACCTAAAGCACAAAAGCTTTGGCAGCTTCCGTTCAAGAAAGCCGCACTTCACCATCTTTGGCGAGTGTATACCGATGCGGGAAATGCTCTGGGAAATCTCTCAGAGACCGATCTACGATACCGGCTTACGTTTCCTGGAGCAAATCCCTCCCATAGTGCAGTATCCTTGGGCTGATCCAAATTGTGGTTAGCTACCGCGCTTGGAATCCTGGATGGACCAATGCGGGGCAGTACGCTGGTATCAGGTCAAAGAAGATTAGTTCAAAGAAGAAGGAAGGTTTTTCCACGTGTCTGAAGCAAATTGGCAGTTTCCTCATAGGAGATGGAATCCGCTCCGCCGCCAGTGGGTGATGGTATCTCCGCATCGCACGGCCAGACCCTGGCAGGGAGAGGTGAATCGCGCTGCGGCTTTTCAGGGTGTCAGCTATGACCCAACATGCTATCTGTGCCCGGGAAATGAGCGGGTAGGCGGACATCACAACCCTAAATACACCAGTGTTTTTTCTTTTGTAAACGATTTCTCGGCCCTGCTACCAGATTCTCCCAAGGTAGAGGCCAGTGCGGAAGTTTCTGAACTGCTTCACGCCGAGCAGGAGAGAGGCATCTGCCACGTACTCTGCTTCCACCCGGATCACAGCCTGACTTTGGCACGGATGGATCCCTCCGATATCCGGCATGTCATCGACGCTTGGAGTGAGCACTACCAGGAGTTGGGCTCTAAATCCTGGATTCAACATGTCCAGATCTTCGAGAATCGCGGCGCCATGATGGGAGCGAGCAATCCTCACCCCCATTGCCAAATCTGGGCGACTGAGCACATTCCCGATGAGCCTGCGGCCGAATTAGCCTCCCAAAGCGAATACTGGAGCAAAAAGGGACATTGTCTGTTATGCGACTACCTGGCCACGGAGATCCAGCAGGCTCAGCGTCTGGTTGTGGAAAACGAGCATTTCGTTGCTCTCGTCCCCTGGTGGGCTGTTTGGCCCTTTGAGACTCTTGTCTTGTCCCGCAGTCACCTGGGCTCGATGCCGGAGCTTTCTCCCGCCCAGCGCGATGGCCTGGCAGACATCCTGAAGCGGCTGACGACTCGTTATGACAATCTCTTCGAAACAAGCTTCCCGTACACGATGGGCTTTCACCAGACTCCCACTGATGGAAAAGATCATCCTGAATGGCATTTCCACGCTCACTTCTATCCGCCGCTACTACGGTCGGCCAGTGTGCGTAAATTTATGGTTGGATTCGAAATGCTCGGCATGCCTCAGCGGGACATTACCCCCGAGAGTGCGGCAGAGAGACTGCGGGCGCTCAAGGATACCCACTTCACGCTGGCGTAGCAGCTTGTAAATTCATTTAGCCGATCTGTTCGGATCGGCAACAGATGTCCCAGGTCTCCGTGCTGAGTCCTGGGACATCTGTTTTATGTACATCAAGGAACAAAAGCTCCGGCAGTTTTCTTTGCACCCAGCAAAATGGAATAGCCTTCTTCGCTATCCACATCGAGCCGAAAATACTCCGAGTTCACTATGTGATAAGCCTTCAGCCTGTGGAGCAGTTTCCCCCGGGCGGAAAAAGTGACTGCCCTGTTCATTCGTGGGAATGATCTCTTGGAAAGCTTTAATGATGGGGAGATCGAGTGCCGATAAAGAATTTGGAAAGATGTGCGAGATTTGGGGGGATTAGGGTGGTGAGCTCGCTGGGATTCGAACCCAGGACCCACGCCTTAAAAGGGCGTTGCTCTACCTACTGAGCTACGAGCTCTCACTACCTCTACTTTCAAATTATCACATCAGGATGACTTTCGCTTTCCGCCTAGTTTTCCACCGAAGGGGAAGAGGGCCTGGGATCGTTCGATCGGCTCCCGTTCCGATTCAGTTTGGGAAGCTCTCGGAGGCTATCGAAAACCTGGTGCGAAATAGCTTGAAGATTTTCCTCTTAACTCGCTCGAAATAATTGGACGAACAATAGAGCACTGGAACTCAGAATATTCTCTTGGGAGATGATCTCGGAGTTGTTATCATAGGTATAAAGAAATCAATATAACTTAGTAACATCTGCAACTTGCACCAATATAAATCTATGTAAAGAACAGGTGCGGTTCAGATTGCTTCCTAAGTAACCTATTGATTAGTTACCGTGAGCGGATAAAGTCACTGGTTCAATAGCACGTAAGTGTGATGTTCGCGGTCTTATGAATGTTTTTAAGCATTACTTTTCCCTGGTGTTTTGCGAAAGCGTTGGTAGCCTCTTGGTTCCGATACATAGGAGAGTTCTCCCGGATTCGTTCTTGTGAGCATCTTTCGTGACGTCACATACAGGGTGGAAGGTCGACTGAAGGACGGGTTATGGCGGACTCTAAAGGTGAAGCAGATTTTCTGCAACCTCCTGACGATATAGCAACGCTTTATACGTGGGCCAATTTATACGGAGCGAAATACCGGGACTTTTCTGCATCCAGACAGCAACGGCGACTTCGCAATCGCGAGGAAGTTCAGGCTGGATATGGATCAGAAGGTACAAACAAGTCTGAGAGCCAGGCTGAGCGAGTCAAAGCCCTTGTAGAAGGCACGGGAGATAGCGAACGGATTTCCAGCAAAGAAGCTCTTCTTGAGACTGGTACTTCGTCTTCTCCTGCTTCGAATACTGTCCGACCAGATAGTACTCCATTAGCGGTTACTTTTATGGAGGAAGAGGTCCGGGAGCCAATTCGGACATCGTGGTCCTGCGTCAATGAGACTGTGCCATCCGAACAGCACACCAAGGCTCGTGTTCCTGACAAGGTGAAAGAGGAGGAGGACGTAACAGATCCCTCTTGTGACCCGAGGGAACCGCGTTGGCATGCCTTGAAGAGTATTTTGGGACATTCCGGAGGAATGCCCGATCTCTTTCGGAAACACGATCGGGATGGCGTTGCTCCCATTGTGGCTGTCTTCTCTTTATCTGGCGGTGTCGGCAAGACCAGCTTGTTAGCTGCTTTGGGCCGTGAGTTTTCTGCAGCAGGAGAGAAGGTTCTGCTGATCGATACGGCTCCTTATGGTCTCTTGCCTTTTTATTTCGGAGCACGAGAGCAGCGTCCGGGTATTGTAAGAACTTTTGCTCCCGCAGAGTCCCGTGACGATGCTGCTGTTCGTGTGATCAGTCTGGGAACTGAAGAGCTTTCTCCTTCGGATGTATCGGGGAAAGAAATTGCCCAGAAACTGAAAGGCTATGCGACAGACGCGACTCGAATTCTCATCGACCTGGCTACAGCATCTAAGTCTGTTACAAATAACGTCCTAAAGCTTTCCCCTATCGTCATCATTCCGGTGGTTCCGGACATGAGTTCTGTAATGACCTTGGGCGCTATTGAATTTTTCTTCAGACGCTATCAGACGGTTAATGGGGAACAGGTAAAGCGGTACTATCTTTTGAATCAATATGACGAAAGTCTGCAGCTGCATGTAGATATTCGAAATACGCTCTACCAGCAATTGGGAGATCGCCTTCTTCCGCTTCCATTCCGTCATGACGAGGCAGTCAGCGAAGCACTGGCCGAAGGCATTACTGTCGTTGATTACGCCCCGGATTCGGCTGCGGCCCTGGATGTAAAGAGCCTCTCCAATTGGTTGCGACAGGTTTCTCCTTCTGCGGCGCTAACTGGCCGTGGTGCACATTGGAGTGAACAATGAACCCTTTTTCATTGTGGGAGTCGATTGGCGAAGCTGATAATTTCTTCGCCAAGATATTGCGTTGTGCGCTCCTGCTACTTTTCTTTGCTGGCTTGGTTTTCTTTGCCGTTCTCCCGTTGAATTGGCCTCAGCAGGTCGTTTTGGGCTTTTCCATGCTCCTGATGGCGCTATGGATGGCCCGTTCCTCGAACTCTTATCTGATCACCCTTACTTTGATATTGATGTCGATGTTTGCCAGTTTCCGTTACGGCTGGTGGCGTCTATCGACAGTGATCCTGTTTCTGCGTGACCCTATGTTGCATTGGGGAGCTTTGGATGTTTTTTTTATTGTCATCCTGGTTCTGGCAGAAACCTATGCGGTCATTATCCTCATATTTGGTTATTTCCAAAGCATCTGGCCATTGCGCCGTGCACCAGTACCTCTGCCGGATAATGCTGAGGAGTGGCCCGAAGTCGATTTACTGATTCCTACTTATAACGAACCTTTAAGTGTTGTTCGCCATACTGTATTGGCCTCGCTCAATATTGACTGGCCGGTGGACAAACTGCATGTCTACCTTCTCGATGATGGCAGGCGCGAGGAGTTTCGGAAGTTTGCGCATGAAGCTGGCATTGGCTATATCACCCGCGAAGGAAATAAAGGAGCCAAGGCCGGCAATATCAATAACGCCTTAGCTCAGGTGCATTCTCCTTATGTTGCGGTCTTCGATTGCGACCATGTTCCTACCCGTAGCTTTTTGCAGGTTACGATGGGATGGTTTTTTAAAGATCGCAAATTAGCTTTGCTGCAAACACCTCACCACTTCTATTCTCCAGATCCATTTGAACGTAACCTGGATCAGTTCCGTTCTGTTCCGAACGAAGAAGAGCTCTTTTATGGCGTGGTGCAAGATGGCAACGATTTTTGGAACGCAACTTTCTTCTGCGGCTCTTGCGGCGTAATACGGCGTGAGGCCCTCGATCAAGTTGGTGGAATTGCTACCGAGACGGTCACAGAAGATACGCACACCTCTCTTCGCATGCAGAAGAAGGGTTGGAATACGGCGTACATCAATATTCCTCAGGCCGCGGGGTTGGCAACAGAACGTTTGTCCGGGCACGTGACGCAGCGCATCCGTTGGGCTCGTGGAATGATTCAGATTCTTCGCCTGGAGAATCCTGTGTTTGCGCGGGGGCTGAGCTGGGCACAACGTCTCTGCTACTTCAACGGGATGATGCATTTCTTGTATGCCTTGCCGCGGTTAATCTTCCTTACCGCTCCATTGATTTATCTCATTCTGGGGCACAAGAATATTCCTGGCCATTGGGCGGCAGTGCTGGCATATGCTTTGCCTCACCTTTTCCTGGTCAACGTGACCAATTCCAGGATTCAGGGCCGACATCGCCATTCCTTTTGGAATGAGGTTTACGAGACGGTATTAGCTCCTTATATTTTGCTTCCCACCTTGCTGGCGTTGGTCAACCCAAAACTGGGTAAGTTCAACGTTACTGCGAAGGGTGGCACGGTTAAAGAAACTTATTTCGATACAACCATTGCACAGCCGTTCTTCGTTTTGCTGCTATTTAACTTTATTGGGATAGTGATGGGCGGCATGCGGTTCTTCGTCTGGGATGTTGCGAATCGGGGAACCGTGATCATGAACTTGGTCTGGGCCTTCTTCAATATCGTCATCCTTGGTGTTGCTGTGGCTGTGGCCCGGGAGTCGCAACAGCGGCGTCAGGATGTGCGTATTGATTTGACCCTGCCCGCGGAAGTCCAGCTTTCCGACGGCCGTACCGTAAAGGGCACAACGGTAGATGTCTCGAGCGGTGGTGCTGCAATTCGTCTACACGAGAGCGTTGCAATCTCTTCGGGAGAGGCATTACGGGTCGTGTTCCCAATTCCTGGTGGACTTGCCTCCTTGCCTCTAGTTGTTGTGGGTCACGCGGGAGATCTCCTTCGTCTTCAATTTGAAGAGCTATCTATTGAAGATCAGGAGCAACTTACCCAAATTTTGTATTCGCGCGCCGATAGCTGGTTGGGCTGGGGCGAAGGCCGTGAAGTGGACCGTCCGCTACGCAGCCTTTACCGGATCTTCCGCTTGGCGATTCATGGTCTGTTGCATACCTTGCTTATCCTGTTTAAGAAGTCACCGAAAGAAAAGGAGAAGGGAGAGGGCGAACTATCGGCTTCAAAGCTGACATCTATTTTCCTATTGATGTTTCTTCTTGGCGGAATGGCTACCGTGCCGTTGCATGCTATTTCTGTAGCGTCGCGGAAAGTAGTTTCTCCCCTAACTTACGATTCCGTTAGCAATAACGGCTCTTTCCATGAGGGATTTGAGTTAAGAGATGCAGGTGAGACGAAGCCTATCGAGATGCGAGGCTTGCATAGCTTCCATACCGTTTCGTTTACGCTCTCCGATACCCACGTGGTGAAGCAGGCGACGATTCACATCCGATATCGCTTCTCTCCCGCCATGTTGCCGCAGCTTTCGCAAATCAAACTGCTGCTCAACGGTACTCTTTTCGCTACGCTGCAGATGCCCGCCAACGGCTCGGACGGTCTGATTGAGCAGACAATACCGATGCCCGAGGATTTGCTTGTCCGCAACAATCAACTGGTCTTCGAGTTCATCGGACATTACAACCTGGATTGCGAGAATGCCTCGGACCCATCGCTTTGGAGTCGCATCGATAACAAAAGCTCTATCGATTTATCGGGAAGCCTGCTTCCTCTGGTCGATGAACTGAAGATGCTTCCGGTTCCTTTCCTCGATTCAGCGTTGATCGCGCGGCCTTCTATCCCGATAACCTTTTTCGAACAGCCTTCACTGAAGTCTGTACAGGCTGCCGGAGTTGTCGCCTCTTATTTCGGGCTGGTTGCGAATTCCCGTCCGATTCGTTTTCCCGTTTCGATTGGAAGTATTCCGTCCGGCAATGTTGTCATCCTGGCTCCCCATAGCTCTGCTCTTCCTGCAAGTCTCAACTTGGGGGGAGTGGGTGTTCCGACGATTGCCGTGCGGCAGAATCCTAATGATCCCTATGGCAAGGTACTCATTCTCACAGGTCGGGATGAGGCACAGTTGCTGGTAGCGGCGCAAAACTTAGCTGTAAATTATGCGAGCCTGCATGGTGAAACAGAAGCTGTGTCGCAGTTAATGCTTCCGGCACCACAAGAAGCCGATGCAGCGCCGAAGTGGGCAAAGACCGGTCAGCTGAATCCTCTGTGGATGGACTCCACCGTCGATTCTTTGCAGACGGATGGCTCGGGATCACTGAATACTTATCTTCGGATTCCTCCCGATCTTTATTACGGACAAAAACAGCGCGTCTATCTCCATCTGAACTATCGCTATAACTCAGTTCCTCTGGGCGATAACTCTACGATGGCGGTGCGCGCCAATAACACATTCCTGGGTACGCTCCAATTACCAGCAGGGAAGGAGGAAGCGCGGACAGCTAAGGCGATGATTGTAATTCCTCGCCTAAACATGCGCCCCTTCTCGAATACTCTGTCCTTCGATTACAACTTTCAATGGCCCAAGAATGGACAGTGCCAAAATACTGTTCCCTCGAATATGCAGGGATCGATCTTACGGGACTCGTATCTGGATCTACGCGATTTTCATCATTACGTCGATCTGCCGAATCTGGAGATCTTTGCAAACGCAGGATTCCCGTTTACCCGTTTCGCCGATCTTCATCAAACTGCAGTCATCATGCCGCCAAATCCGGGACCGGAGGCTATTGCTCTCTTCCTCGCGCTCATGGCTCACTTCGGCGAACAGACCGGCTCTCCTGTTTTGCGTGTTACGGTAGGCGACCAAAGCTTGCTGCAAAAAGGAGCGAACCGGGATTTTCTCGTATTGGGCACCACGGCCGATCAGCCTGCCTTCGATAAGTTGGCAGACTATTTGCCGGTAAAGATGATGGGAGGCCAAGTAACCCTTCAGCAGCAGAGTGGGATCCTTGGATGGTTACGGCATGCCTGGTGGGTCATTCAGACCTTCGGGACAGATAAGTCCAGCGCTCCGGAAGAGGGAACTCAGGCAGATGCCTTAATTGAAGGAATAGAGTCACCCTATTTCCAAGGACGTACTCTTGTCCTTATCGAGGGCAAGGATATTTCTTCTTACGATTCTTTCCTGGCAGCCTTTATGAAGGTTTCGCAATCGGGAGATATATCTCAATCCGTAAGTATCTTGAATGGAGATGTCTTTAAGTCATTCTGGGCCGGGGAAAACCGCTATCATGTCGGTTCGTTGCCTCGCTGGACCCAGTGGAGCCTCTGGTTCGTAAATGTGCCGTGGCTGGTTGCCTTTCTTGTTCCTCCAATCTGTTTGTTGCTCGCTGTCTGGCTTCGCGTCATGCTGCGTCAACATGCTCGCACCCGACTAAAGATTGCAAGGAATTAAACAAGATGCGGGCGTCTGTGTTCCATATTGTTTTGGCCTTATCTCTCGGCTCGGCTTTACTGTCGGGGACGGCCATGGCCTATGGTCAATCGTGGCATTATTGGGAGGCATATCGTAAGGCCTTCATTGACAATCAGGGACGGGTGATCGATCCGCAAGGCTCAAATCGCACTACGTCCGAAGGGCAGGCTTACGCACTGTTTTTTGCCTTGGTTGCGAATGATCGCTCCTCGTTCGATCTGCTTCTCCACTGGACACAAGATAACCTTGCAGCAGGAGATCTGAAGGCACGTTTACCCGGATGGGAGTGGGGTAGAGCGAAGGATGGCCAATGGCGCCTGCTCGACCGGAATCCTGCATCGGATGCTGACTTATGGATAACTTACTCGCTGCTTGAGGCCGGCAGGTTATGGTCGAAACCGTACTATTCGGAATTAGGTCATAGCATGGCCGCACGAATCGCGGCGGAAGAGGTGACAGAGCTGCCCGGTTTTGGAACGATGCTTCTTCCTGCCCCGGTAGGCTTTCATCCGGATAATCAGACTTGGTGCTTGAATCCCAGCTATCTGACACTTCCGTTGCTTGTTCGTTTGGCTCATTTGGATTCCAAGGGCCCATGGAGCGGGATAGCTTCTGCCGTACCCAGGTTATTGCAGCAGAGCGCGCGCAAAGGCTTTGCCATGGATTGGGTAAGTTACAGCCCAAAGACCGGATTTACGCCGGCAGGACTGCCCGGACAAACAAATGCTTCCCAGGAGGGAAGCTATGACGCAATTCGTGTTTATCTCTGGGCTGGAATGGCAGATCGGAATATGCCTGGACACGTGGCCACCTTGCAGGCGGTCTCAGGAATGGCCAATTATCTGAGAGGCAATTCCACTCCTCCAGAGCGTGTGAGTGCGCAAGGTGTTCCCTTGTCCACTCCTGGGTCGCCAGGATTCTCCGCAGCTTTGATGCCGTATCTGGATGCGTTTGGTGCAAAGAAAGAGTTAGCTCAGCAGAAGAGCCGAGTTGCTATACAGCGAGATCCGAAAACAGGACTTTTAGGAACGCAGCGCAATTACTTCGATCAAAATCTTGCGTTATTTAGCTTGGGCTGGATGGACCAGCACTTCCGCTTCGGAAGGAATGGTGAGTTGAAGGTGTCATGGAAAAAAGAATGAGCTTGGATTTAGGTATGAGACCACGGTATCGGAAGATCTCAGCATTTGCATTGGGACTGTCAATGCTATTGGCAGTAGCTCCTTTGCATGCGCAGTCGGATGCACAAAAGACTCTGATTGAGAAGGCTCGTTCTTTGCAGTCTCGCGGTCGCGATGACATGGCAGCACAAGTCTATCGGCAGATCCTCATGTCCGATCCAAAGAACATCGAGGCTATTAGCGGTCTGGCGCGGTATTACAAGCTTGCAGGAAAAGAGGCGGAGGCAGGCCGGTATCTCGAACAGCTACGAGTTCTGAATCCGAATGATCCGAACATCGGTAAGATCCAGATTCTTCCCAGCAACGCGAATCGAGATACTCGTCTTGCCGAGGCGGGACGCCTCGCACAAGCGGGCAAGCCTGAGGCTGCGATGACCATTTATCGAGCACTCTATGGCAACAATCCTCCCGACGGAAATCTGGCGCTTGCCTATTATGAGACGGAGTTTGCTACTCAAAGTGGACGTGCTCACGCAATTGAAGGATTGCGTGGATTGGTCCATCGCTATCCCAATGAGCCTCAGTATTCCGTAACCCTCGGGCGGCTGCTCACCTATGAGCCCAAGAGCAGGATGGAAGGAATAAGAATCCTTCGCCAGAATGAAAAACTTGGTGCCGCGCAGGCGGCATTGCGTCAGGCTCTTCTTTGGGAGGCACAGAATCCGGAAGCATTGTCTGCTATCAGGGAGTATCTGAAACAACATCCCGATCCTGAGCTGGAAGCAAAGTTTCAGGCGGAGGAGTCGCACGTTGCGCAGCAGCTACAAGGATCGCTTGCGATTTCTCTCGAAGAGAGGGCTGCTTACAAGGCTCTAGATCAAGCGCAACTGGATGAGGCCCGCCAGCGCTTTCAAGCGATTCTGCAGCGTCAGCCCGAAAATCCCAGGGCAATTGCCGGTTTAGGTTTCCTTGCTATGAAAGAAGGAAACTACTCGGAGGCGATCAGTGCTTTTGAAAGAGCAGAGAAGGGCGGCCTTCATGTTCGTGCAATAGAAAATGCGTTGACTCAATCCCGCTTCTGGCTTGCTATGCGTGAAGGGGCAAAGACCTACGATCTCGGCCAGACGGAACTGTCTGTCGAGAGATATCGCGCAGCGCTGAAGATTATTCCCGATAGTCCGGAAGCTCTGGAGGGGCTGGCCGGAATCTATTCTGCAAACCAGCAGTATTCGCAGGCGATCAGTATCTATCAACAGTGTATTAAGGCTCAGCCCAAAGCGAGTGGTGCCTGGGGCGGTCTGTTTATTGCACAGGCGTTGAATGGGAATCTTGTAGAAGCGATGGCAACTCAGGAGCGTTTGTCTCAGACGGTCCGAGCCGAATTGGAGAAAGATCCTCACTATCTCGGTGTCCTGAGTTCTGTCTATAGCAAGTTGGGCCGCGAAGCAGATGCAAAGAAGATTCTCGATCAGGCTCTGATGCTTCCCCTCCCAGTGAATGGAAATAAGGTAAATGCTCAGTTGCAGCGCGCATCTCTCCTTGTGCAAGGCAGACGCTACGAAGAGGCAGTGCAGCTGTACCGCCAGATTACGGCGGAAAATTCGCAGAACAAGAATGCCTGGCAGGGCTTAGTCGATACCTTGCATCAAGCAAAACAAGATGCGGAAGCGATTGCCACCCTAGAGAAGATGTCCCAGGAGATGCGGGAGACTCTTCTCCAAGATCCCGGTTTTCTTGCTGTCCTTGCTGCCAGCTACCAACAACAGAATCGGCTTGAGATCGCACGCGGTTTTCTGGAACGGGCTGTGCGCATGCAAAAGACCACAGGCCTGCAGCCATCGATTCCTCTTCAGTTGCAGCTTGCATCGATTGAGCTCATGACCGGTAGCGCGGATGATGCTTTTGCGATCTACCGCAAGATCCTCTCGGATAATCCGGAACGGGCGGATGCCTGGAAAGGCCTTCTGGCATCACTACACCAGGCGGGCCGGGATCAGGAAGCACTCCTTCAAATCGATCAGATTCCAGTCACTGTTCGTAGCTCTTTGGAATTGGATGTTGAATACCAGCAGGCAATTGCCGGTATCTATGCTTCAACCGGGAGACTAAGACAGGCTTTGTCGGCGATGTCCCAGGTTCAGGCTCATTATGCCATTCAGCATATTGCACCACCGACGGATGTCGATATTCAGAATGCCTGGCTTCTCTATAACCTAAAGGACGATCGCGATCTCTATCCCGTACTCATGCGTTTGGGATCGCGTCGCGACCTCAGTTCGGAACAGAGGGATCAAGTACAAAGGATTTGGGGCAACTGGAGCGTACGTCGTGCCAATCAGGCTATCGATGCAGGAGATTCCGGGCGCGCTCTTACGCTTCTGGATGCTGCAGCACAGGCACTGGCTGGGAATCCTACAGTCAGCAGAGTCCTTGCAGGAGGTTACGCGCACGCAGGGAAACCGGCTCTGGCTCTCAGAATCTATGAGGGACTGGATTGGGCAAATGCCGATTCGGCGGATTATCAGGGAGCTATTGGCGCAGCCTTAGCCGTGAACAATCGCAAGCTGGCGCAGGCGTGGCTATTACCCGCCCTGCAGCGATTTGCTCATGATTCCCAGATCCTTGCGTTAGCCGCTCGTTACGAGCAGAGCTATGGAAGCTCACAACGGGCTGCTGCTTACTGGCGTGCCTCCCTGGAGGCCACTCCTCGTTCTCTGGCTGCGGACCGCTTAGCTCAAGAGATGGCTGCGCCCGCTCCTCAAAAGCATCTTCCAAATCCACAGGATCTTGCGTCTTTGCTCGATCCTCAGGGAGCGTCGGAGGTGCGTCAACAGCCTTTACCCGGATTTAGTCCGGCTGTATTGCCTGCAGACTCAAACAGTGCAGCCCTCGTTCCTGTTCGTGTCGGAGAACAAGTGCCGGTAGACAATTCCGCATCCGCGACGCCGATTCAGGCCCAGGCTCCGGCTACATCTGCTTTGTCGGCGTACCGAGTACAACCGCCTGCCAATCTTGAAACTGCTTCTGCGGCTCTGGCTTCTCCATTAGCTCCGGCTTCGGGGCAGATACGGTCATTTGAGAAGGAACTGCCTGCACTCAATACTGCAGCTTATGTGCCTGAGGCAGTGGCTACTTCGGCTCCTGTTTTTGCCGAGGCAGTGATTCCCGCTCCGACTACCTCCAAGATTCCAGCGAATGACCCTCGGCAAGAAGCAGAGGATCAGCTGGCAGCAATTGAAGGCAGTCATAGTGGTTGGTTTGGTGGTACAGGTGTCAGCAGTCATCGCAGCGGCGATGCAGGCTATGACCGCCTTACATCTCTGGAAGCGCCGTTTGAAGCCTCAGCTACCGTGGGAGATTCTGCACGGCTCACAGTCGTGGCAAAACCTGTCTTTCTCGATTCCGGTCAGGCTGATGGCACCAGTAAGCTTCGTACGACCAACGGCATAATTTCTCAGCCCTTGGGAACGCAGCTGCCGACGGAAACGAATCCTCCTGCGCAGCAGAATGCAGCAGGAATAGGTGGCGAACTTCAACTTGCCACCCAATCAGTCAGTGCTGCCATTGGATATACGCCGGAGAATTTCCTCGTTGCTAATGTCCTGGGACGTTTGCGAATCCATCCGGTCAGCAGTCCGATAAGCTTCAGCTTTTCTCGTGACAGCGTGAAAGATACTCAGCTTTCCTACGCGGGATTGCGCGACCCCGGTTCGATTTCTACCTCCTATGCAGGAAACATCTGGGGTGGAGTTGTTGCCAATAGTGGAGATGTTCAGTTCGCAAAGAGCGATACAGGCTCCGGTTATTACGTCGGAGTTGGTGGTCAGTACCTAACAGGACGCCATGTCCAGACAAATAGCCGTATCCACGGCAATGCCGGTGCTTATTGGCATTTGTATACCCTGCCTGAATATGGCTCCCTGACCATCGGAGGAAACTTCTTCGGTATGGGCTATGCTCATAATCTCCGCGGACTAACTTACGGTATGGGTGGATACTTTAGTCCCCAGTCCTATTTCTTGGCTAACCTCCCGGTTACTTGGAATGGCCATTACAAACGGAACCTCACTTACAACATCGTAGGCAGCTTTGGCCTGCAGGCATTTCAAGAGGATAAGGCTCCACTATTCCCGCTGGATAAGAACATCGAGCAATATGCCTTCAGCTATGCGGCACTCCCAGCGCATACAAGCGTTGGCGGTAATTATGATTTCCGTGCTGAGCTGGCTCGTAACCTAAACGATCACTGGTTTGTTGGGGGCTTTGCCAGCTTCAATAACTCAAGAGATTACAACACTCAGAATGGTGGATTCTTTGTTCGCTATCTCTTCCGTCCGCAAGCTCCGGTGACGGTCGGGCCAACTGGAATCTTTCCCCATGAGGGTCTGCGTCCTTTGCTTGTTCCCTAAAGCAAGCAAAGGCTATGGCCATTGGAGAATAGCCATATAGATATCAGTCATTGGTTTTCTTGAAATGTAAAACCTGCCTGATGGCAAATAAGAAATCAGCCCAGAATTGGACAACATTGTTGGCCTACTCTGGGCTGATTCTTTTTGCTTCTTTGTTTGTCTTATTTAATTCGTTCTTTACTAAGTGGCACAACCTGGACGGTAACATCCCGGACTTCTGAGAGGAAGCGATTGATTACCGAGCCGCGCAATAAGATATCGAGCCGTGATCTTACGGATTGTCCGAAAATTACGTGAGATATGTTTTCCTGTTGCGCAAAACGAATGAGCGCATCGGAAACATTCTTTTCATTCAGGGTAATGACCTTTGCTCCGAGGTCGCGCGCAAGTCTCTGGTATTCCAAGAGGCGTTGATATCCAGCCGGATCTTCCTGTTCTTTGTTTCGATCAGGCAGCGAAACATAAACTGCATACCAATTCGTGGCCAGGCGCCCTGCAATACGAGCCCCTATTCTCAGAATTCGGTCGGTGCCGGGGCGAGTAGAGAGACAGACCATGACCTTTTCAGGGATAGGAGCTTGTTCAAGTCCCTGGTTGCGGCGGTATTCTGCCGCCCGTGAGCTGACCTGTTCGGCGGTCGTGCGCAGGGCCAACTCGCGCAACATGCTCAGGTTTCCTTTGCGGAAGAAGTTGGCAAGAGATTGCTCAATCTTCTCCGGCCCATAAATCTTGCCCTGCCGTAATCTGGTTCGCAGTTCATCGATGGTTACGTCGACATTGACGACCTCATCGGCGCGACGGAAGAAACTGTCGGGGATGGTTTCGCGAATAGCAGAATTCGAGGAACGGGCGACGGCATCATTCAGCGTTTCCAGATGCTGTATGTTGACGGCGGCCAAGACATTGATACCGGCGTCCAATATCTCAAGCACGTCTTCGTAGCGCTTGCGATTGCGCGAGCCGGGGACATTCGAATGTGCGAGTTCGTCGACAATGCAGGTGTGCGGATGGCGCTCCAGAATGGCATCGACATCCATTTCCTGAAGTACTACCGAGCGATAGGAAACCTGCTTTAGCGGGATTTGTTCCAAATCCCCAATCTGAGCGGCCGTTTCTTTTCGCCCATGCGGCTCTACCAGACCGATGACGATATCTACTCCCTGCTTCTTTAGCAAGTGAGCATCTTGAAGCATGTGGTAGGTCTTGCCTACGCCAGGAGCTGCTCCAAGATAGATGCGTAGCTTGGCCGGTTCTTCTTTATGTTCGAGCTTGATTTCTGTCATTCCTGGTTAGCCAATCTCAACGGGGTGACGGTTTTCCGCAACAACTGCTACAGGAAAAGCAAAACGAAATGTGGTGCCATGTCCTAAGCGGCTTTCAACCGAGATCTGTCCGCCGAGAGATTCCACAAGACGGCGAACCAGAGCCAGCCCCAGTCCTGTTCCTGCATCATGTCCACTGCTAAAGCGGCCAAAGATGCCAGGCAGTTTTTCGGATTCAATGCCCCTGCCGGTATCACGTACGGCGAATTGAATTTTGTCTTTTACTTCGTCAGCTTCCAACTGAATCGCGCCTTCTTCCGGGGTGTAGCGAAGAGCATTGCTGAGCAGGTTATCGAAGATGCTGCGCAAGGCTCTGCGGTCAGCCATGATCGGAGAGAGATCGGCGAAAGCACGAACATTCATATCAATCCGGTGGAGTTTAGCCTCATCCGAATGCCGGGCCATGGCATCTTGCAGTACGTCATAAGGACGAATGCGTTCTACCTTCAGCTGACGGTTTCCGGTTTCGAGCTCGGAAACCTCAATCAGATCTGCCATCAGGTCATTCAGGAGCTCGGCTTCCTGCTCAGCTCCTGCGACCAATTCTCCTTGTAGAGGACGAAGATCTCCACTGAAACCACGGCTCAGGGAATACAGCGCAAGTCTCAACTTTTGCAATGGATCGCGCAGCTTTCGAGATGCAATTTCAAGGAAGCGGGTTTTGAAGCGGTCGATATCCTGTAGCTCGGTTACATCTTCCAAGGTGGTTACCGCACCAAGGAGCTTGCCTTCCGCATCGCGCATCGGCGTGGTGCGAAGGCGATAGCTGCGGTCGAGATTTCCGATGCGCATAGGAAGCATTGCTGCATCGCCCTCATTTGCTACCGGCCGTTGCATGGAGATGGCATTGCGAATGGCGTTGAGGATTTTTTCTCCTCCCGGAGTATTAGCCAATGCCATACGATCCGTTGCTGCATCGCCCAGAATCTCCCCTGCAGCCTGATTGACTCGAAGAACGTGTCCCTTGCTATCCGTCACGATAACCGGTTCGAAGATTGACTGCAGAACGGCTGAGCTGAGCTGGTATTCCATTTGTCGTCTGCCCGCTTCGGTCTCACGCAGCTCTCTCAGGCGGACTGACATGCGATTTAGCTCTGTGGCGATAACTCCGAGATCGTCTCGTGACCGCCATTCTGCGCGTTGTTGCAGGTCTCCCTGTCCCATTCTCCGTGCACTCTGCGCCGTTTTGCGCAAGGGGCGAGCGATGGAAATCAAGGTAAAAATGGCTCCCATTGTTCCAGCGATCATTGCAAGAACAATTGCTTCGTTACTCCGGCGTTCCAAATCCATCCGCTCAATCAGGTTTCCTGCGGTAGAGGAATGGATAGTTGGCGACGTAGATGGTGCCGCAATGCGGTAAACGTTGCCACGGAGATACAAACCCAGCCCCAGCAGAATTGCGAGGAGGAAGAGGAGGCCAAGCGATAATCTCTGATTCAGACTTAACATGGCGTTTTTTTAATGACTCGTGTAGCTGTTCTCTGCCCGATAAACCGTACTTCGATAAGGTATACAGTGCCCTGCAGCGGCTGGCTGCTACTCCTCGGATCTTTTGGGCAAGAGCAGAATCTAATGCTTCACCTAAACTAGGGTTTCAGTTCCAATTTTAGACCGTTTTCACAAATACTGTTTACGGACGAGCGAAAGCCCAGAGCGGCTTTTCTAAACGGAAAAGCCACTGCGAAATTCTTTCCAACGGGTAACACTGTTTGGGAAAACGGGGTAGTGCAAATCCTCAATTGCCGACGTTGCCGAGGGGTAGGCGGGTTCTTGGGAGCATGGAAAAGGGCGCTCATTTGAGTTTGGCGCCCTGAGGATTCTGCCGGAGATATTTCCTGGATTTAGTAAAGTTTTCAGTTTGTGCCGTAACTTCTTGTTTTCATTGCGGAATTCTGCAAACGGCGATGCCCTTGCTGTTATAGGGGCAGTCGAGTCCTGGTGGAATACGATTCTGAAGTACTACCCATTGAATGGGATACCGCTTGGCAAGACGTCTGAAATCGTCCGCAGTAAAGTTGTTCCAGCCCTGCATGGAAATCTGCTGTTTCTTCCAATCGGTTGCCACCGCAGGAAAGAGTGAAGCTACGCCGCTGTCTTTGTAGTAGTCTGCCAGGCGGCTGCGTTCGGCCACGGCCCGGAAGCCATGCTGATCTTCTCCAGGGAGGTACATATATATCGGGTCCAGGGCAAAACCCGCATTGAGCGGTGTATTTGTCCTGATCCAAAGGAAGGCCGCAATCCAGGGATTGCTGTCTTTCCCTCCGGGAATCTCGACATGCCGGCTTGCCGGATACATCGTCCTTTGCAGATAGAACATCCCTGCTGCCAGAGGCAGAAACAGAACTATCCAGCGCCAGGTTTGCCGTTGCAGGATATATTCCCCAAGCAGCCCGCCGAGCAGGATGAAGAAAAAGATATAAAGCAGATGAAAACAGCGCATCGGCTGTAGCCGCACGAAGTTTTCAAATAAGGGTGTCGAACTTAGAAGTATCGCAATTACGGTTGCGCAAAGTCCGAAGGGAACCAGTGTCCGGCAAATTCTGCGGAATGCTGGAAGAGTGGCCCTCCATGACTTCCGAGAGAGTCCAAACAGAATTGCAATAGGTACAAATACCCCCAACCACTCATACCAATGCCACTGGGAGACAAAGAAAAAGGTCCTCATATAGAGCGTTTCGCGGTAGTCGCCCTGTGCAGGTTGAAGCATGAATCCCTTAGGCAGTCGGGTTTGAATCCAGCCTGCGGCCGCAAACGTAGTCTCTATTCGTGATACTTTTCCTGGCGAGATTTTGTCAGAGAGAAAAGAAAACAACAGAAACCCGAATCCGTACACTGCCATTTGTGGATGAATCAGAATCGTGATCAACATCCAGAGGGCTGCAGGGACCATTCGTTTCTCTAGAAAATAGCTGATGGCCAGCATGGTTGCCGGTGTAGAGAATGATCTGGCCGTAACGTAAGGGTCCATCAACACCAGCGCGGTTCCCGTTGCCGGTACCGCAGTTACACAGGCGAGAACCACTGTTGCACTGAGGCATGCCGCGCGGCTGCTGAAACAGAGTGAGGCAATTCGCCAACCTGCGAAGAGGAAGAAAAAGATGGTGACGATATGCCAGAGAAAGATATCGAGGTCTACCGAAATATGAAGAATTCGTGCAGTGACGGCCAACAGTGGTGCAAACAGAGAGAGCTTTGCGTGGGTTAGAAAATAAATCTCGCCGAAGGGATAGAGTTGAGGATTTACGGCTCGTTTGACAGCGGCGATATAAATTTCGGAATCGTCGACGCCAAGATGATACCCCTCAATGAGAATTGCAATAACGGTTAGAACTGCGAGCCATAGCCAAGGAACTGGAGATGAGAATCTTTTATCGTGTACCAATTTCATCGTTGCAAAAGCAAAAGTAATTCAAGTTTGTCTTTAATGTAAGACGGATTTTGGAAACATTTGTTCTAGCCAAGGCAGATGGACCGAGAGCAGGAAAAGCAGCAGCAGAACGCATCCTCCGACAAGGAGCATCAGTCGTGGTTCTCTAAAGAGCTTTTCCGGGTTCTGAACGGCACTTTCATGTTCAAAAGCCAGATCGAAATAGACAGCCATCAGCAAGGCGATCATCGGAAAAGCAAGAATCAACTCCAGACGATAGCGCATTACAAAAGCCCCAAAGAAGAGCATGGATGCTGCGGCATAAAACAGGACGGAATTCAGGAGAGACTTTTCGTTATAGAAAAGAAAAGAGCGCCGGTAGGCGCCGGCAATCTTTGCTCCATTTTGCCGGTATTCGCTGAAGCGCTTGAGTGCCATGAAAAAGGCACCCAACATCCAGTACGAAATAAGCAGCGAGACTGGCGGTACGGCAACAGCGGTTACCATATACCATCCGGCACAAAATCGGAGAGGGTTATTGATCGATTCTGAGAGGACATCGAGATATGGAATGTCCTTCGAGCGTACCGGCGGGATGTTGTAGATACAGCCCATGCACCAAAGAGCCAGGCCGCTCAAAAAGAGTCCTTGTGAGACTGTATGCGCCAACCATATTCCTGCGACTCCCAACGTTAGCCACTGTGCATATCCGGCAGGGAAGTTCACCAATCCACAAGCCGCTGGCCGCCATTGCTTGGTTGGATGCAGCCGGTCAAATGGAGCATCGAGCATCTCATTTAGAACATAATTGCTGCTGGCGATTGCGGTGATGGCAATCATTCCAAGCAGGATATGCCACGTAAGGTGATGCGGTGCCGTCGCAGTACAAAGGCTCAGAGCAACTACAATTCCGGGCAGGATAAAGATCTGCTTGATGGAGTGATCGAGCCGTAGGATTTGTCCATGGGCTCTCAGTCGCATGTCGAAACGGACTGTTTCGAACGTAGAACTAGAGTGTTGTGAACTTTCTGCAACTGTCATAGATGATCTTGCTGACTTCTCTTTTCATGTCCCATAGAAGGATGTACACCGCTTTAACGCGATTGCTCTTAAGCGTTCATCCTTAACCTGAGAAGCCAATTGTGCCTCTTTATTGTTTATTCAAGGTGAATTGCAAGTACCCGGCTATAGCTCATCGCAACTGCCTGGCGTTTTCCTCTGGGGGAGAGACACAATGAAATACAGGCATTGTATTCGATCACAATTGTCGCCGAAGACAGATGATCTTCCTGCAAGACTACTCTGCTATACGAAAAAATGTCGAGAAATTAGTCACTTTCTTCATAGCGAGCCAAAACGGTAACCAATCGGATAATGCCGTTGAGAGCATCTCGATTGGCACGATTGCGAACGATAAGTACGGACCAACGGTGGAAGTGCGGTAAGGTACGATCCAATTGATGGTCGGGGAAGAGAACTGGAAGCCGATCTTTTGGCAGAATGAGTTCGATTCTGGTCTCCTCTGAATATTGTGTCTCGAATTTAGTTATTTCTTCTGTCGTTATTGCGTAATAAGATCGGTCGCTCAGGTTCAAAATCGCTTCCTCAGATTTTGATCTCTTTAATTCGGCAGCGATTTGACTCAGAGTCAATGATCCAGACACGAGTGGGACATCGATTGGACAAAGAGCATCTTCAATACGTAAGGTCAGCTCTTCCCGTTGTTCTTCCATCGAAGGCAAGTCGAGGCCGTCCTCCTGTGTAAAGAGCTCGAAGATAGATTTCGGCTGTAACCATCGAGAGAGCAAATACGCCAAGGTATTTGCCAGAATGACTGGAAGCACGATCGAGTAATTTCCGCTGACCTCCAGAACCATAAAAACCGAGGTTAGCGGTGCTCGCAAAAAACCGGCAAAGAGGACTCCCATTCCAACCAGAGCATAAGAACCAACAGAGGCGGAAAGGTGAGGGAAAACGAGTTTCTCAAATGTCCCGACCGAGGCTCCAAGCATCGCCCCGATGAAGAGTGTAGGAGCAAACATTCCTCCTGGAGTTCCGCTTGAGAAGGAAAGGGTAGTTGCCAGAATCTTCAGGAGGCCGAGGGCCAAGAGGAATTTCCAGGTGAATTGGTTATGCATCGCCTGGTCGATAACCTCATATCCGGGTCCCATGACCTGGGGGCATCCTAAAAATCCGATGAGGCCTACCAATAGTCCCGCTATTGCGGGCTGAATCGAATGTGTCCAGGATTTAAGCCGTCGAAGCCGTGGCCTCAAGGCAGCCAATGACCGGGAGAAGACCAGGGAGGCGATACCTCCGATAATGCCCATGATTGCGTAAGCAATCAGCTCCCGAGGATCCCGTAGTTCAACTGCCGGGATGCGAAACATTGGCTGCGGTCCCCAGAACCATCGCGCCACAACGACACTCGATATTGCCGAGAGAACGATGGAGCCGAGCATCGCCGCATTCCATCTGCCAACTACCTCTTCGATTACGAAAAGAATAGCGGAGATAGGTGCGTTGAAAGCGGCAGCCAGTCCAGCAGCTGCGCCTACAGGAGCAAATAGCCTCAGTCGGTCTCGGGAAAGATTCATCTTCCGGCTGATGTAGGAAGCTACCCCGGCTCCGATCTGAAGAGATGGATCTTCTGGCCCCAGCGAGTGGCCACTGCCGATTGCGATAGCCGAAGTCAGGAATTTTCCGATGGTGGTACGAAAGGAGATAAATCCGTCGTAGATATAGAGGGCAGCTTTGGTCTGGTTGACCCCGCTTCCTCGAATGCCGGGGAAGACGTATTTGATCAGCAATGAGACAAACAAGCCTGCTAAGGAGGGCCAGAGCAACAACCGGAATTGGCCGCGATGGGGGGCTGACCCCAGGGTGGCCATTTTGATGGATTCAATACCGATTCGGAAGCAAACAACCAGAAGCCCGGAGATGACTCCCATGAAGATGGGCAGAATTAGGAATAACCGTGCATCTCGCTGAGGAGATGTGACTTTTGCGGGGGGCTCCGGCTGCGGAGCCAGGCTTGTTTGCTCCAAGATCTTTGTCACTGGACCTCCACGGCTTGAGGGGTCGCGGCTATCTTTGCCAGCAAACGATCGTCGCCCACCGGTTCTCCGCAGCTCTTTTCTGTTTCCAATTCAATTTGATAGGAGAGTCCAAGAAGCTTCTCGCCAAGCTCTCCATTTTCGGCAATCCGCGCGGATGTGCGTTTTGCTGGAAGAGAAGCCCACTGTTTGGACAAGGTGTTCAGCGGGTCTGGAATTGGTTGATTCTTGCTATACAAGGTTGCCATGCAAGAGGCGAGCCGATCTGCAGAAATCTCTTCGATCACTGCGATTCGCCGTGCCCGTTGTTGCGGCGACAGATTCCACGAGGGATACATCGTGAGGATATGAATAGAGTCTCTTAGCTCGTTGCGTATTTCTTCTCGTGTTTCCTCCGGTTTATGGGAGAAATCCGGATGATTCAGCGTACGTTCCAGGTAATTGCGGGCCAATAGATAATAGCCTCTGCGGTAAGCCGTGCGCCCGGCACCTTCTAAAGCTGCAAAATGCGCCGGATTATGTTGCAATACCTTTCGGTACAGAGCTAATGCGTTTCCGTAATCTCCTGCCTGCTCCATTAATCCTGCAATTCTGAGCCGCAATGCCACGTCTTCCATTGCGTTACCAGACGCGATGAGCAATTCGCCACGAGCCTGGTCGAGATGCTTTTGCCGAAGCAGGTACTCCACAAGCTCCAATCGGACGTCGATCCGGCGGCGGGAGCCGTCTCCATTCCAGGTTCCATCCAAAGCGGCGTGATAATCGGTCCACGCTTCGGTAAAGTCTCCTCGTTTGGCTGCCAAACGCGCCAAAGCCAGATTGATTGGGCCATTTCCTGGCTCATGTTCCCATAGCGTGCGGTAGTAGGCTGTCGCCTCCGAAGCTTCGCCCGCATTCGCCAGAGCTTCCGCCAGCAAGAGCTGAATTCGGTTTTCATCGGCAGCATAGGGCAGGGCTGCACGAAAAGCGTTTACCGCTTCAGCTGGCCGGTGTGATTGCAATGCCTGTATTCCGCGGGTTGTCCAGTTATCCGCAACAGCGCTTTGGTGGTGACTATAGAGTCCAAAGAGAAGGTGGGTGACAAGGAAGAGAAGGGCAGTCACTACCAGCAAACTGAGTAAGGCAACAGTGTCTTTCAGCAGGAAAAAACGC
Organism: Humiphilus diazotrophicus; assembly: GCF_059726315.1. Lineage (NCBI taxonomy): Bacteria > Pseudomonadati > Acidobacteriota > Terriglobia > Terriglobales > Acidobacteriaceae > Humiphilus > Humiphilus diazotrophicus. The sequence goes on from NZ_AP040870.1 coordinate 5,489,197, forward strand.
GTTCGAGGGCTTACCGGTGCGGACAGTGGATGAACCTCCCCTAAAATCAGCATACTTCAACCTTGTCATCCGGTATCCGCAGGCTTCAAACTCTTAGAGGTGGATAGATGCGGCTGTGGGTGCTCAGCTGCTTTGATATTTCTCCAGAGTAGCTGTTCCATAACAGATTGCTCTGCAATGAGAAGGATAAGGAAGAGAAGTTTCTCTTGAATAGAGAAAGTTGCTCGGTCCGTCAAAGCTTCTGAGATATCGGAAAATGCTCCACCGACTTCGATAGCACTATGGGGTAGTTGCTGGAGGATTCTGCATCTGAAAAGTCGAGTGGAGGAATTCGGATGGAAGATCTGGAGCGGAAACAGCATCTCCTCATATCTCTTCTCCAGGACCTGGGGAAGGTATTAGTCGCTTATTCCGGAGGGGCGGATTCTGCATTCCTCGCCTGGCAGGCACACCAAGTCCTGGGCAAAGACGCTCTGGCCATCATTGCCGATTCACCTAGCCTGCCTCGAAGCCATTTTCGCGATGCCTTAGCCTTCGCCGAACAGTGGGGCTTTGTTGTTCGTGCGGTTCGTACAAACGAGATGGAACAAGAAGCCTATGCCATAAATGATGCAAATCGGTGTTTTCACTGTAAAGACGAGCTCTTTCGGGCTCTGTCTGCCGAGGGCGTACGCCTCGGTATCCCGACGATCATCTATGGCCTAAATGCAGATGACACGCGGGATTATCGCCCCGGTCAAAAAGCTGCTGCCCTGCATGGAGTCCGCGCACCTTTGGCAGAAGCTGGGTTGACGAAAGAAGAGGTCCGCCAGTTATCCAGACAAAACAATTTGAGTATCTGGGATAAACCAGCCGCAGCTTGCCTGGCTTCTCGTGTGGAGTATGGGCGGCGGGTTACGCCTGAGGCCTTGCACATGATTGAGGTTGCGGAAGAGGGGCTCCTGGAATTGGGTTTTCGGCAATTCCGAGTACGCCATCATGGTGCAGTTGCCAGAGTGGAGATCTCTGAAGCCGAGTTACCCCAGGCCTTAACCATGGAGAACTTTCATCGGATTTCAACCGTCGTTAAGAAAGCAGGTTTTAAGTATGCTGCTATCGATTGCGACGGATATCGGTCAGGGTCGATGAACGACCTGCTACCGGCAGAGGTATTAATCTCCTCTCGCGTCGTGTCGTAAAGGAAAGAAAGGGCCCATCTGCATGAAGATCGGATATATCGAGTGCTTTGCCGGAATTAGTGGAGATATGTTTCTGGGGGCACTTGTGGATGCTGGGGTTTCCCTCGATAAGTTACAACGTGCAGTAGCAGCGCTCAAGATTGGAGCCGAGCTGAAGGCTGCTCCGGTTATGCGCAGCGGCATAAAGGCGACGAAGATCTCGGTGCTGGTGAATGGCGAGGATGCAGAGAAGGCTCATTCTCACGAAGAGGATCATCATCACGATCACCCTCACTCTCATCCTCATGAGCATATACACGAGCACAAAGATGAGCACAAGCATTCCCCTGGTCAGGAGCCACACCGGACTCTATCCATTATTCTCGATTTGATTCGCAATGCCTCTCTGGATTCTCGCGCTGAGGCACTGGCGATCAAGGCTTTCTGTCTTCTTGCTGCTGCTGAGGCAAAGATTCACGGCATTGATGAAGAGCAGGTCCATTTTCATGAAGTAGGAGCAGTCGACGCCATCGCCGATATCGTCTGTAATGCAGTTGCTTTGACAGATCTTGGCATGGACGAATGGTACTGTTCTGCAATCAATGTAGGGAGTGGTTCCGTGGAGTGTGCTCATGGGCACTTTCCTGTTCCTGCTCCGGCCACAGCTGAACTATTGAAAGGACTGCCCTCCTACTCCGACGGCCCGAAGATGGAGCTGGTTACACCTACCGGAGCTGCTCTGCTTCGTGCTGCGGGTGTGCGTTATCTCAATCGTCCGTTGCTGTCTGTAGAGCAGATTGGCTATGGAGCGGGAACTCGCGACCCTCATGGCTTTCCCAATGTTGTGCGCATCAGTCTGGGCGAGATGCTTGGTAAGCCAATGGCAACGGAGAGAATCGTAGTTCTTGAATGCACCATAGACGATCAATCTCCGGAGTTGTTGGCTCACGTGCTGCAGCAGAGTTTGGCCCATGGTGCCATGGATGCAATGATGTCTCCGGTCACGATGAAGAAGAGCCGTTTGGGAACCCTGTTGACCGTACTCGTTCCTCCGGAGCGGAAGGAAGGAATGATGCGATTCCTTCTTAAGGAGACCAGCACTCTAGGCATTCGTTTCCGTGAAGAAGAGAGAATTTGTCTCGCCCGCCATTTCGAGCAAGTCGAGACTCCTTATGGCATTGTGCGTGTGAAGATCGGTTCGCTCGATGGTGAGCCATGCAACTTTGCTCCTGAATTTGAGGATTGCCGAGCGCTGGCCGAAAGTAAGGGAGTTCCGTTAAAAGAGGTCATGATAGCTGCGCTAACTGCTGTGCGCAGCAAAGAGGAGATGATCAAAGCATGAATCCTGAAGTGCTGTTAGCCATGTTGAAGAAGGTTCAGGATGGTTTGACAACCCCGGAAGAAGCCATGCGGCAGTTATCGCATCTGCCATTCGAGGATGCGGGGTTTGCCAAGATCGATCATCATCGTGCTTTGCGGATCGGACTTCCTGAGGTGATCTACGCTGCGGGAAAGACTCCTGAACAGGTTGCCGAGATCTTCTTCCGCATGGCGCGAGCCGGTGGCGATGTCTTGGCGACTCGGGCAGACGAAGCTGCCGCAACTGCCGTTCTCACTGTAGTTCCAGAGGCGAACTACAACAAGACTGCCCGTGCGATAGCCCTCAAGCAATCCGATTCTTCTCACCCGAAAGGACGCGTAGCTGTTCTGTGCGCCGGTACAAGTGATCTGCCAGTGGCGGAGGAGGCGGTGATTACGGCGGAGTTGATGGGGGCTAAGGTCGACCGCATGTATGACGTCGGAGTTGCCGGTTTGCATCGTTTGCTGGCTCAGCAGGACGTGCTTCGGTTAGCGGATGCTGTTGTCGTTTGTGCCGGGATGGAAGGAGCCTTGCCGAGTGTCGTAGGCGGTCTGGTAGGTGTACCGGTAATTGCTGTTCCCACCAGCGTGGGGTATGGTGCCGCCTTTCGGGGGTTAGCTGCTCTGTTGGGAATGCTGAACTCCTGCTCTCCAAATGTCTCTGTCGTGAATATCGATAATGGATTTGGAGCTGCTTATATCGCCAGCATGATTGCGCGTCGGGCAAGAGGCTCCGAACAGGCTGTCGAAGAAGATGTATCTGTAACAAAAGCTGAGACTTCCGTTTAGAACAAAAGAGAACTCGCATTCCGATTGCAAAAGCCTATCGTCAAAAGCGATAGGCTTTTTTGCTATTCTGGGCTAACTTTCCACAGACCACTCTTCATCTCACTCTCGAAAGCCATGCCTTTGCCTCTGTTTTCGCTATTTGCGACTGTAGCAGTAAGGCACTTTCTCTCGATCTCGACATAAGTTTCCTCTGGAATAGGTGCTGTGGTTCCCCATGAGAAGGGAACTTTTGCTTTTGATTTGGACTAATTTCTTTACCCCGGACAGAAGAATTACTTTGCAAAGTGGGGAGATCCAATGGCATCCACTGTTTGGAAGGGATACATCTCTTTTGGTCTTGTTTCTGTTCCTCTGCGGCTATACACAGCGGCGCGGGGATCTCATGTCAGCTTCCACATGATCCACTCCACTTGCGGAACCCGCATTCGGCAGCAATTGTTTTGTCCAACCTGTGAGCGGGTGGTCGAGAGGAACGAATTAGCCAAAGGTTATCCCATCGACAAAGACACGAATGTCATCGTGACCAATGAAGAGCTCAAGGCTTTAGAGGCTCCCTCCTCGGAAGCCATGGCGATTCAAGAGTTTGTGCGCTTAGGAGATGTTGATCCTATCTATTACGAGACCTCCTACTACACCGTCGCCGAAGAGCCGGGGCGGCGTGCTTATACCTTGCTCTTCCAGGCCATGATGAAATTGCAGGTTGCCGCAGTTGCGAAGCTCACCTTGCATCAACGGGAGCAGGTGGTCCTGGTGCGTGCCTATCGTAAAGGCCTGATTCTTCACACCTTGTACTATCCGGAAGAGGTTAAGGAAATCGCTGAATACGGCCAGCAGGAAGAGGGGGAAGTTCAATCCCAAGAGCTGCAATTGGCCGAGCAATTTATGCAACAGCTTACCGGGAAGTTCGATCCCGGCAAGTTTAAGGATGAGTACAGCAGGCGCGTAGAGGAGTTGGTGCAATCGAAGGATGTGGGGCTTCCCGGTCCCAAAGAAGACCGGAAACGCGGCAAACTGGCTCCCGTTATCAATCTGATGGACGCCTTGAAGAAGAGCATTGCCGAGCAGGAAAAGGGGCCAATGCCGGAGAAGAAGCAGCCGAAACGAAGCACCGGTACGGAGACGATTCGTCGTCCAGCGAAAAAGAAGGCTGCGGGCTAGAGCCTCTAGTAGACGTCAGAAGCTTAGGTTAGTTTCCGCCTGCTTTGAGCTCCATGCAGCTTCTTGGCTGACTTCTTTCCTACATGCCTGCTATGACTTGCAACACGAAGGGCGGTTACAGCGTGGCCGCGATGATGACGCCTTATGACTGCCGGATGTAGAGTGGCTGCGATTTCCCGCTCTGCTGCGCCTGGAGCCTGGAAGTAATCGGGATTGAACATGGCGATTACTTTTGTAGCCCGGCCGCTGTATTTTCGAGCCCATTGGCTTGTCATCAGCGAGTGCTGTACGTTCTTCCAATGCGCCACATCGTCTGCAGTGGCATCGCCATTCACAATATCCAGAAAGCGCACAAACTGCTCAAGATTAACGCCCATCTGGTAGACCAGCTGGCTCAGTGCCATCTGCTGCGGGCCGCTTAGCTCGTCAAATCTCCGGCAGTAGGCTTTGGCGTTATAAACAGCCTGTATTGCCGAGACGCGGAGAAGCCCGGTCGCTTCCTCACTGTCAATTTGCGAAGTTAACGCATGAGCTCTGATCTTCTTGCGGAAGGTCTTTTTTGACCAGGTACTGCTGTCGATTGCGAATTGATCGAGTATTCGTTGCAGCCGTGCCGGTTCCAGTCCCGCTGCTTTCCAAAGCTGGGCTGACGATGGTTCCAGGAAGGGATGCGGATTGCGAGGATCGCGCTGGAGATGTACGCGCTCCGGCAGATCGAGGCTGAAGCCTGCGCCGATAAGCGGCCTGCTTGTGTTTGGGTCAGGATAGGCGCCAAGCACCCAACCTTCATGCCCTCGCAAGGTACTCATCAGGGTCTGCAGGTTGAACTTGATATCCGAGTCTTTAAAATCAAGCAGTTCGGAGACCTTCCCCATAGGTGCCGCCGAAGTTTGGATCGCAGGCGAGCTTTCTGCGGGAAGGGAAACGGATGGCGCTGAAGACGGAGAAACAACTCTCTGAGGCTGCGCCACAGGATCTTCGCTAGCCGGCGAAACAGCTTGCCCCGCAGCCGAAACCGATATCGCTAATCCAAGTGCCGCAACCGATAAACGCATACCCATCACCTGTACCCTGAATACCGATTTCATCGGCACTATTTCCAAAGATAATGAGTGAAAATCCCTCGTTAAGCAAGGGTCGAAATCACTCAAGTATGTGGAGTGTCACCCATTTCAGACTGCAATTTCCCAAACAGGACTGCTGCGCAAGATAGTCCTGTCTGGATTTTTCACGATGGTCTATTGGACTGCGGCCTTAGCCTGCATCCCTTCGATGAGCTTCTGGTAGATTCTTGAGCGGATCGGCAAACGTTCGGAGGCGCGGGCGACATAACGGACCGTTACCTCGATGCTCCCGTTTACCGGACGGACGCTGACATTCGGTGTGGCTGAAAAGTTTTTCAGACTATAGCTTCCGGATGCGCGCTTCCATTCCTTTTCAGCCAGTTCCGTGGAATTCCCAATCTCTTGATTCACAATGCCAACAATGCGGTCCGTGTCTTCCTGGAGATTATCTCCGGATGGAACATTTACTCGTACTTCATCCCACAACCATTGACCGACGGTCGAAAAGTTGAAGTACTGTCCCTCAATTGCGAAGCTGTTAAAGAAGGTGACCCTTCGGCCTGTAGGATGTCCTGCTGCAGTCCAATTGCCCGTTTCCATCAGGACAGTGCGGAAGAGTCCCACCTTCACGATCTCACCTGCCACACCGTTGATTTCGACCCAGTCGCCAATCCGTACTCCATTCCTCCCGATCAGGACAAACCAGCCGCAGATAGCGACGATAAAGTCCTTTAAGACAACTGTAAGTCCTGCGGTTACTAACCCAATAATTGTCGAAAGCTGCGGTGGCGGTCCCAGGATGATTATCAGGATCATTCCAAAGATCAGGATCTGAACCACCAGTGTGGAGATAAGTCGCAGGTGATGGAATTTCCGATGATCGTTGCCGAATCTTTCAAAGATGCGGGAAAGCAGCGCATCGAGAACGATTGCAATGATGACCCAGGCGATGACAATACCGCAAACACGGATGATGCGATGCAGAACGGTGAGCCGCTGCAATCGAACCAATTCGCCCCAGCTTTGATAGATCTCTGCCAGCTGTTGCTCGTCGCGAATGCGCTTGTCGTATTCGACAAGCGTCTTTCGCTGGTCGCCGACCTTGCGCATGGATGCGATTGCTGCTTTGCGGGTGTCCGTACCTGGCGCGGTATTTTGTGCAACAGCCTCCGTCTCGGCCTGCATGGAGTTGGCAGCTTTTTCTGTGGTAGCCTCAAGCGCTTCGTGCTTCTTGCTCAGCGTCGCTACCATGCTCAGGGCATCCTGACGAGCTGCCGCTAACTCTTTCATCCGCTCTCCGAGCGAGGCGTAGGCCTGGATCTTTCCTGGAAGAGTGCGTAGAGCTTGCGGCGTTTCCTGTGTCGCGGTGATGGAGTTAACTGTCCCGGAGTTCTTCTGGATTTGCTGGTAGGCTTCGAGTGCCTCCTGCAGCTTGACGCTTCTGCCTCCGCCTGCACGGATAAAATCTTCATGCAGGTCGTCGAGTTCGTTCTCATCCAAAGCCAGTTGAGCATTGGCTTCATCGAGATCGTCCTGAGCGCCTTCCTGGTCTGCAGCTTCGGCCAGGGCTTTTTGTAGACGCGTAACTGTCTGCTGCTCCTGCTTAACCCGAACTTGCAGCGCGGACATCCTCTGAGAAAGCTTTTCTGCAGCAGCGGAGAGTGTAGGCGCTTCAGCCGTTGCCTGCCTCAAGGCGGTGGCAAAGGCCTGGGAAACCTCGTGGTCGGCGAGGTGCAGAGCCTGCTCCGCGTACTGGTGTTCCTGTGCGGTTGCTGCCAGCGAAGCTAATCGGCGCGCCGTGTTCAGCGGCTTCTGGTCGACAAGCCCACCTGTGCTCGGCATCGCTGCGGGAGCATTGTATTCAAGGGAGGCATCACCCCCGCGAGTTAAATATCCAAACAGGATCAGACTGGCAAAGACCAGCCCCAGCATTAAAAGAAGCCAGCGGCGCCCGGTTGTCCAGCGAGAGATGTTTACCATAGCGAACGGGGAAGTGCTCCTAAGGACCAGAAATTAGATGTTGTGGTGTTTGGTTGAAGATAATCCGGAGCAACGTGCTTACACTTACATGACAGTGTAAACACAATAATTGCTCTTATGTCTCTATAAGACGATATCAAATTCCGGTGAAAGGGAATTGAATGCGAGTCCGATTCCGGGGAAGAAGCCGTGGTCGGCAGGAATTTAGCTCTAAAGGCTCTGCAGAATTTTTTCCAGCCGCGTTAGCGGTCCGGTAAGCGTCTGTTCTCCGGAAAGAGTGGGGTGAAAGAGGTCCCCATATTTTTCCGTCCGCTTCCTGAGTGTGCGGATGGAAAAGCTGTAGGGGGTACGCCGCTTGTGAACCTCGCTCCACATCAGGGGAGTAGAGACCGGGGCTCCATCATGTGCACGTACCGAGTAAACGGAAGCTAACGTCTTGCCCTTCGCAATTTGTAGATAATCGAAATAGACCTTTCCTGCCTGCCGCTTTTCAACCGAACGCGGAGTGGTAAAGAGGTCGGGCTTGCGTTCTTGTACTGCTCGTGACAGCAGTTCTGCAAAACCTCGGACATTGGCATAGCTATATCCGTGACGGAGTGGGATACAAATGTGGAATCCGTCGCCTCCCGAGGTTTTGGGATAGCTCTCCAGTTCGCAGTCCTCCAACACTCCTCGCGTCAATAAAGCCGCTTCCATAACCTTGTCATAGGAGCACTGATAGGGATCGAGGTCGATCAGGAGATAATCCGGCGAGTCAAGCGAAGAAAGGCGGCTCATCCACGGGTTGTGATCGATGCAGCCAAGGTTCACGAGGAAATAGAGTCCGGCAGCATCGTTGCAGACGATGAATTTGTTCTCCTCCTCATCGCTGCGTTGCAGCCACTCCGGAATACCTCGTTCTGCGTCTTTCTGAAAGAATGCTTCTTCGTGAATACCGTCAGGGTAGCGACGCAAGGACAGCGGGCGGTCCTTCAGATGGGGGATCAGAATCTCCGCTATATCCGCGTAATACGAAATAATGTCTGATTTTGTATAGCGATCGTTGGGAAAGTAGATCTTATTTAAATTAGTCAGTGTAACTTCGTGTTTTCCCAGACGAAGATCTACGGAATCCTTCTGCTCGGGAATTGCTGGAATCGTTGTAACCTGTGCTGTCCTTTTCGGTGCTGGCTCTGCACTAGCGGGAAGATCTGCCGGCACGGAAAGAGGATGCGAGGGCGGGTCCAGAGTGCTATCTTCGCGGATACATTGTTCCGGCGTGATGTCGGTTCGAAGTCCAAGGAAAACAGGAGCTCGCAGACGATCTTCTTTCGTCCATTGCGTGTATTTGATTCGTGATACTAACTCCGGTTTGATCCACGTGACCTCTCCCGTAATCCGAGGATTGGCCGCAAACGGGTATTTTTTGATTACGCGTTGATCCATGAGGCCCCGCAGCTCTTTCTGCTGCGCTGTATCGAATCCCGTACCCACATTCCCAATGTAGGTCAACTCGCCGTCGCGATAGAGTCCCAGAATGAGTGAGGCAAAAGCCTCGCGTTTGCCCATGGTGAAGCCGCAGATCACACAATCCTGTTCCTGTACGAGTTTTATCTTGCGCCAACTGCTCGTGCGGCGGCCCTCGTACACGCTGCGGGCATCCTTGGCCATAACACCTTCGAGCCCGTGCTTCCTGGCAAAATCGAGCAACACCTTTCCATTTCCGCGAGAGCTGGAAGAGAGCCGGATCACGGCGGATTCTTCCACTACTGTCTCCAGGAGCTTGAACCGCTCTTCAAGTGGGACACTGCGAAGGTCGTATCCGTCGAGATAGAGGAGATCGAAGAGAATCAGGACAGCATCTGAGCGAGTTTGCTTCAACCGGCTCAACATGATTCTTGGCTGTAGTGCCTGGAAGTCGGCGCGGCCCTGTTCATCGAAGACGACAATTTCGCCATCCAGAATTGCTTCTTCCGCATGAAGACACTCGATGGCTTTCTTCAGTTCTGGGAATTGACTTGTTAAGGAGGTGCCATTGCGGCTCAGGAGGGTTATCTGACTCTTCTGCAGAAAACAAAGGCTGCGGATTCCATCCCACTTAATCTCGAAAAGCCAATCTTTTCCGGCAGGAAGCTCCTCGGTAAGTGTGGCAAGCTGAGGAGTTACCTCGGCTGGCATCTGCGCCTTCCGCGCTCCCGGTAGACGGTTCAACCTCCCAAAAGATATCGATACCGGTGGAGGTGCTAGAGCTGCTTTTCCCGGGGACATGGTTGTGGGTCCTCATTCTGCCTGGGACCTGGGATTCTCCCTTCCCGTGATGGCATATTTATCTTCAAGCTTCAAGAGCAGCCATCGCGCACTTTTTTCTTTCGTGAGATTGAGCGTTACAGGGATTTTCTTCTAACCTCTTCCCCTGCAACGAGAAAGCGCTTTCCCGATTCGAGATGGCCCTTTCGACAGAACAGCACTCCTCCTCCGGACAATTGAATTCGCGCGCAACATATCCCCATCTCTGATCAGGATGGAGCGGTTTTGGGACTCGGTTGCTTGTGAAGGCGATAGATTCTTGCCGAAGACGGAATCCAGAGATGTTCTAGAAGGCAATCAGGGTTCGTAAGCCCAGGAAGGCGGCAACTCCAAGAAAGAAGACCAGCGCCATACGGAATCCAGGTTCTTTGTTGATCTCTGGAATCAGGTCGGTAGCAGCAACATAGATCGCTACTCCGGCAGAGAGGGGCAACCCGAATTTCACGAAACCGGGGAGCAGCTCGATTACCAGAACGCCCAGAATCGTAGTTGTTGCCAGCAGGAATGAGGCGTTGAGTGCCATCCGTACCCCTCTTCCGCTTGCCAGCATGATCGATGCGATGGTGAAACCTTCCGGCGTCTTGTGCAGAAAGACTGCGATAAAGATCAGCCAACCCAGCCAGTGAGAAAGGGTAAAGCCTGAGCCGATGGCGACTCCATCGAAGAGGGAATGAACCGCCAGGCCTCCAAGCACCGAGTAGCCTGTCCTTGCTGAGAGGAACTCTTCGGGATGTGTTTCTTCCCCAAAATGAAAATGCGGCGTGATGGTGTGTTCCATCAGGTGGAGTATGCAGTAGCCAACGAGAATAAGAATCGGTGTAATGGTAGCCGACAGCCGGAAGCTCTCGGGAATCATCTCCAATATCGCGGCAGCCATCATGAAGCCTGCACCCAAGGCGATGGTGTAACGCAACGACCGCTGGCCCCACTTGGCGCGAACCAAAAGAAACCCGCCGAGTATATCCGCCAGGGCGGCAACGGCACCGAGGATGAGCGAAGGAATCAGGACAGCACCTCAATTACTGAGGCTTCCACACGGATTGCTCGTCGTGAATTGTCGGTCTTGGATCCAAAACTGGCCCTGCCCGCTTCCGGCAGGACATAACTATCAAAATTCATCCGCTTCCTACTGCACTCTGAGGGGGTTCGTCAATCTTTGATCATACATGGTGAGGCTGAATCGTGCCGAGAGCACAGCTTTAGGATTTCGGTCTGAGGCCAATCTACCGGCATCCGACGGGCCTATTCAGTAATTTCAGCATGTCCGGGCCGTGGTCGTCGGCAACAGCGTTGATGTACTCCTCCAGATAGCTGTAGCCGGTCGTGGGATCGATCTTGCTTGCGTCGGAGGGATCAGCCGGATTCAGTTTATGAGACGCTTCCCAAACATCGGGAATACCATCCTGATCCTTATCTTCAGGGGCTTTGCCGCTGCGCAGCTTTGGTGCTCCACCAACCTGCTCTTCCGTATCGATAATCTGTCCGGCCGTTCCCAGTGAGAGTACATGGCCAACAAGCCTTTCGTCGACTGAATCCCGGCACAGCGTATCTCCGGCTGTGGCAATTACTTTATTGAATGCCGCTTCAGGCGAATCGGTTTGGACCGTTGGTGCCGCATTCAGTACAGAGCGGGAATCGACCTTCGCCGTGGCACGAAGAAAGTCGTCGTCTGTGATGAGACGTCCATCCAGCTTTCCGTTGCGATTGAGGTCTACCATATTGTTCGCCTGATAGACATGGTCGGAGGGCCAGAACATCGAGATAAAGGCGTCGTTTTTTGAACTCGGTCCCTTCAGAAAGTAGTTGCCGATAAGATCTGCATAGTGGTCCCACTGCGAATGTCCACCAACATAGGCACTCACTCCCCAGTTATAGACCACGTTATTCACATATTGAATGTGACCTTTGCCTTTGGGATTGCGGCTCTGGTTGTCCACCCATAAGTTATGGCTCAAGGTCATGAAATCACTCTCGCAGAGACACCCAAAACGTTGCGGCCCGATGGCTTCTCCTATCAAGGAATTCTGAATTGTGATGTAGGAGGAGCGCGCCGCCTGAATATCGTCCCAACGTCCCCATTCAATGGAAGCGTGATCGACAATAACTCGATGGGCATCGCTGATGTTGAGCGAACTTACTTTGGGCGACTCTGCAATTCCGCCGCGCAGACGAAGATAGCGCAGAATGACATTGCCTTTGGCGGCGGAGACCTTCGCTCCATAGATCATGATGCCGTCGCCGGGAGCTGTCTGTCCCGCCACCGTAATGTTGCTTGCGATTTCGACATTGGAGTGGAGTTGAATAATGCCGGAAACTGCAAAGACCACAATTGCATTCGGCTTCGATACTGCTTCACGAAACGATCCGGGACCGGAGTCATTCAGATTCGTAACATATACGGCTCTGAATCCCCGTCCCCCTGAAACGTCAGCCCCATAGCCTTCCGCGCCAGGAAAGGCGATGGGAGCAGCCCAGCCAATATTGGCCAGCCCGCAAACCGTCAACAACAGGAATGTCGCCTGCCACACGCGCCGAGTCCAGCAATCTAAATGCAATATCTTCATAAATGGGGTTTGATCCTTTCGATAAGCCGACGCGATTAAGTGAAAATCCGAATTACGATTCGGATTTTTCCAGCACTGTATCCTGAATGCCGTTCGCAGATCGTCCCTTCTGACGTGGCGAACAATACCAAAACTACAAAGCAGCCGTGCCGTACATGGCAGTGGCTGCTAAGTCGAAAAATGAAAACGAGACAGTGAAGTTTACCATCTCGCTCTCGTCGTTATTTACATAACGCAAGACGTACTGAATAGTGAGGCGTCGCTAAAGCAAATACCACGTTATGGCATCGCTAAAAAAAGAAAATGTACCGCCGGTCTCCAGGCCGGCTGTCGTGTGGGCGTCCTCGCCCACACAGAGGATGCAGCGTTGAACATGAAACTTCGGATTAATATTCGATCTTCCCAGGTGGAGGGCCTGGAGACCCTCCACGACAGCCGGCCTGGAGACCGGCGGTACAACGGGGGACTGCAGGCTCCCACCGTGGTCATACTCGCGCTCCCGTATAAGGAGCAACACTGAGAGAACGTCCGGAGCATCATTCCAACCCTTTTCCCAATCCATGTTCCCGTGAAGGGAACCGACGTGGGAACAGTGATTGTTACGAATTGAGGTTTGTGTTTCAATCCACGCTCCCGTGAAGGGAGCGACGGCGGCATGTCTAAGGTGTACATGCTGCTAGGCCTAGACGCTTTCACCTTTGCTCCGGACAATGGAAATCAGGCAATCGCTCTTCTATGTCGGATCTCAGGACAGCAACCATTCATCGAGGGCCTTGATAGGCGCGGATGTCTTCCCCTAGCCCGCATTATTCATGAATAGCTGTCGGTCTCTGAAAAGCAGCAATGATGCACTTCTTTCGATTCCAGGATTTTGACCGCCAAACAGTCTGTCAGTCGCGACCGGATGCAAAAACAGGGCTCAAGTGTGCATAGGAAGCGGGTTTCCGAGAATCCAGCTCCGAAATTCATGAATAATGCAGGCTAGACATGCTCTAAATTAGTTATTTAGTTATATTGGCCAGGATTTCTTGAGATGTTATGATGATGGCACTTCGTGGAAGAGCGGCGCTCGGCAAGGACGATGTTCAAAATTTCGACACTGTAGAGCCGGAATCCGCTACACCTCGAAGCGGGTTGGACCCGGTTTCGGGACGCATAGGTGTTCGCAGCACCAAATACGCCCCTGGCCAATTCACCTAAGAGGCAGGTTACTATGGTTGACATCAAGGATACCGTTTCCCCATTTCCGGTACAACCGATGCGGTTGTATCGCGCATTTCTTGAGCCTTTCTCCGTTCCGGATGAGGGCTACTCGCCTCCGAATCCATAAAAATTACAAATAACGATTCTCGTTCCGATTGCGGTCTTCGTTCGCCATAGTGGCTGACGACAAGGGCCGTTGCGTCTCCATGCTCCGACGCGGTCGGCTCTCTGTTGGCTATTGGTGTGCCGACGATGAGGGAAGGGGATTCGTGTATCTCCTTTGAGGGCAGCGGTGCTTTGTCTTTCGAGATTCGGCGCCGGTGTGTCCTCATTCTCCAGTGCACGTTTGTGCCATCGTTCTTGCCTGCGACGGCAACAAGCATGTCTCCCGGTTACGAATCAAGGAGACGGTATTCCTTTTGTGCAGCCCTTCTCGTTTGGCTCGGGAATGGCTGCACCTTTCCCCGATGCGCTTGAATGTCATGTTCGAGGGAGATTTTATGATACAGAACCAGCAAGAGAAGCAAGGCTTACCTAAGGCTGTCGATTTAGTCGGACGTCCGGCGCAGTTATATGAGTTACACGAAAGCAGCGGGGAAGAGAGGAAAGGAACAGGTCTGGCGCAGTGGCTGAAGCCGCCTCCCGATAGAACTATTGTCATTGCGGCTCGCGATGTCGAGAGCGCTTTGACGTATATTCACTCCCACATCCCGGATTTTCGTGTTCAGAGTGTGACCCCGCGTGGTGGCGTTCTGATGGTGGTTGAGCGGGGTTCGTGAGTTTCTTACTTGACTTTCGTATAACTTGGGGAGTTATGCGGATTTATGGAGGATTTCTCCCCGCCACCTATGGGGCGGGGATTTTGTTGGGGGGAGCTAACCCAGCGCTTCCGTCCGCAACGTGGACTCCGCGCTGGGCTAGTGTCGATTCGCCCCGCTGGGGCGAAGTGCCGATCTATCTTGTGTGAGACCACGGTAGAAGATAGGTCTCAAATAACCATGCCAGGAAAAAGAGAACAGCGATTCCGGTTGAAGTCCATAGAAAGACTTGCATCGGGAAGGTCGATGTTAGGCGCAGGCTATGTCTTGTGGTATTGAGTCGCTGTTCCGTTGTCCGGAAGAGCTGTCCGCTCAGGGTTGCCAGTCCTGCGGCGAAGACGAAAAGCTTCATGAGTTCCATAAGCCGTTCCGGGAGACTCAGCGAAAGGGCCAGAAAGGCTTGATGGAATAATGCACAGAGAGTGAGTATCAGGAGTAGAAAAGATACGAACTGGGCGAGTTCCATGAACATGGTTCTGCCTCTTTCGTCTCTTCGCCCGGCGTTTTCAGAGATCCGGGCGATTCTGGCAAAAGTCTAGTCCTATTGTGTAAGTGTCACAAGAGAAACTATCCCTCGGGCGGGTAGAGCAGTTCCGGCGATACATCGGTGGCGGTCAGAAACCGCCACCTTCCTGCTCAGCCTTCTTTGTTCGTGGGTGCAGCGTTGGCCAACAGAAAGAGCAGTGCGACTCCGCAGAGCAGAACGCCTCCTTCTACTTTCTCTGAGATCTTGTGCAGGCGATTGAAGCTGACGCGGGCAGGGTCGGTAGGTGCAACGCTGTTAACTGCGCCACCTGCTTGAAGCCGGTACTGCTCCATACGCGGGATGATTCCGAACTGTGAGAAGGCAGTAAGAGCCAGCATGCAGAAGAGAGCAATAAGCGGAAGCTTCAGCTTCTGCTGTGAGTAGATCTCCAGCCGTCCGGCTGCTGTTATCAGGAGCACCAGGATGACGCCGCAAATGAGTCCCATCCAGTGCAGGATGCGTAGGGATGCGCCTACGATGGTACCTGCCTGATGGGTATCAGGCAGGCTGAGAAAGGTGAGAGGCGCCTGTACAAAGGCGAAGAAGATCAGGCCTCCGATCCAGATAGCGAGGCAAAGCATCGTCAGGGTTCGAACTAGAGTCTTCATCCGATTCGCGTTCTCCCCTTCAATCCTACTCGATCACGTTGCCGTAGACAGAGGGGCGGCCAATCAAGCGCTCGATTCTTTTCGTGATCGGCGGATGCGTCGAGAAGAGGCTGGCAAAGTCTCGTGTGCTGATCATCGGCTGCACGATAAAGAGATGCGCAGTGGAAGGCGAAGCCTGCATCGGTAGACGGTGCGAATAGGCTTCCAATTTTTCCAGCGCACTGGCAAGCGCATAAGGATTCCCGGTGATCTGGGCTCCGGTGGCATCGGCCTCATATTCCCGGGAACGGGAGATTGCCAACTGAATTAAAGTTGCGGCAATTGGAGCGAGGATCAGCATGAACAGTGCGGCAAAGCCGCCTCCACGATCACGATCGTCGCGGTTGCCGTAGCCGCCAAAAAGCGACGCCCAGTAACCCATACGCGCCAGCATGGTAATTGCTCCGGCCAGAGTGGCTGCGATGGAGCTGGTCAAGATGTCGCGGTTGCGGACATGGCCAAGCTCGTGAGCGAGAACGCCTTCCAACTCGTCGTCATTTAGCAGATTGAGAATGCCGGAGGTTACGGCTACCGAGGAGTGCTGCGGGTTTCTGCCGGTAGCAAATGCATTGGGTGAGTCCGAAGGGATCACGTAAATCTTCGGCATGGGCAGGCCGGTGCGTTGCGTCATTCTCTCGACGACGTCATAGACGCGCGGCAGTTCTTCCCTGCTGGCGGGTTGTGCACGATACATGCTCAAGGCCAGCTTGTCGGAATAGAAATAGGAAACGAAGTTCATGATGGCCGCGAGACCGAAGGCCAGGACCGCTCCCTGACTGCCACCAATGACGCTGCCAAAGAAGATCAGGGCCAAGGTTAGAAGCGTCAGGAGAAAAGCTGTCTTTAAGGTATTCATTTTCAGGGGCCTCTCAATCCCACCCCCGATATCTATTTTCTCACCTCAGGGGTTGTAACCTTATCTTCGACTCCTCGCAGTGGAATTAGTCATCCGGGGGATGCGAGGGCAACGACATTTCACGGATTTTTGTGAAGCATAAAAGTCTTTTCCTTGCATCAGATAAAGCGAAAAGAGATACACCTGTTCCATTACTTCTTCTTTTCTAGCTGGACGTGTAATACCCTCTCACTACTTCATCGTTTCGCCCTATCGAACAAAATGCTGTTGATCCGGTTTGAAGAACAAGGAGAAAGAGTGCTCAAGAGGTGGTCGAAGCTTGTTTGGATGTTTTCGCTGCTCATGGGATTCCTGTCCTCTTTCTCCAGTGCCCAGACGGATAGCGGGCAATTGGCAGGTACCGTTACCGATTCGTCAGGCGCGCTGGTGGCTAAAGCTACCGTTATCCTCCGTAGCCTGAGCACGAATATCAGCCGCACGCAAACTACTTCAAAGCAGGGAGATTACAGCTTTACGGGGCTGCCTGCGGATACGTATTCCATCTTTGTAAAGACTGCCGACCGCCAGTCCTACACAGGCAAGGTTCAGGTTACGGTAGGTAGCCGGGTAACTCTGAATCCCAAACTGTCCATTCAAACCGATACGACAGAGGTAGAGGTTCTGGCAGAGGGCGGAGCTCAGATTAATCTGCAGTCGCAGGAGCTGTCACAGATAGTCAGCCGCCAGCAGGTTACGCAACTGCCGAGTTTGACTCGCAATCCTTACGACTTCGTCGCTCTAGCCGGGAACATTTCTTCCGGAGACCGTTCCGCGCAGGGACGGAATCAAAATGCCACGGTTCGCGGTGTGGGCTTCAGTATTAACGGGCAGCGTTCCTCGGGAACGGAGATCTTGCTGGATGGTGTGGAGAATACGGATCTCTATGCTGCGGGTGTGGGTATTACGGTACCGATTGATGCTGTCCAGGAATACCGGGTACAGACAAGCAATTTCGATCCGCAATACGGACGCGCTTCCGGCGGTGTCGTCAATGTTGTCACCAAAGCAGGAACTAATTCCTTTCATGGAAGTGTGTGGGAGTTCAATCGTCTTGCCGCATTTACATCCAATACTGTTACGAATGCACAGAACAATCTGACGAAGGGCAACTATACACGGAATCAGTTTGGCTTTGCTGCCGGTGGGCCGGTTCTCAAGGATAGGCTGTTCTTTTTCCAGAGTGTGGAGTGGCTGCGGGTCCGCAGCGCCAGTAATCAGATCTCCGTTGTTCCCACGCCTGAGCTGCTGGCTGCGGCTGCTCCGAATGTACAGGAGTATTTCCACACGTATGGGAATCGGAGCTTTCGCTTCCTGCGGACTTATACCGCGCAAGAGATGCTGGATGGAGGCGATGGCGTGAATCCCAATGGCTCGCTGGTGAGCGTTCTTGGCTTGTCTACTCCAGCGTTTGGGGCAGTAGCGTATAAGGCTCCTACGGACTCCGGTGGCGGTTATCCGCAGAATTCCTGGAACATGGTTAGCCGGGTTGACTGGAATCTTTCCGCGAAGACACAGAGCTCCTTTCGCTATGTGCAATACGGCTTGACGGCGCAGGGATCGGCCTTTACCTCTCCTTATCCGCAATACGATGTCGGAGAAAATGACAGGAATTATGCGGTTCTCGTCAATGTTTCCCATGCCTTTCGGTCATCGTTGCTGACGAATACCAAGCTGAGTTTTTCAAGATTGAATTCGCAGCTTATCTACGACAAGGCGCTGCAATCCACTCCCACGCTCTTTGCCGGAGCACGAGCGACCGTTGGCGGAAATTATGTTCAGCTTCCGGGTTTTTACGATCTCAATCCCATTGGGGGAGGTTTGCCTTATGGCGGGC
Source organism: Humiphilus diazotrophicus (assembly GCF_059726315.1). Lineage (NCBI taxonomy): Bacteria > Pseudomonadati > Acidobacteriota > Terriglobia > Terriglobales > Acidobacteriaceae > Humiphilus > Humiphilus diazotrophicus. The sequence goes on from NZ_AP040870.1 coordinate 5,507,477, forward strand.
CGCAGAATGAGATTCAGTGGAACCAGGATCTGGATTGGACAAAGGGAACTCATACGATGCAGTTCGGCAGTCAGGTCCTCTATGTCCAGAACAATCGTGCGTATGGAGCCTATGGTCAGGGTGTCGAACAGTTAGGGCAGGATACGCCTACCAGTTTCGACCATTTGCTAACGGGCGATCTTTATCAGTTTCAAGCTGCCGTAGATCCGAAGGGCGCCTTGCCTTGCCTCGATGCTTCCAATCCAACGGCTTCTTGTCTGGTTACCTTGCCTGCTTCAGCTCCAAACTTCGCGCGAAGCAACAGGTTTCACGATTGGGCTGTTTATGGCCAGGATCGATGGAGAGCGACCTCCCGGCTGACGCTCAGTTATGGCCTGCGCTATGAGTATTACGGCGTTCAGCACAATAATCATGCAAAGTTCGATTCGAACTTTTATTACGGTTCCGGTCCCGGCTATTTTGACTCCATTCGGAATGGCCAGGTTTATACCGTTCCGGATAGTCCGGTGCGGGCGCTCTGGGAGCCTACTTACGGAGCGCTAAGTCCGCGAATCGGCTTTGCCTACGATTTGCTTGGAGACAGCAGGACCAGTTTGCGCGGAGGGTATGGAATTTCTTATGAGAGGAATTTCGGACGCGTTACTTTCAACGTGATTCAGAATCCTCCTCACTATGGAGTGATTCAGGTCTTCAATACCAGAGTCACGACAGCCAATCTGGGGCCTCTGGCCGGTGCTACCGGAGCTGTTCCTCTGCCGCGCACGAGTTTGCGAAATGTGGATGAGCACATCAGAACCGCGCAAACGCAGTTCTGGAGCCTTGCTCTGGAGCAGCAGCTTCGTAGAAGTACGATTGCAGCTATCGAGTATTCCGGTGCTCGCGGAATTCATTTATATGACATTCGCGATATCAATGGAGCCGGCCTGGGGAATCTTCTACTCGGTGACTCTATCAATGTAAGTACCGCCAATCCCTGTCCGGCAGACCAGTGGCAGCAGGACCCAGCCGCCTATTCCAGTGTTTGCCGCTTGACCCGGCTGAATCGGCAATATACGAGCATCAACAATCGCGGATCGAATGGAGACTCCTACTACGAGGCGTTCAATCTTCGTTTCCAGACAGAGCATTTTGCGAATACTGGTTTCACTGCAGTGGCAAATTACACTCTTTCTCATTCCATCGATAATCTGAGTACGACCTTTTCCGAGACGAATAATACGGTGAATACCGGTTATACTCAGCCCTTCAATCCTGGATATGATCGAGGTAACAGTGATAGTGACATTCGGCACCGTTTTGCGCTGGCCGGAATCTATGATTTCGTCTGGACGAAGAAACGGCATACACTGCTGGGCCGGGTTGCAGGGGACTGGCAGATAGCAGGCATCTATACCGTGCGTAGCGGAACGCCCTTCAGTTATTTCGATGGAACCAATTACGCCGGTTACGGAGATGTACAGCGGTATGCTCCTTCTACGCCACTGCAGAAACATTCCTTCCGGAAGGCGATTGCGAACAGAGGCGGAAATCTTTATACGATTGCTTCCAATCTGCCTGCCAGCACTCCGGCTGCGAATTCTGCATTAGGTGGCATCTCCGATTGGGGGCCATATCTTCCGAATGCAATTGGACGCAATAGCTTTTATGGGCCGGGGGCATGGAATCTCGATTTGGCGGTCAGCAAGAGATTCCTGCTTTTCGATGGAGTGCGGATGGAGTTGCGCGCAGAAGGATTCGATGTTCTGAATCATCACAATCTGTATGTGCTGGCCACGCGGAATAATCAGACCAACTTCCTGGATGCTAAGGGCGATCCTTTACCCGTTTCGATCTATGCCAGAAAAGGCGGAGTAAATGGAGGGGCTAACGATGAGCGCCGCTTTGGACAGTTCGCGCTGAAGATTGATTTCTAGATTGAACGGGTGCTCCACCTTAACTCGCTTCACGCGCGAGATGGAGCACCCAGAGTTGTGGAATCCAATGTTACTGCAATTTAGGAGACGCCTGTACGCTTTAAGGCGCGACGCATGATTGTTTCCAGGGCTGCCTTCAGCTCGGAGTATTGTGTCTCGTCGAGCTTACCTTCCATGCGCTCGGTTTCTACTGCGAAGAGCTCTTCTTTCAGCGCTTCCATTAGCAATCCGCGATGATTACCTGTTGCCGGAGTGGCAGAGATTACCTTTCCTGCTACAGCTGGGCTGGTGGTTGGGACGGGTGCGTTAGCCGCGTCTGCTGTTGCGGGTGCCGTTTCTGCTCCTGCAGGTTTCCGTAGAAGGAAGCCTGCAACCACAGCCAGAACTACAGAGAGCCCACCTAAGATCCACCACTTGTATTTGCTTAGGGGATCGGGATTGTTGATAGGTTCTCCGAGGCCTCCACCAGGACGGTTGTCGGCGCCAGCTGCAGGCATGCCTGCTCCTTCAGCTTGTTGTCCAGCGGCATCCTGTGCCTCTCTTGGCATCGAGCCCGTTCCAGATAAGGTGAACTCCAGCGGCTGAGATGAAGAGACGTTGCGAGCCAGAAAGGTTTGGGCTTGCACGTTGTCATTGATGGGCTGATATGGAGCGGAGGGTCCGGGCGTAAACTTCATGCTCTTGGGAAGCATGATGGCCAGATTGTCTGCTCCGATTGGCAATCGCGGTGTGATCTTAAAGCTGCCGTTGTAGGGCAGATGATAGCTCAGCTGAAAACGGGTTCCGCTATCCCCTTCATTGGGGCGGATGGGGAAGGCAAAAGCATAGTGCCCCTTTTCGCCCATCGGTACCGGAGAAGAGGCCACGGCCATTCCCGCTGGCGCCATCGCTGCGGAACTATCAATGATTGCGTCTGGCGGGAGATAGATCTCGTAAGAGTGCTCGCTCAGCTGCGTCTTTGGCGGCTGGGAGTTGTTCTTAATAAAGTAATTCTCGGTGACCTTTAACGTTGAGCCGTCGGCTTCGAATCTCAAGACGTCCGCTTCTGTCGAGATGCCATCCACTTTGGGCGCCACATCATAGACCGAGATTTCTGCATCGGAGACGCCGGGCATCATGTTTTTGAAGTAAGCGCCCTTCTGGTGCTCAACGCGAATGAGGTGCGGTCCCGGATCCGAGAATTCGAAGGAGAAATGTCCCTTAGCGTCGGTCTTTGTCCTGCCGGATTCCTGCATTCCCTGCGTTAGTTGAAGCAGGACAACAGTATCGCCAACCGAAGGTTTATTGATGGTCCGATTGGTGACCGTACCGTTAATAGAAGCGCCGTAAAGCGCAGTGCTGGAAAGCAGAGCTACAGCTGCCAGCAAAAGAGAGGAAGATCCACGTAGCTTCATAACTGTGCCTGAATTCTAAATGTTGGAGAGGTATTTCGGTCAGGAAAGGAGAAAGGTGTTTTGTAGCCGAGGCAGATCCGTCAGGCGAACGCACTTCAGTCCAAGGCAGATTGTAGAGGGAATATCCCGTCTAAAGGGGGTCCTTTGGAGGAGTGAAGCCTTCTTGTCGGGCTTTCTTCCTGGAAAGGGGGAGTGCTCCTGCATCTAGTAATAGTTAGCTACTTCGTCGTCGTCTTCGTCGGTATCGTTCTCCGCATTCCCGCTTAAGGTCACGGTATCAGGCTCAAGGTTGGCCTTGGTGCCCTTCCGTGCCGAAGACTTTGCCGGATACGCCGAGGATCTCTTCAGATTCTTCAAGCTCGTACCGGAGATCGGATTAACGGTGATTACGTCGTCCATGTTCCCCTCATCGACCGGTATCTTAGAGAGCTTTAATCGGGGGTAAAAGTGTCTTATCGAGCTACAGTTTCGAGCTGTTCGATCTCAGCTAGTATCTCGGCCGTCTCATTTTCGAGCGTTGCCCTCTGGCCGACATAGTCCTCTTCTGGATATTTGCCCGCACGGTACTCAAAATTCAGGTCGCGAAGGTTTTCGTAGAGCAGTTCTTTCCGTTCCAGCAGGAATTCCAGGCGGGTCTTTTCCAGCTGCTGTTCTACATGGCGCTCAGGCCAAAATACATAGGCAAAGACACCTATCAATAACAAGGCACAGAGGATGATGCTCACGGGCGAGGCCCTCCCTCGAAATCGGTTTCCCGCCGGATGCGCTCCCGCACGGCATCGAAATTAATCACATTGGCCGGAGCAGGCACGGACGCGGCTTTCAGCTTCCACTTCCTGACCAGCAAGGTCGTTCCCAGTAGGGCTAACATCAGGACCGCAAATGGCATAATCCAGGCCACTTTGTTGAATCCTGAATTGGTTGGGGCCGCCAGAACGGTGGGGCCATATTTCTGAACAAAGGTCTGTAGAATCAGATCGTCGTTATCCCCGCGGTTCAGGGAGGCCATAAGCTCGTTCCGCATGCCTTCGGAGGAGGGACACCCGACGTGGTTACACTCCAGCAGTACCTGACCACAGCCGCAGGTACACATCATTTTGTGGCCGAGAGTATTGAAACGAGTGCCCGGATCGGTAGCTCCCAAGCTGAAGATCAGGCAGAAGGCCAGAAGCAAGGCCTGTGTCGAACGTATTGTTATGCGCGACCAAGAATGTTTCACTTGTTTAGTCTCCGCTCCGCATTGCCACTGTCGCTTCTTGTCCGGTAACCGGAACGCGGCTGCGGTTGGCAGCGAGTGCCGCAGTCAGGTTTGGCAATAGCGCGACTCCTGTGCCGAGAACCGTGATAACGAGGCCTATCCAGATCCAGACAACCAGCGGATTCAGGAAAGCCTTGATGATCGGCAGTCCGGTATCGGGATTCTTTCCTTCATAAACGACATAAAGATCCCATGCCGGGGTGGAGTGGTTTGCCACCATTGTTTGTGTCTGCTGGCTGGCAACGTAGAAGCGCTTTTCGGGGGCAAGTTGCGTAACCTTCTTGCCGTTCCTGTAAACATCCAGCAGAGAGTATTCGGTGTCGTAATTTGGATTCGATTCCTGTGTGAAGCTTTGGCAAACGAGCTTATAGGGGCCGATCTGCATGGATTGCCCAAAGTCCATTTCCTTCTCGGTGCTGCGATTAAAGGCTGAGCCCGCCAGCCCGATAAAGATGATCACAATGCCAAAGTGGACAATGTAGCCGCCGTAGCGCCGAGTATTCCGGCGGGTCAGCTGCACAATACTGGCGACCATATTCTGGCCAGAGTGCCGTTGAATTACTGCGGCTCCGCGCAGGAATTCGGAGAGGATTGCGGTAGCTACGGCAGCAGCTAGGCCAAAGGTAACTACTGAGTACAGGGCTCCCTGGTCCTCCCAGGGATGCATCCCGGTCAGGATAAGGACCATAACCGTTACCAGACCGGCAACGCTCGGAAGCAGAAAATTCTTGCGGATACTCTTTAATGACGAACTGCGCCAGGCCAGGAGTGGTCCAATTCCGGTTAAGAGCAATAAGAAGAGCCCGATAGGCACTGCGACACGGTTATAGAACGGAGGCCCGACGGTGACCTTATTCCCCTGAACATATTCGGAAAGTATGGGGAAGAGCGTTCCCCACAGGACTGTAAAGCAGGCCGCGAGCAGGATCAGGTTGTTAAAGAGGAAGCTCGACTCGCGCGAAACCAGCGATTCCAACTTGTGCTCGGTCCTCAGGTGATCGCGATTCAGAACGAAGGTGAAGATGCAAACCAGGGCGACGATCAGCAGGAAGGCCCAGAACCAGGTTCCGATGGAACCCTCGGCAAAGGCATGGACGGAGCTAACTAATCCTGAGCGGGTGAGCAGCGTTCCCAGGATGGAGAGCATGAAGGTGGAGAAGATCAGCCACACATTCCAATGCTTCATCATGCCGCGCTTTTCCTGCATCATTACAGAGTGCAAGAAGGCTGTGCCCGTGAGCCAGGGCATAAGCGATGCGTTTTCTACAGGATCCCAGCCCCAGTAGCCGCCCCAGCCCAGCACGGCATAGGCCCAGTGCATTCCCAGGAAGATACCCACGGTGAGAAAGAGCCACGTCACCATGGTCCAGCGGCGGGTGATCTGAATCCACTTTTCACCTGGGTAACGCATCATCAGAGCGCCAAGTGCGAAGGCAAAGGGGATGCTGAAACCTACGTACCCCAGATAAAGCATCGGGGGATGGATGACCATCTCCGGATACTGCAGCAAAGGATTGAGTCCGAAGCCATCTTCCGGTGGCGGTCCCTGTACCAGGGAGAAGGGCGGTGCCGCAAAGTTTAGCAGCGAGAGGAAGAAGACCTGAATGCCAGCCAGAATGGTCGAGGCAAAAGCTGTCAGGCGGACATCCACCTTATGGCGCAGTCGAAGGACAAATCCATAGGCTGCCAGCAACCAGGCCCAGAGGACTAGAGAGCCCTCTTGTCCAGACCATAGTGCGGCAAATTTGTAAGCTCCCGGGAGTGCTCGATTCGAGTGGTGCAGGATGTAGGCGATTGAGAAATCGTTGGTGAAGACCGCCTGAAGGAGTGCAAATGCCGCACCGGAAACAGCCACAAATCCGGCAATTCCCGCGCGCCGGGCCGTCTCCGCCAATCTTTCGGGGGAGATTCGGGCTTGACCACCGGTGGAAATCAGGCGCAGAGCAATGGCTCCAGCTACCAGGTTGTAGACACTGAGTACCAGGGCTACGAGAAGGGAAAAGCTACCAAATGTGGCCATATGAATAGGTGTCCACCTGATTGTCGCACCGATATTTCAACACAGGCAATCGGACGACTCAGTGAAGCTGTTCGAATGCTATCTGCTGATACCTAATCATAAACGTGTTTAAGATCACCGGATTGATCGAGCGAGGGGAGACCCTGGAAAACAGGATTGCAGAATACCGAAAACAGACCTCCGTAAAGTGGCCTTGCAGCCTGCGGGGCGTTTACCTGCAGGTGGTTACGCTGTACGGCTAATCGGTTCCTGCAAAAGCTTTTGGCAGAGTTCAATAAGCGCATCCGGTGGAAAGGGCTTGGACCGAAAGACCACATCCAGCCCCATGTACTCATCGCTGGCTTCAGCCAGACCGCTGAGCACAACAATTGGAACCGTGGGAAGGAACTTGCGGGCAGCGCGAACAAATTCCGGACCATTCATCTCAGGCATCAAGTGATCTGTGATGATCAAAGAAATTGGATGGGTGGATGGTTCCCGAATCAGATTCAGAGCCTGACTGACTTCCAGCGTATGCGTAACTTCCTCAAAATAGAGGCTCAGAATCGTCTTGCGTGTAGTCCCCTGAACCAGATTGTCATCAACTACCAAGATATGCGTATGCATGAATATGAGTAAACTCGTTGTTTAATTATTTTTAGTTCTGCTTTACAACTTTCTTTCTGGCAGTTTCCTTATCGGATAACACATTCAATTACAAGAAACACAATAAATAAAATGTATTATGTCACTTTTTGAGCTTTCAGAATTGAATCTGCCGTTATCTTTTGATAAACGATCTCAGGTTCAGGCAGAAACTCTTACAGCAACTCAAGTATCTTCAAAAGGTTAGAGTACTTTTCAACACTATCCGACGGCGACTCAACCGAAAAATTCTTCTGAATATTTTTACTGGGGGCCTGCTCGTTAACTTCTATTATTATCCTCTTTTGCCCAGTGAGCTTACGTTACCGCTGTCACAGTATCGATAACAAAAGGAACGACATGCCCCTGGTCTTCAAGCGAGCACATCGTTCCTTTTGGGTTAGGTGCCTAGCTTTGAGCGGCCCCATGCGGGCCATCTATCAGGGGTGGAGCACCCCTAATCCGTTTTGTTTCTGTTGTTTTACGAGCGAAGCCTCCACAACTGTATTCCTGTCAGCATTCCACATCTCAGGACTCCTTTTTATAGAGGCGATTCGTTTCAGTAAGTGGACCGGCTCCATGCCTGATCCAGTACGTTCTCAAGGGGTTTCATCTCCAGACCCTCTTGAGCTTTCTCTACAAAGTATGAGTGCAAGTTCTCGGGGATTGGTTGCCGCAAGGCTATGATCCCGTTCCTGTAACGGAACCGGGTAGTTCAATCGAGGTTTTCTTATCGATAGGAAAAGGTAAGATTTGCCTTCGACTATTCTTTCCAACCCTATTGATCCAAGCTAGTGCCTATCCATTCCAGGTTTACACCGAGACCTAAATTGCTTCAGGCTGAGTCTCTTGGGAAATGAGAGTTACTGTTTGAGGAGAAGCTCCCACGAAAGTGTAGTGCGGAATCCCTGAACTCTTAAATGGAATGCTCGATAAGCATAATATGCCTAAGTCGCTAAAGATTTCTGTCGCAATTTATGTTTTATTAGGCGTTTCGCTTTTATCTGGCAGCGTTGCTAGTACTTATCTCCTTTATCGTTGTGCTCGCATAAGTGAAGAGTACCAAAGGATTTTTGAACATGAAGTAGCGCAGGCCGAGCAGATTCGCGTTATTCAGGTTTCGTTCAAAAAGCAGGTACAAGCGTGGAAAGATATTCTGCTGCGTGGACAGGATCCGGCCGCATTTACGAAGTATAGCCAGGAGTTCCATCAGCTTTCGCAACAGGTGCAGCAGTCGGTTGCGGATCTGGAGCCGACAATCTCGGATTCAGCATCTAGGCAGGTTCTGTCAGATTTTCGCGATGCTCATCGTGGTCTGAATTCGCGTTACGAGACGGCTCTCTCTGCCTTTGCAGAGAACAAGAATGCCGCAGAAGCAGATCTGGCGGTAAAGGGGCAAGATCGTAAACCAACCGATCTTTTGGACTCTGCTGTAAAAGGATTGTCCGATCAGGTTAGGCTTGTTCCCGAGCATGAGAATAAGCAGCTTCGTAGCGAACAAAAGATTCTGATTGCTGTTCTGCTGTTAATGTGGATCGCAATTTTTGCTTGGGGTGTCTCTTTCGTTCGTTTACTATCTGCTCGTTTGAATCGGAGTGTGCTTTTCATTCGTCAAGTTGCCGATGGCGATCTGACGGCGGAGACACCGCACGACGATCGTCACGACGAACTGGGACTCCTAACGCAATCGATGGAGCAGATGCGTCAGAATCTGCAGACCATGATTGCGGAGGTTCGTGGTGCAACGGAGCACATGGCCATCAGCATAAAGGATATAACTGCCTCTTCCGCACAGATTGCGCGTGGTGCAGCGGTGCAACGTGAGGAGTCGGTCCGAGTGTCTTCTTCCATGCAGGAGATGACTGCAACTGTCGGTGAAGTGAATATGCACTGTACGGCTGCTGCTGCGACTACCCAGGAGGCAGGCAATTCTGCATCTGCGGGAGGCCGTGCCATGACCGCGACGGTGGATAGCATTCGTGCCTTGGCTGAGAGTGCAAAGCTTACCTCAGCCGCGATGCGTGAATTAGGCGCAAACTCGCGCCAAATTGGGCAAGTGGTTACTGTTATCGATGAGATTGCAGAACAGACCAACCTGCTCGCTCTGAATGCTTCTATTGAAGCGGCCCGTGCAGGTGAACACGGACGCGGTTTTTCAATCGTTGCTAACGAAGTTCGGAAGCTCGCAGAAAGAACTACGACCGCAACCGGACAAATTGCTTCCGCTGTAAAAGCGATACAAAGCAGTTCACAGACTGCCATCCAGATCATAGAGAAGGATGCTGCAGGTGTTGAAAGCAGTGTGAGTGCTGCTGACCGTGCATCTGAGTCTCTGCAGGTCCTGGTTGAGGGGACGAATGAGGTTCAGCAAAAAGTAGCCCAGATCGTTTGCGCAACTTCACAACAGACGACTGCTTGCGAAGAGATCAGCCGGAGCATGCAGGAGATTGTCGATCGCGTGCATAGTACATCCGAGGGCGCAGAAGAAGCTGCCAGAGCTTGCGAGTCGCTGAATGAGCTTTCCGAGAATCTTCAGGGGCTGGTGGCTCAATTCAAGACTGAGCGGGGAACTCCAGCCAGAAAACCAGGTAACAAAGCTATTCCTCCCACTCTTACAACGGTGAGGCGGATAGTGAAACCGAAAAAATTGCAGGAATATTCAAGAGTGTAGTTCGAGAGGGAGAGGGTATTGCTCCTCTCCTTCGTATTTAAGAAAACATATATTCTTTGGATCGTAGTTCTTTGATCGAGTCTCTGAGTTTGGCAGCTTTTTCAAATTCAAATGCCTTGGCTGCCTCTCGCATTTGCTCTTCCATTCCGGTGAGGTACTTATCCATCTCTTCCTGCGACTGGAATTCCGGTATCTCTTCAGACTGTTCCGTCAGATCGGCGTAATCGGCCTTCAGGATTTGCGCCAACGACATATCGATGGAACGAATTACAGATGCAGGTACAATTCCGTGCTCCTCGTTGTATGCCGCTTGGGTCGCGCGGCGCCGTTCGGTTTCGTCCATTGCGCGACGCATGGAATCCGTAATTGTGTCGGCATAGAGAATTGCCCGTCCCTTCACATGACGGGCGGCGCGGCCCATGGTCTGAATCAACGAGCCAGAACTGCGGAGGAAGCCTTCCTTGTCGGCATCCAGAATCGCGACCAGGGATACTTCCGGAAGGTCGAGCCCTTCGCGTAGAAGATTGATTCCGATCAGAACGTCGTATTCCCCCTTGCGAAGATCTCTGAGAAGTTTCACGCGTTCCAATGTCTCGATTTCGGAGTGCATATAGCGGCAGCGCACACCGATCTCGGAATAGTAACTGGAGAGATCTTCAGCCATGCGCTTGGTCAGTGTTGTGACCAGGACCCGCTCTCCGTTCTCCGCCCGGATACGAATTTCACCGAGAAGGTCATCGATCTGTCCGCGAACTGGGCGAATCTCAACTTCAGGATCGAGAAGTCCTGTTGGACGAATGATCTGCTCGATTACGACTCCTGAAGATTTGGTCAACTCGTAAGGACCTGGCGTTGCGGAGACATAAATGATCTGATTGGTGCGCGCTTCAAACTCCTCGAATTTGAGAGGCCGATTGTCCATTGCCGAGGGCAGACGGAAGCCGTAATCCACCAGATTCTGTTTCCGTGAGCGATCGCCATGCCACATACCATGCAGTTGAGGAACTGTGGCATGTGACTCGTCGATAAAGAGCATATAGTCACGCGGGAAATAATCGAGCAAGGTCGGCGGCGGCTCTCCGGGCAGTCGTCCGGAGAAGTGACGCGAATAGTTCTCAATGCCATGGCAATAGCCGACAGACTTGATCATCTCAAGGTCGAAGCGTGTACGTTGATGAACTCTCTGGGATTCAACGAGACGTCCCTGCGATTCGAGTTCTTTTTCCCACGAGCCAAGCTCGTCGAGGATCGACTCAATTGCCTGTTTCTTTCGAGTTGGTTGTACGACGTAGTGGCTCTTCGGATAAATCGGCAAACGGGCAAACTTCTGCTTTACGGTGCCAAAGAGTGGGTCGATTTGCGCGAGCGAGTCGATCTCATCTCCGAAAAGCTCAATGCGATAGGCCAGTTCATCGTAGGTCGGAAAGATCTCGATAATATCGCCGCGAACTCGAAAGGTACCACGGCGAAAATCCGAGTCGTTGCGTTCGTACAGAATGTCGACGAGACGGCGGGTGATGTCATCCCGCTTGATCTTCTGTCCTTTTTCGAGGAGGAGCAACATTCCGTAGTAGGCTTCCGGAGAACCGAGGCCATAGATGCAGGAGACCGAAGCAACGATGATTGTGTCCCGGCGCTCAAAAAGAGAGCGTGTTGCCGAAAGACGGAGCTTATCCAGCTCCTCGTTGATCGTGGCTTCCTTCTCAATGTAGAGATCCCCTGCAGGGATGTATGCCTCTGGCTGGTAGTAGTCGTAGTAAGAGACAAAGTATTCCACCGCATTCGATGGAAAGAACTGTTTGAATTCGTGAAAGAGCTGTGCAGCCAGCGTTTTGTTGTGAGCCATGATCAGGGCTGGGCGATTGAGCGCCTCGATCACCTTGGCCATGGTGAATGTTTTGCCTGAGCCGGTAACTCCAAGCAGTACCTGGTGCTGCTCTCCTGCGGCGATGCCGGAGACGAGTTCGTCAATTGCTCGCGGCTGGTCGCCTTTGGGCTTGTAGTTTGTAACGAGCTGGAAATCCATAGCGCTTCTTTATAGATGTTATAGCTTTTCTTCCGGCGCTGTTTTCTTGCATTTCCCAGCTCTCCGGGGGGAGGGCAGGGGCAAGATTCGTGATTTCAGCTGCTGCGCCGATAGCGAGGTTACCGTTGCCGAGCCGTTTAATCCGAAATTCGGAGGTGAAGGCAGCCAGATTTCAACAGTTTTGCAGTTCCTCAGCTAGATGTCACAAAGATCTACCGCTTCACGGAGCGAAATAAGAGGATCCCTGGTGGGGACGAATTCATGCGCCACATACCCGGTGAATCCAGTTTCCATGATGGTGTGCATAACAGCATCCCAGCGGATCTCTTGAGTGGCATCTAGTTCATGGCGGCCGGGCACTCCTCCGGTATGGTAGTGCCCGATCCATTTGGCATAGCGGCGAATGGTTGTAATCAAATCGCCTTCCATGATTTGCATATGGTAGATGTCGTAAAGGAGTTTGATGTTGGGCGAAGCTACCTCTTCCAGAACGCCAGCTCCCCATGCCGTGTGATCGCACATATAACCTGGATGGTCCCGTTTGCTGTTTAGCAACTCAATGCAGATCGTGACTCCGTGATCTTCTGCGATACTGCGGATACGCTTAAGTCCTGCGATAGTATTGCGTGCGCCTTCTTCATCCGGCATGCCATTGCGGAGCCCGGAAAAGGTGATTACATTAGGGACCCCTGCTTTCGCAGCCAGTGGAACATACTTTCTAAGTCCCGCTTCGATCTCCGCATGATTTTCCAGACGATTGAGACCCCGGTCGATCTCTCCTCCTCCGGCATATCCCATAGTGCAGCGCAGTCCGTAACGGCGTGGGATTTCGTACTCCTCCGGTTGAAGCAGATCAATTCCTTCCAGCCCGATTTCCGCGGCATAAGAGCAAAGTTTCGTGAGTTCGATGTTCTTATAACACCACCGTGACACAGACTGATGAATGCGATGATTCCGTTTCACTTTTGCCCTTCCGGCGATTTGCTCTCCGGGACTCCATCTGCTTGCAAGCATAGTAGCGATGCTTGTAATTCCGGCTTTGAGCAGGGTTCGTCGGTGAAGGAGAGACATTATCTGCATTATCCCTATGCTAGCAACGTTCGAAGATAGCGATAGCTGATGCTTAAGCTTTCGATGGGAGGATGGTCACTGGCATCCTGGTCAACGAAGAAGTATTGAACTCCCTGATGACGAGCTATTCTCAGAATCTCAGGCCAATTGAGAGTGCCGCTTCCAACGTCCGTAAAGTGGCCTGCTTCGCTATTCAGTTCTTGGGAGGGAGGAAAGCCGGGTTTGCGATCTTTGAGATGGAGGAGATGAATTCTATTTGCGTATTGCCGCAGCATCTCAACCGGATTGTGCCCTGCCTGAGCGGCCCAGTAACAGTCAAGCTCCAGTCCTACCAAAGTCGGGTCCGTGTGCTGCATCAGAATATCGAAACCTGTTGTGCTGCCAATCTGCTTGAATTCGTAGTTGTGGTTATGAAAGCAGAATTTCATTCCACGGGCACGAACAAGTTCTGCAAAGCGGTTCAGCTTCTCCGCTCCGCTTTGGAATCCTGCTGCGCCTTCAGTCCTGATCTCTTGTGGCAGGATTGGGCACACCACGAACTTCATTCCTAGTTCGGCAGCATAATCCAGCTTGCTCTCCAGTGTGCTGTAGTCGAAGTGTCCGCTAGGTATCTGCAGTCCGTTATCCGCGCAAATGCGTTTGAGCTCCGCGGCGGGTCGTTGCATAACCATGCCGAAAGGTTCGATTTCCTCATAACCGATGGCATGAATTTGTGACAATACCTGATTCAAATCTTTAGTAATCAGGTCCCGAACCGAGAAGAGTTGTACTCCAAGAGGTTGATGTACCGGTTGTGCAACTCCAATTCGATTGGCAGCAAAAGCAACCGCTGTCAGAGACGAGGCTTTCAGAAAGATACGTCGGCTGAGCACTAGTACCCCTATTGCTTGGGATGTGATGCGGTAAATGCCGAACAGCATGGAGCTTTAAACGGTTGGAATTCCATAAACTCCACTCGTGTTAAATCCGGGTCGTAGACATTAAGCTGACGTTTACCGTCGCGCCCTTCCTGGCGATGCTCACCCTGGCTCTCGTGCCATCCGTGCTCCTCCAGCTTCTGAGCCGCATTGTTAATGTCCACAACGCCCAGAGAGAAGTGATTGAGTACTCCAAGGGAGCGCTGCGTCGGGGTGGGAGGGCCACTCAGCATGTACTCCAGCCAGTCTGTTCCGTCCGGTACCTGTAAGCTCACCCAGTCATCAGGCCCGGTTTCTTTCATTCCGCCATGCCAATAGGGACGAAATCCCAGAAGCTTTTGGTAGAAGGTATCTTCGGCTTCTCGGTTGTGTACGGCAAAACCTATGTGGATCATCCTTGTCGAGGTTGGATTATTCGGCGATAGTTGCGTCGTCTTCTTCCCGATCTGCTCGAAGCCTATCGTATTCCCCTCTGGATCTTTGACTAGGAATGATGTTCTGCCATCCGGCTGATGTGTAACTTGGTCAGGCACTGCTATTCCTTGCGCCTTTAGATAACGGCGCAGTCCTTCTGTGTCACTGGTATTGAAGTAGACTGCTTTCAGTCGCGAGATTCCATGTTCCGCTGGGAGTTTCGATACGACAACATATTGCTTTGAGCTGGCAAAATAACGTGCTTCTCCCTCGGATGTCGGAGTGCCTTCCAGGAAGCCTAACTCCCCAACATAGAATTTTCTCGAGGCTTCTGGATCCGCGGCATAGATCGTCATGTGTGAGATGCCGGTGATTGCAGGACGTTTTTGCTGCGCGTGACTGGGAATTGTGCCGCAGAGGCATGTGCCAGCTAACAGGACCAGGAGTGTTTTGCGGAACAAAATATTCCTCCGAAGTAAAACAGAACTTTACTTCGGAGGTTATTTCGATGTCCAACAATATCGTTTTACCGGATAAGAATGGCGTGAATAGCTAAAAGGATTTTCTTGAGAGATATAGCTTTATCTTCGCTGCGGAATGTACGTGGGCCGGAACCTGTCGATAATCCAGCGAATCAGCAGGAATGCTCCCCAGAGAAAAGCTATGAACATAACGATAAAGGGGATAAAGATGGCAAAGGGAAAGATTACCTTGTCCCCGTTGATAACCGCGCGCGGTCCGGAATCGAGATGTCCGCCAAAGACGACAAGATCTTCTCCAATGCTCGCATCCTCTCCCATGGAAACGCTACCGCCGAAGACTACAACTCCCTGGTGTGCTGCGCCTTCCAGTTTGACGCTGCCTCCAAAGGCCACGATGTCGCCATTCACATCTCCTTCTGCATCGACGGAGCAGAGAAAACAGACGATATCGTCGGCGGAAGCACCGCTCGGAATATGAATATCCTGACCGAAGTGAACTTCGTTGCTGGCGGAGGCTGGGAGTGCAGCGACGAATAGAAGAACAACAGCAAGTAAAAACCTTGAAAGCACGTACGTTCCTCTCAAAGAGACGATACGAGGCCCCACAAGAAAAGGTTCCCGGAGAAGTCTGGAAAACTCCTCCGGGAGATTCTACCTAGAAACTAATGCGCATGCCCAATTGAATTCGTCTGGGTGGTTGCGCCGAGGTGATCTGAGCAAAGTCTCTAGAGCCCTCAATGTTATCTACGTAAGAACCGTTGACATGGTTCAATACATTAAACGCGGCGGCTGAAAAGCCGATTGTAGGACTATTGTCTGCATCTCCTGGCCGAAGCCGGAAATCATGTCCCCAGCGGAGATCCATATCCACATAGTCGGGACCGAGTTCTGTATTACGGGCTACACCCTCCGGACGGCTATTAAAGAGATTGTCTCCATACTCATCATCTCCGGTAAGGACCGTCCAAGGTTTCCCCGAGGAAGCAAAGAGTCCGACACTGAGATTCGCGACACTGTCCGGGTTGAAGATTCCATAGATCCCCAACCGGTGCCGCTGGTCGAAATCGGCGTTTGACCATTCGTCATTCGCCAGGTATTGGTTTTGTGGAAACCATCCGATGCCACCGGTATTGTTTTCGTAGTGGCTCCAGGTGTAGTGAGCAAAACCTGTGAAGTACTTGTTATACCGGCCGCGATAGGAGATGTCGATCCCGTTTCCGATCTGAGTTCCAGCTGGTTGCATCTGGCGTAGCCGTCCGACTTTCGAATTTGGGCGACGTTTGTAATTGGTCTGCGGCGTCGGTGCATTGATGTCCACTGAGCGGAAGAGGCTTACGCCGCGACTGGAAAAGAGACTGATCGTGGCAGTAGCGCGTTCTCCGACGTGACGTTCAAGGGAGAGCCCGTAATGGATCTGATACGGCGTTCTTGCTCCCGGTTTCAACTCCACCAGCGAGGGAGGAATCGAACTCAACGCTGGGCATATGCCTGCATTGCAGTCCGTCTGCAGTGATAATCTCCGCGCAGTGCGATAGCGGGTCAAATCGAGCAGTGGTCCCGATCCGAAGCGGTCGTAATACAGGCCTCCTCCGCCACGCAGAACCATCTGGTGCTTTTGGTCGAGCACGAGAGCAAACGAGAGTCGCGGCGAGAAATTCGAACGGTTGTCGCCAAGGAAGTTTTGCCAGTCATAGCGAAGCCCAGGTGTAACGGAGAAGTTTTGCCGCAACTTCACCTGGTCCTGAACAAAGCCGCCCATCTCCTGTTGGTGATAGAGAAATTTGGATTGACCGGTTTGTATCGAGAAGCTTGAGGGAAGTCCTTGCTCGTAATCGGAGAGGCTGGCGTACGTGTATGTTCCACGTTCATTGCCGTGATCTTCATAAACCCTCCGTCCCATGTGCGGAATGCTGGTTCCGAACTTGAGCTGATGGCGTCCACGTGTCCAAGTAACAATCTCATTTGCGCGCAGGTTGTACTCGGTATCGAGCGAGTTGCTTTGCGCGCTGCCTCCCGTGAAGTTTCCTTGTACCTTGATCTTTGTGGCTTCCACTGCATCGGTTGTTTTGTTCCAAACCTTTTCGGCCACAAGAGAAATCTGATTTAGTAGGGAAGCAGAGTAGGCGTGGTCATCATGAAGGATGAGGTCATCTTCTCTGTATTCTGTATTGACGCCGGATTCAGGCAGAGTCTGATTCCCAACTCCCCGATTCCGATTGGTTGAATCCTGATAGGCATATTGAAGATATGTGCTGTGGTCGTCACTGAATTTATGCGCGCCGCGGATGGAAAACTCTGTATCGCGTGTTGGAGCCGGCACATTCGCCTGGTACGTTCCGGTGGGATTCTGCGTGGTAGGAACGGTTGTGGCGTTGACGACAGCATTCAAGTCTTCTTCGGCGCGATTCATTGAGAACAGGAAGGAATTAGCTTTACTGTGTGCTATCGGTCCTGTCATATGCCCTTCGTAGATGCGACGTTGTTCGAAAGGCTTGCTGGGAGCAAAAGCATTCTGTGCGTTCAGCGATGAGTCGCGGAAGAGGAAATTGAACTGACCGTGATAGGTATCCTGGCTGGCCTTGGTGACGATCTCCATCTGGCCCCGCCCAGGATAGTAGTAGCGCGCAGAGTAAGGATCTTCGTTGATGTGAACTTCCTGTACCGCCGAAGGTGAAACTGTGGCGCGATTTGCTTCTACTCCATCGACGATAAGTCCCGAACCCCCTGTACCTGCTGCTCCAGGATCGAGGAAAGAGCTCATCGCACTGACATAATCGTTGTCAAAGACGGGAAGGCTCTTCAGGTCTTCCGATGTCATGACCGTGCTGTCAGTATTTGAAGAAGAGCTAGTCAGATCCGCATTGGTAGAGGCATTCACCGTTACCTCGGTGGCAACAGCTGCAATGGGCATTGTGACCTGAAGCGGTGTTGCTCGTGTGAGCCCAATGTGAAGAGATACCGCCATGGTCTTGAAGCCATTCAAGCTAAAG
Source organism: Humiphilus diazotrophicus (assembly GCF_059726315.1). NCBI lineage: Bacteria > Pseudomonadati > Acidobacteriota > Terriglobia > Terriglobales > Acidobacteriaceae > Humiphilus > Humiphilus diazotrophicus. The sequence goes on from NZ_AP040870.1 coordinate 5,525,257, forward strand.
ACCAGCTTGAAATCTCCAGTTCTGTTGGTTTGTAGGCGAAATGCGCCTGTTGCATCCGTTTGCCCTGTGGCCAAGGGATTTCCACTAGCGTCTTCGAGCTGAATCTGTGCTCCGGGGATGATGGCTCCGGTCGGGTCGGCCACCGTTCCGGTGATGGCTGCCGGAGTGGCGGGAGCGCTAGAAAGTGATGTTCCAGTCGTCGCGGCTAGAGACGTCGAGGCGAGGCAGAGAGAAACAAACAGGAGAAGTGTTGGTCGCAACACGAGAAAGCTCCTCTATTTCCATGCATATATTCTGGGAAAGTTTGTTGACAGTTCTATCTGGTATCTTTTGCCGCTTATAGCGATCTCTTTGTAGATATTTTCTCAGCGCCGAGGGCATGCGTCCACTCAAAAGCAGAATCGACGAGCAAATCGGGAGGCGCAGCTTCCAGAGTATGCGGAGATAGCCCGAATTTGCATCCGAGTATCCAGGCACCTGCATTTCGCGCCGTTAGGACATCCACGTCGGAGTCCCCAATCATGATTGTTTCTTCCGGAGTTGCATTTGCCTGATCCATCAGCTCCATTAATCCGTGGGGATCGGGTTTCTTAACCGTAAAACTGTCACCGCCATAGATCTGGAAGAAGTATGGACTCATGCCGAGCGCTTCGCAGATAGCCTTTGCCGGACCGACTGGCTTGTTGGTCAGAACAGCCATAGAACGCTGTTTCCCTTGAGTCAGGGTCTGAAGGGACTCCAAAACCCCGGGATAAGCGTAGGTGTTGTCCAATTTATGCTCGCGATAGTAACCCAGAAAATAGCGAAGGGAACGGGATACTAGTTCTTCATCGTCGGGATCCCCGAGAGCACGGCGCACCAACATAGCCGCTCCATCGCCAATATAGCTCGCAATGACCGCATTCGGGAGCTTGTGGCGACGTTCATTCACTAACATGGCATTGATGGAATTACAGAGGTCCACGCTCGAGTCGATTAGTGTTCCATCGAGGTCAAAGACAACTAAGCGAATAGAGTCTGTAGGTATCGACCGTAGAATCGTAAGCATAGAGCCAGTCTACGGCCTTTTACTTTCCTTGTAATCAAATCTGGGATAGAAGGAAATGCCCAGGAAGAAAAAAAAGGCCGGGCTTGTAGGCGCAAGCCCGGCGAATTAGGAGGTTGTGCAATTTCGGCTGTGGTGTGTCCGTAGCTAATGGTGGCTTGTGTTGGTCTTCCGCTAGAAAAATCTACACGTGGTCATCACTAGGAGCGGACATGCCGAAATTGTTTAGTGAATGTGAATGTTTCCAGATCCTGTTTCAACACGGACAAGCGGCCCACCGCCATTGACCTTGCCAGTCACGTGATGGCGTTCCAGACTGCCTTCAACCGTGAGCGGCACATCACTCTTGACGGAGCCGGATCCAGTTGAGGCATCGAGTGTGTAGGAAGCATTTCCAGTGGTCAGATTTACCGATCCTGAGCCTGTTCCAAGCTTCCAATTTGCAGTCGGCTTTCCCTGAACCTCGATATCTCCAGAGCCGGTTTGTGCTTTAAGTGCTCCTTGGATTCCACTCAGATGCACACTTCCGGAGCCCGTCTCCGCTTTGACATCGCTAGCTTCTATCGCTTGTGCCTGGATGTCGCCGGAGCCGGTTTCCAATGAGATATTTCCACGTACTCCGTTTGCTGAAATGCTTCCTGATCCGGTGCTAAGCTTCACGTCCTTGCCTACGGATTGAATGCGGACATCTCCCGAACCGGAGCTTGCAGATAATTGCGCACTTTTCGGAGCTGTTATTTCGTAATCAATGGATACATTTCGCAAGAAGGAATGGTCTTTGCCGATGCGGATAATATTGCCCACCTGATCTATCGGCGGATGGTTAACAACTTCTTTTACTCTTTCTTCCGGCGAACTCATGCTGAACGAACCACGGTTTGCTTTTACATGGCCGACAACGTGTACCTGGCTATCTGTTCCGGGAGTAACGTGAATGTATCCTGATCCCGTTGAGATATCCAAGGTTACTGCTCCCTGAACATTCAGCGTTTTATCGAAGGTTCCTTCTGCGGAAAATGCATAAACAGGGATCGTCAGCAGGAAGGCCGCTGCAGTACTGGCGATAATAGAAGCACGGGTTTGTAATCTGTTCATTCTCGATTTCTCCTGCCTGCCAACTCATTCTTTGAGGTGCGAAAACTCTTTGTTCTTGATACTGAACAAGCACGCAGTGTGCCAAAGCATAAACCGGCAAATTTCTTTGATTTCTGCTGAATCTTGACTGAGGCTTCGTCATGAAGCGTCCGAATCTATGCCGGGGTGTCCGAATCCGAACATCCCGGCATAGGTACTTGCTTTACTGCTGCATGATGACCGTCTCGTTTTCTTTGAGGCCGTCCAGAATTTCAGTACGGCTGCCATTCGAGATTCCCACCTTGATTGGTACACGACGCTTACCATCTTTTTGTTTCGAATCGGGGACCTCAACAAATGCGTTTTTCTGATTGTCGTAAATTACTGCATTCTCTGGCACTGTCAGGACGTTTTTGTGTTCTTCGAGAAGGATTTCAGCATTAGCGGTCATGTTGGCCTTCAATTCGCCGGTCGGATTATCGATCGAAACGCGAACTTCGAAGGTCGTTACATTATCCTTCTCAACGCCGAGTGGAGCTATCTTTGTTACTTTGCCGTTAAAGACCTTATCTCGGAAAGACTCCACCTTAATACGTGCAGGTTGTCCAAGATAAACATGCGCGATATCGGCTTCGTCAACCTTGCCCTGTACATAGACTTGCTGCGTATCTCCAAGTGTCATGACGAGGGTTGCCGTAGAGCCCAACACAAGGATGGAACTGACAGCATCACCTATTTCTACGTCGCGCGAGAGGACAACACCATCAATAGGAGAAGTAATTGTTGTGTAGCTAAGCTGCTCTTCCAGTTGTTTCAAACTTGCCTGACTCTGGGCAACTTGTGCCCGTGCCTGTTTCAGCTTTGCTTGATCGACTCCAATTTGCGCACGGGAGGCATCGCGCTTATTGAGTGCTGCCTGATAATCACGATTGGCATTGTCCAGAATCTGCTGCGAGACGACGCCTTCTTTGGCCATCTGTATGTTTCGATCCAGGGTGCTCTTGTACATCGGGAGATCGGGAGCAGCAGCATTTACTTTATCTTGATCGATATTAGCTTCATACGTTGAGACATTTGCCTGTGCGGCCTGTAACTGGGCGCGTTGAGCCTCTACCTGAGCAAGGATTTCTTGTTGGTCAAGCTGTGCTAATAGCTGTCCTTTGTGAACGTTAGCATTGATATCGGTAAAGAGCTTTTCGACGATACCGCTAGCCTTGGATTTAACCTCCACCTTGGTAATAGGCTGAATCTTGCCCGTGGCGATAACACTCTTGGCGATATCTCCCCGTGTGACTTTGCCGATGCGGTTCGGATCGATCTTTGTTCCATGTCCTCGTGCCGCAACCACAGCAACAACCAATAGCAGAACGACGACTGGAACGCCAACCCAGAGCCACAATCTCTTTTTCTTACGTTGCGTTGTCAAAACATTCCTCCACGACCGAGAGCGAGCCTGGTCTACAGTGAACCGCCTCTTCCAGAGATAGTACGGGAGAAGGGGGGCATCGGTTCCCGGGGAAGGGCAAATTTCTGTCACCAGATTGTGTGCGTTTTTTCAGATATTCCAGGCACAGAGGGGCGGGGAAGACCCGGTTTTCCGGAAAACTGCGCACACTTTTGCTGCCCTGGGTACATCTACGGCGGAATTGCTTTAGACTCGGAGGCAGAAATGTTTGAATACCTGCTCTTTCGGTTTTTCTCGGTGACGATGTTGATACTCGCCAACGGCTTTTTTGTCGCTGCCGAATTTGCTCTGGTGAGCATGCGTCCGACGCGAGTGGAGGAGTTGATTGCCGCCGGACGTCCGGGAGCACGGGCTGTAAGACATTTACAGGAAAATTTGGACGACTTTCTTTCTGCGGCTCAGTTAGGCGTAACCCTCTGTAGTTTGGCCCTGGGCTGGATGGGCGAGCCTTTCGTCGCCGGGCTCTTTGAGGGATGGTTGCGCGGAGTTCCTCATGCTGACATTTATGGGCATTTTTTTGCCGTTCCTCTGGCTTTTGCCCTGATCACCTATTTCGATCTTTTATTAGGAGAGCTTGTTCCTAAATCGCTTGCCTTGCGCAAAAGCGACGAGTTGGCTCTGGGAATTGCCGGGCCGATGCTGGTCTTCATGCGGATTACCCGCCCGGCAGTGCATTTTATGCGCGGCTCTGCGGCGCTGGTCCTTCATGCCTTTGGCGCTCCCATGATGAATCAGGTCACAGTCCATTCGCCGGAGGAATTGAAGCTGATTGCCACGGCAGCTCGAAAAATGGGGATGCTGCCCGAATTTCAGGAGTCTTTGATCCACCGGACGGTGGAAATCGACCACATTGTGGTGAGAGAGATTATGACGCCGAGGCAGCGGATCTTTTCTCTGCCAGCCGACATGTTAATAGAAGATGCGAGTGCCAAGGTCACTGACGAACAGCACTCTCGTGTTCCTGTTTACGATCCGGTACGCGGTCCGGAATATATCGTTGGGGTGGTCTATTCGAAAGATCTTGCTCGCCTGATGCACTTCCGGTTTACAGCGGAGACACGTTTTTCGCGGGCACCCTTCAGCCAGCTTCGTTTACGTCAGGTGATGCGTGATGTTCTGGTCGTTCCGGAGACAAAGCCTGTTCTCGATCTTCTGCAGGAATTTCAACAGCGTCGCCGTCATTTGGCTATTGTGGTCGACGAGTATGGCTCAACAGCCGGTTTAGTAACAGTTGAGGATGCAATTGAACAGCTGATCGGAGAACTTGAGGACGAATTCGACGTTGCCGCCAAGACCATATTGACCTCAGCTTCCGGCGCCGTTCTACTGGATGGAGGAGTCAGTCTGCGCGATTTGGAGACCCAGATGCATTGGAGGCTACCTCGCGAGGGAGGCGTGGAAACCCTGGCAGGATTTCTGCTGACCCGATTAGGTAAGATTCCTCGTGGGGGAGAATCGGTGGAGTTCGACGGGCGGAAACTAACCGTAGTGGAAATGAATGGACATCGCATCAGTCTTGTTCGCGTGGAGCGGATTGTTCCTAAAGACGAAAAAGCGAAGGAGAAAGCCAGTTAAATGGCAGCTCTTCGATCCCTCGGCAAGCGAATTCTCTATGCGGTACCTGTCCTATGGCTGGTTGTATCGTTGGTCTTTCTCCTGATTCACCTCGTTCCCGGCGATCCGGTTCAACAGATGCTTGGCGAGGGAGCCACTCCTGCAGACATCGGCGCTCTGCGTCATCAATATGGCCTTGATCTCCCCTTGGGAGTGCAGTATGCCCACTATTGGCGTGGAGTTCTGCACGGAGATCTGGGACGTTCCATGCGTATGAATGACACCGTCGTTCATCTCATCGTGGTTCGCTATCCTTATACATTGCAATTGACGGCTGCAGCTGTGCTCATGGCTCTTTTGCTTGCCATCCCTGCGGGTGTAACCGCCTCTTTGCATCGAAGCCGTTGGCAGGACCATGTGCTGGGCGTCGTCAGTCTTCTGGGACTTTCTTTTCCCGGGTTTGCCCTTGGTCCTATCCTTATATTGTTAGTGTCGATTCGTCTGGGCTGGCTTCCTGTGTCCGGCTCGGGATCTATCGCTCACCTCGTTTTGCCGGCCATTACGATGGGTGGCAGTCTGGCCGCGATTTTGACTCGAATGGTCCGGACTGCAATGCTTGAAGAGCTCTCTCAAGACTACATTCGGACGGCCAGGGCAAAGGGTTTGCCGGAGAGGACGGTTGTTTATCGTCACGCATTGCGGAATGCGCTGATTCCAGTCATCACCTTAGTCGGCTTACAGTTTGGCGCGCTTTTAGCCGGTGCGATTGTGACGGAAACGATCTTCAGTTGGCCGGGAATCGGGAGACTTACCGTTTCCGCGATCTCAAATCGCGACTACTCTTTGGTGCAAGGCTGCATCCTTGCCGTAGGCCTTACCTATGTTTTAGTGAATCTGCTTACAGATGCCCTTTACGTCGTGGTGAATCCACGTATTCGCAGTTAGGGCATTGTACGGTTCTTTGATGCTTCAGTCCCAAAGGTTCTAGTAACTGCAAGAGGCCCCAGACTCAATTCTGTAGGCGATGACTTCGGAATTTGCGTATCCGCCAGGCAGGGAAGTGAGTTTGATAAGGGCTTCGAAGGGGGTAACGTCGGTTCCCGGCTTATGACCAATACTGCGGAGCACGGACTCAAGTCGGCGGGGATTGGTCACCGTTTCCCCTGCTGCTTCCGTTGCTTCCATGTTTAGCCCTTCCAGCAGAACTACCAGGTCATGGCCATTGCATCCCTTCAGCAACGCGACTAGTCCATAGCTTTCCAGCTCCTTTTGTTCAGCTCCATTTACATCGAGCATTGCGGGAAGGCTATACGTTACTGCCTCCCTTGCTTTCGGAACTTTGTTCCTGAAGAGCGGAGCATTGGTTTGCTGGTCTCTTTCGACAACAAAATTTAACCTGGGTTCAAAGACTTCTACCCAAGGATTGGAGCGATGGCTTCCGAGGATTACGACATTGCCATTTTGAAAAGCTCTACTTCCGATATCTCTTGCGTATTGCGGACTGATGTGCCCGCCGAATTCTCTAGCCAGGGATGAAAGTTGGAGGCTGATGGATAAATCTGCTGGGCTGGTTGAACGTCGAACCGCCACTTCGCGCAATTTATCGTTTGGTATTTGGAGGTATTTGCGGCTGAGATAATCGCCCAAATTCAGATTATTGCCACTCATGTCCTGCCAGAGTCCAAAACCTGTATCTGCAGCCACAACCCGAAGCTCTTCATCCGGGTGCACAAAAAATTGGCCCCAGAAATCCTGAATCGCCTTTGCCGGTGCTCCTACCTCAGCACTTTTCTTGCTTTGACGCGCCGATGTATAAAGGAAGACCGAAACAACAACTGCAATAATTGCTATCGCTGAGCCAGCCAACCATAGCGGGCTCCACCTGCTTTGAGGCCTCTTTTCGGGCAATTGTATTTCTGCAACTGCGACAGGAAGTGGAACGGTAGGAGAGCCGACTTCTTGTGCCTCTACCTCAACAGCGATCGGACGTGCATGGAATTCCGGTACATAGGTTCCCTTCGGAACCGTGATAATGAAAGGTTCCTGAGCGCCCTCATTAGCGAAATACTTTTCGAGACGTTGCCTCAACTCGTGAGCACGAACACGAACAATATTGTCTTCTGCCGGATCGTAGTTTGGACGCCGACCCAGAACCTCTGCTCCGATACATTGTTCTTTGATTCGCTCCGGTCGCTCTTCAATCGCATGTTTTGTGATGTACAGCAGAAAAGCACGCATCGCTGGTGATCGAGAGAACACCGAACTGCTAACGACCCGCTCTACGAGCTCGAATTTCTCTTTTACGGTCGGCGCATTGCCAAGCCCGTTAAGAGTCGGTACCGAATGAGAAGAGGACATAGTTTTTTTATCTTTATATATACATCTCACTACCCGGAGCTTCCCGGGACGGGTGATAGGCCCTAGTCTCACCCTTGTCATGCCAGACTCTATTTCCGCTACAAAGTCATGCGCCTCTTCTCATTTTGGGTCTCATTAGATTCGCAAAAATGACAACGATGGTAATTTCCACCGATCCGAAGGCATTTTACGGTAAAAAGTGTGGAAATTACAAGGAAACAGTTGGCTGTTTCTCCCGAAGTGGAAGAGAGTGACGGAAACAAAGAGCTCTCAAAAGTTTGCCCATTTGAAAGAACTGTTTACATCGAGCTATATGCCTCGAGTTTTCGATGGTTGCACGAGTTTACTGTTACTTCACTCCACAAGCTTGTTTTTTACGAAGAGAGTACTTGGCGGATCTCAAACGGACTTTTAGCTGCTCCCAGAAAATACGCCTTGAGTTCGTTGAGAGCCAACCAACAAGGAGGATCCACTCTAGCTAGTCAGCAAGAGTGGATTCTTAAATCGGTCAGTTGGTCCTTTGCCTTGCGCCAAGGACTTGAACTACTGGAGGCAAAAATAGTGAGAAATAAATCAAAAATACTCTTCTATAGCGCCGTGTGCTTGTTATTTCTGCTCACAGGAATAATGGCTCATGCGCAGGGAGACCGCGGTAGCATCGGGGGAACAGTTGTCGATTCTTCAGGAGCCGCCGTTCCAAATGCGACTATCACAGTAACGAATAGAGGCACAGGTAATAGCCAGACGACTCAATCTGGCTCGGGAGGTGACTTCCGCTTGCCTTTTCTTTCGGTTGGGCTCTACGGAGTGACCGTTGAGAGTGCTGGATTTCAGAAATGGGAATCCAAAGACGTAACCGTCAATATTAATACCCAGGTGGAACTAAATGTTCATCTCACGGTTGGTTCAGCTACCGAGACAGTAGTGATTAATGATGCTCCACCTCTTCTCTCCGGAGCGGGGATGGATCTCGGGAAGGTCATGACCAACAAAGAGATCATGGAACTCCCCTTGAGCATTGGTGGAGGATCTCGGAGTACCTATTCTTTCATCGCTCTTACTCCTGGTGTGACTACGGCAGGCGGTACAAGAATCGCCGGAGGCTTAATTCAGGGAACAAGTATTTTGATGGATGGCGCCGAGTCCATGAGCCAACGTCGTAACGACGAAGGCATGAATGGAGTGAGCGTTGAGGCTATTGAGGAATTCAAAGTCCAGAGCTCGTCCTACTCAGCTGAGTTTGGACGCCTATCTAATGGTATTGTCAACTTCGGTCTGAAGTCCGGCACGAATAAATTCCACGGAACAGGTTTCGACTTCTTCCGCAACGAAGCCTTCGACGCAAACAATAGCTCCTGGGTGCAACAACGGAAGGGGCAGAGGCGACAGAACAATCCAGGCTTCAGCTTCGGCGGTCCTGCTATCAAGAACAAGTTGTTCTTCTTTACCGCCTATGAATATGCCTGGTGGATCAACCCTCAACCGACCAATTTGGTCACCGTCCCTACCTCTGCGATCCGTACCGGCGATTTCCGCAATTATAAGGATGGCAGTGGCAAGATGATTCCGCTCTTCGATCCGTTCGATGCGAATGGCAATCTGATTACGGATGAAACCAAGCGTCAGCCGATGCAGTGTAACGGAGTCTACAACGTAATTTGTCCCAGCAGAATCTCCAGTTCCATCGTTAACAAGCTACAGAGCATGTTGCCGAATCCAGAGCTGACGACCACAAACGATAGAGACAACAATTACCGCGCAATTTCGCAAACCCGCAACAAGTCCAACGTTTTTTCCTTCAAGGTCGACTACAATCTTGGATCGAAGGACCGGATCAGTTTCTCATTTGGCCGCTCTTTTAATCCTCCGTATCCAGTCCTCGGTCCGGTGGCCGGAATTCCGAGCCGGGATTTTGGTTCCGATAGTTTAATTCGCTACTACCGTTTGAATGAAGACCACATCTTTACCGATCACCTGATCAACCACTTTACCTTTGGTTTTGATCAGCGCCACATCATGGAAGGCGGTCCTGGCCTATCCAGCGTAACGGATGATGTCCGTAATGCTGTTCAGTTCCCAGGAACGGCATCCCGCCAGGGACTACAGCGTGGTCTGCTGACTCAATACAGCACAGAGTTTGTCCAGTGGGGCAGCGAAGTGCTCACAGATTCACGCCAGCGGTCGGAGAGTCTGTATGACACGATGATCTGGAGCCATGGAAATCATTCCGTGAAGTTCGGATTCAATTATTACCACTGGTTGTATCGCAGAATTGATTGCATTTCTTGTAATGGCACCATTCTTTTTGACGGTGCTGCAACCTCCAATGCTTCGTATAACTATTCCGGCACATTACCCGGATCTGCTGCGGCATTTTCCACCTCTAATCAAGGATCGAACTATGCTGCATTTCTGCTGGGGCTGACAAACACTGCTGGCTTCAATTGGGGCGCTGACCAGGCCTTCTCCGCACCATATTTTGCATGGTTCATCCAGGATGATTGGAAGGTGACTCACAAGCTGACACTTAATGCTGGCTTGAGATATGAGCTTCCTATTCCCAAGGGTGAACGCCATCGTAACAATAGTAACTTCGATCCCACGGTGCCGAATCCTTCCGCGGGTGGAACGCTGGGTGCACTGGTCTTCGCAGGACATGGTCAGGGCAGAAGCGGAATCGATCATTTTGGCGAAACCAGACTCAATGCCTGGGGGCCAAGATTGGGCTTCGCCTATCAGGCCACTCCTTCTACCGTAGTACGTGGTGGTGGTGGTGTCTTCTACCAGCCAGTACGTGAAGATGGAAACGCCGACAACGGTAACATGGGTTTTGCTGGACGTTATTGGGCTCCTGGCAATCAACTGGCCAGAGGCGTCAATACGATTGTGCAAAGCACATCGAGTGGTGGTTTGCTTACACCCTTCTACCAAGCACAAATTGCAAGCCAGAGGCCTCCTCATATTGATCCAGGCATCCTGGTCGGTCAGGGTGTGTTCTGGTATCAGCGTAAGGCTGGCCGTACCCCGTACTTTGGAACGTGGGATCTGACCCTTGAGCAGGGCATCGGCAATAACTCAGTCCTGCGTACCAGCTATCACGGAAATGCAGGTATCAAGCTCCTTTACAAGAAGCCAAACTTCAATCAGCTTGATCCTAAATATCTATATCAGTACGGCGACAGTCTGCTATCGAAAAATGTAATGGATCCTGCGGTTCAGAAACTTGGAATCGTACCCTCGTGGATCCCCTCCAACTACCAATTCAATCAGGTATTGCGTCCGTATCCGCAGTACTCGGATATCAACATCAATGCTGGCGGCGCCGCAGGTGGTCACTCTAAGTGGGACGCCTTGGAAGCAAGTTTTGAGCATCGTTATAGCAATGGCTTGCAGACGCTCGTTGCCTATACCTTCTCGAAGCTAATTGGCAATACCGACGGTGAGGATGCGAACCGTGGTGATGGTGCTGCTCAGAACACATACAACCTGGCTGCTGAAAAGTCGATTGATAGAGACGATCAAACACATGTCATCAGCTGGAGCTATGTTTACGATCTTCCTTTCGGAAGAGGATCCAAGTATTTAGCGAACATTTCACGTCCACTAGATATCTTAGTGGGAGGATGGAAGGTCTCCGGTATTGAGCGCTTCAATTCCGGTACTCCGATGCAGATTGGCGGAGGACTGGATTGGATGGGTGGCGCAAGCAGCAATTCACGCGCCAGCTGGGCTCCGGGATACGGTCCTCATAGCCAGCTCAAGAACCCTAACTACAATAAGTTCGGCCAACACTCCAAGTACCTCAATACGGCTGCCTTCCGTCGTGCTCCTAAAGTAGAGCTGCCGAATGGCATCCGTTACGGAACCTATGGAGATACCCCCCGGTATATCTCTCAGCTTCGTGGACACTGGGGGATGCAGGACGATATCAGTCTGATGAAGAACTTCAACGTCACGGAAAGCAAGCTAATTGAGTTCCGTGCGTCTGCATTCAACTTCCCCAATCGCCGTTATCCAGCATATCCTGACACAAACGTCGATGATTCCAATTTCGGAGAAGTAACCAACCCACAAAGTAACTCCCCGCGTTCTGTGCAGTTTGCCTTGAAGTTCATCTTCTAGGTACAGCAACGAGCTTCGGAGTTATTTAACTTTGTCCGACATGCATTGCCTGTCTCCTTCAGGGGTAGGCAATGCGTGTCGGCAAATGAATTTCTGTTGATGTGGATATAACTTTCGGGGACATCTTTGGAAGTTTGATTCAATTTGCACTGGAGATGCAAAGTAAGTTTCCTCTCCAGGTGTGCCTTCCAATGATGTCAACAACGCCCGTTTATTTAGTTCTGCCCGGTGCTGATATTTGTGGGCAGAGGAGCATGGAGAGATTGGAAGTGGAGAACAACCCGAAGATTACTAGCAGACGCGATTTTCTGAAAAACGCCGGGAAAGGCGCTGCTACAGTTGCAATAGCTGGAAAAGTGATGTCGGCGAATGCCGAGCTTGTGCAGAAGAACTCAGAGAATCGAACACACTCCAGGGGTAAAGAGAGCACCGGTATTAAATCTGGTTCGTCAGGCAGACTTATCGACTGGGTAAATATTCTGCAGGGAACCAATTCAAGCAGATTGTTCTCTAGAGGGAATACTCTTCCTATTATCGCGATGCCGTTCGGAATGGCACACTGGACGCTGCAGACGAGAGAAGAAGCACAACCGTGGTTTTTTCATTCTTCCGACAACAGAATCGAAGGCATTCGTTGCACACACCAATTGAGTCCCTGGCTCAGCGATTATGGTTATGCGACACTACTTCCCTTTATGGGTGATCCTTCTCCTTCACCTGGGGGTCGCGCTTCCTCGTATCGAGAAGATACCCGCGTTCTGAATCCTAATTATCTGAAACTTGATTTGTTGCGCTATGGATGTCAATTGGAGATGGTTCCAACGGAAAGGTGCGCAATTTTCCGTGCGACTTTCAAGGAATCAGGACAAGCTGGCTTCATGGTCGATCTTCCCGGAGACGATGCTGAATTCAGCGACCAGCAATCTAGCGGTCTTATCATTGGCATTACCCGGGCAAATAGTGGCGGTGTTCAATCCGGATTCGGCGCTTATTACCTGGTGCAGGTAGACACAACCATCACGAGCTTCAACGTAAAGACACTTCAAGGCCGGAAGGTTGGAGTACTCCGCTTTAGAGCAGAGACCGGGAAGCCCGTTCACATTCGGGTTGCGAGTTCGTTCATCTCCGCCGAGCAGGCTCAAAGAAATCTGAAGCTTGAACAGGGTGGCAAGAGCTTCGAGGAACTGCATAGCAGTGCCGCTAATATTTGGGAAAAGGAATTAGGTCGCATCAAGATTGAAGGCGGTACTGAGGCTCAAAATCGAACCTTCTACTCCGCTCTGTACCGTGCATTTTTGTTTCCCCACATGTTGCATGAATCTGATGCGAGTGGGAATCCGGTTCATTACAGCCCGTATACCGGAAAGATCTCTTCCGGCGTAATGTATGCCGACCATGGCTTTTGGGATGTGTATCGTGCCTGGTATCCGCTTATGTCGATACTCAATCCCCAACGTCTGGGAGAAATCCTTCAAGCGTGGGTAAATGCCGCCGCCGAGGGTGGCTGGTTACCGCAATTCCCGTGTCCTGGCTATCGTTCCTGCATGACAGGAAGCCTCATCGACTCTGCCTTTGGAGATGCGGCCGCCAAAGGTATTTCTGGTTTTGACGTCGAAGCTGCATATCTTGCTCTGAAGAAGCACGCAACCCAACCGGGAAATCCTGACGGAGGCTATGGTCGTCGTGGAATCGAATATTACCTTAAGTCTGGCTATATTCCTTGTGATCGGGTATCGCAAGCTACAGCGGAGACTCTGGATTCTGCCTACGGAGATTTCTGTATAGCTCAGGTTGCAAAGGCTGCAAGAAAAGAGGGAGACGCTGCCATGTTTGAGCAGCGCTCTCAGAACTGGCGCCAGGTATTCGATCCCAAGACTCGATTCATGCGCGGGAAATTATCGGATGGAAGCTGGTTGGAGCCCTTCGATCCCTTTGTCTGGGGCAGTCCTTATGTGGAAGGCGCAGCATGGCAGCATCGATTCGCCGTGCCACATGATACGGATGGATTGATTGAGGCTATGGGTGGGAAGAAAGCCTTCGTCGGATATTTGGAAGAAATGTTGCATCTGCCGCCACGTTTCGAGGTAGGAGCCTACGGCTTCGAGATTCATGAGATGTCTGAAATGGCTGCCGTCGATTTTGGCCAGTATGCTCACAGCAATCAGCCCGTACATCACGTACTCTATTTGTTTAGTGCAGCCGGACGTCCGGACCTTACGCAGTATTGGGTGAGACGCGTGCTGGACAAACTGTATACGCCGGATGACTTTTCAGGAGACGAGGACACGGGGGCGATGGCAGCGTGGTATATTCTGAGCTCTCTTGGTTTCTACCCACTCTGTCCCGGAAAGCCGAGCTATGTTCTGGGAGCACCATTGTTCAATCGGATGACGGTACATCTTCCCGATGGAAACCAGACAATCATTGAAGCCCCCAATAATGGACCGCGCAATCTTTACTGCGACCACATTACCGTGAATGGAAAGCCTGCTGTTGGGAATAACCTTTCGCATCATGCGATTGCTGGAGGAGCAAAGCTGTTCTTTTCTATGACAGCTGCTTCGCATAGCTAAATAGTTTAGAAATGGAAGGATGAATTGGGCGTGAGAATAGTAAAACTCGTATTTGGCTTGACGTTGTCGCAGCTGATGCTTGCCAATATAGCAACAGCCCAGAATGTGTGTGCCACAAAAGAGCGAATCGACGATGAGAGGCTAAGCTTTCAAACGCATGCTCCCTGGTCGCCGCGCATCAACCTGAATGCTGATGTTGTAATGGCGTATGGAATTGAATCTTCACTTCCATCACGGCTGGATACCTGGCGTCAGCACGATTACAAACTCCAAGTGATGACCGGGGTAGCCTGGGGCGAGTATCAGGATTATCTAAATGGCAAATTCGACGGCATGGACCATTGGGATCAGGCCCAGAAGCAGAGTAATGGAGAACTGATTCAACACGGTCCTACCGTGCCCTACATCTCTCCAGGAGAGAACTATGGAAGGTATTTGACCGTTGGGGTCAAGCGAGCCCTCGATGCCGGAGCCGAAGCTGTCTATCTGGAAGAGCCGGAATTTTGGGCGCGTAGTGGATGGGAGGAAAACTTCAAGCGGGAATGGAAGTCATACTACAAAGAGGACTGGCAGGCTCCGAACTCCTCTCCGGATGCGCAGTATCGTACTTCCAAGCTTAAGTATTTTCTCTATCGGAGAGCTCTGGAACAGATCTTTACCTTTGCCAAAGAGTACGGGAAAGAGCACGGACGTAATATTCGCTGTTACGTACCTACCCACTCACTGATCAATTATGCGAATTGGGCAATTGTGAGCCCTGAGTCTTCTTTGATTAATGTAGGTGCCGATGGCTATATTGCACAGGTCTGGACAGGGACGGCGCGTGAGCCCAATTTTTATCAGGGAACGCTCAAGGAACGCACCTTCGAAACTGCCTTTCTCGAGTACGGTGCGATGCAGAACCTTGTTCGTGCTTCCGGGCGTCGCGTCTGGTATCTCAATGATCCGATAGAAGACAATCCGAATCACGATTGGGAGGATTACCGGACAAACTGGGAGAGTACGTTGACAGCTTCCTTGATGCAGCCCGAGGTCTGGCGTTACGAGATCATGCCTTGGCCCGAGAGAATCTTCAACGGCAAGTACCGGGCAAAAGGTGGCACTGGTACAGAGGACGGGAATGCCGTTGAAAAAGTCGGTATTCCGAAGGCATATGAGACCGAGCTTCAAGCCGTGATCAGCGCACTGGGCGATATGAAGCAGTCCGATGTGCATTGGCAGAGCTCTGGTACTGAGGGGCTTGGCGTACTGGTCTCGGATACGATGATGTTTGAACGTGCGGCCCCCACGCCATCCGATTCGAAGCTCGGCTCTTTCTACGGATTGGCCCTGCCTCTGATCAAGCATGGTGTGCCGGTCGAGCCTGTACAGATTGAAAGCGCAACGGCACCCGGATTCTTGTCTCGCTACAAATTGCTGCTCCTCACCTACGAGGGCCAGAAGCCTCCGACCCCGGAATTCCATTCAGCATTGGCCGAATGGGTTCGGAAGGGCGGAGCACTGGTTGTCGTCGACAACGATGACGATCCATACAACTCTGTTCGGGAATGGTGGAATACTGCTCCGAACTCTTTCAAGACTCCGCGTCAGCATCTATTCCAGACTCTGGGCCTGGAGGCAGATGCAGCAGGTCTTCATCATGTAGGCCAGGGTGTCGTCTTCTCCGAGCGTCACTCTCCGGCAGCGTTTACGAGAGCCGAAGACGGCGGTGAGGCTCTGCGCAAAGTTGTGCATGAGGCTGCAACTGCAACAAAGGTTCCATGGAAAGAATCGAATGCCCTGGTTCTTCGCCGTGGACCTTACGTGATTGCGGCTGGACTAGACGAGTCATTGCCCAATGCAAAATCTTATGTGCTACAGGGACGGTACCTCGATCTCTTTGACGCACAGCAACAAGTGGTGACGAGTGTCACTTTAGGGCCGAGCTCCCGCAAATTCCTCATCGATCTCGATGTGAGCAAGCGTGATTCCAAGCCCAGAGTGATTGCTGCTGCCTGTCGAATTCGGGATGAGCAGGTTACGACACAGAAGCTGAGCTTCAAAGCTGATGGAATCGGCGATACCAATGCTGTCGTAAGTATTGCGCTCGCCAAGGCTCCCAAGCAGGTATTGATCAATGGAAAAGCAGTAACGAAGGATCAATACAGCTATTCAAATGGCATCTTGAAATTACAATTTGCGAATTCTATCGAGGCTGTACCGGTAGAAGTAGCCTTTACAAAGTAGTAACTGATTGTTTGGTCATCGAGTGAAGGGTAGAAACGCCCTCACTCGATGACCAAATAGTCTTCTTCTAGAAGAGAATCAGGCGCGCCCGGCAAATTCGCGGGTTTCTGTGTACACCTTGACCTTTTCACCCTCTTTGATGAAGACAGGTACCCTGATTTCGAGTCCCGTCTCGAGAGTGGCCTTTTTCGTGACGCTTCCGCTGGCTGTATCGCCGCGAACTCCCGGCTCGGTGTCTGTAACGGTCAACTCTACCTGTGCAGGCAATTGCAAACTGATGGGGTTACCGTTATATTTGTCGACCTGAACGATCAGGCCCTCTGTAAGAAATCCGGTGCCATCTCCGATCATCTCACTCGTGAGTGTCAGTGTTTCAAAGCTCTCCTGATCCAGGAAGTAATATCCATCGGCATCGCTGTACAGATAGGATGCCTCGACAGTTTCCAGGTCGGGCTCTTTAAATTTGTCACTTGCCTTGAATGTCTTATCGAAGACCGCGCGGGTAAGCATATTACGCATCTTCAGCCGGACCAATGTTTGTCCGCCTCGGGCCGTCGGCGTGGAGATCTCGGACTCCAAGCAATAGTACGGCACGTTTTCAAACTCAAAGTACATCTTGCGCTTTACGTCGATGGCGTCAATTAAAGCTGCCATGGTTTTCCTCTGGAGCAAGGCCGGAGCCGGAGATCTCAGCTGGCCTGCCGTGAATTCTTTCTAGCTAGAATCTGAAATGCTCTAAATAACGAGTGCCCTTAGGATAACAGGCGGATGTCAATCGACGTGAATACCGCTCCTCCGCGCGTATCGGCCTGGCCTCAGTCCATCGTGATTCAAATTCCGCCTATTGCACCAGCCAGCTCATCTCACCTCATATTCTGGGATAGCCATGATAGCCTTAGTGCGTTTAAAAACCTGCCCGTCAGATAGATCCCAACTCAGTTTGGGACTCCGGTGGCAAGAAAAGGGTAGATGGTTACAATGCAAAAACGACTTCCTGGCATACTGTGCCTTCTGGCCTTGGGGTTTGTTCCGGCTTTAGCGCAACAACCCAAGTATCCCTTCCGTGATCCTAAATTGCCTGTGGAGAGTAGGATTACCAACCTTCTTTCCCTGATGACAATAGACGAAAAAATCGACTGTCTAGGGACTCGAACTGCCGTTTCGCGGCTAGGAGTAAAGAGTTTTGGCAGCTCGGAGGGGATTCATGGTGTCGTCCAACGTGGAGGAGGATTGAGCAATCGCTCCATGATTCCTACTACGCAATTTCCTCAGCCTCCGGGGATGGGGGAATCTTGGGATTCCGACCTGGTTCGCCAAGCCGCTGGTGTTCAAGGTTACGAAGCCAGGTTTGTTACCCAAACGGAGAAGTTTGATCGCCAGATTCTGATGCTGTGGGGTCCGCAGTCCGATCTGGCTCGCGATCCTCGCTGGGGGCGGACAGAGGAAGTTTATGGAGAAGATCCATTCTTCAACGGAACGATGGCTGTAGCCTTCATTAAAGGTTTGCAGGGGGACGATCCAAAGTATTGGCAGTCAGCCGCGTTGCTGAAGCATTTCCTTGCCAATAGCAATGAGAATTATCGGACAAGTTCTTCCTCGAACTTCGATCAGCGTTTGTTCTGGGAGTACTATTCCGTGCCGTTCCGCATGGGCTTTCTGGAGGGCGGGGCAAAGGGAATTATGGCTTCCTACAATGCCTGGAACGGGACGCCGATGGCAATCAACCCCATCCTGAAAAGCATTGTTCGGGATAAATGGGGTGTTGAAGTACTGTCGAGTGATGGCGGTGCGGTAAAACTTCTGGTCACCGATCACAAGCGTTTTGTAACCCAGAAAGAGGCTGTCGTTGCCTGTTTGAAGGCCGGCATTAACCAGTTCCTCGATGTGTACAGGGACGAAACGAAGGCCGCTTTAAAGAATGGCTCTATCACGGAGGCGGAAATTGACGAATTGCTTCGTCCTAAGTTCCGCGTCTCGATTCGACTAGGTTTACTCGATACTCCTGAGATGGTTCCTTACGCTTCCATCAAGGATTCACCCGAGCCTTGGAATACCGAAAAAGACCGTGCCATTTCTCAAAAGATGGCGCTGGAATCTGTAGTCTTGCTAAAGAATGCAGATTCGCTTTTGCCTCTCGATAAAACAGCCATCAAGTCGATTGCGGTAATTGGGCCGCTGGCTGATTCCGTTCACTGGGATTGGTACGGAGGTATTCCGCCTTATGCGATTACTCCATTGCAGGGGATCAAAGATGCGGTTGGCCCGGGCGTGAAGGTTACTTACGCGGCGGATGAAATTGGGCAAGCGGCATTCACTGCTGCAAGATCTGCCGACGTTGCCGTGGTTGTCGTTGGCAATGATCCCACCTGCGGCCCAGATATGCCACATGATTGGCATAACACCCCATACGATGGAGGCGGGACCCTCCCCTGTTCTGTCCCTAGCGATGGTCGTGAAGGACGCGATCGCGAAAGCCTCGATCTTGCACAGGAGCAATTAATCAAGCAGGTTTACGCAGCCAACCGCAAGACGATTGTCATGCTAATTTCCAGCTTCCCGTACACCATCAACTGGTCTCAGGAGCACGTACCCGCAATTCTCCACATGGCTCACTCCTCCCAAGACGAAGGGACGGCGCTAGCGAAGGCTCTGTTCGGAGACTACAATCCGGGTCGTCGCCTGGTAACGACATGGCCTAAGTCTGTGGATCAGCTGCCTCCGATGATGGATTATGACATCCGCCATGGACGGACCTATATGTACTTCAAGGGGGAGCCACTCTATCCCTTTGGCTTTGGCTTGAGCTATACGAATTTCCGTTATTCCAACCTAAAGACCAGTTCGCCGGTGTTCGCAAAGGACGGAACTATTACTGTAAGTGTAAATGTGACGAATACAGGTAATAGGGAGGGTGATGAGGTCGTTCAGCTTTATGCGAAGCATCCGCAATCGAAAGTCGAACGCCCAAATCAAGAGCTGAAGGGGTTTCGTCGGGTTAGTATCAAGCCTCACGAAACCAGGACAGTGAGTATTCCTCTCAGCGCTTCAGCTCTCGCTTATTACGATGAAAAGCTGTCAGGGTTCAAAGTGGAAGAAGAGCCTGTTAGCTTGATGGTGGGTAGTTCTTCGAAGGACATCAGACTAACCACCACCGTAAACGTGCAATAGCAAAGTGCTTTTACTTCATCCGGTGTCAGCGTGCTGACACCGGATGATTCCCGATGGTAATAAGCAGAAGAGCATTGGGGCCTAAAGTCAGATTCAACTTCCCATCTCTTAGGGTTTGCTGCTCTGGCGATCCTAGCTCTGTTTTCTGATTCAACTGTTCTACCTGCGCTTCAGTCGGGTCTTCGGGACTTCCTATAGCTTTGTAAGCCGCGAGCGTATTTCCGTGTGTTTCATCTACCCGACTGATTGTTGCAGAGGCATTTCCCGGAACTCCTTGGATAGCTAGTTGAATGGTTTTTGCCGATCCTGTTTTGTCAGGATCGACGAGATTCCATAAGGCAATTACGAGACTTCCATCTTTCCGTTTTGTGACCAGGACCTTGGAAGAGGAATTAGCGATACGCTGATCCCCGAGTTGATGAAGTAGTGCATAGCCGTAATAGCTTGGTTTATTGATGCCGCCTTTTGCTCGAAGTCCAAATCCACCGATAAAGGGGCGAGGAATTGGACCTCCCTCTTCAAAGACGTCCGAGAAGGTCCAGAACGACATCATGTCCACTAATCCATCGCATTCACGAATTGTGTTTGCCAGGCCGGTGGCCACGAACGAAGTGTCTCGCGACTCGTTCATTCCTTGTACATTCCACTCCGTCCAGAAGAGAGGAAGATTCGGCATCGCCGAGGCTTGAATTTGCTTTCTTACCTTACCGATTGCCCGGCACACGCGATCATCCATGGGGATATCTTCTTTTGTGCCAAAGAGGTTTTCGACGGTATCGTCGGCATAGCCATGGCTTGTCACAAAGTCTACGGGGACGTGGTTTTCTGCTGCATGCTTCAGAAAATCGTCTACCCATTCGGATGCAGCAGTTGCGGGACCTCCCACTCGTAAACGTGGATTTACGGCCTTCAAAGCTTTTGCGGTGTGATCGTAAAGTTCGAAATAGCTCTTCTGCCGAGGAATTCCATTCCAAAAGTCAATGTTCGGTTCGTTCCAAACTTCGAAGTACCACTGGGATACTTCATCGATGCCATAACGTTCTACCAGGTGCCGGGCAAGGTGCGTCATCAAATCGTCCCATCGTTCCCAGCTCTTTGGCGGAGAGACGTTTTGCTTGTACCAAAAAGGATGTAACGCATCGGGATTAAAGGCAAGCTTCTTTGGCATGAAGCTTATTTCGACGACAGGTCTGACACCATTCTTTAGCAGTCCATCGTAGATTTGGTCCACGTAAGAAAAGTTATAGACCGGATTGCCGTGCTCGTCTTCGTTGTAGACCCCAATCTCGTCATGCAGAATAGCGTGAAAACGGACGTAACGAAAATCTGTAACCTGCTTGACTGCGCGCAGGTCATTGCGATAGCTCTCACGCAGTGACAGTATCGCTCTCCCAGAACCAAACATTTGCTCCCAAAAGTGCGAAAAAGGGGTGCCTGGTGCTTGCGCATTAATCTCTATCTTCTCCTGACCGAAAGAATGAGAGGCAGAAAGAAATATCAAAACCGCAAGCAATAAAAGGGAGCGTGAGTGAAGACAACGCAAGATGAGTTCCTCCCGGAAGAACAAGCTGATATCTAAATAGAGATTTTATCAGTGAGTATTAAGAAGAACGACGAGGGCGTGTCTAGAACATGCCCTCGTTCGGAATTGAAAACAGTGTAAAACCAGCGTAGATGTAGTCTGAGCCGCAAATCCTTGCGCAGGTCTTCCGTTCAGGAAACCTGCGCATTACCGTATTGGCGCGGGATTAGCGCGACGCTGGTTTTACTTCTAGACCGAAGTTCCAGCTTAGAAAAGGAGCAAAGGGAGAGATAAGCACCTTACTGATAAGTGAGATAAGCAGAGTATGTCTTTGTTGATTACATGAAAATGTACCCATGTAATATCAAAATCATCGCTTGACGTCGTGCTGTTAATGATGCATATTGCTGGCCATGTACATCGACGTCGTGCCCAACCGCAACTCTCCTCCAGCCGTACTGCTGCGGCAGGCCGTTCGCGAAGGCAAGAAGATTCGCAAGGTTACCCTGGCCAACCTTTCCGACTGGCCGCAGGAGCAGATCGATAGTCTGCGCTTGGTACTCAAGGGCGAGTCGATGATCCCGCTCAACGGAGCCTTCACCATCAACCGCTCCTTACCTCATGGTCACGTTGCTGCTGCTTTGGGCACTCTGCGTCAGCTAGGACTGGAGCGCCTGGTGTGTCGAGAGTCTTGTCGGGAACGCGATCTGGTTGTAGCCATGATCGTGGCTAGGATCCTTGAGCCAGCTTCGAAGTTGGCTACCGTACGGGGCTTGGAAGCCGAGACCGCCTCCAGCAGCTTAGGGGCCTGTCTGGGGCTGGGATCTGTGAGCGAAGAGGAACTGTATCGCGCCATGGACTGGTTGTTCGAGCGCCAGGAGTCGATTGAAAAGCAACTGGCCAAGCGCCATCTGCAGCAAGGCTGTTTAGTGCTCTACGATGTAACCTCCACGTATTTTGAGGGTCGGCATTGTCCACTTGCACAGTATGGTCATTCCCGCGATGAGCGTTCAGGCAACTTGCAAATTGTCTTCGGTCTGCTGACCGATCAAGACGGACGGCCCCTTGCAGTGGAAGTCTTTGAGGGCAACACGGCCGATCCGAAGACCGTTGCCGTTCAAGTGGAAAAGTTACGCACCCGCTTTGATCTGCAACAGGTCATCCTGGTGGGCGATCGAGGCATGTTGACCAGCGCCCGCATCGAACAGGATTTGCGCAACTCCGGACTGGATTGGATCACCGCCTTGCGTAGCGTACAGATTCGCAGTCTGGTGGATTCTGGATGCCTGCAGCTGTCTTTGTTTGACCAGCAAGACTTCGCTGAGATCTCTCATCCCGACTACGCCGGAGAGCGACTCATCGCTTGTCGTAACCCTTTATTGGCCGAAGAACGCTCGCGCAAACGTCAGGAGCTTTTAGCTGCCACAGAAAAGCGGCTGGAGCAGATTGTTGCCGCCAGCAAACGCAACAGACGTCCCCTACGAGGTAAGGAGAAGATCGGCATCGCTATTGGAAAAGCTCTGGGCCGATACAAAATGGGCAAGCATTTTCAGTTCACCGTCGAGGAGACCCGTTTCACCTATCGACGTAACTTAGACAGCATTGCTCAAGAAGCGGCCCTGGACGGCATCTATGTGCTTCGCACCAGCGTTGCCCAGCAGCAGCTCTCCGCAGAACAGACGGTGCGCAACTATAAGCGTCTGTCGGTGGTGGAACGAACCTTTCGTAGCTTGAAGAGTGTTGATCTGAAGGTGCGGCCGATTCACCATCACTTGGCTAACCGCGTTCGGGCTCATGTCCTGTTATGCTTGCTGGCGGCCTATGTCGAATGGCATCTCAAACAAGCTCTCGCCTCCTTGCTATTTACCGACGAAGAGCCTCAAGCAGGGGAGGCTCTTCGTCCTTCCGTCGTAGCTCCAGCTCATCGTTCCCCAGCGGCTCTGGAAAAGCGGCAAAACCATCGCTCCGCTGACGGCCTTGCTGTCCATAGCTTCTCCACGCTACTCGAAGACTTGGCTACTCTGACTCTCAATCAAGTCTCTGTTACCGACCATTCCATGCAAATGATCTCTACACCTACGCCGCTGCAACGCCGCGCCTTTGAACTGCTCGGCGTTGCCCCTGCTTTCTAAACTGTACCCAGACCCCGATTCGCTCTCTGCACTTATCCCTCTGAATTCGCACACCTTTTCGTCCTTAAGGATGTGGAACTTCGGTCTAGAAGCTAAATCGTGCCTGCAATTGTATCGTTCTACTGCCGAGGGCCTTCTGTGCGACCCCAAAGCTCGGATTCGGGGTTACTGTGCCATCAGGAGCAACTGATCCAATATTGGAGTTGATCTGAGCGACATCGAGATTAGTTTTATTGAATAAGTTGTAGGTATCAGCGCGGATTTCGAACTTTGCGTTTTCACCCAGGATCATCATCTTCGGTAGGCCAAAAGCCTTTGTGAGACTTGCGTCTACATCGTTGTAACTCGGACCGTTCAAACTATTCCGTGAAATTCCCGGTCGGGGTGCAGGTGCTGTGGCCGGAAATCCTGGTCCTTGAACATAGGTGGGTGCAACGAAGAACTGAGTAGCATTTCCTCCATAGTTTGGATTTGCTGACTGTTGGAAAGCCTTGTTATCGGTTCTCGATCCCGCCCCACGTCGTATGGCAGCAGGGCGAAGTTGACTATAACCGCTTCCTTGGAAGTACACGCCGTTGGTGCTGTAGAACGGATTCCACGGGAAGCCAGAGTGTATATTCCAGATGCCGCTGAGCGACCATCCTCCAGCTACCTTTTCTAACCAGCCATAATTTCCATGGAAGAAGACCGGCTGCCAAAGGCCAAACAGCTTGAAGGCGTTTTGAACGTTGTAGTCGGAACGTGCATAGGCGGCGTGACTATTGTATGGATATGGATCCTGGAAGTAAGGTCCGGAGTTCTCATCCATAGTTTTGGCCCAAGTATACTGAGCCTCGGCCTGAAAACTATGGGAAAAGGTGTGCTTGATGGTTGCAATCATCGCATTATAGTTGCCCATTCCGGAGTTCAGGAACATATCAACGTTGTTGACTTTAGGATTAAGAGCCAGCCCGTTCCCTATGGCAACAGCATTCCAGTTGTTCTGAACAAGCAGATGGCGAGTCAGGCTTCCTTGATACCCGAGGGTTGCAACTAGATTGAGCGGAAGCTGATATTGTGTGTCCAAGGAAAAGTGGTAATTAGAGATGGTTTTCGGGTTCGCCTCAAATCCATTGAGTTGAATAGGTGAGCCGGTGAGCGGAAGATTGTCCGGTCCAAAGGTCGTAATCGTATTGGGGTTTGGAGCGTATCCAAATAGGGACCGGGTATCGCTCGCCGTTGCATAAATGATTCCGGTTCCTGTGCAGGTTGGATTGGTGGTGTATGGATAAGGGCAGTTGAAGTTTGCCCTTACTGCGTTGGGTGGGTTTCCACTCCCACTTGAAGTAATTGCAATTTGATTCTGGTTGTAGCTGATTCCGAATCCACCACGTACTACCAGCTTGCCTTGAGCTTGCGAGGGTTGCCAAGCGAAGCCGATCTGTGGTCCCCAATTATTCTTTTGTGGGGTGTAGAGGTTTCCTCCTACCTTGACGTTCATCCCGGTGAGAGCATTTGCTCCAGTTCCGAAGCGAAGTATATCCAGATTATTCTGTTTGGAATATAAGGCTCCGAAGTAAGACCACCGCAAACCTGCGTTAATTGTTAGATTAGGCAGGACCTTGAAATCATCCTGAATGAAGAAGCCCCAAAGATTCTGACGATTGTCTTGGCGATTAGCGAATGGGATGCCTGTCTTGGAATCGAATTGACCCGTCTCTTGATACGGAGCATCGTTGGCGAAGGCCCAGAGGTTACGGAAGGTGTAGGACGGACGTGCTGAACCAACTGGGTTATTCAGATAATAAAGTCTCGTTAACTCTCCTCCGACCTTAATGTTATGACGCCCGGCGACCTTTGTGAGGACATCGTTATAGCTGTAGGTCCACTGATTCAGATTGGAAGGACCTGGTGCCCCGAAGAATTGTGGAGTTGTTGGAGTTGAACCTACAGGACTTCCGATTGCGTCGATGTTGGCTTGTGGAAGGCCGAAGGGTGCCTGAGGATTCGAAGCGACTTCATTCCAGCGCCAGCCTGCAGCATTTGCACGAGCTTGATTTAGGAGTGTCGGAGAAAATGTGTGATTCCAAATTACCGAGAAAGCATCATTAACCTGTGAATGATGCCAGAGGTTAGCGGAGCGAATCGGTCCATTAAAGTTGGTCCGGTCTACAGGTACCCAGTAGATGGCGAAGCTTAACCGATCATTTTGTGTGACATTAGCATCGAGACGCCCATTGTATTGCGACTGAGATGTCGTAGTAGGGTTAACTGAGTTGAATAATGCGAAATCAGGCACGCCATCCAGACCTCCGCCAATACCGGGGTTGTTTGAATTTCCACCGTACGTCAGGTCCTGACGGCCTAGACCCGTTTTGAGTGGAGAGCCAACGTCTAATCCCTGCGATGTGGCCCTGCAGTTTACATTCTCAACAAGGCCGATACTTGCGCAGTCTCGCTGAATGATTCCGTTGGCAGAGACCTCTCCTCCTGGGAAGGAAAGATACTTGGCCGCAATGCTTCCACTTGCTGCTGCGCTGGAGCGAAACTGTGAAGTTTCATACCAGCCCTGTGCTGTCGTCTTTGCTGCAAGAGGACTGGTCTCCCAGTTAAAGAATGCGAAGACCTTATCTTTCCAGATGGGGCCGCCCAGGCTGCCGCCGTATTGATTAAATTGGTTTTGATCCCGATTTAGTCCGCGAGATTGTGGCGTGCCTGCGCGGTTCGAACCAACTCCATTCCAGCGTTGATAGGCATTTAACCCAGGGCGAGATGCCTTAAAGAATGCACTGCCGTGCAGAGCGTTGGTCCCGCTCTTGGATGTGACTTGAATCTGCGCGCCACTGAAGCGGCCATTTTCGGCGTCGTAGCTATTCGAGACTACCTTAAGGCTCTCTACAGAATCCTCGCTGGGAGTGATGATGGAAGTCCCGCCCCAGACTGCACTGGCCGTGCTAATTCCGTCGACGGTGATGCCATTAGTCTCGTATTGACCACCACGGGTCTGGATTTGAGGTCCATTCTCGGTCTGGAAAATACCTCCAGAACCCCCTGCCGTGCCTCCAGGTCCCTGATTGCCGGGAGTATTGGATGCGCCGCCTCCACCTGCCTGCGATGCATCCCCGAAGACACCCGGAGTCAACTGTGCGAGTTGGAATATATCCCGATTGAAGGAGGGAAGGTGTTGGATCTGGTTGCTGTTTATCGTTGAGCTTACGGTAGCAGTTTCTGCGTCCAATGCCTGCGTCGTACCCGATACAGTTACCGTTTCCTCGGCACCGCCGATTTCCATTTGCAGATTAAGGGAGTTCAGTTGCTCGGGAATGAGTTGAACATGATCGAGAACCTTCTTCTTGAAACCGGTCTTCTCGGCCGAAATTGAATAATTGGCTGGCGCCAGACCATTGAATATATAAATTCCATTCGCATCGCTGTTGCTGACCGACTTCTGATTCGTGTCCTTATTTGTCAATGTCACAGTTGTGTCTGGGACGACAGCGCCCTGTGTATCTGCAACCACTCCTCGAAGCGAGGCCCTGTATTGGGCGTTAGCCATCGCTGTGAGGCCAAAGAGCAGGGCGAAAATAACGAGATAGTGTCGAGACCGACGGATTATTAAATCCGGTTCTGCTGATGTGTGGGATTGAATCATGAAATATTTGCGCATACTGCCTCCAATCGAGTAACCGGGCGTTTCTGCCGATTTAAAGCCGGTTGTGTGGAGATTAAGTTGTTTATTATCTGGTAAATACATTTGCCAAACGTGGCTAAAGATAACTTATGTCGATTTGGCGTTTGTCATTGAGTAGACCCAATATGCTGTGACGTCAGCGCAGAAGGTTTTGACACTTGATAGGTGTACAAAATTTCGATTACACAGGTTCATCGCAAAGCCTGGGTGTGTAATAGAAAATTTCTATCCGAGCGTGAATTTACGTACAATTCCACTTCACAGGACAGATCAGCAGCAGATCTCCTCTGCTACGATGCGCCCATCTAAAAAGGATGCCAGCATTGAGAAATGGTTGTAAGGCGTGTGGCCACTTTTGTTTACAACTTTGAGACTGATAAATTCTGTTCTTCGAGGATGGTCGAAAAAGTGGAAGGAATTCCGTTCTGATCGGAGTGGATTTATGGTCTGATTGTGCTCTCGATCTCCGGCAAGAGTTACCATTCGTTGAGAATTGTGTTTTGGTTTATTACGTCGACAGGCAGCGGCAGAAAAACCGTGGGTTCCCACCTTCGCCGTAATCTTGAAGCGGGCGCAAGCTGAGATGGTGTCATCAGAAGTTTCCATCATCGATAACCGAGCCATGTGTTGAAATTTAGCTCTGCACGGTTACTGATATTGAATCTTTGTTGGTCTAGCCTTAACTCACTTTGCTTGTAAAGATGAAGTCCCTCCAGCACTGAGCAGGGATGAGTCTTCCGTCTATCGATATCGCAATATCGGCATACCACCCAACAATTTCAATTTTCGAATGTCCGTCATCTTTTTGGGCCAAGCCTCAATATGACTCGGCATCTTCACGGCGTCTTCTCTTTTGAAGGTTGATGAATAATCCGGATAACGAAATAAAACGGGTTTCACCATCACGACGCGCAATAGCCTCTCTCGCCAAAGATTCATTTTGAAGGTAAAAGACCATTGTGGCGACAACGTGAAGATTAATTACTTGGGACCGTGTGGTTTGCGGGAGCTTATGAAGAGGAGAAAATGTGGAATTTATCGAGAGCTCTTGTGCGTGCAGTAATGCGCGAAAATTCAAAGATTCAATTAGAAGGGATAGGAGTGACTGTGTTGGAAAGTAAAAGCGAATGATAGTTCAATAACTTATGATTAATCTATCTAACTTAGATTCCTCTACCTCAAAGCCTAAAGTCGACTTTCTCGTGACCGATAAGTGGGTCAGTACCGAGGATGATCTAGCTCAACACTAGAAGCCTCCTATCTTAGAAAACTCCAGCCTATGTGCTGGCTACCCACAAAACGAGAAAGGGAAAAGTATGTCACTCGGCGTGCTCAACAATATCTCTGCGATTTATGCGCAGAACAATCTCAATAACTCACAGAAGAACCTGCAAACCACCCTTCAGCAGCTCTCTTCTGGATCGCGTATTAACTCCGGCGCGGACGATGCTGCAGGACTTTCGCTGTCGGATGCGCTGAGCGCTTCCTCCACGGCTCTCACTCAATCGGCAAAGAACGCAAGTGAAGGCGTGGACTTCCTGCAGGTTGCCGATGGTGCGATGTCCCAGATTACCAGCCTGTTGAATCGTGCTGTAACTCTGGCCACGGAAGCTGGTAACGGAACCCTGAACTCATCTCAGCTCGCAGCTACCCAAGCAGAGTATTCGTCCATTATGACGCAGATCAATACGATCAGCAGCAATACCGAATACAATGGAATCAACGTCTTTAGTAAGGGCGTAGGCGTTTTTACCTCAGACGGTACTGTTGCCAGTTCTTATTCGACTAGGGCTTTGGGACAGGTTGATTCTTCGGCGATCGGTCTTCAGACCCAGATCCTTATTGGATCTACTGGCGACAATGTTGCGGCGTCGGAAGCAGGCGTTGATAGTCTCGGAAATTCCTATTCACTTGGCGATCATATAGTTACGATTAACAGCAAGACATATAATGTCGGAACATCGACGGCACAGGACATTGCAATCAACGGTAGTAGGGTGTACGGGCTAGGTGCCGGTACAAGTACAACGAAGTATTTCACTGGAACCACTAAACAAGACGCAACTGCCGACGGGACTGGAAAAGACGCACTCGGAAACACCATTAATAAAGACGATTACATCCTCACGGATTCGACGGATGGAAAGGTATACAGGATTGGTGCTACCGGTTCAACATCGACCACTGTTGTCAAGGTGGATGGTACGACAGTCACAGCTAGCACACCCGCTGAAGCTTCTGCCGCCGCAGCCGCAGATAGTCACAACCTGCAATACTCCCAAGCTACGGCGGCCCAGGCTGGTAATCTTGACTCCAACGGAAAAGCGATTACCGAAAACAACTTTCTCTTTGTTGATGCGCAGGGAAATACCTTCGATACCGGTTCGACTTCTAAGGCGGCCGGAACTTTCGCTCTGTCTCTCGGGACTCAAACGGGAGCTCAAGCAGCGCTGAATGAGATCACCCAAGCAATCGCAAATGTTGCTGCATCTCGTGGAACTGCTGGCGCCGCCATCAACACCCTGCAAGCGGTCAGCAATGTTATGAGCACGCAGTCCACCAACGTACTCTCCGCCCAGAACGACGTTGTTGCTACCGATTATGGTACCGCAACCTCAAATCTGTCGAAATACCAGATCTTGATGCAAACCGGCATCTCGGCTCTGGCTCAGGCCAATAGCACCCAGCAGCTAGTTACCAAGCTGTTGCAGTAGTGTTGGAAGGTTTCCATAGAGAAACCTCCTTATATATAAACCCAAGGACAGGCGCGGTCGTTACCCTCCGCGCCTCTTTTTCCCCGACCGTCGACTAGGTGAGAGCTCGGTTGCCTATCAACCGTGTAATAACAATGAGGAAATATACCTTTGCTCAGGCAGTATAGGATTCGATATTCAGGCCTACCACGAACTGCGTGGCTTGGCGCAAAACGCATTCTTCCGTGGTGGATTTATGAGATGTTTGAGGTCTTGTGACCTTAAGTGAAAATCCTAGCTGTCGACGGGTGACACTGATGACGCATGCTGGTCGTGTTATCTAAAATCAGAATGAATCTTTATGACGTAGTGGTAGCGGAAGATATCTTGTGCGGAGCTAGATTTCTAATTCCTAAGCAGGGTGACCGGTGTCACTACAGAGGCAAAAACAGAAATGTATAACGATAGCACAAAGACAGAGCGGGATGTAACCAATCTTCAAATTGTCCTATCGAGGATCGTAGCTATAGGAAGATTTGTTGGCTAAGTTAAATGGATGTACAATTGAGTCGTTTCAGTAATAAAACAAAAATAAAATAAGATGTTGATTTTCCGTCTCCCTTCTTCCCGTAGAGCGGAGGAGCAAAGGGATGAACCGGTGTATAGTGTATTGACTGATTGATTAGTCTCGACAAATCCCTGCATCTGCGGGGATGAAAGCGCATGACGAATCAGATGCTGCTTGGGTAGCCTAGATGTAAATCATTGATGCTATCGATAACAAAAAATATATGCTTCATTGTGCACCTATAAGCATCTGCTTAGCGTGCAAATGTGTACAGTGAGACGCGTAGGACGTAGGCATGCTGCTAATGCAGTTATGTACGTATATGTCCGAAACATTTTGGGTCTTTGAGCACGGCCGGTCAGAAGGTATGAAGTACAGCTATCTTTTGACGGAATTGCTATACATTGAAACCTAAGATGATTTAGGGGCCGGAATTACCTGTAGCACCATAGTTGTTGGCGTTTAGCGGGCCTGCATGTGAAAGGGCTTGCGGGGTGGATGTGTAAGCTTATGGGTAAGGGGTTCAACCTTATAGATGAGCCGTGGATCAGTGTCCGTATGCTCGACGGTTCGGCAAATAATGTCGGTTTAGGGCAACTGTTTGAGAAGAGTCACGAGATTCGATCTCTGGAGGAGGATTCTCCAACAACACTAATAGCGCTCTACCGGCTATTACTGACAATTACTCATCGTGCCATGATGAGTGCATATGTGAAGAAATGGAGTCATAGCGACAGGGTTCATTGGTATAACGAGGGATTCCCGGTCGATGTATTTGAGAGATATTGGGCAGCCTGGAGAGAACGTTTTTGGCTTTTCCATCCGGAATACCCCTTTATGCAGGTTGCTGAGTTAGCGATATCGAAAGAGACCAGGAGTAAGGTTAAGCCCTGGACTCAAATATCGTTCGGCAACGCATGTGGAGCTTCGCCCACCGTTTTCGATCATTCTCGAGATTCTGTTCCGGTAGCTATCGATCCTGCTGCCGCGATAAAAATGCTTCTGGGCTATCTCCAGTTTTGTCCGGGCGGGCTGGTCAAGGTTTTACGTGCTTCCGATAAGGCTGGCCCGCTGGCCAATACGGCGGCTATTCTTCCAGTCGGGAACAATCTTGCGGAGACGCTGTGTTTGGCATTGCATCCTCCATCAAGTTCATTATCCGAGGATTTGCCGGTATGGGAGAGGCCGGCTGTGCAGATATCGGATCTGAAGGCTGAGTCCACATCTGTATCAGGACCGAATGATCAATATACCCGCATATCCAGAGCTACGTTGTTTGTGCGCGAGCATGATGATCTGGTTCGCTGGCTCCACTTTGCTCCCGGATTAGCTCTGAGCGACAATGTTCCTCCCGATCCAATGGCCGTTTATGGGCAAGGAAAAAGTGGACCAATTCGTTTTAACTTCAGTAGTGGGCGAGATATTTGGCGGGATCTTTCATTACTGATCGCAGCTGGTTCTCAGAACTCATTTGCGAGTGCGGCTGAAGTATTGACCTGGGCGTCAGAGCTACACGCATTGCTGGGAGGGAAAGGGGACCAAAAGCTTCTGGTCGGAGGACTGGCGAGCAATCAGGCTAAGTTGTTGCGATGGCGCATGATGGTGATTACTCTTCCTGTATCGATCTTCTCCGATGTAGAGGCTACTCAATTATTAATGGGAGAAATCAAGCGTGCAGAGGATATGCATGGACAGCTTCGTATTCTTGCAACGAAAATGCTTTCCAGCATTATGCCGGGTGCGGATCGCCCAGAAACCTTTGCTCAAGCACAAGCGGTATTGGACCAAGGTCCGCTGACAGGTGAGTTTTTCACGCCTCTTCAAAGGGTATTGCCCCGGGTCATGATGCTGATTTCCTCGGGAGCTGTTAGTGAAGCACGTCGGCATTGGACGGATGCTTTGGCTTTAGCTGCGGGGAGAGTATGGATTCTGCTGGAGAAGAGCCTTGGGTCTTCTTGGTCTGCGCTTCGTGCTGAAGCTTTATATCGCTCACGATTTAATGCTCTCGTAGAGTCCCTAACAATTAACGATCTAGATAGTACTGTTTGAAATGTAGGCGAATTATGAAAAATCGCATGGAAGAATTCATTCCCTATCTCTGCCGGTTGTCGAAGAAAGATTCAGGAGCTATTTCAAAGCTACGCCTAAGTCTGGAATATCCTCTAGGTCATTATCCGCCAGCCTATCCCTATGTAGAGCCATTTGTTGCCTCTGACATGCACGAGTCGAATCCTGTTCGGCTGTCGCTATATCTGGTAGGTGGTTTGTTTGCAATTCATCCTTCCACCTCTTTACGCTCTTTGGCCAGAAGCTGTGGTCAACTGATGACTCGTCGTGAGGGGCGGCATATCGGCATAGAGAGACGTTTTATCTCTCTGCTTGAAGCTCCACAATCGAGCCTGAAAACTCATCTCCGGCAGATTGTCACTATTCTTGCTAAGGAAAATGTAGGCGTTGATTATACGGAGCTGTTGAAAGATCTCTGTTACTGGCTGGATCCTTCAAGAGAAGAAGTACATAGCCAGATACAGTTCCGGTGGATGCAGGAGTTTTATTCAGGTGTATCTTGGGAGCCTGTATTGATGGACAGCAGTGCTCGGCAGGAAGGAATGGGAACCCACTATGAGCCTGTTTGTTGAATACCATTTAATTCAGAGTTTCGCTCCTTCAAATTTGAATAGGGACGATACCGGATCTCCTAAAGAAGCGATCTTTGGCGGAGTTCGCCGCGTTCGGGTCAGTAGCCAGTGTTGGAAAAGGGCTATACGTGGAGTGTTTCAGCAATCTGCATTGCTCGACGATGATTTTTGCGGGGTGCGGACGAAGAAGCTCAAAGAATTATTGGAGACAAGACTGGCCACTTTGGGCAGGGAGAGTGCCGGAAGTCGGATCGATTGGATTCTGAGTGGAGCAGGGCTGAAGCTAAAGAATGATGGTAAAACCGAATACCTGCTCTTTCTTGGGGAAAAAGAGATCTCGGCATTGGTTGAGTTGATCCTCCAACACTGGGATCAACTCGGCAATGGTGGAACTGATGGATCGCAAAAGAGCAAGAAAGAAGCCAAGATGAGTGTTCCTGCGGAAATTGCAAAACAGACTCGGGCACTCTTGAATGGAGGCAAAGCGGTCGACATCGCACTCTTCGGTCGCATGCTAGCCGATCTCCCTGAGGCGAATCAGGACGCTGCCTGCCAGGTTGCGCATGCGATTAGTACGCATCGAGTTGAACGCGAGTTCGATTACTTTACGGCGGTTGACGATAAGAGCAGTTCTGAAGAAGCTTCGGCGAGGATGATTGGTCAGACGGAATTTAAGTCGGCTACCTTCTATAGATATGCATTGCTCGATACTCAAAAGCTTCTGCAAAATCTTCAGCAGGATAAGGATCTTGCTCTAGAAGCAATCCGTTCATTTACAGAGGCATTGACGCAGGCCATTCCATCAGGGAAACAGAATGCTTTCGCTGCGCACAATCCGCCAAGCTTTGTAGGTGTTTCCATTCGTCATCGCAGTCCGTTTAATTTGGCGAATGCCTTTGAGGTGCCAATAACAGCTAAACCGGGGAGAGCGCTTAGTGGTCTCTCTGTTGAGGCGCTAGCCGAGTACGACCGTAAGCTCGCAGGTGTCTACGGCGATAATCGGGACGAATGGGCTTATTTGGATGTTTCTGAGTCCTGGCCATCGATAAAGGGAGTAGACATGAAGAATCTGTCGGGCCTCTCGTCATGGGTGAAGGAAAAGATCGAAGCGGAATGGGCGGTATGAAATGTCGACATTGTTGATGAGACTGCAGGGTCCTCTACAGTCTTGGGGGACGATGAGCCGTTTCGATGAGCGTGACACTCAATTGGAGCCATCCAAATCAGGAGTTCTTGGCTTGGTTTGTGCTGCACTCGGACGCGATAGGGAAGAAGATATTCAGGACCTCGCTGAACTGCAGATGGGCGTTCGTGTTGACCGTGAGGGTATTTTGATGCGTGATTTCCAGACCGTAGGAGGAGATCGTGACTCATCGAAAAGGACCCTTTTTGAGGCCTCCGGAGTCGTAACCAATCGGACTATTGTAAGTCCAAGATTTTATCTTGCGGACGCGGTATTTCTGGTTGGATTGCAAGGAGAGACAGAGTTATTGCGACAGATTCATCTAGCTCTGGCTGCCCCGGTTTGGTCTTTGTGTCTGGGACGCAAGAGTTTTGTTCCCAGTTGTCCTATTTGTCTTCCTGACGGTCTGAAGATAGACCAGACAATAGCTGAGGTTTTTTCCCGTTACCCGAGATTGTGCGTTCCTCGTAAAGCGGATGAGGGAAAGGCCTTGCGCTTTCTTCTGGAAAATTCGTCAGATGGATTTGTACGTTTAGATCAACCGATTGCTCCATTCTCCAAGCGGCTATTTGGGCCGCGTTTTATAAGAACGGAAACCATCAATGTATCTAACGAAGTTATTGCTTGATCCAGGTTGTACACAGGTGCGCCGCGACTTGGGAGATTCGTACGAGTTGCACCGAACACTCGTTCGGGCATTTGTAAATGGTCCTGGTGATAAAGCTCCACGCTTCTTATGGCGTTTGGAACAATTTGAATATCTTCCCATGGAGCCGACAGTCTTGGTCCAGTCGGAAATAAAAGGGAATTGGTCTGTACTCGAAAGACTGCCTGGCTACCTGCTTCGCTCGACACAGACAAAATTGGTGAATCTAGATAGTTTTATTACTGCCGGTTACAGTTATCGCTTCAGGCTGATGGCTAATCCAACTGTTACGAGAGGAAGGAAGCGGTATGGACTGTCTCGAAGGAGCGATCTGGACGAATGGCTTCATCGCCAGGGAGAGCGACACGGCTTTGCGGTCCGGCAACATCTCGTCGTCTCTCGTAGATTATTTAGAAGCAGTCAAAAGATCACATCGACGATTTGTCTTTATCAGGTATGTTTTGAAGGGTTACTGCTGGTACGTGATAAGAATGAAATCCGCAATGCAGTTCTGGCCGGACTCGGACCGGGCAAAGCTTTCGGTTGCGGGTTGTTGAGTCTCGCTCCTTGTCTCGATACAGAGGAAGAATGCGAAACTGTGGCTTATAACCAATATTCCGGAGCTATCGCCGAGCCATGTGGTTCAGCGATGTAGATACTTGGAGATTATTGCTTGCTGAAGATGTATATTTTCCCCTCGACGAGGGGATGAACCGATTCATTCTGAAGGGAAACAGTAATTGGAAGATCTGTCCCCGCGGTGCGGGGATGAATTTCTTGAGTGCGAATAACTTGGTCTCTGAGGAGAATTCAGCGAAAGCTGATTCTTCTCAGGAGCCTTTCTCGTACAAAGATAGAGTTGTCAGTGATAGCGTGTACTAGGTTATTGCCGAATCATAGTTTGTGTTTCTGTTCTGCAATATGTGCTTCTGCTTCCGCAAGATGCAACTGCGCTTGTGGATAATTAGGGTTTGATTTTAGAATTCGTTGATACTCTGCAGCGGCTTCCTTAAAGAAACCCAATTGCAATTCGGCGTTCGCAAGACAATCTTCGTGGAAGTCGATTCCTGAGCTAGGTGGAAGGTGCTGCAAGGCAGCTCTGAATTCTTCAAGAGCTTTTTGAGGGCGGCCTTTTGCCATATCTATGTGACCCTGGTAGTAGAACTTAGTCCTCTGATCTCCGGGTGTTCCTCTCTCTTGAGTGGGAATGCCCTTAAACAGTACGCGTTCTAATTTGCTTTCCGTACTGCTATCAGATTGTTTCAAGGCTATCACTAAGGATGTCCAGACCGAATTGGGATTATTTTTCAATTCGTTTGCTGCTGCTTTCTTCGCGTCTGAGATTCGATTCATTGCGAGATAGACAGTAGCTAGATTTCCATAGCCCAGGGCGCGTGCCTTATTTGTGTCCGCAACTTTGATATAGAGATGGTATTGGTCGATGGCTTTCTCGAATTGTCCTGTTTGATAGTAGACGTCACCGAGGTGAATGATTGAAGGCTCAAATTGTGCATTAAGTGTTAAGGCCTGATTGTATTCGGATATAGCTCCGGGATAATTACCGGATTGCTGGTATCCCATTCCCAGACTGTCGTGTGCATTGGGCGCATCCGGCGCCAACTCGACATATCGATGGAAGGCGCTAATCGCTTCGGGATAACGGTGGAGGCTTAACAACACAAATCCGAGTGTATTGTAGAGGTTCTTGTCGTCAGGATTTAGTTCAAGCCCGCGGCGAAGAATTGCGAGCGCTTCCTCCGGTTGCTCTTCGGCTCTCAGTAAACGCGCCAGACTCCAATATGCTTCTGTCTCTTGTGGATAAAGATGACTAATTCT
The DNA here is from genome assembly GCF_059726315.1 of Humiphilus diazotrophicus. NCBI lineage: Bacteria > Pseudomonadati > Acidobacteriota > Terriglobia > Terriglobales > Acidobacteriaceae > Humiphilus > Humiphilus diazotrophicus. The sequence continues at coordinate 5,561,731 of NZ_AP040870.1, forward strand.
GTTCAGAATTTGTCCAGCCGTTTCATAGTCGGATTTGGAAATGGCATACCAGGCTCGAATTGAGAGGCTATCCTTTTCAGAGAGATGCTTGGAAAGCTGAAGTGCCTTTTCCAAATACGGCCTACCCTCTTCCGGGGAAAAGTCGGCCAGTGCATAGGTGTACCCGATCCGGGCATAGGCCATTGCAAACTCCGGGTCGAGTTTGGCTGCCTGTTTCAGAAGATCCAATGCCTGAGAGTTTTCGAACTGCTGTGCTTTCTCTACTCCGAGAGAATAGTACTGATAGGCCTCGACATTTTTGGTGGTTACTTCTGCAATGTTTGATTTGACTTCCGAATTCAGTGCCATCGCAGCTGTCAGGTGTTCAGCGAGGACATCAACCTGGTTGAGGATTCCGCTAGGGTTTGGAAATGTTCTATGATCGGCAAAGATGATTTGTCCGGTGCGAGCATCATGTAACTGAATGTCGATCCGAAACTGGCCATCGAGGGTACAGAAGCTTCCGGTGAGGAACTCCGCTGCATGAATGTCTTGAGCAATGCGCATCGCCTGAGCAAAAGACTTTTGCCCATCTGGCTTACCGCGGTCGGATACCAAAAGTGAGAGCTGCTGACGGCTCAGAACATGAAGATCCGGGGTTCTGGAAAGATCTGTGATCATCATGTCTGTCAGCCCTTGCCTCAGCCAATCAAATTCTTCTCTCTGCGAATCGTTGTCGAAATACATTACGATCAGGCTTCGTTCGGTGCCCGAAGGTAGAATTGGTTGCTTTGTTGCAACCGATTTTGGGGAAATGCCGATCAGCAGTCCCAATGTAATGATCAGAAAGCAGGCTACGACACAGAGGACATATGCTTTCTTGAAAGAGCTCAATCGTTGGAGAAGATGAGTGCTAGGCCAGTGCTGCCTTGTTTCTTCGTTTGGGAGGCTAGCCGAAGGTACCGGGGGGAAGCTCAGAATGTTTGGTTCTTGAGCCCCGACAATCGCGGGAAATGGAGTGTCAGATCTCTTGACAACGGCGGGCTCAGTGCCCGGGGGGAGAAGTTGGACCGGTGCCACGAAGCAGTAGCCGACCTTCGATACTGTCTTTATATATATAGGATGGCGGGAGTCATCGCCGAGGGCCTTACGTATCTCCGTGATGCACTGGGTTAGGCCATTTTCAGTAACCGCAGCATCATGCCAAATCCTGGTAGTCAACTCTTCCTTAGATACGACCTTCCCTGATTGTTCCAGAAGATAGAGTAATACCTGGAAGCTTTGGTATCGGAGAAGGTGCTCCTCCCCCATGCGCCTGACGCAGTTGCGAGTGACGTCGATTTCGATTTGGTCCGTACGATAAATGCAGCCAAGTGCAGTACTCATTCAGCCCTCCACAGAGCTCAGGTGAAGGTGAGGGAACTGGGCTTTGATCGTCAAAGCAGAGTTAGCAAGCAGCCAGCTTTATGTTTACCAACTATAAAACAGCAGCAAGCTCCGCTTCAATTCGAATTCCTGTACAAGACTTGGCATAAGAGCCTCCAGAAAATTGAAGAATTGGTCCATGTCATCGTGTTTATAGAAGATTTCAGAAATATTTCAGAACTTATCAGTACTTCATCTTTGCTCAATCCTAGACTCGCTCTTAATTCGACGGGACTTGGGGTTCAAAATCTCAGACCCTGCGAAGTCTATCCTTTGGAGAGCCAGTCATGCGTAATCAGTTCGCTTGGCGAATGCGGAGCAGCTTTTGCCTGCTCACCGTATTCTTTGTAACTCTCTGCTGTGGTGCGCAGGAGTTTCGGTCAGTCCTGACAGGTCAGGTTACAGATCCTTCAGGAGCGATTATCAAGAGTGCTACAGTGACTGCAGTAAATGTCGATTCGGGTACACAGTACACCACTCAGACTACTGATAAGGGTGTCTTCTATATTCCGTATGTTTTACCCGGAACCTATACTGTTACAGCAAATGCCACCGGATTTAAGACTTTCATTCAAGATAAGGTCCTTCTTCGCGCTTCCCAAACTTTCAATCAGAACTTCACACTTGAAGTAGGAGCTGTCTCGGAGCGTGTAGTAGTCAGTACAGCGCCACCGGCGCTCGAGGCCTCTACTGCTTCAAACAATACCGTTCTTGACCAGCGTGAATTACAGAGCGTTCCTGTGAGTGGTGGCCAATCGTACAACCTGATTGGGACTACTCCAGGCAGCCAGTTTACCCAGACAAGTTTCGGCACCTCCGGAGCTCATGGCACCACCGGTTACGACGTTTCAAACCAATACACTCTCGGCGGCGGCATCGTAGGGAACAATCAATTCACTCTGAACGGAAGCAACATTACCAGCCAGTTTGGTTATGACAATCACCAACCTGGTGAATGGACAGTCTCGCCCAACCTGGACAGCATCCAGGAAGTGAATGTGATGACCACTACATATGATGCCCGCTACGGTCGAACGAGTGGCGGTACTGTCAACGTTGTCACAAAAAGCGGCGGAGATCAATACCATGGCTCTGCCAGATACGCCTATGAGGATTCGTTCATGAATGCCAACACCTTTCAGAACAACCTCACAGGGACGCCTCGCCAAGGGGCGATTCAGCACCAGTTCTGGATTACGGCCGGCGGGCCGATTAAGAGAAACAAGCTCTTCTTTTTCTTTGGCTTTGAAGGCTACCGTCAATCGCTCGCGGGTGTGACGCTTGAAAATGTTCCGCCTGCCTATCTTCGTCCTGGATATAACGGAAATTCCGGGGTGAATTTCGGACTGGTCCAACAAATGGATCCGCAGGAGTTTCCGACTGGGCTCCCGGTTTATCAGCCAGGAACTGCTTACTGTCTTGATGGAGGTCCGGCCACTTCCTGTAACAGTAATCACGTTGCCCAACAGCCCCTCCCGAATAACACCATTACAGGGGCGCAGATCAACCCGGCTGCAGCAGCTGTTTTGAAATACATCCCGCTGCCTAACATTCCGGGTACGGGAAACCTTGCTAAGGGCAACAACTACATAGGCATCACTCCATCCCGCTATGACTATAACCAGCCAATGGTCCGTGTGGACTATAACCTTACTGATAAGACAAAGCTCTACAGCTATTTCCTCTGGTGGAAGGGGACAGAGAATCGGAGTCAGAATGGTTTGAGCGGTGTTGCTGCAAACGGCAACATTAATTATGCACACGAGAGCTGGGTCGCCACGCAGGATGTGACTCATGTATTTTCGTCTTCATTGGTTGGCGATTTCAAGATTTCTTTTAACCGCTTCTGGGAGAGCTCTCCCAACGGCGATCAGTCCCATCAGATCGACCCAAACACGATTGGACTTGGCATGCCGCTCCCTAACTATACCTCGGCCAAATACTTGCCGGAATTTCGCGTGACAGACAGTTGGGGGACTGGATTCCTGGCAAACAACCCTGCCGACAATCACCAGATTTTTGGCAATCAGCTCAACAACGATGTGACCAATAATTACACACTGGATGCCGATCTCACCAAAACATCTGGGGCTCATAGTCTTGAGTTCGGCGGTGAAATCGACGAGTTTCAGTATGGCGGGCGGCCATATTCCGGCGGGCATCCCAATGGGACTTTCACCTTTAATTCTGGATGGACTCAGTTCAATCCTCACAACCAGAATTGTTATCCGGTTGCGCCTACCTCCGGCAATTCCAACGGCTGTCAATCGAATAGTCCCAACGGGTCCGCTCTTGCTTCGTTCTATTTGGGGTATCCATCGAGCGGTTCCATTGACTGGTTCCCGTCGATCATGGAAGGCTATCCAGTCTATGCGGTTTATTTTCAGGACAATTGGCGTGCAACTCATCGCCTCACGCTCAATCTAGGTATCCGCTACGACGTTCAACGTGGATTACGTGAGCGCTACAACCACCTGAATCGTGGTATTTGTCTTACCTGCGTCAGTCCCTTAACGAACGATTCCACATATCAGGCAAACGTTGCCAGTGGAGCAAACTCTGCCGCCTGGGCTGCGGCTGGAATTAATGTCGCATCTCTGGCGACCGTCTATGGAGGACTTCAATTTGCTGGCACAGATGGTCAATCGCGCAATGCCTATGACACGGATTGGTCAAATGTAGGGCCCCGGATAGGATTTGCTTTTGCTGTAAATCCCAAGACCGTTATCCGTGGTGGCTATGGAGTCATGTATTCCTATGGTCTTGAAGGCGGATCGAGTATTGGTGAAACGCAGAGCACCAATTACACCTCTTCTACAGATGGGGGGAATACTCCAACCGGCTATTTTCAGTCAGGCGCTCCGTTCTCTACTGGTCTTCTGGTTCCCAGCGGCAACAGTAAAGGGCTGTTAACCAATGTTGGTAACGGAACGATTCAGGCTGATTTTCCTAATAGAAAGATTCCAATGGAACAGATTGTCTCATTGGGATTTCAGCGTGAGTTGCCTGGTGGGATGGTACTGGACGCGCGTTATGCCGGGAATTTCAGCAGCCGCTTGCGTGTAGGTCTATGGCTGAACGGTGTAGCAACTCTTGCCCAGCAAAGAGCCGCACAGACGAATCCGCAGATCTGGGACCAACAGGTGCCCAATCCCTATTATGGAGTTGCCGCCATGTCCGGACCGGGACAATGCGGAACCTCCAAAACCATAAAAGCAATTGCACTGCTTCAGCCTGGGTCACAATATTGCAGCCCCGGAGGAAACGGGCTCATCGGACAATACAATGCAGGGTTGGGTCGGAACTGGTATGACGCTCTTGAGGTAAAGCTCAATCGCAGAGTCACAAATTCTTCCGGTCGTGGGTTAAGCTACCAGCTGGCGTACACCTATTCGAAAACTATCAATGGCGATGGGTATCAGAATGGGTGGCCTTATCAGGATCCAGTTCAGATTCATTGGATCTCCGGTTCCGATCGTACTCATATTCTGTCGGTAACCAGTGTTTGGGATCTTCCCTTTGGGAAAGGAGGATATATTCTTTCTGCGCCATCGCGTCCACTGGCTGCTTTGATCAACAACTGGACTCTCAGTGGTGTCTTTAATACTCAGAGTGGAACCCCCGTCGGACTGAATACTGGCTATTGGTACACATGTTCCAACCAAAGTTTCCGTGCTCCTGGAGGAACTTCTGTTGGCAAGGGACGCTGGCTAAATAACGATTCAAGCTGCTGGGCGGGAATTCCCTCTTACGGACTGATGAATCTTCCGGATCATACAACTCAGGTTCGAACGCCGACAATTCCGAGTCTTGATCTTTCGGTTCAGAAGAATCTGGATATCTGGGAGAACTTCAAATTTCAGCTGCGCCTGGATGCATTCAACGCACTCAACTCCGTTCTCTTTGGCGGTCCGGATAACAATCCCGGCGATGGACCACCCACCTATAGTCCGACTTCGGGATGGAGTGGCTTTGGCACCGTTGGTCCAACACAACAGAACTTCCCGAGAACTCTCCAACTTTCGGGAAAAATCACCTTTTAGAGAAAGTTCAGCATTACTATACCTGGTTCAGTGTTAGCGAAGCGCCGCTTTCTTTGGCGGAGAGCGGCGTCAGCTTTCCTGGGTCCCAGAGTTGGCCGAGGCTGGTATTGCTCTAGCTCATCGCAGAGACTTTTGCTGTTACATAATGCGGAAGTCTCCGCCTCACTCGGTTTGTCTGTACAGAAAAGTAAGGAATTTTTGTCATGACTGTTTTGCGCCTGTTTTTGAAGTATCCGATGGCATTCCTCTTTGTCGGATGTATATGGCTTACAGGAGCTCTAGCTCAGCAGGAAGGAGATCAAACGAAATCTCCAGTCGAGTATGTGAACACTCTCGTGGGTACGGCTCCTCTGGACGATCAAAAGTTGATAGGGAATGCTCCTCCTCCAGGTGAGCAACTCTACTCCGGATTTACTTCTCCAGGGGCCAAGCTGCCCCAGAGCTCCACCGAGCTAGCTCCTATTAATGTCAATCTGGATGTTAGCTTTCCCGCGGGTGTCAGGGCGCCCTATTTCTATCCAAACCGAACAATGGTGGGCTTCTCTGGTGGTGTGCTGGATGGGCTTGCGCTCATGCCGATAGTCGGGAACTGGACTGCTCCTCCAGAACGAACGGCCTCTGTCTATGACAAGGCTACAGAGAAGGCATCACCCGGTTATTACAGTGTGTATCTCGAGGATTTCAAAACCAGGGCCGAGATGACTGCTACAACGTGGACTGGTCTGTTTCGTTTTACCTTTCCGGAGTCGGAGAAATCTAATGTTCTTCTCGATTTAGGTGATGCGGGTGGGGATATAGAAATCCTCGATGATCATACCGTACGAGGAAGAAGTGAGCAGAACAACGCTGTCTTTGTGGCTGAGTTCTCACGCTCCTTTACGTCCTTTGGGGCATTTCGGGAGATTCCCCCAAAGAAGCCCATAACTAACGACCCTCTGATTGGTTACAGCGATGTGAAACCTGAGCAGAGAAAGATTTCGGGCAACTACGCCGGAGCATATCTTCGTTTTTCGACAAAGCCTGGGGAACAGATCCTTGTAAAGGTAGCTTCCGGGCTTGACTACACGATGGCCGAGCGGCGGCTCGAAGCAGAGAATCCAGGATGGAACTTTGAGGGCATCAAGACTAAAGCGCAGGAAGCGTGGTCAAAGAAACTAAACCTTATAGAGGTAAAAGGTGGAACAGAGAAAGAGAAGATGCTCTTTTACTCCTGCCTCTATCATTCCTTTGCCAGTCCGCGCCTGATTGCACGAAAAGGAGAGTCGTTTGTCGGCCGTGATGGAAAGACCAGGATTGCCGAATATGATCGCTATGGAGAAGTACCTTTCTGGGACACAGGTCGCAATCAAATCGTATTGCTTACGCTTCTTGAGCCTGATGAAAAAATCGACATTCTACGTTCGCAATTCGATATGGCTCGTGAATCTGGATACATGGGAACTTCCTTTCACGGAGACAATGCTGTCTTTATGTATCTGGGAGATTGGGAACGCGGCTTAAATTTCGATTGGGCTGGTGTTTACGAATATCTAAGGAAGAATGCAACAGATAGCCGTGGTCCTCGTGGGTATCTCGAAGAGTACATGCGGCAGGGATGGATCTCGGACATCATTCCAAATCATAATCCCAGTCCTCCGTATGCGGGTGGCAAAGCCGGAGCCGCTACAACACTAGAGTATAGCTGGGATGATTATGCTCTCGCGTTCTACGCCAAAAAGCTTGGCAGAGAAGACGACTACAAATTATTCCTGCAACGCGCACATAACTACCAGAACGTTTTCGATTCTTCAATTGGTTTTATCCGTGGAAAGACAGAGGATGGGAAATGGATATCTCCCTTTGATCCTAAGGAACCGTATTACAACTTTATGATGAAAGAAGCGTCGGGCTGGTCAACACTATGGCTTGTTCCTCATGACGTCCAAGGTTTAATCAATCTGCTTGGTGGCCGGGAAAAGTTCACCGAAAAGCTAGATCAATTTTTTAGCACTCCGTATTCGGCGAAAGGAATCTGCCGGGATTGCACTGGAGTTATTGGCCAATATGTACAAGGGAATCAACCTGACCAACAGGCTGCCTACTACTATGATTGGGCGGGACAGCCATGGAAGACGCAGGAGCTATCTCGGAAGATTCTAAAACTAATGTATGGTAGCGATCATGCCGGGCTTGCATTCCCTGGAATGGATGATCAGGGCTCGACATCCTCCTGGTACGTCATGAGTGCTATGGGGTTCTACACCGTAGATCCTTCCAGCCCGGATTACATTTTGGGAAGCCCTCTCTTCGATCAAGCAACAATCCATTTGAAAGGCGGGAAGGATTTCACAATCGTCGCGCACAACAACTCGGACAAGAACCTTTACATCCAGTCTGCAACGCTGAATGGAAAACCGTGGAATAAACCTTGGTTTAGCCATTCAGATATTAAAGATGGTGGAAAGCTGGTATTGAATATGGGACCGTCGCCGAACAAGAGCTGGGGAAGTGCTCCGGATGCAGCGCCTAAGTCAATGTCGGCACCTCAATAACCATACAAAGTCAGTAGCACTCCCTTTTAGGTCGACTCGCCCTCGAAATATGAGTGCTAGGCGGGAGGGTCGATCTATGTCCTGGTGGACTGCAGTCGAGTACAGCAATCACCGTTCATTTTGTAGATGAGCGGCAAATCACGATGGAGGCACTTATCATGTGCTGGTCTCTAGATAGAGTCATGAGGAAGATGTTTCTTGTTTTCTCGGTCTGGATTGTGGCGATGTTTTCGTTGCTGACCACATTGCAGGCGCAACGGCGGTCCCTCTCTTCACGCGTATTGGCTCCTGATAATATCCAGGCTCAAGGAGAACTTCCTGCCCAACAACAGCTGAAGCTGTCTTTTTCTCTTCCTCTCCGCAATACACAAGAGTTGCAGACATTCTTAAAACAACTAAGCGATCCGAAGAGTCCTAACTTTCACAAGTTTTTGAGTGTGCAGCAATTTACTGAACGTTTCGGTCCCACAACAGAAGATTACGAAAAAGTGATTGCCTTCGCCAAGGCGAATGGTTTTACCATCACGCGCACCTACCAAAACCGTATGCTGGTAAACGTTAGCGGGCCGGTTAGCAACATCGACAAGACATTTCAGATCAGGATGCAAGCCTATCAACATCCTAAGGAGAAACGTAAGTTCTTTGCGCCGGATGTTACTCCCACAGTGGATGCTCAACTCCCAATCCTGAGTGTACAAGGCCTTTCTGATTACAACCGCCCACATCCCATGTTGAAGCAATCTGCTACTACGGATATTCATAGCAATACCACTGGCTCAGGGCAGAGCGGACTTTTTCTTGGCAGTGATATGCGGGCGGCTTATGCTCCGAACGTTACTCTGGATGGAAGCGGCCAGACTGTGGGACTCATCGAACTTGGTCCGTATAATCTCAGCGACGTTCAGAGATACTTTGAAAGCATTGCGCAGCCTCTCAACGTGCCGATATATAACGTGTTGCTCAATGTCGATGGTGTCTGTGCGGGCACGCCTGCAACCGGAGGCTGCGACGATGGAGAAGAGGTCATCGATATTCAGCAGGCCATATCGATGGCTCCCCGTCTTTCGGGGTTGATTGTCTATGAGGCGTATGGTTCCGGAAGTGATGCCTTAACCGCATTTACACAAGCGGCCAGTGATAATGTAGCCAAACAGTTGAGTCTTTCGTTTGGGTGGGGAGGGACACCCGGATCGGAACCCGGATACGAGCAGATCTTTATGGAACTTGCAGCTCAAGGCCAGAATGTTTTTGTGGCTTCTGGCGATTCCGGTGCGAATGTTGGCGATATTGGGTATCCGGGGAACAGCCCCAATATCGTTACTGTCGGAGGAACCGACCTTACAACGAATGGCCCGGGAGGCACATGGCAAGCGGAGACAACGTGGATAGGTAGTACGGGAGGATGGAATACCGCGTCCTCAATTCCCGATTATCAAAAGTCTGCCATCAACAATACGAATCAAGGATCTACAACCTTCCGCAATATTCCCGATGTTGCGATGGAAGCGAACACTGACAACTATTTCTGCGCCAACGGACAGTGTTCGGGCGCAATTGGAGGTACAAGTCTGGCTGCCCCACGGTGGGCCGGCTTTTTAGCGTTGGCAAATGAACAGGCGAATGGCTTGCCGATCTCTTTCCTTAATCCAATCGTCTATGCATTAGGCCAACAGTCTAGCTACACGACGCTCTTTCACGACATCACTGAAGGCAATAACTTCAACAACTCAAGTCCAAATCTTTTTTCTGCTGCTGCTGGGTATGACCTCACGACAGGCTGGGGGTCCCCTACCGGACAGGCATTATTGGATGTTCTCGCTCCAGTTCAAACGAGTGCTCCGAACTTCACGATCACGTCATCTCCTGCCAGCCTGATGTTGAACCCGGGTAGCGGAGGAACCAGTATGATCACAGTTTCGGGGATCAATGGTTTTGTCGGGACGATTGATCTTGCGGTTTCAATGATCGGCAATCCCGCGGGAGTGACGGCGAAGTTGAGCCAGAATTCGGTTTCTGGTTCAGGATCTGTTTCACTCGATGTTTCGACGACTGAAGCGGCTGTGGGTGGAAATTTCCTGATCGGTATCACCGGTGTCAGCGGCGGTATTTCCCATACCACCTATGTGAACGTCGGACTGCCATTCTTTACTATCTCAACATCGCCTTCTAATATTTACCTCAATGAAAATGGAACCGCTACGGCGACGATTACTGTTGCACCTCAAAATGGCTTTACAGATAAAGTTCGTTTGAACCTCTTGGAAAGTTTGCCCGCAGGGATTAAGGCTGCGTTCCATGTGACTGATTCCTTTGGTTCTGCTACCTTGACACTTTGGGCAAGCAAGACTGCTGCAACCGGAGTGAATATTCCGCTTACCGTGAAGGGGAGCACTGCTACTTATAGTGCCTCAGCTCCGACTTCCGTGCTTGCAGTCAGTGCGGCTCTCCGTGGTTGCGGAAGAGGTGTGCCGGTTAATCTTTCTTCCGCTTTCAATGTGAATGCTATCTATTCCGATGGTACGACCTTCACCAGCAAAGGCTTGGATGGTTCAGGATATGCGTATTCCTCCAACCTGCTGAGCGATACGCGCTCATTACGCGAGGTTCGATTTGATTTCGGACCGGCAAACGATCTCGACGGTGTCTACGGGACTGGTCAAACAATTGCATTACCTGCAGGCCGCTTTACCTCGCTTCAGTTGCTGGGTACAGGAATTCAGGGCAAGCAGGCAGCTCAACCTTTTATCGTGACCTATACGGATGGAACAAGCTCGCAATTTACACAAAGCTTTAGCGACTGGTTCTCGCCTTTCAGCAATCCCAATGAAATGGAAGCTGTTGCTATGGCGTATCGGAATAAAGCTGGAGGGACGAAAGACAACCGGCAGTTTAATCTTTATGGGTATACGCTTGTGCTGGATTCTCGAAAGATCGTCAAGAGTATCACGTTGCCGAATAACCGGAATGTCGTGATACTTGCAGCAACATTAACTGAACAAAATTTGGGTGAACCAGTCGATCTCGATTCCGTATTCAACGCTATCGGAATCTATACAGATGGAACAACCTTTCCCTCTGATGGCGGTCTGGATGCAGGCGGAGCTGCTTATTCTGCAAATCTTCTTGGAGATGTGTCTGGAGCAACAGAGATCGTGGTTAATGGAGTGCGCTTTGCTGTAGGGCAAGCGAACCTGAAAGATGCTATTTACGGTGACGGTGGGAGCATTCCTCTCACTGGTGGTTATTACTCTGGAATCCAGCTCCTTGCAACCGGAGTTCAAGGCAACCAGTCAAATCAAAAAATTACTATTACCTATGCTGATGGGACAACTACGATATTGACACAGAGTTTCAGCGACTGGTTTACACCGCAAAGCTTCTCGGGAGAATCGGATGCACTAAAGCCGGCATATCGTGATCTATTTGATGGAACGCAAGATCGCAATGCCTTCCATCTTTATCACTACACGCTTCCGCTCAATATCAGAAAGAAGGTCAGGAGTCTCACCTTACCAGACAATCGTAATGTTGTGGTGCTCGCCGTAACACTTACAAGAGATCGCTAGAGCATCTACAGCTCGAAGGAGGATCTCCGAAAGGGGGCCATCTCATCGAGGGATGGCCCCCTTTTCATATGTTTTCCGGATGGGAAGGCATGGGGAGAATAGCCCTCGACATTACGTAGCATCGCCGGATGGTGAAGAAGATAAATCTAAAGCCATCTTTAGCTCACGGCTACTATGGGATCTAGATTGGTGGGATCGAAATGGATGGGGGAGATCTAACCTTCGCAGGATCAAAACAAAATAGCTCTGGAAGAGGCGAGTCCATATGACCAGGGGGTACAATTTCGCCCGACGCACTGCTGCCTGCCGGGAAGTGGGGTGGGCGGCGCAATGTGGAGCTGTGCGTCCATCTCTCCCTTGGGCTTTGGAGGCTAATATGTTGATTAAGCGGATCTTTTTCTGGCTTCTACTGCCGGCGATGCTGGTTATCGTAACTGGATGTCAGTATCACTCAAAATCTGAGAAGTACTATTTGATATCCAACAACACAGGGCTTGCCTATTGGAAGACGGCTATTGCCGGATTCAACAAAGCTGCGGCTCAATATAATGTAACGGCGATCATCTCCGGGCCTGCGAGCTATAGTCCTCAAGGTGAGTTGCAGGCGTTACAGCAAGCCATTGCTGCTAAACCCGCCGGCATCCTGATCTCCGTTTCCGATTCCGAACTTCTTCAGCCTGAGATTGACAAAGCAATTGATGCTGGCATTCCCGTCATCACGATGGATTCTGACGCTCCATATAGTCACCGGCTCTTTTTCATAGGAACTAATAATCTCCAAGCAGGGAAATTGGGTGGACAGCGTGCGGTCGAGAAACTCGGCGGAAAAGGGAACGTCGTATTCTTTTCCATTCCAGGCCAGCCCAATCTTGATGAAAGATTGAAAGGCTATAAAGAGGCTTTTGCCAGTCATCCCGAGATTAAGGTTATGGATGTGTTCAATATGAAAGGGGAGGCCGTTAAGGCCTCAGATATGGCGAAGCAGTATGTAGCGTTGACAGGAGCGGCGAGAGTTGATGCCTTTATATGTCTCGAAGCTTCATCCGCGAAAGACGTTGGCGCAGTATTGAGAAGTCAAAATGTCCGTGATCGTCTTCTGATTGCCATGGATGTGGATCCAGATACTTTGAATCTCATCAAAGATGGCATCGTTGAGGCTACCGTCTCGCAGAAGCCATACACGATGGCCTATTACGGGCTGACGGCCCTCGACGAGATATATCACCATCCACCAAAGAGTCTACGCAGCGGATACTCCGTCGATTCATTCTCTCCCTATCCGGTGTTTGTAGATACCGGTACTGCTCTTGTAGACAAGATTAACGTGGATCTTTATTTGCACTCAGCAGAAGAAGCTCAGTAGCCGTTTACCGCAGCAACGCGGAGCATATTGGACCATACAGCGAACTGGATTTGCGATATTGAGATGCGTCAGCAAATAAGTGCTACTCTTGTGCCCCGATGTAGGCGAATAATCTTTCTCGCCTAGAAATAGTGAATTAACGCTCTTCTGGCGTCCGTAATCAATGTCCCCCGCTAACCCCTCCTCCGATTTTGAAATTTCGGGTTAGAAGAACCAACGGAGCGGCTATGAGCGTTGCTATTCCGAGTACATGGAAGCAGTCCATGAATGCCAACATCCTCGTTTGAGAGACCAGCAGGCTGTAGCAACGGGCATACGCGGCATTGAGGGCGTCTATATGGCTTAGGCCATGGGCTTCGAAATAGCCTGTTAGTTGCTGAACCGTCTGTTGCAAGGGCAGCGACGAAAATGGCAGATTCGCACCTACGGTTGACTGGTGAAAGTTCTGGCGACGTTCTGACATTGTGGTGATAAAGGCGATTCCAAAGCTTCCTCCCCAGTTACGGAAAAAGTTTGTAATGGAGGAAGCACGGTTGTTTTGATCTGGGCGCAACTGCGAATAGGTAATGATGGAAACAGGAACGAAATAGAATGCGTAGCCTAAGCCTTGCAGTGCCCTAGCCCAGGCATAGTGAGCATAGTCGGTATCGAGATTCATGTGGCTATAGTGCAGGAATGAAATGCCGACGATGGTGACGGCCATCGATAGCAGAATTCTCGGATGAACGATGCCGCGTTGTACCAATTGGGCGCCCACCGGAGCGAGCAGCGTGATTACAAAGGCTCCCGGTCCCAGGACCAGACCCGCATCGACTGCTCGGTATCCATAAAGAGATTGAAGCAGCTGGGGAATCATGGTGGTCGAACCGAATAGACCAAAACCGAAAAGGAAATAAAAGAAGCATGCAATCGCAAAGTTCCGTGTCTTAAGCAGATGAAGATCAATGATAGGATCGCTCTGCTTTAGTTCCCAGAAGACAGCCGATAAAAGGCACAACACCGCTAAGGTGAACATCCAGCAGATAAATGTTGATTCGAACCAGTCGTCGATCTGCCCTCTGTCGAGAAAGATTTCGAGCGCGGCAGATCCAATACCGATCAGGGCAATACCGGCTGTATCAATACGAAGCTTGCCTGCTATGCGCGCGGAACGGCGCTCTTCTTCGAAGGCCGGAGGATCATGTACGAACCTGCCGGTAAGAAAGAGGGACAGCAGTCCAATAGGAATGTTGATTAGGAAAACCCACCGCCAGTTGTAGCTATCGGTGATCCATCCTCCAATTACGGGACCGATAGCCGGCGCGGTCACGATAGCTACCGTATAAAGCGCGAATGCTGAAGCGCGCTTATGTGGCGGAAAGGTATCGACTAGGATTGCTTGTTCAACGGGAGCTAGACCTCCTCCTCCAATCCCTTGCAGGACTCTTGCTATCAAAATGAATGTCAAAGATGGAGCGATTCCGCAAAGGAAGGATGTAAGAGTGAAGAGTCCAACACAAGCCATGTAGTATTTCTTGCGTCCAAAAGCCCGAGATAGCCAGGCAGACAGAGGAAGGACAACAGCATTGGCGACGAGATAGGTAGTGAGAATCCAGGTGACCTCATCATAAGATCGGCCAAGTCCTCCGGCAATATAGGGCAGAGAGACATTGGCGATTGAGGTGTCGAGCAATTCCATAAAGGTTGCCAGCGTGACAGTCAGCGCGATTACCCAGGGGTTTACGTCTCTCTGTTCAGCCTTTGCGGCTGGCAATATTGCGGTGGCCACTGATTATGGATTCCTTTCTTGCGATGAATGAGACCGACTGGTCTCATTCTCATCAGATTCAAACTCGAAAGAGACCGATTCGTCTTTTTTTGCAGTATTCTGTTTTTGAGGGATGGCTATGAGCAAAGGGGAAGAGACTCGTCAGCGGATTATTTCTCAATCGGCGCCGATCTTTAATCGGAAGGGTTTTGAGGGAGCCTCCATGCAAGAGGTGATGGAAGCCACAGGCCTTGAGAAGGGCGGAATCTATCGTCATTTCTCCAGTAAAGAGGATCTGGCCGCGGAAGTGTTTCGCTACTCGCTTATGCAGGCGAGGAAGACCAGAACGGATGGACTCACTGGCATACCGGGGTCTCTGGAGAAGTTGCGCTTTTTAATTCAAAGGTTTATCGAAACTCCCTCTCCAATAGAGGGCGGTTGCCCCTTGATGAACACGGCGGTTGATACCGATGACGGCAATCCGATGCTTCGGAAGTTGGCCCGGCAAGCGTTTGCAGATTGGAAGCAGAGACTTTCAGCCATCATCGAGGAGGGAATCCAGGCGAAGGAGATTCGCCGAGATGTGACTCCTCGGCAAGTTGCAAATACCATCATCTCCGCTTTGGAGGGGGCCCTGGTCCTAAGCCGTATTGAGGGAAGTAAGGATCCATTGCAGGACGTCAGGTCGTTCCTCGATATCTTGCTGGCAGCGATCTCCACGCAAAAGAAAGCTTAGCGGTTCGGCTAACCGGATCTTGATAGGAGAGATCCATTGAAGATAGCCACGTTGCCGGAGAGACGAGGACGAGTGTTTCTCCGATTGTTCCGAAGCGGCCGAACAGTGTAACCGTCCTTTCTTGTGGGTAGTAACTCTGCCAATCCTGATGCCTGGCTGACTGTACTAGCGAGGCCGCATATCGTGATCTTGATGCTTGCGACTGTGATGCCGGTCACCCAGTGTCTTATCCTTGTAACTCCCTATCATGTACTAACTTGACATTTGTAGGACTGTAACATCATTGGGGCGCTAACACTTTAGAGCTATGACGGCATTCTTCTTTAGAGTCGATATTGTGTCTAGACGTGCTATGAGAGCTCTTTCACGCCGATAGCCACCAATTGAATCTAGAATTTCTTGCCTTTCTGAAAGGACAGAAGACTGAAATAGTTTCAAGAGACGGCTGTAAGTTACACGTTGATATTTGTGCGCTTGATACAGGGTGGGGGCGGATATGCCAGTGATTGCAGCAGGAATTGAACCTGGAGACATTGTCCGACTGGAAGGTGATTTCGGAATAGATTCTGCAGAGGAATTGAAATCCGTACTCTCGGTAGCATTGGCGTCGGGAAACGCTCTGCATCTAGACCTGTCCAATGTTTCCAGTCTGGATGTCACTGCCATTCAATTACTTGGCGCTGCTGCGGAAGAAGCGAAGCGAAATGGAACTGTAATTTCCTATGATGGCGTACCCGGAGACCTTGCATGTGTCGTTCGGCAGGCTGGATTTGAAACCTTTTTATCCCGATGGCTTCGGGGTACCACACTTGAGGGTTCCGAAAGCGTTCCTCAGAGCGTGAAAGAGAATGGATAAGTTTCAACAGTCGTTTCTAGAAGAGGCCCGTGAACTGTTGACCGAGTTGGAGTCTGCGCTCCTCGACCTCGATCAGAGTAATAATGATGCAGAACTTGTTGGAAGAGCTTTCCGCGCCCTGCATACCATTAAAGGTTCGGGATCCATGTTCGGATTCCAACAGATAGCTACCTTTACTCACGAACTCGAGAATGCTTTTGACCTAGTGAGAAATGGCAAGCTTTCTGCTTCTACTGATCTCATTAGTCTTTCTCTTGCAGCGGGCGATCAGCTTCGAGCCATGCTGGATGAGGTTGCTGGAAGCGGATGTGCAGATTCTGCCATTTCTACAGGAATCCTCCGCGATTTGCGCGCGCTGACCGGAATAACAGAAAGTCATCCGGTCTCCCAAATGCCAGAGAGTCAAGGACGAATAGAATCTCTCAACAATTCAGCACGGGAATGGCACATTCACTTTCAGCCCAAGGCGGACCTTCTGCGCAATGGTGCGAATCCACTACTACTCTTTCGCGAATTGAGAGAGATGGGAATTCTTTCTGTTCAGGCAGATACTTCCGGAGTACCTGCTTTCGCAGATCTAGATCCCGAATGCTGCTACGTTACTTGGAACCTTGCCCTTACAACTTCTGCTGAGGAAATGGCAATAAGGGATGTTTTCCTTTTCGTTGAGGATAGTTGCGAACTTAGCTTCGAAATGGTTTCACAATTACCTCAGTGTTCAGCAACTTCAATTCCCCCAATGCAGCCTGAGAGGCGATCGAGTGAAGACCGCCGCAGCGCAGATAAGAATGAACAAGCATCAAGCATCCGTGTTCCAGCCGGCAAATTGGATCAGTTAGTCGATCTTGTCGGCCAACTGGTAACAGTACAAGCTCGTTTAACGCAAATCGCGGCGCGTTATGACGATCACGACATGCAGACTGTAGCAGAGGAAATAGAGTGTCTCACCGCTGGGCTCCGTGAGAACTCGATGAGTATGCGGACCCTTCCCCTGCGCCCGACCTTTGAACGGTTCAAGCGGCTGGTCTATGACCTGGGCCGAAATTTGAAGAAAGAAGTGGAATTCACCTTCGAGGGTGGAGAAACCGATCTGGATAAAACAGTTATCGATCAGTTGGGCGATCCTCTCATGCATTTAATACGAAACAGCATGGATCATGGAATAGAGGAGCCTGAGGTGCGACGCGCCTCAGGAAAGAAGCCAGTTGCCAGTGTTCACTTGGCTGCACGACACGCTGGAGCCCAGGTTCTTATCAGTGTTTCCGATGACGGCGGAGGAATCGATCGAGAGGCAGTACGAGTCCGAGGTATTGAAAAGGGACTGATTTCTGCCGAGGCGAAATTGAGCGATTCCGAAATATTTTCCCTGATCATGGCGCCCGGTTTCTCTACCGCACGGGAGATTACCGATGTATCTGGCCGTGGAGTCGGCATGGATGTTGTTAGGCGGAATATAGAAGCATTGCGGGGAAGCATCGATATTTCCAGCCAGCAAGGGGTGGGAACTACAATCACTCTCCGTTTACCTCTTACCTTGGCAATTATCGATGGCCTGTTGGTTCGTGTTGGTCACGCTCATTTTGTGATGCCCCTGGCGAATACCCTGGAATGCGTCGAACTTACACGACAGGATATTGAGGATGCTGGCGGTAAGCACTTGGCGCATATCCGTGGCGAGATCGTTCCTTACATACGTCTGAGCGAGTATCTGGAAATGCAAGTGGAGCGGCAGGAGCGTGAACAAATAATGGTTGCCGAAACAGAGCAGGGAAGGTTTGGTTTTGTCGTCGATGAGGTTCTCGGACACCATCAGACAGTCATTAAGAACTTGGGACGACTTTATCGGAATATCCAATTTGTTTCAGGGGCCACCATCCTTGGAGATGGAACTCTGGCTCTCATTCTGGATCTGCACCGTCTCGTACAGGATGCAATCCGTGAAGCTTCTGTGAAGCAGACCACAGGCGCATGCACAAAGGAATTTGATTAAGAACGGCTAGACAAGGAATTTAGATTTGAAGGAGATGTAACCATGGCAACCGCAACGGTAGTCGGCAAAAGGAAATTGCAACGAGGAACTGCTACGAGCAACGGTCTTAAAACCCATTCGGACAAATCCGTAAGGAATGAGGGCGGCCAGATTGAATTGCTCTCTCAAGAAATTCTGCGCCTGGTCGAGGCATCGCAGGAGGGGCGCCTGAGTGAGCGGGGCCGATCGGATAGATTCGATGGCGTATATCGAGAAATGATGCAGGGCATCAATGCGATGCTGGATGCGATTCTTCTGCCGATTGGAGAAGGCAATCGGGTTCTCGCACAAATCTCAGCAGGCAAGATCGATGAGTTGATCTCCCAGACTTACAAAGGCGACCACGAGCGGATGAAGTTGACGGTCAATAATGTAGCGGTTGTGTTGCAGGGATTGCAGAAGGAGCTGACACGTTTAACGGAGGCGTCGAAAGACGGCCAATTATCGGAGCGTGGTAAAGCAGAACAGTTTCAAGGCGCCTACGGAGATATCGTTCGGGGGATGAATACGATGCTAGACGCGATTCTTTTGCCAATTGGTGAAGGGAACCGCATCTTGGCGCAGATCTCATCGGGCAAAATTGATGAGCTGATTTCTCAAACCTACAAGGGCGACCATGAGCGGATGAAGTTAGCCGTCAATCATGTGGCGGTTGTGCTGCAGGGATTGCAGAAAGAACTAACACGTTTGACAGAAGCGTCGAAAGACGGACAGTTATCGGAGCGTGGCAAAGCAGAACAGTTCCAGGGCGCCTATGGAGATATCGTTCGGGGGATGAATACAATGCTCGACGCGATTCTCTTGCCGATCGGTGAAGGAAACCGCATCCTGGCGCAGATCTCAACGGGCAAAATCGATGAATTGATCTCCCAGACTTACAAAGGCGACCACGAACGCATGAAGTTGGCCGTTAACAATGTAGCGATTGTGCTGCAAACCCTGCAGAAGGAGTTACGGCGCCTGACGGAGGCATCGAAGGAAGGACAGTTATCGGAGCGAGGCAAGGTAGAGCAGTTCCAGGGCGCATACTCTGAAATCGTCTTTGGGATGAATACGATGCTGGACGCGATTCTTTTGCCGATTGGCGAAGGGAACCGCATCTTGGCGCAAATTTCCGCGGGCAAGATCGACGAGTTGATCTCTCAGACCTACAAGGGCGATCACGAAAAGATGAAGCAGGCTGTTAACAACGTAGCTGTCGTACTGCAGTCATTACAGAAGGAGTTGGTCCGCCTAACGGAGGCGTCGAAAGAAGGTCAATTATCAGAGCGAGGCAAGGTAGAGCAATTTCATGGCGCTTACGGCGAAATCGTTCGTGGCATGAATACGATGCTTGATGCGATCCTGCTGCCAATCGGAGAGGGCAACCGCATCCTGGCGCAGATTTCGGCTGGTAGCATTGATGAGCTCATTTCTCAGACCTACAAGGGCGACCACGAAAAGATGAAGCAAGCAGTAAACAATGTGGCTGTCGTACTGCAGGGACTAAAGAAAGAATTAGGGAGATTGAGCGATGCTGCCAATTCCGGCAAGCTCTCGGAGCGAGGACACTACGATCAGTTCCGTGGTGCTTATGCGGAGATTGTACGTGGAGTTAACAGCGTCCTGGATTCAGTGATTACACCACTAAATGTTGCGGCAAACTATGTCGACCGTATCAGCAAGGGTGACATTCCGCCACAGATCACCGATGTATATTATGGCGACTTCAATACCATTAAGAGCAATCTGAACACTCTCATTGTTGCGATGAATGAAATTGCAAATGCCGCGAGTGAGATTGCGAATGGCAATTTGACGGTTAGCCTTCAACAACGTTCTTCGCAGGACAAGTTGATGCAGGCATTGGCCACGATGGTATCGGGGCTCACTCGCACCGTCATAGAGATACGTTCGATTGCCGGTGAAGTAACGTCGGCTAGTCAATCGATCAGTACCGCGTCTGTGCAGATTTCGAATGGTGCGAATACACAAGCCGCATCGGCAGAAGAGGCGTCTTCCTCTATGGAGGAGATGGTCTCCAATATCAGGCAGAATGCTGAGAATGCTCAGCAGACGGACAAGATTGCAAATAAGTCTGCGAAGGATGCACAGGAGAGCGGTCGGGCGGTAGCAGAAGCGGTCACGGCGATGAAGGAGATTGCCAACAAGATTTCCATTATCGAGGAGATTGCCCGTCAGACCAACTTGTTGGCGTTGAACGCAGCAATTGAGGCTGCGAGAGCGGGTGAACATGGCAAGGGCTTTGCCGTGGTAGCTGCGGAAGTTCGCAAGCTAGCTGAACGGAGCCAGAAGGCTGCCGGAGAGATCAATCAGCTGTCCGGCACAACCGTGAAGGTTTCCGAGAAAGCCGGCGAAATGCTTGAAAAATTGGTACCGGATATTCAGAAGACGGCGGAGCTGGTGCAGGAGATCTCGGCAGGAAGCCGGGAGCAAGAGACCGGATCTGAGCAGATTAACAAGGCATTGCAACAACTGGAAAGAGTAATACAGCAAAATGCTTCTGCATCCGAAGAGATGGCTTCGACAACGGAGGAGTTAACGGGACAATCCGATCAGCTTATGAGTGCATTGGGATTCTTCCGGACAGGAGATGACTCTGCTCCGCGGCCCAATCGGTCCGGGTCGGCCAAAACGCACAAAACGGCTGAGCCTAGCTCCTCAAGGCCCCAGAAGGTAAGTTCGTCCAGTATTCATTCATCGCGTTCCAATGGTCACTCAAAGCCGGGAGTTGCTCTCGACCTGAGAGACGATAATGACGAAATGGATAAGGAGTATGAGCGCTTTTAGTTGTGGCGAGCACAGACCCTTTTGGGTTTGTGCCTTCCTTCAATCGGCGACAGGAGACTGCTATGAGTAGTACTGAAATAACTGAAACGCGCCAATATCTTACTTTTAAGCTTGGGAATGAGGTCTTCGGTATCGATGTAGCGCAGGTACGAGAGGTGCTGGATTTTACGATCATCACCGAGATTCCGAAGACACCTCACTTCATGAGCGGAGTCATCAATCTTCGCGGCAGAGTGGTTCCGGTAGTGGATCTGCGGTTGTGCTTTCAAATGTCAAAGACCCAGCGCACAATGAACACATGTATTGTTGTTGTTGAGGTCCTGCTGGAAGGTGAATCAATCGTAATCGGTGCACTCGCCGATTCAGTAGAAGAGGTTATTAACCTGGAGTCGGATCAGATTCAGCCAGCTCCGAAAATAGGCACTCAAATCAGAACAGATTTCATCAAGGGGATGGGAAAGGGGGAATCTCACTTCATCATCATCCTCGATATCGATCGAGTATTTTCAGCAGAGGAACTAGCTGCTGTAGGAACAGCGGAAGGAAACCTTCTTGCGGAAGCTAGTGCTTGAGTTCGGTAATGGTCGCTGCGATGAATAGTTACTCTGATGGCCTTTCTACTAGGGATTTAAATCGTCTTATCAAACTCGTCTTTGAACAGGCGGGCATCAAGCTTGGTCTTCACAAAAAGGCCATGCTCGAAGGCCGACTCAAACGTCGGATGTCCGCCCTCAATCTCTCCTCATATAGTGAGTATTGCAAGTATCTCTTCTCAAGCGATCCATGCGATGCGGAGGAGTTGGTTCATCTGATCGATGTTGTTACCACAAATAAAACCGATTTCTTTCGGGAGAATGTGCATTTCGAATTCTTGAAAGAAGAGGTTCTTCCAAAGCTTCATGCACAGATTAAGGGTAGTCGTCCGCTGTTAATTTGGAGTGCAGGATGTTCGAGTGGTGAAGAGCCATATACGTTATCGATGCTCCTGCATGAGTTCAGGGAGCTTCATCCTGATTTTTCATTCCGTGTGCTGGCAACGGATATCTCGACTACCATTCTGCAGCGCGCCGAGAACGGAATCTTTACTTCAGAGGTGGTCAAACCAGTACCTGCGCCGCTACTGAAAAAATACTTCATGCGAAATCGGAACCGTGGATCCAGTCTGTTACGAGTTGTTCCGGAGTTGCGGCAGATGATTGAGTTTCGGCGTCTGAATCTGATGGAAGAGTTTGACCTCATGGAGTTGGCAGATGTAATTTTCTGCCGAAATGTGGTTATCTACTTCGATCAGCCTACACAGGAACGGCTCTTCAAGAAGTTTACCCGCCAATTGACCAATGGTGGATATCTCTTCGTGGGGCATTCCGAAACTTTGCAACATATCGATCTGCCACTAAGTTTGCTAGCCCCTGCTGTTTATCAAAAAATAGAACGCCAGACTAGATATCCATCAAAAGCTGTGATATCAGATGAAGCAAAGAATATGCAGATAGTTCATCTCGAGCCAGGTGCTGTCGCCTTGGCAGATCGCCCAATGCTCATAAGAACCATTCTGGGCTCTTGTGTAGGTGCGACCTTTTGGAATGCACGCCTGGGTATAGGAGCTCTTTGTCACGGTGTTTTTCCCAAATGCCCAAAGAATGTCAGCGGAATAGAAGGATATCGCTATGTAGACTTCGCGATTCATGAGTTGACCAACCAGTTTGAAAAGCTTGGCGTACGTCGGCAGGAACTGGACGTGAAGATATTTGGAGGTGCGGATCTCTTTTCTTCTGCGGACTCTAGCAGGTCGACCGTTGGTCAACAGAATAGGGAAGCGGCATTGGAGGCCATTGAAGAGAAGAAACTGAATCTGGTGGCTTCCGATCTCGGAGGTTCGGTTGGCCGCGCCATTCAATTCCATACAGGGACTGGAGAAGTGCGTCTCAGGCGACTTAACTCTTCAAGGCTGCCGATAGCACACCATAAATAACGTGACGGTGTATTGGTTATGAGTAAATCGAAAGTTCAAGTTTTGATTGTGGACGATTCTGCATTGGTCCGCCAAGTTTTAACTGAGATACTTTCTTCGGACCCCGAAATCGAGGTGATTGCTACAGCTTCCGACCCGTATGTTGCTGCAGAACGAATTCGCAAGCGGTTACCAGATGTTATTACACTGGATATAGAAATGCCACGTATGGACGGATTGACGTTCTTGCGAAAGATCATGGTTCAGCATCCGATTCCGGTGGTAATTTGCTCGAGTTTGGCCGAAGAGCAGGCGGAAACTACCCTTAAGGCTCTAGAGTATGGCGCCGTCGATATCATTGCCAAGCCTCGTGTGGGAAGTAAGGAATTCCTGGAAGAATCTCGGACCCAATTGTGCAGTACCGTGAAGTCAGCGGCGAAGGTACGCGTACGGGCACATATTCCTATAAAGATTGAACCGAAATTGAATGCCGATGCGATCATTGCTCCTCCTTCTGTAAGTGTGATCAAGAGTACTGAAAAGGTAATTGCTGTTGGTGCATCTACGGGAGGGACAGACGCTCTCGCAGTTTTACTCAGTTCGTTTCCTCCCGATGCTCCTGGAATTGTGATTGTGCAGCATATGCCAGAATTGTTTACCGGAGCATTTGCTCAGCGACTAGATAGCCTTTGTGCGATCACTGTTAAGGAGGCGGAGCAGGAAGACAGCGTACTCCGCGGTCGGGCACTCATCGCCCCGGGAAACCGTCATCTGCTGCTGAAGCGTAGCGGAGATCGCTATTACGTCGAGATCAAAGATGGCCCTCTGGTTTGTCGTCATCGTCCATCGGTAGATGTCCTTTTCCGTTCCGTTGCGCGGTATGCAGGACAGAATGCGATTGGAGTAATTTTGACCGGAATGGGCGACGACGGTGCGAACGGAATGTTGGAGATGAAGCAGGCAGGCGCGTTCACGATTGCACAAAATGAAGCGACCTGTGTGGTCTTTGGAATGCCCAACGAAGCTATCAAACGAGACGCCGTCGATAAGGTGTTGCCTCTTCAACAAATCGCAACCTCCGTGGTTGCAAACTCAAAATGAAGGTGGATGGAAGCTAGAAGATTAGGGGCTTCTAAGGGATACTCCCCTACTTCTTTTCTCGGGGTGGAGATCAACTGGTATGCTGCATCAGTGGGTTGTAATCTTCATATGCGAATGGTTCGAAAGTGTCGCCCGTGATTAGCGCGGAGGAGTCTGAGGTCAAGGTGGCAGGCAACGGTCAGAGCGAACTGGCTGAGGTTTTGGCCAGTGCTACGTTTAAAAGCACTCCTACATTACGTAGACTCCTGACCTACTTGTGGGAAAGGAGAGATGGGGAGGTTAGCGAATATGCCATTGCCACAGAGGCGCTGGGACGAAGGCCTGACTTTGAGCCACGTGAGGATGCGACTGTTCGGGTCTTGGTATCGCGGCTTCGTGGGAAACTCAAAGATTTTTATGAGGCTGATGGAGCAGCACTGCCGACACGCATCGTCATTCCCGTGGGCAGTCATCGGTTGCAGATCGTCGAAGCACCTCAATTGCAGGTGGAGACAACAGGGCCGCAGACAAAGGATGGTCCCGATCCGGAAGCATTATCTATAGCTATATATGCTGCTTCCCAACGCGAAGCTCGGAATCGAAAGGTCATTCTTGCGGAAGCCATTGCTGTAGCAGTATTAATCCTTATTTGTATTGGCCTTATTTCCGAACGGAATGTTGCAGTCAAGCAGGCGCTGGAGGGGCAGACCCATAAGCTGCCTATTTTTTGGCGTAATTTTCTTGAAAACGGAAAAAATACCCAGATCGTTGTGCCGACGCCGGTTTTTTTCGGTTGGGGTACGGGGTTTCTTGCGCGGGACGTGAATGTCAATGATTTTGGGAGGATTGAGAGTTCCTCTTTTTTGAACCCTCTTGCTCGCGCATTGGGAAAGCCAACTCTTTCTCAGCAATATGTAGCTGCTCCCGATGTGCTCGCCTTGTTGCGTCTTCATCAGTATCTGGATCCGCGCGGAGTACACCTGTCAATTTCTACGACTGCGGAATCTCCGCTCGATGTTTTAGACAGAGAGAATCTAATTGTGGCGGGCACTCCCCGTACCTTGGCGCCCTTCCAGGCCATTCTGGATCGTCTCAGCTTTACCGTGGATGCCGACAAAGGGGTACTTGTCGATCGTCGCCCCACAGTTGGAGCACCCCGGAAGTTTGAGACTGTACATCAGTCTCCCTTGCGTGTGTCAACGCCGGGTATCATCGCATGCGTACCGGGAGGTACTCAAGGTACCAAGGTTCTCCTGTTTGTCACTACCTATTACACTTCGGCACTGGTCTCCTACGTGACTTCGGAGGGTGGGCTGTCGGAACTTCAAGCTGCGCAACGTGCCCACGGAAACCCCACTTATTTTGAAGCCGTTATTCTTTCGGAAATCAATGGAACTACTGATCTAAAGAGCCATCTGGCCGAATTCCGCCCAATCTTGGGGAAGAACTAATGGCGGTATGCATCTTTGGTCAGAGTCCTCATCTTTATTATTAAAGAGCGAGAGTGCCCGGCCAACCGTGATTTGCAAACTACCCGTAGTCCTGTGGAGTTAAATTCCCCGCCGCCCCTCCCTCCCCTTGTGTTCCAGTGAGTATGATTCCCGTTCACAGCACGATGGGGTGAACAGAGCTTCCAAATCCACTGAACAATCTCAATTACAGGGCTAACCGACCGCCCGGTCTACGTTGAGTGGGCAAAGTCCTCATGTGATCCCTACCTCCGTAACTTATTGAAAACAAATAGATGTTACACGTAACAAACCCCAAAAAACTTTGCACGCCTACTGGTGGACGCCTACACAGGTGTCCGAGAAATTCGGAGACCGCCTAGGTAGGCTTCCGAGATTTCGAGCCGAAGAGCCTGGAGCAATGGTGTTCTTTTGCCCTGTATCAGCGGCTGCAATTTGGAAGTTGGAACTTTATTGGAGGCACTGAATGCACTATCTAAAGTGTTCATTTTCGACGCGCATACGCGCACGACATCCTGATGAGCGAGAGCGTGGTTCTTATTCGGTTTCAGGAGGGCACAAAATATCGTGGTCTCTGGCAGCCACGCTGCTGTTTGGAATTATCCTTTTTAGCCAATGCCTGTATGCTCAGGTGCAAAATGGCACTATCCAGGGAACGGTCACTGATTCAACGGGTGCCACCGTGCCAGACGTGCTTGTGACCGTACGACAACTTGCAACGAATCTGGTCCTTTCTGCCAATACCAATAACGCGGGCCTTTACAGTGTTCCTCAGCTTTTACCCGGGGAGTATACCGTCTCGGTTGAAAAGCAGGGATTCAAGAAGAACATGACCACGCTCACCTTGACCGTAGGTCAGGTGGCTCATCTGGATTTCGCGCTACAAGTGGGCAGTGAGGCACTGACGGTCAATGTAGACGCAGACAATTCCGTTGCTCTGAATACTCAAACCTCGAATTTGGACTATACCGTGCAGTCGCGGCAGATGGATAGTCTGCCTTTGAACGGGCGGAATCCCTATGGCTTGGCGATTCTATCGCCAGGTATTGCAGCAGGATCGAACTTCGGTGTTGGTGTTGCAGTTACTCGCGGTGCAGTGGTTGCAGCAGCTACGAATAATTTCGAATCAAACGGAGGCATCGGCGGCAACAATAACATTCTCTTGGACGGCATTTCTATTATTCTCTGCTGCCAAGGACAGCCGGCGGTTACACCTTCAGCGGAGGTCGTGAGTCAATTCAAAGTAGTGAGTTCTACGCCGCCAGCGGAGTACGGTCGCACGAGCGGTGCTGTGCTGAACATTGCAACAAAGTCTGGTGGTAACCGAATGCACGGTAACCTATATGACTTTATTCGTAACGACAAACTGGATGCAGCGAATTACTTTACCAAACGGAACGGTATCTACCCCTATAAGGGACACAACGATTTTCGTTCTCCTCATCGATCGAATCAATTTGGTGGTTTTGTGAGCGGGCCAATAGTGCTGCCTCACTTCTATAGTGGAATCGACAAAACTTTTTTCACCTTTGGTTACGAAGGTGTGCGCAATACCAACCCGGGCACAGGCACGACAACGGTACCGACTGCCTTGATGCGGCAAGGCATTTTTACCGAGGCCCCAGCCGTTGTCTATAGTCCTACGTCATATAACTCATCCACTGGTACGCGTTCGCCAATTCCCGCCGCCACGTGCAATGGTACCTCCTATGGTGCAGGTTACTGTATTCCAGCAGGGCAATTTGATGCAACGGCAAAGGCGCTGATGGCCTTGATGCCGGAGCCGAACCTCTCAGGAACGACGAACAACTATAGTTATGCACAAAACATTACGGACCAGGACGATCAATTCAACTTTCGCATCGACCGGAATTTTTCCAGCAAACACCGCACCTTTGTGCGCGGGACTCGGGGCTCCAATAGTCATGTGAATTATGACATATTCAACAAACCTAACGGCGTCAACCAGGGATGGACTCAAACTCTATCTTCATATCTGTTTGCCATTGGACATCTATGGACGGTTTCGCCAAACACCTTACTGGAATTTACGTATGGTTTCGCACGGCAAAAGAATCTGCAATTGCCCAGCCAATTTCTCTATCCTTCGACCGATTATGGCTTTTCCAGTAACTTCGCATCGGAGCAGCAGACACGAGGGCTTCCGACAATCAGTTTCACTGGAATGCAGCAGATAGGCTACGGTAGCTACTATAATTTCTGGGGTCACAACCAGCATGCACTCAATATTGGTGCTCTGCACCAGCATGGAAAGCATTCTCTTTCCGTCGGTTATAACGGCCTTTTGATTCTGGAAAATCAGAAGGGAATCCCGTACGGATCAATCGGTAATCTCAACTTTAACACTCAGTTTACTGGAGGGCCTTCTCCCAACGGTTCTTTACCTTCCGGGCAAGGAGCGTTCGATGCATGGGCATCGTTTCTGCTTGGATATCCCGGCAGCGGCAACATTACGAGAAATGTCACCGTGGCATTCAATCAGTGGGTAACTGGCCTATATATCCAGGATAACTGGCAGTTAACACCTAAGATAACAGTAAACATGGGCGCACGCTGGGATGTAGAAACCGGCTTTGGAGAGCGGCATAACCACTGGGCCACATTCGATCCAGATATGCTAAGCCCGATTTCGTCTGCTGTAGGTATAACTATACGAGGTGGAGCACGGTTCCTGGGTGCCAATGGAAATCCCAGCCGCACTTCAGCTACGTCCTATCACCAAGTGAGTCCGAGGTTGGGGGCATCCTGGTCCATCAGTGACAAGACAGTGGCGCGTGGAGCCTATGGCATCTTATTTCTGCCTATTTCGCAGCGCGGATATTCAGCGTCGAACATCGGCTATTCGCAGACGACCAACATGTCTACTAGCTCGGACGGCTTTACCCCTGTGGTTACAACCAGCAATCCCTTCCCAGGAGGAGTACTGCTACCCGCGGGTGCATCGGCTGGTGCTGGCGTGAGCGCTGGTACTTCGATCTCTGGCCTGCAATATAACAACCCAGTTTCGTATCAGCAGCAGTGGAACCTTGGTATGGAGCGCATTTTGTCTCGTGCACTTACGCTGACTGTGAATTACGTAGGTGGGCATGGAGTACATCTGCCACTTAACGCGCGTCCAAACGATCTGCAACCCACTTATTTTGGCGCGGTGGGCGATACTAATCAAGTCGGCTATCTTCAGCAGCAGGTTGCTAATCCTTTTTACAACGCCAGTAGCAGCCTTGCGCCTGGGTCGACGCTTCGTAATCAAACTGTGCAACGTGCACAACTGCTTGCTGCCTATCCTCAGTACACAAGCGGTTCAATTTCAGGCATTCAAAATGGCTCGGTCTCGATCAGTTACCTTGATAAGGGATCTACAACTTACAACGCACTGCAGACCAGTCTAATGATTCATGGACAAGGCGGGCTGACCGGATCGGTTTCCTATGTTTTCTCGAAGCTGTTGGGGAATGTCAGCGACTTGACCAACGGATTCCTGAATGCCACCGGAAATCCCGGTATCCAGAACTATTATCTGCTGCACCAACAAGAGCATTCGTTGCTTGCAACCGATACGCCCCATCGATTTACGGGGACGGTAGCATGGCCAATTCCTATAGGGGCAGGCCAGCGGTTTGGTGCCAAGATGCCGCACTGGGCTAATGCCGTAGCGGGGGGATGGTCCGTGAACACAATCGTACTTATTAATTCTGGTTATCCTCTTTCCTTTGGTGTTACAGGCACAACGGCCTTTGCCGGTACTCGTCCAATGTGGGTTAAAGGAGTATCTCCGCTAACCTCGGGATCCACACAGCATCGTTTGGGGGGTAAAGGGCAGACGCAAGGTTATCTTAACCCTGCAGCATTTTCCCTGCCTTTGCAGTTCCAGCTTGGGAATGTCCCTCGATCTACAGGGAGGGCGCGAGGGCCAATCTCCTTCGACAATAACCTATCCTTGATTAAGAATATTCCGATTCGCGAGGACCTTTCTCTCGAACTGCGTGGCGAGGCCTTTAATGTTCTCAATAAGGCCGCCTTCGCCATGCCCAACGCAACCGTAGGTAGTTCGAGTTTTGGCTATATCACGTCTCAATCGAATAACCCGCGCAACATTCAGTTGAGTGCAAAGGTGCGCTTCTAAACGCACGTACTTGTGGTGAATCATTGAGGCGGGCAGATTAACCGTTCGCCTCAATTTCCCAGAAACAGAAACACTGATTAGAGATATACCCCCGGTATATGCCAAACTCAAATCAAAAAGGTAACTTATGGCAGATGCAATGGCTCCTGTCTATTTGTCACCGTCACTGAAGATTATCTATAACAAACATAGATAAGCAGGAGATCGAAGAAGGCTATGTCGCTGAAATTGTGCGGGAAATACCTGCTCGCGTGTTTTTTTAGTTTAATTTTTGCTACCCCGCGTATGAATGCAGCTTCGTCTACAGATCTATTGGTTTATGGTGGCACGGCTGCGGGAGTTCTTACAGCTTACTCAGCGGCCAGACAAGGTGTTCATGTTGTCCTGCTCGAACCCGGCGCACATCTGGGCGGCATGGTTACAGGGGGACTCTCCGCCACGGACCTCGGCCATTTTCAAATCATCGGAGGTTATGCCCGGCAATTTTATCTTAGGGCTGCAGCCCATTATGGAATTAAGGACCTGGATCATCCAGTAAATTGGCTCTCGGAACCGCATATTGGCGAAGCGATTTTCGGCGATATGTTACGTGAGGCTGGCGTGACCGTGGTTCTGAATCGTCGTATGCAAGAACATAACGGCATGACTGTTAAGGATCGACGTATAGTGGAACTTATTACGGACGACGGAGAAGTGTGGAGGGCAAAGGTCTTCGCTGATTGCAGCTACGAAGGTGATCTGATGGCGAAGTCTGGTGTGAGCTACACTTGGGGACGTGAGAGTAGTCTGGAATACGGTGAAAGCCTTGCCGGTGTTCGCGCTCGAACCCCTGCACATCAGTTCAGTTGGCCACTTTCTGCCTACGACGCGCAACATCGTCTTTATCCGGAAGTTGATCCTGGCCCATTGGCGTCTGCTGGTTCCTCAGACAAGAAGGTGCAGGCCTATAATTTCCGTCTCATTCTCACGAATGATCCGAAGAATCGACTTCCTTTTCCTCTCCCGGAAGGCTATGACCGCTCGCGGTTTGCTCTACTCGTCAAATATCTGGAGGAGTTTCCTCTCCATCGTAGTCGTGCTCCGCAGCTCAAGGATTTCTTCAATGTAGTTCTGATTCCTAACCACAAGGCCGATTTCAACAATAACGGTCCTGTTTCCACCGATTACATCGGTCATAGTTGGAGTTATCCCGAGGCGTCGTTTGCTGGAAGGAGTGCCATTACTCTTTCTCATTTGAGCTATACGCAAGCCCTTCTCTATTTCCTTTCGCATGATAAAAGTGTTCCGGAGACGCTACGCGCAGAAATGAACAAGTGGGGTTTGCCTAAGGACGAATTCGAGGATACTGGACACTGGCCTCGCCAGTTGTATGTTCGTGAGGCTCGGCGCATGTTGGGGGCTTATGTGATTCATCAGGCAGACCTGCAGACTGCCAGGACCAAGTCTGATTCAATCGGCATGGGATCGTACAACAGTGACTCTCATAATGTTCAACGTCTTACGGCGCACGACGGTACGGTACAAAATGAAGGTGACGTGCAGGTACCTGTGCAGCCTTATGAGATCCCCTATCGCAGCATCACTCCGCAACGTCAGCAGATCGAGAACCTTCTGGTTCCGGTCTGCCTTTCCGCAACACACGTCGCGTATTCATCTGTGCGCATGGAACCGCAGTATATGATTATCGGTCAAGCCGCAGGTGTTGCTGCAGCAGACGCTATTCGTAATCATATTGCAGTACAGGATGTGTCGATTACTGACTTGCAACGAGAGCTGCAAATCGAAGGCGCAATTCTCCATCTTAGGGATGAGTATCATTCTGGATTATCTGGTAAGCCCTCATCACCATTGGTTGTGCCTGCCGAGAAAGCTCAGTAATCTATGCCGTCAGTACGATTACGCCACAACCACAGCCGGGTTTTGAAACTCAGGCTGTGGTTCGATAGTTCCATTCAGTTGCTGCATCTAGAACATTGCCGTAAGGCGTTCTATGCTCTGTCCCCTCTAGACAAACGTTTTTCTATGGGGAAATGCTCGTTTTTTTCGAGACATGACCTGTCCATCTCAGCTATATTGGTAAGCCAATTATGAATCGCAGAAGTTTCTTTCAATCCACAAGTGCTCTTGCCCTAGCTTCGTGCCTACCCAAAGATGCAAAGGCAGAGTCCGTCAAAATAGCGGTGCGCGCTTTCCCAAAGGGGTTTGTTTGGGGAACCGCAACTGCAGCCTATCAGGTAGAGGGTGCAGTCAAGGAGGATGGCCGTGGACCGTCGGTATGGGATACTTGGTCACACATTGCAGGGAATACGGTAAATAGCGACACTGGCGATGTAGCCGACGACTTCTATCATCGCTATAAAGAAGACATCCTGTTGATGAAGGAGCTAGGAGTTAAAGCCTTTCGCTTCTCGATTGCCTGGCCAAGAATCTTCCCGAAGGGAACGGGCTCTCCACAGCAGAAGGGACTGGACTTCTACCAGCGTCTTGTGGATGATTTGCGCGCTGCCGGGATAGAGCCGTACTGCACTCTCTTTCACTGGGATCTGCCTCAGGCTCTGGAAGACAAGGGTGGATGGGTCTCTCGCGATACATCCAGAGCTCTTGCTGATTATGCTGGCTATGTTGCTGGGAAGCTCTCCGATAGGGTCGAGAATTGGATGACCATCAATGAATTTGGCTCGTTCATAGATTCCGGCTATGGCCCTAATTCTCATTCCGCTCCCGGTCGTAGGGTAAGCCGCAAAGAACTGGCACAAGCCCGGCACAACGCGGTGTTGGCTCATGGTCTTTCCGTCCAGGCAATTCGCGCGAATGCAAAACGGAGAGTGCGCGTAGGTCTTGCAGAGAACACCTCCGGTGCGGCACCCGCAGTGGAGACGCCCGAGAACATTGAGGCGGCAGGCAAAGCCATTCGCCATAAGAATGCTGCGTACACGACAGTAATTCTGGAAGGACAATATCTCAAGTCTTACTTGGATACGCTGGGGACAGATGCTCCCGATTTTACTGCCGAGGATTTAAAGATCATTTCATCCCCGCTCGATTTCTTTGGCGTAAATGTGTACGGCACCGGTTACGTGGTTGCAGAAGATAATGAGCTTGGGTTTCAGATGCTCCCAATGCCAAAATCCCATCCGCATATGGTTTCCGAGTGGTTACATGTAACGCCTGAGTCTCTTTATTGGACTCCTAAGCTGATGACTTCTGTTTGGAAGATTAAGGAGTTGTACATTACGGAAAACGGTTGTTCGTGCGACGATAAACCGGACGCAAAGGGACGTATTCTCGATACCGATCGAATCTTCTATCTGCGTGCTTATCTTTCCAGTTTGCAGCGGGCGGTACAGGAAGGTATTCCGGTGAAAGGCTATTTCGTCTGGAGCTTGCTTGATAACTTTGAATGGTCCAAGGGGTATAGCCAGCGCTTCGGTATTACTTATGTCGATTACGCGACGCAAAAACGTACATTGAAGCTTTCGGCAGAGTTCTATAAGCAGATAGTGACAAAGAACGCATTGCTGTAGTTGCCTCATCGTTTCGGGATGCGAATGCCTGGTCCCATGGAATGGATTTGCAGAAGCCGAGAGAAGGAATAAGCAATGCTTGCAGTGGCCAGACGTCCTCGGCTAGTCTGGATGGGCAGTAGCAAAGGGGCATTCAGGGATGCTCTACTCTCGACTTAATCGATTTCGGGCCGGTTCGATTTTACGTGCCGTGGTGCTTGCTCTGATTTCTATTACTCCGGTTGTTATTTGTAACGCGGAGAACAGAGATAGCAAATTCAAGAAGGCGGAGGTTGAATCCATGCGACTGCCTCCGTCTAACTTTTCACAATTGCCATCGGCGATTCGGCAAGAGCTTACCCGGCGGGGCTGTACGATTCCGCAAGTTTCGGGAGAGGAGGGCCAGCGCAACGCTATCAAAGGTTCCTTCTTCAGGCCCGGCGTGATCGATTTTGCCGTCCTGTGTTCCGCTAATCGAACCACCACCATCCTGGTGTTTCCAAACGCATCTGTAACTCGGGTAATTGAGCTTGCTCGCCAACAGGATATCGCTATACCTCAAGGTGAGGATGGCAACCGAATTGGCTTCTCTCGTGAAATCTCACCTGTTGGACGTGACTTCATCCTTTGGCATTATCAGGCTCATGGTGGCGTGAAGCCACCACCCATCGAACATCAGGGAATCGATGATGCTTTCGTGGGTAAGGCTTCGGTGGTCCACTATTGGTATCGCGGCCGGTGGTTTGAGCTCACTGGAACCGATTGAGCCGCTTGGGGTGAGGTGAAGGGAAGTGTGTAGCCAATCCTCATTATGGAATGGAAACGCATATCTAGATCGAACTATCCGCTTCCTGGTCTAGGGATTTCTCAAGCGATGCTGGTGCGATTTGCAGTTTCCACTAAATGGTTTTCGCCCCAGATTGCCAGAGCATGGATGACGGGTTTCAATGTCTTGCCTTTCGCAGATAGCTTGTAATCTACTCGTGGCGGTACTTGTGCATATACGGTGCGAATGATCAAGCCGCTTTCTTCCAATTCACGGAGTTGTTTGGTGATAATCCGCTGCGTTGCTCCATGCAGTCTTCGAAGGAGTTCGTTGAAGCGCAGTGTGCCATCGTTCAGCAAATGGTAAAGTATGACACCTTTCCATTTGCCTCCCACCAAATCGAGGGTTGCTTCTACGGGACAACCGAGGGCGCACGTATAGTCTTTGTTTCGCTTCATCAAGGTCTCCTGATAGTACGCTTTTGGATACTATGTACGTAAATTGTGCGTACTTACACTTCAGACTTCATTGTGCCATGCTTTTCTCAAGGAGAAATACGATGAAAGCGGTTGGGTACAAGACACCGACAAGAATCGATGCACCGGAAGCACTACTGGACATCGTACTTCCAGAACCTGTGGCTACTGGGCACGATCTGCTGGTCGAAGTTAAGGCGATCTCGGTTAACCCTGTAGATTTTAAAGTACGTTCCAGCGGAGCTCCTTTTAAGGGTGATGATTATCGAGTTTTGGGCTGGGATGTATCAGGGGTGGTTAAATCAGTAGGCCCGGATGCTAAGCTCTTCACCCCTGGTGATGAGGTGTTTTATGCAGGTTCCCTCATCCGTCCTGGCGCGAATGCCGAACTGCATCTAGTGGATGAGCGCATTGTCGGACGAAAACCGAAGAATTTGGATCATGTAGAATCAGCAGCCCTTCCGCTTACGAGTTTGACGGCATGGGAGTTGCTCTTTGACAGATTCGGTGTCAAACCCGGCAAGGAAATGAACGCGGGAAGCCTGCTGATTATTGGAGGGGCAGGCGGTGTTGGGTCGATTCTGATTCAGCTAGCACGCAGGCTTACAGGCGTAACGGTCATTGCAACGGCATCCAGACCGGAGACAAAGCAATGGTGTCTGGATCTTGGCGCTCACTACGTTATCGATCATACAAAGCCATTCGCCGACCAACTTAAAGCAATCGGGCATCCGGAAGTCGAGTATATTGCCAGCCTGACAGGCACGGACACGCATTATCCCGGCATTGTTGATGTCCTGGCCCCTCAAGGACACCTTGGCGTAATCGATGATCCCAAGACGCTCGACGCCAAGCCTCTGAAGCGCAAATCTGCTGCGTTGCATTGGGAGTTTATGTTTACCCGATCTCTCTACAGCACTGCAGATATGATTAGCCAGCACAACATTCTCAATGAGATTGCTGATCTGGTAGATTCTGGGATAATCAAGACCACTGTCGCACATACCTTCGGGAAGATAAACGCGTCCAATCTGCGGAAAGCTCACCAGCTTCTAGAAAGCGGAAAATCGCATGGCAAGATTGTTTTGAGTGAGTTTTAACGGCAGCAGAGCCGGATGGAGTCTGTTTCCTGTTAGGAACCAGGCACAATCGAATGATCGCGGAGGAAGACGCTAACATTTTTTTAGGACTTACAGGTGGCCACAGGTAAGTTCTGTATCTTTCTGATAATGCTTCTGTTAGTTCTCTTAGGGAGAGCCCATCAAAGGTGTGGCGGCGATTTGCGGAAATCTAGGCTCTATACGGATAACAAACGGATTTTGAACGAGTTATTTGATCCGGACGGGTTTTGTGCTTCTGTTGCCGGGGAAAAACGTCGCTGCTATAACATGGCTGTAACATGCTATAACATTGGACATTAATTTATCCGATGTAAGGAGGTGTTGAGGATGAAAATCGATCACATTGTTCGTGCATGGAAAGATGAATACTACCGGTCGAATCTCAGCCAGTCTGAAAGATCGCTGGTGCCGGAGAGTCCGGTCGGCCAAGTTGAACTGAGTGATAGCGACCTGTCTCGTGTTACTGGTGGACAGGGTGCTATTTCTCTTCATTGCGATACTGTGCCCGTCGATTCTTGCGTTAAACCCCCGCTGAATTGCCCGTAATTGATTCCTGGGGCAGAAGAGATATTATGTCTCGGCTGCTCCTGTTCGTTTCATGTCATAGCCGGCTACAACGACTGCGTGCGAAACAGTCGGAGGCCGTCTCCTGGAAACAAGGTGGATATGCTGCGTTTCAATTTGCGGGCCGGTTATCCGGACTGGGATAACTGGTCTTGCATTGCTGTTTGTGGATTGTCTGCATGAGCGATGCCGATATCGTGCAAGAGAAAGGCTGGCAGAACGCGGCCACGCTGACAGAACGCATCGCGACCCTTCGCGCCCATGGCCGCAGTCCGGGCGATCCAAAGGATGCGGCGAGGGCCAGGTGGAAATTAGAAAAATGGAAAGTTCAACATCCCTTTCCCATAAATGATTATTTTGCTCGGCGTCTGGCCATAGACGGAACCACCGAAGAAGAGTTGTTTGGCCTCCTGGGGGAGGAGAATGGATTCTCCACACCCTCGCGCTGGCTGGAGAGCCTGGGGAAAGCCTTTGCCGCACCGTCTTCCATCTCGCCATCGCCTGTTCTCGAGCTCTCCTGCTTCCATGAGAACGCAGGTTTTCTTCACTTGATTCAATGCGTGATGGAGCAGTCCTGCGAACGGTTACGGGCCGGAGTGCGGGAATTGGAGGGACTGGGAAGATATCTGCCCTTCGATCCTGAAACGGTTACAGCCGTCTTGTTCGCTAATCTGGCAACACGTTTGTTGGCGATCTTGAATCGCACTTTGATTTTGGAGTTGAATGTGGCCAGGCTGGAAGGCGAGTTGCACGGCGACTCGGCGGAAGAGCGTTTTCAAAACTTCCTTCTCCGGCTGCAAGACAGAGAGATTGCTCTGGATCTTCTGCGCGAATATCCGGTGCTGGCGCGCCAGATCATGCTTCGCTCCGACCAGTGGGTAGCGTTCGGCCTGGAGTTTCTTCAGTCGCTTTGTTCGGACTGGACGGACATCCGCGCCACATTTTTTCCGGATGACGATCCCGGTCGGCTTGTGGAAGCCAGGGGCGGCGTGGGGGACTCTCATCGGGATGGAAGAAGCGTATTGATCTGCAAATTCAGTTCAGGCGCCCAACTGGTTTATAAACCGAGGCCGCTGTCTCTGGATAAGCATTTTCAGGCTCTGATACGGTGGGTGCAGGCGCGCAGCTGTTTGTCTTTCCGCACCTTGAAGCTTATCGATCGTAGCGAATACGGCTGGGTCGAATTTGTTGAGTCAGGTCCTTGCGACTTCCCGGAACAGGTGAGCCGCTTTTATGAGCGGCAGGGAGGTTATCTGGCTCTCTTATTTCTTCTGGAAGCCAGTGATTTCCATTTCGAGAATGTGATCGCCGCCGGAGAGCATCCGGTGCTGATAGATCTGGAAGCCTTATTCCATCCGCGCATAAAAACAAGCAGTTCGCTCCAGGAAAAGGAATCAGCTGGCAGCGCCTTGGATTATTCCGTATTGCGGGTGGGACTTTTACCGCAGCGTGTGTTTGAAGACGTCGCGGATCCGGAGGCTACGGGCGTTGACACCAGTGGTCTCGGAGGAAGCGGCGGACAGCTGACTCCAGGACCCGTGCCCTGGCTGGAAGCAACTGGAACCGACAGCATGCATATCGTTCGCAAGCGTGTAAGGATGCTGCCACGGGAAAACCAGCCGTCCCTGCACGGCGCCGAGATCAAAGTGCAGGATTACGGCGACGCAATCGTCGCAGGCTTTACCGCAGTCTATGAAGCTCTGCTTCGGCATCGTGAAGAGCTGCTTGCCTCCGACGGGCCACTTGCTCCATTTGCCGATGACCAGGTGCGGGCTATTCTTCGTCCGACAGAAGTTTACGATCTGCTATTACGAGAAAGCTTCCATCCGGACCTGCTGCGAAACGCGCTGGATCGTGACCGCTTTCTGGATCACCTTTGGGCAGGGGCTCGAGACTGTCCTCCGCTGGAGAGAGTGATAGCTTCCGAACATCATGACTTGCTCCAGGGAGACATTCCCATCTTTACTACCCGGCCTTCCTCCCGCGATCTGTGGAACAGCGCAGGCGAACGCTTTGAGGAGTTTTTTTCTCAAACGGGGCTCGACAGAGTAAGGCGCGGATTGCGCCGGCTCAGTGACGAGGATCTCCGCCGCCAGATCTGGTTCATCCGAGCCTCGCTTACTTCCCTGATGCTGGACGAGATTCATCCGGCAAACAAGCTTAGCTGCAAGACGCCTCCGCCGCATGAGCCGGCTACGCCGGAGCGGCTGACAGAAGCGGCAATAAGAGTCGGCGAGCGGCTGATGCAGTTGGCGCTGTGGAGCCAGAATGAGATTTCCTGGGTGGGCGTAGGGCTGGTGCACGAGCGCGCCTGGTCCATTCTTCCGTTGGGAAACAAGCTTTACGATGGGCTTCCGGGCATTATCCTGTTTCTGGCCTATCTGGCTGCGGTCACGGGAAAAAACGAGTGGGAGCTATCTGCCAGGGCGGCTCTGGTTACATTGCAGCGCCAACTCGAAGAAGCTCCGGAGATGACCCTCATCGGCGGTTTTTCCGGGCTGGGAGGAATCCTCTATGTCCTCTGTCATCTGAGCGCCCTCTGGAACGAAGAGGAGCTGTTGGACGAGGCGGAAAACATTGTAGAGAAACTTCCGCCACGAATAGACCAGGACGACAGGCTGGATCTGATGGCCGGCTCGGCCGGATGCATTGCCGCACTGCTGGTTCTTTATCGTCTGCGCCCCTCCGAGCGGGTTCTTTCCCTTGCCATGCAGTGCGGCGACCACCTGATAAGGCGGGCGCAGCCCTTGCGGCAGGGAAGAGGGTGGGTTGTGAGCGGCATGGCTTCCATTCCCTTGACAGGGTTTTCGCATGGCGCGGCGGGGATCGCGTGGGCCCTGGCGGAACTGGCATGGTTGACCGGAGAAGAGCGTTTTCAGCGGATGGCAATGGAAGGGATTGCTTATGAGCGAAGCTTCTTTGTGCCCGACTTGGGGAACTGGACTGACTTACGACAGGACCTGCCGCCGGATGGCGATGTGGACCGAACTCACTGCGGCATGATGTGGTGCCATGGGGCTCCGGGAATTGCTCTTTCGCGGTTGAAAATGCTGAAGCATGTCGAGCGGCAGGAACTGCGGGAAGAAGCGGATATTGCCCTGCGAACTACCTTGCGGCATGGCTTTGGGATGAACCATTGCCTATGCCACGGCGATCTTGGAAACCTGGAGGTCATTCTGCAGGCCAGCCTGCTGTTGGAAGATCCCGTATGGAAGAAGGAAGTTTCCCGCCTTTCAGCGAGCGTGCTTGCAAGTATTCAGCAGTATGGATGGCTCTGCGGAACGCCGTCCAATGTTGAGACTCCCGGCCTACTGACCGGCCTTGCAGGCATCGGTTTTGAGTTGCTG
Organism: Humiphilus diazotrophicus; assembly: GCF_059726315.1. Lineage (NCBI taxonomy): Bacteria > Pseudomonadati > Acidobacteriota > Terriglobia > Terriglobales > Acidobacteriaceae > Humiphilus > Humiphilus diazotrophicus. The sequence continues at coordinate 5,601,217 of NZ_AP040870.1, forward strand.
CGTTTTGCCGAGCCGTCGCGGGTGCCCTCGGTGTTGTGTCTCGAGCCTCCGGTTTTGCGAGGCGGCCTGAGGACGGAAATGCGGCCTGCAGCTGGCGACGCGGTTCTTGGCTCCTCAATACCTTTCTCTGCCGGGAGACCAGTTGATGCGAACTGAGGAACATCCCTTCTTTCGCAGCCGCGCACTTCAGCATTATCTTCGGGGGCGTGAAGAATCGGTGGCGCCGCGGCTGATTTCACCGCCCGTCTTTGCGTGTCTCTGGATTCTCCTTTTGCTGTTGATCGTCGGAATTGCCGGTGCAGCTTTCTTTAGAATTCCTGTCTACGCTCCGGGAGTGGCAGTTATCACTCGTGGTGTATGTGCGCCGGAAACAGCTTGTAAGCTGATGCTGGTAGCTTTGCTGCCTCCTGAGTATCTGCCGAAGTTACATCCTGGACAGACTATATATCTTGAGCAGACAGGGAGTTTCGAGCGCCTGCGCGTCTCCGTGACAGCTGTGGAGCCGGCGGTAGAAAGTCCGGAAGTCATTAGGAGCCGGTTTGGCATAGATAGATCGTTCGCGCCGGCTGTGGATCGTCCAGTTGCAGTCGCTATCGCCGGCTGGAACGGCGCAGACGTATATTCGGGAAGCGTTCTTCCCGCTCAAGTGGAGTTAGGATCTCGCCGTATCTTATCTTTGATCTTGCCGTCACGCGGGAAGGTGGGATATCGATGACGCGCACTATCCTTGTCCGTTTGGTTCATGCGGTTGTCCGCAGGGTCGCGGCAATTACGCAGCTGGCACGGTTTCCGCGCCGCAGCCGTCGTGTCCCGGTCCTGATCCAGATGAGCGCGGCGGAATGTGGAGCCGCCTGTCTGGCAATGATGTTGAGCTACTTCGGACGGAAAACGTCTGTGGCGGAGTGCCGTGAATTTTTCGGTATCGGCCGAGACGGCGTTTCCGCGCAGCAAATCGCGGAAGTTGCACGACGCCACGGTCTGCGGGTGAAAGCCTTCAAGGTGGAACCGGCCGCTCTGCCATCGCTGGAGATGCCGGCCATAGCGCATTGGGCCTTCAACCATTTTGTGATTGTCGAGCAATGGACACCCGATAGGGTTTATCTCGTCGATCCCGCGCTCGGGCGTTCTATGCTGGACGCTGCGGAATTCGACAGGAATTTTACCGGCGTCGTGCTGACTCTGGAGCCCACCATCCAGTTTGCAACACAGAACAAAATCAACCGGGACTCCTCCTGGATTTACGTGAAGTTAATGCTGCTGGTACGTGGGGTGCGCGGCGTGCTCCTGCAGGTACTGGCTGCTTCCTTGCTTTTGCAATGCTTCGGTCTGGCCTTGCCTTTTCTGACGCAAATTGTCGTTGACCGTATCCTGCCTTTTCACCTGTCCGGATTCATGAACGTGATCGGCGCCGGACTCCTCGTGCTGGTGCTGGCCTACATGGTCACGGCGTATCTCCGCGCCACGCTTTTGCTCTATCTTCAGGCGAAGCTCGATTCGCATCTCATTCTTTCCTTCTTCGATCATCTGCTATCTCTTCCGCTGCCGTTCTTCCAGCAGCGACCCAGCGGGGACCTGTTGATGCGCGCCAACAGTAATGCCGCCATCCGCGAGATTCTCACCAACAGGACCGTCTCCGTGCTTCTGGACGGGGCGTTTGTGCTTGGCTATCTGGGAATCATCTTCTTTTTCTCGCCCGGCTTTGGTGCCGCCGTGCTGGGCTTGGGCGGACTCCAGGTGGCGCTCATGCTGGCGACCAATCGGCACTTGAAGGCCCTGACGGCAAGCGAGTTCACGGCCTCTGCCGAAGCCCAGAGTTACATGGTGGAAACTCTTATGGGAGTTGCGACTTTGAAGGCTTCGGGTGCCGAAGAGCATGCTTTCGAGCACTGGTCGAATCTTTACTTCAAACAGCTGAATCTCTCCTTGAGGCGTGGGCACCTGAATGCGCTGCTTGATACGGCGATGACCACCCTGCGTCTCCTGTCTCCGATTCTCTTGCTCTGGCTCGGAGTGATCCAGACCCTGGATGGAAAAATGAGCCTGGGCTCCATGTTTGCGCTGAATGCCCTGGCCATTTCTTTTCTTACGCCGGTGGCTTCGCTGGTGACCGCAGGACAGCAGCTTCAACTGGTGCGTGCACATCTGGAGCGCATCGTGGATGTAGCGAACGCTCTGCCGGAGCAGAATCGGGAAACGGCAAAACCCTGCTCGCGGTTGACAGGCAGTATCCGCCTGGAGGGTGTCAGCTTTCGCTATGCCCCTAATGGTCCGTGGGTGCTACGCGACATCTCGCTCACGATCGCACCAGGGCAAAAAGTTGCGCTCGTGGGCGCGACCGGTTCAGGTAAGAGCACTCTGGCCAAGCTGCTGCTCGGCCTTTATGTGCCTGAGCAAGGCGAGATCTTCTTCGATGGTCTTCCTCTGCGAACGCTGGACTACCGGATGTTGCGGAGGCAATTCGGTGTGGTCTTGCAGGAGTCTTCGTTATTTCGGGGCTCGATCCGGCAAAATATCGCGATGAACGATCCAGGGATGCCCCTGGAACAGCTTCAACAGGCCGCGCGGCTGGCTTATATCCATGATGAGATCATGGCTATGCCGATGGGCTATGAAACCCTGCTGGCAGAAGTGGGCATCGGTGTTTCCGGCGGGCAGCGCCAGAGAATCTGCCTGGCCCGCGCTGTTGCGCACCGCCCATCTGTCCTTCTCCTGGATGAAGCGACCAGCCATCTGGACGTGCGCAGCGAACAGATAGTCAGCCAAAATCTGGAGAGTCTTACCTGCACCCGGCTCATGATCGCCCACCGACTGAGCACCATTATCGACGCGGACCGGATTGTCGTTCTGGAGAACGGCGGAATCGTCGAGCAGGGCACGCACGACGAACTGGTGGCGAGGAAGGGGCCTTATGCCGCACTCATCTCCGGGGTTGGTGGCAGCGGCGAGATGGCAGCTTACCCTCTTCGCGCAGGACTCTCCATGGCGATAGATTCTCAAGGGTAACCCTCTCCCCCTGGCTCTGATGCAAAGTTGTAGAGGCCGCGTGAAAATGGGCTGAAACTCTGCTGGATGCAGGCGTGGACATCTCAGTGATTGCACTTTGGCTTGGGCACGAGAGCATCGAGATCACAAACGGATATTTGCACACAAGTCTGACGCTGAAGGAGAAGGCCCTCGCTAAGGTCACTTCGTCAGGAACCACTTTCAAGCGCTTCCGGCCTGATGATAGCCTCCTGGCATTCCTCGCATCACTCTAACCATGTTGCCATATCCACGTTAGTCCGGGGCGAATTCTTAACGCCCCGGAAAACGCAATGAGTGCATTAGCGATATTCCGCAAACCGGTCGAATACCTCGCAGAATTGCAGCGGTGCTCACGCGTTCAGGCGACGCGTGGCTGGAGGATTACGCTTCATTGTCAGCAATCTTGTGGGGTAGAGTTTCGGCCGGATAGTTGAAGAAGAGCTGATTACCGTCGGGATCATCGACCACCAGCAGCTGGTAGCCCCACGAACCCTCTTTGACCGGAACGCCCTTGGCCTCCAGTTCCGCACGAAGCCCGTCCAGTGCGGCGATCTGCGCCTCCGGCTCGACATTCAGGGAAATGAATATCAGCCCTTTGCCGATCTTCTCCGGCCAAGTGTCGGCGAGGATCAGCACGCAGCCCTGCCGATCGACCTGTGCGACACGCACTCTGCTGCCATCGTCGTAGCGCCAGGGGCTCGTGAATCCTAACCGATCAACGTAAAAGCGGAGCGAGACTTCGACATCGGTTACGTGTAGGACGGGGCGCGCGAACCAATCTGCCATAGCCTATCTACTAAACCAGCTTCAAAAACGAGATGTCAATTGTTCTGATTTGAGCGGCGGTCGGCCAGTCTTCGGCTGTCTACGCGCACTTGTTGTCATCAAGCGGCAAATCGATGTGGATTGAACGCGCGTCTCTCGCAAGGATCGCAGCGGGCTGTCACTGTTGTGAATAGGGCAACGCTCTTATTGGCACGCTTAAGTGATTGTTGGCCTAGAAGGACATCGGACCTCGATTATGCTGAGTGCCTCTGCGTACCAGTCACATCCTTCCTGTCTCTATTTCATACCCTTCACTTCCTTCCACAAGTAGTCATTCCTGTTGGCTTTACCTTCGAATGGCCCACCGGTATTTCGGTTGTCGATCTGAACGGCGATGGATGGAATGACCTTGCCGTTCAATCATCAGATCCGCAACTCGATCCCACCAGCGCTGGTGTCAGTGTGCTCCTTGCCGATCCCAGCCATCCGGGCACGTTCCTGCCTCAGGCGATCTATAATGCCTCCGTCTTTACTCCATTTCCGGAATATGAGAGTCACTTCATCTCATTTCAGGTGATTGACATCAACGGAGATGGTCTTGCCGACCTGACAGAAGCTTTTGGGAATGGATTCTCTCCTGTCGGCCTTGTTCTGAGCAGTGCGACGCAAACTGGACCCGCAAGCCTTACACTTCCGGGAAATACTGCCCAAGCTCAGTCGATCGATTGGTACATTCAAGCCTTATATTTCGGAAATTGTAACTATCACCAGAATATTTCCTCTCCAATTGAGATAAAAAGACCGGCGGCTTATCCATAAATACCTATAGGAAAGGAAGCAATGCTAGAACATTTTTGTCATCCGAGAAAACCACATTCGGCATAAGTTGTGCTTTGTAGTAGGTACCCCATTCGATTCACGTGCTTTTCGTGAATCGAATGGGGTACCGGAAACTACGGTGTAACCAATCGGCTCATCAGATGTCACCAGCGATTCTGTCCATGGTGTGGAATCCAGCAGACTGCTGTGGCTGAGGGACGTGCATCGAACGGCAATACGTCATAGTTGGTAATGCAAGATGGGTTAGGTTTTTAATCTTCTGATGATTCATATCAGAGACTCCGAGTTTGCTTTCGGTGAACTGTTCAGGCAGATTGGCTCCTGGAGCCGTGGCCAAACTATCTGGAAGATCACGGCAATTCTTGGTGTCGCTTTTGCTGCGCGTTTGTGATCGCCCAACATCTTCAATAAGAAACGTACTTCCTCATTAATCGACTTTAGCGCGGCGTCTTCTTTCAATCGCTATTCCTGATACCGAAGCGCCTTCGTATGGTCGATATCCACGATCAGCTCTGTGCCTAACCCAAGTTCGTCACGAGGAAGGTTGAAAGAGGGTTAAGTCTTTTAAGATCAGTTTAGGCAAGAGCAAAGTCTGCACTACATTCGCGATCAAAATGTAGCCGATCTGGGACAGTGATAACCAGTTGACGAAAGAGTGTTTGTAGTTCTGAAGTCGGCTGGGTAACGCGGCGCAAGCGGATCTGACGACCATCTGTGGTTGGCAGAACGATATCGCCGCTATGTAGGGTTGAGGTCAAAGCGAGAGCTTGCGCAGGAGATAGAGTCGAGCCACGCGCTTTGAGCAGATGTTTCAGCGTAACCCACAGGGCGTAGCCTAAGAAAGCGACCAGGACATGGGCCTTGGTGCGAGGCTCCAGTTGATGATAGATGGGTCGTATCGATAGTTCGCTTTTCAGAGCGCGAAATACCGCTTCGGCTTCCGTTAGCTGGATGTAACTCTTCCATAGTTGTTCCGGATCCGAAGCTGGTAAGTTGGTACGCAGCAAATAGGCGCCTTCGCGTGCTTGTTGCCAATCGCGGCGTTGCGGATCAAGTTCCCACTTCAGTTCCAGCTTGCCTGCTTCGGAGATAACCTGGATGCGGTAAAGATCGGCCACCTGCGGATGGCGTGCCTGGATACTGCCTAAACGGCGTTCGATTTTATTGCGATCCGTAAGCTTGCCTGTAGCGATGCGTTTTTGTAACCCTGCCAGAGCTTTTTCCAAGCGCAGCGAAAAACGGCTGCGGATAGCCTTTTCTTTTTGTTGCCGCGCCATGGAACGGCAGAGGATAAAGGTCTCCTGGTTCTGGCCTGCCGGCAGCAGTTTGACCTCGACATCCTCACGCACCTTGGTCCAGTCTTGAGCTAAGAGTTCTTGCTCGAACTGCTTCAGCTTGCTGCGCGGCGTGCCCACCAAATACTGGCCTTGATGACGGCGTAGCATCTGCAGGTTTTCTTCACTGATGATGCCGCGATCAAAAACCCATACCCGCCGAGCCTTGCCGTATTTGCGCTCCACCATGCGCACCACCGCTTCCAGACTGGTAACATCAGCTCGGTTGCCGTCGAAGGTTTCATAGCTGAGCGGAAAACCCTCGGTATTGACCACCAGAGCAATGACCAGTTGCTTGCAGTCAGGTCGATGATCTCGCGAATAGCCGCGCTGCATCATCGGATTTCGCTCTGCGGCGCCTTCCACATAGCTGCTGGTTAAGTCATAAAGCAAGACATCGAATTCGGCAGAAAACAGCTCTCCGTAGCGTTGTCGCAGATGCTGTTCCAGTTTCCCCTTGTGCGGCAAGAGCCGATCCAAACAACGATACAAACGACTGTCATTGATCTTGTCGGCTTCGATCTGGAGAAGATCATCCAAGGCAGTGGAGGGAAACCAGCGTTGTTCTATGGCTAACTCACTGCCGGGAGCGCACAGCCGATTGATGGCCAAAAGGGCTGCAACTTTCGGCCACGGAATCTCAACCTGCTCTTGGCTTCGATCCAGCGTCGTGGCAAGAAAAACATCCAGCTCTAAGCGCCGCCACAATTCCAACCCTAAGAAACATTCCCCAAAGCGTCGCGTCCGCTCTAAACGCACCTGATCGACTCGCACCGCTACAACTTGTTCATCTTCTCCTGCAGGAGCTTGGTCGGCTGCGAATAACTGCAGCTGACGACTTTCCCCCTGCTCGTTGAAAACCTCTATGGTCTTTAGCCAGCGGGACTGCGCCAAGCCATTCAGTTCGCCTAGATAGCAAAGCGTGCGCTGTTGTGGCCCTCTTGCCGTGCGTATCGTCTCCACCAGCGACCAATACGTATGTGCTTTGCCGTCTTTGCTTCGTTGGTGTGCGCGCAAAAACATCCTGCGCGCATCTTGACACGTTCCTATCTTCTTTCAAGAGGGTAGGTCTGCACTACATCGCTTTTTCACTACACCCCTCTTGATTTCATTACCTTTTAGGCCCACTCCTTCCCGAAAATTACCCTTTCTTCGCCTTCTCGTGACGAACTTGGGCTAACAGTCGAGACAAATGCCCTAGGGCATATTTCGCGAAACTGGGGGATCGATACCTTAGTCGATATCCCTGAAGATATTCGTTAATGACTTCTTTGAGGGAACAGATCCGTAATTGACGTTCTTCCTGGATGTTGTGAAACCCTGCTTCCAATTCTCGTCTTCGCTGCTGCTCGGCAGCCTTGGCTACGGTCTTGGAATTCGATTTTGACGATTCACGAATACAGCGACCCGCGAAGTGGAATTTGTATCACCACACCTCTCCTCTTTTGAAAACTGCCATCATGCGCTCCTGTGTCGGCATGGCGCGTTGATCGATGAACAACAGCGCGATTGAGAGTGGAGCGGGTATTGAATTCGCGCAAATCGGCGAGACCGAGGGTCAAAATCGGAGATTAGGCTTCGGAGTCGGTACTTCTGAGGAGGGTCACAGCGTGCGCAGGAGTGCTATGGAGACTGGCTCCATTTTGAAAGAGCATGGGCAAAAATTGGGTACAATTGCCAAGTTTTTAGTTGTATTGGGATGCTCTTGGCTGGCTCTAAGCTGTAGAAATAATTTGGCTCCTCAGGTAGGACTCGAACCTACAACCCTTCAGTTAACAGTCGTTCTGGAAGGAGGGAGTTCCTGTGTTTTCATCGGTTTACGAGGTGCCAAAAGGTTGATTTGGAGCCTAATCGGCGCTAAGTTTCCCCAACTCTTTTCCCAAGTTTTAGGTCGGTTCTGCTCTTCTGGCCGTGGACGAACTGACCTAGTTGCTCGAAGCGTACTCCGCTGCTAATCACATCGTTAAAGAAAGGGTCGTGCGAGCGCGCGAGACCTTCTGCGAGATGTCCTTGGTTTTGGCTGCCCAGATTGAAAAGCATAATTAGCGCTTTGATTGTGTTGGCCGATGTAGTCGCTGATGGGCATAATGAGTCCTTTTCAGGTCGAACAAGGCTCCACGTCGAAAGCGATTCTCAAATAAATCAGAACGGCTGCATGGCTTGGACGATGTAAATGCCATTCCTATGAAGAACATGGATTCAGGGTCTCGCCTTTTTCGCGAACTTTCTCCAGTTTTACCTCGGTGCACATATTGAACGGGATGGGGGGCAACGCATTAATCGTATTCAGGAAGTGTCGTCCTGAACCCTTGACACTTAGGACAGGCTGAGAGAGAATCGCCGCGTTGCATGAAATAGCAGTTCTTGTCTTGAGGGCATTCAGAACGTGAGCGTTGGATCCCTTGTCACAAAAGGCTCTAGATAACTAGCTACGAGCCAAAGAGTATGTAGCTGAATCTTCAAAGAAATCGATTACACAGAAATAGAATATGAGCCAGTATTGTTCTGTTCCCCAGAAGATGATTTACAGGACGGCCTGCAGGGTATCTCTTTTGGAGCGAAACATATGATGGCTCATAGGGATTTGCCTCCCATAGGCTTATTCGGAAAGCGCAACGGCTGTATCTTGCTCATTGATGACCATAGTCTAATTCGATTGGGACTACGTGAAATACTCGCCAAGACCTTTAGCGAAATGAAGTTTGGAGAAACAAGCAATTCGGAAGGCGCTATTGAACAGATACGAACCTTACAATATGACGCAGCTATACTCGACCTCAATCTGCCTGGACGTGGCGGGTTGGATTTGATCCAAAATCTGAAGGATATACAGCCACCACTCAAAATCCTGGTCTACACCTTTCATCAAGAGGAACAATTTGGCTGGCGTGCGATTCGGGCAGGGGCAGATGGCTATCTGATGAAGGACCGTCCGATTGAACAGATTCCAGAAGCGGTTCGAATGATTCTAAACGGACGGCAGTATCTTAGCCCTGAACTTGCTGCTGTACTTATCGAGAATCTGAGATGTGGATCAGGGGAGCTGCACAAACTATTATCCGATCGAGAACTCCAAGTCTTCCGCATGATAGCCTTGGGTGGGAGTCCCACCAAAATAGGGCAGGAACTGAACCTAAGCAGCAAAACGATCGCAACCTATCGCACCAGGGTGCTTGAAAAACTTAAGCTTACGACTAATGCGGATTTGGTGCGGTTTGCTGTCGAGTCTGGAATCATCGAGGGCACAAAACTCTTCTCATCTGACACTGTGCCGCAAGTATCAAGCGCCCAGAATGAGTTGGATTTCCGAGTACTGTTTGAAGGCGATTCTAGCTTGTATCTAGTTTTGTCCCCTCAGTTTACTGTTCTAGCCGCAACGGATTCGTATCTTCTTGCGACGATGACGAAGAGAAACTGCATTCTCGGACATAACCTATTCGAGATTTTTCCGAACAACCCTTTAGATTTCGGTGCAACTGGTGAAGTCAATCTTCGTACCTCATTGCAACGGGTTCTTCAAACCCGAAAGCCGGATACCATGGCGGTCCAGAAATACGATATGAGAAACGAGTCAGGAGAATTCGAAAAGCGATTTTTGAGTTTCGTAAACACTCCTATCCTCGACACATCAGGTCAGGTTCGATGGATTGTGCACCGCGTAATGGACGTCACTAATCTAGGCGATAAGCTTTATCTCTCCGAGCACCCAAACGAGGAGGAGCTTTATTATCGCGGACAAGAGTTGCAGGTAGAGAATAGACAATTGCGCACTGCGCAGGATGCAAGCATGGAGGACTATCGCCGTCTAGCGGCGCGGTTACAAGCTATCAGAGAAGAAGAACAGGCACGACTGGCGCGTGAGTTACATGATGAGCTAGGCCAACTGCTTACTGGAATCCGGTTTGATCTAGCTGCGCTGGAAAGGCGTATGGCAGAACGGAATACGGACGCGGCCAGACAGAAATTGCTCGATGCTATTGTCGGAGTAGAAAACGCAGTGAGGTCAATCCGGCGAATTGCTACCGACTTGAGACCAGCTATCCTGGAGCATCTTGCTTTGGAAGATGCTATCCAAGTTCATGCAGAAGAATTTCAGCAGCAGTTCGGGATAGATGTTCAGGTTACTTGTCCTTCTCTAGGCAGCATAAAACTGAATACAAATCAAGCAACCATGCTCTTTCGAATCGTACAGGAGAGCCTGACAAACGTTGGCCGCCATGCCCAAGCCTCACAGGTGAAAATCATTGTGCACCAAGAAAGAGAGACGCTTATGCTCACAGTTGCAGATAATGGCTGTGGTTTTATCCGTCAGCGTAATCGTGAGCGCTCCCTCGGTCTATTAGGCATGGAAGCGCGGGCATGTAGTTTAGGAGCCGATCTAGACATTGATTCGGTGCCTGGAGTCGGCACTACAATAGCTGTGAGTATGCCGCTCGGACCGACTGCAGATAACATTCGGAGTATTGCTTAGTTTCGGGGATTGTCTGTTCAAGCTGGAGTACTTGCTGGATAAAAGTCAAACATTTTCTCTATGCCAAAGAGTAGAGCAATGCGGAAGCGAATGTTATAGGATGCTGAATCAGTTGTTTCTGCGAATTATGCGGACTGCTTATGAAAATCTGTTTCGAAAGTCAAGATTTTGCTGATTTGTTCGGTTAGGGTCTCAGGCATATAGGGCTTCTGTAAGAACGCTGAAACGGCAGCTTTGGGGAAGTTCTGTCGAGTCGCTTCTTCCGGGTAGCCGCTACTGATAACGATTTTTATAGCAGGGTACTCGGAAGCTAAAATCGGAATAAGCTCCTCCCCTCCCATGATTGGCATTGCGAGATCGCAAATTACGACGGAAGGTAATGTCGGAGCATGTTCAAGAAGACTAAGTGCAGCCTTTCCATTCTCTGCTTCCAAAACCTTATAACCTTGCCTTTCCAGTATTATATGTACAAGTTTACGGACCATCTTTTCGTCATCGATAACTAGAATTGTGGATGTTTCAATTGACTTTTCCTGTCGAGAGTTATCGACAGCTCTTGCAGTTACTGTCTTGGTTGACGCAGGGAAGAAGATCCGGAAAGCAGTGCCGAGTCCCGGCGCACTCACTATTTCGCTGAAACCCTTATTGGCAACTATAAGCCCATGAACAACTGCCAGGCCAAGCCCTCGTCCTGTGAACTTAGTGGAGAAATAGGGATCGAATATACGGCTAATTATCCCTTCCTCCATGCCGCTGCCGTTGTCACGGACTTCAAGGCAAACATAAGTGCCTCCTGTAATCTTATATCCATGTATATTTTTGCCTGCTGCGTCGGAGGAGATTTCCTGTGTGTAGGTCGACACTTCGATCAGTCCGTCTGCATCTGTCGAAATTGCCTCTACTGCATTGACAATCAGGTTTACCAGAATCTGTTCAAGATTGCCGGAATGGATTTCTACATCAGGTAATTCCGTGGGCAGGTTGAACTTCAAGGCAATTTTGTCATGTATGGAAGTGAATAGGAGTTCTTTTGCTTGGGTGATCAACTTCGAGAGATTTATGGTTTCCTTCACAATATGGCCATGTCCCGAATATGACAACAATTGTTGGGTGAGATGGGTGGCCCTTTCGGCGGCCGATATGATCTCCTCGGAATGTGTGCATCTACTGCAAGCAGATATGCCCAGTTTCGCGCTTCCTATGATGATAGTCATAAGATTGTTGAAATCGTGTGCGATTCCGCCTGCCAAGGATCTGATGCTTTCCTGCTTTTGTTCCTGCTTGATGCGTTCTTCAGCCAGCTTTAGTCTCGTGATATTTTTTGATACGCCTACCACGCCAATGACATTTCCGTTGTGATCCCTCCAAGGCGATCGCGTTGAGAGATAGATAGTCCTTCCCGCTGGTGTTTCTAACGTTTCTTCTAGAGTGGATGTTTCGTTCCGGTCCATCACCTCTTGGTCGCGCGTCACGACCGTTATGGCATCTTCCGGATTCTCTAGAATCTCCGCATGGCTTTTCCCTATAATGGATTCGGCTGTTCTGCCTAACTCCCGTAAAGCAGCGGGATTGGCCAAAAGTACACGACCCACCCGATCTTTGAGATAAATGCCGTCGTCAACATTTTCTATAATTGCAAGAAGGAGCTCTTTGCTTTTTCTCAGTTGCTCTTCAACGTATTTCCTTTCGGTAATGTCCCGATTGATTTCGAGGATTTGCTCCGGAGTGCCTCTGTTATCTTCAATCAACACTCGGCGACTGTCTGTCACAACAACAGTTCCATCAGCCTTACGCCGCAACAGTTCTCCATCCCATCGGCCTTGACGAAAAAGGATGTCATCTATTTGAGCCACTGAAAGGCTGTCTTTGGTTTGCAATAGTTTGTGAACTGCTTGGCCAACAGCTTCCGATTCTTTCCATCCATACATGTCTTCGGCTCCCTTATTCCACCCAGTGATTGCACCCTTTGCGTCGGTTGTAATCACTGCGTCATGAGAGAGATCTATCAATTCGCTTTTATTTTGTAGTATCGCTCCCACGTGGGAAATTTTCAGAAATGCTTCGCGCAATTGTCCGATATAGAGACTGACAAGCGTTCCGACGAGGAGGAATAGCATCAAGCCCGTCATTACATTTCGGTTCGTGAGTGCGTGAAAGTGAGGGGGCTCAAGGAAAAAATATATGGTGATGACGGCGCTCAAAACCGTGCCCATAATAGCTGGGCCTCGACCCAGGATACGAGCAGCGACCGTAATCGCAAGCACAAATGGCAAATAGGGAGCATGCGAACCAAGAAAAGGGGCAACTGCCTCCCGGATCACGGAAGCAACCAGAACCAGAACGGCTGCTGCGGTGTAGCGCGGCAAAGTGGGTAATGTCGAACTTTGCAATCCGGCCCGAATAACTGCATCGCAGGTCAAATCAGCCGTGAGTTTCAACATGCTCTTTATCCGAGCCTTATCAATGTGCATTTAGCTCTTCCCGGAGATCAGCCAAGGCAGATTGCAATTGTTCGACTTCCAGAGCTTTGTCGAAAAAATAACGGGCTCCCAGACCTCGACAAGCCATTCTCAAATGGACCGATGGTGATCCCGTAACTACTATCACTCGCGTATCGGCACTTATTTTTTTGAGGCCTTCCAAAACGTCAAGACCTGTTCCGTTGGACAAAAGAATATCCAAAATCATGATCTGGGGATGTAGCTGGGATAGCAATTTGAGCGCATCATTGGGGGTCCGGGCCGTACCAACTACCGAGAGACCTTCAGTTTCCTCGACCATCGAGCCGAGGCGGCTGACCCACATCGCGAAGTCGTCAACTATGACTACTCCTATTTTGTCTTGCATGAGTAGAGATTGTGCTCTAGATGTAAGGGTAGTCTGTCAGATTAAGCTGATTTTGATGTAGGACATGCCTGACATTCACAATGGAAATGACGAATCTGTAATGCTGGCGGTGTTCACGAAACCTGTTTTTCACTTCGGGAGTCATCCTTCTTGCGCCTCTGGCGTCAAGGAAGCTCTTTAGAACTTTCGATTTGCGGCATCGGAGATCCATCAAGTCCGAGTGGTTTACCGTGTTCTCGGGCGTTGTTTTTCGGATACATTTTTATGCTGATCTTGGGATTACTCTCTCGTATAAAAGTTGGTCCGGCGACCTCGGCAGAGATGCTGTAATCGGTAGAAAGATTGAAAAACAGGTGCCCGAGGCTCCAATGCGCTGCGTGCTACGTACACGCATGGACCCCCCAACCCGGTCAACAATTCCCATGCTTACCCATAATCCGAGGCCGGTTCCTTTATCTCCTTTGGTTGTAAAGAAGGGTTGAAAGATAAGGTCTAGATGTTGTGGGTCGATACCTGTTCCGGTATCAGCAATGGAAATCCTGTATCCACGTCGGGGTTGGCTACGCCAGTCAGAGGTCTCACGCAGATGGATCGTGATTCGTCCGTTATTGGGTGTGGCTTCAATTGCATTGATCAGAAGATTGGAAATTACCTGACGGATCTCACTGCTAAAGCCAAAGATTTTTCCTTCTCCATCTATTTTTTTTGCAATAGCTATATCCTTCTTCTTTGCCTTGTGCTCGAAAAGTTCCAGTAGATCGCAAACCAACTGTGCACAATCAAACTCTTTTGGCTGTCCGGTTTCTCTGTGGAAGTTCAGTGTTTGTTGCGTGATGCGAGTAAGGGTATGAAGTTGATTCTCAAACAGCTTCAAATATTCCTGGGTACGCATATCTGTGGCAGATCTCTTCAACAGATAGATGATATTTGTCATTGATTCCAGCGGGTTATGAATCTCATGAGCAATAGTAGCGGCCAGTTTGCCCATAGCTGCCAAGTTTTCGCTGCGAACCAAAGCCCTTTCCGCCTGTTTGTGTTCGGTAATGTCCTGAACGACCATGGTGCGATAGAGAACATTGCCTGCATGGTCTTCTACAGGAGAGGATGTCTGATTGGCCCACACGTGGAAACCTCCGCGATGGATGAATCGCTTTTCGATCTCATAAGAATGGGATTTTCTCTCTAACATCGCTTCCAGCAGTTGTGTCTCGCGAACCGTATCCTCTGGATGTGTAATCTCCTGCCAGTTTCTGTCAAGCAATTCTGTCTCGCTATATCCGAGCATGCGGCATAGCGCTGCATTCACCATGAGGAATCTTCCATCTGACGATATGATGTCAATTCCCACGGCAGCATGCTCGTAAATAGAACGGAATCTTGCTTCACTTTCTCGTCGCAGTTCTTCTGCCTGTTTCCGTTCGGTAATATCTTGCATGGTCACCAAGACATTAAAACGCCCGTAGATTTCGAGTCGCGCGGTGGACAGCAGGAATGTCATCTCTGTTGATTCGCCATGGAAGTTAAGAGAGTGGTTCACCTCTACCTGCTGGTGACTGCGCCCTGTACTGAATGTGTCGAATATTGTCTGTCGTACACGACACTGATGGCATTGAGGACCACCGCCACAGCCTTCAGGGACATCCAAGGCGTGGAGACAGTGCAGTGCTTCGCCAGCGCGTAGTCCTGTGATTTCAGCATCCCCAAATCCGGAAAGTTGTTTGGCAAACCTGTTTGCTTTTCGAACACGGCGCTCCCCATCCACAAGCAACATCACAAGCGGCGCATTCTCGTAGATTGCACTCAACTCTTGCTCTATCTGTTTACGTTGGGTGATATCACGCACCACAAGTACAGAAGCCGTAACCTTGCCGTCTTCTATCACTGGCGCTACAGAGCAGGAGACATCAAGCGGTATCCTATTTCTGCTGAAGAACACATCTTCATGATCGTACAAAGTCAGACCTTCCGCATAGACCCGTTCAAAGAGACACTCGGATGGAGGATACACACTCCCATCAGGATGCTTATCGTGCACAATGTTGTGAAGCTTCTTTCCAAGCAGTTCTTCATCGGTAAAGCCGAACATTGTCCGGCCTGCCGGGTTCACAAATGTAGTACGGCCCCCTGCGTCACAAAGGAATATTGCGTCAGCAGCGGTCATAGTGATCGCTTGCGTGATTGAAAGCTGGCGTTCTAGTTCCACAGTAGCTTTCTTAATCCTGCTGACGTTCGTGTTAGTCCCGAACCACCGAATTACAGTACCAGCGGAGTTTTTGACTGGTATTGCGCGAGTCAGGAAGTCACGGTAGATACCGTCAGTTCCCCGCAGAGGAAATTCCATATCGAATGGCTCACCGGTTTCAATCGAAGCTTGCCATCGTTCCAGAACTTTCGGCAACACTTCCGGGTGAGGAATTGTCTTCCAGCCCCATCCTGCCATCTGTGTGTACGTGGTTCCTGTGTATTCGTACCAGCGCCGGTTGTACCAGGAGATCCAGCCATCTGGATCTGCCATCCATGCCAATTGCGGAATGGAGTCTGCCAACTCCTGAAATTTTTTCTCACTCCCGGTTACTAAATGTTGGCGCGCAAGATTCAACAGCCAGCACATTCCCATAAAGGTTGTTGCGAGTAATACTGTTGAGATCAGGTTCGGTACATCAAGGCTGAGTTGACCATAGATGGGCATAAAGAAAGAATTTGCCGAAATAGCAGCCAACCCCACGGCGAGCAGCCCTGGACGCAACCCGCCGATCCATGTGGAGAGAACTATTGCGGGATAAAAAAGCAAGAATGGCGCTAGATAACTGAAGGGACGCAACCAGATGCCAAGCAATGTAACTACTCCAACTGCAAATACTGCAATCGTGAAACGCAGTGCTGTAGGAATGGTCCCGGGATCCATTACCGCCCTATACATAGCTGCGGTGCTAGATTTTCTTCCGCTTTCTAGCCATATCCTTATGCTCACCATCGCGATAACATCCTTTCGACGGTTTAGGGCCAAGCCCTATTCTTTATGGCCATTTACAAAATTAGGCTGTATTCGGGGGAGCTAAATAGCATTAAACCTACAATTTTCAATGCCAGTATTCGTAAGCGTTCATTGAAAACTGGTCCCCAAAGTACACGAAATTCTGAGAGATAGGGATGTGATGGGCATCACAACATGGTGGCGACTCGGTCAAAATGTCGTCAAGCTTAAAATAATCAGTCTATTAGTGATTCTCCTTCATAGACTTCCACGAAATTCCCGAATTAGAATGACGTCGTAACCTCATCGTTGCAAGGGACTGAACATCTCTTGACGATTCGGGCAAGCGTGAGAATTGCACTCACGATCTTTTGTGGATGCGATCGGTTTTTCAAGAGAAGGGTCTGACAGTTTTACCGAGCAGTTCTCCTGCAGGATGAACAAGTCATTTATTTTCTGCAATTCACCTCGGAGAAAAAGCTTCCGGCTGAGATGCGACACCTATTTATTTTATTGCCAGGGGCGGAGTACAACTGTAAAGACGTTGTCGGTATGGCTGGCATCTTGAAGTGAAGAAACTGGCTGGTCAAACAGCTTCGCCTAGATTCTCCCTGCTCATTGAAGCACGTATACTCTACCCCTCTGGGGATACAGATGATGTCATTTTGCATCACGGAGTTATAAGTCCAGCGTTGCTTTTCTCCAGAAGCAATTTGTAGTGGTTGATCTGTGGCGGAAGGTTTGCGAGATCTTGGATTCGGACGGGGGCTCAAAGCTGAAAAATGTGCCGCACTGAAAGTACAAATGCTTCCCACCGGGCTCAGCCTCTTCCCCGAATTTTGAAATGATGAACGACAAGATCCCCGCAGTGATCTAAGCATTGCAGCCTTGATCCGGGATCCTGGCCTTTATTTGTCCGCTAGAGTGGGCACTCGTTAATTTTGAAGGAGTCTTTATCGGCATTTGCGCGAGAGCCAACTCCATCTTCTGGTCGAAGGTTTACCTCCACTGGCAGCGAGGGCATTCAAATCTGGATTTGAGAGGCGGCTATTTCGTTCACCAATTCTGACGGTTAAGGGGAAGGATGAGGCTTGTGCTTTTGTTTCGAATTTAGCAGAACAACGAAAGTTGCAATCTGGTTTAGTAAGCATCATCGGTGACTCCTCCCATCTGTGCTAGCTTTAGCCAACGACGAATATATTCCAGAGTTTCGAATGTGCTGAAGAGTGGGCCTACAATCTTTCGACCTACTCCTCTTCTTTCATCTCGAAAAAGATAACGAAGCTAAGCAACAAATCTCTTCACTGCTGTCTTACCCCATCTTCTCACTAAGATGGCGCATATTTAGTCATCTCCCTCTTTCTGATATAGATGTCAACGTGTAGTTTGCGAAGAGTGGGTGGGATTCGTTCCTTGGTAGCGTTGAGCAGCATGTCGGTATCTATTTTCAAGATGGCTATGACATCAAAGATAATCTGTCCTTGGTTCCGAGATGACCGTTAGGTAGAATGTAACATCGTGTGCCCACATCAGTCGGTGCAGAGTGATCGCTGAAGATAATTACAGCTCAAGGTCGAAGAGTTTTGTGTTTTGTTCTGTATTCTCCATGTTTTCAGCGAAACTTGCATATTCTCAAGTATTGATTGCTACTGAAATCAACGGCATATCAGGCTCATACTTCTGCAATAAACTTATCTCCAATGGTCGCGACCAGGTCAGTTACTTCCGCACTCGGAATGAATTTTGCGAGCTTGACCGCACTATATAGAGGGTAATTCATTCGGATCGTATCCGAAGCAATTCCCACAGCTCGACGTGAAACATTTTTTACTTAGGGAGCCGTTTCCACATCGAGTGAAGTCACCTCGCGGAACAGTTAGGCGTGCCGAACGCTGTGCTTGAGAGTTTGCTACGCACATTCGTCCTGACCTCTTAAGTACATTCTTACGGGATCTCAAACTTCAAGATCTATAGGGAAGAGAGACTGTGCGGTATGGAGCACTAGCGCGCTGCTTGATTTTTATTGACTGAGTTGCGGTATTTTGTCACACTCCGAGCGCGTGCGCGCTCTAGCCAGATCGGCCGTTTCCCCATTTAGTCCGCGACTGGCAGTGTATAGCGCGCATTCACCATCGACATGGAGATGCAAAAGGAAAATAGGAGAGAACACTGTGAAGAAATATTTGGCTGAGTTGGCCGGAACCTTTATCCTTGTGCTTTTCGGCTGCGGAACCGCGGTGGTTGCCGGTGATCTTGTCGGCATCATAGGCATTGCCTTCGCCTTTGGATTCGGATTGATTGCTGCAGCTTACGGTATAGGCCCGATTTCTGGCTGCCATATCAACCCGGCAGTGAGCATTGGTGTTTTTGTCGCGGGACGTATGCTAGTCAAAGACCTGATCGGTTATTGGGTAGGGCAGTTTCTCGGGGGCATTCTCGCCGCATGGGTGCTTTCTATTATCATCTCTGGCGTCGGAGGTGGATATAATATCGCAGCAAAGGGTCTGGGCCAGGACGGCTGGGGGCCCGGCTACCAGGGCGAATATAGCTTGGCTTCTGCTTTTATTTTCGAGTTTGTAGCTACTCTGATTTTCGTAGTTGTGATCCTTGGCTCTACGCAGAAGGCTGCCCCGAGTGACTTTGCCGGTCTTGCAATCGGTATCACACTTGTGGTTATTCATATTTTCGGTATTCACATTACGGGCGTGAGCGTGAATCCTGCACGCAGTCTGGGGCCTGCTCTGCTTGTGGGCGGGCATGCATTGTTTCAGGTATGGCTTTTCATGTTAGCACCGAGTCTTGCGGGTATTGTAGCCGGATTGCTCTTTCGCACCAAAGTTCTAGAGGTCAATGGATAAATAGCACTGTGCGAGAAATAATCATTTAATTGATAGTAATTTGTATATATATATTGTCCGACTGCGTCGAGAAATCAATGTGCGCGATCATGAAATGGAGGATCGCCGATTGTAGTACAGGTTAGGGAGACTGCCGAAAACAGTCTCCCTAGTTCTGATCTTGGAAATGCAAGTGCACATATCGTCTTCACGCTACGCAATTCCAGACGTGTTTCGCACAGGATTTAATTTCTGACCGAAGGTGAAAGATCAAGCAGTGTCGTTTTGCTCGAAACTTGCTAAATCCAATCCTTCCGCTATCCCTATTCAAGTGTGCGGCACATCCCAGACTAGATTTAAACGAGGTTTACGGATCTCCCCTAGAATGGAGACATTTCATTATTGGCATTTGAAGATCAGATACCTTGCGAGATTGACACTGCATGATGAAAGAGGCAGGACATTTAGCTGGGGCGTCCGGCGTTCCGAACTTCAGGTGCTTACTTGATCCCGATTCCGTAGAGGTAGTCATAGGCGTTTTCTTTCAGGGTGGAACCTTTTGCCGTGAAAGAAAAGAACAAAACTGCGTGATCCATAAAGCTGAAGAAAACATCCTGTTGTGTCGTTGCCGTGATTACCCTGAAGGTGAAGAGTCCAAAGCATGGGTCTTTCAGCTTTCCTGTTCCTTCCAGGTATACGGCGTCCGCTACGGGAATCAGCGTTGTTGGTGGGAGGCGTATGCTTCAGGAGGCGTCCTGCGCCGTCACTGAGCCTGTACTATTAATAACCAGCACTGCCGTCTGTAGTGCTGGAATGCCTGTTTCCTGATTGTTCATTCCAGTAGTGGCGCTGGTCTTCTGGTAGTAGATTGCCTTGTAGGGTGCCGGAATAGGAGGGATCGAAGCTTTTGCTTGTTCCTTTCTTCAGCCTCAAGATCGCTCCGCTTTCAGTATCGACGGCGAAGATCCCATTGGTAGTTCCGAAGAGGTAGTCAGTGCTGCTGGCATAGGGATCAATGTTCTTGAGAAACATTCCGGCAACATCCGTGGTGATGTTGGCTCCGTCAAAAGTTCTTTGATGGAAGGCGGGCTGCTTCTGCATAGCGCCCTATAGCCAATAGCTGTTGACGTTAATATCCATAGAGGAATCGATTGAAACAGAGCCGATCTCCTGGCCGCCGGCGGCGGTCCTGAATTGCATGTAGTTGTACCGATTTCCCGCCATCCTCGTTTTTGAAATGGTGGACTTTTGTACGGCTGTGATCAGTGCAGGGGGATGTGGTTGGGGCTCGTCTTGGCAGTCTGGATCAAAAGCGCGTAATTAGGAACCTCCTGTGCCGTTTGGAGGTTGCCTGCAGGATCGTCGATTTTATAGCTTCCAACTCCGTTCACCGTGTAGGAGACCGTTCCAGAATCGCCACTAGAGTAATTGGTATAGTGCATGGTCTAGGTACTAGAGTCAAGAGTGATGCTGAGAAAGTCGCCCACTGACGCCGTTCCACTATAGGAACGCTGTGTCGCGGTTGATCCAGCTTGGCTAGTCGGGATATTAGGGATCGCGGATCCACACCCTACAAAGACAAATGTAAGAAACAAAAAAGGATAATACTTTTCTTTGATGGATAAAGTTCTCCCTGCTTGACCAGAAGATCGGCAGCCACGAGGCGCTATAAAAGGAATGCGGACGTCTGTATGGCCTGATCTAGTGATGGTGATCAAGGATTCCAGATCTCAGCTATCGGATACTTACCGTGCTATTTCGGTCTGTTAGTGGGCGCTGTCTGAGTTCCTGACTTTGTATTCAGATGGAGGACAGCATGCTCTCTATTACGATCTTGCTCGGTGTGTGGTCATCTCCTGCTTCTTAGTTACTCGCGAAGAAAAGATGCCAGGGAATGGCCTTGCGGTTCCCTCATGATCGGTTCACGTCTCTATACAGATGTTCTTCCACTACTTAGCTTTATCGTCGTCTCTGCGACATCTACTATAGCTCTCGTGAGGTGGTTAAGCTAGATCCGAATCGTTGGGGTTTATTTTTTACCCAGCTCCCGTTATGATCCGGAAGCTATTGATAACAACGGGCATAAGTCATGAAAGTGATAGCTGCTCAATTATGAGGAAAGAGACCGCTCCCTTGTCCCTACTGCGGAATCATTCGACCAATTTGGGGACCAACTTCACGATTGTCCCGAAGCGAACAGGCTAGACAAAATTTCCGGTTGCATTCTAAAGATGCGGATATTATGGGCGTATAGTCCTCACTAGCACTCATGTTGCATTTATTAACCGCGGAGTTAAGGTCCTGTTGATATTGCATGTGCAAGCGATATTGGAGATGAGCTCTACTGACGATATCGGCGAGTAGTATACGACAGATAGTCGAAGTCGTAGAAGTCTATAACTGAACGTGTGTAAGTACTAACAATCGTTGGGGATGTCAATTTTTACAATTGATTTACACGGCGACAATTTATGTCGCAAATCTGTGCCGTGATGACTCCCATAATGATGGACTATCCCGTTTTATATCTTTCGCACGAGAAAATATGTCGGGACCCGAATAAAGAAGGTGATTGTCCTATTAATAATGGACGTATCACTAAAGGATGTTCATGCGGGAGCAGAATATTTGTCCGCTGGTTTTCATCGTTGACGACGATTCCAGCATAGTCCGCACGATCGACGGATTTCTGAAGCGGGCTGGGTTTCGAACCGCCAGCGCGGGAAATGTCGCTGGAGCGTTGCAAGGTATTCACGAGCAACTGCCCGACTTGATTCTTTTAGACGTTAACTTACCGGATGGGTCCGGCTTCGACGTATGTAGATCCCTGCATGCCCATGCAACAGCCTTCACCACACCAATTCTTTTTATTTCCGCGAACGAAGACACCTCCACAAAGGTTCAGGGCTTTGAAGTCGGAGGAGTAGATTACATCACCAAGCCAATCGTTGGAGCAGAGGTAATTGCCCGAGTACGGACACATCTACGTCTCAAGCGGGCCTATGAATGGCTCGCCGAGCTTCAGGCTGAGCGAGTGCAGCGATTAGCCATCGCTCAACTGAATCTGATGCCTCATCCGAAGGATTTTCCGGTCGCACACTTTCAGGTTTCTATACGCCAGGTGCTTGCTGCGGGTGGAGACTTTTACGATGTTATCCCTGCTGGGGAAGACATCGTGGATTATTTAATTGCCGATGCTAGCGGGCATGATCTGGCCGCTTCGCTCTGGACTGCGTCGTTAAAGGCGCTGGCTTCCGAATACGCTGGACCGCTGAACCTTCCCGTAGAAATAGTACGTGCCATTAATAGCTCCCTTTGCCGCATTCTTCCCCCTGGAACATTTTTCACTCTCATGTATGCCCGTCTCAACCATCGGACCGGCCGTCTTTCTTTGGTAAATGCAGCTCATCCGCCTGCGATTGTTATTTCTGTCAATGGAGACGAACCGACAATTGTGCAGCAGACAGGTGATGTAGTCGGTGCCTTCGCAGATGCTGTTTTCGGTACGGCTGAAATGACCCTGCTGCCGGGAGATAGGGTCTTCTTTTACACCGACGGCTTGATCGAAACCGGTGGCTCTTTTGAAGAGGGCATTCGGCGCTTGGCCGATACTTGTCTCTCACGGCGAACCTTGCCGCTCCAGGACCTTGTACCTGCAATCGTAGATGAAGTGATGGCCGGATTATCGCCCGAGGACGACACGCTATTCATGGGGGTAGAAAGATGAAGTCGTCTCAGAGGCACACCCCAATTTTGCACCAAAAAATTCCTTCTTGTCTTGCCGAAGTGGATTTGCTCTGCCTGAAGATCCGCGCGTTGCTCCAACCGGAAGATCTTCGCCGGGTTTGCTTCCCGGTTGAGCTATTGGCTCGAGAATGCCTGAATAATGCTGTGATCCATGGAAATCAGAACGAGCCAGATAAGTTCATTCAGTTAAGCCTCTGGGGGGGTCGGGAGTGGATTTGTTTACAGGTGAAGGACGAAGGTCCAGGATTCGCTTGGCGGAAGGCATGTCAAAGCAAGTTGGATACGACTACGCCCTCCAACCGTGGGTTACAACTCTGCGCATTGTATGCCGAACGGATGCGCTTCAGCCGAAGCGGTAACCAGATCACGCTCTGGATACGCAAAGAAAGTAAATAGGAAAGGAAACTGAAATGGCTGCATACGTTATTGAACAGAAGGACCAGCAGGGCTTGGTGAAGTTGATGGGCGATCTTACCGCGCTCCTGGTTCCGGATCTTCAAGCCGGACTTAAAGAGATGCTGAACAATGGCACCCGAGATCTGGTGTTCGACCTGACGTGTACCACGATGCTGGATTCCAGCGGCATGGGCTTGTTGATCGCCGCCGCCAACAGCCTGAGTCCGAAGGGCGGTAAGGTTCAGGTGACTAACGTTTGCCCTGACATCTTTCGCCTGCTCCAAAGCATGCGTTTGACGGGACGCCTCAACGTTAGCGAGAAGGTGGAGTAGGAGGGGCACATGGATACGGGTATGGAGATGGATGATGAATTACTTGGTGAATTCATCAACGAATCGCGAGAACACCTCACCACGATTGAGGCGGACCTATTAGCCATTGAAGATGCTGGAGCGAACATCGATGCGGATTTGGTGAATAAGGTATTCCGGGCTGCCCATTCCATCAAGGGTGCTAGCAGCTTCTTTGGTCTTACCAAGGTCAAGGAATTGTCCCATAGAGCTGAGACAGTACTGGATATGGTGCGGTCGAAGAAAATGATCCCCAACGCGGAGATTACCAACCTTCTCTTGGCGGCTTTTGACAAACTTCGCGAGATGATTAACCACCCTGCCGAGAGCGGTAATGCCGATATCGACGAACTAGTGATGAGTTTGATCGGCTTGACGTCTTCTTATCTACCCCAAGAGCAGAAACCGTCCCTTAGGCAGACGGTCTTGCTCGATCAGGAAGGGGGAGGGCCTTCTATAGTCCTGTCTAAGTTCGACTATGAAAGAGTGCGGGATGCCGGACAGTGCGTGTACTGCGTCGAATACGATCTGATCCACGATATCGAACGGCAAGGTAGGAACGTGCTTGAAGTTTTTCATGCACTATCGACAGCCGGAGAGATTCTGGATTGTGATGTGAATTTCGAGGCCGTAGGCACGCTGGACGATCCAATTGGAAACCAACTGCCCCTGCGTTTGATTCTTGCTACAGCATTGACGCCTGCCGATATTGATCCTCTATTTCCTCATAATCGGGACAAAGTTAAGCTCCTCATTGAGACTGCTTGGCCTGCGCCCGAAGAAGCTGCTTCGCGAGCCATGGGATCACTGGTTCCAAAGAACCATATTCCAGAAGTTGCCTCCACGGTGGCGCCTATAGTCAAGGCGGAGCGCTCATCCTCAATATCCGCAACCACGAAGCCTACTTCTGCTCCTTCGGCTCCTGCAACGGTAGTGGAGGATACCATCCGGGTTAACGTGGCGATTCTGGAGACACTGGTGAATCTTGCGGGAGAGTTAGTGCTGGGACGAAATCAGCTGCGCGCCGCAATTGCACAGAAGAATACTCGGGCGCTAGGCCGGGCTGATCAGCGCATCAACCAAATCACCACTGAATTGCAGGACGTCATCATGCAGACTCGCCTGCAGCCTATCGGAAATGTTTTTGGAAAGTTCCAGCGCATTGTGCGTGACATGGCAGCGTCTCTAGGTAAAGAAATCGAATTAGATATTAGGGGCAAGGATGTGGCACTCGACAAAAGCTTGATCGAGGCTCTCTCCGATCCATTAACTCACATGGTTCGCAATGCAGTCGATCATGGTGTCGAACTCCCCGAAGATCGCATTCGTTTCGGCAAAAAGCGGCATGGCACGATCATCATCGATGCGCATCACGAGGCTGAACAGGTTGTAGTGGAGATAGCTGACGATGGGCAAGGCATCGATGCAGAGCGCATCGCACAGGCGGCAGAGGCCAAGGGGCTGATTACACACGATCAGGTGCAAAGAATGTCTGTCCAAGACAAGACAGCCCTCATTTTTCTCCCAGGTCTATCTACCGCGAAAAAACTGACTGATATATCGGGGCGCGGCGTTGGCATGGATGTAGTCAAGACCAACCTGGACCGTCTCGGAGGTAAAGTCGAAATCGTCTCGGTGTTGGGCAAGGGAACCACTTTTCGCATTAAATTGCCGCTCACGTTAACGATCATTTCTTCTCTGATTATTTCCGTCGAGGGAGAGCGGTTTGCTATCCCGCAAATCAATGTGGAGGAACTGCTGCGGGTGCAACCGGGAAAGACAAAGGCCCGCATTGAAGTCGTAGGCGGGACTGAGGTGTTGGTGCTACGCGACCGGCTGATTCCGCTTGTACGTTTCGCAAACCTGTTAGGGGTTTTGCCAACGTACATTGATCCCAAAACGAATAGACGTGAGATTGACCGGCGCGAAAGACTGGCAGATCGGCGCTCGGCACATCCTACGGCCGATGTTGGCAAAGAAGAGCAGCAAACGGATAGGCCTGCCGAATTCCCGTCACGGAGAAATGTCAGTGACCGGCGTCGGAGTTCGGCGTCAGCCCTGGAGATTGCGGTGCTCACAACAGGCACGCAGACATATGCTCTTGTTGTCGGAGCGTTTCACGACACTGAAGAGATCGTCGTCAAGCCGCTGGGCTCCCATCTCAAGGGATTGCGAGAGTACGCAGGCGCAACCATCCTGGGCGACGGCACTGTAGCGCTCATTCTGGATGTTGCAGGGCTTGCCGCCAAAGCGGAGTTGGGCATTGTTTCCGATGCTGTACGCGCTCGCGAACAGGAACAAGCCGTCGAGCAGGAAAAACTCGTCGATAGCCACGCGTTGTTTCTGTTCCACAATGGCCCAGAACAGTTATGCGCAGTTCCTCTGGATACGGTGTTGCGCATCAGGCGCATACGGCCACAGCAGATTGAAACAATAAGCGGAAGACGTACGATGCAGCATCGTGATGGATTCTTGCCGCTCATTTCGCTTTCCGACACGGCTCAAGTGAGCGAAATTGCCGAGGCAAAGGAATTGGCCGTGCTGATTGCAAATGTTCGGGGGCACGAAGTTGGCTTGCTTGGAACTATGCCGGTGGATGTGATCGAGACAAGTGTGGGAATCGATCAAGTCACACACCGTCAAAAAGGTGTTGCCGGCTCAGCGATCATTCATGATCGAACCGTCCTTGTGGTTGATCTCTTTGAACTGGTTGATGCCACATGGCCGGAATGGGCGGCGCAGCGCGCGGCGGAGAAACAACAATCGCCCGAAGTAGATAACAGAGTTATTCTCTTGGCTGAAGACTCTGATTTCTTCCGCTCTCAAGTGACCCGCTTTCTCGAGGAAGACGGCTACACAGTTCTTGCTGCACCAGATGGGGAAGCTGCCTGGGATCTACTCGTCGAAAATGTTGACCGCGTGAAGATCGTTGTCACCGACATCGAAATGCCACGTCTGGATGGTTTAGGTCTGACTCAGCGCATTCGCGCCGATGAACGTACTGCCTTGTTGCCGGTTATTGCGATCACTTCGCTTGCTGGTGACGACGATTTTGCTCGGGGCAAAGCTGCTGGCGTTAGCGAGTACCAAACCAAACTTGATCGTGACAACCTGCTTGCTGGTTTGCAGCGTTTTCTGCTTGCCGACATAACAAACTCTGTGCAAGCAAATTAGCTATTTCAGTAGAAACAGTTAAGAAAAATCGATATTCGAGTAAAAAGGAGCTATCTATGAAGTTTACTTTGGCAAGGAAACTAGGACTCGCATTCGCAGTGGTTCTGGCAGTGATGGTGTTCAGCGCGGGATTGACCTACTGGAAGATTTCGGACATGCGCAGTCGTGAAGCGGGGATGATCAGTGTCCGGATACCAAGCTTGATCTATTCTCAGGAGCTGAATGGTCAAATGAGCAATTCAGCGAGCCGGACTCGCGAATACATTCTCATGGCTAGCGATCCTGAAACAGCGGTGAAGGCCAAAGATGCGGTTGAAGCGGCAGAAAAGAAGATGGAGTTTGATATCCAGAAGCTCCAGGAGCTAAGTCCTCACTTCCTTCTTCAAGCAAACAAGGATCGTGTTAAAGCATTGGCCGAGCGCATCAATGAAGCCGATAAGCTCAATAGAGAGATCTTCAATATACGAAAAGCGAATAATCCTGCCAGCGAAGCTGCCGCCGCACAGTACATGTCCAAGACGGTGACACCTTACGTCCTGCAATCGAAGTCGATTACTCAGGAATTGGCCGATTCAATGAGAGAGATCAACGACGCAGAAGCGGTAAAGCTGGAAGAGGCTGCATCCTCCTCAATTTGGATGCTGATACTGACGACGTTGTTAGCCATCTTGGTTGGCAGCTTTGCGGCCTTTTATATCAGCCGTCGAATCTCTACCGACGTAAGCAAAATCCTGGAGCGGGCAAAAGCGATTGCAGGTGGAGATCTTAGCCAGAAGCCCCTGGAATCTACAAGCGAGGATGAAATTGCTGAACTTACATTGGCCATCAATGAAATGACCCTGAGTCTCAGGCGTCTTGTAAGTGACATTTCTAGTGGAGTCCAGACCTTGGGCTCTTCCGCTTCGCAGTTGTCGACTGTGTCAGAACAAACGGCGTCCGGAGTCGCCTCGATGTCGGAGAAAGCAAATGGGGTTGCGGCTGCAGCCGAACAAGCCAGCGTCAGCATCATGTCGGTGGCTTCCGGCATGGAGGAATCGTCTGCCAGCCTCACTTCAGTGGCAGGCGCCACTGAGGAAATGAGCGCTACGGTGGGCGATATTTCCTCTAACACGGCACGCGCGCGGGTAACCAGCGAACAAGCTACCCACAAAGCGATAACGATCTCCGAACAGATGCAAAAACTGGGAAACGCGGCAGAGGAAATTGGTCAGGTAACCGAGACAATCACCGACATTTCGGCACAGACGAACTTATTGGCGCTTAATGCAACCATTGAGGCTGCCCGAGCCGGCGCGGCAGGCAAGGGCTTCGCCGTTGTTGCCAATGAGATCAAGGAGCTGGCAAAGCAGACTGCAGAAGCAACAGAAGACATCAAGGCACGCATTACCGGCGTGCAAAAGTCGACAGGAATTGCTATTGCGGATATCGAGCAAATCACAGAGGTGATTAAAGAGGTGGGCGGCATTGTATCGAGTATTGCAGCGGCCATTGAGCAGCAGGCGGCGGTAACCAAAGATGTTGCTGGGAACATTGCGCAGGCCTCGTCGGGAGTGCGCGATGCAAATACTCATATCGCGCAGACAGCGCAGGTTTCAAAGTCGATAGCGAAAGACATAGCCGGGGTGAACGAGAACGTTCTCGACATTCGGCGTGGCGGCGAACTGGTGCAGCTGAGTTCTGTTGACCTTTCTCGTCTTGCGGACCAGCTGAAAACCCAAGTGGCTCAATTCCGAATGTAAGGAGGTAGCCATGACGATTGAAAGCTCTAGACAAAATGCCGAAGGCGAGCTTCTGGTTGCAACTTTCTTGCTTGGCGACGGCACCTTTGGACTTGATACGACCCTTATCCAAGAGGTGGTGAAGCTGGGTGAGGTTACACCCGTTCGCCATGCTCCAGGCTACGTTGCCGGTATCCGCAATCTGCGGGGACGCATTGTTACAGTAATTGATTTGCGGATTCGATTGGAGTTGCCGATCATTGACCTCGGTCCAGAAACCCGCATCCTGATTGCGGACTGGAAAGGTGAACCGGTCGGGTTGTTAGTGGATGCGGTAAGCGACACCACTGAGGTGGCCGCAGAGGATCTGTTGCCTCCCCCTCTCAACCTGCATGGAGTTCAAATGCAGAAGATGCTTGGAGTATTTCGCTGTGGCGATCGTTTGGCTGCCTTGCTCGATCCCGTTGCAATACTCGATCCCAATGATCCTACAGGGCAGCTTTTAGGTGAAGAGCCAAAATGAGTTTGCGAGTTCTGGTAGTTGATGATGCTGGCTTCTTTCGGCGGGTTCTTTCAGACGCGCTGACAACGCTTCCGGGAGTCGAAGTAGTTGGCAGTGCAGCTAACGGCAAAGTCGCCTTGCAAAAGATCCATGAGTTGCGACCCGATCTTGTCACTCTCGATATCGAAATGCCGGAGATGGATGGTCTAGGCGTTTTGGATGGCTTGCGTCAGAACGGGCAACTGGAGGCAGAAGTCATTGTGGTGAGCGCATTGTCCAGACAAGGAGGCGACCTCACTATGCGTGCTCTGGAGAAAGGTGCATTTGATTTCATTACCAAACCAGACGTCTCGAATCCAGAGCAGGGACGCAAGGCACTGATCCAGGAGTTGAGTCCACGAGTTCTCGCACTCGTGCATCGCTTGGAGGTGCGTTCAATTTTGCGTGGCAAAACCTCCCCAGCCCAGCCGGCAGTTCCCATGAACAAGGTAGTTTCCAAAGGAGTGACGACTGAGGCAGGACTCGATGGGATAGCCATCCGCATGCAACGCCTATCGAACCCGATGAAGCCTGAAATGGTTCTGATCGGTGTATCTACAGGCGGCCCCGAAGCCTTATCCAAGCTGCTGCCTGCGATTCCGGGGGACATTGGCGTGCCAATTCTAATCGTGCAACATATGCCGCCGATCTTTACCAAATCGCTGGCCGATAACTTGACCCCCAAATGCGCGCTACGCGTCCGGGAAGCAGCAGACGGCGAGTTCCCCGCGCCAAACACGGTTTATATCGCACCCGGGGGGCGGCAAATGCGTTTAGGCGTCGGGCCAGGCAGTCGAGCAGTAATGCAAGTGACGGACGATCCTCCTGAAAATAACTGCCGACCAGCAGTAGACTACCTGTTTCGCTCCGCAGCCAATCATTTTCCAGGGCGCGCCATGGCCGTAATACTCACGGGGATGGGTAGTGACGGGACGATTGGTTTGCGTCTACTCAAGCGTCACGGTTGTTTTGTGATTGCTCAGGATGAGGCAAGTTGCGTTGTCTATGGCATGCCGAAAGCAGCAGTGGATGCTGGTGTAGCAGATGCTGTCCTGCCTCTGGATTCGATCGCCAGCCGCATTGTCGCCACTTTGAAAGGAGGCCGGGGTTGAGCACCGCGATTACACGTGAGGAAATGCCCGTGTGGTCTCGTTATATCCAAGAGATCTGTGGGATTCATCTGGACGATTCCAAGGGGTATCTGCTAGAGACGCGATTGGGGAGCTTGCTTCCAGAGGTTGGCGCTGCTACTTTCTCCGAGCTTTTCTACAAGGCGCGAGCAGACGCGACCCTGAAACTCCGTGCAAAAATTATCGAAGCTATCACTACCAACGAAACCTCGTTCTTCCGCGATGCTTCTCCCTTTGAACTACTTCGGAATAAACTGTTTCCCGAACTTATTGACCGGCGCAACCGGAATGGCACACGAGCTACTATCCGCATCTGGAGTGCAGCTTGTTCTACCGGCCAAGAGGCGTACAGCACGGGCATCGTACTCAAAGAGTTGCTTGGAGATCTTACCCGCTATGATATTCGTATCCTGGGTACCGACATATCCAATAAGGTTGTTGCCCACGCAAGCTACGGTGTATACAGTCGCCAGGAACTGGAGCGGGGCCTGCCCCCGGAGATGCTTGCTCGGCACTTTACTCTGTCGGGGGACAAATGGAAGGTCCGTGACGAGATCCGAGCCTTGGCTAACTTTCGCACGATGAATCTGTTGGAACCATTCTCCTTTCCTAATCCTTTCGACCTCATTTTCTGTCGGAACGTAGCCATCTATTTCACGGAGGCGGACAAGACCAGGTTGTTTCGGAACCTCGCCAGATATCTGGCCAAAGACGGTTGCTTAATCATAGGTTCGACAGAGTCTATCTCCGGGCTCTGTCCGGAGCTTGAGCCTAAACGATACCTTAGGACGGTGTTTTATCAGTGGAAGGGGCTGGCCTGAAGGCAGAGGCGCAAGATCCTGAATGGCCCGGAAAGTAGTATTGTCCAACCTGGCAGTTGCCCTCTCGAGGACGTCGGATTTTCCCTTTCGTAAGGAATCCTTTTGCCGATAGGTTAGCTAGCATCCGATATCGGAGCCTGCTTTGACGTTCATCGTCTTCCCCAAGTTGGGAGTACTTGTTTATCTGCGTTTTCACTAGTTGGAGCCGCCAAATACTGTGCTCCCGGCGGATGTGAGATGCGATGACATAGGAGCGGATAGCCTCCGTACGGAATCTCGGTGGGAGTTTGGCATGGGTTCAGCGACGCTGATATCTGATTCAGACACAATTTCAGAATCACCTTTGGTACTGGTGGTCGATAGCCAGCACGAACTCTGTCAGAAGCTTTCTCTGCTTGCTGGAAAACAGTATCGGTACATTGAAGCTTTAAGTGGAGATGCAGCCTTACAGGTTCTAGCCCAGGCCGATGTTGATGTGGTCGTTTCGTATGTGCGAATGCACGACGGAGTCGTTACTGAGTTTCTTCAAACTGTTCACACTCTGTGTCCCAACGCCGCCTGCATCATGATCTCTGACTGTTACGAATCCAACGATGTCATCGATTTTGTTGACAAAGGATGCATCCTTTTCTTTATTCATGAGCCTTTCGAGAGATTAGCCATTCGGACCCTCCTGCAGCAGGCGACTCAGCACTCTCGCCTCCGGCGTGAGCACAATCGCCTCGACGAGGAGCTGACCTGCCTGAACCGGGAACTCGATCAGCGAGCCAAACAACACGCTGCCGAAGTGGAACTCAAGAATGCCGAATTGGCACAAACAAACAAGCTTTTGAAGCAGGCAATTGTCGAGCATGCCTCGCTGGCTGCGGTTGTAGAACAGGCGGCAGATGCTATCGTCATCACCGACATCAGCGGGAAGATCCGGTACGTGAATCCAGCATTCACAGCGATGTCTCTATATACCCGTGAAGAAGCTCTAGGGAAGCATCCGCGCATTTTCAAGTCGGGTTACCACACCCCAGAATTTTACGAAAGACTTTGGAGTACTATCCGGTCCGGACAGGTCTGGCAGGGTGAGTTGACTAACAAACGAAGGGATGGAACCACCTATCACGAAGAAACGAGAATCGCTCCGGTGCTGGACTCGAAAGGGACGATCGTTAGCTATGTCGCGATCAAAAGGGACGTAACCGAACGACTGGCGGTTGAACAGGCACGCCAATTTCAACACTCTCTCATTCGCGCAATACATCGAGTGTCTCTTGACGGAATTCTTGTTGTGGCCAAGGACAATGTCATTGTGTCCCACAATCAGAAATTTCTGGATGTATGGCAGATCTCTTTGTCTACTACCCCAGATACTCTGTCCGAAGCAGCAATCGATCAGTCTCAGTCGATCATGTCTGCGATCCTGGCTCGCGTAAAAGGTGCAGATGCTTTTTTGACGAGAACTCGAGAGCTGGAAAGCAATCCTGAGATTAACGACCATTGTGAAATTGAACTTAAAGATGGCAGGACACTTGAACGCTATTCCAGCAGTTTACGAAGCGAAAATGGGGAGCACTTGGGGCGCGTATGGTTTTTTCGAGATATCACGATTCGCAAGCAGGCCGAGCGCGCTTTGCAGGCAAGTGAAGAGAAATTTCGCCAGTTAACGGAAAATCTTCGCGACGTGTTTTTTATGCGTGATCCGGCAACAGACGAAACACTCTACGCCAGCCCTGCGTATGAACAAGTTTGGGGTAGAAGCTGTGAGAGCTACTACAAATTTCCGATGTCGTGGCAGGAGTCAATTCATCCCGATGATCTGGAACAGGTCCGCTTAATGGTTGCGAAGCAAAAGCAGGGAGAGGCTACGGAAACGGAATACCGAATACGAACACCTGACGGACAGGAGAAATGGATCCGAAGTCGGGCTCTTCCTATTCATGATCAGGACGGGCAACTGATTCGAATTATCGGGATTGCGGAGGAGATTACCGAGCGGAAGCGCTACGAAGCTGAACTGATACATACCCGAAACGAAGCGGATGCTGCCAACCAGGCCAAGAGCGAATTCCTGGCCAACATGAGTCACGAGATTCGTACACCTATGAACGGTGTTTTGGGGATGACGGACCTCCTGTTAAATTCTGATCTCAATCCGGAGCAGCGGCATTATGCGGAAGTGGTTTCAGCCAGCGCCAAATCGTTGCTGGATGTGATTGACGATATTCTTGACTTTTCCAAGATCGAAGCTGGCAAGCTGGATCTCGAACTGCTGGACTTCAACCTGAGAGTCCTAATAGATGACTTAGCAGCCATGATGGCTGGGCGTGTCGCCGGGAAACCAGTGAAATTTGTCTGTGCCATGGCACCCGAAGTGCCCGCACTTCTCCACGGAGACCCAACTCGCTTGCGTCAAGTGCTGGTGAATCTGGTCGGCAATGCCATAAAGTTCACTCGTCAAGGCGAAGTTATAGTTCATGTGGCGCTAATTTCGGAAAGCGAGGCCGAAGTGGCATTGCGCTTTACCGTACGAGACACTGGCATCGGCATTTCCAAGAGCAAACAACACCTGCTATTCACCAGTTTCATGCAGATGGACGCTTCCACTACACGCCAATATGGCGGCACGGGTTTGGGGCTGGCTATTTCCAAACAGCTGGTAGATCTAATGGATGGTGAAATCGGAGCGGAGAGTCAGGAAGGCGAAGGCTCGGAGTTTTGGTTTACGATCCGTCTTGGCAAACAGCTTGCAGCCAAGCAAGGGAATACTGCGTCAGCAGGGATACAGGGAGCACGCATTTTGGTGGTTGACGACAATGCCACCAACCTGGAAATACTTACAGTCCAACTCCAGTCCTGGGGAGCGATTGTGACTGCAGTGGAAGATGGTTCGACTGCAATGGCCAGGTTGCAGGAAGCGGTGACCGCTGAAGTTCCCTTCAAACTGGTGATACTCGATATGTTGATGCCCGATGTGGATGGGGCCACACTGGGCCGGACGATTTTGGCAGACGAAACTCTGAAGACAATTCCTCTCGTAATGATGACATCCTTGGGACAACGCGGAGATTCTCACCGGGTCAAGGAAATAGGGTTCGCGGCATATCTGACTAAGCCGGTGCGGAAGTCCGATCTATTTGACTGTCTGGCGGCTGTGTTGACGGAGCAGCCTAAGAAAGAGCGCGCTCTCATTACCCGGCGGAGCCTGAGGGAGGCTCGCCTCAGCAATACCCGAATCCTGCTGGTCGAGGACAATCTTACCAATCAGGAAGTGGCTCGTGACATGCTCCGGTTGCTTGGATGGCACGCTGATGTGACTTCCGATGGCAAACAGGCCGTGCATGCACTCGAAACACTTTCTTACGATTTGGTGCTCATGGACGTGCAGATGCCGGAAATGGATGGATATGAGGCCACGCGGCGGATTCGTGATCCTCAATCTAAAGTGCTCAATCACAATGTTCCCATCATTGCACTTACCGCACATTCTATGGTAGGAGATACCGAAAAATGTCTTGCTGCCGGGATGAGCGATTATATTGCCAAGCCAATTGATTCGACGATTTTAGCCAAAGTGGTGGAGAAGTGGTTAATGCGAAAAGCGCACCAAATTCAACCAGAATCTCACGTCGAATCGGCCATGGATAGCAAGATGACATCGAGACCGGTAAACAAGTCTCTGGTTTTCGACAAGGAGACATTCTTACGGCGCATGATGGGCGATGAAGATTTCGCTCGCTCTGTAGCAGTTGATTTTCTCGAAGAGTTACCCGGCTTGCTGAGTGTACTGAGAGAGCAGGTCAAGCGGGGCGATCTTGAATGTATCTGGAAACAGGCTCACAAGATGAAGGGAGCCGCAGCCAACGTAGGAGGAGAGGCGCTTAGGGAGGTGGCCCAGGAAATGGAACAAACAGGCCGCGTGGGTGATTTAGCGGGAACCGTTGGCTGGCTTCCAGAGTTGGAACTGCAAGTTGCTCGATTGCTAGAAGCATTGCAACTGGCAGTAATTGTCTCTCCATGGTAGTTGTGCATGCGAGTCCATATCCCATCTTTGCTCAATGAGAGAAAAGGACAAAATCGGCCGAAACTTTGATGCATACGGTAGAGGTCAGCGGTTTGAATCCCATTGTGTCTACATTCTTCCTGTCACATAGAGGTTGCTACTCACTAGACTAGGCTCAAGACTTTAAACACCATCCAATACCCAGACGCGTAGATCTGCATAGTAAATTGCGGGCATTCCGATGGGTAGTACGCTCCAGGATATTACGGCTTTCGAAATTGTAGATCGGATCTGCATGTCGATTACAAAGAGAACCTTTCAGGTGTAAGAAACTAAGATTTCTATGGCATGTAGTACCGGGTTTCACCTCCGTAGCCGATATCGGAATGGACTACTTGTCGTATGAGTCTTAATCTCTGTAATCCATAATGCCCGAGGCCATTGATCTCGGGACATTGTGTGGATGCTTGTGCGATAGGCCAACCTAAAACTGAGTAACTCACATGACGTTAGTGCACTGGTCAAAGGACCAGACTACGAAGTCTGCCATAGAAGTGTTTCAAACGTTAACCTAGCTGGCATTGGATTCCTAATCAATGGAAGTAGTCCTAGGGAACCTTCCAATTTCGCCCTTCGACAGTCTGAGCGCAAAATCTATGCTCGAAGATACACGTCACCCGATCTTGATGTCATGTGAATGCCGTTTTGGTTATTTTGTCAGGATGGATAACGGTGCCGGAATCAAATGATAATTTTCTATCGATGCTGTATTGATCGGACGATGAACTTAGCGAATACGTATTATCAAAAATTGAGATCTTGTATCCACTCACTTCTTAACATTCTGACCGGTTTGGAAGGTAATTCCGGGGAGAGCTCACAGCAGATTGGGTGTGCTACACCGCTCATGGGTGGTGTGTGACGCGCATCATAGATGGAGTGAAACGCTTTTTCTCGTTTTGGTATTGCCTTTCCTGGGTACGTCGTGGTTGATGGATATCTTGAAAGATACTTTCGTATTATATTCCCGATAAATGCTATGTTCGACTATCATTCTCGCGGAACCCTCGAAAAGCTTAGTCGCGCCTGGAAATAAACGGGAGGGGAAGTTGGATCCAACCGAAGCAAAAAGCGAAAATCCTCATTCAATTGAGTACCTTGGCGAGCGGCAGTATCGCCAGCTCTTCGAATATAACCCGTGTCCGATGTGGATTGTTGGCGAGGACACGCTGGCGTTCCTGGAGGTGAATGATGCCGCCGTCCATCAGTACGGATTCACACCGCAAGAATTTCTGGGGATGACGCTCCAGGATATTACAGCTGCCGATAGTGATTACATGTCATTGGACGCTTCTGTGGAATGCAAAATAGGCAATCGTGCGTCCTGTTTTTACAAACATAAGAAAAAGGATGGAACGATATTCGAGGTTGAGCTTGTCTCTGACGATGTGATGTGGTCTAGCCGGAAGGCACAGTTGACAGTGGCCTTAGATATTACTGCACGCCGGCGTGCCGAGCTAGCCTTGCGCCAAAGTCAGCAGCTACTACAAGATATCAGTGATAATTCAACGGCCGTTATTCATGTTAAGGACTTGGACGGCTATTATCGGCTAGTGAACCGGCGCTTTTGTGAGATATTTCATCTCGACCGAAAGGAAGTGTGTGGTAAGACCGCTTACGATCTCTTTCCTCGGGAGGTGGCTGACGTCCTTCGAGAATCGGACCAGAGAGTAATTGCTGCTGGTCATTCTTTGACGGAGGAACAGTCAGCACCATTTGACGATGGCCAACATACATATTTATCAGTCAAGTCTCCCCTTCTTGACAGTTCCGGTAAGCCTTATCTTCTCTGCTCCATTGCCACCGACATTACCGATCGCAAACGAAGTGAGGAAGCATTGCGCGAAGCAGAGCAACGCTTTCGGTTGATGGCAGATTTCACCTATGACTGGGAGTACTGGGCCGGTCCAGATCGCAAAATGATATACGTAACCCCTTCCTGCGAGCGCCTTACCGGTTTTTCTGCAGAGGAATTCATGCAAGACCCCGACCTTGTGGTCAAGATTGTCCATCCTGAGGATCAGGCTGCCTTGTTGGCCCATTTTGAGGAGAGTTTTGAGAGTGAAAATCGGATCAAGGAGCAGAGGACTGTCATCGATTTTCGTATTATCAAACGTGATGGATCCATCGTTTGGATGAATCACACCTGCCGACCAGTGTTCGGCTCGGACGGGAGATGGTTGGGAAGGCGGATTAGTAATCGTGACATCACTAAGCGCAAAGAATCTGAACATCGCATTCAGCGCCTCAGCAGACTCTACGCCACTCTGAGTCAAGTGAATCAGACTATCGTCAGGATAAAAGACCGTGGCAGCTTATTTCAAACTATATGTCGAGTTACTGTTGAATTCGGAAAGCTTCAATTGGCCTGGATCGGTCTGGTTGAAGCGGATAGAGAACAGACTAGGCTTGTAGCCTGTTCTACATCTGCTGGAAATTGGCCAGAAGATAGTGTGAAGGTTAATGAGAACACATTATTTGGCTACGAATCCATGGATATGGTAGTGCGAAGCGGCAAGATCATGGTTTACAACGACATCTCGTCATTTCCAGAGAAATCAATTTGGCGCGAAGCGGCTTTGGCTCGAGGCTATCATTGTGCTGCAATTGTTCCAATCTATTGCAAAGGGAAGGTAGTTGGAACTTTCAATCTGTATTCTTCTACGCGCGGTTATTTCACCGACGAGGAAGAGATTGCACTTCTCGAAGAGATTGGCCTCGATATCTCATTTGCTCTAGATGCCATAGAAACGGAAGAAGAGAGACGGAAGACTAGAGAGGAACACTCCAGGCTCGAAGAGCAGTTGCGCCAGGCTCAAAAGATGGAGAGTGTTGGGCGGCTCGCAGGCGGAATCGCCCACGACTTCAATAATCTTCTAGGAGTGATCATTGGATACTCGGAATACAGCCTTCTTTTCATCCCAGGTGAAGATCCTCTGCGTGAAACGATACTGGAGGTAAAGAAGGCTGCCGGACGTGCAGCGGAGTTAACCCATCAACTTCTGGCCTTCAGCCGGAAGCAAGTTATAGAGCCGAAGGTATTCAATCTAAATACAATTGCCACTGATCTCAGCCGAATGTTAGAAAGGATGATCGGTGAGGATATCAAGCTGAATATGGCTTTGATGGAGGGGCTTGGACAGATAAAGGCTGATCGTGGTCAGATCGAACAGATCCTTATGAACCTGGCGGTGAATGCACGTGATGCTATGCCGATAGGTGGAAGCCTAGTAATCGAGACCGAGAATGTCGAACTTGACGATGCTTATGCGCGCGGCCATTTTACTGTAGCGCCTGGTTCATACGTGATGTTGGCTGTGAGTGATAGCGGGATCGGGATGAACGAGGAAGTTCAGAATCACATTTTCGAGCCCTTCTTTACTACTAAAGAACAGGGAAAGGGTACAGGCCTTGGACTTTCGACCGTCTACGGGATTGTCAAACAAAATGGCGGTTACATTTGGGTCTATAGCGAGATCGATAAGGGCACTACATTTAAGATTTACTTTCCGAGAGTCTCAGATGGAACAGAGATCGAAACAATAAGTGAGGAGGGTCAGTCTTTTGAAGGGACTGAAACAATTCTACTTGTGGAGGATGCTGAAGGCATCCGCAAACTCACTCAACAGTGTCTCGAGAGCAAAGGGTATACGATCTTGTCCTCGACTGATGTCCCTGAAGCACTCACCTTCGCCAAGGAGCATTCCGACCGAATCCATCTATTGCTAACAGACGTGGTTTTGCCCAGCGCTGGTGGGCCTGAGTTGGCGAAGCAATTCCTCCTCTTTCATCCTGAAGCTCGTGTACTCTACATGTCTGGGTATACGGACGACGCAATTTTGCATCATGGAGTTCTTGAGCCCGGCGTCGCTTTTCTTCAGAAACCATTTGCGGTGGACGACCTCTGGCGCAGGGTTCGCAATGTATTGGATTCGGATGAGTCTCGGAGCGGAAAAGATGTGCCGGACAGAAAGTAAGATTGTCCTCCACAATCGTTTTCGTGAAGGCACAGTCAATTTCCGTATTCCTGGAATAGTAGACGACAAGATCTCTTCGATGATTTGACTGTGGCGGCTTTGATTCTGCCTTTTATTTCATCTGGAGTAGGTGCTCGTTTATCTGAAGAAGCCTTCACTGGTATCTGTGCGAGGGCTGATTCCTCCTTTTATCGAAGTTTTGTCTCAACTTGCAGGAGGACATCCACCTCGGGTTCGAGGGGCGGCTAATAGAGAATTCATTGTCCCTAAATGCGAAGGTCGTGAATACAGAAATATTCTCAATTTGATCTTCCGCGTCGAAGTGGTTCTGTTGATGAATTCATTGACACTGGTGGGCGATGAATTCGCTGTGGAGTTGACGCTAAGATCCGACGAAAGCTGAATCTGGTAATGTGATATCTAGTGTAGTCCGTCGTTAATCTCATCATTTAGTCAAGGCAGACTTGGCACGAGAAACCTTTTCCAGGATGTCGTTAGTCGTCACTGAAAGTGCGCCACGAAGGCGCTTATGAAGTGGTCGTAAGACCACGAACAAGCAGCTCTGCTGCGTGAAAGATGGAGGCAGGCCCTCCGAGGACGGCTTGCAGGAGCAGTTCTCAAACCACCCAATGCTGCTTGAGGTTAACAGCTCAGGTAGTGAGCAATTGGGGAAAAGGCAGAGCATGACTCTGTCAGGTGAGATTCAGAAAGGCGAACGAGAGTGAACCACTGATGAGCTGTCGAAAACGACACAGATACCATCAAAACCCACCTGCTTTCAGAAGGTTGGGACAAAGTCCAGCGGAGACCTGTTTACTGGCTGGGTGGTGGTCGGCAGATAGGTGGCGCGATTCTGATTCAGGCTTTTATGCGGAACGTGGGAACCTGGCATTCCGATGCGAAGGGAGAAACCCGAGGGGTAGCACCCCAAGGGTCCGAGTACCGATGCGGAGTGCAGGGACGGATTGGCTCGTAGTAACGATGAAGTCTGGTAATGCGGACAGAGTGAAGGGGCCAAATTATTCAGCTGAGGATGTGAACCAACCTGCAAAGGAAGGAGTTTATGTCTGAGGCGAAACCGTACTATATTCCCAAACGCCTTGTTGTTGAAGCCTATCGGAGGTTAAGGCGAACCGGGGTGCTGGCGGTGTTGATGGCCAATCCATCTCGGCATTCGAGCAGGATCTGAAGGGAAACCTTTATAAGATCTGGAATCGCATGTCGTCGGGTAGCTATATGCCACCACCAGTCCGGCTCGTAGAAATTCCGAAGGCGAATGGAAAGAAGCGACCGCTCGGTATACCGACGGTAGCAGACCGGGTTGCGCAGATGGTAGTCAAGTTGACGTTTGAACCGGAGGTAGAGGCAATCTTTCACTCCGATTCATATGGATACCGTCCAGGCAAATCGGCATTAGATGCGATAGGAACAGCGCGCCAACGCTGCTTCCGCATGAACTGGGTCATTGACCTTGATATTCAGGATTTCTTTGGAAGCCTTGATCATGGTTTGATGATGAAAGCGGTAAAGCGTCATGCCAACTTGCCTTGGGTTCCTCTTTACATTGAGCGATGGCTAAAGGCCCCAGTTCAGATGGAGGATGGTACCATCCTTGACAGGAAAGCAGGAACGCCGCAGGGGGGAGTAATAAGCCCTGTACTCGCCAACCTATTTATGCACTACGCATTCGATGCTTGGATGGCGCGGGAATTTCCGAGTATGCCATTTGAGAGATATGCGGATGACGCGGTGATCCATTGCGCAAACTTATCTCAGGCTAAACTTGTTCTGCGTGCTATACGCCTGAGGTTGAAAGAGTGTGGTCTTGTGCTGCATTCAGAAAAGACGCGAATCGTCTATTGCAAAGATGGTTCACGGCGAGAACAGTACGAGAACATCTCGTTTGACTTCTTAGGGTATACATTTCGGCCAAGAGCAGCAATGGGAACAGATAGAAAGCTGTTTTGCAGTTTTCAACCCGCCATGAGTAACAAGGCAGCCAAGCAAATACGTGACTCCGTGCGTGGGTGGCGTGTGACAACATGGCAAGCGACACAATCAATCGAGGGAATTGCGCGGCTTATTAATCCTGCGGTGAGAGGATGGGTGGCATATTACGGTCGGTTCTATCGATCCAAATGCCTCAATATGCTAAATCAGTTCTTGATGACAACGTTGATTCGCTGGGCCATGAGGAAATATAAGCAGTTCCAAGGTCACCGGGGAAAAGCATATCGCTGGCTAGGCCGAATAGCTGCCAAAGACAGCAATCTCTTTTACCATTGGAGCCTTGGACTGAAGCCGTTGGTTGAATAATAAGAGCCGGATGAAGTGAGAGCTTCACGTCCGTTTCCGTGAGAGGCTGAGGGTGAAACTCCCTCGACCTACTCGACAAGTACTTTCAGGCATATTGTGGCCGGAAAGAGAAGGCATCCGGAGGTTGCCGGAGTTGCGAGGCGCTCCAGGAGCTGATCAGGCTGGGGAGGAAAATGCGCCAAAAAGCTCCGAGGAGCTTATGGAAGTTCATTGCGGCGGCTGCCAGGATAGCGTTGATCGTATTTCCGTCAGCGCCCTTCAGCCGGTTGCGCTCCAACCGGTGTTCGCTCTTCAAGTGTCCGATGCTCGGCTCGACTGCGGCTCGGCGTTTCATCCAGCGCCATAACGCTCGTCGCGTTTTGCCTCTTTGCCGCTTATCGACATGCACCGCGATAGCGCCATCGTAGTTGTGGCCTCGGTATCCCATGTCGACATGCACTTGGCTTACTTTGTTGCCAACCATGCTATCGACTTGCTTTAGCTGTTCGGCCAGCGTGTGACCGTCATAGGGATTTCCAGTAAAGCTCTTCGCACCGACGAACCATCCGCCGAGACTGCTTACCGCAACACTGACCTTGTTCCCAAATTCGTATTGCTTGCCGGCCTTGCCCTTAGCGATGCATTCCACTTCAGGCTCATGAACCGAGTAGATCTTGTTCTTGTCGTTCCTCTGTTGAGCGTGGATTCGATGCGCTGTCGCCAGTAACTTCGCAAGGGGATTAGAAGGGGTATCGATCTGGCGTTCGATCTCCCGAACGATGCGTCCCAATTGCGTCTTCAGCTTGCGCGTACAGGCGCGTGCGCGTTTCATCTGCCGTGCATGAGCATAGCGGCTGGACTGTATCAACAGGCGGCGACCGACATGCTCGTAACTTTGCTTG
Source organism: Humiphilus diazotrophicus (assembly GCF_059726315.1). Classification (NCBI taxonomy): domain Bacteria; kingdom Pseudomonadati; phylum Acidobacteriota; class Terriglobia; order Terriglobales; family Acidobacteriaceae; genus Humiphilus; species Humiphilus diazotrophicus. The sequence goes on from NZ_AP040870.1 coordinate 5,643,411, forward strand.
ATGGTCAAGCCTTCTGTCCGTGCCGCCTTCACCAGTCGCTCGCGCATGCGTTGATAGAGCCTCGCATCGGTCGGGAAACGGATGGCTTTGGTCTGCACGGTTGTGTCCACGTTAATGCGCTTCAACTCCGAACGTCGAATCACACGCATCGCCATGCCGGCTTCAATGGTGGCGCGTAGCATCTGCTCGGCTCCAGCATCGCCCAACCGCTTGCGCCAGCGCGTCATGCTCGACGGATCAATCGGCATAGAATGCTGAAAATAACGCATGCCGCTGAAGTGTTGCCAGTAAGGATTTTCTACCCATGCTGCGACCACATCTTCATCGCTCAAATCCAGCTGGTACTTCAGGTAATGCAGTGCCACCATCAATCGTGTCGAGATACCTGGAGCACCCTGACTGGGATCATAGGTGCTACCCAGCGTCTGCTCGAACGACGACCAGTCAATGCAAAGACCAAGACGAACCAGTGGATGGTTCATGTCGATCAACTGCTCCAGATCGATCTGAAACAACTCCCGCTGTGGCTGCTTCGATTCCTGTTTCGGCCGCATTATTTTCCCCAGAAAATGCTTCGATTGGAACGCCTTCTAGGAAATTCTAGACCACCTATTCCCTCTTTCCATCTGGTTTTATGCGGCTTTTATAGGTTTTTCAGCGACGACTTGTTATCAGCGCTTTCACTGCTGTCGTATCTAACCTGTCCAGATCCGGCGGTGTGACGGGCGCATCACGCATGAAGGAACTATGCCATAACTCGTGGCCCAGTTATCGCGAAAACCTCAACGACTTACCTGCCAAGTTACTTGGCAAGATAACCTGATATCACACAGCCATGCTCAGAGGTGCACTGCGCACCGGCCGTCTCCAATCGATCCCTTCACATAACATTGCAAGTTGCGCACGCGTCAACGATATCGTGCCACTCTCTGCTTGAGGACAAACGAAATGCCCGCGGTCAAGCATCTTCTGCAATAGGCAAAAACCATCGTTGTCGTGCCAAAGAATCTTGATCCGGTCGCCACGACGCCCGCGAAAGATAAATACTTGCCCTGAAAGAGGGGTCTCCTGGAGAACGTTCTGCACCTGAGCACTCAAGCCCGTGAAGCCATAGCGCATGTCTGTGACTCCGGCTACAATCCAGATCTGTGTACCATCCGGAATCATCCGCGCAGACTCTCCAGTACAGAGCGCAACAGTGCCGCTTCGACGCGGCCCCTCACCCTAACTAGCACCTGGCCCGGAAACTCGATATGAATCTCCCCGCTCGATGGACCAGCAATAGAAACGTTGTGCTCTTCTCCGCACTCCGCCTGGTCCACTATCCTCACCGGCAGAAGTCGTGCCGCGTTTTGCTGCTTCTGTGGCGAGGACGCTTCGAGCAAACCGGACTGATACAGCTTGCGCCAGTGAAATACCTGGTTACCGTTTATCCCATGACGACGCGTTACAACCGCGACCGAAACACCCTCAGCCAAGGTCTCTTCGACAATCTGACGCCTTTCCTCCACCGTCCGATACCGGCGTCTTCCTGGGGACGCCACTACTGGCTGGATTACCGGCTCCATACACACTCCTCCCCAATCGCAACTTTACGCCGCCTTACAGACGAGCCTCGCCGAATCTCGCCTTAACCGCCAGACGGCCAGGAATACACGCTTACATTCGAAGTGTGTCAGTAACGAATGATGTTAGCGGCTGGCAGTTTGTGGCTGAGGGAGCGGTGCAGCCATATGAACAAACGGACAATTATTGGTGGCAGAGACAATGGCCCCATAACCGTGGATGGGGAGATCGTAATCGGTCATGGTACTACTTGACTACTCTGTCTCCCGCTACTTACTCGTCCTGTCCTGGTGCAGGCGGAGGGCTGCGCTATTTAGTATTGTCACTCTGCCGTTGGGTCGCTAATATTCGCATTTGCGACCCAAGTTGGTATGTACTTGTTCATTACCAGAGCCATTTCTCTGGAGGCGGGTTTGGGAGTGTTTTGTACTCGAACTTTGCGCCATATACGGCATACCAGTGTTGCCACTGAGAAATGATGTTCTCTTGTGCATCAGTCGGAGCGATGTATATTCGGTCTCGCGACATCCAATAGCCGAAAAAAGTCAAGCAGTCCTTATGGTGAAAAGTCAACCAGTATTTGCGGTTCTTTTCCACCTCGGAGTTTCCGAAAATATGTTTACTCTGGGCACAGAAGTCAATGCCGCCCGTCATGTATCGAAGCCCGCGAATCATCCATAGAACATGCTCCATCGAAGGCTTGTCCGCTTTTGCAAACTCATCAGAATCAGGTATGGGATGGAGGTCAGCAATCAACAGTCCTACGCTGATTTTTGGGGTCGCTACCAACTGTTTTATATCCGCTATATCGTCATCTCCTTGTGTTCCGAGACGAGCTACCCTTTGGGTGGACGTGATCTGTCCCGTTATCAGTTCTTGCTGAGCTAGAACTGACGGTGCTGTTAGTACTGTAAATATGAGAAAGGATGCTAGCTTATTTCTCATAGATGCCGATGAATGTCCTGTTTCCACGCGGTACATCGCCTCCCCCCTACATTTCTAAATGGTCCGTACGACTTGACTGGTACTCCTTGCCCATACCCTGCTTTCTTTGAAGGATGCTGCGGATTCTTTGGTTCTTCTTGCCGAATGAAGAAGTACTTCCCAGGTAGGCTTCCGTTACTCTCCTTCGCCGCATTCATGTTGGCATTCCACACCTGTTGCTCGATCGGATTGTCTGAGGCTGTTGCCCTCTTCACCTTGCTGTTCCGATCAGAAATATTCATAATGTTCTGATGGGCATCCTGGAGTTGTTGAGTCGAAGCGGAGTCCCACGTAGAAGAGCCGTATGGGCTCTTCTACGTGGGACTCCGCATTCGCAGCTCGTTCAGGGACAAGGCCAGCAGTTTCGCCATATCCGACTTCTGCCTTTTGTTCCTGCTGTTGCGCCGCGGCCTATTTCGGCTTTTTAGAAGAATCACGGGCACCTGCCCCCTTTGTGATGAAATCCTTCATCACCAATTTGATGTGTCGCTCGTTCTTGAAATCAGCAGTCACAACCACTTCTCCGGACAAGTCGAGCGGCGAATCATGAGATGCCCCTGGTTCTTTCTCAATGACCATGAACTCGCGCAAGAAGTCCGCATCTGTAGCTGCCCCTCCAACCTCGATTGAACCCTTGACAACGGTCTCCCAGGAAGGATCGTTATCGACTGACATATTCCAGCCGATGGGAATATTGGGTAGCAGCGCTATCCTCCCTGCCTTCACGTGCACCTCGAAACCGACTATGCGCTCTCCTGTGGTAAGGGAAAGCTTAGATACGGACACCGACATAATCTGCCCGCTTGCAGGCAAACCTGCGAACGTCATGAATGTCGCGGACAAAACAATCAACTGAAACGCTCTAATCATTTTCATCATGGCTGGGGCACCGTCACGGTTACAGGTACTCGATTGTGCTCTGATCCAGTCAGAGCTTTCATTGCGGTCGGGGTCAAGTCGATGACGATCTTTGGGTCTGGGCGCAGTGGATGCAGCGCTTTTCTATCGTCGCCGCGAGCAAACGGTCCCGCGTCGTTAACGGTCACGTGAATCGTAGTCGTAACTGAATTGCCTTTAGCGTCCTTGGTAGTGTATGTGACATCAACGACCTGACCATTCCTAGCTCTGTCTGACGTCATAGCTGCAGCCATCTTGGTGGAATCGTACGTGCCACCGTATGCCAGCTTCGCGCCGGGGAGTTTGTACTCCGTGGCGTCACCCGTCAAGGTCTTCGGCGGTTGTTGGCCATTGCTCTGCTGTTGGGCCGGTGTTTGGCCCTGCTGCCCTCCCCCTCCAGTCAACAGTTTTGACTGAGCCTCATCGTATGGTGCTGTTTGACAATACATGTTATCAAGTCCACATACAGCATCATTTGCAAGCATCGGAGTATGGCCATCAAGGTCCGATGCCGAGAGTGGATTATTGCCCGCGTAGGTATACAAATTTAGCGATTGTGGGGCGTCGATTTTGGAGTATGGAACGGGTTCGATCTTGGCGCTCCAGTCTGGTGTCAAAAATCTTCCCATTGATGATCCGAAGTACCGGGCCCCGAAATAATCATTGCCGGATTCAGTGTCACGTTCCTTGCCCGTAAAGTGATGCTCGGTTATATCGGGGCAATTCCCCGAAGGTATTAATGCATTACCATACGGCAGGCTCGTGTAGGTGGTCGTACATCCATCAGTGCCTATTTCTGCCCGTTTTGTTCCGAGCCAGTCATTCAGTGCAAAATGAGTATCCATTCCCGCGTAAGTTGCCAATAATCTTCCATTTGCAAATACGTTTGTGTGCAACCACCCGACTCTGCGATTTAGCTCGGTCAATTGTTTGCCATCCAAGTCCGTAATGTAACTACTGGACACCACAAAGGTATTATTAGATAAATTGCAGCTAAAGGAGGTAAGGGCTCCCTTTGCAACTCGACTGCCGTCAGGATTATAGACATATCCGAATACATTTCCTGATGCTTGTTTTACTGCGCATAGTCTTCCTTCGCCGTCATACATATACTGATTGATCCCGTCATTCGTCACATTACCGGCTGCATCATATTCGTACCCAGCGGTCATCAGTCCAGTACTGGATATCTGATTATTTGTATTGTAGGCAGACCAACTGGTTGGAGTTGGTGAATTCGTGCAAGGGGTGGAGGAAATCGCTTCCTGAGTCCGATTCCCAAATGCGTCATAGCTCCAACATGCATATTGGCCTTGATATGGGCCACTATCGGAGACTCCATTTACCAGACGGTTCAACGAATCATATCCGGGACTTTGGAAGGTCCAATGTCCCATCACGGAATCGGTATAAGATACAACATTCCCATTTCCTGAGTAGGCTCCAATATTGTAGCTATAGACTACTCCTCGTCCAATTGTCGGATCCGCACCGCCGCTCATCGAACCGCTCGATGGCAGAACGCTGAAGGATGCAGTGCCAAAGTGAGCCGTGTCATAGCTATTGGAACTGGAAAAACTGTAATTGGTAGAAGCGCCGGTGGTTTTGGCCATTACATTTAGTGTAGGCCCTGAAGCGATCACGGACACGGCACCGTTACCCCCAAAAACACTCTGCAATTTGCTGGCAATCGTGGAGATGGTGTCTCCGTTTCCATAGTTAATGGTCTGCGTCGTGCTTCCAATGGTCAGCGTAACAGTGCCGGAATCGTATACTGGGATACCGGACGCATCGGTCCCTCCAGTAAAATTGTTACCAGAAGGTGTTATTGAAAAAGAAGGTTGAGAGAAGATTGACGAGTTATAGCTGACGCTTGCGGAAAGTGGGAAGTTGGCCGAAGATCCAGTTTGCTTTGTTGTTAGAACAACAGTGGTCCCGGATACGCTTGAGGACACCAATATACTTGAATTCAGAGAAGACTGCAGCTTGGAGACTAAACTGCTTACTGAATCTCCTTGTCCGTAGTTGACAGTGGTATCTTTTCCATTGATTGAGACTGTTAACGATCCTGAATCGTAGGTTGTGATGGAGTCAGTCCCACCTGTCATAGGCACACTACTCGCGTCGAAGGATGGGTTCGTAAACTGTGAGTCGTCATGGCTGACACTGACTCCCACTGCATAGTTTACGCTTGAACCAGTATGTGCACTGGTCAGGCCAATTGTGTTGCCAGAGGCACTCGCTAAAACGGATGTGTTACAGTGCGAATTGATTGACTGAGCCAGGCTAAGTGCGATTGTTGCGATATTGTCTGGCTGACCCCATTGGTAAGCGGCAGCGCATCCGTTGATTGTTGCCGATATCCCGCCGGAATCATATACTGTTGAACCCGGAGAACCGTCTGTACCACCTGAAAGTGCCGGAGGTGCTGAAAACGAGATCTCATTGTCTGTATCGTAAATAGATAGTGAGTAGTTTGTTGCGCTGCCGGTACTTTTAGATCCTACTACGACACTTGAGCCCTGGGCTGATGCGCTTACAGGCATACTTCCTGAATTGATAATACTTGCGATCATTGATGCGATCGCTGAGCTAGAAATTCCCATTCCAGCATAGGAATTGTGCGCTGAAACACCATTGATAGTTACAGTGATTGTCTGCTGTGATGTAGTGTTTGCAGTTCCGTAAACACTTATCAAGGCGGAGCCTGCTTTAGCAGGTACGACGTTAATCTGCTTGGACTGCTCCAACCCGGAGATTGTGATTGTTCCCGAGCTAGAGGTTGCTGCCTTGGTTATCTTGCTTTGTTCGCCACCAGTGTTTGTGCTGATGGCTACGCTGCCTGTTGCTGCCGTTGCGGTCCCTTTGCTCTGCTCCGCACCTTGAATAGTCAGAGAGACGCTTCCCGATGTGGGGGCAACGGGCACGTTCCCAATATCATTTTCCGAGTGAATCCGCATCCTAGAATCATATGTGCGTGCCAGTTCTATTAGAGGATCATTAGTGCCGCTATTTACACCAAGCTCAGCAAACAACAATCCAGTAGGTCCGTAGCTTGAGGCGGCAAATAGTGTTGCCGGATGATTTGAATCCGGAGTCCAACTACTACTAATAGTACTAAGACGGTTTGCCCCGTCATAGCTGTAGGTAAACTGTATTGGCTGCGTAGGGGATCCATTGGTCAAGGTGTGAATATTTCCTGCCAGATCATACGTTGCATTTATAGCGACATTGTAAGAGCAATCTCCAGGAAGGCAGGAAGCTTTTTGGATGATTCGCCCCATCGGATCGTACGAGTAGGTAGAGGCTGCATTGATTCCGTTGGTGGAGTGTGTGAGCCTCCCGATAGCGTTCGTAACCCCAGAAACTGCATTTCCTTTCTCATCATTACCGTCATATCCGTATCCGATAGATGGCGTTGCGTCATCACTGTAATTTTTCCCAACAAGGCGATTAATTGCATCGTAGCTATAGCTGATTTTCACACCGCGATTATCAGTCTTGGAAATGATATTCCCATTTTCATCATACTCATAGCAGTTTGTCCATGAACCGCTTGTTCCTGAGCATGTAAGGCTTGGTGGCTTGGCCGCAGAAGCATTCTCTGGATTGTTAGCTGCAATCAGGCGAGAGAGACCATCGTAGGCAAACCTACGGGAGATAGAGGTGGTTCCAGTCCCGGACTGTACGGAGGAAATAAGATTACCGAGTACATCGTAGCCGTAAACTGTCTGCATAGAGGCGCTTTGACTGCTTCCATTCGGTTCCAATATCTTTGTCAGTCGCCCAAGATTATCCTTTGTGCGTTGCCATTGATTGCCTGATTCATCGGTAAAGGTGATTGTATTCCCATTGTAGGCCCAGCTCTCAATGGTCTGATCCGAATTCTCCTGAGCTATTAGCCGATCTAGTGCATCGTATCTGTATCTAGTTATTCCATAGGTGGCATCGGAAGTTGCTCGATATGGATTAGATGTGGTCCATACTCTCCCCTCGGCATCATAAGTAGTATCGACGTAGTCAGTTCCTCCATTATCAGAATTTATCTGAGTTTGGACCTTCCGTGACAGACCGTCGTGGATCTCGGTGGTTACTTTGCTAGTCGAAGAATCTATGGCGGTTGTCGTCGTAATATTGATAGGGAGAATCGATCCGGATGCACTCGGACAATATGAATTATATGCATCACTATATTGAAGACATGTCTGTCCTCTGTCGGGGTATTCGACTTTAATCCGTCGATCCATGCTGTCGTAAAAATAGCTGGTTCTTTGACTATTGGAGTCGACAAGAGATGCCAGTGTTCCCGTACAGGAGTTGTACCCTGCCTTTGTGGAATGGCCCAGAGCATCGGTCACTGTAGTAAGGTAGGCTGCGGTATTTGCACCTGAAAGGGAACAAGAAGCGTCTACCCAAGCATCCGCATAGCTGTATGTCGTAAGGTTTCCGCGTGGGTCCACGTGGGCTACGATATTTCCTGTATCATCATAAAAGTTCCTCTCGATCACCGCTTTCCTTGAACTCACCCAGCTGGTTGTACTAGTGGCATTACCTCTGGTAGTGTATTCCATTCCGTAAGCATTGCCGGAGATGCCGTGCTGGATGGCCCCGCTAATAGCCAGTGCAGCCTCATCGTATCCCTGTACCTTCTGTGCCAGCAGATTCGAGGAGCCATCAAAAACAGTCTCTTGAAGTTTTCGGTCGAGAACAAAAATCTTCGGCGACCAGTAATCAAGATTATTCGCCGAATTGGTTTTTAGCCATGAATAATTTGTCCTACGCAAGAGAGGACCTCGCGATCCCGGGCCGAAATCGTAGACTCTTTCCTCGATCAGATGATTCGGCTGAATTGTTGCAAAGTATTCACTGTTCTGTAACGTTCTGTCCGTCCAAGTGAAAGTATAGATACTAGAAGATCTGTCGTAATCCCATTGAATTTCACTCTGTTGCCCACTGTTGAGGGTTATTACCTTACGAGTGGGTAAGGGCGCTCCGACCCCCCCCTCGTATTCCGTTGCGATGCTTTCCAGCAAGGTGGATGTTCCTTGATAGATAGTCCGACTACCTTCGTATGGTGTCATCATCCAGTTTTTATTGCATGTTGCTGCAAATGTTGCGGTGGGGTAGCAAAGCCAGTCGAATTGAACAACTGTAGTATTTCCCGATGGATCGGTGATCCTTTCGAAGCCATTGTTTTCCATCGAGTCATCAACGGTTGGTGTATATGTTGTTGTGTTTTCACCTGACGTACAACTAAGGCTTGCGGGCGGGGTTGCTAAGCCTGCCGGAACTGCCACCGAAGAACATTCATGTTTAGCCACCACCTCACGGTAGTCTGCCGGAGCACTGCTCACTATATAAGAATTGCCCCATTTATAAGAATGGGAATAGGTGGCATATTCGTAGCGAGTATATCCGCCTGAGGGATAGGTGATCGCTATCAATTCGCCGAAGTTGTTATACTGAAACGTGTAACTAAGTCCATCTGGAAGTATCACCGACGACAACATCGTGCTTAGACCGCCTGCTGAAGATGTTGGTTCCGTGAATGTGGGCTTTAGGGCAAGATGTGTTTTGTAGTTGAGAGTGATAGTACGAGTTCTGCCATTTGAATCCTGGTATTGAATTGCCTGCTGAGAGCTGTTAGCATCTCCGCTAATTATAATTTTGCGCCCCAGTGTATCGGTAATGGTCGTCCGGTTGCTGCTTTCCGTCAGGTTTGTGACATTGCCGTTAGCATCAGCAAGGGAGGAAGCGGTTACAGAACTTGTGGAGCCGACACCGATGTTGCCGACAGCGGGACTAACGTTCAGAAAGAGAGACGTCGGAAAATATAGTTTTGAGCCATTCCGAAAGGAGATGCTTCCGTTGACAACATCAAGAACTTTTATATCTATAGGAGGATTGATGTCATGTGAGGCATTAGTTCCCATCGGGTGGTCTTCTGCCTGTTGCGGCACCCATGTATAGACGTCATTCCCAACCGATTTCCATTCTTCGCAACTTGTTCGTACATCTGGAAAGGAGTGTTTAGATCCATCCGGCATTTCGAGCACGAAGTTTTCCCAACACTGCATCATGTTAGTGCTTAGTGTTCCTGCCGCGTGCATCACACCTGTCGCAAATAGTACTGCCGTAACGGGTGTATTAAGCCGCCAACCTGTATCTCCAGTAAGCGAAGGAAGGTTGCTCTCTATGTCCCAAAAGTAGGTTATGGGTCCACCCGTAGTGGGATCGTATTGCTTAGGTGTCCAATTCTGGCTGTTATAGGAGAGCGAGAGCGCCAGTGTGTTTCCTGCCCGTCCTTTTAATTCGACGAGGGGAATACTCACGTTCAGATTCCCTGAAGAAAGATTAACCTTCTCCTTCGCCCCATCGTAAGACTCATATGGTTTGATTCCTGTGTCGTTGTTAAGATCAGGAGCGTTTACTTGAGCATGGGCGGCCAAAAACGTCACCATGAAAATGATCATGAAAGAGAAGAAAAGAAAAACACGTTTCACTTTCACGCTGGGAATAGATCGTGAAAAACATAGATAACTAAGGTATTCCGCACCATGGATTGCCATCTGATTCGCTTCCTTACTGTTCTAACAAGTCTTACTGCTCATCAAATGCCCTATAACGTCGGACGTTTTCTACAGGAAAGGTGTTGTCAATCATCTTATAACGCTTGTAATGTTTTGCTGTCATTGCTAGAGGTGCAGGCAATCAAACGACTGAAGAAAGTTGCCCTGAACTGGCTCCCTTTGCACTCCTTACGTTGGACTTCAATAAGCTGGGAAATAGTCGATAAAACTATTTACTTCTTATATCGACCGTTTAGGTTTACGCCCTGCTTGCCTGGTTGTCAATCTAAATATTTCGTAAATCTAGCCGATGTGAACAGTGCTATTATTTTTTAATATACTGGGATATCCGATCTGTTATGGGGTTGTGAGCCGGGATTTATGTGATCCTGCCTCGCTATAGCTAGTGATGTTAGAGAGCGGATCTTGAGCATCTCTTCTTCTAAGAGCCCTGCTCGGAGAAACGAGCTTAGTCTTTATCCCAGGCGATGCTCGCAGGGTAAGAGCGCGACGGTTCTGCGGCGTGTGCACGTGGTGTATAGGTAGACGGTGCATGGTCTTGACGCTGATGCCGGCTTTTAGTTACACCGGTTCAGGTCTGGATTCTGTCCTTTCCCACAAAACTTGCCCAGATAGCGCTGTTAGGTCCTCGAGTCTTTGAATCCAAAGAGGGCACATCCCGACTTCTTGGTGCTACTCGCGTTACAGTCAAGATAGTTGATGATAGAGAATTGAGCGATCACATTGAGCGGAATGAATAAGAACAAAACTCTCGCTGCTTATCGTTCAATATGCTCGTTTTTTGGTCAGCAATTCTAGATTGTCAATGGACAAGCTTCCTGGCGACGAGTTTTGGCCGGATCAACAGAAGGACAAATTCAAGCGCTATCGTCGTGAGACAGTGGTAGCTTCTTCTGGGCTGGTTCTTTGGAACCAATTTGATTTGGCAATTAGAGGTTTATGAAATGGCTGATGACTTAACGAAACGTGGTCCAGCTGACCGGGCTCGAATCAACGTTAAAGAACGCTATGAATGCCTCTGGTTCCCGTGTGGCTTGCCATGCTGCCGACTTCTGAGATACGAGCTACTGCCGTTTGCTGTGTAAATAATCATTAAAGCGATGAGCACTACTGCTCAGTTATTGCTTTGGGGCTTAAGATTGCTTCGTTCATCTTCCCAACAAGGCCATCCATCTCAAACGAAATGGATGGAAATTCCTGCTCTTGAAGCAACCCACGAGGTTCTAGGAGTTCGATCCGCTCGTCAAATCTGTCTGGAACATCGTGTTCAAATGTCACAATTACTTGTGATGTGGCAGGCAGATGCTTGGCAAGGAACGATATTCGCGAGATCATCGACCTGATTGCAAGCAACTGGTCATTGCCCTGGTGGTCAACACCGAGGGTTTTCCTCTCAGCTATGAGACTTTCAACGGCAACCGCGCCGATGTTAGCAGTCTGGAAGCGGTGGTGCGCATGGTGGAGCGCAAATACGGCAAGGCTCGGCGGGTATGGGTTTTTGATCGCGGCATCATCAGTGAAGAAAACCTGCAGATGCTACGCCGCCTACCTGCAGAGAGAGAGAGAACACTGTACTCGTGATCGATCAGATGCCCTGCTAAAAACGCGCTTTCCATCTAGAGAGTGCTCCCGGACGGCAATCCTGAAGAAAGATAACGGCTTCCTATATAATCGTCTTCCTGCGCTCGACGCGCAGATGCGCGTGAGGCCTTATTTCATGATCTGCTGAAAAAGTGAAAATTTCTGGCAGGGGTCCACTTCGTTTCACTTTATCGACCATTGGATTCAAGAGCTGCTTCCGCTTCGAGCTGAAGCAGTAACTTGGTGCTGCCTTTTGCGCAGAGATATTATGTGAGAAGCAGGGTACTCGACCGGGTCCTTTCTGTGGGAACTCCATAGTGGGAGCATGTTGCCAGCGGCAAGCGTATGTTAAATTCAGGCGCGATACTACTCAGATCCAAGACAATCACGGCGAATCCGTTCGCCTGAAAAAGCAATTCAGTCGCCTGAAGTGCCTGCTCCATGGCGACCACAACAGCTTCTGGGCGCCTCCGGGCCTAGCTTCATTTGCGGGGCCCCATTGGGGCGGGTGCAATCTCTCGGGCTTGGATGATAAGTTTTCTCGCGTGTCCTTAAGGTGAGGCGATCCTGGGTTTCAAAAAGGCGCTGCCTGCTCCCGAAAACCCTCTGATCTCCGTGCGTGGATGTGGTCCGAAGTCACTACCGCGCAACTCCTTGATGGGTGGCTTGGGGCGTAGACATTTCTCGGAGACTGAGACTTATTGTGGTTTTTGCTGGGAGCTTTCTTTGAATATTCAGCAACGTGTCCAGAGCAGTCTAACCCAACCAGCTCCGTGATTGTACCAACTAGAATTGCCTCCCGAGAAGAGATCCCAAAGGTGGTCAATTCCTGTGGAAGCGACCGGTCGGATACTCTTCGGAGCGGGTGTTCGTGCAGATGGAGTTTTACGAGCTAAAGAACGAAGTCAACCGGCTGTATATCGCAACGTTCGGAACGGAAACGGCTACAACACAAATCCGAATTTGATCCAGAGCATTGGGATCATTTGTCTCTCGGGCTCATGCTATATCTCGAGATCATCCCAATATCGATGTAGGTTCGATGACCTGGTTGCTGGCTTGGTAGTGCTGCAGCAGCGTGTCAAAGGAAGGGCACTGACCCCAATCTTCCGCATTGCCGATTAGATAGAGGCGGAGCTTTGCTCTCGTGATAGCCACATTGAGCAGATTGGGTTTCCATGCAGCCCAGGCGCGACTGCCTCGGCCTGCACGCCCTGGCGAGGAGCCCAAAACAAGAATGACTACCTCTGCTTCTTTTCCCTGAAAGGTGTGGACCGTTCCGCATGGTATTTTGCGGCCTCCCGGGAAGTAGCCTGTTTTCCTGATTGCCTCTCTGCAGGAGGTGGCTACTCTTCGAAATGGAGAGATAACATAAATGCTGGCAGGTTTACCTGAACCACTCCTCGGCCAGTCGCTTTTAAGACGGCGAAGCACAGCCTCAAGACAGCGCAGTTCTTCCTTTACAATCTGGCGATCCGACGAGGTGCCACGTACATCGAACCAGGCACTTTCCCCTAAGATGCAATCGATGGTCTCAGGTTGAGTGTTTGCCTGTACCATTTGGCCGTCATATGCAATGGCATTTGAAACTCCGAACATGGGATCGATACAACGCCTATGTGCACGCAAGGGGAGTCCTGTCCATTTGGCTTCTTTGGATCGACGGGTGCTTCCTATATATGCACCCAAGGTCATCGTGCGGTCAGAGATCGTCTGTGCCGATTCCGTCAATGGAGACCACGAGACATCCACATTATTCCTCTTCCGCAATTCCACGATCACGGCAGAGGGAACTGTGACCACGGGTTCAACCTGCATTGGATCGCCGATTACTACGACCCGTTTGCTGCGCCAAAGTGCTCCTGCAACAGATTGCGGAGTCGCTTGACCGGCTTCATCAATTAGGAGCCATCCCAGAGATTCCTGCTCCATGCCGTCGAAAAGACGACCAAAGGATGCAAGGGAACTGGAGACGACCGGTACGGTGAAGAACAGCATGTCCCACACCAAGCTTCGATGTTCCGGAAGAATCGGTTCCGGTGTGTTTCCAGCCAACATAGCTTTTACTAGGCGCAGATTGGGAATTGCTTTCGTCTTGCATGCCTTCAACGTTGCTTCATGTAGGCGTAATGCTGCAAGAAACAGCTTGGAACGAAGCGATTCAAACTCGGGAGATACCCAGACGCTTCCGCGATGCTGTTCTTCCAATGATCGAGCGTAAAATGTATTGTCGGGCAAATTCCCAACAGTTTGGCGTGACGTGTCAATCTTGTTTTCTAGCTTTTGTGTGGCTTTCTTGAATTCCTCAATCTGTTGCTCGGCAGACTGAATTTTGATGTTCAGCTGCGAGGCCGCCAGTTGCTGTTGCGTTTTCAGAGATTCAAGAGCCTTTACGCAACGCGTATACTCTCCATTTGCACTGCCTTGCCGGGTAAGGGCAAGCTTCAGAGCATCATTCGCTTCAGCGCGTGCCATGCGCGCCGCACGTGTGGCTATCTCCCAAGTGCGTACTCTTTCGGTTCGAAAGCCAACGATTTTCAGGCAGCGCTCCCAAAAGCGGGGAGCCTTTTCTGCTTTGGCTAACTCGAATCGATCCTCCGTGCTTTGTGCGGTGAGATTAACCATCCGCGTTACATTGCTGGCTTCGATTGCAATGGCCTTGCTGGTCTCGACAGCCGATTGCGCATCGATCTCGAGTTGTCTTGATCGTGTGTACAGTGAGTTCAGTTCCTGTTGCGCACCTTCGATCTCTTGTTCTGCCGACTGAATCTGAGACGATATCTGCCTGAGCTGTTGTAAAATCCGCTCGATTTCAATGCATCTATATCGGAATCCTTCGACTTCCGAAGCGAGCTCCAAGAACTCTTTTTTCGCTTCTCCCCAAGCTTCTTCCGTTCCTTGATTGGGCTGCATTTCAAGAAGAGACTTGATGTCGCATGGTTCGTTTGGTCCAGGCATTGCCACGAAGTCTTGGTAGAAGGCATCGAGAAACTTGTAGCAGTTCTCCTTGTTCCCAAGCCTGGCTGCAATCAGGCCCCATGCAGCTTTTTTGATATTTGCCTTCTGGAAGATTTTTGTTGCAACTTCCCGGAAATAGCTTGCTTCCGGAAATTCGTCTTGCGCGATTTTCTCTTGAACTGGCAGTTCAAGTGTGATGTTTTCGACAGCGGCATTGTTATTGCTGGTGACTACAATACCCGTGCCCGTAGCAATCTGAGGCTTGAGGGGATTGAATGGTTTGCCCCCGATATCGATCTTCTTCTCGAAGAGCTGCCAGGGATGGTCGAGTTTAGCCAAGCCCTTCGCTCGATTCACAACTACTTCCGCCACCACATCCCGAAGAAGTGTCGTTTTGCCGGTTCCCGGTGGCCCATTGACGGCTATCAATTCTGTATCGGCAGTTAATTGAGAGGTAATCTCTCCCACCGCAGCCTGTTGTGCAAGATATAGATGATGGTGACTCTTCTCCGGCCAACGCCCGGAAGTCAGCTCCTGCGGCGAAACACAATCCGCCATGGCATCTGTCTCAGCGAGAATGTCTCTACGTTTGTCGGCAGAAGACTCCGGGCCAAGATAGCGGCTCAATGCGGTTCCAAACGAGGTTCGTCTCTTTGAGCCAGCAATGGAAATCAGATGATCGAGGTCTTTTAGAGCATTTTTCGAATTAGTGTAGACCATTTATACAGAGACGGAACCAAGCCTGAGCATTATCAGGGGAAATAAGCTTGAGAGCGTCGGCTATAGCTTGCTCAAGGGATTCTCTGGTTCTAGCTTTGGCAGCCCGAAGCAGTTGTTTGAGCTTAGCCCAAGCCTTTTCGATCGGATTCAGATCGGGCGAGTAAGGCGGCAGGTATAGCAATTCTGCTCCAGCGGCCTCGATCAGCCTCCGTACGCCGTTGACCTTATGGGAACTCAAGTTGTCCATTACCACCACATCGCCAGCTGTCAGTGCCGGACAGAGTATGTGTTCGACATAGGCTAGGAATATCTCCGCATCGGTAGCGGCTTCGATGGTCATCGTTGCTACCATGCCACGAAAACTCATTGCTCCCAGGATGGTCATGATTTTCCATTGTCCTCCAGGAGTAGATTCGTGTATACGAGTGCCTCCGAGGCAACGGGCATAACGCCTCGTCATCGAAGTTGTCACACCACTCTCGTCAAGGAAGATCAGCCGTTCCAGACTTGTCGCCTGGATCTTGGCGACAAATTCTTGGCGTCGCTGGCGGTTCGCTTCGGTATCGCGTTCACTGGCATAGAGCGACTTTTTTTCAGCCGTAAACCCAGTTTCCGAAGTAGAAACCAAATCCGCCCCAAGCTCAGTTCCACGCTTGCTTCATTGTGCAACTTTGCTTGCACTTCAGCCAACGTTAAATCCGGCTCCGCTTCCACCCACGCTATTACCTGCTTTTGCTCTCTGGCTCCGACGTGTGGTTTTCTCCCGGGACGATGAACAACTCGCTCGGCTTGACCACTATGCTTCCGCTGGCTGGAAACCTTCTTCGCCCAACCTACACTTACTCCAAATAGCTCTGCCAATTCCTCCAGCGTCCCATTCCCATCATCATAGGCTGCTAGGAACTTACGTCGCAGATCATCTTCGTAGGCTTTCGCCATTGCTTTGCTTGTCGCTGAGTTTCGCCATGCTCAGTCTACACTAATTCGAAAAATGCTCTAGGTAGAAGGAATTGAGAAAGTCGACATCTGGGGAGAGGGAAGAATCCTCCTTGTCGGCTCGGCGCTTCCGCATACTGGATTTGATCAGCACCCGATAGGGTTGATCTTTGACCTGCTGGGGAAATGGCTCGAGAGCATGTTGCAACTCTTCCTCCAGATCATCCCAGTCAATAGAGTGCGAGGTATTGTCCTGCTCCGGAATTTCCTGATCTTTGCCCGAAACGGCCGAGGTCGAGGGCGTTGGATGGTTTTACTCTGTTTTATTCTCGGTAGCTTTCGTCTCGCCTTTTTGTGCCTTGTTTTTCGTTAGAACGCGGCGTTCGAAGAAATCATTAATAGACTTTTGAATGTCCGAATTTAGGTCATCCAGTGTCTTGCGGGCTCGCAAACGCTGTATGCCTAATGAAAAACTGGCTAAGACATAGGTGTTACCGGCTACTATTCCCTGGCTGTCAACCATGAAGGCGGCCAACCAGCTTTCGCCGCTAATACGCTCAATATCTGTCCGGTTTAGGCTGCAGCTTGGGTTTATCTCGTCGAGGATAATCTTAGCCCAATTTCTAGCCGGAGAAACCGCAAGGAAGACCGCATGTACCCATTCCTCTGATTCGGAAGGAAGTGGCAATGAATCATAACCTTTTTGCCAGGGTAGAAGATCACCCTTCTGAAACGGGGCGGTGATCTGACGTTTATCGCGTGCTATCTTCGGTGCACTGGGGAGATTGAAGATCTCAATGTCACGCCAAAAACGTAGTACATCACACTCGCTCACGAAATAGGCCCTCCAGCAAAGACGTCTTGCCTTGTATTTCATCAGCCTAACAGTCATCTATTGCTGTGTCTGCAGCCTGCTAGCTAAGCGGTCTGAAAAGACGGTCATTCCTTGAACTCTTATAGCTAAACGGGCGTACTATAGATAGGTTTTGGCTGAATCCATATAAAGATGAATTCAAACCATATTACTGGGAAACGGTAATATCGTCTTCCTGAGTTGGTTCTTTGGAGCTAATTCAACTTGCACGATGATTTCGGAAGATAGCGATAGCATCCCTCCTTGCGCGGGAGTGGTACCACTGATTTTCAGGCTAGCATGTATAGGGTTATAATCATATGCGAATGAGCCAATACGACTATGATAGCTTTTATCGCGATGCATCGCGTTACGATGAAATCGACCAGGTTCTTTCTGCGCTCGCACCTTCGAAGCTCTCTGGATCGAAACAAATCAAATTCTATCAATCTTGCCTATCTCGATATGGTGATACAGTATTGGAACTTGGTTGTGGCACTGGAAGAATAACACTCCCATTAAGAGATGCAGGGCTGGAAATCACAGGTCTGGATCTTTCATTCGAAATGCTCTCCAGGGCGAAACAAAAGGAAAGCGGCATCGGGCTTTCTCCTGTCACTTGGATACAATCCGACATGCGACGGTTTCACCTGTCCCGATGTTTTCAATCTGTTATTGCGGTGGCAAATTCCTTCTCCCATCTTGTATCGAGAGAAGATATTGAGGCGTGCTTATCGTGTGTTAGAGAGCACCTGAAGCCTAACGGGCATTTCATTTTTGACCTGCATAATCCATCCGTCTACACGGCAAGCCTAGTCTCAGACCGCTTCATTGTTATCGCAAAATACAGAGATAAAGTAACAAGCGAGATAATACATATTGAGAGAAGCTCCAACTATGATGGAGTGAAACAAACCTGTGTTGAAACGTGGCGGTTCAGACCCGAGAATTGTGGAAATGAAAGCCAAGCGGTACTAACTCTCCGGATGTTCTATCCTCAAGAGCTGGAGGGATTGTTGTACTATAACGGATTCAAGATAGATGAAAGATTCTCTGACTACGCGGGGTCTCCTTTTAGCACCTCATCGCTCAAGCAGATTCTCATCTGCTCTCCAAGATGAGCCCTTCACCGTTCAGAGGTGAGAAATATTCCGTACCGTACAACTGAAGATCAGAGCTGGTGAAGAGTTACGATACCTTGGTTATGCATGTCATGCAGTGCCTGATCGACATCCTGCTCGAGTGTCCCATTATCGTTAAATCGTGCTCTCAAACTTTCGATTAGTTGCGAGATCGTCTGTGCGTGGGCCAATTCTTCCCATATAGCCCCCGCGTATGGATTCAGAACGAAAATTTTGCTTGTTGAAGTGTTATGCAGGTAAAACATGCCATTTTCCCTGCGACACTCGAAGGCATTCGTGCGTTCGATGAACATAAACAAGCCTTTCTGTCAGTTGAGACTGCCCTGAATTGTCGCCTTCTTAATTCGCCTTGGGTGATTCCTGTTGAGAAGCATCCAAGGCGGTAGAGGATTGCAATACTGTTCAAATCTACGTTAAGTAACTGGACAGAATAATGATCGTTCTTTGCTATATATAAATATGCTCAGTCGATCTACGTACACCGCTTAGTACACGAGGGTGATCGCGCTGTACGTGCAGGGATATGTTCCAAGGTGGCGGCTATGACACAGAGTGGACTAAAGATGCAGTCTGGATCCAGGAAACTAGTGGTCTCATAGTGAGTATTCGTTTGCTCCCTTGCTTCTTTACCTCTGCGACTATGTGGGCACTCCCTCGCTGATTACTGCGAAGCCAAAGCCCCGATACCAGAACACAGCAACACGTCTAAAATTGGCGATGCTAAACAATTATTCTGCTGCAGCTACCAACCCGGGCACAGTAAGGCGGCAACATAATATCGTACATCGCCGGGTTATCGGGACCTTGCTGGGTAAGAGTATCAGAAGAGAATTCTCTACATAGGTCTTCACGTTCGAACGACTGGATGACAGGATGCCCCCATTCAGGAATCAAGCTGCCAGTGGAAATTGTAGACATGTTATCTCCTAATTACCAAGTTAATAGGAGGCTAAGTATAACATTATTATGCGGCTGTGATGGTCGTCACTTGTGCCAGTGATGTTGTGGTAACTCTTTGATTTCAGGCCTGCCTGGGCAATGAATGGCAAGATATTCGATTTGCTGATGTGATAGGCAATGTAAATCGATATTTATAGTGTTATAACGAAGTTGGAAGTTGGGGCGTCGCGGAGATAGCTCTTTATGCGGATGAGCCTATATGTATTTCGAGTTGACATTCCGGATTTACCAAACTCGCTATTGGTAAATGGAAAAAATGGGAAGATCGTAGAAGTTGAAAGTGTAATCGCGGATATAGTTACGAATCCTAGATTCAATGGGGACAATCAAGTATCCTGCCAAATCTTCGGCGATATTGCTGCTCAAACAGGGAAGGAAGTCGTGGACGCCCTACGGGAGTCCTGTATCCTGACCGATCTGTCTGAAGAGGATGAGCAGCAACAAATGGCGGAGTATATACGGATGCTGCATCAGCAGACGGTATCAGCTCCCACGTTCTGGCTAATTCCTACGTATCGATGTAATCTGCGATGTTCTTATTGTTATTTGTTTTCTCCACAGCCGGGGATTCGGAGGGATTTAAGGAAGTCTTTGGTCATGAGCCGAAGCATGATTGACTCATGTTTTAATGCAATGCAACGTATTCACCCAATAACAAAAGGAACCTCCCTAACAATTAGCGGAGGTGAGCCGTTGCAAAAGGATTGCCTTGATGCTACTCGGTATGCCGTAGAACGGGCCAGCAGTGTAGGTTATCAGGTGAATATTATTAGCAATTGCGTCGAATTGGATACATGTCTGAAGGCAATTTCTCCGAACTCCATAGCCTCAATTCAGGCTACGCTCGATGGGCCACGAGAGCTACACGACACGAGAAGAGTTGGCAAGAGGGAAGTGTCTACCTACGATTGTATAATTCGCAATATTTCTTTAGCTCTGGAATCCGGAATCGCCGTTTCGCTGAGAATTCATGTTGATCCAGTTTCCCTCCCCCTTCTTCCGAAGCTACTGAAAGAAGTTGAAATCCTAGGCTGGTGCAATTATCGCCACTTTACCTCCTACCTCGCTCCACTTGAGGGTACATGGATCGAACCGAGTGAAATAGCGGAGTTGTATAGACAGAATAGTGCTCCGATTTTCTTGCAACGGCTCGAAGGAAGAGGTGGCCTGCGCAATATGGTCAGTCAGCTATTTACTGGAAATGGGTTCCCCGTTGCCGTAAATCACTGCGGGAAACAACGTGGGATGTATGTGTTCGATCCAGAGGGGCGAATCTATGATTGTAGTGAAGCGCTGGGCTGCCCGCAGGAGGCCGTCGGATCTTATACGCTTGTCGACCACCACCTATTTCAAAAAAGGATTGATCTCTCGCGAAGGCGCATTGTTTGCGATATCCCTGCTTGTAGACGTTGTCCTTTCCTCCTGATGTGTGGCGGTGGCTGCGAGTTTCAGAGTCGCATTGCTTGGGACGAGAAGCAAAAGCTAAAGGATGGAAGGTATTGTGGTGGTCTACCGGACGCGATCATTGGAGAGATCCAGCGTGCGTACATAAGGCATAGCGCGTTAAAGGTTATGAAAAGTATAAACGAGAGGTAAAAATCCCCTTCAAAGAAAGTGGGACTGCGAGGTCTGTTCAATGCAGAAAACAGTGAGAGGAAGAGGCTATGAATGAATCTCCGAGAGTTCTTCTCGTTTCGATGCCATGGGCAAGTGCTGACATTCCACCTATCCAGCACGGCGTACTGAAAGCATATCTACGGCGGGAGGGAATTATGTGTGACACCTTCGCCGCTTTTCTACCCTTAGTTACTGCGCTAGGCCTCAAGGCCTATGAAGCTCTCGCATCGGGGGGATGGATTTCAGAACTGCTTTTTGCAAGGGCTATGAATGAAGATTCTTCTGTAGATCCGGAAATACTGGCCCAGCTGACCAATCGTGTATTGCACTATAGCGGTGAGAGTATGAGTCCCTCCTGTGCCCAGGAACAGATTGATCAGTACTTCGAAAGCCTATGGAGTAATGTGAACTGGAAAAGTTATTCCATCATCGGTTTTAGTGTGACATTCACGCAGCTCACAGCTTCGTTGGCTTTAGCGAAACGAGTTAAAAATGATTATCCTTCTATAAAGATCGTATTCGGAGGTGCCCATTGCCGGGGAGAGATGGGAAAAAGTCTTCTGGAGGAGTTCAATTTTATTGACGCCGTTGTAGATGGCGAAGGCGAGAGGACATTTGTAGATCTTGTTCGAGCCATGGTGGACGGGGAGACAAGGGCAATTCCCGGAGCAATTCATAGAAACGGGCCTATGCTATGTATCGGCCCTGCGCGTTCTTTGATCAACGATCTTAATGAGCTTCCTTATCCCGACTATAAGGACTACTTTGATCGCCTGGTATCTACTCCTATCCTTCAGCCGATGGTGGTAATTCCAATTGAAGGGTCACGCGGGTGTTGGTGGGGGCGATGTAGCTTTTGTGCGCTGAATAATGGGGTCACCAGTTATCGGTCAAAAAGCCCTCAAAGAATTGTCAACGAAATATTGAATGGATTAGCCCGGTATCAATGTCTCCGGTTTTGCTTCGTTGATACTCTTCTCGATTATTCTCACCTCGATGAGTTACTGGATCTTTTGATAAAAGCCAGGGAGGAGCACGAGTTTGTTCTCTCTGGGGAATTTAGGGCGAACTTGAGGAAAGAACAGGTTCGCAAACTGTATGAGGCTGGTTTTAGGTGCATTCAGATCGGCGTTGAGAGTTTTAGTTCCAAAATTCTCAAGAAAATGAGAAAAGGAACCTCTGCTGGATTAAACGTGCAAGTCCTGAAGTGGTGCCAAGAATTTGGTATACGGGTGAAATACAATATTATTGGTAATTTTCCAACTGAAGCAGTTGGCGAGATTGATGAGATGCTCCAGATGATGAGACATCTTCATCATCTGGAGCCCCCTTTCCTTTCGGGATACAGCCTCCAACGAAACAGTCCTATCTTTTCCCAACCTGAAGAATTTGGACTTGAGAATATACGTCCGATGGACTGGTACTCGGAAATATTCCATGTAAGTAATGTCCAGGAATTTTGCGCTCTGGAGTACTCTTTCCAAGAGAGCGGATCAGCTTTACTGGCGGATGCTAGAGCACAGTTGGTCGACGAGCAGGCGCTTTGGCGCGCGAAGCATTACTTCTGTTCCTATTCCTCCATCTCTCAGCTGGATCCCAGAAACCTAGTTAGGCCAGAGCTCTGTGTACGCGATGGTGGTGATTTTCTGGAGTTCTTCGATTCCAGACCTGAAAAAGCTGTTATTCGGCAGGTTGCTAATTCTGTGGCGAGAGACATCTATCTGTACTGCGATTCACTGAGATCTATGGAGGCCATCTATAGTCACTTTAACTATGTTCCCCGTGTCTATATCGATAAAGTCATCGACAACTTCTTGAATAATGAGTTAATGATTCGGGATGGCAACATCCTCCTCGCAATCGCTGTGAAGTATAAGCATAATGCACTGCGTTATCGCTGTAGCGAATCGGCGGAAGGGGCCTAGAATGAAGCCCTCAACGTAAACTTGGAGAGATACCTAGGACTTGACTAAGGGAATTATAGAAAGAGTGGCCGGAAATTGAAAAGGGAAGCATCGTATGAGGCGCTTGTGCGATGTTCGGGTGAGCGATGAAAACAGCATCGGAGATGAATGATAGGGAAGGCTCCTACGCAGGGACTGATATAAAAGAAGCGTATTTCCATTATCTTCAGGAGGCATCGCAAAGACAAGCGAAGGAGACGGTACGTGAGCAAAAACTCGGATACTCAAAATTGGCTTTGTTAGCTCTATTGGTCGTGTTGACAGCGACGGCATTGCGAATCCATGTTGTCTTTTTCAGCGTTCCGCCATTGATTCTCTCTTTAGTCATGCTGAGTGTATGGCATGAAAGGGTGTTACGGTCGGCCAAAAGAGATAAGAATGTATGCGAGTTTTATGAGGCCGGTATAGCAAGGCTCGATGGAAGTTGGTTAGGTAAAGGAGAAACAGGAGAGCGATTCGGGAGCTCATCACATCCATATGCGCGGGATCTAGATTTATTTGGGAAGGGATCTCTATTTGAACTCTTGTGCACGGTTCGTACCAGAGCCGGTGAGTCAACTCTAGCGAACTGGTTGCTAGCGCCAGCCTCGATTGAAGAAATCCGCATAAGACAGGCTGCCGTTACGGAGCTTAAGGACCAGATCTCCCTAAGAGAGCGACTTTGGACCTTAGGTACTAATGTCAGGATTGGTGTAAGACCTGAAGCCTTGTGTGCGTGGGGAGAGGGAGAAAGCAGATTCCGATCCAGGGCATTAGGCCTCTGTACTGCGGCACTGGTGGTTCTCGGGGCTTTGGGTGTGGTGATTTGGGCGTTGGTGGGACTAAGTATTCCACTATGCATCATCTGCGGCTTGGATGTCTTTGTCACAATATCAATTCATCAGCGTCTTGAAAGTGCTATCAGCAGTATCGAGAAGGCAACACCAGAACTGGAGCTCCTTGAACAAATTCTCGAAGTGTTTGAGGGCACTACATTCTCATCTCCTAAACTGCAAGGGCTACAGAAGGCATTGATCCATGAGGGCGTGTTTCCTTCAGTGGCTATACGAAAGCTTCGGCGAATTTCCGAATGGTTAGATTCGCGACGGAATGTATTCGTTCGTAGCTTAGATCTCATCACTTTCTATTCTCTACAGCTTTTGTTGGCAACTGAACGCTGGCGAACAAAATACGGTCGAAATATCCGGCAGTGGTTATCGCTACTCGGCGAGTTGGAGGTATTGGTGGCGCTGGCATCGTATGCGTACGAACATCCCAGAGATGTATTCCCTGTATTTATAGACGGGGATGTCGGATACCTGAATGCTGAGGGTATGGCTCATCCGCTTCTTCCAGAAGCCGTAGCTGTTCGAAACGATGTGACTCTTGGTTCGGACATGAAACTGATGATCATTAGCGGTCCCAATATGTCCGGCAAGAGTACCTTTATTCGCGGAATTGGTGTGAATGTAATTCTAGCCAATTGTGGAGCCCCGGTACGTGCTTCCAAATTTACCCTATCCCCTCTAGCCATGGCAGCTTCCATTTGCGTCTTGGACTCGCTGCAAGGAGGTGTTTCACATTTTTATGCCGAGCTTCGCCGACTAAAATGTATTTATGATCTAACCCTCCATCGGACCCCTGTCTTATTTCTACTGGATGAACTATTGTCCGGAACGAATTCTGATGATCGCATGATCGGTTCTCGGTTCTTTCTACAAAGCCTCGTAAAGAGGGGCGCCATTGGTATTGTTTCTACCCATGACCTAGCCCTCACGAAACTTACGGATACATTGGGAGGCGTCGCTCGAAATTTTCATTTTGAGGATACAGTGGATGGTGATAAGTTGAATTTTGACTTTACGTTGGCACCTGGTATTGTGAGAACCAGAAATGCATTGAAGCTAATGAAAATAGTGGGATTGGATGTAGAAACACCAGAGGCTCTTTTGACCTGAATGATTGTGTCATCAGTCGCTCGGTTCAAATTTGTGCTTCTGGTGGTGCCCCGCCCTGTTTCCCTGGCGGGCCATACCTTGAGTTTCTAGTTGGAAGAGAGTGTATCTCGTTCGTTATGGCCTCCCTAATTCTTTGTTCGAACTCCCCTCCCTCGGAGAGACGGTGACGGCCTAGGCCGTACCACTTGGCTCAACGGACTACCCCACACGCGAGGCCACGCTTCTTGACTTGCAGGTAAGTTTGCCCGGGCCGCAAAAGCCAATACAGTCGAACCTGCTAACTTGTGCGATTGACGGAACGGCGGGCCCTGCTCTTGGCCGCAGGCCATTTTAGTATCACATTGTGGCTCAGCCATTGTTTGGAGAATCTGACTCCCTTCTCGCTACCGCATCTGCTGCACTTGAGACAAGGACCATGGATTGCGACCCGATCACTAAAGCAAAGGCGGTGAGAAAACTGAGAATGTTGGAACCGACGAAATGGGAAAATCTGTGAGGGGACGCTAGGCCTGATGAACTTACCACGCATGCGCGATGCATTTATTTCCATGTGCAAAACTTGCCAGGACATAAGGTATTACCGGCTACTGTTCCCTGGTTGTCAACCATGAAAGCGGCCAGCCAGCTTTCGCCACTGATCCGCTCAATATCTGTCCGGCTTAGGCTGCAGCTTGGGTTTATCTCATCGAGGATAACCTTAGCCCAACTTCTAGACGGAGAAACCGCAAGGAAGACCGCATGTACCCATTCCTCCGATTCGGAAGGAAGTGGCAATGAGCCATAACCTTTTTGCTAGGGTAGAAGATCACCCTTCTGAAACGGGGCGGTGATCTGACGTTTATCGCGTGCTATCTTCGGTGCACTGGGAAGATTGAAGATCTCAACATCGCGCCAAAAACGCAGTACATCACACTCGCTCTCGAAATGGGCCCTCCAGCAAAGACGTCTTGCCCGGTATCTCATCAGCCTAACAGTAATCGGATCAAGTTAGATGCGTGGATACGAAGAGATACCCAATGCAGAGGTGTGTCCTGTTCCCGGGGCTTTCGAAGCTGCTAGCTTGGGCGGAGTCTCAACTGTCGAGAATCGTTATAGTCAAGATAGTTGATGATAGAGAAATGATAGGTCAAATTGAGCAAAAGAAGAAGAACATGCGCTCACTGCCGAAATCGTTTTCGATGTCTTAGGGCCTTCCTACTAGAGGTGTATCAATAAATGTCTCTGGTTCTGGAAATATTAAATATATAAGGATTTCTGCCGAAGTGTTACTATGCATCGATTTAGAGTTTGGAGAACTGAAGATATGAAAATCATTATTGCTATGGTTCTCGCTATTATCCTTCCTGCTACAGCCTTCGCTGGAGATAATGGCTATAAAGTTACCTATGATGGTGGGTCTATTCCAGATACCAAGTCCGGCAGTAGCCTAAAGCTGTATATCGATACGGCAACGATTCGATTTGTGAAAGACAGGACTGAGGTCGTCAAGATTCCGGCAACGGCAGTTACTGAAATCAGTTATGGACAGGACGTCCATCGCCGTGTTGGTGCAGCAATCGGTGTTGGGGTTGTTACGCTCGGCCTAGGTGCATTAATGGCTCTTGCGAAATCGAAGAAGCATTTTGTGGGGGTCACTTGGGCGGACGGCGACAAAAAAGGTGGTCTTGCGATGCAATGTGACAAAAATGATTATCGCGGGATCTTGGCCGGGCTTGAAGGCATAACAGGGAAGAAAGCAGTCAACTCAGAAGCGATGACGGTTAAAAACTAGGAGTGGATACTATTCATCTAGAATGAAGTCTCCGTCGATGTGTTTTAGGTGGAGGGTTCCTTCGCTTATGGCCCTGATGTGGTAGCGAATCATCAAGACTGGTCCGTGTGCTCGTAGATGGGTACGAGCTTGAGGGGGTATTGTTTTGTCGATTCCAGTACGGATGGGTAAAGGAAGACGTTGTCACTTTGTCGCGATCGTCCTTCTTTATTTAACTGACCACAAACTACAGTCCGTCTCAGATTGAAGTGTTGTAGTTTTTGATTCCGTATTTGCTTGTAGACTATATCTGCCTATAGCTTTCGCTAGAATATCGCTGTGCAGATGCGTGAAGAACAGGAAGCTATCAAATCTATTTTTGCTCTCCTAATTGAGACTCAGGTTCTCAATAGAAAAGACAAAGAGCAAATGTCTCTTCGAAATGTTTTGCGAGGGTTCCTTTCGGATTTAGAGGGAAAGTTGCTCCTTGTTTCCGGTGTGTTGTTCGCAATTGGTGGCGCAATTGGCGGGGCACTCAGGGTTCCCCCTATTGCCTCGGCTTTACCACTATATGCTATAAGATCTTTGCATACCCTTGCACTGCTTCTTCTACTATTTGCGACTCTGGGGAGTTGGGTCTCAGAGTGTGTTGTGGCATATCGATCTTCGAAAGCGCTCTTTCCTCCTCTGAAGTTTTTTTTAGAAGTAGAATCGAAATATTCGATTGACGATTATGAACTTCTTCAACGACTAAGAATTAAGCCCCCTCCGCTTCTTAAATATGTTGGAACTCGCCTACGCATGAGAGTTGATTTTGTGCGTGGCAGAACAGGGCTGATGGTCGGCACTCTCGACAAAGTCGGAATCATACCTCTAGTCGTAGGTTGGATTGCTGTTGTGGTCAATTTGTTTAAGGAGAGATTATTTGCGGTCTCAGATATAGAGATCGGTATGTCGATATTGGGAGGTCTTTATATCCTTGCAGCGATATCGATTGCTTCGACAATCAGGCTCGAGCAGCTTGCTCAATTGGTGGATATGGCGGCCACCAAAGATGAGAACCCCGCCGCTTCAAATATTCGGATGCAAGAAAAAATAACGATGGGCCGAGAAGTGACCCCTGGTTGAATCGCGGGTCTCATCAGAGGTTAATAGCGTAGGGGGAGCCAATATGCTTGGTCCATTTGCTTAAAGAACAGAGTCGTTCCCAAAAATGGCGATATCGGTAGGAGCACTCTACTCTTCACAGCATATCTGCGACAATAGTGATATGGTCGCAGATTTCGCAAGATGTTATCTGATGGAGACACAACTAATTCGATATATGGAGCCGATATCTTTGGGGGGAGTTCCCCGCCGCAATGATAGGCTCACCGTTGGAGAAAATAGCTTCTGTTGGCATTTTTACTGATAATTCAGAGGAACCACTAGCCCAATTGATAATCTAGTCTAGTCGATCTCCATCAGATTCAAACTTGCGTACTTGATTCCGCCGGGGATTTACGTATGCCACCTCTAATGGCGAATGGAAACTAATGACAGCTCGATATTCGCCACGGCTAGCTCTGCAGATGATAGTGATCCAGTTCTTGAAGATTGACTCAGTTAGCCAAGAACTTTGGTTTGTTTCTTGGCCAAAATCCGACGTCTTTTCTGAAAAACGAAGAGATATTCTTTAACCGGTTTTCGAAACGTGGGATCGGGGGCAACACAACTGGCTCTCGATAACGAGTGAATCTTGCAGAAAGGTGTATTGGTAAATAACTGTTTGATGCTTGAATGGTGGGCGTTGCTTACGATTACAGTAGCTCCTCGTCTTGCTGCTTCCATGGCAGCAGCAGCAAGACGTTCCTGGTCCTGCCACGAGAAGATGGACTCGTTATATCGCCGAAAGCCATTACTGTCATGGGCTACGGTATAAGTGGGGTCACAGTATGCCACATCCCCGGTGCCCAGAATATCTAATTGGCATTCAAAATCACAACATTTTAATTCCACAGTTTTTAGTGCTGTGGCTGCGTTCGCGAGGAGGTTCTGATCCCACAATATCGCAGGTGTCCTATTTCCTCCTCCATACGGGACATTGAATTCGCCCTTTTGATTGAGCCTATAGACGCCACCAAACGAAGTTCTATTCAAGTACAGAAACCGAATGGCTTTGAGCATAGGATCCGACGGATTTTCCCTTCGTAATTTTGAATATACTTCAGCACTCACAGGCATGTGCTTTAGTTTGCTCAACAAGGTTTGGTGATTCTGTTTGACCTGTTTGTAAACATTAATAAGGTCGAAATTAATATCAGAAAGAGTCGCTTTGGGAGGAAGACATTCAAAAAAGACAGCTCCACCTCCTAGGAATGGCTCGCAATAGCGGCCTTCGAGATTCCTCTTCACCAGTTTAGCGATATACTTTGCAGCCCAACGTTTACCTCCAGGCCACTTAAGGAATGGCTTCAAAGTGCACTTCCATTTGGTAGGCTGGTGATATCTTCAAGATCATACCTCCAGTAAACGCCAGTTGGGATTACATCGACAAAATCATATCCCTCTGGAAGATTGTAGAGTACGATCGGGTACTGTAGACAGATTGCTCTTAATGTCATTCCTAGCGAATGGGGTTTTGTTCCACAACAGAGATATGAGATCTCCTGGTCATCTGGTTTTTCTAAACAGGCAGTGGATAGGTTTTTCCACGCTTCTATGCAATCTCCAGCCGCCGCATTTACGATCTGATTCTTGGGTATACAATAATCCGAGAAGATTCTTTTATTCCGTTCGTGAGCTTGCTTAACATAGCCTCTTTTAACGGCCGGCTTGGGGAAAAGAATAGATACAAGATCTGGATCTTCCTTGGCTAGTACTCTGGCTGTTCTGGTTCCCTCAAAACCAACAGAAACAATGAAGTGTTTCTTTTTCCCCGGCTGAGAGAAGCCCTCTAGAAATGGGATTGGGACAGCTTTCCAGTGGCCAATTGTGAATGGGTAGTCTCTAGAGAGAGGTAGGTTCTTGCGCCCATAATTTCCTTCTGCATAGAAGATCGTAATCTGACGTGCTAATCCCTCTGTAAGGACACCTGCTAAGGCACCCAAAGTGTAAAAGCGGGGTGTAGTACAGAGATCTATGAACATCGAGAGAGGTGACTTCTTTTGCTCTACTATTTCCTTTATTCGATCCCACAGTTTGGACCAGAGGCCATGAAGGTCCGCTGCATTACCATTGATAATGATAGGTTGTGAATCTGTTGTTTGGAGATAGGAAAATATTAGTGCCTGGTGTTGTAGCTTGAGATCCTGCCCATCCTTGGCCTCAAGGTCTAGCACAATAGCTTGTGCAAAGGTCGCTCCGGTTTGAACTGCACAAACAGATCTTCTATCCCAACTCGGGGAGAGAATAGCCAAGTCATAGTGATTGGGAATGCAATTCTCAATTGAGGAGAATCTAGAGGCTGTACCATGGATAAAGTCATCGCGAAACGCAGTATTCATTGATCACCAAAATCGTCACTGAAGAGAGATAATGTACCTTGGACCCCAGATATCCGGTCACATATGTCATTGATGAGCTCAGCTTTTTTTGTTTGATCATTAAGGGAACTCATCTGGACAATGTCGAGAAGTGGTAGGGTAACTCTATAGTAGGCTCCTCTATAAGAAAAACCATACGCTGCAGCAAGGGAACAATGAACACGAAAAAGCCAATGTTCCTCGGTCTTTTCTATAATTCTAAGAAAACCTGCCTCTGATGCTTCTTGAATCAATCTAAGCGTATGGTTGAGATGGGAATCTTCTTTTCGGATTAATAGGCGAAATACCCCTCTTTCAGTGCTTGCTAATGCCTTGCCGTTTGTATCATCAGTTTGTAATCTCTCCGTGAGCCGCGCAAGTGCGTCAACCAGGAGGTCCAGTTCTTGAGGTGAGCTGACTCCAGATACAGGTAGTGAAACTTTCTTTTGAAGACTAGCTGTTGACAACGCCGCATGCTGATGATCAATCGGTACGCGTTTTTGTAAAAACGAGGTCGCAGCTGTTTTTGACTTGAGAAAGATTTCATGCATTTGCGCAAGATAGTCCCGGATGCATTTATCACTCATTTGCAATAGCATGTCGGCCGAGGCATATTTGACGGCAAAGCCGTGTTCCTTGCAAATAAGAAGATAGGCTGAAACCATCTTTTTACGAAGTTCAGCACTATCCTGAGCACGTCGTTCCCAGCGCTTAGTGGTTGGGCCCGGAATATCAATAGCTCGCTTTTCGATTAAATATGCTTGATATATAGGAGGTGCTTTCGATAGTCCGGGCGAGTCTGGGTGAATGTCTCTGTAAAATGCCGTATTTTGTAGCTCAAGTGCTTTCCCCAGTAGGTCGCGAGCATCTCTTGCGGTAGATGCTTTGATCATCGAGAAGAGAAGTTCGTTAATATCCAAGTTACCTAGGAGGGAATTAGTTCGAAAACGAATGTTCTTCTTGTTTAGTTGTCTTTCAATTCTGACTGATGCTACTCCTTCGCAAAATATGCGGAAATCCTCGTGTGAAAGATCATCAAGATATATAAGTTCTCGGTCAGCTTTTTGGATGGTCATTCCCGGAATTACAGTACTGGTCATATCGTCCATCATGCGAACATACGAGATAACGAAAAATAATGGGAAGGAGGAAAGACGAACAAGACTGTTAACGATCTTTTGCTGGAAGGGACTTAGACATTCTGCTTCGTCAAGGCAAACCTTGAAATGGATTTCCTTGCCATAGCCCTTCCCGTTTTCACAAAACTCTGAGAGTCGCTTTGCTATTGATCGTCCAAATTCTCCGATCTGTCCGGGAGGTACGA
The DNA here is from genome assembly GCF_059726315.1 of Humiphilus diazotrophicus. Classification (NCBI taxonomy): domain Bacteria; kingdom Pseudomonadati; phylum Acidobacteriota; class Terriglobia; order Terriglobales; family Acidobacteriaceae; genus Humiphilus; species Humiphilus diazotrophicus. The sequence continues at coordinate 5,674,693 of NZ_AP040870.1, forward strand.
GGTGAGACAGTTGTTCTAGAGTTTGGATATTCTTTACATGTTTTTCGAGAGAAAATCTTGTTTGTTCAAAGATTGTTCCTAGCTGTTTGAAAGTCTTGCAGTCAAAGTCTTTCTCTGGCATTAATAAGTAATGATACTGTTGAACAATGCCTTTGACTGTTTTCTGTTCGGATTCAATATCTACTTTGAGGATTTTTTTGACGGTAAGATATGCTAAAGCCTCCAGAAGCTCCTTAATCCAGATTAGATCAAGATAGTATGCAAAAACAGCAGCTTTTAATACTTCATTGACGTTTCCAAGAAGCGTGTCTAAGCTTGATAAAATAAACTCTGGCGTCCTTAAATAGATGCCTACGTAACCGCGCTTGCCACTGTTCTGTAGCTTATTTGCCAGAGACTCATTTGCCAGTTGCTCTTTCCAGCTCAGAGCTGTCAACAGTGTTGTCTTTCCCGTACCCCGACTACCGATGAGATATACCGGTTTCGACTGTTCTAACCTGGCGAATACATCATTGGGGAGGAAATACAAGTGTATCCGCTCATGTTCAAAACGAGACAATGTAAATGGGGATGCGTATTTCATGGTACCAGCTTTCTGATCTGCCAGTATTCAGGGTCCTGATCCCGATTATCAATTTCAACGAAGCCAAACCACTCCCCTTCTCGTGCAAGGTCGGCGGCGCTTGTCTTTGTTAATCGACCGACTCCTATTTTCTTTGCGTTTTCTATCGCGTCCGGAAAGCGTATCGAGCCTGCCGGAATGGCATTAAAAAATTGAAGTAGTTGTTTTGAGCTGTTAACTCGACTGAGCGCTGGTTGCCTCAATGGCAATCTAATTTCTTTTGTAACAATGTCTCCGTCATCGAGCTTCAATTTGGAAAGCGTGATTATACATCCAAGCGGGGTGCCAGTCTTACTTATCTCAAGAGTGATCTTATTAAAGCCACGACTTAACTGCGGTGCGGATATGCAGATGAGTTGAGAGAATCCTTTATTGGGATCGTGTATCTCTTCCACCGGATTTTCATGGATATGTCCATGACAATATAAAATTGGACGGTTAAGTCCTGCCAGGCGTGACCTTAATGCTCCTGAATTAATGAGCTCTGTATACATGTCTACACGGAGGAGGGCCTGCGGTAATATATTATGGTGTGAAAGCAAGATTGGAACTCGATTCAAAGGTAGTTCTCGTATTGAGTCGCAAACCTGCTCAATATCATCCTTCGCGATAGCTGGAGTGTCGAGTGTTTGACCTGTTAATGCGAAAGCTGCGTCAGGATCCGCTGTCTTAGAATATTGGGTAAGTACCTTTTCAAACTGAGTTCTGATCTCTTTGGGGAACCATTTCTCTCCACACCCAAGTGAAGAGTTGATGGAAAAGATAGTTGTGCCAACTCCGTCTTTGGAAAGAACGGATGTGGATCTTGCTTCCTTCACTGTCAAAATGGGCATTCCACGAGCGGACCAGAGTTGTGAAAATGCCTCGAATTTCTTGTATAGATCTTCTCCGTGGGGATCTACTTTTGTGCGATCTACATCATGATTACCGGGTACCGCATGTAGATGCTCTAGTTTGTAATTCGAAAGCAATAGAGATTTGTCAAGATACTCCAAACAGTCGCTGTAGTGGCTTAGGTTTCCTTTAGTCGTTAAGTCACCACAAATTAGAACAGCATCAACTTTCTCCTTTAGTATTCTCCTCATCACGGTCTGGAGTGGGCGAAGTTGCGTCTGCGTAGATACTGAGCTTGGGAATGCAGAATCCTTTAAATCTGAATTTATTTCTGTATTAGTATCCGGGAAATGAATATCCCCGATTTGAAGTAGTTTAATGGTCTTCATTGCCCGGAACAAACCTTCCCTTTCCTCCTGGAGGGAGGATGAAGAAGCGGAATTCTCTGCTTCACGCAGAAAATATAACTATCACATTACCCTGGTTGATACCAAGATGTTCTGCGATTTGAAGTGACTGAGATCACCTTGAGTTTCAGGAATAAAATCAAGCTGGCAAAGATTCTGTAGTCAGCCCAAAGAGCTAGCTGTTGTTTACATTAATTCATGGAACATATTCCATTACACACCTTTGTATCAATAGGCAGCATGAGTTCTTGGCTCTTCATCAGTCGGATTGTGACCGGACACTACTCTGCAGATTCGAATCTTTTGGAAATCTGGGTCTCATCATTTTAGTTCGATTAGAGGTATTGCTGGGCATCATTGTTTAACGTAATATAACTACGGATTTTCTCTGAAACGAGGACCTTGCTTATAGTTCTTTAATTATTGCATCAGGGCCAAAGTCAAAAAAGTCACGCACCGGTATACCGAGTGTAATAGAGAACGACTCGATTGATTCGAATGACGGAGCATTCAAGCCCCGTTCAATTAAGCTAAGAAAATCAATGGAAATGTCAAGAAGTTCGGCAAATTCCTGCTGCGTCATCCCTTTGCGTTTGCGGATGGATCGCAACTTTTTCCCGAATTGCCGACGCAGAGTAGCCACCCTCGAAGTGTGGAAGAATAGGGTGGTAAATTACACCGAATATTATTACGGATTTCGGCATAAATCTTTCAGAAATACCCCAGATCCGAAGACTTTCTGTGTGTGGCCCTACGTTGGGCAGGTCCGGGCAAATGTCTTCTACTTTCCAATTCGCCGAAGCAGTCAGACAGGAAGAGCATTCGGGCGGGGAACTGCGCCAACTCTTCATCAGTCGCTATGCGGAGATTCTGGGCTGGGCTCTTCGGCTGACGCATTCTGATCGTGCGGCTGCCGAGGACCTAGTGCATGACGCCTATGTCGATCTCGCGACCTCGGCGGCCGATATTCGAGCCGTGGGGAACCTGGAAGGTTATCTCTACCGGGCGCTGAAGAACCTGAATTGTACCCGCATCCGTAGGGTCTGGAAGCACCAGCATGAGGATTTGGAGGTGCTCGATTACGACTCGCTCCACATCCGGCTGCGGGTGAATCGTGCCTCCGATCAGGTCGAGTTTCAGAATCAGATTTTGCGGTTGTGTCACTTCCTGTGCTGGCGGAAGGTGTCGACTAAGTCCGCCAGCATCCTTTTATTGCGTTTCTTCCGGGGCTTTTTGCCGGAGGAGATTATGGCGATTGCGGGACTCTCCCGGGCATCAGTTGATAGTCAGATCCGGCTGGCTCGCAGGGAAGGGAAGCTCTTTCTCGAAAAACCGCAGGAGTTCCGTTTTACGCCGCCCAAGGCTAAGAAATTCAGCTCGGCCTTTGAAACCGGCGATCTCGTCCGCAATCTGCGTGCGCTGATCAGTGCGGCAAGGGAAGGGGAATGCCTTGCTTTGACCGAAGAGGGTAGGGGAACTTTAACGACGGCGCAACTGAGCCATGTTGTGAGCTGTGACACTTGCCTCTCTTCTATTACGCGGCGCCTCAGGATCGATTCACCCTCGGAGCGGTGGCCCTTGGATGGCGGGAACTCGGAGGATGAACTTCATCGGGCCATGCAGAGCGTACGGGAATTGCAGGCTCACGAGCCAGAAGCTCTAGTTTTGGCGGTAAACGGCAACGAGCTTCGTCGTTGGCCGGTGGAGCCATGCCAGACCGTTTCCATAGCTTCCGAGCTTCGTTATCTTGAGGTCTTCAGCGGGCAGGGAATGCGCCTGCTCTATCTCGATCTCGAATCGGATTCGTGCTGCGTTCAGCCGCAGACGAGACGTACTGTCCGGCTGGGGCGCGACTTGGCCCTCGATGTCTCAGTCGAATGGTACGGAACTGTCTCCCAGATCCGCGTGGAATATGCCATGCCTGCGGTCAGGAAGCTTCCGGAAGAAGCACCCAGGCGGAATCTGTGGAGGAATCTGCTGACCTGGTTGCAGTGGAATCCCGCACCGTCGGCGGTTCTGGCGGTTTCCTTCCTTTGTTTGATAGCGGTTTGGCTCTGGAGTGGGCGGCAACCGGCAAAGCCGGAGGTCGAATCTGTCCTTGAGCGCTCGATTCAAGTGGAGATTGCCGAGTCGGTCATGGCCAGCCATCAGGTTCTTGCGTTCGAAGAGGCCGCGAGTTCAGGTGAGACGCTCCACTCTGGGCAGGTAGAAGTCTGGCGCGGGGCGGGGAGGTTGACCAAGCGCTTTTTGCCGCAAGCGGGCGGCCAGTCTGAGAATTCGCCTATTGAAGAGGCTCAGAGGAATGCAGAAGCCGTCCCGGATTGTCTTGAAAGGAGAAAAGAGTGGTCGTGCGATCTTTCCCCTGTATGGCTCAGGGAAGGACAGCCGAGTCTGACGCTCGATAGTGATGGGGACTACTACCGCATCGCTTATCAGCGGAAAGCGGATGTTGCGACCTCTGTTCCCCAAGTGGTGCGGGCGGTGCTGGTCCTCAATCGCCGGTCCTTGCATGTCGAAGAGCAGCGGCTTTGGGTGGCTAGGGGTAGCGAGGTCCGGGAACTTCGCTATCGGGAGATCCGTTACGAGACCCGAGCGGGTACTCCGCCTGCGGAGGGAGGACAACTGTATCGGCAGAAATTTCATGTGCCGAGTGGCACTTCCCGGAGTGGCGATCTTCCTCATCTCGCTCTTGCGGCTGTGCAGTTGCTGCGCAGCCTGGGGGGAGATACGGACCTGCTCCTGAGTCTGCGGAAAACGGCGTCCGGCTCCCTGGTCATTAGTGGGTCTTTGCCAAGTGAATCTGAGGCGGCACGAGCACGGCGAATGCTCGCGCCGCTGGCAAGAACGGGCAAGGTCATTCTGGAGATTCACTTCATGGGTGAAGGGCAGGTACGGGAAGCTAGTTCGCAGCTGGCTCCTGTTGCCCTGATGAGCTATGAGGTGAATGCGGCGAGGACTCCCGCCGACGACGAACTGCGGCCAGCCTTCAGGAAACTCGGTGTAGGCGATACGCAAGTGGATACGGCGATTCGCTCATTTACGGAGGCGGTGCTGGGGGACAGCGCTTCCGCGCATCGGGATGCTTGGAGGCTGCAGCAGTTCAGTACCTTCTTTTCTCCCAACGAAGTGCTCTCTTTGAGCGCGGAGGATCGCGATACGTGGTTGAAGTTGCTGAGCGATTCTCTGGGCTCGTTGCGGTCGGACCTGGGAAGGCTCGACCAACGACTCGGCAATCTCCCTTTCCCCGGAAGATCGATAAACACACAACAGAAAGACGAAGCTCCGCCAGGAAGTCCGCCATATTTCGAGCGGATAGCGGAGATTGTGCTGCGGACTAAGCATCTTGAACACGATTTGACCAGCGCGCTCACGGTACGGGCCGGAGTACAGCAGGAAAGCGTCCCGAAACTAGAGGACACGTATCAGCAAATAAAGATTGCCGAGTCACTTTTATCCGATATGCAAACGCAGGTCAGGTCCTACTCAAAGAAGGAATGAGGGAGAGCCTGCGCCTGTTTCCGACTAGAACGAAATAACCACCGACTCAATATCACGGAGAAAACTATGTTGGCCCGATTACTCCGCTTTCGAGCGGATATGCGATATCCCTGTCTTAATTTCATCCTTGGGTGCGTTGTCCTTTATCTGCTGTTGGCACCCTCGCCGGTTCAGTCGCAGGTTAGCAGCGCGAGCTTGCAGGGCAACATCGCGGATGATTCGAATGCCGCCGTGAGTCATGCGCGAGTGACGGTAGAGAATGTTTCGACCGGTGTGGAACTGAGCTTTTTAACGAATGACGCGGGAGTCTTTTCCGCTTCGTCGATTGAGCCCGGCTCCTATCGGCTGCGGATAGGCAAAGAGGGTTTTGCCGAGGTGGCAATTGATAATGTCATCCTGAATGTCGGCGATCATAAGGTAATCCAAATCAAATTGCGCGTGAGTTCTACGCATGAATTCATCACTGTCGACGGCAGTGGCCGGACTCTTAATGCGACCGATGCATCCGTTGGAACAGTGATTGATCGGAAGTTCGTCGAGAATATTCCTCTCAATGGACGAAGCTTTCAAGATCTGATTTTGATGACTCCCGGCGTGTCAACGCAGAGTCCGCAAACCGCTACTGCCGGTGCCGGAACCGCTGGTGATTTCAGTGTCAACGGGCAGAGAACCGAATCGAATTACTACACAGTAGACGGAGTTTCGGCAAATACAGCTGCCGGTCTTCCTGGCAGTAATCGCAATGGAACCGTTGGCGCAACGACTACTTTAGGAACAACCCAGAGTCTGCTCTCCATCGATGCGCTGCAGGAATTCAGAGTCTCAAGTTCGACATATTCTGCAGAATATGGTGGTTCTCCGGGCGGACAGTTTTCGTTTCTGACTCGCTCCGGGACGAGCACCTATCACGGCAGCGCCTTTGATTATCTTCGCAATAACTTCTTCGATGCAAACGACTGGTTCAATAATCACTATGGGAAACCGACTCCGTCGCTTCGTCAGAACGATTTTGGAGGTACGTTTGGAGGTCCGGTTCAACTGCCCCACATCAGCGACAGTAAAGACAACATCTTCTTCTTCGGTTCTTATGAAGGGCTGCGACTTACGCAACCACAGTCGGCTACGCCGCTCTATGTCCCGGACAATGCGATCAGGAATTCACCGACTCTCTCTTCGCAGATACGCTCTATCTTGAATGCTTATCCTCTGCCGAGCCAGGGTGGAACAGATTATGGCCTTCTGGCGCAGTTTATCCAGCCTTATTCGTTACCAAGCTCTATCGACTCCACGAGCATTCGGCTTGATTACACATACGGTCCCCAATTGTCGGTCTTCTTCAGAACTGGGATTACGCCGAGTAGAGCTAATTCACGCTCCTTGTCCGTGACTACAAAGACCTCTGCTGAAGCCGATACCTACACCTTTGGAGCGACGAGCCAACTCGCGCAGAACATCACGAACAGCTTTCGAGTCGGGTACGCTCGAAGCGACTCCTCACAAACAAGTGAGCTTGATAGCTTTGGCGGTGCAAAGGCGATTGATCTGAGGACTGTGGCAGGAGTAGGTCCAGCCCAGAGCGTCAACTTCATTATTAGCCAATCTGGGGCAGGAACTTCGGGACTGACGGCTCAGAGTTTGAAGTCGCAGCTTCGGCAATGGAACATCGTCGATACTGTATCCGCCTTGCGAGGCCGTCATCTCTTAAGCTTCGGTGTCAATTACCGCACGCTAAAATTGCCGCGTATTTGGCCCGGTGCCTTAGTTCTGGCCACGTACACGACTGCCCAGTCACTAACGAAAAACCAAGCCTCTACGCTTTACGTTCAGCAGTACACGAATTCGACGCCAATCTTCAACAATATTGCACTCTTCCTGCAAGACGAGTGGCACGTTCGCAGTAGAGTCAGCCTCTCCCTGGGCCTGCGTTGGGAAATCGATCCTGCGCCATATGAAGAGCACGGAAACAGCGCGTATACGGTGCTTGGAAGTATCCATGCTCCGAGTACGTTGCGTCTGGCGCCGAAGGGGACCGATCTTTGGAAGACTTACTTCTATAATTTCGCGCCGCGTTTGGGTATTGCGTGGACAGCGAATAATCATCCTGGAGTTGAAACCGTTCTTCGTGCCGGGGGAGGGGTATTCTTCGATACTCCCAATGAAGCCGGTGCTCTTGGGTATGGCGCGGGTGCTCTCGGATTCAGTCAACTTAATAGCTTTCCATCGGGCTCCTTGCCAGTTTCTTCCTTCCAGCTTAATTTCACGCCTTCAGTCGCCCCACCTTATTCTTCGGTATATGCCTTCCCTCAGCACCTGCAGGTTCCGTACACTCTGCAATGGAATACCGCCTTGCAGCAGGGGCTTGGGCGGAATCAGTCGCTGACGGTCACCTACGTTGGGGCAAATGGGAGAAGACTTCTCACTGAGCAATATTTCTCTGTTAAACCGCTCAATCCGAACTTTACTTCCATCTTCTATTTCCCGAATAACGTCTCTTCGAGCTATAACGCTCTGCAGGTACAGTTTCAGCGCAGCATCACGAACGGACTGCAGGCATTAGCTTCTTACTCGTGGGCTCATTCCTTCGATTTCGGATCGAACTTCTCTTCCATTCCTCTTGTGCGTGGCAACTCGGATTTCGATCTGAGACACAATCTTCAGGCTGGAGTCAGCTGGGATGTTCCCGCTCCAAAGTTGAATGGCATAGGCCAGCAACTGCTGGGAGGTTGGGGGCTGGACGGTCGCTTTATTGCTCGGACTGGCTTTCCTATCACCTTGTCCGGGAATTACAGAACGGATCCGGTAACAGGAAGCGCCTACTATACCGGAGTCAACTACGACCACTCGAAGCCGGTCTACCTCTATGGACGACAGTACCCGGGCGGAAGAGTTCTGAATGGTGGTCCTTCGGCAAGTGCCGCGACTGCCGCTTTTACTCTTCCGGCGGGGAACAGCTACGGGAATGCTCCCAGGAACTTTGTGCGAGGTTTCGGAGAAAACCAGATTAATCTCTCGGTCCGCCGTGCCTTTCCGCTTACCGATCATGCCCGGCTGCAGTTTCGCGCCGAGGCCTTCAATCTTCTCAATCATCCGAATTTCGGCTTAGTTCAATCCACCCTTTCCAATGCTCAGTTTGGGCAGGCTACCGCAATGCTGAATTCGAGCCTGAATACTATGGCGCAGCAGTATCAGCAAGGAGGACCCAGATCCATGCAGTTCTCCCTGAGGGCATCATTCTAGAGGCCTATGAAAAAGGTTAGTTTCGTCGTAATCGCATCAGTGTTAGGAACACTCATACAAGGGGAGTGCGGGGCGCAGGAAAAGCGTAGCGTTACAGCTCGTGATTGCGCCTCGATGCGAACCTTGCTTCATCAGACTAAGTCACTGATGAGTCCAATCCAGCTCAATGCAGACGGATCGAAAGTTGCGTATCTTGTCCGCACCCCAAATCTGGAAAGCAATCTGGATGAAACTGCTCTCTATGTCAGGGAACTCTCGGAGGGTACCCCGCAAGCAGCGCGTCTCCTTCTCCAAGGATCGGTGTCTGAAGTGAGATGGCTTCGAGACGGACGCCACCTGACGATTCTTACTTCGTCAAATCGCGAATATCAGGTAGAGGAGATCGATGCTATTTCCGGAATGCGAGAAATCTTGGTCAAGTTTGAGGAACCGATTCTTGAGTATTCTACCGATGAGAATGCCAGTACGGTTGTTTTCTTCGTCGGGAATTGGGGAGAAGATTGGCGCTCGCATTCTGCCGATTCGCATTCTCCAGAGGAGATTGCAAGAGGGTACAGGCTGGGGATTGAGTCCGAAGAGACCGTGCCGTCGTATTTCAAAGGACGACTATATCTATCGAGAAAAACCGGTCGCGAATGGAGCGGAGTCAGGCGTGTAGCTATACAGTCTCCATTTACGGATTTAATCGAGGCGGAGATAACAGTTGGTGGCAGAGTTTCGCCAAGTATCTCGCCTGACGGCTCTAAATTATTACTCACTTATCTGGAACCTGTGGCATCCACAACAGCGGAATGGCAAAACAGCCCCTTCGTGAAGTCCTTGAATGTCGCAGCCTGGGCGGGCTTCACGCCAGTCCTGGTTCTCTACGATATTGCTACCCAGAAGACAACCATACCTCTGAAGACACCGTTTCTCTTGAATCGGCCTTTATGGTCTCCGGACAGTAGCTCTTTTGTTGTGGCTGCGAAATCCCCGGTGGACTCAACCTGGGAGTCGGATGATGCTATGCATCACCGTTTGAGGGTTGGCGGGGATGCGCATCTTTTCTGGGTAGAAACAAAGACGGGGAAGGTGGAAGAGGTTACTGAGAAGCTGAGCCAGCCGGTTGACAACAACCAGCCGCTTATCTGGACATCGGATGACAGATTGCTGGTTGCAACCGCTGCCAGCACTTTGACATGGTTCAGGCATAAAGATGGAGCCTGGAAGCAGGACGGGACAATCAACATTCCACTTGAGAATGTTGCCTCTGCGATTGCGAGTGACGGAAGAATTGTAATCGGTGGTTTTGACAATACGACGACACCTCCAGGGCTGTTTAGCTATAGGTACGGGGATCGAAAAGTGAGCGTCATTGAGAACCTGAACCCACAGTTTGAGGATCTGGCTTGGGCGAAACCACGGATTGTACATTGGCAAACCGCTCTGGGATTTAACGCGAGCGGTCTGCTGCTGCTGCCTCCAGACTACAAAGGAGGCGAAAGATACCCATTGGTCGTTCATACCAAGCCATTCGGACCCTACTTTATGTGCGGCTATGGAGATAGCCCCTCATTTGCTCCGGCTCCGATTGCCAGCCAAGGAATTATGTATCTCGGTCCAATGGCTACGGCGGGATCGTCGCAAAGAGAAGAAGACTACTATCCGAAGGATCTTCCCGGACCGGCGGGGACTGGAGGCATTGCCGAGGCTGAAGGGAACTGACCTGTCGTGGAGCAAGTCGATGCCTTCGCTCCTGGCCCAGGTGTAAGCCGCTCGCCTCATCAATTGCGCTGCTCGCGACGCACTGAGCCCGTGCCTGGCTCCAACATTGCGCTGGGATTGATGCTCATGGACGAATTCGATCAACATCTGGAAGGCGCGGGCGAACTTCTCTCGTGCTTCTGGGGTGTCCTTTCCCGATCTGTGGGACTTAAACCATAAAGCAGGAATTTGCCGGGGCAGTCTGTCGGCATATTTGTTTCGGATAATGACCATCACGGAAGGGTTAGGTGGGACACGATACTTGGAGAGGCGCGAATAGCGTCTCCAGTGCCGAAAAGCCCGTTCGATCATCCAGTTCACCGAATTTCTGGCTGGCGGCTGCAGATCCAGAGATGTGGCCCACGTCTCCGCAAGAATCCGGGCATCCATGCGGAGAGCTTTAGCTACCCTTTCGAAGTCGTCCACCTTCAGGTGGATTTTGCCTGCAATGTATCGGGCTAGGGCGCGTTCCGTCTCAGTACCTAGCCTTTTGCTTAATTCCTGGTGCGAAATGTTGCCACGCAGCATTTCAATCTGGAGAAGCAACTGATTACGGAAGTCCTTTTTCATGGGGACCTCCTAGCGCTCAAGAACAGGGGAATTGAGCTGCCATCGTAGGATTCTGGGTTTTGCGCGATTCTTCCCTTTTCGGCAGGGTTGTCTGTACTTCGGAGGAGTTTGAATGTTGCGGAAGAACTTTGGGGGTGGAGAGTTTGTCTCGGAGGACGTGCTGAGGGTATTTTTAGATACAGCCATCTCGTCGCCTTTCTAAGCAAGGTGATGTGTGGTCAGGGACACGTCGGTGTTAGCGCACCGGCGTGCTCCGTGCCGAGGTTTCGGTCATGGAGAGAATCGTCTTTAACTAGACAGAACGGAGTCTCATATCTATAGAGATTTTTAATCTCTATAGATATTTTGTCAATGCCTGCTGCAAAGAAATATTACGAAGCCGATTGGATCGCTGTAGGTCGCCGCATCCGGGCCCTGCGCGGTTTTGATATGACACAATCAGAACTGGCAGAGGCTGTCGGTGTGAGGCAAAGCCATATTTCCTCGATTGAAAAAGGCACAAAGGAGATGGGCTCCGTTGTTTTATATCGGCTGGCAAAGTTCTTTGGAAAATCTATGGAATGGATTCTGACTGGTAAAGAAGGCAACTCTAACTCTGAATAGACTGCCCGAGACCAGAGCTAGCGTTGATTTTACCGATGCTCCCTCGCTTGGGCCCGGTATCTTTACAGGCGCTGTATTGGGGTGGTCCTTCCCTGAATATCGCTTACTGCATGACCCGATAATTCCGAGATAACTTGACTTTTCGTCCTTACATGGGAAACACAGTAGGCTCAGATTCTTAGCTGTTTGGTCTTTCCTTTGAAATGGGCATGATGCGGTCAAGTTCTATTGACTCGCCTGCGAAGCAAAAGGGGAGACTATTCCCCGATATAGCGCAGGATCTCCTCCTGGTTACTCCGAGCTAACAATTTCCATGAGATTTACAACGGGCTCTACTCAACTGTATCCGTTCAGCTGGCGTCTAAGACGGGTAAATGGATCTCACATTCAAGGAGAGTGCATGTCCGAATTTACAGAGTGGATTTCACCCTTGCGTCCTGGAGATGTAGTAATTAAGGAGTTGCCAGGTAAGTGTTTAGTCCGAGTCCGGTACTGTCCGAAAGAGGCGGAAATTGAGACCTTTCCCGGCGAAGGTCACTTTTTCGAATTTCAATTCACTGATGGCTCCATCTTTCGACTGGATTCTCGTACTGGATTCAAGGTTCAGTTCATGGATGTGGATGAAGAAGGTGATTTGGCTGGTGATATTGTCGATTACGGTTTTCTTGGCGATTCATGAAGACAAGATCTCTGATATCCCTTAGCTCTTCATTCCACAATAAACAGAGAAAAGGGTGAATTGTAGACAGGTGTTATCACTGCGAAGAGATGGTGAAGCAACGCCTACTTTTCATCAAGGACACTTAAAGTGCTCTGTACATCGAAATTTGTGGCGTATTGTACACAGCTGCACTGAGATTAACCCGATCGATTACATAAACAAATTACCGAGGTAATACGCTCTACAAGTTGCTTAGTTACCATAATTAGTAGTGTTTTCCGGCATTAGGACGTGTATGTAGTCTATAATTGGCCATAACTATTACACCTCGAAAGAGCCGTTGTTGTGGCGTATTATCCCCAATTTGTCTACTTTAATGCGCCACTCCTGTCTGCTAACTGCACTCGCAGCAAACTTAAGAGCTTATGTCGAAAGGCTTATTCCTGCACAGACTTGCCAGCATCCAATGAGGTACTACATTCCTGAATCGCGGCATGTAGCCGGATACCCACGGTATCTGCAATCCCCATTCCCCAAGGCAGGTTGCCATGCAAAGCAGGAGTTTGTTGGATGTTCATCAGTTAGCCGTCATAATCTCGCAAGAGGGAAGCTTTGTCCGGGCCGCCAGAAAGTTAGGTGTGCCACAACCATCTATTACACGCAGAATCGCGGCGCTAGAGAAAGAGATCGGCGTCAGGTTATTTGAGCGGACTACTCGTAAGACGGAATTAACCAAGGCGGGCAGAGTTTTTGTTCTGGAGTCTGCGCTCTCACTCAACCACGCGGAACGTGCGCGCGATCTGGCCCGGTTCCAGTCACGAATCGAAAATGGACCTTATCGGATCGGATATTCCCCGTATACCCATAGCGCCTTCTTACCGCTTTTGTATCGGATGACGCCTCCGGGAGAGGAAAATGCGGGGATAGTATTCGAGAGTGCTTCCACGCTGGAACTGGTTGGACGAGTACTTCGAGGACAGATTCATGCAGCACTGGGAGTACGTCCTGTTGCTGACGATGATCTCTGGATTCAACAGGTTGGACGGGAAGGTTTTACCGTTTGCGTGCCGAAGAATCATTCTCTCGCACAGAAGAGAGATCTGACGGTGAGAGATCTTCACGCGCAGATAGTTTTCCTGTTTCCACGCTCCCTGCATCCACGTTTCTATAGACAGCTGAGGAAGTATATACAAAGCATCGGAGCTGAACCTGTCTTCAGGGAAGTGTGGGCCACAACGCATGCGCTCGAGTTTGTGGCCCAGGGATTTGGTCTTGCTTTGATGCCTCGATCCGTTGCCCGTATTTCGCGTACCGGCGTCGTCTTTAAACCGCTTACTGACCGATATCTCGGAATTGAGACGGCGCTATTCATGCGTCGCGATCAGAGGTACGGAGTCCTGAAGGATTGTATCGATGAACTTTCTGCAAAGCTATTGGCGCTTAAAACGGAAGTCAACTAAACATGAGGGCGGAATGTCCTCGCATCTGGATGTTCCGCCACACAAATAAGTTATTCAGTGCCGAAGAATAGCTCAAACCCTTCTTTCTCCATCTTCCTTCTTCCTTGGACACGTGAGCGATCGCATTCATCGAGCGTCTGCACTCTTCCTCTAGGAACTTTATCTCGGCGCGGGCTTGGACCGACCAGTGGCTGAAGGCCACTCAATGACACGGAAAAGGTAGCCGAGATGGCGCTGTAATTCCTGGATCAGTACAAGCTGCTTTCTCCAACTCGACGCGAACCTCTGGCGGCATTTCGACTGGATTGAATTGCACGGTATAGCCCCCGCTATCTTGCGAAATCAAATGTTCTACATATAGACGTTTTGTTCTCCCTGAAAAGACCGCTATTCCGATCCTCCCGTCCGTACATTGGTGCGGTACACAGCCACGCATAACGACTTCGTAGTCCGAACCCTGAGATGAACTTCTGATCCAGTCGGGTGCCCTGACAGCGAAAAAGGAGTCACGCAACGTATTCGAGTCCCAGATGATCTGATGTGAAATGATCTGATGTGTTGAGCCGCCTCTGACGATTACCGCCCTCCAATCACCTTTAACGCCTTTACCAATAATGAGTTCTTCTGTCGATATCCCTGCTAACAATGTCTCTCGTTTAGAAACACTCGAAAACAGAGCTTTCGCAGGGTCTGCGGCCTGACCGTTGCACATCTGCCCGATAGACATCGCAAGGCTGAAACATACAGACATGAGTGTGACGCTAAAACGAAATGATTTCATGGAACACATCTCTCCATTGAGTTGATGTAATGCCCCAATGTCTCACCGCCATATGAGAGCTTAAGCATTGCGTTGTACCCACCTTTTGAACTCATCGCTCCATTCACGCCTTTACGGGAACCACGATAATACCCGATGGCGATTGCTAGGGAGTGCTCAGGATGTGATTTAGGCACAGGCCCTTTTTCAGGTCACCGAGATAATGTGCGGCCGTAGTTACTTGAGTGGTGATTGCAGAGGCGCTCGTTCCGGTTGCATCGCCACTACTCAAGCCGTATTGCGAGCGAACTCCAGCCGTCAAACCGAACAAGCCATTTGCCGTACTTGTAGACGATTGTGCTTCTGGATTGAACGTTGACTTTTGCCCAGCCATCCCCACTAAAACATTCGGATCAACGCCGTACTTATTGCCCGCACTGATCGCTACGGCTTCAAACGCTGTAGCCTGAACACCACTCAGGTTAAAATTTAGGATTGCTTGCTCGGCTGAGGCTGACAAACTCTGCTGTTGGGCCAAAGACTACTTGTTTGGCACAACCTGATCAGGGTGTTTATACTCCCACTCCGAAAACCCAGATCGTACCTTTTGTCTCTTGACCACAGATCGGATGGTATCGGTACTTGGTTTGGTATCAATCGTAAAAGAACTCTTCGTCCATGCCTGCTCGTACTGACGTACTTCCTCCTCATCCATGTAAACAGTCTGTCGACTTGGTTGAGTAATAGGAAATCGATTCTGAGGATTGCCATCAAGGGTGAGTCTTTCAGTCTTGTCAATGAAGAAAAGCCGATAAATCTGTCCGAATGGCATTAGCTTGTAGATCACTTGGCCATGCTGATCTACGGAGTTGTACATAGGATCTATATATATGCGGACGTGAGCGATCCAATGTTGTGGCGTACCGACATTTTCACCAATTTGATAGAACTCTCTGGAATAACCATAGTCATAGATTTCGTCACATATGGCTTGCTTTAGATCTGAAATTTCAGCAGTGGAAAGTCGGCGCTGATTCCCCGCGAATGCAGCGCCAACTGATAACGCGCAAAATAATGCGAGAAGCAAAACACGATTCATAGTCATATTCCTCAAGGTGCCACCACGATGACAACAGTGTGTTTCAAAATGCATCGAGACAGGAGTTCCAGGGCTGGTTTTGGACTTTCCAGGCAGAGTTGATACATCAAGGCCTCCTCGTGTTCGATACTGAGGGGCCCCTTTGGTTGTGTTCGACCCATTGACAGCGGCTTCCGCTGCCGTTCTAGAAGCGTTGTGGACATCGACAGCCGTAGGATCGCCTCTCTTAAGACCAGCTGCTTCCTTATAGTAAAGAGTAGATGCCAAGTGTAGATGTCGCCACTCGATCAGGATACCCAGCATCAATTATTCGATTCGCAACCTCAGCGATTGCTAGGCGAGCCTGTTCAAAAGACAAAGATATGCGCTTACCAATTGGTTCTCATTCGCCCAGCTTTTGCCATGCTATACAATTCCTCAGTCGTCTTGCTTTCTTTGTCAGTCAAGAACTGCATGAGGTAGACGAAAGGGATTCAGATTGCCTTTGGCATCAGCGCCTACGAGCACTTGCACCCGCTTGCCGTCAACGTACTTTTGCGGGTTAGCGGTTTCCTCATTCTGCATCAGCTGATCGACGTCGCTTCCCTTATTCGGATCTCCTTGCCACTTCTCCGGGCCTCCCCTTTGAGATCCTAAGAGCCTCACTTCCATCCCGGGAAATTGTTCTTTTTGAACCTCGATTGCTTCGACTGTTGCATGAGATGCGTCGCTTCCACCACCATTTCTGAATGTTTGCACTTCGTGGTCTGTGTTAGCCTGCGGAACGATCTCCCCGTTCATTTACCTGATAACTGCTGAGCCAGAAGGTGTGGGCGGTACGCCCGCGTGGAGCATTACATTGGTGTCCTTGTCGGAATTCGTCTGTTGGGCCGCTAATGTTCGCATTAGCGACCCAAGCTTGTATGTACTTGTTCATTACCAGAGCCATTTCTCTGGAGGCGGGTTTGGGAGTGTTTTGTACTCGAACTTTGCGCCATATACGGCATACCAGTGTTGCCACTGAGAAATGATGTTCTCTTGTGCATCAGTCGGAGCGATGTATATTCGGTCCCGCGACATCCAATAGCCGAAAAAAGTCAAACAGTCCTTATGGTGAAAAGTCAACCAGTATTTACGGTTCTTTTCCTCCTCGGAGTTTCCGAAAATATGTTTACTCTGGGCACAGAAGTCAATGCTACCCGTCATGTATCGAAGCCCGCGAATCATCCATAGAACATGCTCCGTCGAAGGCTTGTCCGCTTTTGCAAACTCGTCAGAATCAGGTATGGGATGGAGGTCAGCAATCAACAGGTCTACGCTGACTTTCGGGGTCGCTGCCAACTGTTTTATATCCGCTATATCGTCATTTCCTTGTGTTCCGAGACGAGCTACCCTTTGGGCGGGCGTGATCTGTCCCGTTATCGGTTCTTGCTGAGCTTGAACTGACGGTGCTGTTAGCAATGTAAATATGAGAAATGATGCCAGCTTATTTCTCATAGATGTCGATGAATGTCCTGTTTCCACGTGGTACATCGCCTCCCCCTACATTTCTAAATAGTCCGTACGACTTGGTTGGTACTCCTTGCCCATACCCTGCTTTCTTTGAAGGATGTTGCGGATTCTTTGCTCCTTCTTGCCGAATGAAGAAGTACTTCCCAGGTAAGCTTCCGTTACTCTTCTTCGCCGCATCCATGTTGGCATTCCACAGCTGTTGCTCGATCGGATTGTCTGAGGCGGTTGCTCTCTTCACATTGCTGTTTCGATCAGAAATATCCATGATGTTCTGACGGGCATCCTGGAGTTGTTGAGTCGAAGCGGGGTCCCACGTAGAAGGGTCGTATGGGCTTTTCTTCTTTGGATCTGCATTCGCAGCTCGTTCAGGGACGAGGCCAGCAGTTTCGCCATATCCTACTTCTGCCTTTTGTTCCTGCGGTTGAGCCCCAGAAGCGCTAGAGGGAGTTGTGCTTTCAGAAGCTGGAGATGAAGACCCACCACTCGGACTTGCAGCTCTCTTCCTGTAAGCATAATCTTCCAGCCCCATCTGTTGGTAAGGCGTCCCCTTGCCAGACGAATCGAAGCCCATCAAGGCGCAAAGAGACAGATCCCCGCCACATCCTGTTCCATGATCGAAACGCCAGTGTCCGTCCAGGTCCTCTCCGTTAGCTGGGTCATTCCCCACATACGCATAGAGGTTTAGTGATTGTGGGTTTGTGAATGATGCATAGGGTACGGCCTGAACTGTTGCCGACCAATCGGGAGTCATCCAACGCCGCCATTGCGAAGAAAAATACCTTGCTCCAAAATCATCCAGATTTGATCGTGAATCCCTCTGCTTCCCGGTAAAGAAATTCGGGAGGGATCAATTTCTATTGGCCCTGGGGGGAATTATTGTGTCGCTTCGCTCCAAATGGGTTCGGATGCGATTTGTGGTATGTCCTTCCAGAGTGCATGCAAATTCCGCAATTGTGGTGCGACGGATTCTTTTCGAAGCCAACTCTTGTATGTGACTCGAATCCAAGATGGGAGAAGCACTAATCTTGGCAATTTTCGGACTAGGCCATTCATAGTAATCGTCGCTTGCTCTTTCTCGGAACAAGCGTCCTGTTCACTTCCGTGAAGGTTCGCCCCTATCAGAATCAGCCCGATACGCCTGTCCGCAGCCTTGGTGTCAAAGAGTCATGTGCTGTGTAGCAAGAGAAGGCTGTTGGGGCGAACCGCCCTGCTGTTGATTCTACTGCAGAGCGTCACCCGTCAACGATCATTTCCGAGAACCAGGTTCGATCTTGATCGACCGCAAAATTTCGCGGAAAACAATCATGTCTTGATCGAACGAACGCACATTTGTGTGCAAGCTGAGTTCGTAATTATTGGATGGAACTGTTGGATCAAAATCGGGATCAGGTTTCCCCGCTTGCGTAACAACCAGAATCTCGATAGAGCCATCAGGCCGATCAATGCGGGCCGCTTCGCTAGGTAAGCCATGGAAGAATAGTCCTTCAGGCATAGATTGGCACTGTCCCTTCGCTTCATATTGGCATTGCCATAGCAGAAATGAATGCAGCGTTTTTGTGTCTTCAGAGACGTTATATTGAGCCCAGATGGTTATCCATCGCTTTTCTGAAAGACTTTTACATTGGCTTACATCCTTTGTGCCTAGCAAAAAAGCAGCGCCGTGGTGGGTCCTATCGCCCAAAGAAACTGGACAAATTTGGGCGCCACTCGGAATCGGAAATGCGATTCCATAATCAGCATTGCGATACATCATCCTATGTCTTAGCGCATAGGTCGTAGCCCACAGAATTAAGAATCCAATTGAAACTTGTATGGCCTTCATGCTTTTACCTCCTATGCAGTAAATTCGCTCCTGTACATCGTCCTTACTGCACTATTGCGACAGATAAATGGGGATATCACGTTGCATCTGTCGGATTCCGCTTGTGATAAGCGCCTTCCAGGCAGTGGGCGGAATTTCGACGGAGTTGTACATCCCTTGTTAAGCTTGGCACTTCTACTAGCTTTCCACCAACATGTGCATGGCCATATGCTGTAAAATTTGCTTCCGTAACTGCTGTTCCAGATGACACATTCCCGAAGAGGGTCGAACTCCCGTAGTTGCGTATCTTGAAAGCAAACGATACGAGTCCATCGAACTGCTGCTGGCTCAGAGAAGCGCCAAGACCATTTACAGATTTCTCGAATTCAGCGAGATCGCTTTTCAAAAGAGCCTCATCCTGCTCCTTCGTAATGCCATCCTTGAAGTCCGTGCACTTGCCGCAATTATGTCCCCAGCCGATGGTCCCGTTATCGAAACCATCATCCTTCGCAAAGGTCAGTCCGGTTTTTTGTCGACGGTTCTATTCCAGCCTTCTCAGCCTTCGATGAAATCCACTCCGGCAGCGTTCGTAGTCATCCGCTGTTGAGCCAAGAACTATTTCTTCTGAGAGTGTTTTGCCAAATACCGCCGGTACGAGAATCCGACGCGGCCTAGTTGACGTTGGACGGCCTCATCTAGCCTTTGTTTTGATACGCCAGGATCAACGGTGAAGGCGGATTTCACTGCTCGCTGCTGGATAAAGCTACACACCTTTTCGTCAGTCATATAGATGGTGAGTACACTGCCGCCCGTCGGGAGAAAGCGCTTTTGAGGGTCTCCCAGAAGTACGACAACGCCGTTTTTTTGAACCACGAAGAGCCTATAAACCTCTCCATACGGCATCAGTTTGTAAATTGCAACGCCATCGCCATCTTTGGAAATGTTTCTTGAAATGTAGATGCTAATTTTCGCAGGCTTCGTATCCCCTGCTCCTTGATCGTCAATAAGGAAGTATTTGTTTTCGAAATTGTAATCGTAGATCTCATCTTCGACCGCTTGAACGACAGCGGGAATGTATTGGTCAACGGGCCTCGCTTCAGAGTTTGCCTGCGCGGATTGTCCGAACGAAACCAGACTGTACGCAGCAAAAAAGGCGCCGACAACATAGAGTCGCGTTCGTACTCGCATTGATTGGCTCTCCATCAGATAATTAAGTTCCAGTAACGGCACACATGCCTCCTTGCGAGACGATGAATCCTACGGTCCCTGGTCAATAAGGACATAAATCGTATCACCCTTATGGATATCTGCCCTGCGGTCACTGGCTCCCGCGGTAAAGGGTCCAAGCTTCATTTCATTTCCCTGAGCCCAGGATGGTACATCTTCGTTTCGTCCAGGCGTCGTGTCGAGCACAAAGAAATGTATAGCACCGTTCGTGGGATCGGAAGGATCGGACAGCGCCTCCGCCGATGCCCCGAGGGAATCATTGTAAGCGGCAACATTGATACCATTTGCTATTGCCGTCTGATCCCCAGCACTTAATGCATTCTGGCCTTGAAATGCCGACTTGTGTTTGACGTTCATATACACATGCGCCGTGTCCACTCGCATATCATGGATTGCCTGAGCATCACCTTGGATGGTACCCGTTTCATTGAATACAACATTCGCCATCTTGTTCTTTGGTTGGTATGGAGATTTTGGCTTGTGATGCTTTGCTTTATGCTGTTGATCCTTAGAAGCGCTAGAGGGAGTTGTGCCTTCCGGTGATGGAGATGTAGATCCACCACTCGGACTGGCAGCTCTCTTGCTGTAAGCATAATCTTCCAGGCCCATTTGCTGGTAAGGTGTCCCTTTGCCAGAGGAATCGAAGCCCATCAAGGCGCAAAGAGATAGATACCCGCCACATCCTGTTCCATGATCGAAACGCCAGTGCCCATCCAGGTCCTCTCCGTTAGCTGGATCATTTCCGACATAAGCATAGAGGTTTAATGATTGTGGGTTTGCGAATGATGCATAGGGTACGGCTTGAACTGTTGCCGACCAATCGGGGGTCATCCAACGCCCCCATTGTGAAGAAAAATACCTCGCACCAAAATCATCCAGATTTGATTCTGAATCCCTCTGTTTCCCGGTAAAGAAATTCGGAGATGGATCACATGCCGGAGCATTGGCCGGGGTTGTTCTGACCGTATTATCTCCGTACGGTTGACTGGTTATGGTCTCACACAACACCCCGCCTGCATTGGTACGTGCACGTTCTGTTCCCAACCAGTCATAATGCGAAAAGTAGATCGAACTTCCGTTGTAGGTCCCAACATGTTTCCCCGCTGCATAAATTTCAGTACGTACGAGCTGCCCGCTACGCAATTCATCCAGGATCACGCCGCTTGCACCAACAACATAAACGGTTCCATCGGATTTCCCCACACGGCGGCCTGCTGCATCGTAGGTATAGCTGATTCCTCCGTCCACCTGAAAGATACGGTTTTCCGCATCGTAGATGTAATTATGGCGAGTGTCATTCCGGATATTGCCTGCAACATCGTATAGCAAACTCGCAGTTGCATGATTCGATCCAGTGTCAAAGCCGAGCGAAGTAGATGTTCCAGTTCCTGCGGTCAAGTTTTGATGCCAACGATTACCATAGCGATCATAATCCCACGAGAGCCCTACAATAGCAGCTCCACCGCTATCAACCTTCTCGGCTGCTCCTAGGCGGTTGAAGTCATCATAATGATAGTTCCAGGTCCCGTTGACCCAATCGGCGGACTGCTTAATCTGTCCATTGTCCTCATGCTGGAGGCTGAAACTGTAGATTGTTCCAGTACTGAATTGAGTATCGGCGCCGTTAGCTAAGCTGCCGTTCGCCGGATTCGCTGCAAAGGATGCAGAAGAAAAATCGCTGGTATCAGAGGTGGAGATACTGAGAGAAACCGCAGTACCGTTTGCTGCTGCCCCCGCCTGTTTTGCAGTCAGGGTTATAGATGTCGCGTTCTGTTGTGCAGAAACTGCCAAGTTCGCACTGTTCACCACACTGACCAATTGTGCTGCAACTGTCGATGCGCTGCTTCCTTGTCCATAGTTTACTGACACCGTATTGCCGCCTATGGCTAGGCTAGCCATTCCTCGGTCATAGACAGTAGTCCAGCCAGCATCTTTACCTCCTGCCAGCCCACCACTGGCGGCAGTAAAGTCCGGTGAACCCGAGTAGTTTCCCGAAACCGAGATCTGAATACTCCCATTTGCGGAAGCACCGGTCGCCTTTGTTGTTAGCGAAATCGTTGCTGCTCCTCCCGGAGCCACCGCACTGACGGGAGAACTTGCTGTATTCAAAGCATCAGTAAGCTTACCGGCGATAGAGTTTGCGGTATCGCCCTGTCCATAATTTGCGCTGGCGACAAAACCTCCCGGCAGTGACAGGGAGATAGTCCCTTGGTCCCAGAGTTGATCTTTGCCTCCTGCAAATTGCGCTCCTGAAACCCCGAACGATGCGCCGGAGAAATTTGTACTGTCGAAGTTCACTGAACTAGTCACGCTATAACTGTTTGCCGCAGCCCCAGAGCTACACGCTGTAAATAGAATGTTGTTTCCCGAGGGAATAGCACTGACGGGAGAACCCGATCCGCAAGAGAATTTCGAACTCAATGCCGAAGCTATTGAAGAAGGATTACTGTTTTGGTCGAAAGAGGCACTTTGCACGTATCCATTCACCGAAATGGATACGACTCCAGAATCATAGACGGTTCGGAATTGTGTATCCTGCCCACCTGTCATCACAAGAGAGTCAGGAGAAATTGTAAAGTCTGTACTGTGAGTGTAGGTATTATCTCCATCGTTTTCATTTGTAGTCCAGGACCCCGCGACCGCATAATTTGTGCCGCTACCCGTAACACGCGATGTAAATGTGACCGTAGATCCGGAAGAAGTTGCTGTCACTGGAGAATTGGGATCGTTCAACGATGCTGCTAGCTTCGTGGCAACGGAAATACCATCCTCTGGAGGATTAGGAACAAAGTATGCTATTGCTTGGAAGCCATTCACATTCAAAGTAACATGACCTCCATCTCTCACAGTCTGGCAGTGCTTTCCCTCTATGCAGGACTTGTGCGTATATTGATTCCCTGTGATTGTGACCGACCCTGTTGAGCTGGTGGCCATTTGCGATTGAACCTGTTTGGACTGCTCAGCGCCATTGATCGAAACGGATGCTGTCGCGGTTGTGGCAGGGGAGTTACTCCTCTCTGTTCCGCTTATAGATATCGATCCGGTTGCACTCGTTGCGACACTGGATTGCACTTGTTTAGAAGCTTCGGTACCAGAAATGGTAATCGTAGCTGTTGCAGTCTGAGAGGGCGAAATGATTTGAAGACCGGTAACCTGCATACTGCTTAGCCAGCGAGGAGAATAGCCGTACGTTTCGGCCGTTCCATTCCCAAAACTAGATGAACTCCAGCCGCCATTTGGAGCGTAGTGAAAATTGGCAAGCGTTGCTGGATGGTTGGAATCTGGTGTCCAATTCGGAGTCACCGTAATCAGGTGTCCGGCTGAATTGTAGCTATTGGAATACCCCATCTGAGGAGTAGCTAATGATATTAAATTGCCCTGACCGTCATATTTATACTCGACATCCTGGTACGATCCGCAGTTTGTAACGCATTGATAATGACTCGCGATTCTGCCGTTTGTATCGTAGGAATAAACGCTCTTTGCCTGAACTGTTCCATTCAGCTCTGTATATTCTGAAGTAAGGCGATTGACTGGATTCGCGATCGTCTCTCCATCCACACTCGTTTCGCTGTAGCTATAGTGAGAAGTGGGGGTTGTCGAAGAGGGACCAGATCCCTCATACCATTTTTTTGTAAGCTGGTGCAGGCTGTTGTATTGATAGTGAACCGTAAGCACATCGGAACTGCCCGCCACACTATTGGGAGCGGGCATCGTCTTCGCTACAACGTTCCCGTCATTGTCGTAGTCGTAATGGATATGACCGACCTCAGGATTGGTCGAATCGGTAAGTTGATTCAATGAATCGTAGACAAAAGACCTGGTCTGAGCTCCTTGATGTACAGCGGTCATTCCCCGAAGAGTCTGGGCGTAAGTGGTTAGGAACCCGGTACCGGAAATTTCCAAACCGCATGCCCCAGGTACATCTCCGCCGGCAGTCGGAGTCGAACTGGTGATCTCACAAATTTTGGTGACTCTCTCTAGTCCATCTGACTGCGTAAGCCTCTGCCCTTTAACCGTTCCGTTGCTCTCGCTGGTGGCAAGGGTTGTGGCCCCTGCATACTGAAATGTACTGAGCGTCAGGTCCGGATTCTGGACCTGAACAGTTCGTCCCAAGGCATCATAGGTATAGGTGGTCACCCCATAAAACTGTTGATCGGTCTTGCTCCTATAAGGGGTAGTTTCCGTATGCTTCCTTCCGAGCTCGTCGTAAGCAGTGTCGACATACACATCTCCCTCCGGATCGGAGTGCTGAGTCTGAATCCGACGTCCTAATCCGTCATACCGGGTTGTATCGGTTTGTGACTGCGAAGTATTGAGGGCTTCTGTACGCACCATCGTTTTTGCATCAGGATAGCTGTACCCGACATTGCTAGCAAGATTATGATCACCACCCTCGTGCGTGACGGAGGTCAACCTAAGCAACGGATCGGCATAGAAGTACTTTGTACTTTGATTATTCGAATCTGTCGCAATGCTCAAGAGTCCTGAATCGATGTTGTAGGAATAATTACTACTGTGTCCTAGAGCGTCTGTGATGCTCGTCGGAAACCCGCCATTATACGTACCACTATAGCTATAAGAGGTCTTGCTTCCAGGAGAAATATTTCCGTCTGGAGGCTCAGTAACCGTTGATACCAAGCCGGTGTCCGTATAGGTTTTGATGGTTTTCAAATTCGCATTAGCTGTATCCCAGAAACGATTGACGCTGGTTTGGTTTCCGCGAATATTTCCGTTTGGAGGACTAGACTCCCAGCCAACCGAGGAGGCATTGCCCGCCACGAGGCCGTATTCATCATAACCATAGGTTGTTGTCTGCGATAGTCCTGTAGCGCCATCGGTTATGACAACACTCGACGGTCTGTCGAGCATGTTATATGCCAATGCAGTATTGTTTCCGAATGCCCAATAGTTCGTGCTTATTGTGCGTAAGGTGGCTCCTGGAGAACCATTTGCGCCAAAATCGGATTCTGTTTTACTGACAACATTCCCGTACGGGAATGTTCCACTCTGCCAGTCGAACGTCGCCTTCGTGTATCCACTCGCCGAAAAACCGGTGTCATAGGAGAATGAGACAGTCTTCGTAGTGCCGTTAGCCCACTTCGTCGTCTGCGATAGAGGAAGGGCGGCACCGATTAACTTATCCGATGGGAAAACATCTAGAATGGGCAGTGTTTGGTAGCTGATTAGATCGGTTCGTAGCTTGTTTTCTTTGTCATCATAGTAGTCGGTTTGAGTTTCATACATCGTGCACTCGCCAGAAATCAGCGAGATGGTATGGACTGTCTTGTTGCCCACCGGGTCCAGGGTCGTCTCCGCCCATTGGGACGGAACAGTTGCTCCGATAGAACCGGTAAATCTTCCAGTATAAGACCATGTGTGAGATCCGGTTCCATCGTTTGCATCAATACTGCGCGAGGTAACCTGACTCCGATAAGTATCCTGCTTATTCGTGCTAGGGCATGCACGGTAATCCTCCGACCACCCATACTCCAAGGTTCCTCCTTCCGGCGTAGTGATGCGGGTCAATTCCCCATAGTTGAAATCAGAAGTCACCGTCGGGGTATATTGAAATCCCCACTTTGTATCGTCGGGAAGAACTACACTCTGCAGAAATACGTACGAGCCATTTTCTTCTACCTCAGTTGGAGAACTACCCTTTGTCGCAGGTGCACCTCGAAAGAAATTGGTATGCAGTTGCGTATATGCGTAGCAGAATTTAAACGGTTGGGAGCCTCCGGGCGGTGTCCAGATACTTGCCATCGAAACAGAATTGGGATCACTGCAGCCACTATAGTCGGAAGTCGCACTCGTTTGCACGCTTGGGGTTCCAAAACCCATGTATGGAGGAAACCCCGATGGAGGTGGCGCAATCGTACGTCCTAGGGTATCTGTGTAGCTGGACAATTCGTAGGAAGTAAAGCCACCACTTGTATTCGTAGTGTAGTTCAGCGTGATACGGTTTCCATTTGTATCCTCAACGTAAAGAAGCCGATCAACAATTGGATATTTTCGAGTGCTGTTGGAACTCTCTCCTAGATAATGGTAGCTAACACCGTCTTTGCTTGTGAGAACAAACGTGAGGTCGTTAAACAACCAGCCAGTTCCATCAATTGCCCGATAAGTATTGCTTCCAAGCGAAGCCATCTTGTGAGAACCACCGTCCGGGGTTGTAACCACCCAGTAGAAACTTTGAAAAACGCCGGAGGGAGCATAGACGGTTGGCGAAACCCATACGTCCGTACTGGAGGTTAGAAAGACGCCATAACCTTGGAAATTATAACTGTCTACACAAGCCTTATTAGGAATAGAGCAGTCACGTTCTTTTGAAAAAGAGGGACTACTGTAATGAAGGGTAAAGGCTAGAGATAGATTCCCGCGCTGTTTGATGGTCCACAATGGCACGCGTATCTGCAATCCTCCGTTGATTGTACTCACGGAGTCAATGTCACCACCTTCGACCGGAGCAAACGGGCGGGCGTCGGGAGCCATGGGATCGGATTGCGCAAGCACATTTTGAGAAGAGAGACCCGAAACAAATAACCCAAGAAGCAGAAGACTCTGTAAAGTAAACTTCACTAGCTCCTCCAGGATGGACAGCGGAGTATCACAAGCCTGCTTGATCTACCAACAAGTTATGCGTAACCCTGATAGGAGCAGGGGCGCCTATATTGAACTTTAAGCATCAAGAGTCTGACGTTATCGAGCCAATAATCTGCGGCACTCTCTCGTCTGTACCTTGTCCGCGAATTGCTCAATCGGAAAATATCAGTCAGACGGGTACTTCAGTTAACTTCTAGTTTCTTGAGTGGCTATTCGCAAAAGAATCACAAGACAAGCAGCGTGACGCATGCAGCTCTCCCCCTCGATACATGGTACGTTGAACCCATACAATTCTCATGAAGAGGAGGGTATAGTACTTCTTAAAGAAGAAATTGTATAACCGAGATTAGCTTATGAAACGTGCTGTCTTCGGCAGGATAGAAGCTTTACAGTTAGCCTTCCAGTTTGTTCCACGATCACGATCCTTATATGCAAGCCTAGGAAACAACCTTGAACTTACTAAACGTTGCTGTTAAGAATGCTAGGTTTACGGATGGCACTTGATTTGTCAAGATAATTTTCAGCATTCTCTAACACGTTTCCTCGGTAATGCTATCTCCATCTGCTTCTAAAAGGCCGCAAGTCATTGATTTCACGAGCCTGCATAACTCTAGTCTTGTTTGCTTCTAATCGCGATAATGGAATGGGATACAGGTCACCATAACGCGCAAATTGCATTCCGTTCTAGCGCGCTTGTAAATGAAGTGAATGTGAGTGTAAGCGCCGTTCGGCCAAGAATGTCGGTATGGGCGAATATTGCTCACTTGGGTGGGGAGATCCTGAATATCTCGGCGTCGGAAATCGAAATATGAACCACGCCTCAGGAAACTTGTCCTGGAGAGGAAGCAATGATTTCTCTCAATCAAGACAGGCTGTTCTCGGATAGCTATAGAGCCGATTTGCAGCGGGGAAGGGGCATCGATGTAATTGGACTCAGACTTGGCAAAGACCACGTAGATGCGTCAAAGATCGTCGTGTACATCAATAATCAAACCGCCCAAATGCCCTCGAATAGTAAGGTCGTTCCCACCAGTCCGAAGCCGTTGGTATCTGTTTGCCTGCGCAGGAAATGTAGGAGTAGTGCTCCTGAGATGATATCGGGGGGAGGGGGGCTGCGGTTATCCTACGCTCAATGAAAATACTTCTTGTACAGAACGCTGTCCTTTATCACGTGCAATATGGACGACATGGTGGATCGAAGAATAAATTTCGGCATCGGCTTCGGACGGCTGTAGTGATACAGTTCCGCGCATGAGTAACGTGCGTAAGCGGCGTAATGCGCCCTGGGCACTCGATGCATGAATAGTGGCGAGTGCGCCGCTGTGGCCGGTATTCATCGAGTCAATGAAGATACGTGCTTCGATTCCTCGGATCTCTCCTAAGATGATCCTATCGGGTCTGTGGCGAAGCACCGCTCTCAGCAGATCGTCGAAGGTGACGGGAGTTCGATGCGTGTCAATCTGGGCTTCCTGCTGGATGACATGTGGTTTGCGGATATTCAACTCCGCAGTATCTTCGATGACCAGAATGCGCTCCTCTTCCGGAATTGCGGAGGCCAGTACGTTGAGCAGCGTGGTCTTTCCTGTGGACGTTCCGCCAGAGATGAGGATGTTATCGCCGCGATGGACCGCATCCGACAAAACTTTCGCTTGCACCTCCGATAGCATTCTTCTTTCGACCAAGTCGTGGAAGTTGAAGTCCCTGGATGTAAATTTGCGAATGGTCATCATGGGCTCCGGATTCACGTCAGGAGGAATAACTGCAGCCAGGCGACTGCCATCCGGGAGACGAAGATTCATAATAGGGGAGTCGGGATCGAGTTTCTTCCCGAATCGATTAGCTATCACTTCCAGCGCCGTCAGAAGTGATCCCTGCTCGAAATGGATGTTGGGCACACGCTGGATATGCCCGCTCTCCTCAATCCAGACAGTTCCGTCAGGATTGACCATGATCTCAGAAATGGAGACCGATTCGAGCAGCGATTGAATCGGGCGAAGGAACGGAACGATGATTTCGAAGCTCATTTATATAACCCTCCTTATTAGGGAACTATCCTTCTGGGGTCGAAGTCGATTTTCTCCTGTTCGAACCAGTTCATCGTGATTGGCAGAAAATCGGGCTTGAGATAGCAATACGTTGGCGGTTGCGGACTCACACCATCGAAAACGACAGCAACAGCCTGAGCGTTCTTGAGATCGAAGAAGACTTTTTTTTCGAAAAGCGGTTCTTTATGTTTCTGGTACTGCTTTGCGGCCGCAACGGAGCCCTTACTCGCTGAGGTTCGTCCCGAAAGCCATCCCACGTTGGCATTCGTGGAGGTCTCGGAGAGGGTATAGCTGATGCGGGTGCGATCTTCCTTTCCGCATAGCTCGGATGCGTAGCGCGCTGTTTCCGGATCGGAGGTTGTAAGGAAGATCTTAGTGCGAAATGCCTGCAATAAGGTCTTCACGCCTTCATTGGGTAGAGCATCCTTGAGACTGGCTACAGACTGGGTGGCAACGACGGGGATACAACGTGGCTGACGAGAGAGGGAGAGAAAGCGTTCATCTCCGGTTGGATTGTCGCCACCGACAGTCGCGAAGTTCTGGTACTCGTCGCAGACGAAGACGGAGGCGCGGTAATGATTTTCCGGTTCTGCATCCATTTTCGGGATCCGCAGAAGCATGGCTCGTTGGTAGTCAATCTTCATCATGGTGCCGATGGTCTTGGCAAGGGCGGGATTCAGGGCAACAGGGAAATTGAGCCCAACCACTTTACCTGTTTCAATCAGTTCGTCGAAGGGAGGCATAACCTTGCCGTGCGGATCGAGAGAACAGGGCTTGCCATCGTAAAGCTCCTTCGGTGGACAGAAGACTCGGCGTACCTCGGGATCGGTCTCGAAGAGGGACAGAAAGACCGCGATACCCTGGATAATCGAAGTCTTGACCTCGGAGCGGAAGAATTTCCAGTGCTCCCAGTACCAGTACTGGACACTCAGGAAGCGTTCGTGAGCAGAAGGATCAGGAGGTTTACGGATAAAGACCAGAAACTCAATCGAAGTTTGCTCCTCAAGTACCTTCTCAAGCCTTTCGTTCCATTCGGCCAGATACAATCCCGTCCGCCTGTTCCATATAAAGTCCAGGCGGATTAGCTCTTCTTCATGGTCCCGATAGTTAGCCTTGTCTATTCCGATATAACTGGTACTGCTGAAGCGGGTACCAACTTCGATCAGCATTGCTTCGAGCGCTCCGGCACTGATGACGGTACGGAAAATATCGACTAGAGTCACATACCCATCGCGCACTCGATGAAGCAGGATTACATAGCGGACAAGATCTGTGTAGGACTGCTGCCAGAAGGGTTCTTTGCCCTTACCCCATATAGAGGTAATGATGGAGGCGATATTGAAGGCTTGGGCATAGGGATCGAGCGAGTTATTCAGCGGGTTGTAGCGAATATCGCCATGGAGCGAAACCTCGATGTAGTCGTCTTGGCGTCCACACCACTTGAGGATGTGCTGGAGCTGGCGGCAGAGATCGCCTTTGACCTCGAGAACCAAGCCGGAGAGTTTCCGCAGAGAATCGTCTGCCTTATAGGCGAAGAGCTGGCGCATGACAGGCAGGATCAGCCCATAGGTCTTGAAAGACCCGATAGCCCCGAAACAGGCAATTCCCGTATAGAGTCCCCGTTCCGGAATAGTGAGCCAATGAGGAAAGGCGCTGGCTCTGGGAACAAGCTGGCTATGGATCTCACCCACGATCAGGGATAGTTCCTTGCGGGTACGGGGATCCGGGTAGGATGGCAACGAGCCCGGTACTAACTCCAACTCGCTTTTGTACAGGTGAACGTACAAGAGCGAGAAGCACATTGAGAAGAAGAGGAAGGGCGTCGAGTAGAGAAAGAAGCCATAGCTGTGGACAATCCCGAGATAGATGTGTGGTTGCTCGATCGCGATCAGACGGAGCAGGGGATCGGTCTCCTTGATTGTGAAGAGGCTGCTAAGAATGAGGCCGCATGCCCTACTGAGACCGAACGCAAGCAGGATACGGTTGGCGACCAGTGGGCGGATGATTCGTTGGATACGTGGTGAGGAACGCATCTGCGAGATCTCCTTATCAGGCGTGTGTCGTGGTGCTGGCTGTCGATGATTCGGACTTAGAAGACGAATCAGGTACCGGTTTGGCCGGAGCGTGAACAGGTTTGGCACTGCGAGTGGTTTGTGTTGTCGCCGATACCAGATTGGCCTTATAGCGGAGAAAGTCTTCTTCCTGCGAGATGGCAAAGCGCAGAAGTTCGTTGACGATGTACTTGCGATCGTTGCTCGACCATTCGGCGAGCAGGTCGATGTCCTGCGCGATGGAGTCCTCGATATTGGTCTTGAGGAGTACCAGATTGATCTTGCTGGCTCCATGCTCGATCTTAAATTTACTCATGGCTGATACCTTTCCGGCCGAATTGATGGCCTAAGTCGATACTTGTTTCCGGCTAACGCTAGTCCCATTTCTGGCCAACAGCGGTACCTGAAGTCGTACCTGTTTCGGTCCGGATGCGGGACCAACTCAGGTACTGAGTTTGCAAGAGGAGTGCCGAGGGGGAGCGACCAGCGCGGCGGAGCCGTCGCGTCAGGTGCTTTAGCACCGGGGTCGCTCCCCCCTCGGCACATACTTTCCCTTAATCTCCCTCCTCGCGAAATAGTTGTTGTGGCATAGTTTCCTTTTTGGAATGAGGCCGTCCGGTAGACCCGTTGCTAGACCCATGTTCCTGCCTAGACTGCCTCTCGAACTTGAAGTGATGCAGCGGATAGTTATATGGCAGAACAGTTGTGCTGAACTTTCTGCGTGCGACTTGCTGCCGGATTCGCCCGATGTTGACGGGCACTGCTGCCAAGATTACCTGGTGCTCGGCGCTGGTGTAGATCTCATCACCCTCGCGCAGGACAGCTAGATCGGCCAGAGTAAGAGTTGAGCTTCCCGAATCCGCTCGTTCCCGGGCACGGAGATATTCGAGCAGATGATCGATGCCACGGGGTGTTAATGGTGTTGTTTCGGGAGCTTGTCCGTCGACCAGTCTCAAAGAGAAGACTTGGCGAGCGCGCTCGAAGTTCCTCTCTGAATCGGAGATGTAAAGCAACTCGAAGTGGGAGAGAGACGAGAAGAGCGAGTGATACCGTTGGAGGAATTTTTCAAAGCCGCTTGAGGAAAGTGCCCCTTCGTCGAAGAAGGTGAAGCAGGGATACTCCCTAATAAGGATAGGAAATTCTTCCGCGAAAGATACTTCCCGCGAATATGGAAGCATCGACTTGCTGAGACCGCAAACCTCAGTGAAATAGGTGACTTTTGATTCTTTCGTGTCGAGCCATGTCGCGTCGAGATGGTCGAGGACGAAGTCCAAGACCATCAGACGTGACTTAATGGTTGTGTCACTCTTTAGCCGGCGATGGTGCGAAGCGCCGAGTCCGGCAGCTGCGTACATCTCGATAGATGTAATGTGATAAACAAAGCGAGCCTGCCCGCAGGCGATGCTTTGGATGTGGCCGAGCGCGAAGGCCCGGCGCAGGAACTGCGCGGCCAGAGCGCCGCGGCCACGCTCAATGAAGCGCAAATACTGACGACGGAGAAAGTAACCGGAGTGCAGGGCGGCGAGATACAGGAACGCGGCCTCGCGTTCCGTGTATCCAGCCGATTGCAATACCGGAATAGGATCGTAAGCGATAGTCATAGGTCGAGAATTTCCCGCATCATGTCGTGTTCGTCTTCGATCTTTGCGGTGATAGTGGAACGGTCGGAGCCAGAAGCGTAAGTGCGAAACCTTGCCTGCGCCTTGGCGCGCAGGTGCCCGCGACGATATGCGGCGGTTAGTACCTCGATATCTTCGTGGGCGCCGACGCGCGATCCCTGATTTTGTGTCTGATTCTGTATATCCCCCGTCTCACGATCGAAATCGATGCGGGCATCTGGGATCTGGATTTTCCCATTGACGAAGGGTAGTTCCTGCTTTACTGCAACTTCCTTCTTGATCTCGATGATGTCGCGTGTGGGATCGGCTTTGCGGGCGCGATAGATGTCTTTCTGAACCTCGGCTTTGATCTCGAAGTCCAGCTTTACGCGCAGGTTTGTGCCTCCCTCGTTCTTGATACGTTGGGCAGCATCGCGATAGGCCCGATAAATAAGTGAGTCATGTTCGATCTCGCGTGGTTTGACGAAACCGTAGTACACCATCTGCCCCTGTGGGATTTCGCCATTTTCCTTAAGCCACGCGTGTCCATTGCGCGTGAGTGAGGCGACCTCAATGCGATCGATCTGACGCCGCGTTCCGTCGCGGCGAAGATTGACGTAGCGGGTTTCAACCAGTCCCTTGGAGCGCAGGAAGCCGAGGTCTTCGTCGAGCCTACGTTCTTTGCCGTCGTAGAGGGTGGAAGCAAGGTCGCGAGTGCGGATAACGCGAAAGCGGCCAAGTTCCAGTATTACTTTTCGCTCTTCGGGACGGAGTTGCATGCCAATGGTCTGTGAGGGAAGGCGATCGCGCCGTGTCCGTCGCGGATCGGAGGATTGACGAGGATCTTTGATCTTGCGAGAGCGATTCGGGACTTCATGTTCCTGGCGCAGAGATGGAGATGGATCGCGACGAGAGGGAGCGTGATTGAGCCGATACTGCCGGGCGCGGTTTCTGAGAGCCTGAAAACGGCGTTGGATCGGATTGGGTTCTGGCTGCTTGGGGACGTCAGGTTTTGGAGGATCGGGTTTCACCTCGCGCCGTTGCGGAAGATCCTGAGGAATATCCATTCTCATGGATGGCCTCCTTCATCACTCTGGTCCGGAGCTGGCTTCACATGCTTCTTCTTTGCGGCTCCAGTTGCGGACGCAGCTGCTTCCTCCGGAGTTTTCTGTTTTTTCCCGGTGACACGACGAACGTTGTAGTCGTCTGCTTGAGTGAACTGGTTCATCTTTTCCTCTGCCTCATCGCGCAAGGCGCGAATCTTGGCGACGAGGTCGGGCGTGCGGTCGATTGGTGCGTTGTCAAATGGCATATCTAAAACAATTCCTCCTCATCGCGGAAGCGCGACAAAATTTCGACGGAAAGTTCGTTCTTGCCGGTATGGATCTCCTGATCGAAGTGCTTAAGTTTGCGGCCTGTATCACGCAGGAAAAACTTGCGCTCGATCCAGATAGTCAGTCCGAGGATGTTGGAAAAGATCAGAGCGCAATAAAGCGCGATGCTCCCAAGGTAGTGGTGCAAGATAAGCGAGCGCCACGGTGTGAGAAATACGAACTCGCGTGCCAGCCAGAAGAACAACGCGAGAAAGACAAGCGTGGCGACAAAAACGGCGTTGGCGATCATGGGACTTTTCCTTCGCAACAGGCAGCTAACGGGTAAAAAGCGGAGAGGGGCAAACCTCTCCGCGAAAAGTTATCCGTTGTATGTCTCAATGACGCCTATGACAGGAATCTCCAATCTCCGAATCTGGGTTGCATAGATTTCGTAGACAGGATCGGCCCGGTTGGGGGAATCGTAGTGATGAATCGAAATCGTCCCTTCGATCTCGATGTAGTCACCCTGCTTCATGCCACGCGTGAAGCCGCAGAAGTACGGTCCCGGGCAGACCACCCGATACCACGCCGTGCGAGAAATCCATTCGTTTGCCGGGTGCCACCATGCACCCGAGTCCATACACAGCGTGAGTACAGCATAGGCATCTTCGCTGATGCCTTCCGAGGCGGGGAGCTCGGCGTCTCTGCCGAGGAACCCGCGTAAGATGATGCGATTTTCGAAAAGTTGTGCCATAACTCACCTCCAATGGAGGAGAACGCGGCCTAAGCCGCGTCCTCCTCTGTGATCGGTTCGGAGTCGAGATTCTCTTCTTGCGAGTTCTTGGGCTGCGCCAGCTTCTTGACGATGCTGGCGCGTACCTCCCAACCACGGCGTTTTACGGAAGTCTTCTTCTTGCCATTGCTGATTTCGGAATCAAACTCCGTGCTGCGCAGTTCGCCTTCCACCTCCACGTAGTCGCCTTTCTTGAGGTTCTTCGCGAAATCGGCGGGTTTGCCGAAGGCGACGATGCGATGCCACTCAGTGTGGTTGACCCATTCTTTGGACTGCTTGTCCTTATAGCCGGACTTGGTGGCCAGCGACAGAACCACGAAGCTCCGTCCCTGTCTGGTGGCGAAGGTTTGAGCGGCCTTACCGAGGAAGCCCTTCAGAGCGATTTTGTTTTCGTAGAGTGCCATTGTTTTTCTCCTGTTTGGTATTTGTCCGGATGTCACTCGGGACACTCATGCGCGAAGCGACGCGAGGCGCCCCGCTCCCAAGTGCCGAAGGCGTGTCTTTTTCGGAAGGTTCGAAAAATCTTTTTTGCGTTCTTTGCAGGAAAGATTTTTTGAAAGCCGAAACCCGCAGGGCGCCCGAAAAGGCGAAGCAGAACGCCGAGCGCCGCCGGGCGCGGGATAAGCGCCGAAGCGAGTGACCGAGTGATAGCAGGACAAATCCGGGAGAAATGGCCCTCCACGGAAACTCAGATCTTTAGGCGCTCCATGCACAAGGACGCATTCGTCGCAAGACAGGGACGGAGTTTTCTGTGCTGCATGCCGATCCAGGCCGCTGACAAGCATCTCCAGAATCAACCATACGTTTCTGTAGGCTCCGCATTGTCGCCCTTCCTCCGCTAAGCGAAGGAACTCAGATGCAGGCTTCCCCGTGGAGGTGGAAGGGGGACTGTTCTGCTCCGATTCCGAACTGGTCGCATCAAGGGGGAGACTTCCATTCCGGTCTGGTTGGGAGGTGCGTGTCAGTCTCGTTTGTTGTTGCAGCCTTTTGCTCATGAGCGCCTCCTCGAGACGATCTCGTGAACAGCGGCAATACGTTGTCCGATCCAGCGCATAACTGGGACAGCCATCGAATTGCCGAGAGCCTTATAGCGGGGTCCGTCGGCGGCAAGCTTGCCGTGGTATTCGATCAGAGTGTAATCATCGGGAAAGCCCTGTAGCCGTTCGCATTCTCGTGGCGTTAGGCGCCGCACCACCATGGGGGAATACAGAGACTTTGGTGGTCTGTTGACGGGATCGGAGTTGTCTCCGCGCTGATTAGTGCTGAAGGCGAC
The DNA here is from genome assembly GCF_059726315.1 of Humiphilus diazotrophicus. Classification (NCBI taxonomy): domain Bacteria; kingdom Pseudomonadati; phylum Acidobacteriota; class Terriglobia; order Terriglobales; family Acidobacteriaceae; genus Humiphilus; species Humiphilus diazotrophicus. The sequence goes on from NZ_AP040870.1 coordinate 5,710,382, forward strand.
AGCGATCTGACCACCGCCATTGGCATGGCTTGCGTTATGCCCCATACTGCGTAATGTGGGTGCGATCTCGTCTGCGTTTGTGCCTTCATCTTTTGCGGAGAAGGCAAGATAGTTATTGATGCGGTTGTCATCGGATGTAGCTAGTCTGGGATTGTCAGAGCTATCGTATCTGGACGGATCATTGGCTTGGGTGTTTGATATTCCCGTTATCAGGGGGACGCCCCGCCCAGTTCCGTCTTCCGAGGCGTCGAATCCCTCACCGGAGAGCGCATGCACGATGAAGGTTTCTGTTTCGAAGTCAATGCGTCCTGAAGCGCTTGGGCAGGCATTTGTCGCCGTGGCTACCTCAATTGGTCCGGAGGTATTATTGCCGCCATATGCGCAGTGACTGATCAGACCGCCGTCGACATCGAAGTCTGTTCCAAGGCCGCCACCGCCATGAGCGCGAGCGCTAAGGGTGGGGGCAATGTCTTCCCTCGCTTTTCGGCGCGGCGGAGGATTCCCCGACAGGCACGACTTGTTAAGCAATACTGCTGCGGCAGATCGCCAGTCTCCAAGATATCCGATAACGAAGACGCGGCGCCGTCGCTGGGGTACTCCGAAGTGTTGAGCGTCCAGAATTCGGTAGGCGATCCCATACCCGCATTCGACCAGCATCCGGAGGAAGGCTCCAAACGTCCGTCCTCCGTCAATTGACAGAATGCCGGGGACGTTCTCCCATACCAGCCATAAGGACCGCAATCGATTAGCAAGTCGAGCAAACTCGATGGTGAGGTTGCCACGCGGATCGTCCAGTCCTGCTCGTTTGCCTGCGATGGAGAAAGATTGGCAAGGTGTTCCTCCGACCAGAAGGTCGATTGATCCCACATTGTTAACTCCTAGGTGTGTGAAGTCGCCTATATTGATCACGTCACCATCAGCAGGCAGAGAAACTATGTTGCGAATGGCCGCCGCGCGACGTTTTGCCTCTGTGTTGTCAGGGGCATCATGCGGATTGGGCATGTAATGAGGTCGCGATGCGCGATAGCGCGAGCGTAGCAGCCAGCAGCAGAATGGATCGATCTCGGCAAACATGGCAGGCCGCCAGCCGAGAGGTTGCCATGCAACCGAAACAGCTTCGATGCCGGAGCAGACGGAAAGGTATCTCATTTGCCTGAACGAAACCTCACACAATTCGGGAAAGGGGAGGCTGTGACTGCACAGCCTCCTCGAGAATGCAGGATTAGGATTCCTCGGGCCTGTACAGGGCGATCAGAATAACGTCCACGTCTGCTTCCTGTTTCACTGCTACGGTGTTCCTCTGTGGACGAATGGAAGTGGCAACAACTTCTTTGCGCCAACGGACAATTTGAATTTCGGTGGGATCGCCGATGTATGTGGTGTGCTTGCGTGTGCGCAACTCGCCTTCAACTTCCAACTCGGTGCCACTTTTGAGAGAACGGGCAAGTGCGTCGAGGGTACCGACACAGACGACGTGGTGAACATCGTGGTAGTTGACTTGTTTCCCATTCGGATGTCTGTAGGAACCAAGAGTGAAGAGGTCGAAGGTCGTGTAGGTGAGTCCACCACTGAGAAGCAGTGTTGTCGGGGTATTGCCGATCAGTGAGCCTACGAGTGAAATCGTATTGCGAGTCATTGCTGTGTCCTCCGGTACTGGGCTTGCCCGAAACGTGCTCGGGTCACCCTTGCGCGAAGCGACGGGAGGACGCCCCGCTCCCAAGGCCGAAGGCGTGCTTTTTCGGAAGGTTCGGAAAATCTTTCTGCGTTTGTTGTAGAAAGATTTTTTGAAAGCCGAAACCCGTCAGGGCGTTCGCCGCGGCGAACGAAGCAGAACGGCAAGGCCGCAGAATCGGGGTCCTCGACGCACGGTTGCTGTGCGGTGGGGTGATGTGGCGCGGGAGATGCGCCGACCGGGTGTCCGAGCATGGTTCGGGCAGGGATGAAGGATACAGGAATGAATGTAAGGAAGTTCATGCAACACTCCGAGGCTGGGGCACTGGCCTCTTACGGAAGAGCATCTGAAGCGCTCCGAGAATATGCGCCATCGAAGTATTTCGTCCGTAAAGCAGAATGTCTGCATAGCGGATAGGAGCGAGATCTCCGGCACGGTCTACCAGCAGAATCGGCAGATGCGTGGCGTTTTCAAGGATGCGATATAAGAGTCGTCCTACCGGATCGCCCTGCTGCTCATGAATGAGTAAAACGCAGGCGAAAGAAGAGCAGCTGTCTCCAGCTGAGAAGACTACAGACATGCTATCTTCCATTGCGACGACCTCATACGGGTGAAGGCGCAGAGCGTAGGCCGTTGCGGAAAGAGTTTCCGGCTGGGCGCAGTAGAGTAAAATGGATTTTTTCGGATGCATGATGCTTAACTCTCGAATGCCTGATCTTCGTGAAAGTAGGTGATGATGAGGCCCAATGGGTTAGTGAGAAGCAGCTGGTTTGGGACGTCGTCGCGAAAGTTGTAAACAACATTGGCCGTCCATCGCTCCCGGCGCTGTTCCTGCTGATCGCCTGGAGAGCGGAAGACCTTATCGAACTCGATGTGAGCTCGATAAGGAGGCTGGCGCAAATCCTCAAGGACTACAGCTTTGATTTCGATGTCCACATTGGCAGAGCCCGGATCGAGCAGGAATGTCTCCAGCACCTTCTGCTTGTTAATCTGTGTCAACGTAGCGCTCTGAAGTTCGTTGGAGAAAAAGAGCAACGACTCGGAAAAGTCGTGCTGTAAGGTCGTGTGATTACGTCCATAGTAGAGGGCGCTCCAACGGGCAAGGTAATACTTGCTGACACGCTCAATGGGGATCTTTGAGAGGTCTGCATAGCTTTGCACCTGGCCACGTCCGGCGTCAGAGATAGAGACAATTAGCGGCTTTAGGCGGGCGGCTGCTGTTTCGGCGCGATAGAGCAGCGCGAGCAGAGTAAGAGAGACGACCGCCAGCACCAGGAGCGCAATCTTTAGATAGGTGTTTGTTACAACCGGCTCGGCGTAAAGCTCCAGGAAGCGATGTCCGGCTTCAGTGGTTTGATAGGGAGTCTTCGCCATCGCATTTATCTCCTGTCGAGGTCGACCCAGGTTCCGGAGCGTCCACCCAGGATTGCTCCGGTTAATTCGGGTATCTTGTGGAAACCGTAGGCGCAGACGAGCATGAGCGTGAGTAGCGCCGGAAGCAAAGTGACGATATTCGAAAGGCTCAGCGTTCCGATCACCGAGAACATTCCGAGGATGACCTTCGAGAAGATGAACAGAAAGGCGGAGGCTACAACTTGATAGAAGCTGAAGCCGATGAAAGCCTTGAACCATCCCCAGAAGAGCCAGTCCATCTTGGGCACAATGAACCAAGGAATGAAGATCGGTCCGATCAGCACACAGACAGCGGTTGCCGCATAGCCATACGCGATAATGGCGAAGACAAAGGCCTGCAAAATCATGAGCGCAAGGCGTGCAAGAAAGTAATTGAACTCTTCATGGATGCTGAAGATCCCGGGAGGATCTCCGAGTTGTTCTTCGGCTTTCGTCAGGGAGTCCTCAATTTGTTGTATGTTATCGGATTGAATCTGGTCGGACAGCTGAATAGCTTCTTGGGTGATAAGCTCCGAGAAGCTATAGCCGGTTCCCAGCAACGGTGTCGAGTAGTAAGTGAGCATGCCGAGGCCGAAGGAGATCATCAGGATCAGATCGGCGAATTTGGCGAAGTGAAACCCGCCATGTCCCTGCGAAGCAGACAGTGCGGCCTTCACTCCGAACCAGACCAGCAGAATGACTGCAAGACCGCGAAAGATAGTGAGTCCCGCAGCCTGGATAGCAGCGCTTCGTGTTGTCAATAATTCATTGATAGCCTGCGAAAGAAATGTGAAATAGTTTTGATCCATGACTTACCTCGCGCCAGGGCTGAGAGAGATGGATTGAATTGCCCGGCTGATGCCGCCGGTAGTCTTCTGCATCGCGTCGGCGAAGTTCTGCTCGAAGTAGACGGACTGGTTGATCAGGCGATTCAATGTATCGAGCCGAACTTTCGCATCGAGTGATTGTTGGGCAGCCATCAGGGAGAGAAGTTGGTTGGTGTCCTGCTGCGAATGCACCTGCAGTAGCGTCGCGGAGTTCACCTTACCGAGTAGGGCATTCTGGGTCTGTTGATTTGGGTCGGTTGAGTAAGTATCAGACTCGAGATTCGCAAGTTTTTGTGTGAAGTCTTGGGATTTGGAACGGATGGTTCCCAGCACCGATAGCGCATTGGTCAGAGTCCCTTGTCCGATTTCTGAAGTAGCGTACTGGTTTTGAATGGTCGCCTGCGTAGCGGCGTCCTGCGCTGACATGGCTGCGGTGGGATAACTCTGAGTTTGAATGACCGATTTGCTATAAGCGCGTTGCGCATTGGCAACGGAACCAAAATCTAACGAATCGATCCATGCCGACGTATTACCGTAAGTATTGGGAGCGGAGTAATTGCTCCACTGGGTCCACTCGGACTTATAGCGTGCTGCCAGGTTCTGCGGCACCCTAGACATCTGGTAGGCGAGGTTATAAGTCGCAATGATTTGATCGCGAGTCTGAGCGGCAGTCGTGTATAAGGTCTGCAGCTGGCGATATTCCTTGACAGCATTGGCATAATTGGTTGAATCGAAGACTGCCCACTGCGCATGCGCCGAAGGCGCGAGCAGTGAGGGAATGACGATCAGGACAAAAACGATTCCTGGCTTCATGAGGAAGTTCTCCTTCTATTTCTGGGTGCCGCGCTTTAGCGCTGGCGCCGTTTATCCTTTGGAGGTGATTCAGGTTTCGCGTGCGAGCGGCAGCGGCATGCCTTGGAACACGGAGAGTGCATATCTATGCCGTAGCAATAAGGCGACGGTTTCGACGGCGACTGCGAGGGCGAGGCGCAGCCAAGCATGAGCAGACAGCCGCAAAGTACAAGGGGATAGGCATGCATCAGAATACCTCCGGTATCGAGTGGTTTTCGTAGGTGGGTAACAGCATGTCTTGGGTTAGATAAACCTTGACGCGGTGACCTTCAAAGATGGTGTGAGTAGGTCGAATATTGACAAATTTATCGAGAACATTCGTGCCCGATTGCGACAAGCTTGAGGCTACGCCTTGGCGATAGGCATCTGAGCCTGATTCGTTGTATCCGGAGTTGGCCGTGGATTCGGCCGCTCCAGCAATGATGCCCAATGCGATGGATGCGCCAAAGATCTGGAGGTAGTGGTTGTTGATCTTTCCTTTGAGACCTGTGGCTCCGGTCTGATCGAGCGCATGAAACTGATCGAGATCGACCGAGTAGCCATCGGGCATCAACATGCGATGGAAGACGACAGAAAGTCTCTTTTGGCCGAAGCCCTCGACACGTTGTGCCTCCCCGAGGATGAAAGCGCCTTCAGGAATCAGAATGTGCTGACCATCATGGCTATAGACGGGACTTGAGACCATGACCTTGACTGGTCCCACAAACTCGCCGTCGAGGCGATTCACAAGAATGGTGTCAATGGTTGTGCCTTCAAAAAGGACATAGGGTTGCCCTTTGGCGGAGTTGATGTTGATCTCTGGACTGCGCTTTGTTTGCGATGAGTCTAGTGGTGCAGGCAAGCTCGAAGAGCGAGCAGCTAGCGTCGAGACTCCTGGTTGGTCCTCTCTATCGGTATCTCGTTGTGTGCTGTCGATCTGCGGAGTGTTGGAGTTAGCAATCAGGTTCGACGCGAAGCGGGATTTGAAGGCGAGGTCGCGCTCGGCATCTTCAACCGGGTCACGACGCGCTTCGGTGGCCGAGGATGGTGCTGGCAGCAACTGCGCAGCAGGAGCTTGGCCCAATTGGGGAGACGCCGGATTATTCGAGTTCAGATCCAGACCATTGTTTGGTCTTTGCGCCAGAGCTTGCGATTGTTGCTTCGCTTGGATCTGTTCCGCGCTGAGGCTCTCTTTGAGTTCCTCTATTTTGCGAGCGTTTGTCTCCGTTGCAGGTAGAGGTTGTGGGGGAAGAGAAATAGACGCGGGCTTTGCATGGTTTTTCGAGAACAGTGCCGCCAGCAGAATCAGAATGGCGAGACCGGCGACGACATATGCCTGCGCCTGCTTCGGCACAACACCCTCGGGAGTGCTGCGTTTATCGCGGAGCGACGGAGCAGCAGCAGAACTATGTTGAGCGCTTTCCTCTTTAGTGGACAGTTTTTCCTCGGGCATCGGCAGCACCTAGCGTCCCTTCCGCTCAAAAGAGAGCTTGTGCTTGCCGATTTCGAGGTAACCCTTGTCGATAATCTTTGGGACGATGTAGGTCGAATCTTTCAATTGAAAGTTGATAAGGTCTGGCTTGCCATCCTTCAGTTCATAGACAGAGAACTTTTCAGCGGTCGTGGACTTGATGTAGGTGAACCTGTCGTCGTGGTAAATAGCGGAGACGTTGAACGGCTCTTCGTTATGAAAGCTGTAATCGAACCTCAACGCCTGGGTTGGATAATCGGCGCGAAACTGTTCGATGGCGATCGAGGCGCGCTGCTGGGCAGCCTGCGCTTGCGCACGAGCGGCATCAACGTCGCTGGCTGGCACAAGTTGGACCGCTCCATTGGTTGCGGCTAGCGATGATGGGTCGGAGGGCTGGATTACGACCTTGAGGTCAGGATCGCCCGACTCGACATCGTCGAGTGTGAAGGAATATACCGTACCCTTATCGGTGATCAGGTTTAAATTGGAGTGAATACCTTCTTTAGCTGGATGCAAAAAACAGTAGTTTCCAACGGCATCAATGATCCAGAAGTCTTTATCTCCAGTAGCTACTTCCAGAATCTTTTCGGTATTTGGCAACTGGATCAGCGTCGTGTAACGCATCTTGGCTCGGACACTGACGATATCGTTGGCGTGATACTTCACAATGCGGGCCTGTTGTTGCCCGCGTGCGACGGTTGCAACCAGACCTAGCACGAGAGGAAGAATAGGAGTGCGGTTCATCGATTCACCTCGGTTTGCATGGGATTAGGGAAGTCCTGAACCAGACGCAGAAGTCCCTGCTCTGGTCCGAAGCGGGCGAAGTATTCCTGCTTGCGAATGTTGTCGCGGGGTGTGTTGGTGGCCATCCAGTAGCTCAGCGGATCGACTGAAAGTCGAAGTTTTTTGGCGAACTGCGGCTGCTTGAAGAGCAGGTCTCGCTTGGGCACAAGCGATTCGAGCAGTTCCAGGTCGGTATCGTTCAGTTGAAAGGCTTCGGCATAAAGCTTGCGATCAATCCCTGGATTAGCAAGAAAGATACGGCTTGGACAGGACTCGTTGACTAACTGCAAGAGGTTATTCGCAACCAGTTCAATCATGGATTGCGTGGTCAAGATCATGGCAGCGTTGAGCTTGCGCCATGTCTTTTCCGCTCTCATGACCCAGTCGTGAATAATCTGTCGTTTGAAGAAGATCCAGGCCTCGTCGATGACGAAGAGCTTGAAGGTTGAGATATTCTCCTTCTTCTCAATCTCGGAGGCTGCCCTCTGGAGGAGATAGAACAGCATCGGCTCGAGAACATCGGGATACTTATCCCATCCATCGAAGTTGAAGGTCTGGAATCGCGAGAAGGTGAGCGTGTCCTCGACATTATCGAAGAGATATCCAAATTGACCACCAGAGATCCAGCGATGCAGACGCTCTCCCAAAGGACCAAGAATGGAGGCAAAGTTGGTGAGTGTTCTGATCTCCCGTGGCAGCTTGTAGATGCGCTCGATGGCGGCGAAGAGCGCTTTCTCATCTTCGGGAGTTAACTCGTACCGTCCACCGGCTTCCAGCAGAACACGCAGGAATAGATACAGAAAGTTGAGATTCTCGTGCGTAGGCGCGAGAGAGAAGGGATTAATGCTGAAGCCAGGATTCTTCAAGCCAACGTTCAGGTAGCTTCCACCGAACGAGTGCGTGAGCATCTCGTAGCTCGCGCCGAGATCGAAGACAAAGGTCCGCGGGCTATATTTCTGGGCCGACTGGATCAGGAAGTTCGTGGTGAAAGACTTGCCACTTCCAATGGCTCCAAGGATGAAGGCATTGGGGACATCACCCCAGTGCAGATTCAGGTAATAGGGGGTGCCATGCGTGGATTCAAGAATGGCGAGATACTCTTTATCGAGTTGAGGGTTCCACCTAGACCCGCTATCAATGCTGAATAGGAATGAGAGATCGGCATAGTTCGAATTGAGTGCCCACTGCTTGCGAAGGTTGAACTGCCGGTTCCCTGGAATAGTGGCAAAGAAGGCGTTCAGCAGGTTATAGCGTTCCTCATATAACCTGCCATCATGTTGAGTGAAAAGCTTCTGAAACTCGGCGACCGCATGTTCCACCTTCATTCTGTCCTGGTCGTGGATCACGACAGACAGAGTGAATTCTCCGAAGCTTTTTCCCTCAATGCCGAGCGCGGTGAGAACCGCTCCCAACTCCGCGATTGTAGCTTCCTTTGAGTCATCGACTAACTGATCTTTAGGATTCGTATTCTGCTGATCTTGAAGGTTCGAAAGAAAGCTTGTCTTGGAGTTGTGGTGATGACGCCGACGGGAGGCAATCTCCTTGCGCGCCTTTTCGTTATCGACGGGATGCCATTCGGTGACAACATGGAAGTTCGCCGGAACATCGAAGACGCCTTGCAGTAGCAAGGGCAGCGTTTCAGAGGGAAGCTCTTTTAAAGTGAGTACGCGGACATAATCATCATCGAGGCGCAAATGCCCGCGATGTGCTTCAAGTTCCGAGTCGCACACCTGCCAGTCAAGAGGGCCTGTGGAATGGAGCTTGCTCAACTGAAGTTTTGAAAGATCGAAGTTGACGAAACTCCGAAAGAGTTGGAAGGCTTTCTCCGCGCCTAGCAACTCAACCTGAGTGAGGTCGTTCAACTGTCCTCGCAAGCTTTGTATCTTCTGTTCGAGTCTCAGACGATCCCGCTCGATCTGCTCGTAGAGAAAAGTTCTCTCTTCGTTTCCGGAGAACAGAGCATACAATTCTCCGAGGGAGGTGCGTGGATGCTTCGGTAGCTGTGATAGCGCCCGAAGGATGCTGGCTTTGGCATAGTTGCCATCGACCATTACTACCCAATAGATCTCAATCGAATAAAGCTGATCTGATTTGGACCTTAGGAATGCCGCCCGTTGCTCGACGGCGGCTCGAACGAGAGGATCATCATAGCTGGCATGAGGGATATCGGGATGATTGTGTTTGAATAAAACCTGATACAGCCGAGTTCCAGCATCGAGCGAGCGGAATGCTGCTTCCAGTCGCTTTACCGCATAATCCCGTCCTGCATGATCGAGGCTCTCATAGTCGAGGCCCCCGATTCTGAATGCAGCGCCCAGATCTCCTGACTTCGTCAGGAATAGATGCTCGTCCCAGAAGCCGTAGAGATTGATCTGTGCGGTAAAGGAACCTGCCTCGTTCCAATCTTTTTTGATGGAGCTAATTCTCAACATCGCGCCTCGCGATCTCGATATGGATTGGCTGCTGTTTCATGGCGTCATAGCGGCGACGAAACTTGGTGGAGTTGAAGAGGATGCGTAGGATTTCGATATCGTGTTTGGTTGCAATTCGGGCAAGGATGACGCCAACAACAAACAAGCCGATCCCACCAAAGAGCGAATGCAGAAGCGAGAAGATTGAGCCTCCAGCAATGAGCGCGACAAAGAAGAGTCTCCGCTCCGCGCCTAGCACAGTCAGAGGGCGGTTCATCGCCTTGAAGACCTTGTTCTGTCGAGAGCCGCCCGCCGTCATGCCGTGCTCCTCCTTTCTGCGCTTATGACTTGCGGTGGTTATTAACCGGGAAAGAGCCAGGCCATGAAGTTCACTGCGCCAATGGCCATGCCGACGCCAAAGACGATACCTGCGAGAACTTTCTTTGATTGGCCTTCTCCGTAGGCAAACATCAGACCGCCTACGACGATTGCGACCAGTGACAAACAAGTGGCGATTGTTCCGGTGAAGGCATTCTTGAGGACCGTGACAGCGTTGCCCCAAGGCCCGGCATCGCTTTGCGCGTACGCGGGCAGGGTCATGAAAAAGAGGAGGACAGGAAGATAGCATTTGCCGGCACGCAACTGCAGTTGCCGGAAACGGTGTTTGGGGATGGGAAGTGTGATTCGCATAGAGCTCCTTTTCGTTTTCATTTCCGGCAAGCATCCACTCGCGGATTCGAATGTCATGGAGCGAAGGTAGGCGAACAAGGCGGGTGAGATTATTACTTTCTCAGACAGATCATTTCACTGGGAGCAATAATCGGAAGATACGATTTATGACTGCATAGACGCGAGATGTGATGAAACACGCTTTCTGCTTTTGGGTGCAGGGATGCGCATTCCAACGATGGCGAGCAAAGAAAATGCGGGCACGCCACGGGTCAAGGCAATATCCATGACAACTGATGGCGATGTCTCGCCTTGAGGCGTGGCGGGCACGCGTAAAGATCATACTGCGTTGGAAGGCGCTCCATGAGAGGATCTCTTTTTGTCTGCAATTCTTTTCTGAACCCTGGCCATTCTCTCTATGGCATGAATAAAGTACATTTCATCCAATTCCATGCCGATATACCTGCGGCCTGTCAGTGCGGCTGCTGCGCATGTCGATCCTGATCCAGCAAATGGATCGAGAATTCGTTCGCCTGCAAGCGAAAAGCTGCGAATCAGAGTTGCCATTAGGGATACAGGTTTCTGCGTGGGATGAAGCTTGTTGCCGCTATACGGCATATCCATCACGTCCGCCAGCGGCTTCTTCGGGAGGGGTGGCCTACCCTTCGCCAGTAAATAGGCCTGCTCGTGACAATAGCTGAGAAAACGGCTGTTCGAGATGTACTGCTTGCGGAAGACGACATGGCCTACAGGATGAAACCCAGCATTGAGCCATGCGGCAAAGAACTTGTCGGTCTTCGACCATCCGTAGAACGAGAGCATTAGCCGATCTTGCTTGAGTACGCGATATGCTTCGGTCATAGCAGGCTTGAGCCAGTCATCGTTCACATCGTTCTGAATTGAACGCCCTGTGCGGTCACGATAGTTCACGAGATATGGTGGATCGGTGAGGATGAAATCGACTGTGTCAGCGTTCATCTGCTGCATCAATTCTGTGCAGTTACCGTGCAGGATCCGATTGGTGAAGCTGTTGCTTGCGGGCATCTGAGTCATTGTTGCCATCGCTAGAGTCTCCTTCTGGTTCCTTGTCTCTGCCGTCGACCGGAACACTCGGCGCGAAGCGATGCGAGGGGCCCGCCTCCCGAGGATGAGCGGGCGCTTTTTCGGAAGGTTTGGAAAATCTTTTTGCGTTCTTAGCACAAAGATTTTCTGAAGGCCGAAACCCGAAGGGCTTGAAGCAGAGTCCGCGTCGTCCGTCAGGGCGGCGGAAGAGGCCCGAAGCAGTGTCCGGGCGAGGTGCAGAGACAATGGGATGAGGGACAGCGATGGTGACAACCTGATCGACAGTAGATTATTCACCAAGGATGAATGCTGCGCGTTGAGACGCTGTCTTTAGTTCGGCTTGATTGAGCCTGAAATCGGAAGTGCCATCTTGGATACGATTAAGACTTCGCGCATAGCCCAATCGGGAAGAACCTCGGCAAGAGGCCGTCCTTGCTCGATATGTGCCTGTTCCGGCAGAAAAATGTCTTCCTCGTCGCAGGCTGTGGCCTCGTTCGCTTGTAGTAAACGCAGAAACTCCTTTTTGCTCTTCTGAGAGTCGAAGAAGAAAAGAAATTCGTAGACTTGGTCTTCCTCATGAATAAGGAACGCCAACATCAATGTGTCATGAGGGCATAAGCGTACATGTAGCCGATGGCCCTGGGACCACGCCAAGCAAACTCCTCGAACTTGTTGCTGAGAAATTCGACGAGTGCAATTCAGTCGCTATCGTTTCTCCAATGTGGAAACGTTGGCGGTGAATTGTCGGGCGGGAGGTCCAGAGTACCGCTCATCGCTAAGCATAATAATCTTCCAGTTCGACGAGGGCCTTCAAGCTGTTGTTGACTGAACCTCCGGGAATTATTGCCTGCAGTGAAATGATCGTTCTGAAAAGGTATAAATCGAGCGCAAGGAAGGACCTAATTTGGAGTCATAGAGCTCTCTGCAAAGGAGACATATGTCAAATCCTCCGCCTAATAACCTTCCTGCACGGATTCTCAGTATGTCAACAAAAACAACAGGACCTTTCGGTTTGGACGAACGCTTGTATACGGCGAAGGAGGTGGCTTCGCGTCTCGGGGTATCGGAGCGCTGGCTACGTGATCATGCTACCCGTCGTAATCCACGTATTCGCGCCATCAAACTAGGTCCGTTGGTACGCTTTCGGTGGTCCGACGTGCAAGCGTTTCTTGCGGAACTCGCTGCTCAAACCGACTCGAAACATCGCTAAAAACATGGTTCAATGGAACCGTTCTCCACGGCCAGGAGTAAGAACCAGAAATGGAGAGCAGCAGTGAGAATCAAATATCAGCGGGGGACGGTCTACGTGCGTGGAACCAAGCCCCAGATGTGGTACGGTCGTTTCCTTCTCTATCAGCGGGATAAGGATGGAAAGGAGGTACGCAAGCAACGCAATGTCCCGATTTGTCCTAAGTCGGGGGTACCGAAGACAAGGGCGGCGCAGATGTTAGAACAGATTATTCTGAAAGAGAGCACTGTTCCCGGCAAGCCCACCGCATTACCGTGCGACGAGTCGGTTACCTTCGCTTGGTTCGTCCGGCAGCGGTACATCCCCATGCGGCTTGGCCGTTGGAGCCCGGCCTATCGGCAGACGAATAGCTATGCCATCGAGCACTATCTGATCTCGCGGTTTGGTGATACTCCACTACGCGACCTGAGCACGTTTGAAATTCAGGTTTATCTCAATCAACTCGCCGAGAAATATTCGGAATCGGTTGTCCACCAGGCTTTCACCAATGTTCGCGCGATCATGCACTTGGCACGGAAGCAGAAATATGTAGTAGAAGATCCTGCGGAGGATATCGTTCTGCCGCTGACCATGCCCGTTGAAAAACCGGTGATGGGCCGCGATCAAATTCTGGCTCTGCTTGGGGCAGTTGAGGATTTGCACGACCTCTGCCTGCTCTATGTCGGCATCTTCTGCGGTCCACGTGCTAGTGAGGTTTTCGGATTGCAGTGGAAGTCCTGGACTGGGGAGTCTCTCATGCCGCTAGGCACTGCTTACGAGGGACAGCTCTATCCCGGTCGGCTGAAGACGAAGGCCAGCAAGGCACCCATCCCTGTGCCGGAATCAGTACGTCCGGTGATTGAGGCATGGAGGCGGTACACAGCGGATGCGTCATCGGAGGCACTGATGTTTCCTACCTTCGGTCGACGCAGTCGCAAGGGTGAGATTGTTCCGCATACGAGCAAGAACTTTCTTCGTGCGCGGATCAGGCCGATAGCCGAGCGGCTCGGTATTCCTGGCCGTTTGGTTACGTTTCAGGTGATGAGGCGAACAATGGGCACCGACATGCAACATCACGGGACGCTCAAGGATACGCAAGGAGCGCTACGCCATGCCAGCATTACGACCACTGGCAATGTCTACGTGCAGGTCATCGATGAGAGCGTTTTTCGGGCGGTGAACTCCCGCACGAACGCGGTCCTCAACGGATGGACGGCGCCAATTGAGCAACTGGGGCGAACAGGAAGGCAGCCCAAAATGATCGAAGGAAAGATGCAAATGGCGATGGGTAATGATGTATCCGAGGAAGTTTTCCCAAGTTTTCCCAAGCGGTAGGAAGGAGGCTGATCTAAGTCGTTAAATAATTTGGCTCCTCAGGTAGGACTCGAACCTACAACCCTTCGGTTAACAGGGGATGTGTACAGCATGGAGCACGTTTGTTTTCTGTTGGATAGCGTGGAGTAGCCAGTCGTTTTTGGAGCCTCTACGGCGCGCAATTTGACGAGAAATTTGACGAAGTTTTTATCGGTGTCATTCTTTGGCCGTGAGGGCATCGATAGGAATTTTACGTGGTCACTAGCGAAGGAGCGGGATAAGCGTGGCGATTATAGCTGCTGACCTCTGCCCCATTATTTTGGATGTCTACCCGAATGTTCCAGCCGGACGGTAGCGTATCCCCTAGCTAGATAGCCCCAGAGATCGGGAGCATCATCACCAGCTGTCGGGTAGTTGCGTACATTGATCAGTTAGCTCAAAAGTCAGGAGCCTATTACGCTACTTATTGTGCAACTCTTGCACAAATTATTGACGTAAATGACACAAATTGAATGGGATACGTTTCACAATGTCACATCGGATAATTGAACGTTATCCGACTTTATCGTGCTAGACTCCCTTTTGACCATGGAAAACACCTCCTCTCCCCGGTTTCACCATCCCCAGGCGGCGGACACCAAAACCTCCGATTCGGAGATGCTCGCGGCCAAAGAGGGTCCGGCCCTGCCACTCCCCACCGCCGATCCTCTCTTCGAAACCGTGCAACGGGCGCAGGAATACCTCGAGGCCTCACAGGCCAACAATACTCGTGATGCTTATGAATCTGACTGGCGGGATTTTTGCGCCTGGTGCCAGCAGCACGGACTAGCCAGTCTGCCAGCCGTGGAGCAGACCGTAACCTTATATATGTCGGCTTTGGCCGAAACCCATGCACCCTCGACCCTCAGCCGCAGGCTGGCGACCATCACCCGCATGCATCAGCTGGAGGGATTTTCTTCCCCGGCTCGGATGCGCGACAATCCCCAGGTGGCTGCCATCCTGCGCGGCATCCGTCGCACTAAGGGAGTGGCGCCCAAGGCCAAAAAGCCGATCCTGCTCAAGGACCTGGTCAAGATGCTCGACAAGCTGGATGGACCAATCAAGGCCGCCCGCGACCGGGCTCTGCTGTTGGTCGGTTTTGCAAGCGGCATGCGCTGCTCCGAGCTGGCAGCGATCGCTGTCGAAGATCTCGAATGGTCTTCCTCAGGAGTGACCATCGCCATCCACCGTTCGAAAACCGATCAGGAGCAGGAGGGCAGGGAAGTGGAGATTCCTCTGGGAAGCCAGCGGGCGACCTGCCCGGCCTCGGCATTACAAGACTGGATGCGGATTGCTCCCATCGACAAAGGGGTGATCTTTCGCCGCGTCTTTAAGAACGGCAAAGTAGGGAAAGAGGCCATGAGTCCGGACTCGATCTCCCGCATCGTCAAGCGGGCCATGAAGGCTAGCGGTGTTTCCGGAAGCAAGTTGAAGGATTACAGCGGCCACTCGCTGCGCGCCGGCTTTGCCACCCAGGCTTCGATCAACGGAGCCACCGAACTGGAAATCATGCAGCAGACCCGCCACCGCTCCATCGCCATGGTGCGCAGGTATATTCGCGATGCCAAGAATATGCGCTTGAAGGCCGTGAAAAAATTAGGACTTTAGCCCGCTGGGTCTATCCTTTTGGGTAAACAAGTATGGTTATAAGATTTACGGCTGAGTGTAAACGGACCCGTCGCGTCTTGCGAGCTTTGTTGCCGCGCCTTGGTCCTGTTTCTAAGTACTCTTTCATCGGTTAATCGGGGATCTGAAGGGAAATCGAAAGCATTGAGTTCAGAGGAAGTAATCCAAAGGATTAAGCAAGCACAGGAGAACGAAGATACTGAGCTTGATCTGAGTACCTATTCCTTTCTTCAGGCCGTGCCTGCGGAACTAGGTAAGCTGTCGTCGCTACAGTCCCTCAACTTCGCCGGTTGTAAGCAGTTGAGCGACCTGAGCGTGCTAGGGGAATTGAAGAATCTGCAATCCCTCAACCTCGCCGGTTGTAAGCAGTTGAGCGATCTGAGTGTGCTGGGGGAATTGAAGAACCTGCGGTCTCTCGACCTCTCATGGTGTAAGCAATTGAGCGACGTGAGGGTGCTAAGGGAATTGAAGAATCTGCAATCCCTCGACCTCTCCTGGTGTGAGCAGTTGAACGACGTGAGTATGTTGGAGGAATTGAAGAATCTGCAATCCCTCGACCTCTCCGGGTGTGAGCAGTTGAACGACGTGAGTATGCTAAGGGAATTGAAGAATCTGCAATCCCTCAACCTCTCCGGGTATAAGCAGTTGAACGACGTGAGTATGTTGGAGGAATTGAAGAATCTGCAATCCCTCCACCTCTCCTGGTGTAAGCAATTGAGCGACGTGAGGGTGCTAAGGGAATTGAAGAATCTGCAATCCCTCGACCTCTCCGGGTGTAAGCAATTGAGCGACCTGAGTGTGCTAGGGGAATTGAAGAGTCTGCAATCCCTCGACCTCTCCATGTGGGATCAATTGAGCGACCTGAGTGTGCTGAGGGAATTGAAGAATCTGCAGTCTCTCGACTTCTCCTGGTGTGAGCAGTTGAGCGACCTGAGTGTGCTGAAGGAATTGAAGAACCTGCAGTCTCTCGACTTCTCCTGGTGTGAGCAGTTGAGCGACCTGAGTGTGCTGGGGGAATTGAAGAATCTGCAATCCCTCTATCTCTCCGGGTGTGAGCAGTTGAGCGACCTGAGTGTGCTGGGGAAATTGAAGAATCTGCAATCCCTCGACCTCTCCGGGTGTAAGCAATTGAGCGACCTGAGTGTGCTGGGGGAATTGAAAAATCTGCAGTCCCTCGACCTCTCCAGATGTGAGCGGTTGAGCGACGTGAGTGTGCTGGGGGAATTGAAGAGTCTGCAATCCCTCGACCTCTCCGGGTGTAAGCATCTGAGCGACGTGAGTGTGCTGGGGGAATTGAAGAATCTGCAATTCCTCAACCTCTCCGGCTGCCAAGGGAAGCTGATGTTCGCACCGCTTATTCCACTGTTGCCCATTTTGAAAGAGCTCAAGTTACAGAACAGCCGGCTTCACGATCTGCCAAGCGAGATTTGCGGCGGAGATGAAGGAGAGAATGTCCTGGATGCAGTGCGTGCTCACTACAAGGATCTGGAGACAGAACCGGTGTTTGATACCGAAGTAAAAGTCGTGATTCTTGGGAATGGCGGCGTAGGGAAGACTCAGCTAAGTCGCCGGCTATGCAATCTCGATTACGATGCCAGTGTTTTGAGCACCCATGGGATACAGGTCAGTAGAACACCTCTCATGCTCGAGCATAAGCCAATTCCGATTCAACTCAATCTCTGGGATTTTGGAGGACAAGAAATCTATCACGGTTCCCATGCGCTATTTATCCACGGGGAGACGGTATTTCTCCTGCTGTGGACGCCGGAACGTGAGGATCGGGATACCTACCAGGAAAACGGCCTTTCCATGCATCATCGACCGCTGGCCTATTGGTTCGATTATCTTCGCACCTTCGCAGGAACCGACAATGCAGTGCTACTTATCCAGAGCCAGTGTGATACAGCTGTACAGCGCGTTCGCCCTTTGCCGATGGAATGGCCTGGGGACTTCAAGATACTCCAGTCGATGCAGTTCAGCGCCAAAACAGATCTAGGTCTGGATGTGGTCTATGCAGAATTGAAAGAAGCCGTGCGCTATTTGCTGGAACGGCGGCCGCTGCTCAAGATTGGAATGGGCAGATTTCTGGTTCGCGAGCATCTGCTCAAACTGCTGGCCGAACAAAAGCCAGAACACCGGCTGATGGAGCGCCGGGAGTTTGATCGACTCTGCGAGAAGATTGGGGGGATCAGCGACACAGAAGCTTTCCTGAACTTCCTGCACCATAGCGGGGTGGTCTTTTATCGAGCCGGTATCTTCGGCGGACGTATTGTCCTTGATCAAAACTGGGCGCTAGAAGCAATTTACAGTGTCTTTCATCGAGAAAAGATATTACCTCTGCTGCGAGGCTATGGATGGTTTAACCGAGCCGAACTGGAAATGCTTGTCTGGTCGCAATACGCCCCAGAAGATCAGCTGGTCTTTCTCGAAATGATGGAGAGCTGCGGTATCTGTTTCCGAACAGGGAAGCGTGCGAATGGAGAATGGGAGTACATCGCCCCGGAGTTGCTTCGCGAGTGGCCGGAGGTTGAGCATACCCTTCTTGACGGGCGAGTGCCAGATAGTGCGCCGTCAGCCGAGGCCTGCGCTCATTTTCAATTCCTCCATGAGGGGATCTTGCGGAATTATCTTTCAGCAATTGGCCAGCATGCCAAAGGAGCTCCCGTTTACTGGAAATATGGCTGCTGGTTTCACGAATTGACGACCAAGAGCAGCGTGCTGATCAAGTCCTTCTGGGAAGACGCCATCAGCTGCACGGGGCCAGGGTCGATCCAATTACAAGCATGGGGAGAAAGAGCCGAGGCATTGCTTGAACCGCTTATAAGGGAATTGCAACGCCTACCGATTGGATCAAAGAGCCAGATCGTCTGGAAAAACAAAGGGTGGTCAAGCCGACCTTTCTCGGATGCGCGAGAGTCGAGGAAACAAGATCTCAACACCTTTGTCATTACCGATTCCTCAGTTTCTTTTGCCAAATCGCATCGAGTCTACGTCTCTTATGCCTGGGGAGATGATACCGACGAAAATGCAAGGCAACGCACGCAAGTTGTGAATGGCCTCTGCGCAAGCCTCAAGTCACGAGGGATCGAAGTAATTCGGGATATTACCGAATTGAAATACGGAGATCTGATTTCGGAATTCATGACAGAACTCAGCCGCGGGGACTTGATCATTATCGTGCTCAGCGCGAAATATCTCCGCTCGCCTAACTGTATGGCAGAAATCTACGGCATTTACCAACGTTCTCTCGGGGAACAGAAAGAATTCCAGCGCCATATCCTCCCGTTGGTTCTCGAAGATGCAAAGTTTAAGAGTTGGAGGGAGCGGGCTAACATTACAGGGTACTGGGCAAAGGAATGCCAAGACATGAAAGCCCGCGAGGATGACCTTGGCGTAGAAGACAAAAAGCTCCTTAAGGCTATGCAGCATTGGTGCCTCGACCTGTCAGACATTCTGCATTACGTAGGGGATGTTCTTAGTCCTTATGGATTCGACGACATCGTGAAAGACAATTACTCCGGTTTATTCCAGATGCTGGAAGGCAAGCGAATCCAGTAGATACAAAGGAGAGCCCTTGTATTTTCATATGAACAGACGTGGCATATTACCCTGGATAACAGAAACCTATCCCGACTTATAGTGCTATGGTCTTTCTGTTCGCCTCTTTCTGCCCGACCCTTTTGCATCATTATTTTCGGTCGGAGCTATGACAATTACAGGACGGGAAAGAGAAAGACCGTCTGGAGGCTCGGTAAACTTTACGACGCTATGTCTGCGACGGCAACATCTTTCGCGACAATGCCGCCGAGGGATTGGGGCGTTAATCTTTAAAAGGAGAGAGCGGCTTGTTCTATACCTTCTCGCTATTCACAATAGAGACCCTGCACATACTACGGTTTGGGCGGAAGGACGATGAGGTATGAACGAGCAATTCAAGTGGAAGCGCTTTTGGTGTCCTCGTGAGGAATCCTTTTCGCTTGCCGATCATGGATTCTTGTCTGACCCGGATGGAGATCACGGGAAACTCCTCAACCCGAAGCTGACGACACTTGATCAGCTTCAGAATATCGCCTGTTTAGTTCTACTAGGGGAGCCTGGCGTCGGAAAGACTTGGAGCCTAAATGAGGACGTAGACGCGTTTTTAGAACGGTTGCCCGATTTGGATGTCGTTCGTCTTGATCTTCGTAGCTTCGGGAGCGAAGACCGACTGTATCGTGCTCTTTTCGAAAATCCAAGATTTCTTCAGTGGGTCAGTGGCAATCACGAGCTGCATCTTTATCTTGATAGCTTCGATGAATGCCTGCTTCGGATCGATACCGTAGCAGCAATCTTGGCGGACGAACTTCCCAAATATCCGCTCAAACGTCTGAAGCTGAGAATTGCGTGCCGTACAGCAGCATGGCCTCCATTGTTAGAGACTGCCCTTAAGAAGGGCTACGGTAAGGACAATTTTGTCGCCACAGAGCTGGTACCTCTTCGTCGCGTGGATGTCCTGGAAGCCGCAGCATCGACGGGAATAACAGACCCAACCGCTTTTCTCGAACGGGTCGACGAGTTGAAACTTGCATCGCTCGCGGGCAAACCGGTCACTTTGAAGATGTTGTTGGTCACGTTTCAACGCGAAGGTGATCTGCCGAGGGATCTAGTCAGCTTGTATGAAAGGGGATGCCTAGTACTCTGTAAAGAACTGAACGAGAGTCGTCGCGCCGCAGAGCGTACGGGAAGATTGAGCGCTGCGGAAAGGTTAGCAATTGCGTCCCGCCTCGCGGCGGTAACGCAGTTTGGCAACCACTTCGCTATCTGGAAAGGAACGTCCTCCATTGGGGTCACCCCGGAGGATGTGTCCGTGGTCCAACTCGCCGGCGGGACAGAAACTGCCGAACAAACGATGGATGTATCCAACGAAATGATCGTGGAGACATTAGGCACAGGTTTGTTCTCTTCGCGAGGAGAAGAGCGTCTTGGCTGGTCGCATCAGACACTTGCGGAATTTCTTGCAGCCCGGTACTGCCTGTCGCATGACCTGTCGATTGAGCAGCTCCGGTCTTTGGTCTTCCATCCGCGGCGTGCTCGTGTGGTCCCACAAATACGCGAGGTAGCTTCATGACTCGCCCTCCAGAACAACAAACTGTTTGCAGAAATTGCCGAAAATGATCCCGAGGTTCTGCTGGGTTCGGCCGCACCAAGTTTGTCTGCAGAGCAGCGCCGAATGCTGACAAATGCGCTTTTGCGGAGCTGCGACCAATCTGAAATTCTTCCCCGTCACAATCTAGCTTTGCGACATCTCACACACCCCGGGCTAGTGGATCAATTACAGCCCGTGCTTCGCGATCGGAATCCTGTAATGGCGACTCGATATTTTGCGGTGCAGATTGTACGAGAGTGTGCAGTGGCAGGCCTCGGAGAAGATCTTCTAGCGATTGCGCTTTCTGACGAAGAGCACAATGAAATGCGAAACATCGCGGCAAATGCGCTAGCCAACGTTGGCTCGGAATCAGAGCGCGAACGGATGCGCCCACTTCTTACGACAACCCGTGAAGTGGACCCGTATGATCGGCTGCGAGGAGCAGCCCTCAAGGGGATCTATCCCGGTGATAAGTATGACGACGCGATGTGGGATTATCTCGAACAACCCCGCCAGCCGCAGCACTTCGGCGCCTACAGCAACTTCCTCTATAACGAGGTCACTCCAAAGCTGAATGCGCAGAATTTGCCTGCAGCACTGGCTTGGTGTCAGCGGCAACCCATTGACGACATCGGACCAGTTTCCCGGCTTGAAGCGAACATCTTTGCTCTGGCGATAGAACATATCGAAGCATCCGGCGTTGCATCATCACTCGCGGCGGCCATTCTGCAACGCTGCAGCTTGCATCGCGGGTTTCCGGAGCCCGGTCACTCGAAGGAGAAAAGCACTGAGGAGGACCTGAGTGAGGATGACGCTCGACGACGACGTTTTCTCACTGCCTTCCTTCCGCTTCTAAATGCCGACAACGTTCGTTTTCTAACGTGCCAGCTCTCCATTCTGAATGGGAAGGACTTGGGTTGGTTCATTGAGCGGATTCAATCCGGTGCTTCACCGAATCCAGTGACAGAAGCTCGACTGGTTTTCTGGATCGCTTGTTCCTGGGAACCCGAAGGGGTTCGAACTGTATGGGACGCCTGCCAAACGAATGCTGTGCTTGCGGCGGAGTGCAAGGGCCTGTTTGAACCGGTATCGCTCGATTCTGAGCGGGCGAAATGGGAGCGGCAGTCTCGCGAAGGTATTCGGAAAAGGAAAAGCCTAGAGAAAGCTTCCGCGATGGCACCTCGTGTGGAAGCAGCCCTTGCAAAGTCGGAAGGCGGAGATGTAGACGAATGGCTAGGCCTCATTCGCGAGATGTCGGTAGAGGAGGGAGGAATTTTTTACAAAGAATTCTGCACGATGAAGCCGCTCGAACTGCCAGGTTGGCTCGAAGCTTCTGAAGCATCAAGGAAGAGGATCGTAGAGGCCGCCAAGCGCTATCTGACGGAAACAACATTTCCTGAACTCGATGCGACTCCCTCCAATCAAATACGGAATGGTGCATCGGCTGGCGTGAATGCGCTGTGGTTGCTGCAAGCGTTGGAACCGGCATTTTTGTCCGAGCAACCGCCTGCGTTCTGGGCTCGATGGATTCCCAGCTTCACCGAAGACGGCAGAGCAGGGGAGGGAAAGGAGGAAGCGATCGAAGCAGCATTTCGCTTGGCTGCATGCACGGCTCCGGAAGCGATGAATCAGCGCCTTCTCGCGGTGATCGATTTTCAAAATGCTGGTGAGCAGAAGTACCTCTTCTGCTCATCCCTATTGAATAGTGCATGGTCAGCATCCTTAGGTAAGCTGCTGTTTCAAAAGGTACAGGACAACGTCCTTGCACCCTCGATCCAGGGAAGCCTTCTGAACCAGCTTTTACTCAAGGAAGTGGTCGGAGCTCGTGAGTGGATGGAAGGGGTGATCCAAGCCGATCATGGGTCGGATCGAGGCATGGCCTTCTCTCGCGTGTTGTTGGAGGCAGGTGAAGACAAGGCATGGCCTGTTCTTTGGCCGATTATTCAGGCCGACGCAAACTTTGGCCGCGCACTTCTGGAAGGTTTCTCATATAGTCGTCCTGACCGGAGCACTTTCGGAGTGGGACTTACCGAGAGTGACCTTGAGGACCTCTACGTCTGGCTAGCGGAACAATATCCGCTCAATGACGATCAAAGATGGTCTGGTATAGTGGGACCCGCCGATACCATCCGATACCTTCGTGATGGAATTCTCGAAATCCTCAAAAAGCGAGGCACCTTTGCCGCGTGCGATTCGCTTGCTCGTATCGAGCTGCGTCTGCAAGCCAAGTGGATGCGGTATCACTTCGACGAGGCAGAAGCTCTTGCGTGTGCTCTCACATGGGAACCACCGTCTCCAGATACGATTCTCGCCATGGGCATAGACCGAAGCAAACGCTTCGTTGAGAGCAGCGAGCAGTTACTGGGGTCCATCCTCGAATCATTGCAGCGATTACAAGCAGAGCTCCACTGTGAGCTTGCGGCTGTCGGAGATCTCTGGAACAACGATGGCAAAGAGTGGTGGCCAAAGCAGGAGGAGGACGTATCCGATTACATCGCTCGCTTCCTGCGACGAGACTTAGTTGACCGTGGGATCATATTGAACCGTGAAGTCCAAATCCGCCGTAGTCGCCGTGGAGAGATGCCTGGGCAGGATACGGACATTCATGTTGATGCTGTGTTGCCGGGAAGCATGCCTGAATCGCGTTACGGATCGGTCAGCGTCGTCATTGAGGTCAAAGGAACTTGGAACGATGGCTTGATGAATGATATGGAGAAACAGTTGCGCGACAGGTATCTGAGGAATAGTGGTTGCCGCACCGGGCTTTATATTGCAGCTCATTTCAAGGCGAACCGTTGGCGTGCGACTGACGGACGACGTGCTAAGAGTGATCGGTGGAATATTGACGAGATCCGTCTACGTTTGGAGGAAATGGCAAAAAATCTGTCAGGCGGTGTAACAATCCGTTCATTCGTTATCGACGTGTCATTAGATTCCACTGCCGCGACCGGAATCGAGGATGAAGATAGATCGACTTATGGGCACACATGATTTCTGATAAAGGGCAGTTCAAAAGACGGAATGCAGAGTACATTACTCGTGGAATACTGTGAAACCCAAGCGTTATCTCAGGTATCTCACTTCTGCTGCGCCATCTTTTTGCACACTTCTTGTGTATGCTGGCTGTTAATGTTATGAATTCTCAGATTGACGATCGTGTTTTATGGTCCATCTTCTGAAGCCACTCCCGTTAAGGTTTGCTTCATGCTACAGTGACAACCGATCGGGTACTAGATGTTCCCTAACGACAGTGGCTAATGCAATGGTCGATTTCAGTTCATCAATATGGAATGTGTTCTGGGTTCTTAGTGTGCCTGGGATTTTTTCGCTGGTCGGGTTTTCTTTATCGCGTGGAGGAAACGGCAGTGGTATCACTTCTTCGACCCAAAGCACAATGCAGGCTTTCCAGAAGAAGCTGGCGACTTCAAGGACCATTTTGCGCGTTACGAGAGTCTTGCCAAATTGGCAATTGGTCTGGCAGGCGGTGCGGTTGCTTTTCTCATTAATTTACTGGTCAACCAAGGTACTTCGGCCAACGAATACGGAGAAAGAGTGCGACAGGTTGCTCCTCTCGTTATTGGTTTCTTCGGAGCCTCTATTTTCTTGCTGATTCTATTCCTACTTTGGATGACGTACTGTTGCGAAGAATATTGTCATTCCATCGAACATAATACTTATAGAGCATGGAAGTATGCTTTAACCCAAGCCCTCGGAATCATGGGATTTATCGCTTTCCTATTGGGATTTATTTGGTTAAGCAGTAGTGTTTCTCAGCATTCCATAAGCAATAGGCAAGAATCCCGAATTCAAAACATGTCGCAGACGGTTGTCGCTCCGAGTGGCGCTCCCGTTGAGGGAAACGTCCCTTCCTCAGTTACGCCGAACCCTAGACCAATGCCGTCCGAAACCCCTATATCCACTCTCACTTGGTTCTTCTCGGACAGATCGCTCGCGCCTGCCACATGGGGCCTAGTTGTCGCCACATTTTTCCTCGTTCTTGCGACGGTCCTTCTCGTTGTTGATGGTTTTCGCAAAAGCCGGGAGCAGAATGAACATTGGAACGAAGAGAGGAACCATAGAATTACGGGCTGTTGTCTGTGGCCGGATCGAGCTTTTGATACAAGTCCTCTCTAGACGATAAAGACTTGAAGAAGCGACTCGTTTTTCTCTCGCGAGAGAAGCCTCGTTATGGCTATCGCCCTCCGCTTGTGCCGCTCGTGCGGGATGGTGAGCACGTGAACCATAAGCGGCTGTATCGGCTATATCGCGAGGCGAGCCTTTGCCTGAAGCAAAAGAAGCGGAAACACTGAGTCCGCAGGTTTTCCGTAGGTTCTTCCTACAGCAGCTAACCACGAGTGGGCGCTAGATTTCGCACATGATTGGTGGCTGCCGGTCGCACAATCCGCGTGCTGATATGCGCGAGTGCTTTGCGCTGGAGATGAACACCTTCAAACACGCGTTGCGGAGTTGGAAAACGCCTTCGGAGTTCTCCAACTCCACAACGCATCAACAGTCGGCTAATCTCATAATCACAAACGTGCGGACTACAGGGGCACGTCACTGCCACAGCCAGGCCAGAAAATAAGCGATTGACAGCGCGCTGCGACTAGTCGATGATGATTAATCAAAAGTTAATGGCTGTTGAGTTGTCTCGTGTCAGAGTGTCCTGGTGGCCAATGCCTTTCGTACTAAGAGGAACTGCACGACAACCTGGGACGGCAGTCTATCTTGCTGACATGTGCCACTATTTCATCTATCCGCAGCATGTATCCGGATGCTAGTCTTTTGTCCCAATTGGCAAAGAGTGCTAACTCTGGTGCCTGAAGAATTTCATCATAATGCAGCTCTGAAACCAAGACGGATGTCGTCTCATTGCTTTGTGAAGGATCTCAGCCGTGAGGTTCGCGAACTATCCTCGACGCCTTGAAAGCGAACTTGGCAACACTAAAAAATAATCTCATTTTCTATTAGAGATGACCTGATCCAAGATGTAACTATCCAATGCCCGCATGCGGGACCGCATGAATGCTAATGGGGATGACTTTTCTGCTATGGCTCGGCAAAAGCGAAAAAATCGATAGAAATTCTCACAATTCTGGCCCCTGTTGGATTGAAACAGTGGCAACAGCAAGATGGCAACGGGTTCTTGATAAGGAACAGGAAATCAATGTCGGACTCCAGATTAGCTAACCGTAATTCGAGTACAAGAAATCCTTTCCGACAGCACGCATTGAACGCATACAGATTCCAAGTGGAACACCAAGTTGTTCCAAGAACTCGCGAGGGTTGTTCATTCTGGGCGGCTTGGTTAATGTCTACGCTTCTTGCGATAGCAGCTGCCGTTTTGATGTTCCTATCTCACCTCCAGATCTGAAAAATGCTTTGATCTTTGCCAGCAGAACAGAGCAGCACCTCGCTTGTCGGGCAATTGTTCTCGTTTCCCAATGCCTGACAATCTAAGGAAAAGCATAGACCCGCATCATGGTTGAAGATTGGGATTTTGGCTGTGAAATTGCGAAAGTCGGAGACAGAAAACAGTTGTCTGATTGCTCGAAATCACAAGGAGTAACTGGCCGAGTAGTCTTGCAGGCACATTGGCATCTATCAGCGAAAGCAGGATAACTCAAATGTTCGGACCAAACCTAACCTTATGCGGCAGAGGCATCTATCGTTTCATAGCTAGACCGCGAAAGCGCCGTCGAGTACCCTACGTTCAACAGATGTGCGCCGGGGAGTGCGGTGCTGCTTGTATGGCGATGATCCTGGGGTACTATGGCCGCAAAACGATGGTAGCGGAAATACGCGATCTGTGCGGTACTGGTCGCGAAGGAACGACTGCCAGCACTCTAGTGGAAGTTGGCCGCAAATTCGGCCTTATTGTCAACAGTTATTCGATGGAGCCGGAGTCTATTTCAAATCTGAAGCTTCCAGCGATTATTCATTGGAATTTTAATCATTACGTCGTCCTAGAAGAGTGGTTGGATTCTGAGGCGCACATCGTAGATCCTTGCTGCGGTCGAATGGTCGTATCTCCTTCGGATTTCGATAGAAGCTTCACGGGAATCATTTTGATTTTTACCCCAGGGCCAGATTTCCAGACGGTAGGGGTAAGTTCAACTTCACCTTCAAAATCCTACATTAATCGCATTTCTGAGACCCCAAAGCTGTGGATATTCCTGAGTCAAATACTTCTTGCCAGTCTTCTTCTGCAGTTAGCTGGATTGGCAAGTCCTCTGCTGATGAAGGACCTTATTGACTATGTGATTCCTCGGCATGCAGTGAATACACTATCCTTGGTATTTGTTTCAGTATGTTTAGCAATCATGTCGCAGTCCATACTAGCCTACTTAAGGACACAACTACTCATTCAACTCAGAGTGCGAATAGATCTTCATGTAATGTACGGATTTGTAGAACACATGCTGTCGTTGCCGTTGTCCTTCTTTCAAAGTAGAACCTCCGGTGATTTATTGAATAGAGTGGGGAGTAATGCGATTCTTCGAGAAATGGTCGCGACGCAGACGGTATCCGCAGTGTTGGATGGTCTATTCCTTCTAGTTTATCTTGCAATTTTGCTTATAGAACTCCCACCCCTCGGATTAATAATGGCAACATTTGCCGGACTTGAAGTCGTGGTGGTTCTCTGCACTCAATCCCGGCTCGCGGAATTGGTTCGCAGTGAACTCGAGGCCAGAACTCAAGAGCAGAGCTATCTAGTGGAAGTTGTGAGGGGAATAAGAATGCTTAAGGCGTCTGCGAGCGAGGCCTATGCACTCAGACGCTGGAGTAACATCTTTGCCACTCAATTAAATATCGGAGTCGAAAGGAATGCTCTGTCTGCAAAAATCGAGAGCACATTTATGTTCCTACACTGGATGTGCCCAGCGGTTCTGCTCAGTGTTGGGACATTGATAATTTTGAGGCGGGACGTCCAAACGGGAACGGTCTTTGGCTGTACTGCATTGGCATCCGCTATGCTTGATCCTATTTCCAAATTAATTGCTTCTGCCCAACAACTTCAGATGGCCTCTGCACATATCGAACGGGTATCAGATGTTCTTGGCGTAGCTCATGAGCGATATCAGGGTGGAGAATCGGAGTTTGGACGTTTGCAAGGATCGATAGAGATGCGTAATGTGAGTTTTGGCTATTCAGCAAAAAGTAGACTGATACTCCAAAATATATCCTGCAAAATAGAAAGCGGTCAAAAGGTTGTGATTGCCGGAGCCACGGGTTCGGGAAAGAGCACATTCGCCATGCTGTTATTAGGACTATTTGCTCCAACAGATGGGGTAATTCTCTATGATGATTTGGTTTTAAGCAGGTATAACTTACAGAGTTTAAGAAAGCAGTTGGGCGTAGTGCTTCAGGATCCCGTTATATTTCAAGGATCTATTCGCTCAAATATCGCGGCTCACAATCCGCTCATGTCGGATAGTGACATTATATGCGCGGCAAAAATCGCGTGTCTGCACGACGAGATTATGGACATGGCGATGGGATACGAAACAGTTATTGCTGAGGGAGGGGGGGACCTTTCAGGTGGGCAAAGGCAACGCCTAACTATTGCACGTGCCCTTGGAACAAAGCCTGCTATTCTCCTATTAGACGAGGCCACTAGTAATCTTGATGAAGCCACAGAAAGAAGCATCGATGACAATCTCAGCCACCTCCACTGCACCCGCATAATAATTACTCATCGAAAAAGCTGTATTAGCGACGCGGACCAAATCTTAGTATTGAAAGATGGTATGTTGATAGGCGGCAGCTCAAAAAACAAAGACGTCACTATGGTGACCTAACCCCTAGGAGCAAGATCAGTGTGAAGGTCGAAGTGTGGAACGTTCAGGGAGCAACTTGAAGATGCGAAATAAGTTATATGTAGCTTTCGACAGGGATGGGTATTACTGATGTCTATCGAGCCTTTCTCGACAAAGAGGATAGGGGTCTTGTTCTTCACGCGAGGTGCTGGACAAGAATGTGCTTTTTCTGACCTGTTAATTACGCAGAAGCTGCTTGCGAGCACAAGCGGACTAGATGTTCGTTTTGTGTCCTATGGGACAGGTGCCAAAATACTTTCGGCAAACACTGAAAAGGTCATTAACCTCAATTTACTTGATGATTGTTCATTTTGTGAAAGCATTGTTCGTAGTACACGTCTTGTTGCCAGAATGAATCCTTCACTGGTGTTTGCGCATGAGGAATTTGCTTCGATACCAGCATCGCGTGTGTTTTCTATTCCAATTATCTTTCTGACTAACTGGTTTCACGACCCGTCTGACCTCTTGATGGAAGAACTACAGTATACTCGCGAGATAGTATTTTTGGCGAACTCTGGTATCTTCACTGAACCCCCGTATCTTCGCGGAAAGGTATGTTACTCTGGCCCTGTCGTTAGGCCCTTTCAGTGTACTCGCCAGGATCGACAGAAGATTCGAGCCGAATTTGGGATGCCCGAGGATACAAAGATTATTCTCTACATTTCGGGACCAGACTCTGAGGAAAGCGCACCACTCGCAG
This sequence comes from Humiphilus diazotrophicus, assembly GCF_059726315.1. Lineage (NCBI taxonomy): Bacteria > Pseudomonadati > Acidobacteriota > Terriglobia > Terriglobales > Acidobacteriaceae > Humiphilus > Humiphilus diazotrophicus. Next base: position 5,739,352 of record NZ_AP040870.1, read on the forward strand.
GTCTCATAATTCCTGCTTTTGAAAAGCTTGGGTATTTCAAGAAACACCTTGTATGGGTTGCCGGTAATGACTATGAGCGGTTGAGGTCCCAATATTCTGGGAGGAGCGACATTTCTCTTGTTGAGTATATTCCAATGGTTGAAAAATGGATGGTAAGCAGCGACGTAGTCATCGTAAAGACTGCAGGGGAGCAGCTGAATATGCTAGGCTTACTGGGAGTGCCTTCCATCTTTCTTTCAAATGGTACGAACTGGATACACGATGTTTTAAGTCATCAAATATCCACAAACCTGTCTCTTAACGCTCGCACTGCGAGCATTGGGGATTTATGTAGCCTAATCTGCAGACAGATGGAAAGATCATGCCTTCATATCTCGACTCCCTCTCTAGAAAATGGTCTAGCCAAAATCGTAAACCGACTGCAGTATCAGATCGATCAAATTGCTTGTTGAGCAAAAAAGGTTCAAGAGCTTGTTCTCCGTCTCGGTCGCGTTCATCCCGCTGAACCTTTCCTTCCGGGCATAGATGGTGTGCTTGCCGACCCTGTACTCGCGGCCCACATCATTGTCTCGTCGGCCCGCTTCTGCCTGTGTCAATGCCGTGATGATCTGCGTTTCGCTGTGCTCGCTCCGACTCTGAATATGAAAACAGTATCCCGTTGTGTTCGGTTTTAGGCGGGCAGCACAGTTGCATTCAGCCGGTCGATGCAGTCTCTACATGACGCGTTCGTACTTTGGTAGTCCTAGCCAGATATTTGGTGATGATTCGCTCTATATGTTCACTGGCACGACCATCTCCATATGGATTGGAAGTGGTCGCTCGTCGTCTATATTCCTCGGGAGAGTGGAGGAGAAGAGCGACTTCGCTTAGAATACGGCGCGGATGTGTACCTACAAGTATAGCTGTGCCTGCTTCTACGGCCTCAGGGCGTTCGGTTTCGTCGCGCAGAACAAGAACCGGCTTCCCTAGAGACGGACCTTCTTCTTGGATCCCACCAGAGTCCGTCAGAAGAATATATGCATGATTCATAATATCAACAAAAGAGAGATAGTCTAACGGTGGGAGAACTGTGATATTGGGGTGTGGGGATAACCGTGACATAGCTACACGCCCAATATGTGGGTTGGGATGAGCAACGAAAGCAATATGTAGGCTTTTGTCAGCAGCAAGAGAAACTAGCGCAGATAGGATTTGCTCGAACTGGAAGCCAAAAACCTCCCGCCGGTGGACAGTGACCACGATCAGTTTTTTACCTTTCGGAAACATCCGTGAGGGAAGGTTCTCGAAAGTTTCAGTAGCAAGTCGCTTTTGCGCGTATAGTACCGCGTCAATTCCAGTGTTACCAGTGACAAAGATGTGATTTGCCGCGATTCCCTCATCCCTAAGCGATGACGCAGCCTGTAATGTGGGTGCGAAATGAAGAGTGGCCAATCGTGAGATTACTATTCTATTTGCCTCTTCAGGGAACGGACTATAGAGATTCCCTGTTCTTAGGCCTGCTTCAATGTGCGCAACCGGTACACCTGCATAGAACGCGCCCAACGTCCCGCAGAGAGCGGAGGTAGTGTCGCCTTGTACAACGACCAGATCGGGGCTTCTCTTACGAAAGATCTTTTCAAGGCGGGAAATCATTGTCGCTGTTGAGTAGAAGAGAGTCTGGTTCGCATGCATAACACCGAGATCGTCATCTGGTGTGATATCGAAAGTGGCTAATACTTGATCCAGTAGGGAGCGATGTTGGGCGGTAGTACAAATGAAGATGGTGTGAACCATCTGGTCACGCATGATGTGCACGAGTGGACCTAGTTTGATCGCCTCTGGTCGAGTGCCAAAGATAAAAAGAATAGTCGCATTGTTCTTATTTCCCATTAGAGAGTTGCTTTATCTATTGCCTCAAGACTTCGATGGGTATGCCTTACGTGCTTCACAGATCTCATCCAGAGCGGAAGTGCCATATGGCATCTGTTAACGGAAATCATTTCGTGGCTATTGCCTCCGGATATCAATTTTGAAGAAACAGTAAAACGGCCACAACTTCGCGACTAATGGTGCTTCTCGCGCGGGGAATAAATACGGTCAGCGTTTTCAATACGGAACTTGTGGAGCCACTCTACGGCAGAAGCCCATTCTTCTTGCGTCAATTGCAGATTCCAATTCATGAACTCAGCAATTCGAGGGAGTGGTATACCTCCAATCATGTGCCAATCAACCAACATAAGCTGACGGCTGTTAAGTTGGGTGCGAGCCCTTCCAAGCCCCGGGACATAAGCTTTGCCCCATTTCCGTTCAAAGTGTTCACTTCTACGGACGTAGTTTGGGCCAATACCGCGACGTAGTAGTGCTGCTAGGGAAGAATGTCTGCGATGGTAATACTGCCAGCGAATCTGTATAGTGACCAACTGGTGCGAACACATTTGAAGAAAAAGGTCGTCGTCTTCAAGACCCCAGCCGAACCCGTAGGACTCATCGAACAAACAATGCGAGAACACCTCTTCAGAAAAGAGGCCATATTGGGTGTAGGCTATCCATCCCGGTTCGACATCAATGTTACGAGGCGGAAACGAAGGCCAAATTTCAGCTTGATCTGCAGTACAACAGTATGGATCAAAACCAACACAGGCAACGCTATGGAGGCTGAGGAGTTCCATCAAATAGCGAAAACTTCCAGGAAGATAGCCGATGTCGCCGTCTATTAGCAAGTAAGGACCGTGACATGCCGAGATTCCAAGGTTTCGGGCAACAGAGGAGCCCAAATTGGTCGAGTTTAGAATGCTGCGAATGTGCCTTTCTTTTTTAAGGTATTCCGCTGTTCCATCATCACTGCCATTATCCACTGCAACGACATCAATGCCGTCCACTAAAAGTCCTTGCACTAAAGGAACGATTGTCTCGATGTTGTTATAAGTGACTACGATAGCGCTCGGCATCCCGGTCCTTTCAGCAGGAGGAACTGGTGCACTTCTGGATCACAAGCACCGTTTTCTAGATCCACAGCATGCCGCATCAGAGAAGGAGCTCTTGTGGTTTTCGAATTGTGGCGCATTGGCGATCATTTGCATCTTCGATGAGAATGTCATCATAGTTGAGTTTTACAAGAACTGATCGATTTAGGATATTTATTGATATCGCTACATGTCTTTCGGCATCTCTTTGTAAGAGGACGCCACGAGCTCCGGCAAGTGGACCGCGAACTATAGAGATGGCCATTCCCTGATATAGGGAGGGCTCTGCATATTTGCAGCGGGGGGAAGCATTGATAATTGCCAAACTCCTGATCTCATCTTCTGGAATTGGTATAACCGTATGTCCAAAATGAACAAAGTCTTTGACTCCAGGTATCGAGATGATTTTCAATTCTTTCTGGAAGTCCAGTCGGCAAAATAGATAACCTGGAAATAGCGAACGTCCATTACAGCGTCGAGTACAACTTGTACATGGTGGTAATTGAGGTGCAACGACCTCGTATCCGGCATTGCGCAAGAGTGTGGCCACCTCAGGTTCACCCCGGGTTGTGACAGCAAGAGCCAACCACTTTCCGTTTAGAGCAGAATCCATCACATATACCCTCACTGCTGAAGAGATTAAGCAGCCATGTAAGTAATGATGAGATGACTTAAGCTACGCTTTTCGAGTATGGTCAACGTTAGGCTACAGCGTATGGCAAGCTCGCCCGGATGTCTACTGTACCTCCCTCTTTGCTCGGTACAGGAAGCTGTACCTTCCAGGTACAGGGAAGAGGTTGCGACAAAAGTGTAGCTAGCGTTCCTAGATCTATGGTCAAACGTTAATGCTATTGATTGACTCTCGGCCGAAGTTTATCGAAAAACATGGCATAGATAGCATATATCATAGACTCTCGTATTGAGAACGCCCTGGAACCAAGAGCCTATGTAGGCTCCTTAGTGGGTCCAAGATCGTTGAGCGTAGGAAAATGGAACAAGTTCTCGTCCTCCGGAGAGCGGGAGCTAACGGGTTAACTTCGCTGTTGTGTAACCAATTCGTTCGTGTTCACTCCCGGATCACATGGATGGTTCATGCACTTTCTAATTAATTCATTTCGAGATCCCACGCCACCTTTAGCCAACAAATTATGCATATGGAATTTTGCAGTACGTTCGGAGATCCCGAGGAGATTGGCAATATCTTTGTTTGTTGCTCGCTTCAGAGTCAAATTAAGTATTTGCTTTTCTCTTTTGGTAAGTATTGCGATGAACTCTTGTGGTTCGTGATTGAATGAATCAGCGGTATCATTTTCTGTGGCGGGAGAGGGTAGAGGTGGAATCCAAAGTTTGCCTCGGCAAACAGAGCGAATAGCGTCAACGAGGTCTTCAGCCAACCTTTCAGCAGGGATGCAGCCTGCGAATCCAAGATCAAGCAACGAGAGTAGAGGGCGTGATTGATCGCAAGGCGGCAATATTGCCAAAAAGTAGCACATTTGTGAGTGAGGCAGTCCTGTTGAGAGGTGATGAATGCTGATCAGTGGAAATACGTCGATAACATATACAGTGGCTGTCTTCACCTCATTTCGTTTTAGTTCGGATAACCGGTAACCATGCCGACAGAGTATCCCACTAATAATACCTACCAATGTTTTGTGTTTTGAGAGGATATGGACAGACACTCCGTCACAAATCAGAGATCTTGTACCTACTTGTCCACATGTTCCATTTCGATTCTCAGTAATGCCAGCCATTCCGATAATCTCCCACTTCTTGCTCCGCTACATTACGCGGGGAAGACTCGCCGATTGGATTACATCGAGCGGATTGCTCTCGACTAGCGTATTTGCATCGGTGATCGGAGCGTATGCTGCGCTCTGTATTGATTGGCTATGTAGCGGAAATTGTGTGGAGGATCCAGAAGTGAGTAGTGCAGATATAACATTCTGGCGCTAGAAGAAGAGGTAAAAGACATTGCTGCAGACGGATGGCTTTGTTCTGACTCTGAATGTAACTAGCGTGGTCCATAATTCCTCCTGATTTCTCGTAGTATCGCCAATCCCTTCCGGACTAATTCTGTTGAAAACGGTCGAAAGATTGACCCTCTTCATGTGGTGTCGCACTGCTGAGTGAATGAGATTGACTATCTGTAGCTGTCTCCTTGTCGGAGCGATCTCGTGATCTCAAATTCAGCAGCACATCGCAAGTTGTTGAATCTGTGGCCACTAGACATGACGTGGGTCTCGCGCGATTCCTTTCTATTTGGCTGCTCTCCTTCGATCGTAAATATTCTATTTATCGGAGAATACACCACAGCCAACTATACAATATAACAGATACACACAATACAACGACCGCACAGAATTCAACGAAAGAATCTATCGGAAATTGTTCTTTATCGCTCCTGTGCGCTACATCACAATTCGAGCAGATGTGGCTAGTACCTCCCGGGAGGTGTAGAACTCAGAGGCTCGTAAATGCTGTTTTGAACTAAACGGCCGAATGTAGTTGTTGACAAACTCGGTTGAAAGTTCCTGGTGTTTTGGTGTGATAACTCCCAGACTCTTCTTCCATAGTTGATATGCCGATCCTTTTGGTAGAAAACACACCCTTTGGAGCTAAAGAAACAAGTATGCAAGTGGAGGCGAGGTGGGGTTTCGTAGCGTGATCCTGAATTGGCTCGGGAGGTGATGTCCAGTGCATTGTTCGTAATCCGGTTTGCTCCTATTCTCAACCGTCGGAGTTAGATATGGACTCCATGTATTTAATGATTGACCAGTAGATTATCAGGTGATATGGTCGTCGTAATTTCCTTGGGTCACCAAAGAGGTGCCAGCTGGCCACCTCTTCGTGGCGGCAGCATATCCGGACACGGGCAGATCGTACTTATCAAGACGATTTAGCACGTTTCACGAATTCTTAAGATTGTTTAGTGAAAGTCTTTGCTCTAGATAAGTATTTCAACGATTCTCTTCTCTTACGACAATATCAAAGACAAACGGGATCCGAGCTTCGCTGGTATTGCATATTGCTCGAATCCTGAAGCCAGCTCGATCAACAGCAGCTCAAGGATCGCGGAATTACGGTCCGTGTTTCGAGAACTACAGCATATTCGACGATCAGTAGCTAGCAAGAGACTGTATTGAATAAGCTGTTCGATCTATCACATGAAATCTAGACCTAGAAAGGAGAGTTGAGAGAAATGGACGATCATCAGTCTACAGACTACGAAGCACCGGAAATCGACGTAGTAGAAACGGAATATGATTTAGCGTCTTACTACGAAACTGCTGGGGGAATTCCGCCTGCAGCCGCCGCAGCTGCTGCAATTGTCGTGGCCGTATATTCGAAGAATTGCGCTTGGTAATTTGGTCTTTCAAAACAAATGATGGCGAGGCTTCCCATTGTTTGTGCAAATGTTCAGATGCGAGTATAAGTAGTGCTCAGCAATATACGGAGTTCTTCTTAGAAGACAAAGCAAACGATGAATAGTTGTGAGAGATTGACGGGTCCAAGTGTATTGGCGGTTTAAATAGAAGGAGTCGCGATGTCTCCGGGTAGGAGCAATCCGGGGACGTCGCGAAGTGAATTGCCAACATTCCCGTACGTGCAATTCATCGCAATGTTTGACATGGAAACCATCTGCCGTCAATGAGCTATTTCTTAACGTGGCCTTTGCGCTATTGCCATGGCTACCGCATATCGTGCGTCAAACTGGCCCATCGATCACGGAGCGGACCAGAGGTTTGCTTTGGACGGAAAATCTGTATGAAGGATGGATCTTACTATCTCATTTGTCAGCATGAGGTACTCCTGGAATCAATGGTCCTGATTTCTATCGGAGCCTAGTTTGACTAGATGTCATCCTCAATTCACCCAAAACGGTCGTCATCTCGATAAGATGCTGGACTCACATGCTGGCGATTGTCGTGTCCATCCGAGATTAACGAGAAGGAATTACATTGAAGCTGATGTACTTCACATCTTTGTCATCGTGTTCGAGAAACTTTCCCGTGGTTGTGTACAGTGCAGCAATCCGTCGTGCTTTATTCGGGACTAGGATTAAAGGGAACCCGCCAGCGGACTCCTCTCAATTCACGATGACACCATCACAACCCGTGATTCGCACTTCATATCACAATCAGCTGTTGCAGTCTGGCTGAAATCAGCCAGGAGATACTTCTCCAGGAACAGGTCTTGTAGCATCCATTCAAAACCTCTAGATTTCTGTGTCGAATAACGACGACAGACGGATTCTACTCGATCGGCAAAATGACACTTATGCGTGTCAGTGAGCTTTGCCTCCTGTAAATGGAATACACTCGTGTAGGACTGCAAGAACGGTTTGAGACTTGGAATTGGCTATTTGGCCATCACGTCGGTTCACACTTTGTGAGCGGGAATTACCAATACTCTATTTTGTTTTATCTTCTTCGAGCCTTGAGTATAGAAGGGAGACTTAAGAGGAATGGACAACAAACAGCCTAGAGACGACGGACAGCCTAGAGAGTATGAAACACCGGAAATTGATGTAGTAGAAACGGAGTATGACCTAGCGTCTTACTACGAAACGGCGGGGGGAATACCACCCGCGGCAGCGGCAGCCGCCGCCGTCGTAGCGGCAGTTTATGCAAGGAACTGCGCGTGGTGAGACAGTATTTCGCAAGCATATCTCCCTTGACGATGGACTCGATCCGAGTTCCGTTGAGGTGATATATCGAAATCAGGACACTCGCTGCGATACGTGCAAAGGTAATCACCGTGAAAGTGATTCTTCTTTCGAAGCTAAACATTCGATATCCATTGAGGTTGTTAGGAATGGTTGTGTTGCCGATGATACAGCGTACCGCACTGGGAGCGGTTGTGCCTGCACTGTTGGCTACAGGAGTGATGCTAATCGCTTTTCGTTGGTCTTGGACACAGTCGATAATTTGGGGAGTAGCGCCCGTAATGATTGCAGCTGTCTCGATCGGAATATGCGGCGCAGTACATGAGCTCGCACACGCACTTACAGGTGCACGCCTAGTAGGGCCGGACTATCCTGTGGCAGTTGTCCTGCCAACCTTTCGAGCTCCTTTTGTGCGCTTTGCAGCGTCACGTGCAGATGTGCCATATGCCTATATAGCTCTCATATTGCTTATGGGTTCATTTTCAGGCTTGTGTGTTTCGGTTCTGATCATGTTGACTCTAATAATTATGCCTGGGTTGGGAAGCTACCGTTGGGTAGGATGGAGTTTTTGGATGGCTGTGACCTTTTCGCAGATAACGTCATTAGTGCCGTTTGGGCCTACCGATGGAAGCAAGGTTAGGCAGCTAATGCGCGAAAGGGGTGTGACCTGGTCCGCTATCGGTCGGGCCGCTTTGGTCCTTATCTGTAAATCCGATAGGAATGCAATATCCTCGGAGTTGTAATATATCACTCATGCATAATACTGGATGTTATGCACGATTTCACGATCGGATTCTGTTGATTATTGTGGGGTATAGCTTTGAGGCGATCTGCAGTAGGGTCTATTCATATGGTTATGTACCAATCCGGGCATGAGAATAGTGTCTTATGACTCTCTGCTGACCGGAAGGAACTTGATAGAAAGGATTACTATGTCTGTCTTAGACCGAGAAGATTGGAAGACCTTGACACCTAAGGACATTCTGCATGTCTGGAAGTACGAAGAGGATGCAGATAAGCGCCAACGAATCGTTCTCTATCCCATTGATTTTGACCAATTGGCGGAGGCCGAGGCAGCTTCCCAACGCGGCGAAAAGGACGTTCGAATTAGGGGATCCAAGATCACTCTAAATAGCTCCGCCGCTCGGATTTGGGAAATGTGCGACGGTACTCACACCATTGGACAGATTGTCGAGTTACAGATGCAGCGTTTCGGTCTTGATTGCGAGCAAGCAACCAGGGACGTGCGTCAGTTAATTGAAAAGCTTGAGCCCTATAACGTTCTAGAGATCGATTGGACTCCATTGTAGATGGGAATGCCATTGGCATGAGAAGGACTACGGATGGAACAGTACGATCTCTTGTTTGTTATGCCTCCTTCTAGCGCCACCTTGCGTCGATCGTCGGATCAGCAAAGAGCATCTCGGAAGGGCTTTATACCGCCACTAGGCTTGGGCTATCTAGCAGCCACAGCAGGCCGTGCTGGATACAGAGTGGGATTGATTGATCTTGAGGTGGAAAATCTACCTGGGATTGCCCTTGCTGATTGTGTGCGGAAGTACCATCCACGTGTGGTCGGCATAAGCACCATGGTAGTGTCCTACAAGAATGCCTTGCGTGCTGCTCGGATCATCAAAGAAGTTTCACCTGGAACTAGAGTTGTGATCGGGGGACCCCAGGCCACGTTTCTGTCTAGGGAAACCTTAGCTTTTCCATATGTTGATGTAGTTGTCGGCTATGAGGGTGAAGAGACAATCGTAGAACTGATGCACCACTACGACGGGAGCGGGCTGGCGTTGGACCGAATTCGCGGCATTGCATTTCGCGATGGCGATCACGTATACCAGACCTGTCCACGTCCTCCAATTGCCGATTTGGACCTCATCCCTTTTCCAGATCGAACTCTCTTCAAGGGATCTCTGTATACCAAACCGGGAATCCTCATCACCGCTCGTGGATGCTCTTCGCAGTGTGTTTTCTGTGCCGCTAATGCCCTACATCCGGAACAACGGTATCGAGTGCGTTCCCCAAAATCGGTCGTGAACGAGATCCGAGAATTGGTCGAACGCTTTGGTGTTGATGAATACTTTATTGCTGATGACGCTTTTACTTCTCAACCGCAGCGTGCAGCCGAAATCTGCGATTTGATTGTCGCAAATGGGATAAAGGCGCGCTGGACTTGTGAAGCACGCGTCAATTCAATGACTTCAGAACTAGTTGGCAAGATGCGTCAGGCAGGTTGTTATTTGGTGCAATACGGCGTCGAGACTGGCAACCCCGAAATTATGAAATTGATCCGCAAAGGTATTTCTCTCGAGATGGTCGAACACGTGGTGGACTTGACTCAAGCTGCCGGTATGGATGTGATCTGCTCATTCATCATTGGATTTCCATGGGATACGGCGGAAACTGTCAAGCAGAGTATTGCATTCGCTAACAAGTTGCGGAGAATGGGCGCAAGAGAACCCAATATGGGAGGGTCAGGACGTGGGTTGGTTAATGCGATGTTTGCCTATCTGACACCTCTACCCGGGACATATCTGTATGAGCATTCGGACGAACTAGGCATACGCTTTCTCTCTCGCGACTGGGATCGATTTACGATGAGCTCTCCAATTATCTCAACAGGGTATCTAAGTTCCGAGGAGATGCGAAGTCTCTATGTGGAAGCCACTCGATCAGCAATTGCGCATTCTAGGTAAGTGGAGACAATGTGACTGAGAAATGCGACGTGTTGCTGCTCGTCCCACCAAATGCCTCGTTGGTGCGTAATGTTTCGAGTATCAGGGGAACCGGTTTTATACCCCCACTCGGCCTAGGTTATCTTGGGGCTGTCCTGGAAAGGGCGGGATACCAAGTGAAACTCGTCGATATGGATGCATTTGGGTGGGGTGGGGTGGACCTAATACAACACGTTCTTCAGTGCCAGCCACGGATAGTGGGTATTGGCGCCATGGTTGGAAGCTATAACAACGGTCTGAGAGTGGCACAGCTGATCCGTCAGACGGTTCCTCATATCAAGATAGTTATGGGTGGACCTCATGTAACCTTTTTGCCTGAGGATACGTTGGATTGTGAAGCTATTGATGTTGTGGTGCGCCATGAAGGAGAAGAAACTCTTCTTGAGCTTATGCGCTACTTCGATGGCGAAGGGCCTGGGCTAGATAAGATTTCAGGAATAGCCTTCCGTGATGGTACACGTATCTATCAGACGAAACCTCGCCGACCGATTAAGGATTTGGATCAACTGCCTTTACCTGCTCGTCATTTATTCAAGATGGAGTGCTATAGCAAACCTGGAGTGCTAATTACTGCACGTGGTTGTTCTGGACAATGTGTTTTTTGTGCCGCAAGGGCATTGTATCCCGAGCAGGTCTATCGAGCTCGTTCTCCGCAAGCCGTCGTTGAAGAGATCTGCAATCTTGTCGAACATTTTGGTATCCGGGAGTTCTTCATCGCTGATGATGCGTTTACGCTGCAGGCAAAGAGAGCGCTGAAGATTTGTGATCTCTTGATTGCCAGCGGGATAAGGGCTCGTTGGACATGTGAGGCGCGGGTGAATTCCATGAGTCCTGAACTCGTTGAACAGATGCGGGCGGCTGGCTGCTGCCAGGTGTTCTATGGAGTTGAGAGTGGCCATCCTGAGATCCTGAGGCGGATCCGCAAGGGAATTACGTTGGAGCAGGTGGAGGAAGTAGTGAACTTTAGCCAAGCGGCTGGTTTAAATGTAATGTGCTCCTTCATCCTGGGCTTTCCTTGGGATACCAGGCAAACCATCCAGCAGTCGATTGAGTTTGCAAATAAGCTTCGACATCTAGGTGCAAGTGGCCCGAATTGCAAGCCAATTGGAGGTCGAGGATGGGTTACTGCTGCTTACTATCATCTCACGCCACTTCCGGGAACCTTTGTCTATGAGCACGCATCTGAGCTTGGAATACGGTTTGTCTCAAAGAATTGGGACCATTACTCAATGGCAGCCCCGATCATAGAAACAGAACATCTAAGCGTCGCAGAGTTGCGCGATTTACGGCTATGCGCTACCTGCGCGGATAATGGCACTCCAAGAGCTGTGCGTTCTGGAAAATCGGAAGCATGTTAGTACGCGGTATGCTGGGAAAGATGAGAGTCATACCAGAAGATAGGAGTTGCATGGCTATTCCTCCGCTGTCCGAGTACATTTCTCCCCCTATGCCAAAGGCGCGAAAGGGGGTGTTTGGATTCCAAGAGATTCTGGCATTATGGGGTACAACGCTCTGTCCGCTGCATTGTCCACATTGTATGTTTGGATATCAATTGGATCGCCATGATCTTCCTGATCAAGAGTGCCTTCTGGATTGGATCTCGCAGGCAGCGCGCTTGGGTCATATTCAGCTGATTAGCCTTACCGGAGGAGAGGTTTTTTGTAGTTTCGAAAAATTACGGTCCGCTGTTGCCCAGGCGGCGATGTTCGGTTTACAAGTCAATATCGTAACAAATGCATACTGGGCCAGTCGTCGAGAAGATGCTCGGAAGCTCTTGGAAAAACTACCAGGCCTAACAGATCTGGCTGTCAGCGTTGACGAGTTCCATTCTGCGCAAATCCCGGTGAGCTACGCTCTCAATGCTGTACAGGAGGCTTATGCTCTGGGAATTCGAGCTGTTCTCGTTGTTGCTCATTGTCGTACAGAGGATTTTTCAAATTTTAAGCTTGGGGTGGAATCTCAACTGGATGTTCCAGTACCGATCGTTCCGACTCAAATAGTTCGACAAGGCTTTGCCGAACACTTGAATGCGCAGCGGTTCGATTGGGAGAATCGTATACCGCACGGCTCATGTTATCGAGCAAATGTGCCTTTGGTTGACAAGAACGGCACGGTATACGCTTGCTGCGCACCTCCGCTCGACTGTGCTCGCGGCAAGCACCCATTGCGGTTGGGTAATCTGAAGGAGGAAACTCTGGCGGAGATCTTAGCTAGGGCGGAAAAAAGCGCATATGTTCAGGCCCTACGCCTCTGGGGGCCAAGTTACTTGGCTCAACTTGCTATTGAAAGAGGGTTTAGTCAAAAGTTACAGCTACACTATCCTCGAAACGGGTTATGTGAGCTTTGTTGTGACTTGCTGAGGGAATCAGAAGTTGTTATGGCAATAACCAAGGCTTTGGAGGAACCGCACCTCCTCCATGAAATTGCCGTACGTCGGGCCTGCTTTTTCAAGGAGATAGCGGCAGTGGCCGAGTGGCGGGAGTATCACTAAAAGGGAATCAAAATGGAAGTAGATGTTATGTTGCTCAATCCTCCTTTGAGCACGAGCGTGTTGAAATTTGGGAAAGGTACATTCCTGGCGCCGTTGGGACTAGGCTACTTGGCAGCGGTGCTTGAGCGAGCTGGTTACCGAGTACAGGTAACGGACATGCAAGCCGAGATGCTACGAGAAACCGATTTGAGGCGATTGATTCTGGAATGTCGCCCGAGGGTAGTAGGTATCGGCGCAATGGTTAACACCTACAAAAATGGCCTCCGCGCAGCACGAATTATCAAAGAGGTATCGCCTAAAACGCCAATTGTAATGGGGGGCCCCCAAACCACATTTTTGGTGGAAGAGACGCTTGCTTGTTCGGCAATTGATGTAGTCGTACGCTACGAAGGCGAAGAAACCCTAGTTGAATTGATGCGACATTATGACGGCCAAGGACCGACGATTGACTCGATACGGGGATTGGCTTTTCGCGATGGCGACCAGATTGTGCAGACCGAACCACGACCCCTCATCGAAAATCTGGACAGTTTACCTTTTCCTGCACGCCATCTATTCAAAATGGATCATTATGCGTTAGCGGTTCTGATTACCGCTCGCGGCTGTCCGTCCCATTGTGTGTTTTGCGCTGCCAGGTCTCTCTACTCGAATCCGCCTTACCGAGCACGTTCTCCGCAGCTAGTGGTCGATGAAATCGAAGAAATGGTGAAAGAATATCACTTGAATTCTTTCGTCGTTGCTGATGATACTTTCACACTCCACCCACATCGTGCACTGGAGATCTGTGAGCACATTATTGACAGGGGTTTGAATAATACTAGGTGGATTTGCGAAGCAAGGGTGGACAGCATGACACCCGAATTGGCATGCAGATTGCTTGAGGCAGGTTGCGTCGAAGTGCAGTTTGGAGTTGAAACAGGAAATTCCGAAATCATGAAACTCATACGCAAGGGAATAAAATTGGAACAAGTTGAAGAGGTTGTCAATTATTCTCAAGCGATCGGATTGAACGTAGTATGTTCATTCATCCTCGGCTTCCCTTGGGATAGACCAGAGACAATCCAAGAGACGATTGAATTCGGGCATAGATTGTCAAAACTAGGTAGCGTAAACGCATCCGCCGGTCGCCCCGTGCGTGGTCGGGTGGGCGTGGGTTTCGCACCTCTAACGCCACTGCCTGGAACTTATCTCTACGAACACGCCGCGGAACTCGGGATCTGTTTTTTGCATAGAGATTGGGATCGGTATACTTTTGCGGAACCGGTTATAGAAACACCCTACTTAAGTGCCGCTGAGATCCGAAATTTTCACATGTCGGGTTTCCGATAAGGGTAGGTATGGTCTGTATATGTAGATCGTTTCCGAGCAGAGTGGAGGGGACATGGCTTTGGATGTGCTGCTAATCGCCCCCCCTAGCATCGCTTTCCGTTCACAGGAAGGTGAAAGGGGGTTGAGTCCCCCTCTGGGTCTAGGGTATTTGGCGGCGGTTTTGGAGCATGCCGGCTATACCGTTGACATAGTGGACATGCAGGTCGATGGTTTGCGCGGCCTCGAATTGGGACAACTAGTGAGAGAACGACAACCTCGTGTTGTGGGCCTCAGTGCTATGGTTGTTACCTACAAGAATGCATTGCGGTCGGCACAAATTATCAAAAGAGTTTCGCCTACAACAAAAATAGTCATAGGTGGCCCTCAAGCTACTTTTCTAGTTGAAGAAACACTGGCGTGCCCGATGGTGGATGTTGTAGTTCGACAGGAAGGGGAGGAAACCCTGATCGACTTGATGCGCTATTTTGACGGGGACGTTTTATCTCTTGAGGCCGTACGTGGCATCGCTTTCCGGGATGGCTCAGGCATCAGTCAGACTGAACCGCGTCCGTTGATCGCAAATCTAGATAGTTTGCCCTTTCCGGCACGACACCTATTCAAATTGGATCGATATGCAAAGCCTGGGGTTTTGATCACAGCTCGTGGTTGTCCATCTAGCTGTGTGTTCTGCGCGGCTCGGACGTTGTATCCCAATCCTCCTTATCGTGCGCGTTCTCCAAGGACAGTGGTAAGCGAAATTGAAGAAATGGTTACGCAGTACGGACTGGATTCATTTTTCATTGCAGATGATACTTTCACGTTATGGCCCAAGCGAGCTATCGAGATTTGTGACCTGATTATTGGCCGAGGTCTACGGGTCCAATGGGTATGTGAAGCGCGAGTCAACACCATGACCCCAGAGCTGGCACGGAAGCTCTTTGAAGCCGGTTGCGTAGAGGTGCAGTATGGAGTTGAAACAGGCAATTCTGAAATAATGAAACTGATCCGCAAGGGAATTAGCCTCGACCAAGTTGAACGGGTAGTTGAATTCTCGCAGGCTGCTGGCCTTGACATCATTTGTTCTTTCATAATCGGCTATCCATGGGACACATGGGAGACTGTGAGCCAAACCATGGCCTTTGGCCGACGGCTATCTCAGTTGGGTAGTTCCATTCCAAATCGTGGCGGAAGCAAACGTGGGAGGGTAATCAGCAACTATGCTCCGCTTACACCATTACCAGGGACCAGCATCTACCAGGATGCCGAGTCCTTGGGGATCCGGTTTCTAACTCGGGATTGGGATCAATACTCGTTCAACGCGCCTGTTACCGAAACTGCGCACCTGTCAGCTGCTGAAGTGAGGAAGGCACTCTATGGTGCAATGGGCAAGCTCTAGAGGACTCGACCATCGATGAAGATGAATTGCCTTTTCTCAAAGTAGCCGCACATGCAGAATACAAGCCTAGGCCGATGGCACTTACGCTGGTTTCGGAGTTTGCATCCACGCTTGCACCAGTGGACGGAAATCCTGAGGCAAGTAGATGGAGATGGCGCTAGATTCCATGATTCCATAATGGCTACGAATCTGCGTCTGAATTCCACGGCCCTCGCCATTGTTGAGCGAATGAAGATAGGTCAACAGACCTTGGGTGAAATTGCTGCTGAGCTTTCCTTGCTCTATAGCGTTCCGGAGGAGCAAATGATATTCGACGTAGTTCGCGTTTACAAGCGGCTGGAAAGCTGTGATGCAACGGTTCATCCCTGGTGGCGGTATGGTCCCCTTTATGTTCAGCATCTTGAACGGCTCATTGAGCTTAGCCGTACTGTCTTTATCAATGCATTTGCGCGTGGAATGGGATGGTGAGACTCTTATGCAATTATCTGATGTATTGAGTGTGTCTTCCAATGTTACTTGGAAGCAACGATCTTTCGGATCTGTTTTCTTTAGAGCAGGTTACAAGCAGAAGGTACTGCTGAATTTGACTGCTACCAAATTCGTTGCGGAGCTGAATGGATTCCGCACCATAGGACAAGTCGCCTCAATCCAGGCAGCACGCTATTCCATCTCAGCGGAAAGGGCTCAATATGATGTGGCAAAGTTATTCGAACGTCTGCTAGAGGGTGGCTGACTCACGGCGAGTCCGATTTGCGGAAAACCCGCCGATATGGACGAAGTCTCTCCACCTGTAGATTACTTTTCCTTCGCGCTAACTCATCGCTGCAACTTACGCTGCAAACACTGCTACATTCCATTGACCGATAGCCCTGAGGAGGAAATGAGTAGGACTCAATGGCTAGAGACGATTCGGCAATTGAAGCCTCTAAAGTTGGTAAGTGTGATCATAACTGGTGGCGAGCCCTTGCTGCGAAGGGATTTGTGGGATCTGGTCACGGAAATCAATTCAATCAACGTTGGCGTAATTCTTTGCACTAATGGCGCGCTCATTGATCAGTCCTTTGTTGAACAAGCCCAAAATGCCAAACTCTCCAAGATTCAGATTAGTTTCGATGGCTCGGGACCGGAGACTCATGATGGGTTGCGTGGCGAGGGCGCTTTTGTTTCTACCTTGCGTGGTGTTGAGCTAGCCCAGGCATCCGGCTTGCCTCTTGAGCTGACGTGTACGGTTACTCGCCCGACGGCTACCGAATATCTGAACGTCATAAAGTTTGCGCGTCAGCGCAAACTGCCGGTGTCAATTAGCGAGTTTTTACCTCTTGGCGCAGCACGCGCAAAGCGCGCTGAGATGGAACTCGACATTAAGCAATTGTTCCAGTTACGGTCTATGATTGCTACGCTCTCCTTGGCTGGTGTACTTCACCAGAAGGCGCATGAGGGAGAAACCTTTAGGAAGGTAACCTCACATAACTCGGATGGAGCCAGGACCAAATGGAACAAGGTTCAGAGTTGCTTGGGACGCGACTCAGGCGGGCATATCTTGCCAAATGGTGATGTTTTGATCTGCCCGCTGCTTAACGGGTCCGATTGGGTTGGCGGTAATGTGCGATACAAGGAATTACGCGACATATGGGAACATTCCCCGGTTTTCCAGCAGGCTCGACAGTGTACCAATGGATGCTTTGTGAGGTGCCGCGAATGTGCGAATAGAAGTCTGTGTGGTGGTACTTGTCGCGCTTTAGCTCTGGCTGAAACTGGCAGCTTCGTGGGTAGTCCCAACATCGCCAGATGTTTCTGGGAGCAGCTCTACTATCAACGTATGTCGCGTGTAATGTTCAATAGCACTGACCCGTTACAGACTTTGCTGGAAAGAGAGGATCTATTGCATTGAATGAGGGAGAGATATGCCTACTAGATGCAAATGTCACATGGAAAGGTCGTGCGTTTGGTTCGGTTTTGTGGGTACCTAGGGCTCACAAGAAAATATATCTCAATCCGTCAGCTACGGCTGCAGTAAAGAGCCTGGATGGACGCATGACTGTCGCGCAGATCATCACTGCTCAATCTCAGAATTACAGAATTCCACGAGAACGGGCTGCACATGACACACTGACCCTATTCGACAAACTCGCTAGGAGTGAGATCATAACAACTAACCCCTCAGAGGGCTCACCGATTCGGCCAGACGAAATCTCACCCGCACTTGATTATGTCACTTTGGCTCTAAGTAGTCGCTGCAATTTACGTTGCAAACATTGCTTCGTCTCTGCGGGTGATGCTTTGAAAGACGAACTTCAGATTGATGATTGGTTGAATTTAGTGAAGCAGCTACCAGTATTCAAATTATTCGACGTGATCCTTACCGGAGGGGAGCCGCTCCTTCATCCTCATTTATGGACTCTCATCGATGCCCTGAATGCTGCACAGATTGCGGTCTCTATATTCACCAATGGTCTGCTCGTTGACGAAGCATTTGTTGAGCGCGCAAAGCATGCGTTGATCAACAGCCTTCAGATCAGTTTGGATGGTGTCACTGCAGAAACACATGAACTGCTGCGTAGGGCACCGGGTTCGTTTGCTCACGCCGCGCGTGCGATTGAGTTACTTAGTAGTGCCGGGATTCCTGTGCATGTGGCGGTAACCGTGACACGGATCAACTATGCAGAGCATCATCGGTTTTTTGAGCTGTGTAAAAAATTGGGCGCCCGCTCGGTAAACTTCTCGGAGATCGTTCTTAACGGGAGAGCACGAACCTTTTCACACGAACTTGCGCTTACTCCTGCACAGATCGCATGTATGAGACTCTACCACGCGTGCAAGCGTGTAACTGAGCGAGGCATCCAGGTGGGGGAGGGTCTTCGTCCGCCTGATTATGCCTGGGATCCCTTTCACTCCCAGGAAAATGGATTCAAGCGGAAGATGTGCAGCGCCGCGAAAGATAGCTGTGATATCAATTCGCAAGGCGAGGTGCTAGCCTGTCAAGCGCTATGGTGGGATGAATTCATTGCAGGAAATATTCGCCAGAAACCGCTAAAAGAGATTTGGGAACACTCCCCCACGATGAGTATGTTTCGCGAAATGACAGTGGATCAATTTCGAGAATGCAACACGTGTAGGTTCAAATACGATTGCGGCGGCGGGTGTCGTTCGCTTGCGTATTCGGCATATCACGATATTTATGCCCCATCCGACGAAGTGTCGTGCGCTTGGAAGAAGATCTTCTTCCAGCGATTCTATGACGAAGTACGCCCGTGCACCACTGTCGAAGCGCTGCTAGATTGTGAGCATAATCTGGAGTCCGAATCGCGTGAACTCGAAGGTTAGGTTTCTTAGCAAGTGTGCAGCGTGGAAATCGGCTCCAGACGGTTCGCGTCTTTATCTTCCTGTCGAGCGTCGTTCAATCTCGCTAAACAAAACCGAGACTCAGCAACTGCAGGAGATGGTTCTAGCACCAAATGCTGGGAATTGGCCGGACTCGTTGGCTTGGTTACTCCAGGAACACGTGTTAACGTCCCAAGGCGAGGGGGAACGATCTCTGGCGTTCAATTCTATTGAGCCACGCCTAGACTATGTCGTTCTACGTATCACCAACGCGTGTAACTTGCGTTGCCGCCACTGTTTTGTGACGAGTGGTCAGGCTGAACGTGATGAGTTGTCATATGCGGAATTGGCTCAACTGTTCGCGTCGTTGGAAACGTTCAACCCTCTAGTAGTGGTGCTCACAGGCGGTGAACCACATCTACGTCCAGATCTATTTGAGATTGCCACTATGGCGGCAGACCATAACATTGCTGTTGATATTTCCACCAATGGTGTTTCATGGCAGGAATCCGATTGGGATAACCTTACTCGCTTATCCAACTTGCGCTACGTTATTGTTAGCTTGGAGGGCCCCTCTGCAGAGATTCATGACTACATCCGCGGCCCAGGAAATTTCGAGGTGATTCAGGCTTTCGTGTCTTCTTTGGTGAATCGAAAGCTGGCTGTTTCGGTGAATCATTGTGTGACGGCTTTCAATCTACCTTACTTGTCCCAAACAATTGATCTAGCTTTGGGTTGGGGTGCAGAAAGTGTCCATCTAGCAGTCGTATCCGAATCCGGTCGGGCAAAGAATCACTGGACAGAGCTGTCGTTGTCCTCGAAACAACGACAAGAGGTTAGCCTAGTGGGATTGCGTAAATATCTGAAAACCGGAGGCCGAGTGTTGGCCGGTGAAGCTGAACGTGAGGTGGGTGGTTTTAGTAACATAATTTCTGAGGCTCATAATTGCGGAGTCGGGCAGAAATGGTGCATGATCTATGCCAATGGCGATGTGACCCCCTGCCGGCCAGTTTATTCCGCAATAGGTGCAGCGGGCAATTTGCACCAACAATCCTTCGAGACTATTTGGAGGGATTCGCCGCTCTTGAATAGGCTTCGGGCTATTCGCGATGACGAGCTTTCTAGTTGTTGCACCTGTCGATGGAGACCCCGATGTCATGGCGGTTGCCGAGCTCGTGCGTACTTGATTACCGGCAGCTGGAGCGGTCCTGACGCCGAGGAGTATTGTGCTGCATATGGACAACTGAATGCTCAAGTCGATCAGTTAATGAGGTTGGAGACTCTAGCCTTACGCGGGAATGGAAGATAAGATTTCGAACAGCGATGGGTGAATGATGCCACTCAGGCTTCAGGTTGGTAAGCCTGATCGTGGTATGTCCTACTGGACCTGGAATTCTTTACGTTGCGCTGGATTAGGGATTTTGTCAGCGAGGATACGATAAAACGTCCATCTGTGTAGAAACATTCCGCCAACTTCAATGTGTGGCGCTTTAGCGCAGATGGCTTCGTCCTTGCTGGAGATGAACAGCAGATTAACCTTGGGACTTGGCCGGCGGAAGAGAAGTACGTCCTCAAAACACATCTGGTCGCTGTTTGAATTGTAGCCTCTAATTCTGCGGAGAGGCAGGAAGACGGAAGGTTACATCGATATCATGGATATAATCATCTCGTCTGTGGGAGGAGGTCTTTGGGGGAAATATCTACAATCCGTCAAATCCTAACTTGAGGTGCGAAATGAAATTGAGCGTGGCTACTATCTGGGATAATGCATATTTAGACTGGTTACACGAGCTGAATAAAAGAACCCACAACATAGGAGAGCTGTTTGGTGCGGGCGCATCGTTCTTGGTCGGGCAAGGACGCCCGTCAATTGCCTTACCGAAGGTTACGTCAACCCAGCAGAAAGAACATATTGCCCGAGCACATGAGTACGGGTTTGCTTTCACCTACACGGCCAATGCGCCCTGCATGGGCAATGCTGAATACACTCCTGCTGGACAGAAAGGTATACTACGATTCTTCGAAGAACTGTGCAATCTCGGCGTGGATCAAGTAGTCGTTACTAACCCCTATTTGATTGAAGTGGTGAAGCGTAATTTCCCTCAGTTGAAGGTAAAGATCTCAGTGATGAGCCACGTCAATTCAATGCCAGGTTTGCGGTATTTCGCTGATATGGGTGCGGACGTTGTCACACTAGACTTTAATGCTAATCGTGATTTTCGTTTTCTGAAGAAAGCCGTGGCCTACGGCCGGGTGGAATTGGAATTATTGGCCACCGAGTATTGTCTTTATAAATGTCCTTATCGTTCGTATCACCACAGCATGGTTGGTCATGCCTCGCAGCCGATCAGCCCGGCAAGCGGTCTGTATGTCGATTTTCCCGTAGTTCGTTGCAGCCTATTGAAATATACACAACCTGTCGAATTGATTCGCAGTCGCTGGATTCGCCCGGAGGATATAGTCTCTTATGAAGCATTGGGCATTCATCGCTTCAAGGTTGGTTATCGTACCGGCAGTAAGGAGTGGAATATGGCAGTTGCGCTCGCATACTCGAACCGTCAATTTGACGGCAATTTACTAGAGTTGCTTTTTCCGCCATCGAACAAAATGCCCTTTATGATCGATAACAACAAGCTCGGCGGTTTTCTGGATTTCTTTCACGAGCAGAATTGCGAATTAAATTGTGATGTTTGTGATTATTGTCAAAAGGTGGCAGACAAGGCGCTGGCCGTAGCTAACTCTGAAGCCTTAGCGGAGGAAATCATTCAGTATAGAGAGCTGTCTAGTAGGATGTTGAGCTGCAAGTTATTTGAGGAGTGATCTTTCGGGTACAGGCTCGAAAGGGGGCGCAATGAGTTCGACCAGCACTGATGTTGCGATTCGGGTTGAGGGACTGTCCCGAATGTTTAATAGTACGAATGCCGTATCAAATGTATCCTTTACCGTGGGGCGAGGCGAGATTTTCGGTTTCCTAGGGCCGAACGGGACGGGCAAAACAACTACTATTCGAATGCTGACAGGTCAACTAACACCTACGAGCGGCACTGCTCATGTAGCTGGATGTGATGTCATTTCACAGCGCCAAATGCTGAGATCTCGAGTCGGCGTCGTATTTGAATCCCAAAACCTTTATGATCGAATGTCTGCATATAATAACCTCTCCTTTTTCGCGAGTTTGTACAGAGTGCCGCGCGCACGAGTGGTGACAATATTAGCTCAACTGCAATTGCAGGATCGTCAACACGAGATCGTGAGTCATTTTTCGAATGGGATGAGGCAACGGCTGCTCATTGCACGAGCATTGCTCCATGAACCCCAGGTACTTTTTCTTGATGAACCGACGCGTGGTCTAGATCCAGCGGTTGCTCGTGGTTTGCGTGCGCTAATCGCCGACCTTGCTCAACGCGGGATCACGGTGTTTTTGACAACACACTATATGGAAGAAGCCGATCAACTTTGCGATAGAGTGGCAATCATAGATCAAGGAAGGGTTGTTGCATTGGATACGCCGGCTCATCTCAAGCAACAGTGTTCGCCTAAGCAAAAGCAAGTCAGGGTGACATTGCAAAATGAGCAGGAAATCACATTGTACTTGGACATTTCGGCTGAAAGGCAGCATCTCGCTGAGCTGGTTCAAAGCGGTAAGGTGTTTAGTATTCATTCTCAAGAAGCAACCTTGGAAGAGGTGTTTCTTCAACTTACCGGAAGGCAACTGACGCAATGAACTGGTACATTATTGCTGCAATAGCTGCGAAGGATATCCGCGATGCTATCAAAAACCTCTATGTCCTATTTGCAATTGTATTGCCTATCGGCCTTTCATTTCTGCTGGGAATCATTTTCTCCCCTGCTTCAAGTCGAATGAGTGTGACCATTTGTGTTTACGATTCTGGTCAATCCAAATTGACTACTCTATTGAAGGAGCAAAAGAATCTTCGCATACTCAAAGCTGAGACGCCTGAACAGGTTCCTCTGCAAGTGGCGAAAGAAGCCGTAGGCGGTATTGTTGTTCCAGACAATTTTGACTACCAACTTGAAAGAGGCGAGCGGCCGCAGGTTAAGGTATTTGTCAATGGCAGCAGCGGAGGAGGCGGTGTTGCGAGCTTTCATCAGCTTGTGCAGGAGCAATCATGGAAACTTGTTGAGCGGAGCATGCCGGTTCGGCTCATGTTCATCAATGTCTCGCAACTAGGTGGTTGGTCGGCTGGCGATTATGATCCGCGAGCTAACTTTCTTGTGTTTCTATTGGTAATGTCTCTCGCCATGGTGGGAACGTTTGTGGTGCCCACATTACTGGTCGAGGAGAGAGAAAGAGGAACGCTACTAGCCTTGCAGTGTTCTCCTGCTACTACTGCAGATCTGGTCATCGGAAAGGTTCTGGTGGGCCTCTTTTATGCATTATTGTTGACGTTGATCTTGCTTACTCTCAACAACGGGTGGCACGGTAATTGGATTTTAGATCTGTTCGGCATCATTCTTGGCGCTTTGTTTTTTATTCTTGTTGGATTGCTCTTGGGTGGAATTCTATCTACAACCAATCAAGTCAACACTTGGAGCAGCATTGTCATGCTCGCACTCATGTTGCCAAGCTGGACCGTGATGATGCCATTTCCGCGGAAAGTCGAGATGATCCTGCATGTTGTTCCTACCTACAGCATTGGACAACTCATTGACTTGGCATCCCGAGGGAAAACAACTATCGACCAGTGGTTGGCTCCACTAAGCGTAACGTTAGGTGGGATTGCTGCTATGTTTGTGATTGTAGTGTGGAGATTGCAACATGAGAGATCGCGTTAATCGTGAAAACTCCCGGATGGCAGAGATAGAGCTATGTTAGATATTCTCCTCATCCTTCCGCCCCCAATCTGCGTCAGCCCGATCGATCCACCCGGTGGAATTTCGCCACCCTTGGGCCTAGCTTATCTAGCTGCTGTTCTAGAACGGGCGGGCTACAGCGTTGAGATATTGGACATGCAGATCGAGCATATGCGTGGTGCCGAGTTGGCATGCTATCTGAGAGAACATAAGCCGCGCGTTGTCGGCTTGAGTACTGTAGTTAAGACCTACAAAAATGCTCTGCGCGTCGCCGGGTCGATCAAGGCAGTTGCCCCAGATACCTATGTGATCATCGGTGGCCCACAGGCAACCTTCCTGCTGGAAGAAACTCTTGCTTGTACTGCGGTCGATGTCGTTGTGCGTCACGAAGGTGAAGAGACCATTCTGGAGTTAATGCAATATTTCAATAGCCCTAAATTATCGCTCGATCAGATTCGAGGAATAGCCTTTCGTAGTCAAGACGGCACTGGAAACATTTGTCTAACTCCGTTGAGGCCTTTGATTGCTGATCTAGATCGTCTGCCCCTACCAGCCCGGCATCTTCTAAGACTTGAGCGATATGCGAAACCAGGCGTGTTGATCACGGCACGAGGTTGTCCCTCCCACTGCATCTTTTGCGCAGCCAACTCGCTGTATCGTCATCCTCAATATCGAGCGCGAGCGGCGAGGTATGTTGTCGATGAGATCGAAGAACTGGTCGATCGCTATGGGTTAAAGTCGTTGTTCATTGCCGATGACACGTTCACTCTGTGGCCCAATCGAGCTATGGAAATCTGCGATCTCATTGTGGATCGTAGGCTTAAGCTCGAATGGACATGTGAGGCGCGAATCAATACGATGAGCTTGGATTTGGCGACTAAGCTAGTCGAAGCGGGGTGTGTCGGCGTCAACTATGGGGTGGAAACAGGCAATCCAGATATCATGCGTCAGATTCACAAAGGGATTCACCTGGAGTACGTCGAAGAAGTTGTCGATCTGAGCCAATCCGTGGGCCTAGATGTGGTCTGTTCGTTTATCATCGGGTTTCCTCAAGATACATTCAGCACGGTGTCCGAGACAATTGCCTACGCAAATCGGCTCAAGCGCTTGGGTGCTGGAACGGAACAAGAGCGCCATAAGGGTCGCGGGCGTGTCACTTACGCATTTACTCTACTGACGCCTCTGCCAGGTACATATATTTATGATCATGCCGCTGAACTGGGCATCCGCTTTGTAACACAAGATTGGGATCACTACACATTTACTGAGCCTGTAATCGAAACGAATTATTTGAGCGCCGGCGACATGCGACAGCTATATTTCGAGGCAAATCTGGGGAGATGGACGTCGTTGTTTGATGCTCAAGGACTGAGGCCCAGACCAGGGGGCTACCAAACGCCCCACTGTTAGGGTAAAAGGACAAATATGGTCCGAAAGAGGAACCGATTCTTTGGGAGAGCTAATGAAGTGGCGTACGTGTCAAGGCCAACTGCTCTAGCAAATCGGCTGTGTACTCAGGAGCATGAAGCCGCCGGTTCTCCTCCGCTATTGCCAAAGTGCTGGTTCGATAACTAGGCTGATTGAGCACGTCCTGTAAAGAATGGCGCACACGTTCAGCTGTAAGGTCCTCAAAAGGTATAGAGATTCCAATCCCTGCATTCTGACACCGCTGAGCCTGCATGGGCTGATCACGACACATGGGCACCGCTACAACTGGAACGCCATTTGAAATGGCACAGGTTAGGGTTCCAAGTCCTGCATTGGTGATAACAGCCGATACTTGTGGCATTAACGAGGCGTACGCAATGAAGTTAGTGAAGTGTGCATTATCAGGCCAGGGTGCATGTTCCGCCGGATCACTGCCATCCGAAAGCGCGACTATCACCGTTACGTCTTCTTGAGCCAACCCATCCAATACTGCACGCAAATAGCGTTTGTGAGGTGTTGGACCTTTGTGCGGGTCTCTTAGACTCGTTACACCTACGAGAACAAGAGGACGCTCAGATGATTGTTTTTGTATCCACGAAGGAAGCGATCCGAAGCTTCCTTGCCACACAGACATCCCGACGTAGCGTACTTGCGGTCGAGCTTTTACATTGGGCATCTCAAAGGATTTCGGGATTGGTACTACATGTAAAAATCGAGAAATCAGCGGGGTATCCGCCATTCCGGCAGTAGAAAAAGAGGCCCATGGAACATTGACTCGATGCATGATGGTTAATGCTCCCACGGCCAGACAATCCACTACCAAAACGTCAGGTTTGGACTTACGGAGGAAGAGCCCTAAGTCTTCTGCGATGTGGGAACCTGAATTCTGAAAGTGAGTACGGAGTGTGGCGTCATCTATGTGATTGTCAGAAGACGTAAAAGGTAAGAACCGCGCACCTTTTTGTGCTGGGCACACGGAGAATCCTAGTGCTGCCAAGAGTGCATGAATGTCTGGGCCTGGATACCCTTCATGATCGCCGACGTAAAAATTAATTTGGTGGCCTCGCTTCTGAAGCGCAAGGGCCGAAGGTAACGATATATATAGATGACTAACAAGTGGAGGCGAGCAGTATAGAAAGTGGGACATGAGATCCTTCTTGTGGCCAGCGGTTGAGGTAAAGATACCACTAAATAGGCGTTTGACATAATAGTTTCATCAGCCAGAAGTATATTATGAAGAAATAGACTGTATAGTCAGAGTGGTTTTCTGTCAAAGGCGAAGAAGAAGCAGGTTAATGGAATGGATAGGTCCATGCTCGAACATGTGATGCTTGTGGCCACTCGTAGCGAGATTCAGGGTACCATAAATGCTACTCACATTCTCTCGCGTGACGTACGCTGTACATCCTGGACTTCCATTTGTTGGAGAAGAAAGTGATCAACATGAAAGCTAAAAACTGCGTTGTTGTAAGCTTCAACAACCTAGAGCTATTGAAAGAATCAGTAGAACTGCTTCTTGCAGATAATGTGAGAGTTGTCGTTGTCGATAACGGAAGTAATGACGGTACGGTTGACTATCTTAATAGTCAACCGAAGATTCGTTCCATTCTAAATGCCGGTAATATGGGTGCCGCTGTGGCAAGAAACCAAGGGATCCAGGTCTGCCAGGGGGACGTGCTTTTGCTAGATGGCGACATAATATATATCCCTGGAAGTTACGAATATCTCTCAAGTGTAATGTGCGATCTGAATGTCGGATGTGTCGGTTTGGATCCTGATTATTGCACACGGAATCGGGAGGAGGTTGAGTGCTCCCCATTAGGCAAGGCCGCAGAAATTCGAGATGGCTGGATTGCGTATACTCAGTATGGTCTTTTTTCGGATGAAGTTTTCAAGAAGTGTCGGTTTGATCCAGAATTCGGTCCTGGCTGGGGGTGGGAAGACAATGATTTGTTTATGCAGATGTGTAAGTGCGGTTTGTCAGTTAAAGAAATCCGTTGGAAATACTACCATCAGAGACATAGCTCGATACGCGCACTTGCAGAGCGTGGTGCCGATGCGATGCACGGTAGCAGAGGTGCTTACTATAGAAAAAAGTGGGGCCAAAGTGCAGATCTAACGGTCGCCCTGTACTGCAAACACCATAGTCTTTTGAAAATTCTTGTTCCTATTGATCTTTCAGGTCGGGCGATAAAGGCGCTAGAGTGTGTCGTCGAATTAACGAACTTCTGCCGAGCGACCTATTATCTTGCATATGTTATTCCTTATAAGCGTTCAGCATATGTTGGCACGAGCAATGGTGTGTTGGTGCGCGAGGCACGAAACGAATTGCAGATTCTTCAACATGAACTGACTAGTAAAGGAATAGTGGCATCTCGCTCTTGCGAAACATTAGTGAGACTGGGAGAGGTGTGGACGGAACTGGACCAAGAAATTCTACAGAACGACATCGGATTGATTGCGGTTGGTATTCACGATAATCGCGGATATAGCAATGGTCTAGGATCAACAGCAAGAGAAATCTTCAACAAGGCGATGTGCTCGGTTCTCACAGTAAATCCAGCCATTGAAACCCGAAAACGATCGTGTAAAGAGCGAGGAAACGTGTTGTTTGTGTCAGGCTGGCAGAGGGATTCAATGCGTGCTGCACTCAGTGCTGCGTGGTTTGCAAAGTGGAGCGCAGCAGAGCTGACGATTATTTGTGTCATCGACCAAGTGACAGTGAATGCATCAGAGCGTGTGGAGGATGCCTCACTAACATGCATGGAGAATTTCCGAGAGGTTCTTGCCTCGATAGATCACCTGCCTTCTCAACCACGTCTACAGATTCAGATAGGTTGGGATCCTGTCAAAGTTCTCGAACTAGCCAATCAGATTTGTGCCGATCTGATTGTTCAGGTATTGCGATCTCCCGATCAGATCTCAGGTCATTTAGATTGTCGTGTTGCCGAACAGATCGTGACCAAGGCATGTTGCCCCGTCATGACCGTTCGGATTCCGTGAACGAGTACTAATCGCTGAGCTAGACCAGAAATAGATACCGGTACTGTGACCCCAGTGGAGGGTAATGGGAGTGGGGGCGTGCCTATGGCCATTATGGCTTATGAGAATGTTTATCCCCAAATGCGTCGTGTTCATATGTCAGAGATAGGATAACGTACGATATTTTTCGCACATTTAGGTCAAAGATGTAGGCTTGAGGGGCTGGTACAAGCAGGAGGAGCAAGACCTCCGAGGCGAGGACGATGGAGCCAACCGAGCAAGAAGGAGTTGGACCTGGTGGAAGTGCGAAGTCGGCAATAGGGCCGGTAATACAGATCGACGAGCAGCGGATACAGTCGCATCTGGACGAAGTGGTGCGAACGACGGTCGAAGAGACCTTGAACGGTCTGCTGGATGCAGAAGCGGATCAGCTGTGCGCAGCCCGGAAGTACGAACGGGCGGAGAGGCGCAGGGATACCCGAGCAGGAAGCTATGAGCGGCGGTTGCAGAGCAAGGCCGGCGAAGTGAGACTCACGGTACCGAAGCTGCGGAGCCTGACGTTTGAGACGGCTATCATCGAGCGCTATCGACGACGAGAGTCCTCCGTCGAAGAGGCACTGATCGAGATGTATCTGGCAGGAGTGAGCGTGCGGCGGGTGGAAGACATAACGCAAGCACTGTGGGGTACACGGGTATCAGCGTCGACGGTGAGCGAGCTGGACCAAAAGATCTACGGCAAGATCGATGAGTGGCGGCAACGGCCACTAGTTGGTGATTTCCCATATGTTTTTCTAGATGGAATCTGGTTGAAGCGCAGCTGGGGCGGAGAGGTAAAGAACGTCTCTGTACTGGTAGCGATTGGGGTAGCACAGAGTGGCTATCGGGAGATCCTGGGTGTCAGCGAAGGGGCCAAGGAGGATGGCCCGAGTTGGACGGCGTTTCTGCGGGAGTTAAAGCAGCGCGGACTAAAAGGTGTGCAACTGTTTGTTTCTGACAAGTGCCTGGGCTTGGTCGAGAACTTGGCTGAGTTCTATCCGGAAGCAAGCTGGCAACGCTGCGTAGTTCATTTCTATCGCAACGTGTGGACCGCAGTGCCCAACGGGCAAGGTGAAGGAAGTGGCCGCGATGCTCAAGGCGATCCATGCGCAGGAAGATGCCGCAGCTGCCAGAGAAAAGGCTCGTCAAGTAATAGAAAAGCTGCGTGGGATGCGTCTATCTAAGGCTGCCGAGATCGTGGAAAATGGCGTTGAAGAAACGTTGAGTTACTACAAAATGCCGCCTGAACACTGGCGCTGTATCCGAACCAATAACCCACTGGAACGACTGAATCGTGAGATACGACGACGAACACGAGTAGTAGGAGCGTTTCCGGACGGACATTCGGCACTGATGTTGGTTGCAGCCCGTCTACGTCATGTCGCTGCCACCAAGTGGGGCACGAAACGGTATCTGCAGATGAACAGGCTGGCCGAAGTGGTGGCCATCGCCTGAGCCGTTTAGCCACTATGCCCCATGCGGCATAGTGGCTAAACAACTTCAACCAACAACCTCCTAAGCACTACAGGAGATCGAAAGTGCGAAAGATCCTGGACACTACCCTAGTCCGTCTTTTGGTTGCGAAGATGATATTTGGGGTTCATCGATACCCGCGGCCTACTTTCAACGTTGGAGGTAGGAGCGCGGTAAAAATCCCTCATTCCCAAAGTCCGATAATAATAATTCTGTATAGCTAAACATGTAGAAGCCCGTTAAAAATGTCATGTTCCTGCCCATTAGAAATGTCAATTTCATGGGATGGACCTGATACGGATGAGCGAACGCGACCTAAAGCGGATTGAAGTCCTCAGCGAAGTGCTAGTGGGCCAATGGACGATGGCCAAAGGCGGCCGAAATGCTACATGTGACCGAAAGGCATGCCTACCGGCTCCTCCAGAAGTATCAAGATGAAGGCGGCACTGCCCTTGCGCACAAGGCCCGAGGGCGTAAGTCGAACAGAAGTATCAACCCAGGGATACGGAAGCATGCCGTTGAGCTTGTTCAGAACCAGTACTCGGACTTCGGTCCAGCTTTCGCCGCCGAGGTTCTCGCCGAGAAGCATGGCATTCGAGTCGGACGCGAAACGCTGAGACGCTGGCTCCTGGCTGAGGGACTCTGGCTCTCCCGCAAGCAGCGCAAGACATTCCATCAACCGCGTCTCCGTCGTGAGAGCTACGGCGAGCTGATTCAGATCGACGGCAGTGAACACCGCTGGTTTGAAGACCGTGGCGATCCGTGTACACTACCGGTCTTTATCGATGACGCGACGAGCAAGCTGATGCAACTACGCTTCGTGCCCAGTGAGTCCACTGACACCTATTTCGAGGCGCTTCGCGGCTACCTGCAAGATCACGGACGACCGATCGCTTTTTACTCAGACAAGCACACGGTCTTCCGCGTGAACCGTGACGCGAAAGGTGGGCCTGGCGTCACGCAATAAAGAACTGCGGCTGGCTGGCATCAGCGACATCGAAAACGCGAATAGGTTTCTTCCCTCTTTCATCGCTCAGTTCACACGGTTAACATGAATGGCTATTCTGATACGCACTTCCAAAATCAACTTAACCGCCACGCAGATCATGTGTTCAGTTCGGTTATGAAGGCAGTTAGAAAACGTGGAAATCGAGGAACTGTGGTAATAGAAGATTGCAATATCACTCGATGTATAGGTAGAGATCTCATTGCATTCATACCTATTCTGACCCCTGATGGATGATACTTGTAAACCTGGCAGGAATCGATCACGCTGGAATCGGGGTAGGAGGAAAAGATTTGAGCGATTGGATCAAAAAGAAATACTCACTGCCCGATGCTCCGAATGACGTTGCAATGTTTATTCCATTCGCTCAAATCAACTTTCTCATAATTGGAGTGCAAATCTCTTGTGGTCCCAAAGTATTAGGCTTTCCTGCAAGAGAAAATGGTTCCACTTAATCCAACCCAAGTTTCAACTGAAATTTCCTTTTAATTTTGTACATTTTAGTATTAATCGAGCCTGAAAAAGCAGCGATATAGAATTCTCCGTTTGGGGCCGCTGCCTTCACCTCTTTCATATCATCAAGCGAAAATTTCGAATGAAGATTTTGACATTGATTAGTTGCACCAAAATTGTTCCCCCATGTTTCTATGTTCGTAGAATTACTTCGTGCTTCTTTAACGACATGTCCAGAAGGGTCAGAAAGCAGTACAACTCGGGTGATTGAATTGCAGCCATCTGTAACCTTTTCACCGACGAATCCGTGGGCCTCTACATCGACTAGGCGCTGTCTGTCCTCTTCGGTCGGCTCATATTTCAGGAACTGCCGTTGGGCTGATGCAGCTCGTATTGCAATGATGGAGTCTGGCATTCGAATTACTAGATAGGGAAACATTGCACCTTGAGATGCCATGAAGCTTTGATCTGCGATCATAACCCAATGATCCCGGCCCTTGCCCGATAAAGCAGCTTTAACCTCTTCATCGTTGAGCAGGTCTTTTCCTGAATTAGTTGTTACAAGATCTCCGGAAGCCGAGTTGGCAGTCATCGCTCCTGGTGCAGCGCCGACCCGCTCAATACTCTCTCCTGGGGCTATTTCGAGGTAATTAGGCAACCGACTCGGACCTACAGGCGCACACGTATCAAGCTTTGTACCGTCCTCAAATTGAAGCAAAATCGTAGCACTTTTCTGCGCATCTTGAATGAGCGCCCTTCCTTCTGGAGGAGTCAATTTCATCGCTCTGGGCGACAAGGCGGGGAAGTCAAAAGGCTTAATGGAAATCACCTTTGCTTGCTTACCGGCGTAGGCGAGCTCGTAGTTATATGTTCCTGGCTTGCAGAGAGGCATGCGCTGAACAACAACCTGTTTGCCGATCAATTGATTCAGGTCTTCTATCTTGGGTTGATCTTCATACGCGCGGCATAGGATGGCAGACAAGGACAAGAGCAAAACGAGCAAAACTTTCTTCATGACCGCTCCATTGTAAGGATATCGGCGGAACACTAGTAAACCTTTACTAACCCCGAGAGGCTTATTCATGCATTCAAACCTAGTCTTCACGCCTCCATTCGTGAAAAACTTCAGTTTCCCTACCAAGAGGCCGAGCCTCAAGACCATCGTGCAGCAGACTGCATCTCTTCGCGGGGAAAATACGTATCAGCCTGACCGGCTTACTTCGGTTCGGGTACTGGGAGCATGAATAATTACCAGTTAGTTCGGCCTATTGGAATAGGGAACGACATTGTCCAGAACCTGAATGGGTAGCCGAAGGTCTATATCAACGGCACCCACACGACTGACTTGACGATGGACACAACTGGCGTAGTCACCTTCAAATCACCTCCGGCGAACGGCACAATTCTGACCTGGAGCGGCAGCTTCTATTACCGCGTCCGCTTCGATTCCGATTCCCAGGACTACATGCAGATCATGGACAGGCTATGGTCGATGGACAGTCTTAAGCTTCGTAGCGTAATTCTGTAGTTACTTTGATCCCTCCGATTCACCGTTAGCCTTGATATTTATATCGATACTAACGAGAGGGTCGAACTCAACGTTACATTTGCTGCTTGCCCATTGCCGATAGTTCTTGTATTTGTGACGATCCCATGACCCAGCCTTCGGCTTTTTGCAAGTTGGTGAATTTGTTCCATACATCAACTTCTCTGGCCACATATCGGTCCAGCTTCCCTTTTGGTCTAGGCTCTTCCATAGAAGCTTATGGTCCGGCGTGTAGAGATAGACATCTGATTCATACCACCGCGTGCTTACCCATGCGCTAAAGACACCTGAGATAGCGCTGAATGCGCTGGGTCCATAACTGGAATAGCATCCACCCGAACCGCAGGATGTGTACAGCACATTCCCTGTCGAATCAGTGCAACTAGTACTGTTCCTGTCAGATGTGCAGCTTACTGTGATAGGACTATCGTTTGCCGAAGTGCCTGGAGTCCAAATTCGACGCACCTCGAGAATTGCGTCAGCTTTGGAGATCTCAGTTGTAGGAGTTAGGCAAGTTTCTTCTCCGAGATGCTTGTACGCCCAAACAACACCGTTGTACTGATCTCCCATGATGTAGACCGTTTTGATCGGTTTCCCATCAACACTGGCCTCACACTTGCCGCCTTTGACGTTTTCAGCGAGACCGCCAATGGCGCAAAAGAACAGAACAACTAACCAGACCCTTTTCATACACACTCCTACTTCGCAGGATCGGCACACATCAAGGATTCTTTACATGAAGACATCTAGCAAGATGCTCTTAGTCTTTCTCTTGCACGATCAAGTGGAATCATTTTACATAGCTGATCTGTTCGAAATTGAAACACCCCTTGACCTGAGCTTCTACCCAACAGACGGACCGATGCCCATCGCCTACAACGGGCATAGATACGAACCCGTAAAATATGGCAACTGGCATCGAGGATCTATCGATACACTGTGGATGTTTAGAGGCGCACCAGCAACGGCCACCCTAATGAACGTCTAGTTGGCGATGAGACACGTGGCCGGGTTCTATCCGCGATCCTGGGTCTTCCAGAGCGAGAGTGCAGGTGTCCTCACAATGCACGTTGTCGCATCGATGGATACACGTGAAATTGCAGGGGAACTGCAAACGTCGGACACTGCGGTACTCGTGTCTCTTCCGCGCGTGCAGAAGGTCGGTAATGGCCCGAGGTTACAATCCACGTTGGAGAGGTTACGAATCGGGGAAATTGTCTCGCGCACGTTTACCTTGGAGCCTCTGGAGCAATCAGTTCCAGTGTTGAAGATGCGGAGGCCACCGCACATTTTATCGCTAAAGCCGTTGATTGTTACGAAGAACTCCTGGACGC
Source organism: Humiphilus diazotrophicus (assembly GCF_059726315.1). Lineage (NCBI taxonomy): Bacteria > Pseudomonadati > Acidobacteriota > Terriglobia > Terriglobales > Acidobacteriaceae > Humiphilus > Humiphilus diazotrophicus. The sequence continues at coordinate 5,773,290 of NZ_AP040870.1, forward strand.
TTTGAAAGGCGTGTTGCCTTATATGGAGGAAGCGGAGCGGGCCGGACTTATTGGCGACGAAGGCTGCCACCGGCCCGCTGAGTTGGTCCGCGCAGCCATAGCAGAAGCGGAAAGTCGTTAGTACCGTCACCATTCGGAACTCGGGTACCGGGAGGTGCTCTTTATATGATCGAAAGAAGGCCGTCTCCGCTTCCGGATAAGTAACAATGCTGTTACTGAAATCGAATGCTAAATAGCATAGCGTGGAACGATAAATCTTGCATTAGTGCACTGAACTCTCCAAGCATTAATCCTGCACTAGATCCGCAATTCCCGCATGCCTAGTGGCCGCCAATGTGCGGCCTTTTTTTGTCGCCCTTGCACGCATGGGCAGAATCTTCTCACGGCAACAACTAATTCTTCTCAGGACGGGCAACATGGCGACAGCCGAATTGAAAACGATCTTCGACTACCTAAAAGTTTATTCGCGAGAGATAGGCGAAAGAATTATTGGGTCCTATCCAGCACTCCATGCGCCTGGTGACCCTGGTTCTCCATTTATCAAGTTTCTCAAACGCAAGCCTCTAGCTGCCCAGGAACTCGCAATCATGGGCGCGGTAAAGTTTCTCCGGACAAACGACTCAGGCAAATTTGTGGCTGAGATGGGCACCGGGAAAACTCTGATGGGATTGGCCACTTGCTACGTACACGCAGAAGGGAAGCCATTCTCCGCAATTGTGCAATGTCCTCCACATATAACGAAGAAATGGGCTCGCGAAGTGTTCCTCACGCTTCCCAATACCCGTGTGTACCTCGTAGAGAACATGCGCAATCAGCCCCGTCCAAAACCTAATACAGGCAATCTACACAGCCACGTAACTCGGCAGTCATCGGCCAAGGCGCCTGCTAAACCTAGCGGGATCATGGAGGTTCAGTTCGTCGGCGGCAAAATCATTCGTCGAGGTGCTAAGTTCTCCGTTGCTAACCTGCGCCTGATGGGACGGAAGAATTTTCTCAAGGGCCTAAACGGTCAGAATGCTGTGTTTGTTGTCTCCAAAGAAAAAGGCAAACTCGGCTACTTCTGGCGTCACAGCTATACGACACTAGTGTCTGGTGCGCGAAAATTCTTGGGTGCACTCGTCAACCCGGATACTCACCTTCCGATCGAATTGTCCGATGGCGGTCACCTCTCATTTTCGGATCTGGACATCAAGCGCAAACACGAAGAGACAGTGCAACGCCCCAACCGCGGGACGAGGTTCTTCTCGCCGTTGTGGACGGCTGACAATAGGAAAATTCACAGAATGGCCCCGCTCGAATACATGGGGCGATACATGCTTAATTTCTTCGACTACGCGATCGCAGACGAGCTTCACCAGCTCGGCGGCGATACCGCACAGGGCAATGGGCTGGCGGTGCTCGGGCGTATTGGCCGTAAACTGATTGGGTTAACGGGAACCTTCAATGGTGGGCATGCCTCAGATTCCTACAGATTGCTATATCGTATGGACGCTCCGCAAATGGTCCGTGAAGGCTATCAGTGGGGGGCCGAAGGTGAACGGCAGTTCCAAGACACCTACGGCGTTAGTGAGGAGATCAAGCGGATCGACAAGTCAACCGACAATGCCATGACGCGAAATAAGAAAGAGAATGTTGAGCAGAACACCAGGGGTGCTAAATACTGTCCCTCTTAACGCAGGACATCTATGAGATCGTTCGGTATTGTGAGGCCTTCATGTCTTGTTATGTCGTTAGCAACGCGCACATCGAGTCACTTCTTACTACGGCGATCTATGGTCCTACGGACACAGAGGAATCCAACAACATGGGCCTCTTCCATCCGCTTCATCTACTCAGGCCAGGGGGGTGCGTATACGGCTCGTGACCGAGCTTGCAGTTGAAACCGGTCAGCGCCTGCTGAGGGCCAACCTAGCTGCATGGGAGCTACACCGAGAAGGGAGCCATACCCGATTCCTTTGATGAAGAGGTATACGAGTTCACCTTTTGCAGCCAAGGCCAGCTAACCGTGGTCCAGGCCTTAAAGGCTCTCCAAGCCTTCGAGTACAACTGTGATCCGCTGTTTGATCAACCTAACGTGTTGTCTGAGCTACAGACGGAAATCAAGGAGTTCATTAACGATCTTCGACAGCATCTGATTCAGGTATTGCCTGGTTACGAGGAGGCGCTGTGGCGCATTGGCGGATAGAGAACTAGCACATTCACAATAATGTGGAGTGGGCCAACCGGTCCACTCCTAACCTGATGTTGCTTTTGTTACTTCTGTTCTCGATGTATCGGGCGATGATATTCAGAATGTTTTTGAACAAGAAAGGCAACACTTGGGCATTTCGTGCAGACCCTAAGCCCGACACCGTTCATAATCTGAGGTGCATTGGTCGGCCATTTGACGTGAACGGCGCATTTGTCATAGCAGAGGTAGGCTCTGCCAAATCGGTCTCTTTCCATCCAACAGAAGCTTCGGCGTAAGCTGTCCGGATCAAAGGCATCAATATATCCCCACCTGACAGCTTTAGCCCCGGGGGCTTTGATCGGCTCTGCTTTCCAACTCGGCGGCATTCTTGTGTCGAGAGGAATAATCGGGAAAGTGGATCCTCCCCCGGAGAGTCGAGCCCAGCCGTATTACCTCGCGGACCTACTTCGGTTCTCTGGGGTCAACTACAAAGGCTAATCTAGTCGGTCGTGTTTTTATGCTGATGCTTCCACACCAGCTCACTATCTATATTATAACTCCCTGCATAAGCTGTTCACCATATCGTCCTTCTTGAATGAAAGTCATGCAGAAGTCAATATTGAAAATTGTAACAATGACAGGCGCATGATAACGAGTATTGGCTTACGCCTTGCCAAAGGGTCGATATCGCGATACACGGCCCAGGTGCAGCGGACACATACCCCCAAGGCTGTATCTGTTGTGCCCGCGCTCTACGCGAATGCAACACAAGGAGATGCTATGAACGGATTTGCGTGGATCGGCATATAGGCAATTTCAATCACGATTGCTGCTTCCCTGGAAGACGCGACTCAGTATCTAGGATCTGCCGGAAAAACAAGCAGCCAATCTTAGCTCCAGCAATGACGTCCTAGGGCCTTTCGTTGTGCGCCCAGCATCGGCGCATACTTTCGGTTGAAAGCCCCGAATAATTGAGGATGGCAAAGTCGATTGCGTGTGGTGAAAACTGTGCCACGAATCCCCTTCTGAATTCCCAGGAACCATTCGGTTTGGATTAGCCGTCATTGCAACGAGGAAAGTGGCGGCGTGCGTGTCGAATGAGTAAATGACGTCACTCATTGCGTGCACGTTCCATGAGGGAGTCCTCGGGAGGAAGCGATCCCAATTGAGCTGGCCGAGGTATACTCCCTTGTCACATTGGACAAAACCTTTTGCCTAACATTTTTCAAACATGTGCAGGTCCTTCATGGCAGAACTGCATTTCCTGTGATATAAATAATTATTTCGGATTGAAGTTTTGAGTGGCTATCTCCAGTGAGCCATTGTGACGTCAGTCTGCGTCCTATCGACGCAGCACACAATTGGTTAACTCAATAGAGACAGCTTCGAATGAATGGAAGCGCAGTAGTACTACGATGATGCCTGGAAGTGGAGTCCAGCGCTAGCAATGATCTTGAAGACTATAGGTAAGTTACATAGGGCTTACCTTTAGGTGGCAAACATCTAGCGTACAACTTAACTAAGAAAACCTATGATTCTTCTTAGGACTGATATTTGATGGATATGACGTGGATGATGCAAGCCAATCATCGATCACGCTAGGAATCTTAGCGCCGAAAACTCTCGTCTGCTTATCCGCCCTGCTTTTGTGTTGTCTGCTTCCTCTATCAACATTCATGCTGGCGCTTAGCCTCTGGCCGTGTGATCCTCACTCGATAAGCTTAAGCTTCATTGTTAGTGTGTTCTGCTTTCTTATTGACCTTCCATGGCTTGTTCTGGCCAAGAAATACAACCGTCTCGCTGCTATAGGGTTCGGCCTTAACTCTATTTTCCTGATCACTTCGATGATTCGCGAGAACACGTTTGCAGTTCAAGTGGGTGTTATGTCACCTTTCGTCAATATTCCGTTAATGTTAGTGCTCGTTTTCGACACAGGAATCGTTATGCACCGCAGTCTCTGCTGTGGCCTGTTACTGATTAACTCGATTATGGCGCGCTCCAGACCGTTAATGAAAGACAACCCGAATGCTCACCCCATAAATAATGCATAGGAAAGCATCGACTATCGCCTTGGACGTTGCGAAACCTGCTGGTTTGCGAAGGCATCAAAACCAGCAAGTCAGGTAGCAGAATGAAAGTCACCTTTCTATTTCTACAGTATAGATGTCTGACTCACTGTGATAACTCCTTTGTCAAAGGCCGGACATCGAAGTTGTGGGCCATTACAATTTAGTACTACTCAGATTGTATCGCCTACCAACAGATGAGTATCAATGCGGATTTGTCTATGTCAAACGTCACGTGAATCCGAGTGGCTGTAGGGCTGAGTTTCCCAATATGTCGAAATTCTGATTGGGGTAGCGAAACCGGACGTGCTGTGTCTCTTGCGCTAGGGTTTTCACCAGGAAACACACATTCAATATGGCAGAAAAATTCAAAAAGGACTCGGGATGATCTCTTTGAATCTTCGCAATGGAATTCACATGGCGCTGGATACTATGCGGGAAAATAAACTCCGTTCTGGTCTCACCATTCTGGGGATTGTGGTTGGAATTTCCACCGTTGTTATAATATCTGCGATCATCAATGGTCTGAATACCCGTGTATCTGATCTGGTCAACTCCATGGGTTCCAACATACTTTGGGTCTACCATGTTCCCGTAGTGGACGTAAAAACAACATCGGATATTGTGACCCGAAAACCGATCAGTGATGATGATGCCGCAGCGATTCGCGACCTAGCTCATGTAGTTGCTGTTGACGCAGAAGCAAGATACGTAAATCCTATCTTCAACTCTGGCGTCATTGGTGTAAAATATGGGAAGAAAAAGATTACTGGCACGATTCTTCAGGGCAATACTTCTTCCGTTGGAGATGTGCATAACTGGGATCTTATAGAAGGACGACTATTTTCCCCAGATGAAGACCAGAGGCGCGCCAATGTTGTTGTCCTGGGACATGATGCTGCTGAAGATCTTTTCGAGATCATCGACCCTCTCGGTCAAGAGGTCCAGATCGAGGGAGGGCTCTTTACAGTTATTGGCATCCTAGATAGGCAAAAGCGCGTAGTGGGTACCGGCCGCAATCCCAACGATAATATGGTGATGTTTCCATTGAGGACCTTTAAGAAACTGCATCCAGAGCAAAGAAATCTGTGGGTTAGCGTAAAGTATGACGAAGCCAATAATAAGTTACTGGTTGAGGATGAATTACGTGAACTCTTGCGCCGCCGCCGAAAGGTTCGTATTGATCAAGAAGATAATTTCGTTTTGTTCAGTCCGGATGCACTCATGAGGCTGTGGACCGAAATCACTGGGGGGCTAGAGATCTTCATGATTGCGCTATCTACAGTAGGCCTTGCTGTTGGCGGTGTAGGTGTAATGAACATCATGCTTGTTAGTGTGACTGAGCGAACTCGGGAGATTGGCCTTAGAAAGGCGGTGGGTGCAACGGTAACATCCATTTTGCTTCAGTTCACTCTGGAGGCTATCATTCTGTGCGCGGTGGGAGGGGTAATTGGTATTGTTTTAGGAGAGAGTGTCAGCCTCATGTTGCAGGTACTAATACCGATTAAGGTATCTATATTGTGGACAATCATTGCATTCACAACGTCGTGTACTGTCGGCTTTGTATTTGGAATTTATCCAGCTTGGAAGGCTGCGCATCTCAATCCTATCGATGCTTTGCGTTATGAGTAGCAATCTCCGCTATCGTGGGAAACTCGAGAGACAACACGCTCGGAACTGAGCTGGGTGCAAGGAGTCGAAGCAACTGGTAGCCTATCCCGGCTAAACCGAGCATTAATCCGGGTGTTTCGATTCCAGAAGGCGTGGAGAGATTCCAGAACTTACTGCTCCTATTCTTGAACATCGCTGCTGCTATTTGTCGAGCCTTGCATAAATATCTTTCCTCTCCGAGGTAAAGGGCGGCCTGAAGAAGAAGGTCCAAGTTTCCAAAGTCACCATGGCAGATACAGCTGTAATGCCCGAAACCGTCCAATACGGTTGTGTCGATAGCTATATGAAGATCCTCTAGAACGCTGTTCTCGCTGATTAAGTCGAGCATAGTGGCTCGTGCTATGCCGATTCCGGGTGCACCGTGACACCATCCTGTGCAGGAGGAGTGATGTAAGATAGTATTGGTTTCTCGTCTAAGATCTAGCCAGTTTCTGCGTTTCGGGTCGAACTGACTCCGTTCATATTGAAGTCCGAGAATAATCGCGTCATGATATTCTGGTATACCAGTGATCTCCCACAATCGAACCAGTGAGAATAAGCACCCTGACACGCCATGTGCCATACCCGTTAATGGTAGAGTGGATTCGTTTTGAAGGGTGATCCATCCAATTCCTGATTCTAAAGAAGTCGAGTGTTCCAGCAGATGATTGCCGGCACGTAAAGCAATGCTCCGAAGGAATTCCTCCGGACGGTTCTTGTACATTTCACAGAGAACCGCGATAAGGCCAGCAGATCCAGAGAGCAAATCATAGGTCTGATCGTATTCAATATGCTGTTCAAGTCTTTGAGATAGGTTGATCGCATCGTTCTGAAGTGTTTCGTCGTTCCAAATAACACCCAAGAAATACAGAGCGTAGGCTATTCCCGCTTCTCCACTAAATGCTCCAACGGCTTTCTGCGCTGACGCAATACCGGGTATTAGGTCTTCTTCCTCGAGCCGTTTTCTCGCTGTGCAAATTGTTTGACGTGCGAGCTCTGTGTAGTGTGCTGATCTTAAAATGTTTCCTGCCATTCCAAAGAACAGAGCAATGCCCGTCAGGCCGCTATATAGATCAATACTGAGAGGTTCTACGGACCAGGAACCCCGAGTGGTCATACTCATTCCGAGCCACCCAATGTTTGTCCCGTCGGTATATGCGAGTGTTTCAAGTCGTTCTGCGACACTTTCAATTTCAGAGATCAAGTCTGTAGTTGAAATTTCGCACGCATCCTCCTTCGTAGTCGACGTCAGTTGCTCGGATGGCCTTTCTAAAGGAGCCTTCGCGGCAAATGTTGCATCAATCGCCCACACCTGGCGTTCTAGATCTTTTTCGCTGAGCGATTCTACTCTCCGGCGCACCCTCTGAATATTCGGTTCTGGGAAGAAATCGCGAATCAAATCTCCTTTGCTTGAGCGGAGGTGTCGAGAGTTAACCCATGTTCTAAAAATCGGTATATCGAGGTTCTGTAGATCTCGTTGCTCGTAATCAATGAGCTCCGTTAGCTTATGTTGCAAACCCCATGTACCCCAGAGTCGATCATGCAGTTGATCTCTATCCAATGCATCACGTAAATAATTAGGGTGAGAGCTAGCTCGAATCAGTTCATCGTATATTCTGGTTGCTCTCGGAACAACACGAGCTTCATCGTTTTCAAAGGACGGAAGCATGTCGTATCTGGACAGAACTTCCGAACGGTGAGCAATGAGTAGTCGATAAATTTTCTCAAATCCCATTACAAAGGAGTGCACTTGAGTCGTTGTATCGCTTTTTGTATTGTCCCCGTAGGGAAGATTCAATGCAGAGTCCATTGAAACCATGTTGCTAACGAAGCGCATTTTGTCTGAGCCGGGATTCGTTAAGGTTAATATCGGCCGTGGAAACACCTGTCCTGGTTCTCCGCCAGTGGCACTTATATCCACACCATCGTGATCTGCAGTTCCCCAGATTCTGTGAGGTAGAATGCCTACTCCTATCACGGACATCCTCCTCATCCCAAACGTGAAAGATGTGGCGGCTGCATTGCTGATTGAGACTAAATCTGGATGAAATAGCGTCTCCAGATCAACCAAGACAGGATAGTCGCCGGCGGCGATGACGTTTTCGAAGTGAATGTCAGCTGCATCGAACGCGTAGAGTACCGCAAGGCATCCTCCTAGACGTTGATAGAAGTGTTCGAGGTCAATAGCTGAATCGCAAGTAGATCTCTGTACGAATTCCATCCACCCGTGAGTTTGCCTTGTGAGCACTTTCGGAATATAGAAAAAGGGTTCTCCAAGCCAATCATTCATCGATAGAAGAAGATGGTAGAAATGAAGATCTATTGCTAGTGATCTGGGCTTATACACGAGGGTCTTTTCAGGACCAAAGCTGATCATAAGGACCGATCTTCCCGAGCAATGCGGATCGCTTACCCCTGCCCTGACAGCAGTGAAGTGGAGGGGGCATCTATCAAGGTCGAGGGTCTTGCAGAGATCTCTCCTATCTTCCGAGAGGTGCCTGATGAAGTCGATTGTCGCAGATAACCATTGATCGGATAAGAGCAGAACGTTCCGTGCAAGTACTGGATATTCGTTGAAGATCTGCCAGCGATATTGTTCGGTATTTAATAACGAGAGAAAACTTTTGTATCTTTCGTGCTCAGTATCTCCAAGTAATTGGCCTTCCAGTCGTGCAACATTCATTTCGAGTGTCAAGGTTTGAGCAGAATATGAAAGTAGACGATCGCAAAGAAGCGGCAGAAGACAGCCTATTATATGCTGGATGGAATCCTCCTGGATTTCTCCAGCTTTTTCCATACGGAAGAGGATCCCTCTTAGGAGCGAAGCAGAATTGTCTAGCAGAGGTATGAATAGATCGAGAAAACTATGATTGGGCAGTGTATTACGAGATGCACCGTCTTCGGTATCGTCGAAGCTTATTTGCTGGAATACCTGATTCAGGCGCTTTACCCAACTTGGCTCACACTTAATGCGGTTACGAAGAGACGTAACAGTCTCTCCGAGCAGCATCCGGTATTCCTCTCTTGAAAGGTGCCATTTATCTAGACGGGCGTCTATGGCTGCATCGACATGAAAGGGAGGGTGCGCCTTCCATCGGTGAAGTCTGTAGTCTGCAATCTGTAAATCTCCTTGCCAGGAATCACGTAAAGATGAACTACCCTCAGCTCGGTTAATTCTTTCTGCTAGTGTAAGTGCTCTACACCAGTCATGCATGATCATGATACTGCTCCTTTCTGTGCAGCTCTATGGTCGATGCCGAATCCTGATTCAGGAGCTGAACGACCTATTACATATCTCATACCGTTTTATCCATGATGAATTTGCCTATGATTCCGTTAGGGAGGATAAGGAGTAAAGCTCCGATAACGCTGGCGGTAGCGTTACTCCTTAGGGAAAAAGGGCTTTGTAGTAGGGTGTTTCTAACGGAAACAGAGGTTGAACAGCCTTCAGGAAGCGAAACACGCGAACTATCGTTGTCGGTGCAGGGAAACGTTCATCTTGTTAGCAAATTGGGCAAGAACGTCCCATCAACGCACTGAGGGTTTGGCAAACAGATCCATGTGTAAATGTGCATGTAGTATATGAATTGACCGTGCCCCCCGCGATTCCAGAGAGGTCTTCGTCGCTCAATTCAATGGGGCCAGCGGGGTTGTCAGGAATTGATGCGCGCTCAACATCTGAAAGAGATGCGGCGTATTGCTCATTCTTCCAGCACTTCACAATTTCTTTGGGTTCCATCTACGTATTCTCCTTTTTTGGTGATTAGTTTCAGAGCACCTGCCCCCCTAGAATTTGACTCATGAGAGTGACACGTTTCAAACGCCCAGAGGGCAGGCAAGGTCAAGGTGTGAGAAGTTTATTGACTCCCTTTGCCTCTCAATCGAGGAGATTAGTGTTCGTCTACGCTCGTTGATCGTAGTGGGCATCGAGTCGATGTGAAGACAATGTGCACGAGAGTGTGGCATATGGTAAACAGGACGATTCAGAGAGTGAATTAGGTCCGTACGTAAGCTGCAGTGCAACGGCTTCGTTTAGGTGCTAACGAAGGTGTTGCTGGAAATACTTAGCGATCGGCAGCATTTGAAGTAATCTGGGGTATCTCCAATTTGGATTCCTTGCGAAAAAGGAGCTCGATATGATGTTGCAGCCTTCTTGTGGTATTCCGCAGCCCGTCAATATTCATCGTTCTTGTAGATTGTTGTGAAGGTGTTGAGAGCAAAGTTAGCATAAGATTGCGAAGTAGGTCGTCTGTGAGTGTCTCTGCAGAGAGCCAGTGGTTTGAAGGAAAGCGAGCAGCGTGAATGTCATCGACCCAATTTGCGCCATGGGATATAGAAATTGACGGAATACCCAAAGAAGTCAATTCGAGTAATGTGTTAGTGGTAGCCTTGGTGAGGGCAAGATCTGCTGCCACCATCCAACGCTCTATTTCTGGATCTGAATTAAGGAAGGTAATGTTGGACTCCCTTGAATACCTGGACCTCAATTCTGTGCTATCCTCTCCAGCCACCCAAGTCATCCGCTTGGAAGGATGGGGTAGTTTGTTAAACGCCGAAATTATAACTTCTGCCGTGGGGGTGCTATGTTCATAAGTTGTCCCCGACAGACATAGGATCAGTGTGATGCCGGAGTCGATTTGAAGCTCTGCGCGTGCCTTCTCTCGATCTGCAGCTGAATATCTCAATGGCCGCACTAGGTATCCAGCATAATAGATTCGACCTTCCAAGAAGGGGGGTGGCGTAAACAATCCTGGGTCCCCAAGGAATATAACTTCCTCCGTTCCATGTAATGCATCCATCCAGATGGTGGAGGGATCGGAGAACCATGCCGTGAGGTAGATCGTAGGGCACTTGAATACTCGGGCGGCTAAAATTGCAGCTGGTTCCTCATGTGCCAAAATGAGGTTCGGCCGAAAATGACCTATGATGCGAACTGCTCGCACGACAGTCTCAAGGAACGGATTGTCGTCTGGCAAATCCAAGTTGATCACGTTATGACCTCGCTCCGCAATGGTGTGTGCCCCCGTTCCGTAGGAGACAAACTGTACGTATATTCCGGGCATGGCCTTGTTCAGCTCATTATTGATGGCTAGATCCGGAAGCGCGTGTCCCCGACCTCTTCCTCGGGAAAAGAAAAGGATTCGATGGCTGACTTCAGATATCCGCCTGCCAGGTTGTTGCTTAGTTAATGGGTCTGCCATATTCCTATCCTGAGATCCATAAAGGCTAGAACGCAGTAAGAATTAGCGTAGCTGATCGTAGAGGTGGCGAGTCATAGTCCAATGCTGTGAGCGTAAGCAAAACCATAGTTGGTTGGAGCTCAGACACGCAGCTGCGAGGAGAACTCTGCGCGGAACTGCCTTCCAGGTTGTACCGAGAACTAGCACAGAGGGGTTGTGAATATTTGTGCTAAATCGGACCTGCAGTCCGACACTTTAGCTACTAAGCAGGCATTCGAGTTTACGTGAGTGAAAGTAGCTGCTCACACCTTTAGATAAGCTGCCGCCGTTGGGTGCGGGTTGAGGCGATCACTTGGGCATCCACAATAGATTACAACTGTAGTATCACCCAACGGCTCGCCAGTCAAATGGAAAATAGGAGGGCAAGATGTTTCCTGTTTGAGACACGAGAGCCTTACCTTCTCCGCTTGTGCATGACAGCCTATTGGGGAAGCCTTTTTATCGGGACCATTCCTTGACAAAGATGAGGCGTCTTGAAGCCAAAAGGGAGTTGGGAGATATTGCGTTGACCCCGCCGATCCGCAGCCCCGATTCTGTTGGCATAGTACCGCTCTCCGACTCGCCTGTTTTCGGGGGGAGCAGAACCAATAGCGTGAATGTAATCTGTGTAACCCCTCGGAACTGCTTTAGTGGAACAAGATTGCGGTTCTTGAAGAGCCGTTGGTAAAGGTTGCTGAATTGTATGAGGATCTTGGATTCTACTGGGCTGCCCGCCTAAAACCGTACACAACGGGATACGGTTTTCATATTCATATTCAGAGTCGGAGCGGATCTATGAGTCGGAGCAAGCATAGCGAAACGCAGATCATCACGGCATTGAAGCAGGCAGAAGCGGACCGGGTAGCCGAGGATGTGGGCCGCGAGTACGGGGTAGGCAAGCACACCATCTATGCCTGGAAGGAAAGGTTCAGTGGGATGGATGCGACCGAGGCACAGAGGCTGCGCGGGCTTTCGCGGATGAAAACAACCGGCTGAAGCACGTGACCGCAGATCCAGGTCTGGTTCGAGAGATGCTGATGGCACTGATCGCAAAAAACTGCATAAGCTCGTAAACCAAAGGATGGATGCTCGCTGGGTGAGAGAGCAGTTCTCGGTTAGCGAGTGCCGGGTTGCCGAGTCGAAACCGAATGGTGTCGTGGAGATTGCGGCGAAGGAGGATACACCGCAAGACATGTGTTTTGCGTGTTTCAATCTAGGGAAGAACTCTTTCTATGTTGACAGGATGCTGGTAGTTGCATCGGATGGAACTAGAAGTATGTCCGATCTCACCCCTCAAGTTGTCACCCCTGGAACCTGGGTGCTCATTGACTACAATCCGGCCGAACTTCTGGGGATGTTTGGAGAAAACACCCAGTACAAAGAGGCTTATTGTGTCCTGACGCTAAGAGGCGCGGTAGGCTTGGTTGATACTAATCCTGAATGGTTTTATGTCGGCTACGGGAATGGAAGGGCTGAATGGTACAAAGGCCGGCTTGCAGACCGGCAACCTGGAGCAATACCTCGGCAACATAAGATCATCCGAAATCCAACACGATAGATATTGACCTTGGTGTTTGACTCCTCTCGAGAGGAGTCACCGAAGTCTGGATAAAAACATGGACCGGGAGAGTACATTTCCTCTTGGCGTACTCCCCGATCCGTTTCCTGAAATGAACCCGATATAAACTGGCAATTCGCGATAAGTCGCTAGTTTGCGTGATTCAGCCAATGATTGCATGGGAGGAGGCACACTAAGTGAACGCTGGGTACATCGGAAGCGACCGCCCATACCTTGACGGCGAGCACGAGATGGAGTTGCGTTGCGTCGGTCTCTTTCCCTATCTGAGTCTAAAGGGAAAGGGAATTTGTTTCCACTTCTCGGACCCGCACGGCCGGCTTGTGGTGTACTTCTCCCGAGGAAAAACCACGCTTCAAGTTGGGTCAATCGTCCGTGCAAGATTCGTGATAAAAACGCACCGCGAATTTGACGGCCAGCCACAGAACATAGCAAAGAGATTTCGCATCATTGAAGGGAACGTTTGAGAAAACGAATCGCAAAAATACATTTTGCTGACACGCAGTTAATAAAATCAGGAACCTGCAAAGCTGCGGGATGCGAATAACAAGCACGCGACGCTTACCCTCGTAATTTCTTTATATTCAGCGTCATTTGTCTCTTTCCGGGCTTTTGTTTCCGTTTTCTGAAAGGACTCCATTCTCGACCAAGGGGTGTGGTGAACATCACGTTGAAGAATCCAATTTCGCTTAACTCGTTGGCTCTCCATGCGACTGATCAGTTAGGCATCCCTAATCCCTCAGACGGGCTCTTCCAGGGGAACCAAATGCAGCATTCGTTATCGACGCGTCATTGGACTCGACTGCTGTGACCTGAATCGAGGATGAAGGCTGAAAGGCTTAGGTATCGAAGTGATTTATTTTGAGTGGTCGACGCGATTTGTTCAGTTGTTTCCGGTGGTGGACGAGCAATGCCGCCAATCGACTGTCAACGAGTTGATCAGGCTAACTTTGCTGCGTATCACGAGCCTTCAAGCTGAGCAGGCCATGCACAACATGACAGTCCTGACATCACGCACATACGATCATACAATTGCAGCCTTTCAGTAGCCTTACGGAGATCCACGTTACAATGGCGCCCAGTTAAGGAACAGCGATTCCGATTCGTGAAATTTGCATGAGCGACATTCCGGCTCGGAGGTTGGTAATGAATGAACGCAGTGAGATGGTAAGGGTGCTACTGCCCAACGGAATTGAGATGTGGGCAGAGGCCCAAGCGGTAGGGTCGAAAGAAGTTGAAGTCTCCGCCTTGGGTGACTTGCGAACTGCGCTGTCGCTCGATTCCTTGCGAGGGGCGATTGAAGGCATGGGGACTCTGGCTCTGGATGCGCTGGCGAAGGTGAAACCCGACGAGATTGCGGTGGAGTTTGGGCTGGAGTTAGGCGTTGAACATGGTCAAATCACGGCCTTATGGGTGAAAGGCTCTGGGAAAGCAAGTCTAAAGATCACCCTCTGCTGGAAAGGAGAAAAGGCGAATAACGCCTGAAACTCCGGATGGAAGAAGAGGATTTAAAAAGGATCACAGTCCGGGTGTTAGCTGGTTCGGATCAGGGAACTGGCTTTTTTGTTGCGAAGGACAAAGTTCTAACTTGCGCCCATGTAATTGCGAATTTGCCGACTGGAACTCGCCCCATCATAGAGTGGAACGGCGAACGATACGATGCTGAGGTCATCCGTCAGGAGCGAACCGACGAACAGAATGGAGCCGGAATAGTTCAGGACGCTGCGCTATTGCGTATCGATTTTGTCGAGCATTCCTATGCCGAGGTCGATAGCCAGTGCAAAAGCAACGACCCGCTACTGGCATTTGGTTATCCAAGGGAGAAGCCACAGGGAGATCCAGCACTGGGCCATTGCGAAGGGATCGATGGCCGCAGCCTGATCAAATTTCGCGATACGCTTATCGACTACGGCATGAGCGGTGCTCCCCTTTTGAATCAGAGGACTAACAAAGTTTGTGGAATGGTCAGAGTAAGCCGGGACCCACACTCTCCTTCCGGCGGCTATGCAATTCACGGTGCGAAATTGCAGCGAATCCTGATGCCGGAGCCCGAGGGGCAGAATATTTTCCAAGGACTGCCGGATAGCTGGGCGAGGCAAGTGGAAGGCTTTCTGGTTCAATATCTTGGAACGAGGGAAAGCGCGGTACCGTTCGGCGGCCGTGGAGAACAACTGGAAGCTCTCGATGTCTGGTTGGAAAACGAGTCGAGCCCACAATACGGCTTAATTGCCGTTCGTGCTGGCCTTGGGAAATCGGCATTGCTTGCCCACTGGGTGGACCGCTTGCGGAGTAAATCGTGTGATTACGATTTGATCTATTTCCCAATCAGCGCTCGCTACCAAACAAACTCCAAGACAGCGTTGTACCAGTCGCTGGCTTTTCGGTTGGCAAATCTGTTTCGGGAACAGGGACCGCACAGCGAGGATATAGGCCAGCTAATCGAAGTTACCAACAAATATCTTCATCGAGCCAGCGAGGAATGGAGACATCTTCTGCTGGTCATCGATGGACTGGATGAAGCAGCCGGTTGGGAAGTGGGCACAGAGTTCCTCCCACCACAGAGGAAGGGAAATGTTCGTGCGCTGGTAGCAGCACGTCCAATGGGCTCGCTGGATTGGCTGGACCGACTGGGATGGAAGCCGCGTGGAGTAGCAGCAGCTTTTCAGATGGGGGAATTGGATAAGGATGGAGTGACGGAATGTTTGCGGCAGATGGGAAATCCGCTGGCACCGCTGGCAGAACAATTCGATGTTACAGAGACGTTGTATGAGAAATGCGGGGGAGATCCACTGGTTGTAAGCCTATATGTGCAGCAACTGCAGACGTATCTCGACAGTTCGATCGATGTCGACGAACGTGCACTGAAAGAAATCGAGCCGGGCCTGGGTGGTTTTTTTAAGTTATGGCTGCGAGATCAGGCAAATCTCTGGGGAGAGGAGAAAACTGAGCGAGAGCCTCATGTGCGAACGCTGATGGCTTTGTGCGCAGTGGCGTCTGGTCCACTACACCAGCAGGATATTCAAAAGATCGCGCCAGGGGTATTGGCTGAGCGTAGCGCAGTCGCGCGCGCAGGGGAGGATCTCCGCCGTCTGCTGGTCGGAGACGGAAGAGGTACAGGATATGTGTTCAGTCATCCGAGGCTTGCCGACTACGTGCGTGAAGACTTGCTCGATGAGGACGAGCGTCAGAGGTACGAAAACCTATTGTTGGAGTATTGCAGACGGTCGGTACGGCAGTTGCAGGACTGCCCGGAAGCGAAAGTATCCGAATATGCGGTGCGGTGGTATTCGACCCATCTGGAAAAAGCCAACGCCTCTTGTACAGAGTTTTTGTTGCTGTTAAATCGGCGTTGGTGCGAAGAGTGGGAACGAGTCGACGGAACGCCGGCTGGATTCCTGAATGATCTGGAGAAAGTTTGGTTACAAGCCAATGCTCCTGAATTACTAGGAGTACGTATTCGTGTCGTACTAATGCGATCAAGCATTCTGACCACGGGCCGGAACATAGGGGGGAAGCTATTCGCGCAATGTATTGAAGCAGGCTTGATTAGTCCCACGCTTGCAGAAGTAATAGCCGCGCAACAATCTGACATAAGAAGAAAAGTCGCGTATCTTCTTCTGATTGCGGGGGCTGTGAATCGGCACAGATCACGGTTGTTGCAGGAAACGCTGCAGGTGGTCCGGCAGATCGGGGATGAGAAATCCCGAGCCCAGGTGTTGAGTGCGGTGGCGGAGCGTCTGGGAACGGAGGATCGCGAGTTGTTGCAGGAAGCGCTGCAGGCGGCCCGGCAGATCGGGGATGAGAAATCCCGAGCCGAGGTGTTGAGTGCGGTGGCGGAGCGTCTGGGAGCGGAGGATCGCCAGAGTGTGTTGCAGGAAGCGCTGCAGGCGGTCCGGCAGATCGGGAATGAGAAATTCCGAGCCGAGGCGTTGAGTGCGGTGGCGGAGCGTCTGGGAGCGGAGGATCGCGAGTTGTTGCAGGAAGCGCTGCAGGCGGCCTGGCAGATCGAGAATGAGTATGCCCGAGCCTACGCGTTGAGTGTGGTGGCGAAGCGTCTGGGAGCGGAGGATCGCCAGAGTGCATTGCAGGAAGCGCTGCAGGCGGCCCGGCAGATCGGGGATGAGAAATCCCGAGCCTACGCGTTGAGTGTGGTGGCGAAGCGTCTGGGAGCGGAGGATCGCCAGAGTGCATTGCAGGAAGCGCTGCAGGCGGCCCGGCAGATCGGGGATGAGAAATCCCGAGCCGAGGTGTTGAGTGCGGTGGCGGGGCGTCTGGGAGCGGAGGATCGCCAGAGTGTATTGCAGGAAGCGCTGCAGGCGGCCCGGCAGATCGGGAATGAGAAATTCCGAGCCGAGGCGTTGAGTGCGGTGGCGGAGCGTCTGGGAGCGGAGGATCGCGAGTTGTTGCAGGAAGCGCTGCAGGCGGCACGGCAGATCGAGAATGAGTATGCCCGAGCCTACGCGTTGAGTGCGGTGGCGAAGCGTCTGGAAGCGGAGGATCGCCAGAGTGCATTGCAGGAAGCGCTGCTGGCGGCCCGGCAGATTGGGAATGAGAAATACCGAGCCCAGGTGTTGAGTGCGGTGGCGGAGCGTCTGGGAGCGGAGGATTGCGAGTTGTTGCAGGAAGCGTTGCAGGAGGCCCGGCAGATCGGGGACGAGAACTCCCGAGCCGAGGCGTTGAGTGCAGTGGCGAAGCGTCTGGGAGCGGAGGATCGGGAGTTGTTGCAGGAAGCGCTGCAGGCGGCACGGCAGATCGGGGATGAGGATTTCCGAGCCCAGGTGTTGAGTGCGGTGGCGGAGCGTCTGGGAGCGGAGGATCGCCAGAGTGCATTGCAGGAAGCGCTGCAGGCGGTCCGGCAGATCGGGGATGAGGATTCCCGGGCCGAGGCGTTGAGTGCGGTGGCGGAGCGTCTGGGAACAGAGGATCGCCAGAGTGCGCTGCAGGAAGCGCTGCAGGCGGTCCGGCAGATCGGGAATGAGAAATCCCGAGCCGAGGCGTTGAGTGCGGTGGCGGAGCGTCTGAGAACGGAGGATCGGGAGTTGTTGCAGGAAGCGCTACAGGCGGTCCGGCAGATCGGGGATGAGAAATCCCGAGCCGAGGTGTTGAGTGCAGTGGCGGAGCGTCTGGGAGCGGAGGATCGCCAGAGTGCATTGCAGGAAGCGCTGCAGGCGGTCCGGCAGATCGGGAATGAGAAATCCCGAGCCGAGGTGTTGAGTGCGGTGGCGGAGCGTCTGGGAGCGGAGGATCGGGAGTTGTTGCAGGAAGCGCTGCAGGCGGCCCGGCAGATCGGGAATGAGAAATCCCGAGCCGAGGTGTTGAGTGCGGTTGCGGAGCGTTTGAGAGCGGAGGATCGCCAGAGTGCGTTGCAGGAAGCGCTGCAGGCGGCCCGGCAGATCGGGGACGAGAATTTCCGAGCCGAGGCGTTGAGTGCAGTGGCGAAGCGTCTGGGAGCGGAGGATCGGGAGTTGTTGCAGGAAGCGCTGCAGGCGGCCCGGCAGATCGGGGACGAGAATTTCCGAGCCGAGGCGTTGAGTGCAGTGGCGGAGCGTCTGGGAGCGGAGGATCGGGAGTTGTTGCAGGAAGCGCTGCAGGCGGCTCGGCAGATCGGGAATGAGAATTTCCGAGCCAAGGCGTTGAGTGCGGTGGCGGAGCGTCTGAGAACGGAGGATCGGGAGTTGTTGCAGGAAGCGCTGCAGGCGGCTCGGCAGATCGGGAATGAGAATTTCCGAGCCAAGGCGTTGAGTGCGATGGCGGAGCGTCTGGGAGCGGAGGATCGCCAGAGTGCGTTGCAGGAAGCGCTGCAGGCGGCCCGGCAGATCGGGAATGAGTATTCCCGGGTCGAGGCGTTGAGTGCGGTTGCGGAGCGTCTGGGAACGGAGGATCGCCAGAGTGCGTTGCAGGAAGCGCTACAGGCGGCCCGGCAGATCGGGGATGACTATTTCCGAGCCCACGCGTTGAGTGCGGTGGCAAAAAGATGTAGTGAACACACAAAGGTTAGTCTAGCTAAGGACTTACTCGCAGTCGTCAATCAAGATGCAGCTTTGGAAGGTATCTCAGCCCTTTCGGCGCAGTGGCTTGCTTTTTGTCAACTCAGGAAGTCCTCTGCCAATGTCGAGCTGGATCTCTGGCTTCGGCTTCTCAGCCGTTGCAACCGCGGCCACGTGACAAAAGCACTAGCCGTGTTAGTGCCTGCAATTGAAGCCACTGGTGGCCAAAATGCTCTCAAGGAAATGGCCACAGCAATAGTAGAAGTTGGTAAATCCTGGCGATAATCCTGGTCGCGATCCTCTGAAAAGAGGGCTTCTGCGCTTCGATGCGATCAAAGAGAGCATGCAAACTTGTAGGTAGGGTAGATGATACTGCGGCGACTCAGTCACCTGAAAAAGGTGGGTTCCGATGCTAAAAAAGCAGGAGCCAATTTCGCCATTTCTTATGCAAACTGATACACAAATGATTCAGTAAGCTACACAATACAGGAGGGATATGTTTCAAAATGTTACTTCGGATAATAGAAGTTTATCCCGAGTAACCGTGCTGTAGTGCTGGAAATCGGGTTTTTGCCGTTCTCCTTGGGATCACCACACCAAACGTCAAAAATCGTACGCTAAGCAATGGAAGATATTTCTCTGAACCAGACTGCGAATCGTTCCACGCCCGTTGCCCTTGTGACCGGCTCGACCTCCGACATCGGTGCTGCGATTGCCCGCCGGTTGTCCAGCGAGGGTTATTCCGTGGTCCTGCACTCGCGTGATTCAACTGATAAGGGGCGTGCGCTAGCCGCTGAACTTGGAAACGCTATCTACTTCCAAGCTGATTTGGCGGAGGATCCCGATAGAATCAGGCTCGTAAGGGAGGCGGTGTCTCGTTGGGGCCGCCTCGATGTCCTAGTCAACAACGCCGGAATCAGCAGCGTTATTCCCCCATGCCGATCTTATGGCGGCTTTGCCCGCCGTCTGGCAAGAGATGTACGAAATTAACGTCGTGGCCCCGTTTCGCCTTGTGGCAGAGGCAGAAATAGCTCTTAGAGATGCGGCTGGGCGCGGTCGACCGGCGTGTGTTGTCAATATCAGCTCACACGCTGGCGTGCGGCCTAAGGGCGAATCCATCCCTTACGCCGCGTCCCAAGCAGCGCTCAAACCACTCTCACAAACGGTCGTTTGTGACTGGGCTGAATTCCCCTGCGAGAGGCCACTGATCCGTACCGATGAGTGATATGGCGATTTGCACTAGAGATTTGGCGTTGGTCTAGGAGCCTTCCAGGTGGGAAGGCCGTCGTCTATCAAGATTTGCATACGAGAGACGACACAGTTACCAGTCTTCATCTTCCACATCGTGAACGGAGACGATATCCCGTGATTCTGTCTGTTGCGATGTGAATCCGAGCTTGTTGTATGCGCGGAGAATTCGAACCGTTTCGGCCCCATTCAGCAAGCAGAACGGCTTGAGCTGCGCAGGACGCATCGCGTACGCGCGCATGAGTTCTCGCACAGCTGAAGTGATCTGATCGCAATGCTGAACAATGACGAGGTCTGCAGGCTCCGAAAAGAGGCGGCCTCCTTGGTCGCCGTTGTCTCCCATATCTTTGATTCGTAGGGGACGCGGTACAGACTTGCCCTTGAATGCGAAAGCAGCGACCACTCGCACACCTTCGATGGACAGATTCGACGTGACCAGATCAGATCGTTCTCCGCCCCAGTCCCGCGGAACGAAAGGTTCCCCCAAAATCTCTGCAAACGCATTTTTCACGTCTTCTTCGCGGGTCGACTTCAGCAATTTCAATTCGGCCGGGGTCGGCATCGTCTCCTTGGAGCCGAGTGCGAATTCATTGATCTGATTTGTAAAGATCTCCATGTTCCAAAGCAGTCGGTTGAATCGATCAATGACAGGAATCCCTCTCCGTGGCTCTTCATGTAGTCGACCGACGATATAGGCTTGCGCTTGAATATCCGCGTCAGTAACTTCGGTAATGCGGCCAACAGCAAAAAGATGTTTTTTGCCAGCCATCTCTCCAGGGGCAGAACCGGTCGTGTAGTTGTCAGGATGGGCTTGGAACGTAAGCTTCACGCCTCCGTGAAGGCCATCAAGCTTTGTCCACAGAACGGGCTTCTTCGACATGTAACCCTCAGCAGCAAATTGGATCGCAGCGTCTTCGATCTCACGCCCGAAGAAGGAACCATCGTGAGTGAAAAACGCTCCAGGGGCGACACGCCCCTCCGCGATCAATTGTCCGAGCGAGGGAAACTTCCTTTCATTGAGCCAGGCGATGGTGGCAGTCTCATAAGCATTGATCACCGCGGTTCTAGAAAGCCCCGCATTACTTGGTCCTGAGATGTCGAAGAAATGAGGGGCCGCGAGAAGACTCTCTGAGGATAAAACTTCGCTAAGTCGCTTCTGGCTCAGGAAGTAAGCAGTGATGTTCAGCAATCCATTGTCTCCCGTCATGGTTCGATTGATTCGATGCTAATCGAAAATGCCTCGACGATTCGAGTTCGGACAAAGCGATTTATGAAAACTGATTATTCCGCAAGACCGGTCGGCATGGCGGACCAGCGCGGACGCCTATCTAGAAGAAGTAGATTTAATCAACCATTGGTGCTGAGGCTGCTAGCTAGGGTGGGTGTGGGTGTGATCTGCAGCTTTGCTGTAATGGTATTAGCTAAGCTCCAAACGCCGATCCTTTCTGTGACAAACATCAGCTCCATTGCGGCTCCTTTGCTGAAATCTCTCGAAGGCAGCCTGTACGTCTGAAGCTCTTGGACAAACATCGCGAATATGTCCAAGCCAAAAACGATATGGAGGACTTCCGGAGCAGGGCGGCACAAGAGCACTGCGATGTCTTAACAATCACTCAAACAAGGAGTGGGCCAGGGCCGACCAGAAGCGATATCCGGATGCCTGGGTTCTGATTCGACGGCACCATACTCATCCCGCAACTCGTCGATGTGAGTCAGGCACCTCCAAGCCAGTTGAGATGCGGGCGAATCGCCATCGACCATTCTGAACAGCTCTTGGCGCAGGGATGGAACCGCAATACCAAAAAGATCTCTTGCGCCTGCCCATTCCTGGGAGGGCTCTTCTCCGACAACAGCGTGACGGATCGCGGCATCAATGGTGCCGGAGTAAAGCTCGCCCCGACGCGCATAACTGTGAACAAGAACCAGCACGCCCACCTCGTCGGCACCCTCCGCTATCGATGCCTCCAACAGATCCCTCTCGTTCTCCGTAGAGGATGAATCGTACTGGCGATATGCCGCTGCGCGGAGTTCGGCGTTCTCTTGAATCGCGTTGCCGATTTTTTTGGATAACCACCATCTATCTCGTATCTCGACAGCTGACAGGGTACCTTCTGAAATGAACTCAAGGAGAGTGCGCGCCGCGTTCACTGGAGAACGCCTTT
Organism: Humiphilus diazotrophicus; assembly: GCF_059726315.1. NCBI lineage: Bacteria > Pseudomonadati > Acidobacteriota > Terriglobia > Terriglobales > Acidobacteriaceae > Humiphilus > Humiphilus diazotrophicus. The sequence continues at coordinate 5,795,368 of NZ_AP040870.1, forward strand.
CCATACAGCCAACCCAGTGGTGATCGTTCAGATATTGCTTGTCTCTCCTGGGCAATTCTCGAAGCACATCGTCAGCTTCGGGTGACGGCGCATAGGACAAGGCGGTCAGCACACCGCGGAGTCGCCAAGGTTGCCGCCAATTAGGCTCCAGCAAATCGAGTCCATCCAATGTGGCCATCGGGTGATCGGTGAACGGCAAGAGTTCCAGCCAACCCCCAAGTTCCCACCAGGCTTGTTCGAGGTCGAACCAGCGTTTCGCCTTCAATTCGGCCACTGAAGCTCGTAGAGCGTCGAGGACGATATCGGCCTGAACTACCTCACCGCTCAGCACCAGTGCGGTGACTAACGCCTGCTTTTCGCGCGTCGATTGATCCAGTCGAAGCAGAGTATCCAGCGTCGAAGTCCGATCGCCATGGGGCATCTGAAGCGCGACTGTAGCCAACTGCAATGCGTGGCTATGTTCCTGATCGCTCGTTCCCGGCTTGATCAGACGATCAACAATCTCGAAGATTGCGTCCGCATATGGTGAGCTCGGCGAAGTGCCGTCTGCCGACACACGTTCAGATCTCCTTGCACTGATCTGAGAAAAGTCCTTGCCGAATACAAGCTTCTTTGGGTCGGATGGATGGTGCTCTTTCTCCCAAAGATCACGTAAAACGTGTGCGGCGTCGACGCCAAATCCGTCATAACCGAGGTCTGGGAGATACGACTTCATCAGTTCGACGACCTCGTCGCCGCCCATGCTGACAAATGCTCGCCTGTATTGCAGCGTGTAAGCCATCATGGCAGAAGATCGGAGCGCAATGTCGACTGCCTCTCGTCTCTCCCGGGCGGTATTCATTTTCTCTTGAGCTTCACGCCGGAGCGCCAAATCTGTCGCGAGCATCCGGCCCAGAATCATCTCCAACTCCGGCTGTGACACTCGGCTGATCGCCTGTGCGAGGTTTGCGAGATGAGACCGATTGGGGACGTCTGATGCTAGAAGGACATCCCCCCATGCAATAAGTGCTACATTCAAGTCCGCTCGAAGATCGTCTGGAACTTGGAACGGTTCACGTTCCATGCTCTCACCATGTCGGCTGATAAGATCCGTCAAAAGGGCGATCACACTCGGCACGGTCGTCGAGGCCCGCTGAAGGATCGCGCGCACGAAAGAGCTTGGCTGCGTTGCAACAATCCAGTCACGCAAATCGTCAGCTGATTTTCTGTCGGAGGCAACAGCGCTCTCCGGGCTTGCTCTCATCGCGATCAGCCTATCGATTAGCCTGCCGACGGCCTCCGGCCCCAGAACACCGAGAGAACCGGGAATGATGGAAATCGGTTGGCCTTCGTCCGCAACAAAGGCTGCGGCGGGGCCATCTTCGATCCCAACATCTTCCGTGCGTAATAATTCTTCTGCCGCATGCGGAATGGAGAGTCCGGCTTTGATCCGTCCGAGCAGTGCTGCTTTCAATTCTCTCGGAAAGACCCTATAGGCGTCATTGATGGCCCACGTAGCATGTTGATCCATCGCTGGAAACTCTGCAGACTCAATCAGCGCACCAATCGAATCGGCTACATGTTGTCCTTGACGCCCGGATTCCACAAGCGCATTGAGCTTCCGCAGCGGATCCGTTTCAGCGTCGATAAACTGCGTACGCTCGTGTTCCAGCCGTTCTGCAATTTCGCTATCGCGCACTCGGATCGGATAGCTATTGCGTGCAATCGTGGTCCACACTTCATCTGGAGCCGAACGGAGAATATCAGCAGCGAAGAGGTCAGCTCGCCGGAAGTCGAGTGCCTCAATCACGTCGATCTTGACCTTCGAGCTATCATCCTTGACGGCGATGCCGGTGGCGAGTTCCATCTCGTCGAAGCCGCCTTCAAAAGCAATCTGCGAAATGACCCTGGCTCGTTGGCTTTCTGGCAGAGACGTTACCTGCCGTTCCACATCGGTGCCGAGTACAGAAGCCCGGAAACGATACGTCGCGCGAAATGCGCTAAGGTAAATCTGATCATTTTCGTGCGTAATCAAAGGCCAAAGCATGGTCGCGAACTCTGGTTTGCCGGTGGTAATCATGAACTTCACCGCGCGATCCACAGTGTCGGGCTTGTGCCACCGTTCAGCAAATTCGACGACCTGTGCCTTCACCATCTCCCACACAGATGGAGCCGACCGGTTGATCATCTCAGCCGCTAACATCGGATCAATCTGGATGGTTTCGAGAACAGCTGCGCCGACCGCAAGGGAGCCATTCTCATCGGCTCTTGACGCGCGCTCGCATGCGAACAAGACGGATTCCTCCCAGGCACGGGTATTCAACGGTCCCAGCTTCAAGTTCAGCTTGCTCTCGTTATCACTCGCCGCCGCCTTCCTCATGAGATCTTCCACCTCGACAGACGCGTACCATTCCTGAAATTGCTGATGCTGGAACGACAGTCCTCCTGCCCGAACTAATAGATGATGGCTAACCAGCAATTCCAGAACAGCCGTTGGTTGCGGTAACCCGTTGACCTGCCCCTCTGCAATCAAGCGATCTTCAACGCGCTTGGTTGCCGCCCGTGCCTGTGAGTCGGCCAGTGTCGTCGTTCCCAACCGAGTTGCTCCAACGGCAAGTTCTCTTAGGATTTCTGCGTGAAAGCCCAACAGTTCGCGGCGCAACACTTCTGCTGTATCGCTGTCCTGCTCATGCTCCGTCACGAATAAACGTAGAACCTCTTCCTTGCTGGTAGGCAGTCTTTCGCCTCTGGTATGCGCCAACAAGGCAGTTAAGTACAGTGGGATCGAAACCAACTCCCTAATTCCCGGCGTTCGCCAGGCATGTTCAAGAATAGCTTCGCCCTCAGAGCCGCGAAGCGAACGAGCGATCTCCAGTTGTTGGTAGTCACTCAAAGGCTCAATCTGGGCCACTGGGCCTGAGATTGGAACATCCAGCGCTTGGCGTCGCGCACTAATAATGAGGCCGATGCCGGGAAAATCCCTTTTCAGCTTTTGGATTTCACTCTTGGCGCGCTGACGGGCTGTCGATTCGAGTTCGTTCCATCCGTCCAGTAGCAGAACCAGCTGGCCCTGGCGGGCTTGCTCCACGAGCTGAGCTTCACCACCGTCGAGAAACGCATTGCGATGGGCGATGGAGGCCAGAAACGAATGGGGCTCCAAGGACCATTCATTCAGCGGTATGAATACGGCAACTGACTTCCCGAGAGAAAGAATTGCCTCTGCTATCTGGAGAAGTGTCGTTGTCTTACCAGTGCCAGGGGCCGCAATCAGGACGATCTCGTTGAAGGCGTCAATTGCGTTGGCGAGTAACGAGGCATGGAAGGTCTGAGAATTCTCTCCGTATGTGAGTTTCAAACCCAGTTCAATAGGATTCGCCAGCCATCCTTGAATCCGCTTGAATGCGGAAATATCCTCTGTTGCAGCCGCAATCAATGCCTCCGCGGCAGACGCATGATCGTTATCTTCTAGCAGAGAGGCCGAGGCAACCCCTTCCCGTGTTTCGCCCGGCCGTGATACCGCATAAAACGATTTCTCTTCTGCACGACGCTTCCATTCACGAAGCGTCGCGACGGTGAAGTGACCCTCATCAGAATCGACGACTTTCCCGTCTGTCTGGCAAAGCCAGATTCCGTTTGAATAGTTCTTCCGTTGCGCGCTGGTGAGACTCGAATCGTATCGAGGCCCGCCGGGTGCAGCCGCCGTGATGTGGGCGGCCACGCCAATATTAATAACGCCATCATGGCTCGCGGCAGCGCCTTCCGTAGACCGGCCACAGTCGGGGTTCGAACAAACGTTCCCGGCACGCTTGGCAAGCAGCTTGACTGTTCGTTGGCTGAAGTCGTCTCTCACGAAATCGTTCTCGCAGAATCAACAGTTATAGCGATTCTACCTTTGTCTTCACAAACGCGGCCTCGTCTAGACCGCGGAAGGATCATAATAGACCAAACCACTCTTACATACGGTCGTTTGTGACGGGATGGATTCCCCTGCGAGAACCCGCTGATCCACCTCGATGCGTCACTTCTGTGAAACGTTAGGTTCCTATCGAAACTGCCCCGGTTCAAATAATCGGGCTCAATCCCGCCTCGTCTGCCGAGGCAGTCCCGATAGGAACCTAACGTTTATGAGGAGTTGAAAAACCAAGGCTATTCATCGAGGTAATGCAGCGAGCTTTGTAGCCTGCCGAATGGATTAATCTATTGAGATGTCCGAGTTTGAGTACGACGTCTTTCTTTCGCATGCTTCAGAAGACAAATCGACCTTTGTTGAGCCGCTGGCACTTGAACTGATCCAGCTGGGCCTCAAAGTTTGGTACGACAGATTCAGCCTACGCGTAGGCGACAGCTTGCACAATTCCATCGAACTCGGCTTATCAAAATCCTGCTACGGCGTCGTTGTCTTCAGTCCTGCGTTCTTCGTAAAGAATTGGACGAAAGCAGAATTGAATGGCCTGTTCGCACGCGAAATGGATGGGCACAAGGTAATCCTCCCAATCTGGCATCAACTCTCGCGGGCGGATATGCTTAAGGATCTGCCGATCATGGCAGACAAAGTTGCTCTTCAGAGCAGCGCCGGTATCGCATCGGTCGCGAAGTCGTTGGTTGAAGTCATTCGTCCGGAGCTGTTGGCTGTTCAGACCAGTTCGGACGCCGCAGTGATAGCTGGGAAAAGGCTGGCTGAGGCGGTGAACCGAGACCATCCAGGTTACGAAGTACGGGTCACAACTGGGCCATCCTTATCCATTGCGAATCCGGAACCGAAGCCGCAGGGTGTCATTGCTTCGTTTTTCCAGGATGGCGCACGTACCGACATCCTAGTGAGCGATCCGGGAAAATTGGATCAGCCGCCACAAATGAATCTCAGCTTCTCAAGGACTGGCTTGGAAAAACTGAAAGAGGCAGTCAGGACTGGAAAGGCACAGCGCCTGATCACGGGCGAATTCCGGTTCGGCGGCAGCTCGATTCCCCTGATGCCGCCAGCGGAAATCATTGATGGTGGACTTCTCGATGTGATTCCCAATGTCACGCAGGTGCCGGAGCAAGACGTTCGGCTTGAGGTTGATACTCCAGCGGGAGTGCTTCGCATTCCTGTGATGAAGCTCAAGGTTCTGCGGGCTGGCAGGGAAGAGATCGAATTTCGACTACACCATCCTGCGCAGCCATTTGAGATTGGCTTCGTCCTAAACCTCAGACCGGGAGCGAAGCTTCAGAACTTCAACTTTTCGACTTCGTTTTCGACCTTTGATTTCTCACGCATCGACAACTGCGTGAAATTTATAGATGGTCTGATGAGGGGTGGTGAGTTCCGCATCTTCAACCTGACGACGGATCGCATCTTCTTACGAGCGGGCCTATCCGCGGAGCCTGATTGGATGCCACGCGGACTGGCTACGCTCATCGGAATGGTCGCCTCCATTGAGCGTTATTTCAGCGTCTCGATTCCATGGCCGTCCCGAATCTCCGACGAGGAGATAGAAAAAGCTCACATCTTGGACTGCTTGATCTCGGGTGAAGAATTCGGAACTAATCTGAGTCTCACGGCCATGTGCCCTAAAAACGCGGATTTAATCCAATACGCGAAGCGTGGCCCGGCCATTCTGTTCTTCGAGGCAGAAGATCCCAATACAGTGTCGCCTCTGTTCGGAGTTCCGATCTCTGTACCGGCCTGGGGTATGTATACGGAGGAAACCGCTCCGGTCGATATTGATGAAGTGGTAAAGGCTATGGAGGCGGATCCCGAGGGCAGTCTCATTCCAATCCCGATGCGCGGCTTGACGCCGACATTCGTTCGATTCAAATCATCACTAGGTGCGAACGCGTTAGCAGCGTGCTCGCACACCCATCCCAGAGCCCTGTTCCTGCCGCAACGCGACCCCAACGGTATGGCTTAGCCTATCTAGTAGGGGTCACTATACCAAACGTCAAAAATCGTACAACTCTAGGGCGCGTAGTAGAAGATAAAAACCAGCTGCAACGAAGCCTCTAAAAGTTATTTGCACATTGCAACGTACAGGATTGTGTGAGGGGCATCGTATCAACATTTGGGGGTCAGGGGAAAGAAAGAGTTGAAAGGGGATTGAAGTTCCGGGTTATCCGGCATTATCTCAACTATCTGATAGTTTGTTATCTGCTAATTTCTGTTTAATCTGCTCAACTCGGAACTCGAGATAAGACCCTCGGCATATGTTTTACCGAAGCAATTTTCGATATTGCTTCTCTGTCAGAGACAAACTAATAGAACCGGTGCCCTGTCGAATACCCTGTTCAAATGCCTGGCGCTCCTCTAACCTCATTTGAGTACCAGTTCGCTCTACTATCGCTCTGACCTTTGACACATCTGCAAAAGTCAGTTCTCGAAACGCTCTATCCATGTGATTGAAATCCCTGAATGAGATACGCCAACCATGACACTGTTCGAAGCGCATATTTTAAGCAGTGTGTCCCAGTCCCTTCTTTACATCGCGCACAAGAACGTTCCCGACCAGGGAATGGTTCAGGAAGTGATCCGCGAAACTTGCTACGGTTCCACTTTCAGAGTACGGATCAACCCAGATAGAGGACTCGTTTCCCGTCTCCATAAAAGGGAGAACACTTCTGGCACAGGCGGCAACCGCGACGGCGACGCGATCCTCCTCTTGTGAGGATGAAACCAGAGCATCGAGGATGATAGCTCGAAGAACCTGGATTGGTGTGCTAGCAAACGTATTGACGTAGATGGGCCAAGCTTTCTTCAGGATCTCGAGAACTTCAAGCGTTACCGGGTCATCCGGCGGTGCTTCGGGATCAAAAGCAATCAAAGAGTAGTTGGGAACTTTAGAGGGATGTTTCTTTAATATTCCCGCAACGCCTTGCGAGGTCGCCTGCAATTTTTCCAGCTTAGTGTCATCGCCGCCGACATTGATCAAGCCCTCACGCTTCTCTTTTGAGGAAGGGCATAGTAGCAACTACACATAAGCTAAGTGTTCCAAAAAGAAAATTCTCTTTGTTTTCAGCACAATAGCCAAGGAAGGTCGCAAAAAGGGTGCAAATCGGAGTTGCATCCTTTGGCCATAAAGGCGAATATATGGCGAATATCATAATGACCACAGCAGCCACAATTCGCCGCCAAATTGAGTCCAGTTTGGCCCACAGAATTCCTTCAGCACTGACGCCGCGGGCGCATGTGATCCGGCCGGTGTGGGCTACGGGCGTGTCCACAGTGGACGCGTTGTTAGGCGGTGGACTACCTGTGGGTGCACTTACCGAGATGGCGGGACCCGAGTGCTCGGGCCGCACCTCGCTGGCGCTCTCGTTTGTGGCGGCATGTACGCGTGCGGGCCGCGTCTGCGCATGGGTCGATGTATTGGACACGCTTTCTCCGGAGTCTGCCGCAGCGGCGGGCATACGCCTTGGTCGATTGCTATGGGTACGCTGCGGCGTATCTCCGAAGGGGGAACAGCTGCAAAGACCATCATTCCATTTGCCCGCAAAATGCTTCACGCCACCTGTGCCCACCAAGGGCCTTTATCCCGGTGGCTGGGGCGGGCATCCGCGTACAGAAGCGAACGGGTTGGCCGGAGCCATTGGAGAGCTGTTCGATGCTCCTGCACTTGGCCCGCGCGATGCCGAGTCGGAGCATCGTGTGAAACTGCCACAGGAAGAGCTGCCACACGTGACCACCCCTCAGCCGGAAACGCATATACGCAAGCCCCAGTTACACAAGCCATGGCCGCGTATAGAGCAAGCTATGCGTGTCACTGACCTTTTGTTACAGATGGGAGGTTTTGCCGTAGTTGTGCTCGACATGGCGGGCTTAGCACCGGAAGCAGTATTGCGTGTGCCGTTGGCAACGTGGTTTCGTTATCGCGCTGCCGCCGTGCGCACACAGGCCAGCGTAGTTCTACTAACACAAAGCACGTGCGCCAAAAGCAGCGCCGGTCTCGTGATGTGCATGGGGAAGGCTGCAGAGGTTGGCGGTGAGTCGACAGTATTTACTGGTCTCGCATGCAATATTGAGATTGCTCGCGAGCGATTCAAGACTCCAGACGAGGTCGTGCCGTTACGCAAACCGCCTTCACGCGCTAATACCGCTGCCTGGCAGGCACGCAGCACGTGGGCAGGTGGACGATGAAAACGCCACGTGAGCTTTACGCATGTATTGCCATCCGCGAGTTTGCCGCACAAGCTATGCTGCGTCTGCGTCCAGAGGTGAATACTGAGGCTTGCGTTGTTTTAGAAGGTGTGCCGCCGCTCGAAGCCGTATGTGCAATGAACATGCGCGCTCGAAAGTTAGGGTTGGCAGTCGGTATGACACGCGCAGAAGCAGAGACATTTCCTGCAACGTTACTAGTGCGCTCCACGAGTGAAGAGCAGACTGCACGCAGTGCATTATTGAGTTGTGCGGCACACTTTACGCCGCGGGTGGAGGAGTGCAGACGCGGCGGCACGTACCTGTGCGTATTGGATATTGCTGGAACCGGCCAGCTTTTCGGCCCTCCTAAAAAACTCGCCGCCGATCTGATCGAGAGACTGCGTGCCGTTGGTCTCGCGGGAACCGTTGCCGTTGCAGTCAACTACAATACCGCACTCTGCCTTGCACTCGCACTCAACTCCGGCTTTTGCATGATTCCTGCGGGGCAGGAACGCGCAGCATTGGCGCCGTTACCGCTGGCTGTGCTCGATCTCACAGAGCAGCAGGCTGTGACCTTTACGGGATGGGGCATTCGTACCTTGGGCGAACTGTCTGCATTGCCTGAAGCGCAATTGGTAGCTCGTATGGGGCAGACAGCCAAACATCTACGCCAGCTCGCATTAGGCACAGCACCGCATTTATTTGTTCCGCTCGAAGAGACGCTTGCTCTAGAAGAAAGGATTGAGTTGGATGCGCCTGTCGATCTGCTGGACTCGTTATTGTTCGTGCTGCGCGTAATGCTGGAACGTTTACTGGCACGGGCGGGAAACGATCTGGTAGCGTTGGCCACGGTCACAATAACGCTCAAACTGGAGAGCGGCCGAGAGCATGTGCGCACAGTCAGACCCGCGCTGCCGGGAAACGACCTGCAGCTATGGATGAAGCTGGTGCAGCTCGATCTGGCAGCGCATCCACCGCATGCAGAGATTCTGGAACTCACAGTGTCGGCGGAGACGGGAAGTCGTCGCAAAGTGCAGCTCGGTCTCTTCACGCCCCAGGCTCCGGAGCCGGATCGGCTCGACGTCACGCTGGCGCGCTTGCGGTCACTGGTTGGCGATGACTGCGTGGGTATGCCGGTTCTGCAAGATGCACATAGACCGGATGCTTTCAAGATCGAACCGTTTCGAGTCTCTGCGGAAGGCAGTGATGTCACCCAGGTTAATGCGACCGATATCGTGCGCGGTGCTCTGCGTGCACTGCGTCCACCCGAGCCTCTGCATATTACCTTGCGTGGCAAGACTCCCGATGCCTTCACGTTTCGTGCCACCCGTTATTGTGTGGAGCGCGCATACGGGCCATGGGTCGCAAGCGGAGATTGGTCGAATCCTACGCTGTGGGCCGTGCAGCAATGGGATGTCATTGCACGCAATAGCGCCGGAGAACTGCTCTACTGCTGCATCACGTTCGAGCCTATCGAAAGAAATTGGCTGATGATCGGGCTCTATGACTGACGAGTACGTGGAGTTGCATGCAGCTAGTGCTTTCAGCTTTCTTGATGGCGCATCGCAGCCGGAAGACATGATCGAGCGCGCCGCAGAGTTACATATACCAGCCATGGCTCTGCTTGACCGCAACGGAGTGTACGGCGTAGCGCGCTTCCACAGCAGCGCCGTGCGTGCTGGAATAGTCGCCCATATTGGTGCTGAAATTGCGGTGCCGGATTTCGGCACGCGACTGGTTGCCCCCGAGTGGCTGCCGATGCAGCGCGTACCTGAACCAACGCGTCTCCCTCTGCTATGTACCTCGCAGGTTGGCTATCAAAATCTCTGCCAACTCATCACGTCATTCAAGTTGCGCGAACCGGAGAAGGGTGAGGGCTCAGCCACGTTGGAAGAGCTTGCGCAATATGCAGAAGGCCTGGTCTGTCTTACGGGTGGTGATGAAGGTCCGCTGGCTGCTGCGTTGGTGCATGGTGGCGAACGGGCAGGCCATAAACTCATCGGAAGACTGGTTGAGATTTACGGCCGAGGCAATGTCTATGTGGAGTTGCAGCGTCATCGCGAGCGCGAAGAGGAGTGGCGCAATCAATCGGCGCTGCGCATTGCGCGTTCGCTCCATCTTCCAGTGCTTGCTACCAATGGCGTACGTTACGCCAAGGCATACGACCGTGAGATTCTCGACGTGTTCACGGCGATTCGCCATCATACGCAACTGGATCGTGCCGGTCGCTTGCTTACCTTGAACAGCCAGCGATATTTACGACCAGCGAGCGAGATGTTGCGTCTCTTTGCAGATATTCCTGATGCCATTGCGAATACTCGCGAGCTCTCGTCGCGACTGACATTTCGTCTGAACGATCTTGGTTACGAGTTTCCCCATTATCCGGTGCCAGTCGGTGAAACACTGGACAGCTATCTCGCCCAACTCGTAGCTAAGGGCGTTGTCTACCGTTATGCGCCAAAGAACGATGCTTCTCTCATGCGTCGCGCGCGGGCGCAGGTCGAGCACGAACTCAAGCTGATTGCCAAGCTTGGCTTTGCCGGATATTTCCTGATCGTGTGGGACATTGTGCAGTTTGCCAAGGGCAACGGCATCCTGATTCAGGGACGTGGCAGTGCTGCAAACTCTGCGGTCTGCTATGCACTGGAAATTACGGCGGTGGACCCAGTAGGCATGGATCTACTCTTCGAGCGATTTTTGAGCGAGAGCCGTGGAGAATGGCCCGACATTGATCTCGATCTGCCATCAGAGGGAATGCGCGAACAGGTGATTCAGCACGTGTACCAGCGCTACGGCGAGCTGGGTTCGGCAATGACCGCCAATGTGATCACCTATCGTAGCCGCTCCGCCGCGCGCGAAACAGGTAAGGCGATGGGCTTCGATGAACAAACACTCGCCCGCCTCGCTGGCTTGGCTGGCAACTGGGAGTGGCGTAGCCCTACAGATACGATGGCCAGTGCATTTCAGCAGGCAGGTCTCGACATCGAGCACCCACGAATAGCCAAATATATCGAGCTGGCGATGCGCTTGCGCGGACTGCCTCGGCATCTGGGCCAGCATTCGGGTGGAATGGTGATCTGCAAAGGACTCTTGAATCACGTTGTGCCGCTCGAACGCGCGTCAATGGCGGGCCGCACCGTGATTCAGTGGGACAAGGAGGATTGCGCCGACTTGGGGCTCATCAAGGTGGATCTGCTGGGCCTGGGCATGATGGCCGTGCTCAAGGATTGTATTGAGCTGATTCCTCAACATTATGGCGATCCCATCGACTTGGCGCAACTTCCCGAAGACCCGGAGGTGTATCGGACACTGCAACACGCCGACACAGTCGGCATGTTCCAAGTGGAAAGCCGAGCACAGATGGCCGCACTGCCGCAGAACTATCCCGAGCGCTTCTATGACGTCGTGGTGCAGGTGGCAATCATCCGCCCTGGTCCCATAGTCGGCAAGATGATGCATCCTTATATGCGCCGCCGGCAGCGGCTGGAGCCTGTGACCTATCCGCATCCACTGCTCGAGCCGGTTCTCAAGCGAACGCTGGGAGTACCGCTGTTTCAGGAACAGCTTTTGCGCATTGCGATGACGGTAGCTAACTTCTCCGGTGCAGAAGCCGAGGAACTGCGCCGCGCTGTGGGTATGCGCCGTTCATGGGAGCGCATGAAGAATCTAGAAGGTCGCCTGCGTGCGGGCATGACAGCCAATGGTATCGATGAAGAGACGCAGGCGCGCATCGTCGACAACATCAGCTCGTTTGCGCTCTATGGATTCCCGGAGTCGCATGCGGCGAGCTTTGCATTGATTGCGTATGCCTCGGCCTATCTCAAAGTGAAATATCTGGCCGCGTTTACCTGCGCACTGCTCAACAATCAGCCAATGGGCTTTTACTCGCCTGCGGTGCTTGTAAGTGACGCGCGTCGTCACGGATTGCGGGCAAGACCGATCGATGTACAAGTCTCCCAGTGGCCCTGCACTCTGGAACATGAAGAGAATGGAAGTCTGTCGTTACGCCTGGGTATGGGCTATGCGCGCGGCCTCCGCCGCCAAGTTGCGGAGGCGATTGTGGCCACACGCAACAGCGCAGGAACCTTCTCCTCTGCCGAAGATCTGATACAGCGTGTGCCTCTCATAAATCGAAAGGAGATTACATTGTTGGCACGCATCGGAGCATTGAACAGTATCGGTGGTGTCGAACATCGCCGTGATGCATTGTGGCAGGTCGAGCGTGCCGGCAAACCTGAAGGACCACTGCTGCGCCAGCAAAGCGACTGGCTGCGCGAGCCTTCGCATAAGCTACCGCTCGCAACAATGACAGACACCGAGCGACTAATTGCCGACTACGGTGGAACGAGCCTGACCGTGGGGCGGCATCCGATGCAGTATCGACGCGAAGCTCTCAGCAGGTACGGGGCCCTGTCGGCTGCCGCGTTACAACAACAACCGAATAGGGCATGGGTGCGCTCGGCAGGTTGTGTAATCGCGAGGCAAAGGCCCGGCACTGCAAAGGGATTTGTATTTTTGTCAATGGAAGACGAGTCAGGAATCACAAATGTGATCGTCTCACCTGATCTCTTCGAACAGAACCGCATGGTCGTAACGCGCGCGCGCTTCCTGTTGGTAGAAGGACCACTGCAAAACCAAAACGGTGTCATTCACATCCGTGCAAAGCACCTGCACGCCCTGGCAGATCATTCAATCAATGTCAATTCGCATGACTTTCATTGACGCTGGTTTCGAAGCACATTTCTGATGCGAGACGTGAGTTAGCGATAGTGGCGTCATTCCGACGAGGTTTCCGAGTGGCATTTCGGAAACTTCGCAAGGATTGATTAAGGACGTGAACGTGAACCTTTGCCTAATTTGGCTCTGAGTAGGAATTCGACGGCATAGGCTATTTATGCGGCTTTTTGAAATCAAAGAAAAATATTCAACTCCGCCGCCGTCGCTGTGGGAATGTGGAAACCCGCGTTTTGTGCGGGTTTCCAAGTATTGAGGACGGCAACAGAAAACCTGAATAAAACCGCATATGATCCGTCCTCAATGCGACATTTCCATAGCGAACAACATCGATTGGCCTAGTATTTGTAGAATTAGCTCACTTTGTTGCTCAAAACTGTTTTTTGCTGTTTTCAACAAAGACCCCGTAATTTGAGTGTTTTGTCGAATTCCTGCTCAGAGCCCCTAATTTAGATCTGATTGGGTATACATCCCACAAAGGGTAGAACGTCTCCATCCAGAGCATTTCCATCAGTAGTAGTTGTCCCGATCTATGCCTATTGAAATGATATGCAGGTTTTAGTAACTTGCTTTCAGTTTTAGGCATATAGGAAATTTTTGCAGTCTAGTTATTTATTTGTTTGACATGACCATTACATATACAGTAAATACTTTCTAGTACAACTCTTCTAGAGTTCCCCGGCCTGTGTACGCGGTACTTATGAGGAGTACCAGCGCCAATCAAACTCATAAAACAAGCACCAATTGAAGATTTGCTCAGGAGAACGTCATGCGAATCGCCAGTTTTCTGCTTTGCGCCCTCATGCTTCTGCAACTTAGTTATATTGAGGAAGCTTCCGCCAGCTCGGCAGACACGAGCGCGATCATTTCCCAAGCTCACCACGCATTTTCTCAAGGTAGGCGGATCAATTCCGTTCAGCTGACAGGCACAGCTCACTGGTCTGCAGGAGGCAGCAGCGATGAAGGTCCAGCTACTCTCACGGCTAAGTCCACGGGCGAGAACGTAGCAGAATTCAACCTTTCGAATGGCAAACGCATCGAACAACAATCTGCGGCAAGCGATGACCGAAGTTGCAGTTGGACTAGCACGGATGGAGTCCCTCACGAAGGAGCTTTCTCCAATTGTTGGACTGCGACTATCTGGTTTATTCCGCAATTAATGCTGCAATCTGTAGGGATGCCATCTCAGCTTGAGACGCGAGATATGGGCACAACAGACGATCAGAAGCGACAGATTCGTCAACAAATCATAGCAGCTCCGGGAAATACGAAGCCGGAGGTTACAGAGCAAATCCGTAAATTGAGCATGACCGATCTCCACCTAGATCCCACTACACTGCTCCCTTCCACGTTGAAATACACGATCCATCCGGACGACAACTCTAATGTAGATCTTCTCGTCGAGGTGCGATTCAGCAGTTATCGCCAGATATCCGGAATTGAGCTTCCTTTTCATATTGAACGATATGTGAACGGGAATCTCCAAGTCTCTATCGATATTGATACAGCAGTCGTGAACTAACTCAAAACTTCCAATTCGGGGATGGCGATGATCCGTATTCGTCTTGTTATTCTGCTGCTGTTGGCTTGTGCTGCCTCTCAACTGAACGCTCAGGCACCCGGAACGGGTTTATATACCCTTGGCTCGTTCGACAATCGTGGCTTTGACAGCATCAATCTAGGTAATCTCAACACACACTTTTCCATTCCTGTGGTGTCGAAACCAGGTAGGGGACCATCTTTCGATTACCGGTTGGTATACGACAGCCTACTGTGGTCTGCAACCGGATCCTCCGGAAACCAATTCTGGTCACCCGATCCCGGGTGGGGATTGCATGGGCAACTCAATGAAGGATTCCAAGGGTACCTCAGCTATACAACTATCCAATCAAAGTGTTTTGATGGCAGCGGCTCATGGTATTGGGCTCCAAAGTTCTCCAACTACGTCTATCATGACGCTTTTGGAGTGCAGCATCGGTTTAACCGAACAGAGAATACGTGCACTGATGCCATAACAGGAGATGGCTCTACCTCGGATGGATCAGGCTTTAGTTTGCTAGGAGTAAGAATTCTGGCCAGGGATGGCACAATAATCGATCCACCGCGGGATTCTTCTGTTTCTGGAAAAGCCACGCTCACGGATACAAATGGAAATACTATTACGAACAACGGCGACGGAACCTTCGTAGACACGCTAGGTACCACAGCCTTGAGAATAGCAGGAGGCGGGACTCCTAGCAGCCCGCGTACTTTCACGTACAACATTCCAGCTCAAGCTGATGGAAGCACCTCTGCGACGGTTACTGTTTCCTATCAAACCTACACGGTACAAACCAGCTTCGGGTGTAGTGGTATTTCTGAATATGGACCTACGGCTGTCAATTTGCCTTCCAGTATCGCTCTTGCCGATGGCAGTACCTATCAGTTGAGCTACGAAGCAACTCCCGGTATTGCTAATACCGTGACCGGACGTTTAGCAACCATTACACTTCCTACCGGTGGCACGATACGTTATGCCTATTCTGGAGGCTGCAACGGCAATGGAATGAATGCTGACGGCACTACAGGTGGATTGAGCAGAACAACGTCTGATAGCAGCACGCCAATTACCTATACGCGAACTGCTGCCAATACAAGCGCGCCCGGGACCACGATGACGGACGCCATGAACAGGCAAACAAACCTCACGTTCGCTGTTTTGAATGGGCTGTTCTATGAAACCGGAAGACAAATTTACTCCAGATCGGCCTCGGGGACTCCGCTACTGAACCGCTCAATATGCTATAACGGCGCGACTTCAGGTTGCGCCTCTGCAGTAATCACGCCGCCGGTCACACAGATTGATATTGACGAAATTTACGACGGTCAATCACATCAGGGAACCACACAGAAGTACAACGCCTACGGCCTGCTGACTGAGCAAGACTACTACGATTTCGGCAGCTCTGGTCGAGGCCCCTTGCTCAAACGAGAGGTCCTGAGCTATCCAACCTCAGGTATCGTTAACCTCATCAGCTCAGACGTAGTGTATGACGCCAGTGGGCATATATTGAGTTCTACAAGTTATTTCTATGACGGCGACACGGTAAAGGCAACCTCGGGTCTTCCCCAGCACGGTGCGGCAGGTAGCCAACGGGGGAACCCAACTCAAATACAGAGATCAACGGGAACATCACAGTTTTCTACAACCTACTCCTATGACGATGCAGGACAGATTGTAGGGATAACAAGCAATAATGGACAGGTTACAAAATACTCCCGTGACACTACAGATAGCTACGTCACACAGACGACGTACCCCACTATCAACGGAGTGACACTCCAAACGTCAGCCACTTATGACCAAAACTCTGGCGTCCTGTTAACATCCACGGATGCAAATGGCAATGTGGCAAAATATACATACGACAAGTTGCTTCGGCAAACGGCAGCAAGTTACCCGGATGGGGGGAGCACGACCATCAACTACAACTTGTCGTCCTCTCCGGCAACTATCAACATGGGCGTACTACAGTCGGTCGGAGGCAATACCATTACCTCAACTGCAACGCTTGATGGTTATGGAAGGCTGAGCCAAACATCCCTAACTGATCCGAAGGGCAATGACCTGATTCAATATGGCTATGATGCCAATGGGACACTATATTGGGTGACAAACCCTTATCGCTCGTCAAGCGATCCCACCTATGGTCTGACATACTACTCCTACGACACTTTAGGTCGTACGACCACAATCAAGCAGCCGGATAATAGTTTGGTTGGATACAGCTACGCCGGAAATGCCGTCACAGTTTCGGATGAGACTAATCATAAGCGCAAAATTGTCCAAGACGGTTTGGGTCGAACCAGCCAAGTATGGGAGCCTGATGGATCTGGGAACTTGAGCTCTCTGACCCAATACCTCTACGATCAGAATTACTCATCTGGCCGCTATCAAACGATCATTCAACAGAAGGGTGGATCCCCAAATTCGGCTCTGTGGCGCCAAAGAACTTTTGTTTACGATCTCGTTGGCCGAGTGGTACAGGAGATTACGCCGGAAGCTGGTTCTGTAAGCTATACGTATCCAGGCGACGATGCAAACTGCGCCGGGGACATCACCGCAGTTTGCAGCAAGACAGACAATCGCGGCGTCTCTATTACCTACTCTTACGATGCGCTCAATCGTCTGACAGCAAAGACATATAGTTCGACGACACCGGCCACACCAAACGTGAGCTATTTTTACGACCAGACTGTCTCCAATGGATTGACAATTTCCAATGGTAAAGGGCGAAGAACTGGGATGAGCGATGGTTCCGGGCAAACGGCATGGACATTCGATGCCATGGGACGAATCGCGAATGTGAGAAAAACCATCAATAACGCCACCAAGACCGCCGGCGTCACCTATAACCTTGATGGCTCCGTATCAGATATGCAGTATTTCAGCGGCGCCCATGTGTCTTACACCTATAACAGTGCAGGAATCGTCACCTCTGCGATCGACCCAAACGGAAGCTACAAGTTTGTAACCAATACTGACTATAATGCTGCAGGAGCGTTTACAGCTTTCACGCAAGGCAATTCTAGTAGCTTTGCCGGGATAACCAACATCAAGAGCTACAACAATCGGCTAGAACCCTCATTGATAGCGGCTAATATTCCTTCTGGCACAGTGCTCAGTCTCTCTTATCAATATGGCGCTGCAGGAACAAACAACGGGAACATCTCTCAAATCACTAATAACCTGGATAATAGTCGTTCGCAGAGCTATACCTACGATCAGTTAAATCGCGTGCAAACAGCGCAGGCCGGATCGAAATGGGGGAACTCTTACGTGTATGATGCCTGGGGAAATCTATTGCAAATGAACCAGGTCTCAGGAACGCAGGCTGGCCAATACTTGCAAATCCAGGTTGACGGCTCGAATCATATTTCCTCGCTGCAGTACGATGCTGCGGGAAATACAACCTCGGACAACGCCGGAAACTGCTGGACCTACGATGCAGAAGAGAGGGCCTCTTCGGTAGGGTGTTTTACCTCAGCCCATACCTACACGTATGACGGAGACGGGAATCGGGTTATGAAGAACGGTGGCTCGAATCCTCGCATGTTTTGGCCAGGGCCGGGTGGAAAGGTAATTGATGAGTCGGATCTTTCTGGAAATATCCTACTCCGCAATGTGTACTTGGGTGGCCAAGTGATTGCTCGCAGAGAAACTAATGGAAATACCCATCACCTCTTGCGCGATCATCTTGGATCAGAAAGGAAGTCGCTCAGCGCAGTTGGTGCCGTTGAAGATGATTTTGACTTTTATCCATATGGCGAACCAGAATCTGTTAAATACAACTCCAACAATCTTTATGTCTTTGGCGGATATGAAATCGATTTCGAGACTGACACCTATCACACCCCAGCCAGACAACTGAATCTGGCATTGGGACGATGGAACAGGCCAGATCCATTTTCAGGCTCCTATGATCTTTCCAATCCACAGAGCTTGAACCGATACACCTATGCTCTAAATAATCCATTGAGCTTCGTTGATTCGAATGGCATGATGCCATGTATCATCGGAATATTTGGCACCTGTGGCGGTGGTGGTTGGGGATCCGGTGGTGATGGTGGCTGCGGCGGTGACCCAGAATGTAACCGTGGTTATGATGATGGCTACTGCCCTCCGTCGCGTGCGTCATGCGGGGGATGGCCTGATGGTGGTGGCGATGGCGGCGGCGGTGGATCAGATGGATATCCCTCTTCCTCAAGAGGACATGGATCGCCACATCGGGAGCCGCATTGGGGAAATGACCCAGGGAGTTTGGGTGAGAGTTTGGGCTTACCAGCACGGAATTGGGGTATCTCTGGAGCGCTCGGTCTTCCTACTGACCCGGGATGTGAATTTGGCCCCTGCGGTGCAATACCTGGGGGCTTCCAGGAAGGATCCGTGGTGACCTTTGGGGATCTTTTTGATGAACTCTCTCGCCATTGGCCTGCCAATGGCAATTTATGGCCGGGATTTACAAAACAAGATGGGGTCTGCTCAACAGGACCCTTTGCGGCAAAGATGAATAGCAATCCGAATATCTTGGCTTGCTGCCAATTGCACGATAAGTGCTATGAAAAATATCATTGTAACGCCAGCTCATGGGTCGGAACGCCCTACCCAGGACCATGCAGGACAACTTGTAACAGTAGAGTAATAAAATGTGTTGAAGGCGGAAGGTGGTAACATTTGCCTGCGGAGCACGGAGGAAAATGGTCAGGTCTTTTCAGCGGATCAACAGGTTTACGATCATTTGGGTAGGATTAACATTTTTAGTTTACTCGATGCTTGGCGGATGTGAATACTTCCCTGAATCAACATTCAAATTGGCCGATGAGTCAAGATTGCCAAAGTGGATTACGCTCCCTCCGGGACTTACACGCGCCGACGTTTCGATCACGATGAACTATTATGTGAAGCCATGGGGTCGATATGCGAGCTTTATATTACAGGATACGAAGATGCAAGAACTTAAAAGGGTTTATGGCAAGGTGAAATGTAAAGAACCTTTTGAACTCCCCAATCCTCCACAGGGATCTGAGCATGGTTATCCAGCTTATGAAGAAATCACTGTCCAAGATATGACCGAAATTATCGAGCATAGGAAAATGGAACCGGTAGTTTACGTAACTGATAACCCAGCTGTTTGGAAACATTTTTCAGCCAATGGTTGTAGTTAGCCACACCGTACAGATATTATAATGGCCCCGCTTAAAGATTGAGGATTAATGAACAACCAACTTGCCAAACTCCAAGCGGATTCAGTTGACTACCGGAAATCGTTAGATCAGACCCTCTCCCTCGCCCTTACCACTCCCAAGAGCTGGCGGGAATGCTTTTCGGATATCTTGATCTGTGCAACACAGCTTTATCTGGACTACCTACTTGGCATGAAAAATTCGCCGACAATGGAGGTTATTTCATCAAGGGACGACGGTAACCGTATTCGCTTGGATACGCTTCGGGAGAAACTCCTTCGAGAGAGGCTCCAGCAAAAGCTGGAGTCTTCCACCTGTTGGGGTCTCCACATCAAGCCGGAGAACGCATTGTCGGAGTTGACTGGCCTTCGGAGCCGTCGGGATTACACAGACAGGCTTACGTTGCATCTTCCAGAAATATACGAGGAGTCGTTTCGAATTGAAGCTTGTGCACAAAGTAGAATTTCCCCGCTCGCGAGATGCGCATCGCGAACTTGCCTATTGCTACTACCAGAAGGAAGAATTTGACCTCGCACGTGACGAGTACCAGAAACTACAAAGCATCGATCCCGATGACCTTTCAGCCCATTACAATTTGTCGATCCTCTATCGTCGCGCTGGCTGGTACGACAAAGCCGTCGAGCAAGCTAGTTATTTCACTGACCAGAGGGACGATCCCTCAGCAAGCACCTACGCTCTCGAATATCTGAGTCAGCATCCCGAAGTAGCGCAGGAGAGTATCTCGATGCACGTCCACGATCTTGGGAACCTCAATCGACCGACGGTTTCTGGGATCAATGATGTAGACACCAGGAAGGGCGAAAGAACTAGCGCTGTGTCTTCGTCAATCGCTGGAATGGCCTCCCATTAGGCTCGCGATATTGTGTAAAAACGTAAAAAACAGTGACAAGTTTTTTCATTGCGCCGCGATGGCTCGTGCGTCATCGTTAGGAGTCAGAGGACAAGCCGCAGCTGAAACAGCGAGTTGGGGAAGAGAGATCACCGATACGGTCAAGTACCGCTGGTATCTCATTATTGGCAACAAGCATGGGCTGAATTTCAGAGATTCAATCGCCGACAGTAGAGAGGACTTGAAGGCTGATTATGCAGGAATCAATGGTGGAATGAGTGCGTGCGCCCAATACTGGGTAAGGGGGCTGCCATGACTTCCTTCACTAGAAGCATGCTGCTCTTCGGAATCGTCGCTTTGGGGCTGATTGGCTGTAAGGAGTCGTGGACCAAGCATTTCGAGAACGTTGAGGATGTCAGAAGGACAGGCCTAATCGATAAAGGATGGGTTCCAAAGTTCATTCCTCCAGATGCGAGCAGTTTAACTGTATCAGGTGATCTCGACTCAGGTATCGTACTCGGCTCATTCTTGTCGACGAGATCAGGTATCGTCGGAGAAAACTGCTCAAATGCACCAGATGCTTACTCCATGCCAGACTATGCGTTACGTTGGCTCAAAGAAGACGGTGTTGCTGCTGAAAACGCAGCAGCACTCAGGGGCAAGGGATATGAGGTCTTCGAGTGTGCTGACAATTTCGATTTAGCGCATTCAACCGCTATGCACCGGTTCTACTATTGGACGCGAAAAAAATAGTCCGTGCGAGTTCGGCGCGTGCGGCGCAGAAGCGATGGCCCTCGGCGAGGGGCACCCCATCTCCCTTTCTACCTCTTTACGTAGGATAGAAGTATCGACAGAGAACGACTTGGCTAATTGCTCTAAACGAGCTGGTTTCGCTGAGTAGTATTCGGAGACAGTCAGATCTCCCGAAACAGACGCCATCAATGCAAGTACAATCGCTTTCTCTTGGCCAAGCTCTCTAAGCTTCGCACTTATACCCTTTCTTCCGTCCCAAGAAAATAGCTCTTTAGGCCATCCGATTAGTTTGGCAAGCCGCATCAGTCCGTTGTGATCCGCACGCGACAAAGCATATTCTGCAGGACCCAGATAGTCTTCCGTAATACCGCAAGCACAGATTTTATTGGCGCTGCGGCAGACCCTTTGGAACTGGCGGCGCCGGCTGTCGACTGGAATGCTTACATTACGCTCAGTGCTCCTTCACCCACTAACATCAATGTGACGGGTGCAATAACCCACGACTGTTCCCCCTCACATGAAAATTGCGAGTGTATTGCGGATGATCTTTACCATAGAATTTCCTTTTATGCGCTATGCGCATGCTATGAGCCTATGGGAGCCGATTATGGGATTCAATCCTTAGGTTTGAATCGGAGGTTATCCTTGCAAATTTCGTGTCTCATTGTGACGGGTGCGTTGAGTTGAAAGAAGCCTGTAGGAAGAAAGAAAATTCGGGCTTTTGATGGTATGGAAAACCTCTGGACGAGTGAAGAGTAGGGTATGGCGTAGTTGGACCTGACTCTACTGGATCAGTGGCAATGAAAGAATCACGCTGAAGGTCTAGGCAACTCCGACGTAGGGCTGGCATAGTTCAGCCGTGATCGAAGTCGAGGAGTGCGTGCCAACTTCAGGCGATATGCTGCTCAACCTCAAGTGCAGCGTATGCCGCTAGGGGGCAGGGAAGACCTGTGGGTATTCATCGCGGGAAGGAAGAGGTGGCTTAGTCACATCAGCAGGAATAGCTGAAGGTCATTTCTGCTAAAGATGCTCCTGTTTACGATTGCTAGTCTCCGGATCGAGTTCTAGGCTCGTGAGCGGCAGAAATGGGCATATCGATTCCATCACTCACGATTCTCTACCTCCAGGATGAGAAGGTGTTGACAGAGGTCTCCGGCCAGATGCAACAGAGCTTGATCGAATGTGGCCAGGCTCATACCGTTGTGGACGGCCAGCCCCAGAAGATAGGCATCCGTAACCTGCTTGTAACCGTGCAAACGCCGGGAGAAAGGTTTGGTCAGCGTTTGCCAGTCGAGATCGGACGGCACGTAGGAGTATCCCGCCTTTCGCTTCAATCTCGCTAACAGTGCCGTAGCTTCTTCCATTGTGAATCCCTTGCCCTTTAAGTTTGTCATGTATCGCATAACACCCAGTTCTGTCAGGTTTGAGACTGCCCATTGGAGTCCACGGGTATTGAACCAAACCGTTGCAGGTTCATGGTGAACGTGGTCCATATCGAGAATGGCGACAAGGACGTTCACGCCGAGCAAATGCCGGATCTTCTTAGCCAAGTTCATCCTCCGAGAGTTCCTTATTAACTATCTCGGGAGTGATTTCCCTGCCTGTGCGGGCTGCTACCAAGTAGCCATGAGGACTTTCTTTCAACCTGGGGAGACTGCTGCGCGGATAGCTCTTCGGTACGTCGCAAGAGTTTGCTAACAGCTGCACCCAAGGCGAGGTCGTTAGCCTGAGCGTAGGAGGTGGCGATTCGATAGGCGTCGTCATCAAGGTGAAGATTGGCTCGTATCGTCATAATTTCATTATGCACCATAATGAAATTATGGTGCAAACATATGTGATCGGTGCAAAATAAGGACAATTGAGCTCATGGGCAATTTCCCCGTCATTCGGTATATCTTCCGCTTTTAAGAATCTCCATACTCTGTGGGTAGAAGGGAATAGCATTGGGGGGGATTTGGAAGAGATCACTCTCTTGCTATCCCTTATGGACGTTTGAATTACGCAATACGGAGATGATGTCCACGGTAAACATGCGCTCCTGGAACGATCTCGTTTCGGCTCGCGGCATTCTTGATACCATCGGAATTCGGCAGTATTTCCTGAATGCTGGCTGTCAAAGCTTCCTTCAAATCGCACGCAAGAGCCTCTAGAATCTTTCTCCAAAGGACCCCGTCGATGCGTGCTTCCACCCTCTGGAATGCAATCGGGAGTAGACTCGGATCTGCGACGCGAACTGTCCCTTGACTATTTTTCTGCTTCTGGAGAGTGAACTCCCTCATCCTGCTGCTTGAGCGTATAGCAGGTTCCGCATAGTCCAAGGGCATTGAAATCGTATTTGTGAGCGAGGCCCACGCAGAAGCCTTGGTGACGGCCAACCTAATAGTAACAAGGCTCGGACCAATGTTGGCTGCTCCCCTGGTGCTTGCATTTCTTCGTCATCCGACAACCCTGCAATAGTGCTTATCCGACGTGGGACAATACAGTTCAGTAAGAATAGCATTTGATGGAATTTCGTATTTTCAGGTGACAATAATGAAGATGAAATCGAAGATTTTTGTAACTCTAGTGACTCTACTGATCGCGGTTCCTATCAATTGTTTTTGTCATAACAGTAATCAAAAACTGCCATTCGCAATTCAAATTCGGCTACGCGAATCTAAAGTCAAGCTCGGTACCCCTGTAACGTTGGATGTTGCGGTCATTAACAATACGGTAGAAACAAAACAAATAGTTGTTAGCCCAGGCATTACATTTGCTGATAGGTACTACACGGCGATCATTTTGGATGAGACAGGACATTCAATACCTGAAACTGCTTATGGAGAACGCATACACGGACATGGAGACGATCCGAGAGCCATAGGTGGAGGTAGTCATTTTACGGTCCAAGTTGAGGCGGGAGGTCATATTGATCAAGAATTTAAGATGAGTTATTTGTATAAGTTGACAAGACCGGGAGTCTATTCGATTCAGCTTTTACGCGACGACCTGATGGAAGAAGGGAAAATAATCAAATCTAATACAGTTGTCTTGACAATTACACCCTAAAGGCCACGGGCAGGGATTCATTTGAGTTATTGAGCAATTCACCTGTATATTGTTGTCAACCTGTTCGACCGGCCAGCGAGGATTGAGATGCGCTTCTCCCCCAAACGCACCCAGTCTTTAGCCGTCATTGTCGTGTGTCTAGTAGTCATCGCGACGTTTGTGCTCGTTGTCGGCTATAGAACTCACCGGTATAACCACCCTGGCAGTGCAGATGAACTTCTGCAAAATGCCGACGATCTCTCTTGGAACAATCGGCTCTGAGCAGGAATTCGACAGAGTAGGCCATTTATGCGGCTTTCCGAAAAGCGAGAGCTTGCTATTTTAGAGAGATGCAAGAGCAGGCATGGACGAAAGTATTGAAATGGCCAGGGTATTACGTATATCGGGTGGAGATAGACGAAGAGCGGGAACGATTGCGTTTGTGGGTAAGGCGGAAGAGGGCCAAGCTCCAGTTAACCTGTGGAGGGTGTGGACGAGTCTTGGGCCATCGGACTATTCAGGAGATACAGTACCGAGAAGTGCGTGATCTGCCTTGTTTTGAGTACACGACCACAGTGGTAGTGGAAACGTATCGGGTGCGCTGTCCAGACTGCGGAGTGAAGGCCGAGCGGCTAGCACAGTTGCCCACGAAAGCTCCGTTCAGTAAACGATTTGAGGACATCGTGGGGAGAGCTTGCGAGTCTGCCTCAGCGCGCCAAGTGGCTCGGCAGTTTGGTTTAGCCGAGAGTACGGTACGTGCCATAGATCTGCGCTATCTGCAGCGCTGGCTAGGAGCCGAACCCAGCCCGTTCTACGTCAGATGGGCGTTGACGAAATCTACCTGGGCAAGAAGAGGAAATTTATTACAGTGGTTAGCAATTTAGAGACCGGAGAACCACTCTGGTTTGGCGAGGATGGAAAGAAAGAAACGTTAGATAGCTTCTTCCATCAGCAACTGAGTTTTTCCCGGAGAGAGAGAATCCAAGTGGCCTGTGTCGATATGTGGAGACCCTTTCGTTTGAGCATAGAGGAGAACGCACCAGACTGCGCCATCGTTTATGACAAATTCCATATTCTGCAACACGCCAATAAGGCAATCGACGAGGTACGGCGGGCCGAGTTTTTCCGGCAAGGTCAGCAAGTGCGGGATTTGGTGAAGGGCAAGCGTTGGTTACTGCTTACACGTTGGCAAAATCTGGACAGAGAAAAACGACAAAGCCTGGAGGCACTCTTCCGTATCAATGAGAAGCTTCTAAAGGCCTATCTGCTGAAAGAGAGTTTGGACCGACTTTGGCTTTATCGCTATGAAGGAGCAATGCTCAATTACCTGAAGAGTTGGATGGATCAACTCGAGGAGCAAGAACTGGCCCCATTTGAAAAGCTAGCCTACATGCTCTTAGAACATGTATATGGGATCCTAAACCACTGCCGTGTTCAACCTCCAATGGGAGTCGTTGAGGCAATTAACGGCAATATCAAGACCCTGATCCGACGCGGCAGAGGCTTCAAAAACCTGAACTACCTCTTGCTCAAGGCGCAACGTGTTGCTTATACCAGCACCAAGTTCATCGCTTTTCGGAAAGCCGCATAAATGGCCTACTCTGTCGAATTCCTGCTCAGAGCCCCAATTCTTAAGTTCTCCCCCGACAAAGGACACGAGTGTGACCCCAGGGCTAGACAATTGGTATACTTATCCGACATATCTAGATGAGAGAAACAAAACCAGCGACAGTCCTGGCACTGAGCTTTATCTTCCCAATAAGACAGCATTGGGAGAGGGTGCGGAGCAATTCAATGCCACCATGTACTTGATGTGGGATCCGTCATTAAATGCTGATGGAACACCCTCGCCCGATTGTGCTGCAACGTCAACATGGACTAAAGATGGCAAGGCAGCCAACTCGACAGTCAGTAAATGCACAGGATCGATTCCAATTCCTCTAGGGAAGGTAGATTGGGCATTCAGGTCCTGCGCTATAAATACTCTCGTAGACCAAGAGTCAACAATAACAACCTGGATTCTTCAGTGTCCTACTGATGCGGCAAAGAAACCTGTTGTTCAACCAACCAATACTCATCCTACGTGGGACAGTGCCGTTCGAAATACGAACTAGGAGATTATGTTGCGAAAGATCAAGGTTGTACTCCGTTTTCTGGTGGTATTCTGCTGTGTCTCGACGAGTCTTTACACAATGGCGCAACCATCTGCCATGTTCATCCTGCAGCTAAGTGCTTCTGCTTCAGAAATAAGGATAGGTGAGGACACCAAAGTGACGGTTACGTTGCGCAACATTTCGGATCACAATATCAAATATGCCGCCGGAATACCATGGCCGTTTTACCAACTTCAAGTGCTGGACGCACAGGGTAATAAAGTGAAGGAAACTTCATACGGAATGAAAGTTCACGGAACTGATCCGAACCGTCAGCCGTTCTTTGGAAGCGTAGGTACTGGTATTGTAGAGCCCGGCTCAACAATGGAGGGCGAAATCGATCTGGCAAAAGAATATGATCTTTCTGTTCCAGGCGAGTATATCGTTTCGGCCTCTCGTGTTGACCCGGAAACGCACATACTTGTCAAGTCAAACAAAATCCAAGTCACTGTATTGCCCCCCAAATAATGTCACCCGTGGAAGACGACCAAAGCTAAGGGCCGTCTTCCACATTCGCCTCGATTTCTACAAGGGGGGATTAAGCAGATTTATGGGTAGCTAGAAATTATTTCTTGTACAGTGATCTCATCCCCCCAGTGAGAAAGCAATCACTAACGTTTCCCTTTGATCAGAGTTCTCACGGTTCCTCCCTGGCAAAAACTCTGCCAGATGGACTTCATTGAGTTTAATAGTTTACCTACTCTCCAGATGTAATGCCTGATATTGATGGGCAAACTAATTCACGGCAGTATGAATGGCTGGGAATAACCGGAGTTCTCGATAGTAACAAAGAGACTGTGGGGATCGCCTTTCAGGGTAAGGCAACGGGATTCCCTGCGGACACCAACCCACTCATGACTTGGGTTCAACTGATATCCAATTCACAAATGGAATATCTGAATGACAAGGGTGATGTACTAGAACCTGCTACTATGGGGCTAGATCTCATTTTCCCGTTTGACCTTGGCAGCTACGCGCACGATTACCCAGCGATTGAATTGAATGAGGAGGGAGAAGCGTGGCGGACTTTTACTGCAACAACATATCTGATGTGGGATCCAGGCCTTCCCAAGGGTTGCCAGGTGGCTTGGAGTGAGCAAACAAAACATTCTGATGGTGATATTACCGGTGTATCACATCGGAGCGAATGCCAATCAATTCCCATTCCCTTACGCTCCGTGACTTGGCATTGGTCTGGGTGCGCAATCAATGCGCTTGCTAAACGGACAGAGCCAGATGGATCAACATCAAAATCAACATGGTTACTAAGCACGTCAAATGGATGCCCAAAACAAACACGCGAACCACCAGCGCGGGCGACGTTTCCGACGTGGACAACCCTAGGAACTGATACTCCCAAATAATGTGAGTGTAAGGAGCGAATATGAGAACACGAAATATGATTTCTGCCGCACTGGCACTGTTTTTGGGATTGTCCTGTTCAGGGCAATCCGATCTAGACCACGCGCTGCCTGCAGTCAACGGGCAAAATGCAAACTACACGCTCACCATAACCCCTCCTGGTGGCACTTTGTCTCTGAAATCACCACTGCTAGTTGAAATATATTATACGAATATAACTAATTCCTATATATACCTGAATATTATGTTGTGCAAGATTTGTACGACAGAACAGGTCTTGTTAACGAAGGATGGCAAAGAGGTTGAGACTACGGCATTTCAGAGATTGACTACGGGGCGAGGGTTACCTTCGGACTTTAAGGATATTCATGGGATTGCGGGGAGCGGCCGTACTGCCCGTTTCCCCCCAGGAGTCTTTTGGAGGTTCAACTTAGATCTGCGAAAGTTATACAATATTACGGAGCCTGGTCAATATATATTAACTGCAAGTCGAACAGAAGAGACTAAGGATGGGAAGACTGTAGTTAAGTCCAATACTGTTACATTGAACATTGTTGAGTAGTTGCGTTTTGTCGAGTTACCTCCATAACAAAGGAATCTCTAGTCGCTGCGTTAGCGAGTACAAAATTAAAACCGCGATATTGAACCTGTTCGCGATAAAGAGCGATATCGGCTATCTGCATCTGCATAAACAGCCGAAAGGAATGGAACCCTCATTGCATATTCTCGTCCATTTGTGGCGAAAATGCGTTGATAGCTTTGTATAGCTTGGATCGCCTGCTTAAGGGTGAAAAGTTATTGGCACCGCAGTTTAATATGATTTCATGTGTTGGGAAGCAGTTGCTCTGCGTGGTGGGAGATGCCACTTGGAATACAGAGCGATGGGATGGAAAGAACAAAATGCATAAGTATATAAAGCTGGTCTCGGCGGCTACGGCGCTGATAATATTCGGCTCTTCATTGAAAGCGCAGACGAATACGCTTCCCCTAGATGGTAAGGTCGGGATTGGCACCACGAATCCCAATGCTCCATTAGCGGTGGCATCCCCTGGCACCGATCAGTTCGTTTCTACAGTCATAAATAGTGCAGGCAATCAAATATTTGGTGTATGGAATCAAACCAACGGAGGAGCCACGGTTGAATTGAGGGACGGAGGCTCGAATCAAAAGATTTTCCTTAATACAACAGGAACTAGCTGGTTTAACGCAGGCAATGTAGGCATTGGTGCTACAGCTCCGAGCCAACTCTTACAGGTGGGTTCCTCTTATTCTCAGAATCCAAGTATTTTGATTGGCGGACAAGACAGTAATAATGCAAGTACGGGACACTATTTGCTCCTCTTTGGGGCATTCCGAGACGTCGAGAGCCTTGCATCGGGGATAGTGGCGACACCGGTTTGAACCTGTTGTGGTGGTTATCCTGCATCCGGCTATGCGGGAATCAGGCTGAATACGCTTGGTTTTTATACTGCATATAATACGGCAAATCCCTCGGCCCATTCTCCCAACATGCTGATCAATGAGGTTGGCAATGTGGGCATCGGCACGACATCTCCAGGCCGCAAGCTCCACATTGCCGGCGACGTGCAGATCGACGGCAGCATTTATTTCGGAAATAACCAAACCGCGCAAAGCTTTCCATACTCGGGGAACTGCGGTGGCGATTATGCGGAATCGATGGATGTGACCGGAGACCGCACAAAATACGCTCCAGGCGATCTGCTGATCCTTGATCCGGATAATCCCGGCAGAATTCTCAAGTCCATTGAGCCATATTCCACTGCGGTCGCGGGAATTTATTCGACAAAGCCAGGACCAATAGGCCGTCGCCAGACGGGACCCCAGAGTGATAGCGAAGTTCCGATGGCTATGGTTGGCGTTCTACCCGCTCGGGTGACTGCTGAGAATGGCGCAATCAAAGTCGGAGATCTGCTCGTTTCATCCTCAAAGCCAGGCTACGCAATGAAGGGCACGGATCGAAATCGGATGCTGGGCGCTGTGGTCGGCAAGGCGATGGGCAATCTGGATTCTGGTAACGGGGTGATCGAGGTATTGGTCACGCTGCAATAACGAATCAACAGATTTTGCGGAAGGGCGAAATACTCTGTAGCTCGCACAAGATGATTTGAATGCATGTGGTCCTGTTTTCCTTTAGCTAGAGGATCGGTCTCCGCCTCTCTATTTTGAAGTCTAGTCGTCAATTTTGTTGTCGAAGTCATCGTCTTGTTTTCCTGAGGGTTGCGTCGTTTCTTTGTGTTCGATATTTGCATAGGCTAGTCTCTCCTTTTTGTCGGAACGCACCTCTAGAAGTTGGTCGCCAACGGTATGCTTGGGAGAATAGCAGTAGAGATAGAAGGCCTCGAAGTAGGAATAGTTGAACCTGCGTCTGGCAAGAATATCTCTTTGATGCGTTTTCCAGAATTGCACAAAAGCATCAGAAGTAATGTACCGTACAATACGTTTCCCGATTTGAGTTGAGTGTTGGACAAGCCAACCATTGCGAATCCAAGTCTGGACTTCTTCTTTACGGACATGTAGAACCTTCGCCAGTGATGTAACTGTGTGTAGATCGCACTGCATGTCTCGCACGCTCAGATTGAAGCGCCAAAGCATATTCCTTACCGCCGGTACAGTTCTTCCGAGCCTTTTGGCAACTTCGTGAATGGGTAATTCGGCAAGTAACTCTCGGGCTCTTTCCATATCTTCCTCTCGCCAGGAAGATATAGAACTGCTTCTCCTGAAGATCTTCTGGCTCAGGTAGTTCCAGCATTCTCGGCGGCTTCTTCCCGAGAGACGCTGCAGTTCATCTGCTAATTGATCTAGCCTGCGGGATAGAATCGAGCTGGCACGTTCAACAAAGCTATCTGCTTCATCTGTCCATTTCAATTTCTGTTTCATATTCCTTCCTGAAGATTTGGTCCGTCATAGTCTGTGTTGTCCCTATAGCTAGAAGCAGTTCAGAAACGGCAACTGTGATAAGGCATGTAGTCAAAAATTGCTCCGAGCCGCTGATCGTCCAATTCCGTCCGGAGGAACGCTGCTTGCCAGGAGATTCAGATGTCGAAGCATGTCGGTCCATGCTTAACATAAGGTTAGGGGTGTCGTGCGTTCCTGGCTGCTTTGACATCGGCCGTGAGATGTGCCCTGAAAGGCTTCATTGACACCTCGATATCTCTATCAAGTGATCTCGCATCTATCCGCCTAGGCGGTTGGAGAACTAGCTTCTACAGCACGCCTGGCCACTCATTTCGGCGTATACAGCAGCAGGACGCATAATGCCCACAAGGTTCTGCTTCATCATTAGGCGTTTAAGATCTCATTATCGGAAACCTGCTTGCCTATGGCCCCGCTTAGGCTTAGCTATCTCGCCAGGAGCCTACAAATGAATAAGGCATTTGAAACTCAGATTTGGGGCAGCGATTACGAAGATATTTTCGTGGGTGGTTTGCGGATTTGTTTAGCTTAGTAGTGCAGGTGTGCCGTGATCCAAAATTGCATTTGAGCACGAGGAAGTGGGGTTCGGGCTGAATTCATATGGAATGCGTAATGGAGGGGCTAGGATGTTTCTAGCAGCGAATGCGTGGAATATTTCTCCCAAAACGCGCGAGAAAGCGAAGACGACTAGTCTACTTCGAGCTGCCAATCGGTTAGTGGCTTGAGATGGTTGAATCTGGAAAGAAAGAAATGTACAGTAGTCGAACAATTCGCGTATGTCGATTTTGAGACGCGTAACTATTTGATTCAATTTCGAGATCCAACAACGCGATTCCGTAAGCGTATCGATGTAAAGGGAATCGAGAGATGATACCGATCGTTAAGACCTATTTGGAGAGCTATCAGGCATCAGCACAACGCTTCAGAACCTACCCGGCGGCCTTTCGGTACTTTTGTTACTTTCTGTTCTTTCCTATCATCTTCATTCAATTGTTGTTATCGGTAGCTGAATGGCTGGCCGATATGGGTATGTTGCTAATAGTCCAGAGACGGCTGTCCCTCGGTTCACAAAGAGAACAGAAGGAATATTGGAAGCAATACGAATCATCTTTGTTGCGTGCGATGGATCGTCAGAGGCAAGTTGTAGAAGCTTTTACTGAAAAACAGCCAAGCGAGGAAACGGTCGCTTTTGCTAAAGAGGTTAATGCTCGCTATGCCGAACTTCGGCGACGGCTTGGTGAGGATTACGACAGGTCAGCATAAGGATCAGTTACTTTTGCGGGAGAGAAATAGTTCTCAAAGTGCCTCACGCAGGCGAGATAAACGTCCAATAGAGGTTGAGGCATAGAGAGCTAGGAGCCTCTGCATCATCAGATAATAAGCGGCAGCAGCGTCATGAACATGGAAAAGAACCTGGGGGCTTTTTCGGAAGAATAGCCCGGTCTGCACATGTACGATTGCACTCTTCAGCCGAATCGCGTCCATGTGCATGCATTCGGTAGTAATGATAGATTGCGCAAAGTTCCACTGTTGAACGTGGACAGCCAAGGCAATCAAAATATCCGCATTCCGTTTCATTCTCTTTAATCCCTGGATTCCTCCTAGCAATTGCCACATTTCGGAGGGGGCAATTGTTAGCTGGGCGTTGTGCGGTTTTAGATTATCAAACACTACCGTTTCCAGGTCATTCCACGGAACACTCTGCAACTGAGCCAGTAGTGCTTCCCAGGGGGTGGAACGGAGTCGATGAGAGAAGAGTAGGTACCGGATTGCAGGTATAAGAACCAGAGATACGGCGATCAGTACGATCCAGAAAATGGCTATCATTCTTTCGTCACCCTATGGCCGCCGACTATGAATTATAACTTTGAACAAATAACGTTCGCCTTTTCGGGTTTTGCAAAAACGCCTCTGAAGTACGATAACCGTATCATCTCTCTGTTGTCGACTGGTTAGTACATTGAGCGGGGAAGAGGAGTTGAGGAAAGTGACGATATCTGGTTAGAATGTGCCCTATTAAGTGCAGTCCTGTGCTGTAATTTCCATTTCGACGATCTAGAGTCTAGAGAGGTGTAGTGATGTCTTCAGATGAATCTCACAGGCGCGTCGAATATAGATACTTCAATCCGAATCGGGATGATGTAGATGGTCGTTTTTCACAAGCCTGCGCTTGGGCCTGGCCGTATGCACGTTACTGTGCCCGCAATTATCTCCACGACGAAGATGCCGCGTATGATCTGATGGATGCTGCGGTAGAGAACGCGGAATGGTATGATCTTCGTTTTAAAGGAGATAGGACTTCAAAACAGCTGTTTTACCGCATGCTTAGTATGCTAAAGCGTATATCGAAGCGGGCTGCCAGGAACAGTAGAGAACTGGCCTGTGGTCTGCTGGTCGACTTGGATTCCCTTTCGTATCGGACGTTTGAGAAACCGGATATCGAACAACAGGTGCACTGCGATCGAATCTTTTCCCGGTTAACGGAACGTGCACAAGAAATAACGATGTTACGCAGCGGTGGGCATTCCTGGAGAGAGATCGCCAAGTCTATAGGCTCTGATCACACGACTGTACGGCGTACATATTTGAGAGAACTGCGCGAGTTATTCAACCTTCTCTATAGCCATTCGCAGAAGCTTTGAGGGGCAGGAGATTATGAAGTGCTATCTCAGTCTTTGTGCCGTCAATGACGTTGTATGAGCTGATTGGTGCAGTTCATAATGCACTAGCCAAGCGGGGATAGAGAACAAATTGGTTGTTCTCATAAAGAGTAAGTAACCTTTGATTCATTAGGTAGTATTGGGCTGCAGCTTGTTGTAAATAAAAGGGAAAACGAACTCGGTGCTTACGTGACAGGAACCGCATTTCAATATGTGCTAAGGCACGCTTCAATATGATTGAATCTTGTCGGATCTTTTCCGCGACGATCATTGCTTCCGTAAAATTCCACGATCTCACATATAAGGCAAGGTCCAGCATAACATTGGCGTTATGACGCATGTGGGCAAGACCGCGAAAGCCACCCAGTGCGGAGAGTATCTCTTCAGGCTCCATACCGATCTGGTGTCCGCACGGATTCAGCTGTTCAAGAGCAATCGCTTTTAGTCCCTCAAAAGGTACCGGCTGGATCTTGGCGACCAGCGTCTCCCAGTCTTCGGACACAAGTTCCTTGTTCTTCAGCGTGATGTAAACAAGTCCAACTGTAGCAATCAGAGCGAGTGCTACAAACGCAATAATTCCCATCGCGGTCTCATCGTATTTTGAGCTTTTTTGCGCTCTTCACGGCATGCTCAAGGGTGTATTGGACCTGGGTAAGGTAACTCAGCATTTCTGGCGTGATTTTACGCTTTCCCGGTTCTGGCAACCACAGAATTATCGTCCAGTAGATTGTTGCAAATTGATAGGCAACAATCCGTACCTGATCGATTACTAACCCATGCCACCATTTCCCGAAATAGCTGTAAGCTGCTTCAGTGAAGAGGCCCACTAGTGCCCAAAATGCCCAGCCGGTGGCAATCCCCATGACGTAATGCCGCCAGGCTAGGCCAAGACGCGTAGATGTAAACCCCATCGCAAGATAGAGCTGTACATTGAGCATAGCGGCGAATAAATTCCCTCTTTCAATCCAGTTATCCAGGTTACTGGATAACTGTGGGGTAACGGCAAAAGACGCTGCCGCTGCGAGCACGGTTCCAGCGAGTGCGAGGATGTAGAACAATTTCTTCGCATCCTGGATCCATGTCCCTGTGGGCCGAAGCACAACCCGTGCCAATTCGAATACCACCGAAATCTGCAGCACAAGGTCGACGGTTGCGCTAGACCAATATGCCCAGAAGTAGAAGGATTGCTTTCCGATGTGATGGATTGAATAGAGACCGATGGTCTCTACGAGCTGAAAACCGATATATAGAGTAAAAGCAGGAAAGCTTCTCCAGCGTCGCTTTAGCAACAGAACGAGCATCAGGGCGGCAAGTTCGGCAAAACCGGCCGCCCACAAAACCATCGCTAAGACGGAGAGCTGCATGCCGCTTTATCCTACAATGCAGCGATCTTGTTTAGTAGCCGAGAAGTCCCATTAATATAGAAATGACTACAGCCGCCCGCGGCGAATCGGGTCTTGGATTGCTCCCAGATATTGTTGCATTTGCCGGAATAGCACTAAGTAGGAGTCCGGTCAGGGAAATTGCGAGTGTATTGCGGATGATTTTTACCATAGAATCTCCTTTTATGCGCTATGCGCATGCTATGAGCCTATGGGAGCCGATTTTGGGATTCAATCCTTAGGTTTGAATCGGTGTTATCCTTACAAATTTCGTGTCTCATTGTGATGGGTGCGTTGAGTTGGAAGAGGCCTGTAGGAAGAAAGAAAATTCTGGCTTTTTGATGGTATGGAAAACTCTGGACGAGTGAAGAGCAGGTACGGCGTAATTGGACCTGATTCTACTGGATCGGTGGCAATGAAAAAATCGCGCTGAAGGTGTCGGCAACTCCGACGTCGGGCTGGGATAGTCCAGCCGTGATCGAAGTCGAGGACAGCGTGCCAACTTCAGGCGATATGCTGCTCAATCTCAAGTGCAGCATATGCCGCTAGGGGGCAGGGAAGACCTGTTGGGTATTCATCGCGGGAAGGAAGAGGACAACTGTCCCGGCACGAGCTCTAGAAGATTGACCCCTGAAGGGAAGATATTGAGCCGGGCCTGCCATTTCGGGTGATGAATTTGCCTCCAGCCAAGAATTTGCCCAGCGGGTGGTTGGAGGAGCCGTGGCCACAGGAATCAAAAGATACATGTATTGGCCGGGCTGCGTTGTCGAGGATTTCGGGGTATTGTCTACCAAGTGGCTTAGCCACATCAGCAGGAGTAGCTGAAGGTCATTTCTGCTAAAGATGCTCCTGTTTACGATTGCTAGTCTCCGGATCGAGTTCTAGGCTCGTGAGCGGCAGAAATGGGCATATCGTTTTCATCACTCATCGATTCTTCACCTCCAGGATGAGAAGGTGTTGACGGAGGTCTCCGGCCAGATGCAACAGCGCTTGATCGAATGTAGCCAAGCTCATACCGTTGTGGATGGCCAGCCCTAGAAGATAGGCATCCGTAACCTGCTTGTAACCGTGTAAACGCCGGGCGAAAGGGCGGGTCAGCGTTTGCCAGTCGAGATCGGACGACAGGTAGGAGTATCCCGTTTTTCGTTTCAATCCCGCCAATAGTGCCGTAGCTTCTTCCATTGTGAATCCTTTGCCCTTTGGGTTCGTCATGTATCGCATAACGCCCAGTTCTGTCAGGTTTGAGACTGCCCATTGGAGGCCACGGGTATTGAACCACGCCGTTGCAGGTTCATGGTGAACATGGTCCATATCGAGAATGGCGACAAGGACGTTCACGTCGAGCAAATGTCGAATCTTCTTAGCCAAGTTCATCCTCCGAGAGTTCCTTAACCATCTCGGGAGTGACTTTCCTGCCTGTGCGGGCTGCTATCAAGTAGCCATGAGGACTTTCTTTCAACCTGGGAGACTGCTGCGCAGATAGCTCTTCGGTACGTCGCAGGAGTTGGCTGACAGCTGCACCCAAGGCTAGGTCGTTAGCCTGGGCGTATGAGGTGGCGATTCGATAGGCGTCTTCGTCAAGGTGAAGATTGGCTCGTATCGTCATAGTTTTATTATGCACCAAAATGATCTTGTGGTGCATGAATGAGGTAACAGTGCAAAATGAAGGCAAATAAGAAGAGGGGAAGAAGGAGGATGAGAGGGGATGTGTCCGTTTCCCCCTGCCAGTTTGGCGAAGGTGTCCGGCAGCCCTGTGAAAAGAACAGTACGCAAACGATAACAAACCAAAGCCATGCGTTCTTCATTGCTCTTCCCGCAGCTCAGTTCAGTGTCTCAAAACCTTCGACAAGAGGGATTTGATGAAGAAAATACCCGGGAGAAAACAGCCCTCAACCTCCCCAAAAAAACTCCTCGGTTCCTTGTCCCGAAAGCCCAACCACGAAAACGAATCCACACTTTGCCTTTTTTAGGAACGTTCTGCTGTTGGGCCTACAACGACTATG
The DNA here is from genome assembly GCF_059726315.1 of Humiphilus diazotrophicus. Taxonomy (NCBI): domain Bacteria; kingdom Pseudomonadati; phylum Acidobacteriota; class Terriglobia; order Terriglobales; family Acidobacteriaceae; genus Humiphilus; species Humiphilus diazotrophicus. Next base: position 5,832,038 of record NZ_AP040870.1, read on the forward strand.
GTTTAGGCGAGGAAACACGTTCTCTTTGCAATTTCGCTCCTTCTAAATCGAACTTTCATCGAAGCGATACTCGCCTTCAGCCGAAATCGAAATGGTTAATACCTATCCTTGATAGATGCTCTTGTTGAGGTTCAACTTCCATGTGCCGTTCCAGTTTGGCGATTGTGACGAGGTGCACTCCACCTGTTGACGAGAAGTTCTGTAAACAAGCTACTGTTGATACTTGCCTAGCAGCCGTAAACCGTATTACAGAGTACTTCACTAATGGGTTCTCATTGAGAGGGGATCTCCTCATTGGGAACTGTATTCGGAGGAGATCCCTTTCTGATCTATTCCTTATGGACGTTTGTATTACGCGATACGAAGATGATGTCCACGGTAGACATGCGCCCCGGGAACGATCTCGTTTCGGCTCGCGGCATTCTTGATACCATCGGAATTCGGCAGTATTTCCTGAATGCTGCCTGTCAAAGCTTCCTTCAAATCGCACGGAAGAGCCTCTAGAATCTTCCTCCAAAGGACCCCGTCGATACGTGCTTCCACCTTCTGGAATGCAATCGGGAGCAGATCTGGATCTACGACGCGGACCGTGTCTTGACTGTTTTTCTGCTTCCGGAGAGTGAACTCCCTCCCCTCAATCTTGCGGAGGGCTCTACTCTCGAGGTAGTACAGAACCATACTCTTGGTCTGATTGATCTTCTGATTGGTTGTCCGTGCGCGGTCCTGCAATCTGGCGGCTTCGTTACTGCAGTGTGCGACGCGTGCCTCCATCAGACGCAGAAAGCGGCCGACCCGATCTACCTTTTCTCCAAATCCTTCGCAGAAGAGTTGAAAACGCTCCAACGATGCTGGGGAGGCTTCGCCTTGTGTCTCAACCTCTTCCTGCATCGTTTCAAGAAGTAGATCGAGTTCCTGATCGATTTCAAATAGGGAGTGTTGTTCGGCTATTGAAGACATAACTGTTTTCCTTTTCTATACCTCTAGAAAAACCGCAGGGTACGGAGAGGCGTCGGCTACCCCTTCCTCTCCGCCGCTATGCAGCTTTACGCAACTGATGGAAGTACCTCGCCGGCAACCTTCATCAACTCCAGCTTCCTTTCAGCATCATCGGTCTGTCCTGCGATCCAGGAAATGGCATTCGATAGACGCCAAGTGGTGTTTCCGGCTGGAAGGTTGTAGGTATCGGGCGAGTTGTAGGCTTCAATCACCGCGTCGGTTTCGGACTTCAGCAGAAATTTCTTGAGAGCTTCTTTCGCCGTGTGTGGGTCCAGTTGGCTTTCGTTGGCACGCCGGATAGAATCCATCCGCTGATGTAAGGCTTCGGCATTTAGTTGTGCGGCAATTACATCTCGTAGAGCGCTGATCGTGGTCTCAGCGTCGAGTTCATAGGTACGGTGAGAATAGAGGAGTGAATCATCCAGTCTCTTGCCTAGATGAACCTGGCGCATCTCCTCGTGAGTAATAGCCAGGTTTGCACACCAGATCCGTAGCAGATAAGCCCGGACCGATAGCGCACCATTGCCGAAATCGGAGTTTTCGAGGCTCAAGCCGTAAGCAACCATCTCGCCAGGGATTGGCTCGTAAACTTCCGGCATAATCGCCTGGATGGCAATCTTCGTATCGGTGACATAGCCATCGTAGGGCAACGCGCCCTTCGCCTGTACCGCTGTTGCAAAGGCCTCGATGATCGGCCTGGAATCGAGGCGCCGGTAGCGGTCGGAAAGAAAACCACGAACTTCTCCCATCACGGAACGCAAGAGATATCGGTTACCTGCGAAACGGTTGGAGAAGATCTCTCGGAGATTGTGAGCAAGCAGCTCACGCGCCCAGGCTTCCTTCGACAGTTGCAAGCTGTCGATGAATTTGACGGGCAACTCCAGAGTCTGCGCCATCTGCTGGATTGCATGCCGATGCAGACGCTGATGAACAGCTCCTACTGCCGGATCGGGAAAACCTACTTGAATGCCGTTGTTCTCCCCCTCTGGCGAAAATTCGAGAGCAGAGCCGACTGCCAGCCGGTCGCTTGGTTGATGGTTCATGACATAGTCGACAACATCGCTTGCCTTGCTGCGTCCTCGCTGGATAAGTTCTTCCAGCTTGTGGGAAGCAGCGGTTTTTGACTCCATGGTAAGGAGCATAGTGATTTCTCCTGGAATTGATTTAGCGGAAAGGTTTGTTGGTGCTTAGGGAAAGGTCTTTCGAAAGATTCTTAAATGAATTAAGAGAAGTTGGGACCAGCTCCGGCCTGAAGAGCAGAAATTTCTATCAGTTCTATTCTGATGTTGAGCTGAAATGAGCGCTTTGGGCGGCGTCCTGATGCTAGCGAGCTTATTTTGCTGTTACCTTGATAAGCCGGCCAGCCATTGTTTGATCTGATTTTGTCCCTTGATGGAAACGACGGCAGTCCTGCTACCCTCGTCTTTGAAGCATGGGTAGGAGATCTTCTTCACAAAGAAGTAGATGAAATCTACAGCTTCCTTCCAAGGATGTCAGGCTATAGCCCTTCTTCAATTTGTTTCCAAAATTCCTCGAAGGAACACTGCGGGTACAAGATCTGGCCGTTTCGAGAATGAAACACGAGCTGGTCGCCAACATCCGTAATGCGAACTTCAAGCTGTTGTTTCATCGCCTTTCTGGTAAGTTCTTTTGCCTGCCCGGTGTTTAGCTTTTCTTCTGGAAGTTTTGGTTTTCGTCGAAACCATTGAGGTCCCCGATGGTGTCCGTTGGCTGCGAAGAGATAGAGAGCCATCGGCTCGGAAGGAGAAGCGTAGACAAACTCTGTAAGGATTGGCACTCGTGCCTCCTAACTTATTTTTGTTTTGCACGGAAAGGCCTTTTTCGTCGACAAGCCCACCGAGGGTCCAATAACCGCTGATTTCGGTTAAGAAATAAATCTGCAACAATTTGTAATGCCCAGGTCAGAACCGGCAGGGCATCAGTACATAAAGGAACTTATAGTCAATGGTATCGCTCTCGGGTTGAAGTACAGCGCTGCTCATACTTTCTTTCAATGCCATTCGCACTTCGCCTTTACCCTCGATTGCCTGAAAGAAATCGAGCAGATAGAGAGAATTGAAACCAATTGCCAGCTCGTCACCGTTATAAGGTGTTTCAATCGTCTCCTCCGACTCACCGGATTCATCGGATTTCGAGAAAATGGATAGCAGATTCTTTGCGATGGCGAGCTTGATCGTATGTGACCGCTCGTCTGCAAATTGAGCTACCCTTCTCACAGCGTCCTCGACCTCCGCGGTGGAGACTATGACCACCTTCCGGTTGTCTGTAGGAATAACAGCCTGATAATTTGGGAAACTCCCTTTTGGCTTTAGGCTTGTGTAACGCCTTCCCTCAAAATTGAAGAACAGGGTATTTGCATCGTGGGCAAAATCGACAAACTCTTGTTGTGTCAATCCAAGCAAGGTGAGCAGGTGTTTGAGTGCCGGGCAAGGAATCAGCAGATCGAGCTTCTGGCTCTCGATCTCGTTGATTGTCTCCTGCCTCTCAACAAGAGCCAGTCGGCGTCCATCGGTGGCGACCATGGTCATAGTCTCGGAAGTAAGGCGCAGGAGCGCTGCCGCGATGGTGTGCCGCGATTCTTCCGTACTCACAACGAAGCTGGTCTTCCGGATAAGCAGGTTCAGGGCAGAGGCCGGGATCTTTATGACAGGAGTAGAGCCTCTGGTCGGGATTTTGGGGAAATTCGTTTGTGCCATCCCCACCATCCTGGTCTTTGATTTTCCGCAGCATATTTGCAACCAGGAATTCGGAAGCTCGCTGAGGCTTACATCTTCTTTGGGGAGTAAGCGCAGATAGTCGAGAAACCTCCGGGCCGGAATTGCGACCGAGCCCTCTGCCCTTACCCGGGCGGGAATCGCGGATACAACGCTTTGTTCGAGGTTGGTAGCCGCAATAATTAACCTATTGTTGCGGGCAGTTAGGAGGAAATTGGACAGAATTGGAAGCGTGATCTTCGCTCCGGTAATGCGTTCGGCAAAGATCATCTCTCCGAGAAGCGCATCCCGATCAACAACGATGTCCATGCGTGCAGTCTGCTCGGCGCTAGGGGAAGCGCTGGCGGGAGCCATGGATGCCATGGGAGTTCCATCTCCTTTCCGTAACAGGTTGAATAAACATGGTCGAGGACAACAATTACGGGCACCTACTGGTATTTCCGCACTGCGCGCACTTGTAGCAGATTCCATTACGAATCATGAGTGCGCCGCAAGTCGGACAGGGTGGAGCATCTGCTATTTCATAGAGGGACAGCATCGCGGCGGTAACGCTTTCTTCTCCGGTCTTTTGCTGTTCTGCATCCGGTGTTACGGAAGTTGTTTGTCCGGGCTCGACGGGTTCCGGCTGCCTTGGGACAAAGAGCGTCAGCTGCGTGCCGGATAGAAACCTTGCCGATATCCACCTGAAGATGTAATCCATGATTGACGTTGCGTAACCAAAATCGGGATTGCCTGTCCAACCGGATGGCTCGAAGCGGGTGTGAGCATATTTGTCACAAAAAACCTTGAGCGGAACACCATGTTGCAGGCCGACAGAAACAGCGGTGCCAAAGCACTCCATGAAGCCGGCCACCGTAGAGCCCTCTTTGGCCATGCGAATAAAGATCTCTCCCGGCTGGCCGTTCGGATAAAGACCAATCGTCAAGTAGCCTTCGTGACCACCAATCTTGAAGTGATGGGTAACAGCGCTTCTTTCGTCTGGCAGCCGATTTCGATTCGCGGCCGGCGGACCGGTGCGATCCTCAACCATGCTCGATTCCGTCTTGCCCTTGTTGACTGCCAGCGCTCCTGCCTTTAAATCGTGTTCAGGATGAATATTCGTCTGAGCCAAAGTTGCCATAGATATGCCCCATTTATTGCTCTGGTTGTTGTCCTTGATCCGGAAAGATCTTGTTCCATTCCAGCCGCTCGCCAAAGAGATTTGCCTGCATTTCCTCCCTGGTCATTTCTTCTTGGCTTACAATCTGGGCGGTATCGAGCCGGACTACCTGCTTGACGCCCACGACCGGCGAATGAAAACGGACCTCACAGGAAATGCTCCGGACTTCGCTGCGTTCCCGAATTATGCGGGATAGAGAACGCATTTTCCCGCGGAGGGTCTTAAGCGTGCCGGAGTACTGCTTGGTTGCTGCCTTCTTTTCTTCCTCGACTTCGTCGTATTGGACCATCAAGGCGCTTAGCTCTTCGGCTTTCTTGCTTATTTCCTGGTCACTCAGAGAAGTAGGAAGATCTAAATTGAGATGTTCCATGGGCATCTGTTCCTTAGCATTTGCTTGCCGGTCAGCAATGTGAACTACCGCTTCAACTACTAAGCTTGTTGAAGTGCAACCTATTGGCTAATGGAGGCTTCGTTCCTCGGGAGAACTATCGGAACTGTTTTTGACGAAGATGTGTTTGCCAACAGTGATTCCGATACTCTTTCCGGAGTTAGTACGCATCGTAGGATCAAATGTGGCGATCGCTTCAACTTCTTCTTCCGAGGCCTGAAGCAGATAGCCATCTGAGACTTTTTGTACAACCAGCATTGTTCAGCCGCCTCCTCTGCGGCTTTGATTTGGGAGAGGTCCAGAGACCCTTGTTGAGCCGAAACGACGGCAATACCACGGTGGAGGATCTTCTCCGAAGAGCGAAACTCGGTCAAATCAGGGCTGAACTGGAGATTTGCTAAGGACTGGTTTCCAGAGGAAACAGGAAAAAGATAACAAAATGAAGTGTTTGCTGAGGCTTTTAGTCCGGTGATTCCTAGAAGAGTGTCTTCTGTTGTGATGCTCTATGCGTTAGCGATATCGGTAAGCCGGGGGCTCGATGATCAGCCGGCAGTGAAGTGTTTTTATATTCAGGAGCGGGATCGGAATCACAGAACAGACGCGCTATCTACTTAACGATAGTCGAGTTTTTGCTGGCGGGGAAAGCTGCGGCAGGAAGCCTTTGGTTGTCGGGAAGAATCAGCAACGATAACCAGCGGCTTTCGCCGAAAGAAGAGAATTGTTCCTTGGCATCACGGCAAAACCAGAGCATGTGTTGGATAAGAACTCCACGGGAGACGCTATCCATTTCGCGACCGGCGTTGGTCTCAAGGAAACTATTTAGGCGATTGGCTAAGGCCATGAAATTGTTGTTTGTCATACTATCTCGTAATCCTCTTCTGCTTCTTCGTCGGCCTCGTTCAGTTCAGCCAGGATTTCATCCTCTATCTCTTGCTCTGAGATCTGCACAGGTTGAGGTCGAGAGGTTTCCTCAGGAACCGCCTTTTCATTCGGGGAAACGTCGAATAAGCTTGCAGGCTTCGATGGCTCCGGCAAGTCCTTCGGCTTCCTCGGCTCTTTCTCAGGAATCACTCCTGATTTCTTTGTTTGCAACTTCGCCTTCTTGGCTGCGGCATCGTCTTTGGCCTCTTTTTCGGCTGCTTCCATTTCGGCTTTGATCCGATCGAGAGACTGGCGAATAGTGAGGTGAGTGGCGACATACTCGACAAGGGCGGACGGCAATTCTGCATCAAGCTGCTCCGCTGTGCCTTCCACGCTAAGCGGCTCGCTCAGCGCACGATTTTCCTCCTTCCCGAGCTTGGTTGGAAATATGTTGATGCGGATCAGATTGTCGCCAATACTGGCAAGCGTAAAAGTCAGAGCGCGGCTGGAGAGCAGCGGTTTCAGTTCACGAATCACAATTACTTACCTCATCTTTGGAAGTGTTTGGAATGGAATCGAATGGGATAGAGCAAAGCCTGCCAAGGAATAACCACGACTGAGATTAACGTCTTCGTTTCTAGACCCGGTTCTTCGACGTTTTCTTCCTTCGCCCGCCGCAGTCCGGATCAACGATTACGGTTGCCATGAAACCTGTAGCGGCATTAAAGGACCCTCCGTGATGGTCCAGGCTTCCATAGCGGAAGAGTCGTGCCAACATCGCAAGCGCTGCAGCGGCCAGAGTCTGATTGATGAAAGGCTCCTGCTGTTCGAGAGCTTCGAGAGCAGAGCAACTCGGCAACGAATCTTCTCCAAGACTCGTGTCAATGATTTCGGGATAGCGTTCGGCGACAGTTGGAAGCCGGTCGGATATCTTCCTGTTTCCCGTGTTCAGAGGTTGCCCCAGTATGAATTGTCCGCTTGCGGCACTGTTTCCGATATCGAGCCAGTAGGATGTGCGGTCACCAATCGTCGTTATCGCCTGATGGATATTCTTTCTGGCACGCCTGCTGTCGACACAGCCTATGACAATATCCGGTTTCCAATTCCTTGCATTACGCAAACTGACCCCGGTGAAGCGATGATTCGATGCCGTCCAGTTCTTTCCCCAGAACATATTGATCCGGTTGATAAGGACAAGAGACTTGTATTGACCGATGTCGGAGACGGCGAATGGCTGCCGGACACAATTGGTTTCAGAGACCAGATCCGGGTCGATGAGTACCACATCGAGTCCGGCTTTCCTTCCCCAGACGCGCATGGCCTGGTCCAGGTAAGGAAGTTGCATCGCTACCGCACTGCCAGTTCCTCCAGCGCCGACTACCATCACCCGAACGGGCTCAGTGGACGAGATAAGCCACGGAGGCAAACGATGTTCCGCTCTCATCTTGGATTCCCTTCTATAAAATTGGCCAGCGTCTCAGGCAGAGGAATTAAGGTTTCCATAGGAAACGAACGCTTTGTATCTGCAAGGGATTGCCAAAGACCTCGGAAACCTGCCTTATGTCGAGTAGCTCGACCGACATTGGCGTGAGTGAAGTTGCTCTCGAAGAAACTCTTCTCCCAATCCTCTATGGAACCCACCGATGTGCTGTGTGGAGTCCTGGCATTCCCGAGACAAACCAGCCCTGTTTCCGAGACGTTCCAGTAAGGGGCAACAGCTAGTGTTGTTGTTCGATCCGGACGCCCTGTTTCCATAAGTGCACGGAGACTGATACAACTATCCTTCACCAGCCAAACGAGCGGAGGATGCGGAAAGATCTTGCCGCTCAGCTTTTCTATCCCCATATCGCGGGAAGTGAAAAACATCTGCCGGTATCCAGGTGGGGTCCACCAGGCAACCATCCTATTGCCCTTGGCCAGAATATTTGCGGGAAGGATTTCATCGCTTTGTCCTCCTCCTAGAGATTCGACCAGGTTCTCAAGAAACGCTTTCGTCAGTGGCTGGGCGGGTAGCAGTACGGGTGAACTTGCGGTATTGCTGGGTTGTGAGACGGAGTGCCTCGAAACAAAGCATCCGCCATGTGAACCTCGGTATATCAGCAAAGCTTCCTTTAGCTGATAGCTTCTTGTCTCTCCGACCTCGATGTCGACAAACATTTCTTTGTCTCCCATCCCCGAATAGCTTCCGCTAAACGGCTAAGCTCGCAGTTGAATTCAATAAACCGCCAGGCGACCTGTATGGTTTTGGCCATCTCGTCCTGGTTCACAGGCGAAAAATGGAGACACAAAGCGGGTTGTGGCGTGCCTTGAGCCCAGTATTCGGATTCATCATCGAAACAGCGAACAATTCCGTCGTGTTCACGAAAGGCTACTAACATCGAAGGAACAGGCGGATCGTCGGAGTAGTTATCGTCGATGAAGTTGTCGCTCTTGTTTCGCCGATAGCGCGATATCACCATCAGGCGCCGCACGAACTCGCAGAGCAGATGGCATCGCGACCACAAAACCAAGGGCCTGACTCGTCGGCTTCGCACACGGGCGTATGCTTCGTCGATCTCAGTGAGGAGGCGTTGGACTGCCTATACCGCGCCATGCGGATGCTCTATACTCCAGATGTCATCCTGCTTCTCTATCCTGGGCTGTACCGTGAACTGCTTTACTGGCTGCTCATGGGATCTGGCAGGGGACAGATATTACAGCGTTCAGCCGCGAGTATGCACGGATGTTTGGCCGCCCGCCACGCCGTGATGTACGCGCGTTGGGTGGGCTGGTAACCGAGTCTTTCTAGCAGCGGCCACGTAAGTCCCGAAAAACGCACATCTAGCCAAGGTGGGAGTCTTTTATCTGCAAATTATTGATTTCAGTTAATAGAGTATTCACCAACTCGAAACCCTGGTCCATTCTCTTCTTGATGTGGTCATAGAGTTGCTCCAGGCTAGAGTTGCTCCCACGCGCGTTTATCTCGGTTTGCGCATATCGATTTAGGTCAACCTCCACTTCTCGCAGCTCTCGACCAGCTTGATAGGCTTTTAGTGCTAGTTCGGGTGCTCGCCGAGAGAGGAACGAGATTACGACGTTCCAATTCTCCGGAAGTATATCTATACGGCTATCTGGTGCTCGATACTCCATTCGCAACTGTCTTTCCCATAGAACAAGTTCATCAAGAATTTCACCGAGGATTGCGATCGATGTATGTCTTTCTCGCTCTTCCTGATCGGATATCTGCTTCTTTAGTGTTTCGAGACTTCTTGTCGTTAGCGCCAGGCTCTCACTCATAAGGTCAACTTGTTTCATCGCGGCATCGCTCTGTTGATGTACAAGCCGTAGGTATCGCCAGTTGAAAATGATGAGACAGAGTGTGGTCGCGGCGGCAATTATCGAAGAGATCGCAGTCCACGCCGTGCTGGTGATCCACCAGAACTTATCTGCAGGCGTCGAAATGGTGACATGAATCGGTTCTGTGAACATTGAGGTTCTGTATAGCACGGTTCCTTCCTCACCGGAAAGATGGTAGAAGCAAGACGATAATCATAGAAAAGATGTGCAACGAACTTTGTCTGCCACTAGCCTATGTGAACCACCTGGTGCTGACCGCTTCGTATCAGTACAAGCGATACGAGATTCCGAAAAAGCCGGGGGGCACTAGGACCATCCTGCACCCTTCAAAGCGTTTGAAAGCTTTGCAGCGGTGGCTACTCGCGAACATCATTGAAGTTTGGCCTGTTCATCCTGCAGCTATGGCTTATCGCATAGGACAAACAATTCTAGTAAACGCGAAGGTGCACGCGAAAAGCAAATACCTGCTTCGCATGGATCTGCAAAACTTCTTTCCATCCTTGAAGGTTCGGGACATACGCGAGCATTCGAAGAAGCGGCCTGGTCTGTTCGAGGGTTGGACAAGTGAAGACTAAGAGAGCTTCTGCCGTCTCGTTTTCAAGGAAGGACAGCTTACGATTGGAGCGGCAACGTCACCCGCGACATGGCCGTTCTACGTCAACTTGACGGGACACAAATCGATGGATCCTGGCCGACATGACCTGCGATTGGCGTCGCTGCGGTTCTTCTACATTCACGTGTTGAAGCGCAACTGGAGCATCGCCGAGACGCCCTATCCGAAGAAGTTGCGCCACCTCCCCGCGTACTCAGCCAGGAAGAAGTTGCGCGGCTGATCGACGGTGCGGATATGTCATCTCGCGGGTGGAGAACTGGAGCAGATCCAATTTCTTCTGGGACATGCTTCAGTCCCAAACCACCGAACGTTATCTCGGGTGTAAACAGAAGCTGCGCCATGCAGTTAACGATGCTATTGGATTGGAGGAGGTCTAGCTAGCGGGAGTCCCCGATGGGGACTTCTGGCCAAATTCGGTGGGTTTTACTTCCGCGACATGGCCGTTCTACGGCCATGTGGACCGGATTTGTAAACACTCGCCGACTTACGTGGACCTAACTTCTTACCGTGTTGGCTGCCACCGTCCGAGTGCGAACCTTTTCTCCCAACGTCCATCGCGCCCAAATCCTCAACGCCGCCCCATTTCTCTTTAGTGATGCAGTACTCCAATTCCTCTCGCCGAACTCCTTCGCAACGGACTTGCCAATCTCCAGACCGCCTAGGGATGGAAGCGCAGCAAGTAGCTTGACCACATGTTGGATCGTGGACTGGGCTGCAGCCTTGTTACGTAGCGCCTCCTCCGCATCTGCTAATTCCTTACTCACCAAGCTCCCCTCCCTGGATAACAATCCGAGGGAAATCAGCACAGAAATACTGTTTCGACCGTATGTGGACTCCAGCTCGGACCTTTCGTTGGGGGATTCATGGATGCCGCAGAGGGCTTTGAGCGCCACGTGCGGCGGCGCTTCGCCCAAGAAAATGTCTTGGCCCGCTCTGCGTTTTTGAAGGTTCCCTGGATGCAAAACCGCCGTGTAAGGAACTCGTGCCTGGAGTCTAAAGTTCCCCTGGTCTTCAATAATTAAACCCGCTGCCAGGAACCAGCGTTGGAGCCGTCTCCTATACTCCTCTAGTAATTTGTCGGAAGCACTGGGTAAGCGAAGATGCCGCTTTGCGATAGTTCGCATCTCCTGAATCGTGAAATATCCGCCATCACCTTTTTCCCTTAGGAGTTCGCGATAGACCACATGAGAAGTGCAGAAATTGATTACTTGGCGTGACGCCGCTTCTTCGCTGCTGACATCCAATTGAACCACTTCCGTCTTTCTATTTGACTCGGCATTGCCTACCATCACTAAATCGCGCACGACATTTTCGGCCGTGGCTTTTACGATTCCGAGTTCTTTAGCGAAATCGTCATAGGACAAGCTCCGATTTTCTAGAAGGTATTTCAGCCCGGTTGCGAAGGAAGAAAATGGGGTCTGCGGAACGTAGGTGACCGGAATATACGGAACGCGTTCCGTAAGAAGATAATCTTTGAAAATATCCCAATATATGCTTAGGCGAGTCCCACTCCGTATAATAATTCGCTTGTCGAGCAGCTGGTTAACGATTCCATCTCCGTAAGTTTCTACGATTCTGAAAAAATCTGCCGGCGCAGTCATTGCAATTTCTTTGGTGCATGCGAATTCGTCCTTCGCCATACGCTCTATGTCTTTCTTGAAGAGCTCATGGATACTCAAGGACCTCACCAATATGTCGTTCTGATCCAAGCCCCCTTTAACCAGATCTAAAATGTGTATGCAAAGTTTCTTGAGTAGCCAGGGATAGCCTTGACAGTGGTCTTCAAGCAGCCGTCTCAGCTGCGGGGCGAGCGGCTGTCCCATTTCTTTTGAAAATCGAGTGAGTGCGTTGCTCACCTCACGTGCGGAAAATGGCGAAAGTTCGGTTTCATTACGTCGATCTGCAAGGCTCTGCCAAAGATAATAGGCCTTATGTTCTGTCGGAATTGTGCCGTCGGTTTTCCATGAAAAGCCGACGACGACATTTTCTTGAGCCTCATCAACTGAATTGCACAATGCTCTGATTTCGTCGAACACGGATTCCAGTTCTGTCTTATAAAGCAGCTCTTCGAATTGATCGAAGATGAGACAAAGAACCTTGCCGCTCTCGCGAAGCTCGTCAAGAGCCAGCCTGAGAGTTTGGTTCCCGAACGGATTGGCGGTTCCGCCAAACTCCAATTGCCAAGCGGTTGTAATGAACCCTTCCTTCTGCGCCGCCATGAAGGCAAACGCCATCGCTAACTCACCGAAGCGCTTTGAATTGGCAGCGCGTGAGTCGACTGCATAAACGAAACACTTCTTTCGATTTCGGATATTCTTCGCTGTATTTGCAATCTTCAGGACAAACGAACTCTTCCCCCATCCTGAAGGCGCTTTTATTGCCAAAATTCGGGTTCGGGTCCTGCCGTTCCTAATGCTCTCAAATAGATCGAATACATGACGCAGATGTTCATCGCGTCCGACAAAATCTTGTGGCCTTGCAGGGCGATAGTCGGCCCAGTTGTCTGCTATTGGGACTTGAACGATACTTTGATATTCATTCGCTATTTGCTCCCGGCTACCGGGACTCGTGCCCGACTCCTCCAGGTCCCACCTGAGTCCTGCCAGAGAACAATCGGTCTCAGAGATTCTTTCGGCAATCCCCTTTTTAGTTATTCTCTGGCCCGATTTGGCGTCGTAGAGTATTGCTGATTCTCGTATTCCTGACCCTTGGTCGAATACTACAACTGCCCAGAACTCGCCGAAGCTAGTCAGTAACAATAAGCGCTCTTCTGCGACGCGAACATCCGACGGCACCTCGAGGCTGGCGGGATTGATAATGAGGTTTGCCCCGACTAGCCGTTCGAGGAGCGCCTCGGGATCGTATATCTGGAGCCGGCGACGTTCTGGGAGCCGCTTTTGAGACCATTTGTCGCGGAATCCCTTTGCGTCTTTTCCTAGGGCAAACGTTGATACTAGCCATCCCGCCGTGAGGTCATCGTCCGCGACTACATTTCCAAGCAACTTGGTCAGCACATCCGCAGCAATAGTTGATCGATAAGCCTTACATTCGACAAAGACCCTCTCGCCAGTGGTCTTCTCCTGAGCAAGAAGGTCTACCTCCATTGCCGTGAGGCGAACTTGCTGAACGACCCGAAAGTTCTGACTCTCGAGAAGACGCGTAGCGAACTTCTCAAGAACCGTCCCCTTCTCCGTGGTGCTGGCGCTCTTAGGGAGCGCAACCTCGATGCCTATCTCCACATTGAATCCTCGGAAGAGAACATTCTAACCGCGTTGGCATCCCCTAGGTGAGATTCGGGCAGATGAATTCTCATTCTGCGCACGACTTGCCGAGAAGAACTCCGTCTTCCGTTGGGAGTTTTCGCAATATGCAACGGGGGTAGATTAATACACGCAAACGTTAGGTTCCTATCGGGACTGCCCCGGCAGACGAGGCGGGATTGAGCCCGATTATTTGAACCGGGGCAGTTTCGATAGGATCGTTTGTACTGAGCCGCTGGCGTTTGCGGCGGACGCGGTGATCTACCTATGGATTTTCAATAGCGTCAGTTCGCCGATCAAGGCCATTGTGTGCACGGAAGTGAACTTGTGGAGTGGGGAGATCTCCCCTAAGTGAGCAGAGCTGAGTGCCGCAAGATTTGAGCGAGTGCCGTTTGGAGGGTGCTTGGACAGCGGTTGAGCACAGGACGGCACTGCATGTGCGAGCATGGCATCGGGCGACAGTGGTAGAGCGGCCGTAATCGATAGCTGTTTTAAGAGCTGTCAACGCTGTACCTCTGAGGGGTAGGGAGTCTTAGGTCTGGCCGGAAGTAAAGTTGGGCGCCGCTGAGCCTTTCGACAACCAGCATGCTACCAGAGCAGGCGGGACAACGCAGGTGATTTGCTACCTCGGGACGATCCGCGATGGCAGTTTCGCCCAGCAACTGGCGGCAACGTTGGAGTGCAGCATCTCGATTGCGATTGGCGAAGAAGCCGAAGTGGCGGATGCGGACCAGGCCTTTGGGCAGAACATGAAGAAGAAATCTGCGCAGAAACTCATCTGCTGAAATGGTCATGACCTTCTTCTTTCCGCCGTGGGCGTAGTCTCTCCAGAGGAAGGAGACGCGATCGTTCTCGAAGGCAACGAGACGATGGTTGGAGATGGCGACGCGATGGGTGTAGCGGGCCAGGTAGTTGAGAACATGTTCGGCGCCGCCGAAAGGTGGCTTAGCGTAGACGACCCAGTCCTGCCGGAACAGTTGCCGCAGGAAAGTGGCGAAGCAGCCTGGAGCGGCCAGATACTGTTGCGAGCCGTGGAACTGTAACTTGTTTTGCGAGACGAGTTGCTTCAGTTCAGCGACGAACTTGCCGCGGAAGACGCGGCTCAGTGCGTGGACAGGGAGGAAGAATCGGCTCGACGAGTCAATCCAGCTGGAACCATCGAGGGCAAGGCCGCCAGCGGGAACGATATAGTGTACGTGGGGATGAACCTGGAGGTTCTGTCCCCAGGTATGGAGCACGCCGAGAAATCCAATGTCAGCTCCAAGATGTCTGGGATTGCGGGCAAGTTCGAGCAGCGAAGCGGCGCTCGTGCGGAAGCGCAGATCGTAGAGTAACCGCTTGTTCTGTAATGCAAGAGCGGAGAGTTCATGCGGCAGCGTAAAGACGATGTGGAAGTATGGGACAGGCAACAGTTCAGCCGAGCGCGCTGCCAGCCATTTTGCGCGTGCGTTGCCCTGGCACTTCGGGCAGTGCCGATTTCGGCATGAGTTATAAGAGGCGGTTAGATGGCCGCAGCGAACGCACTTATCCAGATGACCGCCCAGGGCCGCGGTGCGGCACCGAACAATCGCATCGAGCACCTTGCGATGCACCCATGCAAAGTGAGACTTGTGCTTTTTCCAGAATCTGTTGCCCACTGCGCGGACGATGTCGGCCACCTCGAGGGTGGGCCGGCTCATCGCTTCATCAACCTCCTGGACCGCTTCACTTCATCGGGGCTGGAAACCTCGATTTCTTCCAGCGGACTGGCAACTGCCTGCAGATGGCGCCGGGACAGATGCAGGTAGAGTGCCGTATCGCCGATCTTGGCATGGCCGAGCAATACCTGGATGGTGCGCAGGTCAGCACCGGCTTCCAGCATGTGAGTCGCGAAGCTGTGTCGAAGCAAATGAGGCGCAACTTGCTTGCCGATGTCGGCGCGCTTACCGGCCTCGTTCACAGCCTTCCACACGACCTTCGGCGTAATGGGTACATCCGCGCGCCAGTTGTTTACCGTGCCTGGGAACAGGTAGGTCCTGGGCTTCATCCAGCGCCAGTACTCACGCAGAGTGTCCAACAGCTTAGGGCTCAATAGAACATCGCGGTCCCGGCCGCCCTTGCCCTTGTGGATATGAATAACCATGCGTTCGCTGTCGATGTCGGAGACCTTGAGATGACAAAGCTCCGAGCAGCGAATGCCGGTTGAATACAGTGTCATCACTATGGTGCGGCGCATCAGGTTCTCTGCTGAATCGATCACCCGCTCAACTTCTTTTGGACTGAGAATGACGGGCAGTTGCCTGGGACGCTTGGGAAATGGGATGTGCTCGGGAAGATATGGGCGCCGCAGCGTCTTGACGTAGAGAAAACGTAGAGCCGCAGTACAGCACGCAACCGTCCCTGCTTGGAGCTTGCGTTCTCGAAATAGATAGGCCTGATACTGCCGGATATGATCCGGTCCCAACCGGTCTGGCGAGCGATGAAAATACCTGGAAAACTCTTCTACCGCATGCATGTAGGTGCAGATCGTGTTCTGTGAGTAGTTGCGACGCTGGAGCTCATCCAGCATCTTCTGCCGAAGATGGGTCACAAAAGCCTCCTTGTGACCCAAGCCTTACACGGCCAACAAAGCTGAGGGACGCCCTACGCCGCAGCGTCCGCCGCGCCAGCGGCTTAGTACAAACGCGTTTATAGGGACGGATTCAGGCTGGCAGCAATCCGGCTGTACGATAGCTGTCGATCAGACTGTCATAGAGTGCGATATCTGCTCTGCTTCTAGCCATAAGCTGTGCTCCAGCGATTGCGGAGTAGATAGCACGGGCTCTCTTCTCAGCCTCTTTGGGGCTCGCTATCCTCGCAGCGATCAACACCTTCTTCAGCCACGCGACATTGACATCTGTGAAGGCTTGAACTTCCTTTCTCACCTCGTCAGGCACATCATCGAACTGCGCCGACATAAAGCTGCATAGGCAGATACGGTTATCGTTCGCCAGCGCCCAGCGAAACGTTTCCGGATAACGGCGCAGCGCGTCGAGCGGCTTTGCTGAATCCTTTAGCAGAGACTCCAGATAGACCGCAGCGTCTTCCCAGTAGCGCTTTGCTACTGCCGTCGCCAGTTCGGCCTTGCTCGGGAAGTAGTAGTAGATGCTCGCCGCCTTGATACCAACCTGCTGGGCAAGATCACGAAAGTTCAGTCCGGCATACCCGTGGGCTTGAGCCACGAGCTTCGCCGCCGCAAGAATCTCTTCACGGGCATTTTCACTCACCGCGCACCTCCACAACTTTCGTAAAAATACTCAACTTCTTGAATCTACCATGTGGCAGGTAGAATCTCAATAATCAAACCTGTCAAGTGGCAGGTAGGGAGGCAAAAGATGAATACTGAACTGGTTTATTCCGACGCAACAAGGCTGGCCGAGCTGATCCGCACACGCGAAGTCTCACCGGTCGAAGTGGTTAAGGCACACCTCGACCGCATCGAGGCAATCAACCCGAAGGTGAACGCGATCGTGACGATTGCCGAAGATGCATGGAACACCGCCAAGCGGGCGGAAGCGGCAGTGCAGCGCGGGGAAGAACTTGGGCCTCTGCATGGTGTGCCGTTCACGGTAAAGGATTCGATCGATACCGCCGGCGTGCTGACCCAGCGAGGAACACCCATCTTCAAGGGCCGAACTCCCGATACGGATGCAACCAGCGTCGCCCGGCTGAAGAAAGCAGGAGGCATCCTCCTCGCGAAGACCAATCTTCCCGAGTTCTCTTACGGAATCGAAAGCAACAACCTGCTGACTGGAAGAACGAACAATCCCTGGAACCTGGATCTCACTCCGGGCGGTTCAAGCGGGGGTGAATCGGCAGCAATCGCAGCGGGTATGTCTCCGCTTGGACTTGGCACGGATCTTGCAATTTCCGTGCGAGGTCCCGCAGCACATACTGGTATCGTCTCGCTGAAAGCGACACACGGACGTGTCCCCATGACAGGCATCTGGCCGCGTGAGCCACGGCGGTTCTGGCATGTGGGACCGATGGCGCGGAGCATCCGTGATCTATCGTTGGCCTTCTCGCAGCTCGCCGGAGCAGACGGGCAGGACGGCTACTCCAGCAGCTCCATTCCATTCGATAACGGCATCGGCAACTCCAACAAGCGTTCCCTCCGCGTCGGCTGGCTGGTGGAACCAGGATTCGGGCCGATCGATCCCGAGGTCGCTGCAACAGTGCAGGCTGCCGCAGAAGCCCTCAAAGATTTCGGGCACACCGTCGAGCCTGTGCGTATCCCTGCGCTGGAACGCGATTATGCCCTCGACGTATTCACTCGTCTGCACATACTTGAGATGAAGCCAGGATTTGTAAAAACGACGGCAGGCCGCCGTGAAGACGAGATCGGGGATATGGCCCGGCTCATGCTCTCCTTGCCCGATACGCCAGCACAGGACTACATCCATGCCGCGCAGGCTGCGGAGCGTCTGAAGGATGGCTACGCACAGTACTTCCAGCAATACGATGCATTGCTGACACCTGTTCTACCAACTCCCTCGTTCAAACACGGTCAGCAGGAGCTACGGATCAACGGTAAAACGGTGAACATCCTGGGCATCATGTCCGCGACCACACCGTTGAATGTCACCGGCCTTCCCGGGATTTCGATGCGTTTCGGTACCAGTCATGACGGCATGCCGATTGGTGTGCAGATCGTGGGGAACTGGCAGGCAGAGTCTACGATCCTTCACCTAGCCTCTCTCCTTGAGCAGGTAAGCCCAACACGAGACCTGCACCCGAATCTGTAAAGAACACCTTCAAAACTGGACACTGTGGCAGGCGTGCGGTGATCGCGAGCAGACGAGCACCGCACGCAACGCCCCTCGCTAAGCGAGGATCAGTACCGCGATGTCAGCATATCGTCAGTAATCTGCCCAGCCGCTCTCAATTGGCGACTACAGGGCAAACCACTCATCGACAACTGGCTTGGAAGGCAACATAGGAAATTCTCTAGAAACCGGATTCGTGGACTCGAACAGGACTTCTGGATGATCAATGAGTGATGGCGATAATGCGTTTACTTATAGCAGCTTGTGGATCTTCGAACTTCGCCACTTACTTCAATTCGCAGCAAAGCTACGATCAGTCTTTCGCCAAACATAAATGGCAACAACATCATGGATGCACTGAAGAATCACTGTCCGCAGCATTTCTTGTACTTTAGACCAGAGTTGCAAGGACAGGGATCGTTTCGACCGACTTTCACTGGAGCTCGATAGGGTTTTCTCGCGGTCCGCGTCTCCGAGAAGGCACGTTGATTCTTCGGCAAGCGGACCTCTCCCCTCCTTATCTGTTCTACGAGTTTCACATTATTCTCGTACCGAGTGGCACCATCTGTCCCTTCCACGATGTAAGGGAACATCTCCTGCAAGGTTTTGACTGCAGAGTCAAAAGCTCCACAATAAGCAAGAATGACAGCATATTGGCAACTGACCGGGACGAGTTCACCGATCATCTTCCTGTCATTGATGAGTGGCAGGAGGAAGTTCTCCATGAAGTCTCGCGCAGCTTCTGCGTCGCTGTGCACGGCAATGCACTCATCAACAAAATCCAGGCCGACCCTGACCGCTGATGTGAAAGAACTGCTTAGGATAAAGAATTTGTGCGCATGAAGTTTTGCAAACGGTTGGAATAGGCCGATCTCGTGCGCCGCTGAACCCTGAAGATCAAGACTGTCGGCGAGGCGCTTAACCTCGTCTCCATTCTCGTCAAAGTCCTTAATTTTGGCCATCGTCTCGTTTAGCTTGTGGAGAAAGACATCAGCTGGAGTAATCCCGAGCACACGGTAATACTCCTCTACGAGGTCCGTTACGATCTCCAAAGCAAGGTCTGAACGCCCGCAAGTCCTCAGTCCGTGTGCATAGTTGTAGCTAATGATCCTCCGGACTTGATCATCCGGACTGGAGTCGATCGCGGAACGGTAGACTCGCCGGAGCTTCACCAGATCTGCTTCCAGTCCAGCGATCAGAAGCTCCTTTGTGAGGACCGACAACCGAATCGTCTCGGATGGAGTGAACCCCTTCACGATGGTTTGAATCTTTTCAAAACGAGTGCGGCCTTCCTCAAGATCTTTGCGATTGAGGGCCCAGAACGTGAGTGTGTCCTCGGCCCAAAAGCGGTCCTCGGGAGACAAGGATGCGTCCTCGGCAGCCTTGACGAGCAAAGCAGAGATTTCCTCTTCGAGACCGTACTCGGTGACGATCTCCGCCGTGTTCGTGATCAAATCGACCAGCGGCTTGATGCGGCGCGTCTCAAACATGAGCCGCGCTAGCAGTCGGAATTTGTCAGGGCCTCCACCCTCCCGGTTTGCCCAAACGACTTGATAAAGCTCCTCGCGGGCATTGAGCACGACGACATCTGAAAGCTCAGATATCCGCTCACTCGCCAGCAGCCGAAAACTGTCATGCAGTGATACATCGCCTCCGGCAGATGATCGGATGATTCCCCAGGAATATAGAGTTCGGAGCTGGAGGCCGGCTTGAGTGCGGGTCAATCTGAGGGCAGGTGCGATTACCCGGATTACAACATCGCGGCTAAACGGTACCGTAAAAACCGAAAGCAGTGCAGCAAAGGCTCTTGCTTCCTCCGAAAGTCTTCCCAGAACCTGAGAGACGATGACTTCCTGACTGGTCGTTTGAAACGACACATGATCTAAAAGGTCTTTATCATATCGAGCTATGTCCCCGTTATAGCCTTCTTTGCAAATCCGAAGTGCATCTCGAACGAAGAGAGGCAGACCGCCGGTAAGATCGTGCAGGCTTTGAAAGTTCTCGATGGATCCGAAGCAACCGCTATCGGTTGCTTCGCGGGCTATCGTGTCTCTTGACCATCCTGAGAGTGTTTGGTTCCTGGCTTCAGTCCTAGTCACGAATAGTTGGTGTCCTGGCCATTCCTGCGCAAGCACGACCCACTTGGCGGCTGCCATCGAACAAACAGTCTCGGCGAGGATGTCGTCACTGATGCGATGGGCATTGTCCAGCACAATCGTCATATCATGAACGTGCTCGGAGATGAAGCGGTTTATTACGTGCAGGCTTTGAAGACCCGAAACTCCCGGCAACAAAATTTGCCGCCGCTCGGGACTGTCTTCGGGGAGGACGAAAGCTGCCATTTCTCGGGCCAAGGCTGCGGGCAGTCCTGCACTTGGCATCTCGGCGACGTCGAAATAGAGCAGAGGTGACGCGTTATGGGTTCCTAATTCGCCGACCCAAGAAGTCTTCCCTGAGCCCGAGAAACCTGTGATCAGGCGAACCCTGTCCCCTGACTGATAGGCCGGTTCGTTCTCTTGCGGACGATAGTCTTCCAATGGTTCAGGCAGACTATGCAGCTGAGCTACCAACTGTTCCAGGAGTGGCTGCAGAGCTTCGGAATCCAGAACATGGTCGGCCCGCATCGCGCCCGCCGCCAGGTACTGAACGAGAGCCGCCAGCTTCCATACGAGGGTTTCGGGATGTAATGTCGAGTGAGGTACACTCCGCGCGAGTCGAACGCATGCTTCCCACATCGACTCCAGCGTCAACCCAGGAATTGGCAGGGTGTCGCTTTTACCAGTGCCGGTTTGGGGCGTGAGCAGGTATACATCGGGTGTCCAGTCCGTCCGAATCCTTCTATGCAAGTCGGGGCCAGGTTCAGCGTTCGAAATGATCCAACAGGTCGGAATTCCTGACCTGCGCCCCGCCTCATGCTCTTGGGCGATCTCTTGGAACCGATCAAGCACATCCGAGATATCACCAAAGGTAAGATTCCTGCCCCGCTTTTTGACTTGGAGGTAGAGACGACGATCCCCAAGTTCCACCTCTATGTCTTCATCTCGTTCGACGGCTATCTCTGTCCAAGCAATGCTCGGCCAGCTCAATAGAAGCGCGACTGTGTAGAGATGCTGGTACAAAAAGCCACCGTGAACATTCTCGATACGTTGCAATTGTGCTTCGTTGAGGACGAAAGTCATGGCAGCTTTCTACTCCGAGTTTGAGGATCAGTACCAGTATCTCGCGGCTGTAGGAGAATTTGTACTCCGCAGATCCCGTCACAGACAGACGGAATCGTGAAGGCCGATCGCCTTCGAGATCTTCTATCAGCGACATCCAAAACGCGAGCGCCGGTACATTTTGCAAATTCCTCCATGAAATTCTCAGGATAGGGTCCCTTGCATGACATGCGGCGAACCATCAATAACCCTCGGCGCTTCTGGGAGATAGATCGTTCAACTGTCGTGAACAAGGAGATAACCGGCCAATAACCTGAGCCATACGATCTACGCAAGCTCCAAATCAACTGAATGAAAATGAGCAGCGATTGGCCGGTTAACAGACCAAACCACTCATCGACAACTGGCTTGGTAGGAAACATAGGAAATGCCCCAAAAACCGGCATCCTGGACTCGAAGCGGACTTATGGCCCATTGAGTGGACCAGCAGACATTTCAGCATTGATCCATGTCGATCAGCGACCGGGCGATGATGCACTCAAGTGTCGGCGGCAATACGGCCTCGGAGGTTTTAGCTTTGCTAATGATTTGTTATTCCGGTTGGCCGCGAGAAGTCACTTGGCCACAATGCTACACGGACAACTGAATACGCGTACAGCGCTCCTGATCATCGTGATGGTACAGCGAATGTGAATAACGCGTCGTCTGCTAAGACGTAGAGGAATTCCCCTCGCCCTAAGACTTGCGCTTTTCGAAGATTCACTGATTCAGGAAGCCGAAGAACTACCTTCGCGACGATGTCAGCACGTCCACTGCCCAGTCGCAGTAGAACGCACTCGTCAGCATTTTCTGCGTATCCACCAAAAGCAAGGACTGACGAGCCTGAAACAGCGAGGTTTCGCGGACCCCTCAAGTTCGTCTGCCATGCATCCACTTTCCCTTGACTGTCGATTCGAACGATTGGGAACTCCGTGTAGTAGCAGGCCCAGACATAATCTGGAGCAACATTCAGCGCATAACAGTCAGCGATGGAGTCTAGCCCCTCTGGGGGGCTGAAGCTCCAAAGCACCCGACCAGAGCGGTCATAGCAAACGAGTCCAGCCGCGCCTATTGGTTCCGAGCCATCTAACGCTCCCCAACCGAAATTGCCGAATACTCCTTCATCGAAATAGGCGACCCAAATTCGTCCTTGTCTATCGACTTGGACATGCTGTACGCCGTCTCCGAGGCAAAACTCTTGGACAAATCCTTTCGAATCGTATGTTCGGGCGTTAAATTCGTGGGTGCCGTCCGTGTAGCGCTGACATCTGGAGGCTACTACAAGTAACTCGCCGTTGGGAAAGGTCTGCACCAGGGGAAACGTCAGCGCCAGAAGTGGCAACTTTCTCTTGGCCTCGCCTGTCGGCCCTTCAGTTACAACGATCGCTGAATAGGTTTCGTCCGTGTGCGTCTTCGGAAATGAGGCACCACCAATGTCCTGTACTGTTGCGAATAGCGAATCAGCAACATCGTCAGGTGCAAACATTCGGATTATGTCACTATTCACTCCTACATCAGTCGATACAGCTCGGTAGCCGTTCAACGACGGCAATTGGACAGGCTTGGCAATTGGGTCTAGTTCAATCCTTGTGTGCACAAGGATATTCTACTTCTGACGGAACGGCTGCAGAATCCGTTTGGGCCAGAAACCGGCTTGGCGGAAATAAGAACTTATCTGGAATGGCTCCATGAGTGCTTTGGCCTGTTGCATCAGTAGCAGTCCCAGAACATCTATGGCGTTGCATTTCATAGCCCGTCCGGCAAGGGATAGCAGGCCAAGTCAGACGCAATCGCAAGGGGACCGTGGTATCTTGCGGGATAATTCGGGGACATCTAGCCTATTTGCTGATCATGCTAGCCTTCAAAAATGGGCGTACGGTCGATGGGATTTCGAAAAGGTCTTCTGGGCGCTTTACTGCCCGCTCCTTTCCCCCTACCTGTTGTCGCCTTCTAGCCGGAAGGCGCTGAGCCTTGATGAGGCCCTACTTGTTGCTGTGGGAGGCGCATTGCTTCTGCTTGGAGTATTCCTTTTACTCTGGAGACTTAGGGTGCGGGGTAAGAGACGAGTTGGCGACAACCTGCTCGGAACAGAACCGTTGACGCGGTATGATTGCTGCGTCAAGGTCAAACATGCTTCGTTTGCAAGTAATTTTGCTCTCCGTAACGCTGTGGTTCTCTGGTTCGCTTCTAGCCCAATCAGATGCAGTTTCGGATCACTCCCCAAATCTGCAGAAGCTCTCTTCGGCTGAATTGACCGCGTGTTACGATGCCCCTAAAACTTGCGGGGCGAAGGATGTTTGGGCAATTTCGGATGAATTTGAACGCAGATTGCCGGACCTACCTACTGATCGCCTTATTGCCTGCTCCGACAATTGGAAGCTCTGCGGAATAGCGGAAGGCAGAACAACAGGATGGCCGATTTCGGACGAACTCGCACGGCGTGGCCGCATCCACGATTTGTTGCTCCTGTATTGGAAGGACCACCGTTGGGCAATTCGTAATGGCATTGAACATGTCGCGTACCACTTTGACACACCAGAAGTCACAGCATTCATGCGACGAGTCCTCAAGGAGCAAGAAAACGATGGTGAGGAGCTTTACTGGCCCGTAAATTATCTTGCCAAGAAGTGTGATCCAGCAGCTCTGCACGACCTAGCCACAGGACGCTATCGCAATCAAGGCAGCCTTCAGTACCAGACGAGCTTGAAACTATTCGGTAAATGCAAGTACCGGGCGGCGATTCCATATCTTGTTGACGCGTGTCTCTTCGACGTTTCTCTAAACATCGTGGACGCAGCCGATGATAGTCTGCACGCTCTCTACCCGGATTCTCCTCGGGATTTCGATTCTCTACAGGAGGCACAGAAATACTACTGCGCTCGCGCGCGTAGCGAAGGCTTCAAGCTATCGTGCAAGACACGTTGAGTATTCCCGCTTCTCCTGCCCGGTAATTAGGGCAGTCTCGGGCGAGTGACCGCTTGTTCGTCAGCTATTGAATGATCAACATTCTCCGGCGAGTTGGTTGGCCTCAGCGGGAACCGAGCGCCCGGCAGGTCAAGCGCAAGCAATAGGTTCGAGGGAACTCGTCGTTTGGAGGAAGCATCGGGTCTGGCTCTCGGAACCCTCCCTGAAGTGATGGTGTCTAATGCAATAAGGAAAGCAATCCATGGGACGATTCCATCATCTTGTTCACCGTGCAGCGATTTTGTCGGTCCTACTGGTCTGTGGAACGCCATCAATTCTCGCTATCAAGGTGCCTCATGGGTTCGACCAATGCAGAACGCTTGAATCCTGTATGGCCCTACTCGATGGTGTCGTACCCGCCAAGGACACTGGGGACTGGGAGAACGGAGACGTCATTGCCCGCAAGTTGCAGCGCTTTGGTGCTCAGGCAAAGCAGGAGCTGATGAAAAGGGCAACAGGCTCCCATCCAGGATGGCGCAGAAGCGCCGGGCTGATCCTGGAGAATTGGAAAGGATGGGATACAACGGATATTCCTGCTTTGCAGAGAGCGCTGCAAGCCGATCCAGGAGGCTGGGCGGCTTGTGCTCTTGAAGGGGTTGCAACGCCTGAAGCTATACGCATCCTAGTCAGCAACATTCCCAATGGAGAAGGAAACTGCACAGAAGCAGGGCTCGAGCGTTTGAGTCTAAAGGCAGCACCATACATGCTCGTAGCCTTTGAAGATGACGCATCCGCCGTAGAGGCCGCGAGAATTGTGAAAGGAATGCTTCATCCTCCGATTGCGTTTGCCAGTCAATGGGTCGTGATTGCCCTTGACGAACAGAAGTCAACACGCCAAAGGATCAGCGCGCTCAGAGCCATTGCCGCACTTGGGATTGCTGCCAAGCCAGCCGGGGCCCAACTCCATGGCCTGCTTGCCAATGAAGCTCTGAAGGCCGAAGCCGGAGAAACACTAAAGGCGTTACGCGACCCTATTGTGCTGGTTGATACAGCAAAAGCCTGCCAACCATCCGCAGAGGAGTTCGATTTTCTCGCGTTGAAATCGTCATTGTGCCTGCGAGAGATTGTTGAGTTTGGTCCGGATGGTAAGGCAGCCGGAGAGTATCTCACTCCATTCTTGACCTCGGCTAATCGCACGGAACAGGCATACGGCATCCTGACTCTTGGCTTTTTGGGATACGGCCCGGCAACATCGCGAATTGAAGATGCGCTTTCATCGAAGGACTGGCGAATTGTCTACGCAGCCATTTCAAGTGTTGGCTGGATGGGCGACAAGAATGCAATCCCGGTCCTGAATAAATTGTCCTCTGATTTCTGGATGGCAGAGATCAGGAAACAGGCTGCACAGACGGCGTCTGCGCTTCAGTCCCCCCAAGGTAGTGTCAAGCGCGGTTCATGGATTACCCCTGACCGAGGATTGTGGCGGGACCCAACATGGGTAATCACCGAAGGAGAGCGCGGTGTTCAATCGACCTGCCGAAGCAATCGGTGGCAATGGCATGGCCATACTTTTGGTCTACGCCCTGCTTCTGAAGTTGAGGCTCATGTTTTACACTACAGGACTGAAAGTATCGCAGGAGAACTTATCGGGACTGATCACGGGGAATGGGGCGGCTCATTAACCTGGGCCCCTTACAAAGGCACGCCTGTCGTTCTTGCTCGCGACAATGTTCACGGCCTCGAATACTCGAACAATGGCGCGATTGTTCTGTTCGGCCTTGCGCATCTCGGATTCAACTATGGCTATGCGCTCAGAGTTTCCCTCAGAGTCGATGGAACCTGGGAACAAACCGAAATCGCCCGCCTCCCCGGTCAACCAGAAGGGCATCTCCGCATAGAGAATGGTGATGTTGCTGTGATCTCTGGAGGTAGAGTCGTTGTTTTATCCCAGAAGGATGGCATTCTTGGAACGGCAGCCTGCTCGCGTAATTAGCGGCCCTTTGCAACTAACAATATCCTTGCTGAAGCTGCAATTTGTCCACAAAAGCGGCATTAATTCAAAAATTGCAGTCCGCACTAACAAGTCGATTGATGCTAACAGGGCAAAGCCACTCATCGCCAACTGGCTTGGGGACGACATAGGAAACGCCTCAGAACCGGCTTCGTGGAAGTATGTCAAGTTCTTCCACCGCATCGGCAGTAGAGCAACCGCTGTATTTCCAAGGTTGGGTGGAATCTCCAAGATCAGGAAACTATCGTTGGACAGAATGAAGGTAGGAGCATTGCGAGATATTCTTTCTTTCTGGCTTCTATAGACAGACATGTAGTCTTGGCTTCAAGGAGAGGAGATGGAGCAGAATAACACAGGGCTGTGAAAGAAACGTCAGTACTAGGCGAGGGGAAGCGAACCAAGTGAGTCGGCTGCTCTACGTAGAATGGAGTGCCTCTGCGCTAGAGAGTCTGAGGAAGATTCGAGTGCAAGGATGAGAATCAGGACTGTTTCCGGTTCAATAGAATTGCGCATTTCTTCAATCTTCGCAACGAGATCGCGCGAGGAGATCTCGCCTTCTTTCGCCATTCTCCTCGCGCGATATGCTGCAAGAGCCAATGCTGCAAGCTGATCAATATTACTGAAATCGTAGATCATAACTGTTCCGATATCCGTTACATATAAGATGAATTTTATACGTTGAACATAGCTAAATATTCTCCAAAGGCCTATCGATGGCAGGTCTTTGGTTCCTATTGTGAGAACTGCCAAGTTCGGCGCCAGATCCAATGTTGACGCGGTTGCTGTCAGCGTTATGAGTTCGGGTGCTTGCACTGGAGGTCACCTAATCTCATCGGCCATTCCCTCTCGCAGCTAGCGCAGAGATCTGTACTGATTGCGTCGTTGATGTTGTCCCTCAGTACAGAATCAGCGTTCTATTCGTGGGATTGATGCGAAGCAGAATCGAATCATATAAATGCAAAATGAGAAAGGCTATGAATCCAACGGCAAAGAGACAACCGGCCAGCAGCCACAATTTGTATGGTCCAAGGATGGATAGAAGGAGAGCAATAGCGGCGCCAATTCCTGCTACGAAACTCAAGAAACGGCTAAGTACAACGACTACTGCTCTCAACCATAGCATGGGATAGAACACCGTGCTCGCGATGATTCGCACAAACGCACCTCCTCTAAAATCTCTGTAAGAACGATCAGCACAATAGGGCAATTTCGAAGCTCGTGCAAATGGGATAGGCTGGCGTGCGGCTGCTATGCGTGGGTACGATTTGCCGCGCTCTCCTCCATGCTCTCCACCAGGTTCATAAGCGCCTCTCGGTCGGGAATACTTTTGAGATCGCGTATTCTGCACCGATCTAGAATTCCATAGAACTCGGATTTTGGAATCTCTGTGACAATACTTCTGATCCTCTTAACGCGGGCGAACGCAAATTCCATCCATTTGAAGGTCCGCTCACGCAGTTCTTTGTTTGGAATTTCTTTTGCCGTCTTGACTCCCGATACTCCGGAAAGGAAGTGGAGGTATAAGGGGTCACCCAGTTCCGTACGCAGGTTTTCGATGGCGGTCACCAGTGGATCTGTACTAGTTACAGTTCCTTGTAAATTTGAAGATGAATTGTTGGGATTCCTAGAGTTCGCCGCAGGCTTGGAGTATCCGGACGGCAGCGCCCAACTCGGTAAGTTCGGGATATGTTTCGGTTCCCCGTTGCGGTCAAGATCGACCCAGGTTTTTTCAAAATCATAGAAATAGCGTCCAAGCCCAAAACATGCGCAAGCTCTCTTGAAGCTCTGAGCCTCGGCACTTGTGCTTGCATTCGGGTTATCAGCCCACTCCTCTCCGGTAGCTTCATGGGTCCCGATGCCCAGGACGGTGACCTGGCATGTAACGAAGATCTTTCCAGTCTGAATTGTTTTGTCTTTTATCATCTTGGGAATTGGAGAAACGGTTTCGATCTTGTAGCTGCGGGTCCAGCCAGCCGGTGTGCAACATTCGTTCAGCCTGTCCGTATAAGCGCGCGGATCGGCATATGGAGCGATACAGCCTCTGGCACCGTCTCTGCTCTTATTGGTAACTCGCCACAACACTTCTTCTGGAAGGAAGGGCATCTTCAGTTTCTCCAGAAGAGCACTTTGGTCTATGGAAATGTCAGCTTGCAAATTATCTGTCTGCATTGGGTCTCCTCTATGGGCGGATTTGTGAAATTGCAGGGTAACACTGGGTATTATTTGACGGCTCTAGCACGGATCGAATTCGGAGGCTGGATACGACAGCGGGCGTGTATGACGAACTGCCTTTACAGAATGCTTGAGAGAGCCGGGAGTTCAATTCCGAAATGACGGTAATGGACAGATAGTTTAGGTGCCCTGCGGGTATGCAACAACTGACCTCTGAAAGGACCTCGCAATCTGAACTTTCCTGCGAAGTTCACTGGCCTGTTCAATCAGGCTCTGGCCAGTATCAAAATTATCCCAGCTGATTTCGACGGCCCCCTCAGATTCAAGAGCGAGTGCTTTCTCTTCAATTGCAGCCCACTCTGATTCGGCAGGCAGTTCGTCACACCATGCTTCCCCATATTGACCGTCGCGGAGGTGCCGCGCACGAAATTCTTGAACGGCATTTCCTAATTCGTCTAAGAGAATGATCGAAGAAGCTATGAACAAGCCGTCGTACTCAACTTCTGACTCGGTTTCCTTCTGCATCTTCCGCAGCAACTCGATCGACATTTCCATGGCCCGGGAAAGTGGGCAGTTTGGGGGTGCAGGGAAAGATTTCCGGTGATCGGTGTAGAAATAGGCGAAACCAGGATGTTCATCGTACATGTTCCGACACAGCTGTCCGTGAAGGACCACAGTTTTGACGTAGAGCTGTATATTCTCGGGTATCTGCATTGTATCCACCTAATTGTCTGAGACCACGTTATCTGGCGTTATCTCCGCATTTCCGTCACCATCCATACGCTCGCTATACAGGTAACGAGCCGACTCCTGGGGGGGGACTTTCACCTGCAAGTGACTGAGCAGCAGTTGCGTTGACCCCGTTGGGGCAGCGCAACTGCCCGCTCAAAACGGTATATCGTCATCCGTGATTTCCGTTCCTTGACTATAGACATAATCTTCCGGTGGATTCTGGCTGTATTCGGAGTTACGCGCTGGCTCATTTTCATATTGGCGGTGTGATTGGTTGTTATTTCCTTTCGAACCTGCGGCCGCGGAACGGTTGCTCTGATCGCCGTATGAGCCGAGGAGGGTCAGGTCGTTCACCACAATCTCAGTGCGATATACCTTCTTGCCGGTTTCTCTGTCGTCCCAGGAACGTGTTGTCAACCTGCCTTCAATAAAGAGCCTATTCCCCCTCTTCACATAATCTCTGATAACATTTGCGGTCTTGCCGTAAGCTACGACGTTATGCCATTCAGTCTGTTCTTGCCGTTCTCCCGTTCGATCCTTATACCGTTGAGTTGTGGCCATACTGAAGGTTACAGCGGAGGTACCTGTGGATAGAACTTTGAACTCGGGATCCTTACCTACATTCCCAAGCAGTATCGTCTTGTTTACACTTTTGCCCATTTTATTGATCCTCCTTCTTTGTCACGTATTCCTCGAACCCACGTGAGTTCTATTTTGCTGATTAAAGAACCAGTCGTATTTCGACGAAAAACAATGAATTCATAACGGGACGTTTCCACTTTTACTATTTTGTGAGTCTCATTCCTTATCCAAAGTGCCCCGTTACTGCGTTTCCTCGAAGAGAAAGATAGCTGTAAGTGGCCTCATATTTCTTTTCTTTGTCACCCGGCTCAGCCGAAGACATACCCGAGAGCCGTGCCCCTGCTAATCTGAACGAACCGATTGTTTAATTGGAGATAGAAAGCACCGGAGACGGAATCGATATTGAGATAGCATCTGGTGTCGCGGTGCTTGTATTGTTCTATTGTTTCGACACAACCCATATACATGAATTCTCTACATACTTCCTTGGAGAAGAGCTGTTCGAGCGGTTTCCAGTTGGGAGTAGTGCCTTCGGGCATTTCTTAACTCCTTTCTCGGATGTATTAACAATGCCTGGAATAATTCGCATGTTTGTTGGAGGCATTCATCGTTATCAAGATTGTTTGTAACAATATTCGACCGGTTCGAATTGACATCCTCCCTGCCTAAAGACAGAGAAGTCCAACAGCATTGGAACAAGATGTAGACTCTTATCTAGCCGTCGTTGTGTCTTGCCATCAGTCTCGCTAACTGACTCTTCCGCGAGATGTATATTGGTGACAAGCTTGCCAAAGTTATTTTTGTGGTGGTCCAGATAAATGATTATGTTTGCATCCCACGCAGCATGCCGCTCCGGCAATTACGTGGACTGCAGGAAGAAGATAAAGAGGTATTGGACATTCCTCCCCACTCTTGTCATAGAAGGTCGGAGCTATCTTACCTCGCAGTATGCGGTTTTCGTCCTGGGAGAGATCGACGGAATGAAAACCATTCTGCCCAAGATATAGAAGCGTAGAAACAACGGCAGGTCGCTTTTGATCGGGCCTCTGCTTCAAGGTATGCTGCGTGATTGCCAGTTGGTAGGTTCTGCCGAAGCGAAACATCTCAATGCGCACCAATTCTTCCGCAATGATTACTGCATGTCTGCCGTTCAATGCAAAGCTGTCGATCGGATGCAGCCAGGGAATGGGGGCGCCCTCTTTATTGACATATCCACAATAGCGCCCCATATCCGGAGCCGATCCGCCGGACTCGATGGCCCTCAATACGTATCGCTTCGCCAGGTGCTGATGTTCGAGAGATATAGCGGTGTAGCAAGAGACTCCACGTTTCCGAAGTTCTGCCAATGTTTCCGCAGGCAGAGACAACCCGTGCTGAGCATAGATGGTTTCTTTCATGATTGGACGTTCTGCCGGTTTCATCGACTGGTTTGAAATTACTTCGATCATGATTGTGGCTCCTCTAGAGGCTGGTAAGGGTTCTCCGGATTGGTTGGCCGAGAGCCGCGCGGATCTCATACTTCGTACAGCCCGCCCAGCACTTGTAGAAACGTGGATTTTGAATCTTGATTGCGAGATTGTCTCCTGACCGGTCGTTGCCGGCCTGTGCACAGGAGGGGCATCTGGCCCAGTAGTTTCTCCGATCTTTTCGTTTAGGCCGAATGAAATCGAGAATCCGGAATTCGTTTGCAGACGACTCGTGCACACCTGCTGTCTGTAACGTCTTCATAGGAGGCTCAAACGTAGGTTTGTACGAGTCCGGAAGGCTCATGCCCAACGTGAATTCATTGAGTTGGGATTCGGTTAGCCGCTTTATGCTTTTCAAATATGCCAACTGTGCCGCCGGATTCACATTGGCTTCGTAAAACCAGTAGCGGCGGTTTGTCCTGCGATGTATCCCAAGAGGACCACGAATTGCGTTTCCTAACTCCCCGTTGCTGACCGTGTCCTGTCGGGGGAAAACTTCGATTCCATCTTTTAACCCTCCGCCTTTTACTGGAACTCCCAGTCTCAGAGCCAGGTTGTAAATGTAGATTCTGCACTTGGCCGCAAGGAGTGGAGCCTCTGCAAAGATCCAGAGATGGCCGCCGCGCCGGGATTGTTCGAGAGCCGCTTCAACTCCATCCTGCTTCAGTTGCCACTGCAGCTCAAACAGGGATTTGATTGCTCCGTCAAAATCTGCATCGATGGCTACCCATTTGGATCGCTGGGTATTTGGATTGATGGCATAAAGATTGATCGTAATATCTCCGTTCAGGTGTTTCTGAACGACAGTCGGATCTAGGGCTTTCCGTTTGAAGAGCTGTCCCTGATTCCCATCACGGGATCTGGCAAGAAACCAGGGGTGTGTTCCATTTGGCAGAGGCTTTGTGCTTTGAATGCTGTAGGAAAGCCGATTGACGAACAGTTCGAAGTACTCTTTAGCCGTTTCGAGGCTTATATTGAGACGCTCATACATAATGGGGAAGCACCTCCTTTCTTGAGCTTTTGCTTGTATCGCACCTTCCAAACTCGGTCAAATTTGGCCCAAGGGGAGTGAAGTATCCGGCTAAGCTGTTGAGAGAAACTACGATGAGTGCAGTCGGCAGCGGGTCCTTACTAAAGTGCCGATTCCGGCCGGGTGAAGGAAATAAATAACTTAGGAGTCCTCGGCCGTCAGTTCCGGGCTGCTGTCTGCTTTGCCGTATCTTATTGCTGCCTTCATTGCCCTGATTACTGCAGCGTTATACAGAGAACAAGGCAGGCGGGACATCGGAGGGCATGCAAGCATTTATAAGCTTGAAAAATATGAACAAGGGAAAGACTATTCGTAAAAAGATTTGAGTTGTGTAAAGTGTATCGTTATACTTTACACATGATCGGGAGCTTCAGGCACGCGGGACTTGAGAAGTTCTTCAAAACGGGATCGAAGGCAGGGATACAGCCCGCACATGCTAAGAAGCTCCAGCTTCAACTGACCCTTTTGAACGTTGCCTCCGCGCCTGAAGATATGAACATTCCTGGATGGAGACTGCACAAGCTTTCGGGAGATTTAAAAGACCATTGGTCGGTGACGGTGAATGGGAACTGGCGTATGACCTTCAGATTTGAAGGCGAGGATGCCATTTTGGTTGATTATCGGGATTACCACTAGGAGGATTGCATCATGCGTATGTATAACCCAGCACATCCCGGGGAAGTTTTGAGGGAATACCTCGGCGAGATGTCTGTCTCTGATGCTGCGAACCACCTTGGTATTTCCAGGGTGACACTGTCCCGTGTTTTGAACGGCAAGGCAGGCATATCTGCTGACATGTCTCTTCGGCTGTCCGAAGCACTGAGAACTTCACCGGATCTTTGGCTAAAGATGCAGGTGCAATATGACCTATGGCAGGCATCACGGAAGCCTAGAGCAAAGATCAAGCCGTTTAGGCTTCAAAGACTGAATACGGCAAGTGCAGGCACGTAGATATTGAATCGTATAGCGACAGGAAAGCCCCGGTTCATCGCTGGGGTCTTTCCCTTTACCGGTAACAATGAGGTATTTCCGAGCGCGACGACCAAACAGCGCCTCATTTTGAAAGGTACAGCAAAGACTCTGCTCTCCAGAAGATTCTCGGCCCTTGCATTTATGTTAGAGAAGTTCACCTTCGCCTTCTTCGAATTGAATGGAACCAGTCCCCAAAGGAGGAGAGCAAACTCTCTCTTTCCTGTTTCAGGCGAAAGCCTTACGACAGGATGGAAAGTTTGAGGGGCGATGTTGTAAGAGATCCACGTCTCAGAGGGAAGGTCTCTTAGGTCCTCCACCCCGAAGTATTCCCGCAAGTAGCCAATGTCTGCGCGTGTC
Source organism: Humiphilus diazotrophicus (assembly GCF_059726315.1). NCBI lineage: Bacteria > Pseudomonadati > Acidobacteriota > Terriglobia > Terriglobales > Acidobacteriaceae > Humiphilus > Humiphilus diazotrophicus. The sequence continues at coordinate 5,865,593 of NZ_AP040870.1, forward strand.
AGCCGGTAGCGTCCACACATGACTGATCACCAATCCCATCTACAGTCGATACTCTCCCCGTGCCGAACAAGAGCAAGGTCATAGTGTAGTTCGCCAAGAATATGGCGTCTTCAACGGCATAGATGACTCTCTCCGATTTATGTCCTGCACGAGGATCGCGGGCAAGGAGAAGCCCAGCTATAACAGCAGCGGCAAGGACCAGAAGCCGTCCATCCTTCTTATGCACTGTCCCCTCGTGACTAAGCATGTCGCCCTCCAGCAGGTTTGATGTGCCCAAGTCGATGAGAGGGAGAGCCGCGAAAGATCTCGGAGGGGCGGTACTGTCGCATTTCAGTACACAGCGGACAGGTAATCGTTAGCGAAAGGAATGGGAACTCATCGGAACCGGTGGGAATCGCCTCGTCGCAGCCTTTGCACAGGACCAAGTACGCTTGTCGGGATCTGGGTGAGTGAAACATGGTGCGGGCAGTATAGGCGAAATAAAAGCGAAAGTCATCTCCAAATTGGAAACTTACGACGCGCTCGGCTGCCGTGTACGTCCTGAGCCATCAGGGTGCTTTTGAGTCAACAATTTGCAATACAGAAGCTAGCTGTCACGGCAGAGATTACGGGCTCGGGCCTCAAAAATCATCTCCAGCATAATTCCCGGGCTCGTTCGACCCCATGGGAGAACAATTTGCGCAACGGTGGATGTAACACCACGCCTCCCGCGGTCAATCAGCAAGTCAATAAGCAATAAGATTCAAGAGTAGTTCCGGCTTCTCTATGAATCGAAACAAATCGTATTCACGAAAGGTGCGGTCGAAGAGTTCCCTGGTGAAAGAATTTTCGCACCCGTCGAAGTAAAGCATGTACCAATCCTCCTGGTTGCGATTGAAGAAATAGATTGTTCCCGAGTCAGGACAATCGGAAATCATGAGCAAGATAGCAACTCCCTTCTGCGTTTGAATCCAGCGAGTTAGAATGCCCTCTGCCATTGACTGGAAAGAGAGCACGCTTTCCTCTAACGTACAGCGCGTATATTCTTTCCAACTGTCGGAGTGATACACGCGGAGTTCTCCGAGTCTGCCAGTATTAAGCATCTCCATACAATTCCTTTCGTCAAACTGTGATATTGCCATGCAGTGGATTGAGTTAAAGCGTATTGACTGGGATTAGGAAAGCCGGCCAGCTTTGTCCCGATGAATGGCAATGCACTCGAGAACAGATGCTTCGATTTCTTTCGCCTAATAGGAAAGCCGTATGTGGCATTGTGCTGAGTTGCACTGGACGACTTCTGTCCACCACAAGCTCGCCAGTCTCTTTGCGCCTGAGTGCATAGAGAACATTCGAGAGCATACAGGGGCCAGACTTTCGGGTTGTTCGGTTGTGACGAATACTGCGTCGCCGCACTGAATGGTCATGGAAACAAATGGCTCCCTTCTTGGGGTAGAAAATGAAGGTGGTTATACTTCTATCCGGTTCCAGGATGTAATTGTGTGTTTGTTCAGTAGCTTTCGGTAAGTATCCAACAGACCATTGAGTTCTGCCGTCATTGCGTTTAGGGAAGAAGTTGCCGATAAATCTGCTTCACGCCTAAGGATCGACACCATCAGAATCAGCAGACAATAGCGTACGGAACCGGGCTCGACTGGAATTCCCACGTCTAGCAGCGCGTCGCTTGCTCCGACCAGCCAGAAGAACACGTCGCAATCGAGGATTCCAGTACCACCTGACAGCAGCCCTAATGCGGAAGATATGCATTGATTCGCTTCTGCCACTTTCGTTACTAGATGTTCGTACTGTTGTTGAGTGTTGGGCATACTCATAGACCTCTTCCTGAGTTATGGGGTTCCCTTCTGCCTTTCACAAACAGCGGTTAAGCTTTGAATGCGGAGCATAGAGGGAAGTTGGAACTCGCGCAAATTCCAGCACGCTGAGTAATTGAGACTATTTCTCTCTATTTCCTTGCGTGAGTCTTGGTAGGCAAACGCCGATAGCACGAGATGTGGTGTGATTGTGGTTCCGTCCGGGTGTTTAACACCTTCCGTACGAACGCGCTTCATGGCGTCCTCTTCGGATGTGGCATCCACAATTGTTTTTGCTGGTATCGGGAGGAATGGAAATGTTTGGTAAAGAACGCTATGAAGCATAAGCTCCTTTCTGGGTACAGGGTGAATGCACCTGAGAGTTGATTCGCTGGAGAGAAGTGCTTGGTGAGCAAATAGTGCGGGGAATATTTTTGGTGAGTACAGGTTAAAGGAATAGCTCTTTCGAAAAGCAGAGCGAGACAGCAGGACTTGGTTTCACTTCTTCACTATGCCACTTGGAACTCTTCTTTATGAAACTCCCGATAGTGGATTTCAAAGTCGCATTCGATCAACAATTCATGAAGAACGGGACGGATGGCAAGATAGAAAGGCCCTTCGGTCAGCCGAATGCCCTCGAGACAGATGGCTCTGGCTTCGGTGATCTTGCCAAGAGAGAAAGCCTGTTGTGCTTTGTTCTGATAGTATTCGCCGTGTTGTCGCGCAGCCTCCTTTCTCAATATTCTTTCTTCGTTAAGGCGAGTATCCTTCTTTCTTTTCCTCATAATGTTTTAACCTCGAATCTCAATAAAGGTGCCTGGTGCTCAGGCGCATGAATAGACCGGGCGAACGGAAGTTGATCTCTGAGGCGGCTCAACTCCCAAAGGCCGGGGACGGGACTGCAAAGATGCAGCGGTTAGGAAGGATGTTTTGGCGGGGTAGTGGAGGGATATCTTGTGTCTCGGAATAAGAACAGGAGTGGAATCGGCTCTATCCGTGATGGCTAGAGTCCAAGTAGTTGTTTCACTCGTTCGCGGTCTGTGCCCTGCACCATCAGCTTTCCGGTCGAATAGGCATTGACGATGGCGCCATTGGAGAATCGTAGTTGAAGACCGTGCGAAATTTCTTTTATGACGATGCAGAGAAGTCCGGAGGCCTCGACTCGCTCGACAATCTGCTCGATATCGATTTCTGTTTTCATATTTTTCAAGGGGATCTTCCTAATATCGGATGATCCGGAACGATTTTCGATAGGTAAGCGGGGAGGTTCGGACTGGCAGCTATGGGCCTTCACCTGATCTTTTGGCTTTGAAGTATCCCATGCCTCTTCACAAACTACATGGAAACCGGGCATCAATGTGATCCCTCTGCTTGATTGAACACGCAATCAGGATTGTGTTCGCCATCCCGTTCAGGTCTTAGCTTCCTACTACTCCCCTTGGTTGGGGTTTCGTTACGTGTGCCCGTGCGCGCAAAGACCAATAACTTGATCTTGCAGTGGCACCTCAATATCAGTGTTCCTTCAAGATGGAGAAATGCTGTTAGAACCAAAGAAATGGGACCCGAAGGTCCCTGGCTGTGGCAAGACGGCATTTCTGTTTTGCAGATGTTCTAGATTTCCCGAGGCGTTAGTTAGAGCAGGAGAATCTACGAAGCCACAGCAGTTCTTTCCGGAATATCGAAGTCGTCCAGAGTGATGTTGTATTTCCCTGGACCACCTTCGCGCATTGCACGCAAAAGTGCTCTTTGTTCAGCTTTCTCTACCAATCCTCCCAGGTCGCGGCCACTCATTGCGCAGCCTTCGGTCAGATCGGCAAGCAAGGTGGTTCCATCTTCCAGAGAGAATCCAATCTTCTTTTTCTCCAAGAATTGCCGAAAAAGGCGCCGGCGTGCAGCACGATCGGGAAAAGGGATTTCGATTTTTTCCAACATTCGGGAAAGTATCGCGGCATCGATGTGGCTCGCGTTGTTGGTTGCAGCCAGCAGAAACACCTGACGGTCATCAGCTTGAATGCCGTCCATCTCTTGCAGCAGTTGCCCGACAATCTCGTCGGTTAACGCATCGCCGCCGGAGAACATCCGGTCCGGCGCAATGATGTCCAATTCATCCAGGAACAAGATAACAGGAGCCGACAACCGTGCGCGTTCGAAGAGTTGCTTCACGCGATTTCCGCTTTGCCCGAGGAAGTTTGCTTTGACATCCGCTGTCGATGCAGCAATAAACGTCAAGCCGCTTTCGTTGGCGAGGGTACGACCGATCTGTGTCTTTCCTGTGCCCGGAGGTCCACTCAAAAGCAGACTCTTTGGAATGGAGATTCCCTGGGCACGCCAAGCCTCTGTATTGCGAAGCAGGGTACAGATCATCTTGAGCCGGTCGAGAATCGCTTCGTCGAGCACAAGCGTATCCCAAGTTGCCTTAGGATCTACTCGGATATTCTGCGCTTTTCTCTGCGTTCCGGCTGCTTCGAGAAAATCCTGATCCCGAGGTACATTGGGATGCGAATTTGTTCGAATCTTTTTTGCAAGCTGCTGCAAGTTTCTTCCGCTCATTCCCTGCGTTAGTTCCTCCATGACAGAAGGAATAGGTACGTTTACTCCGAGCAACTGCAATTCTCTGCCAAGGATTCGCACACGGTCTTGAGGTCCGGGAGCAGCAATTTCCATTTCCCATCCGAATCTGGAACGAATGGCATCGTCCAACATGTCCCGTCTGTTCGTTGCACCGATTACCCAGACATGCATATTCCGGCCATTGTTTTGCCATTCCGCCAGGAAAGTTTGCACGATCTCTGCCGATACGACATCTGTTTCTGCGGCACCGCGTCTGCCGAGCAAACCTTCGCATTCATCGAGAAATAGAATGGAATGGTTGCTCGAACGCGCACGATTCCAGATCTGACGGACATTCGCCGCGCTTTGACCTAAATTGGGAGACTTGATATCGGCCAAAGTCAGATATTGAAAATCGCAATTGACGGAGTCCGCGAGCGACCGTGCGACCAGAGTCTTGCCAGTTCCTGGAGGACCGTATAGCAGAAGACCATGCGGAGCCGCAGGATCCCCGGCCTGGAATAGTTCCGCTTGCTTGACCAACTCCATTACCTGAGCTTCCGGAATGAAGACTTGCCGCCAGGCAGATATCATTTTGTCGAGACTGGAAAGCTCGCCTTGCAGCGTACTCAGGTAGTTCTGCGATGTATTTCGTGCTGTAAAGAGTTCGTAGACTTCGGCCGCTCTCTTAAGTTCGTCTCGAAACAACTCGGCTCTATATCCGAATACATTCGCAATCGCACCATTTTCCTTCCAAATCTTGCCGTCCTTTTCGACGTGAAAATCTTCAACTCTGAGATAGTCTTGATCCGGCAAATCTTGATTTGGAAATATGAGGCACATTGGGAATACATTGCGCCAGCCTACTCCGAGTACAGGCTTGCCTATCTCGATGTGCCTGTCAGTAATATTGGAGAGGGTTCTCTGGCCATACAAAGAACCGTCAGGGCCGGGAAGGCAATGTACTGAAAGAGGGTTCAGCTGGTAGGGAAACAACAGCTCTACCCAAGCTCCTTCGGCAAAGAACTGCTTCCCGAGGGAAGCAATATCGCGATTGAATATCCTGATTTTCCACTCATCACGCAGAGCCTCTGCAATGCGGTCAAGACAACACTTGAGGTATCTGTCGATCCAACGGTATGTCTTACTTTCCAATTCCCAGGACTTATACCTAGAGACATCACAATAATCCTCCCAGGCAGTATTGTTCCGGTGGAACGCAACAGTCTCCTGGGTATGCGCGATCCTCTGAAGAAGGTTTGAACGTCGTTGGTTCCAGTAGGATTGAAGTTGTTGTGTGACCACAGGGCAACCCTTTTCGGGATCGAACTCCGATGTTCCCACATTGTAATCTGAGATTGCTTCCAAGGTTTCTATCATCATTAGAATGATTTTGAGAAGAAGTAAGATGAAAAAGCATCACGCGGGAGACTGCCTGCTTATCATCATTTACTCTCACCCAATTCCTTCCCTACCCCTTTTTCGGAATTCAAAAGGGAAAGTCAATTACATCTTGTTGAGTATTCGCGACTTAGAAGAGAGCAAAAATGGGCAATGACAGCATAAAAATGCTTAATGGAAGGGCACTCAAAAGGAAACACATGGGCAATCGTGATTCAATACAGGGGCAATTGCGCACTCAGCTTTCCCTCTTTTGTTTGCGGAAATGCCTCGGCTAGGACATCGCTGAGCTTTGAGGCGTTAGTGGGGCTGCTGTTGGAAAGCACCTTGGTTTCCAATAGATCTCTGCAAAACATATCCGACAAACCGAAGGCGGCAGGCTTGCGGATGGCGCTACATTCTTCCACCAGCAACGAGAGAATCTCGGTGCTCGGCGTTAGATAGAGGATAAAATTCGCGCGGGGATCCTCCTCTATTGATTGTAGGCTTTTGCTGTAACGGTCCTTGGATTTGGCGGTACGCTCATACTCAAGCGCGAAGGCGAAGGAGCCGCAGCGGCTATCGATCTCTACCAATGCATCGTAATCTTTTGTGGCATATCCGGATACCACTAGATTCTCGCTGACAATTTCCAATTCCGACTTCCATAACCGAAGAAGATTTGCTCTCTTTAGCGAAAGCCGGATGCGATTGAGGCCGATCGCATGCAAGACATGCGCATCTTGAATGACAATTTTTGCGCAAGAACCGATGGCTAGAGTGCAGTATCCGTAATATTCAAGCAACGAAAGCCCCTCTAGTGTGATGGAGTAAATGGGTTCTCCTATAGTCTTCTGTTGACTCATCAATTGAATGAGTCCCTGCTTGCACAACCGGTTGACGCGCCAATAAGCTGAATTTTTGCTTGTTTCTAGGCCATCGAGTCGCAGATCGTCACAGAGTTGGGATAAGGTGATTGCACGTGCATTCCGTACCCGGAGCAGAAGTGGAATATCCCGGTCCTGGTTTATCGCGATGAACCCTTTTCTGTATCTCATGTGCTATTGCCTCTCTAGACCGCTGCCGTTGCGAGTTCCAATTTCGAGGTACTTGGGTTCACCATCCACAACCCCACATCGGTTCGAATCCAATCGTAATGTCCGAGCAACGCCATGCATTCGAACCGCTCCCGGCGAGCGCTGATCGAGATGGGTCGCGCATCTTCCGATTTCCATTCGGCAGATCTGAAGTCGACATTCCCGTGCAATTCGTTGTTCAGTGTCACAAGAAATGCATCCACCGGAATTCCGTTGATGACCAGTTTTTGGAACAACAAGTGTGTACGACCTCTGTAGAGTAGCGGTCCGAATGTGATGAAACTACGTCCTTGCATCCTTTGTCTAAACTCCGGATCGAATCCGCTGTTCGCGTTAAACCGAACCTGCCCTGGAAAGATCCAGCAAAGCCTTAACCTCCTGCCGGAGAAGAGACAGGCGGAATTGAAATAAGCGCAACGGCGTCTGAAGCACAGTGGATCTTTCAGGTTCTTGGAATGTGCCATCCACCAGTTGCTTCCGAAGCTCAATATCTTTACGATCATGCGGCCTCTTCATGAATGGCCAACAATTGATCTACAAGATTTCGGACTTCCCGGCAGCGCTCCGGCTCTTCGAGCGTATTCATTTTAAGCAGACGGTCTTTCAATGTATCCGGTATACGCTTCGCTCTACTCGCGAGTGCTTCAAAACAGGAACCGATTTCGCCAAGCATGCAGGCATAGTCAACTTCATCGGGCTCGACTTGTTGCGCCACCCATTCAGACCAGGATTGCTTGGGCAGCTTTCCCTCGCGCCGGAGGATGCTATCTTCCTGATACTCGATCCACAGAAAGAAGATTGGGTCTTCCTCCACAAGTAGTTCCTGGATTTTCATGGGATCGTTTCCCTGTGCAGGAATCTGGGCAAATTGTTTCGGTCCAAGAAGGACGTCGAGCAGCGAGTGTAGGGCATGTCTCATGAGCAGGCAGCGGTCGGGTTCGCCACTGAGATGGATCGCCATCAGTTGAGTGTTAAAAAGCAGAGCCGGTATAGGAATCGAATCGGCAATACAGTCCTCCAAAAATATTCCTAACCGGCGCTGAAGCAAAGTAAATGAAAGATCCTCTGCAAGCACGTTTCGCGCGGCATAGAACTCCCAGGATTCTTCAGGCTCCGTATTGTCCTCTGATCGTTCGCGATAGGCTGCCCATACGCGGAAGAAAGGATTGTGCTCTTCGAGAAATTCAATGACTTCGGAAGGGGCAGAAGATTCGGCTTCTCTATAACTCCGGCCATTTTTATCGGCAGCTTTAAGTTTCTCTGTGAGATCTTGCAGCATCAACGTCGCGATGGCGAATAGCTTCGCATCCCGCTCTCCAGCTTTCAGACTGTCAAGTCCGGTTATCTCGTCGGAGATTTCTTGAGGGACCTCAAAGTTGTGTGTCTCATAAAATTGAGAGTAGCTGGCGAATCTTCCAGCCAGCAGCACAGCAGTGCGTTCTTCCGGGTCACTGTTGTTTTCTTTCACATACCTTTCCCAATCCGATCCCGTCACAAACGATTGCGGATGCTCTTCGTCTTGTGGTGAATTTTGTTTCATATATATGTGCCTTTCTTCAATCCTGTTCAGGCGCCTTTCAGTGTTTGATTTTGTTTGCGTTCCTGGTCGAGCATTGTCGTCAACACATTGATACGGTTTCGCAGGTTCGTATCCGTGTTTTGCAGCGCATTGATTTGGCTTTTCAGAAGGAGGTTCTCTTGTCTTAGCGAGAACGCATCGGTACCGTCGCTTTCTCTACCTTGCCCTCCTGGTGCCGGCTGGTTTGTCCTTGCAACGGAAGAATCTTTGCCGATTGCAACTTCGCCTTGTTGTAATGGCTTCTTTACATCTGAGGCAACCGGTGCCGGCAGATCCGGAGACTCGGCAGCAGCGCTTTTCACTCTGCCTTCCGATTTCAGTTTTCTTTCAACGCTTTGATTGTGTGCCTCCGCCAGACAGTTGTACTTTTCCGTTCGGGTTTCAATTTCGATCTTGTCGGAAACACGCCCGTTCCAGAGCTGGGCGATGAGCGAAGCAACCAGATATTCCTTTCGTCTGGCCGCCTTGAGATGTAAAAGAAACATCGCCGTTACGGCTAGCAAGAGCGAAAGGCTTAAGGCGTTCGACCAAAAGTAGAAATCGTCGACGCTCCCGGCCAGGACATTTGCACGGTACGCTTCCATCTCTCTGCCATAATCCCGGTTGGACGAATTGATTTTTCCGAACGCATAGTCGACGAAACCATTCGGTTTCGCCTTCGATGTTTCCGGTTTGGACGAAGAATTCTGGCCGAAAGCCACGGACGTCAGAATCATGACCAGAAACAGAATTGATAACTGGAAAGACTTGCGAAGACGCATCATCTTAGCCCTCCAAAATCCCAAGTCTGGCCCCGGAGGTACGGCGGGTACGCGGCTTTTTCTCCTCGTTGGAGAACCGGAGATTCGCACCGATATTGGGATCGAGAACAGATCGGAGTCGCGGATAGAGAGCAGAAACGATTCCGCTAATTTTCGTCACCGGAGCGCGGCGCACATGAAGATGGGAGTGCAAGGTTCCCTCGCGGCTGTCGACCATCAAGATCTCCATTTGCCCGACAGGAAGATTTTTGATGTGTTCTTCTCTGGCCCGTGTCTCTTTGACTTCACTTTCGCTTCCCGTTCCTGTTTCCACATATTTTTTCGAAAATGGACCTGCCCGGCGCACCCCTAAACTCCGGCGCTTGGTTGGAACTTTAGCGGAAGCCTTCAGAAACCACTGCGCTGTTGTCTCCTCCGAGCCGTTCATGATGATCTTTGTACCTGGGGCGGAAGATACGTCATTTGCGAACGGATGGCTGATTGTTTCTAGCTGCGGGATGTTCTGGAGCGAAAACAGGAATGATACTTTTGCTCCGCGAGCCGTTTGAAGGACCCGGCGAAAACCGTCGTAGGCATAGGCATGGATCTCATCCAGGATCACGCTCAGCATCGGCTCATCGGCTTTCCTGTCGTGACTGGGTGTGGCGTAGCGCTTGCCTACCATTAGCTGAATATTCTGGAGAACGATTTTGCCTAATGCCTCGCAGGCACGGGCGTTCTTGTTCGTATTGAGGGATACCAACAAGACAAGATCCTGATCAATGACATCCTCGATAGAGAGTAGATCCTGATAACTTCCGGTTACGACAGACAAATCGTCTTCGAGAAAGATGAGCAGTTCGTTAAGAAGCCCTTGAATCTTTTCGATTCGTTCGCGATCTTTCAGGGAACGCAAAATCATCTTTACCGACATTTCGAAATTCAATCGCTGCTGCATCGAGAGACTGGCTAAAGTCTCCATGCGGGCGCGCGCAAGCTTAATCTGCTCCTGAAGAACATCTTCGTCCAACGCCATCACCAGGACATCGTGGACATTGATTACTTTTCCCGTGTAATGCAGGATTCGCACCAGATCGGAGAGATACGCCTCCTGATGCCCCTCGAAAAAGTCTTTGCGCAACCCAAAGGAGCGAAAGATGAAGTTCACATGCTCCTGGTAGTTGTCTTCCAACGCAAAGAAGGGATTGTAGGCTACCGACTGGGACGGATTCAATGGGTTGAGAAGCCGGAATTGCTGCAGACGTCCGGCGGCTTCGACGTGCGGAAGAATCCTTTCAAGAAACTCTTCATCGCCCTTTCCATCGAAGATAATGATGGGCATGTGCCGGGAACCGAAGCGTCTGCTGAGATCCTGGGCAAGAATATTTTCAAAGAAGGTCGTCTTACCGGCACCGGTTCCGCCAGCGATAATTCCATGTTTCATCCGGACGCTGTCAGTCCAAAGCCATGGCTCGCTATGAACGTTGTAACCGAGAACCGTGGCGCCTTCAGAGTTGGCTTTCGCAACAATCACCGCATCGGCCCTTCCGGGAATAGACGGTGCAGGGTGCGGCCAGTTGTTCTCGCGCATTTCTCGTCTGCCGGAAAAATGAAAGGTGGGAATCAGAATGGCAACCAGCAAAAGAAGAAAATAAGACAACAGTTCCAGGCACTGAGCGGTGGTAAGGTGAAAGCGGGAGACAGCAACATACCAAGCGAACCCGCAGAGGCCGCAACCTAAAAGGAGAAGCACGCCGAGTACGTCGTCGGCGGTGTTTCGACGGTAGGGGGTATCTTCGAAGCTCACCGCGAGCCTCCGATAAAACTGAAATACAAAAATACGATGATTCCTGAAACCAACACGATGAGAAGCCATACCAGGAGTGGATTTGGATTCCACTTACCTCTGGCATCGATAGGTTTCAGATCGTTAGCGAGGACGCGCAGAAGTGCAAGCTGCACATTTGCTTCCGGGTCTTGGCGATAGAGCATCTGCAAAGCTCTCCGGGCTTCCTCTTCGGAGATGTAGCCACGATCATCCACATAGCCTCCCCTTATAAGACGGCATGGACGATCACGGGCCGGTTTTGCTCGTTGCCAAAATTGAGTTCGAACAATTGCGGGGGATTGCCTTCGCCGCTCTTGATTTCGACTACACCTGCCGTGGCGGCTCCGGGCGCCAGGTCCTGAACAAGGGGGTGCCCTCCCGAGATCGGCCAACTGGATTTGCCGGTAACGCGGAAGGCCGAAACTATCTGTGGTTCAAGCTGGCGATTGCGAAGATTCAAGAGAGACACCGGTTGTTGCGAAGGAACCATATTGTAGACGCTCGGGGTTGTCAGCCGGAACGGCTCTTTCGTGGCGTTTAGGACGGAATAACGGACATACAATGCATCCTTGGAACGAAAAACCTGCTGAAGTTGCACCTGTACTTGACCCGCTGGAGGCCTGCTATCGTGTGCAATGGCCTGAGTCCCAAGCATGGTCTCTTGAAGAACCAGATTGGCGATCTTTCGAATCTCTTCGTCGCTCGGGTCCTCGGTCGATTGCGAAGGGACTGCAGAACTGCCGGACGCTGAAAGAAGATTGCGAACGACGACATTCATCTTCGACAGATCTCCTGCCGGATCGAGTTCGTAACTCAGCTGGCGGGTTGCTGTCCATATAAAGAGATTCGTCGAAACGCCTTCCCGGAGCGGGCGCAATAGTACTTTGTCTCCCTGGCGCTCGATTTGAAAAGAATCCTGATCGGCAAGGGCCAGCATCGTCACTGCCTCGCCGAGATCGATAACCGTCAAGTGGTTCAGCGATGTTTCGATGTGCTGGATCTGATTGAAATTCGTACTCTGTGCAACGGTGGCCAGGGTGCTGAAAGCAAGTCCAGCGATTGCGAGAGGTTTCACGGTAACTTCTCCTTATATCTGCTTGCCGGGGAAGGAGCCGGGGAAACAAACACCCGCAGCTCCTTCTTTCCGGACTAGACCTGTACCGAATCCCAGCCGAGAATGACTAACTCTTTTGCTTCCGGGACGGGGGACAGAGTGTTGGCGGTGTCGAAACTAGATATGAGAAGTGGTTTCTCAACGGACTGAACCTCTTCCTCTTCAACGCTGCCGAATTTTGCTAACAGTTGTTGGTCGGTTATGCGTTCCGCATTCATAACATCCTCTCCTTCGTTTTCAACTGATAAGCAGAGAAGGAACTGAGGGCGTGCAAGTCCTCAGTTCCATTCATGTCAGGAGCACGCTTCCGCCGGTGTAGGAGGAGCCATGCTCGTGTTTTCGAAGATCAGGTCGCGATTCCCTTTGTATTGAAAGAGGAATATCGACTTTTCTCCGTCTTGAACACCCGGGATTCTCTCAACCAGAAAGGCCCGTTGCTGATCGTCGAACCGGATATAGCCATCGATCACTTTGGGCATCCGCACTTTCACGCGTTTTCCGCCAGTCATCGTTGCGAAAGCATCGACCAGTTCCTGGCCAAATGCCTGACAGAAGACCGCTCCAGTACCCTTGCCGTTGGTAACAACGGTATGAAGTGCCTGGGCCCACGAAAGCCTGTCTTGTTTTCCTTGCGACCAATAATGGACGAAGATATTCAGCGACGAAAGCTGGTCACGTGTTTCCTCGTCATGTTCTTTCATCGCGCCCTGTGCCTTATTGCGGGCTTGCAACACTTCCTTCCGCTGCTTCTTGTTCTCGCTGCCGCTGCTCCGGAATGCTTTCCAGTCCTTTTCTGTCCGGTCCAGCACTTCGGTTATCTCAGTCGTGCGTTCGTGGATTTTCGAGACAACTTCAGCGTAGATACTGTTCACAAGCTCACATTCCACGAACATCTCTCTGGTTACCTTCTGCCCTTGGAAAAGACCGCGGTAGTTTGCAATATCGAGCTTTTCTGCCACTACGCTGCCGATTTCCTTGCGCAGATAGTTGTAGAGCCGTCCAATCTTATCGGTATCGGCGACATCGAGATGCTCGGGAAGATCCGTAACCCTGGTTACCCGTTTGTACTGGAGCCAAGGTGCCATAGGAACTTCCTTCGCAATTTCCGCGATCACATCCTCATCGACGGTTACTTTATGTTTTAGAGAATCGAGCGCGTTTTGTAGCTGTTTTACTAACTTGTATGCCAGATCCCGACGTCCGGCTGCCAGGCAGGAGGTTTTGAGATCGGTAATTCTTCCGATCTTATTTCCCCTGGCTTTCATGGCAACAGTCGACATATTCCACCAGGGAGCTTTTGCTTTAACGAGCTTTGTCTTGCCTTGATCGTCGCTGTAATGGTTGCCATACGCCAACCTTCCTGCATAGAACTTCGAGAACAGGTCGGAAGGCATCACACAAATCTGATCGAAATCGAAATCTCCGCCATTCTTGGCAGCAGTTACCGAATGGAGAATGTAGATACCCTCCATGCATAACTGACGCTCTTCGAAGGAGTGGATCTCTTCTTCCGTCAGATCATTAGCGTTCAAAGCTTTACGAACCAGAACATGCAGCTCCTCAGATGTGATATGCCGTACGGGCAGCAGGTCTTCTTGCATCCGGATGGGATACCGCACAGTGAGCCCCGCATCCGAGGACAGGGAGGTAATAGCTGCATCCTCCGGAATCCAATCGGAAGCTGAAAGAATCTTGCCGTTGTGTTCGACAAGAATGCCGTCGTCTGCCAACGCAAATGCCGGCATCTTGAATCCGCCGCTGGTCAGCATGCGATAGAAATACCAGGCAAGCTTTCGGTTGATCTGATTCGAGATATAGGGATACTTGATTCCGGTTCCGCTACGATCCGCGAGAAGGATCGCATCCGACAACTCGTACTCTTTCTCGTCGAGAGGCGATGAAGATCCATCGAGGGGAACAGAAGTGTTTTCTGAAGTCTCCTGATCGTCGTCGGTGTCTTCTCTCGATTCGATGCGGCCCAGCACTTCGAGTAATCCGGTGTAATCTCCCTCTTCCCATGCTTTCGTGACCTTGCGAATCTCCTCCAGAGCAAAGGGCATGATTTCCCTCTGTAAGGATTCTTCGCACGCATGTTCGGTAAGGCTGTAGCTGGATTGAAACTCCGAAACATGTGCCCATTGCTTGATGCCAAGGACAGCCGGGCCAGCGAACATTCTGCCGGAAGTACCCAGATGAGGAAGGAACTTCACGCCTCCTTTGAGCTTCGGCTTGCAGGAACTCTCGGGAAGAACGATGTCCACGCCCATCTTGTCCGCCAGTGCATCGGAAAGCGGCTTTAGTGCCCCTTTTGCTTGTTTCGGTTCCTTGAAATCGAAGGCGAGACGAAACTGGGCAAAGACGAGTCCCAGACCCATCTTCTTATATAGCGATTCCCGCAACCAACCACGGCAATCGTTCGTTCCCAGGACATGGTCTTCGACGATGAGAATGCGCATCGATTCTTCCAGCACCGCCTTGCAGTCCGAAACCAGGATTGAAAAGTACGTGATCGCGGCTTCGGGCCAGTGTTGAAAGCGTTCTGCGATGGCATCGCTATGTTTGGTGTCTACGAAGTAGAACTTGCCGTCCTTCGCAGAACCGCTGGCTCCAACAAGTTTGTATTCCATTCCGCCATAGACGATCTTGGCCATGGCATTTTCGACAACCGACTCTTCGTAACGATCGAGAAAAGCCGGAACAGAGACCCGAGCGACACGGATACCGGGATAGAGCTGAGCGAGAAGCGTGCCTTCGATCGTATCCTTGCGTCCGAGCCTGGTTGCTTTCCGAGTTACATTCCCCTGAGAATCGAGCTTCAACTCAAGAATGTACTTCGAGTCAGCAGCGTATTGTGTCGATGTCGTAGTCGTCATGGAATGATTCTCCTCACTCGTTTTCAGGCAGTACGCAGGAAGCGAGTGAAAGAGGGAGCTGTATTTATCCAGCTTCCGCATTCTCTCGATACCTGGTTGCCCGTGATTAGGGGTGGGCTTGCATCGAACCAGGTTTCGAGATTTCGGAAACCGGGTCAGCGGGAATTCCTCATCGCGATTGGGCGATAAGGTTCAAGAGAGGCCGACAGGGACCTGCGGTATGTCTCCTCTTTGAAGCTCAAACTCAATAGCTGACCTTGCGTTGACTTACTTTCCGACCGGGCGCTTCACCAGAACGGGATTCTTTCCGCTGATCTCTGCTTCTACCCGGAAGGCACTGAGAACATACACAATCGGGTCTTTCGATTGAAAAGCCTTTACCAACGCTTCGCTTTCGCTGCTCACCTCCTGACCAAGTTCCGGCTTGTCAAAAGATGTGCCTTCCTTGCCAAGAAAATAACGGACAGTTTTTCCTTCTGGCGCCGTATTCTTTCCCGGCTTTAGGGCTGCTCCGCGCTGTTCGACCATCTGCGGTTTCTCCTCCAGTTTTAAAGCTGCTTCCATCTCTTTGCTTACCTCCAATCTCGTTGTTCCGAACTATCTGTTTCTTGCTTACTGAACCGGTGCGGCCTGTTGATCCGGAGAGGCCAGGATCCGATCCCGGCGCTCTCCGTCAATGGCCTTTTCCATAAACTCCGCGATCCAGAGTCCCTCCGGGTTGTCGGCGGTGCGATGATCGGCGAGCAAACGAATCTGATACTCCCCGACAAACCGGTCTGAGCGCTCCGTGCCGTTTGTGACACGCCTGACGTATTTCACCCCGAAGGCCTCGAAGCTCAGCGGTGCATCTTTCACTGGCTCGATGTACTTCAAATGGAATTCAGATTGAATTTGTTCATCGTCTACTGTAGTGCGGGTGTTATCGTCCGAGAGTTTCTTGAGCGTGAATTTGCGAAGGTTGTTGGTCATCATGTTGAGACTGGCAGCCCAATGCTCGTCGATGGTGGCCGGCGTGTAATTGAGGTAACTCTGCAGGAATTTCTTTGCGAATGCCTCGTTGGCGAACTCATCCGTGCCTACACCCGCCGCGTATACTACGGCTTTCTTCGGTGGCTTTCCTGCAGCCCAACTCTCGCCATCCGGCCCGACAAGATAGACCGCTGGCGGTTGAAGCCGGACATAGACGGCGAAGCAAAGCGATATCAGTGCAATGGGAATCGAAAGGAAGGCAAGTAACCATGCCCTATTCGCATTTGCTTTGTCACGTCCATGAATCTCGTAGTACTTAGGGCGAGAATCGGTGAGTGTTTCTGCGGTCGATTTTGTTACTGACACCATACTTATTCCCTATGAACCCTCGGTGTTAGTTTTTTCACGTTTCTTTTGTAGAGCATCGCGGTAACTCGTCAAAAATTTGCTCCTTGCACTAGTTGCCGTTCCTCTCGCCGTATTAGCCACGCTACTCGCTACGTTACGAACGGCATTTCCAGCTGCCGTGGCACCACTCTGGGCAGTTTTAACCGGATGAGTAGCCGCCGAGCCTACCGCCTTGCCTACTTTTGTAAGGGCATCGCCAGTCTTGGTGGCAGCATGGACGACCGTCGCAGCCGCTTCTCCCGCTGCACCGCCAATTGCTCCAGCTGTCTTCGCAGGATCTGCAACGGCCGAGGCCGCACCTTTGGCAACCTTAGCAGTCGTTTTTGCGCCACCGACAGCACCCATGGTGGCAAGCCTGGCCGCATGATAGGCAGCCCAAGTACCAATGCCGTCGCGGTGGACATTGGGACCGGAATGGTGACCGCTCCCGCTTCTCCCTCTTGAAGATGATGAAGGCTTGGATTGCTTCGGCGTGCCGTTATCGTCCGACGATGATGTTGGAGTTGAAGCTCCAGAGCTTCCGCCTTGATTGCCGCTACTGGAGCCACTCGTTGCCGATTGCAGGTTGCTGCTGATGTTATTCGCAAGTGCCTGAGCCGCTGGCGATGGCATCTGTGAATTGGTGGTCGGCTGGTTCCCAGTTGTGGATGAATTGCCAGACGCAGTATTTCCGTTTTGCGGATTCGTTGCTGTCTGTGTCCCATTCGCCACTTGATTGCCGCCTCGAGACGTACCACCAGACGCAGAAGTATTGGTGGACGAGGAGTTGCCGCTTGAAGGATTCGTCGACGCAGACGTGTTATTTATCGGTTGGTTGCCGTTGTTTGCAGACGGGGTACCATTCGGAGAGGTATTCGTTTCGGTGTTGTCGTTTGGTGTTTCTGTACCGCTTGCCGACTGGTTGTCACTTTCGGACGTCTCCTCGGACGCAGAAGTACTGGTCGGCGAGGAGTTGCCCCCTGATGGATTTGTCGGCGGTTGCGTGTTAGTCGTTGGCTGGTTGTTATTTGCAGACGTATTCCCTGACGGAGAATTGCCACCGCCGCCTGCAGTATTCCCGGTGCCCGCAGTATTGCCACCACCTCCCGAAGGATTCCCGCTACCGCCGCTCGGGGGCGCAGTTGGAGGAGGAGGTTGATTCGTCCCTGGAGACGTAGTTGTAGGAGGTTTGACAGCTGGCGCCGCTCCGGATCCACCAGTCGAAGCCGCAAAGCCTGCACCGATCCCCTCGATAGCACCGATTCCAGACATCAAAGCTGTTGCGGCCGCGCCCACCAAGGCTCCCGCCGTAGCGCCCACATCGCCAGTCACGATTCTTTTTGCAATAAATGGAATGATCGCAATCGCCAGGGCGTAGAAGATGCTGACTAGTCCAACCAAGAACGACCCTTCGAGATTTCCCAACCCACCGAGAAAGTCTCCGCTGTTTAGCATCTGTCCTAGCTGGCCCATCTGGATCGCAGTGAGGAGTGCTCCGAAACCGCCATAGAGGACCGGCCAGGAATTCCAAATAAAAATGTGCTCGGCATAGGATTTGGCCAGTCTACTGGTGACACCGAGCGGCATTAACGCGAGAACAAGGGGGCCGAAGATATACAAAATGCTGCCGTACAAGATGTAAAAGAATCCGAAGATAACGATAGCGATTGGATAGAGAAGATAGGCAACGATCAGCAGCACTCCGTCGATCACACCTGCCATACTTCCGGTAATAAGCCCCCATAGATCTTTGAACCCGGCGGTGTTGTAATTCTGCTTGAGATCGTCCGCCCAATTCTGGAACAGGTTTCCGGCACCGGAAGCATCGTTAACCCAATTACCTGCATTGACAAAGCTTTGATTTATGGTCGAAAAGATCGTGTGGTAATTCATGATAACGATCGCTGTGACCATATACCGGATAATGTTGATCCCGATTCCGCGCACATCCGCGCCGTGTATGACGGAGCTGTAAAGCTGCCACAGAAAGCAGATACCCAGCACCACGTAAGCGACTTGCTGCATGCCCGAAGTGATGTTCGAGCTGTCGATTCCATTGACAGCTTGGGTCAGAAACCTCTCAAAGAGATTCATCTGGCTCGCGGCGATCAACGATGGAATGGAAGTCAGGATCATAATGCTACTTATTTGCTGGTGAGAGCTCCCTGAAGCAGTTTCCCGTTCGTCTGATTATCGTGAGTTGCTAACTTGGTCAACTTGCTCTGATTGGACAGATCGATACCGCGCGTACGCATCAATTCCGCCATGGCCGCTTGCGTATAGGCGTTGGCACGGACAAGCCAGACATCGGCTTCGGCTTCAAGGATCGGAGCGCTTCCTGGCGCAGCTGCGCCGATTTGTTTTCCCATATCGTCTGCTACGGACAATTCCGAGTCGGCCAGAGCATCGATTTCAATCGCCCGCTTCATCGCATCCTGCGCCTGAGCATCTGTCATGTCCGTCATGTTGCGTACATCGGGAGGTGCGGCGTTTTCCGCCATCACTTGGCCATAGACGCTTTGATAAGATCCGGAGAGAGTCCCGACATTGCCTACATTCCGGGAGAGGAGAATCGATTCGAGGCCTTGCGCTTGCGGCAATGTAGCACTCGAAACATTAATACGGGACATGGAGCGGAGTTGGCGGAACTGGTTCTCAAATTGTTGTATCGAGTTGCGAGCCTGATTGATTGCGGCAACCGGATACATAACCTCCTGCTCATATTTGTTGATGTTTTGTTCGGCTTGATTGATGGTCTTAAGTGGAGCGGCAACATAGGAACTTAGCAAAGACTGGATTTTGGCCAGCCCAGCAAGAATCTCACCCAGGCCAAAGCCAAACTGACCATTCGCATGTCGTGGAAGCAGCAACAGAACTGCGATGACCACGGCACCACCTTTCAGAAAGGCCGGCCTCGTATTGAATCCGGATTCCTGTAGCCTGTCCAAACTCATTGACGTCGTTGCCGGATCGACCTTTGTGGAGGCGCCCAGGTGCAACAGACGGCGCCAAACGAGTGGTTGTTTGAGCTTCCTTGTTTTCTTTGTCTCCTGCATCGTTACCTCCTGGTCAGCGCTCCTGTGAGGATGTTGTTCATTACTCCTATTGCGGACGCACGCCGTTTGAGTAGCGCATTATCGTGCGCAATCCGGCCTGCCTCCTGACGTAATTCCGCCGCCAGCATCTTCTGAATGAGAGCCTGGCAGCGGAGATTGGCAATCTGCGCTTGTGCGGTCAGATATGGATTCGATCCCGGAGTGCTGACTGCGACCTGGCTCTCGAGTTGATTGGCGGTCTCAAGAATCAGATCTCCGTTCTGATCCGCAATGACGGTGGTTTTGAAATTCTCCTGACCGAGGGCATCGTCGATGTCCATCATGACGCGGTCTTCCGGCGAGGCAATATTCACTGCGGGAACCGCACCGTAGTTGCCGATGTAGCTTATCCCTAACGCAGGAATCTGCGCCGCTTGACGGCTGTGCAGGATCTGCTCGAACTGCTTTGGACTGTTGAGTACCGCGCTTCTGTAAGGAGTGTAGAAGACATTTGAGATATACCTGCGGTAACCGTTGATCGTATTTACAACAAAACCTCGGGCCTGATTGATGAGCGCAAGCGGCCATACCGCTTCTCTATAGAGTTGTTGCGTCGCTTGAGTCGTTCGGTTAATCGAGGATAGGGATGCGCCAATATCCTTCTGTATCGTTCCGAAGATTTCACTGAAGATGCCAAAGAGCCCTGCATGGGCCTCGGTAGGCATAGCCAGCACCACACCGGCAGCAAGGGCGGCGATAAGCAATCGCTGTTTCCAGGTGCGCTTAGGTTCTTGCGCTTTATCGAAGGGGATATTGCTGTCGAGTTCTAAGGCTTCGTTTGTACCGGACATCATGCTGCCACCTCCTCTAAATCGAGAACAGCTCCGGAACGTTCTTCAGGCAAGAGATCGTAATCGGCCAGACCGTGGGGAAACTTTTCTGCAAGCAAGCCGTAGGCCTCCGGTTGGGACATGTTTGCATGTCGCGCCAGCCACCACTTTCGGTAAGTCTTCTCACGTTTGTATGTCGTCGATATCCAGTATTCGACCGGGGTTGGGACAACGCGAAGGATGTGGGTAGACTCGGCTTTCTGCCCGATGGCAATCAAGAACTCCGAACTTACTCCTTTCTTTGGATCGGAGAACCTTCGGATTTGGTTGATGGCCGTGTCGTTCAGGTAAAGGTGTTTTTGCAGAATGCTTAGGTCGCCGTTCTGCATGCCGACAATCTTGGTGTTCGCATTTGTAACAATACCGGCACCATACGGGTTCGGCTCTTCGCCTCTGCCGACATAATCGACAATCCCCTGGCTGAGGGCAAATACACTGTTGTCGCGCTTTCTCCCCGTACGGAAGAGTTGCTCGGCGAGACTGCCTAACACCGGTATTTGGAGCATTCTCCAGATCTCGTCGAGGACCGACAGTCCGGCTCTTCCCGGAATACCCGATGTACGCTCGGTAGCCGTATGAGCAATGAGAATGCTCATCGCTGCTTCCAGGCGTGGATCTTCTTTGAGCGCTTCTATGTTGAAGTAGAGCCAGGAAGTATCCAGTGGTACCGTGGTCGGGCGGTCGAAGAGCTTAGCATAGGGTCCATCGAGCACCCATGGCCGCAGTTTCATCGCCGCCATACGAGCCATGTCCTGGATCTTCTGATTCCTGTCCCGGTCCTGCCAGTGAGCTAGCTGCGCATAGAGATCGTTAAACAGAGGAATCGGATCCGAGGTCCTCGCGCTGCAGCGTTTGTAGGTAGCGCGGATGGCATCGAGCAGCAGGCTGTCGAGAAGATCTATGTCCAAATCCGGGGCTGGATTCTCACCCAGCATGTAGCGCGTGAGCTGCTTGATGAAAGCGAGTTTCCTGTTATCCGGTGTGGATGTCCGATGGGGCAAGTCCCAGGCATTCAAGGTTTGATTGCAGTCCAGAGAGACTGCGATCATTTCCGATCCCATGACCGATACCAGAGCCTCGTAGGAATCTCCGCATTCCAAAATGGTGACCAGAGGATTCGCGCGTGCACTCTGCAGCAAGATCTGTTCCATCAGCACCGTCTTGCCGGAACCCGTTCCGCCCATAATGAGCGCATTTGCATTCGAGAATTCAGAAGAAAAAACGGAAAAGGGGATGAGCTGCCGGAATGGGGTTTCGAAGATCATCAGTGGGCTCTTTGGCGTTCCGGACCATGGCATCTCGACGGGAAGCAGATCTGCAGCATTTGGACTGAGCATGTCGTGCTCTCGCTTGTCTATCTCTCCCATGCCCGGCAGCGTTCCGATCCATATGCGCCTCTTCGCCAAGGTCTCGACAACCGCTTTCGCGCCATTCATATGGCTGAACGCGTTCAATACCTTTTGAGTCCGGTTAGCCAATTCCTGTTCCTGGCGTTCCAATTGGGTGAAGGTATCGGCGGAGGAGGAAGTACGGATTACTACCGAAAGACTGAGCCTTGCCGTCTTGAGGGACGAAGATATGAGATCGGCCTGAACTTGTTCCAGCTGTTTTTGTGCTTCTCTCGCTTCCGGATTCGACTTGTAATTGCCATCGGCATCTTTTTGTGCGGCAATCATCTTCTTGAGTCTGGATTTGTAGCTCTTGAGAACCTTACGCTGATCCGGGATATAAGCTTGTCCGCAGATCACCAGCGGCAAACCGAGGGAGCGCAAGCGGTCGAGCATTCCCGGCAGGGTGCCGTCGGGCAGCTCTTTAAGGCTGACGACAGAGTAGAGATACCCGTCAAGATTGAGGTACGTCTCTGTCTCATCGAGAATGCTGACCTCTGCCACTTGATCGCGGGCACTGCGGTATTCGATGAGGTCTTCTCCGGGAATATAGGCTTTCTGGCTCCGTCTTGTCGGATGTTGTGCGAACTTCAGAGAGTCGAAGAGTTCCTGTGTCTTGAGACGCTGAGGACCGAGCCGGGCCTGTTCTAGAGATGTGACGACGCCATGAAGAAGTGACTCGAATTCCCCGAGATAAGTTTCGTGTTCTTTCTTGCTTCGTGCGATGCACTTCTTTTCACTTAAGGAGAAGCCGCCTAGCTTGCGATTCTGACTGGCAGAGTGATGAATCTTTGCGTGAATCCTCGGATCCCAAATGAAATAGGCTTCCAGCTGATTGTCCAAATAGGAACCAGCTGCTTCCTTTTCTTTCCATATCGAAATCCGTTCTTCGTCGAGCGCCAATAGTAAAGGATCTTCTGTACGCTGCTCTTCGACATATCGCTCCAGCAGGTCTCCGATGTTCTCACACACTTCAAAGCGGAATTGAACACGCATGCTTTCGTCGGGAATCGAACGAAGCAATGCCTCCAATTCAGCTTTCTCGTTATTGCGATCCTCATCTGTTGCAAAATAGGAAAGAAAACCTCGTAGATTGAAACCCGCAACGAAGGCTCCGCTGCTCCTCACCATCACGTTGTCCAGGACATCTCGTAGTGGCAGCAGTTCGCAGAAGGCAGGCGACTTCAGTTTCCGTTCGTGTTCGGCATAAGTTATAGGCATTAGCTACTCCCTACCAGGCCGGCGATCTCGGATTCGATATCCAGGCGTTCTTCGAGATAGATTGCCAAGGCTCGGATCTTCTCGTTGAAGCGTCCAGCGAAAATGACACTCACCACCACTATGGTGGCGGCCTCCTGATCGAGAAGGAGTTCAACGCTTTGGTCCGGATTCTTGGAAATGGTTGCGTACATGCTCACTCCTCCTTGACTAAATATGGTTTGGTAAATTTGGCATCCCGTTCCAAACAGCACCATTTCTTGGGAGTAATAAGCGAGTGCAATAAATCGGTCAAATAGCCACGAGGTTTGCCGTACTTAAAAAGAATGAGACACGGAACCGCCAGGAGCGGAACGACGAACTCCATGAAGATGTTTAATGGAAGGCCGAGGACATGGGAGTCGTTTCCCGCAAAACGCGCAAGAAGATTCATGACAGCGGCAATGGCCAGGACCAGGATGAGGTCTTCAAACTCAAGCCCCATGAACGTAACTTTTGTATGCAGATTCCGGTGCACAGGGGTGATGTTCAGACTCATAGGTGCTGTTCCTCTTTTTCAGATTCCGTGCGCTTGTGAAGCCATCGACTCGGCGAAACGCAGGAGGCCCGATATCATCAGGGCTGCGATGGCAGAGATGAACTTACGAATCCAGACCGTGCCTGGATAGATTTGGTCCAGCACTCCGCCGAAATGCAAAGCCATCGCTCCGAGCTGGGTGAGTGCATAGACGGGAAGAATCACATTCGAGGTCCAATTAACGAGGCTCAATAGACTGAGCCAAAACGCGTCGGCTCTTGTAGCTCCTGCATTTTGAACAAACCCTTCGAGCGCTCGAATTATCCCCGAGCAGGTCAGCGCCGCAAAGCCCCCGTACATATACTGTTCATGAGTAGCACCCTTGCTGTAGCGAAAAACAGCGGCGGAAAAGAAACTACCTGCAAGCGTCGGCATAATCGTGTTACCCGCCCACGATGCCAAATTCGCGATACCGCCATCGAAGCTCATGTCGGAATTCCTTTATGCCCCTGCTGCCATGGAGCGGAAGAGTGCTAACAATCCGGTTACGGTAAAAAATCCGATTGCGCAAAGGACATAACGGACAAAGGGCCGATGCCGGACATAGCAGATGACTGCGCCTATCGAAGCGAGTGCTGCTGCCGCAGGCAGTATGCTGCCGACAATGTAATTCCAGAGTTGCGTCAGCATATTTGTCAGGTCCATCGGGTCGCCCGTTTTCCAGCTCTGAAAGAGCTGCATTGTGGTGGATAAAGACATCAGAAACATGGCGCAAATAATCGATGGGAGAGGATTCTCTCCGGCCGCCGCGTCCAGTGTGGCTTTGAGGACAAAATAG
Organism: Humiphilus diazotrophicus; assembly: GCF_059726315.1. Taxonomy (NCBI): domain Bacteria; kingdom Pseudomonadati; phylum Acidobacteriota; class Terriglobia; order Terriglobales; family Acidobacteriaceae; genus Humiphilus; species Humiphilus diazotrophicus. The sequence goes on from NZ_AP040870.1 coordinate 5,889,783, forward strand.
GCAGCGATAACCGGCACCAGTTTCCCCACCAATACTTGACTGACAAAGTTCGTAAAGATTGTTTCCATGCTGGAGAGCCAGCTTGTTCCGATGGCTCCGTTGCCTTGAGGGACATTGATGCCTTGCGCCGCAATCCACTGCATGCCTTGTGGCAGTGTCAGCAGAAGCATAGTAATAAAGATCCATTTCGCTGTACGTCCACTGACATGAAAGTTGGTTCCGCCCTCCTGCCTGAGGCTAAGTCCGGCAAGAGTAAGGGTGCAGAATGCTCCTGGAACAGCTAGATCGAACAGTAACTGCAGCAGATCCAGAAGGAATTGCGGCACCGGCATGTTGTCCGTTCTCCTTGGGTTAAATGCCTTGGGCTTGTGAGATGAAGCCTTCGGCCATACGTCCGAGACCGGAAATTACCATGAGGGCAATTCCGGTGGCGCCCCAGCCCATATAACCGCGGCCACTCTTAAAGTGCCAACCCGCGATTCCGAGGCATGCGAGTGCGATGACCGGGGCAATAACGTTGCAACCCCAGTTGACGATGTTGAGAATGGTTCCTTCCGGTGTGGTTGCCTGTTGTCCGAGCACCGCCTTGTTGAATTGCGGTGTAGTTCCAAGGTTTTGTGCGCTCACCGCTATGGGGGCGGCGAGATTCCCGATTACGAGCACGGCCAAAGCAACAATCAGTCCGATACGGGACCAATCGGGCAGCTTTGGCCGGTTCATGGAAATGGTTTTGCCGGCGTGTCCAGAGGAGCTTCGCCAGGTGGTTGTTGCAGTCGACATCAGTGATTGTCTCCGGGACGCGGTTGCTCTGGGCATCCGTGTCGCAGTCAGAACATAGTTTGGTTGCGAAATTCGCTCAAATGACCAGTAATGACTTAAGTGGAACTTTTCTGGACGGTGAACCACACAACTGTTTTGGAATCATCGGAAAGCGTGGAGCCTTCTGCGTCTAGGCCGTGAGCTGTGGAGTTTATTTATATGTCTCAAGCTATAGCGGATTGAACCATGCTTAGGGATTTTGAGAATCTGGGAAATGGACGATAAACCAGGGACGTCTCTTTGGTAGTTGTGTATTGGGGCAGGGCGACGCTTCGGGCCAAAGAGATTAGAGAAATCCTAGCAGTACAGCACTTGCAGGCAGCAGGTATACCGGGACCTTCAATATCCGAACATCGGAAACGGGAGTCCGGACCATCAATATCTCAAGATCGGAAACGGGAGTCGGTGTCTTCAATATCTCAGCGTTGGAAATGGGAGTCCGGGCCCTCAATATCTCAAGATCGGAAACGGGAGTCGGTGTCTTCAATATCTCAGCGTTGGAAATGGGAGTCCGGGCCCTCAATATCTCAAGATCGAAAACGGGAGTCGGTGTCTTCAATATCTCAGCGTTGGAAACGGGAGTCCGGACCCTCAATATCTCAACATTGGAAATGAGAGTCGGTGTCTTCAATATCTCAGCGTCGGAAACGAGAGTCCGGACCTTCAATATCTCAACATCGGAAACGGGAGTCGGAGTCTTGAATATCTCAGCATTGGAAACGGGAGACAGGACCTTCAATGCCCAAATCGCAACGTGGGGAACAAGGGCGGTTATCCATAGCGGGGAAGTGATTTTAGGTCAGGGAAACTGGAGAAGTTCAAGTAAATGAGTTTTGGCCGCCTGCAGGAATTCTTTGATCTTGGCGCAGCAGTTTTCGATCGGATTGAAATCGGGCGAGCGGTGCGACAGGTAGAGCACCTGAGCTCCAGCTTGCCGTATAGGGCTCTGTATCTGGCATGCTTGTGTGCTAGGAGGCTATTCCTGACGCCATCTACCCGAGGATTTGGAATTGTTTGCTTCTAGACTGGTAATGCTTTTAATTGACACGGTGAACCTGGTTTGTATTGTCTGTCTGCTGGCGCTTCGTGAAAACGATGAAGATCTTACTGTCGGCGGGAACACTAACGATCCAGCGGCTGTTGGCGGCCATACTCATAATTTGCGTATCGCCTGCCTGTCCAATATTTCCCGCAATTCTTTCTCTGAGCATATCCTCTTCGGACAAGGCTCCACTATTGTTATTGCCGACCAACATAGCGGCTACTGATCCGATTCCTGCGCCGGCACGAACTAGAAAGTTTCTCCCAGTGTTCTTGCCCGAGACACTGCCGCGGATGGGTCCTAGATCAAGCGAGGTGCCTATCGCGTCGATCTTGAAATGACGGCCTCCCATCTCCAGGTCGCTGAATCGGATGTCGACATAGCCGGATTTGTCTGCTTGTACTAAGGTTCCGTAGACATGCGTTCCCGCGGGAATAAGTACGTGATCACCAATCGAGTAGGTATACTCAACTACTGCATCGACGGGCGTGGCGACCACGCTCAATACCTGGGTCTCCAGTTTCGCCTGGATGCGTGTGCCTACCGGCAATTCCAGAGTATCCTGATCTGAATCGGCATGAGCGGCAGATAAAGATAGAGAAGAAGGCTGGCCGGTCTGGTTCCGAACGAAGATAAGGGAAGCTTCTTTCAGGCTGTTTTGCTCTTGTTGGCTGGGAACACTATTCGCAGGCTCCGAACCATATGGCTTCGGTTCTTCCCATTTTTGTTGTGTGCTCTCGAATGCCGGCACCTCGCGAAGGGATTCAGACGCTTTCGTGGGGGATGCTTTGTCGTTCAGTAGAGAACCAGATGCACGCGGATGTTTCATTCGAGCAATATCACTGAGAGTGACTTTGCCACCGTCTTTATCGTTCACCTCCGGGTGAACTGTATCCATCAGGGGGGTGACACTGCCTTGCGGCTGATCCGACTGACCTCTATCTTTTGTGCTTGCGTGCGCTGATTTGGATGGTGGCTGTATCTTTTTCGTGGGTTTGTTCCCGAACAGGACCGTAAAGACAAAGAAGAGCACCGCCACCAGGAGTCCTCCTCCTAAAAGGAGAAGCTTGCTTTTATCGAGTCCTTGAGCCGTAAGTTTCGCGGATCGAGTGGCATTATCTTTCTGTTCGATTTCCGCTGTGGGCGGAATCCGCTGGGAAGCTACTTCGGTTCCCAGATTTCCAGAAGAGGGTTCTTCTTCAGGGACTTCTACATTAATAGGTACTTTGCTGTTATGGCCATTTCCGTTGCTGTCGAGCATATGCTTCTCTCCTATCTTTTTGTGGTTACAGGTGGAGTGAACGGAAGCTGAATCAAGATAGGCAAATCGACCTGATCAGCTTGAGCGAATTGCAGATAAAGCTTTTCATTCGATTCTTTGAAATTCGGGCGGTCGAAGATTACAACCCCGTCCGCTCTTGCGCCTGACTCCAGTCTCGTAGAACTCAACCGACAGTCTCGGACCTCGAGCTGTTGGGAAGTCAACTTGTGTTTGTTCTTTCCCTTCTTTGCCTTCGCTCCAGATATTTGAACTTGTGGAGGTGTGATCTCAACGGGATGGTCAGAGGGATTCCACAGGGAGTAAGACACGACCATCTGATTGTTCCATTGCCGAATATCTCCGATCGCAGTCTTGATCTGTTGCCCTTGCCAAGTTTGCCAGTTGGGCGCATTAATGTGTGTTTGCAAAGCTAGCTCTTCATCTGCAAACGACAGCTGGGGCGGCTCATTGGTTTTAGATCTAGGCTCTCTTACATGAGATTTGGCATCTGGGGAAGGATGTGCAATTGGGGTCGAAGCACCAACAAGGAAACTTGGAGACGAGCGGTATTCGATTAAGAAGTCCACCGGATCGGCAGAGGAAGCGTCGTTCCCGTCGCTGATGAGCTGGAGAGTAACATGCGCACCGGATTTAGTGGCAATCAAAAGATTCGACTGCGCTGCCGCTTTTGTAATGGGCTTAACGTAAACATATTCAGGTTCCGCCTCGCTATGCTCTGCCTTGAAGTTTCCCGGGCTCCCTAGTACGACGGAAGTTATTTCCTCCGGCATGTGAATCGTCGATTCAAATTCAGGATGCAGATGCAGAGGCGTAATTTCGCCAGGACGGATGGCAATTCGTGCAACACGTCCGGAAACGAGATCCGATGAGTGAAGATTCGCAGTACTGAGCAACAACACCATTGAGAATGCGTACCACTGTTTCATTGAGATCCTCCTACGCGATGGATTGTCGGCTTGATTGCGTGTGATCTGCGAATACGTGTTGCATAACATCTCCGTACTTGGCGGACATATTCGACCACCTCTGGATTCCGATAATCCAAATGCTTCTTGCTAACCCACTGTTCTCCGGAGTTATACGCAGCGGCAACCAATCGCAGGTCCCCGCGGAACTGCCACATGAGAGCCGTAATATAGCGGGTCGCAGCAGCAACGTTCTGTTCTGGATCGAATGGTTTGAATGCTCCAAAGCGTTTCGCAGTGGCAGGCATGAGTTGACCAAGCCCCATGGCTCCTTGGGAGGAAACGGCATGGGGATTCCAGTCCGACTCTACGTCGATAAGCGCAGATACAAACTCTGGAGATATGTGGTAATAAGTGGCATAGCGAGCTACGTATTCCTCATAAGGATAATGAGAGCGAGATTTGCAGATTTGAGCCGTTATCCCTTGAGGGAGAATGCATAGTAAGAACACAAAGAAGATCTTCAAGAGGCAACTTCCTCCTCTATTGCTTGTGCGTATTTCTTGGCATCGCCAAGAAGGCTTGCGAAATTTCCACGTAGTTGCAGTATTTGTCGATCGCCCTGCGTCTTTGCCAGAAAAGGTAACAGCGCGTCTATATGCTCCGGCGTTACCTCCTGTGCATCGAGTAGCTGCAGGGCCTTGGCAAAGTGGATCATCTCCGAGATGGAGGGAGGTTTTTCCAGGGAATAGTTACGAAACGCCAGCGCAATACCCGCCATCAATCGATGGAAGGACTCATCAGCTTCTGGGGTGCGTGCAGCAATGATTTCCGCTTCGCGTTCCGGAGTAGGATGCTCAATACGAAGGTAGAGGCAGCGGCGGCGTAACGCATCTCCGAGAGATCTTTTCTGATTCGAGGTCAGCACAGTGAAGGGAATCGACTGGGCTTTAATTGTGCCAAATTCCGGGACAGACAATTGCCAGGCGGAGAGAATCTCAAGAAGCGTAGCTTCGAAGTCTTCGTCTACCTTATCGATTTCATCAATGAGCAATACACAAGGTTTATCCGATTCGATCGCACGCATCAAGGAACCAGGCCGGAAGAAATCCCTGCCCCGAAGCTTCTGCAGCATAGAGGACCAATCATTGAACTGCTCTCTGAAGAAATCGATAAACATTCTTTGCAATGAATCATCGAATCTTCCGATTGCTTTCTCCTCCGACATGCCTTCGTAGCACTGCAGTCGTTCGACGTGAGTTCCGGCTGCTTCCGCCACAGAAATAGCCAGTTGGGTCTTGCCGCTTCCGGCAGGTCCTTCCAGCAGCAGAGGCAAATTAAGCGAATCGGCCAGGAAGACATCTTTCGTCAAGGTTGGATCAAGGAAGTATCCGGTCCGTTCCAGCTTTCCTTCCAGATCCTCAAGGCTTGAAAACATTGGCATAGCAGCAGGGCTCCTTCTATGCAGCCCAAAGGATGGGGCTTTATACAAAATGGGTCAAATGAAGCCCGGGACGATTACTCTTGGCGGGGAAATTCTCGCAGCGTCTTTCGAATGGCACGAATTCCCTAATGTGCCATTTCGTAGCCGAACGATCCAAATCGTTGATAGCACTGAGAGATGAAGACATGTGCTGTGCTATCGAGGAGTTCGTCGTGACTTAGGCGACATATTCAGGTAGTCGTCGACTAGCAGCTCTACTTCCTTCTGAAAGTCGGCTAGGTTACGCAGTGGCATATCAGTTTGACCTTGAAAATGTTATTGGGCCTTTGTCGACTTCCGTGCCAAAGAGCATCATCTGCGCAGTAAGTTCGGTTTGGCCGACGAGTGTATTTTGTTCGAATTTTCCATAAAAGCTGAAATGGACAGTGGCAAATCCCTGATTGCTTTGTCCCTCGAGTGCCAGTTGGCCAGACGAATTGATTGTTGCGGCCACTAGAGGAACGTGGATCGCCGGATTTCCGTTGATGACTAGCATCGCATCACCTTTTACAGTGTTTGCCTGCTGCGACATCACTAGCGAAATGTCAGCATTGGTAGATCCGTTTCGATTGTTTGGTAGTGTTGCCTTGCCCTGCCATCTCCCGCTGAAGTTTGGTGCAGATGGACGGCATCCGTACAGCAGTGTGATGAGAACGATGGTGATGATTAGGGATTTAGTCTTTTGATGATTCATATCGGAGGTTCTGAGTCTGTTTTGGAGGGGCTGTTCAGTCAAGTTGCCGTATGATGCATTTGATGTTTCTGCAGATGAAGCAAGAAAAGCCTTCTCTGATCTGGCGAATGCTCCCTAGGTTCCTGGAGTCACGGCCAAATTATCTGGAGATCACGGCAATTCTGGGTGTTGCCTTTGCTGTGCGTTTGCTGAGCATCGACAAGCTGTGGGCAAGATTCTCAATAGGCGTTGTATCGGTGGCTTTGATAGTAACCGTCTATCTTTTGGCATGCCTTGGCCAGGGGCAGCTTTTTCGTTATGTCGGCTGGGTTGCGCCGCGGCGATGGATTCATTGGATTTACGGAGTGATGGCAGGAGTATTAGGGGGAGGCTTTGCCGTTCTTTTTGCCTATCTGACTGATACGAATTTGGGTCGTGCGCCAGAATCGACTTTGGCGTTTGGGTTGACCATAGGGCCAGTATTAGAAGAGGTTTTATTTCGAGGCCTTGTTTTTTTCGCAGTAACAATTACTGTATCTTCGGTACGGGCTTTGTCAGGAATTCGGGTATTTCTGGCCATCCTTATATCCACTTTCTTATTTGCTGTAAGTCATCGGTGGAGCGGGAATTTCCGCGAAGTGGTTTTTACATTGATGGGCATCCTCTATGGAGTTGTGCGATGGCGTTCGAGATCGACAGCCGTCACAACCTTGATGCATCAGAGCTACAATCTCGTAGTGTCCTTGGCTATGACACTATTCCCCTTTGGCTGAACGAAATGCGCTTGGTTCCAACCTGTTCCCTTGGGTTGAGTTCTATGGAGTGATCGTTTGGCGCATTGCGCTCCAGGGAGATTCCGCAGGATGTATTCCGTAGCGTGAAAGACTTGAGCTCAGATATCAACACCTAATCGATCTTTGATCGGACCTAGTAACGCCCGAATTGCTCCAGCCTGTTTTTTGACCGAGTTTGAAACTTCACTTACAACCAATTCAATGTGCTCGGAGCGGTCCGTTTCTATGGACTCGAAGAGCTGAATTCGCATTAACTCCACCCGAGGTGAAAAGATGCAGCTTTTGCGTGACAGTTTCAGATTGGAGGAACATGGACAATCTCATTCGTTCTAACCCTCCCGTTCCAATCCTCTCGCACCCAAGAGCAGGGACCGAGCCTCTCAACATTGAGGAGCGTTTATATACCGCGCAGGAAGTGGCCTCACGTTTAGGCGTGTCCGAGCGATGGATCCGCGATCACGCTACCCGCCGCAATCCACGTATCAGCGCCATCAAGCTTGGCCCTCTGCTACGGTTCCGCTGGACCGATGTGCAGTCTTTTGTTGCAGAACTTGCCATCCACAATTCTTCCAAACACCGCTAAACCATGGTTCAATAGGTCTGTTCTCACGGCCAAGGGCGGTGCCAGAAATGGAGAACTGCAAGTGGGAATGAAATATCAGAAAGGCCGTGTTTACCTGAATGGTAAGCGGGTAAAAGTATGGTATGGGCAGTATCTTGTTTATCTCAAAGATCAAAATGGAAAGGAGGTGCGCCGGCAGCGCAATATTCGTATCTGTCCGAAGTCCGAGGCTCCCAAATGGAAAGCCGAGCAAATGCTTCAGGAGATCATCCGGAAGGAAACCCAGGATTCAGTATCCACGGCAACTCTTCCTCCTGATGATTCAGTGACATTTCGGTGGTTTGTGAAGGAGCGATACATCCCGATGCGTGAAGGCGGTTGGAGTCCGGCTTACAGGAAAACGAACACCGACCATCTGGAGCGTTATTTGATTTCGCATTTTGGGGATTTGCCGTTACGAAATCTCAGCACATTTGAAATCCAGGTGTGGCTGAACAGATTAGCGGCAAAGGGATATTCGGAGTCCGTCGTTCGTAAGTGTTTTTCCAACATGCGGGCAGTTACGCATTTGGCCAGGAAACAGAAGTTTCTGGCCGAGGACCCGGCTGAAGATGTGACGATGCCGCTAACCGATCCGAGCGAAAAGCCTGTTATGACCCGGGAGCATATCCTCGCGTTGTTAGCAGCGATTGAAGATCTGCAGGATCTCTGCCTGATGTATATCGGCATCTTCTGCGGCCCTCGCGCCAGCGAAGCGATGGGTTTGCAGTGGAAGTCCTGGACAGGAGAGGCGCTGATGCTGCACGGAACGGCTTATGAAGGGCAGTTCTATAAGGGGCGTCTCAAATCGAAGGCCAGTAAGGCTCCCATCTCGGTTCCGGAATTGGTCAGGCCCGTAATCGAGGCTTGGAAGAGATTTTGTAAAGACTCTTCCCCCGAGGCTCTGATGTTTCCGACTTTTGGGAGAGGAAAGCGAAAGGGAATGGCCGTGCCACGAGATGCGAAAAACTTCCTGCGTTGCCGGATTCGCCCTGTTGCCCGGAAATTAGGAATTTCCGATCGGCTAGTGACCTTCCAGGTTATGCGGAGAACGCTGGGAACGGACCTGCAGCATCACGGTACGCTCAAGGACGCACAGGGCGCGTTGCGGCATGCCAGCATTCGAACTACCGGTGACGTGTACATGCAGCCTTTGGACGAGAGCGTGGTGCGGGCAGTGGGTTCACGAACCGCAGCGGTGCTTGGCAACTGGAAGGCGCCCGTTGAGAAACTGAGGTTGAAGGGACGTAACATCCGAACCGCTTCCATGGAAGAGTAAGGTCCAAATTGCAATTTGACGAAGTTTGACGAAGTTCAGAAAGGAGATATGTAGAAGTGATTGAAAAATTTGGCTCCTCAGGTAGGACTCGAACCTACAACCCTTCGGTTAACAGCCGAATGCTCTGCCATTGAGCTACTGAGGAGTGTCGTCGTAATGACTTGTCTTTGTTAGATATATCAAAACCGTGAGGTCTCGTCAAAGGGCTGACCTCAATTTTTTCGATGCCCTTCTTTCTGCTCCATTTTGGACCTGTTTGGGTTCAAATTGGCATCTTTATTTATCACGACCGGGCAGAGTCGATCTGAGCCAGTGGCTATAGGTATTTGAAAAAGAAGAAGAAGTTTCATGTTTCCGTCTTACATTCTGGACGGGCTGCAGCAGATCTGGAGTCTCCAAGGAAGCGGCGAATTACACAGCTAGAAGGTCTCCTTAAAAGAGGAGTACAGCTACTCGGTAGGAGGTGAAACCTTCCTTGGGACTTGCACCTTTACAGGAACCTACAGATGCCGAGCGGTAGTGGCCAGAAGAAATCCTCTTTTGTAGCACATCAGGTAGACGTCCAAGGTCAGAGCCTTCCCAGCGCATGATGAATCCTGGAGATGTTTCTCCAGCGACTCCGGAGTCCATTGCGCATGTCTGGCGTGCTGCTTGTTTTTGCCCGGCTGCAATTATGAGACCTCGTTGTGTCAGCAATGTGGAAACCCGCTGTTCTACTTCTGCGGTGGAAAGTGACTCGACTCTGGTTGCAAAATCTTCTGTGGCGTAGACGTACCCGTTTGTCCGAACGACGGAGATTCCTACTGCCGTCAGTTGCGGATCTAGAATGTTGGCCCGATGTGGCGGAGATTTCATCCACTGCGTCTGTAGTGCGGGAGCTGAAGGTCCCATAGCGACGTTTTCGGCGATTTTGCGGAAGTGTGCTCCATTGCTTCCGGCTCTGAGAGCTAATTCCGGTTCTCCGGGGAATTGGTGCGAGAGAGATCTACGTCCTGCCATCATTTGGGTGTGTTGTGCTGCTGCTTGAGCAAGTGATGCGTCCCAGGTAAGTGGTGGAAGGTTGTTCTCGGTTCGGGCTTGGTTCGTGAGATGAAAGAGCTGGTAGGCAGCCTGAATCTCGTCCTGGTTCTCCGGTTGGGCCCCTCCCTGCGTGGTGGCCAGAGCAAAAGCCACAGCCACCAGCGCATTTCTCGCACAAATGCACATTGAAGCTAGGCGTCTCCCGATCTTCATTTTCCTTGCTCTCTCCCTGTTCTTGTTCACATTCACTTCAACCCGTACCGAAGCGAGAGTACTCGCGATATTCTTGTTTCCAGGAGTATTTTGAGCATTGTCGATTGCCGGAACTATTCGTCACCAACCGTTGGCTGTTGTAGGAATGACGCTGCTCGTTATCTTTGTGTTCTGTGCGATTTTTGCTCCCTATCTGGCTCCGGCGGATCCGGCTGCTCTCGACCTCGGTGCCCGGCTGTTGCCGCCGTCGCACGCCCACTGGTTTGGAACAGATGAATTGGGGCGGGACATCCTCTCGCGTACCATCTACGGCGCACGGCTGTCTCTACTCGTAGCTGTCAGCGTGGTGAGTTGTTCTCTTTTCCTGGGATTGATCTTCGGAGGTCTTGCCGGTTATTACGGTGGGGTTGCCGATACGATTTTGAACGTATTCCTGATGAATGCCTTTCTTGCCTTGCCGGGAATCCTGCTTGCAATTGCCTTTGTCGCTTTTCTGGGGCCGGGGCTGATCAACTTGATTCTGGCACTTTCGATAGGTGGATGGGTCGGATACGCTCGTCTCGTTCGGGCACAGGTCCTGAGTGTCAAAGAGAAAGAATATGTCGAAGCTGCCCGGGCCCTCGGAGCCAGCGATTTGCGCATTTTTATCCGGCATATCCTTCCCAATATTTTGCAGCCGGTGATCGTGCAGTCTGCAATCGGCATGGCTGGAGCCGTTCTGGCCGAGGCCACTCTGAGTTTTCTTGGGCTGGGAATTCCGCCACCTTCAGCAAGTTGGGGATCGATGCTCAATGATGCTCGTTCTCATCTCTTTGATTCGCCCCATTTGGTTGTGTTTCCGGCCATTGCCGTGATGCTTTGTGTGCTAGCTTTCAACTTCCTCGGGGACGCTCTGAGGGACTATCTTGATCCACGAACCCGTTTGAGCATAGGCCTCTAGACATGAGAATTGGCGTAGTCTCAGATACGCATGGACTGTTACGGCCGGAAGCTATTACTGCGCTCCAGGGCTGTCAGCATATCTTGCATGCTGGTGATGTGGGTGATCCTGCGGTCCTGGAGAAGTTGAAGGAGATTGCACCTGTTACTGCAATTCGAGGGAATATCGATGAGCGGGGAGCGTGCCGCAATCTTCCCGCTACCGACATCGTGGAGCTGGAAGGCAGACTGTTCTACCTTATTCACGATGTCAATGCTCTCGATCTGGATCCCGCTGCTGCCGGTTTTGCGGCTGTTATTTGTGGCCATTCGCATAAGGCGCAGATTAAGTGGAATAAGAATGTGCTTTATTTCAATCCCGGAAGCTGCGGGCCTCGAAGGTTTACTCTTCCTATCTCGTTAGGCTTTCTTATCGTGACGGAGAACGAGATCAAGCCCGACATTCTTGACTTGCATTTGTGATGATTGACCCTACCCTCTTCAATTATCGGTTTTGATTATTTCGTTTACTGGATGCGTAGACGTGATAAAACATCTCTAACAGAATGTTACTTGCGAATAGAGCGAGAGCATTTCCCGCATAGCTATAAGTTCGCCAGCGATAGGGAAGTGTAGCTTTTATAGCTTGGTTTACCTCTTTGCGGGAAATTTCTGGCGCTTGCTATCCTCCCCTTGAGTGCAAGCTGGTGGCATGTTTTGTAAGGCCTCTGCGGATTTACTCTTTCAGTAACTGTTGACTGAGAGAATATTGGCAAATCTAAAGAGGGATTCGAGTACTGTCGATACAATATCTTTCCCCCGATGTTTGTTGTACCCTAACGGGTCTGGATGCAGCCGTTTTAGAGTATTTCCTGTAATAGGTAGAGACTTGCCGAGGACAGCGAGGACCTGCTTTCTTTCTATCCCCGCAAACCAAATGACAGGTTTGTCCGGGGCTCAGGCTTGGCGGAAAGCTGCGTAAGCTTTTGTGCTTCGGTTGATCTCTTTGCGGGACGTACTCTAGCAGACAGATCAAGATATCGAGTATGAGGTGAGATACCGTCTCGAAGTGATCAAGCCTTTGCTGACTTTCTCAAACAGACGCGGGAAGATCTCGCGCAAACGGAGCCTTAGCCGCTTGGGTTTGCTTTGTGGCCAAGGGATTCTTTCCGTTTGTCTGTTGCTGCCTCTTTTCCTTTCGCTTCATTCCTCCGCGCAGCGCTTTACTTTTCGGCAGTATGGTTCGCCTGAAGGCTTATCGAGCTTAAGTGTTCTTAGCCTTCTGCAAGATCACGTCGGATATTTGTGGGTAGGGACTGAAAATGGACTATTCCGTTATGACGGCAATGCCTTCCAAGCTTTTCGGCACGAAGAAGGACTACCTAATAATGAAATCTTGACTCTTGCAGAAGCTCCGGATGGAATTCTGTGGGTGGGTACCCCCACTGGGTTGGCGCGCAGTGTGGCCAAGGGATTCAGGTCCATTGATCTGGGGAAACAAGGGGCCGTTAGTTCTATAGCCTTCGACAAGCGTGGGCGGATGTACTTGTCGCATTCCACCGGGGTTCTTCGTGGAGAACTGGATGGCGCGGGTTCCTATCGGTTCAGCAGTGTTGTGCCAGGTGAGGTCGACTGCCTATTTGTGCAAGGCGAGGATGTCTGGTTCAGCAAAGGCGGCGATGTCTGGCGGTTAAAAGCAGATCGCATGGGTCGAATAGGATCGCCGGCAGGTTTACCTTCCGATAAATGGACTGCGATCATCACGGATTCTTCCGGGAATTTATGGGTTCGTAGTTCCTCCCGGCTGTATAGGCTTCCTACCGGACAAAGCCGTTTTGTCAACGAATCGGAAGGTCTCCCGCATGCCCCACAATCACATCTCTTTGCGGACCGCCATGGACGTCTTTTTGTTTCGAGTGACTCAGGCTTGGTGATTTATGAGGGGGCGAAGCGAATGCGGATTGATTCCATCCACGGGCTTCCCAGCGATGCTGTCGGTCCGATTCTGGTTGATCGAGATGAATCTCTCTGGATGGGGATGTATGGTGGTGGGTTGGTCCGCCGTTTGGGACATGGTGAGTGGCTGTCCTGGCGCAGAGAAGACGGGCTGCTCCATAACACCATTTGGGCGGTAAACACCGATGATGCGGGACGAGTCTGGTTGGGCAACAGCCAGGGATTGAATCTCCTTGGCCGTGATGGCAGGATCGAACGCTCGTGGACAGGGCGTAATGGCCTTCCGGGGGACCGGGTTCTCGCTATTGTGAAAGGCCCTGGAGGGGACATTTGGGCGGGGACAGACCCTGCCGGGCTCGCTCGCTTTAATAAAGATGGGGTCCTAATCGAGACATTTGGCCCTAAGTCCGGATTGGCACTGGATCGAATCGTTGCAATTGCAATCGATCGCGAACAACGAATTTGGGTAGCTGGTGGCGGCCATTGCTTTAGGAGCACGGGTGCTATTGGTGGAAAAGCCCGATTAGTCTTTGATCCGGTTCCGTTTCCCGATGGACAGTTACATCCACCCTATCGTTACCTATTTCGCGATAGCGAGGGAAATATCTGGCTGGCCTCAGCCGGTGGGTTGGGAAGATTTGATGGCAGCGAGTGGAAGATCTTTACGCATAAAGATGGACTTGAGGAGGGACCAATTGCACTAGTGGCGCAAGGTGAAGGTGCAATCTGGGTTTCCTATCGGGATGCGCGTGGCATAACCCGTTTACGACTTGAAGGTGACAAGGTTCAGACTACGCACTTCGGCACCAGAAATGGGCTCTCGTCCGATCAGGTGAATGGAATTGCCTTTGACGCTTCGGCCCAGATTTGGGTGGCGACCGATAACGGAGTCGATCGTTTTCGCGATGGACGCTGGCGTCACTACGGGATGGAAGATGGACTCATCTGGGACGATACGGATATACGTGCTCTCCATATCGATGCGAAGAACAATGTTTGGATCGGAACTTCTAATGGGCTGTCCCGCTATTCTCCTCTTTCGTATTCTTTGCCGAATCTGCCTCCCACCGTGGTACTGACCTCAATTGCAGGAGAACTGCGTGAGTGGCAGCCTGGAGAGCGGCCAAGCTTATCGTATTTGCATCGTTCTTTGGCTGTTCGTTTTACCAGTCTCAATTATGCATATGAGAATCGCACCAGGTTCCATTATCGTCTTAGAGGCCATGACCAATCCTGGAAGGAAGCGTCCGGCCGCAGTGTCAATTTCGCCAGCCTTCCAGCGGGCCAGTATCTTCTTGAGATTATTGCCATCGCTCCTGATGGACTAACGAGCCCGCAACCAACGCTGTTGGCATTCTCTATCAAACAACCCTGGTGGGAGACATGGTGGTTCCTTACTGCCTGCCTGATTCTGATACTTTTCTTCGCCCGTTTTGTATGGCGTGTTCGTGTAAGTAGACTCCTCGCGCAAAAGGAGCAGCTGGAAAAACAGATTGCGGAACGTACAGCTGAGCTGCGAGAGAGTCATCGCTTGCTGGAAGAGATTGCCTATATCGATATTCTTACCTCTCTACCCAACCGACGCATGTTTACTGAGGAGTTCCATAAACGAATAACGCGGGTACAGAATATGGGCGGGAATTTGGCGTTGTTGCTTGTTGATCTGGATCGTTTTAAGCAGATCAATGACAGCCTTGGGCATTCTGCCGGCGATGCCGTATTAAACGAAGCGGCAAATCGGCTGCGCGCAGCAGTGAGCGATTCCGATTGTGTGGCTCGTGTCGGAGGAGACGAGTTTGGAATTCTTCTGATGACAACGCATGATCTTGGAGTTATCGAGAAACTTTGCCAAGAGATTCTGGATAGCTTTATCGAAGGAATCCAATTCAACGATCTTGTTCTGAAGACGACTCCCAGCATTGGAATAGCGATCTATCCCGATCACGGTGACAGCCAAGAGAGTCTCTATAAATCTGCAGATCTTGCTCTTTACGAGGCAAAGCGTGCTGGACGAAATGGCTTTTGCTGGTATCTCCCGAATTTAGGTAATGGCGCATCCTAAATGCTGTAAACAGGCGTGCAGCTTTCCTGGTTTTGCATAATTCCACACTTAAGCACGAGTTGAGGCTTGGCTCTCTTTGTGAAAGAGAATCTCTTTATTCCCAAATACAGGCAAGCGTTTGTCTCTGGGAAATTGCTTGACAGAAGCAAGGCCAATCGTGCTCAATGTGGGGTGGTTTGTGTAGGGGATATAGAGCTATTTCAGCGTAGCTGGATCCGAAGTCCAGATAACTGGGCAGATTGTTTGTGACGAGCACCTCGCCATATCTAGAGGCGGATAATGCCCCGCTGTAATTTCTTCAACAACTCCCGTTGATACGGAAGGAAGGTGCGATTGCCATTTGTATCTCTGTAAAGCAGAATATGTCACTCGGCAGTTCACCGGAATCCTTAGCAGCGAGAAGAGGTGCTTAAGGAAGAAGGACATGAGAAATTTTGCACTTGCCGTGATTATCCTGCTTGCGCTTCCCGTCGCTTGGGGCGCTTCGTATTACCCATCCCGACTTGAAGATCCTCAGGCAGTGTATCTCACGACCGACAAGTTTCCTGTCCATGCTGATGGCAAGGCCGATGATACTGGGGCTATTCAGGCGGCGATAGATCAGGTGGAATCAGCGCACGGCGAGGGGATCGTCTTTATCCCTCAAGGCAGATATCGCATTACGCGAACAATCTACGTATGGCCAGGAGTCCGGATCATCGGATATGGAGCCAAGCGCCCGATTTTTTTGTTAGGCGACCATACTCCCGGATATCAGAAAGATCTAGGATATATGTTTTTCTTTGCTGGCGGCAGACCCGGAAGCAAGCATGCGCGGTGGTATGGCGGGAATAACAATCGTCCTCCTACGCCGGGAACCGTGCCTCCTGATCATCTGGTACCCGATGCGAATCCCGGCACCTTCTATTCGGCAATGAGCAATGTGGATTTCGAAATCAGTGAGGGGAATCCGGCTGCCGTTGCGATTCGCTTTCATGTGGCACAGCATTGCTACCTTGCTCATATCGATTTTCACATCGGTTCAGGACTGGCAGCGCTTAAGGATATTGGCAACGAAGCGGAAGATCTTCACTTCTATGAGGGCGACTACGGAATCATTACAGGCAAGCCTTCTCCCGGTTGGCAATTTACCTTGCTGGATTCAACCTTTGAACGGCAGCGAAAGGCAGCTATTCAGGAGCATGAAGCGGCCCTGACGTTAGTTCACGGTCTTTTTCGCGATCTTCCTGAGGCCATTTCCATTGATCCTGGCTATTCAGAAGAGCTCTGGGTACAGAACACTCGGTTTGAAAACATAAGCGGGCCTGCTATTACCGTCAGCAATGAGAAGAATCCCAGAACAGAGATCAATCTCGAGAACATAGCCTGTCACAATGTCAAAACCTTTGTCATGCTTCGCGAAAGTGGACGGAGATTTTCTGGACCGGCTGAGAACTATGAGGTCAAGAGTTTTTCTCATGGGCTAGCGTTGAGCTCCCAGGGTTCTGGAGACGAAGTTCGAACCAACTTTGACGCGGCTGCGGTTGCGGAGCTGTCTTCGTTGGGAAAGAACATCATCTCTTCACTACCTCCAACTGACATGTGGATAAACCTTCGCTCTTTGGGGGCCAAAGGAGATGGGGTAACTGATGATACTCAGGCAATCAAAAAGGCGATTGCCGAACATCAGGTGTTGTACATTCCGACTGGACGTTATGTAGTGAGTGACACTATTACTCTCCGCCCGGACACGGTCCTCATAGGATTGCATCCCAGCACCACACAATTTGATTTATCTGAAGATGCAAAGGGATTCCAAGGCCCCGGAGCGCCCCATCCCGTGTTCGAAACACCGAAGGAGGGGCACAACATTGTGACAGGAATTGGGATATCCACGGGAGGGACAAATAGTCGGGCTGTCGGTATGCGGTGGATGGCCGGAGCCGATGCACTCATGATCGATGTTCGTTTCCTGGGTGGACATGGTACAAACGCGGCTGATGGTAGTCGGATCAATCCCTATAACAATACTCACACTGCGGATCCCGATCCTCGCAAACGATGGGATGGTCAATATCCAAGCCTCTGGATTACGAACGGAGGAGGAGGGACCTTCGCCGATATCTGGACTCCAAGCACCTTTGCGCAGGCAGGACTCTACATCTCGAATACCTCGACACCTGGCCGTGTCTACGAATTATCCAGCGAGCATCATGTTCGTACCGAGGTGAAGCTTGATCGTGTTAAGAATTGGGAGCTTCTGGCTCTGCAGACGGAAGAGGAGCGCGGCGAGAGTGCTTTTGCCATTCCTCTTGAGATATCTCGGTCTGAAAACATCACGATTGCAAATTATCACGGCTATCGTGTGGTGAGCAGCTATCAACCCATTACAACTGCCGTGAAGGTCTCTGAATCTCGTGGAATTCGTTTTCGTAATGTGAAGGTCGATAGCGATAGTAAAGCCTCCTTTGGCAACTCTGTCATCGACACTACAACCCGGAAAGAATATCGTGCGAGGGAGTTTGCTACGCTGGATATCTCCGGCATTCCTGTAACAGCTGAACGCTCTTCTACAGTTGCAGTTCTCGCTCCGGAAGCTAAGTTGGAACAGCTTGCGACCGGGTTTTTTAATATTTCCGGCGCTACGATTGATTCAGAGGGACGGCTATACTTCGTCGATGCACACAAGCAAAGCATCTATCGTTGGTCTCAGGAAACGAAGGAAGCCGTCGTTGTGCAGGACAGTCCACTTGATCCGGTAAATCTTGCCTTCGACAAATCCGGTAATCTCCTGGTGGTTTCTTATGGAGGCGAGGGCGCGGTATTTACCTTCCGCCCAGATTCTCCTGACAACACCGTGGCCCTGCTCAAGCCTGAGGAATCTGTAGCACGCCCCGGAATGACAGCGGTTTTGCCTGCAAATGTGTGGGACAATCGGAATTTGGGCGAGCAGAAGAAGTGGCAATATGTTTCTCCTGATCGCAGCATCTTCCTTCCCGCAGGAGAGGATTTTGTTACGGGGCAGCTTTACTATGGGACCAAAATGTCCGACATCTTGCGTGCTTTCGGCTTGGTGAAAGCCACTCCCGGACATCCGTTCTACATCACTTCAGAGTCGGACGAAAAAACTTATCGAGGAAATGTATCTGAAACCGGATCATTTTCAGATTTCCAGCTGTTTGTGGAGGACGGTGGCGAAAGTGTAGCACAGGACTCGGCTGGAAATGTCTATTTGGCAGCCGGACAGGTCCTTGTCTATGGTCCCGAAGGCCAGCGGATTGGACAAATCGAAATTCCGGAGCGTCCAATCGAGCTGATCTTTGGCGGGGCAGATCGGCACACACTCTACATATTTACGCACAAGTCACTCTATGCCATTCGAATGAAGAATGCAGGCTTGTGATTTTTGATCAGCTCAAGCAAGGGTTACCCTGGTATTAACTCTTGCAAATGCCAAAATCTCTTCCTTGTTTAGTTCTACCCTCCAGAGTGCAGAGAAAGCCGGTGCCGATTTTCATCTACCCGGCTTTCTCGATATAGCTCTTGAGCTCTGGGGCGCAATACTTTTGTTTTGATATCACCAAACAAGAGTTGTGATGGAGTCGGAAGGCAAACTTACCGAGAAGGATCTCTCGGCGACTCCACATTGAACCTGCTGTTCTCTTCCGCGATTTGTGAGAACCAATACCCGGCTACCATCCGGATTTTCGGCTGCAACATGGTCAACGTCGGGAAGTTCTCCAGAAGATGCAAAAATATGTGCCCCTCTCTGTATCATTTTTGAGTAATGCACAAAAGCCCGATATTGCCCACTGTACGTGAGCTCGTTGGTTTTGGAATTTAACGTTACGACTCCTCCGCAAGGGAATGGTCCGATATTCGGCTTCCCTTTTTCATCCAAAACCAGATTCCAGCTCACAATGCATCTGGCCCAGTTACGGAGAATTCCTGTGAAGGTACTCGACCAAGTGGTCCAATCTGTTGTGTAATCTGGTTGCGTATAGTCTGGACCTCCTTCAGTCCAGTAGGTGTTTTTTGCCGGGAACATTTCATGCACTCGTGTCATTGCGGACGGCGAACCCATATACCCGTGCCATGCCACCCCATCTACATATCGGTAGACATCGGGATCGCTCAGTTCGTCGGCAGCGCGTCCCCACAGGTTGTAGTTGTGGTCGAGTATCCAGATTTTTGTATCGATAGATTCTTTTTGTAACGCCGGACCTAAATGTAACTTTACAAAATCGATTTCATACTCTTGGCCCCAAAGAGCCTGGGGCATGCGCCCATCCTGATCGGTATCCACTTCGTTTTGCACCGTAACAGCCTGAATTTTTACCCCTGCGTCTGCATATGCCTTGAGAAACTTTACAAAGTACTGAGCGTAGGGTGCAAAATAGCGTTTGCGCATGGAGCCTCCAAACAGCGAGCCTCCGGTTTTCATCCAGCCAGGAGGGCTCCACGGAGAGGAGAAGTAGAACAACTCGGGGTTCACTTGTCTGGCCGCCTGCAGTACCGGCAGGATGTACTTCCTGTCATGATCGATGCTGAAGTGTTCCAGGTTGGGATCGGGCTCTTGTGCTTCGTCATAGCTGTAGGCACTAAGCGAGTAATCGCTGGAGCCGATGGTCGTACGTGCTATGGAAAAACGGAGACCGTCAGGACCAAAGCACTCCTCCAGAAGCGCTTTGCGCTTGTCGGGAGGAAGTTGCTGCAGAAGATAGCAGGATGCATCAGTAAGTGCAGCTCCAAATCCCAGTAATTCCTGATAACGCTTACTTGGATCTAATTGGATGCTAAGTGGCATAGATAGAGAAGCTTGCCGCCATGTTGGTGGCTCGATCGTCTGCCAGAATTCTCGTCCGGCAGTACGCCAGGCACGTATCGGTCCTGTCGTCGATGCTGCTAGCGGACGTGAAGCGACGGAACATGCTGCTAAAACCGCAAGTTCCAGAAAGTTGCGACGGTTAATTGGGCCCATGATCCTCTCCATCGGTGCGGAAGTCCGCGGCCCGTCCTTTCAGCAAGACAAAAAGCTAGGACAAAGGTTTGTCTAACAAGCTATACAAAAAGAAAACACTTGACAATCATATTCCAGACTTGATTTGATTACCGCCGGCTCAGAGTGTGTCTTTATCTCGATAATTTAAACAAACGGTTGCCTAAGAAGAGATACCTGCTCTGAGTGGAACTGAAGAGAAGCCGTGCCTGGCTCGCGTCAAAAGGGCGTTAGCCAGATTTACAAACATGAAAAAAGATCAGTGAAAGTCGCTGGTTAAAAAGACGGTTGCTTTAGGAGGGCGGTATGTGGAGTAGGATACGCAACAGCCTGATAGTAGCAGTTGTTGCATTGCTATCGGGGGGGATTAGCTTTTCACAGAGCATGAACGCCGGTGACATACGTGGGACAGTGACCGACGCAACGGGAGCAGTGATTCCGGATGTAACCGTTACGGTACTGAACGTCAATACCGGAGTTTCAAAGGACTTTAGTACTAACCAGGACGGTATCTACGATACCAGTTCGATTCTTCCAGGCAGTTACAAGGTCACCTTTTCGAAAGAGGGATTCGGGCAGTTTGTGCGAGGTCCGATTACAATTCAGGTCGGTTTCACAACTGTTAATGCACAGCTGAAAGTCGGTTCTTCCAAAGAACAGGTCATTGTCACTACGGATGTACCTCTGCTGCACACGGAATCGGGGGATCAAGTCTCGACCCTGCCTTCGAAAGAGATGTCGCAATTGCCTCAGACTTCCCAAAACTGGGAGAACTTTATGATCCTTCTTCCCGGCACAGCTGGTGTACCAGGAGGATCACAAGGAGCCAATAGTCCGGGGCAGGTTTCAGCGTCCAACGGAAACCTTCCTTACAGCAATGTGCTTGCCGACGGCGCTTCTACCACCTTATCTCACAGTCAGAACGCCAACCCTGCCATATTTGAAACAGTATCGGAATTACAGGTTTCCCTATCGTCGTTTTCGGCTCAGTACGGCATCGGGGGAATGATCATCAATCAGATCACAAAGGGAGGCACGGGAAGCTTCCATGGGTCTGCATACGATTATCTTCATAATGACAAATTGAATGCCGCTCAGTATGGCTTCGGAAATAAAGTAAAGGTTCCGTTCAGTCGCTATCACGATTTCGGTGCATCGATTGGTGGTCCTGTACTCAAAAAGAAGATGTTCTTCTTCTTCGATTATGACCAGATAATCGATCATGGTTCGAGCAGTAATCAGACTCAGACTGTTCCGACCGAAGCTGTCATGAAAGGCGATTTCACGGGGCAGCGACTGCTATACGACCCAACTACGCAGACCTATGCCAAGGATGCGAACGGAAATACATATCCGGTGAGAAAATCCTTCCTCGAAGAATATGGTTCGAATTCAATTCCTCAAAGCATGATCGATGCTGTTGCTGCGAAATTTCAGCAATTCTATCCGACATCGTCTAATCACATTGCTGACGGCCGCTTCGTTAGCGGAGCTATGAATTCAGTTGGTATTCTTCAGAACAACTGGTATTCCAGTGTTCCTCAATCAACTCCGTACAGAAAATTCTTCGGACGCCTCGACTACGATGTGACTCCTAATAATCGCATCACGATGTCCGATACTCAGAGCGACACCCCTGTTGTATATCCCAGCTCTGTGACTGCTTGTCCGGTGAATTGCCAGTCTGGAGATGTTGATAATAACAACGCTCAAATCACCGATGTTTGGAATATCAGCCCCACGCTCATCAATGAGGCAAGGCTTGGATATACCTGGCAGGGCAATTACTACCAGGATCTTACTTTGGGCAAAGGCTATGCCGCTAAGCTTGGGTGGCAGTACGCGAAAGCCGATACGATCCCAAGAATCCAGTTTCAAAACACGTATCCCTACGCATGGATTCAGCCCTCAGACAATGCTGTTTATAAAGAGCATGTTTTTGATCCATCCGATGTCGTCACTATGATTCGTGGTAGACATATTCTGCACTTTGGAGGCGAGCTGTTGATTTATCGAGATAACTCAACAGCATGGGGAAACACAAATCCTGGAGAGTTCCACTTTACAGGTAAGTATACTCAGCATTGGTCGGTAGATTCTAAGGGTGTTGCTTCTGCGGATAGTGCGACGACCGGAGTAGAGTACGCTGATTTTCTACTTGGACTTTCGGATCATTGGAATGCATCTGTCAGCCCGGAATATGGAGCTCGCCTCAAGAGCCCTCAGATGTTCGTCCAAGATGATTTCAAAATCCGTCCGAATTTAACACTCAATCTGGGACTCCGTTATCAGATCAACCATGGCTGGAACGAAACGCATAATAATATTCAAAGTTACGATCCCACTCTCATCAATCCTGCAACCAATACTGCGGGAGCAACTTGGTACGCTGCCACCCACGCGAATGGACGCAGGTCCCTGCAGAAGGATGTATACGACACGTTCCTTCCACGTGTCGGGTTCTCCTGGGCTCCTTATCCGGATATGACATTGCGTGGTGGCTTTGGTCTGTACTCCTATAATTGGAGCCTGGATACCTACGGCCATGGAATGGGGGATGCAATCTCTTCTAGTGGCAGCGTGTCAGACCAGACGAATGGCCTCACTCCCACAGCTAAGCTAGGATCGAGTGGGGCTGGTTTACCCTTTACGCTTAGTTCTACTGATCCCGCCAGGTTTAATGGGCAGGATATCAATTACCAGCCGTACCACACTCCAGTTCCCAAGATTTACCAATGGAACCTGGCGGTTCAGCATCAGATCGGGTCAAATCTCATGGCAGAGATATCTTATGTGGCAAGCCATGGTTTCAATCTAACGTTTCCGACAGACCTTAATGCTGTACCTGTGAATAAACTTGTATCTGGTGCACCTCGCCCAATATCCCAGTACGGGGCTATTTCTGGAAGCCTCTTTGGCGCGATTTCGAACTACAATTCGCTGCAGGCTTCAATCACGAAACGAATGAGTTCAGGCTTGAGCTTCAGCTTCAACTATGTCTGGTCTCACTTCCTTGATGATCAGGATTCTTCTGGATGGGGTAGTCGTTCAGGAGCACAGGATTATCAAATCGCGAATAATCCATCGGCAAATTACAGTAACTCCAACTTCGACGTTCGCAATGCTTTCAAGGGGCAGTTGGTCTACCAGTTACCGATTGGCAGAGGTAAAGCCTTCTTAAATACGAATAGAGTTGTGGATGCGGCCATCGGTGGATGGCAAATTGCCTCTACGATGGTTATTCAATCTGGACAGCCATTCAATGTCTTTAGTGGTGGTGGTGACGACACCTATCAAAGAGCTGGAAGGCAGTTCCCTAACTGGAGTGGGATAGCAAGTCCTAAACCGAGGCACCGCTCTGCCCGGTGTCTGTCTGGTTCCTCAAATTGCGTAAACGAATGGTTCGATCCGGCGGCCTTTACTCAACCGGCGAAGGGGACCTTCGGAAATGTTAGAAGAAACAGCTTATATGGACCAGGAATCGAACAGGTCAACCTATCCGGCAGCAAGACCTTTACGATTCGGGAGGGCATTGCGCTTCAGGTACGTGTCGATGCGTCGAATGCCTTCAACCATCCTAGCTTTGGCCAACCCGGCGGAGATTTGACGGGCTCCAATGGTCCCGGTACTCCGTATTCATGGTATAGCACTGATCCCAAAACCGGGCAGCAGGTTGGTTCGCAACAGATCAGTAAAACAACTGTAGGCGGACGGCAAGTTCAACTCGGAGCTCGCTTGTCTTTCTAAAGTAGTCCTGGTACCACAACAGCAGGGACGGCGTTCTATAGCCGTCCCTGTGTTTTTTCTTCTTGCCTCAAACTGCTCCCGAGTATGATGTGAAAGCTATGTTCGCCAGGAATTTACTATTTGTTTCGTTTCTGTTCCCAGTACTAGTTGTTTCTTCTTATTGCCAGACTACTCCAGGCAAAAAAGAACAAGTACAATTACATACTCGTGCGGCGCAACAATATCTTCAGCAGAAGCGTCCGGAGTTGGCGATTCCCGAGTTTGAGAAGATTCTTGCGCTTGATCCGGACAATGTAGATGCTCACGGTAATCTCGGAGTACTGCTCTATTTTGGGAAGGACTACAAGGCAGCAGTGCCTCATCTGCGTGCTGCTGTAAAGAGAAAGCCGGATCTGTGGAAGATTCAGGCGCTCTTGGGCTTATCTGAAGCTCGCCTGGAAGATGCCAAGGCGAGTCGCGAGGATCTGGAAGCGGCATTCCCCCATCTCCAAGGAGAGAAAATTCAAGGTGAGGTAGGGAGAGTTCTCGTTGATCTTTACAGTAGCTCCGGCGATCTGGAGAAAGCGGCGACAACTGTATCTACTCTTCTTGCTTCTGAACCGACAGATATCTCATTGCTCTATATGGCTTATCAGCTTTACTCGGATTTAGCTGGCAAAGCGATGCTAACTCTGGCCCTCACAGCTCCGGATAGTGCTCAAATGCATCAGGTGATGGGGAGAGAGTTGGCTAGACATGGAGACAACGACCCTGCGATCTCAAATTACCGCGAAGCCCTCAAAATCGATCCACAACTTCCTGGTTTACATCTGAGTATTGGTGACCTGTTAAATAATTCTTCCGATGAAAAGCTCCAAGTGGAAGCCGAATCAGAGTTCAAAGCTGCATTGGACGTAAATCCTTACGATCAGAAGGCTCAGCTCATGGTCGGGATCGTTGCGGCAAAGCATGGAGACCTGAAGGCGGCGCTAGCTGCCGATACGCGAGCGGTAGAGTTGCAGCCGAACGACAGCGACGCGTATACCGAATTAGCCAAAGTACTTGTTCAAATGAACCAGCGCGACAAGGCGAAAGAGATGTTTGAGCGAGCTATTCAGCTGGATCCGACAAACTATGTTGCCCGTTATCGTCTTAGCACAATCTACCGTCAGGAAGGGAAGACCGAAGAAGCGAAGGCGCAGGTGGCTCAATATCTGAAGTACAAGCAGATGAAAGAGAAGCTGGAGAAAATCTTCCATGACATGCGGGTTCTCTCCGGGCAACGTCCAGCCGACGATGAAACATCTGGAACACACTGAGAGGTTTCTAGAGAACTTCCGGCATAGGTAATCCTGTACCGACGTCTCTATGGCAGAATTGGAGAAACGTGTCTCACGACGAGTGTGAAGGATCAGGCTGCCATGAGCAACGCTTCCCCCAAGAAAGTTCAACGGAGCAGATTCGAGTTTGAGGAGCATGGTGCGGTTGCATATCTTGAATTCGACCTTGATAGTGATAGCTGGATTACCTTACTTCATACAGAAGTACCTGAGGTGTTGCGTGGTCGTGGCGTTGCAAGCATGCTGGCAAAGACTGCGCTGGAATATGCCCGTGACAACGATTTGAAGGTAGACGTAATCTGTCCGCTGGTTGCGGATTACATCCAAAAAAATCCTGAGTTCCAAAAGCTCGTAAAGAGATAATCCGTTCCTAAAAGAAAGCTAGCGCCTCCGTGCCCTCGGGTGATTTGTCGAGACAAACGTTTGTTTAATGAATATTTGTCTTGACAGATGTCCGTCGGCATCGCCTAATGGTTGGCGGGTTGATTTCGGCGAGATTGTGGGCGGAAGTTGATGACTCGCTTTTATTAGGGGGATGGATGCGGTTACGGCTAGCATCTTGTTTCGTGTTATCCGGGGTGTGTTTCCTTTCGAGTTCATTATTGGCTCAGAGCAGGAAAGGGATCTCCGCGTGGCTGACAACAGCTGATCGCTCTTCGCTTTTGGTACAGCAGGCTAAGCCTTTAGCCTTTACTGATGCGAAGGTGCAGCCCCGTTCGATCGAGGTGGACGATAAGCAGCGCTATCAGTCTGTCGAAGGCTTTGGATTTGCTTTGACTGGTGGAAGCGCTCAACTGCTTATGCGTATGGATGCTCCCCAACGTGCGGCTTTGCTGCGGGAGTTGTTCAGCACCGAGCGGAATGGCATTGGTGTCAGCTATCTGCGTATCAGCATAGGCTCGTCCGATATGAACGATCACGCTTTCACCTACGATGATCTTCCCTCCGGAGAAAAAGATCCCAGTTTAGCGAAGTTCAGCTTCGGTCCGGATAGTGCCACTGTAGTTCCTGTGCTGAAGGAGATCCTGGCGATCAATCCCAAAATCAAGATTCTTGGATCTCCGTGGTCTGCTCCGGCATGGATGAAGACGAATGAGAATCTGAAGGGTGGCAGCCTCAAGCCTGAATACTACGATGCTTATGCCAACTATTTCGTAAAGTTCATCGAGGGGATGAAAGCGGCGGGTATCGTGATCGATGCAATTACTCCACAGAATGAACCGCTCAATCCCAAAAACACTCCCAGCATGGTGATGCAGGCTGAGGAGGAGGCTACGTTCATCAAGCAGTCTCTTGGCCCTGCTTTTCGAAAAGCAGGTATTCGGACAAAGATCATCAGCTACGATCACAACTGCGATGTGCCTGAGTATCCTCTTACGATCTTGAACGACTCTGAGGCTCGGCCCTATGTCGATGGCTCAGGCTTCCATCTATACGAGGGCGATATCAGTGCCATGAGCAAGGTACATGAAGCCTATCCGGACAAGAATCTGTACTTCACCGAGCAGATGGTTGTCGATCGCCGGGATGACACGCGGCTCGATATAGCCGCTCCTGTGCAACGAATGATTATCGATGCTCCCCGGAATTGGAGCCGGAACGTGCTTTTATGGAATCTGGCAGCTGATCCTGAATTTAAGCCTCACACCGATAATGGCGGTTGTCCGGTCTGCCAGGGAGCTATCACGCTTGACGGAAATAACGTGACACGAAATGTCGCCTACTATACCGTGGCGCACGGCTCCAAGTTTGTCCCTCCTGGATCGGTACGTATTGGCTCGAACTATTTGGAAGGAGTACCGAACGTCGCTTTTCAAACTCCGGATGGAAGGCATGTGCTCGTTGTAGCGAATCGGAGTGGTTCCGAACAGACGTTCCACATCCGTTTTCAAGGTAAGGCCGCTACTGCGACATTAAGCGACGGTACTGTTGGTACCTACACCTGGTAAGTAGGTCTCACAATTTGAAGGGATATTGAGTCCTTCATCTATATATAGTTACTAAATTTGCGTCCGGGGCCCTGCGGTGAAGGGCCCCAATTCTATGGTGAAAGCAAATTCCGCCGTTTGGGGCAAAGCCCGCCAAAGAATCTCCCGACTCACGAAAAGAAACGACGAGACCGCATTTGGGATTTAGACTTAGAGCAATTTCAGCGTAGGTGTATCAACGGTTATGATGTTTGCTCCGGTCGTCTTTTGAGCAAAGCTGTAAATGGTCGTATGCGAAAAGGACAGACTGACGCTGAAACTGCTTTAGTGAAAACCTGCTGAAAACAACAAGGATAAGGCTTAAACTCGATTGCCGCAGCAGGACAGAATGTCTGTGATGTTGGTCACGGATTGCCGACCATGATCACACGGATGATTATGTCGTTCATTCCCCTGAACGCTGGAAGTGAGGCGATTCCAGAAGCCTTCCATGGAAGTGTGTGGAAGTAAGTTTGTGCATCGGGGGAGAGTGAACGTGTTTCGATCCTTATTAAAAAGAGTGCGGATCGCTCGCCTGCGTAGAATCTCGCAGATCTTCTTTTTCCTATTGTTTCTCTTTCTTCTGGTCCGCACGGAACTGCGCGGCGCGCTTGGCTCCAGTAGCGATATTCATTTGAAGGTTCCAGTCCGGCTCTTTTTTGAACTGGATCCGCTGGTTGCTCTGACGAATGCATTAGCCTCCCACGCTCTTTATCGTGGGCTGCTGTGGTCGCTGCTGATCCTGGTCCCGACGATGTTTCTCGGCCGCTTTTTCTGTGGCTGGATCTGCCCGATGGGCACGCTGCACCATTTCTTTGGAAACCTTTCGTCGGAGAGTAAGCGCGGTAAGCAACTTCTCGAATCGAACCGGTACAAGCGTTGGCAGACGGCAAAGTACGTCATCCTTCTGGGCGTGCTCGTTGCTGCTTTCTTCGGGACCGGAATCGTGGGTTGGTTCGATCCCTTTAGCCTGCTGGTGAGATCCGTTGGGCTTTCGATTATCCCTGGGATTAATTATGGGATCAATGCCGTTCTCAATAGTCTGGAACACAGTCACATTGGGATTATTCATGCAGCTGGTTCCTGGCTTCATGCCGCCCTGTCTGCGACTATTTTGAATTTCCGACAGCCTCATTTCCGGTTTGGAATATTCCTGGGGATTATCTTCATCGTTCTGCTTGCGATGAATTTACGGGTGACACGTTTCTGGTGCCGGGCAATATGTCCGTTGGGAGCGTTGTTGGGCAGCATCTCGCGCTGGTCGATCTTTGGATTACATAAGGATTCGGAAACCTGTAATCAGTGCAATCGCTGTTTGATGCACTGCCAGGGCGGAGATAACCCGATCGGCGGCGTTCCTTGGCACAAAGCGGAATGTCATATGTGCATGAATTGTGTGGATTCCTGTCCACACAAGAGCCTTGAGTTCCGCTTCTTCAGAAAGGAAGCGGAGGTGTCTGGACCGGATCTCCATCGTCGTAAAACCCTGACCGGGATTGCTGCCGGTCTGGCAGCGGTACCTCTTTTGCGCGCAAATGCCGCATTGGGGAAGAGCCGCAACGAAAAGCTTATTCGTCCGCCGTCAGCTCTCGAGGAAACAGACTTCCTGTCGAGGTGTATTCGTTGTGGCGAGTGTATGAAGGTATGTCCGAATAACTCGCTGCAGCCAACTATCACTGAGGCCGGTTTGGAGGGTGTCTGGACGCCGGTATTGACTCCACGTATCGGTTACTGTGAACCGAGCTGTGTTCTATGTTCGGAGGTTTGCCCGACCGGAGCCATCTGGAAGATCACTCCGCAGGAAAAGGGTTGGGTTGTCGGCGTTGAGAAGGGCAAGCGTGAACCTGTTCGGTTAGGAACTGCATTCTACGATCGCGGACGTTGCTTGCCTTGGGCTATGGCGACCGATTGCATCGTTTGTGAAGAATGGTGTCCGGTTTCGCCAAAGGCAATCTATTTGCAGGATGCCGAAGTTGTCGACTCCGAAGGCAATAAGAAGATCGTGAAACAACCGCGTATTGATCCAAGCCGCTGCGTCGGCTGCGGAGCCTGTGAATACGCCTGTCCGCTGCAGGAGCATCCTGCTGTTTATGTAACCAGTATTGGAGAAAGCCGGTCGCCGAGCAGTCAGATACTGCTGCAGCGGCAAAAGGAGAATTAGCTGTGAGGAAGATTGGTTTTAGTGGGAAAGTGCTTGCTGCCCTGTTGATCGTCATGAGTTTTGCCGCAATGGGATGCCGGAAGAAAGCTGTGAATCCGTTCCCGGATACGGGAGCAGTATCGGGATGGCAGAAGAGTGGGCAAACGCGCACTTTCGATGCAGCGAATCTCTGGCAATACATTGACGGCGATTCCGAACAATATATTCAGGCAGGTGTGGTGAACACTGTAACCACCGACTACAAATACGAGGGCAAGCTTGAGGCTACCGTCGACGTGTACACCATGAAGAATGCCGACGGCGCAAAGAAGATTTTTGAAGCCGATCCTCAAAGTGGCGCCGATTCTCCCAAGTTAGGGGATGCGGCAAGAGCTCATGAGCAGAGTGTCGTCTTCCGTAAAGGTCCTTACCTGGTTCGAATCGTAGCTTATGAGGCTGGCGCCGGAAGCAAGTCTGCACTGCTGGCACTGGCTCAAGGTGTTGAGACTCGACTGTAGGCCTAATTCAAAGATTGGTGGACGAGATGAAGAACAGACGTGAGTTTCTCAAGGAAGTAGCAGCCGGTGCAGCCATTCTGGGAACCGAAGGAAAGTTGCTGCTCGGTGCGGTAAAGAGCCAAAAAGGGGCGGCCGGTAAGTCGCGGGTTGTGATGGTTCAGGACCCTTTACTCCGTGGCCAGAGTGGTGGCGCTCCCGATGAGAAGCGAGTCAGCGCCATGCTAGACCGGGCCATGCAGACTTACTTCAATGTGAAGAATCCAATCGATCCCTGGAAGCGAGTGGCTCGTCCCGGACAGGTAGTGAGTCTGAAGGTAAATACGATTGCCGGGCGCGGCTTGTCCACTCATGTTGCATTGGTCGACGTCATCTGTGAACGGCTTCAACAGGCAGGAATCAAGGCCGGAGACATTATTGTCTGGGATCGCACCAACAGGGAACTGGAAGGAGCCGGATTCAAGATTTCTACCGACCGTAGTCGTGTACGTTGCTTTGGCACTGATTCGGTGGGTTACGAGGATGCTCAGCTTACTTTCGGCTTGGTAAAGACCCAGCTCTCGAAGATCATGACCCAGAGCGATGTGGTGATCAATGTTCCGATTCTGAAGCATCATGGGATGTCGGGTGTGACCATGGCCATGAAGAATATGTATGGTGTGATTCGGAATCCAAAAGATCAGCATGGCGGTGGCTGCAATCCATATGTTGCCGACCTGAATGCAATTCCTGAGATTCATCAAAAGGTACGGTTCATCGTCGGAGACATTATTACTTCCGCCTACCATGGCGGTCCCGGATTCAGACCTGAATTTGCCTGGAATCATAACGCCATCATGGTGGGAGAAGATCGTGTTGCCATGGATCATCTCGGATGGCAAATTATCGAACGCAAGCGTGCGGAAAAAGGGATGAAGCCACTCGAACAGGTCGGGAATCCGCCGCGCTACATTGCCACCGCAGCAGATACTCAACACCGTTTGGGCACCAACGATCTGGCAAAAATCGCGCTAACTGAGCTTTCAATGGCATAGGAGAAGAGATGGCTTCTGAACAGACAGGAATGAGCCGCCGCGAGGCAATGTTGCAGATCCTGCGCTTGGCGGGTGCTGGTGCGGGAGCTACCGCTGCGGCATTCTGGCTGGCGGAGCATAACCAAAAACCCGTCCCAACATCCGCGGCAGATGTGAAGCGGAATCACACGGTGAAGATGAATGCCGAACTTCCTGAAATGGTCGTGATTCAAGGCGACGATCCCCGGGCACTTGTGCGCCAGGCTTTTGCCGACCTGGGCGGAGTGCAGCGCTTTATCTCGCGTAACGATGTGGTGGTATTGAAACCCAACATCGCCTGGGACCGGACACCGGAGCAAGCCGCAAATACGAATCCGGAGGTCGTTGCCGAGGCTGTTAAGCAGTGTTGGCAAGCAGGGGCGAAACGTGTCATCGTGACCGACGTAAGCTGTAACGAGGCGGAACGCTGTTTCCATCGCTCCGGGATTCAAGCCGCCGCACGTAGCGAGGGCGCCGAAGTGATCCTGCCGGATCCCGAGCGTTTTCGCGAGGTGAATCTGGGAGGCGTGATTCTTAAGAACTGGCAGGTTTTTGAGCCATTTCTTGAGGCGGACAAGATCATCAATCTGCCTATTGCCAAGCACCATGGCCTAACGGGGGCAACATTGGGAATGAAGAACTGGTATGGAATTCTCGGTGGGCAGCGAAATCGGCTTCATCAGGAGATTCATCAGAGTCTCGCGGATTTGGCAGCGTTCATGCTCCCAACCTTGACGATGATTGATTGCTATCGGGTTCTTCTGCGCAATGGTCCGACTGGAGGCAATCTGGAGGATGTGGAACTCAAAAAAACGATGGTAGCTGGAACAGATCCTGTAGCGCTCGATGCCTACGTTGCAAAGGCTTACTGGAATCTGGACAGCAGCGCGCTTCCTTACCTTGGATTGGCCGCCAAACGTGGCTTAGGAAAGGTCGATTTCGAAAATGTCCGGACCAAGGTTACTCGCCTGGGTTGAGCCCGTACATCAGAAGGTGCGGAATTGCTAAATCTATATTCCGCACCTATTCTTTTCTCAGCAGACACCTCCGCGTGATTGATGTTCATTTCTGCTTCTTCCTAAATAGGTAAATCTTTGTCGACATGGCTTTTCTCCCGGGGGAACCATGCCGAAATGTTGAATACTCTACAATGCTTCGATAGAGAGACAATGGCGAAATTTCGAATCGCTTGTATGAGCGATACTCACGGAATGCACCGCAATCTTCAGGTGCCGCAGGCTGACATCCTGGTTCACTCCGGTGACTTCATGGTGCATGGACGCGAGGCGGAAGAGATTCAAGACCTCAATGATTGGTTAGGGACGCTACCGCACAAATACAAAATTGTTGTGGCCGGGAATCACGATCGCCTCTTCGAATACGAGCCTTCCCGGGCAAGGGATTTATTATCCAACGCCATTTATCTGGAGAACTCTGGTATCGAATTGGATGGACTGAGGATCTGGGGCTCTCCGATGCAGCCGCAGGCTATGGGCTGGTCTTTCTTCGCGGAACGCGGTGCTGCGATACGTCCTTATTGGAATCGTATGCCTGCAAATATCGATATCCTGGTGACGCACACACCTCCCTTTGGAACCCTGGACCAGGCGTACGTTATTACCCCACATCTGGGGTGCGAAGAGCTTATTAAAGCTGTTATTCGCGTAAAGCCGAAGCTCCACATCTTTGGCCATGTTCATGGTGGGTATGGTCAGGTTGCCGGAATGAATCGTACCGTTTTTGTGAACGGTGCTGTTGTGGATGAGGATTACAAACTGGCGAATGATCCCTGGCTAATCGAGCTTGATCTATAAGTACCTGCTGCAATTGCATTTGTGTGCAGCAAGCATAGCCAGTCCGATGACATCTGCATGCACAGATAGGGTCGCTTCCGTTTGAGCTTAGGCCTGAAAACGATGAACGATTCTTCGCGAAATCCGCAAGTGCTTTCGTGCCTATAAGTTTGGTCTGAATCGCAAATCCCGAACTTCTTCTCCAGGATTTTTTATTGACAACGACATTGCAGCCAGACTAATCTGCGTGGCGCTGTTGAGTGTAGACAACGTTGTCATTATGAAATTCGCCAACCTTACCCAAATCCCCGGAAGGCGAGAGAAAACGTGAATCCACAGTATGCCCAGATTGGAGAGTCCAAGTGAACCATCATCGGATTGCTGTTCTGCAAGTACGAGGAGGCCGCAAGAGTCATGTGTATGTACTTCTGGCTCTGTTCTGTATTCTGGCTGTTATATACCCAACACTTCTTTCCGCACAAGAATTTCGTGGCACGATCTCCGGACAGGTCGCTGATTCGAAGGGAGCGGTAGTTCCCAGCGCCAATGTAGAGGCTGTCGGGCCACAACAGACTTACAAAACTACAACCAGTTCCAAAGGCGATTTCACCATTCCGCTTGTTCAACCCGGCACCTACCAATTGTCGGTTGAAGCTCCAGGTTTTAAGAAGATTTTTCAATCAGGCGTTGTCGTAAATATTTCGGATAAGTTGAATCTTACCTTTGTGTTGGAGGTGGGATCGGTTACTCAGACTGTTTCTGTTTCTGCAGATCAGGCACAATTGAATACCGCAGATGCCTCCGGTGGCACGGTGATTGATCCTAAGCAGATTCAAAACTTGCCGATGAATGGCCGCCAGATGTATTCGTTGCTCTCGCTGACGCCGGGTGTAAAGACCCCTACTCTAGGCAACTCGGCGCGCGCCTGGGATGAGTCCAATGCGTATTCCATCAATGGTCAATGGGGAAACTACAATCAGTTCTCACTGAATGGAGCCCCTGTTTCTCAACAGAATGGAGGCGCTTCCGGTACCTGGAATATCTCTCCCGCAGTCGATGCGGTCGAGGAATTTAAAGTAATGACCAACACCTACGACGCCCAGTATGGGCGCACGAATGGTGGAACGGTCAACACCATTCTGAAGAGCGGAACCTCGGAATTTCATGGGACCGTTTTCGATTTCTGGCGCAACTCCGTTCTCGATGCCAATCGTTACGACCTGAACCAGTCAGGGACCAGAAAGCCGTTTCACAATCAACATCAATTTGGAGGAACGGTTGGCGGTCCGGTACTTGGGCTAAAGAAGAATACCTTTTTCTTTTTCAGCTTTGAAGGCTGGCGGGAAGTTCAACCCAACAGCGTTACAACTACCACCATCACTCCCGATATTCTGCCCGGTACGGATGGCAGCGTAAATTTGACGAACTATCTGCAGGGAATGGGGAAGACTGCGATTTACGACCCAGCAACGACACGCTGTGCTGTTACCGGGCAGAATCCGTGCGAGCAGTATCTTCGCGACCCCTTTCCGGGGAACATTATTTCTGCGAATCAGATCAGCAAGATCGGCGTAAATCTGCTTAAGCTGTTGCCGTTAGCCAACCAGCCGGGATATCGAAACAACTATGTGACTAATAACCCTGGTCGATATCACTATAATCAGCCAATTGTGCGCATCGATCATGCCTTTAGCGATGCTACTCGCGTTTATGGAATGTTTGCCTGGTGGTCCGGGTTGGAATACAACAACACCTCCGGATTTCCAGGTGCTGCAGCCAGAGGAAATATCAATCATTACAAATCAAGTCTTACTCAGGTGATCGATATTACTCATGCCTTTCGGCCGAGTCTCTTTGCCGATGTTCGGCTCTCTTACAACCGTGCATACAACATGTCTCCGAACGGGGCACAGTCAGCAGGGCTTTCCGATGTCACGGCTTCGAGTATTGGCTTGTCGATGCCGTCTCTTCCCACCACGACGCACAATTATCTTCCCGAAATACATACGGACGATGGAGTTTTGCCGGATTATGTGGGCAACGTAGTAGATCCTTCAGTCTTTGAGACCTATGACATTGCTCCGTCCGTGACTCATGTTCTTGGCAAACACAATCTGCATTATGGAGCGGAAATTTCCTGGTACCACGATGTTGCTAACGGTGTAAGAAGGCCAAACGGTGGCTTCAACTTCGGGCCGGACTTTACACAGCAAGATCCCAAGGTGAACAACAACGATGGTTCCAGTATTGCCGGTTTCTTGCTGGGATATCCCACGTGGGGCGGTGTCGAGTACAACTACCCGACCTACGAGTCATACCAGTACTATGCGGCGTATCTGCAGGATGATTGGAAGGTCACTCATCGTCTGGCTTTGAACCTCGGCCTTCGTTATGAGAATGAGCTTTCACCAACGGATCGTTGGAGACGCTTACAGGCGGGATTGTGTTTAACTTGCCAAAATCCGATTAGCAGTGGCGTCAATTTTGGACTGTTTCCAGGAAATAAACTGCCCAACGGAACTTCGATTGCCAATCCGATCATTGGCGGCATGATGTTTCAGAAAGATCGCTCTCCATACGAGAATACTTGGGGCATTCTGTTACCCAAGATTGGTGCTTCTTTCAGCATTACGAACAGGTTGGTTATGCGTGGCGGTTGGGGTATAAGCCGTGCTCTGGGGTTTGAGCTTGGTGGTACTTCTACTTGGGATGCGACGACCAGTTATGTGACGTCTCTGGATGATGGGCTGACGCCGACCCAGACCTTCCGCGGCGGTACTCCATTTCCGAATGGAGTTACAGTTCCCGCAGGCGATTCTCAGGGCCTGATGTCCGGTGTCGGAGATGGTATCTGGTACGACGGCTGGAATCGCAAGATTCCATACACTCACCAGTTTTCTTTCGGCTTCCAGGGTGAGGCTCCGGGACATATTATCTGGGATATTGAGTATGTTGGTGCCCGTACGAAAGACCTTCGTGCAGGAATGCAGCATAATCATTTGGCCCCAGGACAATTTGCTCAAGGACACGCTACTCCAGCGTATTTGAACCAGATGGTGCAGAATCCCTTCTATGGTGTTCAAGGGATTCCGGCGTCATCATACCTCGGCTCCTATAGCACGTTGCCGATTCGGGATTTGATGGTTCCGTATCCGCAATACATAACCGATTCAGGCCCGCAGGTCTGGGAATGGAATACTCCTCAGGGCTATAGTCATTACGACTCCTTAATCGCCAAAGCGGAAAAGCGAATCACTGGAGGAGGGCTTCTCAGCAATGGCCTGAGCTTTACAACGGCTTTTACCTGGTCGAAGGCAATGACGGCTACCGATCGTTTGAACAACGGCCTGCTGACCGATTCTGAGCCGTTCTATGGTATAGACAGCAGTGATCGTTCTTTTCTATTTAGTTTTGCCGGCGTATACCAACTTCCTTTGGGGAAAGGTGGAATTGTTGCGAAAGATGCGCACGGACTCCTTGGCCAGGTGGTGAACGATTGGCAGCTAAATTGGATTGTGAGCGATCAGAGCGGAAATCCCGTCAAGTACCCCAATCAATATCTGTACACGTGCGGTGGTTCTTTCAATGTCCGCCCGGCTCATAAAAGCTGGGGCAGCTATTTGAATAACACTAGTCCTAACTGTTTCTCTGGATTTCCGGAGTACACTGCCGTAACCCGGAGACCGTATACGATTGCGGTTCGCACTCCTTGGGCTGAGCAATCGCAGGTTGCGATGCAAAAACAGTTTGCGATTCGCGAACAGACAAAACTGCAGTTCAGGGTAGAGGCCTTCAATCTGACCAATACTCCCATCTTCAATGGTCCCGATACGGATAGCAGTCCCAATTCGCCGATTCAGCGTCATAGCAATATATCGATTGATCAGCCAGGGGCCTACACCGGCTATGGGACCATTGGACCTTCAACGCAGAACAGTCCTAGACAATTACAGTTGTCGCTGAAGATTTTGTTCTAGGGCATAACAATAACTGGGGATACTTCATCAGAGTATCCCCAGTTGCTTTTCTCTCAAATCGTACTGGCCTTTGCTCTTTGCCCGTCTAGATATCAAATGGCCAGGACCCGGATTGTCCATACCAGTCGTACTTCTTTTCTCTTCCGTTGAACTTCCAATGACTGGGAGTAGTGTCCTGAAGCCAATCCACAGCCTCGGCTTCTATTGCTCCTGTGGCTGCAATCGAAAAGGCTTCCGTAATGGCTGCTTTCTGATTCCTGCCTATGGATGAAGGTTCCGGAGAGATCAATAAGGCTGTTCCACTACGGGCTACGAGATCAAGCCACTGTTTGGTGTTTTCCCACGGGATGTCTTGAGTTATCGGAACGCAATCGGCGTCTTGCACGAAGAAGCTGCGGTTCTGCGGGAGCCGATAGGCAAGAGTGTTGATGCCCATGCGCCGCGTTCTTTCCCACGATCTTCCGCTTACATCATCTCCTGTGCGCTGTGCTTCGAAGAGTCCGGCTGAAAGATGTCCAATCGTGTTGCAGCCGATAACAAGTGTCTTTTCGCCTGCTTCTTTTCGGATTGCCTTATAGAGGCCAAAAATGATTTCCGCCGTGGTCCTGCTTTGATCGTGGAAGTGCCAGCCTGGAGCCGTCGGTTGCGCACTCATCTCCGAACCCCAGCGCCCCAGTAACTCGTAGGTGGTGAAGTCATGCTTCACCAGATCGTACCCCCAATCGACCACTTGCCGGACCTTGGCTAACGCTGCTTCCAGTCCTTCCGGTGTTGTCGGATCGTATGCTCTCTCGTTATAGCGGCTTGTTTCCCGTCCATAGCGGGTGGAAGGCAATAGGCAATTCGAATTGATATCGGCAGAGGACTGCAAAGGTCGTATCCATATTCCGGGTCTGACATTGCGATCTCGTATCTGTTCAGCCAACCTCTGCATGTCAGGAAAGGCTGCTTTGCGTTTCCAGCCATCATCTATGACTGTGAAAGGGCGGGGGGCCTGTGCGGGAGAGCACGCAGCTATCAAATCGGCGTCACGCAAAGTTTGTTCTGCAGAGTTCTGTCCATAGGCGTAATACCAATCATTACTGCCATAGATAGCGGTTGCAGGCAATTTAGGCTTTTCGCACATGCGAGAACAGAACTGGCGGGCAGCGGAGAGGAACGGTTCTCCTTTTTCTCCCCTTCTGCTTACTACTGTTGCAGCCAGCAGCCGCCTGCTTCCGAGTGCTACGCCTTCTCCCCCATTGGCTACGTTGAGCCATAGAGAAACGCCATTAGGATCAATCTGCCAGAAGCAGAGTGCTCCAGCGCCGGTCTTTACTCCATATCCGTGGATAGAGCTGTTATCGAAGGTGAGAAAGTACCAGGGCAATACCCGTTCCGGAGTGATAGATCGCCAGCAGAGATCTCCGTAACTGCGCTCCCAATGGTCTCCCAGGATCTTTATCTGCCCGCTCACCGGAACCTGCCAGCGGATGCGTAGATGTGTCAGGCGGGTCGTGGGTGCCGAAAGATAGAGTGCAACATTATCGATATGAGCCGATGTTTCGAGATGGATATCATTGTCCGTCCACTCGGAGCCGGAACGCTGAAGATGTATCGGTCTTCTGAGATCCGCAAAAGCATCGATACTGTCCGGTACACGAAGAAGATCCAGAAACGTCGATGCTTCGCGATGCGTGCCGCTCTTAGGCGGACGAAAGCTTTCTGCTGCCCGGGTATACGTGCTTGCACAGGCCAGCGAAGCGGCGCTTCCGAGAAGAAGTTGTCTCCTCGTCCAGGCGCGCTCCGGTGTGGACTTCGGGCCATCTTTCATGAACTAGGCCTTTCTCATATCTGCAAAGGTAGTCTGTAACAGCTTCGGACGCTCAGCATCGATTTTCAGCAATAGCTCGCCGAAAAGCGTATTCGCCCAGGCGAACCATGACCGGGTAAAGTTCTTGGGATCGTTGACGTTGAAAGATTCGTGCATGAAGCCGGTGCCTCCTGTTGTATTGCGAAGCAGCGTCAAGCAGGCAAGAATCTCCTTATCGTCGGTCGATGTGAATGCTCGCATGATGATGGACATAGGCCATACATAGCCTAAGCCGATATGCGGTCCGCCAACACCTTCTCCTGCCGGTCCCTGAAAGAAATAAGGATTGTCCTTGCTTAGTACAAATGAGCGTGTTCTCCGGTAGAGCGGATCATTCATACTGCAACACTCAAGATAGGGCAGGCTCAGAAGACTGGGAGCATTGGCATCATCCATGCACAGCGAATTGCCGTATCCATCGATCTCGTAGGGCAGAATTTCGCCATATACCGAATGGTTGACCTTACAGTATGCCTTGAGTGCGGCTGTCACCTCTCCGGCCAAGGCACGGCACTCTCCAGCCAGATTTTGATCCGAAAAGATCTGTGCTGCCATCTGTTCCAATTGACCGAGTGCTGTTACGGCAAAAAGGTTCGCCGGGACGAACAATGGGTAAATACACGAATCGTCCGAAGGCCGAAACATTGAAAAGATCATTCCATTCGGACGAGCCGGATTACCGTAACCACTCAAAGGCAGAGAATCGGTCGGAGCAAGACTGGCTCGTTGGAAGTGGTACGGGCCGCTGGAGTTCTTCCTTTGCTGTTCGCGGAAGGTTCGGACGATTCGTACTGCGGCGGCATGCCATTGATCGTCAAAGGGGCTAGTACTTCCGGTGGTCTTCCAATAACCGTGGGCCAGCCGGACGGGGTAGCAGAGTGAATCGATCTCCCACTTCCGCTCGGCAACACTTGGCCTCATATCGGTCTTGTCCTCTTCGGCCCAACCGGGCTTCCGGCCGTCTTTTGAGCGTAGAAAGGCATTGGCATAAGGATCGAGCAGGATCTGGCTTGCTTGCCTGCGAATGACTCCTTCAATCAGGCGATTGAGCTTCGGATCTTCTTTGGCGAAGGGCAAATATGGCCATACTTGTGCCGAGGAATCGCGTAGCCACATGGCGTCAATATCCCCGGTGATGACAAAGGTATCTGGCTTGCCATCTCTTTCTCCGGGGAAGACCGTTGTATCCAGCGTGTTGGGGAAACACTGTTCGAACATGGCTCCCAGTTTCGGATCGGCAATGCTCCGCTTCATGCGCAGGATTGTTGCCTCAATTGCTGGACTGGAGAACTTGCGTGCGGAAAGACTTGGACGTTCGTGCATCGCCTCCGGTTTCGGTGCTGCATGAACGTGTTTTTCTAGTGCTAGCCAACCGCAGAGCATCGCGCTGCTCTGAAGGAAATTACGCCGGCTTACCCCTATACTCTGTTTCATCTGGTCCCATCTTTGTGTTTGAAGGTGGTATTTGCCCTTTATGTCTCACCGATGTTTCCGGAGTCGGAATGGCGGCGAATGAGTTATCTCGGCGTCCGGTTTGCATTAAGGTGTGACTCCTGCTTTGACAACGTTGTCTTTAAGAGATTAAAAGTATTTCGACACTTCAGCAAGGATTCCTGATAGGAATACGTCATTGAGCGAGTCAAAAAGAACGGGCCTCCTACGAGGGTGTGCTGTCCGAACCCCCTCTGCCTCAAAAGCAGTACTATGGCCGTTCAAGGAAGAGGAGCGAGTATGCGGCAGGGAAGAAGGCACCACGCCATTCAATTTGTTGGATTTGGCTTAGTTTTCGTCTTTGGATTGATTGGGGCGGTTTCTGCAAAAGGTGAGGCCAGGGAGGATAATGTGCCGGAGAAGGCGGATTACACCCGGCAGGCCAAACTGGGAATCGCGACGCTACAGGGGTGGTATGACCAGGGTTCCGGCCTATATAAAACCACTGGATGGTGGAATTCTGCCAACGCCGTTACTGTTCTGGGGGATTACTCGAAGATTACAGGATCGCGAGAGTATGATGCTGCCTTTGATAACACCTTTCAGGCTGCCCAGAAGACATTTCAGGGATTTGTCAATCAATACTATGACGATGAAGGCTGGTGGGCCTTGGCCTGGATCGGCGCCTATGATCTCAGCCGGGATCCCCGCTATCTGAGTGTGGCCAAATCGCTCTTTACCGATATGGCTGGGGGCTGGGACGATACCTGCGGCGGTGGTGTCTGGTGGAGCAAAGAGAAGAAGGACAAGAACGCCATCGAGAATGAGCTTTTCCTCTCTGTTGCGGCACATCTAGCCGCCCGTTCAGATTCCGCCAAGGAGAAGGCCCAATATCTCTCTTGGGCAGACAAGGAATGGCAATGGTTCCTCCACTCAGGCATGATCAATTCCGAGAACCTTATCAACGATGGGTTGGACATGGGCTCCTGCAAAAATAATGGCAAGACAACCTGGACCTATAACCAGGGCGTGATTGTCGGAGCCTTAGCAGAGCTCTATCGTGTCGAGCATCACTCAAACCTTTTAGCAAAGGCGAATCTCATTGCAGGTGCCGCTGTGGAAAAGCTGGTTGATAAGCAGGGAATTCTCCATGACACCTGCGAACCAGATTGCGGCGCGGATGGTATTCAATTCAAGGGAATCTTCGTCCGGAATTTGAGAGCTCTTGAGGAAACGGCTCCGAATCCTCGCTATGAGCAGTTCATCTTCAGGAATGCCGATAGCATTTGGAATAACGATCGAGGACCGGATAATCAATTAGGAACGGTCTGGTCGGGTCCCTATGCCCCTACAAATGCCGGCAGCCAGACGTCAGCCATCGACGCGCTGCTTGCTGCCGCTCGGATCCAACAGCAGCAAAAGCACAATAAAACAGCCAGGCATTGATTGCGGTGAGACCATCTTGGGGACGGAAACGTACTGCTCGATATAGCAGAACTCTATAAAGGGTGGTTTCCGTCTCCATTCTTACCTATAATCGCCCGGTGCTTCTTAATAAAACCCTGGTAAAAGCAACCTCTTTCAGTGCGTTGGGAGGTTTGCTCTTTGGTTTCGATACCGTTGTGATTGCCGGTACGACCCACTCTCTCACTCTGGAGTACGGGTTGTCGGCTGCTGCTTTAGGTTTTACCGTTTCGATTGCTCTTTGGGGAACGGTCGTCGGAGCTCTTGTAGCTGGCGCTTTTGGTCAAAAGATCGATCGCCGGTACGTTTTGCGGCTGATCGCCCTCTTGTATGTTGTCTCCTCACTGGGATGTTTCTTTGCCTGGAACTGGGGGGCACTCATCTTTTTCCGCTTTGTCGCTGGCTTGGCCATTGGCGGCTCTTCTGTACTTGTCCCTGTATATCTTGCGGAGATTGCTCCCAGCGCCTGGAGGGGACGGCTAGTTACCTTTTTTCAGGTGAACATCGGAGTCGGGGTTCTATTGGCCTTTACCGCCATCTTTGCCCTCGACTACTTCTCGGTTCCGAACACCTATCTCTGGCGGTGGGAACTGGGGTTGGCGGCGGCTCCCGCAACACTATTTCTGCTTTTGCTCTTCTTTATTCCTCCTAGTGCCCGCTGGCTTGCTTCTCAAGGGCGTTTGGAAGAAGCACAGGAGGCGTTACGTAAAATCGGCGCCTACGATCAACACTCGCAGGAGGCTGAAATCGGAATGATTGTCCGGTCCGGGACAGCAGATGGAGCAAAGTCCGAGCGCCTCTTCTCCAGGAAATACCTCAAGCCGATTCTTCTGGCTGTGGGCATTGCTGCTTTCAACCAACTCTCCGGGATCAATGCCATTCTTTACTACCTGAATGACATTTTTGTGGCCTCTGGCTTAAGCCGGAATAGCGGGAATCTGCATGCAATCCTTGTGGGGGCAACAAACCTTATGTTCAGCCTCGGATCGATGGCCTTGATCGATACTGTCGGGAGGCGCGTACTTCTGATGGCCGGCTCCTGGGGGATGATTGCCTGCCTGATTGGGATGGCCGTGGGGCTGTCCGGTCAACAGCATACCGGGTTGCTTTTTGTCTCCATTGTGGCCTTTAACTTCTTTTTCTCTGCTTCCCAGGGGGCGATACTTTGGGTCTATATGAGTGAGATCTTCCCTACAAGTATTCGCGTCAAAGGACAGAGCCTGGGGAGTACTGTTCACTGGATTATGAACGCACTTATTGCAGCAGGCTTTCCGATTGTAGTAAAACGATCTACCATGTATCCCTTTGCTTTTTTTGCCACAATGATGCTGGCTCAGTTCTTTCTGGTGTGGCTTGTATATCCTGAGACAAAGGGCGTCAGCCTGGAATGGCTGGAACATAAGTTGGTTCGCAGCTCAGGGCGAGAATGACTATGATTCTGGTGAAAGCGAGAGAATAGGTGTTACGCAAAACCGGCAGTCCCACACTCGTTGATGTTGCCCGCGAGGCAGGTGTTTCCCTCAAAACAGCTTCCCGGGTTTTGAATTCATCTCCTCAACTTTCCGCGGAAACGGAAAAACGTGTTCGTGCCGTAATGACGCGTCTGGGATACCAGCCCAACGAGATGGCTCGAGGGTTGAAGGTACGACGGTCTGCCACTATTGGTATGGTCGTTCCCAACCTGGCTGATCCTTTCACTGCCTCCTCAATCAAAGCAGTTCAGGATGTTGCCAGGGCACATGAGCATGTGGTGATTCTGGCCAGTTCCGGTGGTGATGAGGGGCTTGAACGTGAGGAAGTCGAAATTCTCATGCGCCGCCAGGTAGACGGCCTTATTCTGGCGCCTGCTGACGGCAGGAAGAATACACTGCAATCGATTATTCCTGAGCGGGTGCCGGTAGTTACCTTTGACCAGCCTATGCGTGGTTCTTCCTGGGATTGCATCCTGGTTCCGAACCGTGAAGCTGCCAAAGAGGCAACGGAGCATCTTATAGGGCATGGCTACAAGAACATTCTTGCAATAGGAGCCCGTCCCTATCTCTACACCTGCGCCGAGCGTGTTGCTGGTTATCGTGAAGCGGTAACTCGTGCCAGATTAAAGGAGCAGACACTCCTTGTGGATCACGAAAACGAGCTTACAGCGGAAACCCTCAAGAAGGCGCTCAGCGGTCCGAAGCCGATACAGGCAATCTTTACCCTGAATTGGGTAACAACAATGCTCGTTTTGCATGCATTGCGGGATCTGAAGAAGAAAATTGTCAAAGATGTGGCTTTGATTTCTTTTGATGACTTCGATT
Organism: Humiphilus diazotrophicus; assembly: GCF_059726315.1. Lineage (NCBI taxonomy): Bacteria > Pseudomonadati > Acidobacteriota > Terriglobia > Terriglobales > Acidobacteriaceae > Humiphilus > Humiphilus diazotrophicus. The sequence continues at coordinate 5,933,362 of NZ_AP040870.1, forward strand.
TAGCCGACATTTTGACACCCAGCTTGACTGTGGTTCGGCAGCCTCCGAGTGAGCTTGGCCGTCAAGCTGCAGAATTGCTGTTTCAACGGATGGCTGGCAATCAGGCTAAAAAGAGGAAGACGATTTCGCTGCCAACTATATTCGAGGTGCGTGAATCCTGCGGATGCAAGAGATAGCAAAAGAGTTCTGAAGCATTTTCCGCACAGATGCAGATCGAGTCACAGAAGCTTACGCGGCTTTCCGCCAAAGAAAGCCGCTTCGCTGTCTTCAGCGGTCTATATCTATGCGGGATATGCTCTTTCACTCGCATCCACAAGCGATAAGTTAGCCAGTTATTTGCTTGCGTTGTAGCAGGCTTGATCGCGTCGGCGGTTTCCTTTAGCTCATAAATGGCGTTTGTGTCCAGTTCGTAGAGAGTAGAGCTACTCGCGTTGGAAACCATTACTGCTTTTGAGATAGAAAATCTCTCGTTATGCTTATCGTCGTTGGTGTATATCTGGGCGGGAATGCTCTGGAGCAAAACCAGCGTTACTATGTCTTATCCAAATTCGGCGATGTGCAGGTTTTCTCGACGGAAAACCTGCGTAGGGAGTTGTGGTTCGGGATACACCTACGCTGGTTTTGCTCTAACTTGTGTGCCCAACACGATTTACCCTGTGCTGGTCAAACCGTTTGGGGATCCCACTTTGGATCCTGTTATATCTTCTCCGGATTACATGCTATCGCTTGAAATCGCACTGCCTTTCCCGAGTTATTTACGGCTGTAGTACTAACCCAAGTTCGTCATGATAGTACTTGGCTTGCTATCCGTCTTAGTCGATATGAATTTCATTTGTTGAAGGTTGTTAGCAGCAACCATGATTCATATCTAGGCGAAGATTGTGCAGTCACTCGTATGCTAAAAATTTGACTCGTATGCAATTCGCTGTACATGCTTCATTCGAAATCTGGCTTGTAAGAAGAATCCGATTAGGTTTCCTGTTTTGAAGAGGTGGCACTATAAATCTGGTAGTGGGAAAAAGCGCCGCTTTCAGCAGATACAGAGTGCATTCTGTTGATTGGCTGGATTTGAGAAGCCAGACAAAACAAGGAACCTGCATGTCCAAAATTGGACAAAGATGCTCGTAGCAATCTCTTCAGAGAGATGAATAAAAAGATGTTCAGTCCTCATTCAATCAAGAAGGCTTATCTCAAATATCCCGCATCGAATTTACAGAGTAGAACGATAGAGTTCCAGGCGGAGATCCTGGGAAAGTTTGCCCATAGGGGAAAAGCCGCCAAAGCAAACACCCTCCGGTGATTAAAGACGATTACCGGCTACGGGAGAGTTTTGTCGCTCCCTATCTCTCATAAAAATTAATTGTCTGTGTAATTTGGATAGCTGCGTTTCTTCGTGGGGACCTTCGTTGCAGTATGCGGTAGATGTAAAATGGCAACATTCTGTCAGCATGTCAGCAGAGTTTAGTTCTTAGGGGTAATCATGGTTAGAAGAGGATACGTTCCCTTTGTACTAGTATGCGCATCAGCCATAAGCCTTCCAGCCCAGCAGTCCTACCAGAGTGCATCCTTAGGCGGAAGGGTAACCGACCCAACAGGAGAGGGAATAGCCGGAGCGACAGTTACATTATTTCAGCGCTCAACGTTTACCTCTCAATCTGCTTCCAGTGATTCAAATGGAATGTATCGCTTTACCCACCTGGCAAATGGTCAATATGAATTGACCGTACAGAAACCCGATTTTAGAGCAACGACACGAAGTATAACGCTGCATTCGGATGAGACTGCAGACCTTTCAGTTTCGCTGTCGAATGAAGAGAAGAAGTCGGCAAGGCTTCAGCAGAACCTAATCTTCGAAGCTCCAAGCATCTCTGCAACTCCCACCCTTTCGATCTCAAAGCTTTCTCCATCTCCAGCTACATCGGAGGATGCTGACGAGCCTGCTGCCGTACTGGAAGGATTGAGCGGGATACAGCAGTTCCGGATTTTGAACAATCAGCCAAGTTCCTCGGGATGGATGCAGGTTCCTGACCCCACCGGCTTGAGTGCCGTTCACGGAACGCTTTATGGAATGCTAGGCAGTCAGTTGATTGGGTATAACCGCCTGCAATCACCATTTCAGCTGCCGCTGATGACGTATGGTGCTTCTTTGGGCGGTTCTTTCAATAACAACCGAACTGCGTACTCCATCGGCTTTGATCGAGACTCTTTGGACCAACGTAGGCTTCTCGCCATGTTTCCTTCCAGTCTGCATCAGGTAGGAAGCGCTGACGGAGCTTCTGCTCTTCGAGATCCTGTAGGAAGTTCAGTTACCTCGAGCCAATTTCTTGCTCGGTTGAGCCACCGCCTGGACAATCGCAATTCGATGGACATCGCCTATAAGGGCTCGGAAATGGCAGGGAACTCTCTGCAGAACAACGGGATGAGGCCGTCGCTAGGGCTGAACACATCTCACCAGAGCGGCAGTGTGAGCGATACCTTTACGGTCTCACCGAATACGCTGAATGAGGTACGTGGACAATTCACTTCAGGGAGTGTACAGGTGCCGGCAGGGCAGAGTGGCGATGCAATTCAGGCCGATGCCGCCACCATGAGGCGATTCAGAGTGTACGAAGCTGCCGACAATGTTTATCACCAGATGGGCAAGCAGATCTTCCGTGCAGGCGGTAACTTTTTGTACAACCAGATGAGCGTCTCTTTCCTTGAGGGGCGCTGGGGAAATCCTCAATTAGGTCAATCATCCCGCGGTGCGGGTGGCTATGTTCTGAATCAATGGAAGGTGACTCCTGATCTCGTGTTTACGGCTGGGGCCCGGTATGACCTTCAACTCCTCAAGAAGGTCCGAACAGACACGAATAATTTCGGACCTCAAGTGGGATTCGCATGGTCCCCGGCTGGTTCGCGGAGCACCGTGATTCGTGGAGGGTATGGCGTGATCTATGAACGGATTCCGCTGCCCGCCATCTCTGGTGCCTTTGATTCCGGAAGCGCGGCGGTTAATTTGCTGGGTTCGGCCAGCTTTACTCCCGGACTGAATTCCTCCTCTCTCCACACTCTGGGGAGTTCTTCGACGATCAGTCCTTCTATGCAGAACTCCTACATGGAAGATGCAAGCCTGGAAATTGAACAGCAAATAGGATCCCGAAGCTCGGTTACGGCAGCCTTCCAGCACGTCAATGGAGTACAGCTAGCCAGGCCGACTTCTATCGGCGCTGATCTTTGTGCCGGTACCAATGCAAATGGCGGGTGCGATGTGACTTCCGTATTCCAGGGCGGGCTGGAGTATGACTCGGGAGCACATTCCTCCTATGACGGTTTCTCTCTGGCCTTTGCGCAACATCCAGTACGCTGGGGCGACTATCGGATTGCCTATACCTATGCAACTGCCAGAAGTTCAATGGGGCAATCGTACGAGTCTATGGCTGGGGATCAAATGAAGCGAGTGTCGGGGGGCGGCAGTCTCCATACTTCCATGGAGCCGGGAGCGAACTTGTGGCAGCATTTCAGCCGCGGCATTTCCTTTACGGGTTACGGCGATATCATTCGTCGTAATGACCTTCCAGGACTGGATCTCATCAATTTGCGCGCCCGTCTGGTGAAGAACTATCAACTCGGTGCACGGACACACCTTGAATGCTTTGCGGAGACTTTCAATATGCTGAAACGCCGCAACTACTCACTCAGCCAAGCCAGAGAAGATCTGGGCGAGTACGGTGCGACGATTCTGCAATCCTACGAACGCTTCGCAACACTCACAAATCCTAGCGGAAGCCAGCTTGGCCTCCGTCTGAAGTTCTAGATTGGTGCGAGCGGTTTAGAATCCGGAAACTACAACAGGAGAAGGGAACGGCTTCCTGCTTGTGTTCCCATAGAACAACGAGACCGATGATCCATTCCAGGATCATCGGTCTCATTGTTTTGTGATATTTCAATTCACATTTTGTGAAATGTCTCTCAATTGTCTCGCAGTGTCCGGTTTCTTGATAACATCAAAATGTCACAATCTGGTGAAGGGGCTGAATGGCGTTGATTATCCTTTCCACTGTGTAATCAGCTTCCTGGGGCTGCCAGAAGAATGCTTGTGATTCATTTGTTCGGGTAGAAGATTTATTTTTTCCAGAGTCCATTTATGGAATGGATAACCCTCTGACTTGTCTACCAAAAGATAAGTTTGAAACGTTCTTTTATCTGCTTACGAATTCAAGCGGGCATTGTCTGTTATTAGTGTTGCCTGAAAAAGCACACCTTCGTGGGATGTGAATACCCCCAGATGGTGCCGAGGGGAGAGTAATATTTTCCTCTGGAATTTCGGAAGGCGGCGCCGATATTAGAGAAAGAGGGCTTTTCTCGATCAGTTCTCAACGCGTTGCATCCGTAACACGGGTGCTCAGATTTACTTTTGATGCCATGTTCCAAAATTGCAAAACTGGCATCTCAGTAGGAAATAAGTGCTCCTTCCTTAGCTACTCTATGCGATAAGCTCAAGGAAGGTTATAATGTAAGGTAAAATAAAACAAAATGTCTGTCGCAGATATTATTTCTCTGATTGATGCCCAGATATTGCGCCTCCAGCAGGCCCGCAGTATCCTCGTCGATGCACCGGCGCCTGCCAAACGGCATGGTGAACGGAGAACTTCACAAAAGGCAAAGCCTGTAAAGAAGGCTGCGCCGGCTCCAGCGCCAGTTCAAGCTAAGCCAGTTGAAACTGCGCAGGTAGCGCCAGCTCCGGCCCCCATTACCAAAAAGAGAGCTTTATCTCCTGAAGGACGGAGGCGGATACAAGAGGCACAGCGCCAACGTTGGGCCGAACGGCGGAAAGAAGCTGTTCCGTCCGCGCCTCCCAAGCCTGTTGCGCCTACTCCCACAGCACTTAGTGGTGCTGTCCCCAATGGACCTGTGGCTGTTTCAGCCGAGGAGGTTCGCAAAGCGGAAGCTCGTCGAGCTCAAGCTGAATCTGCTCATCACGTTGAAACTCTTGCTTCTGATTGGGTTGTTCCTAAGCCGGCTCCGGAACTTACGATTGACATGCTCTTTAAAGACTTGTCCGATAATCCTAAGCCCGCTGAAGAAACCACTAATGTGAATTAACTGCAGGTTACTTTAGTTTTAAGTATCCTCATAAGTAACCCGCGACAAGAACTCTGGTTGTATTACCTTACTGTGATCTTGCAATAAGCCACAGAAGCGAGAGCGCGATCTGTGGCTTATTTGCCTGTTTCCCAGTTCTTTTGTTTTACAATAATTGCACTAACGTATTCTGAGCTGGGTAAGCGGCTACAACAAAAAGCTCACAGGCAGGATCAATGTTGGTGTGTCTTCCTGGAGGCTAACTGAGCATTTCTTCTCGCAGCTTGGGGTACTCTCCTAATTACGAGACAATTGGACATTTAATCCAGAAGGTGCTTCGAATCCTATAGCTCCGCATGGAACTAAAAGTAACTTTTGCTGGAAGATTCACGATCGATCTGTTCCCGCACGAACAGAGGCTTGAGCTGTGCCGTATTCTTTTCCTTTTGCAGGTCTGTCCGGGCGAATCGTATATGCTCCAACAGCGGCCGGTACGATAAAAGTTTCGGCATAGTGAATTTCCATTGGACCAAAGGCGTTTGTCAGGCTTTCCACTCTCACCTGCTCTCCCTTCTACTAAATTGAGCACATGCATGCCACCATCGGTATTATGCGGTACCGTGGATGTGAACCAATGTCTGCGAGTTTCAAAGAATTCCAGCTTGTGGAGTCCGGTACTCTCTTCTCTCCACTCGTCGCCTGCAGGTATCAGAAATGGTCATGCTTCTTTGCCACGAAAGAGCTATGATCGGGAGCTCCGTTCAAAGGAAGATTGCAGACTATTTCCATCCAGTGCCCTCCCACGGACCAGGAACGAGGAGCGGAACAACACGGAACGCACCTTCAGGTGGTTCTGTACTGCGGTTTGTGCCTCCTTCAGTTTTTCCCGAGTCAGGAAATTGGAGATCTCGATAGAACTCATCTCCGCAAAGACCGGATCGTCTCCTGGATAGGGAGCAAGCATGCGATCAATCTTTTCTGATGATGTCTTGATCGCTTCCTGCATATCGAGAACGGAAGAGAGGGATGGAGCTCGATGTGCAGATTCCTTTTGATGTCGGAATTGAATGTTTCCGGATCGCATTCCAGGCAGAGGACAGTGTGATCTGCACGCAGAGAATTCCGGAGCTCTCTTGCGATTGCGGTCCATCTTACGACACATTCCGAATCGGACCCGACAGGAATGTAAGGGAATCTCTCGTACATGGGATAGTCTTCCTGTGATCAAGGGACTGGACTCCAAGCAGAGCACTTTTCTCAATCAAGGTGTCTTGCACGGTTCCAAATAGTATTTACCTGCAGAAGCCGTCATTTGAAGTGACGATGATTTTCCGAGCGGAAGTTTAAAGCCGAGGTACACAGACACGGCAAAAATGCTCTAAAGTAAGGGGGCTGGCTCCAGTACGATCTTCTCATGCCTGAATCCGAGGTGATTCATCAAGATGCGCTCCGCTTCCACTCTCGCTCTCTTTGTCTTGGCAAGTTTATTCAGTTTTCTTCCCGTCGCAAAGTCAGAGAACTTGTCTGTACTGCAGATTTATTTCATTGATGTGGAGGGAGGGCAAGCGACTCTCTTTGTGACCCCCGAGCACCAGTCTCTGCTTATTGATACAGGATGGCCGGGCAATCCCAAAGAGAATGATACGAGCGCAGCCCGCATCGCTTCGGTTGCTCATCAGGCAGGTTTAAGCAAGATTGACTATGTCCTGGTGACTCATTATCACGTCGATCATGTTGGCGGGGTGCCTTCGCTCCTGGAGCGTATTCCCGTCGGAGCCTTCATTGATCATGGTCCGAATCGAGAGAACGATCCAGTAACGCAGAAAGGCTTTGAGGCGTATCAGAAGATACTTGCATCAGGCTCCTATGGTCACATTACAGCTAAGGCCGGTGATTCGCTGCCTCTGCGTGGTATTGAAAGCAAGGTCATCAGTGCAGATGGACGGCTGATCGAATCCTCATTAAACGGTGCCGGTAAAGCCAATTCCTTGTGCGCCGCTGCTCCTAAAATCACAGCGGATCAAACTGAAAACGCGCGCTCTTTAGGGGTTCTTTTCACTTTCGACAAATTACGCATTCTCGATTTGGGGGATCTCACTTCCGATAAGGAACTGGAGCTAGCGTGTCCGGTCAACAAGCTGGGGAAAGTCGATATCTATATTGTTTCGCATCACGGCTGGTATCAGAGTAATAGCGCACCTTTCGTTCAGGCTATTGCTCCACGTGTGGCAATCATGGACAACGGCGCCAAAAAGGGTGGCTCTCCCTCGGCTTGGCAGAACATCCATGACACTTCCGGACTGGAAGACCTTTGGCAGCTCCATTATTCAGATGAGGGTGGACGTCAGCATAATGTAGCGGACAACTTGATAGCTAATCTTCCTGGAGCCGATGCGGGGAATTGGATTCGATTGACGGCACATCCGGACGGAAGCTTCGATGTCTTCAATTCGCGAACACAATCCAGTAAGCACTATTCGTCGAAATAGGTATAGGGATCGGTCGCAACGCTTTTGGGGAGGAGCGGTCTTTCTGTACATTCTCTACAGCAGCCTTCAGCGGATGATGCAACAATCGAATTGACCAGCGAAATTGGCCATTGTCACAAGACCTTAGGGCAATTGTCTTAGCGTAATTGCCTTTACTTCTGCTATTGTTGCGGACAATTCAGTGTAGAATCCGAGTCCTGTCGTGAAGACATACGACGGGTAGACCAATTGTATTTATTGTCCTCCTTTTCACGGATGCCCCGGGGAGAGGCTTCTATTTTGCCGTAAGCAAGGCGTAATGAGAGCATTCTTACTTTCGAATTGAGACGAGAATCTAGCTCCCTATGATGATTCGTTTTGCAAAGCGAAAGTACAAGAACTCTAGCAGGTTTGCGCCAGCTGTCTGATGACCCTCGAAATCGGAGAGCAACATGGCGGTTACTGTTACACAGCAAGACCCACGTTACAAGACTCTTTGCCGAGGCCATAATCTGCGATGGCCCAGATCTGAGGCCGATGCCGTTCAACAGATCGAATTATGCGAAACAGCAGAAGAAGTAGCCGAGACTCTTCAGCGGATTGTGAATGCCGGCATGCGCCCAACGATTCGTAGTGGCGGACATTGCTATGAAGACTTTGTCTCAAATAATCCTGGCGGATCTTTGTTGGACTTGAGTCTCCTGACCGCACCGCGTTTGAGTGGAGACGGGCGGAGATATCGGATCAGCGCGGGGCAACAACTCGGGGAAGTTTACCTCAATCTTTATCGGCGCTATGGCGTTACGATTCCAGCGGGTTCCTGCTACAGCGTTGGGGCTGGTGGTCATATCAGCGGTGGAGGCTACGGTCTTCTTTCTCGCCTCCATGGATTAACCGTCGATTGGCTCTCGGCGGTTGACATCCTTACAGTGGATGGCGCGGGGAAGGTGGCTCTTCGGCGTGTCGATGCGAGCCACGATCCTGATTTGTTCCGTGCTTGTCGTGGTGCAGGCGGAGGAACTTTTGGCGTGATTACCGGATTCCTTTTCGATAAGCTGCCTCCGGCTCCACAAGAAGTTGCTCATGCCCTCCTTTCCTTCGACTGGAAGACGATGACCGAGGATCGTTTTGCCACAATTGTGAAAACATTCGGCAACTATTGGGAGACGAGAGGAAAAGATCCTGAGACTTGGGGCCTTTTCGCAGTAATGGGGCTTTCTCATTCATCCACCCAACACTTCGGCATTTCTCTGCAGTTCTGTAATCCCGACGGTACGGTAAAAGATCTGACCGTATTGAATGAGTTTCTCGATCTCTTCCATCTTTGTAGCCCCAGTTATCAATCCGTGCCCGTACCGGGAGAGCGAAGATTTCCGCATCGCGATACCGATCAGCAAGTGTGTTTAGGGCAGCACCAGATTGTCATGAGGCCTTGGCTGGATATGACGGTCGCGGGTGGGGGCAGTGGCGGTGGAATTCGAGCAAAATACAAATCCGCATACATGAAGCACAACTTTACTACTGCTGAAGTAAAGTGCCTGTACAAGTTCCTTACTCAAGAGCCAGCAGGAGCCGATCTGAAAGGATTGGTAGTGCTTGTCGATTCCTATGGCGGAGCGATTAATAAAGCCCCGTTGGCCGATGCAACTGCAATCTGGCAGCGTAGCTCCATCATGAAACTCCAGTACATCTCAAATTGGACGAGACCTGAAGAAGACACTGAGCGGGTGAAATGGCTGGGAGAATTCTATCGGGAGATGTACTCCAATCCTGACGATAATCCTTTGCATGCGGCGACTCCATATCCCGGAGAGCAATACGAGGGATGCTATATCAACTACCCTGACTGCGATATGTTGGCCTATTCCTTCTGGCCTCAGCTTTATTACGGTGAGAATGGTCTTTATCCCTTTCTGCAGAGCGTGAAGCGCAGATACGATCCCCATAACATCTTTCATCACGCGATGTCAGTTCGTGTATAGATATCGCTGGAGCGAGATATGACGAAACATACTCAGTTCAGCCGCCGTCGATTTGTTCAGGGAATTGGATATGCAACGGCACTCAGCTCCTGGAGAGGTGTTGTTCCTTTGGCTGGTGCCTTGTCATCGGGTGCGCAGTTGCGCTACGCCTACGTGGGATCTACCTCCAATGGAAAGCATGGTCTTTACACCTTTGCGGTGGATGGGAATAGATGGGAGCAGGTGCAGTTTCTTTCCAGCCCCTCTCCTTTCCACCTGGTATTACATCCGAGTCGAAATCTCCTGTACGTCTCGAATGAAATAAGTGAGCATGAAGGGCTTCCGGCAGGGACCATTGAAAGCTATTCGGTCGATCCGGACAAGGGAACTTTGACTCTTCTGCATACACAAAGATTGTCTCTCTCTGCCGTTGGTCCGCGCCGTTTTGCTCTCTCTCCTGATAGCCGCTATCTTGTCGTTGCAGTATACGGAGGAGGGGCTTATAACCTTTTGCCTCTTGGGGATGATGGATTGCCAAAGGGTGTATCTGGAATCCTGAAAGAGATTGGCCAGGGTAATTGCCGTTTGCAATTATCAGCAAATCCGAGTTCGTTGTGTTTCGATCCCGTGAATGGGCATGTGCTGAGTGCCGATCTTGGCGCAAACCGTTTGAATGTTCTTGCTGTCGGGAATGGACGGCTTGTTCGCAAACAGCAGTTCTCCGTCGCCGAAGGTGCGGGCCCAGGACAGGTTGCGCTGCATCCTTCCGGAAATTTCCTGTATGTAACAAATGATCTTGAAGGGACAATCTCTTGCTATCGCTATTCGTCTCACTCCGGATGGATTGAAGATCGAATCCACCAGGTTGAAGGAACGGGCTGTGATCGTGACGTTAACGAAGTGTTTCAAAGTTCTTTGGGCGTTCATCACTCAGGGCGTCTTCTTTATTCTTCCTTTTGGATGGATTCTAGGAATGAAGAGAGAAAAAGTATCCGGGCCTGGAGGGTGGATCCGTATTCCGGAGAATTGACGCATATTTCATATCTGGAGGGGCAAATGGCTGTGCTCACTCCCTCAGAGGACAAGCTGTATGTCCTCGATCAGAGGACTTCCTCTGTGAGTGCCTATGCGATCGATTCAACTACTGGAAGTCCATTGCGCCCCAATTACCTGGCGCAGATTGAATCTCCAAAATGTATAGCATTGAAATATTAGGCATGTAGGGCGATCATTTGGAAGAAGACAATGGATTTCAAGTTTCTGCGCAATCTACTACCTGTTTGTGCTCTTGGCTTGGCGACAATGCCGATGTTTGGGGCCTCTTCCAGCTGCCATGACATTTCTCATGCAGATCATCCCAAGGCCGTCCTCTCAAAGGATCATCTAGAGCTGGTAGCTTTTCTTCCTGATCCTCAGAACGGCTATTATCGTGGGCCGAGGTTTGACTGGTCAGGCGTTGTTGGATGTTTATCGTATCGGGGGCACACCTTCTGGGGTGAATGGTTCCAAAAATACGATCCATTGCTGCATGATTCCATTACCGGGCCCGTCGAAGAGTTTCGCTCTGAAGGCGGAGCCCTTGGATACGCGGATGCTCGACCCGGCGATCTATTTGTGAAAATCGGAGTTGGCGTACTTCGCAAGTTGGACGAATCGGTCTACAACTTCGGCACGTCCTATCCGTTGGTTGATTCTGGGAAGTGGAAGGTTAGTACGCGGCGAGACGCTATTGTCTTTCAACAAGTTCTGAAATCTTCACTTGGAATTAATTACCGCTATACAAAGACGTTGCGGATCGATGGTCGGGGAGATGCTATTGTCCTTGAGCATCGCTTGGAGAACTTAGGTCCCAAGCCCATAGAGACCGATGTTTATGACCATGACTTCTTGATGCTTGATAATCGTCCCACGGGGCCTGGCATGCAGATCCGCCTGGACTTTGCTCCCAAAGCCAGCGAGGCTTTCGATCCTGAGGTTGTGAAGATAGAGGGGAAGGAAATTACCTATCTCAAGGAATTGCAACCCCGGCAAACAGCAGCTGGCTACATAACGGGATATTCCGACAAACTATCTGACTATGACATTCAGGTAATAGATCATGCTTCCGGAATCGGTGTAGAGCAGACTGCGGACAGACCAATCTCGAAATTCTACCTTTGGTCAATTCGGAGCACTATATCCCCTGAGGCCTATATTCACTTGAATATCAAGCCGGGTGAAACCCAAGCCTGGAACATTCGATATCGTTTTTGGGTTGAATAAACTATCAGGATTCGACGAACAGAATGGCCGTTTCTGGACACCATTCCATGGCGGCCCCTGTTTGGGATTATTTTTTGAAGGCACCTTCTGCAGTGTTTCCGGCAAATCCCTTCTTGCCAATATTCGAATTGTAAAGATAACCTTGATACTCTCAAGTCCAATAGCTGCATTCTGTGAATGCTATGAATGCGAATGCTACTATTGGACGGACATTTGGATTGTCATGTTTGGGGCCAGGTCTTTGCAAGGAAAGCCTTTCCCCTGGGATAGGCTCAACTCTAGAGCGCAATATTTAAAAAAATAAAATCTAAAGCAGCGCGGAAGCAGTATGACCAAGATGCCATTAGAGCATCTATCTAAAAGACTTTACTGCCTCCAGGAGTATTCATGCGTCAGCAGGTATCCCCCGACGTGCTTGATACGACCCAGCTCCTCTCGACGTTGATCGCCTTCAAAAAAGGCGATTTTTCTGTGCGTCTTCCAGAGGATCAGACCGGGGTGGTCGGAAAGATCTACGACACACTGAACGATGTCTTTGAACAAAATGAGCTATTGGTTCAAGAGTTTTCCCGAGTTAGTAGAGCGGTCGGTAAAGACGGCCGAATTAATCACCGCGCAACCTTGAAGGTCGGCGGTGCTTATGCGGAATGCATTGAGTCGGTTAACAGTTTGATCAGCGATCTTGTGCAACCTTCTACCGAAGTTGCGCGCGTCATCGGTGCTGTGGCCAAAGGCGACCTCACCCAGAGAATGGCACTTGAGGTCGATGGGCGCTCCCTAAAGGGCGAGTTCATGCATACTGCCGTCGTGGTGAACACGATGGTAGACCGGCTAAACACCTTTGCCGGAGAAGTGACCCGTGTTGCTCGCGAGGTCGGGACAGAAGGCAAGCTTGGCGGTCAGGCGGATGTGAAAGGCGTAGCTGGTACCTGGAAAGACTTGACTGATTCGGTCAACAACATGGCCAGCAACCTGACGAATCAGGTCCGCAATATTGCCGGAGTGACCACTGCAGTAGCTCGAGGCGACTTAACAACCAAGATCACGGTCGATGCCCGAGGGGAAATTCTTGAACTTAAAAACACCATTAACACAATGGTGGACCAGCTATCGTCATTTGCATCCGAGGTAACCCGCGTGGCGCGCGAGGTCGGAACCGAGGGCAAGCTTGGCGGTCAGGCGGATGTGAAGGGTGTGGCGGGTGTTTGGAAGGATCTCACCGACTCCGTAAATTCAATGGCAGGCAACCTGACTGCCCAGGTCAGAAATATTGCTGAAGTAACGACCGCTGTTGCAAATGGGGATTTGAGCCGCAAGATCACCGTAGATGTTCGTGGAGAAATTCTTGAGCTAAAAAACACCATGAATACCATGGTGGACCAACTCAATGCTTTTGCGTCTGAGGTAACCCGCGTGGCACGCGAGGTTGGAACCGAAGGCAAGCTTGGCGGACAAGCAGATGTAAAGGGTGTTGGCGGAGTTTGGAAAGATCTGACCGAATCGGTCAACTCGATGACCGGCAACCTCACAGCCCAGGTCAGAAACATTGCTGAAGTTACCACTGCTGTTGCCCGTGGAGATCTTGGCCGCAAGATCACGGTAGATGTCCGCGGTGAGATTCTGGAGCTAAAGAACACGATCAACACGATGGTGGATCAGCTGAACGCTTTTGGTTCGGAGGTGACCCGTGTTGCGCGTGAAGTTGGAACCGAAGGCAGGCTCGGTGGCCAAGCGGATGTGAAGGGAGTTGCCGGAGTCTGGAAAGATCTGACCGATTCGGTGAACTTTATGGCTGGTAACCTGACCAGTCAGGTCAGAAATATCGCCGATGTTGCAACCGCGGTGGCTCGTGGTGATCTGAGCCGCAAGATCACGGTGGATGTTCGTGGCGAGATTCTGGAGCTAAAGAACACGATTAACACGATGGTGGATCAGCTGAATGCCTTCGGTTCGGAGGTAACTCGTGTTGCCCGTGAAGTAGGAACAGAGGGAAAGCTTGGTGGCCAAGCCGATGTGAAAGGTGTCGGTGGAGTCTGGAAAGATCTTACAGAGTCGGTCAACTCAATGGCCGGAAACCTGACGGCCCAGGTAAGAAATATTGCAGAAGTAACGACTGCTGTAGCTCGTGGCGACCTGGGACGCAAAATTACAGTAGACGTGCGTGGCGAGATTCTGGAGCTGAAAAACACCATGAACACAATGGTGGATCAGCTGAACGCCTTCGCTTCGGAAGTCACCCGTGTTGCGCGTGAAGTTGGAACTGAAGGAAAACTTGGCGGCCAGGCAGAGGTAAAGGGTGTTGCCGGAGTCTGGAAGGATCTGACCGAATCGGTCAATTCCATGGCTGGCAACCTGACAGCCCAGGTGAGAAATATTGCCGAGGTTACTACAGCAGTCGCTAATGGTGACCTGAGTCGCAAGATTACGGTCGATGTACGCGGCGAAATTCTGGAACTGAAGAACACGATCAACACAATGGTGGATCAGCTGAATGCCTTTGCTTCGGAAGTCACCCGTGTTGCTCGTGAGGTAGGAACCGAAGGGAAACTCGGCGGGCAGGCGGTTGTAAGAGGTGTCGGTGGTACCTGGAAGGATCTGACGGAGTCAGTGAATTCAATGGCAGGGAACCTCACCAGTCAGGTGAGAAACATTGCTCAAGTTACTACCGCTGTTGCTAAGGGCGACCTTTCAACAAAGATTACCGTTGATGCTCGCGGTGAGATTCAAGAGCTAAAGAACACGATTAACACGATGGTGGATCAGCTGAATTCTTTTGGTTCGGAAGTTACGCGCGTTGCGCGTGAAGTAGGAACCGAAGGGAAACTCGGCGGCCAGGCAGAGGTAAAGGGAGTTGCCGGAGTCTGGAAAGATCTGACCGAATCGGTCAACTCCATGGCTGGCAACCTGACAGCCCAGGTGAGGAATATTGCCGAGGTTACGACGGCCGTTGCACGTGGTGATCTTGGCCGCAAAATCACGGTCGATGTACGCGGCGAGATTCTGGAGCTGAAGAACACGATCAACACAATGGTGGATCAGCTGAACGCCTTCGCCTCGGAAGTCACCCGTGTTGCTCGTGAGGTAGGAACTGAAGGGAAGCTCGGTGGACAGGCGGTTGTAAGAGGTGTCGGAGGTACTTGGAAGGACCTGACGGAATCGGTCAACTCCATGGCCAGCAATTTGACGGCTCAGGTTCGAAATATTGCTCAGGTGACCACGGCTGTTGCGAATGGAGATTTGAGTCGCAAGATTACTGTCGATGTTCGGGGCGAGATTCTGGAGCTGAAGAACACCATCAACACGATGGTGGATCAGCTGAACGCCTTTGCCTCGGAAGTCACGCGTGTTGCTCGTGAGGTAGGAACTGAAGGGAAGCTCGGCGGGCAGGCGGAAGTTCGGGGCGTAGCCGGTACATGGAAGGATCTTACCGACAACGTGAACCTGATGGCTGCAAACCTGACTACCCAGGTTCGCGGTATCGCTAAGGTGGTGACTGCCGTAGCGAATGGCGATCTTAAGAGAAAGCTGGTGCTGGAAACCAAAGGTGAGATTGCGGAGCTGGCCGACACCATCAACGCCATGATCGACACCTTAGCTGTTTTTGCTGACCAGGTGACCTCGGTAGCTCGCGAGGTAGGAATCGAAGGGAAACTCGGCGGTCAGGCTCGCGTGCCGGGTGCTGCTGGTATCTGGCGCGATCTCACGGACAATGTGAATCAGCTTGCAGCTAATCTGACGACCCAGGTGCGAGCGATTGCCGATGTCGCGATTGCTGTCACCAAAGGCGATTTGACTCGTTCGATTGCCGTAGAGGCCCAGGGAGAAGTTGAAACGCTCAAGGACACGATCAACCAGATGATTGCCAATCTTGCTGAGACGACGCGCAAGAATACCGATCAGGACTGGTTGAAGACCAACATCGCAAAATTTACTGGGATGATGCAGGGGCAGCGCGACCTGCTTGCTGTCGCTAAGTTGTTGCTCTCGGAACTCACTCCCCTGGTTGGTGCACAGCGAGGTGCCTTTTATCTGGCCGATAGTGTCGAGAGCGATTCAACGACGCTGAAATTTCTCTCCGGGTATGCCATTAGCGAGCAAGAAGAAATTCGGCGACAATTCAGGGTCGGAGAAGGACTAGTTGGCCAATGCGCATTCGAGAAACAGCGCATCGTGGTGAAAGAAGTACCAAAAGACTATATCCGCATTGAGTCGAGTCTGGGAGGATCGGCACCCGCAAGCATCGTTGTTCTGCCTGTGCTCTTTGAAGGAGAAGCGAAAGCTGTTATTGAGCTGGCATCTTTCTATCAGTTCAGCGAAGTTCATCTGGCCTTCCTCGATCTGCTGACAGAATCCATCGGTATTGTGTTGAACACGATTGCCGCAACGATGAGGACTGAAGAGCTCCTGAAGCAATCGCAAGCTTTGGCTGAAGAATTACAGAGCCAGCAGTTGCAATTGCAAAAGACGAATGCGGAGCTGCAAGAGAAGGCCCAATTGCTTGCCGAACAGAAGACGGAAGTTGAAACCAAGAATCGTGAAGTGGAGCAGGCAAAGGCGCAGCTTGAAGAGAAGGCTGAGCAACTGGCCCTTACTTCGAAGTACAAGAGCGAGTTTCTGGCAAATATGAGTCATGAACTCCGCACTCCGCTGAACAATCTTCTGATTTTGGCGAAGATGCTTGCCGAGAATTCGGAGAAGAATCTTCTGCCCAAGCAAGTGAAATTTGCCGAGACTATTCATTCCTCCGGTACGGACCTGCTTGCCCTTATTAACGACATCCTCGATCTTTCAAAGATCGAGTCCGGAAAGATGGACGTTGAGCTTGGTCCGGTTCGTTTTGCTGAATTGCAGGATTATTGCTCCCGTACCTTCCGTCATGTTGCGGATGGTAAGGGGCTCGACTTTACCATTGAGCTTGATGCCACGCTCGGCGATAGTATGCATACCGATACGAAGCGTTTGCAGCAGGTTCTCAAGAATCTGATCTCCAACGCTCTGAAGTTTACCGAGCACGGATCCGTTAATCTCTCGATTGGAAGACCTGATTTGAAGTGGCGTCCGGAGAATCCGGTACTCAGCCGGATGAAGAGTGTCATTGCATTTTCGGTAACAGATACCGGTATAGGCATTCCACAGGACAAGCAGAAGATCATCTTCGAAGCCTTCCAGCAGGCAGATGGCACCACCAGCAGAAAATACGGTGGCACCGGACTTGGGTTATCTATCAGCCGTGAACTGGCCCGTCTGCTTGGCGGAGAGATTCGTCTGGAGAGTATTCCCGGTGTGGGGAGTACGTTCACTCTTTATTTGCCGCAGATGTATGCCCCCGCTGTTCTTCCTCCAGGAGGCGAATCTTCCCGTTTCGCGGTTTTCCCCGCGTTAGCGTCTGCAGAGAACGCCGAAACGGCAACAACAATCATGGCGCCAATACGGACGAATCTACCCGAGTCCCTGGTAGAAGATCTTGTGGTGGAGGACGATCGTAATGTCATTCATCCCGGAGATCAGGTGGTCCTGATTGTTGAAGACGATGTAACCTTTGCGCGAATTTTAGTAGATATGGCACACGAACAGGGACTGAAATCCTTGGTCGCACTGCGCGGTGCTACTGCACTATCGTTGGCTCGGGAATTCATTCCAGGCGCAGTGACACTGGATATCTCTCTTCCGGATATGGTGGGCTGGACCTTCCTTGATCGCCTGAAACACGATCCGCAAATTCGCCATATCCCAGTGCACATTATCAGCGGAGATGAAAACCGTCGTCGTGGACTTGCTTTGGGCGCAATGACTTATCTTCAGAAGACTGTCGGCAAGGAATTGCTGGAGCAGGCCTTTGGACACATCCACAAATCGATGCAGCCTCGTATCAAGAAGTTACTGCTTGTAACCTCGAGTGCCGAGACACAGCGAATTTGCGAAATGATTGGAGGCCCTGATCTAGAGATATTTGCAGCTTCTACAGGCGGTGAGGCCTTGGCTATCGTTGGTGAGCAGTATTTGGATGCCATCGTAGTGGATTCTCAATTATCCGATATTGCCGCGCCACATTTCGTAGAAGAGGTGCATGCACATATTGCTCCTGAGGTGCCACCGATTTTGTTGTTGGGAACCCAGCCGGAGAGTGATGAGAACAATCTTGGTCTGCTTTTTCAATCCACGGTGATCCGGTATGTGCCATCGGTTGAGCGTCTGTTGGATCAAACGGTTCTTCTGCTTCATCGCAGCGAAACAGTGCTTTCCGAGACACAACGGGAAATTCTTTTTGAAGTACGCCAGAGTGACGCAACTCTGACAGGCAAGAAGGTCCTGGTGATCGATGATGATCTGAGAAACATCTTTGCCTTGACTAGTCTGCTGGAGCATCACGATATTGAAGTCTTGCACGCAGAAAACGGTCGTGCCGGAATTGAGTTACTGCGGAAGACTCCCGATGTAGATGTGATTCTAATGGACATTATGATGCCGGAGATGGATGGGTATCAGACGACACAGGCCATCCGCCGGATACCGCAGTTTCATAATCTTCCGATTATTGCTCTTACCGCGAAGGCTATGAAAGGGGATCGCGATAAGTGCCTGGAGGCTGGGGCCACAGACTATGTAACCAAGCCTGTGGATCTGGAGCAGCTTTTTTCTGTCATGCGAGTTTGGCTTTCCAGACGAAATGAAACAGGGATTCATTCAAGTATTGCTGTACACAAAAATGGTAGTTCCATGGACAGTCATTTCTATTCCGATGCCAGTGTTCAGGATTGAGTCGGATTTGTATTGCTAATCATCAGCGGTCTAGCAGCAAACGGGGACGAAAGATAAAGATGAGTTATGCACCACACTTGTCGACGAAGGGATTCGGACAAGAGGTTTCTGTCGCGTCCGCACGAGGCACAAAGGTGCCAGAAGAGCGGGTCAAGCTTCTCCTTGTGGATGACAATGCCGATAATCTTCTCTCGCTGGCTGCTGCACTCGAGTCATTAAATCAAGAGCTGGTTCTTGCCCGCTCCGGACGTGAGGCGTTGCGCCATCTGCTGGATAATGATTTTGCTGCAGTTCTGCTCGATGTAAAGATGCCGGATATGGATGGCTTTGAGACTGCTGAACTGATCCGCTCCAGAAAACGGAGTGCTCATACTCCTATCCTGTTCCTGACCGGGTATCGCAATGAGGAGCATCTCTTCCGGGGATATCATCTTGGAGCCGTAGACTTTTTGTTTAAGCCAATTGTCCCCGAGGTGCTTCGCTCCAAGGTGGGGGTTTTTGTCGAGTTGAGCCGTAGCGCCCGGCGGCAACAGCTTCACTCGGAGGTTCTGGCAAAGGCCGAGCAGAAGTTTCGTTCTCTGTTGGAGGCTGCTCCAGATGCCATTCTCATTACCAACGAAGATGGTTTCATTACGCTTGCGAATTCCAGAACCGATTCTTTATTCGGATATAGCAGGCAGGAGTTGCTCGGTCACAATGTTCGCGAGTTGTTGCCGGAATGGAGTTTTGTTGAAGGCAACGATGTTCGGGAGTGCGTTGCCCAACGTCGTAATGGAATACAGTTCCCATCTGAGGTCAGCTTCAGCCCTCTGCAAACGCAGGAAGGGCTGCTTCTATCTTGTGCGATTCGAGATATCTCGGAGAGAAAACGCGCCGAAGAGAGAATCTCTGAGAGAAATACCGAGCTGGCCTCTTTGAATCGCGAGCTTGAAGCCTTTAGTTACTCTGTTTCTCATGACTTGCGAGCTCCTCTTCGGACGATCGAGGGTTTTGCTAGGATTTTACTGCGGGACTATTCGGGAAAGACACTTGACGGTACGGCTGTAGAACATCTCGAACGTATGCGTGCTGCTTCTAGCCGCATGTCTCAATTAATAGAAGATCTGCTTGAACTGTCACGTGTTTCCAGAGCTGAGATTCGCGTTGAGCCTGTGGACTTAAGCGCGATTGCAGAAGAGATTATTCGGGATCTGAGGAATCGCGATCCTGAGAGAAAAGTGGAAATACACTTACAGACTGGGATGTGCGACAATGGCGATCCTCGCTTGCTTGGTGTGGTGTTAAGCAACCTGCTAAGCAATGCTTGGAAATTTACAGGGAAACAGCCTTCGCCGAAAATTGAGTTTTGCAGAGAGGTGAAGGATGGGATTCCGGTTTACACCGTTCTCGATAATGGTGCTGGCTTCGATTCTCAATATGCCGACAAGCTCTTTGCACCTTTTCAACGATTGCATCGTGCCAGCGAGTTTGAAGGTACAGGTGTAGGTCTGGCAATTGTTCAACGGGTTATTCACAGGCACAATGGAAGTATTTGGGCTGAAAGCGCGGTAGGCGAGGGCGCAACTTTTCACTTTACTCTTGGAGGGATGGTAAGTGAAAGATAGAGTCGGTAGGCCGATTATCCTTGTCGAGGACAACGAAGACGATGAATTATTGACGGTCGATGCCGTGCGTGCCAGCGGCGTTCAAAATGACGTTATCGTAGCGCGCGATGGCGCAGAAGCTTTGGATTTGCTGTTTGGGACAGGTAAGTATAAAGACCGAAGGACGGGATTTGGGCCGGATCTGGTGTTGCTGGATCTCAAGTTGCCGAAGGTAAGCGGGCTTGAGATTCTAACTCGTGTACGGCAGGACCCTAGGACACGCTATATCCCCATTGTCGTCTTGAGCTCATCGAACCGGGAGGAAGATATTGTGACCAGCTATGAGTCGGGTGCAAACAGTTATGTCCGTAAGGCAATGGATTTCTCCAGATATATGGAAGTCATGCGTTGCCTATCTCAATACTGGCTGAATTGCAATGAATCGGGCAGACGAGGATAAAGTGGAAAGCGCAAGCCGCAAGTTGCACGTATTGCTATCGGAAGACCGCGAGGATGATGCTTTACTCATCATCGATGAGTTGCGCCAATGCGGCTACTCTGTTGAGTGGAGTAGAGTAGAAACTCCTGAAGAGATGCGCGAGTATCTCTCTCAAAAGCCCTGCGATCTTATCATCGCCGACTATGATCTTCCCCGTTTCAGCGCAATGGGCGCGTTGAAGCTTTTGAAGGAGAGTGGGCGTGATATCCCTTTCCTTATCGTATCTGGTGCGATGCGTGAAATAGACGCAGTAGAAGGTATGCGCGCCGGAGTACACGATTATCTATCGAAGGACAACTTGACTCGCTTGGGGGCGGTTGTTGAGCGTGAACTGAGGGAAGCCGTGGTCCGTGCTGAGCGACGCAATGCGGAACTCCTGTTACGACGTCAAGCCCAAGTTCTAGATCAAGTTCATGATGCCGTAATCCAGATGGACCTGGCTGGAAATATCCTGAAGTGGAATGCCGGTGCGAGCCGGCTGTTCGGCTATAGCGAGTCCGAGATTCTTGGCAAATCAATAGGATTCTTGTATCCGGAAATGGATTCCCAGGCGATTATCTCCAGCATCTTCCATGAAGTGCATTCCTCCGGGCGTTTTGAAGGTGAATTGCAGAGCGCTCATCGTTCTGGAAAAGAGTGCTGGACTCGTCTCTCTCTCTCTTTATTACGCGATGAAGATGGTAAGCCCTATGGCGTGGTTGGCTATGCGCAGGATATAACCGAGCGACGCAGTGCCGAAATTGCTTTACGTGAAAGTGAGGAGCGCTATCGCCGTCTCATGGAATCTGTGCCGCAAATGATATGGGTGGCACGCAGAGAAGGGGATGGGCTCAGGATTGAATTCTGCAACAAAAGAGTGCTCGAATATCTGGGGATCTCGATGGAGCAGCTCTATAACGGACTTTGGCGATCTCTTATTCATCCGGATGATAGAGAGAAGGTCTCACACGCTATGCAGGAGGCTTTCATTTCAAATTCGTCTTTCGAGGTTCAGTACAGATTGCAGAGATCGTCGGATCGAAGCTGGCGTTGGCATCTGGCTCGTTACATGCCGTTTTGGGAGTCCGAACATGAGCAATCGTGGATTAGCACCGTTATAGATATTGAAGACAAAACTCGTGCTGAGGATGCCATGCGTAAGGCGGAAAAGCTTGCAGTTGTAGGACGCTTGGCATCGAGCATTGCACATGAGATCAACAATCCTCTAGAAGCTGTAGTGAATCTGGTTTATCTGCTGCAGTCGACACCTCTCTCAGCGGTGCAGGAAGAGTATCTCAGAATGGCGGCTGGGGAGTTGGCCCGGGTAAGTCACATTGCCAATCACACGCTCCGCTTCCATCGTCAATCCAGTTACGCTTCGGACGTAAATATGGCCGAGGTCATGGAGTCGGTACTCGCCTTATATCGTGCCCGGATGTCAAACTCTGGGATTACGGTTTATCAGCAATACGATTCTGCGCCTTGCATCATAACGGGTTATTCAAGTGAGTTGAGGCAGGTTTTTGCGAATTTGCTGAGCAACGCTTTCGATGCTACGCGCAATGGCGGCCAGATCCGGATCAGTATTAGGCAGTCGCGGCATAGAAGGACCGAGTCGGAAGGTGTGCGAGTGTGTGTTTCCGATAATGGACACGGGATGGACAGAGAGGTGCGGCAACGTATGTTCGAACCTTTCTTTACGACTAAGGGAATTAACGGCACGGGGCTCGGTATGTGGGTCAGTTCGGAAATTGTCGAGAAGCATGGGGGAAGCTTCCACATTCGTAGTAGCTGTAGCTCCGTCCATCGGGGAACGACTATTAGTATCTTTTTCCCGAAGAAGATTCCAAATGACCTTTCGGTAATCAACGGTTCCGGGAAGTTGCATGAGGGGATTGCGAATACCCGCCAACCCCTCTGGCAACATGATGTGCAGGAATCGGCGCATACCGAGGGCAGAACATCGTTCCATGCATAGATCCAGAGGTGATGAGGCGTGACCCTCCCCTAAGCGGATGGGTCACGCGGATTCCGGCCTTTTCGTCTGCACCGGTACTGAGCGCTCCTAGATCTCGGATGGAGAAGCGTCCTGTGTGGGACGTGCCAGCTTCATCGCTTCCGCAATCATGTCAGTGTATTTCAGCCCTGAGCCGGTATTAAAGAGGACAACCCGGTCCTGAGAGCGCAAAAAACCCGTTTGCAGTAGATGGTCATAGGCTGCTGTCGCTGCAGCTCCTTCGGGGGAGAGAAGAATGCCTTCATGGCGCGACCAGTCAAGAAGCGATTTCAGAATGACATTATCCGACACATCGACCACGGTTCCCCCCGAGGAGCGTACCGCGTCGAGAATGATGTAGTCCCCATAAGGTTTAGGTACCCGTAATCCGGCAGCAAAGGTGGAAGCGTTTTTGACCGCCTGCGAGGTCTCGGCTCCTTCCCGGTACGCCTGTGCAATCGGTGCGCAGCCTGAGGCTTGAACCGCGATCATCTTGGGACGCTTGCCAGGAGCCACCCAGCCGAGCTGTTCGAGCTCTTCAAATGCCTTCCACATGCCAATGAGTCCGACTCCACCACCAGTTGGATAGAAGACCGCATCCGGATACTCCCAACCCAGTTGCTCGACAAGCTCGTAGCCCATCGTCTTTTTCCCTTCTATGCGAAAGGGCTCTTTCAGCGTCGAGATGTCGAACCATCCCTCCTGAGCTTTGCGTTCGTTCACGATGCGGGCACAGTCGGAAATAAGGCCGTCAACGAGGGTGACATTGGCGCCGTAGGCCACTCCCTCGAGATAATTGGCAAAGGGCACATCTTTGGGCATAAAGATGTGAGCTTCGATCTGCGCTGCAGCGGCATAAGCGGCGAGAGCCCCTGCAGCGTTACCGGCGGAGGGGACAGCCAATTTCTTGATTCCGTAGTGCCGGGCTAACGATACCGCCATGGAAAGGCCGCGTGCTTTGAATGTTCCTGTTGGATTGGCCGCTTCTTCCTTGAGGAAGAGGTTCGGATGGCGGCGGCTGCGCAGCATCGGAGTAAATCCTTCTCCGAGCGTTACCGGCTCGACCTCAGGAAGAACCTCTGCGTATCGCCACATCCCAAGGCTAGTCGGTGAAGTTTCTGCTCGCCTGGCAATGTTTTCACGATTGGCCGACGCCTTAATGGCGTTCATATCGTAGCGGACGTAAAGTGCGCCAGCACAATTGGGGCATACCGTCGATGGTTTCTCGGCAGAAAGCTTGCTCCCACAGCGGGAGCATTCAAGATGAGCAATTTTCGGCATAAGGATAAAGATATCGGAAAGCTTCAGGAATTTTGGAACGATTGCATAGCCTGCTTAGCTGGCAGTTCCAAATATAGAAATTCTTTTTAAAGGTGGCTCGCAATTCGCTCCAAGGACGGAAGCCTCGCGTAACGTTGAGGTTTCGGATGCAGTGCGAAAAGGTATGTAATTTGAAAATGCTCTAGAATGCGACTGATAACGTCATGTGAGGTCCGGATGACGAAGAATATTGAAACCTTGGCGGTACATGCCGGTCGTAAGATTGATCCCGTTACTGGTGCCGTGGTTGCACCTATTCATCTTTCAACCACATTCGAGCGGGATATTGATGGAGAGTACCGCCGCGGGTATTCCTATTCACGGGAGCTAAACCCGACAAGACAGTCGCTAGAAGCTTGTTTGGCGGCTTTGGAAGGTGGAAAGGCCGCGTTAGCTTTTTCTTCTGGATTGGCGGCGGCTACGGCTGTAGTTCATACCCTCTCTCCTGGCGATCACATCATTGCTCCCGATGACATGTATCACGGCTTTCGCAGGCTGCTGAACGGAGTCTTCTCGAACTGGGGAATCTTTGTCGATTATGTCGATATGACGAATCCGGAGATTCTTCGTAAAGTGCTGCGGAAATCGACGCGTCTTGTCTGGACCGAGACACCCTCCAATCCATTGCTGAAGATCACTGATCTGGCGGGGATTGCAGCGATTACAAAAGAAGCCGGGGTGCTCCTAGCGTGTGACTCGACCTTTGCAACTCCTGTTTTGCAGAATCCATTTGATTGGGGCGCGGATCTTGTACTTCATTCCACGACGAAGTACATTTCCGGGCACAGTGATGTTACCGGTGGTGCGCTAGTTTTGCGGGAACCGGATGAGCTTTATCAGAGTCTAAGGCATGTGCAAAGTTCAACCGGTGCCGTTCCCTCTCCCTTCGATTGTTTCATGACACTTCGTGGAATTGAGACCCTGCCGTGCCGAGTACGTTCGTTGAGTACGACGGCATCGCTCATCGCCGATTTCCTGACGAAGCATCGCAATGTAGTTAAGGTCCTATATCCCGGGCTTTCCGATCATCCCGGGCATGAAATAGCCAAGCGTCAAATGTCTGGTTTTGGAGGCATGCTCTCATTTGAGGTGAAAGGGGGAGCTCCCGAGGCCATGCGCGTTGCTGCAGGGATGCAACTCTTTACACGCGCTACGAGTTTGGGAGGTACACATAGCCTGGTCGAACATCGTGCGTCAATCGAAGGACCTGAAAGCCAAACTCCTCAGAATCTCTTGCGCCTTTCAGTCGGGTTGGAGCATCCCAACGATCTCATTTCAGACCTTGATCAAAGTCTGAACCGACTTTAGACTTACAGATTCCTTTGCAGAGATGCGATCTTTCCAAAATCGATTCGTAAAGAACTCCCCTATGTGTATGAAGCATAGACGATTGATATCGCATCTCTTATATGTCAACAGAGTGTGCTTGCATATGTGCACACTCAACTTTCGATAAGATCGGGCATAGGAGGCCTTTGATGACCGCCGAAGAACGCCGTCTTGAAGATTCGAAAGACCGTAAATCTCATTGGAAGCGTTGGGGCCCTTATCTCAGCGAACGCTCTTGGGGCACGGTACGTGAAGACTATAGCGGTGATGGGACAGCTTGGGAGTATTTCCCTCATGATGCTGCCCGTTCCAGAGCCTACCGATGGACTGAAGACGGTATTGCCGGAATCTGCGATCGGCACCAGAAGATATGTTTTTCTGTTGCTCTCTGGAACGGCAAAGATTCTATCCTGAAAGAGCGGCTCTTTGGGCTTACGGGAAATGAAGGTAACCACGGAGAAGATGTAAAAGAGTGCTACTACTACTTGGACAATACTCCGACGCACTCGTACATGAAGTATCTATACAAGTATCCGCAGGCTGCTTTCCCTTATACCCAGCTGGTAGAAGAAAATCGTAGGCGTGGCCGTTACGATTATGAATTCGAGCTCACGGATACCGGCATCTTCGAAGAGAATCGCTATTTCGATGTCTTTGTGGAGTACGCGAAGCAGTCCCCGGAAGACATTCTAGTTCGCATCACGATTGAAAATCGTGGACCGGAAACGGCAGAGCTTCATGTCCTGCCGACGGTGTGGTTTCGCAACACCTGGGCTTGGGGCAGGGAAGAGATCCGTCCGGAGCTTAGAGCTGCTTCTCCTTGTTCCATTGAGCTTGATGAACCTTATTACGGGAAGCGCTGGTTATCGACTCCTGGACCGTGTACGGTTCTCTACACCGAGAATGAAACAAACTTCCGCAGACTCTATGGAGGAAGCAATCCAACACGCTTCGCGAAAGATGGGATAAACAACTATGTTGTCGAGAGTGAGCATAATGCGGTTAATCCCGGCAATCGTGGAACAAAGGCCGCGATGCATTACCAGTTGCAGGTCGAGCCCGGAAAAGCTGCAGTCCTTCGTCTTCGCTTAAGCGACATTGCCCCCTCGGGAAATTCCTTCGGGGCAGAATTTGACGATATCTTTGCACAGCGAATTGCAGAGGCCGATGTCTTCTATTCACAGGTCATTCCTTCGAAGCTTGGTGACGATGCGAAGAATGTGATGCGACAATCTTTTGCCGGGCTGTTGTGGTCAAAGCAGTTCTATCACTACATCGTGAAGGATTGGCTGGAAGGCGATCCTAATTATTATCCTCCTCCTTCTTCTCGCAAAAACGGCAGAAACCATGACTGGCAGCACTTGTATAACGCAGATGTTATTTCGATGCCGGACAAGTGGGAGTATCCATGGTATGCCGCTTGGGATTTAGCCTTCCACTGTGTGCCTCTCGCCCTTGTAGATCCAGATTATGCGAAAGAGCAACTCGTTTTGATGACGCGTGAGTGGTATCAACATCCGAATGGACAACTGCCTGCCTACGAATGGGCTTTGGGAGATGTAAATCCGCCTGTGCAGGCCTGGGCGACTTGGCGTGTCTACAAAATCGAGAAGAAACGATGCGGAGTAGGAGATATAGCCTTTCTCGAACGCATGTTTCACAAGCTCATGTTGAACTTTACCTGGTGGGTGAATCGCAAAGACCCCGAAGGCCACAATGTCTTCCAAGGCGGATTCCTGGGGCTCGACAATATCGGCGTCTTTAATCGCGATGCTCCTTTGCCCACAGGCGGTTTTCTCGGACAAGCCGATGGTACCGGGTGGATGGGAATGTTCAGCCTGAACCTGTTAGCCATCGCGCTCGAACTGGCGAATGCCGATCCGGCTTATGAAGATGTTGCAAGTAAGTTCTGGGAACACTTCCTCTATATTGCGAATGCGATTACCCACCTCGGTAACGATGGGGCTTGCATGTGGAGTGAAGAGGATGGATTTTTCTATGACGTGTTGCTTCGGGTCGATGGTTCGCGAGAGCAATTGAGAGTCCGCTCCATCGTTGGTTTAATTCCGCTCTTTGCCGTGCAGACGCTTGAGCCGTCAATGGTAGATCGTTTTCCTGGTTTCAAACGCCGGCTGGAATGGTTTATCGAGAATCGTAAAGATCTTGCCGCTAATGTGGCGTGCATGAGGACTCCCGGTGAAGGAGAGCGGCGTTTGATGGCTATTGTCGACAGGGATCGACTACGCCGGGTTCTGCGTTATCTTTTCGATGAAAAGGAATTTCTTTCTCCGTATGGAATTCGAGCTTTGTCACGAATGCACCATGAACACCCCTTTGTTATGAGCGTCGATGGCACAGACTATCGTGTCGACTATGAGCCTGCAGATTCTCGAAGTGGAATCTTCGGCGGTAATTCGAACTGGCGCGGTCCTATATGGTTTCCGGTGAATTACCTGATCATTGAATCTTTGCAAAAGTTCCATCATTACTTCGGCTCCTGCTATACCGTGGAATATCCGACAGGCTCGGGGAACTATCTGCCGCTTTGCGATATTGCCGCGGATCTGTCACGTCGCCTGACCAGCCTCTTCCTTCGCGATCCATCCGGGGCGCGGCCGTCGAATGGATCGGATAAGGCCTATCAATTCGATCCACATTGGAAAGATCTAGTCTTGTTCTACGAGTTTTTTGATGGTGATAGCGGAAAAGGACATGGAGCAAGCCACCAGACCGGATGGACAGGATTGCTCTCGAAGCTCATGCAGCAGAGTGGAGTGTAGGGATGTGTCTGATCCGATGCGGTCGCGAGCGTCTCTCCGATCCAGACCAGTCTCTTTCTTTGGAGTGGCTGGAGACAAATGGCTTGGGCGGTTTTGCTTCTTCGACTGTTATTGGTGGAAACACGCGACGGTATCATGGCCTTCTCGTTGCAGCGACCGCCCCTCCTGTGGGGCGAATGGTCTTGCTCTCGAAGTTTGAAGAGATAGCTACCATAGCAGGGCAAAAATATGAGCTATCTGTAAATCGATATCCGGGGGTAATTCATCCTCGGGGCTATCAATACCTTCGTGAGTTTCGCATCGATCCTTTTCCGACGTTTGTTTATGAGCTCGAGGGTCTTCTTTTGGAAAAGAAGATCTTCATGGTGCATGGGGAAAATACCACGGTTGTGGAATACAAAATAAACCAGGGAGAATGTGAACTCGAACTTCGTCCACTGATAGCCTTTCGTGATTACCATGCGACCACTCACAGAAATAGTGCTTTGAATCCGACGTATGTAGCCTGCGAGGGGATAATCTCTATATCACCTTATTCGGATTTGCCGACTCTGTATCTTTCCCATAATGCCGATTCCGTTGGAGATGGTTTTGGCTGGTATCTCGATTTTGAGTTTGATCGGGAAAGAGAGCGCGGCTTGGATTACCGGGAGGATCTGTTTCAGCCCTTTTCCTTGAATTTCAAACTGACAGTGGATCGCCCTGCAACAACGCTGGCCTCTAGCGAAGCTCATAAAGTATCGGACGTTGCATCCTTATGTGAAGCGGAAGTGCATCGAAGGCAATCTATTCTAGCTTCGGTGCCGGTTGATGATGAGTTAGTGAGACGGCTTACGGTGGCAGCAGATCAGTTTCTTGTTCGTCGCGACAGCTATAAGAGTGTCATTGC
Source organism: Humiphilus diazotrophicus (assembly GCF_059726315.1). NCBI lineage: Bacteria > Pseudomonadati > Acidobacteriota > Terriglobia > Terriglobales > Acidobacteriaceae > Humiphilus > Humiphilus diazotrophicus. The sequence goes on from NZ_AP040870.1 coordinate 5,962,251, forward strand.
CGGGTATCACTGGTTCAGTGATTGGGGACGGGATACGATGATCTCTTTCCCTGGCCTTGTACTCGTTCCGGGCCGCTTTTCTGAGGCTCGCGAAATTTTGCGGGCATTTGCTGCGAATCTGAGCGAAGGAATGCTTCCTAATCGCTTTCCCGACAGAGGAGAAAAACCCGAGTACAACACTGTCGATGCAACGTTGTGGTTTTTTGAGGCGATACGGAAATATCTTGTCTACACCAATGACTTTGAATTTGTTCGTGAACACCTCTATCAGCATTTAAAAGAATCGATTGAATGGCATGTACGAGGTACACGCTATGGTATCCATGTTGATGATGATGGGTTGCTGTCGTGTGGAGTCGAGGGCGTTCAGCTAACGTGGATGGATGCAAAGGTAGGAGATTATGTTGTTACGCCTCGAATTGGCAAGCCTGTAGAGATCCAGGCCCTTTGGTATAACGCTTTGCAGGTGATGAGCGATTTGGCAGATTCCTTTGAGGAGACAGACTTTGCCGCTTCTCTTCGATGTAGAGCCGCCCTTGCGAAGAAGAGCTTCAATAAGCTGTTTTGGAATGAAGCAGCGGGCTGCCTTTACGATGTGGTAGACGGTGAGTCCCTGGATTCATCGATTCGCCCGAACCAGATTTTTGCGGTGAGCCTGCATCATGGAATGCTCGACTATAGCCGTGCGAAACAGGTAGTCGAGGTTGTGGATCGCGAGCTCTGTACTTCGGTTGGATTAAGAACTCTTTCACGATGGGATCCAAGATATCAGCCCACATATGACGGAGATTTTCGCTCCCGCGATATGGCTTATCATCAAGGTACTGTCTGGCCGTGGCTGATGGGCCCATTCCTTTCTGCATATGTGAAGGTACACAATGGCGAAAAGGAAGCTCTGGCCGAGGCCAAACGAAGGTTGAGAGCTTTTCTCGATCAGACGGAAGTAGCCTGTTTGGGCCAGATCCCCGAAATTGCCGATGGAGACACGCCTCATCTTCCCCGAGGTGCTGTGGCTCAGGCATGGAGTGTGGCTGAATTGCTGCGGGCCACCGTAGAAGATGTTTATGGAATAACGCCGCAGCGCCGGAAGTGATTTGTATAACAGGTTTGGAGGGGAAGATGCATTTAGAGGCAATCCGTGGAGATATAACAAAGCTGCAGGTAGATGCAATTGTGAATGCAGCAAATACATCGCTGCTTGGCGGTGGCGGGGTCGATGGAGCAATTCACCGCGCAGCCGGTCCGGAGCTACTGGAGGCGTGCCGCAAACTCCATGGTTGTTCGACTGGAGATGCTAAGGCGACGCCAGGTTTCCGTCTGCCTGCAAAATGGGTCTTTCATGCAGTTGGTCCTGTGTGGCATGGAGGAAATCATCAGGAAGACGAACTGCTTGCCGGCTGTTACCGTCGCGGCCTTGAGTTGGCAAAAGAACATCGAGTGAAGTCTATTGCCTTTCCGGCGATCAGTACGGGTATCTATGGATTCCCTTCAGAAAGGGCTGCGAAGATTGCTGTTGAAACGGTCCGTAAGCATTTAGCTGAGACTGGAGTAGAAGAGGTCTCGTTTGTGTGCTTCGATGAGCACACCTATTCGCTTTACCAACAACTACTCCAGACATCCTAAGTGCATTTCCCGAAAAGATGTAGATCGAAAGAAATGCTTTAAGTGCTTTGCTCTTTTGGCCCGGGCAAAGCATTACATAGGAGGAGGTGGCCCGCCAGCCCCGTCCGGCGGCGGCGGTGGCGGGCCGTTCTGGTCCTCTCCTTGCTGGTTACGTGCCTCCATCTTCGCCTGATCTTGCTCAAACTTTTCAAATTGCTCTTTGGTCAATATCTCGGCAATCCTGGCACTGGTTTCTTGATGCGTAAGCTTGATCCTCTTTTTGCGCTCGGTAAGTGCAAGAGCCGTGTCCTGCTGGAGGGCTGAGATCTTGTTCCACTCGTCGATCAGCACGGGTTTCAATAGCGTTTGCTGCTCGGCAGTTAGCTTGTATCTCTTGGACATTTGCGAGATAACGTGGTCTACGTCGGGTCTCTTGGATGATGTCGTACCCTCCGATTGCGGTGGCGGTCCGTCAGGAGGAGGTGGTGGCCCTTCTTCCTGTGAATGGGCAAGTGTCCCGGCTAGTAAGACCAGAAGACAGCCAGTTTTGAGTGCGGCTTTTGTAAAGCTAAGGACTTGCATCGAGTAGATCTCTCCTTATTTCAACCGATATAGACGATCACCGGAGAAATCCGATTACGCAGGTACAGCTCATTCGGGAATAGAAATAAGGATCAAAAGGCCAATGGCATGTAAGGATCGCTGTACCACTCCGTGAAACCTGCTCTTTTCAATTGACATTGAAATCGTTTACAGCTTAAAAATTGGTGGACTCAGACAGACTCCTAAGGGCGCTGAGACCGCTGTTCTTTTGGGCTTCACTGATCCCATGATCGCGTATTTTGTTAAATCTACCGGTTGGGAGTGTTTGCAGCATTGATGGAATATTGTTGCCCGCTTTTACAAAGGACGGGAGTTGGGGAGATGGAAGTGAGGAAAATGCAGACATATTTCAGAAAAGCAGTTTGTCTTTTGGCGATAGGAATTTCATTCCTGGCTCTGGATCGCCAGAGTACGGCACAGATTAAGGATTTCACCAACTGGCCTCCAGGAACTTCGCCCGTGGAAGTGGGGAAACGTGTCGCCGAACATTTCGTCGGTAGCCCGCATCAGTCGATGAAGCAGATTATTTATCCCGAAGTGTGCACCTGGTATGGGTCTTTGACCTTTGCACGACTGACGAACGATAAGGAGCTAGAACAAGAATTGGTCAAGCGTTTCGATCCTCTCCTCTCCGGCGGGACTGAAACGAAACTTGTTCCTGTACCGAACCACGTCGACAACTCTGTTTTTGGAGCAATCCCGTTCGAACTTTATATCCATACAAAAGACAAGAAATATTTGGATATGGCGAAAGAGATAGCCGATCACCAGTGGGAGAATCCCACTCCCGAGGGTCTGACGAATCAAACCCGCTTCTGGATCGATGACATGTATATGATCACGATTCTGCAGGTTCAGGCCTATCGTGCTACCGGAGATAGCAAGTATCTCGATCGGGCTGCAGTCGAGATGGCTGCTTATTTGGACAAGCTGCAACAACCGAATGGGCTGTTCTATCACGCTCCGGATGTTCCGTTTTATTGGGGGCGTGGTGATGGCTGGGTGGCTGTCGGCATGGCTGAATTGCTTTCCTCTTTGCCGAAGGATCATCCCAAGCGGGCGCGCATCATGGACGGCTACAAGAAGATGATGAAGGCTCTACTTGAATACCAGGGCAAAGATGGGATGTGGAGACAGCTGATCGATCATCCCGAGGCCTGGCCGGAGACTTCCTCCACCGGAATGTTCACCTTTGCCATGATTACCGGTGTAAAGAACGGATGGCTGGATGAAAGCACCTATGCACCAGCAGCACGTAAAGGCTGGATAGGGCTGGTTGGCTATGTCGACCAGAATGCAAATGTAACCAGCATCTGCGAGGGAACAAACAAGAAAAACGATCTCGACTATTACCTTCGCCGGCCAAGACGTACAGGTGACTTCCACGGACAAGCACCGGTCCTGTGGTGTGCCTCGGCATTACTACGTTAGCCACAAAGGGTAAGAAGAATACAGATCTGAATGAGTACAAAAGCGGAGCTTGAGAGCTCCGCTTTTATCTGTCTACGTCGCTGGAGTATTTCTCGCACAGATGTATGTCGAAGCACAAAGGTAATAGCAGCTTTCCGCTAAAGGAAGCTGCGCTTCACCACTCTTGGCGAGTGTATACCTATGCGGAAAATGCCCTAGTGCTAAAACTGTGCAGGGTCGAGAGCCCTGAGGAATCGAAGGCCAACCGCAAGCGCAGCTTGTACATCGAGTACCTGAACGGTCTCTTCCGGTTGATGACTAATGCCTCCCGGACTGCGTACAAATAGCATCGCAGATGGAACCTTACTTGCCATCGCCATAGCATCGTGTCCGGCACCGCTCGTAACGGGTACGAGGGGAAATCCTTCTGCGATAACGGCTGCTCCCAACTGACGAATGAGACTCTGATTCATAGGGACTGCCGGTTGGTCGAGACGGTGCGCATAATCAAAGCTCACACCCCGCTCGGCGGCAATACGTAGGGCCTCGTCGACGAGTGCTTTTGTAGTGGAATGACGAATTGCATCCTTTGCGTGGCGAAGGTCCAAGCTGAATAGAACTTCATCGGGAATAACATTGGATGCACCTGGAGAAACCTGCATCTTGCCTACAGTAGCTACGAGCCCGACAGTATTGCGTGCAGTCTTTTCTATTGTGGTGATTAGTTCTGCTGCGGCAGCGAGGGCATCTTTGCGAAGAAACATCGGGGTTGTTCCGGCATGGTTGGCCTTCCCCCGAAAGGTGCATTCCAGCCGTGTTTGTCCAACGATGGTTTCTACTACTCCCAAGGCTGCACCGATTTGATCCAGGATAGGTCCTTGTTCAATATGAAACTCGAGGTAACCGAGTGCTTCTTCGCCCAGAATAGCTTCCTTAAGACGGGCCGGATCGAGTCCGAAATTACGTATTGCTTGTTCTACTGAGATACCCTCGGCATCTTTTCTAGACAGTAGTTCGGAATCGAGTGTGCCAACCAAAGCACGGCTGCCCAGACACGGTACTCCAAATCGCACACCCTCCTCTTCGATGAAAGCGACGATTTGAATGGCATAGGGAAGCCGTCGGCCCTGCAATGCCTCAATCAGCGCTATTCCTAGTGCAACCCCTAGAACCCCGTCGAAAGCTCCAGCGTTTGGAACTGTATCGATGTGCGACCCGATCAGGAGATGACGAGTAGCACCACTCTCTCCTGCATAGATTCCATGCAGATTCCCGACCGCATCTATGTGGACCTGCATCCCAAGTTGTTCCATCCAGATGCATAGCTGATGATGAACATCTTTCGTAGATGGAGAAAGGCAGGGACGCGTGGTTGCGTTGCTTCGCTCGCTATAGCGAGCTATTTGATAGCAGAACTCAACGATACGTTCCGCTAATCGTTGGTGAAGAAACTTTCCTCCCTCGATGAGCTTCATCGCTGAAATTCCTCTCTCGTCTGGCTATTCGATGCTTTGCTTTGCCCTGACAATCTTTCTCGATCTATGAAAGGAAAGGGAGCAATCGAAAAGGTTATGAGTCCGCAGATGAAGGTTATCGAAATAACATATTCCGGCATTGAACAGATCCCTATACAGAGGTTGAACGGGATGCGTGCGGACTCCTGCTTTCGGCTTGGAAGTGTATTTGCGTAAAGTGTTGCTCGCCGGGGTACTTTTTCGGTTGGGGGAGAAGAAACAGGCTTTACATAATTGAAAGAGGAGCGCTTTGGGCGATTTCCAGTGAGTTGGTCCAAAATTGTGGTTGCGGACCGTTCCCTTCCTTGGATGCCCTGAGCAAAAGGAGTATGGCAACACATGAGGATCTGGAAGTTCATAAAGAGTAGATCACTTAAGGTACAACGGAAACAGCCGGATAGAATACCTATATCCGGTTATTTTTTCTGGAACCGAATACTTTCAGATGTCGTACTACAGGATTGCCGATGCCCATTGACGCTGCTTTTATGGATTTAGCTATTCAGCTTGCAACGGAAAACGTACTCAGCGGGGCTGGTGGCCCATTTGGAGCTGTGATCGTTCGTAACGGTGAAGTTATTGCGACCGGTGCAAACTCCGTAACCGAATCATGTGATCCCACCGCACATGCCGAAGTTCTGGCCATTCGAAATGCTTGCAGGGAATTGAAGAGTTTTCAGCTCAAAGATTGCGAAATCTATACAAGTTGTGAACCGTGCCCCATGTGCATGGGAGCTATCTATTGGGCACGACTGTCTGCTGTCTATTATGCAAATACCAAAACCGATGCGGCAGAAGCAGGCTTTGACGACGCTTTTATCTACCGGGAATTTGCCGTATCTCCTGAACAACGTAGTTTGGCCATGATTCATCTGCCTCGTACAAATGCTACTCAGAGCTTCGAGTGCTGGAAGCAGAGCGGCAACAAGACCGATTACTAGAAACGGGTTGGTAGTGTCTACCCATGGAGGGGAGGAGCAATTTGTCAGAAGAGATAAGAGACCAGGATAAAGAAACGCCGCTGGAGTTTCTGTCCTCTACCTGCGCGCTCTTTGTGGTCTGGGTATTCCTCATAACTTTTCTTGTTCAGAACTTCGAGATACCCTCGGGATCCATGATGCAGACCCTCCTTATCGGGGACCACGTTATCGTTGACAAAACTGGGTTCGCTCCTCATTCCTCCCAGTTTCACCTTCTCCCCTATCGGGCAGTGAGCCGTGGAGACGTCGTCGTTTTTATCAAGCCCCGCGAAACAGACACAATTCTGGTGAAGCGGGTCATCGGTATCCCGGGAGATCGTATTCATCTTCATGAAGGAGTGGTGTATCGAAACGGCCAAAAATTGCAGGAACCGCAGGCAGCAATGCCGACCTTGGCCAACTATCAGCCCTATCGGGATGAGTTTCCAATGATTCCTGCTTCGGAAGAGAGTCGTGCTACTGCAATGTGGGCCATTGAGATGCCCACTCATATAGATGGGCAGGATTTGGTTGTCCCGCCGGGTAAGTACTTTGTGATGGGTGATAACCGGACAAACAGCTTGGATAGCCGATTCTGGGGATTCGTTCCTCAGGAGAATATTCTCGGCTATCCGCTAGTTGTCTACTGGTCTTTCAATACGCCTGCGGATCAAATCTACAAGACACAGGTGAATGATCGCATCGCTTTTGGAGTTCATACCGCGTTACATTTTTTTGACCAGACGCGCTGGAGGCGAACTCTGTTGCCTATTCGTTAACCTTTCACTTGGCTTGGCTGCTCTGATTTGCACTGGAGGCTACTAGAGCAGCTAATTCCTGAGTGAGGTCTTCGCCTAAGTAACTTTGTACTTCTTTTACTGTGATACCGAGTTGACTGGAAATTTCCTTGGTGCTGTAGCCCTGCTGATTCATCTGATGGACTTGAGCTCCCGTGGAAAGCTTTACTGTGTCGCTCTGGTCACCTTTGGAACCTACCGTGTAATCGGAGCCTTTAGGCGTTCCTGGCGGGACTGCACCTTGGGTTTGTGTTTGACTAACGTCTTGCCAGCTGATGCTGTCGACAGAGCTGCTCATCTCTTACTTGCTCCTCCTTTGAACATGCACCTCTATATACATTCATCGGAAGAACGGACTCATTCTTGAGCCTTGAAATTGCGGTTTCGCCAATTTGGGAATCACAAAAGTACTAGAATTTTTTCGTATAGCTGTAAACCAAAACTCGGAAACTGGAGCGCTTTTCCATGGAACCGGTACGCCCGGAGCATTTTTCTCATAAGTTTTGAAAAGATGCTCCAGTGACAGCTGCTGAAGATCGAGAAGAACCACTTTTCCCGTGAATGTAGATAAGGAGATTAATACGGCTTATATTGATCTTTTGAAGAAGCGATATCGCCTCAGCGCTCAGTAACTGCATTCATCGAATGCATGGACCAAGGCTTACCACTCCCAGGATTGCTGTTGTCCAGTACAAATTTTGCCTATGTGAGGTCAAAATCCACCGTGTTTGGAAAAATTCCGATCGCAATATGCCTTAGCGTTGCTCTGACACCGGTTCTGCTGCCAGCCGCAGACAAGAGCAAAACTCAAGAAGCGCCACCATCTTCCTATGAACAGCCTCAGCCGGAACGAGAAGCGCTCGATCTGACAATGTATCAACGGATTCGCGAGGAAGGTCTTTACCACTCCCACATCATGGAATATGCCTCGGCGCTGATGGATGATATTGGTCCACGCCTGACGGGCTCTCCGAATATGGCCAAAGCGAACGCCTGGACAAGGGATCAGCTGACGGCCATGGGCTGCAAGAACGCACACCTCGAAAGCTGGGGCGAGTTCGGCATGGGATGGCAGCAACTCAATGCCTGGTTGCGAATGACTGCTCCGGATACTGCTGTCTTTATCGCTCAAGCACTTCCCTGGTCACCTGCAAGCAGTGGGCCCATCAAGGCCCAAGCCATGTGGATCGATGTCAAAAATGAAAAAGACCTGGAGCAATACAAGGGCAAAGTCTCAGGCAAGATTGTTTTGCTGGGAGCGATGCGCGGAGTTGGCGTTGTCGACGAAGGGCTCTTTCGCCGCTACGATAATAAGGCCCTCGACAACATCGAGACCTATCCTCTTGACGATCCCAGTGCAAATTTTGATAAGGAAGTAAAAGAATTTATCGGTGAGATTTCACTTCGAGGCAAGATTGGTAAATTTTTGGCTGACGAGCATGCTGCAGCCATGATCCTGCCGAGTCGCGATGGCTCGATTCATGGCGGCTCCGGTGGGACGATCTTCGACGATACCGGTGCTGGTTTGGCCTGGGACGCGTACCGACGCGATCATATCGCTCCGTTGCCGATAGCCGTGGCTGCCATCGAAAATTATGGTCGAGTTTATCGACTGCTGAAGGCAAATGTCCCTGTCACCTTGGAACTTAATATCGAAACAAAGTTCATCGGAGATCACGAACAGGGCTACAACACGATTGCAGAGATTCCGGGGACCGATCCTAGGCTGAAGGACGAGGTCGTCATGGTTGGCGGGCATCTCGACTCCTGGGCCTCTGGTACAGGTGCTACAGATAATGGCGCGGGATCGATTGTCGCGATGGAAGTAATGCGCATTCTGAACAGCCTGGAAGTCAAACCCCGCAGAACAATTCGCATTGGGTTGTGGAGCGGGGAAGAGCAGGGCATATTCGGCTCCATAGGATATGCAAAGCAGCACCTCGGTTCTTATCCGTTGTCTACGGCTGAGGATCAGAAGGATCTGCCTGAATTTTTGCGGAAGCCCGTCGGTCCGGTGACGATTAAACCGGAACAAAAGCTGATTTCAGCGTATTTCAATGTCGACAATGGGAGTGGCAAGATTCGCGGTATCTACCTGCAGGGAAATGCCGCTATCGCGCCAATCTTTGCTCAGTGGATCGCTCCGCTGAAGGATCTAGGTGTCACGACAATTACAAACCGAAATACCGGCGGAACGGACCATTTGTCGTTCGATGCTGTCGGTGTTCCCGGCTTCCAATTTATTCAGGATCCTCTGGACTATGGAACTCGTACCCATCATTCAAATATGGATACGTATGAGCGCTTGCAGGAAGATGATCTAAAGCAAGCCGCGGTGGTGGAGGCCATCTTTGCTTACAACGCTGCGATGCGCGATCAGATGCTGCCACGTAAGCCATTCCCTCATCCTGAATTGGAAGATAAGAAGAAAGCTCCGCTCTCCGGCGTAATGCCCGATGCTGTGGCAACTCCCACGAAGTAGCTATGTATGAAGAACAGTTACGAAACGATACGGCCTTAGTCAGGTCGTATCGTTGTCATCAGCTGTCTGCTCTCTATTCTGTTCTAAGCGCTTGCATGGGCTCGATGGAAGCGGCTTTCTTTGCGGGAAGGAGAGCCGCAAGTAAGGATGCGGATAGGAAAATTCCGAGCACAGAGAGCGTGATTGCTATATCGCCATTTTGTACTCCATAGAGAGTACTGGTAATAACGCGGCCAGTGAGTAGGCTGACCAGCCATCCCGCTACTAACCCTATGGCTACCGGGGTGGAGACGTTGCCCATCGTCAGACGGTAGACGTTGCTCCGGCTAGCTCCCAAAGCAATGCGAACTCCGATCTCCTGTGTTCTGTTCGCAACGGTGTAGCTCAAGATGCCATAGATGCCCAGCATGGCGAGCAGGAGTGCTGCGCTGCCGAACGCAATAAGAAGCAATGTCTGCAATCGTTCCGTAGCGAGAGAGTCGTCCACTTGTGAGTCGAGGCTCTTGATTCTGGCAATGGTCACATCGGGGTTATAGCCCCAGATAGTCTTGCGGATATCTGCTATCAAAAGATCTGATTGTTTAGCGCTGCGCACCATGAAATAGGTAGTACGGGGCGGACGATCTCCATAGGGCAGATAAACCATATTGGCAGGCGGAAGCTTGAGTGAGTTATTGCGTGCATCGGCAACAACTCCCACGACCGTATAGTCGTCGCCATTTCTGCGCATTTGCCTTCCTACTGGATCCAGACCGGGCCATGCTGTTTTGGCAGCTTTTTCGGAGATGATGACGCTTTTGAGATTTTTGTCTCTTTCGTCGAAGAAGCGTCCTCTTACCAATGGTTGTTGCATGGTCTCAAAGTATCCACTGCTAATCCAGCGGAAGTTCGCCATCGGGGGGTCTTGCGTAGCTTGGCCCAGAGTGTCTTTCGCGATGATCTCATCGAACCAGGATTCTCCTTCCAAGGGCATCGCACTGACTAAACCGGCAGATTGCGCTCCAGGTAGAGCCCGAAGGCGACTCAGTACCGCATCGTCGAAGGCGATTCGTTGAGAGTTGTCAAAGTTGGTAGATGGAAGATCTACCTGGGTCGCAACAACGTGTTCCGGATGGAAGCCTTTGCTATTGGAGAGGAGATGAAGCAGGCTCTTGGCGAAGAGTCCTGTTACGAGCAGAAGGCTGGTACATCCGAATACCTGTGCTCCAATCAAAATGGAATGTATCCGTTTATGGCGCCCTATTCCCAGTGTGCGGGAGCTGCTTTGCTGCAATGTGCTTTGAGGCGCGATTCTGAGGAATCGAAGCGCAGGGAGCATTCCGAATAGAACGACCGATCCCATTGTTAAAGCAAGAGCAAATAGAAGTACTGGAAGGCTAAGCTGTACCTCCGCCAAACGCGGAATCGTGAGAGGCGCATGGTTACGTAAAGCCTCAATGGCTACCTTCGCCAGCAGAATTCCTGCTGCTCCTCCCGTTCCGGCCAGGACCACACTCTCAGCAAGCGAATGGAGAAGTAGCCGCCAGGAATCTGCTCCGAGAGCGCTGCGAATAGCGGTGTCACGTTGCCGCGAAGTAGCGCGAGCTAGTTGTGTGTTGGCAAGATTAACGCAGGCGATCAGCATAACTCCCAATACTGCTGCCAACAGCATCCATAGAGCTTTCGATGAGCTGTCTACAACTGCTTCGTGCATTGGCTGAATGTAGATATGGGGAATATCCGTCGGATCGTCGCGATGGGAATCTCCAGGCAGGTCCCGTACCGCTCGCTGTTCGATTGCGTTTATTTCTGTCTGGGCCTGTTGAATACTTACGCCCGGTTTCAATCTTGCAAGTGTGATCTGATTACCCCAATCACCCCACCAGCTGAGCTTCTGTAAATTCACTGCCAGCGGCGTAACAATCTGCGGTGTAGGTGCTTCATTCGCACGTTGCCCAGTTTGAAAACTGGTGAGGACATTGCTTTGAGGAAACTGGAATTTAGGTGGCAGTACTCCAATGATCTCAGTCGGAACGTTTGCCAACCGAATGGTTTTACCCAGAACATTGGGATCATCATGGAAGAAATTCTGCCAAAATTCGTAGGTGATGATCGCGACATTCTCCCGGCCTTGTATCGCATCGTTGGGTGTTAGATCTCGACCGAGCAGCGGCCTAACTCCCAGGACCTGAAGCATGTTGGGATATGCTGCAATGGTTCCGACTATCTTGGGATGATCCATTCCAAGAGAAACGCCCAGAGCACGGTGTTGCACGGCAGTCATATCGCTGAAGGCTGTGGCACGTTGCTTCCATATATCCTCGTGGCGAAGATTGGGACCGATAAAGCCGGAAATAATCTTCATCTGGGACCAAATCACGACAAGCTGCCCGCTCTGAGGGTAGGACAAAGGCTTGAGTAGCACCGAATCCACAACCGTAAAGATTGCTGTGCTCGCGCCAATTCCCAACGCAAGTGTCAATAAGGCCGTAAGCGTAAATCCCGGGCTCTTACGTAATTGCCTTATCGCGTACTTTAATTCTTGTATCAGGATGTGCATGACCGATCTCCCAGCGAAAGTTAACCCATGAAGGGATGCACTTGGCACGCCAAAATCGAATTCTTCAAATAGCTGAATTTTCAGGGCTTCGCAACTTTGGAGAGAAGGATGGATTCATAGAAACTGTCCATCCTTGAGAATGTTGTGTTCGGAAATGGACAAGATAATCAGCGCAAATTGAATTCAGTTTGGCTATAACTTGGATGGAATGGGGAAGAGGTCTCCCGGATGTCCGGAGTTATTCTTCCCCATTTTCAACTGCTATCGTGCGACCGGGATGCTGCGGGATTCTTCTTTTTCCGACTGACTCACTAGATAGTGGTTGAGTACCTGAAGGTATTTTGCGAGCCACTGCGGATGTGCCGGCCACGCTGGCGCTGTTACGAGGTTTCCATCGATCACCGCATCGGTAACTTCAATGGCTGCATATTTGCCTCCCGCGTTTTCTATCTCGGGAGAACAGGCTGGATAGGCGCTGACTCGCTTGCCAGCCACGGCTTTGGCTGCAGCCAGGAGTTGAGGCCCATGGCATATTGCCGCGATCGGTTTGTCTGCGTCATGGAAGTGACGAACTACTGCTATCACTGCCGGATTCAAGCGCAGATATTCGGGAGCGCGACCGCCAGGAATCACCAACCCATCGTAGTTTTCGGCATGAATGTCGGAGAAGGTGGCATTCAATACGAAGTTATGACCTGGTTTCTCGGAGTAGGTCTGATCTCCCTCGAAATCATGGATTGCAGTGCGGACGAATTGGCCGGCTTTCTTGTCGGGGCAAACAGCGTGAACAGTATGACCTACCATCTGTAGCGCCTGGAAAGGCACCATCACTTCGTAATCTTCAACGTAATCTCCGACAATCATTAGTAGTTGTGCTGTTTTCACCTCTACCTCCTCATTCGACTTGAGCATCATTCTACGGCTTTCCTTCACTTCAGTGCGGGCTCAGGAGTACTTAAATGACCGGAAAGAACTTGGCCTCTGCAAAAGAAGAGAGCCCGGCGAATGCCGGGCTCTCTTTTCGACTTTTTCCAGCTTTACTGTGCAACCGGGATGGTCTTGGTGTACCAGCTCTTAAACCACTGCATTAACTGCTCCCCTTGACTCGTTCTTCTGTCGGAGAGCGGCTGTGAGAAGGAAGCACTTAAAATTCCGCGTGCTTCGGCTGTCCACTTGAGCCCCCAAGGGGTGGGTAGTGGTCCTAGCTGTTCAAGGAAGCTCTTGAGCAAATCGACTGCCGATTTGAACTCGGAAGAATTGGTATTCTGTCCAGCTTTATATAGGTCCTGGATGAGTTCCGGTAATACACAAGCAACTCCTGACACAACGCCATCGCAAACTTTCTCCTCGAGCGCGGGGGCCAGAGCTCCATCGTTGCCGACGATCCGGCAGGCCTCGATTCCTTTTTGCGTAAGGTAACGCATGATGTCGAGCGAGCCGCTGGAGTCCTTAATTCCGATAATATTCGGAACTTCAATAATCAAGCGAGCAGCCGTTTCGGCGCGGAGTCCTGAGGTGAATTGCGGAAGGTTGTAGAGCAGAATGGGCAGGTCTACGGCGGCTGCTACCGAACGGCAGAATACTTCCAGATCGTCCTGTTCATAAGGGAAGAAATAAGGCATGGGGAGCAACAGGCCATTGACGCGATTCTTTTCGGCCACTTTGGCCAAGGCTATTGTCTCTGCTACTCCCGCGGCGCCTACTCCGCAGAGGATCTTTGTTTTCTCTCCGCTGATCTTGCGAGCTTCTGCCAAAACAGTTTGAAGCTGTTCCGGGGTGGTGAGACAAAACTCGCCAGTTGCTCCATTGAGGGCAAAAGCTGAGATTCCTTTGCTCTGAAGGAACTCAAGGACCTTCTGAAAGCCAGACAGGTGAATTGCGCCGGAAGCCTCACGAGGAGTAAGAGCCGCTGCATACACTCCGTTAAATTGTTTTTCTTTCATCATGAGTCTCTCCTTGCTGTTTGAACCTTGTCTACTTGCCTTCGCACCGTATTGCGGAAGGAAACATGCCTTACAAATTGAAATATACATGGACTGTCGCCATTATGTCGACATATATTAATCATTCGCGATGTTTATCGACTCTGCACAATTCGCTCCAGAGAAACTTCCTCCGGGACCTCTTCCGATGGCTGCTATCTCGTGCTTAGAAAAAGAGTTAAAAGGCAATGCTTTCGTGTATTCTTTGCGCATGAGTCGACGCTCTAAAAACACCCATGGTACGCGGGACCTGTCTGTACGCGAAAAAGCATATCTCCATATCCAACAGTTGATTGCGACCGGGAAACTTCCTTCCGGAAGCAGTGTTTCGGAGCTGCTACTGGCAAAAGAGCTGGGAAGCAGCCGGACCCCGATCCGGGAAGCAATGAATCAACTGGTGGCGGAAGGACTCCTGGAGCAGGGCGTAAACGGAGGCATGGTCGTCTCCCAGCTCAAAAGAGAAGACATTATCGAGCTCTACGAACTGCGGGAGGCTTTGGAAACCTATTCCGTCGGCAAAGTCGCCAGCATCCCGATTCGTCCCGCAGACAGGGATCGTCTTCAGTACATGGTGGATATGATTCCGGCATTGAAAAAGGAGCTGGAGGAATCCGGGCAACCTGAGCTGAACGAGGAGCAGATGCAGCGCTTCATTGCCTGCGACCTTGGCTTTCATGCTCTGTTGGTGAGCATGACGAATAACTCCAGAATCCAGAAATTGATCAACGATACGCGTCTACTGATCCGTATTTTCGCGATTCATCGTAGTGGACACTCGCCAGCCCTGCTGGAAAGCATCTATGCGCATCATCAAAGAATTCTCGATGCCGTAGCCAGACAGGATAAAGCCGCAGCTATGGAAGCGGTGGCAGAACATATTCAGGCGAGTCAGCGAGAGAGACTGAACGAATACGATCAGTGGCGGCGTGAGGCAGCATTGCGGCAGAATATGCCCGCCTTTTTTGCCTTGCAAAAGTTGACTCCGGGTTTATGAGCATTACTCGACGTTCTTCTTATAAATGGCTTGTTGTAGCCATGCTGTGGTGGGTCTGTTTTTTTAACTATGCAGATCGTCAGGCAATTTTTTCTGTCTTCCCGCTTTTGAAGTTACAGCTGCGCCTGAGCGATGTTCAGCTGGGTGTGGTTGGCTCAGCGTTTATGTGGATGTACGCCATCTCCGGTCCCTTTGCTGGATGGCTCTGCGATCGCCTGCCACGTAAGACTCTAATTCTTGGTGGGCTTTTCTTTTGGTCTTTGGTAACCGCCGCCACAGCAATTTCGCACAATTATGTAGAGCTCACTATCTGCCGTTTGCTTGGGGGACTCGGAGAAGCTTTCTACTTTCCGGCATCGATGTCGTTGATCAGCGACTATCATGGTTCGGCAACTCGCTCCCGCGCCATGTCATTTCACCAATCGAGTGTATATGCCGGCAGTATTGCGGGGGGCGCGATATCCGGTTTCGTTGGCCAGTACTATGGCTGGCGAATCAGCTTTGTATTCTTTGGCGCTCTTGGGATCGGGCTGAGTCTGATCTTGTGGTGGCTTCTTGCAGAACCTGTCCGGGGAATGGATGGGCAGCAGGTTCGTGCAGCAGCTAGTGCCGGATCGAAGCGGGATCTTTTCGGTGCGCTGTTTAGTACCCTGGGCAATTTGCGGGTCATCTTCTTAATTGCAGTTTTTATCGGCGCTAACTTTGTTGCCGTTGTCTTCCTCACCTGGATGCCGACTTTCCTCTATCAGAAATTCCATATGAGTCTTTCTATGGCAGGGCTGAATGGAACCGCTTATCTGCAGATTGCTTCTGTGCTGGGCGTCCTTTCTGGAGGCTTCTTAGCCGATATTGCAGTAAAGAAAGGGTGGAGAGGCGGACGCATGATCATGCAAGCCGTTGGCCTGCTCTTTGGCGTTCCGTTTCTATTTCTCGTAGGTTGGACAGCCACCATTCCCGTTGTCATTGTTGCCATGACGGGCTTTGGATTTTTCAAGGGCATCTACGATGCAAATATCTGGGCGTCTCTCTATGACGTGGTTCCTACAGAACGAAGAGGCACGGCTGTTGGCGTAATGAATTCTCTCGGATGGCTTGGAGGCGGTGGAGCTCCGATCCTGATCGCTCTGGCTTCACACCGGTATGGGATGAGTGCCTGCATCAGTGCGACAGCCGTCATCTATTTGTTCTGTGGTCTGTTACTTTTCTGGTGTTCCCGAATGAAGAAGGCTAACGAGTTGAAGGGAATCAAGCCTTCAGCAGAAGCCGCTCTCTCGTAGATCCTTTGTAGCTAAAGCCGTAGCAAAGAGCGTTCCATCACCCTCTACTTTTGAAGTTATCGGCTGTTGGGTCCTTCTCCATTCTTCCTACCAGATGTAGGTCGGAAGAATGGAGCGCCCGAGTTATGCATTTATCGTTGTGGAATCAGCCAGACTTCGGACACCTGATGACCTCGCCCGCTCCCACCCATAGCTGGAGGCCGTGTCCATTTCAGGTCGAGACTTCCTGACCGTGTGGCTTCTCTGGGAATTGGGAATTCGACGATCTTTGGATTTGTATCTCGTGGCAATGGCGGATGGATTTCAATTGTGTCATTCGCAACCAGTCGGATCGGCAAGGCATAATCTTCACCTGCATACGTGATTCGAAGCGAATAGCTGATTCCGGGATCTAGATCGTGGTACACCAATTCGATTGGGTCGTCATAGAGGCTCTCCGCATAGGTGATCCATGAAAGCCGCCATCCATTTTCAGGAGTCCTGTCTGCAATACCGTCGATAGCACTGTGGTAAAGCTCCGGGTCTTGCTGAAACCCCTTGCCAAGTACGAGATGTTGCTCCTGCTTTGAATTGCCCAGGTCATCGTAAAGAGCTCCCGGCTGCGGGTTCGTCCAATGTGTTAGTGCCTGAATGCGCGCCAGCCGTTCAACTTCTGTAGGCAGCTTTTCAATCTCTGCAAATTGCTTTCTTAACCATGGACCATTGTTGAGTGCAGTGTCGATGCGATCGAGATTAGCGCCTCTCTCGACATTGGAAGCTCCATATTTCTTCACGCTAAGTTGAATGCGGCAATGGCGGAAGAGAGAGTCTGCAAGTGCGAAGACGTGTTCTCGGAGACTGGATTCTTCGGGCGATAGATCCTGAAGAAGTGCTTGTGTGGCTCGCTGCATCGCAACTTGGCTGCCGATACCGTCAGCTTGCTCCAGAAGCTTTATTGCTGCGGATTCTTGCGCCGTCATGCTTTGTAGTCGTTTACGAAGGAAGGCGTCATAGTAGGCTCGGTAAAGTGCAGCTTCAAAACGCCAGTTTGCCTTCTGTTCTGGAGAGGCCTGCTGTTCCAGCGTTTGAAATTGCTGCAGCGTCTTGTCTATACCCTGGTTGTCGAGGATGGAGCCTGACCAGTTTTGCTCCAGTTCCATGAGCCCTTTAGCAAACTCCTTGCTCGATTCCTTTCCTATATGTGCTCCCAGGAAGAAACGGCTGTAATCGGTTAATGTTTCTTCCGGCTGGGTCTTTGTAGACCATCCCAACTCGGTCCAAAGGAATTTATTGACGTCGTCGTTGACTCCTTCCGAGTAAGTAATAAATCCGGTATGGAGATCGGCAAAGTGCCGGAAGATAGTGGTCTCATCCAGTGGTCGCGGATTGATAGGTTCGCGTCCCTCGGTTAATGCAAATGCGGAGTCCCAGTGGGGAACAGGAAATTGAGCATGCATCGCATGGCCGATATCGGGGTAGAAGACGATTGGATATTCGCGAGGGATACGAGTTCGCTGTGTTTCCAGACTGTCTCGTGACTGCGGACCAAAGAAGACACCTGTCAGCCAACGTGGATGTTGCTGTAGCAGGGCATAGAAATCCTCATACCAGGTTTTGTCGAATCCTTGTGCTGAGACCCACAAAGTAGCTTTGGGATGGTACTTGTGCAGGATTGCGGCCTGTTTCTCCAGGAGGGGGAAAAGAACCTTTGGCGGTGTGTGCCCGGGATCGCCACCAGGTACGTATACAGCATCTACTCGCGGCAGTTGGCGGAAGAGCTCATCAAAATCCTTTAGTTCCGCCTCTACGTCAGCGGCAGTAGAGTAGTCCTTTCTCAACTCCGGATAGAAGATGTCGCAGTCGAGTCCATATTGATCCAGGATGCGCGAGAGGCCAATGATTGTCTCTAATGGTGGCGCGGGCATAAGCGGACTTGTAGGTGCATCATCGGACTTAGGCACAATCAGCTGGATCGCATTGGTTCCAAACAGAGCCAGCTCCCGAATGTGTTGCTCTAACATCGGGAGTGTCCATGCGTCGTAAGTATTGTTCTTGAAACGATAGCCGATTTGATGGCCACGAATTGGAAATTGCGGAGCGGCATCGATATTGATGGGATGGGCGAGCACTGCATGATGAGGACTCATCTCCATCTTGCGCAGGACATAACCAATTCCGAAGAGAAGTCCTCGGTCGTCATTCCCAGCTATGACCAAGGCTGTAGTTTTGCCCTCCGTCAGGGTACGAATCGTAAAGCCTTCCGGGCGTGCGGAGGATACGTTCTGCGTTGAGCTCTGCCAGGCGGTCCGGAGGCTTTTAGGAAGCATCTCTGTGATCTGACTTTTTACCCCGATAATGATCAGTTTTCCAGGTAGGTCGCTCTCTCCTGCCGGTCTTCGAACACTCTGCCATCTTTCTTGAGATCTCTGTCGAGCTTCTTCTATGAATATCCGGAGAGCATTTTCCTCTACCCGGTTCAACTGCGATGGAGAGTAAACCGTACTCCTGGTGAAGTCTTGTGATCGGCAATATGTCGACAATATGCAAAATGATAGGCAAAAAAGAAAATTAAATGCCACTTTTGAAAGTGAACCTAGAAGTGGTTTAAAACGGAGTCCGTTATTTGCATGTATATGACTGAAAATAATATATTTATTTCTCAACATGAACCTTCCGTTTTGGCGCGTTTTGTCTCATGATTTCCGCCAAGAATGCTTGTTGTCGACATAATGTATTTATTTTATTCACGATTGTTGATTTTCTCTTGCAAACCGTTAGTGGGACGAGATAGTTTCTACACAATCTGTTCAATTAGGTCGAAAACGATCAGAACATGTTGCTCCTTTCTCTTTTCTCCCGGAGGGCGGAAAGGGGGAGGCAGACAAGGGTTGTACAGGTCCTTCGGGAGGACGAATTATGCGCCATAAACTCTTATTTCAGTGTGCGATAGCGCTTGCGCTCATTGTTACTGGATGTATCCCCGGTGCTGCTCAAACTATTACTGGAAGCATCACCGGCACCATATCGGACAACACGGGAGCGGCTATTCGGGGTGCCACTGTTACCGCTACCGAGACGGAAACCAATGTGTCGACAACTGCAATAACGAATGAGGAAGGCATCTATTCTCTGCGTTTTCTTCATATCGGTACCTACAAAGTTGTTGTAACGGCTCCGGGCTTCTCGTCTTATTCTGTTGGTCCCTTTGCCTTGGAAACCAACCAGCAATTGAAAGTTGATGGGCATCTTGCAGTAGCCGGAACCAGCACTTCCGTAAGCGTTACAGCGGATATGGTCCCTCTTCTGAATGCCGAGAATGGAACGATCAACAGTGTTGTCGACACGACGACGATCGAGAGCATTCCCGTCAATGGACGAAACTTCAATCAGCTGACCCAGTTCATGCCGGGTATTGCCTTGACGAACCAGAATCAATGGAACGGAGCTACCGGCAGCCCCAACAACTCTGGCGTGCGTCAGCAGAGTACCGCCACAGCACCAAGCATCAACGGCAATCGTACGGTTACCAATAATTACACCCTGGATGGCCTTCAATTCTTCGATACCGGGGCAAATTTTTCAAATGCATTCGGAATGCCTGGCTACAACCCCAGCCCAGATGCTATTGATCAAGTCACAGTCGTCAGTACCAATCCTGCTGCAGAATTCGGTTCCGGTAGCGGTGGTCAGATTCTGACAGTCTTGAAGAGCGGCACCAATACCTTCCATGGCAGTGTTTTCGATTATTTGCAGAACTGGCATCAGGACGCGAATACCTTTGGCAACAAGAGGACGACTCCTCACAATGTCCGGACGAAGTATACGCAACAGACCTTTGGCGGGACGTTCGGCGGTCCCATTCGCCATGACAAGCTCTTCTTCTTCATTGATTACAGCGGCTATCGACGCCCCAACTCATCCCGTGGTTCCACAAGCGTGGCGCCACAGTCCTTCCGTAGTGGCGACTTTTCCGTTTATTTAAGCGATGCGTATAAAGCTGCTACCGGGAAAAAGGTTCAGCTTTACGATTCACAGAACAACTTTGCTCCTTTTGCTAATAACAAGGTGCCGATCAATAATCCGGTGGCCAAGTATCTTTTTGCGCATCCGGAAATCTATCCTTTACCTAATCAGACATCCACTGCTCCCGATGGGATCATGAACAATTATCTTGCTGCTGTCAGCAAATCCTTGCAGAGAAACGATCAAGGAGATGCCAAGATCGATTGGAAAATCACCGATAATGACAGCGTTTTTGGTCGTGTGTCCGTAGGACGTGCCTGGGATGGAAGAAGCACGGTTGGCATTCCTGTTTCTTTCCCGCTAATTTCCGAGTTTCCGTTTACCAGTGCGGTCGGTAACTATATCCATAGTTTTTCTCCCGCTGTAATTAATGAATTCCGTGCAGGCTTCACACGCATGGCGTACAACAGCTACAACCACGATTACAGCGGAATCTTCGGAACGAAGGGAAACAGCCTGGTAGGCATTCCTCTCGCCTTTGCTCAGACGGCTCCCGGTTTTACTCTGCAGACAATGGGTGGTTCTGAAACTACAAACGGTCAGCAGGTTTCCGACGTGGGGACCACAGCGAATGGCCGTCTGGCTCTGGATAACAATCTTGAGTATGGCGATACGCTCTCAATCGTGCATGGACACCATCTTTTCAAGACCGGTGCGCAGTTTATCTGGTATCAGAACAACTTCCAGCCAAACACGAACGGCACACTGGGGTCGTTTTCTTACAGCGGATACTTTACTGGTAATCCAGCAGCCGGGCAGTCGGAAGGATATGATTATGCTGACTTCGTTTTAGGTTATGGCTATCAATCGGCCATTACTATTGGCGCTACAGGTCGAGTAGGAATGCGCCAGCTGCGTTCGTCCTATTTCTTCCAGGATGACTGGAAG
The DNA here is from genome assembly GCF_059726315.1 of Humiphilus diazotrophicus. Lineage (NCBI taxonomy): Bacteria > Pseudomonadati > Acidobacteriota > Terriglobia > Terriglobales > Acidobacteriaceae > Humiphilus > Humiphilus diazotrophicus. Next base: position 5,983,300 of record NZ_AP040870.1, read on the forward strand.
GTAACTCCCTCTCTTACACTTAACGCCGGACTTCGGTATGAGTATGATCAGCCGGCTTATGAAGTTCACAACAAAATTGCCAAAGTCGATATCGCAAGCGGTTCGCTTGTCTATGCGGGTGTGAATGGGGCCAGCCGTGCTCTTTACAATCCCTTCCATGGGCAGGTTGATCCTCGCATCGGTTTTGCCTGGCAGCCAACGCCTCGTATGGTGGTTCGTGGAGGCTTTTCCAGCATCACGTTCATGGACTTCAATACTTTTGTAGGCCATGCAACAAATGCCCCTTTCAGTAGCCAAGCGAGAGCAACGGGCACCGTACCTACAAAGACCTCCGGCGGAAGCGCCGTCAATCCTGCGAATGGCTTTACTGGATCTGCCATAAATGCCACAAGCTACAACACCTGGCCTGATAAGCTTCGGCCGGCTTTCGTTCCTTCTTACGACATTGCAGTGGAATATCAGCTCAGCAATACTCAGTCGCTGATGTTGGCTTATGTCGGCAATATTGGAAACCATCTTCTGAACCTTCGGAACATTAACCAGCTCACCTCATCTTCGGCAGCAACAGCTCCTTATCAGAGTTTGGTGGGGAAAAACGGCTCCGTAAATCTATACGAGAGTGAAGGTACGCAAAACTACAATGCGGGCGAGATCATCTACCGCAAACGTGCCGGACACGGTATCACCTTCACGGCGAACTACACTTACGGTAAGAACCTGACAAATGCTCAGGGCTATGCCGCACCCTCGAACATTTCCGGTGGTGCAAATACTCCGCAGAGTGCTTATGACCTGAATGCAGAATACGGTCCTGCCGGCTTCGATATTCGACAGAACCTGACCTCCACTTGGGTTGTAGAGTTGCCTTTCGGGCGAGGCAAGCTGGTTGGCAACAACATGAACTCCTGGTTGGATGCCCTTGTAGGTGGATGGAAGCTGAGCGGTAACGCTACTTTGTATACGGGATTCCCTGTCACGATTCAGGCATCGAATGTGGCGGGCGTAAATCAGTCCACTGGTCGTGCTAACCACTATCGCAAGATGAAGATTGAGAATAGGAAGGTGACAAACTGGTGGGGCAACGATCCCTCTGCTAAGGTTTGTGCTCAGGGAGTGGATGATGGCGTTTGTGCATACGGTATTCCCGCCGCGGGTACTTTCGGAAATGCCCGCATCGGTTCCGAGCGTTCGGCAGGATTCCGTGGAGTCGATGCTGCCGGATTCAAGGCAATCAAATACCGCGAGCACGAACTGCAATTCCGCGTTGATGCTTATAACGTAGGCAATATCTCCAGCTATAACAATCCTGGACGTAGCGCTTCCGCAACTACGGGATGGGGACTCGTTCAGAGCACCCGTTCTCAGCAGCGTCAAATCCAATTCGCATTGAAGTACCGCTTCTAGCTAAAAGAGGGTGCGTAACATTTCTGTTACGCACTCTCTTTTTTATTCCCTCCTGAGATCTGCTTTTCTCCTTTTCACTTCATTTCCCAATTACAAATCCGCTGTTTTCATGGGCTTTTGTAATTATTAATTGATTAGTTGACGAAAATCGGGGGCGGCGTTAGGATCGGTTTGTGAGTCGGAGTTGGGCTCGCAAACAGGTTTTGCAATGCCACCAAAGAAATCACCTACGCTAACGGAAGCGGAATTACGGCTAATGAAGATCCTCTGGACGAGAGGAGAGTCGACCGTGAGCGAGATTACCGAGGCTCTTCCGAAAAAGAGCGCTTTGGCCTACACCTCTGTGCTTACAACGATTCGAATCCTGGAGCGGAAGGGCTACGTCAAACATAGGAAAGAGGGGCGAGCCTTCTACTATACCCCGGTTATTGCAGAGGACGAGGCGAGTCAATCCGAGGTTCGCCACATCTTAAACCGCTTCTTTGGAAATTCAAGAGAGCGGCTAGTGCTTTCGCTTTTAGGGGATAAGGATGTCACTCCCGAGGAGTTGGAACGTCTAAAAGAAGCGATCGCGCGTACGGAAGCGGAGTAGGCGAGGAACAAGCATGGCAATCAGTGGGATGGATGTGTTGCAGATCGTGGCTCCTTTGGCAGCCGAATCCTGGATTGCGAGTGTCTGGCAGGGAATGGCTCTGGCAACCGGTGTCTGGCTTAGCCTGAAGATGCTTCCAAAAATCAGTGCCAGCACTCGTTTCGTCGTCTGGACTATCTCCTTCTTTGCCATCTCTGTATTGCCCTTTCTACGGTTCCTCCCTGTTCCCTTGCATACGGAGCAGATCGGCGTTTCTCTGCAACAGCCTGTAGCGCCGCATTTTGTTCTTCACTTTGACTCCCGTTGGGCTATTGGAATTACTTTTGTTTGGATCGTGGCCTCCTTTTTTCATGCTGTCAGGTTGGTTCTGGATCTGCGTAGGTTGCAGCAGGTGCGCAGGACCTCAACAGCGGTTGCATCTGAGGCGCTGAGTGCAGATCTCCGTATGCTTCTTCACGAAACCGGCCGGAAGGTAGAGCTACATCTCTCCGATACTCTGGATACTCCCAGTGCAATCGGTTTTTTACGTCCTATGGTTGTATTGCCCCGGTGGCTGTGGGAGGAGTTTTCTGCAGTTCAGCTGAAGCAGGTTTTGCTTCACGAGCTTGCACATCTTCGCAGATACGATGACTGGACAAATCTGTTTCAGAAATTTCTTCGTGCGTTGCTTCCGCTCAATCCTGCCCTCTATTGGATCGAGAAGCATCTCTGTTTCGAACGTGAGATGGCATGTGACGATGCCGTACTAGGTGCTGAGATTACGGCACGCGAGTATGCTGCATGCCTTACAACTCTGGCGGGCAAAAGGCTTGCACAGCGGACGGCGGTTCTGGCTCCCGGAGCTGTAGAAAAGCAATCGGAATTGTCGCGCCGTGTTCATAGCCTGCTGAGCCGGGGACGTAATTCAAGTCTCCTGGTTGCCCGTGGTGTTGCTGCTGGATTCCTGGTAGCAATCCTCGGAGGTACAACAGCTCTTACTCAGTGTCCGCAATGGATTGCCTTTGCCGCACCGGAAAAGTTACAGATCTCTACCGGCCTGCAGGCAGTCAAGATACCAGGAGCAAGTCTGGAGCAGGCTGCTCTACATCTTCCATCTGCGTCTCCTGTTAAGACTGTTAAAGAAGTAAGAAAACAGAGAGATGTAGTTCCTGCTCGCAGAGCGTTAGGCCAGACCCCGGCTCCTGTTGTGCAAGAAGTAGCTGCTGTTACAGACGCGGCAAAGCCGAATAGCCAGGTTGTGATTGTTCTCTCTGTTTGGGAATCTTCCGCTACTGTCCAAGTACAACGGACGGCACTCATCCTCACAGAAGATTCTTCAACTAAGGCAAGCCCTGCCGCTCAGCTGCGCCAGGGCTGGTTCATCTTCCAGATTTAAGTGTGAATTCGAAATGCTTGAGAGGTTAAAAATTATGTCTCTATCAACTAATAAATTAATAGTAAGTCCGAAGCGGCTGGCTCTTCCTGCTATTGCGTTAGCGGGAATCCTGACGGGATCAGCATTTTTCTTCGGACATACGCCGGTACATGCAGCAGCTTCTCCTGCTGCGGCACCTATCGACGATGCCAGTGTGTCGTCCTTGACTGCTCTGGATCGCGCTGTAGAGTCGGTGGCAGCGCGCGTAACTCCTGCGGTTGTGAATGTCGCGGTTACAGCTCGCGCAACGGAGGAACCTGCTGATTCGGATCAGATGCCGCAGTTCTTTCGCTTCTTTGGACAAGATCCACGTATGGCGCATCCCCGGCAGCAGATAGAGCATGGCATTGGAAGCGGAGCCATCATCTCTCCTGACGGATATATTGTGACCAACGAACATGTTGTGCACGGAGCAACTGAGATTCGTGTGACCCTGAATGATCGAAGGAGTTTGCCTGCAAAGCTAATTGGAACAGATAAGCTTACCGATCTGGCTGTCATTAAGGTGAATGCCTCCAACTTGCCCAGCATTCCGTGGGGAGACTCCGCCCAATTGAAGCCGGGGCAGACTGTACTCGCCTTTGGCAGCCCCTTTGGCGTGTTTCAGTTCTCTGTAACAAGAGGCATCGTAAGTGCCGTAAATCGCCCAAACCCCTTTGCCGACGATCTTCGCAAGCCCGGTGGATTTATTCAGACTGATGCTGCAATCAACCGCGGAAACTCCGGCGGCCCATTGGTAAATGCCCATGGGGAGGTTGTGGGAATCAATACTTTCCTGGTCTCCGATACGGGTAGCTTTGCCGGTGCGGGATTTGCAATTCCAACGCAGATTGTTCGCCCGACAGTTGAGGCGCTGATTAAGGATGGAGCTGTTCATCACGGTTATCTTGGAATCAGCATCAACGATGTAACTCCGCAGAATGCCAAGTTCTTTGACCTGAAGGACTATAGCGGTGCCTTGATCTCGCAGATAACTCCCGATTCTCCGGCTGGACGAGCTGGTTTGAAGGCTGGAGATGTAATTACCGGAGTCGATGGAGACAAGGTTACGACCTCAACCGATCTTCAGATGAGTGTAAGTTCTCGTAAGCCTGGGACTGATGTTGCAATGCACATCATTCGTGATGGCAAGCCCCAGACTCTGCAGGTGAAACTGGGTGAGTTTCACAACAATCAACAGGTAGCCGATGCTTCGGACTCCAGCTCTGAGAAGGGCGTTCGGCTCGGGGTATCGGTCAGCGATCTAACTCCAGATCTCAAAAGTCAGCTGAGCCTTCCCGAGCGTGTCCATGGAGTTGTTGTGCAGGATGTACGCGACGCCAGTCCTGCGGAGGATGCCGGTTTAGCGAAGGGCGATGTGATTGAAGAAGTAAATCGCCGCCCTGTAGAGTCAGTCGACAACTTCAAACGTCAGGTACAGAACCTGCCTAAAGACCAGGATCTTCTATTGCTGGTCTGGTCGAATGGTGGTGCCAGCTATCGGGTTGTTCATCCTGCACCAAGCAGTAATGCTGGAATGTAAGGGTAAAGCTCGGAGTTCATCAATCTTAACCAGTGGCCTTATTCAACTCGCTACGATTCTGTAGTGAGTTGAATGAGGTTTCTGTTTTGCGCGTTCATTTGATAAGGGCTTAATGGTATTGCGTTCCAGCTATGGGAGAATCAAAATTACCCTACAACCGCAGGAGTGCCATGAACGTAAGGCGCAGTATTGCATTGCTTGTTATCTTTATGTCTATGGCTGCTTCCTTGGAATCTCCTCTAAATGCAAGTGCGGCAGCTCTGTCTGGAGTTGAAGAGCGGTCGGCATCTTCATCGCAAAATCAGAAGATGCCAAAGATGGTTCTCATTATTCGCCACGCTGAGAAGCCCCCGGCAGAGGCTGAGTCTCCCGATCTATCTGCAAGAGGAGTAGAACGTGCCAAGGCCATCCCATCTCTTTTTCTCACCTCAGATCCCCTGCCTTTGGGAAGGCCCGATGCATTGTTCGCAACACACGCTACCAAGAAGAGCAATCGGCCGGTAGAGACGATTGTTCCTTTATCGCAGATGTTGGGTATACCTATTGAGAATCGATATGGCCGGGGTGATGTCTCTGCATTAGTACAAGAGCTCAACTCGGGGAAGTATGCGGGTAAGGTTGTGCTGATTAGTTGGCACCATGCCGAGATGAGAGAACTCGCAACAACTTTGGGAGCTACAGAAGCTCCTGATTGGCCGGAAACACTCTTCGATCGCATCTGGAAGATCGACTGGGAGAGTGGTAAAGCACACTTGCTTTCTCTGCCTCAGAAGCTGTTGCCTGGAGATTCTGCGCAGTAGCTTGCTTTACCACAGGATGTCTTCCCATCCTCCGGAGCAGAGTTATCCACATCGCGCCTAAAACGCGACTGGCGTTTACCTTCCCCTGGCTTCTCTCTTGTTTTCTTGAGCATAACCATACCTCTTGAGAATGATTCAATTCAATAGCCTGCCGGAGTTATTTTCAGAAATTTTGCTTATTTTCATGCGTGTGGTGTTCTAGTGGTAACCGAGGTTCACTATGTGACTCGTGGCGTGTTCCGTTGTATACGAACGAATAGGTCATTCGTCCTAGATAGGCGCCTTTGGATTTGACCTTTGCTGTTCTCTCATGGAGTCTAGTTGCTAAAGCATTTCTCGCGGTGCTATGCCTTCTACCGGGATCGTGAAAAGGAGATCTTCCTAAGGCGAGGTACGGAATCTTTTCGGTCTTGCGTCTGGACTCGGGCGAGAACTGTTTCAGGAGATGAGATGAAGTATCGCAAGCTTGGTCGTACTGGTTTTGAGATTAGCGATATTGCCCATGGTCTTTGGGGCATGAGCGGTTGGTCGGGTTCGGAGAATGAGCAGTCCCTTGCTGCTCTGCAGTTAGCTGTGGATCTTGGCTGCAACTTTTTCGATAGTGCCTGGGCATATGGGGAAGGGAACAGTGATCGCCTTCTGGGCGAAATCATTGCGCGGAACAAGAAGAAGCGTCTTTATGCAGCCTCAAAAATTCCTCCCAAGAACCAGAAGTGGCCGGCATCTCCAAAGGACAAGTATCAGGACGTCTTCCCGGCAGAGCATGTTTTTCACTATGCGGATCAAATTCGCAAGAAGCTGGGAACCGATTCGATTGATCTACTTCAGTTCCATGTTTGGGATGACAGCTGGGCTGAAGAATCGGAATTTAAGGAGACCGTCGATAAGCTGAAATCGGACGGCATCATCAAAGCATTCGGACTTAGCTTGAATCGCTGGCAACCTGACAATGGGATTAAAGCACTCCATGGCGGGCTGGTCGACGTTGTGCAGGTAATCTATAACGTTTTCGATCAAGCTCCGGAAGATAATCTCTTTCCCGTATGTCAGGAATTGAATGTTGGCGTGATTGCCAGAGTTCCTCTGGATGAAGGAAGCTTGGGCGGCAAGATGACGATGGAGACGACATTCCCTGAAAGCGATTGGCGCGCCAAGTATTTTAATCCCGAAAATCTCGCTAAAACAGTGAAGCGTGTCGAGGCTCTTCGTGCTGACCTACCAGAAGGTATCTCTGTCCCTGAGGCGGCGTTGCGCTTCATCCTTACTCATCCTGCCGTGAGCACGATGATTGTGGGGATGAGAAAGTTGGAGCATGTTCGTCAAAATATTGCCTTGAGCGACGTAGGATCTGTGGATGCTTCGTTACTCAATGTTTTGAGGAAGCACCGGTGGGATCGCGCTCCGCAACGCTGGTCGGACTAGGATCATTTCAGAATTCGCTGTAGGTCTGGAGTGAAAATAGGGTGGCCGTTATTTGAGGGAAATGGCCACCCTTTGTGACTCGAAATATCTGCTACTCAATGCGTGAAGTTAAGATGCGCCAGCGGCCTGGCTGGGCGCCAAGACTGGTTGTTTCTATGAGTAACTCAAAGGGACGTAATCGAGCCCTGGATGCTGTGACTTTCTTCAGGAAATCCTGAATTGCCGGACTCTGAAACAGCGTATCTGCAGCTGCCTGCGTTCCGGCCATGTTCAACCCCTCAATGATCAAGACCCAGCCATTCCCTCCGAGATTAGGTCTCAGCGCCACAACTGCATAGGTGCGATGTGAGGGAAGATTCCATTCATTGATGTACTCCGCCTGCTCTCCTGGTTGGGGTCGTTTGTTTCTGATAAACGAATCGTCAACGTGAGCGCCGTAAACAAATTGAAAATTGAGTTCTTTCTCGAAAATCTCTACCCAAGGATTGGAATGGGAAGATCCCAGAAAGATGATATTGGACTGCTTCATATCATCGATTGTCAGGTCGCGGGCAAAGCGGACAAGAACGTGATCGGGTTTCAGTTCCGGAAGTCGGTAGAGCGAAAGAATGATATCCAGGTCTGTGACACTGGTGTAACGCTGGGTCCGTAAGTCGTCGAGTCCGTGTATCGAGGGTTGCGATCCGGCGTCTGTTGTATTGAAGTAGTTGCCCGTTTCGTACCTGTCAACGTGAATGGGGTGCTGCATCAGATTCTGAAGAATTCCAACTCCGCTGTCGGCGGGAACCAGCAAAGTATTTTGGCCACTCGCGAATATCTCTTTCCAGAGTGTGTGGGCGGGAGTCTTTGATCCTATTCGTTGATATCCCCAATAAACCGCACAACAGAGAATAAGTAGCAAACATGTGGCGGCAGCACCTGTTCCCCAGTAGCTCTTTCGGGAGGAGCTTGATGCAGGTAGCTGATCAGTGAGGGGTATCTTCTCGTGCGACTCTTCCTCGCCTTTGATCTCTCCTGCTGTTTCATATGCTGTTTCCAGGACATCATCGGGTGACAACAGAGACAAAACAGGTTCAATTTCTTTTGCTTCGCAGAGGCTGAAAACCGGAGTATATCCGCCGCGAGGAATGCTGATGCGCCAGATTTCGTTGTGCCCCTCCCCCTCAAAATATTCCTCAAGCCTGCGTCTTAACGTCCTTGCATAGTTGCGGACAATATTGTCTTCCCCGCAATCGTAGCCGAAAGGACGGCCAAAAACAGCGACTCCAATCTGCTGCTCTGTAATCTCCTGCACTCGATTCTGTAGCTTCCGGTCGCACACATAGAGCAAAAAGCGTGAAAGGAACTGAGACCTTGAAAAACTCTTGCTGCAGGCGATACGCTCTGTTAGTTGCCACTGTTCTTGTTCTGGACTTGGGGACGAGTCTGGTCTTTCTACTCTTTCTCCCATTTCCAGATGCATTTTGTACCTCGGCACAAGTAATATAGGGCGGGTTTTTGATCGTACAGGTTGTCGATAACCGATCTTTTTGAGTACGAGCCGTCCAAGAACAGCGTAGCGAAGCATGATGAAAAATGTGTGAATCTGTCAGAGAAAAATTCTTCTAAATAATTGAATCTACAAAGGCAACGAGAGGTGTAAAGGGAGGGGTATGAACAGTATTTACACCTTCATTGTCTTCTGATGAAGTGCGCAAAATAAAGCTACCCAGATCATTCCAGTCAGGAATAGAGGAAACAGCATAGATATGAAGTCCCCATGCGAATCACAAGTGAATAAGCCTTTCGCAAATCCGCACCGGTCTGTTTGGAGGATCGGCGTATTTGCGATGCTTATAGTCGCTTTTTTATTTCAGAGTCCAGCAGCGCAAGCGCAATTTGAGACAGCATCCGTACTTGGGTATATAAGGGATACCTCTGGAGCTGTTGTTCCAAATGTGAAAGTCACGTTAACGAATCTGGCGACCAATGTGAAACAGGTCGTCAAGACCGACGGTGAAGGCAAGTACGAATTTGGTAGTGTTCAGATTGGTCAATATCAGGTCTCGACAGAAGCTACTGGTTTTGACAGCGCACGCACGGAAACATTTACCGTCACCACCAACGCCCGCCAGCGTGTCGATGTAACCATACACGCAGGATCGACTGCTACGACAGTTGAAGTCGTGGCGGCTGCGCAAATGCTTGAATCGGAGACAAGCTCGCGGGGGCAGGTTGTCGGTACACGTGAGGTTGAGAACCTGCCATTAAATGGACGTTCCTACGCTGATCTGGTGCTTCTTGTTCCAGGTGCGCGTAAATCTGCACTGGAAAATAACGGAACCACGACAAGCCGCGAAGGCTCTTTTAATATCAATGGCCAGCGTTCGGCCTTCAATAACTTTCTCCTCGATGGTCTAGATAACAATAATTACGGTACCTCCAACCAGGGCTTCGCGAACGAGAATATCTCTCCTTCTCCGGATGCAGTGAGTGAGTTCAGGGTAGAGACGAACAACTATTCTGCGGAATACGGCCGTTCTTCAGGTGCTGTGATCAATGCTGCGATTCGTCGGGGCACGAATCAAGTTCACGGTCGCGCCTGGGATTACATGCGGAATACGGTTCTGAATGCCACTGGTCCATTCCTTGCGCCTGGAGCGCCAAAGCAGCCGAAGTTTATTCGTAATCAGTTCGGAGGAATGCTTGGGGGGCCAATCTGGAAGGACCACACTTTCGTATTTGGCGATTATGAGGGAATGCGCCAGATTTTTAATAATGCGGCCAGCACCTCAACTTTGCCATCGGCAAATCAGCGCAACGGCCTCTTCTATGTGAATGACGATCCGACGAATCCGAACAATGCAATTCCGCTCAAGAACCCTATTACCGGCAAAACGTATTTGGGCGTAATTCCGCAGAGCGATATGACGCAGTTTGCCAAAGCTGTGTTGAATGCACTGCCGGCTCCTACTGTAGCGGGATTATCGAATAACTTTTCCGTTACTCCACGTGGCACGATCAACGATGATAAGGGTGATGCCCGTGTCGACCATACCTTCAACCAGGCATGGACAGCCTTTGGCCGTTATAGCGAGCATCGTGAGCATATCTTTGATCCGCCAGCTATTCCCGGAAGAGCCGGTGGCAATTCCAACGGCAATGTCAGCATCTTGAATCGTGACATTGCGGTCGGAGCTACTTGGACAATTTCGGCTACAAAATTGCTGGATCTTCGCTTCGGATGGTCAAAGAACGAGGGTGGTAAGTTTCCTATCGGGCAAGGTCAGACATCGATGCTTGTAGAAAATGGCATCACAGATGGTCTGCCAACCGATCCGAAGGTGGTACGTTCTCTCAATGCGCAATCAGTAACGGGATACACCCAGTTCGGTGCACAATCCTCGAATCCTCAGTTCCAGAATCCAACGATATACAACCCCAAAGCTAACTTCACCTGGATAAAGGGAAAACACAGTCTAAAGCTTGGCTATGAGTACCAGGCCGTGAATACCCAGGTCAATGACTTTAACCCCAGTTATGGCCAGGATAACTATGCCGGGACATATGCCTCGAACGGAGATCCTTCAAAATCTGCTTCTCCTGCAACCGGTACGACATTGTCTGCACAATTGCAAGAGGCGCGTAACCTCGCCGACTTTATGTTCGGGAATCGTAGTGCTTACTCATTGACAAATTACGTAGTCGTCAATCTTCGTCAGCGCTTCAATTTTATGTATCTGCAGGATGATATCAAGGTACTGCCGAGTCTCACTATCAATGCCGGTCTCCGCTATGAACTGGCGACACCGCAGTGGGAGCGCGACAACAAGCTCGCGAACTTCGATCCCAGGACCAATACTCTGGTTCAGGCTACGAAGGGGGATATCTATGATCGTGCTCAAGTGAATCTTCCGGTCAAGAATATCGGACCTCGCTTCGGCTTCTCCTATTCGGTTACGCCAAAGACCGTATTTCGTGGTGGCTACGGTATCAGCTTTACCCAGTGGAATAGGGCCGGAGGCGAAAACAACTTAACCTACAATGGTCCTAATGTTGTAAACGCAAATATCAGCGCCCAAGTCGCTCCAAGTCCTACTTCGCTTTGTACCAACGATACTCAACTGCAGTCTGCCTGCTTCCGTCAAACACAGCAGGGATACTCTCAGTACCTGACTTCACCGGCTTATTTCAATCCTCTGAATGTCACGACCCGCTATATTCCGAGGAACTTCTCTACCGGATATGTGCAGAGCTACCATCTTGGTTTTCAACGAGAGCTGCCGGGTGGAGTCGTCGCCGAGTTGGCCTATGTAGGAAACAAGTCTACTCATTTGCAGATTCTCGGTGACTATAATCAAGCGACTCCTTGTACCGCCAATTGTGGCACGCTGCAATCTCGTCGTCCTGTATCGAATTTTGGATCCATCGAAATCGCTTGGGGCGGCGGAATTGCCAATTACAACTCGCTGCAGTTTAAGCTAGAAAAACGAGCCCAGGTGGGTCTATATCTTCTAAACTCCTTTACCTACAGCCGGGGATTTGATTACGCGAGTGGTCACTTGGAAACCGCAGGTGGTGATAATTCTCGTGTGAACTATGCCAATCCGAGACAGGATTACGGCCCATCAGGTTATGATCAGCCTCTGGCAGACACTGCTTCTATCGTGTATGACCTGCCCTATGGCCACGGCCGTCGTTTCGGTGCAAGTTCCGGGCGATTGATTAATACAGCTTTGGGGGGATGGCAGATAACCCTGGTCAATACGATGACCAGTGGTCTTCCGGTGAATATCACTTATTCACCAGCAACATCCTCGGGGCTGTATGTTTCCGATCTGGTGACTTATCGACCTTCACACGCAATTGGTGGTGGAGCCATTACGGCGCCATCGTCAAGTCATGTTAAGACAGCGACTCAGTTGAAGGGGTACTTCAATAACGCGAACCTTGCAAATCCGACAACTTACTCGTGGGGCAACGTATCACGTAACTCTGAGCGCTCCTTTGCCTTTTACCAGGCTGATCTCGGACTTCATAAGGCCTTTCCTCTCTGGAGCGAGAGTTCGAACCTGGACTTCCGCGCCGAAGCGTTCAATGTGCTAAACAAGGTGAACTATATGCAGCCGGGCAATACCTTTGGCAGCAGTACGTTCGGAACCATCACAAGCTCCTTCCCGGCCCGTCAGCTTCAATTGGCTGCCAAGATTATCTTCTAGGTGCGGTTAGAAGATGATCTTGAGTAATACAGCAGTTCCCCTCGGGAGAATTTTCGAGGGAATCAACTGATTGAAGATAGAGCAGGACGTGATTCACGCCCTGCTCTTCATCCTTTTGCGTTAGCAATAAGCAGATCACACTAGGGGACAAATGAGACTACTTGGTCGATTGTCTATATCTTGTGCGTTGTTCAGCTTGGGTTACGTAGCGTCCTTAGGTCAGGCACCCGATAAGATGGACGAAACGGTACGCTTGAATCAGATTCAGGTTATCGGAACCCACAATAGTTATCATGCTGGTTTCGCTCCCAGCGAAGCAAAGTTGTGGCAGGAAAAGAACCCCAAGATGTTCCATGGCTTGGATTACCGCCATGCTCCATTACAGGACCAGCTTTCTGCAGGTGTTCGCCAAATCGAACTGGATATCTTTGCCGATCAAAAGGGAGGGCTGTATTCAGATCCTGCCGGTCCTCGTCTCGTAAAACAAGCAGGTCTTCCTGCAGGGCCTGTCTATGATCCGGAAGGACTAATGAAGCGTCCAGGATTCAAGGTTCTTCACGTCCAGGATGTTGACTATCGCAGTACCTGCATGACCTTTGTGGCCTGCCTGCAAAACGTACGCGATTGGTCGCATGTTCATCCCCAGCATCTTCCCATCTTTATCCTGGTAGAAACGAAGGATGGAGAACTGCACAGCAAAATATCTACAGTTCGCCCCGAGTCCTTTACCCCAAAGGTCTTTGACCTTCTTGATCAGGAGATCTTGTCGGTCTTTTCTCCTCAGGAGATCATTACACCTGATTTTGTACGCGGATCTCACGCTACGTTGCCTGAAGCCATTCAGAGCAGTGGCTGGCCGACTCTTGTGCAATCGCGGGGGAAGGTCGTCTTCTTGATGGATCAGCGAAAGATGGAACCGGTATATCTTGAAGGCCATCCTTCGCTGAAAGGGAGGATCATTTTTACGAATGCAACTCCCGGTGCTCCGGATGCAGCGTTTACAGAAGAAAACGAAGGCTCCGTTGCGGAAATATCCGCGTTGGTGAAGAAGGGATATCTTGTTCGGACCCGAACGGATGAAAATACGGAAGAAGCGCGTACCAACGATACAAAGAAACGCGATATGGCCTTCGAGAGTGGTGCCCAAATGTTGAGCACCGATTATCCCACCTCAGAGCCTTCCTCCTGGACCGGATATTCGGTTAGTTTTCCGAACGCCGCTGTAGCTCGCTGTAATCCGGTACTCCTCCCTGTCGGCTGCAAAGATGAAAACCTTGACCGCAAATACTAGTCACGGTCTATCGTAAATACGATTTCGATATGCTCTAGAAGGCGTCTTCTCTGGTTTTACGGAGAGAAGACGCCTCAATCTTTTTCAGCCCTTCTATTCAAAAACAACTTCCATTATTCCTAAGGTCCAAGGTATCCTTCTTCCTTCTCTTCTTCGGCCATAAAAGAGAGACTCTGTGTCGCCGGGGTTTACTTCTATCACTCCTGAATGTGCTAATGATCTCTTTACTTGTTTCAACGGAGCAGTGAGAGTAAATTGATGCTTCTCGGTCGCAATTTGCCGAAATTGATTCGGGAGAAGCCTGTCCTGCGTTCTTTGCTTGCTTCGGGGATGTCCAGGCCGATCCAGATCCTGATCAAGTTTGTCTGAATCACTTTGGGTTGAAGCGTCATCGTGGGGCGTAAGTCTCCCATTGCTTCGTTGTATGGAGGAAGTATGTTGGCGAGTCCTTTCTTAGGCAAGAAGGAAAGACCGACGGAAGAAGAGCTGGCTATTGAGCTTGGCTCGGCTAAGGAGATATGGGATCGCTTCATTACAAACCTTGATAAGAGGGGCGTTATCAACATCCAGGAGTGGAAATCCTATTCGCCGGAGGCCGGGTGGTGGTCGCTGCAGTTGAAGAGAAAAGATCAGACAATCCTTTATCTGATTCCGGAGAGAAGACGCTTTCATGTTGCTTTTGTATTGCAAGATAAGGCTCTGCGAGTTGCCCGCAGCCGAGGCCTCTCGCAAAGAATAATGAGGATTATTGAAGAGCCTGCGCTCTATGCGAATGGTACGACTTGCGTGATTGATGTAGAAAAGTCTACCGATTTAGCACCGGTTATGAAGCTCACCTCGATTAAGCTTGAGAACTGATTTTTAGCGTTGAACTATGCTGTATTTCCACTCTGACCCTCCATCCCGCTGACAACGCTTTCGCCTTATGCTGTCGTCTCAGTCAATGGAGGATGTATGAGGGACCAGGGACAGAAACAGCAGAATACTTCAGCGGATATGCAGGTAGAAGACCTTCATGCAATAGACGAAGGAGCCCAGCAGGGTACAAATCGAGGGCCGCATGTTGTGCCAAACGCGCGCGGGAATCGCAATGTTGTTCCTGCACAGGCAGCATTCGAAGGGTCCAGCTCCACGCGCACTCCCGACGGAGATGGACAGGGAATCACCTCTCATTCTCAGAGGGAAGAGAACGCTCGGCAGGCGAAGGTTGTTAAAGATCGTCCCGATGCAGTTGCTTCTTTGAACCACGGCAAAGTAGCTGGATGATTGGTCCGTGCTGTCCAGGTTTTGGGTTTGAAGAAGCGTATCGCAATCTCAAAATAAAGGGGTGTTCTTTATGGGCATCCCTTTATTTTGGCCCGGCAGTAGTCCTTCGACAGAAAGTTCATGGCGATCCCCATCTCCTTCTCACGTCGAAATCCGAAGCACTCTAGTTGGGTTTATCTGCCGGGGCTGGTGAAGGTTCTGTAGGGCGTTGTGCAGTTCTGTCGCCAGGCTTGTCCGATGTCGGGGTAATGGTGGTGACACGGTTTATTCTGACAGTTCCTCCCGATCCGGTATGGATTTCCCTCGTGTAATCCTCGTAGTTTTCTACGGCACGCACCACATGTGGCGTTAGCATAAACACGATTTCATCGTCCTTGATCTCGTGCTTTTGCGTACTGAAGAGATATTTCAGCAGTGGAAGTTCTCCTAACCCTGGAGTGCCGCT
The DNA here is from genome assembly GCF_059726315.1 of Humiphilus diazotrophicus. Classification (NCBI taxonomy): domain Bacteria; kingdom Pseudomonadati; phylum Acidobacteriota; class Terriglobia; order Terriglobales; family Acidobacteriaceae; genus Humiphilus; species Humiphilus diazotrophicus. Next base: position 5,998,654 of record NZ_AP040870.1, read on the forward strand.
CACCGAGACTGCATCTGATTTGGAAATCAGACCCGACAAGATACTCACTTCACCATCTTTCAACCGTATAACCTGCTCTGACTTCTCTTGACCGAAGATCGGCTCATCTACATTGTCGATGGTCCGGCTGCCGGCCTCGGAAGAAACTTCGACGGCAATCTTGAGCGTTACATCCCGGTCATTGTGGATTGTAGGCGTGAGATCGATGTTTACGCCTATATCTGCATATTGGAATTGTGTCTGTACGCCCGTCGTCGTGGTGGTAGAGGTGTAGCTTCCGGTTGCATAGGGGATTCGTTGTCCGATCTTGAGTGTAGCCTTTTGGCCATCCAGGGCACGGATCTTGGGGTTCTGCAGAATCTTGGTATCTGAATCTGTAAGCAGAAGCTGGGCAGATGCTGTTCCCATCGAATAGGTATATTTCGATGTTTTCCCGATGTCGCTGAGCGAAGCAGCGGAGGTTGAGGAAACACTAACAGAGGTCGGTGCGGAAATGCCGATGTTGCGAAGTTTATCCCTGTTCACCTCCATCACACAGACATCGACCAGAACCTCAGGCTTGGGTCTATCCAAAGCCTCAATCATCCTTTGGGCAAGATACAGCTCGTCGGGTGTTCCATGTACCACGATTGCATTCTGAGCAGACAAGGCGAATACCTTGGTGTTCGCCAGAACATTGCGCAACGCTGTTTGTAGATCATTGATATCGGTCTGCTGTGAAACATTCGACAGATAAAAAATCTGCATCGCCTGATCGTCAACTTCCTGCCGTTTGGGACGCGTATTCTGGGCGATGTAGATCGTGTTGTGGGTGACGGGCTTCCAAAAGCTGTTGGATAAATCGCCCACGATGCGCAATGCTTCCAGGAGTGTAACTTCCTTCAAGTCGAGTGTAATCCGCCTCGCTGTATACTCCGGGTCTATGATCACGTTGATTCCCGCTGTCTTACTAATTGTCTGATAAGCCACAGCACTGGTTTCCGTCATATGCAGGGTGATCGGTTCCATGTCTTTGATAACCAGCTCAGCCGGAGGCGCACCTTTTAGGGGAAGAGTGCTCTTGTTCTTTTCTTTGCTCTCGAGCTGGTCAATTTGCTTTTTTGTCTCGCGGATGTCCTGTTCTGCTAACTCACTACCAGGATCGATTGCCAGAGCGCGGAGAAACTCTACCAGAGATGCTGTGAGCTTATTGTCTGCCCGCAGTTTTTCCCCTTTGCGTATATGCGACTCGGCTGCGGCGAATCGCGATCTTTCGTATGCGACCTTGTATTTGATTTCCTTGGGTTCTTTTTTGAATGCTTTTTCGTAAAAGCTGAAAGCCCCTTCATAGTCATCGTGGGCTTCTGCAGATTTTCCGTGAGAGTACAGCTTGGATGCCGATTCTCCATACCCATAAGCTGCGGAGGTCAACAGGCCAATTCCCAGAAGGAGGGAAAGTGCTTTAGACAGCAGAGAGCGATGTAATAAAAATAGATGACACATATTTTGGCTATTTCCTAGGGAGTGGCAGCTTAATGGCAAGCTTGCTCTCAAGGGGGAAAACGGAGGCCAAGCTAGACATCGCCTTAACAGTAGATAGACGTAATTGAGATGAAATAGTAGACAGAAAAAATTCGTTGACCTTGTATTTGCTCTGCTTACTTTCTTCTCTCGTGAGTCTAGACGCAGAAGCTATGGTTTGTGCTCGTCCGGAATCGATACGTAAGAATTAGCGAGCGTAAATTGTAACCGTGCGTCTTATATATCGTGAGCTGCGTGAGTGATCCGAAAAGCACGGCAGATCTTGTTGGTGGGAACAAGGCGGCTTGCTGTGGGGCTGCATGGAGTGAGCAAAAGGCATGAGAGTTGTGAGCCCTTTCCTGCTACTCCTCCTCTTCATGGGCGAGGTGCTGCAGGCACAAAAGGTAGAGGAACACCGGTGGGATCTGCCGCTGAGTGCAGATGGCCTTTCCTTTCGAAATGCCTCAATAGCTCAGGAAGCAGGACTCGGAGTAAAAGATGGGAACCCTCTGTTGGTTTCCAAGCCTTCATCTGTGTCTTTATCTCCAGAGCCTGGCTTAAAGACTCTGCATCTTCGTGGTCCTTTACCTTCGGTTCTGCGCCAGGGATTTCAGATCTATGGACTCGATCTGGCATTTAGCTCTGCCCCCGAGCTAAAGTCGATTCGTATTGATCTCGGAGACGCCGACTACCTCACGGCAGCAAATCTTATGGGAAAGATGAGTCACCTCCTCTTTATTCCTGTGGAGGAAAAGAGAGTATTAGCCGTTCCCGATACAAAGGAGAACAGAGAGAAATACAATTACTGGCTTACAGAGACGATCCTGCTCCCGAATCTGGATGAGGAACAGAAGAAAGGTCTGACTGATTTTATGCAGACAGCACTTGCGGGGAACAAACCTCTATTGAGGAATGGCAGTCTCACGCTTCGAGGCGATCCAGTAACTTTGGCTCAGATTCATTCGGTAATCGATACACTTTTGCTCCCTCGGCCTCAAATCTCTTTGGACGTGAAGATCTACACCATTGACTACACCCATAACAGAGAGATTGGTGTGACCCTGCCGCAGCAAATAAAGATGTTCAATCTGAATTCGGAAGTAACAAGCCTGATCAACGAGAATCAATCGGTAGTACAGCAATTGATCTCTTCCGGCGTGGTCAATTCAGGAGACACTCTGGGCATTGCATTAGCGCTTCTCGCCTTGGGCTATGGAAGTGGAACTGATTTGAGTTCTCCTTTCTTCTACTTCGGCAATGGGATTAGCCTTTCAGGTCTCAGTATTGGCTCAGCATCGGCAGCGCTGTCGTACTCCAGTTCCACGACCAAGGAGATTAAGGCTGCGACCTTTCGACTCGACGATCTTCAACTTGCCAAACTTCTGATTGGTTCCCGTTATCCGGTGAAGACCTCATCGTATAGCTACGGCACCATTTCGAGTAGCGGAACCATTGGCACGGCTAGTGTGACTCCGGTAATTCAATATGAGGATCTTGGGCTGACTCTTGAGGTGAGTCCGCATATCTTGCGAAGTGGGGATGTACTTCTTCACCTCTATATAAAGGTTCAATCATTGGCTGGTAGTAGTCTTAATGACATTCCTATCCTCAATAAACAGGAATTCTCATCGGATCTTACCGTCCAAAATCATTGGAGCACGATGATTGTCAGCAATCTGAATGGGCAGCAGATAGGCGGTACTTCAGGATCGGGAGTTATACCGACCGATAAATCAAAAAAGACAACCGATCAGCAGTTGGTGATTATGGTGACCCCTCGTCTCACGAGAAGGTCGAATATTGGTGGTGAGGATGGAGCACGGCTGATGCCTGCCCAGGCGGAATCAATTCGCTAAAGCCTGCTCCGCACTGTCACTGGTTCAGCTGTATTGAATCAGTGATTTCAATTCCTGCCGCACTTGTTTCAGAACCTCATCCCAGTCACCCAAACGTGATTGCCGGAAGAGACGTGCTGTGGGATACCAGGGACTATCATCACGATTCAACAACCAACGCCAATCCGCAGCATGTGCTAAGAGTATCCAAACAGGTTTTCCCATGGCTCCCGCCAGATGAGCTACGGAAGTGTCGATAGAGATTACCAAGTCCAAGGTGCAGATCTCTTTTGCTGTCTCGGTGAAGTCTTCGAAGTGCCTCCATTGGACCGGCAGAACGGACTCCGCTTCTTTCTGCTGTTCTTTATTCAATCCCTGTTGCAGAGCGATAAACTCGATTCCCGGCACCTCTGATAAAGAGGCCAATAGCTGGTGTGGAATAGAACGTAACTGGTCGCCTCGATGCGCCGGATTTCCAATCCACACGAGACCAACGCGTAATTTCTCTTTTGGGCTTTTCGTTTCCTCACGCTCTTGTGGAAGCGGGACATACGGAACAGCATTCGGAATGCTGTCAACAGCGGTATCGAATGCCAACGGCAGACTCATCAGCGGACATTGCCACTGGAAATCAGGTAGAGGGTCACCGTGGGCAATTACCTGTTCGACGCCTGGAAGATTATTCAGCAAGCTTTTCAATGCGGGCTGAACTTCAAGAATGACTCGTCCACCTCTTTCGGCGACTAATGGTGCATAGCGCACAAACTGGAGTGTGTCACCGAGCCCTTGTTCCGCAAACAAAAGGATAGTTTCGCCGTGTAGCGGTTCTCCCTTCCATTGAGGCTGATGGAAACTATATTTTTCGGAAGGGAAGCGATTCCATTGCCAGCGCCATTCGAGTTCTTTCCAACCCTCTTTGTACTCACCTAAACGTAAAAGAGCTGCCGCCAAGTTCCAATGACCGGCTGCGTAATCCGGATTAATCTGCAATGCCTGTCTGAGGTACTCAAGTCCAGAAGCGTTGCGCTGCAATATTAGTACTGAGCCTAGCTCGCTAAGGGCTTCGAAGAAGCCGGGGCGAAGAGTTATCGCATTGCGATAACTCTCTTCTGCCGCAGGATAGTTTCCTTGGTCATGCAGGATGGTTCCGAGGTTCAAGTGAGCTTCTGGAGAATCGGGCCTTAGCTGTATCCCGATTTGAGCAGATGCTTTGGCGGCTTCCAGTTGTCTTTGATCTTTGAGCAGAGCTGCGGCATTTATGTAAGCTTCAGCACAATCGGGTTTAAGCTTTTGTACCTTCTGGAAGAGTTCTGCGGCTACTTCGTATTGTTCCTGCTGGTGGAGGATTGTTCCCAGGTTCAGATAAGCTTCGGTGCAATCAGGCGATTTCTTTACAATCTCCTGGAGCAATTCGATGGCGGCTTCCGGCTTATTTTGTTCCTGGTATACCGAGGCCAGATTCATCTTTGCTGGAAGGTAGTCTGGTTTGAGAGATAGCGAGTGGGAAAATGTCTGTGTCGCTTCGTCTAGTCTTCCCAGCCTTCTCAGGGCCGCACCGAGGTTGTTATATGCCTCTGCAATATTGGGGCGAAGCTCTAGTGCGCGCTTGAACGACGTGGCGGCCCGCTCATACTCGTGTTGATCCATCAGGACAACACCGAGATTCAGGTACGCTTCCGGATAGTCAGGCATAAGCGTAATCGCTTGGGTAAAAGCAATCTCTGCTCCTTGGAGGTCGTTTTGTGCACGAAGTGCTGCTCCAAGGTTGTTGTGAATAGCTGCTAAGAGTGCTGTATTCTGCTGCCCTTTCAGGTATGGCAGGGACTGGCGGTAAAGAGAGGTAGCTTCGTCGAGCTTACCAGCCCGGTGGGCATCAAAAGCAAGAGCCAACAGCTGAGAGGATTCGGAGGATATTGCCGTCGGGGCCATCCTCTTTAGCGTAGCGCGTAAACCAGAGACTTCGGGCAATGGTGTACGCTTCTGATTTATCGGGAGTTTGCTTTCAGAACCTAGTCCTGTTCTGGGAAGCTTTGAGTTGTTACCTGTCAGCTGGACTGGACACCGTTCTATGGGTTGCTTCCACAATTTCCAGCAGAATTCCTCCTGTACTGGCAGGATGAACAAAGAAACATCTGTATCCTTTTGCTCCGGTGCGAATGGTATCGTGGGTGAGCCGTATCCCTCTCTCTTTTAGCTGCTGTTGCATGACTTCTATATTCTGAACTTCTATGGCGATGTGGTGCAATCCCTCTCCACGCCGGTTAAGAAATCGCTCAAGGTGCGAACTGCTCTCCAGCGGTTCTAGAAATTCCAACAGACTGTCTCCGACCTGCAGGAACGCTACCTTCACTTGCTCTTGCTGAATATTTTCTTCATGGACAATGAAAATCCCCATAGCTTTATATGGCTCGCTCGCGCTCCGGATGTCACGGACGGCAATTCCAACGTGATGGACTCGGAGGGGCGCAGTATCCAAAGCTTTTAGCGTGATGGAATGCATAATTTTTGTTAGTTAATGGATCCGTGAATTTCTACGTCCATGTGGACGGTCTTTTCCATGTGAAAGAGGAAGTTGCTTGGATCCTTCATTCCCCACTGCACATAGGGAATACCAAAGCTCGTCTTGACCGTGATCTGATTCCCTTCGCGGTGGAGAAAGATGTCCAGTGCCATTGGGTGATCGGCTCCATGAAGATTGAGCTGACCGTTTACCTTGATATGAGAATCGCCGCTCTGAGAGAATTCACCTTCCATTGTCTCTGCTCGGAAAGTGCTGAGCGGGTAAAGCTCGCTTTGCAGAATCTCTTTATGCATTCTTTGATCGCGGGCATGGCTGCCACTACTGCCACTCTTTACGTCGATTACAAGATTTCCCGTGATCTTGTGTGTGCTTGGCTCGATTAAGATCTTGCTCTCTTTGAGCTGAAAACGGCCGTGTACGGTGTGGATATTGTCAGCGACTGTAAAGTTCGCCTGTGATTGTGCCGGATCGATCGCAACAGCCAATTCTTGTCCACGGCAAACGCCGGAACAGGCTGCTACGATGATCCCAAAGAGGACCGTTCGTAGAAGTGCGGCACGAAAATGAAGAAATGGCGTCATCGAAAGGATAACTCTTATAGAACTTCAAACTCCGGACTGGACTTCTGCATACATGTTGGGGCTGTTGAGCCGACATGAAAGGAGAGTGCAAACCGAAATAGCGATGGGAGAGACTGAAAAGTATGCAAAACTGCTTTTCTCAGCATTGCATGTTCACTCATCTGCAACATTAAATGTGACATGATTCTGGCGCGACGAAAAAGAAATGGGTGAGCCTGCTGATATAAAGACAGATCTTCCTTCCCGAGAGCTGCTCCCAGGATCATTGCTTGGCGAAACGCCAACATCATGCCCTCTCCCGTGATGGCGTCAACCGCACCGGAGGCTTCCCCAACAAGAGCAATATTCCCCTCTATGACACGAGGCAAGGCTCGGGTGAAGGTAATTCCACCACGATCTGTTGTGGAGTGGGGGGCGGATTTCAGGCGGTCAGCTAATTCCGGAAACAGGGCGAGCGCCGTGTCGAACCGGAGCTCTTTTTGACTGGTAATGAAGACGACGCATATTTCATCTGCGGCAATGGGCGTGATATAGGCCTGCACTCTTTCGGACCAATGTACTTCGACATGGGTGTTCCACGGTCGAACCTGATAGTGCCGTTGCAGGCCAATGCGCATCGAACTTGTGCGTGGTGTTATCCGTGTCCAACGGCGAATGGTGGAATGATTGCCGTCTGCGCCGATGATCCAGCGAGCCACTACACGTTCTCCTCCAACAACGACGTTTCCCCCATCCTTGTTATGCACGGGGGCGTTCCACAGCAGGCGTACTCCGGCTGCTTTTGCGGCTTGTGTCATCGCAGCGTGCAACTTAGTGCGACGTACTCCCAATCCTGTGCCTTCAGGAAAGTCTGCTTGTACTTTGTGTTTGCTATCGATGAAAGAGATCCCTCGGAATGGATATCCTTCCAGGAGATGACTTTCAATGCCAAGCCGGTCTAGGGCCGCCAGCCCATCGGGCATAATTCCCTCACCGCACGTTTTGTCGATAGGGAAGGTTCGGGCATCTGCCAGAATTACCGACAGCCCTTGTTGCCGTGCCGCCAGTGCCGAGGCGAGTCCTGCAGGACCGGCGCCGATGATGAGTACATCTGTCGTCACATGTCTCACGTCGGCTTACCATTGCAGAAGAATAAGTTGAGAACAGAAACCAGGACCAACTGCCGCGAGAATACCCCATGTCCCTGGCTTCGGACGCCGGTGCATCATGACATCTTCAAGTACCATAAGAACCGATGCGGAGGATAGGTTTCCCATCTTTCGCAGAGACTCCCAGGAGGCCTCGCATTCCTGGCGGGAAAGGCCAAGAGAATTGCTCATTGCATTCAGCACCTTGGGCCCTCCCGTATGAAGGACCCAACTGCCGATGTCAGCGCGAGTCAATTGGTGCTTGGCTAAAAGGGCATCGACATCTTCGGGAAGATGCCGATGGACGATATCGGGAACTTCAGGCGAGAGCACAATTTGGAATCCCTCTTCGGAGATGCTCCACCCCATAGCATCTTCTGTTTGGGGATAGAAATTTGTCGCCGAATCTACGATGGTTGGCCCCGAGGATTTCACCTCATCGCCAGTGACCACTACCGCTGCAGCTCCGTCTCCAAAGAGGCTGCATGCAATCAGGTTGGCTACTGAGAGATCGCTCCTCTGCCACGTTAGTGAGCATAATTCGACGGAGAGCAAAACTGCGACGCGGTTTGGATAAGCTCGAACATAGTCTGCAGCTTGTGCGATTCCTGTTGCGCCTGCAACACAGCCCAGCCCGAAGATTGGAGTTCTGCGGGTTGTATTTGGCAACCCCATCTTGTTGATGAGCTTGGCGTCGATGGAAGGGCTGGAGATTCCGGTAACGGAGACAAATAGAAGTGCGGATACAGCTGATCGATCCAGCCCCGCACGTGAGAGCGCGCAGTGAATGGCCTTTGCCCCAATCTCTTCCGCTACTTCGATCCACACATCGTTTGTTTTTCCAAAGGTATCGAGTGCGCGATAGTCTTCGAGCGGACGGGAAAAATATCGGCCCTCAACTCCAACGCGGCTGTGGAATCGTGCGATCAAGTCCGGATTGGGCAGGCTGCTCTCCCAGAACTTTTGTAATTCTTCAAAGACCTGCTGCTGAGTAAAGTAGTACTGAGGAAATGTGCCCGCTACACTTGCTACTTTCATATGCTCATTAGACCGGATTGCGAATCTATGGTGAGGAAATCGCAGTGAAGTTTCCGTAAAGTCGTAATGACAATTCGTTCATGCAATGGCGGAAGCGGAATGGTCGTGAAGATTAGTGAATACGTGCCAGCTGGCGTGCATAGAGTGTATTCCCGGGAAATTGATGGGAGAGTCCGGAAAGTAACTCTTTGGCGCGTGCCGTCTGATTCTCACGCAGGGCCGCGACTGCCAATAGCAGGCGGGCAAAGGGTGCCAGGTAATTTCCCTTTTCCGCTGTAATTTGTAACTGACGAATACCTTCGGACTTATTGGTTTCGGCTCCGGTCATACTGAGCAGCCAACGCACGGGAGCAGGCTTGAGCCCTAGCATATAGTTTTCGACTCCAACCCCCAGATAGGCGTCGTACAGGGTCGGATCGGCTGCTAATGTTTTCTTGGCAAGCTCTCCTGCTCGCTTGCTATAACTCAAAGCTGAAAGATCGCTTTTCTCGATCAATCCTTGATAGTCAGAACGGAGACCATTGATCATGGTCTTGGTGAAGAGCAGATGCGGATCGTTGGGTTGTGTCCTTAAGCCTGAATCTGTGAGTTTATCGGCCTGATCGAGTCTTTGTTGGAAGGCAGCTTTGATAGCACTGTCTGGTGTTGGGCGTTGCCGGTGTTCAAAGCGCGCATTATCTGCGAACAATTCAATATCCAGAATACCCAGGCGGTCGAACTCGCTGAAAAGATAAGCGGCGGCGTCAGCTGTAGGACCCAGGGGATCTTCCGGATGCTGTCGCATCCATTGATCGAATTCATTGTGTGCTTCCTGAAATGAGAGGTTATACATATCCTGAAAACCCAGATCGAGCGGATTTTGCTGGGCAGCTGTTGCATGTACTGCAGACAGAAGCAATACCAGGGGAAGCACATACTGGTATTTGCGTAGAAAGGTTTTTCTTGAAGGAAGATTGCGCAGTGTGGCTCTAGACAGCATGATTCGATATCTCGGTTTGAGGGGGCAAACTGGGGTCGGGGGTAGGAATGAGTGGAAGATGCATGATGAGGTGAATACCGGGATGTGTTCCGTGTACTACATTGATTTCTCCTCCGTGTGCGCGGATTACGGCTGCAACAAACGCGAGGCCTAAGCCATGCCCCTGGGAATCGTGTCCTTTAGAAAAGCGACGGAATAACCGGTCACGCAGCTCTTTGGGGAATCCTGGACCATTGTCGCGAAGCTCGAAGCACAATAGCCCCTCTTCCTCTTGCAGGGACAACGAAACCGCCGTGTTTGACGGAACATGTTTGACTTCATTGTCGAAGAGGTTGGTAAGCATCCTTTGCATCAAGGTTTTGTCTGCATTTATCCAGAAGCTTCCCGTGCCACTAAGCTCTAAGGTCAGTCCTCTCTCACTCATCGAGGGAAGGAAGAGTTCCATCATCGTTTCTAACAGCGCTCGAAACTCCATCGGTTCCGGACTTAAGCGCAAGGCATTGGCCTTGGCTTCGGAAACGTCCAGGTATCTATTCAAAAATTCGGTAAGTCGGTCTACCTCTTCAAGCGCCGAGGCGACGGGATCAGACCAGGCGCCATATTCATTCTGTAGAAGAGTTAATTCCAGCTTCCCGCGCAGGGAGGTGAGCGGACTCTTGATGTCGTGCGCTAAGGCTCCCGTGATCGTGTGAAGCTGCCCGACAACAGTTTCGATGCGGTCAAGCATGCGATTGAAGGTGATGGCCAGAAGCGTGATTTCATCGTTACGCTTATTGACGGGAACACGTTGCGAGAGATTGCTTTGATCGATACTGGCGGCTGTCTCGGTGATCTGCTGTACTCTCGAGAGCATACGCCGGGTAATAAAAAAGATTACACAGAAGCCGGTGATGACAATGCCACACCAGAGGATAAGGAACCGCATTTGCAGAGAGGTAAGGAAACGGTGCTCTGTGTGTTCGGAGAAACCCAGAAAGACCGAGCTTCCATCCGGGAGACTCTGCCTGACAACGCGAAAGCTTTCGGTTGTGCCGCTAATCCGTAAAGTTCTGGGTTTCCTGGACTCTAGTTCCGCCTTCTTCAATACCGTCAAATATGGGCCCTTGTCGGAGGGGCCGACCCACAATTCCGGATTATTAACCGGTGATAATTGAGCGAAGAATACGGAGTTATTGAGATCTTTGGTGTCTCCCGGATCGTGAGGAACTTCAGTTGAGGCCAATTCGGCCACTTCTCCAACGATGCGGTCGTAGAGATCGTTCTTCGGCGTTTTCTGTGCAACTTCGGCCAGAACTTCGACTTCTCCGGAAAGCCAACGATCTCCGCGTTCCCTTAAGCTATTCAAAACGATCGTATAAAAATACCCGCAAACGAGAGCCATCCCGACGGCAAAGGCCAACGTCGCCCAGGATGCGATTCTCCAGGCAGCTGTTCCATAGGACTTATTTGTCCTTAAGAACATAGCCGACTCCTCTCATCGTCTTGATCAATGGGGTAGAGAAACCCTGATCGACTTTTGCGCGCAGGCGATAAATATGTACATCGACGACATTGGTTTCCGGGTCAATCCGCATCTTCCAGACCTGGTCGAGAATCATACTTCGGGTTACGACTCGGCCTGCATTGCGGCAGAGATACTCCAGAAGAACAAATTCCTGTGGCGTCAGCTGCAGTTGCACTCCTGAACGTATCGCTTCGCGCCTGATCAGATCTAGCTCCAGATCCAGGACCCGGAGCTTTGTTGCCGTTTGAGAAGCAGGAGCTGAGCGGCGTAATAAGTTACGTAACCGGGCTATTAGCTCAGCCATGGCAAAGGGTTTGGTCAAATAGTCATCGCCACCCTGTTCGAGGCCGAGGACACGCTCATCAACCGACCGTCTGGCAGAGAGGATAAGCACCGGTTCGCAAAACCCTTGCCGGCGGCAACGTGCAAGCATGTCCAGCCCGTCCCCATCAGGGAGTCCCAGATCGAGGACCATTGCTGCATATTCACCTTCCAAAGCCCGAGCCTCAGCATCCTTGGCTGTTGAGGCAACATCGACGTTATAACCGACCTCGGTCAGGGAGCGGCAAATGAAGTCCTGAATTCCTTGTTCGTCTTCAACGAGAAGAAGCTTCATAGTTTCGAAGTTTACTTTCAACTTCAGATATTCACCGCTCTCCGTGCGATGTTCAGTGCCTCTGTCCAGAATGATGCCGAGTGATGAATGCCATTCATCATGCTGGCAAAAGCCTGCAGGAACTGTTCAATGTCACCCGCAGTCGCCGTAAGTGGTGGAGCGGCTTTCAATACCATGAAATTGTTGCCGCATATCTGTGTAAGGATATGCTCGCGCAAAAACATGTGGCGCACAAGCATCTGTCCGAAAAGAGCTGGATGGATCTTTTGGAAGGCCTCAAACGAGCCACGGCGCAAGATCCCGGTGGGGGCTTGGAATTGGATTCCACAAAGCAGTCCCATGCCGCGAACATCGGCTATCATTTCGTATTCTCTGCTGATTTCCTTGAGTCCCTGCTGAAGCTGTTGTCCCCGCTCGATTGCATTTTGTCCCAGCTTCTCGCGCTTCAAGACGTGTAGAGTCGCAAGTCCTGCCCTCATCGCCAGATTATTTTCCCCGAAGGTCGAGGTATGGATGATGGCTTTCCTGAGAGATTTGTAAACGGATTTATAGACCTCCTCTGTCATGAGGACCGCACCTACCGGAACAAGTCCTCCACTGAGAGCTTTGGCCAGAATGACCATATCTGGGTCCAGCTTCCAGTGCTGAAAAGCGAGGAAGGGACCTGTACGATACATCCCGGTCTGAACTTCATCGAGGACAAACAACGTGCCGTATTTGCGGCAGAGCTGTTGTGCTTCTTGCAGGTAGTTCTCTTGCGGTACACAGATTCCGGCTTCCGCCTGGATTGGCTCAACCACAAAGGCCGCAGTCTTTTTGGATCGGAGAACGGTTTCCAGTGCCTCCAGGTCATTGAATGGTACCTGGTGAACGTCAGGTAGGAGCGGACCGAAGCCCTCGCTCCAGAAAGAGCCCTCCATTAACGAGAGTGCTCCACAGGTCAGCCCGTGGAAGGCGCCCTTGGCTGCAACAAGACCATTGCGTCCAGTGGTAGCACGGGCAAACTTAATGGCTGCTTCAACTCCCTCACTTCCCGAGCTTGCGAAAAACGCCTTAGTCAGCGACGCTCCTGCCAGATTGCATAATGCCGAGGCCAATTCTCCAGCCAGTCCCGGGACATGGCTCTGGAGCATGGCTGGACCATTGCTTTCCAACTCCTCCCGCAAGGAAGAGATTACCTCTGGATGATTATGTCCGACATTATGAACGCAATAGCCGGAAAGAAAATCCTTGAGGATGGTGCCTTCGCTCGTGGTCAGATGGATACCTTGGCAGTTACGGTATTGGACATTCATGCCCAGCACGTCAAGAAGGCGGGCCCATTGCGGGTTAACAAATTGCCGGTAAGCATTCGTGGAGTTTTCTATGGTGCTTACTGTTGCAGTTCCCATCCATTAGCGTCCTTAATAAAAGTTGTCTATTGGACGCTCCAGCTTTGGTATCCACTCTAAGATGACGAAATCTTCATTTCTTCGCCATCTGTGGCGTCTTCGAGATGCCTGTCGACGGGGCAGCCTGCCTCTCTATTTGCCATAGAAGCTATACTTCGCCGTGTAAGGAACTTGAGTAACCGTGCCGCTTTGGGCTGAATTGTTACAACCTGTGGCCGGAGCAGCGCCTCCATGGGTCTCCGTGCGTTGGATAAGACTTATTCCTGCAAATTTGCCTTTAGCGGTACCTGTCTTTGCACGAAGTAGCAACCACGGAATAGTGTTTGCCTCGGAAGATGGCTGGGTTGCGACCAACTCGCCTTGGACTTGACTTCCATCCTTAAGACTCCAGGTTGGGCCTGCGAAATGGCTCCCAACTATTTTTCCGGAGTTATCGAATAATTTGGCATCGGGTGCCTTAAGTATCCACTTCCAACCCTCCGACGTATTGGAGCATGTATAAACCTGCACTCCCTCTCCCTTAGCTTGGAAGGCCAGTTTTGCTCCACTGGGAGGATCAATTGGATGTGGCGCAGTTTGGGCATTTATGGAGAGGAAAGGAACGATTGTAGCGAGGAGAAAATGATGGGGAAGCATGCGCATAACGAGGAGAGGATAACAGAAGCTGTGAACTTCAGTATGAATCTCCGTCTATACGCATGCCAGGATGCATTTGAGTCCTTCAGCTATTGCCCATCAATTGCCAGTACATCGTAAAAGTGGTTGATACCGAGTTTCTTGATGGGGGTCGGCGTAGGGGGAATATGGAGAGTCTTTTCGGAGGTGCTATTTCCTATCATCCCGATCCTTCCTATGCGAAGAGACTTTCCCTCGGCCAGGAATAGATCTATTGGAATTGACATCTTGAAGTTTGCATCGACATTCGATTGTGTCAATTTGAAGTGTATGTCTGTTCCATTCGCTGTCGGCTGAAGATCGCTCTGTATGGTGTATATCGGCAGAGCTGTTCCATAGACATATTCATTGAAGAACCAATCCATTTTATGGGTACCGTCCATGTCCATGGTAGGCAGCATGTGCTTTTCGACCATTGCCTTAAAGTCTTCGGTGCTGGCCGGTTTGTTTCGGTACGTTTCCATAAAGTCCTTCATGGTCTCGATGAAGTGAGTGTCCCCATCTTTGGGGTTCCACATCATCATTCGAATCATGTGGAGGATATATGCCCCTTTGGGATAGACGAGGTCGCGGTAGATATTCGATCCTGCGCGATTACTATTCAAGCGATATCCCATTGTTACCGGGCCAACGTCGATAGGTCTGAAGCCCAGAGAATTCTTGTCGATCAGCATCTTTCTTTCTGTCCGCCAAAAGTTCAGGAATTGTCCATTGCTCTTGTCCGATGCCTGCAAAAAGATGGATGCGGACATATCGGCGAAACCCTCACTCATCCATTGATCACGATAACTATTGAAGCTTACTGTTTGTCCCCACCATTGGTGAGCTACTTCGTGAGGTGTTACGACCTTCCAGTATGTGGTGTCGGAATCCAGTCCCAGTGCATGCTGTATTGTTGAATCCCAAAAACTGCAGATAGGAAGATAGACCAACATTGGCCAACTCTGACCATAATTGCAGGCCGCTTGTTGCGTGACTGCAAGGTTATTGAAGGAGAGCTTCCCAAAGTATGTCTGATATATATTCACAGCAGTTGTTGCCTGCGACAAAGCAACCTTGAGCATTCCTGTGGTGTTCAGGTTTCCTAAAGGAATGCCGCCTCCATGCAGAGTTCCGGGCGTGGTCTGCTGAGGAATTCCACCACCATTGGCGGCCTGCAAGATGGAAGCAACCATGTCGGAGGCCTCAGTATTTGCATAAGCATCCACTGTAAAGTTGTCCCCAAGCCTGGCTTCTTCTTTTTTGAAGTGCCCGAGGTTGAACCCAGCCACTGGAATTGGAACATCGCTCTTCCACTCTGAAGTGACTTGTCCTCCTTCTTCTTTCTCTCCTAGCTTTTGCCCTGTGGCTATCAATTCAAGTCCCTTAGGCGTGTGGAATTTCATGTGGTAAGTAGCGTATTTGTTGGAAGAGGTGAGGTTAGGGAACCAGGTTTGGCGGGCACCTTGAATCGGATAATAGTTTGCTCCCCCTTCATTCCGCACGGTGTCCTTGCCTGCATACGTTACTGTAAATCGGTAATTCTGACCTTTTTTCAAGAGAGTTGGCAGAATGATGGCGAAGTCGGGGTCGTCGTCTTTATTCTCTTGAATGAATTGAAGGGGCGTTCCCGTGGAATCCACGACTTTCGATACCCGCAATGTGGGATACAAATCCAGGGGCAGAACTGCTAATCCGTCTGCAAGTGCCTGAATATCGGTTGTAGCTGTTCCTGAGAGGAATCCGGACTTGTTGATGCTTGTATCCAGTTCCTGATGGTCGATAGTGAAGAGCCCATTAGCCTCCGTTCCACTGACAGAATGAGTAGCGTATTCCTGCTCACGATGAGAGGCCATCCATATATCCTGAGAGTCAGTAGTAATCGTTCTCAGCTCAACCTCTTCAGGCTTAACATCTGTTGCTCCGTAAGGATCGACTATGTAGATAGCTTGACGGGATATCTTCTTGCCATGAAATGAGGCCAGGAAGAATTCTCCTTTTTGCGGACTCAGCACATCGCCCAGAAGACGTATATGGAGGTTGTACTGCATCTTTTTGCGCAGAAGGTCATTGAGGCTTCGAGCCGCATTCACGGCCGAAGCGTCTGTCGTAGCCGTTCCCTTTTTTGCTTTCCGTATTTCATCCGCTGTTGAATCGGTAAATCGCAAAACGGCAGTATCGAATTCATCATCAAGTTGCGGGGCATGAGTTAGCAGCTGGATACTATGCTGTTCTTGTGTCGTCGGGGGTGTCAGGTGGATAGCACCGTCGCCACGGAATACCGCTCCAGTTACTTTTCCGTTAACTTCTCCGTATAAGGTGAATGTACCGGACCGAAACTGGAAGATTGCAGCGTCACGTTTCAGGGAAAAGTCGGAAACGGATACCGTTTCTCCTCCTGGATAAAGAGTTCTTAATTGCTGATATAAAGCGCTGCCATTGGGAGCGGATTGTGCAACGCTGTATGTGCTAGGAATGGCAAGAAAGGCAGCAATGAAACATAAGTATTTGCGGAACACGATCCATACCTCTGGTATTTTTCGAACGTACAGCTTTATGAGGGGTGATACTGAGAATAAACGATTTGACTCAGGGATTTTGGTCTCGTGATTAATAATTGTCAACTGATTTAAATGTAGCTAATGCCAAAAATGGTATTTCATCATTACTATGGTTAGCCCAAGGATTAGAGCGAACCAAGAAATCTCGAGTATCCAGGTTGTGAGAATCTGGCCCAGGTTTAGGGGTACCTTTGAGAGCACTTTGCAGTTCTCATAGTCTGTAAAGAATCGCTTGCAGCCTTTTCCCAGAGCAACATGGTATGAACCAAGAGGCACGATTGCAATTCCTCGCAAGCAAAACCATTCGGTGACTACCGCAACACCCTCTTCCCGATCCTTCCGTGACAGAAACATCTTGCCTTTGAATTCTTTTCCCATGGTGGGATATGGGAAAAAGCCTAGCAATGCTTGTGTGCGTCTTTGGGAGATTATCTTTTCATGGCGAAGCTTCTTGTTTGTATAAGATCGATGCCGCTGGACGTCTTGGTGTGTAAGCCCTCGTCTTTCTATCTCAGTATGTAGTGCTCGGCTTGCTTCGTTTGAAAGTGGTCCTGCTATAGCAATCTGTAACAGTTCTTCGTCCGATGATTGTTTGTAGCGGCTTTCGAGTTCGGAGAGAGCGACCCTGGTTCTGTTAAGGAAGAATATAGAAGGAGCAGGGGAGACGTCGAGTTATTTGTAGTCGGTTTAGGGATGCTCCGGTACATGGAGCAAACTTCCCGGCTTGTTCCTGTACGGAGAAGATTTTCAGCATTATCTTGTATCTATGCGGGTTCTGATTATCGAGGATGAAATACGGTTAGCCGAAAATCTTGCCAAAGCTTTACGCGAGGGGCCTGGGTATGCGGTCGATTTGGCGGAAGATGGAGCAATTGGCTTACAGCTTGCCACGGACGGCGTATACGACCTGATTATTCTCGATCTCATGTTGCCTGTCCTGAATGGGATGGAAGTTCTTGCCCGTTTGCGGCGCTCTGGAGAACCTACTCCAGTACTTGTGCTTACGGCGCAGAGCGAAAAGGCCTCCGTTATCGAACTTCTTAATGCCGGGGCAGACGATTACCTGGGTAAGCCTTTCGATCTAGGTGAACTGCTTGCCAGGGTTAAGGCCCTGATCCGCCGTGGAAAAGGCGTCGCCCGGCCGCAGATTCACGTTGGCGAACTCAGCGTCGATACCCTTGCAATGGCTGCCTGGCGTGGGGGTAAGCCAATCGAGCTTTCTCCTATGGAATATCGCATACTGGAATACCTGATGCATCATCCCGGCATCGTCGTTTCCAAAAAGGAGCTTCTGGAGCATCTCTACGATTACAACTGGGAACGGCATTCCAACGTAATTGAAGCACACATCTCCAATTTGCGGCGTAAGCTTGATGCCGGGTTCGAAGAGCCTGCCGTGGAAACGTTGCGCGGACGAGGCTACCGCTTGAGCTTCTCCGGAAGGGAGCGTAGGGTATGAAGCCCTATTCGTTCGTCCATCGGATTGTTGCCCTGGTTCTCCTCTGCGAGCTGGTTCTAACGAGTGCCATGGCCGTAACCGCAGTCCTCTATGTGCGGCATCAGGAGCTAAATACCTTTGCTGTAATGTTACGTGGCCGGGCAGATTCCGTTTTTGGAGCGGTAATCGATGCCGATGATGCCCAAGACAATCTGATTCTCGATACCCTCGCATTTGAATTGCCCAAGAACGATGTCTACGAAGTACGCGAGGAACGAGGGATTCTTTTAGGGCGCTCCAAAAACTGGCAAGGTGCTCCCGCGTCGCTGGCGATCGGAAAGAAAGGAGATTTCTCTCTCCGGGTAAATGGGCGGCCTTATAGGGGAATAGTTTTGCACGGCGTGAGGACGATTGATGCTCCTGCACCGGGAAAAGGGATTCAGCGTCGTGTGACCGTATATTATGCCTCTCCCACGAAGCCGGTTGAGGAGGCAATCTGGAGAAGCGTTCGCTTCTTCGGTGTTGTAGATCTGCTTCTGTTATTCGGAACTGGAATCGCGTTGATATGGCTATTGCGCCGGATTTCTCAGCCATTGCGGATACTTGCTTCGCGCGCTGCACTAGTCAACGCGCAATCACTTTCCTTTGCTGCGCCACTTGAAGCCTATCGCGTTGAGGAGCTGGTTCCTTTAGCCTCGGCACTTGATACAGCCATGCAGGGGATAGCGCGAGCATTCCTTCAGCAACGGGATTTTCTGAGTGATGCTGCGCATGAACTGAAGACAGCAGTGACCCTGATCAAGTCTTCGTTGCAATTGCTTGGTTCCCGGGAGAGAACTGCACACGAGTATGCAGAGGGTCTGGATCTTTGTCTGGGGGATTGCGAGCGTATGGAAGAACTGGTTATGAAGATGCTTACGCTTGCCCGCTTACAGCGCATCGGCCCGGAAGGGGTACAGCAGGCGCATACTTCCATTGCTGAGTGTATAGCCGATGTAGTGGTACAGATTGAGCCTCTCGCTACTCTGAGGTCTGTGCGCATGGATGTTGCCGTGCCTGACTCCCTTGCTGTCAGTCTGAGTATGGAAGACGCCGAATGCCTGATGAAGAATCTGATTCTGAATGCAGTTCAGCACAGCAATCCCTCAGGCATGGTCTGGATTAGCTGCATGGATGATGGAACTGGAAGTGTATGTATTACGGTTGCAGACGAAGGGAAAGGCATCCCTCCGGAACATCTGCCTCGAATCTTTGATCGTTTTTATCGTGGTGATGCGTCTCGTTCCCGCAGCACGGGAGGAACCGGACTAGGACTGGCAATCTGCAAAGCTATTGCCGAGGTCTATCACGGCTCCATCCATATTGAAAACCGCACACCGAAAGGGACGATAGCGATACTCCATCTACCCAAGGCCGTTAGTCCGGCCTGTGGGAAAGAACCGGTTGGCATGTCAGATCGTCAAATTATCCGTTCCTGATGTTGTGCTTGCAGTGTTCTCTCTTTATGCGTAGTCCGAAGCCCTTCTTCTTGTTAGCAGGTAATATACCGTCGGAGTTACTACGAGAGAGAGCACGATGGAAACTAGCAGTCCTCCGATGACAGCGATTGCAAGCGGTTGCAGCATTTGCGAGCCGGCACCAAAAGCAAATGCCAAAGGAAGCATTCCGGTCATGGCCGCTAAGGCTGTCATAAGAATAGGACGTAAACGCCGGCGGGCAGCTTGAGCCATAGCATCTCTTGCATTCAAGCCCAATTTGCGGAAGCGTTGCTCAGCGTCAAGCAAAAGGATTCCGTTCTTTGCCACAATCCCAATTACCATGATCAAGCCCATAAACGAGGTGACATTGAAGGTCGTCCTCGTTATCAGCAGGGCAAAGATAACGCCAGCGCTTGAAAGTACAGAGGAGATCAGAATGGCTATCGGTGCTGAGAAGTTATGAAATTCAGTCAACAAGACGCCGAACAACAGAACTAAAGCTATAAGTAAAACCTTCAGCAATTCTCGAAACGATTTTTGCTGCTCTTCATAGGTGCCGCCATATTCAATGTGTATGAATTGGGAAAAGTGCAATTGAGCTATTGTCTGTTGAACTCTCCTGATGGCCGATCCCAAGTCGGAACCTTCAAGTCTTGCCGTTACAGCGACCATCCGCTGGAGATTCTCCCTACGAATCTCGTTTTGAGGTGGAAGTTGTTCAACTGTTGCCAATGAGCCAAGTGTAGCCGTATGGCCGCTGCTGCTGTTGAGGATGGTATTGGCTATAGTGTCGAGAGAGGAACGATGCGAAGCATTATACCGGATTCGAATCGAGTACGGGCGACCGTTTTGGATGAGAGGATTTACCGTGGAAACCCCGTCCAGAATTGCAGTTGCGTCAGTCGAGACCTCCTCTGGAGTGAATCCCATACGGGTCGCAAGATAAGGAAGAACCTGAAAGTTTGTTGCCGGTCCGCTGATCGTGTTTTCGATTCCATTCTGCACATCGACTACACCGGGAATCTTTCCGATAGCTTCTCCCATTTGAGGACCGATTTGATTAAGTGTCTCCTGGTTTGGCGAGAAGATCTTGATCTGGATGGGTTCAGGCGCATTGGAGAGGTCCCCGATCATGTCCTGCAGAACTTGGGTAAACTCGATATCGAGTTCGGGTTCCGATGTTTTGATCCTCGATCTGATATCCGAGATAACCTCGTCAATAGCTCGCTTCCTGTCGTCCCTGAGCTTTACGGTTATGTCTCCGGAATTTGCTTCGGTTACTGCAGCAAGTCCCATCTGTAATCCTGTTCTACGGGAGATTGCCTCAACTTCGGGTGTTTGCTGCAGTATTTGCTCTACGTGATGAATGACGCGATCGGTTTCCGTCAAGGAACTGCCAGCCGGCATAATGTAATCCAGAATGAAGCCGCCTTCGTCCATCTCGGGAAGTAAGTCCGAGCCCAGACCTTGATAGGCAGCTAGTGTTACAGCTACGAGGATCAGGCAAACAAGGCCGAGACCTAGAGGGCGAGCCAATGACAAATCCAGAAGTTTACGATGAGCGCCAACAATGCGCCGCATCCAGCTGCCCTCTCCGGCTTCTTCCTGCCGCATCAGCTTTACGGTCTCGTCTTCGCTATCGTCGGAAATGTTTGGCGAAGTGTTGGAACCCGGTGTCCGTTCCTTCAGAAATAGCAAGCTGAGGCTTGGCGTCCAGGTGAGAGCGAGAATGAGCGAGGTCAGCAGGGCGACGGTCATCGTAATGGCCAGGGCCCGAAAGAAGCTGCCTGTAACTCCCGTAACGGCAATCAGCGGAAGGAATACTACAATTGGCGTAATTGTCGATCCGATGAGTGGCGCCGTGATTTCATGCAATGCCAGGCGAATAGCCTCGACGCGGGTTTCTCCCGAGTCGCGATGGAGAATGATATTTTCAACAACCACGATTGCATCGTCGATAACCAAACCAACAGCCGCGGCAAGGCCGCCAAGAGTCATCAAGTTAAAGCTTTGACCGGTTATTTTGAGAAAGAGAATCGTAACCAGGATCGTAACCGGAATGACGAGTCCGGCAATCAGGCAGGAAGTCCAGTCACGCAGAAAGAGTACCAGGATGATGCAGGCAAAAATCAGGCCGAGAAGGATTGCATCCCGCACGCTGCTAATGCTGGCACGTACTAATTGTGACTGATCGTAGTATGGCTTCAGCTCGACCCCTGGCGGCAGATTTTTCCGTAATTGCTCGATCTCATGATTGACTGCATCGGTTACCGAGACGGTATTGCTTGTGATCTGCCGAGTAATGTTAATTAGGACCGAGGGCTTGCCATCAGCTGTGACTCTCGTATAGACCGGCATTGTAGCCGGTTTTACTTCAGCAATGTCTCCGATGCGTATGGGGATTCCGGCGGTAGTTGTTTTGACCGAGATCTGTGATAGCTGTGCAACGTCATGTACCTGAGCCCCTACCAGTCCAAGGATCAGTTGATGGTTCTCTTCGTAAAGCCCCGGTGAATCGACCAGGTTGGTGAGCTGAATGGCATTCACCAAGTCCGTGATGGTGATATTGGTTGCCTGCAGCTTGGCTGGATTGGGAATGATATGAAATTCTGGTATCTCGCCACCTTGTACCGTTACCGTACTTACTCCGTCTACGCGGTTTAGAGGCGGCTTGAGATCATAGGTCGCAATTTCCCAGAGGCGTGTTTGTGGAAGCATATTAGATGTGAGGCTGTAGCCGAGAATCGGGAAAGTCGCGAAGGTCAGACGGTTTGTGGTGACGTGTACTGTAGGCGGAAGCGTTTGTTCAACCCGGGCCAGGGCGGCGTCTACCAGTTGCAAGGTGTGGAACATGTCCACATCCCAATCGAAGAAGAGGCTTACCTCTGCTGAACCGCGACTTGTAATAGAACGAACCGTCTTTAATCCGGGAACACTATTCACCGCTTCTTCAATCGGTTTTGTAATCGTGACCTGCATCTGTTCTACGGGCATAACGCCGTTATCGATGCTGATTACCACGCGAGGGAAATTGGTCTCGGGAAAGACCGAGATGGGCATCTGAAACGCCAGATAGATTCCGGCTATGGCCAGGACAATTGAGAAGAAATAAATCGTTCGACGGAGCCGAACCAGCCAGAAAGATCTTTGACCGGCGGATGCAGGAAGAGAACGGACTTCAGCGCTGGAGGTATTGGAACTCATTGTTCTTCTGCCGCCTTCTTCGCAGCTGGTTTCTTTTCTTCGCCCTCAACAATTTTGACTTTGGTTCCGTCTTCGAGCGCATAAGCTCCCGCTATGGCGACTTGTTGCCCCGCCGTGACTCCGCTGACAATTTGGAGATTCTTGCCATCGTCGATTCCCGTTTGTACTGAGGTAGTGTGTGCAGCACCATCCTGGCCGATCACCATCAAAACAGATTGTCCTGCTGAGTCTTTGACCAGAGCGTTTCTAGGAACTAGAAGTACCTTAGGAAGGGTCCGGATCTGGATGGAGAGATGAACGGGGGTGCCGGGCTTAAGTAGCCTTTTGGTGTTTTCGATCTTTACCCAGACCTCAACAGTTGTGCTACCAGGATCAAGTGCGGGACTGACTAAGCTTACTACTCCGTGTGCGGGAGCTTCCAGCCCTGGAACGAGGACGGATGCTGATGTTCCTACCGTAAGCATTTGTGCCTGGGACTGTGCCAGATGTACCTTGGCCAACATAGTGGAGGTATCCATGACCGTAAGCAGTGTCTGTCCTGCCGGAGCTGTTTCTCCGGAGTAGAGAGGCCGGTCAGTCACAACTCCATTGATAGGACTGCGAATTTCGGAATAGCTAAGCTGTGCATTTGCTCCATGGTATTTTCCTTGGGCAGATTCCAATTGTCCCTGGGCATTCTTGATTGCAGCCTCGTGTGCTACGGCCTTCATCGAATCGAGATGCTTTTTTGCGGAGTTAAAGGAGGCTTGTGCCTGTACTAGTGCCGCTTGTGCGGTATCCAGATCCCGCCCGGCAATTGCTCCCTGGGAGAAGAGTTGTTTGCGGCTATCTACGATCTTTTGATTCAACGAGAGATTCGCCTGTGCCTGTTCAAGATCCAGTTCGGCCTTCTGGTACTCTTCGGGAATCTGTGCCTTGATCGTTGCTTCATAGGTCGCAGCTGCGGAGTGATAAGTTCCGCGGTTGTCTTCACGAGCAGCCTCAAGATCTCTGTTTTCCAGAATCGCGAGCAATTGTCCCGCGTGGACCGCGCTTCCGCGTTGTACGAGAAATTTGCGGACAGGCGCTGAGATCTTTGGCGCAATTGCGGCTTGAGCAATTGGGGACAGGGTGGCATCTGCATCTACGGTTGCAGTGATGCTTCCGTTGACGATTGTGGCAGCTTGAACCTCTACAATCGGTTTGGGGGCTGCTTCTTTTTTCTCGCATCCGCAGAGGAAGAGGGAAGCCATCCCGATAGAAACAGGCATCCATTTTAGGATCGTAATAATTCTGCTGGTTCTCATGACGATCTAAAGAACTCCAGTCAATGTTTGCAGGTCGGCAAGTGCAAGACGATAGCGGACAATTCCGTCTGCATCGGCTTGTTCCGCCGTGGTGAGCGCGTTTTGTGCATCGACTACTTCCAGCGCCGTAGCCTCTCCAGCCCGATAGCGGAGATTCGTGAGCCGCAGACTTTCTCTTGCAGTGTCGATGCTTTGTGTTAGAGATGTGAGCTGGTTATAGGAAGCAGAGACTTCGCTATAAAACTGTTGCAAATTCGCGATGAGCAGTCGTTGGGTTGTCGTGAGTTCCACCTTGGCGATGTTTTTGCGAATCTCACTCTGCTTAACACGGTTGTGTGTTGTCAGCCAATCCCAAACGGGGATATCCAGTGTGACCGAGGCAGCATAACCAAGGTTGCGGAGATGGTCGGGACTATTTGCAGCGAATTGTGAGGCGTCAATACCGTAACTGTAGTTGAGTGAGAGATCGGGGAGATAGGCTGCTCGCGCTGCCCGTACCTCTTTTTCACTGGCATGTAGAGCTGCTAGTGCCCGGGCCAGATCGGGATTGTGTTTTTGCGCGGCAATTTCGATCTCACTGAAAGAAGCAGGCGGCGTGGGCTGGGCGGCATCCTGAAGGCGATATCGGGTTCGAGGATCGGGGAAGAGGAGAACTCCTAATCCCAATCTCGACTTTTCTTCCGCCAGTTGGGCGTCCTGCAGCTCTCGTTGGCGTTGTTGTTCCTGTAGCGTGGCCTTTACAACATCGGCATGAGCGACTTCACGACCGCCTTCAAGTGTTTGGGTGAGATGTACAAAGCGGGAGGCCTCTTCTGCCGCTCGTTCTGCCGTAAGTAACTTCGCCTGATTTGCTTGCAGGGTGAAATAGGAGGAAACGACGGTAGCTACGAGCCCCCGGCGTGCAATCTCCATCCTGGCCTTTGCTTCCAGAGCTGCGAAACCGGCTCTCTGGGCATCGGCAACTTTAGCTAATCCTACGGTTTCATTTACAGTTCCCTGGCTGACGTATTCGTGAATTGAATTATTGGCAATGAATTTAGGGGTATCAGATCGATTCCTGAGCGTTCCATTGGGCTGTGTATAGAGGAATTGATTGTGATAGACCACATTGGGGAGAAGTGCTGCCTGTGCAATTCGCTTATCGAGATGTGCTGCACGACTATCTCCCATGGCTGCTGCATATCCAGGATCATTGGTTTGTGCCCTACGGATTGCTTCGTCCAGCGTAATCAGAGGCATATCTTGGGAGGCTGGCGAAGTGGAGACCTCGGATTGAGCCACGAGGCGAGGGACGACGGAAGATGTGAAGACGATCAAAAAGACTGCTGCCCAGGAACTGATAGCGAATCCACGGGTCGTTCTGTGCAGAGTAATGCTTGACAGGCTGGGCAGTTTGGAAATCATATTTTGAGCGTAAGTTTACTGGCTGGACCTTAAGAATGAATGAAGGTTCCGGTGGAAAAATCTAACGAAATCATGGGGATCAAGGTAAACTGAAGTCCCCTTTGTCCCTGGTCAGGAGTGAATTGTGCAAAGTCGTATCACGGGTACCACGATGCCCGTTCTTGAGCTTTTGCTTGAGCCGAATGAAGGAGTTATTTCCGAGGCGGGTGAACTTTCCTGGATGAGCAGTTCTATTCAGATGACAACTCATACCCAGTTCGGCGGTGGCGGCGGGCTTTTCGGCGTAATCCGAAGAGTTGCTGGTGGTGGAACCTTGTTCATGACCGAGTATCGGGCGGTGGGCGCTCAAGGAGAAATTGCCTTTGCCACGAAGGTGCCCGGGCACATCGTTCCTGTTGATGTCGGCCCTGGAAGTGAATATCTGATTCATCGGCATGGCTTCCTTTGTGCAACTTCACAGATTGAGATTGGCGTTGGATTTCAGCAGTCACTTGGCGCAGGTATCTTCGGCGGCGATGGATTTCTCTTACAGAAGGTTAGTGGGCAGGGTGTTGCCTGGCTGGAACTTTCCGGAGAGCTGATTGTTAAGGATCTTCGCCCCGGAGAAACGCTTCGTGTGCATCCGGGACATGTCGGTGCATTTCAGTCGAGTGTTGCTTTCCAAATCACCGTGGTTCGTGGCATCAAAAACATGATCTTCGGTGGCGATGGTATCTTCCTGGCGGCTCTTACCGGACCAGGACGTGTCTGGTTGCAAACCCTGCCAATCTCAAAGCTTGCCCATCAGATTCTGGAGTATATGCCTAGAGAAGGAGAGCCCAACCGCGACGGAAGCATAGGTGGGATTGTCGGCTCAATTCTCAACGGAATGAAATAGCAATTCCAGTGTTTCAGCCTTTGAGCTGAAACACTGGATTCCTGCTTTGGCGCTGACCCAATCTACTTTTGCAGAACCGGCTTAACTGGAGTGTCGGGGCGTATCTCGTCCGAACCGCGAACTAACGTTAAGTCTCCCGGATGGAGATCGCCAAAGACCTCTACCAAATCGTCTTTCGCTATGCCCGTTTGTACATTGATCCACTTGGTACGGCCATCACGCACAGCGATGACAAAGCTATGATCCAGATCGGTAGCGATTGCAGTTCGGGGGACGAGAAAGGTTGTGCCCTCCCGTACGACGGGCCACTGCACTTGAACATACGTTCCAGGGGGAAGTATCCCGTCACGATTCCAGACATCTAGTTCCACTGGCATGGTACGTGTTTTTTGATCAATCGCTGCTGAAACCCGCGCAATGGCCCCGGTGAATTTACGTCCAGGGAATGCAGGAACAGTAAAGTCGACTTTCTGGCCAGTTGGAATTTTTCCCACATAGGCTTCAGGAACGGGAACAATGAGCCTGAGATGGTTCAACGTTTCTACTCTGAGCAGAGGAACAGATGTTGGAGAGTTTGTTGAAGGTCCCACTAATGCTCCAGGATGAACATTCCGTTCGGTAACAACTCCGTCGAAAGGAGCTGTGATCGTTAAGTATTGCTGGAGTGTGTTGACCGCTCTGAGGGTTTCACGTAGCGAATCGACGGTGTGTTTTGCGGCAAGGACGTTGGCATTGTCTGCCTGAACGAGCTGTTCCGCTACCGTCAAATCATTGCCCGCAACTACTCCCGGGGTTTTGGCTGCGTCGTGGAGATGGTTGCTGGTTGCTTCCTCTGAGGCGAGTTTTGCCTGGGCAGCGGCTAGTTGAGCCTTGGCCCCTTCGAACTGTGCCTGTGCTTGCGCGCGTCGTGCATCGATCTCTGGGGCAACAAGGTGGGCGAGTACTTGACCTTTGCGGACGGTGGAGCCACGATCAACGGAAATCGATTGCAGAAAACCTGTCTCCTTGGGATAGATAGAGACGGTTTCGAAAGGAACGAGTTCTGACGGTTGCGACAAAGTAGTCTGCAAGTTGTGCTCTACTGTAACCGGTCGTACGATGACTTCTCTGGTTGCCGGTTGTTGTGCAGCTTGCGCGTGTTCCTTCTTCGAACATCCGGAGAGCATCAATACCGCTGCAAGTCCAAATCCAAAAACCCGATAAACAACCAGATCTTTCAATGCGCGTGAATTCAGGCGATGCATAAGCTATTTCTCCGAAGAATAAAGAGAGGCGAAGGAGCTACCCGGATCTTCGGGATCCAGAGAGACCGATTCGCGGGTGGCCTTGGACTGTAGCAAGGTGAAGATCAGAGGTAAGAAGAGAAGAGTAGCCAAGGTGGCTGCAAGCAGACCCCCGATGACGGCTCGACCGAGCGGGGCAGTCGCTTCGGCTCCGGTGCCAAGCGCGAATGCCATCGGAATCATGCCTGCAGTCATTGCCATGCTGGTCATCAGTACCGGGCGCATGCGTGTTCTGGCGGCTTGCCTGGCTGCGTCCATTGCCGACATTCCACTACGCCGATACTCTTCTGCAAAAGTAACAAGAAGTATTGCATTAGCAACCGCAACGCCCAGGGCCATGATTGTTCCCATAAACGACTGAACGTTCAGAGTAGTTCCCGTAAGCCAGAGCGCCAATACTACACCGGCCAGGACAGCAGGTGTAGAGCACATGACGACCAAGGCCAATCGCAGAGATTGGAAGTTAGCCATTAACAGAAGAAGGATGGCCAAAACCGCACAGCCTAGACCTATACTTAGGTTTACTAAGGTCTGGCGCATTGGAAGGATCTGTCCGCGTATCTCTACAGTTAGTCCCTTGGGAACCGGGCTGATGCTTTCAAGGGCCTGATCCAGCGATCTGCTGACATTCCCTAGATCTCTTCCCGATGTATTGGCGGAGAGAAGTACCATACGACGGCCGTTTCGTCTGTCATATTCACCGATTACCTTGCTGTCGTTTACCTGGGCCAGATCACCAACCAGAGGATGTGCTCCTTCTTTTCCTACGGGAATATTGGCCACATCCTGAGCCGAGTGAATCTGAGTTTGCGGAATCTGAACTTGCACCTGGTAGCCAACGCCTGTTTTAGGATCCGCCCAATAGTTCGGAATTGCAAAACGGCTGGAGGAGGTGCCAATGAGAATCGATCGTCCAACCTGATCGACTGTCAAACCTAATTGTCCTGTAAGCGAGCGATTGATGTTTACGTTAATGCTCGGATAATCGAGAGGTTCTTCATATTGCAGATCGCGCAGTGTTGCAACCTTCTCCATTGCATCGTGAACTTGTGCGGCATAGGCCCGAACCTGTTGTAGATCGGCTCCTTCAACAGCGACCTCGACCGGAGTTTGGGCACCCAGATTCATGATCTGCGAAACAATATCTCCAGGCTGGAAGGAGAAGGTGCTGCCGGGGAACTCCGACACAAATTCTTTTCTTAATCTTTCCTCCAGGTGTGGAATATCGATCTTCGCATCCGGACGAAAGGCAATCCGGAAGACCGCTTCTTGCGGGCCGCTTGTCCAAAGATAGACGGTGTTGATCGGATAACTTGCACCTTGAAGTCCGACGTAGCCAAGCGTGCTCTCAATATTCCCATCGCCAGCCTCTTTTTGAATCGCATCGAGGACTTTATGGATGATTTGTTCCGTAGCGGGGACGCGTGTTCCTGCGGGAGCGTTGAATCGTAACTGAATTTGATTGGAGCCGGAAGAGGGGAACAGCTCTCTACCCAGATGAAGGCCCACAAGAATGATGATTAGAACCGTTCCCGCTCCATAGAGCAAGATGGCAAATCCTCTCCTGGGCATAAGCTTCTCTAGTGCCTTGTCAAACCAGAGGTGCATCTTGAGTAGAAAACGAGGCTGTGAATTCTCCGCGTCACGATGCGTCCACTGGGCTGGGAGGAGCCAATTGCTGAGTACCGGAACGAGCGATCCGGAAAGCAGGTACGACGCCATCATGGCAAACCCTACAGCTAAGGACAGAGGAATAAAAAGAGCTTGGGTTACTCCCGTCATGAAGAAGGAAGGCACGAATACCGCCAGGATTGAGAGCATGGCTAAAAATCGTGGCGTAACAACTTCTCGGCTTGCTTCCAGAACAGCAATTGCTCTGTGGGTTCCACGTTCGAGATGGGCGTGAATATTCTCGATAACTACCGTTCCTTCATCGACCAAGACACCTACAGCTAGAGCTAGTCCTCCTAGCGTCATAATGTTGATTGTTTGTCCGCTGATCCAAAGCAGAACCACGGCGGTAAGCAGTGCGAAGGGAATCGTGATGACGACGATCAGAGAGCTTCTCCAATCGCGCAAGAATAGAAGGACCATCAACCCGGTGAGCAACGCGCCAAGCAGTCCTTCGCGCACGACGGTCCAAAGAGAATCACGTACGTAAGAAGATTGATCGAAGCGGTAGTCAATCTGGATGTCGGAAGGAATCAGTGAGCGGAAGCGGTCCAGGTTCTGTCTCACCTCGTTGACTACGGTAATCGTTGAGGCATCGGGTCGTTTCGTGACGGGGATATAAACTGCACGTTTCCCGTCAATCTCAGCGTAGCCTGCCAGAATATCGCTGGCATCTTGGATCTGAGCAATGTCACGCAGGTATACGGACGGTCCGGATCCAGGATGTAATGGTAGCTCCCCCAGTTCCTGAATGTTGCGGACTACCGAGTTGGTAGGAACAATTGGCTGAAGGTCGCCTTCTTGAACTGTTCCTGCCGGAATGATGATGTTGCCGCTGGAGACTGTCTGCGTAACGGCTTCCGGTGAGATTCCGTAAGCGCGAAGCTTGGCTGCATCGACACTGATCACGATGGTTCGTTGATTTCCTCCGAAGGGAGGCGGCGCCGATACTCCCGGCAGCGTAGCAAACTGAGGACGGATGCGGTTTAGCGCAAGATCCTGAATTTCTCCAAGCGTTCGTGTCTGTGAGGTGAAAGTCAGATAGCCAACGGGCACTGTCCCCGCGTCGTAGCGGATGATGAAGGGCGGGACCGATCCGTAAGGCATAAATGCGTGTGCCCGATTTGCATAGGCAATTACTTGCGCCAATGCCTGGCTCATATCTGTGCCGGGATGGAAGGTGAGCTTGAGAAGCGCCGCTCCCTGGATCGATTTGGATTCAACGCTCTCGATTCCATTGACGTAAAGGAAGTGATACTCGTAGTAGTAGGTGAGAAAACCCTCCATCTGCGCAGGACTCATGCCGCCATAAGGCTGTGCAACATAAATGACAGGCAGATTCAAATTCGGAAAGATATCGATGCGCATCCGCGTGAGCGCAAGGATGCAGCAAAGTGCGATTGCTGTTACAGCAACCAGGACAGTCCAGGGACGGCGGAGTGCGTGGCGGATGATCCACATCGATCAATGGCCTCCTGCATTGCTGTTGAGTTGATTGAGAAAGGGAGCTATGTCGCCCTGCGCGGCATTCAGGTCGAGGAGGGCCCGCCAGGTGTCGATGCGTGCAAGCGCGTCCTGTACTTCGCTCTGTTGCAAAAGCGCTTCGGCCTGAGTGACTTCTACTATATTGGTAAGACCTGCCTGATAACGTGCACGCGCCTGGCTTTCTGCCATACGAGCTGCTTGGAGCTGAACGGGCGTGTTTTGCGCAATCTGTAGAGCGCCGTTGTATCGGGCATCCGCTTGTTCAACTTGCCTGTTTACGAGTGCGAAAATCTTTTTGTAGTTCAATTCCTGCAAACGTTCTTTCGCAGCGGCAATCTTCCTTTGCTCTCGAATGGAAAAGTAATCCAGGGGAGCAAAGGTAGCCTGAACTCCTACGGCCCAATTCTCTCGTGTGGGAGCAAGACCATCCGTGCCACCATGCAGGGTGCCGTTAGGACTTACACCGCTGCCACGTCCGGAGATGAGTCCTTCCAAAGTCAAGCGAGGCAGATAGGCTCTGGAGATGACCTGCTCTTCCGCTTTCTGCTGTTGCTGCAAATGCTCTTGTTCCAGGACGAATGGATGAGTATTCACTGCTTGTTCTCTTGAACTCGAAGCCGGTGTCTGGAGAAACGGAGTGCCGTCTAGCTGCATCTGCATATTCGGAATCGCGAGAAGTTCCTTAAGCGCCGCCATCCCGATTTGTACTGCGGTTGTCGCCTGAATCAGCCGAATCTGTGCCGCTGCAACCTCAGCATCTGCTTCGGAGGCATCGGCCCCGGGGCGAAGCTGGTTATCGACAAGTTTGTGGATAGTATTGGCAAAGCTCTTCCGCCGATCGAGATCGGCTTGCGCACTTCTGACCTGTTCTTGTGCTGCAGTGACGTTAAGGAAAGCCGTAGCTGCTGCCGTAGCAACAGCCAGCTTGGTCAAAGAGAGTTCGTCTTGAGTCGCATCCTTTGCTGCCCGCGCTGCAATTTCTTCGGCATGACGATAGCCAAATCGCGTCGGTTCCCATCCCACGAGGAGCCCTCCAGCGCTATTCCAGATCGAACGATTGGAAGTTGTGTTCAGCACCGTGCCAGAAAGAGAAGGCAATGTCCCCTGCGGCATCATCAGACCTGTGATGTTGTTATAAGTGCTGCGATTGGTCTGCCATAAGAGATTAGCCTGCGGAAGATTTTGTGTCTTGATTTGCAGGACGTTGGCGTCTGCCGCGAGAACTCTTTGTAGCGCAATCTGGACAGATGGATAGTTTGTCAAGGCAAGGTTGATGGCGGCCTGGAGCGTCAATGCTGACTGTTGTTGGACCGGACTATCCGCTGCTGCTATTTGCCTCGATGCTGTTATAGATATAACGGAAGAGTAGTCCTGCAGGAGAGATTGAGCCTGTAGGGGGAATGGGATCACCATAAGGGGAAGTACCCACGAAAAGCGGGACATCGTGACTCCAGGGGAAGCTTGTCTCGAACATGGGCTGGCGGATCTCTCCGTTGTTCGAGATTGTGTTACAGGTATAGCATAAAAGGGTGACTGGAGAGCAACAAGGAAATTGGCTGGTGCTTCTTTTCCGGCTTGCGGCGAAGCACGCCAGCGCCCGTGTGTCCGTATGGCGTCGTTTGAAGCGCTATGGAGCGTTGCCCCTCGAGACCTCCGGATATATCCTTCCCAACTCTGCGGGCAATCGTGAACGGCTGGAATGGATAGCAGCGGAAGTACGTTCCCATAAAGGTCAAGCCTCAATTGCGGAAGTGCTTTCGTTTGACGATCTCTCTTCGGAGGGATTGAAGTCCCGCTTTCTGGATGCACGCAAGCGAGATTATCTGGCTTTGGAACGGGAGCTGAAAAAACTACTCGGTGCGAAAAAACAGGCCGGTGGCGAAGTTTCTCTCCATCGGCTTCGGCGTCGCTTTGCAGAGATTAATGAGATTGATTTCTTTGTTTCCCCTGAGCGTAAGCACATTGAAGAATTGTTGCTTCAGATTACCTCTCCCAAGAAAAAGGAAAAGCGGGTACGGATTCTTTCGAAAGCTCGATATACAGGCAAGATATGGTTGACCCGTCCTCGTCCCGGTATTGATCGCGTGAGCTCCGCGTGGTTAATTCGCCGTTTTATCGATACTGAGGCTCAATTCCGCTTTGCTACTTCGCCCGCTGCATTTCCTGAGGCGATTCCTTTTGACATGTTTGGTGTGGCTGAAGGCTTTAGTCACGTAGGAGAGGACTGCACCTTCGAGACGCTTATGAAGAGCTTCGGTATCCAGGACCGCAGGATAATGCGGATAGCGGAGGCCATCCATGATGCCGATCTTGCGGATGGCAAATATGGTCGTTATGAAGCCATAGGCTTGGACTGCGTCCTGGAATCCTGGGCAGGGAAGAAACTAACAGATCAGGAGATTCTCGATCGTGGAGGGGAGTTGATTGAGGCTCTGTACAACACGATTAAGTAGTATCAATCTGATCCCCTGCCATAATAGATTTCCTTCTGTTATCAGGCCGCGTTTCTTGAGTAGCGGATAGCATCCACTCTTGAAATTGCAATCAGGCCATCTTGCACCATTGCATCCAGGTGTGGCAGAAGCCTTTCAATGTTTGGCTCCGTATCGATAATGCTCATCATGAGTGGGGCGTCTTTGCTAAAGGGAAGCGCACTCGCATGGTGGATTCGTGCGCTTGTGCCAAAGCCCTCGATACCTCGGTAAACAATTGCTTCATAGATGCCAAGCTCTTGGCATTTGGCCATAAGTGCTTCATGCAAGGGTTTGTTCTGCCAGCGATCACTTTCGCAGAAATGAATACGCAGCATCATTGCCGAGAAATCTTCTTTGATATGCATGCTGCCCTCCTTTCCTTCGCTGCACATGTCTCATGATGCTGCGCTAATGGCGGTTTCAGATGCGCGATAAGCGTACTTCACGATATCTACATCGGACAAAACCACCAGCCCCTCTTCGACCATTTCCTCCAGAACGGGCAGAAAGGACTGAATTTTGCTCTCAACATCTACGGCGGTAAGCATGATAGAGGCGTCATGGGAGAGACTCAGAGGCTTGTCTTTGTGCATACGTCCATGGGCACCATAGCCGAGGATGCCCTTGTATACGGTGACGCCTGCGAGATCATTTGCTCGCATAGCTTCTACGAGAGCTTCGTGCAAGGGTTTCCCCCGCCAGCGGTCGCTCTCCCCGATATAGACTCGCATGAGCTTTGCTTTGCCTTCCATTTTGATGTGTTCAGGCATATGGGTTGCCGGAGCTTTGGGAGCTTGTAATGCTTTGACAATGGTGGTTTCCTGAAGCTCAATCATTCCCGGTCCAACCATTTCCTCCAGCTTGCCTAGTAGCTCCTCTACTTTTGCCTGTGTTTCGGTGAATTCAATCTTGATGGGAAGATGATCGGAGACATCGAGGAAGTAGGAGGTGTGGAGGCGATGGTCGGCTCCAAATCCCGCAATGCCCTTGAGCACAGTTGCTCCCGCGACTCCACGGTAGTAGAGGTAATCGAGTATGGTGCTGAGCAAGGGGACTCCGTGGCGGGTGTCTCCCTCGCTCAGAAGAATAGAAACTCTAATAGCTTTGCCGGTTTGCAGCATGGGAGCTCCTTTCCTATGCGCTGGAACTTCTTGCCGGAGAGGTCGGCCTGGCGCGAGTCGTTCCGGATAGGTCGGCCCCGGCGTATCGCTTTGAGAAACCAGCGTTTAGCGTTAATACCGCTACTCTTTCTTTGAAGCGGTATAGCGAGAGCAGGCAGTATCCCAACTGGAGGCTGCTTTTGCCGGACAGAATGATAGCCCTGTAAGGAAGCACTTTCACTACAAAACTTTGGCTATAGCTATACCCGCCCAAACTGCAACAAAGCCGAGAATAAGGCTCGTCAGTATATAGACGAGGGCTATCGGAAAGCCTCCAGCTTGAATGGTGGTTACTGTTTCCCATTCGAAGGTAGAGAAGGTACTGTATGCTCCGATAAAGCCGATTGGTACCAGATATCTCCAGGCGGGGTGAATCTCCGATCTGCTATTGAGAACGGCTAAGCAAAAGCCGATCAAGAAACAGGCCGAGATGTTGACAATCAGCGTTCCATAAGGAAATCGGGTACCTGAACGGTTTGTTATGGACGACGTAACCCAGTATCTGGCAACTGAGCCAAAGGCTCCGCCAACAGCAATCAGCAGATATTTTTGCAAGACTTGCCCCTTTCTTTCCGCAGAGCTGTTGTCGCTCGGAAGAGGAGCGCTTGGCCCTGGTATATCGGTTTTCACTTTTAAGGGGAATCTCGCTAAAGACATGACTCCGTAACGGGATTCCCGTTAGGAGTCATCATCTGTCCAGCTTATGAGGGACAGCGGTTAAGGCATTTTTTGAAATGCCTGTGGTGAACTCCTTCACCACAAACAACTTCTTTTAAGATATCGCTTGGCTGGTGGACTGTCTACCGCTCTCTCTTCTGTTGCTCAACAACCAGGCCGGTCGATTCCGCAAGATTTCTCTCTCGATAATTCACGGATGGAATCTCGGATTTGAGGCCTGAATTCGCGAACCAGGTCAAGGAATGCTTTTTGAATGATGCTGTCAGCGTTAGGTCTCCAGGCAAGTACCAAGCCTACGCTTGCCGTACTGTCTTGAAGCGGGCAGAACATCAGCTTGCTTGACATCAAATGCCTCAGTCCAAGAGGTACCAGACCGATGCCTTCCCCGGCTTCTACCAACGTAAGTACTCCCGACCAGACGGTAGAGGTGTTAGTGATTCTGGGGGAGAAGCCTGCTTTTCGACAAAGAGAGATGATGACGTCAAAAAGAGTTGGCGAAGTTAAGCGGTCACACAGGACAAATGTTTCGCTTGCCAGGTCATGAATCGATACCGGACCCCTCGCCAAGGGGTGAGTCTTAGGCAATACCGCCACAATCGGGTCTTCATAAAGAAGTTCGGATTTTAGGGTGCGGTCGAAGGGCGGCTCCAGAGGACGCGTGAATCCCACGTCGATCTTTCCGGTCAGAAATGCTTCAATTTGATAGGACGGAGTTAATTCATGAAGTGAAAGGCGCACATTAGGGTGGCGTCTACGGAATTCACTAATCAGGCTTGGGAAAAAACTGCCTGTTCCCCATACAAAAAAGCCAATAGAAAGTGTCCCGATCTCTCCGCGCATCGAACTTCTGGTGAGTTCGACCGCTTTCTCGGATTCCAGGAGGATCCTTTTCGCTTCTCGAAGAAAGACCTCTCCATGCACTGTTAAACTTATCTGGCGCTTATCCCGATGCAGCAATTGAACACCAATTTCATTTTCAAGATCGCCGATTTGCTCGCTGATTGCCGATTGGGAAACGTGCAGCTTCCTTGCCGCCTGGCTGAAACCTTGCCACTCTGCTACTGCGCAAAAGTATCGAAGATGACGTAGCTCCATAAGAATAATAGTGTATCGGTTTTTCCGATAATAGCTATCTGAAGGAACTTTGCGACCTGCTCAACTACTGGCGAATCAATAACGACGTCGATACTCCGCGCCCGGAACCGTCAGGGCAATAAGGATACAGGTTGCATGTGGATAGTTAGAGTCGCCCTCAATAGGCCCTACACCTTTATTGTTTTGGCTCTATTGGTGCTGATTGTCAGCCCGATAGTGATTCTCCGGACGCCGACGGATATTTTCCCGAGCATTAATATCCCTGTCATTGCTGTCTCCTGGACTTATACAGGTCTGAATCCTGAGGAAGTCGAAGGACGCATCACGACTGTCTATGAGCGGGTATTGACGACAACTGTCGATAATATCGAGCATATCGAATCAACGACGGTGAATGGCACGTCAATCGTCAAGGTTTATCTTCAGCCTAATGCGAGTATCGATCGAGCGAATGCACAGATAACCGCTGTTTCCCAGACAATTCTGCGTCAGTTGCCTGCTGGAGCTCTGCCACCGCTGATCATTAATTACAATGCTTCGACGGTTCCGATCTTGCAGCTTAGTTTGTCCGGTAAGAACCTGACAGAACCTCAGCTCAACGACATTGCGCTGAACTTTCTGCGCACGCAATTGGTGACTGTTCCCGGGGCTTCCGTACCATTTCCCTTTGGCGGTAAACAGCGCCAGATCATGGTCAGCCTGAATCCCGGGTTAATGCAGGCGAGGGGGCTTTCGGCTACCGATGTATTGAACGCCATCAATCAACAGAATCTGATTCTTCCTGGGGGTACGGCGAAAATTGGCGAATTCGAATACGACGTCGATTTGAATGCCGACCCCAAGACAGTTGAAGAGTTGAATAACCTGCCTATCAAGACTGTAGGCAGCACCACGACTTACGTTCACGACGTAGCCACGGTAAGCGATGGATTTGCTCCGCAGCAGAACGTTGTGCGCCAAGACGGACATCGTGGCGTGCTGGTAACGGTTTTGAAGGCCGGCGATGCTTCCACAATCGATGTCGTCAAGGGAATTCGCCAGATACTGCCGCGAGTTGAACAGACCCTCCCCCCAGAGCTCAAGATTCAACCGCTTTCAGATCAGTCGATCTTTGTACGTGGGGCGGTGAATGGCGTAATCCGCGAGGCCATTATTGCAGCTGCTCTTACCGGGATCATGATTCTTGTGTTCTTGGGAAGCTGGCGCAGCACATTGATTATCGCCATTTCTATTCCTTTATCCATCCTGACTTCAATCATGGTTCTTAGCGCCTTGCACGAGACCATCAACATTATGACTCTGGGTGGATTGGCGCTGGCGGTCGGCATCCTTGTCGACGATGCAACGGTGACTATCGAGAATATTGAGCGTCATTTGGAAGAGGGAGAACCGCTACATGACGCAATCATGAACGGTGCGGCGCAGATTGCTGTACCGGCCCTGGTTTCGACACTTTGTATTTGCATCGTGTTCTTGCCGATGTTTTTCCTGAGTGGTGTGGCTCGCTATCTGTTTGTTCCTCTCGCAGAGGCTGTTATCTTTGCCATGCTGGCTTCTTACATCCTGTCGAGAACCCTGGTTCCGACGCTGGCGATGTATCTGCTCAGGCACAAGGATCATAACCGGGCAACATCGCGTAACCCCTTTACCCGTTTCCAGCATGGCTTTGAGCGTGTCTTTGAGCGCGTAAGGCTTTCCTACCAGCGGACGCTGATTGGCTTGGTTCATCGGCGGAAGATGTTTGTTCCGGCGGCTCTGGTAGTTTTCCTTTCGGGATTCGCTCTCGTCCCGTGGCTGGGGCAGGACTTCTTCCCGGACACCGATAGCGGACAGTTCATTCTCCACATACGCGCCAAGACTGGCACCCGCATTGAAGAAACGGCGAGACTCTGCGATCAGGTAGAGAATGCCATTCGACAGACGGTCCCCGCCCGGGAGATGGACAACATCCTGGATAATATGGGACTGCCCTATAGCAATATCAACTATGTCTATAGCCGGTCTGGACTAATCGGTGCGGCCGACGCGGACATACTGGTATCTCTCAATGAGAAGCATCATCCCACGGCCGATTATGTCCGCCGTCTGCGTGAATCGTTGCCGCGTCAATATCCCGGTATCACCTTCTACTTCTTGCCTGCGGATATCGTGACGCAGACGCTGAACTTCGGTCTCCCTGCTCCTCTTGATATTCAGATTGATGGCGCGAATATCGAAGGGAACCGGCAGGTTGCCGATCGGATACTGCAGCAGATTCAGCATGTACCGGGTGTAGCCGATGCTCGTATTCAGCAAAAGTTCGATTATCCGAAACTTCATGTCGAAGTCGATCGTACTAAAGCTCAACAAGCAGGCTTTACCGAACGCGATATCGCCAGCAGCATGTTGATCTCCCTAAATGGCAGCTTTCAAACAGCACCGATGTTCTTCCTGAATCCGAAGAATGGTGTGTCATACAACCTGGTTGTGCAGACACCGCAGTATGACATCCAATCGGGGAAGGATTTGCAGGCTCTGCCGATCAGCGGACCCAATATGGTTCGGCCTGGCATTCTTGCCGATGTGGCTTCGATCCAGCGTACGAATGAGATGGCTGTCGTGAATCACTACAACATCCGTCGTGTCGTCGATATCTATGCTTCGGTTCAGGGTCGGGATCTGGGAGCTGTGGGGCGGGAAGTTTCGAAAATCGTTGATGCCAACAGGAAGTCTCTTCCCCGCGGCAGTTTCATGACGATTCGCGGACAGTATGGAACGATGAGGAGTTCCTATATCGGACTGCTGGCAGGCTTGGGTTTTGCCATCATTCTGGTGTACTTCCTGATTGTGGTGAACTTCCAGTCCTGGCTGGATCCGTTCATCATCATCACGGCTCTGCCAGCGGCTTTGGCCGGTATCGTGATGTTCCTCTTTATTACGCATACGACCTTGAGTGTTCCGGCATTAATGGGAGCCATCATGTGTATGGGTGTTGCGACGGCTAACAGCATCCTGGTTGTCTCGTTTGCTAAGGAACGATTAACGCTTCATGGCGATGCCGTAATGGCCGCGATTGAGGCCGGTAGTACTCGTTTCCGTCCCGTTATTATGACGGCCTTAGCAATGATTATCGGAATGATTCCGATGGCAATGGGGCTGGGAGAAGGCGGCGAGCAGAATGCGCCGTTAGGACGTGCCGTAATCGGCGGTCTTCTCTGTGCGACCGTAGCAACTCTGGTATTTGTACCTGCGGTATTTAGTCTGCTGCACAGCGGGCATACCTCGTCGGATATGCAGTCGAAAAAAGAAAATCAGCCGCAACCTATTCATGTTTAGTTAGCGTGATTTGTAAATGCAAGAAACCGTAAACGAACGGAGTGTCGTAATGAGCACAGGTGAAGTTAATCAAGCTGAAACTCGGCAGACCGAAGAATCAAGATCGGAGCAGGTTGCTGGACAAGTACATCCGCACATTCCCCTGCATGTTGTCGGTCCTGAAGAGCATGCACAAAAACCTACTCCAATTCACTGGATCGTCATTGTGGTGCTTGTGTTCGTATTTGTTCTTGGTGCTGTCGTGTATTCCGGAATTCACGCTCGTGCGGCTGCCGAAGGGGATCTGGCAAAAAGAACCGAGCAGGCAGCAGTTCCTATCGTGAGTGTTGTGCGTCCGGGAACCACCTCTACGGCACTGGAGATTGCTCTACCGGGCAATGCTCAGGCCTTCAGCGATACTCCGATTTATGCGCGGACGAATGGTTATTTGAAGCGCTGGTATGTCGATATTGGCGCTCATGTCAAGAAAGGTCAATTACTAGCCGAGATTGAAACGCCGGAGATCGATCAGCAGCTGCAGCAGGCTCGTGCAGAATTGAAGAGCTCTGAAGCCAATGCGCAGCTTGCGCGCACGACGGCTGCTCGTTGGCAAAATCTGTTAAAGACCAACTCGGTTTCGAAGCAGGAAACCGATCAGGCCGTTAGCGATCAGAGCGCAAAGGCAGCGGCTGTGGAGTCGAGTCTGGCAAATGTTCGCAGGCTAGAGCAGCTGCAGTCCTTTGAGAAGGTCTATGCCCCTTTCGATGGCGTGATCACAGCGCGTAATACGGATATTGGTGCCCTGATTGATGCCGGTGCTACCTCGACGCCGAAGGAGCTTTTCCATTTAGTGGCAATTAATAAGCTCCGTGTGTATGTAGCTGTCCCTGAGGTTTATTCGCAGGCGGCTCAGAACGGAGCAAAGGCCACCCTAACACTCGACGAGTTTCCCAATCAGGTTTTCGAAGGAACGCTGGTGAGAAATGCCAGTGCGATTGATCCTGCCTCCCGTACTTTGAATGTGGAAGTGGACGTCGAAAATGGGAAG
Source organism: Humiphilus diazotrophicus (assembly GCF_059726315.1). Lineage (NCBI taxonomy): Bacteria > Pseudomonadati > Acidobacteriota > Terriglobia > Terriglobales > Acidobacteriaceae > Humiphilus > Humiphilus diazotrophicus. The sequence goes on from NZ_AP040870.1 coordinate 6,038,836, forward strand.
GAAACGATTAAGCCTGGAGCCTATACCTTTGTTCATCTCAAAGTTCCGCAGATGATTCACTCTTCCGACGTGCAGTCGGTTACGGTTCCGGCCAACACTCTACTCTTTCGTTCCGAAGGTCTGCGTGTAGGGGTCGTGCGGAATGGCCATGCCGAGCTGATACCGGTTCATATCGGACGTGACTATGGCAGTACTGTGGAAGTTATCGCTGGGCTGCGACCGACGGATGCTGTCATTGTGAACCCGTCCGATTCTCTTGTAAGTGGAGAACCTGTTCAGGTGAATGACCAGCAATCGGGAGGGGGAAAGCAGTGAAGCCTCTCAGTCTAGGATTTCTTAGTCTCGCTACCGTGCTGCTGGCAGGCTGTATGGTGGGACCTAAGTATGTAAAACCTCTAGTTCCCACGGCCCCTGCTTATAAGGAACAGGTTCCTGAGTCTTTTAAGGAAGCTGGTAATTGGAAGTCGGCGAAGCCTCAGGACCAAGTGCTGCGTGGCAAATGGTGGGAGGTTTTTGGAGACCCGCAGCTGAACGCATTGGAAGAAGAACTGACCACTTCCAACCAGAATTTAAAGGTAGCCGAGGCGCGCTTCCGTCAGGCACGCTCCATGATCCGGTTCAACCGGGCATCGGAATTTCCTACAATTTCTACCGCGCCAAGTATCTCGAATGAGCGTTTATCTGTGAATCGGCCTTATTTCCCCTCTGCTTCCGGCAACAACGGAACAGGTGATTTTGTGCTTCCGTTCGATCTTTCCTATGAAGCGGATTTCTGGGGCCGGATCAGGAGAACTGTGAATGCGGCGAGGGAAGAAGCCCAGGCTACGGCCGCCGATTTTGAGACTGCCAGCTTGAGCCTTCATGCCGAACTGGCGATGGACTATTTCGAACTCCGCAGTGCCGATGCTCAAAAAAAGCTGCTGGACGATACGGTAACTGCCTATAAGGACGCTCTACAGCTTACACAGAATCGCTTTGAAGGTGGAGCAGCACCCAAATCGGATGTAGCGCAAGCACAGACACAGCTGCATTCGGCAGAGGTTCAAGACACCGACATCACCGTGATCCGAGCGCAGTATGAGCATGCTATCGCCGTGCTATTGGGGAAGCAGCCCGCGGATTTCCAGCTTCCTGCTGTTCCGCTTAATTCCCAACCGCCTGCAATCCCGATTGGAATGCCTGCTGAACTATTGGAACGTCGTCCGGATATTGCCGCGTCTGAGCGTCGTGTTGCGGAGGCAAATGAGCAGATTGGAATTGCGAAGGCTGCATTTTTCCCAACTATCACTTTGAATGCGAGTGCCGGGTTTGAAGGTAAATCCATCACAAACTGGTTGAATTGGCCAAGTCGATTCTGGGGCGTTGGGCCGCAGGCGGCGGAGACGCTCTTCGACGCGGGCCGCCGTCGCGCGGTTTCTAATTCTGCCATCGCAGGTTATGACGCTACTGTAGCCGGTTATAGGCAAACAGCACTGACTGCTTTCCAGCAAGTCGAGGATAATCTTGCTGCGTTGCGGATTCTCGAACAGGAAGCGCAGCAGCAGCAGCAGGCGACCTCTTCTGCTCAGGAGTCATTGCAGCTGTTCACGAACCGATATCAGGGAGGAGTCGATACTTACCTCCAGGTAATTACGGCTCAAACGGCGGCACTGGTGAACGAGCGTAACGATATTGACATTATGCGTCGTCGAATGGATGCCAGCGTTTTACTGATCAAAGCTTTAGGCGGCGGCTGGGATCGCGCAAGCTTGCCAAAATTATAGAGTTGCCCTCCCCCAAGCATTTAGAGCTCAGGCAAATACGGAATCAGAGTCCGTTCCGAGCAAAAATGTCGTAGGCACAGCCCGCGCAGCATCTAGGTTGCGCGGGCTTCTTCTTCTCCGATATAAGAGATTTTGGGCAAACACGATATCTGCCCAGCTTCCACTTTCCAAAAGACATATTTGAATGATGTGGCCAGAAATAAGCCTTATGTGTGCATCGCAGTATGTCGCAGGTTGTTTTGTGTCGATAAGGTTCTCGGTTCCAGGGCTATTATCCAACCTATAGAAAACAAGGCCAGTAAAAAGGTTAATGATCGTGGTTGCTCGTGGGGAGGTTATTTGATGGGCTCGAATGAGGTTGAGGAATCCCGTTTCGCTTCAGAAGAGGGCAACCAAATCCTAAATGAGACGCATCGCCATGTTGTTCAATTCTATGGCCATGATTCTTCCTTTCTGCTCGATGGTTTAGCTCGTTCTTTTGGTGCCGCGTTAGGTTCGGGAGGCGGCGCGATTGTGATCGCAACACCTGCACACCGCGAACTCATCGTAGAGCGCCTGCGCTATCTAGGCATCGATCTATCTTTGGCGGAAAGTCAAGGACGTTTTCTCTCTCTCGATGCTGAGCAAGTACTATCTCGTTTTATGTCTGGAGCTCTTCCTGATAAAGAGCGGTTCTTTGAAGTCGTTGGCGGTCTGCTGGAAAAGGTTACGGCGGCAATTATCGAGCGCCATCTTCCCGTCTCGATTTTTGGAGAGATGGTAGCCATTCTCTGGAAACGAGGAGATACAGAGGCCGCCATAGCTGTTGAGTCATTATGGAATCAGATCGCCAAAAGCTATCAATTTTCCCTGCATTGCGCCTATCCTCTAGAAAATTTTCCTCGTGAGGGAGATGCTGAGACGCTAAAGCATCTCTGCGCCTTACATTCTCTTGTCATTCCTGGAGAGGAATACTCTTCGGCCGGAAGCGAAGACGAACGGCAACAGGTGATTGTTCTTCTTCAACAGAAGGCGGAGGTGCTTAAAGTTGAGGTCGTTAAACGTAAGCACATGCAGCAGGAGCTTGCGCAACGCCAGGATGAGCTAACTGATCTGCTTGAAAATGCTCCCCAGGCTGTTCAGCAGGTTGGAGCCGATCAAACAATCCTGTGGGCAAACCGGTCTTTGCTTGATCTCCTTGGATATGAGCCGGAAGAATATATTGGTCAGCCTCTGAGCAGGTTCTACGTAGATGGGAAAGCGTTTCAGGAGTTCTGGAAGAGGCTGAAACGTGGCGAAGATGTTATCGATTTTCCAGTGCAGCTCCGGTGTAAGGACGGGTCGATTCGCCATATTCTTTTGCGCTCCAATTCCGCATGGAGCGGTGATGAATTTATCCGCAGCCGCTGCTTTATCCAGGACATAACCGCTAAGGAAATGGCGGAGGAAATGCGCCTTAGGCTGGCTGCAATTGTCGAGTCTTCCGATGATGCAATTATTAGTAAGGATCTGACCAGCATCGTTACCAGTTGGAATCCCGGTGCAGAGAGATTATTTGGCTATACCTCTGCAGAGATGATTGGGCGTTCTATCCGGACGATTATTCCTCCCGAGTTGATTGAAGAAGAAGATCTGATTCTCGATCGGATTGGCCGTGGAGAGCGCCTTGAGCACTTCGAAACAGTACGTGTAACAAAATCTGGTTCGCGCGTGAATGTATCGATTACCGTTTCTCCCGTACTTAGCCCCGAAGGGAAGGTGATAGGTGCGGCCAAAATTGCGCGCGATATAACCAAACAGAAGAAGATGGAAGAGATGTTACTCGTCTCCGAGAAGCTTGCCTCTGTCGGGCGCTTAGCGGCAACCGTCGCTCACGAGATTAACAATCCACTGGAAGCTATTACCAACCTTGTCTACTTGGCAACGAATCAGGCGGGTAATCCCGAGCTGGTTGCGGAATACCTTTCCTTGGCTCAAGAAGAGCTTCGGCGAGTATCCTTCATCACGCATCAGACCTTGGGCTTCTATCGAGAACATCACGGGGCAAAAAAGATCTACCTGAAAGAAATTCTTCAGCAACTCATCGCAATGTCTTCATCGCGTGCGAGGTCCAAGGGTGTTGAGTTTCAACTGGAGGTGCGTTCAGATCCCGGTGTTCTGGCTGTCCCGGGTGAGATTCGACAGCTTCTTGCTAATTTCCTGAACAACAGCATTGATGCGGCCAAAACGAGAAGTAAGATCCGAGTGCGTGTTTCTTCAGGGATCTCCTGGCGAAAAAATCCGTGTGAAGGAGTCCGGATTACGATTGCGGATGAAGGGCAGGGGATTCCAAAGGAATACCGGCACAAGATCTTTGAGCCCTTCTTTACAACAAAGCAGGATGTCGGGACAGGCTTAGGACTTTGGATTAGCCACTCGATTGTCTCTGCATTATCAGGTCATATCCAGTTAAGAAGTAGTATGCGTCCAACCAAGAGCTGGACGGCATTTTCTATCTTCCTTCCCTCCCAAAGTGTCTCCAGAAAACAGTCGGAAGAACTTCCTTTGGCAAGTTGAGATGGTGTATCAGCTTTCTCAAAATGCACTGGACCGTGCTCGAGCAAGGCTTACTGCTTCTGATTGGCGATAGTCGGAGCTTGTGTCCACATCTGCTCGATGATCTTCCATGTTCCATCTGCCTGCCGCTTGAAGAGCATGATATAGGTTCCGTGAATGCTTTCGGGGACTCCCGTTGCTGTTTGTGTGAGCGTTTCCTGGTAATTGCCACTTTCGTAGGCTAGATCGCCGGACATCTCTGTCATCAAATTGAACAGATTGATGCTGACGTTAAAAGCTGTCGTGACATTTTGGAATAACGTTCCAATATTCTGCTGTCCGATGATTCTTTGTCCTGTCGAATCAAGGAACATCGCATTCCTACTGTAAAGAGACGTCAATTTAGCCAATTGCTTGGACTGCAAATAACTAGTCCACAGAATCCGTAGTTCGGCTATCTGTGGTGGAGCAGGATTTGCCGTAGCTATACTCTGCATGGCAGCACGTTTAGCGTTTGCTTCTTGCGGTGCCGCCATGCAGCCAACAGAGGCGCAGACGAGTCCCAGGACTGTCAAACTGAAACGGACAAATCGCATTTCCTCTCCAGACAGAGCTCAACGGGCAAAATCCTGCGAACACCCAGCAGCTATGCCGTGAGCAGCCGCGCTCCTGACGCGGTTACGACTAGTGTGTGTTCGTAATGCGCGGCAAACGAACGGTCGCGGGTACGGATTGTCCATTCATCCCTCTTTGTGACCACACGTGGACCACCTGCGGTAATGATGGGCTCGATAGTGAAGACCAGTCCTTCCGTGATCAAATCTGAGCAGGATAAATCACGGCAATTCGGAATGATGGGAGCCTCATGGATTGTATGGCCAATTCCATGTCCTGCAAGGTCTTGAGCGACTGAATATCCCTGTCGCTCGACTTCATGCTGAATTGCCGCTCCTATTTCATAGGCGCGAATACCAGGCTTTACGCGCTCCATTCCGCGATGGAATGCCTGCTGAGCACATTGGATTAGCTGCTGATTTGCTTTGCGGACCGGCGGCACGGCAACCGTTTCGCAAGCATCGCCCATGTAGCCGCCAATCTCCACTGTCACATCCATCTTGACCAGATCTCCCGCTTTCAGCTTGCGTGAGCTGGGAATTCCATGGACGACTTCGTCATTAACACTGATACAGGTTTCTCCAGGGAATCCGTAGACCATCCGTGGTGCGGATTTTGCGCCGTACTTGCGCATTACACAGCCTGCCACGGCGTCCAGCTCCAGTGTGCTGATGCCAGGACGTACGGCGGCTTTCATTGCGTTAAGCACAAGACGAGTAATGCGCCCTGCGCGCTCCAGGCCCTTGAGATCTTCAGGCGAATCAATAGACACGAAAGACCTCCTGATCATCAGGATATCAAGGTCTGCTCTCGACTGAATACCTCCGGGTGCTTGAGCATTTCTGTTGCCAGCTCCCTGCCACTTGTGGATAACTGAAAGAAACGGCGGTTAAGGAGAAGAACACATGGCAATACATCTTTGGCTTGCGTTCGTTGCAGCCTCTGTCATCTTGGTCCTGATTCCAGGACCAACTGTCCTTCTGGTAATAGGTGATGCGCTGGCAAACCGCCGTCAGCAGGCCTGGTGCACTGTTTTAGGAGTAGGGCTAGGGGATGCAACAGCAATGACTCTGTCTCTTGCCGGAGCCGGGGCCCTGTTGCGGACCTCTGCCGCGGCTTTCACCGTCATGAAGACGGTTGGAGGGCTCTACTTAATCTACCTTGGGGTGAAGTCGATTCTCGCCGCCCGGCGTAATGGCGAGGAAGAGGGGGCGAGCGGAAGCGATTTCTCCAAGAACACGCCTCCTTCGGGAATGAAGCGCTTGGGCCGTGCCTGGACAGTGACGGTTCTGAATCCGAAGAGCATTTTGTTCTTTATTGCCTTTGTTCCACAATTCATTTCAGCAGATCGTCCGTTTCTATTGCAGTCCGTCATCCTCCTGATCACCTTTGTGACTCTGGCGATGACAAATGCCTCCCTTTATATGTCTCTAGCAGGCTTCTTGGGCGGGAAACTGGCTAGCGCCTCTGCACAGAGGAAAGTTCATTACACCGGCGGGTGTGCTCTCATCACCGCCGGAACACTGACGTTGGCGTTAAAGCATCGCTGAAAAATATGATATGACCGGCGCAGAAAGCTCCGGACGAAATGTCGGTTGGAGCTTTCCTGCGTTGGTAAAAATATCCCTTCCAGGCTCTGGAGTGCCGCGGACGTTAATCTTCGCGGTATAGTTTCTGTTGCATGTGAGAGGTTCAAGATCGATGAGCGTAAGATCTGTTCCTTTAGCGCATTTCCTGCACAGATATAGACTCGCCAGCGAGGGAGAGAGGCATTCTCTAGGCCGGACCATCCTTCGAGGTGCTGCGAATTTCTGGGCGATGGCGTTGTTGGTATCAACACCGCTTTGGGCCGCTTCCGCGCCGGTTCTAAAAGTTCAGAAACAGCCTGATGGGGTTGTGTTGACGTTGAATCAGGGACTGATGCAACTGCAGGTCTGGTCAGATTCCGTGGTGCGGGTACTTCGTACTTCTGCGTCGGCTTTGCCTTCAACCCAGAGCTGGAGCGTGACAGCGAAACCTGGAGGACTCATTGTCTGGACGATGAAGGATTCCTCCGGTTCGGTGTTGCTAGATACTGAAATGCTGGAGGTACGAGTTGACAAGAAGACTGGAAATATTCGTTTCTTCGATCGTACCGGCAGGTTGATAGCAGCAGAAGAAACAAATGCTACTCCAGGACCTTCCTCTCCCCCGGAGAAGGAGGGTGTCCATCAACGGTTTTCCCTCCAGCCGGATGAAGAGATCTATGGCTTAGGTCAGCATCAGGATGGGCTGATGAGCTATCGAGGAACTACGGTGAAACTCCTGCAGCAGAACACGGATGTTGGTATTCCGGTTCTTATCTCCAGCCGTGGATACGGCATATTTTGGGATAATCCATCGATTACGGAAGTGGCTATTGGCCTCAAGGGGCAGGAATCGCTTGTCAGCTGGAATTCCGAAGCTGGAAAGGCCGTCGACTATTACTTCCTCTACGGACCCTTGCTGGATCATGTGATTCAAGGATACCGAAAGCTGACCGGCGATGCTCCTTTGATGGGGAAATGGCTTTGGGGATTCTGGCAGAGCAAGGAACGTTATGCAACGCAGCAAGAGCTGCTGGATGTGGCCGCAAAGTACCGGAGCTTGAATCTTCCAATCGATGGAATTGTGCAGGACTGGCAATACTGGAAGCCAGGAGGTTGGGGCTCTCACGAATTTGATCCCAGTCGTTATTCCGATCCCACGACGATGGTGAATCTCCTTCATCGAGACAATTTCCATGTCTTGATATCCGTGTGGGCGAGATTTGATTTAGGACTACAAAATACAGAGGAACTGGATAAAGCAGGGGCTCTTTATCCGCAGACTTATCAGAATGTCTATCCCAAAGGAGAGGGAAGATGGTACGACGCCTTTAGTCCCAAAGGCCGGGAGATATATTGGCGCCAGATTAAGCAGCATCTCTATATTTCGGGCTTTGATGGATGGTGGCTCGATGCTTCCGAGCCAGAGCTTGGTGGCAAATGGGGAGAATTCCGGACTGTCCCTACTGCTGGAGGAGAAGGGAAGGCTGTCTACAACGCCTATCCTCTGATGACCACGACAGCCGTGTATGAAGGGCAACGTGCAGCTACAGACCGAAAACGAGTAGCAATTCTTACTCGTTCAGCCTATGCAGGACAACAGCGGAATGCCGCAATTACCTGGTCCGGAGACATCAAGGGAACTTGGGAGGTTTTCAAAAAGCAAATCCCTGCCGGGCTCAACTTTTCTGTGAGCGGCATTCCTTACTGGAATACCGATATAGGCGGATTCTTTGGTGGAGATCCTAAGGACCCTGCATATCAGGAACTCTTCGCGAGGTGGTTTGAATATGGTGCCTTTTGTCCCATGTTTCGGGTGCATGGAACAGGAGCTGGAAAGGAATACTGGCAGTGGGATGAAGGCACTCAAGAGATCTGGAGGCGATATGTCAATCTTCGCTACCGTTTCCTTCCGTATATCTATTCCATCTCCTGGCGCGTAACCCATGATGGCGGGACGATGATGAGGCCCCTGGTAATGGATTTCCCCGACGACGGCCGGGCGCTGAAGATTTCCGATCAATATATGTTTGGCCAGGCAATTCTTGTGAATCCTGTCACTTCTTCGGCTACAAATCGCAAAGTCTACTTCCCCGGGAAAAAGGATTGGTACAACTTCTGGACAGGAAAAAAGGAGACGACCGCCAGAGAAGTCGATGCTGCGGCTCCTCTCGATACTATGCCGCTCTACGTGCGAGCAGGATCGATTCTGCCACTCGGTGCAGTTGTCGAGTATGCCCAGGAGCAACCACCCAGTCCACTAGAGATCCGCGTCTATCGGGGAGCAAACGGTACCTTCACGCTCTATGAAGATGATGGAGAGAGTTATGCCTATGAAAAGGGGGCCTATTCGACAATCCCCTTTATTTGGGACGAAGGCAGCCAACTCCTGACGATTGGTGATCGACGCGGAGCGTTCTCTTCCATGTCCCAGCAGCGAACCTTCCATATCGTATTTGTTCGCGAAGGACATGGAACAGGCGAGCAGGTTACAGAAGATCTTGATCGGGTGGTTGAATATAACGGAGCCGCCATGGTGGTGAAGGCTTCCATGTAATTGTCGAATAGGTTATCTCTACAAGGGGTGTGCGGTTAGCCCAACTTCGCGGGCGAAGCTGCCACCCCTCATGAATGATTAGGCTGCAGCAAATCCAGCATTACTATGCCAGGAGTGCCGCTTTCTTTCGAGGAAAGCGGCGTAAACTTTCTTGCGTTCCTGGTGTAACCACGCAAGAATTGCTATCGGTTTTTCCATCCGATTGTTACCGTCTTTGCCTGGTACCCGTTTCCCTCCGGAAATTGAATTTGCACAAAGTTGCCCCGTTGCTCTCCTCCGTCAATTTGGAGCGGCCCCTTACCGTTATTGCGAAGATACAAACGCTGAGTACTTCCGGCTGGAGCTTCCAGTTTGACCACCAGGTTTTCTGCTGTGATTTTCTGGTCGAGAACCTTCATCTCCCTGGTGCTTTCTCCGGGGATTGGGGCCATATGTTCTAAACCCAACTCCACAACAGATAGAGGCAACTCCAGCCGATGATGGGTTTGTGGTTTTTCTTCACAGCTTTTTCCTTCGGGAAGATTCAGGCAGAGGGTCATATCGTGATCACTTACAGCATCGATTGCGAGCCGACGATCCTTGCGCTCCATATCAATATTCACTAACTCGCTGCCTATACGTACGTGTTTCAGTCGCGCGAAATTCCATTGCGCTGGCAATTGTGGTTTCAGGTAGAGCGTGTGGCGAAGCGCATCTGCTTCGATCCCGAAGAGGCCTCGTATCGCTGGGGATAGCACCATAGCCGACGACCACAACTGATGAGAGCTGCTTCTTCCGAGCGGTTCAAAGTATTGTCCTGAAATCACCTCTGTTACATATCCAGGATCTTGTGCCCAGGTGAGGTCAGCATTCTGCATAAGATGTGCGTAGCCGGAGAGTGCGCGCCCTGTACGATACTCACTCAGAGCCGCCCAGCCGGTAAATAGAGGCCAGACAGAACCCTGATGGTAGCTGATGGGATCGAAGACTGCAGAGCTGTCCGATACAGAACGCGTTCCCCAGTCTGTCGAAAAATGACTTCCAGCCCAATCGGCAAACATCGTATCGGCGCTCTCCAGCGTTGAATTGCGCGTCCACCACGCAACAGAGGGAAAGATGGTTGGAGTGGGATCAAAGGAGCTATCGGAATTTTTGCTGAAGGCATACATGCCACTTGTTGTTCGATAGTCTCTGAGTCGGGAGGCGATAACCTTCACCTGATCTTCCGCATGGCTGGCGAGAGTTGTGTCTCCCATCAACTGCGCCAATCCTTTCATGCATGTGGTGGCTTGAGCATCGAGAGCCGCTAGATAGATCTCCTGGTGAGGCAGTTTGGGCGGCCATGCTTCCACCCAACCCGTGCCTTGGCTGTTGTCATAAATTCCGTCTCCATCACTGTCATTGGCGCGTTCGAAGGAATAAGCTTTTTTGACTGCTTCCCAGTGCGACTTCAGAAATCCAAGATCTCCAGTGTTTCGAACATAGTCCTCGATTGCCATGATGAAGAGTGGAGTAGCATCCGCAGCGGCATATTCATAAGGCATTGAGTTCCAGTCGACCAGTTCCGCAGTCTGCGCATATTCGTGCATGATCTTTCCATCTGCACGCTGTCGCTGGGAGATAAACTCCAGGGCTTGCCTGGCGAGGGGCTGGTCTCCGTAGCTGTTGATTGCGTATAGCGACCATAGAGTGTCTCTTCCGAAGAACCATCCGAAGCCGGGGCGCGCAGAGTCCCATGCCGGATACCATCCAGCTACCAGACCCAGTTCCTGACCGTGTTTCACCTTCGTTTGTTCGATTGCCACTTCAGCCCAGCGCATGGCTTCATCGAATTTTGTGTCGGGCGTTTCAGTCGTCAGCCGATTATCGAAGAAGTGAGCATAATATTCCTGAACTCTGTTATAGATCGCCCCCATCGATGCGTTTTCCTGGGCTATCTTTTGCTGGAGAGATTTGATTGTTGCTTCGCTAAGGTCTGATTTCCCGTCAGGCAGAGCTATCAGAAGAGGGAAGTAGCTTTTGGAGTCCTTGGCTGGATCAAACTCGATCTTAAGTTGAAGCGGATGCGATTGAGGGTGTTCCTGATACGGAGCCATGATCCCGGAATGAGCTCCTGGCATTGCTACCATTCCGTAGTTTTTTGTGTTATCGGTTGCCAGTAAAAATCCACCGCCACCGCTGAAATTGATCCAGCTGGCAGACGGGCGTCCATATTGAGGCGCAGGCCATTGTTGTATCAGTGCCGGTTCGAACTGGAAAGTTAAAGTGGCTGGTTGTACAGATGAGATTTCGAAGAGAACCACTGCTCCCGGAGAGCTTTCGTCCACCGACCGGGAGGCGAACATGTGCTGCTTTACCGTGATTGCGGCATGGGAGTAGGTAATAGTCGTGTGATCGGGTTGAACCTCGATTTCAGCGGCATTCCTATTCAGATCGATTGGAACACCATATCCCTTGAGCTCGGCCGAGATGTGAAATCCATTGAGTACTTTCGTTGGAAGAGCCCAAAATTCAAAACCGCCATCCTGTTCTCCCAGGATTGCTCCGGTTTCACCGGCCACTGTAAAAGGAAAGCGTGGTTGTACGTTGCGTTCTATTTTGAGTGTTCCCTGGGAGAGAGGGAATCGCGGAACGGGAGAAAGGCTTTGAGCGCTTACGCCTATTCCCGCGAAGACGAATGCTGTTGTAGCGAAGACGCGGAAGAGTCGAGAGACACGAGGACGGAGCAGGGCACTCGTGCGGATCGTAATCATGGAATTGTATTTCCCCCACAGAAGGTTCCCGGACTTAGAGTATTTCTCCTGTTGCTGTGAAGTCACGGAGAACAGTTAAGAGCGTCTTTTCTTGACGGAAAAGACGCGCCAGTCTTCGTGCTTCCCTCTACACCTACAGGAGAAATGCTCTAGCGTCGACGGGAAGGCAAAAGAACTATATAGAAAGAAAGGGAGGGAGGCTATCCATAATTTTGAATAGCCTCGCTCTATCAAGTACTTCAGAAGGTGAATCGTGCGGCAAATTGTAGCTGGCGCATCGAGGAATTGTTCTCCAGCGAGGTGATGACACCACCTGCAGAGCAATCAATGCACCGTGCATTTCCCGCTGTTGGGATATCCAATGCCGGATGATTGAAGACGTTGAAGGCTTGGAATTGGAACTGTCCTCTGACTCTTTCGGTAATAGGAATGTCCTTAATCAACGCAAGATCAGCGTAATAGTCCCGCGGACCGGTAAAGGAGTTGCGTCCGATATTGCCAATTGTGCCAAAAGCCGGACGGGCAAATGTCCCCGAAACTGCTCCATTCGCGGTAAGAGGTGCTACCGGCGAGAAGAAGCTTCTGGAATGTGTATTGGGATCTAGCGATCCGACGCTGGTTAAAGGATTGGAGTTGACCACCTTGTTTGGACGGCAGTCGCTACTGACTCCGGGGCTGCCAAATCCGCTATCGACGTCCTGGTCGGAGCCGCATTCGGCGTAGGTAGGCGTGAAGGGACGTCCACTTTCCCAGGTAGTTGCTCCTGTCAGACTGTATCCGCCGACCAGATAGTCCATCCACCGGCTTGCGTGGGAGAAGAGCATCTTGTCTCTGCCGAAGGGAAGCTGATAAAGCCCGCTGAGCACAAACACATGCGTGCGGTTTGTATCATTCCTTCCGTAACTCAGGCTCGGATAATTCGCAAAAACTGCGTCATTAGCGTAGTTCATCGCCTTTGACCAGGTGTAGTTGGCATTGAATTGCAGACCGTTTCCAAAGCGTTTGTCGAATTTTGTTTGCAGTGCATGGTAATTCGAGTTTGCAGCGGGAGCCGCCGAGGTCATTCCATTACTGCAGCAAACAACTGTTGCTCCGTTGTAGAAAGAGGAAAACTTGTTGTAGTAAGGCCGGCGAGCAGAAGTATTGGTAAGCTGCGCTGGAGATGCTGGCAATCTGGGTGCGTTCATGTCGTACCCATAGGTTTCTCCAGGATAGATGCGTTCCGCATGATTTCCTACGTACGCAATCTCAAACGTCGTCGTGTTGGAGAGTTGTTGTTGCAGGGTCAAATTCCACTGATCGACCAGAGGAAGCTGAATCCGTTCTGGGCGAAATTGCGGGCTGTAACTGTTTGAGAGCGGAATGATCCCGTTGGAAGGAACAAATGGAGCTGCGGGCTTGGCCGGCAGCGTGGTAAGTGTATAGGGAAATTGTCCAACGGCGCTGGTGGAACCTACGTCTTCGTTATTCAGAACTGGAAGATTGTGTGTAAGGACGCTTCCGAAAAGAGTACCGAAGAAGCCGACGTTATCGTAGACCTGCCCGATTGCGCCGCGGATTACTGTGTTCTGACGTACCTGGTAGGCAAATCCCAGACGTCCCGCCAGATTTGTGTAATCCATTCTTTCGTTGCCATTGGATCCAATGCCATTTACTCCAGCGACACGCACTCCACCGGAGGCCAGAGAGGCAAAACCACCTCTTCCATTTCCATTTACGGTTTCAGGGAAGATCAAATCCCAGCGGACACCATAGTTCACCGTGAGCTTTGGTGTCAGTCGCCAGGAATCCTGCGCGTACAACGCAAGACGCTTTTGTCTATTGGCAGCATTTTGCTGATAGACGTCATATCGCTGGAACTGTGAAACCTGTCCTAACAGGAGAGTAGCGAGTCCTAGTCCGCTGGAGGTTGTGTCTCCGGCTGAGGCATCGGGAGCGGTTGAACTGTTGCTGAAGGTCAATACTCCCGAGCGGTTATTGTCGCTTGCATTGCGAAGGTTGAGTGCGTAGCGGACGTCTCCGCCAAACTTGAAGGTGTGATTGCCAACGATCTTTGTCCAGTTGTTGGCGAGTTGAAAGACCTGTTCGCTCTCCAATAGAGGGCAATTGCAATTCTGGTTTCCGAAGTTGCTTATGCTGCCATCGGTGATGTTGAGTGTTGGAAGCCCCGAGCTGTCAGGAGCACTATTCAGGTTTGGAATGCCTGCAGCTGTGGCCGGTGCTGTTCCTGCCGAGAGTTTATTTTCCGATACGTGATAGCTAAGGAAGCCAAAACGAAGGTCGGTCAAGACTGTTGGACTAATTGCCCAGTCCATGCCTAGCGCAGCACTTTGATTCTGTACCTGCGAGGTTCCTGTTGTATTGGTGAGTCCAAAGCCTATACCTCCACCGGGGCCAAAGGCAGCTCCGCCTTGAAGCCGGAAGAGAGCATAGTCGTAACGGCCAAAGAGGTGAGTCTTGTCCGTTAGTTGATGATCCAGGCGAAGATCTGCCTGATCGCTGTCGCTTTTACCGTTACCTGAAACTTGGTAGTTGTTCTGGGTAAGCGGTCCCATTCGTATTCGGTGCAGGGAGCAGCTTGAGCAAGTTGATTGCCTGGGGTGACAGGGCAGTTGTCGGAATGCGCCCGTTGGCATAACGCGTATATGGTCCGCTACTGCCCGAACGGGCATAGATGGAACCGGTGCCGACATATTGACTCAGGTCGCATGTACCCGTTCCCAGAAGACAGGTATTCCGAACCTGCTGCGTCGGGACAGAGAGAAGCTGGCTCGTGCCAACTCGTTGTCGTGTTCCCTGGTAATCCATAAAGAAGAAGGTGCGATTCTTTATGATCGGACCACCAAGAGCTCCTCCAAACTGTCCAAAGAGTGAACTGGGAATAAAGCGATTTGTCACAGCATCTCGTGCCGACTGTGTAAAGGGGTTACGTGCCAATTGGGCATCGCTGTGGCGGTAAAAGAATGCATCGCCATGCAGATCGTTTGTACCGGATTTGGTTTGAGCGCTGATAATGCCGCCGACTGAGCCGCCAAATTCGGCGTCGTAGTTCGACGATGTGATCTTCATCTCGCCGATGGAGTCGAGTGTGGGATTGATGACAATGATGCCCAACACCGGCTCACGATTGTCGGTGCCGTCTAGCAACCAACCCTGTACGCCGTAACTGGAACCGTTGGTTGTGACCGATGTCGTTCCTTGTGGGTTCTCCGGTCCTTGAATGTTGAATGTGGAATGCTGCACTCCAGGAGTCAGCAGCGTAAATTGCGTAAAGTTTCGGTTCAGGTTTGGAAGGTTCTGGATAGAACGTTGATTCAGAACTTCGGCCACATCCGCACGGTCTACCTTCAGAGTCGGAGTGCTGGTCCCCAGGACCTGAATGGTTTGTGTAGAACCTGCCGGGGTTAATGCGACATCGACCTTTTGTGCCGTATCTGCATGCAGGTCTATGGACTTGGATTCTCCCGAGTTGAAAGAGGCTGCTTCTATAGTGACGTCGTAAAGATCGGGGATAAGATGATCTACACTCCAGTTGCCTGACTCATTGGATTGCGTCGTTTGTTGTGTGCCCTTGTTGACATTCTTTACCGTGATTTTTGCACTTGGGATTAC
This sequence comes from Humiphilus diazotrophicus, assembly GCF_059726315.1. Lineage (NCBI taxonomy): Bacteria > Pseudomonadati > Acidobacteriota > Terriglobia > Terriglobales > Acidobacteriaceae > Humiphilus > Humiphilus diazotrophicus. The sequence goes on from NZ_AP040870.1 coordinate 6,054,194, forward strand.
CGCCCCTGAATTATCGGTGACTGTTCCGTAAATAGACCCATATACCGCTTGGGCTTTGAGTCGGTATCCTCCGCTGAGTAGAAAGACGACGGCTACTGCCATCAACGCCATTCTCAGCAAGGAAACTCGTCTGCCATTCAACATGAGACTGCCTCCAGGAAGTTTTCGCGGATCGTTTTTCTGCCATGCGAGAACCTCAATTGAGTTCACCTGCTTGTGCCTGTGATGTAGGCATACCAGATTGGTGGTGAACCGCCGTCAAGACTCCTCTTCCATTAGCACGGTTGACTACGGTGTTCACCGAGATTTGACCCGTGAAATGCCGTGTGAAAGAATCTTTAACGGATGGCTAGGTGTCTTCCAGTGCATAAGCAAGACCTTGATGTGATGGATGATCCGCGTAGACAGCTAGTTCAACGCATACTTGTCAGCCGTCACTTTCGCGCCTCTGCACGATTGAAGGAATTTCTGCTGTATGTGACCGATTGCGCGATCAGGGAAGCGCCGGAAGAGGCAACAGAGCAGCAGATAGGTATCCGCGTCTTTCGACGAGAGCCCGGATTTAATTCAAGCGAAGACAGCATTGTTCGTAGTCAGGCCCGGCTCCTTCGGCTCAAGCTAGCTGCGTATTTTTCCGAAGAGGGCATGGCCGAGGATCTCGTAATCGAGATTCCCAAAGGTCATTACCTGCCGGTCTTCCGCCATTCTTCTTCATCTGCTGCTTCGCGGGGCTCTGTAACGGAGGCCGCCCTGGACCCGGCCGCTGCAAACGAATTACCCGTAGAGATAGAAGTGCTGCATCGGGAGCCATTAAGAAAATATCCAATACTGGTCCTTGCCGGTCTTGGATGTCTGGTAGCTCTGGTTGCGATTGTTTTTCTCGGCGTGCGTCTTTCTCATCGAAATACCGCGGCAATCGGGAATGAGAGTTTTTGGAAGCCCTTTCTCACCGGCGATCCTCCTTTGGTGATTTACAGCAACGCGCTTTTCACCGGTGATTCGAAAAACGGTCTACGTTATGCCTCCAATATGGCTGAGCGAAGCTCCCAAACGGATGGGCCCATTGTCGACAACTACACCGGAACCGGTGAGGTGGTTGCGGTACATGAGTTGACTCAGCTCTTTGATGCCCATCATGCCGACTTTGTGCTGAAGCGGAGTTTGCTCGTTACCTGGGATGAGGCGCGTTGGAAGAATCTTATCTTTATAGGATCGACTGCCGAAAATCCCTCGTTGAAGGTTCTGCCTACAACTTCGGATTTCACCATGGTTGCAAGCCCGGATTCTGCCGGATTCGTAAATCATCATCCATTATCGGGAGAGCCAGCTCTATATTCCCGGCCTGAGCATCCGATGACAAAGGACTATGCGATCATCGCATTGCTACCCGCTGTCGAGCAGGGACGTCGGCTCTTGATCTTTAGTGGTCTCACGACGCTTGGGACGCAGGCGGCTGTGGAGTTTGCCTGCCATCCGGAATCTGCAGCTCTTATACAAGCAGCGGTTACAAACGGAAATACCGCCCGGCCGTTTGAAGCGTTGCTGGAAGTCACCCTCAGCGGTGGAGTCCCGCTGCAAACCAAGCTGATTTCTATTCGTGTCCATTAGCATTACAGAAGAACAACACCTAAGTCCGCACCTCCCTTTCTTTCGGTCCCCCATCTCCAGGGCTGCTTATAACAGCCTGCTGAGCTGCTAATTCGTCCCCGGCTTCGGCCCGTTTGTCCCTCCGTACATGACATTTTGGGCTTTTTCGTCCATGATGTTGCGCATGACGAGCGGCCTATCCAGTATGAACGCAAACAAGCCGGAGATTTCGGCTGATAGTGTCAGGCAGAACTTCTTCGCTGCAGGGATGGTTTGGGTTGTCGCCATCGCTTTGGGCAAGCTTATCTTGCACTGCATCTGGAATAACAGATATGGATATTTTCGCGATGAGTTTGACTATCTGGCGTGTGGACGTCACCTTGCCTGGGGTTATGTCGACCAGCCGCCTCTGATCCCGTTTCTAGCGCGTGTGAGCGAGTGGATACTCGGCGATTCGTTGCGCAGTATTCGATTTGTTCCTGCGCTGGCCATATCGTCTGCCGTTGTTCTGACAGGCATGATCGCTCGTCAACTAGGCGGTAGAAGTTTTGCTCTATTACTGAGTGCTGTCACCTTCTTGATTGCTCCCATGTATCTCTCCGATGGGAGCATGCTGACAACCAACTGCCTCGAACCGACTCTCTGGATGGGTTGCGTTTATTTTGCCATCCGGGCAATCAAAACCGGCAATTCGCGCGATTGGCTTTGGTTCGGCGTCATAGCCGGTATCGGATTGGAAGAGAAGTATTCAATCGCTTTCTTCTGTTTGGGACTTGTCCTCGGGTTAATGCTCACGAAGCAGCGGCGGGTCTTTCTGAACAAGTGGATCTGGATGGGTGGCTTGGCCGCCTTCCTTGTATTTCTACCAAATTTTCTCTGGAATGTTCGTAATCATTGGCCCTTTCTGGAGCTGATGCACAACATCAGGGCCAGTGGTAGAGATGTGCATCTTTCACCGTTGCAATATCTTTCCCAGCAGCTTCTGTTATTGCATCCCCTTGGATCATTGGTCTGGATCACCGGAGTTGTTGCACTGCTGTTTTCTCCGAGGTTTCGTCTTTATCGGTTTCTCGGTTGGAGTTACTTGATAACACTCACCATCTTTATCGTGATGAAGGGGAAAAATTACTATCTTGCACCGATCTACCCCATGCTGATTGCAGCTGGTGCGGTTGTGATCGAAGATGCTGTTGAACGATCAAGGCAACGATGGCTTCAGCCGGCAATTCTTGCGATCCTTTTGGTGGCGGGTGCATTGCTTGCTCCGATAGTGGTCCCCATACTCTCGATCAATCAGTTCATTGTGTATATGAATAAGCTCCCCATCCAGCTTCCGAGAAGCGAGCACAGTCACATGTCTGCAGTCCTGCCACAGCACTATGCAGATCAGTTTGGTTGGGAGGAGCTTGTTTCTGTTGTGGATCAAGCCTGGTTACGAATTCCTCCACAAGAGAGGAGCGATTGCGGCATCTTTGCACAGGATTACGGACAGGCCGGTGCTGTCGATTTCTTCGGACCACGGTATGGATTACCACCTGCACTCAGTGGGCATCAGACCTACTATTTATGGGGTCCGAGAGGTTATTCCGGAAACTGCATGATTGTGATTGGCGATAGGCAGAAACGTCTGGAGCAGCTGTTTTCTCAGGTGGAGTTTGTTGGAAGGTCGGAGAGCCCTTATGCATTGGAGAACAAGGTTCCTGTTTTCCTTTGTAAAGGTCCGAAGTTCGGATCGCTTGCGTCGATCTGGCCAAAGATTAAGTCTTGGGACTAGAGCTCGGGAGCTGGATCTTAAACAAATCATTTGACTTACGAAATCCAAAGAAAATCTATTGACGTATTTTACTGTGTGACATACAGTGTGTTTGACACGGTGTCCTATACACAGTATGACGGTTAGTGCAGATCTATTTGAAAACCTTCGATTGGAGCTAAGACGTGGATGTCTGGTTCTGGCAGTGCTCTCTCAGCTCAGAGTGGAGCACTACGGTTATACGCTGCGGAAGGACCTAGCCGACCACGGCTTGTCGATCGAAGAAAATACGCTTTATCCATTGCTTCGCAGGCTTGAGAGCCAAGGACTGCTGTTTAGCGAATGGCGCGAAGAAGACAAGCGAAATAAGCGCTTCTATCGGCTTTCGCCGGATGGAGAGAAGATCCTCAATCAACTGCTTGCAGAGTGGCAAAGCATCAATGGATCTTTGAGCCGGATTCTGCAGGAGGTGTAAACGATGAAACTTCTCGAACGTTATCTACAGGCCATTCGGAAGTATTTGCCCAAGCGGCAACAGGAAGACATCGTCAAAGAGCTTTCTGAAAATCTCCTCTCGCAGATGGAAGATCGAGAGACAGAGCTAGGGCGCCCTTTGGCTGAGGACGAGTTGGCAGCTCTATTGAAGCAACATGGTCATCCTTTGGTCGTTGCCGTCCGTTACCTGCCTCATCAGTCTTTGATTGGACCAGCTATTTTCCCGTTCTACCTGTTCACTCTCAAGCTGACTCTGGTCTTTGCCACAGCTGTCTATGTATTAGTCAATGTGGTTTCGTTAGTTGCCGGAAACCCGACTATGGCTGGTGCCATTCAAGTTATATTTGGGATTCCAAGAGTGCTATGGATGGCAGCGACGTGGGTGACGCTGACATTTGTTGCTGTCGAGATCGCAATTACCCAATACAACATCAAGATAAATTGTTTCGATAATTGGGATCCGCGTACTCTACCTCAGCTGGAGCCGAAGCCGCAGAGGGGTTGCCAGCGTCCAATTCAGGAGTTCATCCTGATGCTTATCCTTACGCTGTGGATGTTTCTGGTTCCTTTTCATTCATACCTGCTGTTAGGGCCGGGAGCACAATATTTGAAAGGTGGGCCGATACATCCGGCTGCAATCTGGCATACGCTTTATTGGCCGTTTATGTCTCTACTCTTTGCGCATCTGCTGGTGAAGGGTATCTACCTTTTCCCCTCCGCCGGGAGATGGCCGCGTGCTGTCACAGATATATTCTTCAGGCTGCTTGGCCTTGTTATTCTCTGCATCCTTGTTCAAGCTCCCGAATTTTTCACTATCGTGGGAACCTCCGGAGTCGATGCTGGCCATTTTCGAGAAGCTACAAGAAGCCTTAACGATGGAGTCCGAATCAGTCTCAAGATTGTAACAGTGATTGTCTCTCTTCACTTTTTCTGGGATGCAGGCAAGGTGTTGGTTGACTCTCTTCGAGGTAATACCAAGTTCTTAGCCATGAAAATGTAATTTAGTGCATGAATCAGGATTGGGCATCGAAAGAGAGACGGCCCGCCCCGACAATAAGCAGGAATAATAGTCCGAAGAGCATGCAGTAATCGGTTCGAGCTTCATGAGCCATAGCCCAAAATCCTTGCTTTGCCAGGAGTGGAATTTTCGTGAGCCAGATAGCGACTGAAATATCGATGAGCAGGGGGATTGCCGCCAATCTGGTGACGATGCCGAAAACCAGCATTGCGCCGAAGAGGATTTCTACCACGCCTACGAAGGGTGCCAGAGCTTGAGGATGAGGAATTCCGATCTTGGCGAAACGACCTACGCCAAGTGCCGCCGGAAAGAGAAACTTCTGAATGCCTTCTGAAAAGAAAACCCAGCCGACGACAATTCGGATAAGAATGACGGCGGATGGAGCCGAGGTCGTTCCCGCTTTCCTGAGAATGCCCATGACACTGCTCTCCGTACAGTTCGTTTCTGCCAGTCGGAATTAATATACCTTGGCAGAGTTATGCTGCGCAGGCTGAAGTGAGTACGTACCTCTTATAAGGCGCGTAAATAAACTTCGCGAAGTTCATCACTGGTCAGGACTACAGGGTTTGCCTTCATGCTGCTGGAGTTCATTGCTTTGTGTACAGCTTCTTCTGCGTCGGTTTCTTTCATCCCGAAGTGATGTAGCGGCGGAATCTCCAACTCTCGGATGAGCTTTTCGACAAAGATGACTCCATCTTTGGGTTCAGCTCCTTCTTTCCCAGTCAAGTGGCGGGCAACGACCCGGTAGCGGTCGAGGATCTTGTTTGCGGTCGGATCGGAGTTCTTGGTTAATTCCAAATGCGCAATATTGGCGGCCATGCCATAGGGGAGGAGCGCTGCACAGATAGCGCCATGAGGAGCATCGAACATTCCGCCCAACGGCCCGGCGAATCCGTGGACTACTCCCAGACCCGCATTCGCCAGCGCGAGTCCTCCAAACAGACTGGCTAAAGCCATCTCTGTACGGGATTCGATATCATCCCCGTCTTGAAAAGCAATGGGAAGAGCTAAAGCCGCCAGAGGGATCGCTTCGAGACACAGTGCGTCTGTAACAGAATTGGCACGTGAGGAGACGTAAGGCTCAATTAATTGCGTCAGCGCATCCATTCCACTCCATGCCGTTTGTTGAGGCGGCAACTCACGCGTCAGGTCGGGATCGACAATGGCAGCGACCGGCAGCATGGCTGTACTTCTGAGGCTGACCTTGACTTTGTGTTCGGGCGAGTAGAGTACGGAATTGCGTGTTACCTCGGAACCCGTTCCGGAGGTCGTTGGGATGGCAATCCAGGGAGCACTGGGGTTTTGGACTGGTTTTCCCTTTCCGATGACCTCAAGATACTCCATTACATCTTCGCTATTGCGCATCAGGGCTGCAATTGCCTTGCCAGCGTCGATGACGCTACCGCCGCCGATGGCAATTACTCCATCACACTGTGCGGAATTAGCCTTTTGCAGCCCTTCCCTTACCAAGGGGATGCTTGGTTCCGTAGGAACGGAGAATTGCACTGTCTCTATGTTTGCTGCGGTCAAAAGGTCGATGACGGATTGAAACCGAGTGGCGGATTTTGAGGTGACCACCAGGCAGCGACGAAGGCCGTGGCGACGGACAATTTGTGGAAGTTGCCCAATTTTTCCTTGTCCAAAGAGAATCTGTTGCGCCGTCGAGAATTCAAAAGGATGCATTGCCGCCTTCTCTCAAAAAAATAGGGAAATTCCATACTACCTATAAATTGAAGATGCTAGTACTGGAGGATTTTCTGCATAAAGTACATAAACAGTAGTTGTTTTGATCCCCAGTAGCTTTGACCAGACTTTTTCTATTTCGTACTACATTGAATAGAGAGTTTCATTTGTGAGGTTACATGGAATATAGGCAACTCGGAGGTTCGGGACTCCAAGTATCTGTTCTCAGCCTGGGAACTGCTACTTTTGGCGGTAGCAATGAGCTCTTTCGCGCTTGGGGGACAACGGATGTTCGTGAGGCGAGTCGTCTGATTGACGTGGCCTTCGATGCCGGGGTGAATCTATTCGACACAGCAGATGTCTATTCCGATGGCTTATCCGAAGAGATCTTGGGTGAGGCCATTGGACGCTATCGCGATAAAGTTTTGCTTGCGACAAAAGCAAGCTTTCGAACAGAGCCTGGTCCGAACGGGCAGGGAACATCGCGCCATCATCTTATTCGTGCCTGTGAAGCCAGCCTGCGCCGTCTTCAGACCGATTACATTGACCTTTATCAATTACATGCCTTTGACGCATTAACTCCAATTGAAGAAACATTACGTGCACTGGAAGAGCTTATCCGAGCAGGAAAGGTGCGTTATATCGGATGCTCGAATTTTTCCGGATGGCATTTGATGAAGTCTCTGGCAATTGCAGAGAAATATGGATTGCCTCGCTATTCATCTCACCAAGCTTATTACTCTTTGCTTGGGCGAGAGTATGAATGGGAATTGCTTCCTCTAGCTCTTGATCAGAATGTTGGAACCATTGTGTGGAGTCCGTTGGCAGGAGCGAGGCTTACGGGCAAGATTCGCCGCAATCAGCCTCTACCGGAAGGAAGCAGATCTAAGGCTGGTGTTCCCTATGAACCTCCCGTAGAGATGGAGCAGCTCTATAGTATCGTGGATGTCCTCGATCAAATCTCCACGGAAACGGGGAAGAGTATTCCGCAGATTGCTCTGAACTGGCTTCTGCAGAGACCGACTATCTCAAGCATTATCGTGGGTGCCCGCAATGAAGCACAGCTTCGGGATAACTTGGGTTCAACCGATTGGAAGCTGACAGAGGAGCAGATAAAACGTCTGGACGCAGTAAGCGCAAAAACTCCGATTTATCCTTACTGGCATCAGCGCGATACCTTTACGGAAAGAAATCCTCTTCCCGTAGGCTAGATCCACATCCCTAAGGATGTAGACCAAAGCTCAAGGTTTTAGCGGCTTTCTGTTAGAGAAAGCCGCGTTTCACCACCGCCGGATGTCCGGCCATCGCGTGAGCGTACACTACAATGATGCCTACGCAAAGCCCGACATTTTCTGAGTTGGTGCAGCTACAAATTGAGCGCCTGAGCCATAAAACATTGCCGATTATCGAAAGAGAGGTAATCGCCAAACGCAATGCATGGTGGGATGCTCAAGAGGCTGTTGAGAAAGAAACGAAATCTTTTCCAACCGTTCGTTATGCCTTCGAATCCCTCTTTTTTCGATATATGGGGTTGAAGCCGGAAGATCTGCCAATCCTCTCTGAAAATGAAAGCGAGATTCATTGGAGATCGGAGAATCCCTGTCCCACGCTGGAGGCGTGTAGCCGTCTCGGACTGGATACCAGGAAAGTCTGCCGGGGAGCGTATGAAAAATCCACCCAGGCATTCCTCTCTCGAATCGATCCGCAGCTTCGCTTTTTACGCAGCTACGAGGAGATTCGCCCCTTCGCTGCCCACTGCCGCGAAAGCATTATTCGTATTCCTTTCGAAGAGATGATGAGGATTGCCATCGAAGAGGCAAGGTACTCTCGTCGAGAGGGTAATAAGGGATATGGCGCCGTTGCCGTCTTGGGAAACAGAATCTTAGCTCGCGGGCACGATTTGGCTATTACGATGCGTGATCCTTCCCTCCACGCCGAGATGAATGTTCTTCGCGAAGCCGCCAAAGTTCTTGGAGATGGAAATCTGTCGGGCGTTGTTCTGTTTTCCAGCTGTGAGCCGTGTCCGATGTGCGCTTCCATGGCCGTTTGGGCCAATATTAGCGCTATCGTCTTTGGTGCCTCCATTGCGGAGACCGCGGCCATTGGGAAACAGCGGATTCAAGTCTCTGCCCAAGAGATTGTGAATCAGTCGCCTGCCTGCATCGAAGTCATTCCTGGCGTGCTTGGCCAGGAGTGCCTTGATCTGTATGTCGAGAGGTCTGCTCCCATTTCCTAGGAAACAAGGAGGGGCCTTTTAGAAAGTTCTGAAACTGCCGGATTTTAACGGATTTAGCGCCCCATTGAGCAATTCCTCCAGAGGGTAGATGGGGAACCCTACGAAGGGAGCTGCCCAAGTCGTACTATATATAGCATGCCAGCTTATCGGTCTCAGACCTCGACTCATGGACGGAATATGGCCGGTGCACGCAGCCTATGGCGCGCTACCGGCATGCAGGACGGCGATTTTGGGAAGCCCATCATTGCCGTGGCCAACTCTTTTACACAATTCGTGCCCGGGCACGTTCACCTGAAGGATCTAGGGCAGCTGGTTGCTGAAGAGATCGCCAAGGCAGGGGGAGTTGCCAAGGAATTCAACACCATCGCCGTTGACGACGGCATCGCCATGGGGCATGACGGCATGTTGTACAGTCTGCCCTCTCGGGAACTGATTGCCGATTCAGTCGAGTACATGGTCAATGCTCATTGTGCCGATGCGCTGGTGTGCATCTCGAATTGTGACAAGATTACCCCGGGAATGTTGATGGCCTCTTTGCGCTTGAACATTCCGGTGGTCTTCGTCTCCGGCGGCCCCATGGAGGCCGGCAAGATTCAGCAGGGAAATACCGTTAAGGCACTCGACCTGATCGACGCCATGATCGTTGCTGCCGATCCCAAGGTGAGCGACGCCGAGGTTGAGGAGTATGAGCGTTCTGCCTGTCCCACCTGCGGATCGTGTTCCGGCATGTTTACGGCAAATTCGATGAATTGCCTGACCGAGGCTTTGGGCCTGGCTCTTCCCGGTAATGGGACGGTAGTTGCTACACACTCCGATCGCAAAAAGCTCTTCCAGCAAGCTGGCCGTACTATCGTCGAGTTAGCCAAGCGCTATTACGAGAAGGACGATGCCACGGTCCTGCCGCGCAGTATTGCTTCTTTTGCTGCCTTTGAAAATGCGATGACGCTGGATATCGCCATGGGTGGTTCCACGAATACCGTCTTGCATCTTCTCGCTGCAGCCCAGGAGGCAGGTGTTCCATTCACCATGTCCGATATCGACCGCCTCTCCCGGAGGGTGCCGCATCTATGCAAAGTAGCTCCCTCGACTCCATACGTTCATGTTGAGGATGTTCATCGCGCAGGCGGTATTTTCGGCATTCTAGGAGAATTGGATCGTGCTGGTCTGATTCATCGCGATACCTATACTGTCCATTCTCCAACTATGGGGGATGCGATTGAAAAGCTGGATGTGAAGCGTGCGGCGTCTTCCGAAGTAAAAGAGTTTTATCGTGCCGCTCCCGGTGGAATCCGTACTACTGTTCCTTTCAGCCAAAGCGCTCGCTATCCGGAGTTGGATCTGAACCGGGAAAGCGGTGTGATTCGGAATCTTGATCATGCCTTTAGTAAAGATGGCGGGCTGGCTGTTCTCTATGGAAATATTGCCGAAGATGGATGCATCGTAAAAACAGCCGGAGTCGATCCTGCGCACCTGACCTTTACCGGGCCTGCACGCATCTTTGAAAGCCAGGATGCGGCTGTACAAGGAATTCTCGGAGACAAGATTGTTCCCGGCGATGTAGTTTTGATCCGCTACGAAGGTCCTAAGGGTGGTCCGGGAATGCAGGAGATGCTCTATCCGACCAGTTATCTTAAGTCCAAAGGGTTGGGCAAAGTCTGTGCCTTGATTACGGACGGACGCTTCTCTGGCGGTAGTTCGGGATTATCGATCGGACACATTTCGCCGGAAGCTGCGGAAGGCGGGTCTCTGGCTTTAGTACAGGAAGGCGATCGGATCGAGATCGATATTCCCAACCGTACGATTCGTGTTTGCCTCTCCGAGGCAGAACTTACTAAGAGACGCGAAGCGATGGTTGCTAAGGGTGCCGGGGCTTGGAAGCCTGGACCGCGTGAGCGTAAGGTATCCAGTGCGCTACGTGTCTATGCCGCATTGGCAACAAGTGCATCGCGCGGAGGCGTTCGCGACGTTAGTCAAATCGAACGATAAGTCGATATCGTTTATGAACGACGGCCCTGAGAATAATTTTTCAGGGCCGCTTTCATTGTTTAAAATTCTCTCATTGGAATCGTGGCAGTTACATATTCTCCCGATTCGAAACTGCTCCAGGCTCTCTTCCCGTGATGGGAAGAGAGGACTTTCACTTAGCTGTCTCTTGTAACACCGCCTATTTCTCCTCTCGTCAGGACTCAACAGTTGGGCATTTCTGATGCAGCGATAATTCAGATTGCCAGTGACAAATTCCAGTTCTATGGAGCGAGAATGAGCAGCATCTTCGGTGTTACCCAAAGCAGCAGCATTCCGTATGATTACAGCTACTCCACGACAAGTTCGACTACCAGCTCAACGAGTACAGCTACGACCACAAACAGTGCGGATACCTTCGACAGTTGGTTGACAAGTCTGGAGTCGGCCATTCAGTCGGGTAATCTTAATGCCGCAGAACAGTATCTTTCAAAAATCGAAACGAACAATTCGAAGGGCGAGAACGGCAACGATCCTATTGGGCAGTTTCTAACCAGTGTAGAGAGCGCCGTTTCAAGTGGAAGCCTGACAGCCGCACAGTCAGCTCTGACAACTTTTCAGTCATATGCTGCTCCGGAATCGACAACCACCAATTCGACCTCGAATAGCTTTGACACTCTTATGTCGAATCTTGAGTCGGCAATCGAATCCGGCGATATGACATCGGCCGAAAAATATGTTTCACAGATCGAGAAGAACAGTCCGAAGAATTCCACTGGCGATGATCCAGTCGGACAGTTTCTCTCAAGTATAGAAGCGGCTGTTTCGAGCGGAAGTCTGACAGCAGCGCAATCGGCTCTGACGACGTTTGAATCCTATACGGCGCCGAGCCTGAAAACTACAAAGACCGAGTACGTATAGATAAGTGCTCCAGATTCGGAGCACTTATTATCACAACCGCCTGGCTACAAGAATAAGCGCGGTTTTTTCTCGATGCAGAAAAGCCGCGCCATTCTTCGTTATTTGTCACTCTTGAGCTCTTTCTTCTTGTGCTTATGAAATAACCTGTATTGATTTACCTGCAAGAATTCTGTTACCCTCGTTAGCTTTATAGCTAAAGATCATACGGATTCGAGGGCTATGAGCACTGCAACGCAAGAATATGCATTCGGGAAGTCCGTCCAGGAGTATAACCGGCTTGAGCGTCAGGGCAAATTTTACCGACCGATGACGCAAAGACTCTTTGAAGATGCTGGAATTACGCGAGGAATGCGTGTCCTCGATGTCGGTTCCGGTGCCGGAGATGTTTGTCTTCTTCTCTCGGAGATTGTTGGACTCTCGGGTCATGTAGTTGGTGTCGAGGCGGATGCGGGAGCTGTTGCCCATGCTCGCAGACGTGTCTGGAATACAGGTGCAAACAATATTTCGTTTGTATCTTCCGATCTCTCCCAATACGAGCCGGAAGGAGCCTTCGACGCAATCGTCGGCAGACTCATCCTGATGTATCAGCCTGATCCCTCTGCAGTATTGGCACGCTTGTGCAAACATCTTCGTCCCGGTGGAATTGTTGCATTTATGGAGCCATGGATGGTTCCACCAGCAGGGCCGGATAATCCGATGAAGACGATTCTTACCTGCATGACAGAAACACTTCGGCGCTCAGGTGCCCATGTCGATCTGGGACCCAAACTTCATCGTGTGTTTATGGATGCAGGTTTACCACAGCCTCAAATGAGATTCGAAGCTGTGGTCGATGGTTCTGAGAATTCGGAGTTGTATCAGGTGTCTGCCGAGTCTTATGCCAATCTGCTTCCCAGAGCTATTGCCTATAATGTCCCAATTGCTGAAGGCCTAGATATCGAAAGTGTTCCGGATGCATTTCAAAGTGCGATGAAGGCGGCCGGCTATGCCGCCATCATGTTGCCCACAATGATGGCTTGGGCTAAAGCCAATTAGAGCAAAATCAGCGTAGGTGTATCCCGAACCACAACTCCCTACGCAGGTTTTCCGTCGAGAAAACCTGCCCATCGCCGAATTTGGATAGGACATAGTAACGCTGGTTTTGCTTTAGAGCATTGCCCGCAAAGATGTAGACCAAGACGAGGAGCAGCTTTCCGCCAAAGAAAGCCGCTCCTCGTTGTTCTTGGCAAGTCTTTACCTATGCGGGAAATGTTCTAGAGCCTTATCCATTTACAAGCCACTGAAACTGTTCCTTTGTAAGAGGAACCACGGAAAGCCGAAATTGCCTGAAGAGCAGAGAGTCTTTAAAGCTAGCTTCTTCGCGCATTTCAGCCAATGACTTCGCGCGTTTTAGCTTTTTGTGCGACTTGATTTTGACGATTGGATTCTTAGGGTCAGTGGCATCTACTGAAACCACCTTGGCGATGCCAACTGCTTCCTTTCCTGTAACCGAGTGGTAGATGACTAGATCTTCGCCGGGCTTCATCTTTGCCATAGACTGGAGAGCCTGCGGGTTTTTGATCCCATCCCAGATAGTTTCGCCGTCTCGCTCGAGATCGTCATAAGAATACTTATCCGGTTCACTCTTTAACAAATAGGGCATGAGCCTCCTCCTCACATCGTTTATGACCTGTCGTTATTGCAGGCCGGGGAAAACGATGCAATATGCCTCTTATAGCACTTTTTACCAGGAGGACGGGCATCTGTAGAGCGGGAACAATTTCCAGGAGGAGCAAGAATCGCTCACAATTTGGGCTGACTTGGTCTCTTCTATTGCCGGTCCTCTAGTCATTGATGTTAGGTGACCAGTGGGCCGCAGCAGGAGGACTTTCATTTGGACATACTGTGCGTCTCCTTGCCCAGATAATAGCCGACGCCTGCCATCATAAAACCGGTTGCCATCAAGACTCTGCGGACAGGTTCCGAGAACATTAGCCTTGCTATCTTCCATAGGCTCGGCTTCGGTGTCAGGCTCCGCAGATATCTATCAGTAAGCTCAGGTGGAATCGACTTTTGAAGGGCATCGAGTAGTTCGGGATCGATCTTGCCCATAATCTTTACCAGGATGACCAAATTCCGCATGGCGCGAATACTTTCCGGTTGAGCTGCGGCGTTCGATAGATTCGCAATGATGTCCCCTCCCGCTCCGACACCTCCGCATAGGGTATTCAGTACGTTTCTTTTGTGGAGAACTTCGATCAGTTCCAGAAGCTCAAGTATTGCACTGGCATGCTCAACCGGAGCTTCGGCCAAACGCGTCTGTAGCTCCGCTTTGTGATTGCGTGTCGGGATGTCGAGTTGAATCGGTTTTGCCATCTTCCCTGATCTCCTGATGATTTTTGCTACGCGATTCGTTTGGGTTTCGACGTCTTCTCAATTTGAACCAGATTTATTCCCGGCATCCGATAATCGGGTTGCGACCACTTCCGCTCAACCTCTACGCCATTCTGGGGAATGCCCTTATGGAAACGATGATTCGTGTATGGCAGCGGCGGGCGCCCTGTCTCTGGTAACGGCTCTATCTGGACAGGTGTCTCTTTGTACGCCGGAGTGTGTACTACTGTGTCGACGTTGTTGCTGGTGAGCGTATTGATCGGCTGCTGCTGAGAATTGAGCGGAGCATAAACGATGTTTCCGCTTACCCGATCGGTCACCTGTATCCGCAAGACAATCTCACCGTCCCGGGACTTGACTTTCACGTACCTTCCGCTTTCCAGACCCCGTTCCGCAGCTAGTTCCGGAGATACTTCGAGAAAGGTATCTGGAGCTTTCATCACAATCCCCGGCACTCGGTAGGTCATATTGCCTGCTTCAAAGTGCTCGAGCATTCGCCCGTTGTTCAGGTGTAGATCGTATTCCGAATCTTCCTGTTGAGCAGGCATATTCCATTCGATCGGATGGAATTTTGCTTTGCCATCCGGAAAAGGGAACTTGTCGACATAGAGGAGTGGTGAGTCCGTCCCATCGGCCTGAACTGGCCACTGCAGGCTGTTGTAGCCTGCAAGGCGCGCATATGTCACGCCTGCAAAAAGCGGTGCTATTCCGGCACACTCATCCATAACGTCCGAAGGGGAGTTGTAACTCCAATCTGCACCTAGTTTGTTTGCAATGTCCTGAATGATCATCCAATCGGGGCGGGTGCCCGGCAGCGGCTTCATCGCCTCATAGAGCCGTTGTATGCGCCGTTCGGTATTAACATATGTGCCTTCTTTTTCGAAACTTGGTACGCCCGGCAGCACGACATCGGCATATTGACAGGTCATAGTAAAGAAGATCTCCTGCACCACAAAAAGTTCCAGCCTTTCGAAGCCTGCCGCCACATAATGCTTATTCGACTCCGAGCTGATCATGTCTTCGCCGATCAGATAGAGCGCCTTTACCTTTCCCTCGTGCATGCCGTCTACCATCAGGTGATTGTCCATGCCGTCACGGTCCGGCAGTTGCACTCCCCAAGCCCGTTCCCAATGCCGCCGGATCTCCGGATCGCTGACGTCCATGTAGCCTGGCAGCTTGTCGGGCATCGAACCGAAGTCACTGCAACCCTGGACATTATTGTGCCCACGCAAGGGATACCCTCCTGTCCCGGGCCTGCCATAATTTCCTGTTAGTAGTAACAGATTCGAAAGTGCCGTCGAGGTATCGGAGCCATGTTTGTGCTGCGTGATCCCCATCGCCCACAGGATGCATACACTCTTGGCATGAGCAATCTCCTCGGCTACGGTCTTCAATGTTGTTTGGGGAATGCCGGTCTTCTCTTCAGCAAATTCCATCGTGAAAGGCTGTAAACTTTCGGCATATTGATCGAAGTTGTTAACGCGAGCCGAGATGAATTCTGAGTTGTGCCAGCCGTTATCGAGAATGTATTTGGCAATGGCATTGATCCAGACAAGGTCTGTACTGGGTCGTGGACGCAACCAGATATCGGCACGTTCGGCCATCTCGTTCTTTCTGAGGTCTGAAACAAACAGCCGCTGTCCGCGTAGCTTATGTGCGCGCTTCACACGTGTTGCCAGCACTGGATGATTCTCTGCTGTATTGGAGCCGACAATAAGCACCAGGCTGGCCCGCTCGATATCGGAGATAGAACCCGAATCTCCGCCGTAACCGACAGTTCGCGTCAGCCCCTTGGTTGCAGGCGACTGGCAATAGCGTGAGCAGTTATCTACGTTGTTGGTTCCAATAACTGCACGGGCCAGCTTTTGCATCAGATAGCTTTCCTCATTCGTGCACTTTGAGGAGGCGATGCATTCGATAGCATCCGGTCCATGCTTTGCTTTGATCTCCTTCAGCTTGTCAGTAATGAAGGTCAACGCCTCATCCCAGCTGCACTCGCGGAAGTGGTCTCCATCGCGGATTAGCGGAGTTGTCAGCCGGTCATTACTGTTGACGAAGTTGAAGCCAAACTTTCCCTTTACGCAGGTGGAAATGCCGTTGGCCGGCCCATCTCCGGGTTCTATCTTGAGAATCCTGCGGTCGCGATGCCACACGTCAAAGGCGCAACCGACACCGCAGTAGGTGCAGACAGTCTTGGTCTTCTCAATACGGGCAGCCCGCATCTCAGCTTCGACTGCGGAGAGCTTCAGAATTGCGCCGTATCCCACGTCGGGCTCGATTCCCTTAACTACGGTGATTAAGTCATCGAGTGTCTGACGCTGCAGGCCGGTAAAGTATCCAGCTTCGCCTACCATCGACTTCTCCATCAATGCATTGCAGGGGCAGACCGTGATGCAATGACCACAAGAGACGCAGCTGGATTCGTCAATCCTGGAGCCACCATCCCAAAGGACTCGTGGATGCTTGTCTTCCCAGTGGATAGAAAGCGTCTCATTTACCTGTACATTTTGGCAGGCTTCGACGCAACGGCCGCACAGAATGCATTGGTCGGGATCGTAGCGGTAGAAGGGGTTTGTCTCATCCTTCTCGTAGGGCTTGTGTTTGAAAGGAATTGTCTGATGCTCGACCTTCAACAGCGCCGTAGTATTGTGAACGGTACAGTTCTGATTATTGTTGTCGCAAACTGTGCAGTAGAGTAGATGATTGCCAAGAATACGATCGAAGGCCTCGTGTTGAGCCGCCCGGGCGCGACGGTTTTCCGTCACGACAATCATATGGGGCCGGATGCGTGTACCGCAGGCGCGGACCAGTTCTCCATTTACTTCGACGATGCAGGTGTCACAGGTTTGAATAGGACCTAGCTGGGGATGGTAGCAGACCTGAGCTAATTCCTTGCCGGTCTCGCGGTTGATCATGTCGATCAAAGGTTCGCCCTGCAGCCCTTGATAGCTACGGCCATCCACAATCACTTCAACCTTTGGCGGGATGGGATCTTCGATACCACGTTCGACATTCAGGAAATGAGGGATAACGGCGTTTCCCAGACTCATAATCTGCTGTGATGCGAACCGACACAAGCGGTGTAGCTGAAGATTCTTTAGTTTTTACTGATCACGGAGAAGATTGCGCGATTCGGTTCTGAGAGCATTTCCCTCACAGGCCTAGACCTGTCGGCGATAGTTGCGTATGCATCTGCGGCTGGGGCCACATATTTACGGAATTATCTAAGCTGCGTCTTTCTCGACCTCGACCGAAAAGCCAAGTTCTCGCAGTTGTCTTGCCGTGGCGTTGAAAGAACGTTCTGGAGTCTCCGCCGCAGCTGGGCTCATCCCTACTTCGATGATCTTCTTCTTGAAGGCATCCCGGCTGGTAAAGCGCGAAGTTTCACTCTGTATGTGAAATAGAAGACTTGTCTGTTGGGGCAAGGTAGTGCAGGTTACCTCTATACCTTCGTCTCTATTCGAAAAAGAGAAGCAGATTGCTGCGGGTTTATCTTCCGGCTTCGTTTGTAACGGCATTTGTCTCTCCACGAGCATAGATGCGAAGCGGTACACGTCCAGTTGCGTTGTTTGGATTGTGGGAAGAGAGGGAAAATTCGTCAGACTACTTCTGTACAGCATGAATGGAAGACACAGCGTTATCCAATGTAGAAGCTCAGAAGCCTCCCGGAGGAGGCTTCTGAAGGCATGGAACTGTATCTATTGCAAAAATGCCATTTACTGAAGGGCTATCATGCTGATTGTGCATGAGGCGCATTTGCCGCGATAGAAGTCCTTAAGTCCATTCTGGGCTTCCGATTTGGCGCTGGTTGCTTCACGATGAAGTCCGTTGGCGTCCAGGGCATACGAATATGCGAGCTTAGCGGCAAAGAATTTCGGGTCTTGATGACCGACTGTATGATCGAGGATCGATAGCCCGGAACGAATCTCGTCAAGCGCCTTTGCTTTTTCTGTGGTGTCGGCAAGAGTTCGTCCTACGAGTACATGTCCCCAGCCTACAAGTGCATGATTCTCGCCATGCGTGTGCTTCCAGAGTTCCAGGGATTGCCGGTAGTCCGAAATCGCAAGCTCAGTGTCGTGGTGCAGAACGGCGAGCCAACCTTGAATGGCAAAGATTGCAGCGCGATCATCATCGTCGAGATCGGTGGCGAGCTTGCTTTCCTTAACTGCCTGCTCCAGATACTTTTTCCCTTCACCAATCTGGTTTTGGCTGATAGCCAGTCCTGCGATATTGCTGGAGACGCGGGCGATTACGCCATGAGCACCGGTTTGCTTGAAAATGTTGAGAGAGCGGAGCTCTAGACGAGATGCAACCTGTAACTGTCCGAGACTTTGATACAGATCTGCCATGCTATGCAGAACGGCAGCATAATCTTCCTTGTATTCCGGTTCATTCTCGAAGAGGTGGATCGACTGCTCAAAAGCATTCTGTGCTTCTCTTAACCGGTCCTGTTGCATGTATGCCAGACCAAGTAAGTGCCATGTCCTTCCCAGTGTGATTCCACTCAGAGAGTTGGAATTTACTAGCTTGCGCGCAACGTCGGCCGCGTCGGCATATTTGCCCTGTTGTTCTAGAGTGAAGACCTGGTTAACCTGCTTGTTCAAACTCACCTGAGCTGGAGATGCCGAACAAGCAAAGACCATTAGGAAGAGTATTGTGCAGGCATTTCTCATACCTCTAGCATCGGCTAAATCTGTTTGAGAAGTGCATGGAATTTCCGTGAACGCCTACAACTTCTGTGCTAATGGTTTTTCTAACTGGGCGAAAAATACCATAATGAGAAATATGCCGATGATTGCTGGATGATCAGCACCTTGAAGCCTCTGAGATGAATGGCCATTCATCTGAGTTTTTAAATGTAGATTTACATAGGCATTCGAAAATGTCTCAGTTACTGTGCCGTGAAATTACAACTTAAGTCACCACGCGGTTTTGCCTGTCGAGGGATTTTCGGTCGCTCATATCGTTTGTCACTTCGGCATGTTTAGAGAGCTTTCCGCATAGGTATGGCTCTGACGAAGGACAGGGGCGCAGCTCACTCTGGCGAAAGTTTCCAAAGCTTCTGTGGTTCTTTCTCCTCTACGCAGGAAATACTTTCGTGGGATTGGGTGTGAAAAATATATAAGAACGAGCTTGTCTTGATTGCTTTATCGGATGTTTGGTTTCGATGCATTTCGGTTGTATCGCGTCACATGTTAAGGTTCTCATTTTGAGCCAGGGAAGCCCCTCTTTGCATCTACCTCAAAGTGAGTAATATGCTTTTGTCCTGTGGGCTTCTAGAGAAGCTGGTTTTCCACACCGGCACATATTTTGAATACTTGAGGTGAATCTATGAGTACCGCCGCAGCGATTTCCTCTTCACAAAGGAATTTCCCCTCCACAGCGAATGCCGTGCGCATAACCGCGGAGACTTCGATTGATGCACTCTCTATAGATTCCATTCCAATCCAGAAACCTGGGCCTCGACAGGTTCTGGTGGCCATAAAGGCTGTTTCTCTGAATTATCGTGACCTGCTAGTGGTTTCCGGCAAATATAGCCCCAATTTGCCCAAGCCTCTGATCATTGCATCCGACGGAGCAGGCGAGGTGGTTTCAATAGGGGAGGAAGTAACAGCCTTTAAGCCGGGAGGCAGGGTCGCGGGCGCGTTTTTTCAGAACTGGATAGAGGGCGATTATCACCGTGAAGTAGGGAAATCGGCTCTTGGCGGTTCTGTTGATGGGGTATTGGTTACCTATCGTGTATTTGAGCAGCAGGGGTTGGTCCACCTGCCTGAGCACTTGAGTTTTGAGGAGGGGGCTGCTTTGCCGTGCGCTGCTGTCACAGCCTGGCATGGACTTGTTCCTACTGCTCACTTGAAGAGCGGTGACTCTGTTTTGCTGTTGGGAACGGGTGGCGTTTCTGTCTTTGGTCTGCAATTTGCGAAGTTGCATGGTGCACGTGCCATCATCACCTCCAGCAGTGACGAGAAGTTGGAACGTGCCAGGAGCTTGGGCGCAGACGAGACAATCAACTACAAACGGACTCCCGATTGGGAAAAGGAAGTTTTGCGTCTGACCGAAGGCCGTGGTGTAGATGTCGTTCTTGAAGTTGGCGGTGCCGGTACCTTATCTCGCTCGCTACGTGCGGTTCGTCATGGCGGGCAGATCAGCTTGATCGGTGTTCTCTCCGGAATAGGCGAGTCTCTGAATATAGGCCCAATTCTGCATGGCAATTTGCGCGTGCAGGGAATTTATGTTGGATCTCTATCAATGTTTCAGGCCATGAACCGAGCTATCCATAGCAATGGTCTAAAGCCGGTAATAGATCGCGTATTTCCATTGGAGCAGGCACGTGAAGCATTGCATTACATGGAGACAGGCCAGCATTTCGGAAAGATTGTCATTAAACTCGATTGATCGGGATATGCCGGACAGAGGAGTGGTCTACCACTTCTTCCCGATTATCGATTGCGCATCAAACAAATCTGAGGATCTGAACTGTGACAAAGAATGAGTTCTTGCAGAGACTTGATATCGAGTATCCCATCGTTCAAGCTCCCATGGCTGGCGGATTCACAACACCAGAGCTGATTGCTGCTGTTTCCAATGCTGGCGGCCTCGGTTCGCTTGGTGCAGCATATATGTCTCCCGAGCAGATTGCACAGACCATCGCCAACATTCGAAAGCTTACGTCTCGGCCTTTCAATGTGAATCTCTTTGCCGGTGGCTATGCCTGGGAATCTCACGCAGATCCTAAGCCGATACTATCGATGCTTGGCGAAATACATGAGAGCCTGGGGCTAACACCTCCCCTTCTACCCCCAATCTCAAAAGATCCTTTCGATGATCAATTGGAGGTGATCCTCGAAACCCGTCCTCCAGTTTTTAGCTTTACCTTTGGTGTCCCCAATGAAGGGTCGCTACGGCGGCTTCGTGCGGCTGGAATCACTGTCATGGGAACCGCAACTACAGTGGAAGAAGCTCAATACCTGGAAGGCAAGGGAATAGATGCTGTTGTTGCCCAGGGTCTTGAAGCCGGGGGACATCGCGGTACGTTTCTCCGTTCTTTCGAGACGTCGATGGTTCCAACAATGACTTTGGTGCGGCAGATTGTGAGCACTGTGGCGGTTCCAACAATTGCTTCCGGCGGCTTAATGGATGGGCGCGATATTACGGAGTCTCTGAAGCTCGGAGCATCTGCTGCGCAGCTTGGAACTGCATTCATGACATGTCCGGAGGCCGGAACTCCTTTAGCACACAAGCAAGTGATGCTCTCGACTCACGACGATAGCACCGTTATCACTCGTGCCTTTTCGGGACGTCCTGCTCGCGGACTAACAAACGACTTTGTTGCAATGTTGCAGCATAAGGAAGATATAATTCTGCCATTCCCGATCCAAAATACACTGACCAGAGCGATTCGGAATGAGGCTACCAAAAGGGGAGATGCCAGGTTCCTTTCCCTTTGGGCCGGTACCGGAGTGTCACGGACTCGGGCCCTTCCTGCAGCTGAATTGGTCTCCCACCTGGTGGAGGAAATGTCCGGTTGTCTCGTAAAATGACCGGCATCCCTTGTTTGTAAGTTATCGCGAAAGCATCTCTGCAGCTCATATTCTCTCCAGCTTCCTACCCGCTCTCTTTCCGGTATTACATCGGTAATACCGGAAGACCTGTTCCGGCGTGGCTACATCCACGAGCCTCGAAGCCCGAAGCCGCTTTCCTTCGAAGGAAGCGGCACTTCACCGATCCTTGATCGGACACAATAACGCTGGAATTGTTCGAAATAAAACTTTCACCGACTGCTTTCTTTTGGTACTGTTGACGGTTCCATTTTCAGGGCATTTGGATTTCGCATGGCTCATTAACGAACCATGACTGATTGCGCTGATAAGCGGCTTCAGCCTACACCGGAATCGAACTGTCCTGGCCGTCAGCTCGTAAAAGAGCTTGACATCTCCACTATTACGAGCAAATACTCGTAATTAACAAAAATACGAGTGTTTATTCGCAAATGAAAAAGAGACCAACCTCAACGTCGGTTATGTCCAGAAAACGGCAGAAGCGTGGACAGGAAAGGATCGACGCACTCCTCCGGGCTGCAGAAGAGGTCTTTGCAGAGGTCGGATATGAGCGTGCAACGACCAATCTGATAGCTCAGAGGGCTGAGGCTTCGCCCGGAACGCTATATCAGTTCTTCCGTAATAAGGAAGAGATGGCTATTGAACTCGCCAATCGTCATATGGCCCGGTCGGCTGTGATGCATGACCGGTATCTCTCCGAGAACAGACAGCTGCCTCGAGATCTTGTTGCTGAAATCGATAGCATCGTAGATCCGCTTCTGTCGTTTGAGCAAAGCGTGCTTGCTCTGGAGGCCATTGAACTTGCAGTGGCGACTACACCGGAGCTTCGGACGAAGGCTGATTTTAGACACCGATCTGCAGTGGAAAGGCTTTCGCGGAGATTGAAAACCATAGTTCCACACCTTACTCCTGCGGAAGGGATCCGTGTTTCCGAGGCTTGTGGGGCTATCTTTCAAGGATTCCTGCCCATGGTGCGCTCGGCGAGCGCTCGTCAAAGAAAGCCGATTGTGAAAGAACTGAAAACCGTTCTCCACCGTTATCTCGAACCTTATTACAAGGGAAAGCGATCATGATTCGTTGTTGTTCTGCTTCAATTTTGGCGATTGCCTTTTTGAGCGCAGCCTCTGTTTCTGCGCAGCAAGCTTCGAGTGACCCGCCGGTGCTCACGTTACAGCAGGCAATCGAGCTGGCTGAAGGAGGAAACCGCGAACTCGCCGCCAGCCAGTTCGATATCAAGAGAGCAACCGAGATCTTTCTTGAGACTCGCACAAACTATCTGCCCAAGCTTCAGACCCAGATATTGGGTGGTGTGCCATTACAGCGTTTTTCCTTCAACATTCCGGCTGGAATTCTTGGAACTTATCCAGGCACAGGCCCTATTCCTGGAAAGGACTCTGAGATCAGTACTAACAGACGGCTGACAGGTATTATTTTTGCTTCTGCGCAGCAACCTTTGACACAACTTTTCAAAGTCCACTTGGCGACTAAGGAATCAAAAGTTGGAATCGAGCTTGCAAAAGAAAGTGTGCGCGGCAAGCGGCAGGATGTTGTTCATCAAGTTAAACAGACCTACTACAAGGTGTCGGAAGCACAGACTCAACTTGAGGCGGCAAAGGCCGGATTGACCTATCTCCAGCAACTAGAAAAGGAGATGGATCGGAACCTTGAGGAAAAAGTTATCCTGCCAAGTGACAATCTCACCGTGAAGTCCAAGGTGAAGCAGCAGGAGTACTTGGTTGCGGCTGCGCAAGATGCGTTTGATTTGCAGAAAGAGGCTCTGAATCGCCTGATGGGAAGGGATCTGGATACATCCCTTTCGGTGACGGTCGATTCGACTCCCAGCTTCGAAGAAATCGATCTGCAAGCAGCGCGTCACCACGCGTTAGCGGAACGTTCCGAAGTAAAGCTGGCTCAGCTGCAAAAGCAAAAAGCTGACTTGGAAGTGAGCAGGCAGAAGGCCGAATCGATTCCGGATATAGCCCTGAGCACACATTACCTTTCCTTTCAGAACATCAGCTTTATGCCGACAAATGCTGCTACGGCTGGGTTGGTGATGCAATGGCAGCCTTATGACTGGGGATATAAGCGGCATCGTCGCGATGAATTGAGGAGTGTTGCTCGGCAGACATCGCTGAAGGCTACGGATGTAGAGCAGCAGGTTTTGCTCGATGTCGATCAGAAGTTTCGCGAATTGAAGAGAAGTCGCATGTTGTTGGGTGCGAAGCAATCGGCAGTCGATGCGGAAAAAGAAAAACTGAGAGAGTTGAATAACCGTTACTCACAAAAGGCGGCACTCTTGTCAGATGTGCTCTCTCAACAGGCTTCACTGACCCAGGCGGAGAGCCAATATCACCAGGCGTTGAGTGACTTCTGGACTGCCAAGGCCAATTTTGAACATGCACTGGGGGAGGACTAGGTGATGAAGAAAGTAACTGCGAAGGGGAGAAAGAGTTCTCATCCCGGATTTTTTGCTGCATTGCTTCTGCCTGTAATCTTGGGTGGTTGCCATAGCAAGGTGCCACCTGCTGCAGTACAGATTGTCAGCACTGGGACAGTGGATACTGTGGTTAGTGAAGATGGCCAGCGATTTTCGGCTTCCGTCGTACCCAATGCTCAGGTTCAGCTTGTCTTCAAATCCGGCGGCATTGTGCAGAGCATTCATCAGGTTAAAGGTGCCGACGGGCGCCTGCGCAATATAGGAACCGGAGATCCCGTTGAAAAGGGAGAGATGCTGGCTCAGGTACGTGTTACCGAGTATGACTCTCATTTGAAACAGGCGAATGCGGAACTGCAGCAGGCAGAGGCTCAACTAGCTTCTGCAAAGGCGAATCAGTTACAGGCCACGTTGAATTACAACCGTGCCAAGAATCTCTATGAATCTTCGAGCTTGGTGAAACCGGATTTTGATCGGGCACAGGCTGCATACGACTCCGCAAACGCGCAAGTGCAACAGGTGAATGCGGCCATAAATGCCGCTCATGCGGCGATTACGCAAGCCCAAGTTGCTTATGGAGACACGGCTGTGCGAGCTCCTTTCCAAGGTTCCGTTGCGGAGAGGAATGTTGAGATTGGGAGTTTAGTCGGAGGGAGTATGCCTGCCTTTACCGTGATCGATACTCATATCGTGAAGGCGATCTTTGCTGTACCGGACATTTCGCTGAAAGATGTTCGATTGGGTCAGAAGTTAAATATCTCTCTGGACGCTATGCCTGAACCGGTTCCTGGTGTGGTCACGTCCGTTTCTCCTGCAGCCGATCCTAGAAGCCGGGTTTTTTCTGTAGAGGTGACGATTGCCAATCCACATGGTTGGGTTCGCCCTGGAATGATCGGCAGCCTGACCTTGGGCGGGGAAAAGATTGAACGTCCCTATCTCGCAGTTCCTTTGGGTGCCGTCATCAAGTCACCCAATCAGCAGAATGGGTTTGCTGTTTTTCTGATTCATGAAAACAATGGCAAAACCTATGTGAAAGCTCAGGATGTGCAACTGGGGAAAACCTTGGGTAATTCCATGGAAGTTCTGAGCGGGCTTACAGCCGGACAGCGAATCGTTGTGTTTGGCAGCCAGTTGGTCAGAGATGGCCAGGAAGTCAAAGTGGTTCGTTAAGGAAGCATCATGGCGCACAGAACAGACGAAGACCTTATCCAGCATGAGCATAATAGTGCTCGTTTCTTTGTAGAGCACAAGCAGGTAGCGTGGGCGGCGCTGGTGGCTGTAATCATATGGGGCATCTATGGCTACATGCATATGCCACAGCGCAAAGATCCTGAGATTGCTGTTCGCGTGGCCGTTGCCACCTGCTTCTGGCCTGGGGCTACTGCGCAGCAAGTTGAGCAGATGATTACCAGGCCGATGGAAGATGCCATTGCGCAGAACAGGACAATCCATCCGGCGGCTCCCGATACCTATGGCATTCGTTCGATTTCTATGCCCGGAGCCGCTTTCGTTTACGTGCAGTTGTCGGAAGATACGAAAGACACTCGTGAGCAGTTCAGCGACATCAATCTGCGTCTCGCCTCGATAGCTCCCCGTTTACCGCATGGTGCTACGGGCATTCAGTTTCAGAGTGATTTTGGCGACACGGCAGCGCTCATGCTAACTGTAGCCAGCCCTACCGTAGATGATACCGAGGTGCTGCTGCGGGCTCGCTCGATACAGGAGTCAATTCAGCAGGCGCGTACCTTGAGCGGCAGAAATGGCCCCGATCAGGTCAGCATTGCTTATGTCTATCCTTCGAATCTCTCTTCACCGCTGCTGGAGCAACTAACTCGTCGCTTTATCAGCTATATGCAGGACGCTGGAGCTTTAACGAATCCACAGTTGCTGTCCGGAAGCGGATTTTTGGGGGTGGACGCTACTACAGCTCTTCCAGATCAAAAGATCCAGACGCTGATTGAAGACTTTATGCATACGCGTATGCAGTCTTCAGAGACTGATCCGGATGTCTGGGCTCCAGTGATCATCCGCAATCCGCAGGACACCTTTAATCGACTCCGTGCCGTAGCTGGAGACAAATACACCTATGCTCAGTTGGAAGAGTATACGGACTTGTTATCACGTACCTTTTTGGGCGTGCCGCAGACGTCTCGTGTAGAGCGCAAGGGCGTACAGAGTGAACAAATTTATCTGGATTACTCCCAGGAACGTCTGGCGGGTTATGGCCTGCAGGCCAGCGATCTCGGGCGGTTGCTAGCTGCGCGTAATATTACACAGTCGGGTGGCAGCATGGAGACGGAGAGTAAGCGAATCCTGCTGAATCCTTCGGGCCAATTCGATACAGCCTCCTCTATTGGAGATGTAATTGTTGCTGCGTCGAATACGGGTGCACCTGTCTATCTGCGCGATCTGGTGCGAATCAGCCGCGGCTATCAGACGCCGCCCCAGTATCTAAACTCCTACACCTGGCAGGACAAGGATGGAAATTGGCATCACAATCGTGCAATTACCATCGCTGTCTATATGCGCTCGGGTGAGCAGATCAAAAAGTTCGGTCAGACCATCAATGAAGCGCTGGAAAATGCGAAATCATCTTTGCCTCCCGATCTGGTAATTGCTCGTACTTCCGATCAACCGCTCCAGGTGAAGGAAAACATCGATCTCTTCATGCAGGCTCTTGCGGAGGCCATTGGGCTGGTCGTGTTGATCGCCTTGGTGGGCTTCTGGGAGTGGCGGTCTGCGTTGCTGATGGCGTTGTCGATTCCTATCACGTTGGCGATGACCTTTGGCATGGCCTACATGGTCAAGATCGACTTGCAGCAAGTCTCGATTGCAACCTTGATCATTGCTCTCGGTCTTCTGGTAGACAACCCCGTTGTTGCAAATGATGCAGTGAAGCGGGAACTGGCGACGGGGGTTTCCCGGCATCATGCTTCCTGGCTGGGGCCGACAAAGCTCGCTACCGCGATCCTGTACGCCACGATTACCAACATCATTGCCTATCTTCCGTTCCTGATGTTGGATGGATCTACAGGCGAGTTTCTTTATACGCTCCCAATCATGATGACCGCGGCGCTCGTGGCTTCGCGGATTGTATCGATGACCTTTATTCCGTTGTTGAGCTACTACCTTCTACGCCCCGATACCGGAAAGCCGTTCGATATGGAAGAGCATCGTACAAAGGGCTTCTACGGCTTCTACTACCGGATGGCAGGTGCAGCGATTCAGCATCGCTGGAAGGTACTTGCCGGTTCATTGGTCTTTCTGCTGATAGGAGCTCTATCGGCTGCTTCCCTCAAAACACAGTTTTTCCCGGAGGATGTTCAGTATTGGTCGTATGTCGATATCTGGCTGCCGAATGATGCTCCATTGTCTCTAACCAGCCAGACAGCGCAGCAGGTTGAGCAGATCATCCGGCGAGTTACGAATGATTTTGAGCGGAAGCATCCGTCGAAGAAAGAGGGTGAGCATTTACTGCACTCTCTAAATACCTTCATCGGTGGGGGCGGGCCACGTTTCTGGTTCTCGGTATCTCCAGAGCAGCAGCAGAAAAACTATGCTCAAATCATCATTCAAGTGAATGATAAAGAGGAGATGCCAAAACTCGTTGCAGAGCTGCAGGCTGCCTTCTCGAAAGAGATTCCACAGGCAAATCTGATCGTGCATCAGTTACAGATCAATCCTGTGGAGTTTCCTGTCGATATACAAATTTCCGGCCCATCGGATGTGGATACCTCTCGCGAAGAGGAGGATATCCGCAATCTTCGCCAGATTGCTGGCCGGGTCCAGGATCTTTTGCGTCCACTACCTGGTGTTCAGGTTGTCCAGAATGATTGGTTTCCTGAATCTCCAGAGGTCAATCTGAAGATCGATCCTGACCGGGCCAATCTATCCGGCATTACAAACTACGATATTGCCGGATCTACCTCGGCAGCAACAGCGGGTGTGACGGTAGCCAGCTTGAGGGAGGGGAATAAACAAATTCCGGTTGTAGCTCGACTTCGCTCCGACGAGCGAGCGCAGCTTTCGGATCTTAAGAATCTGTATGTCTACTCCTCCCAGCAGAGCGATCGTAAGCTGCCTCTGATGTCCGTTGCTTCCTTGGAGAATCAGTTGGAAACCGGACGCATTCGTCGCCAGGAACATTTCCGCACGATCTCGGTTCATGCTTATCCTCAGCCTAGAGTTCTCGCGTCCCAAGTGCTGAAAGAGGCTCTGCCGGGACTAAAGGCGATAGAAAAGCAGCTTCCATCTGGATATCGCTTACAGATATCCGGAGAACAAGCCAAGCAGGAGATCGGATTTAAAAATCTGAGTTCGGTCCTGATTATTTCTCTTGCCGGTATTTATGCCGCTTTGCTCATGCAATTCCGCCACGCCGTCAAGCCTCTTCTTGTGTTTGCCGCTGCCCCTTATGGGGTGGTTGGGGCTTTGATTGCGCTAGCAATTATGAAAACACCTTTCGGCTTCATGGCGTTTCTTGCCATTGCAAGCTTGATCGGTGTCATCATCAGCCATGTCATCGTGCTCTTTGATTGCATCGAGGATATGCGCGAGAAGGGTGAACCATTGGAGCAGGCTCTTCGCGATGCAGGCATCGTGCGTTTGCGCCCGGTAATCATTACGGTTGCGGCGACGATCCTTGCACTGTTCCCGCTGGCTCTTCATGGCGGCCCCTTATGGCAACCCCTCTGCTATGCCCAGATCGGTGGCTTGGCCGTTGCGACCTTCATTACCTTGTTGTTGGTTCCAGTGCTGTACAGCATCTTCGTCCTGGATCTGAAGATCGTACCGTGGGTAGTCGAAGAGAAACAGGTGGAGGTAGAGGAAAAGAATTAGATCTCTTCGTCCCGGGTACCGGCCGATTGCTGGGTGCCCGAGGACGTACCTCTGGCTCAGGAAGCTAGAAGAAAGCTGCACTTCACCATCTTTAGCGAGTGTATACCTATGCGAAAAATGCTTTAAATATAGGTTTTCCTTCTTCATTGATTTAAGCAAAATGGAAGGAATGTTGATCATCTTTAGCGGCCTACCGGGTACAGGGAAGACGACTCTTGCGCGTGCATTAGCTGGCCATCTGGATGCTACTTATGTGCGTATCGACTCCATTGAGCAGACCATACGGGAGTTTGGCTACAAGAAGCCTCTCGACGATCTTGGCTACAAGATCGCATATGCGGTCGCTGGGGATAATCTTCGTTTAGGACGGACCGTTGTCGCAGATTCCGTGAATCCATTGCAGATTACCCGGGAGGCATGGCGGCAGGTGGCCAGAGATGCTCAAGTACGAGCCATCGACGTTGAGGTCGTTTGCTCGGACAAAACAGAGCACCAACAGAGGGTAGAAACAAGAGTGTCGGATATTCCCGGCTTACGGTTGCCCAATTGGAATGCTGTTGTTGCCAGAGAATACCATCCCTGGGACCGCGACCACCTGGTAGTCGATACCTCTTCAGAGTCCGTAGATCAGAACGTTGAGATTATTCTCAAGACCATCGAGAGAGTCAGATATTGGATTGACGAGTAAAAGAGTCGGAAGAATGAGGGAGTCCTCTTCTCTTGGGGTGCTCCCTCATTTCATGCTGCGATTTGTTTATTCAGTAAGGTATTGAACGACTTTCTTGCCTCGATATTCAGCAGCCGTGAGGCAATTATCCTTTGCGTTTCATCAGCCGAAAGGCAAAGTTCGTCTGGAAGCCACGGTATAGAGCTAAGTCGATCCATAACATGGCCATGGCTTCGAGCCATCGGGCATTACTAAGTGGTCCCACATCTATGGGATCAAGACCTGCAGCGGTTAGGAGTCATTTAACTGTCCGTTTCGAATCTGCGTCATTGCCGCAATAGAAGCCGCTGGCCTTGCCTTCCGGGAAGGATGTGTTTCCTAACAGACCCGCACCTAAAGCATTTTCCGAAATGCTGTGAACTTTCTAAGCTGGGTGAAGAGCGGCTTTCTTTGATGGAAAGCCGCGGCAAACGTCCCTCGCTTCGGTCTACATCTTTTCGAAAAATGCTCTAAGGTATTGAAAGCCTTGATTACATGAACTTCAGGTCTCAAGGCAGCAATCTGTTCTGCTGACGAAGTTGTGGCTCCGATTTCCAGACCGCTCAGATCTTTATTGAGAGGGTTGGTGCAGTCGATGATGATTTTCCCGCTGAGATTTCCGCAAGCCTCCAAGGTGTCACGAACAGCGGTCCAGGGAATAGCGAGCGCAACAATATTCGCTGAAGCTGCCGCTTCGTTGACAGTGACGGGCTTGATGTTATTACTGTTGGGTTTCGAAGTTTCCGGGGAGCGTACTCCCACATAAACTTCATGATTAGCTGCAGTCCAAACTTTCGCCAGACTGCTCCCTACATTTCCGAAGCCTACGATTGCTATTCTCATAATTCTGGTATTCTCACGAACGCTGTGACAGTAGCAATTACGCACAAATTTGTACCTATTGGGGAGCTTCGGGATGGATATCGAATCTTGTCCGGTTAAGGCTGCGATTGAAGTGATAGGCGGAAAATGGAAACCACTGATTCTCTATCACTTGAAGAGATAGGAGCCTCAGATTTGGTGAACTACTCAGGCGAATTCCGGAGGGCTCCCGTAAAGTATTGACGGAACAACTGCGCCAGTTATCGGTTGAGGGTATTGTTGGCAGAAGACGATATGACGGGAAAGTGCTGCACACCGAATACTTCCTTACTAACTACGGTAAGACCTTGCGTCCAGTTTTGTCTGCGTTAGCCTCCTGGGGTGAGAAACATAAGAAACAGGAGTGGTGCTACGAAGATCGATCTTCAGAGATGGTAGATACGGCAAGACGAGAAAGAGCCTGATTCCTGATGCTATTTGGGGTCAAATCTGCATCGAAAGAGAAAGATCAAATCAATATGCTCGTTCTAGGCGCGGGGGATCGAGATTTTGTCATTTGAATTGACATTGGGACTGAAAATACTTCGTAGAAAACCCGCAGCTTTGCTAGGGTGTACAACCGTAATACATTGGGAGTTGATTCCCTCTGCTGCGTTTTGAGGAGCGAACTGCTCTAGAATAGGGGAACTATGCTTTTAGAGGGCATTTTCAGCGCTGTGACCACTCCGTTCTATCCGGACGGCTCTTTGTATTTACGCAAGCTCGAACAGAACATAGATCGTTATTCGCAAGCTCCTCTTTCTGGTTTAGTTCTTCTGGGTTCAACAGGCGAGGCGGTCCTCCTCGATGATGAAGAATCGCGTCAAGTGCTGAAGTCAGCGCGCGAAGCCGCAGCAGATGACAAAGTACTGCTTGCTGGTGTTGGACGGGAAAGCGTTCAGGAGACTCTGAAACTGGCTGAATATGCTGCAGAGCTCGAATATGATGCAGTACTTGTTCGCACTCCGCACTTCTATGGACCACAGCTGACCCGTGACGCTGTCTTGAATTATTTCCGTATGATCGCGGACAGCTCTCCTCTCCCGGTTGTGGTTTACACCATTCCGCGCTTTACGCATTACGAACTGCCGGTCGATATGATCGCAGAGCTTGCCTTTCACCCCAACATCATCGGGCTTAAGGACTCTACCGGGAAGGTGGAGCGGATTTCTCAGGTGCTGGAAGCCACACAGAAAGTTCCGAAGAGAAATGTAACTGTCACTCAATTTTTCGAACCTCTCCCAAAACGTGCCCTAAAGGCAGGCTCTGAGTCCGAGGAGCAGAACTTTGTTCCCTCCCAATCCCTGGGAGCGGGAGAAACAGCGACGGCAGTAGCCTTTCCGAAAGAGCAGAGAAAAACCCGGAACCGCGAGGTGGGATTTCAGGTCTTGTCCGGATCTGCACATACAGTGAAAGCTTCTCTGGATGCCGGTGCTGGTGGAGCCGTCCTCGCCTTTGCGGCATGTGCTCCGCAAGCTTGCTTGGAAATCTATCAGGCGTGGAGAGACCACGACATGGAACTGGCAGAGGAGAAGCAGCACCGGATTGAGATTGCTTCTTTGAAAGTTGCTGGACATCTCGGGGTTGCCGGGGTGAAACATGCCTGCGATCTGAACGGCTACTACGGTGGCCGTCCCCGCCTTCCACTCTTGCCGCTGACAGCAGACGAGAAGATCGAAGTAGAAGCTTTGATGGCGGGTGTGAAGAGCTAGGAAGTGTGGCCATTCTCTGCCGGAGAATGGCCACGCAAATATCAATTCCGGTCTGCACCGACCCTCCAAATGTTCTAAGTCGGTCTTCTGCCGGTCGAAAACGCTCCAATTGCTCTGCAGCGCACCGAGTTCTTCTCATTATGTGGCCGGTCAGTTGCCGCTCAGATGTCAATAAGTATCGCTATGTGGTACTGCTGAAGCGTGTTTTCCCTTAATTGCGGAATTCTGTGCCTCAAAAATACGGTCCATGGACGTCTCTTTTCGGTCCAGGATTGGCTTCTGCTAAGAGGTGAATTCACAAAAATCAGCTTTGAGACGCAGTATTTTCGGGGTGATTGGCGATCCAGGTTCGAGGGGTGACCAGAGATGCGTGGTCTGGATTATCCTAGTGGCGGTTTTACCAAGCGTCGTTTTTAGCTGG
The DNA here is from genome assembly GCF_059726315.1 of Humiphilus diazotrophicus. NCBI lineage: Bacteria > Pseudomonadati > Acidobacteriota > Terriglobia > Terriglobales > Acidobacteriaceae > Humiphilus > Humiphilus diazotrophicus. The sequence continues at coordinate 6,086,754 of NZ_AP040870.1, forward strand.
TTGTGGTTCATGTGACTATAATCACTAGAAGCGACAGGTGAAGAAACAAATTCTTTACCCGATTTCTTTGGAAGGGAATCCCGCCAAATGGCGACAGGAGACCTAGCCCTGGGTCCCGAGCAGGGCCAATCTGAATCCCCCATAGCGCAGAAGCGGATTACAAACGACTTCAGCATTCAAGTAGCTACTGTCAACGGCTCTGGTTCGCAATCTGCGAACAGTATTTTGCTTAAGAGCATCTTCGGGATGGGCGTCCCGGTCAGTGGCAAAAACCTCTTCCCCTCGAACATTGCAGGCCTTCCTACCTGGTTCACGATTCGTGCCAGTAAGAACGGCTATGTTGCTCGGAAGAAAGAGATCGATATCTTGGTGGCTCTAAATCCAGAGACGGCGCAGAGCGATATTCTCTCGCTGCCCGCCGGAGCAGTCGCCATTTATGAACAATCCCTCGACCTGAAGCAGTATCGGCAGGATGTGATCTGCTATCCGGTTCCATTCGATAAGTTAACGGCCTCCGTATGTCCTGAAGCCCGCCTTCGTAAGCTTGTCAAGAACATGGTTTACGTCGGTGTAGTTGCCAAGATCATTTCGCTGGACATGGCAGCCGTTGAAAGCGCTGTTCGCAAACAATTTGCCAGGAAGCAGAAGGCCGCAGACTTGAACATGGCCGCTGTAAAGGCAGGGTACGATTACGCGGAGCAGTCGCTGGTAAAGCAGGATCCATATGTGGTGGAGCGGATGCACGCCACAGATGGAATGATCATCATCGACGGAAACTCGGCAGCTGCGCTTGGTGCCATGTTTGCCGGAGTCACGGTCGTGACCTGGTACCCGATCACGCCTTCTTCTTCATTGGTTGAGCACCTGATCGATCTGATGAAGAAGTACCGCATCGAGCCGAGCGGCAAAGCCAATTTTGCGATTGTGCAAGCCGAAGACGAACTGGCTGCCGTCGGTATGGTTCTCGGTGCAGGCTGGGCCGGTGCGAGGTCGATGACTGCGACCTCGGGTCCTGGTATCTCACTGATGTCGGAGTTTGCCGGTTTGGGCTACTTTGCCGAATTACCGGGGGTGATCTTCAACGTTCAGCGGACCGGTCCCTCTACGGGCATGCCGACCCGCACCTCTCAGGCAGATTTGCTGGCTACCGCATATCTTTCACACGGTGACACAAAGCATGTCATGCTGCTTCCTGGATCGGTGAAGGAGTGTTTCGAGTTTGGCATTGCTGCTTTCGATCTGGCCGAGCGTCTGCAGACTCCGGTTTTCGTCCTTTCCGATCTCGATCTAGGGATGAACAACTGGATGAGCGAACCCTTTGAGTATCCTGAGAAGCCGATAGATCGCGGTAAGGTTCTGACTGCCGAAGATCTGAATCGTTTGGGTGGATTTGCTCGTTACCGCGACGTGGACGGCGATGCTATACCTTATCGCACTCTGCCGGGAACCGATCATCCTCAGGCTGCTTACTTTACCCGTGGCAGTGGTCATAATGACAAGGCCCTCTACTCTGAGCGTCCCGATGATTATCAGGGCATCATGGATAGACTGAGTCGTAAGTTCGAGACAGCACGCACACTGGTTCCGAAGCCGGTTGTTGTACAAACAGGCAAGTCGAAGGTCGGCATCATCGCCTTCGGTACCTCGGATTTTGCTGTTATCGAGAGCCGCGATCAGTTGCTCAAGGAGTTCGGTCTCGAAACGGATTATCTCCGTCTCCGCGCCTTCCCCTTTACGAAGGAAGTGCACGAATTCATCGCCAGCCATGAGCGGGTTTACATCGTGGAGCAAAATCGCGATGCGCAATTACACAGCCTGCTAAAGCTGGATATTCCAATTACCGAAGCTGCAAAGTTGCGCAGTGTTCGCCACTTCAACGGTCTGCCTATAGATGCGCGGTCTGTGACGGACGAAATCACGACGCAGGAGGAAATCTAATGGCTACGACGACAAGTACTCCCGGACCAAAAGTAAACCGTCTGGGATTACAGGTAATCGATTATCGTGGCGGTAAGACGACGCTCTGCGCCGGTTGCGGTCACAATGCCATCTCCGAGCGCATCGTCGATGCCATGTTTGAGATGGGGGTCACGCCGGAGCGGGTGATGAAACTCTCAGGCATCGGCTGCTCTTCCAAGAGCCCGGCCTACTTCCTTGGGCGTTCTCATAGCTTCAATAGCGTTCACGGCCGTATGCCGGCTGTGGCGACGGGTGCTCTACTAGCCAATCACACCATGATTGGACTTGGCGTCAGCGGTGATGGCGATACTGCGTCGATCGGTATGGGCCAGTTCATCCACTTGATGCGCCGCAATCTGCCCATGATCTATATCGTGGAAGATAACGGTGTATACGGTCTAACCAAAGGACAGTTTTCGGCGACCGCCGATGTGGGCTCCAAGCTCAAGACCGGAGTAATCAACGATCTGCCCCCGATTGATTTGTGCAGTTTGGCCATTCAATTGGGAGCAACCTTCGTTGGCCGTTCTTTTTCGGGTGACAAGAAACAGCTGCTGGCAATGCTGAAGGCTGCGATTTCTCATCGTGGTACCGTCATGCTGGATGTGATTTCTCCGTGCGTGACCTTCAATGATCATGAAGGTTCCACAAAGAGTTACAAATACATGCAGGAACACGAAGAGGAAATTGGAGAAGTTGGCTTTGTTCCCAGCTTCGAAGATATCTCTGTCGACTACGATCCTGGAACCACTTACGATGTGAAGATGCACGATGGTTCTCACCTGCGCCTGAGTAAGGTTCATGAAAGCTATAACCCGACAGACAAGGTTGCAGCTGTGAATGCCCTGATGGAAGCTCATAATCGTGGTGAGGTGCTGACCGGTGTCTTCTATGTCGATACGGACAAGCCGAGTTTTACGGATGTTTTAAATCTGGTGGATGAGCCTTTGGCGACTTTGCCAATGGAGCGGGTTCGTCCTCCGAAATCTGTACTCGACGAGATTATGGCTCATCATCAATAAGCTTCGTCATAATTGCTGTTTTTATGTTGGGGTGCTGCCAGGTGCAGCACCCCAATTTCTTTGTGCCGATAGAAAGTCGATCTTCTTCTGTGCGAAGGGAAAAGGCTACACGGTACAATTTCTGCTAAGGGCAAGCAGCTTACATGAACGCAATTCTTTCTATTTCTCCGCACGGTCGACTCTTTGTTATTGCCTCAGAGACATCAGAATCTTCGGAGGATGCTGTATTCAGCCGAATTGCGCAAGCTTTTGCAACGGACCAGGCTCATGGGCTGTTATTTCTTGCCACCCGCCAATTACAGACGAATCTGCCTCCGGATTTTGCCTTTGCCAGGGATTTTGCCAGCCGGTACTTGACACAGCTTTGTCATACTCCGGAGATTGCCGAAGCCAAGGAACTGCCGCCTGTTGAAGTGCCTACGGAGGGGGAATTGGCATCTCTGGTGCTGGAAGCTCCTCCGGTTCGGGGCTTGGAATATCTGAATCCGGAATGCCTGAAGGTCTGGTGGCAAGATCTGGATAGTCTCGTTCGCACCGAAGCAAGAGCGTCCAAACAGAATATTCAGGATTATCTACGCGAACTCAACCCGATCTGGCGAACTGTTGGAAGAGTGACTTTTCATCTCGCCGAGAACAAGAGAGATCCGGAGTATCCATTCGCATTTTTGGCTACTTATGCCAGCCGACTGTCTTCAAAGGGCAAGGTGCAGCATCTTCCATTAGGCAAAGCTCTTCAGGAGTATGCCGGTGCGAAGAATCGTTCTGCTTTACTCACCCTGCTGCAACCGATCCAGAAAGCAGGTGAAGGTGCAACGTGGGTAAGAGAATTAGCGGATTCCGGAGATATCTATCAGCCGTTAGCCTGGACTCCACAGGACGCTTATCAATTCCTGCAAAGTGTCCCAGTACTCGAAGAAAGCGGACTGATCATTCGTGTGCCGGATTGGTGGAAAGCTGCTCAACCACCACGGCCCTCGGTCAGTGTGAAGATCGGCGAAAAAAACAAAATTGGGCTGGGGAAAGAAGCCTTACTCGATTTCTCCGTGAAGATGGCTCTCGATGGTGAGTCCTTAGATGAGGCGGAGATTCATTCGATTCTCGAATCTGCAAGCGGTTTGGTTTTGCTGCGGGGCCGCTGGGTCGAGGTAGATCGGGAGCGGCTTTCCGAAGCTCTGAAACATTGGAAGCAGATTGAACGCGAAGCCCGGCGCGGGGATATCTCTTTTTTCGAAGGCATGCGCCTGTTGAGTGGCGTAAGCCTGGGATCGAGTACAAATTCCATCTTGCAGAGTGCCGAACGGGAATGGGTTGGTATCTCTGCCGGGAAGAATCTGACGGAATTGCTGCAACAATTGCGAGCCCCGGAAGGACTGGATGGTACTCCACCTCCCGGATTGCGTGGCAAGCTTCGCCCCTATCAACAGACTGGTGTACATTGGCTCCGATTTGTTACGCGTATGGGACTGGGTGCCTGCCTGGCCGATGATATGGGGCTTGGAAAGACCATTCAGGTAATCTCGTTACTTTTGCACCTGAAATCGGAAAGTCCAAAAGCGAGTTTACTGGTTGTCCCGGCATCCCTGATTGCCAATTGGAAGTCGGAACTGGAGCGTTTCGGGCCATCGCTTTCCGTAGTGATTGCACATCCGTCGGAGAAGTCTACAGGGGAAGATGTGGCAGAAGCCGCTCTGAATTGCGACCTTGTAATTACCACCTACACCATGCTTACGCGGTTGGATTGGTTGCGTCAACGCGAATGGCGGCTGGTTATCCTCGATGAGGCGCAGGCAATTCGTAATTCCGGTACGCGACAGAGCCAGGCTGCAAAAGATCTTCAGGCTTTGGGCCGGGTCGCTCTTACGGGTACTCCGGTAGAGAATAGATTATCGGATCTCTGGTCATTGTTTGATTTCCTGAATCCGGGTCTGTTAGGTGGTGCCAAGGCCTTTAGCCGTTTTATTAAGCAACTGGGCTCGGCGGCAGAGGATGCTGCTGCCAAGCAAAGTAATGTCTACGGACCTCTGCGGACATTGGTACAGCCCTACATTTTGCGAAGACTGAAGACCGATAAACGAATCCTCCCCGACCTTCCGGAGAAGACCGAGGTAAGTGCATTTTGTGGTCTCAGCCGTAAACAGGTGGTGTTGTACGAGCAGTCGGTGAAGGAATTGGCGGGAGCTTTGCATGAATCAGAGGAGGGAATTCAACGTCGCGGCATAGTTTTGGCGTATCTGATGCGGCTTAAGCAGCTTTGCAATCATCCCTCGCAGTGGATCGGAGACAACGAATATCAGCCGGAACATAGCGGAAAATTCCAACGGCTTGCAGAGATCTGCCAGGAGCTTGCCGAACGTCAGGAGAAGGTGCTGATTTTTACGCAATTCCGCGAAATCACTACTCCATTAGCGGACTTCCTTGCCGGGGTATTCGGACAACAAGGGCTGGTTCTTCATGGGCAAACAGCGGTAGCGAAGCGCCGGGAATTGGTCGAGCGCTTCCAGCGGGACGATGGGCCGCCATTCTTCATTTTGTCGTTGAAGGCCGGTGGAACAGGGCTCAATTTAACCAATGCGTCCAACGTGATTCACTTCGATCGTTGGTGGAATCCGGCTGTGGAGAATCAAGCTACGGATCGCGCTTTTCGCATTGGCCAGAAGCGTAATGTCCTGGTTCACAAATTCATCTGCCGTGGCACAGTGGAAGACAAAATCGACGAAATGATTGCGCAGAAACGTAGCATCGCAAATGACCTGCTCGATGGAGGGGCGGAGACTCTCTTAACGGAGATGAGTAATGAGGAATTGCTTGGCTTCCTTGCGCTCGATGTTAATAAAGCAATGGAAGGCTAGAGGAATTACTGCGATACTATGTCAAAATCTAGGTTCTTGAGGAAACGATTGATGTGGTGGGAAGATTATGCTCCTTACGTTCCTGTAGCTCAAAGACGTGCCAATGCATTGCGAGAGATCAAGAAGCTTGCCCGGAAAGGTGAGCAGACATTTCCAGTCGAAATTACGGGGCGCAAGATTTCCACTACATTTTGGGGTGAGGCCTGGTGTGACAATCTCGAGTCCTACAGTGATTTCAGTAATCGCTTGCCGAGAGGCCGGACCTATGTTCGTAACGGTTCGGTTGTCGATTTAAAGATGGAAGCGGGTAAGATTACCGCACTCGTTAGTGGTTCCAGTGTTTATCGCGTATCTATCGAGATCAAGCCACTTCACAGAACATGCTGGAGTGGAATTAAGACACAGTGTGGCGGACAAATCGGATCGCTGGTCGAGTTGCTTCAAGGCAAATTGTCGAAGAACGTGATGGAAATCGTTACTCGGCAAGGGCAGGGGCTATTCCCAATGCCGAAAGAGATCAAAATGCATTGCTCTTGTCCGGATGCGGCAGGCATGTGTAAGCACATTGCGGCAACTCTTTATGGGGTGGGCAATCGTCTCGATTTGCAACCGGAGCTTCTATTCACGCTCCGGCAGGTGGATCACATGGAGTTGGTTATCCAAGCCACTACGCCTATTGCGGCTCCTCGGGGTGGTAAAAAGAAAGTGCTGGCTGCCGAGCAGTTGGCCGATGTGTTTGGTATTGAGTTGGAGCCTACTGAGGTCGAGATATCTCCTGTCGTCAAGCCTTCTCGTCCGAAAAAGGCAGCGCGAAAGTCTCCTAGCAAACAGAGTGCAAAGAAATCTGTTAAGAAAGTTGCAAAGAAAGCTGTTAAGAAAGCTGCAAAAAAATCTGCAAAGCTTCCCCAAGCCGAGGCTCCAAAGAAGATTGTGCATAAACACAAGCGAAAGTAGTCTGCTCATCGTTGTTTGCGGTTCTTGGCGAGATCGGATGAAATTTCAATTCCAAAAGAAAGGGGGGCGCATAAGCGCCCCCTTTTTCTCGGTGGTTCGGTCGTTGTTTTAGAAGATGAACTTCGCAGCCAATTGAATGACGCGTCCATTGTAGGAAGCGCTGCTTCCGAAGCTAGTCGGAACTCCGAAGGCCGTAGTTCCTGTGGTATTTGGAGTCAGAGTGGTTCCTGTTACCAAATATTGGTTAGTGGTTACACCAATGATATTGGTGTGGTTCAGGATGTTGAAGGCCTCTCCGATGAGCTGGAACTTAGCCCCTTCGGTGATTGCCACATCCTTGGTGATGCGTGGGTCGAGGCTGTAGTAGTTAGGCATCTGCAGAGAGTTTCTCCGGACGCCGGGAACACGTTCGTTACGGCTGATGCCATCTCCGTTCAGATCGGAGCTGACGGTCGGGGTGTAGGGCAAACCGCTCTGCATCGTGAAGATTGAGCTGATTGTCCATCCACCGGCTACGCGGCGGGTAATACCCGACAGATTCTTGGCAAACGGATCAAGGTTCCACACTTCACTGACCACGAAACGATTGCGAACATCGGCGTTACCACGTCCCAGATCCAGACGGGGACGAAGCGGATCGTACACCAGCTTACCGTCATCGCTTCCCACTACAACAGCGGTTGCATCCGGAGCATCGTCCAGCACCTTGCTCCACGTATAAGCAAGATTCATCTGCAAACCGCTGGCGAAGTGCTTATCCAGCTGAGCTGTCATGCCGTGATAGCTGGAGTGAGCCGAGCTTTCAAATTGGAAGACGTGGTTGAAGTTGGAGTTGACCAGTTGCGAGTTAATCTTTTGGTAGGTGAAAGACTGCCCGTTTGTCGCGGCAATGGTTGCAGGAGCTTCCGAGACAAAGTTCGCATCACGGGTGCGCTGCAATCTCAGGCCACGAACGCCAAGATATCCCAGGGTAAAGGACAGATCACTGGCCACCTGCTGCTGGATCTGCAAGTTCCATTGAATGACTTCCGGCTCGTGATATTTCTGCGAGAAGACGTAGATGTTCGATTTTCCCGGGGTTCCTGGAATCGCGCAATTCGGAGCGTTGGTCGGAGCTCCGCAGGTGTTATTGGGATAGGTTGGGAAGTAAGGATTCGTCGTGGTCGGACGGAAGGTCAGTGTCTGCACGTTGAGAGCATTATTCGAGCTCGCAGTTCCAACCAGGATGGACGGTGTGTTTCCGAAGAAGATGCCGCTACCACCACGAATGACGGTGTGGCTGTTCGAAGTTGGCTGCCATGCAAAGCCGACGCGAGGTCCGAAGTTCATGTCGTCGACAGGAATATTGGCAGTATTGAAGCCGGTGGAAAGAGCTTGCGCGTTCTGGACTGAAGGTTGATGGAAGGTCTGACGATCCCAACGGAGGCCGTAATCCACAGTCAAGCGAGGAGTAATGCGCCAGTCATCTTGGATGAAGGCTGCTGCCTGTAACAGGTTTGGAGTGGTACGCGGTCCGGTTGTTCCTGCTCCTGCATATGCCTGAACGAGTTGCAGGTTGGAATTTGGTGTTGCCGGGAGAACCAGTGGCTGCCCAAGCAGGCTGCGCCCGAAATTCTCGAGGGTATCGAAGGTATAGGCTCCGGAGAAGTTCCCGGGGAAGTTGTTGAGGATGCTGTCGCGGAGGATATCCACACCAAACTTCAGCGTATGAGTGCTAAGAACGTAAGAGAGAGTATCGGCGTACTGCTGACGGTGAAGCGTAGTTTCACGCGGACTGAAGTTGTTGCGGCCTACGGTTAACTGCACGGCATTGTTGTTGCGTACGGCTGCTTCCGGATTAAGGGAGTTTGCCTTTCCAGGTTCGCTATCTCTCTGGTAGCTGAGGCGCAGGGTATTGATCAACTTAGGAGTGATGGTGGAATTCCACTGCAGTCCTACGGTGTCGCTGATGACGTTGGAGGCGCCTGTGTGTTCCTGCGCACTGGTGGTACCGCTGTTTTCCAGATTATTCCCATTGAAGCGCTGTGCGTTGTAACGCAGAGTGATCTGGTTGCGATCATTCAGCGTGTAGTCCAGCTTCGCTAGATAGACATCCTGGTTGAAGGTTGTGTTGTAGGTGTTGCTGCGAGCTGTCAGGTATTGGACAGCTGCTGTTTGTGCTGCTGTCGTGGGCGTCGGCAGGCTCAAGCTGACAGGTACTCCAGCCTGGTTACGCTGTCCGTCATAATCGAAGAAGAAGAAGAGCTTGTCCTTCTTAATTGGCCCACCAATGTTTCCGCCAAACTGATTGTAGTGATAGCCCGGCTTTACGGGAGCAGTAGTGCGCAGGCGTCTGTTGAAGAAATCGCGCTGCATGCTGTAGCTCTGATCGTTTGCATTCAGGCCGCGATCACGAAAGAACTCGAAGGCGGTACCGTGGAAGGCGTTCGAGCCCGACTTCGTGATCACATTGATAACAGCTCCACCGGCACGTCCAAACTCCGGAGCGTAACTGCTGGTGTTGACCTGGAATTCCTGAACAGCGTCCTGACTGAACTGGTAAGGAGCACGCCCGGAACCGGTACGTCCGAGGGTCTGCCCAAAGAAGGTGTTGTTGTTGTCTGCACCGTCGATGGTCAAGGAGTTGAGTGTTCCTCGTTGTCCTCCGAAGCTGAGGTCGCCGCCGCGGACGTCACGCACGACACCAGGGGTTAACAAAGTGAAATCGAGAAAGTTACGTCCATTGGTGGGCAGGTTGGCAACAGCACGCTCGTTTACAGCCTCTGCGACTGTCGTTCTGGTAGTGTCGATAACAGGAGCTTCTTCCGTGACCTTGATAGTCTGGGTGGCTCCGGCAACCTGCATGTGAATGGGAAGATTGACTTTCCCTCCGACAGAGATCTGAACATTCTCGGCTTCCACAGGAGCAAAGCCATCGTGCAGTACACGAACTGTATAAATTCCAACAGGGACTACCGGCAGGATGAAGATACCGCTGTCGTTGGATGTCGCCTTCAGTTCGGTACCCTTAGCAGGGTTTGTGACCGTGATGGTAGCCGAGGAAAGTACAGCTCCAGACGCATCGGTGACGACTCCTTCGAGGACTCCCTGATTGCCACCCTGGGCGATTGCCTGAGACGTGACAATTGTGAGCACACTGGCTAAACCAGCGGCCCAACGGAGAATATTACGCATATTGCCTCCAAATTGGATAAGGGCGTGCTTCTACTTGTTTCTAGAGCTTGAATAAGACCTTTCGAAGGCTATCGAAGTAAGGTTAGAGTTTTATTAATAAAGAACTTTTATTGGAGTTTGAGAATGTCTTCTCTCTGGGATTTGCACCTTTCACAGTTCCAACGGCATGTATCGTCGCTTGATCCAACACCGGGAGGTGGTTCCGTAGCGCTGGTTAGTGCTGCTCTTGGACTTTCTTTGGTGCAGAAGGGGATCCGTGTCTCGCATAAAAAAATCGATGAGAATACTTCCGCGTATCGGGAGTTATCGGACCTGGAGATTCGGGCCTCTTCCGCCCTGGAACCTCTAAAGCGTTATGCCGATGCAGATAGTCAGGCTTTTCAGGGATATCTGCATACGGTAAGACTACCTCATTTTACCCCGGAGGAAAAGGCGGCTCGTAAACGAGCTATGGAAGAGGCATTGCTTCATTCTTCGAGGATTCCTCTGGAAGCAGCGGCGCAAATGAAACTGTGTCTGGACATCGCAGAAGCTGCGATGCGGGTATCGAAAGATAGTGTGTTGAGCGATATCGCTGCCGGAGCTTTGTTGATCCGAACCTCTATTCAGGCCGTCTTGTTGAATGTGGATAGCAACCTTACCGGAGTATCCGATGCTATTGTTCGAGATAGTTTGACCCGTAGGCGCAAAGAGCTGGATGAGGAGTCTGCAGGCTACGTTGATGCTGTTCTTCAGGAACTACATCGAAGATTGGCTGTCTCGCAATGAATCTGAGTTCTCCCCAGGATGCTGCTTCCAGAAGAAATGGGCCTCAGGAGAGCAAGATCTTTATACCCTCAGTCCATTCTTCGATTTCCCGGATCGGCAGGCACTCACGTTCGCTATGAGCGGTGTGCATGTCTCCCGGTCCAATAACGACAACTTCTTCCGCAATTTTCGCAAAGCGTGTAGCTTCCGAGCCAAAGGGGATACCGGTCTTCACTCTATTGAATAGCTGGGCTAAGGTCTTTCCTAACTTTGCTTCGTTCGGATTTCTAAATCCCCTCTCTGCCCGCTGCATTTCGATTGTAATTTTGCAGCCTGGATTTCGACTTTCTACTTCTTGTGCGAATTGAAGGATATGTTCCGCACCCTGTTCAGGTGCTTCTTCGGGAATGGGCCGCCACTCGACGAGGAAAGTACATTCTGCTGGGACTATGTTCTTTGCTGTTCCCCCTTGTATTGTGCCGATGTTGAAGGTAGTAGAGGGGGGAGAAAAGAGATCATCCTGCAGGTGCGAAGCTGCTTTTGCAAAGTTTTCGATTTTGCAGATCAGCTTTGCAGCAACGCCAACTGCTGAGATTCCTTCTTGAGGAAAAGCACTGTGAGCAGGTTTCCCTGCGATATGAACCTGCAGAAGTCCGTAGCCCTTTCCTGCAACTGCCGGATGGAGCGAGGTGGGTTCACAGACAATCACGCGTTTAGGGCGGATAAAGTTCGAAGCGATCAGGTGAGAAGCGCCGATACAGCCGATTTCTTCATCTGCAGTCAAAATGAGGGCGATGGAGCTATTGGTTGCGGAAGGCTGGTGCCCGGTGATTGCCGCCAGAATCCCTGCCAGAGAACCCTTGACGTCACAAGCTCCGCATCCATGAAGAAAGCCGTTGCGTTCTTCAAGCCGAGTGGCATTGTTCCAAGAAGAGGAGAAAGGAACAGTATCCGTATGACAAGCGAAAGCGAGATCGACTTCGAGTCCGGAGCCGGATATCTCACCTGGAGTGGCAATCAGATTGATCTTTTCTACACCGTTTCCGTCTCGATAAGGAAAGGTCTTCGTCTTCCAGTTATGTTTTGCAAGCAACGCGGAGACATAATCGATCAATGGGCGATTCGAAAGTCGTGAGACGGTGGGAGTCTTAACCAGTTCATGCAGAATCTCAGTGGCTGTCATGCCTGTGCTCCCAAGAACTCGTTTCCTGCAAGAAAGACTCGGGGACGCGCCGATACTCCGACGAAGTAGATCATTTCTCGATAGTCCTTACCTTCATGAATGACAAAATCGGCACGCTTCCCAATTTCCAGAGAACCGATTGAGGCCCCGAGGCCAAGACTATATGCCGCGTTGATGGTAGCCGCTGCGAGTGCCTCACTCGGTAACATTCGTAGATACAGACAGGACAGCGACAATACGAGAGACATCGATGTGGTAGGCGATGAGCCTGGATTGAAGTCCGTTGCGATGACCGGAGCTAGACCTGCCTCGATCATTTTGCGGGCGTTCGGATATTGAGTCCTGCCCAGAGCGAATACGGAAGCAGGTAAGAGCACCGGCTGAACTCCACCAGCATGTAGGGCTACCATTCCGGAATCATTGGTACACTCCAGATGATCGGCGGTTTGTGCGCCTAACTCTGCGGCCAGAGCTGCAGCTCCATCCGCATGAAATTGTTCAGCATGAATGCGGAGCCCCAAGCCCTGCTGTTTGGCTGCCTTGAGTACAGAGCGGCTTTCGGCGAGGCTTAAGGCATGTTCGTCACAGAAGGCATCGCAATAGCGTGCAAGCTTGTGCTTAGAAATCTCGGGAATAAGCTCTTCCGTGAGCAGCCGAATATATTCCTCTCTCCTGTCTAGAAATTCCGGTGGAACAGTGTGGGCTCCCAGAAAAGTAGGTACCACTCTTAACGGAGTACGTTCCGGCAGTTGTTGTAGAACTTTGAGGATCTTTAGTTCGGAATCTCTGTTGAGCCCGTAACCTGATTTGGCTTCGATCGTCGTTGTTCCGCCACGAAGGAACCATGTCGCATATTGTGTGGATGCTTCCAGAAGTTCTTCATGGCTTGCTGCACGTGTTCGGGAGATTGTCGAAGTGATTCCTCCACCACTTGCAGCGATCTCCTGGTAGGTTTTGCCTTCAATCCGTTGTTCGAATTCGTTGACGCGATTTCCTGCAAAGACCGGATGCGTATGCGCATCGACAAATCCGGGAGTCACGCTTCGCGATTCTGCATCGATGACCCGAGTATCTTTCTGGATCAGAGGCTTAGCTTCGTCGTATTTACCTACAAACCGAATGCAGCCATCTTCAATCACCATGGCCCCATCTCGAACAATCGCTAATTCCTGTAAGGCTCTACCGGTTCTCGGCATCGCAGGACCGGAGAGCGTTATCAGTTCTCCGCAATTCACTACAGCTATACGCTGGGATTGCTTTCGTTCTTGAGACACAGTGGAACATCTCTCCTGTTGCAGTTAAAGGTCAAGCCGGTTGCTTCTCTAGGGCCGCATGGGAATGTGGATACCTTTAGTATCCGCAGTTTCACGCGCGATTTCGTATCCAGCATCGACATGCCGGGCAACACCGATTCCAGGATCGTTATTGAGCACGCGGTGCAGCCGTTTTGCTGCTGCATCGGTTCCGTCTGCTACCGTAACTTGTCCGGCGTGCAGAGAATAACCCATGCCGACACCTCCGCCATGGTGGAACGATACCCAGCTTGCCCCACTGGCTGTATTGAGCAGGGCGTTGAGAATCGGCCAATCGGCTATGGCGTCGGAGCCATCTTTCATCTTTTCGGTTTCGCGATAAGGAGATGCAACCGAACCGGTATCGAGGTGGTCTCGGCCGATGGCGATAGGCGCCTTTAATTCGCCACGTTTGACAAGATCGTTCATTGCCTCGCCCATCAAAGCGCGATTACCGTACCCGAGCCAGCAGATACGCGATGGCAGTCCCTGGAAGTGAACACGATCTTTGGCCAGATGCAGCCAGCGTGTCAGGATCTTGTTCTCCGGGAAGAGTTCGAGCGCCAACTGGTCGGTGCGTCGGATGTCTGCCGGATCTCCCGAAAGCGCTACCCAGCGGAAGGGTCCTGAACCTTCGCAGAAGAGCGGACGGATGAATTCGGGAACGAACCCTGGAATCTCAAAGGCGTCCTTACATCCTGCATCTGCAGCACGGCGGCGAATATTGTTGCCGTAATCAAAGGCCACGGCTCCAGCTCTCTTCATCGCCAGCATTGCTTCGACGTGAGTAGCCATGGATTGCATGGACTGCTCGACGTAAGCGACAGGGTCTTTCTCTCGTAGCTCGGCGGCCCGTTCAAGGCTGTATCCGGCGGGGACATATCCGTTGAGCGGATCGTGTGCGCTAGTTTGATCCGTCACGGCATCGATTTGGATCCCACGACGAACGAGTTCCGGAAGTACTTCAGCGCAGTTTCCTACAAGACATACGGAGAGTGCTTCTCCCTTGCGACGTGCTTCTTCACAACGTGCCAACGCTTCGTCGAGATCGTGACTCATGACATCGCAATAGCCTGTTTCCAGACGACGCTGGATGCGCGAAGGATCGACATCGATACCGAGAAAGACTCCATCATTCATTGTTACGGAAAGAGGCTGTGCTCCACCCATGCCTCCGATGCCGCCGGAGACAACCAGCTTACCGCGAAGGCTTCCGCCAAAATCTCTCTCTGCCAATGCGGAGAACGTTTGATATGTCCCTTGCAGAATTCCTTGTGTGCCGATGTAGATCCAGCTGCCTGCCGTCATCTGTCCATACATGATTAAGCCTTGACGATCCAGCTTGTGGAACTCATCCCAGTTCGCCCAAGCCCCAACCAGATTGGAGTTTGCAATCAGAACGCGGGGAGCATACTCATGCGTAGGGAAGACGGCTACAGGCTTTCCCGATTGAACGAGCAGTGTCTCTTCATTTCCAAGGTGCTGCAGCTCGCGGACAATGGCTTCGAAGCAGGACCAGTTACGTGCAGCCTTGCCAATTCCACCATAGACAACAAGATCTTCCGGGCGCTCTGCAACGGCAGGATCCAAATTGTTCATGAGGCAGCGCAAGGCGGCTTCCTGCTGCCAGCCTTTGCAGTGAAGCTGTGTGCCTCGTGGAGCTGTAATCGAGTGAGTTGCTGTAGTCATTGGAACCTCCGAGCCTGGAACTTGTTCTGGACCAAGAGCTGCTTGGGATATGAGAATTTTGCTAGTTTTTGCAACCTATCCGGTTACAGATTATGTGTGCCAAACCTTACGGTGAACCTCGGTGTATTGCGCGACAATTTCATCCCGAGCCGGATGCCGTCCATCTGACAGAATCTTGCTTCCTCCGACAAATACATCTCGAATTGCATTTCGCGGGAGGGCGAAAACTATCATCGGCAGTAATTCTGTCGATGAAGCACCACATAGGGAAGGATCGTTTCTGTCGATAGTGAAGAAATCGGCTAATTCTCCAGGCTGAAGCGTTCCGGCGTTAATCCCCAGACTCATTGCTCCACCCTTTGTGGCATAGCTGAAGAGACGGGCAGAAAGATCGATACCATCGATTTGATCGAGGAGTACACGCTTTTGGTGAATGAGGCGTAGATGGTATTCCAGTTCTCTGGCATCCTCCAGCGGGTCGATCTGTGCCTGGCTGTCAGAGCCAAAAGAGAACCGAATTCCTTTGGCGATGGCATGATCCGCGGCGATGATTCCATCGCCCAAATTACGTTCTGTTGTCGGGCATGAGCAGATCGTGGTCTTTGCTCCGGCTAACGCATCCATCTCTTCGGCACTTATGTGTATGGCGTGAACAAGTGTGAGATGTTCCGTAAGGAGTTGATGCTTGTGGAGCAAACTGACTGGCGTTAACCCATACTCTTTCTGGCAAGCGTCCAATTCAGCGATTTGCTCCGCCATATGTATATGTATGGGGTAGCCCTGCTCTGCGGCCCAGGAGAAAATCTCTTCGAGATCGGGAAGCGGTACGGCCCGGATACTATGAGGTGCGACGCCAAAGGACACTCGCGCGTGTGAGCGGGAGATTTCTTTGGCAAGGGCGGCGGCCCGGTCGAGATAGTCTTCTTTCGACTCGTAAAAGCGAAGCTGTCCTGGGTCGGACGGCAGATTGTATCCCGCTCGAAAATAGGCAACACGAAGCAACGCAATTCTCAGGCCGACGGATTGAGCTGCACGAATAATCTGTTTTGACAGCAGATTCGGATCGTCATATGGCTGGCCGCTTCTCGCTTGATGCAGGTAGTGAAACTCTCCGACGGAGGTGATTCCACTAAGCACCATCTCCATAAAGACCATGCGCGCAACGTGGTAAACATCTTCATGATCGACAGCCAGCGCGGCGCGATACATTGCATTGCGCCATGTCCAGAAGTCTTTGCCGTTGATTCCGCGATTTTCCGAACGTCCACGGATCAGGCGCTGAAAGCTGTGCGAGTGTCCATTGACGAAGCCGGGCAGGAGTGCTTTTCCTACGAGCCGTACTGTTTCGTATTGAGTGGCAGCATCGGCTGAAACAATGTCCAGAATGCGTCCGTCATTGCCGACTAGAAGACCTCTGTCGGCAACAAAGCCGCCATTCTGGTAGAGCAGGTCGGGATGGTAGAGCACTGGCATGGACAGATATTTTGCCGTTTCTCGGCGTTTTCGTGTTTATTCCGTTCATCATAGTCAGGTGTTCGGCCTCGGGAAAGAAGGAATCCACGGCGGAAATACGTAATCGCCGAATTATCGATGGTAAATCTGTGATTCTGCTGTGAGTTGCAGCGTCCGCTTTCTGAGCATTCTTTCGTGTGCAGCTCTCTTTTGGCAGCAAACTGAGTGAGCTTTTGTGGCTTGGTCTATAACTCTGAGTGAAATGCTGAAGCCCGTTCGAGTGTTCAATACATTATCGATGGACACGCTCGATTGCCAAGCCTCAATACAAGGCCTGCGGCGTGTCCCTAGAGGTGATAATCTTTCTTTCTGTTCGCGGTTCCGCGATGAGAAAGAGTATTCTCGCCAGAACGAGGCTATGTAGTTGATGTTGCCCAGATTACCGAAGAATTCTTAAGAAGGATTGCTGCTTTAGGCAATCTGTTTCTGTATCACCTGGCCGCTATGTTCAGGACTTCCGCCTGGCTCAGGAAAATCATTTTCGCAGTCTTGAAGAAAAATCGATTTCGTTCGCTGCGGTATCTGACTGCAGAGGTTAGCCTGCGACAATTCGTAGGGACGCTCGGTTTCGTGAGCCCCCTTCTGGAGGTCGGAATCTGTAGTCTTGTGTCTCATTGAGCATGTCTCACATGCCGGGAATTGTACCAGGGTTTGCCGAAAGTGCTTAACTTAAATCTGCAGGAAAAGAAATGCCCGGCCCTTGTTCTCCAATGGAAATCTGTTTCCGTTTCTACCCGACGCGTATCGCTGAAAGAGCATGCTGCATATCTGGAAGAGAAGATCTGTCAGATCCCCGTCCATACCAGTGCTTCTATAGTCTCTTTGAACTTATTTCCAAGGTATATCTGAGCCGAAGGACAAATTTTCGTTCCGAGGCAGGCTCCCTTTGCGCTTGTACTCTCATCTGAATCAAATGTCGGGATACAAGTTATTTCTGCTTATCGTTAAAACATAGATTATTCTCTCTTCGTTTACCGGAACACTGCGTCTTCGGTTTTTTGCATGATTGTGTCTTGAGCTTTGCTGGGAAAATTTCATTCCTACTGGAGTAGTCCCATGCTATTTAACTCTCTGTCTTTCTGTCTGTTTTTCCTTGTTGTGACGGGGCTTTATTTCGTTCTGCCCTGGAAGTGGCGATGGAAGATGCTGCTTGTTGCGAGCTGTATCTTCTATATGTCCTTTATTCCTATTTACATCTTTATCTTGTTTGCCACGATTTTGATTGACTATTTCATGGCTATCAAGATAGCTGCGGCAGAAGGGAAAGAGCGAAAAATCTATCTGTACGTGAGCATTCTCTCCACGTGCTTCGTACTGTTTCTTTTTAAGTATTACGATTTCTTCATATTGTCAGGACGCTTTCTGGAGCGGCTGGTAAGGATTCCGGAGAATCTTCCTCTGGTATCGATCATTCTGCCTATTGGCTTGTCCTTCCACACCTTTCAGAGTCTTAGTTACGTGATCGAAGTTTATCGGCGGAATCAGGCTCCTGAACGTAACTTTGGCATATATGCTCTCTATGTCATGTTTTATCCGCAATTGGTTGCAGGTCCAATTGAACGGCCGCAGAATCTCCTGCACCAGTTTTATCGGGACCATAAATTCCAGATTGAAAATGTGATCGAAGGTCTGATGCTTCTTGCCTGGGGCTACTTCCAGAAGATGGTCGTTGCCGATCGGGCTGCAATGTATGTCGACAAAATCTACGGAAGCTGGCACGGACAATCCGGGCTGGCACTCCTGTTAGCGACCGTGCTTTTTGCCGTTCAGATCTATGCCGATTTCTGTGGGTACTCGCACATTGCAATCGGATGTGCGCGAATCATGGGCTTTGAACTGATGACTAACTTCCGGCATCCATACTTTTCAACGAGCATCAGCGAATTCTGGAGGAGATGGCATATTTCGCTCTCGACATGGTTTAAGGACTATGTCTATATCCCGCTGGGCGGGAGCCGTGTACCAGTGCCCCGGCTCTATATCAACTTACTAGCTACCTTTACTATCAGCGGATTGTGGCACGGCGCAAACTGGACTTTTGTTCTCTGGGGTTTTTATAACGGCCTGCTTCTGGTTCTAGAACACTCCTTGGGGCATCTATGGCTTCGTCCAGGGATTTACTGGACGGCAGTTCGCCGTGTCATTACTTTGTCCTTTATTGGGCTAGGCTGGGTAATTTTCCGCGCACAAGATATAGGATCTGTGTTTGAGATAGTCAGAAAGATCCTGACTTCGACATCTCTAAGTATGGAGAGCATCCAAGGCGCAATTCGTGCTGCGACGGATGACAGTACGGCCTTGGGTGTTATGACGACAACCTTCCTTTTCGTGGGACTTATGTTTGCAATGGAGTGGGTCCAGGAAAAGCAACTCTTCCAGCTAAAGGAAAAATTACGTATTTCTTTTTCCTATCAAGCTGCGACGATCGCTATTTTGCTGCAGGCAATCCTTATATTCGGAGTTTTGCGAGCATCATCGTTTATCTATTTCCAGTTCTAGCCTATGAAGAAAGTCCTCAAGGTTATATCCCTTGCCGTTCTGCTTTTGCTGGTTCTCGTTGGACTCAAGTTCTGTTTCGAGCAGCATTTCTCCCTGAAAAATGCCGGGCTGCAGGGAGAATTGCGCCTGGATCATGTCGATATCTTATTCGTCGGTTCTTCGCATACTCGCCAGGGATATGACATACAGCTCCTTGAAGCGAAGACCGGCTTGACGGCCTATGCTTTGGCCTATGACGGCTTGGATTTCTATCACATGTTGCCTCTCCTGGAAGAGGCATGGAGGAATCCTTCACATCGCCCCAAGCTTTGCGTAATCGAAGCCTATCCCGCGAACGTAGCGCGTGCTCCGGAATTCGACGATCCCAGATTGTTCTTTGACGCTCCGCCACGGATGAAGATCCAGCTTCTCATGAACTATTCCAGGATGCACCCGGGACCCTCGGGTTGGGAAGATATGTTCGTGCTCATCGTGAATCGCGGGGCGGATCAACTTCTCAGCTATCCGCTTGTACGAAGGATGATCGATCCATATTTCTATCGCGGAGGGTATGTTCGGAAGAAAGTTCCCGGATTACCTCCGAAGGTATTCTCTAGTCTTCATCTTTCTGTGGCAGGTGCAGAACCTGATCATCTCGAAAAGGCAGCGTTTCAGCAGATTCTGGCATTGGCCGCAGAAAAAGGGGTTCCGGTGGTCATGGTCGATCCCCCAATGCCTGCCCCAGTAATAGCGCAACCGGAGGTCGTCCGGCTAAAAGGCTGGTTCCGTCAGGTAGCGGCGGAGCATGGGCTTCGGTATATCGACGGTGATGAAGAATTTCCTACTGGGGAACCCTCGATGTTTGCAGACTCCAATCACGTTTCCACCGCGGGTAGGGAAATCTTTACCTCGCAATTGACTGCACAGCTGTTTTCGCTTGGAGTGTTGAAAGAGAAAGCTTCCGGGGCCTTTTAAAGCATTTCCCGCATAGGTATCGACATGCCAGGATAGAACGCTACGTAAGCTTTTGTGTCTTGGTTACATCGATGAGAGAAATGCTTCAGGCAGGCTTTTCCCCTCCGGTTTGTCCGCTGTGCTCGGGGCTTGAACCGGGTTCCGGAAAATCATTGTCGGTTTCCTGGAGAAAATCCGATTTTGTTCTCTGCGGAATTTGAGTGTCCAGGTTTGTTTGCGATAGCTCACCGGGACGCTCGGTTTCATGAGCCCCTTTTTGAGCGTCGGAATCTTTTATCTTTTCAGGCATAGCAATCGTAGGACGCGAATCGCGAGGGTATGGTTTTCTGAGTGGCCGATTCCTGACGGCAAATGAAAAAGGCTCGGGAACCCCGAGCCTCTTCAGTGAAAGGTTTTTCCTTAACGTGCTGAGCTTGGTTTGGGACTCAGACGAACTCCCATGCCATTCAGACGGCTACGCGCCTGGCGTGCCTCTGGTGTCTGGGGATAGCGCTGAACGAGAGCACGAAACTCACGAACTCCGGCGTCGTTCTGATTGAGCTGCATGTAGCACTCGCCCTTATGGAGCTGAGCCGAAGGAGCCTTATTGTTTCCGGGGAACTGCTCCAGGACAGCGTCATACTCCTTGATGGCATCTTTGTACTTGCCCTGCCGGAAAGACATTTCGCCAATATAGAAATGAGCATTGCCTGCCAGATTCTCCTGGGGGTAGTACTTGACTACGTCGCTGAACTCGGAGGTTGCCAGCTCATACTTGGCGGCGTTGTAGTCTCCTAATGCACTCTGGTAGAGAGACTGCAGAGGCGGTGCCGAAGATGCCATTCCACCTTGAGGAGGCACGTTTCCCGGCTGATTGGGATCGGTTGGCGCACCGGTAACCGGAGCAGCTTGTGCCGGAGGCTGTGGCTGTAAATCCTGAATTTGCTTTTGAATCTTGTCGAAACGGGTCTTGAGTTCATCAACTGAATCGTTCAAAGCTTGAATCTGACCGGAAATGCCGTCCAGCTTCTGGCCTGATCCGTCCGTCTGCTGCTGCATCGTGCGCTGCAGGCTGGTAACGCTCTGTGTAATCTGATTGAGATTATCCGACGTCTGTTCAATTAAGTGCTGCAAGACCCCAAAACGAGAATCCGTAGTCGATTGCAGGCGCTGAACCAGCTCCTGCAATTGTGAGACCTGCGTTTGGAGCTGAATCATCTCCTTCGAGACGGCGCGTGCAGGCGGAACCGTGAAGGCAAGAGAGAGGGCGGCAACAGCGGTATAGCGAAACAGTTTCATTGCTTGCGACCTGAGAAATCGAAATGCGGCAGCGCCAATCCATGCCAAAAACTGCCGCGGCCAAAAAATTACCTACCTATCCAGGTTAAACCCAGCACAGCGATTCTGGTGCTGCACTGCGTTCGGAACACCCGGAGACAACTAGGACCAAATGCCGACCCGAGTGAGAGCCCGCATCGCTGCGTTTCCGCAATCTTGTCCCAAAACTAAATTGTACTCGCTCGGTCCGGAGATATTGTGTGTTCCCCCGATGCCAAGCTTGAGACCTCCTCAAATTGTGAGGAGGCGAGAACACCACACTCTAAAAAGTGAGGCCATTCCTACACGGAATGGCCTCGTTCTACTTGCTTTTTTCTATGCAGAAACCGCAATGGCGATGCCTCTATTTCCAGCTCCAATTGGGCATGGTGTTGCTGCCGCTCTTGGTCAATTGCTGCTGTTCGAGTCCATTGGCCAGCATGGACCAGATCTCGCTCTTTCCTCCAACCTCTCTCTGGAAGACAATGTGGCGATTATCCGGAGACCAGGAGGGGAAATCGTTGCGTCCTGCTTCGTGCGTGAGCTGAGTCCAGCGCTTGGAGGCAATGTCCATGATGTAGATGTCCTGTCCGCCAGGTGCTCCAGGTCCATATTTACGATTCCACGCAAAGGCGAGGAACTGGCCATTGGGCGACCATGACGGAGAGGTGGCATATCCGCCATCTGTCATCCGCTGGACGTTGGTTCCATCGGCACTCATGATGTAAATCTGTGGCAGTCCGGAGCGGCCACTTACCCAGGCAATCTGGGAATTCGTGCGAGGGTTCCATACTGGGGATACATCGGGACCGGCGAAGGCCGTAATGCGAGTTGGCTTGCCGCCATTGGCATCGCTCACCCAGATCTCCGGATCTCCCGAGCGGGAAGAGGAGAATGCGATTCGCGATCCATCTCCAGACCAGGCCGGAGAGAGATTCGTGCCACCGCTAGTGCCCGCAGGGAAGCTGACCGGACGGTTCAGTACGAGAGAAAACATCCGAATCGCCCAACCGCTGCGCGGATTCAAGGAAGAGAAGGCTACGCGCGAATTGTCCGGTGAGATGCGGGGTGAGAGTGACATACTGCCCAGATGTGTCACCGGATGCTGGTTCTGACCGTCGTAGTCCATCACCCAGATCTCTTTTGCTCCTGAACGATTGGAAACAAAGTAGATATGGGTGTCGGTGATGCCGGCAATGCCGCCTAAGCGAAGAATGATTTCGTTGGCAAACTTATGCGCTATCGAACGGGCGCTGTCTTGGGAAGCGTTATCCGTATATTGGCGACTCAGGATTTCCGGGGTCTGCGAATTCTTTACGTCGTGCAGCCAGCCATTGACCACTAGCTTGCCACCGTTGATGCCTAATCCGCCGAAGGCGACCATAGCGGCGTCCGATGGAGGGGCTGCCCACTGCGCGGCATTGATCTCCTGCGGCGATCCAGGCATGACTGTCGGAATCATGCTCTTCGAGACAACATCGAAAATGCCTGCATTTTGCAGATCGGTATAAAGCGTTGAATCGAACGTAGCTTTTAATTGCGGTGTTTGGGGGTCGGCCGATATGGCCTTGAAGTCTGCGGCTGCAATACGAATTCGCTGTACACCCAGGTTCGTGCCTGTGCGGATCCAATCCTGCGCGAGGCTGTGACCCGCGGCCAGGAAAACGAATGCGCAGACAGAGAAGGCGCGGAGGAGTATCGCTTTCTTATCCTTACTGATCATCGTGTCCATGTCCTCAAAACCTGTACAGTGCTTACTTCAGCTCCCTCCCAGAAAGGTATTAGGAGCCTATACTGCCGGTTTGACTTGTTTTCACTCTCAATATCATTTGCCTTCGAACGTGAAGGTGTACGCAACTGATACGGTGCTCTGGTTGTATCCCGCCGGTAGAGGTCCAAAACTGTCTACACGCTGTACTGCTCGCACAGCAGTATCGTTAAATGTCGGCGAGCCGCTTCTCGATTGCAGCTGGACATTCGAAACGGTGCCATCTCGGTGGATGGAAAAGACTACTACGACCTGGGATCCGAGTGGCGTTCGTGGATCTATCGTCTGGGTGTACCAGTTCTCACGTACTTTGCGTTGAATAATGCTTACGTAATAACCAAACTTGGAACCGAAATCGCCGCCGCCGACGGAAACCGGATTATTGCCGACGTTTCCTTGAGTAGCCTGGTGCATGGAGGAAGGCGCAGCTTCACCATACCGAGCCAAATTCTTCTGCTGCGGTGTAGTAGGCGGTTTTAAGTTACTTTGCTTTCCAGTCTGCTGCTGCTGTTCCTTCTTCGGCTGAGTGCTCTTCAGCGGAATGGGAATAGCCTTGTCTTCCTGTACCGTCGGAGCCTTCGGAGTAGGAGGTGCTGGAGCGGGACTGGGGGTTTCGGTGGCCAGCACGTTGTCCGTTGGCTTCTGATCTTGTGGTAGTGGAATTGTGGCCTGGCTCACAAGTGTGGCCTGGATAGCTCCTCCGGGATTCTCTGTGCCCCAGGAGTCACCGTGGTGAAAGTGCACAACTCCAAAGAGGAATAGGAACGCCACAATTGCGCAATGCATGATGACCGCGCCCATGAAGGGCATGGCCAGGCGTTCCTGCTGGTCTCGGAACGCACCTAAAGAGCGGTCGCTTGCAAAGCCTCCCATGGCTTTACCTCGCTGCGCCTGAGGGGCTTTGAGTTATGGGCTGCGTCACGATGCTGATATTGGAAATCCCCGCCTGTTTGACTGCGTCCATGACCGAAGCGAAAGCTCCGAAAGGAACGCGTTCGTCTGCACGCAAATAGATAACCTGGTGCGCCGGATCAGTGTCCGATGTACGGAGGATGACCGGCAGATCGTTTAGATTCACCGGCTTGTCCCCTAGAAAGACTTCCTGATCGCGGTTGATCGTGAGAACCTTACGCTGCTCTGTGACTTCCTTGACCGTCTTTGTTTTTGGGACAGCAACATCGATGCCGGACTGCAGTACCGGTGCTGTCAACATGAAGATCACCAACAGCACCAGCACGACGTCGACGAGCGGAGTAATGTTGATGTCCGCCATCGCTGACTGTGTTTTGCCGCTGCTAGTCGTGAATGCCACGTGCTGGCTCCCTTTCCAAAACGTCAGAAGAGGAATGTGGCGAGCGTCCCCCGGGGACCTCTTCCAGAGTGTTCAGCAGTTCGCGAATAAAATCGTCCATGCGTCCGCCAAGTTCGCGTAGCGAGGCGGCAAATTGGTTATAGGCAACGAGCGCCGGAACGGCTACGAGCAAGCCGGCGGCGGTGGTAATCAAAGCTTCCGAAACGCCCGGCGCTACAGCGCGCAGGGTGGCCGATCCAGCGGTGCCCAGACCATGGAAGGCATCGACGATACCCATGATGGTTCCGAAGAGACCGATAAACGGAGAGCTGGAAGCAATGGTCGCCAGCCAGGGAAGGCGGCGCTCCATATTGGTTAGTGCCTCGCTGGCGGCAATCTGAGCACTGCGCTCCAGTGTTGCGCTATTGCGTGGCGGTCCGAAGCCACCGGTCTGGCGGCGGTAGGTCTCGTAGACCTCGTCGAAAATCATGCACAGCGGGCTAGGCTGGAACTGCTCGCTGACGGCTGCGATTTCCTGCAGGCGGTTCGCCTTGCGGAAAGCACGCAGAAAACGGCGGCTCTGATTCTTCGCCCGTTTGAAACTGGACCATTTCCCGAAAATGATGGTCCATGAGAAAAGACTTGCAATTACAAGCAGACCCAACACACAGGTCGCCAGGATTCCCATGTTTTGAAGCATTTCGAGAATCGCATTACCGCTTGGCGCTGGGGCGGGTGTCGCCTCGGTTTGCAGGAAGAGAACAAACGCTGCTATGAGGTGTGTCATTACTCTCTAGGCTTCCAAGTTAGCAGAATGGGGGACCCGATACCAAATAGTTGCTCGTAGAATGAAACGCTTAGGTAAAGATTTTGTTGTCATCGAAGAGGTATCTTGGCGTGCTATTCTCGGCTCGGATTCCCATCTGTGTATGTTTAAGTAGATGCATGGCATCGGCCGACAATAACCTAAGAGGTATTGCATGCTGTTGGAATTACGTGCGGAGAACTATGCGGTCATCGACCATGCAGTTGCCGTTTTCGGTCCAGGGCTGAATTTGCTAACGGGTGAGACTGGGGCCGGGAAATCCATTCTGGTCGATGCTCTTGCTTTATTGCTGGGCGAAAAGGCCTCTTCCGACGTGGTCCGCCATGGCGCAGATCGCGCCGTGGTCTCCTGTGTCTTCGAATCCACAGCGGTTGCCGAGACGATCCTGGAAGAGAACGGGATCGACTCAGGCGGGGCCGAGATCATCTTGCGCCGGGAGATCCATACCGGCGGTAAAGGCCGTGTTTTCATCAATAACCAGCCTGCCACGGTGGCAGTTTTGCGCCAATTGGCACCCGAACTGGCCCTGGTCCATGCTCAGAGCGAGACCCTTGGAGCCTTCGATCAGGCCCAGCAGCGCAATCTGCTGGATCGCTTCGCTGGAATCTCAACCGATTCCGTAGCCTCTGCCTATCAGGCCTGGGGGGAGATCCGGAAAAAGCTGGAAGATCTCGAGAAGGATGAGCAGGATCGCCTCCGCATGGCCGATATGTGGTCCTTTCAGAGGAAGGAGATTGAGGCCGTCAAGCCGGTTGTAGGGGAAGATCTGGCTCTGGAAACCGAGCGACGGGTCCTGTCGAATGCCGAAAAGCTCTATAGCGCTTCTATGACCGGTTTCGAACTGCTCTACGAGGGAGAAACTTCGGCTGAAACTGCCCTCCGTGCCGCTCTGAACCATATTCAGGAGCTGGCAAAGTACGACGAACGCTTTGCCGAATCTGTTCAGCAGATTATTTCTGCTCGCGCCGTTGTCGGCGACGTGAGTGCCACTTTGCGGGACTATGCCGAAGGCATTCAGGCTTCTCCCGACCGTTTGGCGGAAATTGAAGATCGTCTGGAGCTCTTGAGCCGACTGAAGAAAAAATACGGCTCGACTCTCGAAGAGGTTATCTCCTTTGGCGAGGATGTCTCTGCGAAGTTGTCCGAGATCGAAGATCGGGACGAGATCGTACATCGTCTGCGCGAAGACTTGTCTCGTGCAGAAGGTAAATTCCGGCAGGCCGCCGATGAGCTGACGCTGCTCAGAGCCGCCGCTGCCAAAAAGCTTGCCAAGCTGGCCGAGAGCCAGATTAACGATCTCGCCATGAAGGTGGTCTTTGCCGTAGAGGTGACAGCTCATCACGAACAGTCGATCTGGAGTTCCTATGGCTGGGATGAGGTCTCCTATCGTATTGCTACCAATGCCGGAGAGCCGCTCAAGCCTCTCGATGAAATTGCCTCCGGAGGTGAGATGTCCCGCGTCATGCTTGCCCTTAAGGTGAGCGTCGAGGAGGGTGCTTCCAAGACCAAGAAGAAGACGGCGGTTCCTCGCACGCTGGTTTTTGACGAAATCGACATCGGTATTGGCGGAAGAGCTGCCGAAGCAGTCGGTCAGAAGCTAAAGGCTCTATCCCGGGCGCAACAGGTTCTTTGTGTTACTCATCTGCCGCAAATAGCGGCCTTCGCCGATCAGCATTTCCTGATTGAGAAGAGAGAGGAACGGGGCAGGACCAGGACCAACGTCCGTCTGCTGGCTGGGGAGGAGCGAACCGGCGAAGTGGCCCGCATGCTTAGCGGTGCGAAGTTGACTGAAGCCTCGCTAAAGAATGCAGAACAGATGATTCAGGCCAGCCGCTAGCCTTTAGGAGCCTGTACACATATCATGCATGGTACTCAGGGGAGCTAAGGCTTTTTGCGCAGTGATGTGACTGACGCGGTGTAACGGTCACCCCTCAATAACGAGATGCTGTATTCGATCGGGACCTTTTGGATGTCGTAGGTTGTTTCCCGCACGATCAGGAGTGCACTGCCCACCGTCGTCTGCAAGATACTTGCTTCATCGGGACCGGCATTGATTGCGCCGATTACCTCTTCCGCACCCTGCAAAGGCCGATGGTAGACGTTCTCAATCACGTAGTAGAGCGACTGCCCGGCCAGATCTGCCTTCTCCAGTTCAGGAAAGACGTGTGCAGGCAGAAAGCTGGTCACCACTGCCACCGGATGCTGATCGACGAAGCGTAAACGCTTTAAATAATAGACTTGTTGTCCAGGCTCAAGACGAAGGGCCTCTGCTGTTTCCGGCGTCGGTTGTTGCCGTTCAATAGCAAGGACGCGGGCAGAGGGCTTAAGGCCGCGACGCCTCATCTCCTCGCTGAATCCCCTCAGTTCTTGAAAATCCCAGCGAACCCGTTCCGTTCCCACCACAGGCCGTTTGCCCTTGGCAATTACCAGCAGACCTTCGGAACGCAATTTCTGAAAGGCTTGGCGAACCGGCATCTTGCTGATTCCAAGTAGTTTGGATAGCTCTGCTTCGGAATAAAACTCTGCTCCCGGCAGCAGCACCTTTGCCTGAATCTGCTGCCTGACCTGTTCGGCGATCTGTTCGTAGTAGGGAACAAAACTTGTGGAATCGAGCGTCACCTTGATCCGAACATCGGTTTGGGACGGAGCGTTCAGCGGAGAAACTGAAATCATATGCAGTGATGATTATAAGGGACCTATTCAGAATTTCCCTTGACAACAGGTTGTATACACATGATGCTAGGTATTCGCAAAGGAGACAACCGGGACTGAACGGGAACGGGGACATGGGGTGGATTGGATACTCCCTCAATGTGCTTCGTGTAGCTGATTCGCGGTTGCCAGCGCGATTTTGACGTTTCGATAGGGGACAGAAAGTGGAACGGATGAACTTCAAGACAGCCTGTATGCTTCTTGCTCTTTGCCTGGGGGCTTCCGGTGCACGTGCCGAGAGTAAGGATCTGGTCAGCTTGCCTTCAGTGCGGTTGGACGGCAGCTACTTTGCGAGCGAGGGGAAGCGCTTCATTCCTGTGGGCGTGAACTGGGTTCCGGCAAAGGCCGCCATGGAATGGCCCTACGAGTGGGATCCGGCTGCCATCGAGGCAGATTTTGCTCAGATGCACGAGCTGGGGGTGAATACCGTTCGCCTCGATCTGGTATGGGCATGGTTTGAACCCAGGCCGGGACAATATCACGAAGAAGCATTCCGCCAGCTCGAATACCTCATCACCCTGGCAAAGAAGTACCACATCTATCTGCATCCCTGTCTGCTGATTGGCGGAGAGGTGGGAGAGGCCTATTGGGATGTGCCGTATCGGCATGGACGGCATCCTCACGCTGATCCGGAGATGCTGCGTTTGGAAACCAATTTCGCAGCCGAGCTTGCTCGGCGCTTTGGCAAGTCGAACGAAATTCTCTCCTGGGATCTTACCGATGAGCCGCCCTTCTGGATCGCTGTGGATTCGACCTCGGATGCAATGGCGATTAATTGGACGAGATTGATCGCTTGGGCAATGCGCAAGCAGGGCGACGTCCACCCTCTGGTAGTAGGAACCAGCATGCAGGATGTTGGGCATGGACCTTTTCGTCCGGATCTTATTCGCGATGAGGTCGATTTCTTCAGCGTGCATCCTTACACGATCTATGCTGCGAATCTTTTTCCCGATCCCATGCTCTCGGCAAGGCAAACCTACGGCGGTTCATTTGAGACAGCTCTTTCGGGTGGAGCTGGAAAACCGGTCATGCTGCAGGAGCTGGGTGCATCCTCCGCGCAATATGACCCTGAGAGGATTGCAACCTTCGAATCTGCGCTAATGCACTCTAGTTTGGGCGTTGGAGCCAATGGTTTTCTACTCTGGTGCTATACCGACGCCGCACCCGACCAGTACCACAAAGTGCCTTATTTGCGGTCGCCGCACGAGACTCAGTTCGGGCTCGTGACTTGGGATCGCAAGGAACGTCCGGCAGCCAGGATGTTTCGAGACTTCTCGGCGGTTACCGGAAAGCTGGACCTTAACGGGGTCGAACCTTCCGCAGCGCAAGCCGCACTCCTGATCCCCCAGGAGTGGTCAAAGCCGTATGGCGATATGTCTCACTTTGGGCTTACCGGTCCCTCGGTTGTTCCCTATACCTCGACGGTGGAAGGTGGAACAGTTTCGGGACAAAGCCAGTCCTCTGGTGGAGGAGAGGGAAACAACAGGCTGATGGGCGGGCTAATCTCCAGCTACATTCTTGCCAGCCAAGCCCAGATGAAGGCGGATATGCCGCGCGAATACGACAACTGGCAGAAACACCCCCTTGTCCTCTTGCCCTCCCCCTTAACAAGTACGGAAGATCGCTTGATCCATCTCCATTCGGACTTCTGGACGAAGGCTGCCTCCTATGTGCGAGATGGAGGTGCGCTCTATGCCTCGGTTAGCGGCGATGCCGCCATTCCGGAGATGGAGCAACTCTTTGGGGCCAGACTGGTCGACCGTGTACCTGTATCGGACGTGACCTTGAAGGTGGTTGCGCCCTATGGAGACCTGAAACCAGGAGATGTGTTCCATTACGATGCCTCGGCCGGCTCTTCGGCGAATTGGGCTGCAGTTCTATCCGTCCACGGCGGACGTGTAATCGCTGTCGATCAACAGGGACGGCCTGCCCTGGTTGCCAATCAGCTGGAGAAGGGGCAGACGCTTCTCTGTGCTTATCCGATTGAACTCTATCTGGCTAGCAAGCCGATGGCCTTCGAGAAGAACGAACCGACCTACCGTATCTATGAGGCGCTTCGCAAATCGGTTCATGTCTATGCTCCCTTCGAGTCGGGGAATGCGGTGGTTGAAGCTTCGTCGTTAAACGGCAGCAATCGCGGATATGTGGTTCTCGTGAATCACTCCGACGCCAAGCAGGTTGCAAAACTGACCTCGACCGTAGGAGCTCGGAAGCTTTGGCAGATCCTTCCTGATAAGGAAGCAACAGTGCCGTCTGTCGGGCAGGATGCAAAGACCTCCTGGACGATCAATCTAGAACCATTTCAAAGCATGGTAGTGCGTTGGGAGTAGGCCGGGTGGGAAGACTTTTGTTAGGTGCAGTAGATATTGGCGGTACGAAGATTGCTGTTGGCCTCGTAAATGAGAACGGAGAATTACTTGCCCAAGAGGAAACTCCGGTTCAAGTCGAGCTTGGTTTCCTTGCTGCCATGCAGCGTGTTGTGGATATTCTCGATCGCCTGATGAAGCAGGTGGGAGGGGCGATTCAGGGAATTGGAATCGGCTGCACAGGTCCCATCGATCCTTTTACCGGGCAGTTAGAGGATGTAAACACCTTACCCGGCTGGTCAGGGTCAAATCCTGTGAACTGGCTCTCCGATCACTATGGGGTGACGGTTGCCATGGAGAACGATGCCGATGCTGCTGCACTGGCAGAAGCCTGCTGGGGCAGTGGAAGCGGTAAGCAGCGTTTCATCTGCATTACGGTGGGGACCGGCATCGGTTCAGGGATTCTCATCGACGGTGTCCTCTATCGCGGAGTGAATCAGTCCCATCCGGAATTGGGTCACCACATCCTCGATCCTCATGGTCCTCACTGTACCTGTGGCGCTACCGGCTGCTGGGAGGCAATGGCCGCAGGTCCAGCTCTGGAACAACTAGCCTACGAACTCGCTCCGGCAGAGATAAAAGCCAGTCGTCCTTCTGCCGCAGAGATATGCCAGCGAGCCCGTGACGGTGAAGACTGGGCTGTCAAGACCATCGAACAGGTGGGCCGCTATCTGGGAATGGGACTGGCAAACGTCATAACGATTTTTCTGCCTGACTGTATTGCGCTTGGCGGCAGCGTGATGAAAAGTGCGGATCTGTTTATGCCGGTGATGTGGAAGGTCATTCAAGAGAACTGCCGCCTGGTGCCTTTTCGCGATTGCGAGATTACGCTTGCGCGGCTTGGTCCGGAAGTGGGTCTGATTGGCGCGGCGCAAGTATGGCGCCATCGTTTTCAACCGGAAGTGAGGATGAAGTGAATTCTAGAAAGTATCAGATCGTAGAAGGTGCGTATGTACACGATATTTTGGAACAACCCAAGGCTCTGCATAAGACATACGAAAAGCTGGACCTCTCGGCAGGTCTGAATTCGCTGGCAAGAGATTTACAGTCAGGACGTTTCCGCAGAGTAGTACTTACCGGAATGGGCTCTTCTCTTCATGGTCTGTATCCCTTGAGCCTGCGTTTGAATGCTGCGGGTTATACAACTCTGCTGGTCGAGACCTCGGAGTTAGTGCACTATATGCGCTCATTGATTGGCCCTGAGACACTCTTCGTTGTCGTGTCGCAGTCCGGACAGAGCGCGGAGATTATCCGGTTACTACAGATCAATCAAGGTATAGCCCCGGTTCTGGCTATTACCAACACGGAAGATAGTCCATTGGCAAAGGAAGCATCGGTAACTCTGCTAACTTATGCAGGACCGGAGTTTTCTGTTTCCGTCAAAACCTATGTGACGGCGTTGATGATGATGGAATTCGCCGGTGCTGTGCTCTGCGGGCTCGACCTGGATAAAACTTCAAGTCAATTGGAGAGCGCAGAGGCTGCTGTGGCCGAGTATTTGAAGGACTGGAAGGAGCATGTTGTAGAAGTAGCCGATCACTTCGACGGAATTCAACAGCTCTTTCTCGTTGGACGTGGCCCCTCTCTGGCCGCTGCCAGGACGGGCGCTCTCATCATGAAGGAATCAAGCCGTTTTCATGCAGAAGGCATGAGCAGTGCTGCTTTTCGCCATGGCCCAATGGAGATGCTGAGCGATGAGACCTTCGTCACGGTCTTTGATGGCGAAGATACAACGATCGAGCTGAATCGCCGTTTATTGGCCGATGTTCACTCGCAGGCAGGCCAGGCAGAGGCAATAGGAAGTGATGCACTTATGCGCGCTTTTCGATTGCAGAGCTGTCCACCGAGTATTTTGCCGATTCTAGAGATTCTGCCCGTACAGATGATCACTCTTGCACTGAATGCCCGTGCAGGTACAGAAGCAGGGCGTTTCTCCTTTGCAACCAAGATCACGGTTGTGGAATAGGCACGGGAACGACGATGGAAGGCAATACACAACGCAGCAAGTACATGGTGGTCGTGGTCTTTGCGATTTTCTTCGTTATGTCGCTCGTAACGAATATCCTTGGGCCTATTGTCCCGGACATCATCAGCAGCTACCGGGTTAGTCTTACGGCTGCGGCGGTATTGCCTTTCTCTTTCTTTGTCGCCTATGGAGTTCTTTCCATTCCCGCGGGATTTTTCGTTGCACGATGGCGGGAGAAGAAGGTCATTCTTGGTTGCTTCACTGCGGCGTTGGCTGGATCTCTGCTGATTGCTGTGTGGCCGACGTATGCGATTGCCGTTGCATCGCTATTCGTAATTGGCGGAAGCATGGCAGCTCTTCAGGTCGCTATTAATCCTCTATTGCGGACCGCAGGTGGAGAAGAACACTTTGCGTTCAACTCTGCTTTTGCTCAGCTCATTTTTGGCATTGCCTCTTTCCTTAGCCCTCACCTCTACTCCTACATTGTGGAGGGGCTGAAAGAACAGGGGCGTGCATCGAGTGGTGTGATCGGTATCCTGTCGCGGGTAGTTCCTGCAAATCTGCCTTGGATCTCGATGTACTGGGTCTTTGCCGTGGTGATCTTTGGAACGGCCCTGGTTCTTGCTTTCTCGCGTTTCCCAAAGGTAGAGCGCAAACAAGATGAAGAAAGCGGAACCGCTACGATGTATGCCTTTCTTCTTCGCAAGCCTACTGTATTGTTGTTCTTCCTCAGCGTGTTTCTGTATGTAGGTTCGGAGCAGGGAACTGCCGACTGGATCTCAGAGTTTTTGTGGCGGTATCATCATTACGATCCCCATACCGTCGGATCGAATGCAGTAGCTTTCTTCTGGGGACTGATGACCGTCGGATGTTTCATCGGAATGGTCTTGTTGAAGGTTCTGGATTCCCGTCTGGTGTTACGAATCTTCTCCTGCGGAGCCCTAGTGGCATTAACGGTCGGTTTGTTTGGGAGCGGGGCCGCAGCTAAGGTCGCATTTCCCTGTATCGGCCTCTGTGCTTCGGTAATGTGGCCCATCATCATCTCTCTAGGCCTTAATTCGATTCTTGAGTATCCCGGACCTCTGGCTGGAATTCTATGTTCGGGAATTATGGGGGGAGCTTTTCTTCCTCTGCTGATTGGGCGATTGGGAGATTCCTTCGGACTACGAACAGGAATGTTAGTTCTCTATCTTTCTTTTGGCTGGGTAGGTGCCGTTTCTTTCTGGGCCCGGCCGCTCATAAAGAACAAGACGGCCGTGGTGCAGAATGTCTGATTCGTGCCCGTGTAATTTACGGTCATGAGATTTCGAAATTCTTCAGATTTTGGTCGCGACAAGTGCTGAACACCAATGTTCTATCCGCTCTTTTCTGTGCCGATCGAGGGCAAAGGGATGCTCGTCTTCTTCGAAGTGCTCGATTGCTTCGAAAGAGAAATTATTAGCTCCCTGCTCGTTCCACGCCAATTGCAAGGTTCGGTAACGGGGACTGTTATAGCGCAGCTCGGAGCTAATACGATTCCAGATTGTCGATAGGTCCGGTGCGTATCCAACCCACTTTTCATCGGTTGTTGTACATCGGATGGCATAAATTCCTGAAACAACCTTGCGTTCTTTGTAGGCTGCGATAGCAGCTTTTCTAGCTTCTCTAGATATGGATTGCCCACTCATTCACTCTGACTCCCCCATTGGCCGATCTTTGTTGCCGGGTATAATAGTTACTCTGCGATAATACCCGGGTGATAATGGATTGTCTACATAAGAGGTGAATTTCGTTGCTGCTGTTGGGAGATCTTCTTCGAGATGGCTTCGATCTTTATCACGGACTATTGTTTATGGGGGAGGCGCCCTATATCGGGGCAGTTAGAGAGGAGATTCCTGCTAGGGGCAGATCTCATAGCCTTCAGCTAACGTATTGTTGATTCCGCGCTTCTTCTGTATTGGAACGGGTTTTCCGCTGAGTGGAGATTCTACAAACGCTTGTTATACTGAATCCTGTGACTGTTAACACAACTGAAACCCAGCCGAGCGAAGCGAGAGAGGATTCCCCCGTGTCCGAAAAGCGCGTTCTATTGCTGAAGCCCCGTGGATTCTGTGCTGGCGTAGTACGCGCCATTGATGTCGTAAAGATCGCCCTTGAAACCTTTGGAGCTCCGATTTATGTCCGCAAGGAGATTGTCCACAATCGCTTTGTGGTGAATGAGCTTGCTGCGAAGGGCGCAATCTTTGTTGACGATATCGACGAAGTACCTGAAGGGAAAAGAGTTATCTACAGTGCGCATGGAGTATCACCGGCCGTGCGCGAGCGCAGCAAAGAGCGTGGACTCAAGGTGATTGATGCTACCTGTCCTTTAGTGACGAAGGTTCATGTAGAAGCTGTAAAGTTTGCCAAGCAGGGCTATTCCCTGGTGCTCATTGGCCACCGGGATCACGATGAAATCGAAGGAACGTTAGGGGAGGCTCCTGAGGTAACTCAGGTTGTTTCTTCAGCGGCAGAGGTCGCCAATCTTCAGGTTTCCGATCCCAACCGTGTGGCTTATTTGACGCAGACCACCCTTAGCTTGGATGAAGCCAAGGACATAATCCAGGCCCTCAAAGAAAAGTTCCCCAATATCGTGGGACCTCACGCGCAGGACATCTGCTATGCGACAGAAAACCGTCAAGTAGCCGTGAAGAATGTTGCGCATCAGGCTGATTTGGTTCTAGTTGTCGGTTCTACCAACAGCTCGAACTCCAATCGATTGGTTGAGGTTTCTCGCAATCTCAGTACGCGTGCCTATTTGATCGACAACTCGCAAGCAATTGACCCATCCTGGCTGGATGGCGTTTCCACCGTTGCTGTGACCGCCGGTGCATCTGCTCCGGAGGTTCTGGTGGGAGACGTTGTCAATTATTTGAAACAAAAAGGCTTTGATGGCGTCGAAGAAGTAGAAGTGATGCCTGAGAATGTACGGTTTGGGTTGCCTCCGGAGATTGTCCAGGCAATCGGTGGGGGGCCCGGCGGCTCTCCGGTACTGGTTCGCTAGCAGCGTCGTGTCACAACTAGAGGACACGATGCGGACAAACGCATGAGTGTTTTACATACGAAGACGCAGACCGGGCGTACCCGGTTTGGACGTTTGGACGTGGAGTTAGAGCAGGTTGATTCTGCTCTCGCACGTTCACGCGATTACATTTTTTCCGAACAGCATCCGGATGGATATTGGTGCGGCGAGCTGGAAGCGGATTCCATGCTCGAAGCCGACTACATCTACATGCACAAGCTGTTAGGTACGGGTGATCCCGGACGCATGCAGCGTGCCTTAACGGAGATTCTCCGTTACCAGAATGAAGATGGTAGTTGGAGCATCTATCCAGGCGGACCGGGAAACATTTCCCTTGCTGTTAAGTGCTATTTCGCCTGCAAATTGATGGGGATGACCATGGATCATCCGGTGCTTGTAAAGGCACGCGAATGGATCCTGGCCCATGGCGGGGTCGTGGAGTGCAACACCTTCACGAAGATGTACCTGTGTTCCCTCGGCCAATACGATTACGATGCTGTTCCGGCTGTTCCGCCGGAGATCGTGTTGTTCCCCAGCTGGTTCTACTTCAACATCTACGAGATTTCGTCGTGGTCTCGGGCGATCTTGGTCCCGCTGTCGATCATTTATGCGAAGAAGCCTTTCAAGAAGCTTCCTCCGGAGCAATGTATCGATGAGCTCTTTGTCGGGGGGAGGGAAAATGCCAACCTTCGTCTCCGCTGGGACAAGAAGAACAAGATCAGCTGGCGGAATTTCTTCCTGTTGACCGATCGCATTACGCATTGGTTTGAGGCGATTCATATTCGTCCCTTGCGCAAGATGGCTTTGAAGAAGGCCGAGCGCTGGATGCTGGAACGTCTCGAGATGTCGGATGGCCTCGGTGCCATTTATCCGGCCATGCTCAATGCGATTGTTGCCCTGCGTTGCCTGGGCTATTCGGACGACGATCCCCAGATGATTCGGGCAATGGACGAGTTCGAGAAGCTGGGAATCGAGGACGACGGTTCGGGTGACTACAAGGAACCGACCTTCCGTATGCAGCCTTGCGTCTCTCCGGTGTGGGATACGGCTCAGGCCGTCTTTGCCCTGGGAGAAGCGGGCGTTTCTCGTCAGGATCCCCGGTTATTGAAAGCTGCTGACTGGCTGTTGTCGAAGGAAGTCCGGCATAAGGGAGATTGGGCCGTCAAGGTTCGCAATTCTGAGCCCGGAGGCTGGTACTTCGAATTTAACAACGAGTTTTATCCGGACACTGACGATTCGGCGCAGGTTCTTCTGGCACTGAATAAGGTCGATAATCCGCGGGAGCGCTATCAATACGACGTTTCGCAGCGGGCGATTGACTGGATCTTTGCCATGCAGTGCAAGAATGGCGGCTGGGCAAGCTTCGATAAAGACAATACGAAGATGATCTTCCAGTACATCCCCTTTGCCGACCATAACGCCATGCTGGATCCGCCGACGGTCGATATCACGGGACGCATCCTGGAGATGCTGGCCACCTACGGTTACACGCGCAAGGACAAGCGGGTAGAGAAGGCTATCAAGTTCATCATGAGCGAGCAGGAACCGGATGGTAGCTGGTTCGGCCGCTGGGGTGTGAACTATCTCTATGGAACCTTCCTGGTGCTGCGTGGTCTGGAAACCATTGGGGTGTGGAACCACGAGCCGGAGATTCAGCAAGCCGCTGAGTGGATTCGCAGTGTGCAGAATGCCGATGGTGGATGGGGAGAGACCTGTGGAAGCTACGACGATCCCACCCTTCGAGGGGTAGGTCTCAGCACTCCTTCGCAGACTGCCTGGGCAGTTCTTGGATTGTTGTCCGCTGGCGACACCAGAAGCGATTCGGTAGCCAAGGGTGTTCGCTGGTTAATCGAACAGCAGAACCAGGATGGTTCATGGAACGAGCATATCGGTGAAGAGCAGACAAAGCAGAGCCTCTATACCGGTACAGGGTTCCCTCGCGTCTTCTATCTGGCGTACCACATGTATCGCAATTACTTCCCCCTGTTGGCATTGACGACCTACAAGCGGGCAATGGAGCGCGGCGCTTAAGGCGCCCGCAAGGAGGACAAAGGTTCATGGCAGTTCCTATCTCCCAGGCGTGGGCAGTCACCAAATATGTTCTCAAGAATAAGATTGGCGGGCGTAAGCGCTACCCTCTGGTCGTTATGCTTGAGCCGCTGTTTCGTTGCAGCTTGGCCTGTGCCGGTTGCGGGAAGGTTCAGTATCCACCGCATATTTTGAAAAAGCAGCTCTCTCCGGAAGAGTGCTTCCAGGCCATTGAAGAGGCCGGAACGCCTATGGTGGCGATTCCTGGCGGAGAGCCGTTGCTCCATCCTCAGATTGTCGAGATTGTGAACGGGCTGATTGCTCGTGGCAAGTATGTGTATCTGTGTACGAATGCTCTCGATCTGAAGCGCCGTCTGAATGAGTTCACCCCGTCGAAGTATTTCTCCTTCTCCGTTCATCTGGACGGACTACGGGAGCACCATGATTTTGCCGTCTGCCGTGACGGCGTTTACGACATAGCCGTAGATGCAATCAAGGAAGCGGTAAAGCGCGGTTTCCGCGTTACGACGAATACGACTTTGTTTGACGGTGCAGACCCAAATGAGGTCCGCGCTTTCTTCGACGAGGCGATGAGCATCGGAATCGAGAGCATGATGCTCTCTCCGGGATACTCGTATGACAAGGCCCCGGACCAGCAGCGTTTCTTGGCTCGTGCCAAGACCCGGAAGCTCTTCCGGGCGATTCTTTCGAATCGCAAACCGAACTGGCGCTTCAATGCTTCTCCGCTGTTTCTTGAGTTCTTGATGGGGAAGCGCGAATTTCGTTGCACCCCGTGGGGAATGCCTACTTACAACATCTTTGGCTGGCAAAAGCCCTGCTATCTGCTTCAGGACGGTTATGCCACAACCTTTAAAGAATTGATGGAGACAACCGCCTGGGAGAATTACGGGACTGAGAGTGGTAATCCTCAGTGCGCGAACTGCATGGTGCACTCCGGCTATGAGGCTTCCGGGGTCGACTATACTTTCGGTTCTTTACGTGGATTGTTGGCTACGGCAAAGGCGACGTTTTTCTCGAAATACGAGGACCGCGGTGCTCTAGATCTGCTGAACCAGCCGGTTGAGCATCCAGCTTCTTCGCTTGTCCAGATCAAGGGCTCTTCGGAGAAGGAATACGAGGAGACGCGGGCATGACGGAAGCAAAGCAGGGAACAGTATCAGTAACCGACCAGGAAGTAGCCCCGGGTGCGCATCATGAGAACCTGGAAGGCTGGATTCCCGAATTGGCTTCGCTGGAGGAGCTTCGGGATGCTTTGGAAAAGGCATTTGACTATCGGGGAGACATTACCATCACCTTAAAGTCCGGAGAACGCTTCGAGGCGTATATATTTGATCGGAAGACTGGTTCGACCCTGGCGGATTCATATGTCCGGCTCTTCCCGGTTGACTCTTCGGAAAAGCGTCAGATCGCCTATGGCGAGATTGCAAGGCTGGAGTTTACCGGGAAAGATCGCGCGGCAGGAAAACACTGGGAAGACTGGGTAAAGAAGTTTAACGAAAAGAAAGCGCGCGGCGAAAAGAATATTGGTTTACACCCGGAGAGTCTCGATTAGAAGACTCGGGTTTTGGCTTTGACCAGGAATCGGTCATGTGAGCCGATCCTGGCTAAGTCACAGCAAGAGCCCGAATACTCGTGATCTCGGCATTGCCAACAGCCGCTACGACGATGAAAGTTTTTTTGACAGGTGCAACCGGATTTGTTGGCCACCATGTGGCGAGGGAACTCCAGGCTCAAGGTGCGGAACTTCGGCTTCTAGTTCGAAAATCGAGTCGGCTGGACAATCTTGAGGGAATTGAAGGGGAGCAGATCGTCGGAGATCTGCTGGATCCTGAAGCACTTCTTCCCGCAGTCAAAGATTGTGAAGCACTGATTCATGTAGCTGCCGACTACAAGCTGTGGGTACGCGACCCTGATTCCATGTACCACGTGAATGTGGATGGAACACGCGGCATGTTGCGTGTGGCGCGGGAGGCCGGAGTTCGCCGGGTCGTTTATACCTCCAGCGTTGCAACCATGGGTTTCAAGGAAGATGGAAGCATTGTTGACGAGGACACTCCTGTGTCTCTTGCCGACATGGTTGGCCATTACAAGAGATCGAAGTTTATGGCTGAATTCGAAGCCTTGAAGGCTGCCGATGCCGGTCAGGACATCGTTATTCTGAATCCCACCACTCCGATTGGGCCTCACGATATCAGGCCGACCCCTACCGGGCGCATCATTGTGGACTTTCTCAACCACAAGTTTCCTGCCTACATGGACACCGGACTGAATCTGGTCGATGTGCGGGAAGTCGCAAGGATGCATGCTTCGGCCTTGGAGAAGGGTAAGTCGGGCGAGCGGTACATCCTGGGTGGCGAGAACCTCACCTTAAAACAGATTCTGGACAAGATGTCCACCATTACCGGTATTCCATCGCCCAAGATCAAGATTCCTCCGTTTATCGCAATGGCTTATGCCTATTACGAGGAGAAGGTGACGGCTGGAATGCGTGGCCAAGAACCTCGGGCCACGATGGAAGAGGTTCGTATGGCGGGAAAGAAGATGTTTGCTGCTTCGGCGAAGGCCGAGCTGGCTCTAGGGTTCCAGGTGATGCCCGTATATCAAGCTTTACGTGCAGCGATTCACTGGTTTCAGACGAATGGCTATGCTCCGAAGCCTGCCCAATGAGTGGGCGGGTTGCATACATAGCGGCTCTGCGCAGGGAGATTTATCCTCTCGTGCAAGGTTGGCGGCTAGAAGGTAACTCATCGGAGCCCAAATTATTCGTCTATCATCACAGCCGGGCTTTGATAGCTGCGGCAGGGATGGGAGCGGAGCGGGTCGCTTTAGCTGTTCAGGCCGCTTTACGCTCCGGTTCGATTACGAAGCTCGTTTCCATTGGAGTTGCCGGGGCATGCTGTTCGAAACACTCTGTTGGGAGTATCGTTTTACCGGCGACGGTTATCGACGCCCGTACCGGAGAGCGGTTTACCGCCGAGTCCGGGCAAGGAGTACTGGTCAGCGTGAATCGTGTTGCCAGTATTCAGGAGAAGCGCCGATTGCACGAAAGCTATCAGGCGGATTTGGTAGATATGGAGGCGGCAACAGTGGCACGTTTGGCTGCGGTTCATAATCTGCCTTTTCAGGTGATCAAGGCTGTTTCCGACGGTCCCGATTTCGAATTAGCAGATACCTCCCGGTTTGCCACCACAGATGGCCAGTTCCGTGAGACTGCTTTTGCCGCTTACGCGGCTCTGCATCCCAGACTGTGGAAACCGCTGCTGAATCTGGCGCGAAACAGTAAACTGGCAATAGGCAACTTAGCTGCAGCAGTTCAAGCAGATATTGAGAGGAACGAAATAACAGAATGACGACCACAACTCTGGATCAGAGTACTAGTACCAATACCACTCCTTCTATACCGACAACAATGCGCGCAGCTGTATACCACGGCGTGAATGATGTTCGGGTAGAGACGGTACCAGTTCCAGAGATTGGGAAGGGCGAGATTCTCGTCCGGGTCGCGGCATGCGGTATTTGCGGTACGGATTTAAAGAAAATCCATACCGGTTCTCACTCTGCGCCCCGCATCTTCGGGCATGAGACGGCTGGAACGATTGTTGCTGTAGGTGCGGGTGTCAGCAAGTTTGTTGTTGGCGATCGCGTGATGGTCTTCCATCACATTCCCTGCGGAGAATGCTATTACTGCAGAAAGAAGACCTATGCGCAATGCCTCGTGTATAAGCGCGTGGGTGCTACTGCGGGATATGAACCCTCTGGCGGTGGTTTTGCGGAATATGTACGCGTCATGGACTGGATTGTCGAACGTGGCGGTGTTGTGCGTATTCCCGATGGTGTGTCCTTCGAGCAGGCGGCTTTTGTGGAGCCGGTGAACACCTGCCTTAAGGGCGTTAAGATGCTTGACCTGCAGCCGGATGAGACGGTCCTGGTGATCGGTCAGGGGCCAATCGGTATCCTGCTGGCCTCCTTGGCTAAGCGCTCCGGGGCAAAAATCCTGACCTCGGATCTCTATGCCGAAAGGCACCGGATCGCCGGAAAGTTCGGTTTGATCCATCCCATTGATGCCGGCAAGGAAGATGTAGTGGCGCGGGCCAAGGCAGAAACAGATGGGCGTGGTGCCGATGCTGTGATCCTGGCCGTGGGGAGCAATGCATTGATCAAGACCGCTATGGATGCGGCGCGGCACGGGGGCAAAGTGATGCTCTTCGCGCAAACACAGCATGGAGAAGCGGTCATCGATCCCGGTGCGGTTTGCTTGGATGAAAAGACGCTGCTTGGGTCCTACAGTGCATCGGTGGATATACAACAGGAAGGCGTGGACATCGTCTTCCAGGGCTATCGCAGCGGTTATGATCTAACTCAGCTGATTTCGCATCGGTTTAGTCTTGAACAGGCGGTTGAGGCGATTGAGCTGGCCTCCCAGCCGCACGCGAATTCCATGAAGATCATGATCGAGCCCGGAAAATGAGTGGAATTGGAATGACAGAGCATATGACGGCCGCTGTTCTTTACGGCCGTGAGGATGTGCGGATTGAAAGTCTGGCCATACCAAAGGCCGAACCGGGCGAAATTATCGTTCGTGTTGCTGCAGCCTTAACCTGTGGTACGGATTTGAAGGTGTATCGTCGTGGGTACCATGCCAAGATGCTGGTTCCCCCCACGGTATTTGGCCATGAGCTGGCCGGTACTGTCTACGAAGTTGGGCAGGGTGTTTCAAAGTTCCGCAAAGGAATGCGTGTTGTAGCGCTGAACTCCGCTCCCTGCGGTAAGTGCTACTACTGCCAGCAAGGCCAGGAGAATCTCTGCGACGACCTGCTCTTCAATAATGGGGCTTATGCCGAATACATTCGCATTCCCGCACGGATTGTCGAGAAGAACACACTGCTGGTCCCCGATGGGGTCTCCTTTGAACATGCCGCTCTAACCGAGCCATTGGCCTGTGTTGTTCATGGGCTGGAGGAGTGTACTCCTAAAGCCGGAGACACCGTTGTCGTAATCGGAGCCGGTCCAATCGGACTCATGTTTATGCATGTCGCGGAATTGGCGAATCTGAATGTCATTGCCGTGGTAAAGCGTGATGAGCAGGTTGCCGCAGCGAAGACCTTTGGGGCCAAGCATGTAATCCAGATATCGAAGGTTCAGGATCCGATTGCTGCCGTGAGAGCCCTGACACCCGGTAAACGGGGAGTCGATATCGCCATCGAAGCGGTCGCGGTACCCCTTACCTGGCAATGGGCCGTTAACATGGTTCGCAAGGGCGGAGTGGTCAACTTCTTCGGAGGATGTGCCGCCGGAACCAAGGTTGAGCTGGATACCAACTTGTTGCACTACAGCAATATCACCCTGAAAGCGACCTTCCATCACACCCCTGCAATTTGCCGCAAGGCCCTGGAGCTGATCGTCAGCGGGCGGTTTAAGGCGAAGGAATACATTACCGGGCGTGCCAAGCTGAGGGATCTGGCCCGGGTCCTGCAAAAGCTGATGGACCGTTCGAACGACATCAAAACTGCAATTATTCCGTAAAGATAGATAGAGCAGCTTTCTTTCGACGAGAAAGCTGCCTAAGTTTGTCCGGCTTCGGTCGATCGGTGACAGGGAAATCCCTATCTCAGCTACCCGCTTTTTAGCCAGGCGGC
Organism: Humiphilus diazotrophicus; assembly: GCF_059726315.1. Taxonomy (NCBI): domain Bacteria; kingdom Pseudomonadati; phylum Acidobacteriota; class Terriglobia; order Terriglobales; family Acidobacteriaceae; genus Humiphilus; species Humiphilus diazotrophicus. The sequence continues at coordinate 6,129,538 of NZ_AP040870.1, forward strand.
GAAGCCGCGCCACCCGGACCTTTGCCACCCGTTTCTTAGCTTAAAATGTTCTTTACGCATGTCCACCAGTACGCAGAATACGGAACAGTTGATTGCAAAGGGCTGGGCTTCTTTGCCTGCCGAATATCGGATGCCCGAGAAGGCCCCTACGCTTGCTGAGGCCAAGGCCTATTGCCAGCGTCTGGCGGAGACTCACTACGAGAACTTCCATGTTGCTTCATGGTTCCTTCCCGAACGGTTGCGTCCGCATTTCCATGCTTTATACGCCTACTGCCGGATCTCGGACGATCTGGGGGATGAAGTTGGGGATTCTGAACAGGCCCTGGCTCTCCTCGATCTCTGGGGGCGAGAGTTGGATGCCTGCTACGAAGGACATTCCAAGCACCCGGTTTTTGTAGCACTTGCTGAGACGATTCGGATTTGCTCGATTCCGAAAGAGCCTTTCGCCGATCTCCTGATTGCTTTTCGGCAGGATCAGAAAATCCATCGCTTTGAAACGATGGAGGATGTACTTGCCTACTGCCGCTATTCTGCGAATCCGGTAGGACGCTTAGTGCTCTATACCTGCGGGTATAACGATGCGGAGATGTTTCGCCTCTCCGATCAAACCTGTTCGGCGCTGCAATTGGCAAACTTTTGGCAGGATGTAAGTGTGGACTACAAGAAAGGCCGCATCTACCTGCCTCTTGAAGACATGCGGCGTTTTGGTGCGACCGAGTCCATGATTGCCGAAGGTAAGGCGACGAAAGAGTTTCGCGAGCTTCTCCGCTACGAAGTTAATTACGCGCGGAAGATGTTCGATGCTGGCTTGCCTTTAATCGAGATGGTCGATAAGCAGTTGGCCCTGGATCTGGACCTGTTCAGCCGCGGTGGGATGGAGATTCTGCGAGCAATCAAGCGGCAGGACTTCGATGTTTTGAGTTCTCGCCCCTCGATCAGCAAACCGACAAAGATGGCGCTGGCCCTGCGGGCGTTGACAGGGAAATTTCTGCCAGGCCTTCGATTACGCAGGAGATCGGCAGCGTGACCCTCGAAGAAGCTTATTCTGTCTCGCGAGAGATTGCTCGCCGGGAAGCCAAGAACTTTTATTACTCCTTTCTCGCATTACCGGAGCCAAAACGAAATGCGATGTGTGCCGTGTATTCCTTCATGCGGCATGCCGACGATATTTCCGACGATGAGAGCATTCCTCGTCCGGAGCGTCGCCTCCAGATGGAGAAATGGCTCGCGGAATGGCATGCTGTCGATGCCGGTGGCGGCAGTGAGAATCCAGTCTTCGTGGCATTGAAGGATGCCAAGGAGCGTTTTGGCATCTCGTCTGGGCTGCTGGATCAATTGGTTGAAGGTACCACCATGGACCTGAAGCCGAGCTTGGATTCCAGAGAGCCCCAGGGAGCCAATCACTTCGTCGATACTTACGAAACTTTTGACGATCTCTATCGCTATTGTTACCTGGTGGCGTCGGTTGTCGGTCTTGTTTGTATTCGTATCTTTGGCTATGAGGATCCTAAAGCCGAAAAACTGGCTGAGGAAACGGGAATTGCCTTCCAACTCACGAATATTCTGCGTGATGTGCAGGAGGATGCTCAGCGTGGACGCTTATATCTTCCTTTGGAGGACCTCGCGCGCTTTGGGGTTAAGCCCGAGGAGATCTATTCGGCTGACGGCAGGCATCTGAATCAGAATCAACGAGATCTTTTGAAGAGCCTGGCAGGCCGGGCCAGACACTATTATCGTTCCGCTCAGGAGTTACTTCCGTTTATATCGTCCGATAGTAGGCCAGCTCTCCAAGTGCTAGTAAAGATTTACTCCCGAGTACTCGATAAGATTGAAGAGAAGAATTATGACGTGTTCTCTGCGCGTGTTCAGGTGCCTGCTTATCAAAAGCTTTGGATTCTTTCCGGCGGGATGGCTCGTATCTTGTTGAATCGTGCAGTTGGCCGGAATCACTGAATAGTGAGCTAATGACAACTGAATTCACGACGGAACCGGCGGCTGTAGCGGAATCGATATCCACCGAAAGAGATTCCAGCCGAGAAGAATATCGCAAGGTAATTATCGTAGGCGGCGGCCTATCCGGACTCGCAGCAGGTTGCGCGTTAGCGGATGCAGGCTTTCGTGTGCAGTTGATGGAGCGTAGAGGCTACGTAGGTGGGCGGGCCTGTTCGTATGTTCATCCTGGAACCGGCGAAGTCATCGATAACAGCCAGCATGTCCTTTTAGGGTGCTGCACCAATCTGATCGATCTTTATCGACGTCTGGAAGTTGAAGACGACATCCGCTGGTACGATTGCATAACCTTCGTGGAACCAGGTGGGCGCAGGTCTCCTTTGGCACAGAGTGGGCTGCCCGCTCCTTTACATACAGCTTTCTCTTTCCTTGGCGCAAAGGCCTTTTCCTGGCTGGATAAAATCTCTATTGCCCGGGGTTTGGTTTCCTTTCTCGGAGCGGTTCCGCCGGATACGAAACAGAGCTTTGCCGATTGGCTGGAAGAGCATGGTCAGACCAAAGGTGCCATCGACCGATTCTGGCGTCCGGTGATGGTTAGCGCTTTGAACGAGGAACTGAATCGTATCTCCGTTCATTACGCAGGTCAGGTGATTCGCGAGTCTTTCTTGAAATCCCGCGAGGCAGGGCTGTTAGGTATTCCCATGGTGCCGCTGAGTCAGCTCTATGGACGCGCTATCGACTACATCAAGAAGCGTGGCGGGGAGGTTCTGCTGTACACCTCCGTCAGAGCTGCCAAATGGAATCGGGAGACTGAGAAGTGGGTTGTAACCACAAACAGTAAAGAAGAGTGGGATTGCGATGCTCTTCTAATGGCTATGTCTTTCGAGGCGACAGCGAAATTTCTTACCAATGTCGAACCGGAAGAGCCTGGGACTCAGCTATTGACCCAGTTGAATGCCTTCGAGCATTCTCCCATCACCGGAATTCATCTTTGGTTCGATCGCGAGATTACCGATCTTGATCATGCTGCGCTTCTAGATAGCCCTTTGCACTGGATGTTTCATAAGTCACGCCTCCAGCCGCAACGGGAGGGTAAAGGAAGCTATATCGAACTGGTGATTAGTGCTTCGAAATCCCTGGTAACTATGGGACGGCAGGAAGTTATCGCCATGGCCCTGACGGAGTTAGTTCGCTTCTTCCCTAAGGCCCGCGAGGCAAAACTGATCAAGAGCGCGGTGATTAAAGAAGTCCGTGCTACTTATTCCATTCGTCCTTTGCTGGACCGGCTTAGATTCGGATCTCGCTCTCCCTGGCCCAGAGCCTATCTGGCGGGAGATTGGACCGATACCGGATGGCCTGCCACCATGGAAGGTGCGGTACGTAGCGGCTATCTTGCTGCCGAAGCGATCTGCCGTTCCACTGGAGAGCAAAGGGCAATTCTTCGGCCGGATCTTCCTGCTAGCGGACTGATGCAGCTCTTCGGCTGATCCGAATTATCTCTATAAGGGTTCTTGTTCTCGTAGTATTTGGTGCAGGAGCCCGACTCTAGGGTCGGGCTCTCTATCCCAATGTCAGATGCAGCGCGGACCCCAAGCGAACACGAAATTCCCGGAAGGTTCGCGATTGAGAAATCGCTTGTTAGAATCGGGTGACTAGAGCTCAGGCTGATTCCTGGTCTTTGAAAACGAAATAGAATTACTTCGGTTCGCGTTTGTGGCACTCTATGTAGAACGGACAGAATGGTTTATCCTGTCCGCCGTCGCTCCCTTCACGGGAGCGTGGATTGAAACTCAAGGCTCTTTTTGATGTCGTTAGCCGTCTTTGCGTCGCTCCCTTCACGGGAGCGTGGATTGAAACCATCCGCGCATCGCGAGCCTTCTCTCCGCTGTATAAGTCGCTCCCTTCACGGGAGCGTGGATTGAAACTGAGACATCAGCCAAAATTTCACATAAGTGTAGGGGTCGCTCCCTTCACGGGAGCGTGGATTGAAACCCGTGCGTCCCCCGAAGCAAACGGCCTCTCGCTGGAGTCGCTCCCTTCACGGGAGCGTGGATTGAAACTGCCCTACAGGTATCCATTCCCATAGCATCGCGTGTCGCTCCCTTCACGGGAGCGTGGATTGAAACAGTTGTCGCCGTGATCGTGTAAGCACTCGAGCGAGGTCGCTCCCTTCACGGGAGCGTGGATTGAAACTACGCAAATCTGGAATCGAGTTAAGTATTTGTTTTGGTCGCTCCCTTCACGGGAGCGTGGATTGAAACCAAATGAATGCAATTAAAGTAGCACATGCGCTATAGTCGCTCCCTTCACGGGAGCGTGGATTGAAACTGGGTGCGCGGGCCAAGCAATATACAGTACCCCCAAGTCGCTCCCTTCACGGGAGCGTGGATTGAAACGGCGAATGTCAAAGACCATTCGACACGCCGGCAAGTCGCTCCCTTCACGGGAGCGTGGATTGAAACTCCTTGAGAGCATACTAGCAAGATTATTTGAGCATAGCGTCGCTCCCTTCACGGGAGCGTGGATTGAAACAGCAACGGCCAGCCCATCGTGGAAGAACAGCAAGGTCGCTCCCTTCACGGGAGCGTGGATTGAAACATATAAATTCTGGACACAGGCAAAAGCTGTCAAGCGTCGCTCCCTTCACGGGAGCGTGGATTTGAAGCTGGTAACCGGCAACGGCAGGGGCGTTAAACCAACGTCTCTGCCTGCGCGGGAGCGTCAGAAGATCCTTAACACGGATTTGCTCTTAAGGCTTGATCTACAGCTTTGCGGGAAATGCTTGCTAGAAAAGGAAATCGAAATCCACCAGGAAGTGACGTCCGTAGTCTCCGAAGAATCGGCCATATTGCGGATCGGCCATGTTGTTATGTACCTGAAGGGGATTTGTGTGATCGGTAAGGTTACGAATTGTCAGAGTCAGACGAACAGCATGCTTTGCTGAGATATTGAGATCCTTGGCAATGCTGGTATCTGCCGAGAAATACCGCGGGAAGCGTGGCTGGAGTTCCGTAGTTAAAGGAACATAGTTCTGGTAAACATCTGTTGGTTGCCAGGTGAATCCGTTGCGGTATTCGACTCTCGGATCGATGCGCATCTTCCACGGCAATGTAGAGTTTCCCCAGGCAAGAAAGCGGTTGGGGATTTCCCCTACGGTGCTGCCCTGGATACGAGAACGCACAACAGGAAATGGAAAATCTCCGAGATAGCTGCTTGCATCCGATTGATCCCCGCGTGCAAATTGCCGCACATAGGAGAAGTAAATCTGCCGTTGATTACTGTTGCCGGCCCGGGTTGTAAATTCGAATTGCCTGCTATGGATAGAACCGGAACCGCCCAATACCATAGCGCTCCATGAACCGATTGTTTGCGGTTCGAGGATGAGTTGGTTATTTGCCTTTTGATCGAGGAAACGTAGCCGCAACGTCAGAAAGTTGTGAAGAGAATGTTCACTGGCAATATTCCATGCGACGCTGTAAGGCGCAAAATTTCCTGCCCGGCTGCTGCCATGAAGAAATGGGAAGCTCGACCGGGCGGCAGTGCTGGTGACGTTTGCATAGGTCCGGGGGCCGTCGATTATGTTTCCCTTGCCGTCAAAGGTGGTTACGATCTGCTTCGGATTGCTGCTGAAGGCGTAGGTGTCGAGCGGAACTGCGTCGTAGAAGACCCCTATGCCGCCGCGAAAGACTGTGGAGCCATTGTCTTGCGGCGTCCAGGTAAACCCGACTCTCGGTGCAAAGCGGCTGGTGTAAGTAAGGGTCTGCGTTTCGGCGCGGAGTCCGGCGTCAATTGCAAAACGCGAGTGGAGCATCCAGTGGTCCTGAGCATACACAGCAGGTTCAAAGTCGCTCAGCTTAAAAGGCTTTTTCTCTTTCCATTCAATGGTTCGCAGCAGTCGTCCATTTGTATCCTGGATCTTGACCGTATTGTTGCCTAGCACATGGCCTTCATCTTCAGAGTGCGCGATAACCGATCCGATTTGGAGGGCGTGTTTCCCATGAAAGTTCAGAAGTGCGGGATTCCAGGTCTCAATCCATTGCAGGCGGGTAGCTTCTCGCGTCTGGCTGCCGAAATAATTACCAGCATGGCCTGTAGGTGCAAGAACCATATCTGCATGGCCCTGTGAGGCAACGTTGGTGGCAACACGGGTGCTGGCGAAGGTACTGGTGAGGACGCCCTCTCCGATTGCGAAGCGGTCCGTCAATGTTCCGGTGTCCTCCTGGTAATCGGCGTTTGGAGTTACTTCCCGGGGATCGAAATAGTTCAAGTTCGCGTAGTGGATCGAATGCGGGGCGAAGTGCAAGGTCGTCGTGAAAGAATGCCGTGAACCTATCGGAGCATCGAGTTGTGTAAAGGAATTGACCGCCTCGGTTCTCGACTCGTTAAAAGGAAAAGGAAGCGTACGAACCGCGGTCTTGTTCAGTAGGTATTCCGTACCTTCAAGAAAATAAAGGCGATTGACGGCGATTGGCCCATTGAGATTGAATCGCGGCGTAGCGCTGCGCAATCCCCGAAGATGTCCGCTACGAATGCGGAATTCCGGTAACGGATCGTTGAGGTCGTATTTCCACTTTTCTCCTCCGCGACGGGTTTGGGCGCTGATCACTCCTGCGGTGAAGTTGCCATATTGCGCAAGATAAGGAGATTGCGAGACTTTCAGAACATCTACAGTATCGACCGGTATGCTAAGGCCAAAGCTTCCAGTCGCCGGGTCGGAGACATCGACAAAGTTAACAATCAGAGTGCTGTGTTGTTCATCCAATCCGGAAATCTGAACTCTTCCGTCGGTTGTTCGAATTACACCAGGCACCATTGGAAGGGTGTCGATAAGAGTTGCAGGTCTGATTGGACTGGATTTGGCTTCTTCGACAGGAAGGTTTGCCTGAATGCCGGTGCTTTCAACGACAGGATTTTCCGACTTCCCATTGACCACAACTGTCTGTTGATCCTTAACTGCCTGAGAAAGAGCGATAGCAGCTTCCGTAACTTTTTCGGAGGCAACTACCATTGTGCTTGCCGCCGTATAGCCACTGCGATTGGCCGTCAGTGTGCAGTCCATAGCAGCTTCGCAAGAGATTACTGCTTGACCATGCTCATCCGTAATAGCAGTTGAAATGACATTCGTGCCATTCCGTGCCTCGATCGTCACTCCCGGAAGTGGCTGCTGATGATCGTCTGTAACCGAGACTTTTAGTACCTGTTTCGATTGGGCTTGGGCAAACGTCTGCAAGGAAAAAGGAAGTTGAAGAAGAACACCAAGCACAAGGATGCGAATGGATTTCCACGTAAATAGTGGCGAATCATGGAAGGCGCGCGAATTGTGCCCGTGTTTCGTCATGACTCGGCATTTGAGAACGAAGCCAGCATAGCTCTGTAGACCGTAATTGCAATTGCAAATGCCTGTTTCCCTTAAGAAAACCTGCACGCCGTTTAGTCTTTAGCCGCACTAAAACGCTGGTTTCGCTATAAAGTATATGCCGTTATCCCCCTCAAATCGTTAAATAAACAGCAAGGTGCTTCAGGTCATTCCCGAGTATTATCGGATCGAAAATTATCACTCTGCCTTGTTACCGGATGCTACATACTTGATTGCTCGAACCCGTTGCGGGCGGGTCAGGATGCGTTTCCAGGCCGGCCACTTTGGCAAGAATCGAATGAAGTTGTCTTACTCCCTCGGTCAGAGCTGCGGGGCCCGGCTGCAAAATATAACTCGATTTGATTTCGTAAATATTGTCGTTACGAACTGCCTTGATGGTTTGCCAGCCTTCCCGGGAGCGGATGGATTCTTTATTGACTTTCATCCCGCACCAGGAGGCGATGATTACATCGGGGTCACGTTCTACAACACTGGCCGGTGTGACAACTCGGTCCTTAGCCTTTCCTTGATTTCCGAGTTCAGGGAAGATGGCATCTCCGCCAGCGATCTGGATGAGTTCTTCAACCCATCCAATGCCACTGATAAGCGGATCTTTCCATTCCTCGAAGAAGACTTGCGGGCGGTAAGGAAATTTCTGCGAGGCCTCGGCAATCCTGTCTAGTTCTCTCTGTAGATTATCGATCAGAGTGATGCCCTCCTGCTCTCTTCCTACCAGGCGGGCGAGGACGAAAATCATCTCGAATATTTCGTCGATAGATCTTTGATTGAAGTTGAGAACGGTAACGCCACGAAGGACAAGTTCTCGGGTGATCTCCGCCTGGACATCTGAGAATGCCAGCACCAGGTCAGGATTGAGCTTCATGATTGAGTCGAATTTGGCATTTCTGAATGCAACGACTCGGGGCTTTTTCCTGGCTTCCGGCGGGCGCGTTGTATATCCGGAGACGCCGACGATACGGTCCTGTTCGCCAAGCAAATATAAGGTTTCTGTTGTTTCTTCTGTGAGGCAAACGATCCGACGGGGAAATTCCGTGTATGACATTCTTGTCTTCCAAACGAATTTTGATGCCCGTAGTTAGAGTGTCTTGAGTCTCAGCGTAAACCAAAATTGGTACCGGTGCGGCAATTTCGCCAAAGAGCAGTCGCACGTCATGGTCATTCGATGGACCATACTAAAACCTAAAACAGCCTAAAACTATCAGCTATAGAGGAAAACCGAAGCTCCTCGATTACAGCAGCGTTTTCTTCGTTTGCATCACACCATCCTGTGTCACAGGAGGAAATGGTGGATGGGGTATCAACCGATCGAGAACTACGGTGTCATCGGCAACATGCGCTCAATTGCCCTGGTAGGAATAAATGGATCGATTGATTTTCTTTGCTATCCAAATTTCGATTCTCCAACCGTATTTGCTGCACTATTAGACGCGCAAAAGGGAGGATCGTTTCTTCTTCAGCCGGAAATTGATGGTGAACACTCCCGTCAGCTTTATCTTCCGCAGACTAATATTCTGCTAACACGGTTTCTGTCCGAGAGCGGCGTCGCCGAATTGACGGACTTTATGCCCATTGCCGCCGACGGCTCACAGCCGAATGAGATTATTCGGACCGTAAATGTAGTGAAGGGAGATGTACAGTTTTTCCTCTCTTGTGCACCTCGTTTCAACTATGCGCGCTCTGGCCACGATTTACAGGTCCAGGATAATTACGCCATCTTTACTCCGCATGACAAGTCTTGCCCACCTATGGCGCTCTGTTCTTCTGTAAAACTCCAGCAAGAAGATGACAGGGTCATTGCGCGTTTTCGTTTAAAGGCAGGTGAAAGTGCGACGGTAATTTTCGGTCCACCTAAGCCAGATAAGGAACTGCCGCGCGAAGATCATGTAAAGAATCGTTTCCTGGAGACTCGTGACTTCTGGGCCAATTGGGTGAACGCCTCCAATTACAAGGGGCGTTGGCGAGAGGTGGTCATGCGCTCGGCACTCATGCTCAAGCTTTTCATCAGCCAGGAGTATGGCTCGTTAGTAGCAGCCCCGACCTTTGCTCTTCCCGAAGCCGTTGGCGGAGTACGGAACTGGGATTATAGGTTTACCTGGATCCGTGATGCGTCTTTTACCTTGTATGCTCTGATCCGTCTCGGATATGTAGAGGAATCGGAAAGCTTCATAGCCTGGGTGAAAAATCGCCTTTCCTTCGATGCAAAGCATGGTCCCTTGCAGGTGATGTATACCATTAGCGGCAGTCAGGAGTTGGAGGAAATCACTCTCGATCATTTCGAAGGCTACAAAGGCTCCCGCCCTGTTCGGATTGGAAATGCCGCCTCCCATCAACTGCAGTTGGATATCTATGGAGAGATGATGGATTCCATCTATCTTTCTAACAAGTATGGAGACTCGATTTCGCACGACGACTGGCAAGATGTGCAGCGCATACTCGAGTGGCTTGGGAGAAATTGGAGTTGTCCGGATGATGGGATCTGGGAGGTGCGTGGAGGACGGCAGGAGTTTCTTCATTCCCGACTGATGTGTTGGGTGGCCTTCGATCGCGCTATTCGATTAGCCGAAAAGAGATCGTTGGCTGCTCCTCTAGCTGAGTGGTACGGTATCCGGGATACAATTCGCCAAGATATCTTTACAAACTTCTGGAGTGAGAAAAAGAAGTACTTTGTTCAGCACAAGGGATCGGAGGAACTGGATGCTTCGGTTCTTCTCATGCCGATGATGCGATTCATCAGTCCATCCGATCCCAGGTGGATCTCGACGTTGGATGCCATAGAAAAAGAGCTTGTAGAAGATACTCTCGTATATCGCTACAACACGGAGCGCAATCGAGTGGATGGTCTTCCGGGAAGAGAAGGGAGTTTTACAACCTGTTCCTTCTGGTATATCGAATGCCTCGCTCGCTCCGGACGCCTTGAAAAGGCGCAACTACTCTTCGAGAAGATGCTGGGATACGCAAATCATGTTGGGCTGTATTCCGAAGAGTTAGGTTCAAGCGGCCAGCATCTGGGTAATTTCCCCCAGGCGTTGACTCACCTTGCTCTGATTAGCACGGCAACCTATCTTGATCGTGCTCTCTCGGGAGAGATAAAGAGAACAACCTGGCGTTAGGGCTACTGGAGCCTTGTACCGCCGGACTCCAGGCCGGCTGTCGTGTGGGCGTCCTCGCCCACACAGGCAAAGCAGCGTTGAAGCAGGAAACGTCGTAGTAACACGTGATCGTCCCCGGTGGAGGGCTTGGAGTCCGGCGGTACCAAAGGCCATTGCGAAGAAAGGTGCCTTGGTTTCTCGCAGCCGCGGGGTTCTGTTGACATCTCCCTGTACCCTATGTAACTCTAGGCCTGTTCGCTCTAGGTGTATCGAGCTGTAAGATTTTCATTTGCGTTGTCACATTAGGGATCGGGAATGAATTGGTTCGAACGGCTGTACTCTCGTCGTAAGTTGTATCAAGACTTGTCTGAAGAGATTCGAGAACATCTCGCCGAGAAGGTGGAAGCGTTGATGGCTTCCGGGCTCTCCCGCGAAGAAGCTGAGCATCAAGCGAAGCGAGAGTTCGGTAATGTAAGCCTGATCGAGGAAAAGGGCCGGGGCGTTTGGCAGTGGACCAGTTTTGAAAGATCTTTGACTGACTTCCGTTATTGCCTGCGGCGGCTGCGCCGATCTCCCCGCTTCGTTCTCACGATTGTTGCGATGCTTGCCTTGTCGATTGCTGCCTGTGGTGTTGTTTTTAGTGCCGTCGATCTAGTTCTTCTACATCCCTTTCCCTTTCGTAATGCCGACCGGTTATTGATGCCCTGGGAATGGCATTTCATCAATGGCAAACAGGAAGTAGCCACTCCGGATTTTCAAGATTGGCGTGCACATAACCACGTCTTTGAAGATATGGCTGCATATACGTTTCGGGGATACGACCGATTTGTTATAGGTGGAAAAGAGGAAGCCGAAGAAGTTGAAGGGACGTGTGCAACCGTCAATTTGTTTTCCCTTTTGGGTATACAGCCTCTGTTGGGGAGAACATTTTCGCCCGACGAAGAGACTCCGGGTCACGATCAAGTAGTGGTTCTCAGCAACGCATTATGGAAACGCCATTTCCATGGAGACCCCTCGATCATCGGGAAACAAATTTCCTTAAGTGGCGAGGCTTTTGTTGTGATTGGAGTGCTGCCGCCAACCATGGTAGTTCCTACCTGGGCCGATCTTTGGATACCGCTCTCTCATCTTTGGCAGGAGGAGCAGCATGCGCGTCAATCTCATCTTCTCGAAGTCATCGGACACCGCCGGGAAGGAGTAACTCTTCCTCAGGTGGAAGCGGATATGCAAGTGATTGTTCATCGCTTGCAGCAGGAGTATCCGCTTTCGAATGGGCCAACTGGTTTCCACCTTGTGACCTTCAGAGATGAACAGATTGGGAAAATTCGTCCGGTGTTGTGGTCTCTTTCGGTAGCAACACTTCTGGTCTTGTTGATGACCTGTGCAAATGTATCGAATCTGATTTTGCTGCGGAATATTGAATCACAACGAGAAATAGCGGTTTGTTCGGCATTAGGTGCGAGTCGCGGGCGGTTGCTCTTCCTATTACTCGGAGAGGGTTTAATGCTCTCCTGCTCAAGTGTTGTTCTGGGATTGCTCCTTGCCAAATTGGGCATATCGATATTGCACTCCAGGGCCTATCTTGTGTTCCCACGCTCCGGAGAGTTGTCCTTGAGTTGGAGCGCCATTGCTGCTAGTGCTGCTCTCTGTATAGGAACTGTGGTGCTTTGTTCCATGATCCCCGCCATCAAGATTCTCGGTGGTGCTCTCACGGAACCTCTCAAGCAGGGAGCAAAGGCGACGTTAAGCAGGAATCACATTCAACTGCAGCGTGTTCTTCTGACCGTTGAGGTTGGGCTGGCAGTTACAGTATTAATTGGCTCAGGATTGCTGCTCCGCAGCTTTCGAGAGTTGTTGGCGGTGGATTTAGGATTTCATTCTCATCATGTCCTTTCTTCCCACCTTACGATTCCCGCGGAAAATGATCAGGAAGTTTCGCGATTCTTTGAACATCTTCTTCCAGCGCTTCGTCAGTTGCCAGATGTTGAGCTGGCGGCTACCGTTAGTACCCCTCTATTGAGTTCTCACGCTGCACGCTTTGCTGTTGCGGATGTACCTGCCCCTGCGCCTGGGCACTATCCGACAGCCCAAATGCGTCATGTCAGCCTGGATTATTTCCGGCTCCTGCACATCTCTCTCTGGAGTGGCCGCCTATTTAGAGAGTCGGATTTTGGAACCAGAAACATACTGGTAAATCGAAGTATGGTGAAGAAGTATTTCGGGGGCGTTGATCCCACGGGAAGGGCATTGCTGCAAGGATTCTTTAATCCGCCCTTGCAAAGATTACAAATTGTAGGCGTAGTTTCGGATGTTAAGGATACAAGTATTGAAGGCGAGGCTCTGCCGACTGTCTATTTCTGCGATTATTCGGGATCGGCTCTTCTCGTCAGCACAAAATCGGATCCTGCTTCTGTCAGCACCGAGGTACAGAAGACCCTGCACGCGATGAATCCAAATTTAGGCATTGGAGATGTTCGGACGGTAGATGACATTATTCAGGGCTCTATTTCGCGTCAAAGAATATCGGCTATCTTGTTTACCCTTTTCGCAGGCTTTGCTCTTCTGATTACGATTACGGGAGTCTCCTCTGTTTTGTCCTATTCCCTGGCACAAAGAACGAAAGAGATTGCCGTTCGTATTGCGATGGGGGCTACACGGAAACATATTGTACGGATGATAGTCCAGCAGATAGTGAAAGTCGTTGTCCCCGGAATGCTCTGTGGGCTCACTTTAGCTCTACTCTTTAGCCGGGTGCTTGCCAGCCTGCTTTTTCACATTTCACCATTCGATGCCTTGGTGTTTACCGTGGTTCCGCTTCTGCTTTGTATTGTTATGCTGCTTGCTGCAGCCGGTCCACTTCATCGAGGAGTCGGAATCAATCCAATTCGTGCCTTGCGCGAGGAGTAAACAGCGGTGGATTCTTAGAAAAGGAACTGTTTGAGATACTTTTCGGGGATTTACTGCTCCTCCCCTCTCTTCCAGTGGAGCTTGGTTCCGAAGCCTAGCCGATTGTCGGTAAACTTAGCTGTCTCGATTTCCAGTGCCCAGAGGGGAGCCTTGGACATCATAGCGACAGGAAAGTTGTGCAGGTATATCTTGCGTCCGGAGCTGGCGAGATCGCCTTCTGCCATCCGGCAGATTCCTGTAAACTGCAATCCCTGAATCCTGCCAATCATCTTCGGCTGTCCGGCAACAGTTCCTGCGACCTTTGGATTTTCCAGCATCATCTTTCCATGTCTGGTATCGAGTTCCGTCAGAAGAAAGAGAATCATCTTCTCTTCATCGAAGACATAGAAGCAGGAAGCGCACCAGCTTTCATTGTTGACTGCTGCGGCGAGATTCAATACATGGTTCTTCTTTAGAAAAGAGCTGATCGCCTTGCGCGATTTGTCTTGCATGCTGGCATGATTCCTTTGCTTTGTAGCTGCTTGCAGGCTACAACATTTCAAAGCCAGGAGGAAATGCCCCCTCGTATTTCCCGCAGGTTTGCTGGGGTGGAAAGAAAGCCGTTCTTGCCCCAGCTTTGGAGAGGTCACAGTATTTCGGGAAACTCTTTAATGCGAGCCTGCGACAGCCTGTTGGCTGCTATTACGCTCTTGTGTGGCGAATTGCAGGACCTTTCGAAAGACATAGGCTCCATTGTGAAATGCATCGGGAGGGAGCAGACCTACAAAGCAGATAATTCCTTTTTCGTTTGCAATGATGCCAAGCGGATAGTCGGTGGCTCCTAACTTGTCGAGTGTGTCGGGCGTGGTAATAAATGTAGGTGTGTTCAAGAGAGCTTTGAATCTCTCCTCTTTGGGCAGGCTGGCATCTCCGTTTTTATTGGGGATCATAAGCCCATACTCAATATATTTGAGAGAAAGACCATTTGCCCCAGCCGAAATGACCTCCGGGTGCATGTCCTTCGTCATTTTCACGCATTGTGCACACCACTCGGGGAAAACTGTTAAGGCGGCAAAAACTCCGGGATCAGGTGCCATGGCTGGTTTTGCCTTTGGCGAAAGCAGCGAGGCGGATAGAGGGAGCTTGGGTAATTTCTGCCCAAGCAGAGAGTATCGGGTATCGGCTTTCTCAATGGCTTGGGAGTCGCTAAGAGACAAAGGGGGTGCTTCGTTCAGAGCGTCTTTCAATTCCTTTATTGTCTGTTCCGCTTCTCTCTGCTGGTTTTTATAGCGTTGCAGAAAAGCCAGCTGAAGCCCTTCCTGGTAAAGGTTTCCGATTTCGATTCGGCCGTCTCCATGAATTTCGTTTAGAGCCACGTGTTTCTTCAATGCGTCCACCAGGAAAGGATGCTGCTCCTTTGCCATGTCGATTGTTCTAGGGTCGAAGTTCGCGTCCAGGAAGGTGATCAGGAACCAGAAGGACTGTGCAACTGTGGCATCGTATGGCATTTCATGCAGCATGGACTTGGCTGTATTAATTGCACTGGTTGCATCCTGGAGACGTATAAGTGCTTCCATGCTCATGGCATAAGCTTGGGCCCTGTATGTCGGATCTCCCCAGGCGAGATACTGCAGCGCTCCTGCATTGGTATTCTTCCAATCCTGCCCAAGAGCACAGAGACGGACATAATCATAAAGGTCTTGACCGGAATACCCGGTAGGTGAGGATTTGGAACAGGCTTCCTTTGCCTTTTGCTTTACTACTTCGAAGGCGGCCAGCTCAGGTTCAGACCAGTTATCTAGCGATTGCCGTACCACGTCCAGTGGTCGCATCGCTTCGTTGTAAGACTCCCCTGGTTTCAAACTTGGCTGAGCTTGTGTTGGTTCCAGCGAGGACGGCTGCTGTTGGGTCAAAGCGCGAGGTGACATCGCAAGGACAATAAAGAAGGCTATTGCTATCGGGATTGTCTTGGTATAGACCTGAGTGCTTCGTTTGTAATTCAATGATTCCGGACGGATTAGTAGGAAGTTCCAGCGCATAGCCACCTCGGATCTAACAACGTAGACAATCTACATCCATGGGTAATAAATGTCGAGTCCAGGTCCTGGACAATGCTGTTCGGGCCGACACGTGGAAAAAATCGTAGACAGCTTTTTGACGATTCAGAGACTTAAGTCACTGTGTACCCTGTATCTCTTCGTGAAATATCCCTATTAATATGTCTCCTGTTCTCGTAACAGGGGTTCCTCATCTGGGAAGGAAGAAGTATGCAGGGTTCATCTGGATCGAGATCGCAGCTAGCTTTGGGAACCGGAGCGTTTGCCCTTTGTTTTGCGGTGTTTGGCTCACTTTCGGCCATGATGCCGATTCTCACGCGGCAAATGCACCTCACACCTGTTCAGAAAAGTACTGCTGTTGCTCTTCCTGTACTCCTGGGGAGCTTGGGTCGGATTCCTTTAGGGATTCTGACGGACAGACTTGGGGGAAGAGCAGTCTTTTCCGCTGTTATGCTGGCGACAATCTTTCCCGCTTACCTGATGGGAGGCGTGAGCAACTATTCGCAATTGCTGACCTATGGCTTCTTGATCGGAATCGGTTTGGCCAGTTTTTCCGTAGGCGTTGGCTTTGTAAGTGGATGGTATCCTCCAGCACGGCAAGGGTTTGCTCTTGGGGTATATGGCGCGGGAAATATCGGGCAGTCTCTTGCCGCATACGGCGCTCCCATGATTGCCGCTGCGATAGGTTTTCGTTGGGGCTTTTGGACCTTTGCTATCTTGTTGTCGGTCTGGCTGATTATCTTCTTTTTGTTTGCACGGAATGCGCCGAAGACCACTGCTCCGAAAACCTTAGCCAAGACACTGGAGCCGTTGACCGATTCGCGGAGTTGGGTCCTCAGCCTCTATTACTTTCTGACCTTTGGCGGATTCGTTGCTATGGCTGTCTATCTGCCTATTCTTCTGACCGAGTTATTCCATCTGACTCCGCAAGTGGCAGGACTAAGAACGGCAGGCTTTGTCTTGTTGGCGACAGCAACACGGCCCTTTGGTGGAATTCTTGCGGATAAGGTCGGAGGAAAGAGCGTACTGCGTTGGGTCTTTCCCGGAGTTATCCTCTTTAGCCTCTTCTTGGCCAGTACAAATATCATTGCCTTCACGGTAGGGGCTCTGGCGATTGCGGCCTTCATTGGATTAGGAAACGGCGCGGTCTTTAAGCTGGTTCCGGAGTATTTCCCGAATACAGTGGGAAGTGTTACCGGCATTGTGGGCGCAGCTGGAGGCTTGGGAGGCTTTTTCCCTCCGTTGGTCCTTGGAATTATCCAACAACGTACCGGCGGGTTCACTTTGGGATTTGTTCTACTTAGTCTCTTCTCGGTCTTATGTCTGGTAGTTTTGCTTTGGCCGAAATCACGTCGAGCATCAATTGCGATATCTTAGGTGCCTATGTCTGTGCAGAGTCGTTCCCTCACTGCTTCGGATTCCTTTCATGCAACGATGTGGGGACTCATCGTTGCTTCGTCCCTGATTATCGGTATTCTTGTTGGGAGCCGAGGGCTACGGGATTTTGATCCTGCCCTGGTCTCTTATGCCGGTGCCAGTGTCTTCGCTGCGTTTGGTTTGGGATATCGCTACGCCATGTGGCTGCGAAGACCACCTACCCGGCTTTACTGGAGACGTGGTTGGCAGCTCTTCCTGGACCGTAGACATTTCGTAAGCAATATTGCTCATCTTGCTCGGCTGTTGTGGGACAACATCGTCCTTCAACGGTTTATTGAGAAGCGCTCCCACGTTCGCTGGACAGCTCACTGGTTTATTGCCTGGGGCTGTTTGCTAGCGGGAGCGATTACCTTTCCTCTCTCCTTCGGATGGGTCCGTTTTGAGACTGCTCCAGACAATCAGGAGATCTATCGTTCGTTTGTCTTTGGCATTCCGATGGGCAGTTTTCATCTCGGGACGTGGATAGCAACGCTTACCTTTAACATCCTGGATATCGCCGCAGTCATGGTGCTGATTGGTGTTTTCTTTGCCTTGCGTAGAAGGGGAAGTGATCATGGCGCAATGAGTGTTCAGCAGTTTTCGAATGACATGATGCCTCTGATTCTGCTCTTTGCTATCTCCGTGACAGGGTTATTCCTGACTGCCTCTACGCATCTGATGCATGGCTTGCACTACGTCTTTCTTTCACAACTGCACGCAATCACCGTTATTCTCACGCTACTCTATATGCCTTTTGGTAAGTTCTTTCATATCTTCCAGCGTCCCGCACAGCTTGGACTTGGTTTTTACAAGCGTGCTGGGGCAGAAGGGCCTCAGGCTCAATGTGCCCGTTGCGGCAAACCCTATGCTTCCAGGATGCAGATGGAGGATCTAAAGGCCGTTCAAAAGGAGATAGGTATTCACTATCGCTTTGCCGACGGAACGCACTATCAGGACATATGTCCGCAATGCCGTCGAAAGAATGTTGCACTCACGCAGGATGGGCTATGGCGCTCGCCGAAGCCCACTGAAGGAGGCCGCTAATCATGGCTAAGTTACCTGCAAGCATCCCAGATCTTGTTCATGAGTTCGGCCCCACTTTGCATCATGTTCCTTCCGGAGGATGGGTACGCACAAGGGAAGACGACCGGCTGGTGAAAACACATTGCTGTTTCTGTGGACAGCAGTGTGGCATTCAACTGCGAGTACAGGATAATCGCATCGTTGGTTTTGAGCCCTGGGAGGACTTTCCCTTTAATCAAGGCAAGCTCTGTCCCAAGGGTGTGAAGCGATACATGCAGGACGAGCATCCGGATCGTCTGAAGTTTCCTCTAGAGAGAGTTGAGGGGAAAGGCTTCGAGCGTACTACCTGGAACTCTGCACTAGATCGAATCGTTGGCGAGATCAAGCGGATTCAGGAAACCTATGGCCGTGATTCTTTTGCCATGCTTACGGGTGCTTCGTTGACGAACGAAAAAGCTTATCTTGCCGGAAAGTTCGCGAGAGTAGCTTTGCGCACGGCAAACATCGATTACAACGGCCGGTTATGTATGGTTTCGGCAGGCGTGGCTTCTAAAAAGATCTTCGGCATTGATCGAAGTGCCAATCCCTGGAGCGATATTCCAAAGGCCAAAGTCATTCTGGTTGCAGGGGCAAATATTGCCGAATGCGCGCCGATAACAACCGGTTATCTGTGGCAGGCTCGTGAGAATGGGGCCAAGCTGATCGTGATCGATCCGCGCATGACTCCGATAGCCCGGAATGCGGATCTTTACATCCCTGTTCGCTCCGGCGGCGATATTGGAATCTTCAACGGGATTCTGCATCTGATGATCGAGCGCGGATGGATAGATCGTGAATTCATTGCGCAGCACACCACCGGCTTCGATCAGGTGATGGAGACAGTAAAGAAATACACCCCGGAATATGCTGCAAAGATCGCTGGCGTTCCTTCTGCCATGATCGTTAAGGCTGCTGAGATGTGGGGACCTGCTCCGAGTAGCTTCCTGCTTCATGCTCGCGGCATCGAGCATCATTCCAAGGGCGTAGATAATTGCATCGCTGCTATCAATATTGTTCTCGCTTCCGGAAGAATCGGGCGTGAAGGTTGTGGCTATGCGATGATCACCGGACAGGGCAATGGCCAGGGAGCGCGTGAGCAAGGACAGAAGTGCGATCAGCTTCCCGGAAATCGCGATATCAGCAATCCTGAGCATCGCAAATTTATCGCCGGTGTCTGGGGCGTTCCGGAAGAGAGCATACCTCAGAAAGGGCTTTCGGCGATTCCACTTGTCGAGGCAATTCACGAGGGCAAGATCAAGGGGCTGCTTTCGCTCTGCTTTAACCCTACGGTCTCTCTGCCTGATTCGAATTATGTTCGTGAGGCACTGGAGAAACTGGAGTTCTATACCTGTATCGATTTCTTCCTGTCTGAGACAGCTCGCTATGCGGATATCGTACTTCCCGGTTCTTTGATGGAGGAAGACGATGGCACAACCACCAATGTGGAAGGCCGCGTCATTCGCCATCGCAAAGCGGTTGAGCCGCCGGGAGAAGCAAAGCAGGACTGGAAAATATTCTGTGCAATTGCCGAGAGGTTAGGTTGTGGAGATAAATTCTCCTACTCCTCACCCGAGGATATCTTTCAAGAAATACGCGTAGCCTCCAAGGGCTCTGTTTCCGACTACTCGGGAATGACTTGGAAACGAATCGACGATGAGTATGGTATCTTCTGGCCCTGTCCGACGGACAATCATCCGGGTACGCCAAGGCTGTATGAGGATGGCAAGTTCGGTCATCCGGATGGTAAGGCTCATTTCATTCCGTCCGAATGGCGTCCTTCGGCTGAAATGCCGGATGAACAGTACCCCATTATCCTCACCACAGGTCGAGTTGTTTCGCATTTTCTCTCCGGCACTCAGACTCGACGTATCGGCGGCTTGATGGAGCAATATCCCCAGCCCAGATGTGAGATTCATCCCAAGCTGGCGGAGAAGTTGGGAATTCAGGACGACGACTTCGTCAAAGTAGAGAGTCGTCGCGGTTATGTGATCGTTCGGGCTCAGCTGGTGAAGACAATCCGTCCGGATACAGTATTTGTTCCCTATCACTGGCCCTTGGATCGTGCGGCCAACAATTGCACGATTCGCGCTATCGATCCGCTATCAAACATTCCGGAGTACAAGATTTGCGCCGTTCGTGTCAGCAAAGTCGATCCTCCCGACGATCCAATCGCGAAGCTCGAATTAGAGGCCGGAGGTGTACGTTGAGTGAGGCTACCTTCTTCCTCGATTATTCGCGGTGCATCGGTTGTCAGTCTTGTGTACAGGCCTGTTCCGAGTGCGATACGCATCGCGGCATCAGCATGATTCATCTGGAGACGATTGAGCGGCGAGACAGTGTACAGACTGCTCCTCAAATTTGCATGCATTGTGAAGAGCCGATCTGCGCACAAATGTGTCCAGCGGATGCGATTAAGAAGACGCCCGACGGAGTTGTGCAGAGTGCTTTGAAGCCTCGTTGTATCGGTTGCTCCACTTGCGTCTATTCCTGTCCATTCGGCGTTCCGAAGTATATCGAGTCCATGGACCAGATGATGAAGTGCGACATGTGTTATGACCGCAGCAGCATCGGAAAGAAGCCTATGTGCGCAACGGTATGCCCATCGGGAGCACTGACCTTTACAACGATGGAAGAGATTCAACGGACACGGCAGGGCATTCCCACCAATCGCTGGCAGTTCGGGGAAGAAGAGATCAAGACCAAGGTGTATGTGATGGTCCCGAGAGAAGTTGAGAAGGTGCATGTTGGGCTGGTACAGATAACCGGTACGCCGGCTCCATTACCTGTTGATCCCTATGACGTTGCCCTGATGCTGGAGGAGGTCTAGTGAGTACTGATCAGACGCCGTGCGGAGGCTGTGAGAAGAAAGAACAATGGCGGCGCGATTTCCCCATCGAATGGGAGGGAGATCAGTATGTCAGTCGCCGCGAGATGGTGAAATTTCTCACCCTGGGCTCTTTCCTGCTGGCTGCAAGCAATTGGGCCACGGTGATTACAAATCGATTCTTGCGTCGTGGTATTAAGTCTACGATGTGGATCGGGGCGGCAGCTTCATTACGTAAAAATGGAGTGTTATTGTTTCGATATCCGACTGATCGCGATCCCTGTATTGCTGTGCGAATGGCCAGTGGGCAGATAGCCGCCTATTCTCAGGTATGTACGCATCTTTCCTGCGCAGTAGTTTATGACGATAAGGAACAGAATCTTCTTTGTCCCTGTCATAACGGACGTTTTAGTCTGCAAGAGGGAACAGCTATTGCGGGACCACCTACCCGGGCGTTGCCTAGAATCAAAATAGAGGAACGCTTTGGACAAATCTATGCTGTGGAGCGGGAGGGATAGAATGGCCAGTCGGCAACAAGGAACAATTCTCTTTTCAGGAATTCTCTTCTTAGTCGCTACCACGGTTGTTTTGCAACTGTGGCTAACGACCGTTTCCCTGGAAGCACTGCTTAAGGGCGAATCTCATACACTCATTCCTGCGGCTGTTGCCAGCACAATTCTCTTTCTCGTAAATGCAGGATTACTGCGCTACGTCTTCCGCTTCGACAAAAAGCTTCACGGAGATGAGTAGATTACGGCTACCTTTTCAGAAAGAAGTACCTCTGTTTATGAATAATGCAGTCTAGAGTCGTAGGATTCCTCTAGGACTAAAGTGCTTTGTGCTCTTGTGCTGAGGGTGTCTCCAATATTCTTTCGAGAGTTCTTTCAATGTAGCCATCGGGATTGAAAGCATCCGATGGAATCGTGCCGACAAACCGCACGATTCCTTTCCGATCGGTTATAACTCCCAGCGGATAATCGATCGCTCCGAAGAGCTCAAGGGTATCTTCCTTCGTTAAGAAGGTGGGAGTCCCGCGAAAATCCTTAAAACGATCCCTCTTCGCTTGCTCTGTCTCTTCCGGCAGTTTGTTGGGAACCATCAGCCCATAAGCATTCAGTTGTGCGTTGCCATTCCTGAATGCGAATTCGGTGAGCGGTTCCATCATCTTGACGCACTGAACACACCATTCAGGAAAGAGGACAAGTGTAACGGCGGCTCCGTTCTCCTGGTTGATCTTAGGCTTGGTATTAATGGCCGAGAGCGATGCCGTGAGGCTGATTGCAGGAAGCGGCTTGCCGAGCAGGTTGTATTGAGCCCTGGTCTTTTGGATCAGCTGTGTGTCCTCGATGTCGCGAAGCTGAATACCCTTAAGGCTCTCTTCCAGTTCCCTGAAGGATTGCGATGCTTCCAGATCTTTACCGCTATATCTCTGGAGAAATGGCAACTGCATTCCATTCTGGTAAAGAGCGCCCATAGCGACTGTTGCGTCACCATGAGCCTCTGTAAGCGGGACTCCCTTTTTGAGTGCATCCAGTAAAAATGGATATTGTTCTTTGGCGAGCATCTCTGCTTGAGGATCAAAATTTGTCGCTAAACGGACAATGAGAAACCAAAATGTCTGAGCTACCACAGCGTCATACGGAAGATCGTGAAGCATGGTTCGAGCTGTGGTTATGGCTTCAGGCTGAGCTCCCAGATGGAGCAGTGAGTCGATCCTCATTGCATAAGAATGAGCTCGATGAACCGGATCGTTCGAACGAAGATATTTGGATGTCGCAGCTTCAGTGTTCTTCCAGTCTTGGCCTAAACCACACAGGCGCTCGAGTTGATAAAGATCTTCCCCTGACAGGGTATTGGGAGAGAGCTGTTCACAGGACTCTTTTGCTTTTCGCATGACCTTTGTCAGGGCATTCAGCTCTGCATCCGACCAGTTATCGAGGTTCTTTCTAACCATCTCCAGTGGAGCCATCGCTTGCTTGTAGGCATCCTCCGGATGTTGGATCTGTGCTCCCTGCAGGATTGGAGGTTCTGGTTCGGACTGAGCTTGCGCCGCGAGGCATCCTTCATACGGCACAAGAGCGATCAATATTACAAAGAAGCTTTGCGATACGATACGAGAACCCCAGCCCATGTTCACCTGTCCCCAAGTAGAGAACCGCTCATCTCTACGGATTTCTGTATGCACAACAATTTACTATCGAATCCATAGACTGTCTATGGTTACATCGCAATTTAGCCGTAGAGCTTGCCTTCTTCTCTGCGGACGATCATTGTTGATAGTCCTGCACAGATTAACGTGAACCCGATCAGGACCTCGATATGGGAGGCCATGCTTCCCTGACTTCTTTCATGGACTACGCCTAAAGCTAACTGGCCAAAGTGATAGGGCGGGAGCCAAAGAGCCAGTTCCTGCAGGAATTTGGGAAGGATGTTGATCGGCATCCAGAGTCCCGAAAGAAAGGACATCGGCAGATAGAGCATATTAACGATGGACGGAGCTGAATTGGGCTTTGCCAGATATCCGATGATCAAGCCCAGGCCGCAAAAAGGAATAGAGCCCAAGACTTGAGTCAGCATAAGCTGAACGGCTTCGGATGCGGTCAATTTGACGCCTCCGAAGATTGTGCCGAGTAGAAAAAGGGAAGTGAAGACGAGCAAGCTGAACAGCAGGCATGTTCCAATTCTTCCGATAAAGTGCGCAGCGGGCGGCATGGGTGTTGCACGCTTCACTTCCAGCCAACCTTGTCCCCGCTCCACTGCAATGCCGACTCCGAAGGCAAAGAGAGCCACGCCTAACACTCCGTAACAGCCCATGGTCGCCATCAGATAAGTTGCCGCAAAGGCACGGCCACTTGCATCTTTGTTCAGGATGAGGCCGAAGAGCGTATAGAACATTGCGGGAAAAAGGAGAACGGATAATGAGTAGATCGGCATTCTCCAGCGCTTAAGAAATTCGTACTTTGTCTCTTTCCAATAAATGATGAGGGTTTTGCTAAGGGGCAGACTCTGCTTCGGGGCAATAGATATTGTGTTCATATTTGCTCCTATTCGATTCTGAAATGTTCGGTAACTTATATGGCATTGAAGAGCGGCCAGCGGCTTACTCTGTCTCTGACCGGGTCAGCGCCAAAAAGGCTTCTTCAATTCCTGCATTACTTACTTCGAGACCGGTCAGGCCGTTATCGAGTGAGAGTAGTGTGCGCAGGGTGTCTTCTGCTGCGGAGGTCTGGAGCTCTACTCCAACGTCTACGTGATTGACAGCGAGTACACAGGGAAGGGATGAGAGCTTTTCGTCGGGCAGAGTGGTGATACACCGAATCCGTTTCCCTCCGGTTTTGGCCTTAATCTCACGAGGTGAGCCTTCAGCAACGATTTTGCCCTCGTGAATAACCGCAATGCGGTTGGCCAAAGCATCAGCCTCTTCAAGGTAATGAGTCGTGAGGAGGATCGTCTTCCCTTGAGCCACTAGTTTGCGAATCTGCTGCCATAGGCTGCGTCGTGATTCAATATCGAGGCCAACCGTTGGTTCATCCAGAAAGATCAGATCTGGATTTCCGCAGATAGCCAGTGCAAACAGGACTCGCTGTTTTTGTCCTCCGGATAGTTCTCCGAACTGTCGCTTTTGAAGTGCTTCCAAATCTGCTACTGCAAGGATCTCGTCGAGTGGAAGCGGGTTCGGATAGTAGGAAGAAAACAGATCGATATGCTCTCTTACTCGCATCGTTTCCGGCACACGTCCGGTCTGTAGCATGGCGCCAACGCGCATACGGCAGGATCTTTGTTGCGGATCTTCCCCGAAAAGATGGAGCGTGCCGCGGCTAGGCTTGGCGAGTCCAAGAAGCAAACGGATCAGGGTTGTTTTGCCTGCTCCGTTCGGGCCCAATAAGGCAAGAACCTCTCCTGCATGTAAATTGAGGTCTACGCCTTTCAATGCGTGTGTTGTCTTATAGTTTTTCTCTACTCCCTTGGCCTGAGCAATGATTGGTAGGAGTGGAGACGTTGGTTGCTTAGTTATCGGTGTGGATTGTGCTGTTGCCACGGATGTCCTCCAGGGGCTTTCCGTTCATCTGGAGTAAGCATCGCTCGGGAGGAGATTGGAAAAAAGTGCTAACTGTCAGATTAGGCAGATGACAAATGTCATTCGCATGAAAACAGGCGCCGGAACGGTGCGAAGCCGGAAACGTCTCGAGCCCGTATCTTGTACCGGATTAGGGGAGGAATCAGGAGAGAGATTTTGGTCCCAATATCGATAGCCGGACTGACATTGGCTCTTCTATTTGTCCGGCTACCGATATCGAGATTTCATTTCTTCTGCCTTAGCAAAGCAGGGATGTTCGGAGTCTTGTTTGTAACCTGTTATTGGATTTTTTATGGCCTCTATCTCCATCCATTTGCCATTCCATAAATACTTACCGTGCAGTTTGGACATGCCTGCTGGGGTTGGTTACGAGTGCTGGACGCTATCTGTTCTGCTACTCTTCTAGCTTCGACATCATGGTGTGCGTCGGTTAGACATAATTGATATTTCTTGCGAGATTCAATGAGCGTAGGACTGCTATCCGCCATGTTCTTTTGAAAGATATCAATCGCTTGGCGCATGAATTCTCCGCCTTTTTCCGGGTTACCCGATTTCCATAGAGAGAATCCCTGGGCGAATAAAACTTCACCTTTTAGAAATGAATCTGGCCGAGGTGAGGCATCAACAACTGCACGCGCTCGCTCGATATCCTCGAGCGCCTCCGGACATTTCTTTGTGTAGCATTTGGAGTAAGCCTTGGTGAGCAATGTGATAGCTACATCGCTGGTATCCGATCCACCTGAAGCTTGCATTTCTTCATAAGCTAACGTTGCATATTTCTCTGCATTCTTAAATTTAGATTTATTGAGATAGGTCAGGGCTCTCGCTTCGTAACTACGGGCAATGCCTAGTCTGTCTCCTAGATTTTTACGTATCTCTATTGCGGCATTGAGGCAATTTGTTGCTTCCTGTTCTCGTCCCATGAAGTAATAAAGCAGACCGAGATCGTCCAAAGCTATCGCGTAATTCTTATTGGTTCCTGATGAGTTTTTGATTAATTGCAGACCCTTAATATAAGCCTTTTCAGCCATATCCAGATTCATATCTGAGGCATAGTCGGAACCGAGCATAACCCAGAAGATACCGATTTGCTCCGACGGTAGGTTGGTTTGTTCTCCTTTATGGATGAGGTTGAGCATGTTCTGAATGTGTTTGTGAAGGTCGGTTGCTGGGGAAGAGGTTTGGGCGCGAAGCAATATAGCCGGGCTTAGAAGCAAAAGCACCAAGATAAGCCACAACGCTTTGTGCGCAGGAATCCGGTCTTTGCCGGAGCTGAAGGGTAGGGAAGAGACCATAGGGTCACCTCAGCGCAGGATGGAGAGCAGTACGTCTGGTGTTTGTCGTCCGTTCCCTGAATTATGTAAATTTTCTTGAAGTTTGCGATTTTTTATTCGGCGTCTCATTGTGAATCGGCATGGTTGTCCATTTGTGAACAATCGACAGGAACACCGCAGCGCTCTTCAATGGACCATTACTAAAACCTAAAATGCTCTGGAGCTGTTTGTGCTCAGCGTGATTCAATAGGTGCTATGTCTGACGTACAGAAGTTTTCACCTATTCGTTTTTCTGAACCCGCGGTGGCTAATCCTGAGCCGGGACTTTCCCGTCGGGTGCTTTCCTGGAGTCCGGAGTTGATGCTTGTCCACAATACGATGGAGGAGGGATGGGTAGGTGCTCGTCACAGCCATCCTCATCAACAAGCCATCTATATCTTGAAGGGCAAGATCCGTTTTACCGTCGAACAGACAACATTTGATCTAGGTGTTGGGGATAGCTTCCTCTGTCCTGGAGGGAATGAACACCAGGCTTCGGCATTGGAGCCATCAGAGGTCCTCGATGTCTTTACGCCCTATCGTGAAGACTACGCGTAAAAAGCTATCTCTTAGCTACCAGGCTCCCCAGGAGATCGGGAGGCTGTTTGGTTCGAGTTGCTGCGTTCGCCGAACCAACAAAAAGCTCGAGGCAAAGACCTGGTAGCTAAAGGTAGCCTTTCGTCAGGTATGCTTACTGCAAACACCTTGTAAGGAGCATCAATGACGACACGGCGGGAGTTTCTTTCGAAAAGCGCGCTCGCGGCGGCAACGCTAGGCGGAATTTCTCATGTAGCTGAGGCTGCAGAGAGTACTGCCGAAAGCGTGAAAAGGCTACAGCCTCCGAAGAAGCCTGTGATCGTTACCCGTGTGACGGGAGATCAGACGGTTGAAGCCGCCTATCAGATGTTGTTGGACGGAGCGGATACCCTGGACGCTTGCCACCACGTCTGCCTTGGGCGGGAGAACGATCCGACAGACCATAGCGTTGGGTATGGCGGTCTGCCAAATGAAGAAGGCGTCGTAGAATTGGACGCCAGCTGTATGCACGGACCAACACGGAGAGCCGGATCTGTGGGTGGTGTGCGAAATATACGCAATGTCTGTCTGGTATCACGAAAAGTGATGGAGCGGACCGGACAGCTAATGCTGGTCGGTGAAGGCGCAGAAAGATTTGCTGTTGCCGAGGGCTTCAAACGGGAAGACATGCTCACCGAAGATGCAAGAAAGATCTGGCTGCTTTGGAAAGAGAATCATTCCAGAGAAGACTGGTGGGGGCCGGGATTATCAAGCCCGGATTGGACTGAGCCGACTCCGGATCCAGCAAAGAAATCGTCACTGCTTCTTCCACGGCGACCCGGACCGGAGTGGATTCCTGAAATCCAGCGCCGAACCAAGACCCTGACAGAGATGGCTGCCGACCTGGGTATTGCTCCCGAACGGAGGCTCTTTGCGGCAGAGCAGGTTCTTTGGCCGACTACCGGAACCATCCATGTTTCCGCCGTAAATCCAAAGGGCGAAATTTCAGGAGCTACTACCACCTCAGGGTTGGCCTTCAAGATTCCTGGACGTTTAGGCGATTCTCCCGTTATTGGTGCCGGCTGCTATACCGATCAGGACGTAGGTTCGGCCGGTGCAACCGGATCAGGTGAAGAAAACATTAAGGTTGCCGGGGCGCATACGATTGTGGAATTGATGCGTCAGGGGAGAACTCCCAAGGAAGCCGGGGTGGAAGCTCTGCGCCGAATCGTTCGTAACTACAATAGCGACATTAGGAAGCTGCGTTATGTGGACATGATCTACTACATCGTCCGCAAGGACGGAGCCTATGCTGGGTGCTCCCTATGGGGATCCGGACCAACCGGAAAACCTCGTTACTTTGTTGTCCACGATGGCACAAAGAGAGTAGAACAGTGTGTCGCATTGCTGGAGGAAGGATCGAGTATCGTACCGCCTCTCTAGTCCGAGGCTGGTGCTTATACTCCAACAACTTTTACGGCAATTGTCCTAGCTCTCCAAAGTTTCTTTTTTCAAGACAGGGGAGACTGGGATAGAACAAAGATCGAGAACGATAGGTTGCAACATCCTTTGCTTTCCGGCGAAGGGTGTTCCTTCAGGACCTAACCAGAGAAGGGAAGAAGACAGGACCGTGATACTTCAGAAGACAGCTTGCCGATTCTTGCTTGGCGCTACCGCCTTGGCATGTTTGTGCTCCGGAACAGTTCAAATGAGTGCTCAAACCTTAAAGGACTCAACTCTAGCATTGATGCCCATACCTCGTTCCCTGGAACGGGGAAGTGGTCAGATCGTACTCAACACCTCTTTCAGTTTCGGATACGCCGGTTTCCATGACGATCGATTGGAGCGTGCCGTACGTCGCGCTCTCGACAGGCTGGAATTCGAATCTGGAATCCAGTTGAAGAAGCAGCCTCTTGCCAGTGCCGAGCAGGCAATCCTGGTTCTCGATGTGAAGGGAGCAGGCCAGGCTATTCAATCTGTAGATGAGGACGAGTCTTATACCTTAAAGGCTACTCCGCAACAGATTCGTATTCAGGCTGCAACAGTAGTCGGCGCTATGCGTGGACTGACAACGTTAACGCAACTGCTTGAGGTCAAAAATGGTGCGGCATCGATTCCGGTTATCGACATTAACGATGCTCCACGGTTTCGTTGGCGTGGCCTGATGATCGACAGCGGCCGTCATTTTGAGCCAATTCCTGTAATCCTCCGTACGTTGGATGGAATGGCTGCGGTTAAGTTGAACGTATTTCATTGGCATCTGACTGAAGATCAGGGCTTCCGCATCGAGAGCAAGAGATATCCAAAGCTGCAGGGCATGGGCTCGGATGGCCTCTACTATACGCAGGATGAGGTTAAGCAGGTTGTCGCTTATGCCCGTGATCGTGGCATTCGTGTAATTCCCGAGTTCGATATGCCCGGCCATGTGACCAGTTGGTTTGTGGGCTATCCGGAACTGTCCAGTGGCCCCGGGCCTTATCAGGTGCAGCGAGTTTTCGGTGTTCACGATCCCGCCATGGATCCTACTCGCGATAGCACTTATACCTTCTTGAATGGTTTTGTGGAAGAGATGGGAAAACTCTTTCCCGATCCCTACATGCATATTGGCGGGGACGAGAGCAACGGAAAGCAGTGGAAGTCAAACGATCACATCGTTGCCTTCATGAAAGAGAAGAACATCAAGGATACGGAGGCTCTGCAGACCTACTTCAATCAGAAGCTACTGAAGATTCTTACCAAGAATGGCAAGCACATGGTGGGTTGGGATGAGATCTTCCATCCGGATCTTCCCAAGGATGTTGTTGTGCAATCCTGGCGTGGAGAGGCTTCTCTAGCTCAGGGCGCAAAGCAGGGATATCAGGGGATTCTTTCTGCGCCGTATTATCTCGATGGCATGCGTTCTTCAGCTCAACACTATTTAGCCGATCCGGTTCCAGCAGATACTTCGCTTACTCCAGATCAGTCTGCCTTGATCCTTGGAGGCGAAGTCTGCATGTGGGGCGAGCAGATCAACGAACGGACAATCGACTCACGAATTTGGCCGAGGACTGCGGCGATTGCAGAACGTTTTTGGTCTCAGGCTGGTGTTCGCGATGTGGCCGATATGTATCGCCGTCTCGATGTGGAGGTATTGCGTCTGGAAGAAGCTGGATTGACGCATCTTACCGGGCCGGAGAGCATGATTCGTGACTTGGCCGGAGCGCAGAAGTCGGATTCCGAAAAGGCTCTTTCGGTTTTGGCTTCAGTCATTGAACCGGTTAGCTTCGGAGAGAGATACGATAACCAGAAGACCAATCAATTGACACCTCTTGATCGTCTTGTGGATGCAGTCGTTCCCGATCCTCCATCCCGGCACACACTGGGCACGCTAGTCGATCAATTCCTCGCAGATACTTCGCATCATGAAGCAGGTCGCGCACAGCTGGAAGCAGAATTCCATAGCTGGCAGGAGGCGGCTCCAGCATTGAGTGAACTGGTAGCACGTTCTCCACGGTTGAACGATGCTGGCCCAATAGTAGAGCGGCTTACCGCGATGAGCTCGATCGGACAACAGGCCTTAACCTATTTGGCTAATGGAACTCAGCCTCCAGTTGAATGGAAGGACAAGAGCCTGGAGATACTAAAGAATCCAGAAAAGCCGGTAGCTTTGGTTCGCTTTGCCGTGACCTCTTCGCTGCAGAAATTAGTCGAAGCCGCAGCAAAGTAAAACAGCAGTAGCTGGAGCATTTCTCGCATAAACAAAGGATTAGGTGCAATGTGCGGGAAATGCTCTGGCGGAACAGATGGGACATGATCGCCGGATCAAGTCCCTATAGATTTACTCTTCCACTCTTTACGCGATAATCACTTCGATATTCTTAGCACGCAAAGCCGCGAGTAGATCGGCGGAGATACCGTCGTCCGTAACTACCGTGTCAATCTTGGTAATCGGACAAATCAGCGCCGGGCTGATCATGCCTATCTTGCTGGAGTCTGCCACTACAATGACCTGCTTGGCATGTTCCGCCATAGTCCGAAAGATTAGCGACTCATCTGCTTCAATCACCGTAGCCCCGTGTGCTGCATCGATTCCGCACACACCCAGAAAAGCGCGATCGAAGAAGATTCGCTGCAAAGACTCAAGTGCCGTGGGGCCAACCATGGAAAAGGCTCCGGGCCATTGAACGGTTCCACCCGTCAAGGTGACCTTCAGGCTCTGTTGGCTGGACAATTCCATGCCGATATTTACGGCATTCGTTACGATGTGAAGATTCGATCTGTGGCGGATGCTGCGAGCCAACTGCGTCGTTGTAGTTCCTGCAGCTAGAGCAATAGTTTCCTTTTCCTGAATCAGCTCGGCTGCGGCAATTGCAATTCGCCTTTTCTCTTCGGCAAATCTGTCTTCACGGATTTGAAAGGAGGCGTCAAAGCGAAAGGGCTCATAGGTCATCTGCCCAGCCAAGGTGGCTCCACCATGCGTGCGGTGAACCAGTCCGCGATTCTCCAATCTGGTCAAGTCACGGCGAATGCTGGCGGCAGAGGTCTCTAGCTGGCTGACAAGCTCGTCAACCGAAGTGTTCCCATGCTGGAGCAGGATCTTGAGTATTTGTTTAGCCCGGTTATCTGTCTTAAGAGACATGTTTGCAAATCCAAAGAAACAAAGCAGTGTCCAGGCCAAAGCCTGGTGAATAATTTAGGCACAGCTTATGTATTTCGTTTTCATCGACTTCCATAAGCCAAGGAACTGTTCCCGTAATGCTCGCACATCCTCCTCAGGTATCACAATGCTGGATTGTATATACCGGTGAATTTCTATGGTAAATAGAGGCTTATGTACGAAACGGGGACAACCTCGAAAATGACAACGTTGGTACCCGATTTGTACCCCCTGTGGTTTGTTCTTCGAAGACATCAATTACAACTCCGAAATATTAAAACCAAAATGATCAAATGAGCAAAATATAAATTCATCACCAAAGTATCCAAAACTAAAAAGATTTTTGCTCCATCCGCCGGACGGGCAGCCATTGCGAGTGGAAATCTGTCCTCTGCTGAATGAAAGTATCCATGTAAATGGCGGACTACGCAGGATAAGCCGGTAGGCCTAGTCATATTCCGGAGGCAGAAACAGACGTAGCAGAGAAGGGATGACTCATATTTCTCCTGATTCCTTTTTACTTTATTTGTCAGATTGAATCATTTTTTATTGACAATTCTGATTGATTCGTCATAGTGTGACGAACATCACGAAGGGACCATGAAGCCTATCTCCCAGTTCACCTGGTTTACATCACAGCATTGATAACAAACCGAGGACAATCACTATGAAACGGCTGCTTCTGTGTTTGTTTAGTTTTCTGTTGGAGGCACTACTGTGCGCATCGCTAGCTCATGCTCAAACGGTGACAGGCTCTATAACCGGAATTGTTACCGATCCTTCCGGAGCTGTTGTTCCGGGGGCGCGAGTTGTGGCGCACAATCTGGATACGGGTGTTGATACAGCAGCAACAACCAATACTACTGGCCTTTATCGTATCGATTTCTTACCCATTGGCCATTATCAAATAACAATCGAGGCGAGTGGGTTTAGCCCAGCAACAGTTCCAGCCTTTACGCTGGAGATCCTTCAGACTGCTACTTTCCATGTGAAGTTGAGTGTCGGGAACACTGCGACAACTGTCAGTGTTTCGGCAGCAGCTCCAATTTTAAACACCGAAAATGCGACGTTAGGCACTACCTTTACTGCAAATACGATTTCGAATATTCCGTTAAACGGCCTCGATTTTTCAGCTGTAACTCTGTATGTGCCAGGTTCTGTTAGCACCGCCGGCACCGCGGGTGCAACGAATATCGAGAGAAATAATTACTACACCGATATTCCAAACATGAATGGTAATCGTGCTCAGTCGAACAACTATACGTTGGACGGCATTGACATGAACGAAACCTTCAACAACCTGATTGCCTACAGCCCTGCGCCGGAAGCCTTGCAGGAGATGAAGGTAATCACCTCGAATTCTCCGGCGGATTATGGAAACGTGAATGGTGGCGGAATTGTGAGTGTGCTTAAGAGCGGGACCAATCGTTTCCATGGTTCTGCTTATGGATATGTCCAGGATTACAAGATGAACGCCAATTCCTGGTTCAATAATCATCAAAACCCGAAGATCAAAAATAATCCGTACTCTCAGGCTCAGTTTGGCGGAACACTTGGTGGTCCGATCATGAGAGACAAGCTATTCTTTTTTGTCGATTACCTTGGCTCACGTTGGCATAAAGGCGGAACAAGTACTGCAAGCGTGTTTACCCAGGCCATGCGGAACGGAGATTTTTCTGCCATCCTTCCGGTTCAGCTCTATGACTCACAGAATGGATTTACTCCATATCCAAATAATCAGGGGCTTCCAATCTCAAATCCGGTAGCCAAGTATCTCTTTGCGCATCCGGAGCTATATCCATTACCGAACTCCACACCCAGCAACGGAATCGCGTCAAATAACTTCCAGGGCTCTTCCCGGAGTTACAAAGCGAACAACCAGGGAGACATCAAGCTTGAGTACCATCCGACTGGAAAGGATCTGGTCACCGGGTTCTACTCGATGTCGACTGCTTATGACGGTTCAACGTCTCCCCTCGTGATTACTTTCCCTGGCGTGAATCTCTTTCCGACAAAGATCGTAGGTGCAAATTGGGTACATACCTTTTCGCCAACTCTCGTTAATTCCGCGAGAGTCGGTTTTACGCGTGTTGTTTGGAACCAGGGCATACCAAGCGATCCGAGCGGTCTGTTCGGACTCACGGGGAATGCGAAAGTGGGTATTCCTTTTGGGTCACAACCGTATGTTGGCTTTTCCGATCAATCAATCGGCAATGGGATCGATGGTGTTGGCACTCCGGGATACAACTTCGGGCTCATCGACAACACGTATAGCTACATCGATAACCTTACCTGGCAACGCGGACTTCATATGTTGAGCATGGGAATTCAGGCAATCCGTTACCAGAATAACTACCCAACAAGTAATAATTATGGATTCCTTGGCATCTTGAGTTACAACGGGAAATTCACCAGTAATCCTGCAGTGAACGATGCTGTCGGATATCAGGGGGCAGATTTTGTACTGGATCGTGTGTCTTCAGCTCAGGCCACTTTGGGCAGTGTAAATGTCGGGCAGAGACAGTGGCGCATTGCCGGTTTTGTTCAGGATGATTTCAAGATGCTTCCTAACCTTACGCTGAATTTCGGCATTCGTTACGAAGTCGATCAGCCATGGCTTGAGGTGAACAACAAAACCGGAAACGTCGATATCGCCACGGGACAGGTGATCTATGCGGACCACATTCCTACAGGAGCTCCGGCGGGATCGGGGCTTTGCAAGAATCGAGGTTGCTACAACTGGAATTTTCATCAAATCATGCCGCGCGTTGGATTTGCCTATCAGGCAAACAATCGTCTAGTTGTTCGTGGCGGGTATGGTGCAACCAGCTTTTTCGAGGGAAACTCCTCAAACCAGCGTCTTACGTCGATCACGCCCTTTATTCAAGCAGTAAATATCAATGCTGTGGTTCCTAGCCTCAATACCAATAAGGACAATACCTGCCAGAATCCTCCTTGTCCTGTTGCTGGAAGCCCTCGCAAAGTAGAGCAGGGCTTTAGCTCTTCTGTTTCGAGTGTGACGTATGGTGGAAGCTTTAACATCTATCCCAAAAATATTCAGCCAGCCTATGTGCAGGAGTGGAGTCTTACCGCCGAGTATGCCATCACGCACACGCTATCGTTGCAGGTTGGCTATATCGGGGAGCAAGGACAGCACATCGAAGACTATGGCAATATCAACCAGTACAGAGTTGCAGGAGATCCCACATCAGCTCCCTACTACAACAACCAGTATCTCGGCATAAACAGTCCGCTTGGTATAGGAGGTGAGTCTCTACTCGTTACCGAGTCTCGAGCCATGATGAACTTCAATGCCATGGAAGCAACACTGCGTCAGCGTTTGAATCATGGGCTGGAGTTTACCCTGAACTACACCTATGGCAAGGCAATGACGAACAGTCTGGGTAACTATTCGCTGAATGTGAATGGCTACAGCGGCGCTTTCCAGAACTACTACGACAGTGCTGCCGACTATGGTCCGGCAGGGTACGATGTCCGGCACAATATCTCATGGACCGGCGTCTATGCACTGCCTGTGGGACAGGGGAAGGAATATTTCGCCAATGCTAATCGGTTGGTGGACGAAGCTCTCGGCGGTTGGAAGATTGCTGTGGCAGGTGTCAGCTACTCCGGATTTCCTCAATCCGTCTATGGTCTTGCTAATAACTTCAACAGCTACGGGAATATTCGTGCGAATCAATATCGCAAGCTGAAGACTACCCATCGCAGTCTCGATAATTGGTTCGGTACCGATGCTTCTGCAACACCTTGTACGGCGGCTGGAGTCGACAACGGCGTGTGTGCTTTTGGCGCACCTGTCTCTTCCGCCTTCGGTACGTCGAGAAATGGTGCGGTACGCGGTCCCGGATTTCTCAATGTGGATCTCTCTGCCTATAAGGACTTCCGTATCGTGGAATCGCACACCTTGGGCTTCCATTTCGACGCCTTCAACGCCTTCAACATTGCAAGCTACGGCAATCCGGATACGAACATGACGGACACGACCTTTGGCAATATAGCAAGCCAAAGTTCTCCTACACGTTCGACGGAACGTCACCTGCAATTCTCACTTCGATACACCTTCTAGAGAACGGGGCTGCCGTAAACCTTGCGGCAGCCCGTTCTTTGCACCTTCTGCGTTCCGCGGTAGGTGGAGTCTGTTCGACGAAGAAATAGAGTTTATGAAAATGGGACCCGGTAAACATGGAACTCGAAATATGCGTAGACTCCGTAGAGTCGGCAATTGCCGCTGAGGCTGGCGGTGCCCAAAGAATAGAGTTGTGCTCAAGTCTTGTTGATGGTGGGCTTACTCCCAGTGCTGGCCTTATTCGCGCAGTTCGCTCGAAGGTTTCTATCGGGCTCTGGGTGATGATCCGGCCTCGTGGAGGTGACTTCTCCTATAGCGATGAAGAAATTGAGACGATGCGCCGGGACATCGTAACCGCCGGTGAATACGGTGCGAATGGCATTGTTCTCGGTTTGCTCACTGTAGACGGGGAAGTAGATGTGCCCCGCACTCGCAGTCTGGTTCAATTAGCTACGCCGATGCAAGTGACCTTTCACCGCGCAATCGATAAATCGCGCAGTCCGAAAGAGTCCATCACTGCAGTCATTGATACCGGAGCAGATCGCATTCTCACCTCCGGAGGCATGCAAACAGCACAGCAGGGAATCGTGCAATTAGCCGAGATGGTGCAGTTTGCGGAAGAACGTGTACGCGTGATGATTTGTGGAGGAATTCGCCCGAGCAATGTTGGCGAAATTATGCGAAGGACACGAGCAACTGCAGTGCATTCCGGTTTGCGCACGCGAGTGGAGAGTCCTGTTCGTTTTCGCAAGAGTGCGCCTGTTCTTAGTTCTCTTCCTTCAGAGGAATATGCGCGTTACGTGATTCGCAAGGAGGATGTACAGGAACTCTACTGGGCCATGGAAGCAATAGCGAAGGAGCAACCAGTCTCGGAATAGCTAAGGAAAGTAGCCATAGCTATTCACGTAGATCAAGGGCGGAAATGCCGGTTTATCCAACCTCTACAAGCTGATCCAGCTGTTCACGCAGGGCTCGTACGTCTTCCTCAAGAACGACGATGCGGGAGTGCTCATGTTGCTGGATTTCATTCTGACTGGCACTCTTTCCAAGGAATACCGCTTCTTTTCGGAAGCGGACTGGGCTGGATACACGTGTTTTCAGCCCGGCATGAAATTCGCTTGCGCCTGTTCCGGAGGCTACCTCCAGGATGTTCTGAGCATTGACTGCTCCGCCCGGCATGATGATGACACGATCCTTCGCCCTGATACAGAGCTGCTTTAGTGCGTCGAGACTTTCGAGTGCACTTGCCCCTCCGCCGGAGGTAAGAATGCGATCGACGCCGCAAGCGATGCATTGCTCCAAAGCTTTGAATGGATCCGGCGTCATATCGAAGGCCCGGTGAAAAGTCACCTTCATGGGGCGTGCCAGTTCTACGAGTTTCGAAGTTCTCTTGATGTCGATACCACCGTCTGCATCGAGAATGCCGAGCGCGATGCTTTCTATTCCCACCTGCTTGGTGTGAAGAACATCCTGGCGCATGGTTTCGAATTCACTGTCGGTGTAGACAAAATCTCCGGCTCGCGGCCGGATGAGAACAGATATCGCGATGGGTGACTGCTGACGGATCGCCAGAATAAGGCCCGTGCTCGGGGTAACCCCTCCCAAAGAGAGGGCACTGCATAGTTCGAGGCGCTGAGCTCCACCCCGTACCGCAGCCATTGCGGATTCCATCGAATCCACGCAAATCTCAAGAAGCATTTTGTTTTCCCAAAAGAGTTCCCTGTTTTTATCGGATTTTGATCAGATCTCTTCACAATTTCCAGGGATTTTTGATTGAGAAATGTTTAAATAAACATTTCTCGGACGGAAAAGCAGACCCTCTGACCCTTTATTTCTCTATATTATTGAAAATAAAAGGTTAATTTTCTTCTTTATTCCTCGCCCTTGCCTGTCTTAAAAGAGGAAACCAGGACGTTCTACTCCCCCATAATGCACAAATTATATGCATAAATAATCAAAAATAGCCATATAATGTGATTAATTTTGATTGACAGAGCAACTCTCGGACAGCTATATCTGCTGCGAAGAGTTGTCGAGCTTTCAAATACCTCAGCTATCGAGTTCCAGCGGCGAGACCTCCCCACCTTTTCGCTGAATTCAGTTGGTTGCGGTGCAAATTTAAAGGAGTAGCCATTGATGAAACCCTTCTTTGCTCGCATTCATCCATTGCTGCGTCTGGGGCTGGCCGTGCTGATACTTATTGCGGCTCAGGCTGTAGTTCAGGCGCAGAATGCCACGGGCACGATTCTGGGACACATTGCGGATCCAACTGGCGCAATTGTTCCAGGGGCAGAAGTAACTGTTCGCAATGTCGACACAGGCATTACGCAAACTATGAAAACCAACGATGCCGGTGACTATGTGTTCGTCAACCTGCATCCTGGTCAGTACGAACTTTCAGTAACGGCGTCTGGCTTCAAGAACGCTCAGGCCCCGGGACTCAAGGTTGACGTTGATGCAACTCTGCGCCAGAACTTCAAGCTGGAAATTGGTTCTGCACAGGAGCAGATCACGGTTCAGGCAGATGCGCAGATGCTGCAGAGCGACAACGCCTCTCTCGGTACCGTCATTGAAAGCAAGTTGATCGATAGTCTTCCTGTCATCGGACGTGACTTCACTAACCTTCTGCGGCTTCAGGCAGGGGCTACTCAAGTTAAGGGCAGTTCGCAGTTGTATTGGGCTCAACATGGTGTGAACAGTGACTTCACTTCTGTCAGCATCAATGGAGCCCGCACCGAATCAGTTAGCTACCTGGTCGACGGTATTATGGACAACGACCAGTTCTTCTCGACAGCAAACAACATCCCTAACTCAGAAGCGATTGCAGAGTTCAAGGTTCAGAACGGTATGTACGGTGCCGAGTATGGACAGGGATCTGCTCAAGTCAACGTTGCACTAAAGGCCGGTGGTAATGCTTACCACGGCTCGGTCTACGATTATTTGCAGAACGACGTTTTCCAACCGCACAACCCCTACTATCAGTATCAACGCGACGTTCTTGGTGACACTTCTGTTTCTACAAAGAAGGAAGCGCTAAAGCTGAATCAGTACGGCTTTTCTTTGAGTGGACCTGTCTCGATTCCGAAGTACTACAGCGGTAAGAACAGAACCTTCTTTTTCTATTCCTATGAAGCGGCACGTAAGCGTCAAAACAAGCAGGGACAAGCTCGTGTTCCGAGTGAACAGGAGCGTACGGGTGATTTCTCCGATTGGAAAGATGCTTCTGGTAATCTAATTCCGATCTTTGATCCCAGCACTCAAACCGGTGATAATCCTGCAACTCGTACAGCTTTTGCCGGAAACAAGATCACCAATCTGAGCACCATTGCCAAGAACTTCCTGGCACTTTATCCGAAGCCAAACAGTCCTCGGGCCAATATGGCCTCTTGCGTAAGCTTGGGATGCTGGAACTATCTCACAACTTTGAGCCGTCCTACTGACACGGACAACAATACCTTCCGTGTCGATCACACTCTCACAGATAAAGATCACCTCTATTTCTCCTCTATTCTTGCAGAACAGACCTACAGAAACCCCAGTGCAATGCCCTTGACCGGTGAGATCAAGTGGCAGAAGAATCGCCTGTTTGCCTTTAACTGGGAGCGTGCGATTACCCCCAACATGTTCAACGAAATTCGTGTTGGTTATAACTGGCAGTATTGGCAGAATGGTCCTGATTCCGCCAACGTTGATTACGCAAAGCAGTTAGGATTTGCCAACACCCTTACCAATTCAAACTTATGGCAGGTTCCGGTGTTGAGTATGAGCGGTTTCAACACCCTCGGCAACGGCAACGCGAACTGGCATCAAAAAGAAAACATCTATCAGCTGGTTGAAAACCTGAAGTATATCCATGGCCGTCATACCATGACCTTCGGTTTCGATATCCGCCGCATGCTGCTCGATATGACCGCAGCTTATTCGGCAGAGGGCTCGTTGGACTTCAACGGTGCCTATACCAGCAGCGATCCAAACAACTCCAAGAATCCTGGAACCGTGGGTGCAGGTAGTGCGGTTGCCGATCTTTTGTTGGGTAACCCCATTGGCCTTGGAGCTCCAACTCCTGGAGGCTCGGACCTTTTCAATGTTCGCGCTACCTCCTGGAACTTCTTTGCTCAGGATGACTGGCGTATTACTCCTCGCCTGACCATTAATGCTGGAATTCGTTATGAGATTCCGCCAGCCTTCCATAGCGTCAATGGCAGCGGTGTGGCTCTCAACCTGGACAACGGTGGAAGCTTCTCTTGGGCAAATAAGAACACCGCAACTACATTGCGTGCTCTTGCTGGCGTTGATCCATATCTCATCGGATATACCTCAAATGACAAGCTGGTTCAGTCGAACAAGCTGAACTTTGCACCTCGCGTCGGTTTTGCATGGCGTCCGTTGACCACTGACCGCTTTGTTGTTCGTGGCGGTTACGGCATCTTCTACGATTTGCAGAACCAGTGGTACTCCTTAACTACCTTCGACGACATCAGCACCTACATCGGACAGGCAAGCTTCCCGACTTCCACCGGTTACACCCGTGTGGCTCCGACCAAGCTTGACGGTCTGTGGCCTTCCGTCGGAAACGACTACTCCTGGTTCCAAAATGCCTATTGGAAGATGGGACCACAGGTTATCTGGCCGAAGAACAAGTCGCCCTACAACCAGCAATGGACACTCGACACTCAGTTCGCCCTCTCTCCAACAGTCATGATGGATTTGGCGTATGTCGGTTCGCATGCTCTTCATCAGCCTGGTTACTGGTACTACAACGCTGGCCGCATGCCTGCAGTTGACGATTCTTGTAACCGCTTCCGTTCTCGGGAAGAGGCTTCTCAGTCACAGTCCTCTTGTTTGAACGATCCGAACTTCGTACCCGTGCTGGATCGTGCAAACTTCAGCCACATCCGGTCGAATGCGTACGCACTTGCCAACGTCTTCAGCGCCAACTACAACGCTCTGCAGGCTCGCTTAACACAGCGTTTATCTCAGGGCCTCAACTATCAGATGAATTACACCTACTCCCGGACGTTGGATGAAGTCAGCGCCATCAACAACATTGAAGGTTCCCAGCTGACCCTCCAAAACAACAATTGCACTGGCTGCGACAGAGGTCCGTCCAGCTCCGATCAGACCCACCGTTTCGTTACGAGCGGCTCCTATCAGTTGCCGGTTGGCAAGGGACGCAAATGGTCTGCCGGTAGAATTGGCGATTGGGTTGTCGGCGGCTGGAATGTAACTGGTGACTACACTATTGCATCCGGAAACCCGTTCACAATTACCAATACCGGAGACTCAACTCTCGGACAAGATGGTGTTCGTGGAGACCTTCGTCGTCCAAATCAGGTCGGTAATCCTCATGGTCAGGTCTATGGGGCTTTGGACTCTACAAAGTACAAGGTAGCTCAGTTTAAGAGCGATCTCTATCACTGGTTTAATCCTGCAGCGTATGCAGTAGGTGCAGGAAACACGTACGGTAATGTGACGCGCAATAGCTTGCGTGGACCTTACTATACACGCGGCGATATGACCTTCGAGAAGAACTTCCCGATCATTGAGAAGAACAACTTGATGTATCGCTTCGAAATCTTCAACCTTTTCTCAACGTGGCACTCTAGCAATCCGAATCCGAAGGGAACCCTCTCGGATGGATCCGTTTCGTCGTTGGTCGATCTCGATACCGACAAGAACGGTACCCCGTTGGCCGAAGCTCTGCAAGGTGGAACTCGTCACTTGTGGCAGCCTCGTATCATCCAAATGACGTTGAAATATACGTTCTAACCTAAACTGAAGTCTTTGTCCCAGCCCGGTTTTCATTCAACTACCGATCAGGTAGCTGAATGGAAGTCGGGCTTTTCCTTGTGCTCCTCTCCTCGTGGATTCTTGTTCAGCTTCCGGCAGGAGAACTTCTGCCCGTCGACCAGCCCTTTGTGGCAGAATTCTCAGCCGCCGAGACCGGACTGATGTGCTTAGAAACCCCATTCAATCCGCAGCCATGCCGTGAATGGGAGGCACGTATTGATGGCCGTCCGACGGCAGGGGCTCAGTTCAGCGAAGCCCGCCTGCGTGAGCGGCGCTGAGCCGTAATAATTCCAGAAGTCCCGAAGCAGAATCCTGGTAAGCAAAAATCTAATTGCAGAAGACAAGTTGTAGCTGTGTAAGATGTGTGGTGAAGCTGCGCTGATGGTAACTATGTTTTCTCGTCTCCGTATAATTGTGAGACAGGCCTTTCCTTTATTGGAGATGCTTCACGAGCCTCTCTTCCTGGCTAAACCGAGTCTTCAAGTTGGACAATGAAAAGCCCGATGAGAAGGATGCTCATCGGGCTTTTTGCGTTCGAGTGCAGCGGAGAAGTATGTCTAGTTTGTGATCACGACCGTAAGCTGTGGCGTTTGATTTGCCACGCCGCTCACGGTGCTGGAAACCGTAACGGTTACGGTGTTTGTTCCTGTAGGGGTGATTGTGGTTGTAGTACTTCCGCCACCACCAGTAGAAGATCCACCACCTGTTGAGGAGCCGCTTCCACCGCCGCCACAAGCTGTTAGACCCATGGTGCCAAATACCATTATGACTAGGACGAGAACCGTCCAGTATTTAGCAGCCGATTGCTTTCTCCGCAACAATACCAGGCATCCGAGCAGACCTCCCGGTACCCAGAACATCGCAGCAGCAAGAACCGGTGAGCTGCTTATTC
Source organism: Humiphilus diazotrophicus (assembly GCF_059726315.1). Taxonomy (NCBI): domain Bacteria; kingdom Pseudomonadati; phylum Acidobacteriota; class Terriglobia; order Terriglobales; family Acidobacteriaceae; genus Humiphilus; species Humiphilus diazotrophicus. The sequence goes on from NZ_AP040870.1 coordinate 6,171,511, forward strand.
CACGTCTGGTATCTTCCAGCGCGGAAGTGGTCGTTTTGTTGGTAGTGATGGTCAGGTTCCCAGTAAGCACCGTATTTTTCCCGTCAGCTGTCAAGGTTGAGGGAGAGAAGGTGCAGGTGCTATAGGAGGGAAGTCCTGTGCAGCTAAGAGCGAATGTTCCGGTGAAGCCTCCTACCGGCGTGATCGTTACAGTAGCTGTTCCGCTTGCTCCTTGCTTGATGGTGAGAGTTGTGGGTGCCACCGTTACCGAGTAACCTGCAGGTATCGCGTTGACGATAATTTGCAGCGCAGGAGAGCTTGCGGCTGCGAAGTTGGAGTCTCCACTGTATTGGGCCGTGATTGAGTGTGTGCCCACCGCAAGGTTGTTTGTGGTTAAGGTTGCAGTGCCAGAACTCAATGTGCCGCTGCCAAGATTCGTGGCTCCATCAAAGAAGGTGACCGTTCCAGAAGGAGTATCCCCTGATCCGGAGACAGCGGCGCTGATTGTGATAGATGTACCAGCAGTTATTACCGTGGTTGACGTACTGAGCGTTATGGTGCTCGCTGATTTTTCTACAGTCAAAGTGAGCTGTGCCGAGGTTGAACTTTCAGAGTTTCCATCACCAGCATATTGTGCCGTGATCGCATGAGATCCAATAACAAGATTGCTGGCAGTGAAGGTTGCCTTTCCCTGGGCGTCTAAACTGCTGGTTCCCAGTGTCGTCGCGCCGTCAAGGAAAATGAGGTTGCCCGAAGGTACTACTCCGGGAGACGAAATCACGGCCGTAATTGTTACGGAGGAACCTCTAGTTACTGTCGTTGTCGAACTGCTCAGGTTGAGAGTCGTCGGAGCTTTTTCCACGAAGATGGGAAGTGTTCCTGTCGCACCGCTGGAGCTGGTTGTTTTAAGTGTGTATGAACCTATGGACGGTAATGCTGGTAAGTTAAAGGTTCCAATCCCATTTGTCAGTGTAGTCGTGAGACTAGTGCTGGTTGGTCCCGTGATTTCTATTGTCAGCGATCCATTGAATCCCACGTCCGTAGCTTTTCCACTATCCAATGCTGTGATCGTGTAGGTGTTGGAGCTGGTGCTTACATATACATTCGCAGGACCGGTGATGCTGAAAGAGTCTTCAGCCGCTAGCCCCTTCCCTTTTAACGTTACCGTATGGGTGTTTGCCAGATTCAGTGAGTTATCGCTAATTGTGGCTGAATCCGTAAAATCTGCAACCGTTTGTGGGGTAAAAGATGCTTCATAGTTGCAGCTCGACCCTGGGCTTGCCAGATTGCTTGATAAGCAAGGATTATTTCCGCTGTTTCGAAGAGAGAAATTGGTGTTGCTACTATTCAGGGTAATTCCATTGAGCCTTAGCGATTGATTCCCAATATTCTCAACCGTGATGATTTTCGGACTATCGCTACTTGTCATCCCCTGATTGGTCTGTAGGAATGATAGCGTTGGTGGAGTTGCATAATCTATCTTGAGAATTCGGTCTTGTCCTGCGTCGGCGATGTATAGGTTCCCTGTGGAATCCAGGGAAACGCCTGTAGGAGCGGAAAGAGTGAAATCGTTCGCTCCTTGTAAAGCTAATTCTGAAGCTGTTCTTTGTTGAGCAATCTTGACAATTCGATTGTTGGTGCTATCTGCGATGTAGATTGAACCGGCTGGGTCGACAGCTATGCCTTGAGGATCTTTCAGCGTCAAGGAACCTGTGCTTACGGGAGTAATAGTGCCTGAAGAAGTGACTTCGATAACGCGGTTATTCTTCGTATCCGCGATATAGAGGTTGCCTGCAGAGTCGAGTGCCACATCGCTTGGCGTGTTCAAATCGCCGGTATTAATAATGGAGGCGATTCCTTCAGCTGTTATCTTAACGATGCGATTATTGGGAGCATCCGCGACATAGAGGTTTCCCTCTCCGTCCACTGTCAGTCCGGATGGTGTTAGCTGGCTGCTGATGGTTGCGTCACTGATGTTTACGATCGATGTATTGCCCTGTGGTGTGACTTCGACAATACGCTTGTTGCCTGTATCGGAGATAAAGAGGTTGCCGGCTCCGTCCACAACTACAGCCGCGGGTTGATTCAAACTGCTTCCCACGTTTACCTGTGTCGTTGTTCCGGAAGTAGATAGCTTGAGAATCTGATTGTGAAGTGTATCTGCAATGTAGAGATTTCCTGCTCCATCGGTTGCAATGCGTGCCGGGTGGCTCAGAACCTGAGTTCCTGTTGTCTGAAGCGAGGTGGCTCCAGGGCGAAAGACCAATTGTGGTCCTGCTCCTATGCCGTGAATGTATTGGCTAGCAAGCACCGTGTTTGAATTGTCGAGTAGAGTAACGGCGCCTGTGCGCAGGCCCGCCACTGAAGGTGTGAATGTTACTTCAATGGTGCAAGTCTGGTTGGCGGCATATGCGCTGAGGCTGCATGTACCGCCTGTCATCGCAAAATCCTTAGACGACGCGCCTTGAGTCAATACCTGGATACTGCCCAATGTGACGGAACTGCTGAAACTGTAGGTGAGTGTTGCTACAAGCGGAGTTTGAACATCAACGATACCGAGGTCCGGTGAATTGAATTGCAGACTTTCAATGCGACTCTTGCCAGTATCACTGATGTAGAGATTTTTCTGTGAATCAATAGCGAGATTGGCTGTGCTAGCCGAATTCAGGTCAAGACCCGTTGCTCCGAGATAGTAACTATTCCCCGATGAAGTTCTCTTTACAATGTGACTATTGCCGCTATTGTCGTAATCGGAGATATAGAGGTTTCCACTTCCGTCGAAGACTAGCCCGACGGGGTGGGTCACTAGACCTGCAGTATTCAGTATCTGGGCACTGCCACCTCCCGGTTGTACGTCAAGGACATCATTGGCCTCGGCCACGAAAAGATGACCATTTGCGTCTACCACCACGCTTACTGGGTTACTTGAGATAATCGCACCTGTTGTGTAGATCCGAGCGGTATCACTCGCGGGAACATTGTTCTTGGCCGGTACTTCAACGATGCGCCGGTTGTTTGTATCAGCAATGAAGAGATTACCCTCAGAATCGAAAGCTAGTCCGGACGGTCTGCTGAGGGAGGATACGCCACTTGTATCAAGTGTAGATACAGTCCCTCCTGCGCTGACCTTAATGATGCTCGAGGTGTCGGTGACATAGAGATTCTTCTGAGAGTCTATGGCCAAGCCCCTGGGGGAATTTAGTTCGGATATCCCCACGACAAAGACCTCCCCGCTTGGCGCCCGGCGAATGATCTGTTTGTTGCCAGTGTCGGCGATATATAGGGTTCCATCGGAGCTGAGGGCCAATCCTGAGGGAGCGCTCAAATGACCGCTCGACTGATCGCTCAGCGAATATCCTGCAAGCACTGTCGTTTGGACGCCGCTAAATGCGACCGCGGGTTGGGAGGCATTGGCATCTTGTTCTCCAACTGTAATGCCACCTATCAAGGCTAATCCGGCAACGAGAGTGTGCGTCAGAGAGGTGAAGCGACGTAAGGCAGACAAAACTTGCATAATTTTGACCTCAACGGCATAAACCGAATGAGTCCTAAGAATGCAAGTCTCATGCCATAATTTCATGTCACTGGAAGTCTCTAATCTAGAAGTGGATATCGGGAAATTGGCGAAGAAATGGGGAAACACTTGAGGCTGTCCATCATGAGGGTGTAAGTAGTTTCCCTAATTGTGCAAACAATTGCACATCGACTGAGTCTGGCTGTAGGTAATTGCTCAGTAAGAAGATGCAAGCGACTTCACCGATACCCAAATGCCTTCCGGGGTGAACTGGCGCAGAAACCAAGTGTTGGATTTGCTCTCAGGTAGCTTTCAGTTAACTCTGTGGAGGAGGTGCATCTCATCTGAGTAACGAGGTGCAGTGAATGCTTTTTCGCCCTCTTTCAATGCAGTTTGGTTCTCAGGAAGAGCTTCGGATGGAGCCCTGGACGGCACCGCAGGCCTTCTTGCACACCCAAAAGTATAGTGTCCCGCCAGTTGCCCTCATCTCCCAATCTGCTCATGCCCAACTCTCTGGAGACATTGCGGATTCGCTGTGTGCCGATCTCTTCGGAGAACTCTCGTTCGATGTGAGAGAAGCTATTCGTCAGCACGACAGCGGCTGGGTGAAGAGCGATGAACGCCAGCTGTCAATTCTAGGTTCTCGTGATCCGAAGCCGTTTCCCGAGATCGCGATTGAGGAAGCTATTCAGGCCTGGGAACAGTCCATCCGGAACGCAGAAGCGATCTCGCCACTCGCTATGGTTCTGATCGGCCGGCATTTTGAGTTGTTGGCCACGGACGATCTTTTACATAGGGAATTTACGGAGAGGGAATCGAAGCGAAGAAAAATTATTGAGACAAGCCTGAGTGTCTCTTCTGAAGATTTAATTCGTTGGACGGGCGCCTTAGGTTTTTGCGACCTTCTGTCTCTGTATCTATGCTGTGGATCCAGGGTTCCAGCGATCTTTCCTCTTTGCCATCCAGCGGATCCTGATGCCGATTCTGCAACCAAGGTAGTTGCGTCCTGGTGGCAAACGAAGGTTTGCTTTTCTTCGCCAGTGGTTAAGGCTGGTACCCATCTCTCTTTACAAGCGGTTCTTTATCGAGGGAGAGAGCGGGAAACGGAGCCTTTATTGCTGGAATGGACGCTATAGGCTGTCTTGTGCCGCGAGTATTCCTGTGCATTTTCCTTAGATACAGCGGTGTTGTTATTGCAATTGGATCTCTCGTTCCTCCAACTTATGAAGGCTAAGCTTATTCGGACATAAAGAGAATGGCCTAACATTAGTGATAAGCTTGGTAGCGTGTTGTAAGCAGGCACACGTACTCTTTCGCCTCATGGAGCGAGACAAATATCTCTAATTGTTTCAATGGACTAATCGCTGTGACTGCTGTCACAGCCTTAAGCCCGTTGTTGAATTGAGTCTAGGGTCCTCGCGGTAAGTGGAGGACTCTGATGAGTACTTTGCGCAAATGCTGTGCAGTGGGTATTACAGTCCTTGCAGTGCTGCTTCTTGCGGGCTGCTCGAAATCAGTTACCAATTCTTCTACTAGCAACCAGCCTGAAGAGGGCACTAAAGCCGCAGGTGTTCCTGTCACCGCCAGAACGGCCTTTTCTCAGATGTATCCGGCTGCGCGCAGTTGGACTACCGACATTGTCTTACTGAAGATCTCACAAAAAGATATTCCAGGTTTTAAGAACGAGGTTGGTAAGGCGGTAATGTGGGAAGGCTGGTTTGGTTCTCCTAGCCAGCATTCCTATAGGATCTACACATATTCGGCTGTTGCTGTTCCTCCGACTATTCACAAGGGTGTGAGTGCCGGACTTAAGATGTCCTGGGCGGGCGTTCGGCAGGACGATATGCCTATCGATCTTCCCATGTTCAATACCGATTCGGATGCTGCCTATCAGGCAGCTGTGGCTGATGCTTCGGCTTGGCTAAAGAAGAATTCCGGGAAGTCGGTAACAGCGTTCGAAATAGGAAAGACCTATAAATTCCAGGCTCCTGTTTGGATGGTGATGTGGGGAGATAAGAAATCTGGATTCGTATCACTCATTGATGCAAACTCCGGAAAAGTACTAAAGCACAAATAGCGGTTAATCGTAGGACACCGTCATAGATTCTTTCACGAGCTCTGACTTGGACACTCGGTCCGAGTCGGAGCTCTTTTCTTTGCTTCAGATCTGACGTCGAGATTCAAGACCCAGTACTTGACTATGGTTGTTGTCATTGTGAGTGGATCTAGAAGTGTGCTCTTACCCATGAAGCTAGTAGTCGGAAAAGTTCTGCGCACCCTGATGTGGGCAAATTCGTAGGATGAGGGTTATCGCTGAGTCTTTAAGAAATAATACTGCACGGTCGAGTTAAAACGTATTATTCGTCAAGAATTTGGTAGTGAGTCAGTCAATTGAGTCGGTTGCTTCCCATTCGGAAATTGCTTGAAGAATGGCTACTTTTTCCTGCTTTCTCATGGAACTAATTTCTCTCAGCTTTTCGTAAGAATTTGCATTGTTTTTTTCGGTACGGTGATGAATATGAAGATCATAAAGTTTATCTCCGGACACCCAACGTATTTCGAGTCCATATTGCGCGGAAGTCGCGATGATGTACCATCCCCATTCGTCGTCAGTATTCATCTGGCGGGAGCCAGTGATCTTGTAGCCATTGATATTTACGACGCGATTCAATGGCTCACTTGGTTGTTCGGGTTGACTTTCCATTACATACCTCCAGCCCTGAACATCGTACACCGACCTTGTCGGAATTTGGGCTTTATCCATCTCGGTTTTTGGGTTACCGATGCTGATTTCTGTCTAGCTTACGTGAATGACCGGTCTCCGCTGGGGCTCTTTGATTGCGCGGCGAAGGACCTCATGGGTAATTGGGGCGGCGTCTCCTTCTCCCAGAAGGAGAAAGCTAATCAAATTGGCGATGGGATTACCATCTGTCCAGTGGAAATAGGCATGCGGAGGATTGCCTGTCGATTGTTCCAGATAGATCAGTAATGCAGCAATAGCATTGGCTACCACCGGGCTTCGTGCCTGCAAGATCCTATGTTTTCCTGTCCTCTTGCCTCTGACTCGGAGTTTATCTTCAAATTCCGAAGCATCGCTGCGTTCGATCTGGCAGAAATAAAGGCACTCTTGTGGATCTAGCTTATAGATGCCACGGATCTTGGCATCTATCATGTTCAGATCCTGTTCATTATTTCGTTGGGGATGAATGGCTACTACATGAATGACCTGGTCCCGATCCTCAGCAAGCAGACGTTCAGCTTCCCGATCTAGCCGAACACTGGTGATACGCAGTTCGGTAGAACGTAGAGCCCGCGATGTTAGAGAGGTCAAGATCATTGTGACGATAAAGAATGAGGCGATCTTGATGCCCTCGGGACGTTCTCCCATGTTGAGTGTCGTTGTGTATACGAAAAGGCAGACTATTAAAAGATAGGGCCAGCGCAGCGGCTTCTTTCGAACGGCAATAAAGACAGCGAGGGCTGCAGAGGTAATCAGAACAAGCACTCCGGTGGCATAGGCCCCGCCTTGGGCATCAACATCTGCATGGAAAAGTAGCGTGACCGTGATCGCTACGGCTGCAAATACCAGGACAAGGGGACGCGAAGCGAGTGCCCATTCCGGGGCCATTCCGTATCTTGGAAGGTATCGCGGAATCAGATTCAGAAGCCCAGCCATTGCTGATGCTCCCGCGAAGGCGAGAATCAGGATTGTGCTTAAGTCGTAGACAGAACCGAAGATATTTCCCAGGTATTGATGCGCTAGATACGACATTGCGCGTCCATTTGCCGCACCTCCGGCCTGAAAGAGCTTCGGCGGAATCAGCAAGGTGGTGACCATGCTGGTCGCAAGCAAGAAGATACTCATAATAACGGCAGCAGTGGTCAGGAGCTTTTGGGTATTGAGAATCCTGGCATTCAGATCTTTTCCCTTGATCAGCGGCATCACCGCAACACCTGTTTCAAAACCGGAGAGGCCTAAGGCCAACTTTGGGAAAAGAATCAAGGCGAGTCCAAGGATTGCAAGCGGGTTGGGATGTTGTGTGATGAGGCTCTGTTTCCAATTCAGGAGCAAATGCGGTTGTTGAAGAACATGCCAGAGAGCGACAACGGTTACGACTCCATTCATCGCCAGATAGATGGCGACCAGGGCTACGGCAATTTGGATTGCCTCCTTGAAGCCTTTGAGAAAGATGACACACAGAATAGCTAAAAGTACCAGTGTTACGCCCATCTGATCTTTCATCCATGACGGAGTAAAGGGATTATGGGTCACGTGCGCAGCGGCATCGGCAGCTGAGAGTGTCATGGTGATGGTGAAGTCCGTCGTGGCAAAGCCGAGTAGAACGAGAACCAGTGTTTTCCCTCGCCATCCGGGAAGAAGTTTTTCCAGCATGGCAATGCTGCCTTGTCCATTGGGACTGGCGGCAGCGACACGCCGGTAAACAGGTAAAGCCGCAAAGAGTGTGACCGCAACTAAAACTAAAGTTGCGAAAGGAGAAAGGATGCCCGCTGCGAGATAAGCAATCCCCGGCTGATAACCGAGAGTGGAAAAGTAGTCTACTCCGGTCAAGCACATGACTCGCCACCAGGCATGCTGTGCTTCTTCCGAGGTATGCATGATCTTTGGAATGGGTAGATCTGAAAGTAGCCACCCGACGAAGCGTTTCTTTGCGGTGATTTTGGTCTTGACCGGGATTTCGACTTTGCTCATGGTTTCGAAGAGAAGCTCATCCTCAGCTTAGAGAGACGGAGTTCCTCGCCGAAAAGATGGCTGCCCAAAGGTTGCTTGTCCGTTAATAGAAAGGGCGTGACGAGAGAAGGGGGATGCCTTAGTCTGATTTGTCACCTCAACCGCAGTATTTTTGAATGGATACCCCCTGTTAAGGTTGATTGCCGTCTTTGCTCTAGTCTGCAGTAAACCTCCATTTGTGCATCTAGTGCAGACTCCGTGAAGAAGAGTTCCACCCTAAACCAGATGGTTAGCATCGCTGGGCTAATCTTGCTTATTTATGATCCGGCTTCTGCCTGGTATGAAAATCGCGCTATTCGGAGCCCTCCTTAGTCGGGCGATAGCTTAAGTCTGAGCGAGAACGGCCGGTTTCCGTGCGGAAGTGGTTAATCAGCGGGGACCCATTCGCAGCTTCTGTGATTGCTCCCATGAGGCGGGTCAGGAAGTGTGCCTGATTTTCTATATCGGATGGTTTTGCTGCAGGAAGCAAAAGTAGGCAGTCCAACGTTTCGCTGGCTGATTCAGGCGTTATAGAGGGAGAGCCCTTTGTTCGTTTAAGAGAGGTGGTTCCTCGACGGAGCCACTATGAGGTGAGAAGTCTTCCTTCTGTGACGGTAGCCTGCACTTATTGCGAGAATGAGGATGAGGTTGCCGAGCATGCTTATGAATCCATCCGTGGCTGGATGCAAATTAGGGGGTATCGGCTGGCCGGTCCTAAAAGGGAGATTTATCGTAAGCAGATTTTGTAGATACAGTTTCCCATCCACGCCGTATAAAAAAAGCCCCCACAAGACATGCCTGTGGGGGCTGCTGTTTCTGCTACTCGCGAGGAGTAGCTTGTTCAAGCCGATTCGATGTCGCTACCTTGCCGTACCATAGCCCAGAGTCTTTGATCGTGCGTTTCTGGTCGCGGAAGTCGACATAGGTCAGGCCGAAGCGTTGCGAGTAACCCTCAGCCCATTCAAAGTTGTCCAACAAGCTCCAGGCGTGATATCCGCGGACATCGGCTCCGTCCTTGATCGCTCGTGCCAGCTCTGCCAAATGATCACGATAATACGCAATGCGTTGTTTGTCGGGAACGTGACCGCCTGCACCGGCAAAGGGCGTATCTCCGTAGCTGCAGCCATTCTCGGTGATTTCGATAATCGGCTTGTTATATTCACGGGTGATCTGCGTGACAATGTCGTACATGCCCCAAGGCCAGATCTCCCAGCCGAAGTCGGTCAACTGACCATCGCTGCCACTCTTCGCATCGAGGTGTAAGGCCGCTTCCGTGACCTTACCGGACGAGGTGGCTGATGATGGTCCAGGATCGGAAACGATACGACGGAAGTAATAGTTAATTCCGATCCAATCGAGCGGCGCTTGCATGAGCTTTTCGTCTCCGGAGCGGAAGCCCATCACCTCAAGCGGAGTCTCTCCGTAGAAAGCTTTCGGATATGTGCCATGGATTGCGGTATGCAGGAACCAAACATTATTGAAGGCATGGAAGCGTGCAGCAGCAGCCTTATCTGCCTCATCGTTTTTAGCCGGAGTCGCGGGAGACATGCTGAATGCCGTACCCACTTTACTCTTAGGCGATACTGCTTTCATGGCACGGAAGGCCTCGCCTTGCGCGATGTTTACGGTGTGCGACGCCTTAAGGAATTGCTCAAAATCTGTTTTGCCGGGGGCATGGATTCCTGAAGCATAACCCAGGTAAGTAAAGACCCACGGTTCATTGAAAATGGCCCAAGTCCGGACTCGATCTCCCAGAGCCTTGGTGACAATCCCTGCATATTCTGCGAAGCGAGCCGCTAGATCCCGATTAGGCCATCCCCCTTGATCTTCCAGTGCCTGTGGCAGATCCCAGTGATAGAGCGTGCACAAGGGACGGATATCTGCTTCTAGCAGCGCATCTACCAAGCGGCTATAGTAATCAAGACCACCTTGGTTCACCGGTCCGGAACCAATCGGCTGGATGCGAGGCCAGGCTACGGAGAAGCGATAGCTCTTCTGATGGAGTTGCTTCATGAGTGCTATATCTTCTTTGTAGCGATGGAATTGATCGCAGGCCGTGTCGCCAGTAGCTGCTCCCTTTATTTTACTTGCTGTATGGGCGAAACGATCCCAGATAGACTCTCCCTTACCTTCAGCATTCCATGCTCCTTCCACCTGATATGCGGCAGTTGCTGTGCCCCAGAAGAAGTTATCCGGAAAGCGGGCACCTGCAACATCGATTTTGGGCATTAGTGAACCGGAAGGCGGCGCATAGAGTCCGTTCAAGGCGAAGCCACGCTGTGAGATCAAGGCACTGCCTGCAAGTGCGAAGGAGCTACTGACAAACTGGCGGCGATTCATATACACGATCCTTTCTTATGGAAGGAATCTTGATTAGCACTTCAGTCATAGCTGGCGGGAAGGATAGCGCGGTTTCAGATAGAGTGTGTAAGCCATGAAACTCCCATGTTTCCCCAAGCTAATCTTTTACTAATTACAACATTGACAGGTAGTTAGAGCATTTCCCGAAATACTGTGAACTTTCCAAGTAAGGTGAAGAGCGGCTTTCATTGCTTCGGTCTACATCTTTTCGGGAGATGCTCGAGTTGCCCCCGTAGCCATTCTTTGCAAAATAGCTACGGGGTTCTGTTAATTAGCTGTTACTGGTTCTGTATTGTGATCTTCTGCTTCACGCCCAGATCTTGCGACGATCCACCGACTGCGATCGTGTATTCGCCCGGAGCCAATAACCATTGATCCTTACTCTCATCAAAAATGGAAAGATATTGGGGATCAATTGAGATGCTTACTTCACGGCTTTCGCCGGGGTTGAGCTTGACTTTGGACCAGCCGATCAGACGCTTCGGTGGTTCTCCCGTATTGGTTGGCATGTAAGCATAGACCTGAGCGATTTCCGCCCCGGCACGCTTGCCCGTATTCTTGACCTGGAAGCTCACCGTAACATTGGGTGCGGAAGTTACTTTAAGTCCCGAATAAGCATAAGAGGTATAGGAGAGGCCATGGCCGAAGGGGAAGAGTACAGGCTTGTTCTCTGCGTCATACCACTTATATCCAACCTTCAGACCCTCATCGTAGCGGACCGTATAAGCCGATTCCGGATTTGCATGGGTGTTGACTGCGGCTCTACCCTCGTTCCGTTCTGCTTCCGAAGGCTGTGCAATCTGAGGACGTGGCAGATCGCTCTCGCTCTTCGGGAAAGTGAGCGGTAGCTTTGCAGAGGGATTCACCTCGCCGGTGAGAACATTGGCGACGGCCTCTGCTCCGCGGCTTCCTGCGTACCACGCTTCGAGGATGCTGGCGACTTTATTTGCCCAGGGCATCGTAACGGGACCACCGGTCTCAAGCACCACGATCGTATGTGGATTCGCCGCTGCAACCTGTTCAATCAGCTGATCCTGATTTAAAGGCAGTGCCAAGCTTGGCAGATCCATGCCTTCACTCTCCCACTGATAGGCGAAGACAATCGCTACATCGGAGGATTTGGCCAGCGCAGCAGCAGCGGCAGCATCTTCTCCGGAGTTGAATTCGACCTGGGCATTCGGCAGCTTTGCTTTAATCGTCTTGAGCGGAGATGTGGGGAACCAGACCTGATCCTGCCACTTTGTTTCTCCCTGTCCTGGAGGCATGATGGCATTTCCGCCCGGAGGGTCAACTTGTGCGGAGCCACCGCCGGAGATCATACCTACATCGGCATGGGGGCCGATCACGGCGACTTTTTTGAGCTTTGCAGCGTTCAGTGGCAGTTGGTCCTTCTCATTCTTTAGAAGGACGATGCTTTGTTCGGCGATTCGTTGGGCAACTTCGAATCCTCCCATCACGTCCACAACGCTCTTCTTGATTGGGTGATCTACAACACCAGCAGTAAATTCAGCCCAAAGGATGCGGCGTGCATGGTCGTCTATCTCGGCCATGGGGACTTTGCCTTCTTCTACTGCCTTCTTTAGCTCGTCGCCAAAAAAGTCAGCTAACGGCTCCTCGTGATCCAAGCCTGCTGCCGAGGCCTTTACTGTACTGTGAGTACCACCCCAATCCGATAAAACGAAGCCCTTAAACTTCCAATCTCTTTTCAGAACCTCGTTCAGCAGGTATTTGTTCTCGCAGGCATAATCGCTGTTTACGCGGTTATACGAGCACATGAAAGCTACGGCGTTCGAATCCTTCAGGCCGATTTCGAAGGCGAGAAGATCGCTCTCCCGCATCGCTCTCTTGGAGACGATGACATTCACAATGTTGCGTCCGGTCTCCTGATCGTTGAGAGCGTAATGCTTGATGTCTCCAATGACGTGCTGGGCCTGCAATCCCTTCATGACTTGTCCGACCAGTTTGCCGGACAGGATTGGATCTTCACCCATATATTCGAAGGTTCGTCCATTGCGAGGCTCTCTGGTGAGGTTCACTCCACCACCGAGAGACATGTTGTAACCTTGTGCTCGCAATTCACGGCCGATCAGAGCTCCGTATTCGTAGGCAGCCTCCAGATCCCAACTGGATGCTGCTCCGACATTTGAGGGTAAGGCGGTGGAGTACTTGCCGTTTTCGCCGCTGGATCGTACGCCATATGCAGCATCGGACATTTGAATGGGAGGAATTCCTAGGCGGGGGATACCAACCGCGTATCCGGCTCCTCCGTTTGATTGCCAGAGAAGAGGCATGCTCTTGGGCCAGTGCGGCATGCCATTTCCATGTAGCAGTGAAATCTTCTCATCCAAGGTCATCTGTTTCAGCACCAGTTCGGCTCGTTCCTCGGAAGAAAGAGAGGTATTCATCCAGGGGCGAGGTTCCGTAGGGGTGAAGTTTTGCGCGACGGACGGAATCGAGAGGAGCGCTCCCGCCATTAATGCGAGTCCCAGGAAATTTTTGTGAGTCTTCATTTGTCCTTTGCCAGCTATACTTCCGAAAAGATCCGACGGTACAGACGGATCTCATTTAATAAAACGTTTAACTATAATTCATCGCTACGAAAGATGTACATACGGAATTTCCGTAAAAGCAGTTTCCTCTGGTGATAGGGATTCGAGGCGTGTAAGTGGTCTGACATCATCACTTTGTTGCAGCCGGAACTCCTATTGTTCGATGACTCTCTGCCCGGATTCTGGAGCAGGGAACAGCGTAGGCAGGAAGCCCTCCGGGGTATGAAAAGACAGCAGAAGTTTTACCGGGGGACTTAGGTTATTGGACGCTCCGTCCCGGTATCTGACAAAAACTTGGACCTGTCCTGCACACCGCGCTGATCCTGCGGTTCCGGCCTCCTCCAGTTCTGTAATGTTTTTGTCATGGCGTTGTTTGCAGAGTCTAGGAGCGCGAAAATGTATGTAACTGAAATGTGCTCATTTGCAGGGCCGCGAGCTATCTGAGCTTATGTAATGTGCCTGCTATTGGAGGAAGCCAATGAATATTCTGCTCATCTATCCTCAATTTCCCGATACCTATTGGAGCTTCCGACATGCCCTTTCTTTTCAGGGAAAGCGAGCTGCTCAGCCTCCGTTGGGCCTGATGACCGTGGCCGCACTGCTTCCCAAGAGCTGGCAAAAACGATTGATCGATACCAATGTGGAGTCGCTTCGCGATAAGGATCTGGCGTGGGCCGATGTTGCCTTCTTGAGTGCTATGCACATTCAGCAGCCGCATTTGACCACAATTCTGGAGCGCTGTCGTGCCCGTGGTCTGAAAACGATTGTTGGCGGTCCGATTACCAGCAGTCTTGGCGATGTCTTACAGGCAGATAGCTTTGTTATTGGTGAGGCCGAAGATATCATGGCCGACCTGGCCAAAGATCTGGAGGCCGGAACTCTCAAGAGCCAATATCAAGCAGGAGAGCGGCCTTCCATGGAGCATAGCCCGCTGCCGGATCTTAGTCTGATCAAGATGCGTCGTTATAGTACTATGACGGTTCAGTATTCCCGTGGATGTCCCTTTAATTGCGAGTTCTGCGACATTATTGAAATTTACGGCAGACGTCCACGAACAAAGGCTATAAACCAGGTGCTTGCCGAACTTGACCAGTTGTACCGTGCCGGTTGGCGAGGGGCGGTCTTTGTTGTAGACGATAACTTCATCGGTAACAAGAGGCGCGCCAAGGAGTTATTACAGGCATTGGTGGAGTGGGGCGAGAGCCGTCATTACCCATTCCGTTTTATTACGGAAGCTTCCCTCAATCTGGCCGATGACCTGGAATTGCTTGAGTTGATGCAGGCTGCTAAGTTTACTTCCATTTTCTTGGGAATCGAGACTCCGGAAGAGTCCAGCTTGATCGCAAACAATAAGCTGCAGAATACGCGACGGGATCTTCTCGACAGCGTGCGTATTATTCAGGGCTTCGGGATTGAAGTCATGGGTGGTTTCATCCTGGGCTTCGATACCGATCGCGAAGATATCTTCGACCGGATGGTCGATTTCATTCAGAAAAGCGCCATTCCTATTGCCATGGTTGGTCTGCTTCAGGCTATGCCTGGCACGCAGCTCTTCCGTCGTTTGAAGGCGGAGGGCCGAATCGTGGATTCTGGCGAAGGGAATAATACCGATTGCAAGATGAACTTTCTGCCGCGAATGGATTCGGCAAGGTTGGTTGAAGGATATCGCTCTGTATTACAGAGAATTTACAACTGTGATGCTTACTATGAACGCGTAAAGTTATTCCTGGGGCGTTGTAGTGTGCCGAGTGGATCGAGCTATTCGCAATATCTGACTTATGACAACATGCGAGCCTTAGTGCTTTCCATCTTTCGTCAGGGAGTATTAGGACGGACGCGCCTGAGTTATTGGAAGTTTCTGCTAACTGTCGCGACGCGTTATCGCCACTCCTTTGGGGCGGCAATGACCCTCGCCGTGATGGGATATCACTTTCAGGTAATGACCGAGCGTTTGCTGGAGAACGAGTAGGGAAGAGCTAAAGCATTTCCCGCAAAGAAGACCACGACACAGAAGCAAACGCAGCTTATCGCCAAAGACCGGATCCAGATCCCCGGCAAATCTGTCGTTGGTTTGCTGGGAAGGAAAGAAAGCTGCTCTTCTCTATCGCGGGCAAGTCTATACCTAGGCAAGGAATGTTCTAGGCATCCCTCGGCAATTCAAGGCTAACGGGGCACCGAAACTGAAGTGTTCGCTGCCCCGTTGGTCGAAGCCAAAGTCTTGCTGGCTCTTGATGGGTGGAGTATTTCTAAAGCTAAATTGCTCTAGTAACGACTACGTCCGCCGCTGTGTCCACGGGAACCGCCGCGGTCACGATCACGATATCCGCCGCCACTCGATCCCTTTTGGGCCTGATAGCAATCTTTGCAAAATACCGGACGATCCCCCCTGGGCTCAAAAGGAACTGTGGTTTGCTGACCACACCCCGAGCAAATTACCGGCGTTCCCTGGGACTGCATGGAGCGATATCCGGAGCCGCCTCCCTGTCCTTGTTCGTTCTTTTTCGCTTGCCGACAGGGTTTGCAACGCTTTGGTGTTGAGTATCCGCGTTCTCTGAAGAATGCCTGATCCTCAGCTGAAAATGTAAATTCCTGTCCGCAGTCGCTACAGGTAAGTTGAATATTCTCCGACATTTCGCTCCTCGATTCCTAGTCCACTTCTAATAAATTGAGCCCGAATAATTCTGGGGTTGGTATTGCACCTGGGTTAATTGCGTCTAGACTAGGAGCAGGGAGGGTAGTAGTGCGATCTACTCTTGTCTACGCAGCTTCTTGCAAGTTGCCTAATCGTTTTCTCCTTTGCCAGACTACCGCAAAGGCGACCCGGAAGTTTCACGCTCCATTCACCGCACCCTCGGCGACCATAAACAGAGTTCTAGAGGACATCGCATCACGTAAAACTACCAGGATCTAGGTGGCCGCGTCCAAGGGTTGCGGTGGAGTATAACTCTTGGACGCATGATCTTGCTCGTTTTTTAGGAGATCGAGTCAGGCTGAAAGTTCTGATACACGATAATGCTTCATCGAAATTGACAGAGTTTTCTCCAGTTTACGCAGTTCTCGCTTCTCTGCCGGAATTGCAAAGGTTGAGGCTACCCCGTGGCTGGAGGCTCGTCCTGTCCGTCCTACGCGGTGCACAAAATCCTCTGCGACCTTTGGCATATCGTAGTTTACAACGTGCGCGATGTGCGCAACATCGATACCACGGGCAGCTACATCTGTCGCAACCAGAATACGGTGACGTCCTTCGGAGAAGCTACGCAGGGCGGCATTCCGTTGGGACTGCGACCGGTCTCCGTGGATCTGTGTAGCCTTCCATCCTGAGTGGTTTAGCTTTTTGGCAACCCGGTCTGCACCATGTTTTGTCCGGACAAAAACCAGGAAGCTACCCTTTTCAGCGTTTAGGAGGTGCTGCAATAACTCAAGCTTCTTCTCTTGTTGGACCTCAAACGACCGCAATTCGATATTTTCCGAGGGCTTCAGAACCGATCCGATCTCGATCCGTACCGGGTCCTTCAGGTACTCACGGACCACCTGTTTGATCTGTGTGTCCAATGTAGCTGAATAGCAGAGTGTCTGTCGCTCAGCCGGAATAGAGGATACGATTCGCCGGATGGCTGGCTTGAATCCCATGTCGAGCATGCGATCTACCTCGTCGAATACTAGAGTTTGAATCCGATCCAGTTTGACGAGTTTTCTGTTGAGGTAATCTTCCAGCCGCCCCGGAGTTGCCACGAGCAGGCTTGCTCCACGACGCACTGCTTGCAGTTGGGGGCCTTCTGCAACACCGCCGACGATCAGGGCTACTCCGATATTGGTTCCCGTGTTGAGCGTCCGAAAGGCTTTCTCGACCTGCATTGCAAGCTCGCGGGTGGGAAGAAGGATCAGCGCCGAAGCCTGCTTTATTTTCGGCTGGCTCTGGAGCTTTTCAATGATGGGAATCAAGAAGCTGAGGGTCTTCCCTGTACCGGTTTGTGCGGTGGCCAGAACATCACGACCGTCCAGAGCCGGGGGAATGGCTTCGGACTGTACCGGAGTGGGAGTAACAAAATTGATTGCTGCTAAGCGTTTCTTTAATGACGGGGAAAGATTGAAATCTGAAAATTGATTCACTTGTTCCTTGAACTATGTGCGGACATACGTGCGTATAGCACGTGCCGACACGACTTTATGCTCATCAGCGGAACGCACGATGCGTTCTGATGAGACTCAAAATTTAAATTTGCGTAGGGAAGTTTCGGAATGAATTAAATCCGTAGGTCAAAAGGAAAATCTCTCAACCAGCATCTGCCGCACGCTGCCTCTATGATGAAGCGCCTTGCTCCATCCATCCGTCTCTTTATCCTTTTCTGCCAGACGGATCACGCTGTAGGGCTTGGGTATTACGTGCTAGAGCATTTCGTCGCATCGTAAGGGTGCTATCCAAACGATAACTAAAAGCAGTTCTCCTTCGTGGAGAGCTACGCAGACTTTCTATGGCTTCAGTCTGCACCCATGCGAGAAAAACTGAGGCGGTCAAGCTTTTTGAAGGCGAGAACGGCTCACAACCAATCACTGAGCGTAGGTTTACTGTATCACAAGCTCATGCCCAAACGTGACAAAGAGGAAAAGCTGGAAATCGAATCGATGATTGCATCTGGTTTTAATCCGTACTTCCTGTTCTGAATTGGGACAGATATTTCTGAGCTGGCGAGGGAAGGTGCCCCATGAGGGGCACTCACTCGACCCAAAGACGATTACGCACTAAGACTCACAGATTCAGAGGCTTGCGGCAGAATTGGGAAGCCTATTCTTTCAAGATCTCTTCTTAGACCTTCGGTGGATTGAAAGCGAACAGCCTGGATTCCGACTGCCTGAGCTCCTTCTACATTCGCCTGTCTGTCATCGACAAACAATGTTTCCCCGGCTGGTGTTCCGAGACATTCCAGACAATGACGATAGATGTCTGGATGCGGCTTGATTACTTTGATATCGCAGGAGAAGACATGACAGCTGAAGTAATTCAGCCACTCAAAGTTTTCGAGCATGAAGAGCTTCATGGAATTTGTCATGTTGGAAAGGATTGCCGTTGGCACGCCTGCGTCATGTAAAGCTTTAAGCCACTCGATCATGACGGGATTGATCCGGCTCCACATTTGGATGTCCCAGAGTGGAAGCTTGGCGGCAAGATCCTCATCGAGGTCTACGCCTGTGCTCTTTGCAAATTCTCTCCAATAATCTTCGGTCGAGATGATTCCCTGATCGTAGGGATTACGGCTTCGAGCATAGATCTCCGGGAACTGCTCTCGGTCAAGCCGGAAAATACCAGCCAGACGATCGACGACTTCCGGTGCAGGGCGTTCGCACAGTACTTCACCGTAGTCCAGAATCACAGCGCGAATGGGTGAAGAATTCGTCATATGAAAGCCGTGCTTTTCTGCCATTGCTCCTCCTCAGGAATTGTCCTGAAGCGATAATCTCGAATTCGCTTTGTTTCGTCCAATGAATCTATTTTTGCTTTGTGATAACTTTCAGGCATGTATATGGAGCCGGACATCTTGCGGTCCTTCATCGTGCTGGCTGAAGAACTGCATTTCCGTAAGGCTTCCGAGCGGCTCTTCCTCTCCCAGCCCGCGCTTAGCAAGCAGATCCAGAGGCTTGAGGAGCAGATCGGAGGAGCATTGTTTGCCCGGACCCGGCGGAAGGTGGTCTTAACTGAAGCGGGAAAGGTGTTGCTGCCGATGGCCCGGCGGTTACTCCACGATGCAGAAGAGGCCATGGTGCGGACGCGAGACGCTGCCGTAGGTCGAGCCGGGACCTTGCGTGTGGGCTTCGGAATTGCTGCCGTCTCAGAGATCCTGCCGCGAGCTCTTCTACAATTCCGTTCCTCCTACGAGCATGTGGAGCTTCAGGTGAGTGACACTCCTACCCCGACCCAGATTGCAGCTCTTCTCGATGGGCGAATGGATATAGGAATTGTGCGTTTACCGGTTGCGCATCCTGAGCTCTACAGCTTTCCTCTTTTCCGGGAACGGTTAGTAGCCGTCACCCCGAAATCTGTTCCCTATAAACCTGCGGAGGGCTTGGCCAGTTTGCGGAATCGGCCATTCATCTTTCTTCAGCGGTCGATTTCAGAGACATTTCACGATCATGCATTAGCCGTTTGTCGACATGCCGGATTTGCTCCTCGTATCGTGCAGGAAGCAACGGAGTTATATACGATTCTCAATTTGGTTCGAGCCGGTCTTGGTGTTTCTCTTGTTGCTAGCGCGGTTGTTCGCATGCATGTTCCCGGGATTCGTTTCCACGAATTGAACATGCCGGAGGCAGAGTGGGAGATTGGCGTTACGTGGAATAAGTTGTCAGAGAAGCAGGAGCTTATCTCTAAGTTTGCTTCGGCACTGAAGGAAGCCGCTTCCAGTTAGGTTAGGGTGCAGGGATATCCGGTAGCAGTCCGTACCGTGGGTACTGCACGTGATAAACAGCATTTCCTTTCCACGGACTTATTTATTTACGTTCGATTTTTTTCGATAGCCACTGCTTTCGTTCCCTCGGGCTCAGTCGTTCAATTGCATATCTGAGCGTTGTTCTAGGCATGGAAGTGCAGTGCGTTTCCAGGAAGCAGAGCAGCTGGGACTTGTCTCGTTTGCCTACTTCGCGCAAAGCCCAACCAACTGCTTTATGAATCAAATCATGTGAATCGGAAAGCAACGTTTCTGCCATACAGAGAGTATCTTTTGTATCTCCCTCACGAAGGAAGGAGAAGGTCGCCAGAATGGCAATGCGTCTCTCCCACAGGCTGGATGAGGAAACGAGCGACTTCAGTACATCTCGTTTCCGGTGCAGCAAATGACGGCCGACAATATATGGTGCAGAGGTATCAACCAGATCCCAATTATTAATACATTGCGTATGAACGAGATAGAACTGGAAGATGTTTTCACGTTCTTCCTCGGAGCCGCTTTCGTATTGCGCTACTAGAATCTCAAGAGCCGTAAATCGGTATTCATGAATAGGGGAGAGTAGAAGTTTCTCAACATCTTTTAGTGGTAGTGTGCGGAAACTGTGGGCTACCTTTCTTTGGAGTGGGACCGTAATTCCTATGAAGCGATCACCCTCTCCGTACTGCCCTGTACCGGTTTTGAAATAACGGGCGAGAAGTTGTGCCCGATTTCCATCTGCCAGCGATTCGAGCTCTTTCTTTAGCTGCTGTAAGGAGGGTTTCGTCTCGGACTTTCTCTTTGACTCTTTCATTCGATTCGTTCCAATCCTCTTGCTCAACAGAAATTGTACTCAAGAAGATCTTGTATTCCTCTTCTCTTCAATAACTTGCCCAATCGGCCGAAATAGAAAATATTTTCTTTATCCTTCTCTTGGTAAATAACAACGGCCATCAAATTCCCAAAACAACCCTCCGGCACGGCCCCGGACGGGGAACCTTGTTCCTGGAGTGTATGGAATAGGAGAGAAGAACCGATATAGAGGGAAAGAAGGCGGAGAAATTCTGTCTTCACAGCTTTGGGGGGAAATGTCCAAATGTTTCAGGCTTTGAAAAAGTACGATCCCCTGCAAGACGATCCGAAAGTTCCTGTCAGTCTGCTGCATCATTGTGCCTCTCTACTTCTGTCCGGAGTAGCGCACAGCATGTATGGTTTCGACCGCACGGAAAAGGCGATGCTGAAAGGCCGTTTGGAGCGCCTGTCAGAAGAGCTTGCTTCGGAAATAGAAGAACAGGAACTGCTGGAAACCATCGAAAAGATCACCAGAGTTTTCGATATATATAACCAACATTGTGAGCAGCATGTTGCCTCCGCGGCGGCCGAAGCTCGCCACACCATTAAGTTATTGCTTGAAATTTTGTCGAAGAAGGAATTTGCAATAGAAACTGTTTCTGTCTTACAGGCATCGCGCGAACTACTCGATGAAGCTCGTACCTCCGAAGATATTCGTGTGATCCGAAAGAAGCTTGAGCGATATCTATGGCGGCAGGGAGACGTGAATGAGCCGGAGAGAAAGCCGGACGAACTCGATGCCGGGGTACCCAGGAGTCATCCCTATCTGGTTGAAAGCTCTACAGGGTTGCGGGGCAGAGCGGCGGCTATGGATTGTATCGCGGCAGCTATCCGGCAGCGTCGCTTAAGTTATGGGGTCATTATTCGTCTCGATTGCTTACCTGCGATTCAGAGCCGCTATGGAGACGATGCAGCTCAAGATTTTCTCAATGCCGTTTCGCACTCGCTGGTTCAGGCTCTACAAGGGACGGATGTCCTCTTTCATTGGGGAAAAAACTGCCTTTTCGCTGTATTGAACCGAAATCTATCCCCCGAATCCATGTCGCACGAAGTACATCGGCTGGCACAGATAAAGCGTGAACTACGGATTGAGGTCGACGGAAGGTCGGTTATGTTTGCCGTGCCGACTTCTACAGAATTTTTCCCAATTTCTTCTTCTTCGGATTTACAGTTTGCGGTCGAGAAGATCGATCGGTTTGCTGCCACAGAGTATTAGGACGGTTGTTTGGGAGGCATTATGTCAGCCAGAGATCAGGCATGGGCAGAAGCGCATCAGCAGGAAGCTGCAGAGCAATTTCGGCAGCTATTCGAAGATGCGCCGGTGGCCTATCACGAACTCAACATGCAAGGAGTGGTACAGCGAGTAAACAACGCAGAGTGCAAGATGCTTGAGTATTCTCCGGAGGAGATGCTGGGGAGGCATATCTGCGATTTCGCTGCACCGCAGGATGCGGAGAAATGCCGTAATGCCTTCGTGTTTAAGATTACGGGCAAGAAGCAAACTGGGGTGCCCTTTATTCGGGCTTATCGGACCAAGAGCAATCGCGAGATTATGCTCGAGATTCATGATCAGCTGATGCGTGATTCTGAAGGGAAGATCATCGGCATGCGGTCCGCTCTGATCGATGTTACCCAACGGCTTGAAGCGGAATCTTCTCTTCGTAGTGCTCATCGATGGCTAGACCGGATCTTTTATTCAATAGATAAAGCTGTTCTGGCTCTGGATAGAGAAGGACTGGTTAGGTTTTTGAATCCTCGGGCCGAGAAGCTTCTTGGTTGGGCACCGAAGGACATCGTAGGAATTTCTCTTGCAGAGCAATTTCCTGCGACCTTCTCCCCCGATCCTAAATATCCTCCATATTCGCTTCAGACGGTATTAGCGGACCCCTGGCAGGGAGGTATTACCTTCCTTACGGGGCTTGAAGCAAAACAGGAGGCGCGTGTCATTACGGCACCGATTCTCACCGAAGACAAAGAGTGCCTGGGTGTCGTGATGGTTTTAAGACCGTGGCACAGAATGCGGGCTCAGGGTGGACAAGAGGAGTAACTGCTATGTGGACTATTGAACAGGATGCTGTTGAGCAATATCGCCAATTGTTTGAAGAATCTCCCGTAGCCTACCATGAGCTGAATTTGGAAGGCATCGTGCAACGTGTAAGTAATGCTGAATGTGCGATGTTGGAATACTCGCGGGAGGAGATGATTGGCCGGCACATCTCCAAGTTTGTTGCTCCCTATGAGAAGCAAGCATGTTTGCAGACCTTCTCTCGTAAGATTCATGGAGAGTTGCCGCCCGGTCCGCACTATCGCCATTACAGAACCAAGAGCAATCAGGACATTGCTGTCGAAATTTACGATCATCTCCTGCGCAGTCCGGCAGGAAAGGTGCTCGGAATTCGATCGGCACTGATCGATGTGACTAAGCGTTTGGCAGATGAAAAGGCAATGAAAGAGCGTCAGCTATGGCTGGATAGGATCTTCCAATCGTTTCCGGATGCAATTGTTATTGTCGATACCCTGGGCTTGGTCAAACAGATGAATGCGCGAGCCGAGGAACTACTAGGCTGGAAGGCGTCGTCCTTGCTCGGAAAGCCTCTGTTGAGAGCCACCCATACAACCACCTCACCGTCGTCACTTGATGGACATGCTTATACTTCACGCCAAGGCATCGTTGAGCCGTGGGCGGGCATATCTACCTTTCTCACAGAAGAGAATGAGACGAAGAGTCTTTTCGTTGCGACCTCGCCTCTGCTTACCTCCGATGATGTTTGTATCGGAATTGTGCTGTCGTTCGATCCTTTGGACGAAGAATAGGATTTTCAGGGGTTGGTATGAATCTGGATCTTGGAAGCTGACTAAGTTGTTATTAGACCGGATAGTATCAAGCCCTGACTTCTGTCATGACGTTGAAGTTTTGCAATCGTGATGGAGACGGGAATCAGCTACGGGATTCGGGATTGAGAATGCCTGCAATAGCTGCGACCATGGTTTCCCATTTGGAGCGATCATGAGCAAGCTGCTTCTTGCCTAACGCTGTAATCTTGTAAAACTTTGCTCTCTGGTTCTGCTCCGTTTGCCCCCATTCGGATGTGATCCATCCTTGTCGCTCCATGCGGTGTAGTGCCGGATAAAGTGAGCCTGTTTCGACCTGCAGCACCTCACCCGATTGCGCACGAATGGCCTGGCTAAGCCCATATCCGTGCAGTGTGCCCCATTGGAGTTGCTGGAGAATGAGCATGTCGAGTGTTCCTTGCAAAAGCTCGATCCGGTTGCGATATGGTTCGTTGGAAGACTTCATTGGATGTAGACACTCTACAGGTATAAGACCTGCGGTGTCCATGGGAATCGAATTGTAAGGTTTTGTCAGAGCGGAAACTTTTGTTTGGCTTTGCTGTTCAATGCAGTTGTGTTCGTCTTCTTTCCTGTTGGTGAAAAGAGAAAGCGGGAGTGTCATGTCTCTCACACGACGTTCTTTCCAACTGTTGTTTACGGCAGCTTTGCTTGGTCTAACGGCGATTTCTTCCCAGGCCGCGGAGACCGTTCTGGTTCCTCGGGCAGATGGAGCACAAGTGCCATTGCGGGTATATGCTGCATCGTCCAAAGATTGTGCACCGCTCGCGCTTCTGTCACCTGGAGCCGGCGGAGATGAAAATGGGTTGGCTTATTTGGCGCAAGGCCTGCAAATACAAGGATGGACGGCAATTGTCCTTGGACATCGAGAAAGTGGTCCCAACATCCTGCGCAGAGATATTGCTCGAGCCGGTATCCGAGGCGGCCTTGAAGAGTTGACTACGGATACCGGTGCTTACAAAGCCCGTTTGATGGATATCGCCGCTGCTCTTGCGTGGTCCGATCGAAAGTGCCAGGCTCCGATACGTGTATTGCTTGGCCATTCCATGGGTGCTGCTACCGTCATGCTCGAAGCCGGTGCGAGAAATAATCTCGGTGTCCAAGGTAAAGACCGCTTTCAGGCTTACGTAGCTCTGTCACCTCAAGGGCCGGGCTCAATTTTCCCCGAGCAGGCCTGGAGTGGAATTCGCAAGCCCGTATTTGTTATTACCGGAACGAGAGATCGGGCTTTGGAAGGGAATTGGCAGACGCGAGAGATCCCCTTTTATCAAATGCCCGCAGGGTGCAAATGGCTTGGCGTTGTAGATGGGGCTTCGCATATGCAACTGGGTGGTGGGGATCCTTCCGGGCAGGTGCAGGGCTCGGTAATTAAAGTAGTTACAGCCTTTCTTTCAGGCATTCGGCACAATAGCTGCATTAGCCCGGCCGATAGCCCGATTCCTCTGCAGACCAAATAGCTCCAGGCGAAATTTCTTCAAGGGAAAAATTCTTCTTGCATTGTACTAGTAGACTAGTACAATAGCTGGCTAGATGAAACAGCCTGGACAATCCGTCGCTCCAAGTTTTGTCTTCCGCCTCGACTCTCGCAGTGGTGTGCCTGTCTTTCGGCAGATCATTGACCAGGTTTTGGCGGGCATTGCCTCCGGAGCTCTCTCTCCTGGGGACCGGCTACCAACTGTACGTCAGGTTGCCGTAGATCTTGCCATCAACCCCAACACTGTTTTGCGGGCCTATCGGGAGATGGAAATTCGTGGCATTACTGACTCTCAGCAGGGAACCGGGACCTTCATTTCTAACCAAAAGATCGAGCGGTCGCAGGTAGAGCATGAAAGAGTGCTAGCGCAGCTTGTGAGCGAGTTTGTCGCTCGGGCTGGAGCGGGCGGCTTCACCGTTCAGGATCTTATTACTGCTCTCCGCGAATTGTCCCCTGATGGGGACAGAAAGAAGAGGTAAGTATGGTCAAGCTTGCGAACTTCAATTCTGTTGCTGTTTGGACATTCCTCATATGTCTGTCAGCAGGAGCTATTCCCACTGCTTTGACCCACCATCCTGCCTATGTTATTGCAGGGACTTTGGTGGGTGCTTACTTCCTCTATGCGATCAATGTCGTGAATCAGTGGGAGCGCGTTGCTGTTCTGCGCTTCGGAAAATACCGCGGATTGCGTGGACCTGGGATATTTTTCATCATTCCGATAATCGAGACTCTCAGCCGCTATGTCGATCAACGAATACGATTGGCTAGCGTAAGTGCAGAGTCGACACTTACTCGCGATACCGTTCCAGTCAACGTGGATGCGATTGTCTTCTGGATGGTCTGGGACGCA
Source organism: Humiphilus diazotrophicus (assembly GCF_059726315.1). Lineage (NCBI taxonomy): Bacteria > Pseudomonadati > Acidobacteriota > Terriglobia > Terriglobales > Acidobacteriaceae > Humiphilus > Humiphilus diazotrophicus. The sequence continues at coordinate 6,197,085 of NZ_AP040870.1, forward strand.
GAAAAGGCCATTCTCGAGGTACAGGATTTTACCGAGGCGGTTACCCTAAGCTCGCATACAGCGCTTCGGGAATCCATTGGCCGTCATGAGCTGGCCCAGATGGTTACGGATCGTGAGGCGCTAGGTGCCGAGCTTCAAAAGATTCTTGACGCAAAGACTACCTCTTGGGGGATCACCGTCCAGTCTGTAGAAATACGGGATGTTCGAATTCCATCAGGACTGGAAAATGCCATGTCGCAGCAAGCGCAAGCAGAGCGTGAACGACAAGCGCGCGTGATTCTCGGTGAAGCCGAAGTGCAGGTATCGGATCAGTTCGCGCAAGCCTCCCGTGTTTATAACGACAATCCCGGAGCGCTGCATCTACGTGCAATGAATATGCTTTACGAAGCCATTCGCGAAAAGGGTTCCATGGTCATTGTTCCCTCGTCTGCCGTGGAGACAATGGGGTTAGGCGGAACGTTGTCTATGGCTTCAATAGCAAAGCAGCAGTAATAAAGGAGCTGCGTATGAAGAGGTTAGTCCTAAGTCTGGCCCTCTTCTCTGCATGCATATGTCTCGAATGGGTAATTTGCCGTTCAAGTTCTGTGCAGGCCGATGTTAAGTCGTCTGCATTCTCCCATGCTTCGTCTTGCAATGGACGGAAGGCGTGGTGGGTTGCGCTCTCCGATGTTCATACCATTCTGCGTGCCGAAGTGGATAAAAGACGAATCCTGCTGGAAGTGGAGGGGCGAGGAGAGTGCTATCGGTTACTTCGTCTTCAGATGTTGTTCATCAGAAACGGGGAGCCGGTCTAGAGCAGAATCAGGGTAGATGTATCCGTAAGCCACAGAGGATCGCGCAGCTTGTCCGTCAAGAAAAGCTGCTCTTAGCACTTGCCGGATCGGACACAGTAACCCTGATTCCGCTCTAGAGCCATTCTTGGCAGCTTTTTGCTCTGAAGCGATGTCTCTCTTGTAGCGGGGGAACTGGGCCGGAGAACTGCGTGGCCATTGTTGTCCGAAGAAAAAAATCCCGTCTTCATTCATACATCAGAGTGAAGACGGGATACATAGGTTTGTTACTGGATTGAGAGCTTACGGAAGAATGTAACGTGCTGAGGTGATAAAGACGGAATCCTGTCCTACAGGAGCTCCACCGATACCAGACCAAGTAGCACGATGCAGGTATTCGTATTGGAAGCCGTACTGAAGCGTTCCTCCGGCTCCTTTATAGGCGCGATACCAGAAGCCTCCTGTTGCATGCGCGATGTCTTTGTTCTGGGCTCCGCATGCTGCTCCACCGGTTGGGATGACCTCAACTCCGCAATAGGTGTTATTTACAAGCCTGGAACCATATCCGGCTGGCTTGTTCGCGTTTGTTGGATTTACATAGGCGGCACGGCCATAGTATTCGTCTCCGCCATAAGCGTAGAAGTCCAGTCTCGGCGTTGGATGAATCTCCAGCCCGAAGAGTGCGCGGTAGCTACGCAGAGGAATAATCTTTCCATCCGGACGTAGCGTGACGTCGGAACCATTTGCAGCTCCATAGCGTCCGATGCCGTTTCCGGCGAATCCCTCGGCGATCAGGTCGACCTTCTTGGCAACTACAGGCAGGATGGCTGCTGCACCTAAGCCGCCGCCGTAGCTGTAATTGTTATGACCATTGATACGATCGCGGAAGAAGCGGCCAAGTGACTTCAGCTCATAGTGTCCCCAGCCTGGCTCCCAAACAACTTTAGCGAGCAGATCCGGGGCAAGATTAGTAGAGAAACCATTCGTGCTTCCGGACAGGAAGTTTAAAGTGCTTCCGTTAGGAGAGGAAGCGTTGGAACTGTTGTTGAAGCCGAAGAGATTATCCGGGACATAGCTGGCGTTTGGCTGGTTGGTCTCCGGATTACCTGCTTCCACTCCCGTCCAGACCTTATTGTGGAAGTTCTTGACCACACGAAGGCTTGTTTGACGAACGTAGCTGTAGCCGGTTACGTAGCTACCTTCTATCGTTGTTGGAATGAACTCCCCACGAGTAGCAAAGCCCTTGCGGCTCGTTGTAATCAAGCTCCAGGACTGGCCCGCCGTGAGAGTCAGATTATTGGGGAAAGCGGATTGTATCCATAGCTGACGCTGTCTGGGGGTGAAGCTATTCGTTTGAACCTGATTGGCCGTCGGGGCTTGTCCGAGAAAGTCGATCTCGTAATAGCCACTCAGTTTCGTGTTGTTGTACATCGTCTCAGTGAGTAGCGTAAAGCGTGTTGCACGGCTGGTTCCGCGAATTTCACTGAGATTTGAGTTGGCAACACCGTCGAAAGGAACAGCTCCGAAGTTCGAAGTGATGTCGGCGTTCTCGTTCCGTGCACGGACGAGCATATCCGCTTCGACAAAGCCGCCGGGTGTTAATGTCAAACCCTTGAAACGGATGGACTGAGGCTCTTCAAGATTTTTCAAGACCTCCCGCGTGTGTTTCTGTTCCGTCTCGGTTGTGGTGACCGTGCTCTTGAGAGAGGCAACAGTGCCGTTCAGAAGATTGGTGGTCTTTTCAACGCCCGCCGCCTGATCGGCAGCTTGCTGAACCTCTTTACGCAGATCTACATCATTTTGTTGTTGCTGAGCATTATTCTGCTGGATCTGCTGTTCAAGCTTTTGAATACGGTCCTGCTGCTGATTGATCAGCGTCTGTTGCCGGGTGAGTTGGTCTTCAAGTTGCTGAAGATGCATTGTGATGGGGTTCTCCCGGCGAGGAGAAGCCTGTTTCGGCTTTGTCTTGGCTACATGGTCCGCTCCCCATGTAGCGGTGGGGAGCACCAGGCTAAGAAAGAAGCCTAAAAGGACAGAGTTCTTGCGAGAAAAACATTGCACAGTGTAATGCACCTTTATACGGGCGCAAGCTGGCTGTCGCATCTCTCATTTCGGGATACGACTGTAGCGTAAGCTGGCCTTCTGATTTTGATATAGAAGTTATCGGCATTTTATCTTTAGATCTATATAGCTTGAAACTTTCTTTTTGCCTCAACTCTCTCTGGCCTTGATATAGCGAAAAAGTACCACTTTATGGTTACAAATTCTCCTTAGGTGGTCTTGAGGATCCGTTTCTACTGTGTTTATCGCCTCTGCAACGAGAAAGATGTAGGGGTGGAACGAATGGTACTCGGGGTTCCATACCACCTTCGTGGGATGGAGAATTAAATTTTTTCCGAAGGTATACACGCCGTCTTTACCTTGAGACCTTTACGACTTCACCTGTGTTTCATGCGTCGTATCGGCAATTTCTTGTGTACTCGAATTAGAGAGAGTATTCTAGAAACATGGCTCGCAATGCCGCTTTTACAAAAAACGACTTCCTTCAGGCTGCGGCTTTGCTGATTTCTCAAGGCGGGCCTGGTGCGGCTACCACTTCGGCTATTGTTCATCACACACATGCGCCGGTTGGTTCGTTCTACCATCGGTTTGCATCTAGAGATGTTTTATTGGGAGAGCTATGGCTTGGCTTGGTAGAGCCATATCAGAAAGAATTCCTGAGCATTCTTCACTCCGGGGATGCGCTTCGCGCCGCACTTTTTACTCCCCGATGGGTCCGTCAACACCCTAAAGAAGCAAAGATTATGTTGCTGCACCGCCGCGGGGACTTTGTCGAAAAGGCTTGGCCTGACGAATTTGTGAAACGTGCCAGCAAATTAGGACCGGAGCTACAAACAGGACTCCGGAATTTTGCTGTAAGGATATTGGGCACACGGTCAGAGGATGCGATAAGACGTGTTCAATTCGCTCTTATTGATGTCCCATTGGCAGCAGTGCGACGTCATCTTTCGGCTGGGGAGGCCATTCCCCGGGTTGTAGACGAGTTGGTGGCAGAATGCTGCACAGCCTTGATTCCACAGTTGAACACGCCGCAAAAGGGGGAGTCTCGTGAGTAAACTTCGTGTCTATCGATGGTGGAGGGCAATTCTGAATATTCATGAACGGAGTATTCCTATGCCGTCAAAGAAAGCGGAAGAGATACTCGAATCACTCGCATCCGATCACGAGTTGCTATGGCCCGGGGAGAACTGGCCTCCCATGCAATTGGATAAAGGTTTAGTCGTGGGTTCTTCGGGTGGGCATTCGATGATTCGGTATAGGGTTTCAGAGCATGTGCCGGGTAAACGTGTTGAATTTGAATTTGAGCCGATGCCTCATCTACAGCGATTTCAAGGGCGTCATTATTTTGAGGTGGTAACGCGCGGTAGAGAGCTTGCTTTCAGACATGTTATCGATGTTTCTACGAATCTTAAGACGTGGATCTATTGGAAGATTTTCGTCGAGCATATACACGATGCCGTAATAGAAGATGCCTTTGACAAGATCGAACGCGTTGCCGGGCTTCCTCGACCGCATCGTTCTCGCTGGTCTCTCCATGTTCGAATCCTGCGCTGGTGGCGGAGGCGCGCCGTGCAGCATGCTTCTTCGCCTGCCGTATAGCATGTTGCTCAGCATTGAGTTGCGCTTCGCGAAATACTTCAGTGCCGATGAGGTTTTGCTTTACCTCTTCCCGTAGTGCGAGGTGCGAATTCGAGAGAGTGCGCTAATAGAAAAGCCCTGAATGCACCGGCATTACCAGTTGGGACCGGTCCGGTTGGATAGGCGATCGAGAACATTCGCGGTAACGTGAGTCCCCGGATTCTCGCAAGCTTGAGCGTTCCCAACGCGAGCTGATTCCGTACAGCCCAACGGGAAACGAAAGTTACCCCTAGACCTGCTTCGACAGCGCTTAGCAAGCCCTCGGTTGAGTCTAGTTCCATGCGTGTCTTGAGATCTTTTTTCTTGAGTCCAGCTCTAGACAAAGACTGTTCAACAACCCGACGAGATCCGGAGCCAAACTCTCTCATCAACAACGGAGCTTCTCTGAGTTCATCAATATCGAGCTCCTGGTCGGCCCATTCATGGCTTGCCGGTACAACCAGTACCATATGGTCTTCCATAAAGGGCTCTACATGGATGTCTTTCCGCAAGGCAGGCCCCTCGATCAAAGCCAGCTGTATTTTGTGGGCTGCGAGCTCGTCCAGAACCGCATCCGTATTGCCGCTGGAGGCTGTAATGGCGATTCGTGGCTTTTCGCGAAGGAATCCTGCAATCAGGTTGGGTAAAAGGTATTGTCCGATGGTTTGCGAGGCTCCGATTGCCAGGTTCCCGCCTCCATCTCCAGATACATTTGCCACTGCTGCATATGCTTCATCTGATAGAGCTTTGAGCTTTTCAGCGTAGGGTAAAAGAGCCTGCCCGGCAGGACTGAGTGTAATTCGTCCACCGCTACGATCAAAAAGCGGAACACCTAATTCATCTTCCAGCGTTTTGATTTGCTGCGTTACTGCAGGTTGCGTCAGAAACAACTCTTCGGCGGCGCGACTGAAGTTAAGATGGGCAGCTACACAGCGAAAGACTTTTAGTCGGAAGTTCTCCATCCTGTTCTCTTAATTGTCATCATATCCCTTTTGTTTCTTGGAAATAGCCGAGGTCAGCGCGGGAGCACTTCTTTTGATAGAGGTAAGCCGGATTACAGCTTTGGGGGTTGATTTTAAAAATCTACGAAGGTTTTCGTTGACAACTACGAAGCGATTCGTATATTTATTTCAACCATGAAGAAAGAAGAACGTGAGCTTCCGAAGCCGACCGAAGGAGAACTTGAATTATTACGAGTTCTTTGGCCGAAAGAGAGTGCCACGGTGCGTGAACTCTTCGAGGCCGTCAATGAACAACGTCCGGTGGTTTATACCTCGGTTTTGAAGCTGCTTCAGATCATGACTGAGAAGGGGCTTGTACAGCGGGACGAGGCAGGGAAGGCCCATATCTATCGAGCTAGCGTCTCGCAGGAAGCTACGCAAGACCGATTTTTGAAAGATTTGAGTGAAAGGCTCTTTGCCGGATCAGCGGCGCAGTTGGCACTGCATGCACTGGCAATGGAGTCTGCCAGTGAGGAAGAACTCCAGGAAATACGTGAACTGCTTGAAAAGAGGAAGGGAAAGAGATGAATCATTCGTTGGAATCTCTCGGCTGGACCCTCGTACATTTTTGCTGGCAGGCTGCTGCCATCACTGCTGTTTACGCAATTCTCGATCGGGCATTCGCCCGGAAGCGCAGTCAATTTCGTTATCTTCTGGCCTTAACGGCACTGCTGCTGATGCCGTTGACTGCCGTTGGTACCTTTGTCTATGAGCAGGTTCACGCTGTTTCGTCGTCGCCTTCCGGACCAGCACTGCTTGCAAATATGGATTTTCCCGAGGCGACCATACATATTACTGCCACCGCGCCGAGTATTACCGAAACTGGCGCTGGCCATACACTTTCTCTCTCAGCTGTCTTGTTATGGCTTGACTCCATTTGGGTTGTCGGGGTTCTGTTGCTTTCAATGCGTGCTGTAGGTGGCTGGTGGTTTCTCGAGAAACTGCGTAGCCGCACGAAGGTCGAAGTTCCGGAGAGTGTAACTACGAGTTTTCAGCATGTTTGTCGGCGCCTGGCTATCGTTCGTCCCGTAGCTCTGCGTTTGTCGGATGAAATCATCACGCCCCTGGCTATGGGCATATTCCGCGCTGTTGTGATCTTGCCGCTGTCAACTGTGACTACCTTGACGACAGAAGAGCTGGAAGTTGTATTAGCTCATGAGCTGGCGCATATTCGACGTGCAGACTATCTATGGAATCTGCTTCAGACCTTTCTTGAGACGATCTTCTTCTTCCATCCCTGCGTCTGGTGGGTAAGTCGTGCTATCCGTGAGCAACGGGAGCTTTGCTGCGATGATATCGCGGTGTCGACCTGCTCCGATCCCGTGACTTATGCAACGGCATTGCTTCGCCTGGAAGAACAACGTAAGAGAGGAATGCAATTCGCTATGGCTCTAGATGGTACAGGCTCTCGATTCAGTTTAGCTGTCCGCATCCGGCGCATTCTTGGAGAACCAATTCTTCGCCAACCGCGCAGTTTCGCCGCTCATTCCTTGATTGTCTTAGGCTTGACTTTTGCTGTTAGTCTGTTGCCTGCAACCAAGCTCTTTGCGAAGCTTGCTCCACCCCTAAAATCGCAAATCCAGGCTGCATCCTTACATATTCCGTCAGCCTCAAAGATCGAAGCTCCTTTTATAAAGGCTGCGGCTAAGCCTTCTCCTGTAGAAGCTGTGGCTTCTGCTGCGATTCCGCAGCCATCACCGGCGCCGTCGGCGGCTCCTCAACCTCAAGCTAAACCTTCATCCGAAAAAGCGAGTTCACCCTCTGGATCGGGAAACAAGACTGATTACATCGATGAGATGAAGGCAGCCGGGTATGATGTGGATCTCGATAAACTGATTGCCTTCAAGATTCACGGTATTACTCCGGATTATGTTCGTGGCATTACAAAATCGGGGTGGACCAAGCCCTCGGCGGATGACCTGATAGCTCTGAAGATTCAAGGCGTCACTCCTGAGTACGTGGCTAATCTGCAGAATAGTGGCATGGCTCCGGATAACTTGCATGACTTGATCACTTACAAGATGTTCAATGTTACTCCGGAATATCTGAATGGGATGAAGTCGGCAGGCTTCGGCAACGTTTCACCGAAAAAGCTAATTGAGTTAAAGATCCAAGGCGTTACTCCTGAGTTTGCCAAAAACACAAAACAGCAATTCCCGGAAGCTACCCTGGATGATCTTGTTCAGTTCAAGATCTTCAATATTGATTCAGCTTTTCTTGCTTCCGCCAAGCGGCACGGTTTTGATCGTCTGTCGGCAAAGAAGCTGGTTCAACTTCGCATCTCCGGGGTTCTCGACGACAACCAGTAGTAAGACTCTTTAGAAGGAGAGTTCTCGATGAAGAGTGTATTCGCACTCGCAGTGATGGCGCTCGCCCTAAATGCAGAGAGTTCCTTGCCACCTGTTGCTGGTAATTGCAGGATTTCTGCCGCGCAGCATTCAGGCGAGGTTCAACTCGAACTCAGTCACGGCGATTGTCACGATGGCAAACATTGTGACGAAAGCAATATCACCAAACCGGTCAGCAAATTCTCTGGTATATCGCTTGCTGATCTTACAAAGAACGGCGGTCATCTGAATGCTGTATTTAACGCAGAGGCGGGCAAGATTCGGTGTTCTGGTGAGGTGAAGGATTCGGCTCTACTTGGGGAGTTTTCCTTTACCCCGGATCCGGCCTTCGTGGAGCACATGCGCGAATTAGGTTTTACTGGCTTGACTTCAAAGAATCTTGAAGTCTACGCAATCTTTGAAGTCGAGACCTCATGGCTCCGATCCCTGCAAGCTGCCGGAGTGCATGGAATAACAGTGGATAACATCGTGGCTCTGCGCATTTTTCATGTCGATACGGATTATGTGCAGAGCCTTGGATCTTTGGGGTTTCGGAATAATTCGGCTGAAGATCTGATCGCAATGAAAGTCCATGGAGTCTCTCCTTCGGAAATCAAGGAGGTCCAGGCTCTCGGGCTTCATCCTACTGCGCAGGAACTGGTTCAGATGCGTATCTTTAAAGTCAATCCAGACTTTATCCGTCGCATGCAGTCTCGTGGTTTCTCAAATCTTTCTGTGAGTGAGCTAGTCAAGATCCGGATTTTCAAGCTGGATGAATAACCTGTTGAGTGTGACAAAAAAGCCGTGAGTTGATAGCGAACTTATAAATACTCATCCAAAATCGATTTGTGCCCTTCGTAGGATTAACCCTAGTCATATTCTTGGCTACTATGGGTACAGAGGATCGGCGGGAATGTAGCGTTATCGAAGCAGCGAGTGTAGCGTTTCGGGTAATCGTCATAACCGGCGATACTGCTGCGATCATCGAGGGCGTCCAGCAATGGAGGGTGTTCTGATTAGTGCTCCAGCCTGGATGTAGCGATATCTTCCAGTATCGTTTCTTCATAGGATATTCCGAGGTAGTGAAGTCGAACTCCGTGGGAGCCTGGCGCGTTTTGGAGTATTATAAAAAGGGAGCTGTCGGAAGATTCAACGACCACACCGCTCCATTGAACTTCCTGATAGGCATGTTGATGCTTCGTATCTAAACATTTCCATACAGTTCGGTCACAGGCTCAGAGAGTAAAACTCACGCAACAGACAGTACGAATTATGTGTCTGTTGTGTGAGTTTATTTAGCAAGGAAAGAGTAACTTAACACTGCCCAGAATCACCACCGACTGCGTCGAATGCTTCACAGTCGCTTCCCGACTCGCCATTCGATGCCTACCACCATGCCTCGTATTTCCAGCCAGAAAAGGGATAGTGATTTTGTTGCTCCGGAGGCATATTAGACCTTTTACTGAAGTGCACCATTAGGCGGCCATAGCCAGATCCATAATCGGATTCTGCGCCAGCGCTATTGACAACATATACGGTTACCCCTCCATTAATATGGATATCGCTTGACGGGCACGTTACATTAAGCGATGCACTAGACACAGCTGGTCCTGCATATGAGCTGTAAATAGGCCTGCATGTGACACCAGAGTTACCTGTGTCCGTTCTGATTAGTTGTGGTGAAAGGTTTGTGTGTTGCAATAGCGCTTTGGATATTTGGGGATTCTTTTTTGCTAACATTGCTGCATGATTTAAAACTCCTTCTGGCGAAAGCGCATGATACTCTACATGTCTTATCCCTGAGGTAACATAACTTCTCCTCAGTAAATCCTTTGCCACTAACTGCCAATTATTCCCAGATGTTTGGGCTAAAAGCATAGACGAAAGTAATGGAAGACTCGTTAGTAAAAAGGGCTCTGTACGAGAAAGTGAAAAGGGGGCCATATTATGCGGCTTTCTGAAAAACGGGACAAGCAGCTAGACTCAGCAATATGCGAGAGAGTGATTGGACGCGATTGCTGAATTGGCCTGGATACAAGGTGTACAGACAAGAGATCGATGAGAAGAATAAGAAGCTGAAATTGTGGGTAAGGCGCAAGCGTGGGTACCGGCAATTGACTTGTTCCGGATGTGGAAAGCCAGTCAGTAAGATTGTGGACATTTACGAGCGAGAAATACGGGATCTGCCGTGGTGCGAATATCGGACCACCGTGGTGGTGGAATTGTATCGAGTCAACTGTGCGAATTGTGGAGTGAAAACGGAAAAGGTGCCACAGTTGCCCAGTAATGCTCCCTTCAGCAAACGCTTTGAAGAAGCGGTCGGACAGGCCTGCGAGAACGCCTCGGCACGTCGGGTAGCCCAGCAGTTTGGTCTTGCCGTTAGTACAGTGCTGGCGATCGATCAACGCTACTTAGAACGCTGGGTGCAAAGCAGACGGAAACCGGCCCTGCGAAAAATGGGCGTCGATGAGATTTACCTGGGCAAGAAACAGAAGTTCATCACGGTGGCCAGTAACCTGGAAACCGGTGAGCCGGTATGGTTTGGAGAAGAGCGAAAGAAGGAGACTCTGGATGCGTTCTTCAGCAAAGAACTAAGCCCATTCCAGCGAAGTGCAGTGCAAGCAGCTTGTGTGGATATGTGGCTCCCCTTTCGGAAAAGCATTGAGCAGTGGCTTCCCCAGTGCCGGATTATCTATGACAAGTTTCATATTCTGCAGCATGCGGCTGCAGCGGTCGATGAAGTTTGCCGCGCTGAGTTTTTCCGCCAAGGAGGGTCGGCAAGAGCCCTGGTCAAAGGAAAACGCTGGTTGCTGCTATCGCGCTGGGAGCATTTGGACAAGCAAAAGAAGAGTCAATTGAACACCCTCTTTGCCGTCAATCGGCGTGTTATGAAGGCATATCTACTGAAAGAGAGCCTGGATCAACTCTGGAGCTATACCTAGGAGACAGCCATGTTGAATTACCTGAAGAACTGGATTGATCAACTTCGCTGGCAAAGACTCAAACCGATGGAGAAACTGGCTGACATGCTGCTCAAGCACTTGGACGGGATCTTGAATTACTGCCGGACCAAGGTTCCTCTTGGGGTTGTCGAAGCGATCAACGGAAACATCAAAGCTCTTTTACGTAGAGCCCGCGGTTACAAGAACCTGAACTATTTACTCCTGAAAGCTCAGCGCCTTGCCGCCACAAGAACCGAATTCGTCGTTTTTCAGAAAGCCGCATAATATGGCCCCCTTTTCACTTTCTCGTACAGAGCCGGAATATCAGTAAACGATGCACAGATATCTCCTAAGAAGATGATGAGCATAATTATTACTCTGAGATGTGTTGAGATTCAAGGTGTTATTTATTGTTGCTTAAGTCCCAAACCCGCGGTTGTGGAGGAAATGAGGGGAATGTAGAGTGGGAACGGGCTTACTAAAAAATAGAAGAAATCACCCAATGGGTGAAGTTCCAGATGTGGAGATTGCGGTCGATAATACAGAGTCAGGATGCACTACGCCGGATGTGGGCCGGAGGATCGAGGCGCAGAGTCGGGACTGGCGTCGGTCGCAGTTGCTGCTAGGTATGCAACTAGCGCTGGAGTAGCCATGGATGCTGAGCGTAATGACTAAAAGAACAGGATTAAATAGTTTAATTCGGATACGACGGTAGATTTTTAATCATGGATGACGGGAAAGTATGTTTTACTCCAGTTCCGCGGCTGGCTGCGATCAAAAGACGAACTTATCCCATAACCGGAGATATTCAGAAGTAAAGACAACAAAAGGGCTCCGAAGAGCCCCTTTGTGATTATGAGGTTTATCGTGTTAGAAGACGAACTTAGCCCAGAGTCGAACTTGACGTCCTTGTGCCAAGCTTCCGTTATTGATGTTTGAGCGCTTAACCGAGGTGTTCATAAATGAAGACTGGCCAACACTTAGCAAATTGATGTTAAGGGGCTCCACATTATTGTGGTTGCCCACATCCTGAGCTTCCATCCTGAATTGGAATTTAGCTCCTTCGAGATGAGTGAAGCTTGCCGGAATTTCCTTTTCGACTGCCATATTCCAGTATTGAACACCGGGCTGCCGGAAGCTGTTACGGCGAACATTTCCAGACTGAGTCGGAATCAAAAAGTGGACTGCTGAGGTGCTGACTGGGACCAACGTTTCGAGGGTGTTGTTGGTGGCCAGATCATAATAGACGCCAGGGATAGCAGCTGCTCCCGTATTGGCATCTTTCCCGAGATATGCTCCGTCGATTCCAACTGCATCATACGGACTCTTCTTGTTTGCTAGAACCGGACGATCGTTGGCGGAATTGCCATCTCCATTGGTATCTAAACCACTAAGACTCCAGGTTGAAGGAGGTCCAGACTGAAAGGTTGTATCTCCTGAAACTGTCCAGTTCTTTGTGATGAGGGAAAGCACACGCTGACGAGCATAGCCCGGGATGTTATAGACGTATTGAACCGAGAAATAATGAGTATGATCGTAGGCCGATGCAGACCATTCTCCGGCCCGTCCACCGGGTGCTAGGTTAGCAGCATAAGAAGTTGCCTGATTGAAGGTCGTAAAGACCTCGGATGCATTATCCAGTACCTTGCTATAAGTGTATGCACCACGGACGAAAAGCCCATGACTAAAGTCGTGAGAGACTTCAGTCTGGAGACCGTTGTAAATAGAGTCGCCAAAGTTTCCGCGAGCAATTATAGCTCCACGATCTGGATGTAGGCGATCGCCTGTGTTCGGATCAAAGTAATTGTATTGTTGATTTGCTAAAAGTTTTTCTCCGCGACTACCCACATAATTGATCGTCCACTTTAGATTAGCGGGTAATTGCCGCTCAATTCCCAAGTTCCATTGATAGGTTTGAGGATTGACCAGATTCTTTACCACGCTTGTGACGTCGTTCGAGGGCAGAATGACTGGAGAGAGAGAGGGGATGATGCTCGTAGCGTTTGCTGCTCCACGATCTTCAGTAGAGGTTACTCGAGGTGCTGCAATATTTGGGGCCGATGATTGGCTATTATCGACGATATTGGTGAAAATCGAGTCATAGAATGCACCAAAGCCGGCATGGTAAACGGTCTTGCCACCACCGAGCCAGCCACCATTCTGCGGGGAGTAAGCTAAGCCTATTCTCGGAGCGATGTTATTGCGATCTTCATTAACCTTGATTTTTGTCGTAATAGGCAAAAACGGGTTGTTGGGGTCGATTGCTGGATAGCCAACAGAGTTTTCCGGATTAGCTCTATATTCGTAACGAACTCCGACGTTAAGCGTAAATTCTGAGCTTAGCTTTACGTCGTCCTGAGCGAAGTATGCCTGATTATAGCTATGTGGATCGGCACGATGACTACCAATATTGATCGTGGCAGAGCCGGACGGCCCAAGGTAGTTATCTAAGAAGTTGCCTAGATCTGAATATCCGGAACCACCTTCAAAGGTGAGGCGTCCATAGTAGTTGAATGGTACGTTATCGATCAGAATTTCTCTTCCGATATCGGTACCGATACGGAGAGTATGCTTGCCCTTTGTCCAACTAACTGTGTCCTGGAATTGATAGACATCCTGAGAACTGCCTTGAGGGTACCCATCTGGGGCACCTATCTCAGGGAAACCGCTCTCTATCAGACTGTCAAGGATAACAGACGGTGTCTTGGCTAAAGAATTAGCTTTCGTTTCTTCTGCAAAGTCGAAGGATGAATGTGTACGCAGTTCGGAGACGCGAAACTCATTCAGGAGCTGAGGCGAAAAGACGTGGGTCCAGGTACCACCAAACTGCTCTGAGGGGCCTCCTTGAACGGTGTCAAAACCAGGAAGAGCTGTAGAGTTGGTGAAAAAGTCGGGAGATAAGCTCGTACGATCATGTATGTAGCGGACGTAGATCGTATCGGAAGGACGAGGCAGCCAGTCAACACGATAGGACCATTGAGTGTCCGGATTAAGTTGAGGAACGGAGGGGCGTTGATAATATCCGAAAGTAACGGATGGCCGCGCAACGCCATTGGCATCGTTCCCGAGAGCTACCGACGTAGTGCCCAGTTTGGCGTAATTAGTGAATGTTTTTAGATAATCACCATTGTTTATTAGTGATAGTAAGTAAGTAGCGTTAGGGTACTGTCCCTTCAGACTTTGTAGGACAGAGACGCCATTGCTGTCAGGCAGGAGATTTACCGACGCAACTTCATTTCCATAACGACGAGTCCACTGTGCGGCTCCAAAACCAAAGAGCTTGTCTTTGAAAATCGGACCGCCGAAAGTGAATCCATATTGATGTTGGTTATAGCGAGCTTTAGCGCTGTGAGCATGTGATCCTTGACGAAGTTGTCCGTCGAGAGCATTGAGTCCCGAGCCGGAGTACAACTCCCATGCATCCCCATGGAACTGCTTGGAGCCGCCCTTTGTGATCAAGTTTACGATTCCACCGCCGGCACTTCCGAACTCTGCAGAGGCGGAATTTGTAATTACCGTGATCGCCTGATAGACATCGGGCATAACTGGCTGTAAGGCCTGCCCTGCGATACCCGGATCATTGATCTTCTGGCCATCAATGAGGAAATTATTTGCGCGGGGTCTCGCTCCGTTTACCTGGATTGCGACACCGTTACTCATATTACCCTGGTCGACTAGCTGAACTCCCGGGGCTGTATAGGCCAGTTCGATGGGGTTCAAGCTGAAAACGGGTATATTCCCGAGTTCTGTTCTTCCGACGGACGTCGCAAGCTGCGCATTTTCGGTATTAATGAGATTAGTGTTTGCCTCGACATCTACCGTGCTTACGATGGCGCCCACGGAGAGTTCTGTATTGTACGAGGTTACAACCGAAGGCTGCACCTTGAGATGCTGGATATTCTTTGCAGAGAAATTTGGTGCCTCGATATGCACACTATATAAATCCGGACTGATGGCATCGATGCGGTATTCACCATTGGAGTTTGTGGTCGTCGCTCGAGTCTCACCCGTTGCTTCCGCCTTGATGGAGATCTTGGCATTGGCGATTACTGCTCCGGATGTGTCACGTACTACACCGGAAAGGATGCCTTTGCTGGTCTGCGCAAACCCAGGGCTAGAAGCCAGAACTGAGCATGCCAAAACCAGTACAGCAGTGGAGGAATTAAAACGCATTCTTTACCTCATTGGGGCTAGATGCTTATTCTGCATCTGTCTTTATTGTTGTTTGGGGTACCTATGTAAAAGTAAAAGTTCAACAATAGAAGGAGATAGAGCAATTTAGGTGCCAATAGTGAAATCTAGTATTGGATAGCGGTATGCCGTGAGCTCTCGCATGTTCACACTTGTTTTATATCGTTTTAATCAACCTGTGATTTGGGTGAGTTTAGCAAAACCAATTTTTCATAGGTTTAGATATGGAAAATTGTAGAATTCGATCGCCTTTCTTTTTTAATTTCTCCTGGGTTAAATGGCAATGCGTACTCTATCTAATCTGGCTATTGGGGCTACCCAATACCATATCTTGTGTAGTCGAAGGTATTCTGGGCGGTTGTGGAAGTAGTGCGAACTGCTGTTCCTTAAGGCTAGACACAGACAAAAATAATGAAGGGCTGGCAGAATTGTCAGCCCTTCATTCTGGATGAATTATGACGAGATTTCTTTAGAATTCCAATCGAAGCGCAAGTTGGAGGACGCGTGCTGAACTGTTAGTTGAATTTATCTGCCCAAAGGTCCCGGCTGTTATGTCTGAGTTGGTGGTGGATGGAGCATTGAAGCTTGGGTGATTGGATGCGTTAAAGGCATCCGCCCGGAATTTAAGGTTTAGCTTCTCTGTAATCATGGGGAAGGTTTTTGCCAGTCCCAGATCGGTGTTGAAGTAGGTGGGTGCCCGAAGATTGTTACGGCTACCGATGGTGAAGCCAATCGGTCCAACGAAAGAAGCTCTCGCCTTATCTTGGTCAGCAAAAAGAATCACTGCCCCCTTAGATGTCTTGTGAACGTGTGTGCTGATTGCAGCACGATCTCCATTAAAGATTCCAGGCGCATTGTTTGAATAGCCAGCGACGAAAGCGCTTGAATTTGTCGAGAAAGCAACTCCCGTATGCCAACTGGGAATAGCACTGATGTCCCAGCCGCCAATAACCTCATTCAGCCAAAGGGGGATGGTGGCTGCGAAGGTTCTTCCCCTCCCGAAGGGCATACTGTAGAGCAAATTACCGGAGAGGTAATGAGTCGCATCGAAGTCGGAATTGCCACGACATTCGCGAGGACGCAAAGCATCGCAGATGAAACCGTAGCCTGCAGCTGCAGACTGGTTAGCAACGATGGAGACGTTATCAATCGAATGAGACCATGTGTAATTGAGGTCAAACTGCAGTCCGTGTGTGCTGTTCTTGTGCAGTGTTGCTAGCAATCCATGATAGGTGGAGAAGCCTTTATTGGTATAGTATGTGTTCTCCGAATACTGCGAAGCCATACCAACATTAGCTGGAATAAAGTCAGCTCCGGCAAGAGCTTGGACGAAATCGGCAAAATCTCCATTATTTGCCAAAGACGTCAGGTTGTCTGCGAGGAAGGCCGTATTGCTGTCATATCCCTGGGATACGCCAACACCAGGCAAAACCACATTTTCAAACCAAGGTTGAGCTGTGACGCTGGTGGTATCTACTCCACTGCGCAGTTCTTTTGTCAAATTGGCAAACGCAGTTGAAAGAGCTTGGCCGGACTGCTTGTCGGGAAAATCAATTACCTGGTTTGCGTCAGCTTGTCCCAATAATCGGCGTCCAAGTCGGCCAACATAGCTTGTTTTCAAGATGAAACCGTCCGGGAACTCGTGTTGGAAGCCTGCATTGTAGACAATTGAATAAGGATTGCGGAGTTTGGGATCAATAGAGGTATTAAATGCTTGCCCATTGGCTAAACCATAGGGATTTCCTGAGCTAGACACAAACGGTTTATATGGACTGGTAATCGTGGGTGCTGCTGGAGCTGCTGGGGGGCTGCTAAGCGAAGTAAATCTTGGATCATTCTTCAAGGACGTGACGGGGTCGCCACCCACTCCATAGGGAGTATTGGCCGAACTTTGGAAAAGATAAGAATGCTGATCCTGCTGGTATTGCACTGCGTTAACTACCGTGTGGTCAAAGACAATGCCAACGCCACCATTGAATACGGATTTTCTGTCGAATCCAGGATTGTAGGCAAAACTGAATCGTGGTGCAAAGTTTTTGTAGCTCGGGTCATACAGCCCGCTAGCATGATTTGCTTTACCCCCGAGAGTATAGGCATTCAGAGGAAGAGAGTTAACTCCTGATAATCCTGCTGCACTTTGAAGAACGCGCGAGTTTAGGTAATCGTCAAATTTAAAGTTCTGGATTGATTCAAGCCCGTTCGTTTCATATGGCACAGAGTACCACTGATAACGGACGCCGTAGGATAGCGTTAAATTAGGTGTGACCTTCCATGTGTCGCCGAAGTAGGCTTCGGTTTCGTAATAGCGATAGTGACGAATCGAGCCTGTGCCTTGTGGCTGAACCTTTCCATCATTGTTGTAGTTGTAGGTGCTGCTGAAAGCTCCATAGCGGCCTAGAGCTAGTGCAAAGGCACTGTCATAGGTCCTAGAAGCAGTTGTTCCAGCCGTGCGGATGTCTCTAGGTCGCAAACTGGAGTTCAGCGTGTTCATATTTCCACCCAGACCGAGAGTCGGCTGATCATAATTCAGAAGAGTATTGGAAAAGGTTTTGATGAATTTAAACAGCCCGCCGAATTGCAGGCTATGAGTCCCTTTCAACCATGTGAAATCATCGCGAACAATAGGGATGGGAATAACGCGGTTTTGAGCATTAACCGCGCTCATGTAGGGATTGGCGAGAATTGTGTCACCCAAGCCGTTTCCGCCAAAGAGAAACTGCGTCGTTCCAGTTGGATTGTAGGATACTGGGAACCCGAGGCGAGCACGATTCTCACCGTAAATAATTTGGTTTGTTTTGGTCGGGCTGATGACCCACGTATTTCCGATTACATATGACCAACTGGAGTCGGTGATTTTCTTCGTAAGAGGATCTCCAGGAAATTGAATTGGGGCCGCAACGTTAAAAGCATCTGTGTTGACATCGTCACCTCGAGTCTGGCTCACAACGCTACCGCGTATAAAAAAACTGACGGAGTCGTTTAGGTGGTAGTCAATTTTAGCTACATAGTCATTCAGCACGAGGTGTACAGGAGCATTAAATCGATAGCCTCCTGTATTAATGCCATCGCCGGACGACAAGTCATTTGCTTGTGGGTAGCGTTTATTCATGAAAGAAAGTAGCGCGCTATTGACTCCAACTCCCTGTGGATCCAAAGCTGCCACCTGGGCGGAACTGAGTGTCCCAATACATTGGGGCGTAGTGTTTTGGCGGCTAGTGGCTCCGCAAGTAGCACCGCCAGAGTCCCTGTTTTTGATGTAAGAGATGCTGCCATTTCTGAATGAATCGAGAGGTACATAACGTAATACTTGAGTCCCTTGATTGTCGCGGCGGCCATTGTATTCAAAAAAGAAAAACACCTTATCTTTCATGATAGGTCCCGCAAGATTGCCGCCGAACTGATTGCGGATGAGTGGGGCTCTCTTTATACCTGCATTGTTGTTAAACCATTCATTGGCCTCAAAAGCAGTATCCCGATGGTATTCGAAAAGATTGCCATGAAAGATGTTGGTTCCACTCTTGGTCACCATGGCAAACTGGCCGCCACCACCTTGTCCTTCATTTGCCGTGGGACCTGCAGAAATGCCGCGAAATTCCTGAACAGAATCGACTGGTGCGTTTGCAATTACCGAGAAGGCCCGACCTGTGGCCATATCGTTTACGTCCAATCCATCGAGAGTGACATTGTTTTGGTCTGTCCGGGCTCCGGTGACAGCTCCAGAATTTGTAACACCGGGTTGCAGGCGGAATAGTGCTGCCGGAGAATCTCTTAACTGTACAGGGAGATCATTGACCAGTTCCACCTGAAAGTTATTACCCACTGTAGAACTTGTCGTGTCGAGCGTTACATTTTGTCCGGCTGCCGACACTTCAACTGCCTGACTTACCGTACCTACCGTTAATACGGCGTTCTGTGTACGAACACTGCTTACGTTCAGGTAAACACCCGAGACAACGGTGGTATTAAAACCATCATGAGAAAACGTGATTTTGTAGCCTGGACCAGGAGGAACTCGCGGAATCGTATAAGCTCCGACGGAATTGGTTGTGGCTTGATAAGTTGCTGCCGTTGCTGGATTCGATAGTGTCACCTTGACGCCTGGAAGTACTGCACCACTCGAATCGGTGACAACTCCTACCAACGATGCAACATCTTGAGCCAAGAGCAGAGGTGAGAAGGAAGGGATGGTGACGAAAAAGAAAAGGCACAGTCTAACCCAGTGTCGGAGTTGCATGGGGCTCCTCAATTTTCAATTAGTGGTCGAACCGTAAAGAGCGTAAAGAGAGAAACACTTAGCCGAATCAACTGTACGTATCTGCGCTATCGGCCAAGATACGGGGACTATCTGACTCTATAGCTTTTGCAGCAATTCTTGTTCCAAAATGAAATTTATATAAAAGATAAAGAATCTAAAAAGCTTAGTTAAGCTTACGAGGGTTTCCCCTACCAAGAGGAGGAGACGAGGAAGAGTTTGTATACCAAAAAATGTATATGGTTCTTTCCTCCATACCCAGTATTTATAGCATTTCCAGCACAGGTATAGACTTGCCGACGATAGAGAAGAGCAGCTTCCTTTGGCAGAAAGCTGCGTATGCTTCTGCATCTCGGTCTATATCTTTGCGAGAAATGCCCCTAGATGTGGAGGTTCAAGAGGTTGTTAATCAAGGACCTATGGGCTATTCGTTAGAGGAATAGCCCCACTCAGATTAGTTCTTGGGTCTACGCAGGAAGTCGTAGTGCGCTATCGACTAATGACCCTCAACATTTCTGTATTCGGTGTCGTCCATGCTTGCTCCCCTTCATGGCTTAATTGCTGTTTTGCATCGTCCCAGTGAAGACGGGTGATCTGGCTCTTCCCTTTCTCGTATTCGTACGTCTTTCCGTCGTCTTGATATAAGGTGAAATCGGCATCGGCACCGGGATAGATGTAAATGTGTGCAATCTTTTGCATAGAAGCGGTGCTGTCCACCGGTTCGCCGATAGGGATGATCGATCCAGCCCGGACGAAGAGCGGGATTGTGTCGATCGGTGCCTTAACTTCTATGGTTTGTCCGCCTTTGATCCTCTCATTGGTCCAGTAGTCATACCAGTCAGTACCTGCCGGTAGATATACCTTTCGATTCTGTGCGCCTTGCTCTGTAATGGGGGCGACCAGGAAGCCCGGTCCAAACATATATTCGTCGCGTAGATCGGTAACCTGCGGATCATTGGGGAAATCCATAAAGAGAGCTCTCATAAATGGAGCACCCGATTCATAGGTGTGGTAGCCGAGCGAATAGATGTAAGGCATAAGCTGGTAACGAAGCTTCAGGTATTTCTCAAGGATTGGCTCGGCGGCTTTTCCATAGGACCAGACTTCGTTATATTTCCGGCTGCCATGGGTACGGAAGATCGGAAGGAAGGTAGCGTACTCAAACCAGCGAGTATAGAGCTCGGGGTAGTCGTCGTATCCGCCAACATTGTCCCGCGCATCTGCGGGATCAAGCAGCGGCGGGTGTTCTGGGGTATGCTTTGCCGGAAGGTACTGCCATCCGCCGGTATCGTTGCTCCAATAAGCCATTCCTGAGGCTGTGAAGTCGAGTCCAGTAGGAATCTGGCGTTTTAGCGTGTCCCATGTCGGATAGATATCGGAGGACCAGAAAATAGTGCCGTTCCGTTGTGCTCCCAGATAGGCATCTCGTGACAAGATTAGGGCTCGACTCTTCAGATCTCGCCGATAACCGTCATAGATCGCGGCTGTATGGAATAGCGGATAGATGTTGAAGTAGCGAGTCCCTGGTCCCACGTGGAAATAGCTGCCATTCGGAGGCAGGTCTGGTTCGGTCTCATCGGCCCAGATCGAATCAAACCCTTTACTAATGATGTTGTCGCGTATTACGTCCCAGTACCAGCGAGCGGCTTCGGGATTTGTGGTATCGATATCCGACCCTGCACGGTCGTAAGGCAAGCCATTGGTCGGGGTTCCGTCGGCCAGATGCTCGAACCAGCCCTTTTCTTTCAGAAGATTGTAGTAGCGGGACTCCGGCACGAATCGTGGCCAGACACTGATCATGGTCTGGAAGCCCATATCGTGGAGCTTGCGATTCATCGCTATCGGATCTGGCCATTTCGTCGAATCCAAATCCATTTGTCCCATCTTGGTGTAGTAGAACCAGTCCACGACGATGACGTCAGCAGGCAGATGCCGCTGTCGGTATCCATCGGCAACAGCCAGGACCTCGTCTTGGGTTATGTATCGCTGCTTGCATTGGATATATCCGTAGGCTGCCTTAGGAAGCATGGGGGTAGGCCCCGTCAACAGACGATATCCGGAGTAGATTTCATCCGTTGAATTACCGGCGATTACGAAAAAGGAGACTCGGTCTCCGACTTCGGAGATCCACCTTGTCTGTTCATTGAAGCCGGGCTCTATCGTAGTCTTTGATGGATTGTCCCAGATCATTCCATAGCCACGATTGGTGACGACAAAAGGAACACAGACACTTGGCCCTCCGGTTGCCAGATAGTCCTGCCAGCAATGGACCGTGTGTCCGCGGTGGTCGAGAAAACCTTCTTGATTTTGCCCCAGGCCGTAATAGTGCTCGTCTGCCGGGGAGGCAAAGGTCGCTCCCACTTGATAAAAAGGAGCGTCGTTGGGTCTTCGATCATGAAGGATGCCGGCGTTTCCATCTTTATAGTTGGGAACAGACATTGCCCAGTCTTTCATGTCAACGAGTGTCTTGCCCTCAGGGGTACGAATTGTGATGTGGGCTCCAGGCGCAGATCCATTGAAGAACTTGGCAATATCTATTTCCGTGAGAGAAGGCTTCGTCGGGCGATTTTCTGCAACCGTGACCACCAGGCGGGAGGATTGATAAATGTCTCCCTCTTCTGTATGTTTCTGTTCCCATCCCTGTGCCGAAGGAGTGGCGGTGAAACCATAGCCAGGAATGGCGAGTGCCGGTTCTTTCTTTAAGCTAAGCGTTACGCGAATGATGTTTTGAGCATAAGGTTCCAGTACAACAGTGCTGCCGCTACGGTCTAGTACGACCCGTTGTCCCGGAGTCTGTGCTTGGCTCTCGGGTAGAAGTGCGAAGAAAATCAGAACTGGCAAAAATAACTTGTAGGTCATGGTCCCCACTCTCTTTAGGTCCTGGAAAGTGTAAAACACTTGGGTTGCATATGGCCTCTGCTGTTTGGGGGATGGGGCGTACATTTCACCAATAGATTCCTGCCGTTCACCAGTTCAAGGTGGCCTGTTTCCTAGCGTTGTTTCAGACTTGGTGATGATTTGGAGGCATTATGCTACGTCGGGATGTGCTGAAGAAGGGAACTGCTGCGACGGCCTGTTTTTCTCTCTTTCCCCATTCGTTGCTGGCTTCAAAGGCCGCGTTTGCAGCTCCGATAGCGCAACGTCCTTTAGGCAGTACCGGGAAAAAAGTTTCGATCCTCGGTTTTCCGGGTACTGCGGTGATGTCGATTGAGCAAAAGGAAGCAAATAATCTGGTGGCTGAGGCTGTCGATCGAGGTATCAATTATTTCGATGTATCGCCAACCTATGGCAACGCCGAAGATCGGCTAGGTCCGGCTCTTGTACCGTATAGAAGCCGGTCTTTTCTTGCGAGCAAGACCGATGGCCGGGATCGTGCCAGTCTTGAGGCCGATCTGAACAAGTCTCTAAAGACTCTTCAGACTGACAGCTTCGATCTCTACCAGCTACACGCACTACAGAAAGAAAGTGAATTTGAGACGATCTTTGGTCCTAAGGGAGCGATGGAAGGGCTGCTCGCTGCCAAGAAAGCAGGGAAGATCCGGTTCTTGGGATTTTCGGCGCATTCTGTAGAGACTGCTCTAGCTATGATGCAACATGGCCAGTTCGACACGGTGATGTTTCCTGTGAACATTGTCCTGTATACGAAAGCGAAATTCGGGGCGCAGGTACTGGAACAGGCGCTCCAAAAGAAGGCTGCATGTATTGCCATCAAGGCGATGGCTCGGGGGAAGTACCGTGCCGATTTGCCCGATACCCAACATACTCCGAAGTGCTGGTATGAACCCTGCGCTCTACCGGAGGAAGCTGCCCTGGCCCTGCGGTGGACGCTTTCGCAGTCAATTAGTGCCGCGCTTCCACCGGGCAATCCCTCCTGGTTCCGATTGGCAATGGATATTGCACAAAGCTTTCATCCCATCAATGCGAAAGAGACTCAGAAGCTGCTTGCCTACGGATCACAAGCAGATCCGCTCTTTAGCCTGGGAAACAATATGTAATGTAGTTACCTTGGATCCGGTAATTCAGAATGTCTATAGCGCACGCACGCTCTCGTCCCGGAAAATTTCGTTGACTCCTTGCCATAGATAGTCTATGTATAGATTGTCTTTAGTGGGAGGGTGTTTTGTCGGTTAACTGGGAGACGTTATGGAGCATGTTTGGCAGATTCTTTCGAAAGATATGGATTCTGGTTTGCAGGGAAAAATTCAATAGCGAACTGGAGGAAGAGATTGCCTTTCATCGCGAGCAGATACAGAAATCTCTGTTCGAAGATGGTGCTGATCCCGAGGAAGCCCGGCATACGGCTAATCGACAGTTTGGGAATGCAACGAGATTAAAAGAGCAGAGCTACGAAATCGTTGGCTTCAAATTCGAGAGTGTCCTTTACGATCTTCGCATTGCTGTTCGGCAACTTATCAAGAGCCCGGGCTTTGCATGTTCCACGATTCTTCTTATAGCTCTGGGCATCGGCGCAAGCACAGCAATTTTCGCTTTTGTAGATGCTGTATTCGTAAAGCCCATGCCATATTCGCAGCCTTCCCGCTTGATTGCCTTGAGTGGCGAGAGCTCAACCATGGCTCGTTCCATGCTTTCTTACCCTGCATCTCTGATTTCCTATCCTGACTATCTTGATTGGAAGAAATCGAATCACGTTTTTAGCTCTGTCTCTGCATGGGCGCCGCAAGGGCGTCGCATGAGAACCGCTGAAGGTGTAGAACCGGTATCGGGTATTCGGGTAAGTGAAGATCTACTTCGAACGCTCGATGTGCGGCCATTTCTGGGAAGGGATTTCTATCCGAATGAAGGGACTTCAGGTTCTCCTTTCCCGGTAATCCTTAGCTATGAGGCCTGGCAAAAGTGGTTCGCTGGCAGACTGGATATTGTTGGCCAATCTATTGAGCTCAGCAATACTTCTTATACCGTAATCGGTGTGCTGCCTAAAGATTTTTATTTTGCGCCTTGGGGTATGCCTCAGTTCTGGACGACCATACAGCTGTCGCCCTATGAAACACGAAGAAGTTTCAACAACTTCTTTGCTGTGGCTCGGTTGAAAGATGGAGTCTCAACCTACACCGCGCAAGAGGAGATGACAGCTATTGCCAAACAGCTGGAACATCAGTATCCCGACTCAAACGGAGGATCGGGAATACTGGTCAAACGGCTCGATGAAGCAATGTTCGGGTCAGTCCGGCCGATTTTGTTTACCCTGCTTATTGGTGCAGGTTTATTGCTCTTGATTACAGTTGTCAACACCATTGGCTTATTTTTAGCTCGCTGTGAAAGGCGTAGACGGGAGCTCTCAATGCGGCGAGCTCTTGGTGCATCGCAGCTTCGACTTATTCGTCAGTTCATGATGGAAGCTTCGTTGTTTGTTACTTTGGGCGGTGTGCTTGGCCTGTTGTTTGGGTATGGAACTGTTCGCATAGTGGGGAGTTTTGTTCCTGAAGATCGAATCTTCCACATGCCGTATCTGCACATGGATAGTCTTAATTGGCACGTGCTCGTATTTGTAGGCGCGATAGCTATTTGCATGGTGCTGATATTCTCCATCATGCCAGTCTTGTACGGCTGGAAACATCAGTGGACCAAAAATCTGGGAATAAGCGGACACGCCCTGGCTGGTGGCGCCTGGCGAAAGTGGGGAGCCAAGCTCATTGTGCTAGAACTTGCGACAACCGTTGTCTTGTTGATAAGTGCGGGACTGCTCAGTAAAAGCGTTTCACGTTTATTGCATGTCGAGTTAGGATTTCAACCGGATCATTTGGCGACTTTGGAGGTATCGGCACCTGTCTCTCGTTATAGGAAGCCGGAACAGTCAATTGTCTTGGGTCAGAAGATCGTGGAGCAATTGTCAAGCCTTCCTGGTGTAGTTTCCGTGGGAATCGGCAGTGTCCCGGTGGGTTCAAATCTTCCGGAGACTTGGATTCGAGTTGTTGGAAAGCCCTTTCACGGTGAGCACAACGAGGTGAGCTATCGGACAGTGGATTCTGCATATTTTGCCACTCTGAAGGCGAAGCTATTGCGTGGTCGATATTTCACAGAAAATGACGATGGATCAAAGCCTCAGCTGGTAATTATTAACAGAACCCTGGCTCAAAGATATTTCCCAGGAGAAGATCCCATCGGAAAGAAAATAGGGAATTACGACTTGTCCAAAACTCGGGAGATTGTTGGCGTGGTAGACGATGTTCGTTCCGGTGACCTGGATGAGGAGATCTGGCCAGCCATCTACATCCCCTTCAAACAAATTCCAGACGGCGGTTTCCCTATTGTTATTCGTACATCGCAAGATGCCGGATCAATTTTCCCAATGGCAACAACCGTCATACATAGTATCGATCCCGAACTTGCAATTTCAGATAAAGTAACCATGGAACAACAGCTTAATGATTCATCAGCGGCTTATATACGGAGATCTGCCGCTGGATTGGGAGACAGCTTTGCTTTCCTAGCCTTCGTGCTAAGCATTGTGGGTTTGTATAGCGTAATTGGATACTCAGTTCATTATCGGACGCACGAGATTGGGGTGCGGATTGCACTCGGTGCCTCACGTGGTTCTGTATACCGACTAATTTTTTCAGAGGCAGGAGTTCTTGTCTTTGTTGGCTTGACTCTCGGCATTGGTTCTTCGATTGGTCTGGCAACTTTGATTCGCAAACTTCTCTTTGGCGTTCATGTTTGGGACGTATCCATAATATTGTCCGTGGCAGTTGTGCTTACATTGGCCGCGCTAATAGCGAGCTATATTCCGGCTCGTCGTGCAGCTCTTGTAAATCCTGCGGAGTCACTACGTGCGGAATAAATGGCCTGCATATACTTCTAATGAACTCGATAGGTAAGAACGTGGAATCGGCCGGAGTTATCATCGAAGTCTCTTGATTCAAGCAACACCTCAAAGTAAGGCAAGCTTCCATCGGGCCTTTGAATCTTTGCCAGGAAGGGAAGAAGTGCCGAGTCGTCGAAGAGAAAATCGGTGATGGTTTCTGTGCCAGGAAGGTTCGAGCCTTCAAGGATCAGGACTTTGCCTGTCCCGCTCAGATTCGGTAACAGTGCCAGCACTCCAAGTACTCTTTGTTTCGGATCCGTGGCGGAAGCGGAGTAGCGGGATTCTTCCCCTGCCTGAGGATGACGGTTTACGAAGCTTGCTGTGTGGCTTTGATTGTCAACTTCTTTATAGAAGTTCATCTCCGGCTCGAAAAGCTCCAACCACGGATTTGCATCACGAGCTCCAGAGAGGATCAGATTTCCCTCCTTCAGGTCGCTCATGTGAATATCCCGCGCATAGCGGACCGCGATGTTACCCGGATGTCCTGTCGGCAATTGATCGAGACGATGAACGATCGTCAGGTCCACGAAGGAGGTATACCGTTTTTCCGCTATCGAAAGTGCTTCAGCTGCGGTTTCAGGTGTTAGTTTGCTTGTCCGTTGTTGGTAATCGTGATTGATATATTGCTTCAGCGTCGGAGAATTTTCTCCCATTGTGCTATCCGTGAATCGGTGAAGAAGGACAAAACTACTGTCTGCTGCTACAAAAATCGTCTTCTGATTTGGCGGCAAGAGCGTATTCCAAAGAGGATTTCTGTAGGCCTTCGTTTTTTCCGCTTCACGAACTGAGTGGAGGGTAAGGATCAGCAGAATTGCCAATACGAGGCAGACCGCTCCAAGGGTGCAGGTTAAGAGCAACAGAGGGTTCCTACGGTTAGGTTCTCGATGACCGTTGGAACTCACTAAAGTATCTACCACGTGAAGTGGTGCAGGGGCGACCGGTTTGTCTTGGAGGCTTTGCTCGAAATTGACAGCATAGCTGCCCTTAGGAATCAGCAGGCGCAGGCTTTCCTGGTTACCAACATCATTCGAGTATTGACTCACCTTTTGCCGCAGGCGAACCATGTGCGAACGGACAATTGTATCTACGGTTGGATCGAAGTCAGCCGGACGTTGAAAGACCTCAGCTGCGATTTTTTGTTCTGAGAGGTGATCGGCGTTTCCTCTCAGTGTTTGTTCGCATAGATAAAGGAGAAGCGTCGAGAGACGTTGGGATTTGCTGAGCAGAGGCGAAGCGGCAATGCGCTGTGCCAGCAGCCAACGCTCATCGCCCTCCAGATACTCCTCTTGCTCCCGTAAAGAAGAATCCAAGTCCATGGAAATTCTATTCGTCTCGATCATGGCCTGTAATGAGTAGACATGGAGTTGATGAATAGTTGATGAAAGCCGGGAAGTACATTCCCGCTATCTCCTTGAATGCAAAATCCTTAATTCTGTGTCACACATGTGTTTCACAGGCTTAGGCTCCTGCTGAAACTACTCTCTCCTGTAGCGGGGGGCTACGTTCAAGCTGCCATTCTTGCGAAAACGCAAGAGGCGGATTGGATTGGAGAGTCAGGAGATGCTACGAAAACTGCTTTTGAGCCTCGCGGTGGTGTTGCTGGCGATACCTCAGTTTGCGTTGGGTCAGGCGAATGCGGTAGATGCCGCAGTCGATGGTTATGTTCAGGATTCGTCAAAGCACGCAATCTCAGGCGCACAGATTTCGATTACCAATACTGCTACAAACGTTTCTCAGCAAGTTAGCACCGATAACGATGGCTATTACCGGTTTCCACTGCTGCCTGTCGGTACCTATCAGCTTGTAGTCAAAGCCCCCGGATTTGCAGGCCAAACTCAACAGGGAATTGTGTTGAGTGTCGGACAGAAGGGCCGCTTCGACTTCACCATGGAAGTGGGTAATACCTCCGAAACCGTTGAAGTACGGGGAGAGTCGGCGATTATCGACACGAGTTCCGCCAAGATTGGAGCGGTGCTTGATCGTCAGCAGGTCGAGAATTTGCCTATCCTCTCCCGCAACGTGTACAACTTCCTGCTGCTTTCGCCTGGCGTAATTGGCATTCCTACCAGTACTTTCAGTACGACGCAGTATACCTTTGGTGGAACGGAGCGTTCCCAGTGGAATCTCGACGGCCTCGACGATACGCAGCATGGCGGGAGCCGCCAAATTCGCCTGATCATTGTCACTCCCGAAGCTGTTGCGCAGACGCAGACTTTGGCCAGTGGATATTCGGCTGAGTTCGGACGTGCAGCCGGTGGGCAAATTAATGTTCTATTGAAGTCCGGAACAAATGAGTTGCATGGTTCTGCGCTGGGCCAATATCGGCCATTGGATCTTCAGGCCATTCCGACTCTTGCC
This sequence comes from Humiphilus diazotrophicus, assembly GCF_059726315.1. Taxonomy (NCBI): domain Bacteria; kingdom Pseudomonadati; phylum Acidobacteriota; class Terriglobia; order Terriglobales; family Acidobacteriaceae; genus Humiphilus; species Humiphilus diazotrophicus. The sequence continues at coordinate 6,225,427 of NZ_AP040870.1, forward strand.
AAAGCCCAGCCGGATCGTAGCTGGCATGACGAGGCATTTACCTTCGGTGGCCCAATTCGAAAAGACAAGCTGTTCTTCTTCGGGCAATTTGAAAACAATCCTTACACTCTGCCTCAGGCCATCACTATCACTTCCTCTAATGCAACAGCTTTAGGTCTACCCAACAATCAGATTGGCAATGCGCCCTTTGGCGAAACCTATCGTACGCTTGTTGGCAAAGTTGATTATTCGCTGAATCAGAAGAACAGTGGTTATGTGCGCTATGCGCGCTTTACGAATCATCAGCCGAATAATGCCAGCGGGCTTTCTATTGTCGATAGAGGATATCGCTACACCGATCATATGAATGGTGCCGGTGTTCAACTTGCGACGGTTCTTAATAGCAATTTGCTGAATGAGCTGCGTTTCGGAGTCATTCAGCGCGATGTGCAAAACGTTCCGTATGGCAATAGCGCAACAGACGGCAATGTCTGGATTAATATCAGCAGCGTCGCCAATATCGGCTATAACCCGGTTTCAAAGAATAGCAGCACGGAGAGAAGCAGCGAAATCCTGGATAATCTGACGTGGACTCACGGGCGGAGTACCTGGAAATTCGGTACGGATTTCGAGCACACTTTGTTTGCAATTCTGTCTTCGCAGGACCGGACTTACACCTTCAATGGATTGGCTGCCAGTAATGGAAGGCCAGCCGTAAGCGCATTGAATCAATATCTCAATACGAAGGCGGGGATCACCGATCCCGCAACCGGCTTGCCCTATACCTATACATACTTCACGGCGAATGCCGGCGATCCGACATTAAGGATTGCATTCAATTTCCTGAACTTCTTTGCACAAGATGAAATCCGTTTGACGCAGAGTCTTGTTGCAAATGTCGGTGCCCGTTATGAGGCAATCCTATTTCCGACCTTGGACAACCAGGCACCGTATGCATCCTCACGGACTGTTCCCGGAGATTACAGCGATATTGCTCCGCGCATAGGCATTACCTGGGCTCCAGGCCAGAAGCGAAAAACGGTAGTTCATGCCGCATATGGGATGTACTACGACGTTCCCGGCTTGAGTACTTTCTATAATGCCGCGCAGGTGAATGGCCATCGCTTACTGAGTTATCAGGTGGCAGGCGGAGCCTCTGGTGCCCCTGTATTCCCCAACGTTCCGACCTTTACTGGTTCGACATTTCAGGTGAAGCCGAGCATTACGGCTTTCGACCGCAATTTTCATAATACATATCAGCATCAGCTGAGCTTACAGATAGAGCAGGATCTAGGGGCCGATTTCCTGTTGACTGCCGGTTATCAGTTCGCAGCACAACGGCACGGACTCTACTACACCGATGTGAATCTCTCGAATACGGGAATTACCCTGGCAGATGGAAGGCCAATCTTCGCGGGCACTTCTTCACGCCCTAATACCAATTTCGGTGCGATCAATCTGATTCGTAGCGGGGCCGACACCAGCTTCAATGGGGGATTTTTAACCCTCACACGGCGCATGTCTCATGGTGTTGAATTCACGGTGAACTACATGTACTCCCATGCACTGGCGGACAATATCGGTGAAGGCGGTTCCGTTTCAGACCCCACCAACATTCACCGCGATTATGGCAACGCGGATAACGACACCCGCCATAACCTGGTGATTCAGGGCATTTATCAGACGCAGTTTGCGAGAGGGAGATGGAGCTGGCTGAATGGATTCGAATTGTCTTCCATGACGTTTATGAATTCCGGTTATCCCATCAACCAGATCTCCGGATTGGACCTGAACAAGGATGGTGTGACGAATGACCGTCCTCTGTTTGTCAGGCGCAACAGCCTGAGAGGTAGAGGTCTTTCCCAGGAGGATGCGGGCATCAAGCGATACTTTACGATTGCGGAACGGTATCGTTTGGCGGCCTTCGCCCAGGCCGAGAACCTATTGAATACGAACAACCTAAACTGCAACACGACGAGCGGCTGTACCGGTTCGGTGATTAACTCTGCCACGGCCAGTGATTTCGGAAGGCAAACCGCCGCTCGTACTTCCAGAAATGTTCAGGTTGGCATGAAGCTCACTTTTTAACAAAGCTGCGATTCATGGTGATGGCGAGATTTTCTCAGATAGAGCAGATCTCGCCCTCCCTGTGCATAATTTATGTGGTTACTACCGATTTTTCGGAATCTTTCTATGTGGCTTTCCTTCAAATCCTTTTAGGATACGTACGTGGACTTTCGAGCTTTCGAATACCTGACTTTTGACTGCTATGGAACTCTGATCGATTGGGAGACGGGGCTTTTACGATCTCTGCGCTCTATTTTTGTTCGGCATGGGGTCTCGGTCGGCGACGATGAGATCCTTTCCGCATATGCTGAATTGGAGAGTGCGGCTGAAGCCGGTCCTTATCGCAGATATCGTGAGATTCTGGAAGACATCGTTGAACAGCTTGGCATACAGTTCGGATTTGCCCCTAATGAGGTAGAACGAAGATCGCTACCTGAGTCCGTGGCCGGGTGGCTTCCGTTCGGCGATACTGTTCCTGCACTGAAAAAACTCAGCAAGCGTTTCCAGTTGGGTGTCATCTCGAATATCGATGACGATCTTTTTGCCGATACGGCACGGCTCCTGGAAGTTGAGTTCGATGGAGTTGTTACTGCTGAACAGGTTCGCGCCTACAAGCCTTCCTGCCGTAACTTCGAGGTAGCTCAGGAGCGTATGGGACTCCGTCGCGACAAATGGCTACATGTTGCGCAGAGCCGGGCGCACGATATTCTACCCACTCGCGAAATGGGGATCAGCAATGTGTGGGTCAATCGTCACTTTGGCAGAAGCGCCGGTGCCGTTTTGCCCGTCGAGGTCGAGCCGGATTTCGTCGTCAAGGATTTGAGCGAACTGGTTTCAGTCCTTCTATAGAGTTTTCGCCTATTTCTTTTCAACCTGGATAAATCAAAATTTGAGATAAGGATGAGCGGGTCTGAAATGACTCTCTGTCCCCCTATTGCAATCGGTTGCGAGTGTCTCGTGGTGATACAAGCGTCCGTAAATTGCAATTTGCAAAACCATGATGCGCTTGGGTTTGGTGTAGCTATCCCGGAAGTTTCCACCTATACTGGCTACGCGAACTGTTATGAGCTTCCTTTCAAAGCAATTTATTGACGTTATTGAGTGGACGGAGCAGGAAAAGGGCGTCCTATCTTACAACTATCCGACGGAAGACCGCGAGATTCAGAACGGAGCGAAGCTTACAGTTCGCGAATCTCAGATGGCAGTCTTTGTTAATGAGGGCAAGATAGCCGATACCTTCGGCTCCGGTCTCTACACCCTTACGACCGAGACTTTACCTCTTCTGACTAATCTTCGGAACTGGGACAAGATGTTCAAGTCTCCGTTCAAGTCGGAGGTCTATTTCATCTCGACACGAGTTCAGACCGATCAGAAGTGGGGAACTGCGACTCCGATCACATTTCGCGATAAGGAGTTCGGCGCAGTGAGGGTACGTGCCTATGGCATTTACTCTTTTCGGGTCAGCTATCCAAAGATTTTTTTTCAGCAGCTTTGCGGGACCTCTTCTATTTATCGCGTAAGCGATATTGAAGGGCAGCTGCGGAACATGATTCTTGGCCAGATGTCAGATGTTCTTGCCAGCAGCAACAACAATTTCCTGGATATGGCCGCCAATCAGGTTGAGTTTGGCCAGCAGATGCTTGTGGCTCTGCAGTCAAGCTTCACCGATCTCGGCTTGCACCTTGAGAGTTTTGTGGTCGAGAACATCTCTCTTCCCGATGAATTGCAGAAAGCCCTGGACCAGCGAATCACCATGAATATGGTTGGCGATATGGGCCGCTACACGCAATATCAGGTTGCACAGGCAATTCCCGCAGCGGCTGAGAATCCGAGCGGCTCCTTTGCAAACATGGGAATGGGGCTCGGTGCAGGGCTGGCAATGGCGCAACAGATGAATGCTGCCTTGCAATCGGCTGTGTCTCAGAATGCGAATCCTGTTCCAGCTCCAGCTCCGGCTGCTCCTACTCCAGCTGCGGCTCCCGCGCAAGGAGCGGCACCTGCCGCAGGAGGGCAGAAGTTCTGTATCAATTGCGGGCATACGATTCCACGCAGTGCGAAGTTCTGCCCTGATTGTGGAGGAGCTCAGCAATAATGACAGCCGGTGGGGCTATCGATAATTCTGCAGTGAAAGGAAGTGGGGTAGATCACTTTCCCTGTCAGGGATGCTCGGCAGGTATGATCTACGATCCCGCTTCCGGATCGATGAAGTGTCCGTACTGCGGAACTGTCAAGGAGGTAGCAAAATCAGCTACCACCGGTAGGCTCTCTAAACATCCTTTATTTCCAGCTCTTGCTGAGGAACACAATGATCCGGTCCAGCCTTTGAGCGAAAAGGCTTTGGAAGTCCATTGCGATACCTGTGGCAGCACGGTTGTTTTCGAACCACCGGAGGTTGCTGGTCTCTGCCCCTTTTGCGGTGTCGCATTGGTTGCGGAGGCGAAGGCTGCTGTGGCTCGCCTGGCTCCGGATGCGGTGCTCCCCGTCCAGATTGCAAAAGAGCAAGCGCAAGCCGAAGTCAAAGAGTGGCTGCGAACGCGCTGGTTTGCGCCGAATGCGCTTAAGCGGCTGGCAAGCCAGGAATCAATACAGGGCGTGTACTTGCCCTTCTGGTCTTATGATTCCGACACGTTCAGTAGCTATACCGGCGAACGTGGCGACCACTATTACGTGACAGAGACATACACGGAGACCGATAGCAGCGGAAACACCGTACAGAAGACGCGTGAGGTGCAGCACACCCGCTGGTCCTATGCCTCCGGGCGTGTGTCACTATCATTCCATGACTTGTTGATAGCAGCTTCGCGATCTGTCCAGAAGAAGAGATTGAAGGCTCTCGATCCCTGGGCTTTGGAAAAGCTGTGCGCCTACGACTCTGCTTATCTTGCCGGATTCAAGGCCCAGCACTATCAAGTTGAATTGTCCGATGGCTTTAAAGAAGCCCAAGTGATCATGGCAAGTTCCATTGATAGTGCTGTTCGAGATGACATTGGGGGCGATGAACAGCGCGTTTCTTCAGTCGATACAGAGTATCTGAATACTACATTCCAGCAGCAGCTACTCCCTGTCTGGATTGGGGCTTATCGTTTCCAGGGAGATACTTATCAGGTCGTTGTCAACGCGAGCACGGGAGAAGTGCAGGGCGAGCGGCCTTACAGCTTCTGGAAGATAACCTCTCTCATCTTCGCTGTTCTGGCGCTTATCATAGGTCTGGTTTTCTTTTACGACAGGCAATCTTCCGAACATGCTGTCCCTATTAATCAATCAACGCCCATCACTGTTCCTGCGGAGACGGCTCCCGAACCTCCACCAGCAGCCGTGCCTCAGCATCGAACTAAGTCTGGAGCAAGAAAACATCACGTAGCACGAAATCATCCCTCTTCCAGCTCAAGTTACTAGAGTACTCAGCCGATATCCGAAGAGTGAGAGTTTGCCCTGTGGCTTCTCTGCGAAGGAGAAGAAGGGGCAGCTTTTGTTGATTCTGTTGAGGTGCTCTCAGTATGCCAGACAGCGAAGCCTTTGAGTCACATCTTATTCCCTCAAAGACTCTTTGCCCCAATTGCTCCGCTAACATGAGCCGTGATGCTTCTGCGGAAGTGATGAAATGTCCCTATTGCGGAACCACAATTGCGGCTTCCGCGGCAGCTTGTTTATCGGATAACATCCCGCGGCACGATCTCGATAGTTCGCCTTTCTTCAAGGAGCCCGAAGGACAGGTCTCTGCACAGGACGAAGGTAAAGCAAACGCACTCCATTGCAATGGATGCGGCAGTACGATTGCTTATGATCCCAAGAAGGATGTAAGTGTTTGTCCCTTCTGTGGTTCGACGCAGATAATGAAGCAATCTCCTCCTGCATGTAGTCCAGATGGATTCTTACCGCTGAACTATACAAAAGAGCAGGCAGAAGCTGAGATCAAGAAGTGGCTCGCGACTCATTCCGATGCTCCCGATGAGCTCAAGAATGGTGCCTATGAGTTAACTCTGGAAGGAGCATATCTTCCTTTCTGGATCTTCGATGGTCTCACAAAAAATCACTACGAATGTAAGCAGCGTTCTACTTTTGACCATTCCTTAATCTTGAGCAAGTCCGGAGATCTGGATCTTCCTTTTCGTGACATCACGATTTTGGCGTTAGTTTCCCGTGCTCAATATGGAGAGAAGTTTCTTGGTGAATGGAGTTCACACGAAGCTATTCGCTATGAGCCAGGCACGGAAATGCCGCTCAATGTTCTGCAATACGATTTTGATCTACCTCAGGCGTTTCAGGAAGCCCAGCAAGAAATAATTCCCCTAATCAAGGAGGCCGCCTGCAAGCAAGTCGTAGGAGATGGAGTGGCGTTTTCTTCTGCGAATTCCAGCTTTCAAAAGGTTACCTTTCGTCTGATTCTTTTACCTGTCTGGATTGGAAAACTTCATTTGGGTAGTGCCACTTATCCAATCGTGTTGAATGGTTTTACGGGAAGTATTGACGGCGAGTATTCCAGGATTTTGGAAGTACTGTCTTCAAATCCCGCGTACAGGACACCTGTCGGACAAAAGGAGTATGACGTACCGTTTACGAAAATTATCCTTGGCTGCCTTATTGTTCTTGTTGCACTTGGCAGATGCCTGGTTTCGTGCAATCCCTATGTTCCCGATCATCGCGATATGGCTCCCTCGACTCCGGTTGTTCAAAGTGACCTAAGTGGAGAGGCGCCCGTGAAGCGTACTAAATCCGGAGCGTTGAAACACAAAGCGAAGAAGAGTTCGAGCAAGGCAAGTTCTGCAACTAAATACTAGACGGTTACCACTTACAGATGAGAGGGAGTTGTCATGTCAACGGGCAAAGATATTGAGCAAAGATCTTCCAGTTCGGAAATAAAAGATCGACTTCTATGTCCAAATTGCTCGGCTGGGATGACGTATGACTCCGGTAGAAAGGTAATGAAGTGCCCGTATTGTGGCACTACAACAGAGACTGCACAGGAAGAGTCTTCTGCCGATAAGCTTCCACGACACGATCTGCTTAGTTCACCTTTGTTCAACAAGGAAAAGGCCCTGCCGAAAGAAGCTCCTGACACGAGTAAGCTGAATGCGATTCACTGTTCTAAATGCGGAGGTTCCATCGCCTATGTCCAGGGAAGGGATGTGGCGTCCTGTCCGTTTTGTGGCTCACCTCATTTAACAAAGCCGTCGAATCCGGGACTTCCTCCCGATGGCATGCTGTGCAACCTTATTTCGAAAACACAGGCGGAAACGGCAATACGCAATTGGTTCAGCACCCGGCCCGGAGATCGCAAGCCGGAAATGACCGATTTGAAGGTCGAGAGCTGGTATGTGCCGTTCTGGGTCTTTGAAGGTGTGGCAAAGGTTCATTATGAATGCAAGCAGCGTTCTCAATATGACACCTCTCTCGTTTTGTCTTGTTCTGGAGATATGAACCTCCCGTTCAAAGATATCGCTGCATCAGCTGTAAGTTCGAAGGCGAGAGACTGGGATATGTTTTTCGGACGTTGGGATCCATCGAAGGCTGTTGCTTATAAAGAGGATTCCGATGAGCCGATGTATATTTTCCCCTACGGAATCGCTCTATCGCAGGCGTTCCAGGCTGCACAGCAGAAATTGCTTCCCACGATTAAGGAGGCGGCCTGTAAAGAAGTTGTTGGCGATGGAGTTTCTTTCGCTTCTGCGAAATCCGACTTCAAGGATGTAACTTTCCGGCAGATCTTGCTTCCCGTATGGATTGGGAGGTATTCCCTAGATTTCGGTAAACATGAGATTGCTGTGAACGGTATCACTGGACGAATCGATGGGGATTATTCCTGTGGCTCAGGGGCAAATCCGCTAGATTCCTGGTCCAGTCAGCCCGAAGATACGGATGAAGACAAGAGTGGCCTTATTCTCAAGATTGTTATAGGAACTGTTCTTGGCCTTATTATTGGCGCGCTGGGCCTACCGGGAGCTTGTAACAGCACTTCGACACAGACGGATTATTCTGCTCCTTCCAGACTGGATCGAAGTGCGGACACTGGTCCTGTTATCGATTCGGCACCTGTTGGCACTTCGGTCCAGACAACAACGGGGTCCAAACATAAGAAGAGAAGAGTATCTTCAACCATCGTTACGGTTACGCGATAGGCGGATTGTACCGATTCTAGATGTGAAATCCTGTATTGCCGGTGGCAACTGAAAAATATATAGACGGTCAGAGAGCATCATCGTAAACAGGATTTCCAGGCAGAGTTTCTGGCCTTTCCAGAGAAACCTCACAGCTTACGATTCCGATTCATGTGAGACTGAGCTTCGCCTCGGCCCTACGGGACGAGCCTCCTTTCATATCAACCAACCCAGGATTCCGCTTGCTCACGCTTCGCTTCATCCTGGGCTATGTTCGCCTACTCCCTCCGGGAGAGGAGAAATGCTGAAACTCTTCAACTTTACCTCTAGCGCAAAGCTTAGGGACATTCTATGGATCCAATCTCGTTTCGAAAATATATGGAGTTCGATGCTACGTCCAGGAGATGGCCTTCGACCTGTTTACAATCAAGGGATGAATTGTGTCGATGGTCATTCCGTTTTCCAAGCTCTTTCCGCGATGCTATTGCCGTTTATTTCGGAGAGCGATGACGGCTCCCATGATCTTGCTCATTTGCAGCGGGTTTGGAAAAACGCTTTGAAGATTCAAGCGGTAGAGGGTGGCGATATAGAAATCCTGGCAGCTGCTGCTCTATTGCATGACTGTGTCTCTGTTGAGAAGAATTCTCCACAGAGGTCGATGGCCTCGAGATTGGCAGCGCAGCGAGCATCCGAGATTTTGATGGATCAGGGGTGGGAATCTTCACGTGTGGTTCGGGTTGCTCATGCGATTGAAGCACATAGTTTTTCCGCCAATATTCCTCCGCAGACAATTGAGGCAAAGATCCTTCAGGATGCAGATCGTTTGGATGCGATCGGAGCCCTGGGTGCAGCCCGGTGTTTCTATACAGCCGGACGTATGAAGTCCAAGATGTACAATCCCGAAGATCCAAATGGTGAGCATCGGCCGCTGGACGATAACCGATATGCTATCGACCATTTCCAGCTGAAGTTATTCAAGCTTGGAAGCCGCTTCCAAACTGCAACGGGGAGCAAGCTGGCCGCGATTCGTCAGGAGAGATTACATCTGTTTCTCGAGCAGTTTCTGGACGAAATATAACCACGCTGTGCTAGATCTTTTAGGTTTAATCTACTGCAACTTTTGGATGGGGTAATGCAAGAGAATCGCTGGGTGGAGCTAACGCAAGAGGTTATTCGTTGTCGTGAGACATTGCTGCACAAGCCTGTTGGTGTCTCGATTTCGCGAGCTGAATTGTTATCGCTTGTAAACCGGGATCTTCCGGAGAACGGGGAATCCCCGGAAGTTGCGATCCGGACTTTGATTGAAGGTGTAGAACAGGGATTGGTTCAAAGCGGAAGCTCACGTTACTTCGGCTTTGTAATTGGTGGATCGACACCGGCCAGTGTGACTGCAGATTGGCTTACATCGATATGGGATCAAAATGCGCAAGTGTATAACACCTCTCCCGCCGCTTCCGTTATAGAGGAGATCGTCTCGCAATGGTTGCTGGAGCTGTTGGCTTTACCCAAAGAGGCCGGGGTGGGACTTGTTACCGGCGCGCAAATGGCTAACTTTACTGCTTTGACTGCAGCCAGAAATTCAGTATTAACGAAGCATGGCTGGAATGTTGCGGTCGAGGGATTGCAGGAATCGCCGCGGATTACCGTGATCTGTGGGGAATGTTGCCATGCAACCGTGCGCTCGGCGATTTACATGATGGGGCTGGGCGAGAAGAATATCCGATTCGTTCGAGCCGATAGCGAAGGCCGAATGGAGCTGGATGCATTCAAGAAAGCTCTGGACGCCTGTACCGGACCAACCATTGTCTGCGCTCAAGCCGGAAATGTGAATACCGGTGCTTTTGACCCCGTTGCCGAAATTGCTGCTTTGGTGAAAGAGCGGAATGGCTGGTTGCATGTCGATGGAGCCTTTGGCTTATGGGCGGCAGTATCACCAAAGTTGAATCATTTGATGGCTGGGGTGGGTGAGGCGGACTCCTGGGCGACAGATGCGCATAAGTGGTTGAATGTCCCATTCGATTCCGGGATCGTAATTATTCGTGATGCAAAAGCGCATCAAGGCATCAAGACTGCACGTTGTTCCTATGCGGGTTCGAATGATGGCGGGCATAGGGATGGTTCGCAGTGGGTTCCGGAAAACTCTCGTCGTGCAAGAGGCTTTGTGCTCTATGCAGCGTTACGGAACCTGGGAAGACAAGGTGTTCGAGAGATGGTTGAGAGATGTTGCGAGATGGCTCAGCTATTTGCTGCAGAGCTGTCTAGGCTTCCATGTGTGCATGTCGTGAATCATGTCGTGCTCAATCAGGTCTTGTGCCGCATCGATCCGAAGTTAGTGGCTGATACGGATGAATTCAATGTGCGTGTCGCACAGCGGATTCAGCAATCGGGGGTATGTTGGATGGGCACAACGGAATGGCGAGGACAGACGATGTTACGTATTTCTGTCTCAAATTGGGCTACATCGAGTGAAGATGTCCATCAATCGGTGATTTGCTTGAAGCAGGCTGTCGATGCGGAGTTAGGAGAATCTTCTTCGAGGTGATGGGCCAGTGCTCCGGCTGTAAGCCGTGGAGAAAGAGGACAGGCTCGAAAGCCGAGAAATATTGAGGTATCGGTATCCGGCGGCAGTGTCCCTGCAAGGATGTGGGTGCCCCATCTTCACGAGCGAAGCGAGTTAAGGTGGGACACCCGAAAGTTTCAATAACGGTATCCGGACAAAGCTTAATTTCAGTGTATTGCTCGGTTACCGATATGGGAGCCTCCGTTGACCCCACCTTAGCACGCTCCGTTTCACTTCGCGGCGAAGATGGGGCACCCGTCGATCTTCTCTGTCGCAAGCTATTATGAGTTCAACTTGTAATTAGTTATACAGAGATAGGAGTTGACCTTCGTGGTTCAGTAGCCAGCGTTTGCGTTCGATTCCACCTCCGTAGCCGGTCAGGGAGCCGTTGGCTCCGATTACGCGGTGGCAAGGCACCACAACTCCGATGGGATTAGCTCCATTTGCCAAGCCTACGGCTCGAACGGCAGATGGATTGCCAAGTTTGGCGGCGAGTTCCCCATAGCTGATTGTCCTTCCTGCAGGAATGGAGCGCAGGGCACTCCAGACGCTTTTCTGAAAGGCTGTTCCTTCCGTTGTGACAGGGAGCGTATCGATTGCCTGTAGATTCCCTTCGAAATATGCTGCGATAGCCATACTCAATCCAAAGGGATTCTTGACTGCGGTGAGGACATAGTTCTTTGCACCGTAATGCCGTGTAAGCAGGCGACTCATTCGATCATCGAAGTCTGTCCAATCAGTGGCACGCAGCCGGCCTTCCTCATCACAAATCAGAACCATATCGCCGATGGGAGTTGCCACAATGTCGGTAAGGAAGTGAAATTTCTCAGGCATAACGGGTCTCTACAAGATTTGTGATTTTGCCACTATCCATTGTCCATAGATACTGCGCTGCATATGCTCTCCACGGTCTCCATGCCTCTGCGCGTTCGATGAGCTGCGGTGCCGTGGGAAGGATGCCGTCGAGACAGGCTGCACCTCGCAAAATACCGATGTCGGTGGCAGGGAAAGCATCCGGTTCTCTCAACGCTCGAAGTGCAATGTACTGCGCTGTCCATTCTCCGATGCCGCGGATAGCGCGGAGTTGAGCAATGCTTTGTTCAATCGATCCCGTGGGATGGAAGAGACGCGGGTTCTCTACAACAGCTTGAGCGACAGCTTTCAGCGTCTGCTTTCTCGCGTTGGGCATGCCAATCTGAGTGAGATCGACACTGGCCAAACACTCCGCAGTCGGAAATGTCCGATTCAATCGTAGGTCGGAGATGTGTGGAACTACATCTCCGCAGAGTTGTACTAGTTTGCTTCCAAGTTGCCTGGCTGCTTCGACAGTGATCTGCTGACCAAGAACGGCTCGTATTGCGAGTTCAAAACCATCCCAACAGCCAGGGGTCCGTAGTCCGGGGCGCGCGGACACCAGTGTAGCGAGTCCGTGATCTTTTGCGAGATGGGCAGAGATCGCATCCACGTCGGCGCCCACGTCAAAGAGATGACGCACTCGCGTAACGATTTCTTGAAGTGTGCGAACGTCGGGGAATTGAATACTTGCGGTCAGGGCATTGCGATGCGGAGAATGTACGATCTCGATGGTGCCCTTTGCTTTCCTGGAAGAGATTGTGCGCCGGTAGTGCTGGTCCTCTACTATTTCCATGCCGGTAATAGCACGAGCTTTCAGGTAAGCGAGCATCGCATCCCAGTCGTACGGAGGCCGATACGAGATGTTCAGAACTACGGGCGGATGAGGCTGGTTTTCCGTTGTCGAAAAGATCTTTCTGCGGCGTAAGTCACGTGGTGGCCTATGGTAAAGAGATTGAAAGATGTCATTAAAACGACGTACGCTGCCGAATCCTGCAGCCATGGCGATCTCCGTCATGGTGAGCTGCGTGTCGTGTATGAGTTGCTTGGCGAAAAGTACCCGCCGCGTTTGGGCCACCGCAATGGGAGAAGCTCCTAGGTGCTGCTCGAAGAGCCTGCGCAATTGACGTTCTCCAATTCCGACATGAGTAGCAAGGGTTTCGACGTTGCCATCCTCCTGGTCCAGGAATCCTTGTGAGATAAGCGCAAGAGCGCGGGAAACGGTATTTGAGGTACCGCGCCAGCAGGCCAGCTCGGGTGAGATTTCAGGCCGGCAACGCAGGCACGCGCGAAAGCCTGCTTCCTGTGCTGCAGCGGAAGTAGGAAAGAATCGGCAATTCTCTCTTTTGGCGGTGCGTGCCGGACAGATCGGCCTGCAATAGATTCCCGTGGAGGTGACGCCGACAAAGATGCGTCCGTCAAAACGTGCGTCACGGGTCTGAAGTGCCCGGTAGCAGATATCGGGATCAAGCTGTTCCATACAGCTGTACTATGCCTTATCGGGAGATTGGTTTCTGGCCATTTTCGGACATGACCATCGGACAGGCCTTAGAGCATTTTAGGTCCTAGCCCAAGTTCGTCACGAGAAGGCGAAGAAAGGGTAATTTTCGAGGGTAAGTGGGATCTAAGGGCAAGTGAAATCAATGGTGGTGTAGTGAAAATGCGATGTAGTGCAGACCTACCCACTTGAAACAAAATAGAAACGTGTCAAGATGCGCGCAGGATGTTTTTGCGCGCCCATCAACGAAGCAAAGACGGCAAGGCACATACCTATTGGTCCCTGGTGGAGACGATACGCACGGCGAGTGGGCCACGGCAGCGCACGCTTTGCTATTTAGGCGAACTGAATGGCTTGGCGCAGACCCGGTGGTTAAAGACCATCGAGGTTTTCAACGAGCAAGGAGAAAGTCGTCAGCTGCAGTTATTCGCTGCCGATCAAGCTCCCGCAGGAGAAGGCGAACAAGTTGTAGCGGTGCGAGTCGATCAGGTTCGTTTGGAGCGGACGCGGCGCTTTGGGGAGTGTTTCTTAGGGTTGGAATTGTGGCGGCGCTTAGAGCTGGATGATTTCTTTGCTACGACGGTGGATCGAAACGAAGAGCAGGTAGAGATCCCCTGGTCGAAAGTTGCAGCCCTGCTGGCCATCAATCGGCTGTGTGCTCCCGGCAGTGAGTTAGCCATAGAACAACGCTGGTTTCCCTCCACCGCCTTGGATGACCTGCTGCAGATCGAAGCCGACAAGATCAATGACACCCGTTTGTATCGTTGTCTGGATCGGCTCTTGCCGTACAAAGGGAAGTTGGAACAGCATCTGCGACAACGCTACGGAGAACTGTTTTCTGCTGAATTCGATATCTTGCTCTATGACTTAACCAGCAGCTATGTGGAAGGCGCGGCAGAGCGAAATCCGATGATGCAGCGCGGCTATTCGCGAGATCATCGGCCTGATTGCAAGCAGCTGGTCATTGCCCTGGTGGTCAATACCGAGGGTTTTCCTCTCAGCTATGAAACCTTCAACGGCAACCGCGCCGATGTTAGCAGTCTGGAAGCGGTGGTGCGCATGGTGGAGCGCAAATACGGCAAGGCGCGGCGGGTATGGGTCTTTGATCGCGGCATCATCAGTGAAGAAAATCTGCAGATGCTACGCCGCCATCACGGCCAGTATTTGGTGGGCACGCCACGTAGCAAGCTGAAGCAGTTCGAGCAAGCACTCTTAGCCCAAGACTGGACCAAGGTGCGTGAGGATGTCGAGGTCAAACTGCTGCCTGTCGGCGAAAACCAGGAAACTTTTATCCTCTGCCGTTCCATGGCGCGACAACAAAAAGAGAAGGCTATCCGCAGCCGTTTTTCCCTGCGCATGGAAAAAGCTCTGACAGGGTTACAAAAACGTATCGCTACGGGCAAGCTTACGGATCGCAATAAAATTGAACGCCATTTAGGCAGTATCCAGGCACGCCACCCGCAAGTGGCCGATCTTTACCGCATCCAGGTTCTCGCAGAAGCAGGCAAGCTGGAGTTGCAGTGGGAACTTGATCCGCAACGTCGCGCTTGGCAACAAGCGCGCGAAGGCGCTTATTTGCTGCGCACCAACTTACCCGCCTCGGATCCGGAGCAACTATGGAAAAGCTACATCCAGCTAACGGAGGCCGAAGCAGTATTTCGCGCTCTGAAAAGCGAACTATCGATACGGCCTATTTATCATCAACTGGAGCCGCGTACCAAGGCCCATGTCCTGGTCGCTTTCTTAGGCTATGCCCTGTGGGTCACACTGAAACATCTGCTTAAAGCGCATGGCTCGACTCTATCTCCGGCACAAGCTCTCGCTCTGGCCTCAACCCTGCATAGCGGCGATATCGTTCTGCCAACCACAGATGGTCGTCAGATCCGCCTGCGCCGTGTCACCCAACCAACTCCAGAACTGCAAATGCTCTTTCGTCAACTGGCTATCACCGTCCCTGACCGGTTACATTTTGATCGCGAATGTAGTGCAGACTTTGCTCTTGCCTAGACTGATCTTAAAGAACTTAACCCTCTTTCATCCCTTCTCGTGACGAACTTGGGCTAGCATGGTCCCTACAACAAAGCCTGAACTGTCCGATTCCCAAGGTTCAATTCTAATGGCGATATCGGTAGCCGGAGGACTTGCGAGCCTCCGGGGTTTCCTATCTGAACAGGCAAAGCGAGCTAAAGTGGTTTTCGTAGCTCGTCGAAGATGACCTAAGCTCGTCCGATTAACTCCTTGGGAGCCCGCTTCTTCCAGGCACTACGCATGGCTTCTTCCAGCGTTTTCTGTGTAATGGACGCGAGGAGCACCCGTGTTGAACCTTTTCGGCCCAGGCCTCCAGGAAGAGGAGAGAAAATCTCCGGAGCGGTCTTTAGTAATTCGGACTGCTGGTTTTCATCCAGGAACAATACTCCGTATCCTTCTTCTTCAAGAGATAGGTTTGCGAATATTTTGCCGGCTATACGGAACTCCGGATGCCCTTGATGCGCGGCTGCGGTAGCTTCCGGCATACTGAGGGCGATTCGTCTAAAGTCTTCTGCTGTCATCGATTTTCCCACTGAAGTGTTTCTTTCATTCTATTTCTTCTTACATTGAGAAAGCTCATATGATGCATGAAAGATCACGAATGCAGCAAGAGAATCAATGCCATCCGGCAGTTAAGGGCTGCTCTTATCAGGAAATCACGTTTGCCCAAACTAGAGATAGATTGAAGTCTCAACTGCCTGCCAAATTCAATCAGCTCTGAACGTGGGTATCTGTTGATAATTTCCCCGTAAGCTCTGCGACGATTTCGAATGAGCGTAGCCTGTCACGGTAATCGTAGACATTTGTCGTCAGGATAAGTTCCTGAACCTCTGTCTTCTTGATGAAATCCTCCATCTGCTGCCGGACGGTTTCGGGATCTCCGACAATAGCCGCTCGAAATCTGCTTGTGACCAGAGCTTCTTCTTGAGGTGTCCAGTCCAATTTCTCTACTGGTGGCATGAGCGGTCTGGGATGATTGCGGATCAGGTTCAGAAATCCTAATTGCGCGGTTGTAGCCAAATGGCGGGCCTGTTTGTCGGTATCTGCTGCGATAAGGGGAACACCTGCCATGGCATAGGGCTCTTTCAGTATTTTGGAGGGATGAAAGCTGTCGCGATATATCTCCAGAGCTGGAAGCAGATTATCGGGTTGGAAGTGGCTGGCAAAAGAGAAGGGAAGTCCCAGCTTACCAGCGAGATGCGCACTAAAGCCGCTTGATCCAAGTAGCCAGATAGGGATGTTCGAGCCTGCTCCCGGAAAGGCCGAGACCAACTGCTCCGGACGGGCAGGGCTGAGAAATCCACGAAGTTCCGCAAGCAGAGCAGGAAATTCCTCATCTGGATCTATCCGAAGAGTTCGACGCAATGCTTGTGCCGCTGCCTGATCTCCTCCTGGTGCCCGCCCCAAGCCCAGATCTATGCGCCCAGGATAAAGTGCTTCGAGAGTCCCGAACTGCTCCGCGATAACAAGCGGAGCGTGGTTGGGCAGCATAATGCCACCTGATCCAACACGGATTGTCGATGTCCCACCAGCAACATATCCAATGAGAACCGATGTTGCGGAACTGGCAACACCAGGGATGTTGTGATGTTCTGCAAGCCAGAACCGCTTGTATCCCCATTGCTCTGCATGCTGTGCTAATTCGAGGGTATTGCGGAAAGATTCCGAAGCCGTGCCGCCCTGACGAACAAAGGCGAGATCGAGAATAGAGAGGGGGGTACGCTCAAGTCTGGTCTGCTGTTGCACTATGCTGCTCCCTTGTGAAAAGCCGAACACCTAATTTGGATGTTGGAGGGTAGAAGTCAGCTAGATTTTGTTTCATGGCAAAGACGGCCCTCGCAAGAGCCATAAGCCTGGTGGAGATTCAGCTTCGGGGAATAACGAATTTCAGTGCCGTATGTGTTTCGGAGAAACGACAGACTTTAATGTCCTTTAGTCCTGCATCCAGTCCCGCTTTTCTTACATCGGCTTCCCGGATCGCTGTAATCCCTTTGGGATAGATCACCCATAAGCCAGCGTCTTTCGCCATGACGAGGCGGAGTCCAGGAACTTCTTTGAGCGTACTTACGGAATCAGCCAGGAAGAACAGAAGCCTGGCGTCAGCACCGTTCTTGACTCGTATGGCGCCAGACTGCAAAGCCTCCTCTACAAAGGCTTTGGACAGTCCCTGGCAATAGATAGAAACGCCAGTATGAATGCCAAGTTTATCAAGCAGGCTTTTGGGCTGAAGTAGCTTTAGCTTCCACTTCTCAGCCTCCTTCTTCCCCAGGCAGAGTCGCAATTCTTTCGGAGACTCGATCTGAGTTTTGACAACCAGCCAATCATCGGCGGTCTCAATCTGGTGAATCTCCGAACGTAAGAGCCGAATACGCTCTTTTTGCTTGCCTGTTTTTATTGGACGAAAGAGAAGTTCTTCAGATTCAAGGAGCGCTTTACCTTCAAGCACTTTGCCATCGCATTCCGCTTTGCACAAAAGCTCACTGCCCATGGACTGATCTCCTCCGCGCAATTTGGATTTACGGCTATGAAGTCTCTTCGTTACAGAGCAAGGCCACTGTGTGTCCCTTAGTCTTCCCTCAGTCGTGGCAGGAAGAGTGAAAACACTGATCCCGAATTTCCCGGTTGTGTGGAGCTATGAACTTGCAACCGGCCACGATGTTTTTCAACGATGCCTTTAGAGATCCAAAGACCGAGGCCTGTTCCGTGAATGCCCTTGGTCGTGAAGAAGGCATCGAAGATCTGCCGTTTGGCTTCCTTGGTAATTCCACATCCGGTATCTCCCACGGTGATTCTTATTCCACTACGGGATGTGCCCCATTCGGTTGCTTCGTGACTGCGAACCAGGACAGCGCCACCGGTTTTTGTCGCGTCCAGAGCGTTGCTGATGAGATTATTCAAAACCTGCCGAATATCGTTTTCCAGGCAGAGAATAGGCTCCACTGATTCGTGTTCCTCTCTAAGCGTGATTCCTGAATTTGCTAAGCGTCCTTGATAAACGGCAATGATTGGCTTCAGCAGCTCTGTAGGCGTTACCCAGGTGGGTCTTGTCGATTGGCGATGAAAACGTAGTGTCTGCGAGGCTATTTGCGAGACTCGGGACAATTCCTTGTCTGCCAGTTGTAACAACTCGCGCGCCTGGTCTGGTACTCCAGGTAATGCTGTCGCGATGTAAATCAGATTGGTTACTGCTTCCAGCGGATTATTAATTTCATGAGAAATGGAACTAGCAAGGCGGCCGACAGCAGCCAGCTTTTCGCCCTGTATTAGAGCCTGCTCCGCTCTCTTCTGCGCCGTAGTTTCAAAGACAACCGCGCTGATGGCCTGAACAACTCCCTCGCTATTGAAGATGGGAGAATAGCTGACAGTCCAATAACGATGAACTCCTGGCTGGCCCGGGAGTTCGCCTTCCAGAGCGAAATTTCTGATTGCCTCTCCCTTTGCCACTCTGCGAAATAGCGGCTCGACGACCTTGACGAGGTCCGGCGCAATCTCTCGAAAGCGATGGCCGATGATCTGATCCGCTGGCAGTCCGATGATACCTGCCTGCGTATCGTTTACCCTCACATAGCGGAATTCATCAAGGCTGAAGAGCGCGAGCCCCACTGGGGCCGTTCTGTAGATGGTTTCCAGTTCTGCCCACTGGCGTTGAATTGCGCTTCTAATTCTCTCCAGAGCAGACTCAGCTTGTTTGAGTTGCGTGAGATCAGTGATGAAAGAAGCAACTTCCGTAGCACCTTCCTGTTGCTCGGAAATGTAGCTGGCACCGAGAAGCACAGGGATCTGGCGACCATCCTTTGCCAGATATACCTTTTCGTAGGGCTGGCAGGTTCCGCGTGTACGCAACTGTTCATAAGCGCGTTGATCGATTTCGGCGTATTCCGGGGGAGTAATTTCATCTCCTCTTAATTGACCGATGCCTGCTTCGTCCTTGCTGTAACCGAGTAACTTGAGAAGGCTGGGATTTACATAACTAATGTTTCCATCCAAGTCACTGATGGTGATACCAATACTGGCTGTCTCTACCAAGCGCCGAAATCGTCGTTCGCTTTGCTGTAGTGCCTGCTCGGCTTGTTTCCTATCGGAGATGTCGGTGAGCAAACCCACCAGGCGTTCAACCTTGTTGTTGTGTGTGAGTGGACGGCCCGTTACTGCGATCCAGCGCTGCGAGCCGTCAGGCCTTTGGATTCGCATTTCGAATTCGAGATTGCAGCCGGTTTTGAGCGCTTCCTCGACAAGGTCAGAAACACGTGGGCGGTCTTCGGGATGAATTTGTCCGAGAGTCTTCTCCAGATTCAGATCGTGCAAGGAATCTTCGTATCCAAAGAGCTCGGCAACACGTGGCGTAATCTCGATTCGATTGCCACCGGGATCGTAAGCCCATGCTGCAAACAAACCGGCCTGCAGAGCAAGGAGCAGACTAATTTCCGTTTCATGTGAATTCTGTTCGGAGCGATCTTGTGCCTCCGGCTCCGGATACAACTCCATAGCTTGCAGGTTGGAATCGTCCATCGGAAACAGCCTCACTGAGTCGACCTCGGAAATACCTGAAATTTAGAACTCTCATAGCAGCGGAATGTCGATACACAACAGGACAAGAGTTCCTGCGGATGAATACTAAATGATCAAACGGAAATGCGCCTCCCGTTTGCCTCCAACTTGAGAACGAATAGAAATATTCCTTTCCGGCTTTGGGGAGTAGTATTAGAAAAGATTATAACTAGAATGGCAATATTGAGAAGAATAATACTGCGCCATCAGCAATCTGCATAATGGCGCATATTGAGTAGTATTGGCTCACTACATAAGACGAGCAGATTTTATCGCGCCATCAGAATGACACCTACACATACCAGGATGGCGGCAATCCATCGCCGGCGATCCACATTTTCCTTTAGGAAGAATTTGGCAGCGATAGCATTTGTAACAGATGTGAGTGAGGCTGAGGCAGGTCCGACCAGGCTCAATGGCGCGTGACTAACTGCGAAGAGCAGGGAAAAGAAGCTGCAGGCCAGGAAAAAGACTCCCGAGAAGAAGCGGAGATTGGAAAGTACGGCCAGGATCGCACCTGAAAGTCCGCGCTTCTCGCGGATTATGTCCAGATCCCCGATCTGGCGCATTGCCGAGGCAGTCAGCACATCACCAGCGGTAGCTGTGACGATAATGGCTCCAATCATTGCCGCAACGGGAAATCCACTGGAAAGAGAAGTGGTCATCGTAAAGCTCCTTCCTCGGCGGTTTCTTCCGTGACAGCCATTTTTGAAGTTGCCGAGGTGTCGGTATACGACGGTCCTCGTGCGACAAAACCTACCCCAGCCGTGATCAGCAGAATTCCTGCCCAGCGGCTCAGCGAGATGGGCTCATGAAGGCAAAACTTGGCCAGCAGGGCGACAATTACATTCCCCATTGCAGTCGAGGGAAGAACGTAGGTGAGGTCTGCCCAGGAAAGGGCAGTTAGATAGCTGGCAAAGTAAGCGATCAGCAATCCAATTCCAATGAGGATCTTCGGAGTCCATACAGCAGTAATAAGAGTCGCGAAGTGTGTCAGTGAAACAGGGCCGATTTCCTTCATTCCCAAGGAAAGGAAATAATCGCCAAGCGGTGTCGTGAAAATAACAACGAGAAGCACCAGATAACGGCGAAATGTCATGGTGGATCGGGTCATTGCTTCTATTATTCTTTCTTCTCCCGATAAGGAAAAGAGAAGGAGCGGTCAGAGCACTCTGACCGCTCCTTCTCTTTGAATCTACTGTTCCTGCTAGACTCCGGCGCCGACGGTGCCGGTACTCTTCTGCGATTGCTGAGCCTTGGAGTCCGCCACAATTTTGTTGCGTTGTGCTCTCAGCTTCAGGAAGGACTTGGCCTCTTGATAGAGGCGCGGTACATCCCGATTGACGATCGCCTTCCAAATAACGCGGGCAGCGGCCTTTGGACGGAAGAAGTATTCGTCGTAGAAGCGGTGAACCATCTCCAGGACGTACTCCTTCGGAAGTCCGGGATATTCGATGTGAGCCATCTGATGCCCGAAGTCGTCCGTCATAGCGCCCTTATTGGTAATAAAGCCGTGCTCGCGGGCAAATTCGTAAAACTCGGTTCCCGGGAAGGCGTGGGCAATGGAGACCTGAATTGTCTCGATGTCCAAAGCCTTTGCGAAGTTGATCGTGTTACGGATTGACTCCTTTGTTTCACCCGGCAGGCCGAGGATGAAATCTCCGTGAATCACCAGACCCAGGTCGTGGCAGTCTTTGGTGAATTCACGAGCGCGCTCGACTGTGGCACCCTTCTTGATGTTCTTGAGGATTTGCGGGTCACCCGACTCGTAGCCCACGATGAGCAGACGGCAACCGGCTTCCTTCATGGCCTTCAACGTTTCGCGGTCGGTCGTGACGCGCGAGGTGCAGGACCAGGTCAGCCCGAGAGGCTTGATCTTGTTGCAGAGTTCGATGGTGCGGGCCTTCTGGATATTGAAGGTGTCGTCGTCGAAGAAGAATTCCTTTACATGCGGGAATTCTTTTTTTGCCCATGCCAACTCGGCGGCAACATCGTCGGTTGAGCGGCGTCGCCAGGCATGTCCGCTGAGCGTCTGAGGCCACAGGCAGAAGGTGCATTGCGCAGGGCAGCCGCGAGTGGTGTAGAGCGCGATATAAGGATGCAGCAGGAAAGGGACGTTGTATTTTGTAACGTCCAAATCGCGCTTGTACATCTTTGTTGCCCAGGGCATGGCATCCAGATTTTCGACCTGAGGTCGGTCCGGATTGTGAACGATCTGACCATCCTTGATGTAGCTAATTCCCTGGATCTCTTCTAGAGGCTTGCCATTTGCGTACTCCACAACGGAGTAGTCGAACTCACGACGGCAAATGAAGTCGATAGCCGGGCACTCGCGCAAAGCCTTGTCCGTATCCGTCGTAACCGGAGGTCCGACGAAGCAGATTTTGAGCGAGGGGTTCGCCTTTTTAATGGCTGCAGCGAGATTATGATCACTTTCCCAGCCCACGGTGCTGGTGAAAAGCACGAGGAACTCGTAATCCTTACAAATCTGAATCGTTTCCTGCGCGGAGATATGGTGTGGTGGAGCATCGACTAAACGGGAGCCTTCCAGCATTCCAGCCGGATAGGTTAACCACACTGGATACCAATAGGACTCGATCTCGCGAGTTGCAGGCCAACGGGAGCTTGCCCCTCCGTCAAACTTTTCAAAGGAAGGGGGATTAAGGAATAGCGTTTTTAACGGCATATTTGTCCGACCTCAAGTTTATCATTCGGGCACTCGGGGAAGCCCGAATAGCATAGCAAAATGGGTATTTCGAGGGTTGAGCGGGGCATTTCGCCCCTGGAAGCTCATCCCCGGGCTTAGTGTGCCGGTTGAATCTTGGCCCAGTCTTCGATAGTTCCGAGTAATTTCAACAGGTTTAGCTGCGCCTTGGCTAGCTCGAAACCGGCATCCAGCGAGTCTTCGTAACGTTGACGCTCCTCAACGCGAGCTTGCTCGGCATCCTTGGGCGTCAGAGGGCTGGAAGGCGTACCGCTGCCATTTTCCAGTTGGGTTAATACGGAGGCAAGTTGATCTTGTGCCAGTTCGTTCTTGAGGGAAGCAACTTCAGCCTGTGCTCCCAACTCTCTCAGGCTCGTTTGCAGGGTTACAACTGCTTCCTGCGTTTGCTGTACGGCCTGGGCTGCCTGGACCTTTGCTTTCAAGGCCTCGGCTGCGGATTGCCGGGCTTTGGCCTTTCGAGAAGCATCGAAGATCGGGAAAGAGATATCTACTCCGATTCCAAAGTTGTTGTGTTGGAAATTGCGGTAGTAGAGGTCGTAATTGTTGTACTTGGTATAGCGGTTGTACTGGCCTGCAAAGATGACCTGCGGACGATGACTCTGTAGACCATCTCCATTGGCTGTATATTTTTTGGAATCGGCCAGAGCCTGTGCGGCAAGTACACTGGCATTGCCGGATGGTATTTCCTTTTGCAGATTGACCGCCAGGTCGAAGTTCGGCATCTCGGGAATGCTGTCCTTGACTGGAATGATCTCTGCAGTCGGCAAGCCTGTCATATGGGAAAGCTTCTGCTGTAACTGTGTCTGCGTGCTCTCCAAATGAATCCGTTTGAGCCGAACCTGCGCTGCGACTAGTCGTGCTTGCGTGAAGGCTGTACGGCTATCCACGCCTGCATTGAGCCGCTCTTCTTCAATTGAAACCAGCTTTTGGGCATGACCAGACTCCTGGTCCAGTGCCTTCAGTTCCTCAATGGTCTTATTGAGTTGAATATAAGAAAGCGATGCATCCAGGATCGTCTGCTGCCGGGCGTTTTTCAGGGCCATCTGAGCAGCCTGCAGAGCAGAGCGGGCAGAACGGATGTAGTTCAGCTGTCCGGCATTGAATACCAGAGCTTGCGATGTGACGTTATAGATAGAAGGCTGTCCAACAGGGAAGCCGTAGGAGTAACCCAGACCTGAGCCAAGAACAAAGCTTGGAACGTAAGCAACCTTCGATTCCGAGACTCCGCCTCCGGCTTTTTCAACATCGGCTTCTGCTATCCGGATGGCATTGTCGTTCCGGAGTGCCAGGTTGACAACCGTAGATAACGAAACCTGAGCAAAGGAAAATGTAGTGCAGCTTAAGAAAAGAGCTGCGAGCGAGAGCTTTCGTGCTGTAAATCGGTGCTTCAGGGGTGTTTCTCCACAAAACAACATTCTATCGATTGCCTCTGGAGCGTTTCAGGTCTTTTATGGTGTTCGTCGAGATCTCTCGAAGGGTGGCTGCTTTCGCAACATTGCCTTAGTTGCCGCCTTCTACACCAAAACCTGAAATGCCCTAACGTCCTGTGTTCGTGCCTTCTTGTGCCGGTTTGTATTCCTTAGCCAGCGCTGTAGCTGCTGCTAATTCGCGCTGGGCTCCGGCTGCATCTCCAAGTTGCCTTTTCAATTTAGCCAGATCGGTATGGATGACGAAGGCAGGAGCTTCTTCCGTCTTCCGCGAGGAGGCCAGATAGGTTTCCATCATTTGCATTGCCAGCTGGGGCTCACGCTTTGCCCGGATCAGAACCCATGCTCCGTTCGGCAACGCCGTTGTATGCTCCTTGTCGGCAGCAAGGCCACTGCGGATTGCTGACACCATATCGTTCCATCTCTGCCTGCGCCGATAAAACGATCCCAGGGTCATCCAATAATTTGCCGGTCGAGAAGACGCGGCAAGCGCGGCTTTGAATTCGTTCTCGGCCTTTCCGTAGTCCTTCTGCGCCTCAGCGATACGTGCGCGTATTTCATGGGCGCGAGCCGGATCGATTGCATCGAGCTTGCGTGCTACTCCTTCGGCCTTATCGGCTCCTCCACCAACCAGGAAGGGAGCCTCAGCATAGAACTCTCCCAGATCGGAGAGTGCAGCCGAATTACGCGGATTGGCCTGAACGGCTGCTTCGAATTCCGAACGGACCTTTTTCCCGAGCGAGTAGGCGGAGACAAAAGATACCCGATCCGCCTTTTCCCCATAAGCCCGTCCCAACCACATGTGATAGTCGCTATTGGACGGTTCCAGCTGTACGGCTTTCTGACAGGCGTTTAGTGCTTCGTCCCAGTGGTCTTCCGTTATGTATGCACGGCAGAGCAGGTTGTATGCCAGGGCATTCTGAGGAGACTGCCGGATCGCACTCCAGAGCTTACCCAATGCTTCATCGGTTCGCCCGGCTTGAAGGTCGGCATGAGCCGCATCCAAAGAAGGAGCCCCTTCGGCATACGCGATATTGGCGGCTCCTCCCAGCACGACAGCAAATAACAGCTTGGCAGCGAGGTGCTTCACGCTTATTTCACGATCCTTATCGGTGCGCCGTCTGTCAGGGACGTGCCATTGGTGGTACCGAGTGCTACGACATCGTTCTCTTTCAGTCCGGAGATAATGCCTGCCTGCGTCAAATTCGTTGTTCCCACCGTAACCGACGTACGACGAATCTTTTCGCCGGAGACCGTGTAGACATAGGCTTTCCCGCCCTCGGAATGGAGCGCTTCACGAGGAACGCTCAGGATGTTGTTATCCTGCGCTGTTGTTACTCGTACGGTTACATTGGTGTTTGGTAAAAGCATGCCGTCCGAGTCGTCCACGGCTACCATCACCTCGCCGACATTACGTGTGCCGTAGGTAATGATGGTGGAAGGAACCCGGGCGATATGGCCACGCCATACTTTGCCTGGCTTGGCATCCCAGCTAACGACAATGGGTTGGCCAATCTGCAGCTTTCCAATCTCCGGTTCGTCGAAATACGCACGTACCCGGACATTGTTCAAATCTGCCATCTTGATCAGTTCCTTGCCTTGTTCGACAAACTCCGTCTTGCCGACAGGGACGGAATAGACCGTTCCGCTGAACTGGGCATGAACGTTGCACTGATTGATGACTTGCTGGGCTGCCGCATAGGCGGCTTGAGCTTCAGTCAAGGCTGCCTTGGTCCTGGTGATGTCCTCGGGCGAAAAACGGGAAGTTTGACGCTTGGACAGGGACGCGAGCGTGTCGTCGGCGCTCTGCAGTCGGAGCTGCGCTCCCGATACCTCACTGGCGGAAGCCGATCCGCTTAGCTGCAACTTTCTGAGAGTTGCGAGGTCGCGCTGTGCCTGATCGCGGTCCAGCTTAGCCTTGTTGATATCAGCGGAGAGGGAAAGGCGCTCTTCCTGAGTGCCACCCTTCATGACTGCATCGTAGTTGGCCTGGGCGGCCCGCAGTCCGCTCATCGCGGTAGCCAGCCGGGAGCGTGCTTCGGTATCGTCTAGCGCGATCAAAAGCTGTCCGCCAGAGACCTTGTCGCCTTCGTGGACGTAGATGGCTTTGACGGTAGCGGCAATCGGGCTATGGGCCGAAAAGTCATTCTCCGGCTCGACCTTACCGTTGGTGCTGATGGTGCTGACCAGATTGGAGCGAGTCGCTTCACCCACACGGATCGGGAGCCGTTCCCGAGTGAAATTTCTAATAATGAAAAAAAGTGCAACTAGTACTACTGCTGCGCCGAGCCACAGAATACGGTGATTTAGTGTCTTCTTTCGAACTTCAGTCATTCCAGAACCGAGTAGTCAGTATATAGGACTTAAAACAAAGTCACTTGATGTCAAAAAAATGACAGACTTTTGGAAATCAGTAGTTTAGATGCCAATAGCCAATCAGCGGATGAACTTTCCTTCACGCTTCCTGGGGAGGGGGGAGCGATTTCGTACAATAGAAAAATATGACAAACACCACGGCTCGCTATACAGACGAACATGCCAAGGCCGGCCTCGATTTCGCCTTTCCGGCCATCGAGACGTGGCAGAATCAGTTTCCGGCCTACGAAATTGTAATTGACGATCCGGAATTCACCTCCGTCTGCCCAAAGACGGGTCTGCCAGACTTCGGTGTGATCACACTTCGGTACATGCCGCGCGAACGCTGCCTGGAATTGAAGTCCTACAAAGAATATCTCTTTAGCTATCGTAATCTTGGGATCTTTCAAGAGAACATCACGAATCGCATTCTGGAAGATGTTGTGAAAGCCTGCAATCCGGTCTGGGCGCATGTGCGCGGAGATTTCCGCCCTCGTGGCGGCATCACGACAATCGTCGAAGCCCATTGGCCGCGGCCCGAAGTTAAGTAGATCAACTCCATTGTTTTCTTGAACTTGAATGATCTGAAAACAGGTTGCAGCAGGAAGCAGGATTATGACCAAGACCCGTGTTCCACGAAAAGAAGGAACACGGGTATTCGTTAACGTCTTTGAACCAGATTCCCAGAAGAGTGATTATTCTTCGACCTGTTAGCAAGCGGTGATTCTTGATGAAGCGTTCGGCAGCACTCCACGCCCTCATTCTGCTCTCAGTTCTTAACCTGCTCAATTACCTCGACCGTTACATCCTCAATGGGGTGCAACCGCTGATTCAAAAGGAGTTCCGGGTAAGTGACGAACGCATGGGTGCTTTGACCTATGCTTTCTTCCTGACCTACATGATTGCGGCTCCGTTGACCGGATGGTTGGGCGACCGCTTCCCCCGCAAGCCGCTGCTAGTGGTGAGTACTCTGATTTGGAGCCTGGCGACTCTGCTGTCGGCCTGGGTTCATGACTACCACACCCTTTATGTTCGCCATGCGATAGTCGGGATCGGTGAGGCCAGCTTCTGCATCTTTGCTCCGTCGTTGCTGTCGGATTATTACCCGGAGAACCAGCGCAACCGCGTCCTCAGTGTCTTCTACTTAGCGATTCCTGTTGGGAGCGCTTTGGGCTATCTGACCGGAGGTCTGGTTGGCACTCACTATGGCTGGCGCGCACCCTTCTTTGTCGCTGCCTTTCCCGGCCTGATGGTTGCGGTGCTCCTGGCCCTCTTCGTGAAGGAGCCGAAGCGTGGCGGTTCGGATCAGCTTGCTTCTACCGCTTCCCGTTCCACCTTCCTTGGGCTGGCAAAGAATCCCGGATATCTATGCGCTACCTTGGGGATGGCCACTTTGGTTTTTTCTATGGGCGGGATCGCAGCCTGGATGCCAACTTTCTTTGTTCGCTACAGTGGCTTCTCTCTGGCACAGGCCAATCTGGTGCTGGGGGGAATTACTGTGATCGATGGGATTCTTGGAACCTGGATTGGGGGCTGGCTGGCTCAGCGTTGGTTTAAGACGAACCATCGCGCTTACTATCTGCTCTCTGCCTGCAGCGGGCTCTTGACTGTCCCCTTCGGAGCTTTAGCCTTCTTCGGCCCTGCGTGGCTTTTGCTGCCAAGCGTTTTTCTGGCTGAGTTTTGTCTCTTTCTGAATACCGGTCCATTGAATGCCGCGATTGTGAATTCTGTCTCCTCTCCGGTGCGTGCTACCGCCATCGCTGTGAATCTTTTCCTGATTCATGCTTTGGGTGATGCGCCATCCCCGAAGATCATCGGAAGAATCTCTGACCTGAGCAATCTGCGCATGGGGCTGGGGTTGACCTTACCGGCAATGATGGTTTCTGCCATCATTCTCTTTATCGGAGCCAGATTTGCTCCGTTGCTCAA
Source organism: Humiphilus diazotrophicus (assembly GCF_059726315.1). Lineage (NCBI taxonomy): Bacteria > Pseudomonadati > Acidobacteriota > Terriglobia > Terriglobales > Acidobacteriaceae > Humiphilus > Humiphilus diazotrophicus. The sequence continues at coordinate 6,253,490 of NZ_AP040870.1, forward strand.
AGAGTCGCCAGCGGCGGAAGGCAACCTGTAGCGGGCAGATAGGGCGGCCCGATTTTAATCTGTATCCACTTTTCAAAGTGGTGCATTTCTAAGTAACGTTTCTTTGAGGAGGAGTTACTCCGTAATGAGCAATCTGCATGGGACAGTTCTTACATGGCTGGGACACGCCACGGCATTAATTACTACGTCAAAGGGGACCACGGTTCTAATCGATCCCTTTCTGGCGCAGAACCCTTCCTACCCCAAAGATTACAAGCTTCCTGCAAAGATTGATTTAATTCTGTTAACGCATGCGCACTTTGACCATATCGCCGATGCCGTCTCCGTTGCCAAGGAATATGACTCTACTGTCGTTGCCATTTTTGAATTGGCCAGTTGGATCGGCTCAAAAGGTGTCCAGAAGACAGTGGACATGAATATTGGCGGAACCTATCACTTCCAGGATCTCGCCATAACTATGGTTGAGGCGAAACACTCCTCATGCATCCAAGATGGAGATCAGGTGCTCTATGGCGGAGATCCTGCAGGATTCGTTATTCGTGTCGAGGGCGGGCCGACGATTTACCATTCCGGCGATACTTCGGTCTTTGGCGATATGCAGATCATTCGTGAGCTGTATCAGCCGGATATAGGTTTCCTGCCAATCGGTGATCACTACACAATGGGGCCGCAACAGGCGGCTCTGGCAGTTAAGTATCTTGGGCTGAAGACTGTTATCCCAATCCATCATGGGACCTTTCCCGTGTTGACGGGCAAGCCTGAGGATCTAGCGGCCCTTACTGGCGGGCTTGATGTAGAGATAAAGGCTCTGAAGCCTGGCGAGTCGTTGCGCTAGCATGAAAGTTGTTGCCTCCATGAGTGCACTTCGGTGCATTCGTGGAGATAGCTAGTTTTCTGCGGATGAAATTGCGTTGAAGTCGAAGAGTGCTGTGAAGTATAGACTCACAAACTATTTCCGTCTTTGACGAGCATATCGCTGGAAATGTTGTCTCCAATATCAAACGTTGTCGTCTATTAATAGATAGGCAGTAAAAGCATGGTGTGCCACTGCTTCTCCTCCTCTCTTCAGTAATTACAAAATCGTAATGCTCTTCGCAGTTTTTTTCGCATCGATTGCACTACTTTTTATTTGCAATCGCGTCTGTACTTGAAGTGAACCCAGAATTAAACAGTCCTCCCATCTGTTCTCATAGCACTGCTCTCGACATCAAAGAACAACTGCGAGGACTTGCGCCTGGACTCCGAGAAAGTATGGCGAAATAGACGATGATCAATCAGAAACGTATAGTCGCAGTACTACCTGCATACAACGCAGCAAAAACCCTGAAGGCGACTGTTCGAGATATCCCAGACGTTGTTGATGAAATCATTCTTGTAGACGATCACAGTTCAGATGAGACGGTTGCAGTGGCCAGGAGCCTTGGCCTGACCGTAGAAGTTCATGAGCGCAATTGTGGCTATGGAGGCAACCAGAAGACCTGTTATCTTACTGCGCTCAATCGCGGTGCCGATGTCGTGGTTATGGTCCACCCCGATTATCAGTATTCTCCGCTGTTGATTGCCGCTATGGCCAGTATGATTGCGTATGGGACCTACGATCTTGCGCTGGGCTCCAGAATCTTAGGTGGAAAGGCGCTGCAGGGCGGGATGCCGCTTTATAAATATGTATCCAATCGCCTGCTGACCAAGTTTCAGAACCTTTGTCTCGGTGCCCGCTTGTCGGAGTATCACACAGGCTTCCGTGCCTACAGCCGACAGTTGCTGCTCTCGCTTCCCTTCGATCGTAATTCCGATGACTTTGTCTTTGACAACCAGGTGCTTGCTCAGTGCATCGCGCTCAATGCCCGCATCGGAGAAGTCTCCTGCCCGACACGTTATTTCGAAGAGGCCTCCTCAATCAACTTCCGCCGAAGTATGAAGTATGGCTTGGGAGTCGTCAAGACGACATTCCAATGCATGGCAGCCAAGATGGGGATAAGTCATAATTCGATATTTCGTTTTCCAGCCTCAGAATTGCCGACTTCGGAATCGGATGAGGCGTTTCTGTTTGAGAAGCAGAGCTGAAGTCTCTGCTTCTCTGAATTCAAGACCAAACCCAACATGGATTATTCGGGGGATTCCCATTCCTACCCAGAACACAAAACCGCGTGTCCTGGAGTAGGAATGGGATAACTTGAAATCAAGTCCTCTCTGGCTACTAATCCCGTAAATATTCCTACTATCTATACACCTTCATCGTTCGCAGGCGAGCTGTTCCGCATAGAGATATCGAATTTTTGACGGGGTCTTGCGGAGGGTATATCACTGTTTTTCGGCTCTGATATCAATGAAAGTGTATAAAGTTTATGTTGGTCTGCTGCTTTGCTTGATTTTGGCGAAGGGCGGATTAGCGCAACAGCTTCAGCCTCGTTCGGCCAATACTGCCCAACCTACACAGAAGACCGGCACTGCCTCTGATCCGCGTAATACCCCTATTGCTGACAGAGAACAATCAAGCTTCAAGGTGAATGCCCATTTAGTACTTCTCGATGTGGGTGTAGTCGACAAGGATGGAAAATCGGTAAAGGACCTGAAGGAATCGGATTTTCAAATCTTCGAAGACGGAGTTCGCCAGAAGCTTAGCAGTTTTTCAAAGACAATAGACGATAGCTCCTCGATGGTGGGTGTGAGGAGCCGGAAACCAAGCGGACCGAATATCTTTACGAACTTCACTCCTGTCGAAGCTAACGGTGCACTGACGGTTTTGCTTGTAGATATTCCAGGAGTAAGTGCTGCTCAACTCCGACATCAAATGTATCTGCGTCAGCAGTTGCTGGCTGTTCTGGACAAATTGCCTGTTGGAAATCCTGTTGCCATATTCTTGATGGACCCTTCCGGGTTACGCATGCTTCACGGCTTCACCGCGGATCCTGCGGAGTTACGAAAGGCTGTCAGTGCCATAGGCAATATCGTTCATCTCTCTTTTCCTGCGGCTTCGGTTTCACAGGCCCGAGAAGACCGGCGATCTGCCTTTGTACGACTTAGTCAGTATCTGGCGGGCTACCCTGGTAGAAAGAACCTGGTTTGGCTTTCAGCTGGAGAGGTTCCTGGATTATCGCGTTCCGAAGAGGGAGATCCTTTTTCCGACAGGGCGAATTTTGTGGCGGACGCTTCCGGGACCACGGAAGTACTCACTCTCAACCGGGTTGCAGTGTATCCCGTTGATGTGCGTGGTCTGGTGACAGATTCACGACTGGATGCGAGCAAGGCTCAGGTCGATTTTAAGCAGCCCGATCCCGTCCTTCAGCAGATGATTTTCGAACATGGTGCTATGTCTGGAATCGCGTCTGCCACCGGAGGAAGGGCCTTTTTTGATAGGAACGATGTAGGACAAGCTGTTGACGATGCGATAAAGGATGGCTCCAGTTACTATACGATCTCGTATAGCCCGAGCAATCATCGATGGGATGGACGATTCCGAAAGATCCGCATAGTTCTCAATACACCTGAACTCCATGTTTCCTACAGGAAAGGATATTATGCCAACGGCATATATCCTTCATTCGCTCAGCATGACAAAGAAACCTCAGTACATCCTTTTTCAGTGCGGGGCGCTACTTTACCTGGAGTAAGTGCTCCGCCTCAAACACCGTTACAGAAGGCCATGGTATTTGGTGCTGTGCCGTCAACGGAGATCGTATTTGAGGCTAAGGTCGTCTCTTCCTCCGGTGTCGAGAAGCTAAAGAAGAATGAGCCGATGCCTGCTGGGAATTATCTGCTCCCCAAATGGAGAGATCTGCCCTTTCGTTATTACCAGATTCATGACTCCATCACTTCGGAACAACTTCAGTTGGTTGCTGGAGCTGACAATCGTTTTCATCGAGATCTCCAGTTTTGTGCTGTGGTCTATGACGAGGAAGGCGAGACTGTAAACTCAATCATCTTTACCGCTCATGTCAATATCGGCCCGGATGGCTACCAGTTGATTCGCGAAAATAGTCTTGGAGTCGACCAGAAGATTGCCATTCCTGCAAAAGGGAAGTTCTTCATTCGTTTGGGTATTCGCGATATGGAGAGGGAGAGAATTGGCTCGCTTGAATTTCCCTTAGCGGAGGTCAGGCTCCAGACCTCTGCCAGCCACCCTTAACCTTAAGCTATTTAGGTATTTAGATAGGGCAGCCCTCTGTTTGGCGTTAAGGTCTTGCGTCTGTCTGATTTTCTCCTCTATTCCATCTTCTCCTGCCGCCGATAGTAATGCTAAGGCGGAAACCTTCGGGTGATGAGGTAGCCCTGGCTGCCTCTATTCTCAAAAGGTTTCCCGTAGGTTCGAGGTACTTTTTGTTTTCCTGTATCGATTCGATACACTCCGGAGAGCAGAAGCATCTTAGGACTCACGGAGGTAGCCAGATGTGGAGTGATCCTATGAAGTCTCATTTATTCCGATGCGGATATTCGCTAATAGAGACCAGCGATAAGAGAAGTTGTGAATTGTGGTCGAACGGTGTAGAAGCCGTTACTCTCGTCATCGATGAGAAGAACATAGCTCAGTATGCGGTTTTAGAAGGTCGTTCTATGGAGGAAGTAAATCTTCAAGAGCTGCAGATGGCAATATCAGAACCACTCTCTCAAATTGCTTAATTTAACTTTTGATCGACTCTAATCTGCCTCCCGAAATAGCTGAGTTCCTTGTCCAAGGAACTCGGCACAAGGGATTCCCGACAAGCTGAAACTTACATCTTCTTCTCTCGTTGTGTGGGTATACCTGTGTTTGCTCCTTATTGAAATTCATTTTCATCAAAAGAGAAATTACGAGAAAGCGGCAAAGAATGCATCTCATTCCGTGAGGCGAGTTCAGCGTGTATAGGGATGAAGCATGCGTTGCTTGGTTTTTGTGCTCTCTGAGGCACGCATATTCTCCACACTGGCAAGAACATCTTCTTGCCGGGTATCGCTGTGAATGAGGAGGTACCATGCAAAGCGATCCCATGCGGGTGTTTCTTGGCCACTGTAGCTATCGGTGCGTGGAGGATAGCGAAGAAGATAACACCGAGTTGTGGTCAAACGGCATTGAGTTTGTCCGTCTCACCATTGATGAAAACAATATGGCACAGTACGCCGTCATGGAAGACAGATTTGCTGCGGAACTGAATTTGGAAGATCTTCTTGCCCTACTGGAGTTTCCCGTAAAGAAGGTTGCCTGATCTGTGTGCGTTCCCAAAAAGAATGAAAGTCGCGCCTAGCGGCCGAACTATGCGATGCGATCCTTGAACTAGAACTGTCATACGTAGGGCATAATTGCCAGCTTGGGTGATTGAAGAGCAAAAACTCTTTGTACTTCGCTGTTTTGCTGTGTGTCAGGGCTGGTCTTTTAGGCCCGCCGCAAGGTCTTCCAGAGAGGATTTAGACATTCTCGGTGACATAAGCAAAATCGGACAGCTGCGGCTTTGGAGTTAAGTAGATGGCTTGAGGCTCCAATTTATGGTTAGTGCTTCGAACTACTTGTCACATAGAAATTTTGTTGACCACTCATCTTGATCCATAAAGCAAGTTGGCTCCAGGCCATCGCTCTCAATTCGTACTCTTGTTACCGAGAATGTCTGTTTTTCATAGAAATACTTTCTTCGGCAGGCCTGGAGCATTTCCCGAAAAGATGTAGATCGAAGCAATAGAGGTTGGTGCGGCTTTCCGCCAAAGAAAGCCGCTCTTCACCCTACTTGGAAAGTTCACAGTATTTCGGGAAATGCTTTAAAAGGCCAGCCCTGACACACAGCAAACTGCGTAATTCTCTGGAAGACATCCAGAGAATCAAAGACTTCTACTTCCTTCGGCTCAGAAAATTGTACAAACTCCATTGAGCAGCATGAACGATTTGGATCGTTCATGCTGCTTAGCTCAGATTATTGCGGTGCGTATACCGAATACCCGCGTGGTGGTGCCCAAAGATCAACTTCTCCATTGTTGCCTGTCCACTTGTCGTCCGGACGGGAACGATCAACCTTGCTCCACCATGCTACCGGTTGCAGGCGTGTATTCTGCCACTTAGAGTGAATCCTGCTACCACTCCACTGGTCTCCACGATTATTCAGGACAAGGATAAGTCCTGGTTGGGTTCCCCAGCCGGAGCGCTGCATGATGTATAAATCATGATCGCAGTACAGAACCGTGCTGCTTCCTGCTGCAAAACATTCATGCGCTGCCACGAGAGCTGCGATGCCGTTGCGGGTGCCGCGTTCCGCCAAGTGAAAGTCGTAATAGTCTTGCCAGAAGACACAAGGATATCCCTCATGCGTGAGAATCACTGCGTAGGCAAGGAGCTTATCGTTTATGACCGAGTTCCCGGGATCGCGAACTGTGTCGTGGTTATCGACGAAGGTGACGGCGAGATTGGGTGATGTTTCAACGACAGTCCCGGAAGTAAGGAAGTGCAAGTCGAAGCCGTAGAGATCGCAGAGTCCTTTTAAGTTGTAGTGGAGAGGAAAATCGAAGGCTGCGACCGGGTTATCCATGAAGGAATTAACGGCCTGCATCCAATCCAAAATGCTGCGGTCCGATGCCCAGCATTCTCCAACGCAGAAAGGTTTGAGGGTTGCTCCATCGCGGCTATAACGGTATTCGGCGATTGCTTTAACCAGCCAGGGGCCATAGCCCTTTACAAAGTCGAAGCGGAAGCCATCGAAGCCAATCTCCTCAAAGAGAATGCGTGTATGTTCCATCATCGCTGTATAGACGCTGGGATTGCGATGGCATAAGTCGGGCATGCCGCTGAAGGCCTCGTTATCCATGCTTTCATAGCGGCTTGGATGGAAGCACTTCCAATCACGTGGGAATTGTCCACTGCGAGGCGAGAACTTTGTCCAACGCCATTGGTTATCGAGAGGATTTTCTTCCTTTTCATCGGCTCCCGAGTTATGGTTGAGCACCACATCGGCATAGAGCTGCATTTGACTTTTATGAGCAGTGGTGACCAGGTCTTTTAGTGCCTGCCTGCTGCCAAACCATGTTTCCTTACGTCCCTTTTGATCGAACTCGCCGAGGTCGAAGTAATCGTATGGGTCATACCCCATGGAATTCCATTCTGCAGCTTTAGACGCGGGAGGAAGCCATAGAGCCGTGAAGCCATCCTGGGCTAATTCCGGGATAAATGTTTGCAGGTGTCCCCACCACGCAGCCTCTTTGTGCTCGATAGAAGGGCAGTTCCAGTAAAACGCCTGCATCAGGACTCCCATATGTTTCCTCCTAGCCGTTATGCGCTGTAAAGCGGAGAGAGCGATACACAGAATTCGAGAAGGACTCCTGGCGTTGCGCGCCGGAGTCCTGTCCGGGACCCACTACAATACCACTGAATTCTTAAAACTTTGGTATCAACGTTTCAGTGAGATCGAATCTGTTGGAGGAATCGGGGGTTACTCGGCAATTTTGCAGGATTAATCTGTGTGCTCCGCTAAGCAGAAGGTTTCTCCCAAACAACAATAGAAACGGGGAAACGGAATAGAATCTCCTCGCCATTGCGATAGGCCTGGATAGAAAGGTTATCGGTTCCCATATCTTCAGTCACTCTCCGGCGAAAGATCTCGGTATTTCCTGCGGGAGGGAAGGAAGCTTGTAGCAGCTCTTCCATCTTTGTTAATAACCCATATGTGGCGCTGCGTAGATATTTCAGCCTTGCGGTAGTTCCAAGTTCTCTCAGTTGATCGAGCGAGAGCGCTCTAACATGGGAAGGATCTCTCAAAGTTTCCAGTTCGTCATACGCCTGTATCGACTCCGGCCGGGGTGTAACATCGCAGACGGCAACTCTTCCTCCTGGTTGGCAGACTCTTTTCATCTCCGCCAGTACAAGCTCCGGATGGAGCAGGTGGTGAAAGGAATACCGGGTAACAACGAGAGAAAAGGTGTTATCCGCAAAAGGAAGATTCTCGGCTTCTCCGATTTGCCAATGGATATTGGACAGGTTTTTCTCGGCCTGTCGCTTACTTGCCTGCTCAATCATGGCCGGAACCAGATCGGTGCCCGTTACATGATGTGCTTTGGCGGCCAGCTCACAGCTGATGATTCCAGGTCCGCAAGCTACGTCAAGGGCAATATCGGAGGGGGTCACCGCGATCGAGTCTAGAAAAATCTGAAGTGATTCTTCAGTGGAATGAGCGGGTGCCTGGGCAAATGGTTCCGCTTGCCGTGTGAATTGATCGAGGATGCGAGAGGCATGTTCTTTTGCGATATCCGTCATTGCCTCAGTATGGTCTCAAGCGGCTTGGCCTTCAATCGCTTATCGGCCATAATCATCTTCTGAGCGGCCAAACAATCCGGAGAGCTATTTTCTTAAGATATGAAGGACCTAGACAGAAGAGCAACAGGCAATCACTTGCGAAAAGTGGGAATAAATGCACCACACACTTTGGGGTTTGCACATTACGAAGAGCTTCGCAATGTTCGTTACGATTGGCATAAGCATCCGTATCATCAACTGCTCTATGCCATCCAGGGCACGGCTTGTGTCGAGGTCGGGCATGCCCGCTATTTTCTCCCTCCGCAGCGTGCGGCCTGGATTGCGGCTGGAACTCTGCATCGTACAACTATTCCTAACGTAATCAGCGGCAGCGTCTTCTTTGCTCCACGATGGATTACCTGGCAGGTAGAACCGATTCGAGTGATTGCAGCTCCACCACTCCTTCGCGAGATGGTGAAATATGCGATGCGCTGGAAAGTTAAGGATCGTAAGCGTGACCCTTCCCGGGATCTTTATTTCCGCACCTTCGCCATGCTTTGCAAGGAATGGCTGCAAGAGGAAATGCCCTTCTGGCTGCCCCAAACGGATCACCCGCAGATTGGGCGGGCGTTGGACTACACTTTGCAGCATTTCCAAGTTGCCAGGGTCGAAGGTGCCAGTGCTGCGGCTGCTATGTCTGTGCGGAACTTTCGCAGGCACTTCCTAACCCAGGTGGGGATTACATGGCGAGATTACCTGACCAAAGTGCGCCTTTTACAAGCTCTAGATCTGCTCACCAAGCCGGGAACGCGGGTGATAGAGGTAGCTTCACAGATTGGTTTCGAGAGTCCAAGTGCATTCTCCAAAGCCTTCACAAACTTTTCAGGCGAAACTCCAAGTCAATATCAACGCAGATTTCAGGAGGTTGAGTAGAGGGAAAGCTAAAAGTTTGTGCGGTAAGAACCTTTGTTTTTCCGAGATGCGTGATAATGAAGATACTGATTAACTTGGAGAATATGGATGAGTGCGAATTACGTCACAAATCTTGCGTTTATTCGGGCAAAGGAGGGAAAGGCTGAAGAGCTGGGTGCTGCTCTGAAGAAGCTTATTCCCACATCGCGAGCTGAAGCTGGATGTATTGCTTATGATCTGCATCGCTCTGCCGACGATTCGAATTTGTGGTTCTTTTACGAAGTTTGGCGGTCCAAGGAAGACTTGGCTACGCACCTGGAAACTCCTCCACTCCGCGAATTGATCGCGCAAGCTCCGAATCTTGTCGATGGAGAGATGGACCTGCGTGCTTTTGCGCCCGTAGATATGCGTGTGAGCAAGTAAGACTGATTCGTTGTTGTCCCATTCAAGCTCAAAGAAAGTTTGAATGGGACAACAACAAGGTTAATTTTTTTACAACGATAACTACGCATCCGATCCTGGTAGATATGTCTGCTTGATCACAGTCCGTAATTTTTCTTTGGTTGCTTCATCGATAAAGGCAGCATCAATGGCTGCAATATTGGTCTCGCAAAATTGCTCCGATCCCCAGGCGAAGACTTTTTCAAGCTCTGCGTACTCGTTGGTGAGTGTAGTCGGGGTGAGCATGCGGGTATCCGTATTGGCGTTCAACGATACACCTGCAGAATAGAGACGATGAATCGGATGGTGTTCCCAGCTCTCAATTGAGGGAATGATTTGCACATTCGAAGAGGGACACAGTTCCAGATGGATATTCGATTCACGAAGGAATTCGACGAGTTTGGGATCTTCAACACTACGCGTACCATGCCCAATGCGGCTGGGTCCGAGATGCTTGAGTGTTTCCCACACGCTTTCCGGGCCACAGGCTTCTCCCGCATGAGCGGTACAGAATAATCCTTGTGCATGAGCATATTGATAGGCGGAAATGTGAGGCGCTAGAGGAAAGCCTGCTTCGTCTCCCGCAATATCGAGTGCGACAATGCGGCTTCCTTTGAACCTGTTTGCCAGCTTTGCTGTCTGCATACTCTGTTCTTCGGTGAAGTGCCTGAGTGTGCAAAGGATCAACCTTGCTTCTACTCCGGTTTCGCGGATCATCCGCTCTGTAGTCCGGTCGACTACTTCCGCTACACGCTCCGGGGTTAATCCTCGATCCAGATGGAGCAGCGGCGCAAAGCGTAGCTCTGCATAAATTACTCCATCTTCAACCAGCTGTTGGAAGAGGTCTTCTGTAACCACCTCAAGAGCTTCTTCTGTCTGCATGAGTTGTACGCCTTTGGGCGCACAACTTAAAAATTCGGCAAGATTCGAGCAGCGGGTAGGTGCCACATATTCGCGGCGATAAGCTTCCATCGTGACAGATGGTTCAAGCCGGGATACAGCCTGAAAACTGAGTGAACAATCCAGATGCAGATGGAGTTCTACCTTTGGCGAATGGCGCAGATCTTGCATAAGGCAATGATATCGTCGCTCGCCGAAAAAGTAATTTCCCTCTCCTGAATTCGATAGGTCTAAAGATAACGCCAGGGCACAAAACCCTGGCGTTATCTTGTTGCATTCATAGTATGGACGATGAGCGTATGTTATCTATGCAACGGCGGCCAGATCGGAAGTGAGAATTCCTCCGAGCGAACCCCAATTCGACCATCCGCCATTCGGTGTTACCTGCCAGATATGCCATAGCGCTTTGTCGGTTCCCCTGGCGAAGATCTCCAGGCGTCCATCGGCATTTTTTCCTACGTCGATGTCGCTAGTGATGATTCCTCCAAGCGAAGCCCAACCGGACCACCCTCCATTCGGGACTAATTGCCAGATATGCCAGACAGCATTATCGGTTCCTCTGACGAAGAGTTCCAAACGTGTATCGGCGTTCCTTCCGATGACAGGATCGCTAGTGATGATGCCGCCGAGCGAGGCCCAGCCTGACCATCCCCCATTCGGAACCACTTGCCAGATATGCCAGATTGCATTGTCTGAGCCACGGGCAAATAGTTCCAGACGGCCATCGCCATTCTGACAAACAGCGCAGACACTGGTTACTGCACCTCCAAGCGAGGACCAGTGGGACCAGCCATTGTTCGGAGAGGTTTGCCAGAGGTGCCAGACGGCGTTATCCGTACCGCGTGCAAAGACCTCCAGCCGTCCATCGGCATTGTGGTGTACAACCGGATCGCTGGTGAGTATGCCGCCCAGGGAAACCCATCCTGACCATCCGCCGCCCGGCGACGTTTGCCAATTGTGCCATAGGGCGTTATCGGCTCCTCGTGCGAAGGCCTCCAGACGACCGTCGGCATTGCGCTCGATTGCCGGGTCGCTGGTGATGCTCCCACCAAGAGAGTTCCACCCTGACCACCCACCATTGGGAACCAGTTGCCAGCTGTGCCATAAAGCATCGTCTGCGCCTCGGGCAAAGAGTTCGAGACGCCCATCCATGTTTGTGAAGACTGCCGGGTCTGAGGTCAGAAGCCCGCCCATGGAACTCCAGCCCGACCAGCCATTATTCGGAGCCGTTTGCCAGTTATGCCAAATAGCATGGTTATTGCCATTGCCAAAGACTTCCAACCGCCCGTCGGCGTTGGAAGCTACAGCCGCAACGCTTGCCAGCACAATTGCTTCGGAGTTTCCGTAGAAGATATCCACTTCACCATTCGCAGCTGAGTTGCTGACTACAACACATTTCTGTCCGCAATCTGTAACTGCGTTGACTGCTGTCCAGGAGACGGTTGGCCTGATGCCGCCGGTCTGGACACTGATTCCCTGGAATACACTCTCCTGTGTTGCTGGATAGTCGGCAGGCTGCGTGATTCCATAGGCTTCCAATGTTTCGGCGCACCAGGTGAGCTGCTGGACATTGTGTATGGGCAGACTTGCTAACGGAATTCCCTGGAATTCGCAGCTGTAGTCGAAGCCAGTGGGGCTGCTTCCGGTTAGGCGCATGATTCCTGCCAGGACGTCTCCGGGATTCACCCGAACGAGCTGGCTGTGATAAGCCGGTCCACCCTGGCCATCGACATACCAGGATGCTACGGCCCAGTAGTTACCGCCGCCAGCGGCTGAAGGCCCGTATTGAAGCACTGGTTGGTAGATCATGGAAGAGTTCTGGATTCCGTTAAAGAGGAAGATTGTCTGTCCGGAGTTGGTGGCAGGTACCGGAGGCACGATCCACATCGTTGCAAACGATGTAACCGCATTTCCTGTGTTGTTGTTCCAATAGGCGTAGCTGATCCAGCCGCTTCCGTAGGATGGAACCTTGCCGGCGGATTTTGGAGCAGGGAAGTGCACGTTATTCGGCATCAACGGTCCTGACTCCGGTCGCTCGGGAATCGGGTTGAAGTGGCCTACGATATTGCCGTAAGGATCGATCTTTTGCAGACTGCCATCGGAGAGCCTGCGTAGCAGGTGTCCTACTTCGATGGCGTGTACCAGGGATTTGTGCCGGAGGCCTCCCGGCGTTAACACTAGCTCTTCGTCTGGCATCGTGGAGACTCCTTTCACTGTTTTTTGGGTTGTTGGGTGGGGACGATGGTGTAGGTTCCGTCCTCATTACGACGGACGGCCTGACCATGTTTGACCCTGTGAACTTGATTGGGGGGGCGAGGTCCGCCGGGAGTAATTACCGATTCTTGCTGTTCGTGGATCCCGGTGGACGGAGACCCCTGCTTTTGCTTTCTGTCCATATGACCCCCTTTGTGTGAGGAAATAGCGGGTCCAAGTCAGAATTCTGGGGCCAGGAGACGATTTGTTCAGAGCATCTTAGCTTCTTGCTGAGGCCGTCAAAGAGCCGCGAAACGCGCTCGTTCTTTCTACCCCGTTCATTGACAACGGGATCATGGAGCCAGCTCCTTGGGACGGAAAAGCTGTGCGAACCTCAGTGGCTTGCAGATACATCTACCCTGATTCTGCTTTAGCGGAAGGGGAAGTTACCCTGGCCAATCCCAGCCGCGAATCGTACTCCGAATCTCAGCTGGGTTGTCAAGGTAGTTTTGATGGGATTGAAACTGAAATCAATGTTCGTCGGTTGATCTGGGGGCGCGAATGGCGAAATCCGACTGAGCCTCTCCCATCTCCGGATACAGGCGTTGCTGCAGTCCGGTTTGCGGAGGAGATGACTTCTTGAAGCGCCGTAGATCCTTCAGGATTTCCTGCTTGTCGCGAGCATATTCACCTGCCAAACGGGTCAGGGCATAGGTCAACACATCGCTGTGGTGTAGATCTTGAATTTCAGGATCGCGGCGGAAATTCAGCCATAGGCGATGGACGAGCTGAATATCGTCTGCCTGAAGGATTGGTGTATGCGGGCCGATGTGGAAGACCTTGGCTTCACCCTCGGCGCTGACAACAAAGAATGTGAACTGCCGTTTGGGTTCCGAAAGCGCTTCCCAGGCTTGTCCCACATGATAGGCCTGATCTTCGGCAGACATTCTGCTTGAGAGGCCGGAGACGACCGAGGCTACATCCAGGGAATTCGCTGTCTGGACGAGTGCTGCAAATACGTCGCCCGCAGGCACTACCAGCAATGAAACGTGTTTCCCAAAGCTCTCCGCTACCGAGACAGCTTTAGTAAAGATCATCTGCTCATGCTCGCTGAAGAGCTGCGATTCGACGTAATCGGGACCGCCGGCGCCCATCATACGGGCAGTAAGGACAACGATGTCCTGTTCTTCGGTGCTGGTTCGAGAGAGAGCCCATTTCAAGGCGAAGGGATTACCTGCATCGCGCATGGTCACCATGACAGCGCCAGGACGAATCTTGAGCGAATCGCGGCTGATAGTGTCTTCATGTTCGAGCTGGAAGTGTTCCTTCATCTGCCGTACGGCAGCAGCGTGCTTCTTCAGGTTCTTCTTCTCGGAAATTGCAAAGATCGCAAAGAATGTTCCGGCAAAAGCGATACCGCTGACGGTAGCAACCTCTTTGGTGAAGAGATTGACGATGGCGACGACGAACAGTACCAGAAATACCGAGAGCAGACCAACAGGTACTTCAATTTTTCCGATGCGGATGTTTGGTGGAACCTTCCAGCCACGCTGGCCATGGTATTTCCATCGAAGCACCAGCATTGCCAGGCTGTTGAAGGTAAAACTCCAGATCACGCCGAAAGCATATGCCTCGCCCAGGGTGATGACGTTGCCTCGGCTCACGATAATCGTGAAGAGCTGCATTCCCGCAACAAGATTCACGATGCGGTAGCTGGTGCCGTATTTCTTCTGCGGTTTTCGGAACCAGTCGGTCAGAACTCCATCTTCTGCGACGCGCATCAGCACGCCCGTGGAGCCGATCATCGAGGTGTTGATTGCACCGGAGAGGATCAGAAAGCCGACGATCACAACAAAGATGCGGAAGGCGATGCGCATCGCCATCGGGCCAGTCATATACATGGCCATACCGGCGATCAGGTTGTCGCGGTAGATCGGAACGCGTACTGCATCGGGGATCAGCATCACGGCGAGCAGAGATGCAACGCCGGTGAAAATGAAGCTGTAGATCGCGATAACAATCGCGGCGCGCTTCAGGTTCTTGAGCTTCGGATGCTCGATTTCGCGATGAACCTGTGCCAGGGACTCCTCTCCGCTCATAGCCAGTACCGAGTGGCCAAAGGCGATCAGAATGCCAAAGAGGCCAAGACCGGTAGCAAACTTGGTATGGCGGAAAATTCCAAGTGCATCGTCACTGAACTTGAGACTCGACGGAGTCGGGAAGGGCGGTAGATGTGCTCCCTTGGCAAAGACCGAATAGAAACCCCAGCCCAAAAGAATAACCACCATAACGGTGGTTATTCGCATGACTTTTAAGGCTTTATCGCTGGATTCTTCAATGCCTTGAATGTTCTTGTACCAGTAGTAAAGAGTAACGGCAGTAGCAAAAACGGCGGAGGTCCCGTCCATCGGCAACTGCATGGCCTGCTTGCCGGTCATCAATGCTGCTGGTAATAAGCCGTGACTAGCGCCGACAACAAATAGTTCGTTCAGCAAACCGGTGATGTACTGTCCTGCAGACACACCGGAGATCGGTCCCGTCAGGATGTAATCGAACATCAGGGCCGAGACGCTGATTTTGGCGAAAGTACCGCCTAAAGCCTCTTTGACGACTCGGTAGACGCCACCGCGGGTAAACATCGAACAGCTCTCGACGTATACGGCGCGAACCGCAAACGAAAAGAGCATAACGCCCAAGATGAACCAGGGAGCTGCTTTCCCGACTGCTTCTTCTGCGATGCCGCCAGCGTAAAAGGCAGAGGAGCCGAGGTCGTTCAAAACTACAGCGGCTGCCCTCCAAAAGGAGATGAAGGTCAGCATCACTGACGAGGCGACCACGAGTCTTACGCGATCGGATGGCGGAGCAGTGGTCGTTCTTTCAGGTGACATGGAGACAATTCGAGGTGACGCATCCGCCAGCGGATTTTGGCGCTGTCGCAAGGCCACCCAGCGCTGAGTGTATGACCGATGACGAGTCAGGTCAATCCACTGCTGGTCAGAAGTTGCGCCTTTCGGGACATTCCCTCAGGCAAAAGGACTACTCTTCACCGAAGAGTTCTTGGATATCTTGAATAAAGCTGATGATTACCACCACTCCCGATCCAAGGATTCCAATGAAAAAGAGAATTTCCAGGATGTCCATCCCGGCACGTGCGAATCCCATAGCAAGAATGATTGTAGCCTGAAGAGGCCTGAAATACCTATTTTTCAATTACTTTTGGATATAGGTGTAAACCGCTGTTTCTAAAAACTTTAGTGGTATTCCTGATTCTGGTACAGCTGAACCTCCCTTGAGGACCGGCCGTTCTGGTGGCTTGTGCGTCGGCGGAAGAGGTGCAAGCTCTTCAACAATCTTTTGTTAGACTCTGCCTCAATGAAACGTGGACCGATCCTGCAGTACTCATTTGCAATTCTTTCTGCACTTTTGCTGGAGCTTCCTTTTCCTCTTGCGGGTCCCTTGCCCTATTGGCGGACCCTATTTGCGTGGCTCGGGCTGGTTCCCTTGCTCTGGGTGCTGCTTCGAGTCTCCTTTGTAGCTCATCCCCGGTACCTTCGCCGAAGCGCGCTGCTTGGTTATCTGACTGGGGTGGTTTGGTACCTGGGGAATTGCTACTGGATCTACGCCACGATGTACACCTATGGCGGGCTGTCTTCAATCGTTGCCCTTCTTATTCTGCTGGGTTTTGCTCTGATCCTGGGTTCTTATGTTGCGCTCTTTGGATGGGGAGTTGCGCTTATTCGAAAGGGCTTCGGTTCTTTGGCGGGAGCTTTGATCGGAGCGCCGATTTTGTGGGCAGCACTTGAATTTGCGGCCTCCCGGATCACCAGCGTTCCTTGGGATCAGTTGGGATATTCGCAGGTGGACAATTATCTGCTTACCCGGTTGGCTCCCGTCACCGGTGTGTATGGAATCTCAGTTCTCCTCGTGGCGGCAAATTCCGTGCTGGCCTGGATCTGGCTTTCAAAAAAAGGGAAGCCTCGCCTTATTGCAAGCGCCGTATGGGGGGTATCAGTAGGTGTCTTAATGTGCGGACATTTGCTACGTCCAGCACCTGCCCCGACTCAGGCTTTGGCCGTCCTGGTGCAACCGAATCTGAGTGTTGACGTCAATAATGATTGGGTGGGGACGGAATGGGACAGGAACCTCGCCGAGATGACTCGCTTGAGCCTCACTACTTGCGGGGAATTTATCGGTGGAATTCCGGAGACCTCTGCTCCCAAACTTCGGACCAACTGTTCTACGCCCTCCCCCCATCCAGACCTGATTGCCTGGCCGGAGGCTCCGTCTTCCTTCCGGGATTACGATCCTCGCTTTCAAAAAGTGATACGGAGCCTGGCCGTCGCTGGCGAGGCACTGGTGGTTTCCGGAAACATCTCTGCAGATGCGGAGGGCCCACAATCCGGTATCTACAACTCCGCCTCGGTTTTTGCCCCAGATGGCTCCCAGCTAGGCAAGTACAACAAAATTCATCTTGTACCCTTTGGCGAATACGTTCCTTATAAGAAATTGCTCTTTTTCGCCGGGCACCTGACTCGGAATGTTTCTGACTTCTCACGAGGAACAACTCGCGAGGTCTTCCAATCTGGAGGCCATCGGTATGGCGTATTCATCTGCTACGAGTCGGTTTTTGCCGACGAGGTAAGGCGGTTTGCTGCCCGCGGAGCCGAGGTCTTCGTGAACCTCTCCGATGATGCCTGGTATGGAGATACCAGTGCTCCGTGGCAGCATTTGAATATAGCCAGGATGAGGGCTATCGAGAATCGCCGCTGGATTCTCCGAGACACGAATGACGGCGTTACCTCTGCTATCGATCCTTACGGCCGGGTAACGGCCAGTACTCCCCGTCATCAGGTGAATTCCTTGGCTGTGAAGTATGGTTTCAGGGACGATGTGACCTTCTACTCCGAGCACGGCGACGTCTTCGCGATGCTTTGTGCCATAATCGCCATAGCGGTGACGTTCAGAGCTGCACAACGTGCTCTGCGGTTCTACCGCCAACGATTTCAGGTAAAGTCAGGTTCCCGGTAAAGTGACCATAAACGAGCTCGAGTTCGCCTACGCCCCTGTACGCGACCAAGTCCGCGACCTGCGGGAGTATCTTTGACCCCGCACGTCTGCGCAAAGAATTAGCAGCGATCGAAGAGAAGCTCTCCGATTCCAGCCTCTGGTCGAATCCAGCATTGTCTCAGCCTCTGATGCGCGACCGTAAGCGCCTGGAGGCGCTTCTTTCCGACGATGCGGATTTGATCCGCCGCACCGGCGACATTGACGCCTATTTCGAGCTGGGTAAAGAGGGCGAGGACGTCACAGCAGAATTGGAGAGGGAAATTAACTCTCTAAGCGACTTTGCCGAGGCTCTCGAAGCCAAGACGATGCTTTCCGGCGAGACCGATGCTCTCAATGCCATCGTGACTGTGCATCCTGGAGCTGGTGGTACCGAAAGTCAAGACTGGGCCGAGATGCTTCTCCGCATGTATCTGCGTTGGGCTGAGCAGCAGGGCTTCAAGACCGAAATGAACGACTACCAGGACGGAGAAGAAGCTGGCATTAAGTCGGCGACCTTTACTGTGACTGGTGAATTTGCCTTCGGTTTGTTGGCCGGTGAAACGGGAGTCCATCGTCTGGTTCGCATCTCTCCCTTTGACTCTGCCAAACGTAGGCACACCTCTTTTGCCAGCGTCTTTGTTTCTCCGGAAATTGATGATTCGATCGAGATCGACATTAAGCCGGATGATCTCCGTATCGATACCTATCGCTCCGGAGGCAAGGGTGGCCAGCACGTGAACACGACCGACTCTGCTGTGCGCATGACGCACCTTCCGACTGGCATTGTTGTCAGCTGCCAGAATGAGCGCTCGCAGCATAAGAACCGCGAGCGGGCTATGAAGATGATGCGTTCTCGTCTGTACGAGTTTGAGCTGGAGAAGAAACGTGCAGAGTCGAAGAAACTGGAAGACTCGAAGCTGGATATCAACTTCGGTTCTCAGATTCGCTCTTACGTACTGCAACCATACCGGATTGCCAAGGATCATCGGACTAAGGCTGAGGTTGGCGATGTTGATAAGGTCCTTGATGGTTATCTTGAGCCTTTCATTCGTGCCTATCTTCGGATGAAGCGCCAAGGTGGAGTTGCCGTAGCAGCCGATTCCGGCGACGATCTGGATGTTTAACCAAAACCACTGAGCTATGTTTCAGCGATGCAGTATTCAGTTAATGCTGCATCTAATGCTGCATCGCCGGGGAGTGTGCTGTGCTTCATCCTGGAGTTGGAAAAAGCAATATGAACTGCTCCGGGTCCCCTTCGCTGGCCGGAGTCTTGCACACACCTCCGGCCAGCGTGCGCCAGTGAGATCTTTCTAGGCGGCCTTTTCGAAACCCAATCCCTCCACTACAACGTCACGTGATACATGGTTCACTATGACGGGAACATCCTTCAGGAAAGACTCCCTGCCTAACTCCAGCTGAGTGTCTGACATGTGCAGCACTTTCCGTACATGTCTCTCGTATTGATCCCAAGTGAATTCTGCGTGAAGGGTTTGACTGGGCGGCGCGTCCTTTGTAGGGATGGCAGCAGCGTTGATCTTTACAATCACTGGAGCTTCATATTCGTCGGTGGAATCACGACTGCTATTCCAGTCCAGGATCGGCAAGAAGAACAAGCAATAGTCGAAGTATTTCATGGGGACCCTCCTTGCCTACTACACGGATGGCCGGCAGAATTATCCCTCTATTTACCCTGAATGCGCAAAAATTTCTTTGTCAAAACCGAGGGCAGGTAAGTTGCAGACTTTATGTCTGTTACAGAGGCGATTGCGTTCCTCATTCAAATTGAAGGTAAATTTTGTTGAGTCCAGCAAAAGCGTGAACCTGGAGAGCCAGCTTCACGCCGGTACCTGCAGCTTTCGGGTTGTATGGCGCAAGCAAGATATATTGCTTTGGTCTCCCCATCTGGTAAGCCTGAAATCCGGAAATCCAAAAGTTTTGACATACAGCTTTCCCGAAAAGGTATGGAAGAAAGCCGTTCCTGTAAGTTTGTCATTAGTAGCAAGGCAGAACGCGGAACAGCTGTATATAGTGAATAACCATGAGCAATCCTATCTCCTCTTTTACGGTTGCTATCAACGAGGATGTTCTGGAAGACCTCCGTCAGCGCCTACGTCAAACAAGATGGCCTGATGCTGTCGAAAATCCCGGAGGGCTGTATGGAATCGACCTCTGTTGGATGCAAGAGCTGCGGGATTATTGGTGCGATCTCTTCGACTGGCGACGAGTCGAGCACGATTTAAACTTATTCCCGAATTACATGTACGACTATGGAGAAGGTAAAATTCATTTTCTCCATGTTCGAGGGACTGGTTCAAATCCAATTCCCTTGCTATTCACTCATGGCTGGCCAGGGTCACCTTTTGAGGCTCTCAAACTTATTCCTCTCTTAACGGATCCTGCCCCCTTTGGGGGTGACCCGAACGACTCCTTCGACATAGTTATTCCAAGCCTGCCGGGATTTGGTTTTTCGACGCATGCAAACACGCCGGGCATGAATACCTTCGTGATTGCAGAGCTGTGGACAGAGCTGATGACCCAGCTCGGATATAACAGATTCGTAGCACAAGGCGGAGATTTTGGAGCCAATGTCAGCACTGTGCTGGCCCTCCGTTATCCGGAACGGGTTCTTGCGCTTCACTTAAACTACATCCCCGGATCTTATAAGCCGTTTGTTCAACCGGGTGATCAATTGAGCGCCGAGGAACTTAATTTTCAGACCACCCTCGCAAAGTGGGATGAGGAAAACGGAGCGTACAGACATGTCCAGGTGAATGAACCGCAGACCTTGGCTATTGGCTTGAATGACAGCCCGATGGGGTTGGCGGCATGGATCCTCGATAAGTTCCAGCGGTGGAGCGACTGTGGAGGTGTGGCGGAGAAATGCTTCAATAAGCGTGAACTGTTGGCGAACGTTACTCTGTACTGGGTTACCCAGACAATTGGGTCTTCTTGCCGTCTTTATACCGAAAGCCGTAGAGCTCCACTGGTCTTCGGTCCGCAAGATAGAGTACGTGTTCCTTGCGCGGTTGCTCGTTTCCCGAAGGAGTCTCCATTTCCGCCCAGAAGTTGGGTTGAGCGTGGCTATAACGTAACGCGATGGACTGAGATGAAGGCAGGCGGCCACTTTGCGGCGATGGAAGAACCGGAATTGCTCGCCAAAGACCTGCGCACCTTCTGCCGCTCCTTGCGAACTGTTGTGCGAAAGGTAGCAAGTTGAAGAGATGTGGGCACTCTTCTCTCAAGCTGCTTGTTGGGAAGAGTGCCCAGCTTTGACAGCTACTTTTTATCCTCTGTGCTGAATGTTGCCCAAGGGTTACCTTTCATGTCGATCAGGATCGGTCTTTTCCATTCGAATTCAGGATGTACCTTGAGAAAAGCCTCCGCTAAGAAGTCTTCACCGCAAGGGCGTCCATGGCGGGCAAGGAAGGACATCTTCTCCGTCATCGAGCTATCTGCTACCTTCGCGTTGACCGCCCCGGCGGGAGTATAGGGAGCCCACTCCCACTCAGGAACGCCACGGGAAGCGGTATCGATGTGGCCGCACAGAGGCCGCTCTCCCTTGTCTTCCTTGCCTTGAAAGGTGTCGAAGTGATCGGCCAGGAACTTTTGCGCCAGCTCGGCATCAATCTTGCCTTTATATTCAGCCATTAACTGTTCCCAGCGCTTTTCTCTGGCGTTCGGAGAACTGGAGGCGTTGGTTGGATCGAACTCCGTTTCTTCCTTGATGAATTGAGGATCGCTGGGGAAGTTGGCTCCTGCATAATATCCATCTTTAGTCCGCCATACTTTGTGCAGCTTGAGCCCCAGCTCAAGGCGAGCGATTTCTCCCGTCTTGTTGTCGGCCAGCAGCCAATCGTTTCCGTAACCGCCATTGTTCTGTTCCAACATGATGGCGATATATTCGTCAATTGACGTGGCGTACTGCATGGCTTTGCGCGCCCGTACAAATTCAGGTTTGCCCCTCGGGTCGAAGCCGGAGTAGCCAGTGATCGTGGTCTCCGTAATCATCAGACCGGAACCGTTGATTCCAAAATCATCGGAACTTGCGATGGAGCCGGGATAGCCGTCCATCAGAATATGCTGGCCCTCAGTTGGCTTGATATCGAAGATGATTCTCCATCTTGCACCGGTAGCCATTTCGGTCCAGTTATTGTGCGCGATGACTGGTTTGTGATCGGCTGTCCACGACCCGGTGGCGACAAATGCACTGCAATTTCCCGGGGCCTTTAGCTTCGGAGCATTCGGCGTCTGCTGTTGCTTGTCGAGCCAGGGAACATAGTAGTCCGGTATCTCTTCCATACCATTCATGGCGACGACATCCCAGAGATCGATTTTTACTCCATGTGCGGCGGCACCCGCCGCAATCCCCCGCATTTCCTGCTTGTATTCTTCGTCGGTATGCGGCCACAGGATTTCGCGTGCAGTTTTGCGGAAAAAGCCCCAATCGCGTTTTGTGCCGTGGGTCTGAATTAATTTGCTCACACGGAGCGCATCTTCGATTTCCGGGGCCAGCTGCCATCCATGTTGATACCCGATCTCCGCCGGTGTTCCCTCCAGATGCACATAGATCCAATGGCTGCGTTCAAAACGATACGACTTCGTTACAGAGGATGCGTACTTAGGCGTGGGAGCCTTTGCCGCGTGAAGAGCGGTGCCGGTTTGCATGAGCGCCAGCGCAAGAAGGCCGGAAGCAACGGTGCGGAATGTACAACCCATATTGATTCTCCGTTCCCTGGGGATAGTCTTTGTCACGAAGGAATAACTTATTTCGAAGTATTTGCCTGTGTATCGAAGCGCGGATTTACATCTTCGTTGGCCAGTGTCGCGCTGGTCCTGTAAATCAGCTGGACGATCTTTTCCATCTTTGGATAATTCAGCTTTTCGGCAACATCGTTTACGGTGTGATAGTCTGCGTTCTCTCCGGTATTGAAGAGAACTGCCGGTATGCCCTGTGTTGCAAAGACAAAATGATCGCTTCTGGCGAACCATTCTTCTTTGTCATCCTTGTCGGTCTTGAAGTCGAGCACCAGAGAGGCGTCGTTGTTGGCTTTTTCAATGATGCGGCGAAGATCCGGGCTGTAGGGCGTACCGACAACATTCACGCTCTTGTGCGTATGCTCCGGTGAGAGCTGCCAGGTCGGAGTGTCTTCGTCCCGGCCGATCATATCCATATTGAGATTAGCGACCGCTTTCTTCAAAGGGAGTATCGGATGTCCGGAGTAATAGAAGGTACCGAGCAAGGCTTCTTCTTCGCTATCCGGCGAGAAGAAAAGGATGCTTCGACGAGGCCGCTCCCCGGAGGAAAAGGCACGAGCGATTTCCAGGAGTCCCGCGACTCCTGAGGCGTTATCGTCGGCCCCCGCGATTACGTGACCGTGTACGGTTCCCAGATGATCGTAGTGCGCCGAGATGATTACATATTCATCACGAAGCTTTGGATCGGAGCCCTCCAGCAAGCCGACTACATTGCGCGCTTGGACGACACGACGATCTTTGTAGGACTTCTTCATCGTGACTTTTGCTGCGGGGATTTCGAAGGAGTGCGGCTTGTAGTCTCTATCGATTTGTCCTTTGAGTTCGGCGATGCTCTTTCCCGAATTTTTCAGCAACTCATTGGCCAGCTCTTCTGTAACACCGAAGACGGGAAGGTCCCAAACTCCCGGAAGGGAATAGATGGCTTCGGGAAACCAGTCCTGACGAGGAGCGCTGGGCGCGTCTGCAGGCCGATGTGGAGTGCTCTCGTGTACCTCCAAGATACCGATGGCTCCTGCCTTACGGATGACCTCATATTTGTATTGGGAATAGGCATGGTAACTGTGCCACCTGCCCTTCATTCTGGAGTTCGGGTCGGACTCTTGCGGTTCATGCCCCAAGATCATGACGATCTTGCCGCGAAGATCTAGTCCGGCCAGGTCGTCGTATCCATATTCGGGAGCCTGGACTCCGTAACCAAGGAAGACAAGTGGACCAGTAGCAGTCGTTGGATTCGTGGTTTGCGTAATCCAGAAGAGATCGAAGTCGTGACCCAGTTGGTAGCTTTTGTCTAACCCATTGCTGTGGAGAGTGAGTGAGATATTCTCATCGTCTTGAGCGGCCAGAGTAAGATCGTAATCCTGAAAGTAACTGTTCTGGTCGCCTACCGGCTTAAGTCCTAGCCTTTGGAATTCTGAGGCGATGTAGTCTGCGGCAATGCGAGCTTCACGGCTGGCTGTTTTGCGGCCCGCCAAATTAGTAGAAGACAGGAATGCAACATCGGCGCGCAGATTCTTCTCAAGGATCTTTCCCGCATCCGGCTGCTGTGCGAGAGAGGGAAGACAGGCAAGGAGAACAAGAGAAAAGCCACCGTACGAAAAACGCATTTCACTTCCTTATCTGAGAAATGACCGAATTGCCTTTCGATCAGAATAGAGCAAATGGGTGGTAGCTGTTATAGAGCATTTCCCGAAAAGATGTAGATCGAAGCAATAGAAGCTAACGCGGCTTTCCGCCAAAGAAAGCCGCTCTTCACCTGACTTGGAAAGTTCACAGTATTTCGGGAAATGCTTTAAAAAGCTCCCACCCCATAGCTGACGACGTTTTTTGAAATTAGAAATTTAACTTCAATGCCAATTGCACGATGCGCGGCATGACGGAAGCGGATTGAATCTGCCCGAAATTCGAGGTTCCGAGAATCGTTCCCGGATCGCTGAATTGCGGATGATTGAACGCGTTGAAGAATTCCGCCCGGAATTGTGCCGCGGCTCCTTCGATTCCCAGATGGACAGGAATCGCTCGCAACAGGCTGAAGTCAGTATCATTCTGACCCGGTCCGCGCACCAGCCCTCTGCCGCTGTTTCCGAATCCATCGCCCGCATTCAAAGCTGTAAATGCAGATTGATCAATCCAGTTATTCAAGCGCGACTGTGTCGAACCCGTTGTTCCAAAGCTGCCGCGATAACCGGAGGCCAATTGGGCACGGTTATAACTGAGGCCATAGATTGAGCCGGAATTGATGTCGTATACCGAGAGTGCATTGCCGCCTTGAATGGTGGTCACACCGGTAAAGCTCCATCCATTGGCGATACCGCGCAACAGTACATTGCCGGTATGAAGCTTGGGCAGGTCCCAAAGATAGCTGAAGACGAAACGCTGACGGCGGTCGAATTCAGAGACGCCCCATGATGCTCGTGGATTGTTTTGGTCACTGGTGGGGAGTCCTCCCCATACTGAGGTATAACCGGTGCTTCCGGTAAAGAGATTCGGCGCACCTGTCGGAAGATCGTCCAGCGATTTGCTAAAGGTATAGGAGATTTTGAATTGCACTCCGTGGCTCAAACGCTTGGAGAGGCTTGTTTGCAGCGAGTTGTAGTAGGAGCCTCCCTGAGTCTCAACCTGCCAGATGCCGTAAGGGGCGAATCCCAGCACAGGAACGCGTAGATAAGCATTATCCACCGTGTTGGTCGTCTCTCCGTTGACAGGGGCTCCGACACTTGCCAACTGTGCCTGGTTGACCTCACGGAACCGAACCAGACGTTCGCCGCGAGAACCTACGTAACCAACTTCAATCAGAAAGTCATGCAGGAACTCCTTCTGCACGTTCAGGCTCCATTGCTGCGTGAGCGGCGATCTCCAGTTCCTGTCCAGTGTTTGGACATAACTCGCATTGTCAATCGCTCTGGGGCTCCAAATCGGATACTTTGACGCCTCCGGAAGCGAAATCACCCAGGGATCCTGGAAGGTGGCACCGGCATTCCCCACATCCGAGGTGTAAGCGCTCGATACATACGGTGGTTCCAGCAAGAGTTGAAGAACGTTATTTCCGGAGGTTCGGGAGTAATACACGCCATAACCTGCGCGAACAACCAGACCCTTGTCTTTCTTGAGTGGCAGCCATGCTAATCCGAAGCGTGGTCCGACATTCCCCCAGAGCGTGCTTTTATCGCAGCAGGAGACATTACCCGTGCGCTTTACTCCGTCGGGAACGCTTCCATGGAAGTTGTCTGCCACAACATAGCCACTGTAATTGGGTGTTCCGCTGAAGTCGTTGTTTGCCAGCGAGGTCCAGAAGTTGACCAGGCGTCCGTCATTTTCTTTGAGTCCACCGAAGACTTCCCAACGGAGGCCGAGATTCAGCGTTAGTTGCGAGTTGATCTTGAAGTCGTCCTGGAGAAAGGACGAGAAGCCATTGACGCGGAAATGCCGATCCGTGATGCCTGCCTGCGAAGAGCTGGAATAGACATTGCTGTAGCTGCTGCCGTTTTGCGCCGCACTTTCTCCCAGCAGGAAGTCCGGGAAGCTCAGAAAGGAAATCGATCCTCGCTTAACACCGGGCAGATTGAAGTTGTCCTGAATGCGTTCGACTTGCGCTCCAAACCGAAGATTATGGCGCCCCAGACTGAGAGAGGCCTGGTCACCAACCTGGAAGGAGTTTACGGCAGTAGTGAATTCATCGTTCGACTGGCCTCCGATGCTGAACATACCGGAGACGCTTAGCGTCGGAATGATGGCTTGATCTGCCGGTTGTGACATACCGATTTCAGCATTGGTAACCGGAGTGAGAGTATTCAGGCGTCCATAGCTTCTGGTAAAGCTGAAACGTGCTTCGTTGATGAATCGTGGTGACAGAATGGATGTCAATTTCAGGTTGATATCCCGATTCCGAAAACTGCTTGTAGCTCCCGATCCTGGAAGATTTGAGGTTGTAAAAGCCGCTGTCTGTGGATCGTTGGAGAGGAAGATGCGCGCACCCAGCTTATGCACCTGCGAGAGCTGAT
Source organism: Humiphilus diazotrophicus (assembly GCF_059726315.1). Taxonomy (NCBI): domain Bacteria; kingdom Pseudomonadati; phylum Acidobacteriota; class Terriglobia; order Terriglobales; family Acidobacteriaceae; genus Humiphilus; species Humiphilus diazotrophicus. The sequence goes on from NZ_AP040870.1 coordinate 6,279,917, forward strand.
AGTCCACATTGGCAAGGTACTGGTCTTCACTGAATTTCGACGGAACACTAAAGGTCGATAATCCATTCGCTGTCTGTGGAGAGGGAATGAGGTAGCGTCCATTAGGCAGCTTATAATTCAGGAGCCTTAATGCGACGGGGTTGATATCCGTTCCATCGCAAGCGATTGCCGCTCCTCCATATACCCCGGACTGTCCGCAGAAAGCAGCTCCAAGAGTGGAAGCCGTTCGCGTATCGGTGAGCCCGACAGGGAGATCGGCGCTTGCCAGTGAGGCTGAACCGACACCATTCGTCTGGCGGGTGCCTTGATAGGACGCAAAGAAGAAGAGTTTGTCGACCAGAACCGGCCCGCCGAATGTTCCTCCGAATTGATGCTGGCGCAGGACGGGCTTCTCTTGCCCCGACTGCTTTAGGAAATAGTCATTGGCATTTAGCGCGTCGTTGCGGAAGAACTCAAAGACATTTCCATGAAAGTGATTTGTGCCGGACTTGGTGACTACATTCACGTTGGCTCCGGCACCGCGTCCATAGCCTGCATCGTAGAGTGAGGTCTGAACGTTGAACTCCTGAATAGCATCGGGATTAGGGACAGGAATACCGGAGTAGCCGAGCCAGTCACCACCACGTCCAGTTCCGAAGTTGTTTACCTCCACTCCGTCCATTTGAAAGTTGTTGTCGATGCTGCGGGCTCCATTGACGTACGCGTCCTGCGTGTTGCGACCGAGTGTTCCCGCGTTATTGACGTCAGCCTGAACTCCAGGAGCCAGATCGAGAATTTGAGTGTAGTTACGAGTGCTAAGGGGAAGTCCTTCAACCGTACGTTCGTTAACGAGTCCGCCTAACGTGCTGGTCTCGGATTGGACTAATACCTCATCGGCCTCGACATGGACGGTCTCTGCCTGATCGCCGGGTTTCAGCGTGAAGCCCAAGGATTGGGTTTCAGCCACGTTGACCACGATTCCACTCTTCTTCTGCGTCTGGAAAGTCGGGGAGTGAACCTCGACCTCATAGTTGCCGGGGGAGAGTAGTGGCGCGCGGTAGATTCCTTGCGCATTGGTCTCAACTGTGCGACGAGTGCCGGTTCCGGTCTCAATCACGATGACCTGCGCTTTTGCCACGACCGCTCCGGTGGGATCTGTTACCAGTCCCGTGATGGCTCCAGTAGCTGCAGTTTGGCCGACTGCTTCAGAAGATAACAACAAACCCAGGGAAATAAAGATGGACAGAAAAACAAAGATTCGCCAGGACAACTTGCCTCCTCGAAATGCGAACAACTGTTTTTTAGGATTTACAGCTTTAGTAATAGCGATGAAGCTGAGTAAAGGATTCGCGCGGTTTTAGCGACGACAGAGACAGGAACAACAGGCCGAACTCGCAAAGAAGATGTAGCGCGAGTGGATGGAGATGCTTGCCGTGTTGTTAAAAAAGAGCAGCATGGCTTACTTGCAATTCAGTGTACCCCATTTCGCCCGCGAGCCAAAAGATTTTCTTGTCACAGAAAGTGTTGCGTTATTCGAACACAAATTCTGATCGAAACGAGCACTTCAAGATACGTTCGTACGTGAAGCTAAAAGTAGCGCTGTTAGATTTCCGTTCGATGAGCCCGTTACAATTGCCTGTATTGGAGGAGAAGGATTCGTGCTTGGCCCTGCTCAACTTGACCATATCGTTGTGGTACTGGTCGCAACGCGGAACCCGCTCAATATAGGTGCTGCCGCCAGGGCGATGAGCAATTTCGGCTTTTTGAAGCTGCGGGTGGTCAATCCTTATGAGGTTGCGTTTCGTGAGGCGCGATCCGCTGTAGGTGCTGCTCCCTTACTGGCAAATGCTCAGGAATACACCTCAGTAGCGGATGCGGTGGCAGACTGCTCTCTGGTGGTAGGGACTACTGCAGTTGGTCATCGGGAGTTGCAGCATCCTCTACATCGATTGGAACAAGGAGCATCGCTGATCCGCGGTCAACTGGATACTGGCAAGATTGCTCTCCTCTTCGGATCGGAGAAACGCGGACTGTCTAATGACGACCTCAGCTATTGCAATTTCCTGGTTCACATCCCAACCCGCCAGGAACATTACTCCATGAATCTTGGGCAAGCGGTTGCGATCTGCCTATACGAGTTGATTCGGGAAAATGGAGGAGTTCTCGCGACAGAGCAACGGCCAGAACTGGCCGCCGCAGCAGATTTTGAGCGGATTACGGAAGTCGTGTCCGAGGCAATGCAGGTGAGTGGGTATACCGGTCAGCGCCCGCAAGCTTCATCGGAAGAGGTAACGCGGCGCCTAGTTCGGCGCTTGGAGCTTTCGGACACCGATGCGAAAACCTGGCTGGGTATCTTCCGCCAGATCTTGTGGAAGCTGAAACGATAACGTACAAGACCGTCTTTGAAACAATCGTGTCCTCTTGCTGGGAGAGAAGAGCCGCTCTCGGATGAGCGGCTCTTCTTAATCTTGAGCCGATTTTGTAGGCATTATGCAATAACTATGCGGCATCGGTTCCCGTTTCAATAAACGACGTGACGGCTTCAATGGGTTGATGAATTTGTTTCTGCCCTTCGTAGGTGTAGATAGCTTCACCTCTCGACTTCAAATCGATCATGCTTGTGCAGCCGAAGTTAGATTGCGGCGAATAACAAAGTAACTTAGGCGCGGAGATAGTACGAATACAACTCCGTTTTAGCAATCAGCTTCGGGTAGAAGGCTTCCATAAGATGAATAACGCAGAACTGCAAAGCAGGCATCATACAGATGTATATCTGCGGGGCGTCGCTGAACTTGCCTCATATTACAGGGGAGGTTTTAGCGCGTCTTACATTCTCCAGTTGCAGAGTGTTCTTGATGGACTAAGCGTGTCGCAACTTTGGAGAACTGCTGTAATAATGGAGGTCGCCATGAGAGTTGTGAGAATCGTAGCTATGACCACGCTGTTGTTTCTCGGCGCCTCCGCAATATTTGGAGCTATTCCCTTGCTAATCGATCCTACGGGGGAATTGATGCATATGCCTCTTCGCTTGCTGCGGCATTCTCCTTTTTCTTCTTTTCTCATTCCTGCGATCATCCTGCTTATCGCGAATGGATTCTTGAGCCTTTGGGCTTTCTGGCTTACGTTTCGCCGATACCGCTCCTATGCGTCGATGGTCTTGGCACAAGGCTGTGTGCTCTTGGGATGGCTGATTGCCGAGGTGATCCTGTTACAGGTAATTGTGAACTTGCACTATTTCTATGCCGTGGTTGCTCTGATCCTGCTTTTAAGCGGTGTTCTGCTCAGAAGAGGCAATGCGGAGGGCCTTTCTTCCGGCAAGCCTGCAAGTTAATCCTTATAACAGGTCTGGCTTCGGGTGTCCGGGATGGTAAAGATGCGCTTCCTATGCGTATTGGGGAGAAAACCACGATAAAGTGATATCAGGATGCAGCTGGTTTCTCCTCAAAAGAATGGGTTGGGCTTGGAATTAGCCTGTGTCTTTTGGCCCTGCATGCATCTCTAGAAAGAGATAGTTTGAAGGAGGGAATTCCTGCTTGAATGAACCCGAAGTGATTCAAGAGATTTTGAAGAATGTGCGCACCATCGCTGTCGTAGGGCTGAGCAACAACCCTGGCCGCGCCAGTTTTGGTGTTTCTCGATACATGCAACAGCAGGGCTATCATATCGTTCCGGTAAATCCCACAATTACTGAAGCCTTGGGAGAGAAGTGCTATTCCACCCTGGATGAGGCTTGTGCTGCAGGGGGGAAGATCGATCTTATAAATGTCTTTCGTGCCTCCGAATATGTTCCCGAGATTGTGAAGGACGCGATCAGGCTGAAGGTTCCATATTTGTGGCTGCAGGAAGGTGTATGCCATGAAGAGGCAATAGGCTGGGCAGAGGGTGCAGGAATCAAGTGTGTGCAGGATTTATGCATCTTTCGCGAGCATGCTGCTCGTGCTGCGTGAACCAGAACCCGCCCTTTCTCGATTGAGAATTTCACGATGCCCCTTTTCCTTTAACGGAGAGGCGCATTTGTTTTGCACACAACGAGAACCGAAGAATAGGGACTTCTGTTTTGTCTGCCGGCGGCAAGTTGAAGCGATGCTAAGGCGTAAAACAGCCCGAGCAACACCGCAGGTTCGCATAAGTTGCTCGTATTTGTAACGGTTCGCAGTGAATATATGCGAGTGTATCCACCGCAACCCTTTATCCATCCTCGTGTCTGATGCATACGTAAGAAGGATCTGGAGGAACGATGAAGATCAAAATGGCTGGGATTGGGTTACTTGCTCTCATATCAATCGCTGGAATTGGAACGCCGAGTATGTTGGCACAGGGGCCTCCGCCACCGGGATGGGGCGCTCCTCCTCCCGAATTCCGCGAGGTTGCGCGCATGGGATTTTTAGACGGTATTGAGGGTGCTCGTCGCGACTTCCAGAACCATCGTCCGCCGGATGTGAATAACCGCGACGAATTTCGCCATCCTCATATGCCGTGGCCGGATCGTGAGGAGTACCGCCGTGGTTTTGCTCATGGATATCGCGTGGGTGTAGCCCACATTTATGGACCGCCAGCGCCATATCGTTACTAGAAATGAGGCCCGGCTGCCTCCTGGCGGTCGGGCTTTTGCACCTCGGTTACCTGCCTGTTGGTTACTCAAAATCGCGTGATGTAGCTGCTCGTGCGTTTTATAGCTGCCGATACACAGTTTGCCAGCGCACATAGAGTCGCCGGTATGTAAGTGGAGGGGGTCATGGCAATTTCTGGTAATCACGAGCATCGGGAAAACAAGGATTTTCGGTTTTATGCCGATCATCGGGCGAGAAAGACATATCTCAACTCTCTAAAGAATGCTTCCATAACGGGTTTCCCTACTCGTTCCTCTGAGGAGATTGCCATACAGCCGGGACGGGATTACAGCACTTGGATTTTAAGTGCTGCGGATTGTGATCTTTTCATGCATTCGCTCCTGAATACACCGAGGTTTGATCCGCGCTCCCGTGCCTCCTTCCATGGACGCAGACGGCGCCACGATTAAGCCTCAGTCTCTCGTTTGTGCGACCAATGGGAAGGCCAAACATCCTACAATGAGCGAAGAGGGATGCTGTCTTCCCTGTGCTCTCAATGAGAAAAATTTCCCGATTTTCTGTCGCCTTTCTGCTTCTTGCTCTAATCCTGGGAGCCTCAGCTCCTCTTCGTGCGGCATCCTCTGCCAAGTCCGATCATCTTGAAGTGCAGCTACTTATTCCCGAGGAGACTCTTGTCCCGGGGCAGCCTTTCCACGCAGGTCTGTACTTCAAACTTGAGCCACAGTGGCATGTTTATTGGGTAAACGCGGGTGACTCCGGAGAGCCTCCCCGTATTCAGTGGCAACTGCCTGCCGGGATTACGGCCGGAGCGATGCAGTATCCATCCCCGAAACGTCTTCCGCTCGGTCCATTGATGGATTACGGCTATGAGGGTGAAGTTCTCTTTCCAATGGTGATGCAAACTGCGCCGGATTTGAAGACGGGTGAAACTCATCTTTCGGCGAAGGTCGATTGGCTGGTCTGTCGTGAGGTTTGTCTGCCGGGGAAGGCGAATCTGGATATTACCCGGAAGGTAGATAGTAATGCAGGAAACAGTGCATCGACTGTGCAGCCAGACAAACAAATTTTTGACCGGCTCCAGAGAACTTTGCCTCAGCAGCTTCCTGCTCAGTCCCAGGCGGTATTTGAGCCGACCGCAGAGGGTTTCAGGCTGGCAATTCTTCCAGGGCATCCGATAACCGGAGCGCAGTTCTTTCCTCTGGATCAGAACGTTTTAGATAATCCGGCGGCTCAAACAGCTGCTCCAGCTGACAAGGGTGTGATCCTCACTCTGAAGAAGGACCCGAATCTGGCAAAGCTTCCCGATCAGATTCATGGGGTGGTGGTTTTGAGCGATGGTCAGAGTTACGAATTTACCGCTCGCCAGGGTGTATTGCCTGCTGCTTCCACGAAAACCGGCAAAGCACTTTCCGGCGGCCCCTGGCTTGCCATTGCTCTGGCCTTTGCCGGAGGAGTGATTCTGAACCTGATGCCGTGCGTCTTTCCCGTGCTCTTTCTAAAGGGCTTAGCCTTAGTCCAATCTTCTGGGGAAGAGCGTGGTCGGATGCGCAAACACGGCGCCGTTTATACGATAGGAATTCTGGTCTCCTTCTGGATTATCGTTGGCGTCCTTCTGATCCTGCGAGCCGGTGGGCAGCAGATCGGCTGGGGCATCCAGTTCCAATCACCTATATTCCTGGCCTTGATGGCCATGTTGTTCTTCTTTTTAGGGTTATCTCTTGCCGGACAATTTGAGATCGGGCTGCTGCTTACCAGCGCAGGCTCCTCTTTGGCACAAAAGCAAGGCTATGCGGGGAGCTTCTTTACCGGGATTCTGGCCACGGTGGTGGCGACTCCTTGTACCGCTCCTTTTATGGGTGCGGCTATTGGTATTGCTCTCTCCCAGACCGTGGTGGTGAGTTTTGCGATCTTTACTGCACTGGCCTTAGGCTTGGCTGCTCCTTATGTGCTGCTAACCTTTCGACCGGAATGGACACGTTTATTACCCAAACCTGGAGCCTGGATGGAGGTGCTGAAGCAAGCAACGGCTATCCCCATCTTTGGCACGGTGATCTGGTTGATATGGCTCTTCGCACAGACTGCAGGGACGAATGCCCTGATTGGATTATTGGCAGCGCTTTTACTGTTGGCGGTAACGGGTTGGGTGCTTGGCCGCTGGCCTGCGAAGTTACCGGCATCTTGTGTGGCTGCAATCATTTTGTTGGCGGCGGTTGGAATCTCGGTCTGGTCCGTAAAGAATCTTGCTTTACGTCCTGCCTCTGCTCAGGCACAGGGAAACGGTCTGCGCTGGGAGCCATGGACTCCCGATGCTGTCGAGAAGTATCGTTCTCAGGGGAAGGCAGTCTTTGTTGATTTCACAGCTGGTTGGTGCCTGAGCTGCCAGGTAAACGAGCGAGTTGTGTTGGATCGTTCGGACGTGCAGTCTCGCTTTGCTCAGTCCGGAGTAGTTCTACTTCGCGCCGACTGGACGCAGCACGACGATGCGATTGCCCAGGCTCTGGCAAAATTGGGGAGGAGTGGCGTTCCCACCTATGCTCTCTATCTTCCCGGGCAGTCCGAACCTCAGGTTCTTCCTGAGGTCTTAACCACAGGCATAGTCTTCGACGCACTTTCGAACGTCAAACCCACCAGGGAAGCTCGCCTAGACCCGTAGGAGGGAACGCGATGCACTGGAGACGTCCAAAGCGAAAGCTTGCTTTTGTTTTAACCGCTCTTTTCCTAACCCTTCCAGCTCTCGCTGTGAGAGTTGGAGATTCCGCCCCAAACTTCACCGGCGTCGATTCCAATGGGACGACGCATCAACTTTCCGAATACAAGGGTAAGTATGTTGTTTTAGAGTGGCACAACCAGGGATGTCCTTTTACCAGGAAGCACTACGCAAGCGGTAACATGCAGGGTCTGCAGAAGGAATGGACATCCAAAGGGGTTGTGTGGCTTACGGTGATTTCCTCTGCTCCTGGACTGCAAGGCTATGTTACAGCGACGGAAGAGAACAGCTATCTGGGAAAGATGCACGCTGTCCCCACAGCTGCTTTGCTGGACTCCGATGGAAAGATAGCCCATCTTTACGACGCTAAAACCACTCCTCATATGTTCGTTATCGATCCTTCAGGAAAGCTGATCTATGAAGGTGCTATTGACGATCACGCAACACCGGACCCCTCTGATATTTCGCAATCCAAGAATTATGTTTCGGAAGCTTTGACAGAAGCCATGCAGGGCAAACCGGTAGCTACCTCCTATACCCGCCCTTATGGTTGCAGTATTAAATATGCGGAGTAAGGTACTTAGAGGTGTCGCAGCAATTGCTATGCTGCGATCCTCACCGCAGAAGTCAGAACGCGCGATGTAAAGAGCAGAGTGGCCTTTCCGTTTAAGGGTGGCCATTTGGCTCTTCCGCGCCGATATTAGATGCCAATGAGTGGTTGGTTTTGCTCTAGATTAGTAAAAACGATACATTTCATAGGCCAATGCTCTATTTCACATAACTTTCCTCGATATGACCAATCGCGCGTTCAAGATCGGCACGGGATTGATTGGCACGGTAGAGAGCGGCAATCTGATCGTCATAAGCGCGACTCAGACTATCCTGGGCCTGGACGACTTCGATGTTATCGTTCACCCCTGCCTGGAATCTGTCTTGAGCCTGCGTGACTTCTTCCTGAGCCAAAGCCAAACCTGCGTTTGCGACCTTAACTTCTTCAAGCGCAGCTTGCAGTTTGACGGTTGCTGTTTTGACTTCGAGTGCGATCTGGTTCTTTAGCTCCTGCTCTTGGCTCTGCAGACGCTTGATCTCAAGGGTCGATGACGCCGCCTCCGCACGAACACGCCCGCCCGTGAATATTGGAACGGATACTGTCATTGCGTACTGATAGACAGGAATCGTGTTGTCCGGGCGATTCCCTTGCTCCTGCCAGCGTCCTTGTATATCGAGATTCGGAATATGTTCAGCCCGACTGCTCGACAACTGACGGCGCGCTGCTTCCAGATGATTCTGTAAAGCCATCATTTCTGGCCGCTGCTTATAAGCCTCTTCGAGAGATGCTTCTTCAGGCAGAGAAAAAGCGCGGCTATTAAATCCTTGTTCGTCTGTGAGGATCAATTGGGTTGTCGGCGGAAGGTTGAGCAGTCGGACCAGTCCAAATAGGGATGTGGCAGATTCTACCCGTGCTACGATCAATGCCTGCTGTTGAACCTTCAGTTTCTGCTGTGCCCGAAGGCTATCAAGACTTGTGCCTACACCAGCCTTTTGCAGATTATCCGCTTGTTCCCAAAGGCGCTTTGCGAGTGCGACCTGAGATTCGGCAGCCTTGACTGTGGTGTTCCTGCGAATGCAAAGCAGGTACTGCGATATCGTCAGTTCAACGATCTGCTCTCGCACACTCTTACTTTCCGCAACGGTTGCTGCATGATTTGCTTCCTGTGCGCGATAACGTTGCAAATTGGCTACATGGAGAATCGGAATATGGAAGTTGGTTTCAGCTGCCAGAACCTGATAAGGCCCTTCATGTTGAGGGAAAAGCCCTCCTGTGGTTCCGAAAGAGCTTTCAACATTCAGCCTGTTTACGCTGTCACTAATTCCGACATTCGCCTGCGGGAGCAAGGTGGAAAGTGCAATACGCTGATTCTCTTTTGCTATGGCCGCCTGATAGACAGCAATCTGCACATTTGGATTTTCCGCAAGCACAAGGCGAACAGCCTGAGGCAGAGTAATTTCTCGTGAGCTGTTTTCTTGTGCAGTCAATTGAATGCCCTGAATGCAATCCGCAAGGAGGAGTAGCATCAGCGTCCATCGCATAATCTGATTTGTTTTCTCGAATTTCATATTTCGTCTTCCACAAAGGAACTTGACGCTATTCAGGTCAGTGACTCTCTGCCGCAACCTCTTCCAAAGAAACCGGCTTTTCCTTCCCAATCAGTAAAGCGATTGGAGCGGCAAGAAAGGAAATCACCGCGATGATCCAGAAAGCGTCGATATAAGACAGCATCAACGCTTGTTGTTCGAGCGCTTTCCCTAAAAGCGCCACTGACGAAGTAACAGAATCGGCCCAACTCCGGCCATGATGAAACAGAAGGTATGCGTTCTGTTCTAACGCGGCTCGGTAGCTTGGCTCTCCAGGTGTGAGGTGGCTAACGAGAATGTTTTGGTGAAACTGGCTTCTCCGGGCCAGAAGCGTTGCCGCAACCGAGATACCACAGCTAGCGCCAAAGTTTCGGGCTAAGCTCAACAAACCGCTTCCGCTCGTTGCTTTCTCTCTGGACAAGAAGCCAAAGGCAATCACATTGATGGGAACGAGAAGTCCTGCCAGGCCGATAATCTCAACAATACGAGAACCCAATATCTTCCAGTAGGGCTGGTCCAGGCTCCATCCCACCAGCAAGAGGCAGGCAATCCCATGAATGAGGAATCCGATCATCGTTAAGTAGCGCGGTGTGATACGTTTTATCAGCCACGGCATCAGAGGCATCATGAAGACAAAGACCACCGAGGCAGGCGAGAGCGCCAACCCAGCCCACGTGGCAGTCCAGCCAAGCATCTGTTGGCAGAACAGTGGTTGCATATAGGTGATTGCGTAGAAAATAAATCCCATCAGCAATGTCGCTAACACGCACAGTGTGAAGTTGATGTTCTTTAAGAGCCGAAGGTCCACGACGGGATGTGGATGCTTGAGTTCCCACCAGACGAAGCCAATCAGGGCTATGACACCCAACACAACAAAAGTAGTAATGAAGTTTGAGCCAAACCAGTCATCAATCTGCCCGCGGTCTAAAACGACCTGGAGGCAACCGAGGGAAATCGCAAGCAGAGACAGCCCAAGATAATCGAACTTCTTCTCCCGCAGCGTAAAACGCTTGTGATGCGGTGGATCATGCACCAAATGAGCATTCAGAAAGAAGGCCAGTATCCCGATTGGAATATTGATTAAAAACACCCAGCGCCAACTGTAATTGTCAGTAAGTAGTCCTCCGGTTATTGGTCCAAGCGCAGGTGCCAGAACGGCGGTTATAGAAAAGACAGCCTGTGCCGTACTACGCTTCTCCGGGGGGAAAGCGTCCATTAGAATCGCCTGCGAAACCGGTTGCAAACCTCCTCCTCCGATTCCTTGCAGTACACGGAAGAACACAAGAAAACCCAGTGTTGGAGCGAATCCACAGAGGGCAGAGGTGATGGTGAAGATCACCACACTGATAAGGTAGTAGTTCTTTCTTCCAAGTAGTCCAGATAAGTAACCACTGAGAGGAAGAACGACAACATTGCCAACGAGGTAGGAGGTGAGAACGTAGGTAGCCTCATCAGAACTCGAAGACAGTCCACCGGCAATATGCTCGACGGCGACATTCACAATCGTCGTATCCAGCAGTTCCATAAACGCGGCAAGCGGAACGGTTGCTGCTAAAATCCACGGATTTACGCTCTGATGAGGCGAGGTTTGAGCTATGGCGTTCGATGTCATCTGATTCTGCTTGTCCCTTCTTTTTGCTCTCACTCAATGCGTATGGATTGTGACTTCAACACTGTTTCCAACACTAAGAGCGCCGGAGTGGATCGCATCCGCGTCAAGCAGAATCCTTACGGGGACTCGCTGCACCACCTTGACGTAATTTCCTGTCGCGTTCTCCGGAGGAAGCAGAGATGAGCGTGCTCCCGTGGCGCCTGCTATCGAATCCACTGACCCTGTAAATGTCTTCCCTAACTGGTCTACGGTTATGTCTGCTCGGTCTCCTGGCTTGACATGGCGCAACTGTGTTTCTTTGAAGTTCGCCGTAACCCAGATGTCTTGTGTCGGAACGAGCGTTAGCAGCGTTTGTCCCGTTGTTACATAAGCTCCAGATTCCACCGTGCGGCGTGTAACCTTTCCTTCTCGCGGTGCGCGAATCTCCGTGTAGGATAGTTGCAGGTTTGCCGCATCCAGCTTGGCGCGCGCGGCGTCGACTCCGGCGCGCATGGCATCGGCATCATCGGCGCGCACTTTTACCTGCTGTTGCTCAGCATGTGCTCGCGATAGTTCTGCTTTTGCTTTCTGCAGTTTTGCTTCTGCAGCATGAACTGCGGCCTCATCCGCTTGTGCTACCTTTTGCTGCGAAAGCAGGGATTCTTGTGCGGCATCCAGTTGGCTCTTGGCGCTGCGCTCCGTAGCAACGTAGTGGTCATATTGAATGCTTGAGATTTCACCCTTTTCAATGAGGCTCTGCATTCTCCGCAGATCGGAATGAGCGCGAACATAGTTGGCCTTGCGATCTTCAATATCTGCTCGTATATGTTCCAAGTCCGCATGTCGCGCTTTTTCTGCTGTCGCTTTGGCGCGGACAAGTTCCGCTTCGGCATTCGCTATCGCAGCCTCTGCGGACGAGACGCTGCTAGAGGTCACATTAGCAGTTAGTCCAACATTGCTTCCTGCAGCACGGGCCTGAGCTTCAAGTGTGTCAAGGGCTGCTGCCGCCTGCTTTACTTGCACCTTTTCATCACGAGGGTCAATCAATGCGATGAGCTGCCCCTGGGCGAGTACCTGATTGTCATTGACTAGTAATTTCTCAATGTAACCGGAAATTTTGGGAGCTATCGGCACCAGACGTCCATCCACTTGAGCATCATCGGTCGAGACTTCTCCGCGTGTAGCGAAAAGGTAAAGGCATATCAATAGGGCAGCGCTCACAAGTAAACCAACAATCAAAATTCGCCGGCGGGCAGAGTGACCGCGCAATCTTCTATCTGACTGAACCGATGCAGAAGTATCTATCATGAATACGTCCTTGCTTTGAAGACAGGGAATACGTCTCCTTCCTTCAAACTAGTGAGTATCGAATGTTTGATAAAGGCATCGACATGAAATGTATACTTGCACCAAATGAAACAATTCGACGCCAACCTTCTGCTGACGCTGGATGCTCTTTTACAGGATGAGAGTGTCACTATGGCTGCAGAGCGCATGGGCATCAGCGTTCCAGCAATGAGCCATGCCTTGCTTCGTCTTCGTAAATTGATGCACGATCCTCTTCTTGTCAGAGCTGGTAGAGGCTTGGTTCCGACGCCGAAAGCGCTCGATATGAGGGCACGGGTTCACACTCTGGCACAAGAAGCTCGCGCGCTTGTGTATGGCAATCCGGTTCCCTTACAGGACATAAAACGGACGTTCACCATCACGACGGAAGAAGCCCTCATTGGCACTTTTGCGGCGTCGCTGACAAAGTTGATTCACGAAAGCGCGCCCGGCATCACATTGCGTTTCTTGTCTGAGAGGCCACATGACATAGGCCCTCTCCGGGAAGGAACGGTTGACCTCACGATTGTTGGGAATATCAAATTACGCGGACCGGAAGTGAAGGTGCAACGTCTAGTGGCGGAATCGTTTGCAGGGGTAGTTCGTCCCGGTCATGCGCTGACAAAGGGCAAGATCACCGCCAGACGGTACGCGGAGTATGAACACATTGTCGCTTCCCGTAGGGGAGTCCAGTGGGGGCCAATAGATGAAGCACTCAAGGAGGTGGGCATGAAGAGGCATATATCCGTGATCGTTCCTACTTTTTATAGCGCTCTGCTCGCCGCAGCAAGTTCTGATATGGTTGCCAGCGTTCCGAAACACCACACGCGAACAGCAATCGAGTCCTTGGGCTTGTATATGTTTTCGATTCCGCTTTCGCTCAAACCCGGGTCGATTTCTCAGGCATGGCACCCTCGTTTCGATGCCGACCCCTTACATCGCTTCGTTCGGGAGTGCGTGCGGTCGGAGTGTAAACGGCTATGGCCTGAATCTGAGGTCCGTTCTAGTGCAAAGTTCTCTAAATGATTGCTTGAGCTTAATAGATCCAATCGCACTTGGAATCTAACTTAGGACGTGACTTGGGCCGCCATAGTCTGATCTGGTGTAGTCCGCCGTTAGTCTCATTATTTAAGTGGTGCGGCACAAGTACGGGTGACCTTTTCCGAGATGTCATTGGGCAGTGGCGATGGAATTACTTTCGTGAATAGAGGATAGTGTTGGGGATGCCAGGAAAGATTGGGGCTAAGGAGTTTGTACAGGTCTCTAGTTGAGAAAACCTGTACATGTCCATATTTGAAGAAAGCACAATCGTGTTGAAATTGCCCTAGAGCAAAACCAGCGTAGGTGTATCCCGAAGCACAACTCCCTACGCAGGTTTTCCGCCGAGAAAACCTGCACATCGCCGAATTGGGATGGGACATAGTAACGCTGGTTTTGCTCTAAATGGTCTCTGCCGGTGTTTCGGTAATCCGAAGCTCAACCTCTGCTGTTCCCAGATAGGGGTGTTTGGCACGCAGTCGTACTGTTCCGGCCTGTTCTTTCGCACGTATCCACACTGCCATCGTGCCGCCAACCAGGGAACAGGGATTTTCACCGATCAACTCTGCTGGGCCTTCCAACTCCAGGCTGATTGCCTCGGCTGCAACGACCTGCGGAGCTCCGCCGTAAGCATCGACGACCTTCATAACTACGCGAGTCGTATCGGCACCGTCGGCAATCAGCTCTTCATCATCGGCGGCCATCAGGAATTTGCCATAGACACCGCTGCCTGCGTAGGTCTTGGTAATTGCCAACTTGCCATTAATATAACCTTCGATGCGCAGATCTCCCCAGTCGCGAGTACTCGGTTGAGCGTCGACATCCAGCATGAATGGCGCGTAGCGGAGATGTGGGAATTGCTTGCGGTCGGGATCGGCCTCGGCGGCTAGTTCGAAGCCGTGCCCCTTGTCGATATAGAACTTCAGGTGATCGCAGTTTGAACAGACCATCGCGATGGTGAAGCCGGTGGGCTCGTCATTGCGTGCCCAGTGGAAAGCCGGTTCTAGAATAACCTCTTCCTCAGGATCGCATTGTGATTTGTAAAAACCTGCTGCAGGCTTAGGTTCACGGAAGATATCGGCAACACCGTGATAACAGATGCGGTCTCCTGAACCAAAGTTACTGTGAGTGTTGTAGTCAAAGGCACACCATCCAATACCACCTGCATATTGCGGATTGGAGGCCAGCTGGTCGTGAATTCTGGCATGTCTCAGCGTGTGTTCCCGCACATGGTCGGAGGTGTCGATTGTCTTGCACGGATAAGTATGCCCGACGAATTCCGTATTCAGATAGCGGGGATGGTTGGGTTCCTTTAGCGGGAAACCGAAATCGTTCATCGTGAAGACGTCTTCCAGAAATTCCGATCCCTGGAAGTTTCGGATACCACCTGTCTGGCGGCTGGGATCGAGCTGATGAGCCAAGGCATTGGTTCGGACGTAGAAATCATGGTTATCCCGCGATTCGTTGATACGCACGCCCCAAAGAATGACGGATGGATGATTCCAGTCACGACGGATCATTCGCGAGACGTTATCGACGGAGATATCCTGCCAGTTCTTGTCTCCGATATGTTGCCATCCGGGAATCTCTTCCAGGACTAATAATCCGATCTCGTCGCAGCGATCGAGGAAGTGCCGGGATTGGGGGTAATGCGAAGTACGGACAATATTGCATTTGAACTGCTTGCGTAGAATGTCGGCATCTTTGCGTTGTACCCGGCCGGGCATTGCTTGGCCGACAAAGGGAAAGGTCTGATGCCGATCCAGCCCGCGCAGCTTGACGATCTTGCCGTTAATCGAGAAACCGTGGTCGGTAAAGATCGCTTCGCGGAAGCCGATTCTGCACATATTCCGATCGGTGGGATGGCCCTCTTCTAGAAGGGTGACTTGGACGTTGTAGAGCTTCGGATTCTTGAGATCCCAGAGCTGGATGTCGCCCAGGTTTGTCATTGTGAAGGTTACAGAGGCACTCTTTTGCTGCAGAAGGTTTTTCTCGACACGCTGTACAGCTTTGGCCAGGACCTTTTCTCCATCCATGAGCTCGGCCTGGAGAGACAAGTTTTTGGGTACCGTAGTGGTGTCGCGGTCAAGATAGCAGGTGATCTCAAGATGAGGATTGGAAAGCACATCCTTAGGAATAGCCTTGAAATTCTCGATATAAGTGTGGGGGACAACCCGGATAGAGATTTCGCGGTAGATTCCTCCAAAGGTCAGATAGTCTACTTCGTTTCCAAACGGAGGAATATCGGGACGCTCAGAGGAATCGACATCGACGGCCAGCAGGTTTTCTCCGCTGGGGTCGAGATGTTGGGTCAGTTCAAAGGAGAAAGGAGTATATCCGCCTTTGTATTCGCCCAGCCTGGTTCCGTTCAGCCACACCGTTGAGGCGGTCATGACGCCTTCAAAATCGACGAAGACACGGCGACCGTTCAGGTCTTTGGGTAGTTTGAGCGGACGACGGTAGAGAGAGACTCCTTCGTAGCTCTTCTCTGTAAAGAAGTGCCAGGGGAGCTTTACCGTGGTATGCGGAACCACGACCCGTTCGAACTGTGAATCGTCAAACGATTTGGAGTGGCCCTCCGCTGCAATGGTCCGACTGAAGCGCCAGCCCCGGTTGATGGAAAATACCTGGCGGCCGGGTGCTTCTGCCGGTGAGTCAAAGTTTGTTGCGATAGCGGCACTTGCGGAAGAAAATGAGGTTCCGACAACCATTGCGCTAGTCCCCTTGATGAAATCTCGACGATCCATACCTATTTGTCCGTTTTCTCCTGAACTCGGTTTTGAAACAGAAATTCGGCCCAGGTTCAATCTCCCTTTGAACCCTAGAGGGCCTTTTTGACCTTGTCAATTAGACTAAAGACTGACCGACACCAATCAGGCGAATTTGGTCTGCGGAGAGGATGAGCTCCTGGCGCCGGTTTTTTGTCAGGGGGACAGTCGAAACGAATATGGCGTTGAACTACAAAGTAATTTCGCAAAGCGCGGAGGAGATGCGGGATCTTCAGAACTCTCCCGCAATAAGCATGGGTCCGTACCTGGCGGAGACTGACCGCACGAATCTGGTCAGTGTAATCAGTGTTTATAGTCGTCGTGGGGTTAGCCGCGAACAGATGCGGTTTCTGTATATGAATGATGAGGCCCTGAAGATTTGGAACGAGATGGAAAAGCCGGTGAAGATTATTGGCGAATTCCATCGCCCACCGAAGGACTCCGATCTGACCTTTGGCGTTCCTTACACGGAATGATGCTTCTTTTGCCAGTAACTATAAGGCAAAGTTGAAATGAAAATGCCCTAGGAGTTCCTAGGGCATTGTGAAGTGAATAGTGGTTTGTTCTCGATATGGAAACCCTACCGTCCCTTGGGGGCAAAGCCGAAGGTTACCGAAAGGGTAACGCTCCTCCCTGGCAGCAAGCCGAGGACATCGGTGGATGAGGGCTGAAACTTCGATAAGGCCGAGTTGGCCATGTTCACGTTGGTGATGTTGTGCTGATCGAATAGATTATTGAAGCTCAAACGGATCTTTGTCTGGTCGAAATGCGATCCGTTTCTCACCGTGTAATTGAAGAACATGTTGGTTACGTTGAAGGGATCGATGGGAATCACCTGATTAAAGTTTCCATTGTCATTCCACATCGGACCAACCCGTTTATTGAAGATCCCGAAATCCAGATACTTTTGCTGATACGTCAGGCCTAGTGCTTCGGTGTTGGATGGAGCGTTGGCAACCCACTGTCCCTTATTGGCGAATCCATCCGAAACGTATTTGGCTGTGCCAACGGTACCATTGGCATAGAAGCTGAGTCCCTGAATCAGGTAGAGATTGGCTTCTCCTTCAAAGCCTTTGGTGACTGAAGCTCCGGAGGAGATATAGCAGATCCCGCAATTAGGATCGCTGGAGGTGGAATAGGAGTTTTCAAAATGGGTGTAGTAGTAGTCGGTGTTGAGTGTCAGTTTCTTGAGCTTGACTACGCTGCCGCCCTGATAGCTTCTGGCATAGGTCGGTTTGGGCAGGAACTTGGAATTGACATTGCCTCCGGTAACATCGAACACACTGCTAGGTGGAATTACGCTGCCCGTGGCGAATTGTCCATACACGGACCAATTGCTCAATAGACGATAATTCGCGTCGACCGAGGGTAGGTAAGAATTGTAGCCTGCTGCGTGTTCAACAGCAGCCTTACCGCCCAGGTTACCAACTGTTTTGCCATTATCGGCATATTGCTTCAAATTCATGTCGTAGTGGGCGTATTTGAGACCACCTGTGAGAGTTATCTTCCCTGTGGCGTGATATTCGTATTCGGCAAAGGGTTGATAGGAATTGGTATAGAAGCGTTCGTGGAAATTTGGCAGAGCGTCATCCTGCTTCGTGAGCGGGTTAGAGGGGATCTGATAGCGGTTCGTCGTAGCCCATTCATACCAGAAGCCTGTGCGGAAGACTCCATACCGGGAGGCCTGGTTGAGAGTTGTGATCTCTCCGTATTTGCGATAGCTGTTGAGCTTATCGATGGCGCAGGGCAGGGAGGTGATTCCCTTCTTTGTTACCGGGGTAGCGCAGCTTGCATCGATGAGTCCCGACTTATTCGACGGAGGCGTATTCGCATAATATTGCGCGTTGTTGTAGCTGTAGGTATAGGGCTTACTATCCAGGAACCAGCCTTTCCCTAATTCGCTTTTGACTCCGACGTACTCAAAGTCGGTAGGCACGTGGTAATAATTGTATCGATAATAGTTACCTTGCTTAGGATCTGTATTCTGTAGCAGGTAATTGTCTCCGTACTGTGCTACCTGGGCACGAGTCGGTCCCTTCACGTTTGGTGTGTTGGTGTCGAGCATGAGGACTCCGCTGAAGCCTGTCAGCGTCGTCTTGTCGGAGAGTTTTAGCTGATATTTCAACGATCCGGCATTGCGTTCCTGAAAATTGAAGGTTTGATAGCCATCGGAGGTCAACTTGTGAAAGTCGATCTGTAGGTTGCTCTTCTTTGTGACTCCACCCATGCTCCCCGAATCAAAACCGAAGTCCATCAGCTGTGTATTGAACGAGCCGTAGGAGAAGCCTCCTCGGAGATTCTGTTCCGTCGGCATGTCGCGCGAGAGCAGATTAATCGAGCCGCCGAAGGGAGTTGGCCCGATGGTTGAAGCGGAACCTGGGCCACGGTCAAAGTCGATGCCGCCGATCCACTGAGATGGGAAGAATGCCCACGAGTGATGCGTCGGAGTATTGGTATCGTTAAAAGGGATGCCGTCGAAAGTAATATCGTAGAGTCCGTCGCTGAAACCACGGAAGTACATCTTGCTGTCACCAAGTCCGACTCCGTTGGAGTTGATGCTGAACGTTCCAGGTGCCATCTGGGTGAGTTCGCTATAGTCCGATACCGGCGATGTGAAGTTCTGGATAAAGATCGAATTGATTTCAGTACGTGCAGAGCGCGCTTCCAGCAGCCCATCCATGGGCGCGTATTGGGCGGCAATCGATCCGGAGTTATATGCCTCCACAATGACCTGTTCGCTTGATCCTTCAATCTTCAGGGTAACGGGTAAATTTTGGGTTTGACCTGCATCGATCTGCACGCCCTTGCGGCTGGTTGCCGCGAAGCCAACGGCCGCGATCTCAACGTTGTATTTGCCAGCGGACAGGCCTGTTGCTGAGAAATGTCCTTGAGTGTCGGTAGTCAAC
The DNA here is from genome assembly GCF_059726315.1 of Humiphilus diazotrophicus. NCBI lineage: Bacteria > Pseudomonadati > Acidobacteriota > Terriglobia > Terriglobales > Acidobacteriaceae > Humiphilus > Humiphilus diazotrophicus. The sequence goes on from NZ_AP040870.1 coordinate 6,298,939, forward strand.
TTCTGACTGTTTGCGGTCGAATCGTTTTTTACAACGACAGTAGCGTTTGCAATTGCTTTTCCCCCAATATCGAGAACCGTTCCGGCAAGAGATCCTTGGGTATCTTGCTGTGCGGGCAGACTAACAGAGCCTGCGGCAAGGAAAAGGACCGTTATGCAAACGGTCAGCACACGGGGCCAGCGGCTCAAGAAACTTCGCATCAATAGATCCTCCAAAAAAGCTGAGCACTATTTCGTCAGTGGGAGAAAAATAGCTGCCGATTGTGAAACGGAGGTTACATGGTTGTGAATGCAGCTTTTCATCGGATCGTTTCCTTTGGCTGTTTCCGAATGGAATCACGGCGAGATACAACGAATGACCTGATTTTACTGGGGATTCATCAACCTTCCCCATGTGGATCTGTTGGATGAACTTATAGTCATAAAGTCCGAACTTGCCAGAATCCGGCATTGGGTAGTTACATTTTCTTGTGGTCGTTCAGCTTTTCTTCAGACGCGTTTCAGATTTTTTTAAGATGCCTGGCATAGAGGCTGTACCACACTATGCCTTTAGGAAATCACCTGGTCGTGAAGATCTTCCGCCTGCAGTTCTTCTTTGGCTGGAAAACGAATCTGGAAGACTGAGCCTTGAAGTGGAGTACTGGTTACGGTGAGTTCTGCGCGGTGAGCATCTGCAATCCATCTGGCAATGGACAGTCCTAAGCCGCTTCCTGCCTGAGTTTTACGCTCACGAAGATCGGCCTGATAGAAGCGGTCAAAGACGTGCTGCCGCACCTCCTCTGTCATGCCTATTCCGGTATCGCGAACGGTTACCAGGATCTCTTTCGTGTTTCCAGAGACCTCTGCTCTTATCTCCCCGTGCTCCGGTGTGTATTTGATGGCATTGTCGAGAAGGATTCCCAGCAGCCTTTGCAGAAGTAGTTCGTCGCCTTCGATATATACAGGAGCATCCGGAAGATACCAATCGAGCATAATGCCGCTGGACTCCGCCAGATCCTCGACTCGTCTGCAACCGCTGACCACCAGCTCGCAGACATCGATTCTCTGGAAGGCTACTTCGTGCATAAAAGTATCGCTACGGGCCAAAGAGAGCAGTGCATCGAGCAAGGTAGAGGCTGTGCGGCATTCATTGACGATCTTGTCGAGGTTCTCCCGATACTCTTCTTCCGAACGATGACGATGGAGAGAGAGTTGCGCCGTGGCCAGAATTACCGTAATTGAGGTTCTTAAATCATGCGATACGTCTGCGGAAAACTGACTGAGCCGCGAGATCGCAACTTCCAATCGTCCCAGCAATTGATTCCATGCCACAGCGAGTTGTTGGAGCTCATCTTTGGCGGCAGGAACCGGCAGTCGTGCGGAGAGATTTCCTATACCGATGCCGATAGCAGCTTTCGTCAGGCGGTCGACTGGTTTGAGCGCCCGGCGGCTTAGGAAATATCCGCTGATGGCCGCGAGTAGCAGCAGTCCGGGCATGAGCAAGAGCAGAGAATTGCGATAAATCCTGAGTATGTAGAACTCTTCTTCGAGGGTTCCGCCGACATAGAGACGTACCAGCTTGCCATCCAATAGGATCAGATGGCACATGACCATTGCAGGCTGACCTTCTATTTGTTGATAGTGGAAGATGGTTTGGGCACAATTCTCCGGGGCTGCCGAAAGCCAGTCTTCTCCGCTTTGCTGCAGTGGAAATAGCAGGCTTCCATCTGGGTTCCGAATCTCTACTAGTTTGCCTTCGTGGGTCACCAGCGAATAGTTATGCAGGAGGCTGGTCAATGGAAGCGGCTTTTGTTGAGCATTGTTCTCTTCCAGGAAATGATTCAAGCGCTGTTCTCGCCCGAGCAGATGAGATTTCTTCCCCTGCAAAAGAGCGAAGCGCAGAGCTCCGTAGGAAAGAATTCCGAAGAGCAGCAGCCCTGAAAAGGTGACCAGAAGGTACCATAACGTAAGCTTGGCGCGTACAGATAGAGAGCCCATGGTATCCGGTCCTAGTCGGCTACAAACATGTAGCCGGTTCCGTGAATTGTGCGAATCAGAGGACGATCTGTATCTGGTTTACCTTCCAGCTTTGTTCGCAGACCGTGAATATAAACATCGAGCGTGTTCTCCTTCACATCTGCCAGATATCCCCAACCGGCCTCAATTAGCTGTTCGCGAGAGGTCACCAAGCCGCTTCGCCGCATCAGAGCCTCAAGCAGTTCGAATTGCTTTCTTGTAAGGGGAATCTGTTTGCCGTTCTTGATAGCCACCCTGCGGCTGCGGTCCAGCGTAATTCCTCCAACGTCAATGGGAGCGGGTTCTGTATTTTGCACGCGGCGGGCAATTGCCGAGACGCGGGCTAGGAGGATCTCCAGCAGAAATGGCTTGACCAGATAATCGTCTGCACCGAGATCGAAGGCCTGCAAGATACGCGGAACCGCATCGACGGCCGTTAAGACCAAGATGGGGGTCTTGCATCGCCTCGAACGTACCTCTTCAAGGACGGCAAAGCCATCCATACCGGGTAGAAGAATATCGAGCAACGCAGCATCGTATTTCCCGGTCAGCATCATCTCTGCCCCCTCGCGTCCATTGTGGGAGAGGACTACTCGGTGACCGTTTTCTTTTAATCCGCGTTCGACAAGGCTTGCAATTCTCTTGTCGTCTTCGATAACCAGCACGTTCATAGGAAAGTTTCGTGAAGAGCTGTGTCTAGGCTATGTGTCTTTAGGCTTACAGGAAAATGAAATTTTGATTACAACTGATAATTCTCAGGTCTTCTTAAGGTTGAGGATGTTGAATAAACAGAGCTGTTGGCTGGAATATGGAGAGCAATCCGGAGTTCTCCAGATTCTCAAGTACAGCAAATGCCTCCATCGGAATATTGAGTTCGAAGTTCACTGATGAGCCTGAGACGACTGATTTTTTGGATTCACCTGATTACGGGATCTTTTGCTGGTGTGGTGATCCTGTTCCTCTCACTGACCGGTTGCATGTTGACCTTTGAACGCCAGGTCATTGCTTTTGCTGAGCGCGATTACCGCTCCCAGGTGGTGCCGTCTACTGTGGAAGCGATGTCGATACATCGCCTGGTGTCGTTGGCACAGGGGGCCGAAGGAAAGTCTCCGTCAGCGATTGTCATTCCATCGGATAATCGCAATCCGATTGAGATTGACTTTGGGAAGGACAGCAGACTTTTCCTGAATCGCTATACGGGCGCAGTTCTAGGACATGGTGCGATACACACAAGAGCATTCTTTGCGACGATAACCGGGTTACATCGCTGGTTTGGAGCCTCTCCCGACAGGAAACCTCTGGCGCGGGCTGTTAAGGGGGTATTCACCTTTGCTTTGTTGGTCATGATTGTGACCGGGCTCTATCTCTGGTGTCCTCCAAGATGGAGCTGGCCGAGAATCAAAAACAGCCTCTTTCTCCGTATCGGATTGAAGGGCCATGCCTGGAACTGGAATCGTCACAACGTGATGGGCATTTGGGCAGCGGGACCACTCTTTGTCATTGTGATTACAGGTCTGATTCTCTCGTATCCCTGGGCCACAAATCTTCTTTACCGGTTGGCTGGTAGCCCTCCTCCCAATGCGGCTGAGAGCTCGAAGGAAGCGAAGCATGAAAACAGGACGGAGGATGCAGGTACTCCGCAACCGGCATTTCTCAGCATCGATCAGCTTTTCCTCAGCGCTCGTCAGCAGGCCATTGGCGAGCACAGCCTGACTGTGATTCTTCCCCATGCCTCCGACCGCAAGATAACCTTCTTAATCGATTTCGATAACGGCAGCCGTCCCGATCAGAAGGCGCAACTGGTCTTTGACCGAACCTCTGGAGCTGTTCTGAAGCTGGAGACTTTCTCTTCTTACAACCTGGGTAGACGGTTACGGATGTTCGTGAAGGTTGTTCACACAGGAGAAGCTGGAGGACTTTTCGGACAGGCGCTGAGTGGTTTGGCCAGCTTGGCGTGTGCTGCGCTGGTGTGGACCGGACTCGCATTATTTGTGCGCCGTATTCGCGCGTTCTATGCACGAAGACGGAAGGCCGAAGCGGTTGCTCAGATGGTGGTTCGTTGATGGGGTGCCGCCGGATCTTTCACGCTGCGTTAACTGTTTAGGTTGCGGCCCCGCTTTTCTGGTCCCAGTAGGATGATGACTCCCAGAACCATGATTACCGTGGCTTCGAAGAGAGTCATAGCCCAGGGATAGCCGAGATGGCCACGAAGTAGATATTCAATTCCGACGGAGGGTGCAGCAATCAGTACTCCCAGCTGATACACCAGTCCCGGGAAAAGTCCCCGGATGGATGCAGGGGAGAGCTCATTTAAGTGGGCGGGGATAATTCCGAAGGCTCCCTGTGCACTTGCCTGAATCAGGCAGGCACCAAAGAGCAGAGTCAATAGGGACCTTCCAAAGGCCCACGGTGCGAGAGAGACGATTCCGAGACCAAGCGCGAGAATAATGGTGCGTCTGCGTCCAAAGGATTCCGAAAGACGTCCGAAGAGAATAGCTCCAAAGATGGCGGCGAAGCTGCAGATTATCGGGATACCGTAGAAGACGTTCATTCCCAAAATCTTCTTCCCGGCCAGCCAGGGTAATGATTTGAGAAAGTCCGGATAGAGATCCTGATTTCCATGAGACAGGCAGTTAATAGCGGCCATAACCAGGAGCAGGTAACTGAAGATCTTGAAATTCTGCAGGAGAACGCGGCCAATGTCGCTGAAAGAGCGAGGCTGGTTCTTCTTCCAGGCAGAAGATTCCGGGGCTAGCCAGCTGAGGATGACGATCAGGAGAGTGATGATGAATCCAACCAGGAACATGGCACGCCAGCCAAAGAATGGCACGATTGTCATCATTCCACCTGCAGCCAGCAGATAACCGCAGGGATAGCCTGCCTGCATGATTCCGGAAAAGAGCCCCCGAAGATGTGCCGGAGCACTCTCCATGGCAAAGGATGCTCCAATGCCCCAGTAGCCTCCCATCCCAATTCCGTAGAGAGCCCGCATGGTTGCAAAGAAAGCAAAATTAGGGGCGAAGCCGCTGAGAACTGTAATGCTTGAGAAATAGAGAACACAGCAAATCAGTGGGACTCTTCGGCCAATGCGGTCGGCAAGAGCGCCAAAGAGCAGCGCACCGACCGGGCGGGTTGCCAGCGTAAGCGAGATCGTCCAGACGATTGCTTTCTTGTGGATATGAAAGTTGTCGGCCAGGGTATCGAGCAGAAAGATAACGACAAAGAAGTCGAAGGCATCCAGTATCCAGCCAAGAATGGCTGCCGTGACTGCATTCTGCCATTTGGGTACTTCCACCTGATTAGGCGTTGCCAGGGAAGAGGAGGAGTAATCCATACAAGAGCATCTCATTCTATAGGATGCATTTACAGGTGGAGAACCGTGAAATTTGATTGGCGGTTTCTGCTGCCCGTGTGGCCAGGAGAAGAAGAAGCCAGGAGCTTCCGATTGACGCCGTGCTCCATTTCAAAAGGTGGGCGAGCCCCACACAATTTGCGGAAAGATGCGAATCGTGTGGGGCGCACTGCAGTCCTGATAGCTTTGCTGTTATGTGATCGATGTAGTTACGTACTGCATGTGAAATTCTGTCTCTTATAACCCAAGATCGCTCAATCCCGGATGGTCGTCAGGACGGCGTCCAAGTGGCCAATGGTAGAGACGTTCGGATTCTTTGATAGGTAAATCATTGATAGAGGCATGGCGATGAGTCATCAGGCCGTTTTCATCGAATTGCCAGTTTTCGTTTCCATAGGAACGGAACCATTGCCCCGCTGCATCGTGGCACTCATAGGCGAATCGAACAGCGATGCGGTTCGTATCGAAGGCCCAGATTTCCTTGATTAGCCGGTATTCCAACTCCTTCTCCCACTTGCGCGTAAGGAACTGAACAATTTCTTCCCGTCCGGTAAGGAACTCGGAACGATTACGCCATTTGCTGTCGATAGAGTAGGCGAGTGAAACGCGCTGCGGATCGCGGGAATTCCAGCCGTCCTCAGCGGCACGGACTTTCAGAATCGCTATTTCACGGGTGAAGGGTGGAACGAGGGCAATCTGGGTCGACACAGACATCTGCTGCTCCTTACTGAACTGAAGTAGTAGTGTTACTCGTTGAGCTTTGTAGCCGGAAATATGCAGGCCTTGTTCTTCTGAAGCTCTATCGAGTGAAAAAGATTCAGCAATTCTGTTAATCCGCCAGGTGTGGCGTGGAGTACATCTTTTCTTGTGGCGCCCGTTCGTTTTGCGATTATGAACTTTTGTAAAGATTCAACTTTCGCCTGAGCGGTGGAGACATCTAAGCCCACAGGGTTGTACCTCATAGCCGAGAGGCGGGGTGGACCTTTTACGACCCGGAGGAGAAGCCATGCCACATATTACCGTTGGCAAAGAAAACTCGGGAGATATCGAACTGTATTACGAAGATCATGGGTCAGGAAAGCCAATCATCCTGATTCACGGCTGGCCTTTGAGCAGTCGGTCCTGGGAGAAACAGATTCCGGTGCTCATTAATGCCGGCTACCGGGTCATCACCTATGACCGCAGGGGATTTGGAGAATCCAGCAAACCCCTCTTTGGGTATAACTACGATACTCTCGCAGAGGATCTGTTCAAGCTGATTACTAATCTTGAGCTGGAAGATATAACGCTAGTTGGTTTCTCTATGGGTGGTGGCGAAGTCGCACGCTATCTTGGAACCTATGGTTCCGAGGGCATAAATAAGGCCGTCTTTATGGCTGCTATTCCTCCCTTTCTGCTCAAGACTGCAGAAAATCCCGAAGGGGTCGAAGGTGCTATTTTCGATAGCATCAAACAGGCTATTGTGGCGGATCGTCCGGCATTCTTGTCGAAATTCCTGTTCGACTTCTATAACATCGATGCGTTGAAGGACCGCATCAGCGAACAGGCCGTTCAGATGAGCTGGAATATTGCTGCTAATGCGTCTCCCAAGGGCACGCTGGATTGTGTCTCAGCATGGCTTACCGATTTTCGGCACGATCTTCAACGAATCAGTATTCCGACGCTGGTGATTCACGGAGACTCCGACCGCATTCTTCCATTAGCTGCCACAGGAAAACGTACCAATGAGATGGTAAAGGGAAGTAGTCTGGTGGTTATCCCAGGTGGACCTCATGGCTTGAATTGGACTCACGCGGAGAAGGTGAATGGCGAGCTTCTGAATTTTCTTGAAAGAGGAGATCTCTCGAAACAGAGAGTGGTGGCTTAGCAACCATCTGGAGTTTGTACATTTAGGAAAAGAAGAATTAAGAGAAGTGAAATAGTAATACCGGTGATTCAGCTTGTTTTGTGGCATTGTGTCAGGGCTGGCCTTCAGGCCAGCCGCAGCAATTCTTATAAGAGTGAATAGACATTTTCGGTAACAAATGCAGCGTGGGGCAGGGCTGCGCGAACAGTTGCAAGACACACCTTGAGTGGTCTTGGATGTGAAGAGGCAATGGCAGAACGCGTGAACGGATATAGGTTCAATGTTTTTGCAATATTCATCAACATTCGTTACCGAGAATGTTTCACCTCAGAAAAGAAGACAGCTTCGGTAGGCCTGAAGGCCTACCCCTAGAGTTTCTACATTTTCTTAGTCGATGACAGCCGAAAATCGTGTACAAAATCAGAATCTTAGAGGCGAATTGGCTTTTGCTGTGTGTCAGGGCTGGCCTTTAGGCCTGCCGAAAACAGTCTTCTTTGAAAAAGGAGACTGTTTCGGTAACACATGTGACGGGAAAAACAAAAGCATTGAACCTATACCAGTGTGCGCGTTTGGGTCACTGCTTCCAAGTCGAGGATACTCTCAAACTGAACCTTGCAACTATTCGGCCTTCTCAATTCCACGCTGCATCTGTTACCGAGAATGTCTGTCAAACTCCTCAAAAATTGCGGCGGATGGACTGAAGTCCATCCCTGACACAATGCCACGACTCAAGTTGGGCCACACGTCTTACCCTCTCACTTCTCTTAATTTTCTTTCTCTAAATGTAGAAACTCTAGCGGTAGGCCTGAAGGCCTACCCTGACACACCACAAAAGCCAATTTGACTTTACGAAAATGTAGAAACCCGAGGTGGTTGCTTAGCAACACCGCCAAAGCTTCTTCTCTAGTGTGCCGGGATGCGTGTCGCTGATGCCCCCACTTTTAAAAGTGGGGGCATCAAACGGCATCCCCAACCGATCAAAGTCTGGCCTCGATGATCCACCAGTGCACGGGAGATACGTGTTGCCAGCCAAACCTGTCTTGAGATGCTTTGGCGCATCGCTCGATGAAAGTCTTCCGCTCTTCCTCCCGAGAGATAAAAGAAGGCTGCCATCGCCGCGCTATGCAGGGCAATGGAAATTCCGTCTCCACTGAAGGAGCCAATTACAGCCATCTGGTCTCCCAGATGCCAGAGCCCATCCTCTGTTTTATGAACATGACCATAAGGAATGGACGAGATTGACAGAGGCTGAGGCCACAGGGGAATTGCTTTCTCAAGTCGGCAGGCCAGATGCGGCGAATTACTCTCGATCGCATCCAGAAGAGACGCCCAACTGCTACCGAATTTGCGAAAGGCATCTCTTCGCACCAGCAAACAGAGATTTGCAACGTTATCTTCGATGAGTTGTAATCCGCAATAGCCTTCAGGAAACAGCATAAGCTCTACGGTGTTTCTTATCTCAAGAGCATTTTGCTCTGTAAGGCTCCAATGCATCTTGAAGGCTATTAAGTCGTTCTGTTGTCCGGGAGGACGCCGCCACCCACGTAGATCGTGTTTTCCTGTTGCGAGGAAAGCATCTTTTGCCTCGATGATTTCTCCTGTACTCAAGTGCGCTTTCCAGCAGGAGAGCCTTTGCAGCGATTCAACACTTCTTCCGCGTACGATGTTTGCACCCGCAGTTGAGGCGCGAAGTAGCACGAACTCGTCCAGGCTGTAGCGGGATAAGGAGAACGCAGGAAAGGGCAGCGTGGACTGTATTCTTTGCCGACCGTGTATCAAACGAACTGTTGTGATCGGTACGGCTCCGAGAGTTACCGGATCGACCCCAAGTTCGACGAGATAGTCGATAGCTTCCCGGCTTAGGAATTCTCCGCAGATTTTATGATGGGCTTCTCTTTTCCTTTCGACCAGGGTTACGTCTTTCCCTTGATTTGCCAAATGTATGGCAAGCGCTGAACCTGCGGGACCGCCGCCGACGATCAAGGCATCGCTAGCCATTATTCCTTGAGCCTGTTGACGCAGAGACGGAAAGGCATATGCCACTGAATGCCAATCGTATCGGTACTGAGTCCGGCTGTCGCGCAGAAGTGCTTCCAGTCGGAGGTAGTGAAGCTACGCAAAACGGAGATCGGCCCGTCATGTTGAACGAAGGGATGCCATGCCGCCAGCCTTGCCCAGATCCTGAAGATATAGAACGGAAGCGGATGGCGATGAAGATCGTTGATGAACCAGCCTCTGGTTGTGCGCTCTTCCATCCAGGAGAGGAAGCGAACAATCTCCGCGTTTGACAGATGGTGGGTAAAGAGGGAACTGATGATTATGTCGACAGGTTCATCGTTGTAGGTGAAAGGATCTGTGGTGAGGAAATGGATATCGAGTTCCGCAGGGGTGGCTTCTCTCGCCGCTTGTGTGGAATGCGGATTGATGTCTATCCCGGTCAGGTGAACAGGAACACCACGGCGCTGACTCCAACGTGCAACCTGTCTGAGCATATCGCCGAAACCGCAACCCACGTCGAGGATTCTCAACGGCTGCGTTGCCGCAGAACTAGATAGGAGCCGATCAAGCCACTGAAGTGTTGGGCGGTAAGCCAGGGTACAGACATTAACATTGGCTAAATCTCGCAGACAACCTTGGAATTCCGCGTAGCTGCATGGCTGGTCCATGAGCTCGGCCATCTCATAACATCTTGCTTCGTAGAATTGACCCTTATTCTGCATGAAAGAGTAATGTCTCCGCTGTAAGTCCAGGACCGAAGGCCATTGCGCATCCCTTTTCGCCCGAGCGTGCCCGCTGCATAATCTGCTGAAGTACAAACATCACCGTGGCCGAAGACATGTTGCCGAAGCGGCAAAGTACGTCTCGCGAAGAGGAGAGGGCGCCCTCACGTAGCTCCAGGGCTTCTTCCACTGCGTCGAGAATCGATTGGCCCCCCGGATGTACTGCCCATAGGTCAACGTCTTGAGGCGAGATTCCTTCTGTAGCCTCTTTCAATCCTGCTTTCAGCCCCTTGGAGATTTCGCCCGGCACCTTGCCGGAGAGAAACATATCGAAACCGAGGTCACGAATACGCCAGGTGATGAGATCTCGCGTCTCGGGAATCAGCATGGTCCGAAAACTATCGAGCGTCAGGCCGGTCTTTTGAGCACTGACCAAGGAGGCTGCGCATCCGTCACCGAATATCAGAAAGGAGAGGATCTGATTCAGGTCCTGAGTCTCCTGCATATGTAACGTACATTGTTCCAAATTCAAGACCAGCACATGGGAGGATGGTTCGGAGCGTACGACGTGCCTTGCAAGTTTCAAAGCATTCATTGCGGCATAGCAACCCATGAAGCCGATCATGGTGCGTTCTATTCCAGGATCAAGGCCGAGATAATCGATGATTTCGAAGTCTAGCCCTGGCGCATAATGTCCGGTACAGCAGGTTATGACGATATGACTGATTTGTTGTTTCTCGGTTGCGGAGAGTTGCAGGTTGTCTAGAGTGCGAAAGGCAAGAGCCGGAGCGAATTGCTCAAATTGCTCCATACGTTTCCCTGTGGAGGGAAAGCTGCCTCTTCGGTAGAACTCCGCAGCATGTACGGAAAAGACTCCCTTAGCCGGTCCGCATTGTAGCCAGGAATAGCGATGATGAATACCTGAGCGTTCCGCCATCCGAAGAAAGACGGCTCGGGCACGATCCTTTTCCAGAAGATCTTTAGCGAAATCGACAAAGGCTGTGTGCACGTCGTGGTCGGGAACAGCGGTAGCTATGCGGTTGATATATGCGTCTGTCATGACATCTCTCGTCGGTCTGAAATGTGCGGAGTCGCTTCCCGTAGAGGCCAAATAAGAACTTCCTGAGCATCCGAGTATTGCAGTAAGGCGGGCGGAGCTTGGATTTTGAGTCCAATCGAGGCTCCAATACTGTTTTCTGTAATCTCTGCTGTCGCGGATTGCAGTGCCCACGGCCGATGATGGATCTCAGCCCGATACACTCGTTCTTGTACTACTGTATAGAGGCAATAGCGTTCCGCCAGCCAATATTCCAACGTCCCTTTTTCTGCGAAGTAAATGTCGGTATCTGCTGTATAGCGGGCTCGAAAAGAAGCCCTGCGATTAAGACGTTCGCTGGCATAGCTGATACTTCCATTCTCGTGCCGGATATTCATTGCAGACTGAAAATAGGGAAGATGAAAAAACATACGAGCTCCGATAACTGCAAGCAGGCTGGCGGCATCCAGGCTGAAGAAATAGACTCCGGACATCTCTCCATATTTCACATAGGTACGGCAGTTGAGTTCGGGAAATTTCCAGAGGGAGCCTACAATCGACAGACCTAGAGGCCGCATGTAGAGCTGAAATGGTGCAAGAGAAAACCACGCATCCCCGTCATAGGTCTCAAGTTCAAGTTGCATGGGCACCAGTGGGCGCAGATATCGGACCGGTACAGGCCAGTGCGCGAAGAGAAGCTTATACCAGCCTTGTTCCATGATCCATGGTCCACGCGGTGGCGGCCACGGGCGATGTTCAACCTCTTGGGCAAGAAGAGAATCCATCCTCACATAAATATGGATGCAGGGGAGGCGTGGGAGGACCAAGAATCCTTATCCTGATACTAGAGCAAAGCCAGCGTTACTATGTCCTATCCAAATTCGGCGATGTGCAGGTTTTCTTGACGAAAAACCTGCGTAGGGAGCTGTGGTTCGGGATACACCTACGCTGGTTTTGCTCTAACTGCGCTGACAATAGAGCTGAAAGCATTTCCCGCAAAGGTGTAAAGCGGGAAATGCTTTCGGTTCCTGGAGTGGAGATAGATTCGGGAAGCCAGTGCTTGTGGTCTTCATCGAAGCTGTGGATACTGTTAGACCGCACGAAACCGAATCGCCTGAAATGGTCGGCCTGTCAGTTGTAGTTTGGTTGTACCGGAAAAGCGCCCGGAAATAGGAGTTATGGTCATCTCTATCGGGTCAATTTTTTCGGCGGTAAAAGTTCCTTCCGGCAGGGGAAATTCGTACCAGATAGGCTGATGGAAATCGAAGAAGTACAAGATCACACGAGCATGTTTTCCGTCATCTGCGTAAGCCGTGGCATTCAGGTAATAAGGATTAGCAGCGGCTGTGAAACCGGAGCGTGGATAGTATGCCGGAACCGGGTGGCCGTCGGATTGAATGCTCTCTTCGATCAGTTTCCGCAAGAATGCAATTTGCGCCGGACTGCTGCCATGCAATTTCCCGCCATGTGACCACCAGATCGTTGGTGTAGATTCCTCGTTGGCAGGTTTTGTCGGATCGAGATAAGTTTCGCCGTGGGTTACATAGCATCCGGCGATCGTGCCCAGCCAGAATCTACGGGTCATTTCCATCCCCGAGATATTTCCCCAACGCCGATTGAGGTTTCCTTCGTACATTACTTCGTCATAGCAGATTGGCTTATGCCACGCGGCAAGATACTTTGAAGCACTGGCAAAGTCATAAGTCTGCAGACTTGCATGCGTAACCCAAGGGCGTGCGTAGTCATACATCACAACCGAGTAGTGGACGGAACGGAGATGTCCAAACGGGTCTTTCTCTTCGACGACATGGAAGAAGCGATCGAAATCTTGCGTCGATTTCTGTTTCATCAAGTCGTATTCATTCGCCAAAGACCACCAGATGTTACGGTATGCAGCAAAGCGCGCGATAACGTAGCGAAGATACCTGTCATCGGCTTCCGCAGGCATCGAGCAGTAACCCCAGCGGTCATAGGGATGGAAGAGAATCAAGTCGGCTTCGATGTTCAAGGCGCGAAGATCGGCGATTCTTTCTTCGAGCTTCGCAAAGAATTTGGGGTTCAGGCGCGTGAAATCAGACTTTCCGGCTGCGTCGCGTACGAAGGGATAGAACTCGGGTTCATTGTGGTTGTACTCATAGCTCTTCGGAAAGACGCACATCCGTATTTTGTTGAAAGCCGAGTTTCGCAGGGTTTCGAGAGTCTGCTTCTGAATCTCCTCCGGTTGATGTACCCAGGCATAGCAAGTTGTGCCAAAGGGAAAGAATGGGACGCCATCTGCATAGGCGAAGTGATGTTGATTATGGACTCGCACCGGACCATGAACGCCTGCCAAAGGCGGAGTAGCCGTAAAACTGCCCCTCTGTCCGCTAAGTACCGGCTGATTGCTCGAGACAGTGTAGCTCCAACTGCCTGCAGCGTCCGGCATGAAACGAATCTTGTAGATTCCCTTGCCGTCCTTTTCTCCGTCATAAAATCCATCGGCCTCAACCGTTCGGTGCCCCATGGAGAAAGACGCAGATAATTGCACTTCCAGAAATGGATTGCCCGTTGCCGGTCCTTCCAGTGTGAGCTCAAAGACCTCCCACACCGGGACAGGAGTGTGTTCAGGTTGGGCCGCCGCTTTCAACGAAGAAGGAGTGACGGTCGAGAGTGCTCCTACAGAAGCGAGCTTCAGAACATTGCGTCGTGATAATTTGTTCAAGTCCAACCTGCCAATGAATGTGGTAGTACCAATTTCTTGTGAGTACAGTGGATACCATTCATGGGCAAAAATGAAGCTTATCTTCCGAAAGAGAATCTCCTGGGTAACAAACATGGGCCTACATTGGCGTAGCCGATAAGCCTCATAGAGAGTGGCTATCAACCAGTTCCTGAACGAAGCGAAGTGAGCCGTGCCTTCATCGCGGGAATACTTCACGATACCGTCGTCCGTCCCCCGGTTCGAGATTCTCCCAAATCGTTTTACTTATGAGGTTTTTCCTGTTTCAGACCCGTTCCGATACCGGTCTTTCGTGGCGTCCAGCTTCCCGTGCCGATCTGTAAGTAGCTCATTTTAAATCGCTTGAATTTTCTGCTTGCCCAGAGATTTCCTGGCCCGGAGAAATGTGTATCCTTGCAGCTTGACAAACGTTATATCCCGTAGGTATTTTGTCTCCTTCGTAGCTAGTAAATGGTTTTAGCGAATTTAGTTGTCGATGTCTGAAAGAGGATTTTGCAGGAGCGGTAAACGTTAACAGATGGCGCAGAAGAGCATCCCTTTTGAAGAGTGCTTTCGCCCCGCTCGGCAATTTCGGCTTTTGATCGTTCAGTCCTGAGCTTTGAGCTCGTTTGAACGACAGACATGATCAGGTTTGTTTGTTGTGGTACAACTCATCCGGTGGAGCGGACTGGCCCCGCTCCACTGTTTTTTTGAGTTTTGCTCCCCAAAAGTTTTGGACGTTACCAAGCCCCGCAAGACTGGATTTGACCATGTTACGTAGAAGATCATTGTCTGTTTTTCTGGCCGCCTTTTGCCTAGCAATCCTGCCCTTAGCTGCACAATGGAATCCCGCTAATCCTGCACTTAAGTATCAGAAGGAGCAGAGCGGACTCGTTATTTATCAGAAAGACGGAGTGCTTCGTCTTGAGGTTTGCTCGCCGACTATCGTGCACGTGACCTATGCCCGTGAAGAGCATGTCCCGGAGCATCCTTCCGATGGCGTAATCGTTAAGAAGTCCTGGGCTCCGGTTGAATGGAATGTAGCGGAAGACGATAAGGCGATTACGCTGGCGACTTCGAAGATCAAGCTTGTTGTAGCCAAGGAAGATGGCAGCATTGCTTACCAGGATGCAGCAGGACAAAAGCTTACCTCCGATACCTACCGCTCGCTGCGTCCGGTTACCGTCAATGGTGAGCAGACCAACCATGCAGAAGTCTTCTTCGGTATCTATGGTTCGCATGAAGCTTTCTATGGTCTGGGACAGCATCAGGCAGGTGTTTGGAACTACCGCGGTGAAATTGTCAATCTGGCGCAGGAAAATACGAACATCGCTATTCCGTTGCTTGTCTCCACAAATGGTTACGGAATCTTCTGGAATAACCCTTCCCACAGCCGTTTCAATAATCAATTTGTGCACTCTCTTTATGTAAGTGCTGAAGTTGCAGATAACATCGATTACTACTTCTTCTATGGTCCTGAGTTCGATTCCATAGTTGCCAGTTATCGGGAGCTGACCGGTGGCGTGCCAATGTTTGGCCGCTGGGCTTATGGCTTCTGGCAGTGCAAGAACAAGTACACCGCTCAGGACCAGTTACTGAACGTGGCGACAAAATATCGCCAGCTTCATATCCCTGTAGACAATATCGTTCAGGACTGGTTCTGGTGGCAGAACATGGGTGAGATGAAGTTCAACAAGAACTATCCAGATCCCCAGGCCATGATCGATGGCCTGCATAAACAGAACTTCCATCTGATGGTTTCTATCTGGCCCTATCTTCGTCCTGGCAGCAAGGAATACGACACGATGAAGGAGAAGGGCTGGCTGCTGGATACGATGAAGGTCTCCGGTTTTCATCCCGCCGGAATGGGACCCTATGATCCGACCAATCCCGAGGCTGCCAAGTTCTACTGGAACAATGTGAATGAAGGGTTATTTTCGAAAGGTGTCGATTCCTGGTGGTTGGATACCGACGAGCCGGAGACGGAAGGCAAGGAAGACAACATCATCGTTAATTCGCAACTCCACCTTGGCAGTGGCGCCCGCTATGCGAATATCTATCCTCTTGCGCATACCGGCAATGTAGCCAATGGACAACGCGAGGCCAGCGATCAGAAGCGAGTCTTCATCCTCTCCCGCTCAGCCTACGCAGGTGCACAGAGGAATGGTATTACTGCGT
The DNA here is from genome assembly GCF_059726315.1 of Humiphilus diazotrophicus. NCBI lineage: Bacteria > Pseudomonadati > Acidobacteriota > Terriglobia > Terriglobales > Acidobacteriaceae > Humiphilus > Humiphilus diazotrophicus. The sequence continues at coordinate 6,314,763 of NZ_AP040870.1, forward strand.
GGTCGGGTGATGTCCTCTCGGATTTTGTGACCTTTGAGCGCCAGATCCCCGCTGGACTGAACTACGCGATTTCGGGAATGCCCTACTGGACTACCGATATCGGAGGCTTCATCTCTGGAGGCAATCTAAACGATCCAAAGTTCCGTGAGCTGTTTGTTCGCTGGTTTCAGTTCGGTACCTTCTCTCCGATCTTCCGCGTACACGGTACCCGGAATCCGGATGAAAACGAACTATGGTCCTACGGGCCGGAAGCGCAAAAGATCCTCGTGAACTACGACACTCTGCGCTATCGCATGTTGCCCTACATCTACTCTCTGGCCTGGAAGACCACACACGAGAATTACACTCCGATGCGTCCGCTGGTAATGGATTATCGGACCGATTTGCAGGCTCAGAATGTTGGAGACCAATATCTGTACGGTCCGGCATTCCTTGTAAACCCTGTCTATAAGCAGGGTGCAACGAAGCGCACCGTCTACTTCCCGAAGAGCAAGTGGTTCGATTTCTGGACAGGAGAAGCGGTCGAGGGTGGGAACTTTGCCGAGGTCTCGGCTCCGCTGGAGAAACTGCCTCTCTTTGTACGCGCCGGTTCCATCGTTCCTCTTGGGCCGGAAATGGAATGGGCTACCCAGAAACCCTCTGATCCAATCGAGTTGCGTGTCTATCCGGGAGCGGATGGCAATTTCACCATCTATGAAGATGAGAATGACAATTACAACTACGAGAAGGGTCAGTATGCGACCATTCCTCTCCAGTGGAACGACAAGGGTCGGACTCTGACCATTGGCGACCGGCAGGGAAGCTTCCCGGAAATGTTGGCTACTCACAACTTCCGCATCGTTGTGGTGGGGAAGAATCATGGAGTAGGTGTTGCTGCTTCCGCCAAGGACGACCGGAACGTGAGCTATACCGGCAAGGCGGTTACCGTCCATCTCGAAGGATCTGCGAAGTAGTCGTCTATAACCTTTTTACTAATGTCTTAATAGTTAATTTGCCGCCAGCGGTGTATATGCTGGCGGCAAGCTTTTGTGGCTTGTAATTGCCAGGATTGACCCGGATAAATTGACTCCTATTGCAAGGGGGAGAGCGGATTTGGTGGGTGGTTTTAAATGCCCCGGGTTTTTCTCTTTAGGCGCAGTCATTTCGCATTTTCGCTAGTTACTTTAGTCCTTTTCGGCAGTGGGAAAATCCCTTTGTGAGCTTTGGGCTGACGGGGTGCCAAAAGAGGAAGCGTGGCGGAGGGTATCTTCTTTCATTGTTTTTATTTACGATCAGATCGTTCTAAATAGAACTTGCAGCACTGGTAGGGAAAACTAGAGAAAGATTAATTTCGCGGGCTTACTAAAGTTTTTTGTGAGCTTGTCGATCTTTTAGTCAGTAGCATGAATGACATCTGCGTACTAATTGTTGATGATTCCGCCGTGATGCGTAAGATCGTTGAGCGCACGCTACGGCAGGCAGGCGTTGCCATTTCCACAGTTCATGAAGCGGGAAGTGGTCAGCAGGGCTTGGATCTGCTTCGACAAAACCGTGTTGATCTAGTTCTGTCAGACATCAACATGCCGGAAATGGATGGTTTGGAATTTCTCCGCTTGGCTCGTGAGCAAAATCTAGCTCCAGAAGCTCCATTCGTCATGATTACAACAGAAAGCAGTGAGGATCGTGTTCTTCAGGCTATCGGCAACGGAGCGCAAGGATACATCCGTAAGCCATTTACTGCTGAGCAGGTTATCGAACGAGTTTTACCGCTGATCAATCTCGGCGTCAGCTAGAGCACGCAATAAGAAGATAAGCTGAGCCTTAAAGGCTGTCTTCGGACAGCGTGTAATCCGTTGTGTCTTTAAAGACCATTAACTCTGGTTGGGGAGAGAAGAAGTGCCGGAAATTACAGGAATAGCAGCCGAAGCAGCTGCACAAGTTAACCTTCTAGATCAAACCTTGGAAGAGGTCTTCAGCATGATGATGGGTATCGCGTGTACCCCGACTGAAGCACCCGCTTCCGCAAGCAATGAAGTCACCGCCGTGGTGGGATTGGCTGGTGCTCTGAGCGGAGCATATGTAGTCAACGTAACCGATAGCGCAGCACTTCGTATCGCTGGTGCCCTGATGGGTATGCCGGCAACCGAAGTGGACGATATGGTTAAGGACTCCATCGGTGAAGTTTGCAACATGCTGGCTGGCGGCTGGAAGGGAAGATTTCCCAAGCTTGCCTCCGAGTGCATGCTCTCGGTTCCTACCATCGTGACAGGTAAGGACTACAGACTGCATATTCAGAAGCCTTGCGTGAGGATCGAGCGGACCTATAAATTCGAGTCCCACTTGCTCTCAATCAATATTCTCTGCGAAGCCTAATTCGGTTATCTCCTGGTCGAACAGTAAAAGCTCGACCGGCTGTTGTTCCTTGCCGTAAGGCTTGTTGCAGTACATCCGATCTCTCTCCTTCCCACTCTCTTTGAATGAAAGAGAGTGGGAATTTGCATTTGGGGATCAGAAAACCTTTAATCCTGAATCGTGGCGTCAGTTCTCGCCCTATGCTGCCGTTCTTTTGATCAACCTCTCACCGACTATGGTCTAAGTGGCAGGCGCAAGCCAACCTTAATGCTATTCGCTTTGTTCCAGAGGTTCTCTGCAGATTCCTGAACGCTTGCCGACTTTTGAGAGGTAATCCTTGACGACGAGGCTCTAGCTCAGTTGTTAGCCTTACATAAACCCTTTGGGATCCAATCATGGATCATGGTGGTCGGTGGCTGCAAAGACCGATGGAGGATGAGGACGATAGAACGTCGCCGCTCGGTGCCGATGGCGGTGAGGTGCATCGATAATCCCATGGGAACGATTACCGCAGGGCCTCCTACTCGACTGATCTGCATACGGCCATCGGAGGTTTCCAAGCATGTTTCGCCGCCTACGGCGTACCAGGCCTCCGGGCCAGAGTGGATGTGTGCGGGCGCTGTCATTCCGGGCGTGAAGTCCGCCTCCATGAACTGCGCCGAGTACTTTTCTCCTGCAGTAATCGGAATCGGTCCGATTTCGGCAACGCGATTTCCGTGGGCCGATCTCCAGTTCTCGTCCTCGATGGTCATCAGCCACACTTTGCCAAACGACTCGATAACCGTGCCTTGCGGCCCTTTGTCTGCTTGCGCCGCGATGCGTGTTGGATACGCGTCGAGATGCCAGAACACTTGTGGTTTTGTGGATTGACCCACGGGATTGTCCGCCAGAATCCAGCACCCAATCTCTTGCGTTCGCGCACTCGCCGGCTTGCACGGATCGCCGGGAACCGCGACACCTTGCGCTCCCAGTTGTGTCCATGGAAGAAGGAGCAGACAGAAAAAGAACGTGCTGTTCAATCGCGCGTCTCGAATCATCGACCCGAACCTCAAAGTCATTGCTAGAGCGGTTTCACTTCAAGTATGTACAGTGGAGAGCTGTGAGGTGCGGCCCTTCTTTATGGAAAAGCCGCGCCAATCTTCGCGAATTTGTATACACCGGAGGTGAAAACTCTCTATCTGTCAGGGACAGATTGTATCCGGACAACATTGATCCGTCTGCAAAGAAATGTTTCGTAAGGGCAGATTTCAGGTTGTGGTCGTATTGTCAGCAATCCGGAAGTTATGTAGCAGTAGCATGTCGGGGCATTTTTCAGGATCGATACCTGGAAACGGGCTATTCTCTCGGGGTATCCCTCTGTTTGACATGTAATAAGGAACCAACACTCAAGGGGTTATCCGGGACGAGAGACAGACCGATTCTTGTTCCCACTCCAGGGAGAAAACGCACCTGCGCAAAGCTCTGTAGCATCAGCATTGCCGGTCACTCGCCTGAAAACCACCATTGCCCATCTAGTTCCGGTCCGCGCAGACTGTCATGGAGCGCGAATCCTTTAAGCAGGTCGTTGCGGTTCTCCGGACTGTCTCTGACTAGATCACAACGTTGCATGGAAAGTGACCCATGCTCTCGATCTTGTTCCAATGGAAATACGATGAACCGTTCGCCGGGGGTGAGCAAGAGCGGCAGGTCATAAGAAGAATCTACATACACGCGGGGGCCGACCGATGCGAGAACAATCGTGCCGATAGGCCACGCTGAAACTCCTTTGATCTGCCCAATGATCCGTACTCGAGAGACTTCGTGGAGCAGTCCGAATTCATGTGATTCACCGGGAGCGTCGTTGCTCATTTCCTTAGGCTCTGAAATGCCCTCGACGATGAGGGCCGTATCAGCATCTCTACCCAGTACCCAAGGAGGCATATCGCAAAATTTAGGAGCTGGAGGCGGTGGTGGCGCCTCGTGGGCGACAGGGTCTGTATATCCATAGAGACGCCATTCTTTCGCGCGTGGTAGAAGCTCCCCCAGCGTCAGACACTGATGAAACCTGGTGAGGCAGGACAGGTCAAAGTTTGTCAGACTCTCGATCTCGGATTGTGGAGCGCTTGCTGCATACGTGACTTCAACGGCCATACATGTTTCACATCCGCTGGGACTTCCTTCCTTAAAGTTCGGGTGATCGAGCAGCTGTTCGTCTCGGCCCAAGATGCGTCTGGAGCCGGTAGTGGCCGAGTGTCGCAAACTCCCGCTACTTTTGGTCAAAACGATGAGTGCATAACTGTCGGAGACATCGGAGTGATCGTCCACACTAATCATCAGGCTCAAGCTCGTTCTAAGTATCCTCCCGTCTTGCACTATGAACTGAGCGTTCAGGACGGTCTGCCGACCGCCGAACCAACTGTAAACTCGGTATCCGCCATGTTGCATAAGCCACGGGAATCGTGAGTAACTGATGTCAGTTAGCGCGATTCGATAGCGGCACTCTTTTACGGTGCAGATTCCGTCGTAATGTCCCCATGCTCCCCAGCGGTACATTAGTCTCTGCGCATCAGCCCATGAGCTTCGGTAGAGACGAATCTGGTGCATGTCGGCTATGAGTCGCTCGGCACGCCAGCGCAACAGCTGCTGCTGAAACTGAACAGCGGCGAACAGGAGTACTACAAGAACCGGCGCAGTGAGACACGCAATGCGAAGCGCACGCAACAGTGGTTTCATGGAGTTCCTATTAGTTTAGACACCGAAAGTTGTGGAATGCTCCCCATGGGTATCGCGTGTACCCCAACTGAAGAGCCCGCTTCCGCAAGCAATGAAGTCACCGCCGTAGTGGGATTGGCCGGTGCTCTGAGTGGAGCCTATGTAGTCAACGTAACCGATAGCGCAGCGCTTCATATCGCTGGCGCCCTGATGGGTATGCCGGCAACCGAAGTTGACGATATGGTTAAGGACTCCATCGGTGAAGTCTGCAACATGCTGGCTGGCGGCTGGAAGGGAAGATTTCCCAAGCTTGCCTCCGAGTGCATGCTCTCGGTTCCTACCATCGTGACAGGTAAGGACTACAGACTGCATATTCAGAAGCCTTGCGTGAGGATCGAGCGGACCTATAAATTCGAGTCCCACTTGCTCTCAATCAATATTCTCTGCGAAGCCTAATTCGGTTATCTCCTGGTCGACAGTAAAAGCTCGACCGGCTGTTGTTCCTTGCCGTAAGGCTTGTTGCAGTACATCCGATCTCTCTCCTTCCCACTCTCTTCAAATTAAAGAGAGTGGGAATTTGCTTTTGGGATCAGAAAGCCTTTCCTTTGAAAGCCCTGAATCGTGGCCGTCAATATTGACTCCATGCCGCCGTTCTTTTTGATCAGCATCCCGCCGATTACGGTCTAGGTGGTAGGCGGCAAACCTGCCTGAATGTTAGTCTCTGTGTTCCAAAAGTCCTCTGCAGATTTCTGAACACTTGCCGACATATGGTACTAATCCAGTGTCGGTGAGAGCATTAGCGATTACGAACTCGGGGTCGGTGAGGATAGATAAGAGGGCCTATGGGATTGCCCTTTCGCTCAGTGTGCGGGAGATCCGGGCACAACGAACCTTCCAGCGCTAAACACATACTGTATCTGGTCGATGTTGTGGATATCGATCAACGGATTTGCTCGCAGTACCACCAGATCCGCATACTTTCCCGTCTCGACCGTCCCAATCTCCTTTTCCAGACCGAGCGCCAGGGCCGCGTTGCGTGTCGCCATCGCTAGAACTGCATCGTTCGGTATGCCAGCCTGGGACAGTAGTCCCATCTCCTGATGCAGACTCACTCCAGGAACGACCCACTGATTTGGAAGATCTGAGCCCGTCGTGAGCAGAACTCCCTCGCGATAGTACCGGTCGACGATCTGCAGCATCTTGGGCCACGCGCGGCTCATTCGTGCAAAATCGCTCGGTGTCCAATCGGCAGTTAAACCACCATCTTCCCAACTCTCTTGCATTGCTGCTGGAGCAAGACTTACATTCTGCTTGCCCCGATATTCCTCGGATGGGACGAATTTTGTCTTATAGGCGATAAGCGTTGGGTCATCCGAGATGTGGTGCTGCTTGAGGCTTGTAATCACGGCACCGATTTCAGGTCCATTGACGTCCACCGATTCCAGCCAGAAGATGCGGGCCTTGATCGGACCGACGCTCTTCTGCTCCGCGAGGTAAGCGTCCCTTTTACCGGGAGGGAGCGTGCTCGCCGACCAGCTTACGGCATGTGCCACAAAGTCGATGCCTTCCGCCGCAGCTGTCGGCCAGTCAGTGTTTTGCAGGTGTCCGATCACCTTCAGTCCACGTTTGTGCGCTTCATCAATGGCGACTGCAGTCTGCTCCGGATCGGACCTGGCGTAGACCTTGATGTAATCGACTCCGGCTGTTGCCTGCCTGTCGACCTCGTTCCGTATCTCCTGCTCTGTAGAAAACGGTTTGCCGTTCAATATGTCGCCCGCCGTCAGAATGCGCGGCCCTAAAATCGATCCGCGCTTTACGTCTTCGCGTAGCCGCACGCCCTCTATGGCTGGAGCAGCAGGATTTCGCACGGTCGTGATGCCATAATCCAGCAAGAGTTTTAAAACTTGCTCGCTCGTCACCCGGTCATAGCTGGAAAACTCACTCGTCCGGAGGAACGTAACATGCGCGTGCATGTCGATGAATCCGGGAAGAATGTACTTGCCCGAGACATCGAGAACCCTTTCACCCGGCAGAATAGGCAGGTTCTTTCCCACGGCCTGGATTCGACCGGCACGAATCTCGACATCTGCCTGATAGGGAGGATTCCCGGTCATATCGATGACCGTTCCGCCCTTCAGGTAGGTCATCTCAGTGTGCTGCGCTGAAGCGATACACGTAATAACGAACAGGACAACGCTGGTCACGAACTTCTTCACTGAAGCTCCTTGATGTGCTTGCCTCAAGTTTATCTCAACGACGTATCCCGGCTGAGTCAACGAAACCGACTCTCAGAGAGAGTACCGGGAAGTCGACGCCGGGTTTTAGCATGGCGCATTCAGACCATAACCGGCCAATCGGTTCCCATTTTCATTCAGGTGGTGTGGAGTTTTCTTATCTCGGTGAGGATCTTGATGAGGCGTTTAGAGAGCCGCAAGAGCCGATTGCGAACATTCCCGTCTGGGAGTGAGCGACGGAACATCTCCATGACATGTTGCGCTGCGCCCAAGGCGTCGATGAGTCCGTCGAGGCTAGTCTGAACTGGTGCGGTAGATATTTTGGGTTGTGGCGCTAGATGCCTGGGTTTGGAGCGAGCAAGCTGGAACTCGCGTTCGAGATCGGTGAGGGCGATATCAACGTAGCGCATGGTCATACCCGGATCGACGTGGCCGAGTAATTTCATCAGGACTGGGAAGCTGACGCCGGAGCGGAGCATCTCCGTAGCATAAGTGTGTCTGAACTGATGGGGGACGATTCGAGTAGAGAGTCCGAGGGAGTGGCAGACCTGATGCAAGTAATCGCGGAGCTGAACCAGGATTGCAACTTTGCTTCCGGGCCGTGCCAGGAGCCGCCCATCGGCCGGCAACGGATCGAGGGAGCGGAAGAAGCACAAGCGGTGAACCAGATCACGGCCGAAGACGTCGATGGGAACCATGCGCTCAGTTTTGAGTTTGCCGAGGGGCACATGGATTGCCCATTGATTCGTTCCCGTGGAACGCAGACAGTCATAAGAGAGATCGACGCACTCGCCGATGCGCATGCCGGTAGAGCGAAGCAACAGGAAGACATTTCCGCCGAGATCGTTGCGGCGCATGAACTCCTGCTGGAGGAGTTGATCCTGCTCGGGGGTGAGCGGTCGTGGCAGAGTGTGAGGCGAGCGTGGGATATCCTCGCGCAGCAGTAAGTGGGCCAGTTCAGCGCGATGGCTGCTGCGAGCCAGTTCATGGAAGATGGTGCGCAGCGCGAAGAGCCGGCCGATGCAGGTTGCCGCGGCCAGGGGCGGATTCTGGGCGCGCAGGTGCGCCATCCATCCGAGGATATGAGGATCGCGGCGCAGTTGTTCGAGATGAGTAATCTTAGGGTGTTTCGTTCCCAGATAGACGAGGAAGTTGCGCACCGCGATGTCGTAGTTGCGTTTGCTGGAAGGGGTGAGTGCCGTGCACAGAGACTCGATCGCGTGCGCGAAGACCGGCGCCAGGAGATGCTGAAGCGGTGGGCGGCGCCAGCGCATCAGGAGATCCTCGGTTGAGGATGGATGCACTGCGCAGCCGCGCGAGCGTACTGAAGATAGACATCCTGCGGTGAGACCTTCACATAGTGCATAGTGGTCTCGATGTCGGCGTGCCCCATCAACTGCATCAGCGCCGGCAGACTGATGCCGGCGCGCACCATATCTGAGGCGAAGGTGTGTCGGAACCTGTGAGGGTTGGCAAGCGGAACTCCGGTGGTGCGGCGATGATGGCGGAACAGTGAACGTAATCCCGCGGGTGTCATGCGTTGGCCACGAGCAGGCCCTTTCAACACCACGAACAGTGCCGCCGAGCAAGGATCTGGCCGCTCCACGCGGAGATAGTGATCGAGCAGTTGCGTGGTTTCCGGCGCCAGAGGCAGCAAGCGTAATTTGGTTCCCTTGCCGCGGACGCGGATCTGGCCTTCGGAGAACAGCACATCATCACGGTTCAAGGCCATCACTTCGGCGGAGCGGAGCCCCTGCATCAGCATCAGGCCGACGATGGCCAAGTCGCGAGCATTTCGAAAACTTCGCCAGAAGCGTGCCACTTCATCGACAGAAAGAGGAACGATGTTGAGTTTTGGCTCACGCACTCTCAGTCTGCTCAGTTCGAATCGGGGGCGTCCCAGCCCCATCGGCCTGCGGTGCAGGAAGGGCTGATGGAAGCCGTGGGCAACCTGACATGGGGCATCGGGGAACTGATCGCGGATCGCACGATCGGCAGTTGCCGTACGGTCGTTGATAGTAGTGGCGGAAGGCGGAGGTTGAAGGCTGGACTGGAAGCGGACGTAATCGAGCAGAGTCGACTCAGCGAGGTCCGCGGCGGAGATCTCGCCAGTATGATGAACACTCTCCCACCAGCGCACGAAGTGCAACAGGCTGTGCGCGTAGCTGTAGAGAGACTTGTCTGCGAGACGGCGGACATACTCACGGTCGAGGTACCGATTGATCCACGCAACGCCTTTGCCGGTGGATTGCTCGACCACCTGAATCGGACTATGTGCGCCCGTTGAAGTTTTCTGACTGATGACGCGGAACTTCATGGCTGGGTCGCCTCCACAAGAGCCTGGAACTGGACTGCAACTCCTCCTTGAACGAAGAAGGAGTTGGGATCGTGTCCCTCAGGCAGGAGAACGCGACGGGCAGAGACACCGTGCATGACAAGGCGATGGACCAGTTGGCCTGCAGCTCGCTGGCCGCTCTGGTTCTGATCGGCATCGAAGGTGAGATAGACAGTGCGTTTGCCTTCGCACAACTGGCAGAACTGGCCTTGGTTGAGCTGTGTACCCAGGGAGCAGGTTACGTTGTGGAAACCCGCCTGTCGCAGTGCGGCATAGTCGAACAGCCCTTCTACCAAGATCACTTCGGAACAGCTGCGAACCTTCTCCCAGGCATACAGGCCGCCTTTGCTTCCGGGCAGGAAGCGATGGGAGAAGGCGGCGCCGATGCTGCGGCCGTAGAGGTTGACGATGTGTCCGTTTTGCCGCAACGGAAACACGATGCGTTGACAGAGAGCGTCCGCGCCGTGAGCGTTGATGAGGCCGATCCTTCGCAACAGATCGAACGAATGACCCTGCACTGTGAGGTAACGGCGCAATATCCCGCCCGGAGCGTAACCGATATCGAGTTCCTTGATCAGAGTTGGATCACGCACTCCGCGCCGGTGGAGATAGTCCAGCGCCTCGGGACAGCGATCCAGTTGCTGCTGATAAAACGCCGCGGCCTCCGCGAACACAGTGCTGAAATCAGCTTCCGGAGCGACCTCCGGGTCGAGGCTGGCCACGCTCTGGCGGAAGGATAAGCCGCGCGATAACTGGACGAAGCGGATCAGGTCGCCGCCCTGCCCGCAGCCGTGACAGTAGAAGACATCTTTGCGTACGTTCACATAGAACGACGGCTGAGTCTCCTTGTGGAGCGGACAGAGCCCTACATACTCGAATCGTCCTGCGGGCCGCCCTGTCCAGTTGTGCTGTCGCAGGTACTCCAGCAGCGGCGTTCGCCGCTTTAGTCTTTCGACGTCTTCCCCCACAGCGTATTTTCGCCTCCGGAGCCCAGCGTAGGAGGACCACGCCGGAGTTCCCAGGCAAGGATGGTGGGAGAATAAGTTTTTCTCAGCAGCGCATCGGACAGAGGACTCCCAGCAACGGAGCCAGCCGGGATAAGAGCGCTGTCACGTCCTCATACGAGTAAGTTGATTCCAGCCACTTACTCGCTTGCTCAGCCGTCTTGCGAAGAAAAAACGGGACCGGCTGTGACTCGTCCACATCTTCGAACCAGCGACGCACAGTAGAGGAATCGGGTACGCGGTCAGCATCCTTGAACTTCGGCGCGGCCTTCTCCCACGTACAGCGCTCCGCAAAGCGACGCAACAATGCTTGGCAGCGCGCCATCAGGCTGTAATGCGTGTAGGGCAGAGAAAATACCGGAAGAAACGTGAAGGTCATGCCGCAGCTTCTGCAGCGGCCCCGTCGAATCCTGATCCAGTCGTGATGCTCGTCGTGCGCCTGCTTGCGCCGCCGCCCATGACCAACAATCGAATCCTGTTCACAGACCGGGCATCGGCGTAAGATGAACTCGTCCGAGTCTTCGGCCCAGCAGGCAGCAAGCCGCTCCAGCGGGGCCGACACTGGGAAAAAGAGGATCGTAACCTCACACGGGTTCCGCTTCCTGCTCCGATCCGCCAAGATGCTGGCAGGAAGCGGGGCTCCGCCTCCTGAAGAAATCCAACTGAAAGAGAATATAGCTTCTTACTGCCAACTACGATTGCGTGGCTTGGTTCGGCTTATTGGCCGGTTATCTCCGCCAATGCGCTCATCTTTAAGGAAGTTGGTCAAGCTAAGAATATCAGTCTTGTGAAACGCCCTAGCGTCGAGGTAAGTGTCGCGGGTGTGCGAAGCATTGGCACAAAGACTTAGAGGTACTTACCATCGCTTTCTGTCTGCTTCAGCACTTTTGTGCAAATGGAAACGGATGCCTAGAACTTTGGTCGCTTCTCGTCAAGGAAACTGAGCAATTCCTTTACGTTCCCCGGCTTACTTACTTCTTTGGCGGGCCGGGAACCGGTAGAGCACGTCGTTGCTCTGTGACTGCGGCTCTGCAGGAACAAAGCAACTCACATTACTATCTCTTTATCTTTCTGCATGTTTCTTCGGGAGAGGATGAAAGCTTTCACTGAAATTTGACAGCGGTATCTCCTTAACCTTACTATCCGATGCCGTTGAGGAAAGTAACAATCGTATTGCTCAAGGTTTGACGGGCAAATCACTGCAAGAATTGAAAGAACCCATCATGGGCCAAATCGAATGCTGTGGAGTGTTTGTCAAATGTATATGCCTTGAAACGATTCAATATTGAGAACTGTTGTCGTCGCAGAAGAGTACCGGCAGGTTTATGAACTTCCCTTACTGCCTGTATCTCCATGAATGAGTCCTGAAGCGAATGCTTCGACATGGATGCGATGAGAGAGTCTCATCCTGCCAACCCGTTGATTCCCCAGTGATCTAGAGCAATGGTGCGCAAAACAACAAGTAAAAAAGCGTGGAGGCGAAGACATGAGCAAGGCCCTATCTATTTGGAAGGTCGTGACAGCGTCGTTTCTGCTTTTCGTTAGTTTGTCGTCCGGACTTGCACAGACCGGCGCCGGAAGAATTCAGGGGACTGTAACAGACGCGAACGGTGGGGTTATTCCCCAGGCGGACGTTCATATCGTTAAGACAAGCACGAACGAATCCTTTGATACCCTAACTAACTCCGTTGGTTTCTACAGTGTGCCGTCCTTATTTGTTGGAGACTACAGTATCGGTGTTACGGCGAATGGCATGAGTCGCTGGCAGACTACGCTTACACTGCAGGCTGGCCAGATTGCTGTGGTCGATGTGCATATGGCCGTAGGCAGCGTGACTAGCCAAGTAACCGTTGTTGGTGACCAGACTACTGCTATCAATACAGAGAACTCGACACAGGACACTACTGTTGGGCGTCAGCAGATTGAACAGATACCCCAGAATGGCAGAGCGATAACAGGAGTCCTCGGCAATACTGTGCCGGGATATATCGATTACGGTAATCAGCCTCGCGTGAATGGCTTGGTCTGGGGAGCATTCTCCTGGTCTCAGGATGGTGCCCCTATGGAAGCCCGCGATGGTGGAGGCCTGGATAATATTCCGCCCGGTCCGGATACGGTTCAGGAAGTTCGGGTAGAGACGGCTAACTCAACGGCTGAATCGGATCGTCCAGCCTATGCAGTCTGGTCCACTAAGTCAGGAACTAACTCGTTGCATGGAAGTGCTTTTGAAACCAATCGCGATAACTCTTATGGTATCGCCCACAATCGCCAGGATTCCACGAGCCAGGCCGCACCGAAGTACATTCGTAATGAGTATGGCGTGTCTATGGGGGGGCCGATTTATCTGCCGAAGCTTTACGACGGCAGGGATAAGTCCTTTTTCTTTGGGGCTTGGGAAGCGATGGCCTTCCGTCAAGCCAAGTATTCTTTTTACTATGTGCCTACGACTGCGATGAGGCAGGGTAACTTCTCTGGAGCCGTTGCTCCTAACGGTACTTTATATTCGATTTACGATCCTCAAACGACCACTCCGGGTACTGTTGTCGATCCGAAGACGGTGACAGGATGGCAGCGAACAGCGTTTGTCGGTAATCAGATTCCGTACAACCGCATCAGCCCTCTCGCCAAAGCTCTTTATGCCGTTACTCCGGCACCTACAAATGCCGATAATCCGTACACCTCGCCGACTGGAAACTGGCAAGGTCCTCAGGTTGTTTATCAGCAGCTATATACCTATACGATGCGTTTCGATCACCACTTTTCGGATAGAAACACGGTGTTCGTCCGCTATAGCCTGGGACATAAGAATCAATACTCTCTCGGCTCGCAAGAAGGTGCGCAGACAACGGATCTCACCTGGAATGGTCAATACGAGCCTGTAGATTCACAGAGCGGTGTATTGTCCTGGACTCATACTTCCAGCCCTACCTTCTATCAGACTATTGTTGCCTCGATGGATTACCAATCCTGGAAGCAGTCTGGTGAACCACCTGCCTTGATACGGCAGAATGTATCGGCGCAATTAGGATTGCAGAATACGTTCGGGAATTTAGGCATTCCCCAGATTCAAGGCACCAATTCCAACGGCAGGAGTTCGACCGAGCAAAACTCACTACTGCAGTCTTACGATAAGGGTTCCAATCCCTGGCGAGACAGCAACTATGCCAATATCTTTGCGGACAACCTTACCTGGATCCGTAATCAACATCAATTTCAATTTGGAGTGTCGTATCGTCATGATCAGTTGCGGATTCTGCCGGATCAGCCCCGGCCGGTGACGCTACGCTTTGGGGGATTGGGAACGGCAAATCTAGACCCAACCTCAGGAACATCATTTAGCGCCTTGCCCTATACCGGGTTGGCATCGGCAGATTTCTTTCTTGGGAATGCTCAGGTATATCAGGTCGCATTAGCTGCAAGATATTTATACATGCGCGATCAGGAGATCAGCGCCTATTTTCAAGACAACTATCACGTTACTCCGAATCTGACACTGAATCTTGGCTTGCGCTATGAAGCGCTTCCAGCTCTCCATGAAAAGTACAATCAGTTCACCAGCTTCGACTACGCGAATGCTGCAATTGTAACTGGCCAATCTGTAGATCGGCTACTCCAGGAAGGGCGTACCAACTCTCAATTGGTGAATGGATTAGCCGGTCTCGGTGTGAAGTTCGAAACTCCGAAACAGGCAGGTATGCCTGACGGCGTATTTAAGAACTACAACCTGAACTTTCTTCCTCGTGTCGGTGTGGCTTGGAGACCGATGGGGGATCGGTCGGGTCTCGTTCTTCGTGGCGGGTATGGAGTTTATGCGTATAAGACTCCAGCGCGTAACATTTACGGCGGATTCAATCAGGGCATTCCTTATGCCTATAACTTTGCGCAGGACTTTTCCAATGCAGCGCAGAACGATGGCTATTCCAACTACATTCTCCGTTCGCCGCAGACCGTTGTGGCTGGGCAGAACAGTACGAATGTGATCAATTTCAGTAATCTGAGTACGCTTTGCCCTGGATGCTTCGGCTTCAACACCTTGTCTCCAGACCAGAAGCCGGAAGGGTACCGGCAATGGAACGTTACTCTTCAGAAGGATTTGCGTAACCGCACCTCCTTTAGCATCGCGTATGTAGGGAATCATGGTTACAACCTGGAGCAGTACTGGTACACAAACACCGCTCCTAGTTCGTATGTTTGGTATAGGACCACAGGAACACCACTCCCCACCGGCTATTACTCCAGAACCGCTACCCGTATCTACAACAAGACGACCTACGGAGAGATTCAACAGCTTAGAAAGACCGGATGGTCGAATGCGAATATGTTACAGATCAGCGTCAGGCGTCTATATCACAAGGGGTTTGAATTCGCAGTCTCCTATGTCTATGGGATGTATTTCAGGACTGGCGGTAATGGCGGCAGGGATTCAGCTGTTTTTCTTCCTCAGGTTTTCTTACCTGGCTCTGTGCCGACCGATCTTGAGAAGTCGAACCACTTCCAGACCTATGTGCAGGATTCGGCTACGCCCAGGAACTGGATCAAATACGATTGGGTTCTCGATCTTCCGGTGGGAAGAGGGAAGTGGCTCCTGCCCAATTCCGGCCGTCTCCTGAATGCTCTTGCTGGTGGATGGCAACTATCTGGCACGGGAAGACTGACCCAGTTCCTTTATCAGCCAAGTGCAGGTGACTATGGTTCGTTCGCTCCATTACATAACTATGGAAGAAGGATCAAAATCACCGATTGCAGAGGCGGTACTTGCCACCCCGCGTATCTGGGATACAACGGATATATTCCGGCTACGCAGAGGAATGCTTCTAATGGTGTGCGAGGACTCCCGGCGGATTATGTTCCTCAGCATCAGCCTTTGAATATCGGTCAGAACAATCAGAACCTTCCTCCCATCACACTTTCTAATGGAGCGGTAGTCACGAATGTGGCATACGCTCCCGGACCGACGCAGCCGAATAATGGAAGAGGACCTCTCAATCCCAATTACCGGCTGTTCTTTCCCAATCCTCCTAATTTCACCACCGATGCCTCACTGTTTAAGGTCTTTCACATTACGGAGAGATTAGGCCTGAAGGTCAATGGTGACTTCTTTAATATCTTTAATCAGCAAGGAACAAATGCTGTTGACGGAGCCAGTGGAATCATTACGACAACCACCTCCGCAAATACGGCGAGGATCATTCAGTTGGGAGCGCGCCTTAGCTGGTAGGGTGTGTTGACCATAGAGTAAAGAACGTTTGTCTGCAAAGGCGGCATCTCCCGATTCGTTGCTGACTCGACGCCTCTGCGAAAGAAAATAGCCGAAGTGCGGAGGGAGGTGGCGGTTTCTGACCGCCACCTGCTTCGCAGGTTGTTCCTCTTTGCCATGCCCAAATGACAAATGAAGAGACTCGAGATGCAGGTTTTCCGTAAAGTAACCGAGAATGCTTCGATGTGATCCAGGTTCCAGAGCCAAGTTCATACGACTGGTATGCTGAAGTGTGCTTGCCAGTCCAGATACACATACTGAGACTCCGAGTGGGAAGAAGTCTCTCCGAGTCTATATTCGATGGTTTGCTATTGGAATAGCGGCAGCTTGGATGCTTGCCGCGCTGACACTTCTGATGGCCCGATGGATTGATCCGCCAACAACTGCGGTACACATCCAGCGCCGCTTGCAGGCCATGATTCATCAGACGCCATATCACGAGCGTTACAGATTTGTTCCGCTGAGTCAGATCTCACCCGATCTGCAGCATTCTGTGATTGCTTCGGAAGATGCCCGCTTTTATAAGCATCATGGATTCGACTGGCATCAGATCGAACTTGCCGCCGAAGACGATCTAGATGGCGGTCGCAGCCGTGGAGCCTCCACGATTACGCAGCAGCTTGTAAAAAATCTGCTCTTCGGTACAGGCCGCTCTGTCCTTCGGAAGGGCGTAGAGTTCACGCTCGTCCCAGTAGCTGAGTTGGTTCTCGGCAAGCAACGGATTCTGGAGATCTACCTCAACGTGGTGGAGTGGGGACCGGGTGTTTATGGCGCAGATGCCGCGTGTCAGTACTACTACAAGACATCGGCACGAAATATCGGCCGTCAGCAGTCAGCACGGCTGGCTGTGATTCTGCCTGCTCCCTTGAAGCGGAAACCCGAGCGGATGAACCGTTCCAGTGCGCGCATCGTTGAACGCGTGCGCCAGATGGGTTGGTAGTCGGCACGGACGCTCTTGCGGAAACTGTATAGGGGGGCACCACAGAGGGCGGATTTATGTACGCTAACGAGCTGTCTGTCACGTAGAATAAGGGGTTTATTTTAACGGAGGCACGTTGGCATGAAGAAAGCAGAACAGCTTTGTGAGCGTCTGGGTGCGATATCTGGTTATAGTTGCGAAACCCAGAAAAAATTCGATGAACAAGTATGGAGATTCTATTTCTATGAGAAAGAGTCTTCTCCAGGGCGGCAGTACTGTCTAGATGTGGATTGTGTCGCGATCAGCGAACAAAGCGTCGATAGACTTGTTCAAACGCTTGTTCAAGAGCAGTGGCAGAAGAAGGTATTGCAAGCTTATTCCGGCAATCAAGTACCCAGGTTTGATGGCCAAAAGATTTCTACCTAAAACGTAGTGGTTCCAGTGGCAAAGCACAATAACGGAGCTCGGCGAATGGTCGGATTCATGCTGTTTTGCTGAGAGGTGGAGCGACTAGAATGGCGCCCGATTGTTTTCATATGCTCTATTACAGATATTGAGAGAATCAAACGCTTTCAACATTCCTCTACAGCACTGAAGTCAGTCTCGGGTCTCTGCTTGGCTGGGAACACGTCTGCCTGACCGGTGGCGATTACATCTCGCATACAAAGAGGAGGGTGGTCAAGGGCAGTTCTGGCCTCTCCGAAAAGCCGGAAACGGCATCTCTACGCCTTGGCGTAAATAAAATTCCCTTACTGGAGGTAACCCGGTGTACCTCATTCAATCTCTGATTATCTGGAAGATAGAGCCTTTTGAAATCGGAGTTCTGTGCCAGAGTTATGACAAACTCTGGCACAGAACTTGCTCATTGAAGTAGCAATGTAGAATCCTGGCTACTTATATTTGGGAGATTCCTTCATAAAGCGTTTGACCGATTTATGAATGTTCTTCCAGCGTCGCTTTTCATCAAGATCCCCCATCGGATCCTCTCTTCGATCCAACCAGGCAAGTTCACGCTGCAACTTGTGCAGGCTGGACAAGCGTTCTGGACTGAGAGCTCCGGTATTCACCGCTTCAAGCACTGCACAGCCGGGTTCGCCTTGATGTCTACAATCGCGATAACGGCAATTACGAGCCAGAGTCTCGATTTCGTCAAAGGTTACTTGCAGCCCTTCGTCGTTGTCCCATAGCTGTAATTCCCTCATCCCTGGAGTATCGATCACCATGCCGCCCCTTGGGGAAAAGAGAAGTTCTCGACGGGTTGTGGTGTGCCGTCCCCGGCCATCTTCAAGAACAGGTTGTGTTCTTTGGTTGTGATTCTCCAGCAGGCAGTTGATCAGAGTCGATTTGCCAACACCGGAAGAGCCGAGTAAGGCTATAGTTTTGCCCGGCAGACAGTATTGAACAAGCTCCTCGAGTCCGTCTCCATATAGAGCGCTTACCGTATGGATTGCGGTGCCAAGAGCGACTTCTTCGACTGCATGAATTCGGGATGCGGGATCTGTGCAGAGATCGAGCTTGTTTAGGACTACCACCGGCATGGCTCCGCTGTTCCACGCCGCAGCCAGATAACGTTCAATCCGTCGAGGGCTGAAGTCGTTATCCAAGCCGGTTACCAGAAACGCAAAGTCCAGGTTGGCTGCTACGATCTGCTCGTATTCACCCTTCCCTGCAGCTCGACGGGAGAAGTAAGTAGTCCGTGGCAAAACCGCCATGATCTGTGCTGTTCCGTGGTCGGACGGGATGCGAAGAGCAATCCAATCTCCGGTTACAGGCAATTGCTGTGGTTGAGCCTCGTAGCGCAGACGGCCACTGATTTGGGCGCGTATTCGCCGTCTTCAGTGGCAACAGTGTAAAGGTGGTTGAATTGTTGAACGATACGCCCGGGAATCAGGCCGGTAGAAGCATAACTAGCAAAAGCGGCTGCGAACCTTTGGTTCCAGCCCAGCAGGGTAAGCTGCATCTCTAATCTCCGTAATGTTACAGACAGAGGTCATGCGCGCACTACACCCCTCTAGAAAGGGATGCTTTCGTAACGCGCAACGAAACGGGATTAGAGACGGACAATCATCAAGTGCTCAGTTTAGATCTGGCGCAATTGGGACGTCAAATTTGATGTCTATCTTCATGTGGATATCGAATCGCGTCCTCTGCTCTTCCTGCGAAGGGCTTTATGCGGATCACAGAGCCGTAATTGAATTGAGAACTTCCTCTGTAGCTACGATTGCGCTTGCATAGTTGGGCATATTGATATCGAGAGCAGCGTGCATCATCTCTTCCGAGTAGTCTGCGGTTGCATCTTTCACCACCGTGACCTCATAGCCCAACTCGGCAGCATATCGGACAGTGGCCTCTACACAAGTGTGAGCGATGAGCCCGATGACGATGAGCTTGTGCACGCCATGTTTTTTAAGCATCAGATCCAGATCTGTATTGGCGAAGCCACTGGAGCACCAATGCTCCTGAGCTACAAACTCTCCGGGATGAGGGATGAATTCAGTGCGAACCTCGCCACCCCACGTACCATTTTCGAAGGTCTTTCTCTCCCAGGCTGCTTTCTGGATGGGCGCGATATACTTCCATGTCTCATAGTCTCCTGGTCGATATCGATGATGTAGCGCATAGAAAACGCGCAGTTGTGCCTTCCGTGCAGCAGTCAAGACTTGAAGCATGTGGGAAACGCACTGATTTGCCTCTGCGACTGTCTTCAGGCGGTCCCATACCTTACCTCCCTCAGAGATGAAGTCGTTGTAAGGGTCGATTACCAGAAGTGCGGTAATCTCTCTTTCATAAGTCAGATTGGCCATATCCACTCCAATTTGTTCGATACCGGGCTGGACGCCGAGTCAGATGAGCGATGCTACTTATACGCAGCCTAGATGCCGACAAATCATCGTTCTCTTAGAGCATGTCGTTCAATACTTTGAGCGAATAGAGGCGTTTCCTGTCTGTTGTGAGCCTCTGAAATCGGCTTGCGTGCAATTTTAAAGACCTCCCAGGGAATACCTTGTTTGGCGAGGAGGTCCATGAGCTCCGGGGTTGCAGTACTATGAACCATATTGGTGAATTCACAGGAGCGATCGTCGATCTTTTTGACACTTAGGTCCCAGATCACGCCGACTTTGATCCGTCCCGTAGGCGTAAAAACATCTGAATTCGATACAAGTCTCAGGTGATCAGGTTCACTAATTTCCTCCAGATAATGTTGAACCATAGGGCTTCCACCGAGTATCTCAACATTGATTGACATACGTTTGCCGTCTGGAGCCGTGGTTACGCCTGCGGAACAGTGGGCTGGAGAGCAAGATTGGTATTCCGCTTCCGGCAAGCTGAAACACCATGCCGGGATATCAATCTTCTCTATGGGTGCGTTGATAACGGCTGAAAAGCTCGATTCAACTAGCGTGTTGTCCTCCATCTTCCCTCCTTGGCGTGGTGAAGCTCTGCCATGACATTGATGATTAGGCCAGAATAAAGATCTCATTCACACTAGACGAAAGTATCGGTTTATACCTTTGTATTGTCTGGAATTGGAGTTGTGCTCGAATGGATAGTGAGCGGTCCGCTAGCAGAAGAGCGTATATGCAGGGGAACGCGGGGTTATGCCTCGATTGTGCAGTTTTAGGTTCTGCGAGGGCTATGAATGTATAGGAGATGTTGCGGTATCGGTAACCGGACATAGCTGAATTTCAAAGTATCGCTCGGTTACCGATATGGAAGTCGCAGTTGGCCTTAGAGCAGAATCAGGGTAGATGTATCCGCAAGCCACAGAGAAAAGTTGCTCTTAGCCCCTTGCCGGATCGGACACAGTAACCCTGATTCCGCTCTAGTATGCTCTGTTTTACTTTGCGGCAAAGCCGGAGTAGGGATATGTCATCCGAAGTTTTTTTCTACTGCAGGGCTACACCGCTGTAGCCGTACGCACTTGTTGCATCTTTTGTATCAAGGCCAGGGGCATACGGGAGAGATGTAACACTGAATCTACTGCTCCCAATGCTATCGCTTCCTTGGGCATACCAAAGATGACACAACTAGCTTCGTCTTGTGCGAGGGTATAGGCCTTTGCACGTCTCATCTCCAACATACCTCTGGCACCGTCGGCTCCCATGCCAGTTAGGATGACTCCGATAGCGTCACTCTTGAGGTTGCGTGCACAGGAGGCGAAGAGAACATCGGCCGATGGGGCGTGGCGATTCACCCGCTCCCCCTCGTAAACCCGTACCAGATTGATTCCATCCCGGCGAGTAACTTCCATTTGCTTGCCTCCCGGAGCCAGCAGGACAAGACCGGGAACAACCTGATCTCCATCCCGAGCTTCTCTTACTCTCATTGCACACAGAGAGTCGAGGCGTTCGGCAAACTTGCTCGTGTAGGTTTCAGGCATGTGCTGCACGATCACAATACCGGGGAAGTTTGCAGGAAGAGGCGTTAGCAATTCGCGAAGAGCCTCTGTGCCTCCGGTTGAAGCACCGATAGCCACAACCTTACGAGGGAAAGGGAAGGGGCACTGTACTGCAGAGCTTGGACGGAAGGATCTTTCTTTCTCCTGATGGTTCGTTACAAGGTGGGCTTTTGCCGCAGCCTTTACCCTGGCGATGATTTCGTCTGAGCGCGCGATGGTTTTGTTTGCAATGTCGAGCGTCGGTTTCGAGATGTAATCAACGGCCCCAAGGCTGAGGGCTTTGAGTGTGGTCTCCGCACCTTTGTTGGTGAGTGATGAAATCATCACAACAGGCATGGGATGGGCGCGCATCAACTTCTCAAGAAAGGTGAGTCCGTCCATGCGTGGCATCTCAACATCGAGTGTCAGGACATCGGGATGCAGTGTCTTGATCTTTTCTCTTGCAACGTAGGGATCTCCTGCCATACCTACAATTTCAATATCCGGGTCAGAAGAGAAAATCTGGGCCAGGATCTGCCGCATGAGTGCTGAATCATCAACGATAAGAAGCTTGCACCGCTGTTGCATACCGGTCCCTCGTCCATGTCATATCAGGAATAATTTGTGCTGTACCCGTGTCTTGTCGCTCGTCTGCTTGCGCAGGTAGTTGATAGGTGGTCCGATCAACAGGAATCAGAATCTCCTGAAGCCATGGCATGTGTTCCGAATGTCCAAGGAAGAGATGTCCACCGGGGCGAAGATAACGGATCAACCGTCGGATGACATTTTCCTGCATCTGCTGGTCGAAGTAGATCAAGCAGTTTCTACAGAAGATGGCATCGAATTGTTCTTCGATAGCCCAGGTTGCATCTTTGAAATTCAGGCGCTTGAACTCTGCTCTCTGACGAAGTTCCGGCTTCACCCGCATCATGCCTTCCATCCTGCCGGTCCCACGTAGAAAATATTTTCTTTGCAGTAAGGCGGGGATGGAATCTGTGTTGTCCCCGTCATAGATACCGGCTTTGGCGCGGTCTAGAACGTCTGTATCGATATCTGTTGCTAGTACTCGCAGGTCCCACAGCGGCAAGTTATGCAATAGGGGACGATTATGACTTGCAGGATCAGGCATCGAAATCAGGCTCGGTCCGGTAGGCGAATTTGCGGCCAGAATAGCTTCCATCATTGTCATCAAAATCGAATAGGGCTCTTCCCCAGTTGAGCAGGCAGCACTCCAAACCTTGAATTGCCCTATGGTTCCGTGATTCCGGGAGTGCCGGAATCTTTCGTGGATAAGTTGCTCAAGGAATTTGAAGTGATGAGACTCGCGAAAGAAGGAGGTCTTGTTGGTAGTGATGCAGTTGATCAGTGCGAGCAGTTCTGTCTTTTTCGTGTCCTGGGTTTGGAGATATTCGTAGTATTGATGAAAGGTGGTAATTCCATGGTGCCGTAGTCGGCGTGCCAATCGTGAACACAGCATCAGCTGTTTGGAATCCCTCAACCAAATTCCTGTTTCCCGATGAATGAGCTGCTGGAAAAGCTGGAAGTCTTTCGGGTGAATCGTTTCATTAACGGTGCAGCAAGAAAACATATGGTTCCCCTAAGTAGTACTGTGTGGCAGTCCGGCTTGTAATCCCCGGACTGCTCTTAAAGCTTTCAATTAACAACCGGAGCGGAAGCCAGTTCCCCTTCGGAGAGTAATTGTTCGAGATTCAGAGCTACAGCCAAGTGGTCGTGCGTCTCGAAAACTCCACTGATAAAGCGCGTATCCACTGTGCTGCCGAAATCCGGAGCAGGCCGAATCTGTTGCGGAGAGACCATCAGCACATCCGATACGGCATCGACTAATAGTCCGACCATCTTCCCTGCAACGGTGATGATGACAATAACTGTGAACTTGGTGTACTCCACCTCCGGAAGATTGAACTTCATACGAAGATCAATCACCGGAAGAACCGTTCCACGCAGATTCATAACTCCACGAACATGAACCGGGACATTCGGAATAGGCGTTATCGGCGAAAATCCACGAATCTCCTGGATATTCAAGAGCTCGACACCGTATTCCTGCTTTTCGAGCAGAAATGTCAGGAATTGCTGCGGCTCTTGAGGCGGCACATCGGGTACTTGTGTTTGACTCACTTCAACATTCATCATGGCGATCATTCCTCAGGCGTTGCATTCCTAAAACTGCTCAAAATCATCGTCTGTTGCTTCCATAACTGCTGTGGAAGCGAGTGAGTGCTCGCCCTTCTTTAATCCGTTTCCATTCCGGAATCCGATTTTCATCGATGCAGAGGTCGAAGAGCGCCGCGGCGTCAGTGCGCTGGAGCTTGTGCTGCGCTTAGGTGTTCCGGCCTGTGTTGCGGGCAGATGATGTCCGAGTCTGGAACCTGAGTTCTCTCTGATCGTGAACTTCTGAACCAGAGTTAACAAACGCGTTGACTGTTCTGAGAGTGACTGCGCTGTGGAGGACAATTCTTCCGTCTGCGTAGAGTTGGACTGTGTGACCCTGTCCATCTGCGACATCGCTGTGTTGACCTGGTCGATACCGGCACTCTGTTCTGCGGAAGCTGCGGCGATCTCTCCGACGATATCGGTAACGTGTTTGACTGAGGTCACGATTCCTTGGAGAGTTTCTCCCGAACGGTTGACTAAGTCCGACCCGCGTTCGACCTTCCTTAATGAGTCCTGGATCAGGAGCTTGATCTCTTTGGCGGCACCTGCGCTACGTTGTGCCAGGTTACGAACCTCGGAGGCAACTACCGCAAATCCACGGCCTTGTTCGCCCGCGCGTGCTGCTTCTACAGCTGCATTCACGGCTAGAAGATTAGTCTGGAAGGCAATCTCATCAATAGTTGTAATAATGTCCGAGATCTTCGCTGAAGCAGAGTTGATTTCCGACATTGCCGAGATAGCGGTAGCAACTACAGCTCCGCCTTGTTCTGCTGCGTCGCGGGAGTTGGCGGCAAGAACATTGGCTTCCTTCGCGTTGTCGGCGTTCTGGCGAACGGCAGCAGTAATCTCCTCCAGACTGGCCGAGGTTTCTTCCAGACTGGCAGCTTGTTCCTGCGATCCGGCCGCGAAGTTTTCCGCAGTGGCTGCGAGTTCCTGTGCTGCTGAGCTTACGTGTGTTGAGCTTGTGTTGACCTCATCGAGCAGCTGGCGCAGGTGCTCCAATGCTTCGTTGAGTGCATCGGCCATCTGTCCGACTTCTTCCTTCGTCTCGATCTCGAGATGCGAGGTAAGATCTCCGGCAGCCATTTTCCGAAGTACCGTTACTGTCTGAGAGAGAGGACGAGAGAACTGACGGGCAATCCATATCGCCAAAATCACTCCTAGTAATACGCTGCCAGTCAACATCAAGAGCATATTGACGCGGGTGCGTTGATAGGACTGCAACGCTTCTTCCCAGCTCTTCTCCGTCACTTGCACTTTCAAATCGACAATGCGCTGCGCTGCTGTATCGATGCGCAGGGATGCTTCTTCATTTGCATCCAAGGCTGCTATGGCGCCCCTGGTATTGCCTTGTTTGAGGTTTGCAAGTACGTTGCGATTGCCCTGGGCCCACTGCGGGAGCAGACTGCGGATGAGCTCAAGCTGTGCTTGTCCCTCTTGCGTTACTAGCAGCTTGCTGGCCGCATCGAGATGTGTATTGAGTTCGGAGAAAAAGGATTCAACGCGTTGTTCGCTTTGTGCCACTTTGGCCTGATCTCCAGAGTTGATGATGGCATCGCGGATGTAACGTCCACAGGCAAGCTTGCATTTACGTAAGCTGGCTGTTTCGCTGAGACCTATAACGTGCTTCCGGTAGAGTTCGTCAATCCTTGCATTGGATTCGCTCAAACGCATCATAGCCTGAAATCCAATTACCCCAGAGATTGCCAAAAGTAGTCCAAAACTTAGAATTAGCTTTGGCATAGCATGTAAATTTTTAAACCATTGCATGATGCGTACTCCTAATTAGCTTCATTTCTAACGAATGAGGTTTTTTGTGTATTGATTGCTCCTGGCCTGAGCGCAAAGAGAGAGGAGGAGGCCAGTCCTCCGATATCCATGATTGGTGCAACACAGCCGTCTCCCAGGATGGTGGCGCCCATCAGCCCGTCAACCTTGCGGAAATGACGGTCCAGAGATTTGATAACGACCTGTTGCTGACCTAACAGTTCATCAATCGCCAAAGCGATTTTCCGTCTGCCGTGCTCTACGATGACAATCAGATTGCGTTGGTTCGCGGGTGTGTCTTCCGTGCGCTGCTGAGAAGAGACTTCGGTATCTGAAGTTTTCAGGGAGGCGTTGTCTAGAACCCCCATGTACCTTCTCATCCTTAGCAGCGGAATAGCTTCTTCGCGAAGGATAACCACCTCGCCTTGCCCTGCAACCGTAATGACCTGTTCCGGGCGAGGAGAGATGGATTCAAGAACGGAGAGCAACGGAAGTACAAGTGTCCTGTCGGCGACGCGAACAAGTAAGCCTTCCAGAATTGCCAACGTAAGAGGAAGGGCGAGACGTATCGTCGATCCTTTCCCTGTAGTGCTGTCGATGGCAATGGAGCCATTCAGCGCTTGCACGTTTTTCTTTACGACGTCCATTCCGACGCCTCTGCCGGAGAGGTCGCTAACCTTGTCGCAGGTAGAAAAGCCGGGTTCGAAGATCAGCATCCTCAACTGGTCTTCCGATAATTGCGCATCGGCGGAGATAAGCCCTGAGCAGATGGCTTTCTGGCGGATCTTCTCCGTGTTCATTCCTCTGCCATCGTCGCTGACTTCAAGGATCACCTTTCCACCTTGATGAAAGGCCTGCAAGGAAATCGTTCCATTGGCAGGTTTGCCTTGTTCCGTGCGTTCTTCCGGAGGCTCGATTCCGTGATCGGCTGCATTGCGAATCAGGTGGGTGAGCGGATCTCCCAGCTGTTCCAGAATGCTCTTGTCTACCTCGGTATCTTCTCCATGCGTCTGGAGTGTGATCTGCTTTCCGGTGTTCCGTCCGATGTCGTGTATGGTGCGCGAGTAGCGCTGGAAGAGAGTTCCCATCGGCAGCATGCGGATTGACATAGCCCGCTCGTGCAACTCGCGAGTGTGGCGTTCAAGCGACTTCACCAACTCCCTCAGATGCGGAAGGTTTTCGGGGGTAAAATGCTCCAGCATCTGCGATGTTATCGAATGCGAAATTGCCAGCTCGCCAACAAGGTCAATCAGGCGGTCTATCTTTTCCGTGGCTACACGAATAGATCCCGATTCCGCTGGAGATTTCGATTGCTTCTGGCCGCACGGGGTAGATGGCTTGTTTGCTTCCTTTGCCGTCTCCGCTTTCTGTGCCTCGGCTACAATTTCAGGTCCCGGCGTGGAATTGAGTTCTTCGATGCAAATCTCTGCCTGATCTTCAACAAATTCGAAGATCTCCCGAATATCTTGCTCTGTTCCGGTGGTTACGAGTTCGACAGTCCACGAGAGATAGCACTGTGCAGGATCTACTTCTGCCAGCCTGGGCAACTTTTGCGTATCTATTTCGCACTGGCGGACTTCTCCGATATCTCTCAAATTTCTCAAGAGCAGGATCGGATTGGTTCCAGAGTCGAAGATATTAGGAGCCGGGCGGAAGTGGATTCGGAAGGTGCGCAGACTGATGCCTGTATCTTTTGCTGACGGAACGGGAAGAGGCGCAGCTTTTGTGGCGGTGAAGGGAAGCAATCGGGAGAGAACATGTTCCGCTGTCTCCGGGAGGGGGCCTTCAGCTCCAGCGCTAAAGAATCCCTGCAGGACATCGACGGATTCCAGCAACAGATTGACCAGATCGTCTGTTACTGAAATCTCGAAGTCCCTCAATCGATCCAGAAGCTCTTCCAACGTGTGGGTGAAACGAACAACTTCCGTTAATCCAAAAGATCCTGCTCCTCCTTTGATGGAGTGAGCTGCACGAAAGATCGAATGGAGCAGATCTGCATTCTCTCTCTCAAGCCGAAGCTTGAGCAGGGAGGATTCCATTGATTCCAGGTGCTCTGCGCTTTCCTGCAGATAGAGCTGACGAAATTGTCCAAGATCAATTTGCATATAGAGCGTGCTTAGGGCAATACTCTGGCGACTGTCTGAAGGAGCTTTTGCGGGTCAAAAGGTTTAACGATCCACCCAGTAGCTCCTGCAGCCTTTCCTTGTTCTTTCTTTGAGTTCAGACCTTCTGTTGTCAACATCAGGATGGGCATATGCTTCCATTCCTGTTTTTGCCGAACCGACTGTATAAAAGTGATTCCGTCCATGATCGGCATATTGAGGTCGGTGATGATTAGCTGGACCTTTTGGGTGCCGAGTTTGCTAAGGGCATCCTGTCCATTTTCGGCTTCTACGACGCTAAATCCACCCTGCTTAAGGGTGAAGCTGACCATTTGGCGCATAGAAATAGAGTCATCGACGATCAGAATATTGTGTGGCATATCTTTTCCTGTTGCCTTACTTGCGTGAACGGGCTACTTAAAACAGTTCAATCTCCCCTGGTTGTGCGCTATCGTTTATTCCTGCCGCCTGTCTTTCTTCATGCATCGTGTAGCAATGAAGCATGTCATTGGCGATGTCAATGTGTGCGGCGGTTTCTCCCCGGCTAGCTTGCTCCAACCTCTGCTGCAACGTTTCGAGTCCGCTTCGGACATGTGCGATGCGTTGACTGGCTCTGTCCTGAAATTGCAGTCCGCGTATGGCCGAGGCGATGTCGTTTGCCAATAGCTCTCCTTCACTTCCCATCTCTGCAAGCATGGATTGCATACGCGAGTGCATCTCCTGGAATCCGTTGAGGGCGGTTGTAACCTGATGTCGGCTTTCAACTGCGCTCTTCTTGTCGCGTTGATCCATTTTCTCTAGGTCTTTTACCGCTGTTTTTGCAGCGGTACGAAGCTCACTCGATAGCTCGGAGACTTTCTGAATGACTTCACGCGACTTCTGCGCCTGGGTGTTGACTTCATTGGCGACGATACT
Source organism: Humiphilus diazotrophicus (assembly GCF_059726315.1). Taxonomy (NCBI): domain Bacteria; kingdom Pseudomonadati; phylum Acidobacteriota; class Terriglobia; order Terriglobales; family Acidobacteriaceae; genus Humiphilus; species Humiphilus diazotrophicus. Next base: position 6,342,871 of record NZ_AP040870.1, read on the forward strand.
GAATCCTGCTCCGGCCTCTCCCGCGTGTGCAGCTTCGATACGGGCGTTGATTGCCAGGATCTTGTTGCCTTCGGCAATGCCGTCCAGTTGCTTGAGCGAGGCGCTGATCTTTTGCGAGTAGCTGTCTATCATCCGCATCTGGTCGACAGCCTTACGGGATACTTCGCCCGCGTGCTCGATCGTATTCAGCAGCGTCTCCATGGTAGCCTGGCATTCCTGAATGAGCTCTTCTACGGACGCCTTCTCTTGAGAGCTGTTGCTGTTGCTAGCCAAAAATGCAGTGGTCTTGGCTACGCTCTCCCGCGCGCGGCTGGATATCCCTTCAAAGCTTGTACAAACATCGATCACAGCTTGTTCAATTTGACTGGCAGTCTCTTTCAGCTGTGTGTCCATGATGGCGATTGCGGGGATATAAGAAGTAAGTGCGCTGCTTATCTTTTCCGCATGCAAGAATTGCGGCGGTTCGACAGGGATAGCCGGGGCGCTTCTCTGTAGTGGGAACCAGCGATTCTCGAATTTGCGTACTCTCAATTCCATTGGGACGAAGTCCTTTCCATAGGGGTAGTGGTAAGGAAAAGGTCTTGCGCTCCTGAGTATTCAAACCAACGGAGGAGCGCTGACGAAGCGCCTGTTACGGTAAGGCGAAGGTTCTTTCTTTCCTGTTCCTGTTCGAGCGCAAGTAGGATCTGCAGTGTTCCGATATCGAGTGTTTCGAGCCCGGACAGATCCACTGTTAGATCGATATTGCTTTCCAATAGTTCCAAAGCATGCAATCGCAGATGCTCTGCCGGAACCAACTCTGTCTCGTTCGCTACTCTCAGTCTTGCAGTCTGCTCTTGAATCGCTTCAGCGGAGGGTAATGTGCTATCCATGCAGGTGCCCTTTACCGATTGGCCGACATACATTGCACTGCGAGCGGCTTGCCTGTTCGGATCGGTTAATTGTTTCCTTGTTTACATCTCCCTCTTCGGCAAGGCTTATTCGGAACATTAGAGATAAACGCACGAAAGTAACATAGGTTGTGGAAGAAAGTTTCGGGAGTGGAAACTGTAGTCGCCCTTATTGGGAATGGCAAAATTCCCCAATAAAATCGCGGTTATTCACGCAAGGTACTCATTCTTAGATAGATAGGAAGATATCGGTGAAACCGGTAAGATGAGCGTCTTCGATCTGTTTTACCAGCGCTTGTCAATAGGGGATCACATCTTAAGAATGTGCCGTATTGAAGTGCTGCTTTTGGTGACCACCGGGGGAGTTATTGGTGAGTTATATGTGGTGAGACTAAGTCTAATGATGGTTAATGCCGGTGCTGCTATTGGAAGATACGGAGTTCTTTGAAATCAATTACCTGAGTGGTAGAAGGTGTATTCCCGCACCGTTTCCCCTTGGTTGAAACGATCACACTTTGTTGGTTTCAACTGCGTTGCTCGTAACACAGTGCTGACGGCCAGCCAGGATTTTTGACGAATCTGAAAGTGCAGAGAGGGAAGATGTAGCGGGTTATGGAAGGTATGCCGAGATTGCGGTATCGCTAGCGAGAAATACTTTCCCTTACTGAGAACAGGGATGCCTTATCTTCACGAGCGAAGCGAATTAGAGCAAAACCAGCGTTACTGTGTCCTTCCCGAATACGGTGATGTGCAGGTTTTCGGAAAACCTGCGCAAGGATTTGTGGCTCGGGATACATCTACGCTGGTTTTGCTCTAAATGGGACGATTGTCGGGAGGGGCTATGTAAGTGATTTGTTTGCAGCACAAATAGCAAACCCCTCCGCAGGGGAGGGGTTTGCTCGAATTTCAAATGCTTTAATTGAAAGCTGAGGTGCGCAGAGGAGCCGATTTTGCCTCATCTGTAGCTGCGGAAATGCCAGACGAAGACTGGAAGCCCATAGAGGGAGCTGTTGCTTCTGCACCGCCGTGGTGATTTGGACCAAGGCCGAGCTTAATTAGGGCACGGGAATCAGGTATCAACTTGGTCTGCCATCCGTGGTCGGCCTGGTAGCGCTGCATTGCCGCCTCGGTTGCTGAATCCCACTGTCCAGTGGGTTCACCTGTGAGATATTTCTCGCGGATCAGGGCTGTTTGGATCTCTCTAGCCCGGTCAGGATCAATGCCGCGCTGCCCACGAATTACCTTTTTGGCTTTAGGGGCTGCTACTGCCTTTGATTTCCGGGAGCTAGATCTGGCGTGTCCGCTGGTGGGGGCGCGATGTGCACGTGCCGCAAGTATGGGGGAAGCCGAGAGTGTCGCAAGTAGAACCGCGACTAAGCCTGCTCGAACAAAAAGCATGCAAGAAACCTCAACAAATCAGATTGGAGTTCAATCTCCCTAGGAGACTAATCAAGACCGATTGTGCTTGGCAAGGGAAAGAAGAACGTCACCCCGGATTTTTCCCGGGGTGACGTTTCGCTTCTGGTTTATTCCCAAATTTAATATATCAGGAATTTATGGGAGGGTTCCGGCGAAGTAGTTGACGCCACTCTGGGGTGCCTTGGGGTCGACGACCTCGAAAACGACATCCTGACCCGATTTCACCTTGCTGATGACGGCATCGAATTCCTGCCGGTTGTGGACGGCTTGCTTGTTGACATGGGTAACAACGCCGCCTTCAGGTAGGCCTATTTCGAAGGCAAAGGAGCCTGCACGGACATTCTGGATCAGCACACCGCTGAGGCCAGTCTTGTCCGCTAGGGCACTCGGCAGGTCACGAGCAACAATGCCGATCTTTCCTTCGCCAGCTCCTGCGCCACCGCTTGGGTTATTGTCTTCTTCTGCAGCAGCTTGTGGGGCTGCAGAAAAGACCTTTGCGCGGTCGCCAACAGTAACGCTGGTCGTCATTTCCTTGCCATTCCGCAGGTAACCGAGGCGCATAGAAGAACCTGGTTTGCGGCTGGCCACTTCATTGACCAGATCGTCTCCATCCTTAATCTGGCGACCGTCGATCGAGACGATAATATCGTTCACCTTGATTCCGGCCTTATCGGCTGGACCACCTGCGGTGACGCTCTGGACCAATACCCCATTCTTGAAGCCGTAAACGCGACCTACAGCGGCCGGGAGATTCGGACGGAAGCTGATTCCGATCGAACCACGGGTGACCTTGTGTGTCGGGCTGATCAGGTCGTTGTAGACCTGGATCACGGTATTGGACGGCATGGCGAAGCCAATGCCCTGGTAGCCCATCGACTGGGTGAAGATGGCGGTGTTGACACCGACAACTTCGCCGTTCATATTCACGAGCGGACCACCGGAGTTGCCGGGGTTGATGGCGGCATCGGTCTGGATGAAGTGCTGGAATTGGCCCTTCGGTCCCGGCTCAATCGTGCGGTTCTTGGCCGAAACGATACCTGCGGTTACGGTCTGGGAGAGGCTAAAGGGGCTGCCAATAGCGATGACCCAATCACCAACCATGGCCGCATCGGAATTGCCCATCTTGACGGTAGGAAGGGGTTCTTTTGTTTCGATCTTGATGACCGCAATGTCTGTATCGGGGTCGGTACCAATGATCCTGGCAGGACGGCCCTGGTCAGAGGTATCCGGGTCGCTGGCCAGCTTTACATAGATTTTGTCAGCCTTTTCGACCACATGGTTGTTGGTAATGATGTATCCCTTGGCGTCGACGATGAATCCGGAGCCGAGAGATTGGCGTACCTGGCCATCAGGCCCGGCGCCGTCCTCATCGGGACCTTGTCCGAAGAAACGCTTGAAGAAGTCAGGGATACCCTGATCCTGATCCTGGTCCTGATCTTCGTCATCGGGGTTGGGCGATTGACGAAGCCGTGGACCCTTACGACGCCCTTGTTGCTGTTCCTTGGGCAAGGTTTCTGTGTTGATGTTCACAACCGCCGGCCCTACCTGTTTCGCTATCTGGCTGAAGGCGTTTGGAGCCACCGAGGATTTAGGAACCTTAAGGGGAGTGGCGTCCGAGCTGTCGGTCTGAGTCTCTTGTCCCTTTACGCCATGCGCAACGACTGAACCAACCAGAATTCCAGTGGATAACGTTGCGAGGAGGACGAAAATTGAAGCGAGACGGCGGGCACGCAGCCGTTCGACGAGAGATTTCATTCGGGTCTAACCTCGTTATTGGAGAACAGTTGGCGTCCATTCCAGGACGCTTGGTTTCCAGACTCACAGTATAGTCATTTGGCGATTTCCCGACTCTTGTCGGATTTCCTGATGACCGTATCTTCTATTAGACGCGATTTCCCGTAGTCATGTCACGAGCTGGCACTGTGAGCACCTCTTCATCAGATTCCGACAATTCGTGCGCGGTTACAGGATGTGCTGAAGGCAGCAATTCGGTAATGGCGATTCCAGACAGAATAAGGATCGCCCCGGCACCGGATCTGAGCCCGATGCGTTCCTTTAGGAAGAGAAATGAGGTAATCCAGGCGAAGACCGGTTCCAGGGTCAGCAAAAGGGCCGTGTGCGTGGCCGGCAGGATCGATTGCGCCCAGCTTTGGATACTGAAAGCTGCAGCGGTAGCCAAAAGGGCGGCAATAGCTAAAGCACTGAAAAGACGTAAGCTAGGGTGCAGAAACGAGTCTTCCAGAAATGGTGTGGTCGCCGCCATGAATAACGAACAGAAGCCAACTTGCAAGAGAGCCAGCTGCCTGAAGGAGACATGGGGGGCGGTGTGCGACAACGCCAGGCAGTGAAAGGCGAATCCGAGAGCACAGAATAAGGAGAGGATGTCGCCCAATCCCATTGCCGTAAGCTTCAGTCCGGAGCCAGAGGGGGTTGTCAGGAGCACGATGCCGAAAAAGGCGGCTACCGCGCCCACCCAGGCATTCCAACCGGAGGCATGAGCACCCTTTGCCCGCAACCAGGGAAATATCGACAAGAGCGGGACCAGCACTACAAGGAGCCCTGTCAGGAAGGCGGAGTTTGAGGGGCTTGTCCGTGCCAGTCCCGCAGTCTGGAACTGGTAACCCATTGCCAGGAAAAGCCCAACTACCGCGCCACTAACCCACGCTCTTCGTGTCAGATGCTTCCAATGCCTTCTGTAGGCCAATGCCATCGCCGCGAAGGCGAGGATCATACGCAACAGGTTGAAGAGCAGGGGAGAGATGTCCTGTAACGCATTCTTTATCAGGACAAACGTGCTTCCCCAGACCATTACCACAAAGAGCATCAACAGGTGGGCACGGAGTCGCAATCCTTTATGCGAATCAGGCAATCGGGTATTCCTCCTTTTCGTGTCCGAAGAAATCGCTATTGCGGGGTGGGCTCTTCGTCTGGCGACAGATCTGCTTCTTTCTTTAAAGATAGCTGAACCATATGGATAGGCAATTCATTTTTGCCCTTCTGCCTCCAGCCTGCGCGAATTCCTCAAAGTGCCTCTTCCCTTGACCGCTGGTTTCGGATGAAGCCGTGTGCCTGTTGCTTTGCACAGGTCAGATATGAAGCAGTTATTGAGGGCTTGTATCCGTATAAGTGACAGATAATTCTGAGGATAGTTCCAGAGTCAGATACGGCGCAGATCTGTTATATGCATTCACGCGACAGACGGAATGTAGTAGATAGATATTTTGTGTCAGAGATTACATCGATAAGAATAGAAAAAGTGATAAAAGGTTTTGGTCTAAACACGCTAAGGAAAGGTGACTGGAAAGACAACTCGGGTACAGATCGAATCGCCCCTGGTGTCAGGCCGTAACTTGTATCGAGCAGCCGCTGCTCATCCTGGTTTCGCTTCCTGTGTGCAGTTTGTTTAGTCATTGTCACGCAAGCAGAGTTGAGGTTTGCGTGAAAGAAATGGCGTGCTGTGCTGCGAGAGCGGGAAAATTCGCGTAACTATCGTCTCTGCCTGAAGCTCGGACTTATTCTTCGCAATATCTTGCGCTCGGGACAGTTTTTTGCCGATGAGGGAACAGGTGAAGTTGCAACTGCACATTCGTCTTACTTTGGGATAACGCCTCTTTCGAATTCTTTCAGGAACTATAAGATTTTTGACTGGTGCGCCGATCACCGGATCATGAAGCCCAGGATCTGCGCCTTACGGCAAGTCTGGATTGCCATCCTCAGTCTGTTATGTCTGCTAGCTATTTCGAAATCGGGTATAGCTCAGGAGACAGGCGTTCAAGATCTGACTTCCTTGTCCATCGAAGAACTGATGCAGGTAAAAATCGTAACTGCATCACGCCATCTGGAGGACCCCAGAAAGGCTCCGTCGCCAGTAACCATTATTACCAGGGATGAGATTGTGCGTTATGGCTGGCGTACCCTGGCAGAGGTTCTTCGCAGTGCGCGTGGATTCTATACCGCGAATGACCGTAACTACTCCTATCTGGGCGTACGTGGCTTTCTTCAGAGTGGTGATTTCAATGCCCGGTATCTTCTGCTGATCAATGGCCATCGAGTCAATGAAAATGTGTATGACAGCGCTCAGATCGGTACAGAATTCCCTCTAGATCTGGACCTGATCGAGCGCGTAGAGATTGTGTGCGGACCCAGTTCTTCCATGTTTGGAACGAATGCGGTTTTGGCCGTTATCAACGTCATTACCCGATCGCCCAGCAAACCATCGTCTATTGAGATTGCCGGTAGTACAGGATCTTTCTTGAGCAGGAACGGTCGTATCACCGCCATCTTCAAGAATGGGGGTTATTCGGGACTCGTGTCCGGCACTATGTACCGGAGTCAAGGCGTTTCCCGTCTTTACTATCCCGAATTCGATGCTCCGGATTCGAATAACGGAATTGCCCAGAATTTGGATGGAGACAGCTACACCCAGAGCTTTATCGATCTGCAACGAGGACAGCTACGAGTTCAAGGGGTATATTCCAGACGGCTGAAGGTTGTGCCGACGGCGCCTTATGGGACTATATTTAACGATCCCGCAAACCGCTCGCTCGATACGCGTGGGTTACTCGATGCCAGCTATCACTGGCACCTTTCTCCGAAGACCGATGTGGACGTCAGAGGGTATTACGATGCTTACCGCTTCTGGGCGAGCTATCCATATGGCACAGGCAATTTGTCGGATCGCACTGTAGAGATCGATGAGGCAACCGCAGATTGGAGTGGGGGTGAAGTAGCAGTAGGACACAAGTTTGGACGCCACCGGTTTGTGGTTGGCTTGAATGCGGAGTATAACTTCCGTGTCGATCAGAAGAACTACGATATCCCTGGGGCGACGATACTCAACGATCACAGGAAACCTTGGTTGATAGCCGAATTCGGTGAGCTAGAGCTGAATTTGCCTCATCATTTGACTGTGAACGCGGGCGGGCGTATAGATCATTACAATTTATTCGGTACGGCCATAAGTCCTCGAATCGCGTTCATCTATCTCCCTAATTCCAAGACTTCTCTGAAGTATATCTTTGGGCATTCCTTCAGGGCTCCGAATGCCTATGACTCTTATTATCTTGACAAAATCGACGTCGCTGCACCGAGTGCAGATCTTGATCCGGAAGATTTCGAATCCCATGTATTGGTTTTGGATCGCAGGCTAACGCCATGGCTGGCCTTAACTGTCGATGGATTTTTCAATGATCTGGACGATGCGATTGTAGACCAGATGGATCCCGACACCGGACAAAGGCATTTTGTAAACGGCAACGGCCTTCGGGGCAGAGGTGTAGATATCGAGCTCGATGCCGCGACGAAATCCGGATGGGCTGCACGGACTAGCTACACCTATGTAACGGGACATGAACGGATTACAGATCGGAATCTGATTAACTCTCCATCGCATTTAGCTAAATTCAACGGCACTTTGCCTATTTCAAGCTATGGAGCTTTAGGCCTGGAGATCCTGTACACCGGAGCACAGAAGAACTATCTTGGCTCGAACACATCTTCTTCTCTATTAACGAATGCCACACTATCGACACAGCCCCTATGGGGAGGATGGCAGTTTTCTTTCAGCTCATATAATCTCTTCGACCGGAAATGGTATACCCCTATTGGCCCTGAATTAGTCCAACCCGCGGTACAGCAGGATGGAAGAGCCTATCGTTTCAAGGTTTCCTATCGACTGCCACTGCACTCTGTATGGAGCAAGAAATGAACGATCGTGGAGCGGCAAGACGAGCAGCTTTCGTGAGATGGAGATCTATTCTATCGATTCTGTTCACGCTCCTCGTTGTCTTTTCGGCGTCATCCGCAAGGGCTCAGCACGAAGAGAATTCCGTCCGCGCTGCATTTGTCTTCAATCTCACGAAGTATGTGGAATGGCCTCATCTCCGCAAGGAACTCGTTGTCGGATACCTAGGAGATGGAGATATGGGAGATATCCTCCAAAAGGTTATTACTGGAAAGAATAGCGGTGCACGGACGATTCGTGTGGTAATTGCTCCTACCGACGATCAGCTGTCGCAATGCGACATCGTCTATATTGCCTACTCCTCTCCCAAGAAGACTCACTCGGTACTGGACAAAGTAAGAAATAAGAACATTCTCAGCGTGGGCGAGACCGACAGTTTTGCCCGCGATGGCGGAATGGTTGGGCTTGTCCTCGTCGGAGACCATATCCAAATTGAAGTCAACCTGGAGTCAGTGCAATCCGGGGGGCTCAAGATCAGTTCACGCCTGCTGAATCTGGCAGAGATCGTGCGCGCAGGGAAGCGAGGCTAGGGATGAGCATCTTCCACTCCAATAGCTTTGCCTCGAAGATCACAATGGTGGTCCTTGTTGCCAGCAGTGTGTCGCTGATAAGTCTGGTCATAGCTCTGGCCAGCTTCGACTGGGTAAGTTCGACATCGCTTCTCCAAAGCCGTCTCTCTACCCTGGCCGATGTGGTCGGTCAGAATTCAACCGCGGCTCTCTCCTTTAACGATCAGACCGCAGCGGTGGAGGTTCTCGAAGCATTACGAAAAGAGCCGCCCATTGTATCCGCATGTCTTTACGATATGACGGACAACTTATTTGCGGAGTACCGCAGAAACTCCGACACACCAAGTTGTCCGAAAAATCGGGCTCAGGTTTTGGCCCCTCGATGCAAATACTGCAATGTCATCCGTCCTGTGCGGCAGCAGGATGAATTTCTTGGAACTCTTTCTGTTACCTCCGACTCGCTGGATCTGGAGAAGAGAAGAAATAAGCTGTTGCTCGTTGCCAGCCTTCTGGCTGTTGGCGCACTCCTATTTGGAGGTGTTTCAGGACTGCTACTGCAGCGCAAAATTTCGAAGCCAATTCTGGATCTCTCTCAAGCGATGCGAGAGGTGACCGAGAGCCAGAATTTTGCGGCTCGTGTTGAAATCCCCGGAACAGACGAAATTGCACATCTGGGGACTGGTTTTAACAGCATGCTTTCCGAATTGGAGCGGCGTGCTCTCGAGAAGAAGAAAGCTGAGGAAGAGCTGCAGCGCGAAGCCTATACCGATGCCTTGACCGGATTACCGAATCGCAGATTCTTCGGAGAGCGGCTGACGCAGGCATTGATGGCGGCGCAACAGGATGGTCAGACGGTAGGGCTGCTCTATATCGATCTCGATGGCTTCAAGCTGGTGAACGACAGTCTCGGTCATTCGCTTGGCGATCTGCTGCTGATCGAAGTAGGTGTTCGTTTGCAGTCCAGGGTGAATCCACCGAATACAATGGCCCGGGTTGGCGGAGATGAGTTTACCGTGATTCTGCCCGCTTTGACGTCGAGGGACGAGGCTGCCAGTGTTGCACATCACTTACTCGATTGCTTCGCTCAGTCATTTCTGATTGAAGGCCATGAAATTACGATCGGAGCCAGCATCGGAATCAGTATGTTGTCCGACGACGATTTTGAGGGCTTCGACCTGCTGCGCCAGGCTGACAATGCCATGTACGCAGCGAAGCGAACTGGGAGAAATCAGGCCGTATTCTTCCGTCCCGAACTCGGCATGTTGGCGCGCGAGCGGTTGAATTTGGAGAATCAGCTACGCGGAGCCATTAGTCGTGGCGAGCTCACCAATCATTATCAGCCCGAGTTCGAGGTGCGGTCGGGGAGACTGATTCGCTTCGAAGCATTGGCGCGCTGGTTCCATCCCACCTTAGGTGCGATCGTTCCTTCTAAGTTCATTCCGATTGCGGAAGAGAGTGGACTTATCAACACTCTGGGTCCCTACCTTATGGAGATGGCCTGTGCGGAAGCCTGCAAGTGGCAGGCTTTGGCTCCATATCCCATACAGGTAGCAGTGAATATTTCAAGTGTGCAATTCAATCGCGACGATATTGTCGAAGAGATAGCCTCAATACTCGACAGAACTGGACTTCGTCCGGACCTGCTGCAATTGGAACTGACAGAAACTGTCATGGTGGGCTCCTTGCAGCGCACCGCCGAAAAGATGAGACGATTGCGTGAGCTAGGAGTCGATCTCGCCATCGACGATTTTGGCACCGGCTATTCCTGCTTGAGCTATCTCTCCTGCCTGCCTTTCCATGCTCTGAAGATAGACCGTTCTTTCGTGCGGGAGATGGATTCAAAGCAGGAAGTTATTGCTATGGTTCGCTCGCTGATAGGACTGGCGCATAACATGAATATGCGCGTAATCGTGGAGGGAATCGAGGAAGCCTCGCAGCTGGATCTGATTCGTCAACTTGCAGCCGACGAGGTACAGGGCTTCCTTTTAGGCCGCCCTTCCGCCCATCCGATGGCGCGTTTGAAGCAGCTCTTTCCTGAGAAAGAGGTGGCCTCGGAAGAGAGAGGCGACCTGGTGGCTTCCGATCAGTTGTCGGATACCTCGATCACATAACTGTTCGAGATCGGTGGAGGCATTGGGTGCTCCACTTACGCTCTTTTTTGCTATTTCTCCAGTTATTTCGCGCTTTCTGGGCCCTTGGCACAGAGGTTGAGCCCCTCAATTCTTGTGGCGCGATTTGCTGCCAATCTTCGACCCAATTCCTAAGAGAGCAATCGATGCTTTAAAATGTCAGCCCTACAGGAGAACTCATGCTCTCTCGCCGCGAATTTTCCAAGGGCCTTGCCGCGACTACGGCAGGTCTTGCCATTGCCAGCACCGCAAAAAGTTATTCTCAGATTGTCGGCTCAAACGAGCGTCTCAACTTTGCTGTGATTGGTCTGAACGGTCGCGCCTATGCTCATCTTTCGTCGATCAAGGCGAACCAGAACTCCGCGCGCATTACTCATGTTGTCGATGTCGATTCCACTATCCTCAGTAAATTTGCTGCTGCTACCGAGAGAGATATGGGGGCAGCGCCGAAGACAGACAAGGATTTTCGAAAAACGCTCGAATCGAAGGATATCGATGTCATTACGATTGCGACTCCGGAGCATTGGCATACGCCGATGACTATTGCGGCGTTGCAGGCCGGGAAACACGTTTATGTCGAGAAGCCCTGCAGCCATAACCCGCGTGAGTGCGAACTTATCGTTGCGGCGCAGAAGAAGTATGGAAAGCTGGTGCAGATGGGGAACCAGCAGCGGTCTTCTCCGCACACCATCGAGATCGTTCAGAAAATACACTCCGGCCTGATTGGACGCGCTTACTTCGGAAAAGCCTGGTACAGCAATATTCGCAAGTCGATTGGCGTGGGGAAGGTTGTACCTGTTCCAGCCAATCTCGATTGGGATCTGTGGCAGGGTCCTGCGCCCCGTCGTCCCTATAAGGACAACATCCATCCCTACAATTGGCACTGGCTCAAGATCTATGGCACGGGCGAGACGCTCAATAATGGCACTCACGAAGTGGACGTTTGCCGCTGGGCTCTGGATGTTAAGTGGCCCGAACGGATCACCTCTTCCGGTGGCCGATACCACTACAAAGACGATTGGGAGTTCTACGATACCCTGGTTACCAGCTTTGAATATCCCGACAAGCTCATCTCCTGGGAGGATATGAGCTGCAACGGAATGCCCCTCTATGATCGCGATCGTGGCGCCGCCATTCACGGCACCGAGGGCACAGTCATCGTAGATCGTGATGGCTATGAAGTCCGCGATCTCAAGGGCAAGATGATCGATCAGTATCGCGTTCCAAAGGAAGGCAAAACCTCAAGTGCCGATCTCGTTGGACGCGATTCCATGACCGACCTCCATTTCAAGAACCTCATCGACGGAATACGGAACGGAGCGAAGCTCGATTCACCTATCGATGAAGCCAGTATTTCAGTAGCGATCCTGTTAATGTCCAACATCGCTTGGGAGCTACATCGGGAGCTCAAGCTTGATACAAATACGGGATCATTCATCGGAGACGCGGAAGCAACCAAGATGAGAACCCGAGCCTATGAGAAAGGTTGGGAACCGAAAATATAGGCATATTGAGGTATCGTACCCGGAAGGCTTGTGTTCACAACGGACTTCCGGGTTCTAGAGCAAAACCAGCGTTACTATGTCTTATCCAAATTCGGCGATGTGCAGGTTTTCTCGACGGAAAACCTGCGTAGGGAGTTGTGGTTCGGGATACACCTACGCTGGTTTTGCTCTATAAAGGCGGACATCAAGAGAATGACTCTCTCTGCCCGCCTTATTCTTTCTCTTGACATTCCTTTCCTGCACCATCTTGTCACTAAACGATGTTTTTAACTTTCCTGTGGCCATACCACAGCAAACTGTGCGATATTTATGTGGCACGGCCACAGGAGAAGAAAATGGCTGAATCGAAACTGGATCTGTTACAGGGCACCCTGGATCTCATGGTTCTGCAAACGCTGGCCGCTATGGGCTCGCTGCATGGCTACGGGATCGCCCGGCGCATCGAGCAGGTAAGCGGAAACGAAGTTCTGCTGAATCAGGGCACAATCTATGCCTCCCTGGTTCGCTTGCAGCAGCGCGGCTGGATCTCCTCCAAGTGGGGAACCTCCGACAATAACCGCAAGGCCAAGTTCTACTCCATCACCAGGGTTGGGCAGAAACAGCTCGCCAAGGATACTGCTTATTGGCAGCGGCTGGCGGACGTAATGGGCCGTGTCCTTACCATGCAGGCTGAAGGCGGTGAGCAATGACTCATGCTCCCAGAGAATGGTTCAATCGTCTCCGCTCCTTTTTCCGTAAAGAGCCGCTCGATGGCGAACTGGCGGATGAGATCGCCTCTCATTTGGAAATGGCCATTGAGGAAAACATCCATCGTGGCCTGTCTCCGGAAGAAGCCAAGCGGCAGGCTTTGGTTCGCTTCGGAGGTGTCCAGCAGGCATGCGAACGTCAGCGAGAGGCGCGCGGGCTTCCCTGGCTCGATGTTCTCCTCCAGGACCTGCGTTTTACGTTTCGTACCTTGCGGCGCGACCGCAGCTTCACCCTTGTCGCGATACTGATTCTTGGCCTCGGCATCGGCGCCAACATCGCCGTCTTCAGCGTAGTGAATACGATTCTGCTGCGGCCGCTGCCCTTTCCCGAGCCGCAGCGGCTGGTCAGGATTGTGCAGAAAAACGCAAAGACCGGCGAGTCCAGCAAAACCTACTCAGCAGATGCCACCCAGGACTTCCAGCAGCAGAACCGCTCCTTTCAATCCGTAAGCGGCTACTTCGCCTTCACCGGACCCGATAACTTCAAGCTTGTGGGCCGTGACCAGCCAAAGCCGGTTACCGGCATTCTGGTGGCAGAAAGCTTCTTTGAGACGCTCGGCCTCCAGCCTGCCGCAGGACGCCTCTTCCGATCCGAAGAGTATCTGAAACATGCCGCACCAGTAACACTGCTAAGTTATGCCTTCTGGAAACGGCAGCTTGGAGGGAATCGCAATATCGTCGGCCAGACAATCAATCTCGACAACACGCTTGTAACCGTGGTCGGCGTCTTGCCGGAGAGCTTCGATTTCGGCTCGGTCTTTTCGCCGGGAGCCAAAATCGATCTCTTCGTTCCCTACATCATGGATAACTTCCGCGAAGACGGAAACGATCTGGCTCTGGTCGGCAGGCTGAAGCCCGGAGCCTCTCTGGCTCAGGCGCAGAATGAAGCGGATCTTCTCTTTCCGCAACTCTTGTTCTCACATAAACACCCGGAGTATGGAAAAGGCTATACCGGGCAGCTCTCAGGATTGAAAGAGTACATCAGTGGCAAGCTACGGCGGTCATTGATTGTATTGTGGTGTGCCGTAGGGATGATCCTGTTGATTGTCTGCGTGAATCTCTCCAATCTGCTGCTGGCCCGCGTGGCGTCGCGCAGCAAGGAATTCGCCATGCGTAGTGCCCTGGGAGCAAAACGCAGCCGGTTGATCGGCCAATTACTTACCGAAAGTCTGGCGCTCTCGGCAGCGGGTGCAGCTCTCGGTCTGGGAATTGCATTTGCAGTTACGTCTTATCTTGCCCATCAGCAATCCATTGCGCTACCGCTGCTCAACAGCGTCCGAATCGATAACAGCGTACTTAGCTGGACATTGTTGGTCACCCTGGCAGCTACACTGCTTTTCGGATTGGCTCCGGGACTAAGGATCTCTCGAAAGGATTTGCAGGAAGCACTCAAAGACAGCGGGCATGGAAGCAGTCAGGGCAAAAAACATGAACGTATGCGCTCAGTACTCGTAATTTCGGAATTGGCACTTGCCTGCGTTTTGCTAGTAGGCGCAGGCTTGCTGCTGCGCAGCTTTTTGCGGGTAATGGATGTGGATCTAGGTTTTGAACCAAGTCATGCGGCCGCCATCAGCGTGGACTCGAACGATGGAGGAGATTCTGCCAAGCGAACGGCCATCTGGCAGGAAGTCGTGCAAGGGGCCTCCATGATTCCTGGGGTTGAAGTGGCCGGCATCACCGACAATCTGCCGATGAGTCGTAACCGGAGCTGGGGAATCGCGGCTAAGGGAAAAGAATCCCCCAAAGACGGCGATTTCACCGGAGTATTCGTCTACCTCGTTTCGCCAGGTTATCTGAAAGCGATGGGTATGCACCTGGTGCGAGGTCGAGACGTCCGTTGGGAAGATCTCGCCAACAACGAGAAAGTAATAATCATCAACGAGACAGTTGCAAAAAAGCTATGGCCGGGGCAGGATCCGATCGATCGCATAGCATATGCCGGGGGCAGAGAATCTCGTGTAATCGGTGTCATCGCCGATGTGCATGAGACGAATGCCGAAGACAATGCCGGGGCACAGATGTATGTTCCGGCAAACAAGAATTTCGGACCGGAGGGCACATTATTAGTCGTACGCTCCAAGATGCCTCCTTCCGCACTGGCCTTGAGCGTGATGAGCATGCTGCGGCAGATCAATCCGGGACAACCTGCAACGGAGTTCAAACCGATTCAGAATCTGGTCGATCATGCAACCTCGCCGCGACGTTTCTTCGTGCTGCTGGTCTCGATTTTTGCAGGATTAGGCCTGCTCCTGGCTTCGCTTGGAATCTATGGAGTTATCTCCTACTCCGTTACGCGCAAGACGCAGGAGATCGGTATCCGCATGGCGCTCGGTGCAACACAAACGCGCGTACAACTCGGCGTGATAGGGGAAACGGTGCAGCTGGCATTACTCGGCATCGTCATTGGAGTGATTGCGTCTTTTGGAGTAGCGCACCTGATTGCTTCCTTGCTCTTTGGGACCGCTCCTACCGACGCACTAACCTTTACCGCAATGGTGCTCCTGTTGGGAACAATCGCACTGCTGGCGGGCTATCTCCCGGCACGAAAGGCTTCGAAGGTAGATCCCATGGTTGCGCTACGAACGAACTAGGCATCGCTATTACTGAAGTATTTTGAGGTACAAGGGATATCCGGGCAACCGAACAGAATGAAGCCTTAAAAGTATCGCTCGGTTACCGTATTGAGTCCTCAATACGTAACCGAACTTAGCTGGTGCTTCACTTTCACTTCTCCACCCCGGCAGGTCGGCATCGGATCTGCCGGGGACCTTGGATCGTGACTGCTTACTTCAATGCGTACAGATAGCCATCTGTGCTTCCGACGTAAACCACGTTGTCTGCGACTACAGGCGAAGAGAGAATTGTTCCAAGCGTAAATAGCTTGCTTATTCCCACCACCATATCGTCATAGAAGTTCTGCGTCATGGCAGCTTCAAACTTCAACGTCCCATCCGGGTTGATCAGAGTGGGTGCGTTCTGTTTGGCTGCATCAGTTTGAAAGACCCATGCCGGTTTCTGTGCTTTTAGATCGACGGCGGTAAGCTTGCCATCGAATGTCCCCAGATAGAGAACATCGCCGGCTACTGCCATAGAAGAGAAGACCGGAACTTTGGTCTCCAGTGAGAATACTGTCTTTCCGGTCTTTGCATCGACTGCATGCATGAGTCCCGGCAGGGATGTTCCGAAGAAGAGCTTGCCATCGTACACCACGGGAGAGTTGTTGACCCAGGAGCCGTTGGTTGAGAAGAACCATTGCTGCTTGCCCGTCTGCACATCGACTGCGTAGACATTACTATCGCGGCATCCGAAATAGACCAGCCCATCGGCTACGACAGGAGAAGATTGAATTCCGACATGGTTGTGGATGTTCGGATCTTCGCCGGTTTTGAACTTCCATATCTCTTTCCCCGTCGAAGCATCCAGCTTGTATAGGTAGCTGTCCCAACTACCTATATACAACGAGCCGTCGGCGATGGCAGGAGAGGAGTGGACTACATCTCCTGTTTGAAACTTCCATTTCAATTTGCCGGAGGTCGCTTCCAGAGCATAGACGTTTCCGTCTCCACTACCGAAGTAAACGGTGTTGTTCCATATCGACGGTGAAGATAGAAAGAAGTCCCAGGGGTCGGGCATAGCTTCTGCTTCCGGTTGCAGTCCGTGAAGGTGCTTACCCGTGAAACGCTTCTCACCTCCTGTCTGGAACTTCCAGCGAAGTTTACCTCCGTCAGTATCGAGAGCATAGAAGTAACCGTCATAGCTGCCGAAGTAGACTGTTCCATCCTTCACCGCAGGAGAAGAGGTAATAGCGCTTTCCGTGGCGAACTTCCATTTTTGCGTTCCCGATTGAACGTCGATGGCATAGAGATTTTTGTCCGTGCTCCCAAGATAGGCTGTGCCATTGACGATTGCCGGAGAGGAGATAACGCGGCCTCCGGTTTGAAACTTCCATTGAATGCCGTTGAAATGTGTTACGCCCGCAGCTTTATAGACTCCGGTATGTTGGAGATTTCCGCGGAACATTCCTGCATCTTGACCGAACATAGGCAGGGAAAAAGATAGAGCAACAACAAAAGGAAGAATCTTCATGCGCGGCATGCTAATCGGAGAATGTCGGTTTTGTCTGTGATAAGAGAAAGAAGGAATGATCTTAGTTAACCGAGCTGGCTGTGCTCCCTCAAACGTTTTACCTCTTAGTTAACTCAATGCTCTTCTTGCGAGCGCATCGCAGGAACAACCTATGGAATGCTAACCCTGACTGCTGGAGCCTCGTACGTGATCTTTCCACGGTGTCCGTACGGAATAACAGGGAATTGCGGTAACGCTCTCTTTTCTGCTTACCAGGAGTTTTCTTTGGAGTAACCATCCAACCGCAGCTTGCGCGGAACTTTTCGATATTCCTACTGCTTCGGCCAGTTCCTGATAGCTCACTTGCACCTCTGCCTTCCTGCGCATCTGTTCCGCTGAGAGCCACAGGTAAATGAGAAAGCTCACTGGGCGGCGGTCGTGTCCGACCAGGTCCCGCATCAGCACATCAATTACGTAGTCATCGAAATTGGGCATGCTATACCGATCATTAATATAGCAATAAATGGGTGATTGCAGGGGCAAGTGGATGCAGGTATGCTCCCGGTATTCTCTGGAGGCAAAGATGGTGAGAGGAATCAAGTTCGTCGGTATTCCCGTTCGCGACCAAGATATCTCTTTGAGGTTTTATACCGAAGCTATGGGCTTTAGAGTTGCTACGGATCAGCCACTTACGGAGACACAGAGATGGATTGAATTGCTCATTCCCGGAGCAGAATCTGGTTTAGCCCTCTTTACCCCGGAGGGGCATGAACGGCGCATCGGAGAGTTCCAGTCCATTTCCTTCTGGTGTGACGATGTCTTTGCGACGGCCAATCAGCTGAAGTCGAGAGGAGTTGTCTTTACGCAGGAACCGAGAAACGAGACCTGGGGATCTGTGGCAATCTTCCAAGATCCTGATGGCAATCAGTTTGTTCTTTCAAGTAAGGGAAGGCGGCGATGAACATCAGTCCTATTGCCAAGAAGCTGGGGATTAAGCCTGCCATGCATGCTCTCATCCTGGGGGCTCCTGCTGGCTATCAGAAATTACTATCGCCGCTGCCGGAGGGTGCAAGGGTCTCGACGGAGATGAAAGCTGAGAATTCATTCCTTCAAGCCTTCATTACGCGGCAGGCCGATATCAAGCGTACTATTTTGCCCTTGCTGGATCGGGCGATATCCGGTGCGCTGGTATGGATTACTTACCCAAAGAAGACCTCCGGAGTGGAAAGCGATTTGAATCGCGACATCATTTGCGAGGCGTTGAAAGGAACCGGGTGGAGAGCCGTTTCGATTGTTGCAATTGACGAGGTGTGGGCAGCCTTGCGCATCCGTCCTGAAAAAGATGTGCGCAGGTGAGTACCGCCGGACTCCAGGCCTGCTGTACCGAGGGCGTCTCGCCCTCGTTCCGGGAAGTATAGCGTAGTGGCTCTTCCTCTATAAGAGGAACAACAGAGCGAGTTTTTCTTTGCATCGCCTGTTGACGTTGCAAGCATCGCAGCGCGGGGGCCTGGAGTCCCCCGGGACAGCCGGCCTGGAGTCCGGCGGTACTCTTGAAGTCTCATCTGGACAGATTTTTCAGTATGTGGTCCGCTGATACTGGAGGTCCGATGAGCAGAACCCAAAATTTGACCCTTAAACCGGTCAATTCTCCCCGTCAAGTCCTGTTCGCGAGTCTGATTGGCACGACCATTGAATTCTTCGATTTCTATATCTATGCAACGGCGGCCGTGCTCGTCTTCCCCAAGCTGTTTTTCCCAGCATCCGATCCCGCTTCGGCCACCCTGGCATCGTTAGCGACCTTCGGTATCGCTTTTCTTGCAAGGCCGATTGGTTCGGCGCTCTTCGGTCATTTCGGCGACCGGGTCGGACGCAAAACTACTCTTGTGATTGCTCTTTCGACGATGGGGCTTTCCACCTTTGTCATTGGAGCTCTACCCACTTATCAGACGATAGGTTTTGCAGCTCCCTTGCTCCTGGCCCTCTGCCGCTTCGGGCAGGGAATTGGCCTGGGCGGAGAGTGGGGCGGCGCCGTGCTGCTGGCTATTGAAAATGCGCCTCCACGAAAGCGAGCCTGGTATGGAATGTTTCCGCAGTTGGGAGCTCCGGTAGGCTTCTTCCTCTCCGGAGGCGTTTTCCTGCTGCTCTCCCGCTGGCTTACCGATAAGCAGTTCTTTGCTTATGGTTGGCGTTTACCTTTTCTCTCCAGTGCCATCCTGGTATTCCTCGGATTGTATGTGCGACTGACGATTACAGAAACACCTGTTTTTCAAAAGTCCCACAGCCGGGGGGAACAGGTTCGTTTGCCGATGCTGGTAGTCGTGCGTAAGTACACCAGAGAACTGATTGCCGGTACAGCCTCATGCCTCGCAACTTTTGTTCTGTTCTATCTGATGACAGTCTTCGCTCTTTCGTGGGGAACGAATGCCCTCGGTTACGGGCGCGGACAGTTCCTTCGTATGCAGTTATTGGATATCTCGTTTTTTGCTCTGATGATACCTATCTCTGCAGTACTGGCCGAACGTGGACGCCGTCGTGTGATGCTTTGGATAACGGTGATGATTGGTGCCTTCGGGCTGATTCTCGCTCCGCTTTTTGCTGCGGGTACAACCGGAGCGATGATCATGATGGCTATCGGTCTGGCCTTGATGGGGCTTACCTACGGACCTCTTGGCACCGTTATCTCGGAGCTTTTCCCGACTTCGGTCCGCTATACGGGCAGCTCATTGGCTTTTAACTTTGCTGGAATTCTTGGAGCATCGTTGGCCCCGTATATCGCTACCTGGCTGGCGAAGACCTATGGACTTCAGTATGTCGGCCTTTATCTCACGGCTGCGGCCTTTTTAACCTTGCTCGGTTTGCTTTCAATTCGAGAAACAAAGGATGAAGATCTCGCGGCCCCTGAGCCGATCAGCATCTCCAGCTCGATACCAGGAGAGATGCTGGTGGATGAGGAAGGATCTGGAAGCTAGAGCAAAACCAGCGTAGGTGTATCCCGAAGCACAACTCCCTACGCAGGTTTTCCGTCGAGAAAACCTGCACATCGCCAAATTGGGATGGGACATAGTAACGCTGGTTTTGCTCTAAGGTATTTTCCGTTAAAGACGACGAGAAACAGAAGGGCACAGCCGAAGCTGTGCCCTTTCTTTGATCTTCATTACTTGCTTCCGCTCTATTGTGCGTTTGGCAATTTCTCCAGATCGACGTTCACATTGATAGTGCCGCCTGTGACCTTGATCTTGCGAACCCAGGGTTGATAGCCCTTCTTTGAAATGGTGATGGTTTCCTCGCCTGGAGCCATCTCTACCGAGGAAGGAGTATTGCCCACAAAGCTTCCGTTGATGTCGATGTCTGCTCCTGCCGGATTGGAAGAGATATTCAACTTTGCCGGAGCTGTCTGTGTTGAAATTGCGGCGGCCGTCGGTCCCGCTTCCTTCATTGCAGCTTCTGCCGGAGCCGAGCTCCTGAGCTCGGAAGAATGATCTATCCAATGTCTTGTGATGGAAACGCATGCTTCCTGAACAGAGCCTCCAAGCGAAAAGGTCGATTTGCTGAAAATGGAATCTCCGGTTGAGCGTACAAATACCGCGACCTTGTTCTTGTGGGACAGAGCACTCTTTCCGCCCTCATGGTCCAGCTGAACAATATAGTCACTGACATCGCGACGATTATTAATCGTGACCTGAGGACAGCGTTCTCCGAAGGTCTTGATGATCTCGGCAGTCTGTGGACGTGCTCCGCCACTACCGCTCGCTCCAAAGGCTGAATCTGATCCTCCCGCAGAGGAGTGCACCTCCCAGGAAGTACTGTCGGTTACATAGACTCTTGGTTTATCTTGTGAGGCCGCTCCTGTCTGTGCCCATGTAACGCCGGGGGAGGAGAGGAGCAACAAACCACAACTTAACATTGCAAAAGGAGCAGAAAATGGAACAGATGTTTTCATAGCGTGCCTCAAAAAGCTAACTTGAAATCATTCGAAGTCTAGCATGTCCTGCATTTGTGCGGATATCGAACATCTCCGCTCTGTGGGAATTTGATTATTGATTCGCGAAGCAGTGTTACTGTTTGGTTATCGCAGCTCTAACTTATAGGTAGGATAGTAACCGAATGAAATTTAAAAATTTAGCTCGGTTATCGATATCGAAAATTATGGGCATCTCACCTGACTCGCGTCGAGCGAAGATGGGATATCAGTATACGTTTGTATGGGAAATTCCTCTGGAGATCGTTACCACCATATCCGCTTTCGTGACTCTGAGATTCCGAAGGCCTGTTGTCTTTCTGCCTCATTCCAGCATTCTCTTTTGCCTCTCCGCTCAAATTGTTGTTGAAACCAGCGACCAACGTCCCCTGCGAACTTCTCCGTCATGCATCACCAGCGAGAACGAATTCCTTCCAAGTTGAATCTCCTTCTTTTATGTAACTCCTTTCTTGACATTCACAGATTGTGGACTATTATTCACCTAGAATGTCTACCCGAGAAAGCGATCGCATCGAACTGTTGCAGGGGACCCTGGACCTGCTGATTCTCAGAACCCTTGTCCTTGGTCCTGCGCATGGACACGCGATTGTGAAGGCAATTGAGCGCAATTCCGACGATGTTCTTCTTGTCGAGCAAGGATCGTTGTATCCAGCTCTTCATCGCCTCATCCAGCGCGACTGGATCTCCGTCGAGGATGGAATTTCGGAAAACAATCGCCGCGCCAAGTTCTATCGGCTCACGCCGAAGGGGCGCAAGCAGTTGGTTGTTGAGACTGGGAAATGGGACAAGCTGGCCCGAGCGATTGCCCAGATTCTTCGGCCTCAGAAAGAAGAAAACTAATGAAACGGCGCGAATACCTCGAGCAGTTGGAGCAGGAGATTCATGAGCACATCGAGCTAGAGGTGCAAGAGAATCTCGATCGAGGTATGACGCCGGAGCAGGCTAGAACAGAGGCTCTAAGGAAGTTTGGCAATATTGCCGCCGTTCGCGAAGAAACGTATGCCGTCTGGAATTGTCTGTGGCTGCAGAATGCCTGGCAGGATATCCGCTATTCACTGCGCCAGCTTCGCCTGGCTCCCGTCTTTACGTTGACTGTAATGCTCACGCTGGGGCTGGGCATTGGTGCAACTACGGCAATCTTCTCGCTCGTGCATGCCGTGATGTTGAAATCACTTCCGGTTGCCGATCCATCGAGGCTATACCTGATCGGTACAGACAAGACCTGCTGTTCTTCGAATGTTTTGCAAGGGAACTGGCAAAGTTTCTCCTATTCTCTCTACAAGCAAGTTGAGAAATCTGCTCCACAGTTCGATAACGTCGCTGCCTTTCAATCGGGAGGCGGAATTCTAAGTGTCAGGGAAAGCACTTCGACGGCACAGGCGCGTGCGCTTCTTGGCGAATACGTCAGTGGAAACTACTTT
Organism: Humiphilus diazotrophicus; assembly: GCF_059726315.1. Classification (NCBI taxonomy): domain Bacteria; kingdom Pseudomonadati; phylum Acidobacteriota; class Terriglobia; order Terriglobales; family Acidobacteriaceae; genus Humiphilus; species Humiphilus diazotrophicus. Next base: position 6,365,277 of record NZ_AP040870.1, read on the forward strand.
GAAACCTTTGGAATTCAGCCCTATGCCGGGCGCCTCATTACGCGCACCGACGATCAGCAAAACGCAGCACCTGTTGCCGTACTTAGTTATCGTGCCTGGAAGGAGCACTACAACTCCAATCCCGCGGTGATTGGTTCCACCTTCAACATCGAGACGTATCCCTTCACAATCATCGGCATTGCGCCGCCGGGGTTCTTCGGTGAGACGCTGACCAGCACTCCGATTGAAATATGGGTCCCATTGCAGAGCGAGTATCTGATCGATGGCAAGGCCTCATTTAACTTGATTCCTTCGCAATCGTGGCTTCGATTGATTGGCCATCTTAAGCCTGGGGCAAGCATCGACGGAGTTTCGGATGAACTTTCGGCGGTTCTTCAGCATTGGCTTATCTCCGATGCGGCGCTGCCGGAACAGAGCCGTCCTCGATCTCTTCAGGAGTTAGCACGGCAGCGGATCTTGCTTGCACCTGGAGGGGCAGGCATCGGAACAATGAGGGAGTCCTATTCCGATAGCCTGCGTTTACTCTTCGAATTGTGTTTCGCCGTCCTTCTAATTGCCTGCGCCAATACTGCAAATCTGCTTCTGGCGAGAGGCGTTGCTCGCCGCGCACAGATTGCCTTACAGCTTTCACTCGGAGCTTCGCGTAAGCGCATTCTTTGGCAGGCACTAACGGAGAGTTCGGTGCTTGCGCTGCTCGGTGGTGTTGCCGGTGTCTGCATTGCATGGCTCGGGGCGAGGCTTGTGATCTCCCTGGTATTCCCTGTAGCGGATGTACCGATTTCGGTACATCCATCGCTGCCTGTGCTGGGGTTCTGCCTGATGCTTTCGTTGCTTACCGGATTGATCTTCGGAATCGTTCCCGCCTGGCTCTCTTCGCGTATCGAACCGATTGAATCTCTCCGTGGCTCTAACCGCGCAACGCACAAGAGTACGGCTCTTCCGCAGAAGATGTTAATCGTGGCGCAGGCATCGCTCTCCGTCGTATTGATTTCTATAGCGGGAATGCTGACGCACAGCATCCTCAATCTCCAGAATCAGAATCTTGGATTTGCAACGGAGAAGCGTGCAAATATTCTGATCGAGCCTCCTCTGGCCAATTACACGCTTGAGCAGTTGACCCGCCTCTATCGGGATCTCGATATGAGACTTTCGCAGATCCCCGGAGTTCATAGCGTTGGTTTCGCTGTAGCTCCTCCCAGTTGGGGCGGATGGAATGAGACAATCGTGCTGCCTGGCGAGGGTGCTTTGCGCTCCGATGGTTCCCGCAACATCACCTGGAATCGTGTAAGTCCTAAATATTTCGAGACTCTTGGAATGCCAATTCTTCAAGGCCGGGGAATTCTCGATTCCGATCAGGACAACACGCGAGGTGTCGTAGTTGTGAACGAAGCTTTCACCAAGAGATATTTCCCGAATCAGCCCGTTCTTGGCAAGCACTTCGGACTCCGCCTGCCAGCGCATTCGCTAGAGATTGTGGGCGTAGTACGAGATGCTAAGTTGGGCCATCTCCATCAGGCTCCGGCGCCCATGGTCTTTGGCTCTCTCGCGCAGCATATTCTTTATTCCGAAGAAATACTTCAGGCTGACGATAAATGGGATCATTTCATCACTGCGATACAAATCTTCTTTACTGGAGATCTGGGAGCGATGGAGCCGAGGTTTCGCGAGGCCTTTCGGCTTGTAGATCCTAACTTTGCCATCATAGAAGTTAAGCCTATGCAGCAACTGGTCGATAGACAGCTGGATCAGCAGCGGACCGTTGCACAGCTTAGCAGTCTTTTCGGCATTCTCGCGCTCGTCCTGGCCTTGATCGGTTTGTATGGCGTGACGGCCTATACCGTGAACCGTAGAACCGGAGAGATCGGTATACGAATGGCCATTGGAGCCAATCGTTTCAACATCGTGCGGCTCGTCTTTCGTGGAGCCTTCGTTCATGTTGTCATTGGTTTAGTGCTAGGCATTCCTGTTTCGTTGATTGTTGCGAAGCTCATCTCGGCCAGACTGTATCAGGTTAATGTTCTGGATCCGGTTGCACTGAGTGTGTCCGTCGGGACGCTTATCTTGGGAGCGGTCGTCGCGAGTATCTTTCCCGCCTATCGCGCAGCCTGCATCGACCCTATCCGTTCTTTGCGAGCCGAGTAGGTGAGGCTCAAAACTTCCGCCTGCTCTCGATATCCTTCAGAAGATAGCTATCGCAGGGCAATTCGGCGAGAATGCAGTTTCGGGACGGTCCAGTTTAATCTGTGAGACGCATCACATACAGTGATATATCGGCAACACAGAATCAGGGACACGCTCGGCAAATCATCCAGAGATCTAAAGCATTTTCGCTTTTAGTATGGTCCAGCGGAATTTAGTGAAGTGTTGCCGTTCTTTAGCGGAACGGCAACGCGGTCATTTATTTCTGGTCTACGGCGAAAGCGAAAATGCTCTAAGCACGGAAGGCATTGATTCCGAGAAATACCTATGTCGTTGAGGCTTAATGGCTACCTCGTTTCCTTCTGCTCGCCCGACTTTGGTTTCCTCTTCGGGAAACCGTCGATCTCCTGGTTCTATGATTATTTCCGGCTTGCTTCCAATTGGTGTTGTGCTTGCGGTAGTGGGCGGAATTTTTCTTTTGAGCACGACTCATACGCTTACGCCCTGGCAGCAGGGATATGATCCAACCGGACATTGGTGGCTCTCCACACTCTGCGCTGCTCTTCCCATTGTGGTGCTGCTGGGCGGACTTGCGATCTTCGAAATCAAAGCTCACTACTGCGCAATGCTGGGCTTGGCAACAGCCCTCACCATCGCTGTCGGCGTCTTTCATATGCCGCTTAAGTTGGGGCTTATAACTGCTGTATACGGTGCAGGTTACGGTCTTTTCCCCATTGGGTGGATCATCCTCAGCGTCATCTTCATGTATCAGCTCACGAACGAGACGGGCAAGTTCAAGGTTCTGCAGGACAGCATGATGGGCATTACGCAGGATCGTCGTTTGCAACTGCTGCTGATCGCCTTTTGTTTCGGAGCTTTCTTTGAGGGGGCTTCCGGTTTTGGAACTCCTGTGGCAGTTACCGCTGCCATCCTGATTGGATTGGGCTTTCGTCCATTGCAGGCCTCCGGGCTTGCGCTGATTGCGAATACTGCACCGGTAGCCTTTGGCGGACTAGGGATTCCTATCCTGGCACTATTCGGCGTGACGGGCATCGATATTCACATCTTGAGCGCGAATATCGCATGGATACTTACGCCCTTCTGCATCCTGATACCGTTCTGGCTGATATGGGCATTTGCCGGTTTTCGCGGCATGCTCCAGGTTTGGCCTCCTATCCTTGTAGCAGGAGTAACTTTTGCGTCTACGCAATTGTTGATGGCACTCTTTCACGGACCATGGTTAGTGGATATCGTGGCTTCCGTGCTTTCGATGGTGGTGCTAATTAGCTTCCTCAAGATTTGGAAACCGAAGCAGCTATGGACGCTGAAGGAAGAAGAGCAGCAGACAGCTGCGGTTACGGCAACTCATTCTGCTAAAGAGACAGTTTCGGCCTGGTTGCCGTGGGTGATTCTTAGTGTCGCGGTTTTCCTGTGGGGCTCGCCCAGCTTTAAGGCTTGGCTCGATCATCTGTCACTCTTTAAGTTCCCGATTTCTGCACTGCACAATATGGTGCAGAGAATGCCTCCGGTGGTATTGAAACCGACTAATGAACCGGCGGTCTTTGTCTTCAATTGGCTGTCAGCGACAGGCACGGGCATTCTGGTTGCGGCAACTCTCTCGGGCTTCTTGATGGGCTGTGGACCGGGCACGATTGCGAAGGTCTTTTGGAAGACGATAGTGCGGGTGCGCTATTCGTTGCTGACTATCTCCTGCATGCTGGCCTTGGGCTTCCTTACTCGTTATTCGGGAGTGGACGCCACCATGGGGCTGGCCTTTGCGCGGACAGGGGTGCTCTATCCCTTCTTTGGTACCATGCTTGGCTGGTTAGGTGTGGCGCTTACCGGATCGGATACTTCCTCGAATGTTCTTTTCGGCAGCTTGCAGCAGATTACCGCTCAGCAGATTCACATCGCTCCGCAGTTGATGGCCTCGGCCAACAGCGCAGGTGGCGTGATGGGGAAGATGATCGATGCTCAAAGCATTGTGGTGGCCAGTACTGCCACGCAATGGTATGGACACGAAGGCGATATTCTGCGCTTCGTTTTTGTGCATAGTTTGGTGCTGGCCTGTCTTGCAGGACTTGTGGTCTTCTGCATGGCCTATGTCTTTCCCTTTGCGCATCTGGTTGCCAAGTGAAATGTAACGAAGTTCAGCTTCCAGGCCTGACATCTTTTAGGTGCGGATGGACATTGGGGATGACAAATGCAGCGGGAGGCAGTGCGGAATAAGAGATGAGCCATTGGCTTATGTTAGAGCGATGAGTCAATCGGGCTCGGTGAGTTGGTTTCTCTCCCGGAGGGAGCCGCCGAAAATAGCCCCGGGTGAAGCGAAGCGAAACCCGGGGTAACGTACAAAATAAATATTGCCCGCCCCGGAGGTGGCGGGACGAATGCTTGCTCAATCCAGAGAAGTGAGATTCGTTCCGCCCCATACGGGGCGGAGGTCTATTTAGAATGGGGTACCCCGGGTTTCGCTTCGCTACGCCCGGGGCTAGTCTCTTGGCATCCCTACCGGGACGCTATTTGCGTGACGTCGACCGGACTAAAGTCCGATCCTGACACAATATTTCTTTTGTCCAACTCCTATCCTTGTCAGCAAACTGAGCTCCGCCTATTCATGCCGCAGTGCATCGACGGGATCGATGCGGGTAGCACGGCGCCCAGGGAAGTAGCTGGCGAGCAGAACAACGATAGTCAGAAAGAGTGCTGCTCCGGCAAAAGTGATCGGGTCAGAGGTCTTGACGCCTACCAGCATTCCGCCAACAAAGCGTGAAGCAACGAACGCCGCTGCAATTCCTACTAAGATTCCCAGCATAGTAAGCCGCAGTGCTTCTCTGAGAACCATCTGCAAGACATCCGCTGGACGTGCTCCCAGGGCCATGCGGATGCCCATCTCCTGCGTTCTCTGGTTTACGGCATAACTCATCACACTGTAGAGACCGCTGGCTGCCAGCAGCAGGCACATCAGTCCCACGACACTGAGCAGGCTAGCTGCAACTCTCTGCGGGTAGAGCGAACCGTTGGTAGCATCTTCGAGTCTTCTGCTGTTGAAGATGGCGTCCTGATTAAGGGATAGCGCCTCGCGCTGAAGGTCCGGAATCATTAACATCGGATCGCCTTGAGTTTTGACGAAAACCGAGAAGTTCAATCCAGGAGCGAACCATTGCTGGAAGGGAATGTAGAAGTACGGTGTCGCCGCTTCCATTGGCGTGTGGTATTTGCTGTCCTTAACGACTCCGATAATCGTGGCCTTGGCGTGTTCAACTCGAAGAGTATGTCCGATAGGGTCATTCCCCTGAAAGAAGCGTCGCGCAAAGGTTTCATTGACGATGATGACCAGCGGTGCCTTCTTATCGTCCAGGTCTGTGAAGTCGCGGCCCTCGCGCAAGCGAATGCCCATCAGTTGGAAATATCCGGGAGGGATAGTAGCGCGATGAACGAGCATCTGTTCGTTGGGTGCGGGAATATAGCCGTCGATATCCAGACGATGCCATGGGCTTGAACCGACAGCGGCTGTCATTGGAACTACATCGGAATAGGTGACCCCGACAACCCCAGGCAGAGATTCCACCCGGTTGCGAAGCTTGTAGCAGAAGAGCCGTTGCTCTTGTGCGGAATAACCTGCATTCGAGAGATAGAAATTCGATACCGAGACGTTGTGCATGTCGAAGCCAGGCTCAATCTGACTGGCGTTTCGGAAGCTGCGGAAGAAGAGTCCTGCCCCTACGAGTGCCACCATGGCCAACGCAACTTCGACACCAACGAGCAGTCCGCGTAGACGATGAGAGTGTGCGCCTACACTGCCGCTACGGCCACCCTCTTTCAGTGTCTCGTTCAAGTTGCCACGCGAAGAAAAGAAGGCGGGCGCAAGCCCGGAGACGAGCGTCGCCGTCATCACGATGAGCATCGTGAAAGCGATGGTGGGGATATTCAGATTTCCGCCGAAATCGAGAGGTATATCGATTGGTGGTAGCAGAGAGAGCAACGCTCTCCCCATCCATTGGACAAAGATCAGGCCGAGTATTCCTCCTGCGGCGCAGAGAAGCAATGTTTCTGTGAGCAGCTGCCGGATAAGGCGCCCGCGATATGCGCCCATCGCCATCCGGATACTGAACTCTTTCTGACGGGAGACCGAGCGGGCAAGCAGAAGGTTGGAAACATTCGCGCAGACAATCAATAAAAGCAGGGCGCAGACGGCCATTAGGATACGGAGCGGCTTCAGTAACAGTCCTTGCGCTCCAAGATGTCCGGCCCAGACCGGTGTGACGGTTGCGTCGATTCCGCGATTGGTTTCCGGATATTTCGCGGCCAGTTGTTTCGCTAAGGCTCCAATCTCGATGCGTGCCTGTTCCATGGAGACACCCGGCTTCAAACGGATCAGAGTCGAAGTCAGATCGCGGGTAGCACGGTAGTGGAGGGTTCCGTCTCCGGTGCCCATATCGGTTGCCATCGTGACCGGCATCCACACGTCATAAACTACGCCGACCATGCTGCCGTGAAAGTCTTGTGGTGCTACGCCGACGATGGTCAGATTATGCCGATTCAGACGGATAGTTTTGCCCAGTACATTAGGATCTCCGTTGTACCGGTGCTGCCACATTTTGTAACTGATGACGGCTACCGGATAGGCTCCAGGATGGTCGCCGCCTTCTTCGGGAAGAAAGGTACGTCCCAGAATGGGCCTTACTTTCAGCATGTCGAAGTAATTGGCTGAGACCAATTCCGCCCAGGCCCGCTCCGTTCTTCCATCGTCTCCTATGCTCAAGGGGGTAAAGCGAGCTACGGCTACCGAGGAAAGCTTTAGATTGTCGCGATAGTCGCGGTAATCGAGATAGGAGCTGTTGACCAGAAATTCACCGCTGGGAGTTACGGTTTCAATGAGAGCTAGTTGTTGCGGATCGCCTACACCGGGGAGGGGATGGAGAAGCACACTGCTGATCCAGCTGAAAACCGTCGAAATGACAGCAATGCCCAAGGCCAAGGTGAGTACGGCTGTAAGCGTGAATTTGGGATTGGCTAGAAATCCTCTCACCCCGAAACAGATATCTTGCCAGAGCGTTCTCCCGAAGCGATGCACAGTATTTATGAAATCTTGCACGGCGTTCCCCTCGTCAAACGGAACCTAGTAATTATTGCAATCGTGTAGCCATTGGCAGTCTATTGTTTTGCAGGGAATTCCCGCGCAGTTTGATGTTGCGAAAGCCGCTGCCTGTCCGCTTTCGGGTGCCTTTGTCCGGAAATGAACAGTTGCGAGAGTTGGGAGCAGATGGAGTGAGGAATGCTGGAAGGATTCGGGCCTGAGCCTCCATCAGTGCTTTCTATGCCGTCCCCGCCCTCAGGAATGTCGTCAATGGGCGGATGGGGAGACAAACTAATATCGATTGCAGGATGGCTATGACAACGTTATCATTGTGGGGCTGGATTGAGGTCGATCCGGAATACGCGATCCTCTGCGCAAGGACGGGAGCAAGCTCATACTAAGGGCGTCACTGCCGGAGGATCGTATTTACTTTGGTTCTTTCTGCGGCGAAACCTGCCTTTCGATGAGAGGCATATAGTTTAGAGCATTTCCCGCATAGGTATAGACTTGCCAACGATGGCGAAGAGCAGCTTTCTTTGGCGGAAAGCTGCGTATGCTTCTGTGACTCGGTCTACATCTTTGCTGGAAAGGCTCTCGTTCGCCTGGATAAATTCGAAAACTGTGTCGGTATGAGGTCCTGTTCAATATGGAAAGAAGACAATTTCTGCGCCTGGCATCCGTCGTTACCGCTTCTTTGCCGTTTTCTAAATGCTCTCGGGCCTCTTCCGGCTTATTGAACATCCAAGACGCGTTGAGTCGGGAAGATCCGATCTTTAGCCAATTCGTGAATCCGGAGAACAAGCATCGTCCCTTTGTCCGGTGGTGGTGGAACGGGGACCGGGTGATACCGCAAGAAGCTCTACGCGAATTGGACCTGATGAAGGCAAACGGCATTGGTGGTGTCGAGATCAATCCCATCAAGTGGAATCAGAATGCCGATTCGATAGGCATTCCGGAGTTGTCCTGGGGCAGTAAGGAGTGGTTGAAGGTCGTTGCCTCGACAGTGAAGGGAGCAAAAGAAAGAGGGATGATCTGCGACATGATCGTCGGCTCGGGCTGGCCTTTTGGCGGCGAGTTCGTTCCCTCCGAGCAGCAATCACAAATCATTCTTCTGGGGACAAGGAACCTGCAGGGTGGTCGGCGTCATAGCATCTCGCGGCAGGAATTGTTGGATAGTGTAACGCCTCCCAGCAACCGTCCTGGCAGCAAGCGAGAGCTCTTCCTCCTTCGTCTTGCCCCCGCCGTGGTGGATAGCTTTACTCCTGGTACAAGCCTGAATGAGCAGTTGCAAAAGGACGCCATTGTGGTCGATGTGCCTGCGGGCGACCATGTCCTGTATTACCTGGTGAAGGTAAATGGCTTTCAATCTGTGATTCAGGGTGCCTTAGGGGCGAATGGTCCTGTCATCAATCACTACGACAGAACGGCGGTTGAGCACTATCTAGATCACTTCGCCGAACTTCTGACGGCAGAGCTTGGCTCTCTGGGACAGTATTTTAGAGCCTTCTTTACCGACAGCATTGAACTCGAGGGCGCGAACTGGTGCAGCGATATGTTCGAACAGTTCCGGCAGCATCGGGGGTATGACCTGGAGCCTTATTTCCCCTACATCCTCTTCAAAGTCGGAAGCATGGGGAATCGGGTGAATGAGAGTTATGGAACAAGATTCTCAACCGCTGTGCAGGAAGTTCTGAATCGCGTTCATTACGATTTTGAAGAAACCAGGCTGGCGCTCTTCAAGGAGCGCTTCATGGGGACATTTACCAGCTGGTGCCGGAAGGTGGGCGTAAAGTCCAGGATGCAGGCCTATGGAATGGATTGCTATCCGATTGAAGACAGCATGATGCTGGATATCCCCGAGTGCGAGACCTGGATCTGGGGCCCTGAGGTAGACGAATTCAGCAGCAGTCTTGAAGGACTGAAGGGCAGAAACTACACGATGGTCAATAAGTTCGTTTCTTCTGCTGCGCATCTGGCCGGAAAGCAGTTGATCAGCTGTGAAGAGATGACGAATACCGAGCTGATCTTCGATATCACTCTGGAGCGCGTCAAACTTACAGGCGATCAGAGCAACTTATCCGGAGTGACACATTCTATTCTGCATGGCTTCAATTACAGTCCGAAGCAGGCGCCTTTTCCGGGATGGGTCCGCTATGGTTCCTTCTTTAACGAACGCAATACCTGGTGGCCATATTTCAGAATGTGGGCAGACTATAAGTCCAGGATGTCCTCGTTGTTCCAGAACTCCGTGATGCAGGCGGATATTGCGGTACTGCATCCGTTGGCTGATCTCGCTTCGAAGTATGGGTATCAGAGAGATCCCTTCCCGAATGTCTCCTATCCTTCTTATGTCCATCAGGTATGGGAGGCGATCCATCAATGCGGTAACGGCTGTGACTATGTGTCGGAGAGCATCTTGCAGCAGGCTACGAAGGGCAAAGATGGACTCGCCTATGGACCTCGCAAATATAAGGCTCTGATTCTGATCGAGGCCGAAACTCTGGAGCCCGCTACGGCTAAGGCGATTCGCGAGTTTGCAGAGAACGGAGGCAAGGTAATTTTCGTCGGCAAGACTCCACACCAGTCTTCAGGTATGACGAGTTATAGCGCAAAGAGCAAAGCAATCGCTGACGATATGCAGGCCGCCCTAAGGCATACGGGAGCGGTGGGAGTTGTCGATGCGCCGACCAGCGATGTATTGAGCTGGTATCGCAAGGTGCAGCAGCAGTTCTCGCTCACCCCTTACGTGGGGATCAGCGATCCCGTCATTCATGTAAGCCAGTTGCACTATAAATCGGGCGCCAAAGATATCTTCTATTTCACCAATTACAGCGCTCAGAAGGCGCATGCGTTTACAGCCAGTTATTCCGAAGGAGCAAAGCTCCCCTGGCTATGGGATGCTGAGACAGGCAAGCGCTATCTCTATCCTCGCGATGAAGCGGGACGGCTGCATATTTCGTTAGGTCCGTCGCAGTCAAGGGTCATCGTCTTCGAGGATGGCGGCACAGATAGGCCTGCAGCTGCGGAGACCTATCATCCCATAAGCTTGGAAGATCTTTCCGCGATGGAGTTGGAGGGACCTTGGGAGGTGGCTTTACACCCTGTGAGCGGTAATGAGCAGAAGCTTACGCTTGAAAAGCTGGTCGATCTGAAATCGAGACCCGATACTAAGGATTTCTCCGGAACCATCGTTTATAGCAAGCATTGCAAGCTGGGCAAGGCGAAGGGAAGGGCTTATTTAGATCTCGGGCACATCAACGACGTCTCGGAACTACGCATGAATGGAAAGCTTCTAGGCACACGGTGGTATGGCGACCACGTTTATGACATAACGGATGCCATTCAAAAAGGCGACAATGAGCTTCAAATCTTTGTCGTTACAACTCTCGGAGCCTACGCAAGAACTCTGAAGGATAGTCCTGCGGTGAAGGAGTGGACCCGAGATTCTGCGCCATTCGGCCCGACTGGTTTGGTGAATGCCGTGAAGGTGTTCGGAGTGTGAATTAACACTCCAGCGGATGGAGTTTTCTGGGCTTTTCGGCCATGATGTAATCATTCGAATGCTGTTGAACTTTATCCTATGGAGGTCATATGGGGAAGGTTACAGGTCTGGGTGGCGTATTCCTTCGCGCCAAGGATCCTAAGGCTCTTTATTCCTGGTACGAAAAGCATTTAGGTGTAAGCAGTTCCGCAGGTTGCTTTATTTTCCCCAAGGAGATTCAACGCGCATATGTCGTTGTCTCTTTCTTCTCCCCTGAGTCCAGCTATTACCCGGTGACACAACCCGCCATGCTCAATTTTCAAGTGGACGATTTGGATTCTGTATTGGACGGGCTTGTGACTGCAGGCGTTTCGGTTGATTCGAAGCGTGAAGACTCCGAGTATGGACGCTTCGGCTGGTTTACCGATCCGGAGGGAAACCGGGTCGAGCTTTGGCAGCCGAAGGAAGATTCCGAGCAGTCGTAACCGGGTGGCGAGTGTAGGATTAACGTAGGCTTCCATCGGTAATTGAGCGACACTTTGAAAAGTAGCTCGGTTACCGATATGGAAGCTTTTGTATTTAGACAGGGCTGTTATTAGAGCTGACATGTCCGGAATCGGACACATAAGCATCAATTGCTTTTGTAGGTTCGTCCACGCCACAACCGGATAAGAGAGAAGCACGAAGAAAGGTATCAGCAAAAGTACGAGAAATAACTGCGCAAATTGCCGCACGGGAGACTGTATTTCTATGTCTATCCGTCACGGAGCCTGTATCTGAAGCGCATATGGCTGTTGGATAAAGAATCTTTTAATATCTTCTGTAACTAATGGCGGCCTAATTGCTGTTTCCGCAGTGGGCAGCGTATCGCTCACAATTAGGAATAGATAGGGAGCATCCCCCAATGAGTTCGATTCAGGGTTACAGCAGTTCCAATCCGTTCACAACGTCATATTCTTCGTATCCGTCCTCTTCAACTTCTTCATCTTCTTCCGATATCACAGCTTCTTCCGGCACTACGGCGAGCGATTCCTCTTCTGTTACGAGCTTTTCAGATTTATACGATTTACATAACATGTCTACTGACCAAATGCGGGAGCTGTCCAGCAAATTGTATGCGGAAGGTAAGCTAGATCCCATAGAGATATCGGAGCTCTATGATAGTGGATGGTTACCGGCCGATGACAATGGAATAATCGACGGAAAAGGTACAAACTATGCAACTCCAGGACGGGTGAATACGCCAGCTCTGGCATATGGAAGCACGATTGACCTGATTGGTGTATTCCAGGACGGGATTGCAGGTGCGGAATCTCGCGGCAATTCCAAAGCTGCCGCTGAATTTGAAAGCTTCCTCGGTAAATTTGAGAGTGTCGCTGCCGAGAGCAATTCTCGTGTAAACGCTAAAGCCTAGGGCATTTCCCGAAAAGATGTAGATCGAAGCAATAGAAGTTGGCGCGGCTTTCCGCCAAAGAAAGCCGCTCTTCACCTATCTTCGAAAGTTCACAGTATTTCGGGAACCGCTCTAGTGATCCACATTTTGCGAAGCCAGGCAGTACAACGATACTGCCTGGCAGCTTCCTCAATTATTGCAACGAAAAGATACCTTCTTTAAGTCTTCCTGTTGACGATGAAGGATTGTTTGCTGCCTGACAAGTGTCGTCCTGGTTCCCTTGATTTTCTCGCGTTGCTCATGGTGTACCTGCTCATCCCCTGTAACGGCAGCTTCCTTCGTGTCGCCCGTGCATTCTTCGTGCATTCACAGGGAGGGGCTGACTGCTTCGAAAAAAGTGCACACTCCGAGCTGCGTCCTTCCCGCAGTTCTTCGCTATTTTCTAACTGGAGTGTTGTTTTAGCTGGCCATGGAGAGGGCTTCTTCGGCCCAACTGACCGCTTCGGTATAGTTGACAGCAATTTTGCTTTCCGAGACACCCATTGCGGTGCAATCTCGTGAGCACTCGGCCCAATTCCCCTGCTCGTATTGCTCCAGACAGGTGAGCAATCTTCTTTCCTGGTTGTTTTCACCCCGCAAGGCGGCAATGACCTCTGTCCGGAAGGGAAGTGAGGGAACGATATCTTCCATCTTCATGCGCAAGATGGCTGGAAAGAGCGAGAAGAGTCCTAGAAGATACTGCTCCGTTGCATCTTCTCCAATAGCCTCTGCCGTCAGCTCGCAGAAACGGGCTCTGGCCAAGGCCATGCGAAGGAGTTCTACGGTCTGCTTCTGATTGAGTTCTGCTGCAATTGAGATGCTTGCGAGTTTACGGAACTGCTCGTCGCCGATGGTCAGCAGGGCCGTCATGATGGAAGTTACTTCTTGCCGCAAGCCAAACAGTGCGGAGTTTACCAGCCGCAACAATCTGTAACAGAGGGAGGCTTCTCTTTTTACGAGGGTCTCAATCTCTTTCAAATTCAGAGGGTCCTGGTGCAGAGCTCGCAGGAGTGCCAGGTAATTGAGCCGATTGGGTGGTATCTCGCCGCTCGAAAGGATAATAGGGCGGCAGAAATAGTAACCCTGAAAGTACTCATAGCCCTCGCGGAGTGCTGCTTCAAAGTCCTCCAGCGTTTCGATTTTCTCTGCCAGCAGATGAGCTTCGCGATTGCCTATTCGCTTGCGAAGCTTCTGGCGTTCTTCGGGCGGAGAGAGCATGAAATCGATCTTGATGTAATCGGCCAGGTCGATAAGAGGCTCCATCTCGGGGCGAAAGACAAAGTCGTCCAGGGCGATTTTGTATCCCATTGCCCGCAATTCCGCGCAGGCTTTGATTACTGCCGAGTCTGGAACAACGGTTTCAAGAATCTCCAGCACTGTCGATTGCGGAGGTAGCAGGGTAACCAGCTTTTCAAGCAGAGTCTCACGGGTACAGTTCACGAAGGCCATCGACTTGCCGGTGAGTGTGTTCAGTCCGAAGAGCAGTGTGTTGTCAAGGGTGATTCGGCTTGCCTGGTCTCCGTCGCTGCCGCTAAATTCGTTTTTTGTGCCTTCCCGGTATAGCAGCTCGTAACCGTGGATTCGATTATGAACATCGAAAATAGGCTGCCGCGCGACAAAGCGAAGGCGAGATGGTGTTTCTTTCGTACTTGCCGGTGGCCGCGACATGCGGGGCCCTCCCTTTCAAACCTCGCTCAGGCACGGAGAAATAAGGCTTGAGAGTGATTAACATGTGCAGCGTAGCACAAACCCGATCCAGCTTGAACAACTTCCAGCACGTAGCGGCTTTGCATTATTTAGATTTAGGAAGATTTCCTAAATTGAGTTGTCATACCTCATTTTGCAATTTCCCCGGAGCTGCCGATAATTATTTTGTCACCGGAGATGCACTGTTTTCGTTGCTCTTCAAGCGTTCCAGCTGGGCATGGATTTTGTTCAGATCCTTATCGCTAAGTTTGTCGTCGGTAGAGGGCTTTGCGGCATAAAAGGCGGTTAAGTGCTGGACGATAATCGGCGATACCGGCCGGTTATCGCTGAGGTAATGGTCGAGGAGCTTCATATATGTTTTATCGGCGAGCCGGTATTCTCCAAAACGAATAGGGTCGCCTGTGTCCAGATTCATCTCCGGGAAGTTGATTCGCGGGGGCTTTGACATAGCAAGCATCTCGAGATTCGGCGAAGGCGCTCCGAGTCTTTCAAGTTGATGGTTGTACTCATCGACGGTATGGTTCACGCTGCGAATGTATTCGTCCTGCTGCTGTGTATTTGGTAGGACAGGTTTGAGCACTTTGAGCGGACCGATCTTTGGAGTTATGCGAACTAGAAAGGCAAGGAATCGCGTCTTCCAACTCGGATGGGAGTAGTCCTTTCCCCATTGACGTTCAAACTCCGTCCGGCGCAAGCGATAAACAAATTTGCGGTGGTTGAATCCTGGGGACTCGCGTTCGATCTGCTTGCCATAGGCGATCAACGCCACCTTTGTCATCTTAGGAATCAGCCTGGAGACTGCGCCGCGATAGGTATTAATTGCGTGTTCCTCGCTTGTAAAGATCTCAGACAAGGGGAAGCCGTAAGTTTCGAGAAATGCTTGATCGAGTATTGGCTGCGAGACGCGAAAGCCGATGAAGTCCCGATAGTTCTCCTGTGAATATCTTCCGTGAGCGACCTCCACCACGTCGAAGCCGAATTCCGTTTGGATGTGGGCGACAGGATCCTTTTCATAGGAAACCACGTCGCCGTATTTCCGTTGTAGCTTTGGGTGCTCCGAGGCCACCATCCTGTTGATGTAAGGGTGCCCGATGCTGTCGGAGGTGTAATGTGCCAGCGCTCCGAGCGCAAAGGCCAGATCATTGGCGTCGTGGGCGTTGCGAAGAAGGGCAGCGATAAAGTCGCCGGTGCGAACATAATGCAGCAGATCGGAGAAGAACTTGTTCCCGAAAGGGTAATAACCAAGATCCTGAATAAGGCAGCCGCCATAGGCATAGGAGTGAGCTTCTCGAAGCTGGTCGGCCGTGAGCCCTGGAAATCGTGCGAGCAGAAGCGGCTGGATGTGTGAAGTCCATGCCATATCGACGACCTCCTCATGTGAGAGCACGGAGTATGCTGCAGCCGTCCGGGCAAAGAAAATGCCTAAGAGAAGGAGTGCACAAAATATCGAACGTAGCATAGTTGTTTCCCGGCTCGGCCGGTGCGGTGGATGGTCGGAGTGGGAGCGGAATCTGATAATTTCTCTCCGTAAGGTGACGTGAAATGAACCGGTTCTGGTTGTCTGCAGTTTTGGGCTTTGTGCGTTGCACATGGCTTTCGGGCAGGAAAGCCGTCTCGGTAAGACTTTGCCTGAGATGAAGGTATTTGAGCAATAGGTGAGCCATTTTCGTGCTTTCAGTCCCTTCTCTACCCTTCCTGTGACTATGACAAGTCTCCACAAGAGCGGTGGCCCCGCAGCAGATCCCTTCATTGCCGATCCTTATGAAAAGGATGAGATCTATGCTTGGGCTGCTGAAGCACAGGCGCCGGACAGTACGAGGTACTCGATGAGAGAATAAAGCTATGGATTCGGTAAGAATGGACAAGTGGCTTTGGGCCGCAAGATTTTTCAAAACGCGTGCACTTGCTGCTCATGCCTGCGACCTTGGCAGGATTCAATCCAACGAGCAGCCCGCGAAGCCTGCTCGCGATGTTCGGGTGAAGGATATGTTGCGGATCAGAACCGAGGGCGGAGATTTTCAGGTTGAAGTCCTGGCCTTGAGCGATGTTCGTGGTCCGGCTTCCGTCGCTCAGACCTTGTATCGCGAAACAGAAGAGAGCAAAGTTCTACGGCAAAAGGTGGCAGAAGAACGCAAAGCCGTTTTGCATTATGAGGGTCCCGAAGGTGGCAGACCCTCCAAGCGCGATCGCCGCCAACTCAACCGGATGCGCGGACGGTATTAGAGCATTTTCCGAAAAGATGTAGACCGAAGCAATAAAAGTTGATGCGGCTTTCCTCGAAAGAAAGCCGCTCTTCACCCTACTTGAAAAGTTCACAGTATTTCGGGAAATGCTTTAGAGCATTACCTGCAATACTGCGAACAACATTTCTATCTTGTTCTGGTGGTCTGGCCGAAGCCGGGCTTTCTCTGTAATCGTGTGAAATTTCCAGTTAATCTGTCTTGTGTTCTGTTACCGATATGGACTTATGTTCTTCTTCCCAGTTCAGGAACGCCCCTCAAAGATTTTGTCTAAACCTGTTTCTTCAAGGGTTACATTCATAATCACTTATCTTTGACGAGAATTCATGCGGCATTCCGTATTCGCGCAATGAAAGTGGGCTGCTGGGTGTGATCCGGAGCACGGTGATATTGCGGTGCGGATGCGCAGAATAAAGTCGGTTGAGGAGCGTACTTAGCGCTTTGTCCTTTCCTGATCCCGTACGCTTGCGGAGGCCCCAGATGTCTGGCCTGACGCAGATCGTCATAGTTCTCCTTTGTGTGGGCTTTTCTATTTCAATTTCTGCATTCGGGCAGTCTACCGCTTCCGTCCCGGTTTTGGCGTATCACCGTTTCGATTCCCAGAAGGCCGGATCCACTACCATCAAGACCTCCACTTTTGAGGCGCAGCTTAACTGGTTGGCCGAGCATCATTATCGGGTCGTTCCGCTGCAATCGGTTCTTTCCGTGGTGAAGGGAAGTGCAACGGAAGATGCTCCTTCTGTCGCCATCACTGTCGATGACGGTCATCGTTCGGTCTATACCGAAATGTTTCCTATCATCCGGCGGCGCGGAATTCCGGTGACGCTGTTTATCTATCCATCGGCAATCAGTAACGCCGACTATGCCCTAACGTGGGAACAGCTCAAGGAGATGAAGGCCTCCGGGCTTGTTGAGATTCAATCGCACACCTATTGGCATCCGGACTTTCGCAAGGAGAAGGCAAGGCTCTCTCCCGCTGCCTATCTCACATTTGTACGCACTCAGCTGACACGCTCGAAGGATGTGCTTGAGCGGAAGTTGGGTGGCAAGGTCACTCTCCTGGCGTGGCCCTTTGGAATCATCGATACAAATCTCAAGGACATTGCTGCGCAGAGCGGATACCTCGGTGCATTTGCCTACGAGGGCGGAGTAGCGCATGTCGGCTCCGAACTCTTTTCTATTCCCCGTATTCCGATTTCGGATTGGCAAACCGGGGCCAAGTTTGGTGCTATTTTGCACCCGTCGACAAGGAAGGTTGGGCCATGAAACGCGTTATAGAACGTTTTATAGAACTTTTGCTGCTGATACTGGTTATCGCCCTCGCCTGTCCGGCGGCGGGCGCCTTGGATGCTGTTGTTACGGACGCAAAAACGGGAGCGAAGATCCCCGGCGCTATTGTGACCGTGGGGAATCGCACTTTTACAACCGATCAAGCCGGGCGCTTTAGTTTGCAGAACAATTCCGAAGGAGTCCGGTTGCGGGCACCTGGATACCTTGCCGCTGCGTATAGTGCCTCCGATATTGCGGGACGTCAGGGCGTTCTGCCTCTGACTCCCTTTGTCCCGAAGGCTGTTTACCTCTCCGTCTACGGGATAGGTTCGAAGGTTTTGCGGGACTCGGTTTTCAATCTGGCCCAGCGTGGCTTGGTTAATGCTGTTGTTGTCGACTTGAAGGGAGATCGAGGACTGATTTCATTCCAGACTTCGGTTACGGCAGCGAAGGAAACCGGCTCCCGTCAGGTGACAACCATCAGCAATCTTGCAGGACTGGTACAGACGCTACATAGCAAAGGTATTTATGCGATTGGCCGAATTGTAGTCTTCAAAGATACTCCGCTTGCTACCGCTCATCCCGATCTTGCGATTATGCGTTCGAACGGGAAGCCCTTTCTTGACCGGGAGGGTCTGCAGTGGGTAGACCCCTTCCGAAAGGAAGTTTGGAATTACAATATTGCCATTGCCGTGGAAGCTGCCCGAGCTGGGTTTGACGAGGTTCAGTTCGATTATGTTCGCTTCCCTGATTTTGCCGGTCAATTGCGTTTTTCCGATACTCCGACGGAAGCTTCCCGTAAGGCAGCTATCGCAGGATTCTTGTCGGAAGCCCGTCGCCAGCTTACGCCCTACAATACCTTTCTCGCAGCCGATATCTTCGGTTATGTTTCATGGAACACCAATGACACGGGCATTGGTCAGCAGATCGAGGACATCGCCAAAATCGTCGACTATATGTCTCCGATGCTGTATCCCTCGGGATTCCAATTCGGCATTCCGAACTATCGCAATCCTGTTGCTCACCCCTACGAGATTGTTAAGCAGACGCTTGAAAAGGCGCAGCATCGGGTCAATGTGCAGCCAAAGCGCTTCCGTCCATGGATACAGGCCTTTCGCGATTACGCCTTTGACAAGCGCACCTTCGGACCGGAGGAGGTCCGGGCACAAGTGCGCGCAGCTACGGAGTTTGGTTCCGATGGCTGGATGCTGTGGAATCCAAGAAATAGTTATGAGGCGGTCTTCGTCGAGCCTCAGACGACCGCTCGCGTTGCCTCGATCCGATAGCCTCCTAGAGAAGGAGATTGACTTAAGGTCGATCTCCTTTCCAACGAGTTTTGTCGGCGTATCAAGCCGGTTGTCGAAAGAGAATAGGATGCCAGCAATGGGGCGATAAAGCATTTCTCTTACGATGTTGACGGTTGCGAGACCGGACTCAGTACTGTTCCCAGGGACCCTTCGCGTTCCAATCCGAGCTATCTCTTTTCCTGTCTGCCTCGGAGCATAACAAGCTTTCCATCACTCACCATTCCTCCATCGGGATTACTTCTGAAGAAGGGAGATACGTATGTCCAATGCATTTGCATTGCCGGCTCTTGCCCTGCTACCGGAGCCGCTACTAACTGTCTACCTGAATACCAATCCGGCATCGCCAAGGAACTGCCGCTCGATTCCCGGATATCTTGTCTGGCTCAAGAGTGAAGCCAAGAATGTGCTTGCCAGCCTTCCGGAAGCCGATCGATCTCTCTGCCAAGTCCAACTGAGTCGGATCGAGAGAGCGCTTCAGGACAAACGTCCGGAACAGCGCGGGATTGTCTTCTTCGCCGGAAAAGATGTGTGGAAGGAGATTCCGTTGCAGCTTGAACCTCGTGATGAAGTTCACTGGGGCAAGCCCATGCTTTGGCAGCTTTGCCTGATGGCGAATGCTTATCGTCCTGCCTGCGTCGCTGTTTTCGAACTCTCCGGTGTGAGAATTTATCTTTATCAGTTCGGCACGCTGATGAAGATTGAGGCTCGCGATTTCGATGTCGATACCTCGCAATGGAAGTTGAGAAAACGCGCTCATGTCTCGAGGCAAGGTGTACGAGTTCCGCATAGCTCGCAGCTGGATATCTTCGAAAGGCGTGTAGAAGCACGCTATCAGCATCTTCTTGGCGATGTGCTGGGGACGATTACAAGATACTACGACGGTTACTCTTTGGAGCGTATCTATCTGCTAGGCGCCGACCGGCTGACGGCCTATGTAGAAAAGAAGCTTTCGCCGCGACTTAAAGGCCAGACGACAAGAATCTCGCATGTTTGTGCCGACGAACCATCGCTCAGAACCCAGGCATGCGTAGAGGAGAAGTTGAGAGAGTATGCAGCTGCGCATGACGAGCAACTGGTCACCGACCTGTTGAATCGTGACGGCGATATTGTAACTGGTGTCGAGTCGCTGCTCACCCGGCTTCAATATGGAAAACTGGCATCGGTTGTTGTCACAGAAGAATTCAATCCAACCGTATATCAGTGCTCGAAGTGCAGTATGACAGCAGCTTCCGCCGGTTTGAGCTGTCCAAGATGCCAAGTTGCCTTTTCGCCAAAGACACTTCACGAAGTTCTGCCGGAGCTTACGGTCAAGTATGATTGCCGTCTCGAGATAGTGAGAGAGCGCGCCGCAAACCGTCTCAATGCTGCCGGAGGAATTGGGGGCAGAATGCGTGGAAATGAACGCAAGATGGCTGCCGGTTCTTTCCGGCAATCCTTAGCTATAGGCAGACCTGCTTGATGTCAGGACGGGAGGAGATCAGAAATTGAATCAGGTACCCCATTCTTCCAGTCTGGTGTTGGTTGGAAGAATGGGGTTAAGAAGGCTGGCAGTACGTTATCCGCGAACAGTGGTTATTACGCTTGAGGCAAAACACGCGGAGGGATAACGTGGTCCCGTGGCTATCAGATTCTCAATCGTTTCGAGCGTCTGAATGCCGCCTCTCGCGCCGACTCCCATGCAGTTCAGCGCTGCAGCAGCACAGGCAAAGTTGAGTCGCCGTTCCATCGGCCAGTCTTGAAGAAGTCCGTAGATAAATCCGGCGTGGAAGATATCGCCTGCGCCGGTTGTGTCTACTACAGGAACTTCATAGGCTGGGGTATAGAAAAACTGGTTGCCATCCCAGGCAAGCACGCCTTCCGGACCAAGAGTTGCAGCGGTCACTTTGTTTCCGAAGCGACGGTGCATTTCGCGCAGTGAGCTTTCGAGATCGGTGTCCCTCGTCAGACGTTCCGGGATATCCCGGCTTACGATGAGGTAATCGATCTTTTCAAGCAGTCCTTCGATTCCCGGATATAGTTCGTCCAGATCGGCGATAACAGGGACTCCCGCCTCGCGAGCCCAACCGGCGGCAGTAGTGGCTGCGGCGGTGTCATATCCATCGACGTGGAGAGCCCGTGCATTGACAATCCAATCGCGATTAAGGTCGCGGGGCTGGATTGTGAGCCGTTCGTCGTGGCGCCAGAGAATGGTTCGTTCTCCTGTGCCATCGACAATGATGAAGGTTTGCTGACTGGCGCAATCCGGGACGGTGATGATCTGGGCTTCGACTCCCCGGCGAGCGAATTCGTCGCGATGGAGTTTCCCGGCAGGGTCGTCCCCCAATTTCCCTACATACCGGGTCTTCATGCCCCACTGCTGGCAAGCGACCATGGCTGTTGCAACTTGTCCGCCTGGAAGCACATTTGCCGACAGAAATTCGACTTTGGAGCCAAGTGCGGGGTAAGTGGAGAGGGGAATCAGCGTATCGGTGGCGTTCAAACCAACACCAACGATGTCAACCTTCGACGACTGCGTCATATATTAAATGTAAATGAATGGCGGACGGCTGAGAAGCTCCATAAGCATTCTCGGATTGAGATGCCAGCTCTTCGTTAAAGCGTGACTACGCGGTTGCGTCCGTGCTCTTTGGCCCGGTAGAGCCGATTATCCACTTCTTTCAGTAGCTTGGTAGAGGCGACAGGATCTTCCCCTCCGTGGCTTACGAGGCCGATACTGGCGGTAATCGAAACCATATGTTCCAACGCGGGAATGGGTTCCTCACTGAGGACCGTGCGGATGCGTTCGGCGATTGTCAAGGCCTCTTTCCGGTTCGTTTCCGGCAGAAGAATGGCAAACTCCTCGCCGCCGAAACGAGCGACCAGATCGTTCTGGCGAATGCAGGAGAGAAGTCTTTTCGTGACCGCGCATAACACGATGTCTCCCACCGGATGACCGTAGGAATCGTTGATGGATTTGAAGTGGTCCAAATCTATCAGCAGAAGAGAAAACTCCTTTTGCCGCGTATCGAGCTGGCATTCTTCTTCAAGTGCCTGGACAAAGCGTCGCCTATTGGCAATGCCTGTCAGCGGATCGGTTTCCGCTTGACGGCGTAGTTCTTCGCGAAGGCGTACCTGGGGAGTGATATTGGCAATGATTGCGGCCTGTCCCAGCAGCCTGACACTCGAGAGCAGGGAGAAGGTGCGAACTTCAAAGTACTCCTGTTCGGAGGTCCCTTCGAGGACGATCTCCTGTGAGTGTGCTTCGGTGAGCAGAGCCTGACAGAGTTCATGCTTGTCGACGAGCAGCTTGCCGATCTCCTCTCCCAAGCTCTGATTGTTGAGCAGCGGAAGGAGCCTGCGAGCAGCGGGATTGAAGTCCAATAACCGGCCTCTGGTATCGATGATCAATACGGCATCGCGCATACCTTGAAAGACATGCCCACGCGCCAGAGGGACAAGATCGAAGACACCGGCATAGAGCACAGCGCGCATAGCCAGGACCACGCTGATCGCCAGCGTGAGCGGGCTCAGATCGAGTCCGAAGGGGCTCCAGCCCAGCAGATAACTTGCAAAACCAGCCAGCGGAACAATGGAGCTGGTTACCAGCAACAATGCCTGCCGGCGATGGAGCGCCGAGGCATTCCTTAATCCGCTGAGATAGATTCCTGCGCCCAACAGGAAGGTCGCTACCAGATAGGCGACATGGAGCTGGTAGATGGGACCCCTTGGAATTTCGAGAGTCCAGAATGGAGCACGATAGGCCAGAAAGGCCGGGCCCTTGTAAAAGAGCTGGTGATAATTCGAGAAGTGGCCGGCAAATGCGATGACAGGAATGACAAAGAAAACCCAAAGGGGAGCTTTCAGTCCATTGTGACGGCAGACGGCCGCGATCCAGAAACCCGGGATCCAGGGAATTCCGAAGTATTCAAGATGAAGCCAGAAGAGTGCCGGAGCCAGAGAGGTTTGCGCTATCTCGCCTGAATAACCCAGGGCGTAGATCGCGCCACTCATGATCAGACCGGCAAAGAGAGCTGCTTCGGGACCATCCTCGCGCCGTTTCCATGTGATGTAGCTCAGAATGGCTAACAGCAACGCAACTCCGATCAAAAAGATGCGGACTGCTAGCACAATGTCTGCCACAACCATGGACGGCACCGCCCTTCCTGAGGGCCAGAAGGGATCAAGGCTCTCTCTTGAACTGGGTTGTAGCGCTTCCAGAACAGGATAACGCTATCAGAATCTTGGTCTTATCAGGATACAACAGCATTATGAATAATGATCCGGGTGAATCAATAGGAATGTCAGGCTCGTGATTTGGCCTACATCTTTGCGGGTAATGCCGTGGTGGCACGCCGAAGCCGGAACCGGAACGCGGGATTTTGGGTGCTCTGGGTGAAGAAGGTGAAGCCATGAGCGTTACATGTTCATGGCTTCATACATGTATTACGCCGGTCTTGCGTAGGAGCCCGGGTTGGTAGAGGTGGCCCGCCATTCCGGCTTACGTTCTTTGCTCGCTTCAGAGAGTGCCCGGCGCACACCCTCGACATTGAAGTCCTTGGTGTAGACAGGAGTTCCCGGTTGATGTTTCCAGGACTCATCCAGCCCTCCGTTGTCGACGGGGTCGAATCCTAATTCGTCGATCAACCTCATGACAATCTCTTTTGCGGCCTTTTGATCTCCGGAGACAGGCAGGGCAATGCGTTCCGATGGCCCTTTCGGGCGACCGAGTTCCAGCAGGTGCTTTGCGTAAATGTTGTTAAAAGCCTTGATGACGGGATGCCCAATTTGCTTCTCGACCCAGCGGCTCTCGATCATGCCTTCTTCGATTCCTTCAATAAACCCGTCTCGTTGCTGCGGGTAATAGTTGCAGGTATCGATAACGACCAGGTTATCGGCCGCTCCGGCAAATAGATTGCGTGGCAGTTTAGGGATGTTTTTCAGAGGGATGGTTACTACAACTACTTCTCCACTATGGGCCGCCTCGGTAACGGTAACGGCCTTGGCTCCGGTCTCTCTGCTTAAGTCAGCAAGGGATTCCGGACCACGTGAGTTGGCGACGAAGACCTCGTGTCCGAGGGCTCGAAAGCGACGGGTCAAGGTACCGCCAATTTGTCCGGCGCCGATGATGCCAATCTTCATAACTGCTCCTCTGCAGCTTGGAAGGCTGCCAATAAGAACAGATTCGCGTAGCAGAGGATTGGGTGCTTTATTCGGCCGGATATGGCAGAAAGGAACAAAGGGGCGCCAATCTTAACTCGTGAAGATTGGCGCCCCTTGTTATTGCTGATACTGCAGGAGTTCTTCCGGTTTTATTTCGCTGCCATTAATTCATTTACTTTGCGCATAACTTCGAAGGCGTCGGCGACATATAGCACATCGGCCTTACCCCGAGCCCATCCGCAATTGGCATCCAGATTGATGGCGCGACGTTCATGGATAAATCTCCAGCCCACCACGTGCGGCTCTTCTCCATGGCAGCAGGTTGAGAGTCCTTTGGGGTGACGAGGAGTCGAGCCGGTCTGGCCCACCTGATTCAGATGGCTCATGCATTGCAGTACGGCCTGACCTTCTCCACTGATATCGGTCAGCGATTTGGTGCTGCCCAGCGAGCCCTGACTCAAGCGCAGGAAATCCATAATCAGCTGCTCGGCCTCTTGCGGATGAGGCTGGCCATCTTTCTGTTTCTTGGTCCATCCGGCACCGGCAACGAACAGCAGCTCGGCATCGGGACGAATCGTCTGTTGGCCTTTGTCCGGAACATGCAAACCGACAGTCTGTGTACGAGCTGGGGCCAGTGCAGCTTCAATCTTCTCAGAAGTGACTTCGGTTGCCGCGCCCGTGTAGGCATCCGCGCAGCCTGAATCGACCAGCAGGAACCACGGCCGCTTGGTACGGCTTAGCACTCCTTCCATGCGCTGACGATAGAACCAGCGCGTGGTGGAGAGCTTGTCACTGTTGGCAATCGCATTAACGTGCGTGTCAATACATCCGCCCAGGCGATACGCGACTCCAGCCAGGATGCGTGCTAAACGGGAGGTGTGCGGAGCGACTACGACCGTTGCACTGGCTGCTTTGGCGAGTGCTTCCGCAGCGGCGGCGTCGCTCGAATAGCGAGGCTGCGCAAAGTCGGAACCTGCAACCGAAAGGATGCGTGCTGCACCGCAAGCGCCGATCTGTCGAACTGCTGCCGCCGTGTCTTCGCCGAAGATACCCGCAACAAAAGTTGCATTGAGGCCCGTTGCCGTTGCCTGTGCGGCAGTCAAGGCTTCCAGCGCATGACGAGAGAGTGAGCCGTCGGCTTCCGTGTGCGCGAGATAAAGAACTGTTTCCATGATTTCTTGCCTATCTTCTCTTCTGTACCGTTGTTAGTTCTTCGAGAGCCAGCCGACGATTTCCTGAGCGATTTCTGCTGCAGGCATATCCTTCACGATGCGTGTCTGTCTCTGCTGTGTCGGCAACTGTACCTTTGCATAGGCAAGTCCGTCAGTGGCCAACGGTGCAGGCTTGGCCTTTTGCAGTGCGGGCATGATGGTTCTCATATTCTTCATGCCGACTTGCGGATCGTTGCGCGGTTCTCCAAGGTTTCCGGTTGCCCAGCCCAGAAGAGCAGGTGTTCCGGCGCAGGTTGAGACCAAGTGCTTACCGCCTTCGACGCGTTCCATGACTTCGAAGGAGCCATCTTCGCGGATAGAGATTTGGTCGACGCCCTGGAATTGATCGGTGATACCCAAGCGCTCGCCTACGATCTGCATTGTGACTCCAGCACCGCGGCTCGCGGACTCCCATCCGCCGAAGAGCAGCAGCTTGGAGCGATCGAGATCCGGAATAGCTGCAATTGCCTCGGCCAGCTTGGCGGCTGTTTCATGTGCATCGGCAAAGCCATGTGCGGGACCGTCGAGAGCGACCAACTCAAAAGGAACCTTTTGCGCAATGGTCATCATCACCTGCTGAAGCTTTGCCTTCGGGCCAAGGCTCACCAGCCACAGACGGCTGCCGGGATTCTGTTTGACCAGGTTGGCGGCTTCATAGAGCGCATGTCCTGCCCAAGGGTCCAGGACGGCAGGGAGCATCATGTCATTCTTCAACGATGGACCGGTGGGAGTGGTAACCGGTTCAAGAGTCTGTAGCGGATCGGGAACGATGCTGCCACAAACGACAATATGTAATGGATTCGCCATCTTCCTCTACTTCATGTTTAGGCGGAGACTTTGGTCTCCGCGTTGGAATTTCTACTCTGCGAAAGGCATCCCGGAGGAATGCCACTAGAATAGCCCCGGATGTAGCGTAGCGAAATCCGGGGTATCCCAATCAAGAGAAGGCCTCCGCCCCGTATGGGGCGGAACGAATCACTTCGCTGAATAGGAAAAGTTTCGCCCCGCCGCCTCCGGGGCGGGCAATATGTTTGCCCCGGCTACCCAGGGTTTCGCTACGCTACACCCTGAGCTACTGTCGTAACATCCCTACGGGATGGGGTTGCAGCGTAGGAACGACGCGAAAAGACGCGGGAATTGCACTCTTCTCTCCACCGCTCCCCTCTCTTCCATGGCCACCTCTCCACTCTTCCTCTTTCTGATCTTCTTTCTGCGAGCGATCTTCTAGTTCTCCGCCGAATGCAGTCCTCCTGCTCCAGAGGCAAAGACCAGATTCGTGCGTCCTTTTTCGTCGGCCTGCGTGCAGTTCCATAAACAGGCTCCGCAGTGAACACACTTCTCGCGATCGAAGGCCGGAATTCCTTCCTCTCCGCAGTAGATCGCTTCTCCCGAACAGATCTCGACGCAAACTCTCTTGTTGCATTTGCGGCAGACTTCGGTATCGCGGAAGGTCACATGATCCTTGAATCCTGCCGGAGCCTGAACCTTTCCACCCATGAGCAATGCATCCTGAAGACTGACCAGCAACTGTCCGTCGTAAGGAATCTCCGGCCAGCCGCAACGGGTCATCACAGCATCGTGCATCGTTTGATTGTGCGAACGGCTTTCTTTGCGGATGGCTCCGATCTCTGCGGGCTTCAGCTTTCCGCTGTAGAACTCTTCCAGGCTTTTGACACGTTCGTGAGGCTTGCGGATCGGGAAGGGAAGATTGATCCATCCCTTGGTAAGCCCGCTCAAGGCCATACCCATCATGCCGGTGATAAAACCTTGCTGGAAGCCATCGCGAGCATGCTTGCCTTCGATCGACTCCTGCTCAAGCCAGCTTGCACGACGCCGCTCCACATAGACTTCCTGCAGATTTTCGCGCGTGAAGGGCCTGCCACTCTTCAGCAGGTCCAGTACTCCTTCTGCAAGCAGGACACCGGTGTACCAGGCTTCGTCTACGCCGGAGTTGGTCAACACATTCGTGCTGCCGGAGCCCTCGCCGATTCGCGCACAGCCATCCATAACCAGCAATGGTTCGCTACGTCTGCCTGACTCCTGCAGAGACTTTGCTCCCCAGGAACGCAAGCGTCCACCTTCGAGATAACGCCACAGATACGGATGCTGAATGTAGTGCTGCAGGTATCGATACGAGGTGCGTACCGGACTATCGAACCAGGAGGGAATAAAGATTCCAACCGAGACGACCCGCTCGGGATGCACATAGAAGAAGCCGAAGATCTCCGGCTCCGGAAAGCCGAGCGTATGGAAAACGGTACCTGCCGGGAGGTCAATTCCTTCGGGCAGATCGATAACCATCTTCATGCCCACAGCCCACTCGTTCTGGTGATTCCCGTACGGCATTCCAAAGGTCTCGTCAAGCTGGCGTCCGATGGGACCAACCGGGCCATCGCCAACGACGGTGAGCGCGGCTCGAATATCCATGCCCGGCATAAAGCAATCTTCCGGATTGCCGCATTTATCCGTGCCCTGATCCATCAGCCGGACGCCGACAACACGGCGCCCATCCAGCAGCGGTTCGGCAACGGGAGTTCCAGGCCATACCTGGACATTGCCGCTGGCCATCACTTGTGCGCCCACCCACTGGTTGAACTGGCCAAGAGACATCACGAAGCCATCGTCCTTGTGCAGGAAGGCCGGTGCCCACGGGATCTCCAGAGCCTGATGTTTGGCAAGATGTGAGAGCTTCAAAGCCTTGTCGGCAAGGTTCATCACCAGAGGACGACGGCTTGCCCCGACAGGATCGAGCAGATAAACCAGCTTCTCCTCTGCAACAGGAGAAGTCATTGGAATTTCTTCCGGATTTAATCCGGGGAAAGTGCCCTTGATGGCGCGTGCCCGCGTTACTACACCCGAGACTCCAAAGCCGATATCGTCGGCACGTTCATAGCAGACTACCTGCGGAGGCATGCCGGTTACAGCCGTGCTGTCGGCTATGGCAATGCCATCCTCATCTACCAGCCCACGCGAGAGCGTCGTTAAAAAGCCTCCCATCGCCGGTCCAAAGCCTACGCAGGCTATGTCCACGTCCATGGAGGGGCGCTCTGCTGCCGGTTCCATCTCTTCAGCCATCAACTCTCCTATCGCGGGTAGTCCAGTGCTTCCGGAATCATGACCTTGGTGAGTGCGCGAGCCGCACGGTCCTTGGCCATCTGTGAGCCGGTCAAGCATAGATCGAGTCTGTTGCGCAGCTCCTGGAAGCTGCTGTTTTCTCTACACTGCGCACAGGGTCCGGCTTTATCCGGATGCTCGCCGTTCTTCTGAATAATGTCTACGCCGAAGGTGCTGATTCCGGGAGCATATGCCTCCCAGGCCTCCAGCTCGTCATTCCCGAAGCATCCCTTGTGTCCAGGGTCGGTCCAGGCTGGATGGCGATTGTATCCATAGACCAGTTCCGCGCAGATGCGGCCTACTTCACCTACAGCTCGCGATGCCTGCACATGGCATAGATCGGTCATGAACTGCAGAGTCCCTTCCAGTCCTTCTGCCACTACCGGATTTTCAGGGCCTTTGGCTTCGAGTTCTATGACGTCGAGAATCTGTTGACGCGAGGCGAGCAGCCAGCAGAGCGCGTCGGCCAGCCGGAAGGTCACTCCCTGACGAGGTCCGTTGTAGAGCTTCGACCCGTCGGCATCGGCAGCCGATTGCAGATGTTCGTAGCTCCACAGCCACATCTTCATTGCTGTAGCGAGCATGCATGCACCGGTTCCCGGACGTTTCGCAGCAACGCGACGCATCTCCAGAATCCACTGCTTGAATTGGGCCAGGAAGAGATCGGTCGTCATGGTGACGATCAGGTTGCGGCGCTGTACTGCTTCCGGTCCTTCGTAGGTTGCTTCCAGCTGCGCGTCCATCCACTTGTAGGCCAGGAAGCCGGGGCAATCTTCGGTGATGCCGTAGCCGCCCATCAGGCTCAGGGCTTCGCGCATCGTGTTCGCTCCGACGCCGGTGTTCCACAACTTCGCTGCCGGGCAGAGCACAGCGGCTACCGCTTCGACAAGCGCGTATTGAACCAGCGGATCCTGCTTCAGCTCCTGATATCGGGCTTCGTTGCGATGCGCTTCCGGTGCTGCTTCCAGCTGCAGGAATTCGAGCGCTGTTTGATTAATGCTGCGGAAGTGCTTTATCTCGGCACGGCCACCGCGGATACCCAAGCCGTCGAGGATGGTGGTCTTTTCTTTTTCCAGAGGATCGAGAATATCGAAAACGCGTGCCGCAGCGAATCCCAGGGAGGCGCTGGCTTCGCCCATGGCCCAGATATCGATCAGGCGGTGCAGGGCGTCCTCGCGCTGCTGGAGTCCGAGTTCATGACGCAGCGAGCCCGGTTTGGTCTGCTCGGCTCCACGGAAGCG
The DNA here is from genome assembly GCF_059726315.1 of Humiphilus diazotrophicus. Classification (NCBI taxonomy): domain Bacteria; kingdom Pseudomonadati; phylum Acidobacteriota; class Terriglobia; order Terriglobales; family Acidobacteriaceae; genus Humiphilus; species Humiphilus diazotrophicus. Next base: position 6,394,637 of record NZ_AP040870.1, read on the forward strand.
ATTACGCTGGTAGCGGATGATCGGTTCGACGGCACTCAGCAGCTTCGCCGAGGTCATAATGGCTACGGTGACGCGAGTCCTCTTAAAGACTGCCTCGATTACTTCGCTGTGCGTGTAATTGGGAACAATGCAGCCATCTTTAATCGTGTATCCGCCAACGATGCGGCTGGCAGGAACGCGCAGGCTGAAGATTGGGTCTGTTGTCGAGGAAAGCTGATGGACCAGCTTGAGCGTCGTGCTGCCATGGTCATAGATTCCGGGATCTCCCTCCTCCAGGATGACCATGCAGCTGCCCTTGATCTTCTCGTCGGCAGTGTCGACCGCTGCGGTTACGAAATTAGCGAATCCCATGTTGGTGATGAAGCGTCCGCGCTTCTCGACCTGGAGCATGGGTTCTTCACCCTCTTTCCATTCGCCGATGCTGATCTTGCCGTTGAGCATCCCGGTGTCGACGCCAACATAAGGAATCGGTTCGGTCAGACAGAAGGCACCGCGCCAGGGCTTGCGGTCTTCTCCCGGCTGAGCTGGAGCGCAGAGACTCATATAGTGGGCCTTCTGCTCCGGAGTTCCACGTTCATGAATCGGCGACAGAGCCAGGCATCCGGCTAAGCTTCCTGTGGCAGCTCCGGCATCGACCCAGGCGAGTTCGTAGGCGATCAGGGCAAGGGCCAGATTCTTCGGACCGACAAGATAGCCACCCTCTTCAGGTTCCATAAAGGCAGCGGTGATTCCGGACTCGTCGAATGCCTGGAGCAGAGTGTTCTTTTCCGGTGTCCACTCGTGCTCACTGCGAGCTCCGGCCGCAACCAACCGTGCTACCGGTCCTCGTGCGACCTCTCGGGAGGACTGCACCACCATGTGCAGATCGTACCGGTCAGAGAAACGCCACAAGATTTGACGCACATCATCTCCGGGCAAAGTCCGGAGGACTTCTTCTTGAATAGCAGAACTAATCGTCGCCACGTGACCCTCTTGATTAACGGCCACGATTGTTAAGGTCGGAGGTCCTTAGGGTCAGTGACACTCGTCACGGACAGCTGGGAGGCAGCTTAAAGCAGGGTAGAGCACCATGGAATGAGTGCTCCGAATCTTTGTCGGGCGACCAGGGATCACGCGTGGTTCGGTGATCTGTCAAACTTGAAAATTCGATAAATCGAAATCAGAAGACTTTTGGACCCCGGGCATAAGCTTAGCTCTTCAGTTTGCGCTTTCTGGTGTTATTCAGAATGGTTTCTTTCCTGGGATAACTCTTATGACTAAAAGTTGAGACGTGGTATGAGCCCCTTCCCGGCGGAGGTCGCTGTCTTATATCCGGGAAGAGTTTCTTTGTTCGGCATATTCGTGAATAATACAGACCAGCTGATCGGTGACTTACCTAATGCGGACTATCTCCGCGGATGAGAGCACAAAGTGGACCTACTGAATCGAAGGACCTTTTTAAAGGCGGCAAGTGCTACAGCTGCAGGTTCGATGATCGGATCCTGCTTACCTATATTGGCGGAAGTTGCCGATGAGACTCCTCAACGTATTGCCTCGAACGATCATCTGCAGATTGCTCTGATCGGGGCCGGAATTCAAGGCCAGAACGACACCCGGGTCGCGCTGGAGGTTCCAGGCGTAAAGCTGATGGCGGTTGCCGATTGCTATCAGGGACGGCTGGATCGTTGCAAGGAGCTGTGGGGCAATGATGTTTTTACAACCCGCGATTACAGCCAGATTCTTACTCGTAAGGATATCGACGCAGTCATCGTCGCCACTCCGGACCATTGGCATAAGCAGGCAGCGGTCGATGCCATGCAGGCGGGCAAGGATGTCTACTGCGAGAAGCCGATGATTCATCTCTATGCCGACGGGCCGGAGATCATCGAAACGGCAGAGAAGACGAAGCGCATTATTCAAATAGGAAGCCAGCGTGTTAGTTCCATCGTCTATGCAAAGGCGAAAGAGTTACTCTCGTCAGGCGCAATCGGCCAATTGAATATGGTAACTGCCCGTTGGGATCGCAACTCTGCAATGGGCGCCTGGAGCTATACCGTTCCGCTGGATGCAAGTCCCGAGACCTGCGACTGGCCCCGATTTCTGGGAACGGCGCCGAAGATTCCCTTTAACGCCGAACACTTCTTCCAGTGGCGTAAATGGAAGGCCTATGGAACCGGGGTGGCCGGAGACCTCTTTGTTCACCTCTTCAGTGGTACGCACTTTATTACCGGAGCACTGGGGCCTACCCGGGCGATGGCTACCGGTGGGTTGCGTTTCTGGAAGGATGGACGCGACGTGCCCGATGTGATGTTAGCGCTTTTCGATTATGCGGAGGGTTTCAATCTTAGCTTGAGAGTGAACTTTGTCGACGGAGGCGAAGAGAGCGAGGGGCTCGTCTTTACCGGGTCGGAGGGGACGATGGAGACCGCAGGGAATACGGTGATCGTGAGCCGTGTCCCTCGCGAAAAAGCCCCCGGCTATACCATCAGTACCTATACGGAAGCAATGCAGAAGCGCATTCTTGAGGAGTATCGCCAGAAGTATCCTGATAATCGGCAGGCAGGAGCTACTACATTAAGGTACGAGCGCTATTCGGCCCCAACTGGTTACAGTGATAGTTACGATCACTTCAAGAACTTCTTTCAATCGGTAAGAACCCGGAAGCCTGTTGTGGAGGATGCTGTCTTTGGCTTTCGAGCCTCGGGAGCTGCGTTACTTAGCAACATCAGTTATGAGCGAGACAGCATCGTTCATTGGGACCCTGTGAAGATGAAGGTCGTGTAGAACAATGGCTGTGTTGATGGCTGGACCATGCTCAAAGCGAAAATACTCGAGATATCAGGGATATTTCTGACATTAAGAAAAATTTCAATGGTTCACGGGGCTCGCAGCCGTTACGCAACGGGCATCCTGGAGGGATGCCAAGAGAATAGCCCCGGGTGTAGCGTAGCGAAACCCGGGGAGAGCAAACCAACAAGACCTCCGCGCCGTAGGTGCGGAACGAATCTTCTTTTGCAGGATGGAGCAAGATTTCGTGCCGCACCTCCGGCGCGGCAGAACATTTTATCTTTCCGCTACCCCGGGTTTCGCTACGCTACGCCCGGGGCTACTTTCGTAGCATCCCTCCGGGATGCTCTGGCGAGGGTACGAACCGGGCAGATCTGTAGCAGAACGTACCGGGCAAATAGGTAACACTTTCGCCAAAATGCTGTGGAATTGCAATATTCCATCTTCACTAGTCTTGAGTTCCGCTTATCTTCAGATTCAGCTATTGCTTCTCCGCTTTTAGTGAGACATCGGCTGTTCCGATACGTCCGGTTGCTGTCACCCGGACCACAAACCGTGCACGGACAGCCTTAGGGTTATGGTCGAGCTTTGTTATCACATCGAGATTTCGTTCCAGTCGTCCTTCTGGAGGAACGGTTTTTGGCGCTTCGGCGTGGATACTATCGGCAATGCGCTTGAGCTCCTTACCCTTCTTATCGAAGGTTGTGGCCATCACGATGACATCGGTATGGCGAGGCTCGGTTTCGGTTGCATAGGTCCAGATCAACCCGCGTCCATCGATATGAACGGTGAAGGCATAAGGATCGGTTGAAGAGGGGGCCAGGGAGATGGGCACACCGTCATAGACCATCGTGCTGTTTTCGGCAGCGGAGAGCTCGAAGATTAGTCGTCGAGAGGGTTTTTGCGGATCTACCTTAGCCGGTGGTATTTCCAGGTAATACCCCTCACGTGTAGATATCTTAAGATCCGGATTATTCAATGTGACCTGAATCCTGTGGAACTTTTGCGGATCCGCGATGGTGTTGGCAGGACGGTAAGTCAGAGTGTAGAAGCTTGCTCCCTCTTTTATACCCGTATCGATTTCTGTATCGACATCGTTACGGCCGTATAGAGCACGGCCACCGGTTGCTTTGGCCAGGCGGCTGAACTGGTAGTTGCCTCCGAAGGGATCAACTGGCATTCCGAAGATATCGGAACCATAGGCTCCGGGATTAGTCTGAACCCCGGCGGGATCGATGGTATAGAGAGTGACGCGGGCGTCACGAAGCATATTCACGCACTGCTGCGCATAGCTGAAGACACGTTTTTCGGTATCAAGAGGTGCCTTCGTAAGATCGAAAGAAGGGAAGCCTCGGCCAATCCAGATCATGTTCTTATGTCCCGGATGGCCGATGGTAGCTTGCGCAACACGCATCAAAGTCGCAAAAGCTGTTGCATAGCGTTCCGCTACCCAGGCGTATTGGTGCGTCTGCCAGGGATATGCGACAAAGTGGTGGTCGAGAGCGGAAATAATCGCCTGCTTGTCTTGTGTGTAGTCATGCAGGACTGTGAAGTGCTGGAGGTCCACGGCGATAAGCATTGTTGGGGTGCTTAACTTGTCAGGTTGTTTCTCCAGAAACTTCTTCAGTGAGTAACGGGCAAAGGCCATATCTTCAAAACGGGTATTGAATTCGTCCAGAAGAATGATGTTCACCGGGGACTTCGGAGCCAGACGATCAAGTTCTGCCGTGGAATTGATATTGACTTCCGGAGTAACGGCATGCGCTCCCGCTGCTTCGAAATTCAGGATCGTCTGCGGTTCGTTCGATTCCGTGATGTGGAAGTCTTCCTTCTTAAGTCCGGGAATAATGTTGCCTTTTTTGTCTGTTACTAGAACGTCAAGGATAACCAGACGGGAGTAACGCCGGATGACATAGCCGCCGTTCGCATCTTTTGAGACTTGAGAGTCGTAGGGCACTCGGCCGTGCGGCGTCGGCGTGGTCTGCGTGGCCCCGGGGGAGGGCGTTGCCTGCGGAGTTGTTGCCGAATTTTGCTGTGCCGGATTTGCCGCCGCCGGGGCTGCTTCCTGGGCGAGGATACCGTGCTCCGAAACAGAGAGAGCCAGAGTGAGAAGTCCACAGACGAGTAGATGTTTCATAGGCAGAAGGAACCGTAAGTACAAACACGCCAGAGTCTATGGATGTTGCTGTCGATATTGAATTTATTCATAAACCCGTTATCTCGTCCCGGGCGTTTGGTGCCGGGGAGGATGACTACAAATCCGATAGTAATCCCGTGGGTCACCGAACCCTGCTCTTATCTTTCAGGAATCGTGTTTCTTCTTCATAAGAAAGAGATTGAGAGGAACCTTAATCGGGAGCGTGGGTTCTAAAGAAGGCATCAGATAGAATTCTTTTGTAAGGGATCTGCTTCGCCCTTCCCCAAGGAGCACACCCCATGTCTGCTACTCCGGCTAAGCCTTATCCTCCGGCTGAAGCTTCACCTCCCGTTGTACCTGCTACTGCTAAGTCTTCGCGTGGCGTGATTGCCTGGTCCAGTTTCTTTTTTGCTCTGCTCCAGAGTGTATGTACAGCTTTTGCTGCTCTCAGTGGCTTGCGGCTCGCAATCGGGGTGACCTCCCTGGCGATGTCTGCTGGAGTCGGAGCGGCATTGGATCGCTTTCACTCGAGCTGGTTACGACTTCCGATGATGGGCTTTGCACTCGTCGGGTCGGTGCTGAATCTGGTGGCCCTCATGCAGATCCGCCGTCTTCGTAAGCGTCCTGCCGCGCAATGGCGCCTTCGTCCCTTAACGCCAAAACAGATCCGAATGGACAGGGTGCAGCTGGTTTTGACCTTTGCAACGCTGGCCCTAATTGTTGTCGAAGAATATTGGCATTTTCGGTTCTGCCATACGCTTTAGCGAACTAGTTACGGCGAAGCTGTTCGGCAACAGCAATTTAGAACCTTTCCCCTTAAGTATAGTCTTGCCTATCCGCACTCCTGTGGTTGCAGAGCGCATTTCTCAGGATTATGGGTAAAGCCACGATAATTTGTAACCGTTTAGCTTTAGCCATCGCACACAAACGGGCTTGGCCGCAAGATACTCGGGGTGTTGACATGAAGTGCCAGTTGACTCTGCTCCCACACTTCTTGTTGATCGGTCACAACATGTACGTGACATACGGTGCAGTATTTTGCTGGTCTGTCGTGAGATTTGGGAGAAACAATGTTGTGGATTGTTGGAGAAAGACTCGGCGCGGAAGAAAAGATCGTGCGAAGACCAGTCGAACAAAGATTATCGGTGTATATTGGCTACGCCAAAATTAATCTTCACAAGAGGCAATTCTCTAATGGGAATGTCTTACGTAGCGCAGAAGTTCTTTAGTCAACTGGTGGTCAGTAAACAGAATAGAGTCAGAGAGGTTCATGAGAAAAAGAAGAGCGATCTATTGCGACAGTACGATATGAGGCGATCGGGGCATCGAGATATGTCGTTGTGGAAGTTGCACGAGGAGTTTATGAACGACACCGTCCTTGCTGAATTTGACGCTTATATGGAAACTTATCAGCAATACATGCTTCCTCTTTTCAGAGAGGACTGCGATCAAATCCTATCGGAACTGCGCCATTCTCTAACCGGCAAATATGGCCAGGCAATACAACAGTCAGCCCATCGTGTTGGAGATTTACGAATACCCATTAGCGTGCGTACAGAACTTCCAAACAGAATTCAACGCGCAAACTTTCCTGTTCTACGGGAAATAGCTGTGGAGCTAGAAAGAAAGAGAATGGCATTTGAACAAAGGAGGCAAGACATACTGAAGGAGCACGAAGAAGTAGCTGTTCAACTACTCAGCCATCTTGTTGCGATCTCCCCCAAACAGAAGAACAGCACAGAATTGCAGCAACAGTATGGGCAGGATCAAAGCGGCCATGATTTTCTTTTTCTTCTTGAAGCTCTATTAAGAAGAGGTTTGATAAAGGGAAAACCTCAACAAAACTTTGGCAATCTCGTCGACTTGGTAGCTATAGAAATTACAGATACGGGAAGGCAGTGGTTGATATCAAAGCGGGGACATGGCCTCCTTCCTTCGGTAAGTTCCTACTCTCAGGTTGTCTATGGCGACTATATTCACAATGAAGGTCAGGTTGGTGCAATTGGGAATAACTCCAGCGGTACTTTTAGCAACTACGAACGAGCATGGCAAAAACTTGAAGGCACTGTAGACCTGAAGCAATTGGCTGGGGAAATATCTAAGCTACGGAAGGCCTTTCGGCAACGAGCTTCATCCAGAGAAGATGATCAGCAGTTGGCAATCCTAGCCAGTGCTGAGGAAGCTGCGGAGCAAGGATTAGGATCCAGAATGGTTGAGATGTTATCCAAGACAGGGGGGACGCTTCTTTCGGTTGCCAAAGAGATCGGAGTAGAAGTTGTAGCAAAAGTCATTTTAGAGGCTTCAGGAATCTCTTCCTGATTGAGAAAGGTTATGTTTTACCCTACCACCAAGCCGCATATCTTCACCCCTTTCCATACTACAAAAGAGCTTTCCCTGATCGTTTCTCCTGATAAAGGAAGTACCCCGATCCGAAGGCGATAAGCAGCACGGATATTGCTGTTCCTGCGGCGAGTGTAACAGTCCAGTTTGAAATCAACTGCGTAGGAAGGGCCGGTGTTTGGCTATGGAGAAGCCAGGCAACGAGAGCCACGATGTAGATAAGGCTTAGGACCCGCATCACCAGCAACGGCCTTGTTGCGCGTTTGAGAGCCATCTCCTGCTTGCTACGTTGCGCCTGACGCCAGACATGACTCGCCGCTCGTGGTTGGTTGTTGGCACTCAGAGAAGCAGCGTTTTGCAGAAACAGCTGTGCCACCCGCAGACTCTCCTGGCAATCGGAGCAATTCTGCACATGGCTGCGCAACTCTGCAGAAAAAGAGTTGTTTCTGGCTGCTGCAATCACTTCGGATTCTTTTTCACAGCATCTCTGCTTCATGCGTTCTCCTTTGCCGGACGTAGCAGGCCGGCGGCTTTGTGCCTTGCTCGAAATAGTAACATTCGGACGCTGAGAGGGCGGAGCCCCATAGCCGCCGCTATCTCTTCGTGGTTCATCCCTTCGACATAGGCTAGCCACAGCAGCTCGCGTTCTCTCGTGTTAAGTGCTTGCAGCGCAACACGCAGATCGATCTGAGCTTCGACATCGACGGGCAGACCTTCTTCGGCGATCTCCGGATTGGTTTCGGGACAGGGGATATCTTCTCCCTTGCGCCAGCGATCGCGAAGCAGATTCGTTGCAATCCGAAAGAGGTATTTGCGGGTTTCGATTGCGTCCATAGCCGCAGGACGTCGCGCGAGGAAACGGCAGTATGTTTCCTGAAGCAGATCATCTGCGACATCTCTGCGCCCGGTTATGCCGAGAAGATAGGACAAGATCGGACGGGCAGTTATCTCATAGATAGATTGAAATTCCTGCTCGTCCATAGTCCCAGATCCCCCTTCCGGTAGGGAGATCGACTCGGCGATTGTATAAGCTTCGTGCATGGGCCTTTCCGGGTCTTACAAGTTCGGCTTCTGCTGTAGCAAACCCAGCGAACGTGAGATGAGATAGCATGCGACGGCGGAGATGCCAAGTCCAATTCCTAAAGCAACAGCGAGTGTGCCAAAAACGGTAAACTCCATGTCCGGCGCAATTCCTCTCGCGTGTATCAGGAGTAAGCCAATGCCAACAGCCACCAGAGTGATTCCTACCTGAGCTCCAGTGAGGATACGTCTATAAGGCGTGGTTGGTTCCATTTGTTCCACCATCAGCGATTCGATAAACTTCTTTCCTGCGTCGGTTTCGACATAGGAGAGTAGTGCTTGTCCGGAATCGATCTTCTCCAACATCTTCGCCTGTACTCCGGCTTGGAACTTGGCAATCAGGTAACGCCGGATTGAGGAAAAAATAACCCATGCAATCCATCCCAGCGTGGCGAACACGACAGGAACTACCACAATATCTTCATTCATAATGGCCTCTTCTTACTGCTTTCATCTGGTACAACGTTCGATCGCCACAAACGGTTAACAGCAAAGTGCGCAGGATTGGAAAATTTTTGCGGAAGAGGAAATAGGCAGATTCCTTTCCGGGGCGAACTTTCTCGAATGTACGGCGTTCTTTGCATATCTGAGATAGTGCTCGAAGAAAAGTTCTACTAAATCGATTAGTGCATTGCCTATTTTGTTTGGCGTGTGTACTATGGCTCTGCTTTTGTCGAGACCTTCTGAATCGGAGGGAACCCGCATGGTGCAGAAGATGTTAGGAAAGACGAGCAGGCCTGTTGCCGTTCTCGTCGGAGCATTCCTTTGGTATGCGACTTCAACTTCGGTATGGGCGCAGCAAGCGAATGCCGTCTCAGCTTACAAAGATACAAAGCTCTCTTTTGAGGATCGGGTGCGCGATCTCGTTTCGCACATGACACTTGAAGAGAAGATCTCGCAGCTTGGTCACACGGCAGATGCGGTGCCGCGCCTGGGCATCCCTGAGTACAACTGGTGGAATGAAGGTTTACACGGCGTTGCCCGGGCGGGCTATGCAACCGTCTTTCCCCAGGCCATCGGAATGGCGGCCACCTTTGACGAGCCTCTTATTCATAGAATCGCTGACACGATCAGCACGGAGTTTCGCGCCAAGTACAACGAAACAGTTGCCAAGGATGGATCGAGCGTCTGGTACAAGGGGCTGACGGTCTGGTCGCCCAACATCAACATCTTTCGCGATCCGCGCTGGGGGCGTGGCCAGGAGACTTACGGAGAAGATCCTTATCTCACGACTCGCCTGGGAGTAGCCTTCGTCAAAGGTCTACAGGGCAATGACCCTAAGTATCTGAAAACTGTCGCAACTCCAAAGCACTTTGCGGTACATAGCGGTCCGGAGTCTACACGTCATTCCGTGGATGTGAAGGCGTCTCATCACGATATGGAAGACACCTATCTTCCGGCCTTTCGGGCAACCGTGATGGAAGGAAAGGCCGATTCCGTTATGTGCGCTTATAACTCGCTGAATGGCCAACCGGCTTGCGCCAATAACGATCTTCTGCAGCAGCATTTGAAACAGGACTGGGGCTTCCAGGGATATGTTGTCTCCGATTGCGGCGCTATAGAAGATATCTATCGTCATCACCACTACTCCTCCACGATGGAAGAAGGAGTAACGGTAGCATTCAAAGCCGGTACCGATCTCGTTTGTGGTGAGCCTCCGCAAGATCGTGTCCGCTATGAGCGTACCGCGCTTCTGAATGCCGTACATCAAGGGCTGCTTTCGGAAAAGGATATAGATCAATCGCTCAACCGCCTATTTACTGCACGATTCCGCTTAGGGCTCTTCGACCCGAATGCGATGGTGCCCTGGTGGAAGATCGCTCCTGCCGAAAATGACAGTCTGGCCCATCGCAAACTTGCTCTCGGTGCGGCTCGGGAGGCTCTTGTCCTATTGAAGAACCAGGACCATTTTCTTCCGCTCAAGCAAAGTTACAAGAAGATTGCAGTGATAGGTCCTGATGCCGATAGCCTGGATGCTTTGGTCGGAAACTATAACGGCACTCCCTCAAAGCCGGTTACCGTGCTGACTGGCTTGCGTAAGCGCTTTCCTCAGACGCAGATCGATTATGTACAAGGGACAGGGCCTATCGGGACTGTCACCTTCGAGGTCCCTAGCGATGCTCTCTATACGGACAGCAGCCGTACAAAGCATGGCCTTTCAGCAGAGTACTTCGGCAATACCAAGCTCGAAGGTCCTGCTGTCTTGAGCCGCGTCGATAATATGGTGAATTTTGTCTGGGGATTCTCCGGAGTATCGCCAAAGCTAGCGAAGAACTACTCTGTCCGCTGGACGGGTGTGCTCTCTCCACAGGAAACAGGAGACTATCTGCTCGGCTTCAGTGGACAGGATGGATACCGTGTCTGGCTGGATGGGAAGCTGATTGTCGAGGATTGGACAGAGCATCGTCCTGCCAGCCGTCTGACGAAACTGGTACATCTGGAAAAAGATCATCCTTACTCGATCAAAATCGAGTATTACCAAACGGTGCGCGGTGCAGAGGCCCGTCTCATCTGGGGCGTGCCGGGGAAAGAAGAACAACGTGCCGTGGATGCGGCAGCGAAATCGGATCTCGTGATTATGGTTCTGGGTCTTTCTGCCCGCCTTGAGGGAGAAGAGATGAAGGTTGAGGCTGAGGGCTTCTCACATGGAGATCGCACCAGCCTCGATCTACCCTCGCCGCAAGAGCAGTTGTTGGAAAGGGTCTATGCCGTGGGCAAGCCGATGGTCCTTGTTCTGATGAATGGAAGCGCTCTTTCTGTGAACTGGGCAGATAGCAAGCTACCTGCAATTCTCGAAGCCTGGTATCCCGGAGGAGAAGGTGGAACAGCCGTTGCAGAGGCGTTGGCGGGCGACTTCAGCCCGGCGGGAAGACTTCCTGTGACCTTCTACAAGTCCGCAGGACAACTCCCGCCCTTTGAAGATTATTCGATGGAGAAGCGTACCTATCGATACTTCGATGGAGAGCCTCTGTATCCCTTCGGTTATGGTCTCAGTTACACCACGTTCAAGTACGACACTCCACATCCCGATCACGACAGTATTTCTGCGGAGGGAACAGTAAATATCTCCGTAAAGGTTACAAATACAGGAGCGATGGCAGGGGATGAAGTAGTCCAGCTCTATCTCTCGCACACCGATGTTCCCAAAGCACCACTGCGTGCGCTGAAGGGATTTCAGCGGATACATCTTGCTGCGGGAGAGAGCAAGACCGTTGCTTTCCTGCTAAAGGATCGCGATTTGAGCACGGTAGACGAAGCCGGAAAGCATCGCATCGTTCCTGGAACAGTTAAAGTCTGGGTCGGTGGAGGCCAGTTCGAGGTGCGCGAAGGATTGCCCAAGACGGCTGGTGCTTCTACTCAGTTTTCCATTACTTCAGCAGCAACTCTTCCTGAGTAGAGGAAGAAGGAAAGAATAACTATGCAACGCATACTGTTTCTCCTCGCCCTGGCCTTAACGCCAGGGCATCTTTTGCTCGCAGCCGATCTTGTCCTGAACGATCATGATTATCTGGAAACACAAGGGCTCAATGTTCTTGTCTACCAGAATGAATTCCATCCCGTGTTCCGCGATCAGAAGCTCGGTGGCATTGAGATGATTCTGCACGGTGAGCGCATCGCCACGGATGGTGAGGTTCGACTCTCTCCTACTCCCGAGCAGTGGGATCCAGTCCCAAAATTTGTACAGCGGAAACATGGCTCGGCTCCCAATCAGTTGATCGTTCTCTCCGGTTATCCGGACCGGTCGCTGAGTTATCGGTTGGAGGTGACGCCGGAGGGGCAGGGCATACGCGTTGCAGTTCATCTCGACCATCCTCTTCCTTCAGCGTTAGTCGGGAAGGCAGGCTTTAACCTGGACTTTCTGCCTACGGCGTACTTCGGAAAGAGCTATCTCTTCGATGGTGTGGATGGAATCTTCCCCCGTCATCCCGATGGACCGATGGAGAAAGAATCCGATGGCGAGCTTAACCCCTTGCCTCTGGCGCACGGACATCAGGTTGTTCTTTCTCCGGAAGATCCTTCTACTAAGGTATCGATTGCTTCCGACTCCGGAGAGTTGATGCTCTTTGACGCTCGCAACCGGGCTCAGAATGGCTGGTTTGTCTTACGCACCCTCCTGCCTGCGAACAAGACAGAGAATGCATTGGTATGGCATATCCGTCCCAATGTCATTCAAGGCTGGACTCGGCCTCCTGTTGTTTCCTTCAATCAAGTCGGATACACACCGGGACGCTCGAAAGTCGCGATTCTCGAACTCGATCCGCTATTCGCAGCGCCAAAGAAAATTCGACTCTTGCGGTTAACGCCGACAGGCGAGTACCAGGAAGCGCTGAGCAGCGAGATTAAGCCTTGGGGAAAGTGGCTGCGTTACCAATACGCCTCCTTTGATTTTTCCTCTGTCCACGAGCCCGGTATCTATGTCATCGAGTATGCCGGGCACACTTACGCCCCCTTCCGAATCGACAAGGATGTGTATCGGCGAAATTTATGGCAACCGTCACTCGATACCTATCTGGCCGTACAGATGGACCATATCAAGGTCCGCGAGGGATATCGGGTATGGCACGGTGTGTCTCATATGGACGATGCCAGACAGGCGCCGGTGAATTATGAACACTTCGACGGCTACTCCATGGGCGCTTCTACTGACTCGAAGTATGCTCCTGGAGAACATATCCCCGGTCTGAATATAGGAGGCTGGTTCGATGCCGGAGATTACGATATCCGCACGCAGACCCAGAGTCGCGTTATCACGGATCTCGTGCTGGCCCGAGAGGTCTTCAAGGTGAATTGGGATGAGACGTCGATTGATGAGGACGCTCGTCTGGTGGTGATTCGTAAGCCGGATGGCATTCCCGATGTATTGCAGCAGATTAAGCACGGTGTCGTGGCCCTGCTTGCTCAATACGATTCCATTGGACACGCCATCCCCGGAATTATTGAACCAACGCTGGAGGAATACACCCATTTGGGTGATGCCGCTTCAAAGACAGACGGGAAGATCTACTCGGCAAAGATGGGTAAGCTCGAAAGCGACGGAATCTTTTCCGGAATTCCCGACGACCGTTGGGCCTTTACGACTCATACAACTCCATTGAACTATGATTCGGCCTCCGCTCTTGCTGCTGCAAGCCGTGTGCTCCGTGGATATGACGATGCACTGGCAGCCAAGTGCCTGCAAACAGCAATTCGTGTCTGGAACGAGGAACAGAAGGGTCAGCCCGTAGTCTTCCGCTCCTTTAATACAACTGGAGGTCCTCTTGAGATTGAGGAAGTTAAAGCTACAGTTGAACTCCTAATCGCAACCAATGGAGATACTCTTTATAAAACGCGTTTGAAACAACTGCTGCCGGTAATCCAGAAGAACTTTGCCTGGCTGGGAGTGCTCGCAGTACGAGCGATTCCATTTATGGATGCAGGCTATAAGCAGGAAATTGCCGCAAGTGTAACTGCCGTAAAACCCAAATTGGACGCTATGCTGGCGGAGAATCCCTTTGGCGTGCCTATTACCAGGGGGAACTGGGGCGGAGCGGGTGCGGTGGCTGGCTTTGCCGCTCAGATTTATTTCCTCCATCAAGCCTTTCCAGAGATTATCGGAACTGACTACACACTGCGTGGTTTCGATTATGTGTTGGGACGGCATCCTGCTTCGAATGTATCCCTGGTATCGGCTGTAGGTACCGAGTCGAAGTTAATAGGCTACGGCAATAACCGTGCCGATTATTCCTTCATTCCCGGTGCTATGGTTCCGGGAGTGGTTATCATTCAGCCCGATTTCCCTGAGTTGAAAGAGAAATGGCCCTTCCTCTGGTATGAGAATGAATATGTAGTAGATGCCGCAACGGACTTTATTCTAGCGGCCAATGCCGCGGAGGCGATTTCACAGTAGAACATTACGATATATAAGCGATGGGCAGGCCTGAATTCCGGCCTGCCCATTTCTTGCGTTATGGAAGAGCAATCGCAATTCTGTCGAGATCGGGTGAGTAACCGTTAGGGTTGCTGAATTGAATTGTATTGACTCCCTTGTGAAGAGATACGGAGATTACCGTGTTGGCCGGAGAGTCAAAGGCACTGCCGTTCAGATCCAGTTCAGTGCTGCTTTCATCGTTCACGCTGACGAAGAAGGAGCGGGTGCCGCTGGTCATGTAATCAATCTCAAGCGGGTATATTCCGTCTGCCGGAACTGTGACGTTAGAGAAGGTTACAGTCCCGCCTGTGCCGAGGTTTCCTGCTTTGGATGCTCCGGAACAAAGCTGGCAATAGACAGCGCTTGCCGAGCCTTGCAGCGTTGCATTCTCCGCCTCATAAGTAATGGAGGAGGCCGGCGGTGCATGCCCGTCTCCGCTGATGACAATATTGTCCAGATCCGGAGGATAGCTGGTCGGATTGCCGAATTGAATGCTATTGATGCCAGCCTTCAGCTTCACCGCTACCGTTGTACTGGCGGGAAGGTTGAAACTTCCGCCGCCGACATTGATAGTCGTATAAGGTCCGCCATTTACAGAGAAGAGCAGAGCCCTCGGACCGCTGGTCATATAGTTGACCGTCATCTGGTAGGTCCCGGATTTAGCTACGCGAATACTGTTGAAGGTGAGATTGTTGTTAGCTCCGACCCCAAGATATCCAACCTTCTCTCCTCCGGAGCAGGCTGAACAATCGAAGATACTCGCAGAACCGCTTAGCGTAGCGGCTTCTGCTTCGAAGATTTGCGACGATGGCGGCGGGACATGCCCGATGGCTCTAACTTTAAAGAGACGTGCTCCGTGGCCAGGAACAACCGTGCGCCAGGATTTGATCGAACCTCCGAGATTGGTGTGACTCCACAGGTCTCGAATCTGGAGTGCTGCCATATAGCCTAAGCTGTTCCACGGAATGGTCACCGGAGAAGGGAAGGCATTCATGTTGAACACCGCCAGATAATAGTTGCCATTGCCCAGATTTGAGACCCAGACCGGGGTTGTTCCTCCGGCGATTTGTCTGGCGGGATGTCCCGATTGATCGACAGCGATTACCTCGTCGTTACTGACAAGCTGTTTGCCGTAATCATCCAACGTGGTTATTTGTCCGCCGAGATACAGTGGAGCATTTGCCACAGCCCATAAGGTCACAGCCGATTGCTGCTCTGCTTTGCTGAGCCCTCCAATAGCTCCATCACCAACATCGAGTGAGTCGAGATCGTTCCATCCGATTGTGGGCCCGGCGGCATTCTCCCATCCAACCAGGTCATAGAAGCGCTGTGCTACTCGTGGCCAATCGGTAAGAGTTGCGCATCTTCCTTCGCATTCGATGTCGTCTTCAATTCTGCGGGCGTTGGCATATTGTTGCCAGACATTCAGGTAGTCCGCGTCAAGTGCCCAGGAGACGGTCAGCCAAATCTTACGTCCACTCAGTGCAATGGCCTTTGACCAGGCTTGCACGTCGGGAAGGTTGTTAATCGATAGATCATTGTTATAGGAGCCGGGCGTAACTCCATCCAGCTTGATAAGGTCTATCCCCCAGGATGCGAAGAGATTTACAACGGAATTGATGTACTCCTGTGCGCCCGGCTTCGTGAAATCGATCTTGTTGTGATAAGGAGGATTCTGTCCTGAACTGAAGGCATTCCCGGGTACGTGCGGTACGACCAGAATGTCCTGTATGTGATAGGAGGTTCCCAGGATGGGGTAGTTGGCGTCTACTGCCGGTTGCTCGATACCTGGAATCCAGTAGATCCCAACCTTCTGACCATTTGCATGAATATGCGTTACTAATGCCTTGATGTCCGGAAAGATAGATGAATCTGGGATTGGACGGCCATTGCCGTCGAAACTTCCCATCCAACCGGAATCCATATTGATGTACTGGAAGCCATGGGCCTGCAGACCGGAGGAGAGAAGTGCATCGGATTGCGCCATCATATTGGCTTGAGTCAGGAAGTTGCTGGAAATAGTCTGCTGGCTAAAGCTACTCCAACCGAGATAAGGCTTTTGCGACAGGTCTACTGTTTGTGATCGTGCTGCAGTCGGAGACATCAAGAAAACAGTAGATGCCAAAAGTGCCATCAGCACTAATAGAAAACGTTTACATGAAAATACATTTCGCGTGGGGGATATCTTGAACATGAGTTTTCCTCGCATTTTTTGAAGAGCTCGCGGCCTGTTGCACAGCGGATAGTCTCAGGCCGCTCGCGAGGCATACTAACAGGAGACAGAAGACTTAGGCGAATAAGAGGCTATAAAAATTCGACATAAGTCGATTTCTATAACGAAACATTGAAGTTGGATTGTCTTCTTAAATTCGGCCTGCTTCCTTCAGTGCGGCGATTTCCTCATCCGTGAAGACACGAGAACGAATCAGAAAGCGAACTCCTTCCGGCCCTTCCAGTGAAAACATCCCTCCATGGCCCGGTACCACATCGAGCTTGAGTTGCGTGTGTTTCCAATACTCAAATTGGCTGCGACTCATATAGAAGGGCGTGTCTTCAACTGTTCCCAGCAGTACATCCTGATCGCCGACAAGGAACTCGCCACGTGGATAGCACATCGGAGAGCTGCCGTCGCAGCAGCCCCCCGACTGATGAAACATCAGGTCTCCATGCTTATCACGGAGCTTCCTGATCAGGTCAATCGCCGAATCGGTAGCGATGACTTGTTCCGGTATTGTTTTCGTAGCCATCGGCTTTTCTCTAGAAGAAGCCAAGCTTCTTCGGGCTGTAGCTGACGAGCAGGTTTTTGGTCTGCTGATAATGATCGAGCATCATCATGTGCGTTTCACGTCCGATGCCGGATTGCTTATATCCACCGAAGGCGGCATGGGCAGGGTAGGCATGATAGCAGTTTGTCCACACGCGTCCGGCCTGGATGCCGCGACCGACGTGGTAGCAGCGATTCGCATCGCGGCTCCACAGGCCTGCACCCAATCCGTATAAGGTGTCGTTGGCTATAGCTAAGGCCTCTTCTTCGGTTTTGAAGGTTGTAACGGAGACAACGGGTCCGAAGATCTCCTCCTGGAAGATTCGCATGCGGTTGTTGCCGTGGAAGACCGTCGGCTGAACGTAATAGCCGCCTTCCAGGTCTCCTGACAGGTGTGCGCGTTCACCACCCATCAACAGAGTTGCGCCTTCTTGCTTGCCGATATCGATGTAGCTAAGAATCTTCTCCATCTGCTCGCTGGAGGCCTGCGCTCCGATCATGGTTGTCGGATCGAGAGGATTCCCTTGCTTGATGGCGGCTACACGCTTGAGCGCTCGTTCCATGAAGCGGTCATAGATGCTCTCCTGAATCAAAGCGCGGCTGGGGCAGGTGCAGATTTCACCTTGATTCAGAGCAAACATGACGAAGCCTTCGATGGCCTTGTCAAAGAAATCGTCATCTTCGTTGCATACATCTGCGAAGAAGATGTTGGGCGATTTGCCGCCAAGTTCCAAGGTGACCGGGATCAGGTTCTGGCTTGCGTACTGCATGATCAGCCGCCCGGTAGTGGTTTCTCCAGTGAAGGCAATCTTGGAGACGCGAGGGCTGGAGGCGAGGGGCTTACCGGCTTCGACTCCATAGCCGTTGACGATGTTTATGACGCCGGGAGGAAGCAGATCGCCGACCAACTCGGCCCAGACCAGAATACTGGCGGGGGTCTGTTCTGCGGGCTTTAATACAACGCAGTTTCCAGCAGCCAGGGCTGGAGCCAACTTCCAGGTAGCCATCAGGATCGGAAAATTCCAGGGGATGATCTGGCCTACGACACCCAGCGGTTCGTGGAAGTGATATGCGACAGTGTCGCGGTCTATCTCTGAGACAGTTCCTTCCTGCGAGCGAATACATCCGGCAAAGTAGCGGAAATGGTCGATGGCTAAGGGAATATCGGCTGCGGTAGTTTCGCGGATCGGTTTGCCGTTGTCCCATGTTTCCGCCAGCGCGAGTATGTCGAGGTTATCTTCCATGCGCTGAGCGATCTGGTTAAGGATGATGGCGCGTTGCGTTGGACTGGTACGTGCCCAACCTTCTTTAGCGGCATGAGCTGCGTCCAAGGCTCGTTCGATGTCGGTGGCATTGGAGCGGGGAACTTCACAAAAGGGTTTTCCGGTGATGGGTGTGACATTCTCAAAGTAGGCGTTGGAAGCGGACTCAACCCATTGCCCGCCAATGTAGTTTCCGTAGCGCCTGCGGAAAGAGTGCCCACTACCCAAATCACTTGGCTGTATGGAGCTAATTGTTGCCATAGATTCTTGATCCCTCGTGAAAAAGCTTCTGCCGAACACGCAATGTTTGCTGTCGGTCAGAAAACTTATGGCAATTGCTTTGCCAGTTGCCAGACGTGGCGGTCCGGACGGTTCTGAATTCAGTGAAGTGTTTTAATTTGTGAGAAATAGCTTTCAGTCTTTCCTGCCATGTTCAACTCTTATCTGTAAGTCACTCCAGGCTGTTGCTCGTCAGGCGTTGCATTTTGCGACGACTACACGCGACAACTGTTGCATCGGTGTCTTACAATCCGCTTCGGTTGCTGTGTTGTGTGACTTCCCCAGCAGTTACGTCCAATACAGAAACCGTGGAGGTCCCGTGCTATCGAAGAACGATGGACTAACCCTGCCATCGCCATCCGTTATTCAGCGGTCATGGCAGCGGTGTATGGAACATGGCTTATCCCCAAGCTATCCTGCCCGGCATAACCCCTTAGCTGCAGCCGAACTCAAGCGAAGACGCGAACAGAATCAAATCCTTTTACAGCTTGCCGGAAGTGAACTGACTATTCTGCGGCGGGCGATTGCGGGTACCAGCGGCATGGTTCTGCTCTCCGGTAGCGATGGGACGATTCTCGATGCTTGTGGCGACAGCGATTTCGTCGGTCGTGCCCGACGCGTTTCCTTGCAACCGGGAGCCGATTGGAATGAGATTCGCGAGGGCACAAATGCTGTAGGTACCGCACTCGTAGAGCGGCAGTTAGTGGAGGTTCGCGGCGAGCAGCATTTCCTGGAAGACAATCAATTCCTTGTCTGTACGGCCATGCCCATCATGGAACCCTCTGGAGAATTGGCTGGCGTGATCGACATCTCCGGCGATGTGCGTCAGCCTCCGGAGCATAGTTCGATGCTGGTTCAACTTGCAGCTGCCAGGATTGAGCACTCCTGGGTGGGACGTAACAGCGACTGCGATCTCCTGGTCGGCTTTCACGTGCATCCTTCGTATCTCAAAACTCCACATGAAGGTTTGCTGGCTTTCCGAGATGAGTTGCTGGTGGGTGCCAACACAATCGCTTTGCATCTTCTAGGCCTGCATGCGGAGAATATTCATCGCCTTCGCTGGCTCGATATCTTCCGCGATGCCGCCACTTATGGAGAAAGAGAGCTGCATCCGCGAGCATATAGCGGCGTCTTCTATGGACGCGTCGAAAGGGCACAGGTAGACCATCCCCGGTTATCTGTTGTATCGTCGCGTTCTTCGGCTGCAGAGACAATCTTGAGGGACGGAGCGGTCTGGGATTCGGAATCCTTAGTGTTGCTGGCTAAGGCTACGCGGGCAGTCGACGCGGGAATTCCCATCCTGCTACAGGGAGAAACAGGAACAGGGAAGGAGATCTTTGTTCGTGCCCTGCATCGGCATTCCTCTCGTTCTGCAGCTCCCTTTGTGCCGGTGAATTGCGCGGCAATTCCGGAGGGATTGCTGGAAGCGGAGATCTTTGGTTATGAAGAAGGCGCCTTTACCGGGGCAAGACGGCGCGGCAATCTTGG
This sequence comes from Humiphilus diazotrophicus, assembly GCF_059726315.1. Lineage (NCBI taxonomy): Bacteria > Pseudomonadati > Acidobacteriota > Terriglobia > Terriglobales > Acidobacteriaceae > Humiphilus > Humiphilus diazotrophicus. The sequence goes on from NZ_AP040870.1 coordinate 6,414,661, forward strand.
CCATATTCGCAGAGCAGAGGGTGGCATTCTCTTTCTCGATGAGATTGGGGATATGCCTCTTGCGCTGCAAGCCCGCTTGTTGCGTGTGTTGCAGGATGGTGAAGTTACGCCGCTGGGTGGAAGTCCGGTTCGTGTGGATTTCCGATTAGTTACAGCGACTCATCACGATCTTCAGGCTGCGGTAGCGGCAAAGAGCTTTCGTGCGGATCTTTATTACCGGCTACGCCACATGGTTCTTACGCTGCCCCCTTTGCGCGAGCGGCAGAATCTTCCGCTGATCGTCGATACCATGCTCGAAAGTTTTGGTGCAGAGGCTCGCGGCATTCGCCTGTCGTCTGCTGCACGTCAGCATTTGCTTCACCATGCATGGCCTGGAAATCTGCGCGAACTCGCAAATCTGCTGCGGACGCTTGTTTCCTTAGCTGAGGACGATAGCGTGATTGATGTGGAGAGTTTGCCTTCCGACATCGTGGCGTCGGAACATGTCGAACCGGAAATGACGCTCTCGGATGTCACCGATGCAGCGTTACGTCGCGCACTGGAACAGCATCGGGGGAATATGACTGCTGCGGCGCGGCAATTGGGTCTGCATCGTAGCACTCTTTATCGGCGGCTGCATCATGAGGCCCGGGCTAGATAGCGGCACTTTTTGAAGAATACTCGGAGAGCGAATAACGGAAAGCAATTGCGGGTTCAGATATTGGCTCACGTTAAGGTCTTGGGGCAATCGTGTTCCGCCAATCGGTTTTCTCTCCCGGTAGGGAGAAGCCGACAATAGCCCAGGGTGAAGCGTAGCGGAACCCTGGGTTACGGATACAAACAAGAACTCCGCCCCGTATGGGGCGGAACGAATCGGATCGGAACAGATTTCGCCCCGCCACCTTCCGGGGCAGAGAATATTTTCTATGTAGCATCCATCCGAAATGCTTGCTGAAGTTTCTACATTTGTCATTGGGACATGGCAAGCTGCGAAGGGGGTGGCGGTCAGAAACCGCCACCTTCCTGCGCTGATTTCTTCTTCTTCGTTTGCTGCTTGCAAATGTAGAAACTCGAGGTAGCATCCCTCTGGGATGCTTGGGCAACGTATGAACAATGGAACCTCACCTACTCCAAAGGTTTCAGAGAACCAAGCACAGTTGGTATTAATTCCGAAACAGTCGGATGAATATGAACAGCGCGCTGTATCGTCGTGTAGGGAGCGCGTGCATACATAACGTCCAGTATGCAGTGAATTGCCTCATCGCCTCCGGTTCCCAGAATCGAGGCTCCCAGAATTTCCTTCGTTGCGGCATCGACCAGGATCTTCATGAAGCCATCGGTCTCGCCCTTCTCGACTGCGCGTCCAACCTTCGTCATGGGGCGAGTGCCGATGAGCGCGGATCTTCCAGACTTGCGTACCTGTTCTTCTGTCATACCAACGCGTCCTAACGGTGGATCGGTATAGAGTGCGTAGGCCAGAATCCTATCGCTCACGCGTCGTGGGTCGTTGTCGAGAAGATTTGCGGCCACAATCTCAAAATCGTTATAGGACGTATGGGTGAAGCCACCCTTCCCATTGCAGTCGCCCATGGCCCAGATCCCGGGTACATTGGTTCGCAGCTGATCGTCAACCTGGATGTTTCCGTGCTCGTCACAGGTAATGCCAGCAGCTTCCAGTCCTAAGTCATCAGTGTTCGGACGGCGGCCTACTGCCAACAGAACATGCGACCCCACGCTCTCTGCTGGATCGCTCTGACAATTTACTCCTACGGCAACGTCGTTTCCTCGCGGCTCCAAATGAATGCATTCGGCGTTGAGCCGGATATGGATTCCTTCCTTCTCGAGAATCTCTTTTACGTTGGAAGAAACATCTTCGTCTTCTCGTTGAATCAGTCGAGGCCCTTTTTCGACGATAGTGACTTCACTGCCAAAGCGACGATAGATTTGAGCGAATTCAAGTCCCACGTAGCTTCCACCCACCACAATGAGGTGGCGAGGCAGAACATCCAGATCCAGCAGAGAGACATTGGTGAGGTAGGGAACCCGGTCTATTCCAGGAAAGGGTGGGACGGCAGCGCGTCCTCCAACATTGATAAAGATTTTTTCCGCAGAGAGCACTTCGTCGCCAACCTTGATCTCGTGGGCTGACTGAAAGCGCGCATGGCCATTGTAGACCTTGCAGTTTTCCATCCCTCGCAGCCAGCCTTCGACGCTATTTCTGGATTTTCCGGAAACCTCGTCTTTGCGAGCCTTGACGGCTTTCATGTCGACTGTAATTGCTCCGGAGACGGTTACACCGTAGGTTTGGGCGGTGCGAACTTTGTGCGCAATGTAGGCGCTGGCAACCAGGGTTTTAGTGGGGATGCAGCCGGTGTTTACGCAAGTTCCTCCAAAGAGCTTTCGCTCGATCATGGCAACTTTGTATCCGGCTTGTGTGAGTCTTCCAGCGAGGGAGGGACCGGCTTGTCCCGCCCCGATGATGGTTGCGTCAAAAGATGTCGTCATTGGAGATGGCTCTGATTGAAACTGAATCGGAAACAGCAAGACTATATTGTTAGATGGCCTGTGAAAGCCTTGGGATCTGCTTAATCGATGCAAATTACGTCATAGAGTATGTCCGTAGAAGTATTCTAAGTTTCCGTTTCCCTCACAAATTGCGTTGCGGCGATTCCGGAGTAGCTATATCCACGAGCCGTGAAGCTCGAAGTCGCTCTCCGCTAAAGGAAGCGGCTTCTAACCGATCTTTGATCGGACATGGTAACGCCGGAATTGTTGTAGGAGATATGATCGTTTGAGTTTCAATATCCAAAGGAGAAGACGTTGCGGTGATGAAAGACTACTCGGGGCAAAGACAGAACAACTCCGCATTGGTGCGGAAATGGGCAGGCATTGCGGTTATCGGAATATTTAGTCTTGTGGGTTCGGCTTCACTATACGCACAGGCGCAGAAATCTATCCCTGAAGAGATAGAGTGGACTTGGGAAGTACGGCCACCTCATCCGGATCCTAAACTCCCAAACGTCTTGTTGGTAGGAGACTCGATCACTCGCAACTACTATCCCGGAGTAGTTGAGGGGCTTGCCGGTTCTGCAAATGTTTATCTGATGTCGTCGTCTACCTCTGTCGGCGATCCCAGGCTTCCTCAACAACTGATCGAGTTTGCAAAGATGGAAGCGGTACCCTTCAGCGTAATCCATTTCAATAACGGAATGCATGGATGGGACTATACCGAAGCCCAGTATAAAGCGGCATTTCCTGACTTTGTTAAAGCATTACACTCCATCGCACCCAAGGCAAAATTCATTTGGGCTACGATTACCCCGGTAAGAGCAGACGCAAGCAATGGAGCTTCCAATCCTCGTGTCGATGCACGAAACGAAATCGCCAATGCTGTTGTCGCTACGCAAAAGATTCCTATCGACGATCAGCATGAATTGATGATTCATCATCAGGATCTTCACGCCGATCCCATTCACTTCAACAAAGACGGTTCCACTCTTCAGGCTGAGCAGGTGCTGAAGTATCTGCGGAGTGCCTTGGCGGGGTCCGCAGGAGACGCTGCAGCGCATCCATAGGCTGATTTCGGAAGCCCTTGCTTTGAGAAGATAAAGACATTTTTCTTAGCTTGACAACACCAGGCGGATTGCATACAGTTAGCGTCGTTAACGTTAACGGTTTTCGGGGGACAATCCAACAAACTTCCTGCGTTTGTTCTCAAGAAGTAGCCGGATTTCGGAGAGTAGATAGAAGCAGATGCAGCAACAGCAGAAACACGATTGCATGAATTCCGCCGAGGAATCGGAGAAACAGGAGGCGAAGCTGGTTTTGCCTCCTGCTCCTGCTTCGGAGCAGGGATTAGTAAAGGTCTGGGAACAGGGCGTAACAATGCGCACTTACTTGCCCGCAGTGCCGGACAGAAATCCTCTGTTTCTTGAAAAGCGTGTCTATCAGGGAAGCAGCGGCCGCGTTTATCCGCTACCGGTGATAGACCGCATCGATACTGAGCCTGTGGACCGTACCTGGCAGGCCGTGCATCTGGAAAACGAGTTTTTGCGCTTCATGATTCTGCCGGAGATCGGAGGGCGCATTCACGTCGGCTATGACAAGGTGAATGGCTACGACTTCTTCTATCGTCAGAACGTGATTAAGCCCGCCTTGGTGGGGCTCGCCGGGCCCTGGATCTCAGGCGGTGTGGAGTTCAATTGGCCGCAACATCATCGTCCCGCAACCTTCATGCCGGTGGAGGTTTCTATCGAGCGCGAGCCTGACGGAGCGGTGACAGTCTGGTGTAGCGATCATGATCCGATGGCGCGCATGAAGGGCATGCATGGACTATGCCTGCGCCCGGGGAAAGCATACCTGGAGCTGAAAGTACGCTTGTATAACCGCACGCAAGATACTCAGACCTTCTTGTGGTGGGCGAATGTTGCTACCCGGGTTCACGAGAAATATCAGTCCTTCTTTCCAAAGGATGTTCGCTTTGTTGCCGATCATGCGAAGCGCGCAATTACAGAATTTCCTTTGAGCCACGGAAGCTACTACGGCGTGAACTATGAAGAGCGCTCAATTCATGGTGTTCCCAAAGAAGAGAAGCCACGATGCTTCGTTCCCGATGGGTCGTATCCTGCTAACGACTTAAGCTGGTATGCCAACATTCCTGTTCCCACCAGCTACATGATTGCGAATTCGAAGGGAGACTATTCCGGAGGATACGATCACGCGCAGCACGCCGGAGTCGTGTATTGCGCCAATCATCATATTGCTCCGGGTAAGAAGCAATGGACGTGGGGGAACCACGATTTCGGTTATGCCTGGGATCGCAGCTTAACGGATGCAGATGGTCCTTACATCGAATTGATGGCCGGTGCCTACACTGACAACCAGCCGGATTTCTCATTCCTCGCGCCGGGAGAGACCAAAACCTTTAGTCAATACTGGTATCCAATTCGCCAGCTCGGCGTGCCCGACTTTGCAAACCTCAATGCCGCAATCCATCTGGAGCGTAAGCCTGAAGAGATCTCTCTTCGTCTGCTGGCGACGCAGGCATGGCCGGATGCCTCTGTGGTCTTGAAGGCTGGGGCGCAGACGATTGCGGCGTGGCAAGGGAATCTCACTCCCGAGTCGCCCTTACAACTCAAGCTTGCTATTGCGGCAGATTGTGAGGAGTTTGAGTTGCTGGTGCTGTCGGCGGGGCAAATTCTTCTGCGTTACGCGCCGCACGAAATCACCGCTGCCGACGATCCCCAGGTAGCAACCGAACCTGCCTTACCCGATGAGGTGAGCTCCAACGATGAACTTTATCTGATTGGGCTTCATCTTGAGCAGTACCGCCATGCTACGCGCAGTCCTGAGCTTTACTGGAAAGAGGCCGTTCGCCGCGACCCGCAGGATAGCCGCGCAAATCACGCATTAGGACGCTGGCACATGCGACGCGGCGAGCTTGCTGTTGCGGAGAAATATCTTCGCACTGCAATTTCGCGGCTGATCTCGCGCAATCCGAATCCCTATGACGGTGAACCTCTTTACAATCTCGGGCTCGTTCTCACTTATCAAAAGAGACAGGCCGCAGCCTACGATGCTTTCTACAAGGCCACATGGAATGCCGCCTGGCGTGGGCCAGCCTATCATCGTTTGGCTGAAATCGATTGCAATCGTGAGCAGTGGGCCCAGGCTCTAGATCATCTGAATCGGTCTCTGCGCGCCGATACCGATAACCTGAACGCCAGAAATTTAAAGGCCATGGTACTACGTCGCCTTGGGCGAGAGGCTGAAGCTGCAGAGGTGATCCGCGAGACGAGGCAGCTAGATCTTCTCGATATCTGGAGCAGATATCTGGATAGCGGTGAGATTCCTGCGGATGGGCAGCAACGGCTTGATCTTGCGCTCGATCTAAAACGTGCCGGTTTGTATAAGGATGCTTTGCCTCTTCTCGATCATCCGCATGAGAAGGATGGAGCCTCCGCTTTGCTCCTGTATCTGCGCGCCGATCTCAATGCACTGTTGCACCAGGAAGGCGAAAGCAAGGAGTGCTACCGGCAAGCAGCGGAAGCCGACGCCTGCTATGTATTCCCGAGCCGACTGGAAGAGATGTTATTGCTTGAAATCGCAATAACGAATTCTCCTAAGGATGCTCGCGCGCGCTACTATCTCGGGAACTTCCTCTACGACCGCCGCCGGCATGAAGAGGCCATTCAAGTTTGGGAAGCGGCAGCTGAACTCGATCCCCATTTCCCCACAACGTGGCGCAATCTCGGATTTGCTTACTACAACGTCCGTCGCGACGAGGGAAAGGCTCGCGAGGCTTTTGAACGCGCCTGCGAGCTTGCGCCTGCAGATGCGCGCATTTTCTATGAACGGGATCAGCTATGGCGGCGTGTCGGGGAGTCTCCCGAACATCGTCTGGAGGTTCTGGAGCAGTCGATTGCTCTGGTGATGTCGAGAGACGACCTCAGTGTGGAACTTGCCTCGCTCTATAATCAGGTCGGCCGCCCGAAGGATGCTCTGAAAATTCTGCTGTCACGCAAATTCCAGCCCTGGGAGGGTGGCGAGGGTTTGGTGCTCTCGCAATTTGTTCGCGCCAATCTTCTCCTCGGACAAGAGTCGCTGGCCAAGAAGGATTTTGCCTCGGCAATTCAGTCCTTTGAAACAGCGTGGAATCCTCCGTTAAGTCTGAGTGAAGCCAAGCATCTGCTGATGAACCTCAGCATGATCGATTACTGGCTTGGTGTGGCTTATGCCGGTAACCGTGAAGAGGCAAAGGCTGCGGCACATTGGAAGCGGGCAGCAGAGCAGCGCGGCGACTTTCAGCAGATGCAGGTCCAGGCTGTTTCCGACACGACTTACTGGAGCGCGATGGCTCTCCGCAACTTGGGCAGGGAAGCGGATGCCCGACAGATCTTTCAAAAGATCTATGACTACTCCGTCGAGCTTGAGAAGCAGAAACCAAAAATCGAATATTTCGCAACCTCGTTGCCCGCAATGCTGCTCTTCGAAGAGGATCTGGAGCAACGCCAACGGATAAACGTAAGCTTTTTACGCGCGCAGGCGCTGCTTGGACTTGGGGAACAGGAGAAGGCGGTTACGCTACTTCGGGAGGTGCAGCTACTGGATGCGAATCATGCCGGAGCTGCTGACCTGCTTGCGCTGATGAAGGTGGAGGTCAGGTAAAAGAAATGCAGCCCGTCACCGTCTGTCGCGGAGAAGAGATTGCAAGCGTAAGTCCACAGCATACGGCGTATGTGTGGGGTATCGCGATCGTCGCAGCAATGGGCGGTCTGCTCTTTGGCTATGATTGGGTGGTAATCGGTGGGGCGAGAGAATTCTACGAAACGTATTTCGCTCTGCATTCCGAGCAGTTGGTGGGATGGGCCAACAGCTGTGCACTCATAGGCTGCTTGGTTGGTTCTCTTGCCGCAGGCTACCTGGGGGACCGTTACGGGCGAAAGAAGATACTGCTTGCCTCGGCGATTCTCTTTGGCGTTTCTTCCTGCCTGACGGGCTGGTCTTTCAACTTTACCTCTTTCATTGTTTGGCGGATTGTGGGCGGAGTTGCGATTGGGCTCAGCTCCAATATCTCTCCGTTGTATCTGGCGGAAATCAGTCCGGCATCGATTCGTGGACGACTGGTCAGCCTCAATCAGTTTGCAATTGTTGTTGGGATTCTTCTGGCTCAGATCGTCAATTGGCTGATCGCTCAGCCTGTTCCGGAGCATGCTTCGCCCGCTGTTCTGTTGCACTCCTGGAATGTGCAATATGGCTGGCGATGGATGTTTGTGGCTGTCGCTGTTCCCGCGCTGATCTTTACACTATCGTCTCTTTTCATTCCCGAGAGTCCTCGCTGGCTGATGGCTGCGAAGGCAGAGCAGAAGGCACGCGAAACTCTTGCGCGAATCGGAGGTGAGCTATATGCAGAGAACGAAGTCAAGAGCATAGCTTCTGCCTTGCGGACAGAGGCTGGCGAAAGGACTCGCTGGCGTGAACTGTTGCGACCGGGAATCCGCCGCTTGCTCCTGGTTGGAATCATCCTCGCGGTGCTACAGCAATGGACGGGAATCAACATTCTGTTCAATTATGCTGCTGAGATCTATCGGGGTGCCGGATATGGTGCTAACGATATTCTTCTGAACATTGTCATCACTGGCACGATTAATTTGATCTTTACCGTCCTTGCCATGTGTATTGTTGATCGCCTGGGGCGGCGTCCGATGATGCTGATGGGATGTATCGGAATTGGTCTTTCGCACATACTTGCAGGTTGGGCGTATCGCGCCGGATTGCATGGAAGTTCTGTGCTGGTGCTTACCTTGTGCGCAATCGCATGCTATGCGCTTACACTGGCTCCTGTTACCTGGGTTTTAATTGCAGAGATTTATCCGACACGAATTCGTTCCGCTTCCGTATCGATTGCCGTCAGTGCTCTGTGGATAGCCTCTTTTCTACTCACCTACACCTTCCCATTGCTAAATCACGCCATAGGGACCTCCAATACCTTCTGGAGCTACGGCGGAATTTGTATTCTTGGTGCATTCTTTATTCGCGCTTATGTGGCAGAGACGAAAGGTCGAAGCCTGGAAGAGATCGAGTCAAGAGCACTAGTTTCGAATAAGTAATCCATATAAGTACCGCCGGACTCCAGGCCGGCTGTCGTGTGGGCGTCCTCGCCCACACCTGGAGTTTTTACCTTTTTTGCGAAGGATAGCAACAAAGAACAACATTGGTCAGGCATCGTGTCAGGGATGGCCTTCAGGCCATCCGAAAACAGTCTTCGTTAAGAGAGAGGAAACATTTTCGGTAACACATGCGACGGGAAGAACAGAGGCATTAAACCAATATCAGTTTGAGCGTTTTGGTCATTGCTTCCAGGAGCGAAGATACTCTCAAACAGTACCTTGCAACTATTCGGCCTGCTCAGTTTCCCGCAGCATTCGTTACCGAGAATGTTAAGCCACTCTGAGGAAGACGGCTTTCGGATGGCCTGAAGGCCATCCCTGACACACGACCAAAGCCACTTCGCCTTTGGGACTCTGGTTATGCTCATAGATTTCCTGCAATTTCAGCTCGGAGAATGTAGAAACTCGAAAGCGCCGGGAGACCGGCATAGCGTAGTGAATGAAAGAGTCACGCAGTGAAGGAGTAGCAAACCACACTGGCCCCAAGTCATGCGGCGAGGCCCGAGAGGGACTGGCTGAAGCGTTAGACAGGGGAAAATGCGGGCCGGGCAATAGAGCCGCGAAATTACATTCAACTTCGGGACGCCGACGAATTGAGTTTGTTCGGAAGGCAACATCTGAGGTGCCGCTAAGCGAGGCACGGAAGAGTCCCGCGAGGTCGAAGACCCTGGCACGTATGGACGCGCTAAGCACGGGAACCGGGAGATCCCGGGTTCGCCCGAGAGAAGCAACACGGGCCGTATCTGGAAGTCCAAGGACAGAAGCAGATGATGAACGAACACGGGAAGTCGGACAGATCCAAGGTACCAGGGAAGTCTCCGAACAAAGACGGGAAACCGGCAGCGGAGGGGATGGAGGGACGGGATCTGGCCAAGGGCAATCCGCAACAGCAAAACACGTACCGGACGCAGAGCCGGGGAAACGTGCAAAGAGAGCTGGAGCGGGTACGGCAAGCGGCAAGAAAGGACAAAGAGACCAGATTTACGGCGCTGTTCCACTACGTCTATAAGCTGGAGATGCTGGAGTGGGCCTATTTACAACTGAAGAAAGAGGCCTCACCCGGCGTGGATGGGGAGACGTGGCAGCACTACGGCGAGAACTTGGGAGAAAAGCTCCAGGACTTGTCCCATAGACTGCAGCGAGGAGCGTATCGAGCGAAGCCAGTACGGAGAACGTATATCCCGAAAGCCGACGGGCGACAACGAGCGCTCGGGGTGACAGCGCTGGAGGACAAGATAGTCCAACGAGCCGTTGTAGAGGTGATGAATGCGATCTACGAACAGGACTTTGCAGAGTTCTCGTATGGATTCTGAGCAGGGCGAAGCCAACACCAAGCGTTGGATCAGCTCTATGTAGGGATCATGGAGAAACCAGTGAACTGGGTGTTAGATCTGGACATACGAGCCTTTTTCGACAGTGTGTCGAAGAACTGGCTGGTCCAGTTTATCGAGCACCGGATAGGAGACCGGCGCGTGGTGCGACTAATCCAGAAATGGTTAAACGCAGGCGTGCTGGAAGACGGAAAGCTGACGGTGAGTGAGCGGGGGACGCCACAAGGAGGCAGTGCATCGCCATTGCTGGCAAATGTCTACCTGCACTACGTCTTTGACCTTTGGATCCAGGTGTGGCGGAGGAAGATCGCACGCGGAGAAATGATGGTGGTGCGATTCGCCGACGACATAGTTGTAGGATTCGAGGAGAAGATGGAGGCCGAGCGGTTCCGGAAAGAACTGGAAGAACGGATGAAGAAGTTCAATCTAGAACTGCACCCGGGCAAAACGCGGTTGCTGGAGTTTGGACGTTATGCGGCCAGAAATCGGGAACAAAGCGGCGAAGGGAAGCCGGAGACGTTCAATTATCTGGGCTTCACGCATATCTGCGGAAAGACCAGGAAAGGAAAGTTTACGGTGTTGCGGCAGACAAACCGAAAGCGCATGCGTGCGAAGCTGAGGGCCATCAAAGAGGAACTACGGAGACGCATGCATGATCCGATGGAAACGGTAGGGCGATGGTTGCAGGCGGTAGTTAGAGGGCACATGCGCTATTACGGAGTGCCTACTAACAGTCCATCGCTGCAGGTCTTTCGCAATCAAGTTAGTCGATACTGGCACCGGATGTTATGTCGGCGCAGCCAACTCGGCTACGTGATCTGGGAACGAATGCAGCGGCTTATCCATCGCTGGCTACCTCCAGTCCGTATCTGTCACCCTTATCCTTCGTGTCGCGTGCGCGTTAGGACCTAAGGCAGGAGCCGGATGAGGGAAATCTTCACGTCCGGATCTGTGCGGGGGGTGCGAAGTAATTCGCATCCCTACCGCGACCAGATGTGGGCATCCTCTCCCACACAGGCGATGCAACGTTTGAACAGGAAACTTCGCCTCGAATATCCAGACTTCCCTTGTGGAGGGCCTGGAGACCCTCCACGACAGCCGGCCTGGAGTCCGGCGGTACAAGTTTGGATTTGGTAACTTGCTGCACCAGGCCCTTCAACTAACTTCATCGATCCCCCGATCATTTAGAAATTGTTTCTGATTTTTTGAAAACGTACACGTAACTATTGCAGATAAAATACCTTCCTGTTTCCTGCAGATTACGCCAATGTATCGGGTTACATTTTTCTTGACAGTCCTTATTCTCAAGGGGTAGCTTGATGCCCGGTAACGTACACTATTACTTCTGACGCTACAAAAATCCGCTTTCTCACCTGTAATGCTGCAAGGCATTTCCTGGCAGTATTGCGTCGTTGCGCAAGGGATTGGTCGGAAGTTTGAAAGGCAAAGTGATGCAGCATACAAGAGGAAATCTTGTTCACTTGCTGATTGCGCTATGCTTCTTCTTGCCTTTGCTGGCAGGCAAAGGAGCATTAGGACAAGTAGATCAGGGCGCAATCACAGGTGTAGTGCAGGACAACTCCGGAGCAGTAATTCCCGGAGCTCAGGTAAAGATCACAGCCACAGATACAGGCCTGGTACTGGAACGAAAGGCCAACGATAGCGGCGTCTATGTTTTCTCTCCTCTAAAAATCGGCAATTACAAAGTCACGGCTTCTGCACCGGGTTTTCAAACCACAGCTCGCGAGAATCTTCACGTTGACGCGCAGGCACGTTTGAATGTGGTGCTAGTTCTCCAACCAGGCAGTGTGTCGGAAACTGTAACCGTAAGCGATCAAGCTCCGCTACTAGAGACGCAGAACGGAGCCGTGGGTCAGGTCGTCAGCACTGAGACCATCAACAACACACCGCTGAATGGACGTAACTGGGTTTACATTGCACAGTTCAGCGCCGGAGTTGCTCCGCCCTTCGGCAACACGCGTGGGAGCGGCAGCGGAGATTTTGTCGCGAACGGACAGCGGGCCATGCAGAACAATTTCATTCTGGATGGAGTCGACAACAATACCAATCTGGTTGATTTTCTGAATGGTTCAAGTTTCGTGATGCGCCCTCCCCCGGATGCACTTGCGGAATTCAATCTACAAACCAGCAACTACAGTGCAGAGTTCGGCCACTCGGCCGGAGCTGTAATGAATGCAAGTCTTAAGTCCGGAACGAATCGTGTACACGGAAGTTTGTGGGAGTATTTCCGGAATACCAATCTCGACGCGCGGAATTGGAATGCAACTACAACGCCTCCTTATCACGAGAATCAATTCGGCGCGACGCTGGGATTTCCGATTATTCCCAACAGGCTTTTCTACTTCGGAGATCTTGAAGCCAATCGCATCTCGATCGGTCAAACCAATATCCTTACCGTTCCTACCGCTCTGATGCGGCAGGGAAATTTCTCCGAGTTACTGAATCCTTCTTTGACCGGGTCTGCTCAAGCTATCCAGCTTTACCAGCCAAACTCGGGTGGCACCACTGCTTTGTCGTGCAATGGGCAGAACAATACTTTTTGCCCGGGACAGCTTAACTCAGTAGCTAAGAACATTCTGAGCCTATATCCTGCTCCGAATGCCAATGGCGGCAAGATATACAACAATTTGATTGAAAACGTTTCCAGACATGACGATACTTTCCAGTGGGATCAGCGCCTGGATTGGAATATCAGCCAGAAGGATCAAGCTTATGCACGCTACAGCTATCTGCACCAGATCATTCTGAATTCGCTTCCTCTGGGACCGGTTCTCGATGGAAGCGGATACGGTGGAGAGCGTGATAGCAATCTGGCCGAGAATTTCATGCTGAGCGAAACGCACATCTTCACACCTAATCTCACGAATGAGTTCCGCTTGGGCTATAACTGGGGTATCTTTAAGTTCCTGCAGCCCAATGCAAATAATCACACTCTTGCCGCTTCACTTGGTTTAGGCGGGGTGCCGGACCTTGGCCTTAATCAAGGCGGACTGCCTCTGGGCTATTTCAATGGTGCGATTCAGCAGTGGGGATCGGTTGGAACCTCAAACGAATCGCAAAACGTTTATCAGATTCTCGACAACGTAACGAAGATTGTTGGCAACCACTCACTGAAGTTCGGTGTGTCGTTCCAGAGTATTCGTTTCTTCTACCGTTATGCGCCGGCATCGTTGGGACAGTACTACTACAATCCTGTTTATACCGGTGCTCCGGGCGTGAGCTTTACGGGTTCGGCTGTGGCAGATTTTCTTGCCAATCAGATGAATGGAGCCTATATCGCAAATGCTCCTAATGTTAACGATGCCCAGTGGTATAACTCAGCCTACGTTCAGGATGATTGGAAGATCACCCCAAGGCTGACGCTCAACCTCGGTGTTCGTTACGACTATTACCAGCCCTATAAAGAGAATGCCGGACAACAGGCAAACTTTATCGGCAGCAATCTGGGTATTGCTACAGGCACGGGAGTCTATCTGCTTCCGGAAAAGGCAAGGAACGTTAATCTTGGCCCGCTCTTTCTCGATACCCTGGCACGAAACAATGTAACAGTGCAGTATGTGAGCAACGAGCGCCTGGCTACGACACAGAAGATCAACTTTGCTCCTCGTTTCGGCTTTGCCTATCAGGCCTATCCGAATACAGTGGTGCGAGGTGGTTTTGGACTTTTCTACGGAGGACTGCAGAGTCAAGGAAATTCGAATCTGGGAGCTAATTTCCCCTTCTCGAATTCGGCCAGTATTCCTGCTCCCAATTGCTTCCAAGGCAATTGTCCCTCACTCGCTAGTCAAGGCGTAACACTGGAGAGCGGGCTCTCTGCAAAGACCGGTCAGGGATTGCAGAACTTTGTTTCCAATCCGGGCTTCCATGCTATCGATCCGGATATCAAGACTCCCTATACGATGAACTACAGTTTGTCGGTGCAACAGGCGTTATCGAGCAACCTTGTGGCATCGATCAGCTATGTGGGCAACGTATCGCGTCATCTTTCTCTTTACTACGATCCCAACACCGTGCGGGGACTCTTTAATCCCTCGATCAATACACAGCAATACCAGCCCTTCCCAACTTTGGGTGGCTCCGGCACCATTCATTTTGGTGGTGTGAGCACGTACAACTCTCTGCAAACCAAGATGGAGAAACGCTACTCCCATGGGCTGACCTTCCTGGCGACCTATACCTGGGCGCATTCTCTGGACGACAGTAGCGATGCCGGTGGTCTTTCAACGGCTGTTGGTAATCGCAATATGGCGCTTATTCCTTTCATTGGCGAGTACACCAACTCTCCTTATGACGTAAGAAACCGCCTCACGTTAAACGGTAATTACGAGTTGCCTTTTGGCAAAGGAAGAGCCTATCTCAACCAGTCGAAGTGGACGGATCTACTTGCAGGCGGATGGTCGACAAGCTTGACGCTTGCAGCACAAACCGGCACTCCCTTTACCGTCTCTCCTAACATCAGTACAGCAGCGGGTGGAGGTGCCAGAGCGATTATGATTCGTGATCCTTTTGCTGCGGGCGGCTCTCCGGATCCTTCCAATCCTAACGTTACGTGCGCGGTGAAGACCAAGACCAAACAAAACTGGTATAACCCATGCTCGTTTGCTAATCCCTTGCCCGGCAATCTGATTGCTCCTCCGGGCGTTATCCCTGGAGCAGGAAATTCCTATCGCTTTGCTTCAGCAGTATCCGATACTCCTACTGTTCTTGCTCTGCTTGGTGGCAAATCGAATACCATCTATGGTCCTGGCTATTATGGGGTGAATATGTCAATCTTCAAGAATTTCACCACATGGCGGGAGCAGAGCGTACAATTCCGTGCCGATGGATTTAATGTCTTGAATCATCCAACGTTAAACAATCCCTCGACGACGAATATTAATTCCAATGGTGGTGCGATTACCGGACCGAAGTTCTTCCAGAACAATACGCCCGATGCTCGTTTCTTCCAGTTGGCTTTGAAGTACACGTTTTAGCGTAGTAGTTACACAACACGAGAGGGGTAGTCGCTTCGAGAGAAGAGACCGCTCCTGGCGGTGAGCCTCGGGTGTTGGGTTTGTGAAAACACGGCACCCGGCTTTCCATTTTTGTTTCGATTCCCGGATAAGGTCAATTCGAATGATGCATCGAGCACGTCTATTCCTTTTTGCTTCTGCCCTGGTTTCTGTATTAGCCCTTGGCCGTTCTGTCATGGCCGAGACAAATGCTGCAGTTCTTTCATCACCAAACCGGCAGTTGGAACTCCACTTTTTAACTGAGCAAACAAAGACGTCGAGCGAGGGTGGCGGCAGGCTTGTTTATTCTGTGACCTTTAAGGGGAAACAAGTCCTCGACAATTCCGGTCTTGCCCTGGAATTGGATGATCAGCCTCCGCTTGGTTCCGATGTCCGAATCATCAATAGCGATGCAGGCCAGGGCATAGATGATTATGTCTTGACGAACGGCAAAACGAGTAAGGTCCATGAGGCTTACAACAGCATCGTTCTGCATGTAACGGAGAATGCCGGCAAGCATCGCAGCCTGTCGCTTGAAGCTCGAGCCTATAACGATGGAATAGCTTTTCGTTATCTTCTTCCTTCGCAGGATGCAATGAAGGAAGTGCGCCTTCGTCAAGAGAACACTGAATTCCGTCTGAGCTCCGATGCAACAGATTGGGCGCTGACTTTGCCGAATTATCGCAGCAGCTACGAGAGTGAATATGTGCAGCTGCCCACTACGGCCTTCAGCAATCAGGGCGGGGTTTCAAGCAGCTTTTTGATTGGGCTGCCTCTGCTGATGCATGAACCGGGAGCAGCCTGGTTGGCCCTCATGGAAGCCGATATCGAAGGAAGCAGTTCCATGTATGTGACTAATCCTTCCGGGAATTGGGCGGGTCATTGGTTTGTCTCAAAGCTTTCTCCTCGCTTCGATAATCCCAACGTTGCCGTGAAAGCTTCGCTGCCATATCGTTCTGCCTGGCGGGTCCTGATGGTAGCAGACGATCCGGGAAGGCTCGTGGAATCGAATCTGCTTACTAATCTCAATCCTCCAAACAGAGTTGAAGATGCTAGTTGGATACGTCCTGGCAAAGCATCCTGGAATTGGTGGGTTGGCGATGTAGGGAAGGATGGAAAGCCTGCCTTTACGACCGAGAATATGAAGTACTACGTCGATTTTGCCTCGGAGTCGGGATTCCCGTACATGATGCTCGATGCCGGATGGGCCGCAGGACGCGATATTACCAGGATGAACGGCAAAGTCGATGTGCCTGAACTCGTTAGATATGCAGCCGGCAAAAATGTGAAGGTCTGGATCTGGCTTTACTCCGAGTCGGTGATGCAGCAGATGAAAGAGGCTTTTCCCCTGTATGAGAAATGGGGCGTTGCCGGGGTGAAGATCGACTTCATTAACCGCGACGATCAGGAAGGAGTCCAGTTCTACTACGACGTAGCGAAGGAGGCTGCGGCGCATCACCTGATGGTCGATTTCCATGGCTGCAGGACTCCGTGGGGGCTGGAACGCACTTATCCCAACGTCATGAGCTACGAGAGTGTTCTCGGTATGGAGAACAATAAAGTCGGACGACGTGACAGTCCTGTAGATCGTTCGGTCTTTCCTTTTACGCGTCTGCTTGCCGGGCCAATGGACTACACGCCCGGTGGCTTTGAGAATTCCACTGAAGATGCGTTTGTTGCTCGCGACGTAAACCCGATGGTTATGGGAACTCGTGCTCAGCAGCTTGCCATGTATGTAATCTTTCAGACTCCGATTCAGATGGTCTCCGACAGCCCGCAGATTTATGCCGGACAAACAGCCTTTCAGTTCATCAAGGATGTTCCGGTGTCCTGGGATGCTACACGCGTTCTGAATGGCAGACCAGGCGAGTTTGTGACGATGGTGCGAAGACATGGGGCGGAATGGTATTTAGGAAGCATGACGAACTGGACTCCGAGGACGCTCCAGATTCCTTTGAACTTTCTCGATAAAGGGAAGTATCTTGCGGAGATCTATGCCGATGCCAACGATGCGGCAACAGAGCCCAAGCACGTGATGCTTCGTAAGCAGGAGGTAAGGAGCGGAGAGGTACTTACTCTTAATCTGGCTCCCGGCGGAGGGTGCGCCATTCGCTTTATTCCTCAGCAGGGGAAGTAGATTCGGGAATGCAAGCTTCTAATCTATTCCCCTTCAAGAGCCATCTGCATTTCGTCTTCTGTGGTATCGACAATGTGGCTGGAGAAGAGACAGAGATTGCTTCGGAAGATAACGTGAGGGGCAAGCCGGATGTTCGGTTGCGGCTTGCCTCCTTCCAGAAGGCTCTTCAGCAGATTTTCAAAGGCGAACCTTCCTTGCGTAAAGGGGCGCTGGTACATGGTGGCGAGGACCTTTCCGGATTCGATCAGCGGAACCAGATCCTGAAAGAGATCCGTAGTGATGATTTGCACGTCGCCAAGGAGTCCCAATTCATCCAATGCCTGAAGGACAGGCATGCTGTTCGCCGTGCTAAGGTACAGTCCTTCCGGCCGCGTCTTGCTTCGCATCAGAGCGAGTGCGTGTTTGTAAGCCTCCCTCGGACGTTCGTGACTCTCTATCGCGGGAAGAAGGCTCAGATGCGGAGCCTGAACCGCAAGGGTCGCAGCAAAACCGCGCAGCTTTTCCGCGTGATCGAGTGTAGAAAGCTCACCGGTAAAGATCGCAACGTTGGCCTTGCGGTTGAGCTTGTGGGTAAGCAACTCGGCGGCGATTGCTCCGCTGACCGAGGCATGGGCAGCAACCGAGCCGACGCGTTCCGTGTTCGGGGCATCGCTTCCGACGCACATCATCGCAATTCCCTCGCGGGAAAGTTTGCGAATCAGCGGGTCGAAATTGTGCGCGTTACCCGGCAGGAAGATGATGCCGTCATAATGCCGTTGTGCTACGCGCTCGAAGGCTTCAACGTCACCGACCCCAAGCCGCGGGTATTCGATGAGGTCGAGACTAATATTCACTCCAACCGTTGCCGCAGCAGCGCTGCGGATTCCGGCTCGCAGCGGATCGAAAAAATGAGAGATATGTTTAGGCAGAACCGCTGCAATGGAAAGACGGCGATTCAGTTTCAAAGCCTGGGCCGCAAGATTCGGACTATAGCCAAGCTGTTCGGCCATCTGCAGAACCTTGGCCTTAGT
This sequence comes from Humiphilus diazotrophicus, assembly GCF_059726315.1. NCBI lineage: Bacteria > Pseudomonadati > Acidobacteriota > Terriglobia > Terriglobales > Acidobacteriaceae > Humiphilus > Humiphilus diazotrophicus. The sequence continues at coordinate 6,432,799 of NZ_AP040870.1, forward strand.
CTTCTCGCTGACTCCCGGACGGCCATGCAACGCGCGGTCTACGGTTCCGATGGAGATTTTCAGCGCCCGAGCGATATCTTTGATCCCTGCGGATTTTCCTGAAGTAGTCATTTCCATTCCTGACGGTTTGCTTCCGAGCGTATCGAGAGATTGGCTCAGGGTCAATGATTTTAGAGATGCACCGTTAACGAAAACGGTCAATGAAGGAGAAAGTATTCGTGGCAACAACCAGACGCGACTTCCTACAAGGTGGACTTGTTTTAGCTGCTGTCCCGCATAATGCTGTGCAGTATCTGTCGTCTCTTTCGAAGCCGCAACCCGATGAGCTTTGGTATGCGCAGCCGGCCAGGCGTTGGCTTGAGGCTCTTCCCGTTGGCAACGGCAGAGTTGGCGCCATGATCTTCGGCGGTGTGGAGACGGAGAGAATTGTACTTTCCGAGTCTACTGCCTGGTCCGGTGCTCCCAGTTCACAAGATATAAATCCTGAGGCAAGGGAACATCTCGCTGAAATTCGTCAGTTGCTATTCGCAGGAAAATATGAGGAGGCCAGCGAACTCTGCAGCAAATACCTGCTCGGCCATTTCACCTCGTTTGGCACCAATCTTCCTCTGCCGGAGTTGCAGCTGAAGTTTGCAGACGTTGACAATCCAAGTCAATATCGCCGGTCACTTGATCTGGATGAGGCCGTCGCGCATGTGAGCTTCCGGCATGGCCTGGAGCACCATTCACGGGAGATCGTCGCTTCCAATCCGGATGACGTCGTTGCCATCCACCTTACTTGCGACAAACCAGGAAAGATCAGCTTTGGCGTATCATTCGAGGCAATCACGTTTCCCGTTGAGATCGCTACAGAAGGAAACAATACGATTGTTTTACGCGGTAAAGCCGTTGAACGAATGCATAGCAATGGCCAACAAGGGGTCGATCTGCAGATTCGAGTAAAGGCGATCACTGAAGCCGGAAGCCTTAAAGCTTCAGCCCAGGGATTGCAAATCAAGAATGCAGATGCGGTGACACTGCTGATTGCAATCGCTACAAGCTTTGAGGGCCGGAATCCGGAACAGCTCTCTAATCAGATGCTGGAGCGGGCTTCGCATAAGAACTATCCGCAATTGCGGGCCGTGCACGTAGCGGATCACCGTGCGCTGTATCGTCGCGTATCGCTTGATCTGGGAAGGAGCAGCCCCGATAGCAGCCAACTACCCACCGATGTGAGGCGCAAGGCCCTGGAAGCAGGTACAAACGATCCCGAACTGCTGGCGCTCTTCTTTCAATATGGCCGTTATCTGACCATTGCGGGCTCACGATCCAATTCCCCACTGCCGCTGGCATTGCAGGGCATCTGGAACGATGGTCTGGCCAGCAGCATGGGCTGGACGGATGATTTCCATCTCGATATCAATACTCAGCAGAACTACTGGGCTGCCGAGGTCTGCAATCTGGCAGAGTGCCAGACTCCACTGTTTGGATTGATTGACGGGCTTCGTGTCTCCGGGCAGCGGACGGCGCGGGAGATGTACGGGGCACCCGGCTGGGTGTGCCATACCGTGACGAATGCCTGGGGTTATACGGCACCAGGATCCGGTCTGGGATGGGGAGTCTTCGTTACCGCAGGGATCTGGATTGCGTTGCAGCTGTGGGATCACTATAGATATGGTGCCGGTGTAGAGTTCCTTCGTACGCGCGCTTATCCGGTTTTGCGGGATGCTGCAGAGTTCTTCCTCTCGTACATGGTTCCCGAACCAAAGCATGGATGGCTGGTTACCGGGCCCTCCGAGTCGCCCGAGAACTGGTTCCTGTCGCCCTCCGGCGCTCATTGCAGCGATTCTATGGGCTGTACCGTTGATCGAGTGCTTGTTTATGCGCTGTATAGCATCTGTATCGATGCTTCGAAGGTTCTTGCCGTGGATGAGGAGCTTCGGGGAAAGCTTGAGAGCGCACGGGCCAAGCTGCCTCCCCTTCAGATTGGCCGCTATGGTCAGCTACAGGAGTGGCTGGAGGATTTTGAAGACGCCGAACCCAATCATCGGCACACCGCGCATCTGATTGCGCTCTATCCCGAACATCAGATTTCACCTCGTGCGACTCCCGCATTGGCTCGTGCAGCCGAGGTAGTGATCGAGCGTCGCATGAATTCGCCCAAATGGGAGCAGAGTGAGTGGGGGAGAGCCAATCTGGTTGTCTATTACGCTCGTCTGCTTAAAGGCGACCTTTCGCACAAGTATTTGCTGAGCCTGTTGGCTAAGTCCACTGAGGATAATCTACTTACGATTTCAAGTGCAGGTGTTGCAGGCGCAACGCAGAACATCTTTGCCATTGACGGAAATACCGCTGGAGCTGCAGGGATTGCGGAGATGCTGCTTCAGTCGCAGGGCGAAGAGATTGAGCTGCTTCCGGCCCTCCCTTCGGCCTGGCCCGACGGACATGTAAGGGGTCTCTGTGCGAGCGGAGGCTTTCAGGTAGAGATTTACTGGAGGTCTGGACGCCTAAAATCAGCAATTCTCACCAGCGTGAGAGGCGGGAACTGTACTGTTCGTTATCGGGAGATATTGAAGAAGGTTCAAGCAAAGCCTGGCGAGAGAGTACGCCTGAGCGATTTCTCGTGATCCCTGGGCCATAGGGCGTTTCCCGCAAAGATGTAGACCAAGAGACAAAAGCTTACGCAGCTTTCTATTCTTAGCGAGTCTATGCCTATGTGGGGAATGCCTCTAGAGCAAAACCAGCGTTACTATGTCCTATCCAAATTCGGCGATGTGCAGGTTTTCTTGACGAAAAACCTGCGTAGGGAGCTGTGGTTCGGGGTACACCTACGCTGGTTTTGCTCTAATATGCGCTGGAAGACAGGCATTTCAATTGCCCGCTTGCTTATAACTTGCGGATATCATCTCTGGATGGATGATAGGCAGAATTTTGGGGTAAGTATTCGAGGTTATGCGCCAAACAACCTCCCAATTATATTCCGGTATTTTGAGATATCTGTCAATTTCCCTGGCCGCTATACTGTTGTCACAAAAGGTGTATCCGCGAGAAAGAAGCTCGGCGTGGCTTTTCCGCCAAGAAAAGCCACTTATAACATTCGTTGGTCCAGACACAGTATTTGTGGAAATGGCATAAGGTATAGCGTTCGAGCACTTACAGCTGTGAAGTCCTATGTTAGAGAAAGCGACAATTTGGGCTGGAAACAGACATCCCCAGTAAAAATATCTAGATACGCGGTATAGCTGCCGGGCTTGAGCCGGTTAACGGGCTTATGGAAGAGCCATTTAAGGGATGCCAAGGGGTGGCTTCGAACCACCCTTTTACATCGCAAAAATCTATTGGATTGCAGCTGCCGGTGTGCACCTCAGAGCTGGTTCGCAGAGATAACCAGTCACAGGGTTCGATGATCGGTTTTGCTGTTTGCCGTGCAAAATCAGCTGCTACGCGGTCGTCTGGAAGATCCGCCTGTAGTCAAAGGCCGTTTCTTGCTCCTTGCTACATCGGATAAATTATTATGCCGTCGACCTTGGCTTGTTTTTTTACCTGGAGATTGCCTCTACAAGGGAGACATCACAGTTTTCCAGGGTAATGCTTATGAACGGGTACTGCGGTAATCGTGCGGTAACCAATACTTGTCGGGTTACCTGGATTTAGTTACCAGAGGTACCTGATTTAGGCCAACATCCGTACTTCTTCGATCTTGTACTCGCGAATCTTGCAGAGTAGCGTCTTGTAGCTAACCTTCAGACGGTCGGCCGCATGTTTGCGATTCCAGCCTGTGGAATTCAACGTCCTAAGGATAAGGTCGCGTTCCACCTTCATCCGCGCCTGGTAGGTTGAAGCCTTCATATCCGCCATTTCTGCTGCCACATCTTCTTCCTGATGGACTGGTACGGGTGCAGCGACGGGGGCAGGCGTGACAACGGGCTTCTGCTTGGTAACTACCGCATTCTGCAATTCGGAGAGCGCAACTTCGCGATCCCGGAAGACGGTTGTTCTTTGGATGAAGTTCATGAGTTCCCGCATATTGCCTGGCCAGTTGTAGTTGTAGGCTGCCGCGAGAATCTCTTCATCAAAGTCAAAAGCTGGCATATGGAGCTGTAGAGCAAAGCTCTGCCGGAAGTGATCGAAAAGCAGGTTCAGCTCTTCTTTCCGTTCCCGGAGAGGTGGCAGATTGAGGACAAAGGCACTGAGGCGATAGTAAAGGTCTTCGCGGAAGGTACGTTCCTGGATCGCCTTCTCCATGTCGATATTCGTTGCAGCAATAACACGAACATTGGCATGGCGTGAGGTACGTCCGCCCAGGCGGGAGTATTCGCCATCCTGAAGTACGTGCAGCAGCTTGGCCTGTAGGGCAGCGCTCATCTCGCCGATTTCATCGAGGAAGAGGGTTCCGCCATCGCAGAGCTCAAACTTGCCAGGCTTGGCTTTCATTGCGCCTGTGAACGCTCCTGCTTCATATCCGAAGAGCTCGCTCTCCAGAAGGTCGGCAGGCAACGCCGCGCAGTTAATGCGCATCATGGGACGGTTCTTGCGGGGAGATGCGGCATGAATCAGCCGGGCAATGACTTCCTTGCCTGTTCCGCTCTCGCCGAGTAGCAGGATAGGAACTTCCACTTCAGCCAGGGTCAGCACCTTTTGGTAAAGCTGCTTCATCGCTGGAGCAGAAGCCAGGAAGACATGGCCAGATCCAAGGTCATGTCGGATGGGTTGGGCCGCCTGATCGAGCATGCAGCGGCAATCGTTCGGGGGGAGATCTTTGGAGCCATGGCACGGGCACTGTCTGGGCATATTGGCCAATCCTTCGGCTTTGATCTCTTGGGCGCGGTCGCTCAACGCTACGAGCAACATCACCTTGTCTTCGGAAATACGTTTCCTTTTGAAGTGTGCCTGGGGCGCGATACGCGCCAGGGTTTTGACTAGCAGTGGGTCTACTCCGCACTTTCCATTGTGATTCGTTTCAATAACAAGGAAGTCCGGAACCGGCTGGCTGGTGCGATTGAGCAGAACCAGAGAAGCTTCTGCCTGGCTCTCCACCCATTGCACTTCTTGCAAATCCAGCGGCAGTAAACGGGATAGATCTGTCCTACCAGCGTCCAGATCAAAGGACTCAGCAATAGCAAGTACTGTATATTCGATCATCTCTCAATTCCAATAACAGATCCAACGCAGAGAAAAGCTAAAACAACAATGGCTTGCCGGATTTGTCTGGGTTTATTCCCCAGGACCGATCTGATATGTGTCTCGGGCTTTGTCAGAAGAAATTTTCGGAAAACCAGGACAAAGCAATTACTTCAAGTCGTTAAGTAAGCGAAAGCGGTACATGAGTGAGACAACAGGATGAAATATAGCGCAAATTGGAGACGATTGTGCAAGGAAATTGTTATAGAAAGAGAAAATCTTGCACATTTTTACCGCTATTCATCCGATTGGTTACTTCTGGTTACTGTGGTGAGCTCTTTGTTGATTTAGCCAAGTACTTTTGTGACGATTGATCTAAGTAATCTCTGTTACCGGAGATATTGAGATAGTACATTCCTTTGGTTTGATAACTAACTCGCAGTCAAACTAGTTACTTCGCCATATTGCTGGCAATACCATTCCGTGGTCAGTTCGAGTCCTTTCTGGAAGGAAGTGGTTGGTTCGTAGCCGAGCATTTGCTGCGCAAGAGAAATATCTGCGACAGAATTACGAATATCGCCATTTCTCTGAGGGGAAAAGCGTGGTTCTATCGTTATCTGTAAGATGCGCGATATTTCTTGAAAGAGATCCAGCACGCTATGACTTTTCCCTGTACCAATATTGAAGACTTTACCGCTAACCTTCTCAGCTGGAGCTTCTGCTGCAAGCAGGTTCGCCGCTACGACGTCCTTAATGTAGGTAAAGTCCCGCCGTTGTAAGCCGTCTCCATAAATAGTTGGAGTCTGTCCGGAGAGTAGATCCGTGGTAAATCTGGCGATAACGCCGGAATAAGGAGAATCTGCGCTCTGGTGAGGTCCGAAGATATTGAAGTAGCGAAGCATAACTGTCTCCATACCATGGAGCGTATGGAAGCATCTCATATAGTGTTCGCTGGAGAGCTTCTGGACGGCATAGGGCGATTCCGGGGCTGGCGACATCTCTTCTGTCTTAGGGAGGGCCGGGGCGCTGCCATAAACGGCTGAAGAGCTCGCAAACACTATTCTCCTGATGCCACAGTCCTTCGCAACCTTTAGTAAAGCTACCGTGGCGTTGAGATTCGCATGATTTGTGCCAATCGGATCATTGACCGAGCGAGGCACAGAGGCGATTGCCGCCTGATGAAAGACTGCGTCGATTCCGTATAGGTTCTCTCGAATGCCGTGAATGTCATTGAGGTTGAGCATGTGCCATTCGAAATTAGATCCCAGGCCACGGATGTTCTGTACGTTTCCACCGGCGAGATTATCAATGCCAATGACGGTATGACCTTGGCGGATGAGCTCTTTGGCAATAGAGGATCCGATAAAGCCGGCGGCCCCAGTGACGAGATATTTCATGGTTCTTTTCTCCATACGGATGAAACAGCGGGTTGAGATCTGCACGATCCCAACTCCGTAGCAGCAATCCGTTTGCCAACTTTGCCTTTGGATCTCTATTCCCTCTGCGACTTTGAAATAGATACTGTGTTTCCTCATCACTATTCAGAGATGAGAAGAGGATTGCACACAAAGTGAACAAAGATGTGCTATTCGTTTCTTCTCTCAAGAGGGGAACTCGTTGCATCACCTCTGTAATTTGTGTAACGCGTGTCATACGCAGAGAAGACAGCCTGCAAAAACCACGAAAAACAGGCATGCAGGTTTGTGGGAGACAAATGGAACGTCACTTGCAATAGGACTAGTCAAGAAGTGACCCCTGGGTTTAGGTAGGAAAGGCCAATGCAGCTGATGCAAGATTTAAATTCGAACTCGCGTGTTTCCGAATCGAAGGAAATTCCAGAAGAGGTGATCCTCGGGGTGACGCCTGCAATGCAGAGTGTCATCAGTAAAGTACAGAAGGTCGGCCCCACGGAGATTCCGGTTTTGATTCGTGGTGAGAGCGGTACAGGGAAAGAAGTTATCGCCCGGCTCCTCCATCGCTATTCGAGAGTACGGAGTGGTCCGTTCGTAAAGCTGAACTGCGCGGCCATCCCCAGCACCCTTCTGGAGAGCGAACTCTTCGGTTATGAGCGTGGAGCCTTTACGGGCGCACACGGTACCAAGCCCGGCAGGGTCGAAGCCGCAAACGGAGGAACTCTTTTGCTGGATGAGATCGGCGATATGGATCCCGGTCTGCAAAGCAAATTGCTCCACCTTCTACAGGATGGTAGCTTCTGCCGTATCGGCGGACGTGAAGATCGCTTCGCCCAGGTGCGGGTAATCTGCGCAACCAATGTCGATCTGGAAGCAGCGATGGAGGCGCAGAATTTCCGTCGCGACCTCTTCTACCGCATCGGGGTCGTAACGATTTCTCTCCCGCCCCTGAGAGAGAGAAAAGAAGATATCCCTGTTCTGGCCAATTATTTCTTGAATCATCTTGGAGAGCGATTCGGGAAAGAGGGACGCCCCCTCTCGGAAAACATGCTCAGCCTGATGATGGAATATGACTGGCCGGGCAACATTCGCGAACTTCAGAACTGGGTAGCGAGATACATCATTCTCGGGTTGGAGGATGTTCTCCTGCAGGAACTGGAGCGCAGAACCACAACTGTGAGTGTGAAGGTTGAAGAGCCTTCTGCAGAGATTACGGAAGCACCGGCTGTACTGCAGGAAGAAGAGCACGACCTGAAGCGTAGTTCCAGGCAGGCAGCGCAGGAACGCGAGCGTGAGCTCATCCAGCGCACGCTGGAAGCCAATCAATGGAATCGCAGGAAGACGGCTCAGCAACTGCACATTAGCTACCGTGCGCTTCTATACAAGATGCAGGACGCGGGTTTTCTTTCCAACCGTGCCAAAAAATCCTGAAGCATTTCTCGCATCGTTGTAGATCGAAGCGAGAGAAGATCGTGCAGTTTTCCGCGAAAGAAAGCTGCTCTTAACGCAGTTGGAAAGCGCACAACAAGTGCGGGAAATGCTTAACCAAATCAAGCCTTTAAGAGGGAAGAATGCAAATGAGCAAAAGCACCATGGAATCGACCATCCCAGTTCTTGACCTGAAGCCTCAATTCGAAGCGTTGCGTCAGCCAATTATCGAAGCGATTGAAGGCGTCCTTCGGGATCAGCACTTCATTCTCGGCCCCAACGTTGGAGCTCTGGAGCAGGAAGTCGCTGCCTTCTGCGGTTGTGCGCATGGTGTTGGTGTAGCTTCCGGTACAGATGCTCTGATTCTTGCGCTGAAAGCAGCCGGAGTTGGCCCTGGCGACGAGGTCATCGTTCCGGCCTTCACCTTTATTGCTACCGCCGATGCGGTCAGTATGCTTGGTGCGACACCGGTCTTTGCTGACATCGATCCTGAGACCTTCAATATCGATCTCAGATCGGTTATGCGTCACCATACGCGCAAGACCAAGGCTGTCGTTCCTGTTCATCTCTATGGACAGCCAGCCGATATGGACCCACTTCTTACCTGGGCAGAGCTGGAACATATCGCTGTTGTTGAGGATGCAGCACAGGCTCTGGGATCTCGTTATCTCGGACAGCGTGTTCCCGGGCTGGGCAACTTTGGCTGCATCAGCTTCTTCCCGAGCAAGAACCTGGGAGCGTACGGTGACGGCGGCATGATCGTCACGAACGATCCTGAGGCTGCGGCCTATCTGCGTGCTCTGCGTGCACACGGCAGCAAGAAAAAGTACCACAATGATTTTCAGGGCTGGAACAGCCGTCTGGATGAGATTCAGGCCGCTATTCTGCGTGTGAAGCTTCCGTGTTTGGATCGCTGGAACGAGCGCCGCAGAGAGAATGCCGCTATCTATGACGAGTATCTCTCCGGAAATCCGGACATCGTAACGCCAAAGGTATCAGCGAATGTTGCTCATGCTTTCCACCAGTATACCATCCAGGTGCCGCATCGCGATCGTGTGCAGTCGTTGCTGAAGGACCAGGGGATTCAGACCATGATCTATTATCCTGTGCCGCTGCACATGCAAAAGATGTATTGCCCAGAAGGAAGCACTCCCGAGCGTTTACCGAATTCGGAAGCGGCGGCAGCAAGAGTCTTGTCGCTACCGATGTTCCCCGAATTGACCAAAGAACAGATCGGTGCCGTAGCTGATGCTCTCTTCAATGCTGTCGATCAGGCTACCAGCGAAGCAACAGCCGCATAAATCATAAGGAACCGCCCTCTTTTGTGAGGGTGGTTCTTCACCCTCAATATTGTATTAAAAGAAGGAGAAACTACCAGTTATGACTATTTGCGGGCAAGCTCTTCCCATTCGCAGCGCGCAACTGGCAGTTCTTGAATGCAGCCTCATTGCTATTTTCGTCTCTCTTCTCTATTCCGTTACGCGACTGCACGACGGATTTGCGGATGGGTTGGTCCTGAACTTTGCCAGAATTGCCTTAATCGTTTTCACCTATACCGTTGTTTTCTTCTATGTAGAGCTCTTCCATCCGGGGATTCTCTCCCGGGAGCGGAATCGCGCTTCGCAAGTGATGCAGGGAATCGGACTAGTATGTCTTCTGATTGCCGGATGCTACTTTCTCGTACCCAATCTAGGTTCGGGACCTTTAGGTTCTGCGCTGCTTGCCCCAATTCTGCTGCTGCCTGTGCTTGGCTTGCGTAATACCCTCTGCCATAGCCCGATTCTTGCAACACAAAGAATTGCTTTGGTAGGTAGCGGAAGCGATATCGATCAGCTTACAGCGGAACTCGAGCAACATCCTGAATGGGCCATTCGCATGGTTCCTTTCGAAAAGCTCGATCTGTTCTGGGCGAAGTATCGGCAAGAGCAGGACTTCTTCGGTCGTAAGTCGCGGCGTCCGATCAGCCGCATCGTGATTTCATCGGAGGTACTGCGCGATCCTACACTTGCCTCCACGCTGCTGATTCTTAAAGCGGGCGGTATGCGGGTGGAGTATGCAAATACTTACCTGGAGCGCTTGAGTGGGCGAGTTCCAATCGATGAAGTCAGCGTAGGGCAAATGCTCAACTCTTCGGGGTTCACATTCGGGTTTCTGACACGGTCAACGAAGCGGCTGATTGACATTGTTGTAGCTTCTACTTTGTTTGTCCTTACTCTTCCAATCCTGTTGCTGGCGTTGCTGGGGATCTATCTGGAGAGTGGACGTCCGATCTTCTATATCCAGAAGCGTGTTGGCTTGAAGGGAAGAGAGTTTTCAATCCTAAAGCTTCGTACCATGCTTCCAGCGAAGGGGAAAGAAGAAGCCTGGACTAAGGATTCCGATCCCCGCATTACTAAGCTTGGCAAGACTCTTCGTAAGTTCCGCATTGATGAGCTGCCGCAGCTGATTAATGTCATTCGCGGGGAGATGAGCATGGTTGGCCCAAGGCCGGAGCAGCCTGCAATCTCTGAGATGTTAAGCCGTAAGATTCCGTACTTCGATCTGCGCCATAGTGTTCGTCCCGGAATTACCGGTCTGGCTCAGGTACGTTATCAGTACGGTGCATCGATTGAACAATCGCATATCAAGGTTGAGCACGATCTGTTCTATATCAAGCATCTATCGGTATCGATGGATCTGGTAATCCTCGCTTCTACGATTAAGACCGTACTACTCGGCCGCGGCGCCAAGTAGCAAGTAATAGATAATTCCCGATAACCCACCAGTTGTGGACATCGACTGATAGGCCAGTGTCCACAACTGGTGGGCTATTCATTTGCTGTGGCAGGCAAGCTCAACGGACTGGATCCAGAACTCTATCTTCGTCGAGTGCTCGAACAGGTAGCCGATCACCCGATCAACCGCCTCCACGAACTGCTGCCATGGAGTCTCGCAATGGCTCAAAACGATTTGGCTTGATCTCAAGGGTCTATTTGCCTGAAGTGGACACTTGAGATCCATCTCTTCGTTAAGCACTAGAAGCATTGCCTGGAAGTGCGGTCCCGCTTCACTTTTGGTATTCCTCAAGATTATCCGCCGTGTTTTTCCCTCGCAACGAAACATAATTTCGATTGAGCCAATCGCAAGCGTTCTGCGTAAATGTCAAAAACCGAGTGGGCTGCTTTTCCAGGGATCCTCCCCGCACAACTTCGTGTGAGTACCGGATGTAATGAAGGAGTCGGTCATTTTCAGTGGAATTGAGGTTCTGCGGCAGGGAGTACAGCATATGAATCGGCCCATTCAGACGCAAAAACGGTGAACTCTTTTCGGGATTGCGGCCTTGCGGTCCAGTCACTCCGTCGACGTTTGTGAATAAAAGGCTGTGCTTGAGTTCCGGATAGAATTCAATCTCAGCAAGCGCTACTGCTGTAAATTCGTATGGCCTGCTCTGAGAGAATACCCTCGCTCCGTGCGACTCTATAAGATACGTTGCAAAGCGCTCGGCATCGATAGGCTTCCAAAATGCCGTTATCTCGTGCCTCTTCGGGCTCTGCCAAGGTTGTTCAATCGGGTCCAAAGGCGTGGCGACAAGTTGGTCTGTTGGACTGTATTTGATGTCGATCTGAGTGGGCGCTTGCCCGTGACCACAGGCTATGCAGATCGGCTTAATCTGAATACTGCGCACATCGCCGCTTTGGCGGAACTCATATTCCAGTTCTACTCGAAATAGCGTGCCTCTGCATCGGCACCGACTCAGCTTCGGTCTGCCATCTTGCAGTACGTCCGCCCAATATTCCCGGCTATCGAGGAGAAGCGAATGATGCCCGGCAACACAGGTTAACAAACCTATCTGCTCATCACGTTTAATCCTCACTTGGAACTCTTCCGCTCCGCAAGCACAGCGACACCGATTTTCAAGGCTATTCATTTCTAAAAGCATAGCCCAAATCAAATCATTCGAGCAGGTCAGGAAATAGGGTGTGGGGAGAAGCGGGCGCTTATCTCCTAGGCATTTCTTCACGGGGATAGCAGAGAGCCGCGTAAGCCATGGTGACTTGATCTTTGTTTTTCCGGAAAGTGCTATGCCGCTTCGTTTCACTTTACGGCGAAGATGGGGATTTTGAGCCTAGTTGTAACAACACCCTCCATAGTTCTGGAGCTGCAAAGAAAGTGCTATAGGAACCTTCCGGTCCTATAGCACCCCTTGTAGTCTGGTTTTGCTCTAGATACGGAAGATCGGCTTCAACCTCTTGCCATGAGTTCTTCTTGTTTCGCAGCGCTGCTCTCGGTGCAGTTCTCAATGACAGCTCGCTGCGGTTCCCAGGTCGTAAACTTTTCTTTCTTGAGGAGTTGCAGGATGCTGGCTAATACAGCAGCATTGACTGTGCAGTAATACAGCGGAATATTGAGTGCCGGCAGCTTGCGCACAGCGGGAATGAAGTAGGCCATTGCAGCCGCAAGATAGAAGGCCACTTGCAGCAACAAGATCCCTAGCATGATCGGGTTTTGTGCCAGCAGGCAAGTACCGATAAACAGGACCGGAAGTACAAACGGCACCGACCAGCGCAGCAGTTTCTGTGACCAGATCTGCAATGCCATCCACAATCCGCTTTTCCCGAGCAGCATGGGATAGATAGAGAGCAGGCCCCAAAGTGCTCCGGTAATAACCCGAACTCTCATCCGAAACTCTTGAGTTGTCGAGACAGTAGTCTCTTCCATAACAAGAGTGCGGTCTTCGTAGAGAACCCGATAGCCTTTTCTTACAATCAGCAACGGCTGGATCAGATCGTCGATAATGCTGGATGCCAGAGGGGTATGGAGTTCGCGACGGATGGCATAAAGGCAGCCTGAGCATCCTGTGGTGCTGTGAATTCTCGATTGCAGGTTGCGGATATGGCTATCATAGCTCCAGTACGCCATCTGGCCTTTCCCGGTGGGAGAGTCTTCGGTTGGATCGGCATAGACGAAGCGTGCACCTACCGCTCCAACTTTAGGATTGGAGAAGTTGCCAGCCAGATACTGCAGACAGTCTCCCTTGAGAACGGTTGTGGCGTCGGAAAAGACGATGATTTCGTTGCGGGCATAGCCGACAGCAACATTTTGCGCATTCGTCTTTCCACCACGGGGAGAGATGCGGATATACTCAACGCCGCGAGTCTTGAACTCTTTGACGATATCGTCGGTTCCGTCATCGCTGTCGTCGGAGACAACAATAATCTGAAGCTTGTCTTTCGGATAGTCGAGAGCCAGTGTCTCTTCGAGCTTCTTCCGAATTCCTGCTGCTTCATTGCGGGCTGCAATGATCATGGTCAGGCTGCGGTCGGTTGTCGGCGCAGCTTTCCTCTTGGGAAAGAAGAAGGCGACCACGCTGAGCAGTAGCGGATATCCCAGATAGATATAGAAAAGTAGCAGTGCCGCTCCACAGAAGAGGAGCAGGCCGATATCAGTTCTTGTGATGTTCGCTAAGAAGTTCGTCATAGTACTCGAGCAGCTCCTGCATCATGTTTTCGAAGGAAAATCTGGACTGAACATGCTGTAGCGCAAGTTGCCCTGTCCTGTAACTCAGTTCCGGTGAGTGGAGATAGGCGCAGACATGGGAAGCGGCAGACTGATAATCGCCAGCCCGAACCATGCTTCCTATATTCGAGTTCGACAGAATCTCCCCAACGCCGCCAACCTGAGTCGCTACCACTGGAAGTCCGGAGGCCATGGCCTCAAGCAAGGCATTGGGCATGCCTTCGCTATCGGAGAGCAGACAGAAGACGTCTACCAGCTGCATCAGGGAGCGGGGATCTTTTACGTTCCCAAGGAAGTGCACCCGCGAAGTGAGATTCAATTCATCGCATAGGTTGCGAAGTTCTTTTTCGAGCTCCGTGTCGGCAATTCTTCCTGCTATTAGGAAATGGGTATCCGGAAACTCCAGCGAGACTTCGTGAGCCATATGGAGGAACGTCTTATATCCCTTCCAGGGCAGGACGTGTGCAACACTCAGGACCAGAGGCGCGCCAAGAGGAACGTTTGCCTCCTGCAGAATCTTGATACCTTCGTTCGAGATCGATACCGTTTTGGGATCGGCAAGGACTCCGTTGTAAATGGTGCGAATTTTCCGCTCCTGCACGCGGTCTTCACGAATCACCTGCTGCCGGATAGCTTCGCAGACAGTGATGGTGCCGTGAAACATCGGCGCAATCCTGCGGTAGAGGGATTGATGACGAGGTGTGCGCAACAGTCCCATATCGCGGCGGTTTGAGACCAGGACCGGTACTCCGGCGAGCCTGGCGATCAGTCCACCAAAGAGATCGGCACTTACAAAGAAGGTCTGTGCAAGATCGACACCTTCCCTGCGCATCCAGCGGCCCAGCTGAAACGAGGTCTTGATACCTTGCCAGCTGGCCACGCGTTCAAGCTCATATACATGGACGGGTTCGAAGTGCACTTCCTGCGAGACCGGGTTCCGGAAGGTAACAACGCTGACTCGAGAGCCAATCTGCTGCAGCCTTTCGGCGATGCGGAGCATCATGCGCTCTCCGCCGCCCAGTGCTTCAAGTTGATCCACGAGAAAAAGGAAATGACTCCTGCGAATTCGTGTCAGGTCCAGATGCTCTGTCGGGAACGGATCTGCCGCAACTCTCCCGGGAAAAGGGTAGAGATTTCCGCGAGTCTCCTTGGGTATGGAAACGGAAGCGTAACTCATTCTGCTGCCACCTTTGCTGGTAGTCCGGTATAGATTGGTTCAGGTTCCTGCTCTTCGATTTCCTTCTTCTTTTGACCAACAAGATCGATGCCTCTAACCGTCAGAGCTAGGAATGTCCACGTATAGCCTGAGATTTGGTGATAGGTCCATCGATCGCCGAAGAAGTTGGTGATTGCGGATGTTACCAGAAGAGCGGCCAGTCCTAGTCCTAAGGAGCTAAGTAGTTTATCGTCCTTTGCGGCGAGGAAGAGCTGCCAACCATAGCGGAAGATTGAGAACTGAATTGAGAAGAAGAGGAGCAGGCCCACGAGACCCATCTCCACTGCAACCTTCAAATAATAGTTATGTGTGTCGCTATAGATGGTTCGACCAAGATAGCGATAGGATACGTATCCGGTTCCGAAGATCGGATTATCGCGGATGAGCTCCGAGGCATCCTGCCAGAGCATGATGCGCTCCTGTGCGGACTCGTCCAGTTCGCCGCCCTGGTAACTCATCGTAATTCTGTCTTTCACTCCGGAGGGCAGGATTGCTTGCCAGCTGCAGAGAAGAACCACGAGCACGATAAGCCATTTACGCTCTTTCGCTACTCCAAGAAAGAGGAGGCCCATGACGAAGCCTAAATATCCTCCGCGCGAGAAGGTAAGAACCATGCACAAAAATGTCATGGCAATTACCACCCACAGCGTAGCTTTTTCGATGACCGAGGAAACTCCATGCCGAATTGCCAGGCAGAAGATAGTGAATTGCGCCATGAAGGCAGCTGCACCATTTTCTCCGGCATAGCCGAAGACACCGGCATAACGGGCACTATCGGAGTATTTCGAGAAGTCTCTATCTGCGACGGTACGTATGTATGCGTAGTCTGAGGCCAGAACGGTAAAGATCATCAGGGCCAGCAAGAGCCGGTATTGCTTCTTGTCCGTAAAAACCCTGCTCACAATTCCGTAGAGGAGGAACATCTCTATATAGCTCTTCCAATCGGAGAGCCGTTCGTCGCTGGGAGAGAAGGGAAGATCGTGGTGAATCACCAGCGATCCCCAACACAGGGAGACGTAGAAATAGAAGCCCAGAAATATAAGGAACATACTGAAGCGTGTTGAGGGAGCAGGGTACTCCTTCATTCGCATCAGGAAGCCTATGTATGACGAGAGCAACAGAATATCTATCAGCTGGTCTCCACCGGGAAGAATATGCAGCTGATATCTCAATGTCTGGAGCGGAAGAAGGGGAATTAGCACATATAACGCAACTCTGGGATTGCGGACGATCGAGAGGATACTGCCGATGATCATCGCAAAGTAAATTACCAGAGCTGTGCGGCTGGCATCCGCTCCGAACAAGGTCGTCAACACGTTCATGAAATCGGCCTCGTGGTCTTCAATTGCGCGTTTGTTTTGCGGGCCTTGATGATCGGGCGTGTTACATGATCAAGGATTTCGGCCCCCTTATCCCAGTCAAAATGAACCACGGCATTTTCAACCGCGGCTTGTTCCATCTTTTGCCTCATGTCATTGTCTTTAAGCAATTGAAGGACCTTTTCGCGGATGTCGTTCAGATTTTGCGGTTCAGCCAGAAGTCCGGTTTTGCCTTCCATGATGGCGTCGCCTGTTCCACCGGATCTTCCGCCAACCACAGCCTTTGCGCAGGCTCCAGCCTCGACAAAGACCATGCCGAAGGATTCGATATCGCCGTTCTTCTCGGTGCGGTTGATCATGACAAAGAGGTCACAGGAACGGTAATGATTTGCAACTTGTTCGTGGGGAATGTCTCCGGCGAAGAAGATGTGATCGCGGACGCCCAGTTTCTTTGCCGTTTCTTCGAGGTACTCGCGGTCTGGTCCATCCCCGACAACCGACCAAAGGAGATTGGGGAACTCTTTGATGAGGTCGGGAAGAATCGCCAGGACATCCTGCTGTCCTTTCCTGGGGCAGAGTCTTCCTACGGTGAGGATTACAGGCGAAGGAGCATCCTTTTGCCGTGGTGAGGGAGTCGGGGGATAAAAGGCATGCCTATCCACGCCGGGCTTGATCAAGGACACTACGTCGGAGCCTGCAATTTCCGAGACAAGCCGGAAGGCAAAGGGATTGGCTGCAACTATAGCGTTGGCGTTCCGGTAAATTACATCCCGCAGCTTCGGTACGAAACGGCGGCGATTGGTCTGGCTGATTTCATCTCCATGGACAAAGATCAGATACGGCACACCGAAGATGCGCTTAGCTAGATAAGCAGCAATGCCTTGAGGCATGAGGTCGCCGCAATAGACAAGATCAGGCTCCCAGGAAAAGATATGCCACAAGATAAGCAGAATTCTTCTAAGTCCGGCAAACCAACGCCAGAAATGGAAGGTGGGAAGCCTCTTACCATAGCGGAGGATGAGGAAAGAATCGCTTTGATATGCAGCATCGAAGGCTTGCTCCCCATTGCAATGCGTGGTCAGGACGCGGATGAAGTAGTTTGGCAACAGACTCAAGCGCGACAGAAGATTGTGATAATAGACACGCGAACCTCCGGACCAGGGGAGATAAGCATCGGCAAGCATAAGGACTTTTGTTGCTGGGCTTGGGGAATTATGGTTCATCGTTAGTCGCCTAATCTTTCTGCTACAAGCGCGGGCGTTTTCACTTTATGCTGCGTCGACGCAAAATATGAGCGAAGGATATTTTTGCAGTCATTGTGAAAGAGCAACACGCCTGTGGCATAAATCGTCAACGCTGTCAGGCAGCGGACAACAAGCTCAACCATGGGGATAGACAAGATGATGTTTCGTCCTACAACCCATGCCACGCCGGCCGAGAGCAGCGGAACTAGAATGCTTCTCCAGGAGACAGCCAGGGGCATGATAGGCATAGCCACCATTGCGAGCACCGCAACCAGGAATACATAACTGAGCAGGGTCGCAAGCGCTGCGCCCATGAGGCCGATCCGAGGCAGCAGAAGGTAATTCAATCCCAAATTCAGTGCAGCCGATACGATGGTAATTATCGTGAGTGTTACTGTCCGTTTGTAAAGGATCAGTGGAGCATTCACAAAGATGTGTATCGCATACACCAGCAGCCCGCAGATCAGAACGGGGAAGAGAGAACTGGCTGCTGCATAACGTTTCGAGGCAAGGGTACAAATCAGGTCGTGCGCTCCGAGAAAGGAGCATAGTGCCAGACCTCCGACGGCAACAAGATAAAGCCGGAGGCTGCGGGATAGAAACTGCCGAGTTGCTTCGTAACCGGAGCGCTCCCACAGTTGGACATAGATGGGCATCATTGCCAGATTGATTGGCACCATCAGTGTCTCTTCCGCATAAGTTGCCAGAGAGTATGCGGCGGAGTAGTAGGCGAGCGGTGCTGCTCCTAGAAAACGGGCAATGAGAAGGCGGTCGCCGGAATCGAGCACCACGGAAGCCAGCTCATAGGCGATTAGTGGAAAAGCAAAGCACAACGCGGTAGAAGCTAATTGGGTGTTCCATGCGTCCAGCCTGATTCGGCCCGATTTCCAGAACCAGAACACCAGGGAGGCAGCAATGAGCGTTTCCGCAATCGCCAGTCCGGAGAGATAGAGAAAGAGGCTGGCAGTTAGAACCGCCGCCCCGACGCCAAGAAAGATACCCAGCATTTTGCCCAGGACTTCGCAGACGTTGTATAGCATCGGCCTATGTTCTACACGCAGGAAGGCGGACAGAATCGGTTGTACCGCACGCGTGATTACAAGTGCCGCGGTGACGGGAAGCAGCACGCGAACCGCCTGGGATAGGTGCGGCTGTGTCAGACGAATGCCCGCGTATCCCAAACAGACACAGGCTACGGCAATCATCAGGACGGTGAGCGTAAACGTGGTGAAGGCCGAAATCCTGGCTGCTTCGTTGTCGCTTCCTGGTGCAGGGGTGAAGCGCTGAACGGCATTCTGCAGTCCGCATTTGCCGATAACAGTCCAGACCACCGCAAGTTTCAATAACAGACTCAGTTGACCATACTGCTCGAGAGAGAGGACCCGGGTAAGAAAGGGAAATGAAAGGAAGCCCAGGCACATCAAGGCAACCTTACCCGAGAGATATTGGACTACATCCTTGCCTAATAGCCGTAAGTCACTCATTCCCCGATATCTCCCTGTTGGAAACCAAATGTCCTGTTGTTCGTCGATAAATGCGGTAATTAGAAGAGTCGTAGATCACATCGAAGCCGGGATTGTGTTCCAGCTGTTCTCTCAACTCGTCGTATTCGGGCTTCCAGCGAAGGCTGGCATGCATCCTGGTCCAGTCCTTATCGATCACGATGTAGGAGGCATCAGGGTGTGAGTACTCAAGCAGCCTAAGTGACTGGTAAACCCCTGCACGGTTTGCCACAGAAGGCAGCATGTAGCGCGGAACCGCTACAGAGGCCTGTTGTGGAATATAGTGAGGCAGCTGGCGTGCTTCGGAGTGCCATGGAGCACTGTGCCAGGCTTCCAACTCACTGCTCCCGACGGCGATTACCAAGGAGGTTGCGCTTGCGAAGAGCAGCAGGAACGAGAAGCAGCGCTGAGTATTGGCGTGTATCTGTACTCTGTGCGAGAGATATCTCGACACATGCGAGAGGGTAATAATGCTACCGACAAAGAGCAGCAGGAACGGGATCAAAGAATAATGCCGAAATACGATTGCGGAGTCACAACCACGGCTGCCCAGCATGTTGATGGCAATATACGGAAGAGCCATCAACCCGGCGGGCGAGGCGAAGGCCGGAAATAAGCCGGCGGGAGCCATAATGCCTCTCAGGTAGGTTCCCGTATCCCGATAGAAGATCAGCTCCGGGTGATGGATGATGCCGGAGAGCATGGCTCCGGGCGTATTGCCGAGGTCTACGAAACACGCTCCTACTGCGGAGGTAGCGCCTTGCAGAAAGTGCGGAAAGACCAGCTTCCAGGTCAGGACGGCCCAGCCGCCTGCAAGCAGGAATGATGGTGCCCACCATGTCCAGTTTCTCTTCCGGAGCAATGCCCACATCCCCAGTCCTGCCACGGCAAAGATCAAATCTTCCCGGATAATAAGCAGAACTGCCAGGCAGACATAGAACCGGACCTTGCGGTAGGTAAGCAGCGATTCAATCGCCAGGAGCAGAGGTAGCCCGGCCAGGCTCAGAGGTGCGTAGTCATACATCATCTGGCCCAGAAAGGCCGGGGCAATCATGCAGGCGATTGTCAATACAAGGGCCGGAACCTTATCGAAGTACAGGCGAGCGATCCGGTAAAGCGGCAAAGCGCAAAGCGTAACTACGAGATTCCTGCTGAGCAGTAATGTTTCGGCATGCGGAAACGCGCCGTAGAGAGGTGCAAGCAGGAAGAGAACCAGCTGGTTGTGTCCAGCGAAGTCACTCCAAACCGGGTGACTATAAAGAAGATCGTGATACTGGTTGGCATAAAAGAGGTGCCCGTGCAGGGTCGAATACAGGCATTGCATAAAGTATGCAATGTCTTGCCCAACGTATCCGAAGGCACGCAGCTTCCACAGTGCCAGGAATGAACTGATGCAGAAATAGAGAACCATCCACCCGATCAAAATGCCGTGCGGTGAGCCTGGTTGGCTCTCCGCACGGATATCGGATCGTGTGAATTGAAGTTTAGGTTTAAGGACACTTGCCTCCAGTACCGCAAAGATAAGAGCTGCGGTTGCTGGAATGAGTGACGAAGAAGGTGCTTGTGCAACAACGATCTCAGGAAGAAAGAGGCCCAGGAACCACAGCGAAAACACTGGCGTCCAGGGAGTCGAAGACATCGCCTTTACGACATTGCTCACACTGCGGAGCGCTAGGGGAAGAACCAATGCACTCGTCAGTAGTGCCAGGAAAAAGTGCCTGAACGAGTATGCACGGAGTATGGGAATAACGATCCATAAGAACCCCAAGAGGGATTCCGATAGAGCAAAGCTGATGGCTGTATAACGCCGTAAGCGTGACTTTATCGCGTGTACAGGTTCTGCAGCCATCGTTCCTGTCATTACCGGTGAAATAGCGGGCCTCATTCTTCGTTTCGTCGCTAGTAGCTGATTACTGAAATGTTGTTGTAGGCCACTGGCTGATTCGAGACATCGAGAGCAATCAAGCCAGAGGCGTAGGTACTGTCGGCAACCGTGAATAGTTGCACGTTGTCGACCAATACGGTCAAGTTGGTTCCATTGGCATCGATACGAACGTCATGGACGCCCGCACCCAGAGAAACCCCGGATGCCTGCGTTAAGACCGAGAATCCGTAATCGATATTCCATTGGCCGGTCTTCAGGAGTTTTACGATACCGCTACCCGGGTAGAACCAGAGTGCATATCCTGCTCCTGTCGCTGGATTGACGCGGAAGCGGATTCCACCGGGGTAGTTAAGGGCATTTGTAAGCGTTAGCCGTGTCTGGAAGGTGTAGTTCGTCCAGGAACTGTCTCCCGCATACTGCTGGGTTGCACCTCCGCCGTTGTACTGATAGCCGGAGCCAGTAACGGTCCATCCACTGGCCAGCCCCATAGGCGATGCTGTCCAGTTGCCGGTGCCATTCTGGAAGTTATCGGAGAACAACAGCGTTCCTACCCGGAGTGTCAGCGGAACCTGAACTCCACTAATACCCGAAGAGGATGGCGTAACTGTTAGCGTTCCGGAGTATGTTCCAACGGCCTGTCCTGTTGAAACAGCTCCGATTGCCAAGGCAGAAGGCGTTGTTCCGCTTGCCGTAGCGGTAAACAGGGCAGAGTTGAGCGATGAAGTCCAGTTGCTGGCAACACCATTGGATGTGTTGAGCGTGATGTTTGCCGGTAACGGATTCGAGGTTGTGCTACCCACCAGGCTGAGACTGGCAGGCGTTGTAACCAGACTGGTTGGCGAAACTACCAGCGTTACCGGTACGGTAATCGCTGCAGAGGCGCCAGCCACCGTAATTGTCACGTTGCCGGTATAGGTGCCTGCGGTCAGGCTAGCCACCGATGCTGTAATTGAGATTGCTCCATTCGTGCTTCCAGTAGAAGGAGAAATGGAGATCCAGGGGGAATCTGCGGTTGCACTGAAAGATGCTCCCGTAGGATTCGAGCTGATCGTGACGGATTGAGCTGCAGGATTGGCTCCGCCAGCATAGCCGTTAAAGCTGAGGCTTGTTGGCGCTGCTGAAGATTGTACTGCGGAGGCTTGTGTAACGGTTACGTTGACCGGGATACTTACGTCTCCATTGCCGGCTCCCTTTGAGACAACGTGGAGCGTAGCTGTGTAGGTGCCCGCCGACAATGACGTAGCGTCAACTACAAAGCTGCTTTGCAACGGTGACATTCCAGTCTGCGAGGTTCCCGTAAGCCAGGAGATGCTAGGCAATACGGAGACAGCCGCCGAGCCGTTATCGCTCATTGAGGTTGTAACCTGCTGACTAGTGGTGCCCTTCGAACCTGCCACTGCAGTCAGGTTGATTTGAGCAGGCGTGACCTGCATCGTTACCGCAGGCTGCGCTTGTGCGCTGGTTACCAGAAAGTTGCTGTAGGCGATCGGCTGGTTCGAGACATCCAATCCAACCATTCCACCCGTCAGTGTTGAGTCGTTTGCGGTGATAACCGGATTGCCGTCATAGAGAACAGTGACGACACCGTTGGCCACTTGAATTGCCAGTGTGTGGGCGGAAGCTGTGTCGATGGAGATCGACGAAGAGGTGCCCAGCACTGCCAGATTCGAGTCAATGTTCCAGGTGCTTGTTCTGAACAGTTTGATGTAGCCGTTTCCGGGATAGATCCAGGCTGCATACGATGCTCCGGTTGGGGAGATGTATGCCCGGATGCCACCAGGGTAGTTGTTTAGCGAGGAGAGGCGGATGCTTGCCTGGAAGGTGTAGTTCGACCAGGTTGCATTGCCGGTATAGAGCTGGGTATGTCCACCGCCATTATTGACGATTGCGTTTCCGCTGACACTCCAGTTGGAGGCGAGGCCCAGAGGCGAATACGCCCAGCCATCAAGAGTTACGGCTCCCGACCCTGTTTGTAGCAGGGAAGCGGTGAGTGTAAGCGTAACGGTTACGACCTTACTGTTGGTTGAGTCGTTTGCATTTCCAATTGTCACATGCCCCGTATGTGTTCCAGCGGTCAGGCCCGTGATGAGAGGAGATAGCGTGACGGTTGCCGGTCCGGTGCCGCTGCTTGCGGAAACCTGCAGCCAGGCAGCATCGGATTGCGTGGTCCAGTTCAGGGTTCCCGATCCCGCATTGGTGATCGAGATGTCCTGGGAAGCAATCGTTCCGTTTACCGCACCCGACATGGTGATCGAAGTCGGAGTGACAGCGACGGAAGGACTCTGGATTTCCAGAGTAACAGGAATTGCTACTGGGTTATTGCTTGCCGAGTTCGAGGTAATGGTGACTGTTCCGTTGTACGTTCCCTTAGCAAGGTTTCCAGGAGTCGCCGTCACCGTAATGGAACCCGGTGCAGTTCCTGCAGTTGCCGTTGCTGCCAGCCATGACTGATTGGATTGAACGTTGTAGGTGAGGGATCCGCCACCATTGTTCTTGACAATGAGATTCTGCGTCTGTTGCGTGCCCCCCGGTAGCGAAAGGAAGCTCACTGTTTCGGGAAGTGCCAGAATGCGTGGCGGCGTGGACTGTGCACCAGTCCAGGTATATCCACTTGTAAAGCCGGGAACAGACAGAAGCGTTCCTTCATTGTCTCCGGTAAACAGATAGGTATACGTCGGGACGGTGTTGCCGTCTGCATCGGTGGCCGATCCGGTAAAGTTCATGGTCAGCGTTGTTGTTGTCGCCGAGGCTGTGCTGAGGGTCGACTTGGTACGAGCCCGCATGTAATCCCCGAGATCATCCATGAATACGTGACGAACACTATGTTGATTCAGGAAGTTGGAAATGCCCTTGACAGCCTGTTGCTGTTCGGTAGTAGCTCCGTTTGCAAAGCTTCCGCCATCATGGTTGTAGACCTGGACAGGAGCCATGCTGGACCAGAATCTCCAGGTGTAGGCAGACCAGTTCTCAACGCTGTTGGCAACGGTGATGCCAGCGGGGTCATTTGGCCAGTCGGCATCGAAACGAGGGTAGGTGTATCCCAACAATTGGGAGCAGAAAGAGAAGAAGGTCTTTGACGGAAGCCCGGTGCGGCTATTTACGGTGATGT
Source organism: Humiphilus diazotrophicus (assembly GCF_059726315.1). Classification (NCBI taxonomy): domain Bacteria; kingdom Pseudomonadati; phylum Acidobacteriota; class Terriglobia; order Terriglobales; family Acidobacteriaceae; genus Humiphilus; species Humiphilus diazotrophicus. The sequence goes on from NZ_AP040870.1 coordinate 6,456,510, forward strand.
CGTCAGCGTAATAGATCGGCCATGTTTCAGCCGGGTTACCGTAGGTAGGAGGTAGTTCGTAAAGGCGGAAGGGCCTCAACGCAAGTCGTTGTGCATCCGTCTTTGCCGGAGTCTGAAGGTAATAGGCGCCCGGTTTCTGGATCGTCGTCAGGTAGCGAATGCCTAAGGAGTTCCAGAGATCGTAGCCGGTATTGTTGCTGAGATCCCAAAAGTGAGGAACCAGGCTCTTGGAGAGATATTTCGAGGGAATGGTGTCGGTTCCGCCATTGCCTTGAAACCACTGCAGGCCGGTATTCAGATTTGTCAGCCACTGGCTATCGGTAAGCTGTGTTGCGGAGGAACCGGGCCAATAGAAGTCACCGCCCTCGCCTCCTGTAACCGTGTGAATCACAACCTTAAGGAAGCCGCTCTGCATGAGATTGAGCATGGCGGTACGTTCTGCTCCACCTGCAAAGATCTCACCAGTCTGTACGTTAGCATTTACCTTCCAGGGACCACCGGTTCCATCGGCATTCGTGGTTCCAGTCAAGCTGGTATCCCAAAGAGCGGAAAGACGATCCGTCCAGCCACTGATTTCATCGTCCATCTGATCGGCCATCAAATGGGGATAGCCACGCAGGACGAAGGGCTTTCTCGCCGCCCATACCAGGCTTCTCCAGAAGAGGTCGTCAAGGCCCATCATGAAGCCGAAGCGGTCGGCTTTCAGGTAGTCATAGGTTCCAAAGTTTACAGCTCTGCCTCCGGGTGTCTGTACTGCGGTGACAAGCGGATCGGTACCAAGATAGGCGAGAACAGTTCCGCTCGCGCCGTTCAGTACGGTTGCCGTAGCAGAGTTGGTTACATATTGGTCGTTTTGATGGAAGGGATAGGTAAGGTCTCCCGTGGTACCGCTCGGGAAACGCAACTGTAATGCAGTGATGTAGTGCGGCGATGTTCCATCTGGAAGATAAGCCGCAGGGATGGTGATTTGTGTGGCAGCGGTACCAGTTTGCGAACTAGTTGCAGAGAATATCTGCTGGATGTGGTAGTTCGATCCAATGTTCGGATCTGAATCGAGATTCACAAAACCAGAGCCGTCGGCTACAGCCGTGGCAATGGCCTGTTGCCATGCACTGCTCAGATTCAATCCTTTATGTCCTGCAATGATGAGCTGGACAGAAGTGAGATCCGGGGGTGCAGTTGTGGAGACGTCTATGATTCGATAAGGAATCTGAAGATGCTCGAGATAGCGTTCCGGGTAGCGCTGGAACTCGCCAGGGTTGCTTGAGCTGGTATTGTACCCCGTTGAATTTGAGGAATTAACCAACACGTCTACGGTTAGATCGAACGTTTGTGCAAATGCCTGGGGAGCTGGCAACGCCAGCAGGAATACAGCGATCAGCAGAAACAGCGAAGATAGGGCGACTCGTGGTCGCCTTTTATAAAACATATTGTGTTTTCCCATGGAGAGGTCATTCTCCTCTGTAATTCGATAGATAACGATCGTAGGAATCCAGCGAACCCGTGCTGTCGTTTAACAGAACGAAGGTAAGACGGTTTCCTAGAACACTAGCGGCCCGGGTGATTAGGGGAGTAGGGGTCTTACGAACACGTACTACCATCAAAGTCGTGTCGGAGTGCGGAGCCAGTTCCATGACGTCGGAGACGGGGAAAACCGGCGGCGCGTCCATCACGACCCAATCGAACAACGATTCCACTCGAGTGAGCATGTTTCCCAAGTTCCCGTTTTGTAGAAGACGGGCAGCATTGGTAACAGACGACTCTACAGAAGCCACTGCAAGTGAAGTTCCAGTTATCTGATAGATCGAATCCAGGATGCTTGCCTTTCCATCCAGAACATCGGCAATGCCGTGCGCGGCGGGGGACTTGCCCAGCATTGTGTGGAGGACAGGCTTGCGAAGGTCCAGTTCGAGCAGCAGAACGTTTAATCCTCTTTCACTAAGCGCCCAAGCCATATTGAGCGCTGTTGTGCTTTTGCCGTCGCCGCCACTTGGGCTGGTGACCAAGAGACGGCGTCTGTACTGTGTGCGTTGCTGAATTGAGCAAGCTACAGTTCTGTATTGATCGGCTATGACTCCAAAGGGATCGTTTGCAAACACCAACGGTGCAAGCCGTTTAGCGTGTGCGGTGACATCCTTCTCTGGCCAAGACAGTGTATGAAGGCCTTTCATTTCTATAGGTACATCTGCGGAAGATCGGCTAAATATGGGCATCTTTGGCTCTCTCACTCAGTCCTCACGAGGCTTTACGCACAGGTGCTATATGGGGAATGCGACCAATAATCGGGACTCCTTTGGGGAGCAACTCGACGAGCTGCGCTTCCCCGGAAACGGAGGTGTCCATGCGTTCACGAACAATTGCAATTGCAATTCCACAGGCAAGCCCGGCGAATAGAGCTCCTGCCCACATAACCGGACGATTTGGTGAATCGGCACGATCGGGAGAAAGCGCGGGATCTAATACTTGAAAGCGCTCTCCTTGCTGCTTTTCCTCCAACTGCGTCGCCATTTTTGCGGAATAACTCTTCTCCAGGAGCGAACGATAGTTCTCCTTGGAAGTTTCGTAATCGCGCATCAGCTGGCCAACCTGCTCTTCGCGGATGGGAACGGAGTCAACCAGCGCCTGATAGTGGCGAACCTGTTCTTCCAACTGCTTGCGGTCGCGGAGAAGCTTGTCCTTTCTCGTTACGAAGAGCTCGGCATCCGTTGTCGGTACATGCTGTCCTGAAGCATCGACTCTGATTGTCTGGTGCTGGCCTGCGGCCTCCTGTTCCAACTGCTGGAGTTGCTCGGTTGCTGCCAGGACGTCAGGATGCTGCGCCGTGTAACGCTCACGCAAATCTTGCAAATGCTGCCTGGCCGTTGCAATGCGAGTTTGCAACGGAGATACAGTTGAGCCCGAGGAAGCGGAGGAAACGGAATGAGCCAGTAACGAAGTGTTATAGGAAAGCACCTTGTCTTGATCCAGCCGGTTCAGTGCGTCGGCGTTAGCCTGCAGACTCGCCTGCAAACGATTGAGCGTCATCAGGTTTGCCTGTAGCTGTTCAGGCATCTCTCCGACGTGCTGCAAGCGATAGGTGCGCAGTTTCTCTTCCTGGTCGTCGAGGCTCTTGCGAGCCTGGGTCAGTGCATCGTTCAGGAACTGGTTGGTCCCTTCCACCTGCAGCTGACGGCTTTCGAGATTCCAGTCGATATAGCTCTGAGCCAGCTGATTTGTGACCGGCGCGACCTTGTCCCGAGAAGTGCTGCGGAAAGTGATGGAGAAGGCGCTAAGGCTGTTTCCGCTCGTCCTCTTGACTTGAATCTGGATCTGACTGCGCAGCCGGGTAAGCAGACGATCCCGTCCGATCTTGTCCCGATCTTTCGGGAAGAGGTCGTAACGCTGAATGATCTCGGAAAGCCGCGAGGTGCTTAATACGGATTGCGTAAGTGTATTCAGACGCTCGCCCGGATCTTCCGAAATTGTAGAGCTTACGTATTTCTCCGGTACTTTTTGCGGATCGACAAGAATTGTTGTAGTCGCAGAGTACTGGTTAGGGATAAACCAGATGGCAACAGACAGCACTGACGCTACGGCCAGGGCCACAAGAACGATCTGTAACCATCGAAAGCGAAGTACCAAAAGTGCTCGATTCAGCGCTTGTTGAATGTCGTTCACAGGGTGTCCTCTTTTCAGCTCAATACCGCTTGCCCTGGGCATGGCGGCCTGGAGTAAACCACAAGGTATATAAAACAAAGGTGCGATCCGGACTCGAAGGAAAGCCGGAAGAGATGTAATGGCGGAAAGTCAATTCCTGATCGATGTGGGGTGTCAGAGCGTAGCGCAGCCCGCCCGAGATAAACATGTTGTAGTAGCTGGAGTTGGCTGATTTGTTCTGGTTATACTGGCTCTTTCCTTGAAATCCTCCAACATCGGTACGTGCATCCAGACGTGAGTTGAATGCATGCCGCATTCCACCGATCACGGTATTCATCCAAACGGCGTTCTGTAGAGCTCCATCGTTCAATTGCCGTTCCGCTGAGAAGTAGACCGAGGTCTTCGGAGTTAACTGATCGAAGAGGTTGACTCCGGCTGAAAACTCCAGCGTCCTGCCGCAGGCCGAGGTCCCGAACAGTGGTCCGGCATACGCTTCTATGCTGAAGCTTTTGCCCGGATGAAGGAGTGCCTGGTACCCGCCACCACCGACTGTGCAATCGACTGTGCCGGTCTGCCTGCCGAAGGCTCCATAGATTCCATGGCTGTAAGAGCGGCTGAACGTGCGTATATAGTCGGTGCGTACCTGTGACGTATTCACAGACATGTTCAGGTCGTAATAGTTCTGATAGGTATCGCTTACGGCGAATCTTATTTCTCCGGTCCTGCTGGTTCTGTGCTGTACCGATACATTGGCGTCCGCGGTTAACACCTTGCCGGTACGGAAACCATATGCGGCCGCATCCGGAGTCGGAACAGAGATGGAATCGACCGGGCGGCGATCTGCCGAAGTTAGCGCCCGTACCGTGTCGTTTCCATAGCCTGCCGATCCTCTGGCATTCCAGGACCATCTGGGACTTATGTCGTGCACGAAGTCGAGTGAGGTTCGATTCAGCCCCATCAACGTGATTCCATCGCGAAGAAGGGAAGTCGTCGTAGTACTGTTCTGCAGAAGGAAGACGCCCTTTTTCCCGTTGATCAGACCCGCTATATCAAGCTCATTTCCTGCAATTCCCGTGCTGAGTCCCTGCTTCTGCTGGAGAGCAGAGTCATAGCCGCCGAAGAATCCGGTGAGAATGGCCCACGTGCTTTCGCCAGTTCTTTCAAGCGGAAGATTGCCGCTGCCATCGATGGCTACTGCAGATTTCGGGGATGCAGAGGCTCCCATGTGCGTGACTGCTTCGGCATCGCTGTTAGCGTCGGTATAACTCTGGATGTCGATACCGCCGCGCTTGTCGTTAGACGGAGACAGGTCCTTACGCGTCTGGGAGTGAGTGGTTACAGCCCCCAGCGCGAAGAACGCAATCATCGGCAGAACGACGGAAAACGTTCTTTGCCGTTTCGTATTGCGAGTTGCGCTTGTCTTTGTCATGGAATGATTACCGTATCGCCGGACATAAGGCCGCCGGATGACCCGTCCTGTTGACCACTGAGCAACTTGCGGTAATTGACTGCGATGCGTTGACCGCCCTTCGCCCGCAGAAGGTAGATCTGTTTCTTCTTTGCAAACGGGGTTAAGCCACCTGCACGGGCGATCAGCTGTAACAACGTGGTGGGCCCCGTGATGGTGTATTCACCGGGACGCTGAATCTCGCCTGTGATGTAAACAACCTGGCTATGTATCTCGACAACAGAAACAGTGATCTGTGGACGATTTAGAAATGTGGAGTAGAGAGTGACTAGACGCTCCTGCACTTCGAGTGGAGTCTGTCCAACCACGGATAGTTCGGAGATCAAGGGCAGAGAGATCTTACCGTCAGGACGAACAACAACCGTCTGGGTCAATCCTTCTTCATGCCAGGCTGAGACGTGAAGAACGTCACCTACACCAATCCGATAAGAACTCTCGACGGGTTGCGCCACTTGGCTTGTCTTGCCCGCATCTTTGGTCATGGCATCGACCGGTGTGGGGGTGGTGTGGGCCTGAGCAAGGGCAGCCGAACCAGACAGCCAAACGAGTAAGCAAGAAAAAGACGCGAAAGCAGAAATGATTCTCATAAGGGAAACCGGGCACAGCACGAATGAACTGTGCGTGTGTTTGCTATGGAAGTTGCAATCGGAAGACCAAAGTAGCTGCGGTGGAAAACCTCAGATTCTGCATGATTTGCGACCCATGGGAAGTGCCTGTCCGGGTAGGTGTGAAGGAAGTTGCACACCATGCGCAATGAAGATGCAAAGCGGATTTCCAGCCGCGTTTTTATTGGGCTTCAGGGCTATACCGCTTTTACAAACGATATAGCGAGCAAAAAAGGGAGCTGCTCCAGTTCCCAGAGAGAGGGGGAACCGGGCAGCTCGTATTCATGGATAACTCAAGAAAGGGGAAGGAGTGAAGAACAGGAGCACAAAGAGGAAATAGTTTGCACACTACATACCCGCAGAAACGGGAAAACGGATTTCTTTCTCTTTCGCCTGCTGCGAGGTCTTCCCGCTAGGGGGAACTTGATAAAGGTTCTTTTTCTCGTCGATAGAGATTGGCGCCGGAGCTGGCCGCCGCAATTTCTCTACAAAGGAGAGAAGGGTACCAAGGAGGAGAATGCAAAGCCCGCTGCAAGCCAGAATCTGCGCGTCGCTATAGCCAGAGAGCATCTTTTCCAGATGCTCCAACATCCTGGCTGGCGATGCAGCAAACGTAGAGGCAATTTCAGGGACGTAGGCAATGAAGATCATTTTCAACTCCGACGGAAAACTGGTGTGTATTCGTCAATTTCAGAATGACTGAGATTCGATAGATACTGGTCGACTTGCTGACAGGCCCGCGACGACAATTCAACCATCACATTGTTATTCAGGGTTGAATCCCGGATCTGCGAAGTACTGGCCAGAAAGACCCCAGGAATCCTGGTTGCTGCAGGAAGGTTGAAAGATGCCGTTGCAGGAGTCGGAATCGGCTGCACTGTCTTTGAACGGAAGCAGAAATAGTCCACAACATCGCGTGGCCGAAGATCGGGATGCACTTTGCGAAGCGCCTCCCACATCGTCATCCACAGTTCATCGTCCTTGAGAAACTGAAAGCTGTCTTCGTTACAAATATACCTGGGAAGATAGACGAGGTGGTATCCCCCAGTTTCTTCTGCAGGACTAATCAAATTGGTCATCTCAATAATGCCGGTGAAGGGCAACTCATCGAGAAGATTGGTCACATAGTGTTTGCTGAGCCTGCGGCGCAAAACCAATACGACGCAAACCAAACCTAGATACTCCGGAGTAATTGCAGCTTGGGGGCCTAGAGCGCTCCTGCTGCCAAGCATCTTGATCGCCTGATTGACCGGAGCGGTTAACAGAGCAGCGTCGGCAACTGTAGTTGCCCCCTGCATCTTGACGTGAATATGTCCTTGGACACGTTGGACTTCGGTTATTGCGCTATTCGTCAGAATAACCCCGCCCAGTGAGCGGATTTTCTGTTCAAGCGCCGCAAGAATCTTTGCATAGCCACCTTTTACGTAGCCCAGCTCTTCGCGTTTGCTTGGTCCCGAGTTTCGGGTGGAGTAAAGGCGGCGCAGCGTTGTCCAAAGAAACGAGGCAGATGTCCGGTGACGTGCCGAGCCAAGTTTGCAACGCAGGAGTGGATCCCAGAAAGACTTGTGTACCGATTTGCCGAAGATCGACGTGCTCCACGGCTCAATTTCAATATTGCGCAGCGGCTCTCCATCCGCAATGTGAGCGACTTTGCGAACACCGCGTGCCAGCCGCACTTTGTCCAGCAGTGAGAGCTTCGGATAGCGAAGGAGATCCCACGGTGTTGTGACCGTGTAGAGCTTTTTGTCTGCGTAAAAACCGACTTCAGTCTGCTGCCAGCGCAACTCGCTTGTTAAACCGACCTGATCGATAAGGTTGAGCAGTGCCGAGTCCGAGGTCAGAATGCAGTGATAAAACTTGTCCCAGCGGAATGGACCGTAGTCGAAGGACGCAGAGAGTCCTCCTGTATCGGGTCCCTGCTCGAAGAGCACGACAGAGTGCCCCTTTTGCAGAAGATTAAGGGCCGCCGACAATCCTGTGATGCCGCCGCCGATCACTGCCACGCGTTTTGGATTCATTGCCATGTTCTGCTACTTTCAACGAACGATTAAGACCACACCTGCGGTAATTACGGCAATAGCAGCCCAATGTGCAGGACTAATGCGCTCGCGCAGGATAAAGACTGACAGTAAGGTCACGATTGGGTATCCCGCGCCAAGGATCGGGAAGGCGTAGGAGACCTTCATCTGCGACAGAGCAGCGAGCCAGAGTGCAGAGGCAATAACAAAGCTACCCAGCCATAGGCCTATCCAGACTGCGCGTTTTACGCGTGGCGCTCCGCTGGTATTTTTGTTGACTCCCATTTTGAGGAAGATCTGTGCCAGAGCTCCCAGGATGACGCTTGTCCAAAGGTAAAGATGTGGCATCAGGCATCCTCTCTTTTGTGGCTTAGGGTAAGTAGCATGACCCCAGCGGTCACGAGAAAGATTCCACCCCAACGGGAGGAGGGAACAAATTCATGGAAGAAGAAGTGGCCGCCAAGGGCAACGAGAGCATAGCTGAATGCGCTCAGCGGGTAGAGATAGCTGATGTTTTTTCTGCTGACGCAGAAGAGCCAGAAAATGGTACCCACCGCATAAAGGAAGAGCCCCGCCAGCACTTCGACATTCAGAAGTGCCTGAATAATCTTCATGGCTACCGGGGTTCCGGGATGGATGGCGGCATCAATCAGCCCCGCCTTGACCACGAGCTGTCCGGCGGCGCCGAACAGAATGGACAAGAAGACGAGAAATTCGACGGCGACAGGCCTCCGTACAGAGGCCTGTGTTTCGGTGATTGTGCTACTGGTCGCAAGAGTGGTCATAAGGGTTATGCAGTCATCTGTTCCTGTAGGGATTCAACAAATTGCCGTTGCCAGGCGATAGTTTCTGTTAGTCCAGCTTCGAGATCGACCTTAGGTTCAAAACCAAGCAGCGCTTGCGCTTTCTGAATGTCGGGTACGCGCCGCATGACATCTTCGTAGCGGCGGGTGTTGATCTGATCGTAGGGAATGAACTGAACGTCCAGCTCCTGCTCGGGGCGGATGAGCTTCTGGATCGTCTGCGCCAACTCGAGAATCGTGACCTCGTAAGTGTTCCCGATGTTGATGATCTGTCCATTGGAGGCAGGGTTTTCCAAGGCGGCTGCGATGCCGGAGACTGTATCGGAGACAAAAGTGAAGCTTCGTGTCTGCTTCCCGTCGCCGTGAATCGGAATCGGCTGGCCGCGCAGAATGGCGTCGATAAATACCGATTGCGGACCACCCCACCAGCTCAGGTGATGTCTCGGACCGTAGGAGCCGAAGATGCGAACAATTGTTGCCGGAAGATTGTTCTCCTGGCTGATTGCGAAAGTCAGATGCTCATCGAAGAGCTTGGAGACCGCATATCCCCAGCGGGCTACAGTCGATGGGCCTAGAACGGAGTTGCTCTCTTCGGAGAACGGGATCTGCGGATTCTTCCCGTAGACGTCGGAGGTGGACGTCATCAGGAACTTCGCACCGCGATCGCACGCCAGCCGGAGCATGTTGTGTGTTCCGGTCGAGTTAATCAGAAGCGTCTCTGTTGCATTCCCGTAGCGGGGAATCTTGAAGGCCGCCAGATGTGCGATGGCATCGATGTTTCTTACAGATTCCCGAATGCCGTCCAGATCGAGGACGTCCTTTTGCAGGAACTGGAAATTCGGATTGTGTGAAGCTTGCTTCAGGTTCCGCAGCATGCCGTGGGAGAGGTTGTCGACTCCAATCACCGCGTATCCGCGGTGAAGCAATAGATCGGTAAGGTGGGAGCCGAGAAATCCTGCTGCTCCGGTGACAAGAATAGTTTTCATGCAACCCTCATTTGCAAATAATCGAAAATCGTATCGAGTGAATTCATGGCGGCATTGCCACCACCGAAAAGCTCAAGGTCGGGTGGATTCTGAGGACGAGAGCTCTCCTGCCGAAGGGCATTCACCATCGAGAGGACAAACTCTACGTTCATATCCGCGATCTGATTCCATCCACCTTCCAGCGTTTCCTGCCATTCCGTTTCCGGTCTTAGCGTGATGCATGGAGTTCCAAGGAAGTACGCCTCTTTCTGAACGCCGCCCGAATCGGTGAGGATTACGCGCGCGCTGCTTTGAAGAGAGAGCATTTCCATATAGCTGAGTGGCTTTAGCAGGTGAACCTTGGGGTTCTGAATCTTTCCGCCGGAAGCCGCTTCAAGCGCAGTGTTCAGGCGGGGATGAACCGGTAGCAGCGTCTCTTCCGGCAACTGCTCCAACAGCCGGACGAAGGCCTTCATGCGATCGGGATTGTCGGTATTCTCTGCACGATGCAACGTAGCGAGAATATATTCCCCTGTCTGAACGCCGTAAGAGGCGGGCGTATAGCGCTCCGATGCCAGTGCCGCGTAACGCGTTACCGCATCGAGCATCAGGTCGCCGACAAAAGCCACCGTTCCAGCGACATGCTCACGCATCAGGTTCTCAACCCCGGTCTGCGTGGGGCTGAGGAGTAACGACGAAACATGGTCGGAGAGGACCCGGTTCTGTTCCTCCGGCATCATCATGTTGAAGCTACGCATACCTGCTTCATGATGAACGACGGGGATATGCAGCTTGGAGGCAGCTAACGCTCCGGCCAGGGTGGAGTTTGTATCTCCATAGATGACTACCGCATCCGGACGATCTTCAAGCAGAGCCCGCTCGATGCCTTCCAACATGCTGCCCGTCTGTGCTCCGTGGGGCCCGGAACCTACTCCGAGATTGATATCGGGAGTGGGAATATGCAGCTCCTGAAAGAACACATCCGACATGGCTGCGTCGTAGTGCTGGCCGGTGTGGAGGATGCGGTGTTCAATCTTCGCACCATCTTCCACGCGTTCATTGATTGCACTGGCGAAGACGGCCAGTTTCGTGAAATTTGGTCTTGCGCCAACTATGGAAAGCAGTTTCATTGGTTCTCCAACAATTGATCCTGGGGAACATCTCTCCAGCTGTGCGCCGGAGTACCCATGACGGTAATGCGTTGGGGGACATCGCGAGTGACAATAGAGCCTGCAGCAACAAGCCCGTCTTCCTCAATAACCACGCCAGGAAGAAGCGTAGAGTTTGCTCCGATGCGGGCACCCTTCTTGAGTGTGGGTCCCTTGTGATACTTGAATCTATCCTTGGTGCGGCCCAGGAAGTTGTCGTTCGTAAACGTTACTTCGGGGGCGACGAAGCAGTAATCTTCAATCGTCGAGAGAGCGGTAACGTATGCCTCTGTTTCGATCTTGCAGAAACTGCCGATGCGAACCTTGTTTTCGACGGTAACGCCACGGCCGATGATGGTGCGCTCGCCAATCTCGACATCCTCGCGAACGCTTGCCATGTCGGCTACCATGACCTTGTTGCTGATAAGGGCTCCGCGGTAGATAACTGCATGTGTTCCCACGATGCAGTTATCGCCAATAACAGTGCCTTCAAGCGTCTGAACCTTTGTAACCGCACTGGCTGCTGCTACCATCGGAAGTTTTCCGATGACAGCATAGTCGTCAATACGTACATTGGCCCCTACTTTGGTGTCAGCGTGCAGGACGGCGCCATGCCCGATGATGGAGTTATCCCCGACAACGACGTTCTCGCCGATGACGATGTTATGCCCCAACTGGAGCCCAAGGCCTAATTTCGCTGTCGGATGAATGCAATTGGACATAATCGTTTCCTATCGTGACCGGTAATCCATCAAGATCCATTGAACGTTGCGCGGCATCGAGAACACGGATGACACGAAGACCATCTTCGGGGTCTGTACGAGGAGTTGTGCGCTTGGCGACGCTGTCCAGGAAGTGCTGGCACTCGATCTTCAGCGGCTCCGTGTTGGGCATGCGCGGAATCGAGATATCGCCAAAGCTGACCTGGATTGCCTCGCCGTAGCTGCCGGGAGCGGGCATTTCAGCGTGATTGTCGTAGATCTTCAACTTCTCGGAAGTCAAAGTATCGTCGAAGACCACCATTTTTTTGCTGCCAACGATCGTCAGGCTGCGAACCTTGTGGGGATCGAGCCAGCTAATGTGAACGTGGGCCATTACCTTTTTATCGAAACGAAGAGTCATGAAGACTACGTCTTCGATACCGGCCTGGATGTAGCTTTGTCCTCGGGTGCTTACACTCTTCGGCTCCATGTCGAGGAGATAGAGGATCTGCGAGATATCGTGTGGAGCGAAGCTCCAGAGAGCGTTTTCATCTCCACGAATTCTGCCCAGGTTCACGCGTTGGCTGTAGATGTAGTAAATCTCGCCGAGCTCACCGGAGCGAATCATATCGCGGATGTAATTGACGACCGGATGATACTCAAGCAGATGGCCGACCATCAGAATCCTGTTCTGTTCCTTGGCCAGAGCAGCAAGCTCTTCTGCTTCGGAAACAGCCAGGGTAAAGGGCTTTTCGACAAAGACGTCTTTCCCGGCGAGTAATGCTTTCTGTACCAGAGGATAGTGCGTGACAGCGGGCGAACTGATGACGACAGCTTCAACGTCATCCTTGAGGATCAGTTCGTCAGGAGTTTCAAGCGCTGTGACCGAACGCCAGGTATGTTGTGCTGTTTGGCGCCTGCGAGGATCGGTATCGCAGACATATATAAGGTTGCAATCTGGAAGGCTGGCATAGGAGCGTGCTACGTTCCATCCCCATGCGCCTAGGCCAATGACTCCAACATTCACCATATATTTAGTTCTCCCTAGATGTTGCGGACCAGCGGTTTCCTGAAAGGACAACTGGAGTGCACATTGGTAGTACTGCAATTTCGTTACCAGTAGCCAAACCGCCTACAGCGTCGCGCAGACGCAACGCATAGAGGCGCATGGCATAACCGGAGGCAAATTGAATATGTGACAGAATCGTTTTCAGTACCCTCATCTTGCTTCTGCCTGTTTTGCGGCCATGCAGGGTAAGAGGGACTTCGGCAATACGGTTGCCCATACGATGGGCTTCGAGAAGAATCTCAACCGCCGAAACAAAATCTCTATGGGTAAAAGCGATATTTTGAGTTACCGATCCTCTATAGGCACGAAGAATACTTGTGTAGGTATAGAGCTTCAACGGGAAGAAGATTCGGTACAGAAGCGAGCACTGCATGCTCAAGAGCAGACGCCAGGGCGGAACTCCGTCGACATTGCCTGTCGGATGATAGGGCGACCCTGTCGCTACCTCCGCCTCTCCGCTGCTGACCAGATTGATCAGCTTCATCAGGTCGATGGGCGGATAGCTGCAGTCTGCATCAAGTGTGCAGACAATGTCTGACTTTACATTTGCGAACGCTGTTTGGAAGGAGGCCCCAACGCCTTGGTTGGTCTCATGCCGTAGCAGCTGAAGAGTCGCATCCTCAGGACATACGCCTGCCAGTCCTTCGAAGGTGCGATCCGTGCTGCCATCGTCTACCAGGCAGAACGATACACGGTAGTGTGGGAGGAGAGCACGGTGCAGCTGTGCCAACTTTCCTTTCAGCTGCTCCAACGATGCCTCTTCGTTGAATACGGGCACGACAATGGTCACCGAAGGGCGGTGGCTATCAGGGTGCTGAAGATTGCCAATCTGTGGAGTTCTGTCAGTCATCACTCCTGGACCATTGCACGTAGTGTTCCGAAATGGGGAGAGACAGGGCGGGCCCTGAGGAAAACTCACAGAAGCCGTATTATTCAAGGTTCCTGGAGTTTGTCGCCTTTGGCTGGAGGTGGGGTAGGAAGAGGTTTGCACATTCTATGCAATGACCTCGGAGGTTTTAGCTAGAGTGGTGAACCTGAATTCAGCAAAACGATTCGGCCGAAGTATGCAAAGACGTTCCCAGAGTGTGAAGCGAAGTGCATAGTGTGCAGTTGTGCATGAACCAGCGGAGAAAAGTTGCAAAAGATTGCCCACGAGTATAGCGAACAGTTCTCAAGGCGCAATAGCAGCTTAAACCCTGGCATTTGCTACTTATTGTCTTTTAGCAGCTTCCATCGGCCTGGGTGCTCATCTCACAGCAAAGAGCAAGCGTATGTCTAGAGAAGGTTCAGAACCGCTTCTATATCGGTATCGAACAAAGATCTCCGGCGTCCGTCTTCGTGTGATTCCCGGCTGAAAAGTATCTGTTACTTTTCCAAATGCTTGGATTTCGCCCTCACAGCGATTTATTTCGTCTGCATGTTTCTCCAGACACGAACTATGGAATCAAACTTGCTTAGTCAGAGGGTATGAAAACGACTGCTCTCTCTCTTGACGCTAGTGAAGCTCTTCTTCGGGAAGAGCAATTTCGAAATCGTACTGCGAAAATTGGAGTCATAGGACTCGGTTACGTAGGACTACCACTTTCTTTATTGTTCTCAGAAGCCGGTTTTCAGCTCACAGGATTTGATATCGATGCCAAGAAGGTTGATGACCTCGAGGCTGGAAGATCCTATATCTACCGTATTCCCGCGACCGAGATCCAGCGGGCACGTGAGCATGGCTTGCGCGCTACCACCGATTTCTCGCAGATCTCCAATATGGATGCGGTGATCGTTTGCGTTCCGACTCCGCTCAATGACCATAAGGAGCCGGATCTTAGCTTTGTCGAAAACACGATGCGTGCGGTTGCTCCCTGGGTTCGTGAGCATCAGCTGATTGTTCTCGAAAGCACCACCTATCCTGGCACGACCGATGAAATCGTGATCCCGATCCTGGAGCAGGGAAACAAAGCCGGTTTGAAGGCAGCGGTTGCCGACGAGAAGTCCGGTGTCTTCCATGTTGCCTTTTCGCCCGAGCGTGAAGATCCAGGCAACGACAGCGTAGCCCGTTGCGATATTCCTAAGGTTGTCGGCGGACATGGCCCGCAGGCCATCGGCATGGCTCGCGCCCTTTATGGTGGGATCTTCCGTCGTACGATTCCGGTCAGCTCGACTCGTGCGGCTGAGATGACCAAATTGCTCGAAAACATCTATCGTTGTGTGAATATTGCTCTGGTCAATGAACTCAAGCAGCTTTGCTTGAAGATGGGCATCGATATCTGGGAGGTTATCGACGCAGCTTCGACCAAGCCCTTCGGCTTCCATGCCTTTTATCCGGGACCGGGTCTTGGTGGGCACTGCATTCCGATTGACCCCTTCTATTTGAGCTGGAAGGCCAAAGAGTACGACTTTGCAACCCGTTTCATTGAGTTGGCTGGCGAAGTCAATGAAGCCATGCCTTATTTCGTTGTCCGCTCCACCATGGGTGCTTTGAATGCTCGCCGTAAGTCTTTGAACGGTAGCAAGATTCTGGTGCTCGGAGTCGCCTATAAGAAAGATATCGACGATCTCCGCGAGTCTCCTTCGCTGACCATCATCGAAGAATTCCGTAGCGAGGGTGCATCGGTCGATTATCACGATCCTTATTTTGTGCGTGTCGGCCGTGGTCGCCGTTATCACCTGAATATGGATTGTGCTTCGCTCGACAATGTCGCGGATTACGACGCTGTAGTGGTTGTGACCGATCACTCGGATTACGACTGGCAGGACATTGTCTCCCGTGCGCAGCTTGTCGTCGATACTCGCAATGCAACCCGTGGCATCGTATCGGACAAGATCGTTCACTGCTAAGGGCCATAGTTAGATAGGCGCTCATTACGTCATAGATTGAGAGCTGGCGCCGGAATGCGAAGAGTATTCCGGCGCCTGTAGTTTCTACAATTGCAAGCAGCAGAGGAAGAAGAAGGAATCAGCGGAGGGAGGTGGCGGTCAGAAACCGCCACCACAGCCGGTTCGGAGACCAGCGTTACAAGAGACCAGCTCTAGCGTTAACAGGATTGCTGAGCACATAGCGGGGGCGCAAGCGTACGGGGTTTCGATTCTGACTTCGCCGCAGTAGTGTTAGACTCAACCATACAGGTAGCTTTGATCGGTCATTGTTCCTGCCTTCGAGCCGTGGACAGCGCATGCTATCAAACTCCGGAAGTATGGTAGCGCCGGTCTCCGAACCGGCTGTGGTGGCGGTTTCTGACCGCCATCCGCTTCGCAGGTTGTTCCTCTTTGCCAAGCCCTAATGACAAATGTAGTCTCTGGCGGTTACATTATTTTCCCGTACACAGATAGATTGACTGTCTCTGCGCCATATCTTGTGACTGAGCTAGTTCCTTCAGGAAGACTGAGAAGTAACTATCTAGTCGCCAAAACAGTATCGATGACAGGTCTTGGGTCTCTCTGTCGATAACAATCGAGTGTCTTGACTGCAATTTGTTCCCACTGTTTCTTGCCATCTATCGTCTCCGCTAGTATCTTTTGCAAACTCTCGCGTTTAGCCGGCGATAGCAGCAGGGATGCAATAGCAGACGAGAGGCTGGGAATATCCCCATAGGGAACAAGATGGCCCAGTTTCCCATCTTGTAAGACTTCTTTGAAATAGGGGAGATCTGTTGTAATGATCGCTTTCCCGAAGGACATAGCCGTCATTAATGCGCCGCTGGTGCTGATTGCCTTGTAGGGGAAGACGACACAGTCGGCAAGTGTGTAGAGTTTGCTTAGTTCCTCTTCGCTGACATACTCAAAGCGAGTGCGAACTGTCGATTGAAGTTGTTGCTCTTCGATTTTGTGTTTCAAGGATTCCAGCAAATCGGCGTCGCCTGTCCCTGCGATAATCAATCGGGCATTAGGAACAGCTTCAATCACAGAGGACCAGCTATCCAGGAGGAAGTCGATCCCCTTATAAGGAAAGATAAGCCCCTGCCATAGGACAACAAGATTGTCCGGTGAAAGCTGATAGGCTGCACGTATCGAATCGGTTGAGCCCTTCGTAGAACCGGAAAAAAGCGGGCCGTGAGGAATCGTATGAAGCTTTGCCGGATCCACTCCGAAACGGTAGATCAGTTCTTCCCGTGCGGAGGCTGTGTGACAGATCAAGGTGTCGGCCTGTGCGTAGACCTTAGCATATAAATCGAAGAAGCGATCCCCCGTATCATGTGGCAGCAGGTCATGGACGGTATAGACAAATCTCGACCCACGGCGTTGGAGCCATCGAACAAACATATAATCCAAAGGCAGGGAGGTTCGTAACAATGGCAGATACTCGACGTGGACAACTCTGGGAGGATTCTTGCGGAAGCGGAAGAAGAGTATCAGAAGATTCAGCGCCATCTCCAGGAGCTTCGCCGCGCGCCGCAAAGACTTAGGAAGGTCGTATTTGCCGATAATATCCAGCAGGCCTTGATTGTTCTTCACTCCCATCCTTGCGAAGCAGGGGCGATCCAGATAATAGGTAATGGCTGCTAACTGGACCCGGGCCTTCTTTTCCACTAGCGCAGCCGTGAGAGCTGCGTCGTAATAGGGAACCGCCGTCAGAGGATCGAAGATCAAGACATCAACTGCTTCCGCCATGCTAGAGAGTGGGTACTACTTGCCTTTCTGTAGAGATCGGGGTGGTTGCCGTCTGGTATACGGCGAAATATCTTCTTGTCATCTCCTCCGCGGAGAAGGAGGTCTGGACACGCCGTTGCGCAGAGCCACCGAATTGTGCTCTGAGCGTAGGATCGGCCCCAGTCCGGCGTAACGCTGCCGCAATCTCCTGCGCATCGCCAGGAGTGATCAGCAGTCCCGTTTCTTCCGAGAGGATGACTGCGGGAAGCGCCCCTACACTGGTAGCAATTACCGTACATCCCGAGGCCATGGCCTCAAGAACAGAAATTGGTAGCCCTTCATCCAGTGAGGGTTGCACTAGGATATCGATGGAGGCGAAGACTTCCGGCATATCCTCACGCCGTCCCAGGAATCGAACCTTTTCCTCTATCCCGAGATCCCTTACCTGTTCATGGAGATTGCCAGCTTCAGGCCCCTCTCCGACGATGACGAAATGGAAGTTATCGGCATCGTTTCCTAGTGCTGCGATTGCATCCAGGAAGTAGCGGATACCTTTCTCGCGGCTCAGGCGAGCTACCACCCCGACAAGAACCTTACTGGGAAGGAGGTTGAGTTCACGCCGCAGTACGGCAAAGCGATTCTCATACTTTTCGACCGCAATTCCATTCGTGATCTGTACGATTGAGCTAACGCGAACTCCTGCCTTGCGCAAGCGCTTACTTACACCGGGCGAGACCGAGACTACGGTATCGAAAAACCGCAGAAGAAAGCGGTCCAGCGCCCCATAAAGCCAGACGCTGGGATTGTTGTCGTACCAGGTATGGCAGGTAGCGACGATAGGAATCTGTAGGCCGATTGTCGCAAGCTTCAGATAAATATCTGCTTTGTAGTTATGCGAATGAACCAGATCGTACTCGCCCTCTACGATTATTCTGCGAAGCTCCTTGATCGTCTTGAGATCGATGCGCGAGTGGCAGGAGATTGCCTGAATAGAGAATCCCTGCGCCTTGGCGCTATTGAGGAACTCCGTATTCGGACGATGCTGATTCAGGAAGCACGCAATCTCGGAGATGTGTCCGGTCTCCTGCAGACGTCGGCACAGAGTCAGAATCACGGCTTCGGCACCGTACATGCCTCCACTGCTAATGAGGTGCAGAATCTTCATATCTACTCGCTTTCCGTAAATCCGAGCGGGGTTGTCTCGGAGGTATGCATCATGCCCCACAACTTCAGATAAAGAGAATCTCCAAGAACGGATTTCGCCATCGCCTTGGCTCCGGCCTTCGCCTGCAGCTTCCTCAGCGCCTTACCATCCTTCTTCATCCACGACTGTAGCTGTTTTGCCGTCGTTGTGCTGAGCATATTGATACGTCCGGGGGTAAAAGACGATCCACGGTTGATCTTTGGCGAAGAGGTGAAGATGCGTTTGTAGCCCGCACTCTGGCAGGCAGCCAGCACGGTTTTATTCATGCGTCCGCCCGGCAACGACAGTTCGTCGACTGCAATGCCGAGCTTATCCTCCAGTACCTTCTTGGAGCGCTCAACCTCCCAGCGAAGCTCCTGCGGCCCACAACGCGTAAGGAAGCGATGTGACCATCCGTGCGATCCGATAATCTGGCCCTGGCGGACAAGTTCCCGAAGATGCTCCCATCCCATGCAGGATTCACGTTTTCCGGTCCAACCTGCGGTGACGAAGAAGCGTGCCTGCAGCCCGGCTTGTGCCAGCAGCGGCAGGGCGATGGAGTGATCCGTAATACCGCCATCGTCAAAGGTGATTTCGGTTTGAAAGAACTGGGAAGTGCCCTCTTTTGCTTCCAGGATTACCTTGAGGTGTTCCTGAAAGAGATCCTTCGAGACGGCATAGCGATAAGGGCAGGGCAGGTCGTGCAGCTCATGATAGAGAAGGAATAGCTGCTCTCTCGGAGCCGAAGCTGGATCTGCGGTCTGGAGTCTTTCCTCGGCAAGAGAGCTATTCTCCTGCGTGTCATCAATATAGAGAGGCTGTGCCAAAACTTTTCCCCCGGTATGCAGGTCCGGAAATCGGAGCAGACAGGCTTACCTCTGTCGCAGTGTGTAAAAGACTTCACATGCGGAAGTACTTTGCACACTGTTGCAGCCCTTTCAGCGGCTTTTCCCAGCAAACGGATATTGAAATTTGTCGTTAGCTTGTCTAGCAAAGCTGCGTGAACAGGGGTAAAACCTGTCTACCTGTAGCTGTAGTAGCAATCGGTGTGCCGAAAGCTGGGCTCGGGCTGGTGTGCGGGGAAATTCGCTTCCGGAGGGATCTTCTCTTGACCAATGATGCCCAGGTACCCCGGACAGGGATCTGGGCATCTCGGCGGAAGTCTTAGCCGGAACTATGGAGTGACCGTGAGTGTAACCGTTCCGGAGTGAGTGATCGTGGTAGAGCCGGAAGAGGCTGCGGTAATGGTGATCGTGCTGCTTCCCGCCGGCGTTCCCGGATCGGCTATTCCTCCTCCTGATTGCGTCTTTGTGCCACAGGCGCTTATGAAGCCAGTCAGACAGAGCAGCAAAACACCGAGATGGAAGATATATGCCTTTCGTGAGCGCTTCCGATTCCGTGGTAGAAGGAGGCCCAGGAATGCTCCGGCCCCTGGAATCAGAAGGGCATAGTAAAGGCCATTGCCAGGGATGGCAGAGCTTTGTGCCTGTGCCCTTGCTGCGGTTGTCGAAATCGTCAGCTGCGTGGTTGTGGCGTTGGTTCCGTCCGGAGTAACACTTTGTGGTGTGAATGTGCACTGTGCTTCCGATGGAAGTCCGCTGCAACTAAATGCCAACGGAGAGGTAAATCCGTTCACAGGGGTGATGGTGAGTGTTGCGGTCTCGGATTGTCCCTTGACCACACTCAGAGTGTTTGGACTGACTCCGACGGTGAAGTCTGCTGGAGGTGGCGGATTCACAGTAACAGTTACCGCCGTGGAAGCGGATGCCGTGAAGGAGGTGTCGCCTCCGTACTGTGCCGTGATGGAATTGGCTCCGACCGGTAAGGCCGTCGTGGAATAGGTGGCAGCGCCTGAAGCACTGAGTGCCACGGTTCCTAACGTCGTTGTTCCATTGAGGAAACTGACAGATCCGGTGGGAACCGTCGATCCCGATCCTGTTACGGTCGCCGTGAATGTAACGCTCGAACCGACGGCGACGGTTGTGGCTGAAGCTGCTAGCGCCGTAGTTGTTGCTGCCTGCGTGATAGTAACAGTTACCACGCTGGACGTGGATGTTGTAAACGAGTTATTCCCGGCATAAACAGCTGTAATCGAGTTACTGCCTACGGGTAAGGAGCTGGTGGTGTAGGTTGTATTTCCCGAGGCATCCAGAGTTCCAGTTCCTAGAGCAGTGGTTCCGTTATAAAAGGTTACTGTTCCTGTCGGGTTGGATGTTGTTCCCGTGCCTGTTACCGTCGCCTTGAGAGTAACAGCCGTTCCAAAGGGGCCTGTAGTCGGAGTAGCGGTTAAGGCCGTGGTCGTTGACGCTGCCTGAACTTGAATCGCAGCCATCATGCCCCGGTCTTCGTGAGACAGAATGTGGCAATGATAGGGGAAGGTTCCGACAATGTTGGGATCGCGGAAGTCCATCAGCAGGGTAACGCTTGGATAGGCTCCACTGCCGGTCCAATGCGGTATGTTGACCGTATCCCGCAGGGTTGTATCGCTAACCGAGCTTCCATTAACAGCCAGAGTTTGAAAGTGGATCTGGTGAATGTGGAAGTTATGGTCCATCTTCGAACGGTTTTCGATGATCCACTCTTCTACGGTTCCGGCCTGCGTGACGATATCGGGTGCCGCATTCATATCGAAGACCTTAGGGGTTTGGCCGTCGATCGTAATGTAAAACTGCGAAAAGGTAGGAGCATTGTCCGAGAGATAGATCTTGCGCTGCACGGTGGGCGTTGCGGAATCCAGCGACGCAAACCTCGTAAGAGGCTGGAAATGTGTTTGCTCCGGGAGTTTTGCCAGACTTGCAGGTTGCACTGTACTGCTGGTAACTGTCGGCTTGATTACGGCCAGCGTTCTTCCAGGATCGGAGTCTCCGTCCGGGCCATTGTTCCAGGTTTGGGTTATCAGGGTTCCTTGCTGTCCGGTGCCCGGTGTCGTAACAACAAATTCTACGCGGGAGGCAGAGGATAGAACGTAATTCGTCTGAGTAACTGACGTTGGGTTACCATTCCCGTCCTTCAGGGGAACTCCATCGATGGCAACAATTTGCAACTGTTGCGGAGTGCTGCCGATCAATACCTGCAAATTCAGAAGAGTATCGGCAGAGGCGTTCAGAACCCGCCATAACTCTTTCTTGGCTACAGGCGTGTTGATTACAGCCGGAGTCTCTGTAGGGTAGGTAACCGGGACATAATTTACCGAAAGATCGGTCTCCGGTTTGGTTACACCTGTTTGCGTACCGGAATAAGTTACGGTTTGATCTCTGAGGACAAGGATTCGCTCCGGGAGTCCGGATAGAGAAGAATTGAAATTCTGAATGCCTTGCACGATCAGAGCCCCGGAGGCACCGCCGAGCACTTGTGCCTCGCTGAAGCCGTGCGGATGCGGATGATACCAGTAGAGTCCGGGCGGCTCATTTGCGGGAACCTGTACTGTGTAATCGAAGGTCTCCTGCGGCTGAATGAGTGTGTGGATGACCTCGTCCTGATGACAGGTGGGAGCAGCATTCACGCCGTGGAAATGCAGGTTCGTAGAGGTAGAACCCATCATTTGCGCGTTGCAGGCAGCATCTGCCGCAGTGGCATTGTCCGAAAGGTGCATCTGCATTCCCGGCATCTGCTGGCTGGAGGTCTGTGCAGCAGGAATATTATTCTGGAAATGGATAATTAACTTATCCCCGGGGTTAACCCGAAGTGTCGGGGCGACCAGCCCTTTATCTGTAACATAGCAATAACGTGTAAGTCCCTGGGCATCGACGGCTGTCTGAAACTTGAATGTTACTTCCAGTACGCCATTCTGGCTTGCTACTTCCGAAGGATTTGTTACCGCAGAGCCTGCTGTGGAGCGGGGGCAGACTGTATCCGCCGCATCGGCCTGTGGTGCTGGTGTAACAAAAGCTGCAAAGGCAGATTCACCCGAAGGTTGTCCAAACAAATGCAAAATTTTCGCAGGAGTTTGAGCATCGGCCTCACCTGGAACGAGGGTGAACACAAAGAGAATGGCCAGGGCCAGAGCATTTCCCGCATAGGTATAGACTCGCCAGCAATAGAGATGAGCAGCTTTCTTCGGCGGAAAGCTGCGTATGCTTTTGTGACTTGGTCTACATCTTTGCGGGAAATGCTCTAGAGCTCTAAAAAATCGCATATTCTCACCTAAATAGGGAACTGTATATGTGCTACAGGATGCCGAACAGCGTGAAATATCCGACTGAGATGGACCAGGAAGAGATGCTTCCCGAAGCTCAAGTATGTGTGATCGATGCAGACGGAAATCCGCATGACTCTCTATCCTTGAACTATTTACTTTATAGTTAATGATTTATGGGTACTTGTCAATAGAGTAAGACTGTATGGCGTTTCTACATTTCGCGAACTGATAATTGCAGAAAATCTTAAACATGACCAGAATCTCAAGGGCGAATTGGCTTTGGTTGTGTGTCAGGGTAGGCCTTCAGGCCTACCGCAAGCTGCCTTCTTTTTGGGGGGAGACATTCTCGGTAACGAATGCAGCGTGGAATTGAGACGGCCGAATAGTTGCAAGGTACCGTTTGAGAGTATCCTCGCGCGTGGAAGCAATGACCCAAACGCGCAAACTGCTATAGGTTCAAGGCCGTTGTTCTTTCCGTCACATATGTTACCGAAAATGTTTCCTCTCTCAAAGAAGACTATTTTCGGCTGGTCTGAAGCCCAGCCCTGACACAGGGCAAAAAACAATTCGCCTTTGCGCTTCTGATTGTGTACACGATTTTCGGCTGTCATTGACTCAGAAAATGTAGAAACTCGAAAGCGCCGGGAGACCGGCATAGCGTAGTGAATGAAAGAGTCACGCAGTGAAGGAGTAGCAAACCACACTGGCCCCAAGTCATGCGGCGAGGCCCGAGAGGGACTGGCTGAAGCGTTGGACAGGGGAAAATGCGGGCCGGGCAATAGAGCCGCGAAATTACATTCAACTTCGGGACGCCGACGAATTGAGTTTGTTCGGAAGGCAACATCTGAGGTGCCGCAAAGCGAGGCACGGAAGAGTCCCGCGAGGTCGAAGACCCTGGCACGTATGGACGCGCTAAGCACGGGAACCGGGAGATCCCGGGTTCGCCCGAGAGAAGCAACACGGGCCGCATCTGGAAGTCCAAGGACAGAAGCAGATGATGAACGAACACGGGAAGTCGGACAGATCCAAGGTACCAGGGAAGTCTCCGAACAAAGACGGGAAACCGGCAGCGGAGGGGATGGAGGGACGGGATCTGGCCAAGGGCAATCCGCAACAGCAAAACACGTACCGGACGCAGAGCCGGGGAAACGTGCAAAGAGAGCTGGAGCGGGTACGGCAAGCGGCAAGAAAGGACAAAGAGACCAGATTTACGGCGCTGTTCCACTACGTCTATAAGCTGGAGATGCTGGAGTGGGCCTATTTACAACTGAAGAAAGAGGCCTCACCCGGCGTGGATGGGGAGACGTGGCAGCACTACGGCGAGAACTTGGGAGAAAAGCTCCAGGACTTGTCCCATAGACTGCAGCGAGGAGCGTATCGAGCGAAGCCAGTACGGAGAACGTATATCCCGAAAGCCGACGGGCGACAACGAGCGCTCGGGGTGACAGCGCTGGAGGACAAGATAGTCCAACGAGCCGTTGTAGAGGTGATGAATGCGATCTACGAACAGGACTTTGCAGAGTTCTCGTATGGATTCCGAGCAGGGCGAAGCCAACACCAAGCGTTGGATCAGCTCTATGTAGGGATCATGGAGAAACCAGTGAACTGGGTGTTAGATCTGGACATACGAGCCTTTTTCGACAGTGTGTCGAAGAACTGGCTGGTCCAGTTTATCGAGCACCGGATAGGAGACCGGCGCGTGGTGCGACTAATCCAGAAATGGTTAAACGCAGGCGTGCTGGAAGACGGAAAGCTGACGGTGAGTGAGCAGGGGACACCACAAGGAGGCAGTGCATCGCCATTGTTGGCAAATGTCTACCTGCACTACGTCTTTGACCTTTGGATCCAGGTGTGGCGGAGGAAGATTGCACGCGGAGAAATGATGGTGGTGCGATTCGCCGACGACATAGTCGTAGGATTCGAGGAGAAGATGGAGGCCGAGCGGTTCTGGAAAGAACTGGAAGAACGGATGAAGACGTTCAATCTAGAACTGCACCCGGGCAAAACGCGGTTGCTGGAGTTTGGACGTTATGCGGCCAGAAATCGGGAGCAAAGCGGCGAAGGGAAGCCGGAAACGTTCAATTATCTGGGCTTCACGCATATCTGCGGAAAGACCAGGAAAGGAAAGTTTACGGTGTTGCGGCAGACAAACCGAAAGCGCATGCGTGCGAAGCTGAGGGCCATCAAAGAGGAACTACGGAGACGCATGCATGATCCGATGGAAACGGTAGGGCGATGGTTGCAGGCGGTAGTTAGAGGGCACATGCGCTATTACGGAGTGCCTACTAACAGTCCATCGCTGCAGGTCTTTCGCAATCA
The DNA here is from genome assembly GCF_059726315.1 of Humiphilus diazotrophicus. Taxonomy (NCBI): domain Bacteria; kingdom Pseudomonadati; phylum Acidobacteriota; class Terriglobia; order Terriglobales; family Acidobacteriaceae; genus Humiphilus; species Humiphilus diazotrophicus. Next base: position 6,481,141 of record NZ_AP040870.1, read on the forward strand.
AGTTAGTCGATACTGGCACCGGATGTTATGCCGGCGCAGCCAACTCGGCTACGTGATCTGGGAACGAATGCAGCGGCTTATCCATCGCTGGCTACCGCCAGTCCGTATCTGTCACCCTTATCCTTCGTGTCGCGTGCGCGTTAGGACCTAAGGCAGGAGCCGGATGAGGGAAATCTTCACGTCCGGATCTGTGCGGGGGGTGCGAAGTAATTCGCATCCCTACCGCGACTAGGTAGCTGGCAAGCCATCAATTACCCACAAACTGAATTGTGAAAGTACGGGATAACCCAGCACTTTGTCCCGGTGGGGCAAATCGAGAATAGCCCCGTGCGGAGTCCGCGTTGCGGACGGGAGCGCTGGGTTAGCTTCTCCCCAAAAATCTCCGCCCCGTATGGTGGCGGAATGAAATCCTCCACACATCGTAAATAAGAAAATTAGAGAGCATTTTGACGGAAGGCTGCGTATGCTTTTGTGCCTTGATCTACCTCTTTGCGGGGAACGCTCTAGGATTCGTTCCGCCCCTGCCAGCCCAGATGAATTGAATGGGGTACTAACCCCGTGTTCCGCTACGCTCCGCACGTGGCTATTTTCGTGCGTTCCCTCCGGGAGGCTATTGTTCTTTTCCTGCTAATGGTCACTGTAATGCTGCCGAACATATTGGCAATCCCACATGCTTCGCATCATTGTGGGTAATTGTGCTTCTAATATGCCCTAACGTGTGATAACAATCTCACCTCCATGTGTTACGCGGGGCTTTCCTGACAGAGAGCTGATGAATTCGAGTACAATTAGCTTTATTTGAAATTTGTTCGTCAACATGAGAAAAATAATAAAACCACCCAATCTAACTACCCTGGCCTACGACAGCATCAAGAAGTACATCCTGGAAGGGAAACTCGACGAGGACGTCCGTCTGACGGAGGAGTTTCTTGCTCAACAATTTGAGATCAGCAAATCCCCTATCCGCGAGGCTCTGAATAGTCTTCAGACAGAGGGGCTGATTCATATCGAACCGAGGCGAGGTGCCTATCTGCGCCGTTACTCTGCCAAGGAAGTTAAGGACCTGTACGATTTAAGAGAGGTCCTTGAGGTTCACGCCGTCGGGATAGCGGAGTTGAATGCGTCCTTATTCGAAGAGTTATCCGCGAGCATCAAAGAAACTCGCAAGAACCTGAAGGCGAAAAACAAGATTAAGCATATAGAAGAGGATGCTCATTTTCACGGCGCCATTGCACGCGCTACGGGAAACGCCGAGCTTTGCCGCGTTCTGGAGAATGTTCAGCATCAGATCTGGCTCTGCCGGTGCAAGACCTACGACCTATCCTCAAGTACAGCTCCCAAGGCCCATCAGGCCATTCTGGATGCCTTGCAAGCGAAGAATCGCAAAGTTGCTCAAGCCGCCATGCGGGAGCATATAGCTCTTGTCCGTGACCGGCTACTTGAGTTTATGGAGTATTAGAAGTCCGGGGAGATCAGAGTATTTCCGCACAGGCTGCGGGTGCCCCATCTTCGCGGTGCGAAACGTAGTTGAGCACCAGCTAAGGTGGGGTAAGCTGAGGCTTCCATATCGGTAACCGAGCGATGCTTTGAAAATCAGATCTGTTCGGCTACCGGTATTGATACTTTGTGTGTCTCCCCTTAACTCGCTTCGCTCGTGAAGAGGGGGTACCCGTGCGTTCGTTGTAGGGTCAATTCCTCCGGATATCGATACCGTAATATCCATCTATGTACCTGTTGGCTAGGAGCTTCAATGAACAATCAGGATTAGCGGAAGATGGGCATTCCCCCGGACGAGTTGTTGTTGCCGTAGTCCAAGTCAAAGCCGAGTTGGAGCTTGGCCGCTTCGGACATTAGTCCAGGGTTCCAAGGCGGATCGAAGACTACTTCGACATGTGTCTCGTTTACTTCAGGCAATTGCGAGATGCGTTGTTCGATATCAGCTTTAAGTACGTCTCCCATGCCGCAGCCGGGCGCAGTCATCGACATCTTTATCTCGACTTTTTTGCCCCCCTCTTCGCGAGGAGTAATAACGCAGGAATAGATCAAGCCCAGGTCGACTATATTGACAGGAATCTCCGGATCGTAGACGGTCTTTAGGATGTCCCAGACCAACTGTTCGCTGAACGGGACATCCGGCTTCTTTTCTGCTACGGCGGTAGTTTCTATTCCCAGGGCATCGGCATCTTTGACATCGATACGGTACATACCGTATCCATCGGTTGTGATGGAATAACCGGTGCCTGAGGATTGCGTGATCCTGGCCATGCTGCCCTTCGCCAAAATGCGAGGGACACCGCTGGGGATCTCAATTGCAGGGCAGTCCCTTTTCAGCTCGACAGATTCATTTGTAACCATAAACACATCCTGTCTGAGGACGTCCCTCAATCTATTCCGTCGAAATAGCTTCTTGCTTTTCTTCCAATGCGGCCTTCAATGTATGCCAAGCCAAGGTCGCGCATTTTACTCTTGCGGGAAACTCGCAAACACCGGAAAAGACTGCGAGCTTACCCATTTCGGTTGGATCGGGAGTTTCTCCCTTAGCCTCGGCAGTGACCATTTCATGAAATCGCTGAAAGAGCTCCTCGACTTCTTCTTTGGTTTTGCCCTTTACACTCTGGGTCATCATGGATGCCGAAGCTTTGGAGATTGCGCAGCCCGCGCCCTGAAAGCCGATGTCGCGGATCGAGTTTCCGTCCATTTGCACATCAATCGAGAAGCGGTCGCCGCAGAGCGGATTGTAACCCTCTGCATGATGATTGGCCTCCGGCAGCGGATGATAATTTCGCGGCGCCTTGCTATGTTCCAGGATGACTTCCTGATAGAGATCCCGCAGATCAGCCATTAGCTCAGGACCTCCTTTACTCTCTCAATTCCGCGAACCAGCAAATCGATCTCTTCCTTTGTGTTGTAGAGCCCGAAGGAGGCCCTCGCCGTTGCGGGAACTCCGAAGTATTCCATCACGGGTTGTGCGCAGTGATGTCCGGTACGAATTGCAATACCTTCCTGATCGAGGATGGTTCCAATGTCATGCGGATGGATGTCTTCGATGACAAAGGATAAAACCCCCATCTTTTCACTCGCTGTGCCAATAAGCCTGATTCCCGGAATATCGGAAACTATATCGGTTGCATAGGTGAGGAGGTCATGCTCATGAGCTGCGATCCGATCCATTCCTAAGCTGTTGAGATAATCGAGAGCAGCGCCCAGAGCGATGACTCCGCTAATGTCCGGTGTACCGGCCTCGAACTTATGTGGAAGTTTGTTGTAGATAGTCTTTTCGAAGGTGACAGAGCTGATCATGTCTCCTCCGCCCTGGTACGGAGGCATCTCTTCCAATAGGTGTGCCTTCCCGTAGAGGGCTCCGATACCTGTAGGACCATAGGCCTTATGTCCTGAGAAGGTGTAGAAGTCACAATCCAGATCCTGTACATCGACCGGCAGATGTGGAGCTGCCTGTGCTCCATCGACGAGTATCGGAATGTTTCGTGAGTGAGCGAGAGCAACAAGCTGCTTCACCGGATTGGTGGTTCCCAGCGCATTCGAGACGTGGGTCACACAGACAAGCTTCGTCTTCGGTCCCAATAACTTTTCGAATTCTTCGAGGATCAGCTCTCCACGTTCGTTGATAGGCGCAACCTGCAGCCTGGCTCCCTTTTCTTCACAAAGAATCTGCCAGGGAACGATATTGGAGTGGTGTTCCATGGCGGTGATCAGCACCTCGTCCTGCGCGCCAACGTGCACGCGTCCGTAGGTCTGAGCAACAAGGTTGATAGCCTCGGTGGTACCGCGAACGAAAACAATCTCTCTCAGTTCCTTGGCATTGAGGAACTTCTGAACTTTCTTGCGTGCCGCCTCATAGTCTTCCGTCGCTTTGGCCGAAAGATAGTGAACGCCACGATGGATATTGGCATTCTCGTGTTCATAGTACTGGACGAGTCGGTCGATAACGGTGCGTGGTTTTTGCGCGGTCGCGGCGTTGTCCAGATAGACGAGCCGGTGACCATTGACTCTCTCCTGGAGAATCGGGAAGTCGCGACGTACCTTCTCCAAATCGAAGCGGAGGGAGGGAGAAACTGTGCGATGCAAGACTTCATCCTGCGAGGGTGGCAACTTGACGGAAGTAGCACTCATTCTGTTTCCTCCCACCTGCGTCCTTGATCTTGCATTTGATTCTTCTTTGGAGCTGTGTGTTTTGATGCCAGGGAAGAAAGATAGTTCTGGACGAGGTGCTCCAGATATTCCCTAGCCGCTGTATCGGAGATGCGCTCCAGGCATTCGCCTGCAAAGGCCATGAGCAGAAGGTTCCGCGCCGAGATTTCATCGATGCCGCGCGATTGCAGATAAAACAAAGCATTCTCTTCAATCTGTCCGATGGTCGCGCCATGTGTGCACTTTACGTCGTCGGCATAGATTTCGAGCTGCGGCTTGGTGTCGATCTGTGCCTCGTCGGAGAGCAGTAGATTTCGGTTTGTCTGTTTGGCATCGGTCTTCTGTGCATCCTTATGTACAACGATGCGTCCGTGAAAGACTCCGTGCGATTGCGAGTCAAGGATACCGTTATAAAACTGACGACTACTGCAGTGCGGACTGGCATGTTCCACATACATGTAGTTGTCGAGATGCTGCTGCCGGTCTCCGATAAAGAGGCCATTGATCAGACACTCGGCTCCCTCTCCGGCAAGAACCGGATGCACGTTATTACGAACCAGACCTCCGCCGAGAAGCAGGGAATGAGAGGCTACGTTCGCGCTCCGGCCGATCTGCATGCGCAGAGTCGAGATGTTTGTGGTTTGAAGGTGTTCTCGCTCGATGAGTACGTGCGAGACGGTTGCATTCTCATCGACGATCAGCTCGGTAGCGGCATTTGAAAAGATAGGCGTTTCGACGCCAAGCGATGCGTAGTCCTCAAGAATCGATACCTGAGCTTCCTTTTCGACAACAATCAGGTTGCGAGGATTCGTCATTGTGGGTTCATCTTCCGGAACAGAGAGGAAGAGCAGATGAATCGGTCCCTGCAGCACTGTGCCACGCCCGATGTAGACGTAGGCGCCATCTTCTGCGAACGCGGTGTTGAGCGCGCAGAAGGGATCGCGATAGATGTCGAGAAAGCGGCCGAAACGGGTTCCAACCGTCTCCGGATGCTGTTCTATCTCTTCCTTTAGACCCGCGACGGTAACACCTTTCGGTAGCTCACCAATGGTCGAGAGATCTTTTGCAAAGCGGCCATTGATGAAGACCAGTTGCGCTGCCACTCCGGGAACACGCAGTTCCTCGATGTTCACCGAGGGGGGCAGGGTACCGGTACTGCCAGCCAGTCGGAAGGGAGTCCGTACCAATTTTGAGAGATTGGTAAAGCGCCAATCTTCGTCGTGAGTTGTAGGAAATCCAACTGCACAGAAACGAGCAAAAGCATCGGCACGCAACCTCTTGAGCCATGATGGAGTATAGGCGGCGGCCTGCTGTTCGAATTTCGTGAAGCTATCCAGATAGCCTTCAATCTGGGCAAGTGCTGTTGTCACGTCCTAATCTCCCCTCAGGCAGAAACGCGAGCTTCCTGCGGCTCGTGCTCTGTCCATCCGTAACCCTTCTCTTCCAATTCAAGCGCCAGTTCCGGGCCACCGGAGCGGACAATCTTGCCATCGACCAGAACATGAACAAAGTCGGGGACGATGTAATTCAACAAGCGCTGGTAATGTGTAACGACCAGCATGGCCCGTTCGGGCGAACGCATGGAGCTGACGCCGTTAGCGACGATGCGCAACGCGTCGATATCCAGACCGGAGTCGGTTTCGTCGAGAATGGCTAGCTTCGGATCGAGCAGTGCCATCTGCAGAATTTCATTCCGCTTCTTCTCTCCTCCGGAAAAGCCTTCGTTAACCGAACGGTTTATGAGCTTTTCGTCCATCTCCAGCAGCTTCAGCTTCTCGCGGAAGAGCGGAAGGAAATCCATAGCATCCATCTCCTCCAGACCGCGATATTTACGAATTGCATTCATGGCCGAGCGTAGGAAGTAGGTATTACCGATCCCGGGAATCTCAACCGGATATTGAAAAGCCAGGAAAACGCCTTCGCAGGCTGCCTCTTCAGGCTTCATCTCCAGCAGATCTTTGCCGTTGAAGAGGATCGAACCATTAGTTACGTGGTAAGCGTCGCGTCGAGACAGAACCTGGGCAAGCGTGCTCTTTCCCGAGCCGTTTGGGCCCATGATGGAATGTACTTCGCCTGCATTCACCGTCAGGTCGATACCTTTCAGGATCTCGTGCCCATCAATCTCAACGTGTAGATTTTTGATTTCAAGCAAGCTCATCTGTTACCAATCTCCTTGCGCCGTCGTTAACCGACGCTGCCTTCCAGGCTTACGCCCAATAATTTCTGCGCTTCGACAGCGAACTCCATCGGCAGTTCGCGGAATACCTGCTTGCAAAAGCCATTCACGATCATCGAGACGGCGTCTTCCAGCTTGAGTCCACGTTGTTGCAGATAGAAGAGCTGATCCTCGCCAATCTTTGACGTTGAAGCTTCATGCTCCATGCGTGCCGTGGAATTTTTTACTTCGATGTAAGGAAAGGTATGCGCGCCGCACTTGTCGCCGATCAGCAGGGAATCGCACTGCGTATAATTCCGGGCACCGGTGGCGCCCCTCTGGATCTTGACCATGCCGCGATACGTGTTCTGGCCATGACCGGCAGAGATACCCTTCGAAACGATGGTGCTGCGGGTGTTCTTGCCGATGTGGATCATCTTCGTGCCGGTATCGGCCTGCTGATAGTTATTGGTCAGCGCGACCGAGTAGAACTCCCCGACAGAATTGTCACCTTGCAGAATGCAGCTTGGATACTTCCAGGTGATAGCCGATCCTGTTTCCACCTGCGTCCAGGAGATCTTTGAATTAACTCCCGCGCATTTGCCACGCTTGGTGACAAAGTTGTAGATGCCGCCCCGGCCTTCCTTATCGCCGGGATACCAATTCTGAACGGTCGAATATTTGATCTGCGCATTATCGAGAGCCACAAGCTCGACAACCGCGGCATGCAGTTGATTCTCGTCGCGAATCGGAGCCGTGCAGCCCTCCAGATAGCTGACATAGGAGCCTTCATCGGCCACAATCAATGTGCGCTCAAATTGACCCGTTTCGGCGGCGTTGATGCGGAAGTAGGTCGAAAGCTCCAGCGGACAGCGCACGCCCTTCGGCACGTAGACAAAGGAACCGTCCGTGAAAACAGCTGCATTCAGAGCCGCGAAGAAATTGTCTGTGTGAGGAACTACCGAACCCAGATATTTCCGCACCAGTTCGGGATACTTTTGAACGGCTTCGGAGAAGGAACAAAAGAGGATGCCCATCTCCGCAAGCTTCCCTTTAAAGGTCGTTGCTACCGAGACGCTATCGAAGACCGCGTCGACGGCAACTCCGGCCAGAAGCTTCTGCTCGGCAAGTGGAATACCGAGCTTCTCGTACGTCCGTAGAATCTCCGGATCGAGTTCGTCAAGGCTCTCCAGCTTAGGCCGCTGCTTTGGCGCGGAGTAATAGGTAATGTTCTGATAGTCGATAGGGTTGTAATGGATCTTCGCCCACTTCGGCTCAGCCTGGGCCTTCTCTAGAGAAGCCCAATGACGATAGGCTTTGAGCCTCCATTCCAACATGAATTCAGGTTCTTGCTTCTTTTCCGAGATCAGGCGAACGATGTCTTCGTTCAGGCCCTTAGGAATTCGTTCCTCTTCCACCTCAGTGATAAAGCCCCACTGGTAATCCTGCTCCGCCAGGTCGCGAATTGCTTGGACATCTGAACTCATGAAGATCTCCCGACCAAATGATCTGAATTGCAGAATCTGCTGATTCTTCGGTCATTTCGTCAATATACGACTAATTTAGTCGTATATTGACTACTCCAGTCTACAGCTGAAAGACCAGCGATTCAAGTGCTTGTATTTACGGAGTCGGTAAGTCTTTACCCATGAGAGGGATGAAGGAATTTACCTCGTTCGGCGAATTCCTTCATACATGAACCAATTAGAGATGGATTAAGGCATTCCCGAAATACTGTGAACTTTCGAAGTAAGGTGAAGAGCGGCTTTCTTTCCACCCCAGCAAACCAAAGGCAGGTTTGCTAGGGCCCCGGGTCTTTAGCGGAAAGCCGCACCAACTTCCATGCTTCGGTCTACAGCTGTTCGGGAAATGCCTAACGAAGTCCTCCTGCAATGACCAGCGTTTCTCCTGTAATCCAAGCCGAATCATTGGATGCGAAGAAGACTGCTGCCGGTGCAATATCCTCGGGTGTTCCGATGCGGCCGAGAGGAGTCCGGGATTCGACTTGTTGGCGGATTTCTCCTTCGTGGAAACCTGCGGCACGAACACCTTCCGTTACCACCATGCCGGGATTGATTGCGTTGACGCGGATCTTGCGAGGGCCGAGTTCCGCAGCGAGCGTATGGGTGATAGTGTCGACTGCCCCTTTGGTAGCGCTGTAGACGGAGGCAGTGGGAAACGCTGAAGTACTCGCTAGCGAGCTGATATTGACGATGCTTCCTCCCTCACCATCAAAGTACTTTGCCGCTGCCTTTGAGGCGAGAATCAGACCCAGGACATTCAGGTCGAAGTGCTTGTGATAGTGTTCCTCGGTAATACCTTCCAGCGGAGAGAATTCATAAATGCCTGCATTGTTGATGAGGATGTCAATTTTTCCGAAGGCCTTTTTCGCTTCTGCAAACAGAGGCTCTACTTCGGCGGCATTTGCCAGGTTGGCTTTTACAGCAATTGCCTTTCCGCCTTTGGCTGTGATTGCACTTACGACGCGGTCTGCATCCTCTTTGCTGGAGGCGTAGTTGACGACAACAGCCGCTCCTTCGGCGGCTAGCTGCTTAGCAATTTCTGCACCAATACCTTTTGATGCTCCTGTAACAACGGCAACTTTATTCTCAAGTTTTCCCATGATCCTCACCTCGATTGTTCTTCGACTGTGCTCCAATATTTTGATAAACATCGAAATATTGAGACAGCGTAAAGATGTGAAGGACAAAGGTGCGGATGCACAAATTCTTCTGTGGAAAATACTTCGAGCGTGCTCAAAGTGGCGGTAAGTTAGCACCGCTGGGGCGAAGTGCTAATTCTTCTTCGCTTCAGTTCCAGCTGGAGAAGTGCGCGTTGATTGAATTCCGCTTCCCTGGCGCACGTAATTGATGTGATCTACTGCAAGGTTAGTCAACTCTTCTTTGCTTCCATCCTGCCAAAGGACTTCGGCACGGTCGATGCGATCCTTGTTTCCAATGCCGAAATGGATTCGCAGGTCGTTTTGCGATAAGTAGCTGCCTCCGCTGAGCACTTCTCCCAACTGAATGGTGTCGCCTGTAGTCAACCGAATACGCGCGTTCAGTGCCAGGCGATTGCCGCGAGTGCCTTCGAGTTGGAATTCAATCCAATGATTTTTAGGACCGACTTCCGTACGCAGGATCATTGGACCGCCGACCAGATTTTCGACTACGGCAACCAGATGTCCATCGTTGAAGAGGTCTCCCATAGCAAGACCACGGCTTACCTGCGGAACTTGCACTGCCTCACCTATACGACGGCTCACATTTAGGAAGTTTCCATTTCGCTGATTAAGAAAAAGGAGCTTGGGCTGAAGAAAGCGCGCAGCTGTGTGCGCATTATCTACCTGCGGGTAGACATGGCCATTGACCACCAGAAAATCGGGCCATCCGGAGTTAGAGAAATCGACGAAGGCGTTTCCCCATCCCACGTATCCTTGTGTGCCACGTGCGATGCCCGAGGCAATGGAGACGTCTGTAAATCCCATGTTGCCATCATTACGATCGAGAACGGCATATTCGCTGTCAAAATGAGAAATGGCAATGCTCATCCGCCCCGTGTGCAGATAGTCACCAATAGCAACACCCATATTTGCTTGTTCCAGGCCATCTTCATTTGTTGCTACGCCGGAGAGAAGAGCGACATCTTCGAATTTTCCCGACCCATCTCCTTGGTAGAGATAGTTAGAGCCACCATCGTTTGCTACGATCAGATCGAGCTTGCCATCGTTATTGAAATCCGACCAGACGGCCGTCAGACCAAAGCGATGCTCCGTGTTATCTACACCTGCCTGTGCTGTTACATCGGTGAATGTGCCGTTGCGATTGTTATGGTAGAGCCTGTAAGGTGATCCCTTCATGCCGCGAGGGCCGCACTGCACATCCTGGCCAAGATATTTGCAGGACTTTCCGGAACCGAAGGAGGGTAAATGCTCCAGATCGAATTGAACATAGGCGGCAACAAAGAGATCGGGCCATCCGTCACCGTCATAGTCTCCAAAGCTGGCTCCACTCGTCCATCGATTATCGTTGCCGAGACCTGCCTCGCGTGTTGTCTCAGAGAACGTACCGTTACCGTTATTGCGGTACAGCACAACTCCCTTAAGGCATGTTACCAAGAGGTCTTGCAGACCATCGTTGTTATAGTCTCCAACCGAAGCGCCCATGGCCCAGCAAGGATAGCCGACACCTGCCTTATCGGTAACATCGGTAAAGCTGCCGTTGTGGTTGTTATGAAAGAGTGCGCTGCGTGCTTTCTTGCCTTGAAGGGCCATTTCGACGCTTGGAGCGTTGGTGAAGTAAATATCCAGCCATCCATCGTTATCGTAGTCAAGCAAGGCGACACCGCCGCTCATCGATTCGGCGATGTATCGTGCTTCGGGTGCTGACTGGTGTTCGAAATGGATTCCAGTGCTTGCGGTTATATCTACGAGGCGAGGATAATTCTCAAGCGGGGAGGTGAGCTTATTCTCTTCCGCTGCTTTCTCCTTTTCAGCTTGGGAAAGCGGCATAGATGTTCCCATCTGAGCAAAGCAGTCGGGTGCGAACTGCGCGAGAGCAACAATCAGGAATGCGAAGTATGGAAAGAATTTCGCGCGCGGGCCCCGATTATGGAACGGGAGTCGCATCCTCATCGTAGTAGCGGCTTTCTCGCTCTCCCCATTTCGAACATAACCATCAGCCAGTGAAAGTGCGACCTCACTCTGAATGCTCTCGTACTAGCCTTCGAGCTTCCTTTTACTGGATGATGCAGGAAAGTCTGAGGCAGTGCAGCCGGACTGAAGGCGTATTCATGAGGAACAGATTCTGAAGCCAGACCTTTTTACCGATGCGGCAATCGATTGTCAAGGTTATTTGCGCAATACAAGTTCCAGCTTGGCAGATGAGAAAGCAACAGTAATTCGTGCAAAATTACTACGCTGATATGTTGGCAGCTATTCCGGGCAATCGGTCAAAAATGCAATGTGGGGAAAAGGGGTGTGTCCTTCGGCAGAAACACACCCCGATTTCTGCTTCTTGCTCAAGGCGAATATTAGAGTCGGCTATAACCTAAATCGTATGGTCCTCAGCGTATAGGTTGGATTGGATATGGTGGGTGTATTAGGAACGGAGTCCGTCTGATCCTGGGAGTGAGTTCTCCTTTTGCCTTGCTGATGTGAACATCGAAACCAGTGCCGGGCAGCAGTGCATGGAGAATAAAGGTCGTGATGTTGCCGGTATGGATTTCGCTGTAGCGGTACACCCCGGACTCGCCATCACTGGTTTCATGCCCGGCTGTAGCCATATTCAGGAATCGTTGTGCATCCGAAGCAGTAGCTGGAGTGTTTACAAAGTCTGTAGAGGTTAATACTTCGGCGGCATACGAACGAATGAGTTTTGTCCAGTACTTGTCCAGCATCTCTGAATCTGCAAAGATGTCCGCCCAAATGATCTCTCCATGCACGGCCGCTACTACACCAACCGCGTGCTCCTGGCGGAGCTTCGCCAAAATCTGTTCGCGTGAAGCTAATAGTTTCTGGCCTGCCTCATCCACCTTTTGTCCAACCTCTTCTTGTTGCATAGCCTTCGCATAGGAAGTGGACTTTGCCGCAGGTGAAGAGTTCATAGGCGCGGATGCAGCAGACATGCGATCAATCGCCCCTCCAACGGCTGCCCAAACCTGTTGCTGATCTTGCGCAACCATGGCCTTTTGCCTCACCGCTGGCTGAACCATGAAGCTGGTTCCGGGCTTGCCCGCCGCTCCAAATTGCTGCGAAGTAGCCACCCATCTTCCCGGCTCAATGCAGAAGACGGAGAGATCGATAGGTTCACTCTTCGGCGGAACAATACGGTCTTTCGAAATCACCCGGTCTTGTTTACCGCCTGTGACAATCTCACCCGCAAGCAGGATCAGCGGCTTCGACGAGTTGTTAATCAGCACGAGACGATTGACTTCATCTCCTTGCCGCGGTCCAGGCCATATCTCCGGATGACGATTTCTGACTAGTCCTTGTACACGTCCAGCTTCGGTGACGACAACCTGCCCGCTGTTTAGTCCTTCATCGAGCGTGATGTATGACCAACCGGTTCCTTTACTATTGGCGCTACGCACGACAGGGAAGATTGTGAGATCTCCGCTTTCAATTGGAGAAAGGACTCGAAACGAATTTGCTTTGTCGGTGTCTATCTCTCCAGCGGGAAGAAAGGCAGAATTTATAAGTACTGCGAGAAGAATCACCAATGCGCCAAAAATAGAAAGAGTAATCTGCTTTAAGCCTCGATCGTGCACGATGCTGCTCCTTTCGGCGCCGTTGGAGAAATTTCTCCAAAGCGCTTGCTGACCTTAGAACGGAGCACTGTATATTTCTTGCAGGAATTTTTTCTGATTTAGGACGATTGTTGTGGAGACCTCTGAAACAGAACGAAGCGCCGTATCTCCTGAGGTGGAGAAGACGATTCGGAGTCTATGGGAGACGAGCCCAGCCGCACGGTTTGGCCTCTCTCATGAGCAATTCAGAGAAATTCTGCTTGAAATAGGTAGTGCCCATCGTTGGGGTGTGACGGGGGGCGTACAGGAACAGCAGACTGCAACGGCGAAAGAACAGATCACCTTTCTTCTTCTTTTGAAGCATGACGATCTGGTGTTGGCGAGGGCTTGCGCTTGGGGAAACGAGAAGGCCTGGGAGCTGTTTCTTTCGAACTACCGTGAGTTGCTGTATACCGCTGCTTACGCGATCACTAAGCAGGACGCAGCAGGGCGGGAGCTTGCCGACTCGCTCTATGCCGAACTCTTTGGAACTGCAGCTGTCGACGGAGTCAGGAAGTCGAAGCTCAGTTCCTATACGGGCAGGGGTTCTCTCGCCGGATGGCTCCGTAGCGTGCTGGCTCAGCGTTTTATCGACGACTACCGCAGGACAAGGCGCACGGTCAGTCTGGAGGAGCATGAAACCGAGTTGGTTGCGGCTCTCCATACTGCGGAAGCAATCGATGCTCTCGATGGCATCCCGTTAAAAAAGATAGGGGAAAGCATTGGTCGGGTACTTCAGACGATGAAGGCCGAAGAAAGCTTTCTCTTGCAGGCTTATTATTTAGATCAGAGAAATATGGCCGAGATTGCGCGACTGCTCGGAGTTCATGAGTCGACGATCAGCCGTAAGCTTGGTCACGTCGCCAAAGATTTAAAGAAGCGCTTACTGAAGCAGTTGCAAGCGGACGGCTTTAGCCGCAGAGAAGCCGAAGAGGCTCTTGGCACGGATGTTCGCGATCTGGACGTGGATGTACGAAAGTTTTTGCAAGCTGCACGACAAACATCGTTCCAAGAGATAGGGACCGTAGTGGAGGAGAAACATTGATGGATGCCGAGAAGAGAATCGCCTCTCATCCCGATGAGAACCTCCTTGTCGCTTTTGCCGAACAGGCTGTGACGGTACAGGAGAGACAGACCGTATTGGAGCACCTGGCCGCGTGTCCCCGTTGTCGGGAGGTGGTCTTCCTTATGCAGGAGTCCACTCCGCCCGTTTCCGTGCAGACTGCCGAACAACAGGTGGCTAATGTATCACGCATCTGGAAAAGACCACTCATCTGGGGATATTGTGCAGGGCTTGTTGCGCTGTTTGCCGTAAGCGTTTCGGTATTGCGCATAGGCGCCAAGCATCCTGACGTGACAGCTCCTCAAGTAGCTGCCGTAACTCCGTCCCCTAAAGTTGCACCTGCACCGGCTCCTGCCCTGCAGCAGGACAAAGTAGTTGCGGAGGCGGAGGGTGCAAAACCCAAACCGGTAGCTTCTGCTTCGGTTCATAAAGTGTTGTCTCCGGAAACGAAGGCTGCTTTACCTGCTCTGCCGCAGCCGATGCCGGAGAGGAAGGCCGCTCTATCCGGATTATTGGAAAATGCCACTCCAGAGGTGCCTGTCGCTGCTGCTCCCTCTGCAGTTTCTGTTGCAGGAGGACTTGTGGCGGATAGATCTCTGGATGAGGTGAGTCCTGAGGTCCGGAAGAGGTTTGCCGCAGCACCGTCTCCTGTGATGGCAGGGAGTGCTGCCTCCTTTTCTCCCAGCAGTGTCGTGAGTGTGAATGGGAAGCCAGCTCTTGCCCGTTCGGTCTCTCTGGCAATGTCAAAGGCTGTTTTTCGTGTTCAGAATGGCAAGGTGCTTCGCTGTCTGGGAGATAATTGCACCGAAAGACCTCTGCCTGAGATGCAGGAGGCTACCTCGGTCGTGTCGCGGAAGAATGTTGCCTTGGCTCTTGGTAAATCCGGAAATCTGTTTATGAGTAACAATGGCGGCGACAGTTGGCAGATAGTCCCGAATCAATGGGCCGGTCAAGCTCACGAGCTTCAGATCTTAGGAGAAAAGGCTCTTCCTCAAGATCAGAACCTTTCCAATACGTTGGTTACTCTTGATCCATCAACATCAACATCAAGATCTACGCAACAAGTACTTTCGAATATTCCGCGCCCGACATTGATGGTTCCTGTCTTTGCACTGAGAAACGAAAAGGGCGAAACCTGGCAAAGCCTGGACTTTGGAAAGACCTGGCAACGCAGCGAAAAGAAATAAATGTACCGCCGGTCTCCAGGCCGGGGTCCCCGGCATGCGCGGTTTTCGCGTGCTGGGGTGGAGGACCGGCTGTCGTGTGGGCGTCCTCGCCCACACAGGCGATGCAGCATTTGAGCAGGAAACTTCGCATTGATATCCGGCTTCCCAGGTGGAGGGCCTGGAGTCCGGCGGTACATCATGAAGCGCGGCGCAGGGGGAAGATCTCCATCAGTTCCTGGGGCGGTATGACTTCAAGTTGTGCGTAGGTGCAGTCTTGCGGATTCTTGTCCAGGCGCCATCTGCGGAACTGGGACATGTGCCGGAAGCGGCCACTCTGCATGTGTTCGTAAGCAACTTCGACCACGAGTTCTGTGCGCAGTGGTTCCCAGGAGAGATCTTTTCCTTGACTCCAGCGGCTTTGGCCTCCCGGCATCCGCTGATCTGCGCCGCTGTCTTCGTCATCGAGCTCTTTCCAATTCTTCCAGGGATGATTCTCGAGAGCATTCTTGCGATAGGGTTCAAGATACTCGACCAGCTCTAGACGCTTCTTTAGCGGAAAGCTGGCACAAACACCGACATGCTGCAGCATTCCCGAATCATCGTAAAGCCCAAGCAGAAGGGAGCCGATGGCCGGTCGCTCTTCTTTGCGGTACCAGCGGAAACCGGCAACAACGCAATCGCAGTCGCGTTCATGTTTGATCTTAAACATTACTCGTTTGTCGGGTTCATAGATTCCTGTCGACGATTTTGCTATCACTCCATCAAATCCTGCGCCTTCAAAGCGACGGAACCAGTCCTTGGCGATGTCGGTTCGATCGGTTGCAGGCGTAATATGGAGAGGAGGTTTTGCTGTCGCAAAGATCGTCTCTAACCGGGTACGACGAGCAAGGAAAGACTCTTCGCGTAGATCTTTGTCTCCTTCGCAGAGAAGATCAAAGAAGACGATCGAGGCTGGGGTCTGCTGCGCCAGAAGCCTGATGCGGGACGCGGCAGGATGAATGCGCAACTGTAGTGCGTCGAAATCCAGTGAGCCGTTCTTCGCGATTACAACCTCGCCATCAAGGACACAGCGTTCCGGTAGCTGAACCCGAAGCGACTCGATCAGTTCGGGGAAGTAGCGGTTCAGCGATTTTTTGTCCCGGCTTTGAATGAGTACCTCATCTTCATCGCGAAAGATGAGGGCGCGAAAGCCATCCCATTTCGGCTCGTAGATCCAGGTTTCTCCTACGGGAATTTCGCTGACTCGTTTAGCGAGCATTGGCAGAAGGGGCGGATTAACAGGAAGGTCCACGGGAATACTTCCGAGTGAGATATTTCGTCCATGGGGGCAGCCCCCTAAACTCGGATGCAGGAAGAGGCGGATTCTACTGTCCGGAGACCTTGATTCGTAGCCAGCACTGGACTCATTCGGGTTGTCCAGCTATGACGGGACCTTTGTTCTGCTTCTTTTCGCTTTGTCGCGTGGCGATGGGGAAGCTTCGGCTTTCTTTCTCTTGGTTGTTTGCTGCTTGGCCTGCTGTTGAGTCCGGTACCCGTTGACAATTGCAGCGAGCAGACCGGGGAAGCGCTTATCGACTTCGGCACAACGCGAAATGTTGTGCATCTCAACCCCGCGACGCTCGCTGTGGATCAGGCCTGCCTCGCGAAGCGCGTTGAAGTGTTGCGACAGGGTCGATTTTGGAATATCCCTCTCTCGCACCTGAAGAAAGTTCGAGCAATTGCGCGGACAATCCGATCCGACGATCTCGACAAAGATAGCCACTCGCACCGGATCGCTGAGTGCGTGCAAAATGGCTTCGACGGTAACGTCTTCAATCGATGGATGAAAGAGTGGACGCATAATGTTTCATCATAACCGGACTTGACAAATAGTTCCATAGTTCATAAATTCAGAACAATTGAACGAAATCCCGAAAGAGGAACTCCCCATGTCGAAGAAGCTCGAAGGAAAGATTGCGCTGGTTACCGGCGGAACAACCGGAATCGGATTAGCTACAGCGAAACGTTTTGTAACGGAAGGCGCGAAAGTAATCATAACCGGTCGACGGAAAGAAGTGCTGGACGCAGCGGTCAAAGAGATTGGGTCTAGCGCCAGTGGCATCCAGGCTGATGCTGGAAACCTTGCCGATCTCGATAAGCTCTACGCGGAGATTAAGAAGCAGTATGGGCGCATCGACGTTCTCTTTGCAAATGCCGGTGGAGGCGAGTTTGCGACGCTCGAACAAGCTACCGAAGAGCATTTCGATAAAACCTTTAATACGAATGTGAAGGGTGTCTTCTTTACAGTTCAGAAGGCCCTGCCTCTTATCCCGAATGGAGGAACCATCGTTTTGAATGCTTCGATCGTTTCGATTAAAGGCATGCCGGCGTTTGGTGTTTACAACGCTACCAAAGCCGCTGTGCGTTCTTTTGCACGGACGTGGACAAGTGAGTTGAAGGATCGCCAGATTCGAGTGAACGTAGTCAGTCCGGGACCTATCGACACCCCGGCAATCACAGGCCTGGTCAAGACGGAAGAAGAAGCCAAGAAATTCAAGGCGGATATGGCTGCTCAAGTTCCATTGGGACGTGTCGGCGAGCCGGATGAGATCGCCAAAGTCGTTGTATTCCTGTCGTCGGATGATTCCAGCTATGTGGCTGGTGTTGAACTCTTTGTCGATGGCGGAATGGTACAGGTCTAGGAAGTCCTGGAAAGATAATCGTCGTAGTTTCCATTGCGGGTGCACCACCTTAACTAGCTTCGCTCGTGAAGGCGGGCACCCGATATCTCTGTAGTTCGGAGTTTCTTCATTTACCGAGCTTGTAAGTGAAAAAATCTTGAACACAATCAGAATCTTAAAGGCGAACTGGCTTTTGCTGTGTGTCAAGCCTGCGCCGGAGCAGCCGACCCGCGATAGATGAAACGGGAGCCCGGATTTCGATGATTGACCATGGCGCTTTGTTCGAAGGATGGCAAAGGGTGAAGGTTGCGGCAATCACGTTTGCATCTCGATAAGTTACGGATAGAGGGTGGAGTCTCGCGTTCTATCTGTTTGTTTTCTCTCCCGTTAGGGAGCGTACGAGAATAGCCCAGGATGAAGCGAAGCGGAATCCTGGGTTGGTCGATAGGAAAAGAAGGCCCGTCCCGGAGGGCCGGGACGAAGCTCCGTCCCTCGTGAATGGTGATCGTAGTCCCCAGTAAGCCCATTGTCTGTTTTGAAATTCCGTCAGATGGTCTTAAGACGGTTTGTGTCGACAAGACACAATGAAATAGCGAAGACCAATAGGTGTGCGTTACTCGGTACTCGTTTCATAGCTGCGAAGCTGGTCTTCGCCCCGGCCCTCCGGGACGGGTATCTTTCTTATGCGACGTTACCCAGGATTCCGCTTGCTTACGCTTCGCTCCGTCCTGGGCTATTTTCGATTTCTCCCTACGGGAGAAAGTCTGGAGGGTACGGACCGGGCAGATCGGTAACACTTTAAACCGGGGACATAGGTAACACTTTTCGTTCGGACATCGAGAGCATGTAAAAAGCAAGAATGCCCTGGAAAGTGAGCGATGTTTTGGACGAAAGGATCCGATTTGTAGTGGATTACGAGCGCGGTTTTCACACGATGGCGGAGCTGTGTGGGGAGTATGGAATAGCGCGCAAGACTGGCTATATCTGGGTACAACGCTATGCCGAGCAAGGAGTGGAGGGGCTGCAGGACCGTCCTCGTGCACCACGGTGGCACCCGAAGCAAACCCCAGAGGAAATAGAAGAAAAGCTGCTGGTCTTGCGTGGACAGCATCCACGCTGGGGACCTAAAAAGCTGCGTGGTTACCTGGAGCAAAGGCAACCGGAGCTGCCGTGGCCTGCACTGAGCACCATAGGGGAGCTATTAAAGCGAGAAGGACTGACGATCCAGCAACGGCGGCGGCGGCACGCTCCCCCATACACGCAACCGATTCAGGAAGCCATTCAACCAAACCGGGTTTGGTGTGCTGACTTCAAGGGATGGTTCCGTACCGGCGATGGAGATCGGATTGATCCGCTGACCCTAACCGATGCTTGCAGTCGGTATCTGTTGCGTTGTCAAACGGTGGAGCGGACCAACACCAAGTATGTGCGAGCTATTTTTGAGGCAGCATTCCGGGAATACGGATTACCGAGGGTTCTGCACACCGACAATGGAGCGCCCTTCGGCAGTTGTGGACTGGCGGGCCTTACTCAGCTCTCCGTGTATTTGATCAAGCTGGGAATTATGCCAGAGCGAAGTCGCCCGGGACATCCCCAGGACAACGGTAGACATGAACGCATGCATCGCACCTTGAAAGCGGAAACAGCCCGCCCACCGGCAGCCAATCGCAGAGCGCAGCAACGCGCCTTTGATCGTTTTCGACAAGAGTACAACGAAGAACGCCCGCATGAAGCACTCGGGCAAAAGACTCCATCTTCCTGTTATCGGGTTTCGGAGCGAGAATATCCACGCCGCCTGCCTGAACCGGAGTACGACAGTAGCTGGCAAGTACGCCGAGTGAAGAGGCAAGGTGATTTTTCCTGGAAACATCAGCCTGTCTATCTGACTTACTCGTTAGCCGGCGAGGACGTAGGTCTGGAACCGATTGACGATCGTTATTGGCTTGTCCACTTTGGCACACTTCCGATCGGTCGCTTTGACAGCTACGACTTGCGTGTACACGCTCTGCCCCGCACACGACGTACGCTGGCGAAAAACTAAGAGCTATGGAAATGACGAGACAGAGGAAGAGTGGAAAAGCAAAAAACAGCTTTTTCACTCTTCCTCTGCCTCTTGGAAATCTCGCCAAATGCGGGCGAGATTCCCCCAATTCCCACAGCTCCGACGGCGGCTGCTATTATCTTCTCGGAAACAATAATCATCAAAGTCCGGACTTGAATGTGTTACCAATCTGCCCGGTTCAATGTGTTACCTATGTCCCCGTTCGCACAGGAGGCTCTACATTGTTCGAGCTGGTAATTGTAGGAAATCCTGAAGATAGCCAGAATCTCAAAGACGAATTAGCTCTTGTTAGCTGTTAGTTCTGCATCGGAGCAGACGACCGATTTCGATATTTCTTATTAGCGTAGGGCTGGTCTTCAGGCTTGCCGAAAGCTCTCTTTTTTTGTGGGGAGTGGAACATTCTCGGTAACAAGTGCTCGCGCAGCCATGCCTCGCGCTACATTTGTTACCGAAAATGTCTATCTACTCTTATAAGAATTGGCTGCGGATGGCCTGAAGGCCATCCCTGACACACAGCCATAAAACAAGCTGAACCACGGGTATTGCCGATCTGACTTCTCTTATTTTTTCTTCCTCTAAATGTAGAAAGTCCGGTTACCAAGACCGCAAGATTTATTTTCTATTTCGAAGATTCATAAATAATCGGAGCCAGAGGAATTTGCTTTTCCTGAAGTAACAGGCGGATACGTTTTGCAATTTCATCTCGTGTGCTTCTGACGTTTTCTATGCCCTGTCCATTTGGATCGGGAAGGGGCCAATCCTGGCGTTCCAGTCCCGGTACATAAGGACACTCTTCTCCGCATCCCATCGTGATTAGCATTTCAGCTCCGGAGGCTAGCTCTGCTGTGAGCTTTTGTGGCTTTGCCTGTGAGAGATCGATGCCTAACTCCTGCATCGCATCGACGACGACCGGATGCACGGCATTTCCCGGTTGTGTGCCTGCCGAGATTGCGCGCGCATAGTTTGGATCTGCAAGCTGATTGAAAAATGCCGCAGACATCTGCGAACGGCCGGCATTGTGAATGCAGGCAAAGATAAAAGTACGCATATAAATCCTCAATCTCGAAGGTTGCTTCGTCTACTTACATCCGCAACGGCTGGTTGCGTTATTCGTATTATCAGAGGAACAGCATGAATCCGGTACATCCGTAATTGCTTCTGTGGCGGTCAGGAAACGTTCTGCTGTTTCGATGACCTTGCGGTGCGGTGCCGATTTTACAGAGAGCCCTACATTGACCGCAGTTCGAATGTCTTCTTTGGAAACGCCGAGTTTCCGGGCTTTATCAAAGTGAAATTTGAAGCAGGGCTCACAATTGGCAGCCATCGCAGCACTGATGGCTGCAAGCTCGATGACCGGCGGTGTCATGAGTCTTAGGTCCGTATTGGTTGTCGCGGAAGAGGAAGCCGATCGGACGTATATCGGATATCCGGAACAGAGGGAGCCTTCGAACTCCGTTGTCGAGCGGATGCCTTCCGGCACCTGATCTGTCGCGATCCGTACATAGCCGCGCCGTTCGGCCCAAGCTCCAATCGTTTTGGTTCTCAGGAATACAGGCTGCTGGCTTGCTTCCTTCTCCGCTTGTTCCATAAGGAGTCTTGCTACTCCACGGCCCTGCGCGGACGAGGTGACCACAAGAGAGCGCAGCACCACGGCTCCCGAGCCTTCTTCTATGGCGATGTGGCCGAGAATCGTCCCGCCTTCTTCAGCAACCCAGCCCTTGGTACGTTCGAGTCCTTTTGAAGGGAGTTCCACAGTTGCCAGCAATGCCCGGACAGACTCCAGATCTTCCGTCTTTCTTTCTCGTATATTCATCGTGCCTCCATTGAAGTACTTCGCTTTGTTGGCGTGACCTCCGTCTCTCGGGGCGATGAGACTTGACCTCTATTTACAGCAAGAAGAGTTGCAACAGGATTTTTCTGCGCCTGGTTTGAGCGCGTAAACCTTCACGCTCGCAGCGTACTTGTTCACGTCGTAGCGCGACAATAAGTCTTCCAATGCTTTATTGGGGTCAGCTGGTGCAGAGCTGCAGCACGAATTCGAGGCGATAGGGAATTGCGAAGAACTATCCATGGCCGGAGAGCAGCAACTCGACTGATTTTTTACCTTGGAATAGGCATTCAGATCCTTGCCGCTATCAACGATCTCTACGTACTGGAATCCGGCCTTTATCAACTCCGTGCGGTAATCTTCGATATGAATAGCTCCCGCAACACAGCCAACATAAGCTGCAATGCTGGAGGAAACCTCTTCCGGCAGATCCGCCTTAAGAGCGATATCGCTGACGGCAAGTCTACCGCCGGGTTTGAGCACCCGGAAGATTTCGCGGAATACTGCTGGCTTATCCGGCGCAAGATT
The DNA here is from genome assembly GCF_059726315.1 of Humiphilus diazotrophicus. Classification (NCBI taxonomy): domain Bacteria; kingdom Pseudomonadati; phylum Acidobacteriota; class Terriglobia; order Terriglobales; family Acidobacteriaceae; genus Humiphilus; species Humiphilus diazotrophicus. The sequence goes on from NZ_AP040870.1 coordinate 6,503,037, forward strand.
CAGTACACAGTTGCTAATGATGCAATCGACCGAGTTTTCGGGCAGCGGGATCTTGTCGATTGTCGATAGATGAAATTCGACGTTGGTATATCCGCCTGTCTTGGCGTTAGTCTTCGCCCGCTCGACCATCTCCGGAGTCATATCGATGCCGATAGCGCGGCCCTCGGCTCCGACTTTTTGCGAGGCGAGAAAGACGTCCAGTCCACCGCCTGAACCAAGATCTACGACGACCTCTCCCGGTTTGAGGTGGGCAGTTGCGGTTGGATTTCCGCAGGAGAGTCCCATGTTTGCCTCGGCGGGAATAGAGGTCAACTCCTCGGTTGTGTAGCCAAAGGCCTCTGCAACGGCTCTTACTCCTGCATTGTCATTCGATAACGTACTCTCCGCTACTGCTCCGTATTTCGCTTTTACCGTGTCCAGTAACTGCTCTGTCATGGCGCTTTCCTTTCCAGAACATATTCGTTAAGGCGACTATATGCTTGACTGACACATTCGTCAATGCGAATATATATGCATGGGCGGAAAATCGGGATTTGATCTGGAGCAGTTCTTTCAGGCTCTTGGCGATAAGACCAGGCTTCGATTGCTGAATCTGATGGGGGACCGGGAGATCTGTGTGTGCTATTTCGTAGAGATTCTCGGCAGTCCTCAGCCCAAGATCTCGCGCCATCTTGCGTACCTGCGTCGGGCCGGAATAGTGGAGGCGCGGCGGGAGGGGAAGTGGATGCACTATCGCATCGTCATGCCTCCTCATCCGGGTGCCGCTCAGATTCTTCAGCAGACCTTGGCTACCTTAAAGGAAGAAAAGGCCATGCAGGTCGATCGAAATCGGTTGGAGAAGGCTTGCTGTGCTCCGAAAAAGACGCCGACGCTTGAAAGTGCTCCGACGCCTGTCCAGCTTGAACCCTCCTGCTGCGATTAGCTTCGAAGGCTGTTTGCCTGCCCCCTTTGTACCGCCGGACTCCAGGCCGGCTGTCGTGGAGGGTCTCCAGGCCCTCCACCTGGGAAGACGCATATTACCATCAAGCTTCCTGTTCCAACGCTATTCTCCATGTGTGGGCGAGGACGCCCACACGACAGCCGGCCTGGAGTCCGGCGGTACTCTTGACATTGTTCCGAGCTTTCCATTTGCTCATACGTACGTGATGCTGTATACCCATGGCCAGCATTTCTGGGGAAACTCTCGTAATCATCCTGGTATGACCATCCATATACCTTGTCCCGGATAGTGGCCCTTCCGAGGGCATCCCAGCCAGAGTGCCTCCTCATCTGAGCTAGCCGGATCACCAATATTTCGAACCGAAAGAATTCTGAAACACTTTGGGCAATCCGGGGATAAACCCCCTGATGCGCAGTATCTACGCGGTTAATCGCATGGCATTGAGACGATTGCCGCAATGGATGATAATGGACAGTGGTAGGAAGAGACGCGTGGCTACCGAATTTGGTGTCTCTCAACGTTTCCTCTGTTTGACTCGCCTCAGCGGCATTCTGGCTTGAATGATTACCCAGGACTGGAAACTAGATTATGGAGTTATGGTCGGAGTACGAGGGAAGAACGATTGCAGGAAGCTTCCCGCTGAAAAAACTTTTGCAGCCAGAGGGGCGCAGTGCCTTCTTTTCTACTGTCAATAGCAAAGGCGTCCCTACTGTAATACGACTCATCGAGTCTCATTACGACGAAGAAGAGATTCTTGCCCGCTGGCGTGAGGTGGAAGGGCTAAACCATCCCAATTTGCTGAAGCTGGAACAGTATGGCCAGATTGTTCTGGACGATACGCCCGTCGTTTACGCGGTAATGGAACCGGTAGATGCTAATCTCAGCGAGGTTCTTCACCAGCAGCGGTTGACCTTGCCCGATGCAAAGCAGCTGTTCGAAAGCGGCCTGTCGGCTTTATCCGCACTGCATTCGCATGGATTTATCCATGAACATGTTGAAGCTGCCAACGTTTTTGCTGTCGGCGAAGTTGTAAAGTTGCGTAGCGATTGCATTCGGACGATTCCCCAGGAGCAGGATGGCGCTACTTTGAAACGCCACGATTTCCAGGATCTCTCCGTGCTGCTGCTACAGGCGTTGACTCAGCAAAAGACACTGGAGACTGCTGCTCGCAACCTTCCTTTGCCCGCTCCGTTCGACGAGATTATTCGACACGGTATCAGTGGTGTATGGGGAGAGATGGAGCTTACCGCTGCGTTGAAGGCTGTCGATCGTCCGGTTGAGCCTCCAGCGCCGGCTCCTTCACCTGCGCCCGTGGCCGTTCCGGCGCCGTCGCGTTCTGCGGCTGCTCCAGCGCCTGCCGTTTCCGCCAAGCGTCCTTCGGGCCCGGTTGTGGTGAAACAACAGTCGAAATCGATACCTCAATCGCGGCAGATTCGCCGTCCAGTTGAAGACGAAGGCGACGATCAGAGGCCCATGCCAATTCCTCGGTTTGGGGCTGGGCGTCCCGGAACCGGGATGCTAATTTTGATTGGACTGGCGGTGATCTTCGTCTTGTGGTTTGGCTGGCACCAGATGCATGGCGGATCGCCGGATCAGAACAACTCTTCTCAGGTTTCTTCCAACCCTGCGCCCTCGGGCGACAGTAGTGCTCCTAAGCCTTCAGCGGGAACACCCCATGGCTCCTCCTCGAGGCAGCCCGCGGCTCAGCCTGCTCCGGAATCTGCTCCCGCACCGGCTACTGCGGCACCTTCGGGTACGGGCGACTGGCGTGTGGTGGCTTACACCTACAACATGGAGGAGAACGCCAAGAAGAAGTCTGAAACCATCGCCACGAAACATCCTGAGTTACATCCCCAGGTATTTTCTCCCACAGGACATACTCCTTATCTGGTGACGATTGGTGGCGCGATGAGCCGGGATGAAGCTTACGCTTTAGCTAGTAAGGCTCGGCAGCTTGGCATGCCGCGTGACACGTATGCTCAGAATTACACTTCGGCGGGCCGGTAATACCGGATGATTCATCTTTGAGCAAAAGGTGAATTGATATTAGAGGAACGCTCGGATGCCTCATCTTCACTTCTCTTGTGAAGATGAGGCATCCGTTTTCATACTGCCCGGTTGTATTTACGAAGTTCCCTTCCACCGTATCCCAACAGTGGATGAAAGCTCGTTATTTATCGGTACCCATCGAAAAGAGGACTTTAACTTCCGTATTAACTTCCACGGGATTGCCGTTCAGCAGGTAAGGCTGCCAGCGCCAATTCTTGACCGCGTTTAGAGCGGCTATGTCGTAATCATTGCGCAGGCTTTTCCCTACGTGAATACCAACCGGTGTGCCATCCTTCCCGATGGTTACTACGAGGAGCACCATCCCGTCGATCGTGTCATGATTAGCTTTAGCTTCTGCCGGATATACAGGCGTCTCATGGTGCAGAAGCTTTAACTTGTTGTAGTCGACTTTTATTGCATGAGAGGCTGATTGCTGGTCTTGAGGTGTGTTGACATCCATACGCAGTGCTATTGCCGAAGCACAGGCTGCTAAGACAATGAGTGCGCAGGCTGCCAGGACTACTAAGCGCCGGGCTCCTGCTAGTTCTACTCGCTTTCTGGTCAGGCTCATAATTCTCCTTTCAAAATTGTTGGCATCGAAGATTCCAATGGCGTTGAGAGCTGTGATTGGTTGTTGATCGGACATCATCGTCGCCAATCGTAGTAAAGATCGTGCATAACATTCGCGTCCGGAGACAGCTTCCGCTGCCATTGCATCGCATACAAGCTCCCGGGTTTCGGCTATGCGAGCGCGAGTCATCCAAACAAACGGGTGATAAGTCACCGGGAGAGATACAAGGTTATAAAGCAGATTCTTGGCAAAATCCCGACGGCGGATATGCGCAAATTCGTGTGCCAACAGGGCATCCAGCTCTCCCGTGCCTATCCCTTCCAGAAATCGAAAGGGAAGTATCAGGATTGGAGATCTTACTCCGACAGTAATAGGTCCGGGAGCCGTTGGAGAAACTGCAATGTGTGTGGTGTTCGGCAAACCCTGGCTTAGGTAAGCCCATCTCTGCGCCGGTTCTCCTTCCAGGATCACAGGTTCTGCCTGATTCCTGATTGCGCGCGTCTTTACAAATCCCCACACCAATCGGGTGATGAAATAAAGCAAAACAGCAGAATAAGCAATCAGAAACAGCGTCACGATATAAGGCGGAAAGCGAAAGATATTCGTTTCATGGGTGATGATTGGGCCTACGATGACCCTGACTTGGCCTCCCGTTCCAGTGCTACGCGGAAGCAATAGGGACCACAGGGCTTTCCAAGTTGCTCCGGGGTGAGTCTGGCAAGCGGGAAGAATTACTTCGGCCAGCAACGTTGTAACCCAGACACGATGTACAACTTTGGACCCTGCTTTGTCTGCCAGTTTCGCAGCTATCCATGCGGCAAAGAAGATCAGCGGAGCCTGCCAGAGTGAGTTCAACAGGTATTCCAATGTCCATGCTTCGAGAGCTTTCATGCTTCGCCCCCTTCTTCTTCAAGTTGTTTGCTCAGCTCAAGGATTCGTTTGGCATCAATCTGTTTGTTCTTGATGAGGCTCATGACCAGCTCTTCACTTGATCCATTGAACATTCGATTCACGAGATCTAGTACCGCATAACCGGTAGCCTTGGTTTCACTTACAGCCGCGCCGTATTCGTATGCGCGTCCCGATAGCTTCCGCTTCAGTTTGCCTTTGCGACAGAGGATGTTCAGCATCGTTTGCACAGTCGTATAGGCCAAGTCCTGATCGAGGGCGGCCTGTACGTCGACTACCGTGCTCAAGCCTCGCTTCCAGATGACCTGCATGATTTGCAGCTCCAGCTTCGTTAAGGGCGCCTTTTCTCGCGCTGGCATTGGCGCTACCTCCTAAATTGTTAGGAGCATATGCCGCTCTTGCGGCAGTTGTCAACTAACTTTTTAGGAGGTGATGGCAGGGAAATCGGGGGCCTTAACACGTAGTCCATGGCTCATCGAAAAGATTGCCGAGGATGGAGTACCGCCGGACTCCAGGCCGGCTGTCGTGTGGGGGTCCTCGCCCACATAGGCGATGCAGCATGGGAAAAGGGAGGTGTCGTTCTATTCCCCTCATCCCTGGTGGAGGGCCTGGAGACCCTCCACGACAGCCGGCGAGGACGCCGGCGGTACAAAACAAGCTGAACCACGAGACAGCTCATCTCTCTTACTTCTTCTTCCTCTGAATGTAGAAATCCCAGTTATCGGCCTGGAAGGCCTATAACCCAAACGTTAGCCTAGCCCGTCAGGGCTGGGTAGGAGATATGCAGCGATTTCCGAGCGCTGGAGGCGCGATACTCACTCGATAGTTTGAGATCAGGTGCCGCGCCGCTGGCGCTCGGATATGTTGTTGTCTGTCGACCCAGTCCTGACAGACTGGGCTGATGTTTGGTGTCGGCCCTTTGGGCCTATTTATTTCTGCCGTTCATTCTTAGGTATCTGACAATCTGCCCATAACTCCATCTTGAGCCACAACACTGCTTGCTCAAGAGTTAATAGCAGGATCTAGAGCATTTTTCGAATTAGTGTAGACCATTTATACAGAGACGGAACCAAGCCTGAGCATTATCAGGGGAAATAAGCTTGAGAGCGTCGGCTATAGCTTGCTCAAGGGATTCTCTGGTTCTAGCTTTGGCAGCCCGAAGCAGTTGTTTGAGCTTAGCCCAAGCCTTTTCGATCGGATTCAGATCGGGCGAGTAAGGCGGCAGGTATAGCAATTCTGCTCCAGCGGCCTCGATCAGCCTCCGTACGCCGTTGACCTTATGGGAACTCAAGTTGTCCATTACCACCACATCGCCAGCTGTCAGTGCCGGACAGAGTATGTGTTCGACATAGGCTAGGAATATCTCCGCATCGGTAGCGGCTTCGATGGTCATCGTTGCTACCATGCCACGAAAACTCATTGCTCCCAGGATGGTCATGATTTTCCATTGTCCTCCAGGAGTAGATTCGTGTATACGAGTGCCTCCGAGGCAACGGGCATAACGCCTCGTCATCGAAGTTGTCACACCACTCTCGTCAAGGAAGATCAGCCGTTCCAGACTTGTCGCCTGGATCTTGGCGACAAATTCTTGGCGTCGCTGGCGGTTCGCTTCGGTATCGCGTTCACTGGCATAGAGCGACTTTTTTTCAGCCGTAAACCCAGTTTCCGAAGTAGAAACCAAATCCGCCCCAAGCTCAGTTCCACGCTTGCTTCATTGTGCAACTTTGCTTGCACTTCAGCCAACGTTAAATCCGGCTCCGCTTCCACCCACGCTATTACCTGCTTTTGCTCTTTGGCTCCGACGTGTGGTTTTCTCCCGGGACGATGAACAACTCGCTCGGCTTGACCACTATGCTTCCGCTGGCTGGAAACCTTCTTCGCCCAACCTACACTTACTCCAAATAGCTCTGCCAATTCCTCCAGCGTCCCATTCCCATCATCATAGGCTGCTAGGAACTTACGTCGCAGATCATCTTCGTAGGCTTTCGCCATTGCTTTGCTTGTCGCTGAGTTTCGCCATGCTCAGTCTACACTAATTCGAAAAATGCTCTAGCCATAGCTCGGCTACGAACATACAGGTTATCCCTTTTGAGGTCTTCTACTGAAGAGCTTCGGCAGAGACTTCGATCTCCTGATGATGTGTGCTGTCCGGGATATCTAGAGTGCCTAGCAGGATTGGCTTGTTTGACGTCAGGGTTACAACTTCTTCGAGATTTGCCTGGCGGAAGGTCGGAGATTGAGGTGCCCCGGCGGCTGCCTTTTCAGCAATGCTCGATTGTTCGATCTTAGTATGCAGCCGCGTCCCTTCTATAATTGCCTCAATACTTAAGCCTATATCGGTATACTGGACGTCAAAGTGAGAATTGGAGTCGTAGGACTCAGCCTTCTTAAAAATAGGAACTTTGCTACCCAGCTTCAGCGTAGCGTTCTTGTCGCCCGTTACCATGAGCGTGTAATGCTCTGTTTTGATACGTTTGTTGCCTTCTACGTCGCTCAATGAGTAAGTGACTCGATAGACCTTAAGCGGACGATCGAGATCGGCAATTATCTTTTGCGCTTGCTTGATATCTTCGGGAGAACCTTTTACGGAGAGAGCGTTTTGAGCGGAAATGTAATAGATTCGCGCTTGAGGAAGCATGTTACGGAGATCCGTCATGATTTCGTTCGCCCCAGTCCTTTGCGTCAGGTGGGTGATATAGAAGGTCTGATAGCTGGACTCGACGGTTTTTAGATCGGGAGACGGTGTTTCTGCTCCCACGTTCAAGGGAAGCCCTAGTGAGGTGCAAACAACTCCCGTAAAGATTATCTTTGTCCAGAATTTTGTCGCTGTGTCAGTAGCCAGTTTCATGCACACATCGCCTCTCTCGGGCCTTTTTGAGACAGGCCCTTTCATCAAACAGGACGCTGGAAAGAAATTTTCGCTCAAAATAATCTTTGAATAACTTTGAGTCGATAAGTAGGACAAAGATTCCTTAGCTGGCGATTACTGTAGCAAGTTTGGGTAGCCCCCCGAAACGACGCTCTCTGCCATTGAATTCACTTACAGCCATTTCCAGATCCGAGGCATCGAAATCTGGCCACATCCTGTCTGTAAAGAACAATTCTGCATAGGCTGACTCCCACAACAGAAAATCCGAGAGACGCTTTTCTCCACCAGTACGAATCAGTAAATCGACCTCACTGCTCCTTTCATGGAGCACCATTGCAAGTAAGGGGCATAGCTGGTCTGCCGAAAGAAGATCCGATGGTGAAGCGAAGGTCGAAGCTGTGAGGGCTGCTTGAGCTATAGAGGTGCGGGAAGAGTAGTCGACAGCAACTCGAAGATGGAGACTGCGGCATGCTTCGGTTGTCTTCTCCGCATGAACAATCTCACGCAGCAAGGTAGCTGGAATGCGGTCGCGGCGGCCAATCATTTCGAGCCGGACATCGCTTCGCCTGAGTCGTTCTTTCTCGAGACGGAAGAAGGCCCTCAGCAGCCAGAAGATGCTTTGGACTTCTGTATTCGGACGGTTCCAGTTATCGGAGGAGAATGCATATAGAGTCAAACGGCTAATCCCCAAACTTGGAGCGTGCTCAACAACGCGGCGGACTGCGGCAACTCCGGCGCGGTGGCCAGCGGCACGGGGAAGTCCGCGCTGTGTTGCCCAGCGTCCATTGCCATCCATGATGATGGCAACATGCAGATCTTGTTTTGATCTAGGGTTCAAGAGATTTAACCTCGAAAGCTTCATCGTTTTGGGTCTATCTTTCATGGTGCTCATGTGTGAAAGAACCACTCCATTCCATGAGCCGGAAATGAAGGTGAGGCTGACCCCACCTTCATGAATAAGTTCCAATTCCTATGCCGGATACTTCGGAGTAAGCGGAATCGACGACTCTTCTGCTGTATTGGAGCCCGGAAGCGAGCTGTACCAATCGACCTTTCGAGTGAAGTACATAGTTGCCGTTATTGCCAGGAAGCTGGCAATCGCGCCCACCAGCAAGGCATTGTCTTCGAGTTGCAGCAGCAGATAGATCAAGATGTACAGCAAGGAGAAGATTGCCAAAGCGCGGAATGCCTGAGCCTTACTGCTAAATACCCACCCTGCATTTGCCGAGAGCAGTGCAACGGTAGCAGTTCCGGCAAGTAAGAATCCAAAATCGAAGCCGATTCGTTCCGAAAGAGAGAGCAGCAATAGATAAAAGATGATCTGCGCGATTCCTACCAGGATGTATTGAGCTGGGTGAATGCGCTTGCCCGTCATTACTTCGAAGATGAAGTAAGAGAGAAAGACTAATCCCAAAAACAGAGGTACATACTTCAGAGAGCGATTTACGGATTGATAAGGGTCGGCTACTTCGATAAGAGATACTCCAAGAGCCGTTGCACTTAATCCTGAGATAGCGTCGGCTTGACCTTCTGCGCGCACGCCACGCGCAATAAAGGGAACAGACCATTCGGCAGAGAAGCCGTTGTTACTTATGCTGCGGTTGACCGGCAGAAATCCGCCATCGAATCCCGGATTAGCCCAATCCCCCTGTATCTTGAGCTGAGTAGTCTTACCGTAAGCAAGTATCGCAATCCTTTGAGCTCCGGAAAAGCGCAAGGTGGAGGTCACGTTGAATTGCGTATTGGGCTTGGCCAGGTCCGCGACTTTAGCTCCGAAGAGAGTTAGCTTGGTCAACTGGCTCTGATCTCCGCTGGCATCTCCGTTCATGGTTAGGCTTCCGGATGTTTCTGCAGGAACGAAAGTAGTGTTCTTTCCGTTCGTGGACAGAGTGGCATCGGACAATGCTCCGCGAGCATCCGTGACTCCGACGATAATTTCGGCTCGGTTCCAGTCCAACTCTGCGCCTTGCGGAGCTGAGGAGGGAACGCCGGACAGATCGAAGCTTGCATCCATCTTCAAGTCTGCCTGAAATACAGGAACACGGAAGAGAGAGCGCCGTCGTTCTTCTGTCTTCGTTTGAACGTTGGCCGAAGCGTGTGCCGGAAATACCAGATAGGTGCCGTATTTTGCAGAATCATTTGGATTCGACGAGGGAATCCGGTAGGGGATCGCCAGTGTCGGTCCCAGGAAGCTTTGCTGCCCTCCGACATGGCTGCTGACCTCCTTTACAACATCCCTCGCACGAAGGGTTCTTTCTTCAATCAGACCCTCGACAAAGAATGCCGGGATGCTCATCAACAAGGCCAGTCCGCAAACCACGATGAGCTTCATTCCCATGGATCGTGATCGCGACTTGAAGCTCAGGCCCGTTGCTGTTAACGGTAGTTCGTTCATTTAGCTTCCTCCGTGCTGTAAAGTACTTTGCAATGTAAAGTGAATAGGCAAAAAATTTTATGCCCGTGACGGTGACAAATCTCCGAGCAGGTTTGAAGCGCTCTCGTCCGTGGTCCCCTTTGCGGCGTCACGAACAACTTGTTCGAGTGTAGAAAGGTACTCCAGATACCGCTTTCGTCCTGAAGCAGTAATTCGACAGATGGTGAGCGGACGATTGCGATCATGTCCCTTTACGATCTCAATTATTTCTTCTTTTTCGAGCACACTCAGATGCCGACTTAGGTTGCCATCGGTAAGCGCGCATAGTTGTTTCAGGTCGTTGAAAGTTAGTCCTTTGGGATTGGTAATGAGAGAGGTAAGAATGCTGAGCCGCGCACGTTCATGAATCACACGGTCCAGTCCCTCATAGGCAAAGCGGCCTTCGCTGGATGGGGGATTAGATTTCATCTGCACCCTCCTGCGAAGTGAAAAGGAGAATTCCTGCGATGAGCAGTTGCCCTGTGCCACAGGGAATTCCCATTGCCCAGGGAGAGAGTGCATGGGCGTCTCCCAAGGAAAGACAAACGAGTCCGGTTAGTAAGTACCATGCTCCTGCTGCCAGCATAGGCCGAGGCAGAAATCTGCAGGAAGAAAAGACACCCAGGCTAAAGATGACCTGCCATATTCCGGGAAGTATCCACAGTGAAGAGGGAACACAACGTACCAACACAATGGTGATCAAGGCCACGGCGGCAACGGAGGGAAGAAACTGCTCCACAGCCATGTGGATCATCTCGTCGGCCATTCCGGAATGAATGCGATGAGTGCGGGTATACATCTGTGCGCCGATGAGTATTGCCGACAATACTGCAGTTCCAATCCATATCCCCAAATACGTGGAGATGTGAGCCGCTGGATTATGAACCCACAGGGCTTGTGCCCCGGACGCCAGAACCGCAAAGACCCCTGTGCTGGCCAACGTTGCAGGGCCATAGCCACGAAATTCCGTACTGCGGGCCATCTGCCTGCGGATGCTGCTGATGTCACCAAGCGCTTTGTAGAGGTCGTCCATAAGTTCTTTACTTTGCATTGTAAAGTAAACCTGAAATAAACGCTTGTCAATGCTCTTGGAATGTCCTTTCCTAACTACCGGGTATTACAGCGAATTAGGACTCCATTCTCCCTGTTGAAGTTTGCCGGAAGAATGGAGTCGCAGTGGTAGGCAGAATAGGGTATCCGGGAATGGCTATTTTGTCGCTTCGCTCCATTCTTGTTCGCCGCGACTGATGAGCAGCATCCGGTCTTCGGGAAGGACCCAGTGTTGCTTAATTAGCTCATCGACAGCTCTCTTATATCGATTGAGATAGTCTTCACGATTGCGGTAACGCTCAGCTATCGACTTGCGCGGATCTCCGGTTTTCTGGCGTTCCGCATAGGTCTTTGCAAACGGAAGATAAGAGCCGAGGAACGCAACGCGCTGGTCCGGCGCGCCGATGCTTGGATCGCGAAGATTCCAGCCTGTATAGGTTGCGAGTGGAACTGTAATTTCGGGCAGACGCACTCCATCGCGCTCATTGCCGTCCGCGTCTACTTGTGGCACGAGCACAGGGAAAGGCCGTCCTACTTCAGGAGGTTGAATGCTAAGCACCCCTTTATGCCAATTTGGCCCAAAGTCCAGACGGTAGGCTTCGCTTGCTTCGTGTGGCACATTCACTCCGGGAATTTTGGGGAACTTGAATTCTTGCAGCGGCACTAGCGTGTTATCGGCAAGCTTCGGATAGCTGCTGGGAGGCGGTGGCGTATTCTTGCGAACCCAGGCGTCCAGATTCGCGATCATCGCACGCCAGAAGTATCTTGAGGGCAGTGGCGACTGTCGTTCCTGTCCAAGTAGATCTCCCTTGCCTTTGACTGGAGGAAAGGGCCCCGTCGAGTGCTGAAGTCCGGTGAAGTGATAGATCCTGACATTCTCCGATAGAGTCGCATCGTGTTTGCCGTCTGCGCTGACGTGAGTCAGTGCTCCTGCGCGCCCCCAATATTCGTAGGAGGTATTTGAGAAGAAGATCTTTGGCACGACCTTCTCGGCAATGGCATGATCGAGCAGTCCTTTTGTTTCTCCTGTGACAGGGTCTTTCTCCGGCAGATCGGTAAAGGGAAAGATGTCGGTTGGAAAGAAGATTGAGGAGGTAGGCTGCGCATCCCGCGATGGTTGGGCAAAGCGATAGTTGAAGCTTCCTCTGCCTGCGCCTGCGACATGGGCGAGAATGCCATCCAGTGCGATTCTTCCTTCTTCATCGGCATTAAAGCCGTCGTAGAGAAGATTGCGGAGAAAGCGTCCGTCCTGTGAGATGCCTTGTCCGTAAACGCGCTTGACCGGAGTAATGCTGTCGGGAGCATGTTTGGAATAGGACGCAAAATCGCGGATCGCCGCAAAGGCTCCTCCGGCAATAACCGGATCTTCGACGACATAGACATACTCATAGATCTTGCCGGGCTGAAAGCCTCCGTTCAGGTAGAGGAATCGGTCGCTGGGAGTAAGTTTGCCGTCAACCATGTGAGCAAACTGCCATTCGCTGCGCGGGATAACTTTACGTTGTCCATCGCGGGAGCTGCGTACGGTAAGGATGTTGCGAGAATCGTTTGGTGCCGCAACGGGATACTCTCTGCCTCCGATACCTCCCGTAATCAGGTGGCCTAGCGGGATCTCCTGTATTACCTTCGACGGCATCAGATCGCCGCGTAAGAGGCCCGTAATCGTCTTCCCATTTGCTTTTGCGATAGGTGCAGTGAAGTGCAGAGCGTTTGCGCTATTGGCATCCCATTGCCAGCCGAGAGTCACAACGGTAAAGCCATTGCGCAGAAGCCAGGCATCTCCCGGATTATTGGCGATGTCCCAATCTCCGCCATCGATCAGCGGAATAATGCTGGAGTGGCCGCGATTCGGTACTTCGAGGATCATCGAGCCGTTGCCCTTGCTGGCAACTTTGGGGCGGATAGCGATGAAGTCCGATACGAACTCAACCTCTCCATTCTTTAGATTGACAGCGTTTTCCAGGTCGGCGATGTGCCGGTTGTGAGGATTGGAAACCGGAAGCAAGAAGAAGACTTTTCCCGTGATGCGCTCATAGCTTCCCGCCGATCCAAATACTTTTCCCCTGAGAACGTCCACGCGAGAACCTATTTCAACACGGGCAACACGAGCGTTAAGAGGAAGGGTCGAGAATAGAAGGAAGGGAAATAGAAGAACTGCGAGAATTCTGAAGCGCATGAGCGCAGCATAACACTCTACCGTTCTGAGAAGAAGATGACCGTTGTGTCACCCCGCCCTCGTTTTATTCACGAAAGTTGCGGTAGAGAGAAACTCGCTTACGGTAGAGCAAACCTGCGAGTGCCGCAATCTTTAAGACGGCGCAAAGCGCTATCAACTAGAGCCTCTACATCCTCAAGTGGAGAGCAGTCTCCACTCTTCCTCGCATTGTTCATATGTTGCAAAGCATCCTGGAGGGATGCTACCAAAGTAGCCCCGGGTGTAGCGTAGCGAAACCCGGGGTAACGTACAAAACAAACATGCCCGCCCCGGAGGCGGCGGGACGAAATTTTGCCCCATCCAGCGAAGTAAGATTCGTTCCGCCCCATCCGGGGCGGAGGTCTTGTTTGCTTTGCTTTCCCCGGGTTTCGCTACGCTACACCCGGGGCTATTGGCTTGGCATCCCTGACGGGACGCCCTTTGAATAAAGCCTGCAAACTTCCAGAATCTATCGGCTACCGATATTGAAACTTTTGTTCATCCCACCTTAACTCGCTTCGCTCGTGAAGATGGGGCACCCGTGCATCTCTTACAGGGGCAGTTCTTCCGGTTACCGATATCGCCGTATCTCCTATGACCTAATACATCCAGTTGCAATCGCGAGTGAAGTCGGAGGTGGTTGAGCGCTGCCATGTTCCTTGGGATTTCTCTACGAGGAAGATGCCTCCGCTTCCGCAAAAGCCGCCACATTTCTTGATAATCGATATCAGGGCTTTTGTATGTGTCTGATTGAATTCGGGAATGCCGAGAAGACGGACATGCTTTATCTGCCTGTATTTTTCGCAGCGTGCGATATCTTGCCCGTGAGTTTCAAGACAGTTTAAAGCCTGCGCTGTCTCTGCTTGCGGAAGCAAGGTATATCCGGAAGAGACCGCAAATTTTTGTTCCCAACGGTGACTCTGTTTGTTGGCTGCTTCAAAGGCCTCAACCATTGCGCGTTCTTCCGGCGTTGAGGGATTAAGACAACTGCCGTTTACCTGCGGAATATCGGTCTCCGAATTTTCTGCGACGACAAGAGATTCCTGCATCGGCGCTCGATAAAGAACGGAATAGATCTCGTAAGCATCGGCTGGAGCTGTTCCTCCTCCAGGCTGATTCAGGGGGTTGGTGGTTGACAGGTCAGGAGTGCTGACACCGTCCTCAGTCTTAGTTTTGCGATGTGTGATGATCCAGGCCCAGAGCAGGACTCCGATAAGGACCGCGAGAGTGATCCAGAGTCTCAGATTCAGGTTTCCGAAGACGCGCATAGGCAACTCCAGGTTGCAACGCCGTAGTTTATTCCTCTTCGGAGATTTGTAAATAGCGATTCTTCGATGTAGCTGAGACAAATCAATATTGGCCTGGAAGGCCAATTAACCAGACGTCAGCCTAGCCCGTTAGGGCTGGGTAGTAGATATGCAGCGATTTCCGAGCGCTGGAGGCGCGGTACTCACTCGATTGGTTCGAGATCAGGTGCCGCGCCGCTGGCGCTCGGAGATGTTATCGTCTGCCTCCCCAGTCCTGACGGACTGGGCTGACATTTGGTACCGGCCCTTTGGGCCTATTCGTTTCTTCCATTCACTTCGGTAGAGTGCTTGGAGTCGGGTCCCCTTGGGACAATTCTGTCTCTTCAATGTCAATAACAGGACCAAGAAACGAGAGCGGCCCTAGAGCCGCTCTCGTTCCCTTGTTGGTTTGGGTTTTCGTTAAAAGATAAGTCGCAATGAAAGTTGCACTTGTCTCGGGAAGTTCTGTTGTGTACTGCCGATTGTGCCGTAACCTGTCCACGCTCCCGGTGCATTGGGATTGGGCACGCTGGTTACGCGCGAGGGGGCAGTCTCCGGGTTGTCGGTACTTGGACCACCGAAGATTGGGGTATTGGTGAAGTTGAATGCTTCGGCTTTGAACTGCAGCTTCAACTTTTCCTGAAGTGCGAATTTCTTTTCTACTGCAAGGGCTGTTTGTTGTGCCCAAGGCTGTCTTACCTTGGTTTGTGTTCCATCGAAGGTATGGATGAAGTACTCGGGTGCATTGGACCAGCAGCTCTGATCGGAATTGTTCAGATAGCTGCCCCAACCCTTCTGGCTTGGAACCGGATTGTATTTCCCGCAGGTGTAGATATCTCCGTTAGGAAGACCAATCGGAGAACCGGAACGGTTTTGGAAAATCCAGTCGAGTTCCCAGTCGTTCACGATTTGTCCCAGCACGCCATGCGCGTCGGAGAGGAGCGCTGCACCTCTGCCGAAGGGCAGACCATAGAGACCGCTGAACGAGAAGGCCCAGGTAGGAGCATCGTTTCCACTGGCCAGATGATAGGAGGGTGTGTCATCAACCAGCCACTGGGCATCGTTGTTCAGGTATCCGGTAGCTGACATCAGTTTTGCCCAGGTGAAAGAGCCCAGGAAGCTAAGCCCTCTGCTAAAGGCGCCGCTCTTGCTCAGGCGTTTTTCCACCTTCGCGATCATGGAGTTGTAGTTGCTATATCCATCGGCATGGGTATATTCGTACAGATCTCCATTGAAGATTGGATAGGGCGTCATCAGCACTTTTGCCGAGACTGTAGGATTCTGACCCAGACCAACGGTGCTGGGCAGGACCCCATAGAACGGATTAGTGACTTGTTGATCGAGATAGCTTGCATCGGCGAGTCCCTTGTAGACATCGCTTCTTTTCAAGCCATTCAATTGACGCGAGGTTCGCAGTCCTGAAGTATGTGCACCTACATACTCCAGGTCCCCGATAATGCCGTACGGCAGTTGTCCCTGGAATCCGAAGGAGTACTGCTGGGTCAAAGGAATCTTCCGATCGCGTTGATCGATTCCCTGGCCGTCTCCTACGAGGGTCAAGGCGCCCAGAGAGCTTCCGGCGGCAGGCGTATATCCGCTTGGGAACGGTGTGCCGCCGCGGTAGTAGGGAGTTGGCGTTACGCTGTTGTCTGCCGAGGCGTTGTAGTCGGTCGATTGATCCCAGGGCGATGCGCCACCAAGCTCGATACCCACTGCGGTGCCGAGTCCCCAACCGCCGCGCATCACCAGTTTGTCAGAGATTGCGTATGTAGCGCCGATCTTGGGTTGAAGCTTCCCAAAGGTGTTCTTGTACGCGGTTAACTTGCTGCTTGCAAATTGCGCTACACCATAAAGCGTGGTGGCCATGGTGGCTCCGTTGGGAAGTGTCCCGCCGGAAGGAAAGGCAATCTGGCTGGTAAGAGAGTTAACGCAGGTCAGGCAGAGTCCGGCGAGCAGATGATTGTTGCGATCTACCGGCGAGGTTTCTGTGTCCCAGCGCAAGCCAAAGTTGAAGGCGAGATTGTGTCTGATCTTCCAATCGTCCTGAATGTAGAGGCCATAGTACTTGTAGGACTCATAGGTTGAGGACTTGTCTTCAACACTGCCACTCTCCGGATATCCCATGATGAAGTCGGCCACGGAAGAGCCGGTAGAGTTGCTGTTATTCGGATACTGCCAGGAGTATTTGCCTGTGAACTTGAATTTCCCGTTAGGCTGTCCAACGCCATTAACGATGTCGTGGAAGAGCATGAAATCAAATCCATAGTGCAAGTTGTGTCGTCCGATTACCTGTGTAATCGATGGGCTGAGAGCGTAGGTCTCAAACATGGTCGGGTCGGCGGTGTTGCCGATGATCGTGCCGAACCTTCCAGTATCGACCTCCGGAGCCCAAGTGCGGCTGGTAGTTGGGATCTGAGGCATGGTCAGGCCAAGATCTGCCGCCGACAACTTCGATAATCCTGCGGCAACTGCTCCGTCGGGATCGACGTTATAGCTTCTGGTAAAGGAGACGCGGACGTCACCAAAAAGATTGGGATTGAAGGTATGAGTAAGGTCGATGACCTGGCTCAGAGTAGAGCGATAGTTGTTGATGTCGCCACGAATCAATGCTCCGGTTAGGCCGCTTGAGTTACGGTACTCATGTCCGGACCACCAGGCAAAGGTTCCGTTGAGCTTGGTAGCGTCACTGATGTTGTAGTCGACACGAACGATCGGCTGGTTATAACGATAGGTGCTCGATCCCCGGTAGCTGTAGTTGTTCGTGTAACCGGATTGCGTTGGTGCAGGGAATAGGCTCAGGAGTTTCAGGTATTGAGGGGAGACCATAGATGCCGGAATCGTATTATTCGGGAACTGGTCTCTCTCATATTTCTGACATGGACTCTGTCCTGCTACTGCACAGTGAACCTGCGACGGGTTGAAGACTCCCTTTACATTTACCGCTTTCAAGTATCCGCTCAGGTTGACGTTCCCGCTTGAGTCGGGATGCATATCCGAGGTTGGTACGTTTCTGACGACGGAAGAGGGCATCACCTCTCGCCACCCCTCAAAGCTGAAGAAGTAAAAGAGATTCTGCCGATGAGGAAATACCGGGCCGCCGACGGTACCACCGAACTGGTGCTCGTTATGGAAGGACTTCTTGGTATTGGTTTGGTTTAGCTGATAAGTGTTTGCATCCAATACTGAGTTACGCCAGTAATCGAAAGCTGTTCCATGGTAATTGCGTGTGCCGCTCTTCAGTATTGTGTTGACGGTACCTCCGGAATAGCGTCCGTATTGCGCATCGTAGGTATTCGTCATGATCTTGAATTCCTCGATCGCATCGATGCTGGGTGCGATGTACCAGGTTCCGGCTCCTCCTCCATTCTGTTGGGAGACGGGGGCGCCGTTCAGTGAGAACTGGTTATAACTGCCACTCTGTCCATTGATGGAGTAGGCGTTGGATTCGTCCCATCCGCGTGTGCCGGAGTAGCCGCTGGAACCGAATTGCGTTTGAGTAAACTGCGTGCCCGGAGTTAGGGATAGCAGCATATATGCTTGGCGTCCGTTCAGTGGAAGGTTCTCTACCTTCTCCGGGTCCATGACCGTACCGCCCGAGGCGTCGGACGTATTCAGCGAGACTGCATTATCTGTGACGGTGACCGTCTCTGCTGCTCCGCCGACCTGCAGTTTGAAGTTGAGGCTGATCTTTGAAGCGATGTCTACATGGATATCGTTCTTTGTTAATTTGCCGAATCCTTGTGCTTCGGTGGTTATTGTGTAGACGCCGGGTTGGACGAATGGGATTACATATAATCCATCGTTTCCCGTAACTACCTGATATTTCTGCTGCGGTCCCGTTGCGGTTACTGTTGCCTTCGGGACAACTGCTCCTGTCTGATCTGTTACCTGCCCGAGGATTGTGCCTCTGTATTCCTGGGCATATGCCGATGAACCTCCTATTAGTAAGACAACGAGAAGAGACAACAATGGAAGGGCTTTGGGAGTCCTTCTCAGCATACGGATAAAGAACCGTCTCATTTCTGCCTCCAGAATTCGACCGCAGTCCGGAATGGAATTGCGTGGTTACCAAGGCATGCGATCGATGGGGAGACGGTAGGGCTGATCGCGATTCCACGTCGTGAACCGTTATGAAAAAAACATGAAATTACGATGAGAAAATAAGTCGTTTGCTTTCAGAATGCTGGAGCCTGCACGCGCAGAGTGCCGAATGATAACGTTCCTACTTTTGAAGCATTGTAGTTGCAGTGATAAATAATCAAAGCACCGTTCCAGATACCAATTTTCATAATGGAGAGGCTCCTATGATTGCTTCAGAGGAGGCGGGTAGTCGCTATCTTTTCGGTGATTGCAAGCTTGATATAAGTGACCGTTGTCTCACTCGTTCTGGGGTAGAACGGTCCTTGCGCTACCAGAGTTTCCAGGTGCTGGTTTATTTCCTTGAACATCCGGGCAGTCCTATTTCAAAAGATGATTTAATTGCCGCCGTTTGGGATGACACCGCCGTTACGGACAATGCTTTGGCGCAGTGCATCGCCGAGATCCGGCGAGAACTCAATGACGATCCTCGAAATCCGCAATTTATCAAGACCATCCCTAAGGTTGGATACCGATTTATTGCCGATGTTAAGGTGATCCGGACTTCAGTACCTCCTTCCTCTGCAGCGACCCCGAATCCAAAGCGCAAAAGAGAAAAGCTTCAGACATCTCTTCGCTCTGTCATAAAAGGAGACAGGTTCCTGGGCGCTGGTAATGGAAACCCTATCTTCTATAGGGACAATCTCGTCAAGATGAGACGATTGTTCTCAAAACCGCGTTGGGGACTATTGGTCGCTGGTTTCCTGCTGTGCGGTCTTCTGTTCTATGGATACCTGCGCGGATTCCATCGCTCGGGAGAAACTCAGGTTGCCGATTCTTCTGTGCCGAGTGTTCCAACCCTTGCCGTCTTTTCTATTGAGAACGATACCGGGCATTCCGAACTGGATTGGTTGAGGGAAGGTGTTGCTGACATGATTTTGACAGATCTTTCTCATACGGGAAAATGGCAGGTGTTAAGCCGGGAAAAGACTCATGCCTTGCTGAAAGATGGCAAATGGTCCAGGACTGCGGGGTTCGGCAAGATGCTGAATGCGGCCCGCTCAATTCATGCGACAGCCTTCCTTTGTGGGAACGTTTCTATCGTTGGCCAGAAAATTCATCTTCGTTTTGAGGCTCACGATGGCAAGGATGGCCATCTGATTTCAAGCGATGAGGTGACGCTGAACGATCCGTCGCAGATTGTAGCCGGAGCCAATTACCTCGCAACCGGTATTGCTCAGCATCTCGGCTTTGCCGAGGACACTAACGTTTCGTTGGCTGATTCCATGACCAGTAATGTTGAGGCCTATCGCTATTATTCGGTTGGCGTAGAAAAGGCTGAGCAGTTTCAGAATACTCAGGCCATCCAGTATTTTAAGAAGGCGATTGAATTCGATCCTCATTTTGCGATGGCCTTTGCCCGGATCGGTTACTCCTATGCTGTGCGAGATTTCCAATATGAGAAGGGGCGTCAGTATCTGGAGCAAGCTATGCGCCTTTCAGGGCATCTGCCTGAGCTGAATCAGCTCTATATCAAGGCCTGGTATGCGATTGCCCGTTCCGATTACTCTTCAGCAGTTCGCCTTTATGAGCAGATTACGCGTCAGGCTCCAGATGAAACAGAGGCCTATTGCCAGATGGGGCGAGTGCTTCGTGGGCAGGAGCGTCTGGAAGAGGCTGCCAATCTACTACGAAGCGCAATCCAGAAACATCCCAACTCTGGAGACCTGTACAACACTCTGGGGATGATCCTCAGTTCTTTGCGGCAGCTTCCTGAAGCTCTCGATACTTATAGGCAGTACACCGTTCTTGAGCCTCAGAATCCGAATTCTCATGACAGCCTGGGAATGGCTTATCAGCAACTGGGACAATATGAAGCTGCCTTGGCCGAATATGGCAAGGCGCTGAGTCTCGATCCCGAGTTCGAGCCTTCCATCTCGCATCTGGGCGATACCTATTATCAGCAAGGACGGTATGGCGACGCCTCACGTGAGTATCGCCGGTATATTCAAGTCTCGCAGGGCAATGATGCGAAGGCCTTGGGTTATGAAGATCTTGCCACTGTCTATTGGACGATAGGAAAGCAGCAGGAAGCACAGGTGGCTGCAACTGCGGCACTTCGCTATAACCGCAACGCAGCCTGGAGCTCTCTGGTGATTGCGCTGGAGAAGCATCAGCCGGAAAATGCAAATCGTCTGGAGAAGACTCTCTTTGCTAATCTGCCGAATTTCGAACGCGGTTCTCAACATAACTATCGGACAGAGTTCTTCTATCGGGGATATATCGAGCTTAAGAAGGGGAATCGGCAGGAAGCAATTCATCTCTTCAAAACTGCTCTTCAGCATTTTCCGCCTTCGTCAGGCATCGATGCATACGAGGATTGCCTGGCCAATGCTTATCTGGAGCTGGGGAATCTGACTGATGCGGTGGCTGAGTATCAACGTGTTCTAAAGATCAATCCAAATTATCCGCTGGTGTACTTCCACCTGGGCGAGGCGTATGAGAAGTTGCACGATAGCCGAAATGCTTCTGCGGCATACAGGCATTTCCTCCAGGCAAATCCTGCTGCGGACCAGGATAATCCTCAGATAGTAGAAGCAAAGCGCAAAACAGGAGTGCGCGAATCGTAGAAGCTTCTCTGTATCTTCCTGCTCATCGGGATCATCTATTCATGAAGAACTATGGCACGGAAGTTTCCGTTTGTGATGACGAAGTTTGGGCAGCTCTGGCGTCTCGTACGCGAGAGCTATGCTCAACCCCTGGCTGGGGAACAGCATCTCCCTCCCGAAGTCGGCGCAAGCGAAACGGCGCTCACCTTTATTGGGCACTCCTCGTTTCTTATTCAGACAGCTGGCCGAGCTATATTGATCGATCCTGTTTTCGCTACTCGTTTGATATTGTTGCGCAGGCAACGTCTGCCCGGTGTCCGGCTTCGAGATCTTCCGGCTATCGATGCCGTCCTGATTACGCACGCTCATATGGACCATCTGAACCGGCCCTCCTTGCGTGCCATCACACGAGCCATGCGCCGCCGTAAGCTTCCTGCGCCGGTTGCCATTGTCCCGAATGGGGTTCAGGATCTGGTCCGCGATCTTGGTTTCTCGCGCATTCATGAGCTGAAGTGGTGGGAGTCGGTTCAAATCTCCGCTCCTACTGCCGCGTCTGCATCAACACGGCACGCTTCCGCGGAGTCGAACGCTGGGGCGCTCAAGATTACCGCTACTCCCGCCCGACATTGGGGTGCGCGAATGTTCAGCGATACTCATCGTGGCTTTGGCGGATATGTACTTGAGAGTCCGGGTGCTCCGGTCATCTATCACTCTGGCGATACCGCATATTTCAATGGCTTTGCCGAGATTGGCCGTCGGCTCAATCCAGAGATAGCTCTTTTGCCCATCGGAGCATATTTCCCGGATAGTTATCGAAGCGTCCACACCAGTCCGGAAGAGGCGCTGCGGGGCTTCCTGGATTTAGGTTCTCAAGTGATGATCCCTATGCACTACAACACTTTCCGGCTGGGACGTGAACCGATGAACGAGCCTTTACCCCGGCTTCTGGCCGCAGCTACTCGTGCCGGAGTCAAGGAACAGGTTCATCCTCTGACCGAAGGCGAAAGCTGGCTGACGGTCGAAGAGGCAGTCTCGGCACGCTGGTAGCACCCCTTCAATCTCCCTGTCGGAGAATGCCGCTTTCACCCCTCCAAAGCCCAATTCAGGACTTCGATATCAATTGAAGTAATACCTGTAAACAGCTGAATAAATTGATGATGCTGGAAAATGCTAATCGGTAGCCTTCACTAGGTGACCGCTATCACTTTGCACCTAATTCTGCGCCACGTACACTCGCGAACGTGGATATCGATATAACTTTATCGAATGGATTGCCCGATGGGGAGGAGACTTCTCCGTCGATCCCACAGGCAAGCCTGCGACGGCTGCCTCAGTATCACCATTACCTGGTTGAGCTTGAGGCCCAGGGGATCAGGCAAGTCTCATGCAGTCTTATTGGTCGGGATTTGAATTGTGTACCGGTGCAAGTTCGTAAGGATCTGCAGTACACGGGCATTATTGGGAAGCCGAAGACCGGCTACTCGGTCACGGAGCTGATCCAGGCGATTGAAACCTTTCTTGGTTGGAACAACGTCAACGAGGCATTTCTGGTTGGGGCTGGGAATCTTGGAACGGCTCTGCTTGGACACGAGCGTTTTTCGAAGTTCGGGCTGAAAATCGTAGCCGCTTTTGACACCAACCCCGACAAGATAGGCCTGAAGATTCATGACAAGCCGGTGTTGCCGCTCGATAAATTGGGTGATCTTGCCCAGCGGATGAGCATTCATCTGGGAATTATCACGGCTCCATCCGAGGTGGCGCAGCTGGTTGCGGATGAGATGGTGAAATCCGGAATCCTGGCTATCTGGAACTTTGCTCCGGTCCGGTTGAAGGTTCCTGATTTCATCTTTGTTCATAACGAAGATCTGTATTCCTCGCTGGCTTCGCTCTCGTGGAAGCTGGCCCGGCGTTTTCGTGTTCCATTGCAACAGGTCGAAGAGCAGGTTCCTGTTGCTGCGGTAATAGAGTGAGGAATGAGTTGGAAGAGCGGATCGGAAGCGATTCGTAGGACAGGAGGAGATGGTGGCAAGCCAAGAACATGCAGACTTCATCGACGAGAAACAAATTGAAGGCATTCTGGCGTCCCGTTCTCATCCGGAGATAAGCCGGGTTCGTGAGCTGCTGGAGAAGGCGAAAGAACTGCGTGGTCTGTCTTCGGAAGAAATCGCTTACTTGTCGTTCATCGAATCGCCTGAGCTGTTAGCCGAGCTCTTTGCGGCAGCTAAGCAGATCAAAGAAGAGATTTACGGAAACCGACTGGTTCTCTTTGCGCCTCTCTATATAAGCAACCGTTGCTCGAATGAGTGTACTTACTGTGCCTTCCGCGCAACGAATACGGAAGTCAATCGTCGTATCCTGACGCAAGAAGAGATTGCGGAAGAGACCCGCATCCTTATCCGCCAGGGACACAAGCGCGTTTTGATTGTTGCCGGAGAGGCTCTGCCGCAGCAGGGCTTTCAATACATCCTCGACAGCATCAAGACTGTATACGATACGCGGATTGGTACGGGTGAGATTCGCAGAGTCAATGTGAATCTTGCGCCGCAGACAACCGAGTGTTTTCGCCAGTTGAAAGAAGCAGGGATAGGTACCTTTCAGCTCTTCCAGGAAACTTATCACCGTCCCACTTATGCAGCGGTTCATCTGCGTGGCCGTAAACGCGATTACGATTGGCGTGCCACGGCCTTCGATCGTGCCATGGAAGCTGGAATCGACGATGTAGGCATCGGCCTTCTCTTCGGACTCTACGATTGGCGCTTTGAAATTCTGGCGATGATGCAGCACATTCGTCATCTTGAGCAGCGCTTCGGTGTCGGTCCGCATACGATCAGCTTCCCGCGTATGGAACCTGCCATCGGTTCTGAGCTTGCCTCGCGGCCGCCACACGCTGTGAGCGATGCCGATTTCCTGAAGATGATCGCTATCATGCGTCTGGCTGTGCCCTATACGGGGATGATTATGTCGACCCGTGAGACGGCAGAGATCCGGCGCTCTACCTTCGAGGTTGGAATTTCGCAGATATCGGCGGGAAGCCGCACCAATCCAGGCGGCTATAAAAATAGTGAGCAGGAGCGTGAAGGCAGCCAGTTCCAATTAGGCGATCACCGCTCTCTGGAAGAGGTCGTGCGCGATATCGTTTCGCTAGGCTTTACCCCGTCTTTCTGCACGGCTTGCTATCGGACGGGACGCACTGGTCAGGACTTTATGGATCTGGCCAAGCCGGGAGAGATTAAGTATCACTGCCATCCCAATGCGCTTTCCACTTTTCTGGAATATCTCTGCGACTATGGCAGCTCTGAGGCGAAGTCTGCAGGTGAAAAGCTTATCTCCATTGAGTTGGAACATATGGACCGGCAGCAGACTGCCTGCACGCTGCCGATGCTGGATCAGGTTCGTGCAGGGCAACGGGACGTCTTTGTTTAGGAAGGGAAGAGAACTGGAATGCAACGGGCTACTTCGAAAGGGCTTCGGTTACATATTGGTTTCTTTGGGCGCCGCAATGTCGGCAAATCGAGTCTGCTGAATGCCATTACCCGGCAGCAGGTCTCGATTGTGTCGGAGGTGGCCGGAACCACAACCGATCCGGTCGAGAAGCCGATGGAGTTGCTTCCTATCGGTCCGGTTCTCTTTGTCGATACTGCGGGAGTCGACGACGTTGGAGCTCTCGGAGCGCAACGTATCCAGAAGACGCGTCAGGCGATTCAGCGTTCCGATGTCGGAGTGCTCGTGACCGAAGCCGGTGTGTGGGGCGAGTTTGAAGAAAAGCTTCTAGGCGAACTACGCGCCCGCGAGATTCCCGTGCTCGTCGCCTTGAACAAGGCCGATCTGCATCGTCCGTCGAAAGAGCAATTGCATCGTTTGGAAGAGCAAAAGCTTCCTTATGCGGAATTGGTAGCCACCACGGGACAAGGCCTCGATACCTTTCGCTCTCAGCTCTGGGAGGTTGGAACGCCGGATTCTTCCGAATCTCCAGTGATCTTGCGTGATCTGGTCGGCCCCAATGAAACAGCAGTACTGGTAATGCCCATCGATAAGGAAGCGCCCAAGGGACGCATCAAGCAGTTGCAGGTGCAGTCGATTCGCGATCTGCTCGATGGTGAAGCCTCCTGCGTTGTCGTCAAGGATGGAGGGCTCAAAAATGCTCTCGACAATCTCAAGAACCCGCCAAAGCTGGTTGTTACCGACGCGCAGGCCTTTGCTCACGTAGCGCAGGTGACGCCGGAGTCGATACCGCTGACGGCCTTCTCTGTGCTCTTCTCCCGGTTGAAGGGCGATTTGGTAGCACAGTCCCGGGCGGCAGTTGCCCTCGATTCTCTGCAACCCGGCGATAAGGTGCTCATCGCTGAGTCCTGTACCCATCATCCTGTTGAAGACGATATCGGACGTGTGAAGATTCCGCGCTGGTTGGAACAACACGTTGGAGGACCGCTTGAGATCACGACCGTTCAAGGCCATGATTTCCCTGAAGATCTATCGCCCTACAAGATCGTGATTCACTGCGGAGCCTGCATGTGGAATCGCCGCTCGATGCTGAGCCGCATTCACGAATGCGAGCGCCAGGGTGTTCCGATCACTAACTATGGATTGGTTATTGCTTACTGCATCGGAATTCTGGAACGTGCGCTTGAGCCATTTCCTGATGCTCTAGCCGCATACAGAGAGGCGCGCGATGAGCCGCAGGATGTTTCGGGCATGTGCAGCTTGTTTCATCTAGCACAGAGCCGTCCAACTGTTGTCGGATAAGCATCCTCATTTCACGGTACTTCCAGCAAGGCGATCAGGATAACGTGTCGGTACTTTCAAAACTCGATCTACTGCAATGGCTAAAGGAGACAGATCCTTCGCGTCTGCAGGAACTATATGAATGGGCCAACACCATTCGTAAAGAGCGTGTAGGTGATGCTGTGCATCTACGCGGACTGATTGAGATCTCGAGTCATTGCCAACGTCAGTGCATGTACTGCGGCCTCAGGCATGGGAATAGCAGCCTTACCCGCTATCGCATGACAGTTGAAGAGATCCACAATTGTGCACGTGAGGCGGTAAAGCTGGGCTATGGAACGGTCGTTATGCAGGCCGGAGAAGACGATGTGCTCACTGCCGAAGGAATCGCAGAAATTGTGCGGTGGATCAAGCGGGAGACGCCGCTTGCCGTTACGCTCAGTCTTGGCGAACGCAAGCCGGAAGAGCTGCGCTTGTGGAGAGAAGCAGGAGCCGACCGCTATCTTCTTCGCTTCGAGACCTCCGATCCTGCGCTCTTTCGCCTGATTCACCCTCAGCGTTATGCCGGTGCGGTGGGTCGTCTGGAACTCCTACAGTTACTCAAGAGTCTTGGCTATGAAGCCGGAGGCGGCGTGATGGTCGGTATTCCTGGCCAGTCGTATGGAAGTTTGGTAGAGGATATTCTGACCTTCCGCAAGCTTGATCTGGATATGATCGGCATCGGTCCATATATAGCCCATGCGACAACCCCGTTAGGAACGGGCGCTCTACGTCCGGAGATCGCTCACGCAGACCAGGCTCCAAGCTGTGAAGAGATGGTCTATAAGATGGTCGCGCTTACCCGGATCGTTTGTCCCGACGCCAATATTCCCAGCACGACGGCACTGGCCACAATCAACAAAGTCGATGGACGGAAACGTGCGCTGATGGTGGGTGCAAACGTGGTTATGCCTAATCTGACTCCGCAGAAGTATCGCCGCTTATACGAGATCTATCCTGCTAAGGCCTGTATCGAAGAGAGCCCGGCGGATTGTAATCAATGTCTGCGTGGTCAGATCCATTCTCTCGGCCGCTTTGTCGGCCACAGCCAAGGCGCAAGAGGCGCACTCGAACTTCCCATGAACGCCGTATCAGATATGTCACCGCAACTCATAGACTTGCGGACAGATGAGGTGAGCTATGCCCTCTGAGAACAACAATGTGGTCGAGATTGTGGTTTGTCTCGGTAGCTCCTGCTTTGCTCGCGGAAACTCCGAGAATCTGGCCATCCTGAAGAAATATACCCAGAACCACGGGGCCAACACTATCTTGCGTCTCACCGGAAGTCTTTGCCAGGACCAATGCAAACTGGGGCCGAATCTGATGATCGACGGCCAGATTCATCATGGTGTTACTGCGGCAAGGCTGCGTGAACTGCTGCAGCAGATAAGCAAGCCGTCACGGGGGGACAATGGAACGGCTTAACGCAATCTACACCAAACGACGCGAATGCCAGGATTGCCATAAATGTATTCGCGAGTGCCCGGTGAAAGCTATCCGCGTACAGGATACTTACGCCAAGGTCGTGCCCGAGCTGTGTATCATGTGCGGGAACTGCGTTCTGGCTTGTCCTATCAGCGCAAAGCAGGTACGCGATGACCTTCCCGCGGCTAAGGCTCTTCTGGAAAGCGGGCGTAAGGTGGTTGTCTCGCTGGCACCGTCCTTTGCGGCACAGTTTCCCGGCGTGCGTCCTGCGCAGTTGATTCATGCACTAAAGAAGCTAGGCTTTTATGCTGTTTCGGAGACGGCGCTGGGAGCGCAGCAGGTTTCGGCCAGCGTCTATTCCTTGATGCGCAGCGATTCGAAACAGATTTGGATCTCTTCGGCTTGTCCCGTTGTAGTCGATCTGATCGGGAAGTACCATCCCGAGTGTCAGCCGCATGTTTCCAGCATTTTGTCTCCACTGTTAACTCACTGCAAGATACTTCGTGCGCACTACGGCAATGACATTGGCATCGTCTTTATCGGTCCCTGTATTGCAAAGAAGATGGAAGCTGAGCAGCATCCCGAACTCCTTGATGTGGTACTTACCTTCGAAGATCTGGATGGCTGGCTGCTGGAAGAGAATATTCATCTCGATCAGTTGGAGGCCACCGCTGCCGACAACTTCGAGCCGGAGGGAGCCGAAGAAGGTGCTCTCTATCCAATTGAAGGCGGCATGGCACCGGGACTCTCGGTCAAAAATCGACTAAGCAGTTTGGAATTCATGTCCTTCTCGGGATTACAGAACATCGAGCAGGCGTTGATCGGTATCTCCGACTGGAAGCCGGATCACAACATCTTCTTTGAGATGACAGCTTGTGCAGGTTCTTGCGTGAACGGACCAAAGGCCAGGCGGAATACCTCGGTTGCAAGACGCCGCTACGACGTTGTTAGTTACGCAAAACCGGCGGAAGTTCTTCCTCGCAACGTGTCCGTTGAGATAGAAAATCAATATGTAACCACGCCTATTGCTCGTAGCCAATACTCTGAATTGCAGGTACGGGATGCGTTGCGCACGGTAGGAAAGTACTCATCCGACGATGAGCTGAACTGCGGCGGTTGCGGATACGATTCTTGCCGTGACTTCGCCAATGCTCTGATCTCCGGTAATGCCGAACGCATGATGTGTGCCACGTACACCCGTAAACTGGCGCAGAAGAAGGCCAATGCACTCTTGCAACGGATGCCTTCAGCCGTGGTCATCGTGAATGAAGATCTAAATATTATCGAGTGCAACTCCAACTTCACGGATCTTTTCACCGGCGATGTGGAGCCCTCGATTAATCTCGAAGGCAGCGCCTTGAGCGAGGCGATTCCTTTTCACTATCTCTTCCGTCGCGTGCTTGAGACCGGCGAAGATATTGTAGGTCACGATATTCGCTATCAACGTAGCATCCTGAATACGAGCATCTTTACGATTGAGCCGCATTCGGTCGTGGGCGGTATCTTTCAAGACATCACAGAGCCGCAGTTTCAGAAGGAGCAGATCATCGGCCGTGCGCGTGAGGTCATCCAGAAGAACCTGAAGACCGTTCAGCAGATTGCCTATCTACTAGGCGAGAATGCCGCCGATTCGGAGATTATTCTCAACTCCATCGTTAGATCATTCACTCCGGAAGAAGTCGATGAGAATGAAGCAGGGGAGCAGTAGCAGTGCCTGGTCAGGTAGAGAGCTTTATTGAAGTCGATTCCTGCCAGCGGGCGAAAAACGGCCAGCTGATATCCGGAGATATCTTTATCTCGGAGAAGGTACAGCATGAAGGACGCATTGTTTCGGTTCTCTCCGATGGCCTGGGCAGTGGTGTAAAGGCCAGTGTCCTTGCCACGATGACGGCTACTATGGCGCTCAAATTTACCGCCAGTGCTATGGACATTCGACGCTCTGCCGAAATTATTATGGATACGCTGCCTATCTGCAGCGTTCGCAAGGTTAGTTATTCGACCTTTACCATTGTCGATATCGACAATGCTGGCGCGACGCGCATCATCGAACATGGCAATCCTCCCTATCTGTTGATTCGTCCGAACGGTGAACTTTCGGTTCCAAAGACCGACGTGCGCCCGGCACGTTGGCAGGATAGAGTAATCAGCTTTTCTAACTTCGAGGTGCAGCGCGAGGATCGGATTATTTTCTTTTCCGATGGTGTAACGCAGGCCGGAATGGGTGAGTATCGTACTCCCTTAGGCTGGGGCGTAGAGAATGTCGAGAAGTTTGCCCGATTGCAGATTGCCCGCGATCCTCATGTCTCTGCTCGTGAACTTGCACGTCTGCTGGTGGCAAAGGCCGAAGAAGTGGATGGACTGACGGCAAAAGACGATATCACCTGCGGCGTAGTTTACTTCCGCAGTCCGCGTCAGTTGTTAGTGCTGACAGGTGCTCCCTTTAATTTTGCACATGATCGCGATCTCGCAAATCTGGCCGAGCGTACTCCCGGACGTAAGGTTGTCTGTGGCGGTACAACGGCGAACATCATCTCCAGGTTATTGAATCGTCCTATTAAGATCGATGTAAGTCAGCCTCTCGATCCTAAGATTCCTCCATCTGCCAGGATGGAAGGTTTTGAGCTGGTAACCGAGGGTACGTTAACTCTGGGTGAGGTAGCCCGCCTGCTCGAAGAAGGTTTCGCGCCGGAAGATATGCGTCCGAATCCGGCTGTGAGGCTGGCAAAGATGTTGCTAGACAGCGATATTGTAAAATTTGCTGTCGGCACCAGGATTAACGAAGCTCACCAGGATCCCAATATTCCAGTAGAGCTAGATCTGCGTAGGAATATAGTAAAGCGCATCGCCCATCTGTTAGAGAGTAAGTACATGAAGCGGGCACTTATTCAGTACGTGTAAGTGTAATTGTACCGCCGGACTCCAGGCCGGCTGTCGTGTGGGCGTCCTCGCCCACACAGGCGATGCAGCGATTGAATAGGAAATTTCGCATTGATATCCGGCTTCCCGGGTGGAGGGCCTGGAGACCCTCCACGACCGCCGGCCTGGAGACCGGCGGTACAAGATGGTACGAACCGGGTAAGTGGGTAACACCTGCAGTGGAAGAGACAAAATAGCTATGGAAATGATGGGAGTATGCAAAGGGAGGAAAAGAAAACCCCTTTCCCTCCCTTCACACACTCCCTTGGGAATCTCGCCTAAACCTGGCGAAACTCCCCATTTCCACAGCTGCTGCGGCTGTTTTGCTTTGACTTTTATCTCGATGTTAATCTTCAACCTTGGATTGAAAATGTTACTCACATCCCCGGTCTGATCTGTTACTTATTTCCCCGTTCGTACAGTGGGCGTCCTCGCCCACACAGTAAACCCAAGGCCAATTCATCAATCCGGCCCGCTCAGGATTACTTAACACGTACCGAATAGCGCGATCCAATTCGCCTCCATCTCGTATCAGGCGATCATAGTATTCTCTTTCCCAGAAAGTTCCCGTGCGGCCGAGAATACGATTTGCCATTCTGGATGTATAAGATTTCCAGCCTCCCAGGATCTCCGCCAATCCCTGCCCAGGTAGTAAGCGAAAGATCACATGTACATGGTTTGGCATAATGCACCAAGCTATCAGCCGATAGCACTTGCCATCTCTGAATTCCAGTGCCTTCGCCACCAGCTCTGCAACCTGAGGATCTCGCAGATAACAAGCGCCAATGCCGTTGTCGAGATATTCCTCCATTTTCTTTGGACTATATTCGGCAACCAAGGTCTCCTGCCGTGGCGACAGCTTTATCCCCGATTTTTTCATTTCTTCCAGGATTCGCTGGCGCTCTGCGATCTTTGCCAGTGCTTCTGAGGGGAGAGAGTCGTAGAGCCTAAAGGTGACAAAGTAGAGACCTGCTTCTCTTTCCCAATGTGGAAGCCGTCCGCGTTCTCGAATTCGCACTTCTCCGAAACTGGGCTGCGATGCTCCTTGCATTGCGGCTTTTATCTTTTCCGGGATGGACTGGTGTACCTTTGCCATAGCGACTATTTTAGCGTTGTGTGGGCGGGGACGCCCACACAACAGCCGGACTGGAGTCCGGCGGTACAGGGTGCTTGTGAATTAGAATGGGCGTTGGAGAGCGATCTGGAAGATGCCCAAGCAACCTCAGAATTTGAACATACGCGTTACTCAGGCGGCAGAGGCTGCGTTACTTCGTCAGAAATCTGTAAGTGTGATTGATGTCTTTTGTGGGATGCGGTTGTTGCTTCCCACCCATGTGGATTCCTGGAAGAGAGGTCAGATCGGCGTCCTTGAGCAGATGATTCAAGGCAGTCCGGCCAAGATCGCTTCTACTATAGAGATATTTCATCGTTGGGCACAGGATAAGGGACTCAAGCCAAGTGAAGCGCAATATGTGCGCCAGGGACGCTCCGAAGCCATCCCTCTGCAATTCACTCATTGTGGAGAGCCTCAGATCGAAAAGATATTCCGCATACACTACCTCTCGCCGGAGCTTTCGGAGACAAGACAACAGAAGCTTAAGGAGAAATTAAACGCAGCGCCCCAGCCTGTTGTTTTCGAGCTCGTGCAAAATGCGCAATGCTCGGAGTGCGGAATAGATCTTGCCAAAGGAGATTTCCTCTTTAAGGATGCAGATCAACCTTTATGCATGGCCTGTGCGGGCTTTGGCGATTTCGAATTCCTCCCGGCGGGCAATGTAGCTCTTACAAGGAGAGCAACCAAATATAGTAAGAGTGCTCCTGTGGTTGTTCGCTTCAGCCGTGCACGGAAGAGGTACGAGAGACAAGGCATTCTGGCTGAAGTGGAAGCTATCGTAAAAGCAGAGAAGGAATGCCTGGCGGATGCCGATCAGCGTGCAGTTGCAAGGGCGAAGGGAGCCGAGCAGCGTCGCAAACAGGATCGGCAACTAGTCCTGCGAATGAAAGAGAAAATAAGCGTCTTATTCCCAAGCTGCCCAGCGGAGGAAGTTGCTATTGTTGCAGAACATACAGCGGTAAGAGGTAGTGGCCGCGTAGGGCGCTCCGAGGCCGGAAGATCGCTGGACGATAACGCACTAACGGCGGCCGTAATTGCCTCGATCCGTCATCGTCATACAAATTACGACAATTTGCTGGAACGAGGTGTTCCTCGGGCGCTTGCCCGGCAGCAGATTGCCGACAGAATCGATAGCATCCTGGCATCCTGGAGAAAATAGAAGTTTTGCAGCAGTTGCTGTGACATGACTTTCTTCGACCAGCCTGCACGCAGACTGGTCGTTCTCGTCGGTCTGTAATGCAGGGCTTGCGTTCTCGGGCGGGTGATGCGAGGCTCGGCATTCATAAATCCTTGACATATCGCCGGACCTATGACAAAAGTAGTTAATCCCTGCTGGGTTTTTCATTCCCAGCGCGGCTGAGGGCGTTGTCTGTCATCTTTGCCTCAGCTGAGTTGTGCCTTCGGGCCTTCATCATCAGAGTCCAATTCAGTTCAAGCATCAGGCTGTTCCCTTAATCTTTTCTTTCTTCTTTCGAGGATCTTTCCTCGAGCAATGATGTGTACACTGTCGGGCTGAGCCCACGGAGGTCTATTTGTCTTTCCGCGGTCGTGTCTTTGCAGGTATCGTTTCGATTGTGCTCGTCTGTACTCTGCTTGCTGTTCCAGCGCGTGCACTTCCTCCTGCTGTCCACCATCCCCTTGATTCTCTTACTCCCGATGAATACTGGAAGATTTATAACACCCTTCTTGCTGCCGGAAAGATTGCCGAAAAGACAGTTTTCTCCAGCATCGTGCTTCATGAGCCGGTAAAGGCCGATGTCCTGGCGTGGAAGCCGGGAGATCCTATCGTGCGCAAGGCCGATGTCATCTTGCTTACCGGGGGCAAGACCTACGGCGCGGTCGTCGACATCTCTGCCAGCAAGCTTGATTCCTACACTGAGTTCAAAGACGCGCAAGCGCCTGTCAGTGAAGCCGAGATGCACGGCTTTGACGATGAACTGAAGAAGGACTCCCGAATCGCCGAAGCCCTGAAGAAACGCGGCATATCCGATCTGCGGCTCGTCACCTGTTATGTGATTCCGGCCGGGTATGTCGGCTTAAGGGAGCAGACCGAAGGCCGGCGCATCGGATGGGGCGGCTGTACTTATTCGGCAAATGCCAAGTACACCTGGGATCGTGAGATTCCCGGAATCTTTTTCGTAGTGGATATGAATGAGAAGAAAGTCGTCCGCTTCTCCGATTACGGCATTGTTCCGATACCACCAACGACCAGTATCTATGATTCCGATGGCGGGCCTGCTCTGCCTGGCACAAAGCCTTTCCTGATAGCACAGCCCGATGGCCCTAGTTTCACGATCAAGGATGGCGAAGTTACCTGGCAAAATTGGCAGTTTCGTTTCCGACTCGATCCGCGTGTAGGTCCGATTCTCAATCTTGTGACGCTGAAGGATGGCGATACGCGACGCCCGGTGATGTACGAAGGTGCTCTCTCCGAAATGTATGTTCCTTATCAGGACCCTGAAGAAACGTGGAATTCGCATGTGTTTATCGACGCCGGAGAGTACTTCACCAACACCGGTTCGGGAGGAATTATCAAGCCTCTCCAAGCCGGAGTCGATTGTCCAGCTTACGCCACTTTTTTTAGCGGTACCTTCTTTCATGAGAATGGAACTCCGTACATTCGTCCTCAACTTGCCTGCCTCTTCGAACGCGTGAGCGGCGATCCGGCCTGGAGACACTGGGATGAAGAAACTTATGCGGTTGCAGGACGGCCTTCTCGCGAATTAGTTTTTCGGACTATTGCAACCGTGGGGAACTACGACTATCTCTTCGATTGGCGTTTTGAACAGAGTGGATCGATCGAGGTTGGAGTAGGTGCAACCGGCATTCTCGAAGTGAAAGCCGTAACAGATAAGCGGGCTGACGGACCGCTCTCTTCCGGGCTTGCAGCCAAGACTCCGGAAGGGAAGGAAGTTCAGTTCGGACAGCTGATTGCTCCAGGCTTGGATGGCGTCGATCACGATCACTACTTCAGCTATCGTCTCGATCTCGATGTTGATGGTCAGAAGAATTCGTTAATGGTTGACAGGCTTGTTCCTTACAAGCTGCCGGATTCTTCGCCGGGACGTCACTGGATCTGGGCCATGCAGCCGGAGATGGCCAAGACAGAGAGCGATGCCAAGCTCAATGTCTCCATCGATCATCCGGCGATGTGGCGCATTGCGAACGAGAATGTGAAGAACTCGCTAGGTCAATTCACCAGTTTCGAGATCATGCCCGGTGCAACGGGGATCAGCTTGCTTCCGCCTACGGAGTGGCCGCAGAAGCGGGCTGGTTTTTCAGAGCACAACTTATGGGTCACGCCTTACGATCCGGATGAGCGTTACGCCTCCGGGGTGTATGTAATGGGCAGTAAAGGAGACGATAGCCTTCCTGCCTGGACTAAGAAAAATCGCAATATCATGAACACGGACATCGTTGCCTGGTACACAGTAGGTTTTCATCACGTGCCAAGGCCTGAGGACTGGCCGCAGATGCCGGTGATGTGGCATACCTTCACTCTGGCTCCCTTCCAGTTCCTGCCCAAGAATCCGACGATGGATCTTCCGCTCGTTCCGTAATACCAGCACGAGAACGCTTCAGGGCTCTGTATTTTCAACTTCTCAAACAGTCCGCCAACGCAAGCTCTGCGTGGCGGGCCGCAGGATTCGTGTACCCGTAAAAGGGCAAGGATAGTTGCAGCTCTAGAGCATTTTTCGCAAAGGAGTAGACCAAGTCACAACAGCTTATGCGGCTTTCCGCTAAAGAAAGCCGCTCTTCGCTGTCGTCAGCGAGTCTATACATATGCGAAAAATGCTCTAACAACCTTCAGACGAGGTGGTCTTATGTGTAGCTTCCCCTATGCAACGATTTGCCGCTCTGTCGTGATGCGTGTTTTCGCTATTATTGTTTTGTCGCTTACCGCTTCCGGTGTCTTGTCGGCGCAATCCACTTTTGGCTCAATTCTCGGAACCGTTCACGATCCCACGGGAGCGGTTGTGCCCGGGGCACTGGTTACAATTGCCAATGTTGGCACAGGCGTGAAACGTACTGCTGTCTCGGATGAAAGCGGCAATTATAGTTTCATCAACGTAGAGGTAGGCACCTATTCGCTCGTCATTGCTGCCAGCGGATTTGAAAAGAACTCGGTTTCCGCTGTTCAGATTGCTGCTCGTGAGACGCGACGCATCGACGCCACGCTAAAGACGGGAACAGAGACCCAGGTTGTGGAAGTAACAGGTTTGGCTACCAATGTAATTACTACTGAGGTTTCCAATCTGGCAGTCACGAAGATGGGCGACGAGCTCGTCAGTCTTCCCGTAGCTATCTACTCCCGTTCTACGGGCTCTACCAGTCCGATCTCTACGTTGACAACCGAAGCTGGTGTTCAGACCGACGATAACGGCGGCCTCACCGTGATGGGGACTACGCCCGCACTTCTGAGTGTCACGCTCGATGGTATCTCAAGTGTTAGCGTTGAGAACTCCGGTCCCGTGAATGAGATGTTTCCTTCCTTCAATTCCATCGAGGAGATTCGCGTCTCCGAATCGAACAACAACGCCGAATTTTCCGGAGTTGCGGACATTACTACCGTTTCAAAGGCGGGGACGAACAAGTTCCATGGTGGACTCTTTATGAATCATGAGAATGCCGCTTTGAATGCAGGGAATCCCTTTGCGCTTTCGAAGCCGAAGCTCATCATGAATAATTTTGGAGGAACTTTTTCCGGTCCGCTAACGGTTCCACATATCTACAGCGGTCATGATCGTACGTTCTTCTTTGCCAGCTATGAGGGGCTTCGCTTACCTAGGGAGACGCCTCTTGTTATCTCGGTTCCTTCGGACAGTATGCGGAATGGCAATCTGACCGACTACCTTGCATCGCAAGGTGTTTCCTCCGTCTACCAGCCGGATGGGGTCACACCGATCGATCCGGGCGCTGTGCCGGTCAGCCCAATTGCCGCCAATGTGATGAAGTATCTCTATCCGGCGCCGAACACCGGGGTTTCGAGTTCCTATGCGAATAACTATGCGACGAACTTCCGTGCACCCATCTCGACGAATCAGGGTGATATCAGGATGGACCACACTCTGACTTCGAAGCAATCTCTCTTTGCGCGATTCTCCTATAAGAATCGTCAGGTGGTGAGCGCCCCGGATACATCGTGTACTTTCAGTTTCTGCCAGACGGCAGGCAGCCCCATGCAGGGCGGATGGAACATGCCTGAGATCGATGAAGGGCTGACCCTTGCTTATAACTATCTCATTACTCCGACCATCATCAATGAGTTCCGTGGCGGTTATAATGCGCAGCACACTTCGACCACGCAGGAATACAGCACTGCCGACCTACAGTCGAACGTGGGGATTTCGGCGATTCCTCAACCGGATCTGCAGTGGCCCGAGGCTCCGCAGGTGCTTATCAATGGTCTGATGGCTAGCGGAGGCGGAAATCCCACTTATCAGCGTGGGCAGATTGTGCAGTTGCTTGATAATGTCACCTGGACAAGGCACAACCACACCTTCAAGTTCGGTGTCGATTTCAAGCGGCTTACAGACCACGACGATAATGTCTTCGGGAATTATCGCCAGGGGTGGTATGTCTTCGATGGTGGTTCCGCTGTCGGTACGGCAATCGGCGATCCCTTTACTGCCTTCTTGCTCGGATATCCCGATTACACCGAAGTTGGAACGGTGAATAAGCCCGGCATGCAGGGGCTTGGCCATTCCTATGCATTCTTCGGTCAGGACGATTGGAAGGTCACGCCCCGGCTTACTCTGAATGTGGGCTTGCGCTATGAACTACATCCTCCGCTGAAGGAGGTGAACTACAACACTGCCGATTTTCTACCGAACTACACCTCTACGGTAAATGGACAGCAGGTAACGGGTGCTGTCATTGTTCCTAACGCGAAGGCACTTTCCTTCGAGTCGGCAGATTTTGCCGATGCTATTTCTCCCACTCCTGTGCTAACAGCGTCGCAGGCGCATATTCCGTCGGCAATGCGCTATACGGACCGCACGGACTGGGGACCACGGCTCGGCTTTGCCTGGCGTGTACGAGGGAATGACAGGACCGTCCTGCGTGGAGGCTGGGGACGTTTTCTGGAAACACCGCTAGGTTTCTCTCTCGTTTCCGGGTGGGCCGTGCATGCCAGTTATGTAGGTGTCTTCAATCAGGCTTATCAGGATGATGGTGTGACTCCGCAGCTTTCTTTTGCGAATCCTTTCCCGCAACAATCGCAGGGGAGCAGGACCGGTACGGCGGGATTCTATTATGCCTTTCCGGTTCACTACAAAGATCCTTCGGTACAGCAGTGGAATCTGACACTGGAGCAGGATCTTGGACGCAACATCGGTCTACGTCTCTCGTACACGGCCAGTCATGGAAAGGACCTTGAAACCATGGTGGATCTGAATCAGGTTCATGCCAATACTGCGGGCTACTACAACACCTCGCCCGAGGGAGTTAGAGATCCGAGTGCAAATGCCTGCATTACAGACGACGGAAGTCTGGTTGCCGATCACCGCCCATATCCATGCTGGACTGTGATTCAAAGCGTAGCCAATGCGGCGGAGAGCAACTATTCCAGCGCAACGCTTGAGATATCGCGTCGTAGCGGGAAGGGGATTACCTTCGATGCGAGCTACGTCTTTACGCGCGATCTGTCCAATGCTGGAGGAGCAACTCCAACGCAATTTGCCGTTTCCGGCGGCAGTTATCTGACGGATCGTTTTCATCCGGGCCTGGATTATGGCAACGTCATCTATGACCGGCGCCATCGTTTCCTCGTAACTTATCTCTACGAGTTGCCCCTTGGACGCGGACGACGCTGGTTGAATACAGCAGGGCTTCTGGACACCGTCGTCGGGGGCTGGCAACTCGGTGGCGTTACGATTCTACAGAGTGGAGCATTCTTGACACCTTATGAGGCGACGAACGATCCTGCCGGAACGAATATTCTTACGACAGTAGGTATCACGCGGGCAGATAGAGTCATCGGGCAGCGAGTGTATCCTCGCAGCAGAAGCGCCGCACAATGGCTTAATCCCGGAGCCTTCGCGATTCCCGGAGAGAATCGCGGATACTTCGGAACTGCAGGTGTTGGAAGTGTCGTTGGTCCAGGAACCAATAATTTCTCCTTGTCGTTGTTGAAGGATTTCGTCCTGAAGGAAGGTGCTCATTTCGAGGTCGGAATCGAAGGCGCTAACATCTTCAATCATCGCAATTACGAACCACCGAATATGCAGGTGGATGCTGCGGAGTTTGGTTCCATTACTGCACTGCAAACGGCGGAAGGAGCAGGCCCGCGCAGCATGGAACTGACCGCAAGGCTTCGTTTCTAGTTCCCATGCGTTCATAGCCTGCGGTAGAGAGGAAACAGGTGTACCCCGTGTTTGCGGGGGAGGTAGCGGAGTTGTGAACAATCGCGGAGATGCTTTACGAAAAAGATCGGAGACATGGTTTACACCTCGTGTGTGAGTTGGGTGTGTCAGAACATATTCGTCGAGGTGAGTGAACAATAGCGGAGGCACCGGTTGGCATAAGGGCCACGTCTTCTCACATAACACTGAACTGGACAAGTTCAACAGTTCCATTGCTCTCAAGTCAATTGGGAAATTGTAAAGCCCCCGGACGGAGCCTATTCAGGCTCTTCGTCCTTGCGGGTGCAAGATCGGAGAGTGTGCGAAATCGCTCTAAAATGTCCGTTTTCGAAGGTGAAATACCGCTGTCGGCATTCGCTTTTGGTGGAGGAGGTACATAGGTCCAGTTCGTATTGGACAATCAACAGCCTGCTCTCAGGCTTGAAAAAGAGTATGGGGACGTAGGTTCGTCCATCCTTTGTCAAAGGGCTCGGCTCCGCCGCATCGAACATGCTGACATCCCTGACTTCACCACCGGTTCGAAGGTTATTCAAGGTGTAGTAGCGGCAGCACGTTCCACAGGAGTGAGCAGCGAGATAGTATTCTCCGGCAAAGTTCACTTGGGGTTGAGCTGCTGGCTTGCCAGATTCGTCCTGCCAAAGTCCGTCTGAGTTCTTATGGAACTCCCGTGGGATCTTTATGTGTCCGCGATAGACCTCGACCGAGAATTGATCGAAATGTATTGCGTTACGCTGTTGTGCCCTGCACTGGCTGGCAAGGCCCACGAGCAGCGCCATCGTCCACAGAGCATGAATTGCGGTATTCACGTGCATTGCCACGAGTAT
The DNA here is from genome assembly GCF_059726315.1 of Humiphilus diazotrophicus. NCBI lineage: Bacteria > Pseudomonadati > Acidobacteriota > Terriglobia > Terriglobales > Acidobacteriaceae > Humiphilus > Humiphilus diazotrophicus. Next base: position 6,542,408 of record NZ_AP040870.1, read on the forward strand.
AAATCGGGTAGTTAAGTGGAAGCTTCCATGCTTGTGAAGCAGGGATACTCTAGTGTCTCTTGTCCTCGATAGAATGCTTGACCTTCACCTGTCCATTTCCGGACAGGTGATTTTGTTTGTGGACAGGAAGCAGGAGATGGCTCTTCGTCTAAGTCCTTTTTCTTGAATCTCCATATGTGCCGTGGAACTGGCAGACGAGATGCTGCGTATCCTTTCTTTGTAGGTCGAAAATCCCAGGCACAAAATTGAGAGGTCGAGGATGCTGGCAGATTTGCGTGAGGCATTGCGGCAACTGCGAAAGGCACCAGGGTTTGTAGCTACAGCGGTTATTACGTTATCTCTTGGAATCGGCGCTACCACGGCAATTTTCTCTTTAGTCCATCAAGTGATGCTGAAATCTCTTCCCGTAACAAAGCCGGAAGAGTTATGGCGTATCGGGGACAAGATCCTTTGTTGTAACTGGGGTGGTTACGTACAGGGAGATGACGGTGATTTCTCACTCTTCTCCTGGGAGATGTATAAACACTTCCGCTCGAATACGCCTGAATTTTCTGAGCTGACAGCACTCCAGGCCGGGAATGCTCCGCTAGGAGTCAGACGTGCTGGTTCCCTGGCTCCGGCGGAGACTCGGAACGGACAGTATGTTTCGGGAAACTTCTTTCGTACCTTTGGCATAAATCCATGGATTGGACGCCTATTCACCGACGCGGACGATCAGGAGGGTGCTCTTCCGGTCGCGGTAATGAGTTATCGCATCTGGCAGGAGAAATATGGTTCCGATCCTTCTGTCGTTGGAGCCAGTTATCAGATCAATGGGAATGCCTTTACCGTGATCGGTGTAGCGGCCCCCGGCTTCTACGGAGCTAAATTATCTGGATGGGGAATGCCCGATTTCTGGATTCCCTTAACAAAAGAGCTACTTATCGATGGAGAGACTGGTCGGTTGAGGCGGCCGGATGGGAACTTCCTCGATCTGATTGGTAGAGTTCGCCCCGGTACCAATCCAAAGACACTTGAAGCGAAGTTGCGCGTAGAGCTGCATGATTGGCTGGCCAGCCACGTTCAGGATATGCAGCCGGGTGAGAAAGAGCTTTGGCAGCAGGAGACACTTCATCTGACCCCTGGCGGTGCTGGCGTTGCCGACATGAGAAATCAGTACAAGGATGGACTCAAGTTACTGTTGGTGGCGGCCGGATGTGTGCTGCTCGTAGCTTGCGCTAATCTTGCGAATCTGATGTTGGCGCGAGGTCTGAAGAATCGGATGCAGACCTCGGTGTGTGTTGCCTTAGGTGCTTCCCGTCGTCGCTTGGTGCGTAAAGCTCTTGTGGAGTCGGTCACGATTTCTATCTTCGGAGGTGTGCTGGGAATCGGAGTGGCATATGTAGCCACGAACTTGATTCTTCATTTGGCCTTCCAGGGTAGCGGAATGCCGAATTACGTTCCTATCGATGCCTCTCCGTCCTGGCCTGTGCTGCTCTTTACCTTTGCGGTTTCGGTCTTGACCGGTGCTCTGTTTGGCATTGCTCCGGCATGGGTTACTTCGCATGCAGACCCGATTGAAGCTTTGCGTGGAGCGAATCGCGCGGTAGGGGGCCATCGCTCCTGGGCGCAGAAGTCGCTGGTGATTGCGCAAGCTGCGATGTCGCTCATGTTGTTAAGTGTGGCTGTGTTGCTGGGGCAGAGTTTGCGGAATCTGGAGCATCAGAATTTTGGCTTCGAGACCGAGGGACGTTATCTAGCTTATATCGATCCAAAGCTCGGCAATTACAAGCCTCAATATCTGGAGACTTTGTTTCGTCAAATTGAGGACCGGTTGCGACAGATTCCGGGCGTGAAGATGGTGGCTTCAGGGCTCTATGCGCCAATGTCCGGCGATAGCTGGAATGATAGCATCCGCGTTGAAGGCAGACCTGAACCGGGGGCAAAAGAAGATACTTCTGCAGGCTGGGCTCGGGTTACACCTGGATTCTTTGAAAGCCTGGGCGTCAAAACTTTGCTCGGCCGTACGATAACCGAGCAGGATACAGCCACGACACGGAGAGTCGCCGTTGTCAATGAGGCTTTTGCGAAGAGATTCTTCAAAGACCAGAATCCAGTTGGGCAGCACTTCGGGATGGGCAAGATAAAGTATGCCTCGACCTTTGAAATTGTAGGCGTTGTGAATGATATGCGGTATGTCCGGTGGGGTTACAAAGATCCCATCAGGCCTATGTTCTGGGTGCCGCAATCACAGACGGTGCAATACGACGACTCTGCATTTGTGACTGGTGAAACGTGGTCGCACTATCTGGATAACATCGTGATCTGGGCTCCGGGAAATCCTCCTGCAATGGAAGAACAGGTCCGGAAGGCGTTGATCAGCGTCGATCCGAATCTGGTGCTGTACGAGGTGGCTCCTTACCGCCGAATCTTGAGCGATGCTTTCCAGCAAGAGAACATGATCGCTACCTTAACCACGCTCTTCGGATTGTTGGGACTGATTCTGGCTGCGGTCGGGCTCTATGGCGTTACGGCTTACACGGTCGAACAGAGAACGAGTGAGATAGGTGTAAGGATGGCTTTGGGTGCGGATCGCATGCAGGTGGTGCAGATGGTGCTGCATGGAGCGTTTTCGCAGGTCGGCATCGGACTTCTACTTGGAATCCCGGCTACACTTGGAGCCGGTAAGCTGATCTCCGATCAACTGTTCGGTGTGCGGCCATGGAGTCCGATGATTCTTTCCGTGGCTGCCTTATTGCTGGCCTTGGCTGCGCTGCTGGCGTCAGTTATTCCGGCTCGGCGTGCAGCATCTGTTGAGCCGATGCTGGCACTACGAAACGAGTGATGTCGGTTGGATAGAGGTATTTCCTCTTAGGGCAGAGAAGAGGTCCGGGTGCCCCATTTTCACGCTGCGAAACGAAGTGCAGCAGCAGTTAAAGTGGGAGTAACGGAGATGTCGTTCTCGGTAACCGGGCGAGGTTTTAGGTTTAGCTCTGTCCGGTTACCGATATAAAAGCTTCTGGGTGGCACCACCTTAACTTGCTTTGCTCGTGAAGATAGGCACCCACGCTCGTTATAGAGGTAATTCCTCTGGATACCGATACTGCAACATTAGTTTCCCAGCCGGAAATCTGTAATGCTTTGCGGAACTATAGAAAGATCTTCGAAGGTGGCTGATGTGCCGTCCCCGATAGGAGACTGTGTGCTGATACCTAGCCAGATCGATTCAGGGTAGTCATTCTTGAAGAGTCGAATCAACTGCCACGTCTTCTTGTCGAGCGAATAATAGAAGCCGACGGTCTTCGTGTCCGAAGAGATCTTCATATAGACACCCTTCGCGGTGATCACGTCGTGATTGTTGTCGTCAGATGTTCCGATGGTACGTACACTGACCATCCTGGTCTTGTGGCGCTCATCCATCTCCATCGCCATCTTTAACCAGAGATCTTCCTTTACGTAGATATAGAGCGTTCCGGCGTCATAGGTTTTCAGAAACGTCGGTGTGATCTTGGCCGTAAGGGTGAAGGGCTTCTTGTTATCAACTTCGGTCAACAGAAGAGGGGCACTGTTGTTTGACAGCTTTCCATCCGGATCGCGGAAATTGTCCCGCTTGGCTTCACTCGTGAGAGTCAACTTGCCATCTGCAACCTTGGTATGCGTGGCGGCTCCATTCAGCGAGCGAGTAAAGGTGATTCCAGGCAGCTTGATATTGCACTCTTCCGTCTTCGTGTCTTCAGGAAATGCTTGGCGGGCGGCGATGGACATCATCAGCAGCGATAGTGCGAAGAGTTGTTTCTTCATGACAGATTCTAGTTCTTACCTTTCCGGATGAAGCCAGAATTGACTCCTCCGAACTTCATCCGTAAAGGTAACAAAGGCAGGGCAAAAGTGGAAAGGCCAGAGATTTATTTTTTCGCTTTGCTAAAACACTTAAGTAAAGGCTAGGAAGATGTCCGTCCTCACCTGTCAGATCCCAGCTCCACGGGTATCCGCCTATTCATAATGCAAGATACCGGCCAGGTCCAGGCGCAAGATACGGGCGGCAGGCAGTAGCATGGATAACGAGATAATTAGCGTCAGTGCCACGACGGCAGCTAAATAACTGAGCAGATCCAGATTGCTTATTCCGTAGAGGGCAACTCTCAGGACTTTTGAGCCGAGTGCAGAGATGCCTGTTCCCACCCCCAAGCCCAGAACCACGGGCCAGCAGAACTGTTGCAGGATCGTTTTCAATACCGAAAGCTGTTTCGCCCCGAGTGCAAGACGAATCGCAATCTCTTTGGTGCGCTGCGTAACAACGAATGCTACTAAGCCAACAATACCGATAGCGGCAAGCGCGACAGCTACGGCTCCGACCAGGCTCACGATGGCCGCAGCTATTTCAATACGAGCTACATTTTCCCGGTAAAGCATCTTGAGCTGCCGGATCTCGGGAAAGAGAGAAGCGTCCAGATTCTCGCTGATTGCCCTGATGGCTGGCGCAAGTGAGCCTGGCTCTCCGTTTGAACGGACGATGACTACCATGTCCGACATATCTTCTGTTTGCACTGGCCAGTATTGTTCCGTGGCGTCGTCGTCGCTTAGTGCATTGATGTGGGCATCGCCGACAATGCCGATGACGGTGTTCTTATTGGCTGCGTCTCCCACGGTCTGGCCAAGTGGATTCTGTTGCGGCCACTGCTGGCGGGCAAAAGAGGCACTCACGATCACCGAATGTTTTTCTCCCGGAGTGAAGGTGCGGCCTGCCAGCAGGGGAATTCCCATTGCGTGGAAGAAATCGGGGGCTACCCAGTTGGGGTATATTGTTACGTTCCGTCCGCCGATCTCCCGGTTTTCGCGCGATACAACATGTCCAAGCGGTGGAAGTTTTACGAGCGATACCGCTGTCACGCCCGGCAGTGCCCGCAATCTATTCTGTATCTGATCGAGATATTGCCGTGCTGCAGCTTGTGTATAGCCGTGCCTGCCAAGGTTCGGATCGACCGAGACCAGCTGTTCGTATCCAAAGCCGGGATCGGTATAGAGCGCGTGCTCCGTGGCGCGTAGCAGCAGGGCTGCGACTACGAGCAGGATTGTGCTGGCTGTAATTTGCGCGCCGACGAGTGTTTGCCTTGCAATCGTCTTCTGTTGCCGCTGGCGAGTGATTTGCAGTGCAGGTGTGAGGCCGAAGCAGATCGTTGCCACTATCGATATAACAGTGGTGAAAGCGAGTACTCGCCAATCCGGCATTGCGCTCAACCATTTGGGAGCATCTGCCTTCACCAAGGTTACATGGAGTACTACGTATGCAAGTACCAATCCTGCTGCAGAACCAAGCGCCGACAAAAGCAGGCTTTCCGTGCAGAGCTGCCGGAAGATTCGCCAGCGACCCGCACCGATAGCAATGCGGATTCCGATCTCCTGTTGACGTGCTACGGCACGGGTCAACATCAGTCCTCCCAGATTCGCGCAGGAAACGACAAGAATCAGGAGCGTGAGCACCGCAATCATGGCGGCTACGCGATACATCTCCGGTTGCATTACCTGCAAGTGTCCGCCAGGGGAGCTTTGAATGTATTCATCCTCCCATACCGCTTCGGGGTGTTGACGGCGTAAAGAATCGGTTAAGGCGCGGAGTTCCTGTTCTGCTGCCTTTGCACTTACACCTGGTGCCAGCTTGCCCCACATGCGAAGGCTGGAATTGGTCCAGTCCTTGAGAACCGTACTGTTCTCTATGAAGTATGGTTGCTGAGCAATTGGCATCCAGAGATTCGGATTCTGGCCTCCCAAAGTGGCAAAGTCAAAAGTTGTTACCCCAACGATGACTGCAGGCTTCTTGTTTAGTTTAACGACGCGCCCAATGACGGTGGGATCGCTGCCAAAACGTCGTTGCCACAAGCCATAACTCAACACGACAACCGGAGGCGCATTGGGACTCGAATCCTGCTGCGGCTCAAGTAGTCGACCATAGGCTGCATGCGATCCTAATTCGGTGAAGTAATTGGGTGTGACAAAAGAGGCGCTGGTCGGTTGCACATCGTTGTCCACCTGCATGGGAGGAATTCCAAGCACAGCCATTGCTGCAGTAAGGCTCTTCGCATTGTCGCGATAGAAGGCGAAGGAGGGGTACGCCATCTCGCTTGTGTATCTTGTCGGAGAGCGCCGTTCCAGGCGTACGAGCCGATCGGCATCGGGTACAGGCAACGGCTTCAGAGCGACCATATTGAACAGGCTGAAGGCAGAGGCATTGACGCCGATACCGATGGAGAGTACCAGCACTGCAACCAGCGTGAAGCCGGGGGACCGCAGCAAAATGCGCGCACCATAGCGCAAATCCTGAAGCAGACGGTCAAGCCACGTCCATCCCCAAGCTTCGTACGATTGCTCACGGAGTCGCAGCATGTTTCCGAAGTTGTTCCGGCCCGCATGAGCTGCCATTTCGCGATGGAACTCCATATCGTTCTGGAGTTCCGCATCGAGACGGCGCTTGTGGAGCAAGTAGTGGATGCGACGAAGAAACTCTCCCATATGCGATCCTCCTCGAAACGAATAACAACGTGGCCCTATGCGGTGCGAAGAACTTCCTGAATTGCCTGCGTGAGACGGTCATAACTGGACACTTCACTCTTCAACTGTGCCCGGCCCTTTGGCGTCAGGCGATAGAAGCGTACCTTACGATTCGTCTCCGAGATGCCCCACTCCGCTTCGACCCAGCCCTTCAGCAGCATCTTTTGCAGAGTCGGGTAGAGTTGCCCTTCTTCGACAGCCAGCACCTCACTTGAAAGCAGGTAAATCCGTTGCGCGATGGCATACCCATGCAATGCATCGGACTGAAGAACTCTCAGGATAAGCATGGGCAGTGCACCGGCCGGGCTTACAGCCGTATCCGTATTCGCCATAGGCATAACGGTATTATGCCTATGGGAATTATGTCAACACGTTTTCAACGACTATTCGGAGGTGGAACCTGGCCTCAGCCGTGCCCTTCCCAACCTAATTGCCGAGACTGACCGAAGGTTCTGAGGTGAGGGTTCCTTTGGAGGAAAGTCGCCAAAACCTTTTGCGCTCTGGTCTACAACATCGTGGGAAAAGTTCTATTGTGGAATGAAAAGAGAGAAGGTTGTGCCGCGGCGGTGAGCTGACTGGCTGGTCCGGAAACGTAGAGAGCCGTCGTGCTTTTTTACAATTCCCATGCTTACCCAAAGGCCAAGACCTGTTCCTGTGTCTTCCTTAGTCGTAAAGAAGGGCTCAAACAAATGCTGTCGAGCTAAGCGAGAGATGCCTTCTCCGGAGTCTTGGATGCTTATTCGAACTCCAGGTTTCCGATGTATTGCATCGGCAGCGGCATGAATGTGAATCGTAAGACGGCGCTCATCGTCGAGTTTGCTCATAGCGTCGATGGCGTTCGTGATCAGGTTAGCAAAGACCTGACGGATTTCACTTGGGAGACATCGAATAGGAGGATGGTCTCGATAAGATCTTTCCGTTTTGATATTGAGCGTGCGCAAGCGGCCCTCGTGTAATATCAGAACCGATTCCATCAGTTCCTTAACATCTGTTTCCACGGGCTCGGAAACCTGACGATGGAAACGCAAGGTTTCAGCCGTAATATGGGTGACTCGTGCAAGCTCCTTTTGTGCCTTGTCGAGATATTCGATTACCGCTGTATCGTGTGCGGTGCCCCTGGCTAGATATACGAGGTTAACGACAGCCTCCAGGGGATTATTGATCTCATGAGCGATGGAACTGGCCAGTCGTCCCACAACTGCCAGCTTTTCGCTTTGTCGAAGAGTTGCTTCCGAGCTCCGTCTTGGCAGCACATCCTGAAAGAGAACTGCAATATGATTGTTTTCTGGTTCGCCCAGGCGAAATGCGAAGACCTCGTAATGTCTTCCGAGCTGAGCTGCCGGATGATCAAAGCGTGCAGGCTGTCCTGTCTTTGCTACGTTGCCATATGTTTCAAACCAGAATTCTTCGTGTTGGGGAGCTATAGAACGCATTCGCCTGCCAACGGCATTTTCGATTCCGGTCTGTCTGACAAACGCGGGATTTGTTTCAAGGAAGATGTAATCGATAGCGTTGCCGCGATCGTCGAAGAGCACCTCGATGATGCAATAACCTGAGTCGATGGACTCGAAAAGTGCGCGGTATTTTGCCTCACTTTCGCGGAGAGCTGCCTCCGTATGTTTCCGTTGCGAAATGTCTGTTACGATGCCAAACCATTCTGCTATCTCTCCTTGATCATCGAACAGGGGACTGGCGCGAGAGTATATCCAGCGGATCTGGCCATCCAGGTCCCGGATCCGGTGTTCCAATTCGAAGATTCTCTTTTCCTGAATGGCCTGCTGAATATGTCCTAGAACAAACTGCTGATCTTCAGGCAAAAGATACTGTTTCGGCCATGATTCAAAATTGGCTCCCACCCGCAAAAATGATCCCCGGCCTTGAAACTGAAGTAGTTGTGTCCAATCCGCGTTCATCCGGTATACCACTTCGGATGTTGCATCGAGCAGGTTTTTGAGATTGGTTTCTAATACGCTCGATGGTGAGCGGGAGGTCTTGCCAAAACGTTGAATCGAAGGTTTCAAGGGTTGCTCGCCAGGAGAAAAAGTGGCATTTAAATCCTTCTTCTTTGATGCAAGTTGATTAAGGCACGAATGGAATTACAGAAATTACTGTGGGAAGCGTTGCCTTTCGCATTGCGGGGAATGAATGAGAGTGCGAGGTCCAAAACCGCTTGCATCCGCAATTGACTGTACGAGTTGCAGAATCAGCGGCAGACGCAGAGCTATCCCGATAACTGCCCATCCCAGGTTCAAGTGTTCAAGAGTGCGGGCAAAAGCGCGTACTCCCTCGACGTGAGCAGAGTGATCTTCCGGGACGTATCGCATGCGGCGTATGGAACCCGTAGGTAGGCTTTCGGCGTCGAGAATCTCCAGGCCTATGGTGCCTCTTGCTTCGATCCATCTACGCAATTGGCTACAGGGCTTGCATGTTGCTGCAATGTATAGCTGTGCTGGAGTGTCTGCGTGATATGGCTTCCAGCGGGGGAACCAATTTTTGACCTCCATACGATACTCCCGCCAGGCTGCTCCGAATCGATTATTCAGGTTCTCTGCTTCATCCCACTTAGCAATGCCGATGCTGTAAACAATTGCAGTCACTGGAGCGAGCAACAGCCATCCCTCTCTGAGGAGGAGTCCCCAACCGAGTAATAGCAGAGAGCAGGAAAGCTGCATCGGGTTTGCGCAATATCGATAGATTCCGCTTGTGACTAGATATCTAGGCGGATCATAGGGAATTGGTGTACCCGATCCTCTCTCCACAAATTCCATGACAGCGCCGAGAGCGGGCAGGGAGAGCACGGCAAGCAGTTGAAGAACAATTTGCCTCTTCCAGCTTGGCATCGAGAGTAACTCCTGCCAGCCATGTCCCGGATAGATTGCAAAGACAAGCTCCGGCAAGAAATAGAGGAAGAGAACTGCGGCAATGACCACCTGAAGACCGGCACGGGCTTTCAAATATCTGTTCGTAACAGTCCATCGAGCAATGCATAGAGCGGGTAGCAGCACGATCAGTATGGCAACACCTTCACCAATCAGCCATCGCGGACTCAGTTGGACAACAGGATTGCACAGAGGCATTGCCGCCAGATCGAGCACGGCCATCCATGCGGCGCATAACCCGACAGGCAGTCTTTGAAAGGTCAGCTGGGGTAGGATTCCCCATAGAATTGTCCATCCGAAATAAAGCTCAAGTGGCATTGCCGAGAAGGTAAAGTCGTAATCGTTGTAGCTCCACCATCCGAACTGTATGTTCAGCTTCTGAAGAACTAGCAGGGCAGGTGCGGTCCACAGAATACTGAGCAGGCATGCGGCAAAGACCCTCGGCCGCCCTCGCCGCAACAGACCGGCAATTAGAGCCAGTATCAAAGGGAAGTAGAGAATGCCGAGGCGAATCCACTCAGACTCTGTCATTGCACCCTTCCCGTTGGTGTGGCATTCGCTTCAATAAGGTACTTCGCTGCTGATGAGACGGCTATGCGCTCCAACGGCGTGAAATACCATGCCGGATCTAACTGCCTTTCATAATGGATTTGCCAGGTAAGGCGAGTGTGGGTGCTATCGATGGCTGACCACTCTACTTCGGAACTTTCCCAACGCAACCATTGTGTCAACTTACTGCTGTCGCTTACGGTAACAAAGCGAAGGTGTCCAGTGCTGCTCTCTGTCACTTGCATGACGAGATCTCCCGGAGGGTCTCCTTCCGCCCCTGCAAAGTGAATCGTGCGTATTGCTCCTTCGAAAAGTCCTTGTCCATAGGCAGCCAGCGGGCGGGGGAAGCCGATGCGAAGTATCGAGGGCAGCGGTGTTTCGATGTGCGGGCTGTTTGCCAGTGTAGCCTCAACAGCAGCAGCCGGAGCACTAATGATCGCAGTAGCGGATACAGATTGTGTTCGAGTCAGGCTGAGCTGTGGCGCAACGCCTTCGAGGCACATTGGCAGCAGAATCAAGGAGAGGCATCCCAGTGTAGTTTTCCGGTGGCGGCGCATGGAGTCTACGGTTGCTCCGATGATGATTCCTACCAGATAGAACAATGGAGCAGCGACAAGAATGCACAGATAGCCTTCTCCAACCACGGGAGCGATGATCAGCAGTCCAAGCGTGATGCCCTTAACGATGCCGCCTGTTACTGTTCGTGCTTTGGGCGTAAAGGCAAGAAGGATAGCCAACACAGCAGGAATACCCAGGAACATTGCTGCGCTGTGTCCTAGATGTTGATGCATCAGTAGTCGATACAGAATCGCTCCACAGGTGAGAGCAAGGATGATGACGATGACCTGCCACTGCCCGGGCTCTATCTCACGATGAGATTTAGGTGAACTTTCACTTTGCGGCAATTCGTGGGAATGATCGGGATCGCCCATTGTGTGCCTCCTTTGGCTGGCTATTAACTACCCACAAGTTGAATTATGTAAGTACGAGATAGGGCTTCCAGGATCCGACGCAGCACTTCGCCCCGGCGGGACGAATCGACAATAGCCCAGCGCGGAGTCCGCATTGCGGACGGGAGCGCTGGGGTAGCTTATCCCCCGATCCCGCCGCCCCGTATGGTGGCGGCATGAATCCTTCACAAATCTTAAATAAGGAGATTAAGATTCATTCCGCCACCGCCGGGGCGGATAAATTGAATAAGGGATACCAACCCCGTGTTCCGCCACGCTCCACATGGGGCTATTTTTCGTGCGCTCCGGGAGCGCTATTGTTCGATGACTGTCAACGGTTCCTGCAATGCTTTAAAACCATATTGGTAATCCCACATGCCTCATACCATTTGTGGGTAATTGTCAGATTGGCTGAGGGGAATCAGCTTCCGGGTAACAGTTGGGCCTCCTGCAGAATTCTTAGGATGCGGTTGCGGATAGGTTTCAGCATGGGCAGCTTCGCCAATGCCAGGAATCTTAGCGTGAGATCCAGTGTGCCGTCCGCCACCTTCCGCGTGCGTTGCTGCGACGGCGAGTCGTCGTAAAGAAAGAGAATCAGAAGCCCCATTTGTAGTGCCCACAATGCCACGGGCAGTAACTGCTGCAGGTCTTTCGGCAACTTTTCTCCGGCAATCGCTTGCGAGAAGACAGCCACGCTGCGCCGCCGTATTTCAGCTGTACCTTTCCCCAGGCAGGAAAGCGGATGCTGCGGTTCTCCGGTATAGCGGAAAACGATGCCAAGTAAATTCTTGTCCCCCCTTACCTGATCGAATTTGCTATGCATTGCCAGCCGGAGGCGCGAGCGTAGGTCGCTCTTCTGCCTAAATGCGTCGTTGCAGATTTGTTCCTGCTCCGATTGGATGGCTTCGTAATACTCCTGAATGATGGCTTCCTTGCTCGGGAAGTAGTAATAGGCTGCACTCTTCGCAATTTCAGCTCGATCTGCAATCTGTTGCATTGTGGTTGCGTCGAATCCGTTTTCACGAAAGAGTGTTAGAGCACACTCGAGGATATGCCGTCGTGTCTGCTCTCCCTTTTCTGTTGGAGGGTCATTTTTGACCATGGTCAAAATATTGGTTGAGAAGGTGCGTTCTGTCAAATGAATTTTGAACGCGGTCTATTTTTTTGTTTTGTAGCCTTCGTTATAGCCGAGGGTCGTACCGTTGATACCTCTGCTGTGAGGACAGGCTTTTCTTTGTAAGTAGAGATATTCAAACAGGCATCAATTGTTTATGCTTGCTCGAATCATCTTCCCTTGAGAGGAATCTATGCAGGATGGGTTGCTCAAGATCTTTACTCAAGTCCAGACAGCCTCAGGGTTGTCTTTCCAAATATTGAAGGCTACCGGCGTTCTGGATGTTCCGGAGATAGAAGATGTTGTAGTCGATCTCCATCTGGGCGCACCGGCAAAGATGGCCTGCCGCCGAGGTGAAAAGCGGTTCATCGGGACTTCGTTGCGGGGACATGTCGGAGTTATTCCCGCCAATCTTGCTTGCCGGTGGGAGATGTTTGACGACAACGATTTAGCCCTGGTGCTGAATGTTCCTCAGAAGCTCATAGCTGCGGTTGCAAGCGAGTTTGAAGCAGATCCCGCCAGGATTGAGATTCGCAACCGTTTCCAAATCAGAGACAGCCAGTTAGAGATGCTCAGCCTGGCTGTGAAAAGTGAGCTAGAGTTGGGATGTCCCTCAGGGCGGCTTTATCTCGAAGGCTTGGGCATGGCGATGGCCTCCCGGCTTCTGACGCACCATAGCTCACTTACAAAACACACCAGCATCCAGGAAAGTCTTACAGACAGACGGCTAAAGCAGGTTCTTTCCTTCATCGAAGAAAATCTCTCTCAGGATCTTTCGCTTGAGCAGATTGCGGCCGTTGCCCACGTCAGTCCCTCGCACCTCAAGACCGTATTCAGAAAATCCATGGGCGTTCCGGTATATAAGTACGTCATCCAGCGGAGGGTCGAATTCGCCAAGTCACTCTTGTTACAGGAGAACCTGTCGGTGGCAGAGGTTGCCTCTGCTGCTGGCTTTGCGCACCAGAGCCATTTGGCGCGGCATATGCGTCGAATGTTGGGTGCTCCGCCCACTGTTATGAAGAGGATTCTGAGCGAGACTGCAGTCAAACTCTAAATTTTGCTGTCCGATTGTGCTGCAAGCATCCGAACGTGCGCGCATCGGGAAGCGCCCCGTGATCATATGCGGTCATGAACCGTAGAGATTTTCTAGGACTGACTTCGATGGCGGCCGGGGCCCTGGCCTTTTCTGGAATCGCCGGTGCACAAGCGACGGCAGGTTCCGGCACCGCGACGAATGCGGCAAAGCCGAGACTGCCCATTATCGATGTACATATGCACTGCTATCCGGCGGATGCGCAGCTTCCGTCTCTGCCTGACCCTGTAACCGGCAAGCTTACTGGGTTGAAAGACGGTGAAGCACACCTGCAAGCGTGCCTGGCAGAGATGAGCCGTTTGAATATCGTGAAGGGTGTCGTAAGCGGTGGAAGCGGAGATCGGCTCGGGGCCGCCCTCCATTGGCACGATGTAGCTCCCAACCGGTTTATTGCAGCGGCGGGTGTGCGGGGCTCAGAGGACACACCCTTGCCCGAGATCGGAGCATTGCGCAAGGCCTTCCAGGAGAAGCGTCTGCGTGTGTTGGGTGAAGTGACGGCCCAGTACGCTGGCCTTAGTCTGGCAGACCCTCCGTACGAGCCATATCTCGCTCTTGCCGAAGAGCTCGATATCCCGGTAGCTCTTCATACGGGCATGGGACCGGCAGGGACCTCATACGACCCATGCTGTCGCGGCTTCCGCGCGAGACTCGGAAATCCTGAACTGATCGAGGAGGTGCTAAATCGGCATCCGAAGCTCCGGATCAACCTCATGCACGCAAGCTGGCCCTATCTTGAGGAGACTCTTGCGCTGATGACGATCTATCCGCAGGTCAGTGTGGATCTGGGTGCTCTTGGCTGGGGGCTCCCACGAGCCGAATTCAACGCATATCTCGGCGCTTTGATGCGGGCGGGCTTCGGGAAACGCGTGATGTTTGGCTCCGACCATATGTACTGGCCCGGGCTTATCGGCAGGTCTGTCGAGGCGGTCGATTCGGCCCCCTTCCTGACATCCTCAGAAAAGAGGGACATCTTCCATGACAACGCCGTTCGCTTCTATCGGCTGGAGCAGGTGTGATAGCAGGGAAGTCTGTTCCAACTCGCCATGCTTCCCTCGAGACAACCTGGATGTCGGCTTTACTTTGGCCGTGCACCCTCTGTGCATCTACCCGGGGATGAGAGTGCATAACCCGCAGTTGCGATTTTGACAGGGCTGCTTGGATTCCAATGTTTCTTGTTAGGCATTGTGTCAGGGCCAGCTTGCCTTCCGCTGCATTCGTTACCGAGAGGACGGAATCAACGGAGGAAGGTGGCGGTAAAGAAACCGCCACCACAGCCGGTTCGGAGACCGGCGGTACCACCCCCTTCGGCAGGCTGTTCCCCTTTGCCCTTAATTCCGCTTCGATGGCATCAGATCCTTCCCTTTACAGGCTGGGTCTGGTTCTGATGGAGCGGAAAACAGCAGGTATCCGTTGGGGACTTCGCGGACATGGAAGTATCTCGACGGAAGGATCCTCGATTCGCCACCCGGTTTGCCGGGAACAAACTTCTCCAGAGTGGAATTGATCTGAACCTGAAAGACGCCCTGTGAGTCGCAGGCCCTTACGGGGCCGTAGCTGTTTGAGACAAATTCCCCCTCGACCTTGTGGGGAGGCTTGAGTTGATCGTGAATCGATTGCAGTGCTGCAGCGGAATCCGGTTCCGTAAATAGCTGCGATTCTGACCATGGGGCGGATAACCACTCCTCGATAAAGCCCCGCGCGTTAGCTGCGAGAGGCTTTATCCGCGTGACGTCCTTGTTGTTGTCTATGCGGTAGTGAAAGATGACGCGACGTTCGAACGCATCCACATCAATGCACGGGGCATTCACTCTGACTTCAAAGGTATTCTCTGAGGATTTTAGCCGCGGCTCGAAGTCCCCTCGGGAGTAGCTACGCTCTGTGTGCCAAAGCACCTTGGGCGATTTCGGGTCCGAGGAGGGTAAAAGCACGTCAATCTTGAGAGCGCTGAAACGGGAGGTGCACCAGGGGGTGCCGTGCGCTACTACTAATGCTTGTTTCGCATCCTTTCCCGTAGATGCGGGAGTAAGTGTCTGTAGGAAGAAATCTCCAAAGGCATCGGAGATTTCCTTCAGCGGTGGAGCCTGCCAGCGCATCGTCTGCTTCCATGCTCCGTTTTCAAAGGCGTAGACGAGGAGCATATGGTCATCTCCGCATTCAATGCCGAAAGAGAATTCGATTTCAAGGAGAGCTGGGAGATTGGGAGGACGGACTACGCTTACCCCCAGATTCCCTCCATAGGGACCGATGCCTTCCTTCTCGGTGGATTCGGGCTGATTGGTATTGAGTGCTGCGGCAATCTTTTTCTCAAGTCCGGAGGCATCAGTAGTGGCTTCCGCGCAGGCAAGGGCCGCATCCGCAGCGTCGCTGAGCGCGTCTTTTAGCTGCACTAGCTGGTCTCTGGCGGTGGGTGGAACCATGGTGTCCATCTCTTCGGTGTGTGTGCGTTCTAGTTCCTTGCGAATGGAATGCACTCGCTCTGCAGAGGAAGAAAGAGCCGAAGCCTTGGAGCAGGGAACTTGAGCGCCGCAGGGTACGGCAATAGACATTAGCAGAATCCATTGGAGGAGCTTCATCGGCGTGATTATATCCTGACGTAAGTTCGCGGATATTCCCAGGAAGAATAGAAATCGCAAAGAGCTTCTGCATGTTGAAGAGCAATCGATTCGAGTTGAGCGAGTAGCTATTGATCGAGCATTTCCCGAAAAGATGTAGATCGAAGCAATAGAAGTTGGCGCGGCTTTCCGCCAAAGAAAGCCGCTATTCCCCTTACTTGGAAAGTTCACAGTATTTCGGGAAATGCTTTAGAACCCGGAGTCCTGCGTTCCTCAGGCGGTTTCTCTCCCGGAGGGAGCCGTCGACAATAGCCCAAGGTGAAGCGTAGCGGAACCCTGGGTGAACTAGCATAAGAAATGTTTAGCCGCGTAGGGGCGACCGATCTTTTGCCCTCTATATATCGTGCAATTGCTTTTCGATACGTATCCCTAGTTGTGCCAATCTTGAAACCAATAATCTTGCAGCTTCCCTATGTAGAAAGGCACGACAAAGTAACAAAGAACGATCGGCCAGTCTTCGCACCGGCCCTTCGGGACGGGCATTTCCTTGTACAAATTAACCCAGGATTCCGCTTGCTTACGCTTCGCTCCATCCTGGGCTAGTTTCGATTCCTCCTTCCGGGAGGAAAATACACAAATCTCAGATCCCATCCTCTAGGGACGGGATCTCTGGAATTTCTACATTTAGAGGATGAAGAATTAAGAAAAACGAGGGCAATACCCGTGGTTCAGCTTATTTGCGGGCTTTGTGTCATTCCCGCACCGGAGCAGCAGACCCGCGATAAATGAAACGGGAGGTCGGATTTTGATGATTCTTATGAGGGGTTGCGAATGTGTTTTGCAGCATTGCATCGGCGCTTAACAGTAAGGGAACAATACCTCCCGGAGGGAGCGAACGAAAATAGCCCCGTGTGGAGCGTAGCGGAACGCGGGGTTCGCAATCCCATTCGATAGATCCGCCCCGGCAGGGGCGGAACGAATCCTAATCTCCTCACCTAAGATTTGTGGAGGATTTCGTGCCGCCACCATACGGGGCGGCGAGACGTGAGGGGGCTAACCCAGCGCTCCCGTCCGCAAAGCGGACTCCGCGCTGGGCTATTGTTGATTCGCCCCGCTGGGGCGAAGTGCTGGAGCTTCTATCTTTCCATGCTAGTAATTGCAGACAATTTTGAATATAACCAGAAGCTCAAAGACGAATTGGCCTTTGCCCTGTGTCAGTCCTGCACCGGGATAGCTGACCCGCGATAAATGAAACGGGAGGTCGGATTTTGATGTTTCTTATTAGGGCTGGCCTTCAGGCCAGCCGAAAACCCTTTTTTGAGAAAGGAAACATCTTCGGTAACATATGTGACGGAAAGAACAAAAGCCATGAACCTATACCAGTTCGCGCGTTTGGGTCATTGCTTCCACGTGCGAGGATACTCTCAAACGGTACCTTGCATCTATTCGGCCTGCCCAATTTCCCGCTGCATTCGTTACTGAGAATGTCAAGCCACTCTTAAAAAATGGCTTGCGGCTAGCTTGAAGGCCAGCCCTGACACAACGCCACATCAGTAGTCTAGAGCACAGACATTTCCCGATTCGGCGCTGTTGCTGGATTATTGAAACAACTTTAAGTCCATATCTACATCGAGCGCAGGACCGGTGTGGGATCGTTGGAGGCTGCACGCAGAGCTGGCAGGAAGGATGCGGCGAGTACGGCTGCGATCATAAAAAGAATGCTTATTGCGTAGATCACCGGATCTGTTGGGCTGACGTCGAACAGGAAGGCGTGGATTACACGCGAAAGAGCCAGGGCTCCGAGCAATCCAAAACCGCAGCCGATCAAAGCTATTCTTGCCCCATAAGCCAGCACCAGGGATGCGATGCGTGTGCGCTGAGCGCCCATGGCCATGCGAATGGCAATCTCCTTGGTCCGCTGCGTAACCGAGAAGGCCACGACTGCATAGATTCCAGTGATTGCAAGCAGAAGAGCGGTCAGGGCAAAGATTCCAATGAGGCTCGTATTGAAGCGTCGTGGAGCATCGACGTTTGATACGGCATCCGTCATTGGGCGAACCTCCCGGAGAGCCAGTTGCGGATCGATAGAAGCGACGGCTGCATGCAGACTGTGAACCATCTGCTCCGGTGGCAGCGAGGAGCGCACGGCGATATATCCGTTATTGGGGCGGCTCGTTTGAGCTGAGGCTTTCGCACCATAGAGAATCGACGGTTGCTGCATCGGCAGATACCACTCGTCTTTATTGGGTTCGTCACGAGGGCCGAGTTTCGTGTCGGCAACAACACCTACCACCGTGGCCCAGGGCAAGCCCTTTGCCGGATTGCCAACGTGCATCCGTTTGCCGATTGGGCTCTGCCCTGGCCACGAGTGGCGGGCCATCGATTGATTCACGATGATAACGAGGGGTGCGTTGGAGGAATCTTGTTCGGTGAAGTATCGTCCTTCGACGAGCGGAATGCCCAATGCCCGGAAGTAGGCGCCATACACGTTAGCAAAGGCGGCGAACTTAAGTTTCCATTTTGCGATGGGTTCGCCTTCCACCGTGTAGGCTGCCATGGCGTAGCCTCCCGTGGAGGGTAAAGCTGCGGTCAAGCCGGAGGCCGTAACTCCCGGTTCTTTTGCAAGACGATCCATCAGCATGCGATTGAAGTTGTCAACCGAGGCGTCCGAGGGATATTGCTCCAGTGGAAGCCGGTAGCTGCCGACAAGAACGTGCTCGGGATGGAAGCCGAGATCGACTGCCATCATCTTCTTGTAGCTAACCATAAAGGCAAGTGCAACAGAGAAGAGTACAAATGCCATCGCGATTTCAAAAACCACAAGACTGGAACGCAACCGGGTGTAACTCGCGACGGTAGTCCCGGTGTTTGAACTGTCTTTAAGTCCGCCAAGCAGATTTGTCCGCAAGGCAGCAAATGCCGGAATCAGGCTGCACAGAGCTCCGGTTGCAATCGCAAGCAGAAGCGAAAAGGCGATAACCGATGCATTGATCGAGATCGACCCAATACGAGGTAGCGATTCGGGCAAAAGGCGAACTCCGATTCGAACAGCAGCTGCGGAAAGTCCCAGGCCGAAGACTCCTCCCGCGAGACTGAGCATCAGTCCTTCCATGAGAGCTTCCCGAACTACGACGCCTGAGTGTGCCCCCAAAGCGAGGCGAACGGCAAATTCACGGCGTCGGCGAATGGCTCTGACAAGAAGCAGCATCGCGACATTGACGCAGGCAATCAACAGAACGATAGAAACCGATAGAAAGAGCGTACGAAGTATCGGGCGGGCATCCGAGACGGCAGCTTCTCTCAGTAATTGGACATCCCCTCGAATGTGGATGGCTTTCATTGTCGAAGGAAAACCAGCCATGATCTGCTGCGCAACGCGGTTGGTATCTTGTGCCGCTTGTGAAAGGTTCACGCCATTCTTTAGCCGTGCAACTGCCTGATATCCCCAGTGTCCTGCAGCTTCAGGCGTAAGCTCATCGGGTGTAAGGCTCATTGGAACCCAGACCTGAGCCTTATCGAGCCGTCCGGCGATTAGTGGAAACTCGAATTCACGTGGCATCACGCCGATGATGGTGTATATCTTCCGGTCGAGAACAATGGACTGCCCGATGATGGCAGGATCGCGATGATAGCGTTCTGTCCATAGCGAGTATCCGATGACGGCTACCGGGCGGTGATCGTCATCTTCCTGCTGTGTAAAGAGTCGGCCCAGCAGGGGACGGGCCCCGAGTGTTGGGAAAACGCCTGCGGTGAGACGGGCTCCTCGAACTGCTTCCGGTGTTACCCCTCCCGATAGCTCGTAGGCCATCGGAATAAAGCCGCCGAACGAAGAAAAGGCGCTGGTTGCTTTTGAGTAGGTGGAGATTTCGGGAGCCGTAATTCCGATTCCCTCGCTGCCACCCACATGCTCTCCCACGATGACGAGACGATCGGGATCGTTGAAGGGAAGGGGGCGCAGGAGGATTCCTTCGATCAGGGAGAAGATGGTTGTTGTGGCTCCAATAGCCAATCCCAGGGTGAGCACGACCGTGAGAGTGAAGCCGGGCGCTTTCCGTAACTGGCGAGAGCCGTAACGGATGCTTCTGATCACTTCATCCAGCCATAAGAGCGAGCGTTCATTGCGGTGAAGCTGCTTTGCCTGCTCTACGCCTCCGCAGGCGCGCCTGGCGGCAGTGCGGGCTTCCTCTTGCGTCATCCCTTTTGCCCGGAAGCCTTCTTCGAGCAGTGCGAGATGCGCGGCAATTTCGCGCTGCATCTCGGCTTCGAGATGGCCATTCCTGAAAAAGCTGAGAAGTTTTGCAGCTAACCGCCGAAGACTCGCCATTACTGTGGCTCCTCTGCCAGTACGCGTTCTACCAAACCGGACATCCTCTTCCAGCGTTGTGTTTCCTGGCTCAACGCTTTCATTCCAGCCTTGGTGATCGTGTAAAACTTGGCTTCCCGATTGTTCTCGGTCTGTCCCCAGGAGCCTTTGATCCATCCATGTTGTTCGAGACGAACCAAGGCAGGGTAGAGGGTCCCCTGGTTCAGGTTGAGCAGCTTGTCTGAGATCTGCTCAAGCCTGCTTGCAATCTGGTAGGCATGCCGCGGGCCCATGGTGGAAAGGGTCTGCAGCACAATGAGGTCCAATGTCCCCTGAAGTAGTTGAATCTGCTCTGTATCTTTACTAGACATTCAAGTGCACCAATATGTACCGATGATCAACTTCGATCACTTGGTTGTCAAGTGAAGTTGACGATGGAGTCCTGCCCTGGAGTTTCTACATTTGTCCTTGGGGGATGGCAAAGAGGAGCAACCTGGGAAGGGGGTGGCGGTCAGAAACCGCCACCACAGCCGGTTCGGAGACCGGCGGTACCATACTGTGTCTGGGCTGTAGCTTGATAGAACGTGCTGTGAAGGCACGAACGGGCAACTCCAGAGGCATGACTGAAACCACACCATGATCCATGGTCAATACCAGTTCCAAAATGCAGAGACATCGGATTTATTCAAGGATGTAAAACGCTGTGGATAGACAGATAATCGGATGTTATGAATTATAGTCAAGTCGAGTAACTGTTTTCCCGCTATCTGGAATAATTCGCAAAATGTGTTGACAAGTTGTGAGATTGTGGCACAATTTATCGGTAGTTTACGACAGGGCCTGAATTGCTGAGTATCTTTACAGGACCACACGCAGTTAGTTCTAATCCTTATCATTCTTCCTCCTTTCCTCTCTCTGCTGCAGTAACTTGCGATTCAAACACATTGCAATGAGCTAGACCGTTTCAACAAATATTGTGTTCGACAACGGAAGCTGGGGGCGGGTTTTTCTTGACGGGAAAGCTGCGCCGAAATCTGGCTGTCGGATACACCGTTTGTGAGACGGCACAGTTGTTCATTTCTATGGAGTTAGAGAAATGGTCACAACAAACCACGCAAAGGGGAGCAGCATGTCGCTTATATCCAAGTCTTTTCGTAGTTATCTAACAACAACGTTGCTTATTCTTCTGGCCGGTGTATCGGTTTCATTTGCACAATCTTACGAGCGGATCGAGATCCCGAAATCCACTCTTGCCCGGTCGTCGCAGCTTAATCCCGATCGAGCTCCGGGCCTATCGGGCCATATCGCGCATACCAATATCATTCTTCACATTCATCCGGATTCCACTACGCCCGGTGTCAATTGGGAGACTCCGGCTTCTATAGCCTGCATTTACCGTATGGTGACGCAGGTTTCGGGATGCCCCATTTCCGGGACAACCCTGGTCCCGACTGGAGGAACCGGTGCTATCGCGATTGTCGATGCGTATCACTATCCCACGGCTGCCAGCGACCTCGCCGTCTTTTCGTCGCAATTTGGCTTGCCTGCCGCGGATCTGTCCGTGGTGTATGCCAGCGGTTCTCAGCCTCCGCAGGACTCCACGGGAGGTTGGGAACTGGAAGCTGCACTGGATGTTCAGTGGGTACATGCCATGGCGCCGCATGCCAAGCTATATCTTGTAGAAGCTGCATCCAGCAGCCTGGCAAATCTGCTGACTGCGGAGACGGTGGCGGCGAATCTGGTTTCGTCGTATGGAGGGGGGCAGGTAAGTAATAGCTGGGGTGCCAATGAATTCAGCTCCGAGAGCTCTTACGATTCCTACTTCGTGAAGTCGAATGTATCCTTCTTTGTCTCTACTGGAGATTCGGCCTTCAGTAAGGACTGGCCTGCTATGTCGCCGAATGTGATAGCGGCGGGTGGAACGACCATTCAAAGAAACTCCTCGGGAGCGTTTACGGGAGAGATCTACTGGGATAATTCCACCGGTGGTGGTGGCGGCGGAATCAGCAGCTATGAGAGCCGTCCCTCCTATCAAAGCATAATCAGCAGTATTGTAGGGACGCATCGTGGAGTTCCAGACGTCTCTGCCGTAGCCGATCCTGCGACTGGGGTGGCGGTCTACGATACAACTCCGTATGAGGGGACAGTGCTGCGCTGGCTGGAAATTGGCGGAACAAGTGCTTCAGCTCCAATTTTGGCCGGGAGGGCGAATGTTGCGGGATTATCGACGAGCTCCAACGCGCTGCTCACCAATGTCTATAGCCTCTATTCCAATGCAACAACCTATGCTGCGAACTTCCGCGACATTACACAAGCACAGAGCTCCTGCAAGGTCGGTTGGGATATCTGCACTGGTGTAGGCAGTCCACTGGGCAATGCCTGGCACTAGAGCCGTTTTTACAGATACTGTTTCCGGGCTAGTGTAAGCCGAAGAGTTACCAAGCGTGGCCGCTCCCATCCTCCCTGTTCTGTTGCCATTGAACAAATGGGGTAGAGAGAGCGGCCACGCTTTGCATTTTGGGGTTACATTTCTCGTTTGGCACGGTCACGGATACCTAATCCTCTGCCCCCCTACTCCGAAGCGCCCTTGGCTTCCATCCCGCGAGGCCACTTTCCTTCTGAAGCCGCCTCTTCGCGATCTTTACATTTTGTTACAAAACGATCTGCAGAGCGTTCCGTCCAATAAGAAAGTTCCCGAGTCCGTGATAAGGAATGAGGACGAGTTTAGGGATTGAGGACGTTTGACCGCTAATCTACTTGAGGGCTGTGACAATTCCAATTTTAGGTAGTCACTTTGGCTGGCAGCCACAGAGCGCCGGACCTGAGCATCCGATTCTCTCCGCATAGCAGAAACGCCGCGGAGTTCTGAGAATCTATGTTTTCACCATGGTCCTTGTTCCCTTGAGGTTCAGGACTGACAGGAGAGCTCTGTCCCTAAATGGCTTGAGCTAAACATGATCCGGCTTCGCTCCTAATCCCCAACTGCCTTCAACGCCGATTCGCATTCGAGTTCTCACCTCCTCCGCTGCAAAGGAAGACTATGACGAGGATATTTTCAAGCTCATTGAATAAGAGGCTCCTGCTCTGTGGCTGGATGGCACTTCTTCTGCTGTCAACCGGAATTCTTGGCGCACAGACAGCGACTCCCCGAATTACCGAGGCGATAAACGATTCCGCACGCGTTACTCTGAAGGGCAATGTGCCCGCAATCCTCCGTTCCGCCAGTGATCAGGGGACGGCAGCCGAGTTCACTACTCTGTCTCATCTTCGTTTGGTGCTCAAACGCAGTGCCGAACAGGAAGCCAGCCTCAAACAATTCCTGTCAGAGCTTCAGCAGAAGTCCTCGCCGAACTATCACAAATGGCTGACTCCGGAAGAATTCGGAAAGCTTTATGGGCCGACCGATTCCGATATTGCCGCGATCACGGGCTGGCTTGAGGCGCAAGGATTGACGGTGGAGCGTGTTTCGAAGGGACGTACCAACATTGAATTCTCCGGAACCGTAAGCACTATTCAACGTGCCTTCAGAACCTCTATTCATTCGTACTCGCTCAACAGCCAGCAGTTTTATTCGAATGCTACGGCGCCAACTATTCCTTCGGCCTTATCGGAGGTTGTATCCGGTGTAGCTCATATGAATACCTTCAGGGCCAAACCTTACTATCAGCTCGGTAGGCCCGGCCAATTCGATCCTGAAAGTAAAAGCTTCAAGCCTGTCAGCTCTAGCCTCTCTTCCTCTGCGAGGGCACAGCTCACCTATTCTTCAAGCAGCGATGGCTATTACATGTACATGGTACCGGGCGACGCGGCTACCATTTACAACACTCCGAATACCACTTTTAACGCAAACTACAGTTCCGGCACCAGCTATACGGGCTCCGGGGTAACTATCGGAACTGCAGGAGATGCTTATCTTTCTACTACGACTCCGATTGCCAATTATCGGAGCCTCTTTCTAGGGGAAACGAGTCCGTCGGCTCCCACCGTTACCAACGTCGATAGCAATAAAGACACCACGGATGTTGACGAAACCTATCTCGATATCGAAGTAGCCGGTGCGTTGGCTCCTGGGGCTTCCATCCATTATTACCAGTCTTCCGATCTCTACTCCGCCATCGAGCAGGCGATCAACGACAATGTCGTCGATATTTTTAGTCTTAGTTATGGACAATGCGAGCTCGGATATACGACGAGCGACAATCAAACGATTGAAGGATGGTGGAAGCAAGCCGCTGCGCAGGGAATCGCGGTTACAGTCTCCAGCGGTGACAATGGTTCGGCCGCCTGTGACGATCCCAACAAACAGACGACGGCTACCTATGGACTCCAGGTGAATGGACTCGGGTCTACCCCTTACAATATCTCGGTTGGAGGAACCGACTTCAAACTGACACAGAGCAATTTCTCTACTTACGTCAGTACGAGCAATAGCTCTTCAACCTACTACCGCACGGCCAAAAGCTATATCCCTGAAGCTACCTGGAACGATTCCACCTCGAACAACACAACCATAAGTGCAAACAAAACTTATTCAGGCAGTAGCGCCAACATCTGGGCGGCGAGTGGCGGCAAGAGTAACTGCGCACAAAACACCAATACTTCGACTGCTACCGGTACTTGTACCGCCGGTTGGCCGAAGCCCTCATGGCAAGCGGGAACGGGAGTACCCAGCGATGGTGTTCGAGACCTGCCGGATATTTCCCTGATGTCAGGTGCCGGGTCAACCTATTACGCCTCATGGCTGGTCTGCACAAACGACACCAGTGGCAGCACCACCGCAAACTGTGGAACCAGCAGTGGAAGCAGCTCGTTCAGCTTTTACGGAATGGGCGGAACATCGGCTGCTGCTCCTGCCTTTGCAGGGATTCTTGCCCTGGTTCAACAGAGCCAGGGTGGCGGACGGCTCGGACAGGCAGCCGCCAATCTTTACAACATCTATAACAACAGCTCAAGTGCCGGCAGTATCTTCCATGACATTACGACAGGGAACATTTCGGTGCCTTGCAGCTCGTCTTCGTCCTATGGAAACTGCTCGAAGAACTCCGCGGGGTATTATTTCCTGACCGGCTATGAAACCACCACGGGTTACGACATGGCTACCGGACTTGGTTCTGTCGATGTCGTTCAGCTCATCAATCATTGGACTTCGGGTACCGGATCGGCTGCGGCGACCATTACGGTTACGCCTTCCAGTAGCACAATTACTACTGCCAACGCGCTGAATGTGACGGTAGCTCTCAGCGGTACGTCGGGCACGCCTTCCGGATCGGTCGTTCTTTCGAGTGGGAGCTACGCCTCTTCTGCAACGGACCTTAACTCCGGCACTGTCACCATTACGATTCCTGCCGGGTCGCTCTCCGTCGGAACCGACACCATTACCGCCACCTATTCAGGCGACGGTGTGTATTCTGCCGCTACGGGAACAACTTCCGTTACCGTAAGTACGGCAAGCTTGACCGCTACAACGACTTCACTAAGTGCAAGCTCAGCTTCGATCACGTATGGATCGAGCATTACTCTTGCGGCTACGGTCTCTCCATCGGCAGCAACGGGGACGGTAACTTTCTACAATGGCTCGTCGTCCTTGGGTTCGGCGTCACTTAGCTCGGGGACTGCAAGCCTCTCAACCTCGTCGCTTCCGGCTGGGACAAATACGCTTACCGCAACTTATTCTGGCGACTCCTCCTATGCGTCTTCCAGCTCGTCTTCGGTAACGGTAACCGTGAACTCTTCATCCAGTTCCAGCGGTAGCTTCTCTCTTAGTGCAACGAATGTTACTGTGAGCCAAGGGAGTACGGGTACATCTACTGTTACCGTCACGCCTTCGAATGGTTATACCGGAACAGTGGATATTACCGTATCTACCTCAAGTACATCCTTGAGTACTTATGGATGTTATGACATCACGAATCCCTCCGTGACGGGTACAAGTGCTGTTACGGCTACACTATATATTCATACGTCCAGCTCAGTTTGCAATTCAACTTCAGCTGTAAAGGGAGGCGTGCGTAAGACCTTTGTCCAGAAGGGCACGAATACTATCTCTTCTGCGAATTCAAGATTGTGGTATGGCACTCTTCCAATCGGAGCGGCGGCAATTGCAGGGTTATTCCTTCCCGGTTTTCGTAGGCGTAGAGCAAAGATTCTGGGCCTCTTGGGCTGTCTGTTGCTTATTTCGTTCTTTGGGATTGCAACAGGCTGCGGTAGCAACTCCAGCTCCAGTTCGAGTTCCGGCATGGTGTCGAAGGGCAGCTATAGCGTTACTGTGAACGGAGTCGATTCCTCCTCTTCCAGTATCACAGCTTCGACTACCTTGACTCTGACGGTGAACTAGATACACGCTGCGGCTCTGGCATTGTGAAGTGAAATTTCTCTATCTTTGCGGCTCCGAAGCGGGCTGTGAAGATAGAGAAAGCACTTCAAGTTGTGCGAAAGAATTCTTGGATCTATTGAGCAATTCTCGCATTGCTAAAAACCCGATCCAAGTGGTGGAAAGCTGCCAGAGCCTTTGTGTTTCGGTGTGCGTCTGTGCAAGAAACGCTCTACCTGTTGCGATATTTTTGAGCGGAACAAATAAGAGGGAATTTGCGTAATCTTATTTGTTATGAGTTTCAGCACAGATTCAGCGGATACACGGAGCGGCTTCCCGTTTGGTCGCCTTTTTGAGTTCAAACGCCAAATCGAGAAGTTTGACTCCCGTCTAAGAAAGGTGTTTCTTCCGTGGGCACTTCGGCATCCACGGCATATTCCGGCATTGATTCGTCTGGTCCGGTCAACGGGACAGTCCCGGAGCAAGAGGGCTCGTCTATTGGCGGACGGATTACGTGTACCGCCGTTCCTTGTGCTTAGCGTCACATCGAGCTGTAATTTGCGGTGCTCAGGTTGCTATGCTGGTGCGGTCGGAACGGTAGGCTCGACTCCGAAGAAGACCGGGCTCAAGCTCGACGATTGGCGGGACATTGTCGATGAAGCTGTCGGCCTTGGTGTAATTGGATTTGTGATTGCCGGTGGAGAGCCCTTTCTCCTGCCCGATCTTGTAACGCTCTTCCGCGATTATCCAGACCGTCTTTTCCTGGTCTTTACGAATGGGACCGCTCTGCGCCCGAAGGATTATGCAGTCTTGCGCCGTTGTACTAACACGATCATTGTGGTGAGTCTGGAAGGGGATCGCGCCCTTACCGATCTGCGTCGCGGAGAAGGAGTCTTCGAAAGGGCCTTAGGCTCGTTGGATCGCTTACGTGCTGCCGGTGTTTTGACCGGAATTGCTGTAACAGTTGGAGCGGGGAATATTGACTATTGGGCTGAGTCCGCCAATATCGATGAGTTGATCGGGCACAGTGGTCCGCTGGCCTTCTTTATTGAGGAGATTCCGACTGCCAATTGCCAGGCTGGAGGCAGACTTACCTTGGAGCAGAGAGCCCGCTTTCGGGAGACGATCGTCGCCTATCGCAATAGGAAGACAGGAGGTGCCTACATTATTCATTCGCCTGACGATGAAGAGGCTCACGGAGGCTGTGTCTCTGCCGGACGTGGCTTTGCTCATGTAAATCCCGGCGGAGATGTTACTGCATGTCCTGTTTCGGCGTTGGCGACGCACAATCTTAAGAGCTCGACTTTGCGTTCAGCCTTGGCTAGTCCGCTGTTTTCGATGATCAGAGAGAACGGACATCTTCTCGAGACAGCAGGTCATCCGTGCGGGCTCTTTGCTCATGCTGAGGAACTGAAAGAAATGGCAGCCGGGCTTGGCGCTTATCCTACCGATCAATCTGCGGCTGAGGATGAAAGTCGGAGGAAGCTGGTCTCGATTCGATAGCAGGGGGGGAAGCGGCTTAGGCAGCTTCCCTTGAAAGAAAGCTGCACCGGAGTGGATTGTTGAAGATTTCGCAGCGACAACCGGGCGCGGCACACAAAAACATTTGCACAGGGAGAAGAGGAGACACTGCGGAGATCTTCTTTTGTGAAGAGCTGGCTGGAGGTCTTCTCCCTTTATCTCCCGTAGGTAAACCGGTCGCACAGATCGGAAGAGTTGTTCATTGCCTCAGGGGTAAAGACAGGGGCCTTGGCTCCCGAGAAGAAGGCTACATGCAGTGAGCGGCCTTCTACATAGGTGACCATCCACTGTGTCTCTTCGCTTCCGCAGATCGTATTTTTGTGCAGGAATTTTTTCTCTCCCGGGATGCTCAGCCGGTACAGGCTGCCATTTCCCGGAACATTGGGTTCGGTATCGAATACCGCTCGCGCTTCTGCTTGTGTCAGGGCACGGATTTTGGCAATGACAAAGGCAGAAAAGCTAATGGTCAACTTTTCGTCGGAGATGATGATGTCTCCCGTAACCGACTGAGCCGTCGAGCTGGAGGCGCGCCACAGCCCCTTTTCTTGCGCCAGGGCCGAAAGCCCGAAAAGCAGTGCCGAGCCGAAAATTGCGCAAAGCAGTCTTTTTTGCTTCATTCATTCAGCATGACATCCAAAGCAGCTTTCGGGCAACTCTCGATTTTGGGCGGGGAATATAAGCTCGAAGATACTATTCGAGCAGGAGGGTGGTGATTCAGCTTCCCCCTCCTGCTCAATAGTTGGGTAAAGAGGTTAACTCTTCCATAGCATATAACATGGTTTACTTTCTGGCTTTACCTAGAAGGTTCAGAAATGGATTTTTTTTGATGCAGGGCAAATTCTTCTATCTTCTTTAAGAAGTATTTAATGAATAGCTATCTGTAATTTCATAACTTGAAAGAATTGGAATAACTTCGATCAGTTCAGAGTTAGCGATTTTTACCGGGAAGATAGTGCACATTTGATCACGCCAGGCGAGATGTAAGGGCAAGTACCATTTTCGCGTCCTGTAGCCTGCGCGTTACGGTGTCTCTGCCGGAGCAATGGTGGAGAGAATTTGCGGTCTGATTCCGGTTATTCTTGAAGTATGGTGCAGATCCCGCTCATTGAAGGCCGCCGTGTTTTTGGTTCCGATCCTCAGACCTATGCCTGGGCTCGACCGGAGTATCCCGAATCTTTATATACGAAACTTGTCGAGAGATGTGGGTTGAGGAAGGGAACCGCTGTATTCGAAGTCGGATCGGGGCCCGGACTGGCCACACAAAAACTTCTCGCTCTTGGTGCATGCCCTCTCTATGCTGTGGAGCCGGATCCTCGCTTGGCTGCTTACCTGAAGGAAAGTATTCAAGGGAGTTCGTTGCATGTGGAGCAGTCTGCTTTTGAGGAGGTTCGGCTCGTTGAAGAGAGCTTTGATCTCGGAGTTGCTGCAACGTCCTTTCATTGGCTGGAGCAGGCGACGGCATTGGCAAAGGCGAGACGTCTATTGCGCACGGGCGGGTGGTGGGCGATGTGGTGGACTCAATGTGGAGACCGGCAGGCGGGAGATGCTTTCTACGATGCGACTACGCATCTGTTCGCGGGAACTCCGGATAGTCCCTCAAAGGGTAGTAAGGGCGGGGTCTCCTTTTCGCTCGATTACGAGGGCCGGATTGCAGATCTGACGAAGGCTGGCTTTACGGAATCCTCTGCGGAGACGTGGAAATGGGCGCAACGATATGACACGGCGCGGCTGGTTGCCCTGTATAGCACCTTCTCGACCATTAAAGTTCTCGATGTGAACCTCCGGGAACGGCTGCTCGGCGAACTTGCAGAGATCATTGAGCATCGGTTTGGAGGAGTTGTCGATTACAGATTCATCACGACCCTCTATACGGCAAAGAAGCCTTAAGGTATCACCAGAATCTTAAAAGGGAATTGGCTTTTGCTGTGTGTCAGTCCCGCACCGGAGATTCCGACCCACGATGGATGAAACGAGAGCCAGCAGCGTATAGAGTGGAATTGCGCAGAGGCACAGAGGTCGTCAATTCCCTGGTGCAGAACAGCCCGTGTGTCAGTCGGACCCGGAACCCTAGAGCACCCCGTATTGTCGCCTAAAGTGTTGCACCAGACCTTAGAGCACGCTTATTAGAGTTTCTAACAACGGGGTTCCAAGCCAAGCGCAGAGGAGTGACGATGGAAGTTCTCTACTCGCATTGTGCTGGACTGGATGTGCATAAAGAGACGGTGGTGGCCTGCGTTCGCCATATGAGCCAAGGCAAGGTTAAGACCATAGTCCGCACTTTCAAGACGATCACGCAGGAGTTGATGGCGTTATCGGATTGGCTAGCCGGGGAAGGTGTTACGCATATCGCCATGGAGGCGACTGGGGTCTATTGGAAGCCGGTCTGGCACATACTGGCCGATGGCGAGTTTCAATTGACACTGGCCAATGCGGCACAGGTGAAAAATGTGCCCGGTCGCAAGACCGACGTCAACGATGCCATGTGGTTGGCCGATCTGATAGCGCACGGTCTGATCAAAGCCAGCTTTGTTCCCGATGAACCAACCCAACAAATGCGCGACCTGCTACGCACGCGTAAGCAGCTCGTACGGGAGCGAGCTGGTCACATCCAGCGCATCCAAAAGACGCTGGAAGACGCCAACATCAAGCTAGATAGCGTAGTGACAGACATTGTGGGGCTCAGCGGCCGACGCATTTTGGAAGCGCTCATCGCTGGTCAAACCGCACCACAAGCTTTGGCTGCGTTAGCTCACTGGCGCATTCACGCTTCGGCAGAGGAGTTGGAGGCGTCGCTACGCGGTCGGCTTACCCGGCATCACCGCTTTCTGCTCAAACTACATCTGGATCAGATCGATGCCTTGACGGCTAGCATTGCCAGCCTCGACGAGGAGGTGAACACTAACGTGGAACCCTTTCGCGCCGCCGTCGAACTGCTGAACTCTATTCCCGGCTTTAGTCCCCTCGCGGCTCAGGTGCTGGTCTCTGAGATCGGCATCGATATGACTCGCTTTGAGACCTCCGGTCACTTGATCTCGTGGGCAGGACTATGTCCCCGCAACGACCAAAGCGCTGGTAAACGCCGTTCTACACGCTTGAAGAAAGGGGCACCCTGGCTGAAAACGACTCTGGTGCAGTGCGCCTGGGCAGCCAGCCGCACCAAAGGAAGTTATTTCCAGGCCCAGTACCACCGTTTGCGAGCACGACGGGGTTCGAAAAAAGCCGTCTGTGCGGTAGCTGCTTCTTTACTCACTACCGCCTATCACATGCTCAAGAATGGCACCGTCTATCAGGACCTAGGTGCTGACCATTTCGATCCTCACAATAAACAAAGACACGCCTTGCGTTTACTCAAGCGGCTCGAAAATCTCGGCTTCGCTGTCCAGATTCAACCCATCCTCGCTTGATATACAAGAGATGTTTCTTATTAGGGATGGCCTTCAGGCCATCCGGAAACAGTCTTCGTTGAGAGAGAAGAAACATTTTCGGTAACGTATGCACCGGGAAGAAAAAAGGCACTAAACCAATATCAGTTTGAGTGTCTTGGTCATTGCTTCCACGAGCGAAGATCCTCTCAAACAGTACCTTGCAACCATTCGGCCTGCTCAATTCCCGCAGCATTCGTTACCGAGAATGTCTATCCATACTTATAAGAATTGCTGCGGCTGGCCTGAAGGCCAGCCCTGACACAACGCTACAAAACAAGCTGAATCACGGGTATTGCTATCTCACTTTCCTTCCACCCGCTTCACAGGTGATTCCTCTTTGCCATGCCTCAAATGTAGAAACTGCAGGGGGGTGCTCTAAAACAGCTCCAACTCTCCGGCCTGGACGCGGCTGGAGCGAATCCCGGCAGCTTGCCGTTCTTCCTCCATCGTGTAGCGCTTCAGCAGATCATCGATATAGTGCTGGTCCTGAGCCGGAAGACCGGTGCAGTATTTCGAGAATTTCTCCTGCATGGATTCCAACGCATCGATAATATGGGAAAGTCTCTGGTTTGTCCGATCTTGAAATTGCAGTCCCTGAACTGCGGTCGAGATGTCTCCCGCTAACTGCGAACTCTCCTTACTCATATCTGTCAGTGCCTGATGTAACTCGGTGTGTACCGATTTGAGATCCTGCAGTACCTGAGTAATATGGTCACGATGTTCTTCAACAAGCTTCTTATTCTGTGTAGCCATCTGTTGCAGATCGGCGCGGGTGGAAGAGGAGAGACTCCTTAATTGATCGGAGAGACCTTGTACGGAAGAGATCACTTCCCGCGAGCGGATGGCTTGATCGGAAACTTCCTGCGCGACGATAGCGAATCCCTTGCCATGTACTCCCGCATGAGCCGCTTCGATCTGCGCGTTGAGCGCAAGCATCTTGTTCCCCTCGGCAATCTCGTCGAGTTTTTTTAGTGACTCGATTATCTTTTCTGTAGATCTATCGATTTCTTGTACGCGATGTATTGATCGATCCGATAGCTCGTTTGTCTGGGTCAGCGATTGGAGAAAGTGCTCCATAGTTTCGCTGCACTGCTCCATCAAGGCATAAAAGCTATGGTTGCCTTTTTGTGCCTTGGAGGTTTCGAATAGTGAGGCTGCACGGGAAACGCTGTCGCGCGCGCGTGCGGCGATGCTTTGAAAGCTGGAGCACACCGAGACTACCGAGTTCTCAACCTGCGAGGCCGTCTCTTTGAGTTGAGTACTCAGGATGCGAAAGATAGGCAGATGAGCAGAAACTTCTTCAGGTAAGGACCGGCGTAATCCCTGCGGTTTCGTGTGCGTGTCGGTTACTAGTTGAGACGATACTGATACTGAAGACGCCATAGAGGCGTGTTTGGCATGTGGCCTTTTGACCAAGCCGAGCCACTGACTCACTGTCTCGTTCATCCTAATTCGTGCCTTGTCTGCATCTGCATTTGGAATTCGATTGAAGATCCCATTCCGTCAATTGAAATAATCGGAGATACCTATATTAAGGACGGCTCCGAAGTGTCAAAGGTGTAGGCTGGTTTCACCAATCAAGAAAACTAGATGAAGAATTCTTCATTAACTTTTATATCGGCAGCAAATCCAAATTATTAATGGTTAATGCTTTGCGGAAGCAAACCGATAAATGTCATTAGAAGAATTACATATTTGGTAGGGGGAGCTGACAGAGTTCGCGGCCATTGTAAAGTGGTTTGTCTGTAGGGAATGACTGCATAACCAGTCTAACTTCCGAATAATGTGATTTAGCGCACTGTCCGGAAAGTTATTTTGAATATGCAAGTGTTTGTTTCCATGCACACCGCCTAGCGGCTGCGACGTTAGCATGTCCGTAACAATGAATCCTAGTTCAGTAGAGGATGTTGCGTCCTGCATACTTGAGGGATCGCTTGATGTTTATCAGGCTGAGAATCTCAAAGAGTCGCTTGTCGAGTACCTCCATAAAACTGCCAAGGTTACTATTGATCTTACTAATGTAACGGCGATGGACTTAACAGCCGTTCAATTGCTGCATGCGGCAAGATTGTCTGCGCAAAAGGCAGCGAAGCCCTTTCGAATAATTTCTCCCTCTCCTGCGGTTGTGCAATCGTGCACGGCTCTAGGTTTTTCCGTCGAAAAATTCCTGAATCAAGAGGCCGAAACAGTATGAGCAAGACCATCCTCACTGCGGATGATTCCGTCAGTATGAGACAAATGATCTCCTTCACATTAAAAGAGGCAGGGTACGACGTAGTCGAGGCCGCAGACGGGCAGGAGGCATTAAAGAAGATGTCTTCTACTTCTGTGCAACTGGTGATTACCGACCTTAACATGCCCAACATGGATGGCGTCGAGCTCATTCGGCAGTTAAGAGGAATTCCTCAATATAAGTTTCTGCCGATCGTCATGCTTACTACAGAATCCTTGGATGCCAAGAAACAGGAAGCGAAGGCAGCTGGAGCGAGTGGGTGGATTGTCAAACCCTTTCGCCCGGAGCAACTCGTTGCAGTCACAAAGAAGTTCTTAGGATAAAGAGGCCGGAAGATAGCTGGTTGTAACGTTGCGGAGGTGTGCTTACGCAGCGTAGGGGGAGTCTCTTGTCTTTTTTGCGGCTCTATGTTGGATAGGACAGGCGAGTTATCAATATATAAGTGCTTGTCTGCTGGAAGTCTGTTGTGAGGTAGAGAGAAATGGCACAAGCGGATCCGGTTAATACCTTTCTGGAGGAAGCCGAAGAGCTTCTCGATAAAGTCGAAGAAGTCGTTCTCGATCTTGAAGCGGGAGATTTGGACGACGATGCAATTCATGAGCTCTTTCGCGCCTTCCACACTATTAAGGGTTCCGGGGCAATGTTTGGTTTCGAGAATGTGGCGAACTTTACGCACCATGTCGAAACTGTTCTGGATGAGGTTCGAAACGGGGAAGCCAGTCTTACTCCCGATCTTCTAAAACTGGTACTAGCGGCAAAAGATCACATCAAAGCTCTTCTCGATGCTTCTGTTCACGGACGTCCGCTACCTATGGAAACCGGAAAGCAGATTATTGCCGAGCTGAATGCTTTGAGTTCCCGCTCCCAAGCAAAAGAGAAGGCAAGCGAAACATCCGATTCGAGCGGTCAATCGGACAACACCGGCGGACCGAAGCATTTCAAGATCACATTCCGTCCGAATCCCTCCATACTTGCCTCCGGGACCAATCCGATTCTTCTGTTGAATGAGCTGAAGTCAATGGGGGAGTGCGAGATTGTAGCTCACACCGATAGGGTTCCTCCCCTGGAGGAGATTGTTCCTACCGATTGTTATCTGTGGTGGGAGATCGATCTTTGCGGAGAGTGCGATCGCAATGCTATTGAAGATGTCTTTATCTTTGTCTCCGACGATAGCGAAATCACTATAGAAGAGAAGGACTCTTCCTCTGCTTCGCCGTGCTCCGCGAAGGGGTCCGAAGCCGTTGCGAAAGAAGGTTCCGGCGAAAAAACGGCGGCAACTGTCGTTCATAGTTCCAACGATGTCACACAACATAAGGTAGAGGGCAAGAACTCCGCTGTCCGGGTAGGCTCCGATAAGCTGGACCGGCTGGTGAACCTCGTCGGAGAGCTGGTCATGAATCAGTCGCGGCTACAGCAGGCCGCGTCCCGCTTCGATGCTCCGGATCTTTCGGCTCCCGTGGAAGAGATTGAGCGCCTGGTCTCGGAACTTCGCGAGAATGTTCTGGGCATCCGCATGATGCCTATCGGGACAACCTTCCGCAGGTTCAAGCGCCTGGTTCATGATCTCTCCGCCGAATTGGGCAAGGAGATCAATCTGGTGATCGAGGGTGCCGAGACGGAGCTGGATAAGACCGTGATCGACAATCTCGGCGAACCCCTTGTCCACCTGGTAAGGAATAGTCTCGATCACGGCATTGAGCCTGCCGAAGAACGTGTGAAGGCCGGGAAGCCTGCTTGCGGTATGTTACATCTGCGGGCCGAGCATACCGGATCGAACGTTGTTGTCTCCATTGAAGACGATGGGCGTGGCCTGAATACCAAAGCGATTCTCGATAAGGCTATTGAGAAGGGGCTGGTCCCGGCGGATGCCAATCTCTCCGATAAAGAGATCTTCAACCTGATCTTCCTCCCCGGATTTTCAACCTCGGAACAGATCACCAAGATATCCGGCCGAGGGGTTGGGATGGATGTGGTCAAGCGTCAGATCACACTGTTGCGGGGAAGTATCAGCATCGATAGTAAAGCGGGTGTGGGCACCAGATTTTCTCTGACGTTGCCGCTCACGCTGGCCATTATCGATGGACTGCTGGTCGAATCGGCAGGAGATCAATTCATCATTCCGATGTCGGCGGTTACGGAAAATGTCGAGCTGCTCAAGACGGAGCGCTCGAAGAATAATGGCCGCAACGTTATTTCCGTTCGGGGGAGTCTGGTTCCATATATACGGTTACGCGAAGCCTTTGAACTCGGTGGAGATCTTCCGGATATCGAGCGAATCGTAATCGTACGTCATCACGATTCCTTTGTCGGCCTGGTGGTGGATCGTGTGGTGGGCAATCACCAGACGGTCATTCAGTCATTAGGCCGGTTCTATCAAAACATTACCGTTGTTTCCGGTGCGACGATCATGGGCGATGGCAGGGTTGCGCTCATTCTGGACGTCACTGGAATTGTCAATTTTGCGGATGAATTGTGTCACGCCTCCTAATCATTGTTGAGGCACGAAGAAAGGCGTAAGGGCATCATGAAGAATTGGAAGATTGGCGTCAGAATTGGTGCTGGTTTTGGGATCGTTATTCTGATCGCTGTCAGCTTGGGATGGTTTGCCTATCAGCAGTTCGGCGTCGTCAATAAGAGTGCGGTGCGGATTGCGGACGATTCTTTGCCCGGCGTTTATCTCATCGGACAGATTCAGAATAACGCCAACGAGAACTTTTCCTTGATTCTTCAGCATGTGATCTCGCAAAGTCAGAGCGATATGGCGAGTATTTCTGAGAAGATGAAGTCAGTTACCGCTCAGAATAACAAGATCTACCATGAGTATGAAAAGTACATCAAAACAGATCGTGATCGCGAGCTTTACGAAGATCTAAAGACCAAACGGGCAGCCTACCATGAAGGGGCCAAGCACGTTCTGGAACTCAGTACTCAGCTCCGTAATAAAGAGGCAGAAGAATATGTCAATAGCCAGCTCAAGCCTCTTTACCAGCAATATATGGATGCGGCTTCGGCCGAGGTGGCCTTCAACAAGAATGGCGGCGACGAGGCCGGGAAAGACATCCTCTCGGCTGTAGATAAAGCAAAGAGTGGAGTTCTCACCGGCATTGCCATTGCGTTGATTGTTGCCATCCTGATCTCTCTCTTTGTAACGCGTAGTATCACTTTGCCTCTTGCCAAAGCTGTCGGTCTGGTTGAGAAGGTTTCGGAAGGCGACTTAAGCAATCGGGTAGATAACGATTCGAGAGACGAATTAGGCCGGATGATCGAAGCCATGAACAAGATGGTGGAGAATCTGCAGCACTCGGCCGAAGCAGCTTCCAAAATCTCAGAGGGCGATCTTACCGTAAATGTAGAGCTGCTTTCCGATAGAGACGTCTTGGGCAAGGCCTTCCAGCAGATGCTGAAGAATCTGCGGACCACTGTGAGCGATATCGCCTCCGCCGCTGAAAACGTTGCCTCCGGCAGTGAGCAGATGAGCGCGACAGCTCAGGAGCTCTCGCAAGGTGCCTCCGAGCAGTCGGCAGCCGCGGAAGAAAGTACCTCCGCTATGGAGGAGATGGCTTCCAGCATTCAGCAGAACGCGGATAACTCTCACCAGACGGAGAGCATTGCTTCGAAAGCTGCGACCGATGCTAAAGCCGGTGGCGAGGCTGTTTCCCAGACTGTACAGGCGATGCGTCAGGTTGCCGAAAAAATCGGACTCATTGAGGAGATTGCCCGCAAGACGGATTTGCTTGCTCTCAATGCGGCAGTGGAGGCGGCTCGTGCAGGGGAACATGGCAAGGGCTTTGCTGTTGTTGCCTCCGAGGTTCGCAAGCTGGCAGAACGTAGTGGAATAGCTGCAACAGAGATTAGCAAGCTGACGCAAGAAGGAGTCTTGGTAGCGGAGACAGCGGGTGAGTTACTGACAAAGCTGGTGCCCGATATCCGCAAGACCGCCGAGCTGGTTCAGGAGATTGCAGCAGCCAGCGGAGAACAGAGCACGGGCGCGGCCCAGGTGAATCAGTCGATCCAGCAACTCGATCAGGTGATTCAGCAAAACGCGGCAGCTTCCGAGGAGATGGCTTCGACAGCAGAAGAGCTCTCCAGCCAAGCCGAGATATTGCAATCCACCGTGGCCTTCTTCCATGTCGATGGAGATGAGAAACGGTCTGAGATTGCGCGGAAGAAAGTGGCAGCTGCACGCATTCGTAAGCCTGTAGCGCGGGAGAAAGCTCCAGTAGCTGCTTCTCGCGGCCAGGAGACGGCCCTGGTCGTTCAGAAGACGAATGGGAAGTATATCGACCTGGGACAGAACCGCGGCGCTGACGATCATCGCGACGACGACTTCACGAACTACTAAGGAGAGGCTATGGCAGCGGTCGAGGCATTGATTCAAGAAGCAGCGCAGTATATGACCTTTAAGCTTGGAGATGAGCTATTTGCCATCAACGTCTCACAGGTTCGCGAGGTTTTGGAATTAGCACAAGTTACGAAGGTCCCGACGGCTCCTCCTTATATGCGAGGCGTCGTCAATGTTCGCGGTAAGTCGATTCCCGTTGTCGACCTTCGTTTGAAGTTTGGCTTGTCTCAAACCCAGGAGACAGTTCATACCCGCATCGTGGTTATGGAGCTGGAACTCGATGGGGAACAAGCCATTGTCGGTGGCATTGCAGATAGTGTTCACGAGGTAATTGAGCTGGATCCCTCCCAAATCAATCCTCCACCGAGTATCGCTATGCGTTGGCGTACGGAATTGATTCGAGGCATGGGGCGTCGTGGAGACGACTTCATCATCATCCTCGATATCAATGCTGTCTTTACTCTGGATGATTTAACTGCTGTGGAGGAAGCGGGAGCTTCTTCTATGGAATCATAGGCGCTGTGTAATCGAGCTGTTCGGGCCACGTATCCGAGAGGCAACATGAAAAATTGGAAGATTGGTACTAGGATTCGCCTTGGATTTGGAGCGGTTGTATTTATTGCCGTTGCGTTGGGGGTTTTTGCTTTTACACGTTTAACCGCGCTGGATAGCAGCGCAAATCGTGTTACGGAAGATTCGCTTCCTGGGATGTATCTGATAGGTCAGATACAGAACAATACTAACCTGAACTACTCTTCTCTCCTGCGTCATGTCATAGCTCAAAGCAAGGCTGAAAAAGATCGTGTTCACGCCGAGATGCAGGTTGCCTCCCAAAAGAACAGCAAAGCGATGGCCGATTACGAGAAGACCATCAGCCAGGACAAAGATCGGGAACTCTTCGAAAATCTGAAGACCGCAAGAGCAGCCTATCTTGCCGGTGCCACCGAGGTTCTTGAGCTGAGCGCTCAGATGAAAGATAAAGAAGCTCTGGATCTGGTGAACCTTAAGCTGAATTCTCTTCACGATCAGTATCTGGCCGCTGCCGAGGCCGAAGTGTCCTTTAACAAGGAAGCAGCTGACGAAGCCGGAAAGATGATTCATGTGGCCGCCGGCAGTGCCAAGAACGGCTTAATCATCGGACTCGTTATTGCCTTCCTCGTGGCTTTGACAATCTCCTTCGTTGTAGAGGTAGGCATTACCCGTCCACTGGCCGTTGTCGTAGATCTTGTGGCCAGGGTATCGGAGGGCGACCTAACCGATACGATCGATCTGCACTCGAAGGATGAACTCGGACAGTTGATTGCCGCGATGAACAAGATGGTCGCCAATCTTCGCAAGACCGTCGTCAACATTTTGTCGGCCTCAGAGAATGTGGCTTCGGGCAGCGAGCAGATGAATGCTACCGCTCATCAGCTTTCGCAAGGCGCATCCGAGCAGTCAGCCTCTGCAGAAGAGAGCACCGCCGCAATGGAAGAAATGACGGCAAGTATCCAGCAGAATGCCGAGAACTCCAAGCAGACGGACAAGATCGCCTCTTTGGCGGCAGAGGATGCGCAAGCCGGTGGTGTTGCTGTGCAGAAGACTGTCCATGCAATGAAGGAAGTAGCCGAGAAGATCGGCATTATTGAAGAGATAGCTCGCAAGACAGATTTGCTGGCACTGAATGCCGCAGTAGAGGCAGCCAGAGCCGGTGAGCATGGAAAGGGCTTTGCCGTTGTAGCTTCCGAAGTCAGGAAACTTGCCGAGCGCAGTCAGATTGCCGCGGCAGAGATAAGCCAGCTTACGAACGAAGGCGTCCAGGTTGCCGATTCCGCCGGTCAATTGCTGATTAAGCTCGTGCCCGACATTCGCAAGACCGCCGAGTTTGTTCGGGAGATAGCTGCTGCCAGCAAGGAGCAGAGCACCGGGGTTTCGCAAGTGAACGAGTCGATCCAGCAATTGGATCAGGTCATTCAACAGAATGCCGCAGCTTCGGAGGAGATGGCTGCGACTGCGGAAGAGCTTGCCAGCCAGGCCGAGATACTACAGACCACGGTTGCTTTCTTTCAGATCAAGCAGGGCGAATGTCCAGATACTTTAGTCCCAGTGAGAAAAGCAACTCCGAAACGCACGGAGATGGCTGTAAGGAAGGGGGCTACTACCACTGCAACCTCCCGTTCCATGATTAGCCGCGCAGGGAGCCTGATTGAGCTTGGGCAGAACGAGAATAAAGCCGATCGTAAAGATGGGGACTTTGTTCGTTACTAGACATAAGGATACGAAGAAGAAGGAGTCAGCGGAGGAAGGTGGCGGTCAGAAACCGCCACCCCCTTCGCAGGTCTATAGGAAGAGAAATTGTTCTAGGTGACGCAGATGATGATGACAGAGTTCGTGGAAGAATGTGCAAAGGTAGCGGATCACCATTATGATCACGACGATCCGCTTAGCCTTTCGTCCGAGAGCTTTGACCGCTTTGCCGAGTTCATTACCCGGGAACTAGGCATCAAGATGCCTCCAACCAAGATAACCATGCTCAAGAGCCGCCTGATGCGCAGGCTCCGCGAACTGAAGCTTGGCTCTCTGGAGGAGTATCGGAAGTATCTCTTCGAGTCGATCCATGGTGAAGAGGAGCGGATACATTTCATCAATGCAGTTACGACCAACAAGACAGATTTCTTTCGGGAACCGAAACACTTCGAATATCTGGTGAATGTGGTCCTTCCTGCTTTTCTTGCGCAAGAAGAATCTTCTCGCCCAAGGGTCTTCAAGGCCTGGTGTGCCGGTTGTTCCT
Organism: Humiphilus diazotrophicus; assembly: GCF_059726315.1. Classification (NCBI taxonomy): domain Bacteria; kingdom Pseudomonadati; phylum Acidobacteriota; class Terriglobia; order Terriglobales; family Acidobacteriaceae; genus Humiphilus; species Humiphilus diazotrophicus. The sequence continues at coordinate 6,582,974 of NZ_AP040870.1, forward strand.
CCGGAGAAGAGCCTTATACGCTGGCAATGGTTCTCGCAGAATTTGCAAAGCAGCATAAGGATTTCGATTTCCAGGTTCTGGCGACGGATATCTCAACCAAGATGCTACAGCAGGCGAAGGATGGCATCTATAGCGCATCGCGGATCGAGCCTGTCCCGGAGAATATGCGTAAGCACTATCTCATGCGGAGTAAAGACCCATCGCAGGACATCGTACGCATCTCTCCTGAGCTAAGGCAGAAGGTCAGTTTTTACCGGCTGAATTTTATGGACATTGAGTACCCGGTAAAGGACATGTTCGAGCTGATCTTCTTCCGCAACGTGATGATCTATTTCAATCGTCAGACGCAGGAGAAGGTGATCAATCGGCTCTGCCGCAATCTGAGCTCGAACGGATATCTCTTTGTAGGGCACTCCGAATCGCTGGCAGGTTTAAGGACTCCGGTTGTAAATGCAGGTTCCGCAGTCTTCCGGAAGTTGTGACAGGTATTTTTGTTCCTGGTTTCTTTGCTTATCCCCCATGTCTCTGCATAAGAAAATTCGTGTACTGATCGTTGACGATTCTGCCTCCGTTCGTCAGATGCTGAAGGCGGTTCTGGAGCAGGATTCCTCTATCGAAGTAATAGCAACCGCTTCGGATCCCTATGTTGCCGTCGAGCGCATCAAGAAAGAGGTGCCCGACGTTATTACGCTCGATGTCGAAATGCCTCGAATGGATGGGCTGAGCTTTCTCAAAAAGATCATGTCTCAGCATCCTATTCCCGTTGTCATCTGCTCGACGCTGACTGAGCATGGCTCGGACACGGCACTTGCGGCACTGGAAGCGGGCGCGGTAAACATCATTACCAAGCCAAAGCTCGGTACCAAGGAGTTTTTCCAGGAATCCGCTGTCCTTATTTGCGATGCGGTGAAGGCCGCCTCCATGGCATCGTTGAAGAGACGGAAGCCGGAAGTTCCGCCAATCAATGTCCGCCCCAAGCTGACGGCAGATGCGGTTCTGGCTCGGCCCACAACGCACGATTCCATGATTCAGACCACTGAGAAGGTGGTAGTCATTGGGGCTTCCACTGGTGGAACGGAGGCTTTGCGCGAATTCCTGGAAGTTCTACCCTCCGATGCTCCGGGAATGGTCATTGTGCAACACATGCCTGAGAACTTTACGGCTCGTTTTGCTTCGCGTCTCGATGCAATCTGCAGAGTCCGAGTTAAGGAGGCGGAGAACAATGACTCCGTACTTAGGGGACAAGCTTTAATTGCTCCCGGGAATTGTCACTTGTTATTGAAGAGAAGCGGTGCCCGCTATTATGTCGAGGTGAAAGAGGGACCGTTGGTGAATCGTCATCGTCCCTCGGTCGATGTGCTCTTTCGTTCTGCTGCGAGATATGCGGGAAGGAACGCTGTAGGCGTTCTTATGACGGGGATGGGGGACGACGGTGCGCGAGGAATGGAAGAGCTGAAAGCAGCAGGAGCTAAGAATATTGCTCAGGATAAAGACTCCTGCGTGGTCTTTGGCATGCCTGCAGAAGCTATCAAGCGAGGCTGCGTGGATAAGGTTCTCCCGCTGTCTTTAATTGCCGATGAGGTTCTTCGCTTGTGTCGGTAAGTTTCTTTCTCCCGTTAGGGAGCATGCGAGAATAGCCCAGGATGGAGCGAAGCGGAATCCTGGGTCATTCGCAAAAACAAGATACCCCGTCCTGTAGGGGCGGGGCGAGCAAAATATGACGGCCAGAGAGATCATCATCGTAAACGGGATTTCCACGCGGAGTTTGTGGGCTTCTCGAGAAACACCACATAGATTGCGATGCCCGATTCGGGTGGGACTGAGCTTCGACCCTGCCCTACGGGACGGGTCCCATTTCATACCGGCCAACCCAGGATTACGCTCGCTTACGCTTCGCTTCATCCTGGGCTATGCTCGCATGCTCCCTAACGGGAGAAATATGTACAAACTATCAGAGAATAGATGGGATCTACACCCGTAGATCTTCCCTCACGCAAGCTTTTAGCTAGTGTCATGAGTCATTAATTCGTCGCATATACGGAGTTGCTGGGTACAGAGAAAACAATCAATCCGGCTCTCGAAAATATGTGATGGATTAATGACTCACTACACTAGTCGTTATCCTTCTTCTTACGCAGATGATCTTTGGACTTTTCCAACTCCTTACGGATCTCTTCGGCGTTGTCCATGTCGCGTAGAGCGGCTGCTTCTTTCTTGGTTTTTGGTCTTGCGCTGCGGGCCTTCTCCGGGACAAAGAGTCGAGGATCGGCATCGACTGCCTTAAAAGCTGCTGTACGAGGTTGCGGGAGGAAGACTCCGCCAATATCTCCTGCCAGGGCATCTTCCAGATTCATAAAGCCGATGCCGAGCAGCTGATCGATGGTTCGGGTGATCGATCCCATGTCGATATGCGTGTGTGAAACGGTTCCTTCCTTAACCCATGGACTCGCAACCAGCAGGATGCTGCGATGCGCGTCAACGTGATCGACGCCTCCCTGGGCATCATCTTCCGTCACAAAGACAGCCGAGTCCTTCCATATCGAAGTCGTGGAGAGGAACTGAATAATACGCCCCGTAGCCAGATCGTTATCGGCGACATAGGAGGTCGAGTACGGATAACCATCGTCAGGCCGTGGACTGGTAGTGTGATCGTTAGGCAGCCGGATAGCGATAAGTCCGGGCACAGTTCCGGCAACTAACCGGCGACGGAAGTCGCGTTCGAATTCAGCTACGCGAACCTGATCGGGGATACCGAGATTGAAGGTTGGGTAATGCCGGTCCGTAGCTTCAAAGACGGGCTTGGGCAAGGGCGAATTCATGAAGAGGCGCTGGCCTTCGGGCTCGGCTCCGTCCATCTCGTTGTTGCCTTCAATCTCCAGTCCTTCTCCGTAATTGAGAACGCCCTTTCCGCTGAAGGCAATGTGTTCCCAGAGTGAGCCGAATTGAGGCTCGTCTTCAGGCATCGGGGCGTCGGAACCGCCGAACATAGTCCTCCGTCCGGGCTCCTCGGCGCCGGGGAAGGATTGTCTTCTGCCGCCATAACCCGAGGTTACTGCGGTATTGAAGAAGGGCGTAGGCCGGATTCCCATAATCCAACGGTGTCCGTCGGCTGAAACTTCCGAATCGACATAGAAGTTATCGCTGATGGCAAACTTCGCAGCCAGGGCATGTAGATTTGGAGTGACCTTCAGGTGTGTGGCGGACTTGTCGTTCTCCACCCAGCCATCCATTCCATAGCGGGCCAGAGAGGGATCGCCATTGGCTCCGGCTACATCGCCGAGTACCTCGTCATAAGTGCGGTTTTCGCGAATGATGAGAAAGCAGTGCTTCAGCTTAGGTGCCGACGATTGCCCGGTAATGGCAGCGGAATTTGTATCTATGACAGTTTTGATCGATACCGCGTCGGCAGGCAGATCCTTCAAGGTGATGATGCTCAGGCTCCCCAGTTCCAGAGAGCCAATGTAGCTGGGAGCCTTGGGATCGTGTCCTGCTCCGGCATTCGGGCCCGTTCCTTTGCCCTTTGAGTTTACGACATAGAGCAACCGCCCATCGGGTGAGAGCCCAAGGGCCGAAGGATTCCAGCCCACGGGGAGATGCGAAAGAACCTTCATAGACACGCCGTCGATAATGGCCGCAGCGTTGATGCCCGACTCTGCGACGTAGACTCTGGTGCCGTGCACGAAAATGCCGCTTGGCATCACACCACGCAAGGGACGTCCGAGCCGGTCTTCAAAGCGCTTTCCGGCGAAGGGAGTCAGCTTTGCTTCGCCCAGAATCCGGCTTCCATCGGCGCTGACTTTTACTACTGAGTCCTGATGCGCCAGTGTCACGTAGACAGCATCCTGCGAGGCTGCAACTCCGGTAGGAGCGGCTCCGCCAATGGCGTCCTCACGCGATTCGCCGATGTGGTGCCCCAGACGCAGACGTGCGCTCAGTATAGGATGCTCGCGGTCATGTACGTCATAGGTCCAAACCGAACTGCCCTTGAGCGAGTTTTCATCTCCGAGGCCGGGTATCTTTTTCCCTTCAACTAAAGCCCCGTTGCGAGCTTGCACGGAAGGATATCCGGAAGGCGGAAAGTGAAGGCCTGTACCGAGGGGATCTTTTACATCGGCTCCGGGAATCAATGTGTATTCGAAGAGACCTGTGTTGGTTACATAAAGCCTCTGGCCATCGGGAGAGAGTGCCAGTTCGTAAGGGAAGCGGCCGCTGGGAATAGAGGCAAGGCGCTCCATCTTCACGGCATCTACAATCACAACGCGCCAGTTGCCCTGGTCCAAGGCATAAAGAGTTTTTCCGTCTGCGGAGACGGTGAGGGTTGCCGCAAAACTTGCTTTGAAGGTCTTTGTTGCTTGCTTCGACGCAAAATCGGCGATGGGGCCATCTAGAGAGACCTCTCCCGCAGGCTTCCAATCGCTGGTGCGATAGGCACGAATCTTTCCGGAATCTCCGGTTGCTACATAAAGAAGAGAGCCGTCGGGCGAATAGGCAAGCCCGGCATGCACTTCGATGGCCGCGTCATTTTCCCGTCCCGCAGGCTTTTGTTGTACGGCAGGATTTGCCTCTCCGGGCTGATCGATGATGTTCAGCGCAAAAGGGAAGCCGACAGAAGGAATGGCGACCTGACGGCCATCTCCTCGTATTGCCAGGGCGAAGGGATAAGGCGCAACCGGAACCCAATTCCCTGTAGGCTTGATGGTCCGTCCGTTGGGCAGAACCGCCGTGATGCCTGTTTGAGCTAACCCGTGAATGGTTGTGAGCGGGACGGAGGCGCAAAGCAGCAAGAGCAAGGTACGAGAAAGATTCATAGCATCCTGAAGGCAGCAGAATGATGCGTCCACGGCATTTTGGGGTGGACAAATCGTTTATACGAATTCTAGAGCATTTCCCGCATAGGTATAGGCTTGCCGACGATAGAGAGGAGCAGCTTCCTTTCCACCCCAGCAAACCAAAATAGGTTTACCGGGGACCCCGGTCTTTAACGGAAAGCTGCGTAAGCTTCTGTGTCCTAGTCTACATATTGGAGGGAAAAGCTCCAGTCAAAGATGGCGCAGAATTTACCAGGTTGGACCAATTGTTTCTTTGTTGATGGTTGATAACCTTTGAATAAGAGCATTCCCTCGCGAAGAAAGTTGTACAAGCAATGCTTTCATATTCCTGCAACAATTGGCGCAGCCGGAAGTTTGAGCGGAATCCCCTGTCTGGAGCCGGGGATTCCGTGCTCCGTTACACAACGTGGACTTCAAAGACGCATCGCTTACCCCCGCGCAGTACCGATTCTTTGAGCGTTACTTTAACCTTTTTGCCCAGCAGGTTTTCGTAGGCATACTGCTGCCATCCGAGGGAGCAGTCACAGACTTTGGGCGAGGTTGTCTTGGTATCGACCAAAGGACAGTAGCACTCGGGGCGCTCCTTGCCAATTACTGTAATGACTCCTTTTTCGCGGTCGTAGGAGACCTCTTCTCCCGCCCTCCTCTTGAATTCAGGAATAAACTCGTCGATCTTGCCGCGATATTCCTGTAGTAGCGGCAAACGGCTGGCGCAGTACGAGCCCAGCTGACGCAGGATTTCGGAAAGCTCTTCGGGGCTGCACTTGTCGGAGAGGATGCCGATCAGCTTGGCGTAGCGCTCCTTCACGAAGGCCTGCTGCCAGTCTTCCTGAGGTTTTGTTTCAGCGGCAAGTGCCTTTACCGGAACGAATGCCTCTGCAGCGGCGCACGAACAGAATGCTCCGGCACAAGTTTTGAAGAATTCCTTTCTATTCATCAAGAGCCTTTCTTATGAGGGAGTCGAATACAGCTTCAATGCAAGTCGGATCTATTGAGTGGCAGCATTCTATCCGTTTTCACAAATATTGTGTCCTAGAGCATTTGGTTTTCGTCTGGCGATCAAAGAGGCTGTAGAGGGTGGCCGTTCTTTTCTTCTTAGGTCGATAACAGGGACATTGGTAAGTGGCCGGCATGGAGATAGTTATCGATCCCACTGAATATTGCTGAATCCAGAAGCTTTGTTCCTGAAGATCACAGCAGAAGGTGATTTTGTGTGTTTTTAGCTGTCCGGCAGGTTTGAGAAGTTGAGGAAAGAACTCGGCTGTCAGGCGGGAAAGGTGCATAATGGGAGCCCCGGAAGCAGAGGAGGGGGCATGCTCGAGTTTCTGTCAGTTCGTATGGAGATTCCCGAGGAAGCCAACATCGTGCTTGGCCAATCGCACTTCATCAAGACAGTGGAGGACATCTACGAAGCGGTAGTGACGACAGCACCATTGGCCAAATTCGGCTTGGCATTCAATGAGGCTTCAGGAGAGTGTCTTGTCCGCAAAGAGGGAAATGACGAGGCTCTGATAGAAGCCGCTATTCGTAATGCTCAGGCGCTGGCTGCTGGACATGTTTTCGTTCTGATGATTCGGAACGCGTATCCCATTAATCTGTTGAACGCAATCCGCAGTGTTCCGGAGGTGTGTTCGATTTTTTGCGCGACGGCTAATCCTGTCGAGGTCGTAGTAGCGAAAAGTGAGCAGGGAAGAGGCGTACTGGGTGTGATCGACGGAAGTTCTCCCAAGGGTGTCGAGGGAGAATCCGATATAGCCTGGCGTCACGATCTGCTCCGCAAGATCGGCTACAAGCGATAGCGCTGAGTTCGAAGATCGATAAAGGTGAGGTGTGGCTGGCGCGTGCGCTCACGGTGATAACGCCCATTTCGATCACGTACGAGAAATGCGGCGCAAGGAGGAGGTAGCTATGGCACTCGCAAGTTTGACGGAGTATCTCGACGATCAGAATATCAAGTATGTCATCATCTCCCACTCTCTTGCCTATACGGCGCAGGGCATAGCGGGATTAGTTCACATCCCAGGCAGGGAACTGGCAAAGACCGTCATGGTCAAGCTCGATGGTGACCTGGTGATGACGGTTCTTCCAGCCGTGTTCCATGTGGATTTGATGTTGCTCAAGAAGACCATCAATGCAAGGTCTGTTGCTCTCGCCATGGAAGAAGAGTTTAAAGATAAGTTCCCACAGTGCGAGACCGGAGCGATGCCACCCTTCGGAAATCTCTATGGCTTCGATGTTTTTGTCGATGACAGTCTGACGAAGGATAAGGACATCGCGTTCAATGCGGGGTCGCATCGCGAACTGATCCGGATGTCGTTTGCCGATTACGAGAGATTGGTCAGGCCCAAGATATTGCGTTTCGCCGCAAGGCGTACCGCAGAAGTTGCATAAAAGGCCGGATGTGGCTGGAGTACTACGGTTGGCATAGGGTGAGCGGACTTCTACTCGTCCTATGCCAATTACATTTGGAACCCAAAAGTATCAGGTCATGACTTCAGCTTTTTGTACCGCCGGACTCCAGGCCGGCTGTAGTGGAGGGTCTCCAGGCCCTCCACCTGGGAAGATGGAGTATTCCCAAGACATTTCCTTGTTCAATGTTGCATCGCCTGTGTGGGCGAGGACGCCCAACACGACAGCCGGCCTGGAGTCCGGCGGTACTCCACCTGGGCAATTGTATTGGCATCCTACCGGGACGCCCTTTGCGTGACGGAGGCAAACTCTCATGACCTATTGAAGCCTCGATTGTTGCAGAGATCTTCTCTGCTAGCTATCTCGGAAATGTAGATTCGATTCGCCCCGCTGGGCGAATCGTCTGGGGAGAGCAAATCAGTTGGACAGCTTCCATTTTGTTCGGGTGTAGGCGATGCGGAATCCCTGCCGTTCCGCATTCCGCTGCGAAGCGCTGCCCGGTTCGGCCACCATCATGAGAAGATCGCATCCGTGGTCGTGAGCATAGCGGATGCGAGCTTGAAGCAATGCTGTCTGCAAGCCTCGCCCGCGCAGCTCTGGAACTGTTGCGGAGCCGCCAAGCAATGCCACGCCGTCGTGAATGCTGAGGACTCCCGCGGCACCGGGCTTTCCGTCAAGCTCTGCCAGAAAGCTTATGCTGTGTTCCCGTGCTGCCGATATGATTCCGAAGTCGAGGAGAAAACTCTGCAACTCAGGATGCTCGTGTCCCCAGCCCCGAGCGCTTACTTCGCTCCACCGCCGTGCTTCGTCCTGAGCTGTGCTTCGAACCGTAACTCCGCTAAGACGTGCAACCGGAACCTGCTCGGCAGACATGTATAGAACGTTGCTTATTTCAACGGGACGGTACTGGCGGGAGCAGAGAAGATCGGTTGTCGAGATTCCGGCAAAGGGACTTACTTCGTGATACACCGGAGCGCCACGGTCCATGAAGAATCGCTCCAGGGCATCCAGCGATGCGCTATTTAGCTCTTCGAAGAGTCCGAGGCCAAAGGTTTGCGTGATGGGTGAGTCTACACCGTCGAAGGCCGCATATGCGCCGGCACATTCCATCCAGTCGGCTCTGCTATCGGGATAGAGACGGTGCCTCGCCTCAGTAAACTGAACGCAAGCATACCCTTCTGCGCGCTCCAGGCGCTTCGACAACGTGATATCGGAGAGAGTCATTGGTTTCCATTATGTCTGGATGCAATCTGGGAAGCAATGATGCAGGTTTATTTCGAAATCTGAAAGAGATGCGGGAGAGGCCACATCACTGAATGTGGTTGCGTATTCGCGTAATATGATCTGCAAATTTATTGTTCCTTCTTCTTCTGATAGAAAGGCAGTTCCATGATCGTTCGGCCGGAAGCTGAGTGTGATTACAAGGCCATTCGTAAAATTAATGTTGTAGCCTTTGCCGATCATCCCTACAGTGAGCACACTGAGCATTTGATCGTCGAGGCCTTGAGAGCCGACGGAGCATTGACGGTTTCTCTCGTAGCTGAATTCGAAGGAGAGGTGGTAGGGCATATTGCCTTCTCGCCTGTCACGATCGATGGGCAGTATCTGAATTGGTATGCATTGGGGCCTCTTGCCGTATTGCCGGAGATGCAGCGGAAGGGAATCGGCTCTCGTCTGGTCAAGGAAGGGCTGCGCGCAATTCGCGCCTTAGGTGCTAAAGGCTGCGTGCTGGTCGGAGATCCCGCATACTACAAGCGCTTCGGCTTCACTCATAATCCGGCACTGACCTTCCATGGTGTTCCGGAACAATTCTTTCTCTGCCTCCCGCTGAAAGAGCAGGTGCCTCCAGGCAAGGTGGAGCATCATGCGGCCTTCTCCGTGGGACTTTGATTCGGCTTCGCGAGGATGCGAAGTGCAGCTGCTATCCGGACGCCCCACCTCCACGCTGCGAAGCGAAGTTGAGCAGCGTAGAGGTGGAAGGCGCTGAGACGTCAGTATCGGTAGCCGAGTGATACTTTCAAGCGATACTTTAAAGTTCAGCTATGTTCGACTACCGGGTATCGCGATGTTCCGCAGCAACTCAATTCGAGACGACCGGGTTGTTGCTGTCGTTATGGATGTCATGGTCTGCCTTCCCGGATGACGAGCCCTTTACTCCGAAGATGCGTTCTCCGTTGAGCAGTGCCGTGGCTGAGGAGGCCGATAGCGGACGTCCGAGCAGGAAGCCTTGAGCATGATCGCAACCCGATTCGCTGAGGATCTGGGCTTGTGTCAGTGTTTCGACACCCTCGGCGGTTACGGTCAGGTCGAGAGTTCTTCCCAGTGCCACAATCGTGTTCACGATCGCTGCTGCCTTGGGATCGACTTCCATCTCTTCTACAAATGAGCGGTCGATCTTTACCCGGTCAAAGGGGAACTTCCACAGATACTTCAAGCTGGAGTATCCGGTCCCAAAATCGTCGAGGGCAATGGAGACACCCAGTTCTTTCAGACGGTCGAGCTGATCGAGCACAGCATCCGTATTCTCGATCCAGAGGCTCTCGGTAATCTCCAGTTCCAGGCGCTCGGGGCGCAGGCCGGAGCTGTTCAGAGCTTCTTTGACAGTTTCGACAATATCGCTCTGGCGGAACTGAACAGGCGAGAGATTGACTGAAATCTTCAGCGGATTCTGCCAGTCCGCAGCTGTTTGGCAGGCCGTCTTGAGAACCCAGGCGCCGATTCGAGGCATCAATCCGGACTCTTCTGCAACAGGAATAAATTCTTCCGGAGGCCGTTGCGGCTGGCCTTCGGGCCAGCGGATAAGCGCTTCGAAGCCCAGGATTGTTCCATCGCGAAAACTGAAGATAGGTTGATAGGCCAGGCGAAAAGTCTCAGTTTCCAGAGCCCGCAACAGATCGATCTCCATGCGGCGTCTGTCGCGAATGGTCGCTTCCATTCCCGGATGGAAATAGCAAGCGGTCTTACGGCCCGCAGCCTTTGCTTTGTAGAGCGCGGCATCGGCGGCGGAGAGCAGTCGCTCCCATTCCGTTGCGTCCTCGGGCGCGACGGCCACACCGATGCTCGATCCGCAGGTAATCTGCATTCCACAAATTTCGTAAGGCTCGGCAAAGGCGGCGAGCAGGCGGTCGGCTAAGGCCTTTGCTCCGGCTGGTTGATGGGCTCCTACCTGCAGGATAACGAACTCGTCTCCCCCTAGACGGGCAACAGTATCTTCTTCACGGATTGTCGAGGAAATCCGCCGCGCGAATTTCTTCAGCAGCTCATCTCCGGCGGCATGTCCGTAACCGTCGTTGATATCTTTGAAGTGATCGAGATCGAGCATGAGCACGGCTACCTGCGTTTCCGTGCGTTTGCTCAGTGCCAGTGCTGCCTTGGCAATTTCGTTGATGCGTTTGCGATTGGCTACTCCGGTCAGCGTGTCATGCTCGGCAAGGAACTGCGCCTCTTCTTGAGCGGCGCGATGGGCCAGCATCTTGCGATAGACATAGGCAGCAGGGACGCCACCGGCTAACAAGACTGCAATCGCAATGATGAATTCGACAAAGAGGAAGGACTTCTCATAGATAACCCGGTGCGCGGTCTGGTCCAGGTAGATTTCCATGATCCCGATAACAGCGCCATTCTTGCGAACGGGAATATAGGAGCACGCATAATGTCTCGGGTTATATGGAAGCTCGCCACGGTCAAGAGTAGTACAGGTCTCTCCATTCAGGACTGCTTGCGCGCCTTTCACTCCGCAGCGCTCAGCCATAGTTTTGGGAGTCCTGGGAGGCATCCTTCCAAAGAAGAATACCTCGTGGCCTGTACGATCCCATATGCGGAGCTTGTAGACATCGCCCACAAGCACGGCCTGCTCAAGAATCCGCCGAGTATTTTCGGAGGCAGGTTTGCCGTTGATGATTTCAGGAATGTCGTGGACAACGAGTGGCAAGGTTGTAGCCCAGTCCGATGCAGTGGATTCTGCGTCGGTGCGAAGCATGCGTGCCGAGACAGACTGATTCATGCCGATGCCAACGATGGCAAGAAAGATGATGCCGGTAATCAGTGCCGCGATCTTGCCGCGGTCCGTAGTAAGAAATCTAAATGCGCGATATTTCACAGTAGCCCCGATGCCGGTTTCTGCATGGGAGCGATGCAGAACTCGTCTTGCTAATTTTATCGGCGTTTGTAGTTGCATTCTTCAAAAATGGGGTGTCCAGGATACATTTCAAATGTGAATACGTGCATAAATGGAACTAATCCGCAGAATCTCTGGATTGTGATCGAAAAGTTTGTCCATTAGGTAACCATATCTGGTTACATTCTTGAGCCACGCCTCCCACGGACTGGTCATATCTGGTTATCACAATGGGCAAATGACACGGAAGGGTCATTACTATTGTGCAGTGGCCCGGAAGCGCTTCGGTTTCCGGAAAGAGCGGTTTCCACTAGCAGATTTGCTAGCGTGGGCTAGTTTAGCATCACGGCTGTAGATAGTGAAAACAGCAGGAAAGACGGTCACCCAAGCCCTGTTACACAGAATCTTTTCAAGAACCCGGGCAGGGCTCTACCCACTGTTGCCCTCTCCGGTTTTCCTCTTCAAGATCGCGCTTACATTAAATGCAACTTATACTGTGCCGTTTTGAGCCAAAGATATATCGTCACAGAGTAATGTTCATGTCGTGATTACTCTGGCGAATTAGCTTTTGTGATGGTGATGCCCAGCCGGGCGAAAGGTGCAAGAGTCTTTTGCCTGGTACTGGCGGCAACAATCATCCCCGTAATTTCTGAAACAGGTGCGATTACGTATGGCGAAACGGCATTAATTTTTTCTGGGGAAGCAAGCACGATTGTCTCTGCCGCGCTCTCGCTTAGAGCTTTCTTGATGTGCGCTTCTTCGAAGTCTCCGGTAGTAAGCCCGGTCTCCGGATGGATTCCCGTTACTCCCATGAAATATATATCTGCGTGAATGCGTCGAATGCCTTCAATGGCAGGTGCTCCGACCGCCACGACCGAGTGCTTGAAGAGCCTGCCCCCAATCGTGATCACTTCGATATTTCGATGTTCAACGAGTTCGACGGCAATCGTCGGGCTGTGCGTTACAACCGTGGCCTTGAGTTCCGGGGGGAAGCTCCTCGCAATCTGAACCGCAGTAGTGCCGCCGTCGAGAATGACGACCTGTGAAGGCTGGACCATTGCGGCTGCGGCTCGTCCAATCATCTTCTTCTCGTCCGTGGCTACATTGAGCCGAGAGGCGAAGTCGCCCATTGCAGGAGAGGCGGGCAGTGCTCCGCCGTGAACCCGTTGTAGCAGGCCCTCGGCGGCCAGTTCGCGCAAGTCCCGGCGAATGGTGTCTTCTGAGAGCCCCAGCTCCTGGCTCAACTCCTTGGCCACAACCTGTCCTGTTTGCCGGAGGACGTCGAGAATGTGTTGTTTGCGTTGACTTGTCAGCACGCTTTTTACTATCGCACATCTGCCGGAACATTTGCACGAAAATACACGAACTTGCACATAGATGCACGTTTTGGTATTTTCTTCTCAGGAGGCTGAATGTTCCCCACGAAACCTCTATTGATCCTGATTGCCGGGCCTTTCCGCTCCGGTACTAACAACAATCCTCTCCTGATAGCTGAAAATCTTGAGAGGCTTGAAGCTTATTCTCTGCCTGTTTACAACGCTGGACATATTCCTATGATTGGCGAGTGGGTCTCGCTACCGCTTATCCGGGAGGAAGGCTCTACCTCTCTGACCGATGCAATTTCGGAGAGGTATCTTTACCCGGCTGCAAGACGCCTTCTGGAGCGTTGCGATGCGGTGTTGCGCGTCCCGGGCGAGTCGGCGGGAGCGGACGAGGATGTCCGCTTTGCGCGTGAGCGTGGATTGCCAGTCTACTACCGGGTTGAGGATATTCCTGTTCTTGTTTCTCAAAGTTGTGAGGTCTAAATGCCAGAGATCGCAGAGCGTATTCGTGTCCATTCGACTGAGGTGTTATCGGATGATTGGTATCTCCTCAAGAAAACAACCTTCGACTTCCTGCGAAACGACGGCACCTGGCAACGCCAGTCTCGAGAGACGTACGATCGCGGGAACGGTGCGACGATTCTTCTTTACAACCTCGCCAAGAAGACAGTTATTTTGACCAGGCAGTTTCGTTATCCGGCCTTTGTGAATGGCTGTAACGATCTTCTGATTGAGACTCCCGCAGGCCTTCTCGACAGTCATTCTCCGGCAGAGGCCATTCGCAAGGAGACGAGGGAGGAGACCGGTTACGTTGTTCATGATGTGAAGAAGGTCTTCGAAGCCTTTATGAGTCCCGGATCGGTGACGGAGAAGCTCTATTTCTTTGTCGCTGAATATGACGAGGCAGCGAAATCCAAAGATGGCGGCGGCCTGCATCATGAGGGAGAGGATATCGAAACTCTCGAAATCGGTCTGGATGAGGCTCTCAAAAAAATCGCAAGCGGAGAGATTCAGGACGGCAAGACCATCATGCTTCTGCAATATGCAAAGCTGAATCTCTTTCCTCCTGAATCGCAGCAGTAGTCGCAATCGAGAGGTCGCCGTTCTGAGGAGCGTCACTAGCGCGACCAAACGGGCAAACGTGAAAGTTGCGGTAACCGTTTCTGCCTTTCGATACGACTACTACCTTGCGGGCACTTGCCGTTTTCATCCTTCAAAATGTAGCTGCTGACAGCTCTTCAGGGAAGAGCCCTGGAGTTTCTACATTTACCGACCTAGAATTGCAGGAAATCTTTGAACATAACCAGAATCGCCAAAAGCGAAGCGGCGTGGGTCGTGTGTCAGGGCTGAACTTCAGTCCAGGCGCGGAAATTCTCTTAATAATGGATAGACATTCTCGGTAACGAATGCAGCGGGAAATTGAGCATGCCGAATAGTTGCAAGATACTGTTTGAGAGGATCTTCCCTCGTCGAAGTAATGACCAAAACGCTCAAACTGGTATAGCTTTAATGCCATTGTTCTTCCCGTTGCATAGGTTACCGAAAATGTTTCTTCTCTCTTAACGAAGACTGTTTTCGGATGGCCTGAAGGCCATCCCTAATAAGAAACATCTCTTGTATATTCAAGCGAGGATGGGTTGAATCTGGACAGCGAAGCCGAGATTTTCGAGCCGCTTGAGTAAACGCAAGGCGTGTCTTTGTTTATTGTGAGGATCGAAATGGTCAGCACCTAGGTCCTGATAGACGGTGCCATTCTTGAGCATGTGATAGGCGGTAGTGAGTAAAGAAGCAGCTACCGCACAGACGGCTTTTTTCGAACCCCGTCGTGCTCGCAAACGGTGGTACTGGGCCTGGAAATAACTTCCTTTGGTGCGGCTGGCTGCCCAGGCGCACTGCACCAGAGTCGTTTTCAGCCAGGGTGCCCCTTTCTTCAAGCGCGTAGAACGGCGTTTACCAGCGCTTTGGTCGTTGCGGGGACATAGTCCTGCCCACGAGATCAAGTGACCGGAGGTCTCAAAGCGAGTCATATCGATGCCGATCTCAGAGACCAGCACCTGAGCCGCGAGGGGACTAAAGCCGGGAATAGAGTTCAGCAGTTCGACGGCGGCGCGAAAGGGTTCCACGTTAGTGTTCACCTCCTCGTCGAGGCTGGCGATGCTAGCCGTCAAGGCATCGATCTGATCCAGATGTAGTTTGAGCAGAAAGCGGTGATGCCGGGTAAGCCGACCGCGTAGCGACGCCTCCAACTCCTCTGCCGAAGCGTGAATGCGCCAGTGAGCTAACGCCGCCAAAGCTTGTGGTGCGGTTTGACCGGCGATGAGCGCTTCCAAAATGCGTCGGCCGCTGAGCCCCACAATGTCTGTCACTACGCTATCTAGCTTGATGTTGGCGTCTTCCAGCGTCTTTTGGATGCGCTGGATGTGACCAGCTCGCTCCCGTACGATCTGCTTACGCGTGCGTAGCAGGTCGCGCATTTGTTGGGTTGGTTCATCGGGAACAAAGCTGGCTTTGATCAGACCGTGCGCTATCAGATCGGCCAACCACATCGCATCGTTGACGTCGGTCTTGCGACCGGGCACATTTTTCACCTGTGCCGCATTGGCCAGTGTCAATTGAAACTCGCCATCGGCCAGTATGTGCCAGACCGGCTTCCAATAGACCCCAGTCGCCTCCATGGCGATATGCGTAACACCTTCCCCGGCTAGCCAATCCGATAACGCCATCAACTCCTGCGTGATCGTCTTGAAAGTGCGGACTATGGTCTTAACCTTGCCTTGGCTCATATGGCGAACGCAGGCCACCACCGTCTCTTTATGCACATCCAGTCCAGCACAATGCGAGTAGAGAACTTCCATCGTCACTCCTCTGCGCTTGGCTTGGAACCCCGTTGTTAGAAACTCTAATAAGCGTGCTCTAAGGTCTGGTGCAACACTTTAGGCGACAATACGGGGTGCTCTAGGGTTCCGGGTCCGACTGACACACGGGCTGTTCTGCACCAGGGAATTGACGACCTCTGTGCCTCTGCGCAATTCCACTCTATACGCTGCTGGCTCTCGTTTCATCCATCGTGGGTCGGAATCACCGGTGCGGGACTGACACAAAGCCTGACCAATGGCGGCAACGACCGAAATTGCTGTTATGTTTCGTTGTTTTATTGATATCCCTCGCGAGAAATGTAGAAAGTCCAGGGCTCTTCAGGGAAAATTCGTAAACTTCGGAATCTTCATTGTAGTTTCTCCTTGACATCGAATACTAAGCTGTCTTAATAATTAGCTGTCTTAGTATGAAGAAGCCCGATGCATTGCAAGGTTCACTTGATCTGCTGGTGTTGAAGATCCTCTCACGCCGGCCTGAGTTGCATGGTTACGCCATCATGACGGCCATCCGGCAGATTTCTGGAGAGGTGCTGAATGCGGAAGAGGGTTCGCTCTATCCTGCTTTACACCGCATGGAGGAGGCCGGGTGGATTCGGGCCGAATGGGTCACCAAGGAAAACGGACGAAGGACACGGGCGTATCGGTTGACTGTAGCCGGTAAAAAGCAACTCGCTGCCGAAGAGACGCGTTGGCAGGTTGTGAGTTCGGCAATTAATCGCGTGCTTCTGGAAGCCTAGGGTTCTTAAACATGAGGTGTTGCGATGGCATGGTGGCGAAGGCTTACAAATACCTTTCGTGGAAATAAGCTGAATAGCGAATTGGATGAGGAGTTCGAGTCGCATATCGCCGAGGCCATTGCCGAAGGACGCGATCCCGAGGAAGCGCGCCGAGCTTTCGGTTCCATGCTGCGGCAACGCGAGGCGAGCCGCCAATTCCGCGTATCGGGATGGTTGGACGACCTCCGCGCCGATGTGATTTTCGGATTGCGGCAGCTTCGACGTAATCGTGCGACCTCTACCGTTGCAGTGATCTCTCTTGCCTTGGCAATGGGAGCCTGCGTTTCCGCCTTCCGCCTCATTGACGCACTGCTGTTACGTCCGCTGCCCATCGCAACTTCCGGGCGACTCTTCGTCATATCTCGAACAGCGGTAGATTCGGACGGCAAAGTGCTCCACTTCGATAGTTTGGCCTATCCGGATTTCGCGCTGATGCGAGATGCCGCCAAGAGCGATGCAGAGTTGATTGCCGCGTCATACACCAACCGCATGGATCTGACTTATACCTCGGACGACGACATGGAGAAGGCCTATATCCAGTACGTTTCCGGGTCGATGTTCGGCAGTTTCGGGCTGCAACCTTCGTTAGGGAGACTCTTGACGGAAGCCGATGACCGAATCCCTGGAGCTCATCCCTATGCTGTGCTCTCTTATGACTACTGGACGCGGCGGTTTGGGCGAGATCCGAAAGTGATTGGACAAACATTTCGTCTTGGAGCTCAGTCTTTTGAGATCGTCGGCGTGGGACCAAAGCCGTTTACCGGAACAGAACCGGGCATTGTAACGGAAATATTCCTGCCCACAATGATGCACCGCTGGGTTACCCGTCCCGATGCTAATTGGCACCGAGTCCTTGCCATCGTTCCCTCGGGAGTGGCAACCGAAACGTTGCGAGCAAAACTGGAAGCCATCAATCGTAACTTCGAGACCGCGAGGTTTAAAGGGTTCAGCGGAGCACCGAAGCAGTTCTTCGACATTGTTGCCAAGCAAAAGCTATTCCTCGAACCGGCGAACGCTGGCGTCTCCGTGATGCAGAAGGACTATCGTCAAGCACTGATCTGGCTGGCTATCTTGGTCGGACTTGTACTGCTCATTGCCTGTCTCAATGTAGCCAATCTCATGACGGCGCTGGCAGCGTCGCGAGCGCGCGAGATGGCTCTACGTGTGTCCATTGGCGCTGGCCGGTGGCGCCTGGTGCAACTGGTGCTGGTTGAAAGCATGTTGCTCGCTCTGGCGGCGGCGTTGCTGGGAGCCGTGTTTGCAGGGTGGTCCGCGCCTTGGGTCACGAAAATGATCGGCACTCCGGATTATCCTGCCCGCTTCAACATGCCGGCGGACTGGAGAGTGCTTGGTTTTGGTCTGGCTCTGAGTGTGATCGTGATGCTCTTGTTTGGCCTGACACCGGCTCTGCGGGCATCACAGGTTAAGCCCGTCAATGCGCTCAAAGGAGGCGACGATCCACACGCGCGAAGGCGCATGATGCATGCGATGGTAGCAGTCCAGGTATCCTTCTGCTTTGTGGTGGTGTTTGTCGGTGGGCTCTTCGTTACTACATTTCATCGCTTATCGGATAGACCTCTGGGCTTTGAACCTGCACGGTTACTGCTTCTTGAAACAGAGGCTCCGCATGGACGCACACCGGAGGCCTGGGGACAGATGGCGGAGATTTTGCGCAACGAACCCGGCGTGCAGGATGCGTCTGTGTCCAGTTGGCCTCTGGTGTCGTCAGGCGGGTGGTCTGGTTCGATTTCAGTCGAGGGCGGTGCTCCCAGCACGGAATGGGGTTACTTTCTCTCTATCTCTCCCGAGTGGCTTGGAACCATGAAAATGCAGTTACTGTCTGGAAGAGGCTTCAGGCAGAATGACACCTTTCCCGGATCTGCCATTGTTAATGAGACATTTGTTAAGCAGTTCCTCAAGACGTCGAATCCAATCGGGATGACCTTCGAGAAAGTTAGCTTTGAAGGTTCGCGCCAGCGGTGTCAGGTGGTGGGAGTTGTCGCCGATGCTCCCTATCGGCGTGTTCGTGAGGCGATCTTGCCTGTTGCATTTGTGCCCTTTCGCGAGACCGATGACAAAGCCATCGTACAACCGCAATATAGCGGAACCTTCGTTGTTCGGACCAAAGGGGATAAGCCGCTTGCGCTGGCGACCGAACTCCGCCGGAAGGTGTCGCAATCCGGAGCAGGCTTTCGCGTAAGCAACGCAGAGACTCAACAGGAATTGCTCGATGTGCAGACCGTTCGAGAGCGGTTGCTGGCGGTACTTGGGCTCTTCTTTGCGGGTATTGCGTTGTTGCTGGCTGGCATTGGAATGTATGGGGTGTTGAATTATTCCATGTTGCAGCGGCGGCATGAGCTTGGAATTCGAATGGCTCTGGGCGCGGATCGCAATCACGTTACTCGCCTCATCACGTTCGAGGTTCTGCGCATTGTATTGCTGGGGACCCTTGCGGGATCGGCAGCAGGCATCGGCTCGGCACGTTACATCGAATCACTCCTCTACCAGGTAAAGGTATCTGAATTCTCTGCGATTGCAATGCCGATCCTGGCGATGCTCGGCATTGCTCTCCTTGCGATACAGCCGGTTGTTGTGCGGGCTCTGCGGCTCGATCCCGCAGAGATTCTTCGGTCTGAATAAAACGTCTAGAGCATTTCCCGTATCCCCAAGTTGTTCCAAATTCCCAACGGAGAAAGGGCACAGCGAAGCAATGGAGGGCAATCAGTTGGTCTTCGCCCCGGCCCTCTGGGACGGGCATCTTTCTTGTGTGAATTAGCCCAGGATTCCGCTCGCTTACGCTTCGCTCCGTCCTGGGCTAATTTCGCTTTCTCCCTACCGGGAGAAAGCCTGGTCGCGGTAGGGATGCGAATTACTTCGCACCCCCCGCACAGATCCGGACGTGAGGATTTCCCTCATCCGGCTCCTGCCTTAGGTCCTAACGCGCACACGACACGAAGGATAAGGGTGACAGATACGGACTGGCGGTAGCCAGCGATGGATGAGCCGCTGCATTCGTTCCCAGATCACGTAGCCGAGTTGGCTGCGCCGACATAACATCCGGTGCCAGTATCGACTAACTTGATTGCGAAAGACCTGCAGCGATGGACTGTTAGTAGGCACTCCGTAATAGTGCATGTGCCCTCTAACTACCGCCTGCAACCATCGCCCTACCGTTTCCATCGGATCATGCATGCGTCTCCGTAGTTCCTCTTTGATGGCCCGCAGCTTCGCACGCATGCGCTTTCGGTTTGTCTGCCGCAACACCGTAAACTTTCCTTTCCTGGTCTTTCCGCAGATATGCGTGAAGCCCAGATAATTGAACGTCTCCGGCTTCCCTTCGCCGCTTTGTTCCCGATTTCTGGCCGCATAACGTCCAAACTCCAGCAACCGCGTTTTGCCCGGGTGCAGTTCTAGATTGAACTTCTTCATCCGTTCTTCCAGTTCTTTCCGGAACCGCTCGGCCTCCATCTTCTCCTCGAATCCTACGACTATGTCGTCGGCGAATCGCACCACCATCATTTCTTCGCGTGCGATCTTCCTCCGCCACACCTGGATCCAAAGGTCAAAGACGTAGTGCAGGTAGACATTTGCCAGCAATGGCGATGCACTGCCTCCTTGTGGCGTCCCCCGCTCACTCACCGTCAGCTTTCCGTCTTCCAGCACGCCTGCGTTTAACCATTTCTGGATTAGTCGCACCACGCGCCGGTCTCCTATCCGGTGCTCGATAAACTGGACCAGCCAGTTCTTCGACACACTGTCGAAAAAGGCTCGTATGTCCAGATCTAACACCCAGTTCACTGGTTTCTCCATGATCCCTACATAGAGCTGATCCAACGCTTGGTGTTGGCTTCGCCCTGCTCGGAATCCATACGAGAACTCTGCAAAGTCCTGTTCGTAGATCGCATTCATCACCTCTACAACGGCTCGTTGGACTATCTTGTCCTCCAGCGCTGTCACCCCGAGCGCTCGTTGTCGCCCGTCGGCTTTCGGGATATACGTTCTCCGTACTGGCTTCGCTCGATACGCTCCTCGCTGCAGTCTATGGGACAAGTCCTGGAGCTTTTCTCCCAAGTTCTCGCCGTAGTGCTGCCACGTCTCCCCATCCACGCCGGGTGAGGCCTCTTTCTTCAGTTGTAAATAGGCCCACTCCAGCATCTCCAGCTTATAGACGTAGTGGAACAGCGCCGTAAATCTGGTCTCTTTGTCCTTTCTTGCCGCTTGCCGTACCCGCTCCAGCTCTCTTTGCACGTTTCCCCGGCTCTGCGTCCGGTACGTGTTTTGCTGTTGCGGATTGCCCTTGGCCAGATCCCGTCCCTCCATCCCCTCCGCTGCCGGTTTCCCGTCTTTGTTCGGAGACTTCCCTGGTACCTTGGATCTGTCCGACTTCCCGTGTTCGTTCATCATCTGCTTCTGTCCTTGGACTTCCAGATACGGCCCGTGTTGCTTCTCTCGGGCGAACCCGGGATCTCCCGGTTCCCGTGCTTAGCGCGTCCATACGTGCCAGGGTCTTCGACCTCGCGGGACTCTTCCGTGCCTCGCTTAGCGGCACCTCAGATGTTGCCTTCCGAACAAACTCAATTCGTCGGCGTCCCGAAGTTGAATGTAATTTCGCGGCTCTATTGCCCGGCCCGCATTTTCCCCTGTCCAACGCTTCAGCCAGTCCCTCTCGGGCCTCGCCGCATGACTTGGGGCCAGTGTGGTTTGCTACTCCTTCACTGCGTGACTCTTTCATTCACTACGCTATGCCGGTCTCCCGGCGCTTTCGAGTTTCTACATTTTTTGACCTGGTAATTGCAGGCAATCCTGAAGATAACCAGAATTCCAAAGACGAATTGGCTTTTGTTGTGTGTCAGGGTTGGCCTTCAGACCAGCCGAAAATAGTACCAGCAACAACCTCCTACATCTATCCGATCTCGAGCAATACAGGAAGTTACAAAGGTAAGAGCATGTAATCACATCACATAACATGCATATTGGGATATTTACTTAACTGCGAGATGAACGGAAAGTCATTTTCACCAGTTATCACGTGTAGATAGGACAGTGTCCTTTCGTAACTTGACCGGGCAGCTATTCACTGACAGCTTATGACCACTTATGTTCTTGAGCTGTGTCCGTTCGCAGTACCTCGGACAACGGATGAGAGCATCCCTGACTTCGAAAGCGGGCGAGAGATGGCACTCGAAGTAAAACGCCATGTTATCAGTATCATATTCGATTGAGTTAGGAGACTTTTATGCGCAAGAACGTCTTAAGTTGGAGCATGGCAATCCCGGCACTTTCTCTAGTCGCTATGAGTTCCCTCATGGTTGCCTATGGACAGACACCCAAATCCCCTAAAACCTACGACTCCCCCATTGGTGGACCGCGTATTCTGGAAGAAGGACAACCGCCTGCCATCGTGCATCCAACAGTAGAAGCTGCAAAGCACTACCATGAGATCCAAGCCCAAGCTCAGTTGTCAGAAAACATTGCGGCTGTTAGCACCGCCAACGATCTGATTTACAACGGAGGCACTGGTGGCATCGGCGTAGAGACAGCGCCTAAGGTTTATCTTGTCTTCTGGGGCTCCCAATGGTCAAGCGACCCCAGTAGTGAGGCCACGCGACTCGAAACATTCTTGAATGGAGTCGGCGGCAGTTCTTGGTTCAACTCCGTTACCCAGTACTGCCAGGGCGTACCCAGCGGCACGGTTTTTTGTAGTGGAGCTGGAACAGCGGCAGGCAATCCCGCTGCTATTTTGATCAGCACCTGGTTTGACAACAGCGCTGCAGCGCCCACCCACCCCACGCAATCGCAACTTGCAGCAGAAGCCGTTAGGGCTGCCTCTCACTTTGGAAACACCACATCCTCAAGCAACGCCAGTACGCAGTACGTGATTGCAACTTCACATGGAAACAATTCCAGCGGTTTTGGAACGCAGTACTGTGCTTATCACAGCTGGACCAGTTCGAGCTCCGGAAATATTGCTTATACCAACCTGCCATATATCACCGATGCGGGCGCAAGTTGCGGAGCCAACTTCAATGGGCTCGGAGCAAATGCAGGCATCACCATCGTCGAGGGACATGAGCTGGCCGAAACAGCTAGCGACCAGTTCCCCAGTTCCGGTTGGACCGACTCTTCCGGAGCCGAGAACGGAGACAAGTGCGCATGGATCGCTTCCGGACAGGGGGCCTCAACCAACGTCACCTTCTCCAGCGGAACCTTCCCGGTACAGTCTCTCTGGAGCAATGCTTTCGGTGGCGGAGCCGGAGGATGCGTCCTATCCTTCTAGGCTGGCCCCTAAGGAACGGGCCTGGCTTGATTGGTAATCTTAGGTACTACTGCTGAATTGCTCGCTATTCGTTCGAGAGTTTTGCTTGCGGAAATTCATCCTCACCATCATGAGAATGAATTTCCGGCTTTCGTTTCCTGGCGAGCGAGAGACGACAATGTCTGAAGGGAGGCACAGCGGAATCCTGGATTAGCCTTCAGTCGTCTCCTGAAGTTTGCTCGCTGTATATTTCTTGAAGGCGCGGACGAGTATCTTGTGTGCCCTACATAAACGCGATTTTGCAGCTCCGGTCGAGATGCCAAGATTGTTGGCGGTGATTTCGATAGGGGCATCGTTGAGATCGCGCGATTCCAGGATGAATCGATATCTCGGACGAATTCTGCGGATCTCTTTTCTCAGTAGCTCATGAAGTTCGTCCTTGATGTACAGCTGTTCCGGTGTGGGGCGCTGATCCCGCAAAATCAAAACAGGACGGCGATCCTCACCCTTCAGCTCTTCATCGATGGGAATCCATTGGACGTGCTTGTTCTTTCGCTTAAGGGCAAGGGCGATGTTGATCGCGATGGAGGTAAGCCAAGTCGAAAAGCGGGCTTCCTGCCGGAACCTATCGATGTTCAGAAAGGCCCGTAACATCGTGTCCTGAACCAAATCCTCTGCTTCTTCCTCTGAGTCGGCATAACGGCACATAACTCTGTAGATCATTTCCCGATGCCGTGACAAGAGTTCTTCCATGGCGGAGGAATCGCCTTGTTGCGCCAGCATTACGAGATGATCGTCTTTGAAGTCCTTTACGTGGTTTCCTTCTTTCATCGCCAGCGTATTCTGCATCGTTCCTT
This sequence comes from Humiphilus diazotrophicus, assembly GCF_059726315.1. Lineage (NCBI taxonomy): Bacteria > Pseudomonadati > Acidobacteriota > Terriglobia > Terriglobales > Acidobacteriaceae > Humiphilus > Humiphilus diazotrophicus. The sequence goes on from NZ_AP040870.1 coordinate 6,606,416, forward strand.
CCTCGTGTTCGATCCAGCTTGCGAGTTCGGTTCCTACTTCCTGGAGTTATCGTTTCGTTCTACCCAGGCCTTGTACCATTCTTGAAAGACGCGATTTTCTTCTTCCGCTGTTGGAGTATCTTCGTTGGCAAGCTTCTCTTCCTGACTGGTGTCTGAGGAGGAAGCATCCTTCGGCGGTTTTGACCTAGCTGTCATCTCCCTTTCTCCAGAGGCACCTCGACAGGTGCCGCTATCTCTGTCCACTTAACCCAACCCAGATCGAGCACAACAAAGGAATACAAGGTGGGCACCAGAATGAGCGTGACTACGGTTGAAAGAAGCAGTCCGCCAATCTGCGCGTAACAGAGTGGCTCCCAGAGAGGGCCGCCATGCATGGCCAGCGGAATCAGGGCAAAGGCCGTAGCTCCGACGGTAATCAGCACGGGACGCAAGCGGATGAGTCCGGCATCGAGAAGCGCCTCAATAAAGGAGTCCCCGGCTTCATGGCGCTCTTCGATGTAGTCGAAGAGAACTATGATGTGACTCACAATCACCCCAATCAGACTGGCAACACCTAGAAAGGCCATGAAGCCGAAGGATTGGTGCATGATGGTCAGCGCTGCATAGGCTCCCACCGCTCCAAAGGGAATAGCCGCAAAGACAATCAGCGGTTTCACTACATTGCGGAACTGGAAGACAAGCGCGAAATAGATGCCAAGGATCGATATACAGAGAGCTACGGCGAGGTCGGCGAAGCCGCTGTTCTGCTCCTTATACTCTCCTGCATAGATGAAGGAGTATCCAGCGGGAAGACTCTTCTCCAGCTCCTTCAACTGTGGTGCGGCGGCCTTCAGTACCTCGGAGGCATGAGCTCCTTCGACAGGGAAGCAGGATACGGTGATGGCGCGCGAGCGATTGAAGTGATGAATGACTCCCGGTTCCGTGGTTATGCCGGTTGTAGCTATCGTCTGCAAGGGAATACGTAATCCGTTCTGTTGCGAATAGACATATTGGCCCTCGATGTCGGAGACTGAGCTGCGATCGGCGAGCCGCTGCCGGAGTACGATAGGCAGTGTCTTGTCTCCGTCGTAGAGTGTGCCGACCGGCATCCCTGAAGTATTCATGATGGATGAGCGCGCAATCTCCTGGTTGCCGATGCCTATCATTGCCGCTTTATCCTGATCGGTCTGGAGACTTAGCAGCGTCCGATCCTTTCCCCAGTCGTCGCGGATACGGGTAGCAGAAGGAACAGAACGGAGGATAGCTTTCATATGTTCGGCAATGAGGCGTAGCTGTTCCTTGTCGGGACCGAGGATACGTATTGAGACAGGTGCAGCGATTGGGGGGCCGGTGACGAGCTGTTGGACGTCGACTCTGGCTCCCGGGACACGTTTCAAGACCTCCGCCTGAACGGCCTGCACAAGCGGGGTTGTGTCGTGCTTATCGTTGGTTTCGATCATGATCTCCGCATAGTTCTCCTGCGGAGCTTCGGGCGACATGGAATCCCAGAAGCGCGGGCCGCCTCCGCCCACAAAGGTGGTGAGCGACTTCAAGACAGGTTCCTTCTTTGACTCGCGATGAGGATTCGACTGATACTTTGCGGCGACTTCCTGTATCACCTCTTCGACCTGCCTGCTCACGGCAAGCGTGTCTCCGGAGTTAGCCCCTTCCGGTAACCAGATATCTGCGTAAGAAAGGTACTGCAGATCGTAGGGGAAGAAGGACGAGGGCAGGCGAAGAGCCATCACGGCACCGGCTAGAAGCAGCAGCAGGGAACTGGAGAGAACCAGCTTTCTGTGTTGAATGCTCCAGTGCCCAAGTTTGTAGTAGAAACCGGCAAACCCCGATTGTTTTGCCGTTGCAAATCCCGATTCCGGTTGTTGCTGTGCTTTGCGTAACAGTATCTGTCCTAGAAGCGGAACAAAGGTCATCGAGACGATACGCGACGCCACCAGCGAGCAGGTAATGACGATAGGCAGCGAATAGAGGAACTTCCCCGTATCTCCACCGAGAAGAAGGAAGGGAAGATAGGCCAGGATATTCGTGATAGTGGCGAAGAGAATAGCGCGGGCAAGTTTAGTTGGTCCAAGCCAGGCAGCGAAGCTGCTTGTATGTCCGGATGCAAGCTCACGTTTAATGGCGTCTCCGGCAACGACGGGATCGTCCACCAGGAGTCCGAGGGCGATGATAAGACTGGCGATTGAGACCTGCTGAAGATCGAGCCCGGCGGCAGCCATCATTCCTGCCGCCATTGCCAACGTGATTGGGATTGAGATGGCCATCAAGACTGCGGAACGCCAATCCCAGAAGCCGATAAACGAAACGACGATAACGAGAGCGATGGCCTCCCAAAGCGAACTCATGAAGAGATCGATATTTTCTTTTACCTGCCGGGGCTGGTCGGAGGTGCGCGCAAGAATCAGGTCCGACGGTACGAGGTTCTTAACGCGGGCAAGGTCTTCATCGACGGCTTTGGAGAAGTTTTGAATCTGACGGCCAGAGCGCATCTGCATGGAGATGGTGATGGCGCGGCCCTTTTGCCAATGCCCCGAGGCATCGCGATAGGAGAGGAAATTTAGAAAGCTTGGAGGTGCTTCGTACCCACGGCTTACATTGGCAACATCGCGCAGATATGCCGGAGCATGTCCTTCGCCCTGGGGGAGGGGGAGATTTTGGAGATCGCGTACCTCATGTAGCTGCTTCCCGGAATGAATATCGACCTGTTGTTGTCCAGGACGAATCTGCCCGCCAGCAGTTATGGCACTGCGATTCTGGATAAGTTTGTAGAGATCGAAGGGGCTTAAGTTGAAGGAGGCCAGTCGGTTAGGATCGAAATCAAGTAGCACCTGTTCGCTCAGGATGCCTGTGCGATCGACTTTCGTAACCTCCTCGACCTTCTGCAGACTTCTGGCGATCTGGTCGGTGAAGTTATCGAGGTCGTGATAGGTGTATTTGCTTGCTCCGGCCTGCTTCAGCATCTTTGCTGTGTCGGCAGGATTGCGAACAATGGCTGCTGGCCAGACGTCCGGGTGCAATTCGTCGGCATGGACCTTCTGTTCGGAGAAGGCTTTGATGGCCTGATGGATTTCGTTGTCGTTCTTCTGTGAAGAACCGTTGAGAAGAATAACTCCCGGCTCGATATCTACCTGAGAGGAGACTAGAACCTGTTTCTGCTGTAAGTCTGCTGCCAGCAGCCGGACAAGTCCCAAGAGGTCTGTTGTGTCCAGCTCGTTGGGGTAGCAGATAACGATGGAAACAGGTGTTCCTTCTCCGGTTTTGTTCCGTTGCGCCTGTTCGATCAGCGGCTGGATCTGGCTCGCTCTGAGCTCGATTTCGGCATCGGAGACTGGCGGGCTGGCGACTGTCAACAGCAGGGCGGAAGTATCACCGAAGTCTTTGATGTATTGGATGGGGCCAGCGCCTTCGGGCAGATCCGAGATTTGAGCAAGCTTGATTCCGATATCGTCAAACTGCTTGGAGGCATCGTCGATGTGGAACTCATCGAGTTCGAAGGTTACGACGGATTTGCCCGGACGCGAGGAGGAGCGAATCTCCGTCACCATCTCGTTCTGTCCGAGTACGGCTTCGACCTTCTTTGTGACCAGCTCTTCTACCTGTTGTGCCTTACTTCCCGGCCAGGCCGTTACCACCATGGCTTCGCGTACCGGTGTCTTTGGGTCCTTGCGTTTCGGCATCTTGAGATAGCCGTAAACGCCCCAGGCCAGAGTGAGAGCCATAAGCAGCCAGGCGATGGCATGTTTCTCGACAAAGAATCGCGAGGTGTTGTGCGTCGATTGAATGTGTTCCTGGTCGCTGCGGTGAGCCATTAGTTTGTACCCACTTCTGTTGCTATTACCGTTTCGCCGTCGACAAGGTCGCTATTGCCTTGAAGAATGACACGGCTCCCGGGGAGAAGGCCTGCACTGATGACAATGCTGTTGCCGTGGACCGGACCCAGTTGTACTTCAGTCTTTCTTGCTACTACGCGATTGCCTTCCGTCCTGGCGACAAAGACTCCGTACTTATTACCGTCTGCAGTGGTATGGGTAAGAGCAGAGAGCGGAATCGAGATCGTCTCCGAAGACGTACCTGTCGAAGTGGACGAAAGGGTTACGCTGGCAATCATGCCGGGATGAAGCAGATGCCCTGGGTTGTCCATCGTGATATCGATGCGGAAGGTCGAGGATCTGGGATCGGCTGCGGGCGAGATAGCTGTAACAACTCCGGAGAAGTCCTTCGGAGCGAGAGCATCGACAATTACCGGCAACCGCGTGCCGAGATGAACCTTTGTCAGATTGGTATCCGGAACTTCGAAGGAGATCTTTACGCGGCTGATATCGGCCAGAGTAAAAGCCGGAGCACCGGCAGCGACCAGTCCTCCGTTCTCAATGGCTCGTGTGAGAACAACACCGTCGAAAGGTGCTCGAACTGTTAGATCCGATAGCTGTACCTGCGCCTGTCGCTGTTGTGCCGCTACGCCCTTCACCTTCGATTGATTGGCGGCAAACATGGCTTTTGCACTCTCAAGCTGAGCCTGCAAAGTCTGGTAATGCGTTCTGGCCGTGTCCAGATCGACCTTTGTGAGCGCTGCTTGCGCGTAGAGCCGCTGTGCTCGCTTCCAGTCATCCTCTGCGTGGCGTGCTTGTGCTGAAGCCTCTGCAATCTGGCTGGCAGCCGAATCGGCGGAGGCCTTAGCCGCGCTTACAGATGCTGTGGCCTCGGCGACGGCAGCACGATTCTCTGCGGTGCGCAGTCTTGCCAGCGCAGCACCTCGAACAATTGTGTCTCCGGTGTCGAGTGGATGAAGATGTCCATCGGCTCCGCGCCGTTCGGCAATCCACTCTACATATCCGGGAGTCTTGAAAGACAAGTCAACCTTTGTCTGTGGCGCGATGGTCGCTACATACTTTGCTTCCGAGGCTTGGGCCGAGGCCGATTGCTGCCCCGCTGTTATGGTCGTAACAGTTCGCGGAGCAGTCGCCGGTGCCGGATCTTGTTTGCATCCGGCAAAGAAGCTAATACCGAAGATGAATAGATAGACAAATAACCGGCTCACTGATCTTCTCCCATTACCTTTGCCAATTCTGTGTATGTTGTCAGCAGATTGTTACGAGCGAGAAGAAGCTCCTGCTGGGTGTGCTTATGCTCGTTCTCTGCTTTGAGGACATCGCTGAGCAGAATCTTGTGCTCGGCGTAGTTCTTTTCGGCCACTCGGAGCGACTCTGCGGTGCTTTTGACACCTGCCTCAAGCGCAAGATGAAGATCGCTGGCCGCTCTTGCATTGCGCAGTGCAGCCTTGACTTCATTGATGGCCTTGTCGCGCGCCTCTTCAGCCTTGATCTGTGCCTGATCGACTGCGGCTTGTTTCTGCTTCAGCTCATAAGCCTTGCGGCCCCAGTCGAAGGGCTCCCACTTAAGCTCCAGTCCGATTTCGCCAAATCCACCATGAAGAGGGAACGAGGAGACAGGAACCGCTATATAGGAGGCGACAAGGTTGATCTCCGGTATGTATTCGGCTTTCTTCGCACGGCGGCTTAGCTCGTTCTGCTTGACTTCAAGAGCTGCAATGCGAAGGTCGGGACGGAAGGAGAGTGCTTTCTTCAAAGCGTCTTCTTCGGAAGGAAGCAGAAAGTCGGCTTCAGGATTGAGGCTGAGGTTTATCTCTGTCTCCGGTGGAAGACCGAGGAGCGTCTTCAGCTCGTCTTCATCCTTGGCGAGGGTGTTGGACGCACTCGTCTTTTCGTAGCGGGCACGCAGCAATTTTGCTTGTATTCCTAATAGCTCAGCAGGTAAGGCTGCCTTTTCCGATATGTAGACCTGAGTAATCCTCTCAAGCTCTGTGTGGAGCTTGAGTTCGGTCTCTGCCGCCTCGACTGCCGACTGATCCGCCAGGACGCGAAGGTAAACACTGCGCACCTGCTGGTGTATCTCCTGTGCGGCGGAGCGCAGCTGTTCCTCGCTGATTGCGTGTGCCACTTTGGACTGTTTGAGCTCCAAACCCAGCGCATATTGCTGGGATAGCGGCTGCTTGATCTCCGCAGCCCCATATGCAGTTGGTGTGCGCGATCCATAGAGCCTGTAGTTTTGCTCGGGAATCGGATTTCCGCCGGAACTTCCCAAATCACCTGCTCCGATTCGCAGATACGGACGTGTCAGAGCTTCTCCCGCCTCGGCAAAAGTGGAGAGAGCAGGTAACCGATGAGTAGCGGTTGCCTTTACGTCTGCTGCCGTCCTGGTTACTTCCAGCCTGGCTATCCGGAGCGAGCGGTTGTGCTCGGTGGCGAGTTGAAGCGCTTGGTCGAGCGAGAGCGATAGGGGTTCGGAATGAGCAAAGACCGGAAGAATACAGAACAGTACCAGCGCGGCCAGGAGGCGTCCGGCACCCATATTCCCCGGCCAGGAAGCCCGGATCGAGTTGTTTCTGGCGGTCACAGATTCAATGTAGCTCTGATCTCAAATACAAGTCAATATTAAAATACAGTTGTGTATTTGAAATTGATAACGTATCGCAATTTCTGTACTATCTAGTTTGCCTGGGAATGGAACAGCTTTCCGAGTGATGGAAGTCTCAAAAAGAGGATGACAAATGTCACTGTCGAGCGCAGTTGCGAGCCCCCTGCAATCGCGGCTTCTTAGAAGACATTTGTTTTGTCACCAGCGTTGCGCCTCGTCGGTCTGCGAGACGCATTTTTCTTGAAAGGGTACAGATGAAATTTCTTAAACGTTTCGTGTTGGCAGCATTTCTGGTCGCCGCGCTTTTGTCGCAGGCGTCTACAGCTATGTCTGCAAGCTCGGATCTTCAGTCGCCGGTTGGGCTATGGCGAACAATGGACGATGCGACCGGGAAACCCACGGGAGTCGTCCGGGTTTATCTGCAAGACGGCAAGTACTTCGGAAAGCTCGAACAGAGCTTTACTCCGGGGGATGATGCTCGCGCCTGCGAGAAATGCAAAGACGAGCGCAATGGACAGCCCCTTATCGGACTGCTGATCCTCCGCAACATGATTCCTCAAGGCAACGGGTATGAGGGCGGAGACATTCTCGATCCAGCCAACGGAGCGGTTTACAAGTGCAAATTGCGTCTGGAAGACAGCGGGAAGAAGCTGCTTGTCCGTGGATACATTGGCTTCTCTTTAATGGGACGTACCCAGGTATGGGAGAGGTTGAAATGAGCGCCAAGAGGGTTCCTCTCCGTTTCCTCTCTCTTCTATTATTGGTGGGCTTACCTGTGTTTGCGCAGGAACTTCCCGATGCTCCCAAGCCAGCCGGTACCCAGGAGTCTTCTCCAGGCGGCACCGGCGGGAAAGAGCCGCCACTGCAGACACCGGCCGTCCCTTATGAGACTCGTTCACCCCTGGTAACCGATCATCTGCCGCCTCAGACCGTTGGGGCTAAGTTCAAGATGGCGACCTTGAATAGCTTTAACTATCCTGCCTTTCTGGCTACGGGGCTGGTGGCGGGTTTGAATCAGGCTCAGGACTACTATCCGGAGTTCCATCAGGGAGCGGAGGGCTTTGGACGTTACTATTGGCATGGATTCGTGGACCAGGTAGTGGGAAACTACACTGTCGGACTTATTCTTCCCGTTGTCCTACATCAGGACACTCGCTATTATCGCTTGCGATATGCCGGGATAGGGAAGCGGACGTCCTATGCCCTGTCCCGGATCTTTGTTACTCGAACGGATGGTGGAGAGACAACGCTCAACACCTCGGAGATTGCAGGATCTGGAATAGCAGCAGGGCTCTCGGTTCTGTATTACCCTAGCAAAGAACAAACCTGGGGTGTGGTAGGCGAACGCTTTGGAACGAATCTTGCAGGTGATGCATTCGTGATGGTTCTCAAAGAATTTTCGCCAGAGATTAATCGAGTCATTGGAAATGTCGTCCATCTTAGGTTGAGCCAGAATCATAAGTGAGGTTGTGGCGGATACTGCCGGTGCCTGAAAGGCGCGGAGTTAAATAGCAACGGAGCAAGGATAAGAAAAAATGGTAAGAAAGCGACTGACGCGAGAAGAAAGTAGAGCGTTGACGCAAGAAAGATTATTGGAGGCAGCAGCTAAGGCATTTGCTCGTCATGGATTCGAAGGGGCCTCTCTTGAAGCCATTACCGAAGCTGCGGGCTTCTCGCGTGGAGCTTTCTATTCGAACTTCAAAAGTAAGGATGAGCTCTTTCTGGCGCTGATTGAGAGAGAGCTGAAGAGAATGACTCAGGAAGCGCGCGGCATCTTCTCCGAAGACATCTCTCCGGCCGATGTACTATCCGCATTTCGGGGGTACTATACAGGTTTCGGGAAGATGGATAAGGACGCCTTTCTCCTCATCACGGAAGCGCAACTCTACGCCGTGCGAAACACGAAGTTTCGTGGCAAATTAAACGCACTGTTCAAGCAGATGCACGACGAGCTGAAGTCATCCATGGAGACACTCATCAAGATTGCTGAGGTCGGCAAGGAGTTCGTCCCCGATCTGGTCGTCTTGATTGGACTTTCGCTAAGCCACGGACTTACCCTCTACAACCTTATGGACGCGAAAAACTATCCGGATAAAATGGTGGCTTCCTCGCTGGAAACGGTCTTCGACCTGCTCGTCAAGAAGTGAGTTGTTCGATTGTTGCGACTGCTTTGTACGGGAGGCAGGGCGGAATAGAAGATGAGCGATTGGCTTATGTTAGAGCGCTGAGTCAATCTGGCTCGGTGAGTTGGTTTCTCTCCCGGTAGGGAGCCGCCGAGAATAGCCCCGGGTGCAGCGTAGCGAAACCCGGGGTAACGTACAAAAATAAATATTGCCCGCGCCGTAGGTGCGGGACGAATGCTTTCTCAATCTAGTGAAGTGGGATTCGTTCCGCCCCATACGGGGCGGAGGTCCATTAAGATTGGGATACCCCGGGTTTCGCTATGCTTCACCCGTGGCTAAGTTAGTAGCATCCCTCCGGGATGCTCTCTGGAGTTCTACTTTTTTCGAGCAGGTAATTGCAGAAAACCTTGAACATAACCAGGATCTCAAAGGCGAATTGGCTTTTGTTTTGTATTAGCTATTTCACTTTTCCTGGTTCTGCAACGCATCGATAGGCAAGATAACCCGGCCCTATATGCTTGGGAATTTCATGAACGTATCCGTTGTTGGAGATATAGTATGCGTGTTCCTGGTCGACTTCGGTGCTTGTCCACCAATAGATGACCTTGGAGTGAACTTTCCATAGAGGCGAGTCTTTGTCGGGCATATGTTGGTACGCGGTCCGATGTAGTGCCGGATTCCAGCTTCCACCTGCGTTCTTCCCTCGAAAGACCAGAGAGCGAACCGATTCATCGACAGTAGGCAAGCGCCACACATTTTGCGGCACATTGGAAAGCAAGCGCCCGTCTGCCGTCAGATGTGCGCAGTTCTCCATCGCCGTGTTCCATGAAACGCCGTCTTCCGGCCAGCCTGGGCCCGCAGGAGCCCACACCAGCGTCACTCCGTTTCCTGCAATCTGACGCATCCCGTAATTCCCGTCATCGAAGCGATGCATGGCCAGCCACCCAGGATACGCTCCGGATACAATAGCCGTTGCTAACGGTATCCATAGAATGCATCGCCACGCCCACCGTCGTGGTTGAGGGCTGCCGAACTGGTATAGAACACCAAGGAGTACCAATGGAATCGCGATAAGCATGACAGCGGCGGAGAAACTGCGGAAACCTCCGAAAAACCATGCCACTGCGATTGCGCAAGAGACCAGGAGCAGAACTGCCAGTCTGGGCAAAGCTAGAGCAGCAGCTGAGATCAGTATGACAATCAACATCGGGCTCAGGTACTGCACAACCAGCAGACCCAGGTTTCTCCAGATGCTGGGGTAGTACCATCCCTCATGAAAGTTCTCCATGCTTCCCCACAACGCCCACCAGCACGCAAAGATAGTGGAGATAGCTATTGCCCCCCAGCCTAAAACCTGTTGTCTCAGTAACGTGCGATCTGTCATCGGTCAGCAAGTCTACCACCTGTCTCCTCGTCCTGCATCCCTGCCAACTGCAACATGTTTTTGTGGAGACTACCTTTCCCCCAGATAGCCGGCGAGTTTCTCGAAGATCTGATTCCAGCCGCCCTTGAGTTCCTGCGACGAGTGTTTCTCTGGAACCTTTTCGTGCGTCAGGACTAGTTCGCATTCTGTGCCATGCGGAAATAGCTCGATGGTGACAAGTGTCTCCAGATGATCCATTCGCGATGAGATCCAGGTGAACTGTAACTTACTTGGTCTGTCCAGAACCAGGTATTCGCCGCTATGGACAAACTTTGTATTGGGAGCGGTCATAACGATATGGAAGCGCCCGCCCACCTTAGGCTCCAGCGTTGCCTCGCAATGCGTTACAGGCCCAGGAAACATCCACTGGCCCATGCCTTCCGGATCGAGCCAGGCATCGAAGACCTCCTCGCGCGATACAGGTAACACTCGGCGGATGATCACTGTCTGGTTGCTCATTTCGTTCTCCGCTTGCGCTTCTCGATCAAATGCTTTTCAAGGGCATCTATGCGATCGGTCCAGAATCTGGTGTAGTAGCTCATCCAATTCATGGCTTCCTCCATCCGTGAAGCGTCCAGGCTGCAGGAGTGCTCACGCCCCCGAATCTCGCGTTGGATGAGCCCGGCCCGCTCCAGCATCTTCAGGTGCTTGGAGACTGCATTCAGGCTCATAGCGTAGGGCTCAGCGAGTTCTGTTACGGTCATGGGACCGTTGCGCAGACGGTCGAGGATGGAGCGGCGAGTCGAATCGGAGATGGCACCGAAGACGACGTCCAGAACTTCTGCGTTGCTGTCCTGCTGGATCATTGGAGTCCGAACTTTCTTCCTGTAACTATATTCAACCATAAAGTTGACAATCAACCAAAAGGTTGAATATCGTTGAGTCATGGACGAGAGGTGGGACTCCGGCCGGACCTCCTTTCCGTCTTACCCAAACATCTCAGGAGCAAGCGAATGCCTACTTTACTTCACGTCGATGCCAGCCCGATGGGCGAGTTTTCCATTTCACGCAGCCTTACACGAGAGTTTGTGGAGCAGTGGAAAGCGGCGAATCCTCAGGGCCGGGTGATTGTGCGGGATCTGACCACGACTGCGATTCCGGTCATTACTGCCGCCTGGGTTGCAGCTAACCTGAAACCAAAGCACTTACGCAACGAAGAAGAGGAGAGGCTACTCTCTTTCTCGTCTCAACTTACCGGGGAATTGCTTGAAGCCGATGAGTATATTATCGGCGTGCCGATGCATAACTGGGGCCCAGCCTCCAGCTTTAAATTGTGGATAGATCAACTCGTGCGCTTTGGAGAAATCCTCGAGGTTACTCCTAATGGACCAAAGGGAAAATTAGTAGATAAGCAGGCAACCTTTATCGTTTCGGCCGGTTCGCTTTATGGGCAGGAATCGGGAGACCCCTCGAAGAATTATCTTGAACCATGGATTCGGTCTTTCTTTAGCTATCTTGGCCTTAAGAAGATGGACTTTGTCCTTGCCGATGGTGCCGTTGCCGTCCGGTATGGAAAGATCGATCTCGCTTCTTTCCTTACCCCTCACATTGAATCTATACGGGCGCGATTTGCAGGAGCCCTGTCTCGATAACTTACAGCCTCCGGTTAGCAGGTTTTCGGCAGCGAGGTAGACCGAAATTTAACACTCTTCACTCTCCCTTCCTAAGCGAAAGCTGTACTTCGTTGTCATGCGGAGAAATACTTCGGCTCCCGGAAGAGAGTCACATAATCTCTTCCGGGTTGCCTGTATTTCCTGGTAAATTTTGTGCCCCTGTTCTGAATCCTCCCTTCTAAAGCGATGTATTTGAAAAGCCCTTGGCGGATAGGCAGCAGTTATAAATCTTTTCTATCGCCGGGGCTCGCTCCGGTAAAAGCATCTCCGGCTCGCATTTGCCAATTGTTGAAGAAAGCGCTATCTTGTCTATTTCTTTTGGGATGTAAGGGGCCGGCAGATGGCTAACTTATTTAGATCCTTCGGCGAACCGTTTCGGCTTCTGCCCGATACCCGACAATCTTTCGCCTGGTCTATCTCTCAAATAAAACGTTTTTTCACGAATAAGTGTGGCGGTAATCGTTTTCTCCAGCAGGGATATGGGTGAAGCGGGTATATTGCTGTGAGATAAGGCGTAATGCTGTATCTTTCAGCGAAAGTTGTTAACTTAAACGTTTGATCAAAATATTTCCTATTGACAGTCGTATCACGAAAAGAGTAATCAAACGTTTCACTACTTTCATAGTGGAAAGGATCGATAAAGCGACCTGACACCAAACCGATCATACGAGTCGGTGAATAGAAGTTAGATTTCTGGAGGTAAGCTTGAATAACTATCGGCCTTGAGTTGGTCTCGCCAACCCGGGAGCCGGAGCTATAACGCGGGCCAGGGCTACACCCTTGGTACTCGTGCTGGGTGTTGTGCGTCTGGACAGCTATCCTCCTGAACAATTTATCAGTCTTGTCTGCTCGCCAAAGGAACGTGGCGGCTTTCTTGCTGTAGAGAGGAGGGCTTCGCGTAATACCGGATGTTTTCGGATGACAGATGACGTTGGCAGATTGTTATGCCCGGTATTTGCGGGGGCAATCGACATCTGCGTCTGCTGCTGCGGCTTTGACGAAAGCTGCAGCAATCGTAGATAGAATATTTGACCGCTGTACTTGTTCCTAACAAAAGATAGCTACCTGTTAGGGTCGAACTTCGACAGTAAACAAGCGAACAAGAATAACGCAGTTCATATCTGAAGTATCTGGGAGAACATATGAACCGATATATTCGCTGGATGCTGCTGATCGGTTTTGCAATCACGTTATTGCAGATACCTGCATACAGTCAGCAAATTACCGGTGTCATCAGTGGTTCGATCACTGACACAACCGGTGCCATAGTTGCGAATGCTAGCGTTTCGATTATCAACTTGGGGACCAATGACGTACACAAAGTGAACGCCGGCGACCAGGGGACCTTTACCGTTACTCAATTACCCGAGGGTAACTATGAGGTCTCCATCAGTGCGAAAGGCTTTAAGGCATTTGTCTCCAAGAACGTAGTGGTCCACGTTGCAACAACTACTACCGTGAACGCACAACTCCAGCCGGGCAGCGTATCGGAGACTGTCACGGTAGAATCCAACACGATTCAGGTGCAGACCGATAACTCTGCGCTGGGCCAGGTGGTTGAAGGTCAGCAGGTGCGGGAACTTCCGCTGAACGGCAGAAGTTTCGTGCAATTGACTCAGTTGACGCCCGGTGTCTCCGCCGCGAACAACTTCGATACGAAGAATAAGGGACTTCAGGGCGGCGTCGACATGTCCGTGAACGGCAATCCCACCACGAACAATCTGTTCATCATCGACGGTGTGAACAACAACGACGTGGGCTCGAACCGTACGATCCTGATCTATCCTTCCATCGATGCAATCGCCGAATTCAAGATGTTGACCAACAACTTCGGGCCAGAGTACGGACAGGCTTCCGGCTCGATCGTCAACATCGTGACTCGTAGTGGCAGCAACGCCTTCCATGGGTCCGCCTTCTACTCCGGCCGTAACGACCAGCTGGATACCTATACCTTCTTCTCGGCTCCCAATGCAGGCAAAGGGCTGCCCCTGGATGGTAAGGACAAGTTACGCCGTAATGACTGGGGCTACACTGTGGGTGGTCCGGTCCTGAAAGATAAGCTGTTCTTCTTCTGGAGCCAGGAGTGGAATCGCGAGATTCGTGGCCGTCAGGTAAGCGCTTGTGTACCAACCGCGGCACAGCGCGCCGGAGATTTTTCGACTCCCGGTTGCAATACGAATCTTCCAAACTTCGGTTCGCTTCCGGCTTCGGCATATACGGGAAATAAGCTGAATTCCGTAGATCCCGCAACTGCTACCTATCTGCAGATGCTGCCGTTGCCGAATCTGAGCAGCTACAATTCCTCCAACCAAAACTGGTCAGTATCTCTGCCGACGGCTCTGTCCTGGCGCGAAGAGAATATCCGCGGCGACTATGACCTGAATAAGACAAATCACATCTCGGGCCGTTATACCCAGGACACCTGGAACAATCCTGCTTTCAATGCCGGGTACTGGGGCGATACTGTGTTTCCTGCTCTCGATAGCAGCTGGGCTCAGCCTTCCAAGTCCACCACCGTGCATTGGATCGATACTTTAAGCAGCACGTTGGTAAACGATGTGGCCTTTAACTATTCGAATAACCGAATCAGTATTACGGCTGGCGGTACCAATCCGAGTCTGTTGTCTAAGGTAACGGCCGCCATTCCTACCCTTTATTCCCCCTCTATCAAACACCAGCAACTGGGCGTTGCACAGGTGAACTTTGGTGCCTATGGTGGTACGACGCAACTACAGGCTCCATGGCAAAACGAGCTGAACCTTTACAGCTTCCATGACGACCTCTCCTGGGTAAAGAGCCAGCACTCTTTCAAGTTTGGGGCGTTATTGGATTTCAATGGCAAGAACGAAGACACCGGTGGCGGCAGTTCCGAACGTCCGGTGATCAACAGTCCCAATACTGGCGCGGGTGGTTACGATACGGGCGATTCCCTGGCCAACCTGGAACTGGCAGGAAACGTATTTAACATCAACGAAACTTCAACCAATGTTCGCGCCCAACTTCGTTGGCGTAACTATGAATTCTATGCGGGTGACACTTACAGGATGAGTCCACGTGTGACCCTGTCCTATGGTGTGCGTTACTCGCTCTTGCTGCAGCCCTATCAACCGGACGATCAGATCACCAGCTTCCAGCCGAGTCTCTTCGATCCCAACAAGCCTGCTTCCGATGCCTGCAACGGCCTGTGGGTAGCACCGGGTAAGGATCCCTGCGGTGATGCCAACAAGAAGTATGGAACCAACTTCAGCTCGGGGACTCCTGGTCCTAATCGTTCTTTAATCAAGAACGGATATCATAACGTCGCTCCGCGTATCGGTGTGAACTGGGATATGTTCGGAACAGGGAAGACGATTATTCATGCTGGCGGTGGACAGTTCTACCAGCGTGAACGTGTCTCCCGGTATGTACTGGTATCGAATGCTCCGTTTGCATTGACGACCAACAACTATGCGCGTACACTCGGCGGAGCCACTCCGGGGAGCCTGTCAGGTTCGGCAAGTCCGCAAGGTGGCATTAACCCGAGTACGATTCTTCCAAACTCGTGGCAATGGAACGTATCGGTGGAACAGTCATTGGCTGCAAACACAGTTTTGCAGATGGGTTATGTCGGAAATCGCGGGATACATCTTACCGTGGGTTACGACATCAATGCTATTCCACAACAAAACTGGTTGGCCGCAACCTTCGCGACCTCCGACAAAGTTAATAGCTACCGTCCGTTCCCCAATTATGGAACTCTTACCTATTGGGATCGTGGCGGCAACTCTAACTACAACGGCTTGCAGATTCTGCTACGTTCCCGTATTGGCAGCTCACTGAATTTAGGTGCCGCTTATACTTGGTCACATACGCTGGCAGATATCCAGATTGACGATTCCGGTGGTGGCTTGAGTGCTGGTTCCAGAACATATCCTGGATTGCGCAGCATCGACTATGGAAACTCGACGGTTAACAGGCCTAATGTCTTTGTTGCGAACGCAACCTGGTTCCTCCCAAAATTAAAAGGAGCAAACCCGATTGAGCGTGGCGTGCTCGGCGGTTGGGAGTTGACCGGAATTATCAGTGCCATGAATGGAAACTCCTTCAGTATCTTCCAGGGGGCATCTGAGAATCCGAACAATGTAAGTCCCAACAGTCCGACCCCGGCCCTTCGTCTGAATCAGACCGGAGCTCTTGTGGCCACTGGCTTCACGAGTCCGAATCCGCTTCGGCCGCTATCGACCGGGCAGAACTGCTCCGACGGGCGTAGTTCGAACAAAATCATCAATCCGGGAGCCTTTACTCTGGTCGGATATGCGCTCGGAACGATTCCGTCCAACATGGAACACAGAGGTAGTTGCGGCGGGCCTAATTTCAATAACACAGACTTTTCGGTTAACAAGAACTGGCATGCAGGCGAACGTTTGCAGGTCCAGTTCCGGCTGGATTTCTTCAACCTGTTCAATCACCCGAACTTCAACCCGGGATCGCTCTCGCAAGGTAGTCCTATCCAGGATGTAAATTGCGGCAGCGTTGTTGGCACAGGAGTAGATCCGACCACGAAACAGCCGATAAATCTGTACAACGCTTGCAGTGCTACCAACAACATCGTGACCAGAGAGACTCGTACCTCTGGCTTCGGCACTTCCAGCGGACTGATCGGTACTGCACGTCAGATCCAGTATGGAATGCACTTCACCTTCTAGGAGTCGATCATTCTGAATCCTGGAACTCAACTGGAATGGGGCCGCATACGCGGCCCCGTCTCCTATCGAATTTGTGCTCTTCACTATTCGTCCATATGGCACCATAATGCCGTTATGTTTTTACGGCTGATATGCAGGTGGACTTTTCTGCTTTTGGCTCTCTCGTTTGTGGCATCTTATGCCCAGCAGACACGGCGTATTCCTGCCGGTGCTGCCTCTTCTTCCCGTCCTACCGGAAAATTAAACAGCAAGTTGGCTGAGCTTTGGGAGCGTGAGCAATCCGCAGTCCGGAGCGGAGATCCCAATGGGGTGCTAACAACAGCACAGCAGGTTTGCGAGCAGGCCTCCCGGGAGATCGCTGAGCTTCGGGCGAAGCTGAAGACTACTCCTCGTGCTTCGACCGCCGCGCTGCAGGAACTGAAGACACGCGAGAACCTGCTGACCAAGATATTGGCCAGTACCTTCAACGATTGGGGAACGGCTGAGGCTCGCCTTCATCAATACGAGCAGGCGCTGGGACATTTTCAAGAGGCCGAACGCTGGGATGCGGGAGCACCCGGCGTGATGCGCAACATCGGTGTTGCCGCTTTCCGTCTTGGCAAATACGACGAAGCTGTCCGCGCGCTGCCGTCGGCCACAATGAAATCTTCTGCAGACGATCCGACGCGTATCATGCTGGCCGTCTCGCTCTTCTCTTTGGATAAATACAAGGAGGCGGCAGAGGTCTTCTCAAAAGCTGGCAATCAAGCGTTACAGGATCCACGGGCCGCCTATGCCTGGGCTGCTGCTCTGGCGCGCAGTAAGCGGCAGTTGGAGGCAAACAAACTGCTGGATCAGCTCACTGCTAAGGATCAGCCGACGGAGTTGATGTCTCTTTATTGCCAGCTTTATATCGTTACAGAGAATTACGAGCACGCGGTTAGTTGCTTCCGAAATCTCTACACGAAAGATCCTGCGGCTAAGTTAGCTCACTTTCAGGTTGGGGCTGCACTGATTCGGCTGAATCGCCCAACCGAGGCGATTCCTGAGTTCAGAGAAGAACTGAAGCTCGATCCCAACAATCCTTCCGTAGAGTACAACCTCGCTTATGCCTTGCTGGAGACGTCGCAGAAAGAAGAGGCGGCAACGTTGTTGTGGAAAGTTGTAGCGGTGGATCCCGATTACCCCCAGGCGCAATATCAATTAGGCAAAATGTTACTCGCCGATGGTAAGCCGGTGGAAGCTATCTCGCATCTGGAGGTAGCCGTCAAAGCCGATTCTTCAAAAGACTACATCCACTATCAGCTGCAGACTGCCTATCGCAAGGCCGGGCGTTTGGAGGATGCGGATCGCGAGTTGAAGATCTACCGAGAAATTAAGGCAGAGCATCGTCAGGCTTCCACCACCGGGATGGGAGATTCCAGCGTGCGATGATCTGCTGACAAAGGTGCCAGGGTTCGTATATCTTTTCATTCTTGTGTGACGGCAGTTTCGGAAGCGTGGGATAGCAGAAGTACGAAACGCAGTGAAGGAAGCTGGTGAGAAGAATCCATGACCTGGTCAGGTAAGCTTCGTTGGATAACCGTTAGTGCCGTGCCGATTCTTCTTTCTTGCAGCGCTCTTGGGCAGGGCGCGCATGCTGCTGCTCCTCCGCCACCTCCCGGGGCCAAGACACAAATATGCAGCGGGCATTCGATTCCTCAGCTTGTCGATATAACTAAGAAGACAGGTATCACCTTCTCTCATCTGGCATCGCCGGAGAAGAAATACATTGTCGAGTCGATGAGTGGCGGCGTATTGATTCTCGACTACGATCGCGATGGCTGGCCCGATATCTACTTTACCAATGCTCCTACCGTCGAGATGGCCTTGAAGGGACAGCGGGCCCGGAGCGCTCTCTATCACAACAATCACGATGGTACCTTCACCGACGTGACCGATAAGGCCGGAGTCGCCTATCCGGGATTTGCCATGGGTGGAGCGATTGGTGATTACAACAACGACGGCTGGCCCGATATCTATGTCACCTGTCTTGGAGGCAATGTTCTTTATCGCAATAATGGAGACGGTACTTTCACAAACGTGACCAAGCAAGCCGGAGTGGCCGAAGGTCGTTGGTCTACAGGCGCCACCTTTGGAGATTACGATGGCGATGGCTTTCTCGATCTGATGGTGACGAGCTATGTGGACTTCCATCTCGACGATCTGCCCGGCTTCGGTAAAGCTCCCACCTGTACTTATCGGGGAATCGATGTGCAGTGCGGTCCGCGCGGGCTTCGCGGTGCCGGTGACGCACTCTTTCATAACAATGGAGACGGCACCTTCACCGATGTGACCAAGACCGCCGGGGTAGAAGACCCGGGCGGATACTATGGCCTTGGCGTTGTCTGGTCCGACTTCAATAACACCGGTAAGCCTGACATTTATGTAGCCAATGACTCGACTCCGAACTTTTTATATCGCAATAGCGGAGGAGGGAAGTTCAGCGAGATCGGGCTGGAGTCAGGAACGGCCGTGAGCGACGATGGCTCCGAGCAAGGATCGATGGGCGTCGCCATTGGGGACTACGACCACTCCGGCCGCTTTTCGATTGCGATCACCAACTTTGCAGACGAGAACAACACCCTCTATCGCAACGATGGGAATTGGTCCTTCACCGATGTCTCTTATAAGTCAGGAATGGCTCTGGCAACTTTGCCTTGGGTGAAGTGGGGGAATGCTTTTGTCGATTTGGATAACGACGGTTGGCTGGATCTGATCTCGGTAAATGGGCAGGTGTATCCGCAGGTCGATAAGTTGCCGTCAGGTGCTCGTTATCGTCAACCCAAGAATCTAATGATGAATGAGCGGAACGGCACTTTCTGCGATGCCAGCGATCAGGCTGGCGCCGCGATGCAGGAGCCGAGGACCAGCCGCGGTCTTGCCTCTGCCGATCTGGACAATGACGGCAATGTCGATCTCGTCGTCGGCAATATCGATGGTGCACCGATGATTCTGCACAACAATGGACTCACCGGAACCCATTGGGTGAGCTTTGAACTGGCGGGAACGAAGAGCAATCGTCTGGCCATCGGTGCGCGCCTTAAGATCGTCGCTGGAGGCATAACGCAGACAGAAGAGGTTCGCAGTGGCGGAAGCTATATTTCGCAACATGATTTGCGCGTGCACTTCGGATTGGCCGATGCCAGGAAGATCGATTCCGTAGAGATTCGCTGGCCTTCGGGCGCCATTGAAAAGCTGACGAACCTAGATGTAGATCGTTTCTACGCAGTGATGGAAGGCTCCGGCGTAGTCGAGCCGTCGAAGATACATCCAGCGAAGAAATAGTGTACCGCCGGACTCCAGGCCGGCTGTCGTGTGGGCGTCCTCGCCCACACCTAGAGGTTCTACATTTTTCGCGAAGGATAGCAACAAAGAACAACGAAATATAACAGCAATTTCGGTCGTTGCCACCATTGGTCAGGCTGTGTGTCAGGGATGGCCTTCAGGCCATCCGAAAACAGTCTTGGTTAAGAGAGAAGAAACATTTTCGGTAACATATGCAACGGGAAGAACAAAGGCATTGAACCTATACCAGTTTGAGCGTTTTGGTCATTGCTTCCACAAACGAAGATACTCTCAGACAGTACCTTGCAACTATTCGGCCTGCTCAATTTCCCGCAGCATTCGTTACCGAGAATGTTAAGCCACTCTTAGGAGACGGCTTTCGGATGGCCTGAAGGCCGTCCCTGACACACGACCAAAGTCACTTCGCCTTTGGGACTCTGGTTATGTTCGAAGATTTTCTGCAATTTCAGCTCAGAGAAAGTAGAAACTTCAGGTGTGGGCATCCTCGCCCGCACAGGCGAAGCAGAGTGAGAACAATGAACTTTGCATTAATACACGGACTTCCCAGGTGGAGGGCCTGGAGACCGGCGGTACAAGGTGGTTCGGTAGCCGGGAAGGTCAGCTTCACAAGCAAGCTTGCCCAACAACTCCATGGCCTTTTCCGCATGCTCCGACCAATAGGTAGCGTTTAGGCGAATGCAATTTCGGAATCTATCACCGTTGGTAAAGATGACTCCGCTAGCCAGGCTAACGCCGATCTGCAATGCTCTTTCATAAAGCTTTTGCGTATCAACCTGCTCAGGCAATTCAACCCATAACAAAAATCCGCCTTCGGGTTTGGTCGCTCTAGTTCCTGTAGGGAAATAGCGGCCCACTGCATTGCGAAGCTGCGTAAGCTGTTGAGAATATGTCCGGCGTATATTCTTCAAGTGGCGGTCATACCATCCATTCTCCAGGAATTCCGCTATGGCGAATTGCGATGGTGCCGCTGCAATCATGTTGGAGTAGCTACGCAACTCTTCGATTCTCTTCAAGAACCTGCCTGGAGCAATCCATCCGACACGATAACCGGGGGCTAAGGTTTTGGAAAAAGATGAGCACAAGAGCACCTGTCCTTTTCTGTCAAAGCTTTTGGCCGTAACAGGTCGGGAGGTCCCAAAAGTTAAATCTCCGGATACATCGTCTTCAATGAGGGGAATGTTGTGCCTTTCTAACAGACGCACCAAGTCCCGTTTCTTCTCCTCCGGCATAAGACTCCCGAGGGGATTATTGAAGTTGGAAATGATCATGCATCCCTTGATGGAATTGTGCTTGATCGCATAATTGAGCGCTTCAAGGCTAAGTCCTTCCCGAGGGGCTGACGGAATTTCGATAACTTTTAGATCCAGCCACTGAGCTGTGCTGAGAAACGAATAGTAGACAGGAGACGCAACGGCAATCGTATCGCCTCTTCGGCAAATTGCCTGTAAGGCCAGGGTTACTGCCTCCATACATCCCGATGTGACAATGATCTCGTCAGGTGACAGAGTGCATCCCGCTTCAAAAGCACGTCTCGCAATCTGTGCGCGCAGGCGCATCAGACCCGACTGCTCTTTAAGCGCTATACTCTCGCTCCGGAATTTTCGTACCTGCGCGGAAAGCGTCGCACTTAATTTGTCGATGGGTAATAAAGCCGGATTCGGAGCACTAATTCCAAGCGGTAATATCGATGAACCGGATGCACCTTGTACCAGGCGCATTGTCGTGTCGCTGATGCGAACAACTTTGGCACTGAGGCTATCGCGAATCAATCGGACATTCGAACAGGCTTCCGGTTCCGGAAGATGGCGGCGAACGTAATAGCCGGATTGAGGGCGGGCTTCAATGACATTCATGCTCTCCAGTCGCGCATAAGCTTCCATAACGGTGTTGATGCTTACACGCATCTGGTTGCTTAAGTCGCGAATGGAAGGGATGCGTTCTCCGGGCCGGTATGCCCCTTGTTGAACCATCCTCTCAATCTTTGCCGCAACGTCTTCGTATAAAAACGAATCGCGATTGTTACTGCGCCGGTCCCTTGTCATCTTTCAACAGAAGTGTATCCTCTTTTTCATCATGTCATGCCAAAAAGTAATATCAGCATGAAATTCTCAATACTGTACCCATTCCAATTATGAATATTGTGTCTGTTTTTTCTCATTCACAAAAATCAGAATTACTGACAAGGCAAAAGAACAGCTTGTCCACTGGAGGGTGCATGTTCACCGGAGTTATCGAAGAAGTGGGACGTGTCGCAAAGATTCATACATCTGGAGGGAGAAGATACGTCACGGTGAATGCTCCGCGTATTGCCAGGCAGTTGCAGGCAGGAAGCAATATCGCTATATGTGGAATGAGCCTGCCGGTTCTGGCTGTCACCTCCGACACCTTTTCGATAAAGCTTTCGGAAGAGACTTGGGCAAGTACAGCTCTGTATCGCCTCACGGTGGGAGCACCTGTCAATCTGGAATTGCCTTTGCCCGTCGATGAAAGAGGAAGAGTTGGAGGGCACATGGTGTTAGGCCATGTAGATGGAACGGGTGCGTTTCTTGGCACTGAAGCGAATCCTGACAGCGGCAATCTCCTGATGTTTATTGAGGTTCCCGTCGATCTGGAGAAATATGTCGTCTACAAAGGATCGATTGCAATTGAAGGTGTCAGTCTTGCTGTGGCCGAGCTTGATGGGTCAAGGGCTTCTATAGCCGTAAATCTCCACACTGCCGATACGACCAATCTGGCTCGGCTCATGCCAGGAGATCCTGTCAATATTGAAGCCGACATCATTGCCAAGTATCTGGAGAAGTGGTTCAGAGCCGGGATGTTTCAAGATCCAGCGGAAATGCAATTTGCTTTATCTGCGGATTGATATCTCCCTCCTGATTCGCTGTCGAGACCTTTCCTTTGTTAAGCATTGATTTATCCATGAATAAGTAATGAGTTTAGCCATAAAGTCGGAACAGAGTCTTACTTGGGCTCCAAAGCATAACCCCTGGCTGGTAGCTGTTGTTGTTTCTCTTGCAGCATTTATGGAAGTGCTGGATACAAGTGTAGCCAACGTTGCCTTGCCACACATCGCAGGCAATTTAGGCGCGAGTAATGACGAAAGCACATGGGTCTTGACCTCGTACCTCGTATCGAATGCTATCGTACTTCCTCTTAGTGGCTGGTTTGTATCGGTGTTCGGGCGCAAAAGGTTCTTTATGGGTTGCATCGTACTGTTCACACTGAGCTCATTGCTTTGTGGCCTCGCACCCAGTATCGGAATTCTGGTTATAGGGAGAGTCCTTCAAGGGGTGGGCGGAGGGGGCTTGCAGCCTATATCTCAAGCAATTCTGGCCGATACCTTTACTGCAGAAAACCGGGGGATGGCATTTGCCATTTATAGTGTCACCGCACTGATTGCTCCGTCTGTAGGCCCGACTCTTGGAGGATGGATAACGGACAATTACTCCTGGCGCTGGGTCTTTAACATCAATCTTCCTGTCGGCCTTGTCGCGCTTGTATTGGTTTACAACCTTTTGGAAGATCCCCCATATCTTGCAAAAGCAAAAAGCAAATTTGTACATTTTGACTATATTGGGTTTTCCTTGCTCTCTGTCGGGATTGGTGCATTACAGATAATGCTTGATAAAGGGCAGGAGGCAGACTGGTTCGGGTCACGATACATCGTTCTGCTCGCCGCAGTTGCAGGAGTATCTCTGGTGGCACTCATTATTCATGAGTGGACGTATCATTCTCCGATCGTCAATGTGCGTTTATACAAGGATCGGCACTTTGCCATCGCCAACACGATGATCTTTGTTCTTGGAACGCTGACCTTTGCGTCAACGGTTCTGCTTCCCCAATTTCTTCAGATCCTGATGGGGTATAGTGCGGAAAGCGCTGGAATGGTGATGTCGGTTGCCAACCTTCCTCTTTTGCTCATGGTTCCGTATATCGGAAAGCTGACAAAGAAGTTTCAAGCCCGCAATATTATCGCTTTGGGTTGGATATCGCTGGCTTTCGCTATGTATTATTCGGTGCATCACATCGACCTTTTCATCGATTTCTCGACCGCTTCCTATCTGAGAGTGCTGCAGTATTGCCCCGTGTTAGTTATTTTTATCCCCACGTCAATGGCGGCTTATTCCAATTTGTCCCGAGAGCACAGCAACGATATTGCAGGGATGGTCAACTTCATGCGCAACATTGGCAGCAGCGTTGGAACATCGGTCGTTACAACCCTGATTGCAAGGAGATCGCAATTCCATCAAACGATGCTGGTGCACTCTATTTCATTAACAAACCCTACATTCCTGGATACCTCTGCTGCGCTTTCGTCCCATATTAACCATGCCGGTGTCAGCGCCGCTGATAGCTATCATTGCGCGATTGCGAGGATCTATCAGGCTGTTCAAAGTCAGGCGTTGATGCTCTCGTATATCGATATCTACTGGGTATTTGCCATGGGTGCGGCCTGTATGGTCGGGTTATCGCTCTTCTTTAAGAAGAACCTCCGGTGATTTCCCAAACCACGTACCATAAGGTACCGCTGGACTCCAGGCCGGCTGTCGTGTGGGCGTCCTCGCCCACACAGGCGAAGCAGCGCGAGAATATGAACTTTGCATTGATATACGGACTTCCTAGGTGGAGGGCCTGCAGACCCTCCACGACAGCCGGTCCTCCACCCCAACACGCGAAAACCACGCGTGCCGGGGACCCCGGCCTGGAGTCCGGCTGTACAAGGTGGAGTTGCAAAAAAAAGGACAGAACCTTAGTTCTGTCCTGAGACAAAGACCTAAGCTTTTTTGCAAGAACTTAGGCTTTGTCCTTTTGCACTCTTGTTCGTTTAGCGGTCGGTGCAGGAGTAGCAGGGGTCGCAGGATGCCTGGATGAGAGGTGAATCCGCCAGTTCCTGTCCGATGACTGCGTACTTTACCGTTGCCATATTCATGAAGGTTGGCGTGCGGACGCGAACGCGTTCGGGAATCTCTGTTCCGTTCGAGGTGATTTGATAGAAGACCTCCCCGCGAGGCGCTTCGACACGACTTACTGCCGTTCCTGCCGCAACCTTGAAACGGGCAGCAGTCGGGGGCGGTGTGTGGAAGGGGCCTTCGGGCAGAGATGTTAGTGCCTGGCGCAGGATCTTGCAGCTCTCGATCATCTCCAGAGCATGGACAACCACGCGAGCCTGCACGTCGCCCGTCGTTTCGACCGGAACATTGAACTCGAAGCGGTTATAGGCAGCGTAGGGAGCAGCCTTGCGAATATCCTGAGGGACACCCGAGGCGCGAGCCATTGGTCCGACGGTTCCCATCGCCAGAGCATCTTCCTTGCTCAGAATGCCGATACCCTTGCAGCGCGACTCGACTGTCTTGTCATGCAGGAAGATGGGGATGATGGTCTTCGTGATTCCGCGCTCCATTTCATCCAGAATGGAGATGATGCTGCTCGGATCGGTAACGTCGCGATTGACGCCGCCAATGCGGTTCATTCCGTAGTTCACGCGATTGCCTGAAACAGCCGAGAGCGCATCCATGATCTTCTCGCGCAATTCGAAGCAGGTCATGAAGACAGTCTTGAAGCCGATAAGCTTGGCCGCAATTCCGGCCCAGAGGAAGTGCGAGTGCAACCGCTCCAGCTCAGCCATGATGACGCGAATGTAGAGGCCGCGTTCCGGAACTTCGAGTCCGCAGAGCCGTTCTACCGTCTGGCAGTAGGAGAGGGAGTGCACATTCGAGCAGATGCCGCAGACGCGCTCGACGAGCGTGATGCCTTGCATGTAGTTGCGGCGTTCGGCCAGATACTCGATGCCACGGAAGTTGAACCCCACCGTCATAACGGCATCGCGAACGGTCTCTCCATCGCAGACAAGTTCCAGCTTGTAGGGTTCTTCCAGTGCCGGGTGGTAAGGCCCGATAGGAATTCGATAGCTCATTTTTGGACCTCCTGTTCCTTGCGAAGGTTGATACCGATGGCATCGCCGGGGCGGGTCATCAGGGGTTTGGTATTTTCACGGCCCAGGAATTCGACAGCGAAGTACTCATGGGTTTCGCGTTCAACCCAGTCTGCCGCCGGAGTAAGATCGACAATCGTATCGATCTTTCCCGACTGTGTGGCGGTGACGAAGCTGAGCAACTGCCCATTCAGATCCCACTGGTAATCGAGGCGGATCTCTTTGTCAGGACGTTCTGTAGCCGTGATGGCGACAAAACGTGCCTGCAATTCGCGCATGCGCGTCGTAACGGCACGCACGTCGATTGGCTCTGAGGGGGTAAGCCACCAGGAGCCTTTATCCCACTGCCAGCCTTCGCCGAGGCCGAGTTCTTGAAGAGTTTTTTCAAAACCTGTTGTATCGGTCATTCTCTAAATCCTCTTTATTCCCTAGCGGCGAAAGCTATACTGCCGGTTCCGTTTTCGGAGCAGGAGGAATTGCTGTAGCAGGTTCCTTCGCTGCCTCTTGTTTCGGTGCTGCTGGTGTTGCGGCCGCAGCTGCTCCAGCGACTGGAGTCGGACGGACGGGCTTTTTCCTGACCATGTTGAGAGTCTGCTTTAGCTCGCCCTGCTTGCTGTAGAGGGGCGGAAGCTTCGATTCCATGGTCAGAGTGTTCGGCTTGCAGCGGTCGATGCAGCGTCCGCAGAAGGTGCACTTACCGGGATCGTATTCCCAGGAGTAGTTGTCTCCACTGCGAGTTACCACGATTGCGCAAGTCGGGCAGACGTAAGCGCAGGCTGCGCAACCCACACAGCGGGTCTCGTCGTTGTGAATGAGGCCGCGATACTGGTTGCTGGTGCACTCGTGTGCGTGAGGCAGCCGGTAGGAAAAAGTGCCTTTGCGCAGATTGTCAAAGATGAGGCGAAAAATGTTCATATCCGGAACCTCAAATAGATGGCGGAGGACATTGCGAGAACGGCAAGAACTGCAGCCCAGCGCCAGTAGAACCTGATCGAGCGTTGCAGCGTGAAGCGTGCTGTAGCGGCAGCGATTGCGGAAAGAACCAGAACTTCTCCAAAGGAGATGACGAAGAAGAGAACGGCGTGCGCCCACCAGGGCAGTCCGACGGGAATGATCAAGGTAGCGACCAGTCCGGTCAGTGCAAGCCACTCCAGACCGTGTGCCAGCTCCCACATTGCCAGAGCCGCACCGGCGTACTCGGTCAGAGGTCCGGCATAGATCTCCTGCTCGGCGCTCGATGTCGAGAAGGGATTCAAACGAAGCTTGGCGGGAATGCAGAGCAGGATTCCCAGAATGCCGATCCAGTGACCGGGATGCCAGGAGGGTCCGGCAAGCTCGGCCAGGCGGAAGGTCTGTCCGGTAACCGCGATGGTTACGATAGCCAGCAGGAAGACGATGTTGTTGGCAACGCTAAGAACCGCTTCGCGGATGGAGCCGATCTCACCATAGATGGAGCCGGAGGTGAAGCCCGCGAGGATGAAGCAGATCGAAGGCATTTCGAGCAGCGCGACCAGCAGAACTCCGTCACCGGAGAAGCCGTGTCTTCCGGCAGGGAAGACGGGCAGTAGTGCCAGGGAGCCGATCAGTGCCAGTACGGAAAGTGTCGGATAGAGCCGGAGCAGATCCGCTTCAATTCCGTGACGTGAAGGCGTGCGCTTCCCGAAGAGCTTGATGAAGTCGTAGAAGGGCTGCAAAAGAGGCGGCCCGATGCGGCGCTGCATACGCGCCACTGCCTTGTGCTCGCCCCAGACAAAGAGCCAGCTGCAAGGAACGGCGAAGAGCAGTCCCGGAAAGAGGAAGAGATAAATGAGGCCGGTCATGTTCATTTCTGCGGCTCTCCTTTCGCTTTTTCGGAAATTCCGCGATCGGCCAGAATCTGTGCAGCGCGTGCGATGCCTTCAATGATCGCGTCCGGATGCGGCGGGCAGCCGGGAACGTAGACATCGACCGGAATGTGATCGCCCAAGGGTCCGGCGATTACCGGGCTTCCGGCAAAGACGTTGCAGGAAGCGGGGCAGGAGCCCAGGGCCACGACGGCCTTGGGCTCGCAGACCTGCGAGTACACTGTCTTTACGGCTTCCAGAGTATTGTTCGTGACGGGTCCGGTGATGCAGAGAATATCGGCATGTCTCGGACTGCCTTCCAGGTGAATGCCCAACTGCTCGACGTCGTAACGGGGAGAGAGGCAGGTGACCAGCTCGATGTCGCAGCCGTTGCAGCTTCCTGTGTTCATGTGGAAGATGCGTGGGCTCTTGACGCGGGCCTTGTGCATTAATTTCTCAAAGATGCTCATTGAATCCCTCCCAGAGCCAGCAGTGCATTCGGACACATACCGCCAGCCAACAGAAGAACAATCAGGACCACGATGGCAAACCGCAGAGCGAAGGGCTCGGTGGCGGTTGCTTCCTCCTGCCCTTCGGGAGCAGGACCCCACCAGCTGCGGGTCAGGCACAGAACATAGGCGACCAGAGCGAACATGGAGGAGGCGACGAAGCCTAACAGCAACCAGCGATTTGTAAGGAATGCTGTGTCATAGAGACGCCAGCGTCCGGCAAAGCCCAGCATCGGAGGAACTCCGAGCATGGCCAACATGCCAGCCATAAATCCGGCGGCGCTGAGCGGGTAACGAGTCGCCAGTCCGCGAGCTCCTTCCGTTAAGGCTCCATCAGCTTCCGGAGCACTCAAGGAGATGAAGAGCAGAGCCTTGGCCACGGCGTGAACGGTTGCTCCGAAGAGCGCTCCGCGCCAGCCTAGTTCCGTTGCTGCGGTAAGGCCCAGCAGCAGGAAGCCCATATCTTCGATGGTCGAGAGAGCCAGCAGCCGCTTCAGGTTGCGCTGCGTAAGCATCAGCAGCGAAGCCGCAAGCGAAGAGGCCAGCGCGATGATTAACCAGAAGCCGTGCGGCTTCAGGAACTCCGGATGGCTTTGCGCCGTCAGGTAGAGTTCTCCGAAGGCTGCGATATCGACAACAGCGATAATCAGCCCGGCGACCAAAGCCGGTACAGCTTCTGCAACCGCAGGCAGCCAGAGAAGCAGGGGCACCAGAGCAAGCTTGAGAACAAAGCCGCTCAGCAAGAGTGCCCGTCCCAGACCGGTTGCACCCTGCGCGAGAGCAATCTGTCCGCCCACCAGGGCGAGAACGGAGAGAGCAACAACTAAGGAGTAGAGCCAGGCTCCACGACGAGTGCCGCTACGCCATACCAGGGCCAAAGCAGCGATGCTGGCAAATTCCAGCAGTGCCAGCCGGGCCATTGGCTGTGAAACGAAGGTTGCTACCACGGCAGCCGCTCCGCTCACGGTTAGCAGCGGAAGCAGGGAACGCCATGCCTTCTGCGCTACGGAAGCGATAAGCAATCCGGCGAAGGCGATTGCGCAGCCGATACCGATTACCGCAGGAATCACCTCTGCGCCACCTTCGGCAACAGTTGCCGAAGAGAGTGAGAAGCCGCGAATGCCGAAGAAGAGGGCAACGGTAAGTGCCGAGACCCAGATCACGGCCGAACGTTCCGCCCAGACCAGGGCGCGACTCATCAGGTTCGAAAGACCCTGGATAGCGCACCACAAGCCAAGATAGACGCGATCAACATTGGTAGAGCGATAGATCGGTTCGAAGTTCTTCTTCAGAACAACCGAGAATTCACTGGCAGGCAAACGGCTTGGACCGGGGTTGAATTCACCACCGGTGAAGACGCCTACTCCGCCACCACCTGTTGCTCCGGCCAGAATTACCTGTTGCTCAACCGCGGCGGAACGCGCTCTCGAAAGACCGGCGAGCATGTAGATCAGAACGCCCACTCCGGCAGAGGCGATACCGAGAACCAGTCCGCCGGTGGTAATCCAGGAGCCTGAGGTCGGAGTAAGTCCGAACCAGGAGACCTGAACGGTTGCCAGACCGAGCACAGGAAGAATCGGATTAATGATGTACTGCACGGCCAGCTGAGGAGCAAAGCCGAGAACCAGACTGCCCAGAGCGAAGAGGCTAAGGCCGAGGACCATGCTGGTCGGGGCCTCATGCGCATTTTCCGTTTCTGCCGTTGTCGGTCCAAGAAAGACTGAGCTGGTAGCCTTCACGCAGGAGAAGACTGTACCGATACTGACGATCCAGGCCATCAGCGCGGGAACAACCTGTCCGGCTTCGAGCGATGCGGTGTAGAGCAGCCACTTGCTGGCAAAGCCGCTCATGAAGGGAATACCCATCATGCTGCCGACGCTGATTAGCCAGACTACGGTGGTCTTCGGCATCTTGCGGCTGAGTCCGCCGAGCAGGTTCATGTCGCGGGTACCGGCGGCGTGTTGTACGGAACCGGCGGCGAGGAAGAGCCCGCCCTTAAAGAGGCTGTGGTTCAAGCAGTGCAGCAGACCTGCGGCGATACCGAGCGGGGTACCGAGGCCGAGGCCGGTGATGATGTATCCGATCTGGCTGACTGTGTGGAAGGCCAACATACGCTTAAGGTCATGTTGGATCATTGCGTAGGCGACGCCAACGACCATAGTCACAGTTCCGAGCCACATCATGACCAGTCCCCAGGAGGTGGGCCACTGGTTGAAGGTGTGCATACGGACGGCAAGATAAACACCGGCCTTCACATAGCAGGCGGCGTGAAGCAGAGCGCTGACCGGAGTCGGAGCGTTCATGGCTTCGGGAATCCAGGTATGCAGCGGGAATTGTACGGACTTAGCCAGAAGTGCAACCAGCATCAGCGTATAGACGCCAGTGCTGAAGGCCTGGGCAACGTGAGGATCGGTCCAGAGAGCGCTGCCGGTGCGGGAGTAGATCATCAGGATCGCTGCCAGCAATCCGTATCCGGCAAGGTGGGTCATCAACAGAACCTTACGGGCTCCGGCGACCGCTTCCTTCTTGTTGTACCAGAAGCCGACCAGGCTGAAGGAGCAGAGTCCCATCGCTTCCCAGCAGAGATATAAGGAGAAGAGATTGGCGCTATAAACCAGCCCGACCATGCCGCAGATGAAGGTGAGCATGAAGGCGTAAAAGCGGGTGGCTCCCTTCTCGTGAGCCATGTAACCGATGGAATAGAGCAAAACAATGGCACCGAGACCGGTGCCCATCAGTGCAAACATTAAGCTCGCTGCGTCTACATGAAAGACCAGCGAGAGCGGTCCATCCCAGGGCGCTGCCGAAAAATGAATCGGGCCGTTCTGGTGGACCCGTCCAAAGGTCGCCAGCACTGCCAGAAGGCTCGGTATGCTGCAAGCCAGAGCCAGAAAGCCCTTTGCCCGGGAAGAGAGCAACGGAGCCGCGAAAAGTTGAAGGAGCACGCCAGCCATAAGTGGCAGCATGGCCCAGAGCACGAGAGCTTCAGAAGAGATGGCCATCTTTACTCCTCAGTCCTCCGCATCTTGCCTGTGAGATTGTGAACGTCATGCCAATACCAACCTTTTCTCATCCGAGTAACTCGTACTGTCCTAGATTTGTTCAACTGCGGTCTGCGGAGAGGGAATCGTTGCTCTAGGGGTAGAGGCACAGATCGCCTGTCTGCACGAAGCATGTATCTCGCGCAGTTCCGCTAACCGGAAAGTGTTATTGACTTATATAAGTTGGTTTGTATCAGGTTATGATATGAGTCGTGACGTTAAGGGCAACCAGATCGTTCGGGGCTTATGCCCTTACCTGCTTTAGCTCTTGAAACGGCTAAAGTCCACTTCTTTCTACGGCTTGCGTGGCATAACCAAAGTCACACCCTGATACAGAGCCAATTTGTAATTTCCAAAGTTCCAAAATTTCTTTATGTTGACTGCTTAATACAAATTCACAAATACAACTAATTGGTAATTTACGAACCCGGACATTTCGAGGTGGTATCGGATCTTGAGATTTAACTCTCGATCGGAAGAGCTTCCGGAAGCTTCGGGCAGTTAACCGGTCTTCCTTTTGCTCCGATACAGTGGCCTCGATTGATGTCGAAGTTCAACTACTACTTTGATCGGAATCCTTAAAACTAATTCTACAAACAACTTTGAAAATCTGTTATAGGGGCTTCCCAGATCTCGAAACTGAGGCCTGAGAAGCCCGGATTGTGATACTCGTTACACCTTTTTCCTACTTCGCGGCTACGGCTTCTTCTTTCGCTTCTGCCTTGGAACCCTTGCCATTACTGGCTTTTTCCTTATGTGCAGGAGCTGGAGCAGCAGCAGCCTTGGCTTCCGGCCGGTCGACAAGTTCTACAAAAGATTTTCCGTAGAAACTGTCGAGCAGGATGGCGCGGAACTCGCTGATCAGCGGATAACGCGGGTTGGCACCGGTGCACTGGTCGTCGAAGGCATCGACAGCCACGGCATCGAGCTTGGCGAGGAAGTCTTCCTCGGAAACTCCGGCTTCCTTGATGCTGGCCGGGATTTCGAGAGTCTTCTTCATCTCTTCGACCCACTTGATCAGGTTCTCGACCTGTTCTTCCTTGGTGTTTCCGCCCAGACCCAGATAGCCTGCGATTTCGGCATAGCGGCACTTGGCCTTCGGACGGTCATATTGCGAGAAGGCTGCCTGCTTGGTCGGGTTGTCGTTGGCGTTGTAGCGGATCACGTTCGAGATCAGCAGAGCATTCGCCAAGCCGTGGGGCAGGTGGAAGGCTGCACCGATCTTGTGTGCCATGGAGTGGCAGGCACCCAGGAAGGCGTTTGCGAAGGCGATTCCGGCCAGTGTTGCGGCGTTGTGCACCTTTTCGCGAGCCACGGGATCCTTAGCTCCGTTCTGGTAAGCCGAGGGCAGATACTCCTTCAACAGCTTGAGAGCCTGCAGAGCCTGACCATCGGAGTACTCGTTGGCCATGATCGAAACATAGGCTTCCAGAGCGTGCGTTACGGCGTCGATACCACCGAAGGCTGTCAACGACTTAGGCAGATTCATGACCAGATTGGGATCGATGATGGCCATGTTCGGCGTCAACTCGTAGTCGGCGATGGGGTACTTCTTGCCCGTTGAGTCGTCGGTCACGACGGCAAACGGCGTAACTTCGGAGCCGGTACCGGAGGTCGTCGGGATAGCGATCAGCTTGGCCTTGATGCCCATCTTCGGGAACTTGTAGATACGCTTGCGGATATCCATGAAGCGCAGTGCCAGATCCTCGAAGTCCACTTCCGGATGCTCGTACATGACCCAGGCGATCTTGGCTGCGTCCATCGGAGAACCGCCGCCCAGAGCCACGATCACATCGGGCTGGAAGACGTTGGCAGCTTCGACGCACTTGCGAACCGTGGAGAGATTCGGATCGGCCTGTACTTGATAGAAGGTTTCGACTTCCAGATGCTGCTTCTTCAACTGCTCGATCAACTCGTCGGCATAGCCGTTGCGGAAGAGGAAGTTATCGGTAACAACCAGGGCGCGCTTCTTTCCGGCAAGTTCCTTCAGGGCTTCCGGCACGCAACCACGGCGGAAATAGATAGAACCGGGAAGCTTGTGCCACAACATGTTTTCTGCACGCTTTGCAACGATTTTCTTATTGAGCAAGTGCTTTGGCCCCACATTCTCAGAGATTGAGTTACCACCCCAGCTGCCGCAACCCAGAGTCAAGCTAGGTGACAGGCTGAAGTTGTAGAGGTCGCCAATACCGCCGTGAGAAGAAGGCGAGTTGACCAGCACGCGGGAGGTCTTCATCTGCTCGCCGAAGTAGTTCACGCGTTCCTTCTGTCCATCCTGATCGGTGTAGAGCACTGAGGTGTGTCCGATTCCGCCCAGGGCGACCAGCTTGGCTGCTATTGCAACGGCGTCCTTGAAGTCCTTGGCGCGATAGAGACCCAGGATTGTGGACAGCTTTTCGTGAGCGAAGGGCTCGGTCGTGGTCGCGTCGGTGACTTCTCCGATCAGGACCTTGGTCGTTGCAGGAACGGTGATTCCGGCTATGGCTGCAATGGTCGGGGCAGCCTGTCCAACGATCTTGGCGTTGACCGATCCGTTGACCAGAATGATGTTACGAACTGCGTCAAGCTCCTTACCCTTCAGAATGTAGCCACCGTGGGAGGAAAAGCGCTCGCGGACCTGTTCGTAAACCGCGTCGACGGCTACGACGGCCTGCTCGGAGGCGCAGATTACACCGTTATCGAAGGTCTTCGACATCAAGATAGAGGCGATGGCGCGCTTGATGTCTGCAGTCTCGTCGATGACAACCGGAGTATTTCCAGCGCCGACGCCGATAGCCGGGGTGCCCGAGGAGTAGGCAGCGTGTACCATTCCTGGTCCGCCGGTCGCGAGAATCAGCTTGATTTCCGAGTGACGCATTAGCTGGTTGCTGAGGTCGAGG
The DNA here is from genome assembly GCF_059726315.1 of Humiphilus diazotrophicus. NCBI lineage: Bacteria > Pseudomonadati > Acidobacteriota > Terriglobia > Terriglobales > Acidobacteriaceae > Humiphilus > Humiphilus diazotrophicus. Next base: position 6,640,203 of record NZ_AP040870.1, read on the forward strand.
GTCGGCTCGTCGATCCAGCCGATGATGTCTTCCGGGGCTCCGGCTTCGACTGCGGCCTGGAGAACGAGAGCGGCGGCCGTGCAGGTGCATTTGCGAGCGCGTGGGTGCGGGCTGATGATGATGCCGTTGCGGGTCTTGAGGCTGATGAGTGTCTTAAAGATGGCGGTCGAGGTCGGGTTCGTCGTCGGGATGATGCCGCAGATCAGACCCATCGGCTCAGCCATGGTGATGGTGCCGGCTTCGTCGTCTTCGCTCAGAATGCCGCAGGTCTTCTCATCCTTATATTTGTTGTAAATGTACTCGGAGGCAAAGTGGTTCTTGATTACCTTGTCCTCAACCACACCCATTCCGGTCTCTTTTACAGCCAGTTCGGCAAGAGGAATGCGGGCGTTGGCGGCTGCCAGAGCGGCATTCCGGAAGATGTGATCAACCTGCTTCTGTGTGAAGCTGGCGAATTTTTGCTGTGCGGCTTTAACACGGGCAATAAGGGCATCCAGCTCTTCGGCTGTGGTTACCCGGATTCTTTCCTGCTTATCCCCTAAAAGCGTCTCAAGATTTGTCATGCTCTCCTCATTCACTCGTTTTTTCTGCTACCGAAGCCCTGTAGAGGCAGGCTACCGGGACAGCTCCGGTTTTAGCCTGCCCGTGGATGGAGGAACCGTGCCACCTTCCGTCTCGGTGGCCCGATCAATTCGATAAACTTATATCGATATCCACATACCGAATGTACGGTGAAGCTTTTTCTGGGACAGTGACAGCTGTCACTAGGTCCCTGTGATATGAGACTAAGTCTTTTATAGCGATACGCTTGCAGATTCAAAAAAGGAATGGAAGAAAGAGAGGGTTTAAGTACCGCCGGACTCCAGGCCGGCTGTCGTGGAGGGTCTCCAGGCCCTCCACCTGGGAAGGCGGATATTACCACCAAGCTTCCTGTTCCAACGATATTCTCCCTGTGTGGGCGAGGACGCCCACACGACAGCCGGCCTGGAGTCCGGCGGTACAAGTCAGGGAAGCACTATCTCTATTCCACGATCTTTCCGATCCACGCCGGAGTTTCCGGTTCTAACTGAACTGGTTTGCCGGCAGCAAGCCCCCAGCGATGAATCCAGGAAAGCCCTTTGCTTCCTATATAGGCATCCGGAGCCTGATAGGCTTTGTCGCGCATCGCCTGATAGAGGCTTACAAAGGTATAACCGCGCTTCCGATACATATCGAGCAGCGCAGGAAGCATTTTGGCATTGAGCTGGCTGGCATGGAGCAGCAGAATCTGGGGACACTCGCGTCCCAGGACCTCAACCGAGCGTTTTTCGAAGAAGGCCGTTATCGATTCCATGTAAGGGATGTAAGCTTCTTCGATCCGCCGAGCTAACTCGGCGTCATGCTTCTTAAGAGCTTGTTTGTAAGCGGCAGCAAAGGTCCAGTCATTGTTATCGAGGGTAACCGGAGCCTCCTGATAATTATGCGCGGCCAAGAGCGCTTGAAGATGATGCTTAGCTTCAGGAGTATTACCGTCGTGCAGAAAGGGTGCCCGATAATAGCGTAGCTTTAGAGTTGGAAAGGTTCGATGTAACTCCTGGTCTGCTTTGAGAAGGTCTGCTTCGTATTGGGTAACCGGAATCTGGTTGATATCAGGATGCGACCAGGTATGGTTGCCGAGTTCCGCTCCGGCGTCGAGCCATTGTTTTAGAATCCGCTGGCGTTCTTCCATCGATAGCTTTTGGCAGCGATTCCCAATAACGAATCCAATGAGCGGTACCTTGTCCTTACGAACAGGCTCCAACAGCTTCTGTGTGTTCTCGTTAATCTGCTGAGCGTCGCAGTTCCACTCATCCGCATAGGGAAGATCGTCGATTGTAATGGCGAGTTGGCGATGCAGTGGTTCCGCAAACGTATCAAATGTGAATACAAAGAAAGATGCCGCGAATAGAAATTTAGCTAGGGACCGTTTCATCATGAGTACCGCCGGACTCCAGGCCGGGGTCCCCGGCACGCGCGGTTTTCGCGTGCTGGGGTGGAGGACCGGCTGTCGTGTGGGCGTCCTCGCCCACACAGGGGAAGCTGCGTTAGAATTTGAAACTTCACATTGAAAAGCGATCTTCCCGGGTGGAGGACCGGCGGTACAAGTGGGCACCTCTTTCCGTTGTTATTAATCTCGTTCTATTCACAACAGCTGACAAATGGAGCAGATTTCTTCGTCCAAGGATTCGTCGGATATCTGCGGCGAAGAATCTGAACAACCGAGTGGTGAATCGTAGCTGTCCTGCGCTGCAGATTCTGTGCTCCCGCCGATTGGCTCCATGTGTCGCTGGAGCAGCCATAACGGATCATTCGCAGCGTTAGATAAAGCGCTTCGGGAATGTCCGGATCGTCGGGATGGCTCTTGACGTAGGCGAGTACTTGTTCTCCAAGATATGCCTGACCATTTCCGAGGTGCATTATTTCCGCGACCTCGCGCTCTCCCTGGCTTCGTTGCTCTTGAGAAAGAAATGTAGGAGCAATACCAAAGCGTTCCGTGATTTCGGGAACTGCGCTTTCATATCTGATGGCCGGGTAGTCTGCCTGCCAGTCTTGGCACCACCAGTTATCGCGATAACTTTCGACGAAATCGTAAGAATAGGAGCGCTGTATCCCTCCATCGAGATAGGGACGCAGCCCGGGATTCCTCAGCAAGGTCATAAGCGGATGGAAGCCATTTCCCGGAGCAGCCTGTTGTTGAAGCTTTTGCGGAAGCAAGGGCAGAAGCTGTGCGGATGCGGAGTCGTTTTTCAGAAGTATGCTTCGTACCCACGCCATCATGGCTACGGAACGGCGTAGCTGCTCCGGAAGACTGCTGGACTTGGCGGCGGTTACTAGAACTTCGAGCGAGGCCTTGCGATTGAAGAACTCAGCAGAGTCGCTGCTGAACTGCATCGGTTCGAGCTTTTTCTCGCAATCGTAACTTCTCTTCGGATTTTTCATTACATCCCGGCATTCATCGACCGAGAAATTTTCGTCGGAAGTACTCTCCAGGACTTTGCGCGGCGCGTAGGTAAGCGCTTCAGTCAAATTAGCGGAAGCGCGCATCCTGAGGCCTCGAAAAAGATTCGTAGAAGAATCACGATTGCTGGCCTGAAGATGTGGCAGCACCTCGTCAAGAAGCGTGCGTGCTTCTTGAGCACGTCCCAAAGCGTTGAGTAGGCGAACGCGGTGATAGGTAACTGTCTCCCAGTCAGGAGAGTCTTGCTTGATTTGTTCTGCTGCTTTGATCAGAGCTTCGGCTTCGGGTGATTTCGCTGTGGCCTTCCCAATGGCCGCAACCAGCCAGTAGCCTTCGCCTGTCTTCTTCCATTCTGCAGCAGCATGTCTTGCGGCTTCTTCACTCGGAGACTGGAAGGTGATTAACCAATCGATGAGTGTGCTGGTAGTACGCAGTTCGGATGCGTCGTGGTAGGCCTCGGTGAAGATCTGGGCCCGTTCTGCCGGGGTGAATATCTTCACTGTATTTGTCTTGTTGTCATACTCTTGTATCGCCTGGTCGGAGTTTTCTCTGAGGGGGATTGAATCCAGCTTAGCATTCAGATACCAGGTTATATCTTCCAGGTGCTGCGCATAGTCAGGATCGGTTTTGGGTCCCGCTAAAGCATTCGATAGTTCTTTCAATCGCGCTGCAGTATCGGTCCGCAAATGAATCAAGTCGAGCAGATTTTGAATAGCTTTGGCAGATATGCCTGTTGGGTGCTCTCTTGAAAGCAGCTCAAGAACAGCACCAGCCTTCTTCATCGGTTCGAGATCGAATTTAGCGGTTGGGTCGTCAGCAAAAGAGTCCGATACCTTATATGCATTCCTTACTAAGCATCTTGCGACCATGTATCGGGAGATGCCCTGCCATGGGGATTGAGAGTCTTTGCCGATAGCTTCAAAGGAAATCCGTGCTTCTTCGAATTGTTCTGCATAGAACTGGGCCGCAGCCAACTGATATGCGCGATCTGCCTTAAGCAGTGATGAACTTCCCTCCGGCGCGTTTTCGGGAAAGATGGGGGAGTTCTTTTTGTAGTTTGGGATGCTTGATTGACGGCAGTTAGCGAAGACCGCATCTTGTCCTTCGAGCCAATTAGTTAGGTCCAGGCTTTTTTCTCCCCAGGTCTTTGCTCGGCTCTGGAGTGTGCGAACAGCTGTGCGAAAAGCATCTTCATTACAGTTGCTGTAGTCGTCGTACGAGTGTTCTTCGTGACTAAGGTCTCGGCTTTGATCGATCTTGAGTGCCGACTTCGGATATTTTGCACGTTCCTTCAGCCATTGGCCCAGAGGCTCTTCCTTTTTTTCGCGGGCGCTGTCTTCCTCCTGCGATTGTTGTTCCCATGCTTTTGGCTCCGAATAACGGCTATAGAGCGGCTGATAGGCCTTCTGCTCCTCGGTCGTCAGGCTTCCGCCATTGAGATAGCGGAAGGCAACAGTCAGGTCGGCACGTGGATAAGTAGGTAACAAGACACCGAGCTTGCCGGCAGCAAAGTCCTTCGGATTATCGGGACGAAGCTTGCGCACAAAGACATCAGGCACAAAGTCGGGTCCGCAGGCTTGTACGGTAACTAGCGGCACGACGATGAAGGCGAGCAGGGAAGCAGCGAGAAGACGGCGGTTCATGGCAACTCTCTATCTGTTAGGAGGGAAAGATCCTGACGCCAACCACGGTCGGCGAAGACGTAAAGTCGTTTGCCCGCCAGATTCTCCGGCCAGGCTTCACGGGTTGAAATTCCGATGCTGCTCTTGCACTTGGGCTCGCGGATGCGAAATTCCGGCAGATCGGCCGGAGCACGGCGGCGATCCGGTTCCATGCGGAAGAACATGGGAACAGCTTCGTCGATGGGAAGATTGGCAATCCAATCATCGCTACTGCACCAGGAGGCCAAGGCCGTGATCGAAAGCGGCAAACCGGATGGCATCCGGGAATGAAGCTTTTCGAGAACACTTGTGTAGAAGCCGCGTTCGGAGCGCCGGGCATCGAAGTCTACCTGCATGGCGGCGATTCCCGGGCGGGTCGCAGAATAAAGCAGCAGGTCTGTAACGCGGTCTTCGGAAGTCTTGTCGAGCTTGCCTCCGGGGCGTGTCTCGATACGGACAACGGCGATCCTGGTAGCCGTATTGGGAAAGGCCATTGGCTGACGCCGAGGCTGGCTGACGATCTGGGGGCCTACGAGGATGGTTTGATCTAGCCACGCAATGGCTGTAGTTGTGGGATCGATGGAGCCGAGATCTTCAGGTCGTTCCCAAACCCAAAGTGTGCGACGGGGCAGCTGCTTCATTCGTGCGGAGAGACCGGTAGTGACAGCCGAGTCCGATCCAAGCGCAAAGCATAAAAGAGCGAGAGCTGCGAAGGCGGCTTTACTCCAGCGGACTAGCGGAACAGACATGGCAGCAGCAGGTAAGCTCAACAATGAAGCAACTTCGATCAGACGTCAAGCCACTATAGGTACCGCCGGTCTCCAGGCCGGCTGTCGTGTGGGCGTCCTCGCCCACACAGGCGAAGCGGCGTGAGAACAGGAATTTTGCATTGATATCCAGCCTTCCCAGGTGGAGGGCCTGGAGACCCTCCACGACAGCCGGTCCTCCACCCCAGCACGCGAAAACCACGCGTGCCGGGGACCCCGGCCTGGAGTCCGGCGGTACAAAATCGGAGGAGTACCCGGGCTGCTTATTCTCGTTGAGTTTAGTGTGAGGTGCTGACTTTCTGGCCTTCGACCGTGCTGCCGAGGACTTCTTGCCAGGATTGGCGGCGCTTAGGTCTGTCCGTACGACGACCGAAGGGTGTGGAGCAGCTGGTTTCGTAATCGTCCTGAACATCGATGTTCAGTGATTCCCAACCGAGATCGGCCATGGTGAGGTTATGAGCCTCCATCAGCTTCTGGAACTTTTCCGCGAAGGCTTCCGCTTCGGCAAAGTTGCCAATCGCGCTGGCGCTCTTCTCATGCTCGATCAGTTTGCGAAGTGTCTCGATAATGGCTGCTGATCGCATATCTAGAGCTCCAAAAGATGCCTTGCTCTCCAATGCATATATCGGAAGGAAGGCGTGGTTTCGTGAGACGGTACGAAGGGAATATGAGAGGAATCTATCCGAACTGCTTCACTTTGGAGCACACAACGCATGTCGACACGTTCTTTCTGCATCAACTTTAGTCTGACATCGATCACAAAGTTTAGACGCACGTTAGCGTCGGCTGGATGTGGAGATTCTTGAGAAAATTTCTGCGCGGAAAAAGAGGATCTTTCGTCGGTGTTTCGAGGCGGATTCTAAGGAATCTCTTAGTTTTTATCAACAAGGCAGAACCTTGGCGGAGTTATCTGCTATGGTGGACGGGTTCCGGACAATCGCTTCGGAACGCGCATGTAATTAAAGCCCTCCTATTAAGGAAGCGATCCGATGAATTCGATATTTCGTCATTCCGCTTTTCTGCTTCTTGCCGCATCCACAACTCTGTTAGCCCAGCAAACAACTCCTCACCCGACTACTGCTGCCGAAGCTCCGAATCGCGACACCAGTTATATCGATGCCGAGGGCACAGCGCATGTGACCCGCGTCGTCCCTGTACCTAAAGCACTCAGCCCAGAGGCGCGGGAGATGTTGAGCCGTCCGGCTCCAGATCAGGGACCACCGGAACCGCTGGCGCAGCGTCGCAGCCGCACGGACACATGGGCCGCAGGAGCCGCCAAGGAGTGGTCGAAGCTCTGCCCGAATCAATTGGTCGAGGACAAGATTGCCGGTGTCCCGGTGCGAATTGTTACTCCCGAAGGAATGCCGGAGGCAAATCGTGACAAGGTGTTGCTGAACTTGCATGGTGGAGGCTTCAACTCCGATTCCGGCTCCTATACCGAATCGATTCCGATAGCAGGCTACGCGAAGATGAAGGTTGTTGCTGTACTGTATCGTTTGGCTCCCGAACATCCTTTTCCAGCTGCGGTCGACGATTCGGTAGCCGTATATAAAGAACTGCTGAAGACCTACAAACCGGAGCACATCGTCATCTATGGAACGTCGGCGGGAGCCATCCTTACAGCAGAGGTAGCTGCAAAGCTAAAACAGCTGGGATTGCCGCAGCCCGCTGCACTGGGAATTTTTAGCGGCATGGGGGACTTCGCACGCGAGGGAGACTCCATGGCGCTATACGCTCTACGAGGCTTCACCGGGCATCTCGATCCGCCAAAGCCGGAACCGCATGACTCCGAATATGTAACTAAAACGGATCCGAAAGATCCGATATTATCTCCGATTTACTCTGACCTTCATGGGTTACCGCCAACGCTCTTCGTTACAAGCGGACGGGATCTTTTGTTGAGTGGAACGGCAAATCTGCATCGTGCCTATCTGAATGCAGGTGTGGACGCCAGACTGATAGTCTTTGACGCTCTGCCTCATGCCTTCTGGTACGATCATCGTCTTCCCGAGGCAATTGAAGCCAACCACCTGATGGCCGATTTCTTCGTTAAGCAGCTAAGCAAATAGAGTTGTTCCGGTATCGGGTAGCACTGTCATCTTTGCAGACTGATAAGTTTGTGCTTATGCAAAAAAGCTCTAACACCTGAAATCACAGCTGAATGCCCGCAGAAGGATATGGAGACCTCAATGATAATTTGCAGGCTTTCCATATCCAACGCGGGCTTTGAGCTAATGTTTAGTTTTGAGAAGGGCGATCAATGTGATCTACCGCGGTTTCATCGATGGCCGTATCTATAGTTTTCCATTTCAGTCCTAATGGAGCTATATCGAACCGCTGGGTGATGTCGTGGGCACCTTCAAGGAGGTCCACAGTAAAGTCATATCGGGCAGATAAGCCTGTATTGTCTTTTACTAATGTTCTCCCAGAAAGATGCGCGGCAAACTCGGCCATTGTCATTCTGTAGAATGTCCTTTTTTCGTTTTGGCCGTCCGGATCCTTCGCAAATGTTGTCCGCCAAGTTTCACTCTCAGGCCCGATAGCATTGCTCGGAATATTTTCGGAGGCCGTAGATATCTTCATCCTCTTGGGATTGATTCCCTTTGCTCCTACTTCCAGCGAATAGGTGTGCAACACACCTTTCGTGGTATGTATGACAAGGTTGCATCTTTCTTTGAGCATCTTTTGGAGCATTGGATGAAGCATCTCTAGTGGAATGTCAGGTGAATGTGCCTCCCGCTTTAATGCCTCGTAATCTTCCGCCGATAACTTTGCGGTGATATCGTACTCTTCTTCCCGTACCCATTTAGGGAGAGTCCCAACAAAACCCGGAGGCATCTTTCCTCGATCGAAAAGTGCAGCAATAATTACACCACTCAAGTGTCCTTTCCTTATGGAAAAAGTATCGCGCGCCACGCCAAACCACTCAATCACGTTCTGATCCGGATTGGAGGGGCGAATCGAGACCGCTTCAAAGGCCATATCCTTGCTTGCACTTTCCTTCTTTCCTTCCGGATTTTGTGCGAGGAGAGAACATGCAGTAAATGCCAAGACCAGGAACGACGCGGTCAACTTGGCAGAAGCACTGGACAGGCTAAGAACAAATCGTTTTGAAGAATCTTCTTTCATGGTGTTCCTCCAGGAACAAAAAGCTTGATTGGAACAAAGACGTTCAGAGCAGCGATAACTATTCGGCCTCAACGAACGCTCCTCCACATCCCCAGTCGTGTTTATATCTTCGCCCTGGAGAGCGAATACCCAGGGTGTGATCATTATTAGTTACATTACCACTCCACAAGAACACATTACCCAGAACATCCATTTGATCCCTTGGGAGTTGATTCGCTGGGACGAGAGCCTATGCTTCGCACCAGTCATCGTGTTAAACGTTGTCATCTCGATTCACCGCCTGACCACACAACTGCTTTGGACCTGTGTTAGCTATTTGCCCTTATCTTGCTAGGTTACTCCATACCGTAATGGCGAGTGCTGCACTTTCGATATGGGAGTGGGGATGACAAGCGGCGCATACGGGGGGCTCCATGCCGAAGTTCGCTCAGATATATCCAAGCCCTCTGTGGCTGGAACTCAAGAAGTCGTCAGCTTACCAAAGTAAGGTCCAAACGCTCATTGTCCCAGTTTGAGGCCTATCCATATCCCTGCATCGTTTATCTGTGATGTGTTACTTAGGTTTATTCCCCCGTAAATTATGAGATTATGGGTCAGCGTTCTAGAGCGGAATCAGGGTAGCTGTATCCGCAAGCCACGGAGGATCGGACACAGTAACCCTGGTTCCGCTTTAGGCAGGGGCAGCGGTTCACCGGTCACATCGTAAAATCTCTTTCTGGAGAATGAAGTTGATGAGAGTGCTCTCGAAATGGTTCTCGTTGTTATTAATCGCAATTCCTTCAATTCTTTGTCTCAGCATCGAGGTGGAAGCACAAACTGCAAAGTCTTCGACCCCTGCTCTACGCTACGATGTTGTCTCGATCAAACAGAACAACTCGATGAGCGGAAATATGAGCATAGGTTGGGACGACCATGAATTTAAAGGAACCAACGTTCGAGTAGACACTCTCTTGTCAAATGCCTTCAATTTACGACCCGAGCTCATATCCGGCATTCCCTCGGTCTTGAAGGGTAAGGCATTTGACCTTACGGCGAAGATACTGAATCCGGGACCTGGTGGCTTGGGTGTCCTCAGCAGTGAGCAGCGCGATGCGATGCTCATTGCGATTTTGGAAGAGAGATTCAAACTTAAGGTTCATTTCGAAACCAAGATACTGCCGGTTTATGAGTTGGTGCTCGCAAAAGATGGGCAGAGAGTTCTGGAAGGGAAGCAATCGGAGTTTGACCGTATCCTTGAGAAACGCGGAGTTTCTTCCGATTCGCTGATGATAAGCGATGGTGAACTCTTTGCTCGCGCCGTTCCTATTTCATTCCTGGTCACTCCGCTTGCAGGAGCGGTCGGTAGAGAGGTGATCGACAAGACCGAGTTAAAAGGAAAGTACGACTTTTGTCTGAAGTGGAGCTCTCAAAGCTCAGCAGACGTGGCCGATGCGAGCGGGGACGAAAAGGATCATGGTTCGTCTGTCTTTACGGCAGTGGAAGACCAACTCGGCCTGAAACTGATTCCATCGAAAGGGCCACTTAAAACCTTGGTTGTCGATCATATGGAATTGCCGTCAGCAGATTAAATTGCAATAAGACCCTCTCTAGACATATTCCTTGGCATAGAGTATAAAACTGGCATCGATTATGTACACATAAGTGTATACGTGTAAATTTGAAAGCTCGATTAGCGAGTGACAATGCCAGAGGTTTACTTATCGCGTCTGTGTATTTGACTGCTTCCTGTGAACTCAAATCATGGGAAGGGAGATGGCCGGGACTTGTTAAGAATAATAAGTTGCATTCCGGCTATAAAGACGTATTAGCTAGATCGTGGAGTTTCCTGAACGGAAGGAACAGCAAGATCGTGCACGTGTTCAGCAGAGCATTACGGTGTGTCTCTTTGAGTCTGATGGCCGCTTTCATATTGCCTGGAGTTCAGGCAGTAGCGCAAGCAGGTAATGCCGATCATCGGGACAAATCCGGCAGTAACGCCGGGTACAAGAAGGATGTAAAGTTCGAAGTAATTTCCATTCGTCCCGTTAAGCAAGGCGTATCCCCATACGATAATGCTGCTCCCTCTCTGGGGAATGTGGATCCCACTCCTACTGGATTTGTATCGACTCTGACTGTTTGGCAGATGCTGATGATTGCTTATTCTCCAGTCGATCAATCCGCCTGGAATAGCATCCCTCTAGTCAACGCGCCAAAGTGGTTTCGCGAAATTCCTGCGGAGTGGTTTGTCATAAACGCCCGCGTTTCACAGGCTGATCTAGGTCCTTGGCGCAATCAAAGCATTCACCATGAACTTCTCCGTTCAGCCATGCAGGATCTGCTCAAGAAGCGCTGCAAGCTCATACTTCATGAGGAACCGACAGAACTATCGGATTACAAGTTGGTGCTTGGGAAAAAGGGACTAAAGATGAAGACGTTTAGCCCGAGTGCCACTCTACCCAAGAATGGCGCACCTCTGCGCACGGGAGGAGTTAGAGTTTTCGAGGGCTCCAAGGGCACACAGGTATGGCATTTTTATGGAGCAAAGATAGAGGAGCTTGTAAGCTTCTTAGGGGCTTGTTCGCCAGAGCGTCCTATTCATGATGGGACAGGACTTACGGGGAGATATGATTTCACTGTGCAGATGATAGATAATCCCTCCCACGATCGTCTCGACCAATTACATAATTGGCCCGTTGCGCCTTTAGGCCTTGAGTTGAAATTGGGCAAATATTCCGGTTCCAAGTTGGTAATCGATCACATTGAGAAGCCAAGTTCGAATGACTAGCCTATCTCGAATCGTTACGGAAGGTTTCTGGGGCTTCTCTATGTAGAAGAGGAATTAAGAAAAGCGAGATGGCAATACCCGATGTTCAGCTCGTTTTGAGTTTTTGTGTCGAGGCTGTGTAAAGGTGGACATCAGCGCGAATTTATCGTAATGGTTTTGCAGCTTAGTCTTCTGTAGGGAAATGTGCTGATTCGATCACAAGCACCTCGACTGCCTCTCGCGCCGATTTAAGTTCGAGCCCTAGTTGTTTCCGCAGTGCTGCCGGAAGTGGTGGTGTGCCTTCTCAGAGGAAATTGGTCTAATCGGGCTGAAAGTCCGATGGCTAAATATTAGCCCAGTCCGTCAGGGCTGGGTAGGAGATATCAAACGATCTTTGAGCGCTGGAGGCGCGCTACTCACTGTTCATTGCGTACGAATCAGGTGCCGCGCCGCTGGCGCTCGGATATGTTTCCGCACGTCGTCTGATTAAATTACGCGAATGGGATGAATCTGTACGAATCACACCTCGACATCGTCCGGGTGCTGATGCCGCAGAGACGTGGTCGATGCGAGCGATGACAAGAACGATAGTGGCTCGTTTATATTTACGTTATTGCAGGACTAGGTCATACTGAAATTGATTTTATCGAAGGGGTCACATAGTGTTGACAGGTGAGACGATTTACATTCTCCAGCATGAGTATGAATTAAATGGATATGACATGCTCAAGATCCTCGGAGTTTACTCCGAGCTGAGTTTAGCGGAGCAGGCAAAGGCACGATTCGAGATTGAGCCTGGCTTCTGCGATCATAAGGACGACTTTATAATACATAAAACGAAAATTAATCAGGAACTATGGTCAGGCGGCTTTTTTACCGTTAGCATGCCTGCGGAATGACTGGCGTGTAGGTTTGCCTACTAAGGGGAGATCCCTTCAATCTAATCTCCTGCAGAAATGGGGGATAGGATAAGCATATGGTGCAGTATCGACCAGTATTCTATTTATTCGAAATTACAACGTGGATCTGTCGTAGTAACTTTGTATTTAATCTTCTGTAGGAGGATGTGCCGATTCGATCACAAGTACTTCGACTGCTTCTTTCGCAGATTTAAGTTCGAGTCCGAGTTGTTTCTGCAGCGCCATGGGAAGTGGCGGCGCGCCTTCTGTGGTGCCCTTTTGTGAATCTGCATCAGTGTTTCCAGTTGTGCCCACTGCCGACAGTTCCGGAGCCCAGGTTAAGTCGAAGTCATAAGATTCGCTAAGATTTGTCTTGTCGACTACAGTCCGGCCTGTACTTCTGGAGGCGATAGTGGAGAGGATTGTTGCCAGCCTATTCATGTCGACACAATAGGCAGTCAGGTGCGTATCTTCGTCCATCTGAAGGCCACTGTGCGGCTTGCCGTCGGCTCGAAGACGCGCACTGGAATTAACGAGATCGGCTTTACACGGATGCATCTTGTGTCCGTCTTTACTGACTACCAGATCGTAGACCTGACGCGGCTGGTAGTTCTTTCGTGTCTTCAGTCCAAATCTTTCTCTTAAGACACTTTGAAGCATTGCCATGCGGTGCTGTTTATCAAGAGCCTGTAATGTCGGCATATCTGCATCGGCGACCTTGGCTCTAATTTCGAACAGCTGATTGTCATCCCACTGTGGGCCGCCAATAACAGAATCCATGCGAACTCCATATGCTGCGCTTACAAGCCAGCGGAGCGTTTCTGTCATATGTAAACCATCTGGGGTGAGTCCGCCGCCGGTTTCCATAATAGCCTTACCGGCTGGCTTAACCGAAACAACAGTGAAATTGAGCGAGGTCTCTGTAGCGGCTGCAAGAGTTTCCGTTTGAGGCAAAGTTGTTTCTGACGTTTGACCCCCACGCGAAGTTCGGCGTTGAGAGAACAACGGAAAGTATCACCAGATGCTCAAGCATAATCATCTTTGTCTCAAGAGAAAAGCAGTCTGATCGGCCTAGATGGCCGATGGCTAAACATTAGCCCAGTCCGTTAGGGCTGGGTAGGAGATACAAAACGATTTATGAGCGCTGGAGGCGCGAGACCCACTGTTCATTGCGTTCGAAATCAGGTGCCGCGCCGCTGGCGCTCGGATATGTTTCCGCCAGTCGCCCCAGTCCTGACGGACTGGGCTGACATCTTGTACCGGCCCTTTGGGCCTATTCCTCTCTTCCGTTCGCTCCTAACCATCTGTGGAGTTCTCGGCTGTTGCAGTGCCGCTTCCTTTGCCGGAAAGCTGGGTTTCAGAGTGCAGCTACGCTGGAATTGCGCTAGTTCCCTGATGGTTTTTCAAGATGCTCTATGACGATTGATTCTATCTGTCCCTTGGACTCCTTAATGATGAAACCGAGAGCTTTGAGGGACACAAAGATTGAGGAGACAATTGCATCGTTTGTGTCGGAGTCATTTTCTCCGACTTCGACGCGAAAATCATACTTTCCTGAGAGGCTGGTTTGATTGATGACCGGGCGTCCGAGCCACCTGCTGAGGCGGGCTGCAAATTCCGGCATTGTTATGTTAGTGCCAACGAGACCATCCCCGTCCGGATAGCCTCCTCCAATTCCTCCCGCCCACGAAACCCCCGAATCTTCTTTTGCGGGTTGCAGCTTTAGTCGTTCGTTGTCCGCTGTAAGGACATAAATCTTGCCTTCTTTGGTTTCCCGATGAAACTTGAGTTGGAAGCGTTCAACGAGCAACGATTCAAGCATTTGCCTCTGTTCTTCATTGATGGGCGTCTTTTCCGAAGCGACTGTAAACTTGCCTGCATTTTCAGCGGGAGGCTTGGCCTCAATATTGAATCGGTCCCTCTTTATCCAATACGGAGCTCCGGAGATCTGAAAATCCTGAACGTTGAAGGCCTCTGTAAGAAGGTACTGGAGGTTGCAGGCGCCGCAGAATATTCGCCCGCCCGCATAGTTGGACAATCCTATCCCGATCCTTTCTCCCGGGTGCGTCGGGCGAATGGATATAATTTCAAACTTAGGTAACTGCGATATCGTTGCAACATCTTGAGCGAGACTGCTCAAATTGGAAAGACATAGGCCCCAGATTGTGAATGCCAGAGAGGCAAAGAGAGGAGGATTAGTGCTTCTATCGCGCTCGCAATCCTTGCTTGTCATTGCTTGACTTCCTTTATGTTGCGAAAGTTGGCTCCAAATCCTGTGACGATGACAACGATAGCATATGCTTAAACCGTTTTGAATCGGGTAAGAAGTCATTGACAACGTTATCAATTGCGACTATTGTGTGGTCCTATCTCTCCTGATTTTGGCTTGGTGAGGATTATCGGATAACAGGTTCCATCGTTTTTGTGTGGATGACACCGCGCTTACTAACTCTCACTCCTAACTGGATTTTCCGCATGTAAACGTTTATTGTTGTTAGCCTGAATGAATTACTGGGAAAAGTTGTTTTAGAAAGGCATTTGGGTGGGCCTGTAGACTATGGGAGTTCAAGCTGCAGTTGTACACAATGAATGTAGCCTGGATATAGGTCTCAGATCATATTGAAAGGCCGACTTCTAATTAAAGATGCTGAACCTGTATAGCTGGAAGCGAAGTTGGTGGGGCTGGAAGATCTTTGCAGCCGGGAGCCTTCTCTGGGCTGCATTTGCTCAGGGGGCAGAACATCGCGGGCAGGTAGTGACGAACAACTTCCCGGTGCCTGGAGCCATTATTACGGCGACGCAAGGCGAGAAGAAGTTCGTTACTGTAACGGATGCCCGGGGAAGCTACTCCTTTCCGGATCTCGCTGATGGGGTCTGGACGGTCGATGTCGAGATGCTTTGCTTTGCTCCCGCAGAGCAGAACATTACGGTCGGTCCGAGCGCGGCTCCTGTGCAGTGGGAGCTGAAGATGCTTCCGCTTACCGAGGCCCTGGCGAAGAGTTCGACTGTTCAAGCACCTGCTGCCACGGCTGGAATAACACCGGCGCAAGCTGCAGCACCGGCAAAGGCGAAGAAGGATTCCGGCAAGTTCGAGGCTTCCGCCGAGAAGCCTCAAGCTCCGGAGCCGCAATCCTCTTCCGATGAAGGATTGTTGCTGAATGGCAGCGTCAACAATGCCGCGACCTCTCAGTTCTCCCAGTCACAGGCCTTTGGTAATGCTCGTCATTCCCGGAGCATCTATAACGGAGGCTTGGCACTGAGCTTCGGTAATTCGGCTTTGGATGCTCGCCCTTATTCCTTGAGCGGGTTGGAGGCGCAAAAGCCAAGTTACAGCCAGGTTACAGCGGTGGCGAGTTTCGGAGGCCCGCTCCGGATTCCTCACTTTGCGCATCGCCCTCCTAACTTCTTTTTGATCTATGAGTGGACGCGCAACAGCAACTCGCTTTCGCAGAGCGGCTTGGTTCCGACTCTTGAGCAGAGGACAGCTACCGTCAGCACCGTTGATCCTGTTGCTCAGTCCTTGCTTGCCCTCTATCCGCTTCCGAATGTAGCAGGGAATAGCACCTACAATTATCAGATCCCAGTGCTGAACGGAGATCATAAAGATGCCTTGCAAGCTCGCGTCAGTCGTGGGTTTTGGGAGCGCAGTTTTATCTCCGGATCGTTCGGACTTCAGAGTTCACGGTCGGACAACACGAATCTCTTCCACTTTCACGATCGCACCGCAGCCTTAGGCGTGAATCTGAATCTGAATTTTTCTCGGCAGCTTAATCGTAGTTTCTCAATCGATAGTAGTTATAGCTTCAGTCGGTTGCGCATGAGGATGGATCCAAACTTCGCCAACCGGATAAACATCTCCGGAAACGCCGGAATGACGGGGAATAACCAGGACCCGGCGAACTGGGGGCCTCCGACGCTGGTATTTTCGAGTGGAATCAGTTCGCTTAGCGATGGGCAAAGCGCCTTTAATCGCAATCGGACAGACTCATTCGCCGGGGCGGTCAAGATGTATCTGGGCAAGCACAACATTACGGCTGGAGGCGACTTCCGCAGGCAGCAGTTCAACTACTTCTCGCAAGAGAATCCGAGAGGCAGCTTTACCTTTACGGGAGAGGCCTTCGGCTCAGACTTTGCCGATTTTCTGCATGGAGTTCCCGATACTGCTTCGATCACCTATGGCAATGCCGATAAATATCTGCGCCAATCGAATTACAACCTCTATGCTACGGATGACTGGCGCGTCCATCCCGACTTCACTCTTAATATAGGAATCCGCTGGGAATATAGTGCTCCGATAACGGAGCTGAAGGACCGGCTCGTTAATCTGGATGTCGCGTCGCAGTTCGCTTCTGTTAGTCCCGTGGTGGCAAGCAATCCGGTTGGTTCGATTAGCGGACAGCACTTTTCTAGTGCGCTCATGCGGCCTGATCGTACTCACGTGGAGCCGAGGATTGGGCTCTCCTGGCGTCCGATTGCGGCTTCGTCCCTGGTGATACGCGGCGGATACGGCCTCTATGCGGATACTTCGGTGTACCAGAGCATTGCCTTGCAGCTCGCGCAGCAGGCTCCGTTTTCGAAGAGCATAAGCGTGAGCAACGCTCTTTGTACGCAGTCGTTGAAGAATGGGCCGAATGCCTGTACTTCGACTACGGCAGATACCTTCGGGATCGCTCCCGATTTCCGATTGGGCTATGCGCAGGTGTGGCGCGTCTCGGCACAACGCGACCTGCCTGCAGCCTTGCAACTTACCGCCACCTACCAAGGCGTAAAGGGTTCGAATGGCGTGCAGCAGTTTCTGCCCAATACCTATCCTGTAGGAGCCTCCGATCCTTGTCCCGAGTGCCCGACGGGTTTTCTCTATCAAATCTCTAAAGGAACCTCCTCGCGGCATGAGGGATCGATTCAATTGCGTCGCAGATTGCGCAGCGGACTGACAGCTTCGGCACAATACACTTGGTCGAAATCGATTGACGATGACTCGATTCTTGGAGGGCAGGGCCCGATGGCCGCAGGCGCAACGACTGCATCGGAGAAAGCCTTGTCGACGGCGCAGAACTGGCTCGACCTGCATGCCGAGCGGGGCTTATCGACCTTCGATCAGCGGCATTTGCTGAATGCGACTCTGCAATACACCACAGGGATGGGCATTGGCGGACGTACGCTGATGGGGGGCTGGTTCGGCCGTATGTATAAGGAATGGACGGTGCTGAACACCTTCTCGATAGGATCGGGATTGCCTGAGACTCCCGTATATCTGGCCACGGTGAATGGCACCGGCTTTACGGGAAGTCTTCGCCCGGACAGAACCTCGGCCTCTATTTATCACGCTCCACCTGGATATTATCTAAATCCCGACGCTTTTGTTGCGCCGCAGGCAGGGCAGTGGGGGAATGCGGGACGAAATTCGATTACCGGTCCGCAACAGCTATCGTTGAACAGTTCGCTGGCTCGAACGTTCCGTCCCACGCAACGACTTACCGCAGACTTCCGCATCGATGCAACAAACCTGCTGAATCATGTAGTGTTCACGAGTTACAACACTACGATCAATCCTGCGCTAGCGAATCCGCTCTTTGGACTTCCTGCGGGAACGAATCCGATGCGTAGTCTCCAGATCACGACAAGGCTGAGGTATTAGGGCAATGAAGAAGACTCTCTCGTTATTGCTTGCGGTCGTCTCGCCTGCTTTGGTCTGTGCGCAAGTGATTGGGCATAACAAGGATGCGGGTAAAGACGAGTACACCCTCTCGGTCCGTTCTCAACTCGTAATCGAGACGGTTACGGTCAAGGACAAGGCCGGTAACCCGATCCAGGGTTTGACGGCAAAGGATTTCACTTTGACCGAAGAAGGGGTTCCGCAGAAGATTCGTTTCTGCGAGCATCAGAGCTTTTCTGCTGAGGCGACTCCTTTGCCAACACTTTCTCGCGAAGAAGAGAAGATTCAGATCTTCAAGAAGCTTAGCCGTTCCGATATCGCGTCGGAGAGCTCGGAAAAGTTGCGTTATCGTAATCGCCGCTTGATGGCCTTGTACTTCGATATGTCAGCGATGGGGCAGGCCGAGCAGTATCGTGCTCTGCGGGCGGCGGAGAGCTTTGTCCGCAAGCAGATGACGGCTGACGATCTGGTCTCGATCATGCGTTACAGCAACGGCTCCGTCGATGTGCTGCAGGATTTTACCGAAGACCGTAATCGGCTGCTGAGTATTCTCTCCACCATGATTATTGGAGAAGATCAGGAGTGGGCCACAGGCAGCAGTAACGAAAGTGCAGCCGATACCGGAGCGGCTTTCGGACAGGACGATGCCGAGTTCAACATCTTCAATACCGACCGCCAGCTCTCTGCTCTGCAGACAGCGGCAAACATGCTCGGCCGTCTCAGCGAAAAGAAAGCCCTCATCTATTTTGCCGGTGGTATGCGCCTCAATGGCATCGATAACCAGGCCCAATTACATGCAACGGTAGATGCGGCGATCCGTTCCGGGGTCTCCTTCTGGCCAATTGATGCTCGTGGGCTTGTTGCCGAGGCTCCGTTGGGCGATGCGACAAAGGGTTCACCTGGCGGAATCGCCATGTATACGGGGATGGCTGCGCAGGCTCGTGCGGCGGACTTTCAGCAGTCGCAAGACACTCTCTATGCACTCGGCGCGGACACGGGCGGCAAGGCTCTGCTCGATACGAATGATCTGTCCCGGGGAATTACTCAGGCACAGCACTCTATTTCGGATTACTACATCCTGAGCTACTACACGACGAACTCCAATCCTGACGGACGCTTCCGCCACATCAAGCTCACGGTCAGTCATCCGGATGTCGCGAAGATGGATTACCGGCAGGGCTACTATGCCGGGAAGGTTTTCAGCAAATTCACCGAGGCTGATAGAGAGCGTCAGTTGGAAGATGCCTTGATGCTGGAAGATCCGATTACGGAACTCACCATCGCCATGGAACTGGATTACTTCCAGCTGAACAGCGCCGAGTATTTTGTGCCCATCGTCGTCAAGATTCCCGGGCGTGAGCTGGCTCTGGCAAAGCATGGAGGAGCCAGCCATACGCTGCTCGACTTTATCGGTGAGATCAAAGATATCTATGGCGGAATCACGATCACCAATATCCGCGATCACATGGATATCAAGCTCACGGAGAAGACAGAAGCGGAGTTGGCGCGAGTTCCCATCGAATACGATGGTGGTTTTACCTTGCTTCCCGGCAAGTACCGGATCAAGTTCCTGGCCCGCGACGATGAGACCGGGCGCATCGGGACCTACGATGCGGTCTTCACGATTCCGAACCTCAATAAAGAGGAGCAGCACGTTCCGATCAGTTCGGTTGTGTTGAGTAGTCAACGCGTACCGCTGCAGGATGCTCTCTTCAATGCCATGAAGGCAAAGGATCAGGCAAAAGAGGCGGCTGCGAATCCGCTGGTTACGGAAGGGAAGAAGCTTATCCCTAGCGTGACCCGCGTCTTCAATAATAAGAAGACCCTCTATGTCTATCTGCAGGGTTATCAATCCGGACCGGATGACGGCAAGCCGTTGATCACTTATGTAAGTCTCTATAAGGGACAGTCGATGGCATTTCGTTCGCAACCGATTGCCGTGACTCCAGCAGGAACGGCGAAACTCAAATCTGCTCCGTTCAGCTTTGGGGTGGATCTGGGAACTTTGGCCCCTGGGGCTTATGACTGCCAGGTTTCGGTACTTGATCCGACAACAGGCAAGAGCACCTTCTGGCGCGCTCCGATTGAAATCAAGGTATCTCCATAGAACGTTTTGCATCGATTTGCTCAGAGGCAGCGTAGAAAGGACAGATTGCATTAGCGGCGAATAATACAGCAGTCGTCGCCCCGGCCCTCCGGGACGGGCTCCTTTATTGCGAACTAACCCAGGATTGCGCTTGCTTACGCTGCGCTTCATCCTGGGCTAGTATCGATTCCTCCCTCCAGGAGGAAGGTTGAAGTTTCTATATTTCGAGGGGGGAACCGCCTTGGGAACGGCTTTGAAGATGTGATATCAGTTTGTGTCAGGGCATGGGCTTTAGCCCTGCCGCAAAGACAGTGAAAGAGGATTGGGCTTTAGCCCCTGTAATGGCAAGCCCTAACCGAAATGCCGATAGAAAAGCGATACTCATTTCTCGACATACATTTTTCGGCGAAGGAAAAGACACAGGGGCTGAAGCCCAAAAACTCTTAAGGACTTTACCATCGGCACGACTAAAGTCCATGCCCTGACACAGGGCCATTACTAATGGCTTGAATGACCGAAATGCTGTTATATTTCCGCCATCAAATAGAACCTTCAGCATCCCGATCTGATACCCACGGTGATAAGGCCCAGAGACCATCCTCTGAGAAAGCGAGTGTTTCTAATATGTCCAGACGAGGACGGTATCGTTCTTTCTTTGCTATAGCGCTGTTGCTCTCAGGCGTTGCGGGGATTGCGAGCAGTCGAGCGCAAGAGGTGAGGCCTAGCTGCTACAGCAGTTCTGCTAATGGGGTTCCGGGTTTTGAAGTCGTGTCCATTAAAGAAGATGATCCCAAGATAAGCAGATATTCGTATGACATCGATCCGGATGGACTTCGTCTTGAAGGGTTCACCTTGAGGGATTTCGTCAGGTTTGCTTATGGGGTGAACAACGACCTTATTGTGGACGGCCCTAAATGGGTCGATTCTGCTCGCTATAGCATTCAAGCGAAGGTTGCAGAATCCAATGTCGCAGCTCTGAAGAAAATGAACAGAACTGAGCGTAAGGACATGCTGCGTGCGGTTCTAGCAGATCGTTTCGGACTCAAGGTCCACTGTGAGCCCAGGAAGCTTCCCGTATATGAGCTTGTGATTGCCAAGGACGGACCCAAACTAAAGGTCCATCCTCCAGATCCGGCACAAGACAAAGGCCAAGCCGGAGGTAATTGGAATATTCCCGGTGAGTTGATGGTCTATCCATCGAGACGGATAAAGGGGGTCAATGTCATGATTCCTGTGATCGTCAACCACCTTCAATCCATGCTTCATCAAACTGTAATCGATAAGACGGGACTTACTGCCAACTACGATTTCGATCTTAGTTGGACCTCCGACGAAACTACCGGTGCGAGTACTCAGTCATCAAACGAGCCGTTTCGTCAGACTGGTAAGTTGGAAGATTCCGGACCCTCCATTTTCACGGCTATTCAAGAGCAGTTAGGACTAAAATTGGTGCGGTCTAAAGGAATGACTGATGCGCTCGTGATAGATGATGCATCTGTACCACGTTCAAACTAGGTGCTGGAATAGGGCGCTCTCTGACGAGGTGATAGTGTGATGTTGTTTGAGTGTGACAGGAGTTTTCTGAAGGTGAACCGGACTCTTATTCCAGTTCTTGCGTTTGCTTCGTTCCTGAGTGTTGCTTCGACAGCGACGAGGAGCTTTGCGGAGGACGTGTCGTCCAAGTGCTATAGCACCCCGGTTTCAATGTCGGATTCCGGCAAGATGCCGAAATTCGACGTGGTATCGGTCAAGGAAGTTACCCACCCGCTAACTTCAACCTCATTTTCTCTCGATCCGGATGGCATTCGGATCAGCGGCTCGTCGCTGCAGTATCTGATCCATAGAGCCTATGGAACTAACCTTCAGCTTATTTCGTGCGGCCCCAAGTGGGTTGAATCTACCATGTTTGAGATTCGAGCCAAGATCACCGAGTCGGAAGTGGCGCGTGTGAAGGCACTGAGCCAGGATGAGCGTAACATGATGTTACGCTCAATCCTGAAGGATCGTTTTGGGCTCACCTTCCATTGCGAGCAAAGGAAAAATTCCGTCTATGAGCTTATCCCTGCGAAAAGCGGAACAAAGCTCAAGCTTCATCCTGAAGACAATGCCCCTGGATCGCTCGTGCTCCATATAGATGGACGAATGAAAGGCACTAATGTTCTAATATCGGCGCTGATCTCTCATCTTCAGACCAGAGTGAAGCAAGTTGTGCTGGATAAGACCGGACTCACCGGGCATTACGATTTTGAGATAATTTCGACCCCGGGGAATGAGTTGTCAGCTTCGCCGTCACAGACGGATGCGGCAGATACCTCTACGGCATCTCTCTTTACGGCACTTCAGGAGCAACTGGGGCTGAAGCTGATACCAGTCAAAGCCATGGTAGACGTACTGGTCATCGACGATGCACATATGCCCAATCCTGACTAACCTGAAGTCGTATCATATTCTGGATCTCTAGATAGGTTTAACGAGCTTCTTTTGTGGGCAGGATCACATCCGTCACAATCCGGGTGTCGTATTCTCGAATTTCTACCCACAACTCAAGGGTTCGCAGATCCCTATTCGAGATTGGGCAAAGTTCTATCTTCAGTGATAATGCCCGTGATCCCGTTCCTGTTGTGGTGAGAAGGAAACGGGTGCCGTAGTAGTGGATCGACGCAGCTTTCTGAGAACCAGTAGTATTTGTGCTGCAGTAGCTTGTGCCAGTCGATATCTTATCTGCGGTGGAGCGCTCAGAAGTGCGACCCGGCCTGCCGATCAGGGAAAGCTTCTTCATAAAGACCGAGCCTACGATTACGATTTGTGCTTCGTTCCCGCCTATGGACAGAGTTTGTCGATGGGAGAGCGGGGGGTTCCTGTTCTCTCGACCAGACAGCGCTTCGATTCTTTGATGTTTGCGGGTGGGCCTCTTGCGCAGGCTTACAGCAGAGATGTGCGCCGCGATTATGCCTCACTTGTGCCGCTTGTAGAGCGAGACTCGCAAGCCGGTTTCGATTTCGATCTGCTAGGTATCGCCGATCCTGGGGAGACTCCGCTTTCCGGCACCTTTGAATCTATCAAGGAACTGATGCAGTCGCAGGACGGATTGACGACTGAGAATATCTGCTATCGTCTGCTTGGCTCTTGTCCTGGACATGGTGGCTGGCCGCTTGAATTGCTCACGAAAGAATCGGGACCGTATCAGCGCCTTATCTACGAGGTGCGGCAGGCAATGCGGCTGTCCAGAGAAAAGAGACTTAGCTGTGGAGTTCCGGCTCTGATGTGGATGCAAGGCGAGGCCGATAGCATCACTCCGCCGACACATTACCAAGCCACATTGCAGAAACTGTTTGAAGATCTGAACAACGATATTGTCGCTATTACCAAGCAGCGGAAGCCGGTGCAGTTTCTGATGTATCAGACGGCCCAAGTTGGATGCTTTGGAATTGCTGCTGCGCAATATGAGCTTGCAAAGAAGCTCAGCAACGTACATATCGCTACTCCTGCTTATCCTTTTCAAACCGATGGCCCTCCCTGGAATGACGAGGTCCACCTGTCGGCACTCTCCTATAAGGTGATGGGTGCTTACTTCGGTTCGGCATATAAGCGGCTGGTCATCAACCGTGAGCCTTGGTTGCCGCTTTCTCCTGCGCAAATCTCTTCGAATGGCAGGACGATAATCATTCGCTGCAATATGTGCAACTCCGCAAAGCTGGTGGCAGATGGGATGACGACCACGACAACCTGTCCTATCAAGCCGTCGTATGGATTCACCGTACAGGATGCGGGTGGGAATCCGCTGAATATCGATAGGCAGGTACGAATCATCGGCCCGAATGAGATCATGATTACCTTACCGAAGCCTGT
The DNA here is from genome assembly GCF_059726315.1 of Humiphilus diazotrophicus. Lineage (NCBI taxonomy): Bacteria > Pseudomonadati > Acidobacteriota > Terriglobia > Terriglobales > Acidobacteriaceae > Humiphilus > Humiphilus diazotrophicus. The sequence goes on from NZ_AP040870.1 coordinate 6,663,970, forward strand.
TACGCCGGGCTTCGTTTTGAATTACGGCGATGTAATCAATGGACACGGCGGCGGGAATATCCGCGATAACTTCGGCGAACAGTACATCTTCGATGGCGGCGGCCTAAATATCCGAATGCATAACTGGCTGACTGCTTTTAGTTATCAATTCGCCTAGCCGTCGGACGTGAAGTTTCTATTCTTTGAAAAATAGTCAGAGTGATAGTAACGAGAAATTATCCCGGAGATGAGCCGGTGGCTTATGTTAGAGCGCGAAGTCAATCACGTTTCACAAGTTGGTTTCTCTCCCGGAGGGAGCAGCCGATAATAGCCACGGGTGGAGCGAAGCGGAACCCGTGGTAACGTACAAAATATTGCCCGTCCCGGTAGGTGGCGGGACGAAAGCTTGGCCAATCCGGTGAAGTCAGATTCGTTCCGCCCCATACGGGGCGGAGATCTTGCTTATATCTGAGTCCCCCGGGTTTCGCTTCGCTACGCCCGGGGCTATTGTCGTGGCATCCCTCCAGGATGCCTTTTGAATAGCGTCGGCAGACTTCCATGACTTAATCGAATTCTTAATTGTTGCAGAGATACTTCCTGACAGCTAACTCTGAAAATATAGAAGCTCTGAGGGTGCTTTGCGTCCGTGAAGGTGGGGCACCCGGATACCTCTATCGGCAACTCCAAAATCCCTACCTGTTGACATTCTGACTATTCAAGTTCATAGTCAGAATGTCAACAGGAGTAGGAGATGGACAAGAGCAAATCCGACGTCTTGCAGGGAACGCTGGATCTGATGGTTCTTAAGACGTTAGAGTCGATGGGGACTTTGCATGGTTATGGCATTGCCCGACGTATCGAGCAAGTGAGTGACAACACGCTGGCGTTAAATCAAGGCACGATCTATCCTGCGCTTCTGCGGCTGGAACAGCGTGGCTGGATCAAGTCCGAGTGGGGACTTTCCGAAACCAATCGTCGTGCCAAGTTCTATACCCTCAGCCGTACCGGACGAAAGCAGATCGAGGCAGAGACCAAGAATTGGGAGCGCATTGCGGCAACCATGACGCGTTTCCTTGCTCCATCAAACTAGAACATTCCCCAAACGGAGGCAACGATGGACTGGCTTCGGATTCTATTCAGTCGCTGTCTGGCACTCTTCCGAACCGAGAAGCTGAATCTGGCTCTTGAGGAAGAGTTGCGCGCGCATATCGATCTTGCAATTGCAGACAATTTGCGGCGGGGCATGACGCCGGAAGAAGCCAGAACCGAGGCGTTGCGTAGTTTTGGAGGTGTTGCTCAGGTGGAGGAAGTCTACCGTCAGCAGCGCGGACTTCCGTGGCTCTCCTCAGCGATGCAGGATATTCGTTTTGGCGCGCGGATGCTGATCAAGAATCCGGGCTTCACGCTTGTTGCTATCTTGACTTTAGCTTTAGGTATCGGCGGAAATACTGCCATTTTTTCTATTGTGAATGGAGTCTTGTTGAACCCACTGCCATTTCCTCAGGCAGACAAATTGGTCGCGCTGCATGAGAGCAAGATCGGATTTCCGAATGGCTCCATCCCATATGTGAACTTTCTCGATTGGCAACGGCAGAATCATAGCTTTTCGTCGATGGCCGTAGCTCGCGGTTACGTTTTCAGTCTTACCGGCAGGGGCGATGCCGAGCAGGTAAATGCTCAATTTATTTCAGCGGATTTCTTCACTGTATTAGGACTCAATCCAATACTCGGACGTACCTTTCTGCAGTCGGAAGAGCAGCCCGCCGCAGCTCCTGTAGCGCTCATCAGCGAAGGCCTTTGGAGACGGAAGTTCAGTGCTTCTACTTCCATCCTGGGGAATCCTGTTACGCTTGATGGCCGGAACTACACCATCGTTGGAGTGATTCCTTCCAGCTTCCATCTGCAGTTTTCGAATTTCAGTGAACAGGATGTATATGTTCCGATACGCCAATGGAATAACCCTCTGCTGCTGGATCGTGGTGCCGGTTTAGCTATTCACGGTATTGCCCGCCTTCGTCCTGGAGTGACATTGAAACAGGCGCAGGCCGATATGGATACTGTTACGCATGATCTGGCCGTAGCCTATCCTGAGGCGAATGAGGGCACGAAGGCAAAGATCATTCCGCTAAAGGAGCAAATGGTGGGTGATGTGCGCCCCTTCCTTCTGGTGTTGCTCTGCGCGATAGGCTTTGTTCTTTTGATTGCGTGTGTGAATGTCGCAAGCCTGTTGCTGGCTCGCTCCGTATCCCGTGGGCGCGAGTTTGCCGTCCGTGCGGCACTGGGAGCCAGTCGTGGCCGAGTTATCCGGCAGCTGATTACGGAAAGTCTACTACTAGGTTTGATAGCGGGAGCCATCAGTCTCTTGCCTGCGATATGGGGCACACATGCGGCGATTAAGATACTTCCTGCTGCGCTTCCACGTACTGCGGAGATCGGCGTTGACTTTCGCGTGCTGGCATTTACGATGGCTGTTTCTCTGCTGACGAGTTTGCTATTCGGGCTGGTTCCGGCTTTACGGGTTTCGCAGCGCGATCCTCAGGGAGTGCTCAAGGAAAGTGGACGCGGAGCCGTACAGGCACAACACCGTACCTTAGGTCTCTTTGTTGTCATTGAGATGGCCGTAGCCTTGGTCCTGCTGGTCGGGTCAGGATTGATGATTCGAAGTTTCGTTGCACTCTGGAGTGTCGATCCCGGTTTCAATCCGCATAACGTGCTGACCTTTGGTTTCTCATTTTCACCTACGATGAAAGATGCCTCATCGGAGAAGATCCGTGCTGCTTATCGCGATGTGGTGGAGCGGCTGGCTTCTGTTCCCGGCGTAAAGGCAGTCTCGCCGGTGTGGGGCGCGTTACCTATGGCGGGCGACGATGAGCGATTGTTCTGGCTGGAAGGTCAAGCGCGTCCGGCAAGCGATAAAGATATGAACTGGGCGATCGATTACATTGTGGGTCCGGATTATCTGCGGGTGATGCAGATTCCTCTGCTGCGAGGCCGTTTCTTTACGCAGCAAGATAACGAACGCGCCCCTCTTGTAGCCGTAATTGACGAGGTCTTTGCCCGGAAGTACTTCGCTGAACAAGATCCCATCGGGAAGCGGATTCATTTGAGCGAAAGATCGGACGATGTCAGTGTTGAGATTGTCGGTCTTGTTCCGCACGTGAAGCAGTGGGGACTCGATCTGGATGATGGCCATTCTCTGCGGGCACAGATTTATTTACCGTCTATGCAGATGCCGGACAGCTTCCTAATTCTTTCCCGTACCGGTTCCGGGATGATTCTACGGTATGAGGGGGCTCTGACTGCAATTGCCGATGGGATTCGACTGGCAAGCCGTCAGATGAGTGTTGATCAGGTGATAGCAGGGAACCAGACGATGGACAGCATCATCTCCGATTCCATTGCGTCCCGCCGTCTGGTAATGATTCTCTTGGGAGCTTTTGCCGGAATGGCTTTGTTGCTGGCCTGTGTCGGAATTTATGGAGTTATGGCCTATCTGGTGTCGCAACGTACGCAAGAGATAGGAATCCGCATGGCTCTTGGGGCACAGAAACGAGAGATGTTGTTACTTGTTCTGCGACGGGGTGCCTGGCTCGCTGTTGCAGGTGTTGTTATCGGGATGGGGCTGGTGCTGCTGCTTACACGGTTGATGCATAAGCTTCTCTTTCATGTTAGCGCAACCGACCCTGCGGTTCTTGCCGGAGTTAGTGGACTGCTGATCGTTATCGCGCTGATAGCCTGTTTCGTTCCCGCAAGACGAGCTGCCTCCATTGATCCAATGCGTGCCTTGCGGACGGAGTGATCTTGAGAAGATTAGGTGCCGCGCCGCTGGCGCTCGGATATGTTGTCTGTCAACCCAGTCCTGACGGACTGGGCTCTAGAGTTTCTACATTTAGAGAAAGAAAATTAAGAGAAGTGAGAGGGTAAGACGTGTGGCTCAACTTGAGTCGTGGCATTGTGTCAGGGATGGACTTCAGTCCATCCGCCGCAATTTTTGAGGAGTTTGACAGACATTCTCGGTAACAGATGCAGCGTGGAATTGAGAAGGCCGAATAGTTGCAAGGTTCAGTTTGAGAGTATCTTCGCTTGTGGAAGCAGTGACCCAAACGCGCACACTGGTATAGGTTCAATGCTTTTGTTTTTCCGTCACATGTGTTACCGAAAATGTCTCCTTTTTCAAAGAAGACTGTTTTCGGCAGGCCTAAAGGCCAGCCCTGACACACAGCAAAAGCCAATTCGCCTCTAAGATTCTGATTTTGTACACGATTTTCGGCTGTCATCGACTAAGAAAATGTAGAAACTCTAGAACCCAGTCCTGACGGACTGGGCTGACGTTTAGCACCGGCCCCTTGGGCCTATTCCTTTCCGTCGAGCACTCCTGCTGTATCTGTAGAAGTCTGGAGATCCTACATCTCTCGGATTGTTTCCCAGCCAAGCTTTAACTAAGTAGGGATAAGAGAAAGGTGGAAGTTGTAATCTTTCTTTCTCTCGTAGGGAGACTACGATAGTAGCCCATGATTCCGCTCGCTTGCGCTTCGCTTCGTCCTTGGCTGTTTTCGAGTTCTCCCTTCCGGGAGAAGATATCTGTTGGTTTGATCTTTTTGCTTGATGAGTAATGTGCTATTAACTGTTACTTAATTCTCGAGTGGAGACGGCGTGCGCTGGAGCGAAAGGGAACTGCCCGTACTTATTCTTCTCAGATCATTTCTTGTGCGCTACGACACCTCTGGTTGCAGTTGTTGATGCGAGCAAAGATTACAGCAATGTGAAACGGCTTCTTTGCAGATCATTTCAGAGTCCACAGCAACATTTCCGGCGTACCCAGGTTGATGCCCCAATCGGAGTGCATGGACATCGAGTGGTTTTGGCATTGCCCTGTCCGATCAAAGATTGGTCAGGTGACGCTTCCTGTCGCGGAAAGCGGCTTCAAGCTTCGTGGCTGGTGGATACAGCTACGGAGATGCTATAGCTTGATTTTTTCGGAATGTTACATCCGTAACTATTACTCTTGTGCATTAACTAGCCGTCCCCCGTACCGATGGGGCGGAGCTTTTCATCTTTAGTCATATGCGTTTCAGCACGGATATGTGAGAAACTAAAGAAGTGAATCAGTTTACTTTTTTTGATTACTGACCGGATCAGAATCAATGTATTCTTTGAAAACCCCCGCTCCAGGAATTCCATTCGTAGAACAAGTTTGTTTTCCCCACAGATGGAATGTGGGCTGAATCGTATCCGCTTCGTTGGTAGCACAGCTTGAAGTAATAGCCTGATCTCGGGACCAGACTCTACAGCAGTTGTGAGACTTTTTGAAACTCTTTCATTGCGATTCTCTTGAGTGGTTTTCTCTTTCTTTTCTGTTCCTTGGGACGACTGAGGGAATTTCTGCAGTCTTTGAAGCTCGGGGAGGCTTCCAGATCTAACAATGTCGATACGGCTTGTCATTTTCGGATACATGCTGAGCCTTATCGCGGCTACGGTTGGTTGTGGCGTAATTGCAAGAAGCCGGGCCGTATTTCCCGGCCTGAGATGGATGCTTGCTTCGGTTTCGTCCTGCCTGGTCGGGGTGATACTGCTCTTCTGCCGCCATCTGATTCCGGACTTCCTGTCCATAGTGGTCGCAAATGAGCTGTTGCTCGGCGGACTGGTCTGCCTCCATCAGTCGATTACGGTGATCCTGAATGTCCGGCACCGGCGCTTCCTCTGGGTAAGCATTGTTCTTCTGGCGATTAATCTGGCCGGATTCGTTTACTTTACTTATTTCCTTCCCGATCTGGCAGCGCGCATCTTTGTACGTTTTTCCGCTTCTGCCATCCAGGTTCTGGTCAGTGCTTTCGTAGTCTTCAAACACGAAGATCCTGTGCTGCGGTCGCCCTTGCGGGTTGCGGGCTGGATGCTGGTCGTGTACTACCTGTTGAACATCTCGAGGCTGGTCGGTACGAAGATTTCGCTCCAGACCCAGGACCTGCTCAATCCCGATCCCTTTCAGGCCTTCTTTTCCATATTGAATTGCGTGATGGGGCTGTGCTGCTTCTTGTCTGTATTGTGGCTTGCTTTCTGGGCTCAGCGGTACGATCTGCAGACGCTGGCATGCACCGATGGGCTTACGGGATTGATGAATCGGCGCGCCTTCGATGAAATGATCCCCAACGAGATTTTGCGTAGCGATCAGCTCCGGGAGCCGCTGGCGCTTCTGATGGTGGATATCGATTCTTTCAAGGCGATCAACGATGATTTCGGCCACCTTGTGGGGGATGAGGTGATCCGGCAAGTGGGGGTAATGCTGCAATCCAGCTCCCGCACTGGCGACATGGCCTGCCGCTACGGTGGGGAAGAGTTCGTGATTGTGCTGCGCGACCTGACTCTCGATGGCGCGACAGCGGTGGCGGAACGGATACGCGCACAGATTGCCGGTATAGAAGACCTGCCGCATGGAATACAGGTGACAGTGAGCATCGGCATTGCCGTTCATGAGCCTGGAGATACAACGGAAACCCTGCTGAAACGCAGCGACGATGCTTTGTATTACGCAAAACGCTCGGGCAGGAACCGGGTGAGAGTGGCGCTGGTCTGAAGAAGAGGCTTCGACGGTTGCCGTCGTATGCTGCTTCCCTGGCCGATGACTTCCTTCGATTGCCCGTTGTGAAGAGGGATATCCCCCGGGACCCTGCTGTCAAAACACGCCAAAGACTCGTCGTATTTTGATCCCATCAACAGGGGGAGGGCGGACGCGCGGTCCCTATAATTGAAGTTTGGTGGTTATGCAATCAGGCCTGTCTTTTGGTGGCGAGTTCGAAGTGCAAGAGGTGGAAGCACGGTTCCTGACCGATCACTTGCCCGAGTTCGTTCGTCAGGTAGGCTTGTGCCTTCGTTTTGTCATCCTTATCAATCTGCTTTTCCTTCTGAGTGACTGGCGATTCTACGGCCAGCAGCACTTCTGGTACGCCATGGCTGCACGAGGGCTAATGGTTCTGCTCTCCGCAGCCGGAATTCTGCTTCTTCCCCAGGTTAGGAGCCTCCGCCAATATCTGGCGATTTGCACGGGGTGGATGGTCCCGGCAATACCGGCGTGTGCCGTTCTGGTCTCTCCGCACACTGACCTGGCCCTGCTGGTGATCTTTATTCTGCCGGCGTTTTTCTATCTGGCGATTCCTGTACGTTTCGTTCTGTCGCTGATCTTCGGAATGAGCTGCAGCGTGATTACTTTGGCCTCCTATCTTGCTCCCAGGCCCTGGTCGAGTGCGAATTTCGGACTGGTGGTCGGTATGACGATGAGCAATGTTGTCCTGGCACTTGTCCTGCGCCAGGGAAAGCGATTGCGGCGTATGGAGTGGGCGGCAACACAAGCAGAGCGTGCTGCCAAGGAGAAGCTTTCCCGTGGTCGCGACATGTTGCAGCGGATGCTCAAAGCCATTCCGGCTCCCTTGATCCTTACCGATCAGGAGAGCGGCCAGCTTATACGGTTCAACGATGCAGCGGGAGAGTATTTTGGCATTGGTCTGGATGCTTCGCTTCGGCTTGAGAACTGCCTGGATCCTCAAGAATGGACAAAGCTGCTTCTCCGCGTAAATACCGATGGCCAGGTTACAGGTTTTGAGACGCGGCTCTATTTCCCCGATGGCTCGATTCGGGATGTGCTGATTGCAGCAACGACCATTCTTGCCGACGATACGGAAGCGCTAATGACTGTCTTCGTCGATATCACGCGACGGAAAGAGGTAGAGGCCATCATGGAGAAGATGGCGAATACCGACCCTCTGAGCGGTTTGCCGAATCGTGCCAGATTCTTCAACGTTGCCGCAGCAGAGATAAAGCGGGCTCAGCGTTGCCATTGTCCGCTGGCTGTCTTCATGGTGGATATCGACTTCTTCAAGCGGATCAATGATACTCACGGACACAAGGTAGGCGATCTGGCCTTGCAGGCATTTGCCGAACTTTGCCGGACCTGGGTCCGCCATCAGGACACGGTGGCCAGACTGGGTGGCGAGGAATTTGGTCTGCTACTACCGGATACAGACGTTTCCAGCGCATTGGTTCTGGCCAACCGCTTACGGACCGCCGTCGAGGGGCTGAGAATGGACCGGCTCATGGCTCCAATTACCATCAGTATCGGGGTTGCGGAGGTTCTTCCCGGTGAAACGACGGTCGATGCTGCGCTCTCCCGTGCCGATCAGGCGCTCTATACGGCGAAGAAAACGGGGCGGAATCGTGCTGTTCTTTATGCCCCGATTGAGACGGCAACCTCCCACAGCGCCGGACATCGGTAACAGCGCCGGTTGGTTTTCTCTGCTTTACTTGGCCGTAAAGATGCCGCATTCTTCTTCCTGCAATAAAAAATGGGTAGCATTGCTAGATGCGCCGGATCTTGCTTTTGGCCAATCCTCTATCGAAGTCGCGTGCCGGATGGGACCTTCCCAGCGTCGTTCGCGTCTTTGAAGAGGCGAACGTTCAAGTAGAGGTTCAAGAAACGGGGCCAAACCGGGCTGCAGGCGGCAGTGCGCGGCGGGCGGCGGAGCGAGGGCTGGATGCCGTTATCGTCTGCGGAGGCGATGGCACTGTTTTCGACGTCGTGCAAGGACTTGCCGGAATGGATGTTCCTTTGGGGATTATTCCTCTAGGGACAGGGAACGTTCTGGCGCAGAATCTGAAGATTCCTCTAAAGCCTACGGAGGCAGCGCGCTGGCTGCTTTCGTCGGTTCCCCGAACGGTTCCTTTGGGCAAGCTCTCCTGCTGTAGCGAGTCTGGCACCGAAACCTGGTTCTTCGCAATGAGTGCGGGCATGGGCTTGCATGCCGCGATGATGAAGGTCACGCAGCGGAACGATAAGGTTCGAACCGGACGGTTTGCCTATTTCGCAGCCGGACTTAAGCTGCTCGTCTTTTATCCGCTGCAACCCTTCGATCTGGAGATTACGACGGTAGACGGGGAGATATTACAGCGTCGAGCCTCGGAGATGATTGCTGTGCGGGTTGCGGAGCTGAATCTCTGGCGGCCGGGTGGCGGCTTGGATTTTCCCTTTCTCCGCCTGGCCACGGTTGAGGGTGTTTCGCGTTTGCGGCTGGCGAAGGCCTCTTTTCAGGCGTTATTTCTGGGGGCGGGGCAGCGGAACAGGCGATTCAACGGAGAGGCCGCGGCCTGCTATGAAGATGTCCTTCGTATCGAGTGCAGGCCTATTGCGGGGATGGAGTACCAGGTTCCTATTGCAGTCGAGGCCGACGGAGAGGTCTTGGGAGTCTTCCGCGCAACGATTGAAATGGCCGGAGTAAGTGTGAAGCTTCTGTCTGCACCGGATGGGATCGTATCGTCTGTATAGATTCGTTTTTCGGGGGGGCCAGCACTCACGTACCGGGCTATTAATGTGTCGTTCCTTCGGAACTCCTTTCCCTGTAGTCCGCCTGCGTCCGGATGTAAAGGATGATGTCCTATGCCAGGTGAAGTCGGGTTCTTTCTTAGTTTCGGGTGAGCAGTATCTCTTGCGGTTGTGACAAATCCAGTCCCGTAGGGACGCTACAATCTTTAGCCCGGCACGTGAGTGCCGGGAACTAGAGTTTCTACATTTTCTTAGTCGATGACAGCCGAAAATCGTGTACAAAATCAGAATCTTAGAGGCGAATTGGCTTTTGCTGTGTGTCAGGGCTGGCCTTTAGGCCTGCCGAAAACAGTCTTCTTTGAAAAAGGAGACATTTTCGGTAACACATGTGACGGGAAAAACAAAAGCATTGAACCTATACCAGTGTGCGCGTTTGGGTCACTGCTTCCAAGTCGAGGATACTCTCAAACTGAACCTTGCAACTATTCGGCCTTCTCAATTCCACGCTGCATCTGTTACCGAGAATGTCTGTCAAACTCCTCAAAAATTGCGGCGGATGGACTGAAGTCCATCCCTGACACAATGCCACGACTCAAGTTGGGCCACACGTCTTACCCTCTCACTTCTCTTAATTTTCTTTCTCTAAATGTAGAAACTCTTTAGCCCGGCACGTGAGTGTCGGGAACTGGAACGTCAAGGATGTCGAGTCCCGTTAGGGACGGTACAATCTCTATCCCAATATGAACAAATGCTGGGTAGGATAAGAGTTACTACAATGTCCAGCTCCTATGTCAGCAATCACGTTCACATAGTTTTCAGTACCAAAAACCGGCGCAGGGTTATCGAGGAAGAACTTCAACCGAAACTATGGGCATATATAGCGGGGATTTCTGCTAACTACGGAATGAATGCAGTTGCTATTGGCGGAATCGAAGATCATGCTCATGTGCTCCTCAATCTAGGGGCGACTGTTTCCATAGCCAAAGCCGTCCAGGTATTGAAAGCCAATTCCTCCCGTTGGATGAATGAGCACCGGGGGACACGGTTTGAGTGGCAGGAGGGGTATTTTGCCTGTAGCGTCAGTCAATCGCAGATTGCTGCCGTCCGAAAATATATCGCGGAACAAAAGCAGCATCACTCCAAGATCGATTCGATGAAGGAATTTGAGCTCTTATTGAAGAAGCATGGAATCGAGTTGCCGGGTTGATGTGCCGTCCCTGAACGGGACTCAGGAGTCTTGAATCTCCGGTTCCCGGCACTCACGTGCCGGGCTATTGCTGTACCGTTCCTTCGGAACTCCTTCCCCTGTAGTCCACCAGAGTTGGAATGTAAAGGACGATGTCTTGTGCAGGTGAACTCGGGTTCGTTCTTTTAGCTTTAGGTGGTTGGGTCTTTGACATCGGCAAACGGATCAAGTCCCGCAGGGACGCTGCAATCTTTAGCCGGGCACGTGAGTGCCGGGAACAAGAGAGACCAAATTCGGAGTCCCGTTAGGGACGACACAAGGTTCTCACCACTCCCGGGTTATAAGTACGCTATTTCCTCGGGCCCATCCATTAACCTAGCAGGTGCGTAGTTCGGAGCTGTCTCCGGTTCATCGAGAAAGGCATTAAAGAGTGCGGTGAAGAGCCCTTGTTTCTTACTCAGCCGCTTATTCCTTTCACGAAGAAAATCGAAACGGAAGGGCGAGCGCCGCTCTATTTCCTGCAGAAAGCTTTCCGAACAGAATTGGTAGGAGTTTGCCACGGCTCCGACGATCAGGGAACGCCAGCTCATCTTCAGTAAGTCCTTCAGCATTGCTGAACCGTTTGCCAGGCAATCCATCCTGTTGCCCACTTGTTGACTGAAATTCAAAAGCTGGTGAACGAGCTGGTCCAGAGGCATCCCCTGGGTTACTGCACGGGTAAACAGAGTTATCGAGCCGCGTCGTAAGTCCTCCTGCACATCCTGTAAGTCATCCCCTAATTGCAGGAGCACTCCCCATTCAAAGGCGAAGCGGCTCTCCTCTTTGCTCAGCCAGCCATGAGAGAGGCAGGCATCGGTCAGAACCGAACTACCACCTTTTGCGCAACTTACTTTCAGGATGTCTGCTTCTTCACAAAGTTCCTGACTCCGCAACTGTGCGATGCTCTCTTCTTGTGCGCGGTGGATTGCATAGAGGCAATCGAAGACTTGGGGATATTCCAGTCGGGGATACTGTCTTTCGATCAGACCGACCATCGCCCAGATGGCGCTTTCATGGTGATTCTCGGCTGCAATCCCTTCTCCGCGTAGTCTCTGGAGAAAACGATGGCTGAAGTAGAGCTTAGTTGCAGCGGAAAGATCTTCCCGGTCGAGATAGTTATCACTGTAGGGATAGAGCATGCTGTATCCCAGAATGGAGGAAGTAAGCTCCATGGGGTCTCCGAGCAGAGGCTGCATCCCGCAGGCGGTCCAGGCATTCCGGCAGGCCTGAACAATACCGGGCATGCTCAAGGTTGGATCGAACTGGCGAGCCCAGCGCGCCAACGTGGTGCCTGCCGGCAGAAAGTCATTCGTGAGGAGATCAATTGCATCTTCCGATAAACCCAGAGCAGAGGCTGAAAAGCGGGCGAAGGAGGCGGTGACCCGATCTTGCGTTGTCACCCGGTCGGACTTATTTTTCGCTGCAAGCCGTGCTTCCTTCTCGACATCCCGCAGGGCCTGATCGTAAGTCTTTTCCCGGCGTTGCTGGTCTTTTCCGTTATAGAGAACGACTCCGGGAGACGACTGTGAGTCGCAGTTCTTCCAGATTTCGATGGTTTGCGAAACCTGTTCCTGAAGCCAAGGCCAGCTGTAGCGCTCATCCATATTCAAGGGATACGGATGGTGAGAGCTGGGAGTTCCACGTTCTGGAACATTTCGGCAGGTATGGCTATTCCGTCAAAACGACAGCTTCATTACGAGCTGAAGGGAGCGCGGCCCGCCTTGTTGATACAGGGGCCCGGCGGAGCCAAAGCTCTGGTTGAGCATTAGTTTGGATTGACCGAAAAGCTCGTCGGTAAGGTGTGGATCGATGTATCCCAGATCGGGGTGATTAAAGAGGTTGAAGGCTTCCATCCGTGTCTGTATGTCTAGTGATTTATAGATATGGATATTTCTCCGCACCGCAAGGTTGAGTTGCCAGGCTGCGAAACCGCGAAGCGTATTTCGCGAAAATGTTCCCGGATCGTTGCCGGTGGGAAGCTGGAAGGCCGGAACTTCAGCCTCCGGCCCGCCGTTGAATACGCGCTCATGAGGATATTTTGTTCCTGTCAAATAGAAGGGGTTACCCGGGATGAGGTTTACCCCGCTGTAGTATCTGTCTCCGGTGCAAGGATCGATGAAGAGGTTTCCAAGCGGAGTAACAGGGAAGGCCGATCTTGAGAAGAATCGTCCATCGGCACCCCAGCGGCTCAACATGGATCTGTATATCCAGCCATGGGTGAAGTTAGGGCCGTCCCAGGAGAGAGCCATCTGGAGGTTGTTACGGACATCGAAGTCGGAGTTCCCATGCTTCAAGGGGAAGGCCGGACCAGTGGAGCCATAATCCAGTGTGTGGGAGAAGGAGTAAGCGGCTAGCGCCTGTATTCCACGTGCGAGAGAGCGTTGAAATTTCAGCTGCAGAGCTTGATAGTTCGAGGTGATCTCTTCCGGGAAATAGTAGACCTCTCCAATATTTGTTCCTGCTGGATGGATACTTTTGAATTGACTCTGAAGCAAGCGCCGTCCGGAAGATCCAACATAGGAAGCGGTAATCATCTGATTTTTGCCTAAGGTTTTCTCCAGCGAGAGATTCCAATGCAAGGCGTAAGGAAGCTGCATATGGCGGGGAAACGCATAAGCGATCGTGGAGACCTCAGGTGCTTGGGAGGTCAGGTCGAAGTCGAAGAGAGAAGTTGCAACAGGCACAGATACGTTTTGGGTGTAACGTGTTGCCGAAAAGCCTTCGGCGCTGAAGGCTCCGACAGCAGCTTGGTTAGCCATGTCGAAGAAGGCTCCGCCACCTGCACGCAAGATGACTTCTCGTCCTGCACGGTCATCGATAACCCAAGCCGCACCCAGGCGTGGAGCGAAGTTATACCAACTGGTGTGCCAGAGTGCAGTGCCTCTTGGAGCCAGCGTCAGGGTAGCGGGAGATTGCAGGTTGCCTAAGACAGTGTAGGCATTTCTTCCATGTGCCGCACCCGGCGGCGGGTTTACTTCCCAACGGACTCCAAGGGAAAGGCTAAGCGGTTTTGCGATTCTCCAATCATCCTGAACGAAGGCTGAAAACTCATTCCAGACCGGAGCCGCTGGCGTAGCTTTTGTGATCGTCAGACTGGAGGTGCTGTTGTTTACCATCGCTTCGCGGGTGAAGTAATTTGCCTCCAGAGAAACAGATGGGGGTGTGATCTCGGAAACCACATTCCGATAATCGAGGCCGAAGCGGAAGAGATGATTTGAAGCCTGCAAGGTGAAGGTATCTCTCAGGTTCCACTGCCTGAGAAAACTTGCCGTGTTATCGGTATTGATGAAAGATTCGCCTATTCCGGGGATGCGAATGTATGCTTCGGAGCTTGCCAATCCTTGCGAGTTGGGGATGCCGAAAGATATATTCAGGTTTTCTAGCGCATAAGGAGACCAATAATAGGTGTAATACTCGTCGGTAAAAGTATTTATACGGGAACGGTTTCTTGCATAGCCGAATCTGAAGTCGTTCGTTCGAGTGGCTGAGAGCTGAGCCGTTATTCCACCGATAAGTGTTCTGGTCTTTATCCGTGAGTCGGTTACCGAGGAAAGATGTATGGATTTGTTCGCACTGGGGCTCTCATTCATTCTCAGGAAACCGGAAAATCTAGAGCCGAAGCTGTGATCGAAGCGTATGCTTGCCGCATGCAACTGACCGGGCAATGGTATGGTTCCGTAAGCATATTGGGATAACCCATCCCTGTTATCCCAATTCGGTCCAACAGCTAATGGACTGGGGAAATGACCAAGAACCGGACGTAATGAGTCAGGGACTTCGGTCTGCAGCTGAAAGTCCGGTGTGTACTCCATAGTCGGAGGATTCAGCTGCGAGGCCTCGAGCTTTTCATAGGAGCCGAAGAAGAAACTTCTGCTGCTACCTTGAGAACCTTTTGTAATTGCAATAGGGCCGCCCAGGGTCCCACCAAAATCATCCTGATGGAATGAGAGTGTGCTCCATGCCGAGTTGTAGCGGGTAAACCAGTCAACTCCATCGAAGAGACTGTCACGGACGAAGCCATACGCAGTGCCATGAAAATCGGTTGTTCCGGATCTTGTTAACAGTGTGAATTGTCCACCCGGGGTGCGGCCATACTCCGCTGAGTAAGAGGAATCGAAGACACGGAATTCCTGCAGCTCATCGACAGAGACGAGCCCCTGCGTTGTTCCCACGGCGGTAGTGCCCTCATATCTGCCTGTACTGGCGAATTTGCGATGGCCGAAGAGTGGACCGGTGCCAATATCTGCGGAGATGCCATCGATAATGAAGGCATTCTGATCGGGCCGTTGTCCATTCAGGCTGAAATCTCCCGGGCCGCTTATCTGAGGATTCTGCGTTTGAATGCCGGGAGTCATGGAGATCAGGTCCTGAAAGCTGCGCCCATTGAGCGGCAGATTGGCGACAAACTTTCGGTCGACAACAGTACTGATAGCGGCATCTGTGGTGTTGAGCGTCATGCCGGAGGCATCGACTTTGATTGTTTCGTCGATGGAGCCAATCTGCATGCGAATCAGAAACTGCTTTACGTCACCGATGTTGAGAATGATTCCTGTGAACTGTGCGGTGGTGAATCCGTCTTTCTCAATCTGAAGAGTGTAGTTGCCCGGGATGATGCCGGGCAGGAGAAAGATGCCAAGAGCGTTAGAGCTGGCGTCGTTTTCCGTGCCTGTCTGGATATTGAGGAGTTTGATTTTGGCGTCAGGCACTCGGGCTCCGGTTGAATCTTCTACTGCTCCGGAAACGTTTGCCGTACTTACTTGAGCGTTGGCAACGGCCATGAAATAAGAGAATAAAACGCAGAAGAATGCCGGGCCAAAATACTTAGTCTTTACCATCAGGTTTCTTAATCGAGTGTCTTCTCTATTTTAAAGCGGAATCAGGGCTAGAGTGTCCGATCCAGCAAGGGTTAAGAGCAGCTTTTTTCGACGGAAAAGCTGCGCGATCCTCTGTAGCTTGCGGATACATCTACCCTGATTCCGCTCTAGTGCTTGCAACTGGGCACTTCCAGTCAATATGACTGATTGTTCAAGGAGTTCCCGGATGTCTGATTTGTACGGGCGAAGATGAAACACATGCAGATTTCAACATCGGCAGCCGGGCAATGCTGAATGAAATATTGTTCGGTTATCTATTGAAGTCTTTACTCCTCTTCCTTTAACTGAGCACTTCGTGCCGACGTCCCTCAAAGGGAATCCTGGAGGGATGCCAAGACAATAGCTACGGGTGTAGTGTAGCGAAACCCGTGGAGAACAAGGCAAACAAGACCTCCGCCCCGAAGGGGGCGGAACGAATCCTGCTTCGCTGGATTGAGAAAGATTTCACCCCGCCACCTTCCGGGGCGGGAAATATTTTGTGTTGTATGTAGCATCCCTCCGGGACGCTCTCTGGCGTTTCTACATTTTTCGAGCTAGTAATTGCAGAATCTTAAGCACAACGAAAGTCTTAAAGGCGAATTGGTTTTTGCGGTGTGTCAGTCCCGCACCGGAGCAACCGACCCGCGATAAATGAAACGGGAGGTCGGATTTTGATGATTCTTTATGAGGGGTTGCGAATGTGTTTTGAAGCATTGCATCGGCCCTTAACAGTAAGGGAACAATACCTCCCGGAGGGAGCGAACGAAAATAGCCCCGTGTGGAGCGTAGCGGAACGCGGGGTTCGCAATCCCATTCAATAGATCCGCCCCGGCAGGGGCGGAACGAATCCTAATCTCCTCACCTAGGATTTGTGGAGGATTTCGTGCCGCCACCATACGGGGCGGCGAGACGTGAGGGGGCTAACCCAGCGCTCCCGTCCGCAAAGCGGACTCCGCGCGGGGCTACTACCGATTCGCCCCTCTGGGGCGAAGTGCTGGAGCTTCTATCTTTCCATGCTAGTAATTGCAGACAATTTTGAATATAACCAGAAGCTCAAAGACGAATTGGCCTTTGCCCTGTGTCAGTCCTGCACTAGGGTAGCCGACCCGCGACAAATGAAACGGGAGGTCGGATTTTGATGATTCTTATGAGGGGTTGCGAATGTGGTTTGAAGCATTGCACCGGCGCTTAACAGTAAGGGAACAATACCTCCCGGAGGGAGCGAACGAAAATAGCCCCGTGTGGAGCGTAGCGGAACGCGGGGTTCGCAATCCCATTCAATAGATCCGCCCCGGCAGGGGCGGAACGAGTCCTAATCTCCTCACCTAAGATTTGTGGAGGATTTCGTGCCGCCACCATACGGGGCGGCGAGACGTGAGGGGGCTAACCCAGCGCTCCCGTCCGCAAAGCGGACTCCGCGCTGGGCTACTACCGATTCGCCCCTCTGGGGCGAAGTGCTGGAGCTTCTATCTTTCCATGCTAGTAATTGCAGACAATTTTGAATATAACCAGAAGCTCAAAGACGAATTGGCCTTTGCCCTGTGTCAGTCCTGCACCGGGGTGGCCGACCCGCGATAAATGAAACGGGAGCTCGGATTTTGATGTTTCTTATTAGAGCAAAACCAGCGTTACTATGTCCTATCCAAATTCGGCGATGTGCAGGTTTTCTTGACGAAAAACCTGCGTAGGGATTTGTGGCTCGGGATACACCTACGCTGGTTTTGCTCTAGCCCTGACACAACTCCGGGATGCTTTCCCGACATAGGAATAATGCAGGGAGAAACGAAGACTGCTTTCCTCTCTTTCACTGTTCCTTATTCTCTTTTCCTGCCTTTCTGGTCATGAAGATGAAAACCTCATTCTATCTAGAACGAAACCTTCATGACGAATTGAAGAGAGCGGGGACCGCCTTGCTGAAAGAGAGGACTTGAAGAGCCGAAGCTTTGGTTCAGCATCAGAGTTGCCTGTCCAAAGAGTTCGTCTGTCAGATGCGGGTCGACATAGCCGAAATCGGGATGATTGAGAACATTGAAGGCTTCTGCCCGTAACTGCATCTTCAGTTGATGAGGAAGATCGAAATCTTTTCGGAGAGCCAAATTGACTTGCCATGCACCAAAGCCGCGGAGCGTATTACGAGAGAAGTTTCCTGCTTCTCCTGCGGCAGGAAGTTCAAAGGCCGGAACTGTAGTATTCGGTCCTCCATTGATGAAGCGCCCGCCTGGATATTGAGGACTGTTCTGGTAGAGCGGTCTGCCTGGGACACGATTGACGCCACTGTAATAGCGCTCCCCGGTAGCAGGATCGACAAATACATTTCCCAATAAAGTTATCGGATAAGCAGAGCGGATAAATAGCCGTCCATCTACTCCCAAGTCGTTCCACAGATACTGGCCTAAGGTCTTGGGATATCGACTCGATAACATCTTTGAGTATCGATCCGGCACTACCTTTGCGTACCGATCCGACAGCATCTTTGCGTATCGTTCGGGCAAGAATTTCGACGATGTTGCGCGATCCCAGGAGAGTGCCATCTGGTAGTTATGGCGAACGTCGTAATCGGATGAGCCGCGTATTAGCGGGAAGAGTGGATAAGTCGAACCATAGTCGATGGCATGGGAGAGGGCATAAGAAGTCAGCATCTGCAGCCCCGGTGCGACGGAACGCTGAAACTTCAACTGCAGCGCTTGATAGTCGGAGGTGATGTTCCGGGGGAAATAAAGAACTTCTCCGATCTGCGGGTTGGCTTTGCTGATATCTGTCGACTGGCTCTGCAATAGCCGTTTCCCGGCTGCTCCGACATAGGCAGCTGTAAACACTTGTTTCTTCCCTAGGGCCTTTTCTAATTCAACATTCCAGTGCAAAGCATAGGGAAGTTGCAGGTGACGGGGAAAGGCATAAGCACTTCTGGACACATTCGGAGAGGTTGATAGGAGATCGAAGTTATAGTTGGCGGTGGAGAGCGGAATCGCCATATTGGTGTAGTGTGCGGTCGCTGCAAATCCTGCTGCACTGAAGGCACCCACAGCTGCCTGGTTGGGCATGTCGAAGAAAACACCTGCTCCTGTGTGCAGAACCAGTTCGTGTCCCGGCGCGTCTTGGAGCGCCCAGGCTGCTCCGAGGCGCGGCGCGAAATTGTACCAACCCGTCTCCCATAGAGGGGTTCCGCGCGGGGCGAGCTTGAGCGTTGCCGGAGCATGCAGATCTCCGATGACGGTGTAAGCACTTCTTCCATGAGCTTCGGTTGGAGGCGGATTGATCTCCCAGCGGAGCCCGAGTGAAAGACTGAGCTTCTTATTGATACGCCAATCATCCTGAGCAAAGGCTGCAAATTCTTTCCATAGGGGAGTCGCTGGTTTGGCTTTGGTGATTACGACGATAGAAGCATTGTTATCTATCAAAGATTGGCGGTTGAAATAGTTAACACTTAGTGCGAGCGGGGAAGGGTAAATGTGTGTTGTGACTCTTCGATAATCCAAGCCGAAGCGAAGTAGCTGGTGAGCGGTTTGAAAGCTATAGGTGTCCTTGATGTTCCATTGTCTGAGAGAATTCGAGGCGTAGTCCTCGTTAATGAAAGATTCTCCCACCTCTGGAATCCTGATGTACAACTCGGAACGCGTCGGACCATCATTGCTGTATAGTCCCAAAGTCGAGCTCAGGTCCACGGGCGTTACTCCTCCCGCGCCACCTCCTTTGTATGCATATTGGAGGGAAGGTAATGTATCCAGGTGAGAGTAGCTCTCTGCATGACCAAGCCTGAAGTCGTTACTTTGATTGTTGGTGATTTGTGCGGTGTTCCCGAAGGTAAGGGTTTCGGTGCTCATCTTTGTGTATGACAGAGAGGAGAGATAGCGGGTCTGCACGTCGCTTGGTGAACGATCTAGCCTGAAAAAGCTGGATATCTTGGGCGTAAAATTGTGATCGATCCGAATACTTGCTGATCCTATATGGCTGGGTAAAGAATATGCGCCGAAAGAATAGTGCGCCAATCCGAGTTCACTATCGGGGAAGTAATCTTGTCCTGGAAACATATTGATGATGGTTTGCATCTCCTCCGGAAGCAGTTTTCGGGTGGAGAAGTCCGGAACGTACTGCACCAGTGGAGCGCTTGGTTGCGATGCTTTGAGTAGCCGTTCATAGGAGGCGAAGAAAAAAGTCTTGTCCGATCCCGGATAGATCTCTTTCGGAAAAAGATGGCCTCCTAAGGTTGCCCCGTAGTCTTGTTGGTGAAACGATACGCTGGAGTCTGCCTCGTTGTAGCCGGTGAACCAGTCCTTAGCATCGAGAACATTGTTTCTCGTGTAGGCATAAGCGCTGCCATGATAGGTGCTGTTTCCGGCACGCGTTAGTAGCGTGAACTGTCCTCCCGAGGTGCGCCCGTATTCAGCGGGATATGAGGAGTCAAAGATGCGGAACTCCTGAAGCTCCTCGATGGAAACAAGCCCTTGCGTGGTGCCTAAAGCCGTTGTTCCTGCATATCTGCCCGCGCTGGCAAATTTACGATGTCCGGAGAGCGAACTTGTCCCGATGTCTCCCGACACTCCGTCGACGGTGAAGGAGTTCGAGTCCGGCCTTTGCCCGTTGACGCTGAAGTCTCCCGGGCTGCTGATTTGCGGGCTCTGCGTCTGGACGCCCGGGGTCATGGAGATCAGATCCTGGAAGCTCCGGCCATTGAGCGGTAGATTGGCGACAAACTTTCTATCGACGACGGTGCTGATTGCTGCGTCTGTTGTGTTGAGAATCATTCCGGAGGCATCGACCTTGACCGTTTCGTCGATTGAGCCGACTTTCAGACGGATCAGAAACTGCTTTGCATCGCCGATGTTGAGAATGATTCCGGTGAACTGCGCAGTGGTGAATCCCTCTTTCTCGATCTGGAGGACATAGCTTCCGGGAATTACTCCGGGTAGAAGGAAGACTCCGTATGCATTGGAACTCGCATCGTTTTCGGTCCCGGTTTCGGTGTTGACGAGCTTGATCTTGGCATCGGTAAGCCGGGCACCGGTCGAGTCCTCAATTACGCCGGTTACGTTTGCTGTGCTGACCTGGGCGTCGGCTGCGGTTATGAAGCAGGAAATCAAGAAACAGAAAAATGCCGGACTAAAATACTTCGTCTTTACCATTCAATCGCCAGAACCTGAAACACCTAAGAATTCTGTTGCTAGTAGCGCGAAGAAGCGGAGTGCCTCTATTCATGGTTTCCTGGGCACCTGTACTCCTCTTGATTTACCTGACGACCTCCACCTATAGAGTAAAGAGTCGGTTTTCACCGAAATCTACCCTCAGGATTGAATTTTATTTTATAGCTGGTGAATATCGATTATTGAAGAGGGCAGGGATCGATGTGGCACTGGATATTTACCGAGAGCTTCGGCATGATGGTTTCGAAATCAGCTCCAAAGACATAGATCAGATTCAGCTGCTTCAGTTCTTCAACTGTTTTACGCATTAGGGCGTTTTGCTTTTGGAGAATCGCGCCAAGGTCTCGCTGGTAAGAGGCTTGATCAGTCCACTGTATGGTGAAGTGCTCGACGGGCTGCCAAGGCATATCCTTGTCTTTGAGACCAAGCCAGTAAGCGATCAGTCTATGACGAGTTTTGGCATTGAGGGGGAGAGCGTGGCAGCACGTGTCTGCTGGATGACCCAACTGTGTTCGGCGGGTACCAATAATGTCCCCATCCAAATCGACGACGGTTGGTCCGTTTCCAGGATGACCATTTTCGATAAGTTCATATTCATAAACGTCAGGCCATCCCCGTAGTGGTTCTTCTGGGAAGTAATCACCAATGGTCATTGTACGTATTCCCTGGTAATTGGAATTAGGAGCTGTAACGATGATTTGTAATTCCTCTTCTGAATTCCGCACAACATAGGCGACAAGATTCTCCCTTCTGTCACCTCTGTTCATCATGGCGAGGATAGGGTTTTTAGCAAGGATCATCGAGGCGATTCGACCGCGCATATTGGCGCCCCAGTCCTCGTCATAGTTGCAAGCCCACATCGTTAGCGTTGTGCGCGATTTCTCAAGCGGATAACGGCTGATGAGGATCGCGGCGTATGTAGGCAAGGTAGGGGCGATATGATCAATTGTCTCCAGAGGAACAACCACATTTTTCTGAATCAGAGCATCCAGAACAGCAAATGCGGCGTTGCGTAGCTCCCGTTGAGATTTGTTCAGGTTCGAGACGCCCGGAGGAATGTTCCACTCATCGAGCAGCTTCGGCATCTCGGCAATAATCTCTTTGTCATCTCTTCTCCGTGCAAAATCGGCGGCCCAGGCAATCAGCTTCGGATTGTTGCTGTGCAGCCAGTCATGAAGAGTACTGGAGCCAACTTTTGTCTCAGGTGAGATTACTGGTTCTTGAGCTCGCAAGGATGAAGGAAGGACTAAAAACAATAACAGCGCATACCAGCAGACTTTCATGAGTACTTTCCTTGCTCTCACTACCTGAGATTGATCTTCTGCCACCGGCCAAGGTCGTCATACCTCATAGACAGCAGCCGGGAGAAGAATGTTCCCGGCGCGTCTGGACGTCTGCTGCCAGAAATGTCCGATTCGGGACGATAGGCATGATACCGGACAGCCTTTCAGTTGTGATTCTCTGTTAAAAGTGGCTGAAATTGAGGCTTTTCCGTATTCCATGTTTGGCGAATGACGTGCTTAGGTTTGAGATAGCTTTTTATACCCAGGAAGGGGAATTCATGGGATACTGCTACGTCCCGTACTGTCGCGGTGGTCAATCAAGAGTTTGTCAGGACGTTCTTTAAGAATCAGAACCCGATAGGACAGCACTTCGGTGCTCCGGGACCGGAGTCAAGTGGAGATTTCGAGATTGTCGGCATTGTGGAAGATACGGCTTATTCGTCTCCACGCTGGAAGCCTTATCAAATGTATTTTTATCCAATGGTGCAACGTCCTGCCAGTTCCGAGCAGCCCATAGAAAAGGATCCAACTCTCTATGCCGGGGCCTTGGTTTTGCAAACGGACAATCCCATAAACAACATGGAATCGATTACCCGGCAGACCCTGGCGAGCATCAATCCAAACCTGACGGTGATGAAGTTTCAGACCTTCAATCAGCAGATTGCCAGCCAATTTACGGATGACATGATGATTGCGCGACTGATGTTGCTCTTTGGAGGTCTTGCCTTGTTGCTGGCTACAGTTGGTCTCTATGGTGTGACGGCTTATACCGTGGCACGGCGCACAAGCGAGATCGGAATCCGTATGGCTCTCGGGGCAGAGCGTACCGGGGTGATTGCCATGGTCATGCGCGGAGCAGTGCTTCAAGCCGGACTTGGGCTGGCAATAGGGATTCCTGTCGCTCTAGTGTGCGTGCGGTATGTGCAATCGCAGCTCTACGAGATTAAGAGTGTAGATGCGAGTGTGCTGACGATAGCTGTTCTTATCTTGGCGGCGGCTGCCTTATTGGCAGGATTGATTCCGGCACGGCGAGCAGCTTCGACCAATCCCGTAGAAGCATTGAGAACAGAGTAGCGAGCCATTGGCTTATGTTAGAGCGCTAAGTCAATCGGGCTCGGTGAGTTGGTTTCTCTCCCGGAGGGAGCAGCCGCTAATGGCCCCGGGTGTAGCGTAGCGGAACCCGGGTAACGTACAGAATAATATTGCCCGCCCCGGAGGTGGCGGGACGAATGCCTGTTCAATCCAGTGAAGTGAGATTCGTTCCGCCCCATACGGGGCGGAGGTTTAGCTAGATGGGGATACCCCGGGTTTCGCTACGCTTCACCCGGGGCTATTAGCTTGGCATCCCTACCGGGACGCCCTTTGCGTGACGTTGGCTGAATATTTGCAAGGTCCCGTTTGATGGTATCTTCGCGCTTGGGAGTAATGACCAAAACGTTCGAATTGGTATAGGTCCAATGCCTGTGTTCTTCCCTTTGCATACGTTACCGAAAATGTCTCTTTTCTCTCAAAGAAGACTATTTTTCGGATGGTCTGAAGGCCATCCCTAATAAGAAACATCAAAATCCGACCTCCCGTTTCATTTATCGCGGGTCGGCTACCCCGGTGCAGGACTGACACAAAGCCTGATCAATGGTGGTAACGGCCGAAATTGCTGTTATATTTCGTTGCTCTTTGTTGATATTCTTCGCAAAAAATGTAGAAACTCAAGCGGCCGGACTAAAAGTCCTGCCCTGACATAAAACCCTCATGCACCTTGATCAATTGGGCGTCGCCTATGGCTCCATCAAGCCAGCTTCATGAACGCCTCCGTATAGAAAGTTGACATATCGGGAAAGGTGCAGAACTCCGGTAGACCCAGTTCGAGCACAGGTGTTGTCTTGATCATGGCTGCGATGCGATTCTGTAGCAGTAGATGATACTCTTTCCCTTCTTCCGGGGTGAAATCTTGTAGGGTATAGGCGAGGGTGATATGAAAGCCGTAGCTTTCGTGATTGGGATCTCGGTGGTTGTACACAGTTGAGAGCTGATCGCGAGTTGCGCGGAGGACTGCTTCCGCTTCAGAATCGGCTCCTGTCATGCGCAGGGTAGCTGCATGACCGAAAGAGAGTGTCTTTTCGGCATCGATGCGGACGCGGAAAGGCAGCTGTGCCTTCAGTCGTGCGCTTTCGAAGCGGGTGCGAACCCGTTGTGTGCATTCTTCCAGAGACGCATCCAGGGGAAGATCCTGTGGCCAACTCGAACGATCTTTCCCGTGACCGTTCGCTCCCGGAAAGATCGTCATGTGATAGCTATCGATTGGCAGAACGCCTATCTTCCTGGCGAAGGAAGCCCTCAGTAAGTATTCACGCAACTTGCTGGCCTCTTCCATAAACCGGCTTTGATGCGGCACATGGCAGATGACAGTATTGCCTGGAAAGGGAGCTACCCGTCCATCGGAGTAAAACTTCTCGGCGCCATTTTTAATATAAATCGGAGCGTTACTGCCTACCTTGAAATAACTGGTCTCTTCCGCTCGTGAAGAAAGAGTGAGGGCGGCAAGGGAAGCCGTCGTTTGATAAAGGAAAGAGCGGCGCGAGTTTATCATCTTTGAATCCTCGATATGTCGGTTGAATGGTGAGAAGGGATTAGTGAAAGAGCCCGCAGACACGAGAGGTGCCCCATACGGTTCGCGTTTTTTGACAAATCGTGTGGGGGTCCCGGAAGGTACGGTCAAAAGTATCTTCAATTGAAGCAGTCGAGCTACCCCACACGACGTTTTTCTGGCGCAAGTTACTAGAATTCCAGACGCAAAGCTACCTGTACCTGGCGCGACGGATAGACGCTCGATTGAGAGTTGGAAAAGCTGCCAAAGCTAGCTCCATCTGTCACCGTAGAATTGGGCACGGCATAATTCGTCGAATTCAGAGCGTTAAAGGCTTCCATTCGGAAGTCAAACTTTCCGAACTCGTTGGGAAGAGGGAATCTCTTGTGGATGCCCAGGTCCAACTGGCCGAAGGCTGGTCCGTGGAATGCATTCCTCGGAGCATTGCCGAAGAGCACATAACCGGCAGGAACGGAGACCTGCCTCAAGTCGAAGTATCCATTCAGACTGGAATTGGTTTTGGTTCTGGTTTTGCCGTACACCGCTTTCACTGTGCTGACAAGATTTGGCCGCAATGTATAGGCTGAGCTGGTAGAAGAAACCGTATAACTGGAGTTGGGTGTATAGGCCAGATTGACAGGCAGGCCGCTGGTGACTACGTTGATTGCCGTCAGCTGCCAGCCGCCGAGGATCGTCTGTTGCCAGGCGGGAGCGTTTTGCCCAAACATCTGACCTTTGCCGAAGGGAAGATCGGCAATGACGGAGAGCGTATCGTTAAAGGGCTGATTATAACTGCCGAGTCCTCGATCTCCCTTGACGTTGAAGATATTCACGGAGGCGCTGTCGCCGGTACCGTTCGCAGCCTCGAGATCGGCGGCGGAGTTATTGATGCTCTTCGACCAGGTAAAAGCATTCGTAAAGAAGAGGCCATGCTTAAATTGTCTGGTCAGCTTGGTTTGTAGCGAGTTGTAAATGAGAAAACCAAGGTTCGATTCTGTAAGAATGTTGGTAAAACCAGAGATCGGACGGCGGGAGAGCTGCGAGGGGCAGTTATTCGCCGTAACTTGCGCAGCGGTGCAGAGCGAGGCCTGGTTGTAATCGTAAAGAGCCGGAATCTCGAGGCCATGATTGCCGACATAAGAAAGTTCGAACGTTATATTTGCCGGCAGTTGCTGCTGCATGGAGAGGTGATAGGCCTGCACGTAGGGGGTCCGGAAGTCCGCAGGCCGATAGCGGGTCTGTGCTTTGGTAGTAGAGAAGTTGATGGCGCTCGCGAAGTTGTTTTCGTAGCCATCCTGTGTGCGGCGGAAGCAGGTGGAAGGATCCTGGGTGAGCGAAGTACAGAGCGCCGACGACGGAGTCTGATCGATTGTCGCATCGATGATATCCGGGCCGTTATATGCAAGCAGACCCTCTCCACCGAAGCGGAAGAGGTGTGCATAGCTGATAGCATAGCCTCCGCGAACGACAGTCTTCGGCAGCACCTGCCAGGCAAAGCCAATACGGGGCCCAAAGTCGTTGTAGTCGGGATCGACGAGCGTGCGCTTTGCGAGCGATCCGTTGCCCACGTAATGGAGCGTGTAGTTTGCAGTGCTGACATCGCTTCCGTTGCCCGCGTGAAGCATCCGATGGTTGACTGGATCGAAGTTGAGCATGTGGTCGTTCTGCTCGTAATCGGGCGTGACGAACTCGTAGCGTAGTCCAAGGTTCAAGGTCAATTTTGGCATTATCTTCCAGTCGTCCTGAACATAGCCCATGTGCCAGTGGCGCAGATAATTGACTTCTGCCACATTGTTTAATTCATAGTGACTACGTGCTCCCCAGAGAAAGTCGGTGAGATTCGCAGCCTGCTTCACAACAGCTGCGCTGATGCCTTTATTGCTGGCAGCCACGTTGCTGAACTGTCCTGCGTACGTATCGGAGCCAAACTTCGGGTGGAAGTCGGAGATAGCCTGAGAGAGCCAGCCAAATTCATAGCCTATCTTGATGCTGTGGCGTCCGCGAAGAAAGGAGTAATTGATCTTCGGATTGGCCTGTGTCGGATTTGTGAACTGTGGATTAGTGGCCTGCTCTCCGAATTGGGTGAAGCCATTTACCGATTGCGTGTTGACGCCGCCCGTGTAAGACGGATCGTTGGGCACATTGGCAAAGCCCAGATCGGCCAGAATATTGTCCTGACCAAGATTGACGGGCTTCTTTCCGCTCGAGGTCCAGGTCTGGCCATAGCGCAACTCCAGAATGGAGTTTGGCGTTACCGACCAGTTATAGCCGGCGACAAGTTGGCGAGTGCGTGCATAAAGGTCACCGTTACTGTTACCTCCGGCCAGTCCGGGGAAAGGCGGAGCCACGGTGAAATCAACCGAGCGCTGGCTGTAACGGAAGAAACCATTCTGGGTAGACGAAAGGATAAAGTCGGCACGGATGTCGCCCTTATCGTCGGTCGTGGTGTTCGGGGCCATGTATTGATAGTTGTTGGCCGTGAGAGCCGCATTGGGTATGTTGGGCGCAGGGAGCAGGCTGAGGACTTTCGTTGCGAGTGGGTTGATTCCGGCGTTGTTGAGCGGAATCTGACCGTTGCCGTAAACCGTCTTTGTAAATGGATTCTGAAGGGTGACGACGTTGCCTGCGGCATTATTGGATGAGCCATCGACGGTAAAGATGCCGTTGCGCTCCGCTGCCGTGGGTAGATTGGCCTGCGTAAGCGTTCTGGCAATGCTGCGCATACCCTCGTAATCGGTAAAGAAGAATAGGCGGTTTTTCAAAACAGGTCCGCCAAAGGTAGCCCCGAACTGGTTTTGCACCAAGGTAGGCTTAACGCCCAGTCCGAGAAAGGGACCGTAGGCATTCAGAACTGTATTCCTCATGTATTCATAAAGACCGCCATGGAAATTCGCCGTGCCGCTACGAGTGATGGCATTGACGATAGCTCCTCCGGCGCGTCCGTATTCCGCGGAGTAGTTGTCCGTCTGAACTTTAAATTCCTGAATGGCGTCGGGGGAGGGAATAACTGCTTCGTTCGAGTACCCCTGATTCGCCTCCTGGTAGGCATTGTTATCGATGCCGTCCAGCTGAAAGTTGTTGGACTGCGAGGTAAGCCCGTTGACGTTATAGGAGGCGTCGCGGGCTGGGAAGGAGGTTGCCTCGAGAGTTGACTTCTTTACTCCTGGTACCAGGATCGCCAGATCGGCATAGGAGCGTCCATTTAGTGGCAAGCTGGTTGCCTCGTGGCTCTGGATTGTCTCTCCACGATCGCTGGTATCGGTTTCGAGTTGGGTGGCCGCTCCGTCCACCATGACCGAGGTGCTGGCGTTTCCGACAGGCAGTGCCAGATCGACTCGCTGGCGCGCGCCGATCACGATTGTAAAAGTCGCCGTTGTGATCGGTTGGAAACCGTCCGCCGTTACAGAGAGGCGGTAATCTCCGGGAGTTACATTTGCAAATTCATATTCTCCCGACGAACCGGAAGTCTTTTCCATTTCGGTATTCTTTTTGACATCGGTGAGTTTAATTTGGGCGTAATGGATGACGGCTCCGCTGGGATCGTGAATAACTCCAAGGACCGAGGCCGAATCAAACTGCGCATGTAGAGATTGAAGGCTGGCGCTCAGGAACAACAGCCAGAATCCTGCGCGCAAGAAAGTCTTCGGCATAAGCCTATTTCGGCGTTTAAAACACACGTGGCTCTCCTCAAACAGGGATTTCTAAAGTAAGTGATCGTGCACGATGTTTCCAGCCTAGTCAGGGTTGCGGATGGGAAGAAGCGATTTTACGGCGAATTGGCTGTCAAACGCGATTATCGTCAATGACTTCAAACAGATAACACGTTTGTAATAGAGTGGATTTAACAGGGAATCGGGCCTGGATTTACGTGATTGTAACCTTTATGGTGTCAGATGAGGACATGGCTGAAGATCGGCTATTGTATCTGCCTCCGGAGCAGGAAAAGAGACGGCTCCCAGAAGAAGCGGATGCAAATGCCCGCGAGGCCTTGATCAACCGCATCTGCAGCTCCCCTGCCTTTCACAAATCTCCCCGCCTTTCTGCCTTTCTTCGTTATGTGTATCGGCTGCAGAAAGAGGGGCGCGGCAGTGAGATCAGCGAGCAGCGCATCGGCTCGGCTCTCTTTGGCCGTAGCAGGGACTATGATCCTGCCGACGACAGTATCGTCCGCTCCCATGCCAGTCGGCTGCGTCGCCGTCTGGAAGAGTACTTCGAGCAGGATGGGGCACGGGAGAAGCTTCGAATTGAGATTCCACGCGGCGCTTATGTGCCGGTCTTCACCGCAAGTCAGGAATTGCGAAGCGAGACCGAAGAGAACTCCATACCCGAGACAAGTGCTCTTTCTTCCCAGCTGGAACCAGAGGAACGGATTGCAGTGTTCGATCCGGCTGCTGTTCAGCCTGACGATGGCGACACCGAATTGCGATCGTGGCTAAGGCGTTTTCAATGGCTCACGTATCTTTTATCGATCTTTTCCCTCGTTGCTCTTGGCTGGATCGCTTACGAGCACTGGAAGAGCACAACCAGCAGCCCGCTGTACAACGTCGAACATCACCTGCTCTGGAGCCGCCTGATCTCCGGGAATCGGAAGACTTTTATCGTCGGTGCCGATAGCGGTCTTGTCATGCTGCAGGGCATGACTCATCAGCGTATTACATTGGCCAGCTATCTTAGCGGAGACTATCTGCGGAATGCGCATGGCCAGGGCGTACCGGATTCCACGTTGATTAGCTTTGGAACTCGCCGCTACACCTCGTTCGTCGACCTGAAGATTTTCGACCGTCTGATGAGGATGGTGGGATCTCGAACCGACCTGTATGAGCTTCGTTACGCTAGAGATCTTCGTTTGGATGAGTTGAAGCAGGGGAATGCGATCTTGCTGGGGACCTATGAGTCAACGCCTTGGGTACAGCTTTATGAATCCAAAATGAACTTTTACTTCCAGAACGATCTTTCGAACGGCATCTTTTCGATTATCAATCGTAATCCCCAGCCAGGGGAGCAGGCTAGATACGACAGTGTTGTCAAGGACCCGAAACGCACCGTCTACGGCGTGGTTGCCTTCGAAGCAGGCTTGGATAAAACGGATAATGTTCTGATTCTTGAAGGCCAATCGATGGCAGGCACGCAGACCGCCTCCGATTTTGTCTTCAACGATGCGCTGCTTTTGCCCTTCCTGAACAGAATCAAGAAGGCCGATGGAAGGATTCCCCACTTCGAACTTGTCTTGCATTCCAACAGCCTGGGTTTTGAAAGCTCCCAGATAGACATCATAGCCTACCGGGTCGAGCGAGATTAGAGCATTTCCG
Organism: Humiphilus diazotrophicus; assembly: GCF_059726315.1. NCBI lineage: Bacteria > Pseudomonadati > Acidobacteriota > Terriglobia > Terriglobales > Acidobacteriaceae > Humiphilus > Humiphilus diazotrophicus. The sequence continues at coordinate 6,693,648 of NZ_AP040870.1, forward strand.
CTACTGGGCGCCACTTTAAGTGTGTTAGCAAACTTCCGGGATCTACCCTAACTTCGCTTCCTCATTTACTCTTATTCTCAAAGAGAATCTGTTACTGCTATGAACTCCCGGACAACTATCTCTCCTCGTCTTGGCAAAGCATTTGCTGCGGTTGCCATTTCCTTTTCTCTATTCTCGGGCTGTGATTTCACTGCAAGGGCCCAGCATGTTGCGTTGGGCTATACCGGGGCGATTCCTGCTTCAGTCGACGACCTGCAAGATGCCTTTCATCTAGGCACTCCTGAGCAACGCGAAGGCCTTCTGAAAAGTCTGGGCGTTGAGCCCAAACTCGCTCACGCTGCTTCTACACAGATGAAAGAGTCTTCGATTCGTGTCGAGAGATTGGATAAGCAAGATACAACACTCGTCTTCCTTCCGCAGCAGATGCCTGAGAGAGAAGCAGCACATCTGCTGCTCGTTCGAAAAACGCAGCCAAAAGGCTGGAAGGTGATCGATGATACCTCTGCACATTCCTGGTACGGAAATATCTCCTATGAACTCATCTCAATTCCGGGGCAGGGCAGCGATGTTGTTCTGATGCATCATCAGGATGCAGGCCACGGTACCGGTATGGTGGCAGAGAATTTGGCCGTAATCGGGATTCACAATGGGCATCTCGTCACTTTAATGGAAACGCAGGAATACAAGCGGGAAGATACTTCCGGGAGCGATGAGAGTATCGAACAGAAGAGCACTCTGCAGCCTTTCCCCGACGGCAGCGTAGAAGAGACTCGTGCCACCTATGACCTCCGGCCGGAGGATAATTCGGGAAGAGAGGTCGAACGGGGCCGCCTTATTAAGATAGAGCGGCGGCGCTGGCGGTGGAATCCCGCTACAAAGAAATTCAAGGCCGGGATCTTTGCGGTCGTGAAGCCTTAATCGGATAGAGCTAGTGTTTTGTACCGCCGGCGTCCCCGCCGGCTGTCGTGTGGGCGTCCTCGCCCACACAGGGGATGCAGCGGTGGAATTTGAAACTTCACATTGAAAAGCAATCTTCCCAGGTGGAGGGCCTGGAGACCCTCCACGACAGCCGACGGGGACGTCGGCGGTACACTTATTCCTCGCGCAAAGTTTTTGCGGGATCGATTCTGGCGATTCTCAGTGCCGGTACTGTTGTTGCCAGCATTGTGACGCAGATCAACGTGAGTACAACGAGCAGAATTGTTGCGGCATCGTATACCCCTACTCCGTAGACAACACTCTTCATTACGCGCAGGGTTCCGGTGCAGATGCCGAGCCCTATCAGCACGCCCAATACAGAAGCTTCGGCCCCAGAACTCCCGATCTGGACAATTGCTTTTTCAAGTGTCGAACCGAGTGCCAGCCGGATACCCATCTCCCTGGTTCTTAACGCAACGACATTCGATACCAGGGCAAAGATTCCGATTGTGCTTAACAGAAGTGCCAGTGCCGCCAGGGTGGCGAGGAGTGCTACTTCTACTCTTTGCATCGCCAGCGTCTTGGCTATAACGTCATTCATTGAATAGAAACCGGAGAAGGGAAGATTCGGATCGGTACTGGCAAGTGCATGTTGCATCTGTGCTGTGATTCCTGAAATCGGAGCTGCTGTGCGAACAATCCAACTAGGCTGGAACCAGAGGTGTAACATCGCGAGCATCTGGCCGCTATTTATCTGTGCTGCCGGAATGTAGATGGTCTCCTCATGCGTTAAAGGTGACGTCACCTCATTCAATTGCCCCGCCGAGGAGAGCACCATATCTCCAACGACTCCCACGATCAGCATCTTGTTTAAATGCCGCCCAATGGGATTGGTCCCGTGAAAGAACTTGCGCACGAAGGCTTGATTGACGATGGCGACTGGTTGAGCCTGAGGACCATCCGTGTCGTTGAAACTTCTGCCTGTAAGTACCGGAATCTGTAGGGTAGAGAAGTATCCGGGAGTAACGTAGACCTCATCGGTCATAACCTGATGTCCGGCTTCTTTCCCGTCGCTGAGGGTCACACCGTCGATAAGGGCTCGTTCATAGGGCAGAGTCAATCCGACAGCGGCCTCCTGTACGCCGGGAATTTTTTGCATCGAGGCAAGGCTTTCGTTGAGCATTTTCCGGAAAGCGGCAGGATCTCGATAGCGAACGTCATCGAGCGATACTCTGGCAGTCATTACTCCATTGGAATTGAAGCCTGGAGGAAGGGTTTCAAGATGGATAAGCGTGCGGATAAGGAGTCCTGCGGCTGCCAGGAGGACAACCGTCAGCGCTACTTCGCCGGCGATCAGTGCCTGACGCAGGCGCAGATTTCCACTTCCGATGATTGCGCGGCTACGGATTGAAGAGCGCAGGTCGACTCTTCTTGTTGTCAGTGCTGGGAGCATTCCAAACAAAATGCTCGTCAGGAGCGAGAGTGAGAGTGTAAAGGCGAGAACCCGGTTATCGAGTGGAACGCCCGCAACAGGGAGAAAGTTCTCCGGTAAGAGAAGCAAGAGTCCGCGTAAGGCAAGGAAGCCTATGCCTATTGCGACGGCTCCTCCAAGGAGGGCAAGTAACAGGTTTTCAATCCAAAGTTGTCGTTGGATTTGCCAGCGGGAGGCTCCGAGCGCCATCCGGGTTGCAATTTCGTTTGTACGTTGTGAGGTCCGGACCAAGGTCAATCCGGCAAGATTTGCGCAGGCAATCAGAAGAATGAAGGCTGCGGAAAGCATGAGTGCCAGCACTTCAGGCCCTAGCTTAGCTGTTTCGCCCTTCTGCAAGGGAACCGAATAATAGGTGATCGAGCTGCCGTGCTGCGAATGGAATTGGACATGCTGTGTTTGGGTAAGCAGGCGATTGATTTCAGCATCGGCTTGCTGCCATGTGGTTCCGTCACGCAGTCTGATGAGGATTTCGAAATTCGTTCCTTGTCCTTCGCCTTGGCGGCTTGGCTGGAGTGCGGTGTAGATCTCGGCGTTTTGCGGAGTGGTAGCGCCTTCGGGAAGAACTCCTACGACTGTGTAGGGCTCACCTTTCAAAAGAACAGATTGTCCCAGCACGTTTGGATTTTCGCCAAAGGTCGTGTGCCACAGACCATAGCTGAGAATGGCTGCTTTCGGGCCGTTCGTCCGGTCCTCGTCCGGTGAGAAATTACGTCCTAACAAGGGGTGCAGAGATAGGACCTCGAAGTATTGTGCGGATACACGCGCAGCATGGAGGTACTGAACATGGGAGCCGGTCTGCAGGTTTACTCCCGATGTAATCATGCTGTAAATAGCTGCAGTTAGCGAGGAGGCGTTATCGCGCAGTATCTCCCATTGCTCGCCATCGATATTGACTCGCCCCTCGTAGGGCTCTGTTCCTGTTTCTCGAACAAAAAGTGTGCCTATGCGCTCAGGATGAGGGTAGGGAAGCTTCTTCAGTAGAAGTGCATTGACGATGGAGAAGATAGCGGTATTTGCTCCAATAGAAAGAGCTAGAGTTAAGACGACGGTAAGAACAAAGCCTGGGCTACGCCATAACTGGCGCATGGCAAACCTGAGAGGCTGGACCAATCCCTGCATGGGCGTTTCCTCCACACCGTGCAATAAGAGTTCATACGCAAGAAGGCTTGAGTGAGTTCCTGAGTTATTCGGCTGGGTATGGTTTTGTACCGCCGGTGTCCCCGCCGGCTGCCGTGTGGGCGTCCTCGCCCACACCTAGAGTTAAGACGTGTGGCTCAACTTGAGTCGTGGCATTGTGTCAGGGATGGACTTCAGTCCATCCGCCGCAATTTTGAGGAGTTTGACAGACATTCTCGGTAACAGATGCAGCGTGGAATTGAGAAGGCCGAATAGTTGCAAGGTTCAGTTTGAGAGTATCCTCGACTTGGAAGCAGTGACCCAAACGCGCACACTGGTATAGGTTCAATGCTTTTGTTTTTCCCGTCACATGTGTTACCGAAAATGTCTCCTTTTTCAAAGAAGACTGTTTTCGGCAGGCCTAAAGGCCAGCCCTGACACACAGCAAAAGCCAATTCGCCTCTAAGATTCTGATTTTGTACACGATTTTCGGCTGTCATCGACTAAGAAAATGTAGAAACTCTAGGTGTGGGCGTCCTCGCCCACACAGGGGATGCAGCGTTGGAAGGAAATTGCGTATTAATACCAATCTTCCCAGGTGGAGGGCCTGGAGACCCTCCACGACAGCCGGCCTGGAGTCCGGCGGTACAAGGTACTGTTAGGGAAGTTTTGATGCGTGCTCTAACATCGCCAAGACGAGCAGTAAGATGCGGCGAAGGCCTGTTTCTCGATTTACTCCGCTGTACCATTCGGCGCGGGTGTGGGCTCCGCCGCCGTCGCCTCCGGCTCCCATACTCAGAGACATAATTCCCTTCGATAGCGGGATGTTGGCGTCGGTTGAGCCTACCCTGGTGCCGGTTTTGATATCCATGTGACGGTCGACTGCGCGCAGGGCTTCCATAATTGTCGAATCGGAGGCTAATCTCGCTGCCGGGCGGTCACCTATCTTCTCTATGTTGAATGTCAGCTTGCCTCGCGATTTGCGGGGAGCGAGCTTGTTGGCTTCAAGTACAGCGTCTTCTACTGCGCGAAACAGCTCAACTTCAAGACGGACGAGCTGTTCAGCATCTGTAGAACGGAGGTCGATTCGTGCCGAGACCTGTTCCGGAATGGCGTTGACCGAGGTCCCGCCTTCAATGGTTCCGGCATTAATTGTCGTTCGCGGTTCCTCGGGCAGGGGAACCTTATAAAGACTGGCAATGGCGGCGCTGAGTGCTGCGATGGGGTTCGGCGTCCCGGCATCGGTGAAGGAATGGCCTCCCGGGCCGTTGACCTGGACCAGGAACCGACGGCTCCCCAGAGCATGGGTTACGACCGTCTCGTGTCCGGCTCCATCGAGAACAACGTTAGCTACAATCCGATCTTTGAGTGGCGATTCATAAATGTGGCGTATGCCGCGAAGGTCGCCTTCGCCTTCTTCTCCTACATTTGCAACAAAGATCAGATCGGCAGGGACTTCGTAGCCTACATGCAGCAGGGCCGAGGCCAGGGCAAAGAGAGCAACCACTCCGGCGGCATTGTCGCAGGCTCCGGGAGCTTCGAGGCGATGTCCCTTTAATTTCGGATTGATCGGGGTGCTCGCCGGAAAGACCGTATCGATATGTGCCGAGAGAAGGACGCAAGGCCGTACTGCCTCCGTTACTGCTGCCTTTGCCGCAGAGGGATAGATGGCCAGCACGTTGTCGAGACTGTCGGTCGTAATCTGGCTGAGGCCGATGGAACGGAAGCATTCGACCACCCACTTGGCCCGCTCCTTTTCTCCAAAGGGAGGCGCCGGGATGGCCACCATATCCGCCTGCCACTGCATGATCTGTTTCTCATTCAGGTGCAACCAGCGAAAGGCCTCGTGAACGCTGCGCTGCGACGCTAGACGGCTGATGAGTGCATGAGCTGGATTGGCGGATTCTTTCGACATTGCTCCCTTGAGACTATACCGATTCCGGGTGCTTCTTCTAGAGCGGAATCAGGGTTACTGCGTTCGATCCGGCAAGGGTTAAGTACAGCTTTCTCGACGGGAAAGCTGCGCAGTCCTCTATGGCTTGCGGATACATCTACCCTGATTCCGCTCCACCTCCGAATGGGTATCCCTTGCGGTTACTCTGGCCCTAACTTAAAGGAGCACATTAAGGTTGGTAATCGACTGAGACCAGAAATAATCCTCGCGCCGGGGCTGTTGGACCGGCTTGGGTCCGGCATTTTGCGTTCAGGATTCCGGGAATATCGTCCGGAGCGAATTGCCCTCTCCCCACGGCGAGGAAGGTCCCTACCAGATTGCGAACCATGTGGTGCAGGAAGCCCGTGCCGTGGACGCGATAAATAAAGAGATCGCCTTCCTTGACCCATTGCGATGCGAAGACCGTCCGGATATTGCTGATGGGCTCGTCCTGCTGACGCTGGGTGAGGTCCGGATCGCTGGCGGCAAAGGAGGTAAAGTCATGCTCGCCGACAACCTTTGCTGCCGCATCCTGCATCGCGGCAAAGTCCAACGGCCAATTCAAGGAGTAGACATACCGGGAGAGGAAGGGTGGGCAGATTTCTCCGCGAAAGATGCGGTACTCGTATTTTTTGCCACAGGCGCTGTGCCGGGCATGGAAGCCGTCTGGCATTACCTCCGCCGAGAGGATGCGGATTGTCGCGGGCAATGTCCGGTTCAGGGCTCGTAAAAAATTCGATGGAGGAATCGGAGCCGTTAACGGGAAGGATGCCACTTGACCGAGGGCGTGAACCCCGGCATCGGTTCGGCCCGAGCCTTGCGGCAAGATCCGCTCGCCGGTGATTCGCTCGATAGCCTGCTGCAGCTCGCCTTGGATGGTGATGAGGTCAGGCTGCACCTGCCAACCTTTGAAGTCGGTGCCGTCATAGCACAGCACCAGCTTCCATTGTCTGGCATGGGCGGAAAGGTTGGACTCGGGATTTTCGTTCATCACACTTCTTCGTTTAAGTCTACTCAAAGAATTTCGCAATTTTTTGCGAAGTTGGGGATATAGCGATGCCTGGTATGTCCGATTCTTAGCCAACCGCCCTGTTGCGATATACTCAACCTTCTTGCAGATGTGTCTTTGCAATGATGCGCTGATGCGATTTTTGTGGAACCAGGCTCAGCCATATTGCGTATGAAAAGAACATGTAAGCGAGGCAGGAATTGGGTGGTGAATTTTTCCGAAGTATGGGAACCGCCCATTCACAGATTCTTGTAATAAGGTCGTTTACGTAAATTTTTCGAGTCGAATGATGCTCCTGGAGCGTCTGTGAATTGGCATTCCATGCCCATAACAGATGGAGAGGGCGAATGGTTTTTTCGCGTAAACCGGTAGGAAAGACGAGGCAGTGTGTGACTAACGGCAGTCGAACAGATTCCATGAAGAAATTAAAGGCCGCAGCCGCGGCTGCATTGATGCTTGTGGCAGGGATGCCTGGACCAGCCATAGCGCAGCAGACGACACCACCGGCAGCGGTGAAGGATTTACCCTCGGCCCCGAATCCGAACTACACAAGCCCGCTCTATATGAGGCAAAGTTTGCGGGATTTCAGTAAGCCGCGGAACTTTTATAGCAAGCAACCTCTTAGCCCCTGGCAGGCGACCTCTGTGGATAAGGTGAATTTTATGAATTCACCTCGCATGGGTGATCTGATCAAGAACGGGAAGATCTATCTGAGCTTGAACGATGCCATTGCCATCGGTCTTGAGAATAACTTCGATATCGCCATTGCCCGCTATTACCTGGATATCGCAGACACAGACATTTTGCGAGCCAAGGCCGGAAGCTCATTATTCGGTGTAAGTACTGGTTTGATTACCAATACTCTTGGCGGTGCCAGTCAGACACTTACCTCAGGTGGCGGACCGGGTGGAACCTCGGGTGGTTCGGGTGGCGCGGCATCCGGTGCTTCCGGACTTACTCTTTCGACAAATGGTCAAGGACCTGCGCCGGAAAATCTGGACCCTGTATTAACCGGGAGTCTGCAATTGGAGCGTGCCCGTACTCCGCAGACTACGAACTTTTATACCGGTTCGTATTCCATGAGCCAGAATACTGACACCTATAATTTTGGTTATAGCCAGGGATTTCTGACTGGTACAAGAGCGGACGTTTCATTCAATAACAGCCGTACGACGAATAATCAGGTTTTGAACCTATATAGTCCTTATCTGAACTCATCCATTAAGGTTCAGTTAACGCAGCACTTGTTGCAAGGTTTCGGGACTTCCGTCAATGGACGATTCATCGTTCAGGCTATTAATGATCGCAGAATTGCAGATGCATCTTTCCGTCAGCAGGTCCTCTACACGGTGAACCAGATCGAGAATATCTACTGGGCTCTGGTAAGTGGTTATGAGGATGTGCAGTCGAAAGAACGAGCCCTCGAACAGTCGAAGCAGCTCGCAGCTGACAATCGTAAGCAGTTGGAGATTGGAACCCTAGCTCCTCTTGATGTGGTTAACTCGGATAGCCAGGTTGCTAGCGATCAGAATGCGTTGACATCCTCGCAGACAAATTTGGAGTATCAGCAATTGCTGATGAAGCAGGCTATTGCCCGCAACCTGAACGATGTTGCTCTGACTCAGGCTCCGGTGATTCCTACTGATCGTATTAGCCTGGAGGAAACCTCCGAAGAGAAGACTCCTGTCGATGAGTTAGTGCAGAAGGCTTACGAGAACCGTCCTGACGTTGAGCAGAGCATTCTCAACCTCAAGAATAATGAGATTACGCTGAAGGCTGTAAAGAATGGTTTGTTGCCAACAGTCGATCTCTATGCTTCCTACAGCGGTTCAGCGTTGGGTGGTGCTCAGAGTCCTTATTGCCGGACCAGTATCTTGAGTACAACCCCTTGCCCTCCAGGAACGGTTCCTGCCATTGGATACGGGTCGGTTTTGGAGAACACCTTCAATAACAGCAACCCGGATAAAGCTGTCGGCCTGAATATCAACATCCCATTGCGAAATCGTCCGGCTCAAGCGCTGCAATCTCGTGCGTTGCTTGAGTATCGCCAGTCGCAGATGCGGTTACAGCAGGTCTATACGCAGATTCGCATGCTTGTGCTTAACCAGCAGTTTGCGTTGACCAATGATCGTGCTCAGGTGAAGGCTGCTCAGGCAGCTCGTGAATATGCGTCTCAGAGTCTAGAATCCGAGCGGAAGAAGTATCGGCTTGGTGCCTCGACCACAGCGAATGTTCTGCAGCAACAGCGTAATCTGGCCACGGCTGAGAACAATGTGATTTCGGCTGAGGCAGCATATGCAAAGGATCGCGCTGCCATGTTCCAGATCCTGGCGAATACCTTCGATCACTACGGCATTAGCCTCGGTGATGCGGTATCCGGCAAGGTTTCTCAGGCTCCTAAGATTCCTGGTTTGCAGGCCGCTCCGGCAAATCAGCCTGAGCCTACGCTGCCCGCTCAGCAGGAGCAGTTGCAGCAGCAGCGTCAGCAGCAAAATCCGCCACCTCCGACTCAACCGCAGTAGTAACTAGGGAAGGCGAGAAATACAGAAATGCCCGGCTTTGGCCGGGCATTTCTTTTGCAGTCTCAACATTTGCAAGCAGCAAGCGAGGAAGAAGGAATCGGCGCAGGCAGGTGGCGGTCGGAAACCGCCACCTGCATTTCAATACGGTCCGGCCAAAGTCGAATAATTCTCCAAATTTCCTTCTATTTTTGAATCTTCTGACGTACTCTGAAAATCAAACATCTGTTTGAAACAACAATTTCATACAAGTGTTTGAAATCGAGACACTGAAAGGAAATTGACCAAACCTCATATATGGCACTGTCTGTGAAAAGCGACGAAACCCGCCGAAAGATCATCGATGCCGCTGGCAAGATCTTTGCCGAGGTGGGCTATGAGACCGCTACGGTGAGGCAGATCACCGAAAGCGCAGGCGTAAATGTTAGTGCTATCAACTATCACTTCGGCGATAAGAGCACTCTTTATCGCGAGGTGCTGACCTATGGCATGACAGAGATGTACGAAAAGCTGGCGCGGAACTGCAGTTCCGGTGCTCCGAAAGATCGTCTGCGCGGCTATGTCGAAGTGATGATGCGGGACACCTCACATGAGGACCGTCCCTGGCAGCACGTCATCATCACTAGGGAAATGTTCGAGCAGAGTCGAACCTCACTGGTTCCCGACCTGCTTGTTGAGCTGATTCGGCCCAGTCACGTCATGCTCGTTTCGATTGTTCGCGATCTTCTCGGCCCGGAGGCATCTTCCGAGAAGGTTGAAATAGCCGCTCAGATTGTCATCGGGATTTTGATTCATTGGACGCTTGGCAAAGACTTCTCGCGTCGGATGGCGCCCGAACTAACCTTCAGCGATGAACAAATAGACAGGATCGTCGAGCAGGTGTATCGGTTCGTGCTCGGCGGCTTTGATGGACTGAATCAGAAATAGAAATCCAGAGATGGTAGATCGTGTAAGTAAACACAACCGAGGATGCTCCATTCTGAGAAACGCCAAAGAGTGTGACAAAGAGTGGGTGGCAACGGTCTCTCCGGAACAAAATGTTTCGGCAGATCCGGCACTTGGTTCTGGCTAATAGACAAATATCGGACTTTAACACTGACTGAATTACTGATTGATTTTTCTTTAAGGCTCGAAAGGTAAATATGAATAGCGTTTCGCGACGGACTCCCGTATCGGCGGGACTATGCACCACTCTTGCGTTTTTTTCCCTGGCCGGGGTTCTTGCCCTGACTTCGGGATGTAAGCAGAATCATGCTTCTTCGGCAAAGATGCCTCCTCTGCAGGTTGGCGTCGTAACTGCCGAGCAGCGGGACGTCCCAATCTATGGAGACTGGATTGGTAATCTTGACGGTTACGTAAATGCTCAGATCCAGCCTCAGGTTTCCGGATACCTCATCCGGCAGAACTACCGTGAAGGTCAGGAAGTTAAGAAGGGACAGGTCTTATACGAGATCGATCCCCGGCCTTTCCAGGCAACGCTCGATCAGGCCATCGGCCAGCTCGGACAAGCCAAAGCTCAGCTGATGCTCAGCCAGATTAATGTAAAGCGCGATACTCCTCTTGTAGAAGCTCATGCGCTCGCCAAGAGCCAGTTGGATAACGATACGCAGCAGGTTGCCCAGTATGAAGCCCTGGTAAAGACCGATCAGGCTGCCGTCGATAGTGCCCGCCTGAATCTCGGCTGGACGAAGGTTCGCTCTCTAGTCGATGGCGTGGCCGGAGTTGCCGTAACTCAGATCGGCAACCTGGTAAACACGTCGACCGTTCTAACCACCGTTTCTCAAGTGAATCCTATCAAGGCTTACTTCTCCATCAGTGAGCAGGAATACCTTGCAATGAATCAATCGGCAAAAGAGAAGGGTGCAAGCGACCTGCTACGCAGCGGTAGCAAGATCCCGCTCGAATTGACTCTCTCGAATGGAGAGAAATATCCCCTCAAGGGCACGATCATCTTTGTGGATCGTCAGGTCGATAACCAGACGGGCACAATTAAGATTGCCGCATCCTTTGCCAATCCCGGAAACCTCCTGCGTCCTGGACAGTTCGCGCATGTCAGTGCCTTGACGGGCACCAAGCAAAACGCAGTGATTGTTCCGCAACGTGCTGTGCTGGACCTGCAAGGGCAGCATCAGATTGCCGTTCTTGGTCCGAACAACATGGTTCAGATTCGCAAGGTTACTGCCGGCAAGCAGGTCGGGCAGGAGTGGATCATCGAGAGTGGATTGAATCCGGGAGAGAAGGTTATCACCGAGGGCAACGGCAAGGTTCGTGACGGAATGCCGGTCAATCCTGTGGCCGACGCCGCCACTAAGGAAGGGAATAAGTAACCATGTCGAAGTTCTTTATTCGCCGGCCCATTGTGGCTATGGTGATCTCCATTGTTATGGTGATTGTCGGCGTGGTTTCGTTGCTTAGCCTGCCGACGGCACAGTATCCGGATATCGTTCCTCCGGAAATTCAGGTGAGGGCCTCTTATGCCGGTGCCGATGCAACTACGCTCGAACAATCGGTAGCGACTCCTATTGAGCAGCAGATGAGCGGCGTGGATTACATGAACTACATGTACTCCACGAACTCGAATACCGGGAATACGAGTTTAACGGTCAACTTTAAAGTAGGAACGGAACCGAATACCGACCAGATTCTCACTCAGTTGCGAGTTTCTCAGGCACAGGCACAGTTACCTGCTCAGGTGACCAATGCCGGTGTGACGGTGCAGAAGGCTCTCTCTTCACCGCTGATGCTCATCTCGCTTACTTCGCCAAAGGGTACTTATGACAGCACCTTCCTGGCTAACTATGCGTACATTAACTTAGTCGATCAGCTTTCCCGTGTAGAAGGAATTGGGCGTGTACAGATTCTTGGCGCCGGTCAGTACGCAATGCGTGTTTGGGTAAAGCCCGAACAGTTGGCCAAGCTCGGGATTACCGTTCCACAGATTACTGCCGCAATCCAGACCCAGAACACGGTAAATCCTGCCGGACAGATCGGCGGAGATCCTGTTCCGAATGGTCAGGAGTACACCTACACCGTTCGTACGCAAGGCCGGCTTGTTACCGAAGAAGACTTTGGAAACATTGTTCTTCGTGCCAGCCCGGATGGAGCGATTGTGCGCCTTAAGGATGTGGCGCGCATTGAGCTTGGGGCTCAGACCTATAGCATCGTAAGCCGTAGTAATGGTCAGCCCTCTGCACTGATTGCTCTCTACCAATTGCCTGGTTCGAATGCTGTGCAGGCCGTTAAGAATGCCCGCGCAGAGATGACGAAGCTATCGAGCCGGTTTCCTTCGGATTTGAGCTATGTAGTCGCGTTGGATACGACTAAGGCCGTAAACGCCGGCATTCACGAGATCGTCGAAACTCTTATCATCGCTCTCGTGCTGGTCATCATCGTCGTCTATATCTTCCTCCAAGGCTGGCGGGCAACATTAATTCCGTTGCTGGCTGTGCCTGTTTCGTTGATCGGTACCTTTGCCATCTTCCCGGCACTGGGCTTCAGTATTAATACGCTGTCGCTCTTCGGCTTGGTGCTGGCAATTGGCTTGGTCGTCGACGATGCCATCGTGGTGGTCGAAGCTGTCGAGCATCACATGGATGAAGGTATGACGGCTCGCGAGGCTTCCTATCAGGCGATGGAAGAGGTCTCGGGACCGGTTATCGCTACGGCCCTGATTCTGGCTGCCGTCTTTATTCCGACTGCCTTTGTCTCCGGCATTACGGGCAGACTGTACCAGCAATTTGCAATTACCATCGCCATCTCGGTTTTGATCTCCGCCTTCAACGCGCTGACGCTTAGTCCTGCATTGTGCGCATTACTGTTACGGAGAAAGCAAAGCTCCAACAGCCCTCTGGCGCATTTCTTTCACGGCTTCAACCGGCTCTTTACCAAGAGCGCGGAAGGTTATATCAGTGCCTCTTCCGTGCTGATTCGCAAATCTGTAATTGCCATTGTGTTTCTGGTAGTTGCCGGTGTAGTGGCCTTTGGCGTTGGGAAACGGCTACCAAGCTCCTTCCTGCCGGAAGAAGATCAGGGATACATGATGGTCAGCCTGCAGCTTCCCGAGGCCTCGTCCTTGCAGCGGACCTCCGAAGCAGCGCGTCAGGTCGAGAAGGCACTGATGAGTGTTCCCGGGGTTGAAAATGTGAACTCGGCTGTAGGCTTCAACCTGATTACTGCTACCCAAACCTCTTATAACTCCTTCTTCTTTGTCACTCTAAAGGATTGGGATCAGCGCAAGGGTAAGGATGAGCAGTTCGACACTATCAAGAGAGCTTTGGCACAACGTCTAGGCGGTGTGCGAAATGGTTTAGCCTTCTCGTTTGCTCCTCCGGCCATTCCCGGTGTTGGTACTTCGGGAGGTGTGACGTTCATCCTGGAGGATCGTTCGGGTAGTGGCGATGGGGAGTACCTCGCCAGCAATCTCGATAAGTTCATCGGTGCGGTTCGACGCCGTCCTGAAATTGCGATGGCGATCAGTACCGCCTTACCACATGTTCCGCAGATCTATGTCGATGTCGATCGGGCAAAGGTTATGCAACAGGGGGTCAGCCTGTCGGATGTCAATCAGACGATGCAGACCTTCATGGGCGGATACCTGGTGAACTACTTCAACCGTTTCGGCCGTCAGTGGCAAACCTATGTGGAAGCAGAAGGGGATTCCCGCACAAACATAAATAACATCGGCAACTTCTATGTTCAGAATGCTGCGGGCAATCGTGTGCCACTTAGCGCTTTGACTAACATCAAGACCATTACCGGGCCGGAATTTACACTGCGTTACAACGAGTATCGTGCGGCGCAGATCATGATTACCGGCGCTCCCGGTTATAGTTCGGGGCAGGTGATGGATGCACTCGAAGATGTCTACCATCAGACGATGCCCTCCGACATGGGCTTCGACTACATGGGCATGTCTTATCAGGAAAAGGAAGCGGCTAAGGGTACGTCGGCAGCAATGACCTTTGCCTTCTCGCTGCTCTTCGTCTTCCTGATTCTTGCCGCACAATACGAGAGCTGGTCTTTGCCTCTGAGCGTTCTGTTGGGAACTCCAATTGCCATCATGGGTGCATTCATCGCTCTATGGGCGCGCAATCTGGAGAACAATACCTACGCACAGATCGGCTTGGTCATGCTTATCGGTCTGGCTGCGAAGAATGCCATTCTCATCGTCGAGTTCGCTAAAGCGCGTTTCGATAAGGGAACTCCGCTGGTAGAAGCAGCACTTGTAGGCGCTCGTTTGAGATTGCGTCCGATTCTGATGACGGCCTTTGCCTTCATCCTGGGTTGTGTGCCTTTGTGGATTGCAACTGGATCGGGTGCTCAGGCGCGGCGAACGATGGGAACTGTCTGTATCGGTGGCATGTTAGCTGCATCGTTGATTGAGATCTTCGTAATTCCTGTCCTCTTCGTCCTGGTGGAACGCTTTGCTCACCGTTTCAAGAAGCAACACAAAGAATCTTCGACCGAGCTTGTAGTTTCAGGAGGTGCAGAATGATCGAACAGTTAAAGAATAGAAACCTCCGTATTGCGACGGCTCTGGTAATTAGTTTGGGAATCTCGGCCTGCCGGGTGGGTCCTAACTATAAGCGTCCTGCCGTTCCAGCTCCACCTGCTTTTCGCGGAGCGGAGAACGTCGAGGCAAAGGCGGCGGATACCGGCGATGCCGCAACGAAAGCTGCATCTACAGTTTCGCTCGGCGACCAGAAGTGGTGGGATGTCTTCGGTGATCCTCAGCTCCAGGAGCTGATTCGCAAGGCCGTTAAGCAGAACTATGACGTCCGTCTTGCGGCGGAGCGGATCGTGCAGGCTCAAGCGCAGTTGGGTGTTACGCGTGCCGATCAGTATCCGGAGCTCGATGGAACAGCATCGATTACCAGCCAGCGTTATTCCAAGGCAGTCTATGGTTCGGAACGGATGGTCAACAGCGGCAAGCTGGGACTCTCTGCCGCGTGGAACCTGGACTTCTGGGGCAAGTACAGCCGGGCTACAGAAGCCGCGCGTGCTTCCTTGCTTTCAAGCGAGTGGGCACAGCGGGCGGTGCTGAACACCGTAGTAATGAACGTGGCTAGCGGATACTTCCAGCTGCGTACGCTCGACCTTCAGTTACAGATTGCCAAAGATACCCTGGAGTCGCGCAAGCAGTCCTTGAAGTTGACTCAGAAGCTTGAGTCCGGTGGCTCGACGACGATGCTCGATGTTCGTCAGGCTGAGCAGCTGGTCTTTACCACGCAGGCGCAGATACCGGATCTCGAACGTCAGATTGAGCAAGAGGAGAACTCGCTGGCAACGCTGCTGGGGGATAATCCTCACTCGATCCCTCGTGGCGTGGCTATCGATAAGCAAGCCTATCTGCCCACGGTGCCGGTTGGTATTCCATCGCAGTTGTTGGAGCGCCGTCCGGATATCCAGGAAGCCGAGCAGAACATGATAGCGGCAAATGCTGAGATCGGTGTTGCCCGAGCGGCCTACTTTCCGCAGATTTCATTGACGGGGTCGGCTTCGACAGAGTCGAATGCACTTTCGCGACTCTTCGACGGACCTAATTCGGCTTGGAATTATGGTCCTTCGTTGTCGGTTCCGATCTTCAACATGGGCAGGACTAAGAACAATGTGAAGCTGGCAGAATCGCAAGAGCGGCAGATGGTGCTTACCTATCAGCAGACGATTGCGAATGCCTTCCGCGATGTTTCGAATTCGCTGGTGGCCTATGGGAAGTATCACGAGTATCGGTTGCAGCAGGAGCAGTTAGCTGCTGCTGCAAAGGACGCGGCACGTTTGTCTCAGCTTCGTTATGAGGGTGGGCAATCTTCGTATCTGGAAGTCCTGACGAATGAAACTAATCGCCTTTCGGCAGAGCTGACGTTAGCAACAGCTCGCCAGAACGAGTTACTTGCCCTTGTCCAGCTGTATAACACCTTAGGTGGCGGTTGGCAGCAGTAAGTAAAGTAGTACCTTTCGTAGTTCCTTGAATTGTTGTGTTTGATGGCCCGGCTCAGTCCGGGCCTTTTTTCGTAGACCACATATAAGGTACCGCCGGACTCCAGGCCCTCCACCGAGGAAAGCAGGCGTTTCAATAAGCAGCCGTAAAGTCACATATATTGCCATGTGTGGGTGAAGACGCCCTGGACAATAGCCACAAAGGTAACGGGCATGTGGAGTTGCCAATTAGGTGTGAAGCATTACAGCCCGGTAACAGAGCAATATCCTCCCGGAGGGAGCGCACGAAAATAGCCCCGTGTGGAGCGTAGCGGAACGCGGGGTTAGTAATCCCATTCACTTTATCCGCCCCGGCAGGGGCGGAACGAAGCATAATCCTCTTATTCAAGATTTGTGGAGGATTTCATACCGCGACTATACGAGGCGGCGGGATTTTTGGGTTGAGCTAACCCGGCGCCAGGAACAGTAATGGCCATTTGCAAGCAGCAAACGATGAAGAAATCAGCGCAGGGAGGTGGCGGCTAGAACCCGCCACCACAGCCGGTTCTCCACCCCAACACGCGAAAATCGCGCGTGCCGGGGACCCCGGTTCGGAGACCGGCGTTACATGAGAGATGCTTTACCCTTTTTCTTCATGTCTCACGCAAGCGTCTGCGGTTTCGAATGCTAACTTCGCCTAAGTGGGGATGTACAGCACCATAGAAGTAGTCTTCATCGGCCTTTGTTGGTTGTTGTTCGTGCCATCACCGCGCATTCTATCAAGCTACGGCGGATGCACCGGATGGTATCGTCGGTCTCCGAACCGGGGTCCCCGGCGGTACCTTATACAGCTACTTTCCGTAGACTCGCTTGGCGATTACGACCGGAGCTACGGCATTTCCACCGAAGACTTTTGTGCGGATCAATAGCTCGAAGGAGGGAATCGATCCGTCTTTTCTGGCGATGTTGGAGAGGAATGCCGAGAATTGCTGATCGTTGAAAACAAAGTTTCCCGCCGACTCGGTTCCTGACATCCAAAGCCCGCTCAGAATTAGGATCTTTCCTTGTCCTCCGGCTGTGGGCAGATATGCTGCTAATCCATAGACCGCTGTAGCACCACTGCCTTCATCGTCCGCCGAAGGCGAGTAGATATGCTTTTCTCCAGGTTCGGGATTACGATTGAGGAAGTAGAACTTCCCTTCGTTATCCCTACGCAATGGAAAATTCATTGCAGGCTCATAGAGCCCCACCCAGGGATTCGCCTGTCTCGATCCCACCAGGATCAAATTAGACTTCTCCACCTGATCCGAGCGCAGGTCCCTGGCGAAGATCACCTCATCGCTATTGTTATTCCACTGTGGTAAATGCGAAAGCTTCGTAATCAGTTGTAGATCGATGATTGAGGTATAACGCCGTCCTCCGAGATTCTGCAGGATTTCAGGACTGACTTTGACGGCGGAGGCAGAGCCGGAATTCTGAAGATACGATCCGTTGAGGTACTGTGGCAGCGAAACTTCATTCCGGGTATAGGTCTCGTAGAGTACGAGTCCACTATCGCCGGTTACAAGCAGCGTGCGCCGGTTGTTGGGAAAGAGGCTCTCCCAGAATCTTCGTTCAACGGCGGTTTGCGTGTTTTGTGGTTCGTCCTTTCCACTGCGCAGCAACGCATCCTGATGCAGGTGCCAGATTGCCATGGCCAGGAGCAGGGCAAAGAGTAGCCCCGTAGCAAAGGGAAGCAGCCAAGGTTTCTTTGCTGCCTCCTGATGGGAAGACGGCACGGGAGCAGGATCTTCTGTCGCTGCGGGTTCAGGTTCTCCCGGAGGGATTGTTGTTGCCGGATGTTCTACCTCAGAAGACGGCTGTGAGGCAGCGTAGAAATGCGGCAGGTATCCTCCGCGTGGAATCTCCAGGAGTAACGGCTCTTTTGCGCCCTCAGTGCTGAAGTACAGTTCAAGACGTTGACGCAGCCGTGTGGCATGTGAGCGGACGATGCTATCGGTTGCGGGATCGTAATTTGGACTGCGACGAAAGACGGCGACACCAATCTTCTGCTCATTTAATTCGTCGCTTCTCTGCGCCAGATACATGCGACAGATGTATAGCAACAATCTCGGCAGCCGCTCCGAGCGTGACAGAACAGAAGAGCGCGCAATGCGCTTGGCCAGCAGCCAGCGAGGATCTTGTTCCTTAAGCGGTTTGCCGGTATCAGTCGGCGTAGGGATCTCGACGGCCATAACACTATAGTTCTAAGCATTTCGAACGGTTAAATGATGAATGCCCGATGAATTTCACTTCTGTAGCAGTTACAGGTTCTATCTGTGAAGATCGGGCAAATGATTCTCAGACAAGAAGATATAGGATCTCGATCTCGCTTTGACTGTAAAAGGCGGCAACTGGCGACAACGGCGGGGATACGGTTCTAGTCAGTAGCGCGGCTATTCCGTTTGCGACAAAACGGGGATGGTTGCGGAACGAAAAGGATGGAACAGGAATGTCACGAATCCGATATCTCTTCCTGATTATGGTGTTGCTTGGAACGATTGGCCAGATGAGTGCACGGGCGCAGGCTGTGAATGCTCGTGTAACCGGAGTTGTTCGCGATCAGACGGGAGCGATCATTTCCGGTGCTCGTGTGGTTGCCACCAACGCAGATACAAACTTGTCTACAGCTGCCACGAGCAATGAATCCGGTGAGTATGTGCTGTTGAATCTCGGTGCAGCCAGCTATCGTCTAGAGGTGGAAGCTACGGGCTTCTCCCGTTATGTTCAGACCGGAATCAAGCTCGATGTCGGCCAGAGCACTGTACTCGATATCACTCTGCATGCGGGTGGTGCAGCCGAGACGGTACAGGTCGAGGCCGATACCACCCAGATCCAACTCAGCAGCTCGACCATCTCTGCCGTCGTGAATGGCGACGCGATGCGCAACCTTCCTCTGAACTCGCGCAATACTTATTCGCTGCTGGCTCTCACGCCGGGCTTTGCCGGATCGATTGGGAACAACTACAACTCGGTTGGGTACTCGATCAACGGCACCCGCCAGGGATACACGGATGTTCTGGTTGACGGCATTCCGGGCGGCTTCCCCACGGTGAATGGTAATTCAGGCGTTGGCGTCTTTCCGTCGGTCGATGCCATTAATGAATATCGAATCATGGGGCAGAACTATCCCGCCGAATATGGACGCAGCCAGGGTGGCGTTCTCAACGTTGCGTTTAAGAATGGAGCGAACACCTTTCATGGAACGCTCTTCGAGTTTGCCCGCAACTCGGCTCTCGATGCGAATGATTTCTTCTCGAATCGCAATAAGAAGCCTCTGCCTTCCTTCCAACGGAATCAGTTTGGCGGCAATCTGTCAGGTCCGATTCGCCGGGACTCGACATTCTTTCTTCTTTCGTCGGAGTTGTTGCGGTCGAACAGCTTCATCTCGACGACCACGACTGTTCCCACCGACGATCAGCGGGCAGGAGACTTTTCCAAGACCTTCAATGCCTCGGGTCAGCTGGTGAAGATCTATAACCCTTTTTCCACGCGTGCGAATCCGAATGGCTCCGGCTACATTCGCGATCAGTTCCAGGACAATGCGATTCCCAAGGGCATGCAGAGTACAGCGGCGCAAAAGATCCTGAATTACTTTCCCCGTGCGAATGTTGCGGGAAATCCGCTAACAGGCGCAAACAACTATTTCGCAACTTCGACGGAAGATATCCGCATCGACAGTTGGGATGTTCGTGTAGACCACAAGATCTCGCCAACGCAATCGGTCTTCGGACGCTACTCCGACCGCTTTTACGATGACAACCCGCAACCGCTCTTCCCGAAGGAACTGGCGAAGGCCGAAGGGCGTATCGAGCAACGTAACTGGATGCGGAACTTTGTTCTGGGCTATACGCTCGCTCCCACGGCCTCGCTGCTTTATGACGTTCGTGTGGGCTTCTCGCGTACTCTTTATGACTATCTGAATGCCGGACTCGGTTTTAATGCCAGCGACCTTGGTTTACCGGCTCTCCTGAACAATGGCGGCGGTCTGCCGGTCTTTCCGGTAATCTCGGCCAGCAACTATGTGCAGTTGGGCAATGGCGACAACCGCCACAATGCCTTCATGACCTACAGTCTGCTGCAAAGCCTTACCTGGATTCGTGGAAGCCACACCTTCAAGTTCGGTGTCGATAGCCGCATGATTCGCGTCAATGACCGTGAAACGCGCGACACCTCCGGTAACTTTTCCTTCAAGGCAGATTTCACGCAGGGACCGAATCCCAGCTCAGCCAGCACGGCGGCAGGAAATGCGATTGCTTCGCTCCTGCTGGGCACTCCCAGTTCGGGAGATGTGATTCAGGCCTTTAAGGATGCGGCGACACAGAGTTATTACTTCGGCATCTATGCGCAGGACGACTGGCGCGTGACTCCGAAGCTTACCTTGAATCTTGGTGTGCGCTACGATCTCGATACTCCAAGAACCGAGCGTTATAACCGCATGAACTCGCTCAATACTACGGCTGCATCCCCCTTGGCTGCCGCGTCTGGAATTACAGACCTTCATGGTGGGCTAGTCTTTGTCGGAGTCAATGGACACGACCGCCACCAGTTCGACTATGACGCCAATAACATTGCTCCTCGTATCGGTGTAGCCTATTCGGCAAGTGAGAAGACGGTCTTTCATGCTGCTTACGGAATCGTCTTTGCTCCATCGCCACAGGCTGCAGCCGGAACCGTCGGTCCCTATGGCTTCCGCGTTCAGAACGACATGGTGACATCGTTGGACGGGATCACTCCTTACAACACCCTGGATAATCCTTACCCCAGCGGCCTGCAGGCTGCAGCCGGTTCTTCTCTTGGCTTGGCCACGGGAGTAGGCGGACAGATTCAGGGAGTTCTTCCCAATACCGTTGTTCCTTACAGCGAGCAGTATGCGCTGAATATGGAACATACACTTCCGGGAGATGCCTCTCTGCATATCGGTTATGCAGGAAATCGCGGACTGAAGTTACAGCAGAGCCGTGAGGGCGGCATTGATTTCGATCAGCTTCCGGTTTCGGCCTTGAGTTATGGCTCGAAGCTGAATGATCTGGTGGCGAATCCATTCTATGGAGTCATCACTCGTGGGGCGCTTTCCGCAGCGAAGGTCTCTCGTGCGCAACTGCTTAAGCCCTTTCCGCAGTTCACCAGTGTGCAACCTCTTTTCCTGACTGGCGGGCAGACTAAGTACGATGCGTTGCAGGTCCGTTATGACAAGCGTTTCCGGAGCGGCTTCCAGATCAATGCTTCCTATGTCTGGGCCAAGACCTATGACAATGGCACATCGCACCAGGACAGCTACAGACCGATGGCCGATTTCGCTGTAGCCTCGCAGCATACTCCGCATCGTTTTGTTGCCGGATATCTTTATCAGTTACCCGTTGGGCGTGGACGTGCCTTTGGAGCGAACATGTCCCGTGGTTGGGATATGCTGGCCGGTGGCTGGCAAGTGAATGGCATTACCACGATCCAGTCCGGAAATCCGTTACAGATTACGGCTTCGAATGTTTCGGGATTGGGAAATCCGTCAGCCTATGCAAACTACAATGGTAGCGATCCGGCACTTTCTGGTGACATCCACAAGCGCCTGACCCGCTACTTCAATACCTCGGCCTTCTCTCAACCAGCATCGTTCACACTGGGAAATGCTCCAGCATATCTCTCGAACTTGCTCTCTCCGGGATTGAATTCTACGGACCTTTCCTTGTTCAAGGAGTTTCATCCCTTCGAACGCGGATCGATCCAGTTCCGTGCCGAAAGCTTCAACATCTTTAACCACGTGCAATTCAGCTCCCCGAACACGAATGTAAGCTCCAGCAGCTTTGGTCAGATTACCTCGCAGGCCAATAGCCCACGGCAGATGCAGTTTGGCGCTAAGCTGCTCTTCTAGACAAGGGCAGAGAGTCCGCGAAGGTGTACGGACTCTCTGCTTCTCTTTGTGTTGTTATCTCCGGGTTACTTACAACAGCTTCAAAACTGTGCAGATGGTGTTATCTTTCTTCCGGGACTAATTTTCAAATGAAAATTCTTCGTAGAGTTGTTTCTGTTGTCATTCTCTCTTCCTTCTTTTGCTTTGCCTCTTCCGGACATACAGAATCCGTCGATCGAAAAAAGCCGATGGTGGTTGTGATCAGCCTCGATGCCTTTGGGCATGAGAGCTTGCGTGATCCGTATCTGCCTGCACCTACTCTTCGCAGCTTAATGCAGAGCGGTGTTTATACCTCGATGCAGCCGATCAATCCTACCGTTACCTGGCCGAATCATACGGCGATGGTTACGGGCGTAGATGCTTCGCGCCATCATGTCCTGGTGAATGGACTTATCGTTGACGAGCGTAGCAGCAAGCCTATTCATGTCGATGCCGAGGCGCTTAAGACGAAACTTGTCGCTGTTCCGACTGTTTATGATGTGGCGCAGGCTGCCGGGCTCACTACTGCGGAAGTCGATTGGGTTGCTATCTACAAGGCTCAGACAATCAATTGGAGCTTTGCCGAAAGCCCCGATCCGCAGAGTGTCGTTGTAAAGGAGATGTTGCAGGAGGGAAAGATCAAGGCCTTTGATCTTGAAAACTTCTCCAAGGGATCGCAGGCCTGGCGGGATAATTTCTATACCGATGCCGCAGTGGACATTATCAAGAAGCATCATCCGAATCTGTTGCTCGTACACCTGCTGGCTTTGGATGGAATAGAGCACAAGACCGGATACGATAACGACTCGGGAAAGAACACGATTGCTTATCTCGATGATCGCGTTCGGGACATTATGAATGCCGTTCGCGAAGCTGGGGATCTGGAACGGACGACCTTTCTGATTGTCTCCGATCATGGCCAGCAGAGCTATCACCATCGTCTGCACCCGAATGTATTGCTGCGGGAGGCGAAGGTGCAGGGAAGCTGTATTTCCGAGGGCGGTTCGGCGATGGTCTATCTCGATCATGCTACGCCGGAAGCTGTTGTAGGTGTAAAAGCGCTCTTTACCGGGAAGCCGGGCGTTCGCAGTGTTTTGACCGCAGAGGAAGCGGCGAAAGAAGGATATCCGCTGCCTAGCCAATCCGGTCAAGGACCCGATGTGCTGATCTTCGGGCTTGATGATTACGCCTTTGTTGGAGGAGATAGCGGAGACTTCGTGACGGAGGGCAAAGAGGCTGGTGCTCACGGCTATCCAAAGGAGAATCCGCTGATGCAGGAGATCTTTATCGCTTCAGGCAGCGATATTCGCAAGGGTGAGGAAGTAAAGCCATTTCCGAATGTGAATGTTGCTGCGGCAATTGCCCACCTGCTCGGAGTCAAGCTGAACGATATCTCCGGTCAGGCCCCGGATATCTTCGTCAAATAGCGTTAAGGTACCGCCGGTCTCCAGGCCGGCTGTCGTGTGGGCGTCCTCGCCCACACATTCGAAGCCACGTGGAAATTGAAAATGTGGCAATGTCTGTAACTCTTACGGCTTCTTGAAATTCCTGCTTCCCCTGGTGGAGGGCCTGGAGACCCTCCACGACAGCCGGCCTGGAGACCGGCGGTACATGTGGGGTGGCTCCTAGCTTTAGCGTTCTGCGATCTGGTCTAGCAGGTCGAAGAACTCAGGGAACGAGATGTTCGCAGCGTCGGCACCCTTGATTAGCGATTCTCCCTTGGCGCGCAGAGCGGCAATCGAGAAGGCCATGGCAATGCGGTGATCGCCGCCCGAGTCTATCTCGGTTCCGTGCAGCTCCTGATTCCCCGGGACGTCGAGCCCATCTTCGAACTCTTCCACCTTTGCACCCATGGCACGCAGATTCTGCACCACCAGTGCAATGCGGTCTGACTCCTTCACGCGCAGCTCCTTAGCATCGCGAATGCGGATTCCTCCAGAAGAATACGGAGCGATAGCGGCAAGTACCGGCAACTCGTCGATCAGTTGTGCCGCAAGGGCTCCGGAGACGGTGGTCGTTGTCAGTCCATTATGTGGAGCGTTGACCTGGACTGTGCCAACCAACTCTCCATGCTTCTCTTCGAGGTTGAGAACGCTAAAGCGCGCACCCAGAGCCGTGAGCACATCGAGCAGCGTGGCGCGAGTGGGATTCATTCCCAGTCCGTCGAGAACGAGGTTGCTCTCCGGGAAGAGCACTGCCGCGCAGAGAAAGAATGCCGCAGAGGACATATCGCCCGGAACCATGGCATCGATTGCGTGCAGCTTCGCTCCTCCGACAATGGAAACAGAATCAACCGTGCGGTTGACATCGGCTCCGAAGGCGCGCAACGCCAGCTCGCCGTGATCGCGTGTGCGGACAGCTTCGCGAACGGTTGTCGTTCCGGCAGCATTCAGACCGGCCAGCAGGACGGAGGTCTTCACCTGGGCGCTGGGAACCGGAGTGGTGTAGTCGATAGGCGTAAGCTGTGAGCCTTCGATGGTCAGAGGTGCATGGCCATCGGTCAGGGTGATCTTTGCGCCCATCTGCGAGAGAGGCTTGCGGATACGCTCCATTGGACGCTTCGAGAGCGACTCATCGCCGATCAGCGTAAAGGTACCCTTCTGTCCGGAGAGCAATCCGCTCATCATACGCATGGTCGAACCGGAGTTGCCGCAATCGAGCGGTGTTGACGGAACGGTGAAGTTGCCGCCGTTGCCGATGATCTCTACTGACGCTTCGGCAACATTGTGTTTTACCTGGGCTCCGAGAGCCTTCATGCAGCCGAGTGTGCTGGCGCAGTCTGCTCCGGTCGAGAAATTGGTAAATCGCGAAGTGCCCTCAGCAAAGGCCGCTAGCATTCCGTAGCGGTGAGAGATGCTTTTGTCGCCGGGAAGGCGCAGGCTGCCGAGCAGATTCCGTGCCGGCGCAATGGTGCGTTCAGTAGCGGTGTTAGCCAAGGTCACTCCATCAGATTTGATATTGAAATATATGGTAAATGGCGCGGCTACACCGCGCAGCTAAAAAGCGGGTCGCGTGGCTTCGCCACCAAGCTGGTAAAGCGGATAGCGTCGCTTCGCTCCAATAGCAAAAGCAGGACCACGAAAACCCGCAGATCAATCCATTTTGATAGAAAGGAACGCGTCGGGATTATCACTTGCGACATTTAGCTTGGCGACGAAGTCGCGCTACCCGGTTTTTAGCTTGGTGGCGAAGCCACGCCACCCGCTTTACCAGCTGCTTTACTCCGTTGGATCGCAGCAGCCTGTTACCCGCAATACCACGACTGTTTCGTCGTCGAAGTGCTCGGCTCCGGCCTGGAACTTCGAAACCTCGGCAATGATGGTATCGGCCAGATTGGCGGCCGATTTGCGCTGATTCTTTTTGACGACCGAGATCAGGCGGTCCGTGCCGAACATCTCGCCTTGTGGATTCTGAGCGTCGACAATGCCATCGCTGAAGAAGACAATCGAGTCTCCCGGACGTGTCGAAATGTTGAACTCTTCATACTTCGCGGACGGGAAGAGTCCCAGAGGGAAGCCCTCGGCGTGGATCACCTCAACTTCTCCCGAACGGCAGAAGAGCGGTTGCACGGCTCCGGCATTCGCGATCTGTAGCGTCTGGCTATCGTCATTCCAGACGGAGAAGAGCATCGTCACATATTGCGAATCCATGCGGCGTTCTTGAAGAGCGTCGTTCAGATTCACCAACATTTCAGCCGGAGAAGGCTTTTGCGCTGCTGCGGAGCGGATCAGGCCGCTGACCAGCGCTGCGTAGAGAGCCGCTGGAGCAGCCTTGCCGCTGACGTCTCCCAAGGCGATTCCGGTGCGGCCCGATTCAAAGGCGAGGAAGTCGTAGAGATCGCCTCCGATGGTCCTTGCTGCCAGAAAACGGGCGGCGAACTGGGCGTTGGTATGCTTGGGCGTTTTCGGAGGCAGCAGGCGCAGCTGGACTTCGCGAGCCATCTGAAGGTCGCGTTCGAGCCTCTGTTCCTCAGCCGCGACGCGCTGATAGAGGCGTGCGTTCTCAATGGCGATAGCGATCTGTGCAGCCAGAGTCGTTACGGTTCGCTCGTGCTGCTCGTTGAAGAAGCCGACACGTGTGTGTTCCAGATCGAGCACGCCGATGACCTTGTTCTTGTAGACCAGCGGAACCACCATCTCCGAACGCGTCTCCGGATTCACCATGACGTAACGGGAATCGCGGCGTACGTCGGCGATGTTGATCAGCCGGTTTTCCCTTATGGCGACCCCGGTAAGGCCCCCGTCGAGCGGGAGTTTCGTGCGGGGTACAGCCGGCTGCTCGAAGCGTTGCGAGTAGCGGATCTCCATCACCTGCTCCTGCTCATTGAGCAGAAGGATGCTGAACATCTGATAGTTGATCAGCCGATGCAGCAGTTCGCCAACACGCTCCAGCAGGCGGTCGAATTCCAGAATGGAGGTTAGTTCACGGCTGATCTCGTTGAGCACCTCCAGCGTCTGCGCCTGACGGGCAACTCGCGTATAGAGGCGCGCATTCTCGATAGCCTGTCCGATGCGCGATGCGGTCAGGGTGAGCAGATGCATGTGCTCGGGCCGGAAGTATTCGGGCTGTTCGGATTGAATGTCGATGACCCCGATAACCCGGTTCTTCACGATCAGCGGAACGGCGAGTTCGGAGCGGACATTCGGATTCGCATTGATGTAGTTCTCGAATTGAGAGACATCGTTGATCAACAACGGTTGTCGTGTTTCGGCGACACGGCCGACGACTCCCTTGCCGATGGAGATGCGCATACGCTCGACCTCCGGCCGGTGTCCGATCTGGAAACGCATACGCAGATCGTTGGTTCGGTCGTTGATGAGCAGGATGGCAAAGATCCGATAGTCGATGACCGCCCGGACCAGGTCTGCGGTGCGGACGAGCAGAGTCTTGAGGTCGAGTGTGGTATTGAGCGCATCGGCAAGCTGGATAAGGAAGCCGATTTCCATCGGATCGACCCGGACGGACCGAGAGTCGAGCGACGCAGTCGTGGCGGGGCGATAGTCGCCTTCGAACGCGTGCTCTTCAGCAGTATGTCGAGTTTGAGCTTGTTCTTCCACCATGAATCCGCCGTGCCAAATTTATAAAAATTCCCCAGTAACTAGAGTAACGAAGTTGTAACGAAAGAGATACCTCAGCGGCGAAAAGCTGTTGAACCAGTATCAGTTAGAGCAGAAGAGGTTTCAACCCGCAGTCCTATAAGCGTCATTTGCAGGGAAAGTAGCATACCCGGGATAGGAAGTTGCTGATTGGAAAAGGGAAAGGTGTCCCCTTCCTTCGGCGTGCTGTTGGGCCGTGAGGGTGGGGAGCAACAGTTTGGAGTGCGGTATCCGTGCCTTACTTCGCTCTGAAGTCTGTGTGCGATTACCGCAACTCTTTACTCTAGCTACCCTATTCTTGGCTATCGAGAGGGAGCCCTTCTTTACTTGGCGCCGAGTTCGCGAACGATGGCTACGCTGGCGCTGGCTCCGATGCGATTGGCACCGGCTTCCAGCATGGTGCGAGCATCGGCCAGGGTGCGGATGCCGCCCGAGGCCTTTACGCCACAACGAGTTCCGGCGACGCCACGCAGCAGTGCCACATCTTCGGCGGTTGCGCCGCCGTTGGCAAAGCCTGTGCTCGTCTTCAGGAAGTCGGCACCGCCGCAGATGGCAATCTCAGAGCCGCGAAGCTTCTCTTCTACATTGAGAAGCGTGGTCTCAAGGATTACCTTCACGATGGCTCCGGCGTCATGAGCCACATCGACGACCGAGCGGATGTCCTGTTCGACCTGAACATTGAGTCCACTCTTCAATTCGCCGATCTGGATGACCATATCGAGTTCGCGAACGCCCATCCGAATCAGGGCTGCGGATTCTGCTCTTTTGGTGGAGGGGAGGGAGGCACCTAACGGAAATCCAACGACGACTCCAACAGGAATGCCGGTACCGGCAAGCTCAGAGGCTGCCAGCCCAGCCCAGATGGGATTCACCATTGCGCAGGCAAAACGGTATTCGGCCGCTTCCTGGCAGAGCTTGGTGACCTGCTCGCGGGTAGCATCGGGCTTCAAAAGCGTGTGGTCCAGAAGTCCGGCCAGGTTTTGCCATTTGCTTAGTGCGTTGGCGGAAAATGCCGCCGAATCAAAGTCGCCATGATCGACATCGAGCTCAGGCTCGGTGACCTTTACAGTACTCATCGATTACTCCACTCCTCGCTGTGCGGCTGCACTCTTCTCCACTCCTTACGGGGAATCGTGTCCCTGGAGTGCTGGCCGGCTACATTCTAATCCTTCAATGTTTCAGGTTGCTGTTAGCCTCATCATGAAAATGCGTTATTCCTCAATTGGGGGCATCACGCAGATATCGGCCAGATTGCGGTAACGTTCCGCGTAATCCATTCCATATCCGATGACAAAGAGATTGGGAATGCTGAATCCGACGTAATCGGCCTCAATCGGCTCGATACGGCGCGAAGGCTTGTCCAGCAGCGTGGCGATGCGGAGCGACTTGGGATGATGCTGGAGGAAGAGCTTCCGCAGATAGCCCAGGGTGAGACCCGTGTCCAGAATATCCTCAACCACGATGATGTTTTTGCCCTCGATGGGGTGGTCTAAATCCTTGATCAGCTTGACGGCGCCACTGCTGCGCTGCCCTTTGCCGTAGCTGGAGACGGCCACAAAATCAAAAGTACAATCGGCTTCGATGGCCCGAGCAAGATCGGCCAGGAACGGTGCCGCGCCCTTAAGGACTCCGACCAAGACGGCACTTTCACCCGCCAAGTCACGCGTAATCTGAGCGCCCATTTCCGTCACGCGTTCGGCGATTTGCTCGCGGCTATACAGTAATTCTAGCTTCTGTTGTGTTGGAGGCATGTCCAAGTATCTCCTGAAGGGCCGATGCTCGACTAGAGTTTTCCTTGTGGATCTAAATCTAAATATCGCTTGAACTTCCGTTGGTGATGCCGCATACAGTCCCGCGATACGGGAACCGGGGAAAGAAGGCTATACTCAAAGTCACAGAATCATGCTTCCCTTTATAAGAATCGGTTCCTTTAGCCTGCCCACCTTCGGTCTAATGCTCTGGGTTGCGGCTGTTTGCGCCTGCTGGGTGCTGCATAAAAATTTCCGCCGCTGGCAGGTGAGTGCCGATGCGGTCGGAATCGTCGCCGTGTCAACTGTGGCGGGCATCATCGGTGCTAAATTGTGGCACGTTGTGGAGACTCCCCGGGAACTGATTGCTCATCCCGCGGCAGAAATCTTTAGCAGAGACGGCTTTGCCTGGTTTGGCGGACTGGTTTTCGGCATTCTGGCCCTCATCTATCAGGGCAAGCTTTATAAAGTTGGTGCCCTCAGGATGCTGGATTTTGCGGCTCCCGCTGCCGCTATCGGCTACGGAATGGGGCGTTTGGGCTGCCTGACCTCGGGAGACGGCGATTATGGCATTCCGACCAATCTCCCCTGGGGAATGAGCTTCCCGAATGGTCTGGTTCCGACCGATCCTGGCGTGAGGGTACATCCCACTCCTGTTTATGAATTGCTGGTCGGGTTGCTGATCGGCTGGATCTTGTGGCGTAGAGGGGCAGAGAAGCGCCCTCTAGGACAGCTGACGGGAGAGTATCTGGTGCTCTCCGGAATTGCTCGCTTCCTGGTGGAGATCATCCGCATCAATCCTCCGATTTTGTTTCATATGTCGAATGCCCAGCTGGCGAGTATCGGCTCCGTCGTCTTCGGCGGCCTGCTGATTGTGTTTGCCAAGCGCCGCAATGTCACGGAAGACATTAGCGAACCCGCTGTCTCTGCAAATCAGCAATAAGTGAAGTAAGTACCGCCGGTCTCCAGGCCGGCTGTCGTGTGGGCGTCCTCGCCCACACGGGGACTGTACATTCAAACACGAAGGCGGAATAAGTAAAGAGTGCGAGAGCGGAGAGCAATCTCCGCTTCTTCTTGTATTGCTCCTGCGCCGCAAAACATCGCTGTGGAATGCCAGGTACGAAAGTATTCCCACCTCGGACGGTAGGCGGGGCGAAACCTTGCCCAATCCAGCCGAGTAAGAAATGTAGTAACTCTACAGCCGGATACTATTTCAAATTCCTGTTCGAACGCTGCTCCGCCTGTGTGGGCGAGGACGCCCACACGACAGCCGGTCCTCCACCCCAGCACGCGAAAACCGCGCGTGCCGGGGACCCCGGCCTGGAGACCGGCGGTACCAGTATCTGATAGTCAGAAAGTCATTACATAGTTATGCACTTGTTGCTCCGGGGCTATTTTGTTCTACTGCATGGCCATGGAGAACGCTGAACGATATCTGGTTCGTTGGCAAAACGCCGGACTGATCGATGAGAGCACGGCGGCCTCAATCCGTGCTTACGAAGCAGAACAAGCAAAACCCAGTGGACGACAATGGCAGGTCATCCTGGCGCTTATCTTAGGCGGCATTCTGCTCATTTCAGGCGTGCTGCTCTTTGTTGCTGCCCATTGGGAACGGGTTTCGCCTGCCAGTCGCCTATTCCTGGTCGTCTCCATGTTGGTGTTCTTTCACGGCCTGGGAATAGCGGTTTCGAAGCGCTTTCCTGCACTCTCGACGGCAATGCATGCCGTTGGCACTCTTTCTGCCGGGGCCGTCATAGCGCTTATCGGGCAGATCTTCAATATTCAGGAGCACTGGCCCGGAGCGATTCTGTTATGGGCTTTATGTGCAATCGCCGGATGGATTCTCTTGCGAGATCAACTTCAGCAGTCCTTCAGCCTGTTATTGCTGCCTGCCTGGCTTGTCTGTGAGTGGGGTGAGCGGGCTAGTGCCTATTCCGGTGGACAGGTTTATATCTCACGTCTGTTGGCTGTAATTGCGGTGATTTACCTGACGGCATTTCTTCGTTCCAGGAAGCGGGTTGTTTTTGGCATTCTTTTTGGAGTTGGTGCGCTGCTGTTGGTGGTGTCGGTAGGGCTGCTGGCAGATGGCTGGGTCCGTCCCTACTACTCGCACGATTGGGGCTTTGTTCCATTTTCTTATCGTCTGGCTGCGATAGCGACTCTGATCCTGGTTGCGGCTGTGGGAGCAGTGGTTGAGCGCCGCAGCGTTCTACCTTGCGCGGTGACGATTGTTCTTACGTGGGTTTTGCCCTGGGCTCAGTCTGCGGTTACCTATGGTACCGGGGAGCATGCCTTTCATACCTTCCGTCCAAATGTGTTTGCTTACAGCATGGTTGGGGCAGCGGCACTCTCCTTCGTCTGGTGGGGAGTGCGAATTGCCGCGAAATCGTTGGTGAACTATGGAATGGCCGCTTTTGCCTTGACTGTCATCTGGTTTTACTTCTCCAGTGTCATGGATAAGTTGGGTCGCTCGTTAGGTCTCATGATGCTCGGAGTGGTGTTTCTGGCAGGAGGGTGGGCACTGGAGCGAACTCGAAGGAAGCTGGTTAGCAGTATTGCCGGAGGTGTCGCATGAAAGAGCGTCGTGCCGCAATCGCATTATTGCTGATTCAACTTGTCCTGGTGCTGAGCATTGCAGGGAAGTATCTCTACGAGCGCAAGACCTGCCCTCGTGTCTGGGTGAAGACGGCACAAGTCGATCCCGAACTGCCTCTACGCGGACGGTATCTAGCTTTGAGATTAACGGTAGATACGTGTTCACTTCCGCGCGATAACGAGCATACTCTCGGAATGTATTCCTTCGACGGCGCTCAGCATCCGAGAACATTTCAATGGGGTGTATCCCTCAGAGAGAGCAATGGACATCTGGCAGCAGTTCTGCCGAATCGTCCACAATCTCCAGACAAGCTTCAGCAACTTTACGTGCGCGAAGGTGAGCCGTGTGAAGCCGTTACGCTTCCTGCGTCAGTCGAGTATTTCATTCCTGAACACGCTCAAGATCCCCTGCGTCCGCATTCCGGCGACGTTCTTTGGGTTGAAGTAACGGTTCCGCCTGTCGGGCCTCCTCGTCCGATTCAACTGGCTCTCTCGGGGAAAGATGGATTTCGTCCGCTTCGCTTTGAGTGACGTCTACAGCGTTTTCAGGAATGCCTTAGCTTCTTCGAGCTGAGGGAAGAGTCTTTCGTCTGCCTGGAACTCGCGTGAGTGGACGCAGCGCCGTCCTCCTCTGACCTTCACGGGATGCTTCAAATGAAGCATTTCGTGAAAGAGCAGATATTCGATTGCGTAACGCGGTACTCGCCTATGATCGAAGACCTTGCTGACGACGATGGTGTTATGTGCCGGGTCATAATGGCCGAGCAGTCTGCGTGCACTCTGACTGCTCCACGTCAGCTGCGGGCGGCCCAGCAGTCCGTGGAAGAAACGCCTGTTCAATACCTCGAAGACCTCGTCGAGATCGTAGTGGTCTCCTTGCGGCCCGGTGATCTTTTTGCGGCCTCTGGATTGGCGGATAAGCTCGGTCTGTCGCGAGACGGCTTCACTGGAAGTAAAGCGACGATAGCGAAGAGCCTGTTTGGCATCAATCGGCTTGCGGTAAAGCTTGGCGATCAGAATGTGAGCGATGGCGTGAAAGATCGGCTCCGGAGCGCCTTCCAGCAGGTCGGAAAGACTGACATGGATATTGCCTTCACGCAAACGGATTGTCGTGTTCAGGCTAGTGAAACGACGAAAGCGCACATGAAAGACAGGCATCGGGGCCCGAGGCCGGATTTCCCGATACTCCTGCTCAAAGATGGCAATCAACTGCGGATTCACCTTGATTCCAGCGTAGCACAGACGAAAGCGCGTTTCCTCCCGCGCTACTGCGGGGATGGCGATCCATTGGGCCTCGGCTTCCCATCTCAGTACAAAGGATCTTCGCGACGAGCAACGAAATGCCTTACACTCCTTTCATGAAACCCGCGCTCCTTCTTCTTGCTCTGTTGCTTATGCCTCTAACGCGGTCAACCTTTGCGGCTCAGAGTGCGGAGGAAGAATTGACAGTCTTTGCGCAATCGACGCAGTTGATCGTGGTGACAACGCCGGATTGGAGCACACTCCAAGGACATCTGCAGCGCTATGAGCGTGCGAATCCGCATGCAGAGTGGCAGCCGGTGGGTGATTCGATTCCCGTCGTGGTTGGAAAGAATGGAATGGCCTGGGGCCGGGGGCTGATTCGTACCGATAATCCGGAGATCCGCACCGCTTCCGATCCCGTGAAGAAGGAAGGCGACGGCAAATCTCCAGCAGGAGTCTTCGCGCTGGGGCGTGCCTTTGGCTATGACTCGCAGCCTTTGCCCGGACTCAAGATGCAGTATCTAGCGCTAACACCTTCGATTGAGTGTGTCGACGATAGCCATTCGAAACTCTATAACCGGATGGTCGATCATAATAAAGTTACCTCCGATTGGAACAGTTCCGAACATATGCGGGATACGGGAGAGTCGTATCGCTGGGGCGCTATCGTAGGGCACAATGGAATTCTTGCCGAGGGAGAAGATACTCCGCCTATTCCATATGGAGGCTCCTGTATCTTTCTTCACGTTTGGCAGAACGCAACAAGCGGAACGGCCGGATGCACGGCAATGGAGCCGGTTCTGCTGAAGACCATGCTTGTGTGGCTCGATCCCATGCACAAGCCTTTGCTGGTGCAGCTACCGACAGCACAGTATGCACAGTTGCTTCAGCGCTGGAATCTGCCCAAGGTTGCGAACATCGCTAGATGACGAGTACCAAAGCAGGCAGTAAAACGAATGAAGGGGTGCCCCATTTTCACGCTGCGAAACGAAGTGAAGCAGCAGTTAAAGTGGGGTGAGAGAAGATTTCAATATCGGTAACCGAGCTGTCCTTCAACTTATAGCTCGGTTACCGATATTGAAGGCATCTTCTGTCCCACCTTAGAGCATTTCCCGAAATACAGTGAACTTTCTAGGTAAGGTGAAGAGCGGCTTTCTTTAGCGGAAAGCCGCGCCAGATTTTATTGCTTCGGACTACATCTTTTCGGGAAATGCTCGAGCTCGCTCCGTTTCACTTCGCGGCGAAGATGGGGCACCCAGCGTTGTGGTTTACTCCGACAGGTTACTTAGCTAAGTCTTCGAATCTAACATTCTGGATAGAGTACTGCTTCCAGTCCTTGTAGTCGAAGTGCCACCACTCTTCAGGATTTACCTTGAAGCCCTGCTTCTCCATCATTTCACGCAGGAGAGTGCGGCGGGCACGTTCTTCCTCTGTTCCACCGTTGTAGCTGGGATAGGCTCGCTCTGTCATCTCGTCGTAGCCACTTGGCATGCGAACTTCTTGTCCTGTTTTCAAGTCGTAGAGGGAGAGATCGACTGCGCATCCGCGATTATGGTTTGAGCCCTTTGTCGGATTGGCGACAAAGATCCGTTGTTTCTCCGGAGTAGCTTCCCAGAAGATCTTTGTGACATACCAGGGCCGATAGCCATCGTGGATGATCAATCCGTAGCCATGCGACTTCAACTCATGATGTGCACGAACAAGAGCTTCAGCCGCAGGGCGCTGTAGAAAGGCCCGTGCCTGTGTATAGACCGCCGTGCTCAGGAAGTTGTTTGTTGTGGCATAGCGGATATCGAGCTTGATCGTGGGATCGAGCTTGACCAGCTCGACGAGATCGGGGGGACGAAAGCTTCCGTCTTCCTGCGGAGGTTGTAGCTTCAACGCCTCTTCGCGCAGTTCGGCTATAGGATGCAGCGGCTGGATGTGAAAGCTTACCTGCTGCGCGACGGTGGGCAGCGCTAGAAGGAAAAGACTAAGAAGCGAAAGAGGATGATGTCGCATTGAGTGCATAGTTTTGGGGAAATCGCGACTGCAGAGATTATGAGCTTCAGGGTACCACGAGAATGTGGACGCATGGAGTTAGAGAGGAAGCGTGGTGTTCCTATCCTCGCGATGTCGCAGAATGCTATTGTGGAGCGTCCCGAGTCGGTTTCTCTCCCGGAGGGAGCTGGTGATAATAGCCCCGTGTGGAGCGTAGCGGAACGCGGGGTTAGTGACCCATTAAATTCCCGCCCCGTATGGGGCGGAACGAATCTCAACCTCCTTAGTTAGGATTTGTGGAGGATTTCATGCCGCCACCATACGGGGCGGCGGCATTTTGGGTGTGAGCTAACCCAGCGCTCTCGTCCGCAAAGCGGACTCCGCGCTGGGCTATTATCGTTTCGCCCCGCTGGGGTGAATCTTGGGATCTTACATTTTGAGGAGACAATCTACGGAACAACATGGGAAACAGTTTTGAAGAGGTGATATCGGTTTGTGTCAGGGCATGGGCTTTAGCCCTGCCGCAAAGACAGAGAAAAGCGGTTTGGGCTTTAGCCCCTGCTATGGCAAGACCTAATCGATTTATCAGAGAAATACCCCAGTGCTATACCTATCTAGCGAAGAAAAATGCACAGGGGCTAAAGCCCCAAAACACTTAAGGACCCTACCATCGGCACGACTAAAGTCATGCCCTGACACAAAGCCTGGCGAATGGTTGCAACGGCCGAAATTGCTGCTATAGTTGGCTCCCCTTTATTATTCCCTCGCAAGAAAATGTACAAAGTTCGGGATTCGCCGCGCCGGGGCGAATCCTGAATTAGATCTTGGAAGCACCATCCGTACTTTCATAATTCAACTTGCGGGTAATTGATAGGCCCTCTGTCAAGGCTCATCTCCAGACACGTTTTTTCGAAACGAACACTCTCATCCTCGGCGATGAAATTTGTGCGTGTGCCGGATGCATATGTTCACAATGTCGCAAGCCGCTCAGTGTGGTAGTGAGGGATTTTCTTCTCCTCCTGTCGCTAATCAGGTTGTGGCGTTCTGCCACGTACGCAGACTCCGCTCCCGCCCCTGGGGAGTGTTGAAGGAGAATCTATGCGGCCGACAATGCTGTCCTCCCTGCAAGCCGCCAGTGCCTGGACTCTTTCAGGCTTTCTGCTGTTCACCCTATCCGTGCTAACTTCCATACCAGCATGGAACCAAACCCATTCCGCAACTCAGAATGCGCCGGCCCCATCCAATTTAAGCAATACCCCTCTTGGACGCTCACGTACGCCTAGAGAAGTTATCGAGGGAACGGCCAAGTTAATCAGCCACTATAATGCACAATCGAAGATTCGGCTGGTTCTTGGCTTGGCTGCTCCAAAGATGCAAGAAGAGGAGAAGTTCCTCAGAGAACTGCAAGATAAGAAGTCGCCCAATTTTCACAAGTATCTGACTCCCGAGCAATGGAATGCCCGCTTTGCCCCATCGGAGCAGGACGAGAAAGCCGTAGTCGATTGGGCCACAAATAATGGCCTCACCATTACAAAACGCTATGCCAACCGCCTGATTGTGGACGTAGAGGGCACGACCGACGCAGTCGAGAAGGCCTTTGGCGTCAGCATCAACAACTATCAGGTTGGCTCCGTAACGGAGTTTTCCAACGATCACGACCCGGCTATTCCTGCGCACTTAACAGGGATTCTTCAATCCGTAGCCGGTCTGAACAGTATTCAGAAGCTGCATGCTCCCCATGAGGGAGATATTCAGATGAAGAGCTCAGCCTATATGCCGGGAGAGATAGCTGCTTCAGGCGGAGCGATTCATGCCGATGGAGATAGCGCCAAGTTTGCGGCTGCTATGAAAGCTTCGGAAGCGAAGTGGAGTCAGGCCTCTCAGTCGCTGAAAGGGCTGGCGAAAGAAGAGGGTGGAATCACTCCCAACGTGACCAGCGGCTATATCGATCCAACCGACATCTATAGCTCCTATGGCTATGATTATGGAGCGCTGCAGGCGCAAGGACACTGCTGCAATCCTTATAGTCTCGCCTCCGGGTCTCCGCCGGAGACATCGATCGGTATTGCCACGGCGGGCGATTTCGCAAACAGCGATCTGCAAGGATTCCAAAGTCGCTATAGCTATCTTGCCTATAATGTGGACCGTGTTTGGATTGACGGTACTCCATCCTGTTGCAATGACGAGACGACACTCGATGTCGAATGGTCCCTTGCTACAGCAAACAGCTTCGGCTCCTATCTGCAGACCTCTCATGTCTGGGCCTATGAGGGAGCAAACGCATATCTTTCAACCTTTGTCGATATCTTCAACCAGATGCTATCCGATGGGCATGCCCGTGTCTTCTCAACCAGTTGGGGATGTGCCGAGTTCTCCTGCTGGGATAGCGGAACTATGGATACGGTGCACTCCATCTTCAATTCAATGGTAGGCCAGGGATGGACTTTAATGGTTGCTTCCGGCGATCAGGGAGCAACGGCGAGTTGCGGCAATGCTGTGCGCGTTTCCTATCCTGCTTCCGATCCTTCTGCTATTGCGGTCGGTGGCACCAGCCTTGCACTTTATACCGACGGAACCTTTAGTTCGGAAACGGCTTGGCAAGGTTCAACCTGGTCCGGAGCCTGCTCCAGCAATTCCGGAGGATCGACCGGAGGTTGCAGCGCTAAGTTCTCAGCCCCCGGATATCAGACTTCAAATCCTTATTGCGGAGCGGGAAGCCGCAGCGTTCCCGATGTTTCTCTAAACTCCGGTTATGGGCAGAACTATTACTTCAACGGTGGATGGGGCGGTGTTGGCGGTACCAGCATTGCTGCTCCAGAGGTTGCAGGATTCATTGCCCAGGAAAATGCTTATCTGCTTGCGGTTGGCGTCGGTTGCGGAGCGGGCTACGGCTCTACTTGCGCGCCTATTGGACAAGCAAACTATGAGATGTACTACATTGGCCGGAATCCTTCGTATCCGCGTCACTATCCCTTCTACGACACCCTTTCGGGCTGCAACAATAACGACGTCACAGCTGCTTATGGGCTGGGATATTACTGTGCCGGAACCGGCTATGATGCCGTCACCGGCTGGGGTTCCTTCAATGCATTGCAGCTATCGTGGGGAATCAGTACCTATCTTGCCGGTGATTTTGTTCCTCCATCTGTTACTTATAGCGGTCCGACATATAACGCAAGTGGAAACAAATGGTATAACACTGACCAGACTGTCAACTGGTCGGTTACGGACCCCAGCTTGGGAAGCTATCCTGCGGTAGGTGTTGCCGGATTCTCGCAAGCTTGGGACTACAGCTTTTCCGATTCAAGTTCAATGGCAAACCAGGGAGGTTCCCATTCGGACCTCTTCTACACGGGACCTGAATTCCCCAATGCTACCTCCGGATGGTTAAATCTCGCTTCCGCTGGCCAGGGATGCCATCGTGCAACAGTGTTTGCCTGGGATAATACAGGTATCACCTCGGGAAATCAGTATTATCCTCCGGCAAGTGCAGGCTCGATATGCTATGACACGGTTGCTCCCAGCATCGTCGCGAGCAATCTTCCCGTTCGCAATAGCTACGGGTGGAACAACCAGAACGTCCAGATTATTTTGACGCCCAGCGACTCCGGCGGCAGCAACGCCTCTGGAATTAACCGGACCTACTATGCCATCAATGGAAGCGGTTGCAATGCCGGCAATCTCGGAGCCTGTTCAGTCTATAGCGGCCATTTCTCAATCACTTCCGAAGGTCGCTACACATTGACTGATTTTACTCAGGACATTGCCGGGAACTTCAGTGCAATGGGTTCCACCACCATCAATATCGACAAAACAGCTCCCTCGACAGCATCGTCACTTGCCGGGACTCTGAGCGGCGGTTTCTATAACTCTGCCGTAAAGATAACGTTGAGTGCCAGCGATGCTTTGAGCGGCGTGCTCGGAACGCACTATCAGCAGGATGGCGGAAGTGTGCTGTCTTACTCGTCTCCGATAACCATCTCGACTCCGGGGACCCATAACGTCCGCTTCTACAGCGCCGATAAGGCAGGGAACACGGAGTCCACGAAGAGTGTGAGCTTTACAATTCATGCTCCAACTTCAACAGTGTTGAGTGCATCGCCAGCTTCCGCCGGAGTCGGGAAACCTGTAAGTCTGACTGCTCATGTAACAACAGCTCTTTCCGGAACTCCGACCGGGAACGTGGTCTTTAAGAATGGATCGACGGTCCTGGGAACGGTTGCGGCTTCAAGTGGTGTAGCAACTCTGACCACTAGCTCGTTGCCCGCAGGCGCGGACGTGCTGACGGCAAGCTTCCAAGGCTCCTCGCTTTATCTGGCGAGTACCTCGGCAGCCATCACTGAAAAGATCACGCAGAACACTTCAACCTTACTAACTTCTTCCGTGAATCCGTCGGCCTATGGACAGCAGGTAATTCTGACTGCCAAGGTGACTCCGGCGGTAAATGGAACTCCTTACGGCAGCGTAAACTTCTACGCCGGTACATATCTGTTAGGAACGGCAACCGTGAGCGGTGGAGTTGCCAAATTCTCCACTTATTATCTCGGTGTCGGGACTTCCTCCTTAACAGCTGTGTATCAGGGAACTTCGTTGCATAACTCAAGCAAGTCGCCGGCAATCTCGCACACTGTGAATAAGGCGAATACAACAACCTTGTTGGCGGCTTCTCCGAATCCGTCGAACTCAGGACAGAGTGTTACTTTTACCGCTATAGTTTCTCCTTCAACCGCTCTTGCTCTCACAGGGGGAACCGTAACCTTCCGGAATGGCTCAACGGCTATAGGAACCGCTTCAGTAGGCAGCGGCGGTAAAGCTACACTCTCAACCTCCGGGCTTTCTGTCGGATCGCACAGCATTTCGGCTGTGTACTCCGGAACCGGCAACTATAACTCCAGTACCTCTGCGACTGTAACTCAAGTTGTACACTAGTCTTGGACAGCCCATCCTTCCGATTCATAACCGGAAGGATGGGCTTTGGAATTTTCTGTATTTGAAAATAGCTAATGTCAGAGCCGGAAGGTGGCGGTCGGAAACCGCCACCACAGCCGGTTCTCCACCCCAACACGCGAAAATCGCGCGTGCCGGGGACCCGGTTCGGAGACCGGCGCTACATGACCTGATTCCGTTCAGAGAATGCCTGAAACTCACAGACTGGATTTGTTCATAGCTTCAGGAAGGTTTGCATTCGATCAATCTCCGCTTCAAGCTCGCGCTTGAAGAGCCGGTTCTCAGGCGGACGTGCGATATAGCCTATTTCAGGGATCACTTGGCCGTCCTTTACAGAAAGGTTTGCCCATCCGATCACACGATCACGCCAAAGAAGCGGCAGAGCATAATAGCCGAATTTTCGTTTGGCCGGCGGGGTATAGGCCTCGAAACGGTACACCCAATTCCATAGCAATGTGAAGCGGTATCGGTCCCATACGAGTGGATCAAAAGGTGTGAGCAATCGCACCGCATCTTGCGAAGCAGTGTGCGCCGGCTCCTCTTCTGCGGGCCAATACCAATCGATTCCATCGATGCGTAGATGGGCAAGTCTTAGTTTTGCTCTCTTCAGTGCACCCGGTATCTCGTCGCGCCATTGCGGCACTGCATAGCAAAGGCGACGCAAGAGAAAAGAGAGAGTTTTCCCTGGCAATGGCGCATAAATGCGAATCGCAGTATCGGCTAGTGTGTCGATTAGGCCGTGACGTAATTCTGGATCCGATGGACCAGGATTATGCTGCTGTACTCCATAGATACGGATGCCGTTCTCGCGCCGCACTATGCGCAGCATGCCGCGATAGTGCATAGCATCCAGCAAATGAGTCGTAGCATTCGACGCACCGCCCCAGGCATTCTGTACTTTTCCGTGTGAGAAATGAGCATGTACTTCACGTGGATGCACCGAGCCTTGCTTCTGAACGAACTTGAGTAAAAGCTGGGCTCTTTGTTCCTGCGCGCGGGACCATGGCTGAATGCCTGCTTCAGGAACACCAGCCATCGAACGCGGGTGCATGAGTGTCTGTAGGGCTTTCGTCACAAAGCCATAGTTAATGAAGAAGTCCTCTTCGACTCCAATTCCCGCATACCTACGCTCAAGGTCGCCAACACGATAGCCTTTCACACGATGGCGAAGGATCAGGTCCTGCGCCCGTGCAGGCGAACGGATCGGATCGGCCTGCACAAAGCCCCAGTAATTCATGACACGTTTCAGTGTGGTGGCAGGGAAGAAATTACGATTCACAGCGAAGCGGCGTAAGTCATCGAGCATGATCGATATGATATATAACCAAATTTATTGTGTGTCAGGGTTGGACCTTAAGTCAGCCCCGTAATTGCTACCTTTGTCATTGAGGTATAGCGAAGCGGGTGGCGGTTTCTGACCGCCACCTTCCTGCAATTGTAGAAACTCAAACAGCAGGCCTGAAGGACCCACGGTGGTTTCCTAGAATCTGACAGTCCCGGAGAGTTGTAGTGCGCGGCCTCCTCCGATGCCATTCACTCCGGAGCCGCTTCCGATTGTCGTTGTTATCTGCCCGAAGGTGCTGCTGGTAAGCGAGCCGCCGGGATTGTTGAATTGCGGGGTATTGCTTAGTTGGAAGGCATCGATTCTTGTCTCCAGGGAGAATGACTCCCAAATAGGAAATGTTTTGAAGGCGGAGACGTTGTCTTGAATGAAGCCCGGGCCGCGAAATTGATTGCGTCCTGTATTGCCCAGCGTGGTGCCGTATTGAATTGCGCAAGGCTTACTCGTGCATCCGGCGGGCTGCGCGAAGCTGCTGGGATCGAACCAGTTTCTTCCGCTCCCGATTCTATGCAGCACATTGAAGGGCTTGACCAGATTGGCCGTCTGAGCCTGTCCCGGTGTGTTGATGGTGCCGCCGTTGGCGGTTATGGTAAAGGGCGTTCCCGAGACGACGGAGATGATGCTGGAGAGTTTCCACCCTCCAAAGGCAATCGCGGCGGGGCCACTGCGCAGCCAGCGTTTCCCTCTGCCGAAGGGCAACTCATAGGTGAAGTTCTCCTCGAAGTTCAGCCTGCGGTCGTAATCGTTGGGAGCATAGTTGCGACGCTGATCCAGCCAGAATTGTAGATTCCCATCGTCGCCTGTCTGGTATCCCAGGCCCTTGCCCCAGGTGAAAGCCGTATTCGTTGAGAAGCCGCTGGTGAAGCGCCGGGTCAGCTTCAACTGCATCGATTGATAGTTCGAGGAGTAGCCGAGGAAGTAGACCGTCGTTTTGGCGATGCGGCCAAAGGCAACAGCTTCCGGTTCGGCACTGGCTCCCAGCCCGAGTGCGGGCGGAAGATTGACGTTCTGTGCTGAGCCGATGTGCACTCCATGATTGCCGACATAGCCGATTTGAAATGTGAAATGTGCGGGCAAGGATTGCTCTACGGTTACATTCCATGATTCGACATAAGGATTCCTGTAGTCCTTGGGAATCACGTTGTAGTCCTGATTCTTCGGAGCAACAAGAATGCCGTTAGCAGGAATGGCAACGGGCTTTGGTGCTGGAAAGCCTGCCTGGAAGGTGGCCGTTTGGCCATTGTCCAGAATTGCAGGTGAGTAAGAGTTCAGGGATTGATAGCTATTGTTGGCGCGAACCGGATAGTTGAAGGCGTAACTATTATCCGGGAAGGGCATATAACTGATGCCAAAGCCTCCGCGAATGACGGTTTTCTCCGTAGCACGATAAGCGAAGCCGGTACGCGGTGCGAAGTAGTTGTATTTCGTATCAATCCCTAAGTTACTGGGATTGTTACCTACTCCGGCGATGAGCAATGTACCGGTCTTGGGATCGTAGTTCGAAAAGCCGCCCGACTTACCCGGAGTTGCCGGAGGATAGAATTCCCAGCGTACGCCAAGGTCGAGTGTCAGCTTCGATGTCGTTTGCCACTTATCGCCGCCAAAGCCAAAGAGCCACCACTGACGATAGGCGGGCGCGTAGGTGTTCAGGTCGCGTCCAACCTGGCTGGGTACATCGAGTAGAAAGCTTGCAAGCTGATTGGCAAAGTTTGTTTTGCCGCCCGTGATAGAGGTCTGGTTTTCGGAGAAAGTAATCAGACCACGAGGACTGAAGGTCTGGTCCTGAAGCAGATTGTCCTGGATGCGCCGCAAGTCTCCGCCGAACTTGATAGTGTGGTTGCCTATGATCTTGGTCCAGTGATTCACGAAGTCAATGTTTGCTTCTCCACGCCGCCAGGGCATGCTGGCCGAGTAGCCGATGAGCGGCGTCGTGGTGCTGTTGCTGGGAACAAAGTTCGTCAGGTTGATGCCTACTTGTCCGCTTGTGAAGGGACTGATGTTAACGCCGGAAATCCCAATGGCGGCGGCATCGTTCGAGCCATAGTCGCTGGGAAGGGCATCGTTGTGATAATGCGCTACGCCGAAGCGGAACTCTGTCAGCAAGGTTGAAGAGAAGGCGCGATCGTAGTTGATTCCTGTGCTGTAAGCCTTCTGGATGCCTGTTCCTTCAAAGGCGCTCTGAGCCGGGCCTCCAGCTTTGGGACCAAAGACAGGAGCCTGAAAGGTGTTTACCTTCTGATAGCTGAAGCGTCCGCTGAGATGATCCGAGGGTGTTAGCTGATAGTCGAGCTTTGCGTCGTAGGTGTCGGCTGTTTTGCGGAAGGGGAGTACGGCAAAGTAGTTGTTGTTCGGTGAGGCCAGATTAGTGGCGTTCTGATTCGGAGCGGGCAGTAGTCGCAGGAGTGCGAGCGATACGGGATT
The DNA here is from genome assembly GCF_059726315.1 of Humiphilus diazotrophicus. Taxonomy (NCBI): domain Bacteria; kingdom Pseudomonadati; phylum Acidobacteriota; class Terriglobia; order Terriglobales; family Acidobacteriaceae; genus Humiphilus; species Humiphilus diazotrophicus. The sequence continues at coordinate 6,736,847 of NZ_AP040870.1, forward strand.
TACGCGGCCTGCGGGAATCTGGTTGTTTGCGAAGGGAGTTCTTCCACTGCCGTCGGGATTGCCGGTTGCAGGGTCGTAGATCTGTCCTGTCCCATCGGCCTTGAGCGCGGGGCTCATATCGATAAAGCCAGCCGTGTTCGGTGTATAGAACTGCGTAGGCGGAATCGTGAGTGTGTTGGAGTTGGCCTCATGATCTTCGGTGCGATAGTAATCGCCGTAGAAGAAGAGCTTGTCCTTAAAGATAGGCCCGCTAAAGTTTCCTCCAAAGTAGTTATAGGCAACATGGCCCACCTTGGGGGAGAAGTAGGAGCGTGCGTTAAAGGCGTCGTTCTGCAGATATTCGGTTGCGGAGCCGTGGAAGCCATTCGTGCCCGATTTCAGCGTAACGTTTGTGACGGCTCCGATTGCGCGGCCTAACTCGGCCTCGAAGTTGTTGGTCGAGATATCGACGGTCTGGATTGCGTCCGCCGGAGGAATCAGAATCTGCAGCAGGCCGGTGCGCTCGTTGTCGTCAATGCCCTCGATCTGATAGCTGTTGCCCATGCGCGGGATTCCATTCACTTCCGTCTGTAGAGAGCTCTGCGCATTGAAGAACTGCGAGTGCTGGAAGGTAGCTGGAGTTGTGCCGGGGACCAGATTCAGCAGTCCCTGGAAATTGCGATTCACACTTAACGGCATATCCTCAACGTGACGGGCTTCGAACTGGGTGCTCACGTCGGCTCTGTCTGTCTGGAGAAGCGGCGGAGCATCTGTTACTGTGATTGTTTCGGTTGCATTGCCGGGTTCGAGAGTGAAGTCGACGCGAGCCGTGGTGTTGACGAGGACGTCTACCTTGGCGCGTGTCTCTTTTTTAAAGCCTGTCGCTTCTACGGTGACGGTATAGGCTCCGGGCGTCAAGTTGGGGAAGGTATAGTTACCGCTTTCGTTGGTCTGGACGGAGTGACTGCTTCCGGTGGCTGTCTCCTGAATGATGACTTTGGCGTTGGCTATGCTTGCTCCGGTTTTGTCGTCTACGCTACCGAGCAGTGTCGCGGAGACGGCTTGCGCATGAGCATGCAGAGATGCTGCGAGGAATAGAGCTAGAAAGGCTGTTCCCTTGAGGATTTGCTTGTGGTTGTATAAAAGTTTGTACTTCAAACTTTTGAGGAATGAGAGTGGCCCGGTGTTGCGATCTGCAGAGAGCATCGTTTGACCTCCTCACGTTACGCAAACAAGAACTCTCCCTTATATAGGTCTATTTATTGTCTGAGAGGGGCTGGGGAAAGTTTTTGAGAGCGAACGAACACTAACCGGATCGGAATATCGTTGTCAAGATGCGGACTGGAGCAAAACCAGCGTAGGTGTATACCGGACCACCAATGCCTACGCAGGTTTTCCGTTAGAAAACCTGCACTTGGAGTTTCTACATTTTTGCGAAGGGATATCAACAAAGAACGACGAAACATAACAGCAATTTCGGACGTTGCCACCATTGGTGAGGCATTGTGTCAGGGATGGCCTTCAGGCCATCCGAAAACAGTCTTCGTTAAGAGAGAAGGAAACATTTTCGGTAACACATGTGACGGGAAGAACAAAAGCATTGAACACTATACCAGTGTGCGCGTTTGGTCGCTGCCTCCACGTGTGAGGATACTCTCAACAGTACCTTGCAACTGTTCGGCGGCTCATTCCACGCTGCATTCGTTACCGAGAATGTTTGTCAAACTTCTAAAGAAATTGCGGCGGCTGGACTGAAGTCCAGCCCTGACACACGACCAACGCCATTTCGCTTTTGGCGATTCTGGCTATGTCCAAAGATTTCCTGCAATTCCAGCTCGGAAAATGTAGAAACTCAAGACGCAGGTTTTCCGTTAGAAAACCTGCACATCACTGAATTTGAGCAGGACACAGTAACGATGGTTTTGCTCTGGAGGCTGCGGCTTTCGTTCGGCACCCAACAGTTTGAGTGCCCATTCTTCCTGTCCGGATTTGACCGGAAGAATGGGACAGCCCGCGATCCTTTACGCAGACGGCAAAGTTGTTGCTTTCAGAGTGCTCTTATGCGTGTTTCGGAAGTGGGCCATAGGCCAGGTCCAGGGCCTCTTCTGCCCAGCGGACAGCTTGCGTGTAGTTTTCTGCAAGATCGGATTCGTCCACATGCAACTCGTCGCAGGTTTCGGCACATTCTGTCCAGTGGCCCTGCTCGTATTGTTCGAGGAAGGTGAGGAGTTTTCGTTGATGGTTGTTTCGCCCGCCGAGAGCCGCGAGAATTTCCACCCGAAAGGGAAGAGAAGGAATAATGTCCTCCATCTTCATTCTCAGGATTGCAGGAAAGAGCGAGAACATTCCAAGCAGATACTGCTCATTGGGATCTTCATCGATGATGCTCGAACTTAGTTCGCAGAAGCGTCCGCGAGCCAGGGAGAGAACCAGCAATTCGACTGTCTGCTTCTGATTGAGTTCGGCCGCAATAGAGATGCTGGCTAGTTTACGGAACTGCTTGTCGCCGATGGACAGCAGCGCCGCCATGATTGACGTAACTTCCTGCGGCTGTCCGAAGAGCGCCGAGTTGACAAGGCGCAGCAACCGGTAACAGAGTGCGGCTTCGGGCTTGACTAGTTGCTCTATCTCTTTGAGGTTGAGCGGATCGTAGCGCAGAGCACGAAGCAGTGCCAGACAATTCTTCTGGTTCGACGGTATCTCTCGGCTGGCCATCAGCAACGGACGGCAGAAGTAGTAGCCCTGGAAGTAATCGAAGCCTTCCTGGAAGGCGCTGGCGAAGTCGTCAGAGGTTTCCACTCTCTCGGCGATAAGACGAATACCTGTGTCGGCCACTCGCTTGCGGATCAACTTCCGCTCTTCGGAGGGACACATGGTCATGTCGACCTTGATGTAATCGGCTAAACCGATGAGTGGCTCCATCTCCGAACTGAATACAAAATCATCGAGGGCAATCTTGTAGCCCATGTCACGCAGTTCGCTACAAGCACGAACGATGGTGGCGTCCGGAATGACCGTCTCCATGATCTCCAGAACGGTGGTCTTGGGCGGTAGCAGCGTAACGAATTTCTCCACCAAAGCTTCGCGTGTGCAGTTGACGAAGGTCAGGGATTTTCCTGTAAGTCTATGAATTCCAAATAGAAGGGTGTTATCTAGCGTGATTCGACAAGCGTAGTCGCGGTCTCCAGTGAAGTCATCATCTGGGCCCTCCCGGTACAGGAGTTCATAGCCATGGACATGGTTATGAGTGTCGAAAATGGGCTGCCTTGCGACGAAACGGAGAAATGTCGTTTCTTTGGGCATACTACCTGGCCGGTGAAACATTTATGCCTTTCATAGAGCGATATCAGCCGATTGCGGGAAGCATTCAAATCAACGTGTCGCGAGGGCAGTATAGCGTCTTACGAATACTGCCAATAGTTTTTAGTTAGGTTCCTTTAATGCTTTTCCCACAATGACTTAGCTGTAATGCTTCGGTGGTAGAACCAACTAGCCCCCATATCTGGCTTTTCGGCAGATGTTTCAGGATCGTTACTGGATCTCATTTAGTTTCTTGGTCCTGCAATAGGAATCGTTTGCGCAGCTCTCGCATAGGGATACGCTCGCCAACTGCTGTGAAATACGGCTTTCGAGATATAGGTCGGGATAGAGCGAATGATCCGCTATCTGTTGGCACCTAAGTTAATGGTAGTGAACTTTCGTCTATTCTCCCGATTTATATTCCGGGATGGAAGGTTGCGGATAGCTCGAAAGTAACATTACCTTGTCCTCCCCCATCTTGCTCTTAGGTGCTGATCCTGGGATGGTTGTGGGCATCTCTGTCGGCGATTTGCGATTCCAACTTCCTTTTGGAGGATTCAGATGCCGCGTCCCTATTGGTCCGGGCATATCCAGATCTCGTTGGTTTCATTCGGAGTTAAGCTCTTTACCGCTACCGAATCGAAGAGCGAGATCCGCTTCCATCAGATCAACCGCAAGACCGGAGAACGGATTCGTCACCAGAAGACGAGTGGCGATGAGGAGGCTGTCTCCGATGAAGATGTGGTAAAGGGTTACGAGTATCGAAAAGGCGAGTACGTGATCATCGAACCCGAGGAGATCGAGCATTTGCGGGTACCCTCCCGGCATATTCTCGATGTCTCGCAGTTTGTCGGTGAGAATGAGGTCGATCCTTCCTTCTTCGAAAAGCCTTACTTCGTGCTTCCGGAAAACGAGCAGCAGGCGACGGCCTTTGCCGTGATACGCAAAGCTTTGCACAATGAGAAAAAGTTTGCACTGGGTAAAATCACCATCGGCGGGCGGGAGCAGCTGGTCGCGATTGGGTCTCCTGCGAACGATAAGTTTCCGGGAATGATGGCCTACACCCTGCGCTATGACGAAGAGCTTCGCGATGCTCGCGAGTACTTCGGCGATATCGAGAACCCTGCTGTCGAGGACGGTCAGCTTTCGATGGCGAAGCAGCTCATCAAGCACAAGACGGCGAAGTTCGATCCGGAGAAGTTCAAGGATGAATATGAAGTGGCGCTACGTGAACTGATCGAGGCGAAGGTTGAGAATCGTCCACTGCCGAAGGAAGAGCCTGCTCCGAAGCCTGCCAAGGTGATCGATCTGATGGATGCGTTGCGCAAGAGCATCCAGGGAGTCGAGAAGGCAGGCGCCGTTCCTAAGAAGAAGCCGGAGAGCGAGACGAATGGACTTGCTTTGGTGAAGAAGCCGAAGAAGACTCGCAAATCGGCATAGGTGCTCAAACCGGTATCAGAGGCGAGAGCCACGGCGATTCTGTGCAAAGATCAAAATGACAACAGCCCGCAAAACAGGAAAGAATCTTTCGCCCTCCGATGCCGTCGATGCGCAGCTCAAACGCTATCGCGAGATGCGCGACTTCTCCATCACAGCAGAACCACGAGGCGGAAAGAGATCCGAAGCGAAGGCAAAGGCAGGCGCACTTCCTTTTGTCATTCAGAAGCACGCAGCCACGCGGCTTCATTATGACTTTCGTCTGGGATGGAATGGAGTCCTAAAAAGTTGGGCCGTTGCCAAGGGGCCAAGCTACTACACGCGGGACAAGCGTCTCGCCGTGCAGGTGGAAGATCATCCCATCGAATACGGCGGCTTCGAAGGCATTATTCCCAAGGGACAATACGGCGGCGGAACCGTTATGGTCTGGGACCAGGGAACCTGGGAGCCTCAGCCCGGACAGGAGGATATCGAAGAAGGACTGCGCAAGGGCTCACTGAAGTTCATCATGCACGGCACCAAGATGAAAGGGAAGTGGACGCTTGTCCGCATGGGCGGTAAGGCCGCCGCGAATGAGCAGAAACCCAACTGGCTTCTCATCAAAGAACACGACGAATTCGAACGCGGTGAGAATGATCCTCCTATCACCGAAGAAGCTCCAAACAGTGCCGTAACGGGTCGCAGCCTGGAAGAGATCGCGCATCAGGAAGATCATGTCTGGAACTCCAAAGAGACTGCGAACAAAGGCCAGGCCTGGTATCGCCAGGAGGAGAAGAGAGAAGCCGGTGCTGCCAAGGCTTCCTCGCGCAAACCCGCTCACAAGAAGGCCGGAACACTCCATTTCGATGCTGCGTTGAAGAAGGCTCCTAAGGAAAAGCTTCCTGACTTTATCGAGCCTGAGTTGGCAGAGCTTGCCACTACTCCAACGAATGCCTCCGGATGGCTTCATGAACTGAAGCTCGACGGCTATCGAATTCAGGCTCGTAAAGAGGGAGCCGCTGTCCGTCTGCTTACACGCAAGGGTCTCGACTGGACGCATCGCATGAAGACAATTGCCTCGCAGGTCGCGGAGTTGCCGGTTGAGTCAGCCTTGTTGGATGGCGAAGTTGTCGTGCTCGCGGAGAATGGCACAACCAGCTTTGCCGATTTGCAGGCAGCCTTTCAAGAAGGAGCGAAGAAGCCGCTGACCTATTTCGTCTTCGACCTGCTGCATCTGGACGGGCATAATCTCCGCAATCTTCCTCTCGTGGAGCGGAAGGAGTTGCTGAAGCAGATTCTGGAGAATGCCGGAGAGTGGCTTCGCTTGAGCGACCACCTGGATGGCAAAGGTGCAACGCTCTTCCGCAAAGCCTGCGAGATGCAGACCGAGGGCATCATCTCCAAGCGGGCGGCGAGCGCCTATCTCTCCGGACGAGGCGGCGACTGGCAGAAGTTCAAGTGTGTTCACGAGCAGGAGTTCGTCGTCGGTGGCTTTACTTTGCCGACGAATGGGACGCATGGCATCGGAGCTCTGCTGCTGGGCTATTACGAGGGCGATAATCTTGTTTATGTCGGGCGCAGTGGCACCGGCTTCAGCCAGAAGACACATCGGGTGCTGCGAGATCGTCTCGATGCCTTGCGACAAAAGGAGATGCCGTTTCACGATCCTCCTGCCGAGGCGAAGCAGAAGGCGATCTGGGTACAGCCGGAGCTGGTTGTGCAGATTCACTTCGCCAACTGGACAGCGGACAATCTTCTGCGGCAGGCGTCTTTTCAAGGACTGCGTGAAGATAAGCCTGCTGACGAGGTTCATCGCGAAGATGCTGCTCCGGTCAAAAGAAAAAGGACGAAGGACTCGGCACAGCACAAGGCTGCTCCGGAACAAGCCGCGAAAGCTTTGCCTTCGAAGCATCGCGAAGAGAAGTCAGAGGCCCATGCGCCGGTGCGGATTACGCATCCCGATAAGGTGTTGGACGAAGCTTCCGGGTTGACGAAGCAGCAATTGGCCGATTACTTCTGGGCCGTTGCCGCACACATGCTGCCGCACATCGAAGGGCGTCCGCTGTCTCTGGTGCGTTGTCCCGAGGGGAGTGGGAAACCATGCTTCTTTCAGAAGCACAGGAATCAGATGCTTTCTCCCGGGATAGAAACCGTCGAAGTACCAATTAAGAAGACAGGCAAGCCGGAGCCTTACATTACTTTGTCCACTCCGGAGGCACTTGCGAGTCTCGCGCAACTGGGAGTTTTAGAAATCCATCCCTGGGGCTCGCGCAATAAAGATCTGGAGCACCCGGATCGCATCATTATCGATCTCGATCCCGACGAGGCAATCGCATGGAAGACTCTGACGGAAAGTGCCGAGGAAGTTCGCGAAGCCTTGAAGGGGCTCGGCCTCGAGAGCTTTCTGAAGTTGACCGGAGGCAAGGGGCTGCATGTCGTCGTGCCGATTGAGCCGCAGAACGAGTGGCCTGCGATTAAGGATTTCGCGCATCGCTTTGTGCAGGCGGTGGAACAGCAGAATCCTGATTTGTATCTGACGAAGATGACGAAGGCTGCTCGTAAGGGAAGGATCTATCTCGACTATCTGAGAAACGAACGCGGAGCAACTGCCGTAGCTCCGTTTTCTCCTCGTGCGAGAGAGGGTGCGGCAGTTTCAATGCCGTTGGCCTGGCCGGATTTGAAGTCCGCCGAACGGCCTGTCTTTCGCGTAGCCGAGTTCGATAGCTGGAAACAAAGGCTGGCAAAGAATCCCTGGAAGAAGCTCCCAACCCTACATCAGAAACTAGCTTTATAGCCCTAGGTACCGCCGGTCTCCAGGCCGGCTGTCGTGGAGGGTCTCCAGGCCCTCCACCTGGGGAGCCGGCGTGCGAATAAGATTCTGTAATAGTTACATATGTTATTAATTCTCACGAAGCATCGCCTGTGTGGGCGAGGACGCCCACACGACAGCCGATCCTCCACCCCAGCACGCGAAAACCGCGCGTGCCGGGGACCCCGGCCTGGAGACCGGCGGTACAAGAGGGGTGCGGTTTCCGCGTCTCTGCAGCATGAAGGCAGGGAAAGAGGATAGGAGAAGAGAGTATCGTAATTAGCTCTTCCCCCTCGCATTGTTCCGAGATCGGCAAGCATCCTGGAGGGATGCTACGACAATAGCCACGGGTGAAGCGTAGCGGAACCCGTGGTAACTTCCCACCAATATTGCCCGCCCCGGAGGTGGCGGGACGAAATCACTCACTAATCAGCGGAGGGTTCGTTCCGCCCCATACGGGGCGGAGGTCTTCTTTACGTTGGGAGACCCCGCGTTTCGCTACGCTACACACGGGGCTATTGCAGTGGCATCCCTCCGGGATGCCTTTTGCGGCGCACCTGCGAGCTTCCGGTATCTAGAGCGGGTGCGGCAGTTTCAATGGACATGTACCGCCGGTCTCCAGGCCGGCTGTCGTGGAGGGTCTCCAGGCCCTCCACCTGGGAAGCAGGCGTGCGAATAAGATTCTGTAATAGTTACATATGTTATTAATTCTCACGAAGCATCGCCCTGTGTGGGCGAGGACGCCCAGACGACAGCCGATCCTCCACCCCAGCGCGCGAAAACCGCGCGTGCCGGGGACCCCGGCCTGGAGTCCGGCGGTACAAGAGGGGGGCGGTTTCCGCGTCTCTGCAGCATGAAGGCAGGAAAAGAGGATGGGAGTAGAGAGTAGCGTAGTTAGCTCTTTCTCCTCGTATTTGCTCCGAGGTCGGCAAGCGTCCCGGAGGGATGCTACGAGAGTAGCCCCGGGTGTAGCGTAGCGAAACCCGGGGTAACCGTCTTAATATTGCCCGCCCCGGAGGTGGCGGGACGAAATCACTCACTAATCAGCGGAGGGTTCGTTCCGCCCCATACGGGGCGGAGGTCTTCTTTGCGTTGGGAGACCCCGCGTTTCGCTACGCTACACACGGGGCTATTGTAGTGGCATCCCTCCGGGATGCCTTTTGCGGCGCACCTGCGAACTTCCGGTATCTAGAGCGGGTGCGGCAGTTTCACTGGACATGTACCGCCGGCCGGGAGTCCGGCGGTACAAGGGGTTCTTATCTTTCTCGCTTCTGGTATTCCTTGTCCGGTTTATGCGTAATGAAGTATTTCTCCTCGAAGCTCAACATGTCTTTGGCAGAGGAGTTCAACGTCGCAGCGGAGTCCATAGCGGTCTTGCGGTTGAAGTCATAGGAATTGTCGGCCGGGGCATTCTTAATGATTTCAACCCATTTTTCGCTGGCCGGGACCAGGTCCTTCAGTGTTTTGCGCAGGTCGGCGTGCTGGCGATGGTATTCGTCCAGATTGTCCTGTAACTCGTCGTTGATGTGCGTGAACTCATCCAGCAGATTGCGGATGCGGATACTGCGGTCCGCAGCTCGGCGATCGTCGGTCAACTGTTTGATCGTCGAGGTGCGTTCTTCAATGAACTTGATATAAAGCTTAATCCGATCCGGCGGACGATCCGCATACTCGCGGATCTGGTCGATCTCATCTTCCTTCAGCGGGTCTTTCTTCGACTGTCCGCAGAGGAGGGGCGTCACTAGCAGTGTTACGACGAGACAAGCGATAACTTTACGCATACCGCAATAGGATGCTCTTGTTTTCTTATTTACGGAAGACCTGCATCATCGCTTCGGCCTGAACCTGATTTACTTGCGCTAAAGTATTTTCGACAACAGGACGATCATCGAGCGGCGCACCATGGAGCATTTCCTTTAGGCGAAAGGCTGCACGGCGCAGGAGAATTTGTGCTGTCTTGAGTCGCTTGTTGTCTTCCGAAACGGCGAGGTGGATCTTCTGCGCATATTGCTGAACGTCGCGCAGAGTGGTGGAGGCCTGCTCCTCTTCACCGGCAGCCATCTGATAGCCTGCCAGTTCGATCATTTTGTGGACCAGCTCCGCGTAGAGGAAGCATTGCTCTCGAGGCTGGGCTGTGCTGGCCCTTACTTGCAGGGCCGAGATAAGTTGGGGATCTGGAGCCTTGTCGTCAACTGCATAGACGGCAGGGGTCACGCTAAGAAGAAACGCCGCAATGCATATAAACCGCATCATGCACCTCCGGGGTGCTCAAGCAGTTTTCTTTTATAGCTGTTGGGGAGGGAACAGGTTCAGCACAGCTGTTGCATATTATGATAAGCGCAAAAAACCTTTCCCCGCCACAACAGACGAATAAGAAAATGCGTTCGTCCACCTTCCCCGGAGAGGAGCCATTGTGTCGGGCAGAAACAACTATGCCCGGGAATACTGTTGTAATACCCAACCTCGGCTGCGAGGGCTCATCTGTCGGAAAGATGTTTACGGCTACATTGAACCGTCTACCGCATCTTTTCAAGCGCCGCGAGTCGCTGTTTTGCCTGCCATTCCTGATCCGGGAACTTGCCGGCGGCCATTTCCAGGAATTGGCGATAGGCTGCGGTCGCTTCCTTCTTCTGATGAAGATGATCGTATGCAGTTGCCCGGAGGAAACAGGTCGGCGGGGTATCGGGCGTCAGTTTCGACCTCATGGAAAGCGCCTGCAAGGTCAGCTCCGATTGTTGCGCTTCCGAAGCCGCAAAGGCGAGCCCGCCCCAGGCATCGGCGTTGTTGGCGTCAAGATGCGTGGCCTTCTGGAAAACACTGACGGCTTCGGGATACTTCTGCTGACGGATGAGCCCATGCCCGTAATCGGTTAGCAGTGCAACGTCGTCGGGCTGCGCCTGTAACAGTTGCTTATAAAGATCGGTTGCGGCTGCGGCGTCTCCACCGGACATGAGCGTATCGGCCAGCATGCGGGCCAGTTCCGGATCGGCTGGTGCTTTCTGGTGCGCCTTGGTCAGCAGGTCGAGAGCCTCTTGATTTTTATCCTGCGCAAGTAAGATCGTCGCCAGCTGCGAGGTTAGGGCCGGATTGCCTTCGTCCTTCTGCAGTGCGGTACGGAGCAAAGGCTCCGCTTGAGCGTATTTCTTCTGCTTCAGAAACAGATGTGCCAGTCCGGCTACGGCGGGAGCGGAGCTGGGTTCCTGTGCGATAGCTCTCCGGTAAGCGGTTTCTGCTGTTTGCGGATCGTCACTGGCTTCGGCTATCTCTGCCGTCAGAAGAATGTCTTCCGGGGTTTCGGGAGAGATCTTGAGAGCCTCAACCAAAGCTTGTTTAGCGGCTGCGGGATCGCTGTTGCGTATCAGCTGCGCCAGCGCACGCCAGGCACGGCCCTTTGCCGTCTGATCATCGGTCGCCGGATCGAGTTTCGTAGCCGCTTCCAGCTCCTTCTTCGCATCTTCGGGCTGATTCAACCGGGCCAGAAGAAGGCCAAGGGCGAGATGTGCCTCAAACTGCTTGGGGTCGAGCTGGATTGCGTGCCGATAGGATGCGGCTGCGGCATCGTCTTTGCCTTGGGCGTCGTCGATGTACCCGGCATCGAAGAAGGCGCGGGCATCGCTGGCATGAGTTGCCAGATAGGCGTCCAGCTTTCTGCGGGCACCGGCGAGGTCGCCTTTGCTGATTGCCTCTTCAATCGTGGAGAGAGGATCGTTTGCCTGTTGGACCTGTGCATCGGGATCTTGTGTCCCGGGAGGAAGCGATTGCTGAGCAAAAGCAAAGGTAGTGCAACCTGCAGCGAGCAGAAAGACGAGATGTGGACGCTTGGTGTACATCAGATTTCCTGTTTCCTGAGTAGAACTTGGTTGTTTTGAAGCTGGGCAGAGCAATGGGGCATCCCCTTCTGCGGGGTGCGACCGGAGCTGAAGGTCTTTCTCATCGCCGATCTACGCCATCACTTCTGCCGCATGAGAATGTGCAGCCAGAGTCTTCGCCAGCCAGTGTCCGGTATGAGAGCCCTTGGTTGCGGCAATCTCTTCCGGAGTTCCTGTGGCTACCACACGTCCGCCGCCGTCTCCGCCTTCGGGTCCCATATCGATGACCCAGTCGGCGGATTTGATGACATCCAGATTGTGCTCAATCACGATCAGCGAGCCGCCGCCATCGATCAGTTTACGAAATGCCGTCAGCAGCTTGCTTACATCGTCGAAGTGAAGTCCCGTGGTCGGTTCGTCGAGGACATATAGGATGCGGCTCTTTGCCGACTTCCCATTGCTGTTCGGTCGTCCCGTCGAAAGATGTGCAGCCAGCTTTACGCGCTGTGCCTCTCCACCGGAGAGCGTCGTGGCCGATTGGCCCAGGCGGACATAACCTAGTCCGACCTCTTCGAGAACGGCCAGCTTGTCGACGATCTTCGGATGTCCCATAAAGAAGCGTAGAGCCTCTTTCACGGTCATGTTCAGTACGTCGTGAATGTTCTTGTTCTTGTACTTGATATCGAGGATCTTCGTTTTATAACGAGTGCCGCCGCATTCTTCGCAAGGCAGCTCGACATCGGCCAGGAACTGCATCTCGACCGTGACGGTGCCGTCGCCTTCGCAGACGTCGCAACGTCCGCCGGGAACGTTGAAGGAGAAGTGTCCGGCTGTGAGCCGCTGCCTCTCTGAGTCGGGCTGTGAGGCGAAGAGTTCGCGGATAGCGTCGAAGGCCTTGATATAAGTCACAGGATTGGAGCGAGGCGTGCGCCCGATCGGTGTCTGATCGACTAGAACAATGTCGTTCAAACGCTCGACTCCCTTGATGTCGCGATAGACGCCCGTAGGATCTCCGCCTTCCGTGCGGCCCAGCTCATGCGTGATGGCACGATAGAGAACTTCGTGCACCAGCGTCGATTTACCCGAGCCCGAGACACCGGTAATGCAGACCAGCATGCCGAGCGGGATTTCGACATCGATCCCCTTCAGGTTGTTGGCACGGGCTCCGCGCAGGACCAGCTTTTCCTTCGTCGGTTCGCGACGATGAGAGGGTACAGGAATGCTGATCTCTCCATTGAGATAGCGGCCTGTCAATGAGGCGTGGATCTTCTCCACTTCAGCGACAGTGCCTGCGGCCAGCAGCTTTCCACCGTATTCTCCGGCACCGGGACCGAGGTCGAGCAGATAATCGGCCGAGCGCAGCACATCGGGATCGTGTTCGACGACGACGATGGTGTTTCCCAGGTCGCGCAGCTCTTCGAGGATGTTGATCAGTCGCGCCGTGTCGCGTGTGTGGAGCCCGATGGAAGGTTCGTCGAGCACATAAAGCGCTCCCACCAGTCGCGAACCAAGCGAGGTGGCCAGCTGAATACGTTGCGATTCTCCACCGGAGAGCGTCGAAGCCAGACGGTCGAGCGTGAGGTATTCCAACCCGACGGCGTTGAGGAAGTGCAGGCGCTGGCGAACCTCTTCGAGGATGCTTCCCGCAATCTCCTCCTGCATCGGCGTAAGTTCGAGAGCGCTGAAGAAATCGACAGCAGCCGAGATGGTCAAAGCCGCAGCCTCACAGACGTTCTTCCCATTGATGCGGACAGCACGCGCTTCGGCGCGCAGACGTTGTCCCTTGCACTCGGGGCAGAGCGCGTAGCCGCGATACTTCGAAAGCATCACGCGCACGTGCAACTTGTACTTCTTCGTCTCCAGATAAGAGAAAAAGCCGTTGATGCCGAGGAAGCTTCCACTGCCGTTGAGGATGTAATCCTGCTGTTTCTCGGTCAGGTCATACCACGGGACATCGAGCGGAACCCCGGCAGCCTTGGCTACCTTCTTCATCTCCGTGTAGTAGGGACGATACTTCGGACGATTCCAGGGATCGATGGCTCCCTCTTCGAGAGTCTTCGATTTGTCGGGGATGATTAGGTTCAGATCGAAATCGACTGTGTTCCCGAAGCCCTGGCAACGCGGACATGCTCCATAAGGATTGTTAAAGGAGAAGAGCCTCGGCTCCGGGTCGCGATAGGTGCGGTGGCAGGTCTTGCACTCGAAGGCGGCGGAGAAGCGCAGCTTCTGGCGTTCCTCCCCTTCGACAGGATCGCGGGGCACGACTTCGTAGATCACCTCTCCCGATTCGCGATAGCTGATTTCGGCAGCATCGACGATGCGGGCGCGGTTGTCATCTGAGACCACCAGACGATCGACGAGAACAAAGATCGGTTTGGCGAAGTCGAGATCGAGCAACGATTCCGGCGTGGAGAACTCGAAGATCGTCTCGTTCTGATAAAGACGATTGAAGCCGCGCTTGCGCAGATCGAGCAGCTTCTCCTTCATGGCATCGGAGACGGCCGGTTCGGCTTCGGCAGCCTTGCTCTTGGAGGAGGCTTTTTTCACGGCTGTCTTCTTGGCTGCGGTCTTGCGAGCGGGCTTGGCTGCTGCTGCATCAGCTGGTGGCACTTCGACCAGCACCGGGAAGAGCGCGTGCAGTCGGGTGCCTTCGCCGAGAGCGAGGACGGCGGTGGCGATCTCATCGACCGAGTCGCGGCGCACGATTCCGTCGCACGCAATACAGTGCACCGTGCCGCAACGGGCATAGAGCAGCCGCATGTAGTCGTAGATTTCGGTGGCGGTTGCAACTGTCGAGCGAGGATTGCGCGTCGAGTTCTTCTGCTTGATGGCGATGGCTGGAGCGAGTCCGTCGATCAGGTCGACATCGGGCTTCTCCATGCGCTCGAGGAACTGGCGTGCATAAGCGGAAAGAGACTCGACATAGCGGCGCTGGCCTTCGGCATAGATGGTGTCAAAGGCAAGGGAAGATTTTCCCGAGCCTGAGACTCCGGAGACGACCGTGAGCTTGCCATGAGGAATCTGGCAGTCAATGTTCTTTAGATTGTGTGTTCGTGCGCCACGAATAATGATCTGATCGGTCAAGATTTCCCTGGTCCTTACAACATTTCGCGCCGCCGCCTCCGATAGCAAACTTCCAAGGCTGCGGCAAGATATTCCCAGCTTTCATTATAGGGGGCAGAGAAGGGGATGTCTGCCCGCAGCGGCCTTGCCCCAGATGCGCCAGAACTCTGCACTCTGTACGCGAAGAAGAGATGCCTAAATAAAAGAATACAAAGAGCATATGAGGGGGAAGGTATCTCTTGACCCTAGCTCTCTCACGTTTTGCGAAATTTCTAGCTGCAATTTGACGGGACAGCCAAACATGTACCGCCGGACTCCAGGCCGGCTGTCGTGGAGGGTCTCCAGGCCCTCCACCAGAGATGACCGCGTGTTACTACGACGTTTCCTGCTTCAACGCTGTTTCGCCTGTGCGGGCGAGGACGCCCACACGACAGCCGATCCTCCACCCCAGCACGCGAAAACCGCGCGTGCCGGGGACCCCGGCCTGGAGTCCGGCGGTACATGTGGTTACGAACCCGCACCAGGAGATCTCATCGTCGAGCCATGCTTGTTTCGGTCTGCAATCTGTGTGCGAAGCACTCAAGCTCGATCAGTTCCTTTACCTCGCGGCAGAAGCAAAGCCTTAAAACGAGGCAATAGCTCTTCCATCTCCACCTTATTGCGATATAAACCGCTTTATTCGAACAAGACCTCTTTCATGGTAATTGGGAGGACAAGCCTATAAATTGATGACACATCTCTATAACTGCTGTATCTTGTCTGGGACAAAAGGGAGCTTCAATGATAGGGCGTGTAAGTCTGTTCCTTCTTTGTGCTGTCTTGTCCGGTCCCGTTGCTATTGCTCAAACACAGGCAAGTCCGCTCGTAGTTAGGCCCATTGATAACGAGAAGTTAGTTTCGCTTCACGGAAGTGTTCATCCTCTGGCAAAGGCTCAAAACGATCGCGGAGCCGTTGCCGATGATTTCCCCGCAGACCGTATGCTTCTGCTTTTAAATCGTCCTCCTGAGCGGCAAATCGCGCTTAAGGACTTTCTGCAAGATATCCATACCGCTGGTTCGGCGACATATCATAAGTGGCTAACTCCCGAACAATTCGGTGAACAATTTGGTCCGGCAGAGGCAGATATTCAGACTGCGACGCAGTGGCTCTCCTCGCAAGGTTTTCAAGTAGCCAAGGTCTCAAAGAGCAAGCAGTTTATCGAGTTTTCAGGGACGGCAGGCGTCCTAAAACGTGCTTTCCATACTGAAATCCACAAATATCAGGTTCAGGGAGAGACGCAGTACGCCAATGCCAGCGAAGTAAAAATCCCTGAAGCGCTGTCGAAGCTGATTGTGGGAATTTCGCCGACGAATAGTTTTCGGGCTAAGCCGAATCTTGAGCTTATCGGCAAAGGCTCCTATCTGAACTCGAAGAGGGCGGTTGTTCCTGATTGGACGCTGCCGAATGGTCAAAAGAAGTTCTACGCCCTTGCTCCCAGGGATTTTGCAACGCAGTACAACGTAACGCCTCTCTATCAGGCAGGAATTAATGGGACTGGGCAGACAATCGGCATCATTAATTCCTCGAATATCGATTTGAGTCTGGTGCAGGCTTATCAGAAGCTTTTCGGGTTATCTGGCCCTCTGCCCCAGGTGGTAATCGACTGAGTAGATCCGGGGCCCGTTTCAGGTGCCGATGTCGAGGCCTATCTGGATGTTGAGGAGGCAGGTTCTGTAGCTCCAGGTGCGGCGATCAACCTTTATATAGGAGATGCGCACAACATGGTCGATCCTGTCTATATCGCTGCTCTGCGTGCAGTCGAAGACAATCAGGCCAGTGTTTTGAGCGTGAGCTTCGGGCTATGCGAGGGTTTTCTTCTCCAGTCAGGGAACACACTCTGGTCAAGCCTTTGGCAACAGGCCGCGGCTCAGGGACAGACAGTTCTCGTATCGAGTGGAGACTCAGGTTCGGCCGGCTGCGATAACGGCTTCGGACAGTGGATTACCGGCTATGGATTGGCGGTGAATGGACTGGCCTCCACGCCATGGAACGTTGCCGTGGGCGGAACCGACTTCTATTACAGCGACTACGCAAGCGGTGGTGCCAGTGCGGCGACGCTGTGGAGCGATACGAACGATGCCACTCTGGGTTCGCTCAAGGCTCCCCTTCCGGAACAGCCTTGGGACACGGCTTTCGGTCTGAATGCGACAGGTCCCTATACTCCCTCCAGAACGGTTCCTATTCCTGCTGCCGGAGGCGGAAAGAGCAGTTGCATTGACTCCGCCGATGCAACTATGGCAGGCAGTGCGTTGCCTTTTATCTGTGATCCTGTTTCGGGTACCACTTACGGCTATGCCAAGCCCTCATGGCAGCGCGGGACAGGTGTGCCCGAGGACGGGGTACGCGATATCCCGGATGTCTCTTTATTCGCTGCGAATGCGCTCAACTTTAGTGGATATCCGATCTGTGCCGCTTCAGGCGATTGCGTGATGGATGCAACAGGACAGGGTCCTATTACTGTGGTCGCCGGAACCTCAGCTGCGGCGCCCGCCATGGCCGGTATTATGGCTCTGGTCAACCAGAAGTATGGCCGCCAGGGACAGGCCAATTACACTCTCTACTCCCTGGCACGTCAGAAGCCGGCAGCTTTTCACGATGTGACCGTGGGCAGCAATAACGAACCTTGCGAAAAGGGAAGTCCCGATTGCTCTCTCGATACAAATGGAGATGGGCTTTATTCGCTGCAGAAATACTCTGCAGCCACGGGATACGATCTTGCGACCGGACTCGGGTCGGTTGACGCAAATGTTCTGGTGAACAGCTGGAATTCGATCTCGCTTCAGGGATCGGCCACTACCTTGCAAGTCTCTCCGACTAGTGCAACGCATGGATCCCCAATCACCTTTACCGTAAATGTGAAATCTGCTTCCAGCAGTGGAGTTCCGCAAGGAACGGTGGCGATCCTTACCAATTCGACCGCTGCTCTGGGACAAGTGGCCGGATCGTTTGTCCTTGATGGCAGCGGCAATGCTACGGGCACATTGCGCACTCTGCCCGGTGGCAAGTATCAGGTTTGGGCTTCTTATGCAGGAGACGGCATCTTTGCCGGCAGTCAGTCTCAGGCACAGGGGGTGTCTATTGATGCAACGAGCAGCAATTTGAATATCACCGGCTTTATGGTCCCGACTTTGAGTTCCATTCCCACAGATCCCTGTGCGATTACATCGAATCAGTCCGATTTGTATGTCCAAGACCACACGCCATTTTCAAGTGGAGTGACGCTTGATGCTGGCTGGCAGTTTGCTCCACTTGCCACGGTGAACGGTTCATACCTTACCCGAGGGGATGCAACAGGGAATGTGACGTTTTCTCTTGGAGGATTGTCCCAGGAGACAGTTGCATTGAATACTTGGGGCTACGCGGCATGGGTCCCGTCGAAGGCCCTTGATGCTGGAACGTATTCCCTTGGGGCGTTGTACTCCGGGGACTCCAGCTACTCGGCCGTATCGGCTGCACCCTTCAGCTTTACCCTGAGCAAGGGAACAGATTACTTGTATGTGTGGCCTGCGGCAAACTGTAACGGCTCCTATAGTAGTGCTGAGAACTGCACTTTTAGTGCCGGGGACGATCTGCCCGTCGAGGTGTATGCCTATGGGCAGAGCTGTCATCCCCTCACCGGAACCGTAACGGTCAAGCTAGGATCGCTTACTCAGTTCGTTAGTCTGCACTCGAATGCGCTCCATTCGCCTGGCAGTCCTGCCATGATTGGCGAGACAATTTTCAGGAATCTCCCGGCAGGGACATACTCGCTTTCGGCCTCTTATCCCGGAGACACAAATTCACTTCCATCCGTAACGGGCGCTGTTCCTGCAATTACGGTGACGGCGGTAGCTCCGGCCGCGCCCTTGTTGCCAACGACCATCACCGCTGTGGCGACTCCCACGGTGCTTTATTACGATGCCATGCAGTATGTAACGATTTCAGCTACTGTAACAGGTAGTGGCGGTTCTACTGTGGCTCCTACCGGGATGGTTACAGCTTTTGTGAATGGCATGGCCGCGAGTATGGGCATTCTTACGCCTTCCGGCACGAATATCTCAACGGTGACTCTGGTGCCGCTTGTGAGCTCCAACCTCGATCATGGCCCGAATGAGACCAAGCTCGCCTATTCGGGCGATGGAGTCTATAAGGCTTCCGTTTCGTCACCCTTTATGCTTCATTATGATTTTCCGGCAACTCCCGACTTCCTGCTTGCTCCGCAGTTGCCGCAGATCCTTTTGCAACGCGGTGCCGCTGGTAGCGTCAAGTTCAATGTGGCTCCACTGAGTGGGTTTACGGGGGCTGTCAGCTTGAGCTGTACTCCATCTTCGAATCAGATCAGCTGTAGCTTTAATCCGACCTCGATTACTGCAAATGGGCAGTCGGTGCTTACGATTCAATCTTCAGCGGCGACGACTGCACGATCCGTTCCTTCGGAAGGTCGCACTCCACTGCCTTGGTCTGCAACGGCTGGTGTTTTGGCCTGTGGACTATTTCTGGTAAGAAGGCGCTCCTGGAATCAGGTAAGCCGGGTTCTGTTGCTGGCCGCTTGTCTGTTTCCTTTGCTGTTTACGATGAGTTGCGGCAGCAGCACTTCGAACCGCGGAGGGAATCCCACCCCTCCTCCTTCTTCCACTCCTGTTACCCAGGTTTCGTCCTATACCGTATTGGTGACTGGATCTTCCAACGGAGTAATTCATAACGCGAAGATCACCGTGTACGTGTCGACAACCGTACCTGTCCAGCGATGAATTGGGCAAAGGGGTGTATGTCGTTTTCGATGCTGGCGTGATCGAGAGCGCTCAGGTATTCGGCGCGGTCATCGACGCGGATTACTGTCCAGGGATAGCCGCCCGAGGCGAGCAGTACGTTCATTAGAAAACGCGCTATGCGGCCATTGCCGTCCGGGTAGGGATGGATGTAGCCAAAGAGCCAGTGTCCGAGGACGGCGCGCACGGCGGGCTCCGGTTCCTTTTCGATGAGGTTCAGCAGCGCAGGCATCGAGTCGCGCACTGCTTCCCAACGCGGAGGAACATAGCGCGAGTTACGCAGATAGACAGCATTGTTGCGATAACCGGCCAGCGCTGACGCGGGAATCAGTCCCGCCGCGACACAAGGTTCGAAGAGTTCGCGATGCCATTCCCGGTGATCGGTGCGGACCACGGCTCCGGCATTTTTACCTTGCAGCACTTTGACCACGCTGGTCTTAACTTGCTGGAAGGCCTGCCAGTAACCTCGTGCTGCCAGCGCATCATGATTCTGCCGGTCAGCTTCGTTGTGCTTTGGGTCCCACTGGCCGGAGATGACGCGCTCGATCAACTCCGGACTAACGCGAAAGCCCTCGATGGAGAGCGAGTGATAGGCGTCGTTCTTATAAATGTCGTCGATGTGCGTGAGATAGCTTTCCGTCTGAGTGGGCAAACCTGGCGCGGAGGGAAAGACCTCGAGTACAGCACCGCGTGTGGAAGCCCAGAGCGCCTCAAGACGGCTGACGATAGGAGCTTCCGTGGCCCGAGTGAGAGCGAAGACAGTCTGTCCGTCAGCATAGGGATCAGATTCTCGCACATCGTAGTCCGCACGCTTCATGGTGGAGAGAATCTCGTCGGCCTGTTCGGCGCGGCCTGCGCGGCGTAGCGCCCCTGCCAGCCGTCCGGCAATGGCGGAGTGGCCACCATCGAGTAGGATGCGCAACAGGTCGGAGGCATCTGTAATGCGCGCCAGCAGTACCTGCGTTTCCAACGGATGCTTGCGGAAGAAGGACTCAGTGACCCGCACGAGTGCGGCCTCGGATGTGAAGAGTCGCAGAGCATCGCGGCGAGTGAGCTGACTTAGCGGCGGCATCTGCGCCTGCTTCAGATCGTAGAGCGACGTTTGGAAGGGCAGCGTGATGGAGTTGTTGTGGCCTTTGCTGCTATAGATGGTGGTTTGTGCTGGAACCACGGTGTTTTCCGCGTGCAGAAGCAGAGACTGCTCGGGCGAGAGATGCCAATCCGCGTCGAAACGCTCATTGCAGTAGGCAGCGCAGAACTCCCAGAAGGAGGCGAACCATGCCGTGCTGTCGCCCGGGTGCGCGTTGGGGCTAGACGACATGAACCAGCCCTTGAGCACCGGCTGCAAAAAGCCATGCTTCACCAGCCGGTCACGGTGAATCCGGGCAATCTGGCTGGTCTGGAAGATACGCTGTCCACTCTCCTGTAGCACGCGGAGCAGTTCGAGCGAGGAGGCGAGCTTTTCATTAGGCTTGGGCATTATGGATTTGCAAGTTTATTGTGCTGTGCCAAAACAAGTTTATTGTGTTGTGATTTCGCAAGTCTATAGCGTTGTGAGTTTGCAAGTAAATTATGCTGTTATTTCTTATATATCGTTGAAAATAAATATGAAATAGGTGTTTCAGGTGAACCGCGGCTCGAACACATCAGTGGGGGCCTGGTAACAATGCCAGGGAAATCCTCTTTCCCAGTCTTCCTACTCGGAATGTCGGGAACTTCCAGAAACAGTTTGTGCAAACGGTATAGCGTTCTTTACCACCCGTTGAGTGCGCGACCAGCAGCCAAACTTTGAGACAAAGCGGTTCTTGCGCCTTCTTCTCAAGAAGGGGTATCTCTTTCAATCTGAATGGATTGCTCAAAGATAGGGCTGATTCATGCCGTTCCATATCTCATTATGTGAACATGAGTTGCAAATATTGATTTCCTAGCCGATACTCATCTGTAGCGCCCCTGAAATTGTGAGTAGGAACACAAAAATGCCACAGCCAGGGGTGCGGCAAGGTTCGATCTTGACGGGGAGCCGGTACTCTTTAACCTAGATCTGCCGACAACCCTGGAGACCGAAGCCTGCAACCCGAGGACGTGAACCAGCGATCCTGGGTGCAGTGTGAGGTTGCTTTATGGCAAGCGTAATGTGCTTCGCAGATTGGGAGAACGGGCTTACTAGGGGCAATCCCACCGTTCAAGAGATCACCTTTCAAGCCGGACACAGCATCGCCCCCAGCGCTGCTAATTTCCACATCCCACTGGCCTTAATCTCCTCCGAAATACCTCAATCTCTATCCATAGGAATAAAATCGTTGCAGGAGCCTCTCCCTGACAAGCTACTGCGACATAGAAAACGCCGAATTCCGGTGTAGCTACCGGTGTTCGCCAAGCCAACCAGGTTCTTCTCGCGAGAGGGGAAGCTGTTCCGGTAGGAGTTGGACGAAAGGAAGGTCCACCGGATGTTTGTCTTTGTCGGTTTTTAAATGTGACACCTCGTACCGCAATGCGGAAACCGAGGGCAACAAGAAGGGAATTAAAGATGAGCAACGTGACTTACGAGGAATGGGAAGGCTTTCAAAGCGGCAACTGGCAGGAAACTATTGATACCCGCAGCTTCATCCAGAGTAATTTCAAGCCCTACTTTGGAGACAGCAGCTTTTTGGCCGGACCGACGGACCGCACGACCAAGATCTGGTCGCGGATCCTGGAGTTGCTTGCTGCCGAACGCGAAAAGGGAGGAGTTCTCGCCATCTCCAGCGACACACCTTCCAGCATCACGGCTCATGCTCCCGGCTATATCGACAAAGAGAGTGAAGTAATTGTTGGACTGCAAACGGATGCTCCTTTGAAGCGGGCCATCATGCCCTTTGGTGGCCTGCGCATGGTTGAGCAGAGTTTGCAGACCTATGGTGAAGCCATCAGCCCCAAGGTTCACGAGATCTTCACCAAATATCGCAAGACGCACAATGAAGCCGTCTTCGAGATGTACACACCTGAGATCCGCCGCGCCCGCAGCTCCCACGTCGTGACCGGATTGCCTGACGCCTATGGACGTGGCCGCATCATCGGCGACTATCGCCGCGTGGCTCTCTACGGTATCGATCGCCTGATCGAGTTCAAGAAGCAGGAGAAGGAAGAGCTGAACGACCGTCCTTTCTCCGAAGAGCTGCTGCGCTTACGGGAAGAGCTCTCCGAGCAGGTCAAGGCTCTAGGCGAATTGAAGGAGATGGCCGCAGCTTACGGCTTCGACCTGAGCCACCCGGCAGCCAATGCCCGCGAGGCTGTGCAGTGGACCTACTTCTCTTTTCTGGCGGCGGTAAAGGAGCAGAACGGCGCTGCGATGTCGCTGGGCCGCATCTCCAGCTTCCTCGATATCTACTTTGAGCGCGACCTGGCCAAGGGCATGATCACGGAATCCGAAGCACAGGAGATGATCGATCAGCTGGTTATCAAGCTGCGTATCGTCCGCTTCCTGCGCACACCGGAATACGATTCCATCTTCTCGGGCGATCCGACGTGGGTTACGGAATCTATCGCCGGAATCGGCCTCGATGGGCGTCCTCTAGTGACGAAGACCAGCTTCCGTATGCTGCAGACCCTTTACAACATGGGACCTGCGCCGGAGCCGAATCTTACCGTCCTGTGGTCTCCTGCATTGCCGGAGAACTTCAAGAGCTTCTGTGCGAAGGTCTCGCTCGACACCTCGTCGATCCAGTACGAGAACGACGATCTGTTGCGTGAGCATCATGGCGACGATTGCGCCATTGCCTGCTGCGTCTCGGCGATGAACGTCGGCAAGCAGCTTCAGTTCTTCGGTGCTCGCGTGAATCTGGCCAAGTCGCTGCTCTACGCCATCAACGGCGGACGCGATGAGATGACCGGCAAGCAGATCGCTCCGAAGTGCATGCCCCTGATTGGCGATCAGCTGCACTATGACGAAGTCGTCAAGGCCTTCGACCACATGATGGATTGGCTGGCCAAGGTCTATGTCGAAGCTCTGAACTGCATTCACTACTCGCATGACAAGTACGCCTACGAGCGGATCGAAATGGCTTTGCACGACCGTGACGTTATTCGTACCCTGGGCTGCGGTATTGCCGGATTGTCCGTCGTGGCCGATAGCCTCTCGGCCATTAAGTATGCGAAGGTGAAGCCGATTCGCGACGAGAGCGGGCTGGTCATCGACTTCTACACGGAAGGCGACTATCCGACCTTCGGCAATAATGACGACCGTGTGGACAGCATCGCCGTCTGGGTTGTCGATGCCTTCATGAACAAGATCAAGAAGCAGCCGACATACCGCAACGCCATTCACACGCAATCGATTCTGACGATCACGTCGAATGTGATGTATGGCAAGTACACGGGCAACACACCGGATGGACGCCGCAAGGGCGAGCCTTTTGCTCCAGGTGCGAATCCGATGCACGGACGCGATAAGCATGGCCTGATGGCTTCGGCGTTATCTGTCGCCAAGCTGCCCTATGAGCAGGCGCTGGATGGAATTTCGCTGACGTCGTCGATGGTTCCGGTAGCGCTGGGTCGTTCCGAGGAAGACCGTATCGGTAACCTTGTAACAGGCTTGGATACTTACTTCGATGCCAAGGGCTATCACATGAATGTGAACGTGATGAACCGCGAGACTTTGATAGATGCCATGGAGCATCCGGAGAAGTATCCGCAGCTCACCGTGCGCGTTTCGGGATACGCCGTGAACTTCATCCGTCTGACGAAGGAACAGCAGAAAGAAGTAATCAGCCGTACCTTCCATGCGTCGGTGTAACTAGTAGCCAAGAAGGACAGCGTAATGTCGGATCAGCGGCAATTCGAGATTCTGAGTAATCCTGCCCAGGCGACGGTTGCGGAAGACGCCGGAGCCTGGGGCTGGGTTCACTCGTATGAAACGTCAGCCGGACAGGATGGTCCTGGCTGGCGTTTTCTTCTCTTTCTCTGCGGCTGCCCGTTACGCTGTCTTTACTGTCACAATCCCGATACCTGGAATACGCTGAGCGGCGAGCGCATGAGTCTTGAACAGGTCTTCGACGAGATGCATCGCTATCTCCCCATGCTCAAGCGGGGAGGAATAACCGTCTCCGGCGGCGAGCCTCTGATGCAGCCGAAGTTTCTGAAAGCCGTGCTACACAAGGCAAAGGAGTGGGGCGTTCACACTGCCATCGATACCTCCGGCTTTCTTGGAGACCGCGTCGATGACGAGATGATGGCTGATCTCGATCTGGTTTTGTTGGACATCAAGTCCTGGAATCCCGAGGTGTACAAGATCATCACCGGACGCGAACTTGAGCCCACGCTGCGCTTCGCCCGGCGTCTGGCGGAAAACAAGAAAGCGATCTGGTTACGTTACGTATTGCTTCCCGGCTTCACCGATGTTCCGCAGGAAGTCCACGGCCTGGCTGAGTTTGCTAAGAGCCTTGGTGTTGTCGAGCGCGTCGATGTCCTGCCCTTCCACCAACTAGGCAAGTCGAAGTGGCATGCTCTCGGGCTGAACTACAAGCTCGAAGACGTAAAGCCACCAAGCGAAGAGAGCCGCAAAGAGATTGTTGAAATCTTCCGCAGCCACGGATTGAAAACCATCTAGGGTTTTGTACCGCCGGACTCCAGGCCGGGGTCCCCGGCACGTGCGGTTTTCGCGTGCTGGGGTGGAGGACCGGCTGTCGTGTGGGCGTCCTCGCCCACACCTGGAGTTTCTGCATTTGCGAGAGAGGATAGCCAGCGTAAGCAACCAAGGGAATAACATCAGGAAACAGCCTTGAAACTGTGATATCGATTTGTGTCAGGGCTGGACTTCAGTCCAGCCGCGGAAATTCTCTTAATAATGAATAGGCATTCTCGGTAACGAATGCAGCGGAGAGAGCTTTCGCTCATGGAAGCTATGACCAAAACGTCCGAACTAGTATAGATTTAATGCCTTTGTTCTTCCCGTTGCATATGTTTCCGAAAATGTTTCTTCTCTCTTAATGAAGACTATTTCCGGATGGCCTGAAGGCCATCCCTGACACAAAGCCTGACCAATGTTTGCAACAAGGCTTAGGCTACTTCGCGGACTTGTGGATGTTCTCCTGCAAAGTCCTCTGAGAGCCGTGCTGCGATCTGCGTAATGAAGTCCGCTTTCGATACTTTATTTCCGGGGCAGAGATGCGTGGTTTCAGGATCTTCTCTGTGAAGTCTGAGCGTTTCGGGCTTGAGGCCGAGTGCTCCGTGCAGTGTTGCCAGCGCCGAGATGGCGTTTGCCCGCAGAGCGTCAGACATAGTTTCTGTTGCGTAATCGCCGACCATTTCAACTCCCCAGGAGACGCTATTCCATGAGGGCGAATGAACACCGGGAACGGTAAGAGGCGTGAATACCCAGATCAGGTCGTCGGCCACAAAGAGATGCGGACCTCCAGACCAGTGCATCTGGTCGCGGTAATAGCTCTGGAAGTTCTGCATCCGTTGCTCGCCGGAGACGCTATGCCACTGGGCAAAGGTTGGTACGGCAGTGTTATGCAATACGACAAAGGAAGGTCTCCAGGCCCCGAAGGTGAGACCGGAGACATATTGGGCAAAGTCTTCCAGGGTGAACCCCTTGCCGACGATACCTTTCCATTGAGGCATGATTCCTCCAACGCAGACAAATAGAGATGAGTGCAGCTACTACTGATAGCGCTGTCTGCGGCCGTTTCCCTTGGAGGTCGATTTGCGGAGCTGATACTTCGTTTGATTGTTATCAAACAGTGTTGATTCGATGGGGCGTTTAGAGCAAAACCAGCGTTACTATGTCCTATCCCAATTCCGCGATGTGCAGGTTTTCTCGACGGAAAACCTGCGTAGGGAGTTGTGGCTCAGGATACACCTACGCTGGTTTTGCTCTAGGTCGCCCAGTTCATCACTTTAAGACCCTGTACTCTTCGGAACTCGCTTTCGTTATTGGTAACAAGAGTGAGTCCTTCCGCTTTGGCATGAGCTGCGATCCAAAGATCGTTCCCTCCAATGGGTTTGCCCTGACTCTCTAAAGTGGCGCGAATGGAGCCGTAAATGTGACCCACTTGTTCGCTCAGGGGAAGAACTGGAACGAGCGTGACGAATTCGTGAAGAATCTCAAGAACCTTGCTTTTGTTCTGACTCTTTTCCGCTCCCAAGAGAAGTTCTCCCCAGGTGATGACCGAGATAGCGGCTTCCCCCTGCTTCAGCTTCTGAAAACGGGCGAGAACCTGCGGGGGACGGTGTTTATGGATATAGATACAGATATTGGTGTCCAGCAGGTATTTGACGGTGGTCACAGGTCTTCTCGTTCTTGTGGTGGAGGGTCCCGACGTTCCTCGGCAAAGAAATCCTCCGGAAGGCTCGCGAGTAATTCGAATGCGTGTCCAAGCCCCTTCGCTGGTTCGCGCAATACGATCTCGCTTCCACGACGGAAGATCTCAAGCTCTTTGGTTCGAACGCGGAACTCTTTGGGGAGCCTTACCGCTTGACTGTTGCCGGATTTGAAAACACGAGCAGTGGCCATAGACCCTCCTTAGGAAAGTATATACCTGCATGTATATACTTTAATGAAGATTTTCCATTACGGGTGGCTCTTGTAGCTTTAGTACCGGAACCTAAACGGTTGAGGCTTCAGTCACTTTGCTTTCTGTAGTCGATTTCTCTCCGCACAAATGCGATGATGAAGAGATCATGCAATTGACAGAGACTCCGGCGCAGCTCACCGTGCGTCAACGGGTAGCCGCCGCCCGGCGCATCGTTATAAAAGTTGGAACCAATGTTTTGATTCGCAAGGACGGATCGGCAGCCATCGGCCTTGTCTATGGGCTGGTGGAATCGGCTGTTAACGCCCGGAGTGAGGGACGCCAGATCCTGATCGTCTCCTCGGGGGCCATCGGCTTGGGTGCCAAGCGCCTGGGGCTGAAGGGATCTCCCGCCGAGCTGCCGCTGAAGCAGGCTTGCGCCGCCGTGGGGCAGAGCCGGCTGATGGCCCTCTACGAGCATGCTTTCCGCAATCTGGATACGGTTGCCGCCCAGGTCCTGCTGACGGAAGATGACTTTCTCGATCCGGTCCGCTATGCCAATCTCTGCAATACCTTGAACAAGCTGCTCGATCTGGGCGTGGTCCCGATCATCAATGAGAACGACACGGTTTCGACCCTGGAGTTGGGGCGTCCCGAGGTTACAGGTGGAAGCCACCACATCTTCGGCGACAACGATAAGCTCTCCGCCCTGGTGATGGCTAAGATCGACGCCGATTTGTTAATTCTGCTTTCCGATGTAGATGGCCTTTATACCGGCGACCCGGAAAAAGAGGGAACGACCTTTATCCCTGAAGTACCAGTGATTACAGATGAGATTGCCGGGTACGCCCGTGGAGCCAAGGCTCGCGGCCGTGGCGGCATGAAGACCAAGATCGAGGCAGCACGGCTGGCGACCGAGGCCGGAAAGCTGGCCATTATCGCCAATGGACGGACGGCGCATGTGATCGAGCGCATCTGTGCCGGAGACGAGGTGGGAACCGTCTTTTTACCTCAGGAGCAAAGTCAAGGATGAACGATCTTCGTCAGCTGGCGAAACAGGCACGACAGGCCGGATTGCGTCTTGGCAGTTTAACCACAGCCCAGAAAGATGAGGCTCTGTCAGCGATTGCAACAGCACTGACCGAGGCCATTCCTTCCATCCTGGAGGCGAATGCCGTCGATGTGGCCGAAGCCAGGAAGATGCTGGAGGCCGGTGAGCTCTCCAACTCCATGTTCAAACGCCTGCAGCTGAATGAGACCAAGCTGAAGGAGATGATTCGCGGCATCCTCGCTGTTCGCGAGCTACCCGATCCGGCAGGAAAGATTCTGGAGCGGCGTCTTCTCGACGACGGATTGGAGCTGCATAAGGTCAGCGTGCCTCTCGGCGTTTTGGCCGTGATCTTCGAGTCCCGTCCCGATGCGGTTACGCAGATCAGCTCTCTGGCGTTGAAGTCAGGCAATGCCGTCCTGCTCAAAGGTGGGCGCGAGGTAGAAAACACAACTCGCGAGCTGTTACGCGTAATGTGCGAGGCTCTTCAAGGGACGACTGTTCCGCAGACTGCTCTGCAAGCCGTCTATGGTCGTGAAGCTGTGAATACGCTGCTCGGTTTTCACGAAGAGATCGATCTGGTGATTCCTCGCGGCTCGAATGCGCTGGTGCAGTATGTCCAGAAGAACACGACGATTCCGGTGCTGGGCCATGCCGATGGTGTCTGCCACATCTTCGTGCATCGCGACGCAAATCTCGATATGGCTTGGGAGCTGGTTCTGGATGCCAAGGTTCAGTATCCGGCGGTCTGCAATGCTGTCGAGACAGTTCTTATCGATCAGCCCATCGCCGAACGTCTGTTGCCCGAACTCTACGAGCGTTTGAGAAGGGAAGCGGTGCGCGTGCGCGGTTGTGCCCGGACTCAGGCTCTGTTGCCGGGGAAACCGATTGAGCTGGTCGGGGATGACGAATGGCATACCGAGTATGGCGATCTGGTGATTGCGCTAAAGGTGGTCGACGATCTGCAACAGGCACTGGATCATATTGAGCACTTTGGCTCGCACCATACCGACGCCATCATTACGGAGAATCAGAAGATTGCCGATTGCTTCCTGCGGGAGGTGGATTCGGCCGGAGTCTTCCATAACGTCTCGACGCGTTTTGCCGACGGCTATCGTTATGGTTTCGGAGCCGAAGTCGGCATCAGCACCAGCAAGTTGCATGCCCGTGGCCCGGTCGGGTTGGAGGGGCTGGTCAGCTACAAATACAAGATGTATGGCAAGGGGCAGAAGGTCGTCGATTACGTCGGCCCTAATGCTAAGCCCTTCAAACATCAGATCTTGAATTAATTCAGGTTAGACGGTTGATTCTGGATTTAGGAATTTCAGAGGTCTCCCGGTAGGGAGGCCAAGAGAATAGCCAGGGGTGGAGTCGCTGCAAAGCGACGGAACCCCTGGTCTGCATCCGAAAAAGATATGCCGCGCCGTAGGTGCGGGACGAAGGTTGTGGGATGAGATCGATCCGCCCCTACAGGGCGGACACACCTTTGTGGGCTGGTCTAACCCCGGTTTTCGCTGCGCTTCAGCCGGGGCTATTGTCGTCGCGTCCCTCCGGGACGCACGCGGGGATCTATTATGCGCAAAATGCAGATTTGTTTACGTGCAAACGGAATTCCTTTACGCAAAGACACCGGCCCGATCCCGGTATCTATTCCATCCCTCTGATATGACCTGCGCTGATGAGAGAGCCTTATGTCGGCAATCAGTCGCTTTCTCCGGATTCTGTTTTCCCCCGATTCGGGATGCAGGAATTTCAGAGGTCTCCCGGTAGGGAGGCCAAGAGAATAGCCAGGGGTGGAGTCGCTGCAAAGCGACGGAACCCCTGGTCTACATCCGAAAGAGATATGCCGCGCCGTAGGTGCGGGACGAAGGTTGTAGGATGAGATCGAACCGCCCCTAGAGGGCGGACACCTTTGTGGGTTGGTCTAACCCCGGCTTTCGCTGCGCTTCAGCCGGGGCTATTGTCGTCGCGTCCCTCCGGGACGCACGCGGGGATCTATTTCCGGGAAACACCTACCCGATCCGTTATCTCCCTCCACACGATACGAACTGCTCTGATGACGGGGTTTACCTTTGTGTCCCGGTGCCTTACCCAAAAAGGGAATCCCTCTGTTCAGCTCCCGATTCCGTAACGTGCTCTTTCCAAAACGGATGCTTCCGGTTTTCATGTCTTCCCGACGCTGATACTCTCGACCCAAGGCCAGAATCCGTCGCAGGAGACTGCCAACAGGGAGAAGAGATAGGAAATGAAGAAGAGATCGTTGCTTGCCGTGCCCGTATTGATGGCTTCGTTGATGGCGCATGGCCAGGCAGCTCCGTCGCCGGGACAGACGATTCCCGGACCAGGGCCTGCACCGTCCTCCGATTCCAACGACCAGACTGCGAAGGACAAGAAGGTGGGCAGCTATCACACCGTCATCACCTATTGGACTCCCGGACCGACAAGCCATCTTCTTATGCCGCAGCCGACAGCCGAGATGCCGACCGCAACATCCCGAACCCCCGGCGAAGTGAACGGCACCATTCCTATTCCGAATCAATTCTCCTTTGAGGGCTTCGGAAAGCCTTCGTATGAATGCGCTCCGACGACTCCAACCGGAAAGGGCTGCGATAGCATCGATGTTGCCCGGTTGACTCCGACCGACCCTAAGACGATTGCCTATCACTTTACGAATCATGGTCCTGCCGTCCGGCTTACGATGAACGTTCAGGTGCGCGATCTAATGATGCGTTCCCAAGAGCAGGGCGAACAGGAGTGGCATGCAAACGAGGTGTTCTTTGTCTCCGTGCCCAAGCCGACGCCAACCTTCAATATCGTTTCCGTAACCGTGGTCGGAGTTTGGGATAACAATGCCATCGTCTTCGAACCCGGCAAGCCTCTTCCCGCGACGGCGAAGAAGGGTATCGACGATCTGAATATCCGCCAGGATCTCGGCGACAAAATCCTCTTCAGTTACAAAGTAAGAGAGCCGAAGGAAGCCAAAGACAACGCAAAGGAAAAAAATCCGAAGGGTAGCAAAGGCACCCGCTAACTTAGTTCGGTTCCGGACATTTCAGGAAGGCGCAAAGCTACAATGCTTTGCGCCTTCTTGCTTTGCTGGTTGGCATCAGTTGTAACCATAGCTTCAGGCGCTGCTCCAAAGTTCCACTTTGGTCAAATTGAATCTTCTGCAGTTCACACACTTTTCATAACGGAATTCTTAAAGTTACTAAAGTGCTTGTCTTTGGTTTTTCACTTGTACAATTTTCGGACATGCGGAAGAATTCTGCACAACCGTCGATAACAGAGTCAAAGATTAGAGAACACTTGTAAAACAATGTGTATCAGCTGCGGTTACGTCCTCTGTCCGGCGTAATCGGTTTTCTGTTGGAGACCGAGTAGTAACCTCTTTCATCCGTGCAAGATCGGACATTTTGAACTTTTTCTGCCGTGTTGGCGGTTTGTATGGCATGTTTTGCTGATAAGAAGACAGTCGAATCTACGCGATTCCCGTTCCGAGAACGGAGAAGAACTGCGGCGTCTTCTTCTATGTCTCAAGCCGTACAGTGGATCTCTCCCGCTTCCCCCAAAACGCAAGTTAGTCTAAGTCTCATTCTTCCTTTAAGTTGTAAGAACTCCTCCCCAGATGCTTTCTTAAGTATTCCCACTTGTTCGTTGCTACAGCCTCCTGCTTTCCCCCCATTGCAAGAAGTGAAGGGCAGCACGACCACCGTAAGTCTCCGATCAACTCTGGGAACAGATAAACCGAAACCTATGTTGCAAGTCGATCGAAGGACACACTGAAATGACTGAGTCGAAAGTTGGAACACGTATCGCCGCCGGCTTCGCGGCTGTTCTTGGAGTCTTTCTCCTGCTTATCTGCTTTATTTGGAACAAGGCAAACAGCGGGGGAGCCGGCCTTTCCAGCGATGTGCTGGTTGCCGCTGTGGCTGCTTTTGCGATTGCTGCGTTGATCGCCGTATTTGTTGTGCGGAGTCTGTCGGCGCAACTTGGCGGAGCTGCTGCCTTTGCCCGGAGGGTTGCTGGCGGAGAACTCGATGCCCGCGCTGAGATCAAGTCTCAGGACGAGATCGGGCTTGTTCTTTCTTCGACGAACGCTTTGCTGGATAAGGTTCAGGCCGCAACCGAAGTTGCGGAACAGCTGGCAGTAGGAAATCTGGCGGCCTCTACACAGCGCTTGTCGGAGAAAGACGCGCTCGGTAAGGCCCTGATTCATCTGGTCAAGAATCTTGAGGGACTGACGGAAGCGAATGCAGTGCTGCAACGGATGGCACTGAACGACTACAGCACGGATGTAAAGGGCAACTATCAAGGCATCGTTGCCGAAGTTGCAACGGCAACGAACAGTGCTCAGCAGCGGATACGTTCTGCGAACAGGGCTTGTCTCGATGTGGCCAAGGGTGACTACTCAGAGATCCTGACAGCCTTCAAAAAGATTGGCAAGCGTTGTGATAACGATACTTTCCTGCCTGGCTTTATCCAGATGATGGAGGCTATCGACCGGCTGGTTGAAGATGCAGAGAAGTTGGCCCTGTCCTCCGTCGATGGAAATCTTACCGTCCGCGCCGATGCTTCCCGTCAGCAAGGGAAATTCCGTCAGGTGATTGAGGGCATTAACGCAACTCTGGATGCAGTTACAAATCCGCTGGGTGTTGCGGCGGTTGCTCTCGACAGAATCGGCAAGGGCGATATCCCGGCTCCGATCACGGATCTCTATCGTGGAGAGTTCAAGAAGCTTATCGACAATCTAAACGCCTGCATCGCCGGACTCGGCGGTCTGGTGGAGACCAACCAGGTACTTCAGCGGATGGCCTTGAACGATTTCACTACCAATGTAAATGGAAAGTATCAGGGCATCTTTGCCGATGTCGCGGCTGCGACCAACAGTGCTGAGGAGCGCGTTCGCTCTGCGAATAAAGCTTGCGTCGATGTGGCCAGAGGCGATTACTCCGCGATTCTGGAGTCCTTTAAGAAGATCGGCAAACGTTCGGAGAACGACACCTTCCTCCCCGGCTTCATTCAGATGATGGAGTCGATCAACAGTCTGGTAGCCGATGCGCAGATGCTGGCCAATGCCGCACTGGAAGGGCGTCTCGACGTGCGGGCGGATGTTACTCGTCAGCAGGGCGAATATCGCAAGGTCATTGAAGGCATTAATGCGACGCTCGATGCCGTAACCGCTCCTCTGAATGTTGTTGCAGGCTGCCTGGATCGCGTTGGCAAGGGCGACATTCCTGCTCTCGTTGAAAACAACTATCGTGGCGAGTTCAAGCGGCTGCTCGACAACATGAACGCCTGCATCACTGGATTAGGTGGTTTGGTAGAAGCCAATCAGGTTTTGCAGCGTATGGCCGTGAATGACTTCACCACCAATGTGAATGGGAAATATCAGGGCATCTTTGCCGATGTCGCGACTGCAACCAACAGCGCAGAAGAGCGCGTCCGTTCTGCGAATAAAGCCTGCGTTGCCGTGGCCAAGGGCGATTATTCTGAGATCCTGGAAGCCTTCAAGAAGATCGGACGGCGTTCGGAGAACGATACATTTGTTCCCGGCTTTGTTCAGATGATGGAGTCGATTAACAGCCTGGTGGCTGAAGCACAGACGTTGGCCGCCGCTGCTGTTGAAGGCAATCTCTCTGTCCGTGCCGATGCCAAGCGTCAGCAGGGCGAGTATCGGAGGGTTATCGAAGGCTTCAACGCCACGCTCGATGCTGTTACCAATCCGCTGAATGTCGCAGCCGAATGCCTGGATCGGATCGGCAAGGGCGATATTCCCGACGCGATTGAGAATAAGTATCGCGGCGAATTCCATCGTCTGATGAATAACCTGAACGCCAGTATCGAGAGTCTGAATGCGGCGGTGCATGTTGCTGCTGCAATCGCAGAAGGCGATCTGACGGTCAAGGCCAAGGCACTCTCGGACAAGGATCAATTAGGCAATGCACTCATCCGCATGTCGGAGAATCTGCGCAGCACGGTCCAAAGCGTGACGGAAGCCGCCGAGCAGGTGGCACAGGGAAGCGAGGAGATGTCCACCACCTCGCAGCAGCTTTCGCAAGGTGCTACCGAACAGGCGGCGGCTGCGGAAGAGAGCACTTCTGCGATGGAGGAGATGGCTGCCAGCATCCAGCAGAACTCCGATAACGCCAGCCAGACCGAGAAGATTGCCGACAAGGCTGCCGTCGATGCGACGGCCAGCGGTAAGGCTGTTACTGAAACCGTCGCCGCAATGAAGAATGTTGCGGAGAAGATCAGCATCATAGAAGAGATCGCCCGCAAGACCGATCTGCTGGCTCTCAATGCAGCAGTCGAAGCCGCACGAGCCGGTGAGCACGGTAAGGGCTTTGCCGTAGTGGCCTCGGAGGTTCGCAAGCTGGCAGAGCGCAGCCAGACTGCGGCGGCAGAGATCAGCCAGCTCAGTACAAATGGCGTTCGCACGGCGGAGACTGCCGGAGATCTGCTCACGAAGCTTGTCCCCGATATTCAGAAGACGGCCGAGTTGGTTCGCGAAATTGCCGCCGCCAGTGCCGAGCAGAGCAGCGGAGCGACCCAGGTCAATACCTCAATCCAGCAGTTGGATCAGGTTATCCAGCAGAATGCTTCAGCTTCACAGCAGATGGCTTCTACATCGGAAGAGCTGGCCAGTCAGGCAGAGGTTCTGCAGACGACCATCAGCTTCTTCAAAATGAACGATGTTCGCAACGAAAGCGCAGCGCGCATGAAGAGAGTGGCTTCGACACCGGTTTATTCCAAGACGACGGCTACAAAATCTTCTACGCAGAAGCTGCAAAACAAGAACAACGGAGCGAGCATCGAGTTGGGGACCGGTAAGTCCTCTGCCGATTCACGCGATGCAGATTTTGTGGCGTACTAAGAGGGGATTGAATTGATAACCGAAACATTTCAGTACATGACCTTCAAGCTAGGAGACGAGTTATTTGCGATCAATGTCTCTCAAGTGCAGGAGGTATTGGAAGTATCGCTGATAACGAAAGTTCCGCAGATGCCGGATTATGTTTGCGGAGTCGTAAATGTACGCGGACAGTCGATACCTGTAGCGGATCTTCGTATGCGCTTCGGGCTGACTCCGATTGTTCATACATTGAATACCCGGATCATCGTTATGGAGTTGTCTGTCGATGGTGAGCAGACAATTCTAGGCGGGATGGCCGATAGCGTACATGAGGTGATTGAGATCGAGCCTTCGAATATCAATCCACCGCCGAGAATCGCGCAACGCTGGAAGACAGAGTTCATTCAGGGGATGGGCAGAAGAGGTGATGACTTCATCATCATTCTCGATGTGAATGCCATCTTTTCCTCGGATGAGCTTGCATTGGTGGAAGAGAAGACGGAAGAAGCTGCTGTGTAACTGTGGTTGAATGGCGGCTTACTTTACAACTTTATTCATTCCACAAAACCCGGGCTCTCCACACGATTCGCAGATGGCGCGAATCGTGTGGGGAGTTTCTTCGTTTGGCGATGGTTACAGATGTATCGGTGGTGACTTCAGAGCGCGGAGTCAATCGCGCTCTGCTGGTTGGTCTCTCTCCCGGAGGGAGCCGGCGATAATGTCGATGAAGGCCGCGCAGGAAGCGGGTGTGGAGGGTAAAGCAGATCTCAAGTAGCGCCGGTCTCCGAACCGGCTGTGGTGGCGGTTTCTGACCGCCACCTTCCTGCTTCCGATTGATGACTGAAATCATCACCTGATACTTTTTGCTTCTACAGCGAAACGTAAACTGCTTTATTGTTTCAAACTTGGACAGAGCTAAGAATTTTTTAAAACGGCCGATAATATAACTGTAGAAGATACATTTATCCGGTACGTTGCTTTCTGTTTGAGCAAAAGATACCTAAGGAAAATAGTCGTACTTTGCCGGAGGCGTTGTAGCTATTGCGCCTGAACAATCTCAGGCGTCGTCCGATTCCGTTGTTTTGCTTTTTTGCGTTGGCGATATTGATGGCAAGTGCAGGTAAGACGCTGACAAAACCTATTCCACGCCTGATCCGGTCTTGGAGATGGACCCGTTGTCTACTCCAGCCGTGTTCGAACCTAAGGCTTTCTCTTCTCCTGATTCGTAAATACTCTGTTCCCTATATCCTGCTGATTCTCCCCCTTTGTTCGTTGCTATATCACCTTGCTTTCCTTCTTTTCCCACGGCGTTCCAAACTCGCAAATGAGAGCGCAAGCCGGGAACTCGAAGAGATGCTTGGCATGATGACTGTTATTGGCCTTCGATCAACTCCGGGAGCAAACAGGCTGAAACTCATCTCGTAAGAGAGATCGAAGGACGCGCTGAAAATGAACGAGTGGAAAATTGGAACACGTATCACTGCCGGATTCGCGGTTGTGATCGGTGTATTTTTGTTGTTCTCACTACTTATATACAAAATTGTCGACAGTAGTCCCTTGGGGGCGACCGCCCTTCCCGCGGTAATTCTGGTTGGATTGGGAATTACATTTCTTATCGCTATATTGGTTGCCGGTGTTGTCGTGCGTGGCCTGGCCTTGCGCTTGAATGGTGCAGCTGACTTCGCGAAAAAAGCTGCGGATGGGGAATTCGATACTCGCGCAGAGATAAAAGCCGAAGACGATCTAGGTTCGATTCTGCAATCGATGAATACGTTGCTGGAAAAGATGCAGGCGGCAACCGAAGTGGCCTCTCAGTTGTCGGTTGGCAATCTCTCGGTATCGACGAAACATCTTTCCGAGCGGGATGAACTCGGCAAAGCGCTTATTCATCTGGTAGGAAATCTTGAAGGGCTGAAAGAAGCGAATGCTGTGCTTCAGCGTATGGCGGTGAATGACTATACCACCGATGTGAAGGGCAATTATCAAGGTATCTTCGGCGAAGTGGCAACGGCAACCAACAGCGCCCAGTTGCGGGTCCGCTCTGCAAATAAGGCAAGTCTCGATGTGGCGAAGGGTGACTACGCCGAAACGCTGGAAGCCTTTAAGAGAATCGGACGGCGTTCCGACAATGATACTTTCCTTCCTGGTTTTATTCAGATGATGGAAGCCATCGACCGGCTTGTGGCCGATGCGGAGACGCTGGTCTCAGCCGCTCTGGAAGGGAAGCTTTCGGTTCGTGCCGACGCCTCCCGCCAGCAAGGAAAATATCGCAAGGTCATTGAAGGCATTAATGCCACTTTGGATGCGGTTACCGGGCCTCTCGGTGTTGCTTCTGTTGCTCTCGATCGAATAGGTAAAGGCGATATTCCAGCCCCGATTACCGAGAGCTATCGTGGAGAGTTTAAGAGCCTCATCAACAATCTGAATGACTGCATCTCCGGCCTGGGCGGACTTGTCGAAGTAAACCAGGTACTGCAGCGGATGGCAGTTAACGATCTGACGATACAGGTTCAGGGAAAATATCAGGGGATCTTTGCTGAAGTAGCCACGGCGACCAATACAGCTCAAAGTCGTGTCATCTCCGCGAACAAGGCCTTTATTGCTGTGGCCAATGGCGATTATGCCGAGGTTTTAAAAGCCTTCCAGAAGGTCGGACGCAGATCGGAAAACGACACCTTCGTTCCCGGCCTGATTCAGATGATGGAATCGATTGATCGTCTGGTAGCCGATGCGCAAATGCTCGCCACTGCAACCATCGAAGGACGGTTGAATGTTCGCGCCGATGCCACTCGTCAGCAAGGCGAGTATCGCAAGGTCATCGAAGGCATCAATGCAACGCTAGATGCCGTCACTGATCCTCTCAATGTTGTTGCCGAGGCTTTGGATCGGATTGGCCAGGGCGATATTCCTCCGCTGGCAAAGAACGACTTCAATGGAGATTTCCAGCGCGTACTGAGCAATCTGAACGACTGCATTACTGGCTTGGGTGGACTTGTCGAGGTAAACCAGGTGTTGCAGCGGATGGCCGTCAACGATCTAACGACACAGGTTCAAGGAAAGTATCAGGGAATCTTTGCAGAAGTAGCTACGGCGACCAATACAGCTCAAAGCCGTGTCATCTCCGCAAACAAAGCCTTTACCGCTGTCGCTAATGGCGATTATGCCGAAGTCCTCAAAGCCTTCCAGAAGGTTGGACGCAGATCGGAGAATGACACCTTCGTTCCCGGCTTGATCCAGATGATGGAATCGATTGACCGCCTGGTAGCCGATGCGCAAATGCTGGCCACTGCGGCAATCGAAGGGCGGCTGAATGTTCGCGCCGATGCCACCCGTCAGCAAGGCGAATATCGCAAGGTCATCGAAGGCATCAATTCGACGCTCGATGCAATTACCGATCCCCTTAATGTTGTTGCCGAAGCTCTGGATCGAATTGGCAAGGGCGATATTCCTCCGCTAGCAAAGAACGACTTCAATGGAGATTTCCAGCGCGTACTGAGCAATTTGAACGACTGCATCACCGGTTTGGGTGGGCTTGTCGAAGCAAACCAGGTATTGCAGCGGATGGCCGTCAACGATCTGACGACGACGGTTAATGGCAAGTATCAGGGAATCTTTGCCGAGGTTGCTACGGCGACCAACACCGCGCAGGGCCGAGTGATCTCTGCGAATAAGGCTTGCGTCGCTGTGGCCGAGGGCAACTATGCCGAAGTCCTGGATGCCTTCAAGAAAGTTGGACGGCGCTCGGAGAACGATACTTTTGTTCCCGGCCTGATTCAGATGATGGAGTCGATCAATGGACTGGTTGCCGATGCGCAAATGTTGGCGAATGCAGCCGTGGAAGGCAATTTATCCGTTCGCGCCGATGCCTCCCGTCAGCGTGGCGAGTACAGAAGAGTGATCGAAGGCATCAACGCAACACTGGATGCTGTTACCAATCCGCTGAATGTAGCAGCCGAATGTCTGGATCGTATCGGCAAGGGCGATATTCCCGACCCGATTCAGAACGAGTATCGCGGTGCCTTCTGTCGCCTGATGAGTAATCTGAATGCGAGTATCGATAGCCTCAACGCTGCGGTTCATGTTGCCGCGAGCATTGCCGAAGGAGATTTGACGGTTCAAGCCAAGGCTCTTTCCGCTGAAGATCGGTTAGGCAATGCACTGATTCGCATGTCAGAGAATTTGCGCGCTGCCGTCCATGTGGCCAGTTGCATCTCGGAAGGCGATCTGACTGTGCAGGCCAAGGCACTCTCCGAGAAAGATCAGCTCGGGAACGCGCTGGTTCGCATGTCGCAGAATCTGCGCAACACGGTCCAAAGCGTGACGGAAGCAGCGGAGCAAGTGGCACAGGGAAGTGAGGAGATGTCCACTACCTCGCAGCAGCTTTCGCAAGGCGCTACCGAGCAGGCAGCTTCGGCGGAGGAGAGCACCTCTGCAATGGAGGAGATTGCAGCAAGCATTCAGCAGAACTCCGACAATGCACATCAGACGGAGAAGATAGCCGATAAAGCCGCCATCGATGCGCAGTCCAGCGGCAAGGCTGTCTCCGAGACGGTGAGCGCTATGAAGAATGTCGCGGAGAAGATCACCATTATTGAGGAGATCGCTCGCAAGACCGACCTGCTGGCACTCAATGCAGCAGTCGAAGCCGCAAGAGCCGGAGAGCACGGCAAGGGCTTTGCCGTAGTGGCCTCGGAGGTTCGCAAGCTGGCAGAACGAAGCCAGACTGCGGCGGCAGAGATCAGCCAGCTCAGTACGAATGGCGTTCGCACGGCGGAGACTGCCGGAGATCTGCTTACCAAGCTTGTTCCCGATATTCAGAAGACGGCCGAACTGGTTCGCGAAATTGCTGCGGCGAGTGCCGAGCAGAATAGCGGAGCGACCCAGGTCAACACCTCGATTCAGCAGTTGGATCAGGTTATCCAGCAGAATGCTTCTGCTTCCCAGCAGATGGCTTCCACTTCGGAAGAGCTGGCCAGCCAGGCAGAGATTCTGCAATCGACCATCAGCTTCTTCAAGATGGATGACGGCAGGGGTGACGGCGCAGCACGCATGAAGAAGCTTGCTTCGACGCCCGTTCGTCCCAATTCTTCCGCGCCTGCAAGGGCAGTGGCAGGGCAGAAGCTGCAGAGAAAAGGTAACGGAGCGAGTATCGAATTAGGTGCCAGCTCGATTGCCACCGATGCCCGCGATGCGGACTTTGTAGCGTACTAAGAGGGGACTGAATTGATAACCGAAACATTTCAATACATGACCTTCAAGCTAGGGGACGAGTTATTTGCGATCAATGTCTCTCAAGTGCGGGAGGTGTTGGAAGTATCGCTGATAACGAAGGTTCCGCAGATGCCGGATTATGTTTGCGGAGTCGTAAATGTGCGAGGGCAATCAATACCTGTAGTGGATCTGCGTATGCGCTTCGGGTTGACTCCAATCGTACAAACCCTGAATACCAGAATCATCGTCATGGAGTTATTGGTCGATGGTGAAGAGACGATTCTAGGCGGGATGGCCGACAGCGTACATGAGGTGATTGAGATCGAGCCTTCGAACATCAATCCGCCGCCAAGAATCGCGCAACGCTGGAAGACGGAGTTCATTCAAGGGATGGGGAAGAGAGGCGATGATTTCATCATCATTCTCGATGTGAATACCATCTTTTCCTCGGATGAGCTTGCTCTGGTAGAGCAGCAGACAGAGAGCGTTGTAGAGAGCTGATAGAGAAGGCTTCCATTCGCCCAAGGCAATGGAAGCCTGAATATTTGATTTTCCGATAACGTCGATGTGGGATAGTGAAGGTTGCGAGCCTTCACTATCCCATTCTGTTTTGAGGGTCGGAAGCTGGTTTTGCTTGGAAGCAAAAGGTATCAGGTCATGGCTTAAGAGCGTTTCTATATTTTGAAGAGCAATCAGAATGGTGATAACGAGAACTTGCTTTCGAGATGGGGCCTTGGCTTATGTAAGGGCGCGAGGTTAATCGCGCTCCGTGAGTTGGTTTTTCTCCCGTAGGGAGCAGTCGATAATAGCCCAGGATGGAGTGAAGCGGAAGCGAACGGAATCCTGGGTCAATGCACAGAAGAAAGACGCCCGTCCCGGAGGGCCGGGGCGAAAACCCGTTATGAATGAATGTTGCTCGTCGCCATTTCCTGGTGTCTTTTCGACACAGGGCTGACAGAGAGACCATCATCGTAAATGGATTACGATTTTCGATTCGTGGGAGACTGAGCTTCGACCCGGCCCTACGGGACGGGCCTTGAGTTTCTACATTTTTTGCGAAAGATATCAACAAAGAACAACGAAATATAACAGCAATTTTGGTCGTTGCCACCATTGGTCAGGCTGTGTGTCAGGGATGGCCTTCAGGCCATCCGAAAACAGTCTTCGTTAAGAGAGA
This sequence comes from Humiphilus diazotrophicus, assembly GCF_059726315.1. Lineage (NCBI taxonomy): Bacteria > Pseudomonadati > Acidobacteriota > Terriglobia > Terriglobales > Acidobacteriaceae > Humiphilus > Humiphilus diazotrophicus. The sequence continues at coordinate 6,777,790 of NZ_AP040870.1, forward strand.
CAAAACATTTTCGGTAACACATGCAGTGGGAAGAACAAAAGCATTAAGCCTCTATCAGTTTGAGAGTTTTGGTCATTGCCTCCACGAGCGAAGATCCTCTCAAACAGTACCTTGCAACTATTCGGCCTGCTCAATTTCCAGCAGCATTCGTTACCGAGAATGTTAAGCCACTCTTAGGAAGACGGCTTTCGGATGGCCTGAAGGCCATCCCTGACACACGACCAAAGCCACTTCGCCTTTGGGTCTCTGGTTATGTTCAAAGATTTCCTGCAATTTCAGCTCTGAGAATGTAGAAACTCGAAAGCGCCGGGAGACCGGCATAGCGTAGTGAATGAAAGAGTCACGCAGTGAAGGAGTAGCAAACCACACTGGCCCCAAGTCATGCGGCGAGGCCCGAGAGGGACTGGCTGAAGCGTTGGACAGGGGAAAATGCGGGCCGGGCAATAGAGCCGCGAAATTACATTCAACTTCGGGACGCCGACGAATTGAGTTTGTTCGGAAGGCAACATCTGAGGTGCCGCTAAGCGAGGCACGGAAGAGTCCCGCGAGGTCGAAGACCCTGGCACGTATGGACGCGCTAAGCACGGGAACCGGGAGATCCCGGGTTCGCCCGAGAGAAGCAACTCGGGCCGTATCTGGAAGTCCAAGGACAGAAGCAGATGATGAACGAACACGGGAAGTCGGACAGATCCAAGGTACCAGGGAAGTCTCCGAACAAAGACGGGAAACCGGCAGCGGAGGGGATGGAGGGACGGGATCTGGCCAAGGGCAAACCGCAACAGCAAAACACGTACCGGACGCAGAGCCGGGGAAACGTGCAAAGAGAGTTGGAGCGGGTACGGCAAGCGGCAAGAAAGGACAAAGAGACCAGATTTACGGCGCTGTTCCACTACGTCTATAAGCTGGAGATGCTGGAGTGGGCCTATTTACAACTGAAGAAAGAGGCCTCACCCGGCGTGGATGGGGAGACGTGGCAGCACTACGGCGAGAACTTGGGAGAAAAGCTCCAGGACTTGTCCCATAGACTGCAGCGAGGAGCGTATCGAGCGAAGCCAGTACGGAGAACGTATATCCCGAAAGCCGACGGGCGACAACGAGCGCTCGGGGTGACAGCGCTGGAGGACAAGATAGTCCAACGAGCCGTTGTAGAGGTGATGAATGCGATCTACGAACAGGACTTTGCAGAGTTCTCGTATGGATTCCGAGCAGGGCGAAGCCAACACCAAGCGTTGGATCAGCTCTATGTAGGGATCATGGAGAAACCAGTGAACTGGGTGTTAGATCTGGACATACGAGCCTTTTTCGACAGTGTGTCGAAGAACTGGCTGGTCCAGTTTATCGAGCACCGGATAGGAGACCGGCGCGTGGTGCGACTAATCCAGAAATGGTTAAACGCAGGCGTGCTGGAAGACGGAAAGCTGACGGTGAGTGAGCAGGGGACACCACAAGGAGGCAGTGCATCGCCATTGCTGGCAAATGTCTACCTGCACTACGTCTTTGACCTTTGGATCCAGGTGTGGCGGAGGAAGATCGCACGCGGAGAAATGATGGTGGTGCGATTCGCCGACGACATAGTCGTAGGATTCGAGGAGAAGATGGAGGCCGAGCGGTTCCGGAAAGAACTGGAAGAACGGATGAAGAAGTTCAATCTAGAACTGCACCCGGGCAAAACGCGGTTGCTGGAGTTTGGACGTTATGCGGCCAGAAATCGGGAACAAAGCGGCGAAGGGAAGCCGGAGACGTTCAATTATCTGGGCTTCACGCATATCTGCGGAAAGACCAGGAAAGGAAAGTTTACGGTGTTGCGGCAGACAAACCGAAAGCGCATGCGTGCGAAGCTGCGGGCCATCAAAGAGGAACTACGGAGACGCATGCATGATCCGATGGAAACGGTAGGGCGATGGTTGCAGGCGGTAGTTAGAGGGCACATGCGCTATTACGGAGTGCCTACTAACAGTCCATCGCTGCAGGTCTTTCGCAATCAAGTTAGTCGATACTGGCACCGGATGTTATGCCGGCGCAGCCAACTCGGCTACGTGATCTGGGAACGAATGCAGCGGCTCATCCATCGCTGGCTACCGCCAGTCCGTATCTGTCACCCTTATCCTTCGTGTCGCGTGCGCGTTAGGACCTAAGGCAGGAGCCGGATGAGGGAAATCCTCACGTCCGGATCTGTGCGGGGGGTGCGAAGTAATTCGCATCCCTACCGCGACCAAACCCATCCCTACGGGACGGGCCTCCATTTCATTCCGGGCAACCCAGGATTCCGCTCGCTTCCGCTTCGCTCCGTCCTGGGCTATTCTCGTCTTCTCCCTCCCGGGAGAAGGTAACAAACGTTGTTTCTATATCGTGTAAGATCCGGCGCTGTCGTCTCTGAGCGCGTTACTGCCTAGCAGTCCTCGCAGCTTTCCAGCCAGCGATTGTTGCGTGAAGGGCTTTTGGATGAAGTCAGTTCCCGTTGTCGGGATTCCTACTTCCACGATTCCGGCGGGATGAGCCGACATGTAAAGAACCTTCAGCCCGGGAATTCTCTTCATCAGCGTATCGGCTATCTCGATTCCACTAATTCGAGGCAGGCTCAGGTCTGTTAGCAGTAAGTCGATGGGAACATGCTGATCGACGATATCGTAAGCCTGTTCTGCGCATTCCGCTTCCAGCATCGTATATCCAAAGCCTTCAAGAACTTTGCGGATGAGTGCGCGCAAAGGCGTTGCATCTTCCACTACCAGGATGGTTTCTTTTCCGTACAGCGCTTCCAGGGGAATCTGCTTAGTCTGTTGCGTTTCGACGGGTCTGTCCACCGAGGGCAGATAAACGGAAAAGGCCGATCCCCGGCCCAATTCGCTGTAAGCCCACACGAATCCTCCGCTTTGTTTGACGATGCCGTAGACCGTTGCCAGTCCAAGCCCCGTACCTTTGTCCATTCCCTTTGTCGTGAAGAATGGTTCGAAGACCTGCGCCAGCGTTGCCTTGTCCATTCCTGTTCCCGTGTCGCTGACTACAATGCGTACATAGCGGCCCGGCTGCATTGGGTAATGTTGCGCGGCAAGGAAATCATCGACTTCGACATTTTCGGTTTGAATGGTGATCCGTCCACCCCGTGGCATGGCATCGCGTGCATTGACGCAGAAGTTGAGGATGACTTGTTCCATCTGCCCGGGATCAGCATTGACGTTATCCAGATCGAGTGCCAACGAGGGCTTGACCTCGATTTCATCACCGATCAGGCGCTGAATCATCTTCCCGATGTTATCGATGACCTGATTCAGATTCAGGATGCGAGGCTTAAGTACCTGCTTGCGGCTGAAGGCGAGCAATTGCCGGGTAAGGCTGGCTGCGCGCTTGCCTGCCTCGTAAACTTCCTGGACAAACTGCCTGGTCTCCTCGTGCAGTTCCTCAGCTGCCATTAGAAATTCGGAGTAGCCCATAATGACGGTAAGGATGTTGTTGAAGTCGTGGGCAACGCCTCCGGCAAGTTTTCCCACGGCTTCCATCTTCTGTGCCTGTTGCAGTTGCTGTTCTATCTTGCGGCGCGCTGTTTCGTCGATCAGGAAGCCATGGATCTCTGTCAGCTCTCCATTATCGTCGAAGACTCCGAGAGCATTTTCGACAACGAAGAGAGGTGTGCCATCGATACGAAGAAACTGCTTCTGATAGCACTCGACATGGCCATGCTGCCTTAGCTGATCGAGAAAGCTTTGTCTGCTTTCGTGCGTCGGATACAGGGAAGCAAGGTTTAGAGTGGCAGCTGCTTCGTCGGATTCTATGCCGAACATATGCCGGAAGGCGGGATTGTAGGCGATTAACTTGCCGTCCGTGCGGGCAATGTAGTTTCCGGCAGGATTCTCTTCGAAGAAGGAGCGATACTGCTGCTCGCTTTTCTTCAGCGCCTCCTGCGTCTGGATGTGCTCGGCAATCTCGTTCCGGAGCTTATCCATTGCCGCTGTGAGATCGACGGTTCGTTTTGTTACTTCGTCTTCAAGATGTACCCGCAGGCGGCGAAGCGCGATCTGGGTTTCAATGCGAGCCATGGCCTCTTCCGGCTCGAAGGGCTTAACAATGTAATCGACGCCGCCGCATTGGAAGGCCTTGACCTTATCGATAACCTGATCCATGCCGCTGAGAAAGATCACCGGAATATCGCGCGTCTCGGGATCTTCTTTCAGCTTGGCGCAGACTTCATAACCGTTCATGCCGGGCATGCGTATGTCCAGCAGAATCAGATCCGGAATCATGGTCTGCAAAAAACGCAGTCCCAGGCGTCCCTCATTGGCTGCGTGAACACGATAGCCATGCTCGCCCAGAATAGCGATCAATACTTTCAAATTGGCAGGAGTGTCATCGATGATCAGAATCCTGCCTTTATGGATTTCCTGCTCCTCTTCTTTCATATCTCTTCCTCTGCGTAGGAGCTGCCTTCCATCGCTCTCAGTATTTCTCCGTACTGAAAGTTGTCCGCAAGTCCTTCAATCATTTCCCCTGTATCGGGGTTAAATGCACGAATGTCAACCAGGATTTTTGCAATAGCTTCGGTATCGAGTTCGAGCAGCGCTTTATGGAGATCCTTATTGAGTTGCGGTGGTAATGCGGCCAGGGCCTTTTCCAGCGACTGTTCTTCCCGACTGTGTCCGTTTTTCCCGGCAGTATGATGCTCCTGAACTACTTTTCTCAAGAACTTAACGCCCAGATAGCGCTGTAGCATATCGAAGAGCTGCGGTTCTTCGAAAGGTTTGCGCAGATAATCATTGCAGCCGGACTCCAGTATCTTTTCGCGGTCCTCTTCGAAGCTGCTGGCCGTAACTGCAAGGATAATGAGAGATTTGCTCTCCGGGTCCGAGCGGATGCGTCGGGTAGCCTCACAGCCACCCATTCCGGGCATGCGTATATCCATGCAGATCAGATCCGGATGCCACTCCTTCCAGATGGCAATAGCCTCTCGTCCTTCGCTGGCTTCGCGGATCTCAAAACCTACCGGCTCCAGAATCCTCTTCATCAGATTGCGGGCGGTCCACTGGTCGTCCGCTATAAGGATGCGCCGGGGCCTCTCATCTGGTGCCAAAGCAATGACTTCCCCCTCGGGGACTTGGGCATGTTCTTTTTGCTCCGAGGGGATGACCACCGGGATTTCGAAGGTGAAAGTCGTGCCGCGTCCGACCTCGCTCTTTACACGAAGGTCGCCGCCCATCAGCCGTACGTAACCGCGGCTGATCGTGAGCCCCAGTCCGGTTCCTTCTCCGCGTTCCCGGCCGGTTTGGGTCTGCTCAAAGGCTGCAAAGACTGACGATAGCTCCTCCGCTGCGATTCCGGGACCGGTGTCGGCGACGGAGAAGGATACTCGGCACTTTCCTTTCGTAAAGGAATGGGCGTGCACTCTTAGGGCAACATACCCGCGCTCGGTGAACTTCAGGGCATTACCTAAAAGATTGAGCAGTACCTCCCGAAGCCGGATCGGGTCTGTCGAGACCTGGACTGGAACGCCGGGCTGACGTTCGAAGATCAGACGTATGCCCTTTGACTTTGTTTGCAGCGAAAAGGTTTCTTGCAGATCTTTGATCAGGCGATGGAGATCGAAGGTTGTGGCGTGCAGCGCCGTGTGCCCGGCTTCGATCTTTGAAAGATCTAGCACCTGATTGATGACGTTCAATAGATGCTCGCCATTGTGCCAGATAACCTGGATGTCCTCTCGAATCTCTTCGGGAAGAGGTCTGCGAGCCAGCAAGCGAGAGAAGCCCAGAATCGCGTTCAGCGGCGTACGCAGCTCGTGACTCATGTTGGCCAGAAAGATGCTTTTTGCCTGGTTGGCTGCTTCGGCCTTTTCTTTTTCGGCGATCAGATCGTAAGTTGCTTCCGCTACCTGTTTGCGAAGATCTCGATTTCGTCGTGCTGCTCTGCGCATCCGCCAGTAGTGCGCTGTCCAGAAGAGAAGGAGCACGCATACGACGGCAACGATGCGGAACCACCATTGCATCCACCACGGCGGCAGAACATCGATGATGAGGAGCTTTTCATTTGCATTCCATGCTCCGCGATTGACGCGGGCCTGCACACGGAAGACGTAGTGTCCGGGAGCAAGTGTTGTATAGGTAACGGAGCGATGGGAACTGTCGACTTCGTTCCAATCCTTTTCCAGACCCTCCAGCATGTAGCGATAGCGGGTCCTCTCCGGGCTGCTGTAACTGAGAGCGGAGAACTCAAGGGAGAAGATGTCCTGTGAATACGAAAGCGAGAGTGCTTTTGTAATCGCGATAGGAACTTTTAACAGCGAGTCTTCTCCAGGAACCACCGGCTTTCCGAATAAGAGAAAGTTTGTCAGGACAACCGGCGGCACATAGGGCTCTTCTTTGATCTGCTCGGGGAAGAAGGAGATGACTCCGGCATAGTTGTTGAAGAACATTTCCCCGGTATGGCTCTTGTAACCGGAGGCATAGTTATAAAACTCGTCGCTGAGCAGACCGTCGGAGGTGTAGTAGTTCTGGAACCTTCTGGTATGTGGATCGAACTTCGAAAGACCATGGCTGGTGCTGATCCATAGCTTGCCCTCCGAGTCCTCCAGCATCGTACTTATCAGTGCGCTGGAGATTCCGTCCCGCTCGAAGAAGTTGGTGAAGGTGTTGGTAGAAGGATTGAATTGATCCAGACCGTCGTCTGTTCCTACCCAGATATTACCTGCGTGGTCCACGCGAATAGAGTCGAGGGAAGGACTGCTGAGAGAACGTTTGGATTCCGAGTAACTATAGATCGTGAATTTGCCGGTAACGGGATCGAGACGCTGCAAGCCATGCGCCTGGCTACCCAGCCAGATTTTTCCTTGGCTATCCTCATCGATAGAGCGATAGCGCACCGGTATCTTGTCATAGGGCCTGAATACCTTGAAGCGCTCAGTAGCGGAATCGAAGCGGCAGACGCCGTTTCCGGTTCCTGCCCATAACGCGCCGTTATGATCTATCAGGAGCGCAAGTACAGAGTCTTCCGGCAGACTAGAGGGATCTGACGGATTGTGCCGAAAGGCCTTGAACTTCCCGGTCTTTGGATCGAAACGGTTAAGTCCTCCTGCGACGGTGCCGAACCAGAGAAAGCCCTGGCGGTCTTCCGCGATGGAAACTACCCAGGTACTGGAAAGGTTTCCTCCTCCTCCTGTCTTGCGGTAGAAGGTATATTGGCCGGTCTTACGATCGATACGGGTGAGTGCTTTCATGCTCCCTACCCACACGTAGCCGTTGCGGTCTTGAAAGACGGCCGAGTTGTATTCCATATCCAGACTATTGGGGTTGTCCTGCTCGTGCTGATATCGCTGGAAGGGAAGAGGCTTTCTCTTAAACCAATTGATGCCTCCACCCGTGGTGCCTACCCACATGTTGCCTTCGTGGTCTTCAAAGATGGAGATGACCTGATCTGAGCTTAGGCTGAAGGGGTCGTTGGTCTTCTTCCGGTAGCTCAGAAATTGGCGGCGGTCCTTATCGAGCTTGAGTAAGCCACTGCTTGCTGTGCCCAGCCACAATGAACCTTCCCGGTCTTCATAAATTGTGCGCACGCCGGGAAGCGGCTCCGTGAGAGAGCTGCCTTTCCCAAAGGTGTAGTAGGTGAGTCTGTTTGCGCGCCGGTCTATCGTGGCTAAGCCGCTTCCGAAGGTAAAGGTTACCCAGATGGTGCCTGTATGGTCCTCGTAAAGCGCAATCCCGGCGAGGGCGCGTTCCGCCTTTCCTCGTATCGGTAACGCGAAGTGTTGTAGAACCCTGTGCGATTTACGGTCGAAGAGATCTACGGCCTCTTGCGTGGCAATCCAGAAGGTTCCGTCTTTCGCTTCGAGAGCACAACGGACGGAATCATCGCTCAGGCTGGCCGGATCATTCTCCCGATGCTGAAAGTGTTCGATCTTGTGGGTTGCGGGATCGAGACTGAAGAGTCCCTGGTTCGTGGAGAGCCATAGGATTCCCTGCCTGTCTTCCGACATGCCCAAGATCAATGTTTCGAAATTTCCATAGTGCGTGAAGGTTTCGGTAACCGGATCGAAACGGTCGAGGAAGGTATTCGAACCCATCCAGAACTTGCCGTGACTGTCCTTAAACGATGAAAAGATGACGCTTCCGCTCAGGCTGTTCGGATTCTGAGGATCATGTCGGTATCTCTGCAAACGGTAGCCGTCGAATCGCTGCAGTGAGTCCTGTGTTACAAACCATAGAAACCCTTGTTCATCCTGCAGGATATTGTTGAATCTGCCGTAAGACGTTCCGGCACCGAAAGAGACACGGGCAAAGCGAAGATCCTTTCCCTCCACAACCGGTATGTGAATCGGATTGCTAACTTGTTGCGCGCTTGCCAGTGGCATTCCGAGGGAGAGCAGGAGGAGTGTTGTGCAGAGAATCCCCTGTGACAGCAAACACATATAGGTGAGGCGCCGCCGCAGAGCACTCGCCGCATCGCAATAGATTTGCCAACGATTCAGGGGCGCAGCTTTCTTTCCACCCCGGCAAAACAAAAGCGGGTTTCCTTGTGGCTTCAGCTTCAGCGGAAAGCTGCGAGGGCTTTTGCCTTTCGGCCTGCATCCTTGCGGGAAACGCTCCCTGTGCATCCCAGCTTGTCTTGGCTTCCACCGAAACATCGCCGCCTCTTCACGGATTTGCAGCTGAATTGTAGCTCAGTCAAGTGATTGAAACAGTAATAATTTCCGCCCTTGACTTAGTAAGTGACGTGGAATACCCTCCCTCCCAAACTTAAGGGGGGACTGCAATGAAAACCATTTCTCGATCTCTCCATGTCCTGTGTTTCTGCCTCTTTACTGTCCCGCTGCTGGCGCAGCTCAATGCAAGCGGTACCTTCATGGGACAAGTTACGGATTCTACAGGCGCAGCTCTCGGAAATGCCAACATAAAAGTAGTCGAAGAGCTGACAGGCATCATACATATGTCTGCTGCAGATAACGAGGGGTATTACAACATACCTTTCCTGAAGCCGGGTATATATTCCATGGAAGTTAGCTCGCCCTCTCCCGGCTTTGTTCCCGTCCGGAGAAACGGAATCATCCTCGAAATACAGCAGACCATCCGGCAGGACTTTCAATTGCAGCTCGCCGGAGTGAAGGAGCAGATTGCCGTGTCAGCTTCCGCTCCGATGCTCAATACTGCCTCCGCAGAGTTGGGCAACATTATCTCCAGGCTCCCTATGGAGCAATTGCCCGTAAATCGCAGGAACTTCTCTCAGTTAGCTTTGCTTGTGCCAGGAACAAACCCCGGTCCGGTCGGCGGTATTCGCACGCAAGGGAATGGGAATGAGACACAGCGCGCCGGGGCTGAGATCATCGCCGATGGTTCGCGCGGCAGCTTCAATACCTTCATGATCGATGGACTCGATGACAGAGACCAGTCCGTTGGCACCGTGAAGGTGTTCCCCAATTTGGAAAGTATCGAAGAGTTTCAAGTGCAGGTAGGTAATTACGACGCGCAATTTGCCTCCGGTGGCGCGGTTATCAACGTCCTTACCCGGGCCGGAACCAACGAGATTCATGGTTCTGCCTTTGAGTTCCTGCGCAACAATGCTCTCGACGCGCGCAAGTTCTTCGATTCCAAGAAACCGCAGTATCAGCAGAATCAGTTTGGCGCCGCACTTGGTGGACCGATTCGCAAGAACAAGACCTTCTTCTTCGGCGATTATCAGGGCCTGCGCATCCATACGGCTGCAACCGCCATACTTTCGGTGCCGACTATTGCGATGCGTGGTGGCGACTTCAGCGGATATCCATCTGTAATCTACGACCCCACAACCTACAAGAGCGCGACGAATACCCGCACAGCCTTTGGCGGGAATGTTATTCCTCCGGAGCGAATCGATCAGGTAGCTAAGAATCTTCTGGCTATTGTTCCAAAGCCCAACTTATCGGGAGTAACTAATAACCTGCAGATCAATCCTCTGCAGGTTTTAACGCAGGATCAGTTCGATGTCCGAGTCGATCAGACGGTTTCAGATAACAGCTCGCTCTTTGCGCGATACATCTACGGTAGAGCCGATATCACCTATCCAAAGACTCCGGTCCTGATAAACGGTGCGATTAATCCGCTGGCCTTTGCCCAGGGCGTAGCCGCCGTGTCGGGTTCTCTCAAGGTGAATCATGCGCCCAGTCATCAGGCGACCATACAGGAAGTTCATCGTCTTACTACCCACGCTACAAATCAGGCCGCCATCGGCTACACCCGCTTGGATTTGCGCGTCACTTCGCTGGAAGATGGTTTGAATCTGGCGAAGCAGTTAGGCGTGAGTGGCGCGAATACCGATGCAAATTCGACTTCGATGATGAGCCTTTCGGTCTCCGGACTGGCGGGCTACAACTCGGGGAGCCTGCCTGAGGTGGTTCCTCAGAATACCTGGCAGCTTAGCGATACTTTTTCGCTGAACAAGGGAACTCATGCCTGGCGCTTTGGTTTTAGCGGTATTCAGAATCGTTTTGGCTTCTTCCAACTTGCTTACGCTTCCGGCCTGATGAGCTTTACCGGAACCTATACGAATAATCCTGCGCGGAGCTCGGGTACCGGAGCAGGCTTTGCCGACTTTCTGCTTGGACTGCCTGTCAGTTCCAGTAAGTCGTCGTATCAGAAAGGGGCACCCTATCTGCGCTATAGCGAGTACGGACTCTTTGCCCAGGACCAGTGGCGTGTGGGGACAAATCTTTCTCTTACGCTCGGGCTTCGCTACGATCTGTTTACGCCTGTTTCGGAGCGTCAGAATCAGCTGTCCGATTTCCTTTTCGATCGGGGTACGCTCGTTCTTGCCAATCAAGGCAACTTCTCGAACAGCATTCTCGATGTTCAGAAGCACAACATCAGTCCCCGCATAGGCTTCGCCTATCAGTTCGGCGAGAAGAATGTTCTTCGCGGCGCTTACGGACTCTATTACTTTAACGAACAGGGAACCGGCGGATCGACGCGGCTCTTCATCAACTATCCCTATGCCTTGCAATATACCGTTACCTGTTCTTCGACGAGTCCGTGCCTGAGCACCTCAACCGGTATTCCGACAACTCCAAGCGCGAATAATGTTCCGAACGTTGTCTATCAACCGCTTGAGAACACCACGCCGATGATGCAGCAGTGGAATCTGACTCTCGAACGCCAGATAACGCCTACACTGGTTTCGCGTATCGCTTACGTTGGCAGCAAGGGAACGCATCTGAATCTGAATATCGATGAGAATGTCGCCACGCCTGGGCCGGGAGCTGTCGCTCCGCGTCGGCCTTATCCTGCCTATGGTTCCATCTCTTCCTGGGAACCCCGTGGACCGTCGAGCTACAACGGATTGCAGCTATCGGCTACGAAACGCTACAGCCATGGCTTATCCTTTCTCGCGGCCTATACCTGGAGCAAGAGTCTGGATGAAGGTGCGGGAGGGAACTCGTCCACTGGCGAGTCACGAATCAATATTCAAGATCCGCGCAATCTTGCGGCGAATTATGGTCCATCGAATTTCGATTACCGCCAGAGGCTTTCGGTAAGCCCGATCTACGAGCTTCCCTTTGGAAAGGGACGAGGAAAAGTTACAGCAGCAATCGTAGGTGGATGGCAGCTGACCAGCATCTTTACAGCGCAGTCCGGTGGGCCTTTCTCCGTGTCGCTGGCAACGCCGACGGCAAATACTGGAACCTTTACGCGTCCGAACCGGATCTGCAATGGCAACCTTCCTGCCGGTAAGCGGAGTATCCGAGCCTGGTATCAGACGAGTTGCTTCGTTGCTCCTCCGGTCTACACCTTTGGCAATACCGGTCGCAATGTTCTGGTCGGGCCGGGGCTCTTCACCTGGGACTTCGGAGTGGCCAAGGATTTTCCTCTGGCCGAAGGCGTAAAGATGCAATTTCGAGGAGAGCTCTTCAATATCCTCAATCATCCTAACTTTGGATTGCCGAATGGAAGCATCGGTTCGGCTTCGGCAGGAACTGTGACATCTGTAGTGACAGATGCGCGTGAGGCGCAGTTCGCCCTGCGCCTGCACTGGTAACAGCGGTTAAGTACCGCCGGCGTCCCCGCCGGCTGTCGTGGAGGGTCTCCAGGCCCTCCACCTGGGAAAGTGGAGTATCACCACGACGTTTCCTGCTTCAACGCTGCATCGCTTGTGTGGGCGAGGACGCCCGCACGACAGCCGGCCTGGAGTCCGGCGGTACAAGATTGGATGTGTAGCTCTAAAAAGGCCCCACCTCAGATTCGCCATCAAAGCCGCGAGGATCCGGGGAGGAAGCCCCCATACATCCTAAGAATGTATGGGGATGCGAGGTGGGGCTCTCCAGTCGTAGGGAGGCTTCTTTCGCCACGACGAGGAGTAAAAAGCTTTCTCGAATTTACTCGCTACGCAAAGCCTCGCTAGGATTCACCGAAGCAGCGCGTCGAGCCGGTAAGGCTGCGGCAATGAGCGCAACCGTGCCAACGCTCAGGATTACGAAGGCATAGATCAGTGGATCGTTTGCCGAGACGTTATAGAGCTGGGTTTTGATAGTCCTCGTCAATGCGATGGCAATCGGAATCATGATCACGATACTGACGCCTGCCAGGATGGCGAGTTCATGGAGAACCATACGAACGACTGACAGCCGATTGGACCCCAAGGCCATGCGAATGCCGATTTCTCTTGTGCGCTGAGCCGTCGAATAAGCCAGCACACCATAGATACCGATTGCGGCGAGGAAACTTGCCAGGACTCCGAAGCTTATTGCCAACAGCGCGATAACCCGCTGCACGCTGATATCTTCATCAATCTTCGCATCCATCGTGCGCAGAGAGTCGACAACCAGCTTGCTGTCGAGATGATTCATCGCCTCGCGGATCGTCGCTTCCGTGCTGGACGGAGCGCCCCAGGTCCTGACGTAGTAGGCAAGTCCGGTCGCTTCCTTTAATTGAAGGAATGGGCGGAAGACCGATGGTACTTTCTCATGCTGTACGTGCTTGTGGATTGAGTCTCTGACAACACCGATGACTTCTGTGTCCAGCTTGGTCTTGTTTCCGCCACCCGAGGCGATGTGGCGTCCGACTGCATTGGCTGTGCCGCCGAAGTAGCGCCGCGCCAGAGTTTCATTGATGATGGCCACCTTCGGATGGTTGCTGTCGTCCTGCTCCGCAAAGCTTCTGCCAACCAGCAGAGGAATCTTCATTGCGTCGAAGTAGTTGGCTGAAACCCCTGCTATCTCTACGTCGATGATTTCGTCAGGCTGTGCGACATAACCTTCGATCGAGATATCGGTGCTATTGCTTTCTCCTGCTAATTCAGGATCGTCCGTTGCTGCGACAGCGCTTACGCCGGGAAGGGTGGAGAGCTTTAGCAGAATCTGCTTGTGCAGAGGAACGATCTCGTTTTCCTTGTATCCCGACCTTGTAGGATCGACATTGAAGGTCATCAGATGATCGGTGGCAAAGCCGACATCGACAGAGCGCAGGTTCTGGAGCGTTTTAACAAAGAGCACCGACGCGAAGAGCAGAAGCATGCTCAGGCCTATCTGCAATCCGACCGTAATGCGACGGAAGCCCAGTGCGCTTCCGGTACTTGCTGCCGACCGCTGCTTCATTGCCTCAACCAGATTGGGCTTCCATAACTGCAGCACAGGCGCCAGCGAAAAGATAATGCTGATGACGATGGCAACGGCAAAGTTGAAGATCACCATGCGGTAATCGAGATTCGTAGAAAAGGGAGCCGAGCCGTCTCCACTGGTCAGATAATTCACCAACCCTCGTGCCGCAAGTGGCGCAAGGATGAGCGAGCAGAGGCCGCCTGCGATTCCCAGCATCAGACCTTCCACGATGAGCTGCGTAACGATGCGGCTGCGCTTTGCTCCCAGTGAGTAGCGCATGGAGAACTCCCGGACCCGGCCCGAAGCGCGAACAAGAATCAGGCTGGCAACATTGACCGCGGCCATCAGAATCACCAGTGCTACCATGCCCATCTGCACGAGCAAAGGTGTGCGAAGCTCGTCGCGGCTGTATGAGAATCCTCGGGAGCCATCCTTAACGAGCAGTTTGCTTGTCGTCAGAAAACCGTTAACGAAGCGCTGCGATTTGGGGCTCAGCCGCTTAAGCTCTTCAGCACGTAGTGAATACCAGAGAGGAGACAAGGCCGCCTGTGCCTGCGCGTATGTTTCGCCCTTCTTGAGGCGTCCGATGATGTTCAGCCAACGGGATGTGTGTTGGTCGAGATCGTCCCAGCCTGGAGTGATTTGAGGCTTCATCGTCATCGGGACATAGACATCGACCGGCGATCCCCAAATTGCGCTTGAGAAGCTCGGCTGCGCTACGCCGACCACCTGGAAAGGGTTTCCATTGATATTGATCGTTTGATTCAGGATGGAAGGACTCGCGCCGAAGTGCGTCTTCCAGTAATTGAAACCGAGGACCGCAACCGGAGAGCCGTTCTTTACCAGGTCGTCACTCTGTGCGAGTACGCGTCCCATGGCTGGCCCGACGCCCAGTACCTGGAAGTAATTTCCGCTGACCAGTGCTGTCTCTGCCAACTCGGAATGATGATTCCACTCCACTCCTGCATTGGTCTGCAAGGTTGCAATCAAGCCATCGAAGACCTGACTCTTGTCGCGCAGGTCGCGATACATCGGATAGGAAAAATAAGCTTCCGTATCTCCGCCGTGCGTGGAGGTGCGTCCCTCCCAGGCTTTTCCCGTTCCTTCGAGCACTACCAGGCTCTTGGGATCGTGAACTGGCAGCGAGCGCAGCAAAGCCTGATCGAGCAAGGTGAAGATTGCGGTATTTGCTCCCAGTCCGAGAGCCAAGGTCAAAATTGCTGTTAGCGCAAAGCCGGGAGCCTTGCGCCACTGCCTGATCGTGTACTGGACATCGGAGAGAATGTTTTTCATGTATCTCAATTTCCTGTAGTTCTGGGGGAGTACTGGAAACTGGATGAGTGCAACTGGAGGGCCAGAGGTGTTCGATGTAAGTCTTTTGTTTTGATGGAAATACGATTCCCTACTGAAGGGGCTGCAAGGCAGGGATGTCCGATTTCGAAAACTACTGGTTAAAAATGGACAGTGACGGATTGCTGCCTCCATCACTGCCCGGAACGCCCTCAGTTGAAGAGAGAGAGAGGAATAGCTGAGGTGAGGGCGGAAACTTGTGATCGTACTTGCATAAATCTTGCGAGCTCGTGAGCTCTATTCTTGTTCCTCTTATTTCGATACCGGCTGCTTGCTTTTCCTGCTTTCAAGCGAAGCGCTGATGTAGAACCCCGTGACAGAAAACATCAGGAAGAGAAGAACTCCGAATCCGATTTCCAGAAATGCATTGCCCCAGAGGATAGCGGCCTTCTCGTTTCCGAATTCTGGCAGGTGGAGCAGGATCGGCAACGCCGATCTGTGCAGGATGACTACGGCCAGAAAACTCAGGGTTCCAAGGATGAGACCCAGACGCTTAATTTGTCTCCCTTGCTGTTCCTTTTTCCCGGCCTCTGTTGCGTCAATCTTGTGGACCTCCGCCTGATTCATGTCGTGCACTCCGATGGAAGCTCAATTTCTTACGAATAACGAAACTGATACCGCTATCGGCTCGATTCGAGGTTACGAAAGTGGGTGTGTGATCATAGGACAGTTATATGTTTGATCCGCTTATTTGTTGGAGAAATATAAGATTGGCGCGGCTTTTCTGAGAGGGTTCTAAGTGTAAAGTGAGTTATTGGTCAGCATTTATTAGTTAAAACTATTGAATCGCAGGAAGAGTTTGTAGCATCCGCAGCGACAAGTTTGGCCCCCCATGCATCGTTGTAAAGGAAAGCAGTCGAGGGTTTGGAGTACCGCCGGTCTCCAGGCCGGCTGTCGTGTGGGCGTCCTCGCCCACACAGGCGATGCAGCATAGGAAGCGGGAAGTATGGTTCTATTCCCGTCATCCCAGGTGGAGGGCCTGGAGACCCTCCACGACAGCCGGCGAGGACGCCGGCGGTACAAGTACCGCTGCCCGGACTTTAGCTGCCTTTACGGCACCACCTTCAACATCACCACGCCGTGTGCCGGAACCATCGCCGTGAACTTATCGCGATAAGTTCCGATATCCTCGTGCTTCCACAAATCGCGCAGTTTGGCTTCCAGGTGGGCGGGATATCCCATGTCCTGCCAGTCAAGCGTCATTTCTCCGGCATGGTCGCTGCGGTTCAGCAAAACAACGGCACGATAACCACCTTTGAGTTGCTTCACCCAGACTTCCGCATCTCCGGTCTTGCGTATGCGGTGGCCCTGCATTCCCAGGGGATCCTGGTCGATGGCGATGACCTCTTTATTGGTGAGGATCGCTTTGGTGTCTTCCGACATGTTGGCCAGATCGTTGCCTGCCATTAATGGCGCAGCAAGAATAGACCAGAGGCTGAAGTGGCTGCGATATTCTTCCACGCTCATGCCGCCGTTGCCAACTTCGAGCATGTCAGGATCGTTCCAGTGTCCGGGCCCTGCATGGTCGGCCAGTCCAACCTGCAGGTCGAGGATCTCCATTACGCCGAGTTCTTCCTTCTTCTGTGCTGTCCAGTGGTCGGTGATGTCTCCGGTAGTGCGCCAGAGATTTCCGACTCCTTCCGCCCAGAGCCACGGCTTCGCCGTTCCCCATTCGCACATGCTGAAGACGATGGGGCGTCCCGTGGACTTAAGAGCTTCGCTCATCAACTTGTAGGAGGCTTCGGCGTTTTGCGTCGTGGTATAGCACCAGTCGTATTTCAGATAATCAACGCCCCAGGCTGCATACTGGTGTGCGTCCTGGAACTCATAACCACGGCTGCCGGGACGTCCGGCGCAGGTCTTTGTTCCCGCATCGGAGTAGATGCCGAATTTCAATCCCTTGGAGTGTACGTAATCCGCAAGGGCCTTGATGCCGGAAGGGAAGCGCTCCTTGTCGGCTTGAATATCTCCGTGGGCATCGCGTTGTCCGTGCCAGCAGTCATCGATGACGATATAGGTGTAGCCCGCATCCTTCATCCCGGAAGCGACCATCTGATCGGCAGCTTGACGAATCAGCTTTTCGTTAATGTTGCAGCCGAATTTATTCCAGGTATTCCAGCCCATGGGCGGTGTTGCGGCAAGGGGCTGATCTTGTGTCTGGGCACTAAGACCGGCTCCAAGGAAGGTAAAACTCAGAGCAGCAAAGACAATTTGACACCGGTTTAGATACAAGGCAAATCTTCCTCCGCTTTCGAATCTCTTTTGCGAGTCGCATACACTTTAAATGAAAATCGAGCTTGATTGGTAACGATACCCCGAAGGATTGTCGGATTTCTCTTGCCTCCTCTGCCGATGCTCTGGCCGGATACCTTCGTTTGAATTTGCCTTGAATTTGTACATAGATAACTGTTTCCTTTCCGCTTTCTGCCCCTACAATGATCCTTCCCATTCGAAGCGGCTAATTGCGTCTCGGCGTTTGCTTCCGTCTTGGGGAATTCTGTCGCAAAGTGCCTATGGGCCTGTTGAACGAAAAGAGAAGGAAAGAGTCAAGATGAATAAGTGGCTGTTTGTTGCACCTATGCTTCAACTACTGTCTCAGGGAAAGTTCTTCCGCAAGGTTTTCTCGATTTGGCTGCGAGTCAGCTCCATCGGCTTCGCTTTGTTTGGGCTAGTCGTATTTATCTCGACCTGGCGCTTCTTCTCCTATTTGCCTCCTGCGGCTGTTGTCGGAGGCATTCTCTTTCAGTTGCTGTGGCTGGTCGCCGTTTATGCCGTGGTCCATATCGGTTGGATTCGCGCGGGTAATATTGACGACCTGCCCGAGGGCAAGTTCACGATGATTCCCATCGTGTCGCTGCTGCTGCGCATGAGCGGCGAAATGTACGCCTGCTTTGGGTTGTTGCTGTCGCTGGGCGCCTGTCTGCTCTTCCTCTTCGGTGGCGATGCCGCGTTATTTCCACTGCGGATGCTTATGCCCTTTGCGGCGCTCTCGATGGCCTCGGGTAGTCCATTGCTACAGGGCGTCCTCGTTTTGATCCTCGGAGCCCTGGTTTCATTTCTGGTGCTGGTCTTCTCTTATTTCCTGGCAGAGTCGGTGATAGTGCTGGCTGAAATAGCGCTTAATACACAGGGGCTCCTGGAGACGGCGAAAGCTTCGGCTCCTGCAATTGCAGCGTCGGTCCGCTGTCCCCGTTGTGATGCCATGAATCCGGCTGGAACAAAGTTCTGTGAAAGCTGCGGTTCGACTCTGTAAGCTAGAGGAAATAAGAAAGGCAGATAAAGAGATGGTTTGTGCAAGGTGTCAGGCTCCTCTCTCCGAGGGGAAGAAGTTTTGCGGTCAATGCGGCGCTCCGGTCAATCAGGAGCCGGTGTTGGCATCTTCTCCTTATTGCCAGGGGTGCGGGAAGGAACTTGTTCCCGGGAAGCGCTTTTGTGGCGCTTGTGGGCGGCCGGTAGATCAGGTAAATACGATTGCTCCTCCACCATCTCCCGCGCCTGTCATCGAAATGCCGGTTAGAGTCCAACCTGAACCTGTACCCGCATTTGAACCTGAGCCCGAACCTGAATCCGAGACGGAGCCGCAGCCTGCGTATCAACTTGAGCCGCCAATACCGCTGGAATGGACTCCCACCCCGAATCCTTCAGCTCCCGAGGTAGAAGCGCCATTGGTAGCTCCGGCAGCGCAGAAGAATCGGCTTCCGCTGGTGCTAATCGCCGTCGTCGTTGTTCTGGTGGGTGCAGGAATATTCTTTGGAGTACAGCTGCTCTCTCCTTCGAAGCCGAAGGCGGAAGCTGCAAAGGATACCGGCTCTACCTCCACAGCCCAAGCGGAGAACTCCCAGGCCGAGGTCAGCGATTATCAACTGGCGACGAACGTAAGGGCCGCTCTGCAGGAGGAGTCGTCGTTAGTAAACGAGACGATTCAGATCTCAGCGACCAAAGGCCGAGTTTCTCTTACCGGGAGTGTGAGCAGCGAGGCCGCCCGCGTTCTGTCCGAAAGAAAAGCCACGCAAGTCAAAGGTGTAAGGACACTGATCGATAACCTTGTCGTCCGTAAGTCGAAGTAAGGCAGGGCAGCAGAATAGCGTCGATAGCCTGCGGTAGAGAAAACCTGCGGGTGCCCCATTTTCACGCTGCGAAACGAAGTGCAGCAGCAGTTAAAGTGGGGAGCGCTGAGTTTTCCATATCGGTAACCGAGCGACACTTTGAAGATCAACTTGGCCCGGATATTGCTTATTGTGCGCCACACCTTAACTCGCTTTGCTAGTGAAAATGGGGCATTCGCAGGCAAGTCGGTTTTTCTCCCGGAGGGAGCAGTCGACAATAGCCCAGGGTGAAGCGTAGCGGAACCCTGGGTGATCTAACGTTAAAAATGTTCAGCCCTGTAGGGGCGTCCGATCTTTCCCTTTCGTGTCTGCACTTGGATCGGAGTCTGGTACCAACTTTCCGGGAGATCGATTATCGGTAACCAGAGCTCCGACGGAGTAGCGCCCAAGCTTTCCGGAAAGGCGCGCTCCAAAGTCGGGATTCACAGTCGTTCGTGAATATAGAAAGTGCTGGCTCGTCAGCATGGCACTTCTGTCACGAATGTGTCGGTATAAGGTCCCTCCCAACATCCGCGTTCGAGTGTCTAAGAGCAACCGTGTTGGTGACAATAAAGAATCCGCGAACTGTTAGGTGTAGCTGGCAAACAGCACATATGCACAGACCAAAGTTCTTTAGCTCCGGATCTGCCATCTGTGCCGGAGATGTTTTCTGCATTGGCAGTGGCCGCGGAATGTATTAGGGGATGGCTTCAGTCATACCGATGGGTTTGCTTTTGAAAGAAGCAGACATGCTCGGGAGCCGAAAAAATTAAGGGTCTCCCGGTAGGGAGGCCAAGATAATAGCCAGGGGTGTAGTCAACGCGAAGCGGGACGGAACCCCTGGGCAGCAGACGAAAATGATTTCCCGCCCCGGAGGGTGCGGGGCGAAGTTCTGTTCCGGTATTCGCACCGCCCCTCCAGGGCGGACTCTCTATGGGATGGTTTACCCCGGCTTTCGCTGCGCTTCAGCCGGGGCTATTACCGTTGCGTCCCTCCGGGACGCACTCCGAATAGGTACAAGCTTCATGGGGATGGCCAGCGAAATATGGGACCTCATGTCCCCCCTAATCCGCCTTTCCCCAACTGAATCGGTGTGTTCACCAGATTTCATTTCTCTTTGATCTTCTGTGCCACAATACTGTTCGGAGGAGATACGGCTTGGTTTCCTCATTGAAAGAACAAAGGATACGTCTTACAGGGGAGAAGGTCTTAGCTAGCCGATATCCAGGGCCCTGGTTGCTGGCCTTGATCTGGACGCTGGTCGGAGCCGTTGCCTATACACGCCACTATCTGCAAACTCCCTCGGGAGGAAGTTCAACGCAGATTCTGCACGATTTTCTGCTCTGGCAGACCTGCTTCTATCCCTGGATTGCCTTTGCTCCGCTCGTCTTTCGTCTGGAGAGACGTTTCCCTTTGCTGGAATCCGGACAACCCTTCAACCCGCTCTGGCTGATTGGAGGAGCCGTCCTCTTCGTCTATGCCGGATCCGAAGTCGCTTTTTTCTCATCCTGGGGCTTGGATTTCTTCTTCGCCCAAGGCATGCCGCTTCCGCCGATCTGGTGGAAGCCTCAAACCGCCGAGTTGTGGATACAGTTCTTCATCTACTGCTCCACGGTCCTCGGAGCCTATGTGATTCGCAGCCTCATACGTTTACACCAGCGGGAAAGGGAAGCGACACAACTGGCGCTGGAGAAATCGGAACTGGAGAATAGTCTTCGTCAGGCCGAGCTGGAAACTCTGCGCATGCGGCTCAATCCGCACTTTCTCTTTAACTGCTTGCAGAATATCGCGGTCCTGACGCAGGAAGATCCCAAGACAGCGAATCAGATGCTGACGCGTTTAGGCGATCTATTGCGCACGGCACTTCGCCGCGACGGTTCGGCCGAAATGACCCTGGCCGCTGAGATTGCCCTGACCAAGAGCTATGTCGCTATTGAGAAGATGCGCTTCGAGGATCGACTGGCCATTCTCTTCGATATCGATCCGAAGAGCGAGTCCGCCATGGTTCCGGCCTTCCTGCTGCAGCCTCTGGTTGAGAATGCGATTCTGCATGGACTGCGCGGAGTAAAACGCGACGGTGCTATCGTCATCAGGAGCAAGGTCGATTCCGAGAGTCTTCTTCTTACGATCAGCGATAACGGTGTGGGCTTGCCGGTAAAGGATTTGGCAAGTCTTGAGCACGGAGTCGGGCTGAACTCTACCTGTGAGCGCTTGCAGAAGATGTATCCGCAACAGCACTCATTTTCAATAAGGCCCTTGCCTGAAGGCGGTACCGCAGTTGAAGTAATCCTTCCTCTGAGACTTGAAAATCCCTCTGCTGGAGCAATCCTCTATGAGCAACCTTCGTCTGTTAGTCGTTGACGATGAACCACTGATCCGGCGAGGCATTCGCAACGCCCTCTCTAATTTTGAAGACGCAGAAGTGATCGGCGAATGCGGCTGCGGGCAGGATGCCGTGCAGGCGGTCGAGACGCTGCATCCCGATCTGGTCTTGCTCGATGTGCAGATGCCGGACTTCTCCGGCCTCGATGTTATTCGTCAGGTCGGTGCCAAGAAGATGCCGCTCACCATCTTCATCACTGCCTACGATGAGTACGCAGTGCAGGCCTTCGAACTGAATGCAGTGGACTATCTGCTGAAACCCTTCGATGAAGAGCGCCTTCATGAAAGCCTCACACGCGCGCGGCAACGGCTTGCGGCACAGACGCAAACCTCGTTTGCCGAACAGTTGGAAGCGCTGCTCTCACAGAAATCGCAACGGGGCCCCGAGCGCCTGGTGATACACAATGGAGATCGCTACGATTTCATTCCTGTAGATTCCATCGATTGGATCGAGTCGGCGAATAACTATGTCGAGCTGCATTGCGGGCCGAAGCAATATTTGATGGGTGAGACACTTACTCGTCTGGAAACAAAGCTGGATACAGGGAGATTCCTGCGTATCCATCGCTGCCGCATCGTGAACCTCTCACGAATCATCGCCGTGCATCCGCTGATGAACGGCTCCTATGAGATGGAGCTGAAGAACGGCGTCCGTCTTACTACCGGGCGCCAGTATAAAGATGTCGTCCAGGGAATGATAAAAGGCAGCTAAGGTCCGGGCGGCTAAGAAGCGGGCAGCTAGAGTCCGGATAGCGCGGCTTCGCCGCCAAGCTTAACCCCTTCCTCTCTTATCTTCTAAGGTCGTCGCCATAGCCATGGTTCAGCTTGTTTTGAGGCCTTGTGTCAGGGATGGCCTTCAGGCCATCCGCCGCAATTCCTTTAAGAGCGGATAGACATTTTCGGTAACGAATGCAGCCGAACGCGTGAATTGGCATAGTTCCAATGCCATTACCCCTTTCTTCAACATTAGTTACCGAAAATGTTCCAATTCCAACAGAAGACAGCTTTCGGTAGGCCTGAAGGCCTTCCCTGACACACGACAAAAGCCAATTCGCCTTTGAGATTCTGGTCATATTTAGGGTTTCCTGCAGTTGCCAGTCCGGAAAATGTAGAAACTCGAAGGGCATCCTGGAGGGATGCCAAGACAATAGCCCCGGGTGTAGCGTAGCGAAACCCGGGGATAGCAATGCAAATAAGACCTCCGCCCCGTATGGGGCGGAACGAATGCTACTGTGCTGGATCAGGCAAGATTTTGCCCCGCCATCTCTGGGGGAACGAAGACTGCTTTCTTCCTCTTGACAATCTAGAGAAGTAGGAGGCAAACTCTGGATTAACTAGAGGAGCGAGACGTGTCGGAGAAACCTGCAGAACTTGTCCAGGGAACCCTGGAGATGCTGATTCTGAAGACGCTGGCACTGGAACCGATGCACGGCTACGGTGTAGCGCAGCGTATAGAGCAGATCAGTCAGGGAGTCTTCCTGGTAAATCCTGGATCGTTGCTTCCGGCCCTGAGCCGTATGGAGCGCGCCGGACGTGTTAAGTCCGAGTGGAGATCGACGGAAAACAATCGTCGGGCCAAGTATTACGTCTTAACCGAGAGGGGGCGCAAGGCTCTGAAGGAAGAGACGCAGGAGTGGGGAAGACAGCTTGCGGCCATCGCCAGAATTATGGAAGCGTAACGGTCTGCGCAACTGGAAGATTCTACCCCGTCAAAGTATCGATAACCAGCTTTCGTAATTTGCGGAGATCTCATGACCTTATTCCGTAATATCGCACTTGGGCTGAAAGGACTGTTCCGCAAAGAACAGGCCGACGAGGAGTTGAATCAGGAGTTGCGCGACTATCTCGATGCTTCAGTCGAGCGCAAGGTGCATGAGGGCATGAGCCGCGAAGAGGCTTTGAAACGCGCTCGTGCGGAGATGGGCAGCTTCGAGAGTGTCAAGCAAAAGGTGCGTGCCGTCGGTTGGGAATCTGCTGCGGAATCTATATGGAATGACATCGGTTACAGTATTCGCGTATTGGCTAAGAGCCCGGGGTTTACGCTTATAGCCATTCTCTCCCTGGCTCTGGGGATTGGTGCGAATACCGCTATCTTTACGCTGATCAATCAGGTGATGCTGAAGTCTTTGCCTGTGCGCGATCCTCAGTTTCTGGTTAGCTTCGGAGATGGCTCCGATAGCGGACAGGTGGGCGGAATCGATCCCGGTTCGCTGAGCCTCTATCCCTTCGATTTTTATCAGCGGATGCAGGCCAACCCCAAGCTCTTCGAGGGCGTCAGCGCCTTTGACAGCAATCTCTCGATGGTTAGCGTCCGTTTCGAGGCGAAGCAGACAGAGCTGGCAGCCCAGGCCTACAGCCATCTTGTCTCGGGAAACTTCTTTTCTGTCCTCGGCGTAGAAGCACTCCTGGGGCGCACGTTGCAGCCGACCGATACTGAGACTCCGGGACGTAATCCGGTGGTCGTCCTCAGTTATCGGTACTGGCAGCAGATATTGGCGGAAGATCCCGGCGTTCTCGGTCGGACGCTGGTGATCAACGGGACGGCATACACCGTCGTCGGAGTTATGCCGAAGAGCTTCTACGGTGCCAAGCTCAACGAGCAGGTCCCGGATATGTGGCTGCCTATCACCATGCAGAAAGAGGTGATGTTGCAGAAGACCTCACTCTTGCAGCCGCGTGGCTACTCCTGGCTGCACATGATTGCAAGGCGTAATCCGTCGGTCAGTATCGCGCAGGCGCAGTCCTGGGTAAACACCCAGCTACAACAATTTATCGTTCAGAGAGAGGGACCGGAACTTTCTCCGAAACGCAGAGCCGAGATTGCGCAAACCTATATCACGCTCATGCCAGGAAATGCAGGCGTTTCAAGTCTCCGGATCAAGTACCATGAACAGCTGCTTATTCTGATGGGCGTGGCGGTTCTGGTCCTGCTGATAGCTTGTGCCAATCTGGCGAACTTCCTTCTGGCGAAGGCTATTGCACGGGAAAGAGATATCTCCACGCGTCTTGCTCTGGGGTCAAGCCGCAGCCGCATCGTTCGTCAGATTCTTATCGAAGCGCTGCTGCTTTCTCTTAGCGGAGGAGCTTTAGGTCTGCTTGTTGCTTATGGTGTCACTTCTGCTTTGATCAAGTGTGTATCTAGCGGTGTTACACAAACGGCACTGAAGGCTCAGCCGGACTTGCACGTTCTTTTCTTTACTCTGGGAGTCTGTCTCTTTACCGGGCTTCTCTTTGGCCTGGCTCCGGCCCTTCGTGTTTCGCGAATGAGCTTTACCCCCGCGCTGACGGCCAATACTCGTACAGCTGCAAGCAGCGGTGGTGGGTCTGGCCGGTTGCTGCCCAAGTTGCTGGTAGTTGTGCAGGTGATGCTGTCACTGGTTCTGCTTACCGGAGCCGGGGTCTTTCTGCGTACGCTCCATAATCTGGAGAACCAGGATCTTGGTTTTAACCGCCATACGGTCCTGGTGGTGAATACGAATCCTAAGTTTGCGGGCTACAAGCCGGAGCAGTTAAATGGACTTTACGACAGATTGCAGGATCGCCTTCGCACCCTTCCCGGAGTAAAGGCTGCGGCTCTGTCGGGTAGTTCTCCTCTAGCTAGGGGACGATGGGCTGCGGACGTCGATGTTCCGGGCTATAATGCTGCTCCCGATGAAAATTTGATAACTACGATCAATCGTGTCTCCTCGGGATACTTTGAGGCAACCGGGATACCGGTTCTCTCCGGACGTGGCATCGATGCAAGCGATACCTCTACTTCGCATCCTGTAGTCGTGGTGAATCAGACCTTCGCAAAGCATTTCTTTCCTCATGGCGATGCTCTTGGACGTAGGCTAGTCGTTCAACTCCCAGGGATGGAGACCCAATGGGAGGTTGTGGGCGTTGTCCGAGATGCTAAGTATCATGGTCCCCGCGATAAGCCGGAGCGAATGATTTATCTTCCGGTCCGCCAGATAAGCGGCGATTCGGGTTATGCGTATTTCCTTGAGGTCCAAAGCACGGCTGATCCTGCTCTGGTTGTAGGAGAGTTGAGGGCCGCGCTGGCGGAGGTTGACCGGAACTTGCCCGTTCTTTCGATAAAGACTCTGGACGAGCAGGTGGAATCGACGCTTGGGCAGGAGAAGATGATCTCGCAGCTTTGCTCGGCCTTTTCGCTCCTGGCCCTCTCCTTATGCTGTATCGGTTTGTACGGAGTGATGACGTATAACGTGATTCGCAGAACAAACGAGATCGGCATTCGCCTGGCTCTGGGAGCGCAGACGAAACGTGTACTGTGGATGGTGCTGAAGGAGTCTATGCTGCTGCTCGGTATCGGAGTGCTGCTGGGCATTCCGATTACTCTGATTGCTACCGGGGGAGTGAAGTCTCAGCTTTATGGGATGTCTTCCACCGATCCTGTGACCTTGCTGGCAGCTGTATTAGTAATCTCATTTGTTACTGTATTTGCTGCATTCTTCCCGGCACGCCGCGCCTCGAAGGTTGAGCCTATGGTGGCGCTGAGGTATGAGTAAGGTTTAGCTTTCCCGAGCTGGTAATTACAGAAATCTTTAACATGGCCAGAATCTGAAAGGCGATTAGCTTTTGTGGTGTCAGGGTAGGTTTTCAAGGCCTACCGCTGGAGTTTCTATATTTCTTGTGAAGGATATCAATAAAGAACAACGAAATATAACAGCAATTTCGGTCGTTGCATCCATGGTCAGGCTTTGTGTCAGGGATGGCCTTCAGGCCATCCGGAAAGAATCTTCATTGAGAGAGAAGAAACATTTTCGGTAACATATGCAACGGGAAGAACAAAGGCATTAAACCTTACATCGTTCCGTCGCTTTGGTCATAGCTTCAACGAGCGAAAGCTCTCTCAAACAGCACTTTGCAACTATTCAGCCTGCCTGTTTTCCGCAACATTCGTTACCGAGAATGTCTATCCATTATTGAGAGAATTGCCACGGCTGGACTGAAGTCCAGCCCTGACACAAACCAATATCACAGCTTCAAGGCTGTTTCCTGATGTTATCTCCTTGATTTCTAACGCTGGTTACTCCCTCTCGAATGTCGAAATTCTAGGTGGCGGTTTCTGACCGCCACCCGCTTCGCAGCTTGCTCCTCTTTGACTGGCGAATTCAGGCATTCACCTTGAAGACGCAACCGCAGGCCCGGCACATAAATGAGAGATCCCAATCTCTCCGCAAAGCGGGATAGGTGATCTTATTGTATCGGTCGATGGTCGAAATCCTTCTCATGCAAAAAACTACACCCAGGGTGCAGAAGGCGAAAATCGCCAGAGCTATAGCTCCTTTGCGGGTGGTAAAGAGATCGTGAAGCGTAAGTGGGGTATCGTCGATGGGCGCAGGTGTTGCTGCGGAGGGAACTGCCGGTGTATTGCGAGGAGCGTTCCTGGCTCCATCCCGGGACTTGGCCATATGGCTCTTGACTGCGGGCGGCAGAAGAGAAGGATCGGGTCTTGCCGGGCCTGCGGTCTGTGGTGCCGGAGCGGTGTTGCCGACAGTCCCTGATAAGGGGAGAACAACCGTCGGAATCGGAATGACCAGAAAGACGAGAAGCAGCACGATGTAGCGAGAGATGCCCATGCGAGACGGGGGAGTGGCGAAACTGGAGAGTACGCTCTGCGAGGTGTGCTGGTAGCTGTGAGCGTTGATTGAGCCACTCGTGTGCGAGATTCCCCCGGCATGGACCATAGAGAGCTTTTGCGTGGAGCGATCTCCGCACTTAGGGCATGGATACGACATGAATCGGCCTCTCAGGATTAGAAAATTCCAACCATTCGTTATCGGCAGGAATATTCTGAGCATCAGCGGGAATTGGCAGCTCCCGGGTTGCGGGACAGGAACATAAAATCTATGTGCCTGGGCCTGGAGATTCTACATTTCTTGCGAAAGCGATCGACAAAAAGGGCCAAATAGAGCTGTATTTCGGCTGCTTAAGCCAATGGTGAGGCTTTGTGTCAGGGCATGACTTTAGTCGTGCCGATAACAGAGTCTTTAGGTGTTTTGGGCTTTAGCCCCTGTGCTTTTTTCTTCGCCAAATAGGTATAGCAATAGGGGTATTTCTCCGCTGAATCGACCAGTCCTGCTTTTACTGGGTTTTGAGCAATATATTCTCGAACTCGCTGGTAGCTTTCTTCATCTTTAATCCTCTCGTCGGAAAAGCCAAGTTGCCATACTTCTCCGCTATATCCAAATTCGCTCTTCAGTCGAAAGGAAAAACGGCCTTTGATTAATTGCATGGCTCTCTCGATAGTCATCGTCTTATCCACTTCGATGAGAAGATGCACGTGGTCTGGCATAACTACAAAATCGTGTAACAGAAATTTCCGTTTCGCCACATAGGAACGTAACACGTCGATAAAGAGCAAAGCATTTCGTTCCGATTGCAGCAAGCGCTTTGCCATAAGGGTCTTGGTCGTAGTGAAAAATATACGTCGAGAGCTGAGTATTGTTTTTCCATCGGCATTTCGGTTAGGTCTTGCCATTGCAGGGGCTAAAGCCCAAACCTCTTTTCTCTGTCTTTGCGGCACGGCTAAAGCCATGCCCTAATAAGAAACATCTCTTGTATATCAAGCGAGGATGGGTTGAATCTGGACAGCGAAGCCGAGATTTTCGAGCCGCTTGAGTAAACGCAAGGCGTGTCTTTGTTTATTGTGAGGATCGAAATGGTCAGCACCTAGGTCCTGATAGACGGTGCCATTCTTGAGCATGTGATAGGCGGTAGTGAGTAAAGAAGCAGCTACCGCACAGACGGCTTTTTTCGAACCCCGTCGTGCTCGCAAACGGTGGTACTGGGCCTGGAAATAACTTCCTTTGGTGCGGCTGGCTGCCCAGGCGCACTGCACCAGAGTCGTTTTCAGCCAGGGTGCCCCTTTCTTCAAGCGTGTAGAACGGCGTTTACCAGCGCTTTGGTCGTTGCGGGGACATAGTCCTGCCCACGAGATCAAGTGACCGGAGGTCTCAAAGCGAGTCATATCGATGCCGATCTCAGAGACCAGCACCTGAGCCGCGAGGGGACTAAAGCCGGGAATAGAGTTCAGCAGTTCGACGGCGGCGCGAAAGGGTTCCACGTTAGTGTTCACCTCCTCGTCTAGGCTGGCAATGCTAGCCGTCAAGGCATCGATCTGATCCAGATGTAGTTTGAGCAGAAAGCGGTGATGCCGGGTAAGCCGACCGCGTAGCGACGCCTCCAACTCCTCTGCCGAAGCGTGAATGCGCCAGTGAGCTAACGCAGCCAAAGCTTGTGGTGCGGTTTGACCAGCGATGAGCGCTTCCAAAATGCGTCGGCCGCTGAGCCCCACAATGTCTGTCACTACACTATCTAGCTTGATGTTGGCGTCTTCCAGCGTCTTTTGGATGCGCTGGATGTGACCAGCTCGCTCCCGTACGATCTGCTTACGCGTGCGTAGCAGGTCGCGCATTTGTTGGGTTGGTTCATCGGGAACAAAGCTGGCTTTGATCAGACCGTGCGCTATCAGATCGGCCAACCACATCGCATCGTTGACGTCGGTCTTGCGACCGGGCACATTTTTCACCTGTGCCGCATTGGCCAGTGTCAATTGAAACTCGCCATCGGCCAGTATGTGCCAGACCGGCTTCCAATAGACCCCAGTCGCCTCCATGGCGATATGCGTAACACCTTCCCCGGCTAGCCAATCCGATAATGCCATCAACTCCTGCGTGATCGTCTTGAAAGTGCGGACTATGGTCTTAACCTTGCCTTGGCTCATATGGCGAACGCAGGCCACCACCGTCTCTTTATGCACATCCAGTCCGGCACAATGCGAGTAGAGAACTTCCATCGTCACTCCTCTGCGCTTGGCTTGGAACCCCGTTGTTAGAAACTCTAATAAGCGTGCTCTAAGGTCTGGTGCAACACTTTAGGCGACAATACGGGGTGCTCTAGGGTTCCGGGTCCGACTGACACACGGGCTGTTCTGCACCAGGGAATTGACGACCTCTGTGCCTCTGCGCAATTCCACTCTATACGCTGCTGGCTCTCGTTTCATCCATCGTGGGTCGGAATCACCGGTGCGGGACTGACACAAACCCATAGCACTTCTTTAAGATAATCTTCCAAGGTTTTTCCCTTGATTGTCGACTCAAGATGTACAAACTTCAGGGACAGGGACATGATCCTATATCCCTGTCCGTAGAAAAGAGCTAATTCTGAAAAGGTGTGTTACCAGCCTACGGCGACCACCAGAGTCTGCGGGCCGGTGCAGGAAACATCGCTTGAATACCCGCCCGCGTCGTCATAGGGAAAGGCGTATTGCTGGCTGTTGATGGCGTTTGCATGCCAGAACTGCGCATAGTAGTCTGCCGGGTCCTGTTGATAGAACTTGCTGGGATTACTCCACATTGCTTGTGAAACAAGCTTCCCATCCGGCTTAAAGGTTCCCGGAGCGGCCGTATGCCGATAGATTGCCGCCGAGAGGTCAGGGTAATCTCCTAAGCCGTCGCCATTCGGCCCTGCAATCGGAATCGTAATGCCATTACTCGACCAGACCTGGGAGATGTAATTTGTGTAGTAATCCGCGTATGCGCCTCCTGCATCGAAACCTCCTCCTCCAGGATTGACGATTCGGTAAGGTGGCTGCGCCAGCTGCTGAAATTTCGGTGGCACTGAGGCGATATAGCGTTGGAAGGTGGCGGAGCGATCTTCGGCAAAGGTCGCGGCATTCTCTCCCACCGCGATGTCGGTGCCATCGGAGCAGGTAAGCCGGAAGGCCAGCTTCACTCCGAAGGCATCGACGCGGGTCGTGTCGCCATTGAAGAATGTCTGCCCGATGGTGAATTCAATAAAGTCGGCGTAGGGGCTGTTCTTCCCCTCGGGCCCAAGATAGAACTGCATGCGGCCGGAGGCATTCGCAGGCATGGCAAAGATCGATTGGTCCGCAATCGACTTTGTGGTTGTTACGCCATTGATGGTTGCGTCCCAGTAGACCTGACTATCGGGATAGCGTCCATTTGTCCGGTTCAGAATCTTGAACATCATGACTGATCCTGCTGGGGTAGGTGGAATATTGCTGCCATCCCAGAAGAGAGGATTCTGACCAAGCGCCAGCGTTGTAGCACTGGCCGGTCCGATGGGTGCCGAGGTGCTGGATGGATTTTGCGCCTCTACCTTGTAGTAGTAGGTCGTCGCAGGTGAGGCGAGTACGTCTTGAAAGGCATTAGCTTTTGCTGTGCCTATCTGGTTGCTGCCCGAGGGCGTGAAGTTTTGCGTCGTGCTGCGGAAGATCAGATAGGTGACAGGATCGGCTATCGTACTGGCTGGCCAGACCAGATCGACTTCGTTCGCAGATGCGGCGGTGGCCGTCAAGCTGGTTGGCTGCGCCAGTGTTGTAGCGCTTGCCTGGGCCGACACACCCGGCGATGTGCCATCTTCGTCGGCTGCTTCTACGACGTAGTAGTAAGTGGTGGAAGCCGGAAGATTGTTGTTGAAGAAACTGGTGCCCGTCAGATTGCTTGCAATCTGGTTGCTTAGCGATGGGGTGAATCCGCTGGTGGAGCTGGCATAAAGGTTGTAAGTAATGTTCGTGCAATTTGCCGGTGGAGTGATCGCGGGCCAGCTTAGTCCGATGATGCTGGAAGAAGCTGCCGTCGCGGAGAGACTGCTCGGAGCCGCAGGAACACTGATGCAGGAGTTTGCTGCGCGGGTCTGCGCTGTTGCCTCTGCCGAAGGAGCCGAGTTTCCGGCTGCATCGACTGCTTCCACGATGTAGTAATAGTTCGTTGCGGCGGTAAGTCCTGTGTTCGAAAAGCTTGTGCTCGTTAAGCCACTGGCAATCAGGTTCGCCGAAGATGGCGTAAATCCGCTGGTCGTGCCGCGATAAACGCTATAGGTGATAGAGCAATTTGGCGGAGGCGTGACTCCTGTCCAGCTTAGTCCGATGATGCTGGGCGAAGAGGCTGCTGCTGTTAAGCCGGTTGGCGCGGTTGTTGGAGTGAGCGTGCAGGGACTGGCCGCACCGCGTACTTCGACGCCGCTGGATTTCGGTTGATCGCTCGGTCCCCGGGTATAGGCAATCACGATCTGTCCACTGCTGTTTGCGGTTGCCGTGAACTGTTCCACGAGAGCTTTGTTCGCTCCCACTAAGGCGAAGATGTCGAAGTTACTCAAGACCGTTGTGCCGTTGATAGCCACATTGAAGACGCGGCTTCCGGCAGTGGTGAAGTAAGTCTCGGCAAAATGCAGCAGAACGGTATATTGCGCTCCGGGCGCGAGGCCGGGAATTGTGTAGTTGAAGGCACCATTCCGTTCGCTCTGATAGACGGCTGCTGGTGCGGCATTGGTTACACCGTCGGTAACAACGGCTTTGTTCGATGTCGAGGTTCCGCCGCCGTTAAAGAATTCGTCGGCTACAAAGGAAGCATCGCCGCCCATGGCATTGCTCACGGCAGGCCCGGCGGAGTTGATGGCGACAATCTCCACTCCACCTGCGACGGAGCCCTGTGTGATTGCAGAGGCTTGTGCGGAGGCCGTGGAGGCACCGGCTGCGTCGCTGGCAACAACGAGGTAGTAATAGGTTGTCGAGGCTGTCAGTCCGGAATCGGTGAAGGAGGTAGCAGTAAGTCCAGAGGCAACCTGATTATTGGAGGAAGGCGAGAAGCCTGAAGTTGTGCTGCGATAGACGTTGTAGCTGACCGAGCAGGGCGTGGGCGCCGAACTGGCTGTCCAGCTGATGCCAATCTGGCTGGGTGATGTCGCCGTAGCAGTTACGTTTCCCGGAGCAGCAGGTACCGTGCTGCAGGTAGCGGTGTTGGCCGTTACGGTGAGGACAGCGGTGTTGCTCACCGTGGAGCCCTCGGTATTGCTGACCACAACGTTGTAGTTCGTAGCATTGTTCTGCAAGGTAGTGGCCGCAGTCGTGTAGCTTGCCGAGGTGGCTCCGGTGATTGCCTGTCCATTGCTCTGCCATTGATAGCTCAAGGGAGCAGTTCCGGAGGCCACAACGCTGAAGGTAGCCGTCTGCCCGACGGTTACAGTTTGAGAGACGGGCTGCGTGGTGATGGTGGGCTTTGTCCCTGTCCCGGGATTACTTGTTGGAGGCGCCGGGGCGGAAGAAGAGCTGCAGCCGCTGAGGCAGGCGAGACCCACAATGCCTGTGAATAGAATTGCCAGCATCCGTTGGAGGCCGCGCCTCCTCTTTCTGCCCAAGAAGCAGAAGGCCATAGCCAAAGCCGATCCGGAAGAGGGGAGATTCGGCAGTTTGTGCCGATCCAGCGAGCTGGCAGAAGTAGAGGTCGTTACGGTGAGGGAGAAAGTCGCCGTATGTTGCAGTGTTCCTGAGGCTGCCGTTACGGACACGCTGGAGGTCGTGGATTGTGGGGGCTTGGTTCCTCCCGGAGCGGAGGAGTTCGGAGAAGAGCCGCCGCAACCGTTAAAGAGTGCCAGTCCGGCCAGACTTGCAATAAGGAACAGCATCAGTTTCAAACTTCGGCCTTTCTTTCTGCCAAAGAAGCAAAGCACAGCCGCGAGGACTGGACCCACGAGCCACGGTGAGGGCGTAGCGTGAAGCTCTGCTGTAGTAGCTGAGGTTTTCAGCGTCAGTGTCGAAGTAATCGCTCCGCTTGCTGTTACCGTTGTTGGGGCAAAGCTGCAGGTGACCCCTGCCGGTAGGCCGGTGCAGGAGAAGGCAACCTGCGACGTGGTTGGAAAGCCATTCTGCGGTGTAAGGGTCAGAACTTCTGTAGCCGTGCCTCCCGCTGTTACGCTGAGCGTTGGCGCAGAGACGGCCAGGGTGAAGTCCGGTACAGGCGCAGGTGGTGCAGCACTCACGCTGAGCTTGGCCGTATTACTGGAGACTGTTCCGGCTATGTTGCTTACATCGACGCGGAAGAGCGTGCCATCGTCACCCGCAACGGTTGCCGGAGTGGTGTAACTTGCCGAGGTGGCAGCAACGATAGCATTTCCGTTCTTATACCACTGATAGCTCAAGGGAGCCGTGCCGCTGGCTACTACGCTGAAGGTAGCTGTCTGCCCGGCGGTCACGGTTGCGGCCTGTGGTTGTGTCTGGATCGTTGGAGCAACCGTTGGTGCTGTGGTGGTGGCAACAACACAAAGCGTTGCTCCGGGATAATTGTCCGTCACCTGCCAGGAGGTGGTGCCGTCGAAATTGACCATCGCCGTTTCGCTGGCGTTGCTGGAGTAGACGGTCGAGGTCCAGGTGCTCCATACACCAGGGAAGGCACAGGTGGCATTGTTATCTCCACCGATGCTCAGCGCTTCTTCTTTGGTTGGCAGACGCATGTTGAGGCTCTCGCAATAAGCCTTGGCCCTGATGCCGGTAAACTGCGAGCCTGGAGTGGTATCGGTTTGTATGGTGCGGGTCCAGGTTAAACCGGTCTGGTTATCGGTCACCAGCGAGGCATTTGACGAGTTGATGGTGTAACGCTCGGAGGCGCCTCCACACTGTGCGATGTTGTACAGCTGAAATTCAAAGAGAGAGTAGCCGTACTGCGTGGCTCTCTGCGTGCCGTTCATGCGAACATAGCGGGCCTGGACGGTTTGGAAGTTAAGTGTCTCGGTACCGCCTGTGCCTGCGCTGTTGGTCGTTGCCACATCCCAGGTGGGATTCGTTGCCGGATCGGCACTCGTGTATTGGATCTGATACTGCTTCGCGTAGGCGTTTTCCCAGTTGAGGATCACGGTGTTGAACGACTGAACAGAACCGAGATCCACTTGCAGCCAGGAGGGATCGACTCCGGCTACCGGAGGTGTAGGCGCTGCATTTGCCGTAGCCGAGCCCCAGCGGGTTGTCAGGTCTCCGTCAACGGTGTTTCCCGCTCCCAGACATCCGGCTCCGGAGTTGGGCGGTGTCGTAGTGCCTTTACAGGGATTCTCGCTGCTACTGGAGGTTGCGGTCTTGTTCAATGCCAGATTGACGCCCGGAGGCGCCAGCGTAATCTGCGCAGCCGCGCTGGTCACCGGGACATTGGCGGCATTGTTCACCGTCACGGTATACGCGCCTACATTGGCAGAGGTAACGGCGGGAATGGTGTAAGTAATGGTATCGGAGGACTGTGTGTTGCTGGTCAGGACGATTGCGGAACCATTTGCAGGTGTGTACTTCCACTGATAGGTATAAGGCGCGGAACCCGCAACGACAGCCGTCAATTGAACGGGCTGATTTACTGAGACCATCTTGCTGGCCGGTTGCGTGAGGATTGAAACAGGCGTTGCTGCGTTAATCGTAACTACGGCGGTATCCGATTGCAGATGTCCGAGAGGATTGCTGACAATGACGTAGATGCTTACTGTTCCCGTTGCCGTAAAAACGGGCGTGGTATAGCTGGCCTGTGCTCCCGATTGCGCGAGCGCTCCGTTGAGGAACCACTGATAACTGAGTGCCGGAGATCCTGTAGCTGCGACCGATAGCGTTGCCGATTGCCCCACCACTACCGTTTGGGAAGCTGGCTGCGTTGTGATGGCGACAGTGGCTGGAGATGCCACCGACAAGGTGACCTCCTCCGAGTTTACCGAGCCGAAGCTGCTCGTAACCGTGACCTTGATGCGGTCGCCGTTTTGCGAGAGAGAAGTGGCGGCGGTGGTGTAGGTGGCGCTGTTTGTTCCGACGGCAGTACCGTTCTCGTACCACTGATAGCTCAAGCTTCCGGAGCCCGAAGCCGTGACGGTGAAGGTCGCGGGATAACCTGCGGTTGTGGCGGTATCCGCAGGAGCCACGATGATAGCCGGCGG
This sequence comes from Humiphilus diazotrophicus, assembly GCF_059726315.1. Classification (NCBI taxonomy): domain Bacteria; kingdom Pseudomonadati; phylum Acidobacteriota; class Terriglobia; order Terriglobales; family Acidobacteriaceae; genus Humiphilus; species Humiphilus diazotrophicus. The sequence goes on from NZ_AP040870.1 coordinate 6,812,851, forward strand.
CTGCGATTGCGAGGGCGCGGGAGGTGTCACTGAGGTTAGAGTTACACTTCCACTCGCCAGTCCGGGCGCGGAAGCTGTAACCGTTACCGTGCCTGGAGTGAAGGTACTGCGCAGAGCGATCTTCTGTAAGCCGCCTTCGAAGTTCAGTTCCTGATCTCCGGGAGAGTGGAAGAAGGCATAGGGCAATCCGGCAATTACGGTACTGCGTGCTTGAGAGAAGGCGTCCTGGTAGTAGTTCGTCCAGGAGGGATCGGCAACATATTGCTGCGTGCCTCCCATGTAGGTAGCCGGTCCTGTAACTGAGAAGGTGACATTATCCGCAGCTGTCGGCACAAGATTTCCGTTGGCATCGTGTACCTGAGCGGAGATGAAGGCGGCGTCGGAACCATTGGCCGTCCACTGGAAGGCCGAGCCATCGGGTTTAATCACATTCGGAACAACGGAGAGGACGATTTTGTTTCCCGCTCCCGCCGTGGTGCGTGAGTCGGTCGCGCCTGGGACGATGTTGCCGTTGAGGTCCAGGCATGCTGCCGTGACGGTGCCGGAAGTCCAGTTCACCATCCAATGAACCTGTCCGGGCATGACAGTCGTGTTCTGCGTCAGATCGGTATTGGAGCTTATGTTCCAGGGATTCGGCGTTTGATCGGCAAGTGCCGCGCCGGTGACGGGGTCTTTGGCTGCGCCATTGATCAGCAGGCGGACGGAAGGGCAGTTGCTGAAGGCGTTCACCTGGATCGGCGTGCCCGGGGTGTATTGGTAAGCGCGGTTCCAGTGGTGGGCCAGATGGACAACCGGTTTGATTGCGTAAGGAGTCCAGACGGCCTGATAGATGTAATAGAGCAGGCGCGGGAATCTGTTCGCGTCGACCGAAGAGTATCCGAGCGAGCGAACCATGTCCTGCATGAAGGTCTTGTTCTGGAATTCGGCATAGAGGCTGATCTCGCCGGGCGAATCGGCAAAGTACCATTGCGCCATTCCAAAGGCATTCGCCTGACGTCCCTTGCGCCAGTCGTCGAGATAGGGAGCGGCGAAGGCCAACTCATAATCCCAGGCCAGACCGCGCCCTGTACCCATGTTGTCCCAGTATTCGGCGCCGAAGGCCGGATTATCCGGGTACTGTTCTTTGTTTCCTACTTCGCAGCCCGCGCCGTCGCACTCGTCCATAAAGCCGTAGGCGGGCAGGTAGGCCCGCGATGCTTGAACGCGGGGATTGATCGAATCCCAGGTGGTTGCCATTGTTGCCAGATCTTTGGCAAGGCTCAGATTGTTGCCGCCGTTGTCCAGCTCCCAATCGAGAATGGATGGATGGCTGCGGTCGCGGATGATCATGTCGCGATGCAGCTCTTCTTTCATCGTGACATCGTCTGCCGCGGGAGTGTTGTTGAAGGCTCCTTCGCCGTCTCCACTGGGCTGGTCGATCATGATGCCGTAGGCGTCGGCGGCTTCGACGAGTTCTTCGCTGCTGGTCGAGTGGCCCGGCCTCCAGATGTTTCCTCCCTGTGCGGCGATCTGCTCCATGTCGCGCCATACCTGTTCATCGGGAACTGCGGAGCCGAGCGCGGGATAGTCGTAACGTCCGGAGCCGCCCCAGAGATACATGGCATGTCCATTGAAGTAGGGGAAGTTTGCATCCCAGGTAATGGTGCGGATTCCAAGCGGACTCTGCACCGAATCGACCACAACGCCGTTGACGCTGACGATGTGATAGACCTTGTACATATACGGCTTTCCGTAGATCGAGTTATTGGGATACCACAAGGTCGGATTCGGCACCGTAATCTTCTGATCGAACATCGGAGTCGGACCGGAAGGAAAGCTGGCAGGCGTCATAGCCGGAACCGATTGTGTAAGCGGCGGCGCAGTTACTACGACATTTCCCTTGGCATCGACAATCTGCGTGGTCAGAGTAACTTGCTGGGTCGTAGCCGTTTCATTGAGAACATTTGTCTGAACCTCTACGACAGCTGAAGTCGCCGTTGCCGTGCCCTCTGTAGCGGGGACTTCTGATACCGTTCCGACATAAGTTCCCCAGGTCTTCTGGTTTGAATAGACATTCAGTGGAATGTGAACCGGATTTGTGACGTACAGATAGACGTTACGGAAGAGTCCCGCCATGGCCTGACCGAAGCGGAAGGCTCCGGAGAAGCTTGGTTGTTTGAACCACGCATCGCCTCGTGAGACGTCGATGGCCAGAACATTGTCTGTAACTCCGTCCTTGTGCAGATAGGGGGTGAGGTCGACGATGACCGGGATGAATCCTACAACGTGAGTCGCTTGAGCATTCGCTGTAATTGCGCTGATGCCGGGTAACAGGGTTTCGTTGATAAAGACTTGTACTCCGGTGTGCGAGCCTTCAATCTGAACGAGGAACTTCCGGTCGGCATACTTCGGGTCTACTTTGAAGTGCAGCCGATACCAGTTCTGCTGGCCGTTAAGCGAGCCCTGACCTCCGCCCGAGGTTTGGTTGATGAAGGTTCGCGAAATATTGGCATCGTAGGGAAGCCCTATCTGGGTCCAGGTTGTGCCGGTATCGCTGCTTTCGGCAAAGGCCGGATCGGAGTAGGAGACAGAGTTCTTCGCGTTCTGAAACCACCAATGATCTTGAGGTTCATTGGATGTCGTCGTCGCATCGCCCAGATACTTCGGCACTCCGGCGGCAAGATTGATCGTCATCCGCTGCGAGACAGGGAGCGTAGGCTCAACCTGCTGTGCCGCTGCGCTTGCTCCGACGAAGAGAAGCAGGAATGTCCAGACCGTCCATAGTCTATGTGTCCTTTGCGGAGTATGCCTTGCATCGAGGGGATAAGTACGATCCTCGATAAGTGTGTGTTGACGATCCATGGATTCTCCTTCCGGACAGGACAAGATTGTAGGGGAACTTATATAAGGTTGTGCTTGGTGGCGTACTATGCATGTCAACTTAGGCGGGTCCTACCTATTGCCGGTAACTTTCGTAATAGTCGCGTAGGAAGCGGGTAGTGTAGGGATGATTGACAGGGAGAAGTTGACCCGCGATTGGTTCGAGCACGTGCAGTTACCTGGGATGGATTGAGTTGTTCCTACTACTCTACTTCAATTGTGGAATATCCCCTATGTCATTTTTTTTGAGGTGATGTCTGGCAGCAATCGTTTGTTTTGAGCGCCGTCATCGGGACAATCGTTGTCATGAGAATTTAATAGTCGATTAGATTTTGCTCAGGAAAGTGGCGGTCAGAAACCGACACCTTCTTGCGCTGATTCCTTCTTCTTCGTTTGCTACTTGCAAATGTAGAAACTTCAAAAGGCATCCTGGAGGGATGCCAAGACAATAGCCGCGGGTGAAGCGTAGCGAAACCCGGGGATACCAACGGCAAACGAAATCTCCGCCCCGTATGGGGCGGAACGAATCTTATCTTTGGTTTGCTGGGGTGGAAAGAAAGCCGCTTTTCACCCTATTGGGAAAGTTCACAGTATTTCGGGAAATGCTTTAGGCGCTACTGTAACTGCTTGTAGGCGTCCAGAACTTGTCTTCCTGAAAAGGGACCGCTGGCCCACAGAGCTACTTCCTTTGGGAAGACGAACTTATTCGCGCCGGGTTTTCCGTCTTTCATCTCGATCAGTTCCTCCGGTTTCTTGCCTTCCTTCATGGCCTGGCGGACTTCCCCTATCAGTAATTCCAGATACTCGCGTTGGCGGCTCATCAGCTCTTTGGTTCCGGGCTGGCCGTGTCCTGGCAGGACGAATTGAACATCCATTGCCTCGGCTTTGCGAATGATCTCGGGCCAGTTCGTCAGATGCGAGTCGAAGATGGAGTTATACGGTCCATTGGTGACTACATCGCCCGTACACAGAACCTTCTCTTTGGGTAGATAGACGAGGCCATCGCCTTTGGTATGTGCCCATCCGAAGTGATGGAACTCCACGCGGCGTGTGCCGTCGTCGAGGACGAAAGAGTCTCCGGGCAGGACCTGCTTTACCCGCTCGTCTTTACTCTTTTGCCGGTCGAGTTCTTCGTTGACCCCGGCAAAGGCCATGGTCGTGGCTCCGGCTGCGGTCCAGAAGGAGTTACCTCCGACGTGGTCGAAGTGATGATGTGTCAGGAAGACGTATTTCACCGGTTTCGGCGATAGGGCACGGCAATCGGCCAGAATGCCGGGGGCACTGTTCTTCGTCCCGGAGTCAACGACCAGCAGATAATCCTTCATCTCGACGATCATCGAATTTTCGGTGATGTCTGCCCCGTTGCCGAGGATGAGCGGTGCTCCGGTGCGAAACCACACTCCGGGGACGATCTGGCGAAGGTTCTTGGACTGTCCCCAGCCAGGGAGAGCCAGGAGAAGGAGGCACAGTGTTACGAAAACAGGACGTACAGCGCGGCTATTTTTCATGATCTTTCGGAAGCAGGGAGTGTACCATGTCCGATTCGAGGAAGAGAGATTTCTGGTGCCAGTCGGGCGGGGTTTGTGCGATTCTCTTTGGTTACTCTCGGGGGAGGGGAATCGTGAACCGTAAAGACGTGCTGGATACCGTCACCGGGTTCAGCAGAAAAGAAAAGATCCAATGGTTGGTCCGGCTTGGTTTTGCCCTGACCGTGTCCGCGCGTGACGAGTATCCCGCCATCAATCCCGATGGCGACCTGAATCACTTGATGGCCTTCAACGAAATGGCGCATCTGATCTACCAAGAGATCCTGCATGTGGAGACCGGAGAGAACTGGGCCATCGAACATCTGCTGGATAACTTGCACGCCGAGGCCGTGAACTATGGCATCGTTCCTGCCTTCCGTTCGGTAATTAATTCTTCGTTGAGTTAGAAGCGAAGAATATTGCGGTATCGGTAGCCGGAGGACTTGTCGTTGCAGAGAGCAGGGGTGCCCCATCTTCACGAGCGAAGCGAGTTAAGGTGGGAAAAATAGAAATTTCAATTTCGGTAGCCGTACAGAGCTAAATCTTTAAAGTGTCGCTCGGTTACCGATATGGAAGCCTCCGTTGACCCCACCTTAGCACGCTCCGTTACACTTCGCGGCGAAGATGGGGCACCCGAAATTCTTCTCTTAACGATTACGTATCTATATTTGTGACGATTCTATGGGTTCGGGCTCTTCCAGCGTGGCCATGTCGCGGTCGCGTACTCCGATCAGATAGAGTAGGCTATCCAGACCCAGGTGCGAGAGGGAATTGTCGGCATTCTGGCGGACAATTGGCTTAGCGTGGAAGGCGATTCCCATGCCTGCGAGGTTGAGCATCGGCAGATCGTTGGCGCCGTCGCCTACGGCAACGCACTGTTCGAGCGAGATGCCTTCCTTCTCTGCGATTTCACGCAACAACTGCGCCTTTCTTGCACCATCGACGATCCGGGAGACGATGCGGCCGGTTACGGCTCCATCGACGATATCCAGATCGTTGGCGTGAATGTAATCGATACCGAGCGTCTCCTGCAGATGGCGGGCGAAGAAGTTAAAGCCGCCCGAGAGAATAGCTACCTTATAGCCCAGCATCTTGAGAGTACGGATCAGTCTTTCGGCACCCTGTACGAGAGGGATCTTGCCGATAAGGCCGAGCACACGCTCTTCGGGCAGCCCCTTCAGGAGAGCAACGCGGCGGGTGAAGCTCTGCTGGAAATCGATCTCTCCGCGCATGGCAGAGGCGGTGATCTTGACGACTTCGTCGGCGACTCCGGCCATCTTGGCCAGCTCGTCGATGACCTCTCCCTGGATCAGGGTGGAGTCCATATCGAAGGCGAAGAGGCGGCGATTGCGGCGGAAGATGCTCTCGCGCTGGAAGGCGATATCGATAGCCAGATCCTGCGCGGCCTTCAGAAGGTCGGCACGCATCTGGTCTTCGTTCTTCGCCTGCCCGCTGACTTCGAACTGGATGCAGGCGTTAGCCTCCGGCGTGTGCAGGGTGAGCGAAAGACGGCGGGAGAGCCGTTCGATCAGGTCGATATTCATCCCATGAGCGGCGATGATCGTAGTAACGCGGGAGAGCTGTTGCGCCGTAATGGCTTGGCCGAGAATCGTGATGATGAAGCGGTCTTTGGCCTGCGAGATTGTCCAGTGATCCAAGGCATCCTGGGTGATGGGGGTAAAGCGTACCTGCAGGTCCAGATCGTGAGACTGAACGATCAGAGCATTGCGCAGCGGCGTGAAGTTGCATCCCTCGGGGATCTCGATCAGGAGCCCCAGAGCCAGCGTTTCATGCACAACAGCCTGTCCGATATCGAGGATCGCGGCATTGTATTCCGCCAACGTTGCGGTTAGCTGCCTCGTCATGCCCGGTTTATCCTGGCCGGAAAAGTGGATCAGAATCGTCTCGTTCATTGTTAATAGAGTAGCAGCAGAGGGAAGCAGTCAACCTTCCCCATTCTTCACGGAGGGGGAGAGGGGGAACAAGTCTTTGAAACAGAGTCTCGTATCACCATCCTCCTTGCCCTTGTAAATGCAGAAACTCCAGGGTGTGGGCGGGGACGCCCACACGACAGCCGGTCCTCCACCCCAGCACGCGAAAACCGCGCGTGCCGGGGACCCCGGCCTGGAGTCCGGCGGTACAAGGCGGTTTCTGAACGCCAAGGTTGTTCCCTACAAACTACAGGGCAGGCTTTAGCGCCAATTCGCGAGATATTTATCTAGCCGGTCAAGCCCTACGACGCACAATAAAACGCAGAAGATGAATACTACTAGTCCTGCGAGAATTCCGGTGACATCGTAGAGGCCGGAATTCCTCTGGATGAAGTGTCCCAGACCTTTATTGGAACTTATCAGCTCGGCGATGAAGGCTCCGATAAATCCGAAGATGATGGCGAGTCTGTAGGAAGGCATAGCTAATAAAAGACTGCCTCGCAGTATCAGACGGAGAAAGACATCAGTGCGGGATATCTCAAAGCATTGCGCCAGCTCGCGGTATTCTTCGTCAATGTTTTGTGCCGCCTGATAAGTCGATAGCAGCGCTATGAATACGACGGACAAGCATACGACAACCAGTTTTCCCGAGAAGCCTACTCCAAACCAAAAGACCAGAAGTGGGGCTACCGCAAAAATAGGAATGGAGGCGAAGGCGATGATGATTGGCTGCAGTGCCTCTCCTACCGTTCTTAGCCACCAGAGTGACAGTGCTAGGACAAATCCGATAAGCAGCCCGGCAACGGAGCCGATCAATACTTCCTCGCAAGTGGCTGCCGTATCGGGGAGAATCGTGCCGTGAAGGAGTTCGGAAAATACTCTGACGACGACCTCGAGAGGAGTCGAGTAGAAGAAGTGAGCCTTTGCATTGGAAGAGCCTGCCCATTGCCAGCAAGCAATCAGCGACAGCACCGTCAGCCATCGAAACAGATGAACCTGAAGTCTGGCTCGTGATTGGAGTGCCTTCCTCATAACAAAACATCCTCATAGTCGGAAATCAGATTGCGCATAATAAGTGGCATTCGCGGGGACTGACGCGCCTGCGAGGGGATGAACATGCGTAGTTCCTTCGGAATGCTGAGGAGTGAAGGCCGATGGGATGATCCAGCGGAAGGCAGTATCAGAACCTGGTCTGCATTGGCGGCGGCTTGATCCAGATCGTGCGTAACGATGATTGCCGAAATCGAATCGGCACGAACACGGTCGAAGAGATAATCTTCAATCTCAAGGCGGTGTATGTAGTCGGTGCTGCTCAAGGGCTCGTCCAGCAGAAGCAGTTCCGGTTTTCCGAGCAGAGCTCTTCCAAATGCAGTCCGCTCCTTCAGTCCGCCGGAGAGATGGCTTGGATATTCTGAAAGATGATTCTCTAACCCAAGCAGCTTCACAACGTCCTGAAATTGAGTACTGGCTTCGACACTTGAGTCATGTCCAAACATCAAGTTCTTTCGCACATTGAGCCAGGGCGCAAGTTTCAGGTCCTGAAACATAAATCCCATTCGCGGCTTCCGGGCTCCGTCATGATATCGTATGTTCCCGCTGGAGGGTTCGAGCAGTCCGGAGATAAGGCGCAGAAGCGTCGTTTTGCCGCACCCGCTGGGCCCCGTTATCGCCAAGGTCTTTGACGACACTAATGTGACCGAGACAGCATCGAGAACTGGCCTGGTTTTTGTCCCATGCTGGAAGGTGTAGCTAACGGCTTCGACTTCAACTGCAGTTTGGTCGGCCATATTTGTATCCGTGTTAATGCGTTCTTTCGAGTTGCGCAAATCGGGGTTGGTCATATTCCTCCGGAATTGCAAAGCCCAGCGAGGTAAAGATCTGCACGTAGAGTGCGCGCTCATCTGTTCCGGTATTGAGCGGGAATGCTTTGGGGAATTTGCTTTTCACCGACGCCAGAGATTCGCCTCTTGCACGTAATAACTCGCGCGACCGGATGTTGATAATGGGATCGTCCATTTCTACGCCGCCAAAACCGGCTCCGTAGGCGAGCGTTGCCTTCCGGCGCAGCACGATTTCATCCGGAAGCCTTCCGGCATACGCTTCGCGAAGGAGCGCTTTCCCCAGCCAGATTCCACAAGAGGTGAGCTGCTTCTCATACGCGGTGAGCTGTGAGGCAAAGCGGACGACGGACTCATCGAGGAAGGGAACACGCACCTCGACCGTGTGCGCCATTCCTATGCGATCCACACGCAGGAGCTGGGTTCTGTATAAGTCTCTAAGCAAAAGACTGGCGAGATACTCCGGGTCGGCTGCATTTGCAAAATCGGCGTAGCCCCAGAAGAGTTCGTCTGCACCCTCTCCGCAGTATGCGACTCGAAAACCGTCAGCCGCGATCTTCTGGATGACGTGATACTGAATCGCCGCATTGCGGACAACATTGGGTTCAAAGGTCTCGACGTGATAAATCACATCGCCGAGAACGTTGAAAAGATCGTCATAGGAGATCTGTACCTCGCGGAGAGGGATCTGCCGTTCGGTGCACAATAACCTCGCTGCGACGATATCGGAATTCGCACTTGAACGGGAGGTGTCGGTGCAGTAACCCGTGTACGCTACAACCGGCTGCCGGGAGGTCCTATATTGGGCTAACTCGTAGGCAATGATGGAACTATCGATTCCGCCGCTGCAAAGCGTGGCAACAGGCAGATCTTCCACCGGCCATTGAGCTTTTACAGCAGCAGCGATTACGTTACGAAGGGAGGCGGCTTGCATGTCGTGAGATTGTGCTGAGCCTGCCAGCAACTGCTCGCGGACGTCTTTCGTTTTCTGCTCAGCCCATTCTCCACCGAAATGTGTAAGTACCACCAGCTCTCCAGGCTTCACTTCCCGAACAGAGATAAGCGTTTGACCGAGAAAGGCTTTGAGCTCCGATGCGATCAAGATCCCGTTCGATGAATGTGCCAGCCAAAGCGGCTTGATTCCAACGTGATCGCGAAGGATCTTGACGACCGGCGTGGACTCGGCGGTGTCGTGGAGGACGAGCGCATACATTCCCCGGCATTGCAGGAGACGTTCCTCATGAGAGCTGTCGTCTTTCGACGATCTATAGAGCAGTGGTAAGACTGCGGTATCGCTCTCCGTGTTAGGGATAGCTGTACTCCGAAAGGAATCGATATTGTAGATTTCGCCATTCAGAAGCGCAGCGACTGAGTAGTCGCTGTTGTAGGAGGGCTGATCTCCTGCGATAGGGCTGCGAATGGGAAGCCTGACACATCCCATAACGGACATGCCGACAACACTCGACCGAGAGAGTGCGGAGAAGCCTCGATGCTCCAATCTTGCCAGCATGAGGTCGACAGTCTTTTGAGCCCAATTGTTCAGGTTCTTGTTATTGAAGAAGACTGCTGCTATACCGCACATGATTCCTGAATCTCCCAACTATAATTACGTGTAGATCAAGTGATGAAAATCTTCGGAAGCAGCACTGCTCTCGTACTGTAGCTTTGTAGCTAGATCGGGCTGACTGTAAACAAGGGATTTTCTCAACGAATGTGCGGCAAAGATACCGGCAGCCCATGCCTGACTTGCTGTACCCCACCCGGGTCGCTTGTAATCGGTCGTATCTGCAGGTAAAGGCGTATTCCTTACCAGACGGGCAAGCACCGATTCGCATACTTCCTTTTCGAATCCGGCAAGGAGTCTCCGCTGCTCCAGTGTCTGTTTGCAATAGGAGAGGCGGTTCGGATCCTGAAGACGTGCAACTGCCCGGTCCAAAGCTCTTCGCAGCCGAATCGGGATAGTTGGATTTTCATAAATCATTTCTTGTGTTACCAGGAGTCCCGAATATATCAGGGGCGGTCCGAAGTCTTTCAGGATTTCCTCGTACTCATGAGGGAAGAAGTATCTTGCCCCTCGCTGGAGCGCCATTTCACAGTGCGGCTCCCATAACATCATGACGTCATACTGCATCAAGAGAAGTTGCAGCCCGTCTTCGATATCTTTACGGATTTCGCTTTCGCCGAATTTTGCCTCGGAATCGCTGAGTTCGACTACCGTGGCAGACATCCTGGACGATTTGCTCAGCCGCGGCGATACGAGGCGCTTGGCCACAAGCTGGGCAAGCACATGGGTCGTACTTGGGGCACGATAGGCAGCAACCTGAACCTTGTTGCTTTTTCTTGATGCTGCATCGGTACTGCCAATCCAGTTAAGCGTCATGGGCCACGCCGCCACCCTGTTGCAGAGCGGGTAGATCATCCGCAAGCTGCTGTTTGCGAAGCACATGTATGGATCGCAGATAGCGATGCCGTTCTTGGCGTTCTGCAGCAGCATTCTGGCCGTGTTTTGATCGTCCAGGCTAGAGAGAGAGGAAGTGATTGCAATGTTCTCTTCCTGGAGATAGCCAAGATCCTCTGCTAAATACAAGGGAAGATAGGCGAGAAGGTTCTTGAAGGCTATCAGCGTCAGATTGTCGGTAGTTCGAGAAAGAAGCAGCAGTTCGTGGGCCTTTAGCGCTCTGGTATTGTTTTCAATTGCGGCTTCGAATTTGTCAATTTTGTCGGTTTCGAGCCTGTCGATCTTTTCGGCAAGTCTTCTATGTGAGGTGGCATTTTCTCTTCCGGCATCGATCAGATAGAAAAGAGCTCCAATGAATATGGCGAGTACGGATGGTACAGTCAGTTGCTCCTTTATTAGATCGTAGAGGGGGATAGTAACTCCAATTAAGGTGCCGATAGCTGCCCAGGGGTGCTCTTTGATGACGCGTTTTGCAGTCTCGCCACGACTGGGTGTTTGTGTTTTGGTTGCTTGCTGATCGTCTGCCATAGAGATTGACACCTCAGTGCCTGTTCCAAAGGCAATTCAAGTAATCATTTTGCGTGCGTAGATCGCCGACTTCCTGTCGCACAAGGATTGCCCGCTGCCAACCCTCTTTGTCCGGTTCAGCCGAACTTGGCAGCGTATCTTCCTGAATCATCCGGTCAACAGCCTTGCTCACTACTGCCTGATCGATCTGAGGAAAGAGCTTTTGCGCAGCTGCAATCGTGGCAGGACGGTTTGTGTGTGCGAAGTGACTTGCCTCTTCAATGGCCGATTGTGCGTCTCCGACAAGCTCCGGGTTTGAAGTTGCAAACAGACGAGTTGTGGTTAAACCTGTGAAAGCGAATTTGCCCCACATCCCAGGCAGGCTCATCACGATTGAGTAGCCCCTGGATTCGGCAAGGGAAGCGTCCGGCTCAAGAAGAAAGACTATATCTACCTTATTCGATTCAAGAAGGGAGAGCTCGCTCCCGATCTGTACTTGCACGATCTGTGCGCGTACATGCGAGCGCTTCAGCGTATCGGTCAGGAGCGTGTACGTTGTCGAGGGCCGGGGGTAAGTTCCAATCCTGAGGCCAGCTAAGTCTTCCGGCTTTGTTATTGACTTAGCACCTTTTCGGCCTACTCCCCAGAGTGCTACGCGTCCTACGATTGTGGCGACTTCGACCCCGGGCAAGCCCCGTTCCGAACTGATGGCTGTAAAGATAGGATCTCCAACGCCAAACTGTGCATCGCCCCTGGCTACCGTTGCAAAGACCTGGTCGTCATTGCCTGAAAACGTTATGTCCGCATGTATATGATGATTTGCAAAGAATCCCTGCGACTCCGCCAGATAGACAGGAAGATAGATTAAATAACGCGCCTGTCCCCACTGTGCGATTGTAATGTTCCGCATGTTCTCCTTCGGGGAGTCCTTTGACTTGCGACAGGCGGTGCAGAAGGCAATAAGCACACAGAGCACAAAGATACTTAGCTTACGGGTAAACATAGCTTTTCCCTTTGCCGGACAGCGTATCACGGTTGGTATCTATTGTAGGAAGTGTTATTTCATCTGCCAGGAGAGAAATCCTGCTCCGTCTATCTCTCTTGTGAGAAGTAATGTGAGTGGTTGCTGCGCATGGATAGCTTGGTATAAGAAGGGAAAGATAGGATAATGAGCTATATAGAAGCAGCAGCCGATGAGGTCTCTATCTTTGAGGTCGGATGACTTCAGTCACATCTATGGAGTTACTTCATCTTTCCCTTGTATTTGTAAGTAGCCTGGGAGTAGGATTGCAGTTTGTGCCAGGTATGACAAATGTAGTTGTTTCTCTACCGATAAAGAGAAGACGACAGTAGCCCCGAGTGAAGCGTAGCGAAACCCGGGGTGGAAAACTCAATGCCTATTTAGCAATCACTCTCTGCAAAATCTTTCAAACTATCAGGCTCGAGTGTTAAGGGTGGGAACATCTGAATTCCGAGGCGCTCCATTTCTGTGAGAGGATTGGTTCGCTTTTCAGATAGAGGAAACCCTCGTGCCTTCCACGCGTCCAGGCCACCGGATAGAACAAGGATACGAGGTATTCCGCTTCGACGCATGGCGGTGGCTACACGAGCACTCACAAAGTTGTTCTTCGATGCACAGTAAAGCACTATCTCCAAATCTTCGGGCGTCAAAATACGTTTCTTCCGTCGAATTTCCATCGGATTCATCCGTACTGCACCTGGAATTACGCCCTGTCCTTCAGGATCGTCCTCGAAGCGCAGCAGATCGACCACGCCAATCTTCTCCCCGCTATCCAGGCGAACCTTTAGTTGCTCCGGAGAAATGTGTAGCGGTCTCAGAAGGCGAATCATGCGCAGCAGTTGCAAGAGCTTCCACACGAAGAAGATGAGTAGCGGTACACCTAATGACAGGATCATAGTGTTGGCTACGAGCGAAGTATATTTCGCTACTTTCTCCAGTTGGTCGCCAAAAAGAAATCCGGCACCTGCATAAGCTCCAACCCATAGCATTGCACCTCCAGCATCATAGGCCAGGAACTGTGGCCGTGAGATCTTGAGCAATCCAGCCAGGGGTGGCATAATCCCGTCCAACCCCGGAACAAACTTGGCAACTAAGAACACGGGCAATCCTTTACGCGCAAAGACGCTACGGGAGCGGCGAACGCAATAGCTTGGATCTGGGGCCAGGGCGCACAGGAGTCTCAAAACAGACTTGCCGCGCAGACGTCCGGCTTCAAACCAAATCAGATCTCCTAGAAGACATCCGACTTCGGCAACGATCAGGATCCCGACGAGACTCAGCCTGCCTGAGCCTGCAAGAGCACCTGCCGATAGCAAAAAGAGCAATGCCGGAACCGGAAGACACAATTGGCGCGCAAATACAGAAAGGAACAGGATTGGGTAGGTCGTATGGGCAAAATAGTAGCTCATTCGAGAATGCCACTTAAATTATGCCGAAGGCGCAGGCTTGTGACAAACAGTAGGGCGCGGGAGCCTATAGAAGCATGGCCGATGAGGTCTCCATCTTCGAGGCTGGACGACTTCGGTCACATCCGGCAGAGTTACTTCATCTTTCCTTGCAGCTGTAAGTAGCGTGAAAGATGGATTGCGGTTTTTGTGCCAGGCATGACAAATGTAGTTGTTTCTCTCCCGGTAGGGAGAAGACGACAGTAGCCCCGGGTGAAGCGTAGCGAAACCCGGGGTAACGTACAAAATAGACATTGCCCGCCCCGGCAGGTGGCGGGGCGAAATCATGTCCAATCCTGTGACGTAAGATTCGTTCCGCCCCATACGGGGCGGAGATCTATTTTCGATTGGGATACCCCGGGTTTCGCTACGCTTCACCCGGGGCTACTCTGGTAGCATCCCTCCGGGATGCTGTCGCTGTCTCTTCTTCTAAAATGGTGCTTGCGAATAGTCCATTTCGTCCAAGTCGGTGATCAGGCCTGGACCGGTTGGTTCCCAGTTAAGCTTCCGCTTCGTGATTGCGCTGGACGCGGGCATATCGTGTACGGCGAAACGGGAGAGCCAGCCGAAGTGTGCCTCGGCCTCTTCGGCCTTGATGCTGACCACCGGTACATTCAGCCCTCGGCCCAGTGCCTCGGCGACTGCCTTCATAGGTACGCCCTCTTCATCGACTGCGTGATAGATCGCGCCGGGCTCGGCCTTTTCAAAGGCAAGGTGATAGAGCCGCGCTACGTCGGAGACATGTGCTGCCGGCCAGCGATTGCCACCGTCGCCGATGTATGCCGACACCCGCTTTTCGCGTGCAACGGCATGGATGTAGGGAACCAGGCCCTGCTTGCGCGTGTCGTGTACCTGCGGCAGTCGCACAACCGAGGTGTTTACACCACGCTCCGTTAGTTCCTTGACTGTTGCCTCCGAGGCCGCACGAGGATTCCAGGCTGCGGTTGGTCCGTCTTCCGTCGCAGGCTTGCCATCCACGTTTTCCGCGATTGCTGTGCCCGAAGTGATAACGAAAGGACGGTTGGAGCCAAGCAGAACCTCGCCCATTGCGGTGATGGCTTTGCGGTCGTCCTCGCAGTTCTTCTGGAATTGCGAAAAGTTATGGTTGAAGGCCAGGTGGATTACTCCATCCGATTTGTCCGCTCCTTCGCGCAGACTGTTGAGATCTTCGATATTGCCATGGAGCACCTCAGCTCCAATGGTTCGCAGCTTTTCGGCACCAGCTTCCGACCGAGTCAGTCCCAGCACCTGGTGTCCTGCCTGGATCAGCTTTGGAATTAGTGCCGAACCGATGAATCCTGGAGCCCCGGTCACAAAGATACGCATGTTGATGTTCTCCTTTCTCTACGAATGAGCGGCCAGGCAATTCCGGCATAGGTGTATCCACGAGCCTCGAAACCCGAAGCCGCTTTCCTGCAAAGAAAACGTCATCTAGCTGATCTCTGATCGGACATCGTAACGCCGGAATTGCTCTAAATCGTTGCCGTCGATCAATAGATGGGCCTTGATCGAGGGACGATCTATACTGAAAGTCCGTATGATTGGTCCAATCGTCCCGCAGCTACAGCCTGCTGAATCCCCGTCGCTAATGGATCGCACCCTGCCGCCTCATCGGGAAGCGGCGCAACATATGGACCCGCTCTCCGAGGTTCTTTCATTGCTGAAACCTCAGAGCTACTTCTCCGGAGGTTTTGCGGTGCGCGGCGAGCTGGCTATCCAGTTTCCGAAGCATCAGGGAATCAAGTGCTACGCCGTACTCGCGGGTCAGTGCTGGCTGATTGTCGAAGGCGTCCCCGAGCCGGTGCAGATCAATGCCGGGGATTGCTTTCTACTTCCGCGAGGGCTGCCATTCCGGATTGCCACAGACCTCTCCTTGGAACCGGTTCTCTATACGGTCGCTAGTGCTCGGTTCTCTATGAGCTGCGAGGCGCCGGGGGTTACGGAGGGAGCACGCTATATCGTCGGTGGTCATTTCGCTTTGACTGGTGGCCATGCCGAGATGCTTCTTCAATCGTTGCCGCCCATCGTCCACATCCGTGGCGAGTCGGACAAGGCTGCCATGCGCTGGTCGCTGGAACGCATGAAAGAAGAACTCCGTAACCCTCAGCCCGGCAGTTCTCTCATTACCCAGCAACTCGCCTACATGATGCTGATTCAGGCGTTGCGCCTGCATTTGACCAATGCAAACAATGCTTGTCCCTGCTGGCTTTCCGCACTCTCAGACAAGCACATGAGCGTTGCAATTGCGAGCATCCATAACGATCCCGGGCATCCCTGGACAGTGCAATCGTTGGCAGAACGCGTTGGAATGTCGCGCTCGGTGTTTGCTCTGCGCTTCCGTGAGATTGTGGGGGCTACGCCGATGGAGTATCTCACTCGCTGGCGTATGTTGCTGGCATCGGATCGGCTGAAGAACTCCACGGAAGGGATCTCTTCTATTGCGCAGTCGCTTGGTTACGAGTCTGAGAGTGCCTTCGGTAAGGCCTTTCGCCGCGTGATGGGTTGTTCTCCCAGGCAGTATCCGAGGAATGCCATTTCGATGGAACAGGCAGCGGACGATTAGCTCGGGACGACATCTGAAGTTTCTGCGGTTTCAAGTAGGAAATAGCGGAAGAGCGTAAAGGGAACAGAGGGAAGTAGTGGAAGAGATGGATGCAGTGAGGAAGCCCCATATCCGCATCTTCTCGCGCTATTCTTGCGTCGCCAAATTCCTGCGTCGGCAATGCATCCCGGAGGGATGTTACGAGAGTAGCCCCCGGGTGTAGCGAAGCGAAACCCGGGGTAACCGTCCCTCTTAAAATATTGCCCGCCCCGGAGGTGGCGGGACGAATCTTTCCCTATTCGCCGATGCAAGATTCGTTCCGCCCCATACGGGGCGGAGGCTAGAGTTTCTACATTTTCTTAGTCGATGACAGCCGAAAATCGTGTACAAAATCAGAATCTTAGAGGCGAATTGGCTTTTGCTGTGTGTCAGGGCTGGCCTTTAGGCCTGCCGAAAACAGTCTTCTTTGAAAAAGGAGACATTTTCGGTAACACATGTGACGGGAAAAACAAAAGCATTGAACCTATACCAGTGTGCGTGTTTGGGCCACTGCTTCCAAGTCGAGGATACTCTCAAACTGAACCTTGCAACTATTCGGCCTTCTCAATTCCACGCTGCATCTGTTACCGAGAATGTCTGTCAAACTCCTCAAAAATTGCGGCGGATGGACTGAAGTCCATCCCTGACACAATGCCACGACTCAAGTTGAGCCACACGTCTTACCCTCTCACTTCTCTTAATTTTCTTTCTCTAAATGTAGAAACTCTAGGTTCCGCCCCATACGGGGCGGAGGTCAATTTAGATTGGGGTACCCCGGGTTTCGCTACGCTACACCCGGGGCTACTCTGGTGGCATCCCTCCGGGATGCCTTTTGCGTAGGGGCTGCAAGCCTCCATACCACGCGGGTTCTTGTGGAACGCTATCGAAGGTTCGTATCTCGGTGTACATCTGTGCGAGAACCTGTCCCGGTTGGCTACTTGCTTCCCGCAGGCTTCAGCTTGATCTCAAAGAGCTTGGGCCAGAGCTTCCCGGTGACAAAGAGACGATCTCCCTTGGCATCGTAGGCAATGCCGTTCAATACCGCGTCTCCGTCGGGACGTTGCGAGGCCGGAAGCAGGCCGCTCAGATCGATCCAGCCCAGAACCTTGCCTGTTGCCGGAGAGATGCGGGCTATCTTGTCGGAGTGCCAGATATTCGCGTAGATCTCGCCCTTGATGTACTCCAGCTCATTGAGTTCGCTGATCTCGCGCCCGTTATCGACGACCTTGATGCGGCGCAGTTCCTTGAAGGTTGCGGGATCGAGGAAGCGCAGGAAGGATGTTCCGTCGCTCATGATGATCGCGCTCTTGTCGTGGGTCAGACCCCATCCTTCGCCGGTGTAGTTGAGGGTCTTGATCACTCGAAGGCTGAAACGGTCATAGACGAAGCAGATATGCGAGGTCCAGGTCAGCTCGTAAAGATTGCTGCCCCAGTTTGTCAGCCCTTCGCCGAAGTATTGGCCGGGAACATCGTGGCGTTGCAGTACCTGTCCGCTCTTCAGGTCAACCATGCGGACGGACGAGCGTCCATTGAGGCCGGTGCCTTCGTAGAGTGCTCCATCCAGATAGATCAGTCCTTGCGTAAAGGCCGAAGAGTCGTGCGGATAGACGTTGACGACCCGATAGCTCTGCGTCGGTGCTGCGGGCGCCGCCGAGGTGCCCATAAGAAGGATTGAAAGAAGTCCGAGCAGGGAAGCGGCGTGTCGCACGCTCCTTTTGCGCAGGTTCCGGAGTGAGGGGAAATGACCTATCGTAGTACTCGAGGCCTTTGCCCGCCGATAGGAAGATTCCATGACAATTCTGCTTTCTGCTACCGAGGCACGCGTTCTTGGTTCGCTCATCGAAAAAGAAATCACTACTCCTGAATATTATCCGTTGTCGCTCAATGCGCTCGTAAACGCCTGTAATCAGAAGAATAATCGAGAGCCGGTCATGAGTCTGGACGAGGAGTCGGTACGCGAGGCTCTCCATGGGCTGGAAGATGACAAACTGGCTGGTCCGGCGCGTGGAGCCGAAGGCCGCGTTACCAAGTACGAGCACTGGTTACAAGAGGCTTTCAACTTTACCCGCAGCGAGATTGCCGTCATGTGCGTCCTACTGCTGCGCGGACCCCAGACTCCGGGAGAGCTTCGCGGACGAACGGAGCGGATGTACAGCTTCTCGGAGCTGAACGACGTAGTTTCGGTCCTGCAGCGCCTCGCGCAGAGAGAGGAGCCCCTGGTCAAGATGCTTCCCCGGCAGCCGGGAACCAAGGAGGCTCGCTATGCCCATCTGCTGAGTGGCGAAGTTGAGTGTGCAGCGGGTGTGCAACCAGCTGGCGAAGTTGCAGCATCGGAAGGTCCCGTAGCTTCTCTTACGGAAGAGCGGATTTCTCAGCTTGAGTCCGAGGTCGCGGAGCTGCAACGCGAGGTAGCAGATTTGAAGGACCAGCTCTCGCGCCTCATCGGCTAGGTTTTAGTACCGCCGGCGTCCTCGCCGGCTGTCGTGTGGGCGTCCTCGCCCACACAGGCGATGAGTGTTTGAACTGCGAACTTTGGATTCCTAATCCATCTTCTCAGGTGGAGGGCCTGGAGACCCTCCACGACAGCCGGCGAGGACGCCGGCGGTACAAATTCCTGCCTTTGTAGTTCAGCCGAAAGGACTTGAGTCCCTCCTCTTGACAGTACCAAATAGTAACGCCTATAAGGTTGCGCGGTACGGAACTATTCCATAGCTGAAATCTAGAGCAATTTGGGTTTAGGTGCCCGCACAGGAACGGATATGCGCGTGGCCATTCCGCCAAAGAATGGCCACTCTTAATCATTCTTTGATGGACCATCCTGAAACCTAAATTGCTCTAAGCAGAGCTCCACCCATTGACCAAGAAAGGAAGATTCGCCCATGCGTATTGCATTGCGGGTAGAAGGGAAAGCTTTTTCTCCCGTGCTTTTGCTGGTCTTAGGGATGTCAGTTATTTTGGCGAGGCCGGTTGCTTTATTTGCGCAGATAGCTGGAACCGCAAGTGTTCAAGGAACGGTGCAGGATCCCAGCGGAGCCGTTGTCGCAAATGCCACTGTAACCATGATATCGGTTGAAACCCACGCTGTTCGCAGTACCGTCACCGATGCGGAAGGCCGTTACAGCTTGCCGAATCTTCCTGTCGGCGGCTATACGCTCGGTGCCACGGCAAGCGGTTTCCAGACTTACGAGCAGAAGAATCTTGTTTTACAGGTCGGTAATAGTGTCCAGATCAACATCAGCCTGAAATTAGGCAATGCCAGCGAGAAGGTCGAAGTCGAGGCCAGCGGAACCATGTTGCAGACCGAAGAAAGTTCCTTCAAGCAGGTAATCGATCAGGCCCGAATTACCGAGATGCCTTTGAACGGGCGCCAGGCCACAGACCTGATTCTTGTCTCCGGGGGTGCCGTTACGGCTCCAGCTGGAGATATGACGGGAAGTAAGAACTACTTCAGCTCTACAGCTGTATCGGTTGCCGGTGCCCAGGGCAACTACAACAACTATCAGCTGGACGGTGGAACGAACGTCGATACCTTCACGAACGTCAACCTGCCCTACCCCTTTCCGGATGCGCTGCGGGAGTTCAGCGTAGAGTCAAACAGCCTTCCGGCACGAAACGGAATCCATCCCGGGGGATTGATCAACGTCGTCACCCGCTCGGGCAGCAATCAATTGCATGGCACCGTCTTTGAATTTTTGCGCAATAACATCATCAATGCGACGAATTTCTTCTCATCGAAGGACACGCTGAAGCGCAATCAATTCGGCGGGACTCTGGGTGGCCCGATCTTTCATGACAAGCTCTTCTTCTTCGCGGGTTATCAGGCAACGCGCAATCGTCAGAAGACGAGCGCAACGACGGCTTGCGTGCCTACTGCTGCGATGCTCGGCGGAGACTTCAGCTCTATGGGCGGAAACTGCCCGGCTGCGGCAACTTGGGGAACGGGCGGCAAGAAGCTGATCGACCCTGTCGATGGCACCGATATCTCCACGACGCGAAAGATTCCGGCCAGCCATTTGAACGGACCGGCGCTGGCGTTGGCTAAGTATCTACCTGCGCCTGAAGATGCTTTTGGACTCGTGCACTACAGTATTCCGACGACTGGCGATGAAGACCAGATCATCGGCCGCGTCGATTGGACGATCAGCGCCAATCACAGCCTCTTTGGCCGCTACTTTGTTGCCGATTACCGCAATCCGGCCAGCTTTGCCAATAATCTGCTGCTTACAACACAGGCCGGAAATCTGGAGCGTGCGCAGTCCTTCGTCCTGGGCGAGACTTACACGATTACGCCCAAGCTGGTGAACAGCTTTCACGGAACTTATACCCGCCGTCGTGACGACCGCGGACCGACGGCAGGTATTAACGCCGCGAGCCTGGGCGTACAGATGTATAACTTCGTCAGTAACGATATCCGGCTGACGGTGAGCAATAAGTTCACGACCAGTTGCGGAACCTGCTCGCCGGGGCACTTCAACGTCAACACCTTCGGAGTATCGGACGACGTGGATTATATGCGTGGCAAGCACCAGCTCGCTTTTGGAGCCGAGGTGTGGCGCACGCAAGACAATAACTTGATCGGCTATCTGGAGAACGGTAATTTCACTTTCAACGGTCAATACAGCGGTGCGGCCAACAATAACGTCGGCGAGCCGTTGATCGACTTCTTGTCCGGACAGATGAGCGCCTTCAGCCAGAGCCGCAGCCAGCAGTTGGCCGCGCGGCAGACGATCTTCAGTCTCTACGTGCAGGACACGATTCACTTCAACAGTCATCTGGTGATGAATGCCGGAATCCGCTGGCAGCCGCTGCTCTTTCCGCAGGACTACTTCGGACGCGGCAGTACTTTTGATTACAACGCCTTCGTAGCTAATCAACACAGTGCCGTTTATGTGAATGGACCAGCGGGCTCGTTCTATTACGGCGATCCTGGTGTACCGAAGTCCTTCACCTCGAATAACTGGAATAACCTTTCGCCGCGTGTCGGCTTCACACTCGATCCGAAGGGAAATGGCAAGACGGTCTTTCGCATTGGTGCCGGGATTACGTTCGATTCTCCCGGACTGTTTACGGCGCAACGGTTGACCTCGAATCCTCCGTTTACGAATGAGATCGATCGCACGGATGGGCCGATCAGCTTTGCTACTCCTTGGTCCGGCTATCCGGGCGGGAATCCCTTCCCGGGAACTTACCCTCCGGTGAAGACGATTGCCTTTCCGACAAACACACTTTATATCGTGTTGCCGCGTTCGATTCATACGCCCACGGTGAATCAGTGGACGGCGAGCTGGCAGCAGGATCTGAGCAAAGGCTGGGAGTTTACGCTTAGTTATCTGGCCAATAAGACGACACATCTGTATGTGGGGCGGGGAATCAATCCTGGCGTTTATACCGGGCCGTCTTCGACTCTGAGTAATACGAACAGCCGTACGAAGTTATCGCTGATTAATCCCGTGCAGGGCGCCTTCTACAGTCCCACGATGGCGATCATCGACGATGAGGCGAATGCTAATTACAACGCGATGTTGGTTTCCATCCAGCATCGTATGCGGAATAACTACAGCATCCTTGCCAATTACACCTGGTCGCACTGCATTAGTCCTGCCGATGCGAATGGCGATGTAACTGGAAATGTTTATATGGATCCGAATCGTCCCTATCTGGATCGGGCGGTTTGCGGCTTCGACCGGCGGCATGTCTTCAACACCAGCATCGTTGCTTCAAGTAACTTCACTCAGCTTCACGGTTGGATTGGGGGACTGGTGAATCGCTGGCAGCTGGCTCCGCTGCTTCGTATCAACAGCGGAGCTCCGATTAATGTAACTTCGGGTGTGGATTATTCGCGTAATGGTCTGGGGGTGGATCGTCCGAACATTGTCCCAGGAGCGAATCTCTATAGTGGGAAGAAGATTACTCGCGACGCGTCGGGAAATCGCTTCTATCTGAATCGCGCGGCCTTCTCTCCAAACCCTGTGGGTACCTTCGGCAATTTGGGCAGGAATGCTCTTCGTTCCCCTAACACCGTCAACTTCGATGTCGCGTTGAGCCGGACGATTCCTCTACGCGAGCGGTTGGATTTGAATCTTCGGCTGGAGAGCTTCAATGTGCTGAACCATCCGAACTTTACTCCACTGATCGGATCGACCTTCACCACAGCCTTGAACTCCGGGAACTTCGGCTATGTATCTAGGGCCGACGATCCTAGAATCTTTCAGGCCTCGGCGAAGATAAATTTCTAGAACTGAAGTTTCTGGGTTTCGAAGCAGGAAGACAGGTAGAGAGGATAAGAAGAAGTGCAGAGAGGAGGGCATTTCCCCTCCTTGCATTATTCCTGCCTCAGCAACGCATTCCGGAGGGATGCTACGGCAATAGCCGCGGGTGAAGCGCAGCGAAACCCGGGGTAATGTAGGAGATAAATATTTGCCCGCCCCGGAGGTGGCGGGACGAAATCTTGCCCTATGCAGCGAAGTAAGATTCGTTCCGCCCCATACGGGGCGGGAGGCCTTGTTGGGTATCGGGGGCCCCGGGTTTCGCTGCGCTACACCCGGGGCTATTAGCTTGGCATCCCTGCCGGGATGCCCTCTGCCCGGGTTCAATGTGTTACCTATGTCCCCGTTCGTACACCCGCATCTTTCGTTGAGTACAGGTGAGCTTAGCGGCGGTTGACGACAAAGTCGGCACGGCATCCGCGATCTACCCAGATACCGCGGCGGTCGCGGCCCCAGGTTTGTCCCTCGGTGCAAGGAGAGCCGCTGGCCTGACGATCCATGCGGACTCTGGCATCGGGATCTATCTGGCAATAGTGGCGTCCACCGTCATCGGAGGAACATCTTAGGCGATATTCATTGTTCTGGTTTTGATCCAGGCGTGGGTCTCTGATTGGACCATAACCACCCGGCGGAGGCGGGGGAGGCGAGTAACGATCACGATCCCTGTCCCATCCACCGTGATTGGGGCGGCCTAACACAAAATCGGCACGGCATCCGCGATCGACCCAGATACCCCGGCGATCGTAGCCCCAGGTTCTTCCCTCAACGCAGGGTGAGCCGCTCCGCTGATTCACCATCTCTACCCCAAACTTGGTATTTACGGGGCAATAGTGCCGCCGGCCATCGTCCGATGCACACGTGACGTTGCGTCCGTCTGCTTCGGTGATTCCGCTCTGGGCATGGAGACCCAAGGGAAGCACAAACGCTCCAATTGCCAGCAGCGACATCCAAATCCGTTTCTGCAAGTCTTTCTCCTTCAGTACTATTCCATTTTCGCTTATACGTAGAAAGCGGCAAAGCCGTTCCTGCATCATCATCTGTTTATCTGATGTGAATGCCGGGAATATGCCTTTGCAGTATTGCAATAGCTGTATCCGGGGATAGTTTTTCAAGGTGAAGAACTATGTTTAGATGCTCAGTTTGTTACTATGCGTTGTTATGAATTGGTTAACAGATTAAGAGACTATGTAGTTAGAAATACGCCCTTTACTCTTACTCTGAAACCATGCTATGCTCCGCACATTATGGCGACTGCTGCAAATCTAGTTGTTAACAACTTGAATAACATCTTTTCTTGGCCAAAAGAAAAGGTTGCCCAGGAGCTCCACCCCGATTTGCTTCGGTATTTCCCTGAGCATCTAAGCCGCGGCCATATCAACAATTACTACCGGCAGGTTGAGGCTTATTTCAAAGTATCCGGCATGAAGGGCGAGGTGCTGGACTTCGGCTGCGGTTGGGGTCTGACGAGCCTCTGCATGCGATGCCTGGGAGCCAGCAAGGTAACCGGCGCCGACATCGTGCCGGAAAAGGTGGAAACCGCCCAACGTTTAGCCGCCCTCGTCAATTGCGATAGCATCAACTTTGTCCTTTCCGACGACGATCTCAAGTTTCCCGACAAATCCTTTGACGGCATCCTGATCAAGGACGCGCTCTCACATCTCTACGAACACTCTCCCTTTCTTCCTCATGCGGCCCGCATCTTGCGGAAGGGCGGCAAGTTGTTGATTGTCGATGACCGCAATGCTTTATGCCCCGGTACTGTGTATCGCACCAAGAAGCTCTGGGAGTGGTCGGAGGCAGGGAATCCGCAACAGCTGAAGAGCCTTGGTCTGACGCGCAGCTTTACGGAAGAGCGCCGGGTCTTTCTCGACGAGCATTTTCCGGCTCTCTCTCCGAATGAGCGTCAGCAGATTGCGGAGAAGTATCGTGGCTACAGCACGGCACAGCTTGCGAACTGGCTGCGCGGCGGTGAGCTTGGTAAGCCGTTGGCGAAGTGTGTCGGCCCGAACGGCGTTGTCCAGGAGCGCTTGATCAATCCTATGAAGTTGAAGGCCGAACTGGAGGAGCTGGGCTTCCGCTGCAAGCTGTATCCCGGCTATCGCGAAGATAAGAAGGCCGCAATTATCAACGCTGGCTGGCCTTTGACGCTTCTGATCTCCAGCATGTTCATCATGGTCGCCGAAAGACAATAAATGATGTAAGGTACCGCCGGCGTCCCCGCCGGCTGTCGTGGAGGGTCTCCAGGCCCTCCACCTGACGAACAAAGCAAAGAAAGATCGCAGCGAAGAGCCCTAAAAGAAACAGCGAAGGCGCGGCTCATCATTATGCCGATGCAAAAGACATCTTTGCCGCCAGCCAGATTCTGGGCAGCTATCTTTTCGAAGATCACCTTAAAACGAAATATTTCTTCTGGCTCTCTCATGTGGAGGGCCTGGAGACCCTCCACGACAGCCGGCCTGGAGACCGGCGGTACCTTCTCGCACTGCTCCTACGTTTCCAATGCATCCCGGAGGGATGCTACGAAAGTAGCCACGGGTGAAGCGTAGCGAAACCCGTGGGTAACGTAGCGAATCTTGCCCGCCCCGGAAGGTGGCGGGGCGAAATCTTTCTCAATCCAATGCCGTAAGATTCGTTCCGCCCCATACGGGGCGGAGGTCTTGTTGGCATTGGATCCTCGGGTTTCGCTACGCTTCACCCGGGGCTAGTATCTTGGCATCCCTGCCGGGATGCCCTTCTTTATTCGGATTTGGTTTTGAAGGCGTCCAGCAGCAGCAGGCAGCCGCCGATCACGATGGCCGAGTCCGCGATATTGAAGTCGGGCCAGTGATAGTGGACGATGTGCACTTCCAGAAAGTCGATGACCGATGAGAAGCGGATGCGGTCATAGGCATTGCCGATAGCTCCACCCAGAATCAGGGCAAGAGCCAGCGTCATTGCGCTCATCGTGTGACGCATCTTGATCAGCGCTCCCAGGACCAGCAAGCCAGCCAGAATGGAGAAGCTTACAAGAAAGAGCCTCACGTGCTCCGGCGAGGAGGCGTCTTCAAACAAGCTGAAGGCCGCTCCCGTATTGAGCACATGCGTAATACGGAAGACCCGGGGGATGACCGTAATGGCCTCCCCGAGTGCGATGTGGCTGCTGACCCAAACCTTGGTCAGCCGATCCAGAAGAACAACGAACGCCGAGATAGAAAACAACCAGGGAAGCCAATTCCGGGTACTTGTGGACTCGGTCACTACTAGGCCTCCACTGCAGCTGGGGGCTTGATGCCCATTTCCTTAAGCGCATCCTGACAACGGCCGCAAACATGTGGCCATGCTCCGTAAGCAGAGACATCGGACATGTAGTTCCAGCAGCGGTCACACTTCTCGCCTTCAGCGGAAAGCGCTGTCGCCTTCAACTCTGCGCCTTCCTTCAGATAGACCTGCGAGACGTTATAAAGCTCCTTGAGAACCGGCTCGTAACGCTTCAACAGGGCATACTGTTCGGCAGGAGCGAGAACTTCGACGCTAGCCTCAAGAGCCTTGCCGATCTTCTTCTCCTTACGCGCCTCTTCCAGAACCTTCAGCGCTTCGTTACGGACGACCAGCATCTGCTGCCAATCGGACATCAGCGGCTGGATATCGCCCGGAACCAGATCCTCAGGCTTGGGGAAGTGAGCTATGTGCACACTCGACTCACGACCTGCAACCTTGGGCAGATAGCCCCAAACCTCTTCAGCCGTGAAGCTGAGAATCGGAGCGACCAGGCGCGCGAGAGCTTCCGCGATCTTCCACATCGCAGTCTGCGCCGAACGGCGAGCTACCGAGGTGGGAGCGAAGGTGTACATGCGGTCCTTCAGCACATCGAGATAGAGCGAGCTGAGATCGACGACCGCATACTCGTTGAGAGCCTGATAGATGCGGTGGAACTCGAACTCGTCGTACCAGCGCAGGATCTTCTCTGTCAGCTCGCGGGTGCGGCCCAGGATGTATTGATCGAGGGGCTGCATATCCTTGAACTCGACCTGATCCTTCGCAGGGTCGAAGCCGTTCAGATTGCCGAGAAGGAAACGGAAGGTGTTACGTACCTTGCGATAGTTCTCAGCGACGCGCTGCATCAGATTTTCGCTGGCGGCGACGTCTTCGCGGAAATCGACCGAGGCAACCCAGAGGCGCACGATCTCGCCGCCCAGGCGCTTTGCGATATCGACAGGATCGACGGTGTTGCCGAGTGACTTCGACATGGCGCGGCCCTGCTCATCGAGCGTCCAGCCGGAGGTCGCAACATACCTGTAAGGCGCTACATCGCGCGTGGCGACCGCGCACAGCAGGGAGGAGTGGAACCAGCCACGATGCTGGTCTCCGCCCTCGGTGTAGAGGTCGGCAGGGAACTTCAATTCAGGCTCGGCCTCGACAACGGCATGCCAGCTTGCGCCTGACTCAAACCACACGTCGAGGATGTCCATCTCCTTGCGGAACTCCGTGCCTCCGCAAGCGCACTTGGTGCCTGCGGGCAGGATGGCTTCGGCCTCGTGTACATACCAGGCGTCGGCTCCTTCGGCTGCGAAGAGATCGACGACCTTGCGATTGATGGCCGGATCTTTCAGCGGCTTGTTGCACTTCTGGCACAGGAAGACGGCGATGGGCACGCCCCAGATTCTCTGCCGCGAGATGCACCAGTCGGGACGGGTCGCAATCATGTTCGAGATGCGCTCTTCGCCCCAGGACGGGTCCCACTTTACGGACTTGATCAGATCGAGAGTCCGATTGCGGAAGGTGGTCTCCGAGCCGTCGGGATTCTTGACCGGGGTCTCCATGCCGATGAACCACTGCTCGGTGGCACGGAAGATGATCGGCTTGTGGCAGCGCCAGCAGTGCGGATAGCTATGCTCGATGGTCGAGTGAGCCATCAGGGCACCGCGCTCCTTCAGAATCTCGATGATGATCGGGTTAGCGTCCCAAACCTTCTTTCCTTCGTACTCGGGCAGTCCGCCGTGGAGGCGTCCGGCATCGTCGACCTTGCACTCCTGCGAGAGTCCGTAACGCGCACCGGTGTAGAAGTCGTCTGCACCGTGAGCCGGGGCCGTGTGGACCGCGCCGGTACCGGCATCGGCGGTCACGTAAGTGGCGTTGACGCCCAGAATCTCGCGATCGAGGAAGGGATGCTGGAACTTGATGTGCTCCAGCTTGGAGCCCTTGAAGCGTGCCACTTCGACGGCGTTCTGGAGCTTGCAGTCTTCCTTGACCTTGGCGGCCAGCTCTCCGGCGACGATGTAAGCAATGCCGTCCTGTTCGAGGGCTACGTACTCAAAGTCCGGGTGGAAGGCCACGGCGAGGGAGGCGGGCAGCGTCCAGGGCGTAGTGGTCCAGATGATGGTTGCAACTTTCTTTCCGGCCAGCTTGGCATCGACCTCGGCCGGGTCGCTCTTCATCATGTAGCGGACGTAGACCGTCGGGCTGGTGTGCATCTCGTACTCGACCTCGGCTTCAGCCAGGGCGGTACGGTCGTGGATACACCAGTAAACGGGCTTCAGACCCTTGTAGATGAAGTCCTTCTCGAAAATCTCATAGAAGAGCTCGACGATTTTGGACTCATACTGCTTGGTCATCGTGAGATAGGGATCGCGGAAGCGTCCGAAGACCCCGAGACGCTCGAACTGGGAGCCCTGAAGATTGACATACTTCTGCGCGTACTCACGGCAGGCGCGGCGGACGGAGATGGCTGGCATTTCAAGCTTTTTACGGCCCAGCTGCTCGTCGACTTTAATCTCGATGGGGAGTCCGTGGCAGTCCCAGCCGGGGACGTAGGGCGAATCGAAGCCCGCCATGGTCTTAGACTTTACGACGAAATCCTTCAAGGACTTGTTTAAAGCGTGGCCAAGGTGAATCGGGCCGTTGGCATACGGCGGGCCGTCGTGAAGGATGTAGCTGGGTGCACCTTTCCGCGCTTGGCGGATCTGGTTGTAAATATCGGATTTAGCCCAGGCTTCGAGTCGGGAAGGCTCATTCTGCGGAAGGTTGGCCTTCATCGGAAAGTCGGTCTGCGGAAGGGTGAGGGTCGCCTTGAGTTCCGGCGGAGCGGACATCTTTTCTCCCATCTCTTTCATTCGTGTGTAAAGAAATATTGTAGACGGGGTAGATGTTTTTCACATCCTACTCAGGGTTTCCTTTGTGGTTCAGGCAGTTAGAAAAGTACCGCCGGTCTCCAGGCCGGGGTGGAGGACCGGCTGTCGTGTGGGCGTCCTCGCCCACACAGGAAGAGCTGAAGAGTTCCACTGAAGGAAGGGAGGAACGAGCGAGTTGTTTCTCTTGTCCCTTGCACTGTTTACACGTCGCCAGAGCATCCTGGAGGGATGCTACGAGAGTAGCCCCGGGTGAAGCGTAGCGAAACCCGGGGAGAGCAATGCAACACAACACGTTCGCCCCGTATGGGGCGAAACGAAATTTACTTCGCAGGATCGGGCAAGATTTCGCCCACAACCTTCCCGGAATGGCGGCGGGGACGCCGCCAGGACAGCCGGTCCTCCACCCCAGCACGCGAAAACCACGCGTGCCGGGGACCCCGGCCTGGAGACCGGCGGTACCAAACAGAAATTTTCTCTTTGTGAAATTCAGGTGACTTGTCTAGAGGGTGTATCGTCTAATCTGAGTGCACATAGGGATTTTCGGGAAGGTTCCTGAAAGTTGGCCAGGGTGATGCGTCAATTTCGACTTGGGCAGGCGACAGGCAGTGTATCTGTCGTTAATATTGTTGGTTAAGGAATAGCCCTCGAGCGGAACGGAGCTGAATGGTTTGGCTCCGGTAAGGCAATAGGCAGAAGAGCCAGGTTAGATACCTCTGGAAATGGAACCAGGAAAAGAACAAGACTTCACCTTAGATTCATTGACCGGAACCCCGTTTAAACAGGTTCCGATCTGGCAGGAGCTCTACGAGAATCTGCGAGATGTTTTCTTCCCCAAGAAGTTACCTCCGCTAGAGCTCACCTCGAAACCGGTAGCCGTCAAAGACCCGATGGCCTTCAAGCGGAGTACTACGTCCAGCTTGATCTCCTTTGTGGTCCACGTGGTAGTGATTGCAGTCATTGGAGTTCTGGTCGCCAGCAAGATTCATCAGCGCATCGTCCAGAAGTCTCTTGCTGACGCGACCCAGGTCGATATCAAGCCCTTTATCCCGGTTACGCAAAAGGGGAAGGACTCGATGGGCGGCGGTGGCGGCGGCGGATCTCATGACCTGGCCGACGTCTCGAAGGGACACTTGCCGAAGTTTGCCAAGACCCAGATCACGCCTCCTCAGATCATCAAGAACGATAATCCGAAGCTGGCTATCACCCCGACAGTCGTGATGCCGCAGATTAAGCTTCCTGACGCTCCCAACATGCCGAATATCGGTATGCCAACGTCGGCGCAGGTCCAGCTGGCCTCAAATGGCAGTGGCAGCGGCGGTGGCATGGGAACAGGCAGCGGTGGCGGTCTCGGTTCCGGTAAAGGTGGCGGCATCGGACCTGGAGAGGGCGGTGGCTACGGTGGCGGTCTTTACCACATCGGTAGCGGCGTCTCCGCTCCACAACTGATTCGCGCTGTCGATCCGGAATTCTCCGATGAAGCACGCCGGGCGAAATATCAGGGAGTCTGCCTGGTGTCGCTGATCGTCGATGCTTCGGGGCATCCGCAGAACATCCGCATTGTCAGAAGGTTAGGCATGGGACTTGATGAAAAGGCTGAAGAAGCCGTTCGTCAGTATCTCTTCAAGCCTGCCTACTACCAGGGCAAGGCTGTTCCGGTGCAGATCAGCGTGGAAGTGAACTTCAGGATTTATTAAAGCAGCTGGTAAAGCGGTCAGCTAAAGTCCGGTCAGCTAAGGTCCGGGCAGCTAAAAAGCGGTTAGCGGAAAGGCCTCATTCCTTACGGATGAGGCCTTTTTAAAGATTGCCGCAGATGGAGTACCGCCGGTCTCCAGGCCGGCTGTCGTGTGGGCGTCCTCGCCCACACAGGCGATGCAGCATGGGAAAAGGGGAGTGTCGTTCTATTCCCCTCATCCCTGGTGGAGGGCCTGGAGACCCTCCACGACAGCCGGCGAGGACGCCGGCGGTACACGGATGAAGCCCCTCTCCTTTTGCTGTGCCTTTAATTTGCCAGCTTGGGGTGGTCCTTCCAGACTGGCATCTTCTTCATGTATTCGCGGGTGGACTGCTCGGCTGAGGTGCGATCAGAGCCCTTCTGCCGCATCTGCCACTGCACCATGCGTTCGAAGCGCTCGTCGAATTCCTGGAGAGCACCGTCGGGTTTGCTGCAGTATTTGCAATGCAGGCTGTGAGGGTTTCCCGGAGCATGGTCTTCAACGGATGCCATCGGCATTCCGCAACTCTGGCAAATTTCTTGGACTTGAGTCATTTCTCCTCCTTGCTTGGTGCGGTGGTGTTGGTGAGATTTTGTCCGGCGCGCAGAAGAGCGCGCATTCCTGTGAGCAGATGATCCATCTCCTCCGCTGAGAGCTGTTGCAGTGCGGTGCGGAGTTTTGCGTTTTCGAGAACTTCAATCGGAACAGCGGCCCGGCGCTCTCCCTCCGGCGTCAATCCCACGAAGACCCGCCGATGGTCGCGCATGTCGGGAGCCCGCTCGACCAGCCCCTTCGGAACCAGGCGATCGACGAGTTCGGTAGCCGTCGATTTAGAAATTCCCAGGTGCTGGGCGATCTCTCCCACCGTCGACGGTCCGATATTCGCCAGATGCTGCAGTAACCAGAGCATTCGCGGGGTAATCGTCTCCCCAGGGAGTGGCTGCCGGGAGACATGGAAGCAGCGATAGATGGCCGGATAGAGCAGAGCCACTTCCGCTACGACGGATTCAAGATAGTTCGTCACGAACGAAATAAGGATAAACCAAAGCTGATGAAGCGGGCAGCAAAAAAACGGGCAGCTAAAGTCCGGTTGGCTAAAAACCGGTCAGCCGGTTACCGCTATTGAGATATTTCTTTTGGTAAAAGTCCAGTTGCGGTTGCCGAGGAAGGGAATTCGAAAACCTAGCTGCAACAGGGAAGGCACCGACCGTTAAGGGGGAGAGCCAGACGAAGGACAAAAGAAAAAGGCCTCATCCGTGAGGAATGAGGCCTTTCAGCTGACCGGTTCTTAGCCGACCGGACTTTAGCTGACCGGTTTTAAGCTGCCCGGCCCACAGCTGTTGTTACTTCTGCAGAACGATGTGTCCACGGCGATTCTGCTGCCAGCAGGACTCATTCTCTTCGGAGCAGAAGGGACGCTCTTTACCGTAGCTGATGGTCTTGATGCGATCAGCGCTGACGCCTTGACCCACGAGAGCGGTCTTGACGGCATCGGCACGGCTCTCACCGAGGGCCAGGTTGTACTCAGCCGAACCACGGCTGTCGCAGTGACCTTCGACGATGATCTTCATGCCACCATGCTGGGACAGGAAGCCGGCATCGCCCGAAACTGCGGTCTGGTTGTCTCCGGAGATCTTCGAGTCGTCGTAATCGAAGAAGACGTCCTTAACGTTCTTTGCAAACAGTTCGTCATCGGAAGGAGCAGCCTCTGCAGCGGCTGGTGCCGGCAAAGGATTTACGGTGACGCGAACGCTGGCATCCGTTGAGCCTCCAGGGCCCTTGGCTGTCAGGGTGTAGGTCGTCGAGGCATCGGGAGTCACAGTCTTCGTACCCGAGGTGGGAACGGTTCCAACTCCTTCAATGGTGACGTCTGTGGCATCGGTGGTCTTCCAGCTCAAGGTCGTGGTCTGGCCCTGCTGAATCGTTGTGGGATTCGCGGTCAGTGAAGCCGTGGGGGCTGCTGGGGCCGGGGGCGGCGGCGGCGGAGGTGCAGGTGCCACCTTCTTTTTACATGCCGCAGTCATAACAAGGATGCCAGCCAATGCGGCCAGCTGAACGTAGGACTTCAATTGTCGATTTGTCATTCCATCCTCTCTTGCGAACCAAGGACTACAAAACGGTTCGTGAATTCCTTTCTCTCTGCTCCGTTTGA
The DNA here is from genome assembly GCF_059726315.1 of Humiphilus diazotrophicus. Classification (NCBI taxonomy): domain Bacteria; kingdom Pseudomonadati; phylum Acidobacteriota; class Terriglobia; order Terriglobales; family Acidobacteriaceae; genus Humiphilus; species Humiphilus diazotrophicus. The sequence goes on from NZ_AP040870.1 coordinate 6,845,254, forward strand.
GATGTGTTGATGTGCCGGAAGTAGTTTTCCTTCACTGTCCGTATATAAGAATAAACCCCACTTATGGAAGTTGACTCGTTGGGTTTTCAAAGAGTTGCGTAAGAAGAGCTCAGGGGATACACACAAGCAGTCGCCCAATGTGATTTTGGGCACAAAAAAGGTATTGTTGCTTAGCTCCCGGCTGGGCTTGCCAACAGACCTGCTCTGCACCAACACTTCTTCGTCCTGCAGGAGTGCGAAATGAAATTACACTAACAATCTCTCATTTTAACCCGGTGTTCATCAACTGTCCCCCATCGGACCACCACCAAAAGTAGGAGGAGAATAGCTGCCGAAGTGCTCTTCAGCGCCCTACACGGCGAGAAAATGACAGCGTTGGCCAAAAAAATCGCTGTCAGAAAAATTTTTTACCCCGCCGAAAATTTGGTAACCGGAAATTGTGTAATTATGCCCAAACGGAATTTTCGTTAACACAAACGCAATCCACAAAATTGATTGAAATTCGGACACGAACCGTATGCAGGAAAAGCCGAAGGTCATCTGTGTACCCGATTTTGTGTAATTGGACCAAAGTTGAAATTCCCGGTTTCGGAGTGGGCCCCCTTCTTCTGGTCGTCTCCTTGGCTAATTCCGTTAAGCGCAGCGACTCGAAGCTCTGGTAGTTACGGAATAGTTCTCATGATTAACATATAAGTTAACAGATAGCCTGAGCTATCTCTGCCACTACCATCCATAGGTGGAAAAGACAAGAGAGTGCAGCGAAGAACCTAGTCCGGTCTTGGTCCGGCACTATACCTTCGGCTTCAACTTGAGGGTGACACTTATTTCGACAAGAGTTTTTCTGACGGTAGATCTTTAGCCCTTCCTAAGCTAAGCTGGTTCTACATATTTCACCAGTGATGATGAAGGAGCGAAGGTATGGCACAGTGCCCCACGTGTGGAGCTGGATTAGAAGCCTCTGTTGGACGTTGCCGTAAATGCGGAACACTTATTCAGACCCAGGTTGCGGCAAGTCAGCCAGTCACCTACACAGCGTCTGATCCTGGTGCTTCGATACCGAATCCCGCGGCTGCTCGGCTACAGCAATTTGCACCGGTCTTTGCCAGTCTGGGACCTTATTACAACCAAGAGTTCCAACAGATCATGCAGACCAACGAAGTTTATAAAGGCCGGTGGAACTGGGCTGCCTTCTTCTTTGGTCCTATCTGGGCTATCACTAAGGGGCTGTGGGTAAATGCAATCCTCCTCTTCGTTGTGAGTGTCATTCTCGTTTTTGCGACCTTTGGTGCAGGCAGCCTGGCGATCGCTGTGCTTTACGGGCTACGTGGAAATTACTTCTACTATTCCAAGCTCGTAAACGGGAAAGAACTGGCGTTTTGAAGAGGGACGATCCCAGGGAGCTTCGTTATCATGCAAGAACATTCCGGACTTAGTGCGCGGATGTGGCAGATTATCTCTGCCGTTTTGATTTTGACGACACTGGTTGCAGGCTATTTCGTAACCATGCCTCCGCGCAGTCTTCTGACCTGGGTAGTGATCGTCTTTCTTTGTGTGATCGAACTCACTCTTGGGATCTTTCTTTCACTGCATGCCGAAGCCGGTGCTCGGGGCAAGACCTCGCATCCGATGTCTTCGATCCTGACAACCAGCGTTGTTCTTTACGCTGTGGTTGGATTCGGGACCATCTGGATCCTTACCCGTTATGTTCGGGAGGCTGTCGAGAACTTCGATAGCATTCTGATTTCGGCTCTGGCTGTCGAGACCGTGCTATTCGTGATCGCTGCTGTTCTGCTGCAGCGGACGGATCTCGCTGTTCAGCCCAAGGATGCAGTTGCGAATCAGGCGAACAGCAAGGCAGTCGATAAGGGAGTACGGATTTCGGAGTTTATCGACGTGCTTCGCTCGCTCAAGCCGAAGGATCTGGACGAATCGCAGCGTATCGAGTATCTGGTCAAGAGCTTCGAGAGCTGCGAGTTTCAGCTGCAGCGTTCCTATCAGGTGCTCTCTCCAGAGATGGAGACTGCGCTTGCCGGGGCGGTCTCGCAGTTGGACGTCCTGGCTCCGCAGTTGCTGCGCGAAGGCCTGAATACAGCCACGCTGGAAAGTGTTGAGAACCTATTGAAGGATCTGCAGTCATCCGCCCGCAGGCTTGCCCTGCGATAGAAGAGATGAGTTAGGGAAGAGCAATGGCCATTCTGGATCTGATTGAGTTTTTCGACAACACCGGTGAGATTATTGTCACTCGCGAACCGAACGGAGATGGTTCCGCGCAGATTCGCCTGGGCAGCCAGCTTATCGTTCAAGAAGGCCAGGTGGCAGTTTTCTTTAAAGACGGCCGCGCGCTGGACATCTTCCATGCGGGACGCCACAAGCTGACAACCGAGAATCTGCCCCTGCTGGGCAAACTCATCGGCCTTCCCTTCGGGCGCTCTCCTTTTCGTTCCTATGTCTACTTCATCGCGACGAAGACCTTCACGGACATGGGGTGGGGAACACCTTCTCCGGTGCTCTTCCGTGACTCCGATTTCCGCATGGTTTCGTTGCGGGCGCATGGTAGCTACTCGATTCGTGTCCGCGATCCGCATCTCTTTCTGCACACCATAGTTGGAACGAAGGGCCTGGAGACGACCTTTCATCTGGAGGAGTTTCTTCGCTCGATCATCGTTTCGCGCCTGAATGAAGTTTTGGGCGGCATGATGAAGTCGATTCTCGACCTGCCGGTTCTCTACGGAAAGATTGCGCAGGGGATCAAGGACGCTGTACGTCAGGACTTCGAGCAATACGGCATTCAGCTGGTCGATCTACTGGTGAATGCCATCACGGTTCCGCCTGAAGTTCAGGAGATGATGAATCGGGCAACAGGAATCGCCGCACAGGATGCGGAGAAGTACCGTTCGATTGCCACGTCGGACGCCATGCGCGATGCTGCCCGGAATCCCGGAACACCAGGAACGGCCACAGGTGCAGGCGTTGGACTGGGTGTCGGTCTTGGACTGGCACAACAGATGGCCGAGAGTCTTCGTCCTCAGGTGACGGCTCCGCCGCCGAGTGCTTCTACTTCTGCCGGTCAGCGTCTCACGCCGGAAGAGCTGAGAGCAAAGCTGCAAAGTCTGAAGTCGCTCCGTGATGAAGGACTCATCTCCGACTCGGACTTCGAAGAGCAGAAACACCGCCTTCTGGCCCAGCTATAAGAATTGATAACGCGGTCTGTCCCTACGCAAAGGGCATTCCGTCTGTTCAAGCTAGTGGACAGGCGTTGTGTCAGGGCAGGACTTTAGTCCTGACGCAGCCATTTTCTTGAGAGTGGCTTGACATTCTCGGTAACGAATGCAACGGAGAATTGAGCAGGCCGAATAGTTGCAAGGTACCGTTTGAGGGTATCTTCGCGCTTGGAAGCAATGACCAGAACACGCGAACTGGTATAGGTCCAATGCCTTTGTTCTTTCCTTCACATGAGTTACCGAGAATGCTGCCTCTCTCTCAAAGAAGACTGTTTTCGGCTGGCCTGAAGGCCCAGCCCTAATAAGAAACATCAAGATCCGAGCTCCCGTTTCATTTATCGCGGGTCGGCTACCCCGGTGCAGGACTGACACAGGGCAAAAGCCAATTTGCCTTTGCGATTCCAATTGTGTACACGATTTTCTACTGTTATCGGCTCAGAAAATCTAGAAACTCCAAAGGGCATCCCGTCGGGATGCCAAGAGAATAGCCCAGGGTGAAGCGTAGCGAAACCCTGGGACAGCAACGCCCACAAGATCTCCGCCCCGTATGGGGCGGAACGAACTTTCGCTGTAGGGGAAAGATTTCGCCCCGCCAACTTCCGGGGCGGGCAATATTTAGTTTGTCCGTTACCCCGGGTTCCGCTACGCTTTACCCGGGGCTAATTTCGTAGCATCCCTCCGGGATGCTTTCGCAACGCAGGAACAATGCGAGGAGAAATGGAGACTTCTTTCCTCTCTTCCGCTGCTCCTCGTTTCCTGCCTTCCTGATCGGCAAAATGAAAATACATTAACAATCTCTAATTTTAACGGTCCTTTCTTCATCTGCTCTTCGGCATAGTCGATACCGGAGACATGAGAGAAGACTCTTTTATGGAGAGCAAGTTTTTGCCTATGCAGAAGCTTGCAGCGAAGATGCGCTCTTGGAGCTTGAGTCGAAAGATTCTTGCTACTTGCAGTTTATTGATGGCCTTGAACCTGACCCTGGGAATCGTTGCTCTCGGCAGTATGACGTGGACCCGTTCGATCGTTCGTACTCTGGCTACGCAGACTGTTCCTCAGCTCTCTCGTGCCGGAGAAATGACAGCTCTAGCTAAGGATCAGCAGTCGGAGGTCCTTCTGCATCTGGCAGCCTTCGAAACCGACGAAATGAGTAAGCATTCGGAGCAGATTCAGAAGATCGAAAATCAGCTCACTGAAATGCGCAAGAGCTATCCGGCTCGGAACTCGGAAACGAAAGCTGAGATTGAGCAATTCGCCGCTGCACAGGCACAATTTCTCCAGGCCTGGGGCGAAGTAAAGCAGTTGAGCGAGACGGGACAAAAGCTGACGGCCTGGGAGGCTTACAATCAGAAGCTTCTGCCCGTCATCGATGCCCGCGACAAAATCGGAGACAGGCTTGCCAGCCGGGCCGGGAAGGAAGCGGACAGAAATGCCCTGGCCGCTCAGATCGCCTCCGGCCTCACACCCGTAATCGTTTGTATCGTTATCGCAGCTTCTCTCGTCTGCGGCATCTGGCTTGCGATTATCTTTTCGAAATCCGTCAAGAAGGGAATCGCTCCCTTGCAGGAGGCGATGGAACGTCTCGGGCGTGGAGATCTTTCGGAGCGGGTGACTGTCACATCGATGGATGAGTTTGGGCAGATGTCCATTTTGCTGAACCAGTCGCTTGAGCTTCTGGAAGGCACGCTCGGCCGTGTCCTGGCGCATACGCATCAGCTTGCCGGGACTTCCGTCGAGATGCGATCGATGTCCGAGTCGTCACTGAATCAGAGCCGAAGAGATGTCCATAGTGCAACGCAGCTTGCTGCCACCATGCAGCAGATGGTGGCAACGGTGCATGAGATAGAGAAGAGCGTCTCTTCCGCTGCTCAAGGTGCAACCTCTTCGGAGGAGACGGCGAAGCGCGGTTCCGGCGTGGTGAAAGGAACGGTTACCAAGATTACCGAGGTGGAGCACGCGACGCGCGAGGTAGCTTCGGCAATCCGTTCCTTGAATCTATATTCCGATCAGATTGGTAGCATCGTGAAACTGATTGAGGAGATTGCAGCGCAGACGAATCTGCTTGCCCTGAATGCGTCGATTGAATCGGCGCGAGCCGGAGAGCATGGCCGCGGATTTGCTGTCGTTGCCGGGGAGGTCCGGCGTTTGGCAGAACGGACGGCGCAGGCCACAGGGCAAATCCGCCAGACCATTGACCTGATTCGTTCCGAGAGCAGCAAGGCGAATGGTTCGATGCAGCAGAGCGAACGACTGGTGGAGCAGAGTGTATCGATGGCCCAAGAGGCAGGCTCTGCGCTCATCGATATTGTGGGTACTTCAACCGAGCTGCAGCAGAAGGTGGAGCAGATTGCCTCGGCCAGTGTCGAACAGGGCTCGGCCTCCGAAGAGATCCGTCAGCACATTACGGCCATTGCCGCAAATACAAAGCAGCAGTCAATAGGAATCGAGAAGGTTGCGGAGTACAGCCGCACTCTCTCTGAATTTGCGATGGAGTTGGAGCAGTCGTTACAACAATTCACCTTGAGCGAGAGCAGCCATAAAAACAGCGAAGTGGCTATGATGCCATCGGCATCGGCTGCTTCGAGAACATCTGCACTGGTGTCCGCCGCAGTCCTTTAGGCGTCGTTGCCTACTTCGGACTGCGATTAAGCAGAGATAAAGAAAAGGTGGAGAGTCATAATGTCTCTCTCTCCCGTTAGGGAGAATACGAGAATAGCCCAGGATGAAGCGAGGCGTAAGCGAGCGGAATCCTGGGTTAGTCCGCATAAACAACGTGCCCGTCCCGTAGGGTCGGGGCGAAGCTCAGTCCCATACGAATCGCGGATCGTAGTCTATGTGATGCTTCTCGAGAAAGGCCAAAAACTCTGCTTGGAAATCTCTCTTACGATGGTGGTCTCTCTGGCCGTCGATATGCTTTGCTGTTGTCATCTTCTGAGCCTGTCCGATAGAAAACGCTCCATATCCTTCTTGCCAGGCAAAGTTCGCTAATCCCATATAGGCCCATAATTTGTTCTGAAGTTCCATCGAGATGATCTTGCGGCGCCCCTGTGTCGAAAAAACACAATGAAATAGCGAAGAACAATAGGTGTGCGCCATTCGGTACTTGTATCACACCTTCGTAATCAGTCTTCGCCCCGGCCCTTACGGGACGGGCCTCTATTTCACATCGAATAACCCAGGATTCCGCTCGCTTACGCTTCGCTTCATCCTGGGCTATGGTCGCCTTCTCCCTGCCGGGAGAAGTGGGAACATATGAGCCCTAGTGTCATCATCTGCTGCTTGCCCGGAATTCTGTTTTCCTTTTGGTCTTCGAATTGTAGATATCCCCAGAACCACGTCCCCGGGCTGTCGAATCGGAACGTCGAAATTTGTCAGCCTATCTGGACATTCGTTCTACAATGCTGAAAGCACCATTATTACTATTGAACTTCTATCTCAAGCTAGATAGCTTTCTGCCTGGCCTGGTACATAGGAATCTTCAATATCTCCTTTGGATTACTGTATGGCGAGACGAATGATACGGCCTTTATCTTGGTTAGCGACGCTTTCTTTTGCATCACTTAGCTTGGTTTTTTCCTCCTCCCTGGCAATAGCTCAATCTCAGATACGGCCCAGGGTCACACAGGCTGTCCGGGAGACAGCGCTGGTCACCTTGAAGGGGAATACCCATCCTCTGGCCCTCTCTCGCTACGACCAGGGGCGAGTGCAGGAAGATTTCGCCGTCGATCGTGCTCTTCTGATGCTGAAGCGCTCCGACGAGCAACAGTCTGCTCTGGAGAAATATCTGACTGAGTCGCACACGCCCGGTTCGGAGCAATACCATAAATGGCTGACGCCTGCTCAGTTCGGAGCTCTCTACGGTCCCGCCGACTCCGATGTGCAGGCCGTTGTCGCCTGGCTGCAATCGCATGGGCTCCGCGTGAATCAGATCACAAAAGGGAAGACCGCGATTGAATTCTCCGGAACCGAGGCTCAATTCCAAAGTGCCTTTCATGCGGAGATTCACAGCTACGCCATCAATGGAGAAAGCCATCACGCCAATGCCTCCGATCCCCAGGTGCCGGCAGCTCTGGCTCCCGTAATCGCCGGGCTTGCTCCGATAAGCGATTTTCGCCCCGTTCCGCACCTGCATGTCCAGGGGCAAGCGACCTATTCGCCGGAAACGCATAGCGCAACGCCGCAGTGGACCTATCCGAAATCCGCGACCGATGTAGCCTATCTGCTTTCTCCCGCCGATTTCGCGGTTCAATACAATCTGAATCCTCTCTACTCGTCTGGAGTAGACGGCAGCGGACAGACCATTGGAATCATCAGCGCCTCTAATATCGACATCGGCGTGGCCAGTGCTTATCGCGCTCTCTTTGGCTTGTCTGCCAATCCTCCGCAGGTGGTTATCGATGGCGCTGATCCAGGACAGAATAGCGCTGCTACGGAAGCTTATCTCGATGTCGAGATCGCGGGATCGGTTGCGCCTAAGGCAACGATCAATCTCTATACAGCAGCGAATACCGCATCACAGACGGGTCTCTATCTGGCAGCAATTCGCGCGGTAGAAGATAACGCTGCTTCGGTGCTGAGTCTCAGTTATGGCGAGTGTGAGATGCGGTTGGGTCCGTACGGAAACCAGTTCTGGAATAATCTTTGGCAACAGGCTGCAGCTCAGGGGCAAACGGTTCTCGTCTCTGCCGGTGATGGAGGCGTAGCCGGATGCGATAACTTCAATCTGCTCGGACGTCCAGCCTCGGGTGGATTGGCCGTTAGCGGCTTTGCCTCAACTCCCTGGAATGTCGCCGTCGGCGGCACAGACTTCTATTACAGCTATTACAACCAGCCCGGCTCTACAGCGCTCAACAATCAACTGGCTACGTATTGGAAGACGGCGACATCAACAACCCCGTCCGCATCTCTGCAGCAGGTAATTCCCGAGCAGCCCTGGAATAACAGTAGCTATGGCCTCAATGCGACAGCTCTCTATTCGGGAGCGATAAACATTGTTGCCGGAAGCGGTGGCGCCAGCACTGCTGCCATCTCATCTGTGAGCGGTTCGACTACCTTCCCGATCTTCAGTGGCTATCCAAAGCCGAGTTGGCAGGTTGCCACAGGCGTGCCCAAGGACGGGGTGCGCGACCTGCCCGATGTCTCGCTCTTTGCGGCCAACGGAGCGAACTACAGCTTCTATCCCATTTGCGCGAATGCCGTTGATTGCGTTTCGAATATCAGTCCGAATGGAGCAGTCAAGGTTACATCCGTCGGAGGTACTTCGGCCTCTGCTCCGGCTATGGCTGGAATCATGGCTCTGGTTAATCAGAAGTACGGTGCCCAAGGGCAGGCCAATTACGTTTTGTATCCGATGGCCAGCCAGTTTCCAGCCGTCTTTCACGATGTGACAGTGGGCACGAATGACGTTCCTTGCCGCTCTAGCTCAACCGATTGTAAGTCCGATCCCAGCAATATCTCTTCCTATGGAAAGTACAGCGCGACCGTTGGATACGATTTGGCGACAGGTCTGGGCAGTGTCGATGCCAATCTCCTGGTAACGAACTGGAACAAGATCACCTTCAAGCCCACGGCTACGGCTCTGACGGTCTCTCCCTCGACTCTGACGCACGGCAGCACCGCGACTTTGACAGCTCTTGTTACCTCCACTGCTGGAGGTGCTCCTACCGGTACCGTCGGCTTTACACCTAGTGGAATTGTTCCGGGAAGTTCCACGTCGGGAACCTTCACGGATAGCAAGGGTAATCAATTTTTAGTTTTTGGGGCATCTACTCTGGCCACACTCGACTCATCGGGAAAAGCTCAACTGTCTACCAGTGCACTACCCGGAGGAACCTATCAAATCCAGGCGCAGTATGGTGGAGATGGTACTTACTCTTCCAGTAAATCTTCATCAGCTTCTGTTACTGTGAATCCGGAAAACAGTCAGGTATACCTCTTTACGAACTATTATTCGTCCGGTTTTGCTGGTTCGGAGACCCCCCAGATACGTTATGGCAGTGGTGTAACTTTTCAGGCTCAGCCTGTCAGTTCAAGCCTGTCTCTGCCGGCTAATTCACCAAATGCAATCTCGGGGACAAATGGTAGAGCAACCGGTACAGTCACTTTCTCGGAAAGCGCCAGTGGCCTTTCTGCGACAGTGCCTGTTGGGTCGGACGGCATTGCCTCCTGGAATCCTGGAGCTTTGAGTATTGGCTCACACAGCGTAACGGCCAGTTATAGTGGTGATGCGAGTTTCAATCCGTCAAAGAGCGGAGCGTTTACCTTTACTGTTGGGCAGGGCATCGCATTATTTAGGCCCTATATAACACCTTCTGTAGCTTCAACGAATGGCAGCATCTCCATAACAGCTGTATCTAGTTCTAGTGCCGGGAGCACTCCCCCGACCGGGAATATTGGATTTGAGCTGAAGCCTCTTTATTCTTCTACTTCGACGCCGTATCTTACCTCGGCTCTGTCCTCGGGCATCACTTCGACCGGGCAGCCTTATTCCTATGCTGTGGCAACTTTCCAAAGCTTGCCTGCCGGGACCTATACTCTGATGCTGCACTACGCGGGCGATACAAACTGGCTTGGAATTGTATCGACTACAACGGTAAGTAGCATTCAGGTTCTACCCTCTTCATTGCAGTCGACAACTACTTCGCTTGGTTTGAATCCGACAAGTGTTACCGGCACGGGAACGGTAACGCTGACAGCTAATGTGCAGGGTGGATTAGGTTCGAGCGCATCTCCAACGGGACAAGTGTTATTTGCCATTGATGGGGGAACCCGTACGGTGGGAACGGCGTCGCTGTCTCCTAACGGAATCGGCGCCGCTACGGCTACTCTCAATATTTCAACCAGGGGATTACCCTCGGGAATCTATTCCTTTGTAGCGCGCTATCTTGGTGACCCAACCTATACGCCATCGAGCAGTACGCCTACTACGTTACAGGTTCTGGGGAATGGAGATTTCTCGGTTAACTCGCAAGTGCCAAGCCTCACGCTGAAGTCGGGAAGCAGCGGCACCGTTACGCTGAACCTGCTTCCGTTGAGCGGCTTTGCCGGAACCGTGAATCTGAGCTGCGCACCTTCGTCGAGCAGCATCGCCTGTAAGTTGAGTTCTGCTTCGGCAAGTATCAGCGGTGCAACTACCACGACCCTCACGATCGATACACAGACCCAGGTAACTAAGACGAGCAGCAATAGTTCCAAGACTTGGCCCTTCGGCGTTGCTGCGAGTGTGGCATCGCTTCTGCTGTTAGGCATGCCCGCAAGACGTCGTAGCTGGAGAGCGATGCTGGGTGTTGTGCTATTCCTCGTAGCTATCGGAGGGATGGGGGCTTGCAGCAGTTCTTCGAAGAACTCAGGTGGAACTGGAGGCGGCACCACTACCACGCAGAACGCCCCTGCCGGAAACTATAGCGTCGTAATCACGGGTCAGGCTAACGGCATCACGCATAACGTGAAGGTGAACGTCGTCGTGCAGTAGTTGGATAGTACAACCTAAAAGGGCACACCGGAGGAGGGCCAAGATAACAGCCACGGGTGTAGCGTAGCGAAACCCGTGGTGACTAATCTTGCGAAGGGGATCAATAAAGAAAGCAAATATGGCAGCATTTTCAGTTGTTGCAGCTATTCGTCAGGCCTTGTGTTAGGGCATGACTTTAGTCGTGCCGATGACAGATCCCTTAAGTGTTTCGGGCTTTAGCCCCTGTGCCTTTTTCTTTGCCAAATAGGTATAGCAATAGGGGTATTTCTCTGCTGAATCGACTAGTCCTGCTTTTACGGGGTTTTGGGCAATATATTCTCGAACTCGTTGGTAGCTTTCCTCATCTTTGATTCTCTCGTCGGAAAAACCAGGTTGCCACACTTCCCCGCTGTATCCCAATTCGCTCTTCAGGCGAAAGGGAAAATCGCCTTTGATCAATTGCATGGCCCTCTCAATGGATATTGTTTTATCTACTTCGATGAGAAGGTGCACGTGGTCTGGCATAACTACAAAATCATGTAACAGAAATTTCCGTGCTGCCACATAGGAACGTAGCACCTCGATAAATAGCAAGGCGTTCCGTTCCGATTGCAACAAGCGCTTTGCCATAAGAGTCTTGGTGGTGGTGAAAAATATACGTCGAGAACTGAGTATGGTTTTTCCATCGGCATTTCGATTAGGTCTTGCCATTTCAGGGGCTAAAGCCCAAACCTCTTTTCGCTGTCTTTGTGGCACGGCTAAAGCCATGCCCTAACACAAACCCATATCACATGGTGCAGACCGGGCAGATAAGCAATACTTTTCTGGAGTGTTTGATGATATGCGCATGTGTGGGCGAGGACGCCCACACGACAGCAGGCGAGGACGCCAGCGGTACTCTGTCTATGGCTCTAGGAGTCGTCCCGCTCGGGCTTCCAGCGGTCGTCGGGATAGTGCTCGATCCAGTTGTCGCGGTTTTCTTTCTTTTCCCACTCGCGGCGCTGTTCCTGTTCTTCGCGCTCTTCTCTTCCGTCACTCATCGTTCTCTCCTCATTTCCATTATAAAAGAGCGCTATCGAATCTTATGGCTTCTCCTCTTTATCGCCTTTTCCAGCAAAGTGTTCAGTCGATTCTCAAATTGATACAGTCCGGGAAGACAAAGATTAGAGAATGTTGTAACCGTCTCTCATGCTGAAACTTCTATCTTGCAATGCCGCTTGCCTTCCCCCAAGATGAAAAGTCCGGTACTAAGGTACCGACCTCAGTGAATCGTTTGTCTCAAGGTGTTCCCCTCCTGTAGACACGTTGTTTGCGTGTATTGCTGTGAACCTTCCGTAAAGCGACAACTCGAGCCTGTTTATCGCAACTGAATCCGAGGTTCGGATGATCGTGCAACTTTGCATGCGATTATCCGCTAAGGGACTCAGCACGATGGATTTGTAGCCGATGCGACTGAGTACCGGGCGATAAAAGGAACTGTATGTTCAAAATTAATGATCTGAGCTTCAAAGTAAAGCTTGGCCTCATGATTGGGGCTTTTCTGGTTGGTATCTTTGTTTTCTCCCTATTTGCGTTTTCTACCTTGAAGGAAGTTGAAATCGGAAGCGAGCGTTACACGCTGATTTCTACAGATAAGGAAATGGTGGGCGAGTACACGCCTCCGACTCTGAATCTCACCGAGGTAAGACGAATTCTTCTGCAGATCGAGGGCGCGACTACGCCTTCGGAAACACAAGCTCTAATCGCCAAGGCTCGCGAGCAGGAACAGATCTTCAAAGCTCGCCATGCCTATTATGAGAATCGGGTCCATCATCCCAAGCTGAAGGCTGCTCTTAACGGAGAGGCTTACAGCGTCGGTCTTCACTTCTTCGAGTTGATGGATAACGGATATCTGCCATTGGTAGAGTCCGGACAGATGGAGGCCGCCAAAGATTTTCGCATTCACCAGCTGCGGCCTTTGTATGTTGCCGAGCAGGCCGCTGTCGATGAAGCAATCAGCACGCTAAACGAACTTGTAACCGATCGCGAAGCCGATGCAAGCAAAACAGTCGCTTCGAAGACAGTTCTTATGTTTGTTGTTCTCTTCCTTCTTGCCGGTGCGGCTACAACTCTTGGCATCGTGATGGCGCGGAGTATCACGCATGAGATTGCCCGTCTGAAGGATGCTCTGAAGGCCGTCTCCGAGGGCGATCTGACGACGACAATTAGTGATTGCTCGCAGGATGAGATCGGCCAGATTGGCATGTCGCTCAACGAAACGGTCCGCGCCATGCGCATCATGGTTTCAACGATCGGCACGCATGCAGAAAGCATCGCCAGTGCAGGCGAGGAACTTGCTTCTTCGGCCACACAGATTGCGCAATCGACCGAGACGCAGAAGGATCAGACCAGCCAGGTAGCCACGGCCATGCAGCAGATGTCGGCTGCGGTGAGAGACGTTTCCGAAAGCAGCTCGCGGACGGCGGCTCAGGCGCAGACGGCTGAGGAGCTTGCCGTTGACGGTGGTGAGGTCGTGAAGCAAACCGTCGACATGATCAAGAGCGTTGCTACGTCGACGCACGATACAGCGAAGAAGATGGAGCATCTGGGCAAGGCCAGTGACGAAATCGGCAGGATCATCGGAGTAATCCGCGAGATTGCCGATCAGACCAATCTGCTGGCTCTTAACGCAACCATTGAAGCGGCGCGAGCGGGTGAACAAGGACGCGGCTTTGCCGTGGTTGCCAGTGAGGTGCGGCGTCTTGCCGAGCGTACTTCCAGCGCGACGAAGGAAATCGAAGGAATGATCGCGACCATTCAGCGGGATACCTCCGATGCGGTTGACGCGATGCGCGAAGGAACGGCTCGTGTGAACGAGGGCGTCGATACGGCGGTCAAGGCTGGAGACTCGCTGCAGCAGATCATTGACAGCTCGAAGGGTATGCAGCAGATGATTACGCAGATTGCCTCTGCATCGAATGAAGAAGCTGCTGCAACCGAACAGGTCAACGGCAATATGGAAGAGATTGCGACGATGGTTCAGCAATCCGCCGTTGCTGCCAATGAGTCGGCCCGCGCCTGTAAGGAGCTTTCGAAGCTTGCCTTCGACCTGCAGAAGGTCGTTAGCAAGTTCAAGGTTCTCGACGAACGCAAGGTAAAGACACAGCTCCAGACGGAGAGGAGTCTTCCGGCTGTCCAATGGCAAAGAGCCCTGGGTGAACAGAGCTAGTTCCGTAAAGCAGCTTGTATCAGGGAATGGTAGTTTGCGGTTGAGAAGAGCGACGGGTGCCCCATCTTCGCGGTGCGGAACGAAGTGAAGCCCCCAGCTAAGGTGTGACGAGCGGAGGCTTCCATATCGGTAACCGTGCAATATTTTAGAACTTAGTTCTGTCCGGTTACCGATATCGAAACTTATGTTTGTCCCACCTTAACTCGCTTCGCTCGTGAAGATGGGGCACCCACAGATTCGCTGTAACGACACGTCCCTCAGCGTATTGTTGCCCGCAACAAGTCTTAGGCTTATCTACCAAGAGCTCGTTCGATTTGTTCAAGATGATGTTGCCGGTGGGCAGACCGATCCAGCCAGATTGTCTTTCCGGTGCTTTCAACCTTAGCCAGCATCTCCAGGCTAAGAGACTCGATTGCTTCATCGATCGCTTTCGCAATCTTCAAAGTTATGTTGGCCGCGACTCGTTCCGGAAGTTCGACGAGAAACACGCGTGCTACTTCGTTGACAAGATCGACGTCAAGTTCGGAAGGCCCGACTCCATGTTCCTGCCATCTACGCAGAAGAAGCAGCGCCCGCTGATCCCAAAAGGCCAGATGCGCTAAGTACCCAGCCACGGTCCACCCCTTGTCTCCTACCGCTTGTGACAATTCCTCGTTTGTGAGTTGATTTACCAATGCGGTCAAGCGCTCTCTTAGCGCTCGATTTTTCTCTGCGTATTGTGTGGGCATATTCCTCTCCTACTCAGATCAAGATTGTAACTGTAATTTCTTAGGCGTTGTTGTGCAACTCTCCGCGTTAAGGGATCAGTCATCCTAAAGTCGGATTACTTATGGAACACAGCCGTACTTAAGTTGAAGTTACAGCAACTGTCCGCATTGGCCATAAATGGACACTGCGGACAGTGAAGATAAGAGTACCGACGGCGTCTTCGCCCACACCGGGGATGCAGAGTAGGACTGAAAGCGTTACCGATGTTCCCGGTTCATGCTGTTACCAATCTGCTCGGTTCGTACCGAGGCAGGGCGGAATAAAAGATGAGTCATTGGCTTATGTTGTAGCGCTGAGTCAATGGGGCTCGCTGCGTTGGTTTCTCTCCCGTAGGGAGCAGCCGATAATAGCCCCGGGTGTAGCGAAGCGAAACCCGGGGTAACATACGAAATAAATATTGCCCGCCCCGGAGGTGGCGGGACGAATGCTTGCTTAATCCCGTGAAGTAAGATTCGTTCCACCCCATACGGGGCGGAGATTTTTGTGGGGTAAGCTATCCCCGCGCTCCCGTCCGCGAAGCGGACTCCGCACGGGGCTATTGTATTGGCATCCCTACCGGGACGCCCTTTGCGTGTGGACGCCGGCGGTACAAGGGGAGTCTGCTGTAAGTTACTTTTACTTTGAACATCTCTATGGTTACAAAAAATCGACTAATTGTACTTATTACGGTGCCATTTCTCTTAGTTGCTCTGATATGATTTGTTGCAATTTTGAGGGAGGGTTCTCAGATGGATCGCAGAAAGTTCCTGCGCCGTTCCGTTCTGGCCGCAGGGGGTGCGTGGGCGGCTCGTAATGGCATGGCTCAGCTGGCCTCACCGGCCGCAACAACTAAGATGACAACGGCACCAGCTTTTCCAAAAGACTTTCTCTGGGGAGCAGCCACTTCGGCTTATCAAGTAGAGGGAGCCTGGAATGTCGATGGCAAAGGCGAATCGATCTGGGATCGTTGGGCGCACACGCCCGGCAAGATCAAGGACGGAACCACGGGCGATGTAGCCTGTGACCAATATCATCGTTACAAAGAAGACATCGCGCTGCTCAAGCAGCTCAATCTGAAGACCTATCGCTTTTCCATCAGCTGGCCGCGTGTATTGCCCAAAGGCACCGGTTCGCTGAACGAGAAAGGATTGGACTACTACAAGAGGCTGACGGATGCTTTACACGATGCCGGAGTCCGTCCTTTCTGCACCTTGTATCATTGGGATCTGCCGCAGGTTCTCGAAGACAAGGGAGGCTGGCCGAATCGCGATCTAGCCTCCTATTACGCCGACTATGTTGGTTTGATGGCAAAGCATCTCGGCGACCGCATCCAAGTCTGGGCTCCTTTCAACATGCCCTCCTGGTTTACAGAATTCGGCTACGGACGCGGCTGGACTGCTCCGGGACGCGCTAATACCGGCGATTATCTTCGTGCCATGCACACGGTAGCCTTGGCTCAAGGCATGGGCTATCGAGCCATCAAGGCTGCTTCTTCACGCGCTACCGTGGGCAGTGCCTATGAGATGGAGCCCTGTTATCCGCTTACAGATAGTGAAGCGGATCGTCGCGCAACGGAACGCTTTGATGCGTTACACAATGTCCTCTTCCTTTATGCCTCTCGTCATGGCGACTACCCGAAGGCCTTTCCCGGTGAGATTCCGTATGAGGCAATGGGCTTTCGCTCCGGAGACGAGAAGACGCTCAAGGTCCCGCTTGACTGGTTGGGTGTCCACTATTATGTGCGTCTCTCGGTTGCTGCGGCTGAAGCTGCGGCCCCTGTTGCAGGACAGCCTGTCAATCCAATGTCACAATTCCGTGTGAGCGATTACAAGGAAGGTGCTCGCACGGACACCGGTTCCGAGATATGGCCACAGGCTTTCTACGATATGCTGATGCGTCTGACACGCGACTATGACCGGCCGATTATCGAGATCACCGAAACGGGTGGTGTTTTCAATGACCAGCCGGATAAGGATGGCCGCATCCACGACGAACGTCGTATCGATTTCTACCGCACACATCTTGCGGCGATGTCGCGTGCTATCGCGGACGGTGCCCGCGTGCGTGCCTATCATGCCTGGAGCTTGCTTGATAACTTCGAGTGGGACTCAGGCCTCTCTAGTCGTTACGGCTTGACTTGGGTGGATCATGCGACCCAAAAGCGCATCATCAAGGATTCGGGACACTGGTACAGCAAAGTAGCCGCAACCGGACGCCTGGATACTTAGTGTGTAAGAGTACCGCCGGACTCCAGGCCGGGGTCCCCGGCACGCGCGGTTTTCGCGTGTTGGGGTGGAGGACCGGCTGTCGTGTGGGCGTCCTCGCCCACACAGGCGATGGAGCGTAGGACTGGAATCGTTACCGATGTTCCCGGTTCATTCTGTTACCAATCTGCCCGGTCCGTACCGAGTTAGATTTTCTCCCGGAGGGAGCAGCCGATAATAGCCCCGGGTGAAGCGAAGCGAAACCCGGGGTAACATACAAAATAAATATTGCCCGCCCCATAGGAGCGGGACGAACGATTGCGTAATTCAGTGAAGTGAGATTCGTTCCGCCCCATACGGGGCTGAGGTCTATTAAGATTGGGATACCCCGGGTTTCGCTTCGCTACACCCGGGGCTAGTGTATTGGCATCCCTACCGGGACGCCCTTTGCGTGATGTCGGCCAATTCTCATGATCTATCGAAAACTATCGAAGCCCGATTGTTGCAGAGATATTCTCTGATATCTATCTCTGCAATGTAGAAACTTCAGGGGTGGGCGTCCTCGCCCACACAGGCGATGCAGCATGGGAAACGAGAAGTATAGTTCTATTACTGTCATCCCCGGTGGAGGGCCTGGAGACCCTCCACGACAGCCGGCGAGGACGCCGGCGGTACAAGGGGGAAGTGCCTTACTGACGAATTCCTTTGTGCTCCTGACCGCCTTGATGCAGGATGATGTAACTCGCCTGTTCTTTGCCATCGAAGAAGAACTCTACTTCGGCATCCACTACTTTGAGAAAGAACTTCGTCTGCGACTCCGGATAGACAGGAAACTTTGGCTGGTTAGTCGTCTGAGTCATCAGCTGATCGCCTTCTAGGGTAAAGGTAACTTTGAAGTTAGGGCTGAGCTGGTATGTTCCCACGTACTTCGCCAGAGTTGCGGAGTCTACCTTTACTTGTGTTCGAAGAGTTGGCTGCCAGCCAGGCCAGTTGTACGTCATAGCAATTGCGTGCATCACCTCCGCGGCCAGACGTCCTCCGCCTTGTGTATTCGTCATTACGGCAGCGCCGCTGCCATTGTGATCGAATCCGACGAAGAGGCTCTCATAGCCTGCATTGGAGCCTCCATGGGAGAACCATGCATCGGCAGCTTCTCCACCGAGTTGAAGTCCCAAGCCCCAGTTACCTTTTCCCGGAGTCAACATCTGCTGGGTCATGGACTGGGAAAGCACGTGATTTGCCTTGCCGTCCAACGAATTCTGCACTTCGACAATGTATCGGCAAAGATCTGAAGGTGTAGTCCATAGACCGGCAGCAGCCATTTCCGGATAAGTGTGCGGCCCACCCTTCACGGGAGTTCCATCGTGTTCGTAGGGCATGGCCGCATTTGCGAGAAGCGCCTTCGGAAGAGGCTGTTGATAGGTGCTATGGCTCATTCCACTGGGCGCCAGCACCTCGTCATGAAGAAATAGCGGATATGGCTTCTTAACTGTATCGATCACCAGTTGCTGCATCACAGTGTATCCGCCGCCGGAATATCTCCACTCTTTTCCCGGAGGAGTGTCCAGCCGGATCGGGTCTGTATTTGTGGGAGCTTCTCCATTCAATACCTGAACAAGAGTGGGCACCGGAGCTCCCGAGGCATATCCGGGAAAGCCATGCACGGTAAGTCCCGCGGTGTGAGTAAGTAATTGCCGCAGCGTGACAACTGCGCCCGGCGCGGCTGTGCTCGCGGGAAGCTTCCAGCTTGTGAGGTTTGTATTGATGTCCGTGTCGAGCGAAAGCTTCTTTTCCTGCACCAGCCGAAGCGCACCCATGGCCGCAACCGGTTTGCTGATGGAACCAGCCTGGAAAAGTGTGTCGGGATTGACAGTTTCTCCGCCACTTTGGCGAAGGCCATATCCTTTGGCCCACTCGATTTTGCCGTTATGGAGAACGGCAATGCTAATTCCGACAATGTGCAGATCCGCCATTCGTTTGAATAGGGAAGTGCATTCCTTGGGCTCGCCTTTGACCACAACAGCAGGCGGCAGGCAAGATTCCACCGCTTCTATGTGTTTTTCTATCTCTGAAGCAGTTCCAGCGGTCGTGGCTTGACCATAAATGAGTGCCGGGCTCAAAACTAGCAAGACCGTAAAGACCTTTAACGTTGCTGCTCTCACGCTAGCCTCCATGTGGAGAGCAGTATACGCGGAAATCGCTGCACCTATTAAGGCGCCCTCCTTTATGGTTTGAAGCGAAGTTGAGCAGCCGTTTAGGTGGGACGAGTGAAGACTTCCATAGCGGTAGCCGAACAACATTTGACAAGGATAACTATGTCGGGTTACGGGGTCTAACACTTTCGTGTTATCCAATTTATTTCTCCTAATACCGATATAGCAATATCGATATATCTTCAACGATTTGGGACTTTCGCTGTTGTCGTTGGAGCATCTTGCGGTAATGCATTAACGCGGATGAACCTGCTATCTGCTTGTAAGTACACGAGGTAAGTACGGCATTGCTCGCAGAGTGCGAGACCAATGCTGTTCCGGATCTTTCTTTTCCCATCTTTGAAAAGTGGTTCGCTTCAGGCTGGATGTTTATGCTGCGCTCCCAATCCGGGAATTGCAGATTATCGAAATTTTTACGTTTCATAAGAATGTCTTCACTTTGACCCGATTATGGAAATTGTGATCGTCGACACAATATGAGTCGGATATAGTCCGGAGTGTCTAACTCCAGGACAAGCCTCTCCTGTTGGTTTTGTTTGCAGTAAGTCATAAGCCCCGGCGACACGAGTGATTTTTCTTTGTCCACGCAGATGCAAAGCGAACGATAGCTATGTGCGTGAATCGGTTATCGCAAAGCAATTCTCTGTCAGCTGGATGCTGCCAAATGGAGTTTGTCATGATAAGAAAAGCTGCGGCCCTTGGACTGATGGCGATCTTGTGGTTGGTACTGCCGACTTGTAGCAGCGCGCATACTCTTACCCCGAATCTTGGCGGCAACGTCCATCCATATGTTTTGGGCGGGTCTGCCACCCAAAATAACATCACGATCACGCAGAACTTCAGCAGCGTTTATTACGTCGATACGAAGACGTCGCCCTATCCTACGGGGTTCTATGCGGTTTACAACATTACCAACAATTCCAGTTCCGATCTTTCGGATGTATGGGTAACGTTGGGAAGTTTCACCGGTACCACCATCTATCTCTCGCTGGGTGGGAACGATACGGGAGTTGCGCATCTTGGAACACTTGCTGCCGGAGCCAGTAAGCCCGCTTATTTCTATCTGTCTGTGGATTGTTCCGCCTATACGAGCGGCAATTGCAATATCTCCACGGCGCAAGGCTTCACCGTTGATGTTTATTTAGGACCTCCCGTTGACAACCTGCTTGCATCTCTGACGACGAACGATATCACGGTTTCCGAAACGATCGCCGCGAGTGCCAACAAGGTGACCAGCGGCAGCATTTCTACTACGACGCCGACGGTTGGCAGCACCTTTACCGTAACCGTGAATGGTTCGACGGGAACGATTGGCGGCAGCAATATCTTTGCTTTGAGCCCTGAGACAGACTCTTCGTTTCCAGCGGACAGCTTCCAGCTCATCAATACCAGTCTCACCTTCAGCAATGGCGGGAGTGGGACATATACCAATTATCTGCAGATACCCACTTCGGTAATGTCGGGAATCTCCAGTGCCGACTACTCGGTGACCTATACCTACCGGGTGACGGGGACGACTTCGAGTAACACAACAATACAGCCGATCGCCTATATCAATAGCGGCTCGGCGATCAAACACACAACCGTTTCGTCTCTTGGAAATATTCCAGCCATTCAGCCTGCCAGCAACTCACTGCTGTTATCGATGTCCGCTTCACCAACCTCTCTCGGCTTGAGCGGCGGTACGGTTACCTATACCGTGCATGTGACGAATTCGGGTTCGACGGCAGCTTCCTTGGACGAGTTCATCGATGCTTTGGCGAGCTCTCCCGACGCGGAAAACTACATTACCGGCAGCTCAACATTTGCGGGGCAGAGCATCAACGATCCGACGATCAATGGAAATACGTTGATCTGGGCCGGAACCTTTACAGTTCCCGCCGGTGGTTCTGCCAATCTGGTCTTCCAGACCACAATTCCCGAGACCGTGGGAACCTATACGGATTTCTTTTATGGGCTGGTATCTGCTTCCCAGATAGACACGACTGCGAATACTTCGGACGATGCCGAAGCAACTACCTCCGTCACTGTATCTTCGCAGCAGTCGACAACCATTTCTATATCGAATATTCCTTCAAGTGCCTCGTATGGCGGCAGCTTTACTCCTACCTATACCTACATCGGCGACGGCACCAAGTCGGTAAGTTCGAACTCGACAAGTGTATGTACCGTGACAAGCGGTGTAGTGCACTACGTGGGAGTTGGAACTTGCTCCTTGAAGGCGAGTGCAACAGCTGGGACTAACTACTCGGCGACAACCGGCTCGACGCAGACCTTCTCTGTAGGTCAGGCGACCCCGACCGTCAGCGTTTCGAATCTGCCCAGCAGTGGTACGTATGGAGGCAGTTTCACTCCGACATTCAGCTATACCGGTGACGGTACAGCTTCTGCCAGTTCGAACTCGACAAGCATCTGCACGATTACCAGCGGCGTGGTGCACTACGTGGGAGTCGGGACCTGTTCCTTGACAGCAAGCGCAACGGCAGGAACCAACTACGGATCTGTGACCGGTTCGGCGCAGACATTTTCAGTAGGCCAGGCCACGACGACCATCGGTATTTCGAACCTGCCCGCCAGTGGAACATACGGTGGCAGCTTTACTCCGACGTTCAGCTATAGCGGTGATGGCAGCATGTCGGTTAGCTCGAATTCCACGAGCATCTGTACCGTAACCAGTGGAGTGGTACATTACGTGGGAGTAGGAACCTGCTCGTTGACAGCAAGCGCAGCTGCAGGAACCAACTACGCGGCGGCGACGGGGACAGCCCAGACCTTTTCGGTAGGTAAGGCGACACCAACGATTAGTGTTTTGAATCTACCTGCCAGCGGAGCCTATGGAGGCAGCTTTACTCCAACGTTCAGCTATACGGGCGATGGGACGACTTCTGTAAGTTCGAACTCGACAAGCATTTGCACGGTAACGAGCGGCGTGGTGCATTACGTAGGAATCGGAACCTGTTCTCTGACAGCGAGTGCAACGGCAGGAACCAACTACACCTCAGTAACGGGTAGCGCTCAGACCTTCTCAGTAGGTCAGGCAACACCGACAATTAGTGTTTCGAATCTTCCGGCTAGTGGGACATACGGCGGTAGCTTTACGCCGACGTTCAGCTACACGGGAGACGGCACAACTTCTGTTAGCTCGAACTCGACGAGCATCTGCACGGTAACGAGTGGAGTAGTGCATTATGTAGGAGTCGGAACTTGCTCTCTGACGGCGAGTGCAACGGCGGGAACGAACTATACCTCAGTAACGGGGACAGCCCAGACGTTCTCGGTAGGTAAGGCGACGCCGACGATTAGTACTTCAAATCTTCCGGCAAGTGGGACATACGGCGGAAGTTTCACTCCAACCTTCAGCTACACGGGAGACGGCACAACTTCTATTAGCTCAAACTCGACAAGCATCTGCACGGTAACGAGTGGAGTGGCGCATTACGTAGGAGTTGGGACATGCTCTCTGACCGCGAGTGCAACGGCAGGAACAAACTACAATTCAGTGACGGGCACGGCGCAGACATTCTCAGTAGGCCAAGCGACACCGACAATCAGTGTTTCGAACTTACCTGCCAGTGGAACATACGGCGGTAGCTTTACGCCGACATTCAGCTACACGGGAGACGGCACAACTTCTATTAGTTCGAACACGACGAGCATTTGCACAGTGACGAGTGGAGTGGTGCATTATGTTGGAGTCGGAACTTGCTCTTTGACAGCGAGTGCAACGGCAGGAACAAACTACAGCTCGGTGACGGGTACAGCGCAGACCTTCTCGGTGGGCCAGGCGACACCGACAATCAGTGTTTCGAATCTTCCGGCCAGCGGTACATACGGCGGAAGCTTCACCCCGACGTTCAGCTACACGGGAGACAGCACGACGTCTATTAGCTCGAACTCGACGAGCATTTGCACTGTAACAAGTGGAGTGGTGCATTACGTTGGAATCGGAACCTGCTCACTGACAGCGAGTGCAACGGCAGGAACAAACTACAGCTCGGTGACGGGTACAGCGCAGACGTTCTCGGTCGGCCAGGCGACGCCGACAATCAGTGTCTCGAATCTACCAGCCAGTGGGACATACGGCGGGAGCTTTACGCCGACGTTCAGCTATACGGGAGACGGCACAACTTCTATTAGCTCGAACTCGACAAGCATCTGCACGGTAACGAGCGGAGTGGTGCATTACGTAGGAGTAGGGACCTGCTCGTTGACAGCGAGTGCAACAGCAGGCACGAATTACGCGTCAGTGACGGGGACGGCGCAGACGTTCTCGGTAGGTCAGGCGACGCCGACAATCAGTGTTTCGAATCTACCAGCCAGCGGAACGTACGGCGGGAGCTTTACGCCGACGTTCAGCTATACGGGAGACGGCACAACTTCTATTAGTTCGAACTCGACGAGCATTTGCACGGTGACAAGCGGAGTAGTGCATTACGTAGGAGTAGGGACCTGCTCGTTGACAGCGAGTGCAACAGCAGGCACGAATTACGCGTCAGTGACGGGGACGGCGCAGACGTTCTCGGTAGGTCAGGCGACGCCGACGATCAGTGTTTCGAATTTGCCAGCCAGCGGAACGTATGGCGGGAGCTTTACGCCGACGTTCAGCTATACGGGAGACGGCACAACTTCTATTAGTTCGAACTCGACGAGCATTTGCACGGTGACAAGCGGAGTAGTGCATTACGTAGGAGTAGGGACCTGCTCGTTGACAGCGAGTGCAACAGCAGGCACGAATTACGCGTCAGTGACGGGGACGGCGCAGACGTTCTCGGTAGGTCAGGCGACGCCGACGATCAGTGTTTCGAATTTGCCAGCCAGCGGAACGTATGGCGGGAGCTTTACGCCGACGTTCAGCTATACGGGAGACGGCACAACTTCTATTAGTTCGAACTCGACGAGCATTTGCACGGTGACAAGCGGAGTAGTGCATTACGTAGGAGTAGGGACCTGCTCGTTGACAGCGAGTGCAACAGCAGGCACGAATTACGCGTCAGTGACGGGGACGGCGCAGACGTTCTCGGTAGGTCAGGCGACGCCGACGATCAGTGTTTCGAATTTGCCAGCCAGCGGAACGTATGGCGGCAGCTTCACGCCGACGTTCAGCTATACGGGAGACGGCACAACTTCTATTAGTTCGAACTCGACAAGCATTTGCACGGTAACGAGTGGAGTGGTGCATTACGTAGGAGTAGGGACCTGCTCGTTGACAGCGAGTGCAACAGCAGGCACGAATTACGCGTCAGTGACGGGGACGGCGCAGACGTTCTCGGTAGGTCAGGCGACGCCGACGATCAGTGTTTCGAATTTGCCAGCCAGCGGAACGTATGGCGGCAGCTTCACGCCGACGTTCAGCTATACGGGAGACGGCACAACTTCTATTAGTTCGAACTCGACAAGCATTTGCACGGTAACGAGTGGAGTGGTGCATTACGTAGGAGTAGGGACCTGCTCGTTGACAGCGAGTGCAACAGCAGGAACAAACTATGCGTCAGTAACGGGCACAGCACAGACCTTCTCGGTAGGCCAGGCGACACCGACGATTGCAATTTCAAATCTGCCGGGCAATGAGCCTTATGGTGGAAGCTTCACCCCGACGTTTAGCTACACGGGAGACGGCACAACTTCTATTAGCTCGAACTCGACGAGCGTCTGCACGGTAACGAGTGGAGTGGTGCATTACGTGGGAGTCGGTACCTGTTCCTTGACCGCAAGTGCAACGGCAGGAACCAACTATGCAGCGGTAACGGGCACAGCACAGACCTTCACCGTTCATCAAGCAACACCGACGATCAGTATTTCGAATCTGCCTGCCAGTGGTATCTATGGAGGCAGCTTTACACCAGCATTCAGCTACACGGGCGATGGCATTGCCTCCTTAAGTTCGAACTCGACCAGCGTCTGCACGGTTGCTGGCGGCGTGGTGAACTATATAGGAGTTGGAATCTGCTCGCTGACGGCAAGTGCAACGGCGGGAACTAACTATGCGTCAGTAACAGGCACAGCTCAGACCTTCACTGTAAGTAAACAGACCGCGACCGTAACTCTGGGCAGCTTGAACCAGACCTTCAACGGATCACCCAGAGCGGCAGTCGTGACGACTTCGCCAGCCAGCTTGGCCGTAACAGTTACATATAACGGCAGCACTACCGTACCGACCTCGGCTGGTACCTATACGGTTGTAGTGACGATCAACGATCCCAACTACAGCGGCACAACCACTCAGACTCTGGTAATTGCTCCGGCGAGCCAGACAATCAACTTCGCTGTTCTGCCTTCACCGGTATTCAGCAGCGTTGCTCCTCTTCAGTTGTCGGCTGAGGGCGGGGCCTCGGGCAATCCCGTGGTCTTCAGCCTCCTCTCGGGCCCGGCGACGGTCAACGGCAGTGTTCTGACGATTACCGGAGCCGGAGTCGTGACGGTCGCGGCAAATCAGGCAGGAAACAGCAACTATCTTGCAGCAGCGCAGGCGACACAGAGCATCAGCGTTGTTGGCGCGACGCTTAGCCTGAATACGGCGGCGCTGAACTTCCTGAATCAGCCGGTGAGAACTACCAGTCCGACACAGACACTGATTCTCAGCAACACGAACACCTTCCCCATCACCATTACGGGGATTCAAACCTCTGGCGACTTCACCGCAGCCAACAGTTGCGCAGTCATTGCAGCCCAGGCCAATTGCAGTGTGAACGTCACGTTCACGCCTGCTGTGACCGGCTCGCGTACAGGCACTCTGACCATTGCCAATGCACAATCGAATACAGTGCAGACGGTCTCATTGGCAGGTGTCGGTACAGAGGCGAGCATCCATACTTCTCCTGCGTCTCTCGGCTTTGGCAGCCAGCTTGTAGGCAGCACCAGCACCGGACAGGCGATTACCATCCAGAACACAGGATCGGCTACCCTGGCAATTTCAAATGTAGCTACTGCGGGCGATTTTGCTACTACGGGGAACTGCGCAAGCGTACCTGCCGGAAGCAATTGCAGCCTGACGGTGACCTTCAGCCCGACAACATCGGGAGGCCGTACCGGTACCTTGACCCTGTCAAGCAACACGGGCAGCGGCACGCAGAGCCAGATAATCAATCTCTCCGGTGTCGGCACTCAGGCGGGAGCGACTCTGAGCCCCGGAGTGCAGACCTTCCCGGCGACTCTGGTCGGTTCGCGCAGCCGTTCATTAACGGCTACCCTGACCAACACAGGCAGCGCCGCGCTGACCGGAATATCTGTTTCGATCCTGGGAGATTTCACTGAGACCGATAATTGCCCGGCAGCACTCGCGCCTCAAGCTAGCTGCTCGCTGCAAATCGTCTATGCTCCAAGTGTCGCCGGTGCCGAAACTGGAACTATAACGGTTACTAATAATCTCGGCTCGCAGACGGTCTCTCTGGTCGGAACCGGGTTGGTTCCGGGCGCGACGCTAAGCAACTCGCAACTCGTCTTCGGAAATCAGTTGGTAAATACCTCATCGCAGGCCCAGACCGTCGTCTTCACGAATACGGGAACCGGTGCGGTCACTATCAACTCTGTAAGCGCAACCGATAATTTCACCTACACAACGAACTGCACCGGCCAGATTGCGGCAGGAGCAAGTTGCAGCGTGAACGTCATCTTTACTCCGTCGGCGGCAGGCTCGCTGAATGGCACTGTCACCATTACCGATTCCGCCGGGACACAGACGTTTACGGCGCAAGGGCAGGGCGTAAATCCTGGTGTGTCGATTACGCCTTCGTTCGTCATCTTCGGAGCCCAGTCCGTAAACACTGCCAGCCCGGAGCAGACGCTGACGGTTACCAATACCAGTACGGTTCCTCTGACGCTCAATCCAATCGCGGTCTCCAATAACTTCGTGGAGTCCGATCAGTGTCCGGCAGTTCTGCCTGCAGGTGGCACCTGCCTGATCAGCGTGAGCTTTGCCCCGACGGCGACAGGAAGCTTGTACGGTTCTTTGCGCTTCAGCGATACCTCCGGGTCCGTTTCGACAGTGGTAACACTGAGCGGGCAAGGAACCGTTGCCGGTATCTCCATCTCGCCTGCATTGCTCTCCTTTGGAAGCCTGCCGGTAGGCACTACCAGCCAGGCACAGACGGTCACGGTGCGTAATACAGGATCTGCACCGCTCTCGATCAGTTCGGTAAGCGGAACGGGAGACTTCTCCGAAGTCGATACCTGTACCGCTAACGCCATTGCTCCGGGCGGCTATTGCGTTATCAACATTACGATGACGCCGACCACGATGGGCACACGTACGGGAACGATTCAGCTTATCGATAACGCCGACGGCGTTCGTCTGATATCGCTCAGCGGCGTAGGTCAGCAGGCCGGTGTCAGCGTCTATCCCACTACGCTCTCCTTCGGCAGTACGCCTTACGTCAGTGCAGCTCAGGCCTCGCAGGCCACAGGAACAGCGCTGAGCGTGACGATTGCGAACAAGGGCAATGTGCCGCTGGAACTTGGCGGCTTCGCGACTCGGGGCGACTTCAACGAAAGCGACAACTGCGGATCGACGGTTGCGGTTGGCAGTGTCTGCACCTTGACGGTTCGCTTCGTGCCGACGGGGCTGGGACATCGTACCGGTGTCTTGACCATCAAGGACAACGCCGGAGGCGGTGCACAGGAAGTTTCTCTAGAGGGAGATGGCAGTCCGTATGGCTTGATCCTCTCTCCGCCGGTGATTAACTTCGGCGTGCAGACAGTAGGGAAGACGTCGCATGACCAAACGGCCACGCTGACGAATAATACCGGGCGTGCGCTTGCTAACCTGGCGATTACACCCAGCGGCGAGTTCAGCGAGACCGACAATTGCGGATCGACGCTCGCCAACGGTGCTACCTGCACACTGAACATTACGGTTACTCCGGAAACTACCGGAGCAATCACCGGTTCCGTGGCAATCACCACCGGGTCGACTACAAACGCAAGCGCCAATGCGGTTCATAGTTACGGAGTCACTGCGAATAGAGTTACAGCGAATGCTGCGTCAACTTCCGATTCCAAGGTCGGGGTGGTAGCAGTCTCTGCTTCTGCGATTCCTCCTGGCGTCGGTCTCTCGATTCCGCAACTGAGCTTTGCCGTCACCTCGGTGGGAACACCTAGCACCGGACAGACGATTACTCTGACCAATACCGGCACGGCACTTTCGTTAACAAACCTCAGCATTAGCGAATCCAATGCTGCCGAATTTCCGTTTACCACTACCTGCCCGGCCACGCTGGCGGCGCAGGCTACTTGCAGCATCACCGTACGTTTTGTTCCCAGTGGATATGGACTGCGCTCCGGTGTTATGAACATCACGGCCGATGGTGGAATCTCTGCGGTGTTGCCGGAGAGCGGAACGGCTTCCAAGGGTACACCTTCGATCACCTGGACAACTCCTGCTGCGATCAGCTACGGAACTCCACTGAGTGCAGCTCAGCTCAACGCCGTTATCGGTGGAGGATTGACCGGAAGCCTGACGTACTCGCCTGCTGCGGGTACAGTGCTCAATGCCGGTACGCAGACGCTTTCTGTAACCTTCACGCCGACAAATGCGGTCGATCAGAGCGTGTCGACACAGAATGTGATTCTCCAGGTGAATCCCGCTCAGTCTGTTGTAGGGCTGACCGTGGATCACCCGACGATCATGGCGCAGACACCTATAACCTTTACCGCTTCAATCAGCTCCGGTGCAGGAGTGCCTGCAGGCAATATCGTCTTTACCGATGGAGCGGCAACGCTGGCGACGGTGCCCTTGCAGAGTGGTGTGGCCACTTACACAACCAGTGCTTTGGCAATTGGCCAGCATCCGATCACAGCTGTATATAGCGGTGCTCCGAATTACGCGGCAGCAGTTAGCAGTGTATTGCCTGAGAGCATTCTGGACTTCACCTTGAGCCCCAGCTCAGGTGCCGGCTCCTCGCAATCCGTAGTACCAGGCAGTAATGCTGCCTATCCGCTGGATATCGTGCCTAGCAGCGGAATTAGCTTCCCGACAGTAGCTACACTGACGGTGACCGGATTACCTGCGGGAGCTACAGCGACACTGAGCGATTCCCGGTGGACCCAGGTAAGTGCTGCTTCATGGCAAATTCCTGCTGCCACTAAGTTGACCAATCTTTCGCTCAACATCAAGGTACCAGGGCAGACAGTAACTTCCCGTTCGGCAGACGGACCAATGGGCAAAGTACCTCCTGTGGCATGGGGCATCTTGTTACTGCCCTTTGTCGGAAGACTTCGCCGGGCTGGAAAGCGCTTTGCCGGAAAAGTCGCCCTGTTGCTTGTTCTGGCTGCGGGCGTAGCGGCAACAGCCGGTTTGACCGGATGCGGTGCGCAGAACGGCTTCAACGGACAGGCGCAGAAACAATACACCATCACCGTGACACTGACGGCTGGTTCGTTGTCTCACTCGACTGAACTGACTCTCACGGTGCAATAGCAAGGAGAAAGGAGATGCATTTCATGATGTTTCGTAGAAAGGTGCTCCTTGCTGGAGCCTGCTTGGCAAGTACGCTATGCTCCTTGGGGCAAGTGCGCAATGCTCAGAAGAGTTTTACCGGTCCCGTCGAGGTGGCAGTTACCTTTGACGCTATGCACTCCAACACTGTCTCCGGTTATAACTTCTGGATGCAGGGTGGAGCGGTCCAGATAGCCGGACGTATTACTCGTAACTGGGAGATAGCTGGAGATGTCTCCGGTGTGCACACCGGAAATATTGCCCAATCGGGAGTGGGGCTGGATCTGATTACGGCTGTCTTTGGTCCTCGATATACCATGACCGCGCCGAACGGTCGTTTGCGAGTGTACGGTCAGGCGATGGGCGGAGTTGCCCACGGACAGAACAGCCTCTTCCCGAATCCGAAGGGGGCAACATCCAGCGCTACTGGATCTGCCCTACTGGTAGGCGGAGGAGTGGATTATCCAGTTTCGCATCGCATGGCAATTCGTGTGATCGATGCCTCCTGGATAAGAACAGCGCTGTCCAACGGAACCACGACGGTCCAGAATAACCTGCGGCTCGGCTCGGGAGTTGTCCTGCGATTCTGATTTCTTCATGTTCGGTAATCGGACGAAGTCTTCGTACGAGAAGAATGGTCTGGAGTTCCGAAGAAATGTGCAAATGTGCGAGCGGGGACATAGGTAACACCTTGAATCGGGCATCCCGGAGGGATGCCTAGAGTTTCTACATTTTTCGCGAAGGATAGCAACAAAGAACAACGAATATAACAGCAATTTCGGTCGTTCCAACCATTGGCCAGGTTGTGTGTCAGGGATGGCCTTCAGGCCATCCGAAAACAGTCTTCGTTAAGAGAGCAGAAACACTTTCGGTAACATCTGCACCGGGAAGAACAGAGGCACTAAACCTATACCAGTTTGAGCGTTTTGGTCATTGCTTCCACAAGCGAAGATACTCTCAAACAGTACCTTGCAGCTATTCGGCCTGCTCAATTTCCCGTAGTATTCGTTACCGAGAATGTTAAGCCACTCTTAGGAAGACGGCTTTCGGATGGCCTGAAGGCCATCCCTGACACATGACCAAAGCCACTTCGCTTTGGGGACTCTGGTTATGTCCAAAGATTTCCTGCAATTTCAATTCGAAGAATGTAGAAACTCATTGCGTCCCGGAGGGATGCAATGAGAATAGCCACGGGTGTAGCGTAGCGAAACCCGGGGATAGCTACGCAAATAAGTCCTCCGCCCCGTATGGGGCGGAACGAATCGTACTATCGCTGGATTGGGCAAGATTTCGTCCCGCCACCATATTGGGGTGCGTTACCCCGGGTTCCGCTACGCTACACCCGGGGCTAATATCTCGGCATCCCTCCAGGATGCCATCTGCGCATCGTCTGCGGCCTTCCATGGTCTATCGGACATAACCTATCGCAACTTTGTCCCTTCAGGGATATCCCTTCTTACCCGGTAAGCCCACGCCCACAAATTTTATATGCCTCCTCTGGAATATGCCTTGACAGGTATATGCACGATTAGGTATGTAATGAGATGTGGAATCTGTCTTCGAAATCATTGCGGAGCCGAATCGCCGCGCTATCTTGAGTCTCCTGGCCTCGTCGGAGCAGTCGGTTGGAGAGATTGAGCGTCAACTTCGTATGTCGCAACCGGCTGTGTCAAAGCATCTGCGGGTGCTGCGGGAGGCCGGATTTGTGGAATCGACCGTGGATGCGCAACGCCGTCTCTATCGGCTAAGGCCTGAACCTCTCCAGGAGGTGGACGACTGGCTGTCGCAATTCCGACAGTTCTGGTCGGCTCATGTGGATGCTCTCGAGCGCCATCTCGACCACATGGAGCGATTAGCTCAAACAAAAAAGAAGAAGACAAAGCCTAAGTCCAAGTAACTCAGTAAGTGCTCTCGTAAGACCAGCTCGACCGGATAGTTCCATCCACGCCAAACGAAAAGTAAGACGAGGAGAAGAAGATGACCGATCGCGATCAATACACGCCGGGTCCCGCCTCTGGGGCTCAGGTACGAAAAGATGGAGAGAAGTGGACGCTCATCCTTGTGCGGGAGCTGCGTCACTCACCGGAGAAGGTCTGGCAGGCTCTCATCGATCCGGAACAACTGCGCGAGTGGGCTCCCTTTGAAGTGAATGGGAGCCTGGGCACGGTTGGCCCGGTGAATCTTACCTGGACAGGGACAGCGCAGGTTTCCGAAACAAAGGTGACGCGGGCCGAGGCGCCTAAAGTGCTTGAATACAGCGACCTCCGCTGGGAGCTTGAGCCGCTGGGCAAGGGAACTCGCCTTACGCTCTGGCACAGTATCGATCGCCGTTACATCTCCTGGGGCGCTGCGGGATGGCATATCTGCTTCGACGTTCTCGACCGGCTTCTCTCTGGGGAGCCGATCGGGCGCATCGCTGGCCCCGATGCCATGAAGTTCAAGGGCTGGCAACGCCTGAGCGCCGAGTATGCAAAACAATTCGCTGTCGAGACTCACGGCTAAGCGCCCAGCACTCACACGTGTTGAAGAACAGCAGCAGGAGGAGGATTTCCATGGAATCGACCATGCAGAAGACGGCCTTCGTCGCCGCCAAAACTACCCCGAAAGCCATCAATATTGCCTATTGGACCGTTACCGCGCTCTTCTGCTTGCAGATGAGCTTTACCGCCTACGCACAACTGCGTCTGCCGGAAGTGGCGCAGGCGTTTGTTCATCTCGGCTTTCCCGCCTACTTCCGGGTAGAACTCTCCTTGGCTAAGCTTCTCGGAGTAGTGCTGCTGCTCGCTCCGCTTCCGGCGAGGCTCAAGGAATGGGCTTACGCAGGCTTTGCCATCAACCTTGTCTCGGCTGTCATCGCTCATCTTGCCGTGGGCGATGGCCCTGAGGCTTGGGGCTGGGCAGTGGGCACCAGCGTACTTTGGGTGCTCTCGTACTTCTGCTGGCGTCGTTTGCATGCAGCATCGTTCTAGACGTGTTTACAGGTTGTGCCGCGCATCGCTAAATTAATTGCGAAAACTGGAGCCATATATGAAGAAGCCCGTAGCGGAGGGATCGGCCTCCGCCCTGATCGACGAAAGGATCAAGGAACTTGGAGACTGGCGTGGGAAGATGCTGGCCAAGGTGCGCCAGATCGTGCACGAGGCAGATCCAGAGGTTGTCGAAGAGTGGAAGTGGATGGGGACTCCCGTCTGGTCTCATGGCGGCATCATCTGCACGGGAGAGACCTACAAGAGCGTCGTCAAATTGACCTTTGCCAAGGGTGCTGCGTTGGAAGATCCTGCGGGTCTCTTCAACTCCAGCCTCGAAGGGAACGTCCGGCGCGCTATCGACATTCACGAAGGCGAGAAGGTCAAGGAAGCGGCCTTGAAGGAGCTTATCCGCGCCGCTGTAGCCCTCAATCTAGAGAGCAAAAGCAAGCCGAAGCCAAGGCGAACAAGCAGCAAACGTGCCAGCTAGAGCAAAGGCAGCGTGGATGTATTCGAACCACAAGGAATTCCTAAATCTTGCGAAGGATATCAATAAAGAACAGAGAAATATAACAACAATTTCGGTCGTTCCAAGCATTGGTCAGGCGTTGTGTCAGGGCATGACTTCAGTCATGCCGCAGGTCGAGTTCTTAAAAGTTTTGGGCTTTAGCCCCTGTGCCTTTTCTTCGCTAGATAGGTATAGCTATAGGGGGATTTCTCTGCCGGATCGATCAGTCCTGCTTTTACATCAGCATTTGGGCTAGGTCTTGCCAGAACAGGGGCTAAAGCCCGAACCACTTTTCGCTGCCTTTGCGGCATGGCTAAAGCCCATGCCCTGACACAAAACCGATATCTCATCTTCAAGACAGTTTCTCCACCTATTCGGGCAGGACACGGAACACATCACCAGAGAAGCGGCACCAGTCTGTATCTCACCCTGTGCGCATAGTCGGCATAGCCATCCAGTTCGTTCCGGAGGGTGCGGTCTTCGAGCGCCGTTCGCAGCACTCCGACGGCAGCTGTTATAGCCGCAGGAATAAAGGCCCAGCGGGAATTCAGGATTAGCGGTGTGACGAGCGTAAAGAGGACCATGCCCGTGTATCCCGGATGCCGTATGAAGCGATAAGGCCCGCTTGAGACGACCACGTGACCGCGATCCTTCTGAATGCGAACGATAGCAGAGAAGAATCTGTTGGTGCCCATGGACCAGGTGACCAGGGCGATGGCCAATGCAGCTAGGACGACACCTGCGAGAACAGACAGCGGTCCCATAGTTTTCGAGGAGTGAAACCGGGTATCGAGTCCCGCCGTGATCCATGTTGCCACGGGGCCTAGAAGAACCATGACGAAGACAATTGGCTTGTCCCAGTTCTTGCCAGCCTTGGTGTTGCTGCGTTCCGCCTTTAATTCGGGGTTGTTCCACAGCAGAATCATGCTTACTACGCTGGCGGCGGAGTTTAATCCCAGCAGCAGCCACGCATTCGACCAGTACAAGTTTCCTGAGGACAGGAAAAGGCAAGATGAAGTTATAGCGAGACTGAAAACATAAGGGATAAACTGCTTCAGAATCGGAGCTTGCATTATCCCATCGAAACTACGCTTGAGCCGTTACATCGTAATGTGACTCTAGGCACAAAGTGGAGTGAGCAAGAATACCCTCGCTGAGCAACTTATCTTCTCAAGTCCAAGATTCTGCTAAAGCTAGCTAAATCAGATCTGGCGCGGCTTCCCGTTATAGGCTCGTGTAGATTCAGGCTTGGCCCGTAATGAATCTTTCCGCCGCAGGTTGCCAGCATCGATTTCAATCCGTAAGATAGAAAAATGTTTCGCTGCCGATAGGCAGAGTAGAAGCATTCCGCATTGCTAAATACATACGACTAGGGAGAAGTGAGAACCTTGGCGCTGCAAACCAAACGACGGAGCTATGCTGCTTGGCCGATACCACGGCTTGGATTTCTTAAGTCCCTCGTTTCTACCCGCGCCCTTCCGCTTTTCGTCCTCGTCGCTTTGATGTGTGTAGCTGTTCCTCCGGCACATGCCCGCAAATCGGCTCTCCGCAGACATCCCAGGCTTCGGGCTCTTGCTCATGCCTTCGTCGATGCTGCTCTACCGACAGAGGGCTTCCTTCCGGATACCGATGATGCCGTGCCCGCCGATGGAAAGAAATACGAGTTGACGCTGGTTCGCAAATATTCGGGCGATATCGTCAATGTTGTGTACCGGATCGGCGATACCTACATCCCCGGGGCTCTGGACAGGCTCAATCAGTTTCTGCGCGACAGCCATAATGAAGAAGTAAGCCACTTCGACCCACGTACCTTCGACGTCCTCCATACCGTGCTCGCGAAGGTGGGAAGACCCAGCGGACAGGTCGATATTGTTTCCGGCTACCGCTCGCAGGAGACCAACGACCTGCTGGTTGAGAGTAGAACCACCAATGCCGCCAGATTTTCGCAGCATATCTACGCCAAGGCTGTAGATGTCCGGGTTCCCGGCGTTCCTGCTGCGGAATTGCGCGATGCGGCGCTGTCACTCGGAGCAGGTGGCGTAGGATACTATCCTCGCGGTCAGTTTGTACATATCGATGTAGGTCCGGTCCGTCAGTGGACCTTCGCACCCCACGCGGCACATGCGACCCGCGCATCTGCCAAGAAGCACGCTCACAAGCATGCTGCTGTAAAGCACCACAATAGACGCGCCTAACAAAGCGTCGTTCCTTCGTCCTCATCTACATTCCGGGTGCCCCATTTTCACGCTGCGAAACGAAGTGAAGCAGCAGTTAAAGTGGGGGGAACAGATGTGTCGTCCTCGGTAACCGGGCGATGCTTGGGATTTTGCGACGATGCTTGGGATTTAGCTTTGTTCGGCTACCGATATGAAAACTTTTGTGGGTCCCACTTTAACTCGCTTCGCTCGTGAAAATGGGGCACCCGGATATCTCTTGCAGGCAGAAAAATCCTCCGGCTACCGCTATTGAAGCCGCATTCCTTCCTATTAGCGTGCGTGTTGATAGATGTCGTAGCACTCGTACTCTGCTACCTTGCCCATCCAGAACTGTGCTCCGCAAAACTCGTGCGTCTTATGGAAATGGTGTTTTGCCAGATGTACAGAAGCATCGCTCGACCTTGGAGGCTTAGGCGACGACATACCTCCGGTAGGAACAACAACGATAGCGTTGTTCGACAGAGGCTCATTGAGAATCCGCTTGGCATCTACAGATCTTTTCGTTGACCATGTCCAGAAGGTGTCGTTCCAATTGTCGAAGACATTGTGATCGAAGTACGGCAGCACTGCCTCACCATAGAAGTTTGTGCAGTAGATATGCCTCTGACCAACGTAAGGAGCAAGAAATTCGGCCGTCGCCTTCGATCCGGAATAAGGTCCGCGAATCTCGTCATAGATGCTCTTCGCTGTTCCAGGCATCTGCGCAATTACCAACACCGCCAGGATAGCTGCAAGCGTCAGCGTGGCCGATTCTCTCTTTGTATCCTCCGTAGGCCAGGCTCCCCATACTGAGACGAGAAAGGCCGTCAGAGCCATTCCGTAATGCCAGGGACGCGACCAGACAAAGCCCATCGCAAGCACCGTGAACAGAAAAGGAAGAGCACAGGTAAGCCGCCTGACCGCGATAAACCAGGACAGAACCAGCAGCAGTAGGACCACACTCTGAATCAATCCAAAGGATTGATTCACCGATCCTACCGGATAGAGCAGAAGCAGGCAGGAGGCCAGCGCCGGATAGAACCACGAACCCTTTCTGGCGGCGAAGATCCAGATTGCGAGGACCAGCACAAGGCTCAATGTCCAGGAGGGAGTCAGCCCGATTGCCTTGCTGAATTGCGAAAAGCCATCGAGGGCCCTGGTAATCGCATCTATTATCGAGCCCTGATGCAGCTGAACCGCCGGTTTGGAACTGCAGTCCGGCGCGGGCATGGCCAGCTTTCGGGCAATCAGCCCCGAGGCTGCGATCAAACCACCGCCGAGTACTATGTGAGATGTCTTGATGCCGGAGGCCCGGTTACTCCAGACACCGCAAACCCATTGCCAGCCAAAGGCGCAGGTGACTCCCGCGGCGATCATGCAGCCGTGCATATTGCTCTGTGCCAGCAAGGCGAGCATGACGGCAAAGGGCAGTACGGGAACAGGCCTCATCTTCCAGAGCGCAGCGGCAGTAAAGGCCAGGAGCGTCGAGAGAGCATAGCTTCGCGATACCACCGCATACTGATACTGATAGTAAAAAGCGAAGGGAATAAGAAGACGCGCCGGAGCAGGCAGCGGGCTCTTGCTCAGCCAGACATACATCCCCGCGACGACCAGTACGACGGAGACCACCTCCATCGTTCGGTAGGGCATCCCGGTGCGAGTAAAGATCTCAAGCAGGAAATGCCAAAGCGGGGGACTGCCCTCGTAGCCCATCTGATGCAGAAGACGGGGAAGGTTCGCATCTCGGGCCAGAATCCAGGCTTGCGCCTCATCGCACCAGGGCTCGTGAAAGAAGGCTGCTACGCCTGCAATCGTCGTGAACAGAAGCAGCACCAGGCTTTCGGCCAGAGACGTGGTTCCGAACCAGCGTCTCATGATTCCCTCATTGGCCAGCTGCGGATTCGCCTGAAGCTTAACCCTTACCAAAACTCTACGTACTCCTATTTCAGATCTTCTACATAGTGTAAATTAGTCGTCTATAGTAACTGTATCGATTGCATATTGTGCTAACTACAATATGGGGAGTTCACAGACGTTACGCAAAGGGTATGCGGAGGTATGCTATTGGAGTTTCTCCATCCCCTAGATTAGGATTCCCGACTCGTGTGCGACTGAGCTTCGTACCGTCCCCACGGGACGGGGGCATCCTGTAGGGATGCCAAGAGAATAGCCACGGGTGAAGCGTAGCGAAACCCGTGGACCCAATGCCAACAAGATCTCCGCCCCGTATGGGGCGGAACGAATTTACTTCGCTGGATTGGGGTAAGCGTTCGCCCCGCCACCTGCCGGGGCGGGAAATTATTTGGGATACGTTACCCTGTGTTTCGCTGCGCTTCACCCGGGGCTAGTTTGGTAGCATCCCTCCGGGATGCTTTCTGGAACGTGGCCAATTTTCGAGCAAGTGAGCCAGCAAAGGTAGCATCTCCCGGGATGCTTTGCCGACGGAGGCACAATGCAAGGAGAAGCGGAGACTTTTCTTCCACTGTTTCCTTTCCTACTTCCTGATTGGAATTGTAGAAACTCCAGAATGGCGTTCCATTCTGTTGCTAAGCCGGAGTCCCAGGACACGTGTTCTTGTGTTCCAGGGT
Organism: Humiphilus diazotrophicus; assembly: GCF_059726315.1. Classification (NCBI taxonomy): domain Bacteria; kingdom Pseudomonadati; phylum Acidobacteriota; class Terriglobia; order Terriglobales; family Acidobacteriaceae; genus Humiphilus; species Humiphilus diazotrophicus. The sequence goes on from NZ_AP040870.1 coordinate 6,882,983, forward strand.
GCGAATAAGAGACCCCCACTTACTCTCAACCCCAGACTAAAATGCACCTATTAATGATTTCCATGTTATAAGGTCCGGATACTCAGCGACAAATGGGATCATGCGCATTGCATATTTCTGAATAAATGTGGCCATCCCGGAATTACCGAAGAGTCAACTTTTTCTTTGTCTGTTAACGGTAATGTTAGCATGTATGCTTTGTTGTATTACTATGCTTTGTATACAGTCTTAGCTATATCCATATATAGTCGAAGAAGTTGTGGCATTTGGGCCGACGAGTTGCCTTAGTGGTTGGCTGCTAATAGGTCTGTGATAAATTCTGGGTAATGTGGCGAACAGCTGATTGAATCAAGGATTATTGCAGGCTAAACAATAGAGAACCTATGGCATGCAGTTGGTCTTTTCTAGATAGTTCTACAACGATAATTCGATCATCAATGAATCAGGTACAAGCATCGGGATTAGCAGTCGAATCTTCATCTCCGGCAAAAGGTCCTGAATTGGTGACGAGATCCAATTATCAGAACACAAGACATGGTTAGGAGCGACAAGAAATGAGAAATATGCGGAAACGAATTCTTGGTTTGGCATTTTGCATCGTACCGTTTGCGATGAGCGCTGGGGCACAGAACACATATCCATGGCCCGCCAGTGGTAGTGTCGGGATTGGCACGACGGGACCGGGAGGAAAGCTTGAAGTTCTGCAAGACGGAGGGACAGGTGGATGGACCAACGCGACGCCTGCATTACGGATTACGGGAAGCGCAGGAGATCCTGTAAACTACCACCTCGATATATTGCCTGAAGTGCCGACAGGTGGCGGAGTTGATTACGAGTTTTCAATGAAAAATATCTCCGTAACAACCATACCTTTGTACCTTCAAGGCAGCACCGGCAATGTGGGCATCGGCACGATAAATCCCGGCGCACAACTTGATATCACCAACATTAATACTGCTTCGCTGCTCAGACTCACTTCAGGTGGACCGCTCGGGACGTTTCATCTGGATGCTCGTTCTTACATCCCTGATTCTGGTATTGTTTCCTACGCATTTGATGTATTGAACAACGGCCATACTTATTCCAATTCGTTAACGTTTTCTGGTTACAACGGCAACGTAGGCATCGGTACGCCAAATCCTGGTTATAAGCTCGATGTGAACGGAGTTGTTAATGCTTCAGGCATTCGTTTCCCTGATGGCAGCGTCCAAACAGTCGGATTCAATCCTGCCAACTGTGGCGCCGATTATGCCGAATCTGTAGATGTAACAGGTGATCGCACGAAATATGAACCGGGCGATATTTTGGTCATTGACCCCACTGCACCTGGAAAATTCCTCAAATCCAATCAAGCATATTCGACACTGGTGGCGGGTGTGTATTCCACCAAGCCAGGTTTCGTCGGCAGGAAGCAGCCAGCAACTGATCCCGCAAGTGCGAATGAAGTTCCTATGGCGATGGTGGGGCGGGTTCCAACCAAAGTGACGACAGAGAACGGACCCATCAAAGTCGGTGATTTGTTGGTAACTTCCTCTCAAATGGGCTATGCAATGAAAGGTACAGATCGTGGTCAGATGCTTGGTGCTGTAGTCGGCAAAGCTCTCGGTTCGCTTGATTCCGGTACCGGTGTTATCGAGATATTGGTCACTTTGCAGTAGTTGCCGTAAATGACCTTTGGCACGCTGATGCTCTGCAGGTCAGTGTTGCTCTTATCTCCCGTCATAGACGGATGTATAACCAACTATTAGCATAGAGGATTTAATGAGATCACCAACTCGGGTGTCTTCAATTGTCGCGGTTCTGCTGCTCTACTTGGCAGGCTGTGCAAGAATTGTGTGTGCTCAGGTCACCCTGCCTGCTGAGGGTACGATTAGTACCGTGGTGGGAGCCGGGACGCCGGGCTACTCTGGGGATAATGGACCAGCTGTCAATGCTGAGATATACGGCCCACAAGGAGTAGCAGTAGACCTAGATCGGAACATCTATATTGCAGATTGTTTAAACAATCGTGTTCGCAAGGTTGCAGCTAAAACTGGCATTATTACGACAGTGGCTGGAATCGGTACAGCAGGTTACTCCGGTGACGATGCTGCGGCAACTAGCGCTGAGCTAAATGGCCCATGCGGAGTGGCGGTAGATGCGAGCGGTAACATCTATATCGCGGATTCCCAAAACAATCGTATTCGCAAGGTTGCAGCTAAAACCGGCATCATTACAACGGTCGCCGGAAACGGCATTGCGGGTATCTTTGGTGATGGCAGGTTAGCGACCGATGCCGAGCTAAACGATCCCACGAGTGTTGCTGTGGACGCAAAGGGCGACATCTACATTGCAGATTCCCGGAATAACAGCATTCGTAAAATAACGCAATCAACAGGTATTATCACAACCTTTGCCGGAAACAGCATTGCAGGCTATAGTGGGGACGCTGAAAAGGCGATTAGCGCAGAACTGAATGGCCCCCAAAGCCTTGTGGTCGATAAATATGGAAATGTCTACATCGCAGATACGCTGAACAATCGTATTCGTCAGGTAGGGCTAGACGGAGAGATTACAACAGTGGCTGGAACGGGAGAGGCGGGCTTCTCCGGAGACGGGGGACAAGCCAACGCTGCCCAGCTAAGCAAGCCTACAGGTTTGGCAATGGACGCGAGTGGGAATTTGTATTTTGTGGATGCAGGGAATGTACGCATTCGCAAGATTGTAATTTTTACCGGTGTTATAACCACAATCGCAGGCAATGGCACCGCGGATTTCTCCGGAGACAATGGAGCAGCGACTGGAGCTGAATTTACTAAGCCCAGCAGCATTGCCGTGGATACAACCCATAGTCTGTATATAGCTGATGCAGGGAATCATCGTGTTCGTGTGATTAGTGGTGGCAAAACCATAGCTTCTGCTGACGATGCTTCGCCGATGTCCGATTCGTCCTGTGTTCCCGGACCAGTAATCGCATACACGAATCTCCCAAGTGCTGGCGGAACATGGACAGTTGAGTATTCCTACACTATTCTTAGCGCCTTTGGTTGTACGCTTTGGTCGCCCCCATTATCATCCGATGTCAACTGGTTGACCTTCAACTGGAATTCACAAACGTGCAATCCAAACCCTGTGATGGTTGGTCAGACAGCTACTTGTAAAACCACTTACAACGTGGCACAGAACACAGGCCCGAGTCGGCAGGCTACTATAACAGCTGGCTATGGATCAGCGGGTACAAGAAGTGCGAACATTCTGCAATATGGGCCAATGCAGACGCTTTTGTTGAGTGTTAGTGGGAACGGCACTGTAACTAGTAATCCTTCCGGTATCTCTTGCCCGGGTACTTGTACTACCGGATTTTCCTATGGGACGACCGTTACCCTTACAGCCTCGCCATCGACAGGATACCGTTTTTCGGGTTGGTCGGGGGCTTGCTCTGGTACGGGTGCCTGCACATTGACGATGTACAGCCCTGCCAACATTACGGCTACTTTTACCCCGCTTACTCCATCATTTACAGTGATGTTAACTTACCCAAGCCAGACGACACCTTTGTCGTTAGGTCATTCGATGCGCTATTATGTTGCCGTCTCTCCGCTTTACGGTTTTAGTGGGACGGTAGCTCTCTCGGTGAGCGGATTACCTCCTGGCGTGACCGCTCAGCTTTCCAGCCCAGTGGTATACGTCAGTACACCAAGTAGTATGTTTTTGACGTTTTCCTCAGCGTATAGCAGTTCTACCTTTATTGGAGATTCCGTAATAACCGTAACTGGAACAAGCGGCAGTCAGGTGAAGTCTGCAAGCTTTGTCCTCAGGACACAGCCCTTGCAATATAAGGGTAGCTGCGGCGTTCAATAGAGGGCCAATAGCGACGTAAGGCTAGTGCGAGAGCGTACTAGCCTTACGCTGCTTTTTGTCACGCAGAGTCTCCAATCAGTCTAGTTGGTACCAAGCAAAGGGCATCCTGGTGGGATGTCAAGAGAATAGCCACGGGTGAAGCGTAGCGAAACCCGTGGTCCCAATGCCAACAAGATCTCCGCCCCGTATGGGGCGGAACTAATTTACTTCGATGGATGGGGCAAGAGTTCGCCCCGCCACCTCCGGGGCGGGAAAATATTTGGGATACGTTACCCCGGGTTTCGCTACGCTTCACCCGGGGCTAGTTTGGTAGCATCCCTCCGGGATGCTTTCTGGATTTCTACATTTTTCGAGCTGGTAATTGCAGAAAGTCATGAACATATCCAGAATCTCAAAGGCAAATTGGCTTTTGCCCTGTGTCAGGGCTGGTCTTCAGGCCAGCCGAAAACAGCCTTCTTTGAGAGAGAAACATTTTCGGTAACATACCTGACGGAAAGAACAAAGGCCTTGAACCTATACCGGTTTGCGCGTTCTGGTCATTGCTTCCACGCGCGAAGATACTCTCAAACAGTACCTTGCAACTATTCGGCCTACTCGATTCCACGCTGCATTTGTTACCGAGCAGGAAGGTGGCGGTTTCTGACCGCCGCCGCTTCGCAGGTTGTTCCTCTTTCCTTGCCGCAACGCGCCTATCATGAATATTGAGGGCTTCTATGTTACAAAGTCAGGGTACTCGGAAACGTATGTGATCATGTGTATTGCGTTTCTGAATCTTGGCAAAGGTATGCAAAGACGATGCTGAAACGAATCATCACGAATGCGGTCGTATTAGGAGTATCGACAATGTTGAGTGCTCAAACGCACCCTGCGCCGCTGAATTTGAAGGCGAGCGACGGTGTGTCCATCTCAGGACTCCTCTATAAGGCGGAACATCCTAAAGCTGTAGTTCTGCTCTTCCATCAGGCGAGATCGAGCAAGGCTGAATACGAGACGATTGCACCGCGTCTGGTGGCTGCCGGATTTACCGCTCTGGCAATCGATCAACGCTCGGGCGGTTCCTTGTATGGGCCAAACGAAACTGCGGCGAAGCTGGGGAAGCCAGCCAGCTATGACGAGGCAGAGCCGGATCTGGTTGCCGCTCTTCAATGGGGTGCCGATCAGCATCTGCCGGTCATTGTGTGGGGCAGCAGCTACTCTGCTGCTTTGGTCTTCAAGGTTGCGGCCGAGCATCCGGCTCAGGTCAGTGCCGTGGTGGCCTTTTCGCCGGGTGAGTACCTTGCCGAAGCGGGCTCTGTTGCAAAGGCTGCGGCGCGGGTGCATGTCCCGATCTACGTAACCTCTTCGTCGGATGCCAAGGAAATCAGCGCTGCACGGACAATCCTGGCTGCTTCGCCTGCCAAGGTCAAGACGCAATATGTCCCACAAAACGGTGTACACGGCTCCTCGACGCTGATTGAGGCTCGTGATCCAAAAGGAGCGGCGGAAAACTGGACTCACGTCCTTGCATTTTTGAATACTCTGCCGCACGGGCGAAGCTGAAGCTGGACAGAGGGGGACAAGCGGAACACATTTTATTCTATTTCCCGTGCGAGAGCAGGCGTTTCGTCCGATCTTTGTAATTCTTGTCCCCAAGCTTCTGGAATTCGGGAGCTGAAACTATGATAGCTACATGAAGCAACCGGTCCGCGTTTCATACCTCATTCTTTTCGTTTTAGCCGTTTTGGTTGTAGGGCTGCATCTTGGTACATTCCTGCTGACCTCCTTGTTCGGTTATCTGGCCCTGAGGGCATTCAACTTTCGCCGGAACAAGTCGTTGAGCGTCTCGCTCTACCTGCTTACGGTGGCCGTTATCGGCGTCGGACTGGTTTACTTCTCGAACCTTGCGTATCACACCCTGCCGCGGATCGCGGGAACGTCGATCCCTGCGATGGCAGAGTTTTGCGAGAAAAACGGAATCGAACTGCCCTTTACGGATTATGAGAGCCTAAAGAGTACTGCACTGGATGCGGCAAAACAGGGAGCCGTTATTATCGGCAAGTCCGCTCAGGTTGCTTCCTTTCAGCTGGTACTCGTCATCGCAGGGTTGGTTGTGCCTCTGAGTGTCTTCCTTAGTTCCGGTTGGACGGTATACGACTGTAAGCCGGATGCGCCTGACAATTTCTATTGTGCGGTAACACGGGAACTTACAAAGCGCTTTTCGATCTTATATAAGAGCTTTTCCAAAGTAATAAGTGCGCAGATTGTCATCTCGGCGATTAACACAGGATTGACGGCAGCCTTTCTCCTTCTCAATGGCTATCCGTATGCAGGTTTGCTTATTCCCTTGGTGTTTCTCTGCGGGTTGCTTCCGATTGTGGGAAACATCATCAGCAACGTTGTGATTGTCGGCGTTGGCTTTACGCTCTCGGCCAGAACCGGAATCTATGCGCTGATCTTTCTGGTGGTGATACACAAGCTCGAGTATTTTCTCAATAGCAAGATTATTGGCAGAAGGATTGACAGCCCTGTGTGGCTTACCTTAATCGGGCTAGTGATTGGTGAGCGATTGATGGGAATTTCAGGGATGGTGCTGGCGCCGGTTGTGCTGCATGCTCTCAAGATGGAGGCTTCGGCCTATTCTGTTTCACCGGAAGAGAAGCCTGACAAACCAACGGGGAGTCTATAGACCTATTCTCAGATATCCCAATGCCGAGGAATAGGCCCAGGGGGCCGGTACAAAACGTCAGCCCAGTCCGTCAGGACTGGGGCGACAGGCAACAACAGATCTGAGCGCCAGCGGCGCGGCACCCATTTCGAACCTATCGAGTGCGTGTCGCGCCTCCAGCGCTCGGATATCGTTTTGTACCTCCCACCCAGTCCTGGCGGACTGGGCTGACGTTTAGCTATCGGCCCTCCAGGCCGATAGGACTGCTTTTCTCTCTTCTCTCTTCTCTCTTCTCTCTTCTCTCTTCTCTCTTCTCTTTTCGCTCTTGGCTCTTCTTCTATTCTGCGATGTTGGCCTGTTTCGCCTGCTCTAGGAAGATATAAAACTTGCTTGATATGACTGTGGTAGGCCAATTAAGGGGCTCTTATATTCCGGCTGTAAGAGTGGCCGAGTTATTGCTTAACTGCATGGCCAGGCAGCACATTTTGCCTGTAAGGAGACCTCCCCCATGTCAATATCCTCTGTAACATCACTTAGCTCGAATTTATACACTTCAGCCTCAGCCGGTAACACCTCCTCTTCCAAAGATTCAATAGGCGCTAATCTCACAACATTTGACTGGGATTATCTGAAGATGCGGTATGGAAAATCCAGTATTGAAGAGGTTGTGGCAGATCCACATGCTACCGCGGAGATCCAAAATCTGGAAAGGGCAGCCGAATCGAATTCGGTGCCCGGAAATCCAAGAGCATTCGATCCTACTGAATACCTTACCGCCAGCGATGCCGCGATGTTGGAGAGCATGACGGGAACAACTACACTCGATGATGCTTTGGCTCACGATGAGAATACTCGTTCGATGGCCGACCTTATCGGTATCGAACGTGAATCCGGTGACCTCACTGGAGACATCAGCACATCGTTTCTTCAGACATATATCTCTGCTAATGTCGGGTGGGCGCCTGCATCAACCTTTCAAAAGGCCTTGAGTTATGTCGAACAGAAGGCTCAAGATGGCAAATCAGGAGCAAAGATCAATCAGATGGCATAGGTATCGAGCAGTTGTTCCTATCGTCTCTTCTCTCGAGTGCTAGGCAGAGAGGGAATAGGCCCAGGGGGCCGGTACGAAACGTCAGCCCAGTCCGTCAGGATTGGGTCGACAGGCAACAACAGATCTGAGCGCCAGCGGCGCGGCACCCATTTCGAACCTATCGAGTGCGTGTCGCGCCTCCAGCGCTCGGATATCGTTTTGTACCTCCCACCCAGTCCTGGCGGACTGGGCTGACGTTTAGCTATCGGCCCTCCAGGCCGATAGGACTGCTCTTCTCTCTTCTCTCTGCTCTTTTCTCTCTTGGCTCTTCTTCTATTCTGCGATGTTAGCTATCTCGCCTACATCGCAGAATCATGTTCTAGTGTGCCTCGTGGTGCTCGACTTTGGGTTCGCCGAATTTGCGGGCCAGAAGTGGGACCAGGAAGAGAATCGAAACAAGTGTGGTTACAGTTCCGCCTACCACGACACGTGCCAGCGGTTGCTGCGTCTGTGCGCCGATACCGGTGGCGATAGCTGCCGGTAGTAGGCCCAGTCCTGCTGCAAACGTCGCCATCACGATGGGGCGCATCTCGTCGAGAGCGCCTTGCATCAGGCCTTGTCTTACGCCTAACGCGTGTTGTGCGTGGCGGATACCCGTCAGGAAGACGACAGCACTTAGCGTGTTCAATCCCAGCAGAGAGGTAAAGCCGACGGCTGCCGAGATGCTGAACGGCGTATGGGTGAGGAAGAGCGCCAGTATTCCTCCGATGGCCCCAAAGGGCAGAACCGCAAGGACGATAAGCGCATCATGGATGTTATTGAAGAGCAGATAGAGCACCAGCAGGATGATCAGCAGACTGATTGGAACGATGACCATCAGGCGGCGCAGTTCTTTCTGCAGGTCGTCGTATTGTCCGGCCCAGGTGTATTCATAGCCGGTCGGAAGTGTCGGCTTAACCTCCGTATCGACACGCTTTTGTAACTCCTGGATAGCGGTTTGCATATCGCGATTACGGACGCTGAACTTAATCGGGATATAGCGCTTACCGGCTTCACGATAGATCTCGAAGGCTCCGTTCTTGATCTCTACCGTGGCTACCTGATTCAGGGGAACACTGTTTCCATCCGGGGTGGGAACCTGTATGGCAGAGATTGCCTCCGGAGTGCTGCGATACTCCTTTGCATAGCGAACGGCAAAGTTAAAGCGCCGGTCGCCGTCCATGATCTGGGTAACGGGAGCACCGCCGACGGCGCTTTGCACGACGGCATTGATATCCTGCGGCTGCAGTCCGTAGCGGGCGGCCTTCTGCCGGTCGATGGAGATCATCAGGCTAGGCTGTCCGGTGACATTGAAGACGCCGATATCGGTAATGCCCTGGACGCTTTGCATGATCTTCTCGATCTTGTCAGCCGTCTTGCTCAGCTGTTCGAGATCCTGACCGAAGAGCTTCAGCGAGTTTTCGCCCTTGACGCCGGACATTGCTTCTTCAACGTTGTCCTGAATGTTTTGCGAAAAGTTGAAGTCGATTCCCGGGTACTGGTTGAACTGCTTCTGGATGGATTCGATCAGCTCGTCCTTATTGTGATGGAATTGCGGACGCCAGGTAGAAGCATCGTTCAAGGAGGCAAGCAGTTCGACATTGTTGAAGGTTGAAACGTCGGTTCCATCGTCGGGGCGTCCCATCTGAGAGATCACGTTCGTGACTTCGGGATAGGAGCGCAGGATGTCGCGCAGCTTGTCGGCAATGATTTCGGATTGCTGGAAGCTGGTGTCCTGGTGCATGGTGGCGCGAATCCAGAGGTTGCCTTCTTCCAGCGCGGGCATGAATTCTCCGCCGACGTGAACAAAGGCGAGGATTCCAACCAGCATTGCAACTGCTGCGGTTACCCATACGACGGAGGTCCGATGCAAGGCATGCCGCAAGGACCAGCGATAGACCTTGTAGATGTTCGTCATCAGGCGAGTTCCTTTGCCCGGCTTCGGATCTTTGGGCAAGGAGAGAAAGCTGATGACGGGAGCAAGCAGAACGGCGTACATCAGTGCGCCGATGAGCGCTAGTCCGTAGGTCTCCGACATTGGTGCAAAGATCTTGCCCGGAACTCCCTGCATGGTGAAGAGGGGAATGAACGAGATCAGGATGATGGCGGTCGAGAAGAGCACCGGCTTCGATGCACGGGAGACGGCATCGACGATCAGGTCGGTATTCGACTCGTCCGGCCTGCGATTCGAGATGTTGCGATAGATATTCTCGAGCACCACGATGGAGGCATCGATGAGGATTCCGAAGTCGATGGCTCCAATTGAGATCAGGTTTGCCGAGGCTTCCGTAAAGACCATGATCGTGAAGGCAAAGAGCACGGCGACGGGAATGGTGAAGGCTGCAATCGACGTAATACGCAGATCGCCGATGGTGACCAGCAGAACCAGGGTGACGAAGAGCAGACCCATGAAGATGACGTGCCGGACCGTGTGCGTGGTGACTCCGATTAGCTTTGTCCGGTCGTAGAGCGTCTTGATGTGCATGCCCTTGGGAAGGATGTTCCCGTGGTTCAATTCGTCGATTTTCTTATGCAGGGAATCGAGAGCGGGCAGAGACTTTTCGCCCTTCTGTAGAAGGACGATGGCCTCGACGATGTCGCGCTTCTCGTTCAGGCCCACTTTGCCCAGACGCGGCTGATAGCCTTCGCGAACGTCGGCGATGTCGCTCAGCTTGACGGGCGTGCCGTTGCGTTCGACGACGACGATGTTCTGCATATCGCTGATGGTGTGCAGCAATCCTATGCCGCGTACGTTCACGCTCTGGCTGCCGAGCGTGAGATAGTTGCCGCCCGCATTGGCGTTCGAGTTCTGGACGGCGTTGAGCACCTGCGTCATGGTGATGCCGTAGGCGCGCAGCTTGTTGGGATCGACATCGGCCTGATATTGGCGTGTGGTTCCGCCGAAGCTGGCTACGTCGATGATGCCGGGGACCTCTTTGATCTCGCGCAGCAGCAGCCAGTCCTGAGTGGCCTTCAACTCATTCAGCGAGTAAGGCCCGGCAAGCTCGTAACGATAGATTTCGCCAACGGGCGATTCCGGTGAGAGCTGCGGTTGCAGTCCGCCGGGGAGCGTGAGCGATTGCAGACGGTTCAGCGCTTCCTGACGATCGTTGAAGTAGCTTGAGTCAAAGCTGAAGTAGAGCTTTACATCGCTGAGCCCAAAGATGCTGATACTGCGGATCTGGTCGAGATGCGGCGTACCGTTCAGTGCTGCTTCGATAGGAACGGTAACCTGCTGCTCCATCTCTTCTGCAGACCAGGCCGGATTCTGCGTAATGAATTCGACCATCGGCGGCGCGGGATCGGGATAAGCCTCGATGTCGAGTTCGGTGAAGGCATAGATGCCAACCGCAATCGCTCCTACCAGAAGGATGACGACGATGCCACGGAAGCGGATGAGTGCGCGGACAATGCTCTGCATGGCTAATTTCCCTTGGCGTCGCGCACCAGTTCGGTGCCGGTGATTACGATGGCTTCGCCGTCGTTCAAGCCTGAGCGAATCTCAATCTTGTCGCCGTGGGTCGGCCCCAGTGTTACATCGCGACGGTGATATTCGCCGCCATTGTCTTTCACAAAGACGAAGTTCGTCGTACCGTCGTGGATGACTGCGGTTCCAGGTGCAAGGATGGCGCGGCTGACGGCATTCTGTACGGAGATGTTCGCGTAGAGCTGCGGCTTGAAGGTGTGGTGCGGATTCGTGAGCACAACGCGAGCCTTGACGGTGAGCGAGTTGGGGTCGAGGGCATCGGAGAGATTGCTGATGACGCCGGGGTAGACTTGTCCAGGATAGGCTGGGAAGGTCACTTCGACATGCGTGCCGACCTTGATGTTGCTCAGGTCATGTTCGTAAACATCGCCCAGGAGCCAGACCGAATCCAGATTGGCGATGGTGGCAATTGCTGTTGCGGCATCGAGCGAGCGCTGCATCTCTCCGCCTGCCGTGCCGATGTCCAGAACTTCTCCGCTAATGGGTGAGCGCAGTGGTACAAGGTCCGAGGTTCCGTCGGGGGAGAAGCCGAGCATACGGATTGTCTGCTTGGTTCTCTGCAATTCGGAGTCGGCGGTTCTGGCGATGGCCGCCAGATCGTCGTACTCGCGTTGCGACATTACTTGATGATCGAGCAGATCTTTGGCGCGGCGCAATTGTGCGTTGGCCCGCTGGTCTTCGATGACGGCTTTTTCATAATCGGAGCGAGCCTGCGCAATCGAGCTGCTCTGAATTGTTCCGATGACCTGCCCCTTGGAGACCTGATCGCCGGGGCGGATGCTCAGATTCAGCAGTCGTCCCGAGACCTGGGGAAAGAGGTGAATCACGCGCGAAGGATCGGGAGTGACGCGGGCCGGAAGCTCCAGATGGTCTGAAACCTCCTCCATGTGAACGGTAGCAATCTGGACGACCGGAGTTCCCTGTGCCTGTTGCACGGGTTGCGGCGCGGCCTTCTCCTTGCATCCTGCCGTGAAGAGGGTAAGTCCGAGCAGGCAGGAGCTGTAACCGGCTATGAGCAACGGATAAGCCAAGTTCTTCTTCATTGCACGACCTCCGTAGCGGTGGCATAGCTCAGCTGATGGATGGCTAGCCAGACTTGTGCATTCGCATTCAAGGCGTCCTGATGCGTTTGCCTGTAATTCCGTAATGCGTCGAGATAATCCAGCAGAGTGGCGGCTCCGTGCTGGTAGCTGTATTCCATGTTGGCTCGCACTTCTTCCGATTCCTTGAGGTAATGGGTGTTGTAGCGGCGCGCTTGCGTAAGGGCAGAGGTGTAACCGGCCCAGGCCTGATCGACATCGCTGGCCACCTGGTTGCGGGCTGCCTGCTCGGCAAGCTGGTTCGATTGAACTTCAAAACGTGTACGCTGGCGTTCGCCCTGATTGCGGTCAAAGATGCGCAAGGGAATGTTGATGCTTCCGCCTACGGTATGATCGGGTCCGCTCTTTTCGTATTCGGCGGCCAGCGTGGGATCGGTGGTGGAATAGGCGTCGGCCAGCTTGACGTTGGCCTTGGCGAGATCCACGCTCTGCCGGGCGGCGATATAGTCGGGACGCGCCGTGAGTGCTTGTTGCTGCAGTTGCTCGAGAGTCTGCGGAAGCTCGGGTGTGGAGAGCGAGCCGGAGATGTCGAAGGCGGGGTTAGGCCGGTCGTAGCCGAGCAGAACTTGCAGGGCATCGCTTGCCTGAGTTACGGCTAGCTTGGCATTCTCGTAGTCGCTTTCGAAGCTGGCCAGTTGCAGGTCGATGCGCTTGAAGTCGGTTGCGGCAATGTCTCCGGCGCGAAGGCGTTCCTGATTCAGATCCACTTGCTTCTTGTACTCGGTCAGGTTGCTTTCCGAGAGATGGAGCAATTCCTTCGCCAGCAGCATGTCGGTAAAGGCTTGCTTTACAGCGAGATTGAGTCCTCGCTTCAGATCTTCCAATTGGCTGGCGGTGACGTTGGTTGTATCCGTGGCTATCTCCATGCGGATGCCGCGCTTGTTGCCTCGTTCAAAGAGGCGCGAGACATTGGCGGAGTAGAAATAAGGATTGCCACCGTAATTGTTCTTCTTGGGAAGGGTGATGCCCTGACCCAGAAGCTGGAAGTTTGGATTCTGGCGAAGTGAAGCCGTAATCTCGCTGGCTTTGGTGGCCTGGAGGTGCTGCTCGGCGGATAAGAGCGTCGGATTGCGCGTTGCGGCAATCTTCAATACATCCTGAAGCGAGTAAGCGGCCGGCTGTTGAGCATATAGATGTGAGCAGGTGCCGGTGCAGAAATACACGAAGGCAAACATACTCAAATAACGAGTGAGTCGTTTCATAAACTCTCTTGGGCGCGTGTCTGCGCATGATTACAGAAAAGACAGAATTAGAACTGAGGAAAAATCAGGGGCCCGGAATCAGGCTTGCGGTGGAGGACGATTATCGATCGCGGGAATATATGAGTCTGCAAGGTACCTTAGCCCGGCTATAGGTTCCAGCCAGGTAGCTTGACTTGCAGCTGTTGGCGGTAATCCGATGGTGTGCGGAAGTAGTAGAGCTGTCGTCAGCAGAATTGTGTCGAGGGCACACCCATCCTGAAGTCGTCGAATCCGACAATCGTTTTCCAATGCGCCTTGTGTTACGAGAATGTCATCCGTCATCGAGATGCACGGCAACAACAACGCAACTACCAGAAGGAGGGCGGCAACCTGAAATACCCGGACAGAACGTTCGCGGGAGCGCGCAAATCTGAACCAGAGGCACAGAAGCGTCAGGGAGATACCCACCCACAGCGAATTGAGTAGCAGTTCCACTTGGAATTGATTCTACCCTATAGGTGTCTCACACTCCGAACGGGATAAAGCTTTGCTGTTCCGATTGATACAGTTACGTTTCATATTGCCACTGAAGTATGTAGAGGTACCGCCGGTCTCCAGTCCGGCTGTCGTGTGGGCGTCCTCGCCCACACCAGGGGCACATTTGGGGGAAGCAAGCAAAGTTGCGATAGCGCAGGGAAGTTTACAGAGGATACGCAGAGGGCATCCCGTCGGGATGCCAAGAGAATAGCCACGGGTGAAGCGTAGCGAAACCCGTGGTAACGATGCCAACACGACCTCCGCCCCGTATGGGGCGGAACGAATTTGCTTTGTCGGATAGGGGGAAGATTTCGTCCCGCCACCTACCGGGGCGGGAAATATTCGGTGATGCGTTACCCCGGGTTTCGCTACGCTACACCCGGGGCTAGTTTGGTAGCATCCCTCCGGGATGCTTTCTGAACAAGGCGCGAAGAGACCGGAGATAGCTCTGCTATCCACAGCCTCAATTCCCAACGTGGCTTCGCCTGTGCGGGCGAGGACGCCCCCACGACAGCCGGCCTGGAGACCGGCGGTACTTTTCTGTTCACAATCCACGATCCTTGAGAGAATGGCACAATGGGTCAGAATAAGAAGGATCCGGGCCGGGAATATACGCTTCAACTTGAACGACTTCGGACAGCGCAAGCACGTTATCACATAGCAGATCGCAGATTTGTTACTGCCAAGTTAACTCTCGTAGCTATCTCTGTTATCGCCGCAATCTGGTTGTTGAAGTTCTATCGTCCGGGGCTTGGATATCTTCTGCTCCCCGCGGTGCTCTTCATCGTCTTACTTGTCTTTCATGAACGGGTGCTCCGAGCCTTACGCCAAACCGTCCGCCTGATCGCCTATTACGAGCATGGAATGGAACGCCTGCGCGGTGAGTGGATGGGCAAGGGCAATAGCGGCGAGCAATTTCTGGACTTTGCTCATCCCTATGCCCGCGATCTGGATATCTTCGGAAAGGGAAGTCTCTTCGAACTCCTCTGCCTGGCAAGAACTCACGCTGGCGAAAAGCTTCTGGCCGACTGGCTGCTGAAGAGCGCTTCTCCAGCCGAGATTCTGGCGCGGCAGGAGTCTGTTCGGGATCTTGAAGACCATCTGGCCCTTCGCGAAGTGCTCGCGACTGCCGGAGAAGATGCTCGCGTTGGCGTTCATCACGATGAGCTGATTGCCTGGGGTGAGACAGAGTCCTTTTCTAACTCCGTTCCGATGCGGATCGGAATGTTGGTTCTAGGTGCGCTGTGGGCTGTCAGTGCCACGTTGTGGCTTATCAGTTTTATGGTCGGTCAGGTATGGGGGGTGGGATGGGTTGCTCTGCTTATGAGCGCGATCAATCTGCTGATTACCTATCGCCTCCGTCATCGCGTTGAGGCGGCGGTCGGTGCTATCGAACAAGCCGGGCACGATCTGGAGATCCTGTCAGGCGTGCTCTCCGGGATTGAAGCCGAGAAGTTTTCCTCCTCCAAGCTCATGGCGCTGCAAAAGGCACTCGAAACCCGGGGGCTTGCTCCATCGCAGGCAATTACCAAGTTAGAAAAGAAAGTCTATTGGCTGCAATCTCGCGATAACTTCTTTGCCCGGCTCCTGGACTTGTTTATTTTCTGGACCCCGCACTGCCTCTTCACGATCGAGAATTGGCGGGCCACCTATGGCCGCTCGATTCGCGTCTGGCTGGATTCCGTCGCCGAGATTGAGGCTCTATCTTCACTGGCCAGCTATGCCTTTGAGAATCCCGACGATGTGATGCCTTCTCTGGCAGAAGGCGGTCCGGTGTTGGAGGCCGAGGGGCTTGCACATCCTCTGTTGCAGAGTGCGAAGGCTATCAGCAACGATATCCGCTTGAGCCGCGATGGACTGCGGATGATTATGATCAGCGGCCCGAACATGGCAGGGAAGAGTACCTTCCTGCGCGGTATCGGCGTGAACGTCGTTCTGGCTCTTGCCGGTGCTCCGGTGCGCGCCACTCGCATGGAGCTTTCGCCGCTGGCGGTTACCGCCTCGATCTGCGTTCTGGATTCGCTGCAAGGCGGGCTTTCGCGCTTCTATGCGGAGATCAAGAGGTTGAAGCAAATCTCCGATC
Organism: Humiphilus diazotrophicus; assembly: GCF_059726315.1. NCBI lineage: Bacteria > Pseudomonadati > Acidobacteriota > Terriglobia > Terriglobales > Acidobacteriaceae > Humiphilus > Humiphilus diazotrophicus. The sequence continues at coordinate 6,898,924 of NZ_AP040870.1, forward strand.
TGAGCGGTCAGCAGCCTCCCGTGCTCTTCCTCTTTGACGAATTGCTGTCTGGCACGAACTCCTATGACCGGCGCGTCGGCACCGAATCCATCCTGCGCAGCTTGCTGGAGAACGGCGCAATCGGATTGGTAACAACGCACGATCTCGCGCTGACCAAGATCGCCGAAAGCATCGGAGAGCATACAGCTAACTTCCACTTCAGCGATAGCTTCGAAAACGGCGAGCTGCACTTCGACTACAAGCTCCATCGCGGCATCGTGCAAACCACGAACGCGCTAACCTTGATGCGCTCGATTGGGCTGAAGATATGAGAAAGGCAGCTAAGAAGCGGGCAGCTGATAAAGCGGACAGCTAAGGTCCGGGTAGCTAAGAACCGGGCAGCCGGTTACCGCTACTGAAACAGCTGCTGCTTTCTTGCTAAAGCATGCCGAGGTACCGCCGGTCTCCAAGCCGGGGTCCCCAGCTCGCGCGGTTTTCGCGTGCTGGGGTGGAGGACCGGCTGTCGTGTGGGCGTCCCCGCCCACACATGTCTTGCTGCGGTATCATGTGACGATGAATCGTCGTCGGCAATGGATAGGGTGGAAGACGCTCGCGGTCTTTGCTGTGATCGCAGCGATGATCCTGCTTTTGCTGCCTCATCTGGCCGACACGTCCAGCTCTTCCGCAGCTTGCTTTGTACTGATTCCCGTTCTGCTCTTTGGTGTCGTCGCGATTCCTCGCTCTTTATGGCCTCCGGCCTTTGCGGAACACGCGCTGCTCCCTCAGGCTCCCTCCTTACCTACCCTCTTTCAACGGCCTCCTCCTAACTTCGCCTAAGTTTTACAGCCATACGGCACGGCCTGTGTCCTCTCTGCGACTCGGCCTTACTTAATTGCGAATAACCGATGGATCGAGGTGTGTCATGGACATGGGCGCCTATCTGACGCCGTTTGTGCCTTTATTCTTGCTCGTATTGGGCATCGTGTACTTTCAAAAGCTTCGCTGGAAGCGGAGAAAGGCGCGTGGAAAGCGGAATCCGGGTTTCTGCCCCAACATCGTTGCGCTTGGAATCGCTCTCCAAATTCTGCAAACTCTCTGCGAGCCACAAACAGATTACGTCCTTGAAGAAAGAGAGAAGGACGACGCAGACGAAGACGCCGACGGAGATGAAGACGATTCCGACCGCTTCCTGCAGCAACAACTACGAAGAATCAGGAGGGGAGAACGGCTTGACTCTCTGGCGATCAAGTTGGCAGCTAAGAACCGGGCAGCCGGTTACCGCTACTGAAACAGCTGCTGCTTTCTTGCTGAAGCATGCCGAGGTACCGCCGGTCTCCAGGCCGGGGTCCCCAGCACGCGCGGTTTTCGCGTGCTGGGGTGGAGGACCGGCTGTCGTGTGGGCCTCCCCGCCCACACTTGCCTTATGTATCGCAAACCCCTTCTACATGTGACATGTACATGTCATCCGACAGGGACAACCTGTTCCGGAATGAATCACCCGAGATGCAAGAAAATACATTGAAAAATTGAGATTTGTGCTACCCCTTGACCGCGTGGGGAAACTGCTCGTATGTTCTCTACATGTCACATGTAGATCGAATACGTAATCCACAGGGGCAGGAGCTGGAGAGAGGTTATACCCGGCCTTTACTCACTCCTCGGCAGGTCGAGTTCTTGGATGCCTTCCGCTATCTGGTCGAACGGAGCGAGGGTATCTCACCTACTTTGAAGGAGTTAGCCGAGCAGCTGCACGTTAGGCAATCGACGGTCCGCTATTTTGTCCGGCGCATGGTCGCCAAGGGATACCTGACAGGGCAGAAGGGAAAGTTCCGGACCCTTCGTGCTCTGTAGTTGTCGTTGTCCACACCCGAGTCAGAAGAACCACCCAGCAGGAAGGAACGGAGAGGCCTTGCACATGTCGAAGCGTAGCTCAGCGGAAATCGTCCTAACCCTTACACTCGCCGACGTGATTACCACGCTGCGCTTCGAGCGGGCGATGACGGGTATGCGCGTAGAGGAGCAGGCCCGACGGATCGGCGTTTCGCCATCGACCTTAAGCCGGGTGATGCATGGAAGGCTCCGTCCAGGTCGCGCTATCTGCCGCCACCTGGCGCTCGAACCCGCAGATACGAACTATCTCTCCCGCGTGGGTTGCTAGCTATAGACGACCGCGAAAGACAAAACACATTAACGGGATAAGTAACAAAGTGAGGAACAAATGACGACTGAGGGAACGGCCACGGGCCATGTCTGCCGCGGTATCGATAAGGTTAGGAATGAAGGGGAAGAGCGGAAGGTCTGGTGTCTGGCTTGCGGGCTGTGTCAGTTTCCGCGCCGAAATTGCCGTCGCTGCGGAGCGGTGCTACCGACGCCCGATCCGCTGCCGGTAGAGACCTCTGCCACAGAACCGAAGGTGATTCGGGAGCGTGTGCAGGTGGCGTGTCCCCGGTGCGGACTCTTTGCCGAAGAGGCGCAGCTGCCGACTTTGCGCGAGGCCGAACGATTGCTGATCCAAGAAGCTATGCGTCGTGCCCACGGACAACCGTCGGAGGCATCCCGGCTGCTCGGTATCGGCAGGACGACACTCTATCGGCGTCTTCATCCGCGAAAGGGCAGGATGAAATCTGCTTAAGACTGGAATCGTGTCCTGCAAACATCGCGTTCACAAGAGTTGGAGAAAGAACAAAGGCGTGAAGTCCTTCGATCTGGCGGCTTGAGAAATACAGCCAGGAGGGAGACTTCGCGTCCTTGCTGCTTGCGTGGCATGACTGAATTTATCGAGTCCTGAAGAAGCAGCAGAGAAGGACAAACAAGCGCCGGTAGGGTATCGACGCTTTCAACGGAGCAGTATGGCAATTATCAATCCCGAGGGGCTGTTTGAGGGGGAGCGGCTGGCGCGTTGCAGCGATCTTACGCAGCTCTACTGGCCGCGATTATTTACCGCGGCCAATGGCTATGGACGCCTGGAACTCTCCTACCCTTCGATCTGTTCGAAGGTCTTTCGCTATTTCAAAAATCCACCCACGGAAGAGCAGCTATGGACCATCTTCGAAGAACTGGCGGAGAACTATCTGGCCATCGTCTACGAAGTCGAAGGTGTGTGGTGGGCGCAATTCGTTACCAACGATAAGTATTTGCCGCGCTACAAGACGGTGCGGGACGAGGAGTCACCGGCACCGGCAACGGAATTAGTCGAACAGCTACGCAACGATTATGTTGAATGGAAGCGGGCTAGGTCTTCTCGTCATCCCAAATTTCGAAAATTTTCGGAAAGTTTAGAAAAGTTTCCGAAAGTTTCGGAAGGAGAGGAGACGAGTGGTGTTGGTGTTGGGGAAGGTGATGGAGACGGTGTTGGGGAGGAGAGGCGTGGAGTGGTGTTGGAAGCTCCTGCGTCGTCTGCCGCAGCATCTGCACCACCACCTCCCACGAAGCGTGAGCTAGCGGAGCTGGTTGACAGGGTCGTATGCGCGCATCCCAGGAGTCGTCTGCGAAAGCTGCGCCGGAATGAGGTGCGGCCGGTGCAGCGATCGGCTGTGCTGAATGCAATGCGCGATGAGATGCAGGCTGCTTCCTGCTCAGAGCTTCAGGCTTTGCAGCGGATTCTGGAAGCAGTGCGGGCGCTGGCCGAGAAGGTTCCGAAAGCGGAGTGGCGTTTCATGAAGGATGTTCCGGAGTTCTTTGGCAATCACGATTATCGAATGGCTCCGGAAGCGTTTGTGAGGAGAACGGAGAGGGAAGCAGGCAATGGAGGAATCAAGAGCAATCGAGCAGATGCGGCGGTCGACAGCATCTTTGCAGGCACTCGCGCCGCGCTCGCCAGAATATCAGGCTTGGATCGTAACTCGCCTGGGTGAACTGGCAGCGATGATGGGTGAGCCCATGGATAGCCGCGGAGTAAGGCAATCGCTGATGGCTCGCGAGCTTTCGGACTTGCCGTCGGAGAGCCTGGATTTTGCGCTTGACGCATGGCTTCGTGGAGATAAAAGCCATCTCTCCAGCTACGAGCAGGACCGCACGCGAGTCGGCGTCTTCTTCCCGAAGCCTGCCGAGTTGCGGGAGATCGCCGAGCTGCATGCCCGCGAGCAACGCAAGGCCCGGCGCGAGCAGGAGCGCCAGAAAAAGGAAGCGAGCGAACGTCGCGATCGCGAGGAACATCCGGAGAACTACGTCTACTGGAATCCGGCAGAGGCTCTGCAGCAGTTGATAGAGAAGCGCGATATGTCCGCCGAGCCGGAGATTCTGTCTCCGAAGACGTCGCCTATCTGCTGTCCGCATTGCAGACGTCCGCTGCCGTTTACCGCCGAAGGGCTTTCGATGTTGAGCCCGAAGGATTTGCGCGATATGGCGGATGCTCTGGAACGCCAGGAAGAATCGGGAAAGCGATGAGTGCAGGAGAGGAGAAAGCGGGGATCTTCCCCAATGGTGCATATTCGAGATTACCGAAGACGGAGAAAGAAATAGCTCCCAGGAGTGGCGGGTAATACATTCCTGTGTTACTTCCAACTCATTGGTAATGATGACTTTAAAATTCTTGATCGGTTACAACGGGGATGATATTGCTTCCTATGCACACATAGACCCTTGCCACTGCTGATTGAAAGAATGCCGAGGCGATTCCGGTTTCGACGCAAGTATTTCCAGCGTTGAAATGGCTCAAAAGGGCTTGTTTGTAGATAGACGGTTCGAGCCGTTTTACGAGCTGCGCATGTTTCGTTTGTATTCTCTGCAGTCTGCTTTGGTTGGGGTTCTAGGAAAGGTTCGGCAGTCGCTTGGGTATGCTGCTCATAGCCGTACTTTGCCGGACGATCATGTTATTAGCTGTGCCGCGTTGATTGGACGTTTGAAGCCCCTCAGCCGGACCGGAATTACAAAGGTCGCCAAAGCTTTTCTGGTTCCTTCTCCATGCCACATGGACCCTCGTTGTGAAGATCGTCTGACGCCGGTTGACATCTGGGAGATGTCGGGCGGCATCAGCGGTGTTTTCGTGATGGAGCGGAATGTGGAGGTCTTTCTCAAGCTGGCCAGGGCCGCACAAGAGTGGAATTCCGAAGCCGAGCTTGTGTATGAACGAATGCGTATGGACTCGAAGACCTTCCGCTATCACGTACGTTGTATGCACTTCGCAGAATTCGGTCCCTCGTCTGAAATCCGCGTGCCCTTCTATCTGCAGTCAGCCGTGAGTGTGTATTACCTGATGGCAAAACGCTTGCTGGCGCTGTACGAAGTAAGCCATGCCGGATTGTATCCCCGGCTGAAGCACGCGCTGTAGAGCCGTCTGCAGGTGTTCAGAAAGCATTCTGGTAGGGATGCCAAGGCCACGGGTAGGGCGTAGCGAAACCGGGAGAGATGCGAATACGACCTCTGCACTGAAGGGGAAAGATGTCGTCCCGCCACCTCCGGGGCGGGCAATGTTTGGGGTAAGCTAACCCAGCGCTCCCGTCCGCAAAGCGGCCTCCGCACTGGGCTATGCTCGATTCGCCCCGCTGGGGCGAGGTACTGCGCGGGATCTTAGGCGGGATGAGAAAAGGCATCAGTATCGGTAACCGAATGATGCTTAGTTCGGCTGCCGAAATTAGAATTTCTGTGTGCGTTCCTAGAGTTCTTACTTCTTTCCATGTTAGCTGTCAGGGGATATTTCTGAAGACGAGCAAAATTTCGATAGTTCATGAAAGTTTGCTCGTTCAAAGGGCATCCCGCTAGGGAATGTCACTGGATTTTCTACATTCTTCGAATTAGACCATCAGGGAATAGGTCTGCAATAGAAAAAGTTACGGTAGGTCATCGAAGTTTGCTGGGGCATGTAAAAGGCATCCCAGCGGGATGCCACGAGAATAGCCACGGGTGAAGCGTAGCGAAACCCGTGGTACCAATGCCAATAAGACCTCCGCCCCGTATGGGCGGAACGAATCTTTCTTCGCTGGATCGGGAAAGATTTGGTCCTGCCGCCTTGTGGGGGCAATAATTGGTGTGCGTTACCCCGGGTTTCGCTACGCGTCATCCGGGACTAAGTTAGTAGCATTCCTCCAGGGGGCTTTGGCGAAAGATAGGTTCCCCGGTTGCTGCTTTGGGAGTTGCTTTCTTCGGTTGCACAACTCGGATATCTGTAATCGAAACAGATCCTTATTCTTCCCGCAACGCTTCGATTGGATCGATCCTCAAGGCACGCCGTCCCGGGGCGAGCAAGGCTAGCAGAGCAATCATGAGCAGAATTCCGGCGCTGAGGAAGAACACCGCGGGGTCCGTCGCCTTGGTTCCGTAAAGCATGTTCTGTAAGAAGTGAGAGAGTCCGAAAGACAGAACCGAGCCAAGAAGGATTCCGCCTAAAATCATCGGCACGCCCTCATGCAGTACAGCCTGGAGAATCTTCTTTCGGTCCGCACCAAGAGCAATGCGGATTCCCAGATCGTGCGTCCTTCTGGTTACGATGTAGGAGACTACCCCGAAGAGTCCGACTGCTGTCAGCAAGAGAGCGAGTCCTCCCAGCGTCATCACGAGATAGGCAGCCATTCGATTGGGATACGTCACATGATCCATGTGATCCTTAAAAGTTTGTTCCGATTCGACCACAATGGAGGAGTCCACTTGACGAAGAGCCTTCTTGGCAATCAAGAGCATCTGATGCGGATCCTGTGAGGTAGCTATCGTCAGCGTTATCTCGCCCCAGGGCCATTGTGTTCGGGGCATAAACAGGTAAGGCTGTGGATCTTCGGTCAGGTCGCTGTATTGTCCGTCCTGCGTGACTCCTACGATCTCCAGGTTGACGACCGGATCCCGATTGAGCCGGAGATACTCTCCGACAACATTGACTCGACCGAAGAAGCGTTTGGCCAGGGTCTGATTCACGATTGCCACACGGCCGCTTTCTGCCGAGTCCTGGCTCCCGAAGCCTCTTCCCTGAAGCAGTGGAATGCCCATCAGGTGAAGATAGTCGGGATCGATCAGGTTGTAATGGATCCTGGCTCCCGCAGTTTTCGTGACCGGTTCATTCGGAGCAAGAACAATGTTGGTTGCTCCTCCTCCCGTTTCCGGGAAGGGCGCGACGCGAGAGATTGTAGCTCCCGTAACACCGGGAAGTGCTTGCATCGCTTTCTGTACGGCGTCGTATTTGGCATTCTGTTCTTTGTTATTGCACACCACATAGAATTGCAGCATTGCGGCATTCTGCTGGCGATTGAAGCCGATATCCATTTTTTCGAGATGAATCAGCGTGCGCACCAGGAGTCCCGCACCGACTAGCAGAGTGAGTGAGAGTGCTACTTGTACCGCTACTGTGACTTTCCTGATTGGCAGACGGAAGGTTTTGCCAATTGCGCTTTGTGTCCTGAGTGCATCGAGTGGAGTGCTTCTGGTCGTCAACAGCGTGGGGCCAAAGCCAAAGAGCAAAACAGAGACGACGCCCAGGCAGAGAGCAAAGAGCATGACCCGTTGATCGATACGGAAATCGAAGATCTCGGGAAAGGCTGATTTCGGCAGCAGTGCGGGAATAACGGCAATCACCTGCCGGGCAAATAACACTGCCAGCACTACTCCTGCTACGGCTAACGAGATGTATTCCGTGAGTAGTTGGCGTATCAGCCGCAGACGCGTGGCTCCGATTGCCATGCGCATGGCAATTTCTTTCCGGCGGGATTCGTTGAGCGCAAGAAGCAGATTGGCCACATTGGAGCAGCAGATGAGAAGTACCGCAATGGTGAGTGCCAGAAGCAAGCTCGAGAATAATCTGATCTGAGGATCGCCCGTGCTTTGCCGTTGGACCGTGAGGCTACGTCCGGCATTGCTTGCGGGATAGGTTGCGGCCAGCGTTTTGCTGGCTGCATCCAACTGCGCCCGTGCCTGATCGATGGTTGCTCCTGGAGCGAGGCGTGCATAGACTTCATGTCCGCGCATATTGCGGCTCTGATGGCGATCCGATGGAACCCAGAACAGCCATGTGCTGAACGGTACATAGAGCTCCGGGTCTGAGGTGCGATCAAAGCCATGGAAATTCGCGGGCATGACGCCGAGGACTGTTGTTGCCGTGCCGTCGAGATTGATTGCCTTCCCGACAATCGTCGGATCTCCGCCGAAGAGCTGCTTCCATGCTCTGAAGCCGAGGACGACAACCGGAGTCTTCAGGTCGCGCAATTCTTCTTCGGTAGGAAGTCTGCCGATCTCCGCATGCAGTCCCATCCCGGTGAAGTAGTTGTCGCTTTCGATGTTGGCCTCAAGGCTCTGTTGCGTATCGGCGGTTTTCAGCGTGGCTCCGCGTCTGTCCGTTGACATCAAGATCGAGAAGGCAGGAACCATCTTTCTGAGATCCGAGTATTCGGGATAGGAGAAGTCGGTATTTGCCCGTTCTGCATTGGTTGTTGCTGTTTTCTTGATGCTCTGTAACAGAAGCAGATGTGCTGGATCGGAGATATCGAGTGGACGTAGCCAGAGTCCGTCAATGATGCTGAAGATCGCTGTGTTTACTCCGATTCCCAAAGAGAGCGTGAGAATGGCGGCCAGGATTAGGCCTGGGTTCTTCTGAAATTTTCGAACAGCAAACAGCAGATCTTGAAGCAACTGGCGCATAAGTCCTCGCTGGAATCCCTGCTTTTTTGGGATGCACGTCAGATTCCATCTTGTGTATGGCGGGAAAGAGCGATTATCGCGCAGAAGCTGTAGCAGCGGTTGTGATACGAAGAGAACGTGTGTCCGGAAATGAAAATTTTGTTCGGTCGTGAACGGTGAAAATTAGGTTGATGTGATTCGAATCACGATTGCGGATTGCCCTTTTCTAGCGGTGTGAAAGGCATCCGGTAGGGCATGCCAAGAGAATAGCCCCGGGTGAAGCGTAGCGGAACCCGGGGTACCGATGCCCCCCAAAAGATGTCCGCCCCGTATGGGGCGGAACGAACCGAACTTTGCTAGATAGAGAAAGATTTCGTCCCGCCACCTACCGGGGCGGGAATTACGTGTATGTAAGCTAACCCAGCGCTCCCGTCCGCAAAGCGGACTCCGCACTGGGCTGCTCTCGATTCGCCCCGCTGGGGCGAAGTGCCAAGTTGAATCTTAGGTGTGGTGAAAAGGTATCAGTAGCGGTAACCGAACGATGTTTTCCTCCGGTTACCGATACTGAAAATTCTGTTTGTCCCACCTTAACTCGCTTCGCTCGTGAAGATGGGGCACCCCTTGCTGCTTTTGGATTTGCTTCCTCTGGTTACCGATACCGCAAGATAGACAGCTTTTATCGTCCGGCGACCAGAATAGAAAAGCTTCCTGGCGCTATCCTCGGACGTGGCTTCGGATTCTCCGGTGTCGGCTTCGGTCTCGGTCCCAATTCGGCTGCTGCCAGATAGAGGCGTCCGGTTGCCGGATCGATCGTCATCGTGCGGGCGCTCTTTTGTGTTTGCAGCGTCTGCAGGACTGGATATCCCTGCGTGGGATCGGCATTGATTACCGTCAGCGTGCCGTCGCCATTCGAACTGAAGACTAGATTCTTCTCCGCGTCGAACTTTGCGGCGTCAGGCATTGCGCCAATCGCCGGTGTTGCGACCGTGGCTCCGGTATCGGAGTCGGTGACGATCATCTTCTTGTTTTCGCACACAGAAAAGAGCCGCTTGTGTGCTACGTCAAAGGCAAGGCCGGTGGGAGCTTCGCAAGAGGTCAGATTCCAGATCGCCGTGACCTTGCGTGTTTTGGCGTCGATGCGGACGAGCTGATTCGTATCTTCGATGTTGACGAAGATCGTGCCTTGACCGTCGGCTTCGGCAAACTCCGGCTTCCCGGGAAGAGCTATCGTGTCGATGACCTTATGGTTTGCGGCATCGATCACCGTTGCATTTTTGCTGCGCCCATTAAAGGCATAGACGCTGCGCGTTGACGCTTCGAAGAGGATCGCATCGGGATTCATGCCCGCCGGAATGGTTGCGACAATCTTCCGCGTATTGCGGTCGAAGACCAGAACCTTGCCTGCCGCTCCATCGCTGATGTATCCAAACTTGCCCTGGGGATCGAGTGCGACTCCGTGAATGGCTTGCAAGCCTACGATCTCTCCCGTCAGCTTGCCCGTGTTGGTATCGACGATCATGACGCGATTTGCGCGTGCAATGTAAAGGCGATGTGCCGGGCTATCGATGGTCAGATAATCCCATCCTCCCTCGCCTCCTAACTTCCATGTCTGCTGAATGCTGTAAGCGCCAACTTGCGCTGCTGCTGTTCCCATTCCAAGGCCGAGAATGATGCTTGAAAAAACTCCAATCCAACATCTTGCCGATCTTTTATGCGCGCCGTGCATTTATGCCTGCCCTCCAATCGCTTGGCTGTGGCTCGTTTGAAATCAAGCCTTTGCGCTGTTCTTATATGACTGACTGCGTAAATGGTAAACCCTCCTGCACCGTGAAAGTGCCGACCATCTGCTTCGATAACCAGCAAGGTACACTCGGTTGATCAATCGGGGGTGAAAAAGTATATTGTTGACAGATGTTAATTAAATGGTAACTAATATCACAAGGAAAAACTGGAAGTGGAAGTAGGGTGTTCTTGTTGCTTTTTGCGTAGTGCTTTATTTCCCCCGGCTTGATTGCTCATCACTTCGATTTATCTGTCTTTCACATAGCTGCATATAGGAAAAGCTCCTTTGAGGCTTCGTTCTTTAAGGCGCAACGCGGTGTGCGTAGGGTTCTTGCCTCCGGCTGCTTCCGGTTGTCTGTTTTTGCGGGTTGTATTACAGGCGTAAATAGTCTGTGAGATGAGTTACAGCGAATAGGGGCCCAGCTTTGCTGTGCCAAAGCAACGAAAACGAAAAAGTAACGAGAACGAAGAGGTAGGGGCTTTCGCTTCCAAAGCCGCGCCCTTTCCTGCGGGTTTCGTTACTCACAGCTGAAGCTTGTATCGTCGGCTTGTCTCGAAGGAGAAGAGATGAACCAAGTTACGCTCGATCTTCCTTTGGCCACAGAGGTAGAGCGCAGCATTGGGGTGCCAGCTTATTCTGTTCATTTGGACGCGGTGCGCGGATGTGCGGCACTGGTTGTCTTTCTAACTCATCTTCGCTACATCTTTCTCGGCGCTTCCGGTCCTTCGGCTGCCGCAACTGCTTTGGCGAGTGGTGCTGTTCACCCACTGCAGCATCATCCAGGCAATATGGACATGGGCCACAAGGCCGTGATGATCTTCTTCGTTCTTAGCGGATATTTTGTTGGCGGAAGCGTTATGCGTTTGTTTCGCGAGGGGCAATGGTCGTGGATGCATTATCTGATGAGCCGCTTGACCCGGCTCTGGATTGTGCTGTTGCCTGCGCTGCTCCTGGGCCTGCTCTTGGATACGGCGGGCAGCAGACTCTTTCCGCATAGTATTTACGAGGGGCCGAGCGGGCAGTTCATTCTTACTCCCGAGCTCTCGACGCGAATGGGGTTGGAGACCTTCTTCGGAAATCTCTTCTTCTTGCAGACGATTGTGGTGAAGCAGTTCGGTACGAATGTTGCGTTGTGGAGTCTTGCCAACGAGTTCTGGTATTACCTGGCATTTCCTCTGTTGGTGTTGTCCGTGCTAGCGGAGCGGAGAATCGGACAGCGTGTGCTTTCGGCGGTGTTGTTTATCGCACTCTTCGTTTTCGTCGGAGCAAAGATTGCTCCCTATTTCCTGATCTGGCTGCTTGGAGCCGCCGTCGGACTCATGCCTCTTCGTGTTCCGACAAAGTTGCAGCCCGTGCTTCTCTGCTGTGCCCTGGTTCTGCTCGGTGTTGCCTGCTTTACCCTTCGCTACCGGGAGGATGCGAGTCCCTTTTTTGTGGATCTGGCTATCGGGGTGCTCTTCTGCGGAGTGCTGTATTGTCTGCTGCATCGCCGCGACGCGGCGGAACCGACCCCTTATCGGAAGGGGGCACACCTTCTCTCCAAGATGTCCTACAGCCTTTATCTTGTGAATCTGCCCTTGCTTTTCTTTGTGAGTGGATTACTGATGCGCCCCTGGCATCGCTGGACGAACAGCTCCTTCCATCTCCTGCTTGCTGTGGGAGTGGCTGGCGCTGTCTTTGCTGGGGCTTATTTCTTTTATCTCGGATTCGAGGCGCACACGGACAAGGTTCGGCGGTGGCTCTTGGAGTAGAGGCGAAGCGCCCCATGCGTTTCGCAAAAGCTGCGGGTCAAATGGGGCCTCGGCTTATTTCTTGCTGGTTTATTTCTTACTCTGGGCCGCTTCGTCGTAGGCGGCTTTAGCAATTCTTGCGATTACGGAATCCCGCATTTCATCGTCGGCCTTTGAGTCGGTTACAAAGACGGCGACGGCCAGACGCTTCCCATCGGGAAGGGTAATCAAGCCGATATCGTTCGTAGCGTTGGCTATGCCGTCGTTGACTCCCGAGGAGCCGGACTTATGCATCACCTTGGTTCCTGGGGGCATTGCTGCGGCCATGCGTGTGTTTTTCACGCTGCCGTCCATCCATTGGAGCAGCAACTCCGTGTGTTCCGGTGTGAGTGGCGAATGTCCGTCGATCAACAAGAGAAGCTGGACGGCTCCGGCAGGCTCGAACCAGTTGCGGTATTGTGCCTTGATGTCGCGATGGAGGCCGTGTTCTCCGTCTTCCAGGTGAAAGCCCTTGATGCCCAGCGAAGCGATGTAGGTATCTACCGTCTTAGGGCCGCCGATGACGCGAAGCAGCATGTCTGCTGGGACGTTATCGCTCAGCGAGACTGCAAGGCGAAGGAGCTCTCGCACCGGGACATCGACACCGGCATCGGGATATTTCGATTGCAATGGGCTATAGACCTTGGGCAGGATGCGGTCTTCCGGTAGGAAGTGAACCTGCTGGTCGAGCGAAAGCGATCCTGTTTCGATGGCGTGCAGAACCGTCACGGCTAGCGGGAACTTGAAGACGGACTGCATCGGCGGATGTCCGTGTGGATTGAGATCGCAGTTGAGGTTGGCATTCCCCGGCAGGGCGCAGGCCACAGAGACGGTGCCCTTGGCATCGGCGGCAATCGTCTGGATCTTCTGTTGCAAGGCTGTCTGGGCGAGAGCAGTGTTTGAGGCGAAGGCGAGTATGAATCCGCAGAAGGGAAGAGTTAGAGCATTTTTCGCATATGTATAGACTTGCTGACGACAGCGAAGAGCGGCTTTCTTTAACGGAAAGCCGCATAAGCTGTTGTGACTTGGTCTACGTCTTTGCGAAAAAAGCTCTATGCGTCTACTTATAGACTGACCGAACATGTTTTCGATCTTATGTGTCTTTTTTGTCTTTGATGGGGGGCTGAACCATAGTTGCTAACTGATAGCAGCAAGTGGCTTCATCGATTTCAATAACCGGACAATGCTTTGAATTTAACTTGGGCTCGGGTACCGATTCCGAAGCCCTGGCGACCCCCATCTTAACTCGCTTTGCTCGTGAAGGTGGGGCACCCGGAGGCTCGCTGTAACGACAGGTCCTCCGGTTACCGATACTGCTAGCTAACTACTTTTCTGCGGCAGCCAATTGAACGCAGATAGCTACGCCTTCCGCTGCCTGTGCAACTTCGGCCAAGGCCGGGAAGGTGGGAGCGATGCGGATGGTTCTGTCCTCGGGGTCTTTGCCTAACGGATGTGTCGCTCCGGCGGGAGTCAGTTCGACACCGGCCTCCTTGGCCAGCGCAACTACGCGTGAGGCGCAGCCCTTCGGCACTTCCAGGCTGATGAAGTATCCGCCCTTGGGATTCGTCCAGGAGACCCCGGGAATCTGCGGGAGCTGTTCTTCGAAGATCTCGATTACCTTCTTGAACTTAGGAGCAATCAGCGAACGGTGCTTCTCCATGAGGGCCGCGATTCCGGCTTCGTCTTTCAGAAAACGGGCGTGACGCAGCTGGTTGAGCTTGTCCGGGCCGATGGTGCGGGGAGTGATTCTCTTCAGGAACCACTGAATGTTTTCCTTTGACGATGCAAAGAACGCCAGTCCCGCTCCCGGGAAGATGACCTTCGAGGTTGAGGCAAAGACGAAGGGGCGATTCGGATTTCCATGCTTGGCGCAGAGTTCGATGATGTTGGCGATCTCAATGCGCTCATCCGTAAGGTGATGGATCGTGTAGGCGTTATCCCAGAAGAGCCGGAAGTCGGGGGCGGCGGTCTTCATCTTGGCAAAGCGCTCGATAACGGCATCGGAGTAGACGGTACCGGTCGGGTTGCTGTACTTGGGAACGCACCAGATGCCCTTGATGGAAGCGTCCTGCGCGACGAGCCGTTCGATCTCGTCCATATCCGGGCCGTCTTCCTTGAGTGCTACCGGGATCATGCGGATGCCGTAGTCTTCGCAGATCTTGAAGTGACGGTCGTAGCCGGGCACGGGGCAGAGGAAGCTGATCTCGCCTTGCTGTGACCAGGGCTTAGCACCGTCGCAGGTGCCTTTCAGCAGGGAATAGACGATGCTGTCATGCATCAGGGCCAGACTGGAGTTGTTGGCGGCGAGGATCTGTTCGGCGGGTGCTCCCATGATTCCGGAGAAGAGCTTGCGTACCTCGGGCAGTCCTTGCAGTCCGCCGTAGTTGCGGCAGTCGGTCTTGTCTTCGGCTTTGTAGTCGGAGAGGCCGGGGAGGGCCAGCATCTCGTTGCTGAAGTCCAACTGGGCTGACGCCGGTTTGCCTCGCGTCAGATTGAGCTTGAGGCCTCGGGCTTTAAAGGCGTCGTAGCTGGCCTGGATTTGTTGCCTGGTTTGGGGAATGGCCTGGGGACTGGTCTGCGCAACATCTGTCATTTTCTCGAATACCGACTTTCGAAAGATTTCTGGCGAGCCGGAGCGAGCTTGAGGGCCTGACTCGCCCTTCTATTCTAATGTCTCGGCATGGACCAAGGACAAGATCCGGTCTCGGTATCTGGTGGAAGGTTTTGAGCGTATCCCAGAACGAAAGGCTCAGGTACACCGTCCCTCTGATTGTGGTGGCGCCATCGGTTAGCTTCCGTAGTAATCTTCTCTTTCCTGCTCCTTAGAATGTCGTTCTTTAAGTGAAACTTTAAGGGTGCCTGCAATTGCACGCAGGTTGTGCTTCTCTGCCATGTTCCCAATGACAAATGTAAAAGCTTCAAAAGGGCATCCTGGAGGGATGCCAAGACAATAGCCGCGGGTGAAGCGTAGCGAAACCCGGGGACTCAGTATAGACAAGACCATCCGCCCCGTATGGGGCGGAACGAATTACTTTGCTGGACGAGGAAAGATTTCGTCCCGGCCCTCCGGGGCGGGCAATATTGGGTGGTACCTTGCAGCATCCCTCCGGGATGCGGTCTGGAGTTTCTACATTCTTCGAATTGAAATTGCAGGAAATCTTTGGACATAACCAGAGTCCCCAAAGCGAAGTGGCTTTGGTCATGTGTCAGGGATGGCCTTCAGGCCATCCCTAGAGTTTCTACATTTTCTTAGTCGATGACAGCCGAAAATCGTGTACAAAATCAGAATCTTAGAGGCGAATTGGCTTTTGCTGTGTGTCAGGGCTGGCCTTTAGGCCTGCCGAAAACAGTCTTCTTTGAAAAAGGAGACATTTTCGGTAACACATGTGACGGGAAAAACAAAAGCATTGAACCTATACCAGTGTGCGCGTTTGGGTCACTGCTTCCAAGTCGAGGATACTCTCAAACTGAACCTTGCAACTATTCGGCCTTCTCAATTCCACGCTGCATCTGTTACCGAGAATGTCTGTCAAACTCCTCAAAAATTGCGGCGGATGGACTGAAGTCCATCCCTGACACAATGCCACGACTCAAGTTGAGCCACACGTCTTACCCTCTCACTTCTCTTAATTTTCTTTCTCTAAATGTAGAAACTCTAGGGATGGCCTTCAGGCCATCCGAAAGCCGTCTTCCTAAGAGTGGCTTAACATTCTCGGTAACGAATACTACGGGAAATTGAGCAGGCCGAATAGCTGCAAGGTACTGTTTGAGAGTATCTTCGCTTGTGGAAGCAATGACCAAAACGCTCAAACTGGTATAGGTTTAGTGCCTCTGTTCTTCCCGGTGCAGATGTTACCGAAAGTGTTTCTGCTCTCTTAACGAAGACTGTTTTCGGATGGCCTGAAGGCCATCCCTGACACACAATTTGGCCAATGGTTGGAACGACCGAAATTGCTGTTATATTCGTTGTTCTTTGTTGCTATCCTTCGCGAAAAATGTAGAAACTCTAGGGGGGCTCCGAAAGGAGCCCGGCGGTACAGGTCTTTAGTGGATGTGAGTTGGTGCGTTGACGTATTGGGGGATCATACGGATTTCGATCCTCCTTTTAAAGGGCGCCATGTCTGGTGTGAGCAGAAAGAGGTTGCTTGGTAACGGCATCTCAGACAGATCTGTCACTTCGGCTTTTCCCCGCCACTTCTTGGTTTCCATCGTGATGGCTCGCGCAACGGAGCGGTTCTGAAATTCTTCTATATTGGAGAAAACGGCGTTACCAGGCTTCCTGCTGTGAATCTCTCGCAGAACCTCTTTCCCAGGCTCGAAGCAGTAAGTCGCGGGTTGCATTGAATTCTTCATAGATGAGCTGTATTCCTCAATACAGTCGAGTGAGGATGTTTCGGATTTCTTGTTGTCAGAACGGAAAGTCACGCTCTCGAAGAGGTCCACTGGTTGAACGATCATTTTTTCAAGATCGAGGATTCCGAAAGGAACAAAGTCTGTTCCTTTGGTTTGGAAGTACCCCTTCTCGTTCTGAATGATCGTGGTCTTATAGTTGGTCGTTTCGATTTGGATTTTTGAATGATCGAAGTCGGCCCACCATTCTTCTAGCGTGCCTTTGTTCTTCATATTGCCCTTGGTATCGTATAACTCAATGTTGAACTTTAGATGCCATGGACTCATGTCCACATCCCTGATGGCTGTCGAGTGTGTAGCCTTGAAGATACGGTAGTTCAGCGTATGCTTATCCTCTGCGCTAGCCAATCCAATGCATAAGGTCGCTATTGACACAATAGCCCCAATGCCCAAAACACGGTGACGCTTCATTAGCCCCCCCCCATTTGCCTTTCAGTTTTGCATAAAGGTTGTACCGTCATGGTATCAGGTTGGGCAGAGTTGTTATTTACCCTGGTTGTAGTACTTCCCCGCAGGTTTCTCCTTTAAGGTTCTGGTTATCTACCATCTACTAACCGTTAACTTCGGGGTAATGTTTGTAGTTAAGAATAATAAGTAAAGCTTAGGCTCTGGACAAGAGCAATAGCCGCGGGTGTAGCTAGCGAAACCCGTGGTAAGGTCCCAAAACATTTTCCGCCCCGGAAGGTGGCGGGACGAAATCTCATCCAAGCCAGCAAAGTTAAGATTCGGTCCGCCCCATACGGGGCGGAGGTCCTGTTTGCATCGGGGACCCCGGGTTTCGCTACGCTACACCTGGGGCTACTCTGGTAGCATCCCTCCAGGATGCTTTCTCCCAGTACTTATCTCTTCGGACTCGATATGTAGATACAGAGCATCTTACTCAAGCCAAAAGCAGGCTTGGACATCGAATTGTCGCGTTTTATGTTACGAACTATTGCTGCAACATATCGCATACAGCGATAGCTCCAAAGATGAAAATCAACGCTTGGTCGCAGTCTCAGTTAGCCGAAGGAGCCTCGACATGATCGATGACGAGAATGTTTACCGGGCCGGTAGCTGATTTCAGCTTCAAGCCTGACTGTCACGCAAAGGGCATCCTGGAGGGATGCCAAGATAATAGCCGCGGGTGAAGCGTAGCGAAACCCGGGGACCCAGTTCCAACAAGAACATCCGCCCCGGATGGGGCGGAACGAATTACGTTGGTGGACGAAGAAAGATTTCGTCCCGGCCCTCCGGGACGGGCAATATTCGGTGGTGCCTTTACCCCGGGTTTCGCTACGCTACATCCGGGGCTACTCTAGTAGCATCCCTCCGGGATGCTTTCCATGGCACTTGCCTCTTGGGATTCGATGCGTAGACACAGATCATCTCTCTCAAGCCAAAGAAGGCTTGATGAGTCACCAATCTGCTAACCATTAACTTCGGAGTAATGTTTGTAATCAAGAGTAATAGGAAAAACTTAGGACCTGGACTGCAATGTATTCAGGGAGGAATCTTCTTCACGTATACTATTTCTGCCAAAATCTATCTTCAAATTGAGCCGGCTTGATGACAGTGCAAACTCATATTGCATTGTGATTACGAGCAAGAGCGGAGATCATGAATACGAACGACCCGCAGTCAGCATCAGAGTCCCTTCTTCCTTCAGATACACCTTTAGCGCACTCTATCATCGCCGGGTTTTGGCGAAGGTTTTTTGCCTTTTGTCTGGATGGTATTTTCCTTGGAGTCATTGGTTCGATCTTGGGGGCAATACTCTTTGATTCGTTCTCTCATATGGGAGCAATGGCGCGTATTGTGGGCTTCCTGATCGCAGCGTGTTATTTCGTTCTTTTTGATAGCCCGGTAGGCAATGGTCAGACTCTTGGAAAGCGCTTATTGCGATTGAAACTCGTAAATCCTCAGGGTGGAACGTTGATATTCGAAGAAGCGCTGTTGCGATTTGTCATTCTCGCCGTGCCTTACTTTGTCAATGGATTGCCACTACCCATTTCGAGGACTCCGCAAGCGATCACGGTTCTACTGTCCCTGATAGTGTTCGGCGTCGGCGGTTCAAATCTTTATCTGCTTATTTTCAACCGTGGGACTCGGCAAGGGCTGCATGATATCGCGGTGAAAAGCTATGTCGTTATGGCTGAATCCGAAGGCCCTGTGACAACCGGAAGGTTGTGGGCTAAGCACTGGGTTGTCCTCGGTTCGATTCTTGGAGTGGTCATTCTCGTTTCTTCGATCTTTGTTTCACGGGTAGCAAAACGAGGTCCATTCCCTCAGCTGCTGCAGGATGTAGCACAGGTTGAACAGATCGAAGGAGTAGTTACCGCAGGCGTAATCGAAACAAAGGTTTTTCATTTAGGCCAGCGCGAGTCGGCCAAACTTCTTACGGTAAATGTTCTATGGTCGGGTGCAGAGGAAAGTGAAGATGCTGCGATACGCCAGATCGCACGGACAATCTTGGAGTATGACCACAATATCCAGGATTATTCGGAAATGAAGATCGTACTAAACCGTGGATATGACATGGGAATTGCCTCTCATTGGACTTCACGATGGTTTACCTACTCGCCGGATGAATGGCGTAAACAAGTGCAATAGGAAGGCAGCTAAGGTGCGGGAAATAGGCTAAATCATCCTGGCCTAGAATCTGGGACTCAAGAAGTGCCGAGCGGCTGTCACGGAGGAGATTCCAGACACTCTCGACAGAGACAGGCGCACAGTTCGCGATTGTTTCTGCCTGAGTTGCAATCTTTTCCTACTTCTTTACAACCAACTTCCACTCGCACGCGAGACTTTCAGTTCTGAACATGGAAGTTTGCAGATGTCACGCAAAAGGCATCCTGGAAGGATGCCAAGATAATAGCCGCGGGTGAAGCGTAGCGAAACCCGGGGACCCAGTTCCAACAAGAACATCCGCCCCGTATGGGGCGGAACGAATCACGTTGGTGGACGAGGAAAGATTTCGTCCCGGCCCTCCGGGACGGGCAATATGCGGTGGTGCCTTTACCCCGGGTTCCGCTACGCTACACCTGGGGCTACTCTAGTAGCATCCCTCCAGGATGCTTTATCGAGTTTCTACGTCTGTCATTGGGGCTTGGCAAAGAGGAGCACGGCGCGAAGGGGCGGCGGTCGGAAACCGCTACCTTTCCGTCTTCAGAGAAGGCTTGAAATGCCGCAACGATGATGACTCAACGTCATCGCTCCTTGGAAACTGGAGCTATCCCACGAGGTACTGTGATTAACCTCTCTGCGGATCATTCTGAAAATACGGCCTCTACCTGTTAAGGAAGATTTGAAGAGGAAATGATGCTCCAGCGGTTGCGCGGAGTATCTTCCATTTGTCTTAATCCTCCCCGCTTCAAAGAATCGATGCGAGAGGATTTCGATGCGATTTTCTACCCCCAACCGCCTACCTCTTTGTCTTGTTGTCTTTCTTACGTTTTTACTAACTTGCCAGTTCGCAATCAGTCAGACACCTCCGCCTATTCCCGATGGGCATATCCGCATTCACTACTTTCGTCCTGACGGAAACTACATCGGCTGGACCGTTTACGCCTTCGGAGATACCACCGAAAACCAGAGCGGCTACTCCACTGGCCCGGTTGCCGTTACCGGCAGAGATAACTTCGGAGCCTACTTCGATGTAGGCGTAACCACTAATGCTACAAATGTCGGGATTATCGTTCATCGGGGCAACACCAAGGACCCGGGACCGAACGAGTCTGTCAACCCTTCGACCCAGGGCAAGGAGTTCTGGCAGCTCTCGGGCAGCAACATTCTGCAAACGATGCAACCTCCGACGATTCAATCGCAGGATCCTCCTATTCCGGCCAACAAGGTCAGAATTCACTACTTCCGTCCCGATAACAACTACGGAGGCTGGAGTCTCTATCCCTTCGGAGCGACCGGCGATCCTAATGGAAACTGGTGCAGCAGCGAAGATTACGTCTCCGGGTACGACACTTACGGGGCTTACTACGACGTCGGCATAGACGCGACGATCAATGGCGGCCAGCTGGGCTTCATCCTGCACAACTGCCAGACTGGAGTAAAAGATCCGGGACCGGACCAGCATCTGCAGGTTACGCAAAACCAGCAGGGCTGGGTGATCTCCGGGAATACGAATGTCTTTCTCTCGCAGCCGGTTACCGAGTATCCGACCGATCCGGCGATTCCGGCCGGACATGCCCGCATCCACTACTATCGTCCCGATGGCAATTACGGAGGCTGGAGCCTCTATCCCTTTGGAGCAACTAGCGATCCGACAGGGAACTGGTGTACTTCGGAGGACTATGTCTCCGGTTATGACGCTTACGGTGCCTTCTATGACGTTGGCATCGATCCTTCGCAAAATGGCGGGCAGTTGGGCTTTATCCTTCATAACTGCTCGACCGGAGTAAAAGATCCCGGGCCGGACCAGCATCTTCAGATCACGCAATTTACCGAGGCCTGGATTGTCTCAGGCAATGCGACGGTATTTACCACCCAGCCTACGGCGGAACAGCTGTTGAGCGGACTCTTCGGAGAGCTGCAAGCCTACTGGATCGATGCCCGAACCATTGCTATTCAATCCCAGTACTACCAGGCTGGCTGGACCTATGCCTTGAATACGAGTCCTAAGGCAAGTCTTAAGCTGACTTTGAGCGGCATTACCGGAGGGACAGCGATTCCGCTGACTTTATCCCCCGGAACCCTAACCGCCGACGAACTTACCCGCTATCCCCAGTTGGGCAGCTACGGACTGTTGAAGCTGCCCGATAACATTGACTCCTCCGTCGTGGCTCAGGCACTCAAGGGGCAACTGGCTATTTCGGCACTCGGCGGCGATGGCGCTCTGAAGTATGCGACCGGGGTGCAGTCCTTCGGCGTGCTGGACGATCTTTTTTATTACTCGGGCAAGCTGGGCGTCGTCTTCCGTCATGGACGCGGCAACGGATGGTACGACTTCGACGACGACGATTCCGTTCCGGTGAAGATCAAGGTATGGGCACCGACGGCTCAAGCCGTATCGCTGTTGCTCTTCGAACATGACACGGACACAGCTCCGATGAAGACCGTTGCCATGCACGAACATCACGGCGTTTGGGTGGCACGCGGGGATTACGGCTGGAAGGGAGCTTATTATCAGCTTCAAACGAAGGTCTATGTGCCGGTCGATCAGGCAATCGACACGAATGTTACGACCGATCCTTATTCTGTCGATCTTGGTCTGAACGGAGTCAAGAGCCGCATCACGGACCTGAATGACGAGTCGACAAAGCCCTTCGGCTGGGACTTCCTGCCTTCACCCTGGCTTGCCAGCACGAATGACCTGAGCATCTATGAACTGCACGTTCGCGACTTCAGCATCGGGGATAGCACGGTTCCCGCCTATCTTCACGGAACCTATCTGGCCTTCCTCGACTGGAATAGCAATGGTATGCGGCATCTTCGCGAGCTGTCTCGTGCCGGATTGAAGGCGGTTCATCTTATGCCTACCTTCCGCATTGCCAGCCTGAATGAAGATAAGTCGACGTGGAAGACTACGGGCGATCTTTCGCAGTATCCGCCTGACGGAACCGAGCAGCAGGAGGCCGTAGCTAAAATTCAAAACAGCGATGGCTACAATTGGGGCTACGATCCGCTCCACTATATGGCTCCCGAGGGCTCCTATGCCGTCGATCCCTATCATCGGGTGCGCGAATACCGAACGATGGTGCAGAGCCTGCATCTTGCCGGGCTGCGCGTTATTCAGGATGTGGTCTTTAACCACACCAGCGCCAGCGGTCAGACTCCGTTGGCGAATCTCGATGAGATTGTCCCCAGTTACTACCACCGTCTGGATGCAAATGGCTCACTCCTGACCGGTTCCTGCTGCGCAGATACGGCCAGCGAGCACCGCATGATGGAGAAGCTGATGATCGATACGCTCGTTCTCAATGCGAAGCAGTACAAGATCGACGGTTTCCGCTTTGACGAGATGAGCATGCACTTCACATACAATCTTTCGAATATTCAAAAGTCCTTGCAAGCTCTGACTTTTGAGAGAGATGGGGTGGATGGCAGCAAGATCTACCTCTATGGAGAGGGTTTCCAGATTGGAGAGGCTGCAAACAACGCCATCGGACCCAATGCCAGCCAGATGAATCTCTATGGCTACGGGATTGGGACCTTCAATGACCGCATCCGCGATGCCGTGCGAGGTGGCGGGCCCTTCAGCGATCCTCGTGGGCAGGGCTTTGCCTCCGGACTGGCAACCGATCCGAGCGACTACACGAACCAGAACGGGGATCAGTCGAGCCAGACGAGCACGCTTCTGCATCAGTCGGACTGGATTCGTATCGGGCTTACCGGAAACCTGAAGAACTATAGCTTCGTAAACTCGCAGGGGCAGACGGTTACCGGGGCTGAGGTCGATTACGGTGGACAGCCTGCCGGATACACGGCGTCACCGGTCGAGGCCGTGAACTACTGCTCGGTCCACGACAATCAGACACTCTTCGATGCTCTCCAGATCAAGTCTGCGGCAGGGGACTCGGCTACAGTTCGCGCGCGGCGGCAGGTTCTGGCGATGAGCGTAATGACTCTTGGCCAGGGAGTTCCACTTTTCCTAGCCGGAGACGATCTGCTTCGCTCGAAGGACATGGACAACAATAGCTATGATTCCGGCGATTGGTTTAACAGGATCGATTTCAGTAAGCAGGGCAATAACTGGGGAATCGGCCTGCCTATCGCAAGCCAGAATCAATCGCAATGGTCGCTGATGCAGCCGTTGTTGGCGAATCCGGCGCTGAAACCGAGCTCCGGGAACATCGTATGGACGACTGAAGCTTTCCAGGAGTTTCTGCGGATTCGCTATAGCTCAAGACTCTTCCGGATGCCGACCTTCAACGAGATTCAGGCGAATTTGAGCTTCCTGAATACAGGACAGAATCAGATTCCCGGACTCATCGTAATGAAGCTCGACAGTAATGGAGGGCATTATGGTCCGTTCCGCCGCATTGTCGTCTTCTTTAATGCCGCGAATACCCAGGTGAGCTTTACAAATGTAAGCCTGGCCGGGATGCACTTCCATCTGCATCCGGTGCAGCTGCATTCGAGCGATTCGGCGGTAAGAACGGCAACATTTGATCCGTCTTCGGGTACGGCTACTATTCCTGCACTTACGACCGCTGTATTTGTCGAGGAGTAGAGCGAGTGCCAGAGGTGTGACAACTCGGGATTCACTAACAATTAACAGAGGAGAAGGGCACGGTTTTTCGGCTGACCGTGCCTTTCCTCTTTGATTGGGTGGTCACAAATTCATTGAACTAAACCGATTTCAGTTGAATTCGCTTGGAACTTTTCACCGGAGTGAACTGGATGGGCTGATATTCGGCGGCACCGGCTTTGACAAAGGGATCGTTTTCGATAAACGCCTTCAACTCGGCTTCATTGTCGAATTCACCGATAACGATGCCGCCCGTACGTGGTATTTGCGGGCCTGAGGCTATCAGCTTATCCTTCTCGTAGTAGGTGCCGAGGTAGGCGCGATGTGCTTCAAGATGAGCTTCGATTTCAGCAATTGGCTTCTTGTAGTGAAGAACTAGAACGTACATCCACAATTCCCTCCATGGGAATTGTATGTCGCTTTCTTTTCCGAAGATGCAATTTGCAGGCAGCTTTTCTGGAACAACTCGCATCTCTCTCGACACGCGTATCTGCGGGGAAGAAAGATTTTGGGTTGGGCCAGTGTTGGAAGCAAATTTATTTTTTGATTGGGACGAAGAGATTTGGTCACAAATGCCTCAGGGCAAATGTAAAAGTCTTGTAATCCCTGACCGTCTGGCAAGAAAGCCGCAATTTTCTCGGGTGACAGTAATAAAGAAGAAAACAGTTGGCAAGGGACATGATGTATACTCTGATCACGCTCAGAAATCGAGTGGGTTAGATCCGCATTTGTTGCTCCAAAGCACCGCTTGCCGTTTCGCCTTCCTCAATGTAACAGCGAATTTTTAACTTCTAAGGAAAACATCTCCATGGAACAAGGAACCGTCAAGTGGTTTAACGATGCCAAGGGTTTTGGATTTATTACTCGCGAGAGCAACAACGAGGACGTCTTCGTTCATTTCTCCGCTATCAATGCGAACGGCTTCCGCAGCCTTCAGGAAGGTCAGCGCGTTCAGTTCACAGTCACCAAGGGCCCCAAGGGCTGGCAGGCTGAGAACGTCCAGGCCGTCTAGTTTTAACCAGGCTTTATAAAAACGGTCAGCAGGAGATTCTCCTGCTGACCGTTTTGTGTTTTACGGCGGCTTTAAGAACATTCCTTCCGTAGGGGGCTGACTTTATCGCCATTGCTGGTTTTGGCAACGGCCAGAGTATCCCGGCGGGATGCTACGAAAGTAGCCATGGGTAAAGCTAGCGAAACCCGTGGTAATTTTCCCCCTCCAATATTGCCCTCCCTGGAAGGCGGCGGGGCGAAATCTTCTTTGCGAAGGGGATCAATCAAAGAAGAGCGAGATATAACGGTATTTTCGGTCGTTCTAGCCATAGGTTAGGCACTGTGTCAGGGCATGACTTCAGTCATGCCGATGGAGATTCTACATTTCTTGCGAAAGCGATCAACAAAAAGGATCCAATAGAACTGTATCTCGGCCGTTTAATCCATTGGTCAGGCTGTGTGTCAGGGCATGACTTTAGTCATGCCGATAACAGAGTCCTTAAGTGTTTTGGGCTTTAGCCCCTGTGCCTTTCTCTTCGCCAAATAGGTAAAGAAATAGGGGTATTTCTCCGCAGAATCGACCAGTCCTGCCTTTACGGGGTTTGGGGCAATATATTCTTGAACTCGCTGGAAGTTCTTCTCATCTTTCATTCTCGTCGGAAAAGCCAGGTTGCCACACTGCTTCGTATGTCCAACAGCGTTTTAGTTAGGTCTTGCCAGAACAGGGGCTAAAGCCCAAACCTCTTTTCGCGGCCTTTGCGGCAGGGCTAAAGCCCATGCCCTGACACAAACCGATATCACCTCTTCAATTCAATTTCCCCATGTCACGCCCTTGATCGGTTCATCAAAGGTGGAAGTAATGTCTCCCCATATTGCCCGCCCCGGAAGGCGGCGGGGCGAAATCTTGTCTGATCCAGCGAAGTAAGGTTCGTTCCGCCCCATACGGGGCGGAGTTCTTGTTGGCATTGCTAACCCCGCGTTTCGCTACGCTACACAGGGGGCTACTCTAGCGGCATCCCTCCGGGATGCCCTTTATGTATCCTGCAAATTGTTCTTTCCTGTCTTGGTCCTGACGCCACGGCTGCTTAGATGTATCCTTCCTCGGTGTTTCTTTCCGGCAGGTACATCATGGAAAAGACTGCAAAGGATGTTGCACTGGACTTTGTCGCCCGTATTAATTCCCACGATGCTGAAAGTATCTCGACTCTGATGACAGAGGATCATCGCTTTATCGATGGTCTGGGACAGAAAACTGAGGGGCGGGAAAAGATGAAGGAATGCTGGACCTCCTACTTCACATCGTTCCCGGACTATACCCTGAGCATAGAACACGCCTTGGTCGATGGCGAAATCGCTGCACTATTCGGAACTGCTCAAGGTACCTATTCGGCAAAGGAAGATATCCCGGGAAAGGCTCAATGGCTGATTCCCTTGGCACTGAAGGCGGTAGTACGCGGAGGCCAGATAGCCGAGTGGCAGGTCTACACAGACAGCGATCCGGTCTTGAGGGCCATGGGCATGAAGCGGGGATGAAAGGCGATGAGCTTTTCTGCTTGATACTCTGCAAAGAGAGAGGACAGCCAAGAGCGATGCACTTATCGTCTTTAGCTGCCCGCTTCTTAGCTGTCCGGATTTGAGCTGCCCGCCTTACCAGCTGCCCGGACCTTAGCTGCTTTTCTATATCTTCACGAAGATCTTCTTGCAGTGCATCCACCAGACAGGCAAGAAGCAAACTGCGACAAAGGCGATGGAGTAGGCGACGGACCCTATATAAGGGTTCGGGATATGGGCAAAGGTATGTGTATAGAGCCAGGCCCGGAAGGAAGTATTGCCCACCCGGATGATATCGAGCGTCGGAGCCAGCAATTCGGAGAACATATAGACCGTGATGGCGTTCTCTCCGAAGATCTTCCAGATATTGCGAATTTTTCCCTGCGTCTGTTTCGCATCGATCCACCAATAGCAGATGGCCAGCAGCAGAGTAGAGACGCCGAAGGCTATCAGGACGAAGGAACTGGTCCATAGTCTCTTATTGGCAGGGAAGACGCGGCCCCATAGCTCTCCTATCAGAAGTCCTGCTGCTCCGGCGACAAATAACCCAATCGTCTTGGCCTTGGCGCTTTTTGCAGAGCGCAGCCACTCTCCGGTAAGGATTCCGAGTAAGGCGGTTGCAATGGCCGGCAGGGTAGAGATGAGGCCCTCGGGATCGTAGACGTCTTTTACATATAAGTGGCTGGACATGATCCAGCGATCGACGACCGAGACGATGTTCCACATAGGATCGAGAAGTGGGATATCTCGTCCTGGAATGCCGTGTCCCGGCACCGGTACGAGGCGCATGAGTGCCCAATAGCCTCCCAGAAGGGCGATAACCGACGCGATTCTGGTCTTGGTATTGGTCCATAACATAAAGAGGCTGGCAAAGAAGAAGCAGAGGCCAATGCGCTGCAGGACTCCATAGATACGAATAGAGCCCAGGTGCAGGAAGGGATACGTGTTGACGATCAAACCTAATACAAAAAGGATGATTGCGCGTCTAACGATATGGGGCAGAAGGGCGCGCTTGGGTTCTTCCGATGCAACCCTCTTGGAGAAGGAGAAAGTCATGGCAACGCCAACCATGAAGAGAAACGAAGGGAAGACCATATCGGTCGGAGTCCATCCATTCCAATCCGCGTGCATGAGCGGCCAATAGGTGTGTCTCCAGTCGCCACTATTGTTCACCAGAATCATGCAGGCTATGGTTAGACCACGCATGACATCGAGGGATTGCAGGCGATTGGATACAGTCTTCGGGGCAGTTTCAGTCATTACAAATTCTCTCTCTGGAAGAGCTTCCCTTATAGAGTCAAGGCCATCTTGGATCTAAAAAACGATGACCCTCCAGTATAGGGAGAATTGCGGAAAAGGCACGAGGCAATCGACGGAAAAAGGAATCAGCGTCAAAACCTCTGCTCTTGGGAAGGGAGTGGTATCGGGAATGGATCTTTGTTCCCTGGACGAGGAAGAGATCCTGGGATGTGTACTCGTCATTGAGATAAATACGAGTTACCAAAGACGCGGACAAGGTGACCGGGAATGTTTCTCGATCGGATACATTAACGAGCAGCAAGAGAGATTTGAAAAGTTGTCTATACCGCTGGAAGGCTTCACCTGCTACACTGTCCTCATATGGACTTACAAGTAATACTTACCCAGATTGATAACGAGATCGCCCGTTTACAGCAGGCCAAAGCCGTGCTGACGGGAAGCAAGAGCGGTAGCATCAAGCTGCCGGCAACCAGCGGTTCGGCAAGCAGTGGCGCGGCTAAGAAGCCGGTTAAGCGTCAGCTCAGCCCCGAAGCGATTGCACGCATCCGTGCGGCACAGAAGAGGCGTTGGGCCAAGTTCAAGAAGGCTGCGAAGTAGCTAATCCGGCCTCTCGCCGGATTAGCTAAGACATATTCCTTATAGCATCTTCTCTCTTTCTTCCCCGTTAGTTCTTGTTCCTTCCCAGAAAAAGTAATCGAAATGGTATCCGATTGAAGGATCCCCTTCCCCTTGCTGCCTGCAGCAGTAGAAAGGGCCAGATTCCTACTGGGAAGCGGAAGAAGCATAATCGCGGGAAATCTTTCTTGCAGATGGGATATCGGTTTGTGTCAGTCCTGCACCGGGGTAGCCGACCCGCGATAAATGAAACGGGAGGTCGGATTTTGATGTTTCTTATTAGTGCAGGAAGGTGGCGGTTTCTGACCGCCACCCTCTTCGTAGGCTGTTCCTCTTTGCCATACCACAATGACAAATTGGGAGCTGAAACATTCTCGGTAACTAATGTTGAAGAAAGGTGTAAAAACCTTGAACCTATATCAATTCACGCGTACTGTCATTGCTTCCTCACCTCCAAAGACTACATGGGTGGCATCGCTGACTGTTAGTGGCATGGAAGATCCTGTTCCTCTGCTTTTCCTTATAGGCCAGCGGGGAATCGTTGATGATCCTAAGCTAATTGCATTGATGCAATTTCAAAGATGCCATCATGCTGGAATAGAAGCATGAGGAGTGAGCTGTATATCGTGAATGTTCGGAAAGTAAGTGATATGGAGCTTGTGCAGATTATGAGAAGACGAAAGACAGATTGTTACCAAAATAACCAGAAGGTGGAAGGCTCTTAGTTCTTCTGTGGTGAATCTGCTTGATGGATTCACCACAGAAGAAATATAGGCTAGATATCGCAGTTTCTGGCTAAATTAAGCCTGAGATGACTTCTTAGCCTTAGCTACTTTCGCCCAGCGCTTTTTCTGTGCGGCTCTGATGCGCTCGATTGCTTCAGGCGACAAGATGCGCTTACGTGGTTTACCGGCAGACTTCGCTGCACGTGCTGACGAAGTTGTCCGCTGTACCGCCTTAGAAGGTGAAACCTCAAGCAGATCCTTTACCTTCTCTAAGCGGCTAATCTCTGCATCAATTGCTTCTACTATGTTCTCAATAGCCATAACGGTACTATTCTCCCTAGAAATTCTACTATGTTCTTTCCTGTTTGTAGCAAAGATACTGAACCCGATAATCAAATAAGTAAAGAATTTTTTCAATAATACATTTCATTGATAAAAATGATCTGAATTATTAATCACTTCCATTTAGTCGTAACGCTTAATAACAGACGAGAATCGGGGCTAATTGGTAGACAAATTGCTTCACTTTTACTCTCGGGAGGTACATTTCTTGTGAATAGAGCCTTTTCTCAACCGAAAACCTGCATAAATAATCGGGATACACTCGCGCTGGAATTGCTCTAGGTAGGACGTCTAAGACCTGGCAATTAGCCGCAGATGGCATGAGTCCTGTGGGATTACCAATATGGGTTTGAAGTATTACAGGGACCATTGACAGTAATGGAACAACACCCTTCCGGAGGGAGCGCACGGAAATAGCCCCGTGTGGAGCGTAGCGGAACACTGGGTTAGTAACCCTATTTAATTCATCCGCCCTGGCAGGGTGGAACAAAATCTTATTTCATCCCGTGGAGTAAGATCGTTCCGCCCCATACGGGGCGGAGGTTTTGGAGGGCGAGCTAATCCAGCGCTCTCGTCCGCAAAGCGGACTCCGCGCTGGGCTATTGTCGATTCGCCCCGCTGGGGCGAAGTGCTGCGTCCGATCTTGGAAGCCCTATCCCGTACTTTCACAAATACAACTTGTGGGGAGTTGATAGATCCAGGACAGGGTCACTCTGCAATGGCCTTTACTTTTGGCATTTGTATACCTATGCAAGAAATGCTCTAAATCGCTACAGCTGGTGACGCGGATGTATTAAGCCGTCTTCTTTATAGATGAACGAGTTTTGCTGTAGAAGGACCGCAGGAAACGGTAAGAGGAAAGGTGATGTTAGAACATTTGGGGCTCAAGCCTGGCCTATCGTTTACAGAGCTTTTCGAAAAGTGAGATTGATGCGGCATTCTCCTAGTAAGGGATGATTACCGGCTGTCAAGGGATCGATTCCGTGATATATCAGGCGAGCTTCACCGCCCCAGACCACTACATCTCCATGTTCCACGCGTATGCGGCGGACCTTATCGTTCCGGTGCTTCCCTCCCCAGAGAAAGGTTGCGTTCAATCCGAGTGAAACGGAGACGATAGGTTGAGTGAAGTCCTTCTCATCCTTGTCCTGGTGTAAGGAAAGCTTCGCCCCAGGCTCATAACGATTTATGAGGCAGGCATCGGGCTTGAATTTGGAGTATCCCGCTGCGTTAGCGGCGCGAGTGGCTATCTTCGCAAAGAGAGGCGGTATGGGCGGCCATGGCTTACCGCTTAGTGGATCTACCGGATCGTAGCGATATCCTCGGCGATCGGTAACCCATCCCGCTTGACCACAGTTTGTCATGCTAACTGACATCAGATACCCACCGGGGCTGACCATTTTCCTAAAAGGGGATTCGGTGGTAATCCGATGGATTGTCTTAAGAATTTCTTCTCCTTCCCGAATAAGGAATCTACCAAGGACAACGGCTCCCTCTTGCAGCTTTGTACTCGTAGGCTGCTCCGAGAGCGCGTCGTCATTGTTCCATAGCATGTAGTTATCCGGCATGGGAGCGGGCCTTGGGTAGAAAAAGATTCTTTAGATTTTTATAAGGCATCATGAAAGATGATTCCTAAGGTGTACCTGTTTCCGGCGCGCAGGCGACTTACTCCATGCCGCATGGTTACCTGGTAGAAACCCTTTTTCCCCTCTGCGGGCCGGTGATTTACGGCGAAGATAACAGCTTCTCCCTGGCGCAGTGAGACTACTTCTACACGAGATTGCATCCTTGGACGCTGTTCGGTAAGGACTAATTCGCCACCCTGAAAGTCTTCGCCCGGACGGCTAAGCAGGATAGCTACTTGCAACGGGAAGAAAATCTCTCCGTAAAGATCCTGGTGAAGACAATTGTAATCATCCTCGGTGTACTTCAGCAGCAGGGGTGTGGGCTTCTTTTGTCCTTGCCGATGACAAAGAGAGAGAAAAGATGCATGATCTTTCGGAAAGGGAACCGACTTATGAAGCTCCTGCTGCCATTGGTTGGCAATCGGAGCCAGAAATGGATAGAAGCCTGTCCTTAGGCTTGCCACAAGCTCAGGAAGCGGGGCTGCATAGTACTTGTATTCCCCTTGTCCGAAGCCATGACGAGCCATAAGAACATGACTTCGGAAAGCGCTGGTGTCGTTATAACCAGCGACGATCTTGCGGCATTCGTCCCGTGAGAGTAATGGTCCGGTTGTTGCATATCCCCATCGATGAAGATTGGCAGTTAGCGCGGACCACTCCAGCGAGTCGATGCGTTGCGACAAGGAGGACTCTATCTTTGGATATTCGAGACTGAATGCATGTTCAGCCATTCTGCCGCTCCATGCTGAGTAGTGTCCGCTTACGTTCCAATCCCCACCTATAACCGGTCAAGCTTCCGTTTCCTCCTATGACGCGATGGCAGGGAACTACTACTGCTAAAGGATTCGATGCACAAGCGGTGGCAACGGCTCGTACTGCATTCGGATTTCCAATTCTCAGGGCTAGTTCCGCATAGCTGATTGTTTCGCCGCAAGGTATCTTGCGCAGCTCACTCCAGACTCGTTGCTGAAAGTCTGTCCCTTGTATGTCGAGCACCAGCTGAGTTGAGGAGATCTCTTTCGGCTCGTCGAGAATACGTGTGATCGCACTTAGGTGCTGTTTGAGCTCGTCTCCTGCTTCAGAGATTTCAGCTTGCGGGAAACGGGGTCTTAGATCTTCGAGCAACTCTTTCGGATTGTCTCCGAGCAGGATGGCACACACTCCGCGTACCGTTGCCGCAACCAATACTGAGCCGAAGCGGCAGGGAGCAATCGCATAGTAGATATCTTCTTTTTGGTTTTGTGCGTGCCGGGTGGTTTCTCTTTGCAGCGTAGGCATGATGATGTCTCCTGAATATCGAGAGGTATCTGACAATCTCTACGCTAGTTCCGTGGCGTGATAACGACACTCCGATTCTTGCTGTCAGAGCAATTGGATAGGAAGGAACGACTTCGTAACCTACGGAGTTCCTTGTACTGCATATTTATGGAAGAATGTAGGGCCGCTTCTGTGGTTTATCTGCCACGGTGGTCTGGGCTATAATGGATACAAATCTCCACAAATACGAGCATTTGGCATGTTTTACGGCGCCGATTGCTTTGTTGCTGGATTCTATAGCACTTGGTACGTTGCCACCTTGGCGGACATCACAATAGGCCACTCTCATGCAAGAGGAGCTGTAAGTGATTGGTGATGTTGGTTGTACCGAATATTGAAGTGTCGTAGCCAAGATAGATAGCTTCCACCTGGGAGGGCGATTGCCTCCTAACCTGGGTTGAGAAGGAATTTCTTTTTTTGTGTCACAGGGAAAGAGTAAGCCGAAGAGCTTCGGAGATCGGGTTCGCACATGAGTGAATTTGTTGCGCTACTTCGCAACAATCGGAATTACCGTTTTACCTGGTTAGGCCAGATCGTCAGCGAGATTGGAGATCACTTCAATAACATCGCGGTCTTTGCGATGGCGATGGCGCTTACCCATTCGGGAATGGTGGTTACCGGCATCATGTTGTCCAGGGCTGTCCCTGCGATTTTGATGGGGCCTCTGGCCGGAGTTCTGCTCGATCGCTTTGACCGTAAGCGGATCATGATTGCCAGCGATCTTGTCCGCGCCCTGGTAGCTTTAGGGTTCATCCTGGTCGTTACAGAGCAAGATCATAAGACCTGGTTGCTCTATCTGTTTAGTGCACTTCTGATGGTTGCTTCTCCTTTCTTCAGTGCCGGTCGCTCGGCGATTCTGCCAACGATTGCCAGCAAGGAAGAGATTCATACCGCCAACTCGCTGACCCAGACCACGCAATGGACCAATCTGACGATTGGAACCTTCCTCGGTGCCACGATCATCGCGGTTGGGTATAAGTGGGCCTTCATCTTTAATGCTCTATCTTTCGTCTTCTCGGCATGGTCGATCTGGAATCTGCGTGCACCGGAAGGGCAGAGCTTTCGTGTTGAGCGTAAGGACAAGGTTGCGGCGGAAGTTATACGGCCCTGGCAGGAGTATCGCGAGGGATTGCGCTATATGCGCTCGGTTCCCCTGGTGATGGCGATTGCTCTGCTTTCCGTCGGCTGGGCAACGGGTGGCGGCGCTGCGCAGATTCTCTTTACCCTCTTCGGCGAAGATGTTTTTAAACGCGGTGCGGCTGGCATCGGAATTATCTGGGGCTGTGCGGGGCTGGGGCTGCTCGCTGGTGGTGCGTTCGCTAACTGGATGGGGAAGCGGCTCTCCTTCGAGAACTATAAGCTTGTCGTATTTATCGATTACATTGTGCACGGTGCGGCTTACGTGATCTTTAGCGTGATGCCTCACTTCGGCTGGGCTCTGGTCTTTATTACGCTTTCCCGTATCGGTATGTCGGTAAATACGGTGCTGAATTACTCGTATTTGCTGCGTACGGTCTCCAATCAGTATCGTGGTCGCGTCTTTGCCACGATGGAGACGCTGACCTGGACGATGATGATGGTCTCTATGATGCTGGCCGGTATTGCTTCGACTCACTATAGCCCGCGCGCAATCGGCGTTGTGGCTGGCCTCCTGAGCTCTACCACGGCTATCTTTTGGGGCTGGGCTAACTGGACGGGAAGACTTCCTCTCCCGGAGAGCGTGGTAGTGGAAGAAGATGAGATCGAAGTTCACGAACGCGCCGTGTAGCTGCGCAATTTGTTTTGTACAGCCGGCGTCCTCGCCGGCTGTCGTGGAGGGTCTCCAGGCCCTCCACCAGGGAAGCCGGATATTAATACGAAGTTTCAAGTTCTCATGCTGCATCGCCTGTGTGGGCGAGGACACCCACACGACAGCCGATCCTCCACCCCAGCACGCGAAAACCGCGCGTGCCGGGGACCCCGGCCTGGAGACCGGCGGTACCTTCTTACCTCAACGAAACTGTTCCATAGAGAATCTTTGCCAAGACCAAGCCACCGACGAGGGCAATCGCTATGCTGAATAGAGTGCCTATCAGAAAGTACTCGGCGAAACGGGCTTCTTTTAGTTCGGGAAAGCGGGCGATGGATTTGCCGGTGAGAATCAGCCCGACGAGTGCGGGCGACTGAATCGCTATGGCCGTGATTACTAGAAATCTCTCCAACCACCCGATATAGAGGCCCGCATTGCGAAGCTGCCCGGTTGATTCGGTGCCGATTCCTGCCGACAATCCTTTGGTGAAGTAGCGGATGCAATAGCCTCCACCGAAGATCCCTCCAACATAGACAATCGCTCCGATCAGGAGTTTGCCTCGGAACACATCGGAGAGGTGGATGAATTGCATCAGGTCGGCATAACTGGTTGCGCTGATCAGCATGGCCAGAATTGCGGCTGTGGCGATATGTGCCAGCTGATCGGCGAGGAAGCTGGTAGCGTTGGTGGGTATCTTTCTTTGGGCGAGGAGCCAGCATTTGAGCGTATCGATAGTCAGGTGCGTAAGCACATATACCAGCAGTGCTATCCATAGCCAGGGAGTGAAGGAGAGTCCGGGGACAAAGAACTGAAGACAGGCCCAGGCTACGGCCAGATGAATAGCTCCGTGTGCGATTGTTGGCTCCAGCCTTCCGCCTTTTCTTCTGGCGATCCATTCTGTCTGCAAAGGGAAGTCGCTCAGGAGATGCGCTAACAGCAATGCGAGAAAGGTCTTCAGTAGCATTTGCATAAAAATGTCCAATTTTTAAAAATTGTACGAATTCGTACAAGTCAAAAATAAGAAGGGATGATTGCTTCCATCGCCTTCCGCGTCTCTTCGAACTGCCAATAGCTGCTGCGTTTGAGGCTTCTCGAAACCGTCGAGATATCCAAGGATAGCTTGCGGGCAGTAACCTCTTGTCTTCCTGTTTCGGTTTGCATGTTGATGACAGCCCATTGTTTTTCTGTTGTGCGTTGCAGCAGTGTGTCGTGCAGGTGATACAGGGTGTTGGCAATGGAATCGAAGGCTTCATTGCCGGATTCGAATGAGGTCAGGACAGGGAACTTAGGATTGCCTTCCTTCAGACGGTCTGCGGCAACGCGGGCGCGTTCGAAGGCCGGACCTCCGGCATAGACGTTTGTGGGGCGGCGGTGGGCTTCGGTGACCTCTCCCATACCGACGGCGATCCAGAGGCTGTGCGGACGGAAGAGCCGGCGGAGATCCCAGATGATCTGCGGCAGATATTCCGGCTTGCGCAGAATGGCCTGGAACTCATCCCATGCCGTGACTGCATAGGGGGAGAGGATAAGCTGCTTCTTCATGTGCAGCCTGGAAACGGTTCGCAACTTGGCATCTCGCTTAGCCCGGAATGCCGGAATCTTTCGGGAGCCCACGATATCGGCGGTGACGACTGCATATCGCTGTGCCTTAGCCATCTTCTTCTCTCCTGCTTACTTGTACGAAATTGTACAACTTTTACAAATTGCATGAAAACGTACAATTTCTAGCCGATGATAGCCGAAACAGAAACCTTAAGGTACCGCCGGTTTCCAGGCCCTCCACCTGGGAAGCCAGATATCAATACGCAATTTCAAGTTCCAACGCTGCATCGCCTGTGTGGGCGAGGACGCCCACACGACAGCCGGCCTGGAGACCGGTGGTACCCTGCCGCGCCACCTTCCTCCGCTGCTTTCTTCTTCTTCATCATTTGCTGTAAAGCATTTGCCTTATTGGTGCATTCCCTCTCCTCCGGGTAAACTTCCGTATCGGTTATTTCGTTTAGGGGAGAGTCCACTGATGTCGATTTCGGCTGATCCGATACGCGTTGCGCTGATCGGATACGGATATGTTGGTAAGACCTTTCATGCTCCATTGATACGATCCGTTCCCGGGCTTCAGCTGGAAATCGTCAGCTCCAGCAAGCCGGAAAAGGTCCTGAACGACATTCCGGATATAAAGGTTGCATCCACACCTGAGGACGCGATTCTGCATCCCGGCATAGATCTGGTTGTGATTGCCAGTCCGAATGAGTCACATGTGCCGCTCTCGATTGCCGCTTTGAATGCCGGGAAGCATCTGGTGGTCGACAAGCCTTTCACCATTACCCTGGCGGAAGCGCGAGAGGTTGCCTCCCTGGCCGAAAAACAGCAGCGAATGCTTTCGGTCTTCCAGAACCGCCGTTGGGATTCCGAGGCCTTAGGGGCGAAGGAGATTGTGAAGAGCGGGCGCCTGGGGGAGATTCTTCATTTTGAGGTGCACATCGACCGTTTCCGTCCTAATGTGCGCCAGCGTTGGCGTGAACAGCAGGGACCGGGAGCGGGGCTCTGGTACGACCTTGGGCCGCATCTGGCGGATGAAGCGATACAGCTCTTCGGCCTGCCTCAGCGAATCCACGCAAGCTTGGTGAATCAGCGGGAGGGTGCGGAGGTGGACGACTGGTTTCATGTGCAGTTCGACTACGGGAGGCTGCGAGTCATTTTGCATGCATCGAATGTAGCTGCCGGAGGTGTGCCGCACGTCATTATGCATGGAACTGAGGGGAGTTGGGGAAAGTACAGCGCCGATGTTCAGGAGAGCCAGCTTCGCAGCGGAATGCGCCCGGGAGATGCGGGATGGGGTGTCGATCCTCTGCCTGCGGTCTTATACAACGGTGCCGATGGCAGTTCCGTCGAGGTCCCGCTGCCGCAGGGAGACCAAAGACAGTATTATGCTGGCATCCGGGATGCGCTATGGGGATGCGGTCCGAATCCGGTTCCTCCCGTGCAGGCGGTGGCGGTGATGGCGGTCTTGGAAGCGGCAATAGAATCTTCTACCTCGGGGCAATGGGTTCCGTTGCCTTTGACAGAGCAGGAGCGCGCAGCTTATGGCACTAAGTGAAGATTTGACGATTCTGGCGATGCAGCAGCGTGAGCTGCAGTTTCCCAGCTTCAACGAAGAGACGGCCTGGCGTCTGGGAAAGCTGCTGCACGAACTGGCCCTGCATCGCAGTCTGGCGGTGGTGATCGATATCCGCCGCTTCGGACAACAGCTGTTCTATATCGCGCTTCCCGGGACAACTCCGGATAATGCCGAGTGGGTTCGCCGCAAGAGCAATGTAGTTGCCCGCTTCCATAAGCCTTCGTATCTTGTGGGTCTGGAGCTCAAGCAGAATCAGACCACGCTGCTGGAGCGGAATGGGCTGCCTGTAGACGAGTACATTGCCCATGGAGGATCCTTCCCGATCACGATTGCTGGCACTGGAGTGGTCGGATCGATTACAGTTTCAGGATTACCGCAGAGAGAAGACCACGAGTTAGTGGTCGAGGCACTTTGCGCCGAACTAGGGAAAGAACATAGAAAGCTGGCGCTGCCAGGCTCTGCCGGATGACCTGCTGAATTCAATCAGGAGATTATGCAGTGGCGAGAACCGAATCCGCAATGATTCCTCTGGGGACCTCTGCCCCGGACTTCGAGTTAACGGATGTTGTAAGCGGCAAGCTTTATTCGCTGGATAACCTGCGCGGCGATGCCGGTTTGCTGGTTATGTTCCTATGCCGTCATTGTCCCTTTGTAAAGCATCTGGAGCAGGGAATTGCTCTCTTTGCCAAGGATTATTACAAGAAAGGCATCGGCATTGTGGCCATCAGCAGTAACGACGCGGTTGCCTATCCTGACGATGGTCCCGAAGGTTTAAAGGAGCAGGCGCGCGAGATGAGCTTTGTCTTTCCTTATCTCTACGATGAGGCGCAGGACGTAGCTCGCGCCTACGATGCTACCTGTACTCCGGATTTCTTCCTCTTCGACAGAGAGTTGAAGTTGGTCTATCGCGGACAGTTCGATGACAGTCGCCCGGGAAACGCAATTCCCGTGACCGGCTCCGATCTGCGCCTTGCGCTGGATGCGGTGTTAACCGGTAAGCCCGTCCCAAAAATCCAGAAGCCAAGCCTGGGCTGCAACATCAAATGGAAATGAGCTGCAGGTTTGCTCCGTTGCAATGAAGAGAAGTGTTCCTCGTTTGCATCGGGCTAGAAGGCCTGTGGTAGAGAGGAACTGGGTGTCCCATCTTCACGGGCGCGAAGCGCCCAAGTTAAGGTTGGACGAGCGAAGGCTTCCATATCGGTGACCGAGTGATCCTTGCAGCATTAGCTCGGCTACCGATGTGAAAACTTATGTGCGCCCCACCTTAACTCGCTTCGCTCGTGAAAATGGGGCACCCGCGCATTGTTGGTAGGATCAATTCTTTCGGATACCGAATTCAGCAATATTTCTATATACCTTCGCAAACTCCTTTGACT
The DNA here is from genome assembly GCF_059726315.1 of Humiphilus diazotrophicus. Classification (NCBI taxonomy): domain Bacteria; kingdom Pseudomonadati; phylum Acidobacteriota; class Terriglobia; order Terriglobales; family Acidobacteriaceae; genus Humiphilus; species Humiphilus diazotrophicus. The sequence goes on from NZ_AP040870.1 coordinate 6,937,291, forward strand.
CCGAGGCAATTCGTTCTTTGTTTCAACCGCTCTTGACTTAGAGCGCACTCAAAGTTGTACGGTGGAATTGTGATGAACGCAGAAATGACGATTCAATCGATGGCCGAGCATTGTGGGCTTACGGCGCACACGTTGCGCTACTACGAGCGCATCGGCCTGATTCGGCCGATTCTTCGTGCCGGGAACGGACATCGCCGTTACTCCACAGAAGATGCGGCTTGGATTGGTTTCCTTAACCACCTTCGTGCGACGGGCATGCCGCTTCGTCAGATGCAGCGCTATGCGGAGCTTCGTGCACAAGGTGATGCAACCGCCGCTGAACGTCGCAAGATCCTTGAAGATCATCGTGACGATATCAAAGCGAAGATCAAGGACCTGCAGGAATGCTACGACCTGCTGAATTACAAGATCGCCAATTATTGCGAGTTGGAAAAGTTGTTATCAAAATCGTTAGCCGTTCCTGCTCGGATGCAGGAACAGGGAGATTTCGAGAATGAAGAAGCGTCGATTAGGCAATAATGGTCCTGCCGTTTCAGCCATTGGACTGGGATGCATGGGCATGAGCGAGTTTTACTCCGGCCGCGATGAGGCCGAATCTATTGCGACCATTCATCGTGCGTTGGATCTGGGCATCGACTTTCTCGATACAGCCGATGTCTATGGACCGCATACAAATGAAGAGCTTGTAGGGAAGGCGATCAAAGGGAAACGCGAGCAGATATTTCTTGCGACAAAATTTGGTATCGTTCGCGATCCTGCCGATCGTACGAGCCGGGGTGTAGACGGAAGTCCAGCCTATGTTCGCAAGGCGATTGACGGAAGTTTGAAGCGCCTGGGGCTTGAATATGTGGATCTCTACTACCAGCACCGTGTCGATCCCAAGACTCCGATTGAAGAAACTGTTGGAGCACTTGCGGATCTGGTAAAGGAAGGCAAGATTCGCTATATCGGATTATCCGAGGCGTCGGCTAAGACTCTGGAACGTGCTTATAAGGTGCATCCCATCACGGCGCTGCAATCGGAGTACTCCTTGTGGACACGTGATCCCGAGCCGGAGGTCCTGCCAATGTGCCGCAAGCTCGGAGTCGGTTTCGTGCCGTACAGCCCCTTAGGCCGTGGATTTCTGACCGGAGCCTTCAAGAGTCCGGACGATTTTCCTGAAGATGACTACCGCAGGTTTAGTCCGCGTTTTCAGGGAGAGAACTTCTATAAGAATCTTGAGCTTGTCAATAAGGTGAAGGAGTTCGCCGCGGATATGGGTCACACTCCCAGCCAGATAGCTCTGGCCTGGGTGCTTGTTCAGGGAGAGGATCTTGTTCCGATCCCGGGCACCAAGCGGCGGAAGTATCTGGAAGAGAATGCCGGAGCCGTAGACATAACCCTGACAGCGGATCAACTGAAGCAGCTGAATGAGCTTTTCCCTGCGGAAGCTGTCTCAGGAGAGCGTTATGTTCCGAACATGATGGCTCTGTTGAATGGCTAGTCTGGTGCAGACTTAGCCATCGCGAAGCGGGTGGCGGTTTCTGGCCGCCACCTTCCTGCGCCGATTCCTTCTCCTTCGTCATGAAGTGAGACGATGCCAACCCTTCATTGGAAATCCGCTACACTGGATAATTCAGTTAGGGAATGCCCGAAGGGGAAAGGTATCGTCATATATGGGTTTTAGCTTTGTTTCGGTGCCGTTATTAGCGTTACTCTGCGCGCCTCCATTGGTGCAGGGAATGGCTGCTGCCGCAGACCAGCCGATTCCCGATGTTCCGACACTCATTAATCAAGTAAGAGAGCACCAGAAGAAGATCGATAAAATCCGTGAGGACTACACCTATCACGGGTATGAACAGACTGACACTCTAGACGGCAAAGGCCGTGTAAAGAAGACTGAGACGGAGGAGTCCGAGGTCTTCTATGTCAATGGACACGAGATTAGCCGCACCGTAAAGAAGAATGGCAAGGATCTCAGCCCGGGCGATCAGAAGAAGGAACAGGAGCGTGTTAATAAGCAGGTAGAGAAGGCTCTGAAGACGCCTAAGCATAAATCGATCGATGATGAAGAGATCAATGTCAGCAAGATTCTGCAGGTGATGAAGGTGTCGAACCCTCGCCGGGAGGTGTTAAATGGGCGCCCAACGCTCAGTTTCGATTTCGATGGCGATCCCAAGGCCAAGGCTCACGGCACGGTGATGGAAGCGGCTAAGAAGATGTCCGGAACCCTCTGGATCGATGAGGCAGATCGTCAGGTTGCGCGCATCCAGGTGCGCTTCGACGATAACTTTCGTATCGGTGCCGGACTACTTGCGACCATCCAGAAGGGAACTACCTTTGTTTTTGATCAGGCATTGATTAATCACGAGCTATGGTTGCCTGTCGGCGGCGAGGCGCATCTCGGCGCCCGTGTCCTTCTCTTTAAGGGCTATAACCAGAACATTCATATGAAATATAGCAACTACCAGAAGTTCCATGCCGATGCCGTAACGCAGCCGGGAGCCAAGGTTATTTCCGCACCTGCGCACTAACTGGATGGGCTCTGACGGTTCTGCTATCAGCCACAGGTGGTGTGAGATATATGCGATTGCCAATATGGTTTGAGGCATTGCAGTGGCTATTAACAGTCATGGAGCAATACCTCCCGGAGGGAGCGAACGAGAATAGCCCCGTGTGGAGCGTAGCGGAACGCGGGGTCATTCATCCCATTCAATTGATCCGCCCGGTAGGGGCGGAACGAAATCCTAATTTCAGGGAAATTTCAATAGCGTGATTCCGTGATGTAGCGGAGCCAAATCAATATTGGAGAAAGCGGTTTTATCGGCCTGGCGTGCCGATGACTAAACGTCAGCCCAGTTCGTCAGAACTGGGTTCTAGAGTTTCTACATTTTTCGCGAAGGATAGCAACAAAGAACAACGAATATAACAGCAATTTCGGTCGTTCCAACCATTGGCCAGGTTGTGTGTCAGGGATGGCCTTCAGGCCATCCGAAAACAGTCTTCGTTAAGAGAGCAGAAACACTTTCGGTAACATCTGCACCGGGAAGAACAGAGGCACTAAACCTATACCAGTTTGAGCGTTTTGGTCATTGCTTCCACAAGCGAAGATACTCTCAAACAGTACCTTGCAGCTATTCGCCTGCTCAATTTCCCGTAGTATTCGTTACCGAGAATGTTAAGCCACTCTGAGGAAGACGGCTTTCGGATGGCCTGAAGGCCATCCCTGACACATGACCAAAGCCACTTCTCTTTGGGGACTCTGGTTATGTCCAAAGATTTCCTGCAATTTCAATTCGAAGAATGTAGAAACTCGAAAGCGCAGTTCGTCAGAACTGGGTTGACAGATAACAACGTATTTGAGCGCCAGCGGCGCGATACCCGATTTCGAATCTATCGAGTGCGTGTCGCGCCTCCATCGCTCGGATATTGTTTTGTATTCCGACCCAGTCCTGACGGACTGGGCTGACGTTTGGTACCGGCCCTTTGGGCCTATTCTGTTGCCGATGGCTTCTGCCGGGTGAGGGCCTGGAGACCCTCACGACAGCCGGTCCTCCACCCCAGCACGCGAAAACCGCGCGTGCCGGGGACCCCGGCCTGGAGTCCGGCGGTACCTTAATATCCCGCTTTTTGCCATCGTAAATACCTTTGGATTGTGACCTTACTCACCTCCTGGAACAAATTTCTTGTCCGCTACGTAAATTTCTCCTCAGAATCATTAAGAATCCTCAAAATGCAACGTCATCGTTATGAAGGAATTGCAAAGGGGAGTTCATGGCGGTCGCACATCAACCTATGGCGGAGATAGAACAAGCCGAAAACCTGCGGCAGTTATTCGCAGAGCATCATCGACGAATCCTCATGGCTGCGTATCGGATTACCGGCAGCGTTGCGGATGCGGAAGATGTTGCCCAGATGGTGTATCTGCGTCTGGCAAACCATTCCGGAGAGGGAGAGATGTCGAATCCCGGAAGCTATCTCTATCGTGCGGCTATCAATGGAGCGTTGGATCTGCTGCGGCGCCGGCAAGCAGACAACGCGGTCTCCCTGGACGAAGCGCTGGAGGTGCCCTCGACGGACACAGCCAGTGCTCCCGACCATGCAGTCTCTTCACACGAGCTTCGCACCTTGCTTCGTGCTGCCATCGCACAACTCAATCCGCGAGCGGCAGAGATGTTTATCCTCCGCTACATAGAGGAGCGCAGTAATCCGGAGATCGCCTCGCTTATGGGAACCTCCCAGGCCGTGGTCGCCGTAACGCTGCACCAGGCACGAACCAAGGTGAAGAAGCAGCTTAAGCATTTGAGAGGTGAGCAATGAAAGAGCATAAGCCAATCGATCTCGATCAGGCGCTGGCTGCGATGAAGGAAGACCGGCTGGATGGCGCGCAATTGCAGGCAGCTTCTGAACGGCTGGCTGCGCGGCTTGGGCTGGAGTCCGGCGCTGTGGCGAAAGTAGAAACCATCCGCGGCTGTGACGATATCCGTACTCTGCTTCCCGCTTACATGGACGGCGGTTTGAGCCACGAGCGCCGTTTGCTGGTTAAGGCACATCTGCAGGAGTGTCTGCACTGCCGTCATGTTGTCGATGGGAAGGCGGGGACATCCAAAGTCAACTGGACGCGTCCGCAGATGGATCAGCGGCCCTTTTCCTGGCAGCGCCTTGGCTGGACGATGGCTGCTTGTCTGGCAGTTGCTATCTGCAGCTTCAGTGTTTATCAGATGTTCTGGAAAGTTCCGGGCGGTCCACGCGGCAGCATCGCCAGCGTGAGTGGACGCGTCGAACGCCTCTCCGCCGGACACGATTCGCGTCTTTATCCCGGTGCCGATCTGCAAGATGGAGAGTTAGTGCGGACCTCCGGCGATGCTCATGCCTTTGTGAAACTGACCGATGGATCGATTGTCGAGGTTGCCGGACGTAGTGAGTTTCGTCTGAAGGCCCGGGGCCGCGATACTACGATCGATCTCGATCAGGGATCGGTAATCGTACAGGCGGCGCATCGCAAGAGCGGACATCTATATGTGAAGACTCCGGATTGCCGCGTTGCCGTGACCGGAACCATCTTCTCTGTCGATGCCGGACTCAAGGGCTCGCGCGTAGGTGTGATTGCCGGGGCTGTGCAGGTCGCCTTTGCCGGGCAGGAAAAGATGTTGCACGTTGGCGATGCCGTAACAACCAGCGACAACATCGCGCCGCAGCCGGTAGCTTCGCAGATCTCCTGGAGCCAGAATCGCGATAAGTATCTGCCGCTGCTCGCTCAGTTCTCTCAATTGCAGAGCCGTTTTGAAGCGATTCCTCTTCCGGCATCGCGTTACACAAGCGATCTGCTGGGACGCATGCCTGCCAACACGGTTCTCTACATCAGCATCCCGAATCTGGGGGATGTGCTGAGCGAAGCCAACACGATCTTTCACGAGCAGTTGCAGAAGAGCGATGCTTTGAATGAGTGGTGGCAGCAAGCCAATCAAGGCCACGACAACGAGTTTACCTCGATGATCGAGCGCTTCCATGCGATGAGCCGTTATCTGGGCAGTGAGGTAGTTCTGGCCGGGCTCGATCAGCCAGGCAGGGAAAACCTCGCTCTGGTTGCCGATGTAACTCGCGACGGGCTGGCAGATTTTCTGCGGCAAAACTTCCCCTCTTCCGATCCGAAGCATGGCTTGACCGTTGTCGAACCTGCCGACTTGAACTCGTCCATGGATACGGCGAAGGATGCCCTCTATGTGCTGGTTCGTCCGCATGAGGTTGTCGTTGCCAGGAACTTCCGCGTACTGCGGCAGATGAATGTGCAGTTGAGCGCAGGTGTCAGCGGCTTCTCCTCCAGCGGTTTCGGGCAGCAGATCTCAGCAGCCTATACTCGCGGCTTGGGAATGATTCTGGCTGCGGATCTTGAGCACATGTTGCATAAGGTGAATGCCAGCGGGCCGAGTGCAAAGGCTATTTTCGAGCAGACGGTTGAAGGACTGCGCTATCTGATTGCAGAACATCGCGAGACGGCGGGGATACCGGAGAACCATCTGAACCTGCAATTCAGTGGAGAGCGGCAAGGTGTTGCGTCGTGGCTTGCTGCTCCCGCTCCCATCGGATCGCTGGAGTATCTCTCTCCGAATACGGCACTGGCTGCAGCCTTCCTCTCCAAGGAGCCGAAGAGTATCTTCGACGATCTGATGAAGATTGCAGAGAAGAATCCTGAGAACCAGCGTGCCTGGGCGGAGGTGGACGAGCAGCTTCAAATGCGGTTGCGTGACGATATCGCTGCGCACTTTGGCGGAGATGTTGCCCTGGCTCTCGATGGTCCGGTGCTACCGACTCCGGCATGGAAGATGGTCATCGAGGTTCACGACTCCGATCAGTTGCAGTCCTCTCTGGAACGCCTGGCGCAGGCCCTGAATGACGTGGCCCGGCGTAAGAGCGGCAAAGGCGTTACGCTCCAGGGCGAGCAGGTCGATGGACATACGTATTACGTCGTACAGCGTCAGGACAATGGTGCTCCTATCCTGCGCTATACCTTCGACAATGGCTACATGATTGTGGCGATGGACAGAGCGGTATTGATGGCGGCTCAACAGATCCACGAGAGCGGACAATCGCTGGCTCGCTCGGAGACCTTCAAGAGCCTGTTGCCTAAGGACCAGAATCAGAACTACTCGGCTGTTGCTTATCAGAATCTTGGCCCGGTATTGCAGCCTCTAGGGGAGCAACTGCAAGGACAAAAGCTGGATGTACTCCGGCAGATCGCTGCGGATGCTCGTCCTTCGGTGATCTGTGCCTGGGGCGAGTCGAATCGGATTGAGGCGGGAAGCAATAGCCGGTTGTTTGGCTTTGACCTCTTCGCCTTAGGTGCAATGTTACCGAAGCACAATAGATAGATAACGATGTGCCGGTTTCAGAAAACAAGTGTGCCCCATTCTTGGACGATAGTGTATCGTCGGCCAAGGGTGGGGCGGACTCTTTACTGGTAAAGGGAACAAAGACGAGTAGGAAGGCGTAACTAAAGCATGGGCCTGATTCAACTAGACGATCTTTATGTACGGCTCGGGAAGCGGATGGTGCTCAACGGACTCACTTGTGAGCTGCGAGGGCGGGCCATCGGTCTTCTCGGGCCGAATGGTGCAGGGAAGTCCACCCTGATCCAAACGCTGCTTGGTTTCTATTTACCGGAAAAAGGCACCGCCCGCATCTTCGATATGGACATTCACAGCCAGGAGGAAGCGATTCGTTCGCACATCGGCTACATGCCGGAGAACGATTCGTTTATCGGCAATATGAGCGGACTCCGCTACGTTCGCTATATGGCCGAACTCTCAGGCATCCCTGCGAATAAGGCTCTGGAGCGTGCTCACGAGGCGATGTTCTTCGTCGGACTCGGTGAGGTCCGCTACCGCAAGATCACCACCTATTCGTTAGGTATGAAGCAATTAGTCAAGCTGGCGCAGGCCCTGGCCCCTGGTCCGCGACTGCTGATCCTCGATGAGCCTACGAATGGACTCGATCCCATCGCAAGGCAGCGCATGGTGCAGTTGATTCGCGATATTCGCGATGCGGGAGAAGTGAGCCTGCTTATCTCCTCTCACCTGCTGCGCGATATCGACGATACCTGCGACGAAGTTCTGATCCTGAAAGAGGGACGTGTTGCCGCTCATAGCGATCTGGCTGCCGAGCGCAGCGCCAACCGAAGCTTTATCGAGTTAGAAACTGTAGGAGTTACCGAACCCTTTGCCGTGGCCGTACGTAGTCTTGGCTGCGAGTGCGCCGAGTACGAGGGCGGGCGGCTGAAGATGGTAATTCCCGAGCAGGTAAAGATTCAGCATCTCTATGCCGCTGCCGCGCAAGCCGGAGTACAGATCCGGAGGATGAACCAGCGGCGCGACTCCCTGGAAGATATCTTCCTGAAGGCAATGTACGGCGAGTGGGAGGCTCCAACAAATGTCAGTCTATAAACGCAAGTATCAAGCCTACACCGGAGCCCTTACTTCGAAGCGTACGCGCCTGCTGGTTCTGATACGTTATGGCTTCTCCGAGGTGTGGGCTTCGAAGATTACAGCAATTCTTCTCGTAGTTTGTATGCTCCCCTTTCTCGGCTCCGTGCTTACGATCTATCTGGCGAATAATCCTTTGGTCAGGCTTATGATCAGTGGCAGAGGGTCAATGAACTTGGAGATTGGTTCGACTTACTTTGTGCATATTATGGCCGTGCACTGTGTATTCTCCATTGCCTTGGCCTCCTGGATCGCGCCGCGGCTGATCGGTTTCGATATGGCCGACAATGGCTTGGCCTCCATCCTGAGCCATGCGATTTCCCGCCGCGACTATATCGTTGCCAAATTGATCGTGCTGATGGGCTTTCTCTCTGTTGTTACGTGGATTCCGCTGCTGCTGCTCTTCTGCTTGCAGTCCTATTACGCAACAAATGCCTGGGCCTCACAAAACTGGTTCCTCTTCGGAGGTCTCTTCCTGGGCTCTTTCCTTTGGATTCTGCTGCTGTCGCTGATAGGGCTTGCTACCTCCGCATGGGTGAAGTGGCGCATGGCAGCGATCGGTTCTATCTTCGCGATTTATACAGTCTCCGGCGGTCTCGGAGAACTGATGAGAGATATTCTCGATTCCAACTGGGGCGGCATTATCAGCTTGCAGTATCTTTATACGACTTGGTGGGAGTGGCTGATGCGAGCAGGTACCTTCGATACCCGGCATGGAGCGCGTTTGGCGATTCCTGTCGTATTACTGGCCATCGGAGTCTTCTGTGCGATTTGCGTCCTCGCCTTGAATTCGCGCGTTCGCGCTCGTGAGGTGGTTCGGGGATGACGACGAGCGATTGCATTGTTTTCGAAAACGTTTCGAAGTTCTACGGCGAAGTTCTGGGAGTGAACCGGATCTCGCTTTCGCTGCCGCCGGGTATCAGTACCTTGGTCGGGCCGAATGGCTCGGGCAAGACAACACTGATGAATCTGATGACGGCTCTCGTACAGCCCACACGTGGTGAGATTCATGTGCTGGGCATCGGCATGGATAATCCCGAGGAGCTCTTTCGCATCATTGGCTACTGCACGCAATTCGATTCCTTCCCGCAAGGGATTACCGGCTGGCAGCTGATTTACGACGGATTGCTGATGCATGGACTCAGCCGCAAGCAGGCGCACGATCTAACCGAGGAGGCTCTGGATCGCGTATCGCTCGACGAGGCTGCTTTCCGCAAGATTGCCGGATACAGCAAAGGTATGCGGCAGAAAGTCCGGTTAGCGCAGGCTCTTGCGCACCGTCCCCGTGTGCTGATTCTCGATGAGCCGTTGAATGGATTGGACCCGATGGCCCGGGCGGAATCGATGGCGCTCTTTCAAGAACTTGGCGAGCAGGGAATGCACGTCATCATCTCCAGCCACGTGATGGAGGAGGTGGATCGTATCTCCGACCGCGTTGTGTTGATGACCGGAGGCTATCTGCTGGCCGAAGGCGATATTCATCAGGTCCGGCAGGAGGTGCGGGAGAAGCCGATGCAGATGTTGATTCGCTGTCAGAGGCCGGAGATTCTGGCCTCGAAAATGTTCGAGCGTAATCACTGTGTCGAAGCGAAGCTTCATGCAGATGGAAACGGTCTCCTGCTGCGAACAGGCGATATCGATCAGTTCTATACGCTTTTGAATGGCATTGTTGCTGAAGGAGCGGTGCAGATCGAGTCCATCACTCCTGCCGACGACAATACGGTTGCCATCTACCAATACCTGATCGGCTCGGATGGGGAGGAGTCCTGATGACAAATGTAGGGGAAAGGATCTCACATTATCCTTGGGCCGTGTGGTTCCGGCAGATATTGCGTATTGCCGCCATCGATCTCAAGAGAAACATGTTTGCGCGGCGTGCCAGTTGGATTTACTTTCTGGCCTTTATTCCTGCGCTTCCGTTTCTTCTGACTCTACTCCTTCGCAGCCATGAGCATCTGGATCTCGATTTCCATGCTGAACTGATGGCCGGAGTGATGCAGTTCTATTACGTCCGCCTGGGGATCTTCTTCGGCTGCCTGGGAATCTTTCTGCGATTGATTCGCGGCGAGATGGTAGAGCGCAGCTTGCATTTCTACCTGCTTACTCCAGTGCGGCGGGAGGTTTTGCTGCTAGGAAAGTTTCTCTCCGGCGCGGTAAGCGCTATCGTGCTCTTTAGCGTGGCGGTTACGCTGCAGTACTTTTTGACCTACGCCCGCTTTGGTTCGGCCGGTATGTACTATATCTTCCATGGACCTGGGCTGAATCATCTTGCGCACTATCTCTTGATTACCTTTCTGGCGTGCCTGGGGTACGGATCGGTTTTCCTTCTACTGAGTATGCTTTTCCGCAATCCGCTGCCGATGGCGATGATCGTGATGGGCTGGGAAGCCATTAATCCGATTATGCCCTCCTTGTTGCAGCGGATCAGCATTGCTTCCTATCTGAACCATATGATGCCGGTTTATGTATCAGGTAAGGGCATCTTCGCCTTGCTGACCGTGAATACCGAGCCTGTGCCTATCGCCCTGGCAACGCTGGGCGTACTGGTAATTGTCGCAGCCGTGCTTACGTATTCCTGCTTCCGCATGCGCAAGCTTCAGATTCACTATTTGAGCGAGTAGCCGCAGAAGGACGTCTCGTAGGGTGGTGTTTCGGCATGTTTTGTACCGCCGAACTCCAGGCCGGGGTCCCCGGCACGCGCGGTTTTCGCGTGCTGGGGTGGAGGACCGGCTGTCGTCTGGGCGTCCTCGCCCACACAGGCGAAGAATCGTGAACTTTGCATTGATATATGGACTTCTCAGGTGTAGGGCCTGGAGACCCTTCCACGACCGCCGGTGAGGACGCCGGCGGTACAAAACAAGCTGAACCACGAGTATTGCCAGGTCATCTTTCTTACTTCTTCCTCCTCTAGATGTAGAAGCTCCAGTGGCATCCTGGCGGGATGCCAAGAGAGTAGCCACGGGTGAAGCGTAGCGAAACCCGTGGTCTCGATGCCAACAAGACCTCCACCCCGTATGGGGCGGAACGAATTTGCTTCATCGGATGAGGGAAGATTTCGGCCCGCCACCTGCCGGGGCGGGGAATATTCGGTGGTCCGATACCCCAGGTTTCGCTACGCTACACCCGGGGCTAGTACAGTAGCATCCCTCCGGGATGCTTTGGAGCCTGTACATTTTTCTGAACCGAAGGAAGTAGAAATCTTTTGATTCTCTGGATGCTTTCCAGAGCGTTTTTGCAAGCAGCAAACGAAGAAGAAGGAATGAACGAAGGTAGGTGGCGGTTTCTGACCGCCACCGGCTCCAGGGATGCTTCACCTCTTTCAATTCACTTCTTGACAATAGTTCGATCCCGAACTATTGTTTCCGATAGTTCGGGATCGAACTAATTCTCGGACTTGGAGATTCTATGTCGTCACTGAAAGTTGTGATGCTTACTGCGGTTGCGTTCTTGTGCCTGCCGCCCGCGATTCTGCGTGCTCAGAGCAAGGAAGAGGATGTTTCTGCCACCATTCTTGCGATGGAGCGCGATGCTCTGGACCATTCCGATAAAGGAGATGTAAGCAAGTTCCTGGAGATCAGCGCACCGGACGTTGTCTACATCGATCCCTTTCTGGAGAAGCCGATCTACGGTTTGGAGGCCTTGCGTACGTACTACAAAGGCTTTCCTTCCGGAAATCCGATAGAGGGTAAGATGGCCAATGCGAAGGTTCAGCTGGCGAGCGATGAGGTAGCCGTTCTCACCTACAACTACATTGAAAAGGAACTGAAATGGAACTGCACGGAGGTCTTCAATAAAACTCCGGCAGGATGGCGCATCTTTCATACGCATTGGTCTCCTATCAAATGGGAATCGCCAACCAGTGCACATCCAAAGGCCAAAGACATCTCGACCAATCTGATCAATATTGAGAAGGCTGCGCTCGACAGTGACGATGCGGAGCGGTTTCTGCACATCTCGGAACCTACTGTTGCTTACATTGATCCGGTGCTGGAGAAGCCCATCTATAGCCGGGATGAATTACGTGCCCACTACTTTCAGGGACAGACGCCAAGCTCCGGAAAATGCCAGGCGCAGATGCTGAATCCGAAGGTGCAGGTTGTCGGCGATGCGGCTGTTCTATCCTTTAACTATCGCAGTGGGGGCTGTGTGGACTGGAATGCTACCGAGGTCTACCATAATACGAAGAAAGGCTGGCGGATACTTCAGACTCACTGGTCCTACGTGCACGCACAACCTGCTCAATGATCGATAAGAAATCTATTCTGGAAATTGTCAATAACTCCGAGGCCGTTTATCTGGGAACGGTAGATGGCCTAAGTCCGCGCATTCGCGCCTTAGTCAATCTTCGCCGGGCCGATTTGTATCCGAAGCAAAGTGCCTTTTGCAGGAGAGAGGATTTCGTCTTCTATCTTGCGACCTCGCGGGCGTCGAGCAAGGTTCAGGAGATTGAACGCAACCCGGAGGTCTCCTTCTATTACTGCCAGCCGTGCAGCTTTCATGGAGTAATGTTCGCTGGTCGTGCAGAGATCGTTAGCGATCAGGAGCTGAAGGACACGCTTTGGGATGATTCCTGGAGCATCTACTGGCCTGCAGGTCAGACGGATAACGATTATGTCGTTCTGCGTCTGTCGCCGAAACAGGCTTCAGGGTGGTGGGGCAGCAAGCCGTTTGAGGTCGAGCTGGATACCCTATGAGTCGTCCTCCAAGCCAAGGCGGATTTCTTATCTCAAAGATTCACCAGACCGGTGGCCGCGTCTTTGCGCGGATGCTGCGAGCGCACAATCTTGAGATTAACCCGGCACAGGGGCGCGTGTTGTATGTCCTCTGGGACCAGGGCCCGATGACCATTCATGAGTTGGCCAAACGGGTTTCGCTGGGGAAGTCCACTTTGACCAGTACTTTGGATCGTCTGGAAGAAGCAGGGCAAGTTCAACGTGTCGCTTGCGAGGATGATAAGCGCAAGACGATGGTTGAACTGACCCCGAAGAATAAGGCGATGCATAAGTTGTACGAGAAAGTTTCCGCCGAGATGACTGAGATTTATTTCCGCGGCTTCAAGGCCGAGGAAATAGCGAAGGTTGAAGCGGCGCTGAATCGCATTCTGAAAAATCTGCTGGATGCCGAAGCTGAGTAAGTGTCCTCGTAGCTTGCAATAGAAAATGAGCGCGGGTGCCCCATCTTCGCGGTGCGAAACGAAGTGAAGCACCAGCTAAGGTGGGACGAGAGAATGTGTAAGTATCGGTAACCGGGCTAATGTTTTCGATAGGCATGCGTTCGGTTACCGATATTGATACTTTCGCGCGTCCCACCTTAACTCGCTTTGCTCGTGAAGATGGGGCACCCCTGGCACTGATTGGTCAACGAAGTTTGCGGATGCTATGCAAAGGGTGTCCCGGAGGGGTGCCGAGAGAATAGCCACGGGTGAAGCGTAGCGAAACCCGTGGTCCCAATGCCCATACGGCCTCCGCCCCGTATGGGGCGGAACAAATTTGCTTCACAGGGCGGGGAATATTCGGTGGTCTGTTACCCCGGGTTTCGCTACGCTACACCCGGGGCTAGTACAGTAGCATCCCTCCGGGATGCTTTGCTGCAACTTCGACACCTTGAGGGAACAATCAACGAAATAACATGGGGGAAACAGTTTTGAAGTGGTGATATGGGTTTGTGTCAGGGCATGGGCTTTAGCCCTGCCGCAGAGATAGCGAGAAGTGATTTGGGCTTTAGCCCCTGCTATGGCAAGAGCTAACTGAAATGCTGATGGTAAAAGCTACCAACGAGTTCTGGGACATATTTTCCAAAGACCTGTAAAAACAGGACTGGTCGATTTGGGCGAAGAAAGAAGCACAGGGGCTAAAGCCCAAAAGACTCAAGGACTCTACTATCGGCAGGACTAAAGTCCATGCCCTGACACAATGCCTGACGAATGGTTGCAATGGCCGAAATTGCTGCTATAGTTGGCTCTTCTTTATCATCCCTTCTCAAGGATGTAGAAACTTCAGCGGCAAGTCTAAAAGAGAAAGGGAGTGGATTCATCCACTCCCCTTTCTCTTTCTGGCGATATGGGAGAACTACGGCAGAACGTAACGAATGCTTGTAAAGCCCATGAAGGTATGTGCATTCTTTGGGCTTCCCGGAGCCACGTACCAGGGAGCGCGCGTGGCATAAGAGAACTGCGTGATGAACTGCAATGCTCCGCAATTCGTGTCTTTCCACAGGATGGTGTTGGTTGCGAAGGAGCCTTCCTGCAGGGCCCGGTTCTGTGTGTTGGGGCTGCCCGGATAGCCGTAACCAACATAAGTTGGTGTCTTCACGGTTGGATCCAGAGCGTATCTCCGCTGATAGTAAGCGCCGCCGTAATAAGCCGAGACGGAGTTCCGTGCATTGAGCTGCCATTCGAAGCCGCCAATGCCGGAACCGGAATGAATCACAGCGGTAGAGAAGGGCGCTGTCGCTGCATTTTTCTGCAGTACGACGAAATTCGGCCCCAAGCCTCCGATATAACGTCCGCCGCCATCGCTCCAATAGCTCAAACCAATCAGGTGGAAGCCCTTGAAGAGCTCGAGATTGATATTTCCCATGATGGCGCCGCCCTCGCGGCCATCTCGCGCATCCTTGCCCTTCGTAACTGAAGCGGGAGTATAGGTGCGAGCCGAGGTCAATAAACCTGCTACACCGGCATGCCAGACCAAGCCTTTGATCTTACGATCGAGAGTTGTTTTGAAGACGACATCGGGATGAAGGTTCGGAGTGTTGGTTCCACCACCACTGCCGGTGCTGGAATTGACGTCAACCTGAGTAGTGCTGTAGAGCGAGGGAAATGTAACAGCACTTCCTGCATATTGTTCCGCGTTCTCGATCGAGAGACCCATTGCCCAGGTAGGCGTCGGATGGAAGATGGTACGGAACTGAGCCTGACGGGCATAGACCAGGCCCACCTGATAGTTCGTATCGAGGTGGAAGGTGTTGAAGATATCGGCCAGGAAGGGCGAGAGTGCCTTGCGGTTTGGGGTCAGCAGTGACCAGCCTTGTCCACCGAGAATCTCCCACTTGCCGCGTGCGAGGTTCAGATAATAGACACGCATGCGGAGGGTATTGCTGTTCGTACTGACGTAAGCATTGCCAGGAAGATATCCGTTGAAGTCAGCTTCCGCGTAGCCGTAGACGCTGGTTTTCCGAATCCTCTCATCGACACGAATCGAGAGTCGGGATGCCTGAGCGGTAATGCGGGCCTCACTCGATCCTGCCTGTACGGTGTTCTTGAAAGGGATCGAGGCGAAAGAGGTTCCCAGCCCGCTGCCAACATTGGTACTGCGGTAATAGCCTGTGAAGTCAACATAGCCGCCCGGCGTGAACGTAGCATTGCCGATGCGGAAGAAGAGCTCCGCCGGTGTCTGATTGTTTACCGGAGAAGAAGGCCGTGCAGCAGTCTTCGGCGTAGCAACAATGGCGGAGGTTATGGCAGGAGCAGGCTTCAGCGCTGTAGCGGCCGATTGCAGCTGAGAAGCTTCGGCTGTCGGCGAGACTCCGAGGTGCCGCAACTCATCGATTTCTTTGCCTTGCTTCTCGACTTCTTTGTGCAGCATCTGGATTGCGTCGGCCTGCTGCTGGAGGATCTGTTGCGCACGATCCAGTGCCTGCTTCAACTCGTTGGCAGTTGGTGCAGTCTTCGTCTCGGTGCCGCTTGGTTCGGAGGCGGAGGCCTCTGTACTCACAGGGGAAGAGGGAGCATCGCTCTCCTCGATAGAGCTTGCCTGGGCTGTCTGGATAAATCCAGGACAGGCCAGACAAGCCAAAATCAAAATTGCCAATTTCATTCGTACGATCTCCAAAGGTGAGGGCTCTTTGTTATGCCGAAATAAGGCCGGAAACTCCACTGCGGGAGAGTGCGCGGTTCGGCCTCTCGTTGTTGAGCCGGTAGTCCTTGATGGAGAGATCCAAATCATAGGCAAGCTTGGCCAGATCCTTGCTCGCTTGGGAAGTCTCTTCGGCAGCGGCGGAGGATTCTGCAGCGTTTTGGCTGACGCCTGAGAGTGTCTTACTGATCTCTCCGCTGGCTGCAGCCTGTTGCGTTGACGCTGTTGCGATCAGTGCGATCTGGCTCTCGGAGTGCTGCGCCAAAGCGATGATGGATTCGAGCATGTGACGTGCGGTCTCCGTCTCTTTGAGTCCCTGGGCAACGCTCGTCTGACCGTTTTCGATGAGCTTCAAGGTGTCGTGAGTCTCGGATTGGATGGTGCTGATGGTGCTCGAAATCTCTTCGGTTGCATTCTTTGTTCGTTCGGCAAGGCGGCGAACCTCTGCGGCGACGACTCCGAAGCCGCGTCCATGTTCTCCGGCGCGTTGTGCTTCGATAGCGGCGTTCAATGCCAACAAGTTTGTCTGCTCGGAGATTTCGCGAATCGTTGTGACAATATTTCCAATCTGCTCTGACCGCTTGTTGAGCAGCGCCATCTTCTCAACGGTCTGAGCGGTAAAGTCGTTGATGCCGCGCATCCGTTCGACTGTTTTGCCGATGACGTCTCCACCTTCGGAGGCGGCATTTGCGGCATCACGGCTGGCGGTACTTGCGGCCGATGCGTTATGCGAGACCTCGGCTATGGTGCTGGCCATCTCCTGTGTTGCCGCTGCGATCTGGCTTGTCTGGTCGTTCTGGTGCTTCGAGTTGCCAAGGCTCTGCTCGGCGCGGATGGAAAGCTCCTGCGAGGCGGAGCCCAGAGTCTCGACACCCTGGCGGACTGCCTGCAACAGTGAGCGCATTGAGCTGACAGCGGTATTTAGCGCGGAAGCCATGCGTCCAATTTCGTCCTGACTCTCGACATCGATTGTCGAGGTCAGGTCTTTGGAGGCGACTTTTTCCAGAACCTCGGTTGCTTGTACGAGTGGTGGCGCAATCATCTTCGTGAGCAGGTAACCGACGAAGGCGCTCAGGAGAATAGTAATCAGGATGACGATGCCTACTACAATACGGATAGTGCGGAAGGTATTAACCGCATCGGCGCAGAGATCGGCGCTGTGCTTTGTATTGATGGTAAGCGCCTTGTCCATGTTGCCCTCTGCATTGCGATACGTCGGAGCATTGCCGCCGACAACTTTGTCGCTTGCTCCAGCCTTATCTCCGCCTACCAGTAGAGCAACGGTGCGATCGCTCATGCCCAAATAATTGTCGAAGTCTCTTCTTGCCGCTTCGACCGGCTCGCGTTCATCGGTTGTCGGATTCGACGCCAGATAGGCATCGAGGGTCTCGTGAAAGGTTTTGCTAGTCCGTGTCCTTTGATTGATGTAGTACTTAACGCAAGCGTCGTCGTCGCAGAGCAGAATGCCCATGTCTGCCCGGCGATAGAGCTGCATGGCAGAGCGCATCTTGGTCAGATTTTGTATGGATGGCAGAGAGATCTGCGCAATATCTTCCGTCGAGCTGTTGATCTTGTGCAGTCCGAAAAAGGCGACTGCTCCCAATAGTCCACAAAACACACATACAAGCCCGAAGGCCACTAGAAACTTACGTGCGACTGGAAGATTGCGGAAAGCAAACATCGATTAGGTCTCGTCATTGCGTTCTCTCCATCCTTTGTGATCAAGAGGATTCCGCAGACAAGTCTTCCTGCCTGTGTGAAAGCGGGGTGACCACACAGATGAACAGAGCACAATCTTTCATGTGATCTTTAATAGGAATCATCGGATTATTGAACCAAATCTTTATGCCGATATCCCATGGATGACTTAAGTGTTAGGTAAATCGTACGGGTGATATTTACAAATGTAATCGAAGCAAGAGCAAATTAAGTCAAATAGATAATCGGCTCTGAAATCAAGATGTTCTTCTGCGTCTTATCTACGCAGCAAATTACCTTAGTGTATTTTTCCCAAAACAGTGCTCGCAATTGGCGTATTGCATCCGGACAAAACGAAAGTGTTATATGGTTTGTGACGTTGATCACCATGTAAGCGGTAAAAGAAGAAGGAATCAGTGCAGGAAGGTGGCGGTCAGAAACCGCCACCCCCTTTAGCTGGTTGCTAAAAGGTAGACCAATCCTGACCTTTTTCTCTCCTGCAAGAAAAATTTATTTCCTTAGGGAACTTTTTCGCTGTCCCGCGTAATCATGAATGACGATGTTTGAACGCTTCAGACGCGAACGGCTCTCCGATCCTGACTCCGATGAGGGGCTTCTGCACTCTGCTCGGCGGGGAAGTGAGGAGGCGATGGCCTCGCTCTACAGGCGCCACGGATCGTTGGTCTACAGATTCTCGTTGCGGCTTGCGCAGGATGTCTCAATTGCTGAAGAGGTTACGCAGGATGTCTTCCTCGCGCTTTTGAAGCAGGGCGAGCGTTTCGATGCAAAGCGGGCGGCGCTTTCGACCTGGCTTTGCGGAATCGCCCGACGGCAGGTCTGGAAGCATCTGGAGCAGAGGCAACGCCACCTCTCCATCGACTCGGACGAGGAATGGACAGAGCCGGAATCGCCTGATGACGATCCCGGACTAGTTTTGACGCGCAAGGAGGCGGTTGAGGCGGTTCGACAAGGGATTGACGAACTGCCGCTGCCGTTAAAGGAAGTGCTCGTGTTGTGTGAGTTCGAAGAGATGCGCTACGAAGACGCAGCCCTGATTCTCGACATGCCAGTGGGAACCGTGCGTTCGCGTCTGCATCGTGCAAAGGCTCGGCTGGGACGGCGGCTGCAGGCGCTCTCTGCAGGCGCAGTCAAGGAGGTTAAATAATGACAAAGCGGATTGAGGAAGAACTGAATAAAACGCTGGCCGAGCTTCGTCAGGAGCACCGGCAGACGGAAGCCCCACTATTTCTCGAAACGCGTCTGCGTGCCTCCGTAAGAGATCGCAGGTCCGAGCCGTCGTTGCTTCCTCTGGTATGGCGTTGGGCGTTGGCGACCTTGGCCATCGTTGTGATTGGAATGCTCTTCTGGCGGATCAATCGTCCTAAGCCGGAGATCGTTCTTGAGGCACAGCAGGAACAGCAGGCAGTGCCTGCTCCGAAAGCGGCTCCCGAGGTTTCGTCCAAGGTCCCGCCTGTGCCCAACGTAAAGGACTCGCAGAATGCGGCACAGCAAGGGGCAGGATTGCATAGTGCAAAGACTACGAATCGTCCCGTTGAACGTGTAACCGCTTTTGTTGCTCTTCCGGAGAGTGAAGTTTTGCCGGAACCTGCGGAAGAGAGTGTTTATCGCACGAGTGTGCGCGGCAGCGAATTACGCCGTTACGGATTCGATGTTTCTCCGGCGATGTCTGCTCAGCTTGTACGTGCCGACTTCCTGGTGGGGGAAGACGGCTTGGCTCGGGCGGTTCGCCTAGTTCAATAGGTTTCTAGCGGAAAGGAATGGAATTACTTATGCTTCAAAAGCGCATAGTGCCCCTTATGCTTGCGGCGCTCCCCATGACGATTACGATGTCTCTGCTGTTTACTTGTCCGACGGCCGTTTATGGCCAGGATAAACAGGCAGAGACACTGAGCACGGGCGAGCTTGAAAAGTCAGTGAAAGATCTTCAGCAGCGCTCTTCCGAACTTTCCAGGAATATGGGCAGGATGCATAAGGATCTAAGAGATCATGCCTTCTCCTTCCTTGGCGGCATGGGAAAGGTTGTTAAGGATAAGCCCTACACTGGCACCGCTGTGACGGAGACGGTACAAACCCTGTCGGATGGCAACCGGATTGTCCGCACCAATCGTACGACGCTTTATCGCGACAGCGCAGGCCGTACGCGCCGGGAGCAGAGCATCGGCACGCTGGGAGCGACAAGTCCTGAGATTTCCAAGCAGTCGATTGTGATCAGTGATCCGATTGCCAACGCCGAGTACGTCCTGGATACGAAGGACAAGGTTGCTCGCAAGACTTTTCGCTATGGGATGGGACATTTCACCGTCAGCGATGATTTGCAGGTGCTGCCCACGGTACATATGGAGGACTTGTCCGGCCAGCACGAAAATGTAGCCAAGGAAGATCTTGGCAAGCAGACGATTGCAGGTCTGCAGTGCACCGGAACGCGCACGACGAAGACCATCCCCGCCGGGGAGATCGGGAATGACAAGCCTATCGTTTCGACAAAGGAGATTTGGTATTCAAGTGAAATCGACGGAACCGTACTCTCGAAGAGCACCGATCCTCGCTTTGGTAGCACGACCTATACGTTGAGCAACGTAAAACTGGGCGAGCAGCCGCAGCAGTTGTTTGCTCCTCCGTCCGACTACAAGGTTGAGTCGATGGCAACTCCTCGTCTTCCCAGGATGCCTCGCGGGCCAAAAATGCCGCCAATGCCTCCAGCAGCACCAGCACTACCGGCACCACCAGCACCACCAGCGGAACAATAATAGTAGATTCTGACAACGTTAGGCAGGTAAAGCAGAAGGGGACACGACAGGGCATCGTGTCCCTCAGACTGCTGACAAACCTAGCTCCACTGCGGGGGAAGGGGGTGTGTCAGGGCAGGGCTTCCAGCCCTGCCGGAATCGCTTCAAAAAAAATCAGGGACATTCTCGGTAACAAATGTTCGATCATGCCGTTCTGTGTAGGTATTCAATAGACTTCTCAAAATCCACTGCTCCTTTGACATTACTTACCGAGAATGCCAAAGGAAAAAATGAGGCTGTCTTTCGGCCGGACTGAAGTCCGGCCCTGACACAATACTTTCTTCTGTCTTCTGTCCAACTCCTACCTTTGTCAGCAGTCTGAGGGACACGACAGTGCATCGTGTCCCTTCTTTTTTTGATAGCGGAGATGCTTTGGGCACTACAAGGTGGCCCTTCCAGGCCGTGCAACAACGCTCCTCTTTACACGCTTCTTCTCCATGGTGATTACAATAGCTTTCCATGAGACGACTTGTTCTTTTTGTGCTTTTGATTTCATTCTTGCCTCTGAATGCGGAGACGGCTCGTAAGACAGCGAAAGCTCCAGCACATGCCAAGAATGTAATCGTATTTCTGGCAGATGCAGGGGGAATTCCTGTTCTGAATGCTGCCAGCATTCTGGGCTACAACGCTCCGCAGAAGCTCTATGTGCAGAGCTGGCCTACGATGGGCCTGAGCGATACCTCTCCTGCCGGGAACTGGGTTACCGATTCTGCTGCCGGGATGTCCGCAATCGTTACCGGAGTAAAGACCCGGAATGGAGTCCTGAGTGAAGCTCCCGATGCCATTCGCGGGCAGAAGGACGGCACTCCGGTCAAGACGATCCTCGAGTATGCCGAAGAGCATGGTCTTTCGACCGGTGTTGTGACCAACATGGAGATTACCGATGCGACTCCGGCGGCCTGCTATTCGCATGTGGACGATCGCAAGAAGTGGGGCGACATCTATCTGCAGATCTTCTCTCCGCGCTTCGGCGATGGAGTGGACGTAGCCTTCGGTGCCGGTCGCAAACAGGTCTATGAGCAGGTCAGGGCTCAAGGCAAGGATCTCGACGCCATCGCCAAAGAACATGGACGCACGGTCTATTCCTCCGTCGATCAGGTTCCGGCCGATGCCCGCCGCGCGCTGGTCATCACCGAGGGAGAGCCGAATGTCCCTGAGGAAGCCAAGCGGGCGCTTCGTATCCTGTCGCAGAATCCTAAGGGCTATTTTCTGATGGTCGAGTGGGACGCTCACACGGCGAATCCCGAGAAAGGTCTGACCAGTGTTGTGGGCTTTGACAAGCTGATTCGAGAGATTGCCTCAACCGTCGATCTGAAGGACACGCTGCTGATCTTTACCGCGGACCACTCTTTTGACTTCCGTCTGCATGGCGGCACCCCGGACAAGTCGATTCTCACCGGCTGGAAGGAGTGGCAGGCTGCGAATGCAGGTTCGCACGGAAAGCCCATCGATCTTCCGGCGATCCGGGTCAACGATTCTCATGCCGGAGAAGAGGTATTAGCGACGGCTCAGGGACCGGGATCTCAAGAGATTCACGGCTTCTTCCCGAACACTCATCTTTTTGAAGTCATGATGGATGCCTACGGCTGGAAGGCCGACGCAAAGAAGTAAATCTGCTGCGGAGGTCCCAGGAAGATGGGGCCTCTGCGCCTCCCGCCTCGCCCGCCAATTCCCGTACGACCGCTCTTATGTAAAATAGAAGTGTCCCCATGCGCCTCTTAATCTGGTTTTCCCGAGCCTTTATCGACGCCTTCGGAATTACCCACCCTGCACCGGAGCAGGAACGTAAGGTCGCCATCTTCATTACCTCTCTGCTGGGCTTCTTCGTGTTGGTTATCCTGAGCATCATGATTGCCATGTTTACTTATTCGCACCATTAGAGCATTTTTCGCAAAGAAGTAGACCAAGTCACAAAAGTTTATGCGGCTTTCCGCTAAAGAAAGCCGCTCTTCGCTGTCGTCAGCAAGTCTATACATATGCGAAAAATGCTCTAGTGAGCCTTTCCCTAAAAGCTGCAGATCGAAGCAATAGCAGTTGGTACGGCTTCCAATCCCGTAGGGATGCTACGAGAGTAGCCCCGGGTGAAGCGAAGCGAAACCCGGGGTAACATACAAGATAGATATTGCCCGCCCCGGTAGGCGGCGGGACGAATGCTTGCTCAATCCGTGAAGTAAGATTCGTTCCGCCCCATACGGGGCGGAGATTTTTTGGGGGGTAAGCTATCCCGCGCTCCCGTCCGCAAATCGGCCGCTGGAGTTTCTACATTCTCCGAGCTGGAATTGCAGGAAATCTTTGAACATAACAGAGTCCCAAAGGCGAAGTGGCTTTGGTCGTGTGTCAGGGATGGCCTTCAGGCCATCCGAAAGCTGTCTTCCTAAGAGTGGCTTAACATTCTCGGTAACAAATTCTGCAGGAAATTGAGCAGGCCGAATAGTTGCACGGTACTGCTTGAGAGGATCTTCGCGTGGAAGCAATGACCAAAACACTCAAACTGGTAGAGCCCTAATGCTTTTGTTCTTCCCGCTGCATGTGTTACCGAAAATGTTTCTTCTCTCTTAACGGAGACTGTTTGCGGATGGCCTGAAGGCCATCCCTGACACACAGCCTGACCAATGGTTGCAACGACCGAAATTGCTGTTATGTTTTGTTGTCCTTTATTGGTATCCTTCACAAGAAATGTGGAAACTCCAGCGTCCGCAAAGCGGACTTCGCACGGAGCTATTGTCGTGGCATCCCTACCGGGACGTCCCTTGCGTGACGTTGGCAAACTCTCATGATCTATCAAAGCCCCGATTGTTGCACAGATATTCTCTGATATCTATTTCTGCAATCATGCTCTAAAACGACTGCCTCTACATGTGTTTGAACGCGATCTTTACCTCGATTGGTTTCCCTTCCATATCGATCACGTTGCAGAAGGTGCGATTGCGGTGCCGCAGAAACTCCAGGCTGACCGTGCTCTCTCCGATGCGGAGGTTTCTCAGCACGAGTCGGTTCAGGGATTCGGGCAGCAGCGGATTCACAATTCCAAGCTGATGATTCGGAGCATCCGGGCGTAATCCCAGCAGCCCGGTCAGCATCAGCAGGAAGGTCCCTGAAGCCCAGGCCTGCGGCGAACACGACACGGGATAATGCACCGGCTCGTCATGCTCCTTGCGCTGCACTCCGCAGAAGAGCTCCGGCAGGCGATAGTCGCGGAAGTGCAATGCGGCGTGAAAGAGATTGTCGAAGATCCGCGAAGCGTCGCGCTGGAAGCCATACAGCGACATTCCATAAGCGATCAGTGAATTGTCATGCGGCCAGACCGAGCCGCGATGATAGCTGAGCGGGTTATATCCTCGTTCCAGGCAGGAGAGCGTGCGAATGCCCCAACCCGAATAGAGGCCATCGTCCATCAGATGTTTGACAACGTGATATGCCCGCTCCGAAGAGATAGCTTGAGAGAAGAGTAGATGTCCTGGGTTTGACCCGAATACATCCAACGGCTGCTTGTTCCGGTCCAGGCCCATGGCGAAGTAGTTCATGTCGGAGCGCCAGAATTGGCGGTCAAGCGCCTCGGCTATGCCTGTCGCCTGATGGCGCAACTCTTCGCCTTCCTCCTTTTGCCCCAATGCGTCGCATAGTTTGGCGAAGCTACGGAGGGCATGAATCACATAGCCCTGGACCTCGACCAAAGCTATTGGAGGCTGGGCGATGGCGCCATCCGAGAAGATATTTGCATCTCCGGAATCCTTCCAGCCTTGATTAAAGAGTCCCTTCGGACTCTTGCGCTCGAATTCGATGAGGGAGTCTCCGTCGCGGTCGCCGTAGTTGCGGATCCAATCGAGCGCCTTATGCGCAGCCGGTAACATCTCGCTTACAAATTCTAGGTCGCCCGTCCAATCGTACTGATGCCCAAGAAGGCTCAGAAAGAGCGGGGTCGAGTCGACAGAGCCGTAGTTGAGTCCGAAGGCTACCTCACCCGTTTCCGTCATTTCTCCAGTGCGCACTTCGTGAACAATTTTTCCCGGTTCTTCGTCACGATCCGAATCGAATTGCCGGCCTTGATATTTGGCAAGAACCCGCAGCGTATCCTGCGCCAGGGAGGGATTCAGCATCAGCGCCTGCAAGGAAGCCAGTATCGAGTCGCGTCCAAAGATAGTGGCAAACCACGGAATTCCGGCGGAGACGATGTGGTGGTTCTCGTCGGGAATCTGCAGAGCGTAGAAGTCATTGATCGAAGTCAGGAGCATCCGGTCGAAGAATTCGTCGTCGGACTCAAAGCGGGTGCATTTCTCGAACCATCGATGGTACTCTTCGCGTTTCTCGCGTTCGCATCGGCTGATCTCCTCTATGCCGGTTGCCGCCGGGTGTCTTGGTCCCTTGTAATCGTTGGCCGAGAGATCGACCTGCACGCTCCCTTGCTTCTCCTGGTAATGAGGCAGTATGGAGGTTATGATTCGCGACTGCTCTCCTGGTTGGAGTTGTACTTCCCAGGAAGCGGTGCCTTCATGAACCTCTTTGGCAGGTGTGTGGAAGCGGATCTCCGTCGAACGCAGACGGTTGTCGAGACCTTCGTAGACAAAGAGCAGCCGCTCAGAGCTGTGCAGCGGGCAATAGTAGTGTCCGCTCTTGCCGCGCAGGAGTCCGCGAACCTGGAAGATGTCCATGAAGTCCGCGTTATAGGTGATTTCAACCGTCATCCACGTCGTAGAGTGGTGGAAGCTCTGGAAGCACAGGGTGTCATA
This sequence comes from Humiphilus diazotrophicus, assembly GCF_059726315.1. Taxonomy (NCBI): domain Bacteria; kingdom Pseudomonadati; phylum Acidobacteriota; class Terriglobia; order Terriglobales; family Acidobacteriaceae; genus Humiphilus; species Humiphilus diazotrophicus. The sequence goes on from NZ_AP040870.1 coordinate 6,962,334, forward strand.
CAGAATTCCTTCGTTCAGAAGCTGCTCACGATGGATATGGACCGTATGTAGCGGGAAGTCGAGATCGGTCCCCGTGTTCTTGCCTCGAGCCGTCAGCTCGACCTTGGTCCGGAAAGATCTTTCGGTGGTCGACGAGAGGACGGTTGGCGGATTTCCATTAATGGTGAGTTGCAACTGGCTTAGAAAGCGTGTGTCGTGGTGAAAGAATCCTATGTGCGGAGCCCCGGGAGGCATAAGATCGCCTGCCAGGTTCGTCACCAGAAAGGATTTACCCTCAATCAGTGCCAGCTTGTCGGCACTGGAAAGATAGGGTTCCCGATAGATGGTGGTTGGTTCTATGGGAGCCTGCGTACGTTCTAACCCGGTAATTTCTATATTCTCGGAAAAGTTCGTGGAAGAGCTCATGCCGCTCGTAGCTCCACATTTTCTGCGACTTTCGGTTCTGGGTTCTCACCCTCGCCTGTTAGTTCACGGTAGAGTGCGATGTATTTTCTGGTCATCGCGTCTACTGAAAAACTTTGTTCGACGTAATGATGCAGCCAGCGAGGATCAAACTTCTTGAGATTCTTCGCCTTGGTGACGAGCTCCTCGAGATTGAGGGCTATTTCTCCTGAGAGACCGGGACGCACTACCTCCGGCACTGCTCCTCCAGAAAGTGCCAGCACCGGGGTGCCGCAAGCCATTGCTTCAATCATCACCAGGCCGAAGGGTTCATCCCAGAGAATCGGAAAGAGCATGGCCTTGGCATTGCCAAGTAGCTGATTTTTGGCCTCCAGATCAGCTTCGCCAACGTATTCAATGAACTTACCATCGATATGCGGCTTCACCTTGGTTTCAAAGTAATCGCGGAAGACAGGCTGAATTTCTCCTGCCATCTTGAGCGGAATACCACTGCGTTTGGCAACTTCAATGGCAAGGTGCGCTCCTTTTATCGGAGCAAACCTTCCCAGAAAACAGAAGTAGTCCTGCTTCTTTGTTTGCACTCGATACTTCGAAACATCCAGTCCGTGATGAATGGTACGAATCAGGGGAAGCCGTTCTCCTTCCGCCTGGAAACGGCTGATAGCCACGTATTGAATCCCGGGGAAGTGGCGATAGAAGTCGCTTATTTCCGGTAGGTTGGGATGATGGAGTGTGCAAACGAAGTGTGCATGGCTCTTTCGCGAGAAGGCCACTCCCATAGTGCTGTTGACGTGGATGAGATCGCAGCTTCGCTCGGCATCGGCAATGGCCCAAGAAGAGTGGTTCAGGTCTCTCAACTGTCCGGAGGTAGCGTTTTGAATGGGCCACTCTCCGGTGGGGTAGAGCCAGCGATTTTCGACGTTGATCTTCGATTCACCGTTGGAATAGAGTACGACGTCGATACCTTGCTTCCGAAGGCCTTCCGCTAAATGAGCCAAGAACAGTTCCGTGCCACCGTATCTTGGAGGCGGCACAGGAATAAAGGGCGGGGCTACCAAAGCAACTCGCATAGAACCTCCAGCAGGCGCATGCCTCATACGGAAATACTTCATCCATCCAGAAAGAGCGTTACTTATGATCGTATGACCGGAGGCGCAAGATATTTGAAGCTCCTGGTCATCAAGGGCAGAAGTCAATGAGTCCTATGTGATCTTTAGGAGAGCTCTTCCTTACTTGCAAGAAGATGCAGCTACATCGAAGATGGTTTACCTCTTGGGCATGTTATCAATCCCTTGTAGCTGTGCTGCTCTGCAAAATAAGTTCCTGGAATGAGTTGCTATCTGGAGAAAGAAAAAGTGAGAGCAGGCTGGTTAAGGTGGCCTTCTCCCCCGTTTGCTCCGTTCTGGCCAGTACGGAGAGGAGAGATTCAGAGACCTACGTTTTCTTCGAGAGTGGAGTAGCGTGATCGCTGGTTTGCCGGTTGGCCCAGGCTGCTGCTGCGTCGGCAGCAGACAACGTGACGGCGAGCACAGCTGTTTTGTATTGCCGCCCCTATTCTCTATAGAAATTCACCCCAGTACCGATGAACCTATCACGTGAAGTCGTGATCGGGCCTCTCCCTCAAAAGTGTCATGGACGTTACCTTCAAGTCATCTTCCAGCCATTACCTACCGGGACAATCGAAGCTACATCTATAGAGATCAGCTAGAGTTACCCATTTTGTTTATTTTTACTAAAGGCTCTTCCCTTGTTATATCAAGACGATATAAGGCTATGAAAGATTCCCGCATAGGGAGACCTTATATGATGTTTTTCCTCCGTAATCTGCCCATTGCTCGAAAGATGGTAGTTTCTTTCGGCATCGTCTGTCTGCTCTGCATCGGGTACGGCACGATCAATCTTTTTTCGATGTCGACGCTGCATGACTCGACTTCGCAAATCAGCAAAAAGTGGCTGACCGGGGTACAGGTACTGGGTGAGATCCGCTTTGAATTCTCCCAGATCCGAAGAGCGGAAATCGGCGTTCTGCTGTGCGAGGATGATGCCTGCACCGAAAAGTATAAGAAGCAGAAGAGCGACTACATCGAGAGACTGGCGACCGAAGAGCGGCAGTATGAAGCTCTGATTGCAAGCCCGGAAGAGCGTTCCCGCTTCGAAAAGATGAAGAGTGCCCAGGCCGAATACCTGCCTCTCTGCGAACAGGTCATTGCCCTGGTTGGACAAGGGCAGAAAGATCAGGCGCGCCAGCTGCTTCTGGGCAATGGCCGCGTTGTATATGAGAAGTTGGCGGCGATTGTTCAGGAGGGAATCGACCTGAATAACCAAGGCTCGGCCTTGGCCACCAACCAGGCTGACGACACCTTCTCCTCCATGCGCCTGCTCTCGTTCGGTGTGATGGCTGTCGTGGTTCTCCTTAGTATCTGCAATGGCTGGTTGATGACCCGGGTGATCGGACATCCTCTGCGTCTGGCGTCGGCATTGCTGGGTAAGGTTGCGGCGAAGGATCTGACCCAGACTCTCGATCTCGACTCAAAGGACGAGATTGGAGAAATGGTTCGCTCCCTGAACAGTATGGTTCATTCCATGCGCGAGATTGTCGGCTCCATCATGCAGAGTTCCGAGATACTGGCGACGACCAGCAGCGAAATCTCAGAACAGTCCGAGCAGTCGGCAGAAAATATGCGTGAGCAGTCACAGCTGGTAGAAGCTACGGCAGCAGCAGCGCAGGAGATGAGTGCCACTATCTCCGAAATCTCGCAGCATAGCGAGCATGCCGTTATGGTCAGCCGCGACTCTGCCAGGGCTGCAACCAGCGGCGGCCATGTAATGGACAATACCAGCTCGGCGATGAAGAACATCTCCTCTTCGACCGGAGAGATGACGGCGAGTATGGGCTCTCTCGTAAAGCGTTCGGAAGAGATTGGAAAGGTCGTTACCGTAATTCGCGAGATCTCCGAGCAGACAAATCTGTTGGCTCTGAATGCCGCGATTGAGGCGGCCCGGGCCGGGCAGCATGGACGCGGTTTTGCCGTCGTCAGCGAAGAAGTCCGTCGTCTGGCTGAGCGTACAAAGTCGGCAACCGAAGAGATTGCGGCAATGGTTCAGGCTATCCAATCCGAAACCTCCGGAGTGATGACTGTAATGGAACTCGGCAATAAAGGCGTCTCCGATGGCTTGAAGCATGTCGATGATACCCAGGTTGCGTTGAACTCCATTATCGATATGTCACAGAAGACGGAAGAAATGATTGCCATGATTGCGACTGCGGCAACGGAGCAGGCCAGTGCCAGTGAACAGATCAGCAGTCATATCAGTACGGTTGCAAATCTAACGCAGAAGACCACCTTGGCCATTGAGAAGGAATCGGAGTCCTGCAAGAATCTGGCTTCTTTGGCTACAAATCTGCAAAGTGTTGTTCGTCAGTTCCGCCTGGCAGAGGGAGAAGTAAGAACTGACTCTCCTCGTCTGTCGGTAAGGGCGGCAGGTGCCTCCTCGGCGCGTAATCACATGCTCGCAAAAAGGGCATGAAAGGAGGAATGGGGTTCGGGGGGAGTAGTCCCGGGCCCACTCTGAAAGTGTGTTGTCGCGTAGTGTTATCTCCCAATAGGGCCAGGGCTTCAGGTTTCAATCCCGGAGAGCTCCCACCCCAAAGATCAAACCAGGTCTTTGGGTTCTCCCGGACCTGAGGCTCTTGCTCTTTCATTCCCTCTGAACGTTGAAATCCTGCTGGCTCATTCTGTCCGGTTTTCGGCTTCTGCCTGTCTATCGTCGAGTGGAAGAAATGCCTACCATCATTTTCATACTAAGTTCATGGGAGGCATGAAGTGCCCACTACAGCAGATACCGCGTTAATTGTTATCGATGTACAGGAATCTTTTCGTCACCGCTCGTATTGGAATGATTGCGATGTCCCGCAATTTCTCAAGAATCTACAAAAGCTGATCGATGGAGCCAAGGCCCAAGGCATACCGGTTGTTCAGGTCTTTCACGTAGATCCGGAAGGGGTATTCTCCTTGGCCTCGGGTTATGTGAAAACCCTCTCCGGTCTGGCGTTTTCTCCCGATGCTATCTTTCATAAGCGTTGCCATAGTGCGCTGGTCGGCAGCGGACTCGATGTCTGGCTTGTGCAGCAAGGTATCCGCCGAGTGATCGTCTCGGGACTCCGTACGGAACAGTGTTGCGAAACTACAACTCGCCATGCTTCGGATAGCGGCTATCAGGTCGACTATGTAACGGAGGCGACCTTGACCTTTCCCATGATCGATCGTCACGGTAGAGAATGGAGTCCCGAAGAGATCAAGGCAAGAACGGAACTGGTTCTGGATGGACGCTTTGCCAGAATTGTAACTGTCGAGGAAGCATTAGCAGGAAGCAACGTAGAAGTGGTCGCCTAAGCCGCAATCGGGGGTGCCCCATCTTCACGGACGCGAAGCGGGATAAGGTAGGGAACTCAGAGATCTCTATATGGGTAACCTGACATATCTCCGGAAGCTAGTTTTGCCCGATTGCCGATACTTACGCATTCTCTCGTTCCCTTAGCTGAGTGTGTTACAGCAAAGCATCCTGGAGGGATGCTACGACAGTAGCCCCGGGTGTAGCGTAGCGAAACCCGGGGAAACCGATACCAACGCGATCTCCGCCCCGGATGGGGCGGAACGAATCTCACTTCTCTTGATTGGACAAGATTTCGTGCCGCCACCTTCCGGGGCGGGCAATGTTTTATTTGTACGTGACCCCGGGTTTCGCTACGCTACACCCGGGGCTATTGTATTGGCATCCCTCCAGGATGCCTTTTGCGTAACGGCTGCAACTTCCATGATCTATCGAAGCCTTGCTTGTTTCAGATTCGGCAACTCCAGGACGGCGTTACACGCCGTTGCGAAGATGCGGCGCCTCTTGACGATAGTTCCGTTTGGCGGGAATTGTTAGTCCTTTACAACTCTCCTTGAATCGGATATTCACTGCCTATGGCGAGATCGCGTAGGCAGTTCCTCAAGCATTCCTCTCTTGGGTTATTGGGTGCGGCAGTTGGATGCCGCTCGAAGAATCCCTCCGGTGAATCTCCTGCCGGGACACCTCCTGCCTTCGGCACGGCTCCAGCTGTAGGCCCTGAAGTCTCGGCTGCAACCTTTGCCGAGGCCGAGAAGCTGGTCAACATACAACTAAGTGATAGCGAACGCGCCGAAGCAGCAGGGAATTGGCGTAACTCGATGGCCCCTCTTTATGAGCGCCGGGTCGGTCCGCGTAAGGTAGCCCTGGAAGAGAATCTGGCTCCCTGGTCGCGTTGGTATGCTGTCGCTCCCGGTACGCAACCCTTGCCTGCACAAGAGCATTTTGTACGCAGTAATGCTGATCCAGGCCCACTTCCGTCCAAGGACGAGGATATCGCCTATGCTCCAGTGTCAAAGCTCTCTCATTGGATTCAGAGCCGCAAGCTGACCTCGGAGCGGCTGACAAACATCTATCTCGACCGCTTGGCGCGTTTCGATTCCAAGCTCCATTGCGTCATCACGCTTACTCGCGACTCCGCTCTGGCTCAGGCAAGGAAGGCCGATCAGGAGATTGCCGCCGGTAAGTATCGCGGCCCGTTGCACGGCATTCCCTGGGGGGCAAAAGATCTCGTTGACACCGCCGGTATTCCGACGACCTATGGAGCTGAACCCTTTCGCAATCGCATTCCTTCCACCAACGCAGCTGTTGTGCAGCGATTGAACGATGCCGGAGCGGTATTAGTTGCAAAGTTAAGTCTGGGATCGCTGGCCTTGAACGATGTCTGGTTCGGTGGTCAGACGATGAATCCCTGGCTCCCGGAAGAGGGCTCGTCGGGATCGAGTGCCGGGCCGGGCGCGGCGACGGCAGCCGGATTGGTTGGCTTTTCTATTGGCAGTGAGACGGAAGGAAGCATCGTCAGTCCGAGCATGCGTTGCGGCATTACGGGCTTGCGTCCAACCTTCGGACGTGTGCCCAGAACCGGTGCCATGACGCTTTGCTGGTCGCTCGACAAACTGGGTCCGATGACGCGTAGCGTAGAAGACGCTCTGCTCGTCCTGCATGCTATCTCCGGTCCCGATCCGGGCGATCTCTCCAGCGTTCCAAGTAAGCTGGACTTCGATGCAAATGCGGGGGTGAAAGGGCTGCGCGTCGGATACTTCCCGCAGTGGATGAATGAGAGTCCGGCAACGGATGTCGATCGGGAAGCTTTTGAGACGGTAAAGAAGTTAGGCATGATTCCGGTTGAGGTTGCTCTTCCGGATTGGCCTTACGGTTCGTTGAATGTGATTCTCTTCTCGGAGGCGGCAGCAGCTTTTGAGGAGCTCACGCTCAGCCACAAAGATCGCGAGCTGAAGATGCAGGTTCCGGATGCCTGGCCGAACAGCTTCCGTCAAGCCCGTTTTCTGTCAGCCGTCGATTTTGTGCAGACAGATCGCTTCCGCCGCAAAGTTGCTAATGAGATGAGCCGCATCATGTCGCAGGTCGATCTGTTGCTCGTGCCGTCGTTGCGCGATGAGATGTTGACGATTACAAACTTCACAGGCCATCCTTCGCTGACTCTGCGTGCTGGATTTGTCGAGGTAACGAAGGCTCGCAGCGATTGGGCTCCAGATCCGAATCGTCCGCTGCCGGTATTTTCGACTCCAAGAAAAGTGCCTCACGGAGTTACATTAATCGGCAGACTCTTTGACGAAGGGACAATTGGAAGGGTAGGGCTTGCTCTGGAGCGAAGCCTCAATGTCGCCGACAAGAGACCGCCAGGATTTTAGCGCTGCTGGAGCATCTTAATGTACCGCCGGTCTCCAGGCCGGCTGTCGTGTGGGCGTCCTCGCCCACACAGGTGATGCAGCGTTGGAACTTGAAATTGCGTATTGATATCCGGCTTCCCAGGTGGAGGGCCTGGAGACCCTCCACGACAGCCGGCCTGGAGTCCGGCGGTACCAAACCGAGGGTGGCGGTTTCTAACCGCACTAATTTTTTCTTCAGTAGAAACTCGAGAGACCCGTCCCTACGGGACGAGTCTCCCTAATTGCTTATGCTTGCTTATTGGTTCTACTGGCCGGCTTTGACTGCTTCCAGACGGTCGAGCATTTCCTTCTCGAACTCGGCATCGTTTTTCCCGTCGTATCCAAGCTGTTCCCATCGGGAGACGCCGTGTGGATCGATAATCCAGTTTTGTGGAATGCCTTGTTGCGTTGCTTCCATAGAAGAGGCCGGCAGGATCGGGAAGGTAAAGCCCTTCTTCTTTATGAAGGGAGCGACTAAGCCCAGATCGTTGTCAACGTTGAAGCTGAGGATCTGGATATCGGAGCGGTCCTTGATCTGCTCATAGAACTTTTGCAGCCTGGGCAGCTCCGATTGGCAGGGACCGCACCAAGTGGCCCACACATTGATCAGGAGAACCTTTCCTTCCAGCTCTTTCAGCTTCCAGGTCTTTCCTGAAAGGTCCGAGATTTCGAAGGAGGGAATTCCTTTCTTGGGTTTCTCCCAGCGCCCTTCCTGCGCTGCCTTTACATCGACGGGAGCTGGTTTACTCCAAGCGTTCCAGGCTGTCTCTGTTCCACCCTGTGCCGTCCAGAGAGCATGCGCCTCGTCGGTGAGATTGTCTTTCAATCTGCCTTGCCATGCCTTCGGTGGTTCGATTCTGGTTTGCAGCGCCAGTTGGTAGTAAGCGAGAGCATCGACGGTATGCTTTTGGAGCGCTTCAAAGCGTGCACGATTGAGCCAGTAATCCGACTGTAACTTCTTATCTTCGGGTAGAGGTCTTTCAACGGCTGCTTTTAACTGCAAGGCTTCCTGTGGGAGCCCGGCTTGCGCGTAGGCTTGTAGTAATGAGCCGTTTATCTCTTGGTCCTGGCGGGTCTGCCACTCTTTACGCTTTTTCAAGCCCTCTTCGGTTACAGTGTCATCATCCTTGTCTCTGGCTCTTTCTGCTTCTATCTGTGTCTTTGCCTGCTTGAGCAGGTCGATGGCGAGCGTTGGCTGCCATCCCCTGTCGATAAGGAAATTAGCTGCGTAGGGGAAGCTAGAGCATTTTTCGAATTAGTGTAGACTGAGCATGGCGAAACTCAGCGACAAGCAAAGCAATGGCGAAAGCCTACGAAGATGATCTGCGACGTAAGTTCCTAGCAGCCTATGATGATGGGAATGGGACGCTGGAGGAATTGGCAGAGCTATTTGGAGTAAGTGTAGGTTGGGCGAAGAAGGTTTCCAGCCAGCGGAAGCATAGTGGTCAAGCCGAGCGAGTTGTTCATCGTCCCGGGAGAAAACCACACGTCGGAGCCAAAGAGCAAAAGCAGGTAATAGCGTGGGTGGAAGCGGAGCCGGATTTAACGTTGGCTGAAGTGCAAGCAAAGTTGCACAATGAAGCAAGCGTGGAACTGAGCTTGGGGCGGATTTGGTTTCTACTTCGGAAACTGGGTTTACGGCTGAAAAAAAGTCGCTCTATGCCAGTGAACGCGATACCGAAGCGAACCGCCAGCGACGCCAAGAATTTGTCGCCAAGATCCAGGCGACAAGTCTGGAACGGCTGATCTTCCTTGACGAGAGTGGTGTGACAACTTCGATGACGAGGCGTTATGCCCGTTGCCTCGGAGGCACTCGTATACACGAATCTACTCCTGGAGGACAATGGAAAATCATGACCATCCTGGGAGCAATGAGTTTTCGTGGCATGGTAGCAACGATGACCATCGAAGCCGCTACCGATGCGGAGATATTCCTAGCCTATGTCGAACACATACTCTGTCCGGCACTGACAGCTGGCGATGTGGTGGTAATGGACAACTTGAGTTCCCATAAGGTCAACGGCGTACGGAGGCTGATCGAGGCCGCTGGAGCAGAATTGCTATACCTGCCGCCTTACTCGCCCGATCTGAATCCGATCGAAAAGGCTTGGGCTAAGCTCAAACAACTGCTTCGGGCTGCCAAAGCTAGAACCAGAGAATCCCTTGAGCAAGCTATAGCCGACGCTCTCAAGCTTATTTCCCCTGATAATGCTCAGGCTTGGTTCCGTCTCTGTATAAATGGTCTACACTAATTCGAAAAATGCTCTAGACCCATAGCTACCCGGACCCGAATAGTCTTTGACTGTCGGAAGAGACTGGGAAATACTCTTGGCGCTCTTCTTTCTTTCCCTACAAAGTTGATACGAATTGTACCTCGATTCTTCAGTTTTCTTCCGTCCCTTGCCGTAAGAAGTGTATTATCCCTAGATGTATAGGTAACAAGGGAGAATGTTAAAGACATCACTTGGCAGTTAGATCTGTGTTCTTATCTCCATTTGTTCGCTTATTCGGTTTGTATCCGAATCTGAAATGGGTTAGCCCTTATTGGGAGCTTTGAGTGAAACGACCTCTTGTTGTGTTTGCCATGTTAGTCGCTCTGCTTGCGCCTTTGTATTCGCTGGCCGAGCCTGTTCTTAAATTCATTCCGCTTAAGGGGAATGTCTATCTGGTGGAGGAGTCCTTCTACGGTAAGGAGAACTCTGTCGTTTACATTGGCCGTGACCACGTTACCGTGGTAGGGGCGACTATGACGCCGCAGACTGCCGAGATGCTTGCCGCAGAAATTCGTAAGGTGACACAGTTGCCGATTACCGAGGTGATCGATACGAACCACGATCCCGACCGCTTTGGCGGCAATGCATATTTTAAGAAGATCGGTGCCAAGATCGTCTCCACCACGATGACCCGCGATCTACTGCAAAAGGAAGGCGAAGCCCTGATCAAACAGACTCAGGCGTTCTTCCCCAATTATCCGAATGTCCCTATCGTGCTGCCGGATACGACCTATCCGGCTAGTTTCGATTTGCAGAATGGTGCTGTTCGCGCTCTCTATCTGGGGCCGTCGCATAAGCCTGACGACATCTTTGTCTGGTTTCCGAAGGAGCAGGTACTCTATGGCGGTTGTGTCCTGAAGCCTCAGCTTGGCAATATGGATGGAGCCGATCTTGTCGAATATGCCAAGACACTTCAGAAGCTGAAGGATATGCACCTGCCGATCGACATCGTCGTAGCAGGGCATTACTCCTCGCTGCACAAGGCCGACTTGATCGACCGCTATATGGAAATGCTGGCACAGTACAAGAAGTAACAGTGTTTTAGTTCTTCCTGCATAACTCGGTTTTCCCCGGGGAATCGAGTTATGCTCAGCCGGTCAGGACGTCCACGATCGTTGCGGCCATTGGTCAGGCTTTGTGTCAGGGCTGGACTTCAGTCCAGCCGCGGAAATTCTCTTAATAATGGATAGACATTCTCGGTAACGAATGCAGCGGGAAATTGAGCATGCCGAATAGTTGCAAGATACTGTTTGAGAGGATCTTCCCTCGTGGAAGTAATGACCAAAACGCTCAAACTGGTATAGCTTTAATGCCATTGTTCTTCCCGTTGCATATGTTACCGAAAATGTTTCTTCTCTCTTAACGAAGACTGTTTTCGGATGGCCTGAAGGCCATCCCTGACACAAAGCCTGACCAATGGTGGCAACGACCGAAATTGCTGTTATGTTTCGTTGTTTTATTGATATCCCTTGCGAGAAATGTAGAAAGTCCAGGGGCTGGACTTCAGTCCAGCCGCGAGGTCTTGCCGGAAGGGATTTAGACATTCTCGGTAACCTAGGCGAATCGGACAGCTACGGCTTTGGAGTTTAAGGACAGGGCTTGGAGTTCCAATTTATGATTAGTGCTTCAAACTACTTGTCCTGTCATATAGAAATTCTTTTTGACCGCTCCTCTTGATCCATAAAGCAAGTTAACTCCAGGCCATTGTTCTTAACTCCTACTCTTGTTACCGAGAATGCTTCCTCTCTCTCAAAGAAGACTTTTTTCGGCTGGACTGAAGTCCAGCCCTAATAAGAAACATCAAAATCCGACCTCCCGTTTCATTTATCGCGGGTCGGCTACCCCGGTGCAGGACTGACACAGGACAAAAGCCAGTTTGCCTTTGAGATTCTGATTGTGTACACGGATTTTCGGCTATCCTCGGCTCAGCAAATATAGAAACGCGATCGGCGACTAAAGCCCATGCCCTGACACAAGGCCTGACGAATGATTGGAACTCTCGAAATTGCTGTTATATTTTGCTCTTCTCTATGGTTCCCCTTTGCAAAATATGTAGAAACCTCAGCCCCCTAAGGCGGAGAGAGCACGAACCCAGGACTTCGCCCATTGCCCATCATGCTCTATATTGGACGGTAGAGAGCCGTATTCCGGTTGTGACTGCATTAGCAGCGCCTATTCCGTTTGCAAGGGGACGAAAATCTAGTGGAAGTTCATCTGCCTCACAAACCTATCGATAGTTGGCGAGAGTTTTTTGTTCATCTGTTTACCATCACCGTCGGTCTGCTGATTGCTTTAGGGCTTGAAGGGTCGGTGGAGTGGCTGCACCATCGGCATCTGGTCCACGAGGCTCGTGCGAACATCCGGCAGGAGCTTACCGAGAACCAGAGCCTGGTCCAGAAGAATATGAAGTACATCCGGGAGGACGAGGAGCGGATGAAGCACAATCTGGAGCTGATGTCCCAGATTCGCGATACCCACAAGGCTCCTGCGAGTACGACCTTGTCTTATTCGATGAGCTGGTCGGGATTTAACGATTCTGCCTGGCATTCGGCTCGGGATACCGGAGCCCTTGGCTTTATGGAGTACAAGGAGGTTCAGCGCCTCTCCGACGCTTATAGCGAGCAAGATGTGGTCGATAGCGTGGCTGTGAGCCTCTTTCACGATCAGTCGAAGGCAATCTCTCCGATATTTATCTATGGGGAGAAGGCGCCTCCGGATAAGTTGAAGCCGGAGGAGCTGAACATAGTCTTGCAACGGTCGGCGGATCTCCTGATGGGCCTGAAGGAACTGGAACAGGTGTTATCGCAACTGAACGACGACTACACCAAGACCCTTAAAGAAGAGATGTAGTTTCCAAAATGCCTTCCGTAGTGAGGCCCCCTAATCAGCTTGTTTTGTACCGCCGGCGTCCTCGCCGGCTGTCGTGGAGGGTCTCCAGGCCCTCCACCTGGGAAGCCGGATATCAATACGCAATTTCAAGTTCCAACGCTGCATCGCCTGTGTGGGCGAGGACGCCCACACGACAGCCGGTCCTCCACCCCAGCACGCGAAAACCGCGCGTGCCGGGGACCCCGGCCTGGAGTCCGGCGGTACTCCATCCGCGGCGATGCTCCGCGCTGGGGCGAAGTACTAGCATGCTGCGTGAAGGATGACCTGAATGGTTTCGAGGAAGGCGGTTATGGGTGTGCAGCTTGTGTGCAGTAACCCGAGAGACCCATTCACCGTTGCCACTCCGATTGTCTGATGGCCGTCTATCCCGGTCAGAACCCCAGGCCCCCAGAGTTCTTCGATCATGAATTGGCCAAAGCGGCTCTCGGGAATTTTGCCCAGGTTTGTGATCATGATTTCGGAAGCGAATATGTTCGTCACGAATTCAATGGCAGTATCTGTGTCGCCATCCTCGCCGAAGAATTGCTTCACAGCTTCCAGCGTTTGCCTCATTGCCTGAGGCGTTTGTGTGGGGGCTACCGCCGCTTTTGCCTCTTTGGCCAGCTTCCAGAAGTTCTGCGTGGAGGTGGGTTGCATCGCAGCCGTCCCGCCACTGACCAATAGAGAGATGTCTTCAAGGGAAAGATCCAGAGCCCTTCTGGAATCCACCGGCGTGAGGATGCGTATCGGGCGATCTCTCCAGTTACCGGCCTGCCATGCAGCCAGGCTGGCAGCAGCCATCAATGCGCCGTGGACCGTCGTTCCCTCCTCGCGGCAACGCCGGTAGAGACGCGCTGTCAGCTCCGGAGTGAATTGGAGACGGCGTATCGAGGGCGTTAGCTTTGCGGTGTCCCGTAGAGGAGATGGCGGTCCTGCCGGTTCCGGCAGCGGTGCCTGTTCTTCCGTGGTGGGCGAAAGTACTGTGGTCAGCAACTTCTCCAGTGACGGAAGCGGCGAGAGTGGGCTGAAGGATTCGCCCGCGAGGCTGCGGACGATATCGCGGATCGCGAAGGTTAACGACATTCCATCGGCAATCGAGTGATGCGCCGTGAGCAACAATACCGATTGCTCCGGCTGGTACAGAAGAACAGCTCGCAGCAGCGGTGCTTCCGCAGCAGGGAATGGCGTGGCGATTTCTCTTTCCATCTCTGCCATCCACTGCGTCTGATCGCCAGGGATAACACGCAGGGGAATGTGTGCGCTTTCGTTCCGATAGAATTGTGGGCGGTTGTCCTCATCGACATCGATAAAGACAGAAGCGTTGGAGTGGCGCTTTTGAAGCGCACGAAGAGCCATGTGCCAGTCGGCAATCGTTGTGTGTCCTGTGATCTTCGCCGCTACTACAAAATGTACCGGAGTGTGTTGTTCATAGAGCCAGAAGAACTCTTCCATTGCACCCAGAGGGCGAACGGCGGTCGCGAGATTTGGGGAAGCAAGCGTGTAAGTATTCATCATGATCAAAAGTGGGGATGTCCTTTGTCTTTGTCTTCAATATGGATATGTTGAGGTCGCGCGCCTTCATCTCTAGAAACACCTCGAGGCATCGATCTATTCCCACATTGGAGCATTTTCGCTTTCACCGTAGACTAGGAACAAATGACCGCGTGGCCGTTCCGTTAAAGAACGGCCACACTGCACTGAATTTCGCTGGACCATACCAAAAGCGAAAATGCTTTAATGCGATTGCAGGGCTTTTGCTCTCTTCGCGAGAAGCGCGTTAGCGCAAATTTCTGAATCCTGACAACTTGGGGCTTCATCTTATATCGAGAATTCTCGATATATCGAGACGCTCGGGCCAAGGTCCGAGGGAGCGAGGTGCGCCATTCAAACAGCAGCTACAGATGTGGAAGTGCTCTTTCAGCCCTTTGCCTTAGGGCGATGGACGCTTAAGAACCGGATCGTTATGGCTCCGATGACTCGTCAGCATTCTCCTGGAGGTGTTCCGGGAGAGAATGTGGCGCGTTATTACCGCCGGCGGATTGAGGGCGGAGTCGGGCTGATTATTACTGAGGGGACGTACATTAATCATCCCGGTGCGAATGGCTATGCCAATGTTCCGGCCTTCTTTGGCGATAAGGCTCTTGCAGGCTGGCGGCGTGTCGTGGACGAAGTTCACGAAGCAGGCGGCAAGATTATTCCGCAGATCTGGCATGTTGGTCCGGTGCGCAGGCCCGGTATGGAACCTGATCCGCAGGCTCCTGGGTTTGGTCCGATGCAGATAGCCAGCGAGGGAAAGACCGTTGTTAAGCAGATGACGCATCAGGATATCGCCGACACGGTGAAGGCCTTTGCTCATGCGGCTCGCGATGCCGAGCGAGTTGGCTTCGATGGCGTTGAGCTCCATGGTGCTCACGGTTATCTGATTGACGCTTTCTTGTGGGAAGGATCGAATCAGCGAACGGATGAGTACGGCGGATCGCTTGAGAATCGTGCTCGCTTTGCCGTTGAGGTTGTGAAGGCCGTACGCGCGGAAGTAAGCCACGATTTCCCGATTGTCTTCCGCTTCTCGCAATGGAAGCAGAAGGATTATGACGCTCGCATCGCAAATAGCCCCGAAGAGTTGAAGGTAATTCTTCAACTATTGTCTGAGGCTGGAGTCAATATCTTCCACGTAAGCACTCGTCGCTTCTGGGAGCCTGCCTTTGCCGGGTCGGAGGAGACGTTAGCAGGATTGACGCGTCGTTTGAGTGGCAAGCCTGTGATTACGGTCGGCAGTGTTGGCCTGGATAAGGCCTTTACTCCAGGGAATGCTGACTGGCATGCCGGCGTGGCGGATATCCGCACGCTGGTGGAGAAGTTGCAGCAGGGCGAATTCGATCTGGTTGCGCTTGGCCGCGCACTTTTGTCGGAACCGGATTGGGCGAAGAAGATCGCCGAGGGCCGCGAGGGAGAGATCAAGGAATTCGATAAGGAGTCCTTGACTACGCTGGTCGTCTAAAGCGTTTCCCGTAAAGATGTAGATCGAGTCACAGAGGCATACGCAGCTTTCCGCCAGAGAAAGCTGCTCTTCGCCATCGTTGGCAAGTCGATACCTATGCGGGAAATGCTCTAAAGAGGGACGTTGTCGAGATAACGTCCCTCTTTCCGTTGTGTGTTCCGGGGCTTCCATGTTGAGAGGAGGAAAACCGCTCCTGCTGTAGACTCTGGGAGGAAGACCGGCGTTGCCTTGTGAAGTCGTGTGCCAATCTTTTACTTTGATCTGGTAGGTTAGGAAGAGGGAACTGTGATCGACGTCGACGAAATCATAAAAGCTCTTTCTAATCCTGTCCGCCGTGAGATTTTGCAGTGGCTGAAGGAGCCGGAGAAGAACTTCGAAGGGCAGCCGCATTGTCCTTTGCGTGAAGGAGTCTGTGTCTCCCGCATCTTCGAAAAGAGCAATCTCTGTCAGTCGACCGTCTCGACGTATCTCGCTATGTTACAGCGGGCGGGACTGGTAAAGGCCAAGCGCATTGGGCAATGGACCTTCTATCAGCGGGACGAAAAGACGATTGAGCAGTTTCTTAAGCAACTCGATCGCGACATTTAGTTAGAAAGAGATCTGTAAGAATGGCAAACACGAAGACCGACGTCATTGATATTGGTAAACGATGCAGTTGGGTAACTGCCGATCCGTTGTATCTCGCCTATCACGATGAAGAGTGGGGAGTGCCCTCGCACGATGATCGTCATCTCTTTGAGATGCTGGTTCTGGAAGGCGCTCAAGCCGGATTGAGCTGGATAACGGTGCTTCGTAAACGCGAAGCCTATCGGCGGGCCTTTGCCAACTTCGATCCTGTTCGCGTGGCAGCCTTCAAGGATAAAGATGTTGAGAAGTTGATGGCGAATGAGGGGATTATTCGTAATCGTGCAAAGATCCTGGCCACGATTCAACTCGCCGGAGCGGTGTTGAAGATTCAGAAGGAACACGGATCGCTGGATAAGTTCCTGTGGTCGTTTACTGGGAATAAGGTTATACGGAACAGCTGGAAGACTCTAAGAGATGCTCCTACTTCGACTGAAGTGTCGGATGCCATGAGCAAAGCCCTGAAAGGGTATGGTTGTAAGTTTGTCGGTACAACGATTCTGTACGCCTTTATGCAAGCCGTCGGCATGGTCAACGACCATGTAACCACCTGCCCGAGATATAAAGAGCTGAAGAAGTAACTATAGCCTGTGGCCCATTCAGGCCGTGCAGCTGAATAGGCGAAGCATCGGAAGTGAGAGCACCAATGTCTGTAGTCTAGAGCAAAACCAGCGTTACTATGTCCTATCCAAATTCGGCGATGCGCAGGTTTTCTTGACGGAAAACCTGCGTAGGGAGTTGTGGTTCGGGATACACCTACGCTGGTTTTGCTCTAGGTCGCGGAGTTAATCTTGTTCCGCGAGTAGGTTTTTCTCCCGGAGGGAGCAGGCGACAATAGCCCAGGGTGAAGCGTAGCGGAACCCTGGGGCACTGGCATAAAAGATGGTTAGCCCCGTAGGGGCGCGCGATCTTTTCCTTTTTATCTATCGTGCATTGCTTCTAGATAAGCATCACAAGATGTTCCAATTCTGGGAACAACGATATTGCAGCATTCCTATGAGATAGTGCAAAACGAAGTAATGAAGAACTATCAACCAGTCTTCGCCCCGGCCCTCCGGGACGGGTATCTCTCTTTATGAACTCACCCAGGATTCCGCTCGCTTACGCTTTGCTTCATCCTGGGCTACTCTCGCCTTCTCCCTGCCGGGAGAATATGTACAAACTTCTTCGATATGTCCAGTAGCATTTGGGTTAGGCGTTGCCGTAGCGGATTAAAGTCCATGCCTTGGCACAAACCAACATCACATCTTCAAGACAGTTCCTTCAGGTTATTTCCTTGATTGTTCTCTCAAGATGTAGAAGCGCCATACCCTGGTTGTGGCTCTTCCTCTTTAGAAAACGTAGAGACTCACTATCTATGTTTTCAGTGACTAAGCTCTCCTGATCGCAACTGGTCTCTATCTCTCGATTATGCAGCATTGGCAAAGAGAATCGTGCTACACTTCGCGGTGTCAAAAATCGGACGCCAAGGAGGCGCGGATCATGAGGAGCTACCGCGATATTCCCCGACATAAACAATCTGCACGATAACAGCATTCCGAATTGCGTGAGGTAGTCATGTATTCCCTCGACTGGGCTTTTCCGCTTCTGCCACGCACGATTGCCAGTCTCATTCGAAACCTAGTCCTTTTTCTCCTGGTAGCGTTCTTTATTCATATAAGTTCCTTGTGTGCCACAAAAGTTACGACTACGACGACGCTGAATCTCTCTCCCGGTTCTAACACCTTCAATTCACAAAATCCTGTGGCCCTTACCGCCTCGGTATCGGCAGGAGCGACGAAGGGGCTTCGAGGACAAGTACTGTTTTGTGATGGATCGGCCCAGTATTGTGAAGATTTGGCTGTATTAGGTTCTGCCCAGCTCAAACCCGATGGTACAGTCTCTCTCAAGGTTTTATTAAGTGTTGGGACCCATAAGGTGTATGCACGGTTTCAAGGAACAGACTCACTAGCATCGAGTGAATCCGGCATGCAAAATATAACTGTCCTTAGGATGTCTCCCACGAAGACAACTATTGCCACATCAGCTAAAGGGAATAAATACAATCTGACCGCGACAGTAACGGGCGAGGGCAAGCAGGGCATATCAGGCCTGGTAAGGTTTGCAGAAGTGCTGAGCAATCAACATATTTTAGGCACTCGTCCGATGGGAAAGTCTACCGAGAGCCACAGCTTTTTGCATTCTGTCACTTCTCCTACGACCGATTTGGTTCCCGTGCATATGGTTTCGGCCGACTTCAACCTCGATGGTTTCCCGGATCTTGCAGCAGCCAATTATCATGATCGTACTGTAAGCATCTTTCTTGCAGATCCGAACCATCCAGGTCAATTCCAACCGCGAACGGATTATAGAGCTAACGGCGGCTTGACGTACCTTGCGACCGGGGACTTCAATATTGACGGAGTCCCTGACTTAGTAGCGTTAGCGATGGATGAAGATACTGCTTACGTATTTCTAGGAGATCCGCAGCATCCAGGCCAGTCCTTCAGTCCGGATGTGTACCAAGTGAGAGGCATTCCTGCTGGAGCGGCAGTTGGCGACTTCAACGGCGATGGCCTGCTGGACATCGCTGTTTCCGTGGCACAGGGAGAATTGGACTCAGCAACTGGTATACGCATCCTTTACAACAACCTCAATGAGCCCGGAAGGTTCTCGGTTGCAGACATCATACCGATTGACGACTCGCCACGAGAATCCATCGCAATGGATTTCAATCGGGACGGAACTACCGATTTGCTCGTATCCGGTTGGAGGTATTTGCATCTATTACTCAGGGACCCAACTTCGGGAGGACAGTTCCTGCATGAACAAATATCGACTACATCGGGATATCTTCCCCTTAAGCCTGTAACCGCTGACTTTAATCAGGATGGCTATCCCGATGTGGCCGTCGGCCTATACGAATCGGGAGTTAGCTTGCGCGGCTTCGATGTCTTTTTGAGCGATGCCTCTCACCCTGGACAATTTCTTCTTCCGGAAAACTACTGCTGCTCCGCAGACGATCTATCCATTAGCGCCTCTGTGGTGGGCGATTTTGACGGAGATGGAATCCTAGATTTGGGAGCGGGAATTTCACAGAATGCAATTGCTATCCGCTCAAGCGATCCCAGCCATCCGGGTAAGTTCCTGGATGTTGTCCATTATCCAATTACTGGAGCTCCATTGGAGAGCGGATTCTTCTCCCTCTTGGCTGCAGATCTCGATGGAAACGGAATTACCGATCTGGCTACGACGAATTATCCCGACAGCAACTATTCTATTAGCGTCTTCCGTGCACAATCGATTCAGACTGCGGGAGCCACGCTCACGAATGTTTCGCCCGGCCCTGGCCCCCATTATGTGTCTGCATATTACTCGGGTAGTAGTCTCTACGAAGGCGGCCATTCTTGTGCCATTCCTCTGAATGCTGAAAGTCCTTCATCGCCCAAGATCGGCAATGTTCAGGTTACAGGTATTACAGCAACGGCTGCAATCGTGAGCTGGTTAACGAATGTACCCAGCTATGGGGTAGTCGAGTACGGGATTGCGCCACTCTTGAATCAACAAACTCCATGGTTGGATCAACTGAAGACAAATCATTCGTTTGTATTGCGTGGGCTATCTCCCAATACGACTTATAGTCTGCGGGCGCGTTCCGTTTCTTTCTTCGATGACTGTACACATTGGACCACCTTCTCGCAGCCTATGACCTTCCAGACCGGCGCCACACAATAGAGCTGTGACTACACAGGGGGGCGGGAGTTTGCCTTCCTGGTCCAGATTATTCTTGATCGAGAACAACCGGATAGCCTTCCATGGTAAGGCTTCCGGTTGTTACGTGTAGAGAGGTGTTGTTACTGGCTATCGCCGTCGCTGTCTTTGTCGCCAGCCGAAGCTGCGGCTCTGCCTTGTGTGCTGATGCTGACGGTGTCCGGTTTGAGGCTCGCAGACTGCGAAGAAGAAGTGGGAGCGGCTGGCTGAGACTGTGATTGTATCTGTGCCGGTGCAGCTGAAACCGATGCTGAGATGGGGCTAATCATTCGTATCCCTCCTTTAGTGAATCAGCGATTGTGCGTTTCAGCGCGAACTGCAGGCTATTGCCATATCATGCGTCTCGCGTGAAAAATGCGCGATGCCGATGATTGCTTCGCCTTGTTCTGAATACTTAAACGCTATTGCTGATGGGCTCAACATAACATGATCAGCCGGTGTTCACAGGCGTCTGTCATTTAGGGAAATCTGGTTGAGATAGTACTGTATTAGGATCTCTTTATGTTTGCGGTATGGGTTTGTGAAATAAGAGCAGAGAGTGAAACTTTTATTAGCTTCCCGCTGTTTCTCGCGAGCTCTGTCTCAGAACAGGTCATTGAAAATATGAAAAGAGTAACTACCCAATCTGGGAATTACGAGTTTGTCATAGAGTCGTCATGGACAAATTTATAGGAATCGTGACGAAAGTTCTTGCTTGGTCCTCAACAATCGCACAGGTTGGCGCGACTCCTACTCAAACCTCGATAACAGATGAGAATTCGTCTAAAGCATTTCCCGAAATACTGTGAACTTTCCAAGATAGGTGAAGAGCGGCTTGCTTTCCACCCCAGCAAACCAAAGACAGGTTTGCTAGGGCCCCCGGTCTTTGGCGGAAAGCTACGCCAACTTCTATTGCTTCGGTCTGCATCTTTTCGGTAAAGGCTCTAGATAGAACGGAGTTCGGAGAAATGAAAGATTGTTTGGGGCTTCACGCAGTACGACGCTTGCGCGCCTCGAATTCTGCATGAATAAGATCGTACTTTTCAGTCAGACGTTGCAGCTCTGCATCGGATAGCTTTTCAATGCTGATCATCTCATTGTGTGCAGCCCGTACCGAGCGTATCAGTTCGTCCAGCTTCAGGTGGATCGCACGGGCATCGCGATTCTGTGTGTTCTGGATCAGAAAGACCATCAGAAACGTGACAATGGTTGTTCCGGTGTTGATTACCAGTTGCCATGTATCCGAGTAGTGGTACCGCGGGCCGGAGACGATCCACAAGAAGACGATGAGTACCGCCGCGATGAATGCCGAAGGCGATCCAACCCATGCCGCCGCCTTAGCTGCTGTTTTCCCAAATAGATCAAGAAAGGTACTCTTCTGCTGCTCTGCCATCGCATATCACCTCATAATCTCGTGTCGCTGCATCTATTTGGATGCAGGCAGAGCTGTTTCAAGGTGATTCAACGGGTGTTCAAATCATCGTTACTCCTCCGCCCTACAGGACCGGGGCAAGGAGTTGGAAATAGATGTGACATGTGTTTTCACTCCAGGGCGTGTTTGGAATACATTTTTATGGTTTCAAATCCCAAAGACATGGTTGTCAATTGAATCGGGTGGAGCAAACTTCGGCCAAGTTCGATCTTTCCTCTGCTTTAATAGCCACACGTCGCAGGCGGTTGAATATTGCGTTGAAACCTTCGAGATATAAGCTAAAGAAAGCCTTTGCATAAAGATATCTTTCGTCCGACCGGTTATCTCTAACAAACATCTAGAACTTAATGAAAACTTCTCCTGCATGGCTTCCTTATTCAAGGATGAAAGCTTTCAATAAGTCTTGACAGAGCTATTTCCAACACCCTAGTATCCGATGCCGTTGAAGAGAGTTCAGACAGTAGGGACCGATCCGGTCAACGGTGGAAATGGAGTTATCACTACAACCAGCTCCGCCGTTACAGCCCGCATCGTGCAGATCAGCGGACGGCTAAGCTGCAACAGAAAATTGCCACGGTACAGCGTCTAGCGAGATGAAAGAAACAAAGCCCCCTCTCCTTTAATGAACGAAACTTTCGCGAATGTATTTCACCTGCTCGATTTGGATCTGTGTGTTTCTGAGGAGATAAGGAATGATTCGACCGATAAACCTCTTCCGAAATGCTCAATCGATTTCACTTTTGCTCTTGCTGCTTCTTGGATTCGCAAGCATATCCAGAGCCTTCGGGCAGCAGACGCAGAGCCAACCCGGTACTTCTTCGAAAGTGCCGATGTCCGTCGCTCGTTTTTATTCGCATTTTCTGATGCATCAGAGCGTCCTCGATGCCACAGCAGCTAAGCTCCAGTCCGATGGCAGAGACGGAAATCCTCTTCGTAACGACCTGCAAACCAGGCTCGGTTTCTCCGATGCGGATTATGAGCCCATCCGCACCTCGTCGCAGAGGCTGGTTCTCTCATTGAAGGCGATCGATACACATCTAAATGCCTTACAGCACACTTCGGCTAACGTCGAACAGGCGCAAGCGCTCCTGGCCCAGCGGGAGACGCTGATCTACAAAGAGATCTGCAACCTGGCTCTCCAACTTTCGCCGCGGAATAAGGCAACGCTGGAGAAGTTTATAGTGCAGTTCTTCTCACCTAAGCCGCTAACGTTCCATGCCTCGCAGCTTGCTGTTCAACCAACCGGAGTAACCGCCCAATCCAGTGGTCCCATCGACGAGTGCTCCAGCCATGATTACCCATACGGAATTCAGGGTACCGCCTGTCTGGTAGGAAACACCACTTACCTGAAAGCTTATGAGGAGAGTGGCTTAGTCAGCCCAGGGGTCTATGCTGTAGTTGGGCAGGCGTCAGAGGCAAAACTTTACGACGGGAACACTCTTCTAGCTGACTCCAATGCGCCCGGCAATTCCTATTCATCTTGCGATAATAGTTATTCACAATTTAGTGGAAGCTGTGGGTCGGTGGTTGTGATCGAATCGATCAATATTGGTCACACTTATACCGTTGTAGGAGATATCCAGGTGCTATTCGATCCTTCATGGACAGGCACCTATTCCGATGCGTATTGGATCGATGAGGGGGGAGACACTGTATCCGTGCAAGTAGGTCCCTAGCTAGAAGCACTTTCACAAATAATGCTTGTAGCAGTAATGGCTTCCGTATTGAGGATGCTCTTGATGAAACGCCAAGAGCGCCTCATCGCGGAGCGGCTCCAGCCCATATGCAACGTGGTGCTCCGACTCAATCAAGAATCGGCTCATGCGGTCTGACGGGAGAAAATTCTACATTTGTCATTGTGGTATGGCAAAGAGGAACAAGGTGCGAAGTGGGTGGCGGTCAGAAACCGCCACCTTCCTGTGCTGATTCCTTCCTCTTCATCGTTTCGTCCGCAACTTGCGTCCTCTTCTTGGGGTTTTAGAAATCAGCGGCTTTCTGCTTGTGGTTGCATTTCAATGCTATGAATCGGACAGCTCGCAGTAGTGTCACCTGTGATCGAGGTATCGGAATGCTTATCTTCTCAAGCAGGCGAAGATTATTCGAGCAGTTAGTCACGATTGCAATTCTGGGAGCAGCATTCATTGGAAATACTTCGGGGATACAAGCGCAGAGCCAGCGTGTGGGCCCGGTAACGGGTGTTATCGATACTGTCCAGTTCAGCGGTGATCAATATTATGTTTCAGGCTGGGCCTGCCAAGAAGGTCAGCGTGGTTCTATCGCCGTTCATGTTTATGCTGGTCATGCTGCAGATAGCAAGCCTGCTGGGTCTTTTGTTACTGCGGGTACGGCAGATTTAGCGAATGAGGCAGCTGTGGATCGGGAATGCCAGGACGCGAATGGTGGCAAGCACCGGTTTCGCATAGCCCTTCCCAATCAGTTGTTGAGAACCTTTCAGCATCAGAGGCTTTATGTTCACGGAATCGCGATTGCCGGAAATGTTGCGAACAGTGCAATTGCGGGTTCGGGTAACTTTCTGTTTCCCGCGCCGAAGTGGCCGCCCGATCCGCCTACGCCCAACCTCCTGGAGGGCGCACCCGTAGCGGCGTTTGATACCCGGCGGGATGCTTGTGAGCAAATCGATATTCCCGATGCTGCGGCTCGATCCTTCCGTGACTACAAGGGAGTTGTTCATCTGATTGCTTCACATTATGTGACCCGAGCAGGACTCGGCCCAACCTTGGACACTGCAAAACATAATTGTCAGATCGTTTATCAAACACCGCACGATGGCAACATTGCGGATTTCAACGACTATACCTGGCTCAATGCGTTTTACAACATCGACGGCAGACGGATCGTGGCGCTGGGGCACATGGAATATCACGGTTGGGAGCATGGTCAATGCGCAACTAAGACGGACAATGTAGCTTGCTGGTATAACGTGCAGACATACAATCTGTCAGACGATGGAGGCTATCATTTCTACCGGCCGCAACCACCGGCAAATTACTTTGTAAGTCTTCCTTACCGGTATGTTGTAAACCAAGGTCCCGAAGGCTATAGCGTCGATGCCAATATCGTAAAGGTCGGAGAGTGGTACTACGGTGCCGTGAATGGATGGAGCTGGCCACCGAATTGCGGAAGCGGCAAAGGTCAGCATCCCTGCTTGAATCCCGGCGGCACGTGCCCTATTCGTACGTCGAATATTCTTGATCCGTCGTCATGGCGCGGATGGGATGGTAAAGGTTTCGATGTTGCCTTTGCCGATCCCTATCGCGCACCAATCAATGATCCGGCATCACATGTCTGCGTAGCGGTGCCCAATATAGAGTTCCTGACCGGGTTCAATTATCATCCCGCTTCTCACCTGTTTATTGGAACGCAGTTTACGCCAGGGGAAACCGCCTATGGACCGGCGGGCGTGTACTTCACGACGTCTCCGGATTTTGTGCACTGGAGCAAGCCTGCCTTGGCGATGACTTTGAATCAGATGTTGCGGCGGGAACCTGAAGGGAGTTGGTCGTACGCGTACTTCTCTTTGATCGATCCGAAATCGGCAGATCCGAATTTTGTAACGATTACCGATTCGCCTTACCTCTACTACGTGCGAATGGATGACAATCACGGTCCCTTTCAACGTGTTTTGTTTCGTCAGAAGATCAATCTGAACTGGCTGCTAGCGAAGCAGAGTAGGGTGGCAGGTTCTTTGCGAGTTTCCAATTAATCTTTGCGCAAGGTGTTTTGCCGCACTGAATCTCCAGGTTCCGCGATTGGGTCAGCGCTCTAAGATAAGTCCATGGCTCATCGAAAAGATTGCCGTGGACGGAGTACCGCCGGACTCCAGGCCGGCTGTCGTGTGGGCGTCCTCGCCCACACAGGCGATGCAGCATAGGAAAAGGGAAGTGTCGTTCTATTCCTCTCATCCCTGGTGGAGGGCCTGGAGACCCTCCACGACAGCCGGCGAGGACGCC
This sequence comes from Humiphilus diazotrophicus, assembly GCF_059726315.1. Lineage (NCBI taxonomy): Bacteria > Pseudomonadati > Acidobacteriota > Terriglobia > Terriglobales > Acidobacteriaceae > Humiphilus > Humiphilus diazotrophicus. The sequence continues at coordinate 6,987,410 of NZ_AP040870.1, forward strand.
GGCGGTACAAAACAAGCTGAACCACGAGACAGCTCATCTTTCTTACTTCTTCTTCCTCTAGATGTAGAAACTCGAAAGCGCCGGGAGACCGGCATAGCGTAGTGAATGAAAGAGTCACGCAGTGAAGGAGTAGCAAACCACACTGGCCCCAAGTCATGCGGCGAGGCCCGAGAGGGACTGGCTGAAGCGTTGGACAGGGGAAAATGCGGGCCGGGCAATAGAGCCGCGAAATTACATTCAACTTCGGGACGCCGACGAATTGAGTTTGTTCGGAAGGCAACATCTGAGGTGCCGCTAAGCGAGGTACGGAAGAGTCCCGCGAGGTCGAAGACCCTGGCACGTATGGACGCGCTAAGCACGGGAACCGGGAGATCCCGGGTTCGCCCGAGAGAAGCAACACGGGCCGCATCTGGAAGTCCAAGGACAGAAGCAGATGATGAACGAACACGGGAAGTCGGACAGATCCAAGGTACCAGGGAAGTCTCCGAACAAAGACGGGAAACCGGCAGCGGAGGGGATGGAGGGACGGGATCTGGCCAAGGGCAATCCGCAACAGCAAAACACGTACCGGACGCAGAGCCGGGGAAACGTGCAAAGAGAGCTGGAGCGGGTACGGCAAGCGGCAAGAAAGGACAAAGAGACCAGATTTACGGCGCTGTTCCACTACGTCTATAAGCTGGAGATGCTGGAGTGGGCCTATTTACAACTGAAGAAAGAGGCCTCACCCGGCGTGGATGGGGAGACGTGGCAGCACTACGGCGAGAACTTGGGAGAAAAGCTCCAGGACTTGTCCCATAGACTGCAGCGAGGAGCGTATCGAGCGAAGCCAGTACGGAGAACGTATATCCCGAAAGCCGACGGGCGACAACGAGCGCTCGGGGTGACAGCGCTGGAGGACAAGATAGTCCAACGAGCCGTTGTAGAGGTGATGAATGCGATCTACGAACAGGACTTTGCAGAGTTCTCGTATGGATTCCGAGCAGGGCGAAGCCAACACCAAGCGTTGGATCAGCTCTATGTAGGGATCATGGAGAAACCAGTGAACTGGGTGTTAGATCTGGACATACGAGCCTTTTTCGACAGTGTGTCGAAGAACTGGCTGGTCCAGTTTATCGAGCACCGGATAGGAGACCGGCGCGTGGTGCGACTAATCCAGAAATGGTTAAACGCAGGCGTGCTGGAAGACGGAAAGCTGACGGTGAGTGAGCGGGGGACGCCACAAGGAGGCAGTGCATCGCCATTGCTGGCAAATGTCTACCTGCACTACGTCTTTGACCTTTGGATCCAGGTGTGGCGGAGGAAGAACGCACGCGGAGAAATGATGGTGGTGCGATTCGCCGACGACATAGTCGTAGGATTCGAGGAGAAGATGGAGGCCGAGCGGTTCCGGAAAGAACTGGAAGAACGGATGAAGAAGTTCAATCTAGAACTGCACCCGGGCAAAACGCGGTTGCTGGAGTTTGGACGTTATGCGGCCAGAAATCGGGAACAAAGCGGCGAAGGGAAGCCGGAGACGTTCAATTATCTGGGCTTCACGCATATCTGCGGAAAGACCAGGAAAGGAAAGTTTACGGTGTTGCGGCAGACAAACCGAAAGCGCATGCGTGCGAAGCTGAGGGCCATCAAAGAGGAACTACGGAGACGCATGCATGATCCGATGGAAACGGTAGGGCGATGGTTGCAGGCGGTAGTTAGAGGGCACATGCGCTATTACGGAGTGCCTACTAACAGTCCATCGCTGCAGGTCTTTCGCAATCAAGTTAGTCGATACTGGCACCGGATGTTATGCCGGCGCAGCCAACTCGGCTACGTGATCTGGGAACGAATGCAGCGGCTCATCCATCGCTGGCTACCTCCAGTCCGTATCTGTCACCCTTATCCTTCGTGTCGCGTGCGCGTTAGGACCTAAGGCAGGAGCCGGATGAGGGAAATCCTCACGTCCGGATCTGTGCGGGGGGTGCGAAGTAATTCGCATCCCTACCGCGACCAGCGACACGGCTACAGCCATGCCCTAACACAAATCGATACCACCTCGTCATGATCGTTTTCCGTAGTTATCCCCTGATGTGTCACTTCTGCGCCGATTCGGTACGAATCATCTCTTCCGGTAAAGCCTTTGCTTGTTTCTTTCGTCAGAAAGAGAGAGACTGCTAGCGAGTCCACCGGAGAAAAGCTGAAATGTTAACGACCTCCTACCAGGATCTCGCACGACATGGTGTCCTTTTTGTTCTGCCTGAAGATTCTCGCTTCTCCTCCATGCTGGAGAGCATACGGGCCTGTGAGCTGAGACTATTGCCGGACGAGGGCCTCGATTTCGCTGCAATCCTTTGTAATCAAAGCAATAAGGCTATTGTTGCGCTTGCCTACATCTGGGAATTTACTGCCCTGGATGGCAGGAAGCATCAGGTAGCTTTCAACAATCTTGGTTCCAGCGGTCAATTCGACGTGTTGCGCGGAACGGCAGGCGTTATACCGGAACGCTATGGAGCCATTCTTCCCGGATCCAGACGTTTGATTACCGAACACGATCTTTACGGCGACAACTCCGATGTGCTGCCGGAAGAAGAGGCTGCGCCGCGCGATCTGCTGACTCGTCGCGTCAGGCCGATCTCCGTGCAATCAAAATGGAGAGAAGTGGAACTGCAGCTGGACGCGGTTTTCTTTGAAGATGGACTTTGCGCCGGTCCCGATCAACTGGGGTGGATCAAGCGCGTTATCAAAGGTCTCGACGAAGAGCGCGCGGCTGCTCACGATTGTGCTCAGGCTTTGCGACGCGGTGCGACCAGAGGCGTTCTCTTCGACCGGGTGCGCGAGATGGCAGGGAATTCAAAGGAGCAGCCGATTCAGCATCTCTTTGCCATCATGGCAATCGATAATCTGATTCGCCAACAGACAGATCGAGAATTGATTGCCTGGTTTGAGCGATTCGAAGCTTCGCGCCCTATAGCATTTCCCGAAAAGATGTAGACCGAAGTAATAGAAGTTGGCGCGGCTTTCCGCCAAAGAAAGCCGCTCTTCATCTAACTTGGAAAGTTTACAGTATTTCGGGAAATGCTTTAAGTTGCGTCATGTAGAGGAGTGAAGCGGCAAGCGACGCTTCTGCTGGAGCTTACGATACGGGCATGACCACGGACAGCCATGGATAGACCGCCATAGAACAGCGGCTATTCATGGCCGTTCGTTTTAGACTAAGAAGCTGCTGCTAAGCGTGTTTGTACCGCTTGTGCGTTGGGAACAGCCCAAGCCGTAGTCAAGGTAAGACCTATCGGGCCTTCTCCGTTATAAGTCATGGTGCCGTTCAGGTTAGCACCGTCAGTGCTTTGAGCATTCACGGCTACTACGCCTTGTGCATCGCCGCGGCAGCCAATAACAAATTGTCCGCCCGGATGCCAGGGAGCTGTTGAGCCTCCCCACTGATTCTCGACCTGATAGGTGTTCGCCATCGTGCGAGTGCCACGGAAGCCGATGGGGCCTTCTCCCGCGTAAGTCATTGTGCCCGTGAGGGTCTGGCCATTGTCATTGCTCGATATTGCGAGTGCGATGACGGGTTGATTGGCACGGCAGCCGAGAACCCACTGTCCGCCCGGATGAGTTGGAGTATTGGCACCTCCCCACTGGTTTGCTGCATTGTAGGCATAGCCATCGGCAAAGGAGCCCTGGAAGCCGATCGGTCCCTCGCCAGCGTAGGTCATGGTTCCGGTAAAGGTCTTGCCGTTGTCAGTGGAGCGGACGTCGAAGGCAATCGCATTCTGTCCATTGCGTCCACCGAGCAGGAAGAATCCCGCGTCATGCCAGGGAGCTGTCGAGCCACCCCACTGGTTTTCTACGTGGTAGGTATTCATCGTAACCAGAGTTGCTCGAACTCCGATAGGGCCTTCGCCTGTGTAGGTCATGGTTCCGGAAAAGGTTGTGCCGCCGTCGTTTGAGTTAATCTGCAGGGCGACTGGTAATTGAGAGCCACGGTTGCCAATGTTAAAAATGCCACCGGGGTGCCAGGGAGCAACAGAGCCGCCCCATTGGTTCTGAATGTTATAGAGAGACATATTTCCCCTTCCGTGGTTTGTTAAAGGTTAAAAATATTCTGGCAACACTCCTATATGTAACAGCTATCGGCCACAACTTATCGTGACGGATATCCATTGGGAGTGCTGTCCACAATGAGTAACGGAGAATCGATAGTTTCCCTTTCGAGATGACTGAAGTGAGATCGAAAATATCTTCCTTCTGCGTAACTTCTTCGATCCTGAGTTACTGCAATCGATCTTCCAGTCTTGCCAATAAAGAACAGGATCAAAACGCCGGGGATAGCTTACCGGCTGGGGATCATCTCATACCTGCGTTGTTTCTGCAAATCAATGTTAGAGGAATATAGATAAGACAGAGTTTGGTGGATTTTGCTGTTTGTAAGCCAAAGTGTCTGGTGCCTGGGCCGCTCTCCGTCGAGTTGTGTAACGAAGAAAAACTACATCCGATGGTGAATGAAAGTGTCGGATGCGTGGACTGTGGCCTTATGTTTTCGCGGTCTTACACGCAAGTGATTCAAACTCCTGTCGTTATATAGAAGGCAGGAAATTGCCGTAAGATTAGCTCGTTTCGTGCTACCATTCGCGACAAATGCAAGAGTGCTTGTATGCCTTTTCGATTTGGAAGCAAGGTTTTCAGTTTATTGCACATCATTGGCCCTCGCTCGACCAATGGGACAAGATCCTGAAGCTTGTCGCTGTTATAGTTGGCGGTGCCTGGGCGTGGATGAACTATTTGCGCGGCCGCACCTTTAAGTCAAGACTGGAGCTTTCCGTTACCGGCAAACTTAGAAAAGTTGAAGGATCGCTTCACGTTACAACTACTGTGGTTGCTAAGAATGTAGGGCTTTCCAAAGTGATTCTGGAGCAGATGGGAAGCGGTATTACATATGCGTTGTACAGCGAAGACAGCAACAGCGCCGATGGTGTAAGCCTGAAGGAACTGGAGCTTACATCGTCGATCTTTACCGAACATGATTGGATTGAACCAGGAGAGCCTATCAGCACGGAAGTCTTCGCAATTCTGCCGGTAGACGATTCTGCGACCGCATTAAGAATTGGTGTGGCCCAACTGGGCAGATCGAATTTCTGGCAGTTCTTCAGCCATAGAGTTCCTGCGCATGCGCAGAGCGCAGAAGAGGCTGCACGCAAGAATACACAATGGTCAGCGAATGCGGTACTGTCCATTGAGGATGAGCACGAGACGAAAGCGAAAGAGCCAATTCTCAAACGGATTACCGATTTTCTTCGAGGAGAAAGAAATGATCAATAGTGACGATTTGAATCTTGACGATCAGAGTGCTCCCGATCTTGAGCAGCTGGAGAAGATAGAAGATCGCAAGCGGATCATCATTCCCAAAGATATAGAGCCGGCCTATCAGAAGGCTCCCGATCCGGAGCAGATCAAGAAGAGGGAAAAGGGCAAGAAGAAACAAGCTGTGGCAGGGTAGGAACAGTCCTTTTCACGTTGTCGCCGATTTGCGTATCGCCGACTCCCGAGACTATCAATAGACAGGCAGTTTATTGCGGATGGCTTCGAGGGATGGTGAAGGATGCAGTTGCGCGGCCGGATTCTGTGTTGCTGGTTGTTTCTTGCGATTCTTGCAGTGCGTAGTGGGAAATCGGCGGCGGGGCAAGATGCCGCTCCTGCCAAGAATGCGGCTCCTGACATTCGGGCCCGCTCGAATCTGGTGCTTGTGCCTGCCCTGGTGCAGGATGCGCAGGGAGAGCTCGTCTATTCTTTGACTGCTGGCGACTTCATCGTTACGGATAACGGCGTTGAGCAGAAGATTCGTCTTGATGAGGGTCTGTCTACGCCTCCGCTTGCCTTGGTTGTCGTTCTTGAGAACGGTCGTTCCGGTCCCCGGCAGTTTGAGTATCTTCGCGGTCTGAGCACCATGATGGAAAGCATCGTGGGGGAAGCTTCTGTTCGCGCTGCGCTGGTTACCTTTGACAGCAAACCAAAGCTTGTTACGAACTTTGCTGCAAGCCTCGATCCTGTTCGCGAGGCCATGAAGCGGCCGACCTATGGGGACAACGACGGCGCTGTTTTCGATGCTGTCGCCTTTGCGCTGAAGATGCTCGATCGGCAACCGTCCCAGTATCGTCGCGCTATTCTGCTGGTAAGCGAGACGCGCGATCACGGCAGCCATGTCACTCATGAAGAATTGGTTCGTGCCATCGGCGCGAGCAACACCGCTGTCTATAGCCTGGCCTTTTCTCCGGCAAAGACGCAGCTCAAGGACGAGCTGGCCCACGGTGGGCATACGAATAAGCCATATAATCTCTCGGTTTTTCTTCCTCCCGTGGTCGCGTACTTTAATCTCACTCCGGTGCTCAACATGGCCATCAATGGGATGAAAGAGAATGCGGCAGAAGAGATAGCGGATCTCTCGGGTGGCGAGTACATCCGCTTCGATAATCAAAAAGAGTTCGATAGAAGCTTGAACACGATAGCCAACCACTTCCCGAATCGTTATCTGCTGAGCTTCCAGCCCGTCGTGCCGCAGACAGGGCTGCATCCTCTGACCGTGCGGGTGAAGAATCATCCTGACTACCTGGTGAAAGCAAGAACGGGATATTGGGCCGAAGAGGATATGCAGGGTCCGCCTTCCCGGTAATCGTGTAAACGCAACGTTTTCAATGGAATACAGGTAAATTCAAGCCCGTTGCTCGAAGATTTATCCCGAGAAGCTTCTGTCTTGCCGTCACCTGCTTCTACCGGCGAATGGCGATTCATTTTCTGCGATTGCGGACTTTCCTGGTGGTGAATTCGAGATCGATTGGTCCGGCCATCCTTGAGGCTGTTAGATTAATGATTAAACAGAAGAGAAAGGATCAAGTTCTTTCCGGGGCCAGGCACCGGTATGCTCCGTCCCAGCAGAATCATAAAGACCAATGTTCTACCCCACAGACGACCTCCGCATTAAATGGACGAAAGTTGTTCTCCCTCCGGTATTTCTCGAAGAAGAGTTGCCGATCACCGATAAGGCATCGTCGACGGTTTATCAATGCCGCGAGGAGATCTGCAACATTCTGAAAGGGAAGGACCAGCGCCTGGTTGTGGTTGTTGGCCCCTGCTCCATTCACGACACCAAGGCTGCGCGCGAGTATGCGGCCCTGCTGCGCGATGTGAAGGAGGAGTTTGAAAAAGAGCTGCTGCTCGTCATGCGGGTCTACTTTGAGAAGCCGCGTACGACAATTGGCTGGAAGGGCCTGATCAACGATCCTCATCTCGACCAATCGTTCAAGATCAACGATGGCTTGCGGATTGCGCGCCATCTGCTGCTGGATCTTGCCGAGATGGGTGTGCCTGCCGGAAATGAGTTCCTCGACATGATCTCTCCGCAGTATGTCGCTGGCTTGGTTAGTTGGGGCGCAATCGGTGCGAGAACGACGGAGAGCCAGATTCACCGCCAGCTGGTCTCTGGACTCTCTTGTCCTGTGGGCTTTAAGAATGCTACGTCGGGCGATGTGCAGATTGCCATCGACGCGATTCTTTCCTCTGCGCAGCCGCATACCTTCCTTGGACATACGAAGCATGGGCAGACAGCGATCTTCGAGACCCTTGGGAATCCCGATTGCCACGTGATTCTGCGCGGCGGTAAGAAGATGGTGAACTATACGGCTGAAGCAGTCGATGAGGTTTGCAAGCGTTTGGAGGGCGCGGGGCTTCCTCCTCACGTGATGATCGATTGCAGCCACGCGAACAGCAGCAAGGATTACACCAGACAAGGAATAGTCTGCCGCGATGTTGCCGGACAAGTTGCGCGCGGCGATAAGCGCATCATCGGCGTCATGCTGGAGAGCAATCTGGTCGCCGGTGCACAGAAGCTGGTTCCTGGTCAGTGTCCCACCTATGGGCAGAGCATCACCGATGCCTGCATCGATTGGAAGGAAACCGTCGGACTGCTGAAGGATTTAGCCGCAGCCGTTTGCGCTGGACGATAAATAGGCCTGGAAGGCCGCTGGCTAAACATGAGCCCAGTCCGTCAGGACTGGGTCGATAGACGACAACATATCCGAGCGCTAGCGGCGCGGCACCTGATCTCGAGTGTCGCGCCTCCAGCGCTCGGATATTGTTTTGTATTTCCTACCCAGTCCTGGCAGACTGGGCTGACGTTTGGTACCGGCCCCTTGGGCCTATTCCGTTCAAAGACGTCTTATCTGTGAGAAGTAATGAACAGCATGACAAACAGATAGGCTGCGATTGCAAAGGCAATCGGCCAGGCTACAGGCTTTCCGTAATTGAGTGAGTAGCCTGTTCCACAGCGGCTTTGCACGAAAAGAACTGGATCGGAGCGATCGACATAGAACAGCCCCCAACGCCAGCGGTCGTCACCACCCAGTTCTGCTGAAGGCGGAACAGGTGGAGGGCATGGAGACCGGAGGTTACCCACATATGGTGCAAGGTATGAGGGAGTGCGAGCGTGGTTGAAGCATTGTATGGATCATTAACAGCAAGGGAACAATACCCTCCCGGAGGGAGCGAACGAAAATAGCCCCGTGTGGAGCGTAGCGGAACGCGGGGTTAGTAATCCTATTCAATTGATCCGCCCCGGTAGGGGCGGAACGAATCCTAATCTCCTTACTTAAGATTTGTGGAGAATTTCGTGCCGCCACCATACGGGGCGGCGGGGTTTTGGGTTGAGCTAACCCAGCGCTTTCGTCCGCAAAGCGGACTCCGCACTGGGCTATTACCGATTCGCCCCGCTGGGGCGAAGTGCTGCTTCATTGCGGTAGATGGAAGACGCTTAAGAAATTAGATTCTTCACGGTTACCGAAATCTTCCTGCGCGATTATGGTATCTGAAAAAGTTACTCTTTGGGCAGCGCGAAATAGAAGGTTGCGCCCTGGTTTACGGCGGCGTTGGCCCAGACTCTGCCGCCGTGGCGCTGTATGATGCGCTGGACGATGGCCAGGCCCATGCCTGTTCCTTCGAACTGTTGAGATTGGTGCAGTCGCTGGAAGGTTCCGAATAGTTTGGTGGCGTGTTCCATGGAGAATCCGACGCCATTATCCTTAACCGAATAAATGATTTCGCTGTTGCTCTGTTCTGCGCTGACCTGAACCGCAGGGTCCTTCTGCTTCGAAGAGTACTTAAAGGCATTGGAGAGCAGATTGATCCAGACCTGCTTGAGAAGGCTCGAATCGCCATGAGCAACGGGAAGATCCGCTACCGTGACCTCTACCTGCCGTTGCGGATCTTGAAGCCTCAGGCCCTCCAGCGACTCCTTGACCAGCCGGTTCATATCGACTGTTTCCTTAGCGACAGACTGTCTGCCTAAACGGGAGAAGGCGAGCAGGTCGTCAATCAAGGTATACATGCGATTGGTCTGGCCCTTGATGGACTGCAGATGGTAATTCACTTCATCGGGCGAGAGGGAAGCGATGTCTTCTTCGAGAGCCTCGGCAAATCCAGCCATGATGCGGAGCGGGGCGCGGAGGTCGTGTGTAACGGAAGCGGTAAAGGCTTCCAGTTCTTCATTCGCAAGAGCAAGGGCTTTGCCCTTTTCGATTAATTCCTGTTTCTGCCTGTAGTCGGCGGTGACATCCTGAAAGACCCAAAGCTGTCCGATGCGGCCTTCTACATTGAGCCTGCGTGTCTCGACGGCTATCACCTTCGCAAGTGGATCGCCAAAGGTCCATACCCAGCTGCCTCGAACGGGTGTGTGCTGATCGGAGTTTGTGCCCTGAATGTTATGTGCCGATTCCCGGAGACGTTGCATTGCCCTCGAAAGAGAAGAGGCCGTAGTGATGATCGACGGCAGATCGAGCAATTCTCGAGCCGGGGCATTCATCCACGCTTCGGCTGTATCGAAGTCGACAAAGATTACACCCTGGGGAATGGTCTCCAGAATCGATGAGAGCCGGTCCTGGGTAATCTTCAGCTGGTAATCCAGATCTCGTTGCGGAATCAGTGCCTGAAAGCAGATCTGTAGTTGTTGAAACTGCTTATTCATGACGCCGAGGGGACGAGGTTGTTTCCATGCCAAAAGCACTACGGCTGAAATCTCTTCCGATTGAACGGGAAGAAAGGCGACGGAGCGGGCTCCCCAGTGGACGAGCAGCCGGTTGGCTCGCGGATCGCTTGGATAATCTTCCATGACAACGGGATCGTAGACGCCGCATGCAAAGTCGCAGACGGATGACATGGTCAGGATCGAGCAGAGCCCTTCCTGAGGATCTTCCGCCGTGCATTCGATGGTGAGCGGATCAAGGACTTTCAAAACACAGGCAAGGTCTGCCGAGGTTTCTTTTCTTGCCAGCATGAGAGTGGCAAGGACGCTGAAGTCTGAATGGCCGGCAAATTGGGCCAATCTTTCGAAAGGAGATTTCTCCTGGCCTTCCTGCTGCCGCATTGAACTTGGCGTGGTCATCATCATTCGAAAGTGGCCTCGATAGCGTCTATTACCAGGTTAGGAGCTGTAAGATGCGGCAAATGACCTGAGATGTCGAACTCGCGATACCGGCTACCCGGAATCTGCCGGTGGAGGTACTGGCCGACGAAGACCGGCACGGCTGCGTCGGAGCGGGATTGAAGGATGGAAACGGGAATCTGTACCTGCGGAAGTTCGCTGCGATGATCGGACTCGAACATGATGCGCAGCATGGAGAGAGCAATGTCCGGCCGAATCTGTTTGAGCGTTTGCGTAAGATAGACGGCAAGTTCCGGATTCTCCTCGCCGATCATCGCCGGAGCAAAGCCGCCGGCCCAGGAGGCATAATCTTCCGAGGCCAATTCATAGATCTTTTCGATATCCTGTTTTGAGAAGCCTCCCTCATAATCTACGTCGTTCAGGAAGCGGGGAGAGGCGCCAACGAGGATCAGGCGGTGAAAGAACTCAGGAGCCATCAGGGAAGCAAGTAGTGCGATCATTCCTCCCATCGAGTGAGCAACGAAGGTGCACTTCTTTAGTTCGAGTGCCGTGCATATTTCCAGCATGTCGTTGGCATAACTGTAAAGGGAACGATAGCGTTTTGGCGTGTAGGCCGAAACGTCGGAGTGACCACAGCCTACATGATCGAAGCGCATAATCCGGAAACGGTCGCGGAAGGCGTTGACCTGAGAGTCCCAAACACTCTGGTTTGTCCCAAAGCCATGCACGAAGACAATCGTGTGGTTGCCTCTTCCTTCTTCTGCAACCACGTTTCGACGTCGAATTGCGTCGGAAGATAATCCTATGACCGTCATACGAATCGTCTTGCTGAAAATATCTCCAATAGTATCTTCGGCCAAAATAGGAAATTTGATTAACGCATACTTAAGCCTGAAGATGTTGCAAGCAGTAAATTTCTACCGGTTCAAAGTCCTGCGAGTAATTTTTGCATCGCATAAAAGTTCTCAGTATTTCGATGCTGGAGTAACTTCGGGAGTAAATCGCTATTATCTATAGACAGAATTACTTGATCTCTCCAGCGCCGGATCGAATTCAATGGCGAGTGAGAGTGAAAGCTCTGCCATCCTCCTCAGATCTACCTCTTTTTTCTAGTGTTTAGGTAATCCTAAATCCTGTCGAGGTGATTGCGGGAATTGAATTCATAACGAGCATGGTATTAACTCGAAATGGAACAGTTTGCCTAAATAGATCCATGGAGAAGGGTCAGAAATTCTGATTCGTTCTATGTTGCTTGAAGTGGTTTAATATAAAGGTCTCAAAACCAGCAGGCCGCCTGATTGCTGCCTGTCCTTCAGGTTTGAGTGGTGAGAGTGAGGGCCCCGGGAATGCTGGAGAATACCGGATCTGTTGAGCAGCGGGTTGTGCATCATCTTTTGTTGGTAGACGATGAGCCTCCACAAGTGTGGCTGTTAACACGTATTCTCAAGAAGGTGGGCTATGAAGTTACTGGTTTTCATGATGCGAATCAAGCTCTGGAAGCCTTTAGGCAAAACCCTTGCGCTTACGATGCCGTAATCAGCGATCTTTGTATGCCGGGATTCTCCGGCTTCGATCTGGCCAGATCTATTCTCGAAGTGCGGGCCGATATTCCTGTCGTTTTGACCACCGGCTATGTTAGAGAAGAAGATCAGGCCCTGGCTGTCGAAATCGGTGTACGACAATTGTTACTGAAGGGCCACACCATCAGTGAATTAGGTACCGCGCTGCAAAGCATTCTTGAGAAACCTCAATGCTGAATCGGATTCGGTTTCTTGAGTCTCCGCCTGTAATCTAGCTCTGCTTCAACGCGTCATCTTTTCGATGGCACCAGTCGTTATGCCGCTGCCGAGGATCTGGCGTATGGCTTCCTCCAGAACTTCATCCCGTTGGTTGCGAATCCCTTCAATTGTCGGCATCACTGTTTTATCCGGGACAATCCCTATCCGTTGTGTCGGCCTGCTGTCTGGGTAAAAGACTCCGATACCGCTGATGGCTGAACGCAGAGATCCAGGTAAGGGAACCTCCGATACATTACCGTCGGCACCGGCCGTGGTGCTTCCAATTACGACAGCGTTCGGAGAAGCTCGAAGTGCCATGGCTGTGTATTCGGCTTGGCTTACCGTTAATTCATCGACGAGGATAACCACTTTGCCTGCGTAGTGAGGTGTTTCCGGCTCGAGGGCGATGCTGGCTATCCAGTGGAAGGCTCCGGGATTCGATAAGTCTGCAGCTGTCAATTTCGCGAAGCTTGTGGGCTTTTCTACCAAATGCGAGCCTAGTGAGAAGACGGAGAAGGTAGAGGGATAGTTACGGATATCGACGATGAGCCCCTTCGCATTTGCTGCTTGCCGGAGGTATTGATCGACACTGTCGCTCTTCAGTGTGGACAACTTGAGATACGCCACCTGATCGGAGAGCATGCGGAAGCTTTCTCCCGGCATGTCATGCGTATGTCGGCTAGCTGAAATCTGGGCGGAGGGAAGCCGGTTTCCTTTAATGCTAAGGTTCTTAGTTCCGCGAAGAATGCCTACGGATACAGATCCGCAGGGTCCATTCGTCATCGAGTTTGCTATGTCGCGTAACTGGGTAGCCTCATTGGAGTCGGCATAATAAGGCGACCATGATTTCAGCAGCTTGTCGATTGGTTCTCCATCGAGCGAGGTAATGATGTCGCCTACCTTGAAGTCCGGCGGAGAGGTCGTAAATGCGGTGACCAGACGCGTGATGACGGCCTTATGGTCGATAAACCGAATTGAGAGCGGCATCCAGCAGTCGCCACCCGGCGGGCGTACTGACAGAGAACTCCACAGGTTTGCATGAGTATCGTGAACCTTGGCGATAAGTGCCATCATCTCCCGCTGATACTCAACCGAGGATGGGGCCAGCGCGATTCTCGGCAGGAAGTCATGTAGAACGCTGTCCCAGTCTTCCCCTACAACGTTCCGGTTCGGATACCAATATTCAATGATGTTCCAAAAGCGATACACTGCCAGGATCTGGAAGCCTGCATCGGGGAACCTTACACGCTCATAGCTTTGCTCGTGATCGAAGGAAGGATTCTCTATCTCCGAAACCAGCGAAAGATAGAATTGCTGGTGCGGTACACGATTTTGATAGATGAACTGCAGCATTCGGGCGAGGTCCCGTCCGAGTAGAGCTTCGTTCGAGATCCAGGCTAGATTCGGTTTGAGCTGAAGGTCTGCTTCTTCCAGTTTTGCGCAGTGGGAACACGGAAGCACTCCGTCCATTCCCTGAATCCAGTGGAGCAAGGCAGCTTGAGCCGCAGAGTGATCCGGCGCTGCAAGGATCGAGGGCAGAATGCCGAGCAATTCATAATCCCATTGCAGCTTGCCCGCTGTAACTTGGGGGTGGTGATACTTCAGGAATCCCCAGACCTTTCCGAGCAGCACCAGGTTATCGATCTGAGTCGGCGTAAGATCTGCAACCACAAGTTTGGAACTCTTATCGAAACGATGAGCGCTTACAGAGTCGGCCTGGAACTCTTGTGTCTCCTGAGGGCGTGCTCGATCGAAGGGAGAAGCGTGGTTCTGTCCGAATGGAAAGGCATAGAGAGTATGAACCGCTAAGGAAAGGAATCCGCAGACTGCCACTAGCCGCATCTTACGCATGGCACAACATTATATACACATGGATTGCTTCTACTTGCTACAGCGGCTCCGAAAACTTGATCTGATTTCCGTAGCTGTCTTCGATGCGGAATTCCCGATTTCCCCAGGGCTTGCGGGTGATCGGCTGCGAAATGCGCGCGCCGCGGTCATGTAGTTCGCTATGCAGCATCTCAAGGTCTTCCGTGAAGATGTGCATGGAAACGGGAGGATGTTTCTCGGGCTCGTTACGGAAGAGATGAATGGCAATGCCGTCTCGTTCGACGATGGCATAGTCGCCGCTCGGCATCTGCATTGCAACCTGAAAGCCCAGCTTGTGACGATAATACTCAACCGCGTCCGGCAGGTTCGAGACGGGTATTTCGGGAGCAATTCGTGTGAGCTTCGCCGCCTTCAGCTTCATCTGGACTCGTCCTCCGAGCTTAGCCTCGAATCTTGAGCGCGGGAAGAGAGCAAAGTCAACAACTGTATTCCCGGAAGCGGAAATGCTGTTCTCCGGGGTGTCGCCCCTGCAGAAGTTTGAACCTGCCGTCCGTGCTGGAGCATCAGTATTCATGAGCCATAAGATTTCGATCCTGACGGTCGATGTCACATTCCGGCGGGTGATCTGTTGCATTCTCTTTTGCCCCGAAGCTGTTGATTCTACAGATGTACGCCGACGCCTCGAGAGTTTGAGCAACCGGGTATCCTTTGTTGCGGAAGTTGTACCGGGAACAAACACTGAGGCTGGCTCGTAAATATTAAGTAGACCGACAGGAGAGACCAAAGACTCAATGCCGTTGACCCGACTGTCCAAACAGGGCCGAAAACTCCTTCTACTGCCATTCCTGATGACAATGGGACCTATGGTCCTCGCTCAGTCTGCCGTGCCGGTTCACCGGCTCGACGGCAGCGTACTCCAGCCGCAGGAGATTGATTCGGAAGTCCAGCGTCTGATGGAGACCGGACAGGTTCCCGGTCTCGCGATTGCGTTTATCGAGAAGGGCAAGCCTGTCTATGTGAAGGCCTATGGCCTGCGCGACGTTGAGCAAAACAAGGCGCTCAACACGGACACCGTAATGTATGGGGCCTCTCTGACTAAATTGGCCTTCGCCTATATGGTTATGCAGTTGAAAGAGGAATCGGTAGTCGATCTAGACCGTTCAATTGCTTCTTATCTCAAGAAGCCTCTTTCCGAATATCCAAAATATGCGGATTTAGCAAATGATCCTCGCTGGCAGAAGCTGACGATTCGCATGTTGCTGGACCACTCTTCCGGCTTTCCGAACTTCCGCTCCTTGAATGACGATGGCAAGCTTGATATCAAGTTCGATCCTGGCACTCGCTATGCCTATTCCGGAGAAGGAATCAATCTGGTTCAATTTGTTCTGGAAGAGGGCCTGGGGCTCGACGTTGGCAAGGAGATGCAGCGGCGGGTCTTCGACCGTTTTGGCATGACGCGAACCAGCATGATTTGGCGCGAAGATTTCGGCAGTAACATATCGACCGGCTACGACGAACACGGCAAGAGGGAAGCACATCATCAGCGTACGAGCGTTCGTGCCGCTGGTTCGATGGATACGACGATCTCCGATTACGCGAAGTTCCTCTCCGGTTTTCTTCGTGGAGAGGGAATCTCCGCTGCCTCCAGGGCGGAGATGTTGAAGCCTCAGCTTTCTATCGTTTCGGCTCATCAGTTCCCGACGCTTCGCAAGGATACCGATCCCGAGAATCAGAAGATCGGATTATCTGCGGGTCTGGGGATGGTCCTCTTTCATGGCCCTTATGGAGAGGTCTTCTATAAAGGCGGCCATGACGATTGGACGGATAATCTCGCTGTCTGTGCCGAGAAGAAGCAGCAGTGTATCTTGCTTCTCTCGAATAGCGTGCGAGGTGAGACGATCTTTCCTGCACTGGTCGAAAGTCTTTTGGGAGATAGCGGCCTGCCGTGGAAGTGGGAATACAATCCTCAAGGCTCCTTGCCTCCAGTGGCATGGATGCAGACCGAAATTCTGGACGATGTGTTGTTCTAGAGTGAAAGCTTCAGTATCGGTAACCGTGCTTCCTAAAGCATCCTGGAGGGATGCTATGACAGTAGCCCCGGGTGTAGCGTAGCGGAACCCGGGGTAACGAGCAAAACATTGCCCGCCCCGGAAGGTGGCGGGGCGAAATCTTTCCCAGTCCATCGAATTCGGATTCGTTCCGCCCCTGCCGGGGCGGATAAATTTATGTGGTTCCTAACCCCGCGTTCCGCTACGCTCCACACTGGGCTATTTTTGTGCGCTCCCTCCGGGAGGCTATTGTTCCATTACTGTTACAGATAATCCCCCATGTCGATTAAGGGAAATTGTCGTCAGCTTACAGAGCCAGAAAGACAATGCAGGATGGGCTCCCAATCGGAGTGTACTGTCCTGTTGGAGTCAGTAGTCCCGAGCTGTGATCGATCTGGAAGCTTGTAATGGCATCGCTCTTCTGGTTGCAGGAATAGAGATAATTCCCCGAAGGATCGATATTCAGATGCCGAGGGAAGTCGCCCAACGTCGATTGATATCCGGTGTATGCCAGCTTCCCGGTTGCGCTGATCGTGAAGATCGATATCGAGTCATGCAGGCGGTTTGCGGCATACAGATATCTTCCATCCGGAGAGACCAGCACCTCTGAGGTAAAGTTCGATCCGGTAAAGCCTGGCGGCAGACTCGATACCGTCTGTTGCGGATCGAGCGCTCCTGAGCCCGAATTAAAGAGGAAGAATGTTAATGTCGAGGATTCTTCCTGCAGAGAGTACATCCACTGTCCATTCGGATGGAAGGCAAAGTGGCGAGGTCCGTCTCCTGCAGGGATAGCGCGAATCGGCATGCTGGCAGGCGTGAGCTTACCCGAGCCGCTATCGAAGCTATTGATATAGATTCGATCCTGTCCAAGGTCGGTATAGAGTACATAGCGATTTCCTGGAGCAGCCTGAATCATATGTGGATGCGGCGCGTCGTGTCCGCTAATCGCGAAATTTCCCGGAGGTCCATCGATTGCGTGAGTAGAGCCGATGGAGCCTGCGTCCTGATGTACATCGGTTGCTTCTCCCAGTGCTCCCGATGCCTGGACCGGAAGTACCGCGATATTGCCACCCATGTAGTTGGCGACGAAGACGTACTTCCCGGAGGGATCGACGCTCAGGTGGGCAGGACCGGCACCCTGAGAACTGACAACGTTGATCAGCTTGAGTGCTCCGCTGGAGCGATCGATAGCAAAGGCGCTTACCGAACCATTCTTGCCGTTGAAGTTTGCGACCTCGTTGGCTGCGTAGAGATATTGTCCGGAGGGGGAGATCGCGAGCCATGTCGGGCTGGCGGATTCTGCTGCGAGCTTGCTCTTCGACAATACCCCGGTCTGCGGATTCATTTCGAGAAGATAGATGCCCTCTCCATTGCCTCCATTTCCAACTGCTCCGGTGTAAGTGCCGACATAGGCCAATATGCGCTGTGAGTAGGAGTTCTGCGCAAATCCACGCGCAATAGCCGTCTGAGCGATGGCGAGAGCCGCAGCTCCCTTTAGGAATCCACGGCGAGAGAGGTTGTTTGGAAGGCTCTGCTCTTGCGTCACTTCGTTCGTCTCCGATCCGATAAGCCGATGGGAAGTTTGATAACGCATTCAGTGTACGAGCTTGGAGGCCAGAGGCCAAATCAAGGCTTCGGAAATTTGGTCGGTGTTGCATATACACTAGCTCCATTGGGCTATACCTATGGCAGACACAACTGAATTCTCCTCGATAGCTTCTACACACTTTCGTTATCATCGTTGGGCTCAGAGTCGGATGCTGGAGCTCCTGCGGACGCTTACTCCCGAGCAACTACAGAAGGATCTCAACACCTCGTACAGGTCGATGTACGGAATGCTGGGACACATGTATCAGGCCGAGAGTACCTGGTCGGCGCGATTGAAAGGGGATGTTGCGCATTCGCTCCTTTCTTCGAATCCTGTGCCGGAAACTTATGCTGCATTGGAAGAGCGATGGAAGCCGCTCCTAGATGAGCTGGTTACTTGTGCTTCAGGCGAAAGCAATTGGGACGAAGAGATCGTCTATCGGACTTCTAAAGGGGATGAGCTTCAGTCGCCGAGATGGCAGGTGGCACTACATCTGGTAAATCATGCTTCGCAACATCGCGGCCAGGTGATGGGAATGCTTCGGCAACTGGGCGGAACACCCGTGAATACAGATCTGATTATCTACTATCGCCAGGAGCAGCAGTGATGAAAGCGGGTGGCGGTGAGTTGGTTTCACTCCCGGAGGGAGCAGTCGATAATAGCCCCGGGTGAAGCGTAGCGAAACCCGGGGTAGCATACAAAATAAATATTGCCCGCGCCGTAGGTGCGGGACGAATGCTTGCTCAATCCAGTGAAGTGAGATTCGTTCCGCCCCATACGGGGCGGAGGTCCATTAAGATTGGGTTACCCCGGGTTGCGCTACGCTTCACCCGGGGCTAGTACCGCAGCATCCCTACGGGACGCTTTTGAGTTGCGATAGCTGGACGGCAATTTAGAGCTCAGCTTTGTCCGGTCACCGATGCCGCGATATTTATGGACCTTTCGGTATAAGTAGCAGCAACAGGAACATTACGGTAAACAGGAGCCGGGCTAGACCAGGATTCGGTCAAAGAATCCTCCATGGACAAGGTTCTTAACCATATCCCGACGATAAAATTCGTGAGGGAAGTCAAGCTCGATGGCGCTGGCGTCATTCAATAGGAGCAGCAGTGATGAAAACGGGTGGCGGTGAGCTGGTTTTACTCCCGGAGGGAGCAGCCGATAATAGCCCCGGGTGAAGCGTAGCGAAACCCGGGGTAACGTACAAAATAAATATTGCCCGCGCCGTAGGTGCGGGACGAATGCTTGCTCAACCCAGTGAAGTGAGATTCGTTCCGCCCCTAACGGGGCGGAGGTCTATTAAGATTGGGATACCCCGGGTTGCGCTACGCTACACCCGGGGCTAGTACCGCAGCATCCCTACGGGACGCTTTTGAGTTGCGATAGCTGAACGGCGTTCTAGAATTTATCTCTGTCCTGTTGCCGAGACCGAGATATTTATGGATCTTTCGCTATAAGTAACAGAAACATTACACAGAGCAAGATTCGATGCTAGACCAGGATGCGGTCGCGGAATCCTCCATGGACAAGATTCTTAACCATATCCTGACGGTAAAAGTCGTGAGGGAAGCCAAGCTCGATGGCGCTGGCTTCGTTCAGTGCCGTAACTTGTTCTGGAGTGAGTTCCAAGGTCAAGCTGGCCAGATTATCTTCAATCTGCGACAGCTTACGCGCTCCGATAATTGGAATTACCGGGATATCACGATAGCGTAACCAGGCGAGAGCGACTTGAGCTAAGGATCGGCCGGTCTGGGATGCGATTTCCTGCAGAGTTTTGACGGTCTTGTCTACGCGCTCCTGCGTGGGCATGAATTGCTTCATCATATCCGCTTGATAGCGCCCATCGCCGTTGTTCCCTGAAGCATATTTACCGCTCAGAACACCGCCTGCGAGAGGAGACCACGCAACGAGTCCCAGGTTGAAGGCTTTCGCCATGGGAATTAGTTCTCGCTCGACGGTACGTTCTACGAGAGAGTATTCGATCTGCAGTCCGGCAAACTTAGACCATCCTCTAAGCTCGGCCAGAGTGTTTGCCTGAGAAACCCACCAGGCCGGTGCGTCTGAGACTCCGACATAAAGAATCTTGCCTTGGCGTACAAGATCGTCGAAGGCACGCATGACCTCTTCAACCGGAGTGACGGAATCCCATATGTGGAGCCAGTAAAGATCGATGTAGTCCGTCTTTAGCCGTTTGAGCGAGGCCTCGACAGAGCGCATCATGTTCTTGCGATGATTGCCCGCGCCGTTCGGGTCTGCAGCGGCGAAGGCATTGGTGTACTTGGTGGCGATGACTACTTCATCGCGATGTTCTTGTGTAAACTCCCCAAGAATGATTTCGCTGGTGCCGTTTGTATACATGTTTGCCGTGTCGAGGAAATTTCCTCCGGCGCTGCGGTAGGCATCGTAGATTTTACGAGCCTCTTCTTTGGGCGCTCCCCAGCCCCAATCTTCTCCAAAGGTCATGGTTCCCAGCGACATCTCCGAAACACGAAGACCGCTATTGCCAAGAAGTCGATAATTCATGGTCATCTCCTAGGTGTCTCGAAATTTAGACGCTGCGACCAGGGGTGTGGTTCCACGGAGTTTGTTAAAGATTGAAGAGGGAACTGCACAATACGCCATACCCCTCTACACCTGGGGATAGTATGGAGGGTCTGTATTGGAAGACTCAGACAGGCGTCCTGGGAAGAGACACCTGTCTGAGCTCGATATATGGATAATGGCGTTCAGCGGATACTGTCGGCCGATGCTCGTTTTATCGGGAAGGGTTGAGCTCGATGGTTATTGTCCCAACACTTCGACAGTATCGACGTTTGACTTACTCGGCGCATAAGTAAAGGTTCCTTCGTAAATGGCGTAGACACCATATTGGCCGGGGGGAAGAAGCAGCGTCATGGATACATCGGGGCTATTAAGGGCGACTCTGCCAAGCAAAGAGGATCCTTCGCATGGGTTACCGTCGTTTTTGCATAACCTGACTGCGCCCTCGGTAACATATCCCAGTATCGAGTTCACAAGTCCAGTCATATGAACAGGCTGTCCTGCGGAGACTATTTGAGGATACAGAAACATGTATATAGTCGTTTCGACGTTGTGAGGGATAGCCGTCGTAAAGGTCTTGGTTGGCGATGTTGCGGTCCAGTGCCCACAGCCATTTGAAAAAGCGATGTTACGAACTCGGAAGGTATATTGAGTGTGTGGCGACAAGTCAGACAGTGTAATGGAGTGATCTGTAGAAGGAACTCTTGTCCATGGACTGGAGAATTGTAAGCCTCCGATGCCGTAATCTACCACTCCTTGCGTGGGAATATCTGTCTTCCAGTTAAATGTTGCGAAGATTGGGGTGAGGACCGGCATGGTAATAGGTCCAATGACAGGTGTGGAGTTTACAGTCGAATCTACATTGAGGATGCAGGATTGGCTGGCTGCATAGAAGCCATCCGAGTTGTATCGGGCCTGTACATAACCTCCCGGCAGGTTTGCAACCGTTGCTGTGTCTTTACGTGTTTGGGTGTACTGAACCAAAACGCCACTGATGGTGTGATTGGTTGAAGAGCTTAGAGCTAGATCAGTCATATCGTTGAAATTCAGATCGGCAGGTTGAATGGCGTCAAATGGTCCGGAGCCAGGAGAATACTTTGTCAAGGGCAGGAGCGTTCCTGGGTTCTTCTCGTCTGTGCGCATGATGCCGACATTTGTTCCATTGTCGATCAGGAGTGCAACATCGAGAATTCCATCCCCGTTATAGTCACCCAAGGCTATAGAGCGGGCACTGCTGGGCAGACTATAGTCCTTCTCCTGCAGGAAATTTCCGGGATGTGCCGGATCATTGAAGAGAAGAGCCAGGCTGCTGGCCTTGGCAAACGCGAGATCCGGGAGTCCATCTTGGTTGAGGTCTCCTGTTGTCAACGAGATGGCTGACGCGGAAAGCAGATAGTTGCCTCCAGACAAGAACTGGCCGGGATGTGCAGCATCGTTTAATAGAACTTCAACTCGGTTTTGTCCTGAGGTAGAGGAAGAAAAGGCAAGATCGGGAAGCCCATCCCCATTGAAGTCCGAGGAGACCAAATCTGTTGGTATAGCACTTAGAGTACGGGTTACCGGAGGTTGAAAGCTTCCAGGATTATTGGGGTCACCAAATAGAAGGCTAATGCTCTGATTGTCATTGCGTATGGCAAAGTCCTGAATCCCGTCGTAATTGAAATCTCCTAGTATTGCCGAATTGACGTTCGGTCCCACAGGGAAAGTTCCACTAGGAATATACGCTCTGCCCTGGGTCGGACGATTGAGGAGGAGATATATACTTCCCGGACTTGTGTCCGTAGGATTATCCGGCCCGAGAAGGACTGCCATATCTGAGTTTCCGTCTCGGTCGAAATCTCCAACTACAATATCGTAGGGACGACCGGGGAGATCGACTTTAAGCGTGAAAGCCGGCCCTGAGACACTATAGAAATAGGGATTTTGGGTGAAATAGATGGTTAAGGTCCCTCCTCCTCCGGACTTCGGTGCAGCCGCAATCAAGTCAGGGAATCCATCGGTATCTATATCGGCTGCTCTCATGACAGCTCCCGTTGGTACTGAATAGGTGAATTGGGGAATAAGTGAGTGTGTCCGAACGGAAGTCCCCTGAACTACTGAACCAATGCTCTGATTTCCTCCCGCGACGGCACTAAATTCGAGGAATCCTTCAAGAGGATTACGTTCGGAGCCATTAATTGTGGCCGTTATCGTATAACCCGCGGAGCTTTTCGTTGTCTCCAATGTCGTTGTGCTTGGAATTGTTCCTATGGTCTTTGCGAGTTGAATGGACGACTTACTCGGGGCATAAGTTGATGTGCCGCTATAGACGGCATATAGTTGTATATCGGATTCGGGGAAATAGCGCAGTAATTCTGCTGTTCCATCACTCTTCAGTTGCGCCACGCCTAATATGGCATTTCCTTCACAGTACTTTGCTCCAGCAAAGCAGAAGGTGACTTGCCCTGTGGTTACTACAGCTCCGCCTGTTGTGACAGAAGCAAAGAGGCGAGCTCCAGTTCCCAAGGATACGGGGCTGGCGGCTACGACCAAGGTTGTTGTCGTTGCCGCGGGGGCCGCATAGAGCGGCAAGGGTGCGATATACAAAAGATACAAAATAAGAACAGCGATTGTAGTAGAAGAAAGGCTATTTAAACGCTGATTGTGATTGCGAGGATCTGAGGATGCGAGGGGGATGGCAGACATGTCGCGACTCCATAGGTTGAGGGCATGACCAGTGGTATTCCAGGTCTTCCCGGGCTTTCGTCTGTCTTGCTATAGGCGGCAGAAAAGTGAGGGGAGAGAACGGCTCGGCTGTGATTCAGCTCTGCGGACAAACGGCGGTATCTACCATTCAAGCTGAGTGCGTGATGTATACCCCTCCACGTGCGCCATAACCATACCACACAAAAGATAGTCGCGATAATTACAAAATGTGTGTAACTGTTAACTCTCATGTAAATAGCGGAGAATAAATGTCTTCATGACAGAAGAGAAATATAGGTGCTCTGAATCTTTTCCATTCCGCAAAAAAGAGACAGGCGGTTCGAAGCGTACCCGCCTGTCTGGGGATAGAAAATCAGAGATAGACTATTGAGCCGTGTTGAAGCTGGCTGTCGGAGAAAGTGTTGTCCAGTGATTGCAACCGCTGAAGAAACCGATAGCGGTTATTTGGTATTGATAAGTTTTCCCGGAGGTAAGACCGGTCAAAGTCACAGTATGGGTTGTCGATGCGTTTTCCCACGGGCTTTGATTTTCACCCGTGGAGGTTAATCCGTATTTTACGTATCCATTGGTAGGGATATTTGTTGTCCAATGAATAGTAACTGAGTTCGATGTGACGTTAGAGACGGTAACTCCACTGATTACAGGGGAGCTTGCCGTTGTACTCGACAAATCAATAGAGCAGGAACTGCTTCCGGAATAGGTATCGTCTCCGGAGTAGTTCGCATGAACAAGGACGTCGCTTCCCTGGCTGCTGACCGTTACGGGAGTGGTGGTCGCACTGATCGTCTCTGTGGTACTGATCGTTACGATCTGCGGGGATGTGGAGGTGAAGAACAGGAATGAGGGCAGAGCACCCGAAGAGAGAGAGGCTGTATACGCGGAGTCGAAGCTGCTCGGTGCGCCGGATAAGGGTTGAGTTGTTTGTGGAAGGAACTGGCCGGGGTGTGCCGGATCGCCGTGGAATATCGTGAGTGACGTATTGTTCAGGGTGGAAAGGTCAAGGAGACCGTCCTCATTGAGGTCACTTACAAAGAGCTGCAATGTGTTTAAGCTGAACGAGGCTGGATAAGTTGTCTGTGATAGGAACTGTCCGGGATGTGCGGAATCTCCGAGCAAGATGCTTACAGTTGTCGGTCCAGTGACTGATAGGGTGTCATTTGCTGTTGCCAGGTCGAGCACTCCATCATTATTGAAGTCGGCGGTGACAACGTTGCGCGGTCGACCACCGGTGGCCAGAGTCGTATGCGGAAGGAATTGCCCAGGATGCGTCGGATCCGCCAGATAGAGCCATAGGTCGTTATTGACCCCATCGATAGCGGCTATATCGGTGATTCCATCTTTGTTAAAGTCGGCGGCGACGAGGGTAAACGGGGTATTAAGAGGATTGGTGCTTCCAGTGATGAACTGGCCTGGATGGGTTACATCATTTAGAAAAACGATAAGCTGGTCATTACCTGATTCTGCGATAACTGCCACGGCGACATCGGGGTATCCATCTCCATTGAAGTCGCCGTGGACCACAGAGTAGCTTCCTCTCGGAAGAGAATAGCTGGGACCCTGGGTGAAATAGCCTGCGTTAGCTGGGTTCCCATAGGAGAGCTGCAGGATTGCATTTCCTCCGGAAGAATTCACTGTAATAAGATCCAGGGTTCCGTCACCATTGAGGTCGACGAGGTCGTAGGGAACTCCGCTATTCGTAAATGGTCCGTATGCAAGATGAAAGTGGCCCGGTAATGAAGGTGTTCCGAGGAAGGTGTAGAAGCCACCGGTTGTGCCGGAAGGAGTTACGAAGGCGGCGACAATGTCCGTTGCTCCATCGTTGTTGAGGTCTCCCGTGACGATGTTACTGTAGAGATCTGCCGGGGCAGAGCTGGTAGCCGGTGAAGAGAAAGCGGTTGTAGCGCTACTGCTGTTGTTAAAGTTTGCAGTTCCCAGTTGTGCTCCGGAGGCATCGGCGATGAACATGACACTTCCGGTTGGGGCATGATTTCCGCTTCCTGATACTGAAGCGGTGAGGGTATATTGCGGTCCATTGCCTGACTTGCTGATGGTCGGCGTGGTCGAGAGCTTCGAAAATTGCGAGCCGAAGCTCTGGACTGCAGAGGAACTGGAGTTGTATGCCCGATCGCCCGTGAAGAGTGCGTAGACAGAGGACGTGAGAGGATAAGCCACCTTCAGTAAAGCAGTACCGTTGCTTTGTAGTTGTGCGGACCCCAGCAGGGCATTCCCTTGACAGAGTTTTGAGGCGCCATCGCAAAACTCCACTAATCCACTCCTGACGCTCTGCCCGCCAGAGGTAACGGTTGCTGTTAAGGGTATAGGCCAGTACCCGCCATCGATCTTTAATGTGGTTTGGGTGGGTGCGTGAGAAGGAAGCGATGTAGTGAAGGTGCTAATCGGTGAGGTCGTTGTCCAATGATTGCAACCATTGGAGAAAGCAACACTCTTGACTTGGTAGTTGTAGCTCGTTCCAGGTGTCAGATTGGTGAGGGTGAAGGAGTGGCTGGTCGATGGAAGCACAGCCCAGGGAGTTGCGTTTCCCAGAGAGGTCGTAACACCATAATCGACCTCTCCATTGGCGACGATGTTTGTAGTCCACTGAATCGTTAACGATGTCGGAGTGATATTTGTAACAGTTAGTCCGCTAATTGCGGGAGCTGCGGCTGCTGGCGCTGAGGCGTTCAGATCGCAGGAGTTTTGTCCTTGGTAATTGTTGTCACCGGAATAAACTGCCTGAGCTATGTTGCCAGGGGTACTGGCAACGGTAATACTTGCGGAGCCGCTCTCGAAGATAGAACCAAGAGCAACCTGGACGGTGTTACTGGACGGAGACCAGAGAACTAAGTCGGAGATGCCGTCTCCATTAAAGTCAATCGAAGGGGTCATTTGGGCTGAAGTGGGCAGGTTGAGGGCATAAGTCACCGGTGCGGAAAGCGTTCCGGGATGAGCGGAACTTCCGTATTGCACCTGAAGGCCATTCGGCGTTGTCTCCGCCACGTCGAGTATGCCATCTCCGTTGAAGTCGCCAAGTGCTGTAGATATCAGTGAATTGGAAAAGGCATAATTCTGTTGGGGTAAGAGTGTGCCGGGGGCAGCAGGATTACTCAACAGGACGGCCATTGACTGGGATTCCGGCACTACGACATCGGGCAAACCATCTCCATTCATGTCGCCGAGGAAGATCGTGCTATTTGTAGTGGAGGATTGTGTTGTAACAGGATAGTTGACGAGTGGCAGGAACTTTCCCGGGTTATTGGGGTCGGCAAGAATAATTGTGACCTGGCCTCCGTCTATCAATCCAAGGGCAAAGTCCAGAAAGCCGTCCCCATTGAAGTCGGCAGTTTTGAGCACATCGGGGAAGTAGTTGCCGAGTGGAACGCTGGTTGGTGCTTGGAAATTTCCAGGTTGAGCAGGATCTCCGAACATGAGCCCGATCGAGCCGGAATCTCCGCCATTGAGGAGTGCCACATCGAGAACTCCATCGCGATTGAAGTCTCCTGCTACGATGCTGCTATTGAACGGTTCGTTACTATCCCAGATCGTGCCTGCAGAGAAAATGCTTCCGGTATGAAGTTGGCCTGGTTGTGCGGGATCGCCCAGAAAGACCTCTATCTTCCCTTGGTCCAGTCCACTGGGATAGCCAGAGCCCAGGAGAAAGACAAGATCGGGGACACCGTCGTTATTAAAGTCTCCGGTAACAACTCCGAAGGGAGATCCAGCGAGGTTATAAGTCACCGGAGGCAGGAATCTTCCTGAATGTGCGGGATCGGCGAGTTGGACATTGAAGGTCCCATTCGCGGCATAGAGTGCCGAGGCGGAAATGAAATCCGGAATGCCGTCATTGTTGAGGTCGACAGTAGTTGCAAAGTCAAATTGTCCCGTGGAAGAGACTGGCAAAGGAGTGAATCCGTAGCTTTTCGTAGAAGCACCCAGACTGCCGGTACCCAACGGCTGGTTTCCACTTGCCGCTACGAAGCGGACATCGCCGGTAATCGCCGGCCTACCTTGTCCGACTACTGTAGCTGTCAATTTCTGGTTTTGGCTTCCTCCGGAGGAGGAGATGCTTGTTGTGCTCGGAAGCTTTCCCTGTATGGTAATAGTCCGAGTGGACGATGTGCTGCCTGCATCGGTTGTAGTTCCACGAAAGATGGCATAAGTACTGTGGCTGCCTGGTGCAAAGGTCTGTGTCAGGGTTGCCGTTCCATTACTGGTCAGCTGTGCCGTTCCAAGAACAGCGGTATCGAGGCAGTGGGGTGCGGCGGCGTTGCAGAATACCACTTGACCGGCTTTGACAGGTGCGCCAGCCGCGGTGACAGTAGCGCGTAAGGTCACAGACGTTGCTGGCGAGCCCGAATTAGAGGCTACATCCAATGTCGTCGTGCTAGCAGTGGCTGCGTGTAGGTCTTGAATAGCCACACAAGAGAGAATCACAAAGACGAGCATGGTTGTGATTCGTTGTAATCCAATTCTTGCCGAGATGGCTCTGCGAGTGATCGAACGAACGGTGCTGGGGGATAACATGAAACATCTCCATTCGAGTTAAGGTTTAGGTTGTACCCAAAAAAATTGGTAAGGCCGGAAAGAGATCTACGGAGGTTTCTTTCCGGCATGGAGTTGGAGTTATCTCGCCGCGGTACTAAAAGTGGCCGTCGGAGAGAGTGTAGTCCAGTGGCTGCAGCCGCTGAAGAAACCGATAGCGGTTATCTGGTATTGATAAGTGTTCCCGGAGGTAAGGCCGGTTAAAGTCACTGTATGGGTTGTCGATGCGTTTTCCCATGGGCTTTGATGTTCACTCGTGGAGGCTAATCCGTATTTTACGTATCCATTGGTGGGAATGTTCGTTGTCCAATGGATGGTGACCGAGTTGGATGTAATGTTAGAGACAGTTACTCCGCTGATTACCGGAGCGCTTGCGGTTGTACTCGACAAATCAATAGAGCAGGAACTGCTTCCGCTGTAGGTATCGTCTCCGGAGTAGTTCGCATGAACAAGAACGTTACTTCCCTGGCTGCTGACCTTGACAGGAGTGGTAGTTGCACTGATCGTCTCTGTGGTATTGATCGTTACGATCTGCGGGGAGGTGGAGTTGAAGAACAGGATTGAGGGCAGAGCACCCGAAGAGAGAGAGGCTGTATACGAGGTATCGGAGCTGCTCGGCGCGCCGGATAAGGGTTGAGTTGTTGGTGGAAGGAACTGGCCGGGGTGTG
Organism: Humiphilus diazotrophicus; assembly: GCF_059726315.1. Lineage (NCBI taxonomy): Bacteria > Pseudomonadati > Acidobacteriota > Terriglobia > Terriglobales > Acidobacteriaceae > Humiphilus > Humiphilus diazotrophicus. The sequence continues at coordinate 7,015,510 of NZ_AP040870.1, forward strand.
CCGGATCGCCGTGGTATATCGCGAACGACGTATTGTTCCAGGTGAAAAGGTCAAGGAGACCGTCCTCATTGAGGTCACTTACAAAGAGGTCCTCTACTTCGAAGTTGGACGGGGCTGGATAAGTTGTCTGTGGAAGGAACTGTCCTGGATGTGCGGAATCTCCGAGCAAGATGCTTACATTTGTCGAATTTATCGATCCAGTTCCTGTTTGGATGTAATTTGCTGTGGCCAGGTCGAGCACTCCATCATTATTGAAGTCGGCGGTAACAACGTTGGTCGGTCGACCACCGATGGCCAGAGGCGTATACGAAAGGAATTGCCCGGGATGCGCCGGATCCGCCAGATAGAGCCATAGTTCGTTACGGGTACCATTGATAGCTGCTATATCGGTGATTCCATCTTTGTTAAAGTCGGCGGCGACGAGGGAAAACGGGGAACTAAGAGGATTGGTGCTTCCAGTGATGAGCTGGCCTGGATGGGTTACATCATTTAGAAAAACGATAACCTGGTCAGCCCCTGATTCTGCACTAACTGCCACGGCGACATCGGGGTATCCATCTCCATTGAAGTCGCCGTGGACCACAGAGTAGCTTCCTATCAGAAGAGGATAGCTGGGACCCTGGGTGAAAGAGCCTGCGTTAGCAGGGTTTCCATAGGAGAGCTGAAGGGTTGAATTTTCATAATTTCCTCTGGAAAACTTGATTGCAATAAGATCCAGGGTTCCGTCACCATTGAGGTCGACGAGGTCGAAGGGAGTTCCGCTGTTCGTAAATGGTCCGTAGGCAAGTTGAAAGTGGCCCGGTGAGGAAGGTATTCCGAGCAAGGTGTAGAAGCCATCGGCTACGCCGGAAGGAGCTACGGAGTCGGCGACAATGTCCGTTGCTCCATCGTTGTTGAGGTCTCCCATGACCTTTCTAAAGTAGGTAACTGCAGGGGCAGAGTTGGTAACCGGTGAAGAGAGAGTGATTGTAGCGCTACTGTTGTTGTTAAAGTTTGCTGTTCCCAGTTGTGCTCCGGACGCATCGGCGATGAACATGACACTTCCGGTTGGGGCATAATTTCCGCTTCCCGATACTGAAGCGGTGAGGGTATATTGCGGTCCATTGCCTGACTTGCTGATGGTCGGCGTGGTCGAGAGCTTCGAAAATTGCGAGCCGAAGCTCTGGACTGCAGAGGTACTGGAGTTGTATGCCCGATCGCCCGTGAAGAGTGCGTAGACAGAGGACGTGCGAGGATAAGGCACCTTTAGAAAAGCAGTACCGTTGCTTTGCAGTTGTGCGGACCCCAACAGGGAATTCCCTTGACAGAGTTTTGAGGCGCCATCGCAAAACTCCACTAATCCACTCCTGACGCTCTGCCCGCCAGAGGTAACGGTTGCTGTTAAGGGTATAGGCCAGTACCCGTTCTCGATCTTTAATGTGGTTTGGGTGGATGCGTGAGAAGGAAGCGATGTAGTGAAGATGCTAATCGATGAGGTCGCTGTCCAATGATTGCAGCCATTGGAGAAAGCAACACTCCTGACTTGGTAGTTGTAGCTGGTTCCCGGAGTCAGATTTGTAATGGTGAAGGAGTGGCTGGTCGATGGAAGCGCAGCCCAGGGAGTAGTGCTACCCAGAGAGGTCGTAACTCCATAATCGACCTCTCCATCGGTAACGATGTTTGTAGTCCACTGAATCGTTGCCGATGTTGGAGTGATATTTGTAACAGTTAGTCCGCTAATCGCGGGAGCCACGGCTCCTGGGGCTGAGGCGTTCAGATCGCAGGAGCCTTGTCCCTGGTAATTGTTGTCACCGGAATAAATTGCCTGAGCTATGTTGCCAGGGGTGCTGGCAACGGTAATACTTGCGGTGCCGCTCTCGAAGATAGAACCAAGAGCGACCTGAGCGGTGTTCTTGAGATATGACCAGACAATTAAATCGGAGATCCCGTCGCCATTAAAGTCAATCGAAGGGAAAATTTGGTCCGGAGTGGACAGGTTGAGGGCATACGTGACCGGTGCGGAAAGCGTTCCGGGATGAGCGGAACTTCCGTATTGCACCCGAAGGCCATTCGGCGTTGTCTCCGCCACATCGAGTATGCCATCTCCGTTGAAGTCGCCAAGTGCTGTAGATATCAGTGAATTGGAAAAGGCATAATTCTGTTGGGGTAAAAGTGTGCCGGGGGCAGCAGGATTATTCAACAGGACGGCCATTGACTGGGATTCCGGCACTACGACATCGGGCAAACCATCTCCATTCATATCGCCGAGGAAGATCGTGCTATCTGTTATGGAGGATTGTGTTGTAACCGGATAGTTGACGAGTGGAAGGAACTTTCCCGGGTTATTGGGGTCGGCAAGAATAATTGTGACCTGGCTCCCGGAAGTTAGGCCAAGGGCAAAGTCCAGGAATCCGTCCCCATTGAAGTCGGCAGTCTTGATCACCTCGGGGAAGTAGTTGCCGAGTGAAACGTTGGTTGGTGCTTGGAACTTTCCAGGTTGAGCAGGATCTCCGAACATAATTCCAATATTGCCAGAGTCACTGCCAACGAGGATAGCGACATCGAGAACTCCATCGCGGTTAAAGTCTCCTGCTGTAATGTTGCCACTGAATGCTTGGTTAATGTCATCGATCATTCCCACGGGAAAAATGCTTCCGGTATGAAGCTGACCTGGTTGTGCGGGATCGCCAAGAAACACTTCAATCTTCCCTTGGTCCAGGACACTGGGATAGCCTGAGCCCAGGAGAAAAACAAGATCGGGGACACCGTCGTTATTAAAGTCCCCGGTAACAACTCCGAAGGGATATCCATCGAGGTTATAGGTCACTGGAGGCAGGAATTTTCCTGAATGTGCAGGATCGGCGAGTTGGACACTGAAAGTCCCGTCTGCGCTATAGCTGTTCAAGGCGGAAATGAAATCCGGAATGCCGTCATTGTTGAGGTCGGCAGCAGTTACAAATTCAAATTCTACCGTGGAAGAGGCTGGCAAAGGAGTGAATCCGTAGCTTTTCGTAGAAGCACCCAGACTGCCGGTACCTAACTGCTGGTTTCCACTTGCCGCTACGAAGCGGACATCGCCGGTAATCGCCGGCCTACCTTGTCCGACTACTGTAGCTGTCAATTTCTGGTTTTGGCTGCCTCCTGAGGAGGAGATGCTTGTTGTGCTCGGAAGCTTCCCCTGTATGGTAATAGTCCGCGTGGACGATGTGCTGCCTGCATCGGTTGTAGTTCCACGAAAGATGGCATAAGTGCTGTGGCTGCCCGGTGCAAAGGTCTGTGTCAGGGTTGCCGTTCCATTACTGGTCAGCTGTGCCGTTCCAAGAACAGCGGTATCGAGGCAGTGGGGTGCAGCGGCGTTGCAGAATACTACTTGACCGGCTTTGACAGGTGTGCCAGCCGCGGTAACAGTAGCGCGTAAGGTTACAGATGTTGCTGGCGAGCCTGGATTAGAGGCGACAGCCAATGCTGTCGTGCTAGCAGTGGCTGCGTGTAGGTCTTGAATAGCCACACAAGAGAGAATCATGCAGACGAGCATGGTTGTGATTCGTTGTAATCCAATTTCTGCCGAGATGGTTCTGCGAGTGATCGAACGAATGGTGCTGGGGGATAACATGAACATCTCCATTCGAGTTAAGGCTTAGGTTGTATCAAAAACAATTTGGTAAGGCCGGAAAGAGATTTACGGAGGTCTCTTTCCGGCATGGAGTGGGAGTTATCTCGCCGAAGTACTAAAGGTGGCCGTCGGAGAGAGTGTAGTCCAGTGCGTGCAGCCACTGAAGAAACCGATAGCGGTTATCTGGTATTGATAAGTTTTCCCGGATGTAAGGCCGGTTAAAGTCACTGTATGGGTTGTCGATGCGTTTCCCCATGGGCTTTGATGCTCACCCGTGAAGGCTAGTCCGTATTTCACATATCCAATGGTAGGAATGTTTGTTGTCCAATGGATGGTAACGGAGTTGGATGTAATGTTAGAGACAGTTACTCCGCTGATTACCGGAGCGCTTGCGGTTGTACTCGACAGATCAATGGAGCAGGAACTGCTTCCGCTGTAAGTTTCATCTCCGGAGTAGTTTGCATGAACAAGGACATTGCTTCCTTGACTACTGACTTTGACTGGAGTTGTCGAGGAAGACTGCGTGACATGGTTGAGAATAGTTTCTATCTGATCCCCCGCCGAGTAGAAGAGGAAGTCGGGTAATCCGTCCGCGTTCAGATCTGCAGTTGCAGCTCCTTGACCGGGCGCGTATTGCATGGTGAAGGTTTGTTGAGGCAGGAAGTGCCCCTTGTGTGCGGGATCGCCAAAGAGAACATAGGTTGTGGGGCCGGGAAGCAGAATGTCCTGAAGCCCGTCTCCATTAAGATCTGCGAGAGTTAGTGCCGAGGTAGCCACAAAAGGATAGGAAGTCTTCGGTAAGAATTGTCCTGGATGCGAAGCATCGCCCAGGAGAACATTCACTGTTGTATTTGTTCCGTCGTTTATGTTCGGGGTTACGATATCCAGAATCCCGTCCTGATTAAGATCTCCCACTACTATCGCTTGCGGGGATGGATCGGTTGCATAGGTGGTTGCAGGTAAAAACTGACCGGGATTTGCGGGATTGGCCAGGAAGATTGAGACGTAGCCATCAAAGGTGTCTATGACTGCGATATCGCTAAGACCATCGCGGTTGAAGTCTGCCGAGACGATGCCCAGCGGGGCATAAGTATTAAATACCGGACCGAGGATAAACTGTCCGGGATGGGTTGGATCGTTCAGGAAGATATCGACCTGATCGTTGACGTATTGTCCCTGGAGAGCAATGGCTATATCTGGCAGGCCGTCTCCATTAAAGTCTCCGGTGACGGGGGTATAGTTTCCGGAGGGCAGGGTGATGTTGGTTGGTCCGATGATGAGTTGCCCGGGCTGGCTGGGATCTCCGTAGAGAATCTGCAGAGTTCCATATCCAATTACTAGAGCGTCCAGGAACCCGTCGGCATTGAAGTCGGCTAATAGCTCGGCAGCGCCGGCAGTCTGTATGGGGCGGAGTCCTACGGTGAATTGTCCTGGCTGTCCGGGGACGCCAAGAAAGACTCCGGTTCTCGCTTGGGAGGAGGTGCCGACTTGCACAGATCCGCTTACAACTGCGTCCAGGACACCATCGTTATTGAGGTCGCCCAGGATCGGGCCTGGTCCTTGACCGGTAAGTCCCGAAGGGCTGTAGATGGGGTACAGGAAATCGATGATGCTAGTGCTTTGTCCTAGTGTAGCGGTTGCGAGTTGAGCTTTGGAGGCGTCGGCAATGAAAGCGACTTCTCCCGTTGGAGATGGTCCGCTTACATTGACCGTTGCGGTTAGCGAATATTGTGGTCCGCTTCCGGATTTTGCAATCGTCGTAGTACTTGATCCATTGGATCCTGCGACGGTCACAGTTTGAGCATCGGATTGGCTTGTATTGTAGGCGAGCGTGCCATTGAAGAGTGCGTAGATATTGTGTGGACCTCTCGTCAACAGCGTCCCTATGACTGCGGTTCCAGCGGCAGTCAGCTCAGCCGAACCCAACTTAGCCGGTCCAACACAGGAGGTGGTAGAGCCATCGCAGAAGTTTACTATCCCACGAGTTACAGACTGACTGCCTGAAGTAACAGCTGCTGTCAGAAGGATGGGAGAGCTGGTGTTGGTTGTATTGCTGGAGACCTTCAGCGTCGTCTTGCTTGTCGCATGAGAGGGTAAAGGAGTGGAGAAGCTTGCTATCGGAGAGGTTGCGGTCCAGTGTGAGCAGCCGTTGGCAAAGGCCACACTGTTGACTTGATAGCTATACGTGGTGTTGGGTGAGAGGTTGGTGAGGGTAAAGGAATGCGCGGTGGAAGGCAAATTGACCCAGGGTGTTGCGCTACCCAGAGAACTCGTTGTGCCATAACTCACAATGCCGTTGGCTGGCAGGCTGGTTGTCCAGGTAATGGTTGCGGTGTTAGCCGTAATACTAGAAACTGTGAGTCCGCTGATTACCGGTGTGCCTCCGACAGTGGAAGATCCCAGGATGCACGATCCGTAACCCATATAGTTATCGTCTCCGGAATAGACGGCCTGGACGTAATTGCCGGGTACGCTGGAGGTAGTCGTTGAGGCTGTTGCTGTCTCGGTGATGGATGCCAGGGCTATTGCTACGTAGTCGTTGGCAGAACTTGGAGAGGTGTTTTGGATGATGAATTCAGCCAGATCGGTGAGCCCATCGCCATTAAAATCTCCAGGGCTGATCTCGTTTATGGGGTAGGGGTTTGGAGAAAAGGTCTTGAGTGGTAACAGTGTTCCCGGATGGTTTCCGTCGCCATATAGCACGCCCAGACTCGCACCGAAATTCAGAGGTACGGCCAGGTCCAGATATCCGTCTCCATTGAAGTCGCCTGCAGAAAAGAATGAAGAGGCTCCTGCTGCGGAATAGTCCTTTTCTGCCAGGAAGTTGCCAACGTGAGAGGCATCGTTCAACAACACGCCTACGTTGTCCGTAAAGAAATAGGCGATGTCTTCCAGCCCGTCTCCATTGAAGTCGCCCAATAGCATGTCATAAGACGAGGACGCGAGCTTGTATGTCGTTGCGGGGAGGAATTTCTCCGGGTTGGATGGATCGGCTAATAATATCTCCAAGACTGCGGGAGCGGTGCTGAGCACTGCCAGATCAGTAAACCCGTCACCATTAAAATCTGCTGGAAGTACCCGGATCGGGAGAACTCCGACGGGATAGATAACTTGGCTCCGGAAGGCGCCGCCGTTCCCATATAGAATGCTGACGGTATTGTCGGTATTGTTGGGTACTGCAATATCCAGCATCCCATCGTGATCGAAGTCGGCCGCGACGATGTCGCGCGGATCTGCCCCGACATCGAAAGTTGTTCCGCCGCCCAGGAACTGTCCGGGATGCTCTGGGTCTCCCCACAAAATGTAGACACTACCAGTGTTTAGTGGTGTGGCATAGAGTGGCACGATCAAGACTGCAATGTCTGGAACTCCGTCGCCATCGAAGTCTGCTACCGTCGTGTGGAGTGGGCTTCCCGGGACTGCGTAGCTCACCGGATCGGAGAATTGGCCGGGCTTGCTCGCACTTGATAAGCGAATATCTACGGTTCCGTTCTCCTGATAGGGCTGTGTAAGAGAGATAAGGTCGGGAACGCCGTCATTATTGACGTCAGCTGCCTTCAGGTCTCCCGCATTGCCCCGCACCAGCGGCTGTTGGCTGAAGCCATAGCTCCGTTGCGATGTTCCAAGATTCGCAGAACCCAGAAGATTGTTGCTGTTCCCGGTCTCCAGGAAAGAAACGCTGCCGGTTATCGCCGGTCGTCCATATCCCGAAACCGTTGCGCTCAGATTGTAGTTACCCGAGCCTCCAGAACGTGTAAGGATCGCGGTCGCAGGAAGCTTGCCAGTTACAGTTACATTCTTTGTCGTAGATTTGCTTGTGGCATCGGAAACTGTTCCCTCGAAAAGTGCATAGACACCGTGACTTCCGACGGAAAGGCTGCGTGTGAGCGTTGCTGTGCCGCTTGGTGATAGCGACGCAGTTCCGAGAACGGCTGTGTCGAGGCAATGGGCCGCAGCGGCATTGCAGAACTTTACCAGGCCGGAGGCTACAGCCGAACCCCCGGCAGTAACTGAAACGTTGAAGGTTACAGGCGTTCCCGCGCTAACAGAATTGGCGCTGACTGTAAGGGATGTTGTAGTTGCCGTTGCTGCATTCAGTTTTGGCGTCGCGGCAAAGGTGAGGAGCAGTAGAAGAGGAAGGATAATTTGTCCGGAGCTTCGTAAAAGGTGCCTCCGGGGTTCTTGCGAAGTGGGGGAATTGAGAAACATATTGCATCTCCATTGTGTGTGAAAGTTGTAAGAACAGATTCACAAAATCATGGGATCTGTTAGAGGGTTATGTTTCGTCGATTGTTTACTTCACATTGTCCAGCAGGTCAATTTTGCCTTCTTTCTCGATGCCAGTATGTGTTGCCACCGGAGGAAATCCCTTGTAAACGCGGGGAACCCAAACATAAAGTCCGGTAGAGATCATGATTGACCTCTACTTCGTAAGCCGACCCATTGGGCTGGGGTGCTAAAGCTCTCCGCCTGAGAATGAGTTGCCCAATTATCGTGATCGTGACGGCGCAAAGCTGTGAAGTCGCTCCACCGGAGAGAGCCAGAGAGAGTGAGAGGAGGCTCTTCCCCGCACCTTGCAGCCAACGCAACCGAGGGTCAGTCTGTGTGGGGGCAAGGGGAGCCATTAAACATCTCCATTGAATAAAAGGGATGAGGAAATAAACCCATAGTGATCGGTTATTACGGAGCTGTCATAGGCCATGGTGCAGTCACCTTTGGATTCGACACAGAACTTCCCGCTGTGTTCTCGTTGCTATCCTTCCGGGCAAGGGACTTACGCGGTTGCTAGGAACAGAGGTCTTTCCAACGAGAGAATGACAAGGCGCTGATCCGGGCATAGGTCTCCGAAGAGCCCGGCCCGGTAAAGACTACAGTTCTTTCAAGCTTGATCGCAGCAATATCGGTAGGTGTGAGCACGTTCTCTGTCGTGATCTCTGTTACCTGTACACCGTTTACTGTCATTTGTAATACCGGAAGAATCGAAGTTGAGGAAGAGGCGAAAAGTGGAGTGTCTATCAAAGTGTTATTTGCTGGTTGAGAAAAGTCGGTTTCGAACTTTTGGATAACCACACAGGAGAGAACCAGGCATAGAGCGATTGCATGATGTAGCGGAAAGTATCGTGGACGCAGTAGGAGCTTAATGTACTTGAACCCCAGAACCTTTCCCGCAAAGATGTAAACCAGGACGCAGAAGCGTACGCAGCTTTCTGCCAAAGAAAGCTGTCCTTCTCTGTCGTTGCCACGTCTATACCTATGCGGGAAATGCTCCAGGGGTAGAGAGGAAAACATTGCTGACTCCATTCGAGAATCGGTGCCTAGTAGTGCGAGAAACTTCTCTTTTATCTTTCAGAAAAGAAAGGACCTTCGGCCTACTGCTTGAAACGATTCATCTGTTGCGCCTATAAATTACCTCCGAATCTTAATCTCTTTTCCTCACGACTGTGTGTGACGCTTCTGATTTAGGTGGAGAATTAACACCAGGCCCGACAGCGGAGAGCATTGCTAAGACTCTCATCCGTGCGGACATAATGTAACATAACTTACCATCGTTTGTGTAACAGTATCAGACTTGTCGGACTATTTACTTGGTGGTAAATAATGGATAGTAAAGCTAATTAGAGTCCAAAAACCGATTGCTAAAATTTCAATTTTCCACAGCCGATCTCGGATTCGATCTCCAAAATGACTGCTGTTGCGCAATCGATGATGCAGCGGGAAGCCAGGGTGGATCGTTACTTTTTAGAGCTCTCTGCTAAAGGAAAAAGCTCCACGGATACCGGAGAATCTACTACGGTATCCGTGGAGCTTTTCTGGATGGGGGCTCCGAAATATGAAATGCTCTAGCGGAAGAGCGCTAAATCGATGGCTTCTCCCATAGCTTTGTAGCCGGCATCGTTTGGATGAAGGTGATCGCCGCAATCGTAAGCGGGCAGGAAGGTAGTTGGCTTGGCCGGATCTCGGGTGACCTTGTCGAAGTCAATGACGGCGTCAAACACTCCGCTCGAGCGGATCCAATCGTTAACCGCCTGACGAATCTTTTCTCCTTCGGCAGAGAAATATCCTGCACCCTCATAGGGGGTCAAGGTTGCGCCATAAACCTTAATACTATGTTGATGCGCACGTGCTGCCATCTGTTGCAAACCGAAGATCAAGTCTTGTGCCGAGACGAGGTCCGAAGGATTCTTCGGGCTGGTGGCGTGGCCAATGTCGTTAATGCTTTCCAGGATGATGAGGTATTTCACTCCGTTCTGGGCCAGTACATCGCGGTCGAAGCGTGAGAGGGCATTGGGGCCCGCCTGATCGTGCAGAACTCGGTTGCCGCTGATGCCTTCGTTCAGAACGGCGATCTTGGCGGTCTTCTTATCAGCCTGCAGGCGCTGAGCAAGGATGTCGGGCCAGCGGTGATTGGCATCCAGCGTGGACCTTGCGCCGTCGGTGATCGAATCGCCCAAGGTAACAACAGCTTCTGCTTTGTCCTTCGGCTGAACGTCAACTCCCTTTACAAAGCACCAGGATGTAAGCTTCTTAGGCTCCTGCAAGGTCTCCGCTGTGGTGGTGTCGCCCGGAGTGATGAAGTTCGTCGAAGAGCCCAGGGCATGGCAGGTGTTAGCTGCAATCGGCTGCTGGGGAAGATAGACACTGATAGCCAGATCCGAAAGAGGCGCTACCTCCATTGGAATGGGATCACTGAAGGCAACTGCTCCAGCGGGGATCGTGACCGTCGGACGTCCACCGAAGGTCACGGCATGATCCGTTCCCGGCTTGGTTGCTCCGGCGCCGCTACTCAGGGCAACGTGTACCGCTCCCACGGTTAGCGGCGTTGTTCCAAACTCATTCGTAATCTGTACACGGAGAGCTTTGCCGCCAATGCTGATGTGGACTAAATTTCTGAAGGTTCGGTCTGCTGGCGCCTGCTGGTCGCTCTTCATCGTGAAACTCATCGGCGATGCAGTCCAGGTGCCTACCCAGTCCGCGGGTTTCTCCGCTACGGCCGCAACTCCACTCAATCCCAACAACGCCAAAGACAAAAAGGTAGTTGTCCTCTTCATGGTCCTCTTCCAAAGCAAAAATCAAAGGTCAGAATGAGTGTATTCCGTTTGCCGTTTCAAAGGGAAACAGTCGGTTGAATCTCGCAATGCGGTGTATGGGTGCCCAGCGCTAAGGCGACGATTTCAGTCATGACGTTGAAGTTTGTATCTTCGGCGAGAGTTGCGCCGTTTGCTATGTGTCAGGGCTGGCCTTTAGGCCTGCCGAACGAAGTGTTTATGAGGGAAACAGACATTCTCGGTAACAAGAGTACGGGTTAAGAGCAATGGCCTGGATCAAGATGAGTGGTCCAACAAGAATTTTTATATGACAAGGCAATCATGGGACAGGTAGTTCGAAGCACTAACCATAAATTGGAATCCCAAGCCATGTGCATAACTCCAAAGCTGTGGCTGTCCGATTCGCTTGGGTTACCGAGAATGCATAGATTCCTTCTGGGAAAAACCTTGCGGCAGGCCTGAAGGCCAGCCCTGACACACAGCCTGATCAATGGAAGCAACGATTAAAATGTTTCTATATCCTTGATGTTCTTTATTGATCCCTCCGCAAAAATGTGGAAACTTCAGTTTGCTGTGATAATAGCGATCCGGGATTGCGTTTGCCTCGCCGTATGATTTCCCGTCAGTCCTAATTGGTGCCGGAGTGATCGTCTATGTTTCTCTCCGAAACATAGGGCTCCTCTTTGCCTCGAATGAGTGCAAAGGTGCATTGACCCTATCTCGGCGAAGTGTTGTGATGATGGAGAAGCAAGTGACTGGCGATCTTAGTAAGCATCCTCTCACTAAGAAGCTGGTTAACTTAGCGCCCTCCGTCGCCGCAAGTGGAGGATTCCGTCATCCCCGGAATCCTCCGCTGTCCTGGTTGGCTCGGGCGTTTAAGGCTGAAGTTTAGCCGCTGGTTGCAATACCAGCCGTTCGCTGCAGAGTGGGCTGTGGGGCATCCCCGCACTCTGACGGTGTTCCTCTACGACAGTGACGGGCAGTATGTGGAGCGGGCGTGTTGTTATCAAGGCCACTTCGCAGCTTTGCCGGGAGTGCTATGTCTCTTTCCCGGAAAAGATAACTTAATAAGTTTTATCTATAGAGCGTTTGAGGGAAGTTATGGGGATTCGTAAATCGCCAAGTCAAGCCCTGCGTCTACAGGATGCCGCAGGTCACTGTATCGACCGTCTTACAAGAGCAGAAGCCAAGAGCCTGATGGAGCAGGGGAAGGTGCGCCGCATCAATCCCTGTACGTATCGTCTTATTACTCCTGTATCTCCTTCGAATGCTGAAGAATCTCCTGCAAATCTGACTACTGCCGACGTGATGACTCTGATTGGTGTCAAGCGTATGACGCAGGAACGTCGCGAGCGCCTCATCGGTTGGGGACTGCTGAAGAACCAGCCCCTTCCCGCAAGAGCGTAGGCCGGAATCGCACAGGATTTGTAGTCTATCAAGTGGTGTAACACCGAGGATGGCTCCCCTATGTGAGCGAATCCGTATCTCATGCATGCGGAGACTCGCCGGAGCAGCCGGGCCGATGCGCCCGGCAGAATTTATATCTACCTGTCCTATCGCAAGGAATAAACCGTAGTTGGTATGGAGGCACCCATGGAGCTGGCAAGCAGCTTGTCTCATCAAGACCCTATCGATATTGGCGAACGCAAATTGTGGTGCGCCGTAATCCGTTCGGCGTTGGATGCCAGAGATCGGAGATTCTTCAACGAGCGCGACGGTCTGTTCTCAAAGATCTGCGAGTTGATGAATCTTCCTGAGGAAGACATTCGCCAGCACGTGCTTGGTTAGAGCAAAACCAGCGTAGGTGTATCTCGAATCACAACTCCCTACGCAGGTTTTCCGTCAAGAAAACCTGCACATCGCCGAATTTGGATAGGACATAGTAACGCTGGTTTTGCTCTAAGAGGACGTATGCCATGGACCTCGCTGGAACGTGGATGGATCTGATCATGGGATTGGCTGCCATCGCCCTTATTACCCTCCTGAGCGAAGCCTGGTCGAGCCGTCAGGAGTCTTGTGCTCACTGTCATGGATTGGGACGTATCTATAGTAACTCGATCTATTCCTATAGGTGTCCGGCATGCAAGGGAACAGGGAAGCGACGGTAACGCACAGACAGAAGTGGAGTAGCAGATGCGTGGTGGACGTCCGAGAAAGCCTATCGATTGGGATGTTGTAAAAGGAATGCTCTTTGTCCTGGCGACTCAGCAAGAGATTGCCTCCTATATCGGAGTTGCAATCGATACCCTCCATGCCCGTTGCAAGAAAGAGCTAGGTGTCAGCTTTACGGAGTTGTCCGAGCAGAAACGCCAGGAGACGAAGATCCAGCTGCGCAAGGCTCAGTTGGCCGTGGCTCTCGATCCAAAGCATCGCTCCCATGGAACCATGTTGATCTGGCTGGGCAAACAGTATCTGGGCCAGAGAGAAAAGCAGCAGCTCATGGGTAAGAATAATGGCCCGATCCAAGTGGAGCATGCAGAGAGGCTGATGTCCGATGAGCAGCTCGAACGAGAACTGCGCGCTTATCTTGCGGGAGGAAAAGACGCTACAACGGTTACAGAAGCTTCCGGACAGAGACCGGGAGAGAGCCATTCTTCTTCTTCTCGAAGCAAATCGCAGAAGGCAGAATAGGGAGTTTTCCGGAAGCCTGCTTCAATATGTAGAAGCAGCCTGGCCCATCCTGGAGCCGATGCAGCCCTTCGTTGCCGGGCGTCATACCGAGGCCATTTGCGAATATCTGATGGCCGTACAGTGCGGCCAGATTCGGCGGTTGATTATTAACATTCCGCCGCGTGCGGGCAAGAGCATCATTACCAGTGTCCTTTGGCCGACGTGGTGCTGGACTCTGGATGGAGGAACGACGAAATGGCTTCACTGGTCCTATGCTATGGACCTGAGCCAGCGCGATTCGATTAATAGAAAGACTGTCGTGTCCTCTCCCTGGTATCAGGCTCATTGGGGAAATCGAGTTCAGCTGGCCGACAATCCCGTTCGTCAAGATCGCTTTCATCTCACGGGCAGAGGTTTTTCGCTGATCGTCTCAGAGAAAGGCGGCACGGGTGAGGGCGGCGACTACGTTGTTGTAGACGATCCTCATTCCGTCAGTCAGGCTCTGAGCGATGCGGATCGTTCCCGTGGGGTACGCTTTGTGCGGCAGACGCTCTTTAGCCGTCTGAACAATCGTGAGACGGGACGCATGGTTATCATCATGCAGCGGTTGCACGAGGAAGACGTTACCGGCGTTTTACTTGAGTCCGGAGGATGGGAACATCTTTGCCTCGAGGCCATTGCGGAGAAGCCGAAGACTATTCTCCTTCCGTTAAGCCATCGTGAGCTTGTCCGTGAAGAGGGAGATGTTCTCGATCCGGTTCGTATGCCGCGTCCTGCATTGGAGCGGTTGAAGTTGGACATTGGAGCCTTCGCCTTTGCCGGACAATATCAGCAGCAACCGGCTCCGGCTGAGGGTGGACTCTTTCCGCGCAAGAATTGGAGTTACTACGACAGCCTTCCCTCTTTCGATAGAAAGCTGATTTCGGTTGATGCAAGCTTTAAAGACTTTGCTACCAGCGACTATGTAAGTATTCAGGCCTGGGGATTCCTTGGCCCTCGTTGCTTCCTGCTAGACAAGATCACCGATCATATCGGCTTCGATGCAACGCTTGAGGCCATTAAGGGCATGGCTGTGAAGTGGGGAATCCGCGATCTTCTGATTGAAGATAAGGCCAATGGCTCTGCCATTCTGGAGAGCTTGCGCAAGCAACTGCGCTTTACCGTGATAGCAGTCAATCCTCATGGCGGAAAGGTCGCGCGTGCATACGCTATTTCGCCGGAGCATGCTGCGGGCAATATCCTGCTGCCGAGGGCCGATTGGGCGCAGGAACTGGTTGAGCAGGCAGCGAAGTTTCCTAATGCGGCGCACGACGACGATGTCGATGCCATGACGCAGGCGATTAACTGGGCTCGGCAGCATAGCTTTTCGTTAGGACTGGTTGATTATCTCAAGCAGGAGCAGCAGGTGAACAAAGTTGCACGGACTGACGGAATGGTGAAGCCTGCCATAGGCAGTGAGACGCAGGTTTGCTCCCAATGCAGCGGCGTGGCTGTTGTGAAGCTCGGCGCTAACTTCCGTTGCTCAAGCTGTGGTCATCAATGGCCTCGCGAACAGCCAAAAGAGTTGAAGAAGTAAAGAGGCGCTACGAATGATCTGGTATTGGTTGAAATTGTTCTTTGCCGTTATGGCGAGGCTCGTGATTCCGCCTCCCTCTGCTTCTCCCGATCTTTATATCGACCGTAATGAGAAGTGCCCAGCCTGCGGACATCGCGAAGGAGAGCTGCGAACCGTTATGGATGCAAAGCAGACGATTCTGGTACAGCATCGGTGTAAGGTCTGCGGGGCGCGCTGGCATGAAAAAACGATTCTGGCGGCGAAGGCGGGCATTATTACTCCTGCCAAGGTGCTATTCCATGCTGATCAAGAGTCTTCTTCGTAAGTTACTTCGATTCCTGCGCGATTCCGGCCGAAGGACAGTCGTGATCCATCTCGGTCGTTTTGAAGATCGGGGATATAACGTCGATTTGGATTAATTTGTTTCTATGACAGCCAGTTTGGGACTGGCGCTACATTTTATCGGGGAGCTTTCATGGCATCGAATTCTGCGGTGATCCGACAACTAGGACCGCTGGCGCAGGCGTTGGGACGTCTGCAGACGCGTTTGTATCGGCCACCGGCACATAATATTGCAGGTGTCGATGAACGCAACTGGCCGACGGCTCTGCAACCTGTTGCTCCGATAGCTCCCGAGGGCTCGGCTCCTTTGGGCTTTAACTTTCTGACTGGCCAGAACCTTATCTATACTCCTCGCTCCGATGCCGAGCATAAAGCTCCGGACCTGAAGAGGCTGGCATCCTATCCGCTGGCTCGCATTTGTATTGAGAATGTCAAAGATCAGATTGCGTCGATTCCGTGGAAGATCCAGGCTAAGCGTCTCAAGGGCGAGAGCAATCAGGATCGGGAGCACCGTCAAGCCAACGACGTAAATATTGCACGGCTGACTCACTTCTTTGAGTATCCCGATGCCGAGCACGATTGGGCCGAGTGGCTGCGTCCGTTATTGGAAGATATGCTAGTTATCGATGCAGCAAGCATCTATCTTCGCCGCAATAACCGGGATGAGATCGTCGAGCTTCGGGTGCTGCCCGGGGATACTATCGTTCGTTATATTGACGATAACGGATTTACACCTCAGGCCCCTTCGGTTGCCTATGCTCAGCTCTGGGATGAATCGTATTCCGGCAGCGGGATTCCCCGCGTAGAGTTTACGACGGAGCAGTTGGTCTATAAGCCTCGAAATATCGTTCGCGGAAATACGAACAGTTCGCAGCTCTATGGCTGCAGTCCGACCGAGCAGCTAGCTACCGAGATCAAAATTGGCATCGAGCGTCTGAAGTATGTTCTCTCCTACTATGTCAATGGTTCGACTCCGGGATTGGTTCACATTGTTCCGAATGGTACGCCCGCCGACAAAATCCGCGAAGCGATGGAGTGGATGAACTCGGAGCTGGCCGGAAACCTTGCGGCCCGCCGCCAATGGCGAATGATGCAGGGATTCACCGATGATGGCAAGGATAATATTCTCCAGTTGCAGGAGCCGATTCTGGCTGATGCCTTCGACGATCTTCATATCCGCAAGATTTGTTTCGGCTATGGCACATCGCCACAGCGTCTGTTACGAATGATGAATCGGGCCACCGCTGAAGAAAATCAGGATGCCGCCGACGATGAAGGACTGAAGCCTTGGATTACCTGGCTTACCGGCGTGATGAATTATCTTATTCAGCGCAAATTCGGACTCGAAGGCTACGAGATGGAGTTTAGTCTCGTCCACAGTTCCGACGTGCTGAAGCAGCGGCAAGCCGATGAGATCGATGTAAAGAGCGGAATCCGGACGATCAACGAGATTCGCGAGGATCGTGGCTACGATCCGCGTCCTGAGTCCGAAGCTGGCCGCCTCGGAGTCGTAACAGCCAGCGGCTTCGTCCCATTCAAATAGAAGTTGTACCGCCGGACTCCAGGCCGGCTGTCGTGTGGGCGTCCCCGCCCACACATCGGGAAGCTCATTAAAGAGTAGCTCTGAATAAGTACCAAGATCTCTGGCGATGACAATAGGAAGTATCAGGCTATAGCTTCAGTCTCGCTCTGGAACTTTCTGTGCGGAAACAAGTGTAAGCCCCGACAAAATCTGCAATTCCTCTCTGCCTCTGGACTATGTAGAAACCCCTGTGTGGGCGGGGACGCCCACACGACAGCCGGCCTGGAGTCCGGCGGTACGGTATTCCCGGTATTTAAGGAAATCTCCATGACACTCAAAGTTTGGTTACACGGCCTTGCGGCTGCGGCGATAGGTGCGTTTTCGTCCAGCATTACCTTAATCATTGTCGATCCTGCAAAATTCAACTTTAGCCCCGAAGGATTCCTCTCACTTGGAAAGGTATCATTAGTAGCAGCAATTGTTGCTGTTGCCGGATATCTGGCTAAGTCTCCACTCCCGGACAGTGATACAAGCTCGACCGACTCTGTACGAAAGCTCGGAGCTTTAGCCCTCTGTGCAGTGCTGCTGATGGGCTCCGTTACCGGGTGTACATCGGCGCAGGTATCAAATGTCGTTAAGAATATTGCGACATATGCTCAAGAGGCGCAACCGATCATTACTGAAGTCCTGGCGCTGATTACTGCGTTTCAGACTAACCGGGATGGGGACGCGGCTGTTTCCTCAGATATTCAGAAGTCCAGTGAGAAGATCAGAGCCGATCTAGAAGATCTGATAACACTCTGCAATACCTACACCGCACATCCTTCCGACAATCTCTGGCAGCAGATTACCGCGATGATCGACGACCTGGTGACCAACGGGGATTCGGCTCTTACCGAGTTCGCGGGAATTAAGTCCACTGGCAGTCAGCAAACAGCCTTGGCCGTCCTTGCCTCTCTCGACGCCTTGCTGCACACCATTGATGGATTTGTGCAGTCAACGCAGTCTCCCGAACAAGTGAAGGCGACCGCACAGCGTCGCAGCATCAAGCTTCAATCCATTAGCCAATACTGGTCCGACAGGGACAAAGCTCGTATGTCGCAAGCCTTCGGGCATGACTATTCCGCTCTTTATAGCCATGAGGAAGCGATGGGGTTTTGAAATGAATCGTGTCAACCTAAGAAGACTCGGCAAACTTGCCGTACGTCATGACCAGCGGACTTTGAAGCTGGAGCAGTACGCGTCCACCTTACCGCCTCCTCCGGAGAGTTGCGATCTAACAGCCAGGATCTCGCAGCTTGGTCCAATGGCAAATGACCGCATTGGGGATTGTACCTGTGCTACTGCCGCCCATATGATTCAGGCCTGGACGGCGGAAGATGGCTCCCAGGTGATCATTTCCGACGCCGATGTAATCAAGATGTATTCGGATGTAAGCGGGTATGTTCCTGGGGATCAGTCGACCGACAATGGGGCGATTGTTCTCGATGTCCTCAACTTCTGGCGCAAGACAGGTTTAGACGGACACAAGCTTGGCGGCTATGCTACGCTCCAGCTTAAGAACCGGCGCGAAGCCATGCAGTCGGTGTTCTATTTCGGTGCGGCTTATCTTGGTCTGAAACTTCCACTTTCGGCACAGAATCAGACAGTATGGAGTGTCCCTCCCGAGGGAGTGCAAGGATCGGGAGAGCCTGGAAGTTGGGGCGGGCACGCCGTTCCAATAGTGGCCTATAATACTATTGGTCCCGTTTGTATCACCTGGGGCCAGCTGCTGCAAATGACCTGGGGCTTCTACGATGCCTATTGCGAGGAAGCTTACGCCTGCTTCAGCCGGGACATAGTTGGCAGTGACGACAAAAGCCCCGAGGGCTTCGACTCCGCACAACTGCAAGCTGATTTGAGGAAGATTACCGCCTAAAAAAGGGGAATCCTGATGGCAGCAAGGACGCTCACCTTTTCTCTCTCTCCTACTGAATTTGAACACTGCAGGCAGGAGCTTATCGACCAGGAACATATCGAGATGCCGAGAAGCAATGCAGGCGAAGTCAGTGCGAGCGGCGTAACCGTCGCGTACAACTACGATGGGCAGTCGACCTTGTCCATCCACATCGTTCATAAGCCAATGTTGGTTCCTGAATCCGCAATTATTGGACGTATCCAGCATTGGTTCTCTCAAGCGGATCCGGCTCTGATCGACGGGGCCGACTAGAGCACTTTCCGTAAAGATATCAACAGCTCGTCCTACAGGCTCTGCTTCGGCAGAGCCTTTGGGGTTTCTACCTCTAGAGGAAGAAAGATTAAGCGAAGTGAGATAGTAATACCTCGTGGTTCCGTTTGTTTTGTGGCATTGTGTCAGGGCTGGCCTTCAGGCCAGCCGCGGCGATTCTTTAAGAGTGGATCGACATTCTCGGTAACAAATGTAACGGGAGACAGGACGGCGCGAACAGTTGCAAGACATTGCTTGAGAAATCTCGGAGCTGAGGGAACCAGTGATAGAACTCGTGAATTGGGTATCGGTTTAATGCTTCTATACTTTTCTCCAACATCAGTTACCGAAAATGTCTTACCTCTCTCAAAAGACTGTTTTCGGCTGGCCTGAAGGCCAGCCCTGACACAGGGGCTAACGCCCAGACCACTTTTCGTTATCTTTGCGGTGTGGCTAATGCCATGCCCCGACACAAATCCATATCACCGCTTCAAGACAGTTTCCAAAGGTTACTCTCTTGATTGTCCTCTCAAACGTAGCAATTTAGGGCTCTGCTTTGGCAGAGCCCTAAATTGCAGTCGAGGTCCCCGTGAATCAGAAAACCTACTACACGCTCGAGCAATGCACGTCTGACTTTGAGCGGCAGACCATTGCCATGCTTGCCGTATTAAACATGCAAATGACCAGCATTGTTGGAAATGGGCAGCCTGGACGGATTACCAAACTAGAAGATCGCGTCAGCGCCCTGGAGCGTTTTCAGTGGAAGATGATCGGCGGCTCGTCGGTTCTAGGAGCAATCGTCGGCGTTATCAGCAGCTGGCTTATGCATCTGCTATCGAGGTAAGACATTGAACGCGATTGTTACGTTGGCAGAAGCAAATAGGATCGTTACACAGTCCCTGAAGAAGCGGGAACGAATCGTTATGTGCGATGTCTTCGGGAATTGTGAAAAGCTTAGTATCCCGAATCGTGGCTATGTTCGCGGTAAGTTTACAAATGACGGCATTGTCATTTGGGAAGAGAAGGCGTACAGGCCATTGCCTCAGGTGTTCTTATAGCTGCGAATACCTTTCATTACCACCCTTTCGGCAATTACAGCCGTGGGGCTCTTCGATTCACCCGCCTTTCTAGGTTATTCAAAAACGACATATTTGGAGCCGCTATGGCAAGAACAACGGCAACTCCCCAGAAACTCAATAAGTTCATGCGTCTCGTCAAAGTCGATGAGGCCAAGCGTCAGGCTTGGGGACTGGCGACGGCCGAGGTCCCCGACAAGAGCGGCGAGATCTGCGATTACGATGCTGCCAAACAGGCCTATCGGAAATGGTCGCAGGAAGCGAAGGCTGCTACGACAAAGTCGGGCCAGGAAGTATCACTTGGCAACGTCCGCCTACAGCACACCATGCAGCCTGTGGGTAAGGTCATAGCGATTGAATACCGGGACGAAGAAAAAGAAATCTTCGTAGGTACATATATCGATGATGATGCCACCTGGAGGCAGATTCAGAAGGGAATCCTTACCGGCTTTTCGCATGGCGGCGAATACGAGTGGCGCAAATGTGAGTCTTGTGGAGCCGACATGCTCGGCTGCGGGAACATCTGCCCGAAATGCGAGAAGCCGGTCGAGACTCGCTACGCTCCGATATTGGCCGAACTGAGCGTGGTCGACAATCCGTGTCTGGATCGTGCTCACTTCGATTATGTGAAGGCCGACGGTTCGACTGAGAGCCGCCGCTTTGGCCATGTTTCATTCGCAGCAAGGAAAAAACATTCAATCAAGCTTGCCGCCAGGACGGCGGAGAACAAGGGAGGAATATCGATGTCCACCGAAGCAAAAGAAATGGTACGGGCGGCAAAGAAGACGATCGAAGATCATTTTTCTAAGGCCGCGGCACATCATGAAGAACTGGCAAAGTGTCATGCGGAGTTATCGCAGGCTCACGACGAGACAGCCGAGAAGATTGCCAAGTGTCTCGATAAGGGCAAAGGCGACGATCAGGTGAACCAGGCTCTCTACGATCTTCATAAGGCTGCGGCAGAGCAGCATGAGCGCATCGCACAGGAGCATGAGGATCAGGCAGAGAAGTGCGCCAAGATTGCTCAAGCGAATCAGCAGGATGAAGATGAGGCTGAGGAGAAGCCAAAGCCGAGAGAGAAGGAAAAGGAACGCGATGAAGATGAAGACGAAGATGAGGACGAGGAAGCCATTGCCGAAAAGGCCATGCTGGCTGGCTTGTTGAAGGGTCATCGTCGTGGCCGTCGCGAGTCGGGTCTGGAGAAGATGGCAAGCCAGTGGATGGTGAAGATGTTCCAGCAGGCACTTGAGAACGCTTCGCAGGATAAGGAGATCAATGAAGTCTTTGCCCGCATGGCGGTTGCCAAGGCTTCGGCTGCGATGGGCTCTTTACCTCGCCCTTCTGCAGTGAAGACCTTCCTTCCTCGCGGCGGTGAAGTCCAGACCATCAAGATTGAGGCGGAAGAAGTTTCGGAGTGCGGTCTCTAGAGCTCGCAACCTGGCAGTAGAGCAGGGCGCCCGTGGGGCGCTTTTCTTGTGTCCGCAAGTGGCGGGCTATCCCCAACTTACTTTCAAGATAAGGAGTACGCACTTATGTCTTCCATGGAAGCATTTCTTCCTCAGTCGCTCTATCGCGACCGTCGTGAACAGACCGCGCGCTGGGTGGCGAATGAATTCAAAAAGGCCTTGGCCCAGAACGATCTCAAGAAACTTAACGATCTGAAGCGCAATCCCGGACTCCCCGGTGTAGGCGCCGATCCGGTCGAATATGCTCGTAATGATGGCAGCCGTCGCGCCTTCTCCAAGGCACTGATGAAGCAGATGATTACTGCTCAGAAGGATGGCCGTCTGGAGATGCAGAAAGCAGGCGTGAATACCGCGCTTGGTTACAACTTTTACGATCTGCGTGGACCCGCATTTCTCGAGTATCCGGTAAATGTTCCTTTCCGAAATTCAATGCAGCGTGTTGGGCGCGTTAACGATGGCTACGGCACAGCAGCCCATTGGAAGGCGACACGCAATCCTGGATATCTATATGGCGGTGTCCCCGAGGGCGCTCGCGCACAGACTTCCACGCCGGACGAGAACGACTATACCGCCACTTATAAAGAGATTGGCGATGAAGCCGCTGTTACCTTCTCGGCAGAGTTCGCCGGTGAAGGCTACTCCGATAATCTGGCCGATGAGCATCTGCGCGGACTGCATCGTTTGTGGCTGAAGGAAGAGGCCATGATTCTGCTCGGCAATGGCGGAATCGGCACCGGAAACAATGGCTTTAAGTTCGGCGCAGCTCCGACTCCGGTTGTCAGTACGGTGGCTAATTCGTCCAGCACCCTGTCGTCGGGCACGAATGTCTCTGTTGCTGTGGTTTGTCTCACCGCGATGGGTAATCCGACCAATGCTCAGTATGGCTATGTCGGAATCCCAACCGTAAGTGGAGGCTTGACTCCCTCTTACACCTATCAGGCTCCAGGTACCGGCGAGACCGTTGCTGTGAATGGTGGCACTTCGGCTATTAGCGGCATGTCCGCCGTTGTTGCGACTACCGCTAGCAAGGGCGCTGTGACAGCGTCGATCCCGGCGGCCAGCCTTCCGATTAAGGGATGCTATGGCTATGCCTGGTATGTAAACATCACCGATGCTTCGAATCCCTCGCTGTCGAATGCCTTCCTCTATGCCATCACCAGCAATCCGAGCGTTACGATTCTTGGTGCTCCGACCGGAACCCAGAACGGCGCAGCTGCCGGGCTGAACGCCGATCATAGCTATGAGACAAAGGACTTCGACGGCCTGTTGACCTATGCTGCCAGCACTCCCGGTGCATACTATCGTGACCTGCAAGGATCATCTCTAACCTCGACGAAGGACGGTCGTGTGTTGGAGATCGAGGCTGTTCTGGAATCCCTCTTCCAGCAGTTCCAGGCCGGAGTCGATAGCATCTGGGGTTCGGTCGATGCCATTGTTGCGTTGGATGCGGCCATCCGTTATAGCGGCACTCAGGCTTCAGCCTTCCGCTTTAACTATGTCCGCGACGCGCAGAATAACATCCTGGGCGGCTATGTGGTTTCGGGCTATCAGTCTCGTTACGCAGTGAACAATCCGATGGGCGCGAATGTGATTCCAATCCGCATTCATCCGATGATTCCCGCCGGAACGTTGTACTTCGATATCTCGACCAATCCGTATCCTCACAGCCGGTTGCCGTTTACCCGTGGCCTGCTGGTCCAGCGCGACTACTATTCGATTGAATGGCCGCTTGTCAGCCGTCAATGGACCTTCGGCACCTATGTGCATGAGACTCTCCAGCACAATTTGCCGTGGATCTCTGCTGTTTTGACAGGCATCGGGTCATTCAACCAGCAAAGCTAAATCCAAAAGCTGGCCATCCTTGGCGATGGCCAGCTCTGGAGTTTGTACATTGTTCTGAGCCGAAGCAGTGGAAGTCTTTTGATCCTCTGGATGCCTTCCATTGAGTAACGCAGTTTGCTGTGTGTCAGGGCTGGCCTTTAGGCCAGCCGCAGGAAGTATTTCTATGGAAACAAACATTCTCGGTAACAAGAGTAGGAGTTAAGGGCAATGGCTTGGAGCCGACTAGCTTTATGGATCAAGAGGAGTGGTCAACAAGAATTTCTATGTGACAAGACAAGCATGGACAAGTAGTTCGAAGCACTAACCACACTCCAAGTCCTGTGCTTAACTCCAAAGCTGTGGCTGCCTTATTCGCTTGGGTTACCGAGAATGTCTAAATCGTTTCTGGGGAAAACTTTGCGGCAGGCCTAAAGGCCAGCCCTGACACACAGCCTGACCGATGGTAGCAACGATCGAAAATGCTGCTATATTCTTCTGCTCTTTATTTGATTCCTCTGCAAAAAATGTAGAAATCCAAAAGCTGGCCATCCTTCGAGATGGCCAGCTGCTACACCGGAGCAATTATGGCGTCCTATCAAAGTTCAGGAGCCGTCACTCCCAACGGCGAAATCAATGGAGTGAATAAGGTCTTCACCTTGCCGCAGGCTCCGGTGCCAGTCACGAGTTTGCAGCTTTACCTCAACGGGCTACTTCTTTCTTCTGGAACGCAGTACGATCGTTCAAACCTGGACCCGTTCATTCTCGCGGGCACAACGATTACTCTCAAAGCTCCTCCTCAGACTGGAGACCGGCTGGTTGCCTACTACAGCTACTCAAGCAACCCTCAGGAGGGAACAACTTCTGCATTGACAAACCCGATTGATCTGACAACGGTCGATCTGGTTAAGGGATGGCTAAACACGAGTGGCACGGCTTCAAAGGCAAATAGCATTGAGGATGCCAATATTCAGCGCTGCATAACTGCTGCCTCGAGGTATTGGCTCTGGAGGACGGGGCGCGGATCCGGAAACTGGCAGACTACACAGTCTCCCTTCAATGAAGCAGTGCTGTATAGCGAGACCTACGACGGCAACGGTAACGATCAGCTATTTCTTCGTAATGGCCCCGTGGTATCGGTTCAATCCGTCATAGTCGATGGCCGGGCGATTCCTCCGGCTGAAGGCTCGATGGTTCGCGGTTGGATGTTGCCGGATGCCAGTAATCGGATCGTTCTTCGTGGCGAATGCTTTGCGCGTGGCCGTCAGAATATTCAGGTGCAATACACGGCCGGTTTTACCCCCTTGGCCATTACGGGTGAGCTTTGTACTGTTCCTGGCGCTTCAGGGCCGTATGTGGTTACAGCTGCAAACCTTCCGTGGCTGGCCGACGTCGGTGTTGCTTATTTCTCAACTGGAACGGTATTGCAGCGGGTAAATCAAGCTCCACAGCAAGGCCAGTACTTTCTGCAGACACCCGGACAGTATCTTTTTAGCGCAGCCGATGCAAACCAGCAGCTAATGCTAAGTTATTCGGCTGCAGGAACTCCGGAGGATATCCGTCTGGCAGCGACACAGATGGTGGCGGTGAACTACAAACGCCGTCAATGGATTGATCAGGCATCGCAGGCAATGGCGAATAGTGCAGGAACAGTTACTTATCGGAATTGGGAGCTGCCGCCCGAAGTGATCTCTGTCATGAATGCCTATACTCGGAGAACGCTATGAGCATCACGATTACGAGTAATGCTCAAGAGGTAGCCGCGAGTCTTGAACGTAAGAAGACGCAAATCGGTGAAGCTATACGGGCCAAGATGGATGTTCTGGCCTTGGCTTTGCAACGCCACATCATTGCAGATAAGTTGCAGGGACAAGTCTTGAAAAAGCACGACGGACGCCTGGCG
The DNA here is from genome assembly GCF_059726315.1 of Humiphilus diazotrophicus. Lineage (NCBI taxonomy): Bacteria > Pseudomonadati > Acidobacteriota > Terriglobia > Terriglobales > Acidobacteriaceae > Humiphilus > Humiphilus diazotrophicus. The sequence continues at coordinate 7,040,646 of NZ_AP040870.1, forward strand.
GATTCGATTCGTGTTGTGCCGGCTGTCAACCAGGGCGGCGTCGTTACCGCGTCGGTTGTCGTCGAGGGGGAGGCAGAATCCTTTGCGGCCTTCCAGGAATTTGGAACGTCGGGGCCTTATCCTATTCAGCCGAAGAGCGGCAAGCTGCTCCACTTTCTTGTTGGCGGAAAAGATGTCTTCACCAAGAAGATTCTTCATCCTCCGCTGAAGGAACATAGCTTTCTGCGTGGCAGTCTCGATGATATGCAAGAGGAGTTCTCCTCCGGATTGCAAGAGGCCATACAAGAGGCAATGGAGGCGGAATGAGAGTACCACGCAGGCAGATTTCGCAAGCACTCTTTGCCCAGTTACAGAAGGCGTATAGTTGGGCACGTTCCGAGCGAGGTACTGAGATCTGGTCGAATGTGTCTCCGATGGATCAGCCCTTTCTGGGCCTGCTTTGCCCTCGGGAGGCGGCCAACCAGCCGCAGACCTGGGGGCTCACGCGCTGGGAGCGCTTCTATTTTGCCATGATCTATCTTCGCCGCGATCAAATGCCGTTTGAAGAAGGGCAATTCTTCTCGGACTTGATCGATGACATGCTGGATGCTGTTGATGGCGCACTACTCGGTGCTCCCGAAGGCGAGGCAAATACTCTGGGCGGACTGGTCACTCAGTGTTCGATTGACGGGGATATCGTGGTCGATGCCGGAATTCTCGATAATCAGGCTGTCATTCTAGTTCCAATTCATGTTGTTGTCGGTATCTAGCTTTTTCTATCCCTTATTCAATTGGCAGTTTGTGTCTTATTCCCTATCTTGATTGCGGCCCAGCCGCAGAAGGAGTCACCATGGCATTTCAGTTTGGTACCGGAGTTCTCTTCGTGAATCCTACCAGCGGCAACCTGGCAACAAATCCGACGCCACGTCGCCCACTTACCTTGCAGGATATCTCCATTGAATTCTCGCAAGACCTTAAAGAGTTGAAGGGGCAGAGCAAGGTTGCCGACGACGTAGCTCCGGGAGATATCAAAGTCTCCGGTAAGTTCAGCTTTGGCCGTCATGACATCGATCTCTACAATCAGATCATGTTCGCCGATACCCGGCAGACAGGCACTAAGCAGATCGCTTATAACGAAACACATATCATTCCAACGGCAACAACTCCATCTACCTGGGTTGCAAGCCACTCCTACACCGTCGGAACGCTTGTCTACGATGGAGCAAAGGTGCAGCAATGCACTACTGCGGGAACCTCAGGCAGCAGCGCGCCGACCTGGAATGAGACCTTGAGTGGAACAACTACTGATGGAAACGTCACCTGGACCAATATCGGAACTCCAAGCACCTCGGTAGCAGTTGCGAATTCGACGACCTTCGCAGCCGATTTGGGTGTCATCTATGCGTCGAGTGGCTTGGCCCTGATGCGGACTTCTGCTACGAATCCGGCACCAGGTTTCTATAGTGTCTCAAATGGATCGTATACCTTCAATGCTACCGATGTTGGCGCTTCGGTCTACATCAACTATGCCTATAACGCAACACAAGGTTATACCGTTCAGGTGAATAACCAGCTTATGGGCTATGGCCCGGTCTTTGAGCTGTGGTTGGCGGAACCTTATCAGCAGGTCAATGGCATGTCTGGAGGTATCCACCTCTTTGCCTGCCGCGCTGGTAAGTTCAGCATGGATAATAAGCGCGATGGCTATAAGCAGCCTTCGGTCGATTATCAAGCCTTTGCCAATCTTGCTGGCCAGGTAGCTGAGTTCTGGAATCCAGGGAATTAGAGCAAAACCAGCGTTACTGTGTCCTGTCCGAATACGGTGAGGTGCAGGTTTTCTTAACGGAAAACCTGCATAAGGATTTGTGGCTCGGGATACATCTACGCTGGTTTTGCTCTAGTTTAGGAGATCCCACAAGTGATTGGCGCGGGCCTGAGTATATCGTTCTCGCGCCAGCCATGGGTGTGGGGTCTAGTCTCGTAAATTGAGAATGGGGAAAACAAAATGAAATCGATCACGCTTACTACTGGAAGAGAATTTAAGATTGCCTCGTTAACCGTGGCTCAGACTCGGGAGCTGTTCTTTTCCGGAGATGGCGATCTAAAAACCCCTGAGCAGCAGATGAATGCTGCCTTCATTGTCCTGGCAGCATCGTTGAACAATGCCGGCTACGCGCAACTTCCCTGGTATCGCAGACTGTTCCATCGCAAGATGACTCCGCGTAAGCTGGAAAACTCTTTGAGCCTTGTAGAATTTCGCGAGCTGCAGTCTGCAGTGATCGAGTTAAGCGGATTAACCAGGAGCAACGAAGAGGGGGAAGCTCAGGCGGCCCGATAAACTTCCGAGACATCTACGGCCGCCTGGTCAACGCAACTGGATGGACACTGGAAGAGATTGACCGATTACCCTTCTCCCAGGTGATGGAGCTCTTCGAGTTCTGGAACAAGATAAATCCTCCGACTGCTGAGTTGATTGCAGCTTATGTAGGATTCAAACCTGAGCGGAAATCTGGAGGACTAACGGAAGTAGAAGAACGCTTCATGATGGAGCTTGGTCCTGCGCGAGCTTTCGATTGCCTTCCTCTTGAGGTTCAGCAGTGGGCTATGGAAAGGAAGAAACTGTCGAAGAGATAATTGATGAGAGCTATCCCTGTATAACATCATTGTTGCAGGTAGTCAAGTGTAGATATGTGGCTCTGTATGATGTTAGAAAATATCTAAAGCAAGTCTAAATATTGACGATATATATCAACGGGTACAATGAATACCCGCAATACAATTCTGTAAAGGGCCCAATGAAGCCGATATTGAAGTATTGTTCGTTTGTCCTGCTGTCTGGCGCAATTTCATTTGCACAAGTTGCCTCCCATAACACATCTGAGAAGGATGCGCGTGTTGAAGTCTTTGGTGGCTACGCATATCAGCACCTTTCATCCAATGGAGCGTCTACCGGTACGAATGGTTGGGATGCGTCTGTTACTCTATATCCGGTGAAGTATCTGGGTCTGACGGCCGATATTGATGGTCAGTATAGATCAGTATCCGCATATGGTTTAACCGAGTCTGGACACGTCGTCTCTTATCTGTTCGGCCCCACTGTGCCGCTACAGACAGATGGCATGAAGAGATATAGAACAAAGGCATTTGTACACGCTCTTTTCGGCGGATCGAATGCATCTGCAACCTTTTCCGATTATATATCGACCGGCAGATACGGCGCATACAGTCAGTTTGCAATGGCCTTTGGTGGGGGGCTCGATTTAGGTGTAAGTAAACATTGGTCAGTTCGCCCAGTTCAGGTCGACTATCTCGATCATCGGCACTCTGTTGCCGGAACAACTATTAATGTGGATTCTTTCCGTTATGCGCCAGGACTCGTTTTGAAGTTCTAGTACTATCGCCCTTTTACAGGAATTGAGAAATCTCCGCAGTTCCTGTAAAAGGGAACTTCCGCTCACTCTTTTCGGAGAAGTCTTTCTCCGGTTCATACCTGCAGCTCAAGAAAGGTTTAGGCCTCATTTGCGAGAAGGGAATAGTGTGAAAAAGATCTCCACACTTCTTGGCTTGTTTACTGTAGTCGTCCTTGTATTTTCGTCTGTTATGGCGATAGCGCAATGGGCAGGACCAAATATCAAACCCGCAAAGGTTAGCAGTGAATTTAGCAGTCGGGCAAATGTTGCTCTTACTACTCTCGATAAGATCCTAGACCAGGCATCCAGCGGTCAACCAACCGCAGAGAAGTTTGATACTCTCTCAGACTACATACGTCAGAATCTTATTCCTACCGTGAAGTCGAAGGCCGATACAGTTGTTCAGGCAAACATTCTGATTGTAACTGAGGGTGCAGTATTCGATAGCCGATATCGAGAGCTGGTTAATCGTGGTGCGATCAAGGTCTCGAAAGAGGAGGATGCTAGAGAAGTTCTTGCCTTGAAGCGAGACCGCTCTTGTGCCAATGACATTCGAATGAAGTTGAAGGGCGATACCGATCCCAGCTGCCTTTCTATAGCGAAGGAGTTGGATGACTTGAAAGTAGGTAGCTGGTTTGGTCCCGCGACGTTTAAGCCCGGAGCTGTTAATGCTCAGCCTGCGTTGAGTCCTGCGTTTGTAAAAGAAGCAACATCGTACCTGGACAGTCTGGACCGCTATATATCTGCTTCGTCGGAGGAAAAGGGGATTGATCCGCCGTCTGCTAATGCCATGATGAAGAGCATTAGCACGGACGATGACCGCTTATTCGAAGCGAATATGGAGATGAGGCAGTTACGCGTTGCGATGGACCGGATTCAAATGCTGGTAGGATTCGCAACTCTCTTTGGAGAATCGGATGTTTCGGATGACAATCCTCTGGCTGGACATGCGGCATCATTGGCAGATCGTGAGTGCATCAAAGATATCAAGCAGAGAATGCGGGGCTACTACACCTCCGAGTGCGGAGTTGCGACAGCCACGTATCATATGATTTTGAGTCCCTCGATATAGAGCACATAGGAAGATTGACTAGAGAAAGGCCACTCTGCGGAGTGGCCTTTCTCTATAGTGTCTGTTATTAGGCTTCAGCCATGAATTTTGGTAAGGGAAAAGAAGGCTGACAATCGGCGAATCGGCCGAACAACAAACTTCAGAAAGTTTGAATATCGCGATTCTGCAACGTAGTTGAGACAAACCTGTATCAGAGAAAAACAATCTGATCGGCCTGTCAGGCCGATGCCTAAACATTAGCCCAGCCCGGTAGGGCTGGGTAGGAGTTATAAAACGATCTGAGCGCTGGAAGCGCGATACTCACTCGCTATGTGCGAGATCAGGTGCCTCGCCGCTGGCGCTCGGATCTGTAGCCGTCTGTTTACCCAGCCCTGACGGACTGGGCTGACAGGCCCCTTGGGCCTATTCCGCTCATTCGTTAGCTCCTACAGTATATGTAGAAGTTCAGTGACCCCGAGTTCTCTGACAATAGGTCTACAAACTTTCCTGGGAGAATAAACCTGATTCCTCAAAGTTTATAGCAGGCTTCAGGCTAGAAATAGTTAGATCCAATCGAGCCCTTTCTGCAGGGCGCAAATAATTAGATAAATGCCAGGACCGCCCGAAAGGGCGGCTTTTTATTGGAGACAGTATGGGCAAGTCGGACGAGGTGATGACATTTAGGTTGAAGGCGGAGATCTCTGATTTCAGCGAAGTGATGTCTTCTGCTTCTGCCATTGTAAAAAAATCCGCCGCTCAGATCTCCGATGCATTTGCCGGATTGCAGCGCATCATAAAAGAAGTTGCTGCCGGAGAAAAAGAGATTGGAAAAGCGGCCGAGGCCGGAATGGCGGATGCCGGTAAAAGTATTTCTCATCTGTCCGCTGAATTGGATGAGGCAAAGGAAAAGGCAAAGGGGCTACAGGACGAGATCAAGAAGGCAAACTCTTCAAAAGTTTCCCCGCCGAAAGAAGAGAAATCTGGAAGTGGTGGGCTGCTGGATGGAGTGGTCGATGGTTTGGAGGCCGTGGCTCTCCCGGAGGGAAAAGCGGCCAAGGTGTTGGCGGACGTTGCCGGGAAGGTTGTCGATCTTTCGGCAAAAGCTATCGATAACGCCGATGCATTAGGCAAGATGGCCCAAGCTGCTGGATCAAGTTCCGAAGACGTATCAGTGCTTGCAGTTGCAGCAAGAGAAACCGGTGTTTCTCAAGAGCAATTAGGTTCTGGGTTGACTGCGCTCCAGAGTTCGATGCATGAGGCAGCAAGTGGCACAATTGCGTCTAGAAATGCTTTTGCGGAATTTGGTATTAGCCTGGATGACGTTAAGTCAAAAAGTCCGGCGGAAATGTTGTCATTGGTGTCTTCCCGACTGGAGTCGATTCAATCTCCGGGAGAGCGTGCAGCAGCATTGACCAAGCTTTTTGGGGACAAAGCGGGAGAACTGACTCCTTTGTTAAGTGACTTATCCCAGAATGGGGTTGGGGCATTTGAGGAGAAAGCAAAAAAACTTGGTAACTATCTTTCCTCCGATATGGTCAATGCAGCTCAAGAGACCAAAAAGCAATTTGCTGAGATGCAATTGTGTACAGAAGGCTTATCCCAGCAATTCACTGCAGGACTAGCGCCCGCTCTTGCGGATACCATGAAGCTCATTAACTCTGAGATTGGGGGGAAAGGCATAAACACCGTTCACTTGCTGGGTGATGCCCTTGGCTTCATTATCAAGTTGGTTGTAGCTGCACTTGTCGAGAACGTAGAGCGCATTGTGTTGTTCGTTTCACTCGTTGTGGAGGTGGTGAGAGGGAGCATTAACCTTGTCAAGGCGGAGTGGTTAGGTCTTTTTGGTGCAGTCGGGAAGGCTATAGAAGGATTTAAGCGGGATGGTTTTAAAGGTGCATGGGAGGGATTTAAGGAGGGCGCTAAGGAAGGGTGGAAAGAGTTTGAGGCTACGGGCTCTGACTCTCTCTCCCGGATGAAGGGACGGATAGTCGACTACGGTCAAACTTTGCAACATGTTGGAGAGGCCTTCGATAGTCCTTCTAATGGCGCACCAACACCGAGGACCGTGTCCGGGACGACATCTCCACAGTCTGTGGCAAGTAAGTCTGGTGATTCTTCAGATCCTGTTCAGAAATCGTCGACTACACATGTTAATGGGGGCGGTGGAGTAGGCCGAAGATTCGGATCACCTCATCCTCAGCGTCAGACGCAGGAAATCTTGGGTTCGCTGGGGAAGGGCAGTCTTGCTGCACAGAATGAGGATCCTGCAAAAAGACGCGCTTCAATAGCTGAGGAGACAAAGAAGGATCAAGGGCCTCCGAGTACAGCTGGGGCAGAGAAAGTGCTGGCTTCAAACGCTTCTACGTCGGGATTGCCTGGTGGCCTCTTCGATCAGAAGAAGATGACCCGAGCTGTAAGGGATTCTGCAGCTCTCGCCCAGGATCTAGCCAAGCCTTATCAGAAAGCAGCGAACACTATTACGACGAGCTTTAATACGGCACTGAATTCATGGATTACAGGATCTAAGAAGTTCGGAGCCGCTATGAGAGAGATGTGGCAAAATCTCGCAATGAATGCTGTTCAAAATCTCGAGAAAATGGCGCAAAAGCAAATTGAAACTGAAATCTATCAACTTGCTCACCATATCGCCGTGAAGAGGCAGCAGCAAGCCGCTGATCAGCTTTGCTCTGCGGAAGGCGACGCTATCAATAAAGAGAGGGCTACAAAGGAAGGTAGCATTAATGCCAAAAGTGCTGCGAGTGGAGCTTTTAAAGGGGTTATGAATGCAGTTCCACCCCCTCTGAATGCTATCCTAGCACCTGCTGCTGCTGCTGCTGCTTTTACGGGGGCCATGGCCCTTGCCTCCTTCGATGTTGGCACTCCATACGTACCTCGAACCGGTATCGCAATGATCCACGAAGGTGAGCGCATTGTCACCGCATCCGACAATAAAGTCTTGATGCAGATGATTGCGGGTGGGGGCGGCGGGAGAAGCGACAATCTTAATGTCAATCACACCGTTAACATGAATGGATATTCTGACACGCACTTTAAGAATCAACTCAACCGGAATGCTGATGCTCTATTCAGCAGTGTCAGAAAAGCTATCCGAAAAAGGGGAAATTAGTCAGAAGGTAATTCTCTCTTCAGTAGGTGCCAATCGGTTACCACACCGTGTTTCACGTAGATGTATGTGTTTTCGTCATATACCAATTGAAGTCCACCCAGCCCATAGTCGTTTGTATAGGCAGGTTTGCCAATGGAGTATTTAAGTGCTTGAAGACGCATACCTCTGAAATATGTTTCATGCTTAATTGCTTCCAATTCTTGAGGAGTTAGCCTTGGAGGTATCGCACGTAGAAGGTCTGATTCCCTGGCTACATCGTCAGCATTAGAGAAGCTCTCATTATCGATAACGGCCAAGCAGCGTCTCTTATCCAATGCTTCCAGAGTAATAGTGCTAAAGCGCTGATCGAATATTTTACCTGGGGCCTTGTATATGATCGACGCTGAAACTACCTTCGCAGGAGAGAGGTTCCTGATAATACAAGTACGTAAATGCTTTCCCGTACGATCTGCAGCTATGTCTTCGTATGTTTCAAAGTCTGGATAAAGGGCAGAGTCATGCTGAACATAGAAAACGGATCCTACAAGCGTATTCAGCTTTTTTTGAGAAATTGTTCCTTTACCTGCTCTCGATCAGTAAAACCTACAAATTCGAATATCTTGTCGAGATTAGAGGGGCTCGTCTCCCAGCCTGCTAAGGTCCCGTCATCGCATTTAACGATGACTTTGACTAGTGAAGGAATTTTCCCTTCTTCTACTGAAAGAACGGTAGCCTCTTTGCGATTGTACGTTCCCCCTAATATGCCGGATACTACGTAATCTCCGTTTGGGCTAATCTGGTATCTATCCATAGCTGCAGCGGCTATGAGGATAACTTTTCTTCCGACATATATGCCTTTAACATGTGAAAGCGTGTCCCCAAAAGCGACAACCGAACAGCAAATAAATATTAACGCCAAGGCCTTTTTCATGATGCTTCATTGTATGTTATTGACAAGCAATGAGCTAGTTCCGAATGTTACTAAAGTTTGGAAGGCTTAAATGCATTCAAATCTTGTTTTCACACCTCCATTTATAAAAAACTTCGGCTTCCCCACCAAAACTCCGAATTTCAAAACTATTGTGCAGCAGACTGCTTCACAGCGCGGGGAAATTAGGGTAAGTCTCTCCCCGTATCCGATCTGGACCTGGGAGTATTCGGTTAACTGGGCGCGAGGTTCAGAACAGAACCAGAACAGCCTTTACCAATATTTGCTTGGATTCTTCCTCGCAATGGGAGGCCAGTTCTCAGATTTCCTCTACCAGGACACGTACGACAACCAGATCGGAGATGCTGCTCCAGCATACTTCGGTACCGGAGATAGCAAGACAGTCAACTACCAGTTGATCAGACCGATCGGCATCGGCAATGACATTGTTCAGAACCTGAATGGGACACCGCGAATCTACGTTAATGGAATCGAGACGAGCGTCAAAATGGATACAACTGGAGTCGTAACATTCGATTCCCCGCCCGCAAAGGATGCTGTCCTCACTTGGAGCGGGAGCTACTACTACCGTGTCAGGTTCGATACCGACTCTCAGGAGTTTGATCAGATGATGGATGAACTCTGGAGTTGCAAAAGCCTCAAGTTGAGAAGCGTGATTCTGTAGCTGGCGCTCTGTGATGCGTTCGCGTATTACACTGGCAGCGCATTACAAACCGAAAACAAATGAAAACTCTTAGGCGGTAGCAGCGAGGGACGAGACGAGTACTGACCTGCAAATGGCGTCAGGTATCCACGCCGGACAAGTTTGATCGGAGCCTGAAGCCCAGTCGAGGATTTCCCGTACTGTAGTGGCGTGAAAGGGAAACATAATCATGGGATGTCCTGCTCCATCGCGCCAATAACACACGACGACAATGAACCGTCCTATACGACGCAGGTAGATCTCACGAGCTTCTTTTGAGGATGTTTTGACCTCGATGCGGACCACAGTACATCTCCGTGATGGTGGATATTGGGAGTTTTCCAGCACGATGGGAACAGGGAAGTGCGGGTGTTGGATCCTGTTCGCTTCATAGGCGAACGTATAGTTAGAAGCGAACTTGGCAGAGAAGGTTTTATGCCTTTGAGCCTCTGGAATAAGTAACTTGTATAGAACAATTAAGGTGCTGTATCAACAGATTGCACTTTTTCTGCAGAGCTGTGCTGTCGAGCTATATCGCTAGAGCATTTTCTCAAGGGTGTAAATCAAGCCACAAAAGCCAACGCGGTTTTTCGCCAAAGGAAGCCTCCCTTAGCAGTCTTCAGCTTGTCTATATCCATGCGGGAAATGGCCTAATCGATGAAATTAAACAATTTGTGAGACGCTATGAAAACTTTTAGTGATAGCCTTCACCAATTCCTAACCTACGACCAGGTGGAGTCATTCTATACATCCGATTTATTTGAAATTGAGACCTCATTCGGAATGAGGCTTTACGCGACTGATGGACAGATGCCAATTACTTACAACGGAAATGTTTATGAGCCTGTGAAGTATGGCAACTGGCATCGAGGGTCCGTCACGACGAAGCTCGGAATGACTAGCTCGAGTATGAGTTTCACTGTGGCGGCGGATCCAGCGCAACTAATGCAGGGCAACTTGACAAAATGGCCGACGGGTCGCAGCAGAACGACATCCGCTCAAATTGGAGTTGGAATGTCCCTTCCCGGCGTCACCGCATCTGACTATTTCTATGCGCGTTGTGCTGGAGCGGTCAAACCTGTAAAGGATGGTATCCACACCTTTTCACTTCAAGGGGCATCCGCGTCCGTCTATATTAATGGGAAAAAGATACTACCAGACGAGAACGGCTCAATGACAACGACGGTTCCGCTCGTGAAGTATGCGGTCTATGACCTCGTCGTTGTTGCCAATAATGACGCATTAGATGGGGCGGCTACAACGCTTTCATGGACTCCCAAAGGCGGAACAGCTTCGGTCGTTACACCATTTAGTGGAACCTATTTCATCGTCAAGGCGTGGAAGATGGTCGGTCCAAGCAATGCACCTGGCAACGGTCTATCCTATCCAGCGAATGGCGGAGAGGTTCTTGTTCAAAATGAATATGACATCACGTTGATGCAGGCGATTCAGCTCGGTTTATTCGATGGAGCGAAAATTACGGTCTACACAACCTACATGCCGGATTATGGCGACCTGGTCTATGGTGTGGAGACAAAATACTCCGGACAAATCACCGAACTCGAAAAAACGGGAAGGACTTCGGCAGAGGGAACAGCCGAATCGTATCTCTTCAAGCTCAATCAGCAGATGCCGAGATTGCTTGCGCAGCCATCGTGCAGCTGGGTCCTTGGCGATGCGGCTTGCACGCTAGATCTTGCCAACTACACACAAGCCGGAACAGTAGGGGCAGTAAGCACCAATTCACTTCAGATCATCCCGGCGACAGCCTTGTCGCAAGCTGATGACTACTTCACCCAAGGCGTCATTACCATGACGAGTGGTCACAACATGGGTATGAGCATGAGTGTGAAGCAGTACAAGGGGGGCGTCATTGTTCTGACTAAGCCATTCCTCTTTAAGGTAGCGGTTGGCGATTCATTTGAGGTTGTAGCGGGTTGTGATCACACCTACGCAAGTTGCCAACAGAAGTTCAATAACTTGATCAACTTCGGCGGTAAGCCGTGGGTGCCGAATTATGAAAGGTCTATTTAGCTGCAGAGTGTATTGCTTGTCGTGGTGAGCACCGGCACGGTGGATGGTTTGACTCGTGGGCCGCTCCTTTGGGCGGTCTTTCTATTGCTTAAGGAGCAATCGGAAGATGAATGAACAAGAAGGACGACAAGCTGTCATAGACGAAGCGAGGACTTGGCTGGGAACCCCTTTCCATCACATGGCCCGAGTCAAAGGCCTCCGCGGTGGTGTTGATTGCGGCCAATACCTCATTGCGGTTTTCAGTGCAGCTGGCATGATCGCCGACTTCGAACCGAAGCCCTATGTACAGCAGTTTGCGTTGCACAACAGCGATGAATCGTATCTCCGCTATTTGAGCTCGGTATCAACCGAAATATCGGAAAGCATGGCCCACCCGGGAGACATCGTGATTTACAAAGTCGGACGCTGCTTTTCCCACGCTGCGATTCTCATTGAGCCATGGCCGGGAAATATCATTCACGCCATAAACAGTCTGGGTGTCACGATTACGCACGGCACGCTTGAAGGCCACATCGGACAGTTTCGCGAACGGAAATTCTTTACCGTCTGGCCTAAGGCTTAATCCCCCTCTTCACTCAACACTTCCAGATAGCAACGCAGAAAATGAAGGACTGGTATGGGCATTTTCGGTTCAGGCAATTCTCAGCAGACTCCGAAACTACATCAGCTGAAGGTTACTCAATCGGTGAACGGTATCGTCATCCCTATTGGCTGGGGATGCGTGCGTGTTCCGATGAACTTGCTCTGGTACGGCGATTTCACCTCCACGAAGCAGAGCGTCGGAGGCAAGGGCATGGGCGGCAAAGGGTCTTCTCAATACGACTATCATGCTGCGATCCTCGGAATACTGGGACATGGTCCGGTGTCCTCGATCAAGAGCGTCTACTCCCAAAGCGGTGCTCTGACACTAAAAAGTGGCTCGCAAGATATTGCTCTCGGTATCGATGAGATCACTATGGGGGTGTTTTTCGGTGGCGCTGAAATGATTGATGAGGGGGTATCGATTCTGGAGCAATACGGGATCGATATTGATGATTTTGGCAGCGTCACGAAATCCAATATCAAGGTGTGGATGCAGAAAGCGGCGGAAGCAGTCGCTGATAAGACCAATCTCTCCAGTGGCGAGTACTATGTCGATGCCGATGGGAGATATTGGTTTTCTCCAGCCGACATCGGCAAGAAGGTCTCACTGCACTACGTCTACTCGCTTTATGTGCTGGAGACAACTGAGGATTACAACGTACCGAATACTCCGCCTTACGAGATCACAGTGCAGTACCAATCCAACTTCAAGCAGAACGTCGGTGTGGTCGATATCCGTACGGGTAAGGAACTGATCGAAGTTGCTTCCGGTACTCCGGGCAAAGGACAGTACCGCCCTAATGGCGGAAACTATCTCTTTAGCTCAGCTGACGCAGGTTTGGCTGTAGCGATTAAGTATGAGTGGAAACAAAGCGACTCCAGCGTAAAATCGAGCGCTCGTCTTGGTGTATCGCTGATACCAGGAATGCCTGGTCAATCGCCCTGGACTTATTTGACATCCAAACATGCCTCGCAGGCCTTGGGCTACTCTACGTTGGCCATGGCGGCGTTTAACTACATGGATCTTGGTACGTCGGCGACGATGCCCGATTACAACTTTGAATGCCAGTTTCCTTTCGCTTTCGGCGGTGGAATTGTGGACGCGGATCTTGCGTTGGTCATTCAGGATTTCTTGAAGAATCCTTATTACGGGGCACAGTTCGACGGTCAGATTGACACTTCGCTTCTTGCCGATACTCGCGATTATTGGGCCGCGAACAACTTCTTCGGTTCTCCCTTGCTTGATTCTGCGAAATCGGCAGCCGATCAGATTGGAGAACTCTGCGAAGCCGGAAATGTAGGCGTGTATTGGTCTGAAGGCAAGATGAAGTTCAAGCCTTACGGGGATACTACGGCTTACGGAAACGGTCACGTCTATTATCCGGATACTCATCCGGTCTTTGATTTCACCGACGATGATTTCATTCATTCAGACAACGAGGATCCAGTCACGATATCACGGAAGCCTTGGCAGGATGCCTACAATAACGTCAAGGTTCAGTTCGAGAATCGGTTGAACAATTACAATCCCGATGTTGTTGAAGAGCAGGACGACTACGCAATCTCACGCTTCGGACTGAGAGCTGAAGGCCAGAAAGACTATAGCTTCATCAAGACACAGCAGGCGGCAGCCTTTGCTGCGAATATCCGTTTACAGCGGAACGTTTATATCAGGAACACTTACAAGTTCAAAGTCTCTGGTTTGCGCTATGCGCAACTGGAGCCTATGGATCTTGTCACTCTAACTGACTCGGGCCTCGGGCTAAACAAGACACCGGTGCGAATCGTCGAGTTGGAGGAGAATGAAGACCGGGAGTTGGACTGCACTGCAGAGGAGTTTCCATGGGGTACTGCCACGGCGACCCTATATCCCAAACAGCCCACGAATCCTCCAAGCCCGCCACCGGCTCTAGCCGATCCCGGAGACACAGCGGTGATCGAGATCTTTGAGCCCACGGAGCGAGTTGCTGCGACCCTTGCTAATGCGGAGTATCAGATTTGGCTCGCATTGACAGGCGGTGTTAATTGGGGCGGCTGCCACGTCTGGATCTCGAAAGATGGAAGCAGCTATCAACGCCTAGAAGAGCCTCAGCTCGGCACCTCACGCGGTGGTGAACTCATCGCCAACCTTCCCAAAGGGCTAGATCCGGACAGGACAGGTCTCCCGCAAATCGTGATCAACGGACAGCTAACCACAGTCAGCGAAACGGAAGCTGACAGCTTCGCCACGCTGAGTAAGCTTGGAGACGAGTATCTCTCCTATGCAGAGGCAAGGTTGGCTGGTTCGAACTGGCAGGCCAACCATCTGTATTCCGTTGGAGATCTGGCTTACGACGGCACCTATATGCAAAAGTGCTCGACGGCCGGGACCTCTGGGAGTTCGATTCCGGACTGGAATGGAATATTGGATGGCAAGACGGTGGATGGGAGCGCGACATGGACGAACATCGGCGGGGTCAGTGCAAGCTCTGGCTTGGCGAGCAGTAGCTACGATCTGGCGTATCTCCGTCGGGGCGTCTTCTCTAGTCCCAACGTCGAGCACTTTCAGGGAGAAACCTTTGTCAGGCTCGACGACAAGATCTACATCTATAGCTATGACCCTTCGCTGATCGGCAAGACCATTTATTTCAAGTTCACGAGCTTTAACCTGCTGCAGCTTGAAGAGCAGGATTTGTCTCAAGTGAAAGCGTATCCCTACAAGATTCGGGGAATCAGCGCAGCGACCAACATGACCATCGACTCTATCATCGCTAACAGCGATGCGTCTGCCACAATTCGCATCTATGCTGCAGGCGGATCTCCTGGAGATGCTGGCACAATTGCGCTGAGCAACGGCGGAATACTCAATCTGCCTGCATACAGCCATAACGGCTTTTTGGAAGACACGGAGTACTACGTCAGCTACAGCGTGGATGACGGCTATCACTTCTACACGGACATGAATCAATTCCTGTCCGAGCAGATCACAAAAGGCTACATCCAGGTGGGATCGGTATTTACCGCAGGCGTCTACGCATTCATTCCGACCGCAGCGGGCGGAACGGTTGCTATTGGCGCAAGCTACGGAGAGCATGGTTCGACAGTTGTTCTTCCTTCCGGATTCTCCTTTGAGAACTCTATGGGGTGGGCTGGTACCAGATCTGCTTGGGATAAAGACAATCACTGCGCTGGAATCCTTGATTGCAACGTCAATTCAAGCGGTGTAATTAGCGACGAGCTCAACGACAATTCCCATCACATTTGGACTGGTCCGGCAAACTGGTGTGAAGTACTCTGGGCCGCTAACGATGTCACAAAGGTCTCCGTCAATGGAGGACAGTTCATCACCTTTACCACGCCGAGTGGCACAAAGATCGCAATCGGTATGGGGCAACTTCAGAATGGCGATAGTTTCAGCATACCTGCGGGGTTCAACATCGAGGACATGATCAGTTGTGCTTCTATGGCCACGCACGACGCGACGAGCAGGCCTCTGTGCGGCATCTACGAATGCAAAATCACGGGAACAACAGTGACGGGCCTCTACACCGATGCTTCCGGTAATAGCGTTGATACTTCCAACCATTGGACAGGCAAAGTCAATTGGATAGCTATTTGCTGGGATGCGTCAACGAACGGTGTAACGTCAACAGCTGTCGATAGCGGCAATTTCGTGGTTATCGACACCCTAAACGGTCGACAAGTGGCAATCGGTTGCGGTGTAGTGAGCGACGGCGCAAGCTTTGGGATACCAGAAACATTCAGCGCTGGTGAAATGTCGGTTGCTTGCTCAATGGCAGGAACGTTAGTCAAGGGCACGGATACTCACGGTATTTACAACTGCTTCATTGCCGGGACCAAATTCACTGGACAATACGCAGCCGGTGATCAGAAACCATGGCCCGGTAATGGCAACTGGATAGCTATCTGCTGGAAATGAGGACAATATGAAACGCGTTTTTGAGATGGTCCTTCTCGGGGCTGTGCTGCTGACACAGCCCTTCTTATTTGCGCAGAGCACGATCGTCAGCGGAACTAAGATACTGGACAACACCGGCGCGCTTCTGTCTGCCGGTCAGCTCTGTGTTGACTCGCAGTGTTTTGCAGTCGCCAGCGGCGCTATCACTCCAAAAGCTATTGTCAGCACAACCGCGACGGTCACCGTAACTGACGGCAGATCCAAAACATACCTGACTATTCCGGACATCAATGTATCCGGCCCTTATTGGTCTTACGATACTTTTGTTGTGCCGAGTACTTTAAGCATTTCTGGTATCGGCACTCCGCGAATTGCGTGCCAACCAGGTGCGGTATATACGCAAACGGACGGTGACCAAAACAAATGGGTGTGCGTGGGCATCAATGGCGTCGGCACATGGAACGGTGTTCAGCCTGCACCTCAAGCTGGCGGTGGTGGGACTGTAACGAGCATCGGTATCTCCTGGCCCTCAATCTTCTGCCCGAGTGGACCTAATCCCATCACAACTTCGGGAACGATAATAGCCTCACTTTGCAATGCTCCCGCGAATACAGTCTTTACAGGCCCTCTCTTCGGAAGTTCGACTACACCAGGGTTTAGGTCGCTGGGCATTCCCGATATGCCCTTTACCTATAGTGGGAACACAACAAAGTTAGCAACCGTAACAGGCTCACAGTCTGTGGGAGTCGCACTCTCATACGACGCGAATGGGAACATTGTTGCCGGGAATAGCAACGTGACCTTTCCAGGCACGATCAATGTCAGCCAAGTCAATGGTCTCGCGCCCTCAGCCACGATTGACACTACTAACGCAAGCAATATTACAAGTGGCACTTTAAGTCTTGCACGGCTACCGTCTACCTTCTTTGGCTGTCCCGTCGGCCAAGCGGTTGGATCGTTCGCTCTCAATAACTCCACACCAAACTGCATCCCCTTTCAGGGAGCCGTTGCTTCTGGCCAGCAGTACGAACTGCCGACCTACTTGATCGCAGGTGGAGGAACAACCCTGGGTCCGAGCTTAGCGACCGTCGACGTCAACGGAAACCTTGGGGGAGCAAACATCACTGCAAGTGGAGTCCTATCAGGGGCATCACTCAGCATCTCGGGGAATGCAACGATCAGCGGTACGCTTACCGCGGGAGCTACCACTGTGGCCAGCCTGACAAGCAGAGGCGCTATTTCCGGATCAACGATCTCGGGTACCGGACTTAATATCACCGGAAGCTTTCCTGCTAACCAAGTTTATGCAAGCCCGAACGGGAACGCAGGGAACCTTGGATTGAGAAGTATTGCTGCTGCAGATCTTCCATTCACATATTCGGGAAACACGACAAGGCTTGTTACAACAACAGGAACACTTATCTCTGGGCATGGTATCTCGGTTGACGCAAATGGGAACCTTGTTGATTCCGGAAATCCTTCGAGCGGAGCCTCCGGGCTGATATCTCCAACAGGATACGAGATCGATTCTTTAGGCTTGGTCAAGCAGTGGGGATACACGAGCGGAGCCAGTAAAGGTACAGCTCAGAATCTGCCTTATCAATCTTTAACCGCTTGTTATGGAGGATTAGCTACCGACAACGGCACGATAGGAGGAACAACTCCTACTCCAGAGAAAGTTGGAGTTCAATGCGTTAACAATGCTGGAACTTGGCAAGTAATTTTCTACCCGGAAGTGCCAAACGTGGCTGTGTTTTGGGAGGTTCGTGGCAAGTAACTTTCATGCGATCTTCAGAAAGGTAAGTGCTAAATGCAAGTCTCTCAGATTCTTGATAATTATACAGTGCAGTTAGTCGATCTCATTAACCATGGATCTTCATCGTCTTCTCCCTTTGACTTTGATATCCACTTTTCTGGAACATTTTCGTCCGGAACTAGTTTTGGATTTCAGGATGTACTACTCACCTTCTATTCACAGAATATTTCTGGTACAGGAAAAGTGACATTCAACGTTACGTGGACAGATGAAACTGGAACTCGCTCGCAATCGATAGACGCTACAGGGCAATTGCATATACGAGTCGATATTTCCACTGGATTTCATGTGTCAGTAACCATGAATTCTGTCGTAAATGCCCAGGTCTATTGCAAGGGGCTCATTTTAAGCATCGACTAGCCATGTAGTCGTCATAACCATTAACTCCTCAGGATCAATGGAGTTCGCATGAAAAATCTATGCTGCATTCTGGCCGCAATTGCGGCCTTTTTAATTTCCGGAGCGGCTCTCGGCCAATATACGGCTATCAAGGGAACAAATATTGGCATGGCGGACGGCCAGATTTGCTTCACAGGAACAGACAGCAACGACAATCAGATTTCTTACACGCCTTCGGGTGGGACTCTTGTGTCTGATTCTGTGTGCGCTAAAATCTCGAACGGTTCCTTATCCGAAGTGTTGCAGGTTGCAGATACATCTACCTCAACTCCTGCGGGCATGAGCTATCGCCTGACTCTCGTCAGTGACAAGAACGTATTTCTCACCATTCGTAATGTTGCGGTATCCGGTGCCAGCTGGGATTTCAGTTCCTTCGTACTTCCGGCAAAGGGTACGGCTTTGGGTTACGGAACGCCCAAAATGTTTTGTGAGGCAGGGGCGCAGTTTGTTTCTACCGATCAGCAACCGTCGAATTGGGTATGTACGAAGAACGGCACGACGGCAGTATGGCAGTCCTATCCATCGCAGGGCTATTGCCCCGAAAACTCAGCTTATCTGACCCCAAAGCAGGGCAATGCCTTTTGTGTTGCCTATCAATCAAGCGGACAAGGAGCGCCTACTGGGGCTTGCACTGAAAATGGTATGTACTTCCAGCAAGATGCAGGAGCGGCATTCCTCTGGTCCTGCGTAAATGGGGTGTGGACGCGCCTGATAAGCGGCGATGGAACAGTCAAGAGCATCGGCATTGCTGTACCTCCACAAATGACTGTTAGTGGTTCTCCCGTAACAGGATCAGGCACAATTAGCCTCGGACTCAATACCACCGGAAACGGTACAAGAGTTGCAACCGCCGCCAATAACGGAATCTCCGGAAACTGTATCTCCTGGGACAACAACGGCAATATTGCTGATGCTGGAGGCCCTTGCATCCTTAACACCTCCGGCCCAGCTAATGAAGCCTTGATGACACCGGATGGACAAGACGGATTGATAGCGCTACGCCACATCGTGACGAGAGATCTCCCTTTCAGCTACAGCGGATCCACATCTGAATTGGCGACGGTAAGCGGAACGCTCGTGTCCGGATCGATTGCCGCAGTCGGGGCAAATGGAAACTTGGTCAACGCGGATTCGACCTATTCCTTCCCGGGGCAGATACCCTCTCCCTCTCAGGTGCATGGGCTTGCTCCGTCGGCAACTATCGATACTACGAACGCTACAAACATAACCTCAGGGACGCTCAATCTTGCTCGCTTATCTGCTTCGCAATTCACCTGTCCGACTGGTAGCTTGATTCGTGAATTCACGCTCAACGACAACACGTCCACAGTGTGTGTCGAAGCGTCGGGCGTCACTAGCGTGGGTACTCTGGGATACATTCCCTTTTACTCTGCTGCTCCTAACGGCAACACACTCAGTTCCGATACTGTTTTTCGCACCGACGGAAATGGAAATCTCACGGCCAACTCTCTCCAACTGGAGATGACTAGCGGAGGCACCTTCGCACTCCTCGGCCTTGGTGGCGCTAATGCTGGCTGTTTGTACACCGATGCAGCCGGAAATGTCACCTCGACCAAGGCAGGATGCGGCGTAAACGGTACGGTCTCCTCTGTGGGACTACAAGACGTCTCGGGGAACTACACAATTACGAATACACCCATCACATCCTCGGGCGTTATTACCATGACGCCTGCTTATCAAAACCCGCATATGTATTGGCATGGACCAATCTCCGGGAAAGATCCGGCACAGCCGACCTGGTCGGTTATCGATTTGTCAGATTTGCCAGCTCCCACCGCATCGTACATTGCCAAGGCTGGCACACTGATAAACAACATCTCGGGAACCGCCGACAAGGCTACCAGAGCCACTAATGCCGATAAGGCAGACTATGCGACTTCCGCAGGGTCAGCTGCCAACGCTACCGCAGCTATTTCTGCGAATACAGCCGGCACGGCCAATACTGCATTGTCGCTGCAATTGACAACCTCTCCATTGGTCTGCGGAGCTAACCAGGCTTCGAAAGGAATCGACAATAACGGAAATGCTACGGGATGCTTTACGGTTGCTGGTGGAAGCGTCTTAAGTGTAGGCCTGCAAACTGGAGGAACAACTAGCGACGCACTTTATTCAGTCACGGGTGGCCCGGTTACTGTTAGCGGAAATCTTGGGCTGAATCTTAATACCCAGACGGCTAATTCATTCTTCCGTGGCCCTATTTCTGGTGATCCGGCGATCCCGTTCTTCGGCTCTATCATGACTGCGGATCTTCCGAGCCAGATCTTCAAAACGACTCCAACAACCTGTACTACGGGTCATGTTGCACTTGGCGTCGATTCGAAAGGAAATGCTGTCTGTGGTGACATCGGCTCTGTAATGTCAGTGGGCCTCAGCCTTCCGTCAATCTTTGCCGTAGCAGGTTCTCCCGTAACCTCGACAGGCACTCTCTCTGCAACTCTCAACCCTCAAAAAGCGAACTACATCTTCGCCTCGCCAGATGGAACTGATGGAATTCCCCTCTTCCGAGAAATGAAGGCAACCGATCTGCCGGCCGATTTCACTGCCCCAAAGGCTGCACAGCTGGCATCTACACCAAAGCAATGCCCCTCAGGGCAATTGTCGACAGGAATTGACGCCTCGGGGAATGCGATCTGCGGAAGTGCTGGAGCTGTAACCAGTGTTGGCTTGACGCTGAATTCTGCCTCTACAGATACTCTCTACTCGGCCGATGGGTCTCCAATCCTGACGAGTGGGACCATGAACCTGACGCTAAAGCCTCAAGCTGCGAATACGTTCTTCCGGGGCCCAAGCACCGGAGCATCCAACACGCCAAACTGGGGAAAGATCCTTACTGCCGATCTGCCCGCCCAGTTATTCCAGACAACGCCTACGAACTGCACCACCGGATTTGCCACCGGCATCGATGCATATGGAAATGCGGTTGGCTGTACGGCAGCCGGAACCGGCACCGTGAAGTCTGTAAACGTCGCAGGCATTTCGGGAATCCTCACTACAAGCGGGGGGCCGATCACAGATACAGGAACGATTTCCTTATCGCTTGCTAGTCAACCCCCGAACAGCTTCTTTCGTGCCCCCAATGGAAGTTCAGGAGTGCCGTCATTCGGTGGCATTATGGCTGCAGATCTGCCCCCAACTCTAGCTCCGCAATCAATCACAATCTCAAACATGATCGGCACTTGCGGCTTTGCATCTGGCTTCGGGGCAGACATGCTTAACGTAGGCAGATGTCAGAATTTCACTTCGAGCTCCTCTTTTGCGGGGATTGATTTCATGACTACCCCGGTTGCCGGATTGACAGGACAGGCAACAGGCATGAGAGTGTTCAACACCTCAAACCTCATGTCCGGCGCGCAGACACAGAGCGCAGCACTGTATTCAGTAGCGAGTGGACTTACTGGAAGCGACAACTGGAATTTCTATTCTGGCCCTTCTAGCCTTGTCGGAACTGTGCCCTCCAGTGGGGGATTCATTGGAACCGCTGCAAGCGTCTTTGGCTTTCAATCTGGTTCTTCTGCAGTCAATACTCCAACTGGGTCTCCTGATTCGGGCATGTCCCGCTGCGGCGCGGCTTGCCTGGCATTCGGGAATGGCAGCCAAGGAGATGGTACCGCTACAGTAAAGTTCGGATCGATTGATTTCGGCTCTTCAATTGGGACCATTGCGCCTTCCGGCGGAAATCTGAACGTTACTCTCGCGGCCGGGGTGAATGTCAACCTCACTGGCGGGTTTACTATGTCTGGGGCGGGCATCTTTAACAACACTATTTCCGTCGCTTCAACGTCGAATCTCAATGCAACCAACTTTGGTGGTAATGCGACTTGGCTACCACTAAATCCGGCTACCGCAACAAACAACTATGGATCAACCTCAGCCATCTTCAAGGGCTCGTATTGGAACGGATCGGCTCCCACCGATACGCTCTGGACGATACAGAACAAGGTCGGAAGTGGATCTGTTCCCGACCAGACTTTGACATTCACATCCTCCGGAACGTCTGGCACAGGATGGGTATCTCTTCCGAATCTGCATTTGTCTTCAGCCCAAGGGCAAGGTGGAGGATGCCTGCAGGCAGATGCTACGAGCGGCAAGGTAATAGCTATCGGCGTTCCTTGCGGAACTGGCGGCGGTGCTGGCAGCGGAACCGTGTCTCAGGTCAATCCTGACAATACAGGGAGTGCGTCTTCGCTCTTTATTGTGTCAGTTGCAACCCCAACCACTACACCGACGCTCTCTTATTCACTCGCGAATGCTGGAGCCCACACTTGGTTTGGCAATCCATCTTCCGGGAGTGCAACGCCTGGATTTAATCTGCTTACGGCAGCCGATATCCCGGTTCTTACCTCGGCCAATCTGCCGTCCAATACTGCCTTTCTGGATACGGCACAGAACTGGTCTGCTCTTCAGACGATGCAGAACTTGACCGTGACTGGGAGCCTCACTGCGTCCGGACTCACCGCTGGTCGTTGCGTGCAGACTGGCACAGGTGGAGCACTGACAGTCAGTACAACGCCATGCCAACCAGGAACCATGACGAGTCTGACGATCGCTGTCCCGTCAACTATGACAGTGACGACTCCGACTGTAACTACTTCGGGGACCATCACCCTTGGGACCAATGGCACAGGAGTTGGTAACAAGCTCGCTACCGTTTCTACGGTTGGAACACCTGGGCACTCAGTCATGTGGACATCCTCAGGAGATCTCGGAGACTCTGGCGGCACAGCAGGAACCGTTACGGCTGTCTCTGCGGGAAACCTGTCCCCATTGTTCACTACCACCGTCACGAGCGGTTCATCAACACCAGCGATTTCTTACACAGCCTCAGCCTTCGCGCCAAATTCCTTCTACGGTGGGCCTCCAACCGGCAGCACAGCAGGAACGCCATCGGTCAGAAACCTTGTAACAGCAGATTTGCCGAATCAGCTATTCAAGACAACTCCTGGCGTTTGTACGAACGGGTTCAGTATCGGTATCGACGCGTCTGGTAATTCCCGGTGCTCTAGTAACTCTTATGTATTGCAAACCATGCCTCAAGGCGCAATAGCGGAATCTATAGCCTCAGCGGATCTTAACAATGATGGATATCCTGACTTAGTTGTTCCTTCAGGCGCATCGATTCTCCTCTATGCAGGTTCACCTAGCGGAACATTTGCTTTAGCAAACACCATAACGATGTCTAACCCCGCGGTTATCGTTACTACTGGAGATCTAAACAACGACGGATTACCGGATTTGGTTGTAGCGGGTAACTGCGGAAGCTATTATTATGCAAATTGTCAAGTCCTGTCTTACACAAGCAATGGTCCTTTCAATTTTACATTGGCCGGAACGTATAGCACTGGAGGTGCAAACGACATCGCACTTGGAGATGTCAATGGAGACGGGAAACTAGACTTTGTAGTAACCACGATTGGCGGAGGACACGCGTACATCTACACTGGCAATGGTGATGGAACATTCACATCAAAGAGCAATGTTGCAACGTCTTCCTTCTCTATTGCACTCGGCGATCTAAATCATGATGGAAAGCTAGACATGATTACTGGACAGTATCAATCCACAGGTGCTCAACTCTGGTTTGGCGATGGGGCAGGAAATTTCACTTTAAACACTACACTTACGGCTCCAGGCGTTTATATCCATGACGTAAAGATTGCTGACTTTAACCAGGACGGATACAGCGATATCGAAGTAACAGGCATTGCAACTTCGTCTGTTTATATTTATATCAATCAAGGGTCATCGAATCCTGGTGTGTTCACACTGCATCAGACAATACCGTTTCTTGCTGGGCCTTACGACACGTCCGAAGAACACCAGGCAATTGGAGATTTTAATGGCGACGGGTGGCCTGATTTAGCCGTTATGAACGCGGCTAACACGTATATTTCTATTTATACAAATGATAAGTCAGGATCTGGAACCCTTCGTCTATACACCACGCTATCTACAGGGGGTACTCATCCATATGTTGGAACAATATGTAAAATAGGTATTAACAATACCGTTGACAGCATCGTGTCTGCTAATTACGCGGCTGTTACAGCATTTATGAACACATCCCCAGCTATGACACAACAGTATCCCTTGGCATGGGTCAGTACCAATACCGATCAGAACATCACGGGAGCAAAGACATTTGCTCCACAACAAACATTTGTCAACGGTATTTCAGTTCAAAACGGAGGATACGGCGACAATTGGCAAGTATCCAGTTCACATCCGTCTGTTGGCAATGGAACATTCAATACCGCACAGACCTATGCCGCCGGAACAAATCCATATCAAGTGACCATCACAGATTTCAACCATGATGGATACATGGATTATGTGGTAGCAAATAATGGGTCCGGAACAGTGTCTGTATTTCTTAACAATGGAAACGGTACATCCTCAAAAACAGACTACTACGTAGTTGGAGCACTCCAAGGCATAGCTACTGGAGATATCAATGGTGATGGCTATATGGACATCGCAGCTGTTCGGGCGGGAACGAGCGGTGTCGTAATACTTTCCAACCAAGGAAACGGCACATTTACATCTACTGCATATGGCGCGGCAGGAAGTAACTATCAATTTGTGGCCGTTGGAGATGTTAACAACGATGGCATGGCAGATGTTGTTATCACCGACTACACAGGTTATTTGTATGTTTGGCTTGGGAGATCTGGACAGCAAGGACCAATACCTACGTACACACTTTCCGCTGCCGGTTCTTTGCACGGGGTTGCTCTTGGGGACCTCGACAAAGATGGAAAAATGGATATCGTCGTCGCTGTATACGGAACGGGACAAGTCGAGACGTTCCATAACAATGGAAACGGATTCGATGCAGGTGTGACATATTCGTCAATAAGCGGCAGTGATCAGGTTCTTTTGGCAGATTTTAACCAGGATGGAATTCTCGATGCTGCTAATACCGGAACCAATATATCAGGTATCGTCTATTGGTACGGAACAGGATCAGGATCATTTGGCTCCAGAACGGATATCGTTCGCTCTGGTTCCGGAAGGGGATTAGCCGCTGGAGATGTCAATGGAGACGGATACCCGGATATCATTACTGCCGATTACGGATCAACCAGTCTCGGCCTATTTATCAACAAAGGCGGTAGTCTTGGGTTTAACGCCCCGACATACACAACAACAGCCGGAACTCCTGTTGGAATTGCCGTAGCCGATTTCAATAAAGACGGTATCAATGATCTTGTTAGCACGAACTACAGCGCGAACAGTTCATCTGTATTTATTGGAAAAGGAACCAGCTCAACAACTAATCTACTCAGCATCGCACACACTTCCGGTGTCACAAATGGTCAAGTTGCAGTTCCCTCACTCGCAACAGGTTCGATGACGGGAGCAATACGAACAGTAACCACAAGTGATATAGCTACGGTGAACGACTACACGATCTTGGTCAATGGAGCATCGCTTACCGAAACACTTCCGGCGAGTCCATACAACGGCCAAGTCATTACGGTAAAACTCATTGCTGCAAGCACATCCGTTTCAGTCTCCGGAAATGGTCACAACATTGATGGGTCTGGATCGCAGACTTTGACCAACTCTACATCTGGAATGGCATCTCTGCAGATGCAGTACTCTTCTTCTGCCTCTGCTTGGCTGATTCTAGCTAAGAACTAACCCCCCAATGCAACATTTCATAGCGACCGCCTTCGGGCGGCCGCTATCTTGAGTTTGTACATTTTTCGACTAAGCAGCGGCAGCTTGAACCATCTGAGTATCAGTGATGTTGGGAGTAGAAGGGTGGAGAGGAGGGTTTTGCCGCGATATTTCCTGGCGCAGCAAGGCGATGAGATCTAGGTAGGAAGGGCGACGAGCTTTCCGTCGCCATTTAGGTAGTTGTGCGTAGGCGTTGCCGCGTTCAGCGCCAAAGGCATGGAGCGAAGCGAGAAGCAGGGCACTGTAGGCTGCCACAGCCAGGACAGGTTGTTTGGGTACAGAGATAGGGCTGCCACAGCTGCGCTTGACCGACACCCAGGGTATCTTTTCCTTCGCGATGGTTGACCTCGATTTGCCAGCGGTCGAAATAGATCTGTATCAACTGCTTCGTCGAACTAGAGATATCGGTCGTCAACAGGTATGCAGGCTGGCGATAATAGGTTCGTTTACTCTTGCTTTTCTTGTAAGGCGGTGGCGCGATCACAAAAAGGCGGATAGCGCGCTTACCGGCTCCCCGCTGCCAATACACGTTTTTTACTTCCTTGTAACGGACTTTGCGCCACTTCCCTCCGTAGAAGATCTTGGTGATTTTCCAGTCATAGCTTTCGTCTTTGCGAATCTGTTCCGGAGTGAACTTTTCCAGCGCATAGAAGCGTCTACTATCCAAGGGTGCGCGAAAACATAGTTTCGCATCTTTTCGGGCTCGTGCCAGTAGTACGGATCTTTCGGGAACTTCGCCAAAACATGTTTGGTTACAGAAGCTGCCATCAGCGGTTAAGACCAAGATCTTGTTCTGCCCACCGAACAGATCTAGTTCCTCACGCAATTGTTTGCCCATCTCGACAAAACTACGAGATAGGTTCTTCTGTCTTGCTACGGTCTTATATTGCTGCAGCTCCTCGGCGCTGGCGCTGCGACCAGAACGTTTGACTCGGGAGACTTGATGAAAGCGAATCGGCAAAGCACGTGTGCTTACGTTCGACTTGCGATACAGCGGGACTAACAATGACGCCTGGAGAAAGCGCAAGCCCAACACGAGGTTGACATGAAAGGGAGGCGAAAGAGGATCACGCTGATAAAACGCCTGTTGAATGGAACGCCCAGTTTTATGCAGCTTGGTATCATCGATGGCGACGCCCACCAATCGCTGCGGACAGTACTCTAAAGCCCGCTTCAAAATCGGCTGGAATAATCGCTGCGGTTCCCTCCGGCAGCGAGAGTGGAGGAAATACTCAGCGCTCCAACTGCGAGGCTGATCCCCATTGGTCCAGATAATCC
Organism: Humiphilus diazotrophicus; assembly: GCF_059726315.1. NCBI lineage: Bacteria > Pseudomonadati > Acidobacteriota > Terriglobia > Terriglobales > Acidobacteriaceae > Humiphilus > Humiphilus diazotrophicus. Next base: position 7,067,534 of record NZ_AP040870.1, read on the forward strand.
TGGACAGACAGCGTCTGCCCAGGATTATCTGCGAACCTAGCGCTTGCCGGGCGGCGCGTTCATGCGTACGCTGCTGCGGAAACACCTCACGCCAGCTCTCGACGATAGAAAGAAACGCCGGCTCTCGGGCCGGAGTGAGAAAGTATTCTTCTCCAGTCGCACAAAGCGATCCTGACGTGCAATCTTCTTACTCAACGAAGAGACCAAGCTCTCTCGATCGATGGCCACTCCAAATTGCGCATGGATACGATCGATTATCTCGGAGACGTGCAGAGGAGAACGAGCCTTCTTGAGTATGTCGAATGCAAGGTCTAGCTGAGACCTACCTCTCTTCCTGCGAGGCTCCTTCTCCTCGGCCGAACCTTGACGAAGGCGGCGAATTGCACGTAGCTGCGCCTCCAGAGAAGCTTCCACCGCAGACAGAACTGCATCTCGAACCTCGTGGTTCATGCTAGTGTAGCATCTCATTAATAGCATCATTTATATATAACGGGTCCTCTAATGTAGAGGAGAGCCCAATTTGCTCAGCCCATAGCTCTCACAGTATATATTCAACGGAAGTTGGAACAGTATGCACGCGGGCGTTCGACATCGGCGCGGGTAGCGTTGCGTAGCTGCATTGTGTTGATGGCCGCAGAGGGGCTTCAGAACAAACAGATTGCCGCCAGGCTGAAAACGTCGCACCCCGTATGCGCACTCTCTAGCGAGGACGATTTCTGCAACAAGGAGGTGCCGGCCTTCTCAAGGATGCTCCCCGACCAGGACGTAGCCCATCCATCACAGTGGAAGTCCACAGCAACCTTAATTGCAAAGACCACGCAGAGCACTCCAGCCAACGCTACGCATCGGTTCACGCGCACCATGGCGCGTGAGATGGTGGTATCGAAAGCATCTGTTTCGCGTAATTGGCAGGCCAATGGTTTGAAGCCGCTCCGCATCGAGAGCTTCAAAATCAGCATCGATCCTAAATTTGCCGACAAGTTGGAGGCCATCGCTAGACTCTATCTCAACCCCCCGGAACACGCGCTGGTGTTGTCGGTAGATGAGAAGAGCCAGATTCAGGTCCTGGATCGCACTCAACCGGGCTTGCCAATGAAGAAGTGACGCGGCCAGACCATGACACATGATTACAAGTGAAACGGCAGGGCCACCCTGTTTGCAGCACTGAATGTTGCCGACGGAGAGGTCTTCGGCTTGTGTCAGCAGAAACACCGCCATCAGGAGTGGCTAAGGTTCTTGCGCATGATCGATCAGACCGTTCCCGCCGAAAAAATCTATATAATCTGCGACAACTACTCAACCCATAAGTATGAGCGTGTGCAACGCTGGCTCGAGAAACATAAGCAATTCCATGTTCGCTTCACGCCCATCCTCGCCTCCTGGCTCAACATGGTTGAGCGCTTCTTTCGCGACATTACTCATAACCGCATCCGTCGCGGTATCTTCCTCGATCCCTGAATAATTGCCCAAGCAGTGGTGAAGGGATATCTAGAGCTTGAGTTGGAGAAGCATTTTTTCCAGACTTGTATGAATATTGGCCAGGGAAATTGGCACTGGGGGCCATGGGGGTCGTGCGATAGCGCTGTTGTGAATATACCTGGGTGCTGGATTTCGACATCCAGTTCTACTTTGATTCGATTCCGCACGAGCTTTTATTAAGTGCGATGGTAAAGCACACCGAACGGCACGAAGCTCTTTGCTCAATGGCCAAAGTTACATCGGGCGACGGTTGAGCGATAAGAGTCGGATGAGCGGAGACGTTCAAGTCCGGATCTGTGAGCGCCTAGAAGTGGGATTCCTCCGGGCGACTCGACCGAATGTGTATGTCCGCAGCCATCGGGCCGGTAAACGAGTGATGGCCCTATTACTGAAACTGTATGTTCGCTTGCGCCTTAATGCGAACGAGCCAAGAGCGCAGTGAGCAGTGTATTCCAGCGCAAGTTCCTGGGTTACAGCCTCTGAGTTACCGCAGGCGGCAAGATCAAACGCCGTGTGGCAGATAAGGCAGTGAGAACGTTCAAGCAGCGGATACGCAAGCTCGCCGGATGCTCGAACGGACGAAGCTTGCAGCAGGTAATGGCTCAACTACGCAGTTATGTGCTCGGATGGAAAGCATACTTTCGACTAGCCGAAACTCCCAAAGTCTGGAAAGAACTGGATCAGTGGATACGCCATCGAATACGAGCGACCCAACTCAAACAGTGGAGACGTGGCAAAACGATATATCGAGAACTTATGGTAAGGCAGGCAAATTCGGAGGTTGTGCTGATGGTGGCAGGAAATAGTCTCCGATTGTGGCGCAACAGCGGAAGCGCAATTTCACAGATGCGGCAAAATGTGAAGAACTGTGAATCGAAATTGCCGAATCCCTGAAAGAGTGGTCTAAGGCCGAAAGAGGGTGCTGGGCAGTGGTGTGGTTGGAGGAGAGGTTACTTCCTTCTATGTTGGAGAATCCAACATAGAGGTGAGTCTTTCCATGATCAACTTGATTGGAGTAGCCCAATCATTTGGTGTGATCTGCCGAAAGAGCGTAGCTGATGGATACCATGAACTGTCGTTACGATTCCGAAGCCAACGCCAGTCAGCTTGAGTATGGGGCAGTAGGATCCAAACGGGAATGCCTAGAGCTCCAGCCAAATGCGCAACTGCTGTATCGACACTGATAACTAAGTCTAGACCTGCTATAAAGACTGCCGTTTCAGTGAAGTCGGAGTTTTGAGAGCATGCATCGATAATAGTGAATTTGGATTGTATTTCCTGGATCTGTTTAGCTGCCTTCCCCAACTGGAGAGAATAGATAGTGATTCCTGAAATTGTTGCTAGAGGTAGGAAATCATGGAGCTTCATTGATCGGTGTGGGTCTTGCACGTGGGAGGAATTGCCAGCCCAGGCAATCCCCACGCGGAAACCAGATCCTGGCCATCTTTCCTTTACTCTTGCGACCTCATCTTTTTGGACTTGGAGATAAGAGGCGAATGATGGAATACTTTCTTCTGTGGTGCGAAAGGCCAGAGGTAGGCTCATGAGTGGACAATGCCATGAAACTTCTGGTAGCGGTTCTCCTTGAGCGATAACTCTACAGGTTCCCGGCATCATTTCAATCAGCTGGCGAAGAGCCGGCTGGACTTCGAGGATAACTTCCCCTCCACATTGAGTGACAAGCGGGGCGTAACGAACAAATTGTAATGTGTCGCCGAAACCTTGCTCTGCATGCAGTAAAATCTTTTCTCCGTGTAGCGGTTCGCCTCTCCAGATCGGACAACCAAAGCTCCTTAACTCGGTCGAGAAATCTTTTCGTTTCCACCGCCATTCGTATTCTTTCCAACCATCGGAGAAGTTTCCATGCCTTAAGAGAATTAGACCTCTATTCCAATGAAGAGCAGGATTTTCTGGATCGTCGGCCATGGCCTGTTTGTAGCATTCAAGTGCCGCTGCTGTATCTCCTAGCTCATCCAGCGTACATGCGAGATTGTTGCTTGCTTGCCAATGAACATCTTGTAGAGATTTGTTGCCAGAATCTGTATTTGATATGTTTCCACTTGAAGAGAGAGCTATCGCTTTTTTGTACGCCTGGATAGCTTCCGATAGACGGTCTCGCTCACGGAGTATATTGCCCAGGTTGTATTGGGCTTCAGCAAATCCAGGATCAATTACAATAGCGCGCATGCAGCACTCTTCTGCTTCAGAGAGCCTCCTCTCTTTGAGAAGTGATATTGCAAGGTTGCTATGTGCCCCTGCATAGCTTGGATCTATCTGAATCGCTTTCTGGTAGGAGGCTATTGCATTTTCTGGATCGTTAATTCTCGCGTAGGTTAATCCAAGATTGCTCAGGCATTCGGGATCTTGTGGATTCAGAGCCAATGCGGCTTTGTAGCATTCGATAGCTCCAGAATGGTCTTCTCTTTTCAGCAGGAGTCCTCCGAGATTGAAGAAGTATTCCTGATGTCTGTTGTCGAGTTGAATGGCTTTGCGATATGAAGAAATGGCTGGTTCGATCTTGTTGAGCTTAACTAATACTCGTGCAAGGTTATAGTACGCTTCCGCGAATGATGGCTGTAATTGAATTGCATGCTGATATGCCTCTGCCGCGATTTCCCATTGATTGAGATTCGTAAGTGCATTACCAAGTCCGTTGTGAGCTTCGAAATAATCAGGTTTGAGATTCAGTGCCTGTCGATAACAGCTTACAGCTTCATCTATTTGTTTATTCTTTAAATAAGTATTACCAAGGTTGTGATGGTAATGAGCGACAGCTGGTCTTTGAACGATAGCTGCTCGCATAAGCTCAATAGCCATATCGAGCTTGTCTAGCTGCTGAGCTACGACACCCAAGAGATGCAAGGCGTCACTGTGAGTTGGGTTCTGTTGCAGAATTGCCTGATAGCCTGCTGCCGCTTCTGCGAGCTGTCCTGCTTGATGATGCTTTAGCGCCTTGTTTAGGTTGCTCCCTTCAGAAGCATAATTCTCAGTCATAAAAGAACACCATGCATGGGTTTAAGCTGTAATAGCGTTGGTTACAAGCTTTTCTATCTGTGTGCAAACTTTACTAACCAATTCAGACCAATCGCCTGATTGCGCTTGCCGGAAGAGGCGGGCTGTTGGATACCAGGGGCTATCCTCTCGGTTTTTGAACCAGCGCCAGTCGATGCGACTGTAGGCCAAGAGAATCCAGACTGGGATGCCGAGTGCTCCAGCTAAATGTGATACTGAAGTGTCCACTGTAATGACTAAATCGAGACCGGCAATGAAAGCTGCGGTCTGGGCAAAATCTGTATTCCTGGAAGACGCATCCTGTATTGAAAATCTGAGAGATGGGTCGTGTAGTTGCTTGGCAGCTTCCCCAACTTGCAGAGAGTAGAGCGTGATACCTGGGATACTTCCCAATGGTGCGAAATCATCGAGGGTCATGGAACGATGATTGTTGTGACGATGGGTTTTCGCTCCGGCCCAAGCTATACCAACCCGTAATCCATGTCCGGGCCAACGGCTTTTGGCTTTTTCGATCTCTTGTTCCGGAACCTTAATATAGGACGTCGAGATGGGAATGTTTTCAAAAGATGTTCCAAATACGAGTGGAAGGCTCATTAGGGGGCACTGGCAGGAGATGGCAGGGACCGGATCTCCTTGAGCGATAACGCTTGAAACTCCCGGGTAGCCGGAAAGCAATCGGTGAAGTGCAGGTTGAACCTCAAGAATAATTTCTCCACCACGTTCTGCGACGAGCGGAATATAGCGTACAAACTGTAGCGTATCTCCATAGCCCTGTTCGGCATGAAGGAGGATCTTTTTGCCAAACAGCGGTTCTCCATTCCAACGTGGATACCATCGTTCGCGAGGCATATTCGGGAAATCATTCAGTTTCCAACGCCACTCGTATTCTTTCCATCCTTCAGCGAACTGGCCCTGCATTAAGAGAAGGCCACTTAAGTTGAAGTGATAGTCCGGATTTGCGCGATCAAGTTGAGTCGCTGTCCGATAGCAGGCGATAGCCTCTTCTGGTTTGTCGAGCATATCGAGCATACGGCCCAGATTGTAATGGGCTTCAGCAAAGGACGGATTTAACGAAATTGCGCTTCGATAGGCTTCTGCTGCTACATCTTCGATATTGAGCTTAGCCAGGGCATTTCCCATTCCATTATGTGCTTCATAATAGTTGGGCTTCAGCTGGATTGCCTGACGATAGCATTCGATAGCTGGGAGCGGCTGCTCGGCTTGTAGATAGGTGTTCCCCAGGTTGTGATGATAATGGGGCATTGAGGCGTTCTGTGCAATCGCAGCTTTGATAAGTTCAATTGCGGCTTCAAACTTGCCTTGTTGCTGTGCCACAACTCCGAGCAAGTGCAGGGCATCACTGTGTTGGACATTCTGTTGCAGAATAGCCTGATAGCCCTGTGCAGCAGCTTCAAGCCTACCTGCTTGATGATGCTCGAGTGCTTGTCTTAATAGCCGATCTATATTTAGGACAGAAGTGCTCATAATTGATCAATTGGAAGAACTGTTGCTCTTGGATGTGGCAGGCATATTGAAGCTGGCGAATTGCTCCAGCTCTGATTTAACGAGATCCATCAGTCCCGACCAGTCTGCGGTTTTGGATTGACGAAATAGTCGTGCACTTGGATACCATGGGCTGGTAGTTCTGTTATGAAGCCAGCGCCAGTCTGTCCATTCTTTGGTGAGCAATATCCAAATAGGGATACCGAGAGCGCCTGCTAGGTGTGCCACTGAAGTATCGACTGTTATTACCAGATCGAGTCCGCTGACGAAGGCAGCCGTATCGAAGAAGTCGGTATAACCGGAGCATACGTCCACGACTTGAAAATCGGCAGCTGCAGTAGCAATTTGTTTGCTTGCTTCTCCCACTTGGAGCGAATAGAGAGAAACTCCCTCTACCTTTCCCAGTGGTGACAGTTGTCTCAAGAGCATGGACCTGCAGTTGTGAACAGGATTTGTCGGACTACCACTCCAGGCGATACCCACGCGTAATCCACGGCCAGGCCACTGCTTTCGAGCCGCTTCAACGGCTTCCGGATTGATCCTGATATAAGGGCTTATCTCCGGAATAGTATCAACTGTTGTACGAAAGACGAACGGTAAGCTCATCAGTGAGCAGTAGCAATCAAAATCGGGTAAAGATTCACCCGCAGCTATCACCTGGGTAACGCCAGGCATTTGGCTGAGTGTCTTGCACAGGCGCGGTTGTACTTCCAGAATTACCCGCCCGCCACGTTGTGCAACCATTGGCGCGTAACGGACGAACTGAAGGGTATCTCCAAGACCCTGTTCGGCATGCAGGAGTATCGTCTTGCCGTGCAGGTCTTCGCCTTGCCACTGAGGCTTGCCTGAATTGCGGTACTGATTGGGGTATTCTGGAGTTTTTAATCTCCACTCAAACTCTGACCAGCCTTCTGGATACTGACCATCGGAGAGAAGGGCAAGTCCTAAATTGGTGCGAAGAAATGGATTATCAGGTAGTTCTTGTTTAGCCCGCCTGTAATACTCAAGTGTTTTCGGCAGGTCACTTCTCTTGTAATAGATATTTCCAATTTCCCAATTGGCTTTCGCATGCTGCGGATCAGCCTGTATCGCGTATCTATAAAGTTCTAGTGCTTCGTCGCTTCTGCCTATCTGTCCAAACTGCTTTGCAGTTTCAAAAAGATATTGGGCTTGTGTCGGATCTGAATGAGCATCGCTGCGGGTTAACTGTATAGCTTGACGATAGACTGCGATGGCTGCATCCAGCTCACCTTGCTTACTAAGCATTCTTCCAAGGTCGAAATATGCTTCTCTGAATGTGGGCTGAAACTTAATTGCCATCTGGTAGGAATCTGCGGCGACCTCAAACAGATTCAACTTAGCCAGTGCGTCGCCCATTCCTTTGTACGCGGCATAGTAGTCCGGCTTTATTCGAATAACTTGTTGATAGCATTCAATAGCCTCGCGGAATTGATTGGTCTGCAGATATGTATCACCAAGACCCTGGTGATAGTCCGGACCCAGGGGATTCAGGACTATTGCAGCTTTCATCAGATCGATGGCGTCGTTGTACCTGCCTTGCTGCTGAGCGAGAACTCCGAGCAAGCAAAAGACATCCGCTTGGCTCGGATCTTTTTCAAGAATCGCCTCGTATCCTTTTTTTGCTTCTTCGAGCTTTCCTTCATGGTGGAGTTGGAGAGAACGATTTAGCCGGTCGTGAATAGGCACTTGGTCTGAATTGTTTATGTCGGTCTCCAAAAGCTCCTCATTCATATCGCAAGGGTAGTGCAACTCATCTCGCCTATTAGGTCCTCTGGCCTTTACAAACTAATCAACCTTCCCAAAACAGGAATTGATCATGCTGAATTTCAAAATAGAAGATTTGAAGAGTTCTATACGTCGGAATGAGGGGGATCGTCTGGACGTCTATGCTGATAGTCTCGGAATCTGGACTACAGGTAACGGCTTCAATATGCAGAGGGCCGATGCCAAGACAGTCTGCGCTTCCTGTGGCATTCAGTACGACAGAGCAATGGCTTTGAAGGGAACCGGAAAGCCAGCTATCACAGAAGATCAGCGTAATTTGTTGCTTGAGCACTGCATTGCGGAAGTCATCCCTCAAGTTCGGAGAATTTTTGCCGGATTCGATGAGCTTTCAGGTGACAGGCAACTCGCATTGCTCGATATAGCTTGGGCTGGGGTTGGAACGCTGGCAAACTTCCATCGGATGTTGGAAGCGATTACTCGCCAAGATTGGGATACTGCTGCAGCCGAACTCCTGAACTCCAAGCTTGCTAAACAGTGGGGCAAGAGGGCATTACGCGATGCCGCGTTGTTGCGGGGGAAGTAAACATATTGTGCGGCCGCGCCCTATTAGGAATTTCTTATTTTTCTGGATCCATTCAGGAGGTGAACCTGCAGTGCGCTCATTCTGAATAAATATTGACCGCGATTTTTAGGTCCTGAAGGTGGCTTTTTGTCAGGGATGCCAGAAGACCGATGCAATTGCAAGAAGAATTGTTGATTTGACTTCAAAGGCTTTTATCTTTCAATCAGATGCTGGGAGCAGAATGACGTTGAATAAGTTTGCAACAGAGCAGGATTGCAAAGCCCGCTCAGGGGAAACGAGTTCTCTATGAGCAATAGGAATCATCAGACTTTGGTCCAGCTTCTGAATCAAGCTCTACAGCATCATCAGGCCGGACGATTGGGAGAGGCCGCAGCCGGATACCAGCAGATTCTGAATCAGAATCCAAAGCACAGTGATGCTTTGCATCTGATGGGAGTTGTGGCGCAGCAGATGGACAAACTCGATATGGCTATCGAGTTGATGAAGGCTGCCATTGCTGTCAACCCGTCTGTGGCTCATTATCACCATAATCTGGGAAATACTTATCTGAAGAACAAGCAAGCGGCAGAGGCTGTGCAATGTTATCGTCAAGCGATTCTGCTGAAGTCTGACTACTTTGAGGCGCATTTTGGGATGGGGAATGCACTCGCCGAGTTGAATCAATTTGAAGTGGCTGCTCAGGCTTATCAAACGTCGGTAAAGCTGCAACCGCGATTCGCAGAAGGTTATTACAATCTTGGACGGATGTTGAGCCAATTGAAGAAACTGGATGCGGCTATTGCTTGCTATCGTGCTGCTGTTGAGCTCGATAATAAACATCCAGAGTATTTCTTTAACTTGGGCTCTCTTTTGCTCAAGACTGAGAACTATGCTGAGGCAATTGACTGTTTCCAATCTGTGCTCGCTATGCAGGCTAATGATACTGAGGCTCTCTGTAACCTCGGAGCAGCTTATTACATCCTGAAAGACTACGTAGAGGGTGAAAAGGCTCTTCGTCGTGCGGTTGCCATCAAGCCCGATTATGCGATGGCGCATCTTCAGCTTGGTGCGCTTCTCTCTATCACGGAGAAGTCGGAAGAAGCTCAAACTTCCTATGAGACGGCGATACAACTGGACCCTTCTCTGGCTGAGGCATTCTGGGGATTGGGGAATCTATACCTTCAGAAGCAGAATCACGGAGAGGCAGAGAAGAACTTTCGCGAAGCTCTCAAACGAAAGTCTGAAGAAGTCGGCTATCATCGAAGCTTGGCTCAATCATTACTTGAGCAGAATAAGAGTGATGAGGCAATCGAATCATGCGAAAGTGCACTTGCGATAGATCCTAGATATCTCAATGCCTATTACACCTTGGGGCAAGCCCGAATTAAGGCGGAAGATTATTCTGGAGCGGAGATTACCTTTCACAAAGCTCTGGAAATCGATCCTGGATCGAGAGAGGCTTGGTTCAATCTGGGGGGCCTATACCAATCGCAGTTCAGATTTCCCGAGGCTATTGATTCCTATCGGAAAGCACTTGACCCGGATAACTCTTCGGCGGAAAGTGTTTTTACTCTGCCCATCTATTTGCCGACGATCTACAACTTAGGAATCTGCCTGCTTGGCAATGACCAAGTAGACAAAGCCATTCACTGTTATCAAGAAGCTCTAGATCACCATCCTGACGACGTCATGCTCCATAACAATCTAGCCGTTGTTCTGCTTAAGGCAGGCAGACTGGTCGAGGGTTGGGACGAGATGGAGTGGCGCTGGAAAAATCCAAAGTTTCCGACAAAACTGCGGGACTTCGGTTGTCCGATGTGGCATGGGGAGCCTCTAGACGGGAAAAAGATATTTCTCCACATGGAGCAGGGGTACGGCGACATTCTGCAGATGGTTCGCTATATCCCTCTTGTGGCAGAACGTGGCGGGAGAATTATTCTTGAGTCTCCACCCTCGTTAAGGAACCTGCTTTGTTGGATTCCAGAGATCGAGCGAATCATCATTACAAAAGGGAATTTGCCGGAGTTCGACTATCACTGCCCGCTGATGAGTCTGCCGAGAGCTTTTAAAACCTCTCTCGATACAATTCCAGCCGAAGTGCCCTACCTCAGCATTCCAAAGGACGAGGTAGATGCTCGAAAGCAGAAGTGGCCCGGAGAAGGGCTCCGAGTGGGACTTGTATGGAGTGGGAACCCGGAACACTATGCAGATGCATATCGCTCCATGCATCTGCGGCAGATGATTCCGTTGGGCCAAGTGCCCGGGGTGACGCTTTATTCTTTGCAGGTAGGTTCTGCTGTAGAGCAGATCGAGGAGGTCGCATCCTCTTTTCAGATCCTCGATGTTTGTTCCGGATATACAGACTTTGCCGATACTGCTGCGTTCATCTCTGGACTCGATCTCGTGATTACTGTAGATACCTCGGTGGCGCATTTATCCGGTGCTCTTGGTATCCCTGTCTGGATACTGCTTGCTTATGAACATGTCGATTGGCGTTGGCTTCTAGACAGGGAAGATAGTCCATGGTATCCGAGTGCACGGCTCTTCCGTCAGGAGAGGCCGAATGACTGGACTGGACTGATTACGAGAGTTCAATCTGAACTGAACAAACTTGCAATGGCATTTGGCGAGATCCGGAATTCTGCAATGGTGGCTTCTGCATGAGTACGAGTCCACTGAGTACGGCCGAGCTCCTGAACAAAGCTTTACAGCATCATCAAGCTGGGAGGTTAGGAGAGGCGGCGGCGGGATATCAACAAATTCTCACCCGGGATCCGCAGCATGGCGATGCGCTGCATCTATTGGGCGTAGTAGCGCAGCAAATGGACAAGCTCGATATGGCGATCGAGCTGATGAAGGCTGCCGTTGCGGTTAGCCCTTCTGTGGCTCACTATCACCACAACCTGGGAAATACCTATCTGAAAAACAAGCAGGCTGCTGAAGCAGCGAACTGCTACCGGCAGGCGCTTCTACTGAGGCCCGATTATTTTGAAGCGCACTTTGGCATGGGGAATGCATTAGCTGAATTAGGTGAATTCCAGATTGCTGCCGAGGCTTATCAAGCATCGGTAAAGATGCAGCCTCGGTTCGCAGAAGGCTATTACAATCTGGGCCGAATGCTGAGCAAGCTGGAAAAGTTCGATGCGGCTGTTGCCTGTTATCGTGCGGCGATTCAACTCGACGGCAATCAGCCTGCATATTTCTTTAACCTGGGCAATGCACTCAGAAGAAAAGAAGATTTCCTCGCCTCAATAGAGGCCTATCAAAGTTCACTTCTGCTTGAAGCCTTCGATCCCGAATGCAATAACAATCTTGGCCAGTCTCTCGATGTTGTAGGAAAAAAACGGGAAGCCGAGGAGGCATACCGGCGTGCGCTTACTCAAAAGCAGGATTATCTCGAGTGCTGGAAAAACTTAGGAAAATTACTTTCCGGAGAGAAGCGCTTTTCTGAGGCGGCAGAATGCTATCAACATGTTATCTCCCTTCAGCCTGACGATGCCGTCGCATATTTCTATCTGGGGATTGCTCAGCTGGAATTAAAGCATTCTTCTGATGCTGAGCAGTCATTCCGTTCGGCACTTGCTCTGGACGCAGATTTGCCTGAAGCTTATTTCAATTTAGGAAACATTCTTAGGGAAAGTTTTCGGCTTCCGGAGGCAATTCAATGCTACCGGAAGGCACAAGTAACGGAAAACGCTACATATCGTTCGCAGGCGACGATGAATCTTGCGCTCTCTCTTAATGAGAGCGGTTTGATTGACGAATCTCTCCAGACGTATCAAGAATCCTTCAAGGTCGATCCAGAGAATGCAATCATGCATTGCAACCATGCCTACACGCTTCTTATGGCTGGCAAATGGGAAGCTGGATGGTTGGAGCATGAATGGCGCTGGAAGCTAGAGGGCAATGCAAAACCTCGCAGTTTTGACCGACCTCTTTGGAGAGGCGAAGATCTCCGTGGCCAGAGAATTCTTATTCATGCAGAACAGGGCTTCGGCGATTCCATCCAATTCCTTCGTTATGTGCCTCTGATTGTGGAGCGCGGTGGGCGAGTGATTTTGAATGTTCAGCCCAATCTGCGCCGCCTGTTCGAAGGATATCCTGGCGTAGACCAAATTACCTCGCTAGGGGAATCGCTTCCGGAGTTTGATTACCATTGCCCATTTATGAGTTTGCCTCTGGCTTTTCATACTACCGTTGAAACAGTGCCATCGGCTCCCTCGTATTTATCTGTCCCTGCCAGCCAAGTGGCTGCAGCAAAGGACAGCTGGCCAGGTGCGGGGCTACGTGTTGGATTGGTATGGAGTGGACATCCTAAGCATGTCATGGATGCTCAGCGCTCGATGCATTTGCGGGAGCTTGTTCCTCTCTCTGATGTGTCGGGGGCTGCCTTTTATTCTCTTCAGGTAGGGAAGGCCGTTGATCAGATCAAAGAGGTGGAAGAATCTTTCTCTGTAGCCGTTGTCTGTTCCGGGTATTCCGATTTTGCCGATACGGCGGCATTTGTATCGGGTTTGGATCTGGTGATCGCAGTAGATACTGCAGTTGCACATCTGGCAGGTGCATTGGGAGTCCCCGTTTGGATTCTGATTGCACACAATAGAACCGATTGGCGCTGGCTGCGGGATCGATCCGATACACCTTGGTATCCTAGCGCACGCATCTTTCGGCAACCTCGGCCTGGCGACTGGTCCGGCCTTATATCGCTTGTTAAGTCTGAACTCCAGCGACTTGTATTGGAACCTAGTGCACTAGAAACAGGAAACATGGTGGTGACCGCACAGTGACTCAAGGAAATGCCAGGAAACAACAGCAGCTATTGAACGAATCCTTACAGCATCATCAGGCTGGGAGGTTAGGAGAAGCTGCAGCTGGATATCAAAGGATTTTGCAGGAAAATCCTCGACACTGTGATGCTCTCCATCTTCTGGGTGTTGTAGCTCAACAATTGGATAAGCTCGATATGGCAATCGAGCTTATGAAGGCTGCTGTTTCTATTAATCCGGGCATAGCTCACTATCACCATAATCTGGGGAATACTTACTCTAAAAACCATCAGATGATGGAGGCGGTGAACTGCTATCGCCAGGCGATTCTGCTTAAGCCCGATTACTTTGAAGCGCATCTTGGTATGGGGAATGCTCTTGCGGCACTAGACCAGGCGGAAGCGGCTGCGCAAGCCTATCAGCTGGCTATCAATTTGCAGCCACGGTTTGCGGAAGCGCATTATAATCTCGGTCGCATGTTATGCATGCTCCATAAGTTTGACGATGCGGTTGCTTCTTATCGTAAAGCCATTCAGCTTGATGCCCGTCATCCGGAGTACTTCTTCGATCTTGGGAATCTTCTGGTTGAACAGAAGGATTATTCCGGTGCGATGCATGCTTATCGAAGCTCGCTGGAGCTTAGTCCTAAAGATGCTGAGTGTAGTTACAGATTAGGACTGTTATTGTCTGTTTCTGGTAAGCACGAAGGAGCAGAGGCGTCATATCGATATGCTCTTGCCCAAAAGCCCGACTATTGTGACTGTTGGAGAACCTTGGGCACACTGTTCTCTGAGCAGAAGCGTTTTACGGAGGCTTTGGCGTGCTATCGTCGCACTGTTGAGCTGAATGCTCAGGATGCAACCGTTCATTTCCTCCTGGGGAAGGTTCAGCTACAACTGAATCAGCGTGCCGAGGCAGAACAGTCATTTCGACGATCGCTCGAGCTTAAGCCAGATGTTCCCGAAGTAAATCTGAGTCTGGGAAACCTCCTTCAGGACGATTTCAGACTTCGTGAAGCGATTAGCTGCTATCGTGAGGCACAGCTTTCTAAAGATCCGGGCATCCTTGGGCAGGCGTTAGGAAATCTCGCTCTCTGTTTCAATGAGATTGGAAAGCTTAGCGAATCGCTTGAGGCTTACCAAGAGTTATTCAAACTTTATCCCGACAATGCCATTACGCGCTGTAATCACTCCTACACTCTTCTTATGGCCGGCAAATGGAAAGAAGGATGGTTGGAACATGAGTGGCGCTGGAAGCTAGAGGGCAATGCAAAGCCACGCAGCTTTGATTGTCCACTATGGCGAGGAGAGCCACTCGAAGGCAAGAAGATTCTTCTTTACGCCGAGCAGGGATTGGGCGATACGATTCAATTTGTCCGATATGTTTCAATGGTTGCCCAACGCGGTGGACGTGTGATTCTCGATGTGCAGCCGCGGTTACATAGATTGTTCCAGAATTTTCCTGGTGTGGAGCAGATCGTTTCGACGGGTGACCCGCTGCCATCGTTCGACTATCATTGCCCCCTGATGAGCCTTCCCTGGGTTTTTGAGACAACAATAGATACAATTCCTGCGGCTGCGCAGTATCTTTCTCTGCCTCTGGAGGAAGTAGAGGCGGCAAGGGCAGCGCTTCCGGCCTCCGGTTTGCGTATCGGTGTTGTGTGGAGTGGTAGTCCTACTCATGTCATGAACTCATACCGCTCCATTCCTCTGAAAGAGCTAATTCCTTTAAGCGATGTATCGGGAACAACTTTCTATTCTTTGCAAATGGGACCGTCACTTGACCAGATTGGCGAGGTTGCATCATCCTTTCCTTTGATCGACGCTTGCTCGCAGCATAAAGATCTCACCGATACAGCAGCATTTGTAGCTGGATTGGATCTGGTAATTTCGATAGATACGTCTATCGCGCATCTGGCGGGCGCGTTGGGGATTCCCGTTTGGATTCTGCTTGCACACAACAGAATCGATTGGCGCTGGTTACGGGATCGGTCCGATACTCCCTGGTATCCCAGTGCACGCCTTTTCCGTCAACCTCAGCCTGGGGATTGGCCCGGCCTTGTGGCCATGATTAAGACGGAGCTGGAAAAATTGGTTGTGGAATATTCTATGAAAGACAAAAAGAATATGGCGGTGACAGCTCTGTGAGCAGTAAAGAGGATACAAGGCTACAGCGGTTGTTAAATCAATCTTTGCAGCATCATCAGGCGGGTCGGCTAGATGAAGCTGCCGCAGGCTATCAGGAGATTCTGCAACAGAATCCACGGCATAGTGATGCACTTCATCTGCTTGGTGTAGTTGCCCAACAGATGGAGAAGCTCGATATGGCTATTGAGCTTATGAAAGCTGCAGTTGCTGCCAATCCTTCCGTGCCGCACTATCACCACAATCTTGGAAATACCTACTTGAAGAACAGGCAAGGGATGGAGGCCGCGAATTGCTATCGCCAAGCCGTTCTTCTGAAGTCCGATTACTTTGAAGCACATTTCGGAATGGGAAATGCTCTTGCAGAGTTGAACCAGCCCGAGATAGCCGCGCAGGCCTACGGGATGGCGCTAAAGCTGCAACCAGGCTTTGCAGAAGCGCATTACAACCTGGGGCGAATGCTTAGCAAGCTCGAGCAGACAGATGCGGCGATTACTTGCTACCGTAATGCCATTCAACTGGACAAGAACAGGCCAGAGTATTACTTCAATCTTGGAAATGCCTGCCAGAAAAAGCAGGACTACCCTGGTGCTATTGAGGCGTTCAAAAGTTGCCTGGCAATACACCCTGAAGATGCAGAATGTCTATTCTGTCTGGGATCCTCTCTGGCTGCCAACAAGCAGGCTGTAGAAGCGGCAGATGCCTATCGCGGAGCCTTGTCTCTTAAGCCGAATTATCCTGAATGTCATAACTACCTGGGTGAGCTTCTTGCTGAAGAGGGAAAGTATGAAGAAGCCTCCTGTTGTTATGAAAGAGCTATCGCCGATAAGCCAGGATATGAACTTGCTCACTTTAATCTTGGGCTTGCTCGTTTAAAGCTTAAGGATTTATCCGCTGCCGAAGTCTCTTTTCGTGCAGCTGTAGATCTCGATCCTGGCTTGGTTGAAGCTCACTACAATCTGGGCAACGTTCTGCGTGAAAACTTCAGACAATCTGATGCAATTGTTTGCTACAAGCGAGTTATCGAATTGACGGCAGATTTCAGTACAGCGAATGAACCGGATAGATCGACGCTGAAGACTGCCAGATTCAGAGCTTTGTGTAATCTTGCCTTGGCCTTGAATGAATTGGGAGAAGCCGATAAGGCAATCGAGACATATCGCGAGTCTCTCAAGCTTGAACCTGAAGATGCGCGAACTCATTGCAATCTAGCCTATGCATTGTTGGCCGATGGACGCCTTCACGAGGGCTTCTTAGAGCAGGAATGGCGCTGGAAGCTTCCGATTAACAGGCCTCGCAGCTTCGATTGTCCACTTTGGAAAGGCGAGCCGCTTGATGGCCGGACAATCTTGATTCACGCCGAGCAAGGGCTGGGAGATACGATTCAATTCGTTCGCTATCTGCCATTGGTTGCTGCACGGGGTGGCCGCGTTGTTCTCGATGTTCAGCGCAGCCTTGCCAAGGTACTCAAGGACCTTCCAGGTGTTGATCTAGTGATTCCTAGCGGAGATCCTTTGCCGGAATTTTCCTGTCACTGCCCCCTGATGAGCTTGCCTATGATCTTTGGAACGCCGATGGAGACGATCTTCTCTGTGCCTTCGTACCTGTCCGTTCCGTCTGCCGTGATAGAAGAGGCAAAAGAGAAGTGGCAAAACGAGGGATTGAGGGTCGGTTTAGCATGGAGCGGAAATCCGGGCAATCCTACCGATATCTATCGATCGGCACGTCTGAAGCATCTTATGCCACTCGGAACCATCCCTGGAGTTTCCTACTATTCTCTACAGGTGGGAGAAAGCGTTAAGGAAATTGCCGGAGTTTCTCCCGATTTTCAAGTCGTTGACGTCTGCTCGAAATACACTGACTTTTATGATACGGCGGCATTCATTGCCGGGTTGGACCTTGTTATTACAGTCGATACCGCGGTTGCGCACCTAGCGGGAGCTCTGGGGATTCCTGTCTGGATCATGATTGCCAATTGCCGGAGTGACTGGCGCTGGTTCCGCAACCGGGAGGATACTCCCTGGTATCCCAGTGCACGTATCTTCCGTCAGCCACAGGCAGGAGATTGGCCGGGACTTGTCGAACTTATGAAGTCGGAGCTTGCCAAACTTGCCGCAGATCGTTGCCGACAGGAAGATTTGAAAGCTGTTTGCGCAGATCAATAAAGCTGATAGCAGGCCGTAGTGTGACCTCGTCTAAAGAACAGCTTGTCTGGCGTTCATTGATAGAGTGTGGCCATTCTTTCCATCTATTTTGCCGTCGATAGGCAAAATAGGAGACTGATTTGTTTCTGCTAGAATGGCCGCACTGATGTGGGTTCCTGGTCGCCGGAGTTACACGCAAACGGGTAACTTGCTACTTCTTGGCTGGGGATTTTTCCGGTACGGCAAAGGACTTTCCATCCTGGGAAAGAGCTGCATCCGGTCCGAGCTGATGGGCTTTCCTTGCGGCCTCCACGGTATCGTTCAATTCTTTTTGCAGGGCTGGATATTGATCCTGCAGCTTCTGTAGCTGCGACTGTGCCAGCTGAAATTGAAGTTGCAGATTCTGTATCTTCAAGTTGGCCGATTCAATCTTCGCGGCTTCTGCATCCGATAGAGCCACAGTATTAGGCTGTTGTGCGAAAGCCATGCTGGCTCCCAGAAACGCGATTGCGACGAGTAGTTGCTTCATAGCAGTTTCCTTTCGTTCCATTCGAATGAAATGCCTTTTCTCCGGTGAGGAATCATCAGATCCCACGATTCACGGTCATCCAGGGTTCGACGGTTTTCGAAACCTGGATAGACTGAAGTGGAGTTTTCTTGCAGGTTCCCAAGCTGTTGCGGAGAGCATAGATCGAATCGGAAAGGTCTGGTTGTGCCGTCCTCGTCGCCGTCTTTGCTGCTCCGTTACTCCCCCTTCTTACGCGCCTTCTCCGGCGCTGTCTGCTTGATCCGATAGACAATCTCCAGTCCCAGCTTGGCCAGCAGTGTTTTGCTCGGCTGCTGTTTGCCGTTCAGGATTGCGTAGATTGTCTGGTGCGGAACTCCCAGCCTTTCGGCAAAAGATTTGGGCGTGTCTCCGCTCATCTGGATCTTGAGCCTTACCCAGAGACTCACTTGACCCGGTTCGACGATTCCACTCACATCATTGCTCATGCCTGCGAACGTAAGCGAAATTCTTTCCCGAGTCAACATTTCTTCTTGAGTATGCAATAAAAACGTTGACACGTGCAGTAAAAATACTGCATAGTGCGAATAGAAGTAATCAGACCGGCAGGGAAATGCATCGATCGAGAGCGTGCGCGTTTCAGCCTGAAACAACTGCGGGTTTAGGGCCTTGTTACTTCAAAGATGGAAGGTGGGGGAACGATGAGCAGCCGATATCAGGTCGTTGAAAAAAGTTCGAAACAGGATGGGCAGGGAAATCTGCAATGCGAGTTGTGGTTGAGAGACGGCACCGGAGGCTACAGCCTTTTGCGACTGGAGCGGGAATCCTTCGAAGCGTTTCGTCTCGGTGATCAGGTTGAGCTTGCTCTACAGGTTGTTTGCTCCTCTCAGAGCAGCGTGATGGAAGCTGAGATACAACGCGGAGGCGAGCATGCTTGATTTGGAAAAGTGGACACGGGACAGGCACAGGACCGGGACCTTAGCTGATGTGGCACGACGGATGTATCAAGCCAATCTCACTTTACTGGATGCTTCTACCCGTCTGCGGAACTGCTTTGCACTGGAAGCCTTGATGGCAAATGAAGGTATTCAGACGAAAGCGTCAGAGAGTCTCGGATGCCATCGGAATCAACTGCGCCAGATGGTGAAGAGTCTCGGTGTGAGTACGCAGCAAATCCGCTTGATAGCGAAGGCGCTGAAGATTTTGAGGGAGAAGGCATGAAGAGCTCGATTCAGATTGTTCCTCTTCGGAAGGCGCAGCTCTGTCTGAATCCGGAATGTGAGGCAATTTCGAATATTGAATATGTCGATGCCTGTCCGGCATGTGGATGCCGCGGGCTGGTGGGAATTGAGCGTTTCGTCAATGCTTATCCCATTCCGAATTGGCCATGGTTGAAGGCGGAGAAGGAGGCCGTAAGCCAATGAGCTTCAACGAAGAAATGGATGCATTTAGCTATGAAGAGGACACGCACACCTATCGCAATGGGCAGGGCATTGTGCGTCCTTCGGTTACTCAAATTCTGAAGGATGCCGGCGTGTTTGATTACAGCCATATTGATCCGCAGATCCTTGAGCGCAAACGCAGAATCGGCAGCAATATTCATCGTTGGACTGCCAAATACGATCGTGAAGGTTTACTGGACCAATCCAAACTGGCAGAGGATGAGATTCGATATTTTCAGGGGTGGCTGCGATTTCGCAAGGAATCCAAATTCCTACTTGACGATATCGCACAGCCAACGCTGAGTAACATCATGGGAATCGAACTGGGCGGACGCCCTGACCGGACCGGTTATCTCGGATCAATGCAGTATGTCCTCGATATCAAGACGTGCACGGCGCGTCACCCCGGCTGGGCGTTGCAACTCGCTCTCTACGAGATGCTGCTTACACGGATTCCTCGCTGCGGGAGGATGGGGCGAATGGCCGTGCAACTCTTTCCCGATGGTAAGTACGAAATCTTCTGCATGGAAACACCAAGCGACGCGGGAGCCGCTATTTCGGCTCTGATGCTGTCAGCCTGGAAACAGAACAACGGTATTAAGAGCGTTGGCGCAAGCGAGGGAAGATATGCAGCAAATTGAACTGGAAGTAGTCGAGAGTTCGCGCATAGCAGCTATGGGGTACAGCGAAGCGGATGGAGTTCTGGCGATACGCTTTCCTCCAACGAGGAAGGCTCCTGCAGGTAAGATCTATCACTATCAATCGGTAAGTCGCGAGAAGTGGAACGAGTTCAGGAGCGCCGAGTCGTTGGGAATCTATTTTGCGAAGCATATTCTGAACAATCCACAACATCCTTTTCACTGTGTCGACGATGGATCGGCAGAGATCCCTGTCCAGGAGAAAGCTGCTCTCCCTGCGGATGCAACAACATTAAGAACAAGAGCAATCGAAATCTCTCAGCAGGTAAAGGCTTTGGTGATCCACTCTGCGCCTGAGTTTGCAGAAGCAGGGAATAGGCTCAAACGGATTGTTCTCGAGAAGAAGCAGGCGCAGCAGCGCGTGAATCAAATCAAGGTTCCTGCCTATCAGGCTTATAAGGCAGCCTTGCAGCTTGAGAAAGATGTTATGAATCCCTATGCCGAAGCTGAGCAATGGATCAAGAATGGCATGGCTCATTACCTGACAGAAGAAGAGTGTGCGCGGCGTAAGCGGGAGGCGGTTCTTACTCTTGAAGCACGTCAGCTTGCGGAAGAAGAAGCGCATCAGCAGGCCATAGAACTGGCCGAATTGGATGCTTTAGCACTTGAGTCGGCAGGAGAAAAAGAGCTTGCAGCTCAAGTGCGGCAAAATCCTGCTTCTGTTGCTCCGGCGCGCGTCCTTTCTGTCGTACTGCAGAAGGATGTCCCAAAAGTAGAAGGCGTTAGTAGCCGGAAGAATTGGAGCTTTCGGATTGTAGACGAGTCGTTGTTGCCGAGAGAGTATCTGATGCCGAATGAGTCGGCGATTCGTCAGGTGGTTCGGGCGCTCAAGGATAAAGCTAACATCCCGGGAGTTGAGGTCTACAGCGAGGATTCGGTTGCTGTGAGGGCATAACGGGAATTGGGAGGTGCTATATTTGCCATAATCAGATTTCCATTCTTCCGGCCCGTTTCGGCTGGAAGAATGGAGAGAAGTCGCGCACTCCTCCAATTGCCAACAATGTAGTACTCCATATGTGCATTGAGATAAATATTGACGATTCCGTTAAGGCATGTTTACTCTAGGTATTGAGGAAACAGGTCTCATGCAAACCAGCGACAGTTCTTCCCGCGATCTCTTCCCCGGCGCGCTTGAGCTGATGATCCTTGAGTCACTACGTCGCCAACCGGCTCATGGTTACGCCTTGGTTCAGCATATCCAGCAGCGTTCGAATCAATTGCTCCAGATCGAAGAAGGATCGCTTTATCCCGCGCTTCAACGTCTGCTCAAGGAAAAACTGGTGAAGGCAGAATGGACGATCTCTCCAACGACCAATCGCCGGGTGCGGGTATATGAGATCACACGCGGAGGCCTGCGTCACCTTGAACGGGAGATCTCTCGTTTTGATCGCATGCTGCAAGGCATTGCGCTAGTACTTGGCCCAACGAGAATTGCAACGGAGTAGGAGGTCTTCCCCATGAACTGGTTCCGGCAAGTTTTTCGCAGGCGTAGTATCTACGACGATTTGGCCGAAGAGATGAGCGAGCACCTTGAAGAGCGGATCGAGCAGATCATGCGTGTCGAAGGTATTTCTCGTAGCGATGCTACGCTGGCCGCACGCAAGGCCTTTGGCAATCGATCCCTGATAGAGCAACGTAGCCGGGAAGTCTGGCAATGGCCTTCGGTGGAATCGGTCTGGTCCGATCTTCGTTTCGCTCTACGCCAGATACGGAGAGCTCCATTCTTCGCCTTCACGGTTGTTCTTTTGCTTGGCCTGGGCATCGGTTCCGTCACTGCGGTCTTTTCTCTTATCGATGCGGTTTTGCTCCGGCCTGTGCCCTATCCCAATCCTGCCTCTCTTGTGCTTCCTTGGAACACTCCGCCTGCCGGTGTTGGCATCGGATACGCGGAGAGTCCCTGGAACCCGATCCAATTTCATGCGATGGAGCAGGATATAAAGACCTATCGCTTTATAGGCGCTTTCCAGGGAAGTAACTTCAATCTTACTGGCTTCGGCGATCCTGTAATGCTGGAAGGTGCGCGTGTATCGTGGGGATTCTTTCCTGCCTTCGATGTGCGGCCTGCTCTGGGACGCTTCTTCACACACGAGGAAGACTCTCCTGGTCACGAACGTGAAGTAATTCTGAGCGATACGCTCTGGCGTAGCCGGTTTCATGCCGATCCATCGATTCTCAATAACATTATTCACATGGACGGAGCTCCGTTTACTGTCGTCGGCATCATGCCACCCGGCTTTGGCTTTCCTCGATCCAATGAGATGCCTGGCGGCTTCACCTTTCCGGCAGAGACACAGCTCTGGGTACCGCTGGCATTGCCCGCTGTTACGCCGATGTTCACTCCTTCCGAACTTGCCGTAATCGGACGTCTGCAACCGGGCCTGTCTATTGCTCAGGCACAGGCCGCGATGAATCTTTTTGCTCAACGCATGGATCGTCAGATGCCGGCAGCGAAGGGATGGTCCGAATCCCGTGTTGTGTCGCTGCAAACGCAGGTTGCCGGTGATTCTCGCAAGCCTCTGGTCATGATGCTGAGTGCTGTTGTTCTCGTCCTCTGCATTGTCTGCTTTAATGTGGCAGGTCTTTTATTGACGCGTGCTTTCGGTCGTCAACGTGAGTTTACAATTCGAGCCGCACTCGGAGCGGGTCGCACACGTGTTCTACGACAGCTTCTTACCGAAAGTTTGCTGCTCGCATTCGCCGGGTGTGCTGCGGCAATTGGAGTGGCTATAACCGGTGTTCAATTAGTCAAAATCTTCGGCCCCAAGAGTCTTCCTCGACTGCACGAAGCCGGAGCCGATCTGCGCGTATTTGGTTTTGCGCTGGCGGTCACAGTTATAACCGGAATCTTTTTCGGATTGGCTCCTGCAATTGGAGCGGCGCGCACCAACTTGGTGGAGTCGCTTAAAGACGGAGGGCAGAAGGCGGGAACGGCTACAAATCATCAGAGGCTTCGTAGCGCACTTGTTGTTGGACAGATTTCGCTGGCTCTTATACTGGTGATTGCTTCGGGGCTTCTCGTTCGCACGTTTTATCGATTGATGGCATCGGATTCTGGATTCCGCCCGGAGCACGTGCTGACCTTCGAACTATCGCTACCGAGCACTCAGTATCCCGATCGCGAAGCTATTGCTCGTTTCTACCAGCAGGCATTGCCACGCCTGCGCGCAATTGCCGGAGTTGAGTCGGCCGGAATTACGGAAGCGATTCCAATGGGCGGAGCTACGGAATCCGGGGTTATGCGTATTGTTGGCCGTCCGCTTCGCAGAGAGGATCGCCCTCCCATCGTCAACTACACCGTTATCTCCCCCGGCTTATTCTCTGCACTGGGTACGCCTATTCTTAGAGGCCGCGATTTACTCGATTCGGACATACTTTCCGCACAACCTGTGACGGTTATCAATCGAGCTCTGGCGCGTCAGTACTGGCCTAAGGAAGATCCCATCGGCAAGCAGGTTCTTGTGCCTTCGCAACGTGTTCCGGCCACGATTGTCGGCATCGTTTCCGATTTCAAGCATTCGTCGTTACGCGAAGTTCCCGGGCCGGAGATGTTCGAGCCTTACACCCAAAATGTTTGGCCCTCGTTGGCCTTGATGCAGGTTGTCCTTCGTACCAAAGCCGATCCTGAGACCGTGATTGAAGCAGCGCGTCAGGCCATCCATCAGATCAATCCTGAACTTCCGCTGGTGAAGGTCTCGACGCTGGCTGAGCTTACAAGCAATGCCTTGGCGGGTGAACGTTTTTCTATGGTGCTGGTGGGCTTCTTTGGACTCCTGGCTATGTTTCTGGCTGCGGTCGGAATTTACGGCGTCATTTCATATTCTGTGGCTCAGCGTAACCGCGAGATAGGTATCCGGGTTGCACTTGGGGCTCAACGTGTACATGTCTTTGGCATGATTATTCGCCAAGGACTCAAGCTCTCGGGACTCGGCATCCTTATCGGGATGGTGGTGTCACTTGGATCGGGAAGGGTCCTAACTAGCTTTCTCTACGGGGTAAGCGCTACCGATCCGCTTACTTTTATCTCTGTCTCCATCTTCCTTGCACTTATTGCCGTCGGAGCCAGTTTCTTTCCTGCTCGCCGCGCCACTACTGTCAATCCTCTAGAGGCTCTTCGTATCGACTAAGGTGCTTTTGCTATCGTCGGCACCAAATTCCTGACTCGGGATTATTCATGAATAGAAGGGATGGATAGCCTTCGGTACAGAAAACCACGGGACTCCATATTCTAGAGCAAAACCAGCGTTACTATGTCCTATCCAAATTCCGCGATGTGCAGGTTTTCTCGACGGAAAACCTGCGTAGGGAGTTGTGGCTCGGGATACACCTACGCTGGTTTTGCTCTAGCTGCTGGATTCGGCCTCTCTGTTGTGCTGGCGGCGTCGGCTACAGCGCGACGACGTGCATTTCTGCGTTCAAGGCTGGTTATGCTGGAGATTCCTTAATATTGAATGATTATTTAGGCATGAATGGAAGACAGGGAATAGGCCCAAGGGGCCGCCACAAAACGTGAGCCCAGTCCGTTAGGGCTGGGTTGATAGAAGAAAACATATCTGAGCGCCAGCGGCGCGGTACCTGATCTCGATTAGTGAGTGTCGCGCCTCCGGCGCTCGGAAATCTATTTGTATCTTTACCCAGCCCTTACGGACTGGGCTAATGTTTAATCATCGGCCTTCCAGGCCGATCCTAGAGTTTCTACATTTCTTGCGAAAGCGATCAACAAAAATAGCAAATAAAGCTGTATTTCGGCCGTCGAGCCATTAGTCAGGCTTTGTGTCTGGGCATGACTTTAGTCGTGCCGATAACAGAGTCCTTAAGTTGTTTTGGGCTTTAGCCCCTGTGCTTTTTTTCTTCGCCAAATACGTATAGCAATAGGGGTATTTCTCCGCTGAATCAACCAGTCCTGCTTTTAATGGGTTTAGATCAATATATTCTCGAACTCGCTGCTAGCTTTCCTCTTCTTTAATTCTTTCCTCAGAAAAGCCAAGTTGCCATATTTCTCCGCTATATCTCATGGCTGAAACCTTGATAACAGGCTCTAGAACATCTTTGAGCTATCCAGCAGTATGGTCACCGGGCCTTGGTTTACGAGTGACACTGACATCATTGCTTGGAACTGGCCGGTTTCGCAGTGTACCTGCTGCTGAATCCGGGCGACAAGATACTCGTAAAGTTCCCGGGCTTGCTCGGGGCGGGCGGCGTGGTCGAAGGATGGTCGCTTACCGCGACGAGCATCGCCATAGAGTGTGAATTGTGAAACAGCGAGCACCGCGCCACCGATATCCGCTACGCTCCGGTTCATCTTGCCGTCGCTGTCCTCGAAGATGCGCAACCCTACGATCTTGTCTGCGAGGTAGTCGGCATCCTTCTCGGAGTCGGTTGCGGAAACGCCAATCAGCACCAGCAGCCCTTGGCCGATCTCGCCAACGACTTTCTCTTCTACCGTTACGGAAGCTCTCGATACTCGTTGTAGTACGGCACGCATCCCTTTCAGAGTAACATTCCGGACCTGATTAACCAGCGATCCGTAGACCTCAAGGCGAGATGGATCAGCCCTCGGCAGCTGGACCTCTGCGGACTGGTCCGCTCATGGACATCGAAGATCCGAAGCTTGTAGTCTCAACCATCGGGAGGCTCTGTTTGCTTTACCGTGTGGGCCAGACCCATTTAGGTGTATTGAACAGCGTTGCACCCTGAAGCGTAGTTTCTCCGAAATCTTTTTGAAGGTGAAGGTGGGTGCAAATAGATGCAGCGACCAATATCTCGATTAGGGGTTGAGCATGCGAGACCACTATGATTTGTGTGGACGCCGCTGCGGCTAGAATCAGTCGTGCAAGCGCAGGCAGCAGATCCGGGTGCAAGCTGGTCTCTGGTTCATTCAGCACCATGAGTTCCGGCGGGCGCGGGGTAAGAAGTGCGGCACTCCAAAGCAGATAACGCAAGGTTCCATCTGATAACTCGGCTGCAGAGAGTGGGCGCAACAGACCATGTTGCTGAAGTTGCAGTTCGAAGCGCCCATCGTGGTCCTCCACATAGAGTGTGCTGCCAGGAAAAGCGTCCTGCACCGCCGTAGCGAGTGCTCCATCTGAGCGAATCTCCGTGATGGTTTGCAGCGCGGCTGCAAGATTGCTCCCATCGTGATGAAGGACAGGAGTGAAAGTGCCAATCTGAGCGCTTCGCGCAGGGGACTCGGAATCGGTACGGAACTGATCGTAAAATCGCCATCCACGGACAGCCTCCCGGACGGCAATCATCTCGGGAGCCCTTTGTGGGTCCGCGACACTGGCTAGCATGCTGTCCGTATCAGCGAGATGCTGTGTCAGCATGACAGGCTCTTCATCCCGTGTGGTCGAGAGCCATACAAAGTTATTCCTCCTATCGACCAGGGCCGATGCCTTGCGGTAAACAGGACCGTGCCAAATGCATTCGCGCTTTACACGCGGGTCTAGTGAGAACATTGTTGGCGGCGGTGGCGGTAGTGGGTAGCCCAGATCGATGCTATATCCATAATTGTCAGCGCCGAAGCCGAGTTTGAGGCTGGCAACATTTCTCTTTGCCAGGCCCTCGACCGCATATGTCCCTTGGCGCACACCTCGCGCAATGGTCTCAGGCCCTGCCCAGAAGGTGGAAGTTAAACCGCCTTCCCTTGCAAGAGAAGCCACAACCGCATTCTGGGCAACCTCAGCCAACAGGCGCAGTGACCGGTACACGCTGGATTTTCCGCTTCCGTTCGCACCGGTAATGACGCTCAATTGACCGAGTGGAAGTACCAGCTCCCGAAGTGAACGATATCCTTGGACGGCGACAGTGCGAATCACGAGATACAGAGTAACTTATGCGGCGTGAGGATTTGTACTGAAAAGGGGCGTGTTAGATCTGCGGGAGTGCCTCAGCAATATCCGATTCCTGGCGCAGAGCGAAATATCTCATTGACAGTCATACTCAGATGTCTATATAAAGACATCTGAATATGGCTAGGACCGACGCTCTACAAGGTTCACTCGATTTGCTTGTTCTCAAGATACTGTCGCGGCGCCCACGGCTTCACGGGTATGCCATCATGGCTGCCATTGCCGATACCTCCGGCGAAGTGCTGCGCGCAGAGGAGGGCTCGCTCTATCCAGCGCTGCATCGTATGGAGGAAGCGGGCTGGATTCGTGCCGAGTGGATCAAGAAGGATACCGGTCGCCGTGCTCGTATCTACGAACTGACCGCCGCAGGCAAAAAGCAACTCGGCGTGGAAGAGTCGCGCTGGCAGTCAGTTAGCGTGGCAATCAATCGAGTTCTCCGGGAGGCATGACATGTCCCTATGGTCGCGCATCTTGAATGCCGTGCAAGGCGAACGCTTGAACCGCGAGATCGATGAAGAGTTGCAGGCACACATTGAAGAAGCCATCGCCTCAGGACGCGATCCCAAGGAAGTGCGCCGTGCCTTCGGCTCCATGCTGCATACCCGCGAGGCGAGTCACAGCATTCGTGTTGCCGGATGGCTTGAGTCGCTGCTCTCCGATGTGAATTTCGGCTGGCGACAGCTCTGCCGCAACAAGGTGGCGTCCATTGCTGCTGTGCTTTCCCTCGCTCTCGGCATCGGCTCCTGTGTCGCCGCCTTCCGTCTTATTGATGCGCTGTTCTGGCGTCCGCTGCCCATCTCCGATTCCAGCAAGCTCTATGTCCTCTCCCGCAAGATGATCGGCTTATACGGCAAGCCTATCGAGGACGGCCACTGGGCCACCCCGGAGTTCAACCTCATGCAAGATGCCGTTAAGGATCAGGCCGACCTTATCGCCATCAGCGACGCCGACCGCACGGACATCACCTGGGCTACTCACGGCTCCAGCGACGATGACATTGAGAAAGCCCACGTCGCTTATGTGTCAGGCAATATGTTCCCGCTCTTCGGCCTTGAGCCCGCGCTCGGACGACTGCTCACCCCCGCCGATGACCGTAGCTCTAACGCCAGTCCGTATGCCGTCCTCTCCTGGGATTATTGGAATCATCGCTTCGGCCGTGATCCCCAGGTACTCGGACACTTGCTCCGCATTGGCAACGAGACCTATGAAATCATCGGCGTCGGTCCTCACGATTTCACCGGAACCGAAAAGGGAACTGTTACTGATATCTTTCTGCCTCTTAACAGCAACAGCTTAGCAACCCAGGAAAGATTCGACTGGCATCGAACCTTCCTGATGTTGAAGCCCGGCGTCAATCCTGCTACCGCCCTCGATCCTCTCCAACAGCATCTCTCTGCCGTCAACCGAGCCTTCGGGAACGCCTGTTCCACATGCTTCCGCGGCGCGACCAAGGAATCCATCGACCGCTATCTCAATCAGACACTTGTCTTCAAGCCCGGCGGCGCCGGTATCTCCGACCTTCAGAAAGAGTATCGTCGTTTCCTCAGCGCTCTCGGCCTCATGGTCGCGCTCGTCATGCTCATAGCCTGCGTCAACGTTGCTAACATGATGACCGCCCAGGCCGCCGCACGCGCTCAGGAGATGGCTCTCCGCATCTCAATCGGTGCCGGACGCCGACGCCTCGTCCAGCTCATTCTTTGCCAAAGCGCGCTGCTTGCTCTTCTGGCTTCCGCCCTTGGCGCATTCTTTGCGGCGTGGTCAGCGCCCTTTGTGCTCAGCCTCGTGAATCCGTCCGACAACCCCGCGCGCCTCGCTCTTCCTGCCGACTGGCGGGTGCTCCTCTTCGGCTTCGGGCTCATTCTCCTGGTTGTTCTGTTGCTTGGCTTGCTTCCTGCTTTGCGTGCCTCTGCCGTCCGCCCGGTTGCTGCCCTCAAAGGTGGGGAAGATCCGCACTCTCCACGCCGTCTCATGCGCGGAGCCATAGCTCTTCAGGTCGCCTTCTGTTTCCTCGTCCTCTTTCTGTCCTCGCTCTTCGTCACATCCTTTCAGCGTCTGCAGAACCGCCCGCTTGGATTCTCAACCGACCGTCTGCTTCTACTTGAAAGCGTAGCGGGCAAAGGACAGCTGCCTGTTGTCTGGAATCAAACTGCCGAGGCGCTCCGTGCTCTCCCCGGCGTCAACTCGGTCGCCATTTCGGGCTGGCCTCTTCTTGGACGCATCAAGATCAACAGTGACATCTCCATCAACAACGCGCCTCCCAGCCCTACTCCTGCCTTCTTCCTGAACGTTTCTCCAGGTTGGTTCTCGACGATGAAGATCCCTCTGATTTCCGGTCGCGACTTGCGCCCTGCAGATACCTCGCCGGGAGCTGCCATCGTCAACGAAACTTTCGCCAAGACCTTCTTTCCCGGCCAGGACCCCATCGGCCGCACCTTTGAACGCGGAGTCAATCAAGCTCCAAACAAGATTGTCGGCGTTACTCCCGACGTTCCGGACCATGACCTGCGCGAGCCCAATCGCGCCGTCTTCTACGTTCCCTTCGACGAGATCGACGAGCAATCCGCTCCAAAGGCTGTTAGCTTCGCCACCTTCATTATTCATACCGACGACGAGAACCCGCTCGCCCTCGCCAACTCGCTCCGGCAGTTCATTGTGCAACGTCACAACGGCCTTCGCGTTTCGAACATCACCACGCAGTCCGATCTGGTCCGGGACCAGACCATTCGCGAACGCCTGATCGCTATGCTCGCCGCCTTCTTTGCCGTTGTTGCGCTGTTCCTCGCCGGAGTCGGCCTCTACGCTGTCCTCAACTACTCTGTTCTACAGCGGCGCCGCGAGATAGGTCTCCGCATGGCGATTGGCTCGACTCGTGTCGGCATCGTGCGCATTGTGACTCTCGATGTCCTGCTGATGATCGCGCTCGGAGGCTGTGCGGGTGTTGGACTAGGATTCGGCGCAGCGCGTTATGTTCAGTCGCTGTTCTACCAGGTCAAAGCAACCGACGCAGATATGATCGCTCTGCCGACGTTTGCCATTCTGCTCGCCGCGCTTGTTACCACTCTCCCTGCCGTACTTCGCGCACTGCGCACAGATCCGACCGAGATTTTGCGCGCGGAATGAGCGGGTTGTCTCCTGCTTATTATGGAATTGCAGGGAGTGACTGATTATGGTCGTGCACCGGGAGTGCGGTCGCGATCAGCTCATTCTCTCAAGTCGAATTGGCCCGAGAAACGAGCTGCACTAACTCCAGCTCTCTTTGTGCCTACACATCTTTCGCTTCACTAAAGCGGAATTAGGGTAGATGTATCCGCAAGCCACAGAGGATCGCGCAGCTTTTCCGTCGAGAAAAGTTGCTCTTAGCTCTTGCAGGATCGGACACAGTAACCCTGATTCCGATCTCGAACGGCTTATTCCAGAGAAGAGGTTCCTTTAGTCATCTTGTCTAAAGAAAAAATAGATGTAGATTAAGAGCAAATTACCGTTACGATGATGGAGTTCGTTTCATGAAGTTATTTGCCATCTTTCTGTTGTGTCTAACAATCACCTGTCAGGCGTTCGCAAAAGACCACAGCAGTGAATATCAAGAAGGAACGGTTTCTATGTCCGCCCGGTCGGGGCACGAGATCTATACCTTCACATACAGCGATGGCAAGGTCGGGGATGTTGCCACCCGGGAAAAGTTCAGTGCTGATGCGTTGAAAATGATGAATCTGGTGGATGGCGCTCCTCCAGTCAAGGTAATGTACCGAGTCGGGCACAAGCTTGGTGTTGGCGAGTATGTGGCTATATTGGCACCCGGCGGATCCAAGAAAGAGGGTATTTACTTCCTGATGGGTCACAAAGAAGTTACCCCGGAAGTGGTGAAGCGGGCGGCAGATGGGGCTCTCGACCTTCGTTCTATGATGAGAGATCCGGACTCGTTTGTTCTTAACTCGGTGTATCTGCGGGAATCGACCAACAAATATAGCCAGAAACACAATGATGACCCTGCTGAGTTTTGCTATTTCTATAAGGCGCGTAATGGCTGGGGCGTTTACGGTAACCCCGGTGAAGCTCTGCTAAACGCAAAGGGACAGATTGAAATTCTGGTGCATAGTGGATTGGACAATGATACCGGTGTCTATGAAAGTATGATGACCTGTACTCCCGGACGCAGGATTGCAGACATAACGACGGAAGTAAAAGCATTACTCAATCCACCCACCCCGCCGCCACCAACATTGACCCCTGAGCAGGAAGCAGAACAAGCGCAACAGCGAGCAGATTGTCTCAAACTGGCACTGAAGAACCCTAGCATAACGTGCAAGTAGGGGATTGCGCGATCGTAACAGGAAAAAGAGGTAAATGGATGTTTGCTCCTATAATATATCTGTTTGGAATACATACTTGCGAGCTGATTGTGTCTTGGTGACCGATCAGCCCCCAAAAAATCAAGACTGATATCGGGAACAGGCTACACACTCTCGATATATTCTGGTGTCGAGATTTGTGAAGCAAAGAATGCCGTAGCCTTGCTACTTCGTGGCCCGAAGTAGTTGAGCAGGTGTGGATGAAATAGGAATGAAATGACAGGAGTCTCTAAAAGATTAATATCTCAGGACGGTTTTGATCGCTGGAAACTCGGCTGGGAGCGAACCTGGGCATATCGTCTGTTTAAGGGATACCACACCCAGATGAATTCCCTTTACTGGGCGCATGCTCTGGCATTAAGGTTTGTTTTTGCGGCGACACGTAGAAGAAAATGTGAGGATCCCGCGACCTCACTGTAGTCGCCCATCCCTTCTGTGTTCGAGGAGTCCCCGACAGGCGATCTGACTCTCGCCCAACAGTTCATTCAGTCTGATGGTCTTCAACTGAAGGCAGACCATTCGTCATCGCTAGATGCAGATTTGAAGGCGGAATTGATCAAGGGCGACAAAGAGATAATAGATTTAGATAAAGAACTGCGACTAATTGAGATGCAACAAGTCAGGATCGTGAAGCATAACGCTGCACACCCGAAGGAATTAATTGCAGATTTGACGACATTAATGACCTTGATGCTTGAACACAGAAAGAACTTTGTTGGAATCACTAATGATTTTAGGGAGAAGGCTTCCCGATTTTAGTACAGCGGGAGAATAGGAATCTGCCAGAACATATTCCACGCGTCTACTATGGCAAAACATCGATAAACGAACGCAATTCTCTCAGAGTGTCTGCTTGTTTTGCGATGAAAAGATAGTGATATGCGTGTGGCCAGAGAAGAACACGGGCCGACGGCACAGCTTTTTGAATTGCCGCTGCTCGTGTCTGGCAATCTTCAGAATTGTACGAGTCGAATTTCTCGCGAAGAGCAGGTTCTTTATCAATAGTGGGACCATAATCGACAGGGCAAGCGAAAATTGCGAGTACCGGCACGTGGATGTTCGTGAATTTTTCCCATTTGGAATCTGTCGCGCTGATGGAGGGATGCGGATGGGGTTTACCAACACTGCCATCCAGATTAGCCTCAAAGCTCTGCCGTAACTCTGCTTCAGGCGGATTTCCTCCTACCATATTCTGTGCGTACCAAGCTCCAAGCGCTGCAAAACTGGCCATATCGGCGGCAGATGGCCCCCCTTGATTCGGTGGCACCTGCGCTATCAGGTCCATGTGTTCCTTTTGTTTCCGCAAATCTCTTTCGAGTAAAGGAAGATCTGTTTTCAGCAATTCATCGATAAGCTTCCTATCGCCTTGTGAGGCGCTGAATTGTTCGAGCTTATGCTGTAGTTCCGGCAGATCAAAGGTCAGCTCTCCCACCGAAGGAGCGTAGAATGCGTAACTATACGCAGCATCAAAATAAACGGCTCCGGCAATCCTCGCAGGAAATTTCGTAGCGATCCAACTTACTTCTTGTCCCGCAAAGGAGTGGCCTATGAGCACTGGGTTGATAATCCTTAGCGCATCGATAACCGCAAGAATATCCTGCCCCTGGCGAGCTACCGAATAGCCGGTGGTAGGGGAGCTCGAAGCGCCAAAGCCCCTTCGAGTGATCCCATAAACGTGGTAATCACGGGCTAACTTAGGCGCGAAGTCGTCATAAATGTGTGCAGTGTTTCCTGAGCCAGCAAGTAAGATAACTGGCCGACCGCTTCCGCCCCAATCGAGTACTTGCAGCTGAACATCTTGATCTACCGTCACCATCTCCATGCGATGCGGTGATGGATCGAAAAATCCCTGAGATCCTTTATTGGGGAAAGACATCGACGTTTGTGCAAAAGCACAAATGGTGTGGCAATAGGCAAGGCAAACAATCCCTACCCCTATCATTAGGCGCACGCTATATCTCCTTTAGCAGCCTCGCCGGACAGTTTTCTCGAAGAGAAACTTCTCGGGTTGTTATTTTTTCAACGAGTGCATTTGCCACCCTACTCGTATTAGAACAAAATAGGACCGTCTCCATGCCACCAAAGATCATTTTCTGAGATTCCGTAAATGTGTTTACCCATCTGAAGTGCGATTACTAGGAAATCCACCCTCCACATCTCTTTACCACCTTCCAGCTTTGGCCGTCCTTCCTAATGAGTAGAGTATCTCCGTTGCCGCAAAGACGCCCACATACGAAGCTGTAGCTTACCGCCGCCTGCCGGTGGTCCTTGTCGAAAACGATCTCAGACAGGGTGAAGAGGCCATGATCAAATGCGCTTCTGATCGATTGATCCAGTTGCTCATTTGTAATCTTCTGCCGGCCATCGATGGCTTTCTTGAGGAGGTTTTGTGGATCATTCTCCTCAATTGTCCGGTGTTGGAGTTCAGGATCAACCAAGAGGATCTTTGTATTGGCTGCGAGTGATGGACTCATTCTGTGAATAACCGGTTGTGATTGCTTCTCAACTCTCGCGACCAGCCCTCTTGAGCACGAAGTGTCAGTCCGCCCAAGCGGCTCCGTAATGTTCGATAAATTTAAAACGCTGGTTGATCCTTTTAGATAAGTCGCCAACACAACACGGTAGATCGAGATCTGTTCGTTCGTAAGTGGATCATCACTGACTCTTGGTTTTGGTGCATTCTCCTGCGCAGCAGCTCCGCATGAAATCACGAGCAAAAGAGCAATTATGAATCTCTGGAACATGTCATTCCCTTCAGAGGACGTTAATTACTGAGACACCGTGTCCTGAGCGTATGTTCCCGGATCCGTATGCGGGTTTACTGTTGGGCCTCTCGGTTTCTATGTGTCCAATCGTACCGGAGCATGCAGCATCAACTTAAACTTAATCTCCATTAGCAACAGGTCCCACGCCGGGACCTAAGCCTTCGAGTCCGAGCGCTGGAGGCGCGATACTCACCACTCTAGCTCTGTAATCGGCGTCGAGAGGTTCGAGTCCAGGTACCGCGCCGCTGGCGCTCGGATATGTGGTTGCCGTTACCCCAGCCCTGACGGACTGGGCTGACATTTGGTACCGGCCCCTTGGGCCTATTCCGCAGGCTGACATATCAGAGCTGATCCCATCTTTGACGAGCAACTTAACGATTGGGCGTAAATCGTCGGGGGCATCACGGTTTCTACGTGCTCATCCTTGGAGCAATCGTACCGGAGCGTACCGCATCGACTTAATCGTCATTAGCAACGGGTCCCACGGCGGGGCTTAAGTCTGTCAGTCCGAGCGCTGTTGCAAGTTGCGCTGCAAGTTCGCGGCGTGAGGGGTCTTTATGGATCTGGCAGTATCGGGCCCAGGCGAGGAAACGCTCTTCGGCCTTTAGCGGAGGGTTCGCTACGGCCTCTTTCATTCTGGTGTCGAACAGTAGCGGAAAATTGGGGACACTGCCGTCAACATCTGTAAAGCCATATTCGCGGGCCAGATCGGAGGCGAAGTGGATCATTCCTGCCTTTGCCCGAGCTTTTGGATCTGCTGCGAGCGCAACAACTGCGCGTCCTACGAGGAGCGGAGTCTCCGATTCTGCGAAGTAGGGATCTTTCGCGATCGCATCCCGCCAGTTATCCTCGGTGACTCCAAAATGCTCAAGTACTGCTTCCGAGCGCAGGAATCCGGGAGAGAGCGATAACGCAGTGATTCCGGTGCGGACTAACTCCATGGCCATTGCATAGGCGAAACGCGCGAGGGACGCCTTTACGAGGTCGTAAAGAACTTGTCCTCGATATCCCGCGAAGTGTCCGTCAATCACTTCGACAATCAGACCCCGGTTGGCCTCGATCATCAGCGGAACCGCATGCCGCGATGTAATCAAGTGGCTGATCAGTGTCTGGTCGAGATATGCCCGCACATTCGTAAGATCGAGCTCCCAAAAGCGTTGCGACCAGTCAACCATCGAGTCGGCGCCCCAGATGCTGTTAACCAGCACGTCAAGCCGCCCGGCCTCGTTGCGAATTCGAGTGGCGAGCTTCCCGACTTCGTCTTCATGCGTGTGATCTACCTGGACTGCAACTGCCCGTCCTCCGGCTTCCGTGATCAGTGCGGCGGTCTCATCGATGGTTTCCGGACGCGCCATCCCTTTTGCATTCCCAGCCGCACTGCGGCCCGTGCAGTAGACCAGCGCTCCAGCTGCGGCCAAAGCTCGTGCGATACCGCGTCCGGCGCCTCGCGTTGCGCCTGCCACCAATGCAACCTGACCCTGAAGAGGCAAATCATTTGTCATGTGTGTCTCCCTCGAATTTCGTGTGCACAAAGCTTGTCAACGCCTGTTTACGGACTCCTTCGCGGCGTGCTCCAAACTGCCGCAAAAGAGATTCATTGGGAGTATCTCCTCTATAGGAAGCCAAGTAAAGCAATGCCCACGGAATACTATTCCCGATGCGTGCGCTGTGTGGTCCGCAGCCAGGTGCAGACGGCGGCGACTGGTGCCAGCACATAGATACAAACGATGGAAATTCCGTGCGAGATACTGCCATAGTGATTAAGTCCGGCACTACCGTAGAAGACAAAAATCATGAAACAGGCAAGGGAAATCAGGAGAGCCTGGTTGACTCTGTTATGCGGGGAGAAATAACGGATGGCCTGGGGAACTACCTTTATTACAAAGTGAGCTGCGGCGAAGCAGAAAGGGATGCCCAGAACGATAATGAGCCACCAAGGTGAGATCTTGAGCCCATGTTCTACTGTCGCCATGTCGGCGTGAGTAGCGAACGTTCTCGTTGGGACATAAGATAGGAGGTTTCCGACGTTCATAATGCAGAGCAGGAAGAAGAACAGCGCGAGTATGGTTCGCCGTGCTGTCTTGGCTCTCTCGTAACCGTAGAGTGAGATAAGGTAGGAGACGCCATTTCCAAACAGAACACCGGCGACTGCTATCAGTGAAGCGACAGCTCCCCGGCCAGCGGCAAAGATCGGATCGTAGTCCACATTCTCGTCAATGTCGGCCTGAGTGAGGATGTTGCTCCAGTCCAGAGGGCCGTAGTTCAGCGCGAAGGGGTTGGTTTTATAGCCGAAAGCCCATGCGGTGAAGGAATGCGCGTACTCGTGGACAAAGTAGCCCAGCGCGTGTGCCAGCCATAGCAGGAAAAGAAATAAGCCATAGGAAGCAAGATTTCGGAACAACAATCGAGGTCCGGAAGTCGGCATGCCTCATTATGCCGTATAGATCTGGCGACGTTGGATAGATTTTCGCGGTTTACCATTCCTAGAACATTGCCCGCTTTTGTTTACAGCTAAGCGAGAGACGCTCTATTCGGTTCGAAGCGCATTCATCGGGTTTAGTCGCGAAGCCCTCCATGCTGGAGCGATGCAGGCAAAGATTGCAACGGTAAGCAGAGTGACGGCCACAAAACCAAATACCGCAGGGTCGAGCGGTTTGACTCCGTGAAGGAATGAGCCGATTACCCGCGTTACGGAGGCACTTGCAATCATGCCAAGCAGGAGCCCGAAGACGGCAGGCCGCAAACCATCCAATAACATCAGCCACAGAACTTGCTCCCGTTGTGCGCCGAGGGCGATGCGGATTCCAAGTTCGGTTGTTCGCTGGGTCATGAGGTACGACAAAACGCCATACAATCCGACCGACGCCAGCAGCAGCGACAAGACGGCAAAGGCCAGGACCAGTGTTGCCATCAGGCGCAGGTCTCCCAAAAATTCTCCCACTACCTGATTCATGGTCAGCACATGCGAAACCGGCAGTTCGGGATCGAGTGCAGCTATTTGCTTTTGAATGGGAAGAGCAAACTGCAGCGGATCGCCGCTGGTGCGCACAACCAGTGTTCCACCCGACGTGCCGTCCAGTTGCTGAAAATACATGGTCGGAGCGGGTGGTGCGTTTACCTGATGCAGTGTATCGGCTACAACCCCGATAATCTCGTACTCTGCCTGGCTCCATAACTCGACTTTCAGGTGTTTGCCTAGCGGGTCTTCATGCGGAAATTCCTTTTCTGCAAAGGCGTGATTAATCATCACCTTGTTTCCACGGTGCTCTGTATCGGAATCGTCTCTGGTGAAAAAGCGTCCGCTCAACAGTGGAATC
Organism: Humiphilus diazotrophicus; assembly: GCF_059726315.1. NCBI lineage: Bacteria > Pseudomonadati > Acidobacteriota > Terriglobia > Terriglobales > Acidobacteriaceae > Humiphilus > Humiphilus diazotrophicus. The sequence continues at coordinate 7,104,814 of NZ_AP040870.1, forward strand.
TGTAGCGTGCGAAAGTATCCCGGATCTGCCCTGCGCACGAGCGCGAAGCTCAGATCCTCACCTGCTCTGCGCGGATGTTCGGTGATGGCATAGATATCGCCTTCCACTTCGCCTGTGCCCGGTACGGTCTGGCCGAGTCCCACTGCTTGTACGCCGGGCAGGAGGGCCAACCGGTCGAGCAGATTCTCGTGGAATGCGACTGTTTTCGATGGCGTATCGTATTTCTGTTTGGACAAGCCGTAGGACATGGTAATCACGTTGTCCGTCGCGCAACGTAGATTTGTCGAGCGCAGTTGCAGGAAGTTCTTCAGCAATAGTCCGGAAGCCACCAGCAGCACTACAGTTGCCGCAACCTCAACCGTTAAGAGTCCTTTCCGCAGCGCACTACTTGAAAGACTTCCACCCACGGTCCGCGACGAAGCTTGTAAGGCTGCAAGCACGGGCTTGCCCGTCGAGGAGATTGCAGGTAAAAGCCCCGCTAACAAGGCGGTCAAGAAGGCGAGTCCACAGGCAAAAAACAAAACGAGGCCGTCGATATGAATGTTGCTGGCGCGGGGCAGATCTTTCCACGTGCTGATTATCCACTGGGTAGCAGCGATTGATAATGCTACCCCGACCATCCCTCCGGTCAGGCAGATCAGTATGCTTTCCATTAGCTGCCCACGGATTAATGTCAAACGCTGCGCTCCCAGCGCTCCGCGAATTGCAACTTCCTTCTGTCGTGCTGCTCCGCGTGCAACCAGCAGATTCGCAACATTCAAGCAGCCAATTAGCAACATGCAAGCTACCGCGCTGACGAGCAGGAGTAGCGGCTTCTTTACGTCGCTAGCCAGATCGTCAGTCAGCGTGCGCGATATGGCTCCTTCACTCACCGCCCGGTTCGGGAACTCAGCATGGAGTCGCGACTGCACGGCACTGACTTGAGCGACCGCATCCGTCAGGCTTACTCCCGGCCTTAGTCGCGCGATAACTCTAGACTGGTGATACGCATGATTGTGGAGATACGCTGGCGGTGTGACCGATTGATAGGGTACCCACAACTCCACGCGGACATCCGGATAGGCATACGATCGAGGCAGCACACCGATGACCGTATAAGATTTTGCGTCCAAATGGATCTGGCGGCCGAGAATCGACGGATTGCCTCCGAAGCGGCGTTGAAATAAGTTCCAGGTCAGCAGAACCACATCGGAGCCGGGGCGGTCTTCCGCGTCTGTGAACGTGCGGCCCAGCGCGGGTTGCACTCCCAGGAGAGGAAAGAAGTTCGATGTGCTGGCGCCTGCCCCTACTGACTCAGGCATTTCGGCATTTTCTCCGCTCAGGTTAAAGTTCCATGGAGTCCATGCGGCCATGTCGGCAAAGCCGTGTGTCTCTGCTCGCCAGTCAAGGTAGTCTCCCGGCGCAACCACCGCATATTGAATAGGGAACTGGTTCAGCCGATATCGCTCGTAGACCATCACCAGGTGGTCCGGGTCGCGGAAGGGAAGCTGCTTCATCATTACCGATCGGACAATGGTGAACAGCGAAGTCGAAGCGCCGATACAGAGCGCCATAACGCCGACGGCCATCCAGGAAAAGCTTGGTGTGCGCAGCAGAGTCCGCATGGCATAGCGCAAATCGCGTGCAAGCTTGTCGAGGAAGGAGATGCTGTTCTGGCTCCATAGCTGCTCGCGTATGGTGTTGGAACTGCCAAGCTTGAGGTGCGACGCCTCGCTTCTTCCTCGGATGCACCGCGTGCTATGTTCTCGGCAATCTCCTCAGCCATGTAGTTATCGAGCTCTTCCATCAATTCGGCATCCGCGCGTTTGCGGCGGATAAAACGGCGCCAACTCATCATTCTCCTCCGCTTGCTGCAAATCCTTCGCCGATCACAAGACCGATTACTGGCGTCCTCTGCCTATAGTTGCCTTTCCCTCTTGCCAGTGGCTTGCCCGATCTTATCTCTCCCCACTAGAAGTTCTATGGGGAAAGAGCATACACCACTCGATCATCTATGGGAAGGGCCTCGAAGCAGAAAACAAGATCGAGACGAGTTTGTTCGGTGAGGTTTGGACACCGATATTCCTTCTTGCCGGGGAGATTCAGAAGCTTACTGTCTGCCGTGCAGCCGATCGCGTCAGCCGTTCCCAATTGCCATGAGCGAACAATTCCTTCTCTTCCGGCGAGAGGGAAGCCTTGTCTAGAAAGAGACGTCCTTCGCGGCCCGGACGGTACTGGTACGGGTAATCGGTGGAGAAGAGAATCCGCTCTGCTCCCACAATCTCAAGCGTGCGTTGCAGATAAGACTGGCTCCACATTCCACTCGAAGTTACGTAGAGATTGTGTCGAAAGTAATCGGTCACGGGCCTTTGCAGCTTTGCGATACGCGCTAGTGAGGCCATCCGCTCTATGTAAAAGAGAACGACTTCGCCCCAGTGCCCCAGAATGATCTGGAGGTCGGGGAGTTCGTCGAAGACTCCGGCTATCATCATTCGCAGGAACTGGATACCGGCCTCGTAGTGCCAGCCTAAACCGAAGGTTGCAAAGGCCGTGTCGATGGGGTCTCCAAAGCCGGAGTAATAGACCTCTCTTACGGGACGTTGCGGAATCTGAGGATGGATAAAGATAGGAACGCCCAGCATCGCCGCTGTCTTCAGGACAGGCCTGAGGTCGGGGTGGTCCATGTTCTTGTCGCGTGTGCGGCCACAAAGCATGGTTCCTGCGAATCCAAGATGTTGCACACAGCGCTCGAGTTCAAGCGCGGCTTCTTCCGGCGCAGCGGTCGGTAGGGTGGCGAAGCCCTGGAAGCGTGCCGGGTGCTTCACGATTGTGGCGGCAAGAAGATCGTTGGTGTGACGCGCCACGATCACGCTCTCTTGTGGCTCCAGATTGTGTAGAGCAGGTGTCGTTACAGAGAGGACCTGTACATCCACTCCGCTTTCGTCCATCAGCGCGAGCCGCCCTTCACCCAAGTTGTCGAGCCTCTCTTCGATCTCACCCATATCGAATGCGGCAGTACCTTCCTGTCCAATTGCGGAGGAAGCCCACGCGGCCCGGATTTCAGCGGTCAGGAAGTGCTCTTCAATTCCAATCAACTTCGCCATTCAGTTCCTCTCTCTATCTTTTCTTGTCTGCGAGCATGTCATAGCAAAAGGGGGGGTAACACGATGATTAATAAGATGGATCTCCGGTCGCTTCGGATGCTGAAGATTCTGCTGGAGCGAGGAATATAACCAGGACAGGTGAAGTTTTCGTACCGCCCCATACGGGGCGGCGGGATTTTAGGGGAGCTAACCCAGCGCTCTCGTCCGCGAAGCGGACTTCGCACTGGGCTATTTCCGATTCGCCCCGCCGGGGCGAAGTGCTGAGTTAGCTTGTAGAAGCCCTGTCCGTTTTTTCACAATTTAACTTGTGGGTAGTTGATAACGCTTCACCCCGGGGGAATTGGTTGTTCATCCTGTCGCATGCCTTTGCGGTACGGGCCTCTCTGGAAGCATGAGTATCACGAGACTTAGCGCTCGCTTATTAACTTCCTAACTCCGCATACAGCTACTATTAACTCGAACTACAGGGCTGCGCGCATTGTTCATGAGTGCAAAGCATCCCATCAGGATGCTACGACAGTAGCCCCGGGTGAAGCGTTAGCGAAACCCGGGGTAACGTTCCATAGAATATTACCCGCCCCGGGAGGTGGCGGGACGAAATGTTGGTTATCCAGCGATGAAAGCTTCGTACGGCTCTATACCAGGCGGAGAGATTTTTTGGGGGGAGCTAACCCAGCGCTCCGTCCGCAAAGCGTACCTCGCGCTGGGCTATTTTCGATTCGCCCGCTGGGGCGAGATGCTGATATTAACTTCCGGACTGTACTGTCTGGAGTTTTTCTAACATGCCTTGCGACCAGTTATCTGCGGAATCGTAGCCGATCTGCGTCCATTGCCACGAGCCCTTCGGATTAACCACCCAATTTTGCGGAATCGCGTAGCCGTCCAGCAGATTCACCGTAAAGGAAAATGCCGGAAGAACAGGGAAGGTATAGCCCTTCTTCTTCATGTATGGCGCTACCAAGCCAACCTCTTCGTCGATGTTGAAGGTCAGAATCTGTATATCTGAGCGTCCCTTCATCTTTTCGTACAGCTTTTCCAGTTCCGGCAACTCTTCGTTACACGGACCGCACCAGGTTGCCCAAAGGTTGATCAGCACCACCTTGCCCTTTAGATTCGTCAGGGACCAGGTCTTGCCGGAAAGATCTGTTAGTTGGAAGTCCGGTAGCGTCTTGGTCGGTTTTTCCCATCGCGCATCCGTAGCGCTTGCCAGCGAAGCCGTTGGGGCCTTGCTCCACACTGCGAAGGCAGTCTCTGTTCCACCCCGTTCGGTCCACAATGCCCGCGACTCATCCATCAGATCGTCTACCAATCTTCCTTGCTGCCAGGAGGGAGCCTTTGCCCTGGTGTGCAGCGCTTGCTGGTAATACGTCAGTGCATCTTCCTTGTTGTTCTCCAGTATGGCAAGACGTGCTCGATCGAGCCAGTAACCTGACAGGTCTTTTTTCTCTTCAGGTGGATTGCCTTCAAGCGATGCCTTGAACGGAAGCACCGCCTTCGATTGCTTTGCCAGTACTGCTGCATGGATCAACTTACTTTGGAGCGAACGGTCCATCCTCCTGTTACTCTTTTCTTTCTCTTTCTGCTCTTCGTCTGTCAGATCGTCTCGTTTCGGTGCCTGCGCTTCTTCCTTTGCCTGTATTGCGAGAATCTGTTGCAGCAGATCGATGACACGGCCGGGTTGCCACTTATGGGCTAACAGAAATTCCGCAGCTTGATACTTCGACCAGATCCAGCCAGGCTCATCCTGCCTTTCGCCTTTAGCCAGAAACGCATCTGCTATCGCAATGCCGTCCTTCTCCGTCAGCGAGTCGTCATTGAACTCCATCGAGATTATCTGAAAGCGTGCTAAAGAAGCGTCATCCGGATAATCGCGAATCCACTCTTCCGCTACCTGCCGCCGCGCTTGGCGATACGCTGTCCACGCGGCGGTGTCCTTCTGGTCGGCTGGTTCCTTGTGCGCCTCATTCCATCGCGTTTGTAGAATGTCTTCTGCCTCCTCCGACTGGGGATACTGCTTCAGCAGACGATCCTCCAAGGCACGTAGAGTTTCCGGCGATGCGCCGCTCTGCTTGTAGCCTTCGATCAGGAAGCTCATCCAGTCGGCATCCGGATGAGTCTCTATCTTCTCCAGCCGCTTTACATCTGCGGCCACCTGTTGCCGGACTGCTTCGTGTTCCTGCGGCGGACGGACGCGGAACTCAAGGCTCCATAGAAATCTGAAATTTTTGAGAGCTTCCGGATCTGTCTCCTTCTCAAGCTTCGGACGCAGGGCTGCTGCGACCTTTGCTTGCAGCTCCATATCCTTTACCAGCATCCACCGCGCAGAATTGTTGGTCGATGTGGGGCAGCTGGTCCAGTATGCCGTCAGATGCTCCCTGAATTTTGCCTTGTCCGCGAATTTCCCTCTGCTGTAGATCTCCGCCAGACTTATGTCCGGCCACACAAACTGCTGAGCCTGTGTTTTCGCTGCGTTCAGCAGACGAATGCTTTCCGGCGTATCCGTCCCATCCAATGCAGAGGCAGCAAGGTACAGTACCAGCGGATCGTTGGGATGCTCTTTCGCCTGCTGGCGGTAATTGGCCTGAAAAGCCTTCCAGCTTCCCGGATGCAGAGCCTCTTCTTCCCGGCGCGCAATCGAGATCAATCGCTGTTTCGGCGTAGCTGCTCGTGGATACTTAGTTGCCAGTTCCGTAAGAACAGTGCGGCGCAGTGCTTCCTGCTCCAGGAAACTCAGCTTGCTAAATGCCGGAGTCTCCAGTTTGTCGTGCAGCGTCTTCTGAATTTCGGCAGGCTCGTCGCAACCAGTCAATGTATTGGAGGTTTGTGCCCCGAGTGGTGCTGCCAGCAGTACTAACGTTGTCATGAAAAACCATCGCATCTGTCTCTCCTTAGTGCCTGCGGAACTGTGGAGTCGATTATTCGACTATCATGCACCCTATGTCAATTGAGATCATTACTTCCGCTTTATCGAGTTAGTGAAAATCACACACCAGGACCGTCAAATCGTCTTTCTGGACTGAGGACCAGGAACTGATTGCGCCGAGTATCTGGCTGGCAACCTGATCGGGAGGCATCTCTCTGGTCTTCACGATCAGCGATTCAAGGCGCTCAAATCCGAATTCTGCACCGCTGGCATTCTCTGCTTCAATGAGCCCATCGGTGTAGAGTAAGAGGCGGTCTCCGGGCGCGAGAGTGTGAAGTCTGTTGGAGTAGGTCGCGAAGGAAAAGGCGGCGAGCATCAGTCCATTTTCTTCAATCCGTGTAACTCTTCCTTCACGCAGAAGGAGCATCGGAGGATGGGCTGCGGCACTGTAGGAAAGCGTGCCTGCATCGGCATTGAGATAGAGGTAGGCGGCAGTAACAAATTGGTTTTGTGTCTGGCCGCAGAGAACCGTATTCATTCCGGCAAGAAAAGCAGCAGGATCGCAGGCGTGAATCCCTTGGGAAACCGCCGCCAGTTTTACCATTGATGCGATGAGTGCAGCGGGAATTCCGTGTCCTGCCACATCGGCAATTAGCAGACCGGCTTCGTTGTCGCTGCTGATTGGAAAATCGTAAAAATCTCCGGCTACAGAATTCATCGGAACGTATCCGGCTGCCACACTAAAATGAGCGGAACTCGGATAGGCGGAGGGTAGAATCGCCGTCTGGATTTGACGTGCGATGTCAAGTTCCTTTCGGACGGCCGCGAACTGTTCATCCCGGTCCAGAGAACGGCGGGCTGCGACATAGCCCAGGGCCATGAGGAACACGGAAAATCCAATCGGTTCCACACGTGGATATAGGCCCAGAAAGTCACCGAAGTTATCGAATACGGCCAATGCGATAAAGCCGGTCATGGCCCATCGCGTGATTACAAAATCCCGATTCCCATCGCGTCTCTGAAATAGGTGAACCAGCAGCAGGGAGAGGGAGCCGATTACTACGGCACTATTGAGATGATCGATCCATATCTCCGGCCCTCTAACGATCGTGATAACAAAGAGAGCAATGAAGAAGCCGGAAAGAACGCTTGCTATCCGGCGTCCGAAGCGGCCTAGAAACCCGGCACTATCGAAGAAGAAAAGCCCGGGAACAGGGACCAGGTAGTTGATCGCTATCTGGAGGGATGAATGACCTGAAAGCACGAGATGAACCGTACCGAGTTGAAGCCACAGGCGCACTCCGTAAAGCGCGGAAATGCCGGCTAGCCAGAGGAGCATCGCATTCGTCCGGCGGCTCAGGAAGGCGAACGCTGCCGAAATCAGTCCTGCCGTGACAAAGGCACTCCCCAGAAAAAGAAATGGAGCATCGTGGGTGAAGGCTTGCACGACCTGGAACTCGCTGAACTGAGCGACGCCACTTTCCATCGAGAGCTGTTCCTTTCGAAGAAATCAGGTGAAGTGATCCAATCTATCATCATGGGGAATAAGGCGTCCTGCTGCAACTGGGCGGTACGGAGCTGATCTATGTTTCGAAAGGTCTAGATGGTGCGGGATTCCTGTGCAAGCTTAAACACTAAGTCACGATATTGATGCTTTGGCTCCCCAGTTGGATCTTACATTTCACGCACAGCCAAAGTTCCAAGGGCCTGGAAATCGGAGATTGCGCCCCAGACTGCAAGGCCGATACCGGCTGCCATCTGATGTAATTCAGCCATGTTGTGTGCGAGGAATATCATCACCGATCCGTTGTTTGGATCGGCCTGCCACCATCCCCCGTATGCGCCCGGCCAACCTACTGTGCCGACGCCACCTCCGCAGCGCAGGGGATCTGCTTTCTCCGGTTCTGTCACGACCGCGACACCGAAGCCATATCCGTGGCCTTCCGCAAAGAGCGCTTGTCCGAACATCCTTGCCGATGCCCTCTGGCTGGCAGTCAATTGGTTCGAAGTCATCATTGACAGTGTCTGCGGTTTCAACAGTTGCACGCCGTCCACTGTTCCTTTGCCCACGAACATGCGCGCGAAGATCAGGTAGTCATCCAGCGTAGACCAGAGGCCCTGTCCTCCGGAGACGTAAGTCATGCCCTCCGGGCGCTCCTGTAAGGCCTGACCACCGGGTATCGTTTGCAATGCGGCCAGGCTTCCATCGTCGCTAAAGCCGCAAAGTCCTGCGCGACGGTTACGCTTCCCGGCAGGAACAAAGAATCCTGTGTCTTTCATTCCTAGTGGTGCGAAGATTCGTTGTTGAAGGAGATCACCAAGCGGCGTGTCCTCGGTCCGCGCTATGAGGAAGCCCAGCAGGTCGGTCGAATGACTATAGTGGAATCCATTTCCGGGCTGGTCGATCAGCGGTAGCTGGGCAAGCCTCCGAATCCATTCGTCGGGAGTGAGTTCATTGTCGATATTTCCGCCGAGCGCTTCCGCATATGCTTTTCCGATTGGACCGCGGTGGAATTCGGAGTAAGTAAATCCGGCACGATGGGTTAACAGATCATCGAATGTAATAGGTCGCTCTGCGACGCACCAATCCTCAAGCTGGCCACCGGGGTCACGAAGAACTCGCATGTGTTCGAACTCCGGAGCGAATTTTGTGATGGGATCTTCAAGACGAAACCGGCCCTCATCAAACAACATAAGAGCCAGAGTGGAGGTGATCGGTTTTGTCATCGAGGCAATGCGGAAAATCGTGTCGCGCTCAACAGGGAGGCGGCTCTCCATGTCGCGGACTCCTGCACAAGTAACCCGGACTGAGTCTCCACTGCAAATCAGCGTCGCTGCTCCGGCAAGCTTTCCCTCATCCACAACCCGCACAAGCATAGCGTCGATCGTGTCCTTTACCTTCATGGCTCCGGACTATAACATAACGAAATTATAAAATAGAATACATATAAAATAAAAATATGACCGACAAGCTAACTCCTTTGTCTTCTTCCCGTCGCAAGCCCAAAGGTGACAAGAGGGAACGGACGCGCGCAAAGCTTCTTGAAGCCGCGCGCCAACTCGTACATGAAAAAGGCTACGATCACACAACTCTTGAAGCGGTGGCTAAACGCGCCGGAATGACGACTGGAGCTATCTATGGGAACTTCAAGAATAGGGAAGAGCTCTTCGTTGCTTTGGGTCAGACGTATTGGCCTCCAATAAAGCCTGCGGTCAAACCGGGAGCAAGCTTTCATGAGATCATGCGCGCGATGGCCAAGGCCACGCTTGCAGCGATACCTAACCGGAAAGCAGCGGCGGTCGGTAGACTTACTGGGCTTGCCTATACGCTGCGCCACGAGGACCTCCTGGTGCAGGTTCACGCCGTGACTGCTCAAAGTTATGAAATGGGGGCGGAATGGCTGCGTAACACCGTAGCAAAAGACGAATTGCCGATGCCTGCCGAACAGATGGTCCGAGTGATACATGCGCTCATTGAAGGACTCGTTATGCAAACACTTCTCACACCGGATTTATTTTCGAAGAGCCTCTATTATGCGGCTTTCGATGCATTGGCATCGGCGCCAAACCGGGCGAAAGGCAAATAGTCAAGTAAGGTGTTCGCAAAGAAGGTCGAAGGAGCTATTGATTCTCCATCAATTTACTCAACGTGGCCAACGTTTCGTCATCAATGCCGTATTCATATTCGGCGTGGCCTATCTTCTTAACTCCCGCATAGGCGAGTTCCGCAATCAAGAAACCTGTTGCTAAAGAAGCGAGCATGTAGCCCAGTGAGGCGACTGCCCCTGGCTTGCTCAATGGAGAATCGACGGGCTTGCGTGCGCTGAGCATCGACTCTTTGCATAGCTGGGTTTCATCGAGATAGCGATAGCAGATCGCTTTTACAATAAGTACGAAGCGCCGCTTTACATTCGCATCGCTTTCTCTCGCAACGCGAATCATATTCGTGGCATGTTGATTGCCTGTCAATATGAAATGCTCGTATGCGTGTTCTGCGGAAGTGAGATGACCGATGCAAGCCCATACCTGCGCCCTCTTGTCTTGGGTGCGGGGGATGGCTTCGAAAGCGCTTTTCGCTGCTGACATTTCGATGTCGCCCAGGGAAAGAGAGAAATCGCCGTGATCCAACACTTCCAGGATATGGCTGATGTGCTTAGCGGTTTTGAATATTTCAATGAGCGGAACGGGCATGAGTGCCTCCGGCGCTTCTGTGACGGAAGCGCTCCAACACAGAGATGTGGTGGAAACAATCATGCAACAAAAAAGATTTGGCAAAAAGTGAAATGTATATAAAGTGCGAGTCGCGTGGGGTGCCGCAGGCACGCCACTCCACACGTTAGCCAGGTACATAGAAGAAGAGTTGCCTTTGCGCCGCCGTTCTTCTTTCTTATGAACTGCTTTGGAGATGGCTTGTCGGGGATGCCCTTCCTGAAGTCAGAGGCATCCCGCGACATGAATTCATTCGGTCATCACAGTTCTATAAATATCGAATTGTCTGTATGAACGCGATGGACCTGTTCGTAAGTACCGGGCAAGAGAGAACTCGCTACAAGATACTGCTTCTGCCGTGCGCTACTGAACCCGTTTGAAGTCTATGTGGGCGTGGACGGGTTTGCTTCCTGCGGGTAGAAACGTCCAGTCCTCGGTGTGGTGATCGGCATCGATGATGGTGAAAACTCCACGGGTTACATGACCAATTGCATCGCTGCCTGTAAAGTCCGCAAGATCGAATTCGAGAGTGTTGCTGTCCGCCGGAGGTCCCGCCACCATATGGGGACGGTTGCCGAAGTCACAGTAATGCATCAGGACTATGCGGTCGTCCTGGAGATAGAGAACGGTGATCTCCAGACCGCCAGTATTCAGTTCGTGAATCAATGCATTTCCACGCGAAGCAACTCGAATGGAGAGAGGCATCGGTTTATCGGTAGACCAGACAGGATTGTCTGTCGTGATGGAACCTTGCCATGTCCCCGCCAGAGTTTTCATCCGATCGAAGGCTTTCTGAGCATCGGAAGCGGTAGCGGAGCTGCTGGAAGATTGCCCGTGGGTGATAACACACATCGTCAGTATAACTACGATGACTGCGAAGCGCACCCCTTTCATGATTTCCTCCTGCGAACCATTACGCTGATTGCGCGAGGAATGTTCCACTATATCGTGAAGATATCGAATGAAAGGCTGATCCTGAATGAGCTGCTTATTTGAGACCTAAGATGTGTGACTTTTGTAAGCTGATCTAACTTAGCGGTGGAATGCTTCGGAGAAACTCTAGAGAGAATCCCGGAGGGATGCTACGACAGTAGCCCCGGGTGAAGCGTAGCGAAACCCGGGGTAACGTACCACCGAATATTGCCCGCCCCGGAAGGCGGCGGGACGAAATGTTGGCTATTCCACCGAAGTAAGATTCGTTCCGCACCCTCCGGGGCGGGGATTCGAGGGTAAGCTAACCCAGCGCTCCCGTTCGCAAAGCGAACTTCGCGCTGGGCTATTTTTGAATCGCCCCGCTGGGGCGAAGAGCTGAGTTGGATCCTGGAGTATTTCATGCAAAGATGTAGACCAAGACGCAGCTCTCCGCCGAAGGCCGGGTCTCCAGCAAACCTGTCTCGGTTTGCTGATGTAGGGAGAAAACTGCTCCTCTCTATCCTTAGCGGGTCTATACCTATGCGAGAAATGCCCTATAAGTCCTATCCCTGCTTTCACAACTCAATTTGTGGGTAATTGATAGTCCGGAGGGCAGGGGCGAAGCCTGATCAAGAAAAACGGGAAGGAGGATATTCCCCCTTCCCACTTCAGAATATAGCGTGCCGGGGAGCTTGCGGCAAGACCCCAATCATGCTGCATCATCGTCGCCTGAAACAAAGAACCTGCTGAAACGGGAGGCACGATATGCGTATGTTGTTGTCGATGCATGGGTCGCATGGAGATATTGGCGCCAATGCCGGGATTTGTGGTGCAAGCAAAGATACTCGACGCGGAAGTGCGGGGCCGGGTGTTGCCGGTCGCGATGTGCATAGTGCCATCCGGAGTGTGGCGACAGCAGAGCATGAGGTGGTGATTGCCGGAGGTGGTCCTACAGGGCTGGTGCTGGCGGGCGAGTTAGCGTTGGCTGGAGTCGATGTTGCCATTGTCGAGCGGCGCGAAAGCCAGGACCTCGACGGGTTGCGCGCTGGAGGGCTGCACATACGCACACTCGAGCTCTTCGATCAGCGGGGAATTGCCGACCGCTTCGTTTCTCAAGGTCAGATCGTTCACCGCGCACCCTTTGCGCGTATCGCTCTCGATATCGGCGATCTTCCAACACGGCATCCATATTTTCTTGCGCTCTGGCAGATTCGTATTGAGCAGATCCTTGCCGACTGGGTTGGCGAATTGGCTGTACCTACATACAGGGGAAGTGCGGTGACGGATTTCGCGCAGCACGACACCTCTGTCGATGTCGAACTGTCCGATGGACGATCTCTGCGAGCGAAGTATCTCGTGGGATGCGACGGAGGCCGCAGTCTGATCCGCAAGAAAGCAGGCATCGAATTTCCAGGGTGGAACCCTTCAACCAGCTACTTGATTGCCGAGATTGAGACGGACGAAGAGCCAGAGTGGGGCATACGCCGTAGTGCAAAGGGCATCAATGCCTTCGCCAAAATCGAGGATGGCAAGCGTGCGCGAGTGGTGTTGAATGAGCAACAGGTCAAACGGGGCGGGGAACCGGTCTTGAGCGACATCCGCGAAGCACTTATCGCTGTCTACGGAACGGATTATGGTCTTCGCAGCGCCAGTTATATCTCGAGATTTACAGATATGACCCGGCAGGCAGCATGTTATTGGGATAGACGCGTGCTGCTGGCGGGCGACGCGGCACACGTGCATTCTCCGGTAGGCGGACAGGGACTGAACCTCGGTGTTCAGGATGCGATGAACCTGGGGTGGAAGTTATCACAGGTGATTCATGGAATATCACCGGAGAGCTTGTTGGATACATATCATGCCGAGCGTCATCCGATTGGTGCTCGCATATTGCGCAATACCATGGCAATCACCGCAATCGATCGCAGTGACGATCGCATCGAAGCTTTGCGCGATCTGATGTCCGAGATGCTGCAGAAGGACGAGACTCGTAAACAATACGCCTCGATGATGGCTGGCCTGGACATTCACTACGACTTAGGAGAAGGTCATCCGCTGCTAGGCCGTCGCATGCCCGATCTCGATCTGGTTACTGTCAATGGTCCACTGCGGACTTACACGTTACTGCACGATGCCCGTCCAGTACTCATCAACTTCGGTGAGCCAGGCAGTATCGACATTGCGCCATGGGCAAGCCGGGTCAAGCTGATTGAGGCCAAGCACGAAGGTGCCTGGGAGCTTCCATCCTTAGGCGTTGTCCCAGTTCCCGATGCCGTGTTGATCCGACCTGACGGATACGTGGCCTGGGTAGGGATGCAAGCTCAGCAAGGGCTTGCCGATGCTCTGACGACTTGGTTTGGACCACCTGCTGCGAAGTAGTGCATCGGGGGGCATAAGTGATTTGGCCATTTTGGCGTAAACTGAGGGTTATACTTGAGATCTAACTCTCGCCTTGTTTAGAATTACTGAAAGCTTGCCAACATAGAGCCCCTCTGTCATAGTGCTTTGTATGTCGATTGACGATAATCCCATCGAGGTTCTGAGAAAGCAGTTTGAGCTGGAAGACATTTCTAAATCACCTGTTACGGAACAGGTCGTTAAGATCACAGCAGAACTAGCCCGGCTTTGTCCTTTTACCTCGGCACTGCAATCGATCATTGAGAAGGTTGGCGAAAGGATCAGAACTGACAGTGTTGAACGCATTGCTATCATGCTCACCACAAAGGACAGAGATGAACGAGAGGCTAGGCTGCTAGTCGAGGGTGCAAGGAAAGCATCTGTCACTCGATCAATAACTAGAGTTGAGAGGCTTGGAATTATCCTTGCCCAGACGATCAGAGCCTCAGCACCGCCAGACGAGGATGAGATTGAAGAAATGATGAGAATCGCGACTGAGCTCACAGAGAAAGATATAACCTACCTGCAAGACTTGGTGAAGCTCCAAGCCCAATACCTTCAGGGGCGATCACATGTTGAAAGATATACAGCCTACCAGTCTTGGACGAGCGGTCCTTGGGGGGACAGAGTAGATCCAACAATTGACAGCGTTTTCCATAAACTCGAGAGCTATGGTCTTGTATCTGCGATTGCTCCGAACAACACGTTCAATATCATGGCTGATATTCAGACGAGGTTTGTTCTTCTACCCAAGGGAAGCAGATTGGCTGAGCTGATAGCAACTGATCGCAGCAGCACATAGTACTCTGGCATCTCTGGCAACGGCTGCAGATGCGTACGTGCTACTATTCGATGATGCTCTCAGTTGAAGCCAACGACTAAAACCCTGTGTCTCCCTGGTCCCCAATTGCGAGGGGGCCAGGCCCACTCCAGTAAAACCGGAAGTCATCCGGTAAGCAGGTCGAAATCGGGCGGACGTAGAGGACACGCTCAAATTTAAAGCGGTGGGTTGAATGGGCCACCTCGCCAGAATCTGTGCGATCTTTAGCGAGTAGAGTTTATAGCGTATGTCTATAGGAGATCATCTTCGGCGAACTGTGCGTCGGCGTCCGCACTGCATGTGGAACAAACCACGTTAAATGCGTTTCGCCTCAATGAATGCAGGCAGTTTCAATGCGATAAGAGTTCCAAGCTTTCGAACCTTATTGTGAACAATGCCAATCATAATTGGGTCTGGAGTCCAGACCAATGCATTTGGAGTTTCACCAAGCACCCATACTCCGCAGCCACTAAATCCATCTGGCCTATATTCCTTTGCGTCTTCGTTGTAGGTGAATGCGAAGTCTTTTTTTCGTGAAAACCTCGATTCGATTCTCGACCAAATCTTAGTATTGAGTTCGGTTGAGTAGTTGCTTATATGTTCAGCGATGCCCATGAACATAAGTTTCCGGTTTCCCTCCGCAGTCACCTGTCGCGAGTTGTCAACTGGAAACCCAACCATGAGAAGGGTTAATTCATCCAGTTCCTGCTCGTTCCACTTCATGAATGGCACTGATCTGCGCATGTCGTAGAACTCGGGACCGTCAGGCAGTGTGTAGTTCGGATCAAGACGCAGCGCAGCAACATCGCGGACATCATCTAACTGCGCGTCAACAATCGGCAACTTTTCTCCTATAGTGAATCCTCCGACTTCTTCATTCGTCGTATCCTTCGCGGCTTTGTCGCGCATCGCTGTAGGTGGACGAAGCCAAAAGCGAAGCTCCTCAGGCTTTGATGTGCCGAGGACATGTTTGGCTGTGAGAATAAATTTCTGACCGTCGAGCAACACGAGGGTGCCGGTTCCGACTCCAGTATTCTGGTCAGAGGCAATGCCGACCGTATACGAGGCAATGCGTTCGGTATTCGCTTTCCGATGTTGCTGATTGAGTGGGTCCATTAGAAGCGATTTGATAATAGATCATATATGGGCACTCAAGCAAAAGCTAGCGGCAGAGGGGGTCGACGCGTGCGTCTTTGGATCTGGGAAGAAGGCGCTATTGGAGGCGAGCAGGTTCGCCTCATGATCGGTCATATGGTGAAGCGATTTTTTCGCATTGAGCCTGAATACTAGATATCCGGTCATTGGTCTGTGGAATGTTGACTTCAGCCCAACTCGCACTTTCAGAATTGCGACGATAGAAACGCGGTTTGGCGATTAATCGCTACCGAGACACTTGGAGCCGGCGATCAATTTGCCGATATCTTTGGATAAGGTTGGGCACGACTGCTTATTTCCCAGCCTAAAAGTCACCCTGTAAAAGTCTGGTGCAGCGCAATCGGAGTCGTGAATTCTTGGGCTCACCTTCTAGACTTGTCCGGCACACATTTTTTACTTCTGCAGATTGGCCGAGAGCGGCATAAGCAGTTGCCTTCAATAGGAGAAGATCGCGGATCTCTTTGTCTCCTGACATTCCATCGAGGAGTGCTAACGCTATATCGGGCTTGCCGACTTCAAGAAGTCTCCTTGCAATCTGCATTTTGGTGTCTGTTGTTGCTGTCTTCGATGCCGCAGATTGTTGAGAATCTGTGAGTACGGCCATTTGTTGTTGAGCCGTTACCCAACGATGAAAAAGAGGATCGGCCCCAAGCTCCTCGTATTTCCCGTCACCAATCTCTGTATCGATCCACGCAGGGCTCATCGTAAACAGGACGCTGAGGTACTGCAGGGCAAGTTCCTGCTCCTCTATACTTTCCGCCACACGTGCGGCTTGCAACCAAATGCGGGGCCACATAGGCGCACGCGAAACGCCCGAGATCAGAAACGCTTTCGCTTGCTCAAACTGGCCTTTGCCTGCGGCGATTCTGGCCTGAACAATCTCCTGACGTGCCATTTGAATCTTCAGAAGAACCTGAAGATCGGCAACGGGATTTGCGGAATGATCGACACGCAGGTCAATATCGATGGGAAAACCCGCTGGAGTGCTCACCAGCAGTGCGGCAGACTCGCGTCCCGTGCTCTGGCCTCCCGCGTGGTCTCCTGCAACGAGCGCGGCCATCAGCCGCTCGGCAAGGGAACCTTCTGTATCGACAAATGCATGCTCCATCGCTTCCAAGACTTGAGCCCCTGCCAAGCCGTTTCCCTGAATGCTGTATCCCCTGCCGGTGCGCGATCCGGCCCACTTAGCGTTGGCTGCCTGATCTCCTGTATGGACGAATGCCCGTCCATCCATACTCACGATGCCTATCTGCCGAGCCTCGGGACCTTCGCCGTCAAAGTTGCCGTCCTCCGAAAGAAGCAGATTTGCCGTCTCCTCCGGACTTTTTCCGGCGGCAAGTAATGCAAGCCCGCGTGGACCATACATTGGATTCGTTTCGAACTGCGATGCGATCGCTCCGACGCCTGTTTTTGCGAAAGGAACACTTGCCCCCACAGCCAGATTGTTCGTCTGGACAGCCACGCCGCAGGTACGCGTGGCGGGATCGCACGCGGCAATCGAATACGTAGCTCGCGCCTTGGCAGAAACAAACAAAAGTGCGGCGATGATGAAAAGGAATCGAACGCGCATACTTTCAGACAGTCTACCTAGCATTTGCTCTCTTGAGAACCCGATGCACAGTCCAACCCTGAACGCACAACTAACGTGGTGGTGTGATGAAACGGTCAGTACCGAGGAGTTGTCATGTGCTTACGGTTGCGTCTACGCCACGTTACGGCTGAGTCTCGATTGACGATAACAGATCTTACTACGTTTCCAGCGCGCGCAACGTTGGAAACGCGAGTTGACGATTGGGCGTCAATTTAGAGCAAAATCAGCGTAGGCGTATCCCGAAACACAACTCCCTACGCGGGTTTTCCGTCAAGAAGACCTGCACATCGCTGAATTTGGATAGGACACAGTAACGCTGGTTTTGCTCTAAATAAGACAATTGGTTTCGCGTTTCAACTCAATATGCCTTTCGCTGAACGACTATCGTTGAGAGCCACAGTAGAACAAGAGTCATCACAACCGAGGTGAGGAGGGAAGGCCATGGCAGATGATCTGTGACGGGAACGGATATTAAGCTCATCCCTCTAAGAGGACTGAGTTGTGCGACGGCACTGCTGCGCAATTGAACAAGCCACAGAGCGAGCAATGCCAACGAGACACCTGTAAACTGCCACATCTCATCCAGGATACAAGCGGCAAAGACCGAAAGCGCGTAGACGGCCATGGTGCATAGGACTGTACGAATCCCAAAGCGGAAAGCGTCGAATGCGCTTGTTGCTTCGGGCCTGAAACCCAACGTTATCCACTCGTTGAGAAGCACGAGGACGCAGGCTTCCAGTGCTCCGAGACCGGCTCGTACAAAGAGCAATTGCTTTCTCGATACCGGCAGCGAGAGGGTAAAAAGCATCGAAGGATGAAAGCCCGGAGTACCGCTATAGAGTGTCTGGGTGTTGATGCCTGAGCCGGCCAGGTAGGCTGCTACGAAGCATCCCATGAGCACAGACTGGAGTTGGAAACCCACCCACGCCGCTTTGGGCGGAGCGTTGAAGAGCTTCAACAGAATCGGAATCCCTGCGGTGCAGAGAAGACAAAATGCGAAGCGCCAACGAGTTTCAAGCCAAGCCTTGTACCAGAGCATCTACTCACCTCTCACTTGATCCAAAAAAAGTTCTTTGAGCGCCACGGGTCTGACCTCCAGGGATTGCGGACCAAGTTCGCGCACCCGATTGACAACCGCGTCGACATCTTCATGAACAAGCAGAGAGGCCGTTCGGCCCTTGCGGCGTAGATGATCGACATGGGGCAAAGAGTTCAGCGCCTGCGGAGGGTCCCCCTGAAACACGAGTAATATCCGTCTGTACTGTTCCCTCAGATCGTCGAGCAAACCGTCAATGATCTTTTGACCTCCGTCAATCATGCAGACGTGATCGCAGATCTGTTCAACCTCCGCCAGTTGATGCGAAGAGAAGAAAACCGTGACGCCATCGCTCGCCACGAGATCGGCAATTGCTTGCAGAATTTCTTCCGTCATAAGCGGATCGAGGCCGCTGGTGGGCTCATCCATAATCAGCAGGTCTGCTCCTCGGGCCATTGCGAGGAGCAGCATTAGTTGCGTTCTCATCCCCTTCGAAAGTTTCGGCACCGGTTGATCGAGTGGGAGCTTGAAGCAGCTGAGATATTTCTCCTCCAGATCATGACGCCAACTCGGGAAAAAGCGTCGTGTGAAACGAATTATCTGTTCGACAGTCATGAAGGGATAGAGTTCCTTATCCTCACTGACGAAAGCCATGCGCTGCCTGGCTGCGAGAGCGGCTCGTTCCGTGCAGATCGGCTCACCAAAGATTTGAATTTCTCCATGGTCTGGACGGAGAATGCCCATCAGCAGCTTCAATGTCGTCGTTTTTCCAGCCCCGTTTCGCCCGAGAAATCCGGATATAGAACCACGAGGTACGTTGAGGCAGAGATTCCGCAGTGCTGCCTTACCTTTGTAGCTCTTCGAGAGGTCGATCGTCGAAATCACGGTGTCGTTCATTCTTTTCTCCGTCCGAGGTCTTCTTCAGCGCCGAGTGCAGCGACTTCGTCCTCGAAGACGCGTCTCAGTTCCGGCACAGAGAGGCCAAGTTTTGTGCTCTTTTCGATTGCTTTGCGAAATATCTCTCCAGATTGCCGAATGGCGTTGTGCTTTGCTGGCTTTACTGTTTCCTCGACGTAGGCTCCAGAGCCATGCCGAATAGAAATGACTCCGTCGCGTTCCAATTCTCTGTATGCCCTGGCAACCGTGTTGGGGTTCATTGCCAATTCTTCGGCGACGCTTCGAATTGTCGGCAGTTGTTCTCCCGGGCGCACAGCACCGATATCGATGGCGTGCTTGATCTGCTCCATCAGCTGCAGGTAGATGGGGACGCCGGATGACGGGCTGATGTAAAGGTCCATTTAAGTGTCTACAGAACTAATACAGTAGACTCTGTATGTAGTCAAATCATTTAAATGGTAAAGACTAAGAAGTCCTTGGGTATTGGAAGAGCAGTGCCCGGAGCAGTTCGCCACCGTTGAAGGCGCTACCGGATTCCTACTTGGCGCTCCGCTAGCGCGACTGGATTAGCGTACGTACTTACGATTGAATCTGTACTCACCGCAACGGTAGGGAATCATTCGTAACACAATGAGCACATTACTAAAAAGGGATGGTCTACCACGGAAGTTGCACCGTTTTTTCCCTGAATTGGTCTTACCATTGTATATTCTAATCATAAGCATTCCAAGCAGAGACGAACCTTCCCAAAGAGGGATTGAAAGCATGAATGGACTATTCCGAGCAACGAACGAATCTTTGTCCGCAAGCAGATAGGTCTAGCTTTACGAGTGCACTGGAGCTGATGGATGGAGACACTCGTATCTGTGGCAAATAGGCCAACCAACCTAAGTAAGTCTACTGCGTTTACCACGAATAAAGAAACTATCGTCCCTGAGAATGTCTTTATCTATTCCCGCACTGACCTGAAGGGTCTGATTGTTGAAGCGAACGATGCTTTTGCGGAAATCAGCGGATACAGCGCTGATGAAATGTTAGGGAAACCGCATAGTCTCGTCCGGCATCCAGACATGCCCCGAGAAGCCTTTGCGGATATGTGGAAGGCACTCAAGGCTGGGCGTCCCTGGCAAGGTGTCGTGAAAAACCGGCGCGCAGACGGCGGATTCTATTGGGTACTTGCCAATGCTTCCCCTATCCGGGAAAACGGAGTTGTTGTCGGCTACCAATCAATTCGTCATCGTCCCACCCGCGAGCAAATTGCCGCTGCAGATGCGGCTTACCACCATATTCGCTCGGGTGATCACCGTATTAAAATCGAGGAAGGAAGGGTAGTTCCAGTAATTCCCGGCTGGCGACAGCGGCTCTCAAGCTTCGATTTGCAGTTGTCAATCGCAGCTAGTACACCGATGCTTGTTGTCCTTTTCGGAATCTTTCAGATGCTTTGGGGGGCTACTCATCCGATATTTCATATCTTGCTAGCCAGTGCGCTCGTCTTGAGCAGTTGTATATCCTTTTACATGCTCTTGTGTTTTATTCCGCGTCTTTCCGGTGACCTGAGGAATCTAGAAACTTTTTTCAATGATGTGTTGTCGAGCGGTAATCTTGAGCGCCGGATTACGATGGAACGGCGAGACCGGATCGGAGTGATTGGATTCCAATCGGGTTTGCTCCTCCGGTGGGTACAAGCTTCACTCCAATCGATTGGAGATGCAGTATTGCATGTTCAACAGGCTACCGAAAAGGTTCAGGATGGAATACTCACAATCGATGAGGCTGCACGCTCCCAGAATGTTGCCACTTCCTCGGTAGCTGCCGGCGTCGAAGAAATGTCGATGTCGATCCGGGAGGTCTCCGATAATCTGCAGGCAACCGAATCTTCGGTAAGCGAGACTGGAGAGAAGGCTCTAACGGGTGTAGAGATTTCGGAACATGCTAGTAATCAAATTCAAGACCTAGCTTCGACGATCAAAAATGCGGCGAAAGGTGTCGAAGCTCTAAGCATGAGCTCTGCCGAGGTTGGTGCGATTGCCAATGTGATTCGGGAGATTGCAGATCAGACAAATCTGTTAGCTTTGAATGCCTCGATTGAAGCAGCACGTGCAGGTGATGCCGGACGTGGCTTTGGGGTTGTGGCAACCGAGGTTAGAAATCTTGCTGATCGTACCATGAAGGCAACCGAAAAGATTGAGTCGCTGATCGGTACCATCCGGCGTGACAGCGATCATGCCATTACCGGTATGCGTGCCGGGGCCGAACAGGTGGAGAAGAGTGTGATCCTCGTTCGTCAGGCTCAGGAGACGCTACACAGCATCAATCAGCTTATGGGCGAAGCGGTTCACAAGATATCTGAGATATCTGTATCGGCTACCCAGCAAAGTAGTGCAATGAGTGATATTGGTTCCAATGCTGCCCATGTTGCCAAGATGACAGAACAAAATGCTCAGATTATCAGTCATACGTCTGAACTGATGGGCTTTCTAAGTTTAATGGTCGGACGCGTGAAGAAGTCTGTCACACAGTACAAGGTATAGCGTTCCTATAAGCACAGGAAACGAAGGAAACCGGGAAGCTCCTGGGCTATGAGATGCTGGAGTGTCAGTCCCGACAACTTACCAGACGAATACACAGTCATTTTTAAAATAATTTCCTGTCTTATTTAAGCCGATAATAGGTTAAACGGTAAGAAAGCGCTGATAGACAATACAGGCGATCTCACATATCGTCGCAGCAGCTGTCAGCAAGTCGGCGTTCCAATCTCCTTCGTCTAGGCAAAGCAACTGCACATGGGTAGGTCTGTAGCCCGGCTCAGGATCAATCGGAAGGTTCTGAAGCCAGGTTTCCCAAAGGGATCGTACATCGTCAGCAGTACGAGCCTCACTCTCCATCTCGAAGTAACGAGCTGCATCGGCATTGAGGTCTCTTAAGACTTCTCTAAAAGGCGGCATTCCTGCCGCGTCCGTAATAGGGTCAATATCTTCCGAAGAGAACTTATGCGCTAAGAGCGAAAAGAAACTAACTAAATCAGCCATTACGCGGTTGCGTTGTGCAATTGGCATAATTGCGAACAAGTCTTTCACTCGATTCTTATTGTTATAGTGGCCGTCGAGCATGATCAACTCAAGTCGCAACGATTCATGATCGCGCTCCTCTCTTTTCAGGGCATCTAGAGAAAGAGGTGTGTATGGTAGCACCTTCAGGCGTCCGATCTGATATTGCGGAAGATAAACGGCAGAGAGTTGCGGGTCTGAGCGCTGCGCTCCACTACTTACCTGTATTTCGGCAGCACTATGTCCTTCTCCCCATGCTCGGAAGTATGGATCAAGCCGTTCAAACGGCTCATCAAAGTTTTGTTCCGTAATCGGAGCAATCTTCAATCTTGTACCGCAATATTCATCTTGTGCATAATACTGAGCAAAAAAATAGGTAAAGATCTCGCTGTCGAATGAACTGAACTGTTGCGCTATAGCCCTTAGTATCTCCAGATGGGGTTTCAGTGCGGATTCAATTGCAGAAAGAGTCCCAGGAAACTGTCCCATAACCCGAATATGCTGAGGGATTTGTCCATCTGCTCTGAATGCGGCTGTATCGAGAGATTTATCTATGAGGCGTTTGTAGTTAGGATCGATGCGTTCCAATGCTGCCTCTCCCCAAAGGCAAGACGCCAGTTCCCTGTATCGGTTGCTAATTAATTGCAGCTTTTTCCCATTTATTTTTTTTGCTCTAGCATACGGCAGAATCTCGTGGACATCGACAAGCATCCCTAGCGCTTCATAGAGTCGTTGGCGTTTATCTAGGCAAACACGGAGTCCAGTGTCGATATCATCGCTTTTTAAGGACATAAATTGTTTAATGGATCGGTTAGAGCTCATCCACGAGATGTCGGCAAGCATTACTCGCATGGGTAGACCCGTGACCCACGATCCACGGTATGCGCGACCAATATCTGCGAGCAGAGCTATTGAGTCTCCAATCGGGCTAAGACCATGGCATAATAAAACTTCCTTGATTGAATTGAAGATTTCCCTGGAGGTAAGATTTGCGAAACGGCAATCCTTTCCCAATTCATCATATTGGCGCAACAATCCTGAAACTGTGCTCAAAGTAAACGGGTTGTCACGCTTGTTTGGAGGAAGAGCTCGCGTATCACCGCAGATATATGCAATCTTCCCCATGAGTCTCTCAGGAAATGCCACAAAGAGCGCCTCGGGTATCCCCTTCGGATTATCCTTTACTCGAACACAGGCGTCTAAAAGACGATCATGGAAAGGTTGATGGAGTGCAGCATAGGCGCGAGGGTTATTGCGATCGCTTGGTTTTAAGGATGCTTGCGTTTGATCCGCCAGTACCCGGGCCACACTGGATAATTTGAAAAGATCAATCATTGGGGTCGTAGATTCAGTACGTCTTAATTTCGGAGTAGGATGCCAGCCACTTTAGGATCGAGTTTGAGAACCTACGGATTATGCCGTTCCTGTGGTTGACTGTCAAGAAATCTCAAGGCGGATACTACTTTTCTTTCGGGTAAGAACAAGAAGATTGGGGACCCTTTCAACTTTATCAGTATAGATACGATAGTTCGGAATATTTGAACCAAAATAATGCAATAAACTATATGGTGAAGTTTAGCCTGCATTATTCATGAATTTCGGAGCTGGATTCTCGGAAACCCGCTTCCTATGCACACTTGAGCCCTGTTTTTGCATCCGGTCGCGACTGACAGACTGTTTGGCGGTCAAAATCCTGGAATCGAAAGAAGTGCATCATTGCTGCTTTTCAGAGACCGACAGCTATTCATGAATAATGCGGGTTAGGGAGCACTCAAACTCTTTAGACATCGTATGAATTTCAGAACCCGCATAGTGAGTAGTTGCAGAGCTATAACTAACGATAGGTATCAGTAAGCGACCCACTTGTCGACTTTCTAGGTGGCAAATTATCACTGGTTTACAAATCTATTTTTACAATATCAATTTGTCTGTTGAGCAGCGCAAAATCGCAATCCTCATTCCAATCAGTTCTGTGCTCTTTCGTAAATTTAGGATGATTGATTAGTTTAGGGCACTATTCGTCCGCATAGCCCAGGTGCAATCTTGAATTGCGTCAAGTGAGCAATAATGGAGAAATGGGCTGATGCATTATGCTACTACGATACTCTGGGAACTATCGGCTCTCGCCCCAATGACGTTTGCTAAGTTAGCTTAGCTAATCTTATTCTTATGAGGGCGCAGACAATCAGAACCTCGAATCGACACCAATAAGAGGAAGCACGCTTTCCTGCCGATAGGCCCGGAGCTGTTGATGCTTTAGGAGGGATTAACCTGCTGCTTCAAGAGTCGGCAGGGTTATCGCCTGTGCAAGTACTGCGTCGGTGCTAAGCGGAATACCTATGGTCCGGGCAAGCATAGTTTTTCAGTGTTGCGGTAATTGGTCGAGGAAGTTGCTCATAGCTTGGATGACTTCGGCTTCATTGGAGCGAAAGACGTAGTGATTAGCATTGGGCAGACGGACTACTTTGGCTGAGGGCACTCCTGCTGCGAAGGTATTGGATATGTTGGTGCTTCTCTCGAGTTCGAATGCTAACGCTGCGGCGTGGTGGGCGGCGTCCGTGGGGAGGATGGCGCTTGAATCATGCGGTACGGCGAAGATGGCAAGACAGGGTGCTTTGATCTCTGTGTATTTGTGCTCCCCGCTAAAGATGGCGGAGAAGGCGCTTGCGGCGCGCGGTTGCGGGGATGGCGGCGACGGGGGATTTGCCGTGGGCTGCGAGATGGCGCGCAGCAGCTTTAGTTGATTCTGAAGATCCTTTTCCAGTTGGGGCAGGCTGGCGAGCAGCGCTTCGGTTGCTTGCAGTTGGCCGGTTGGATCGCCTCCGCTGGGGAGGAGTTGCTCAAGCTTGTCGCGTGTGTCGAGCATATCGAGTTGCAGGTCGCCGCGAGCATGGTCATAGAAGGCGTAGGCCCCGGCGGAGTCTAGATAGATAAGTCCGCTAACCTTCTCGGGATGACGGCTGCCGATAGAACTCAGCTCTTCTCCCGCGATGGAATGCCCGGCGAGAACGGGCTTCTGTAGGTTGAGCGCGGCGAGGACAGCAAGAACATCGTCGCCGAGACGGTCGGAGGAGTAGTTGTCGCCACTGGGCGTGGGATAACTGGACTCGCCAAAGCCGCGACGGGTGATTCCGTAGACGTGGTACTTGCCGACGAATTTTGTCGCGAAGGAGTCGAAGACGTGCGCCGTGTTACCCAGACCGGCGAGGAAGACGAGAGGGCGTCCGGTGCCGCCCCAGTCGAGTACCTCAAGCTTGACGCCGGGCTCGACAGTGATGAACTGCACGGTATGGGACGAAGGATCGGAGGGCAAGGGCCATGCGGTCGTCTTGGTGGACTTCTGGAAAGTTAAAGGAATCGGCGGGCCTTGTGTCAATGTGCCAGTAATGGAGTTGCCGTCAGGACTGAGCTTACCTTCGAAGGAAAGCTGTATCATGCCGATCACAAATTTTACGGTGGAGTCTTGCAGGGTAATGGAGTCCGCCCAATCCGCCTCAGGGCTCTGATCGATGCTGTAGATCTTTGCCTTTAACGCTCTGCTGTCATCGTGTATGACCTGCATAATCAGGCGAAACGCTTTGCCCTGTGGGGAGGTGATTGTGCCCTGCCAACTGCCGGTAATGTCCTGCGCATAGAGGCTGCCTGCAAAGAAGATTGCGAGCACATATATCCATAACGTCTTCCGATTCAGCTCTAGTCGCAGCTTCATGAATAGCTCCTTGAATGCCTTGAAGGCGGGCGTTAATTCAAAATCTCAGCCGTTGGTATAGTAGAATGCTACATAGGGAGTTTGGCAAGAGAAAAGATAGCAGCCGATACCTCGGTTGTTGGCCTATTCAAACATGCCATTGGCTTGAGTGGGGAAAATCCCATGAAGGAAGCTTGTCTTAGGTCCAATGCTGTTGGAGTTAGCACACACACTCTCTGGATAATGAGATAAACATACCGCAAGTTATAGAGAAGCAGGATAATGATTCCTCCATCGCCGATTATCGCGGTTCTCCGCTTCTTGCCTTCATCTTCCAGCTCTCACTCCCTGGACCGCCCAAGACCATCCTGCTAATATGAGACAGCACACAGAGGGGTGCACCCCGTCCGCGGAAAGGGATTATCCCGCCTTCTTGTTTTGGGCTCATTACAATCCACTCTCTTCTCGCCTGATGAAGCGGATCACGGGCTGACAAAGAAGGAGTGAGTCATGTCATTACGCGAACTTCCTGCGCGCCCCAACCTCGAACATCTTAAGAACCAAGCTCGCAAGCTGCTTCGGCAGGTTCTTAAGTCCGATGCTCCTGCATTATCCCGTTTCGCCGCGGTTGGCGTGACATTGCAACAACCGAAACTTGCCGACGCACTCCATGTAATAGCTCGGGAGCATGGATTTGAGACGTGGCCAGCCCTCAAGTTGGACCTGGAAGCTAACTCAGGAAATTCGCTTGAAGCACTGACTGCAGCTCTCAAATCAAACGATTCTTCGCTGGTTCGAAATGTTCTGCTTCGTCACCCTTCCCTGAAGTCGCAAATCAACGAGCCTCTTCCCGGATATGATTTCGACGCGCCCGCGATCATTGCAGCTGTCCACCACAACAATCGCGAGATCATCGACATCCTCCTCGACGCTGGCGCGAACATCAATGAACGCTCGCGCTGGTGGGCGGGCGGTTTCGGTGTGCTCGATTCCGCTGATTCGGAGCTGGCAAGCTATCTGATCTCTTGCGGAGCCATCGTCGATATTCACGCGGCTGCTCGGCTCGGCATGGTTGACCGGGTTCGTGAGTTGCTGACAGATATGCCTCAACTTGTTCATGCGGGTGACGGCCAACTGCCGCTCCACTTTGCGGCCTCCATTGAGATTGCCGCTCTACTACTCGACCATGGCGCAGAGATTGACGCTCGCGACATCGATCACGAATCGACTGCAACGCAGTATATGGTGTGCCAGCGGCAGCACCTGGAATGGCGGGAACCCTACAGACACGATATCGCAAGCTATCTGATCTCTCGCGGCGCAAAGGCCGATATCCTCGCTGCCTGTGCAATTGGAGATCTCAGTCTTGTTGAGAGCACCCTCAACGACGATCCGGAAACGATCCGCACCACCGTCACCGAAAGATACTTTCCTAAACAAAACCCTAAAAGCGGCGGCAGCATTTACATCTACGGCTTTGGGTGGACCAAAACGCCACATATGGTTGCTATGGACTTCGGCCACAAGGCAGTGTTCGAGCTTCTCATGCAACGGTCTCCAGTCTGGCTCCGTCTTCTTCAGGCTGCGGAGTTCGGTGACGAGGCCATGTTCCAACAAATACTTCAGAAGCATCCGAATCTCTTCGCGCGCCTGACAGCCAACGCATCTCGTCGCCTCATTGGCACCGCCATCCGCAATAATGATCGTGCGGTGAAGTTACTCGTTGAGGCGGGCTGGCCGGTTAACGCAGCAATGGACAACAACCAGACAGCGTTGCACTATGCTGCATGGCACGGCAATCTCGCCATGGTGCGCACACTTCTGGATCACAACGCTTTACTGGATGTTTCCGAAAATGAGCATGGAGGTACTCCGCTTGCCTGGGCTCTACACGGTTCCTTACATAGTTGGCACCGTGACCGGGGAGACTACCCAGGTGTTACTCATGCGCTGCTTGCGGCAGGAGCAACTATCCCTCAGCCAGAGCGGCCTCTGGAAGCTACCGATGAGGTTCTGGAGATCCTCCGGAGTCATGTGGCATAACGTCCAGCTTTGACAAAAACTGGTCAGGGTTCTCTATTGACGTTCCGTGCAGTATGAACAGCGCGGAACGTTAATGGCTGCCGACAGGCGCTTTATCGCTCATCGAGGAGGGAGGAACAGCCTATCAGCAGGTCTGGTTGGCTTGAGTGGGCCACCAGTCAAAGCTGCTATGGCCATCGTTCAACAGTACGCGATTGAAGAGAGGCCAATGCCGCCCTTTACCAAGAACGATGTCAGGTAGTCCGTCATCGTTGAGGTCTCCCACGCTCACGCCTGCTGAGGTTTCGGCTTTCTCTTCAAGTAACAAAACGTAATCGAATGAACGCAGGACCGGCGTTGATGCGGGTTGCGCCAGGGAGAAGAACGCAGCTGCAAACAACGTCCACCCTAGCAAGCCTATCCTCTTAGCTTTGAAACGTAGGTGGAGAATAGGCTTGGACACGATAGTCTCCATCAGGACCGATGTGCGAATGCGGCTGACGGACCAATAGTTGGATCGTCCTCTCCCCCAAGGTCCATGGCTGCGATGAGACCTCTGTTTACGGTGAATACGTGAAAAACTTCTCCGTCTGCAAGAACATCCCCTTGAAGACTCTTGACGAGTTGGTGCACCCTGACGGCGACTTTACCTCCATCTCCCTCGGTCATTGCGAGCGGTTCGACATGGGGATCGAACTCGCCCCACTGTCGAGTCCAATAGGCGCGGATCTCTTCCTTCCCGACAACTTTGCCACCCTCCGAAGCTTTAGGCCAACTCACGTCTTGCGTCATAAGTGCTAATGCGCCATCGATGTCCCGCTTATTGAATGCAGAGTACGCCTGCTCAATCAGGGCCTTAGTGCCTGCCATACAACCTCCTCTTACACTGTTAGCTCTACACTTTATTTTCGTTATCCCGCCAGTGCACCTCATCGCTGACGAGCTTAGCCAAGACAGTGTGATGCGACAAATACTCAGCCTGCTCTCTCCGTTGGATGCGGTGCAGAACACCTCTGCCCAAAAAGGATGTGTTTCCAGATACTCGATGGATGAACTTTCCGAGTGGAGTATCGGTCTGCCAGCTCATTCTTTATTCAGAGAAAGATACAGTCGATACCTTCGTCCACTAGACACAGTCCAGTTCTTTCCTGCTTAATTAGCCTGGCAACGCTGCAGCTACAGAACCGGGGCCGGTTAATCCTGAAGGGCAAGGTAGCACTTAGCAAGCAAAGCCTATCGTTTAAGTCTTTGAGTCCGGGGTAATGTAGGATGCAAGCAATGCAGAGGTGGTCTCCATGATTGAATCTTCCGATCTTCGGCTGAAGAGAATGCCGCTCAACAACGGAAGCGGGAATATGCCTGCACTCGGTTTTGGCACCCTGATTCCCGATCCGGCTGTGACGATAACTGCAACGAGGGACGCACTGGAAGCTGGATTTCGTCACTTCGATTGCGCGGAGCGATACCGGAACGAACGCGAGGTAGGCGAGGCGTTGCAAACAGGACTTGCCTCTGGAGGAATTGCGCGGGAAGAGATCTTTGTGACAACGAAGTTGTGGAACACGAATCATCATCCCGAGCGCGTCAAACCGGCTTTCGAAGCGAGTCTGGAGAGACTCAGGCTCAACTATTTGGATCTCTATCTCATCCATACCCCGTTTGCATTTCAGTCAGGAGAGGAACAGGATCCTCGGGATCAAGACGGCAATGTCATCTACGACGAGGGTGTAACTTTGCTCGATACCTGGAGAGCGATGGAAGATCTTGTCGACCAAGGCATATGCCGGGCCATCGGACTTTCAGACATAACCTTGGATCAGCTCTTGTTAATCTATGAATCCGCGAGAATCAAGCCTGCGGCGGTCCAAGTCGAAGCGCATCCATATCTGCCGGAGACGGAGCTTTTGGAGTTCTGCAAAAAGACAGGTATTGTGCTTTTGGCTTTCGCGCCTTTAGGTCACGGAATGAAGCCAGGGCTACTCGAAGATCCAGTGATTTCGGCAATTGCCGCGCGAGTTGGGAAGACGACGGCTCAGGTTTTGCTGGCATGGGCGGTGCAGCGCGGCACGGCCGTGCTCACAACGCCTAAGACAGCGGCTCGCGCGCGAGAGAATTTCGACATTTCCTCTCTTCCTGACGATGCGTTTGAGGAGATCAATCGCATTCAAACGAGACAAAGACTCAATTCTGTGGTGCAGACAGGTGTCCCGGGTTTCATCCCACAAGTTCGATGATGTTGTAGAGATTGTTGTCTTTACCCGCAAATGGAGGGCGCATGGCAAAGCTGGTTTCAGTCAATGTCGGACTTCCGCGCGAAGTCGAATGGCAAGGAAGGCTGGTCCGCACGGCAATTTGGAAGCGCTCCGTGCCGCAACGCATTTTTGTCCGGCGATTGAATCTGGATGGCGACGGACAGGGAGATCTCGAAGGACATGGCGGCGAAAACCGCGCCGTGATGGTCTATCAGCTTGACGCCTACCGGTATTGGGAGAAGGTTCTCAACCGAAACGATTTTGAGTACGGACAGTTTGGAGAGAATTTTACCGTCGAAGGACTTCTGGATGATGAGGTCTGTATCGGTGATCGATACAGGATCGGCACAGCGGTCTTTGAAGTGTCACAGCCTCGCGTCACCTGCTACCGGCTGGGGATTCGGATGAACAATCCGCAGATGCCAGCCCTGCTCGTCTCGCACCGGAAGCCCGGATTCTATTTTCGCGTCATTGAAGAAGGCGAGGTCGGTGCGGGGGATGAGATTCAGAAGATCGTGGAGGGGCAGGGAAGAGTTACAGTCGCAGAGGCTGACTCCTTGCTCTATCTTTCGAATCACAATCCTGAGCGCATTGCGATTGCCTTAGCTATTCCTGCACTAAGTCGTGGCTGGAAGAGTTCTTTTGAAGAGCTGTTGAAAGCAGAGGAAAAGGGTGTCCACAATGGAAATGCGGGGCTCACCTCATCCATTCCAGCTGAGCCTTTGTGGAACGGCTTCCGGCCGCTGCGTGTGCGGGCAATTCATCGGGAGACAAGTGAAGTAACTTCAATCTTGCTGGAGTCTCCGGATGGCTCGTCTCTTCCAGCTGCGCTTCCTGGTCAGCATCTTGTGTTGCGGCTTCATCCTGAGGGAGATTCGCGGCCGGTTATACGCAGCTACTCGATTTCAGGCGCGTCAGATTCCGGGGCATATCGCATCAGCGTAAAAAGAGATGCCGGTCCAGGCAGCAGGTATGTTGTAGACGCGACGCAATCAGGCGATACGATCGAAGTTAGTGCGCCACGCGGCGACTTTGTGTTGCGCTCAGGGGTTCGTCCTGTTGTGCTCTTAAGTGCCGGGATTGGTGTTACTCCTGTTCTATGTATGCTGCATGCTCTCGCCTCTGAGGATGCCGCGTCTTCGCGGAAAGTGTGGTGGATTCATTCCGCGCGTAACTTGAGGGAGCACGTCTTCATTCAAGAAGCGCGGGAGTTATTAGGTACCCTTGCCGGAAGCCGCTCAGTCATTGCCTATAGTAAGCCGGACGCGACAGATCGACTTGGGAAAGACTTCGATATTCAGGGGCGTTTGAATTTTGCGAACTTACAAGGGCTTGGTATTCCGCTGGAAGCTGACTTCTATCTATGCGGCCCCACTGGATTTCTCAAGGACGTGAATGGATATCTGCTTTCTCTAGGTGTTTCGCGAGAGACGATACATCAGGAAGTATTCGGCGCAATGAGTTCAATCGAACCTGGTGTGGTGAAGGCAGGGAGGGGAACTCCGCATCTCCCACTTCAATCTTCCGGAGACGGGCCGATTGTATCTTTCACTCGTAGTGGTTTGTCTGTGCCATGGGACAAGAAGTACAAGAGCTTGCTGGAGTTTGCCGAGGCCTGCGACATTCCGGTGAGATGGTCTTGCCGGACGGGCGTTTGCCACATGTGTGAGTGCGGACTCCTGAGTGGCCAGCTGAATTATTCTCCCGAGCCACTGGACCAGCCTGCTACGGGCAATGCTTTGATCTGCTGTTCGACTCCCGAATCGCAGGTCGATCTAGACCTGTGATCCCTAGACCAAGATATGCACCCGGTATGCTTCTTCGTATAAGGCAAGCTGATCTTACAGAGGTTTCGAGGTTTATTGAAGGTGGAGTAAGAGCGATAGACACCATCCTTTCGCGGTAATCAGTATCCCATCACAAAAGCCTTGACAAGCTGTGCATACAAGTGGAGACTGGCATAGCTAAACTATGCCAGTGGCGGAGGTCCATGGCTTATGACTGCCCTCATACGGCGCGATTCTAGTTCCCGAGGTGAACGGGACGAGATTCCGCCAGGCACTCTCTACTTACTAATCCTGAAGACGCTCGCGGTGCGTGGCCGCCTGCACGGATACGAGATCGCGGAATACATTCAGAACTCCTCCTCTGAGGTGCTTCAAGTCGAGGAGGGCTCGTTGTACCCGGCGCTGCAGCGGATGCTGATCAAGGGCTGGGTGACAGCGGAGTGGGGCGTGACGGCGGGGAACCGGCGCGCGCGCTACTACACGCTCACGCCCGACGGAAAGAAACAACTTCGCATTGAGCTGTCGCAATTTGAGCGAGTGATGGGGGCTATTTCCCGAGTGCTTGAGACGGTGTGAGGAGGAGCGATGAGCTTTGCCGGCGAGTGGAAAAGACGGCTGCACATGTTTCTTCATCGCGACGAGTTTCGGCGCGAGCTTGATGAAGAATTGCGTCTTCATCTGGAACTGCGACGGGAGCAACAGGTTGAGCGCTGGGGCGTGCCCGAGAAAGCAACGCGGGAGGCGTATCGGCGGTTCGGCAATATCACGCGTATTCATGAGAGGTGCCATATGGCGTGGGGATGGAACTGGCTGGAGACGTTTCTGCAGGATGCAGGCTACGGGATGCGTTCCATGCTGCGCACGCCTGCGATTACGGTGGTGGCGCTTATCTCCCTGGCGCTGGGGATTGGGGCCAACACTGCCATTTTCAGCTTCATCGATGCAGTGATGTTGCGATCGCTTCCGGTGCGCGATCCGCAGCAACTTTTCAAACTTGGCGACAAAGATCCAAGCGGCATTACCGACAGCTTCGCGACCACACAACTTTATTCGTACCCGTTCTACCGGCAGCTTCAACGGAAGAACGCAGTATTCTCCGACACTGCCGCTTACTACAGCATGACCAACCACCCGCATGGATTTGTGGATGGCCGGCAAGATCCGGAGCCGATCGACGTGCAGACGGTTTCGGGCACGTACTTCCAGACGCTTGGAGTCGAGGCGCAACTCGGCCGTGTACTCAATGAGAGCGATGATTCCAGCGAAGGCGATCATCCTGTCGTGGTCATCAGCAACGCTTTTTGGAAGAGGCGTTTTGGGTCCGATCCGGCGATTTTGGGGCACAAGCTGAAACTCGGCAACACGGTCTTCGAGATCGTGGGAGTTACGCCGCCGGAGTTTTTCGGCACAATGGTGGGCGACTCTCCGGACGCATTCGCGCCGCTCTCCATGACCGCACTGATTCCTCCGGGGTGGGGAGGGTATAAAGATAATTTCAAGGAGTCGCTCTATATCATTGGCCGCCTCAAGCCTGGCGTCACCGTTCAGCAGGCTACGGCCAACGTAAACGTGCTATTCCGGCAGATCCTGTTGAGTTTTCCGGACGCCAAACTCAATCAGGAAAATCTCTCGCGATTGAACAAGAGTCACGTGACGCTGAAATCCATGGAGCGGGGTCTCTCTTATCTGCGGCGCGACTACTCCGAACCGCTTAGAGTTTTGATGGTGATTGTGGCGTTGGTGCTTTTGATTGCGTGCGCCAATATCGCCAACCTGCTGCTGGCACGCTCTACGGCGCGAGCGCGCGAACTGGCGGTGCGGCAAGCGCTGGGTGCGGCGCGGACGCGCATCATGCGGCAGTTACTCACGGAAAGTCTATTGCTAGCCTTTGCAGGCGGAGCGCTGGGAATCGCGTTTGCGGCCGTTGCAAATCATGTTTTACTGGCGATGCTTCCGCACGGGCAGCAGGCAATTCCTCTGGATGTTTCGCTCAACCTGCGGCTGCTGGGGTTCACCTTCGTGGTAACGGTGTGCACGGCGGTGCTATTCGGAACTCTGCCGAGTCTGCGTGCCACGCGCCTGGAGTTGACAGGCGCGCTGAAGAGCGGATCAGGCGCCGCTCCGGCGGTATCGCATTCACCACTCGCAAAAATTCTTGTCGCTTCGCAAGTTGCGCTCTCGCTGGTGCTGCTGGTGGGAGCAGGACTCTTTCTGCGTACCCTCATTAACCTGAGTCGTGCAGGAATGGGCTTCAACAAGGACAACGTGCTGCGGATGGATATCGATTCCACCTCGACCGGATACAAGGACGACGATCCGCGGCTCAATGTCGTATTCAAGCAGATTGAAGCCCGCGTAAACACCTTACCCGGAGTCGAAGCGGCCAGCTTTTCCGCTTTCACATTTCACGAAGGAAGCTGGAACTCGATGATCTTCGTTCCGGGGATGCCTATCGACCGCCAGGTGAATGTCCCGCACAACATCGTCGGCGACGCATATTTCAAGACCATGCAGATCCCGCTCATCGCTGGCCGCGCATTTGGCCCGCAGGACACCGCGAGTTCGCAGCGCGTCGCCATTATCAGCGAGAGCATCGCGAAGAAGTTTTTCCCCGGCCTCTCGCCAATCGGGCGCACTTACAATATTGGTTCTCCCGATCCAGGTGAGCATCCGTCGCAAGTGCTGGTGGTCGGCATCGCCCGCGACGTAAAGTTCGAGGACATCCATGAGTCCGCCTCTTATGTCGATTACCTACCCTATTCGCAACGTGAATGGGGCTTCGGCGACTTCGAGGTGCGGTACAACGGCGATTACGGAGCGATTTCCAGGGAAGTGCAGCAGGCAATTCACAGCATCGATCGCAATCTGCCCATCACCAACGTGATGACCATGGACGAACTGGTGGCGCGTTCGTATGCCAACCAGTCCATCATTGCGAAGTTGTCGGCTTTCTTTGGACTAGTGGCCGTGTTCTTGTCGTGCATCGGCTTGTACGGGTTGATGTCGTACGTAGTAGGGAGACGCACCGGTGAGATTGGAATCCGCATGGCTCTAGGCGCAGGCCGGTCACAGGTGGGCTGGCAGATGATGCGCGAAATGGCGCTGCTGTTGACGGTGGGAATCGTGGTGGGCTTGCCGCTTACAGTGATGGGCAGCCGGCTAGTCGGCAATATGCTTTACGGCTTGAGTGCGGTCGATCCATTGAGCGTAGGAGCGGCGTTGCTGCTTCTGGTATGCGCTGGTCTGTTGGCCGGATACCTGCCTGCGCGGAAAGCATCACGCATTGATCCGCTGACGGCACTACGATGCGAATAAAGCGGAGGGAGATCTGCGTCGGTGAGGGCATTGGCGATGGTGTGCTCACCGAGTTCCTCGTTGGCGTCCTGACGATGTGCGACGCATACACATTACTTTGCCGGAGCGTTACTTCATCATGCCCTTGTCCTTCATCAGTTGCTCGTAGTATTCGTTGTAAATCTCCTTCGCTTCCATCGCGGGCTGGAGCGCTTGCCAGGACTCTATGATCCGTTCATTGATGCGTGCGGCGTTGTCCTTGAACTTGTATGCGGCCTGAACCTCTGTGCAAATAGCCAGTAGCAGAATGGCCGCCCTCATTAGGTGCAGGGACATGGTGCGGTTGTATGCGTCATCAATAAACGGACGTTCCTCATGCGGATGGCCATCGCGATACAGAAACATCCCTATCTCATGAAGTCCTTCCGGTCCACCATGCGCCACAGCGGAATACTGCTTCCATGGACCGAAAGTGAACGTTGCCAGGAACTTCTTATGGTCGTCGAGCGGCAGCGTGTTGAGATACTTGCCCAACGTTGGCCAGTCCGGGAATTGCTTCTTGTCCATAACCTCAGCTTCAGTGAAGCCTGTGGCACGAAGGATGAGGTCCAGTTTGGCGCGGCTATCTACGATCCACGTGTCCCACTCTGGCCTTCCCCTATACCTCGCTTCCTCCGCTGCTACATACTGGAAACTTTTGCGAATGCCACTGGCACGAAATTGCCGTCCGCGTGTATAGGGGTCTTGGAGTAGGAGCGTGATGTTATAAAGGTTATCCATCAAGTTCCGAATAAGCGGGCAGAGTCAATCAGAGAAAAACCGTTCTCTAAATATTTCATGGGCGGTTGCGCGTGGTTAAGCTACCTGCCGATGCAGAGCAATCAAGGCTTCTGCTCAATTCGAAGCCGCCTCGATTCCTCCTTCGGACCTCTCGGTTGTGGGCGAAGCAGGGTCAATATTGAAATAAACGCTCGTCGCGACATGCTGCCCAAGCTGTAGAGGGTACGTCCTTACAATTCTATGGTTCGCGGCATCATAGGTCATGCCATCCACGAGGCAGGCTTCAGCGAGGTGCGGATCGTAATTGTGCACCCGGGCAAAATTTTTCTTTGTCCAGATGAGAATCGCCTTTTGCAGTGCCCGGCTATCGTTGTAGTTGTCTCCTTGTCTCAGTTCCAACCCCATGACATTTAGACAGAAACAAAGGGTCCCTGCCCCTTTGTAATTTAGGAAACGGTTCATTTCCAAGATATCGTTGTACAGGAGCCGGCAGATCTTATACTTCACGAAATTACCTGCTTGCCCATTCAAATGACCGAAATTGAATAGGTCGGTCCAGAGACTACTGTGTTGAATACTCCAGCATAGATCTACTGGAGATTTCACAGAGGAGGCGTGAAGAATCACTTCGTAGATCAAGTTTGCAACGTGGTCGTAGATACTGGCGGGTGGCCCTGGTCGACTAAGGTTCCTTAGTCAGTCCGTTGAATTGATTGAGCGCTCTCGCATCCAGCATCGGCTGGATGTCCGCAAGCAGAATCATGATGAGTAGTGCAAGTCCGTATTGATGGGTGGTGGGAAGCTGTAGCTTCCCCCGGAAACTGATTCAAGAGAATGTACCAGAAGCTTTCACTTACCTCGACGATCTTGGCCAAATATCGGTGCTTCAACACCGCACAGGACATTTTTACTCTTGACAAAGCTGTTGACCTTATTGAGGGCCACCCGCCGCGCATATACCACAAATTCGACGCATCAAACCCTTTGCCAAATTCGCTGGCTAAGGTTTCTGTGAGCGGAGAACAAGCCCTCTGCCATATTCCGCGCGATCCGCACCTCCTTGCTCAAACTCAACAATATGGCGTCCGATCTCCCAATACGTCTGTACCTGAACTGCATCTATGGCTCGCACTGCCTGCTGGCGACTCTGGCGAATCAGGACGCGAACATTGTTAAGAAGATCTCGCAACCCGGCGCCAGTAGTTGATTGAATCATTCCACGCTGTTGTTTCGCTTTTGTCATAATCTCATTTCCCCGATGATCGAGCGCACATCCGTGTGGCCATGTGTTCTCGCAGAGTAACCATCGATTGGAATTTATTCGTAGGCCAGTATAAATCGTCCCGGACCATCAACAGTGGATTACAAACCTTGCAGGACGCAGAAGAGAACGATTTTAATCTATCTTGCGGCGAGTCCTGCTACCAATGTCCGTAGGAATTTGAAAGGCGGTGGGAGCAGGTACTCTCGGACACGGTACTGATGCAGGCGATCGCTTCGTAATTAACATGTGCCATGTTGGTATCCTGCTGCAAAAAAAACTTCAGAGCATTAAGCTCTGCTACCTACCTCAACCGGAAATTCTCAAAAGCGGCAATCATAACAGGCTCTCGCAGAATAGAACCGGGTCTTGAATTCTCAGGTTGACAAGACAACTAGACTTTCCCTAAACAAAGCGAGATTTGATATTTATTCACTGAGGATAGAATTTAATAGACTTGTGAATGTAAAACTGCTAATTTCCATTTTGGTAATGGTAGTAACACCTTTTACTAACTGGAGATAACATTGAAAGTCAAGATGGTATTTCTGTCTACTGTAGCGCTGTTCTGTGTTGCACAAGTCCGTGCACAAACTGTCTGTACGGTACACACATACACGGTAGGAAATCAGGGATGTGTTTATTATTCATGCAGTAACGGAGATAGTGGTGGCGATTGCCAGCCTATGCTAAATGCGATCAACTTGAGCATTCAACAAGTCTCAGAGAAAACACTCAACGAAATCGCACAGCTTAAGCCGCTGGAGAGCAATAACAATAAGCTGGATACTCTTCATCACCCAGATAGCAAGAAGGAAACTAAAGGGTAGCTATGCCAACCAGATTTGCTTTGAGGGTGGTAATTGCCACCCTCTTTCTAGTAATATTCTTCCCGTCTTGTCGCGCACTAGACGACAAACAACAATCAGGCAGGCGCCCCCTAGAGTTTGAGATAGCATCGGTACGTCCAGTAAAGAATACGACTATCAGCTCCTGGAGATTGGGCTATGACGGCGATACCTTCAAGGCGAAGAACGAAACCATCGAGCAGCTTGTCGAATACGCTTACAAAAAACAGAGCAGCGAAATCATATGGAGGAATGTAAGTGCCCCGAAAGAGTTGTTCACGATTATAGCCAAAATCAGTACAGAGCTAGCTGAGCAGCTTAAGCAGATGTCGGACGAAGAGCTCGGAGACGCACGTCGAAAGATTGTTCAGAATTTGCTGGAAACCAGGTTTAAGCTGATTGCACATGAAGAGTTAAGGGAGCGGCCTGCCTACATCCTTACCGCTGGCAAAGCAAGCTCAAAATTAACTCGAGTCACAGCAGAAGATCCCGTTATCGACAAAGAAAACCTGTGGAAGAACAAGCCGCTATCCTCTCTGCGTTCGTATGGAGATATTCAAGACTGGCATGCTGAAGCCTTCCCATTTCTATTTCTTCCGCGATACCTCAGCCAAGAGCTTCGAATCCCCGTCATTGACAAGAGCAACATCTCGGGTAAAGTCAGCTTTCATCTGCGGTGGACATCGGAAACGCATGGACTGGCAGATACCATGATGCCAGCTGATATGAGACGAGCGGCTAATGAACAAAATAAGACAAGCGGCGAGGATCTACCGAGCGACCTTACCGAATACCCAGCACCTTCACTACCAGTTGCCCTCAAAGAGCAGTTGGGCTTGATTTTGACCCGACAGCGAATTAATCTTCCGGTGCTGGTGATAGATCACGTGGAGTCTCCAACTGACAACTAAACAGATATTTATTAAAGACCAAAAGCTGATAAGCAATCCAAGTTCCTCACATCCGCGGGAGTTCTTCAGTCCGCAAGCACTATCTTTAGTTCTCTCCACTTTCGCGTGGCACTTTGCTTGACCGGCACGGGGATGGTGGTCAGGCCGCTGCTCAACACGGCAATGGATGACGTCTCGTCATCGTCGAACCCGATGGGGTCCGCCACTGTCATGGTGAGGATTTGCACCTCGCCGTCGACCCTCTCGTCTTCGCTATCTTCCAGGCTCAACAACCGGTTCGGGTACTCGACGCTCTCAAGCTCCCGCACGAAAGCGAGCGTATAAGGAAGGCAGATATCTAGATCCGCAAGGCCGGCGCATGCTACGTCCTTGCCGGTCTTGTCGGTGAGCTGGTAGCGGAACGACGTATTTGAAGGCACCCGGCTTGTATCCGCTAAACGCTGGTTGTTCGTCCAGGTCCTACAGCGAATCCTTCGCGGCTTGCACGGCAGCGATGATGTCTTCTAGCTCCGCGCCGCTGCGGTCGAGAGATAGCTTGAATTTCCGCACAGCGAAGTCTTTGCCCTCGGTGACACCCTTGACGACGACCAGTTCGGACAGGAGGTGGGTGGTGAGGAATCCCGTCCCCAACCTACCGGTCGTCGTTGGACGTCCGGTGCTGTCATTCGTCCGGTCCTTCGAGGAGATCTGCTCGATCATGGAACGGATATTTTCGGCCGAGAAGGCGGCCCCGTTGTGCTCGAAGGTGATGTGCGCGTCCGCGTCATCCAGGCCCGCTTCGATGCGAACTCGTACCTTGCCGTCGATGTTCACGTCCTTGGCGTTCTGGATCAGTTCCCAGACCCACCGCTTGGATGTCGTGGGTGATGCGCCGGCGCGCAGCTTCGTCAGCTCATTGTGGATCTTCGTCGCGATAATCCGAGATTCGAGGTTAAAACATTATGAAGAAAAGAAAAAAGAAAACTCGCCTTCACGAAGAAAGAATATTGAGAAAGAAGACTGCGCGGCAACACGGTGAATACTATCTGAACAAAGCACAACAGGCTTTCTCTCTTGGCAAGATCACCGAAGCCAGAGCCATCTGTCTCGAAGGCATTCGGCTGACCGAAGGGCCTTTCTATCTTGCCATCCGTAACTCCGAGTCGTTCCAGGTTAATCGGGTATGAGAGATCTTGTCGGGCTCGTCTGCTGCCTCGATGTTCCGATTGAAGATGTCACTGCGCAAGAATATGGCGGTATTGTATTTTGTGGAATTTTTGTTGTGTTCGCCGTAGCGTAGCTCTTCCCCAACGCCGATAGTCTTACGTCAATTCTCTGCTCCCCACTTCTCCATAGAGACTCCCGCACTTTTTCGGAATGCGCGTGACAAGCACCATCCACATATCAGAATATTCTATTTCTGACGCAACGGCTTCAGAATGCGTTTGGGGTCAGAAACCGGCTTGGAGGATTCGAACCAAACTTCTGGATGCTTGGACTCAGATAATAGATAGCTAAAGAGTAGCCGTCTTTCCCAGTACTGATCCAGGAGAAACAAGACAGGCCTAGTTGCTTCGATAGAATTGCGATCATGTTGAGCATGATCGCCAAAAGTAATTGCGGGGATTGTGCTCTGAGAAGTGACATCGCACAACCAGCAGAGGAGCAGGGCATAAGTCTTGAGAAACCGGCTTCGTGGACTCGAACCGAACTTATGGCCCATCGGAGATCTGACTATAGATCATTAAAGACTAGCCGATTTTCTGAGCTGATCCACACGTGCCTTGCTGTCGTGCACTGCCATCGGCAAATTCTGCTTGGTTCCGCAGTATGTCTGTGGCATCCTGCCAGTGTGATTTGACCGAGAGGGTAAACACATTGACACACAAAACTTACGGGATGCAGTTCCTCTATAAGGCTCTTGTCGTCTTGTTTCTTTGCGTCTCCATAGGGAGGGCGGCCTGGGCTCAACAGCCACGAGAGCTTGTAAGTTGCAAGCCTTTGAGCCAAAAGACGGGAGAAACGGGTTGCTGGATTCTTGCAAGCCACTCCCTGGGCGCTCCTGATGATCCCGTTTACTGGACGATCGATGTGTTTCCCACCAAAGTCGCTGCGGAGCAATTCAAAGGAGATCATGGCACCGTCGTGGAAGCGCTAGGCAGCGTGTGGCTTCTGACGATTGGGAAGAAGCCGGAACGTAATTCTCAGGGAAGACGCGTGACGCAAATAGGACCTTTACCCGTTAAGAAGGGACGAAGCTATACCGCGCGATATATGGAAGCCACCCTGCAACCCGGGATGGTCAGCGAAACGCATCTCCATTCAGGAGTTGAGGTCTTTTACACTGACAGCGGAGAGACATGTCTGGAGACTCCGCAAGGGGTGCAATTAGGAAAGCGAGGGACGGACATCGTCATTCCCGAAGGCGTACCCATGGAATTGACGGCAGTTGGTCCGGAGGCCCGCCGCAGCCTGATTCTTATTCTTCACGACGCCTCCAAGCCACCAACTACATTGGTGGACAGCTGGAAGTCGAAACATCTCTGCGAGTCTGTGAAGTAAGAGAAGGAAACCTCAAAAGGTATAGAAGACGAATCCGCCGAGCGAACCCACCAAGACCACCAGAGGAGGCGCTTATTCACACAGATCCCCAGTGGTTGGACTAGACCGAAATCTTTGACATTTACGAACCAAATCGTATAGCTTACGGGGATGCCGACAACGTTGTCAATTATCTGATTGGGGACCCTCATTTGCCTACAAACCTAGAAAGCGCATCAACAAATGCCAGCTTCAGATTAGCGTCATGCCTCGCACTCCTTCTACTCATTTCCCCCGGGAACCGGTTGGTCGCGCAAAGCTCACCCGACACCGATTCGGCTGTTCCTTATTCTTTGCCTGTGGTTCTTCCTGCGACCAAAACATCTCCACCCGATGATCCGTCGGCGCCCTACACCCCGACCGTCATCAGCTTGATTAAGCAACTGGAGCCTCACAACCCACCTACGCGTGCGGAACTCGCCGTTGCAGCAGCACTACTGACGACGCATGGTGGAACTTATGCTCATCCGGAGGGCTCCAACCCAACTTGCCACAATTTGGCAAATGTAAACGTGAAGCTGGCAACTACACCGCGCATCGCGCCACTGTGCTTTTCCGATGGGTTGGGAATCAATGTTGATTCAGGGCCCAATATCGGGCGCACAACCGGCCTCCCCTCGATGCTCACACTGGCTTCCTCGTTCGACAGAGACCTTGCCAATGCCATGGGCCAGGTGGAAGGCCGCGAGGGACGCAATCTAATGGTGACCGGTCTGCTGGGGCCACAGGCTGATACCGATGTTTTTGTCAATTGGCAGCGTGGACACCACACATCAGGTGAGGACCCTTTCCTCAATGGCATTCTGTCCGCCGCTCAGATCAACGGCATTCAAGGCCAAGGACTCATGTCTCAGGTCAAGCACTATGCTGTCTACTACGGCGCGGGGGGCAGTTACACCGACGTTCAGGATCAGGCTTTTCATGAAATGCTCCTGACGCCTTACGAACTCGCCCTCAAGGACGGCGGCGCTTCGTCCATCATGTGCTCCTATCAGAAGTTCAGGGATGCATCGCCGTATTTGAACAAGAGTGTGAACGCACTGGCGCAGCCAAATCCGTTCCCAGGTGCGTCGGTTGAGACATGGCGGCTCAATGAAATTCACTATGCCTGCGAAAATCCCCTACTGCTGCAATACACATTGCGCAGCCTGTGGGGTTCGAAGGCATTCGTTGCCTCTGATTACGGTGGCGTTTACAGCTCCAACGGCTTTCTTCAGGGAGATGATCGCGAAGATCCGACAGAAACCTACTTTGGCAGTATCAACCCCGAAGGTAGTGATGGAGACAGCGATCTGGGCCTCGATCCCTCCAGTGCCACATGTGCCGACGCGGATGGTAAGAAGATCTCGTGCAGTGACGCCTCTGCGATCCATGTATCTGGAATTCCGGGTCCAGGCTGTCCGGCAACCGGTTGCGGTTTGGTGGATGCAGTGGTTAACGGTAGCATTCCGTTGGCGGTGTTCAATCAGGCGATTGCGCGCGTACTGTACCAGGAAGAGCGCTTTGGCCTGCTAGGGTGCGATAATGCCACCACCGATTGTAAGAACCCAGGCGGCTTGGGTGCAGATCGAAGCGGACTTGCGCCGCTTCCGGAAGGCGCAAAGACAGGCACGGTTGAATTCGGAACAAAGAACGGCGATGCAGCCATCGCAGAGAGAGTATCGGAAGAAGGTGCTGTACTACTCAAGAATGACCACCAAACCTTGCCCATCAAAACCGAGGATTTGAAGTTGGGCATCGCCATCAGCGGCCCCGGTGCCGAGTATCTGGTGGCAAACCCCAACGGTGAGGGCGCTTTAGGCTTCGCGGATCGCAATGCCGTAAATCCACTCCAGCAATTGCGCGCACTGAGCGGTAAGCCATCTGCATTCTCCTATACGCCTGCAAACTCGCCAACAGGGCAGGCGATTCCGTGCGACGTTCTGCACAGTGATTCTTCGATTGATCTTCCGCCGTCCAACGCCCCCGGCACAACGTGTGACGCACACAGCGGGCTGCAACGCTTCGCTGGAAGCTCTATAGATAGCCTTGCTAAGGACCAAGTCGATAAGAAGCTGGACTACAGCACCGTATCACCCATTGGGCAACTGGCTGGCGGCAAGATATACAAATGGGACGGATGGATCTATGTTCCTATCAAGGATTCTTACGTCTTCCGCATTCAGCACAGCACCTCCATTCCAGACGCGAACGTCAACTTGAAACTGGACAACAGCTTGAAGTCCCTCGTGGATTCAGGGTCGTTTTATCAGGGCTCATGGTACGGTAACCAGTCGGTTGTTGTTTCTCCCACCAATGCCGGATACATTGAAGGCGGTCTTCGGAATCGGCAGTGCGCACTGCCTCTGAAGAAGGGTGCCAGAACGCCCACAGGGATTGTGACATGCCCCCAATTTCCATCTGTCGGCTGGCACC
Organism: Humiphilus diazotrophicus; assembly: GCF_059726315.1. Lineage (NCBI taxonomy): Bacteria > Pseudomonadati > Acidobacteriota > Terriglobia > Terriglobales > Acidobacteriaceae > Humiphilus > Humiphilus diazotrophicus. The sequence goes on from NZ_AP040870.1 coordinate 7,148,662, forward strand.
GGGTCACTCTCACCGTTGATGCTGCCAGCCTTTCAGCGGAATCGAAGATAAGCGTACGTTTTGCGGTCTCCAGAGTGAACGGCGATATCGCTGATGCAGCTGCCGACGCTGAAGGCAAGGCGCTCGCTCTTGTGTTCGTCAACGACCAGGGGCGCAACATAGTTCCGAACGCCGCGTCGATTTCGTCCCTCACCTCCGAGCAACAGCAGTTGATCAAGGCCGTCGCAGCCAAAAATTCCAACACAGTTGTCGTGCTAAACACCGGCACACCGTTCATCGTCAAAGAGTGGATCGACGATCCAAACGTAAAGGCTGTGCTGAATATGTGGCAGACTGGCCAGGAAGGTGGTACTGCTACAGCTCGACTTCTGCTTGGTCAGGCAAATCCCAGTGGACACCTCACTATCACATGGCCGAAAGACAACGACGATACGATCTCGGGCTATAACCAGCTCAGCGGCCTCTATCCCGGCGATACGGCTGGACCTCATCCAGAGCGAGTCGGCAGTAATGACAGTCCCTCAGTTGAATCGCAGGGAATCTTCTCTGGATATCGTTATTACGACAAACTCAATATTCCCGTACAATTTCCATTCGGATATGGACTGTCGTATACCTCATTCAGGTTCTCTGACCTTAAACTCTCTGCAAAGTCGGATGGTGCCGTAGATGTGACCTTCACCGTTCAGAATACCGGCCACGCAGTTGGTGCTGTTGTCGCGCAGGTCTATGTCGGTCCAGGTCCCGCGGTTGAAGGGGTTCAACAGGCCATGCGTTCGCTACGTGGATTCAATCGAGTTTCGCTCGCACCCGGGCAAAAAGAGCGCCTAACCATCACTCTTGATCGCCGCTCATTTCAGTATTGGAGTGAGCGCAACCAGCAATGGGTCACAGCCTATGGAGATCGTATGATCTTCGTAGGCGAGGCGGATGCAGTTTCGCTGCTTCCACTATCAGCCAAACTTCGGATAGCAAAATAACATCGACAGAATGCATACGAAACAGAATCGGGCAGGTGTCCCTGGTCGACTAAGGTGCCTTAGTCAGTCCGTTGAATTGATTGAGCGCTCTCGCATCCAGCATCGGCTGGATGTCCGCGAGCAAAATCATGATGAGTAGTGCAAGTCCGTATTGATGGGTGGGGGGAAGCTGTAGCTTCCCCCGGAAACTGATTCAAGAGAATGTACCAGAAGCTTTCACTTACCTCGACGATCTTGGCCAAATATCGGTGCTTCAGCACCGCACAGGACACTTTTACTCTTGACAAAGCTGTTGACCTTATTGAGTGCCACCCGCCGATCTTAGGGTCGGACCTCATCTGCCGCAAACGCTGCAGTCAAAGCCGGGTCTCGGCCTGCAAGAATGTCAGAGATCGTAAGAGCCGCTAGTATATCCGGATAGACGGCGTCCTTTGTCATTGCTTTAGGAGCGTGGAAGTATTTCAACGTGTAAATCACAACCAGCTTTGTGTTCGGGAGCTCTAATCTTTCGACCTCTCCATAAGATCCCGGTTTGCCTCCTGTTGGTTCGCCAATCAATGTTGCACCTGTACTCATTTTCAATTCGATCGCGTTCAACATAGCCGAAGAAAAGGTTTGTGGACCGATGAGCACGTAGATGTGGCCTTTCCATTGCGAACGTGTCTTCAGCGCTGCGACAAGGGGTTGAAGGAGCGAGGAATTGCCACCCTCGTTCTCTCGTAGATCGATCACGATTCGTTTGAGATTGTGTTTATCAAAGTCCGCTAGCGTTGACTGAACGAAATCAGCAAATGGAATTGCCGGATCGTTCGCGCATCGTCTGTACCCGATATACCCGGTTTGGGAATTCTCGAGGTATTGCTGAAAGTAGTTCTTGTCCCACTGCATTCGTCTCAGTGGCCTCGGAATTTTGAGGGCGGTATAGAGACTCATGGAGAAATCGGGATGCTGTACAAATGGCAAGCGAACTGTAATTGACTCCTCATTGGGACGAGATAGCGTGAGCGGGATGAGCCCGTCAGCATCGATTGCCCCGAGTTTTTTTAGAATCGGGTATAGAGTGATCATGTCTGCGGCAATTGTCCGCAGCCACCCTGCATTTTCGTAGGACACATACGGGGCGATTGCGGCTTGCAGCCTATTGGGAGTGAGGGTGCCAATCGCAGTTACTCGTGTTCCGAACAGTTCCTTATAGTCTTTGGTCGCATTCGTCACCAGCAGCCCGTCGGAATACCATTCGAAAGCGACGGGTAATTGCTGTTTGAATCCCCAGGCGTGTGGAAGGATCACCTTGTTGTGCGCTACATGTGCACCCGCAACGATATGCGCAAGCTCCAGCGCAATCTGATCGTCAGACCATGTTCCGATATGAGTTTCGAGTTCCGATATATCCCGATCGAACTTGCGGCGGGGATATAGCTTCCTGAAATCTTTTTGGCCTTTAGAGATGATGCCTCGTGCGGGGTCATGGACGGAGCCCTTCGCCGACAATGTCTGGGTCAGGATTGCGATATCCTGCTGCCACATGTTCTCTGATCGCTGTAAGTTCGTGGCATCCTGAGACCACATTAACTGCGGGGCCGCCAACATGATGAGGATAATTAGCTTGAATTGCATTTGCGGATCACTTTTAATCGATCATTATATACATCGCAATCCTTTGAAGAGAGGGCCATGTTAACATCCCGAGGATTGGCCGTAGAGAAAGCTTTCGTGATTACGCGACCGATTAGGGGGCGAGTTGGAATTGAATCAGAATGGACTACAAGAAAAGGGTTGCTGGGAAACTCTGCCCTGAAGCAGAATTGACCCACTCAAGCCAAATGAAGGTGTACAGTTCCATGACATCCTTTACAAAATGTCTCCGGACATCCTTTACACTCCAGCGCAAGAGTCAGATTAGCTGGAGTGTAAGGAAAGATGGGTTGGAAGACGATGGATGTACGACAACAACGGGTAGAGTTTGTTGTAGCAGCGACCCGAGCAGAGAAGCCATTTAGCCAGCTATGTGAAGAATTTGGAGTGTCTCGTCCGACAGGTTACTTGTGGCTAGAACGCTATCGGGCAACAGGGCTGGAAGGGATAGCGGAACAGACACGCAGACCACATACGTGTCCAGTCAAGACACTGGAACATGTCGAACAGCAGGTGATCAAGTTGCGGCGAAAGTATCCAGATTGGGGCGCCCGTAAGTTGGGCGTCCTGCTAAGGCAATCGGGAACGGAGCTGCCACCCAGTACGATCCATCGGATCTTACGACGAAATGACCTGGTAAAAGATCGACCTCAAGCTAGTAGAGAGTGTAGACGATTTGAGCGGAGCCAGCCCAATGAGCTGTGGCAGATGGATTTTAAAGGCCCAAGGGGATGGAATCAGGAGGTAGGTCCATTATCGATCCTGGACGATCATAGTCGCTACCTGATTGGCTTACAGGCCCTGGGAAGCACACAAGGCGAGCTAGTGCGAGAGCAGTTAGAAAACGCCTTTCAAAACTGCGGCCTTCCAGAAGCAATGTTAATGGACCATGGCATTCCTTGGTGGGGACCAAGATCCCCGCTAGGGTTGACGAAGATCTCTGTTTGGCTAATGCAACAAGGGATTCGCTTGTATTGGAGCGGAGTTCGGCATCCACAAACGCAGGGCAAAGTAGAACGTTTTCACAATACGCTGCTGCGCTCCATTGAAAAGAGACGTGTGTGGGAACAAAGGACGCAGGAGTGGCTGGATAACTACCGCTGGGAATATAACAATCTCCGACCACATGAAGCCTTGGGAATGAAGACTCCAGCAAAAGTATGGAAACCGAGTCCACGAAATTATCGGCCAAACCCGCCAAGCTGGGAATATCCGGAAGGGGCTATCTTACGCAAGGTAGACTCGGACGGCAAAATCCAGGTGGCGGGAAAGCAATGGCACTTTAGCCGTGCTCTAAGTTGTCAATGGGTCCAAATCGTACCGCTGGAACATCGCGTTTTGGTCTACTACTGCACCTCCCTTATCCGCGAACTCGACCTATCAAGCCATCGATCAACGATCGTTGATCGATGGCTTGATGATTAGTTTTGTAACTGAAAACTGTAAAGGATGTCTGGAGACAAACTGTAAAGTATGTCTTGGAACTTGACACCAAATGAAGGCTTGAATGGGCCACCCCGTCTGCACAAGCTGCGGATAACATTTATATGTTTATTGGACTGGACCCATGGACAATGATAGACCTCGGTCGAAGAGTGGCCCATGGACGTCGGACTCGATGGTCCTCTTCCTGTTAATAAACTACCTATTTATGTCGTGTGCAGAATTATGTGAGGAGCGGCCTGACGCATGCATGGGCAGCGTCCGTTCTCACCAGCAGAAGGACATAATTCGGGCGACCATTCGCTCGTGCAAAGAACCGATTCAGAGGTTGAATTTGTCTCGTAAGGCTACAGCATAGTTCTCAGCTTGCCAGCCTTCCACTGCTTTTTCGAGTCCTAACATTTCAGATGCGGCATCAACAATGATTTCCGCCACGGTGGGCTGTTGGAGTGAAGACATAAGAGCTGGAAGGGCGCGGAGGTCTTTCAGGCGGGCAAGGCCAAAGATTGCTTCTTGGCGTACATCCTCGAAGGAGTCACCGAGCCTGTCGGCCAGTGCATCCCGAATTTCCGCAGAATCCATCTTGCCTAGAGCACCGAGACCAAATGTCGACCAATCTCTCACGTCATCATCGACATCGCGGGTCAGGTTTATAAGTGTGTCCACAGCGACCGGATGATCACTAAAGTTGCCTAGCGCGCAGGCTAAGGCGAACCGAATCTCTGGGTTCGGGTGGCTGCAGAACTCAACGACGAGAGGGACTGCTTGCGGGTTTCTGATATGCCCCAGTGCGTGGATTGCAGAGCTGAGGGGCTGCGCCTCTGTTTCTTTTCGAATCAGATCTGAAAGGACAACAAAGGATTCTTCGGGATAGTTATTCGTGGGATGATCGGCCGTCTTGCCCAACTGGGCCAGAACGTCTGCACCTCGCGCGCGCCTCTGTGTATCCTGCGAGACACACCATTCCACTGATCTTTCGAAGACCTCTCTGCTCCCAATACTCTGTAGATCGTGAACTGCCTGCCATGGGGCGTCCGCATCGTAATCTTCCAAGAGAGTTCTGGAAAACAGCTCGTCGACCGTCGCTGATGCCATCTCAAATCCTCAACTTTTGGCAGGTTAATTCTACTGTATTGTACGATTCGCGGCGAAAGCCAGTCTGCATCTCATGGGAGTCCCTGTTTGAGTTGGATAACATGGCGAATCGCTTAATCCTAGCTGACAGCCGTAGAGTTAGTTGTTGCTATTGGTCATCCCGCGACTCGGCCAGAACCTCGGAGAAAACATCATGGAGCATCTCGCCATCCTCTGGATTCACCACGGTTCGGTTTTCCTCCGCATCGATCGCGATAAGCTCAAATGTACCCTCGTATGGGCCGCCTACTCCATCTAACACCGCGAGAAACGTATGGACGGAGAGCTCGGCGCATTCTTGCAAGAGTTCTTTCAGAATCTCCCGTCCGTTATCGTCGAGATCACGGAACCAGTTTGCCTTACGTTGCTCGTCCAGCGCTTGAGCATTGATAAACGTCTGTATGCTCCTGGTGACTTCGGATGCCGAGGTGTCAATTGGGCTGGCTGATTTCGGGGCCTGCAGTGTCTCCAGAATACGCTTGGTCGGATAGTCAATAGCCTCGCGTTTTATCATTGCAAGAAAATTATGCGCGTCCACGGTTGGTCTCCTTCGCAGAAATACCGAATACCTCATTTAACTAGAGATTCCGCTGTATACATATAGCGAAATCTGAGCATCTAGATACCAAGTAGTGGACCGGATAGGACACCGTCCAGAAGCGGATTATGGACACACAATGAGTTATTGGCGAAGATAGGTCAATGGATATCATTGGACCGTTGGCCTATCCATAGGAGAATAATGGCTACCTCTCAGGCCATGCGTTTTCATGGCAAGCATCGAATGATATGTACTGTGAAGACTGCGGAAATCTACCAGACATAAGGTCACGAACATTGGAATGTATTGACGAAATTGCATGATGAGCACACAAGCGCTCCTTCAACGAGTTGCCCAATCGTGAGCTCGATAGCAAGCAGCCTTACCACCATTGGTTCCACATCTGTACGCGCATCGCGCACAATCGCGTGCCGCTGACGATGGAGAATGAGCCCACCGTTCTGGGCTTGGGCTCCGTTCGACGAGTAAGGTGAAGCATTCAGCTATTAACTTCAGTACGAGGTACTCATGAGTGTGTTGGCGAATATAGGTCAATTGACCTTGACCAAATGGGGGAAGCGTAATCCGCCGCTGTACTTTAGGCTGATTTCTTCGATCTCCTGACCTTCGGTTTTCGCGGTTAGCCGAATCTCGGCAGGGGAAGGGGACTGCAGGCGTTTGCGTAACGCATCGAGGCTGAATGGTTCGCCGTTGATTTTGACGATTTTCATGCCTGGAGTCAGGCCAGCCTCAAACGCGATGCCGTGCCAAGCCACGCTCTGCACCACACCATTGGAGCGGATACGCGCGCCGATGGAATACGACAGGTCGAGCACGTTGTCTTCGCGCTCCTGCTGGGCGAAGGTCTCACTTTCCGTGGCGTTGAAGAGCAGCGAATAGCCTGCGGCCTTGAGATCGTTGCGAAGATACGTCTCGTCGTGTGCGTTTAATCTCGCCATGAGATAGTCCTGCCACGAGAACGGTGCGATGGCGTTCAACACCGCAACAAGATCGGAGAACTTGTAAGGCGAGACGACGGAGTGAGTGTGTCCGACGGACAGGAAGGCTTGCGCAAAATCATTCAGACCACTTCTTCCGTCCGAGGAACTGCGAATTTGCGCTTCGATGCCCAGCCAAAGGAGAGGACCCTCTTGATAGTAGTCCTCGCGCCTTTCCCAATCGCGCCACGCAATATGATGACCTGCGAGGTAGATAGGGTCGAAGTCGCTGTCAGCGAGCGATTTCCATTGGCGTCCGGGGCGGAGTAGCTGTTCCGCGGCATCGATGGCGAGGGCATCACGGTAGTCTTCATCGGAGATGAGGCCGCTGTCCCGGGCGATTCGCAGTCCATAGAGTTCGGTTAATCCTTCGTACACCCACAGCATGCTGTTTTGCATGGGAGTGTTGAAGTCCGGCACGACCATGCCTGCTGGCCGATGATAGAGTCCATTCCACGCGTGGATGTATTCGTGGGGAAATAGCGACGCCATCTGCTTGTATTGATCGGGCTTCAGGAAGAAGTCGGCTGGCAAGGCAATCTCACTGGAGGTCTGATGCTCGGTTCCGCCGTCGTTGGGGAGCCGGTCGCTAAGAGAGACCAGAAAGTCATAGTGCGAAAAAGGCGCGTCGCTGAAGATGCTGTTTGTTTGTGCCACCACTTCGCGCAGCTTCTCTAACAGCTCAGGAGAGATGGCCAGCTCACTCGAGTCATCGGCGACAGCGTGGAGCCAGACCGGCTTGGCCTGGTCGACGGAGAGAGGCCAGTTCTTGAGGAAGCGACCAGCATAGACCGGCGCATCCGCCAACTCGCTCATTGTGCATTGCTGGAAGTTGAAAGTCGAGCCGCTCTGCCGATCTACGCGGAGACTGGAAGCGGCCTGAAAGCCGACAGGGAGCGTTAATCGAGCAACGACCGGGATATCGTTCACCTTTGCACCTTGTGGGTAGAGCAGCAGGTGTTGCCACTGCACCTGCACAATATTGCGGGTCATCACACCTTCGGACAGCGGAGACAGATAGTCGAAGCGCGCTTCGAGCATAGATCCCGCCGCCGGAAGAGACACGTGAAACCTGCTGACATCGAGCGGATCACGATGCCATTCGAGAAGCTTGCCATTCAGCCGGAACTCCAGGCCCGCGAGATTCGCAACGGAAATGGTTGGTGCATGGCTGGCAATCTCCCACATTGGATAAGACAGAGTGATTGAGGTTTCGCCATGCAATGGAATGAGCTCGGTGACGGAGAAAACTTTGTGGACGGTGTCAGTAGCGTCCACTTGAATTTGAATATGGACAGCGTTGCTGGGTGTGGCTGCGCGCATCACGCCGGGTAGCAGAACGCAGCATAGCGCGGCGAGGGAGAGGAAAGGGGATGTCATTCCAGTCAGCGAAAGACTCCTTGAGAGACTCTTCCGGAGCTCATTGCCAATTTCACTCTCGCACCATGCGCGAAATTGAATTGGAGCCCAGGGTTGGATACTAGCATAGCGGTTTTACGAAGAAGCTATGATGGTCTCACTTACGATTGCGCTGCGCTATTTGTTCCCGGCTCCGTAATATTCAGACCAAACTGCTCGTCGAGAAATCGAGCTAGTCTCGACGGGAACATTGGCGGGTGCTCCAGGTGCGGCCAATATCTGCGTATTAGAGCATTTCTCGCTTACACCTGAGCGAGAAATGCCCACAGCTAGGGCGCAAACTGATTTGATTCGGCAGCAGCGAAGCTAGTTCGTCCTAAGAGGTTCAGCGGGAAGTCCCACCTGTTTTCGCAGACGTGCCATCTCCCAACAAAACCAGGTGTCCTGCTCTCCATTCCCCGGATCCTTAAACTTCCAGACCGCATCTTCCAGCGCCGGCATGTCTGCGTCCGACAATCGCTGGGAAAGGTGGACATGGGAGCTCTCTAACCACGCGCCCTCCATATAGAGGGGAGCTGTTTTATTCACCATTGCCAGCAGTTGAAGGATCTGCATCACACGAGACCATTGTCCGTGCACCCGGGCGAAATCGAGTTCCCAGGCCTGTCCTTTGCCGATAATCTCGTTTGAAAATGTTCCGTCGGCATAGCCGTCGGTGGGCATCCATATCTGCCCGTGCGTTTGCTTCAGGTTCGCTTGTTGCAGTGCCACGATTGTATTGTCCAGAATCTGTTGATCGGGAGTCCAGCCAGCGGCGAGAGGTGAAAGAACGACCCAGCCCATTCCCAGGTAAGGCACACCGGCCGCGGAATTCGGCAACCGCATCTCGAGAAACGTCTGCTTGCCGTTTCGATCCACCGTAAGATTGTGCAGCATCCCATTGCGCAGGACGTCGAGTCTCTTTTCCCAGAGCATTGCGGTATCTGTTTCACCTCTCCGCTTGGCGATGGTGGCCATATCCTGCAATGCCGCACCGATAAAGCTCTGTGTCAGCAAGTCCCATGTATCCCAAAAACGTCCTTCCCGAGAGTGTTCAAAGGCTACGTTGTGGACAAGGCCATTTTGAGAAGGGAAGGGGCCGTATTGCAGATAGGGCCGATCCGTCGCAGAAGACATGAGTGCACGGACCTGTTCCCAGGTTCGATCTTCAAATGTTGTTCGGCCTCGCGCTAGTGCGAGCCTTGCCCAGCCAAGGATGAGGTGCGCCTGAGCGTCGATCTGTGCTTCATCGTCTTGTATGGAGAGATCCGTGCCCTTTTTCCCGATGACTCGTGGCACTCGCAAATAATGTGTCTGCTGCAACGCTGTCAATACGCAACGGAGGCTTTGTTCCGCAGCATCGTATTGTTTGGTTTCGATCATTAACAGGGCATAAGCGCCTACCGTCCGGGGAAACATACCTTCATATGCACCGGTCAAGGATTCCGGCAGGAACCCATCCGGTTGCCGCCGCTGCTGCAGGTTCCAGTAGGTGCGAGCATAAAGATCAGCGAGTTCCGGCGATGACAATGCCTCGCGCACCTGCTCTATCGATACCCCTTTATCTTCGGATACGCTTTTTCCGCGCGCATCCGTGGATTGAGCGCATACACAGATCGGCGTACTCAAACAAACGATCCACAACAGTGACTTTGCCGCAGCCCAAAAAGTAAGGCTGTATGGTGGTTTTAGGGATGGCATGTAACCTTTCAAAGCACAGATCCTCAAAACGATCTTAACTCTCCCAAAAAGGGAGACGGCTTGATATGTCGAACATCAAGGGGCCTATGTGCTGTAATCTGAAGGCATGCATGACCGCCTATTCTCTGCCGGTGAAGGAGCTGATCCAACCTATGTGTATGAATGGGCAAATCAGCTGACCGAAGCACTCACTAATTCACTCTGGAGAGAATAGGATGCAAAAAGGGTTTACCAGAAGACCGAAAGCAGTAGTAGAAGAGCCCGCGACCCACGGCAAAAACTACATCACTCCCAGTGGGCTTGAGCGCCTTCAACAGGAGCGCCATTTTTTGCTCACCAAGGAGCGCCCTGCCGTGGTGGAGGTGGTGGCCTGGGCTGCCGGCAATGGCGATCGCAGTGAGAATGCCGACTATCAGTACGGAAAGCGACGGCTGCGACAGATCGATGGGCGGATTCGCTTCCTTACGAAACGAATCGAAGCTGCGGAAGTGGTAGATCCCGAAGCTCCGAGAACGGGCCTGCGGCTGACAAAGGCATTCTTTGGCGCGACCGTTCGCTATGCCAATGCCACGGGGGAGGAGCGAGAGGTAAGCATCGTCGGCACCGACGAAGTCGATCTCGAACGCAACCATATCAGTTGGGTCTCGCCTCTGGGACGCGCATTGATGAAAACTGCTGAGGGTGATGAAATTGTTCTCCATGCGCCGCGCGGCCCGGAACACCTGACAGTGTTGGAAGTGCGGTACGAACGCATTACGGTAGAACCGTTCCGCGAGCCAGCTGAGAACGAAGACTCTACAAAGGAACTCGATCTCTAACACTCAATTGGTGGAAGCACAGGAGTCCGGCTCGGCGGTAAAGAAGCAACAACTCAAGCCTGCTTCGACAGCTCAATTAGGATCACGTCAATAGAGCCTCGGAAATACCGGTAGCACCATCTGAGCGGTTGAATCCCATATCGGACGGGCAAGACATTATCCAGAAAATCGGTTTGGAGGGCTCGAAAGAGTCCCTCGAACGGCGTGGATGTCATGAAGGGCCGCGTCTTTCCATACAATTACCGCAAACGAGGGAATATCGAGAATCTCTACTGTCGGTAGAGCGTCGATGTCCACGATTTGCCGAATCCCTACGCCACTTTATTCAGCGATTTCAAGGTGTGCTGGATGCCTTTGACAAGTTGAAAAGATCTTGCATGAACAATAGTCTGCCGGCTACGCGAAGGGTAGGGCTGAGTCGTTTAAAGCATTTCCCGAAATGCTGTGACCTTTCCAAGTAAGGTTGAGAGCGGCTTTCTTTCCACCCCAGCAAACCAAAGACAGGTTTGCTAGGGACCCCGGTCTTTAACGGAAAGCCGCGCCAACTTCTGATTGCTTCGGTCTACATCTTTTCGGGAAATGCTGTGGTCATCCCTCTGGCTGCGACGCCGGTTTAGGGGTAAGGATGCTGTTGAAGTTTGCACGATATTGGAGGAAGACCAACACCCAAAGGACACAGGCCAACAATCCCGGTCCGATACCAGAGCCTGATTCGAACATCAAGTGAAACGCCAGAATGTTATAGAGTTCAGCCGCGAGCAGAATCAACGCAAGCGGAACAAAGTAGCCGGAGAGCAGCAGCAGGCCCCCAACCACTTGGACTGCGAAGAAGAAGGCAGCAAAGTGTGAGGCGCTGACTGCTACCAGGAACTGGAGGGCCAGCGGCTCCGACGGTGGCGGCTGGTGGATGAATTGGAGAAAGCCGTTTAGGCCAAATACCGTGAAGAGAAGACCGAGCAAGTAGCGTGCAGTAATTGAAACAATTTTCATAGGGCAACTCCTCCGAGAGAATTAAACGAGGCCATCTTTGTCTGTGCATTGTAGATGCCGCCGGTAGCAATGATGAAGTGTGGGGTCGCGATGTCGACGGGTCAGGCCCTGGGGCTCACGGCCTCCTGGGAGGCCAGCGCTAGGGCTTGGGTGTCAATATACTCTCGGATCTTTGTCACCTTGCCATTTCGAACGGTGATGGCGAAGACCCAGTTGTCCTTGAAGGTCCTATTCGTGGCTTTGATTTTCCCCGTAGCGAAGCCGACGACCATAACCCGGTCGCCCTGCGCTATGAACTCGGGGGGCTCTGGGTACGCAGTTTCCACCGTTTCGTTAGCCTTCTGAAGTAAATTCTCCAATCCCGCGTGCCCGCGGTGCGTGCCGGCCAGCGGCCAGTCCTCGCCCGGAACGATCCACTCGATATCTTCGGCAGCTAACACCAGCAGGCCTTGCTTATCGCGACTGCCGAGTGCCGCAAGAAAGTTCTTCACAATCTGGACATTCATTTCGATGCTCATCGAAATCTCTCCGTTTCCCTTACCTCAAGTGTGTCCGATCTAAAGCATTTCCCGAAATACTGTGAACTTTCCAAGTCAGGGGAAGAGCGGCTTTCGGAAAGCCGCGCCAACCTCTATTGCTTCGATTCACATCTTTTCGGGAAATGATCTAATCGGACGTTTGGGGACCATCCGTCTTGAGACAAATCACGCGGTGGACGATTGATTACTGTCCTTCTTGAACAAGTCCTGGAAGATGAGCTGACCCCAACTGCGGCCGCGTGCGTGCACCAGCGCGCCACCCTCGTTGAACTTTCCCAGCTTGACGGGTGCGAATCCGAGTTTTTGGGCCAAATCCGCTACGGGAGCGATAGCGTCCTCGTCATCGCTCGACAGAAAGACAACCCGGTGGCCGCCGTCGACGATTGGGTCGGTAGCCAGTGTGGCCGCAACCAGGTGGTTAAAACCTTTCACCAACTTAGCGCCGGTGAACGACTTCGCAACGAATGCGGAGGAGGGAAGGCCATCCAGCTCCTCAGGTGGGACTGGAAAAGAGTTCATCGCGTCGATGACCGTCTTGCCTTTCCAACTCGGCAAGGCCTCCGCAATCTCGCGATGTTCCCCGAACGGAACCGCCAAGATGATTGTGTCAGCCTCGAGTGCATCCCGCAGCGACTTGGCGACCACCGTGGGCCCAATCGCCCGAGCTTGCGGTGCCAAGTCCTCGGGGGCCCGGCGACTCGCAACGGTCACGTCGATGTTCTTACGGGCAAAGGCGTGGGCGAGGGCCTGGCCTATCTTTCCGAATCCTATAATTGCATAGCTCATATGTTCTCCTTTGGGTTACCGAACCTACGGCGCTCCGAATCATCGAAGGGAGCGCCGTACAGCGAGTGCGTCAGATTTGCGCCAGACCGCCGTCGACGGCGAGTTCGCTGGCGGTCATGAAGCTGCTGTCATCGGACGCGAGAAAGGCAGCAGCAGCCCCGATCTCCGCCGGATCGGCCATGCGCTGGAGCGGAGTCATCGAGGCGTAGACCTTCTGACCCTCCTCGCCTAGCGCGGCCTTCGCGAGTTCGGTCGCCGTCGCCCCAGGCGACAACACGTTGACCCGGATGCCGGTGCCCTTCAGGTCCTCCGCCCAGGTCCGCGCGAGGTTGCGCACTGCCGCTTTGCTCGCGCTGTAGACACTCATTGCAGGGGCGCCCGTGGTGCCGGCGCTCGAGCCGGTCAGAATGATCGAGCCGCCCTTGCCCATCAGGGGCAACGCCTTTTGGATTGTGAAGATCGTACCCTTCACATTGGTGTCGAAGGCCTCGTCAATGTGCTCGGCGGTGATCTTGCCGAGCGGAAGTGGGCTTCCCGCCCCGGCGTTGGCGAAGACGATGTCGAGGGTTCCGTGCTCGGCCTTCACCGCCGCGTAGAGTCGGTCGAGGTCGGCCAGATCGGAGATCGAGCCCTTTACTGCGCGGGCGTTGGGTCCGAGGTCGGCAACAGCGGCGTCGAGTTCTGCCTGACGTCGGCCGAAGATGAAGACGAAGGCGCCCTCCTCGATGAAGCGCTTTGCTGCGGCGCGGCCGATGCCGGTAGCGCCACCTGTGATGACCGCAACTTTTCCTTCAAGCTTTCCCATAATTACTCCCTTTGGTAGATCCGTAGCGTTCAGTTCCGTGGAATAGAGTTCAGGCGATTTCAGATGGCCGAGAAGCCGCCGTCGACAGCCAAATCCACTCCATTCACGTAGCTTGCTTCGGCCGAAGCAAGAAACAGCGCTGCCGCCGCAATTTCCTCAGGACGACCCATCTTTCCCCGCGGGATCAGGGATTCGAACATCTCCCTTGTCTCCTTGTCGAGTCGCTGGGAATCTGCTGTGTCGACCTGTCCCGGGCTCAGCACGTTCACCCGGATCTTCCTGTCCTTCAGTTCGTTGAGCCACGTGCGTGCGAATGAACGCAATGCCGCCTTGCTCGCCGCATACACGCCGAAACCAGGAAAACCTTTTACCGAAGCAACGGACCCGATCATGATGATCGATCCGCCGTCGTTGAGCAGCGGCAACGCCTTCTGAACCGTAAACAGCGTTCCGCGCACAATCAGGTCGAAGCCCGCATCGAAGTGCTTCTCAGTAATCTCACCCAGTTTGGCGACTTCGCCCTTGCCTGCGCTCGCAAACAGAACGTCGATCTTGCCTTTTTCCCGCTTGACTATGTCGAACAGACGGTCGAGGTCATCGAGATTGGATGCGTCTCCGCACACGCCGGTCACGTTCCGGCCAATCAGTTTAACGGCTTCATCGAGCGTCTCCTGCCTTCGGCCCGTGATGAAAACGTAGGCGCCTTCTTCAACGAATCGCTTGGCACTCTCCAGCGCCAAGCCGCTCGAACCACCCGTGATGACTGCAACCTTACCTTCAAGCTTTCCCATAATTGCCCCCTTCGGAATGTGTTTAGCATTCGGTACACTTAGATAGATTCTTTGGCGGTGGACGGGAACTGTTCGGGAGTCCAAGATTTTTGTCTATTCGTCCAGAAAGATGGCTGATATGAGCTGTTTTGCACACTTTTGATGGAGCCGGGTTGCGGGGCTCGGGGAAGAGGAGTGTAGGAACTGTGACGCTGGAAGGAAAGAGAATGTCCGTCACGATTGAGGTCTCTTCGACCTGATGCTGCACTTGTCCGACAAGCAAAGCTGTGCAGTTTCCGTAGAGGCTTACAGAACACTATGGTTTTCGAGAGCAGATGGAGGCTCAGTTGGACCCGATAACAGATATCTTCAGAACGTTGCACGTAACCGCTTTCGGTCAGCACAGGCTCGAAGCCACAGCGCCGTGGGGCTTGAGACAGGAGAAGCAGACCGAAGAAAAGGTCACGCCTTCCGGTCAAAAAAATCCACCCGCAGATTTGGCGCACTTCGTCATGCTTTCGCGCGGCAATTGCTGGCTAAGTGTGGAAGGGATTCCGGAGCCGATTCCCCTCACCGGTGGTGATTGTATTTTGCTTGCCCGGGGGACTTCGATTATTTTGCGCGACAGCCCGCGAACACGTCCAATGTCAACCTTCCGCGAAGTCGGCGCTAGAGCCATTGGGAATGTCGTCCATCATGGAGGGGGTGGCGCGCCGACGACAATCGTCTGCGGGTCCATGAGCTTTGATCGCGCCAGCCTGAGGCCGATCACTCAGTTATTGCCGAGCTTCATTTTGATTAAGGCCGAGCAGGCACGCTCCCTTGCGCTTCACGACACAATGCGAGCGCTGGTGTCAGAAATGGCAGAACAGGTGCCGGGATCTGAAATCGTCTCGAATCGGCTAGCCGAGGTCCTGTTTATACAAATACTCCGGGCGCATATCGCGTCGGGACCAGGACCTAACAAAGGATGGCTTCGTGCGATCTTCGATCCTCAAATAGGTACTGCTCTAAGTGCAATTCACGACAGTGTGAATACACCCTGGACGGTCGAATCCCTGGCCGCAGCGGCGGGCATGTCTCGCTCCGCATTCGCAGCACGTTTTAAGGATTTGCTTGGACAAACGCCACTGGAATATGTCACCGAGTGGAGGATGCAGAAGGCGATGCAGTTACTACAACAGCGTGACAAGAAGCATTTTGATGTCGCTCGGTTGGTCGGTTACGAGTCCGACGCTGCGTTCAGTAAGGCGTTCAAGCGAGTTGTCGGGGCCAACCCTGGTGAGTATCTCAAGCGTGGTTTTGAAGGTCAGGGTCATGCCGAATGACGGAGGATTTTTGAAACAGAGGATTCTCCTTGAGCCTACTATTGCGTCTGTTGCATCGTGCGAAGGGCGAAGTGGGTTGTGTCGCGTTCGCCCAAGTCAGTTGGCCCCAACGTCACGCTTATCGCGGATGACTTCGAGACAATACCGGCAGAGCCTGATCTGACGCGGGTGAGAAGGGCGTTGTATTATTCCTCAGCCGGATTTCTTATGTCTTTGCTCCACTCGGCAGAGCGCGATTGCTTTCAGCATCGGAATCACGCTGCACGATAGCCGCAACTCCGGCAAGAGGCGAACCCCCAGTACGGAAATCGGGAGAATGGGATAAATGCAAAAGGTCAGGGTGGCAGGATTTGGTGTGTCGTTGGATGGCTTCAGCGCGGGGATTGAGCAAAGCCTGGGCGATCCCCTCGGCAAACGGGGACCAGAGATCTTCCAGTGGTTTTTTCACACTCATACATTCTCTTCAATGCACGGGAACGGCGGCGGATCGGTTGGGGATATCGACGATGAATTCGCTCAGCGGGCGATGGACAACTTTGGTGCTTTTATTCTCGGCCGCAACATGTTCGGTCCGGTGCGTGGTCCGTGGCCGGACGATTCCTGGAAGGGTTGGTGGGGCGAAAACCCGCCCTATCACGCGCCAACCTTCGTCTTAACGCACTACGAACGCGAGCCTCTCGAAATGGAGGGCGGGACGACCTTCTATTTCGTCACGGGAGGAATCAATGAGGCACTGGAACGCGCGAAGGAAGCTGCAGGAACGAAAGACGTCAAGATCGGGGGCGGGGTATCGACGGTGCGTCAGTATCTGCAGGCTGGATTGATCGACTCGCTTCACATTGCGTCTGTGCCTGTTCTTCTCGGCCAGGGCGAGGCGCTTTTTCATGGTCTTGATCTGCGCGCACTCGGGTTTTCCGTGACCGGCCACAAGGCTTCGGAATACGCGATTCATATTACGCTTGAGAAAGTCTGAGGTGGCCGTTACAGCCTCATCACAGAGGAACAACGCGCTACGAGGCTGGCTCCAGATGATTTTTGCGAAGTCGGCCAGCATGCAGGATCTGGCCGCTTGAATCTCAACTGTTGAATTCAGGGCAGATCACTTATACAGAATAGTCTTCGCAGCGAATGCACGAATTGGTCCCGGCAAACGTCGATGGCGACGGCGATATTGATTTGCTGACCGGGCGCGAAATTTCATGACGCTGGCCAACATCCCATTACATGTTCATCTAGGAGTCAAGGCGCTGATCGAGTTCAGCACGAATATCAGCTTCCGCAGCCCGCAGTTCCCAATCTTTAGCAATTTGGCGGAGCAATCGGCTGGTCCTGGGCCATTGTGCTACCACCTGAGCCCATTCTCGATAGTGAGCCGCGAGAGTCCTCTCTTCTTTTCCGCCTTCGTAGGGAGCTTTCAGAAATACACCCCGCATATTGAACCTTGCGATTGCAATACCTCTTTCGATCTCGTTGGACGCATTCTCTTCGATGACATTCCTCACCGGACGAGTGGGCCAAGCGCCATCCTCTGCGTCGGCTGGCGCATGAGCAAGCATTTGACCGATCTGCCGGTCGGCAATCGTCACACGGTCTACATCCTTTGATAGGGCTCTGACCTCATCAATCCAGCGTTTGAGTGCTTCATGGTCAGGTCCTCTTTCCGTGAACCCCGGAAGAGACTTCATGGACTGGAGTATTTGGTAGCCGAATCGCGCCTTGGCGCGTCGTTCTTCAGAGATCTCTCTGTGCTCTTTTGGGGACGAGGGGGAAAAGACGTCACAGATCACCTCGACGAAGAATTTGGGTGAGCTCTTGAGCAATTGAATCAGTGCAACAGGTTCCCCCTGATGCTCAAGAACCGGGAGGTATTGATATTCGAGCGTCGCGAGTTCCTCGACGGTCACATCGGCACGCTTTTGAAGAGCTTCGAATACGTGTGTCACGGAATAGAGCGTGTGTTGCGAATTCCACCCAGATGCGTTTAACTCGCCGACAAGCCCGCGCAGGACTCGGATGCACGTTTCGGTCGGAACTCGTTTCTCTTGGTAAGCGATCAAGTCGACGCTCGCGCTAAATCTGCCGACGGAGTTGTACTTGTCGATTGCAGACAGCAAGTCCTCGTCGGAAGATTGGTTCAAAGCATATTTCCTTCTCCAGTACTCCTGCTCAACTGAGGGGGCTAGCCCCTGAACGAAGCTCCACGTGTCTCTGTTGTCTTGCCATCTCAAAAACAGGATCGCGCCGCGTCGTGCATCCGAATGGGCCGCCACATCGGCGATCCAGGGATCCCATGTTGCGCCGAAGCGAAAATGTGCGGCACCTGAAACCGCAACAAAAAAGTCTTCGCTAATCTCCGATTGCGGTGTGAACTCTGAGCGGAACACTTCTTCGAGCGGAGCTTGAGATTCAACGGCCTCTGCAAGTGCGTAGCCAACGAGATGGGGCTCCTTAGCCGCCTTTGCCAGGGCAATCACGGCTGGGATTCCCCGATCGTTCAGGATGTTGCGCACGACCTCTCTTCTGGACCTATTTGACTCTTCAACGTAGTCACTACCGTCCCTCATTTCGATCTTTGAAACGAGGTCATTGAACTGCCATAAGTCTCGGTGTACAGGATCCTCTGGAGCTATGTCCTCACATAAAGCTTCGAGCGGACGTAGATGCTCGTCGCGCAACGCCCAATTCGTCTTTTGAAATTCTCTGTGGCGCTGTGTAAACAATCTCAGCTTTGTCCAGAGCTCGTATCTCTCCTCATCGTTCACCTTTGCGGCGACGGATCTTATGGAGTTGATTGCGCGCTCCCGAGATTCCGATTCCAATCCGGCGAACCCATCGATAAGGGCCATGAGCCGGCCCGCGTGGCCATCTGCGAGTTCGGTGGCAAGCGAAGAGTATGCCTTAAAGGCTGCTGCCATCTCCTCGGGCGTAGTCGGAGCTTGGGCGGCATCACCGAAATCGCGCAGCCTCGGTTTTGCCGTATCGTGTGTCGAGTCGTGTGACGCTGGCAGGAGCGCCAGAGCGAGTTTGAATCCGACTTCGGGGCGCGCGAGGCAAATCCGACGAATGACTATAGTCCGCTCGGCCAATGGCGCGTATGTCTGCGGTCGCCAAGCCAGAAAGATTCTTCGCAAGCTATCCAGGGGACGATTTGTAGTAGCGCCGCCTGGGTCCACTTCGGCAAGCCTCAGGAGGATCGAAGCGGCTCTATAGAGATAATTGGAGTTCCACGCCAGCGTCTCTACGGCCCACAGAATATAAGTGTGCGGACTCGTCTGACCGAAGAGCGGGGAACCCTTTTTACCTCGAAAGATTATTGGCGCCCACCTTTCACTGTCGCCCTCGAGCACCTGCTCGAGGGCGGATGCCAAAGGGAATGGCGCTGCCTCCATCAAAGTTGGGAATTCCGACTTGAGGCTCGCGAGGACCCTTATATCTACAGCTAGGTCGCGAAGCCGGCCCACCACATTGTCGATGTATTGTTCTGGCGTCAGCCCGATTGTTCTGAATCGGGCAGCCTGATGCAATCCCGATATCAGAAGCAGCGTCCTGCTCAGTCCCCGTCGAAGCCATTCCGAGTGGCGAAAGTCAGAACCCCTTGTTGGGATGGTGGGTTGATCCTCGTCTGGCACGTCCAGTGTCTGGTCGATTTCGGAGAAGACGGCGACGCAGGCGTTGCGCAGCCTTTCTTGATGCGCATTCCCGACCAATGCACCCAACAATGTAAACGCGTCCTTCTGTGACCTGATCGTCCAGATCGAGCCATCAAGATCTATGGGTGCATCGGTTAGAGATGCTAGCCTCCGTGCTTCTAGATCGACCTCGTCATAGGACTTATCGCAGAGTGCTGCAATTACGGTCCGGTCTTGCTCGTTTGAGGCGTCCCAGCTCCCGGCGAGTGCTAGGGGCACGACGGCTGCGTCATTGCTCCAATTCGGGCGAGTGACGATGCCTCGAGCATTGAGTCTTGAAAACACCGTCACGCTTCGACAACAAATGCCAGCGAGCCGAAATGCCTCGTGCTCTTCGACACCCATGGCGCGTAGGCCCGCCGCGAAGTCTTGTGTACTCATCTGGTCAAGCTGTTCGATCGGCGATGTAGCTATGTCACTGGAGCCAAGAACAAAGATTACCTGATTCGTTCGTTCGAGAGCAGCACCTAGTCGATCGTTTTCTGGAAAAAGGATCAGAATGAATCCGCCGGTAGATGGCAGCTGTCTGGCAGCCTCGATGGATTCGATCAATAGCGCTTTCGAGAGGAGAAAACCAGAGAGCTCGGCATCAGCTTTCCGCATTGCTGCGGCGACGAAGAGCGCTGCCTCTATCGCAGAATCCGCCTGCCATTTACTGAGCCCCCGGAGTCCGGCGCTCAAGCTGTCGCATAGACGCTTTGCTCTTTCCTGCCGTCCCATCAGGAATAGATCCTCTGTGAGCGGAGGCGTCGTATTCAGACTGTGCTCATCCCAAAAATCTTGGATCGTTCGGACTCCAACTGGGGGTAGAATTGGGATCAGCTTTGCAAAACGGATTGCCACGGCGGGTTGGTCCGCAAGCCAGTTCTCAAGCGTGTTGGCATCGTAAGCTTTCACGCTCAACCATCCGTCGCGGGAATACTGTTTCTCCCAGGACTCACGTCCGGTGTCCCATATGCGGGGTGTCACAAAGATGAAATTAGTCCTGTTTCGTTCTTCGGGGCTTAGCTCTTTCTTTCGTTTGTCGTAATCGCCGTCTGCTTTCGTCTTATAGTCCGCTCCAGCTCCGAATTCCCAAATCGTGCGCCCTTCCGGCACAAAGGCAACGCCCTGCGTTAGCTCGGTGACGCCATCCCATCCATGAGTTTGTGAAGCGTTTCCGACAGGAAAGCGGCAGTAGCTTAATCCCGGGCAAGAGGCTCTCACGAGAGACCTAACTAATTCCGCTATCTCCGCTCTCGCATCCAGCGGCGTTGTTTCCGCCCACCCTTGCAGATGATGCGCTGTCACAAGTCGCATTTTGAGCTCCGCTTTGACATCTGAAATGAATTCAGCGCCATCATACTCCGCGCAGTAGATCCATACCGATAAACGCCAATGGCGACGGTAGTCATCCGTTGTGCGCCGGACGTGACATTATAGTCGCCATGCGACTTCACCATGAGTAATTAGTAGACTTAGTAGCGAAGTACGATGTGCAGGAGCTTCCATTTCGCATGGTTCCCCCGTCCTCTGCCCGTTTGACATTTCGAAGCTGGACTGAAGAAGATACTGCGCTTGCTGAAGCGTTGTGGTGTGATCCGGAGGTGACTCGCTACTTCGGCGGACCCATGAGCCGGGAACAGGCACACATACGACTTCAGACCGAGTGTGAGCGTGAGCGTCGGCTGAGTCTACAGTATTGGCCAATATTCCTGCGTGAGACAGGCGAATTCGCAGGGTGTGCCGGTCTGCGGCCATGGTCGAAGGATCCACAGACAATCGAGGCTGGCGTGAATCTTATGCGAGCCGCCTGGGGACTGCGCCTGGGCGAGGAGGCTTTGCTCTCTGTACTCGCGCATGGATTCGAGACGCTGGACCTGCCGGTGATCGTTGCCGGACATGGTGTCGAGCACGACAACTCACGAAAACTGCTGGAGCGGGTGGGATTCAGTTACACACACAACATTCTCTGGGGCCCGAAAGAGATCGAGGTGTGCATGTGGGCGATCACTGCCCAGAGCTGGCACGATAAGCAGCGGTCCTCTTAAACGCCGATGGCTCCAGGAACATCCTCGAACCCCAGCACAAAGGAAGGGCCGGGGATGCCAGTAGCGATCCCAACTTCACGGTCCATAATCCGGCCTTGAGTACGAACTATTTGCTGAAGCAGACCTATAGATCTCTGTGATCCACTTCGTATCCTTCAATCTCTCTTCTTCGGATGGACCGGGATGCCGATCCTCAAGCACGCATTACGAAAAATAATCGGCTTCTCGGATGAACTCGTCTGGGAAGGGAATCTTAATCATCCAGAGTTTCGTCTCCGATTTGTCCGGTCAAAAGGCGTGGCGGATTGTGTGACGTTGGAGGTTCCTCGTAAAATACTGCTATCGGCGGAATGAGGTGGCTAGGGTTCCGATCCTTCGGATCGGTCCAAGCGCCACAAAGGACCGGGCGGTTCGCACCCAAGGGCCAAAATCCCAGAGGGCAAAGTCGAAACAGACTTTGTGTGTCTTGGGAGCCTTTGATGGTGAATATATGGAACCTTCTATCCAAGCGGAATGTTAGCCGCAAGAGCCGTAACCTTTTTGGCGCTTGCCTTTCGCACGTTCTGCATGACGGCTACACGGATCAACTCTATGCCCTTCTACCCGCGTGGCAGGCACAGTTCGGCCTGTCTTACATGGGACTCGCCATTGTCCGGGCGCTCTACTACGGGACGATGGGCGGACTTCAGGTTCCAGCCGATCGCTTTGCCAGCCGTCTGAAGCCGCGCTCGGCATTGGCCCTTTCAACGTTCATCGCCGCAGCTGGGTTTATCGCAATGGCGCTGCCTGTCGGGTTCGCGGGCCTGTGCGTTGGACTCGTTCTTGCCGGGGTCGGATCGAGCGTGCAACATCCGCGCGCCTCGGAGCTTGTGACCCATAGTTATGGTCCACAAGCGCGTGGGGCACTGGGTATCTACAATTTCGCCGGTGATCTTGGGAAGTCTGCCCTCCCGGCTGTCGTTGCACTTCTACTGCCGGTGTTAGCTTGGCGAAGTGTCGTCGGGCTGATGGGGCTCCTCGGGATTCTTGTTGTATTCGGTCTCCTTGCGCTTCTACCGAATGAGCCCGAATACCCTTCAATGCATCAACATTCCGAGCATCAGCGGAAGAGCGGCGGCGGTTTCGGTGTGCTGCTCTCGATAGGCGTTCTCGATACAGCAACACGAATGGGCTACCTTTTGTTCCTTCCTTTTCTCATTCACAAGCGTGGAGGATCGTCGGCGACAGTTGGCCTCGGCTTGGCTCTGGTGTTCATTGGCGGAGCATTGGGGAAGGCGAGTTGTGGATGGCTTGGTCAGCGCATCGGCGTCGTCTGGAGTGTAGTTATAACCGAAATCGCGACAGCCGCGCTGATCGGAGCGACGTGCTTTACTCCGATTGCCACGATGCTCGCGCTCCTCGCGCTCCTCGGAATGGTGTTGAACGGTACATCGTCGGTTCTTTATGGCACCGTTCCTGAACTCGCGCCTCAAGGGAATACAGGCCGAGCCTTCGCCTGGTTCTATACAGGAGTGATCGGCTCCGGCGCACTCGCACCTATCGCTTACGGAATAATCGCAGACCATTCCAGCCAGATGATCGGCATCCTTTCGGCGGCATGTACGGCGCTGGTCATCGTGCCGCTGGTTCTAAGCCTTCGTGCGGTTTTCTCGCACCTTGAGCAGTGAAAATGTTCATGCAGGCATCTCTTACGCCAGACTTACTGGAGGCGCTCATAGCGCCTTCAAGGAAATGAGCTCTTCTATGCAAATACGCCAACTCAAGGCCATGACGGCCACGCTTGAAATCGCTTATGAAGAAAGCGGTACGGCATCTGGTTTTCCAGTTGTCCTGCTGCATGGTTTTCCGTACGACGTGCGGCAGTATGACGAGGTCCGCAATGAACTGGTGAAGTCAGGTCGTCGGGTGTTGGTGCCGTATCTGCGTGGCTTCGGTCCCACGCGGTATCGCGATCAAAATGTTCTTCGTTCCGGCCAGCAAGCTGCCCTCGGTAGAGACGTAATTGATTTCCTCGATGCCCTGAGCGTGCCTCAGGCCGTTCTTGTGGGTTACGACTGGGGAGGTCGCGCAGCGTGCATTGCTGCCGCACTTTGGCCGGAAAGGGTCCGAGGCCTGATCTCGTCACAGGGTTACGCCATTCAGGACATCGCGAAGAATGCCTCGCGGCCTGCTCCTCCGGATGTAGCGTACAGGCGTTGGTACACGATCTACTTCAACACCGAGCTCGGACGGAGGGGATTCGAGCAAAATCGCAATGCCTTCTGCAAACTGCTCTGGGAGCTCTGGTCGCCCACCTGGCGCTTCACAGACGAAGAGTATCAGCTTACCGCGCGGTCATTCGAGAATCCGGACTTCATCGCTACCGTCATACACGAGTATCGCCACCGTTATGCGAACTCGCCGGGCGATCCCGCATTTGCCGAATTGGAAGCTCGCCTGGCCAGTCAGCCCACGATCTCAGTGCCGACCGTGGTCCTCTCCGGCGGTAAGGATGGGGTTGAGCCACCGCCGTCGATTGACGATCAGCGCGACAAGTTCATCGGGCCGTACGAACGACGCATCCTTCCTCAGGTCGGGCACTGCGTTCCCGCTGAGGCTCCGCAGGAAATCGCCGCAGCCGTGGAAAGGCTCTTGAGCATCCCTGAGCAAAATTGATAACAGCGCTTACCATTCATTGACAGTCGGATATACCCATTTTCAGGATTACTCTCTCTGTCGAACTCCTCCCGGTCTCAGTGATGAGCGCAAGTTTCTTCGGTTATGCCTCGTAAGAGGCGCCATGATGATTCGATTCGGAATCTCGATGACTCCCAGGTGTAGAGCGGTGAAGAGGGACTGCGTGGACATCCTGAGCCTTTCGTATTGATCTGGATCTACGAACAGGGATCGTCGACCGACTTGGACAGCTTCCTTTACGCTTTCGCAGAGCCGACAAGAGCTGGTTGATCCAGGCTTGTCTCCAGTTGGCCGGATTGCGAAAGGAGCGTGATCTCCCCCATATCGATTTTGACGAGCAAAGGCTCCTTCACAAGTTGGTAATCCCCCTCATACGCATATACTCTGCGCTTGGAAGGTACCATGATTCCGTCTACATTTCGGTATTCCAAGGCGTAATTGAGTCCTGTGGCGCCACCGAGGATATCGACGGTGTAGTCGTGGCGACGAAGCAGTCCATCAGGGCCAAAGCAGGAGATCTGTTCCTTTGTATGGCTCTTTACGCTGTCGGGAAAGGTTACTTTGAGTCGCCGCCAGGTCTCGCCGTCGACCTGAATTGATGAGATCTCCTCGGTGACGAAACCCTCATGGGTGTAGAGGAACGGTGTGTTTAGGTAAGTCCACAAGGCCTCGCCGACAAAGTAGGCCACATGAATCTCATCCCAGGGCGTCTCCCGCTGCTGTCCCGCGAATGATTCTTCAGGGTTATCGCGGGCTTCGATCACCGTACCGTCTTCCGATTCGATCACGACCCGATTCGGCTCGAAGCGTGCTCGCTTATTCTGTCCAGGAAAGTCCACCGTCAGGCGCTCTCGTTTTGTCTCGGCTGTCAGCACGACATTCGCGAGGCTGTTTCCTTGGCTCTTCACATACCAGATTGCGCCAGTAATCGATGCGGCCACTTTGATCGCCTTCACCTCGTTCCAACGTTCCATCCCACCGTGCGCTTTCACTGCCTGTTCCAATAGATTGCTCATCTGTGCTCCCTTTTCGTGAGGGGTTGATGGTGAAAGAGAAGTGAACCCTGAGTGCGCATGGCTAACGCGTGCTCAAACGCTCTGCTGCGGATTCGTGAACTGTGCGTTTCCGCTTGTCGTTAGGCTGGGTGTGACTTCGTCCTGGATGACGTCCCAGTGTTCAACGAGAAGACCGTCCTTGAGACGAAAAATGTCGATGATGATTTGTGGGATTGGCATGTACCCCGAATATCGTCCATGAATAACTACGTACTCTCCCTCGGCGATGATGATTCCGGGTTCATACGTTGAACCTGGCGGCAGCTGCGCAACGAGGCCGCGTAGGCCCTCGCGAAAGGGCGGAATGAACGTGTTGTGCTGGATGTAGTCTTCGGCCCAATATTTGTCGAGGGCGCCTAGATCATGATCGACAAAGGCGCCTGTCAAGGCTGCGAGCACGATGGATTTGTTCTTCTCTGCGGTCTCGTTACACAATGGATGCTTCCTTTCGGTGCCGAGTGAGGTTTTGAATCCGGGGGGTGAGGAGCAAGGATCGCCTGCCCTTCGTTTGCTGCCAGCCAGTGCCCTCAACCCCCACTAACATTGGAGAGACGCTCAAGACCGTTTACGAAGCTGTCCCTGTTAGCGCCATCTGGTTGTCGATGGGCTGAGTCGCCTGGTTCGTGATGGCTTCAGCGGCGAGTGCGATGATGTCGGCTACTTCCCGCGGATGTGACATGAACGGCGCGTGGCTTGACGGTACGGACCGCACAGTCGCATTCATTCGTTTGGCGAGGAACTCCTGCGCCGGCGGGGGAATCATCTGATCGTCACTGCACACGAGGTACCAGGAAGGGATCGTCTTCCAGGCAGCGCTGCCCTCAGCTTCCGAAAAACTGGCGAAGCTCAGAGGCCTCTGTACCGCAGCCATCACCGAAGCTTCATCGCTAGTGGCATCGGCAGCAAACGATTTGTGGAACTTCTCGCGATTGATCCAGAGAAACCCATTGTTATCGGGTTCGATTGCACCTGAACCAGGAGATGGGGCTCCCTGCTTCGATAACGAAGCGAGGCTTTCTCCTTCATCCAGACCGAAGGCCGTAATGTAAACAAGTGCCTTTACCTGAGAAGTTTCTGTTGCGGCGCCCGTGATGACCGCACCTCCATACGAATGGCCGACCAGAACTGTGGGCTCAGCGCTTGCGTTCAACAGCCGCCGTGTGACCCCGATATCGTCAGAAAGTGA
The DNA here is from genome assembly GCF_059726315.1 of Humiphilus diazotrophicus. Taxonomy (NCBI): domain Bacteria; kingdom Pseudomonadati; phylum Acidobacteriota; class Terriglobia; order Terriglobales; family Acidobacteriaceae; genus Humiphilus; species Humiphilus diazotrophicus. The sequence goes on from NZ_AP040870.1 coordinate 7,175,164, forward strand.
GGTGAGAGGAATTTGTGCGGCAGTTACTTTATATCCCTTTGCCTGCAACAGCAAGATGACCTTGCTCCAGCATGAACCGTCTGCCCATGCGCCGTGCACCAGCATGATGTTTGCGTTGTTGCTCATTTGTGACCTCCAGTTTGTTGAATTGCGTTTTCTGTTGCGGTATTCCTCTAAGCGCAGATCGCGCCCGCGAGTGCCGGATAGTCTGTGTAACCAGGAGCATCGAATGTGTAGAACGTTCCGCGATCGTACTTGGCTAGGGGAAGATGCTCCTTGATACGGCAGGGAAGATCGGGATTGGATACAAAGTACCGGCCAAATGCAACCGCATCCAGTGTTCCGGCGGCGACAGCGCTTTCGGCCGTGTCGGGTTCAAAGCCGCCTGCGGCAATGAGTTTGCCTTTGAAGATAGGCCTCAACCATTCTGCCGCTACAGGTCCCTGCTTTGTGTGGACGAGTTCGCTGCCGGCGATGCGCGGTTCGATGAGATGCAAATAAGCCAGTCTGAATTGGTTCAAATGCCCAACTACCCAGGAGAAGAGCGCTTTGGGATCGCTGTCGCGTACGCCATTCCATGTTCCGTTTGGCCCTATCCGCACAGCCACACGTTCTGGACCCCACACGGAAACGAGCGTGGTGACAATCTCCGACAGGAATCGCGTGCGATTCTCAATGGAACCGCCATATTCGTCCGTGCGGTGATTGCTTCCGTTCTGAAGGAACTGGTCAACCAGGTATCCATTCGCAGCATGCAATTCGACACCCTCAAAGCCCGCGTCCATTGCTCTTTCTGCTGCCCTTCCGTAATCCTGAACGACGCATCCAATCTCCGCGGACGAAAGCGCCCTGTGAGGAGAAGGCTGGACCCAACCACCCGGGATCGAGACAAGGTGATTTGGGTTCTGCCAGTAATCGGGATCAACCGAGGGAGAGACCGGCGCTGCTCCGCCTGTCATGGCAGTGTGAGACGAACGTCCGCTGTGCCAAAGTTGGGCGAATATATGTCCACCTTTGGCTCGCACCCCGGAGACTATCGATTTCCAGCCTTGCACCTGCTCATCCGAGTAGAGTCCAGGCGCGCCCAGCCATCCCCTGCTGGTTAAAGATATGTTGGTGGCTTCCGTGATAATCAAGCCGCCGGGTGAGGCTCTCTGCTCGTAATACTCCCTCATGAGTGCACCAGGAACAGAATCAGGCTGAATGGAACGGGACCGGGTCAACGGAGCCATTACCACGCGGTGCTTCAGATGAATAGTACCGAGTTGCAGTGGAACGAATAATGCCCCTTCAGGATTGTCCGTCATGTTGAACTCTCCGTCTTTAGCGGTGATGAGCCTTTACTTGATGAACTATGAAGCAAGAACAGCGACCACTCTGTGATCGCTGTGAGGGAGCGCAACGGTGCGGGCATGTGCCTGCCACCCGAAACGTGATGATGTACACATCAGTCTGATAGGATCGCCGTTCAGCACCATAGTCTCAATGCCGCTGATCCCGGAACTACCAGCTAAGATCCGTCGTAACATGGGATGTCTCCTTGATATTGTGGAAATGTGGCCCGACGAGCTTAGATGAAGCCTGATCACGAGACTGCAATGCAGAAAACGCGCAGCTAGGCCCTCTCATGCAGTTACTGCCTGCAGGGCTGCGAGCATTGAATCAGGCACCGATCTCAACGTCCGCACACATGCAGCCGTCCGTCCCAGCTGTTAGCGAATCCAGATGGTTATGCGACTAGCTCGTTTAATCTAGCGAAAGTTTTTCCTAGAGTCTGTATAAAAGGGATCAGTGCTCGCTGGTTGGTGTGGCTAGGGTGGAGAGTGGGGGATGTGGCCCCGACGGCTCTCATCTGGTGCCAAACAGACATACTGGTTATAGGACGCGAACCACCTAGCTGTTAAAGTCGGCTATTCGGACAGGTGGCCTTGGCTCAACTGTTGCCGAATCACTCATCCAGCATTGGTCAGGTTTAAATTCGCCCGATTACTCCTCGAAAAATGTCCTTTGCGGCACCTAAATGCATCTAGCTCTCGGCTGGCCACCAGCAGGACAGCTGACGAGCGAATTGGCGATATGCACCCTGCGAGCATAGTTGCTTCGGAGCGCTGTCGAGGCCCCTTGGTGGAAGCGGATTCGATCAGTATGGGGAATCAAGTTTGTCATTGACCCTGTCCGGTTCATATCGTACGGATGAGGAGTGCGTTTCAGCCTTCTATTATTTGCGCTCTTCCTTGCCCCTGCTGTCGCGCAACAGCCTCTCCAGCAGCAGATTCGGAGTATTGCGGCAGATGCGCATGGCAAGGTGTCGGTAGCCTGCTCGCTGCCCGGTACTGCCCTGAATTGCGACCTCGATCCGGCTGCGCACGCTCCCATGCAGTCTGTTTTCAAGATGCCGCTGGTATTGACAATCCTGCATCAGGTGGAGCAGGGAAGGTTCACGCTGGACCAGGAGATTCCTTTCCGAACGTCGGACCTGATTCTGCCTAAACCACATAGCCCGCTTCAAGACAAGTATCCACATGCAGGCGTTGACGTGCCTTTGCGGGAGCTCATGAAGATGGTGGTTACGTTCAGCGATAATACGGCCGCCGACATGCTGCTTCGACTTGCCGGTGGTCCCAAGATCGTCGATGCTTACGTTGCATCCTTGGGAGTCACGGGATTTCATCTGCAAGACGACGAACGCGCCCTGCATCGCAAACACGACCTACAATATCGAAACTGGTTCGAGCCGCAAGGGGCTGTTCAGCTTCTTCGTCTGCTCAGCGACCATTCGCCTTTAACAGCGGAGCACACCGCGTTGCTGCTGGAATGGATGAGCTCGCCTTCGGGCCGTCTCGAAGCCAATCTGCCAAACAGGACCGAAGTCTTTCACAAGAGTGGAAGCTCGGACGTGGACAATGGTATTGCCGGTGCCACCAACGATATCGGGCTCATTACCTTACCCGATCGGCGCCGACTTGCAATCGCCGTATTTGTAACCAACGCGATGGCAGATGATGCCGCTCGACTCCAGGTCATTGCACGAATAGGGAGAGCCGTATACGACTATGTCACGCAAAACGGCTCTGCTCTTTCCGATAGCAAAGCTCGACACAAACAAGAGGCGTGGCCTGTCTTGTGTTACTCCGAAGCGCATTTTGCAGAAGGAAACAGCCCGGCGAATTCAAGACGCGATGCTGGAGACCGTAAAGCGAGGCACGGCTGTTCGAATTGCCGACAGTTTGGCGAATACAGCATGGGCCATCGGCGGTAAGACTGGAACAGGTGGCCGTCACGGCTACCCTCTTGATAAGCAAGACGGATGCTTTGCAGGGCTGATCTTTGACCCCAGCGAAAAAGCTCGATTTGCCGTTGTCACATTCGTAAGATCCGGAGGTATCGGCGGCGGTAACGCGGCGGAGATCTCTGCCGCAATTGCCCGGTTCCTCGCAGACGCGATTGCGAGTCATTAATTCGGCTCCTCACGACCAACTCGAGATTGTGCGCCACCTGAATGCAGGTTTAAGTCGTATTTCCGGCCAGATCTTGCCAGAGGGATGAATCGGCATCAGCCGACAGATCCCTGTGCCCTAGCGGCGTTATCGGCACCGATCTGGGTTTGCTAAGTGCATTGGCGAGGATGCTATCTTCGATAACTCCGATCTGGATCACTGGACGCTGGCTAACTTCACGCTATTAACCAAGCCTGTGCGCGCTTCGCGGAAACTGACCGAGGGTTCCCAATCTTACCTCTATAATGCCTAGTGGTCTTCGGGAGGACGCGTGTTCGCTTTTCGTATCATTCGTGGTTGTGTAATTGTGTCAGTTGGATTTCTTTGCCTGGCAATGGCTCTAGCGCAGGACTTGAATTCTGAGGTGAAGCTCCGTGAGCAGTTTTTCAAGGCTCAGAAGCTTTATGAGCAGAAGCACTTCGCCGAAGCAGCAGATATTTTGGAACCCTCCTATGCTGCCGGACCGAATGGGATAGGTAAGGATTGGTACGTGGCAATGTACGATCTGGCGTGTGAGGAAGCGCTGGCAGGACGTAATGAGAAGGCAATCGAGGTGCTAATTGCCTCGCAGGCCGATGGAGGCACCGTTACCGCCGAGCACCTCGCTTCCGATGCAGATCTCACCTCGCTGCACGGCGACAGGCGTTTTGCACAACTCATCGAAGAAGCAAAGAGCCAAGAGCGGCTTTGGAGACGCGAGCCAGGGCAGGATATCCCGTATGCTCCCAATCTGAGCGAAGACGCGAAAGTAGTTGGACTGTCGACCATTTGGGCTGAAGCACGTTTCAACTTCGCGTTTTTCGACCGGCAGCCGACGCTGGACTGGAATCAGCTTTATCTAGACTACCTTCCAAAGGTGCGAGCGACGAGTTCCACCGAAGAGTACTACCGCGTGCTGATGCGGTTTGTGGCGACATTGAAGGATGGCCATACGAATGTGTTTCCGCCGGATTCGTTCGCAGATATCTTCTATGGCAGTCCAGGCCTCAGCACGAAATTGGTTCAGGACTCCGTGGTAGTGACCGCGATAGACGATCCGGCACTGCTAACGCAAGGCTGGCGGATCGGTGACGTGCTGCGCAAGATCGGCAATGAGGATGTGCGGGAATATGCGGAGCGGGAAGTTGCTCCATTCCAGAGTGCGTCTACGCCGCAGGATTTGTCTCTTCGGACCTACAGTTATGCATTGCTGAGTGGAAAGGCGGGAACTGACCTGACAGTTACAGTGGATGACGCGGAAGGTCACCAGACTGTTCGTACTTTGAAGCGGATGTCCGTCTCCGAGCGCACGAAGATGCGGCATGTTGAAGATGCGGCGTTTGCTTTGCGGCCAGACGGGATCGCGGTTCTCACCGTGAACGAGTTCGTGGATACAAAGGGGACAAAGCTGTTGCTCGAGAAGTTGCCTCTGGTGGCATCCGCAAAGGGGCTCATTATCGATCTACGCGCCAATGGGGGAGGCAGCACGCCGGTTGATCTGCTTCAGATTCTCGCGCAAAGGCCGATTCCTGGAGCATTGCAGAGCACCCGTTCGTATCGGGCCGTGGACAGGGCCTGGGGCGTGCTGCCCGGTTGGGCGGAGTTACCCGCAGAGCAAATTCCCGCTGATGAAGTCCATCATGTGGATGTGCCGGTTGCCGTGTTAACCAGTGCAATGACCTTCTCCGCTGCGGAGGACTTCGTGGCGGCATTTGATGCCATGCACCGTGGCATCACCGTAGGTGAAACCACCGGAGGGAGCACCGGGCAACCGCTCTTTTTTCACCTGCCCGGAGGTGGCGGTGCAAGGGTTTGTACAAAGAACGACCGGGCCGGAGATGGAACGGTGTTCGAGGGCGTAGGGCTGGTACCGGGCATAAGAGTTTCGCCGACACTTGCCAGCGTCCGCTCTGGGGCCGATGTTGTTTTGGATCGCGCTGTGGCTGCGCTGCTCGGTCACAGTAAATGAGAAAAGCGACAACAAGGCCAATGCACTCATCGAGCACTCGCTCAAGCGGAATGGGCGGGATTAGTACCAGGAAACGTCGAGGGCAACGGCGATATTGATTCGCTGACCGGGCGCGAAATTCCATGACGTTGGCTGATATTTCGGGAGTAATCGGCCTCGGTGGTATGAGTGGGTTGGCGATTCTGCGCTTGCTGATAACCGAAATGACGGAGCTTTGGACTAGATTCTCTGATGTGAAGCGCGTTTCTTGGCATTAATCGGGGCACAGCACTATCCGGTACTTGCCGAACTCGCGGGTTCGGCAAGTTGGCCCAATTGCATTTCGTCAGTAGGCCTATGAATACACTTGCTTGTTACCGGTTATTTCGCTCGCCACTCGCACTATCGCTTCCAAGCTCTGGTCGATGTCCTCTTCCGTCGTCAGCCACGAGGAAATGCTGATGCGCATTGCTGCGCGACCCTGCCAGGTCGTGCCTCCGCACCAGCAGGTGCCGTCCTGTTGGATACCCGCAATCACGTCTTTGGTCACCGCGTCGTCACCGAACGACACGAGCACCTGATTGAGCACGACATCATTGAGGATGGCATATCCAGCCCTTTTCAGACCATCGGCCAACCGCGCTGCGCAACGGCAATCGCGCTCAATCATCTCGGCGAGGCCGGAGCGCCCCAGCGATTTCAGTGCCGCCCATACTTCGACGCCCCGTGCTCGGCGCGAAGATTCAGGCGTCCAGTGCATGGGCTCGCGATCAACGCCAACCGGGAAGTACGGTGCCTGAACGTTGGTTGCGGCATAAGCCGAGACCGCATCGCGTATAAGCGCTAGCCCAGAATCGTATGGCACATTGAGCCATTTATGCGCATCCGTCGCCCACGAATCGGCGCTCGAGTACCCTGCCAGGAGGTGCGCACGCTTGGGCGCGCACGCTGCCCAAAGTCCAAATGCGCCGTCCACGTGTACCCAACTCCCGGTTTCTTTCGCGGTGTCGATGATTTCCTGTGCGGGATCGAAGGCGCCGGTGTTCACATTTCCGGCCTGAATGCACACAATCGCCGGCTCGCTCAGCTTCGGAAACGCATCCGCCCGGAAACGCCCTTGTCCATCGGTTGGGACGGTGATCACGCGCTTCCTCCCGAGACCCAGCAGCGAGAGCGCCTTGAACACAGTGGAGTGGGCCTCGGCCCCTACAACCACTTGAATCGGAGGTGCCCCAAACAGGCCGTCGCCATCGATGTCCCATCCTTTGCGCGCAAGCAACGCATGCCGCGCCGCCGCCAAGCACGTGAAGTTGGCCATGGTCGCACCGGTCACAAATGCGCCCGCAGTCCCCTGCGGGAAGCCGAAAAGATCGATGATCCACTGCAATGCGATGTCTTCGAGAGCTGCCCCTACCGGGGACATCACTCGGAGACCGACATTCTGGTCCCACGCCCCGGTGAGCACGTTGGCTGCGAGAGCCGCCGGTAACGAGCCGCCTATCACGAATCCAAAGTAGCGGCTGCCCGCAGTCGCCACTGTCGCCGGAGATCCAACTTCATCCAGTTGGTTGAGCACCTCTGCTGGGTCGGTCGGGTCCGCTGGCATGGGTTCCGCGAACCGTGAAAGTGCCGCTATGGCTTCGACCGTCGGCACCACTCGCCGCTCCCTCACCGCGTTGAGATAGGCGGCTGCCCGCCGGGCAGCTTCTTCGACAAGGGCGCTTCGCCCGTCCTTGTGATCATCTGTCATTGATTTCAACCTCTGCTGGAACTTTACCCTGCCACAAGGAGTAAAGCTTGTTACTTCCATTTTGCGCAAGCGGGAGTGAGAACTTCAACTCACTCATTGAGAATCGTTTCTGTAACAAAAGCAGGATCGATATCGGGAAACGCCGATTGAACCAGAAATCATTCAGCGTCAACTGCACTATCAATCTGGGCGCTGGCCGATTTCTGGGACCTATTTAACTTCGGCCGGGCTTGGATTTGCGTCGGATTGCCCAAGGAAACCAGCGCTGTGACTCGTCCTTTCCCAGGTGTGAGAACCCAGACCTTGGGGTATCCATTCTTGGTGCTTGATCGAGATGATGGCCACGCGTTGCGCGTCGCCCCTTAGCATGGATCGATTGGTCCCGGGTATGCCGCTACCCCTAACGCTTATCATGCTTGCATGAAGATCTGCGCTGTCCTTTGCCAACTCGGAATATTGTTCGCCAGTGTCATGGTCATCCCTGCCTCCGCCTCAGAACACAAGATTCGCGTTCTTATTGTTGACGGATTCAGCAACCACGATTGGAAGCAGACTACAGTTCTGTTGCGCGGCGTCTTGAAAGCAGCCGGCGGCTTCGAAGTTTCGGTCAGCACTGCGCCGATTGATTCCAAGAGCGCGGCGTGGGCAGCGTGGCGACCACGGTTTGCCGACTATGACGTTGTAATCCAGACCTGCAACGAGGGAGCAATGAATGGGCTTCTGACAGGGGTGAAGCCAAAGCCGGATTGGCCAGATGCTGTGAAGATGGACTTCGCGGACTTCGTCCGCAACGGCGGTGGCGTGTATATCTTCCATGCGGCCGAAAATGCCTTTGTAGGTTGGAAGGAATATGAAGACATGGTTGGCCTTAGTTGGCGCCATGCGAATTATGGTTCATCGGTTCGTGTGGGCAAAAACGGGGAGTTGGTGCGGATTGCACCCGGCGAGGGCGGAGACACGAGTCATGGCCTGCGTGCCGACAGGCTGATAACGCGAATGGGCGATGACCCAATCCACGCTGGAATGCCGAAAGCGTGGCTTACTCCGGATTCAGAAGTCTACGTTTATGCGCGCGGTCCGGCGGAGCGGGTAAAGGTGCTCGCCTATGCCGAGGACACTGTGCCGAGATTGGGCATGTTGTGGCCTGTGGAATGGACAACCACTTACGGCAAAGGTCGTGTTTATGTTTCGGTTTACGGCCATGTCTGGCCGGGGGATGTGCAACCGGCGGGAATGCGCTGCGCCGCTGTGCAGACCATTATTCCGCGCGCGTTGCAATGGCTGGCTGGGCGGCAAGTGACCTTTCCGGTGCCCAAGGATTTTCCTGGGATAGCCGCCGTTTCGGTTCGGAAAGAAATCGAGATTGAGTAGATTTCTCAGTGTCACACCGCAATCTGTGCGCGAAAACGCCGATGGCTCCGGGAACATCTTCGAACGCCAGTCCCAAGGGAAGGCAGGGCGATGGAAGCTCTCCTATTGTGCCAATCCGACACGGCGGATTAAGTCCTGAAATCGTGGGTCGCTGCGCAGAACATCGTAGCGGGGTTCGACCTTAAGAGCTGTCATTGCATTGGAGTGTTGCACATATGCTTTTTCCAACCAGGACAAGGCGTGATCGTTATCGCCTATGCCGAGATACGCCCAGGAAATAATAGTCGGATCTATAGGTCGATGCCGATTCATTTTTTCCAATTCCGCCAGTGCGTGACGTGCCTGCACTAACTGGCCGATGCGTCCATAAAGGTAGGCGAGCATGGACCAATAGTAGGGAGAGTCGCTGAGGGACGCGGGCCATGTCCGCATCTCGGTGAGAGCATTCGCAAACATTCCCTTTTGTTCATAGGGCCCGACCATGAGTCCTGCATAGAAGTTCTCGTCCACCTCGCGCACCGCGCGAAACTTCGCCAGGGCGAGGTCATACTGCCGAGAATAGTAAAGGATTTGGCCATTGTCGACCGCGATCACTAATGAAAGGGGATCAAGCTGTCGCGCCCGCTCGCTCTCGCCGAGAGCCTCATCGAATCGGCCCAACCAGGCCAGATATTCCGCATACCAATGGTGGGCAATAGCGTTGTTAGGGTTCAGCTCGATGGCCCTGCGGTATTCCTTTTGCGCGGTTTGCCAATCCCAATCGTAATTTTCAACGATCAAAGCCAGAGAAGTATGGGCTTCCGAGAGGTTTTCATCGAGTTCGAGTGCCTTGAGCGCGGCGGCACGAGCCTTGGGCATCAGCTCGGTCGGCGGAGCCCCGCTATAACTCGTCAGTAAGGTATAGGAGTCTGCCAGGCCGGCATAGGCGCGAGCGTTGTTGGGATCTTTTTCTATGGACTTCTGAAAATACTCGATGGCGCGATGAAACCCCTCAATCGTTCTTTGGTTCCAGAAGTATCTCCCTCTGAGATAGAGGTCGTAAGCCTCAGATGTTTGAGGAGATAAAGACGACGCCTTGTTGGACGGAGTAATCTTCTTGCGGTCTCCGAGGGTAAGCTGAATTTCGTCAGAGATCTCCTGCGCGATCTCGCCTTGAAGGACCAGCAGGTTACTAAGGTCGCGATCGTACTTGCGTGTCCAAAGCTCGGTCTGATCTTTGATCTGAACGAGTTGCGCGGTAATTCGCACCTTGTCAGCGTCGTGCCGGACACTGCCCTCAAGCACATATTGGACTCCCAACTCACGCCCGATCTGCTTCAAAGGCGGCTGGCTGTTTTTGTAATGCATGACCGAGGTACGCCCGATTACGCCCAGATGTTGCGGATTGAGATTCCCTACCTGCGAGATCATCTCTTCGGTCATACCATCGCTTAAATAGTCTTGCGCCGGGTCGCCGGTAAGATTTTGAAAGGGAAGTACTGCCAGCATCACACGTTCTCGCGGCTTCAGTTGTGGAGTTCTTATCGCTGACCAACGCAGGGTTCCGGCTGTGACCGCCAGCATCAGAATCGCAAGGGCAGCAGCGAAGTACAGCCATCGTCTTTTGTTCACGAAACGAGCTGAACTTCTACCTATCTGTTGGCTTGGATACCCAGTTTCGGATGCCTCTGCTGCTATCGACAACGGAGGATTGACAACCGACAACTGTCCCTTTCCGTTTCCCGAAACAGCCTTTACATCGGCGGCAAATCGATAGCCCTTTCCCTGGATGGTCAAAATGTAACGTTGGTCTGCCGTTTCTCTCAATGCTTTGCGCAGCACGAACACGATCTGGGTCAGGTTCGACTCTTCCACAAAACTGTCAGCCCAGACAGCCTTTAGCAACTCTTCCTTGGTCATGAGCGAACCTTCGCTCTGTACCAGTACCAATAGCATTTCAAAGGCTTTCGGAGTCAGGGGGACAGGCTCGCCATGCGACCGCAAAATTCGCTTTTTGGCGTCCAGGCGAAAGTCGCCGAACTCATATACGCCATTGGAAAAATCCGTCACAAGCCACCTCTAAGAAGTTCTAAGAAAGTTTGAGGACGGCTTTGAAGACATTTCGGGAGCATCCGAAGTAGCCTGACGATCCCAGAATGAAATGGGAGAACGGGATCGGGGGTCAGTCTACCACCTCTCTTTCGGCTTTACATCTCTCTCGTCCTCTGGTCTCCCCTCCTATATGGAGGAGAGCGACAAAGTAGTACGTCAACCACCTCGCGAAAACAGCAACGGCCCTCTGGAATACTCCCCGCAAAAGCTTTACGGAGGGGCGCAAGGAGATCTTCATGTCAGCTATCGATGACAAATATCAGCAGCTTAAGGCAAGCGGCTTCGACCTGGGCACCCCACTCACGGCGGAGGCTGATGCCGCTGCCGGCGGTCGTGTTCGTACCTATCAGCAGGGGAACATTTACTGGGATCGTGCGACGGGAGCACACGAGGTGCACGGAGGCATCCTGCAACTTTACCTGGCAAATGGTGGCCCGGGAGATTTTCCGGGGACGCACGCGCGCGGTATCGGCTACCCGGTGTCCGATGAGACAGACTCTCCGCAGGGACCTCGCTTCAACCAGTTCGAGACAGGTGCGATTTATTGGACGCCTGGAACGCATGGTTGCGTACTCCATGGCAACCTGTGGGAGATGTACAAACAGACTGGCATGGGCATGCCCCTGACCGGCAATACACCCGTAGCCGGTGGCATGGCTGCTTACTTCGAGCGAGGCATCCTGTTTTCTGCGGAAGGTGCCGCGCCGGGCGTGAACAAGATTCTGGTCGGCATCTTAACTCCCCCTCTTCTGGGCCGTCCGAAGCTGGTGAACCCGGACGTCGCGGAAGAGCGTCAGTTTCAGACGATGGTGCAGTGGCAGAACCTGGAGAGCGCGCAGTATCGGGCACTGACCGCATGGCAGCCGAACCTGTTCTCCGAGTTGTGGACCGAACGCCTTGCTCTCTCTCCGGTGGGCGCGGCGTCGAATCCGATCCTGCTCAAGGTCTCGCAGGTGGTGGTGGGAGACCACACCGACTTCTACCTGAATCTCAACGCGATCCTGGAGCCGATCTCCGATCTTGCGGACCGCACGCTTTACGATCTGCAACTGAAGCTTCCTGTGGGAATCAACTACGCGCTCTCTCCGCACTGCATGTATGTCAAGCGAGGCTGGGACCACTTTGGCCTGCTGCATATTACAGACCTGCATGTGAACAACCGCAACGATCAGTTTCGAGCGAAGCTTCGTGCGTTGGGACTGAATACTGCGGCGGATCAGTACAGCAACTTCCAGGACTGTTTCCGCGACTTCGTCCGATATGCAAACAAGCTGCACAGCCTGGGGCTGGCGGATGCAGTGGCAGCGACGGGCGATCTTATCGATTATGTATATGAAGACGGAGATACCAGCTTTGAAAACAACTTCACACGGCTGCGGCGGCTGATTCTCGGCCAGCCCTTTGCGGCCGGATCTGCGACCGGGGAAGAATTGAAGATCCCCATCTTCGCAACCTTCGGAAACCATGACTACCGGCTTTATCCGTACGACTTGATCCTGAATGTCGATATTCCTGGGCATCAGGTTCCGCTGGATGAATTCGATTCGCACAACATTATCGAGTCTGACGCTATTGCATTGACGGGTGGAAAGATACCGACCTACGGAGCGACAGATGGGGATAAAGTGTTGCGGATGCTGAAGTACGATGTGAACGAGCAGACCAATGCTTATGGCTACTTCGAGAAGTATTTCAGCAAGCAACGCAGCTATACGGTGAACCTGGGCAGGCATCGGCTGGTAATGCTCGACACGAAGTACGATGTCGCCATTCCGGACCGGGCCAATCTAGCCTTTCTGATCAATGCTCTGATCTATGGTCTCTCAGATGACCAGAAGACTCTCTTTGAAGGCGGCGCACCGCAACAGACGGGCTTCTCCGAAAAAGAGTTATCGATGTTGCGTAACGCTATCCAGGAGGCTGGTGCAGACGGACTGGTAATGGTCGGCATGCATGCTCCGGCGATGTCGCCCGTGGGAGGAGAGTATCCGTACTACTTCCGGGAGACGCTGCACGCGGCGGCTGATCCAGCTTTGACGCAGGAGTATATCGCCCGCTGTCAACTTACGGGGCAAAGCTGGACGCTCTCCGGGACGCCTTACTTCAAGGTCGGCGACGTCACCGATGGTCTTGACAATGGGATACTGAAAGCCGGGCATGACGAATTTATGCAGTTGTGCTGCGGAGTCAATCAGTCGCGGCCGGTCGATTTGATTCTTCACGGTCACATTCATGATCGCGTGGAGTACCGCGTGGGGTGGAATACAGACGCGAGCCGCTTCGAGTATTACCTCGACTTCTACACAGAAAACCCGAGTGCCTACTATCAGACCAAACTCGGTCATGATATCCGCGGTCTGCGAACCATTCCCAAAGGAGCGCCACTGGCAATTCAGATCGATGCGAAGGCCAGTGCAAATGCGGTGCCCGTGCCCGTTACTCTGCACGCCCAGGGAGCCCCCGACCTTATTTATGGAAAGCTCACGCTGCCTCCCTATGCCGCACCGCTCAACGATGCGTCCAACGCGAAACAGTGGTGGATTGACCATCGGCCGCTGTTTGTTCAGACTTCGGCGCTCGGTCCGGGAGATCCGAGGCAACGCTTCGGGAACTTTTATCTAATCTCTCCGCCCAAGTACAGCTATCGTCCGACCTTCGAGACCGACCGGCAGCCGAGGGCGGCTGACAGCGGTTCGTCACGGCCGCTAGTCACGCCACAGCCCCCCAGGCTGCCGAACCAACTCTTTCAAGGCTTCCGCCTGGTGCAGGTCGATGGAGGCGTCATCTCGAAGATCCGCTACATCACGCTGCGGGACCTCCGGGCAGCGAACTTCGTCGAGCCCTGGGAGCCAGGACGTCGTCACTTCCCAGTGCCTCCTGTTGGTCCGCTGCAGCGTGTCCTGAGCGCGTAGGACACGCTCTCTTTCGAAATTGCCACTCCCGGGGTTCGCACCTCGGGAGATGGCTTTAATTTTGGAGTTCTGATTGTCAAAGAGATGGGAATGCAGACTCGAATCCGAAATTGAACTGATCAGACTCAAGCCAAAAGAAGACTTGAGTCTGGAGTTTGTATATTTTTTGCAGAGGGGTCAAATAAAGAACAGCAAATATACAGAAGCATTTTTGATCGTTGCAGCCATTGGTCAGGCTCTGTGTCAGTCCCGCACCGGAGCAGCCGACCCGTGATAAATGAAACGGGGGTCGGATTTTGATGATTCTTATGAGGTGTTGCGAATGTGTTTTGCAGCATTGCATCGGCGCTTAACAGTAAGGGAACAATACCTCCCGGAGGGAGCGAACGAAAATAGCCCCGTGTGGAGCGTAGCGGAACGCGGGGTTCGCAATCCCATTCAATAGATCCGCCCCGGCAGGGGCGGAACGAATCCTAATCTCCTCACCTAAGATTTGTGGAGGATTTCGTGCCGCCACCATACGGGGCGGCGAGACGTGAGGGGCTAACCCAGCGCTCCCGTCCGCAAAGCGGACTCCGCGCTGGGCTACTGTCGATTCGCCCCGCTGGGGCGAAGTGCTGGAGCTTCTATCTTTCCATGCTAGTAAATGCAGACAATTTTGAATATAACCAGAAGCTCAAAGACGAATTGGCCCTTGCCCTGTGTCAGTCCTGCACCAGGGAATTGACGACCTCTGTGCCTCTGCGCAATTCCACTCTATACGCTGCTGGCTCTCGTTTCATCCATCGTGGGTCGGCTGCTCCGGTGCGGGACTGACACAAGGCTAAAACCAATTCGCCTTTGCGATTCTGCTTGTGTACGCGTACGCGGATTTTCGGCTATCTTCGGCTCAGAAAATGTAGAAACTCAGACTCAAGCTAAAAGAAGGTGTCAAGTGCCAAGACATACTTTACAGTTTTCAGTTACAAAACTAATCTTCAAACCATTGATCAACGATCGTCGATCAATGGCTTGAGTGGGCACCCGCCACCTGCCCTTCATGCGCACCTACTCCCGAGCTTGCAAATTCCTGCGGCCCGACCAGCCACCCTTGAACGCCAGATCGATCCTCCCTTCCTGTTCATATGCGAACACGACTGTCCGTAGATGAACAGGCGTAGACCACGCTACAACGCTGAATCAGCCCGAAGCAAGGGGTAGTTGCAAATGGCCTCAGACATGCACGGAAGCTGAAACTGTATCAGCAGTTGGTTGAAGGAATAATAGTGCTGCTGTTGAAAATCAAGTCGCGGAGAACTGTAATGGTTAGATCTCGCTTGCTTATTTTGGGCGCATTGCTCTTTGTATCGTCAGTTCTGCTTGGCGAGGAGAAGGGAACGAAGGCGGACAATTCCGCATCACGCATTGTCGCTTCCGTAGATGCGCTCTTCAGCAGGTGGAACGTATTACACAGTCCGGGTTGCTCCGTCTCCGTAGAACGCTCACAGAAAATACTCCTCAGCAAGTCATATGGCGAATCGATACTGGAAGCCGGTACTGCTAATAGCGCCACAACAGTATTTCACGTGGCTTCCGTATCCAAGCAGTTCACTGCTTTCGCAATCCACCTTTTACAGGCAGAAGGCAAGCTTTCTCTCGATGATGACATCCGCAAATATGTTCCGGAACTCCATATATCTTCTTCGTCGATCACCCTGCGTCAACTCTTACACCACATGAGCGGAGTTCGCGATCAATGGACGCTGCTGGAGCTGAGCGGCCGTCGGATGGAGGACACCATCACGCAGAAGGACGTGCTCCGTGTCATCTTCGGTCAACAGGAATTGAACTTCGCGCCTGGCAGTCGCTTTTCTTATTCAAATTCAAACTACTCGTTGCTTGCCCTCGTTGTAGAAAGAGTTTCTGCGCAATCATTCCCCGAGTTTATGCGGCATAGGATTTTCGAACCACTCGGCATGTCCCACACCCATGTGCAAGATAGCTTCCGCCAACTATCATTCAGTCACTCATTTCCTTATGCTCCAGCACGGCAGGGCTACGAGCGTAGATTTCTTCCTTATTCCAGCTACGGTGCAACAGACGTTCAGACAACTGCCGAGGATTTGGCACTCTGGGCGATGAATCTCGATCAGCCAAAAGTGGGAAGTCCGGGTATGATTGCGAACCTGTTAGCCACCGGGAACGACAACACCGGACGTCCTGTTAAGTATGCGTCTGGACTCGAAGTGGGCGAATATCGTGGCACGATGTTAGTCGAGCACAGCGGATCTGATCCGGGCTATGTCGCCGATTTTCTCTTTCTGCCCGCTCATCACTTTGCTGTTGCAGTTTTGTGTAATACAGAAGGCCCGAATCCTGTTGAATTGGCGCACAAGATTGCTGATCTCTACGTGGGCGACCAACTGGGCAATGAAGACAGGCCCCAACGGCGCCCCGTCGTGCTGGGAGAGGCTCAATTGAGGCGATTCGAAGGTCTCTATAAAGAAGAACCTGGCATTCTTTTCGCGATCACGATGCGCGACGGAAAACTGTTTATGCAAGGCCGCGACGAAATGGTGCCGTTCAGTGAGCATGACTTCTTTCTCAGGACCGCACCTGTGACCTTCAGTTTTTCTGAAGACGCATCCACTTTGATTGTGCATGAACCGGATCATGATCGAAGTGCGACCCGTGTCGAGAGAGTTGCTGCTCAGGAGTTGACCCCAGCCCGGATGACCGAGTATGTAGGCGACTACTATAGCCCAGAGCTTCGGATGATTCTCACTCTCAGACAACACGGCAAAGAGTTGTGGGTCGAGGGACCGGGATATGAGGCTCGCGTTCTGCAACAACCTGAGCTTCTGCGCGAACCCGATGCATTTTATACCGAATCCATGGTCGGCTCTCTGCAGTTCAGGCGAGACGGCGAGGGTAGGATATCGGACCTTCTAATCTCCAATGGAAGAGTGATCAATCTTCGTTTTCGCAAGATAACGAACGGCTTGCCCGCTTTGTGAACTTCAGGGCC
Organism: Humiphilus diazotrophicus; assembly: GCF_059726315.1. NCBI lineage: Bacteria > Pseudomonadati > Acidobacteriota > Terriglobia > Terriglobales > Acidobacteriaceae > Humiphilus > Humiphilus diazotrophicus. Next base: position 7,191,719 of record NZ_AP040870.1, read on the forward strand.
ACTCCCCGTATAGCTCGTTGATGGGGCCAAACCTGTTAACGGGACTTATCTCCGACTCTAGCTCGCAACGCACATTTAGTGGATGACGTAACGCTGGTGGATTGATACACGTTGTTCGGAGAGAGGCTATGAGCAGGCACGATGGCTGAGTATGCGATTGGGGAAAGGACCTTCCCGGGGATGAGGGATGATTACGCCATGACAGTCAGAGGTGAAAACATGGACTGTCGTTATTGAATCTGCATAAACTGCCGTCAAGAGATTTGTGAGCAGACTCGAATCCGAAATTGAACAGATCCCACCATCAGGTGGTTGGGACGGCGCAACACAGCGCGCAAGCGAGCCAACAATTCTTCCATTGCGAACGGCTTGGCAAGATAGTCATCCGCTCCGGCATCCAGGCCGATGATTTTGTCCGTTAGCTCGCCCTTTGCTGTCAGGACGATCACTGGCATTCTCCGGCCTCGATCGCGAAGTGTTGAAATCAATGCCAGGCCATCCCCGTCCGGAAGTTGACGATCCAGCAAAATCGCATCGTGCACGTTTGTCGAGATCGCTTCTCTGGCAGCACGAATGGTTGGGACGTGATCGACGACGATATCGTACTTCTTCAGCGCAGCGCTTAACGCTGATGCCATCTCAGGCTCGTCTTCGACCAACAGAATACGCATGACCAACCTCGCTATCCACGCTGTTCTGGTTCATTATTGCCCACGTACGAGCCGGAACGGCGTACGCCTGGTAATACGATAGACCGTCGCGGGAGGAAGGTTGAGGGCAGCCCACCCGAGACGGGTTTCTCGCATCCCAAGCCGATCGAGTACCGATTTCGGCACAGGACAGCGCGATCCATAAGTGAATTGGTAAAACGCACCTCCGGGCCCCAGGTGGCTGAACGCTCCCCTGAGAATGGCGACCACCTTCCGCGTCGACATGTTGAGCAATGGAAGTCCGCTGATCACTGCGCCCGCAACAGTGTTCTTAAACGGAACCTGTGTACGCAGGCGCGCCGCATCCATGCAAAGTACCCTGGCCTTCGGAAAGCGATCGCGAAGAAGCTCAGCAAATACCGGCATGTATTCGACAAGCGTAAGGTCCTCTTCTCTCACACCTCGCGCCAGGATCGCACGGGTGAAAACACCGGTTCCGGGGCCGAGTTCGATGATTGGACCCGATTTCCCGCTGATCTCGCGTGTAATCATCTCCGCCAGAGCTGTGCTGGAAGGCGCGACGGCGCCGACATGGCCCGGATTGGAGATCCAGGACATCAAGAAAGAAAATGCATCAAAGACGCCTACGTGTTTTTCCGTGCTCGACAATTAGATTCCCCCCGGGGACGATATGGGCCGATGTGGGAACTTCTTCGCACTCTGAAGTTTGAGGGCGAAGCGTCTCGGTACTGATAAGATGTTGCACCGGCACCATTGCGTGAACATTGCGTGATCGATAATAAACGATATGCCAAATTTCGATCGGGGAACCTTCGTTTGCGTGTCTGGCCTTTCGGGTACCACCGAGAGATCGACAAACTGATACATCATCGGTTCTGTATTTCCTGCGACCGTATCGGATAATCGCCTTCGGCCACTATCTGCTGAGCTGCCGCCTGCTCATGATCGCAGGCTGGTCTGTTTGATGACTGGACTGTGATCATCAGAGTGGTCCCCAGCAAGCGAAGGTCTTATCCATTATCCGCGCTAGGTGGACAGGTACCTGTTTTGGAACGTTATCCTATTCCCACCATGGAGGAGACGAGAGCCGGGGGGTATGGTTGGCGCTATCAGGGCTTACCGTAAATCCATGAATGTTCGAGCAAAGAGGCAGCCGAAGCGGCCGCTTACAGGCTTCTCCCGATTCTGCTAACCGCATAACTTGCTTGGCTCAAGAAAGGCCCGTGCGTCGGTACGCGCGTGAACTCAGATATCAGGTTGACTTCATCTCACTGGAGTTGCTGTATGGCTCTAGCACTCAACAGCGGGCCTCAGAACAGCCTCGCTCCACTGCCGGAAGGTGGTCGGTGTGTCGGCCGCGACTGCTCGGGATGCGGTGCTGTCCATGCCTTCGTTCTTGGCCGTCATCATGTCCGCGAGGCTTTGAGCGAACGCCTCGGAAATGCCGCGGCTGACCATTCTGCTCTTGTAGACCTCCATGGGCATCCGCTCATAGCGAACGGGATATCCCAGAACATCGGAGAGAATTTCAGCCATCTCATTCGGAGAGATTTCTTCCGGACCGAGCACCGGAACCTCCGCTTGACCTGTCCAGGTGGCATCCATGAGGAACCTTGCCGCCACCGCGGCGATATCCGAAGTAGCAACGATCGGAGCTTTGAGGGCAGGGAAGATGGGAAGAGAGAAAACCCCCTTCTCCTTGATTGCCGGTGCCTGGCGTAACAGGTTGTCCATGAAGGACGGCATCCTAAGTACGCGCAGTGAAACGCCGGTATCCGCGAGCACATCATCTGCCTTGAGATTAGCGGTTATCAGCCCAGCGTTCTTGTTCCAGTCGCGCCCGATCCCCGAGACAGACACAACTCGCTTGATGGCACATCTCCGGATGGCTGCTGCCGCAGGTCGCGTGAAGTCTGCATACGCCTCGTCGATACTATCCAGTTTCATGAAAGGTTCTGGAGGAATCAGCCAGAAGAGCGTGTCCGCACCGATGAGCGCCTTCTCAATGGTGGCAACGTCTCCATGCGAGCCCTGGATGACCTCGATACGCTGTCGGATTTCCTGCGGGATGCGCGAGGGATCGCGGGCGACTACGCGTACAGGTTCGCTGCCCTGAACGAGATGTTTCAGAACTTGATGTCCAATGTCTCCTGTAGGGGTAGTAAGGACGATCATGACGAAATTTCCTCTCGTGAGTGGTTATCCGGTTTTCGACTGTTAACGCCGATTACTAAGTGCGTCGCCATGTGCGTTACTTCAACCTGAAAACCAGCCGGGGTTTACCGGCAGCGTCCCAATGTTCTGTGACCGTGGAGAGGGGGACGACTTTTGTAGGGAGGTAGAGCCCGCCATGCGCGGCCAAATCGAAGGTCTGACGAATGCTTTCAAGGAGCCGGGGCAATGGAACGGACTTGAGTCCACTGCCCATGATCTGGATAGCCGAGGAGCGTAACGCGGCACCGGGCAGCTCCACTGGCTCGCGGCTGGCTTCCCCTACCTGGACGAAGCGAACAGGGTGTGCGTCTTCAACCGCTTTGGCGACTGCGACGATGATGGTACGCGCGCTGGTTCCCCAGAGGTAATCGACGACGACATCCAGCCCATCGGCAAATGCACGCGTAAGGGCTTGTTCAAAGTTTTCAACGCCGTGCTGGTTTTCGGGACGGAGATCAAAGGGGATGACAACATCAGCGCCGAGAGGACGCAGGGCTTCGAGTTCCTGCGAGTTCCGGCCTGTGACAATGATCTTTCTGGCTCCAAGGTGTTTTGCGACCTGAACGGCAACCATCCCCGCAGCGCCAGTCGCACCATTGATAAGGGCAATCTCGCCCGCACGAAAGTGAGCGCGTTCGACCAGCGCTGCGAAGCAGGACATGCCAGGGTTTGCCAAAGCGGCAGCAGCCACATCATCGAGGTTGTCAGGCAAGTTGATGGTGCGGCGAAGGTCTGCAAGGGTCTGTTCCGCCATTGCGCCAAAGGGTGCTTCAGGCATGGCAAAGTACACGCGGCGCCCATCGGCGAGGGTACCCACTCCATCCACGCCGGGCACAAAGGGATAGTGGTTGTCCGCGCTGTAGTGCGAGCCTGCGGCGCGACCTTTCGTCAGGTTGGTCAAGGCTGCCGCAGTGACGGTGATGATTTCGAATCCCTCACGCCGCAGCGGATTTTGGAATTCGCCAAAGATGGGCTTTGTACCAGCGGAGGTTACGATGGCTGCTTTCACAGAATTTCTCCTCTGTAAGTAGTCTAGAAAGACTGTCTATGCGATGCTTGACCGTGTATGCCAAAGAATGACCCTAGACTGCCAAATGTTCTGGAAAGGTTAGGCGTCGTTGCGTGGGAACTGCCCAGAGCTGCAATCCGCCACATGCCTGCACACAGCCATGCCGAGGCACAACTGTGCGGCCTTGATCGAGGACTCGCGATCTTGGAAACGGAAGCGGGTGCGTGGATGTGTCCGCCAGGACGTTGCATATGGATTCCCGGCAACACGGTGCATTCCTTACGCTCATGCGGGAAGATCAGTGGTTGGATGGTGCGTCTCAATACAGGGGAAAGAGCGGGTCTTCCTGACGAACCTTGCATCCTTGCGCTGTCTCCGCTGCTGAAAGAAGTTGTAGTGCGGATGATGACCTGGGTAGAGAGCCCGGAGGTGAACGCCTCCAAACAACACTTAGTTGATGTGCTGCACGACGAGATTTGTTCCGCCTCACAGGTGCAGTTGCACCTGCCGGTTCCACGTGACCCGGCGCTGAAACGCCTGGCGACGCGGATGGCGGAGGACCCTTCCGGGGCAGCCAAGGATCTAGCTGCTTTGGGGCGCGAAATTGGATTGTCGGAGCGCTCGCTGTTCCGAAACTTTCAGAAGGAGACCGGGCTTAGCCCAGGGCAATGGCGCCGGCAGATGCAGGTGCTTCGCTCTCTCGAATTGTTGGCGGAAGGACGGTCGGTGACGGAGACTTCTTTGGAGGTCGGCTATGAGAGTGTTGCCGCGTTTATCAGGGCTTTCCGCCAGATACTCGGAATGACACCAACGGAGTACGCCCATGAGTCGGCCTCGGCCCAACGATAGCCGTTGGGCTTTCAACTGTCGAATTCAGGCCAAACCTCTCGTTGACATCGGTTTCGCGTCAATCAGTCAATAGATCCCCGCAAACGCCGATAGCATCCGGACAAGCATCGTCGGCTAGCATTCCCACTCAGCAACATTCCTGCCGTCGTATATACGCTCTCAGCGAACGCGTACCATGCTTCCTCCGTCAATCTGGAATTGACGAATAAGTACGTCGAGATCATTAGCCAGCTTACTCAGATCCTTGCATGCGTCGGCCGCTTCGTCAGCCGCCGTGGTGTTTTCTTCTGCGAGCTGCGAAATACGGCTTGCCGAATCGGAAATCTCATTTGAGGCTGCGGTCTGTTCTGTGGCAGCGGTTGCAATGAGGCTGACCATGTGTTCGGTATCCTTCACCTTTTTTATGATGGACTCAAGTGAACGCTGAGCATTGGCAGTTTCGACCATACCAGATTGAACTTGCTGGCGGCTTTCACCCATGACTTCGACCGTGAGCCTCGTCTCTTGCTGAATGCTGTGGATGGTTCCTGTGATCTCCTCTGTTGCTGACTTCGTGCGTTCCGCGAGTCGGCGAACTTCGCCGGCAACGACAGCGAATCCACGACCGTGTTCTCCTGCGCGCGCAGCTTCGATAGCCGCATTCAGAGCCAGAAGATTGGTCTGTTCACTGATCTCCTGGATGACATTAACAACTTTACCGATGTCTTGAGAGCGTTGGGCCAGGGTGTTCATTCGTTCAGCAACCGATGCCGACGTGAGTCCAATGCGTTCCATGGTCGCATTGGCCTTCTTCATCACTTCTCCGCCTTCGCCCGCGGTCTCAGCAGATTCGCGACTGGCTTTAGCGGCTCCTTCGGCGTTATGACTGATCTCGCCAATGGTAGCAGTCATTTCATGGGCAGCCGCAGCAATCTGGTTGGTACTTGAAGACTGCGTCTTCGCATTGCCACTAGACTGGGTGGAGCGAACGCTCAGTTCTTCTGTGGCGGCAGATAAAGTTTCAGCGCCCTGGGCAATCGCGCGCAACACCTCGCGGGTAGCTGCGACGCTCTGGTTAAGTGCTTCGGACAGGCGACCGACCTCGTCTGCGCTATGCACGTCCACCGTGACGGTGAGGTCCTTCCTCGCTACTTGTTCGAGGGCTGCAGTTGCTGCAATAAGCGATGGAGAAATGAAACGATTGAGAACCACACCGATGAGGATGCAGAGTCCTATAGCAAGGAACACCGCAATCCATACAATCGCTCCAGAGGTCTTTCCCAAGCGCATCAGAGCGGCACCAGATTCAGTACCCATCCTATTGTTAAGTGCCAAACTCTGTTCAATACCCGAGCTGTAGGAATCAAAGATCGCGACCAACTGATCGCTGGTAAAGCGGCGGCGCGCCTCCTCCATGTTGCCGGCGTCGATGAGCCGGTTTATTTCATCACTTTTTTCCAGGTACTGAGCGACCTTGTCACGGAACGCAACAAAGAGTTCGCGCTCCCCCGGATAGGAGATAAGAGGTTCGTAACGTGCAACGGCGGCTCTGTAGGCATCGACGCTTTTCTGGCGGCGGACGCGGAACTTCTGAACGCACTCCGCGGATTCGCAGAGCCCGGTGTTGGCGTCCGAGCGACGAAGAGAGGCAGCGTTGTAACGAATTTCTGCCAGGACCTTGACCGACGGCATGGAGTTGTTGACGATATCATCGATACCAGCGTTAATCCTGTAGAAACTGACAAGCGCGACAATACCAAGAAGTGCTGTAAGCACAGATACCAATCCAAAACCTAAAAGCAGCTTGCGCGATATGGGAAGGTCACGAAAAGCAGACATGCAGCCCCTTTCCTTTCAAAGGGAAATCTCATTTAGCAGTAAGAATGAGCTCTCAAGGACTTATCGGCTACGCCACACGACCCCCGCATGACACACTTGTGTTACGAGGGCAACCCAAAGGTAATCAATGATGCCCCCACATGAAATCAATGTAGATAACACATGATTCAAGCTTTGCATGGCGTCTCGGCCAAACGGTGAACCAATCTGCAGCGCTTCAACCCGTACACCTATGCATTAAATAATCCGCTAAGCTCTGTAGATTCGAGTGGCGTGTCGCCGTGTCTAGTAAACCTTTGTGGCAACTGTGCCGGTGGCGGCTTCGCCCGGTCTGGGGAATGGGAGTGCAGCAACGACCCATGTAGCCTTCGTTTCATCGCTCGCCACAGTGCGCGAGAAGTCCGTCCTCTTCGTCTCTTGTCGATATGCACGCCTCACCGGTGCCAGACTTAACGGAAAACCTGCGCAAGGATTTGTGGCTCGGGATACATCTATGCTGGGTTTGCTCTAGGTGTGAAGTTTCAGGAGGTTATTCAGAAACAGCGTAAGTTCCTCGGGCCGGACTTATGGACAGGCAACTGCTGTTAAATCCGAAATGCATGTTCTAGTCGTATTCCCGGTCAGATCTTGACAGAGGGATTCATCAACACCAGCTGACAGATTCCTGAACCCTCGCCGACTTTCCGTTCCTATATCTATCGAAGCCCCGCTTAGTCGCTCAGTTTGCGGCCGACTGAACTCGACCGATGTCGTATCCTCCACGAGGTGATCGGGTGTAGCATTTGGGATGCCTTCCTCCACGCTAGCCTCGCGTACTTTCAGCACGCCTCGTCACACTACGCATTACATTGAGTGCGGGCCGGTCGACGGACCTTTGATGTTCTTTCTTCACGGCTGGCCGGAGCTCAGCTTAATGTGGCGCGCCCAGTTGGACGCGTTCGCTGCCGACGGTTGGCGTTGCGTCGCGCCAGATCTGCGCGGCTATGGCGGCTCTTCCGCCCCTGCTGCGCACGACGCCTATACCAACGAGCAAGTAGTGGGAGACGTGGCAGAGCTCCATGACCATCTTGGCGGCAAGGCCGCGATCTGGGTCGGCCACGACTGGGGCAGTGTCATCGCTGGCTCGTTGATCGCACATGAACCCAATCGCGGCCGTGGCGTCGTGCTGATTTCGGTGCCGTATTTTCCCGACGCGAACGCCCTGCCCACGCTCGTTCCGCTAGTCGACCGAACCATTTATCCGGCTGACAAGTATCCGGACGGTCAATGGGATTATTACCGCTACTACACGACACACTTCGAGTCCGCTGTGGCGGACCTCGACGCGGACAAGGCAGCATCGCTGGCGTCGATCTTCCGGTCAGGAGATCCCTCCACCATCGGCAAGCCTTCGCCGAATGCGACCGTCACGCGCAATGGAGGACGCTTCGGCGACGCGCACTGCGCCCCGCCGACTCAACCTGACCCGGCTCTCTGGCCGCCAGCAGACTTTGACGCGTTGGTGCAGGCGTTTACAACTCATGGCTTCCGTCCTCCTTGCGCGTGGTACTTGAACGACGACGCCAATATCGCTTATGCACGTGAGGCGTTCGATGGCGGTCGTATTTCGCACCCTGTCCTGTTTGTTAACGGCGACCTTGATGCGATTAATACAATCGACGGAAACCATTATGGTGATCAAATGCGCGCGACCTGCCCAGACCTCACCGTAACGAATCTGCGCGGCGCGCATTGGCTGCCGCTGGAATGCAAGGCAGAACTCATTGAGGCCATCCGCAACTGGCTGCAGGGCAAAACGTTCTGATGGCTGCATTGGCGAATTAAAGTCTTACACGCGGAGCGGTTGGCACGCCTGTATAGGCTGCGGGGCATGGTGGTACAGGCTTGCCATGGGCCGAACACCTGCTCATCTCGATGAGCCTGCGATGAACAGGGCAGAGCTCTGAGTGGATGAGAGTGGACTGTGGTGCTAATGAGTGGGTCGCCTGCATGGCGTATTATCCTTAGCACAAGGATGAAAAGCGCGTGGGCCAGTAGGTGAACGGGGTTGCCGCACAAAGAAGGGGATCTTGCGACATGCCACTATATTTTTTGACCTTCCTCGGAATGCTAGCCGCCTCCATGTTGCTGTACCTAGTTGCTGTGGGATTTGTGGCCGCCAGGCGGCGTCCGATGCCCATTTGGATCGGCGGCCCTGCCGCGAGCCGGCTGCAAAGTGCCAACGTGGCGTTGATGTGGTGGAATGTCGGCGTCTGCTGGTTACTGTACTTCAACGTCTACCGCATCCATGTGGACATGAGTGCGCTTGGTGATGCCGCCCTGCAAGCATTTAGCCGCGGCTATACGACCCGATTGCCCATCGTAGTCTTGCCCTACGGTCTAATGTGCTTATTGGCGGTGCTGGGACTGTGGAGCAAGCCAGGTCGCATCTCGCGCCGCGCCCTTTGGGGAATCGCAACACTGCTCGTACTCAACATCCTCAGTACACCGTTCGCGGCAGGGGCCCAAGGAAATATGCAAGACCATGGATTCACACCGCAGGCGTACCAACAACTTCAATTGGCGCATCTCTTCCGTAGTGTGCTGATCACCCTTGCCGCTGTCTGGGCCATTGTCGAGGGATGGGGTCTGCCAGAAGTTGACGCTTAGATTGACCAGGGCAAGCCACGTTTCCAGGCCTGCAGCCGCTGGAAGCGCAAGGACTCGATGTAGGGCCAATGCTGCGCTGAGGGGTGCAGCTTTCTTCGTCTATCGAAACGATCCACTGAAGTCCCTACGGTTCTATTGCGAACGTGGATCGATCTTTGCAACGACCGCTTTGCCTGCGACATGAGTTTTGATCGCTTCCTCTTCTACTCAAACGACCCTATAGAGACTGCCCCCAAACTCCAGGAATAATCAACCGTCGTTGAGTTAGTTAGGGCAGTCCAGATAGGCCATTTTATTTGACCAGGATATCCGCCAGTTTCTGCCAGTTCATTTCCTGCCACATTTTTGCGTGAACAGGGCAGCCGCCGCCCTCAATATCGATTGCGGTGGGAACCACCTTGGGGCGGTCAAGATCGACGCAGCGCGTAATGCTGGTTATGGTCAACAGTTGCGGCGCAGTGCGCGGCAAGGTGCGGTCGTAGTAATCAGGATTGGTCTGCACAAGTGGAAGGCATGCGGGGTTGCGCGTTATCTTGCGGATTTCGCCCCGCATGGCATAAGGGAGTCTCACGTCGACAGGCTCAAAACATGCGGGAGATGCCGCTTCTTCCGGGGATAGCGAGGCGAGTCTCTTTTGAGCGTTGGCATACTCGTCCATTGCATTGAAATACCACTCACTGTCCTTGTTGCCGCGGACGGGAGGAGCAGCTGCGGCTTCGTGCTCGACTCGTTCCCGCAGTACAGGAGCCATCCACTGCCGCTTGTGTTCCTCGTAATCCTTTGCATCCGTGGCCCGCAGATATCCCCACTGTTTCTCGAATTTAGCGAGTTCCTTCTGCTCGTATTCATCGGCCTCATTGGCTTTGAAATCCTGATTGCGCTGCTTTCTGTCGACTAATTCGCGGTCGGCGGCATCCCGATTCCTGGTGTAGACCGTCATGGCGGCTTTCAGGGCATGCTCCACAGAGACCGGCACAAACAGTTCGCGGCCGGGCCGGGTGATAAAAAGCGTGTCTCCGTATACCGGAAATCCGCCCAGCGAGTGCACTGGCACAGGTAGTGTGTAGATAGGGTGGGGGGTGCCCTTGGGGCCAGCCTCTTCGAAGACTTTGGTGCTTACCCGTTCGATCTCCGATAGATTATTGAGGCTGTACCCAGCGCCGGATGTTTCTCCGTGCATATCCAACGTCCAGACGCCCTGTTTGCGGATCTCGAAGAATGCCAGGGGATAGATGTGGAGTCCCTGTAGAATCGGCTGAGTTCGCCCGTGACTGACCCACATGGGCGCAGGCGTGATATAGAAACCGACCGGATTGGTTCCGGTAGGCGTTGCCATCAGCACCGCTTGAATCGCTTTTAGATTGGAATTGATCTGTTGCAGTTCGACCGCAGTTGCACCGGCACCGTGGTCTTGCTCCGCCATATATCTCTGGGGCTGCCAAAAACCCGGCTTGTCGGGCAGATAGCGCGTATCGACGCCCTGTCCTAGCGCCAACAGGCTTCCAATTCCCAGGGATACTCCCAAAACAGCAAATCCAAATTCTCTCGCTTTCACTTGGCCTCCTCACGGTTTCGTTAATCAGCTAAGTCTCTGGAGGCCGGACGGCGACGACCGGTATCCAGGCAAACATGCGCAGAGCTCTCTTAGAATTTGGTCACGGTCATCCCTCCCAGCTTCACCGATCCGCTTTCGGAGGACCCGGCGCTCCAACTCGTGCTGGTGTCGACCGTGACCGAGGCCGGGCCCACACCTACTGAGCCGGAGAGGCCTGCGCCCACGTTTGTCACCTGATGGTCGTCGAACTCAATGAACGATGTTGCCTCAGCCGACGCGGAAGCTTTGACCGGCCCTACCTTGGTGTCAGCACCAATCTTGACGCCTTGTTCCACTCGGCCCGCAATGAACTGGTTCGTGTCCAGGTTCTCGGACCAGTTCGCTTTTGCGCTCAGGGTAACGTCCGCGACCTTTGCGGATAAGTTGATCTTGGTTGTCATCTTGTTGCAGTGGACATCGAAGCTGCCGATCTTCGGTACCGAGAATGTAATGATGTGCTCGCAGTGCACATCGTAGAAATCTTGTAACTTCGTCGATTGCTTTTTCGCTTTCGCCTTTGCGCAGCGCGAACCCCGATAGGGCGCACCGTGCACAGAGCTCAGCCACGCGAGGAACATCTGCTCCTGATGGAGCTTGAGAGCCTGGAACGACAGGTCGTCACTCTCGAATTGCGCGTAGTATACGAATTCGTTGTAGGCCCGGATGATGCGCGGCCGGCTGGTCTGGTAGATGGTTTCGAGCAGCGGGTTCACCTCCGCCGATTCCTGGTTCTCCAGCGCGTCCACCTCTGAGCAATACTGCTCTTCCACGCCCGCAGCCTCTCCTTCACCGAACAGATCTTTGTATTTTTCTTCGAGCGTCCGGTGCTTTGCTGCATACGTATCCCGCGTCTGCGCCAATTGCTTCTGCATCGGCGCTGTCTCGGACTGGATTTTGCTGTCGAGCTGGCTGAGATCGTCGAGCGCTGCGTGATACCGAGGCTGCGCCACAGGCATCATAGGAGAGTTAGCCAGGTCTCCCAATCCCGTTGTCTTCAACATCTGGTTCGCCGCGTTCATCATGTCGGCCATACTGGCGTTGGGAGCAATTGCTTTGGCGCCTGCCGCCTGGCTGCGCGTTACGATCTGCTGCTGCACCTTGTTGTACGCAGCCCCGATGCTCTCATTGCGGGCGCTGACTTCGTCGTGGAACGCTGCCCATCGCGCGGCGCAGTCCTTCGCGTCGTCCACGCCCTTGCAGAAGGCGGGCACGGTGATCTGCTCCAGTCCCATGGGGTCCTGCGCTTTGTGCACGTGCCACGGAATCCGGTTCTGGTCCACCTTCTTGCCAAGCTTTGCCAGCCTGTCGGCCTTGGCCTGGGAGTAGCTCGTCTCAATTGAGTGCTCCAGCGCATCCGTCTCAGCCGCCCGATCGCCGTTCGCCTCGTCGATATCCGCCAACGTATCGTTGGCCTGGGTACAACCAGGGAAGATTCTCACCGCCGCATCAAGGTGCTTCTTCGCCTCCGTGATCTCACCCAGGCCGAACCACGCCTGCCCAAGGTTGCTCTGCACGGTGCTGTCGTTCGGATACTGCTGAGCCAGCCGTTCGAGCATCGGGATCGCCTGCGGCTCGGCGCCGAGCATCGTCAGGAACGCCGCATAGTTGTTCAGCGTATTCGCCTGTTCCGGATGATCTGACGCCGCCTGCCCCATCAACAGTACTGCGAGGTCCGGTTTTCCCATCATCCAAAGGCCGCTTGCACCCGCTTCAAGCGCTCCCGGACCCTCAGCCTTGAGTTGCCCGATCAGGTCTGTCACTGCCGCGCGCTTGTCGGCCGGCAGCATCGCCATAACCGCGGCATGCACTCGCGGAACATAGGCCCCCAACTGTTCGGCTGTGGGCGCTACTCGACTCACCGTCGCCAGCCGCGCCGCGTCGCGTTTAGGCAGGCCCACGCGCGCTACGCCGCCAGACTGCGCGGGCGTCGTGCCTGCATTCTTCGTCGCCGCCTTCATTGCGTCCCGCACCTGCGGATTGTCCATCATCTGCTTAAACCGCGGATCGTTCTGCATCTGCTGCAACTGCTTGTAGGCGTCCGCGCCCCCGTCGCCCGACTGGGCCTGCGACGCAGGTACCAGGAATGCTGCCAGAACAAGCAAAGTAATCGTGCGGCTTGCGGTTGCGGTTCTGAAGGAAGCGCTTGACATAAAAGGTTTCTCCTAGGAGCGTGAGTTCAGCTCTATATCGAGAACCGTAAGCGCGCCGCCAACGGGATCACTCAGCATTGAGATTTGTCTATGAAAAGATTTTTGGGGAATTCGCAATCGGCGTGATCCCGTTTGGCCGCAGATCCCGGTTAACCCAGTGAAGGCCATATAGAAGCCCGCGGTTGCCTCTCAGCGAGTCAGGCAGCTTACGGACGAGAGCTGCGAAGCGAAAGGATCAACCTACGATGAAGCCTGTCACGATACCGCTCGGCATTGTCTCGATTCTCGCCGCCGGACTGTTAGTTTCTCCCTTCGCCTGGTCGCAGACAGGCGAAGGTATCGTCGGGTTCTGGACGCAGGTATCCGGAACTGTGACGCATGAGTACGCTTTCACCCGGGATGGCCGCTATGAATCCAAGCTCTACGGTTCAATGGTCTATCAGATTAGCTATGGGACTTACGCGATCTCCGGAGACCGACTAACTCTTGTGGCACCTCAGACTTCGCCCGAAACCTATCGCTGGAATATCGTGGGCGGCTTGCGTCCTACGTTGAAGCTCACAGATGCGTTCGGATCCGTCAGTCCGTTCTATTGGGAGAAGTTCGACCAACGCTATGCAAGCGGCGTTCTTATCCCGTACAGTCAGGCTTCGCTCGTGGGCTTGTGGGTCGTCAACCATGGGAGAGCTCATTGGGAGTACGCATTCACCGCCGATGGGAAGTTCCAGTCCAAACGCCTTGGTGACTCGATGAACGAGATTATCCGCGGCACTTACGTGAACAAGGACAACGCTCTCATCCTCGCTCCTGCAGGCAAGCCCATGCAGGCCTTTGCCTGGCGTCTCGAACGCGAAAACGGCGCTCGAACACTCGTCCTCATGGATCTCTATGGTGCGATCGAGGTCTACTACGAGGCGAGTGCGGGATCCTGATTGCGGCTGCACCTGCGATCATTCCACCTTGCGCTTCCTCGCTACTCAAACGGTGACGATATATACAAAGGAAACTCCATGCGCCTGTTCGTTAGCTATCTCCTTCTCCTCGCCCTCACCTCCATCTCCAGCACAGCCTTCGCGGGCACGCCTACCGACGAATTGGTTCCCGGCACGTTGGTGTGGAACGCGAAGGTGGGCCCCCGTGACTTCGGCAACCTTGTCGCGGCCTCCGGTGTCCTCATCGCAGGGAACATCACCGGCGATGGCGGTCTCTTCGCCTTCAACGCCGAAACTGGGAAGCTCCTCTGGTCACATCGCGGCGAACAGCAGCGCGGCGCAAACCTCATTGAGGGCCAGCGGGTCTTTTCCATTTCAGAGAAACTTGGCGAGCGCCGCCTGGCTGCCTACGACCTCAAGACCGGACGCCAGCTCTGGTCAACGAGCGTCGACCGCAAATCCGGCGAGACCGATCCGATCCTCTATTCCGGACGAATCTACGTCAACAGCGCGCAAAGCCATCTGGACGCCTACGACACAGCCACCGGTGCGCGCCTCTACAGCTACGACTACGGCTCTGCAGATCCAGTGTGCGCGACCGGAATCGCGTTCGCCGGCAATCGCATTTTCTTTGGAGGAGGGCAGCGCGACGGCGCACATTCAACCGGCAATTCTCTCCACGGGGTGGACGCCACAACGGGTAAGGAACTTTGGTCGTATCAATCGCACTTTGTTTCCACCTCTACCGCTGACTGCTACTCCACCCCGGCCGTTTCTGGCGACACTGTCGTCGTGACTTCCGCCAGCAAGATCCTTGCTCTCAGCGCCTCCACCGGGAAACTGCTCTGGTCCGGAAAGTCCGAGGGCGTTTCCGGCGGCTACCCCAAGCCCTATCCGCTGAGCGCTCCCGTCATCGGCCAAGGCATTGTCTTTGCCGCGCGCAGCCAGGCCATCGAGTCCTGGTCGCTGGCCGACGGCAGGCCCCTGCCTTCCTTTCCAGCCGCCCTCGGCAACGAAGCTCAAGTCCACCTCTACGTTGACGGCAACATCCTCTTCTTTCTCGGCGACCTCGCCTCCGACGCGGGCACGTCCGGCCGCTACCCGCTCCACGCCATCGACATCACTACGCGCAAGGTTCTGTGGACCCACCGCGTGAACCGCGACGTACGCTACGCCGAATCCTGGCCCACTCAGCAGATCTTCATCACGCCCGACGCAATCTACTACGACAACTTCAGCCTCGTCGCCAAGGTCGCGCGATGACCGTCCATCGATTCGTCACAACATGGCAGATCGCCCGTATCCGGACGCATCTATTTCCTTGCCACGACTCTCCGTGCCTGGGTTATAGTCAAGGCGGGGTGGCAAGCGACGATGGATGCGACAGCCAATCCAGACGTGACCCTGCTGCTGCGCGAATGGAGCGCAGGAGATGTATCCGCCCTGAATCGACTACTGCCAATCGTCCACGCCGAGCTTAAGTCCATTGCACAGCGCAACTTCCGCAGGAGTTCCGGCAACGAAACGCTCACCCCCACCGCGCTCGTCAGCGAGGCTTACCTCCGGCTCTGCCGGCTCAACTCCGTCGACTGGCAAGACCGCGTTCACTTCTTTGCCGTTTCTGCGCAGATGATGCGGCGTATTCTTGTCGACCACGCACGCGCGCGATTTGCTGAAAAGCGCGGAGGCGGCTTTCTTGTTACTCTATGCGACGACATCGGTTTCCCCGCTGTCAGGGCTCCCGACATCCTGGACCTCGACCGCGCCCTCTCCGAATTGGAGACACTGGACGCTCGCCAGGCGCGCGTCGTCGAACTTCGATTCTTCACCGGTTTATCTGTAGAAGAGACTGCGGCCGCACTGGACGTCTCCTGTCCTACGGTCAAGCGCGATTGGGCGGTAGCGAAAGCATGGATGAGACGTCGCCTTCACGGCAAGCAGACACAACGCGCATAACACCGACTCAGTGGCCGGCAGTCACTGAACTTTTTGATCGTTGCTCTCAAGTCTCCGAGAGCGACCGCGAAGAACTTCTTGCGACCGCGGATCCGCGCATCGCTGCCGAGGTCTGTTCGCTGCTGCAGAACAGGGGTTCCGAAGACTCCGCCAACCTTAGTCCAGTGAATGAACTCCTTGACCCTCCAGATAGCCTGCCACGCCAGATTGGGCCGTATCGCATCGAGCGCCTGTTAGGGCAAGGAGGGATGGGAGCCGTCTTCCTCGCGCGCCGCACCGGAGATTTCGAGCAAGAGGTTGCTGTAAAGCTCATACGCCGCGACTTCGGCATTGGGGCCCGCGCGCTCGAGCTGCGCTTTCGCCGGGAGCGACAAATTCTGGCCTCTCTGCAACACCCAAACATTGCCCACCTAATCGACGGCGGCACCAGCGATGGACAATCCTACCTGGTCGTCGAGTATGTGCCCGGCGTCCGCCTCGATGACTTCTCCAGCCAGCACCGGCTCTCGATTCGCCAGCGTATTGAACTCATGCTCAAGGTTTGCGCGGCTGTTCAGTATGCGCACCAGAACCTCATCGTTCATCGCGATCTGAAGCCTGCAAACATTCTCGTCCTTGAAGACGGGACGCCCAAGCTGCTTGACTTCGGAATCGCGAAGCTTCTCGACGCCAGCGAGTCTCCATCGGACCCGACGCGCACCGCAGCACACGTCTTTACGCCAAGCTATGCAAGCCCCGAGCAGCTTCGCGGTGAGTTGGCCAACACAGTCAGTGACGTGTACTCGCTTGGCGTGATGCTCTACGAGTTGCTTGCAGCGCAGCGGCCCTTTGCCACTGGCTCGGATTCCGACCTGGCCATGCTGAGGGGAATTAACCGCGATTCACCCACGCTCCCCAGCGTCGCCATCAAACGCCTTGCCGCCGAACAGCGCGAGTCTGAGGCTGCCGAGAGAGCTACCACATTTGCAGGCTGGGGAAGGGCTCTTCGCGGCGATCTTGATCTGATCCTCTCCCGCGCGATCGAGGCCGACAGCGCGCGGCGCTACCAGTCTGTCGAACAGTTCGCACTCGACCTTATGCGCTATCTGCAGAACCAGCCGGTTGCCGCTCGCAAGGATTCGCTCGTCTATCGGACGCGGAAGTTTTGCAGCCGCCACAAAGCCGGCGTTTCTGCCGGTGGCTTCGTCGCTCTCGTGCTTCTCGTGGCTGGTTTGGCCCTCTGGCGCGAGTACAGCATCGCTGTCCGCGAACGCGTACGCGCCGAGCGCAGATTCGACGATCTACGCGGCCTCGCTCGCTTCGACATCAACGAGGTACAGGATGCGCTGGACCACGTGGAGGGAGGAACGCAGGTCCGGGCCCTCATCCTGAACCGTGCGCTCCAATACATTGACAGCCTCGCCGCCGAGAAAGACAACGACGTCGACCTGCAGCGTGACCTTGCCCGCGCCTACATGGCGCTCGGTCAGCGTCTCGGAAATCCGGGCTCGAACAACCTCGGCGATACCGCCGGCGCTATCGCCGCCTACAAGCGGAGCGAACGGATCTCGGAAGGCATCGTAGCATTGCCGCAGGCGAGCGAAAAGGATCGCGCCGCCCTCATTTACGTCCACTACCACATGGCCATGCTGCATGGCGCTGAGGGACATATCCGCGAGGCAAGCCAGTCCTTCGCGCAAGCGGCCCGGGAAAGCGACGCAACGCTTGCCGCTCAACCGAAAGATCGCCTCCTTGCCTATCACTTCGTCAACATCATGCACAGGGCGCTTTCTACCGTGTTAGCGGATGGCCATGGGCCCACTCTTGCTGATCCTAAAGAGGCGCTCCGCCACATTGACATTGCGATCGCTGCGCAGCAAGAAGCACTGAAGTTGCGGCCCAACAACTGGCTCGACGTGGAGATGCTACTTAGCTCGCGCGCCATAAAGGCGGTGGCGCTTGCCGCCAACGGGAGAGATAGCGAAGCCCTTGCCCTGGGACGCGAGAATATGGAGTTTCTTCGGACATCGAAGGTAAGGCCTCCATCCAATACGAACATGTCCATTCTCTTCATGACCTACACATACACCAGGCAATTGGCGGCATCCTCCCCGAGGGAGGCCGTTCCGCTTGCCGATTCGGTACTCGCCGAAGTCGATAGAGCCGTTGCCGCCGACCCAACCGATCAGGCCATCGTTATCTGGCATGCGGCCGCCGCGGCAACCTTGGGCGACGTCTATCGACGTGCAGGTCAACGGGACAAGGGGATGCGGCTGACGAAGGCCGGTATTGCTGAGCTCGAAAACCTGCTCGCGAAGAAACCGCCAGCGCCGGGCGATATCTACTATCCTCTCGCCGAGGGCCACCACGCATTGGCCGAAGACTCACTTCAGCAGGGCAACCTCCACGGAGCGCTCACCGAATACGACGCCGTAGAGCGCGTCTTTGCCGAGGAGGCCGCAGTCATTCCCGACGATCTCGATGTGTATCGGCTCCGAGGAGAAAACCAAATGCGCGCTGCCGCCGTGGAGCAACGGCTGGGCAGTGCCAAGAATGCGGACGCAAGGCGCCGGCTGGCACTGCAGAACACAGACCGCGTCCTCAGCGTCCATCCCGACAACCCTCTCGCTGCACGGCAACGGCTCGCAGCCGAAGCGGCACTTCGATGACCGTCTCCTGCCCTCAAGAGGGGGTTCTTGGTGGCTTGAAAAGCACTGTTGAAATCCACCTTCTGGGACAGGCTTCGGGACAAACCACCGAACGTTATCTTGGGCACAAACAGAAGCTGCGCCACGCAGCCTATGACGCTATGGGCTTGGAGGCCATCTAGCAGGAGTCCACGAACTGGACTTCTGGCTAGCATGGTGCTCCGTAGTTCAGTGTCGTTTCGGAATCTATCGAGTCTTCGGGAGAAGATGGTGTGCGACATCGAGTGTCCGACGCAAAAATACTGATTGGGTCCAGCATCAATACAGGTCCGCAGCAAAGACAGGATGAACCCTTTTCCAAGAAGCCCTCACGGCTCAATCCAGCTTTTTCCCGGTGTAGAGCGTGATGCACCACGCGACGACGGCCCAGACACCCGGCAGCGCCGTCAGAATCAGCGAGAAGATCAGTCCGACCTTGTAAAGAATAGTTCGAGGATGACCATGATAAAAGATCGTGTCCACGGCCCAACCAAGCGAATAACACAGATTAGCACCTATGGCATAGATGACCGGCCCGATGATCATCATGATTGGCTCCTCGAAGTCCTCGCCGGGCTTTACCGCGAGTGGACCGACGAAGAGAACCAGAACCCAGGCAACGACGCCCACAGAGCCAACCGATACGTTATATCGGAAGCGACGTGATTCCCACCATTTCACAATGTCCTTACGCGTATCAGGGATAGAAGCTTGGTGTGCCATAGATTCTTTCGTGTTTCTCTGGTTTCATCAAACTACCATGCTGGGTACGCAAGATGAAAGGCTTTCCTGCTGGTGTGTTGGCATTACACCCATACCTTCGAATCTTGAAGATGCCGAACGAAATCTGTTGGCGGCTTTAACAAATCTCAATTAACGTGACGCTTTCACTGAAGGGATTAGGATGGTGTTTCAGCATGGCTGATGAGTCCGGGGATTTGCGTACAACTGCGCTTGAGCGGAAAATAAGGACCGCGAGGGGTGACAGTGAAACACTTTTACTGACGCCGATGGGCGAGGATCTCTTCCGCGTGGAAGAAAGTTCATTCATTACCGACGCAGTCTATCGAGATGTTATACGGGCAACCGAAACTGAAGATGGAGCACTACTGTTCGTTGAGATCGCGGAACGCTCGCCCCTTGTTACTAACTGCTACATCCTTAGCCAAAACCTCGCTGAATCCGATGCCCTTCAGTCAATTTTAAAGCAGATAATGGAACAGGGCGGCAACTGGGAACATATGTTTGGAGGCGTGCTCATCGTGCACGTGTCTTCAATAACGGCCAAGGAAGTCGAAGAGAAAATCCATCGCATGGGGGCCAATAACAAGCCCAATGCTCAATGAAGGCAATTCACTGAATTGTTTGGCTAAGTCGTCAGTGGCCAAATTTGTCAGAAATTGGCTTAGATTCTGCGAAGGGGACTTATGGCCAATCAACTGCTGTTAAGTCACAGGCGTAATGAGTAGACTCAATAGCGTAGTACGATGTGCAGGAGCTTCCTTTGCTCATGGTTCCCCCATCCTCTGTCCTCTGCTCGTTTGACATTTCGAAGCTGGACTGACGAAGATACCGCGCTTGCTGAAGCGTTGTGGTGTGATCCGGAGGTGACTCGCTACTTCGGCGGGCTCATGAGCAGGGAACAGGCGCGCACGCGTCTTCAGGCCGAGTGTGAGCGTGGACGTCGCCTGAGTCTACAGTATTGGCCAATATTCCTGCGTGAGATAGGCGAATTCGCAGGCTGTGCTGGTCTGCGGCCGTGGTCGAAGGATCCACAGACAATCGAAGTCGGCGTGAATCTTATGCGAGCCGCCTGGGGGCTGCGCCTGGGCGAGGAGGCTTTGCTCGCGGTACTCGCGCATGGGTTCAAGACGCTAGACTTGCCCGTAATCGTCGCTGGACATGGGGTCGAGCACGACAACTCACGAAAACTGCTGGAACGGGTGGGGTTCAGCTACACACACAACATTCTCTGGGGCCCGCAAGAGATCGAGGTGTGCATGTGGGCGATCACTGCCCAGAGCTGGCGAGATAAGCATCGGTCCTCATAAACGCCGTTCTTACTCAGTTGTAGAGAGTTCCGGGTTGCCGGAAGCTAATTAGATGGATTGGCCATTTCTCGCTAACTTGCCGGCTTGAGAAAACCGAAAGCCTCGTTGACTCTCGGCCTCTAATGTTTATGGCGCATCCTCATCGCGCTTTGCTCCCACGCGATGAAGCCTTTGCTGGAAGCTCTGTTCTCTACGCTTTCTCGAGCACAAGATGAGTCGCGTATTCCGAAGCCTTGCGTTCGGTTATGGAAAACCCTAATCCATGAAGGTCCAGACCATCGAACAGCGGTTCTCCTTGACCGAGAAGAACGGGTACCGACGCGATGTGGAGAGAGTCGATTAGGCCAGCTCTTAGATATTGCCGCACTGTGGCCACGCCGCCCCCGATCTTGACGTCTCTGCTTCCGGCAGCTTTCTTTGCGAGGGCCAGCGCCTCCTCGAATCCACTCGTCACAAAGTGGAAGATTGTCCCCCTTCCATCACCAGAGGTTTACGCTCGTAATGCGTGAGAACGAAGGTAGGTGCGTGGTACGGCGGATTGTCACCCCACCAGCCCTTCCAGGAGTCGTCTTGCCACGGACCGCGCACCGGACCGAACATGTTGCGACCCAGGATGAACGCGCCGAAGTTCTCCATTGCCCGCTCAGCGAACACATCGTCCACACCACCTGTCGTTCCACCATCCCGCCCGACCATGTCGCAAAAGGTCTTCGTATGAAAGAACCACTGAAACATCTCCGGACCCCGCTTACCTAGCGGATTTTCAAGGCTCTGTTCGACCCCAGCAGCAAAACCGTCCAGAGAAACACTAAATCCCGCGACTCGAACCTTCGACATCGTAATCCTTTCCCCCCATCTAAGTTGTGCATCATTACTCTGCTCTCGGCCGGTACTTCAGCGTGCGGTGAGCTTGTGCCGTCTTTGCTCGCTAGCCTGAATGATTTCATTCATATCGAAGGTTGGACGTATCTCAAAGGAAGAACCATACTTCATGGACGGGTGCTGGGACATGAGCTGAATCGCATGATTCATGTCGCGCGCTTCAAGGACGAGAATGCCGCCGAGTTGTTCCTTGGTTTCCGCATAGGGACCGTCAGTGATCACGACCTTGCCGTTCTTCCGATGCACGTACGAAGTGGTTTCAGGAGGCTGAAGAGCTTCTCCACCAACCCAATGCCCGTTGACGCGCAGATGGTCGTCGTACTCAAAGCATTCGTCGAACATTGCGTTTCTCTCGTCCTCGGTCATGGCCGCGTGTTTGGCGGGATCGTAGTATCCCAAACAGATGTATTTCATAGGTTTCTCCTTATGTTTGGTTGCCAGCAGTGCAACCCGCGCGCTGGATGATTCACCCTATAGTCGTTCGGGCGAAGGGAAAATCGACAGCAGAGCTTTATTTTCTTCTTAGAAAAATTTGCTGTTATCTTCTTAAGATTCCGCTGTTTCTTTAAATTCCAATTCTTGAATCAGCCCTGAAAGGAAACGACGCTTCGGCTCCTGATGCGCCGGGCCAAGCTCATTCTCATGCGAAGCACAGACGAGTTGTCGCCCAATCTGACATCTGCCCGTTAGGAGCAAAAACGGCTTCGTGGACTCGAAGGGGACTTCTGGACAATCAATTGGAGATGTTCCGTCGCTCACTCCCAGACGGGAATGTTCGCAATCGGCTCTTGCGGCTCTCTAAACGACTCATCAAGATCCTCACCGAGATAAGAAAACTCCACACCACCTGAATGAAAATGGGAACCGATTGGCCGGTTATGGCGATTTAGCATCGATCCGGCCCCGTCTCTTCAGAGAAACGCGTTTATAGGGACGGATTCAGGCCGGCAGCAATCCGGCTGTACGATAGCTGTCGATCAGACTGTCATAGAGTGCGATATCTGCTCTGCTTCTAGCCATAAGCTGTGCTCCAGCGATTGCGGAGTAGATAGCACGGGCTCTCTTCTCAGCCTCTTTGGGGCTCGCTATCCTCGCAGCGATCAACACCTTCTTCAGCCACGCGACATTGACATCTGTGAAGGCTTGAACTTCCTTTCTCACCTCGTCAGGCACATCATCGAACTGCGCCGACATAAAGCTGCATAGGCAGATACGGTTATCGTTCGCCAGCGCCCAGCGAAACGTTTCCGGATAACGGCGCAGCGCGTCGAGCGGCTTTGCTGAATCCTTTAGCAGAGACTCCAGATAGACCGCAGCGTCTTCCCAGTAGCGCTTTGCTACTGCCGTCGCCAGTTCGGCCTTGCTCGGGAAGTAGTAGTAGATGCTCGCCGCCTTGATACCAACCTGCTGGGCAAGATCACGAAAGTTCAGTCCGGCATACCCGTGGGCTTGAGCCACGAGCTTCGCCGCCGCAAGAATCTCTTCACGGGCATTTTCACTCACCGCGCACCTCCACAACTTTCGTAAAAATACTCAACTTCTTGAATCTACCATGTGGCAGGTAGAATCTCAATAATCAAACCTGTCAAGTGGCAGGTAGGGAGGCAAAAGATGAATACTGAACTGGTTTATTCCGACGCAACAAGGCTGGCCGAGCTGATCCGCACACGCGAAGTCTCACCGGTCGAAGTGGTTAAGGCACACCTCGACCGCATCGAGGCAATCAACCCGAAGGTGAACGCGATCGTGACGATTGCCGAAGATGCATGGAACACCGCCAAGCGGGCGGAAGCGGCAGTCCAGCGCGGGGAAGAACTTGGGCCTCTGCATGGTGTGCCGTTCACGGTAAAGGATTCGATCGATACCGCCGGCGTGCTGACCCAGCGAGGAACACCCATCTTCAAGGGCCGAACTCCCGATACGGATGCAACCAGCGTCGCCCGGCTGAAGAAAGCAGGAGGCATCCTCCTCGCGAAGACCAATCTTCCCGAGTTCTCTTACGGAATCGAAAGCAACAACCTGCTGACTGGAAGAACGAACAATCCCTGGAACCTGGATCTCACTCCGGGCGGTTCAAGCGGGGGTGAATCGGCAGCAATCGCAGCGGGTATGTCTCCGCTTGGACTTGGCACGGATCTTGCAATTTCCGTGCGAGGTCCCGCAGCACATACTGGTATCGTCTCGCTGAAAGCGACACACGGACGTGTCCCCATGACAGACATCTGGCCGCGTGAGCCACGGCGGTTCTGGCATGTGGGACCGATGGCGCGGAGCATCCGTGATCTATCGTTGGCCTTCTCGCAGCTCGCCGGAGCAGACGGGCAGGACGGCTACTCCAGCAGCTCCATTCCATTCGATAACGGCATCGGCAACTCCAACAAGCGTTTCCTCCGCGTCGGCTGGCTGGTGGAACCAGGATTCGGGCCGATAGATCCCGAGGTCGCTGCAACAGTGCAGGCTGCCGCAGAAGCCCTCAAAGATTTCGGGCACACCGTCGAGCCTGTGCGTATCCCTGCGCTGGAACGCGATTATGCCCTCGACGTATTCACTCGTCTGCACATACTTGAGATGAAGCCAGGATTTGTAAAAACGACGGCAGGCCGCCGTGAAGACGAGATCGGGGATATGGCCCGGCTCATGCTCTCCTTGCCCGATACGCCAGCACAGGACTACATCCATGCCGCGCAGGCTGCGGAGCGTCTGAAGGATGGCTACGCACAGTACTTCCAGCAATACGATGCATTGCTGACACCTGTTCTACCAACTCCCTCGTTCAAACACGGTCAGCAGGAGCTACGGATCAACGGTAAAACGGTGAACATCCTGGGCATCATGTCCGCGACCACACCGTTGAATGTCACCGGCCTTCCCGGGATTTCGATGCGTTTCGGTACCAGTCATGACGGCATGCCGATTGGTGTGCAGATCGTGGGGAACTGGCAGGCAGAGTCTACGATCCTTCACATAGCCTCTCTCCTTGAGCAGGTAAGCCCAACACGAGACCTGCACCCGAATCTGTAAAGAACACCTTCAAAACTGGACACTGTGGCAGGCGTGCGGTGATCGCGAGCAGACGAGCACCGCACGCAACGCCCCTCGCTAAGCGAGGATCAGTACCGCGATGTCAGCATATCGTCAGTAATCTGCCCAGCCGCTCTCAATTGGCGACTACAGGGCAAACCACTCATCGACAACTGGCTTGGAAGGCAACATAGGAAATTCTCTAGAAACCGGATTCGTGGACTCGAACCGGACTCATGGCCCCTTGGGCCTAGACAATAGATACCTAAAGAGTAGCCGACATATGGGGACTTATTTCGGGAGCAACTGTGACGAGGCTGTTCTACCGAAGTTTCGGCCCACGCAGATTGTCGTTCTGTGCAAAGCCTTTTTCTAGTTCGCGGCGAACTTCGGGGGTGTTCTCTTGCACGCCGCAGCGTTCTATGGATAGGCTCTCCTCTTTCCCCTAATATTCACCGGACGTCAGTAGGATGTAGCGATTTCCCGGCTTTAAATGCTCTGGCGGCTGCGGAGAATTGTAGTGGATACCTGGAAAAGTTTCGGCCTCGATCACCGTACCGGGAGTCAAGCTAGAGGCTCCCTTGAGTTTTTCTACGATCCTGACATTGGCCGTTTCGGATACGGCATCAGACCCCGAGTTTTCCATTTGATAAGCTGCCTTTTCCTGCGCCGCTGTCGGAATCGCATCGATCACGTATGCGGATACTGCATCTCTCCCCAGTGCCCAGATGGGGATATCACATGGAGTAGACGGTGACTGCGAAGTGCCAGGGACTCGATAATCCGACCCCGACTCGCCATAGAGGTTCCATTCACGGGCTGCCGGCAGCAAGTTTCCTGGTAGTCTGCAGGCGATGAACCGGGTGAGACAGGAAAGGTCGAACGAGGTCAGACGTTGAATCTCGGGCTGGGATGTATGAGTTGAGTAGGTCACTGTGACCATAAGGCAGCCTGTGCATCCGCCAGGTCGCCCAGCTCTGTAGTAGGGATGTTGGGCAAGCTGATCTCGACCCCCAAACACTGGGCCGCCGCCCTCAGTCCGTCGAAGCGCCTGTTGACTCCTAGCCTCGACCCTCAATAGATAACCGAATTCTTCCTTTTCCAGCAACTTCGGCGGAATAGCAATATCGACGGAAGTGCTCGTCCGCCAGATTGTGCCGTTTTGCACGATAAAAGCGAGGCGGACACAGGTATATCGGCCGCCGAGCCAGCGATAGATGGGGTATGTTTTCTGCCAAAGCCACCCATACGTATCGCCGCTCAGGAAATGTCCAGTACGACTGCTGAGATCCTCCAGGTTGATCTCGTACCGGCAATCCTTTGCATTGCAACTTCCGTCGTAGTGTCCCCAAGCTCCCCACCGATACATGAGTGCCTGAGCGTCGGCCCAGGTGCTCTGATAGAGCCGAATCTGATGCATATCGGCCATCAACCGCTTGGCGCGATACCGCAGCAGGTTCTGCTGAACCTGGACTGCCAGGAATGCGAGTAGCAGAAGAGCCAGAGCGATAACACACGCCACCCGAAGCGTACGTTTAAGCCATGTCACGGTGTTCATTATTTGCTTAGACACCGAAAACAGAGAACTTGCTCCACCACCATTACTTAAGACACAAATGAATACGCGTAATTCCCAAAGAGAGAGGCAATCGGGCGCGGGCCGAACCGCTCATCGACAGCAGTTTATGCGGAAACGTTGGGAGGACCTGCGCGATCTTCAACAACGGTTGAATCCGTTTTGCGCTCGTCGACTGCCGGCGATTCTGCCTCTGGAAGCTTCGGCACGATCTTGCGGCTGGGTGGCCGTTTGTTCTTTTTGCGCACATGAGCGGCCTCCACGCCGCTGTTATGCACAATAGAAGCGTCACAGAAAATCTGGCCTTGAAAAGCGAGTAGGTGATTACAGGCTCATTGACGGCCTCTCTTTACCGGGCAGTCCAGATGGGCGACAAGTCGACCGCAAGCTGCTCCCGGCAGTTGGACCCGAGAATCACGACTTTATCTATTCCACCCGGACGTGAGTAAAGTAAGGCTGGCCATTGCGAAGGTAATATTCAAACCAAAGCTTCGTGCCAACGCCGAAGGTGATTTCGAAAGCACCCTTCTTTCCGCTGTTCAGGACATGACACTCTTCAACGGAATCTGTTTCGATTTCTGTGTGCCTCAAATAAGAGATGACGGATGGAGAAGCGAGTCCAGCAGCACCGGAAGAATTGGCTGCCACGGCTGCCAAGAGTCGATCGGCCCATTGGACTTGGGGTTGCAGAAACCGATGGCCGAGATCCTGCACGCTCTCGGGAGTGATCCGAAGAACCCACATCCCGCGTGGCTCAGCGCAACAGCCCAGAACGCCGAAAGACTCGGTACGCTCTTTCGTGGGCACGGTGAGCAGATTACCGACGAGCTGGATATCGCGATCCTCGTCTATATAGAGGTCATAAGAGCGAATGATGAGATTCTTAGCTTCGGTCCCGTTCCACTGCCAGATGCTCAATTGCTTTAAGAGAGTGTTGCCGTTAGTTGCTTGGTAAGCGTCGATTGCGAATCGCGGCTCACCATTGCCCGAGATGGGCAACGGCATAACTGTCTGAGCAACAAGAGGTCCACAATAGTAAAAGCACGAATCGAGAAACGCCCAGAGCCCGATTTCATCCCTTTTACGGAAATGACGAGCGGCCAAAGGCTTGATGCTCCATTTCGACAGGAAATGACCATCCTTGCCGCGGTCGACCAGGAAGAAAGTCGAGACGGCGTTAGCGGACTGGTTCTCTACATAATCTGCTGTGACGATATATACGTCAGTCGCAATTCGCGTCGCCGAGCCCGTTAGTGCGTAGACGTCAGACAGCTTTGGATCGGGGTCATTTGGCGGAGGTGTGAAGTCTACGAAGAGCTGATCGAGATCCTTTGGCGAAGGATTTGGATGCAGATCGAACCATGCTCCTGCCCATTTCTCGGCAAGCTGCCACCCCTGGGCTAGCAACGGGCGCATCTGTGCATTGCCCAATGGTCTCAGCCTGCCGCCACTGCCTAGAGTATTTATATTGCTTAACACTGCCTGATGCGCACTGATCCATTCCTTCATTTCAGGCGTAACGGATGGAGAAGAGGATTGAGCGGCAGCACAGAACGTGATCTCGTAGATCACAAGGACCATCAACGCCAGAATTCGAGTCAACCTGAACATTTCGCGCCTTTGCGGAATAGTGAGAGCAATTATCCCACACAGGTGGCGAACCGGCCGCAGCTTTGGCAGAATCTATACCCCCGGGAAACAGTCGTTCTATATTCCGGGCGCATCACCTACCTCCGACTCGTCAGTTACCGCTTGGTCATCATCGACGACTCGCTTGGTGTCGGCGGAAACCGAGCGCCAGGCTGACCTGCACCAGCAACCCGTAATGATGAGTTCCTCGATTGACGCGTACAGGGCCAAATCACTCATTGACAATTGGCTTGGGAGAGAAACATAGGAAACGCCCCCGGAAACCGGCATCCCGGATGGGACTTCTGGATAATTCAGCAGCATCTGTGACTGCGATAGCCACAGGACAAACTTTGTTTCCGAACTGCGTGATCAAGTTGTATCAAATCACTTTGCGTCAAAGCGACAATTGGAGTATGCGGGGAACATTCCTATCCGCAGAGGTGTCTAAAACAATGAATCCACAGGCGACAGACTTCACAATTTGGGCTTGGAGAGGGCATGTGCAAAGAGTTTGGATACTAGTTACAACAATTGCGCTCAGTATATCCGTATGCAACGCTCAGTTCTTTCCCAAATCCTCCCTTGACCTCAGGGGCGATAACTTTAAGGAGCAATGGTATTCTTCCCATCTTCTTGCTCTGCAGGAGCCCTCGCTACTCAAGTTGACAGACAATCACCTTTCGCATTCATACCGATTCCTCTGGCTTCGCACCTTCGACCACCCTATTGCGATTCGGATTGACATACAACCTGATAAAACCGGTGTGCTAACAGTGAAGAAAACAAGTGGTGCTGGCGGTTATGCTCCTGGGAAACTCATTATGAACTCAAACTATATCTTGGACAGCGATGAAACCAGAAAGTTCCTTTCTCTCGTAGATGAGGCTGGTTTCTGGATAGCTCCCAACCCTGTGGCCGATCAGACAGGCACCGACGGATCGCAGTGGATCATTGAGGGGGCAAAGAACGGAACCTATCACGTAGTTGATCGGTGGATGCCCAAGAGTGGAGTAGCCCATGATCTTGGAATGTTTCTTGTGTTCAACTTAGCCAAGATGAATCTGCCACAAAAAGAAATCTATTGAAATGTTCTTCTATATTCTGCCGAAAGTCCAGCAGCTGGATACTATCGCTTGGCGACTTTGATCGTGATCTTTGAGACCTTCGATCGGCGATTAGGAGAAACATGTGAAGTCGTGAGGTGAGGATCAGTGCTGAAAACGCTCATGGTATCGTCTGAGAGTTTGACTTCCGGCTGGTGGACGGGCCGGGAATTGTCCTGAAACCGGCTTCGAGTCCCCGAAGCGGACTTTTGGACAATCAATGAGTGATTTTGAGATTATGCGATCGTTGACGAACATGAGCAAAAAAGCTGAACTGAAGCCCACTTCCCAGTACCTATCTCGCGACTGCTTTCGAGCCTACTCAGTTAGGATCCTGAACTGTCGTCAATGATTGAAGAGAACGGTGTGGAGCACTTGGCACTGGCAGACACTCCAACGCCAATCAACACATTCTCTAAAGCATTTTCCGAAATACTGTAAACTTTCCAACTTAAGTGAAGAGCGGCTTTCTTTAGCGGAAAGCCGCGCCAACTTCTATTGCTTCGGTCCACACCTTTTCGGAAAATGCTCTAATGCTTGACTGCGCCCATTTCCGTCAAGGCGCTGGATCAGATCACCTTGGGAGTGAAGCCGTCGCCCCATGGTCGTTGCACAAATTCCTGCAAGGCCTACGAATAGATTCCAGGCGCCTCATGTCCAAGCATCTGCACGTACTCATCGTACGACCCGGGATAGATGGTTGGAGTGCGGTCGGAGCCGCTTTCACCGCCAAGTTCCAACACACGTGAGCCGAGACCGCGAAGGAACATGCGGTCATGCGATACGAAGATCATGGTGCCTTCAAAATCTTTCAGAGCTTCCACTAGCATTTGCTTGGTCGCAAGATCCAGGTGATTCGTCGGTTCGTCGAGCACAAGGAAGTTCGGCGGGTTGTAGAGCATACGCGCTATTGCCAGTCGCGACTTTTCACCACCGGAGAGTGCACGAATCTTCTTGTCCACGTCGTCGCCGGAGAATTGGAATGCGCCGGCCAGGTTTCGCAATGCCCCGAGACCGTCTTGGGGGAAATCCTGTTGCAACTGATCGATCACGGTGAGATCGGGATTGAGCACGTCCAGCGACTGTTGCGCAAAGTAGCCCATAAAAAGGCTGGCGCCGAGCCGCACGCTACCGGCATCCGGAGCACTGGCGCCGGCGATCATCTTGAGCAGTGTGCTCTTGCCCGCACCGTTTTTTCCCATCACGGCCCAGCGTTCTCCACGACGGATGGTGAGGTTGAAGCCCTCATAGATCACACGGGGGCCATAGCTCTTATGCAGATTTTCGATGACAACCACCTGTTCACCAGATCGCGGGGGAGTGCGGAAGTCAAACTTCACCACTTGGCGTTTCTTCGGCAGTTCAATCTTTTCGATCTTGTCCAAAGCCTTTATGCGGCTCTGCACCTGGGCCGCTTTGGCGGCATGCGCCTTGAAACGTTCAATGAAGCGCTGCTCTTTGGCAAGCATAGCCTGCTGCCGGGCAAATGCTGCCTGCTGGTTGCTCTCTCGCACGGCCCTTTCCCGCTCGTAGAAATCATAGTTACCCGAGTAGGTGGTGATTTCGCCTTCATCAATCTCCGCGATCTTTGAGACCAGACGATTCATGAACTCGCGGTCGTGCGAAGTCATGAACAGCGCGCCCCGATACGACTTGAGGAACTGTTCGAGCCAGATGATGGATTCGAGGTCGAGGTGGTTCGTCGGTTCGTCCATCAGCAATACATCCGGCATTCCGAGCAGGACCCGAGCCAGCGCAACCCGCATTTTCCAACCGCCCGAGAGAGCGCCCACGTCGCCATCAATCTGATCATCTTTGAATCCCAGGCCGTGGAGCACTTCACGGGCTTGCGATTCGAGTGCGTAGCCGCCAAGCTGCTCGTACTCCTCCTGAACGTGACCGAAGCGATCAAGAATGCGGTCCATTTCATCGCCCTTGTCGGGGTCGCACATATCGAGTTGCAAGGCTGCGAGTTCGTGGTGCAGCTCGCCGACGCGTCCGCTGCCAGCAATCGCTTCATCTACAACTGGACGACCCTGCATTTCCGCAACGTCCTGGCGAAAGTAGCCTATCTTAAGCTTCTTGGGGACGGACACCACGCCCTCGTCGGGAGTTTCCTCGCCAATTACCATCCGGAAGAGCGTTGTCTTGCCCGCTCCGTTCGGACCTACCAATCCGACTTTTTCGCCGGGATTCAACTGAAAGGAAGCGTCCACGAAGAGCAACTGCTTGCCGTATTGTTTATTAATGCTTGAGAAAGAGATCATTTTGAAAGAGCAACTCGCGGGCAGGCAGCCTTTTCCAGTATAGCTTGGCCAGAAAATTGCCGGCCAACTTCACGGCACAAATCCATTCGATGCGAGAGTCGGCGATAGTGGCTCAATTGAAGGAATCGCAATTGCGAACTGAAATTTTAGCCTACGAGTCTAAAACTCGGCCACAGGAAGATCACTCGTATCGCAAAGCATCCATCGGGTTGACGCTAGAAGCTCGCCGGGCGGGAAAATAGCTGGCGAGAAATGCAACAGCGATCAACAGCACTGGAACGGTTACGAATATAGGAATGTCAAATGGTGTGATCTGGTACAAAAGAGAGGCGATGAGATGCGTAAGGGCAAGTGCTCCGACTATTCCGACGCAGACTCCGATGCAAACGAACTTTGCGGCCCTCCCCAAAACCACTCGAAGGACTGCTCCGCGCGTCGCTCCAACCGCCATACGAATACCAAATTCGCGTGTGCGTTGTGTAACCGAGTAGCTCAACATGCCATAGAGTCCGATCGATGCGACGAAGAGTGCAAGGAAAGCGAACGAGAGTAGGAATGCGGTTCTGAAGCGCGATTCGCCTTCCGAACCGTAAACGAGTTCTTTCATGGTTTCGATCTGATCCATGGGGACGTCCGGATCCACACCCGAGACTGCTCTGCGCAATTCACCAGCCAAGCTCTTTGGCTCGACTGACGTGCGCAAAACAATTATTGGGCGCATCTCGACATTGGGTGCTTGCCCGTAGGGAAGGTACATCTCGGGTTCTGGGCTATTAGCTAGACCGTCATGATGCACGTCGCCCACGACTCCAACAATTGTTCGCCACTGATCATCGC
Source organism: Humiphilus diazotrophicus (assembly GCF_059726315.1). Classification (NCBI taxonomy): domain Bacteria; kingdom Pseudomonadati; phylum Acidobacteriota; class Terriglobia; order Terriglobales; family Acidobacteriaceae; genus Humiphilus; species Humiphilus diazotrophicus. Next base: position 7,223,596 of record NZ_AP040870.1, read on the forward strand.
CAAACTGGACGTGTTGGCCGACGGGATTCTGGCCACCCCACCAGATTCGCGCCATGGTTGCGTTGATGATAATCACCAGAGGGCTATCATCCCTATCTGCCTTTGAAAAGTCTCGCCCATGGAGCACAGGTATCCCCATAGTTTCAAAATAGCCAGCGGTCACAGGACGATAGTTCGTCACGTCGACACCAGGCGGCCCCGGCGCGCGACCCTCAATAGTGAATCCCCAGGAATTATCAACCCCGGACATTGGCAGGTACGAAGTGAAGGCCGCGGATTGGACTCCTGGAATCGCGTGCACAGTTTCTATCAATTCGTTCTCGAACTGCGAAATCCTTGGATGCTTGCCTGTTCCAAACGCAAAACCGTTCGCATACTGAGGAGGCAGTGATAGGCGTGCCGTGAGGATGTGTTCTGTTCGAAAACCGGGAGCGACCTCCATCAATTTCCAGAGACTCTTGGTCATCAGGCCAGCTGCGGTGAGAAGGATGACAGCGATCGCCAGTTGAGCAACCATGAGTGAATTCTGCATGCGAGAGCGGTTCATGGCTACTGCGCGTCCTCCCTGTTTTAGAGAGTCGTTTGCGCTGACTCGTCGCGCTTGGTAAAGAGGGACCAAGCCAAACAGGGTCCCCGTGAGTATGGAAATCGAGCTGGTGAAGGCCAGCACTCTCCAGTCAATCGAAATATCTGAGGCTCGTGGTAAATCTGCCGGTAGATGACGAACAAGCGCCGGCACACTGAACAGCACAAGCGCGAATCCTAAGATTCCGCCGGCCAGAGACAATAACATGCTCTCCGTCAAGAGTTGCCGGGCAATTCTTATGCCGCCTGCTCCGAGCGCAATACGGATCGCAATCTCCTTCCGTCGCGCCACTGCCCGTGTCAGCATGAGATTCGCTATATTGGCACAGGCGAGCAGCAGAACCAACCCGACAGCAGCCAGAAGAGTGAACAACGCTACTCGAACGCTGTCGACGACGTGAGACTCGAGGGGAGTCGCGGCGACACCCCTGTCTTTATCGTAATCCGGATAAAGCCGTGCGAGATTTGCTGCGACGATGCTCATGTCTGATTGAGCCTGCTGAAACGAACTACCCGGCCTGAGACGAGCGAAGACGCAAAGTGGGTGCGTGCCGCGCTGCCATGCCTCCGGGGGCGATGCAAGAGCCAGCGGTGTCCAAACATCGATCCGGTTCCGCGACTGGAAATCCGCGGCTTTGCTGACCAGATAGAACTCACGCGGAAGCACGCCAACGATCGTGTAAGCAGCGTCGTTCAGCCGGATTGAGCGCCCCACCACTTCGGCTCGGCCCCCAAAGAGCCGCATCCATGTCGCGTAGCTCAAAATGACAACGTGACTGGAGCCAGGGTGGTCCTCTTCAGGGAGAAAATCCCTACCGAGGGTCATCCGAACCCCTAGGAGAGAAAAAAACTCCTGGCTTACTTCTGCGCCTGCTAAACGCTGAGCCTCCCCTGAACCATTAAGAATGAAATCAGGGTACGTATCAATCGCAGCCATCTTTTCGAAGGAATGACTCTCCCGATGCCAGTCGTAGAAGTTCGCCGGCGCCACAGTTCCGGGCTTGTCGCTCTGAACGGAGGTTTCCCAGAGCATGACAAGGCGATCTGAGTCAGGATATGGAAGAGGCTTGAGAATGACCCCATTCACGAGAGTGAAAATGGCACTGTTTGCTCCAATACCAAGTGCCAGTGTAAGAACGATGATGGCTGAAAACCCGAAACTTCCGGCGAGGCTCCGGAGAGCATAGCGAACATCTTGGATGACCCCCTCCACAAAGGCTCCTGTTCTGGCGTCGAGAACGCCCTGCTTCACCTGCTCCAATCCGCCAATTTCTAGCCGTGCTTCCTGGACAGCGGAATCAGGAGAAATCCCGCGCCGGACCTTCTCCGTCACAATCGACTCCATATACGATTGCAATTCCTCGTCCAGTTCCTCATTAAGCACTTGCCGATGACGCAAGTTGCGCCAGAACGCGCGGCAGAACTGAATCACAATGCGCCTCCTACGTCGCGCGGAGCGCACTTGCCATTGCGAGCGAGATGCGCTCCCATTTATCCGACTCCGTTTGCAATTGCCTCTTACCGGTCTTGGTGAGGCGATAGAACTTGGCCCGTCGATTGGTTTCGGCTTCGCCCCAGAATGAAGTCAGCCACCCTGCCTCTTCCATTCGATGCAAAGCAGGAAAGAGAGAGCCCGCTTTGACCTCAAACGTACCGTTCGTGATCTGCATAATGCGACGCGAAATCCCCATTCCGTGCAACTCTTCAAGCGTCAGCGATTTGAGGATCAGCAGATCGAGCGTTCCCTGCAGCAGGTCAGTTTGTGCCGGAGGCATGAAGTCTCCTATAGAGTATCTACAAGAGATAAGCATTTCTCTTATAGATTGTCAACAAGAGTCGAAGCGGCGAATCCGTTCTGGTTTCAGAGAGAATGCCAAGGGATCCTGATAGCTGTCTCAGTGTTGCCACAACGTAAACCGCTCATCTAATTCTGTTTGCGCGAGCAACTGGACAAGTAATTGAGAAGCGGGACAATATTCTGCGATCCACGTTGACGAGAAGCGCCAAATCGGACATCTGCCCGTTAGGAATAAACCGGCTTCGTGGACGCGAAGCTGCCAAAGCTTCTACGCTTCGGGTACATCTGTGCGGGAAATGCTTTAGTACTACAGTCGTAACTGTAATCGAAGATATCGGCACCACTGACAATGGAGAGCGAGGATACCACGACAGCCGGACTGGAGCGCTACCTAATTACAACGGTGGTACTTACCCGAAGTCTTTCCAAAGCGCTTTCCAAGCTCAAGATAAGAGATACGTATGGTCCAAATCCCTAACTGTTCTCAACTTTCACGCAAGGCGACTATGGGGTTCACTTTCATCGCGCGGCGTGCTGGCAGGTAGCTGGCTAGAACGATAATGGCAAACAAAAGTAGAGGTACGATCAAAAACACAGCCGGATCATGGGGGCGCACCCCGTAGAGCAAACTTGCCATCATGGACGCAGTGAATGCAGAAATGACCAATCCGGCAACGATGCCCACGCCGGCAAGTGCGACCCCCTTGCGTAAGAACATTCTCAGAACGTCGCCCCGCCGCGCGCCCAGGGCCATGCGGATACCGATCTCGCGCGATCTTTGGCCGACCATATAAGCCAACAATCCGTAAATTCCGATGGAGGCCAGAAGCGCCGCCAGTCCAGCGAATCCGCCCACCACATCGGCAGAAAGACGGCGTGAAGCCAGTGACCGATCAAGGACGTCGTTCATAGAAGAAACATTAAATACCGGCAAGCCAGGATCAATGCTCTGGATTTCATGCCGAATCTGTGATTCGAGCAGGGTCGCGGGCAGAGACGTTCGCAACATCACGCTCACTTGCTTGCTGGGGTCTTGATAGGTCGAAACGAAGATGTGGGGAACGCCATCGATGTCGAGACCGTCATTCTTAATATCTTTAATAACACCCACGACGGTCGTCCATGGTTTCGTCGGGTCTTTCCCGAACCGTACTTGGCGGCCCAGCGGATCACGATCGGGCCAATATTTGCGAGCGGTGCTTTCATCAATGATGGCCACCGGCTGTTTGCCGTATTCATCGCCCTCGGTGAATGAGCGACCGCGTAGGAGCGTCGCCTGCAACACCTTAAAATAATCGGGGCTTATCCGAATTCTCTCAGCGCGCAGATCCTGCGAGGACTCGACCGGTCTATCTTTAATCGCGAAGCCTTCAACCGCTAAGCCACCGACCGCGTTGGGATTGCTATTGGTGGTCGGTATAGCTGAGGTGATTGCGGCGAGATTCACTCCAGGAATTGCCTTCATACGCCGCAGCAATTCACGATCAAAGGTGACCTTGCCGGGAATACCGAGATACGGATCCATCTTCGGATCGTTAGGAACTCCGAGCCACGTGTTTGCCGTGACAACTTGAGTTGGACTAAAGCCTGGATTTTCCTGCAACAGATCCCGCAGCGTACGCAGCAGCAAGCCGGCTCCCACCATCAGTATGACGGCAAATACCAGTTCAGAGACGATGAGAACATCGCGCAATCGGCCGGTCTTGATGCTGTAGCCGGACCCCCGACCACCTTCACGAATGGCCGAGGAGAGAGCAGCTTTTGCCGAATGAAGCGCCGGAGCAAGTCCAAACACTAAGCCGGTAAGAATGGAAATCAGCAGAGCGAAGGCCAGCACCGCCCAGTCGATTCGTACTTCGCTGAGCCGAGGAATGTTGGATGGCACAAAGCGCAGGATGGAACGCAAAGTAACCACCGCGGTTGCGATTCCCGCGCCGCCGCCGAGAAGCGACAGCAGCAGGGACTCGGTCAGCATCTGGCGCACTATGCGGCCGCGACTCGCCCCCAGCGCTGACCGCACCGCCATCTCCTGCTGTCGTCCCGATGCACGCGCCAAGAGGAGATTGGCAATGTTCAACGATACGATGAAGGCGATCAGGATGACCGCGCCAAGTAATACCAGCAGCATGGGCCGGACCTTTCCCACCAACGTTTCCTGCAATGGTTGAATCTCAATTGTCCATTGCGCCTGCGGCGGGTAATCGGTGGGAAAGTCATGGCGTAATTGGGCAGCCATGGCAGTGAGCCGCGCCTGAGCTTGCACCAGTGTCAGGCCAGGCTTAAGTCGTCCGATTCCAGATACTAAAACCCGGGTACCACGCATTGGCTGGGGAAAGGGATCTGCGCTGAATCCGCCGGCGCCAAACACTTCCACTTCGCCGGAAGATGTCGGTCCAGGATGGCGAAATCCGCGTGGCAAAACCCCGATAATTGTAATGGGGTCACCGTCGATCCGGATGGTACTGCCGAGAACATTCGGATCGGCGCTATAGTCACGGCGCCATAGGCCGTCGCTGATTACAGCTACGGGAGCGAAACCAGGCGCGAAGTCTTGCGGACCAAACAGACGTCCAATTTGCGGGATCACACCTAGCATGGAAAAGTAGCTGAAACCGCCATTGACCCCCTCGACACGCTCGGGCTCTCCGGCTCCAGTCAAATTCTCACTACCCTCAAAGATCGGGGTTACATCTTCAAATACACCCGCTCGCGTCTGCAGGTCATCCAGTTCAGGCTTGGAAAACTTAACGTCCCGCAAGCCTACGCCGGGCTCGTTAAAGAAGATTCGCACCAAGCGATCGGGATCGCGGTAAGGCAGAGAACGTAGCAACACGGCATTCACGATGCTGAAAATGGCCGTGTTGGCTCCTACGCCCAGAGCCAGAGTCAGGACAGCCACGATCGTGAAGGTGGGCCTCTTGATGAGCATGCGCAAACCATAGCGAACATCCTGAACTAAAGTCCCCATGAAGACGCTCCTCTCGGTCAAAATCACAGAATCTTATTTAGTTATCAGTTTGCAATCGGCGGTCTCTCCTTCTTCCATCGTCGTCCCGCAGCTCATGCAAGATCGATTTCTTCGATTGAGGAGGGCTGATGTAGTGCTCGGGTTACATCAGCCTGAATGCTCATGAGCTTGCGGAAAGGCGATAGGTCTCCTACTTCGACCACGGCGGAATGACGCCGTTCATGCGCGCGTAGGCAATCGACTGTCCGAGGTGCTCGTGCTGGTCTGCGAAGAGATGCTGGATTGCGCTTTCCTTTGTCATATCCCGGCCAAACAGCTTGACCGGCGCCTTCAGATCGGCATCCGAGAGTCCGGCGATTGTCTGTTGCAGGTTGGCGTAGGAGGTCTTTAACGCCTCTTGCAGTTTCTCGGGGTCAGTAATCGGCGCCGGCCGCATGCCGCCCGTTGCACCGGTCAGCGTTCCGGCGAGTATGCCATTCTCCATGACAATAAGGTTGAATACTTCTCCCACGGAACGCACGCCCTGACCCGGCCTCCAATCATATTTCCCTGCCATCACTCGCGCCATTCCTGTGAATTTGTCGGAAAGAGTCCCAGCCTCTTTGGACAGAGTTGCCTGAACCGTCTGTGCAGGCTGAGCTTGCGACGTTGTAGCAGCCACGGCTACGATGATGGCGATCGCAGTCATCGTACTTACAATTCGAAACGTTCTCATAGTGAATCCTCCCTTGGTTTGTTTCAAGCAAATGGTTTTGCAAAGAGTTCTGCGCCGATGCTGCGCGCCAGCGGCGAATTGAGTTGCGCTTTCGGATTGAAATGTCGAGCAGTCTCGCAAATCGCACGCGCAGCCAGCCCGTGCAGTCAAGCTCCTCTCAGGCTTGCCTCTTACGGCAGATATTTCTTGGGTAACGGCGCAGTGACCGACTCGGCCTGCGTCATGATGCCCGTAACTCGCCAGCCGCCGGCTCCTTTGATCGCTTGAATGCAGTTGATGCCGCGCGCGACTTGCTCTCCGTCGCTGTGCAGCGCGTAACTGCTCCATAACTGGGCGATGTTGCCGTAACGCTCAAGTTGAAATTTGAGCTGCCTTTCTTCGAGCATGGCGAGGCCACTGGTTTTAACGCGTGCGATCCAATCGTCCAAGGTCCGGATGGTGTAAGCTGGTGTCCCGTCCACGCCGATTGAAACGAACATCAGGCGCGCTTCGGGTATAAACAGGGCCTTCATGCCGGCTCGATTCTTGTCTGCGGGCCCGGTAATTGCCGCATCGATGGCGGCAGGAATGCCCATGGGCTCCAAAGGCAGCGCACAGCCGGCATCCGACGCCAACGGAAACCTCCGAGCAACCGCAAGCGCGTGCCCTCCGTACTGAGTCAGAATTCTCTTCATGTAGAACTCCTCTGCGTCACTTAGAACGACTCGTGCTCAGGAACATATGCCGTGTAAAGCCAGTGTTTGCAGGAAAAGTGACATGCGGTATCCGAAACGAGATAAGCGGTCTGAGTTGGCCATCAAGTACTGTCGTTACGGATTCGTTCCCAGAGAATATCGGAATTCAAAGTGTGGCAGCGGCATCCAGCACAAACGTCTGGGCAGTTGGCGGCTGAAATCACTTTGCCGAGAGAACTTGATGTCTTCTTCGAAGGTTCAGCTATAATCCGTGCCGGAGGGGGCGACAAAACCATTGCTCGAGGCCAAACCAGATAGGGGACGGACAAGATGGATTTTGATCCTGTGTGCGTGGACAGTTGTAGGACTGTTGTTTGCCGTACGCAGGATCGTACTGGTGAAGGTAATGGGTACGCACGTCAGCTGGGTGCCCGACAGCGCGCTCGAACTTGTCTACTGGTGCGTGTGGGCAGCATACACACCGCTTGTGATTGGTCTGGCCAAACGGTTCCCGTTGACAGGGCCGAGAATTGTACCCCATATAGTGATCCACACAATCACGTCGCTCGTGATGGCTCCCCTGGCATCTGTCACCGAATACTTTCTGAGCCGTGGACTTCTGTGGTCAGTTTTTCACATAAGTAATCCCCGTGCGCTGCACCTTCTTCCTACGTTTGCAATCAGTGTTCTATCTATGAGCTTTACTGGCATACTTACGTACTGGTTAGTGGTGGGGCTGTATCAGTCGATCCACTTTTACCAGGCTGCTATGGAGCGCCAGACTAGAGCGGCGCAACTGGAAACGCAGCTCTCCCATGCCGAACTTGAGAACCTTAAGAGCCAGTTACATCCGCACTTTTTGTTCAACAGTCTTCACACCATTGGCATCCTGATGCAGGAAGACGTCGATGCTGCGAGCCGTCTCCTGGTCCGCCTCGGCGACTTGCTGCGCATGGCCCTCGAACGGCGGGAGAACGAAATCACCTTGCAGAGCGAGCTCGAGTTCGTCGGCAAGTATCTGGAGATAGAACAGACACGCTTTCATGATCGGTTGAAAGTTCACATGGACGTGCCAGCTGACCTTCTCGGAGTCTATGTACCGAGCCTGGCTCTTCAGCCACTGGTTGAGAATGCCATCAAGCACGGCATCAGCGTCGATTCCGCTGCAGGCCGGTTAGAGATCGCTGCGCAACTCCACAACGGCAGAGTTTGGCTCTGCGTCCGCGATGATGGCCCGGGCCCGGCACCAGGATCGCGCCTGCGATTCGGCGTCGGACTCACCAATGTCCAATCACGCTTGAAACAGCTCTACGGAGACGAGTCGTCGCTGGAACTTACCAGGGGCGACGGTCGAGGCTGTGAAGCCATCATCACCATTCCACTGAGGAGTTCCCATGAAGACGCGAGTCCTCATCGTCGATGACGAACCAATCGCCCGGCGCGGTATCCGTCGCTATCTGGCCGAACACGACGGCATTGAAGTTGTAGGCGAGGCGGCGAACGGAATAAGCGCGGTGGAGCAGATCAATGAACTTCATCCCGACATCGTTTTTCTCGATGTGCAGATGCCTGATCTGGACGGTTTTGGAGTCATCGAAAATGTGGAGCCAGCTACCGGCCCTGCTCCCGTATATATCTTTGTCACGGCTTATGATGCGCACGCCATTCGTGCATTCGAAGTGCACGCAGTTGACTATCTCCTGAAACCGTATGATAAGGAGCGATTTGCCAAGGCCTTGGTTCACGCACGCCTGGTCCTCGAACAGCGCAGGGAAGCAAATCGAAGTCTCGAACCACTGCTCCAATCCCTCCGTAGTCTCCGCCCATTGGAACGCTTTGTGGTGAATGATAAGAAACGGATTTTCTTCGTTCCCGTTTCCAACGTTTTGTGGATCGAAGCAACGGGAAACTATGTCTGCATACACACCGCCAGCGGCAGTCACCTGTTGCGGAAAACCCTGGCACAACTGGAAGAGAAGCTGGCGCCACAACACTTCATCCGCGTGCGGAAATCGGCAATCGTGAACGGTGCCTGTATTAGCGAAATTCGTCCGATGTTCGATGGGGTTTACGACATTGTATTGGCAGAAGGAACGGTGGTCACGTCGAGCCGCAGATACGCTCACAAGTTACGGGCGCTGCTGGAATCTTAATCTTGAGTTGTAGCAAAGCCAGAATCCTACGAGTGGGGAGCTACTACTGCTTAGCAGGTCAACGAAATGACTTGGCGATTTTGCAGAAGTTGGAAGTCGAGGAGCTCCAATCGATATGCCTCCGTGTCTTGGTCTACATCTTTGTGGAAGATGCTTTAGCAGTAGAAGCGCGATGAGTTTCACGCCAATCGCTTGGATGTACTCCTTTCCAAACGCGAAAAGCGCGACCAAAGGAATTGGGGTCTTCAAAGCCAAGCAAGTACGCAGCCTCATTCAACTCCAACGCGGCATCCGAGGCGCGGAAGATGATCGCATTAGCGCCTTCTCCTATATGGCGGTGACGCCGATTCAGAAAGGAAAAACTGTTTGGTTGAGGCCTGTTAGTAATGAAGAATATAACAGCGTAAAGTAAAGGCCTCCCAGACATAGAAGATCGACGACACTGGTACGCCGAGAAGAGGCAATCCGTATTCCTCCGGTCCTGATGCAGGCGTCTCAACTGTGACGGCGGGCGCCGTTGCGCAGGTTGTGGCGCTCTGCAATCGTCTGTGTTAATAAGTACTTGCTCGTCAAAAGCCGGCCTTCAAACCATGCGTCCAACTGCGATACGCGGCTCATAGGGAAATATCAAATTGGCGCATGCGTCAGGACTCAGAGATCAGAGAGCAGCAATCAGGATCTGAAAATCTACACTTGACATCGAGAGAAAATACACTACCATTTGGTTGTGGATAGATTGGGTACAACATTTGCGGCTTTGTCTGATCCAACCCGGCGGGCAATGATCGAACGGCTCTCACATGGGCCTGCCACCGTTCATGGATTGACTGAACCGTTTGCACTCTCGCAGCAGATGATTTCAAAGCACATTGCCTGCTTGGTACGAGCACGGATTGTAATCAAGACGAAGCGTGGACGAGAGAGTATATGCACGCTTAGGCCAGAGACGATAAAGACAGTCAGTGACTGGGCCAGCTATTACCGTCGATTCTGGGAAGAGAGTTTCGACAAGCTGGATGTGGTGGTGAATCAAATGAAAAAGAGGGAGGTCAGAAGTGACAAGGACGGTTAACGAGACAGACCGGATGGTTGTAACGAGAATATTTGATGCCCCACGCGAATTGGTTTGGAAGGCGTGGACAGACCCGAAATATGTGATGCAGTGGTGGGGGCCGAAGGGATTTACGGCACCTGTGTGCAAGATGGATTTTCGTGTGGGTGGAAAATTTCTATGCTGCATGCGAACGCCGGATGGCCAGGAGTTCTGGAACGCTGGTGAATACCACGAGATTGTTCCGTACGAGAAAATCGTTTCCTCCATGTATTTCTCTGATTCGGAGGGCAACAAAGTTGAGCCCGAGCAGTATGGAATCGAACATGAGGCCGTAGAGGGTGCGCACGACATAATTCTTTTTGAGGATATTGGTAACGGCCAGACGAAACTCACTTTCATTGGAAATGAGCCCATGGAAAGCGCAAAGAATAGCGGGCAAATCGAGGGCTGGAACCAGATTCTCGATAAGCTTGCCACAGTCGTTGCGGGGCTGACGAAGTCGGAATAGAAAGTTGGGTATTGACGACTGTCATGGGGAGAAACGGCCAAGGGTGGCGGGAGGCAACTTCATCCGGGCTTCTCGTCACCACACCCAATTGCCGCTGTCCGAATACGTGATTCTTGGCTCGACTGCTGCTAACATGCCAGATCACTCGTCGAGTCTGCCAGCAATAGATGGCTCCTGTGAAGCGAAGCGACGAAACTTCTGCAAACCCCGCGAGATGCCGACTTAAGGTTAGTAATTCTCTCTCTCGACGAGTGCATTAGCGATTTTGTATAAATCGAGATATTTTCCCGGCTACATAGGCGTTTCTCATTATTAATCTATGGAGCGTGATCCTCCGCAAGTCTGTTGAGACCGAACTTCAAGATGATTCACCGTCAAACTTCCGACTGAGAGCTTCTCGATGTGTGCCTCCAAAATCCTCAAGCGTTTTACCGTCATGACGCCCACCGCGAGCGCGCCGATAGCCAATGCGCCAAAAGCAACCGCACCGACTGCAAGTGCGCCGGTTGCAACTGCACCAACGGCTGTGCTGCCCACTTTTACTTTGGTAATCGAGTTCTTTGCTTGCATCATCATGCCTCTTTCATACGATAGTTCTAATTGAGCGTCTTAGTGGTTGCAACTGCAAGATGCAGAACCACGTTCCGGGGGAACGAACCTTGCGCCCCAGGACGGAGGCTATCCAAGTAGGCTACACAACTGCGCTCCAGATACAGAACTAAGACATATCGTTACTTATACTTACCCTGGGGAGTTGCTCCCCAAGGTAAGTCGGCACGATTGTTGTGATTGCATCGTCCCTGTCATCGCAGAGATTTGAAGGCGGCACGAAGCTCAGTCGTGAACAACTCGGGCTGTTCCCACGCTGCGAAGTGGCCGCCCTTTTCTGCTTCGTGGAAATAGTAAAGAGACGGATAAGCCTGTCGTGACCACGTCTCGGGGGCACGATAGATCTCGTGGGGGAAAACCGTGATGGCCACCGGCACCTTGATCTGAGTGGTCCTTTGCGCAACGGAGCTGAAGTTATTGTTGTTGTTCTCCCAGTAGAAACGCGAGGAAGATGCACCCGTGTTGGTGAACCAGTACAGGGAGATATCATCGAGGATGGCATCGCGTCCAATGACTTTCTCTGGATGGCCGTTGCTGTCAGACCACGCGGCGATCTTCTCGTAGGTATAGGCAGCAAGTGCGCTCGGGGAGTCGGAGAGGGCGTAGCCGATGGTCTGTGGACGTGTCACCATCATGGCGCCGTATGCTGCGTTTCTTCCAAAGAAGGAGCTGAGGGCGTTATATGCGCGCATCTCTGATGGCGCCAGTCCATCTGGTGCCGGGTCTCCGCTGTGAATGCCTTTCACAAGGTCCGCAGGGATGGTTGCAGGCATGGTCAGATGAATACCGAGTAGTCCCTGTGGTGCCTGACGCGCCAGCGCATCCGAAATTACCGATCCATGATCACCACCCTCGGAGACGTAGCGCGTGTAGCCAAGACGCTTCATCAGCACGTCCCAAGCCCGCGCTACCCTGTCAGGCCCCCAGCCAAGTTCCGTTGGTATGCCTGAAAACCCATAGCCCGGGATCGCAGGAATGACGACATCGAATGCATCTTCTACGTGTCCTCCGTATGCGACTGGGTCGGTCAACGGTCCGATGACCTTCATAAACTCCAGGGGAGATCCGGGCCAACCATGCGTGAGAATCAGAGGCAAGGCATTAGGCACTTTCGAATGCACGTGGATGAACTGGATATCAACGCCATCAATCGTTGTTACAAATTCGGGCAAGGCATTCAATTGGGCTTCTACTTTGCGCCAGTTGTATGAATGGCCCCAGTACTGCAGAAGCTCCTGCATCTCTGCGCGTCGAACCCCCTGAGATTCATCGTTCACCGTTTCCTTATCAGGGAGTCGTGTCTCCGCCAGCCGTTTCCTCAGGTCATGGATCTGTACGTTAGAGATGTGGACATGGAATGGACGTATTGCGTCTGCCGCCAAGGGACTTGTAGCAGTCGTCGCATGACGTGTTGCGTCTTGCGCAAAGGACGACGTTGCGCAGAGAAAGACCATTGCAGCAAGAAGTGTCATATTTCGTGTTCTATTCATAGGTGGCTCCTTGTTTGTTCGCAACCAGTGAAGCAACACGGAAGCCAAACTAAGCCGCACATTTTAAGAGGGTTGACCGCGAGTCCTGCGCCGTAAATTCAGCAAATGCCGATGTTTCGGCACTGCGTGTCCAAACATTGCGGGTGGGATAGTGTTGTTGGTTGAGCTGTCAATTAATCTGAAATGGTCCTTCAGGAAGGTATGCGAGAACATAATGATCAAAACTCTTTTGCTTGGTTTGCTTCTTGTGGCGGCGGTTGCCTCTGGCGCACAGCAGGTCAGTGTTCCTCGTATTGAACCGAGTGACTGTATCTATAAGGCGGACAGCCTCCACAAGACCTGGTGCGGATTTCTGATCGTACCGGAAAATCGCAATCGCCCACAGGGCCGGACCATCAAGCTGCCGTTTATCTATGTGGAGAGCAATAATCCGAATAAGAGCCCTGACCCCGTCCTGTACACTGGCGGCGGTCCGGGTGTCAGTTCGTTGCATCCAGTCACTTCGATTGCCCGTAGGTCTCTGTTACGTAATCGGGACTATATCGCATTCGAGCAGCGTGGAACCTATTTCGCACAGCCGAATCTAGAATGTGGAGGAGAAGGGAACGGGGTTCAAAACGCTTATCTCGAACACCGCTCTGTAGACGATGCGGTCCTTTCATCGGTCAGACAATGCCGTGAAAAGCTGATCAGAGAAGGTGTTGATCTCTCCGCCTACAACACGGATCAAAGTGCAGCAGATATCGAAGACCTTCGCCGCCTGCTGCACATCGACTCGCTGAATCTTATGGGTATCTCTTATAGCGGCGGTCTGATGATGGCTGTCCTGCAAAAGTATCCCGAGCACATTCGTTCGCTGATTCTGGACTCGCCCCTTCCTGAGTTTGTAAACATCGATGAAGAGGAACTGGCTAACTTCAATGAAGCGTTGACCTCCGTGCTGGGCAGCAGCGGCGACAGCACCCTCCTTGATCGATTTCACAGCTACTTCAGCAGTCTTGGCGACAAGGTGTTTACGATCAACTATAAGTTGAAAGATAGTAGGATCGTATCCCTATACTACAGTCGCAGAGAGCTGTTGAGCATTATCCACAGCAGGGTGGAGGACTACGACGGGATAAAGAAGTTGCCTCAGATCATCAACGATATGATCGAGGGGCGGCAGGAGCCGTATGTGAAGGAGTTTTTCGACGACGTGTTCGCGGGAAGTGGCTCGATATCGGGTATGCGACTGTCAGTTTATTGCTCAGACAAGATGGCCTTTGAAGATCAGGCCACTATCAAGCAGCAGGAAACCGTTCTCCCTTGGCTGGCTGGTTTTCACGTCAATGATGTTTACGGCGCGATGTGTGACGTCTGGCAAGTGAAGCCGATAAATGCAGCCACTAAAAAGCCGTACTACAGCAACGTTCCTGTACTGCTTGGGGCAGGTGCGCTGGATGACGCATGCAGGCCCTTGTACAACGACCTGATCCATCATTATTTCCCGAACAGCCAGCGACTGCTCTTTACCAAACGTGTCCACGGCCCGTTGCTGAACTCTCTGGAGGGGGATCTATACATCGGGCAGTTCCTGGACAAGCCTCGCGGGCGTCTCCAGGGGCAACAGGATATCGAGGCGTACTGATAGGGGCTGTGGTCGTGCTTGGACATTGTCTAGAACTCCTCTGATCAGACTTGGGCAATGAGGTGCTATTGATTCCCCAATGAGTATTCAAATCTTATCTGAATAAGCGTTGTCCAATAGATTCATGAATCCTAGCTTACTTTGAGGGACGAACTCCAAGAAACGACAAGTCAACAGGAAAGTAGAGTAGTGCTGAGCTGAGCGCCATGAATCCTTGAATAGGCATGATCGTGAAAGTCGCGACGGCAACAGCGACGATAGGAGTTGCTGTTTATGTAGCACGAATCAGCAGGCAGCAGTGGATAACGAACAAGGAAAAGCTGCGTCTCGACCTCTACAACCGGCGTTTCGAAATATACATGCGATTTTAGATTTTTATCAGGCGCTGCTGAGCTGGGAAGCGAGTCCCGAGCAGAAACAACTGCAATTTCCTTTCATCAAATCCCACAGAGAAGCGCGATTTCTGTTTCCTCAAGATTCTGGGTATTTGAGTACATCAACGAATTTCGTCTGCATGCGTTTAGGATCGTAAACCTTGATCACGCGAACCCCCTGGCGACTGTAGCTCCAGAAGAGTTATAAAGCTTGCGGAGGAAAGACAGCATAGCGCAGGATAGATTCTTAATTCGATGGAAGGGCTAGAAAAGAAACTTGAGCCATTTTTGAACTTTCACGATATGTAGAGCATTTCTGGCATCCGGGCGGGTAGCCCGCGCACGATTACACACGGATGCAAACAACCTTGTCTATTTCTGCACGGCCCTGGTTAAATGCTTCTCATGAAACGGTGGCATCGACCTGAGGTGTTCCACCATTTTCAAAAGTGCCGCCTCTCCCTCGGCATTGAGTAAAGTAAGAAAGTTTGCTGCGACGTTAGTCATATAAATATCGCGATCAGTCGCAACGGGTTGCGACGCGGTTGCTTGCAGAAAATCCTTTAGGGCAGGTCCGCGCAAACCCGCCGACCGTGTCGACGAGGTGTAGATCGGCATCGAGGCGCTCATTGAAAACTTCTATTTTTGCAGCGGCATCAGGCCCAATCACTTCACCGTCCTCAAACACGACAGAATCGACTGATATTTGCACTCTTTTCCCTGAGTCAATGTTCTTGTGCTTGTAGCTAGCGGCTTCCATTGAGAGTGATAGTGGAATCCTCTGCCCTTGTTTCGGCAGTTGGTTAGATCTATGAAGGATTGTCAATTTTCGTACTGGAGTTATTAAGATCTGATCGCCAGTGTGTAACATCCTGTCGTCGCTTGTGCGTATCGGCGCGGTATGTGTAACGATGTAGCGCTTGGCCTGCCCTGACGCAGCAATCTCATCTGGAAATGTGTAGAGAACTGTAATACTCCAAATATTCTTGCCTGTCCCGTTTTCGAGAAGCACACTGTGAGGCAGAACCGATTTCAGTTCGTCGCCAGAAAACTGATTCACGATGGGGGATACTTTTGGGGCAAACAGTGACGATTCTACCGAATAGGCATGAAGGTTGTACGTCTCCAAAGTATTGATCGTTGTCATAGTCGGGACCGTGATGCCTGCATACGCGGATGATAGCGCGATTAGATAAACAGCGCCAAAAGGGGATTCCGATAGCGTAGCCCGTTTGAAAGAGAGGCGCCAACTCATCCAACGCGACGGCGAGCTGGCCCATTCAAGCTTCCTTCGGTGTAAGGTGCCAAAAGAAGGCTTAAATGGCCCACCCTCGGACGATAGATTCGGCCCCTGGAATATGCATTGCATCCTTCTGCTCTTGGCGGAAGTACTCCATGGTTCATTTCTTGGAAAGTTAGTCGTGACTTGTCCGCTGGTTACAAGGCTGGCAGACAAGCCTGCTACTATCTTGGCTAGAGTTTGCGGATGATGGCAAACCACATTTTTGGACCGTCTTCGGGGAAGGCCCCGGGATGCTCAGTCATGAATGCAGGATTGATTTCGCCATGGACCGTCTCGATCGATTCAATCTGCCAATCCTTCGCGAAGTCAGTGTATAGATCCTCTTTCGAAACACCGCCTTGGGACGACGGTTCGTCATCGGTGAAACTGAGGAGAAAGAGCCGCCCTCCCGATTGGAGAACGTGAGCTAATCCACGGATGTAAGCCTGACGGTTTTCGACCTCGTAGATGTGATACAAGCCGCTGTCAATAACGCCGGCGAAACTCTTATCCCATACGGGTAAGGTCATAGCGTCTTTGACCTCGAAGTCGATTTGTAGGCCACGCTGCGCAGCCTTGTTCCGCGCCTTACGTATCGCCTCTGCAACAAAATCGATACCGGTCACTTCAAGGCCTCGGGCGGCCAGGAATATGGATGTATTGCCTGTTCCACAGCCGCAATCCAGAACAGGTCCCTTGATCTGGTCTGCGACAGCGATGAATGGCGCTTGCGGCTTTCCAATATCCCACGGCGGATTGCCGGTGTAGATTTCGGTGAAGCCTTCACGAAAATTAGAGGGTAGAGCCGTCATATTTAAATCTCCTTCTGGCGGTAGTTACACTTACCGCTGTTGCAATAGTTGTTGATAGCGTGGTTCGCCGAGATATATCGCATCGGTTTCCAGAAATCAGACTGCGAGCACGCTGCCGACAGTGATCAGCTGCGCCTGAATCGCCATGGAATACTCTCTAGTCTTGAATAGCACTTCGGAGGAAGCAGGTCTTGACTGAAATTCATCGTAGCACACTAACGAACACTGTTCGTTAGTGTTAATATGAGAATCATGAATACGACTCAGATCGTCAGTCGGCGCAGGGGAACGGGGAAGCCCCTGTTGACACGCGAGGCGATCATTCTGGCGGCTCTGGAACTCATCCGGAAAGAGGGCCTGGAGGATCTCAGCCTGCGCAAGGTTGCTGCGGCGCTTGATACCGGCCCGGCATCGCTCTATGTGCATATCCGCGATTTAGGCGAATTGCTTTCGCTTGCTCTGGATCGGGCTCTCTCTGGTGTGCGAATACCACGGAATGTTGATCCATGGGATAAAGCGCTGGAGCAAATCGTTCTTTCCTACCTGCGTGTGCTGTTTCGCCATGCTGGAGTAGCGCGTCTTGCTATTACGACAATTCCAACTGGTCCCAACAGCTTCAGAATTCTAGACGCCATTCTTCGGCTTTTAGAACAGGCTGGCTGCACGGAACGGGATGCAGCCTGGGGTGCTGACCTCATTTTGCATTTTGCTGCCTCGACTGCAGCGGAACAGAAAGCACGGGGCGATGATCTGCTCAAGGAAGTTTCGAAGACTTTGGATTCGCTAGACGGCGACGCTTACCCGCGCGTTTTTGCCTTGCGGAAGGCTCTTCTTTCCGGGGGAATAGACCGTTTCGTGTGGGGATTGCGCGCTATCATCGATGGCATTTGCCAGAGATCGAAACACTCCAGAGATAGGCCGTAACAAAGGGGAGATCCGCATCGCGGATACTTGGGCGGGTGGCACATTCAAGCCTTCTTTAGGCTTGAGTGGGGCAGTTTGTCAGCGTAACCTAGCCTATACCTTAGGGACTAAGGCGGTTTCATAAATCAGGACAAAGCCACTGGATTACCTGACCGATTATGAGGGACGAGTTGAAATTTGAAGCGGAATGAACTGCGAGAAAAAGAGAAGAGACAGCTGTGAAACTCTGCTCTGAAGTAGAACCCACTCAAGCCAAATGAAGGCTTGAATTGATTTTATAAGGTCGGAGGCTTCCGCAAGAGTTACAGTGTCTACTAACGTCGAAGTGAGTAGAAAACTGCTGGATCAGGAGAAGCCTCCATGCATATTGTAGGATGTGATTTCCACCCCAGCGCACAACAAATCGCATTTATAGACACCGAAACAGGAGAGATCGTACAGAGACACCTTACCCACAACAACGGAGAAGCAGAACGATTCTATCGCGAACTGCCTAAGCCCAGTCGGATCGGAATCGAGACGACAGGCAACAGTCAGTGGTTCGTGGACCTGTTGTTGGAGGTAGGCCATGAGGTGTGGATCGGAGACGCAGCACGGATTCGAGCCAGCTATGTTCGTAAGCAAAAGAACGATAAGCGAGATGCAGCTCACTTATTGAAGTTGCTACTAGAGAATCGATTTCCACGCTTATGGACTCCAGACAAGGAGATGCGGAACCTGCGCCAGTTGCTGATGCATCGACACAAGCTGGTTGAGATTCGCACCCGGGTCAAAAACGGATTACACCACTTGGCGATGAATCGTGGCCTGCAGATGAGTCGCCGACTGTGGACCGAAGCAGGGCAAAAAAAGTTCGATGCCTTAGCCCTAGACGGATGGGCATCAGTTCGTCGAAAGGATTTGGAGACTTTGTTAGGCACCCTTAATGGCCAGATCGACAAGCTGGATCAGGCGGTAGAGTTGGCGGCCAAACAAGATCAGCAAGCACAGCTTCTAATGACTCAACCTGGAGTCGGTCCCATTACAGCGATGGCCTTTGTTCTCACCATCGGCGATGTGAGCCGCTTCCCAAATGGTAGGAAAGTAGCCAGCTATCTGGGACTCATTCCTTCCGAAAACAGTTCTAACGAAAAGCGCTATACAGGCGCGATTACTAAGCAGGGCAATTGTTTCCTGCGTATGTTATTAGTCGAAGCCGCACAGTCGGTAGTTCGTTATGATCCCGGCTTGCGGAAAAAATATCAGCATCGCTGTCATCACAAGGCAAAAGGGGTGGCCAAGGTGGCTGCGGCGCATAAGTTAGCAACACGACTCTACTGGATGATGCGCACCAATACTCCCTATCCAGAGATCGTCCACATCGAGAGCAGCTCGCGGGTGGCCCTGGTCGACTAAGGTTCCTTAGTCAGTCCGTTGAATTGATTGAGCGCTCTCGCATCCAGCATCGGCTGGATGTCCGCAAGCAGAATCATGATGAGTAGTGCAAGTCCGTATTGATGGGTGGTGGGAAGCTGTAGCTTCCCCCGGAAACTGATTCAAGAGAATGTACCAGAAGCTTTCACTTACCTCGACGATCTTGGCCAAATATCGGTGCTTCAACACCGCACAGGACATTTTTACCCTTGACAAAGCTGTTGACCTTATTGAGGGCCACCCCGCCTGATTTCTACTCCAAATAAACTGAACGTCCTTTACGTGACGGGCTGAACCTAACTCTATAATTCCTGCATGTCGATCCTTCGCCTGGTTGTTCTTGCTCTCTTCTTTAGCACTATGGCTGCGGCACAACAGCATGTCACCTTTGCCACGCAGGACGGTGGACATATTTGTGCAGATTTATACGGCCAAGGCACAAGAGGGGTTGTACTCGCTCACGGTGGTAGATTCAACAAGGAAAGCTGGAGGGTCCAGGCGAACGCGCTGATGTCGGAGGGATTTCGAGTTCTGGCAATCGACTTTCGCGGATTTGGTTGCTCAACAGGTCCCGGCCAAGCCGATCCTTATCAGGCGCCCTTTGAAAACGATGTGCTGGGAGCGGTTCGCTACCTGAAAATACATGGTGCCCGAACCGTCTCAGTTGTGGGAGGTAGCTTTGGCGGCGCAGCTGCTGGCGATGCCTCGATTAAATCTGTACCAGGAGAGATTGACCGCATCGTATTTCTTGGTGCAGCCCCGAATCTCTCAGCAGAGAAGCTAAAATCGCGATCCCTATTTATCGTTGCACGTGAAGACAGTAACGATGCGGGTCCGCGACTCCCCGGCATTCGTGCTCAATATGAACAAGCTCCTCAACCAAAAGAACTGATCGTTCTGGAAGGCTCCGCGCATGCTCAGTTTCTTTTCCAGTCAGACCAGAATGATCGAGTTATGCACGAAATTTTACGATTCCTCTCGGCGCCATAGTTTAAACCTCTAGAATGCAAGCTCGCGTGATGCTGGTACTGACGATCAGGGAACACGTTATTCGCTGATTGCTTAAAAAGTATTGTTGCTGTTTCAGAGATCGAGTGAGCTCGTGTCACTAGAAGGCAAACGTTGCCAGCGGCGACCAAATCCACCACACCTTGTTTGTCTGACTTATTTGCCGGTCTTCACCCTACAGCCGCTTAGTCTGTAGCGCCACACCTCATAGTGGCTTTCTCTGATTACGACAATATGTTTGGGCAACTCTACACCATCTACGGTCTGGTAAGTATAGGTATAGATCAGGCGGTGACCAGGATCCCATTTGCCGTCTTCACTCATGGTCAATGAGGACAAGAGAAACCCGTGCGGGCCAGGCGCGAATGATGTCTCATAGTGGTCGAACGGATCTGCTTTCAAACTTGTGCGCTCGAGGCGCATATCAGGAGTAAGAGCCATCTCGACCTCCACGGCCTCCTTCTTGAAGGCAAGTTTGTATCCGGACGAAGAGCGCTCGAAAGAGATCGGCGTTTCGGTGCCTGGAAGGATTGTGTTCGTACTAGCAGGCAACCAGACGTAGAGGCCCTTCTGCACCGCGTTCTTCAGTAGGCCCTCCGCCATGCCGCCGTGAGGAAGCTTGTTAATTGCGTTCTCGGTGAGATCGGCGGAAACGGTAACATTCTCTCGTGTCACCACGACGCGGTTCCGAATCGGCTGAAAGATCTTTTCGAGTTCCTCGTCTGTCCCTTCATCTCCTACTCTCGCCGTCTCCTTGAAGTGCTCCTTCCAGCTGAAATCAACAGCGCACTCGAAGGACTGCAAGTTCCTGTTAAACGGGGCATCGTATTTCCCGCGCACTTGACTGAACATTGACAGGTCTGTCTTTGTCGCTTGAGAGTGGCAAAACGTAGCGCAAAAGCAGAAAACGATCAAACCACAATGAATCCGTGTCACACTATCTCCCCGAAATGGAATGAGCACTGAGCAGAGAATGAGCGTGGCCAGCATATATCATGGCGAACAAAGCAGCCAACTCCATTTTGTGTATGTCTTCGATGTTTTCCTTAAACCAGCTTTGAGCCTTCGAAGCTGACTCCTGGTCAGTTGAATGGGCCAGCCAAGATTACGGCATTGATCTGTATCGATGATCGACGCAGCGATAATGTCAAAGTTTGGACGCATGAGAATTGCCGCCTTTCGTTCTTCCCTTGACAGTCGACAGAAAAATGCGTAACCCTATTGTCGAATGTCGAGGGAAGAGATGCCGCAATCAACCGACCTTCTGCATGGAACGCTGGAACTGCTCGTCCTTCGGGCGCTCGCGCTTGAGCCAGTGCATACTGACGGGAAACGATTAGAAACGTTATTAGTCGCCTGGACCCGCTCGTCATCGGCAATCGCGTCTGTACTTGGCAGTGTTGCGGAGGTCTCTGCGTGATTTCTGAATTGTTGACGCGCATCCGCTTTTTGATTTTTCGCAAAAAGCGCAGCGAACTCGAGGATGAAATTGCATTTCATCTTGAACAGGCAATCGCATCCAAAATCGCGGCTGGAATGGATCGGGTAGAAGCGAGGCGCCAGGCGCTGATTGAGTTTGGCGGGACGGAGCTTACGCGGGACCAATGCGAGCGGCAGCGTCCCGGCTGGTGGCTCGGCACGGTATTACAGGATGTTCGTTACGCGCTGCGCGGGTTTCGCCGCAATCCACTTTTTACCATTGGTGTTCTGGTCACGCTCACACTCGGTATCGGCGCTACCACCGCCGTTTTTAGCGTGGTCGACCCAATCTTGTTTCGTCCGTTGCCCTATGCAGATGCCGCGCGAATAGTTTCGCTGGGATTTGTGCACTCGCTAGAGCGGCAGGAATTCATGATGGGCCGTTTCTATGTGGAATGGCAGAAGGATCAGACTCCTTTTTCGACTCTCTCCGCGCAGAACACGGGAGTCCACAATTGCGACCTGGTCGAAGATAATCCGACACAGCTGGGCTGTATATCGTTTCAGGCAAACTTCCTTCCTTTGTTTGGAATATCTCCGGTGCTAGGCCGCAATTTTCTGCCGGAAGAGGATCGTCCCCACGGACCCCATGTGGTGATGATTTCTTATGGGCTGTGGACGAGACACTACAACGGCGATCCCCGCATCCTGGGCCGCCTCATCAATGTGGATGGTGATTGGGTGCGCATTGTGGGCGTGCTGCCCAAAGACTTTCAGTTTCCTACGCTGGAAGAGGCAGATATCATCTCTCCTCTTGTTCTCGACCCAGCGGTCCAGCAGACGGTGAATGGCGGCTTCGGATATCCTGAGCGGGTATTTGCACGCCTCAAGCCCGGTGTCACCGTGGCCCAGGCGTACTCGCAGATGCAACCTTTGTTTAATGCCGATCTTAAGTTGTTCCCCCCGTCTGCAAAGGGTGAAACTCACCTTAGCATCAGGACGCTTCGTGACAAAGAAACGCAGGAAGTACGGCCTGTGGCCTGGGTGCTCTTCGGCTTTGTTCTTGCCGTCTTGCTGATTGCGTGCGCCAATGTGACCGGCTTGATGATAGCTCGCGGAGCCGGACGACGACGGGAACTTGCAGTGCGCTCGGCCATTGGTGCCAGTCGTGGCCGCCTCATTCGTCAGGCACTGACGGAAGCCCTATTGCTGTCGTTTGCGGGAGGCTTGACCGGACTTGCTATGGCACAAGCGCTGGTGATGCTGTTTGTCCATCTTGCTCCTACGGGAATTCCGTTTATCGGCACGGCCCATCTCGATCTGCGTATTGCGGTCTTTGCGGCTCTGCTTTCCTGTCTCTGCGGAGTGGTCTTCGGGCTCGCTGCGGCTCTGGAAAAGCCCGGATTGGTCGCGCTGAACGCAAAGACATCCATGTCGCGTAGTCGTGCTTTTCTGCGGCGCAGTCTTGTTACGGCGCAGATCGCGGTCAGCATCATCCTGTTGTCAGGCGCGGTACTGTTGCTGCGCAGTTTCGCGAAGATCGAACAGCAGAATCTAGGGATGCAAACCGATGGCGTGCTGACTATGAAGGCGACGCTTCCCCGGTGGCGCTACAACACCGATCAAAAGGTGATGGACTTCTATCTTCGTCTTGAATCTTCATTGAGGCGGCTGCCCGGCACGTTTGCGGTGGGAATGGCTACTTCGATTCCACCGGATGCGGGTGGGGCACAAAGCTTTCGGTACTCCGATCTTCAAGTAGAAGGGAAGCCGCCGGTGCCTGCCGGGACGGGAGGAAACGTTACGGGCCGATCCGTGACGCCCGACTATTTTCGTGCACTCAATATTCCCATTCTCCGCGGACGAAATTTCTCGGAACAGGATCGCACATCTGGTGAGGGCGAAGTGATCCTAAGCAGATTACTTGCTGCGCGCCTCTTCCCGGGTGAGGATCCTATTGGAAAGCGGTTAGCGGTGGTAGATAAACGCTCCAGTAGTCTGGGAACTATCATCGTCGGCGTGGCAGACAACGTGAAGAACAACGGGCTCACCGAACAGAGTGATCCTGAGATGTACACTCTTCGCCGGAGCGTTCCTGGTGACTGGGGCGGAAATAGACTGATTGTCGTCATCCATTCGGCGATGCCTGCCTCTGCGATTGGACCATGGGTTCGCTCGGAGGTTCTTTCGATTGATCGCACAGTTCCCGTTGCGATAGAACCTCTGAATCTAGCCATCTTCCGAATGGCGGACCGCCCGAGGTTTGCAACAACGCTGCTTGGATTCTTCGCAGTGACAGGCTTGGTGTTGGCAGTCGTTGGGCTTTATGGTCTGGTCGCTTTTATGACGATGCAACGGACGCAGGAGATTGGTTTGCGCATGGCTCTCGGTGCCACGCGGGCCAACATTCTGCGCCTGATCGCAAAGGATGGATTTCGCATGATGTCGATTGGCTTGGTGCTTGGACTCGGTATAGCACTGGCAGTGTCGCGCGTATTGAAGGCCCTGTTGTTTCAGGTCAGCGTATACGATCCATTGACATACATCTTTGTCCCGGTACTTTTGTCGCTGGTGGCTCTCGCTGCAATCCTTATCCCCGCTCGCGCCGGAGTGCAGGTCGATCCGGCGGTCACGCTTCGTGCCGAATGAGGGACACGCCGGTGCAATAACTCGAATGTCGCGCAAGGTGACTTTGACATCGATGAGATTGCTCAGACCATCGTCAAGCCACCTCATCGAACCATCGTCGGAGAGCGGCAGCAGTGAGGTTTCGGTTGCGGTCACAGGATCATACAAACTCAACCTCAGAGGACGTGTTGCAGCAAAATGAGCGGTGTTGCCCTCGATGAGGAGGCGGCGATAAGACGTCTGCATTGGCCAGCCGTAGAGAATGTGCTCCAGTTTGAGAGTATGCGACAAGACAAACTGACATGACGCATCAGGGGTGATGTGGGTCTCGAGAAAGAAGTTCTCTCCAATAGACCTGCACTCGCTGTTGCCAATCCGGTGCCCAGTGGTAATTTGTCAACAGCGCTTATTAAGCGGTGAGGAGTTCTGTCTAGATAACCTGCGCGAAGCGCGATTTGGGGGTTGCTTAGCCATTCTTCCGATAGGATCACAGAATTTGGAACTCGCACGCGCCCGAATTCGTATAGAAATACACGTGTTTCGCTTCATCGATATTCGTCCGAATGCCCTTCAGGAGGCTCGATGCGAGAAGCAGGATTAGCAACTTCGATCAACAGAATGGAGCCACGACATGCCGCCCTCGTAACTGGTCTGGCATACTTGCTGAATCCAGTGACTTTCGCCGAGACCTATGCTATGCCCCGTCTCATAGCGTCTGATCCTGCGCAGACGGTCGTCAACCTGGCCGCACACCAAACTCTTTTCTCCGCAGCAGTGTTGTCCTATTTCTTAAGTGCGGTCGGAGACATCGTGATGGCCTGGTCTTTGTATGTGCTACTGAGACCGGTCAGTCGAGCTCTGGCTCTGCTCGGGTCATTGCTACAACTCACGTACGCGGCAGTTTGGCTGGCCGCAATCTCAAACCTGGGCGCTCTTTATCGACTCATCGCAATTGCCGACTATTCCCGGTACACCAACGCCACGGCACTACCATTGCAGGCAGAACAGATGCTTAGTACCTTTCGAGCCGGTTGGGGACTCGGATTGATCCTCTTCGGATTGCATCTTGTTGTGACTGGCTGGCTGATCGCCCGTTCGACGTATTTGCCACACTGGCTCGGCTGGCTGCTCTTTGTTGATGGATGGGCCTGGGTTGCAGATAATCTCGGTGTTTATCTATATCCCAGGACATCCTTAAGCTTCTTGAGCGTCTTCTTTGCGGCGGAATTGATCTTCATGGTCTGGCTGCTTGGCTGGGGCTGGCGTGTGCGAGATCCCAATCTCATACGTTGATCGTGAAGACCGGGAGTCGCAACACAGTCCCGGTGCTTTGTCGATCTAAATGGTTAAAATCTATAAACTTAGGCAGCGCAGCACCTTCTGGACCGTTGTCGGCGCGGAATGATGCGCCAAGGATTTGCCAGCATTTCACTTGGCGCGCTTAGCCGTGGATCGTAAGCTGGTTATAGTTAACCCAACTCCGATGGTGCAGACAACGAACCAACCCGCTCATGATCGTCGCTGGTCCATGGCCAGCCTGTGGCCGCGGTTCGATACTGCTTATGATTGGTTATTCTCTGAAAGCAATATAACCAGGCTCAAGAAGTTGGCCGTGAGTTTCAGCATCGCGGGCTTTGCGATTCATCTGGTCTTGATCTTTCTGGCGCGGTCGCTAGCGCATCCACCCTTGCTAATTGCCAACAATGGCCAGAACTATCTCAGTGCCATCTCGACACCTTTCACCTTCATTCTGTTTTATGAAGTGCTGACGTTGATTGGAGCGTTGGCTGCTTCAACGACCCAGTCTATTGCGGGCCAGTTTGAAATTGTTTCGTTAGTCTTTATTCGCGACGTTTTCCGGGACATTGCGAAAGCTAACGACTTGATCATGGAACACCGTTTGACCATGGAGGCACTCCCCTTATTTTTGGATATGTGGTCGGGGTTCCTGATGTTTTTTCTGGTTGCGGTGTTTCGACATGTGGCCCTGCGGCAGGTGCGCTCTTCAGAGACTCACAGCCTCTCTAAAGAACTTGCGCAATTTGTCTCGCAGAAGAGAGCGATTTCTATCGGGCTTACCATTCTGCTGATCATTATGGCCGCGTACAATCTGGCACTGGTGGTTGCCTCGATCTGGAACTGTTTTTGGACGGGTAACCAGTTCGTTGAGCCTGCAACGACGTTCTATAACGATTTTTTCACCGTGATGGTTTTCACCGATGTTCTGATCCTGATCCTTTCCATCGTGGCCTCCGGATATTACGAAATGGTATTCCGCAACGCCGCTTTTGTAGTGGCGATCATACTTGTCCGGTTTGCGTTGACCGAGGGCTATCCCTATGGTGCAGGTCTGGCCCTTTTGGCTATGGTCTTCGGCATTCTCACTTTGCTGGTGTACAAATACCACGCACGGATCGCAAGATCCACTACGCCCTGAACTCCTTCGAGTTGTTTTCTATCCAGCACCCAGAGTGGACTGCCACGAAGGTGCACAAGTACACAATTCCTTCGTGAGAGCCGACCGGAGTACGAGCGCGTAGCGCAAGACCTTGGCTACTCCTGCAGCAAAGAATGGAACAGCTGAATATTTAGCTCGTGTATTAGTTTTCCTCGACATGGCATAGAAAAGCGATTTACTATTTCCTCGCTTTGGAAAGGCGTTCCGCTTTGGTGTTGCGCGCTCATAAACGCAGCGGGACCGGGGAGCCATGAAACACACGTCTATCCTCGTTCTATTTCTGATGATGGTTTCTGCCATGGCCTTTGGCGATAGCTCAACCATGCCCGACGGCACGCAATTTCCCGTATGGGAAAAGCCTTTGCACTTCACAAAGACGTACTACGTGGATGGGCAAGCAAAGAACGCCGATGACCAGGGCCCAGGTTCGAAGGAGCGGCCATTTCGGACCATCAATCGTGCTGCACAAGTACTGCAGCCGGGCGAGCGGGTGGTGATCGGGGAAGGCGTTTATCGCGAAGAAGTACGTCCGACTCGCGGCGGGACCGGCCCCGATGCAATGATCAGCTACGAAGCGGCTCCCGGTGCAAAGGTGGTCGTGAAGGGCTCGGCAGTGGTAAAGGACTGGCATCGTAGTGAAGGCTGGAACTTTGGCTTTGATTTACAAACGCACACACCCGTGCAAGCCTGGGCGCTGAAGCTCGATCGAAATCTGTTTCCCGACGGCTACAACCCCTTCGCGGTAGATAACGTCATCGGCAACCGCTATTGGATTAACTACGCTAAGGACAATATGGCGAATTATTTCCGGCGACGCGGATTAGTGTTCGTTGACGGAAAGCCACTGGAGCCGGTCGAGTCGCCGAACGAGTTGGCGGGGCCTTCACCACGCTCGCTCAATTTCTTCAGCGACATCCATTGGGCACCGCTCTTCAAGGAATTTCAGCCGTATGCAGGGAAGGTGTGGATTGAGCCGAACGGCATGATGCTGCACATCCGACTTGCTGGCGACGATGACCCGGCGAAACACACCATTGAGATCACCACGCGAGAACAAGTATTCTCTCCGGCGGATCGATACCAATCGTATATCCGAGTTAAGGGCATCACCTTTATGCATGCGGGCAACGGATTTCCTGTGCCGCAGCGGGGCTTGGTGAGTACCAATCGTGGCAATCACTTCATCTTTGAGGATGACACGTTCGAGTGGGCCAACAGCGTAGGACTCGACATCGGCAATGAGGACTGGGGCGCGTCGCGGCCACCGCAACCTGTCGGTTATGACATCATTCGCGGCAACACTTTCCGTTACTGCGGTATCGAGGGACTCGGTGGCACCGGAGGTCCTCAATCTACGCTGGTCGAGAAGAACCTGTTTGAGTGGATCGGCTGGCAAGATGCGGCCATGATGTCCGAGTCGGGTGGCACCAAGATGCACGTCGCGCATAATCTCCTCTTCCGCAACAATGTGGTGCGACACATCCGGCACGCGAACGGCATCTGGCTCGATATCGGCAACGCGAATGTCCGCATCACCGGTAATCTCTTCGCTGATATCCCTGGGAACGTGAACCCGCACGCGGTGCACATCGAAGGAAGCGACGCGCTCAATCAGATCGACGACAACATCTTTTACCACTTGACTGGCGGCATCCTGATTCGCGATACCAACAATGTAATCGTTGCCTACAACCTGTTTCTGGATTGCGAAGAAGTATGCGTGGACACAATCTCAGGAATCAATGGACCGCGCCCCATCGCAGGCCACACGAATGACGTGCACAACCTGATGGTGCATGACAACGTGTTCTGGAAGATGGGACGGTCAGCCATTGAGTTTACCAATGCTCGCAACGACGCCGACGGCAACGTCTATAGCAATCCCTCTGGCGGTCCTTTCGCCGCTCAACCCTTTCTGCGCGTGAAGTTCCCCGAGCCTCCGGAGTGGCACAACCTGCAATCCTGGCGTGAGGAACACGCGTGGGACAAGAACGGAACCATGGCCGACATTGCGGCCGAACTCGACGCGGAGGCGCTCACGCTTACGTTGACCGTGAAGGGCGACGTAAAACCTGGCGCCGCATACAAGGGAATCGATTCGGATTTTTGGGGTCACACGGTTTCGGGTGAACGAATGCCCGGTCCTTTTACAGATCTGACTACGGCGGTGGGGTTGCGGAAGATTGATCCGCGGTAAACCTCCACACCAGCTGTGCAACCATTGTGCATGAAAGAGAACGGAATCCATGAGCCCTATGTTTACCTTGCATACCCGCATCCTGATGGCCTCGATGTTTGGCTGCCTGCTTTTGCCGCCACTGCTGTCGAGCCAGACTCCTTCGCCGTCTCAAGCGCCGAAGGGAACTGCGCTTTCGTTCACGCCTCCTGATACTACTTCCGCGCTTGCGCATAAGGCGGGAGATCGCGGCGCTATGTTGTCGCACCTGGGAGACTACCCGGACACAGGCGGCAGTGGATCTTACTCGGCTACCTACGCCATGGCTCCCAACGGTATGGAAGACGTGGTGTATGCGCCCAAGGATCTGTCAGCAGTGAAGGGAAAACTGGGCGTGTATATCTGGGGTAATGGTGCTTGTGGCTACGATGGAGCAGGTGCGCGCTTTCATCTCATAGAAATCGCCAGCCATGGCTATGTAGCGATTGCTCCCGGCGAGATCCAGAGCGGGCCGAAAGCGTTGAAACCATCCTCCAACGGCACGCAGCAACCAGGAGCAGACAGAAGAGCCACGCCGGAAAAGATGCTCGCCGCGCTGGATTGGATCCTGGCTGAAAATCAACGGGAAGGCAGTCCTTACTACGGAAAAATCAACCCGGAGTGGGTGGCTTTTTCCGGTCATAGCTGCGGCGGTCTGATCGCGATGAAAGCGGCATTGGACCCGCGAGCCAAAGCCCTGGTGATGGAGAACAGTGGACTCTTTCGCCAACCGTTTGGCGGCAGCGATGCGAACGACAAAATGGCACCCATCGTTAAACTGCTTAGCCAGATGAAGAAAGAAGACCTGACCCAATTGCACACTCCGGTGCTCTACATCCTGGGCGGTCCTCAAGATATGGCCGAGCCGAATGGCCTTGACGATTTCCAGCACATTCAGAAGGTTCCGGTCTTTGTTGCCGATCATCCCGGAGCAGGCCATGGCGGCCTCTTCCTCGAACCCAACGGAGAGGCGACGAAAGTGGAACTCGATTGGCTCGACTGGCAATTGCACAAGGACCAAGTGGCGGCCCGCACATTCGTTGGTTCCGATTGCATTCTCTGCCGCGACTTCCGCTGGACGGTCTACAAGAAAGGTATCGACTAGAGCAAAACCAGCGTTACTATGTCTTATCCAAATTCGGCGATGTGCAGGTTTTCTCGACGGAAAACCTGCGTGGGGAGTTGTGGTTCGGGATACACCTACGCTGGTTTTGCTCTAGGGCGCATGGTAGCGGCTTCGTGACCCTCAACGGGAAGAGGCCGCCTTGACACCGGTGGAAGATCGAAGGACGATCTTCCCGGTTGTGTCGATCATCCGATCCAGTACCTTCCGTCGATCCGGAGGATTGCTCCACCACCAAAGATGACCCGTAGGCCACACTCTGCATTGGGCACAGAGGCGAGGCGCACAATATTCGGATTCTGGATGCTCGCATTCTGTTCCAGGCGAATGGGCTCTCCAGCCCAGTGTCCTGTGCGGAGTAGGTGATAGCCTATGGCAGCGTTTCCAGAGCCCGTAGCTGGGTCCTCCAAGTACCCGAATGGAGGCGCGAAGACTCGGGTGCGCAAGTAATTGGTGGAATCGGCCACCTCGCGACTGTAAATCGCGATTACGTCCAGCTTATGGAGTTGGCAGAAGACGAGTAGCGCGTTGTAATCGGGACGCGCACCAACGACGTCGTTCAAAGACTTCAACAGCACGCACAGTGTCTGGTTGCCGGCGTTTACGATGCCCATTTCGATGGAGGGATCCACCGAGCTATCGGAGAGGTTCAGGGCTTTGCAGACTTCAGGGAGTGGGATTCTGCATTCCGTGTAGATTGGAACCGGCGCATGAATGTAGACAGCGTCCTCAGTCGAAATGCGGTTTTCCACCAGTAGGATGCCCTTGTTGGTATGGAGTAAGAAACGGGGTAACTCCGAGATGGCCGGATTGTTTATCACGCAGTCGTAGGCGGCGGCTATGGTGGCGTGTCCGCAAAACTGCACCTCCTTCTCAGAAGAGAAATAGCGCACTTTGAAGGCATCCGGGGCGATACACGCTAAGAAACAAGTTTCGCAGACAAAGCCCTTCAGCTCCCAGGCGATTCTCTGCATTTCCGACTCGGAAATCTCACCAAAGTTCTCGAGGGTGACAATTGCTGCAGGGTTTCCTCCGGATTCAGGGGTGGCAAAAGCGTCGATTTTCTTGAATGAATAACTCTTCATCGGTTCATCCCCATCGTGGTCCGATCCGAAGCAAGTTGTTGCTCAGGACATGCGAAGAGAGCATTCAGGGGTTTGGCGCTGATGTCATACAGGTTGTTTAACTCTAGCTTCAAGGCTTGGGACACAGTCGACTCCTTCGGAAGGTGCAAACGGCTGGAGCGCCATTTGTCGAATGGCTATTGCAGCCGCTCAGCCTCGATTATGAGGAGGAAATCACAGAAATGCTGTTATGCAGATAACAGTCGCACCGATATTAGAGCAAAACCATCGTTACTGTGGCCTACCCGAATACGGTGATGTGCAGGTTCCCTTAATGAAAACCTGCGCAAGGATTTACGCCTTGGTATACATCTACGCTTGTTTTGCTTTAATCGCCGATCATGCGCTCGATAGACTCAAAACTCTTTACGCAGAGATATTCCCGACTGTATCCGAGCACTCCCGTCTTCCGGAGACGGTTCAGAATGGTGCTGACTACCGGGCGACTTGCGCCGACAAGGTCGGCAAGCTCTTGCTGGGTAATACGAAGATGCTGCCCAAAACCGTGTTCGCAATGCTGTTCAAATCCGCCAGATAATTCGCGCAGCGTTTCCGCCAAGCGAGCCTCCGTCTGCTTAAAAGCGAGACACAGTAGGCGGCGCTCCGCCTGCTGCTGTCGTTTAGCGAGAATCTTTATCACGCGCAAGCAGAGATCTGGCCGACCCATGAGTAGGCTATGAAACTCCTTGGCAGGTGTTTGCCACAAAATGGTTGGCTCCGTTGACACAGCTGTTTCCTGTGCCATGAGCGCATCCACGCCGCCGAGCCCAGGTCCTAACAACTCGCCAATGGAGAACAACCCCATGGTGAATTCGTTTCCTGCGGCATCGCTTCGGGCAAGCTTTACTTGTCCACAGAGAACAAGGAACAGATCTGAACAGAGACTGCCCTGAGAGTAGATCCTTTCCTTCGGAGCATAAGTCTTCCATTTGGCGGAGACACAATGACTTTTCAGGTCTTCCAGCAGAGAAAGGCCCTCGAACAGGGAACAGCGTGCTAGTCCGCTCCACATGTTCCTTTCATTGTTTCCGGACCGCTGAGGGACAGCAGGCGTATCCATCGTTTTGCCGTCCGAGGCATCTCGCTTGGTATCGTTCATCTCTTCCATGGTGGTTGCCTTCAGCATATTTCACATGCCGCTACGGAGTCACCTGCAACGGGGAAGTGGTTTCTCGGAAACGTTTGGCTGAAATCTCGATAAAAGATTTTGCACCTAAACCGACTAGTTGGTAGTCTATCTAACATGCAAGGCGAAATGGCAGAACGCATTCTGAAGACAGCGGAAGCCCTGATGATCGAGAGAGGATATTCGGCCTTTAGCTATGCCGACATCTCAGAAGCGGTGGGGATCAAGAAACCTAGCATCCATCATCACTTCCCGACAAAGGCAGGCTTGGCCGTCGCTGTTCTCAGAGCGCATCGCGAGAAGACAATTGAAGGAACCGAGCAACTCGACAGTCAGATAGCAGATCCCTGGAAACGCCTTCGCGCCTATGTTCAGTACTGGGAGGGGTGCATCCGAGGACGCATGGTCCCTTTCTGTGTTGCTGCACTCATGGGGGCGGAGCTTCCGTCACTGCCAGAGGAAGTGCGAGTCGAAGTGCGCCTGCATTTTAGCGCGTTGGGCGAATGGCTTGAACGAACCCTGAAAGCTGGTGTGAAGGCCGGTGTCATTAAGCTGCGAGATTCAGCTGCAACGGAGGCTCAAACGCTGATGGCCGTTGTGCACGGAGCTATGCTCTCTGCGCGCGCCACGGGCGAGAGCGATGTCTTTAAGCTTGTTACGGAGGCGGCGCTCAAGCGTATCGCAGCAGCAAAGCACTAACTGCGGAGGGCCACACGTGGCTCTCTTTTACCTAATCAACCTACCAACTAGAAGATAGAGAGAATCCTCATGCAAACCAACTTCCCCGAGTCGGCCCGCTCCTTGCGGACCCTTTATTTCGTCCGAACGGTGTTTCAGCTGATATGGGCTGGCGCCGTGCTTTCGACGGCACTTACGCAGCCACGTGTCGCCTCCATCTTGCTCATCGTGTATCCACTGTGGGATGTCGCTTGCACGCTGTACGATCTTAGCGCTTCTCGACTTACCGGGAGCGCACGTACTTCGCAGACCATCAATGCGCTGCTGGGCGCTGCTACTGCTCTTGGAATTGCCTTGACAGTCTTTAGTAAGCCGGCGTATTCCATTGCGATCTTCGGTGCATGGGCACTCGGAGCCGGACTGCTTCAGCTTGTTGCCGGGCTCATTCGCCGCAAGCAACTTGGCGGGCAATGGGCAATGATTCTGAGCGGCGCGCAATCGGCCGCAGCAGGCGTTGCATTTGTGCTCGGAGGACTAAGTGGAAAGTTACACAGCAAGGACATGGGAGGTTATGCCATCTTCGGTGCGATCTACTTCCTGATTGGCGGAATTCTGCTTAGTCGAAAGCTGTCACAGATTTCACCAGCCCAGGGAGGCGGGGCTATGGCACTTTGAGTTCTATCTGGAAATCGGCAATTTGGAAGTAGGGCGGGGAAGGGTAAGACTCATCATGCTTCTAAGTTGCCGATTACATATTCGGGCGATCCGCGAATGGTGGTTTATCTCCCGCAGGCCCAGACCGGATTCGGCACTATGTATGTTGTTGCAAACATTCTCGGTAACAAGAGTAGGAGTTAAGAGCAATGGCTTGGAGTTAACTTGCTTTATGGATCAAGAGGAGTGGTCAAAAAGAATTTCTATGTGACAAGACATAGCATGGGACAAGTAGTTCGAAGCACTAATCATAAATTGGAGCTCCAAGCCCGGTGCTTAAACACCAAAGCCGTAGCTGTCCGATTCTCTTAGGTTACCGAGAATGTCTAAATCCCTTCCGGGAAAATCTTGCGGCTGGACTGAAGTCCAGCCCTGACACAAAGCCTGACCAATGGCTGCAACGATCAAAAATGCTTCTATATATTTGCTGTTCTTTATTTGCCCCCTCTGCAAAAAATGTACAAACTTCAGCGACTGGCCTGAAGGCCGCCTTGACACAAGACCACAAAACAAGCTGATACACTCATGCTGGAATTGCTCTAGGCCGCAAATCTCGTTTGATTGTTTGCTTCGGGGGATGCCGATTCTTTATTCGGAACTGGCCAGAGAATTGATACGACAGTTCCACGATTTCCATCGTTTGTTGAGCTTCGTATCCTGATACTGCCTTCATGCTTGGCCACGATGCCTTGCACCACCCACAGACCAAGGCCGTTGCCTTTTTCCGCTTTAGTTGTGAAGAAAGGCTCAAAGAGACGCGAGAGCTGATCCTTGGATATGCCCGAGCCTGTGTCTGCAATGGTGAGACGCGCGATTCCCATTTGACGCTGATCTTTCCAGTTTTTGGACAAGTGCAAGGACACCACGAGCCGACCGCCTCTGGGCGTGGCTTCTATCGCATTGAGCAGCAGATTATCGATTGCTTGCCGTATCTCATCCCCGAAGCCAAGGATGATGGTTTGCGGATGAATTCTGAAGCTGACCTGTAGCTCAGCCTTCTGAAATCTCTCCTCAAAAATGCGAAGTGACTCCTGCAGGATCTGCGCTAGATCAATCTCTTTGGGACCTCTGTCCACACGGTAGTAGGAGAGACTCTGTTTGACGATTCTGGAGACCCTAGCAAGCTCGCTCTCTGCGATATTCAGCAAATGGGTTGTTTGCGAAGGCAGACCGGAAAAATTCTGCAGGATATAGAGCGCGTTTGTGATTGCCTCCAAGGGATTATTGATTTCGTGAGCAAGCGAGGCAGCGAGTTGCCCTGCTGCCGCCAGCTTTTCCACTCTGCGAAGGCGCTCTTCTTGCGTGCGGATGGTGAGTTCGTTTTCCTTCAAAGCTGCGATCTGGTTTGCGCTTTCTACGAGAAGGTCGCGCACCTGATATTGGCGACGACGACTGCGGACTGCTACTTCAACTGCGCGTACCAGCGTGGCCGTGCCGATGGGCCGTTCGAGGACCGTCATTCCTCCAGCTGCGGCGGCAACAGTATCGAGCAGACGCGCCAGGCGTGATTCGCCGCCATGGGAGAGGAGGATAAGCGGCAGCTCTGACCAGGACGGTTGACTCTTCAGCGACTCGAGGAGTTCAGGAAGCAGCGCCAGTTCAAGCGCTTCCTCTGTGAGCAGCAGTACTCCAGCACCTTTCTTCATGCGAGCACTCAGGTCGGCGGAGTTTTCGCAAACCGCGATCGGTCAGCAACGTTGCCATTGCGGGCCCGTCCCTGCCGACCGGCGCGAGAATAAGGATACGTTCCTCGAATTGGTTACTCGACATCATTGCGCCGCAAGATCTGTTCTTCGCTGCCGCGGAAAACGGGTGTACCCGAGAGTATGCTCTGGAAGTCTTTCAGCGGTCCTCCAATATGAATGCCTGTTCCCGTCTCAAGTGCGAATTCTCGAATGGTCTCCTCGTGCTGACCACTACGCTTTTTGACTACAGAGATCGCCTTCTTCATGGCCCCTGCGGCCTCAAAGTAGCGCAAACTAACAACCGTGTCAGCCAGGTAGCTAAGGTCTACGGGAGCCTCAAATGCAGCCACCAGGCCATGCTGGGCGAGAGTGAAGATCGTTATAATGCCCTGCTGATTCAAGTAGGCGGAAAGCTCATGGAGTTGGTTGGCCAAGTATTGTTCACCCGGCATGGCGTTCAGGTAGCCGTTCAATGTGTCGATTGTTACCAGCTTTGCGCCCTTCTCCACTCCCTCTTTGATGCGGCCTGTAAATTCGCCCGGGGAGATTTCTGCCGGGTCTACCTGCTGGATCTGTACAAGGTTGGTTCTAAGGTGCTCTTCGATCCCCAATCCAAGTGCGTGGGCGCGCGCGAGCATTGTTTGGCGGGTTTCATCGAAGGTGAAAATGAGGCCCTGTTCTCCTCTCTTTGCCATACTCGTTGCGTACTGCAGCGCCAATGTGGACTTGCCGGTGCCAGCCGGGCCCACAATCAAGGTTGTCGTGCCACGGTCCAATCCGCCGCCCAGCAAATCGTCGAAAGGGGAACAGCCGCTAGGGACAGATTCGCGCTTAAAGGAGACATGGTGCTGGGCTGCTACGAGGCGTGGGAAGACCCGGATACCGCCTGTTTCGATGATGTAGTCGTGATATCCCTCGCTGAAGCGAACACCGCGCATCTTCATCACCCGCAATCGTCTTCTCGATTTGCCGTAGTCGGGAGACATTTGCTCCATCTCGATTACGCCGTGGGTGAGGCTTAGCACGTGCGGATCGCTGCCGATGCGGGTGCTGTCCATCTTGTCGTCGAGTAAAAGTACAGTACTGCCTTGTCTTGCCAGCTCCTGTTTGAGATTCAGCAACTGTCGGCGGTAACGAAGGGGGGTCTCCGCGAGAAGGCGAAATTCGGAGAGGGAATCGAAGACGACGCGCTTGGGCCGGTGTTTCCCAATTTCGTTCCGCAGCAGCTCCGAAACCTTGCCAAGCTCCATCTCTGAGGCATGAAAGACCGTAGTCTGCGCCTCTGGCTGCAACAACGATTCGATGGCTGAAAATTCGAGCAACGGGATACCTTCGAGAGACCAGCTGTGGGCGGAGGCGACCATCTCCAGCTCTTGTCTGACCTCTGAAAGCGTGATGTATAAAACTGTTTCCCCGCGTCGTAGTCCTTCAAACAGGAACTGAAGCGCCAAGGTCGTTTTTCCCGAGCCAGGGTCGCCCTGGACAAGATAAAGGCAATTGCACGGCAACCCACCCGCGATGATGACATCAAGCCCGTGGAGGCCGGTTGGACAAATCGCTTGCGGAGCCAAGTCTTTCTTGATAGCAGGCATAACTGTTCTTAGTATCTGATGCACTCAGCGCCAAAATCGGCCAGTCCTATTTCGTTTGTTTCCCATGTTTGCTGGCAGGGCAGAGGAATAGGTTGGCATCGATTTCGATCCGATAAAGATGCTTCTGCCAAACCTCCCCGTATGGACAGTTCATTGCCTTCAGACTTTGGTTTTGAATGGTTTTGAAGCTCCTGAGCCGGAACCGCCAATGCGGGTGTCTACGCCCTCCAGACCGAATAAAATTTCGAATTGGAGGCAGTGGATGCGGAATCTTGTTCTAATTTGCGCGCTTGTGCTACCCGTCGTTGCGCAGGCTGCGACAAATCCTTCGGACCAATCTCCGACGTCATCCCTGCGCCTGCCCGGTGAGTCTGCCGGGATTGATGAGGTTGTCCGCGCCCTGATCTCTGCATTCGATCAGGTGGATGTTATTGCGTTTAGGTGAAGCACATCAGGCAAAGCCGGATTCCGATTTGCGCCTCGCTTTAGTGCGTAGTCCAGAATTTGCGAAGAAAGTTCATTCCATAGTGGTGGAGTCTGCGAGCACTACGGAACAGTCCACACTTGACCGTTACATTCGAGGAGAAGCTGTATCTCCCTCCCAACTACAGCAAGTTTGGAAAACCACAACGCAAGGCTGCGAGGGGGCTTCGGCCTTCAGCTCGCATACGGTCGTTATATCTATAGCCCCAGCAGACTTAGTAAAGCGAGGAGACGAAGAGTCATAGCAGCAGCCTTTCGCACAACGTGGATCACGTCTTACGTCAGGTTGCGATCCATTACCGAATGCTACATAGGATGTCATTTCATAGATAGAGGTAGTGTGACGTCGTAACGAAAAGATTGGGATGGGTTCCACAACCTTCTGTAACCGACGCAATCGCTGAACGTGAGCCGAGTTGCACACGGCAGCTCGGCATCACGATTGTTTGTCACTCGCGCAACGCGCAGAGGAGGGAGCTAGGCGGAGTAGGGCTTCCCGTTGACGATGACGTTTTCGAGCTTGAGGTTAGTAACGCCGGTGGTATTCAGCTTGTCGTTCTTTTCGTTCTGAATGGTGACGTCAAAATCCTTTAGGACAATGTCGCTGATTTCGGTCTGGCCCGGGTTGGGTTTGATGGTCCCGAAGGAGTTGAACGTGCCCTTGATGCCGCTGATGGTCAGATTCTTGACGATGGATTTTGGCGGCTCCATCCCCTGGAGATCGAAATACTGCGACCAGGGAAACATATTGATGATGCCGCTCGATGGGCCTTCCGAGGTGATGTTGCGGAAGGTGATGTTCTCGTAATGCTGCGGGGTGTCCGGGCGCAGCTTGATGGTTGCGATGCGGACGCCGCCAATGATCTTGCAGTCCTCCGCAATGACGTCGCGGACGATAGTGGCCTCGCTACCGCAGGTTAGGACGCCACCGCCGCGCTTGAAGGTGCAGTTGCGGACGCGGATGTGCTCGACGGCCGGGCTGTCCTTGTCCTCCATGGCGTGCGGACCTTTGGAGCCTTTGCAGGCGATGCAGTCGTCGGTAACGGAGAAGAAGCAGCCATCGACGGTGACGTTGCGGGAGCTGTCGATGTCGATGCCGTCCGAGCTGGGGGCCTGCCTGTAGTCGTCTGGCACCTGGAAGCGGACGTTGTGCACGAGAACGCCGTCGTTGTTGTAGAGATGGCAGTTCCAGAACTGCGGATCTTTGAAGGTAATGCCTTCAATCTTGACGTCCTTCGATCCTTCGATGAGCGCGAGCCGGGCGCGGGGCATAGCGGTATTTGCAAAGCCCTTGTTCTTCGCACGATTTTTCCAGAAGAGTTCCCAGATGGGCATGCCAGCGCCGTCCAGGACTCCGTCGCCGGTGAGCTGGAATCCATCGCAGTTCTTCGCATTGATGAAGGCTGGTGTGAAGTTTTCCAGGAAGTGTCCTTCGATGCGGGTGCGTTGCGCGGGGAAGTTGGAAAGATCGGTGGAACACTTGAGAACGGCGCCTTCGGTGAGACGCAGGTTGACCTTCGGTTTAAAGAAGAGAGCGCCGGAGACGAAGACTCCCTTGGGAACGACAACTGTGCCCCCACCCTTGGCTGCAAGCTGATCAATGGCAGCCTGGATTGCCTTGGTGTTGACGGTAGAGTTGTCGGCGACCGCGCCACACTTGGTAATGAGGAGCTCGCGAGTGGACGCTGCGAAGACTTTCGCAGCAAGCGGCCACAGCGGAGCCGAGGCGATGAGGAGGTTGAAGCGGCGGCGGGAGTAGCGTTCGATAGACATCAGCAAATCCTTAGTACAGTGGTCAGGGCCGAGGAATTTTGGTCCTACCTCTTGATGATCCACTTTCGCGAGGTTAATTGTCTAATACGAATGCGAATTGGACGGGTTTTGCCTGCCTGATTCAGTGCTGCCAATGTCTAAAACGAGCTCTACGAATGTTTGTCGTCTTGCATACCGGGAGGTAGGGTGGGCCCTCAATAAGGTCTACAGCTGCGGTGCTGAAGCACTGATATCTGGCCCAATTCATCGAGGTAAGCGAAAACTTCTGGTACATTCTCTTGAATCAGTTTCCGGCGGAAGCTACAGCTTTCCGTCACCCATCAATACGGACTTGCACTACTCATCATGATTCTGATTGCAGACATCCAGCATAGGGCTCGTCGACCTCGACAACCTGCAAGAACCTCCGGGCCTCTACATAGCGTGCGTGTAATGTGCTTGCTAGAGTGTGCTGAGAGCTGCTCGTAGAGTCGGGTGGCCATTTAAGCCTATCTTTGGACTGAGTGGGAAAATCCCATCGTCACCTGGCGAGAATCATTCTGGCAACTTCGCCTGTCCCAGCTTTGTCATCAACTCCAACAGAATCTCCCGTTCTCCGAAGCTGAGTGGTTCGAGAATCCGTCGCGCGATCTCTAGTTGATGCTGCTCGAAGGCCTTGCGAAGATCTTTCGCCTTTTCGCTTTCCCGAACAACCACAAGCCGTCGATCCTGTTTGGATCGTGAACGCTCAATGAGGTCTTTCTTTTCCAATCTGTCGACCATTCTGGTGACGGTGCTGAGCGGTGCCTGAAGAGCACTTGCAAGATCCGTCATGGTTGTCTCGGCCTTATTCCCGAGGATGAAAAGCAGGGTGATCTCCCGTACGGAAAGGGAGAGCTCGGGGAATGGATGTTCGATCGGCTGTTGCAGGAGTCTGATTAAAACCGACTGTAGTTGAACTGCCTGTCGGGCGAAGCGCGCCTCGGCGCTCGTGTTTTGCAACGGCTCTGCAACCATAGATTGTATTATGCAAATATTGTAAATGGCTGTCAAATTTGAAACAAATTCAATGGGAAATTAAATTTCCTTCCTTTCTGTAATGATTGGGCGGCAGAGAGCGATTCCTCTTCTGGGCACTTTATCCGATATTGCCAGCGAAAATCTCCAGTAATAGATATGCCTATGTTTACGAAATTCCGACGGTTTTGGAGACGAAACAGGCTTGTGGGGGGAGGGAATATAGTTGTAGTATGCAAATATTGCATGTTGAGTGTAAATCGAGGTGTCGCCCATGTTTGCTGCTAATCGGCCCTTATTCCTGATTGCCGGTTGCCTCTGTCTTGTCTATTTGCTGGGAACCGGGTGCAAGTCGAACCGGGCTGGTGGGCCGATGGGTCCCATGGGTGGTTCCCCAGAAGTCTCTGTGATTACTCTTCAGACTCAACCTTTGGCGCTTACAACGGAGCTTCCTGGCCGAATCACGGCGTACTTAACGGCGGAGATTCGGCCCCAGGTCAATGGCATCATCAAAAGCCGCCATTTCAAGGAAGGTTCCTTGGTCCGAGCCGGACAGGTGCTCTACACGATTGATTCGGCACAATACGAGGCCTCCCTGGCGCAGGCGAAGGCCACACTAGCTTCGGTTGAAGCTAGTATTCCGGCTCTCCAATCCAAGGTGGACCGTTATCGCGACTTGCTGACCATTCACGCGGTTGGTCAGCAGGATTACGACGATGCGCTTTCCTCCCTTAAGCAGGCCAAGGCTACGGTCGAATCCGACAAAGCGTCAGTTGAGACGGCTCGTATCAATCTCTCCTATACGCCCATCCGGACGCCGATTACGGGCCGCATTGGCAAGTCGGATGTGACCGTGGGAGGACTGGTCAGTTCGTATCAAAGCACCGTGCTCGCTACCGTACAACAGCTCGAGCCTGTGTATGTGGATGTGGTGCAGTCCAATGCCGAACTTTTGCGGCTGCGTCAAGGCTTGGAGTCGGGCAATATGCACTCCGATGTTTCGGCCCGTCACAAAGTCAAACTATATCTCGAAGACGGCTCTCTCTATCCTCAGAACGGTACGCTTGAATTCAAGGATGTGACGGTCGGCGTCGGCACCGGCTCGGTGACGGTGCGCATGACCTTCCCCAATCCAAACCAGATTCTTCTACCGGGAATGTATGTGCGAGCGGTGGTAGAGGAAGGCATAAAGCAGAATGCGATCCTGGTTCCGCAGCAAGCGGTAACTCGCGATTCCAAAGGTACTCCCTATGCGTGGGTAGTTAACCGGGAGGGCAAGGCAGAGCGCCGTAATCTGGAGCTTGATCGCACCGTCGGCAACCAATGGCTGGTGAGCAAAGGACTGAACCCATCCGATCAGGTCGTTGTTGAGGGGGGTGACCGGCTGCACCTGGGAATGTCCGTACACGCGGTGCCGTATCAGGAACCATCAGGACAGCCATCTCAGAATTCGAAAAAGCAAGTATCCCTGCTGACAAATCATA
The DNA here is from genome assembly GCF_059726315.1 of Humiphilus diazotrophicus. Taxonomy (NCBI): domain Bacteria; kingdom Pseudomonadati; phylum Acidobacteriota; class Terriglobia; order Terriglobales; family Acidobacteriaceae; genus Humiphilus; species Humiphilus diazotrophicus. The sequence goes on from NZ_AP040870.1 coordinate 7,265,088, forward strand.
AGGCGGGCGCCCATGTCTAAGTTTTTTCTTGAGCGGCCCGTCTTTGCATGGGTTATCGCTATCGGCATCATGGTGCTCGGCTGCCTGTCAATTTATCTGCTGCCGATTGCCCAGTATCCACCGATTGCGCCTCCTTCGATTTCAATCTCCGCGCAATACGCCGGGGCTTCTGCCGACACCGTAGAAAACACAGTTACGCAGCTTATCGAGCAGAAGATGACCGGGTTCGACAGCTTGTTGTATATGTCGGCGACAAGCGATTCGTCCGGGCAGTCACGTATTGAGCTGACCTTCAGACCTGGGACCGATCCCGATCTGGCCTGGGCGCAGGTCCAGAACAAGCTCCAGCTTGCGACCGCAAGCCTGCCGTCCACTGTGCAGACGTACGGCATGACTGTCAGCAAATCGACGCGCAATTATCTGATTTTTGTAGCGCTGGTTTCTGAAGACGGCAGTATGGACGGCGCCGACCTGAGGGACTACGCGCAGTCGAATCTAGAAAAAGTGATTGCACGCGTTCAGGGAGTCGGCGAAGTCGAGACCTTCGGGTCCCAGTATGCAATGCGTGTCTGGCTCAATCCCGAGAAGCTGACCCAGTACAAGATGTCGATCTCCGACGTGACCACGGCACTTAAGAATTACAACGTGCAAGTCTCGGCTGGACAATTGGGTGGAGCTCCCGCAGTGCCGGGACAGCGTATGAACGCAGCCATCGTCGTGCAGAATCTGCTCAAAACTCCTGAGGAGTTCGCAGCCGTTCCAATTCGCACGAACAGCGACGGCTCGGTTGTCAGGGTGCGCGACGTTGCGCGAACCGAGATGGGCACCGAATCCTACGACGTTAATTCCAGCTATAACGGCAAACCCGCGGCCGTGCTAGCCATTCGGCAGGTCTCCGGCGCCAATGCTCTCAACACCGCCAACGCCATACGGGCCAAAGTAGCCGAGATGAGCCGCAACTTCCCGCATGGCATGAAGGTCGTCTATCCAGTCGATACCACGCCATTCACCAAGGTCGCGATTCACGAGGTGGTCAAGACGCTGTTCGAGGCGATCATACTGGTCTTCTTCATCATGTGGCTATTCATGGGCAATATCCGGGCCACATTGATCCCGACCATCGCCGTCCCTGTAGTCCTGCTGGGCACTTTCGCCGTCCTGAATGCTTTTGGCTATTCCATCAACATGCTGACCATGTTTGCCATGGTGCTGGCCATTGGTCTTCTCGTCGACGATGCCATCGTCGTGGTTGAGAACGTGGAACGCATGATGAGCGAAGAAGGTCTGTCGCCGCGCGAAGCCACCGCTCAATCGATGGATCAGATTACCAGCGCTCTAGTGGGCATCGCTCTGGTCCTGTCTGCGGTATTCGGTCCCATGGCATTCTTCTCCGGATCGACGGGCATCATCTACCGCCAGTTTTCTGTCACCATCATCGCCTCAATGCTGCTCTCGGTGATCGTGGCATTGATTCTGACGCCTGTTCTCTGTGCCACATTGCTAAAACCGATCGAGAAAGGCGCCCCCGTCCGCAGGCGCAGATTCTCGCCATTACGTGGCTTTCTGCAATGGTTCAACCGGGCATTCGACGTGATACGCGAACACTACGTAAAGATCGTTGAACATTCTTTCCATAAGAGAGCTCTCTATTTCGCGTTCTATGGATTGCTCGTTCTGCTGGTCCTGTTTCTCTATCGCCGGCTGCCAACGGGTTTTCTGCCTGAAGAAGATCAGGGATCGATTATTGCTTCCATTGTGCTTCCCACCGGGTCGACTCAAGAACAGACGCAGGCTGTAGCCGATCAGGTCGCGCAATATCTTCGGGACAACGAAAGCGAATGCATTGACGGTGCCATGGCCATGATCGGCGTCGGCATGGGGGGCCAGGCGCAGAATCAGGGAATGTTCTACGTGCGGCTCAAGGAGTGGGATCAGCGTAAACGTCCCGATCTGTCGGCACAAGCGCTTGCCGGACGAGTCATCAAGCACTTTGCAACTTTGCGAAACGCTCAGGTGTTGGCCTTTCCGCCGCCAGCGGTAATCGAGTTGGGTACGGCTACCGGATTTGACTCGGAGCTCGTCGATTCCGGCAGTTTGGGTCATGAAAGCCTCATGGCAGCCCGCGATAAGTTGCTTGCCCTGGCGGCCAAAGATCCACGCCTGGTACGTGTGCGGCATAACGGTCTGGACGATGTATCGCAGTTCCGTGTGGACGTGGACTGGAACAAGGCCGGAGCGCTGGGGCTGTCGATTTCCGATATTCCCGACGCGATTTCGACCGCATTCGGCAGCGCGTACGTCAACAACTTCGTAAGGGGCGGCCGTGTCAAGCGCGTCTACGCGCAGGATGATGCGCAATACAGAATGGTTCCCGAAGACCTGAACCGGATCTATGTGCGCAATAGCTCCGGCGAGATGGTTCCATTTTCCGCCTTCGCTTCGCCACGATGGTCCTATGGTTCGCCGCGTCTGGAACGCTTCAACGGCTTCCCCTCGCTGAACATTACCGGCGAGCCGGCTCCCGGCACAAGTTCCGGAGACGCGATGAAGGCTATGGAAGAACTTGTAACTAAGCTTCCCAAGGGGCTCCATCTGGAGTGGAATGCGCTTTCTTATCAAGAACGTCTTGCTACCAATCAGGGACCGATGTTGTATGCATTCGCGATCTTAGTCATCTTCCTGTGCGTGGCGGCTCTCTATGAAAGCTGGACGATTCCTATCGTGAACCTGCTGATGTTGCCACTGGGTGTCTTCGGAGCGCTGATGGCGACAACGTTGCGCGGTATGTCGAACGATGTGTATTTCCAGATTGGCTTTCTAACTACGCTCGGACTTTCCACCAAGAACGCGATTCTGATTATTCAGTTCATCAAGGAGCAACTCCGTAAGGGACAAGGATTGGTCGAGGCGACACTGGAAGGGATCCGCATTCGCTTTCGCCCTGTCATCATGACTTCGCTGGCCTTCTTCTTCGGCACTCTGCCCCTTGCTCTTGCATCCGGGGCTGGCGCCGGAGCCATGAAGGGCATCGGGACGGCAGTGACCGGTGGCATGTTGTCGGCAACCTTCATTGACCTGATTTTCATTCCGTTGTTCTTTGTGGTGATCTCACAACGCTTCAGCAAGAAGCGTACCCCACCGGCAGATGCAACGACCGAAACTGGGGAGGCTCAATGAATCTGCAATCCACTTCCATTTGCCTTCTATCCTTAGCGCTCTGTGCGGGCCTGAGCGGATGCGTGCCGCATAAGCAGACTTACCGGCAACCGCCGATGCCGACTGCGCCCGCCTGGCATACGGACCTGACGGAGAGCGAAGATCAGGCCAAATCCGGTGCTCCGCGTGCCAGTCAACTCGCCTGGCAGCAGTTCTATACGAACGACAAGCTTCGCCAGGTCATAGCTCTGTCACTCAAGAACAATCGCGATCTGCGTGTGGCAATTCTCAATGTTGAAAAGGCACAGGCTCAATACCGTCTGCAGCGCTCCAATCAGTTTCCGGAGCTAGATGCCACCGCCAGCACCAGCACGACTCATACTCCAGGAGAAGTGCAGAGCAGCATGATCGGCGGGAATATCCCAAGCACAACCTACACAACCTACTCTGTCGGAGGAGCGGTTTCTTCCTGGGAACTCGATTTCTTCGGGCGGCTTCGCAAACTGACCCAGCAGCAGCAGGAACTGTATCTGGCAAGCGAACAGGGACGCATCAGCACGCAGATTTCGCTGGTTGCTTCCGTCGCCAGCCAGTACCTGACGGTAGGCTCCGACCGTGAAAACCTGCGTCTCGCTCAGGCCACCTATGACTCGCAAAAGGCTACCTACGATCTGATTCTTCAGAGCCGGGATCACGGTATCAAATCGGATCTGGATTTGAACCAATCGCTCAGCCAGGTACAGACGGCTCAGCTCGATATCGTCAAATATCGGCGCCAGTTAAACGCGGACGAAAACGAGCTTGAGGTACTTGTTGGCACACGGGTTCCATCAGACCTTTTGCCGGATGGGTTGGTTCCGGCTGAAGGATTTCAGGATATTTCCGCAGGACTTCCTTCGGAGGTGCTGCTGCGTCGCCCTGACATTCTTGAAGCCGAACACAATCTGAAATCTGCCTATGCGAACATCGCCGCTGCCAGGGCTGCGTATTTCCCAAAGATCACCCTGACGACCGACGGCGGAACAGAGACTGCCGCGCTGTCGGCTCTCTTCACTGGGGGAACCGCGGCTTGGGCCTTCACTCCGAAGTTGACGCTTCCGATCTTCGATGCCGGTGCACGCAAGGCTACCTATCGAACTGCAGAAATCGAGCGGGATACTTATGTGGCCGACTACGAAAAGGCAATTCAGACAGCCTTCCAGGAGATCAGTACCGCTTTGAACGCGCGCACACGCTATTCGGAAGAGGAACAGGCTCAGCAAGCGGAGGTTAACACGCTTACGCAGACGTACCAACTTACATTGGCGCGGTACGAAAAGGGAATCGACACTTATCTGAACGTGCTGGATGCGCAGCGTTCGCTATACAGCGGACAGCAGTCGCTGATTGGTATTCGCCAGTCACGACTCAGTAATTTGGTGACGCTGTACAAGGTACTGGGAGGCGGGTATCAGTAGCGGCAAACTGACACGGTTTTCTCTTTACGGGATAGCGTTGAATATAGTGCAGCTTCTCGACAACGAACCCACTCAAGTTCAACCACTGGGCCTGAGTGGGCCACTCCGCCAGGACATAACTTCCGAATGCCGACAACTAGGGAACAGACTGCTCATGCAAGCGCCGTGAGCCTCTACGCTAGAATTGGAAGGCTCCTGAAAGGATCTTAAAATGAAACGCTCAGCATTGCCGTTGGTCTTCATGACCCTACTTGGCTTTGCCTTTCCAGCTCATAGCGGTACTCGAGAAGAAGTGAAGATTGATAACCGTGTCGAAGTCCTCATTGAGAGAATGCTCAAGACCGACACGGAACAGAAAGCATTCTCAGACCTGGAGGTGCTTGGATGCGCAGCGGTCCCATCAATCATCCGACGAATGGACGATAGGCGGCACCTCGCTGATCCCCGCATTTCCCTTCGCAACAAATCACCTCAAGCATTTGAAGGTATTCGCCACTATGGACCAACACAAGTTGTCGATGCCCTCGCGGCAATCCTGAATCAATTGACAGGACAGAGCTTTGGGTCCATATACAACGGTGCAACAGACGAGGAAAGGTCTAAAGCGATACAAGGCTGGCGCAAGTTTTTGGCATCTACGCCTGCATCCAGATTGTGCGATTGAACATCTTGGCAGCTCCGGGCGAGTGACCGGCGAGGGGCGGACTGGCAAAGATCTGCCAAAGATCCTGAAGCTGACCACTTGCCTACAATGCTCGCCTGCACGCGCCATCATTCAGTCAGTACCAATATGCCGAGCCTTCGATTACAGATTGTGCACTATGTAGAACATTTCAGCCCAATATAGTTATTGCTTCGGTTCGGGATTCCTTGCTCTAAAACTATTTTGTAACTCGATTTCAAACCTTTGCTCTCATCCAATTCCTTCTGATCATTTTCCTCAAGGAAGATAGAAGCAATGCACTGAATCACGAGGGGTATATATTGCATGGCTCAGCGAGTGTTGGACCTTATCGCTGCCCAATACATCGAATGATCAAGTGCGTTGGATGATTTCATCTTATCGATCCGCGCTATAGCCTAACGCGTTCGTATTACGATCTTGCCGGGGCGGCCCGTGATCGGGCTGTTATAAGCACGGTCTGCATCTTCCATTGGCAGCTCGGCTTTAACAAAACTTCTCAACTCGCCAGTATCGAAAAGTCTTCCCAATTCCGCTAGCTGCGCACCATTCTGCTCGACGATGAAGAAAGCACTCTTCACTCGTGGATCGGTGCTGGACTCTGAATCCGCCGCAATCGTGCCCAATCTGCCGCCGGGCTTGAGAAGACCCCACGATCTGTCTCGGGTTTCTCCACCTACGGTATCGAAGATGACATCCACCATACCGGCTTCTTCGAAACGGCGTTCGTGGTAATCGATGACCTCATCGGCTCCAAGCATCTTTACAAACTCGACGTTTGTCTTGGACGAGGTGGCGATCACATAGGCTCCCTGGGATTTTGCAAGTTGGACCGCGTAAAGTCCTACTGACCCAGCTCCTCCGTGTATGAGGACGCGTTCGCCTTTCTGCAACTTTGCCTGCAGATGCAGTCCCTGCCATGCTGTCAACAAGCTGATCGGTACTGAGGCCGCTTCAACAGGAGAAAGGGAAGAGGGCCCTAGTGAAAGGTTGGACGGTTTTGTTATGCAGAACTCAGCTGTCGCACCTTCAGCGAACCAGTCGTTGAAGCCGAAAACCGCATCTTCAAGGCTGAAGCCAGTTACTCCTGCACCTAACCCCGCAACTATGCCCGAGAATTCATGTCCGGGGATCGCATTGGATCGCGCTGTACCGTCTGCATGGTGGGTGGTGGTGTACCAGAGCTTTTCTGTCGGGGTAGCTCCAACGGCGTCTACCTGAATCAGGAGTTCCCCTGGTTGCGGCTCGGGAACCGGACGGGTTGCTGGCTGCAGGGTCAAGCCAGTAGTAAATTCCATCGTTCTCATCTCTGTCATGTCTATCCTCCATGAAACTCGGTGACTGCTATTCGGAATCGGAGAAGGGAGATGCAGTAATCAGGTCCATTTCACGCAAGTTAGCCAGGTCTTTTATCCGCCCACTTCAAAATCGCATCGAGAGCGGGACAGAGGGACTGTCCCCACGCTGTGAGCTTGTACTCAACTTTTGGCGGTACCTGGGGATAAGCAGTTCGCACGACAATCCCGTCCGCCTCCATGCTCCGGAGTTGCTGCCCGAGCATCTTCTGCGTGATCGCAGGAATTGCTTTCTCCAGGTCGGAGAAGCGCAAGACCTTTCCGCCAAACAAATGAAACAGGATTACGAGCTTCCATCTTCCTTCGAGAAGTCGAAGTGCTGCTTCGACGTCGGCTGCGGCAGAAGTGGGAGTGTAGCGTTTTACCATGATGATCTTCCTAACATACTTTTTAGTACGTACTTCCTATTTAGTCAGTATGATGCGACACTCCTGAGTGTGCAGATGCACGTAGAGGCAATTTCGATGACTCGCGATAATATTCCCCTGCCTGTTAGAGCCTATCTGGCCGGCGAAGAGACGAAGGATGCTCAGACCGAGGGAGAGAAGACAATCGTGCTTGCCCGGCTCATGGGAGATTTTCCCGGAAGCCCGATTGATCTGAACCACATCTTCACAATTTCAGACAACGAGATTATCTCGCTGGAGATTCGCTCATGACGATGGATTATTGTTTCCCTGTTTTGAAAGACGAGTTCAAAGGCAAGCGAGTTTTGGTAACGGGCGGCACGAAGGGCATGGGAGAAATGATGGTGCGTCGCTTTGCGTTGGGCGGTGCCACGGTCGCGACCACCGCTCGTACGCCATTGCACGCCGATCAGAAACCTGCGCTCTTTGTGCAGGCGGATCTTGGATCGGAGGAAGGTGTGCGGGAGGTCGCCAGCCGCATTCTTCAGGAATGGGGAGGCGTGGATATTCTGGTGAACAATGTAGGCGGATCGGAAGCTCCGAATGGAGGATTCCAGGCACTTTCCGATGAGGATTGGCAGCGAGCTCTAGGCGTGAACTTGCTTGCGGCGGTTCGATTGGATCGTGCGTTGGTTTCGGGAATGATCGAACGTCAGTTAGGCGTCGTTATTCACATCTCCTCTATTCAGCATCGTCTGCCACTTCATGACTCAACCCTGGCGTACGCTGCGGCAAAGGGAGCGCTACGAACTTACAGCAAAGGCCTCGCCAACGAAGTCGGTCCCAAAGGAATCAGGGTCAACATGGTTTCTCCTGGGTTTATCGAGACGTCGGGCGCGCACGGGATGATTCTTCAGTTTGCAAGAAGCAACGGCAGCAGCGAGGACGAAGCCCGGCAGCAAATCATGAATATGATCGGAGGCATTCCCTTGGGTCGTCCGGGGCGCCCCGAAGAAGTTGCCGAGTTGGTGAGCTTTCTCGCCTCGGATCGTGCGGCGTCGATTCACGGCGCAGATTATGTAATCGATGGTGGAACCATGCCGACGGTATAACGGTGTCAACCACTTAACCCTTGCGAATCGGACACAGTAACCCTGATTCCGCTCTAAGGGGCGCTATTTGAACTGCGCCGCGAGTTTTTTCATTGCTGAATTTTCGCGGATAACTTCACCAGCCTCTCGACTGTGCAGAGCTATCTCTGCGGCGATTGAGCGACCCAGAATTTTTTGATCGATATTGCCAAAGGAGCCAGGCACGAGGCTTCCCAACCAACCGACCCAGACCGGGGTATGAGCGTTGCCGACAATGATGCCGGGGCGAAAGATGGCGAGGCGTGTAAATCCGATGCTGCGCACGGTGTCTTCCTTCATGCCCATTACACGCACATAGCGAAACCTGCTGTGGGCTGTGCTTCCAACCGCAGAGAGCAGGCAAAACTGGGTGATACCGCCGTCATGGCAGCCGCGTGCAAAGGCACCTACGATGCCGACCTCAAGTCGTTGCAATTCTTCTTCGCTCCAGCGCATCGATCCAGAACCGACACCCACGCAACTCACGGCGCTGGCGGGGCCCTGGTTTAGGATTTCGCGAGCAAGGGCGGCAGTGTGCTCGGTGAAGTCAGCAGCGCCGGTGTCGAGAACGACGTTGCGTACTCGCGATCGTGGCGCAATGGGCTTTCTGGTGACCATCACCACTTCCCGGCATTCCGGAGTCGCTAGCAGTTCCGCGACAGCTGCACCGCCGACTTGTCCGGTACCACCAAGGATAATTACTGCGAAATTCTGCTTCACAAATAGGACCTCTGTTTAGGTAAGAATACGACAGCCCCATTCTTGGCGGGCCGATGGCCCATTCAAGCCTCCTTCTAGCTTGGGTGATGCAGTTTATCCGCGTAAGGTGGATTGGCTGTTCGAATTTTGCAGCCCACTCCAACTATCCCTTGACACTCGATAGTCGAATGCCTACCATCGGAACTCATTGAGGGTAGAACATCTTCCATGACGAAGCAAGAGATAAAGCAACGGGCGAATCTACTGCAGGGCACGCTGGACATGCTCATTTTGCGGACGCTTCTGTATGGTCCTGCGCATGGGCATGAAATTGGGAAGCACATTCAGCGGACCACGAACGATTTTCTCCAGATGCAGCATGGATCGCTATATCCCGCGTTGCACCGTTTGGAGAAGCGAGGATGGGTCATTTCCAAGTGGGAAACGGCGCCGGACCGCAACCGGGAATTCAAGTATTACCGCCTGACGGAGAAGGGTAAGAAACAACTCGTGGTCGAAGAATCGCAATGGAAGCAGATGGCCGAAGCGGTTGCACGAGTGATGTGGCCGACTACGAAGGAGAGCTAAGATGCGATTCTGGCAGATAGGGAAGCGGAATGCCGATCTTGAGCGTGAACTGCGTTCCGACCTCGAACTGGAAGAAGAAGAGCAGCGCGAGAACGGGCTGTCGCCGGATGAGGCTCGTCACGCGGCACGACGAGCTTTCGGCAACATGACTTTGATTCGCGAACAGACTCATGAGGTGTGGGGCTGGGCGATCTTCGAGCATCTATGGCAGGACCTTCGCTATGCCGTACGCCAGTTGCGGAGGTCGGCAGGATTCAGCGCCATTGCCGTCATGACCCTTGCTCTGGGAATCGGCGCAACGACTGCGATTTTCACTCTGGTCTATGACGTGATGTTACGTCCGCTGCCCTTTGCCGAGGCGGACAGGCTTGTGACTGTTGAAGAAATTGCAGCGGAATGGAGCAATATCTATCCCACGCTGCCCGTAAGTGCGAATCATTTCACCTTCTGGAAACAGAACAGTCGCAGTTTCGATTCCATGGCCGTGATGCAGCAAGGTTCGGCTCCGCTTGGTGCCGAAGGGCGTCCGTCGCGTGTGGGTGTTCTTGCGGCAACGCCAGGAATCTTCTCCGTGTTGCGCGTGCAACCGCAATTGGGCCGGGCTTTCACGGAGGAAGAGGCCCAGCCTGGAAACGAGCACGTTGCGATTCTGCTGTACGATCTGTGGCACGAACAATTTGGCAGTGATCCCGGAATTGTTGGCAAGACCATTCGGCTGAGCGGCTTTCCCTACAAGGTAATCGGCGTGATGCCGCAGTCCTTCCACATGCCTGCTGTGCAAACGGTCGCTACAGTCTCACAATTGAACCACGTTTTGCCGATCGGAGTGCTGGAGCCATTGGCTTTCTCAAAGGAGCGGCTCGCCGAACAAATGGGCGATCTGAACTACTTCGGATTGGCCCGGCTAAAGAGAGGCGTATCCGTTGCCGCTGCTACGGCAGATCTCGATGCCCTGCAACACACGATAAGTGTGAATCTCTCCGCAGATGAAAAGGCAACACTGTCAGTCTTTCTCACACCCTTCCAAGAGAAACTGGTGGGCAACAATCGAAGACCGCTCCTGATCCTATTGGCGGCTGTTGCCGGTTTATTGATTGTCGGTTGTGTGAATGTCACCAACCTACTGCTGGCGCGTGCGGTTGGCCAGAAGCAACAAATGGCGCTGGCGGCAGCACTGGGTGCAAGCCGCGCGGAGCTGGTGCGGATGGCACTTCGGGAAACTGCGGTCCTGGCGGTTGCAGGATGCGCTTTGGGGATTCTGCTGGCTTCGGCGATCGTTCCGGCTATGCAGCGATATCTTCCTCCTGCGCTCGATTTTCGCGGTTCTCTGCATCTCGATTGGGCTGGAGCAGGATGCGCTGTGCTCCTAGCAATTGTCGCGACGATGGTTGCCGGAGCAGCCCCGGCCTTTATGATCTCGGGTACTGCTCCGCACGAAGTGCTTCATACGGAGTCACGGCTCGCCAGCGAATCGCGTGGAACCTGGCGCGTCCGTCGCATTCTGGTGGGAGTTGAAGTGGCCGTCAGCGTTGCGCTTATACTCACCACCGGATTGTTAGTCGCCAGTCTGGTAAAGCTCATGAGTGTGGATCGCGGATTCACCACCGAACACACGATAACCGCTACTCTTGATTTGCCGAGAGAGTCCTATCCCGATGACCAACATCGCGCGGCTTTTTACAGAGAGGTTTTGGAACGCATCGATCTGCTGCCTGGAGTGGAGCATGCATCCTTTACCAGCAGTCTGCCATTGACGGATGACGGCTGGGTCGATATGGCCCGCGTTGCCGGCGATGCGCGGCCTTCCACGCAACTGCCCCTGGAGAACTTCCGCGCTGTGAGCCCGGACTATTTCTCTACTCTCCAGCTGCAACTCCTTTCGGGGCAGTTTTTCAGTGGGAGCGATTGGGGTAAGAATCTGGCTCTGGTTTCGGAAAAGACCGCGAAGACTTTGTGGCCCGGACGGAACCCGATTGGACAGGAGTTCAACCGCGCAGAGCAAAGCGTGAAGGCTCCCTTCAAGGTTGTCGGCGTTGTTGCAAATGCAAGGACGGTTTCGTTGGCAAAGCCGGACCCCATGATGATTTACGTTCCGTATTGGTATAGCTGCGAAGCCATGGGTGGTCTGATGGTGCGGACCCATCAGCTTCCCTCGGAAATGGAAGAATCAATTCGACAAACCATTTGGAGTGTCGATCAAAGTGTTCCTGTTCCAACAATGCGTAGCTTGGGGAGTGTGGTTGCGGACTCGGTGGCGAACCAGCGTTTTGAGATGGATCTTTTGCTCCTGTTTGCGATCAGCGCGCTATTTCTGGCTGGACTTGGAATCTATGGCGTAACCACCTATTCCGTTGTGCAACGACGTCGCGAGATCGGCTTACGCATCGCACTGGGGGCGCAGCGCGGGAGTGTCTATCGACTGGTGCTCCACGATGGGCTGCTTCCTGTTGTGGCGGGTGCAGGGATCGGCGTAGTGGTGTCCTTTGCCTCGGCGCACCTGGTGCGCGGTCTCCTCTTCCAAGTGAGTCCCTATGATCCGGTGCTGGCTGGAGGGGCTGTCTGCGTGCTACTTGCAATCGGCATCATTGGTTGTCTGCTGCCCGCCCGTCGCGCGGCTTCTGTCGATCCCATGAAGGCCTTGCGTACGGGGTAAGGCCTGTGCGCTGTCCGAAGCCCTATGTGAGCGCGAGAAATGGGCCAGAGCAAGCAGCCAGTATGGGGCTTGCCATGCGGTAGAGGCGCTTTTCGGTTGATCGATAAGGAAGAGTGCTTCGTGATCATGAATTCACGCCGCCGTTGCAAGCTGATTCCACTTACCGCGCGGTAACAGTCAGATTCGCATGATAAGCAGTAAACTTCCCGTTCTGCTTGTACCGTCCAAAATGGCATCCCCGAAATTGCTGATACAGCATTGGTACCGGGATCTTCTTGTCAGAGGCACCCAATGTCATGAGCCCACCATCCTCATGTACCTGAAAGGTGATGGTAATCTGTTTGCCCGCTGATGCAGAATCGGCTATTTCATGTGGTAACGAGCAGTCTGTTATCTGCTTTCTCGTTGCACTATCATCGAGTTCGGGAATTGGATTACTAATTTTAGATTCAAAATGTAGCACTAGCGGCATCTCCATCTGTTGTGCCACCCCATCTACAATTAACGGTTGGAACTTATAGCGCAGAGCCTGCTCCATTCCAAACTGCTCCAGCGCTCTGTTGTCTGAAAAGTGTTTCCTCGTTTCTCTCACTTGGCCTGTGCGGTCGGTACGTGCATAAACGAGCATGTATCCATCCGTCTTACCTTCACGTACATCAGGCCAATGAATCTCAGGTGTCTTCTCAATGAGACTTTCTCCCTTTAATGTCGATACAAATGTTGTTAGAATCTGGTCTCTCTTTGGAGTCGTTTCTTGAACGGAGAACAAAGAATCATTAACGTCTTCCAGCTTCTCCAGTAAAGTCATTTGAGCAGAAATTGTTTGAAAGTCTTTTGTCCTTGTTTTGTAAGTACGTGCAATCTTCTTGTCTTCAAAATCCTGCACGTTTTTAAAATCTATAAAGTATGGGAAGGTCATAGCAGAATCAAGACTTGAAGCCTGGTCCTTCGTACAAATTACCTCGAAGGTCAGCTCATCAGTAATTCCACCTGGCTTGTCTTCATGCTTAAGGCAATCGGCAGACACTTGCGGACCAGCTTTGCGAAACTCTCTGGCCATCGGCACCGGATCTATCATGGCCAAGACGAAATTCTCTAACCATCGTGGATAGTAATCGCCGTCATTCTTCTCATAGAGACGATTCCCATTCACTATCTTTGTCTGATTAAAGTTATGCGAACTTATCACTTGCCGATACTTTGTCGCATTGACCCACCAAATTTCTAGGCGCCCCGAATAGTCCTCTCCAACATTGCCAATCTGTAGGACCGCATGAAATGGTTTACCTTCAAAGGTCAATGAAGAAATCTTCAATACTTTATGAAGTGCGATGCTTTCTTCAGACTCCTGTGCAAGACACATCGATGGAAGACATACGAAAGCCAGAACCAATCTGCAAATTAATCTTAAAGTCATGCTCAAATCCTTCTACTGTGATAGTCGAAGACCCCTTATTGTACAGATACGCTTGGTTTCACTCGAAAAGAGGACTCTGGGAACTGGGGTGGTACTCAATCCCTCCGTTGCCACTTAGGTCCAAATACAGGATTTGAATAGGCCACCCCTCCCTAACGCCCAGGCTTTTATTTTTAGGGGGTGCTGAAAAGCCACCGTCAATGTTGCGGTTGGACACTGAGGCTGTTGAGTATCGCTTGAGCGTGTCTTCTCTGCTGCTCCCCAGCGGAGGAAGATGCTGCTAGATTCTGCATGACGGTGATGACCTTGCTCTTATCCGTGCCGGTCACCGCTACCGCATTGATGGCTTCGTGCTGCACCTTTGTATCCGCGTCATACATGTACTTTTGGGAGGCTTGGAATAAGATATCCGAAGGTACCTTGGTCCCGCTGATGGCGTAGAGGATGTTCAGCCGATGCTTTGCATCAGGAGCTTCTTCCAACGCTTTTTGCACCAACATTTGATTCTCCCGAGGGGCGCCTTTTTCTTTGAGAAGTCCTGCTGCTCCCAACTCAGCCGTGCGAAAGTTAGCTGATTCCAAAGACCTGACGAATAGGTTGTGTGCCTGCGGAGGCGGACCCGCCGGATTCATGGCAAGTGCAAATAATGAGTCATTCCTGACATAATCCGTGGCATCCATAGCGGTGACAAGCAATTGCGGGAAGCAAGAAACAACAACGCCGTTATGCTCCGGAGCTGCGAGCACAATTGCCTGAAGAATGGCAGCAGACTGTTGGCGAACCTCTGGATCGGGATCAGTTAAGGCGGTACACAATGTCGTTGCATCTTTTTCGATTGTAGGCATCGCATGCTCTGCAACGATGTTCATGCTCTCTCTGGCTTTATTCGCGACGTTTGGATCGCTGTTGTGCATGTCTGCAAAGGCCCTGGCGAGAGGCGTTTGGGCAAGACCATAGCAGCTCAGCCCGAATATGAGCGGAAGTGTGATTAAGAATATCTTTTTCATGGTCGTCTCCGCTGGCTGGTTGGTGGCCCATTCAAGCCCTCCGTTGGCTGGAGTGGGGCAGTTTGTCAGCGCAATTTAGTCTATGCCTTGGGGCCTGAAGCGATTTCACTTATCGGGGACAAAGCCACTGTGTCACTTTCTGCTGCTATCATCGCTGCGCTTCCTTTCTGACGGAAGGAAATAATCAAATCTTTGAGACTGCGTCGTAACGCATTTGGCGTAAGTATCGTTTCTATCTCTCCGACTATGTGATTATGCTTGAACGTGTTCATTTACTGCTGCCAAGGGGGAGGAGAAAAAGGGAAAGAGCTGTTGGGAGACATTCTCTGAAGTAGAACTGCCCCACTCAAGCCAAAAGAAGGCTTGAATGGGCCACCCCGCCAACTAATTCACTGTTTTGTCATACCGGTATAGACGATCAGCCCTGCTAATAAGAGACAGATAATACGGCCATAGGGAACGCCGGGGCGTTTCGCAATCCAAATGGTCAGAACGATCAAAATAGCAAGAACCACAATCTCAGCAAATCGGACAACCTTTTCGTCGTTTCTGAGGTCGCCTGCCTCCTGTCTTAGCCAGTAGGCAGGGGCGCCAACCGTATAACCCTGACTAGCAATTGGGGGAAATGATATCCGAACTGCAGAGGATATCATCAAACTCAGTACACATCCGCATAGCGTTATCAGTGTCGGAATTGCTATTCCCCGAGCGGCATACAGCAGCAATGACTGCCACGCAATAGTCAATCCCACGCCGAAAATTGGTCCGCGAACCAAGCTCAATGCTGACCGCTGCCCCGATTTCGAATAGGCGTCTTCCAATATCAAGCTCAGGACTATGGTTGCAACTGGAATACCGAGCCGTAAGAATGCCAACGGCTCATTTAGAAATGCTCGAACTTCAATCCAAGACGCCGCCAAAAAAGAGACATATATGCCTACTGCTTGTATCAAAAGTATAGGCGGATCGACTGTTCGAAGTATTCTACTGGCGATCACGAAAGGAACATTGCGGATAATCTCCAACGCATATTGGCCTGTGGAGTTGTACCGTTCCCGAAAATCGCCGACCACTTCCTCGCGGCATGCAGGTGGGAGTAAGATAGCCGCAATTGCTTCGGCTATTTTAGAAGGTCCGCATCCTGGTGACACACTTCCCTGGTCTCGTTCCCCATCCATTTGGCACCTCTCGTGTCTACAGTTTCGGAGGCAACGTTCCATGGCAACTTGGCGGAAAATGCAGCATCTCGCATTGCTCGCTCACCACAAGCATCGATACGGTAACAGCGTTTGGCCCTATTCCCACGCTCCGGCGTAGGTTCTGATAACCAAGACGATATAAATCCTTTGTCTTCTAGTCTGTCGAGTGTAAAGTATACAGCGCCAAGCGAAATAATCTTTGGACTAATCATGTCTTGCAAATAAGAGTGGATCGTTACTCCATAAGCATCTCTGCTTACCGCTAAAACAGCCTTAAGGACCGCCTGTTCGAATTGGCTGAGAGCTCTGGTTAACGCCATGACGTACTATCTTAAACCGAATTCAGGATGGGAATTCCAATAAATACAGGGCCGGTAATGATCAGATTCTTTCGTCCCGTGCCGCGGGACCTTTGCAGAACTTGAGATAGATAGGTATCCAGACGAGGGCCGGCGGTTCGTGTCTCAGCTGCCATAGGCTTACACTTAAGCCATATGCTCAACCACGGCTATGCCTACACCTCGATCATCAGTAGCGAGCACCGTGGGCAAACACTGCTCTCTCACTTGGCAAGCCTTTACCCCCATGCAACAGCTCAAGTCTGGCAACAGGAACTGAACAAGGGCGAAGTTACCCTCAACGGCGTCATCGCCAATGGCAGTGAATTGCTTATTCCGGGCCAAACACTTGTCTGGAACCGCCCCCCATGGATTGAGCCAGATGTCCCGCAGCACTTTGAGGTCCTGTATGATGACCCGCATCTGCTAGCTGTCAACAAACCAAGCGGAGTGCCCACCCTTCCCGGTGGCGGTTTCATGGAGAACACCCTTCTACACTTGGTGCAAAAGCAATTTCCCAATGCAAATCCTGTCCACAGGTTGGGTCGATGCACAAGCGGCATCGTCCTCTTCGCGAAAACATCGCAGGCTGCGTCTGGGCTATCTGCAAACTGGAACACACCCAAAATTCAAAAAATCTACCGGGCGTTGGCTCAAAATGTTGCAGAGCACGACTTCTACGAGATCCTTACACCCATCGGTCTTGTACCGCATCCGCGCATCCATTTCGTTTGGGCTGCCAGCCCAAAGGGAAAGCCATCAAAGTCGGTTGCAAAGGTGATCTCACGCACCACAAGCACTACAGTATTCGAGGTAAGCCTATATTCAGGCCGTCCTCATCAAATCAGAATCCATCTGGCATCTATCGGACATCCCCTGGTTGGCGATCCTTTGTACGGAACAACCGGCCAGCCTCTTGAAAATCTTCCAGGTCTCCCCGGCGATGGAGGATATTTCCTACATGCTCAATTTCTGAAGTTCCAGCACCCCATCACCGGAGAACAAATCAATCTTGAGGCAGCTTTGCCCTCCGGATTCGCACTCATCCTTGAAAAGTAACTTGAGTACGCTATCGGATTATGTGTGGATCAGTGCATCGAAGATTTCTTCTGCCAGTTTTCGCAGATGGTTGGGATGGAGGAGCGAGGGCCGAAAGAGACGCTCCAGCACTAAGCCGCTAAGGGTGCTTCCCAGGACCGCAAGCCTCCGTTCAATTTCGATCTGCGCCGTCTTGGTCAGATTCTTCCCAAACAGTAGCTCGATGGAAATTCCATCGGCCCCGGTGAACAGCGCATTGTAGAGCTCCAGCCATCTCTCGCGGATCGCCGGTCGTCGAACCGCATAGAGCTTAAACTCCAAGGTGATCGTATCCGCCTTTGGAGAAGAGATCTGCTCTGCAAGCCAGCATTTGAAAATATTGCGCCGCTTGAGCGGGTCAGACTCTTCCCGAATCTTTTTACATTCTTCCTTGAATACCTTGGAGACACGATGCTCCATTAAGGCCAGGAAGAGATCTTCCTTGCTTGCGTAATGGGCATAAATTCCACCGCGTGAGCAGCCCGCTCGAGCTGCGACTTCATCCAATTGCGTGTTTTCGAAGCCCAATTCAGCAAATACCGATTGCGCGGCATCCAGAATCTTTGCCTTGGTAGCCTCGGTGCGGGCCTGTGGCCTGCGTGTTGTGCGTGACCTGTGCATGTTTAAAGACATTTTAAGAGACAAATTTCGAAAATTCAGGATATTATAAAAACCGACGCATCGGTTTTTTTTAATGATAAAACATAATCGTCCTCTCCTCTTCCTGCACAGCACCCGCGCCGTTCTCGTGGCATGGCTGCTGTTGTCTGCAGTCAACTTCAGGACGCAGGCCTTGCAAGTACCTGCTTCGACCGACACTTCATCCCAATTGGCGAAATCCGCACCCGTCCGCATCGAAGATGTTGTCGACATCGTTGGCCTCGAGAATAAGCCTGGGGCTGAAGGCGTCCTGGCTTTTAACGAGAAGGCCATGACCTTCGATGCTGGTGGCCATTCGACTGCTATTCCACTCAGCTCCATCCTCGCGTTCTCGGTTGTCGATGGCGATAAGCCTCTTATCCGGGGGACCAAAGGTAAAATTGCAGAGGCCGCCCCCTACGGTATCGGATTTGCAGTGTCGATGACCAGACCGGCAGCCGAGATGTTGACCTTCTTCTACAAGGACTCTTACAGAGCTATTCACGCCTGCATTCTAGTGCTGCCGAAAGGTACCGGAGAAAGTGTGATTTCTGCGCTTGCCGCAAAACTCTCTCCGACCGAGTATCCGAAGACAGGCAATCTGATGTCTTCAGTTTCGGAAGCACAACCAGGGCCAGGAGCCCAGATGGCGCCAGTTTCCGGGCAGAGCAAGCCGTCTATAGAAGTCACTCTGCCGGCTGAAAGTGTCGACGGTATTCCACCTGCTTTTCCTGCGGCTGTGTACGAGGACCTGATCGGACAGCTTACGAAAACTGGACTCTTCGCGCACGTATGGCGGGCAGGCGATGTCCGTAGAACTTCCGAGGCGTTGGTTCTGCATGTCGATCTCGAAGATTGGAAGAAAGGCAGTGCGCGCGGACGAGGTCTTGGGCCTTTCACCGGAGCGACGGTCCTCCAGAGCAGTGTCACGCTGGAGGATAGGTCCGGTCGAATACTCTTTCAGGAGACAGTAAAAGGGAAGAAGCGTACGAAGGGAGAAAGCCTGGACGTGACAAATGGACTCGCCAAGCGTGTCAGAAAAGAGCTGGAGAAGACTCCCGCTGTGGTATCGAACAAGCAAGCGGGCAAGTAACCACTATGTTACTGAAGAAGATCTCCAAAGAAGTACCTCTTCGAGCAGGAAGTCAGGACCAGAAGAGAGCTGCCTCCGTCTCTGCTTGCATTATTCCTACCGTTCGTACACAGTAGCCGCGGGTGAAGCGTAGCGAAACCCGGGGAGAGCAAACCAACAAGACCTCCGTGCCGGAGGTGCGGAACGAATCTCATTTGCAAGATGAGCAAGATTTCGTTCCGCCCCATCCGGGGGCGGCAGAGTATTTTATTTATCCGTTACCCCGGGTTTCGCTACGCTTCACCCGCGGCTATTTCCTTGGCATCCCTCCAGGATGCCCTATGTGTGAAGGCTGATGCTCGGCTGCCAAAAGAATAGAGACAAGGAGAAGGAATTCCTGACCCTCTTATTTGAAAAGAACGGAAGCGAATTATGTATATGTCAAAAACTGGACGTTGTTGCTGCTCCGATGGCTCACTCAAGCTCCAGCACCAATCCGAAGTAGTTGAGGGTATCCCGAGTATAGAGCGGGCATTAGCTGCCTTTCACTTCACGGTTGCCAGGGCATATGGAGGGGAAGAGGCCGACAAGGCTGCCGAGGATTGGATCGAAGAATTTCAGAATTCCGAAGCAGACGTGAACACAGATTGGCGCTCTGTTACCGCAACGGCTGCTCAGCGCCTCGCTTACCGCGTTGCTGCTTCTGTACAGCTTTGAAACTTATTCGATTCGATATGTTCACTTATATCTAGACGACGAACTATCGCAAGCCTCTATTTCTGCTGTCTCCTTAGGAATTCTTGCTCTGAAATTGGCGTGTAGGTGGGGTTCTTGCTCTTCTGTTTTTCAAGGGCGTATGTTTGGCCCGTGGTCAGGACCTTGCCTTCTGCCGGGATACTTTTACTCGTCGTGCCAATCGTTAGGATTTTGAAATCCTTATCGGTTTCCCCTGGAAGAGCCTGCGTAAACTGCTCTTGGAAGGATGGCGATGTGTCTGACTTTACACCTGTGTTGCAAGGCGTCAGATAGATGGTGGCTCGGCTTTTCAGGGCAGGTCCAATTGCTGCCATCACTTTCGGAATGCTGTATTCCTTTTGATCGTCGCTACGGATCGCGCTGGCGCCGGGCGCACAGTGCCCCACAATCGCAATCAGGGGGCGATCTCCGAAGAGAGCACCGCCACTATTGGTGTCCTTCATCATGAGCTGTTGCCATTCATCGGTCAGGTTGTCCATCTCATCGTACGGGCACACATCGAAGAAGGTGCCCGTCGGATGATGTTGCTCCCAGGTGGACTTGATTGAATTGAAAACGGTATCACGTAGAGTGTCCCCTTTATATTGCCGGTCCTGCCGCCCCGCGGCATTGAATACCAAACAGAGGCAAGAGGTGAAATTACTCATCTCGAAGGGGTTTGGAAGACTATAGATGAGTGTCGCGGCTTTTGTAAGTGCGCTTAGGCCAAAGGTGACCAGACCTTTTTTGACAGCTTCCATCCTCTGGACGGTATTGGGCGATGAAGGAACAATGCCGGGTCCAGCGGTCTTGTACGGCGCTGGTCCTCGTCTCTGGTTCGGGTTCAGTCCGGGACCAATCTGAGGAGTGATCGCCGCCCGTTTGGCCTGAAGGTGTGAGGCAATCGCAGGCCGGTACACGGGCGGAGCCGCCGATGCGGGCTTGAACGATTGAGGGGCTTTGTGTGCCGCAACATTCTGGTTCCGTTGAAGTGGTCCCGCGACACTTGGCCTATATACAGGAGGCGCTGCAAGTACAGGCCCTGTCGGACGGTAAACAGGAGGGCCCGCAGCTACCTGTTTACGCTGGACGAAAGCGGGTGGAGCGCCAGTCGGCACAGCTGCGGCATTCTTTGCTATGCGGGTAGACGGCAAAGGACTACGAAGATTCCGTTGGGGCACTTGTCGGTCGCAGGGCGGCGCGAGCGAAACTTGCGGCGAAACAACGGGATGTCTAGGCGTTATTGCAGGACTTGCGCTTCGTATTGCGCCCAAGGGTGGAGTGACAGATCGCCCGGCATCGTGAGGCATACCGTTGCTCCTCCTTCTTCGTCCAAGTTTTCCCGAGCATAGGCGAGCGTGCCCAAGGTGTGTTGCATAAGAATAGCGCAAGAATGCAACACTCGAATAAACGGCACCTTCCAGCAAGCATCTTTACTGTCGGGCCGGTGGTACATCCAAGCCTTCTTTGGGCATCAATATCTTCAGTATCTTCAGTGACGTTGGATCTTTACAGAACTTGAGATAATGCGTATCTCCGATGCCGGGAGGGGGAAAGATGAGACGCTCGCTGTTCTCTATGGTGCTGGTGTCGCTCGCCTCGTTTTCGTTTTTACTCTGCGCGGCCTCTGGTCTGCACGGTCAGACCTTCAATCTGCAAACAGGACGCGAGGCCGTCGCCACCCTCGACGGCCTCTGGCGCTTTCATACCGGAGATAATCCCGCATGGGCCGACCCGAATTTCGACGATTCGCAATGGCCTCTGCTCCGTTCCGATGAGGTGTGGAGCCGACAGGGTTATAAGAACTATGGCGGATTCGCATGGTATCGTTTCACCGTCACGGTGCCCCAGGATACTAAGAACTGGTCCATCTACTTAGGACCGATGGAAACGGGTTATCAGCTCTTCGTCGATGGACGTCTCGTTGGTTCCTTCGGGCCGATCCTCAATTCTTTAAACTATGCCGCTTCACGCCGCGTCTTCACCTTGTCGTCCGCCACCTTCGGCCCGCGTACGTTTCATATTGCCATCCGCACCTGGCACTCTCCCGTCTGGGCGGATTATGCAGAGGGAGGATTTGTCGGCAGTAGTTATTTCGGAGACGCTCGCCTCATTGCTCAACGTGTGTCGACTGATAGAGCGCTTCTGTGGAACGGGCTCGTCGATGAATACACTTATGCCGTCGTGGGCACGCTCGTCGGGCTCGTTGTGCTCGTCTTATTTTTTGTCCGCCGCGAAGAGCGTGAATATCTATGGTTCGCGCTGCTTCTACTAGCGAACGCGATAGATGTTGGACTAGACATCTGCCGGCAACTTGCACTAATCCCTTTGCCGGTCTTCGATTTTATTGATGGCTTAGTGCAATCGGCTGCTCTCCTTGCAGCTCTGGCCTTTTTCTCCGTCGTGCTGCGCGCCCCGCGTTCGAGAATCTGGTGGTCTGTCGCCGCACTGTTGGTCCTCAATCCCCCAGGGGTCTTTCTTTACGTCTTCAATGTCAGCTCCGTGGGAATCGCCGGTCTGCTTGTCACCCTGGCTGTGCTCCCCGCCATCGTGTGGATTCTCGTAACCCTGCTTAAGCGTGCACTCCAACGAGATCGCGACGCGCTCATCCTGCTTGTCCCCACCGTTCTATGGCAAGGGTTTCCTCTGATCGACAGCCTTCTCCTCATCACGTGGCAATTGGGATGGCAGCGATGGGCGGCACACTGGGTTTTCCCCTTGCTAACCAAACCGTTCGTGCTGATGCCCCGTCCGGCCGTCGGTACAATCTTCATCTTTGCCCTACTTCTATTTCTGATTCGCCGCTTCTCGCTCGCACGTCAGGAGGAAGCGCGCCTCTTAAGTGAACTCGAATCTGCCCACAGCATTCAACGCACGCTCGTGCCGCCTATTTCAGCCTCATTCAGCGGCTATGATCTGAATGGTCTCTCGCTACCTAGCAAAGAAGTGGGAGGTGATTTGGTAGACGTAGTCTTGCTCCCCAATCGATCCATCCTTGCCTATGTGGCTGACGTTTCCGGTCACGGACTTCAGGCCGGTATCCTCATGGGCATGGTCAAGACCGCCGTCCGAACCATCCTGCTGGAATCCTGCGATGATCCCGCCGTCCTCCTGGCCAGTCTCTGCGACCGCCTCAACCGCGCATTGCCCACAGTCAAGGAATCGCACATGTACGCGACCCTCTCGGCTATCTGCCTTGCCCCCGATAGACGTATCCAATACACCCTCGCCGGACACCCGTCGATCCTCTACTACCAGGCATCCAGCCAGACCGTGCAAGAGCTCACGTGCAATCAACTCCCCGTCGGCTTGCTTCCGGTGGACGCATATATCTCCCACTCCCTGCAGATTGAAAAGGGCGATCTCCTTGCCATAGCCACTGACGGCATCCTCGAAGCTGCCAATACCCAGCAGGAAGAGTTCGGAAGTGATCGTATCGCCGCGCTCCTTAAGCAAACGCCCGGGCAGGAACTCGCAAGCATACGCGACAGCATCGTTTCCGCTGCACAATCCTTCGGAAAGCAAGCCGACGATCAGACGGTCCTGCTTATTCGCCGTGTTGAATGAGTTTGAAAGATGCCCGTGATAAACGATGTGTCAGGCTTCCAGCCTGTTGTAAAGCTCAAAACGATGTGTTGCTCCAGTTTCAATCAAGAATAAGTATCCGAGTTATTGAGGTTCGTCTTCTCAAATATTGAAAGTTGATCATTAGCTCTTGAGAGATGGACGTGTTGTTCAAAAGGCTAATGTTATGAATTATGATTTCCGTTTATGTTTCTGAGCTGGAGAGTAAGCATCGTGGCAAGGAAAGTATTTTATTCGTTTGTAGCGGCAGCGGTGGTCCTGTTGTTTTCTAGTGCATCGTTCGGTTTGCAAATTGGGCATGACGGGGCCGGAGAAAATGATAGGAGCACGATTTATTCAGACTCCTTCGATGTAGTCTCTATCCACCTTCATGATCGATCCGATAGGGCATTTTCTGTGTCTCCAAAGGCACCCAAATTCGTTGTGACTAACGCTTCGCTGGAATTCTTGATACAGTTCGCTTATCACCTCCACCCTTTTCAAATCGAACACCTGCCTGCTTGGACAAGAGACGTTGGATATGACATTAATGCGAAGATGGACCAAAACTCGAAAGAGGATGCCCTTTCGCAAGAAGACAGCGCGGTGGCGGACAGAGTTCTTCGGAAACGGCTCCGATCCCTTTTAGCCTCCAGATTCGGGTTGAGCGTTCACTCTATTCAGAAAGATGTTCCTTCTTACCAGCTCGAGGTTACAAAAGACGGTCCAAAGATCGAACGTGGAACGGAGAACAAAGGATTCCGCACGAGAGTGGGAGAACTGTCCTGCTCTTATGCGAGCATGGATGATCTGGCGTCCATGTTGTCTGATGTTTTAGGAAGTAATGTGTACAACCAAACCGGATTAACCGGATCGTTTAAGTTTACCTTGAAATGGTCGCCAGAAAGATACACAAAGCAAGACTCGGATAACCCAGAACTGTTTACAGCATTGAAAGAACAGTTAGGCCTGAAACTGACAAGTAAACGACATCTTGGAGAAGTTCTCGTTGTTGACAGTGTCGTCCGCCCATCCGATAACTGATAGTTGATTTTCCGATGGGGTAAGGGTGGGTTAATGAGTTGACCCGGGACACAATATTCACGTGGCGGTGAATCAATCCGACAGAACTTTATTGGGACACCTGGGTTTATTCGGGTGTCATTGTTTTGATTTCGTCGCCCGATGTCCGCCTATCAGCGAGGTCGTGATCCGAAATCCTGTATTCGCAAGTTCGTGCCTTTGTTGTGGAGTAGAGAGTACACAAACGGATTTAAGAATGTTTGCAAGAAAGAGAGACGAAGTCCCGCATGTACCGTAAGAATTGTTCAAGCTCAGTGTTCGGCGCTGGAATAATTTGCTTCACGCTATTGTGCATGAGCTCTTTTGCCGAGGAGCCTCTCCCAAAGGCCACAGCCTCTCCTCATGTAGTCTCGCCTCATTTCTTCGGCGTCAACATTGAGAACAGCTATTCGAGCCCCGTCCCTTTGTGGACCGATCCGAAGCTGCAGAGGGCCATCCGGGAGACCGGTATGGAGACGGTCCGCTTTCCTGGTGGGGACGTCAGCAATTACTGGGACTGGAAGAGCGGGAGCGTCTATCCTCTCGGCAAAGCCAACAAGACAGAGGACACGCTGAGCTCTCTGGCCAGTCTAGCTCATGCTACCGGCACCTATCCTATCTATTGCCTGAACGTGATGACGCTGAACAATGCCGTGTTGCAGCGTGCGAACCTATCTCAGGCGATAGCGAACCAACTCCAGATGCTGAAGGCTGCGAAAGGGATGAATCTACCCGTGCAGGACCTGGAGCTTGGCAACGAGTTCTATTGGAGCTCGCCTGACCACAACAAGGCATTTCCCACGGCAGCGGACTATGCGTCGGCGATGAATGAATGGACCGCGAGCCTTAAGCAAGCCTATCCCGATGCGCAGATCGCTTCGGCCGGTTCGATTCCTTCGTCTGGAGATGCTCGCACGAAAAACTGGAACGGCGCGTTGATCGGCAAAATCTACCATGTCAATGCCGTGACTTTGCATCGCTATGACAGCATCGTCGATGGAAGCATCTGGGATGGAACTCCAGCCGATGCCGTGCTTGGCAATGTCTTCAGCGATTGGGCCAAGATCGTTTCCGGCGAGGTGAACCCTATCGAGAAGGACAAGCTGCGGGTTTGGGTGACCGAGTATGGAGGGCTGAAAGACTGTACTTCAAATGCACACTTTACAGGCACCTGGTTGGAGGCAGTCTATCAGGCGCAGATGGTTGTTCAGTTCCTTTCGAATGTTTCGGTCGAACAGATTGAGCTTTACAACGTTACAGGAAGCACCAGCTCGCTGATGTTCCAAAATACCTCGTCCTATTGGAACAGCTGCACGAACAAGAACATGACGTTCCATGCAACGTCCGGTGACCTTACCGCTACGGGACAGGCCTATGCTCTCTTCGGCAGAGCCTTGAAGCAGGCGAAGTATGTCTATCCAGTGACGTTTCCGGAGTTGCCGATGGTTCATCCAAAGTCAGGAATGGCGTACCCTTCGGTGACGGGTGTTGCGTTTACAGGAGAGGCAGACCAGTGGGTGCTCCTGAATCTCACCGGCAAGTCGCTGACGCTCCACTATCCTGGGATAGGGCAGGGAACGATGGAGAGTCTCAGTGCCCCTTCGCTGACGACGATGGTCACCTCCGAGCATGTATTGCAGCATGTGACGCATGCGTTCGATGGTCGCAGCTTCTCGCTGCCGCCATTTTCCGTGAACAGGATTGTGGTCAAGGCCACTGCACATCGCTGATTGCAGCATGCCGATAGTTCGAGTCCCAGGAGAATCGAAAGCTCATGAATACCTCTCCCTGTTTTTAGCTCTGACCTTTTCTCTTTCTGCCAAGGCGCAAGCTGTGGTTTCATGCCCAAGTTATCCCCCGGTGCGAAATGTCAGTGGGCCGGAATTCTATTCGGATGCGAAAGGGTCAACGGTCGATCCTGCGAAAGAGGCAGAACTTGCGAAAGCTCGGAAGCCCATCAATGACTTTCTTTCCTATGAGACACAATCGCTCGATGGCGCACCGGCCTGGAGCAAAATTACGGACCTGTCTCCGGAGTGTGCCAATCTTCTGCTGGAGAGTTGGGCCGCTGCCGGAGCCATGGCTACGACGGTAGACGCGCAAGGAAAGTACAGTCGTGAGGGCGGCGTCGATAAAGGCGAATTTACACGCGGCATGGTGATGCTTACGATCAAAGTGAAGGCTCGCGGCATGCCACTGGGGCCAGACGTTCTGCCCTGGCTCGGCCATCTGGTTGGCGACAAGATGAAGGGAGATCGCGACCATCTCGCACAAGGGAACCGAGAGGGCAATCTCTATTACGAAGATGGCGCTACCGCGGCAGGCTATGCGTTATTGACACAAGACAGGAACGCATACGATTTTCAGAGCGAAGTCTGGCGATATTTTCTGGCCTCCGTGCACAGCGATGGCTATCTGGACTCGGAACTCTCGCGGGGTTCCCGGGCTCTCATCTATCACAATCGAGCGTTATCCATGCTGCTGGCCTTGCGTGAGATTCGCAGAGCACTGCACATTCCCGAGACAGCAGCGGACCGCACAAAGCTGAAATTGCTGTCCGATCTTGTCGGACATACCATCTGCCATCCCGAAGAGATGGCGGCGCGGGCCGGAGTAGCCAGCGAAGAACCGATGGGCGATTGGGGATATCGCGTGCAGCAAGTGTATGGTGCAGACCTGATGAACAGGGACTGGCAGACCTGCGGCATGAAGACAAATAACCTGACCGATCTGAACGGCGGCGGCGATCTTAACAAGATGCATGAAGCACTGATGGCGCTGGCACAGGCCCAAGGAAGGTGACGAAAGCTCATGAATAAGACGGCTTACTTCTTTTTCAGCCCTTCCTTGGGCATCGAGATCCAGTTCGCTCTGAACATCCATCCCGATACAGCCATCTTTGAGACGTGATCCGGATGAAGAAGACCGTCGCTTAGATCAGATGAAGCTGTGGCACTAAAATCCCACCTTCGCTTTGAGCGGCTCACTCTATATAAAGGCCTCCGCTCTGCCGGGGATATTTACCTGCTGGATCATTCCTGTTCGAGGACTAGAGGCCGGTTTTCTGGACAGTCTGCCGGTCGTCTACAGCCCAAAAGCCAGGCACGTTTGGATAGTGTCAAGCGCATTTCTGGAGAACACACTGCTCGTTCGACAGAGAGATTAATCCTGAAAATGGGTATATTTGACTGTCGATGAGTGGTAAGGCCTGTTGGCTACAACCCAGAAAACCGCGAGAGCTGATCCGCGGACATTTGCCGACATATCGTTACTGATCCGATGTCAATGAGTACATGGGCGAATCTCTCAGTTACGTCAGGCTCAGACCTCCGTCCGAGACCACAATCTCACCCGTTAGGTAGTCGGAGGCTATCAGCATCATGACGATTTGGGCTATATCCACCGGAGTGGCTGGTCGTCGCATTGGTGACAGATCGCGCCAAAGCTGCTGGGCAGCGCTCCAATCCGCTGTTAGAGGGGTGTCCACGAGGCCAGGGGCGACGGCATTTACCCGAATGTCCGGAGCGAGCGATAAGGCGAGCAGCCGGGTAACGTGGTTGAGTGCCGCTTTGGACGCGGCATAAGGGATGGATGCGCCCTTGGGCTGGACGCCAGCGTGTGAGCTGACATTGACGACACATCCTGAGCGACCTCGACTGGCCGCAGCTCTCAGAGCGGTCTCGGCTTCAGCCACAAGGCGAAAAGGGGCCACCACGTTGACTTCGTGTAATTCGTGCCAGATGGCGGGCGAAGCCGCCAGAAGATCGGTATGCGGAATAACGCGGCTCATCCCGGCGTTGTTGACAAGGACATCGAGGCGCTCCCAGCGAGACACAGCCTCCCTCACGAGCCTGATTCTATCGGCATCGTCGGCCAAATCAGCTTGAATGTAAATAGCATTTCCAAGTTCAGCGGCCAGTGCGTGCCCCTTTTCCACTGAGATACGTGAGTGCAGGACCACGGCATATCCCTCGTTGGATAACCGGCGGGCAATCGCAGCACCAATGCCAGAAGTTGAGCCGGTTACAAGCGCAACGGGCGAGGAACTATTCGCAGTCTGGTTCAAAAATACTCCTCATTTGCTGCCATCCTTAACTTCGATCCAAGCGCCCGGCGTTCCACAATTGGCTCCCGATGTTCGTCGTTGGTTCGTGACGTCCCCAATACCACTCATTAACCTTTAAGGTATTCCGCATCGGGTCCTCCAAAAACATTATCTTCTGAATCTCTATGGCGAGGCACGTTCGGAAGAAAGATTAGTCCCGAGAACGCCGAGGTCGTCAGAAGTGGCTCCCGTCGCAATCGGCGTTTTTCATTACCAATCCACTAGAAAGTCTGAAACTGATGCTGAATGAGCGGACCGCCCTGTTGCCGATGATTGAACCCGGTTGGCACTGCATTGTCGTAATAGCAATTTCGATTCATTTCGTCAGTGCATGACTTTCCCTGTTAACATCCGACCCAAGTAGATGGATACTTCAGTCGGATGCCTACCCAAAAGAATTCCGCGGACCGAATTGCCTTGCTGCAGGGAACACTGGATCTCTTGATTCTGAAAATTCTGGCGCTGGGCTCGACACATGGCCAGGGTATCGCCCGGTTGATTCAACGTCAGTCAGAGGAAGTGTTTCTTGTTGACCATGGCTCGCTCTATCTTGCGCTGCAGAGGCTTGAAGACAAGAAATGGATCAGCGCCAAGTGGGGAGTGAGCGAAAACAACCGCAAGGCGCGTTTCTACACGTTAACCGCAAAAGGCCGGAACCAGCTGGTTGAAAAGACGGATGAGTGGGAACGGCTTACGCGAGCGATTGGACTGATTCTTGGCGGTGCGAAATCCCCAGGAGGGTTCAACGGCGAGGAGGCCTGAGCATGTTCGGGAGCAGACGCAAAGCGGAAGATTTTGCGGAGGAGATCAGGACACACATTCAACTAGAAGCTGACGAGCTAAAAAGCACTGGATGCAACGAAAGCGAAGCGCAGCGAAGAGCCAGGGTCCAGTTCGGTAGCACGCAAACCGCTCGCGAACGCTTCTACCTTAAGAATCGTGTGCAATGGATGGATAATTTCGTCCGTGATGTGAAGTTTGCCTTCCGCCAGTTTGCGAAGAATCCAGGTTTCACAGCAGTCGTTGTGCTCACCATGGCACTGGGCATCGGAGCAAACGCTGCCATCTTCAGCATTCTCGATTCAGTGTTGCTCAAACCATTGCCATACAGCCATCCTGAAAGCCTCATCAAAGTCTGGACGCGATTCACCGGAATCGGCCAGCCCAACGATCAGAATTGGGTGTCGGTTCCGGAATTCCGCGATTTGGAACAGTTGAATCACAGCTTCAGCGATCTTGCAGCCATCTCGGGCGGGTCCTTCAATTTGGGCGTAAAGGGTAGCCCAATGCGAGTGGTTGGAGCATCGATTTCTCCGAACCTGTTCGCTTTACTCGGCGCACAGCCCATGTTAGGCAGGCCGTTTCTCGCTGAGGAGGCACAGCTGGGACGCGATCACGAGGTCATTCTCAGCTATGGCCTCTGGCAACGGATCTTTCAAGGAAATCCGAATGTGATTGGCGGCAACCTGTCCATTGATGGTGTGCCCATGACGGTTGTTGGCGTGATGCCCGAGGGATTCTCATATCCGGCCGAATCCGAAATCTGGGGTCCATTGGCTTTCTCCCCAGGCGACCTGAGTGAGAATAGTCGAGGTAACCATGGCCTTGAAGTTCTCGGGCGCATCAACCCCGGGCTTTCGCTGGCCCAGGTCCAGTCGGATATGGACCGCGTATCCAGAACCATGATGGACCAGCACGTCACCTACCCATACAACATATTCAATTTTGGAATCATCCTGCATCCCTTGCTCGAAGAGACTGTAGGCGACGTGAAGCCGTCTCTGCTTCTGCTCATGGCGGCCGTCGCTTTGGTGCTCGTGATTGCCTGCACGAACATCGCCAATTTACTTTTGACCCGCTCCACCGAACGCCAGCGGGAGATAGAAACGCGCCTTGCACTTGGTGCAAGCGGAGGCCAGCTGGCAAGGCAATTGTTGACGGAAAGTGTGGTTCTGGCCATCGCGGGCGGACTTATCGGACTCGCAATTACGCCCCTTGCCCTTCGCGGACTGATTGCCCTTGCATCCAAGAGCTTGCCGCGAACTGTGCACACGGAAATCGATATGCGAGTGCTCGCAGTTACCGCAATCATTTCGCTAGCCACAGGAATCCTATTTGGTTTGGCACCCGCTCTGCAGGCGGGATACAAGCGGAACTTCAATTGTCTGAAGAGCGTGAGGAACTCCGAAGGTAAACGCCCGAAGCGGCTGCGTGGCGCGCTGGTCATAGGCGAGACGGCGCTGTCGGTTCTGCTGATTGCGGGTGCGGGACTGCTGTTGAGGAGTTTCTCCGCGATTCTAAAGGTCGATCCAGGTTTCCGGCCGGAGAGTGTTCTCACATTCCGTGTTGCCTTACCCGATTCGCTTTACAGCAAGCCTGAGCATGTCCGCGGCTTTTATTCGGAGTTGTTGAGCCGCGTGCAAAGGCTGCCGGGCGTTCAGGTGGTAGGCGCTGTCTCCGGTTTGCCGTTAAGTGGTCAGGGCGGTTCGGGAACAGTCTCCATCGACACCGAGTCCGTGCCCCCGGCGAACAGGACTCCGGAAGCGGATCGGCGCACCGTGACCCCGGACTATTTCAAAGCAATGGGCATTTCTCTCGTTGCCGGGCGCTTCTTTGAAGAGCGCGACACCGATGGTGCGTCACCCGTGGTTATCGTCGACGAGAGCCTTGCGCACACCTACTGGCCCGATCAGGACCCCATCGGCAGGCGGCTCCGCATGGGTGGTACCGGCTCGACTGCGCCCTGGACCACAGTAGTGGGCGTTGTCCGCCACGTTCGGAACCGGACTCTCGAAGCTCGCTCGCGTGTAGAGGTTTATTGGCCTGCAAGCCAGCGCCCATCGAGCAACATGTCTCTCGCAGTACGCACTACCGGCGATCCGATGGACCTGGCGCCCACCATCCAGAGTGTCGTGACGTCAATCGATCCGGACCTGCCCGCTTACCGCGTCCGCACAATGACGGATGTGATGGGCGATTCTCTTCAGCGCCGCCGCCTTGCGCTGATCCTGCTCGCGGGTTTTGCGGGGCTGGCTCTGCTGTTGGCTACGATCGGAATCTACGGCGTGACGGCTCATGGCGTCACACAGCGTCAATTGGAAATTGGCGTGCGCATGGCCCTCGGAGCCAATCGCGGCCAGGTTCTGCGGATGGTGATCGGGGACGGGATGATGACGATTGCGGCTGGTATCGGTTTAGGCCTGGTTCTATCGCTCCTTCTCACTCGATTGATGAACGGCCTGCTTTTCGCCGTTCATGCATCGGACCCTCTGGCGCTATGCGGCGCTGTGCTGCTTCTCCTCATCGCCGCGTTGTCAGCCATTTTGATTCCCGCCCGAAGAGCAACGAACGTGAACCCGACGGTTGCTCTGCATTGCGAGTGAAAGATGATGACCACCTTTTAGGTTTGCGACAACTCCGGGGTGGTAGTGGACATTTCCCCTGCTGGCTTGTTCGTGTCTCCCTCTTCATCGCCAATACGCACACTGAGCCCGATTAGTACCGATATGTCCGCATCGCGCAAGCTTTCGGAAAGCGATGTCTGGGAGCCCGCCGCTCCACGTGCGCTTCATCGTGATGCACCCACAAGGACAAGATTTGTATCGATAAGTCGGCTAGCCTTCAGTCATCCGTTGTCATGCCAATTGGACTCTTAGCGCCCCAACAGATACAAAGAGTGTAAAGAGCGAGCACCTTAGCGCAAAGGTTGTGGATTGTCCTGAAGTCCAGTTCGGAGAAACCAGACCGACCTAAGGACCCAATGTCGCTATTGACCTTATTCCTTCTTTCCGTAACGTAAAAAACCGCAAAAAAATGATTGCGCATCTCCTCCTTGTATATGTTACAGTCTGTAACGTTATGAAGAGTAACACTACGCCGTCTCACGATCCTGCCGAACTGGGAGAACTGGAACGCGAGGTCTTGCTCATTGTCTGGCGCCATGGCTTTGTCACTGCCGACCAGGTAAGAGAAGATCTCGACCGCCCGCTAAAAGACTCCACTGTCCGCACTGTCCTTCGCCGGCTGGAGGAAAAGAGTTATCTTGCGCACAGTGTTGAGGATCGCACCTTTATCTACCGTCCTGTCGAGTCGCGCCAGCGTGTCGCCGGCCGGGCAGTAAAACGTATCGTGGACTGGTTTTGCGAGGGCTCTGTCGAGACGCTGCTTGTCGGCATGGTCGACTCCAAGGTGCTCGACCGCACTGAGCTTCAACGCCTGGCAGACCGCATCGCTGCTGCACAAAAGGCCGCTCCACCAGCTAAAAAGGAGACTCAATGACTCTCGTCTTCATCGAGGCAGCCGCGCGTTCCCTCCTCCTCGGCTTGGCAGTCGTTGTGGGCCTGCGCATCTTCCGGGTCCGCAACGTGCCGGCGCAGAAGGCTACCTGGAGTCTAGTGCTGGTCTCCGCACTTGCCATGCCGCTGCTGTTGCCTGTGATGACGCGGTGGCATCTGCTCCCCACAGGAGTCAACGTTGTTCTTCCTGCTGATCCGATAGCGCTCCTTGAAGATCTGCAGACCAACATTCTGACCAAGAGCAGCGCAGGCAAAAAACTTCCAGATCCAGCCGCGTCCACGTCTCAAAGCAATCCTCCGCGAAGCCAAGAACTTTTCATCCTCAAGCAGGAACCCGCTCCGAATACGGAGCAAACGCTATCCCTCGCTGCGCGTACGCATCGCGCGGCCGAGCCGGGACAGGATGCACCCTTCGCGCCTAACAGCTCTGCCCCTTCTTCTGCTCAATTGGTCGTAAACAACGTAAGTCCGGTTGGGGGATCGCGATTCCCGGCATCCATCCGGCACAACCTGATCGATTCGCCTATTTTCTTGGCCCTCATGCTCTATTACGGGATTACTGCACTCCTTATTGCCCGTCTTGCCCTGGGTCTATTCACGACGATTCGCCTGTGGCGTACCGCCAAACCGGTTCCAACCTACCTATTGCCACACGATGCGGCTTCCCTTCCGATCCGCGCCAGCAGCAAAGTCGCTTCGCCGCTCACCATTGGTTCGTCCATCCTGCTGCCGGCAGATTACACAAACTGGGATAGAGAGAAGTTGCGAATCGTTCTTGCCCACGAGCGGTCACACATCCGCCAGGGCGATTTCTATCTGCAGATACTCTCTGGTCTCTATGCCGCACTCGTCTGGTTCAGTCCGCTCGGCTGGTGGCTCAAGCATGAGCTCACGGAGTTGGCTGAAGCCATCAGCGACCGCGCCGCAATGCAAGAAGCCACGAGTCGCACATCCTATGCCCAAATCTTGCTTGAATTCGCGGCTACGCCGCGCCGAATTTCTATAGGAGTCGCTATGGCACGTCCTGGCAGTTTATCCCGACGCATCGAACGCTTACTGAATGACAATTCTTTCCGCCAGTGCTTTGCCGGTGGACGCCGCGCCCTCATCGCTGTTGCGCTGGTGCCCATGGCATTGTTCGCCTCCACCACTCTCGTACGTGTACAGGCCGCAACGGGCACGCAATCGGCTTCACCGCTCCCGATCGCTGCACCCGCCGCTCACGCGACTACACTTGGCAATAAGGCGCTCCCGCAGTTGCCGGGAACTCTTGAGCTGAAAGCTCCCGTCTCGACCCCGGCTCCTGAAATGGTCGCGGCGGCTTCACCTGCGCCTGCGGTTCGCAGGGTCGCAGAAGGAGCACAGGAAAATGGATCGCTGTCCTTCGATCGCACGCTTTCTGTAAGCGGCGCAGCTCAACTCTCTGTCTCTACAGGTTCGGGCAATATCCATATCACGCGCAGCTCCGGCAATCAGATTCACATTTATGGCAAGATCAGCGTGAGCGAGAATGGCAATCCAGAACAGGCCCGCCAGATCGCCACCAATCCGCCCATCGAACAAAACGGAGATGTGGTTCGCGTCGGCCAACACCAGGAGCAGTGGAAGGGCATCAGCATCGACTACAAGATTGAAGCACCCGAAGGCACAACCCTTACCGCCAACTCCGGCTCGGGCGATATCGTCGATGAGGGCGTGGGCCGGAACGCAAAGCTTCAGACAGGCTCCGGCGATATCCGCGCCAACGGCCTGGAGGGAGCGTTGACGGTAAAGTCCGGCTCAGGCGATATCGTTGCGACGCAGACGGGCCAGGGTGACGTTGTCGTGGAAACAGGCTCCGGCGATATCGAGATCAAAGGCATTCACGGTGGTTTGCACGGACGAACAGGCTCCGGCGATATTAAGGCAAGCGGTACACCCTCCGCTTCCTGGGCTCTGCAATCAGGAACGGGCGACATCTCACTCTGGACTAACAATGCGCCATTCACTCTCGATGCGTCCACGGGCTCAGGCTCTGTGACCACCGAACATCAGATGGTAGTGCAGGGCTCGTTCGATCGCCATCATATCCGAGGCACCGTGAATGGAGGCGGTTCCACGATTCAAGTGCAAACCGGCTCCGGCGAAATTCAAATCCATTGATTTCCATGATTTCCAGCAATGCGCCGTAGCTCTATCGCTGCGGCGCTTCCCTCTCGGCATCAAGCATTTTCGGGAATCTGCAAAAGGAGACGAAGCAAATGCTGGCGGACCTGCGCGATGCGATACGGCAACTGTGGAAAGCACCTGGGTTTACGGTAACAGTAGTTGTCACCTTAGCTTTAGGAATCGGCGCCACGACGGCTATCTTCACGCTCGTACACCAGGTCATGCTCAAATCTCTGCCGGTGGAGAAGCCGGATGAGCTATGGCGTATCGGAGACAAAATCCGCTGCTGTAACTGGGGCGGATACACTCAGGGCAAAGACGGCGACTTTTCCCTCTTCTCCTGGGAGGCCTACAAACACTTCCGCGAGCATACTCCGGAGTTCTCCGACCTTGCAGCATTGCAAGCCGGGAATTCTTCCCTCGGCGTGCGGCGTGCCGGAGCGCAGGCACAAGTAGATACCTACAACGGGCAGCACGTCTCCGGAAATTTCTTCCGCACCCTTGGCATACAGCCGTGGATCGGCCGTCTGATGAACGACGCCGACGACCGGGAAGGCGCCCCCTTGGTTGCGGTCATGAGTTATCGCACCTGGCAAACGAAATATGGATCGGACCCTTCTGTAGTTGGCGGAACTTTTCAGATCAACGGACACGCATTCACCGTTATTGGAGTAACGCCGCCGGGATTTTATGGGGCCAAGCTGGCTGGCTGGGGCATGCCGGATTTCTGGATTTCTATTACTTCCGAACAAGCTCTCGATGGAGAGATATCGCGTCCGAAACGGCCGAATGGCAATTATCTGGACTTGCTCGGCAGAGTTCGTCCGGGCGTGAATCCGCAATCGCTCGAAGCCAAACTGCGCGTGGAGTTCCACGCATGGCTGGCCAGCCATGTCTCAGACATGGAACCGAACGAAAAGCAGCTCTGGCAACAGCAGACGGTTCATCTCGTTCCCGGTGGAGCAGGCGTAGCCGTAATGCGCGACGAATACCAGGATGGGCTCAAGCTCCTGCTGATCGCAGCGGCATGTGTTCTGCTCGTGGCCTCTGGCAACCTGGCAAATCTAATGCTCGCACGCGGCCTAAAAGAGCGCGCGCAAACTTCGATCCGTGTCGCACTAGGAGCTTCGCGAATTCTGCTGGTACGTAAAGCTCTGATAGAAAGCGTGCTGCTCGCTGTAATCGGTGGTGCTCTGGGAATCGCGGTAGCTTATGCCGGAACACGTTTGATCCTATACCTCGCCTTCCAGATTGGAGGCTCCCACAATTTTGTTCCGGTCAGTCCCATGCCATCCTGGCCGGTTCTGCTCTTTACGCTGGGCATCTCCGTCCTCACGGGAATCCTTTTCGGAACGGCTCCAGCTTGGATAACTTCACACACCGATCCGGTGGAAGTCCTGCGTGGAGCGAACCGTTCCGTAGGGGGAGGCAGCTCCTGGACACAGAAGTCCCTGGTGATCGCGCAAGTGGGAATGTCGCTGGTGCTACTCTCCGCTGCCGCATTGTTGGCAGAGAGTTTGCGAAATCTGGAGCATCAGGATTTCGGCTTCGAGACGAAGGGGCGTTACGTCGCGTGGATTGATCCCGAGCTAAGCACCTATAAGCCTGAGCAGATGGAGCAGCTTTACCGCAAAATCGACGATAGTCTGAGGCAGATTCCCGGAGTCCGCATGGTGGCTCCCGTGCTTTATGCGCCGATGAGCGGTGATAGCTGGAACGAAGGAATTCGCATCCAGGGCAGACCGGAACCCGCACCCATGGAAGACACTGGCGCAGGCTGGGCGCGCGTAATGCCAGGCTTCTTCGAGACCATTGGCGCCAGGATTGTACAGGGCCGAGCCTTCACCGAAGACGACAGATCAAGCACGCCGAATGTCGCAGTAGTCAATGAAGCATTCGCGAAGCGATTCTTCAAAGAGCAGAATCCGATCGGCCGGCATTTCGGTATCGATCGGATCAAGTATGCCTCCACCTATGAAATCGTTGGCGTGGTCAGGAACATACGTTATATGACCTATGGCTACAAGGAGCCTGTCCGTCCAATGTTCTGGGTATCGGAGACGCAGACGGTATCTACCTATGACGACCCGGTCTTTTCTAAGGGCGAGAGATATTCGCACTTTCTCGATAACATTGTCCTCTGGGCTCCCGGCGATCCGCCCGGTATGGAACAAACGGTACGCAAAGCACTAGCCAGCGTCGATCCCACTCTTGTGCTGAATGGTGTCGATTCCTACAGTAGAGTCGTCAGCGGGGATTTCCAGCAACAAAACATGCTTACAACGTTGACGACTCTCTTTGGAGGTCTCGGCCTCACACTGGCAGTCATCGGACTATACGGTGTCATGGCTTACACCGTCGAGCAGCGCACGAACGAGATAGGGCTGAGGATGGCTCTTGGTGCAGATCGCGAGGATGTGGTCAAGATGGTACTTCGCGGAGCATTCTGGCAAGTCGGTATTGGCCTAGGCATCGGAATTCCGTTGGCAGTCCTGGCAGGAAAGCTGATGAAGGACCAGCTATTTGGCGTAAAGCCATGGGATCCGGCTATGCTGGCAATTGCCACGGTATTGCTTGCACTAGCAGCGCTGGTGGCGACGTTAATCCCGGCACGTTACGCCGCCGGAGTTGAGCCGATGGTTGCGTTGCGCAACGAGTAATGGGAGATCACAACAAGAAAAATTCGGCCGAGGCATAGTTCCGGGCAATCTGGTAGCCGACATCACCATTGACCGACAGGGCACAGTGGATTATCGAGGGAGCAGAACGGAACCTATTATGACCTTAATGTGCACATTGAAAATTGCTGCCGCTTTCACCATGGGCTTATGTCTGGCGATCATGGCCGTCTTATGGTCCACCCTCCCCACCAACAAGTTTGCTTGATTGGCCATAAGTCCTGTTCTGGGAGATCTCTTCAGATAAATGACGACAAACGGGCTACTCTGATGAAATCTCCAGTTGCAAGAGACCTGTAGAGTTAAGCCGATTGAGTTCAGTGGGCAGAGCGAAGTGTTCACAATCACTGCCTGAGATGTGTCTGAGGAACGAGGCTTTACAAACAGAGCCAGAGACTGCTCAGCCCCCGGCCTGATCTTCCTAAGCTGTCATGACCGGATTGAGAAGACAATCTTTCCGATGCCGTCGAGTTTATGCTCCTCCCACAGTGTTTCCGGGGACCAGAGGGTCTGCACGGCTGCGATCTGCGGTTTGATTTTGCCGCTGGTGATGAGCTCGGCGAACGTGTTCAGCCCTTCTGTGGTGACATTCGTTTCAACGAAGGCGGCTTCGATTCCGAGACGCTTAGCCTCCTCCGCAATCGGCGGGCGATTGGCGGTCACAGCAACGCCATCCTTCTTCACAAGGGCGTAGGAGGGCACTACGGTGTCTTGTCCAATCAAGTTGAGGACGGCATCAACCTGCGGGACATCCTCCAACCTCTGCTGCGTAAGATCAATGACACACTCTGCACCCAACTGCTGAAGAGCAGCGGCTTTGCTCTGCCTGGCTGTCGCGATGACATGGACACCGGCATTCTTCGCAAGCTGTATTGCCAGCGATCCAACCCCGCCGGAAGCGCCGAGAATGAGCAGCGTCTGTCCCTGCTTGATCTTTGAGAGTTCCAGCATCTGTGTGGCCGTCTGGCCGACGAGCGCAACAGCGGCTCCTACTTCCGCAGAGATGGCCGTAGGCCTGTGTGCTAGATTTGTAGCGTTGATGAGCATAAACTCCGCGTAGGCGCCTGCTTCTCTCGTGTAGCCAAAGACTTCATCGCCAACTTTAAAGTCCGTGACGCTCTCACCAACTGCAGCTACTCGACCGGCAACATCACCACCCGGCGTCCACGGAAACTGCAACGGAAAAACCTGTCGCAGAAAACCTTGCCCACGTCCCGGATCGACGCCGTTCATGCTGGTGAAGTAGTTCTCGACGAGCACCTCTCCCGGACCTGGGGTTGGAACCGGTACTTCGTCGATGTGAAGAGGTACTCCATAGCCATTGATGCGAAGTGCTTTCATCGTCTTTCTCCTTTTGAGACTTTGATGTCTAGCGCTGCTCGCTTTTCGACCATTCGGCAGTGGCTTCCTGCACAAAGGCCTCGTATGTCCGTGGTGCGTGGCCAAGAAGTCTTGTCACGCGGCTTACGTCGGCTTCTGTCGATGCGAATCCTCGTTCTACATAGCCCTCCAGCATGGTTCGCATGTCATAAGCCATCCATCCCGGGAGTTGTGTGCTCATCTGTTTTTCCCAGGCATCGAAATCGTGGCCCGTGTAGAAGATTTCCTTACCGAGCGCCTTGCTCCACAGTGCAGCGTTTCCAGGGCCGGTGATCTGTGAGGAACTCACGAGATCATAGGTCTGTCCTTCGTGACCCGCCTCGGTAAGCGTGATTGCCGCTGCCTCGGCCAAATCTCGCGAGTCGATTGCAGAAATGCCTGCCGTGCCGATTGGCATCGGATAAATCCCCATCTGCTGTAACAACGGCTTGAGCGATAGATCGTTCTGGAAGAAATATCCCGGGCGAAGGATCGTATAGGGTACGCCGAACTCTCGCAGCGCGTTTTCGACCGCAACCTTGGAGGCGAAGTGGGGGACATCCCTGAATCTGTCAGCCTTATAGACTGACACATAAGTCACATGCTGAATGCCTGCTCGCTTCGCGATTCCATAGGCGATCAGTGCCTGTGTGAGTTCGTCGGCGACAACGGCGTTTAAGAGGAAAAGCTTATCGACGCCTTTTACGGCTGCGCGGATGGACTCGGGATCGGTAAGATCACCGGCAACCACTTCGACGCCGTCAGGAAAGTTAGCTGACTCCGGCTTGCGCGCTAGAGCCCTGACTTCAACTCCACGCTTGTGAAGGTTTCTTACAACCTCTCCGCCTACATTGCCGGTTGCACCTGTAACAAGAATCTTCATTTGAATCTCTCCTCCGTACCGCCCTAACGCGGTCGGTACGATAGAAGAGACGCGGAGATGGGAAGGTACGAATCAACCTTTCATGGAAAGCATCATTCCATTATTGGAATGATGCTTGGGAACTTCTACCTTTGTCATTGGGGACATGGCAAAGAAGAACAAGCTGCGAAGGGGGTGGCGGTCAGAAACCGCCACCTCGCTCCGCTCATTCCTTCTTGCAATTGTAGAAACTCGAGGCATCATTTCATTTCTACAGAGGTCGCTTGTCCGCTACTTACGGATGTCGTTCACAGCGCTCAATGCAGCTTCGAAGTTTTCCTTTATGAAGGAGACGAGCTTGCGGATGCCTTCAGACTGTAGTTCGGAAGGTCTAACGGCAAAGAGGTGTGCGGGCATCGCTTCCCATTCGCTCAATACTCGAACCAGGCCATCGCCAAATCCAGGATGAAGTGCGAGGAAGTCGGGAAGCAAAGCGATGCCCATGCCCTCCTTCGAGAACCTCGCAAGCATCCCAACCGAGTTCGACGTGGCGGGGCCGCTCACCTTTACCGTCCTGTGATCGCGCCCCCGGTGTAATTCCCATTGGCTGAGCGGCTCGCCATGCACGAAGCGAAGGCATAAATGATCGGCGAGTTGTTGTGGCTCTTGAATCTTCCTGTGCTTCGCCAGATACTCCTTCGAGGCGAAGAGACGACGCGCGAAGGTACCGATCCGCCGAGACCAGAACGAGGAATCAGGCAAACGCAGTTGATGTCCTACCCAGATTGCCAGGTCCTGACTCTCCGTAAGAAGGTTCGGATGACCGCTAATAGAGAGGACCTCAATAGAAAATCCAGGATTCGCGAGCATATAGCGTGCGAATAGAGGAAGGAAGATGGTCTGCGCCAGATCAAAGGGTACGCCCACACGGATGTGTCCTGACGATTGAGAGGCAATCCCGGCAACATCTTCCTGGATGCGCTTGGCTTGCGCGACAAGGGTTCTAGATTGCTCATAGCAGGCTTTGCCTGCGTCGGTTAGGGTGAATATTCGGGAAGAGCGATGAATAAGGGGGAAACCCAGTTCTCGCTCCAACGCACTGATGCGTCGCGAGAGTGTCGATGCGGGCATTCCAAGTGCTGCTGCAGCCCGGCCAAAGTTGCGTGTGTTGGCGACTTCAACGAACAACGCCAAATCAGCAAGAAAACGCATGAAAGTCTCCCTGTCGCATTATCACTTTTGATGTGGGGGAACGAGCGGATTTTTGCATAGCCGTTCCGTCAAACCGAAGTCCCATTAAGCGCTTTTGCTTGCTAGGGGGGAAGAATGATCATACTTAACCAATCTGACCACTCCACAAGGATTTTAATGTTACATAAATGGATTGCGAAATCGGAATGTTCGTTTCCAGTTATGGAAATATCGATTCGGTCAGCAGAGCATCTTTGACTGATGAAATGAGTTGTCTCCAGATTGGAGGATGTATGGAAAGCAGAAAAGGACGGCACTTGTTACGGGAGCCTCTTCAAATCCGCAACAATGAATTGGAACCAGGAGCGGCGCGGGTTATATAATTTGTCGAACTCTCATGAGATTGCGTTCGTTTTTGCTGCTTTACGGCCTGCTCTCCGGGTGCGTTATTGCGACCCATGGACAGGAAGGTCCTGTGCTCACGGGCTATATAACTCGCGTGGTTTCCTCTTCAGATTTCGACGTTGACGGCATCCATGTCCTATGCCGAGAAAGAACAGGCGATGATTCGAATTCAATTCTGGACAAATCGGTAACGACTGTGGATTGTCCAAGCGAGACGCCACACGCCGGGGACAGCTTCGCCATTCACTACTCTGTATGGGATAACAGCAAAAACGCTATCTATGCGACTCACCTCGATAAACGGCCCGTGTCATCGTTAGGAGAGATTTCCGGTTCGGCGGTGATTGATGCCGCACCGACTGAAGAGAAGACCGGAGTACAGCCGCCTGGCCTAACAGTCCGCGCGGACGGCTTTCGAATTCGCATCGCAGCCGAGACTCGGATCGAGTGGAATGCCCCGTTACAATCACTGGTCGATGTAAAAGCAGGGAACTGGATCAAATACAAAGGCAAAGTGAATGCGGACGGAGTGCTGATCGCCAGTTCCGTGCAGATTGCTCCCAATATGATCAGCGACAAAGAAGAGAAGCTTCGTACTAAGAATGAATTT
This sequence comes from Humiphilus diazotrophicus, assembly GCF_059726315.1. Taxonomy (NCBI): domain Bacteria; kingdom Pseudomonadati; phylum Acidobacteriota; class Terriglobia; order Terriglobales; family Acidobacteriaceae; genus Humiphilus; species Humiphilus diazotrophicus. The sequence continues at coordinate 7,306,918 of NZ_AP040870.1, forward strand.
GACCCATCGGCTGTTTCTGCGGATACAAAACAAAACTACCTGAAGGCTGCGTTTGCAGGAGGTTATGACGCGAAGAGATTTCCCCCATTTCAGGATTCCGCAATGCAGGCGCGCATCGAGAAGATCGGGAAAAGTCTCGTACCTGCATACCAGCGTGCTCTGCCCGATTCAGATCCGGCCAAAATCGATTTCCGTTTTCAGTTGATCGACACGAAACACTTACGCGAAACTCTGACTCTGCCCAACGGCATCATCCTGATTCCGCATCAGATAGTGGAGAAACTGCAGAACGATTCTCAGGTTGCGGCCGTACTCGCGGACGGCGTGGCCCGCGTTTTGGAAAAACAGCAGTACCGGACGGCGGGGAAAGTTAAGGCAGGGTATGCCGCGATGTTTGCGACGCCAATTTCGCCGTTAGCCGGGTTCGGAGGCCACGTTGCAATGGATGATATTAAGAAGAAAGAAATGGAACAGCGTGGACGCGTCAGCCTCATTTTGCTGCACGATGCGGGATACGATATCGTACAGGTCCCGATGGCATGGTGGCTGCTCGACAAAGAAAAACCGGAGTCGCCTCTCCATATTGAGATACCCGACCGCGTCGACTATCTTTTTCGAGTCATTGGAGAAATCTGGAAAAATCCTGCGGTTTTCACTTCTTCAGCCCACTAGCATTTCAGCCGTCTACCTCAGAAACCGCGAGGACGTTTCTGAGGTCCGGGCGAATAGCCGCCGATATCTTGAACTTTACGCGAAGGCCGAATGACGTGACCTGCCCATTGCATTAGCTGATGCGGTAAATCCGATGTTAGAGGATGATTTAACGACTTACAGTAAACCGATGGGTGTCTCTACGTACAAACAGCCAAAACGATCATAGACGGGTTTCTCCAGGTTTGTGTAACTAGGCTTCCGTTGCCACATGCCGTGCAAGCGGAAAAATCACTGCATCCTTTTTGCACCTCAAGAATCTGAGTCCGTGTAACGACGGAGACACTCAGGAGATAGCAATGGAAAAGATCATACTCGTCACGGGTGCCAACAAGGGCATCGGCTTTGAAGTCTCGCGGCAGTTGGCCCGCACCGGAGCGCTGGTGCTGATGGGTGCTCGTGACGCCAAGCGAGGCGAAGAGGCTGCGGCCAAGCTGCGTGCCGAAGGGTTGAACGTGCGGTACGTGGCGGCAGACCTGGAGAGAGCCACCGAGACGGCAACGGAACTTGCCAAGCAAATCGAGAGCGAATTTGGCCATCTTGACGTGCTGATCAACAACGCCGGTATCGCCGATCTGGCCACCGATGGCCGGGCAAGCGCGACCTCGATCGATACGGTCAAGCGGATCTTTGCAACGAACTTTTTCGGAACGGTCGAATTTACGCAGCCGCTGCTGCCCCTGCTGAAGGCCGCTCCTTCGGCGCGAATTGTGAACGTTTCTAGCGGCCTTGGATCACTCGGGATCAACAGCAATCCGGACTCGCCGTTCTACGATGTGAAGCTGCTGGGCTACAACTCATCGAAGGCAGCGCTGAACATGTTCACCGTAAACCTCGCGTGGGAGTTGCGCGACACCAACATTAAAGTCAATTCAATCTGCCCCGGCTACACCGCCACCGACCTAAACAACAATAGCGGCCCGCAGACCATCGAAGAAGGCTCGATTGCAATTGTGAAGTATGCACAAAGCGGCAACGACGGCCCAACGGGCGGCTTCTTCCACAAGGATGGCGAGTACCCCTGGTAAACGCTCACTGGGTGTACGTCAAAGCGCGGCGCATTCGGGTGCTAACTCATCAGTGCGCCGTAATGTCGATATCTAGCCGACGACGCCGTTTCCGCAGAGCACCTGCAGTGCACAACATAACGGCTCAACGAACACGATTGAAAAGGTGATGAGTGATGACAGTATTAGTGACCGGTGGAACGGGACTCGTGGGATCGCGGCTGTTGCGCTACTTCGTGAGTAGTGGCATCGATTGCCGGGCTCTTGTCCGTTCAGGAAAAGAACTTCCAGTGGGCGTTACGCGTGTAGAAGGAGACCTCTTCGATGCGGTTTCACTAAAGAAGGCCGTGGAGGGAGTATCGGCAGTCGTTCACCTTGCCGCCGTTTTTCGAACGTCCGATGAAAGCGAAATCTGGCGAGCGAATCTCGAAGGTACACGTGCTCTTATCGCATCCGTAAAAGAGCATGCTCCGCATGCCCGCTTTCTAATGGCGAGTACCGTTCTGGTGTATGACGAAGATGCCTCTCGTCCAGGTATGGAAGAGGATGAGGTGAGTCCCAAGCATGCCTATCCCGCAAGCAAGGTTGCGGCGGAACGGGAACTCCGGGAGAGCGGGCTGAACTGGAGCGTTCTGCGTCTCCCGTTCGTGTATGGAGACGGCGACGAGCATTTGGCCGCTGTCCCCGCGATTGTTGCGAGGTTGAAGTGGCATCCTGCACAAACATTCAATCTTGCTCACCAGCGGGATGTTGCGCGTGCCTTCGAACTTGCGCTCACCGGTGTGATGGACGGACGTGTCGTCAATATTACAGATGATGCGCCGACTACACTCTATGAAATGGCCAGGGCCATTGGTGGCATGGTCGAACCATCGTCGGAGCCGCTGCAGAAACCATGGTGGGGGCGCGCAGATGGGACACTTAGTCGCAGTCTTGGGTTCAGGCCGAGTGTTGCCACGCTCAACCAGGCCATTCGGGATGGCATCCTTTAGCACGGTTCCGGGTTCCGCTTCACAAGCAGATTCCTTGAGTCGGGAACTTTCAGAATGGGCTCGCTGAAGAGGATTCTCCGCTTCCTAAGAACAAACTTTTCCCGTAACCATTATCATTAGAAGCTGATAGTTCAGATTCAACCAACGAAGGAAGTACGAATGTCAGTTTCTGCAAATCGTGTTTGGCGGCAATTGCCCAATGAAATCCGAGTCGCCATCTGCCAGGTTTTTTGGGCTGAGGCAAAGGGTACTGAGAGACAGTTCCTTTTTGCCACCCTCGCGAAAGCGAAAAATGTGCGTGAGGTCTTTGTCCGCAAAAGCTCGATTGAGCGGCTGGTCAACTGGACGGCGTCAACCCTGTCGCTGCCTGACCCGCTCGTGGATGATCTGCTGAAGGAGTATCTGCTCCATGAGCATCGTGCTGTAATTATTAGCTTTCTTGACTTGCTCAAAATTCCCCATTCCGAGGGCATGATTGCAGAGGACTTCGACTACGGCACTCTGAAAAATAAGAGCGTACAGGAGGCTGCCCGCAGCTTGCTTACATCGGCAGATCGTACGGGCTCCGAACTTTATCTGAAGTACCTCGTGCTTCAAGGTGGTCCATGGGCGGGGATAGAGGAAGTCCTGCCTGCCGGGGAGTGAAGACAGTTGGCAAGTCTCTGATTTCAATTTTTAGTGAAATCGGGTGCAATGGAACAATGACATCCCCCGGGGGATCGCACAAAATAGCCTGGTGTGAAGCGTAGCGGAACACTGGGTTACCTCCATTCAATTCATCCGCCCCAGTAGGGGCGGAATGAATTCCAATCTCCTTGTTTAAGATTTCTGAAGGATTTCCTCCCGTCGCTCTACGGTGCTGGGTTTTAGGGGGAAGCTCATCCCGCGCTCTCGTCCGCAAAGCGCGATGCATTCTTAGGCTTTTAGGCCATTTAGCTTCCCGCCTGCGATTCTGAACTACAGAATTTTTAACATTTAGTTTCTATTTGGGAATGTGAAGGATAATCGTCGGTGCCCAAGTAAATCGATTCGCAAAAATAAGCCTCTGGGCGTAGTATTGCGACGACTAATTTCGTCGGGAAAATTTAGCCCCCAGACGGCAAGGAGAACATCATGGTGTCTACCGATTCTTCACGCATAGTTCCCTCCAGAATTCTTGTTCCGGTTGATTTCAGCCCGTCGTCTCATCTTGCAGTTGAAACGGCTGCGGGACTGGCGGAAAACTTCGGCGCGGAGCTGTATTTGCTTCACGTTGTCACGGAAGTTACCGGCTTTGTTTTACCGGATGGCGTCACCCAGGAATCCATAATGGATAAGACCAAGTCGATTGCCAATGAGCAATTCCAAAACGCCCTCGCCGATCTGAAATCCGAGAGGTTGAAGGTCAAAGCCTGTGTCGAAGCTGGCGGTGACGTGGTCGGCACAATTCTGGATGTAATCGAACGTGAGCACATCGACATGCTTGTGATCCCGACGCACGGTCTTTCGGGCTGGTATCCGGCAGTTTTCGGCGCTGTCACGGAAAAGCTTCTCCGTTTGGTGGAGTGTCCGGTGTTCCTGGTGCGCACTCCTCAGCCCGAAAGTTCTCTACAGACACGTATGCTACCCGCGATGGAATGGTGGACTGCTCGTATCCCCAAAATTGCAATGAGTAAATGATTGATCCATCTTGAATGGTTCTAAAACGTGTGCCCCGGTGTAGTGAACAATAATTGGCCTTGCGGAGAGGCCTCCAGAACTTAGGTGCTCTTGTAAGAAAGAAAACCTGCTTATGGAGGTTATCTGTAAGCCAATTAGCGACACACTACACGGGGCATAACGACGCACTTCAAACAGAAGTTTCACCTTAGTGCGTTCAATTTCGAGACTTCAAGAGGATAAAAGCGTTGCCTTCGAAACTCTTGGTTGAGCTTTATGGATAAATGGCATCCGTGAAAGGTCGCATAACTAAAGCTTATTTAGTAGTAACTTACCTCCATGTTAAGAACCTTCAGGAGATCTCCGCCGGGTCAAAAGAAATCGAAGGACTGGCGTTTCCCGAAATATTTGGACGAGCGGCAGCCCTGTAATGGTTCGGAGAAGTACCTATCATGCGTTTGAACGCGTTGCTGAAGGCACTTTCAGAGGTATATCCCAGGGAATGAGCGAGCGCCGATACCGGAACGTCCTCTTCTCGCAGGGCTCGCGCAGCCAGACGCATTCTCCAGGTGGCAAGATAAGTCAGCGGTGCCACGCCTACCACTTTCTTGAAATGAACCGCGAACATCGTTCGTGACATTGCTGCTGTTCGTGCAAGCTCTTCCAAGCCCCATGAGTGGTTCGGTTCGCGGTGGATCGCACGAAGTGCTGGAGCAATTCGCGCATCTGCAAGTGCACGAAGCCAGCCAGTCGGCAGTGTGTCGGAGGTAGCGAGATGAGCGCGCAAAATCTGGATGAACAAGAGCTGTGCCAACTGCTCCGAGGCCAGTTTGGAACCGGGCATGCTCGATGAACGCTCTTGAACGAGTTGGTCGAGAAGCCATCCGAAGGCTACGGCCTGAGGCAATCCAGCACGAATGTGTATCCAGGGTGGTAGGGCATCGGCCAATAATTCCCGACTCGTTGAGTCCAGCAGCACGTGTCCACCCAGGTAGCTGAAGTCTTCACCCTCGCCCAGGTGTGCGGTTCCCTTTGCCGCGCAACGAAAGACCTCCATCGCTTCTACCGGAGCGGTTTGCAGATCGCTGGATAGCACGAATGATCTTCGCGCGGCCAGAAGTCCTACGTCTCCTGCTCCCACTTCAAAGGGCTCGTTCTCCCCATCGATTTGGACCCAGCAGCGGCCCTTCACCACGGCAAAGAATTTGATTTTGTCCGGGGCGGGGAAGCGTATCGCCCATTGGCCGCCGGCAGTGAATCCTCCCGTCACGAGTGTTTCGGCGCGTGTGAATTCGAGGATATCGGAAAAGGGATCTGCGCTCATTATCGAACTATCGCGCAAGTCAAACGTACTTTCAAGTATTCAGCGTTCATGGCGTACGAACTATTCTCAATTCAGTCGTCAGGCCCATCGTTGGGATCTGCCTCCGGATGGCGAAGACGAGACAGGAGTTTGCGTTGAACGAAGAAGTAGTACTTGTAACGGGTGGAACTGGTTTCATCGCTCAGCACTGCATAATCGCGTTGTTGAGCCACGGATATAGCGTACGGACGACGGTCCGATCTCTGTCGCGCGAAGCGGTGGTGCTCGGAAATCTCAAGACGGGCGGAATCGAACCGGGCGAACGCCTCTCGTTTTTTACCACCGATCTGTGTGCCGATCCAGGGTGGAAAGAGGCCATAGATGGGTGTACTTATGTGATCCATGGCGCGTCGCCAACTCCATCCGGGAACCAAGTGAGCGAAGAGGACTGGATCAAACCAGCCGTTGAAGGAAATTTGCGAGTCTTGCGTGCTGCGCGCGAAGCCGGAGTCAAGCGAGTGGTGTTAACCTCCGCATTCGGAGCAATTGGCGTCGGCCACAAGCCGCGCAAGAAGCCCTTCGATGAGACGGATTGGAGCGACTTGACGGGCAATGTCGCACCTTATCAGAGGTCGAAAACACTCTCTGAACGCGCAGCCTGGGACTTCCTTGCGCGAGAGGGTGGCAGCCTAGAGCTTTCGAGTGTGAACCCGGTTGCCGTTCTCGGTCCGGCTCTTGGCCCCGATTATTCCCATTCCATTCGTCTGATCAAGGGCCTGATGGACGGGCAGCCTGGATGCCCAAAGATCAACTCCGGCTTCGTCGATGTGCGGGATGTGGCGGACCTGCATCTGCGTGCCATGACCAATCCCGCCGCAAACGGCGAGCGCTTTCTGGCAACAGCTGGCGAAAGCATGTGGTTAGCCGATGTTGCCAAAGTGCTGCGAGCCAGGATGGGGGCGGCGGCTGAAAAGGTGTCAACGCGGGTGTTGCCGAACGCGGTCGTTCGCCTCGCCGCACTTACGAATCCCGCGATGAAGGCAATAGTGCCGCTGCTTGGCGTTAATCTGAACGCCACAAGCGAGAAGGCCCGGCGTGTACTCTGCTGGTCACCTCGTTCGAGCGAAGAAGCTATTGTCGCTGCAGCAGAAAGCCTGGTTCGGCTTGGCTTGTTGCAGTAGGCCAGCTGAATCGTGAGGAAAGAGGGCAATCCTCCGTTCAAATTCGGCCCGTCATTCGTAGCGAAGAAGCTCCCATAGTATCGACCTTCGAGGCTCTGTGGGCGGAGGATTGGAGACTTGACCGGACATTTTCTCTACCCTTGACATCTAGGGAAAGGACGGCTAGGCTGTGTTTACCCTTGATATCTAGGGGTGGTTCGATGGCGAAAAATGACCTGCAAGGAGCACTTGACCTCCTGATTCTCAAGACTCTTTCTCAGCTTGGCTCGATGCATGGATACGGCATAGGGATGCATATTCGGCGTGTTTCGGATGAAGCCATCATCGTAGAAGAAGGTTCTCTCTACCCCGCGCTCCATCGCATGGAGCAGAGCGGGTGGGTCCGGTCGAACTGGGGGATCACAGACTACGGGCGCAAGGCGAAGTGGTATTCGCTAACTCGTGTTGGCCGGGAACAACTGCTAGATCGCGAAAAGAACTGGGAGCAAGTGGCGAAGGGCGTTGCCGCAATTCTGCATTTTGCATGAAACGGATGATACCGATGTTGCACCGATTCTGACTTCGCAGGCAGTCGTCTGCGCATTGTGGAGAGGACATGATGTCGATGCTTCGAAGAATACGGAACCTCTTTGGGCGTACGCATTTGAATCGCGAAATCGAGATGGAACTCACCGCCCACATCGAGATGTGCATTCACGACAACATTGCTAATGGCATGACGCCTGATCAGGCACGCCGAAACGCGCTTATCCGGTTCGGCAATCAAGCGGCAACCATGGAGCGCGTCGCGGGAATGGATACAGCACCTTTGCTGGAAAGCATTGCCGCCGACTTTGCCTATGCAGTCCGCCAGTTCATAAAGAACCCTGGATTTGCGGCGACCGCGACCGTTGTCCTGGCTTTGGGCATCTGTGCCAGCGTTTCCATCTTTGCCTTTGTCGATGCCACACTGATCAAACCTCTTCCGTACCGCAATCCTTCACAACTGGTGGGACTCTTCGAGAGCAATCCTCTCGGGCCGCACTTTCATCTTTCCTACTTGGACTACCTTGATTGGAAGAAGCTGAATCACGTTTTCAGTTCAGTAGAGGCGTACGACAATAAGCTGGTCGCGTTGAAGGTTGCAAACGGAGTACAGCGCGCCGACGGTGCCATGGTAAGTGCCGGATTCTTTCGCATGATCGGAGTCGCTCCCATTCTAGGGCGCGATTTCAAGGATGGCGAAGACACGCTCGACGCGCCACGAACCGTACTCTTGAGTTATTCAGTCTGGCAGAAGCTCTTCGGCGGCAGACAAGACATCGTTGGTAAGACTGCGATACTCGATGGCGCGGCTGTCACGATCATTGGTGTCCTGCCCCGCAACTTCTACTTCGGGCCGGTTGGTGCTGCTGAATTCTGGATGCCGATCCACGAATCTCCGAATCCGGAGCTGCGCGGAGAACATGACCTCCTGGCTCTTGGACGGCTTAAGGATGGAGTACAGCTTGAGGCCGCAAGAGCAGAAATCGGCAAGATTGCGCAACAATTGGCTGTGCAGTACCCGGACGCGGATGGTGGACGGGGCGGGACCGTTATGCCACTGGTTGACATGGTAGTTGGCGGCATACGTCCGACACTCTGGCTCCTCTTGAGTGCGGCCTTGCTTCTGCTTCTTATTGCATTTATCAACGTATCCGGCTTGTTACTTTTGCGCTTTCAGGCCCGGCAACAGGAGATTGCAGTACGTAGCGCGCTCGGTGCATCGCGCACTCGTCTCCTCCGCCAATTCACCATTGAAGCTGTTGTGCTTACGATGACTGCCAGCCTTACGGGAATTTGTGCGGCGTTTGGCATCATTCATCTTCTACGGAAACTCATTCCCCTCAACTTCCTCGCGGCAATGCCGTATCTCAATACACTCGGCATGAATCAGCATGTTGTGCTCTTCGCCGCACTGGTTAGTCTTGCCTGTACGGCATCGTTCGCACTGATCGGGGTTTTCCGTGCGCCTTTATACAATCTTCGTCCTGGACTTACGGAGGGAGGTCGCGGTGCTGTGGGAATCGTTTGGCGGCACCTGGGTGCCAATCTTGTCATCGTCGAATTGTGCATGGCCACGATTCTTATGGTTGGAGCTGGACTGCTTGCGAAGAGTCTTTACCATCTGATGCATACTGAAACCGGGATCGATCCCAGTCATCTGGCGACGCTGCGTCTTTCGACGCCTCCTTCGAAATACTCAAAAGATCCACAGATAATCGCGCTTGCAAAGCGCATCATCGCCGACGTAGGCCGCCTGCCAGGCGTGCAGTCTGTCGCTGTGACGCACGGATTGCCGATTGCGAATATCGCCGGAGGGAGCACTACTTTTGAAATTCTTGGCAGCGATCAGAACAAACAACAAAACAATGAGGCGGTCAGTCGGCCGGTCAGCACAGACTACTTCCTTACACTCAGGGCGCGTCTTTTGCAGGGGCGATGGTTCAGCGAGACAGACGACACTTCTCAGTTTCGCGTTGCTATCGTGAACCGCACCTTCGCGCGGAAGTATTATGCCGGTCAGAATGCGATCGGAAAGCATTTCCGATTCGATGCCTCTCAGCCTCCAGTCGAAATCGTCGGCATAGTGAATGACCTTAAGGAAGGCCCCTTGGACTCAGAGGTTCAGGCCGCTATCTATACGCCTTTCAACCAGGGACCTGACGCGTCATTCAATGTGGTGGTTCGGACTGAGCAAGCCCCGCAGAACCTTCTGCCCACTCTTGAGAGGACAATTCACGAGGTAGATTCCGACATCCTCGCTTCAGGTGCCGAAACAATGGATGACCGGATTCAGAATCTCCAGTCGACCTATCTTCATCGCTCGTCCGCCTGGCTATCGAGCGGGTTTGCATCTATAGCGCTTCTGCTCAGTGTTGTTGGTCTATATGGTGTAATCGCTTATTCCGTAAGCCAGCGGACGCGTGAGTTTGGCGTACGCATCGCGCTTGGCGCATCGCGGAATTCGGTCTACCGGCTGATCTTGAGACAGGGAGGGCGAGTGATTGTCTCTGGCATTGCAGCGGGCCTGCTCCTTGCACTCGGGACTGCGATGCTTATAGGAAAACTGCTCTTCCATACGCGACCATGGGATGGTCTTACCTTCTTCATTGTTGCTACTGTGCTTGCGATTTCTGCGCTGATAGCTTGTCTTATCCCAGCACATCGTGCTGCTGGCGTCGAGCCAATGGCGGCTCTGCGGACAGAGTAGATCCCCCCAGTTCTGATTTGCACGGTTCCTGAGGAACGCCGAACTGACATCGATATCGGTGCCTTGTTGCGAAACCAGAGACGAAAAGGAGGCGTCCGCCTCCCTTTCGTCTCAACGTTCTGTTCGACTCTTACGGTGCCAGTACAAAGGCAATCGCGGCTGAGGCGTCATATTGGCTCTGGCGGCTCCAGCCATTGTTCGCCGTTGCATATACATAGATGTATTCAGCGAAAGCAGCGATATTGCAGCTTCCCATGAGGTAATCGATCGGCGCCGTGATAGGCGAAACCACAGCGCCGACCGGTCCGCTGGTTGGCGGAGGCGGTGGTGCAGGCGGCAGCGTTACCAGATTGACGCCCTTGATCAGCTCCCAGGCGAATGTTGCGAAGCTATTTGGATGTGTTGCCGTGAATGCCATAGAGACTGGGTCGGCATTCTTCGTTCCGTAATGCAGCAGGCCACAGGTTGGATCGGCTCCTGCTCCGTGCAGGAGAGGGGTGGCAATCGTGGCACCGCACTGATTGTTGTCGATTCTGATGATTAATGGAGAGCTGGTTTCAAGCACCGTTCCTCCGCTGTTGGTAAACTCCAGCGAGATGGCATGGAAGCCGTTGGTCAATCCCGTTGTATCGAGCAGATCGCCCAGCGACGGATTCATCCAGAGGAACAGCTGGCTGATAGGCCGTAGCGGGTAATATCCGGGGCTACCTCCTATCGAAGTGGGTGTAGTGGTGACTGCGACATATTCCGCACCGTTCCAAAATTCATCGGTAAACGAATCGGTGTGCACCACGCCATCCACCTTTACCCGGTAATAGGACGCGCCATCATTGTCGGCACGCTGGTGGTTCACCATCAGCGGTAAAGTGCCGCCAAAGGGTGTGTCCTTTACCTGATAGAAATAAGTCGGATCGACCGTTGTATCTGCGAGCCCACGATGCGGACCCGGGACCTGTACGATCTTGTCGAAAGGAATGAATCCAATTCCCATCAAAAGCGGTCCGGACGAGGCCAGAGAGAAATCAAATTCTTCGATGGTCTGGTCCGTGCAGATGAGCAGTTCGGCAGTTGAGACTACCGCAACGCTGGAAGGCCGGGACGCAACCCCGCTTGCAATTACCTGTGACGTACCCGCCGTAAGGCTAATGAGAAGTACTGAGTTGGCTGGATCGCGCTGCGGTATTAGCAGGGAAGTCTGTGCTGCATCCATCCATGTCAAGAAGAACGGCGACGTCAGATGAGTCGCAATAGACTGGCGGGAACCATCGCTCAAACGATAACGGCTGACGCGGCCGCCGTCTGGGCCTGCTGTCTGTTCACTAATATAGGCATATTGCCTGTCTGCGCTAAGCACGATGCCAACAGCATTTTGCAGATTGCTCAGCAGCGCACTCTTCGTTCCTGTGGACAGGTTGATTTGCCATAGCTTTCCCGTGGCCGCATATTCGACAACGTAGGCATAACCATTGACTTCATCAAGAAACATCTGCTGGGGCGCCGTCATTCCTGAAGCGACGACGGCAGCAGACGCACGGTTTGCACTGAAGAGCGAGACCTTCAGGAGGTCGCCGCTACGTTCCGTGACATAGACATGGGTTCCGTCTTTACTGGCCTTTACATCCTCCGGCTCGCTATATCCCGTTCCAAGCACGGCATACGGGGAATCCAGGTGATAAGTTACCCACTGGATCGTCATGTTGTAGCCGTAGCTCACGACCTTGACCTTGGCATAGTTGCCGCTTGTAGTAAGGACGGCGAACACGTCTCCGGTGATCAGTTTGTTGCTGGGATCGTTATTGCCATCGATGGCCGTGGTCGAATAGGTCAGGTTATAAAGCGTGTCTGGCGTGATGGCATTAAAGTCGATATTGCCAAGGTTGATGAGCTTCGCCGAGTTGAGCGGCGTCATGGTGCGGAGCACCGCTGTTTTCTGCTCCCACCAGATATCGAAGTTTGCGCCGAGCCCACCTTCGGCTCCGCTGTCGAGGTCAAAAGTCCAGGTACCTTTCAGAATTGCGGTTCCGGAGGATACAACAGTTCCGGTACGGAATAGGTTTAACCGAGACAGTTTTCCATTGTATTCAACAAAAACCAGTTGGTTCTGTGCCCGGCGAAAGTCGCTTCCAATGGCGCCGCCGAGACCACTTACAAGGGGAACGGGTGAAGACATGATCTTCCTCCTGAAACTTACGTTTTGAGCCTGTTTAAAGTGAGATCAGAACATAGCGTTACAAGTAACTTGACTGTGAAACCTCTTGGACTCGCGATATGCTCCATTTGAAATAGCGCTAATTGTGACTCTGTATCTCGCAAAGATCGCTAAGATTTTCACGCAGGCGAATTTTCCAGGGGCTCAGAACTTCAGCTATTTACAAGCTAAACAGCTCATTAGGAGTGGGTTCAGGCTCGAAGGCAGGAGGGATTCCCAGAAGCCCGTTCATCGTGCTTTAGTGGGGGTACACATTTTCCATTGCGAGAAGCGCTATACGCCGCAACATGCCGCGAAAGATCCAGAAATGGATTGGATAAAGCGCGTACCAGTAAAGCAGGCCAGTCAAACCTGCCGGATCGAAGATAGCGGTCTGGCGAATTACAGATCCAGATCCATTTTTTTTAGGAATGACTTCGAATTGCAGCCAAGCTTTTCCTGGTACCTTCATTTCAGCAATCAGACGCAGTTGGTGACCAGCTTCAATCGATTCGACGCGCCAGAAATCGAGTGCATCGCCAGGAAGCAGATTCTTTGCATCGCGCCTGCCCCGACGAGTGCCCACCCCGCCGACCAACAAATCGATGGCGCCGCGCAGTGTCCACAAAAAATTGGCATAGTACCAACCATTGTTGCCGCCAATTGTGCGGATAGGAGCAAAGGCAGTTTCAATATCAGCCTCTACATCGATGCTGCGGGAGTCGACCAGTCGAGTACCAAATCGTGTACCTCCCCAGCTTGTCTGTTTCCCTGAGGAGGATATGGCATCGCACCAACTGGTGGCAGCAAACTCCTGGTCCTCGCAGAGCAAGGCACGAGCAATTGCCTCTTTCATGCTACGCGGACGCACCGAAAAGGTTGTAAGCGCTGCATCGTCTTCGACCAATGTGGCAATTTTCATGCTGTCAATCAGCTTACGTCCCACGCGCGCATAGAGAGGAGTGACCAGGCCCAACCACAGACTTGAAAGACGAGGTGTAAGCACCGGCACGGGAATCATCAGTCGATACAGCCCACATTGCCGGGCATACTCCTGCATGATCTGCCCGTAGCAAACCTGATCTGGGCCGCCAATCTCAAAGGTGCGATCTTCCCCGTTGGGTCGTTCAAGAACTGCAACCAGATATGAGATGACGTCTTCGACTGCGATGGGTTGTGCTTTGGTGTGAACCCAACGCGGGCAAATCATTACGGGCAATCGCTGAACCAGTGCGCGGATCATCTCGAAGGAAAGACTGCCAGAGCCAATTACAATCGATGCCCGCAATTCGATCACAGGTACTCCCGTTGAGCGCAGAACCTGAGCTACTTCTTGCCGGCTTTGCAAATGAGGTGAGAGCTTTGTAGTGCTTGATCCAAGTCCCCCCAGATAGATGATACGGCGCACGCCAGCTTCTTTGGCGGCCTCGGCAAAGTTGTGTGCTGCACGACGGTCTTCTTCTTCGAAGTTGCCATCCGACCCCATCGAATGTACAAGATAGTAGGCTGTGTCGACGCCCTGCATTGCGGCAGGCAAACTTTCGCGCTTGAGACAATCGGCAGCAATCAGTTCTGTTTCCTGAGCAAGCCGCGCCCGCACAAATTCCGGGTTGCGCGCCATGCAGCGAAGCCTGTGACCACTTTCTTCGAGTTGCTTGGCAAGTCTGCCACCAATGTAACCACTGACGCCAGTGAGCAGAATGAGCCCCGTTTCAGCATTGCCCATGATTTGCTTCATCTGTGAAAACGTTCCTTGATCAGCCGCGCCGCAATCATACCTGATTGTTAGATAGTCGGTAGGCCACTGCCCGGGTGCGTGGTCATGTGCTCAATTCGCTCAAGCAGCATGGTAGGATCGGCGATGCTATGCAAGCCAGATCCCCTTTTAGCAGAATTCCAGCAAAGCAATTTGGAATCAGGACAAAAGGATAATTTCGACCTGTCAACGATACCGATTCGGGCCGCACGTCTCTCCGACTCTACCTGGGCTTGTTGATGCAATAGAAATCGTCTTCAAATCATCAAAATTTATCTGGTCCGAAATTATTGATCTTTGAGACTGCACTGGAGGGTATCAGGCGCAAGTATTGCCTCTATCTCTATCTCTATGTGATTATGTCTGAGCATGTCCACTTACTTGACTTAATATTCGTAATCAAAGCAGTTTGTCGAGGAGCTAAGTGATATACATCGCAGACCTGAGAATAGAGGGCTAGGGGAACATCCTGAGGTTTGGAATTGACCCGCTCAAGCCAAAGGAAGGTGTGGAGTGTTAAGACATACTTTACAGTTTGTCTCCAGACATCTTTTACAGTTTTCAGTTACAAAACTAATCTTCAAGCCATTTTGACTTCACTTAATCTGAATGCCCCCGACGGAAACTAAACAAAGCAGTCACCGGATTGCCGCCCCATCGCCTGAGAACCTCTGAATTGTCAAAGGGAAGCGCCCCGGCCACGCTCACGTTGAAATGATTAGCAACACGAGGCACTGGGCAAGCAGAGACAGAACGAGCAGCGGAATACGGATTGTTAACGATCTATCCCACGACGCCTGTAGCTCTCGACCATTGTTGAGCCTTTGTCCGGTTTTCGCCGCTTCGGTTTGAATCCGATTGATTGGTTTTGACAAGCGGTTATAGATAACGACGAACAGAATCAGCATGAAGAGAGATGCGAGATAGAACCATCGCTGCTCACTCCTGCTGAACACGGCCAGCAAGAGGTTAGACAATATCGCCGAGACGCCCCAGATCGGCATGCGGGCGTCGGCGAAGAGGTGAAGAAAACCCATAACTTCGGTTCCGGCAGATGGAGAAGCCAATTTGAGCGCGGAGCGGCCGATAGTCAAAAAGAACATGTCCGTGCCATAGACCACTGCCGTGCTAAGAATGCCAATGAGAGATAAGGCCCACATCCAATGGTTCATTGTCTCTTCTCCTTCTATTTCTATCGCTGCTGCTTAAATGGCATGGATCAGCAAGAGGCCAGCCACAACCATTACCGCGCAGGTCACGCCATGAACGGAGAGAGCGGTGGATTTCCGCCCATCAGAGAGCAAGATGTTGGACATGTCGCCAAAAGGGATGATCGCGAAGACTAGGAGAACAATGCCTACCGTCCGGGTGTCTGTAGTCATCATCAGAGTCAGGACGGCCACCCCAGATGCGACGTCCCTGACTCCCTTTAGACGTAGCCATGCGCGAGTGTCGGTATCCGGGGCTGGCGGCTTTAGACCAAATGCCCCCGAGACCCGTTCCGGCGAGAAAAGGTAGAAACAACCGATCACAATGATCCCAACGGAGACGAGAACGGCGAGAGAAAGCGGGATAGCGGTATGCATAAATATCTCCTTGTTAGAAAATCTAGCAACGCTAGTTTTGATGTAGAGTGTACGAGAAGGATTCACTTTCCATCGAATAAATCTAGCGGCGCTATAATTCCTATCGATGGAAACGAAATTGGCAGTGAACCGAATTGCAGAACGAAAACTGCGCGACAGGCAGGCCCGCAGGGCACAGATCATCAGTGCCGCACGACGGATCGCGGAGATGGAAGGGTGGTCCAACGTGACTGTCCGGCGGCTATCCGACGAAATTTCTTACAGTCAACCCGTCTTGTATTCTCATTTTGAAAACCGCGAAGGGATTCTCGCCGCAGTCGCCATTGAGGGTTTCCAGGAGATGGGGCTGGCTTTGGAGAAGGCGCGGAAACGAGTTAAGCGAGGAAGTGCGGTCGAAGCGGTCGCGGCAGCCTATCTGGAGTTCGCCGCGTCTTCGCCTGCGCTATATGAAGCGATGTTTTCGCTCGGCTTGAGCGTGCCATTCGATGACGCGGCTACTCCTCGGGAGCTCCGATTCGCGTTTTCTCAACTCCTGGAGTTGTTTCAGGAGCAGAGCCCGAAGCCGGAGCTTATGTCGGAACTGTTTTGGGCAGGCCTTCACGGTATCGCTGAGCTGACAAGAACCAAGCGGTTTCCGCGTAGTCGTCAAAAGGAGCGCGTAAGGGCGCTCGTTGAGCTCTTCACTTTTCGAAGAGATGAATAGGATCAGGTGGTGAAAGCGCGATAGCTGCTGTAGGTGCGTTGCTGGCAAAAGACACGCAATAGAAAGAGCTTCTTCGTAAGTAAGTTTCTGTTATGGAGACAAGTTCAATCGGGAATTCTGAACAAAACCGGAATTGATTTCGTACAATCGGCAGGCTGCGGTTTTCGCTGCCTTTCGAACCGCAGAATGACAACTCAAGCAACGGACTACATGAATCCTGTGAATTCTCCGACCGACAAGCGCCAGGCGATTGTACGAGCAGCATTGTTTTGGGCTGGCTTCTTTGCCTTCTTCTTTCTGACCAGAGTCGTTGTCGGAACGATCAGGGAGGGCCGAAACAGCAGCCAATGGTACGGGGCGGCGGTAATGACGGTTTTGCTGCTTATATGGACGCGTATCTGCCAGCGTCTGGAGCGCAGGTCCGTCAATCCAGGCACCTCGTTTTCACGAGGCAGCATCCCTCGGACATTACTTGGGCTGTCTTTGGGAATACCGCTGTGCGGCGTCTCTCTCGTCAGTTTGAAGTGGCTCGTACCTGGCGTTAAGTTTGTTTTTGCCCCGGTTGCTATTGAACCAGTCCTGGTCTCACTCTTATTGTTCCTGCTTCTTTCTGCCTACGAGGAGATCGGTTTTCGAGGATACCCGTTGGCCCGGCTGCTACCGAGCTTCGGCGTTTGGCCTACACTGCTATTGATTGCACCGATGTTTGCTCTCTACCACGTTGCGATGGGCTGGGCACTCCTCCAGGCAGTAGTCGGGACGGGATTGGGGTCGCTGCTCTTCGGGATGGCTGCGATTGCCGCCAGGCGAGGTCTGGCGTTTCCTATCGGAGTCCATGCTGGCTGGAATTTCACCACCTGGTGTTTAACCAGCGATACCGGGCTTTATAAGATGACCTTTCCTGCTTACTTATCCCATCGTGTTCAGACATCCGGAATGATTATGTATGTAATCTGTATGCTGCTCGGAACGGCATTCCTGTGGCTCTGGTGGAAACGAAAGAAGGAGTTGCCACTTTCATAGTTCTTCGAGAGTGGATGCGAGCACTCGAATAGGACTGTGTCTGCGATTTCAGTTGGAATAGGGGGGATTGAACGTCGATGTGTACAATACTCAAGGAATTCAAACCCCATGACCTCCAGAACTCTGTCCTCGGTCTTTTCGTTCCTTGCGCTGTTTGCGGTGTCCTCTGCGTGGTGTGCTCCGCCGCAGCATAAGCAGACCTTAGATGAAATTCTTCAGCGTTTACAAGCTAATCTGAACCACTTTGATACTGGTGTTCCGAGCTTCTTCTGCGATGAGCATGTTATTTCGCAGATGGAATCTGACCAGATCGAACGGAATATCATTGAGTCTGTCTTCCGGCTTAAACGCACTTCGAACAAAGATCATACGACAACTCTTGTCGAGTCACGCGACATCAAGAGCGTTGATGGTAAATCTCCGACGAAGCAGAATCTGGAGGGTCCCTCCTTACTTAGCGGATGGTTTGAAGGTGGTCTTGCCCTAGTCTCACTTAATCAGACAGACTGCATGAGTTATGTGTTGGAGCGGACCAATGGCAAACCTCAAAACGAGCCCTATGTCATCCGCTTCTCCACCGTTGCCTCTGCACCGAATTCTGCCTCCTGTCTTCTCCAGGAGAAGAGCAAGGGCCGTGTAACCATCGATGCTGCCTCTATGCAGATTACGCGTCTGGAAATCACTACTCCTCGTCATGCCATTACTTCCGGGAACTCGTATTCATCGTCCGAGGTTGGCGAGCGAGTTCTCACGATTGACTATGCGCCCGTCGCGCTAAGCGGCGATACCTTCTGGATGCCCTCTACGATCACAATGCGTGTTACCAAAGGGAAGGGGAGATTCAACATGATTGTCTGGTCGTTCCACGCTACCTATAACAACTATCATGAGATGGAAGTAACGTATCGTATCGTGCCGGGTAGCGAAAGACCTTTGCAATGACGCTCTTCAGGCAGGACTGACGCACGATGAAGCTTTCGTTCGAGCGAAGTTACTCGAGTGCCATCAGTAGTACGGCCTATCTTGAATGGACGAGCCAGACCTCACCAGCCAGGAGTCCTGCCGACACACCGAGAAATGTTCCTGCGATCACATCGCTGACGAAATGAAAGTCACCCACGACCAGCAGCATTGCAGCAATGATCAGCAGGGCAGAGAACAACGCGATACTCCTCTTGTATAACCGCATGAAGACACCGGCGAAGGAGCCTGCGAGTACCATGTGTCCAGAGGGGAAGCTGCTGCCTGGGGAGCCGTTCAGAAGATCAAATACATGAGGGGCTCCGTGCAACACAACCGCAGGATTTGCTACTCCGAACAGGAGCTTCATAGTGCTGTCATTGATTGCATAAGCGCAGATAGAGGTGAGACATGCGAGTCCGGTTGCCTCACCCCAAGCTGGCAGATGCCCGCGCGTTATCCGGATGCTTACGAGCGCTAGTGCAACAGTCGCTTCACCCCCCAGAAGAATGCCACTGGCAAAGCCCCTACCCAGCATTTCCGTTATTCCAAGGACTCCATAGAAGTGTCGGGCTACCGGGACATCGAGGTACACGAACGCCAGCACGACTACAAGCGTGCAAATAAGCAGTGACAGAAGCCATCTCAAGGAGGGAAAGCGGAGCCCTTTCCGTTCCAGTCCGCCTCCATCGTGTTGCTGAGATCCGACAGCATCTTGAAGCAATAGATTCTTCCTTCCGGGGACGTCCCGGTGCCACACTACCCACTTCTTGGGCTCTGTCCCTCTGAATACGATGCCCGCATATGCAAGGCTCTGCAAATTAATGATACTTGCGGACGGTGAAGTTTCGGGACATGGGGGCGATTATTCAGGGAAGACTCACAAGCAATAGATAGGCTGCATAAGCTTCTGTGACTTGGTCTACATCTTTGCAGGAAGTGCTTTAGAGCGTTTTTCGAATTAGTGTAGACTGAGCATGGCGAAACTCAGCGACAAGCAAAGCAATGGCGAAAGCCTACGAAGATGATCTGCGACGTAAGTTCCTAGCAGCCTATGATGATGGGAATGGGACGCTGGAGGAATTGGCAGAGCTATTTGGAGTAAGTGTAGGTTGGGCGAAGAAGGTTTCCAGCCAGCGGAAGCATAGTGGTCAAGCCGAGCGAGTTGTTCATCGTCCCGGGAGAAAACCACACGTCGGAGCCAAAGAGCAAAAGCAGGTAATAGTGTGGGTGGAAGCGGAGCCGGATTTAACGTTGGCTGAAGTGCAAGCAAAGTTGCACAATGAAGCAAGCGTGGAACTGAGCTTGGGGCGGATTTGGTTTCTACTTCGGAAACTGGGTTTACGGCTGAAAAAAAGTCGCTCTATGCCAGTGAACGCGATACCGAAGCGAACCGCCAGCGACGCCAAGAATTTGTCGCCAAGATCCAGGCGACAAGTCCGGAACGGCTGATCTTCCTTGACGAGAGTGGTGTGACAACTTCGATGACGAGGCGTTATGCCCGTTGCCTCGGAGGCACTCGTATACACGAATCTACTCCTGGAGGACAATGGAAAATCATGACCATCCTGGGAGCAATGAGTTTTCGTGGCATGGTAGCAACGATGACCATCGAAGCCGCTACCGATGCGGAGATATTCCTAGCCTATGTCGAACACATACTCTGTCCGGCACTGACAGCTGGCGATGTGGTGGTAATGGACAACTTGAGTTCCCATAAGGTCAACGGCGTACAGAGGCTGATCGAGGCCGCTGGAGCAGAATTGCTATACCTGCCGCCTTACTCGCCCGATCTGAATCCGATCGAAAAGGCTTGGGCTAAGCTCAAACAACTGCTTCGGGCTGCCAAAGCTAGAACCAGAGAATCCCTTGAGCAAGCTATAGCCGACGCTCTCAAGCTTATTTTCCCTGATAATGCTCAGGCTTGGTTCCGTCTCTGTATAAATGGTCTACACTAATTCGAAAAATGCTCTAGTTATTTTCCGTTGACTTACCTGGGTTGGTCTCCGTTCTTCTGAGCGATTACCAAGCCACGTGGAGTTGAAAGAAGGACTACGGACAACAGTCCTTCCCGTTCGAGACGAAGCGCGGCTTCTCTGACAGTTCCAAAGGAAGAACTAGCGTCATGAATCAGAACAAGTCCGCGTGGACTGACCTGCGGCAAGAACTTACGCACCTCCTGCTCGCGGATCGAAACATCGCTGTCGCTGTAGAGCAAATCGATGCTCCCCGATACTGTCATATCGAGACTCGATCCGTTGCGAGCTTCAATCCAGTCTGCCAATCCCGAGTTGTCGATATTTTGCCGGGCCTTCGCATAGACTTTGGGATCGTATTCGACCGTAATAATCCGGCCGAAACCATTTTCCCTGATCGCCTCGGCCATCTTGATCGCGCTGTGTCCGATAAACGTGCCTGTTTCGACAATAAGGTTCGGCTTCACGGTGCGGACGAGCGATTTCAGAAAGTCCAAGACTTCTACTTCCGCACTTTGCGCGTCGAGCATACTCCATCGTTCGGGGAATGGGCATTCCGGTGTGGGCCGAATCCATTCCTCCTGGATGAATTCGCCTTGCTCCGAGATCCTGTCGATAATTGCGTGCTCTTCCTTCGAGTGTAGGAAGCGGAACACCTGAAGGCTGACAAGAACAGTGCCCGTCAGCAAAGGCAATATGCGCCAAACCAGGCTCACATTTGTCTGGATGGCTGCAATGTAAACACCCGTAAGAATCAGATACTCGCCGAAAACAAGACCGTCGGGACGCTGCAATTGAAGTTGTCTGCGGCCCTCACTCCATAGAAAGGCCGCCACGAGAATGAATGCGGCTAGCAGCAGCGGATGAGTCATGGGCGAGGCCAGAACCGCGAGGGTGGCGGCAGCGATTGCCAAAGCTGCCAGGTCGAGCAATCGGAAGAGATTCCATCCATCCATTTGAAAGAGGCTAAGGCGTCTTCTTCGCAGATCCATCCGAACAGCAAGTACTACACAAAGTCCAATCAATATGGATAAGCCGGTAAATTTCATCATTCGCACCTTCCTGTGTTGTTCTGGTTCTGGACGCAGCCGTCCTCTGCTGCATACAGACAAGCCAAATTTGGCCGTATGCCGTGTATTTGCGTCGTCTTTTGGGGTGGGTTGCTAGAAGTGAAGTGCGAAGCCGAACATCGCTGAGGGATTGTTTCGGTCGAAACTCACAGTAGAAGAGGCAATCGTGTCACGCACATCGCCACGCAGACTCCAGCGGCGGTTCAATCGAAAATCCAAACCCGTCCCAAGAACGTAAGCTGCACTCGTCGCTGGACGTTCAGGGCGTGTCGCGATACCAATGCCGAACGTTGCGTAAACGGCGGTCCGATTCGTTACGTTGAAGTGATAGCGAATTCCAGGGGTGACAAAAAGCCGGAGAGAATTAGCCTCGTGTTGAGGCGCGACTGGGATGATGAGCGGAACTTCCACGTACAGTCTTCCTGCAGGCCGTTCGACCAGTTCCCGGGCATAGTTGACCTGCAACCCTACACGAGCATCCGAGCTGCTGCTCGAAACTCCTCCCAGGATTCCGAGATCGGAGTTCTGCGCCCATGCGCTTGCTGTTAAGGCCGAGAGGAAAACTAGAAATGCGAACGTCTTCATGAGAACGATGCTAGCGAGCCATTGGAGATGTGTCGACCTATTCGCCGTGAGCGGCAGGATATGGGCCATCAGCGGCTATGAGCTCCAATTTCAGCCATATCGCCGGTCAAGATCGATTTTCAGCCACTCATCGGAAACAAATAGGGCGGCACTGGCAGGACGCCGTATGCTAGGCACGTGAAGTTTGCAGCGAAATGGATATTCCGACTGGTGTTGATGGCCGTGTTCCTCATAGGAGGGGAGCTGTTGTCAGCACAGAGTTCGTGGAACAAAATTCGCTACGAAGGCGGAACCATACCCGCCAAGGTCAACCCGTTCGACTGGAATACGACACTTCGCATTTCACAAAATAATGTCGAACTAATCTTCGCTGGAAGTAAGAGATTGGAGATTCCGGCTACCGAGATTACCCGGCTTCTATCGGGTGAGCGTGCGTATCGCGAGATTGGCAAGGAGCTCTCACATCGTGAGACTGTGGCTCCAGTTCCACTCTTCGGTATCCTTCAAGCGAGCAAGGAATATCTGATCGGGATTGAGTTCACAGGAGGAGATCGCATACATCACGTGCTTCTTCTCAGCGTGCGAAAAGACTCGTACAACGATATTCTGCATGCCCTCGCTACCGTATCCGGGCAGCATGTGGAAGGAGCATTCTAGAAACAGGATCGATGGCTCTCATTCTCCAATTCATTTCGCTGGTCGTTTTTGCGTTTGGGGCACCTGCCTTCACTGTCTCGGCCTTTTCCTATTGGCGTCAGCGCGGCATCAAAAATCATCTCTTACGCGCTTTCACTGTAGTTTGCGCTTTCTCCTTCTTAGCCAACCTGATTTCGACCGTTGTCTTTATCGATTATCCGGTGGTTCAAACGCTGCGTGCCGTTCTGGCAGCTCTTGTGCCGCCCATGATGCTGCACCTGGTGCTGAAGAGGGAAGCAAGTGCCCGGACAGCACGGATCGTCTTCCCTCTGCTCTTGATTCTTTACGTCGCCTCCACCCTCTGTGCGGTAGGACGCGTTTATTTTTGGAGCTTCGCGTCAAAGTTGCCTCCGGCGCTATTCCTGTGCGCTGCAAGTCTGCTGTCAATTCTGGTGTTGTTTACCAATCGCCACGGACGTGCTCAGGCAGAGCGAACGCAATATCTATGGAATCTTGTCATCTTTGTGTTGCTGCTGGGAACCGGAGTTGGAGCACTCGTCGCAGACAATCCGATCTATGTCCTCGCACCTGACTACCTTGTCCTGCTGTTCTTAGCCATTCGACTTTACTACGCTGAACGGCTGGCCTTTTTTGACACATGTCTGAGAGTCGGTGCATTCTTCGCTTCCGGTACGATTCTCTTTGCTTCCGCGTTGCTCTTCGCACCACCCTTTCGCAGCGTCTTTGCGAACGCGTGGTTTTCGACCTGGCTTGGAATCCTGGTCCTTATGCCTGCCTGGCTGCTGGCGCCGTTCCTCTATCGCGGTTTCAGTCACTGGATGGATCGCGCGCTGGACCGAAGATACTCTGCGATCGAAGCCGAGCGTCTCTTCAGCAAATCGGTTCAAGCAGCGCAAGATGAACATCAGCTTCGCGACATCGCAGAAAATACGTTAAACACCATTTTCTCCTGCTCTGTCCAAATCGCATTCGACGGAATGCCGGATCAGAACTCGTGCGGAGATTTCACGATCCTTCTCAAGCCGCAAGGATTCATTCGCCTGCTTTCTCGAAAGAATGGCGTTCCCTTTCTCGGGGGCGACCATCGCTTGCTTGAAACGCTGGCAGAGACTCTCAGCATGTTGTTGCAGAATATTCGTCTACGCGTTGCGCAACAAAAGCAGCAACAGCGGGAGCAGCAGCTTTCCGAGCTGGCGGAGCGTGCCGAGTTGCGCGCCCTTCGTGCTCAGATCAATCCGCATTTTCTCTTCAACGCACTTAACGCAATCGCGGGCTGGATTCGAACGGAACCGGAATTTGCAGACGACACAATTGCGCAACTCGCCGAGGTCTTTCGTTACACGCTTCATCGCTCGGGGCATGAGTGGGTTCGCGTTTCTGAAGAAATTGAATTCATCCGTGCTTATCTGGCCGTAGAGCACGCCAGATTCCGCAACCGTATTCAGTTCCATATCGAAGTGGCCCCGGCAACCAACAATTTGCAAGTTCCCGCGATGTCGATTCAGCCGCTGGTGGAAAACGCAATTAAGCACGGGATCTCTCAGGCGAACGGCCAAGGCCGTTTGGTGGTGAGAGTCAGTTCCATCGAGGACGCACTGCTTATCCGCGTGGTCGATAATGGCCCGGGATTTCCATCCGAGTTTACGTTAGAGAGTGCCGAAGGGCACGGATTGAAAAATGTTAAAAGCAGGCTTAGCGGCTACTATGGAAATGCCGCCAAACTGACTTGGAAAAACACAATCGAAGGCTGTGAAGTCGCCCTCGAGATACCACGAAAGGAAAGCTCCATATGCGCATCCTGATTGCCGACGATGAACTTCCGGCGCGCCAGCGGCTGCGCCAGTTACTGGTGGCTCATCCGGAACATGAGGTCGTGGCGGAAGCCGAAAACGGCGCGCAGACAATGGAGTTGGTTTCTACACTGCGGCCAGACCTTCTGTTCCTGGACATTCAGATGACGCAAGGAACCGGTCTCGACGTGGCCGCCTGCCTTCCGACTCCTCGGCCAGCGATCATCTTTTGTACCGCATTCGATCAGTTTGCAGTGGACGCATTCGAACTGAATGCTCTCGATTATCTTCTGAAGCCTGTTAGTCGAGTCAGGCTCGATCAAACTCTTGCACGCGCGTGCCAGCGTATTGCATCGGATACAAACGCGGATATCGATCTGGGAATGCAAGCAGCGGGTAGACCTCTATCCCGCTTTCTGGTCCATAGCGGAACGCGGTATCTGGTCATACCGTTGGCGGAGGTTTCCTATTGCGAATCTGTAGATGGACTTACTCGGCTGGTCACGAGTTCGGGAAAGGAATATTGGATGGATCCTTCCATTCAAGAATTGGAATCTCGCGTAGACGCCACTCAGTTCTTCCGCATTTCTCGTTCCGTTTTGGTTAGCTTGAGTGCGGTGCGCGAAATTCATCCGCTTCCGGGAGGCAATGCCGAACTGCTGATCGGCAACGGCACGCGGCTGGATGTAAGCCGTCGTCGTTTACGTGATCTTCTTTCGAAAATTGAAAAAGGCTAGCGGAATGAAGTGTAACCAGCGTTCCTTGAGCGCCTTGGTCTTTTGCATGAACTGAACGCTGGACACTGACGAGAGAAGTGTCCAATTGACAAACTCGGTGTGTGCGAGGTGCAACTAGATTACGAAATCACCTTCGAGCACATCCAAGGCAAGATTTGCCATTTCCCGTTGATGCGTTCTAGTGCCACCCACCCCCAATTGCCGCATAGAACTCCGCAGTGCACGGACGATCGGGCGCCACGGCTGTTGTTGTGTCTTCCACCAGCCACTGCGAACGCGGCGCATCGCCCCATTCAATTTCATGACTCGGCAGCAGTAGTGAGTAAATCTCGTACGAATCCGCTACCCGGTCCTGTGGCATCGGTATCGCCTTCAGATGCTGTGTCGTTGTGGTCTGCTGCTGGGCAAGTCCGGTTGCCATTGCGATCATGAACCAGAAGGCGCATGTCGCACGTTTCAGAGCACAGAAAACGCCCACTATTTTCATACCGTGCATGATAGCAGTAGCCTGTTGATTAATATTTTGATTAGTTCTTTGAGAGCCTCTGAGTGGCTTGGATGGGCCACCCCGCCTCCTAGAGCGGAAGCTGAGAGATGACGCTGACTCGTTTTACTGTGTAGTTACGTTCTGCGATTTTCATTATTCCCCTCCGGTATGTTTGGGGCGCACCTCTCCGATCAGGGAGGCCGCGTTTTGAGAGTGAAGAAAGTCCCAGCTGGAAAGGTGTCACATAGTAAGGACGATCTTGCCGAAAGGACGCTCATCCACCAGATATTTCAGGGCCTCTACTGCTTCAACGAAAGGAAAGGTCTTGGCGACGATTGGCTTGATGGCTCCAGACGTCAGCAGCGGGAGGATAGTCTTCCAGGCTTCGTCCCAGAGCGCTTGCGGCTGAGCAAAGAGTGAGAAGCTCTTTATACTCGCTCGCTTCCAGATCAAATTGGTGACGTCGATGGTTGTGGTGCGTTTGCTTGCATAACCAAGCGTAGTCAAACTTCCACCTACTGCGAGCGTGGTCAGGGCCTCACTTAGAACCTCTCCGCCGATGCCGTCGATCACAATGTCCGTGCCGTACCCCTCGGTGACCCGGTTCACTCCATTGCTCAACGTCTCCTGTGACAGATCGATGACTTCATCGAACCCGAGCGCTTTTGCCTGTTGAGCTTTCTCGTGATTGGTTGTGCTTGAGATAGAGTGCTTTGCACCCAAGGCACGCGCTAACTGCGTTACAGCATTTCCAACCGACCCACCGATTGCGGGAGCCAGCACCGTCTTGCCCGCTTGAAAATCCGCGAGTTTAAGGGTCATATACGCCGTAAGATACGCAACCGGAATGCTGGCCGCCGTAATGTCATCGACACCTTGAGGAATCAGGCTAAGGTGTTCTTTTCGCACAGAGATCCATTCGCTATAGCTGCCGTTTTCAGAGACGCCATAAGGACCTGTGAACATTACACGCGAACTGGCGGGAAAATTTGTACCTCCGCCCTCTTCCACGACGCCCGCTCCCTCGTTGCCCAGAACCAGTGGCGCCTTTGCCCGGGGTAGTTGACCAAAGAGAATTGTATGGTCGAGGGGGACAACACCGGCTGCAGTTACGCGCACCAGTACCTTCCCATCCGCGACCGATGGTTTTGGAAGATCAGCCAGTTGAAGCCCGTCATAGTTCCCAAATCGTTCTGCCTGCATTGCTCGCATGTTGCTCTCCCTTTCGTCCGGTGGCTCGTGTTTCCTTCAGCGTTCTGTGATAAAGATGATGGCCGTCATGAATGCGATTCACAATCGTGATGCCCCATCATCTAGAGAGGCCAAGGACCCTGAGGAGGATTTGATGAGGATCAGTTTTGCTGCAATGTTTCTATAACCTCCGATTATTATCTGTATCTATCGGCATTCTGCAATTGTTTATCGGTAAAACGATTATTTTCTTACCCTTTTCTAAATAGTTCGCCTTTTTTAAGGATTGAGTCGTGGATGATCTACAGCTTGACATGTATGGTGCACAGGACATCTCTATAGGCACTTACTGGCTCGTCAAAGATTGTTTCATCGGGACGTCATCTTGGCGGATGTGCTGTCAACCTTGATAGGCGCCCCGGTTGGAGCTCTGTTTAACTTTCTTGCTTCAGCCGCAGATAGCAATAGAGCGGCCAGGCATGTGAGTGGGCACAGTAGACAATGAATCCAGAAAGCCCGGTGGTAGGCAGGGAAGAGGCATCGAGCGAGTCGGATGCCGACCATTGCCCGGTCCAGTACTCGGGATACATTCGCGTAAAGTTGGCGAAGGTTATCCGGCGCAGCAGATCCACGGCCGCATTCTTGTCAAACGATGCGACTCCAAGCACAACTGGCCCGGTAAGTGCATACCAGAAGCCTCCATCTTCACGTGCTCCTGCTCTTGTTCCAGGCCTAGCGATTGGCTTCTCAATCTGCTTTATCCCCATTGCCTCGCCTTTGATCAGCCGTGTTTGCATCTCTGCGAACAGTGCTCTCTTTCGTTCGACGGGAAGCTCCGGAATCAGCAGAGTGAATCCCTGTGGTTCGAGCCACATCTCGTCCTCTCCCACTGCCTTGTTCTGGAAGTACATGCGTTTGGGAAACGGCTGTGTGCCCCAGTCCGCCAGAAATGCCTTCAGCAACTGCTCGCGATATTGGCGCACGGCTGCGAGCAATTCGGCGGCTCCCTCCGAATGGTCATATTGGTGAAGTGTCGTTGCTAAATCAGCCAAGATGGCAATGGCCATTGCTGAGTTCATATGCGACTCGGAAGACTCGAAGACATAGTTATACGGTTCAGAGATCGGCCAGAAAAAGAACATATCGTTCCAGTCGGAGTTCCACAGCTTCACCAGCCCGTGTCGCCCCGTTCCTATCCTGTCGCGTAAGAATAGAAAGGCTGCGCGCACATGGTCCACACCACTGCCCGTTCCTGCACATTCCAGAGGATAGTAGGAAATCGACTCGGTCAGAATCGAGATATCTCCGGTTGCGCGTAGATACTCGTTCAGCAATTGGAAGAAATAGAGCTGCTGATCGCTCGTCAGCCGCCCGGAATGCGGTGCCCATCCGAAACCCAGATCGTCCAGCTTGATTTCGCCATCGGGAATAGTTCTCTTCATGACGAAGCGAAGCGTGGAGCGAGCTATGGCAGGATTGAGGTGGCACATAGGCAGAGCCTGCTGGGCGAGATCGCGACTGCTGGCCATATTGCCCCACTGATAGTCGTACACCGTTCCCTGAGGCACAACTGTTTCATCGTAATACTCGCGCCAGGTGGTCATTTGCTCCAGGACGGCGGCGTTCCAGCGCATCTCGCGGCGCAACTCTGCGTCTTGCTCGTCAGTGAATTTCGGGACGGCTCGATTCCATGCGCTCTGGAACTGAGGTTCATGCGTGTTACCAATCGCCCGTGTGAGAGTATCTGCAATCTGGCCAATTTCAGCTTGGGTGAACGCATAGCCAATGATGCAATGAAAGACCTTCTCTTCGGAAGCGGCCAAGGTGAGCGCGGTTTGCACTCCAATCCAGTCGCCTCCTTCGCTATCCTTCTCCGCTGTGGTCGAAATCTCTGCACCAGGGAGTGCAGATGCGCGCACGAACAACGATGGCGGTGCACCCTCGAACCTCGACATTCTCTTTCCGTGCGAAAACATAAGTGGTTGCGGTTCCTGTGCGTGGAAATCGCATCGTACTTCGAGCGCTTCCTTTGTTACTCTTCTATCGATCTGCACTAGATTGCGTTCTGCGTCCCACAGTGCAAATGCCTGCTGATAGGCAGCCTTCACGCTCTCTCGATAAGTCAACTGAAGAGGCTTCTTGCCGAGGTTTTGCAGTGCAATCGACAGCACAAAGGCCGAAGTTCCGTCGCCAGGCCGGGACGACGGCATCACCGAGAGGGTACGTGTGAGGCGCAAATCTGGTGTGGGGTGATAGCGGAATTGTGCGTATCCCACACCGAAGAACTTCTCCGCAGATTGTGCAGCAGGTTCCATCAAACCCACTAACTGAACACCTTTGCCGGCTACTGTTATCGACGCGCGATTTGCTCCACTCCACATCTCCGGTCCCTGGTTGAGACGGCCCCAGGCTCGCTCGCCACTTAGGATCTCGTAAATGCCACTGACATGCGCGAATAGCGTGAAGCGGTAATTACCAAGCAGAAAGAACGGGTCTTCCGGAAGATACTCGCGAGTAATCCTGTTCGATGGCAACACAAACGGAACCGATCCCGTGTAGGTGTAGCGCGGCAGACCACTCGAATCGTCACTCCACGTTCCTACAGCTTTCGCTGCTGTGCTTGCATGCTCCCCCAGCCCGAAGGCAGGTAGGGATGCAGCAATGGAAGCTGCGCTCGCAGTTTTTACAAAATCCCGGCGTGACATCTCTGATTGACTCATCGTTCTCTTGCTCCTTGCTATTTCTGCAAAAAGTTAGCCCATGAATTTTGGGCAAAACTCATTCCCTGAAAGCTTACTCCCTGAAAGTGTTCTTCGTTTGACATGTCACTGATGGGTGACATAGTATTGTCACCATACGGTGACATGGAGGTGACAAAATGAAACAGAAGAAACAAGTAAGACGCCTGGCCTGGTCTCTGGCAGTTGCAATCGCACTTCTACCGTTGCTTATGGCGAGCCGGTTAGGAGCGCAAGACGGGCATTGCGCGAAGACGGTCCGGTTCGGTTCCGAGGTTGATATGGTACCCTTCGCGACCGGAGGATATTACGGCTCCGGTTTCATGAGCATTGGTGCTGCGAGGTTCCGCTACGTGGTGGCGAGGACCAATATGCCTTCTTTCATGGTGAGTGATGGCTTCCGTGACAAGCGCACAGATGCGTATGCGCTCCTCGCGGACCGTTTTTTCGGAGCGGGAAGGAACAACCAGGAAGGGCCATGGATAGGTGCTGGAGCAGAGTACTGGCGCAACCGCATACGTACCGATCAATCGGAGAAATATGCCGAGTACCAGAACTACATGGCAACAGTTGGTGGCGGTTACGTGTGGAAGCTATCGCGACACATCTACTTGAACCCCTGGGCAGGCGGACATCTTGTCATTGCGCATGATCGCGACATACCAGTCGGCGGTACGATCTACAAGCAGCCGGCTTTTACGCCTGAGGCTTCAATTAAACTCGGCATCAAGTTCTAGTATTCCAACTAAGATAGACGAATGACTATGGGGCAGAGAAATCGCGAGGAAACGCGAGCCAACATTCTGGCGGCGATGGGGCGTTTGCTTGCTCGTTCAGGCTTTCGGCAAATAGGTGTGAACGCTATTGCGCGTGAAGCTGGCGTGGATAAGGTTCTAATCTATCGCTATTTCGGAGGAATGCCTGAACTTTTGAAGGCTTTTGCGGAAGAGGGCGACTTCTGGCCAGGGTTGGACGAACTCATAGCCGAGTATCACGGCTCCTGGGCGGACCTGAGCACCGTCGAACGGGCAAAACATCTGCTGGTCGCGTTTGGCCGTGCTCTGCGGAGGCGTCCTTTAACGCAGGAGATCCTGCGCTGGGAGTTACAGGAGCGAAACAATCTGACCGAGGCACTATCGCGCCATAGGGAAGCACAAAGCGCCACGCTCTTTAAGGACTTCGATGCGTCATCCGGGATGGACGTAAAGGTAGTGGCGAGTCTTCTGGCCGCAGGACAGACTTATCTCATCCTGCGTTCAAACATATCGGATATATACAACGGCCTGTCCCTGAACTCAGATCAAGACTGGGCTCGTCTTGAAGCCGCTACATGCTTGATGGTTGACGCGATGTTCGCCGCGTATAAGGAAGGCAAAGGTTCGCGTTCTATAAGTACGCATATCGCCAGCCGAAAGCCTAAGACGGAAAAGACGGTGAAGGCTAAGCCGAAGCAGGGAAGAAAACAATAGATCGAACGAATTTGTGCCGAGAGAGGTTGGACACATTATTTATGAAAACCGTTTAGTCCGTGGAGGCTAAGATCCCGGTAGGAGGACAGTATGGCTGGAATAGACAAGCAGATTTTTAGCCGCCTTTTCACCCTTATTCTTCTCGGCCTTGGCGTGCTCTCTCCTTTGGGGGTATTTCCACCTACTCGTTCTTGTATTCCGCTTGCTCGGCCATCGAGACCAAACCCTCTGCATGAGCCTATGGCTCCGATTCACTCCGATCAATGGGAAAAGAGAACGTAAGTGCAGGGCCAGTCCGAGCAGGGATTGTCGCGCACAAGCGGGTAATGTACTGGCGGCCGTTTCGATGTTCTAGTTAGCATTGACAATCAGGTTATTTCCGCAAAGCTGGTAGGTCTGGGGGATTTTCTGCAAAGGGCTTTGGATCTGTTTTCCTGAAGAGTAAAAAGGCGACTAAGCTGGTGATGGCAATCAGCGTCCAGAAGCCAGCGTCATAGGCTGTTGGCCAACGCCCAAAGATTGGCTTCCAGAGTGAGGGTTTTCCTGCACCGTCCAGGCCAGTTAGTGCATGGAGCGATATATTAATTGCGAAGTGCATGCCAACGGCTGTCCACAGAGTGCGCGTGAGCAAGAAGCTATAGCTGAGAATTATTGACATAGCGCCGGTCGTCGCGACCATCTTCGCCGCAGGTATGCCGAACCCCATTCCGGGCAGATGAAATAATCCGAATGGCAAAGCCAGCACCCAAACAGCTTTTCTAGGAGTTAAGTAGCTGGAAAGCACAACCAATGCGTATCCACGGAATATGAGCTCTTCTCCGAAGCTTGTCCAGAAATATGTGTGAGCGATGAAGGCGGCATGGCTAAATGACAATAAGCCTCTTTCCCAATGGAAGGGAACCTGTGTGGCGAGGGCAGCGGCAAGCAGGGTAATAAACAAGAAACCGCAAGCTACTCCTAGAACAAAACCTCTCGCATGCGGCAGGGTGAGCCGGAGCCCTAAAGCATCTGTCGGAAATCCATCTTGCCTGAGCAATTTCTTACTGCCGAGCAGCAACAGGACAACGCCGCAAGCGGCCAGCATGGCTCGCACCATGAATGCGCTGGGACGTTCGTTGGGGAAGAAGGCAAGGCCCGCCAACCCAAAGCCGTACGCCACCACGCACAACGATGCAAATTGCCAGAAGGATCTCTTCTGTGCAGCTTGGCTTGTTCGTGAAGTATTCAGATCGGGTTCTCTCCTGGCGAACTGCTGAATCGGAAGCTGACTAAAGACTCATCCTTCTGATGGGATAACGTTGCATTCCGTGAGTACCACCTGTGTAGAGCGTCTCAACGTATTGTGTATCTCGGCAACCGTATCCGTATAGTGCATGAGATCAAGGATGTCTTTGTCACGACCTTTTGCTTTAACCGATGCTCGATAGGTGATGTCTTCCGCGGGTTCTCCTCTGTTGCCAAAGCGGCCAGTGACCTGGACTCCAACCAATTCGACATCCAACTTGCGTTCCACAGCTTCGCGGTAGATATCGTTACAGTAGCAGGTAGCAAGCGCCAGAAAGAGTAACTCGCCTCCATTTACGGCGGAGCCGCGTCCTTCGGCCTTGGCGGGAATCGCCAACGACTGCTCTCTATCATCAGTACAAACCGTTGTCTGATGATGTCCACCCCGATTGGCGACCGTCGCTGAGATCTGCATGATTCACCTCTCCATACATTGAGTTCCCAGGGAATGCTTGTGATGCCCATCTAGACATTTGGATCCCATATCGAACAGGACTTATGGACAATTAGAGCCTAACAATAGATGCCTAAAGACCAGCCGACATTTTAGTATGAATTCTGAATTCAATGAATTTGTTGACGACGCGGCATTTCTTGGCTAATGGAATCCCGTTGCGTACTGGAGTTGTAGACAAAGGAGCGGATTGCGTCTGCCAATCTTGCTGGCTGGTCTATCGGCATAAGGTGGCCACACTCGGGGATGATATAAAGTCGGGCGTCTGGAATTCGGGAGAGAACTTCTCTTTCATGTTGTTCCACCGGGTCTTGCCTATCCTGATCGCCAGCGAGAACCAAAGTCGGGACGGCGATCTTTCCTACCTCAGCAGAGATATCTTCATATGCGATCACACTGGGCCAAGCCAGTTTGGCTTGCGGTGCAGAAGCGAAATTATCCGCAAGAATTTGTTCTCGCATTTCTTCGCTCAAAGGACGCGCCGTAAGAAAATCAATCGCCCGCAGGGCATTCTCCCGGTTGTCGTAGGCGTGGAGTTGCGCCTCTCTGGCGAAATCCGGAATGTTTTGCGGCGTTGGCGGTGCGGGAGCAACAAGGATGAGTTTCTCTAGACCAGCCGGACGTTCTGAGGCCACAAGTTGGGAGATTTTGCCTCCCATCGAGTGCCCGACAAGAACAAATCTCTTGAGCTCAAGGGCATGAATGATATCGAGCGTGTCGTGAGCGAGATCCCGCAGCGTGTAACCCTGGGCCGGAGTATCTGACTTGCCCGATCCACGCTGATCGTAAGCTATACATCGGAAATCAGCCGAAAGGTGATTCCTTACAGCATTCCATGTGCGGGCTGAACCGCCCCAGTAATGCAGGAATAGCAGGGTTGGCTGCCCACTACCCGAATCCAGTACGTTGAATGACAACTCTCCCGCACGTACTTTCAATACTCTGGAAGCTTCCTGTTTGCTCATGGTGTTTTCCCTTTGTTGGTAATGCTCGCCGCGGCGACGGCTCATCCTCTCAAGGACAAGATGCTTTTGGCGCTTCAAGTACGCAGAATATTTCGCGGAGAGTTCATGTTTTGAAGACTTGACGGCAACCGCGCGGAGGTAAAAACTAGGCTTGTTCATCGAATAGGTCACCTGCTGGAAAGCAGCCTGGTATTTCTGCAATGTAACCCGGTGAACTTTGTGTGCGTCCAATAGTTGGATGCATGGCCGAGCATGACATTCGGAAGTCAGGTTCCTCTCGATATCACTGTGAAGCCAGTCTTCAAAGAAGGCGCCGACTTGAAGCTCTGGCCGTCGTTAACATCGCAGATCAAGTCTCTATCTCTCGAAAGGGCACTATCATGATTCATAAATTCGCAATTGCCGATGCGTCGTTTACGCGTTCCCCAGGGCAGACCGCCGATATATTTGCAGCCAATTTAATCGACCAGCGCCACGGTGGACCGATAACCATCGGCTACGGTCGTTACGCTCCTAATCAGATACTGGAAGCGAGAATCGCCGTCGATGATGTCATGTTGGTGCTGGAAGGGCAGCTATCTGTTTCCAGCAGGGGTGCTACGGTAACAGCGGGCTCCGGAGAGATCGTCTACATGCCTAAAGGCGAGTCGGTCATCATTCGCTCCCATGCCGAAGGAGCAACTACGGCTTACGTCACTTATCCGCATTGGGAGGAAGCGGCCAAATGAGATAACTAGGAGTAAGGCACGTCGCTTCTCCGAGATGCTTGTACGCCCAAACAACACCGTTGTACTAATCTCTCCTACCTAATGTAGACAGCATTGATGGGCTTTTCATCAATGCTGTCTTCGCATTTGCCGCCTTTGACGTTAAGCATCTTTCAAATCTTCTTTTGCCATGTCAGCTCCTTATCCGCTGCCAAAGAATTTCTTTGAGAAACACGTTTTGGTGTACAGTGTACAGGTGGCTCCTTCCAAGACAGACCGGAAACAAATTATTGGTGCAGCGATGGAACTGCTGGCACATGGCGGATTGCGCAGTGTGTCGGTTCGTTCAGTAGCTGCTCAATTAGATCTAGCTCCTAATGCCCTCTATCACTACTTCGCGGATGTCGAAGAAATTAAAGCAGCCGTAGCAGCGGAGGTCGCTGCTCGTCTGCATGTCGTGCTTGAGAAAGCTGTTCGTGGTAAAACAGCCGATCGTGCAATCCGTGCGATAGCTGCAGCATACATGGCGTTTGCCCGGGAGCAACATTTGTTATACGAAGCCCTTCTCGTACCTCGGCCTGCAACGGGGCAGAATGCAGTTGCACCTGAGATGTTGTGGCTGTTCTTTGTTGGGCAGGTACGCAGGATAACCGGCGAGCAGCGTGCGCCTCAGGCGGCTGTCGCCCTCTGGGCAATGTTGCACGGCATGGCGGCTTTGGAGTCTGTTGACGCATTCAATGAACAGATACCTGCTACGGGCTTCGAGTTTGGATTGAATGCCTGGATGGATGCCTCCCGTGCAGTACAGACAAGGACTAAACGAAGAAAGGAAACCTAGGTGAAAACTTCCCCTTACCGTCGGTTGGCCGTTGGCTGCCTTGTTGCAGCCGCATCGATCTTTCTAACACCGCCCTTGACATCTCAAGACCTCTCGGGCGCAGCGAACGGCGGAACGACGTATTCCCGCACGCAGGTGACCGGGTACATTGCCGATGATCGCAAAATCGTAACACGGCAAGGCATTGAAGAGCTCCTGCCCCTCAAGATCAATGGCGCGAAACAATGGATCTCGATCCGAGGAAAGAACAAGAACAATCCGATTCTGCTCTTCTTACACGGCGGCCCTGGATCTCCCTTTATGCCGACTTTCTGGACCGTGCAAAACGGATGGGAAGACTACTTCACCGTTGTGCAATGGGATGAACGGGGAGCCGGGAAGACATATGTTTCAAACGACCCGAAAGCTCTCGCTCCGACGATGACAGTCGAGCAGTTGACTGAGGACGCATCAGACATCGTCCGCTACTTGCGTGATCGCTTTGGAGAACGGAAGATCTTTCTGCTAGGTCATTCGTTCGGCAGCATTCTTGGTCTTGAGCTGGTGCAACGACATTCTGAATGGTTTTATGCCTACATCGGAGTTGGCCAGGTCGTGAACTCGGTGAAGAACGAAGAAGAAGGTTATCAGTTCGCTCTGTCACGGGCAGTTGCGCAGCGGAACACCGAAGCGATTGATAATTTGAAATCCCTTGCTCCGTATCCAGGGGATCCAAGCAAGTTCACGTTGGACAAGCTGGTCAAGCAACGCTCATGGCTGATCTATTTTGGAGGTCAAGCATACGGCCGGACCAGTATGGATTACGAGGATAACGTACAGTTGTTATCGCCGGAATATACAGAGGCAGATCTTAACGCGAGACCTGCAGCGCAAGGCTATTCCGTATCTCTTCTGCTTCCTGATTTGTTCAAAGTAGACTTCTCATCCGTCCGGACAATTGGGTGCCCTGTGTTTCTTTTTGAAGGGCGACACGACTACACGACTTCGCACACCCTAGCGGCGAAATGGTTTGAGCAGTTGAATGCACCCGATAAGAAGCTTGTATGGTTCGAGAACTCGGCGCATATGGTTATGGAAGAAGAGCCAGGTCGATTCCTTGTGCATCTAGTGAATGATGTCCTTCCGCTAGCATCGCGGGCAACATACGGTTTTTAGTTGTGTGAGGGCCACCCTCCATGTCGAACGGCGGGTGGTCCATTCAAGTCTTCTTTTGGTGTACAGTTCCATGACATCCTTTACAAAATGTCTCCGGACATTCTTTACATTCCAGCGCCAGAGTCAGGCTAGCTGGAGTGTATGCTGGTTCCTTTTCTTAACGGTCCATTCCGCAGGATAAGGGCGAGATGAATGGGTTGGCGATTTCGGCTATCCCAAAGATGCTTGGCGAATCTTGATTTCTTCGCTATTATTGAATTAATGGCTAACAGGAACTATCTCGGAGAGTTTGAGCTCATGCTCCTTCTCGCTGTGATTCAGCTTGGAGATGAGGCTTATGGCGTCCCAATCTCTCGACAGCTCGAAGCATACAGGGGGAGAGAGGTGTCCGTGGGTAGTGTTTACGCGGCTTTAGAGCGATTAGAAACGAAGGGCCTGGTCGCCTCCAGTCTCGGAACTCCGACCGCAGAACGCGGTGGCAAGGCCAAGCGTTTCTTCCGCATCACCAAAGAAGGGCTGACGCAGGTGAACGAGACCCGTCGTGTGTTAACCAGGATATGGAAGGCAATCCCGGAACTCAAAACGAGTATGCCACAGGAGATCTGATGAGACGAAGAGAGCCGCCATCATTCGCGACGTGGATACTCGAGCACTTGACTGCCGGTAATCGCGATGAGGCTCTCGCCGGTGATCTCCTCGAAGTCTTTCAGTCAGGCCGCACGAACCGCTGGTACTGGCGCCAGACGATTGCCGCTTGCGTCGTTTCCTGGATTGAGAGCCTTCGCGTGCGTTTGCCAATGGTGTCCTTCGTACTTCTTTGGTCGATGCTGGCTCCAACATGGAAGCTTCTCTGCGACAGAATCGGAGGTGCTTCGGCTTTTGACCGGATCTGGTCACTCTTTGGGCCAGTTTGGATACTGCCAGCATTTGTTGGCTGGCTTTTCTTGCATTCGCTTTTTCTCTGGAGCGGAATACTTCTTTTCCGCGCGCTTAATCTGAAGTCTCCTCTCGACGTCAATGCCACGCGCGCGCTTAAGCTAGCGCCGATCGTCTTTGCTCCAGTGTATGGCGCCATGTTCGGACTGGTGAATCTATATTGGTACTCCTATTTCGCGTATTCAAGTACTCCTGCTTCGGCGCTGGGCTGGATCACAGATATAAATCTGCTTGCAGTTGTGATTCGCATTCCGTACTTCATTGCTCTGGTGTGGGCACTATGGAGAACGACACCGAGGTCGGTACGTAAATTTCAGGCTTCACTGACCGAGTCACCGACAATTGATTCTGTAACAGGATCAGATGTATTTACGTTTAAGTTGAATCTCGATCCCTCCACCGGAAGATGGTTCTTTGGTTTCTTCGTTAGTGCCGGACTGATCAACGCACTAGGCGTCAGCCTCCTGGTTGGGAGATTACTGGAGAACGACGCTACCTCTCTTCCTTTGCTTTGTGTGCGTGCACTCCTGTACGTGCTGGTTGGTGCTCTGGCAGGCGTTGGAGGAGCATGGATTTATTGGAAGCACTCATCCAGCCCCTTTCGTATTGCTGCGCCGTTGCCGTTCTCACTGTTCGCCTTGGTTTGCGCCTCTGGGTGGGTGTGGGCGCCCGCGATCATGTTTCTCTCGGATCAGACATCGCCGGTAGCTCCGTTGATTGCCTCGGTTGGTGCGTTCATTCTCTTCTCTGGTCTGCGCCAAGTCAGTTCGTTTGCTTTCACGGCAGCACCAAGCGGTCCGGCAAGCCACCGATACGGTGGAAGTGACCTCTTTGAGGAGTCCCGCTATCTACAACAGGGAGAGATGGATGGGTATTTGATCGCGATTGGACTGTATACCGGGCTTGCTGCGATTGCTATGCACGCGTATTACGTCGCGACGGCTCTGTTGGCGCCCAGTGCGTCTCTGCTCGCATGGAAATCTACTTTGCCGCAGGAGCCTTCCGGTGAGAGCCGACCGGAGTACGAGCCCGCGGTGCGAAGGCTTGTGTATGCAGTGATTCCTGCAGTACTTGTCACAATCTGGACGTTGCTCGAGGGAGTTGCGCTACACGATAAGATTCAGAATCTCAATGCTTCAGATGCGGCCGCCGGCAATAGAGCAAATCATCAGAGG
The DNA here is from genome assembly GCF_059726315.1 of Humiphilus diazotrophicus. NCBI lineage: Bacteria > Pseudomonadati > Acidobacteriota > Terriglobia > Terriglobales > Acidobacteriaceae > Humiphilus > Humiphilus diazotrophicus. Next base: position 7,345,412 of record NZ_AP040870.1, read on the forward strand.
CCTTCGGCTAGAAACTTCACCGGCGGAATCGGCGGCTATGAAAGTGTGATTCTATACCCGTATCCGGAGAAGAAACAGATTGTTGCACCAAGCCTGCATCAAGCATCTCTTCTTGCTCTGGGAACAAAACGCACACAGATCATTCGCTTCAGCGGAGCTTATTGGTATCTCCAGCCCCCGGCCAAACGTCCTGGCCCGAATGCTCAGCGTGTCCATAACACACCTCTTGATCTAGACCTCGAATCGAACAACTCTAACCCCATTTTGATGGAAGCTCATCAGGAGTTGCAGAGAGCGATTCCGATCTCGCGTTGTCGTGAAATCCAGATTGAAATCGCCAACCATGACAACAAGGAGGGCGTTCTTTCCCTCGCGGTCTTGTTGGCCGACGGAAGATCGCCGAAGCAACAGGTGATCGATTTGGGCCAAATACCCATTATTTCCACCCAGCCGGGCAGCTTTTCCATAAAAGCCGCTCCAGTGCTGGAGACGGTGCACTTCGCCATTCCGGCGAACGTGAAGATTCGAAACTTCAGCGAGATCATCGTAGTGGTTCTTGCTGATATTGAGCACAGATATCAAGCGCCCAAGATCGCGATCCAACAATTCACAATATTGCCACGCTGATGCCTAGATTCCAATTCGTTGATCGGGAAAAAGAAATTGTCGTAAAGCTGGCACTCGTACTATTGATCGTCGCAGTGCCAATTGCTATTCCGTTGTCGTAGGCCATCATAGATCCAGATAGACCGTCGGAAATGAGAGGTCATCATGAAACTTCTTCTCACATCTTCTGGGATCAACAATGCGGCCATCTGCCAAGGGCTGGTCGACCTCCTGGGCAAGCCGATATCAGAATCCAGCGCACTCATCATTCCTACTGCGATCTACCCCTTTCCCCGCGGTGGCGGAGTGGCGTGGCAGGCCGTTACCGGAAGAGCCAGATCTCCACTGGCAGAATTGGGTTGGAAGTCTTTGGGAATACTTGAACTCACCGCGCTACCCAGTATCGATAGAGCAGCGTGGGTCCCAATGGTTGAGGAGACAGATGCACTGCTGGTATTTGGGGGCGATCCGTTGTATTTGTCCTACTGGATGCAACGGTCCGGGGTGACCGACCTTCTGCCGACGCTGAAACAGGGGCCGGTCTATGTAGGCGTAAGTGCGGGAAGCATGGCGGCTTCCTCTACTATCGGTGAGACCTACTCTAAGGTTCCTAACAGCAGCCGTGACGCGCTCACATCGGAAGAGGTGGTCTTCTCAACACCACAAGGAGAAGTCAGCAAGATTCTCCTCACGGGCAGGGGAGCCGGGCTGGTCGACTTTGCGCTGATTCCGCACCTGGATCACGAGGATCATCCAGATGCTTCCTTGGCAAACGCAGAAATATGGGCTGTAAAGCTATCGCTTCCGGTGTATGCGATTGACGATCAGACAGCCGTCAAAGTGACAGATGGCTCCGTGGAAATTGTCTCCGAGGGGCATTGGAAGCTATTTACTCCACGTAAATGAGGGCGCGACGCAACTCAGCGTCAAACTACAGGCTCCTGAACTCCAACCGACTGAAGAAGACGCCAGGGTTGCGGGCAAACCGTTACCCCTACTCGGAATGCAATTGGTGTGGAGCCGGGGCCTTCAACTCAGAAATACTGAGAAGATCGCGCGAAAAACCATCGTCCAAAAATGCACTATTGACAAGAACTAAATCGCTTTTATAAGCTTCGCCACCGATAGAGTATTCGCGAAAAGATTGTTGTCAAACTTCGATTGTAGTTTCACGGGTAAACGCTTACTCAGTTGATTCGTAATTGCCAACGTGGGGATGATCGCCGGATCGGAACGTTTTCAAAAGGGATCTGGCGCGGTGGAAGAATCGAAGCGCGAGGGGAAAGAAGGAACTTCAGATGAAAAGGATTCTGCTGGCCGTAGCTCTTGTCGTAATGGCCTGGACGACAGTGCAAGCGAGCACAACGGTGAAGGTGGAGCAAGGTGCCCTGCAGGGCACAAAGGAAGGGGACCTGTCTGTATATCGAGGCATTCCCTTTGCCGCGCCTCCGGTAGGAGATCTGCGCTGGCGCGCGCCTCGGCCTGCGGAACATTGGCAGGGTGTGCGTCCTGCGGACAAGTTTGCGCCTCAGTGTGTGCAGGGCGGATTCGGCGCGGATGCCAGCAACTCCTCGAAGATGAGTGAGGATTGCCTCTATCTGAATGTCTGGACGCCGGCGAAATCTCCCTCCGATCACGTTCCTGTACTCGTCTGGATCTATGGCGGCGGATTCAATGGGGGCGGCACCTCGGTTCCCGTGTATAGCGGCGAGGTCTTGGCTCGTAAAGGGGTGGTGCTGGTCAGCATCGCCTATCGAGTGGGGACGCTGGGCTTCCTGGCCCATCCGGAACTGAGTGCGGAATCGCCGCAACACGTCTCCGGGAACTACGGTCTGCTCGACATGATCGCTGCATTGCAATGGATCAAGGCGAACATCGCCTCCTTCGGAGGAGATCCCAAGAAGGTGACCATCTTTGGCGAGTCGGCTGGCGGAATCGCCGTTAGCATGCTTAGTGCTTCGCCGCTGGCCAAGGGCCTGTTCGAAGGAGCGGTTTCAGAAAGTGGCGGGTCATTCGGACCTCCGCGCCGCTCCGGAGCTCCGGGCGAGAATATGCGCCTGCTGGCCGATGCGGAGAGGGACGGCAGACAGATGGGCGTGGACGCTGGCGCAGCATCGCTGGCAGAATTGCGAAAATTGCCTGCAGAAAAGATCCTTGCAGCCGCACGCGGCCAACGTCTTGCTTGGCCAATCATTGACGGCTGGGTGATTCCTTCGGATCAGTACAGCCTGTATGCAGCCGGAAAGTTCAACGACACTCCGGTGCTGATCGGATACAACTCCGATGAGGGCGCTAGCTTTTCGCATGACCGCACACCCCGGGAATACGCCGAGGGAGTGTATAAGCGCTACGGACCATTCGCAGATCGTTTGCTCAAGGATTATCCGGCGGGGGAAAGCAGTGTTCCCAAAACAGCGCGCGATCTGAGCCGGGACGCGGCATTCGGATGGCACACTTGGAGTTGGGCGCGGCTTCAGGCGAAGCAGGGCAAATCGAAAGTCTTCTACTACTACTTCGATCAGCATCCGGACTATCCTGCCAATTCGCCGCAAGCCGGGCATGGCGCCCCTCACGGACGCGAAGTAGCCTATGTCTTCGGGCACTTGAACGATCTCCAGCACGAAGAGCCCACGGCCTCGGACCACGTGATTTCCGATGCCATGGTGACTTACTGGACCAACTTCGCGAAATTCGGAGATCCGAACGGCAAGAGCGTGCCCGCATGGCCCGCGTTCAGCGACCGGACTCCCGAATTGATGTATTTCAGCCAGGCGGCCCACACCGGTCCGGTTCCGAATGAGCCAGGGCTCAAAACGCTGGATGAGTACTTCGCATGGCGTCGTTCTCCAGAGGGAGTGCGCGCTTCTTCCGTAGAAGATGCCATCCCGGCTTCGACAAATGTCCCGGGCGCACAGTATCCACGAGTTCTCCCCGACCGCAGCGTGGCATTCCGGCTAAAGGCTCCCGATGCTCATTCCGTCGATGTAGATATCACTGGAAAGAAGTTCCCCATGATGCGGGGCAATGACGGAGTGTGGAATGTGACCACACCGCCTCTGGTGGAAGGCTTTCACTATTATGCGCTCGACGTAGATGGGGTCCGGATGAACGATCCGGGAAGCCACTCTTTCTTCGGCACAAGCATGGATGCCAGTGGCATCGAGATTCCCGAGGAGGGGGTCGACTACTACCTCGCCAGAAACGTGCCGCACGGCGACGTACATATCCGGACTTATCGTTCGAAGATTACCGGCCAGTGGCGCCGTTGCTTTATCTACACGCCGCCGGGCTACGATGCCGATCCAGCAGCACGCTATCCTGTGCTCTACCTGCAGCACGGCTCGGGAGAAGACGAGACCGGATGGATCTTTCAAGGACATGCGAACCTCATCCTTGACAACCTGATCGCGGAAAAGAAGGCCGTGCCCATGATCATTGTGATGGACAACGGTTACGCATCGCGCCCTGCGGGGCCTTTTGGTCCACCTCCGAGCCCATCCGGGGACTTCGCCGCCTTTGAGGACGTGATGATGCAAGACGTCATCCCCATGATCGATTCCACCTTCCGCACCATTCCGGACCGCGAGCATCGGGCCATGGCGGGACTGTCGATGGGAGCCAACGAAGCTCTCCATATCGCCACGCATCGCCTCGACACCTTCGCCTACATGGCGGGATTCAGTGGAACCATGAATGGTCTCAGCACCGATGTACTCGATCCCGCTACGGCCTTCGACGGAATCTTCAAAGACGGTGCAGCCTTTAACGAAAAGGTGAAGCTGCTCTGGCTCGGCATGGGAACGCAGGAACCTCACCCTTTTCCAGGGGCTATTGGAGCGTTTCGTGCGATGCTCGATAAAGCAGGCATTAAATATGTCTACTTCTCATCGCCTGGCACTGCGCACGAATGGCTGACGTGGCGACGCGACCTAAATGACTTCGCTCCCCGCATCTTCAGGTAAAGGGATTGGACGAAGGCAGCTCAACACAACATTGTTAGAAGCAACATTGAGGGGAATTGGAATGGAGAAGATTGCAGGGGCACTCAAGTCAATACCGTTGAAACGGTCCTTTGCCATTGCGCGTTCGATAGGCATGGCGGCGATGCTGGCCAGCGTCAGTGGGCCGCTCCATGCGCAATGCGCTGGAGAGAGCGGTAACAGTTTCGGTTTCGATATGGCACCGGAAACCAGTCAGCACGTCGTGGAAGAGGCAGTGAAGCAGATCCCAAGCCCAACGGCTCCAGGACCGGTGAAGCCAACCTGGGAATCGCTTCAGGAGAACTACAAGGTTCCGAGTTGGTTCAAAGGCGCCAAATTCGGTATCTTCATGCACTTCGGTATCTTCTCGGTACCGGCGCATGGTAACGAGTGGTATGAAAAGTTCCTCTATGCGGGCGGGGATGATAGCGTGCTCAAGGTCATCTTCGGGCACGACATGGCGCTCGACATCAACAACGGTCCAAACAGCACGCGGGCGTGGCATACCGCGCACTTTGGTCCTCCGGATAAGTTCGGCTACAAGGACTTCATTCCCATGTTCAAGGCAGAGCATTTCGATGCCGATGGCTGGGCATCTCTGTTCAAGAAAGCGGGAGCCCGCTATGTGGTGCCGGGTGCGCAGCACCATGAAAACTTTGCCATGTGGGATAGCAAGGTCACTCCGTTCAACTCCATGCAGATGGGCCCGAAGCGGGACATCGTAGGCGAGCTTGCAACTGCCGTGCGGAAGCAGGGAATGAAGTTGGGCGTGGCCAATCACGGTATCGAGAACATCGAATTCATCAATCCGCCACGCGAACTGGCCGAACAGATGAAATCCGAGAAGAGCGATTTATACGACCCGAAATGGGCGGACTTCTACAACTATGCCGACCGCAGCGATGCGGCAATGAAACGCTTCTTAGTGAACTGGTTTGAGCGTAACGCCGAACTTATCGACAAATATCAGCCTGACCTCATCTACTTCGACAATGGTGTTGATCAGCGCTATATCGATCCGCTGAAGCTGGAGATTGCCGCTTACTATTACAACCGCGCTAAAGGCTGGGGCAAAGAGGTCTCCTTCACAACGAAAAAGGCGGCATTCGCACCGGCGGGAACAAACACTAAAACGATTGCCTCCATTCTGGATTTCGAAGGCGCTCCGCCAGACGGGATCCGAGGTGGCTCTTGGGTTGTCGACCGGCCCATCGCAAACATGAGCTGGGGCTACGTAGAAGGCATGAAAGCCAATTCGCCGGAGACAGTTATCGGCTGGCTGGTGGACACCGTAAGCAAGAATGGAACACTCCTCCTAAACGTCTCTCCGAAGGCTGATGGCACGATCCCCCAGGATCAGCAGGACACTCTTCTCGCCGTCGGCAAATGGCTGGAGACCAATGGCGAAGCCATTTACGATACACACGCCTGGACCCGTTTTGAGGAGAAGGGCAAAGAGCACATCTATTTCACCGTCAAGGGAAGTGATCTCTACGCAATTGTCATGGAGAAGGGCGACCGAAGCGACATCGCTATCAACTCCTTGCCCAAGGGCGGGAGTGCCGGGGCAGTCCAATCTGTAACCATGCTTGGCCGTGGCCCACTCGACTTCAAGCAGGACAGCACCGGGCTAGCGGTAGTTATGTCCGATGCGACTCAGCATAAGGGGCCCTTTGTTCTGAAGATTACGGGGCTTGCAACGAACCCGGATATCAATACCGATTCGGGCAATCCTCTCTGCAGATAACCGAATACCGAGCCCTGCCGAGATTGTCGAAAAGAACCATGATCGCTCCGCCGACAACTCGGTGGGGCGATCATGGTACCAGTTTTGCGAGATGATTCGGGCCGCCTTCACGCCGAAACAAGACTTTACTTTACTTCGCTTGCCACAGCTCGATTGGGTTGCCTTCCGGATCGTGAATGCGGGCAAAGCGTCCGTTCGGATATGTCATAGGGTCGATCTTCACCGTGATTCCTGCCGCCTCAAGCTGCTTAGCCATCTTGTCGAGATCGTTTACGCGAAAGTTGATCATCCACTGCTTCGTTGCGTCGCCAAAGTAATTGCTCTTCTCTGGGAAGGGGGAAAATACGGTCGGTCCGGCTTGCTGTTGCCATACCGGATCGTTTTCGCTCTGCGGGGTTACGAAGATGCCGAGGTGTTCCTGATACCACTGCGATAGCGCCTTAGGGTCGCGCGCACGAAAGAACATGCCACCGATGCCTGTAACTTTCTCTTTCGGCGAGGTGTTTGCTGCGGCTGTTTGCTCTGCGGCTGCAAACGATCCCGGCAGTAATGCCGATCCGGCAGCGGCGGTGAGTACTCCAAGCATTTTACGGCGTTGCATCTTCATTGCGGCCTCCATGTTTGTTTATGGTATAAGGCGGGCTCTCGACCGGAGCGTTCCGATTCCTGGTGCGACTTCACGATATCGATCTAGTTGGAGCAACGCAAAGTCGCACCAGCAGTTTTTGAGCAACCGGCTTTCTGACTGGAAATGCTTCTATAGATGCTTCTTAATCCCCGTTTGCGGCAGCTTCCAGCGCGGGCAAGTCTAACTTGATCATACCCATCATGGCTTCCATTGCTTTAGGGTGATTGATCAACTCTCCGATTTTGCGTGGCACGATCTGCCAGCATAAGCCGAAGCGGTCTGTGAGCCAGCCGCAGGCCATAGGTTTGCCCCCGTCGATCAATTTGTTCCAGTAGCTGTCGATCTCTTCCTGGGTATCGCAACGAACAAAGAAAGAGAATGCGGGGTTGAGCTGATGAGCGGGACCGCCGTTGAGGAAGACCATCTCTTGGCCTTCAAGCTCAATCGTGATCGTGGCAATTTTGCCTGCGGGCCAGGGACCGACACCCTTGGAACGCAGCTCATCCAGCCTGCGCGCATGCGGGAAGACGCTCAGGTAGAACTCGGCGGCTTCTTCCGCGTTGTCATTGAACCAGAGGAATGGCGCAAGTTTATTCATGTCCGGCATAGTACCAGTCGGGAGGTGACTGCTGGCAAGCCGGGGAGAGCGAATTTTGGGGTGTACATTGGGTGGTCGGCACGGAAGGAATCAGGATATAACTTCAGTTCTGATCCGATGTTTTCCGTGCCTTCCTTCCGGCGGAAGGAATCGATAATAGCCAAGGATGGAGCGAAGTGGAATCCTGGGTAAACTGTCATAAGAAAGCTGCCCGTCCCGGAGGGCCGGGACGAACACTTGTCTGCTTGTTCTTTCGGCTTATTCATCTCGTAGTGCCTGGAGCGGATCTATCTGCGTTGCTCTGAGTGCGGGCACGCACATGGCACAAAGAGAAATCACCAGCAGAATAAGCGCGGAGATGGCATAGATCGAAATGTTGAAGGTCTGGATCGGCAGATTTGAGTTTTGGGTCATATGTGCGAAAGCCAAGGCTGCAGGCATGGCAAGCACGATGCCGAAGAGCAGTCCGATGACTATCTGCTTCAGCCCTTTTGTTATGACTGCCTGGAAGAGTGACTTACGCGTTGCTCCGAGCATCAGCTGGATGCCGAATTCACGGATGCGGCGGTTAATCGCGAAAGAGAGAACTGCATAGACTCCGGTCACGGCCAGGATCATTGCTATTGAGGCCATGAAAAGAATGATTTTGACCATCGAACGCATATCGGTTGCGTTTGCCTCAAGGAATTCCCAGATGGTCGAAGGAGTATCCGTCTGACTGGCGTCCAGTGTTTTCACGATTTGTTCAATGGATGCAGCGACAGGTGCGGCATCTCCCCGGAAACGAACGAAGAGCTGGCCCTGAAGCGACTCAGGATCGCGCACAGTGTAAAGCCTTGGTCCATCCAGCATACCGAAGCGCTCCGAACGGGTGTTCCGGACTACGCCAACTACCAGGAAATGTCTATCGTCAGGAGTTACTACCATCTTTCCTACCGGATCGTCGTTACCCCAAAAGGTTTTCGCGAAGGACTGTGAGACGATGACGACCGGCGAACTCTGTGAACCGGAAACATCCGACTGTTGGAAGGCTCGGCCATGGAGTAGAGGAATTCCAAAGGTAGTAAAGAAGTCGACCGATACGCTGTCAATGCTTGCTGCCTTGCCTTGTCCTTTGTTCTGTCTTTCGAGACGAACCTCATTCTGCGGTGCGTATCCAAAGGGCGAGATACTCGCATAGGTCAGTGACTGAACTCCTGGAATTCCGAGAATACGCGCCTCTAGCGTGCGGTAGAAGACAGTTGTCGATGCTTTGGTGTAAGGGGGAGTTCCGATTGCAAGGGGAACCGTCATGACCTGATGTGTTTCGAATCCAGGATCAATATTCGTAATTGCGGAAGGAAGGCGTGTAAAGAGCACAGCGGCAGTGAGCAGTACAAAACTCATGGCAAGCTGCACAATGATCAATGTGCTTGTTGTCCGCGAGCGCGTAGTGACTGAGCCTTCACGGCCTTTGAGTCCTGTTATTAGGTCGAAGCGAAAAGTTTCGCGCATAGGTGCAAGGGCCGATGCGATAGTGGCGACCAGCACCAGGGCAGCGAGATAGCCAAAGACTGTCCAATCCAGCTTGATGTCTGACGTAAATCCTCCTTCCGTCAGACTCAATAATCCGGTGAGGAGCGCGGGTACTCGCGTGGCAAGAAAGATGCTGATACCTCCAGCTATCGATGCCGTCAGAAAGCTTTCCATCGCCAGCATCCGCATCAGGCGCGCACGTCCGGCTCCAAGCGCCAGGCGAACGGCGATTTCGCCGCGGCGCGCAATAGAGCGCGACAAGAAGAGCATGGTGACATTGGTACATGCCAGCAGAAGAACCAGAGAAAGAGGTCCCATTATCAGGACCATCAAGCCGACGACGATGGTTCGTACTGCCGGGTTTTGGATAAAGGATCCATTGGTCAACACCACCGCCGTTTGGCGATCGAGGGAGAAAGTCTTTTGCTCAAGGTAGAGGTGGTCCCTGCGCCGAAGGATCGTTTGCAGTTCGGCTGTTGCATCGGTACGGGAGTATCCCGGGCGCAGACGTCCTGCGACGGAAAGCCACGTCCGACTGGAATCTCGAAAGGCGCTGTTGCCATGGTTGAATACGGGGTGAAGCGTGTAGGGCATCCATAGGCCACCGGGCAACAAGTTGGCTGCGCTGTCCGGGAGCACGCCAACAACGGTCAGGGGCTGGTGGCTGACGTGGATTACCTTCCCAACGATGAGCTGGTCGGAAGAATAGAGATTTTTCCAGAGATGTTCACTGAGGATGGCAATGTGTACGGAGGTTCCGGAGTTGCACTCTTCAGGAAGAAAAAAGCGGCCTAAGAGCGGCCGGTCGATGCCGAAGACCTGAAAGTAATTGCAGGTGACGAGCAGGGAAGAGGTCTTTCCATGCATGTCATCGAGTGTCGTCTCAATAGAATTCCACGCGGCGAGACTGCTAAGCGAATGAGCCTCTTCCCGCATGGCATCGTAGTCTTCGGTGTTGGAAGAAGAGAACTGTGCCGCTCCGTTGAACCAGCCTTCGTACCGAGGATAGATCTGAACAAAACTGGAAGCGTCTTTCCTCGTCGGGGAATCGAGAAACATGAAATTGAGGATTGTGAATACACCCGCATTCAATCCGATTCCAACAGACAAGGCAAGTACGACAACAAGAGTGAGCAACGGAGCGCGTCGTGCAGACCGCAGAGCATAAAGAAAATCTTGCCGGTCAATGAACATGGCTTGGAGCCTCAAAGCATTTGCGAGCTAAGAATCCGTCTACCGGATAACTACCGCGCAAAATGACGTTGTTACAGATTTAAAGTAACAATACCCTGAAATTGTACAACTTGCACGATCTTTACGTGTAACACGCAAGTGTACATCGCCGCAGCTAATTGGCGCATAATCTTTAGGATATTTAGCGCATTTTCTGTTTCCTTAGTGATCCCTTAGTCATGTCTTGATACCTTCTGTTCGGAATAGTAAGTCTCATCCATTTGATAAGGGATCATCCAAGTTACCAGTTTCTACCTCATCTTGGCGCTGGAAACGTTCAGTTGTGGGTGGTGCCTCGAATCTGCTCTATGAAAAGTGATATTTCGTGAGAAATCGAGTCGGGTTGCTCGATCTGGAGTACATGCGTGCTATTTTTCACTACGATGCGGCGGCTTCGAGTCGAAAGCTTTTCCAGATCTTTCTGCATTTGTTCCCATTCTCTCTCCCACTTTACTGGCCATCGGGCCGGATCATGCGAAAAGATTAGCACTGGAAGCGCACCATAAGGACCGGTTGGAAGTGCCTCCTCTCCAGATAATCGAAAGCTGTCTCTTTCAGGACCCAAGGCGCAGATCTTCGGATGGCATAGGCCCGTTGTTGCCAGTTGCCAACGGGGCTCAGCGATTCCGGGCCTGGGCCAGGAGCATGCTCCTACGAGCCGATCATCATTTGTCATACACGCCATCTTGAAGCCTAGATTTGTAAACCATTGCGGCGGAGCTTTGACTTTCCCTTGTCCCCATGCGGGTGTAACTGCATCCACAAAGATCAGCCCGACAACCTGCTCCGGATACCTGGTGGCGTATTCCCGGATGAATAGACCACCTAGGGAATGTCCCATTAAAACAATGGGGCCGGTAGCATTGGCCTGAAGCAGAAGGCTATGCAGCTCGGCGGTAATATGATCCGCATCCCTTGGAGCCGGTCGTGCTTCGCTATAGCCATAACCAGCTCTGTCATAGGAACAGACGCGGGTTGTTTGGGAGATGGCAGGCTGAACCTTGGCCCAAATCTTCCATGCACTACCCCATCCTGATTCCAGCACGACTGTTGGAGATCCGTTTCCCATGCAGTCGAGATGCATCTTATGGCCATCAACCATGTAGATATTTCCGTGAAACCATTTATTCGAGTGGAAGGACCAGATTTTGATTGTGTTGTAAGCGCTGATAGCTGTTATAGGCAAAGCTAAGAGAATGACGAGGGATAAGGCGATCAGTTTGATCAACCGCCAGCTTTTCCATGGTGCTCGGGATGCTATGGAGTAGAGGTGTCTACAGCTGATCCAGAGAACTGGAATTCCGATAGCAGGAATGATCGCTGGTAATAAGACATAATCAAAATCCATTTCATCACCTTGGTCTTTCCTATTTCCCGCAAATATGTAGACCCGGAATCGGAGGTATATGCAGCTTTCCCCCAAAAGAAAGCTGCTCTTCGGCTGTCCTCAGCAAGTCTATACCTATACCTATGAGGGAAATGCTCCGAGAGGTGAGTTGCACCAACGCTTCAATATCGTAGCGAGCAATACTTTGGCTTGAGCTAAACGATCAAGCTAGTTATGGGAGCATATTGTCTATTACTCTTCCCGTAGTGAGACCATCGGATCTACTTTGGCGGCACGGCTTGCGGGCAACCAGCAGGCGAGAAATGCAGCCAGCACTAGCGGTAGCAACGCCAGTGCATAGGTGCGAGGATCATTTGCAGAAATCTCATAAAGCTGATTCTGCAGATAGCGGCATAAGATCCATCCACTTATCGAGCCGATAGATAATCCGGGGATGACCAATGCAAATCCGTGGAAGAATACATTTCCGACTACGGATTTCTGTGAAGCGCCCAGGGCCATGCGGATGCCGATTTCGCGAGTGCGGCTCACTACATTGAATGCCAAAACACCATAGAGCCCAAGCGAGGCAAGTAACAGCGCAAGAGCGGCAAAGGAACCAATCAGCTCAGATTGAAATGTTTGGCCCGCGAGGGACTCCGTAACCCGGGAAGAAAGAGGCCGTACATCGTATGTAGGTTCGGTTGCCGTTATCTGCCGCAGTTGTGTTTTAGCAGCTTCAATGAGACTTGAGGGAGTCTGCCGGGACCGCATTACCAGAGAATATTCAGGGAAGAACGGAAATTGCCGGATAGAGAGGTAAAATTCCTCGTGACTGGTTTGGCCAAGATTATCTTGAGTTGTATCTCCAACAACTCCGATTACAGTACAGTTGGCTATTCCAAGATTAGGCGAGCCAAGTAAAAGGTGCTTGCCGATTGAATCTTGCCCCGGCCACCAGCGTTGAGCAAAGCTTCGTGTGACGACGATGTCCATAGGAAGTTTTTGCAGTGCTTCGATTGCCTCTTTCATACTTGGAGCCCCGGGGGAGGGGAAGGATGGTATCGGCTCTTCGCCGCTAAAGACGCGTCCTCTTAGAAGAGGAATCCCCATGGCCCGGAAATAATGGGCAGAGACAATCCTCTCGGAGGCTGAGGGATATTCGCTGGGTGGAGGTACAGGACGGTCAAGCAGTCGAAATTGATTGTGGGAATCGTTGTGGCCAAAAGGCAGATTGCTGGTAAGGGCTACCGATTCGACGCCGGGAATTTGTGCCAGTCTGTCGGCAGCATCCTGATAAAAGGCAGTGATGCGTAAGGGCGATCCGTTGACGCGTGCTGATGGAGAAGCCAGACGTAGGGAGAGTACATTTTCCGGCTCGTAACCAAGAGGACGGTCTGAAAGCGACCAGAGACTGCGCAGAATCAATCCGGCAGTAACTAATAGCAAAGTCGCAGAACCGACTTGCGCCATTACTAGAAGATCGCGTCCACGGAAACGTCCGCGAAAAGACTTTGCGAATTCCCTGTGATCCCTGAGTACAGTGTTGGGATTTGTTCGCGAAAGCTGCCATGCCGGTACCAGTCCGAATGCCAAGCCGGTTAGCAGTGTAAGCGCCAGTGCAAAAGATACAACTCGATAATCCAGAGACGAAAGGGCCTCAGCTTTGAGTTGCAGGAGTTGGGATGGCACCAGGGATTTGAGCATGGTCCCCAGTTCTACCGCGAGGAAGAGGCCCAGCGCTCCACCAATCGACGCAAGCAGGAGATTCTCGACCAGGAGTTGACGAATCAGTCGCGAACGGTCGGCCCCGAGAGCTGAGCGAATTGCCATTTCGCGATCACGAGCACAGGAACGCGCAAGAGAAAGAGTCGCAATGTTGACGCAAACAATCAGCAATACCAAGCCTACCGCGCCCATTAATAGGAACTGACGCTGTTTTGCCTCTCCCATCAGGAACTGATGAAGGCCCATTACCGAAGCACCGATGCCGGTGTTGCTCTTCGGATACTGTTCACTGAGACGTGATGCGATAGCATCCATCTCACTTGTAGCTGCGGCCAGAGAGACACCCGGTTTGAGTCGTCCTAGCGCGGTGGCATTGCTGTGACTTTCCCTTGTCTGCATATAAAACTGCTCGACAAAGGGGCCGAGAGGCAATATCAACTCCGATTTACTGAAGAAGCTGAAAGACGCTGGCAAGACTCCGATAATAGTGGCAGACTTTCCGTCTACATCGACGGCGCGACCCACGATACTGCGATCGGCATTGAATTGCTGCAACCATGTGGAGTAAGTAAGCAACAAGACTAGCGGTGCATTCGTTCTGTCATCTTCCGGACGAAAGTCGCGCCCCAGTATTGGTTGAAATCCCATCACCTTCAGGAAGTCGGAATCGACCATCACCGTGGACAGGCGTTCCGAAGCAGTGCCTGTTTTCACATTCACCGAAACAGTGGTGCGATAGATCGTAAGGGCCGAGAAAGAGCTCTGCTGATGCTTCCAATCGACGAAGTCCGGATAGGAGACCGGCATGAGTCCCTTTGATTTCGTCGAGAGCTCGCTGATATGAACTAATTGGTTCTCCTGTGGATAGGGCAGGCTTCGCAGGATCGTCGCATTGATCACCCCGAAGAATGCAGTATTCGCGCCGATACCAAACGCAAGCGTGACTATCGCAACGATCATAAATCCGGGGCTCTTGCGTAATTGCCGCAAGGCATACGACAAATCCTGTTTCAAAAAGCCCACCTTTGACCTCTTTCTCGCGTCAGTGGTAGCCCCGATACGGCTGGGTTCATCTGTTGATAGGCATTTTGTATTCCATATGTCTCGGCGGAACAAGCCCTTTCTTATCAGTAGGGTAGACAAGAAGCTTCGGTTAGCTCTTATGTCGGAGAGTGTTCGTTTCCGATCAATTCTGCTCGCAAATGAACATAGAGGGCGAACATTATTCCTGTGATAGCGGTCGAGATTGTATGTCCGGATTCATTTCGCCCTACAGGATGCCGCTGAAGTTTCTACGTCGGTTCTTGGAGCATGGCAACGAGGCACAACCTGCGAAGCAGGCGGCGGTCAGAAACCGCCGCCACAGCCGGTTCGGAGACCGGCGATACCACGACAACGAACAAGGGCTGATGAAGGCTACTTGTATGGTGCAGTACAACCCCATTTCGGCGAAGTTAGAATTCGAAGCCGCCGACGCTTGCCCCTCTGGGAAAAAGTAGCCGGACTTTAAGAACTGGCCATGGGTTTACTTGGTTGCAGATTCACTGCTTTGAATCGGAGAGGGGCCGGAAAGGGTAAAGCAGGTCTGAAGTACCGCCGGTCTCCGAACCGGCTGTGGTGGCGGTTTCTGACCGCCACCTTTCTGCGTTGTTTCCTTCTTCATCGTTTGCTGCAAAAGCTATAAGTTCCCGAAACTGTTACCAGTGCGAATGGAGCACCAGTCTGGGGTATGCCTCGGCCTTATTCAATGCGTAAGGCTCGTACGGGGTCGATAGACGCTGCACGCAGTGCCGGGATGATTCCTGCAATTGCTGCTGCGAGTACCAGCACTCCGATGGCTATCGCCATCACCGGTGTATTCACTCTGGTGATCTCGTAAAGCTGCGATTTGACGTAACGCACACAGAAGATTGCTACCGGGACACCAATAGCGAGGCCAATAACGGTTTGCAGCATGGCTCCGCGCAGGACAATTTGGACGACACTCTGACGTGCTGCTCCCAGCGCCATGCGGATGCCGATCTCCGGTGTGCGACGAAGGACGGTATAAGACGTGACTCCATAGAGACCGATGGCCGCGAGCAGAAGAGCCAGTAGTCCGAAGAGGGAAGTGAGGCGTGCGATTAGCCTCTCCTCGGTGAATCGATCGTCGATCTGCTGCTGGAATGTCTGGAACTTTACGACTGCGAGGTTGGGGTTGATGCTAGCCAGGGTGTCTCGAACAACCTTCTCAAAGCTGGGAAAGGGTTGGCTGGTTTGGATAACCAGGGCTCCGGCAAACATCGATAAGTCCTTCTCGAGAGGGTTGTCCGGATCGTTGGCGATGCCGGCTCGTTGTGTGAGTGGCAGAAAGTACATGGCATGGTTTTTCCAGTAGATGCTTGTGTAGGTGGTATCTTCCACCACGCCGACGATCTCATGAGCTCCATCTCCGCCGGTTTGGCCCGGGCCGGAGAAACCGAAGCGATGGCCGATGGGGTTGCGCTTGCCGAAGAACTGCTTGACGAATTCCTGGTTGACGACAGCGACGGACGCCGCATTCATTGTGTCCTTCCATGTGAAGCCGCGGCCCATGACTACGTGAGTACCAACAGAGTCGAAGTACTCGGCATTCCCTTTCACCCAAGATGCACCTTTGTTCAGGTCTTGTTCGCCTTGAATCTTTACACCGGACCCCCAATTATTTTCTTCCATTGGAGTGTATGTGGAGAGGCCGACTTTGAGAACGCCGGGAATGCCGTGGAAGCGGTCTACGATGGTCTGGTAGAGAGGCTCAACGTCTGTGTTCTTGTAACCAGCTGCTTGCGGATTGATGTGGGCTATGTAGCGGTTGGTTGTATTCAGCTTCATGTCCACGTTCTCGGCCTTATTGAGGCTCTGCGCAAAAAGACCTGCAGCAACGAGCAGTACAAGAGAGAGTGCGGCTTGCAGGACAACGAGCGAGCGCTGCAGGAAGGATGCTCCTTGGGCGGTAGTACGTGCATTGGAGCGCAGCGCCTCAGCGGGATTCGTGCGTGCAGCCATCAGCGCCGGCGCGAGGCCAAAGAGAACACCCGTAACCAATGAAAGCGCAAAGGCGAAACCGATGACCAGGGGCGAAGGCGAAGCAGCAACCGGCATGTTCTGTTGATTGGGAAACGCAAGTGCCAACAGCGCGTGAGCTCCTAGATATGAGATAACAAGGCCGAGCAGACCGCCCATACCCGAGAGAAGAACGCTTTCCGTGAGGAGCTGGCGCATGATTCGGTTGCGTTGCGCGCCAAGTGCGGAGCGGATAGAAAGCTCAGCGCGACGGCTCATGCCGCGTACCAGCAGCAGATTGGCGATATTAGCGCAGGCGACGAGGAGGACCAGTGCGGCAATCCATTGCAGGAGCTTCAGGTGATCCTTGTAGCCGTT
Organism: Humiphilus diazotrophicus; assembly: GCF_059726315.1. Classification (NCBI taxonomy): domain Bacteria; kingdom Pseudomonadati; phylum Acidobacteriota; class Terriglobia; order Terriglobales; family Acidobacteriaceae; genus Humiphilus; species Humiphilus diazotrophicus. The sequence goes on from NZ_AP040870.1 coordinate 7,362,173, forward strand.
CTGCATGTTCTGGATACCCCCGCCTCCAGGAGTGAGTACCACATGTGTACGGGGGAGAAACTGTTTAGAACGAGGATCGGTAAAGGTCTTCAGCGGTGCAAACTGCTGTTTGAGTAATGCGCTGGCCTTGGCCTGTAGTGCCGGCAGGGAAGTTCCCGGCTTGATACGTCCGATGATATAAGCCCACTGGGTGTCGGGATCGGTAAAGTACGGTGCGCCGCTGACCTCATCCATCGCATTCATGGGGAGGAAATACTTGGGAGGATTGGTATCGATGCGGTCTCCGTAAAATCCTTTGGGTGCAATACCGATGATCGTGGCCGGTTTGGTATTGATGTAGAAGACGCTTCCTACCACAGCCGGATCTCCTGCGTAGTCCTGATGCCAGGCGTCATAACTCATTACGGCCGTGATAGCTGCACCCTTCTGGTCGTCGGCATCCATAAAGAGCCGACCCGCCTCTGGCGAAAGACCAAAGACGCGGAAGTAGTTCCCAGAGACGAAGGTTCCCATGACAGATTTCGCTACCGTTGACGGGCCGGCGCGGCGGACAGTAAGAGGACGCCAAGCGTAACCCGACTCCATCGCAGCCAGTTCCTCAAATTCCGGCAGATTCTTCTTGAACATGTAATAGGTGTCTGTGGCGAAGAGCGAGTAGTCGCCCTTGTCGTTCCAACCGCCGTTGACGCAGCAATCGTCGGTGTCTCCGATGCGAATGAGGGTTTTAGGATCTGTAACCGGCAAGTTATGAAGCAGGATTGCATTGACAAGAGTAAAGATGGCCGAGTTTGCCCCGATGCCGAGCGCGAGCGTGAGTAGCACGGTAGTGGTAAACCCTGGCGTTTTACGCAATTGGCGGAATGCATATCCCAGATCCTGTAGCAGAACTCTCATTCGTTAGACCTCCAGACACACACGTGGCTTTACGCAAATAGAGCATGTAAAGTTCCATCGTAATTTTGTTCCCGCTACCTAAGTTCAATCGCCTTCGTAATCTCAAGATTGTGGCATTGTGTCCACAAATGGAAAGGAGTGTTCGAATTCGGACGCTTTGCATGGGCTATCTGCGATACACGCGTTATCTTGCAGGTCGCGTAATCAATGGTGGGTGCGGTTTATCGCGACCTTAGTCTTAGGTAGTTGCCAGGGAGCGAAGGAGGAGCTTAACTGCTTCGACAGATTTGTTGTAACCATAGCTTTTGGGAATCCCACACGCTTCGCGGAAGGATGCGAGGCGTGTGGGCGCCAATTCATTGTCGATCCTAGGTATCCAGACGATTCGAGGCAGCAACCCGACCATACCAGTGACCAGAATCCTTGATCGTGCGTTTCTGGTTGCGGAAGTCCGTATAGATAAGCCCGTATCGCTCCGTGTAACCTTCTCCCCATTGGAAATTATCCAGCAGTGTCCACGCATGGTAGGCGCGCACGCGGGCACCATCCGCGATAGCCCTAGCCAACTCCGCTAGTGTTTGCCGGTACCAGAGGATGCGTCTCGTATCCGGGATACGGCCATTCTGTTCTTCATCGGGAGAATCCAGATAACCACAACCGCTCTCCGTGATTTCAATGATCGGGTGGTTATACTCGCGGCTGATTTGAGTTACAAGGTCGTAGATGCCACGCGGCCACACTTCGAGTCCGGCTTCCGTCAGCGGTCCCTCTGTTGGCATTGCGGCACGGAAGCGAGTGTAAGGGTCGCGGCCGCCCGGTGAATTGCTTTCGATTTCGGTACCGCTGAAGTTGCCGCCGTTTTGAAAGTTCTCTTTGCTGGCATCTGACACAACACGGCGCGTGTAGTAGTGGAAGCCGACCCAATCCAGTGGAGCGTAGAGAAGCTTTTCATCTCCGGTCTTGAATCCCATCAGCTCAAGAGGTGGTTCACCGACAAACGCCTTGGGATAACGGCCGTGCATTGCCGCTTCCAGGAAAAAGACGTTATTCATCGCGTGGTATCGGGCAGCAGCGGCGCGGTCGTCGTCTGAGTCCGTCTTCGGATAAGCGGGTGCCATCTCATAGGCGCTGCCTATCGTCGCCTTCGAAGAGGCAGCCTTTACTGCGCGGTGAGCTTGACCTTGCGCTAGCGCCAGTGTGTGCGCTGCTTTCAGAAAGTCTGTGAAGCTGGTACGGCAGGGAGGGAACGCACCCGCGGCATAGCCCATGAAAGCGATAGCCCAAGGCATGTTGAAAGGAGCCCACATCGTAATCCGGTCGCCAAGATGCTTGGCCAGGATTCCCGCATAGTCGGCGAAGTAATTCGCTAGCTCTCTGTTTGGCCAGCCTCCACGCTCTTCCAATGCCTGCGGAAGATCCCAGTGATACATCGTGCACCAGGGGCGGATTCCGGCTTGAAGTAGCGCATCTACGAAACGGCTGTAATAATCGAGCCCCTTCATATTAGGGGAACCGCCCCCGGTAGGCTGGATGCGTGGCCACGAGATAGAAAAGCGATAACTCTTGATATTCAGGCGCTTCGCAAGGGCTATGTCCTGCTGGAAACGATGGTATTGATCGCAGGCAACATCGCCGGTTACACCGCCTCGCACCTTGCCGGGCGTATGCGTGAATCGATCCCAAATCGACTCCCCCTTACCGTCCTCGTTCCATGCACCTTCATTTTGATAAGAGGCCGTGGCAACACCCCATAAAAACCCTTCGGGGAAACGGGCCTTTTCGATTGTCGAAGCGGGGATGGTTCCAGGAATAGTGGTTGTTGAGCTTTGTGTTGCTGCGTCGGCACGGCCTTGAGAAAGCGCGGCACCTGCAATGGCAGCCAGAGAACGGGCCGCAAACTGACGACGGTTCATTGCGAACTCCTCGTTTCATTCAGTCTTGTACGGAATACGTGCTGCGTTTTAACTATCGCATATTAGTCACGGTAAGTCTTTGGGGGGAGCTAATGTGCTCGCCTGGGGCCGGGATGCGCTCATTGAGCTGGAAGGTGCTATCGATATGGAGGCTTGACCGGATGGAGATTATGTAAACAGGAATTGCGGGAGAGCTCGACTCTCCGGCCAGCTGTTTTGCTCTTTGGGTTTTATTCGCTATGCACTGCAAGCATGGGATCAGTCAAAGAGGCGCGCCGTGCCGGGAACAATGAGGCGGCAAGGGCGAGCAACAGCATGGCGGCTGCGGAAAGACCGAGCACAAGCGGATCCAATGGACTTACTCCAAAGAGAAAGGATTGCAGCAGGCGGGATGCGGCTACGGCTCCGAATAGCCCGAGCACGCAGCCAGCCGCTGCCAGCTTTGCTCCTGAGGCAAGGACCAACTGCAGGATTCGAGATCGCTCGCAGCCCAGTGCTACGCGTATCGCCATCTCCTGTTCACGAGTCGCAACTGTAAAGGCGATGACGCTGTAGATCCCCAGTACTCCAAGCAACACGGCTGCAATGGCGAAGGCCGATATCAACACCGTGTTGAAACGGCGTGTGGCCTCACTGTCTGAAACCGTCTGCTCCAGAGTCTTCATCTTGAATAACGCGAGCTGCGGATCGATCTGCTGCACTGCAGTGCGCATTGCATTTTCCATCTGTTCAGGAGGGACGCTGGAGCGCAGCACGACCCAGCCGGAATACCCCATTAACTCTCCCATTGAAGCCAGCACGCCTTCTGACGCAACCACCTGAGTTGCAGGCTGATAGAACTGCTCTGCTGTTATGCCATCGGCAGGGCCCATCTTCACATCGCCGACTTCACCCACAACCGTCAGCCATGGCGTTGAAGTTTCCGGCATTCCCCGGCGCAGACGCTTGCCGATAGGGTCCTCTCCGGGCCAGTAGTGTTCCGCCAGTTTGTGATTCACGATTACCACTAGCGGAGAATCTGCCTTGTCTGCCGCTGAGAACAGACGGCCCCGAAGCAGACGAATGCCTAGAGCCTGAAAGGCATCGCCCTCCACCAGCGTTGACGCAGCCATGTGCAGTTGGGCATCTTTCGGAGAGATGTAGCCTTCCGGGATGATTGAGATGCCGCCATCGTCTCCATTTGCAGGCAATAGGGAAGTAATGCCGACGAATTCCGCACCAGGCAGCTGTCGAAGGGCGTCGAGCAATCGTTGATCGAAACTGTCTATCAGCGGTTGCGTCGCATAGTGCTTCAACGGCAAGTCATAGGACGCGGCCAGCGTATGATCAGGTTGAAAACCGATATCGACGTCGCGCATCTTCTCAAAGCTGCGCAGCAGCAGGCCGGATGAGGTCAGAAGGACCAAGGCGACCGCAATCTCTCCCACAACCAGTGCGGAGCGTAGCCGAGTGTGACCGCTTCCCGAACTCCCGGTACGTCCACCTTCCTTAAGTGTCTCGTTAATGCTGGTTCGGATTGCGGCAAAGGCGGGCGCTAGTCCGCAAAGGAAGCCGGTAAACAGCGCTAGTCCCAGCGCAAAGGTCACTACGGGCAAATCAAGTCCAATCTGGCTGGTACGAGGCAACGTGTCGGGTATGAGATTTATACCCACCTGTAGCGCGAAGCCTGCCAAGGCAAGGCCTATAACGCCTCCGGCAATGCTCAATATCATGCTTTCGACAACCGCCTGACGAAGCAGTGCAGCAGCACGGGCCCCAAGGGCAAAGCGCACAGCTATCTCTCTCCGCCTGCGAATGGAGCGCACCAGCAGAAGACCTGCCTGGTTTGCGCAGGCAATCAGCAGAACCACGACTACAGCAAAGAAGAGTGTGCGCACCAGTGGACGCGCCTGCGCTACCGTGTCTTCATGCAGTTGCCTGACAACCGCGTGGATTCGAAGACTGCTCATGTAAGCCGGATAATTCCGCATTGTCTCTACCGCTACTTGTTGCGCATCGCTCTGCGCCTGCTCAGGAGTAACTCCGGGTTTCAAGCGGCCCAGCATCCGCCGGTTCCACGACGCCGCGGCACCGGCCTCGAACTCCCACGGTTCCGGGCTCAATGGAACCCAGAGTTCGCTCTGGTTCACATGTCCAGGTACAAGAGGGAACTCAAAGTTGCGCGGCATAACGCCGATGACTATGTACGGCTTCCGGTCAAGAATAATCTTGGAGCCCAGAATCTTTGCATCGCCATGAAAGCGGCTTTGCCACAAACTGTAACTGAGCACAACGAGCAGCTGATGTTGATCGTCCTCTTGTTGCGTGAATACCCGCCCCAACAGCGGCGCAATCCCCAATGCGGAAAAAACCTCTCCGTTCATACGCGAGGCCTGTACATGCAGTGGTTCACCGCTATCTGATAGTTCGAAAGAGGTTTTCCGGTAACCGCCCAGGTGCGCAAAGCTATGCGTGTCGCGCATGTAGTTGCGGATATCCTGGGCGGTGGCCCAAGCCCCGCAGGAAGCACAATTTGAGCCCTCCAGAACGTCTCCCAGCGTAACCAGGTGCCCAGGATCTGGAAATGGTAAGGGACGCAGCAGCACTCCTTCGACAATTGAAAAAATCGCAGTGGTCGCGCCAATCCCCAATCCCAGCATCAGGATGGCCGTAAGAGTGAACCCCGGAGATTTGCGCAACTGGCGCAATGTATAGCGAAGGTCCTGCAGCATCTGTGCCACCCACGGGTAGGTGCGCTCATCGCGATGCAGTTGCTTCGCCTGCTCAATCCCACCATAGGCTCGTCTCGCTGCTGTGCGCGCTTCTTCCGGGCTCAACCCCCTCAGCAGAAGGTCTTCTTCCAGCAGTGCAAGATGAGCGGCAATTTCCCGATCGAGTTCCGTTTCTGTCTTTTCGTTGTTGAAGAGGCCGAAGATTCTCAGAAAGAGACGCCGCAGTTGCTTCATGCCTTAGGATTCCTCATGTGCAGCCGTTGCAATTGAATTGGTTCTTTTCTTTACTAGGCATCCAAGTGATGCCTGAGACGTAGCATGGCCTTGATTGCACTTGCTTGTCAAGTGGAAGTGATTACGTGGAGGGACTGCTCCGCCTCCAATTCACGCGCTGGTGATCTGGTCGGTCCTGACCCGCCGGGATTGTGTTACTTCTCCGGAAGCAATCGGCGATCCGTTTTCCTGGTGCCGTCATCCTCTTGAGAATGGCCTTCCCATCGGAGTTCTAGTGGTGTAGTATTCCCCATAGAAATTCGAGTGGAGAAAGTTGAATGGCTAAGAATAATCATTCGGATAGCGAGATGCTGAAGGGCACGCTGGACATGATGATCCTGCGAACGCTTGTGAGTGGCGACGCGCACGGGCACACGATTGCAAAGGTCATCGAGCACAGTTCGGAGGATGTCCTGGAAGTGGAGCAGGGCTCGCTTTATCCGGCTCTCCACCGCCTGGAGGATCGCGGCTGGGTCTCGTCCTATTGGGGTGCCAGTGAGAACAATCGGAAGGCGAAATTCTACCGGCTTACTGCTGCTGGAAAGAAACAGCTTCTTCGCGAGACAAACCGCTGGCGGCAGATGATCCGGGCAATCGGTCTGGTAATGGGAGAAGAGACGCAGGGGTAAGGGAGAGATATCGTGAGTTGGTTCAGGTTCATTCATCGGAAACGCGCAGACTTGGAACTGCGGCAAGAAATCGATGTATATCTGGCCGAGGAGATCGCCGAGAACATCAGTCGTGGAATGACGCCCACGGAAGCGCGACGCCGGGCGCGAATCAAGCTTGGGAATTCACAGCGTGTCCGCGAGGAGCTTTGGCAAAGAAATACGATCACTTTCCTCGATAATCAATGGCGTGATCTAAAGTATGCCGCTCGAACCCTGCGGAGGACGCCTGGGTTCTCTGTGATTGCGATTCTTGTCATGATGTTGGGCATCGGCGCGAATATTGCGTTGTTTACCGTGGTACGCGGTGTCCTGCTGAAGCCACTGCCATTTAAGGATGCGGAACGCCTGCTGATGGTCTATGAAAGCGGAGTGGGCAGCGATGTACAAAGCAACCCCTTCAACGTGGTTTCCGGTGCAATGTATGCCGAGTGGCGGAAGCAGAATCGCACCTTCAGCGATATGGCCCTTTGGGGCTACGGCGAGTCGAATCTCTCTGGTGCTGGTGGCCAACTGCCGGAGAAAGTGCAAAACGCAAGCTGTACCTGGAACCTGCTGCGCACCCTGAGTGTGCGACCGGCAATTGGACGCGACTTTACCTCGTCCGATGACCTACCTGCCGCCAACGGAACCGTGATTCTGAGCTGGAGCTTATGGAAGCGCCGCTTCGGAGGCGATCCGGCGATTCTTAATCGGACGATCCATCTGAATGGAAGTGCATACACCGTGATTGGAGTTCTTCCAGCCTGGTTTGCGTTTCCAAAGGCTTCTAATCAGCTTTGGACGCTGATCTACCACGATTACCCTCCCGAGGAGTTGACGAATCTGGAAAGTCACGATTTTCGGGTAGTTGGCAGGCTGCGTGAAGAAGTTACCTCGGCACAGGCTAAAGCCGATCTTTCTCTGATTGCCAAGCGCGTTCATGACCAGCATCTTGACAATGCATTTGTGGGAGCAGGGGCGAATGTGCGCCCGTTGCTCGAAGATATGGTCGGAGATTTCAGGCGTCCGCTCCTTGTACTTCTGGCAGCCTCCGGTTGTGTGCTGTTGATCGCATGTCTGAATGTTGCCAATCTGTTGGTAGCGCGTGCTGTTGCCCGGCGCAAAGAGCTGGCGATTCGTTCGGCACTGGGAGGCGGGAAATTCCGCCTGCTGCGGGAACGTTTGACTGAGAGTTTTCTTCTCTCTGCACTTGGCGGCGTAGGAGGAATCCTGCTCGCATCGGGCGCTATCGCCTGGTTCGTGCGCATTCGTCAGGATATGAATCGGGTCGACTCGATTCACATCGATGGTGTGATCGTAGCCTTTACGCTCGGGCTCATTGTCTTCTGCGCCCTTTTCTCTGGAGCGATTTCGATATTCAGTGTTCAAGAGAAGCAGGTGCTTACCACCTTGAATGAGGTATCCCGATCCTTCAGTTCCGGACGCACAAGAGCCACCTTGCGCAGGGTATTGTTGACTGTGGAACTGAGTCTGACCGTGATGCTATTGATCGGCGCCGGACTTTTGCTGAAGAGTTATCAGCGGCTGCGTACAGCTGACATGGGTTGCGCTACGCAGAACATATTAACTATGACTCTCGAATTATCTGACAATCGTTACAAAGAGAAAGCCCAGATCGTTAATTTCTACGAAACTCTACTAATGCGGGTGCGGGCATTACCGGGAGTAACTGCAGCAGGATTTGTTCGTGGAGTACCCGGCCAGGGCTATATAGGCGATCAAGGTTTCAAGATAGCCGAGCATCCACCTTTGCCGCAGGGTGTGGCTCAATTTGCCGTGGATCACTGGGCAGATCCTGGATACTTCCAAGCCATGGGCATTCCCATTTTGCGGGGGCACTCCTTTGATCCGGGCAAGAAACTCGACCAGGCCAATCAAGCCGTCATCAACGCCTCGTTTGCGCGCCAGTTTCTGCCTAACGAGGACCCCCTTGGCAAGCATATCCACATGGGCGAACGGGATTATGAGATAGTAGGCATCGTCGGGGATACGCGTTATCAGGTGGGGAAGCCCACCGAACCTGTTCAGTACTTTCCTCTTTACGCCGGTTTCGGGGATTACGGAACACTGGTGATTCGTTCCGAGCATAACGTTGAGCAACTGGCTCTCCCCGTGCAGCGTATCGTGCAGGAGTTGGATCGCGATTTGCCTGTTGCGGATGTCCTCACAATGGACCAGTTGCTTGGTAAATCCACTCGTGGGGCCAACGTGAATGCGACACTCCTCGGTGTGTTTGCTCTTCTATCGTTGATTCTGGCTGCGGCCGGTCTCTTTGGCGTTCTCTCCTATCTTGTAGCGCAACGTACAAACGAGATTGGCATTCGAATCGCATTGGGCGCCCGGCGGGAGCAGGTGCTAAGTCTGGTCTTAGGAGACGGATTACGCCCCGCGCTGTTCGGGTTGGCTCTTGGACTTGTAGGTAGTGCAGCAGCCGGACGCCTGATTCACTCCATGCTTTACGAAACACGTCCGCTTGATCCACCGGTCTTTGTGCTTGTAGCTGCAACGTTATTGGGTGTATCGGCGGTTGCATGCCTGCTTCCAGCATGGAAGGCATCGCGAATCGATCCAATGCAGGCGCTTCGAACGGAATAGCGGCTTCCGAGAAAACAAGCAATGTTTCGTCAGATCGTGGAAGTTTGCAGACGCGCAAAGGGTATCCCAGAGGGATGCCAAGAGAATAGCCACGGGTTTCGCTACGCTTCACCCGTGGCTAAGTTAGTAGCATCCCTCCGGGATGCTTTGCTGACCTAGGAGAAATGAAGACCGTTTTCCTCTCTTCCACCATTTCCCATCTTCTTCCCCTTCTGCTTGGAATAATGAACTTCATTTTCAACTTGGTGGAAGTCTGCCTTATGAGTCAAAGGCTTTACGGCGTGTAGATACAGTCGTTAACGGAATTTCTTGCGAAATCGGTAGCTTTATGGTTCTATAGCAAAGATGGCTGCGAATTTTTGTCAACCCGGCTCTTGTACCTGTTGTTGCGGGAAAGCTCTCGTGGCCAGGAAGGATCGTTGCTGACAGGAAGTTAGCTAAGTCATAGATTCTTCTATAAAGTTTCCAGATGGCCCGGGAGATATTAACCTTCCGGGCCATTTTGTTTTTGCACGACTAAGAGAGATGCAGAGTCTGTTTTTCAGTTCGTCCATGATTGGCGCGATTGCTCGCCCGAGCGCGCTTATGCACCTCTGTTGTTGTTGACCTTCCTCTTTTTCCCCTTACATAAGACTTCCCCGGACGAGATACACGACATCGTCTGAGTTCTAGAGAGGCCAAACAAGATGTTTAGTCATTCCCCACTTCCAATAAGACGGATACCGCTTCTAGCGATCCTTCTGCTTGCGTTTACCGGAGCAGCCATTTCGCAGATTGTAGGCGGCTCCATTCATGGAGAGATTTACGATCCAACCGGCAGCGCTGTTTCTGGAGCCGAGGTCACGGTTCGAAATCTGGAGACCGGTTCGGGGCGCCTACTCCATACGGACGATTCCGGACGATATGCTGCTCCGTCCATTCCTGTCGGGAGCTACGAGGTCATTGTTCATAAAGAAGGTTTTGCGACGCAGACGAGGACGGGAATCCCACTGGCGATTGGACAGAGCATCGCAATCGATCTGACCCTAAGCGTGGCCGGGGTAGAGCAGAAGCTCGTTGTTATCGATGTCTTGCCAGCCGTGAATCTCTCTACTCAGCAGGTGTCGGGACTTGTCGATGAGCGCCAGGTGAAGGAACTTCCGTTGAATGGCCGCAGTTATGACCAGTTGATGACCCTGAATCCTGCGACGGTGAACTACTCGAATCAACGTTCCGGCAGCATTGGAACCTCTAACTCCTCTGTCGGCAATATGTTTGCCGTCTCGGGTCGAAGACCGCAGGACAACATCTTTCTGCTGAATGGAGTTGAGTACACCGGAGCATCGTTAATCAACGTAACTCCCGGTGGCACGAGCGGACAGCTGTTGGGAGTCGAAGCCGTACGCGAGTTCAACGTGGTGACGGACGATTACGGAGCCGCAAATGGCAAGCGTTCCGGAGCGCAAGTTAGTATCGTGACTGTTTCGGGTACAAATGATTTGCATGGATCGGTGTACGAATATCTTCGTAACAGCGTCTTCGATGCCCGCAACTATTTCGACCAGGGAAGCACGCCGACCTTTCAGCGCAATCAGTTTGGCGGCACGCTTGGAGGTCCCTTACATAAGAACAAATTCTTCCTCTTCGGAAATTACGAGGGCTTTCGGCAGAATCTGGCGCTTAGCGGCGTTACCTATGTGCCGAATCAGGCTTCACGCGCGGCTGCTTCGGCTTCCGTTCGTCCCTTACTGGCTCTTTGGCCGGAGCAAAACGGACCCGATCTTGGAGCGGGCATCGGAATCGCCTACAGTCATCCGTTGCAGCGTCTGCGTGAGGACTTCGGGACAACACGCTTCGACGCCAACATCAGTAATCGCGATCAATTTGCCGCAATCTATACGGTCGATGATAGTTACGCTCATACGCCGACGGCGAACCCGCTCAGCCTGATCAACGAGACTCTCCGCGAGCAGGTTCTGAGCATTCAGGAACAGCACATCATCTCGCCGTCGCTATTGAACACGGCAAGAGTCGGATACTCGCGGGCCAGCTACTTCTTCACCGGCAGCGTACCTGCCAATATTCCGGGATGGGTGACAGGGAAGCCGGTTGGGGCGATTGTTATCAGTGGCAGTACAGCCTCCAATGGAGCGTCGCAAATTACGCTGGCCGGCTCCAATGTCGGCAGCAATAACACGACGGCCCGGAATCTCTTCACTTACGACGATCACGTCTACTACACCTGGGGACGGCACCAGATTGAGGCTGGCGTGTGGATTCAGCAACTCCAGGCCAATGACGATCTTGCGCAGAACCAGTATGGACAAGCCTCTTTCAGCACGCTTGCCAATTTTCTGAAGGGAACAGTCGCTACCTTTACCGTGGTGCCTTCTCCCACAGCGCTTAACTGGCGCTCTGTAGAGGGAGCCGGATTTGTAGAGGATACGATCAAGGTAACTCCCCACTTCGAACTTCGCGCAGGTTTCCGGTTTGAGTCGACGAATGGCTGGAATGAGGCTCATGGACGCGCCTCCAACTACATCATCGCAAATGGAGTTCTGGAGACGAATCCGAGAATCGGAGGTTCTGCCCTGACAAAGAACCGGGCTGTCTTTCTGCCTGAGCCTCGCATTGGATTTGCCTGGAACGTTCTTGGGAATGGCAAGACAGCTATTCGAGGAGGCTTCGGCGTCTATCGCGCCCTACTCGATAATCTCGATTACCGGCTCGATCAGACGACTCCGTTTAACACTACCTGGGTAGTCAAGAACGTTCCTGTCTCTAATCTGCAATTTGCTCCTGGCGCAGGTACTATTTCAGGCGGCACCATCTCTCCTAGCAATGTGCAGCCGGATATCCATACTCCGACGGTGCTTTCCTGGACATTCAAGATTGAACAGCAAATTGTTCCCAGCACTTCGGTGACCTTTGGCTATGTCGGTTCGCATAGCTATCACCAGATTCTTTCCATGAACATGAACGAGCCAATACCGACGACGCTTCCCGATGGCACCATCTACTATCCGCCGAATTCGCCTTATGCCAATCCGCGTCTTGCGAACACTACCTCCTGGGCAGCGCAGGGAGTAGGAATGTATAACGCCTTTACCGTCGATGTAAGACGTCGTTTGACCAATGGGCTGGCATTGCGTGGATCTTATACCTATTCGAAGAACCTCGATGACGGTTCGGCATGGAATACAAGCGTCAGCGCCAATACCCCGGCCTTTGTCTCCTTTCCATTGAAACCCAAGGTGGATTGGGGACCGGCTGCAACGGATATTCGTCATCTGGCTGCGGTGAATGCAACTTACGATCTTCCTGTTGGCAGGCAGCGCAGATTCTTTGCAAACCAGAGTCGTTGGACGGAGAATCTGATCAGCGGCTGGGCGGCAAGTGCTATCGTCAATTTGCAGACGGGTTTTCCGTTCTCTCCTCAGTTGGGCTATAACCCGACGGGCAACGGAGATACTCGGAATCCGATACGTCCGAACTGGAATCCTGCATTTACCGGGAAGCTCTATCCTCGGACAACGAACCAGTACTTCAGCCCGACAGCATTTCTTCCTCCGGCTACGGGAACTTACGGAAATGTCAGAAGAGATTCGCTAACTGGTCCAGGGCTGGGAGGCTTCGATCTTTCGTTGTTAAAGGATACAGCCTTGTCCGATCACGTTCGTTTGGAGTTCCGGACGGAATTCTTCAATGTCCTGAATCATACGAACTTTGCTACTCCTAATCCGGTGGTCTATTCCTCGGCTACAGCCCTGTCTCCTACAGCCGGAGCTGTAAGTGCCACCTCCACAACCTCAAGACAGATTCAATTTGCGGCTAAGGTGAAGTTCTGATGCGTGCGAAATGAAAGCAGGATTTGGATGAGTAGAGGCTTCCATATCGGTAACCGTGAGGTATTTCAGAGAATGGTTCGGTTACCGATATTGCAGTTTTTGTGTGTCCCACCTTAACTCGCTTCGCTCGTGAAGATGGGGCATCCCCAAGTGCTGGTACGGACAATTCCTTCGGTTACCGGTATCGTGAGTGCGATTACTCGTCCGCTAGCCTTCGGCCGGTATATAGGGCTCATAGACCGGTTCCCAGATATTCTCTTCCAGTTCCTCTTGTAACTCGTCTTCTTCGATTTCTGCCAGTCCTTCATCGATTGCCTGCTTTGCGACGGCATAAGCGATGCTCGCACTAACCGAGCGGATGGTAGACATATCCGGCAGAAGGCTTGCTGTCTTGTTCTTGGCGGCAGGGGATAGCGATGCCAAGGTCTTTGCTGCGGTCATAATCATCTTGTCTGAAACGTGTTTTGCACGCGCAGAGATGATGCCCAAAGCCAATCCCGGGAAGATGTAAGAGTTATTCGTCTGGTTGATTCTAATTTTTTGTCCCTGGCACTCTACCGGAGCGAAGGGGCTGCCGGTGCCCACAATGGCTTGTCCGTTTGTCCAGGTCAGTAACTGCTCCGGTGTCGCTTCGCAATGAGAGGTGGGGTTCGACAACGGGAAGATGATCGGACGCGGTGTATTCTGGGCCATTGCGCGGACAACTTCTTCCGTAAAAGCACATGCCTGTCCTGAAACGCCGATTAACACTGTCGGTTTGGCGTTTCGAACTGTATCCAGCAGGCTGATCGTGTTACCCTGCGTCTTCCATCCCTGCAGGTCTTGACGCTTGCGGGCAAAGGCTTCCTGCCCTGGCCGTAGTCCTTCCATGCCCTCGATAAGCAGGCCGTTGATGTCTACGGGATAAAAGCGACTGCGTGCCTCTTCCTGACTGAGTCCGGCATCGCGCATAGCCGTTTCCATCAAGGAGGCTATGCCGAGTCCTGCCGAGCCGAAGCCGAAGAAGACAATTCTCTGGTCCCGTAAGGTCTCGCCTGTGACCTGAATAGCGGAGAGCAGGGCGGCGGTAGCCACGGCAGCGGTCCCCTGAATATCGTCATTAAAGGTACAGAGGCGGTTACGGTAACGCTCCAGCAGTCGAGCAGCGTTGCATCCGGCGAAGTCTTCCCATTGCAGCAGGACGTGAGGCCACCGGCTCTTTACCGTTGAGACGAAGATCTCAATAAAATCGTCATACTCCTGGCCACGGACCCGGGGATGGTTCCACCCAATGTAGAGAGGATCGTTCAGCCGTTCTTCATTGTCTGTACCGACGTCGAGTAGGATCGGGAGGCATGTTTCGGGAGGAATTCCGGCCAGTGCCGTGTAGAGAGCCATCTTGCCGATGGGGATTCCCATTCCGCCTGCGCCCTGGTCACCTAAGCCCAGAATACGCTCTCCATCGCTGACCACGATGCAGCGTACGGAGTCGTAGCGAGGGTGAGAGAGAATCTGTTCGATCCTGTCCTTGTTGGGATAGCTCAGGAAGACTCCTCGCGGTTTGTGCCAGATCTCGCTGAAGCGCTGCGAACCTTCACCTACTGTCGGGGTGTAGACGATGGGCAGCATCTCTTCGATATAGCGGACGACCAGCGCATAGAAGAGCGTTTCGTCGGCGTCTTGAAGATCGCGCAGAAAACTGTATTTGGCGAAGCATGAGGGCTGATGGTCGAAGGCTCTTTTGCGCCTTTCCAGCTGATCTTCGAGCGTCCCGATATGTGGAGGCAGTAGCCCGTGCAGCGCGAAGATGTCGCGCTCCCGCTGGGTGAAAGCTGTGCCCTTATTGAGCCTGCAATCGTTGAGCAGATCATATCCGAAAAGCGAAACCTTTCGCGGACGCGGGGGCTTTGTTCCGGATCTACTGCTTAAAACCGCCATGCCGTACACTCTCCTGTCTTGATTAGCACAGTATGCCTGAAAGAAGTAGGAATCGTCTGGTGCCCGGAACACAGTTTGGCGAGATTTATCGATGGAAAAAGTGGGCAGTCCCTGGGGTGTGGCATCACCTGCCTTTGGAGTTGCCATAACATGAGACGCCCCGGTCCCCCGGCCTATTGCTGACCGGAAGAGGGAAGTGCTACGTAAGCGATGAATGCCCTCGCAAGAACGCTCGAATCGTAACCTTCGGCGTTATCAATCTTCCTGTGGGGAAGAGGCTCTTACCTCTTCAGGCGCTCGGAGCAGTATTCGCACTGACGCATGGAAGAGGTAAGCAAAATAAGTCCCAATCCTCCGACAGCCATTACCAACACGGCCAAGACGATTTCGTGAAAACTGGAGCGGGAAGAGGGAAGAAAGATCAGTAGAAGCAGGGCGAGGAGATAAGAGGTGAAACATCCGGCATGCCATCGATGCGGATGCCGCCTCAGCTGCAGAAATCTTCGATCGACCGCTAACGCGCCCAGGAAGAGCACGCATGAGATCCCGAAGAAAAGAACTGCCCAGAGTTCAGCGTATAGATACGGCTTATGCGAGATGGAAAGAGCTTGGGTTTGACGAAAATAATCTGTCGTGTTCAGTGAGATTGAGCCGATAGTATAAAAAAAGCCGCAGGCTCCTAGAACCTTGCCGATCATCTCGATAACGTCTGTTCTGATCTCTTTTCTGGCGGGCGTAATCATATTCTGATCGGAGATAAGGCTAGCCAGCATGTAGGGGTTTGTGACGCTGCTCTCGCTCATGGATTTGTGCCTAACCGGTCAAATAAGTACAAATTGAATTAAGTATCGGCAAAACTTATATAAGTTTTAACGCTTTAATAACAGGCACGGGCGAAGTGTTAATTATCCTGGTTCCTGGTCCTCCTATGTGCCTGCCTTCGAGACAGCCCTTCTGTAGCAGGATGAGGCTTTCCGCACTAATCGATTGCCTGTAAACGTAATTTGTCTTATTTATTGAAACCCCTCTCCGTTTTTCTGTTTAACATAAGAGCAACAAATTACTTTTGTTTAGATTTCGGGCTTATTCGAGCATTTCCGCGTAGAAATAGGCCTGCCAACGCTGGAGAGGTGCATCTTTCTCTCCATTCGAGCAGCCCTGAAGGGGGCCAATTCGGACTCCGGCTTGGCGGCGGGCTGCAAAGGCCTTCGCCGTTTGGTCTAGGTTCTTGCGGGAATGTTCCAGCAGCCGGAGCCGTAGAGGCTTGCTCCTCGAGTCTTTCGTGCGCCGGATTTCGAAGTTTTGAGCCGTCGTGTTTGAGGAACTGGAGCGTTTCAGGTGCCGAGTGACTTCGACCGGCAGGACGGCTGGCCAGAGAAAGATCTGAATCATGTCAGAAGTCCTGATCACCGGTGGTTCCGGTTTCTTCGGTGGAATCCTGAAAAGGCGGTTATTGGAAGAAGGTTTCGCCTGCGTCAACATCGATCTGGTTGCCGATCCTGACCAACATCCCAATCTAGAGAGCATTCAAGGCGACATTCGCGACAAAGAGCTTCTACAACGAGTCTTTGGTACCGGACGCTTCTCAGCCGTCTTTCACTGTGCGGCCATGCTGGCGCATGGCTCCGTTCCTGACGGGACGCTCTGGACCTCGAATGTGAAGGGAACACGCAACATCGCGGATTTTTCGCGGCAGGCGAGAGTCCCCAAGCTGGTCTTTATTTCCAGCAATTGCCTGTGGGCCAGCAATTTGGGCCATCCTGTTCGCGAGGATGAGAAGCCACATCCCATCGAGATCTATGGGAAGTCGAAGCTGGCTGGCGAACGTCTGCTCTCCGAGTACACCCAGGACATGTCTATCGTCACCTTGCGCTGTCCGACGATTATCGATAGCGGCAGACTGGGGTTGTTGGCCATCCTCTTTGAGTTCATCGAAGAAGGGAAGCGGATCTGGGTCGTGGGCAAGGGCTCAAACCGGTACCAGTTCATCTACGCTCAAGATTTGGCCAGCGCCTGTCTACAAGCGCTGAAGTACGAGGGATCGGAGATCTTCCACATCGGTTCGGATAACGTGAAGTCGTTGCGAGAGGTTTATGGGGCTGTAATCCAGGCCGCCGGAAGCCGCTCCCGGGTCTGCTCCTTGCCGGAGAAGCTGACGATTGCTGCTATGCAACTGGCTCACTGGCTGAGGATTTCACCTTTGGGGCCCTACCATTATCGAATGATTGCAGAGGACTTTCTCTTCGATACCACCAAGATCAAGGAGAAGCTCGGCTGGCGCCCCACCCTGACCAATGAAGAGATGCTTCTCTGCGCTTACCGCTACTACGAGCAACGGAAACAGGAGATTCATGCCCGGACCAATGTGTCTGCGCACAGCAAACCGGCTGATATGGGCATTATCCGGCTTTTGAAGCTGATTTCGTAAAAGCTCTAGCTGGTTCTGTAGCAAGAGAGGGACGGCTTCGGTCCTGCCCTCATATGTATGCCGAGCATTGGCGCGTCAGCTTCAGGTGTAGTGTTGATTTAGGAGAGGGGATTCTCGTCATTACGATGGGTCTCCGGGTATTCAAAATCTCTGTAAACATTTACGACGCAAATCCTTTTCTCCGCATCTATTTACTAGAAGAGCTTCAAGTTAGTTCGGACCGATCCACTGTGGGATCGTTATTTATCTATCTTTGTGTAGGTGAGTAGCAGAGGTCCATTTGTTTGTGTCTGTCTTCGGGTTGCCTGAAGAGTGCCGATCAACTGCGTAATACAAAGGTTTACGCGATATTGGCAGTGAGGGAGTATGTCGAAGAGAAAGAATTTCTCGTTATTTCCGCGAGCTCTTGCTAAGTAAATTGAATTACTTGTTAAAGAGCTAATAATTATGGCCAGGAATCTAGATTTGCTGCTATAGTAGATACAGATGTCGGCGAGATGTTGATGCACCGTACTGGTTCACCCTTCTGGAAACAGCCCCAATAAAGTGTGATGTGCGTCACGGATTACGGTTGGTAGTCATAGTACAAGTGTAGATAATTCCTGATGTTCTATTCCTGAGCCGTTCACTGAATTTCCGCTCAGGGCATCGCAATCCTAACGCAGAAGTTGCAGTGGGAATTTGTCCACGTTTCATCTAAGGGTCATAACACTCTCCAGGTGTGTACGTTGAATTGGGAGAACGTCCCAAAGTTCTCTCACAAGATGCATCAAACATTAAAGGAAGCCACCAGAGCCTCCACCAGAGAATTAGGAAAAGACAAGTACGTCAGCGATTCGCATTAGTGTGTCTTGCTGTGAATTGAAGTTCAGTGGCTGGCAGAGAACTCTTTATTGCCTTAGTTGCCCCTGTCCTTATTGGAATCCAGGAAGTCGGATCTTCACAAAATACGAGTGCAAGCCGAGCGTAACGTGAAGTTTGATCACGTGCTTTCTAACACCCGCATATGAGCCCTGAGGGGAATTCGGGGTCCGGAGAAGACTATGATTTCTGAATGCTTTAATCCTATTTGCCGCAAAAAGCTTGAATATTTGCGGGCCGGCAAGGTTATCCAGGTAGTTCGTGGACATGGCGAAAATGTCGAGATCGAGCACTTCTGGCTCTGTGGCGAATGCTGCAAAGCCCATGATTTACGTGTGCTCCCCGGTGGAGATGTTGTTGTTCTCACCTCGCACGCCGTACGTCCTTCAATCGCATCGTCCCGCGTAATGCGCTGGACTCGAAATGCAGAGATGACCGCATAGCTGAAGTGCGCCCTTTCGAGAGCCAGTGTCGATGAATTGCAGCTGTTTAAATTTCCCATCCCGCCACGCTTAGCCTCAAAATCATTAGAACAATAAAATCCCCTTGAGGCTGGCGTGGCAGTGCCTGCCTGCTTACAAGCCCGATTCCTCTTCGTGCAGCAAAGATGAGCACTCGATGCCTCCCGTCCTGTGTTTCCCCGGATGCATCGGATAGCAGAGGCGTGTATCTCTCGGCGATTCTTTGCGGTTATCAGCTATTCAGCGGAAAGGCCCGGAACTCCTCGGTCCATTCCTGCAGCCCGACTTCGGCGTTGCGGGGATCTTCCGGAGAGCCGTCAAAGAGCCGCAACTTCCCGGTCTCAGGATGTTTCAGGTGATAGCGGATGGAATCGACCACATTATGAATAGCGCGAGTGTCGCTGGAGAGCCATCCTCCATTGACGAGGGCTGCTGCAATGACGGATCCGGTGGCGGTGTGTCCGGTCTTGCGCAGATAGTTCACGATGGCGTCGATTGCCCGACGATATCCTGCGTACTCGTTCGCATTCCGATCCGCACCCAGGCTTTGCAAGGCGAGTTCAGCGGCTTCCAACTCTCTCATTAAATCGGGGGCTATAGCCCGAAGCCTCGCGCGAATGATTTCAATCTGTCGTTCAAAGAGCTTTCTGGTGTTTGTCTCTGACATGGTAAGGCCGCGATTCTGGGGAACCAGTTAAATATGGGAGAGGTGTTATAAGTAGATGCCACATGTAGCCTATAGGATGCTCTCGCTGTTTTCAATGATTCCGGGCATTTCCCTAGTTGAAATGCGTTTCTGCTAGCTGTTCCTGGTCTCTTCTCTGTAGGAACTGACGAGCCGGAGACCGGAAAGTCTCGGTATCTCACTGAAAATGAACAGATAAACAGCATGTGTCGTCAATCTTTCAGGTTGAGGGCGTTTGCATTGTGGATCTCACCAGGGGAATCAAGTGTGTCACTTGGGGGAAGCAGGCGGTGAGGAGAAAGCGGGAGAGATCACCAAGCGGCAGCTTTTCCGCTATGATTTCTTCATATGACCACGGTTGAAGTGCTTTATCGCTACGCCACGCATCCGACGGAAGCTACGATGTTTGCCCTGAACAGTGCTCGCGAGGTCTATG
This sequence comes from Humiphilus diazotrophicus, assembly GCF_059726315.1. NCBI lineage: Bacteria > Pseudomonadati > Acidobacteriota > Terriglobia > Terriglobales > Acidobacteriaceae > Humiphilus > Humiphilus diazotrophicus. The sequence goes on from NZ_AP040870.1 coordinate 7,381,845, forward strand.
GCATTCGCCGCATACAGTTCGATCGCGATGCGCAGACTGTTTTAGTTGAGTACGATGCCACCCGGCTTGCAGGTCCGACTGTTTATCAGTTGCTTCGCCGTGCAGGTCTGAGCGTAGTCGAGGAGCTGTCCTTGATTCCTCCTCAGCCCGTTCCGGAAGCGGTTCCTGCCGAATCCGCTAAGTAATCCACATGAAGGATTTGCAAGATTCGAAGATCGTTGTTACATTAAGAAAGTCGTTGGTCACGAGCGTAAGCGAAGCCAAAGACAAAGGTTGTAACGTGCGCCCATAGCTCAGTTGGATAGAGCGACTGACTACGAATCAGTAGGCCGGAGGTTCGAATCCTTCTGGGCGCACCATTTAGAATCAATCACATACGATATAGTTACCAAGCTCCCGACACCTCGAATGTCGGGATTTTTGTCGTAATTCTAAAAAATCATGCACTAACCGCTTCAACGACATGGATTCCTCTCATTCTGTTTCGTTGATCAATGATCGCAGCGGTATCTGATATGTCCGGGTGTAAATACTTCTGGGTAGTAATTATGGATGAGTGACCGAGAAGCTTCTGGACCTTTGCTAGGTTGCCAGTTGCATTAAGCAAGCGGGAGCATTCCTCGTTGAATGCAAAGTTACTCGGAAAGACTTTCTTTCCGATCGAGATAAACGCTTTCGACGCTACCCGGAAGAGGGACTTGGCCAGTATCGTTACTTCCTCGTGCCGGATGGAGTTGTAGTGCAGGACGAGGTGCCTAATCGGTGGGGCCTCCTATATCTCCGCAATAGTCGTATATATGTAGCGAAAAAGCCAGAAGCATTCAAGCGCTTCGCTCGGCAGGCAGAAATCTCACTGCTTGCCGCTGCTTTAAGGCGCACACAGAGACGGATAGAAGAGCCAATACACATCTGGTTGCGCTGGGACAATTCTGCCAGTCCGATCAAGGACGGTAGTGTATTTCGTGGTGAGGTGAGGGCGTGCTGATTAACCCTGATGGATTGAACTTTGGTGAGAGATTGGGTATCTGCTCCGATATGGCGCAACTGTACTATCGCCTTTACTATACACTAAATCATATGATTTAGCGTATAGAGGTCTTAACGGTGACATTGTTTGATTTCAAAAAATCGATAATATATTTAGCTGGAACCACATTGACCAGACCGGAGTTATATGTCAGATACCTACCGTCTGGAGCTTGAGCAAAAGGGGTATTTCCACTCGGTTCCATCATAACTGGTATCCACTTGTAAGAATGGCATATTCCGATCACTGTGCCAGAGTTGGTAAGATATACAGGTCCGCCACTGTCTCCCAGATTTACCCGTATATCGGCAATATAGGTATCGGACAGAATATTATTCGCATCTTCCTTTGGAAGGCCTTGTATTTGAAACTGTTGGTTATCTATAGCCTCAGAACTAGATATCACGCCCGAACTGGTCATTAAGGATCGAGAAGCGAGAGCATATCCTGAGATCGCAATACTCTCCCCATCTCGCACTATCCCTGAATAAATTATCGCATCCTTAACTACTGCCTTCCGTCGCGGTTTACTGACTCCAATGCCTGTAACTATCTGATTTAGGTCAGAGGCGTTTACCAATTTTAAGAGCGCTATGTCATGATGCTTGTCACGAGCTACAACAGTAACTGGATGCTCGACAAAAGGTTGCCCTGTATGATCTTGAGCATGCTGCTTATCGCTAGGCTCAGGAAAACCAATTAGGAATTCATTACGGAGTGGATGAGCCAGATGCCCATTGGGCAACATTGGCGGACTATCGAAATCCGTTATTATATGTAGAGAAGTAACTATATAACCCGTTTGAGCATCAACGAAGAATCCCCCACCCAAAATTTGATCTCCATCCGCTACACGTATTACAGCACGTTCTTCTGGAGGGAATTGCCAAATATGAGATATTCGCACTATGGAAGGTCGTACAAGATCGATTGCGGAGACTAAAGGTGTGGTGGCGTATGTAGCGTTCGCCTTTCGGGATTGGCCTTCCAGTGGACGTGTCCATATCGCACCGGACATCATGAATATGAGCGCCAATCGTGGAAGAGTTCTCGCGTTTTTCATGGCCAGCTATTATGCCCGAGAGTTTGTAATGATGCACACCTTAAATTCCGAGGTTGAACAATTAGGATAACTGCTAATAAATGGCATCGCTGGAGAATGTCTCGAGATGCTGATTCTGTGATGATAGTAAAATTACTGAAATTGTGACCGACATGTTTACAATCTGAGCGTTTGCTCTAATTTGTGGCAGGTCTTGGCACGCTGGGCGAGGTCGACGTCCTCAGTACTTGGAAACCCGCACAGAACGCCGGGTTTCCACATTCCCACAGCAAACGACGGCGGATTCGCATTTTTGGCCATTTCTCGAAAATACGCGTAAAACGCATGCTTTTTCACTTTCTCGTACAGAACCCTTTAGATGTAAAGATCAAGCTTCTCAAAGCATTCAATTGTCGGCCGTCGGCTAAGTAAAGTAAAACTCTACGGCGTTGCTATTCTCATCCGCTTCCTTTCCCGAAAATGTCTGACCCTTTCGGAATCAAATTTGTTTTGTATGACTGAGGTCATATCCTGAGATTATCTGTGGCTACCTTCAAAGGTACAAACTTCAAGATTCAAGCGATGAATGTCAACATTTTTGTAGCGGGTTAAATAGCTCTATTAAGTAGCTGCTCCCGAGCGTCTGTTTCTCAGAATAAGAAGCAAGATTTACGCTTCCTCTTTGGTGATAGCGCGGGATGAAACTGCACTCATATGCGGCCTATTCACGTTCAGAATAGAGATAATTGAAATTTAATGTTAAGAGAGGATCTTGCACACGTGCATGATTCGAGGGATGCGCATAACCACAGGAAAAAGGTATTCTCCTGTGGTTGCATGAGCCCGAAATCAATATATCGGCTCCTATTGCTCGCTGATCTTTACCTCGTGCTTGCGCCATCTTTCGATGAGTTGCCACCAGGAGAATCTTTCCCATTCATAGACGGTGGTCTTGGCCCACTCTCGTTTCTGCCACCACTTAACTCCGAAGCGCTCGGGTTCGGGAGCTGCAGCTGCAGACCACTTGTACTCGGGCATCACGTGTTGCGCAATTGAGAGTGCGCGACGGGTGTGATAGTCGGAGGTGACCACAATCGCGTTCTTGGCTCCTGGAGCGGAACGTTGAACGCAGAGAGCAACGCCTTGCAATTCCTGCAAGGTGGAGTCTTCATGGAAGCTGCAAACGTGTAGCTGAGAAGCCTTGTCCGGAGCTGCCGTTTGCACATATTGCTGTGCCGCATCGGAGAGACGCCTACCGTATTGCTGCCAGTCGGACGCATCGAGTACCAGGTCATGCGCGTAGCCTTCACGCAAGAGTTTCAGCGCATGCTGGAATCGGACGTCTCCATAATCACCCATCAGCACGACAATTACGTCTGCATGCTGCGGGTTGTTGACCACCAGGAACTTTGCAGCTCCGGGGGCTAGGACACACAGAGCTAGAGCCAAAACTAAAACACACACGAAGAGCTTGCGGAAAGACTTTGATCTGGACATTTTGTCTTAAAGGAATACTGGCCGTCAGAGTATCACAGCCATGTCCGGGAGCAGGGAACTGCATGAACGAGGTTCGGATGAATCTTGTTCGGAATAGCTGCTCGTTGAAAATGCTTTGGTACTGCCGGACTCCAGGCCCACGATCTGGGATGCTGATTCCGGAACTGGTGTATTCAAGTACAGCGCCGTCGTCTACTTGCTAAAGGCTGTCTGAATCTGTAACTGACATATCGTGGAGCGAGGACGAGGACGTCCTCGGTACAGCCGGTCTGGAGTCCGGCGGTACTCTGCTTAGCTATGCTGCAATTTGTTCAGGAAGGATACGATCTCCGGATCGGTCCAATTCTGAGCGCCGATAAACTTTCTCCGGATCACGCCTTTGCGATCGATGATGTAGGTTTCCGGATATTGTTCCGTGTGGTACTCCAGATTCGATTTCTGCTGTGCATCGCGCACACTGAGCAGATCGACATGGTGGTCTGCGAGAAACTTTCGGTAGGCGGCATCGTCTTCATCGATACTGACGGCCAGAACCACCACCTGAGGCATCTGTTTTTGCAGCATCAGCAGCGATGGAAGCTCCTGAACGCAGGGCGGACACCAGGTCGCCCAGAAATTCAGAACAACGACCTTTCCTCGCAGATCGGCCAGATGGACTTTCGAGCGGCCATCGCTGACGGTGAAGTCGGGCGCAACCCTGTTCACCTGCGAGGGATGAGAGCCGCGATCGCATCCTGCAGAGAAGGCAAGAAGGGCAGCAAGAGCCAAAAGGGAAGTTTGTCTACGTACGTACACGATTCCTATAATACGAATCCGGCGGGTTCCTTGCGATGTTCGTGTTGCAACATCTTTTATTTTTATCTATTTAGAGAATCGCCGGGGCGGGGTACGATTTGAGAGTTTATAGCATTTCTCGCAATGCCGTGGACTTTTTGACAGAGGCGAAGTGCAGCTCCCTTTAGTGGAAGCTGCGTAAACCTCCGGTGCTTCGGTCTACACCCTTTGCGAAAACGGCCGTAGGGCAAGGAGGCCGAAGAGCCACCTGTCCTGAAGGGAGATCTCCGGTGCTGCTGTCCGTCATTGTTCCCGCTCGAAATGAAGCTAATTGCCTGGCCGCCTGCCTCAAATCGCTGGTGGAGCAGTCGGAAGAGGGCTTTGTACTGGGCGAGCACTGGGAGCTGATCGTCGTAGACGACAACTCGACAGACCAGACTCGCGAGATTGCCAAGAGCTTTGCCGGGGTCACGGTGATCGATCCAGTGCCTCTGCGCGAGGGGTGGACGGGTAAGACAAACGCCTGCTGGACGGCTGCTCAGCAATCCCAAGGGAAGTGGCTTCTTTTTACCGATGCCGATACGGAGCACCGCCCTCTGAGCCTGCTCCATGCCATCTTTGAGGCGGAGAGGCACGAAGTGGGGTTGCTCTCCTACTCTCCACGGCAAATTGTGCAAGGTTTCTGGCAGCGGGCGATGATGCCACTGATCTTTAGCGAATTGGCTATGGCCTATCCTCCGAAGAAAGTGAACGATCCCACCTCCAATGTGTCCATTGCGAATGGACAGTTCATGCTCTTCCGCCACGAGGCTTACTGTGCAGTCGGTGGGCATGAATCCGTTGCAAATGAGGTCTTGGAGGATGCAGCACTAGCTAACCTGATCAAACGCAAGCGTTTAGGCCTGCGTTTCCGCTATGCCGACGACGCCGTTTCTGCCCGGATGTATCGGACTACGGAGGCGATGTTCGAGGGCTGGACGAAGAATCTGGCCTTGCTCTTTGGCAGTCCGCTGGGGGTAGCATCGCTGCAACTGCTGGATCTAGAGCATTTTTCGAATTAGTGTAGACTGAGCATGGCGAAACTCAGCGACAAGCAAAGCAATGGCGAAAGCCTACGAAGATGATCTGCGACGTAAGTTCCTAGCAGCCTATGATGATGGGAATGGGACGCTGGAGGAATTGGCAGAGCTATTTGGAGTAAGTGTAGGTTGGGCGAAGAAGGTTTCCAGCCAGCGGAAGCATAGTGGTCAAGCCGAGCGAGTTGTTCATCGTCCCGGGAGAAAACCACACGTCGGAGCCAGAGAGCAAAAGCAGGTAATAGCGTGGGTGGAAGCGGAGCCGGATTTAACGTTGGCTGAAGTGCAAGCAAAGTTGCACAATGAAGCAAGCGTGGAACTGAGCTTGGGGCGGATTTGGTTTCTACTTCGGAAACTGGGTTTACGGCTGAAAAAAAGTCGCTCTATGCCAGTGAACGCGATACCGAAGCGAACCGCCAGCGACGCCAAGAATTTGTCGCCAAGATCCAGGCGACAAGTCTGGAACGGCTGATCTTCCTTGACGAGAGTGGTGTGACAACTTCGATGACGAGGCGTTATGCCCGTTGCCTCGGAGGCACTCGTATACACGAATCTACTCCTGGAGGACAATGGAAAATCATGACCATCCTGGGAGCAATGAGTTTTCGTGGCATGGTAGCAACGATGACCATCGAAGCCGCTACCGATGCGGAGATATTCCTAGCCTATGTCGAACACATACTCTGTCCGGCACTGACAGCTGGCGATGTGGTGGTAATGGACAACTTGAGTTCCCATAAGGTCAACGGCGTACGGAGGCTGATCGAGGCCGCTGGAGCAGAATTGCTATACCTGCCGCCTTACTCGCCCGATCTGAATCCGATCGAAAAGGCTTGGGCTAAGCTCAAACAACTGCTTCGGGCTGCCAAAGCTAGAACCAGAGAATCCCTTGAGCAAGCTATAGCCGACGCTCTCAAGCTTATTTCCCCTGATAATGCTCAGGCTTGGTTCCGTCTCTGTATAAATGGTCTACACTAATTCGAAAAATGCTCTAGCATTGTTGGTAGGGCTGCCTGTGCTGATGGTGAGCTTCTGGGGCGTAGTCCTGGCACGCTGGCTCTTCCTGTTGTTGTGGATCCGAACCGTGCTTCGCTATTACCGGCACCGCTCGCGTTCGAATTTTGCAATGGCGGACTGCTGGCTCTCTATTCTGGGTTTGCCTCTCTTTATCGCGGTCCTGTGCCGTAGCTGGTATGGCTGGCGGATCAAGAAACAGGTTACCTGGAAGGGCCGGGAATACGGAGCTTGAGCAAAGGCTCAGGATCTCTTTGAAAAGGCTCGACCATCCGGGCTACCACAAGTGGAGCTTTCGCAGTCCGAGAGTTTTGATTTGGGGAGAAGCTTATGCGAAACTCCAGAAACTTAAGGCAAGGAACGACATCTCTTAACTAGCAGCAGGGAAAGACTAAATGATATTGCTGACGCGACGGGCCGAGTTCTCCGCTTCCCACTACTACTGGAATCCGAAGTTCTCCGCAGAAGAGAACGAACGGGTCTTTGGAAAATGCTCAAACCGCAATGGCCATGGCCACAACTACACCTTGGAAGTAACGGTCGAAGGGGGAGTTGATCCCGTGACCGGTTTTGTCGTTGATCTGAAGTGGTTGCGAGACGTGATCGAGAGGGAAGTGCTGGATGTCTACGATCATCGGCATCTTAATCTGGAGGTGCCCGAGTTCCGCGAGGCTATCCCAACGACGGAGAACATCGCTATTGCCATCTGGAACCGGCTTACTCCCGCTTTGAAGGGCTCGAAGTTGCATCGGATACGTGTCTATGAGACACCAGACATCTTTGCCGATTACTACGGAGAAGCATGAAGGCATATTTTTCCCGGCGGTATCGTTTATCGGCCTCGCATCGCCTGCACTCCGAAGAGCTTTCGGCAGAGGAGAATCGCCGCATCTACGGCAAGTGCAATAATCCGCACGGGCATGGGCACAACTATACCGTGGAGGTCACGGTTGGCGGTCAAGTCGATCCGGATACGGGTATGGTTGCGAATCTCTGCCAGCTGGACGCCTGCGTGAACGGACAGGTGATTGAGCGCTTCGATCATCGGAATCTGAATCTGTGTCCTGAATTTCAGGATCGGGTACCGACGACCGAGAATCTCTGTATTACGATCTATGACCTGATTGCCCGTTCCTTTCATGATGCCGCGCTGGTTCGCGTACGTGTGGAAGAGACGTCAAACAACTTCTTCGAGTACAGCGGCCATTGAGAGGAAGCAGCCGGAATTTAGGAAGGCCAAGAAAGTCACACCACATTAGAGGACAAAAGATGACACAATCGGCAATCGAATCCCCAAGCGCAGACAAGAAGCAGTCATCGAAAGATCTGGCCGGGGTCTCGACCCAGGACTTATACCGCGAGATTCTCAATCGTATTGGCGAAGACCCGGATCGTGACGGACTCCTTTTAACACCGGAGCGCGTGGAGAAATCCATGTCCTTTTTGACGAAGGGCTATAACGAGGATCCTACGAAAATTCTTCGCGGAGCACTCTTCGATGTGACTTACGATGAGATGGTCATCGTGAAAGATATCGAGATGTTCTCGCTCTGCGAGCATCACATGCTGCCATTCTTCGGCAAGGTACATGTTGCTTATATCCCAAATGGCAAAGTTATCGGATTAAGTAAAATTCCGCGGTTGGTAGAAGTCTTCGCCCGCCGTCTGCAGGTGCAGGAACGCATGACTCGCCAGATTGCCGACGCTATTCACGAAGCCATCAAGCCGCAGGGTGTCGGCGTGGTCGTTGAAGCCCGGCACTTGTGCATGATGATGCGGGGCGTGGAAAAGCAGAACTCTTCTACTGTAACTTCGGCCATGGTGGGTGTCTTTCATGAACAGCGGACCCGTCAGGAGTTTCTGTCGCTGGTTCGGGAACGTAGTCAGAGCAGCTTCTAGAGTTGGCCTGCTCCTTCTGCAAAGAGCGCTGCATCATGCAGCGCTCGACATTCTCATCATTCTGCTGGAGAAGGAAGTTTCTCACTCCGTGCTCCCGACCGCTCGAAGGTGAGATTCACCGAGCGCTTGCCGACTGGCCTCGTACGATGACGGACGCTTCGATTCACGGTAATCATCTGCCCAGGCTTAAGCTCGACGGTCTGATCGTCGAAGTCAATGTAAAGCCCTCCTTCCAACGATAGAAAGCTCTCGTCGGAGTCAGGATGGCAATGCCAATGATAAGGCTCCGTCATAACGCTGATTCGAACTTCATGATCGTTGACTGCAGTAAGGGAATGATTGTTGTAGCTTTCTGTCGTGGTCGATTCATGTGCAAGATCGATGATCTGAAAAGAAGAATTCTGCATACTGCACGCTCCCTGCCTCTTTCGATTCTGTGAAGTTGGCTTCGACGCATCTTTGCAAATTTTGTACCGCCGGACTCCAGGCCGGCTGTCCCGTGGGTCTCCAGGCCCACGAACTGGGATGCAAATTACTGAGTTGGTGCGAGTTGGTGCAACGTCGTTATTATGTTGCTAAAGATTGTCTGGATTTGTCACGGATATATCGTGTACCGAGGGCGAGGACGCCCTCGGTACAACCGGCCTGGAGTCCGGCGGTACGTTATTGGGTATCTATTGAAGTGGCAATTGAGGGAAGGCTTCATCGAATCTGTCGGGGAGCCCGTGCACGGTGAGAGGCTACGAGTTTGCCTACATCTTCCTCCCGCACTTGCTGTTCAGAATGTTTTCTCTTCATACTGATAATTCCATCTAAGCTAGGGCAGGCTATGCAGAGAGGAAGGATTGCATGAAGAAGTTCATTAATTCTCCGGACCGTGTTGTGCGCGAGATGCTTGACGGTCTGGTGGTGCTCGATCCGCATCTTAAGCGTATCTCCGGACAAAATGTGCTGGTTCGCGCCGACGCCGATTCGGTCAGGGACAAGCAGGTTGCTTTGATTTCCGGTGGTGGCAGCGGACACGAGCCGGCCCATACTGGATATGTTGGCGCGGGAATGCTTAGCGCAGCTGTTGCTGGAGAGGTCTTTACTTCGCCCAGTACCGAGGCTGTATATGCCGCCATCCGTGCGGTCGCTGGCACGCGGGGAGTGCTTCTGATTGTCAAGAACTACACCGGAGACCGGCTGAACTTCGGATTGGCTGCGGAGATGGCTCGCGGTGAGGGGATTCCGGTCGAGATGGTCATCGTGGCTGACGATGTCGCTCTGGAAGAGAGCCAGCTCGCTAATGGTGCTCGCGGGATTGCCGGAACGGTGTTGATTCACAAAATCGCCGGGGCTGCCGCTGCTGCGGGAGCGGATCTTGCCCAGGTAAAGGCCGCGGCGGAGGCTGCTGCCGCTCGTCTTGGATCGATGGGGGTATCGTTGTCAGCCGGTGTTTCTCCCATGGTGGGGAAGCCGAGCTTTGTTCTGGAAGACGACGAGATGGAACTTGGTCTCGGCATTCATGGCGAACCGGGTGCGAGCCGCACTCCGATCAAGGCCGCGGACCTGCTTGTAAAAGAGATGCTGGATCGCATCCTTTCTGTGCGAAATCTGCGCAGCGGTGATCGTGTTGCTGTGCTGATTAATAACCTGGGTGCGACGACGATGATGGAACTGGCTATCGTGGCGCGGAAGACGCAGGCGATTTTGGAGGAACGCGAGCTGAAGGTTGAGCGGATGTATGCCGGAACCTTTCTCTCTTCGCTCGATATGGCCGGGTTCTCGCTTTCTTTGCTAGCCGTTGACGACGAACGATTGCGGTATCTGGATGCAACGACGACAGCTGTCGGCTGGCCGAATGCTCCGAAGGCGTCTCCTGTGGCTGCCGAGGATCGCGAACTGGTCTTGATCTTTCCCTCGGAGAATATGGCTCAGGCAGGGAAGCAAACGCCCACTACTGCCAGGGGAGCAAAACTGCGACGAGCGATTGAAGCAGTATGCGCGGCGCTGATCGAGGCCGAACCGAAGCTGACGGAGCTGGACCGGCAGGTCGGCGATGGCGATCTGGGTGTGAGTATGGAGCGCGGTGCCAAGGCCGTTCGACTGGCGCTGGACAAGTATCCGCTGGACGATGCTTCTGCGACCTTCGAGGCTTTAAGTCGCACTTTCCGTGAGGCTTTAGGTGGCAGCTCCGGTCCTCTTTATGGAGTGCTCTTTTTGCGGTTGGCACATGTGCTTCGTTCCGGTAAGGGAGATCTGGCCGGATGGGCCGCGGCTCTCGATGCGGCTTGTACGGCAATGTCGGAGTTGGGCGGAGCCAAGGCCGGAGACCGCACGATGCTCGATGCGTTGATTCCATTTGTCGAATCGCTCAAGCGGGATGCCAAGGCCGGACGTCCAGTGAAGGATGCTCTTTCCTCTGCGGTTGAAGCTGCGGAACAAGGTGCGGAGAAGACGGCCCAGATGGCACCTCGTCGTGGCAGGTCCGCCTATCTCGGAGAGCGAACACGTGGCCATAGCGATCCCGGAGCTGTGGCCGTAGGAATCCAATTGCGAACCATCCTGGAAACATTGTCTTAGTTTAGGGTTACGGCCAAAACTGAGGGTACGAAGGAAGAAGAAACATTCTTGGTAGCAGGAGCTTAGGGGAACAACAGCTATCTGGAGTTTTTCTCCGCTCGCTCTTGCTTCCTCTAGATCTACGTCGTTGTTGTTTCTCTCTTCTCCAGTCATCGGGAAGATAAAAAGTCTTTAGATTGAAATTCTTTGGCACGGCAAAGCCCGTGCCTTCCCATCCTTACTTCTTAATTACAACTGTTTCCCTTTGTATTCCCGGTGCTAAATTGGGCCTGACCATCAGGGGATAATTTGTTGGTTACCGTCGGGGGATTGGGATAAAGCTCAGAATATATAAGATAGGGCCATGGGCGGAAGCTAAGCCTTTTATAAATCTGTGCCTGTGACGAGCGATGATCACTAAGTCAGAGAAAAGCTTGTGACATTCGTCACTGTTCCAGATCTATTTCCGCTACAGAATCTTGTAATCATTCATCGTTCACCACTGGGCGGGGTCGGTTGTTGAAACATGTTGGCTTTTCGTCCCGTAATGTCTTGGTTTCGGAATGCCGGGTATCTGCCATACTCAGGCTCGGAGGAGAGTATTGCGTTGATGGAGGTTAACAGGATCAGCATGAGCTCTCGTCCTCTTCTTACTAGAATCAGGCAATACCTGATAACCTTCATTGGTTTTCTACTCGCGTTTTTGCTTCGCGAAGCTTTTGTTCCCCACTTTGGATATCTACCTCCGTATGCGATCTTTTTCCCTCTAGTGGTGGTGGCGTCAATCTTTGGGAACCTCTGGACAGGGCTGCTCTCGACGGCATTGTCGGTAATGGCCGTCTGCTACTGGATGTTTTTTGCTCAAGCGCCGTTTGCCCTGAAGGGGGCTTCCTATCCTATTCGCACGGTAATCTTCAGTATTCTCGGAATTTGTATTTCAATTGCTGCGGACCGCTTCCATCGTAGCCGGGATCGATATTTGGAATTTCAGATCGACGAGGCTCTTAAGTGCGAACGCAGCCGTGCGGAAAAAGAACGCACCGTTGCGGAAGCAACTTATGCCGAACGCCAGCGCTTCCTCGACGTGCTGGAAACCCTGCCGCAGATGATCTGTCTTCTGAAGGAGGACCACTCTCTGGCTTTTGCGAATCGCAGCTTCCGGGAAAAATTCGGCGTCTTTGAGGGACGGCACTGCTACGAGAACTGCTTTGGCCGGATGCGTCCGTGCGATAACTGCGAGCGGGCGAGAGTATTTCAAACAGGCGAGCGTCTGCATTGGGAAGTTACCATTCTCGACGGTACGGTGATTGAAGCCTATGCCTTGCCCTTCAGAGATGTGGATGGCTCGATGCTAGTCCTTGAGATGGGCGTAGACATTTCCGAGCGCAAACGGACCGAAAACGAACTTAGGTCCTATCGCGAACATCTGGAGCAGTTGGTTCGCGATAGGACCAGACAACTCGAGACTGCGAATGCTCAGCTGGAAGCCGATATAGCCGAGCGCAAGTTGGCAGAACAGGCTTTGCTCCGCAGTGAAAAGCTGGCATCGGCTGGAAGACTGGCTGCCAGTATTGCGCATGAGATTAATAATCCGCTTGAGGCCGTAACGAACACACTTTATTTGGCGCGCATGATGGCGCAAGATCCGGAGGCGGTCCGCAAGTATCTCGATATAGCCGACGATGAGCTGAAGGGGATAGCTCACATTACCCGGCAGGCCTTGGGCTTTTATCGTGAGTCGAATGCTCCGGCGCTTACTTCTGTTACTGCGGTGCTGGATTCTTCCATCGATCTGCTATCGGGCAAGATCAAGGCCAAGCACGTGTTGATTCATCGCCAATGGCATTCCGAGGTCAAGATCTGCGCTGTTGCCGGTGAACTGCGGCAGGTATTCTCAAACTTGCTGGCGAATAGCATTGACGCTCTTGGCGACAGCGGTTCGATCAAGCTTCGTGTTTCGGGACGGGCGTTCTTCCGCGATGGTTCACGAGCTGTGCGGGTTACGGTTTCCGATAACGGTAGAGGCATTCATCCGGAGGCTCAGCAGCATATCTTCGAGCCTTTCTTTACGACGAAGGGGTCCGTCGGTACCGGACTTGGATTGTGGGTCAGCAAGCAGATCGTCGATAATCACGGCGGCATTATTCGTGTGCGTTCTTCGTGCCATCCAGGACATAGCGGAACTACGTTCTCGATTCTGATACCGATAGACCTCGATGAGGCTCACTCCAAACAGGCTAAGCACCAGGACGGAGCGAATCAAGAACTGTTGTGTGCAGAGCCCAGGCTGTAGTCATCGCAGTCAGCATGCTGGAAGGCTTTCTGCTAGTAGGTCCCGGCATGTCTATTGGTGAATCAGGCTTTCTTCCTGGCGGCGACGGATAATCCTCATCCATTCTCGTGTTCCGTGAAAGCGGCAGGATTCGGCTGCGACTTTTGCTGCTTCAGCCAGAGCCTGCACAAAGCCATGTCTGAGGATGGTGAAGTAGCAGAAGGCTCCGTGAAAGATGTCTCCGGCTCCCATCGTGTCGGCCTGCTCTACTCTGGGAACTGGAACTACTCCGCCGACTCCATTCGACACAAAGCGGATAGGCTCGGCGCCTCGGGTGATCGCGATCTTGGCGATACCGCACTTCTTGAGATACTTAATTACATCCTCTTCCGTTACACAATCGGGCGGATAGAAGTCTGCCGAGCATATTGCAATATCTACATACGGAAGCAGCTCTTCCATGTCTTGCTTCCAGCTTCCTCCATCGAGAACCACTTGGATGCCATAATCGTGAGCGGCTTTAGCCCAGGCTTGGCAGGCTTTCATGTAGTGTCCGTCGACGAGCAGGATGGAAGCTTCTTCCAGAATCTCTTTGCGAATCTGAGGCGGAAGCACCTTCACGCGCTTCGCGTTGGCAGAGACGATATTGCGTTCTCCCAACTCATTTACCGAGATGGATGAGATGACCGGCAGTTCATCGAAAGCGGGATTCAGATCTTCGAGCCGGATGGAGTATCGACGGAGTTCGTTCTGAATCAAGCTGGCCAGGGGGTGGTTGCCGACGGTAGTGACGAGGGTTGTTTCGCCTCCGAGATAACTGAAGGTAATGGCCGCATTTGTAGCCGGGCCTCCGACGAAGGCTTCTTGCGTCTGTGCCGCTACCTTTGCGTTGGCCGCCGGAAATTGGTCGACGTTATAAACGAGATCGATGGTTGAGAGCCCTACAAATATGCCGTTCGTCACTAGTACTCCCCTGAATAGTTTCTCTGCCAGTGACAGGGAACGGGTGTGAAGCAGATCACCACAGACGATTGCGGTGGACAAAAAAGGGAAGCGAATTGAGCGGTTTCAATTCTGCATAAGAACAACAGAATTGCGATGATGCTTAATTCTTCAGGCTCTGCAATGGTGCGGGGATGCGGCCACCGCGAGCGATGAAGTTTTCCGCCGAGAAGGGATTCACCTTCATCACAGGACCGGAACCGAGCAATCCGCCAAACTCGACAACATCGCCAACGACCCTACCCGGAGCGGGAATGATGCGGACTGCCGTGGTCTTGAAGTTGACGACGCCGATGGCGATTTCATCGGCAATGATGGCTGAAATTGTTGAGGCGCTGGTGTCGCCGGGAACAGCGATCATGTCCAAGCCGACGGAGCAGACACAGGTCATCGCTTCCAACTTCTCGATGGAGAGCGCGCCGCATAGTGCCGCATCGATCATGCCTGCATCTTCGCTTACGGGAATGAAAGCACCGGAGAGTCCGCCGACATAAGAGGATGCCATGACTCCGCCCTTCTTGACCGCATCGTTTAAGAGCGCGAGCGCTGCGGTGGTTCCCGGAGCTCCGCACTTCTCCAGTCCCATTTCTTCAAGAATGTGAGCGACGCTGTCGCCGACGGCGGGCGTAGGTGCCAACGAGAGATCGACGATGCCGAAGGGAACCTTCAACCGTTGCGAAGCTTCCTGTGCGACGAGCTGGCCCATGCGGGTGATCTTGAATGCCGTCTTCTTAATCGCTTCGGAGACTGTGCCGAAGTCTGCTCCCTTTGTGCGCTTGACGGCACTGGCAACGACTCCAGGACCGCTGACGCCGACATTGATTACGCATTCCGGTTCGCCCACTCCGTGGAAAGCTCCGGCCATGAACGGATTGTCTTCCGGCACATTGGCGAAGACGACCAGTTTTGCACAAGCCAATGCTCCCTGATCGGCTGTGAGGCGCGCAGCTTCCTTGATAATGAGGCCCATGTCGCGCACCGCATCCATATTGATTCCGGCCTTGGTGGTGGCAACATTGACGGAGGCGCAGACTCGATTCGTACTGGCTAGTGCTTCGGGTAATGCCTGGACGAGGAGATGGTCTCCCTTGGTGTATCCCTTATGAACGAGGGCGGAGAAGCCTCCGATGAAGTTTACTCCGACTTCTTTTGCGGCCTGGTCGAGCGTTTCGGCAAAGCGAGCGTAGTTCGTCTCATCGCTGCTTTCGGCAACCATCGATATCGGCGTTACAGAGATGCGTTTATGGATGATGGGAATTCCGAACTCGCGTTCGATGGCCTCGCCCGTGGCGACGAGCTTTTCCGCATAACGGGTGATCTTGTCGTAAATGCGTTTGCGAGAGACAGCTGAACTCTCTGCGGCACAGTCCCGTAAGGAGATCCCCATCGTGATGGTGCGGATGTCCAGGTTCTGTTGTTCAATCATGTTGATGGTTTCAATGATTTCGTTGCGATTGAACATCTACGTGCCTCTCGATTCCTTTAAATGGCGATGACTGGCCAGAGTTTCTCCAGGTCCACTCCCAATAACGAAACTTCTTCAGGGACGGCTTTTAGACCCGGTGCATGCTGCGGAAGAGTTCTTCGCGTTGCACCTTGATTTCGACACCTAACTCTTTGCCCTTTTCTTCCAACCGCTTCTGGACCTCTTTATAGCTGGCGCTTGAGGTGGAGAGATCGACGATCATGAGCATCGTAAAGATGTCAGACATGATGGTCTGAGAGATGTCCAAAATGTTTGTATTTGTTTCAGCCAGTGCCGTGGTTACGCCGGCAATAATACCGACACGGTCGCAGCCCAACACTGTGACGACAGCTCTCATGGTGATCTCCTACGCTGGAAGGTTGGGATTATTTTAACAGGGTAGTTTGGGCTTAGTTTTTCGTATTGGGACGAAAGGTGTTGGAGATCACGGTCCTTACTACCGGGCAAAGAGAGATTTCCACGAAGTGTCGAGATAAAGCCAGCGTGGACTGCTGAACCAGCTGGTCTGCACCCCGGGGACGTGCAGTAGTCCATGACCGCTGGTACACATCAGCTCCGTACCGCTCCAAGCCAGGAAGGTTCTCGACACAATTCCGACGTGCGCTGGATGTGTTGCTCGCCGCAGACAGACAGGGCAACGCTGGCTCTGGTCCTGAATCGCCCATCTTAACCCCAACAGGCAGATGCTGAGGGCGATGAAAAACTGGACAACGGTTGCACCGGCGTTACATTCCGCCGAGGGCCAGTAGCTGAGGTCGAGGGAGAGAAAATACGCAATCGCCAGAATTAACAACACTTTCGTGCAGAAGAATGTCCGGCGAACAAAGGTCTTCGTCCAGGAGGGCTTGTGGGTGGTAAAGCTGTATTCCAGCGGTGTCATGGAACTGGCCGCAGGCAATGCGATGAAGGTCAGTACCACGACCAGGAGATAGACGCTCCAAGGATTTTGGATACGTTCTTCGAAGTCGAAGGCCCAATAAATCTCTTCGTCACCGAAGCTATTATGGGCGGTGATCTGTGCGGCTCCGGCCCACATCTGATCTTTCCCTTGCTGATTCAGATGCGCTACCAAGTACCCCGGTGTCCCAGAGGCGATAGCTGAATCCGGTTCCAGCATCCAGGCATCTGCATTGCCGGGCAGGCGCCAGGTTCCATTGGGAGCTATGCCCACGATTCTTGCCTGTGTCTGTCCCACGTGTACGGAGGCGTTTATCACGCGAGGATCGCCGCCGAAATCCCGCTGCCACGTCTGGTAACTGAGGATCAGATGAGTTTCACCGCTCTTGGTGTTACTTGCCTCCTCCAGTTCCTTTGCCGGGAGATCGAGGAGCGAAAAGAGGTTTGTACTCGCATGGACGACCGAGCGAACCTTTACTCCCTGTCCGGCTGCGGCTATGGCATCTTTATGGACGCGGTAATAGGCGAACTCGTCGAAGAAGGGTTGACGCAACTTCTTCCATTGGCGGTACAGCTCGATAGGAATGGTCGGCTGGAACTCTGCGCGGCTGTTACGTTGCGCTTCAATAAGGACGAGACGTGACCGGACTTGATACCTCTCGGAGTGCCGGGCCGCGTCGACTCCCGGCACCCGGAGCGCGACGGCGTAGCTGATGACCAGTATCAGAGCAAGCCACAGGAGGCAGTACCAGGCAGATCCGTGAATCGAAGCCGGTGCGGCGGAAGCTATTTTTTCGGGTTCCGGTGGAAGATCTTTTCGTAGTGCGAGGGCGTCCTGAAATGCTCCCAGACAGAAGGAGGTGAGTTGCCGCTCGGCTTGCCAGGTCAGGGAATCGGCTTCGGAGCATTCATGCTTGATGTGCCAGAGCTCCGATTTCCATTCTTGTAGCCACTCTGCCCGGTGACTTCGGGAGAGAAGCAGGGATGCACTGTGCAGCAGGCCTTTGTGGAAGAGAGAAAAAGCCCAGCTGACAGCTTTGATCATAGCGACTTGGCCTCTTCAGAGGGAATCAAACGTTCCAAGAGTGGATAGCGTTTGCGCGACGCCTCCAGCGTCGCTCGTCCTGCCGCAGTCAGCTTGTAGTATTTTCTGGGAGGCCGTTGTTCGGCATCGGCTATCGCTTGCCGCTCCCATTGCGACCGAATCAACTCATCGCGTTCCAGCCGTCGCATCGCAGGATAAACGGTGCCGCTCGGCAAGCCCGTCATCTCCATAATGCTGAAGCCATAGAAAAATCCGGCATGGATCGCCTGCAGGATCATGGCTGCGGTATGCGAGAGTTTCGCCTCTGAGGCCATGCCGCATTTTATAGCATTTTGCGGCTATATAGAAAGATACAGAGTGGTCTGAGGCATTATTTACGCAAAATACGAGAGGCAGGACCAAAGTCCTGCCTCGGAATGTCAGTTCGGGTGGCCGCTTAATTTTCCGGAATCTACTGTCCGGCTTCGTACAGAATAGTGACCGTGATCGCGTGGGACTCAAAAAGGTAACTACGCTCAATGCACACCAGCATGCTTTGCATGCAACGTTTATAGTCTCGACCCGTGAATACCGTCGGTACCGAAAGCAGGCAGCCTGAGGCCAGATTTCGGAATCCGCCCTTCCAAACGCCAGCCAGCATATTGCAGATTTCTCCCATGGTGTCTGCAACCATGGAGTCGAATTCGGTTACGGGAGTTCTGGTGAGCGCTTCCGTGATGTGTAGAGAATCTGCTTCCGTAGAACTGACCACGAAGGCACCACTTAGGGTACCAGCCAATCCTATGATTGCCGTCACTTCATGACTGTAGTCGACCAGGCTTTCGGTGGGGGTGCACGATATTCCCGCCATCATCGTGAATACTTCATCGACGGCGCGATCTAATTGATCTTGCCTGGCAGCAACGTCTTCTGCGATCGCCACATTTTCTGACATTTATCTTTTCCCTATAAGCATTCGTTGTGCAGGAAAATCAATATGGTGTTCATGACCTGGGAAAGGCCTGCATCTCTTCCTCAGCAGCAGCTTCCGGGAATCTCCCGGAGTTTAAGTACCACAAATTCGCCACAGTGAAGGGCGAAGAAAAAGTCAAAAACTGTACTGCCGGTCTTCTATGGTGATTCGGTAAAGAGGTTCTCTGCAGTACTGGATGTAAGACTCATCGGCAATTAAGGAAAATTAATCAGTACTTTCTTTGCGACTTTTGTGGGATTGAAGCACTCTTCAAGAGCGTTTGCCAGAATCTCACTTTCTGAGAAGAACTGCTTCCTCTTTACTCGCTAGATCGTCAAATAACTGGGGTGCTTTATCCTTCTACTTCTCTTTCCGCATTTCAGCGAAAGATGTTAAGCCGGTGTGAAAGAGTGAGTGCATAGCTGTCTCAAAGGTTCCCTTCAATCACAGTTCTCGATCAGATTGCCAATTGCAATACACCGTTGGAAGTGGTGAAGACCGAGTGTTTCCGGACGGAAATACGTGTGACAGTTCCAGTCACACCACCTCCGGAAATCGGGAACAGAGGCGCTAGCCTCTCTTTCAAGAAAAATCACTGTCAGCAGAATCGGGATTATTCACTCGTTCTGTTCTCCGATTGTCCATTCTTAAGCAGCATTGTCCAGGACCGAACAGTGCCCTTCTCTCGATGTTCTCCGCTAACTTGCGCGAAGGCCTGAAATCCGCATGTTTATTGAGTTCCCGTATTTGGAACACAGCTTGCTACTCATTCTTCCATGAAGACATCCAGCTCCCTAGATGAAACAGTGGATGTAAAGGAAGACCCCCTATGAGCCGTTCTCCCCTTGTAATGGTAGCTGCATTGGTAACTTTATGCGGAGTTTTACAAGAACCAAGCTCCAAGGCTGCGCCGGTTATTGCTCAGCATTGGAGTCATGAAGACTGTACCGCGGAAGGAAACAAAACCAGCATCGGAATACGAAAAGAAGATGAGAAGGTTGTGTGTCATCTTCGCAGGACTACCATACCCTTGAGCGCTCCACACCTCAGCATGTTTAGTACGAGTGGAAAGGTTGAAGTTATCGGGGAAGACCGGAAGGATGCATTATTGGAGGCGCGAATTTTTCTTCGAGTTCGTCCTAAGTCTGTGCCTGGATATATTCTTCCTCAGTTCCAGATCGATATATACGGTGACAGGATTCAAGAGACCGTCTATTACGATCACCCACGCGCTTACGAAATTCATTACAAGCTGCGTGTGCCACGGCAGCTTTCTATGGAGATCCAGAATACGAAGGGCGATATTGCCATTGCTCACCTTGACGGAGCCATCCGTTTTGAGAACTCGAATGGCAAGGTAAAGCTTGTCGATTTATCGGGCGAGGTAAACGGACATACTGATAGCGGTCAGATAAAAGTCGAATTGAGCGGAGATCACTGGCAAGGAAAAGGCCTCTTTGCTGAGACGAAGGCAGGAGATATCGAATTAGTTATTCCCGATCGCTATTCCGCGCATTTGGAGGCTTCTTCTCTTCGCGGCAGCTTGAAGAATGGATCCGTTGATGCAGCTGAAACAGATAGTAAAAATCAGGTGGAAGCCAATATCGGCAACGGCGGGTCAACTATCCGTCTCTCGACAATCAAAGGGGCTGTTAACATCCTTCGCGCTTCGCAGACGAGCAGCCTTATGTAACAGAACGTGAACTTTATCGATGCCGTATATCGTTCGTGCGATATACGGCATTTTGCTACTTACTGGATATCAACGACAATTTTTCCTGTCGATCCGGCTTTGACGGCAGCATGTGCTGCTGCGATATCGTTAGTCGAGAAGCGCCTTTCGTTGACTAGAGGTTTCAACTTACCGGCCTCGATCAACTCTGCAGCTTGGCGAAGAATGCTGCCCTGGTGCGCGCGTCCTTCTCCTGTAAGCAATGGATAAAGCGTAAAGACACCTGAATAAGTAGCACCGCGGAAAGAGAGTGGTGCCAGCGAATGAGTACTCCAGCCAAGACAACTTAAGACATGTCCCGTGTACTGCTTCACGGCTTCGAAGGAGGCGTCGAGTGTTGCGCCACCTACCGTGTCATAAACGATATCGAAGCCTCTTGATCCAGAATACTGTGCAATATATTCCTTAACTGAAAGAGTGCGGTAATCGATAGGCGTAGCTCCGTAGGATTCTACGATGTTCTTCTTGTCCGCTGAGACGGTAGCGAAGACATCGGCTTTAAAGGCACGTGCTATCTGAACCGCAATATGTCCAACACCCCCGGCTCCTGCATGAATCAGAACTTGCTGGCCGGTGTGGACCTTGGCTCTATCGACAAGTCCTTCCCAGGCCGTGATGACGCTTAAGGGAAGAGCCGCAGCTTCACGCATAGAAAGATTCTTGGGCTTGTGTGCCAGTAAATCGGCATCCGCAATGACGAACTGAGCCAGCGTTCCCTGCAAGCCTCCAACACCGCCCGCCATTCCGTAAACCTGGTCTCCGGGATAAAAGGTGGAGACTCCGGGGCCGCTCTCTTCAACGGTTCCTGCCATGTCGAGCCCCAAGACCGCGGGGAGTGGTTGTTTGGCATGCGCGGCCTGTCCGCTGCGAATTTTTACATCGAGAGGGTTTACTCCACTTGCAGCAATCTTGACGAGCACCTTGCCCCTGCCGGGTGTTGGCCGTGAAACCGAAGTTTCGCGGAATTCGCCATCGGGGACTTCAACCATCCATACCATCTGCGGCATTATCATCTCCTATAAATGTGAGACGTAGTGTCTCGTTCGTTCTGGAGATACGATCCAGGACCTGTCATATAGATGCAGGAAACCTTAAGCTCGGTTTGGGTGCGCGGGAGGGAGGGACGATGGACTTGACATAGATATTCTGAGGAATTGAATGGAAGGGCACTAGTCCTGGAGTTTCTACATTTAGAAGTGGCTCAGTTGTTTTGTACCGCCGGCGTCCCCGCCGGCTGTCGTGGAGGGTCTCCAGGCCCTCCACCAGGGATGAGGGGAATAGAACGACACTTTCTCTTACCTGTGCGTCATCGCCTGTGTGGGCGAGGACGCCCACACGACAGCCGGCCTGGAGTCCGGCGGTACTCCAGGCAGCGACCATTAGGTGCCTGCGATGTACTACTCGTGCCTTAAGGCAATCATCGGATCGGTTCTGGCTGCGCGGCGTGCGGGAATCCAACTCGCTGTCAGTGCTACCAGGCAGAGCAGTGCCGCTGAAGATATCAACGTCTGCGAATCCGTGGGCTTGAGTCCGTAGAGCATGGTGGCGATCATACGGCCAAGGCCCAAGGATGCTGCAACTCCGACAAGGATTCCAATCATTGTGAGCCAGAAGGCTTCGCCGAGAACCATGCGCAGCATATTTGCCGGTTGAGCGCCGAGAGCCATGCGAATGCCGATCTCGTTTGTACGTCGCGCTACCGTATAGGCCATGAGCCCATAGATTCCAATGCAGGCCAGAATCAATGCCAGAATCCCGAAGCCGCTGGAAAGGGAAGCAAAGGTCTTCTCTTGTGCTACCGTCTCGTCGATCTGCTGTTGTTGTGTGCGAATGTCGGTAAGCGGAAGGTCCTTGTCGATAGACTGTACCGCTACGCGTAACGAAGGCACAATGGCTTCCGGTTTCAGTTTCGTGCGGACCTCATAAGTCAGCCCATCCTCTACATTCTTCTGTTGCTGATACGGGAGATATACCAGAGCTGGAGGTTCTTTCCTTACACTTGAATAATGCGCATCCTTGACGATGCCAACTATCTCGGTAAGCGGCTCATCCTTGCCAGTGATGAAGGTCCTTCCAATAGGGTTCGTGTTGGGGAAGAACTTGCGGGCCAGTTGTTGATTAATCACGGCCACCTTCTTTGAAGATGCGGTATCTGCAAAGGTAAGGCTGCGTCCACTTATGAGTGGTATCCCCATGGTAGAGAAGAAATGAGACCCCACGGAATTAACCCGTACGAGGAGGTCTTTCTGGCTCTTTTCCATTCTGCCGTCCAGGTGAAAGTTAGTGCTCCATTCGCCACCCGCAATCATCGGAATCTGCGATAAGCTAACCGATTCGACCCCTGGGACTGTGGCTAGCTTCTCCTCGATTTGGCGATGAAGAGCAATATCCTTAGATTCCGGATAGCGCGTTTTGGGCTGCTGAATGTGGAAGAGCAGGACATTTTCCGGTCGAAAGCCGAGATCTGTTTTGCCTAGATTGAAGAGTGTGCGGGTAAAGAGCCCTGCGACCACAACGAGGATCACAGAGAGAGAAACCTGAACGATGACCAGGGCTTTGCCTGCCAAAGCTTTTCGGCGACGAGTAATCGTCTGTGCCGAGTCTTTCAGCGTAGCATTCGCTTCCGTACTCGCGGCCTGCCAGGCCGGTGCCAGTCCAAAGATGAATCCGGTCACGAGAGAAATGACCACAGCAAAACTGAATATCTGCCAATCGAAGTGACCGCTTGCCGGTATCGGAGCCCCTCGGCTGCTGAGTAAACTTGGAAGTGCATTCCTGCCCAGGTATCCGAGGAAAAGTCCAGCGGTACCTCCTAGACAGGAGAGCATGAGACTCTCCGTAAGCATCTGTCGAAGTATGCGGCTCCGTCTGGCTCCTAAAGCGATCCTGACACCGATCTCCCGTTGACGTGAGCTGGAGCGTGCAAGCAGCAGATTCGCTAGATTGGCGCAGGCTAAGAGCAGGACAGATCCTGTTAAGGCCAGTAATACATAGATGGGTTTTGAGAGTTCTCTTCCGCTCCAGTTTAGTCCTCGATTCCCCTCGATCCACTCCAGACGGGGAAGTGATGCGTCTTTATCGACGGTCATCGTAGCGCGCACTGCGTTATCTAGAACAACATCGAGCGAGGAAAGTGCCGAAGCCTCATTTGTTCCCGGCTTGCTCCTGGCCATGACCGTTACCCACCACTTATCGCCATCAGCCAAGAGCGTATTGCTGTGGAGGTTAAAGGAGACGGGCTGCATACTAAAAGGAAAGAAGATATCTGGCGAGTTTTGTACTTGGGTTGTTCCGGTAAATCCTGGCGGGTTCACTCCGATGATCGTGAAGGGGGTCAGATTCAAGAGGATTGTTTTGCCAATGATGGAAGGTGAGCGTCCGAAGCGTCGCGCCCAATATCCATCGCTGATTACTGCGACGGCTCCTGTTCCGGGAACAAGATCGTCCGATTCCTCGATTAAGCGGCCGAGAGCCGGTCTTACTTCCAGAGCCTGATAATAGTTGCCGGAGACCATTTCTCCATCGATTGCTTCTGCTCGTCCATCGATGGTGGCTGTAACTCTTCCGTAATCTTTGAAGGCAAAGATGTCTTGAAGCACATGATTGTTATGCCGCAAGAGCAAGTAAACCGGATAAGAGAAGTATGTGTTCATCTGCCTTCCGGATGGAGTTACCCAATTGTCTCCCCAGGCCCAGTGGACAGCGCCGTTCTTTCCCGAGTCATACCAACCTAGAAGCCTTAACTCGTCCGGATTCGGTACTGCCAGCTTGTCGAGCAACGTTTGCTTGGCAAAGGTAAATATGACGGTGTTGGCTCCAATTCCCAATGCAAGGGAACCGATAGCAATGGCGGTGAAGGCTGGACTCTTGGCTAGCATTCGCCATGCAAAGCGAAGATCTCCGACGAGTTCGTCCCAGAGCCGCGTGCCCCAGGCAGCGCGGCAGTTTTCCTTCTGCGAAGCGATGCCGCCGAGTTCGGCGCGAGCACGGCGTAATGCTTCGTCTCTGGTGAGTCCGTTTTGTTCCAGATCTGCTGCATATTCTTCGATATGAAAGGCAAGCTCTTCTTCAATCTCCTGATTGAAGTGCTCACTCTGACGAATAGCCTTCCACCATGTGCGGATGCGGCTGCGAATGCTCATGCGTCCTCCGTTATGCAGCGGGTGAATCTTCCAGTTCTTTATTCGTGGCGTAGTGCAATCATCGGATCGGTCCTGGCGGCGCGACGTGCAGGAATCCAACTGGCA
Organism: Humiphilus diazotrophicus; assembly: GCF_059726315.1. Taxonomy (NCBI): domain Bacteria; kingdom Pseudomonadati; phylum Acidobacteriota; class Terriglobia; order Terriglobales; family Acidobacteriaceae; genus Humiphilus; species Humiphilus diazotrophicus. Next base: position 7,406,351 of record NZ_AP040870.1, read on the forward strand.
GCAAGAGCTACGGCACAGAGCAACAGCGCCGATGTAAGCAGTGTTGCCGGGTCATTTGCTTTGAGTCCGTACAGCATACTTGCGACGAGTTGGCCCAGTCCCAGGGTTGCTGCTCCTCCTGCAACGATTCCGAATAGCGCGAGCCACCAGGCTTCTTTGAGTACCATAGACAGAACGCTTGCCGGTTGAGCACCGAGAGCCATGCGAATCCCAATCTCGTTGGTGCGCTTGGAGACGGTGTAGGCCATGATTCCATAGATACCGATACAGGCCAGAACTACGGCGAGAATTCCGAAACCACTGGTGAGTGCAGCAAAGACTCGTTCTTGTTTTGTGGTCTCATCGATCTGCTGTTGTTGCGTGCGGATATCGGTGATGGGAATATCCTTGTCGATAGATTGCACAACATTGCGCAACGATGGAGCAATTGCTTCCGGCTTACTTCCTGTCCGGACTGCGTAGACCATTCCGTATGGCACTGTTGGTTGTTGTCGGTAGGGAACATAGACGATAGGTTGTAAATCTTCGCGTAGATCTGCGAATTTTGTGTCGCCTACAACTCCGACGATTTCAATCTTAGTTTTGCCTTGGGTAAAGGTCCTTCCAATCGGATTGTTGTCGTGGAAGAAATGTTTGACAACCTGTTGGTTGACAAGAGCGACCTTTGAACCAGCTTCATTGTCCGTTGCTTTAAAACTGCGTCCGGCAATCAAAGGAATCTTCAATGTTGAGAAGAAATGTTCTCCGACGATATTGAAATCCACATCGGAAGTTTCGTCATGCTTGACCGGTTCTCCGTCGGGAATGAATTCGTTCGTGTATCGTCCGCCGGAGATCATGGGGATGACAGATAGTGAGGCCGATTCCACTCCGGGTACAGTCGCAAGCCGTTCTTCGATGTCGTGGTGCAAAGCAACATCCTTCGGAGCAGGATAACGCGACTGTGTCTGCTGCACCGAGAAGAGGAGGATGTTATCGGGACGGAAGCCGAGATGCGTTTTATTTAGATTGACCAGCGTCCGCGTAAAGAGTCCGGCTCCTGCGATCAGAACAATCGAAAGCGAGATCTGAACGACAACGAGAGCTTTCCCCGCCAATCCACTTCGGCGTTGCGTTGCGGATAGAGAAGAGTTCTTCAGTGTTGTGTTCGCTTCCGTTCTCGACGATTGCCAGGCTGGGGCAAGTCCAAAGACCACTCCCGTAGCTATAGAAATGACAGCCGTATAGCCGAAGACCATCCAGTCGAAGTGAGCCGTCGCTTTGGATATATCCCAGCCCAGATTCCATGAATCGGCCAGTAGCCGGGGCAGAAGATTGCGTCCCAGGTAGCCCAGCATCAAGCCGCCTACGCCTCCAAGAGCAGAGATGAGCAGGCTCTCTGTAAACATCTGTCTCAGGATGCGTCCGTGTTTTGCTCCCAGGGCGAGACGCACTCCCATTTCGCGTTGACGCGCACTGGATCTGGCCAGTAGAAGATTCGCCAGATTGGTACAGGCCAGCAGCAAGACAAAACCTGCAAGAGCAAGAAGAACCCGGATCGGTTCTGCAAGCTGCTTGCCGGAAGGATTCAGGCCACGACTGCCATTTACCAACTCCAGGCTGGGGATACTCGAATCCTTGTTGACAGTCATGGTGGAGCGCACTGCCTGATTCAACAGCAGATCCAGAGAAGCACGTGCAGATGCTTCATCGGTTCCAGGCCTAACCCTGCCCATAAGTGTCACCCACCACTTATTCTTGTCCGCCAGCAGGGAGCTATTGGCCCTTGGGAAGGCTATAGGTTGCATGCTGAAAGGGAAGAAGACATCCGGAGAAATGCCCGTCTCGGAAGCTCCGGTGAAACCTGGAGGATTAACTCCTACGATGGTGAAAGGGGTGAGGTTTAGCTTGACTGTTTTTCCTATGACCGAGGGGGAGCGTCCAAAGCGCTTTGTCCAATATCCATCGCTGATGACGATGACCGGACCACTTCCGACCGTTGCGTCGTCGGCTTCATCGATGGCTCGGCCCAGAGCAGGCTTTACACTGAGCACGCGATAGTAGTTGCCGGAGACCATCTGTCCCTCTACCGGTTCGGCGCTTCCGTCAATAGAGGCCGTTATCCGGCTAAAGTTACTGAAGGCAAAGATATCTTCCAGCACACGATTTTGCCAGCGTAGTTGCTGATATATGGGATAGGAATAGGTTGTGTGGAGTGTTTTTCCCTCTGGAGTGGTCCAGCTATAATCCCACATCCAGTGAACAACACTACGGCTTTTATCGTGGCTCCAGACCAACACTCGAAGCTGCGAAGGTTCCTTTACCGCAAGCCTGTCGAGAAATATCTGCTTGGCGAAGGTGAAAACGACGGTATTGGCTCCGATTCCCAGAGCCAGTGAGCCGATGGCGATTGCTGCGAAGGTCGGACTCTTCAGCAGCATGCGCAACCCATAGCGAAGATCGGCGACGAACTCATCCCAGAGCTGCGTGCCCCAGGAGCTGCGACAGTTTTCTTTCTGTACGGCGATGCTCCCAAGCTCAACGCGTGCGCGCCGCCTCGCCTCTTCCGGATGGACCCCGTTGCGGATCAAGTCTGCCGCATACTCTTCCAGGTGAAAGGCCAGCTCGTCCTCAATCTCCTGACTGACCTGCTTCTGCTTGAAGATCGCCTTATACCAGGTATGCAAACGGCTGCGAAGGCTCATGCTTCCTCCGGCGTTGCGCGCAGGACTGCCGCGATGGCATCGGCCATATGGTTCCACTTCTCGGTTTCGGTCTGGAGGCGCCGGCGCCCGGCTGCGGTAAGTCGATAGTACTTGGCCTTGCGGTTGTTTTCGCTTTGTCCCCATTCGCTGGCAATCCAGCCTTCATGCTCAAGACGATAGAGCGCAGGATAGAGCGATCCCTGCTGAATCTCCAGCCGATTGCCGGAGATCTGCTGAATACGCAGCAATACTCCATATCCATGCAATGGACCAAGGGATACAGCCTTGAGCACCATCATGTCGAGCGTGCCCTGTAGTAGATCGTTCTGCTTTGGAGCCAAAGGAAAACCCTCCTCCTAGGATGACTAGGAGAATAGCTCCACTCTCCTAGAGTGTCAAGGAGAAGGATCGGTAGTGTAGTTCTACCGCTCGCGAGACTACAGGCTTACCCCGGAAGACTTAGCAGGGAGATCGAAATATGGAAGCAATCGCAAGAAGGCGTTCTCCAGCAGATGAAAAGTACTACTTCCTATTTTACAACATCGTTCGATGTGGTAAAACAGGAAGTAGTAATTCTGATTGGGACGATTTTGGGTCAGTCTGAAACGGAGGTGCGGATGCTCGCACGCGTGTATGTCAAATATTCTGAAGCGGAAACTCGGCTTGCTTCTCTGGGGTTGAGAAGTGAAGTCATTCAGGAAGCAGCTCGTGCGGGAAAGTTTGCATGGGCAACAAACACCCCATTTCATCCGAAGTGGTACGCCGGAAATGTGATGTATTCAAATACGCTCGCTACCTTAGGGGAGCTTCTTTCCAATGCCAAGGATGGATGGAGCCGTGAGGACCCCGCCGGACACCCGTTGGTAGTAAATCACAAGCGCAAGATCGCTCTCGCAGTAGCTACTTCAGATTTGAATACAGGTAACGGTGATGCGAGCCATCCTCCAAGTACACGCCCTGCAAAGGGCATTCGTACCGAAGAAGCACTGGAAGAGAATCAGGGCCTGCTCTTTCCCGATGTGTTCGATGGAACTGAAAATCGGCATGAATTGGCAGGATACGAGTTTTGGTGGCTTCTTATGTATGTGGATGAGCCGGGGAACAAGCTATCTCTTGAGTTGTCTCGTGGAGTCAGTCTAAATAAGGATCGATCCATCGCAAGTTGGAGCGAACGAATCATGATAATTCCGCAACCACTGCAAGAAGATGACATACCGCTCGGCGGAAATGAGGATGGAGATGGACCGCAAAGTGGGGAATACGACGTCGATGTCAGAAAGCTTGGGTAAATGTGAGCAAGTATTCAATCCGCGCCGCTTTGCTCTCGCTCGACGACGTCGCGGGCTGAAAAAGGTCGAACTTGCACAAGCTGTCGGAGTTGATCCGAAATCGATAATGAACTTTGAATCCGGTACGGAGCCTGGAGATGACACTATGTCTCGTCTTTGTTCTGTGCTCGGATTCCCTAAAGCCTTTTTTTATGGGGAGAACATAGAAGAAATCGATGTGTCCACTGTCAGCTTCCGTTCAATGGCAAGGATGACTGCAGGACAGCAAGCGGAGGCCCAGGGACAGGGCGCTATATGCATTCTCCTCAACAATTGGTTTACTAAACGTTTTGCCATGCCTGCAGCAGCGATTCCTGATGTAAAACTGGCCACTCCAGAGGCGGCCGCAGAAATTGTCAGAACTGAATGGGGATTGGGAGTTCAACCCATTTCAAACATGATTCATCTGCTGGAATCGAAAGGAGTGCGTGTTTATTCTCTCTCGGTGAAAGCTCGCGAAGTAGATGCCTTTTCTACATGGAAAGGCGATACTCCTTTCGTCATGCTTAACGTACAAAAGAGTTCTGAGCATAGCCGCTTTGATGCAGCACATGAACTAGGCCATCTTGTGCTCCATCGTCACGGGTCTCCAACCGGGAAAGAGGCTGAAAGTGAAGCAAATCAGTTCGCCTCAGCGTTTCTTATACCCGAATCGGACCTGCGAGCCTATGCCCGCCCCAATCCCGGAATATCAGCCCTAATCCAATGGAAGAAGCGATGGAAGGTGTCGTTAATGGCTCTGGTTTATCGGATGCATAAACTTAAACCACCACTAATAACGGAGCATCACTACAAGAACATTTGCATCCAGATTTCTCGCATTGGGGCAAGAACCGAGGAGATCGAAGGTGTACCGCGAGAGCGTTCGTTGCTTCTTGAAAAGCTACTGCGAATGTTAGCTGCTGACGGTATAAGTCGCTCCGATATTGCCAGAGACTTATCTATAACCACGGTTGAACTTGATGAAATGATGTTCGGGCTTACGATGACAGCTCTTGAAGGTAAGCGCATCGGCGAACCAAAACCTAGAAGTGGCCCTCCTCGGCTATCTCTTGTCAAAGGCGGTAGGTAGGTGCAATCTGATCATAGAAAGAGCCCCGGATTTTCCGAGGCTCTTTCGTCTATGCTGCATCCTGCCACCTTCGAATTTCCTCTATAACGACTTTTAGTATTACCAAGAAGATCAGGAAGCAGACACAATCAGCCTGCAAAGCTCACCGTCTCTGCGCTATCGGAAGATGTCCATTCTGGACTGTGTCGAGCATGGAAACTTCGATCTCCATAGAGCTAGATACCAAGTCGGCATAGCCAACGCGTTTACCGAACCGACATGCACAGAAATTGTGGTGGTCTTGCCCGCGCAAACGGGAAAGACGATGGGCCTGAACAATTGCATCGGTTAGTGGATTTGGCACAAGAAACAGATACTCCTGAAGCCTGAACACCCCTATGTAGAGATCTACTTGACGCCCTGCTATATTGAATGCTACATAGGGGTGTCGACTTTCATCGGCAATACTTCGATCCTGAGGCCGACGAAAGGCAGGGGCAGCATGCTTGAACTCCGCCATGTTTCAAAACACTACGTTGGTATTCCTGTCGTCAACAATGTCAGTTTTTCAGCAGCACCGGGAGAAGTGTTGGGCTATCTGGGGCCGAATGGCTCGGGAAAGTCGACAACGATGAAGATGATCACGGCTCTGATCGAAAGGACCACAGGGCATATCTTTTTCGATGGTCGGAAGATAGAAGACGATCTGGCTGGCTATAAATCCCGGATGGGCTATGTGCCGGAAGAGCCGCATCTATATACGCATCTCTCCGGCGTGGAATATCTGACGATGGTGTCGCAGCTTCGGAATCTCCCAGCGAGGGAAAGTTCGGAGCGGATTGACGGGTTGCTGCGTTTGCTTTCGCTCTATGAAGACCGTCACGCTTCCATCTCCGGTTACTCGAAGGGGATGCGGCAGAAGGTTCTGATTGCGGCGGCACTACTGCACAATCCTGAGCTGGTTCTGCTAGATGAGCCTTTCTCGGGCCTCGATGTCGGATCGGCGCTCGTGTTGCGCAGCCTGATTCAGGAGTTGGCTTCACGTGGCAAGGTGGTGTTATTCAGTTCTCATGAGCTGGATACTGTCGAACGTGTCTGTTCGCGCGTAGTAATTCTTCATCATGGAAAGATCGTTGCCGACGATTCCATTGCCGATTTGCGTTCGCTGATGGAATTGCCGACGTTGGAGGCAATCTTCTCACAGCTGGCCGTCGAGCAGGACTCGAATACTCTGGCGCGGCAGATTGCGGATCTGATCCATGCCTAAGCTGGCGGAACTCTTTCCTCTTCACTATCGCATTCTCTTGCGGCAGTTTCTTCTGCGCGTAATCGATCTTGAGGCGCTGTCTGTCGAAGCGGATGTCCCTCGTTTCCTTGGCCAGTTTGCCGGTGTCTTGATTATGCTCAGCCTGATTCATACGCTTATTATCTGGAGTCTGGTGGCCCGCGCTGGCTGGCAGATTGAGCAATATCTGACGAAGACTATGGTGCTGGTCGCAGGCCTGATTGTCGTCGTCAGTTGGGATGCAACTTTTCCGGACCGCCGCGATGTAATGGTACTTGCTCCCTTGCCTGTGAAACCGCGGACAATTCTCATGGCGAAGATTTCTTCCTCGGCTGCGTTATTGGGTTTAGCCGTTCTTGCGTTGAATCTTGCTCCAGGGCTGATGTTTGCTTCGATCTTGGGTGAGCTGCATCGTTCGGGTTGGGGCTTCTTTCAGTCGTCGGCTGCTTACTGGGTGGCTATGATTGGTTCGAGCCTCTTTCTTTACTTTACGGTACTGACCGTGCAGGGCATTACTTCTCTACTATTGCCGCGACGTCTCTTCCTTCGTCTCTCAGCCGCTCTACAATTGATTGCTTTTGCTCTCACTCTGGCTGTGTATTTTCTCCAGCCGCGCTTGCTGACTCCTGCGGCGATGATGCTTCCCTCTAATCACGTTTGGGTGGCCTATTCGCCTTCTCTATGGTTCTTTGCTCTGATGAATCAAATCGAGGGGAACTGGCCTTCCTCGCTTGCCTGGATGGCTTGGCGTGCATGGATGGGGCTGGGTGTTTCTGTTCTAGGCGCTACTGTTTCCTTGCTGCTCTGTTATCTGCGGACGATGAAGAAGACCGTTGAAGAGCCGGATTTGCTTCCTTCAGGCAGAGGCTGGTTTGGGTCTCTGCGCCTTGGTCCTGCACTGGGAACTGCGATTCTGTTCTTTAGCCTTCGCTCGCTTACGCGTAGTCGCCATCACCGCGTGGCCTTTGCTTTTTATCTCGCGCTGGTCTTTGCGATTGCTCTTTCTTTGCTTAAGAATGGCTTGCTTGCGAAGAGTCCAATGCCATTGCCCCCCAGCTATTTGATTGCAACGATCATGATGATGGCTTTCGCTATTTTCGGTTTACGAAGTGTCTTCTCGTTGCCGATTTCGCTTACAGCGAATTGGGTGTGGCGGATTACACAGCTAAGTCCCTCGGAGAAATATATCGCTGCAACAAGGAGATCTCTGCTGTTGTTTGCGGTGCTTCCTGTGCTGCTGCTCTCGGCTGCTTTAGCATATCCGGTCAGGCCCGTTCTTCCAGTGGCGGAGCACCTTGCAATTGTTGCCATGCTTGGGTGGTTCTTTGTCGAACTGAGTTTGATCGGTCTCTATAAAGTACCCTTTACCTGCTCCTATTTACCGGGGAAGGTGAATATTCAGTTTGTGTTCTGGGCTGGATTGTTTTTGCTGTACATTCTGTCGTTCACTTGTGCAAAGGCTGAGCTTGCTTCTTTACAGGATGTTGGCAAGTTCGCTTGGATGTTTGCAGGCTTTGTCTTGATCGCTTCCGGAGTTTGGATTTATAACCGCGGGGAAGCGAAATCGGCAATTCTGTATTTCGAAGAGCGTCCGGACGAAGTCCTCACTTCGCTTGGGGTCGCTTCTATACGAGCAATCGAGACAGCGGAGAGATAATTTTCAGGTTGAAGATCGATCCGGTATCGGTAACCGGAGGAATAGATTTGCAAAAAAATCTGGGGTGCCCCATCTTCACGAGCGAAGCGAGTTAAGGTGGGACGGACAAAAGCTTCGATATCGGTAGCCGAGCCAGAGCATCTCCTTTCTGTACTTGCCCAGTTCGTACCATAAGGTACCGCCGGACTCCAGGCCGGCTGTCGTGTGGGCGTCCTCGCCCACACAAGCGAAGCAGCGTGAGACAAGTAATGTCGCGGTAATACTCTTTCTTCCCGGGTGGAGGGCCTGGAGACCCTCCACGACAGCCGGCCTGGAGTCCGGCGGTACCCTTTGTTGCTTACGAGGCTTCTCTCGGAGTGCAAAGCATCGACAGCTGACGGTGCAGACGTTCATAGGAGCTGAGGATCTTGCCTGTCGAACCGTTATAGTCGGCTCCAAACTCTATTGGAAGCTGCGTTTCCGCTGAGCAAGGCTCTTTAGTGTTTAGCCGCTTGGCCCAGTGTGATAGCTCTTCTGCAATCTCCTTTTGCACCTGGGAAGTTTCCTCTGCGGTCTGGTGATGCATCCAGGTTTCCAGCGTGAGAAAGAGATTCCCGGCTGAAAGTGCGGCTTCGAGCAATTCGTCACCGATCTGTTGATCCAATTGCCGCCGGGTTCCGATCTCGTAAGGGACTGTCTCGGCCATTGTGCGGAGGCTGACCATCTGCCGAGCGATACTTTCACGCAACTTTGAACGCTGATGTTTGAATTGCTCCGGTTCCGTTGCGGCCAGAGAAAGTAGATCTGCTTCGGTAGAGAGAACCTTCGATAGTGCCTTTCGCATTTCATCGACGGTTCTCACTGGAGCAATCTCGATGAAGACCACCCATACCAGCAGCAGGGCAAGGCCAATACCAAGGATACGATCTCTGCCTGGAACCATATCGGTTGGAGCAGAGAAGGTTTCGAAGGCAACAATAAAGAAAGAGAAGGCGATTTGCAGACCGATATAGGAGAAGTGTGGAGCACGTGCGAGCCAGGCCGCTGTAAATGCCACGGCTGCGACGAGCAAGCTGAGCGACGTAGCGGAGTCCATGTATGGGAAGAGAAAGATAATCGATCCAATACCGAAGACGACTCCACCTAAGGTCGAGCCCGTCAGACGGAAGATCAGCTTCTGACTGATTGCTCCTGTATTGCTGAGTCCTACGATGAGAACGGTAAGGACAACAGTCGAGATCCCCGGCCAATTCATGGCCATATAAATGATGTAACCGATGGTGGCACATAGGGCTATCTTCAGGCTGAAGATAACATAGGCAGGATTCGTCCACGCATCGGGAACAAACCACGAGGGCGCGGTCTGTTTGCTTCCACGCGCTTTGCTCTCCCAGGCAATAGGCTGCGTCGGTTCTACTTCAGCGAGTGCTGTCAGCGATTGCTCGATTAGGCCCAGGAGCTCGGATTCATCCGCGCTTTCACTGAATTTCAGCTCCAGATGCTGAAAGGGCTTTTCGCGAATTTGGGCGCAGGCATCGGCTATCTGCTTGATGCGTGCCTTATGCCCGGTGCTGAGTTCACGGTGCTCTTCCATAGCGAGACTTGCCGTCAGGTCGAGCAGGCGGAAGAGATGAGGCAGAAGTATCGGCAGATCTTCTACGTAAGCATCTGCGCCTTCTCTGCGTGTACTGATCTCGCGAATGAGTGCGAGCATTCGCCCCTGTCCGGCGAAAGAGAGGCGGATAACTTCCTTCGACGAGAGCTGCAGATTGGGGTGTCCCTCTTCCTCGCTGTAGGCCCGAAGGAAGTTTTCGATTGCCTCCAGTCTTGCCTGATACTCGCGATGCAGTGCATAGAAGGGATCTCTGCTGGCGAAGACATATTCGATGGCCACGGCAAAAGCAACTCCCAATGCGCCGGTGGCAACGGGCCACATGGAGGCTTTGACTAACTCGTCGGCCGGGGTCTTCAAGTCCCAGAAAGAAAGCGTAATGAGCGAGAAGACTCCGAAGTCCATTCCTCCTCGACGGCGCATTGTCTTTAGCAGAAAGGCGGCGACAAAACTGAAGAGCGCTGTTCCCAGAACCCGCCCCATCCCCGAATTGTCCGTCAGGATGACCAGCAGGAGTGCCGCCGCTACGCCCACGCACTGAAAAACAATTGCATAGAGTCCCGAGATAAAGGTTAGATACGGAGTCTCATACGAGATGATGTAAATCAGATATGCTCCGGGCGCGACTGCCGGAGTCCGCAGAATCATCATGGCGATGATGGTGCACGTGACGGCCAGAGTCGTCCGCAACGCCCCGGCCATTCGTCCGTGGTAAGGCAACAGCTCTTGCCGGATTAATTCATAGAGCGGCACACGAGCATTGATTCTGCTATTCATCGTCTCTTATCTCACAACGCTGATGGCTGTTTCGCCGATGCGGAAGAGCTGCGGATCGGGATGCTGAATCTTCACACGAACAGGGAAGCGAGCCGAGAGATGAACCCAGTTCAGGGTGTGATTGATCTGCGGCAGCCCGTTACTCAGGTTCGACTCGTCAGGGGTGACACCATAGCCTATGCTCTCAACATATCCGTCGAAGCGGCGATGAGGATCGCTCATCAGGTAGATATCGGCATGCGATCCGGGACGGATATGCTTCAGCGATGTTTCGCGGTAGTTGGCGATGACGTACCAGTTGCGCGTGTCGATCAAGGTAAAGATAGGCGCTCCGGGCTTGGCGTATTCACCCTCGGAGATATTCAGGTTGGTAATGTATCCGTCAAAGGGAGCGACGACGCGGCAGCGTTCGAGATCAAGCTGAGCGCTTTCGACGTGTGCCTCTTTGATCGGACGCTGCGCAATCAGGCTGTCGAGTGTATCGACGGTATGAACACTTTCGTTCAAGTGTGCCTGAGAGACTGAGATTCCGACACTGGCTTCGCGATGCTGTGCGCGTGCCTGTTCTTCCTGCATCTTTGCCTGGTGCAGGGCAGCTTGTGCTTCGGCGACATTCTGCTCGGCGACGCGAACTTTGGTTCGCATCTCATCTACTTGTTCAACGGTGACGTATTGCTTTGCCAGCAGGGGTTCAAGGCGATGCAGATTGTTCAAAGCAAGCTTGTGCTGCGCTTCTGCTGTACCTGCCGCTGCTTCGGCCCGCTCGGCAGCTGCATGCGCTGCGTCGATGGCGTCCTGCATGGTGGTTACATGTGTCTTCGAACTGAGCAGACCGGCATGGGCAGCTTCAACGGCACTCGACTGCGCGGCAATTTTGCGTTGCGCATCCTGAATCTGCTTCTCTAGCAATTGCTGATCGGCCAAGGCCTGTTCGAGCGCGTATTGATAAGGGCGTGGGTCGATTGAGAAGAGCAGATCGCCTTTGTGTACATATTGATTGTCCTTGACGTCGAGAGCCGTGAGTCGTCCGCTGACCTCGGGAGCAAACTGAATATAGTTGGCACGAACGCTGGCGTCGTCTGTGCGCGGATGGCGATTAACCTGGAGAACTACCAGTCCTGCCGCAAGTACGGCCAGAGCTGCAGTTCCGGCAGCTATCGAGATTGTCTTTTTGAGCGGCATAAACTTTTCTCCTTATAGGATCGTTTGCGTGAGAAGGGATCTTTGGGTGCCCCATCTTCAAGGTCGCGAAGCGGCCAGTTAGGTGGGATAAACGGAAGTATCCATATCGGTAACCGGAGAGACTCAATAAGTAGCCAGATGCTGTTCGGATACCGATATTGAGATTTCTGTGCGTCCCACCTTAACTCGCTTCGCTTGTGAAGATGGGCACCCTGCTTTGCTTTTACCGAAGCGAACACGCTCCTCTTCTCACCGGAACAGCAAAAGCCAGAGCACACAGGCCAGAAGCACGACTATCGCGGGATAGAAGATCGTCAACGTTCCAACTTCCGACTCCAGATTGCGGCGCTGCAAAAATCCTCGTGTTGCAATGGCGGCTCCGATGCTTATCGCGAGACAGATCATCCAGGAAGGGAAGAACGATCCCGCTATGTCGATATTGGGCGCGCGCGAACATCCACAGGACAGGAATGCCGGGGAGATAAATAAGATATGCTTCCAGTTCTTGATTGCCATGAATCTCTTTCTTTCTAGCTATGGCCGAGCCGCGGCGCTTCGAGTAAGTGGTTCCCGATGGCGCAACAGGCGCCCGGTTGCGTACTCCAGCCGAACTGCACTCAACCAGACGGCGGAATAGGCTTGCACATGAGCCAGCCGCGCCTCTGCTAATTGCTTCTCTGCTGTAACCACGTCGATAAGATTCTTAACTCCATACCGGTAAGCCTCGAAGGAGGAGTTATACGAGGTTTCGGCAGACTGCAGAAGATTTTCTGCCGCTTCTCGCTGCCGTACCGCGGTACGAAAAGATAGATAAGCCGTCCAAACCTCGCGCGCGATCCGGTCTTGCTGCTCCTGTAGCTCATCCTGCCGTTCGCGGTGCTCGGATTCGGCAAGAGCAACTTCATTTCTGCGCTTCCCGGCGTCGAAGAGACTCCAGTGGAAGGTAACTCCCACATTCCACGTTGTTTGATCGGCTGCGCCAAGTTGCCCGTAGCTGCTGGTTGGCCAGACTGCTGTTTGTCCTAGCTTCGATTCAAGTTGCAGCGCAGGGCGTAGAGCCGCTTTGGCGATTCCAATTTCGGCTTCGCTGGAACGTAGTTTCTGACTTAGTTGCTCCAGGTCGGGGCGGTCTTGAAGAGCCGAAGCAACAAGCTGTTGAACGGATTCTGTTACCTCGGCGGGAATTGGCGCGTCAGACGGTTTGGCGATTTCAATCTCATCGGATGGCTCGACGCCGAGATCCTCACGCAGGGCTACTCGGGCAATTCTGGCGGCTCCGATAGCGGCTTCAAGATCGTAGGCTGCCTGGGCCCGGGCTGCCTTGGCATTCAGAACGTCGGGAAGCGTTGCCCGTCCATTCTGCAATTGCGCCTGGGCGGCGTCTTCAGTGGTCTGCGCCGTGGTTAGAATCTGTCGAGCTGCTTCCAGCCGCTGCTCTTCGGTAAGAAGACCGTAGTAACTCTGTACCACGGAGAAGGCCACGTCCTGGTTGGCGCGTTGAAAGGCTGCTGCGGCTGCTAGGCGCTCGGCCTTGCTGCTCTCAATCTGGTTCCCACGCTTGCCGAAGTCGAAGATGGTATAAGCGAGCGCTATCTTTGGGGCAACGGTCGGGATTTCGGCCATCGTATAGCCGCGTGGCGCAAGAGGCTTGGGAAAGGGATTGACGATACGCTCGTCTCCGAAGAATGCCAGAAAAGCCAGCTCCGGATAGTAGTCGGCACGGGCAATATTCAGACGGTTTGCAGCCTGCCGTGCCCGTTCCCAGGCTTCTTTCGTCCGGGGATTGTTGGATTCGGCGATGTCGATCAACTCTTCCAGCCGATAGGGGCGTGAGGCGTCGAAATTGGCCAGCCGTTCCGGTGCAAGATGTTGCTGGACACATGCTGCCGCTGCCTTCGTCGTATCTGGTCGCCCGGCACATTGGGCTCCGAGTGGCAGGGAAATGGTTCCCAGCCAGAAGATCCAACTGCAGACACGGGCAATCCTGCGATCGTTCCAGGCACACGTAATGGATTCCTTTGCAGGAATACTCGGCAGAAAGGGAATGAACATTCTTTATAGTTTACACCGTACACATAGTGTGCGTCGTATAGCAGGAAAGTTGTATAATTTGCCTTCGGCGGATAAGGAGCATTTCCCGCATGGGTGTAGGCACGCTGAAGACAGCCGCGAGCGGCTTTCTTTAGCGGAAAGCCGCATAAGCCTCTGTGACTTGGTCTGCATCTTTGCGAAAAATGCTCTGGGGGAAGGGAATCGGCTGCGGCGATTCGCCGCGAGGGACGGTAGTTGGTACAGCGAACGCAAGTGGAGGAGCAGCGGCCCCGTTTCAAGGCCGGTGCCGAGCTCAAGGCTCGCGTGATCGAGGCTGCCAGCCAGCTTTTTGCGACCGAGGGCTACCAGAACGTCTCGATCCGGCGTATTGCCGAGGTCGCCGGATGCTCGCAGATGGCGATGTACCGCCACTTTCCGGATAAGGCTTCGCTGATTACCCATCTTTGCGTCGAGCTGTATACGAGCCAGACGACACGGATTAATGAGAAGCTGGGTCATCTTCCATCGCCCCGGGCCCGTGTGATTGAGGCATTGCGTCAGACCATCGAACTGGCGGTAAAGAATCCGCACCACTACCGGCTGGCCTTCTTGACGGAACTTCCGGATAAGGCCTCAATGGAGATCCGGTCGGAGATTTCCAAACCCGCCATTGCCTTCATCCGCCAGAACCTGAGCCAGATTCTTCCTGAGGGGACACCTTCGGAGGTGATCGACCGAAAGATGCGCCGCTGTTTCGCCTGCATGCACGGTGTAATCGTGATGCTGATTACCTATCCCAAAGTCTATGGAATGACCAGGCAGAGCGGATTGCAGGATTTCGAGAGTCTTATCAATCAGATAATCGATGGGAAGTAACACATTACAGCCGTATTACCGGCATTACCGGCTCCGGTGGTAACAATCTGGATGCCCCATTCTTGGGGCCTGTTGTTACCGTAATACCTGGCGTCTCTGGTTGTGGTACTGCAAATAGTTGGATTTAGTACCAGGCCTGTTTTACAAGGTTCCGAAATCTCGTTTTATATTGTTACTGGTGACCATAACTATGTCGAAACGTGAATTTCAGACTGAAGTCAGTCAACTGCTGCACCTTATCATCCATTCGCTCTATTCGCACCCGGAGATCTTCTTAAGAGAACTGATCTCCAACTCGTCCGACGCGTTGGATAAGCTCCGGCACCTGACGCTGGTCGACGATGCTTATAAGAGCCTTGCCTTCGAGCCCAGAATCGATCTCGAACTGGACGAAGAAAAAAAGACCTTGACGATTGCCGATAACGGTATCGGCATGAATGAAGAGGATTTGGTTTCACATCTCGGCACGATTGCCCGCTCCGGGACCAAGAATTTCCTCTCGCAACTCTCCGGAGACGCCAAGAAGGATTCAAACCTGATCGGCCAGTTCGGCGTTGGTTTCTATAGCGCCTTCATGGTTGCCGACAGCGTCGAGGTTGTCTCCCGTAAAGCTGGCGAGGAAAAGGCCTTCCGTTGGACGAGTGACGGCAAATCCGGTTTCGAGCTTGAACCGGCAGAGCGCTCCTCCTTTGGTACTACTGTGCTGCTGCACTTCAACGAAGAAGGCGCCCAGTATGCCAACAGCTGGCGTTTGCAGGAGATTGTCAAGCGCTACTCCAACCACATCGCTTTCCCGATCTTTATGACCTACGACAAAAGCGAGTGGAACGAGACCGAGAAGAAGTCGGAGAAGAAGCGCACCACCGAACAGGTCAACGCAGCCAGCGCCCTTTGGCGCCGTTCGAAGAGCGAGCTGAAGGACGAGGACTACAAGGAGTTCTATAAGTCGATCTCGGGTGATTGGGACGATCCGCTCTTCTGGTTCCACACCAAGGCAGAAGGCAGCCTCGAGTACACAACACTCTTCTATATCCCGTCAAAGGCTCCGCTCGATCTCTATCAGGCGGAATATAAGGTCGGCATCAAGCTCTATGTCAAGCGCGTCTTTATCATGGACGACTCGAAGGAGCTTCTACCGCAGTATCTGCGCTTTGTTCGTGGAATCATCGACAGCGAGGACCTTCCGCTGAATGTTAGCCGTGAGATTCTGCAGCAGAACCGGATTCTGACCAACATCCGCACGGCCAGCGTGAAGAAGATTCTTACCGAGCTGAAGAATGTCTCCGAAAATCAGCCTGAGCAGTACATGAAGTTCATCCAGGAATTCAACCGTCCACTGAAGGAAGGTTTGTATGGAGACTTCGCCAATCGTGAGACGCTGCTTGAGCTCGTCCGCTTCAAGTCGACAAAGGTGGACGGCCTTACCAGCCTTGCCGAAGTGAAGTCGAGGATGAAGGCGGAGCAGAAGAGCATCTACTATCTCACTGGCGGCTCGGAGGCTCTGCTTCGCACCTCTCCGCTGCTGGAGATCTACAAGAAAAAGGACATCGAAGTCCTGATTCTCGATGACGACATCGACGAGATTGTCTTCTCCGGCATCGAGAAGTACGGCGAGATCGACCTGAAGGCCGTCAATAAGGCTTCTACGAGCGAGGATCTGAAGGACGAAACCGAGCCGGACAAGTCCGAAGCCATTAAGCCTCTGATCGAAAAGCTAAAGACCACACTCGGTGATCGAGTGAAGGATGTTCGTGCCTCGGTACGACTGGCCGATAGTCCCTCCTGCATCGTCTCCGACGAGACAGAGCCCTCGTTGAAGATGCAGCAGATGCTTCGAGCCATGGGCCAGAAGGATCTGCCTGTCGCCAAGCCGACGCTGGAGATCAATCCTGATCACGAGATCATCAAGAAGCTGCTTGCGCGCCAGGAGGATGAAGTTGCCAACGATGCCGCATGGTTGCTGCTCGATCAGGCCCTGTTGATGGAAGGTGTGCCCCTGCAAGATCCGGCAACCTTCGTCAAGCGCTTGAACCATGTGCTGAGCATCTCGATTTAGCTAAAAGAACATTACCTACCGGCTGCCGTGGAGGTTTCGCAACGCCTCCACGGCGGTAATCCTTGAATATCCTCTCCTGGGATTTCCTTCATCCATTTTCAAAATTCGGGCGATACGCACTTGATGTAGGACTGAACTTGTCGTATTTTGAATGAGGCAATAGATTCTTCAGTGGTTTATACTATTCTTAAGATGCAACACTGTTGCAAGTAAGAAGCTCTGCGAGAGCTGAAGGCCTTGATTACCTGATACAGAAGTGAAATTGCTTTTTCAGAGATAGGGGAGTTTGAACGGAATGTATCCTGACGTGTCGTTTTATGTTGCAACTCGATTGCATTAACTTTCCGAGCTCTGAGTTTCGAGCGAGAGTTTGTTACTTGTTCTTGCTTAAATAAACCTCCTCGAGCGAATAGCTGCCTTGAGGAGAAAAATTAGAGAGGCTGTTCTATGTTCTTTTTGTCGCGTTGGCGGCTGGGGAGATCCCTTGCCATTTTCAGTTGCGCATTGTTTCTTTTTTCCCTCACCGGCTGGAGCCAGCACGAACACGTGCGTGAGATTCGTGGATCTGTATTAACCCGTCTGGATCATTCGGTTCTGCCTGGAGCAGAGATCTCTATTGCCGGCAGCGGTACCAGCGAGGTGGCTAAGGGTACAGCCGATGCCAACGGCTCCTTTTCTGTACAGCTTCCCGCCGCCATGCAGCCACCATTCGATGTCTCAGTGCAGACACCCGGCTTCCGTGGAGTCCGCATTACGCTAGATTCGCTCTCCAGGCAGACATCGAATCTGGAAATTGCCTTGGATGTAGATAGTGTAAATACGACAGTCACTATCGACGGTGAGACAAAACCTCTTGCTGAAGATGCACCCGTTATTTCGCAACTCATCGATGGGCGGTCACTGGATGCGTTGCCGGAAAATGGACGCAATCTTACTAAGCTGACCTTGTTGAATCCGCAGGTGCGCAATACCGCAGGCTTAGGCAGCGATGCAATCAATGGCGCACGACTGAACATCAATGCCGATATCTTCCGGCTTACGCGATACAGTATCGATGGCAGCACGAATTATGAAGTTGTTTATGGCAATGCTCCGCTGCAAGCGTTACCCATCTCGGCGATGTCTGAAATGCAGGTTCTTACGAACCAATACGATGTGCTCTATGGAGGCACGACGACAGGCATTGTTGCTACCAGCTCTCGTGCCGGAGGCCCCAAGTATCACGGAGAGATGGCCTTCTTCGGGCGTCCGAGTGGTCTGCAGTCGGCTCCTCCTGTCTCGACCGTTCGCATGCCAAATCGCATGATCGACGGTTATGGACGCCTGGGCGGGCCGCTTCTGGATAACAAGACGCACTTCTTTGCAACGCACGAGCAAGATAGCTTTCGGCGCGGTTCCTATATCCAGTCGCCCAAGGCGATGGTCTATATGGGGGAGGGATCGGATTTTTACACTCTCGGACGCCTCGACCGCCAGCTTACCAATCAACATCTTCTTACGTTGCGTGTAAGTGGACACAGAAGCTTCAGCAATAATCCAAATGACCGCGTGGGTGGAATCGTGCAGCCCTCCGCCGGACAGACGAATCGGACACAGTCCATTGGGACACAGGGCTCGCTGATTTCAACCTTTGGAGAAAAGATCAACACGCTGCAATTTGAGTTTGTACATGCCTTGCCCTATGTGCTGACTCCGAATCAGCCCTCGATTGGCATCTCTCGTCCCGGATATAGTACCGAGGGCGGATCGAACTCCTTGCACCTTCAGAGCAACACCGAAGATTTGAAAGAACAGTTAGGCTGGCGTTTAGGGAAGCATAGCCTGACGGCAGGTGTTGCGGGAACCCGGACACAGGCAATAAATACAAGTACGACGCTCTATGGGACCTATACCTTTCCTGCTGGTGCGCCGACTGCGGGAGAACAGCCCAGCAGCTATACCCAGACTTTCGGTGCTGCCCATGTCCGTTTAAAGAATTCTTTTGTTGCTGGATTTATGCAGGACACCTGGAGAGCCTTGCCGGGACTTACTTTGACCATGGGTGCACGCTACGAATATCAAGGCTTTACTCGCGATACGAATAACATCGCTCCGCGCATTGGTCTAGCATATGACGTCCTCGGAACAGGGAAGACGATTCTGCGTGGTGGCTTTGGCTTCTTCTTTGGTGAATCGTATTTGCAGATTCCCCTGAATGCACAGCTCCAGGGAGTAGATTCCCCAACCAAGACTTATACCTTTACCAAGGGTCAAGCCGGGTTTCCGACTTTTCCGAACAGCCTCACTTCGATTCCCTCGACCGGATTGGGCAAGCGGGATCTGTTTCTTATGTCGAACAATCTGCTCAATCCCTATAACATGCAGACGACCTTAGGCATCGAACAGAGCTTGGGCTGGGGATGGATGCTTAGCGTAAATGGCATTCATGGGATTACCCGCAAACAGTTTTCTTCGATCAATCTGAATGCGCCGTACTTTGTTCGCACAGCAGCCGGTCAGACGAATAAGAATGTGGTGCGTCCCTTTGCGACGTATCAAGGTATAGCCGTCAACAATGTTATTGAGATTCACAACAATAATTCCACCTCCTACGATGCTTTGCGTGTGGATCTGATCCGGAAGTCAGGCAGGTACTTCGATTGGAATACCTCGTATATCTATTCTGCGGCATTGACTTATAGCGTCTTTCAGGGCGAGGCTACCACGGGAGTTCCGAACGATTGGTACCATCCCAAGCAGGGAGAGTATGGGCCGACGGACTTCAATCAACGTCATCGTTCCGTTAGCTATGGAACCTTCCGCTTGCCCTACGAGACACACGTAACCGGAGTCATTACAGCTGCCGCCGGATTGCCCGTGAATCCAATCACGGGAGTCGATAACAACGGCGATGGATATACGACTGACCGTCCTGTTGGGCTCTCTCGCGATTCCTTCCGTGGTCCGAAGCAGGTGAGCATCGACCTCTCTGCCGGAAAAACCGTCCGCTTGAGCGAAAGGATTGCCGCCGACTTTCGCGTAGACGCCTTCAATTTGTTCAACCACAGCAATTACGTGGTTCTGAATAATGTCTATGGAAATGGAGCGACACCTGTAGCAACATTCCGTGCTCATCAGGCCGGTTTGTCTAACTCCGATCCCGGTAGGCAATTACAGTTTGGAACAAGAGTATCGTTCTAGACTGTGCAGGAGGTGGCGGTTTCTGACCGCCACCCGCTTCGCAACTTGAATGCAGAAATCCCATAGAACATCTTCCCTTGACGGAAAAGCCGTTCTTGGGATGTGTATATATAGGTTCTTAGTTCTCTGTAGGGCTTTTCTCGATGCCTTCAACAATAAGCTGCTGGATGTTGGCTTTGTCAGGAGTCAGTTTGAGGCCAAGCTTTTCTACAGAGGCGAAGACGGTTGCTCCTCCTCCCGGTTCGGGAAGGGCATCCGTTGAAGGTCCTTGCGGTATGTTGACTCCCGCTGCTCGCGCTTGCGCCATCAAGTCGGCAAGAGAGATATCGATTGCAACCTGATAATTGCCCTGCAATCCAGTCTTATCCACTACTTGACGTTTTGTGTCGCCACCCATCTGTAGCACTCGTGTCAGCATATCGGCAAAACCGGACATGGTTACCATGCTTGAATCAAGATGAAGCACTTTGGATTCCAGATCCATCCGCTGCGTGACCACACCCTTCTTCCCCATGTTGATGGTGACTGAACCATCGGAATTTTTCATCATGCGCATGGGACCATCCGGTCCATCCAGTTTTGTCTCCCCTGGCTTTAAGGGGGCCGTTTCATCGATTGGAGCCATGGAGGCGGGAGACTCTTTCATTGGCAGGGGACGTTTATTCACTACCAATGCGAGTACTTTGTGCTCCTGGGTCTCTCGATGAGCTTTCAACTTGAACCTGTCGATAAGTAGCTGCTGCAACATAGCAGGTGCATCGTCTTTGGTCGATCCTTCTGGCATCTTCGCCACAATGTCGAAACGCTGGCTGGCTAGCCATTCCGGTCCCGTAATCTGATAAGTCTTGATATCGAAGGCGAGGGCAATTAGCTCGTTGAGCGGCATGTAAATATACTCTGCTCGGGTGCCAAGGACATGTGCACCCAATCTAGGCATTTTCCCTGCTTGTACATCCGCTGCCAGCTTCATCATATCGAGAGGCGCAGACGGTCTTATTGTTGCAACCTCAAAGGATGGTTTTCCGGGAGCACTCTGCCCAAAGACAAAACTGTTGATAAAGATACTGAGGATTAGGGCAAACCACACCCGATGTCGTGCCATGATTGCATTTTCTCCTGAGGGAATGCTGATTCCATATCGAGGTTCGTTTATTCATAAGACAAATGGATTCGAGCAATCTGGATTTCTGTTTCGCAAACCTTAATTGGAATTACTACATAAGTTTGTGCTAAATGATAGCGGCACCATTCTAAAGCTTTGAATGTCCAGACGATAGACAAATTTCAGGGTTTCATGGAAATGTAAAGGGAAACGTCGATTTTCCTGGAGACTTTTCTCAAGGATGTAGACCCAGTCACAGTAGCTTACGCAGCGTCCGCCAAAGACCGGGGACCTCTGCAGATATGCCTTTGTGTTCTGCTAAGGTAGAGAGAAATGCTCGTCACCGTCTTCTTCAAGTCTATATCGGTGAGGGAAATCCTCTGACAGGCTCTTTCGTTTAATTGAGAGAGAATACCCTCTTTGCCTGAAGAAGGTGGGCTTTCGCATTCAATTATCGAATCGCAATTTTATACAGGGACCCAACATGGCTTTGAAGTTCACGACTTCCTACATTGAAGATTCTCTCTCATGGCTCCGCTATTACAAGAACTTGGCGGAACGAGCGATAGCGCAAGTAACGGATGAGCAACTCCTTCTTGCTCTCGATGAAGAAATGAATTGTATTGCTACGATCATGAAACATATCAGTGGCGGCATGCGTTCTCGCTGGACTGATTTTTTGACGAGTGATGGAGAAAAGCCAGATCGTAACCGGGATATGGAATTCGTCGATCCTCCGTCGACAAGAGAAGCCCTGCTCTCTGGATGGGAAGATAGCTGGAAATGCCTCTTCTCTACAATAGAAGCTCTTACCGAAGACGATTTACAACGGACGGTGACTATCCGAGGGGAGGCCCACTCCGTCTTGCAAGCCATCAATCGTCAGCTTACTCATTCGACGTATCACTGTGGGCAAATCGTGCTATTGGCCAAGCACTTTCAAAGCAAAAGCTGGAAACCTCTAACTGTTCCCCGCGGGCAATCTGCCGAATTCAATCGCCGGGTTTTGGCTGGGGAGATCAGCCAGCGTTAGGCATTTAGCCTGGATGATTCCTATGTATAGATATACGGGATGATATCGCTGTAGCGTGAAAGGGGATGGCCCAATATTCGCTTTGCTCGCGGAGATGGGCCATCGGGACATTCCTTGTGGATCTGGCCTAGTTCTCTGAAGGTCGTTCAATATGATCGATGATAAGGGTATCGACTGGTGCTGTTGTCGCTTTCAGCTTTAGTCCGAGCTGCTCTTTGATTGCACTGAGAAAAGAGGGACCTTCTGTCACGTCTTGGCTGGTGCTAGAAGTAGACGGTGCCGAGGCAAAGGTGTCGGGTGCCCATTCCAGGGTGAAGTCATATCGGCCACTAAGCCCTGTTTGGTTGTTTACGGGACGAGCAAGGGGAGAAACCGTCATCAGCATGGACGAGAGGAGATCGAGAGTTGTATTTCGAGATCCCAGAAGAAGGTTTCCAGCAGAAGCGCGTTTCATGGCATAGACATCACATTCAAGAGGGAATGTTTCTCCTAGTTGGCTGGAAGGGGTGTCACAAGCGGGTCCTTCCTTATGAGGCTTAAGCTTGGGTCCTATCTTTCCAGGATTCTCGAGAATAAGGGCGTAAACCGGTGTTTCCCTCTTCTCAAAGTGAGCCTTCAATTTGAAGCGGTCGGTTAGCAGGGCTTGCATCATCAGACGCATCTGGTCTTTGGTTGGCTTGCCCTCGGCTTTTGCATCGATTCGAAAACTGTCGTTTGCAACCCATTGGGGGAGATGTGCAAGTAGCGCTTCTTGTTGCTCACGGGACAAAGCCAGTTTGTAGGCAAATTGAATATAGACGGTGATTGGAAACTCCGCTGTAAATCTGCCTGGGACTGATGTATAGGAATCGTCGATGCTTAATGGGAAGTTTGGCGGATGGAAGTTGTTCGGATCTGCCAAATGGATAGAGGCTACTTCAAATGCCATTTTGCCTCCCGCCAATTTTTGCCATTCCGGACTGTAGCCTGTAGCGTTCGAGGCTAACTGTGCGTGCGCGTTATTGAGGCACGAAAGACAAGAGCAAAGAAGAAACCAAAACAATACGGCGACAGGGCGGTGAATCGAGAGAGAAACCCTTTTGTCAAAAGCGTGTTTCCCAAACGTTACAGCTTCTTGTTCCATTTCCTAGATCCTTTCGACTGCATCTCCGCAAAACCGTGTCATTCTACTCCCGCGGTCTTTAATAGAACCTGAAGGGGAGTGCTATTCCCGTATTCCTAAGTCACCGTGGTCGTGAAAAACTAGTCTTTCGATAGCAGACATATCTCTATTCACTCCCCTATGTAGTATGCTATATTTAAGCACGAATGGAAAGTTGAACAGGGAATTGCGACGAAATGTAAGGCAGGGTAGTCATAGTTAGGGGGAAAGGTTGGCATCGATATGTTCGATATGCAGAGTTCCGGACGAATGACAACAGACGGCTCGTCTGAGCTGGAGGAACAGCAGCAGATCGTCTCTCCCTGGTATCCGATTATCGCCGGAGTGATAGGGGGCGTGATCTTTGCATACTGGTTTTCCTTGATTTCACGATCACCGTCTACAGGATTTCCTTCGCTTCTGGCATTTTCGTTGATCTACTTATCGATGGCTTTGATTGAGCCGCGCCCACTCGCTAACGGTTAGCTTTGGAGGTGGAGCAAAAACTTTGGCGGCGTTTCTAAAGCAGATTTCGAGAGAGACTTTACCCTCAGGAGACGTCGCCAGCATCAGAGCCCTCAATATGGATGACTCCAGCCGACACGATTAACTCTCCGAGGATGGCCAGAATCTCATTCTCCACAATGGCTTTAGCCTGAGCGGGTTTGCTGGTATTTGCCAAATTTTGAGCCAGTTTTGCGGGCATCGAGAGGAGTCGACACCGGACAGTAGCAAAACAGCTGGAAAGAGCGTGCTCGATGTCTGCAATAGCGGCTACTTCTCCCCGCTCTCTCGCCAGCTTCAGTTCGGCCCGTTGAGCCTCAAACTCATACTTCCTCGCCTGAGCTTGCTCCAGGTCTGGGTGCTCGACTGAGGTGGATTTGGCTTTCGCGGCAAGCTGGAGCTTGTAATCCAGGTACCATGGAAACACCTCGCTCCAGATATAAAAAACTTGCTTGCCATTTCCGTGTTTTTTCAATCCCCGCTCGACGAGGTTCTGAAGCTGGCGCGTCGTAAGTCCTAATCTTTCAGCAACTTCCTTCGGTTTTAATCTTTCTTCTGCCATTTTCTGACCCTCCAGATGGAGGAAACGGAAACGCGCCTAAAATTTGCCATCGGTCCAAGCAATGTGTGCGGTGGCGCGTCACCCGCATACGCAAAGGTCTGGGAAGGACCCGCTATTTTTTTCCGTATTTACATATGAGACCATAGCCTAAAGCTCTCCCTTCCCTTGTTTAATAGCGCAAGTGTAAGAATTTGCACAATTTAGTTTCTTTGTGGGCGGCGATATACGTCATATCCTCATTGATTACTTGTCGTTGGCCCGTCCAGATGTCATGCTGTTTTTATGAGTACCGCGCGCCGTACAGTTTCACTACTAAAGAGTCACATCCAACGAGACGATCAAGAGTTCTTGTCGGTTGCGATGGAAATTGCTGCTCATGAGGCGCGTCTGGGGCATATTAAGATTGCCCAGCAGATACGTGATTTGATAGACAAAGCGCGGACCAAAGGGAGTGTATTTGACCCCAGACCCGTTTTAGTTCTTCCAGACAGGAGTGAGCTCTCGGGACTACTCTCCACAGAAAACTCGGATATTCGCCTGTCGAGCATGGTGCTCAGTGAAGCTATAGAAAAGCGGTTATCTCAAATTCTCCTCGAATATCGGCAACAAGATCGTCTCCGAAACCATGGTTTGCGCCCTCGCCGAAAGATTCTGCTTGTTGGTCCCCCTGGAGCTGGAAAGACCATGACCGCAGCTGCGCTCGCAGGTGAGCTAAAGCTTCCGTTCTCGACGATTTTGCTGGAAGGACTAATTACTAAGTTTATGGGCGAGACAGCTGCAAAACTCAAGCTCGTGTTCGAGACAATTGCTCACTCCGAAGGTGTTTATTTATTCGACGAATTTGACGCACTCGGCGCAAAAAGAACACAGCTAAATGATGTAGGTGAGATTCGTCGCGTCCTTAATAGCTTTTTACAGTTAATGGAAAAGGATGATTCACAAAGCTTGATCGTGGCTGCTACGAATCACCCTGGGATGTTGGATCATGCTCTGTTCCGCCGTTTCGATGATGTATTGGAATATGAACTTCCAGACGAGATGACTATTCAACGCATACTCGCCGCTAGGCTTGTGACATTTCTTCCTAAACGTTTAGACTTAGAACCCTTTACGAACGAAGCAAAAGGGCTAAGTCATGCAGATATCAGCAGAATCGCCGATGATTCGGCGAAACGTGCGATACTTGCAAATCGCCATTCTGTGACTTCCGACGATATTAGAGAATCGATGAGAGAACGATTAATCGCAGCTCGCAAGTTTGATCCACTGGAAAACATAAATGCCTGACCTTGACCGTAACCTCCCTCACCTATACATTGAAAAAACTGCAAAACCTGAACTTTACACATCCAAACTTCGACCGCAGACACCCCCTCCGCCTCATGTCAATCGTGAAAAACATGCAAAACATCTTATAAGCTCCCTTAATAAAGCTCTTGCTCAGCTTGATGAAAACATCTCAGTACGCCAGCAATCAGGGCAAAGTAACCTCGACGGATTCTATCTAGAATTCCAGTTACCTTCAGGTTCTGAGCGATTTGTAGAGAAGCTTGAGGATCGTCGAAAAAGAATCGAACTAGTATCGGTACGCAACGAAAAAGATCATGGTTATGCTGCGACGGTGTATGTGCCTTTACATGCAAAGTCACATTTTTTAGACAAGATCAAACAATACCGCGCAGAGAATACCAATTCTGAAAATCCCCGCCCTCGGCACGAAGATTTGGTTTCCCGAATACAGATGATAGCGCTGGGGAGTTTCAATTCTGTTTTTATTGGCGAAGCTGAAGCATTACCTAAGACCAAACAGAATGTATGGTGGGAGGTTTGGTTAAGGAATGGCC
Source organism: Humiphilus diazotrophicus (assembly GCF_059726315.1). Taxonomy (NCBI): domain Bacteria; kingdom Pseudomonadati; phylum Acidobacteriota; class Terriglobia; order Terriglobales; family Acidobacteriaceae; genus Humiphilus; species Humiphilus diazotrophicus. The sequence continues at coordinate 7,432,235 of NZ_AP040870.1, forward strand.
ATCATGATCAATTTCTAAAAACAGCACGCACGCTAGGTATTGAGCTCTCTCCTGAAAAAATAATTTTCCCAGAGCGTGAGGTTATTCTTGCCTATGGAACTAGCGTACTGATGGGAAGGGCTGTCATCGATTCTGGCGCTGTTGCAGAGATTCACAGGGCACAAGATACACCATCGTTTTTTACCCAAATGGGAAACGCAGAGCAGGCTGACTGGACCTCCGATTTGTCCGAACGAATCACAAAAAACAAATCAGACGATATTGCTGTCTGCATATTGGATAGCGGTATCACCAGAGAGCACCCCCTACTTAAGGAAGGAGTTGCCAACAGCGATATCCATCTATACGACCCTAATTGGCCCAAAGGCGACAGTTCTGCATGGCATGGACATGGTACGGCAATGTCCGGCTTAGCTCTCTACGGAGATCTTTTCCCCCTTCTGAGCGGAAAGCAAAAGGTCGAGATGAGCTATGTTCTTGAATCGGTAAAGATGCTCCCACACGATGGAAGCCAACACGATCCTAAACTATACGGGGCAATAACTGCAGAATGTCTAGAACGCCCCGAAGTATCGAAACCTAAGCGTCGCCGTATTCACTGTATGGCTATAACTGCTCCAGACTTGCGCTGTAATGGTAAGCCATCCTCTTGGTCTGCAGCTATAGATAAAGCAGCTTGGGGCGATGAAACAATCCGCCGTCTCATCATACTGTCAGCTGGGAACATTGACGTTTCCTCTATAACCAGCAGGGAATATCTGAATCTAAACGACACCGAACCGATCCAAAACCCGGCACAAGCATGGAATGCGCTAACAGTAGGTGCTTATACAACAAAAACACAGGTCTCCGACGATTCTTATAAAGGTTGGTCTCCAATTGCTCCGGTAGGGAATCTTTCTCCGACAAGTTGTACATCCGTAATTTGGGAAAAGCAATGGCCTGTCAAGCCAGATGTCGTCCTAGAAGGCGGGAATTTATTGTCGCTTAAGGACAAGACAACTGCTGCAGACGACCTCTCGCTGCTCACTACGCACTACAGACCTAATATTAAGTTGATCGAGACTTTTGGCGACACGAGCGCGGCAACTGGCCTTGCAGCACGTCTTGCGGCATTGATTTTAGTTGATCGCCCAAAAGCATGGCCGGAAACCATACGGGCATTGATAGTGCACTCGGCGCAGTGGACCTCTTCTATGCAAGCAGCATTTGATTCGGCCAAAAGTGAACAGATCAAGCGCACTCTCTTACGACGTTACGGATATGGTGTTCCCAGAATTGAGCATGCCATTCGTAGTGCAAAAAATGATGCAACCATCGTCGCTCAGGAATACCTTTACCCTTATAGAAAGTCCAATGATCGAGTGTCCACTTATCAAATGAACATTCATGAACTTCCATGGCCACAAGAATTATTGCAAAACTTGGGGGCGAAGGATGTTGAGTTAAAGGTGACACTTTCGTATTTTGTGGAGCCAAATCCTGGGGAACGTGGTTGGCAATATCGTCATCGGTATCAATCTCACGGGCTGAGGTTCAAACTTCAACGATCCGGAGAGACGAGGGACGCATTTTTCGCTCGCGTTTCTGCTGCTATAAAAACCGAGGACGAAGATGAAGGGGCAGTGGAGGAATCGGATAATTGGACCCTGGGAAGAATTCGCGATTATGGTTCGATCCACTCAGATATGTGGAGCGGATCTGCCGCTGAACTGGCACGTCGAAATCATCTCTTAGTTCATCCGGTAGGGGGATGGTGGAAAGAAAAGCCCTATATGAGGCGCTATGACCAGCAAGTCCGGTATAGTCTTTGCGTTTCCCTCCGTGTTCATTCTGAAATCAATATCTACACCAGCATCAAAAACCTTGTAGAAGTCAGTACCAAGGTACAAACACCCATCATTATTGAATAATAATTCACTGTTATCGAAATAAGAGGAGTTACAGCCAGCAATGGCGTCTCCTCTTATCCTCTCCGCTTGCAACTTGCTCTCCCACTGTTAATCATTCCCGTGATCAAATACGCGATTTTCTTCAGAAAACTGCCGAGCGTCTCTTCTCTGTCCCGATCGGACAGCGTGACTTCGAAGCGATTCTCGACCGCTACAATGGACATGAAAGCTTCTTCTATCTGAATCCCCCTTATGTGCAGTTCAAAGACAATGGCAGATATGGACCGCTCTCGTCTCAACAGCGAAAAGCTCTGTTTGAGCGTTTAGCCAAACTCAAAGGAAGATTTCTGTTGAGCTTTGATGTCTGTTCGGAAAGTATAGACCTTAGCCGGTCCCATGAATTTTGGTAAGAGGTGTAGGTGTTCGCTACACGTTAGATGGAGCAACTAAACGAACATCCGCACAGTAAGTGATGATCAAGAACTACACTCTTGGGGCATAGAGGTGCGGACGCTGAGCAACAACTGCACTGCGTCCGTTAGTAGCTCCTTGTATTGCCTCTCAAAATCGCCACGTCATGTCTTCTTCCCGCTAGATTTCGCATCATTTCTAATCTTGTCTGCCGGATTCTTGGGTGTATTTCGAACCGCCAATAGAACACTGAGCGCATTCTGAATTTCCCTTGTGTCTTTAGTTGCTTCTGCTGCCTTCTGAGCAAGTTCTGCCAAGACGACTCGAATACTGCGTGCTAACTCTAAACAATGAGCATCTGTCATGTCTGGATTATGGAGCCCTTTGCTCAGAGCGGAGTGAAGCAGCGTTAACGGATTCTGACCATTGATCAGAAGTGTTTGCGGAATAGAATCTTTGGCCATAGATCTATGGGTGGCCCACCTTTGCGAGCGAAGTGAAGCGAAGGGCAGCAAAGGCTGGATAAGCGGGGGCTTTCATATTGGTAATCTAACGATAATTTGAAGTGTAACTTTGTCCTGCTATCGATATGGAAAGTTGTGTTTCCCCTCCCTTAACTCGTTACGCCCCTGAAGATGATCCCCGAGATTTGCTGTGACGTCACGCCCCTACAGATATACCATAAGTTCAGATCCATGGTCCGCGATGTGCAGTGCAGTTCTCTCTTGCTCTGATGAAAAAAAGAGCAATCAATCAATCGACAGTAAAAGCACATTCAATGTTCTCACCCCTCTTCCTGGTTGATGTTGGAATGCTTCAACCAGGAAGAGGGATTGCGAGCGTTTGTTTATTTTGTGGTTTTGAGAACCAAAACTGTTGCGATTGGATCCAGCGCTTTTGCCGGAAGCTGAATGTCGAGATTGTTACCCTTCTGTGTCAGCTTCAGAGGCTTGTGTGCTGGATCTGCCAGCAGATAGGCTTTTGTGACCTTGCGAGTCAGTTTATTGAGATGGAAGGTGCCATTGGGCCATTTGAAAATCTCAATAAAGATCTTGTCCGCAGTGGTTGTAGAACGCCAATCCCATGCCGGAATGAACTTTGGATTCCCCTCCTGATCTTTCTCTGTCTTGCTGAGGGTTCCGGCCTCATCCCCGAAGAGGGTTGGCTGCGTATCATAGATCGCTTCACCATTGACGGACAACCATTTGCCCACTTCCTGAAGGCGCTCGACTTCGGCGGCTGGAACAACGCCTTTGGAGTCCGGACCGATATTAAGAAGATAGTTTCCTCCCTTGCTGGCAATGTCGATCAGATTCCTCAGCAGGGTTTCGGTGGACTTGAAATTCATGTCGTCTGACTTGTATCCCCAGGTATCGTTGATCGTCATGCAGGACTCCCAGTCGCGACCAGGGAAGCCCTTCGCCGGGATGTACTGCTCCGGCGTTTCGGTGTCTCCCTTATAACTTCCTCCCAGGCGGTTATTCCAGATGAGGTTCGGATGCTGATTGAGAAGAGAAACGACTTCTCCTGCAAGTTGCGGCGTCATGTTTTCGGTCGGTGTATCGAACCAGATAACGGCGGGGAACTCGCCGTAGTTTGTCATCAGTTCCTTCAATTGCGGAATGGCTTTGGTGTGGAGGTAGGTAGCGAAGTCGCCATCCTGCGCTGGGTCCCAATGATTGCCGGGTCGGTCGTGATGATCGGTTTGATAAGCCGATCCGCCGGGAGCTGTCCAATCCTGATCCTGCGAATAGTAGAAGCCGAGCTTAATCCCTTGCTTGCGACACTCTTCCGCGAGTTCCTTTAAGGGATCGCGATGGAAGGGTGCTCCTGAGACGATATTGAAGGAGTTGGCTTTGGAATCGAACATTGCAAAGCCGTCGTGATGTTTAGCGGTGATGACGATGTACTTCATGCCTGCACCTTTTGCTAAGGCGACGATGTCATGAGCGCTGAAAGCTGTGGGATTGAATTGCGAGGCGAGAGCCTTGTAATCGGCGACGGGAATGGAGGCGTTATTCATGATCCATTCCCCGATACCGGGAATGGGTTTCCCTTGCCAGCTCCCCGCGGGAATCGAATACAGACCCCAATGAATGAACATGCCGAAGCGGGCTTCCCGCCACCATTGCATGCGGGCATCGCGTTGAGCCGGTGTTTCCGTGTTCTGAATAGCCGGGACGGGGTGCTGCCCGGTAGCTGTATTGAACTTGTCGCCTTCCAATTGCGCATAGGCAAGGGAAGAGGCGGCCAGTAGGGAGAGCGCGGCGATGATGCGAAAAGATCGATTCAAGATTGCTCCTTGACTACGATTCTGTGCAGACAAATTGTACAAAAGGTGACGAAACTCTGCGGCGCATCCGGGAGTTTGCTCTGATCCAAATCGCAACCAGGCCTGTAAGTAATGAGACTGGGCCTCAAGTCCTATGATTCTCTATTTTTGCCCTATTGCAACTATATCTGTTTACTACTGGAATTCCAGCGTATCCCGGTAACAATGAATGAGTTTCGCCTGGGTTCTGCAGGCTTTTCGTGATGTGAATAAGATATTTTGTTGCGGCTTGGTTTTGTAATCTCAAAGGGTGTAACTTGCCACCGTAGGTCTGTTCTGCTTGCTCGTTGCGCTTTTTCCCCAGTCTTCCTGTTTGTACTAAAACATCTCAATCTGTTTACTCGTCTCTATGCGGAAATCCCGTGTGCGACCCAATACAAAGGAGGAAGACTATGTACCGTGTGTATGGCAAGCTGTGCTGGCAATTATTGTTTGGCCGGCAAGTGGCTCTGACTGCGATTACGATTCTCGCGTTACTATTCTGTGTAACCGCAACTTCTTCAGCTCAACACGTCGCCAATCCCTACGCGGGAGCGACACAATATCTAAATCCTGACTACACCAAGGAAGTTCAGGCAGTAATTGCGCAAACAAGCGACGCTACTCTTAAGGCTCAAATGGGCGTAGTTGCTACCTATCCAACTGCGGTCTGGCTTGACAGTATGTCTGCCATTACCGGCAACTCCGCCAACGGTGGCCGCCTGGGTCTGGCCGGACATCTTGATGCTGCCTTAGCTCAGCAGAGCGGATCCCAACCTGTTGTGGTAACACTTGTTATTTACGATCTACCTGACCGCGATTGTGCCGCACTGGCTTCTAATGGAGAAATTAGTATAGCGGCTAATCCTCCGACACAACCTCTAGCCGGGATTGACACTTACAAAACAAAATATATCGATCCTATTGTTGCTATCCTGTCGAATTCCAAATACTCCAATCTTCGTATTGTGGCGGTGATCGAGCCTGATTCCATACCCAATCTGGTCACAAACACGGGACGCAGCTTCACAATTCAGAATTGTGTGGATGCACAGACGAGCGGCGTTTATGTTCAGGGTATTCAATATGCAATCAATAAGCTTCATGCACTGTCGAATGTGTATCAGTACCTGGATATCGGGCACTCCGGCTGGTTGGGGTGGTCCAGCAACTTTACTCCTGCCGTCACGGAGTTTACTCAACTGGTTGGAGGTACAACGGGCGGCCTGAACTCAATCGACGGTTTTATCAGCAATACCGCTGGTTATACTCCCACAAAAGAACCGTACATGACGGCGACTCAGAGTATAAATGGCCAGCAAGTTATGTCTGCCAATTTCTATCAGTACAACCCCTATATCGACGAAGGCTCTTTCGATGCGGCGATCTATCAGGCCTTTGTGAATGCTGGATTTCCTGCCAGCATTGGCATGCTGATCGATACCTCGCGGAATGGCTGGGGTGGTGTGAATCGTCCATCTGGGCCTGGCAGCAGCACCGATCTTAATACCTACGTTAATGCTACCCGGATCGACCGGCGAAATTCCCGGGGACAATGGTGCAACCAGAGCGGTGCAGGTTTGGGCGTGCCTCCAGTGGCCAATCCCTCGGGATACTTTGCACAATTACAGGCATTCGTCTGGATCAAGCCGCCTGGGGAATCTGATGGAACCTATGCCGAAAGTTCGCAGTATGTTTCCGGCGAGAATAGCGACGAGAATTGTAATCCCACACATGTGAATGCACTGGCGAATAATACCGTGACCAATGCTTTGCCGAACTCTCCTGTGGCGGGTTCGTTCTTCCCGACGGAGTTCTCGATGTTGATACAGAACTCTTATCCCGTGGTGCCAACCAGTCCTGGAGGGACCTGTACTACGGTACCATCGGCTCCATCGTCGCTGTTGGCAACAGCCACCTCCTCCAGTGCCGTTACTCTCACTTGGGGGGCCGTAACTCCACCGACAAATTGCGGCATTAGCGCCTACTACGTCTATCGCAGCACGGTCAGTGGTTTTACGCCATCAACAAGCAATCTGGCAGGGACGGTAACGGGCACAACTTTCTCCGACGCCGGGCTGGCGGCCTCTACAACCTATTACTACAAGGTTGTGGCGGTCGATAGTGCGGGTTCGTCCGGTGCCTCTGCGCAGGCGAGCGTGACCACGAAGGCAGGTGGCGGTAGTTCCAGCTGTCATGTAGATTACACAATCTCCAATCAATATCCAGGAGGGTTCCAGGCTGGAATTACGATTACGAACAATAGTTCGTCGGCAATTACCGGTTGGACGTTGACCTGGACCTTTGCTAATGGCCAAACGATCTCGCAACTCTGGAATGGATCGGCGAGTCAGAGTGGCGCGAATGTGACAGTCACCAGCCTCAGCTATAACGGAAGTATCGCGGCTGGAGCCAGTTATAGCGGGATGGGATTTAACGGGACTTGGAATAATACAACCAATGCCATTCCCGCATCGTTTGCTCTCAACGGCACAACGTGTAACTAAAACTTTTCAGGCTCAGTGCAGGCCTGATGGGGACGCTCGCGTGGCTATTCCTAAAAGGAATGGTTGCGCGAGCCAGAGATCTTCTCTCAAAGAGTAGAACAGAAGAGCAGCATTTCGGCAGTTTCCGCCGAGCCCAGATTTTCTGCAAACACACCCTCAATTACCACAATCCTTCGGATAGAGCAGATCGCCGCGACAGAACTTGTGAAAAGTTGCAGTTTTCTAACGCGATGTCTATTCCTGCCGTGTTCATCGAAGCCAAACAGTTATTCCAAAGATAATAGTTGGTGTCCCTGTGTGCTGGTATTTGGGATTTCAGTGAATATTTCTGCATAGGGAGGAAGTCAGATTCCTTCCCTAGATAGTTTACTGTTTGCTAATCAACACTCACAGCCTATCTTGAGCTATAGAAAATGAAAGCTTGCAAAGCCTACATATAAAGATAAAATTGGGCATACTATAGCAATTCCGGCGTTACTATGTCCGATCAGAGTGCGGTTAGGTGCCGCTTCCTTTGGCGGAAAACGGCTTCGAGCTTCGCAGCTCTCGGATATAGCTATGCCGGAATTACTATAAGCGGGTTTGAATGGATCGAATTGTAATCAGTCATAGCGAGCTGGCTGAGGCTCCAGGTTCAGCTACTTCCTCGGCGGCTCCCTCATTAAGGTTGGACCCGCCTATTCGCTGGTGGGCAAAGACTTGCATTTGGTTGCTTATCGTGGTACTCCCGGTTCTTTGCCTTGTAAGCGTAATTCTCCGGGTGGTGTATCGTAACGCGGCTCCGCGCGTTAAGCAGGCTTGGTTATCTCTTCTGGCAACAGCGCTAGCTGTTAGCGGTATCTTGTCATCGGCAGGAGGGGTGATTGCTTTTTTTGCGTCTCCGGTCCAACCTGCGAGCTTTAGCGAAGGTTTGGAAGAGTTCGATAGCCGGACAAAGTTCCCAGCGGTGTCTGCACGCCAGGATCTGACAACGGAAGAAGCGGCGGCACAATTGAAGCCATTAGTTACTGTAATTACACCGGCGAGGAAGAACTGGTTTTCAGGTAAAGATATTCCGTCTTCCATTCTGGGAGCCGGAATACTATTGCAGGCGACTAAAGATGGTTACCTCATTGTTACTGCCAGGCACGTTATAGATGGAGGCTTGGTTCCTACTAATCAAGAGCGGGCATTGGTTGCATCCACTTCCGGAACCTGGGCGGAGGCGCGGGTCCTGGCACGGCATTCCAACCTGGATCTAGCTCTTTTGTGGCTACCTCGTGTCCAGGGAGATTCTAATTTTGCTCTTCCCGTTATGAAGGTCGATCAGGTAAAAGACGGGGCTTCCATTTATGTGATCGGCCACCCGCAGGGGCTACGTTTCACGCTGAGTACTGGTATCGTTTCGCGAAAGGATAAGGATCTGATTCAGATTACAGCCCCCGTTAGTCCTGGGAATAGTGGTGGGCCTCTGTTCAATTCCCGCGGAGAACTTGCTGGAATTGTGACTTCTATGGTGGATCGGAGTCGCAGCCCGAATGCCGAGAGCCTGAACTTTGCTGTTCGCGCAGATGCACTGCTGGACTCTTCCGGATGGAAATTCCTTGGTGATGGGCAACATCGTTTAACGCTATTTCAAGAAAGCCAACGCACAATACACACAGAGGAAGAAAAGTGAATGGCAACGATTAATGTGACAGTTTATGACTCTACCGAGAATAAAAGAGTTCCCGTGGAGCTTCCGGACGATGCCCCTTGTAACAAGATCATTGCGGTACTAATCCAAAAGCTGCAGTTGCCAGTGAATGGCCCCGACGGTGCGCCGCTTAGTTATAAGTTCCATCATAAGAATTCCGGACGTCAGATTTTGGATGGGCAGACCCTCGCTGAAGCGCAGGTAAAGGATGGCGATATTCTTCGCCTGCAGCCGGAGATCACCGCTGGCGGTTTCTGAAAGGATTGGGATGGAAACTTCTTCGCAGGTTGACGCGCTTGAAGATCGTTACAGCCGTTTACGGCTGATTCCGTGGTGGGATCAAGCACGTATAGCTGCGAGCCGGATTCTGGTAATCGGTGCCGGTGCTCTCGGGAATGAGATTTTGAAAAATCTCGCGCTCCTGGGCTGCAAGCAGGTTGTAGTCGTCGATATGGACCGAATCGAGGTTTCGAATCTATCTCGGTCGATTCTTTATCGTGCATCCGACCTTGGAGAGTTTAAGGCCGTTGCTGCTGCCAAGGCCTATCGGGAGATCTTCGCAGAAGCAACGGTAATTCCTCTTGTTGCCCATGTGATCCATAGCTGTGGTTTGGGGCTCTTCGAATGGGCAGATGTGATTATTGCAGGCTTGGATAATCGCGAAGCCCGGCTCTGGATCAATCGCGCAGCTTGGAAGATGGGGCGCCCTTGGATCGATGGCGCAATCGAAGGCGTCAATGGCGTCGCTCGTGTCTTCCTTCCGGGACAGGCTCCTTGTTACGAGTGCACGCTTGGTGAGATTGATTGGGCAATTCTGGATAGAAGAATGTCCTGTAATCTTTTGGCTCATCGGAAGGACGTGGAGGGAAAGGTTCCAACCACTCCGACAATTTCTTCGATCATTGCGGGAATTCAGGTGCAGGAAGCCATTAAGCTTCTCCATGGTCTGCCGACCCTAGCCGGACGCGGTTTTGTCTTCGAGGGTATGAATCATACCTCTTATACAGTCGAGTACACAGAGAATCCGGATTGTATGAGCCATTACACTCTTCCGCAATTAATTCGGCTGGAGGAACGGTCTGAAGCCTGTACGGTAAAAGGGCTTTGGCAACGCGCGCAAGAGGATTTAGGAACGGAAGAGGTAACAATCGAGTTTAGCCGGGATGTCCTTTGGCGATTGCAATGTCCTCGTTGCGGCCAAACAGAAGAGCGGTTTGTTCCTGTTGGCAGTGTTCTTTATGAAGAGGGTGCTTGTTCCTGCGATGGACAGAGACGCATCGTAGAGACGATTCATGGATACACCGGCAGCGAAAGCTGGGGGGATCGTAACCTGACCGCGTTAGGTCTGCCCCTCTGGGACGTATTTGTAGCTCGCAGTGGCGAACGCGAAATTGGCTATCTTTTCGATGGCGACCGGGAGATGGTTTTGCAAGCAGTCCCGGCAAAAGAGGGCACGGAGGCATGAAACAGAAGCCAGGAAAAGTAAAGGGCATCGTGTTGCATATTCAATGCGAAGCTGTGCGACAGATACGGCAGCATGCACGCTCTTCCATGAAAGCCGAAGTTTGTGGGGTTCTTATCGGTTCGGAAGGGGGCGGAGTAACGACGGTTGAGGCTAGCATTCCCGGAGCAAATGCCGTGCAGGCCGGAACGCATGTGACCTTCACTCAGGATACCTGGGAGCACATCTATCAAATTAAAGATCGTGATTTCCCGGATGCTCGGATTGTGGGCTGGTATCACTCGCATCCCGGTTTCGGAGTATTCCTTTCCGATCACGATACCTTTATTCACAAGAATTTCTTTTCGTCTCCGCAGCAGGTGGCCTGGGTTTTCGATCCTCACTCGGATGAAGAAGGCTGTTTTGGGTGGGTAGGAGAGGATCTGGAACGGCTGGAGCAAATTACCTGGATTGACGATAAGGGTGGAGAGGGTGCAGGGGAGACAGGTAAACCCGAACCGCTAACGATAGGGGATGAGGAAGAAATAGAGGAAGATGAAACGAAGAAGGATGAAGATGGTGGCAAGCTGCTGCTTCATCTGGCCAGTGCGACGTTAAAGTATCTTCTTGTTTTTGTCGCCGGATTCTTTCTTTCCTGGTATCTGTTTCCGCGTGTGGTACCTATTCCTGTCGATCCTCACACCGGCCGGCCTCTTTTTAGTTCTCAACCTGATGCGGGAGGGGGGCTATCTGCTCAACCGCAAAGCGATGGTTCAAAGGCTGGAACGCCTGACGCCACTTCTGCCCCACAAGATACGAAAGGGAAGCCATGACCGACGGTACTCCGAAGGATGGAATTAAGATCACGCTGGAGGATCTCGATAAGGTACAGGTTCCTGAGAGTGCGCCCCAGCCAATTCTGCCCGCAGGCCCGGAAGCTCGTTCGTATGGCAGTATTACGGATGCTTCCGGCATGGCACCCGCTATAGAACATGAGCGCGGGAGCTTGTTTTTGCAGGGGTGGTTCTATCTCGGAGTAGCGGGACTACTTGGGGCATTTCTGGGATGGGCCATTTGTGAGCCGGGGTTTACCGATGGGATAGGACGAGGCTCCTGGGGCAATCTCATCCTGATGCCAGCAATTGTAGGTCTTATGACAATCGGCTTCGGGCTTGCAGAGAGTTTGGTTGAAAGATCTATACAGAAGGCCCTTCTGCGCACTGCTTTTGCTATTCCTCTCGGCGCCGTCCTGGGATTTGTATTCTTTGTTATTGCCAACATCGTCTTTAATATTGCTATTGGGATTACCTCTGCGGTGGGCATTCACTCGTATCGCAACCCTGTCTTCTGGTTAGCACGTGCTATTGCTTGGGCTGTTTTTGGCGCAGCCGGAGGTATCGTTTATGGCATCGTTGGACAGTCGTTCAAAAAGGGTAAGTTCGGAGTTCTCGGAGGCATAATTGGCGCCGCCTTGGGAGGCTTTCTCTTCGATCCGATCTCGATATGGACAGGAGGCCCTAAGGCTGCGGTGAGCCGCGCTGTAGGGTTTTCGATCCTGGGATTATCTACGGGCGCAATGATGGGCGTGGTGGAAAGCGCACTCAAGGATCGCTGGCTTTATGTGACGGCAGGACCGCTTGCAGGGAAGCAATTCATCTTGTACAAGAGCCGGACTCTGCTTGGCAGCAGCCAGCAATGCGATATCTATCTGTTTAAGGACCCCTCCATCCTGGCGCAGCATGCTGTATTTGAGACAAATGGAGCACGAATAACATTACGAGCTAGCGGACAGGCTTTTGTCGGAGGCGTTCCGGTTGCAAGCCGAGTTCTTCTCGATGGAGATCTGATACAGATTGGGCGCTATGCGTTTCGTTATAAGGAGAAGGTCCGGTGAGTGCGAATGCTGTATGCCCTTATTGCCGTACGGCAGTTGTAGAGACTGAGTCGGATTTCCTCCTGTGTCCTGGGTGCGGGACTCCTCATCACTCCGACTGCTTTGAAGAGAACGGCGGCTGTACTGTCTTCGGTTGCAGCGCTGCTCCGGCAAATGAACCGAAACTTAGTATCAGTGCTCCAGATCTGGAGGCGGCAAATCAGGTAGCTGCCGTATATCCTGCCGTAGGTGCATCTCGGCCTGTTCCACCGCCTCCTCCACCTCCTCGCCCTGGTGCGGCAGGGAACAATAGCGCTTCCTTCTATACCCCCCAGTTATTCAGCTCTACAGGATACTGCCCTCCGCAGTCTCCTGCTCCATGGGCTGCGGCTCCTGTGTTTCGTGTAGATCCCACGTTTTTGAATGCGCAGCAGGTGTCTACGAGAAACCGAACAACATATCAGCTGCTAGGAGTATTTCTTGGTCCGTTGGGCATTCATAACTTCTATGCAGGCTTCAATACGAAAGCACTCGTTCAGGTTCTGATAACGGTTTTCACCTTCGGGATTGCAGGGTTTATGGTGTGGATCTGGGCGCTGATCGACATATGCACTGTTACCAAAGACTATGACGGACTTCCATTCCGTATTTAGAGGGGGCGAAAGTTTTGGAATATCGAATTAAGCGTGGAGACCAGGAGTTCGGTCCATACAGCCTTGCGGATTTACAGCAGTATGTGCGGAGCGGCAATATAGACAAAAATGATTTAGCCAAGAGCGAGGGAATGGACAACTGGGTTCCGGTATCGCAGGTCCTGGGCGATATCCTTGCTCCCGTAACCTTTACGGCTCGAACAAATTTCTCGTCTGAGGCAGAGATGCCACCTTCGGGAGAATTCGTCGCTTTGCCTCCCAATCTGCATTGGGGGTGGGTATTAGCTCTAAATATTGTGACTCGTTCCGTCTTTAATATGATCTGGGCATTGATACAGGCAAATTGGGCCAGGAAATTATCCGGCAAGAATACCCCGATGGTTCTGATCGCTATGTATCCAGCAAGCATTGTTTGCGGAGTTATTGTTTCGGTAATTGGTGGTGTTCAGGATATGCAGGCATTTCAACTTCTGGGTGGGTGGTTTTTGCTTATGGGGTTGGGCTGTATGATCTTTGGTGTTTTCAAGATTAAGGACGCGATGGAAGAGTACTACAACAGCGTTGAAAACATGGGTCTGTATTTGAGCGGGGTGATGACCTTCTTTTTCAGCGTGATTTATCTTCAATATCACATTAACCGTATCGCTCGCTGGAAGAGGGAAGGCGTTTTCTCATAAACCTCTACTTGATTGGAAAAATATGTCGTCTCCACGTACACGCAGACTCTTGATCGATGCCGAATCGTTACAACGCCGCCTTGCCAATTGGCCGTTGATACAGATTAGTGGCCAGTCCGGTATTCCGCCTGAGATCTATCGAATCACGTACCACCTGAAGGGATTATGTGTCGATGCGGGAGGGAAGATTGTCGAACGCGATACTCATCTACTAGAGATCAATCTTTCTCTCGGCTACCCGAGGCGCGCACCACAATGCAGGATGTTGACTCCCGTCTTCCATCCAAACTTCGATGATACCTCTGTCTGCATTGGTGACTTTTGGGCCGCATCGGAGGGATTGGATGATTTGGTAATCCGAATCGGCAGGATGATCGCCTACCAGGAGTACAACACAAAGAGTCCACTCAATGGTCTGGCTGCAAAATGGGCTGCACAGAATACCCATCTGCTTCCTATCGATGGCCGGGCGATCTCTCCACCTCTTTCGTCGGATACTATTCCCGAAGCCGCTACAGGAGAGGTGAAGCCGCAGAGTCCTTCTGTCGAGACGGTAACATCGGCTTCGGTCGAAGCTGCGGCAGAAGCTTCCGATCCGTGGAATGAGAAGATCGTAATTCAGTCTCTCGGATAGAAAATAGCTCGCTAGGACAGTACGACTGCCTCCGGATCCTTCCTCCGGTGGCAGTTCATATTCGTTTTGGTTATTCAGCAGAGATGTAGAATCGCGGTTTCCCGGAACAATTGGTTTCCAATTGGCGTATGCCTTCATGAGGAAACCAATGAAAGTTTTGGTTGCATTCTTTGCAGGTGTGATTCTCTGCCTGTCTGCGTGGGGGCAAGACCGTGGACCTGATGTTCCCGCCCCGATTATCGATATACATATGCACGCTGTTTCTGCTGACTCACAAGGGCCGCCGCCGGTGAGTTATTGTGCGCCTCCGACGGTCTTCCCTCCTGCGGATTCGGGAAGCACCTGGGGGAAAACCTTCTTCGACATGATGAAGAATCCTCCGTGCGCGCATCCCCTTACTTCGCCAACGACGGACCGCGAGATGATGGATCGCACCTTGGCAATCCTACGTCGCTGGAATATCTACAGCGTCACGAGCGGTCCTCTGGTGAAAAAATGGCACAAGGAAGGTGGAGACCGCATCATTCCCAGCAGGATGCTTATGCTTGGTTCCGATGCGCCTTCGCTGACAGATCTTCGCGCTGAGTTTAAGAGTGGACACTATGCGGCGCTGGGCGAGGTCGGCATTCAGTATCAGGGAATCGATCCTAGTGACTCGCGTTTCGAGCCTTACCTAGCCTTGGCTGAGGAGCTGGATATTCCCGTAGGAATTCACATGGGTCCAGGGCCTCCGGGAGCGCCTTATTTCGCCTCGAAAGACTATCGGGCTCGGTTACATTCTCCGCTGTTACTGGAAGAAGCACTGTTGCGGCATCCAAAGGCCCGGATTTACGTTATGCACGCAGGTTGGCCCATGCTCGACGATACCTTGGCTCTGCTATGGACGCATCCCCAGGTTTATCTGGATACGGCCGTAATCGATTATGTGATTCCGAGAGTGGCATTTCACGACTATTTGCGCAGAATCGTGGAAGCGGGCTTCGGGAAGAGAATCATGTTCGGTTCCGACCAGATGGTATGGCCCGGCGCGATTGAAGTCGGCATCGATTCCATCGAGAAAGCAGATTTTCTTACTCCTGAACAGAAGCGGGACATTCTTTATAACAACGCAGCTAGATTCCTGCGGCTGACTCCGGAGCAGATCTCGCGACAGCAACATGGGGAATGATCTGCCATTCTTCGATACCGAATGTGGAGGGCAATATAGAAACTTCATACTCCCATCTACGAAATATGTGGATGGGAGTATGAAGTGAACGATGTGCATTCTCTGTGCATCCATACCGCTAAAGCTTATGGCCCAGCGGGCAGTTTATTGGTGCTGGTCCGAGCCCGAGGTCATCGGGATAATGAGCTCATCTTTGCTATTGAATTCGAAGTCCGTCACGATCAATCCCTGCTCCGACCGGTAAATACAGAACTTGGCAAAGATCGGTCCTTTGTCTAGGTCTATTACCAGGTAGATGACCCGTGCTCGCGGCGAGATTTCGCGGTGTCCAACGACTTCGAAACCCTGATAAGCGCCATAGAGATCCTGGATGTGGTGCAGTGAGATGGCCTGGTTGAGGGCAGATTTGTTTCCTTCGAGAGGGCCATCCTTGATCCAAGTCCGGATGGCTTCTTCGGGGCCTTTGGTCCGGTATGCGTCCAATCCAGCCAGAATGATGCGGGGCAGCCTGTCTCCAAACCGCCTGTCACCGGAGTCAGGGGCCTGAGCTGACAACGTTGGGTGCGCGAACAGCACAGTGCCTATGAGAAGAAAGAAAAAGATTCTACGCATATCGGGAGCAATTTAGGTCCAGCATTTTCAAATTCAGAGCCAGAGAAATGTAGCCGTTCATCGTTTGATCTATGCCGAACCCAAGCATTACCTTTCGTGAAATTTCAATCGCAAATTCTGAAAACAGATAGTAATTCGAGCGGACCTTTCAGTAAATGATTGGCTCAAGGTCAGTGTCCGGAGCAAATGCAGTACCACTTACAAGCTGTACACAGGAACGACGCAGCAAGATTGAAAGCGCTCTGAAAATACAGCGGAAGGGAAGATGGTATGGCTATAAACAGATAGAGCGGGGTTATCGAACCCCGCTCTATAGACTAGTCGTACTCTGTAGGTTGAATTTACTGCACGGTCAGGTTGACTACAGTGGTTGCTGTAGTTGAACCGGAAGTGCCGGTTACGGTGATCACATAAGCACCCTTTGTAGTGCCGGGATCGGTGGTAGTTCCCCCCGAGCCTCCCCCTGTGGTGCTGCCTTTCGAACCTCCACCGCAAGCGACCATGCTTCCCGTAATAACAATCAGGAAAGCCATTACTCCCAAGGTTGTTTTCCAACGACGGCGTCCAGGAATGAAGATCAGGACACAGGCCAGCGTTGCGCTTCCGGCTGCATACCAACGAAGGGCCGGTGCCGAAGATGCGAGCTGAGCCGATGTCGTGGGTGCAGTTGTCGAGATCGTCATCGTTGCTGTGACGGGATTGGTACCCGAGATTGTGGCTGGGTTGCCGGAAGTGAATGCGACGGTTGGCACATGCTGAGCGCCAGACGGGCTGGAGGTCACTGCTGCTGTCAGTGTTACGCTGCCGGTGAAGCCTCCGCTAGGCGTCAAGGTGATGGTAGAGGTGTTAGAAGTTGCCGATCCTGCGGAAACGGATGTAGCCGTTCCGCTTAGGGCAAAGGAGGCAGGGACCGCCGCGTTTACCGTGAGCGAGGCTGAGGTGGAAACCTTGTTGTAGTACACGGCACTTGCCGTATCCGGAGTATAGTTGGCCGGGATAGAGTAAGTCCCTGCCGTAAGCGTTCCCGCGGGAATAGTGAGAATTGCCTTCCCTGAGGAGAGTTGCACTGCCGATGCACTGGCAAAGCTACCGAAATCTACAGAACCTGTCGGGGTGGGCAGACCCGTGCCCCCGGCAACAGTGACCGTTACTGTTAAAGATTGCGTAGTAGATATGGTGGAAGCCGAAAGCGTTTCGGTTATTGTGGGATTGACCGGGTTCTGGGTGACAGACACAGAGGTTGTGCTTGTGGCCGTATTGTAGGCTGTGGAACTGGTTGTGTCCGGAGTATAGGTTACTGTGAAGGTGTGATTCCCCACAGTCAGGGAGCTTCCGGGGATGGAGATTGTGGCAGATCCTCCGCTAAGAGTTGTAGCTGCCGAAGTGTAGGTTCCATCGCTTGCGGCTACAGAGCCTGTTGGTACCGGATTTCCGCTGCCATTGGAGACGTTGATTTTCAGCGAGAGTGTATCGGTAAGAGCAATACTCGTTGCTGAGGGCGAAATCGTTATAGAAGGTGTTGCCTTTACAGAAACTCCATTAATAAAGGCATTCACATCGAAGGAGCCGAGGCCGGTGACAAGGTCGTAGCCATCTGTGACCAGATATCCCGCCTGCCCTCCGGTTAATCCGGTGGGAGAAGGAGCACTGTTGTTGCACATGCTCGGCGTGTTTACGCTACAGTTGGTGACTCCGCTGGTAGCGACAGTGACGTCGTGGAAGATGCTGGGGCTGCTTGCCGCCGTTGAGTAGAGCGCAGGATTCAAATTGCCCAGTGCTGACCCTTTCTTCTGATCGAGGAGCGCCGTAATTCCAGCCATGTCGGGTGCCGAGGCGGAGGTTCCGGAGAACAATGTAAAGTAAAAAGTTCCTGCTTGTGTGACGCAACCCCCTCCTCCTGCGGCAAAGCATCCAAAATAGCTATCGTGGTTGGCCCCGGAGAAGGAAACATCGGGTGTGTATCGTCCTGCTCTAGCAGTCGGAACGCCGGTTCCCGTTTGCCAGGATGGGGTTGCGATATAGGAGCTGACACCGCCCCCCGAGGATGCGACTACAGGGGAGTTGGAGTGCAAGGGATCGTTCCAGCCGCCTTCCGGAATATAACGCAGTGCCGACGAGAGTCCTGTGCTGTTGTTCGAATCCCAATAACTGCTGGGTGAGCTTGTGTCGGCAAACTCCGTTCCACCAACGCAGGTTACATAGCTGGAAGAGCAGATATAGTTCGGACTGTTCGGATTAGGATTGGCAGGAGGCGTCTCAAAACTCGTGTCACAGCCTGAGGCCCCGGAGTCACCGGAGGAGACGAAAACCGAGATTCCCTCGCCTGCAGCCTGTTTGAAGAGCGAATCCCAAAAGCCAACGTTCACCGAACCTGCCGCCGATTCGCATTCCCCGAAGCTGATGTTTATGATCTGGGCAGGAAGCGGCGACGTGTTCACCAGATACTGGACGTCGGCCCCGATGCCTCCACTGGCGTTTGTGGCTACAACCAACAAAATGTTGGCGCCCGGAGCAACACTACCTGCACGTAATACATCCAGTGTTGCCTCCTCTTGGTCGACAATATTTCCGGAGGCCGATTGCGTGGTGAGTGCAGGACCAGGATCAACTCCTCCATAGGTTGTTGGAACAACTTCCGTGGGCAAGTTGAAGTTGGTATTGGTCTTGCTCATGAAGTTTCGGAAATCGTCCATGTTGGTGCGTGCACGACCGACAATACCAATCGTGTAGCCGGTACCGTTCAGATTGGAAGGCAGATTATAGATGGTTGCGAAATCGGCTGGCGAGATGTAGTGTGTTCCACTTCCAAACGTTGCATTAGGGGATGACGTTTCCAGCGCTTCCATATGGTGGGCCGGGCGATCTTCAACTGTGTATAGACCCTGAATAGATTTTACGGCTGGAGCCAACGCGACAGGGATCATCGGATCGGTAGTTACCGACATGCGGTCGGTATTGTTTACCCGATAGTTTCTCAATTCTGTCTGAAAGGCACGGTTGATGTCGGCTGCCTTTCCACTGAAGCCGATGAATGTCTTACTAGGTGAGATCCAACCGACATTTAGTCCTTGAGATTGCAGCCATCCTGTGATGTTGTCAATGTCCTGTGCTGCCAGCCCGAAGCGTTCGCCTATCTCGATAGGTGTTAACCAGTGGTGATATTGGGGCGAGCCGGGGTTCTGTTGATCGGCAAGGAGTTGCTCGAAAGCAGCCTCTTGCTGCGGAGAGCGAGCCAAGACCATCGTCAGCTGACTGATTGTCTGGTTGGGAGAAACCAGCCCGATGCTGTTGCTCTCGTTTGCCCACTGTGGATGATGATGCGCCAAAGGCCTTACCTGCAGAGATGTTACCGGGCGCGTCAGCAGACTGTTCTGTGCCTGGATCACAGAACAGGACAGAAGGATTGCTATAGGTAGGGAGAAGATCGACAAGGATCTTATCCGACGAGAGAACTTATTTAGGCAAAGGCCTGCTTGTGAAGGCAAAAATAAGGTGAGAGCGTGCTTCAGAAGTCGCATTCAATAGTCTTTCTTTTTAGGCGCTGGTTCTTCTGTTATACGCTGAAACAGAGTCTTATCGATAGACTTACCCTGAGGGTATTAATGAAACAATTATGAATAAACTTACTTACTTGTTGATGTATTGTGTACGGCGGCTGCGGCAGACAAGACTACGATTTTAGATAGTGATGCATAGCTTTGGCGCGGAGTTGGTTGTAGTGACAATTTCTTAGGAGGAGCTATCATTGCTCCGTTGAGGGGCATCTTTTCCTACGTTACTTAAGTTTTTCGAGTGGATAAAGTGTTACATATCGGTAACCTGGGAATTGTCCCTCCCTCCTCTGATGATAGTGGGGCAGATGAAATCTATTGCACAGTGATGCTGATGGTTTGGCTGACCGTAATTGTGCCGGATATTCCCGTGATGGTCACAAGATAGGTTCCCTTGGTTGTGCCTGAAGTACCTGTATTCCCGGAACCTGCCCGGGCAACGACGTTTGCTCCGCATCCCACGGTGACGAAAGCAGTAGCAATAACAAGCAGAAGAAGTCCAAACGGCTTACTGGTCCGAAATCCTAGAGGAAGGCAGATAAGCAGAGCCGCCATAAGCGTGGCTGCCTCTACCGGTTGGTTTTGTAGCAGTGCCAGGACCGCAGGTCTTGTAGTGGAGATAGTCAGCTTGACTGTTACCGGAACATTTCCGGTGATCGGCACTAAATTGGATGGTCCGAAGCTCAACGTGGGAAGATTCTTGGCCCCGGAAGGGCTGGAGGTTATCCTGGCCGTTAGTATTACCTCGCCCGTAAAGCTCCCATTAGGAGTTAACGTAATGGTCGAGCAGATCCCTGCTGCTCCCTGTTGAAATACAACCGGAGTTCCGTCAATGGCAAAGGTAGACGCCGTGGTCACCGGTTCAACGACGGTGATCGTTGTGGAGTCCGATGCGTGATTGTAGACCGATGCGCTAACTGCATCTGGAGTGTAGATAGCGATTAGCCTATCCGAACCTGTGTCGAGCGATTGGGCTGTGACTGTGATGGTTGCGCTGCCGTTGTTCAGCGGCGTTGCCGCAGAGGTGTAGCTGCCACTCAAGAGTGTTACGACGCCGCCAGGAAGGGAATTTGTCGCCCCGCCGCTTACATTCACGGTTACCGGAAAGCTCTGCGCTTTTGAGACGGTAGCCGACAGCGGGATCACCTTCACGGCAGGCGTTAGCGGAGCTGTGCCCGATACCTCAATCGAGCGGGAATTCGAGGTACTGCTAAAGACCGGAGATCCTTGCGCGTCGGGAGTGTAACTTACCGTCAGAAAATAGCTCCCCGAGGGAAGGATTCCCGCTGGGAGCCGAAAGGATGCGTTTCCTGCAGACAAGGTCTTTGTGTCATTGTAATTAGCCACGAAAAGACCTACGGTTCCCGTCGGAAGCCCGGCGTCGGTTTCGGCAGAGAGTACGACGTTTACGGTCACATCTTCGGCGGTGGTAAGGCGGGATGCGGATAGCGTTACGTTTATCGCAGGAACAATTCGGTTCACAACCACCGTGCTGGAGCCGGAGGCGCTGTTAAAGATTGAGGAACTGATAGCATCGGGCGTGTAATCTACCGTCAGCTTATTACTGCCTAGCTGTAGCGATTCCGCCGGAATACTGATCGTTGCTCTGCCATTATTGAGCTTTACCGCTGTGGAGGAGTAGCCGCCGCTGGTTAAGACCACGGAACCGGTCGGCGCTGTCTGGCTGTTGGGACTTGAGACGGAAACTGTGACAATAAGCGATTGCAGAATAGTAATGCTCGTTGTAGAAGGCGTGACGGTTACAGCCGGGACAGGTTTTGCTGAGAAGTTTGCGAAGAAAGCTTGTACATCGAGCGATCCCAGGCCGGTGACAAGGTCATAGCCACTCGTGACCAGATATCCTGACTGCCCTCCGGAGAGTCCTGATGGAGAGGGCAGGCTGTTGTTGCACATGCTTGGTATGCCGGTGCTGCATCCTTCTACACCGCTTGTGGCAACAGTTACATCGTGGAATCCGGAAGCGGTTGAGGCTATTCGATAAAGTGCAGGATTCAGATTGCCCAGTGCCGTACCGATTTGTTGATCCAGCAAAGCCACTATTCCTGCCATGCTGGGTGCTGCATTCGATGTTCCACAGAAACCGAAAAAGCTATAGCTTGCGCCCTTGCTTATGCAACTGGCTCCACCTGCGGCAAAACAACCGAAGTAGGCGTCGTGGCACGAAGAGGAGAAGGCGAGATCGGGAGTATAGCGTCCGGCTCGCGCCGAGGGCACTCCGTTTCCTGTCTGCCAGGATGGAGTCGGGATGAAGGAGCTGACCCCGCCTCCCGAGGCTGCGGCCTGCGGATTGGCGTTGGCATCCAAAGGCTCATTCCATGCGCCTTCCGGTATGTAGTGGAAGGCAGAGGAGAGTCCTGAAGCATTTGTCGTGCTCCAGTAATCCGTGTAGTTCGCATCGTTGAACTGCGTGCCTCCGACGCAGGTAGCGTAGCTTGAGGAGCAGATGTAATTCGGGCTGATGCGAGTGGGGTTCGAGGG
This sequence comes from Humiphilus diazotrophicus, assembly GCF_059726315.1. Classification (NCBI taxonomy): domain Bacteria; kingdom Pseudomonadati; phylum Acidobacteriota; class Terriglobia; order Terriglobales; family Acidobacteriaceae; genus Humiphilus; species Humiphilus diazotrophicus. The sequence continues at coordinate 7,454,139 of NZ_AP040870.1, forward strand.
CGGCGTAGCGAAACTGGTATCGCAGCCTGCCGCACCCGAATCACCCGACGATACGAAGATGGAGATGCCTTCGGCGGCTCCTTGTTGAAAGAGAGAGTCCCAGAAGGCGACTCCGGCTCTTCCGGTGGAAGATTCGCAGGCTCCGAAGCTGATAGTCACTACCTGTGCGGGCAAAGGCGTTGTCTGGATCAGATATTGTGCGGCGGCGGCTAGCCCGCCTCCTGTCTTACTAGCGATGACGAGAAGTAGATTTGCCCCGGGAGCCACGCTGCCCGCGCGCAGTACGTCGAGCGTTGCTTCACTCTGGTCGTCGATGGAGACCCCGGCCCCCGGAGGTGTGGTGAGCGCAGGGCCTGGGTCCACGCCTCCGAAGTTTGTCGGCACAATTTCAACGGGAAGCATGAAGCTGCTCCCGGTTTTGTCCATAAAGTTTTGGAAGTCGGCTGGGTTTGTCCTGGAGCGGCCCACGATGCCAATCGTGTATCCGCTGCCTCGCAGGTTTGCTGGCAGATTGTAGATGGTCGCAAAATCGGCAGGAGAGAGATAATGCGTTCCATTCGGGATCGACATCTGCGGAGAAGCCAGCTGTGCTGCTGTTACAGCATGGGCGGGGTGTTCTTCCAAGGTATAAAGACCATGAATTGCGCGGATCGTAGAGGCCAGCGCCGTTGGAATCATTGGTTCGGAAGAGACCGACATCCGCTCTGTACCATTGACTCTGTACTTACGTAATTCAGTGTGGAAGGCGCGTCCAAGGTCTGCTGCTGTACCTCCAAAGCCAAGGAAGGTCCGGCTCGGGGAGATCCAGTTCACATGTAAGCCCTGCGACTGGAGCCATCCGCTTACAGTTGCGATATCCTGCTCTGCCGGTCCAAAGCGCTCTCCGATTTCTGCTGGTGTAAGCCAATGGTGGTATTCGGGTGCCGCAGGGTTCTGCTGCCCAGCAAGAAACTTCTCAAAGGCAAGTTGTTGCTCCGGAGATCTTGCGAGCACAAGTGTTATCTGATCCAAGACCTGATCTTGAGGGAGTAAGCCGATGCTGTTGTTTGCATTGGCCCAGAGTGGATGATGATTCCCCAAGGTCTGTAGCGCTGGTCCATCGGGTTGCGTTGCGATTCGATTTGACGATTGTGCCCGCAGGTTTGTGCCAGGAAGCCCCATGCTGATCGAGAGAAGATAGAGAAGAATGCACCAGATGCCAGGGAAGAGACGCTTCTGCAACGACGCCGTGCGCGTATCGATAGAGAATGCGGAACTGTGTACTGAGTAGCGCATACGATAGCTTTCTTCATCTCGGAACGCGCATGCACGGGAAGCTGGAGTGGTGAGGTTATCGTCAGGAGAAAAGACAATAGAACCGTTGCAGATATGCTGCCCGGCAATTCCGATGAGCAAGTCAGTTCACAAAACCCCCGTTGCGGAAACGGAGATATCGTTCAAACCGAATTCGATTTCGGTTTATATCTCTGCTGCCTGGTAACTAAATCAATGAAATGGTGAGAAAAGTGTAAGCCTGTGAGGAGGTAGTGCGCGGGGATATTCTCTTGCAAAGTTCCAATTTAGGTCGGGAATTGCGGTTGTCTCATTTTTGTAAAGAGAACTGTGATTGCTGGCATGCAATCAGTGGCGGAGGTACTTGACTTTTAGAGACTCACCTCGTTCTGAGGTGCGCCTCCGGTGATAACCGGACTACAGATAGGTTAAGAATCAAGCTAGTTACAGACGCCGTACTGTCATCCTTTTTCTCTGGCGCTTATGTAGCAACTTAAGCAGGAAGGCGCCACGGATATGTCCTACTCGGCTTGATGATGGTCAATGCTGATCACCCGAGTAATCTTCCATGTGCCATCTTTATAGCGCCAGATGTGCATGAATTTTGCTTCTCCCACGACGCCGTGGTCCTGCGTCCAGGGGTGAAGGAAGCGATGAACTCCAATCTCGACCGCTCCATAACCCGCGATGCTATACACCTGGAGAGTGCCGGGAACCAGCTCCCGCTTAACCTTTCCACAAAGGTTGTTCTTGATGGCATCGACAATTTGCGCTCCGCCCACCGTTAAGCCATTTTTATCGTGGTAGAACTCTGCGTCATCGGCCCAGAAGGAGGCCTCGGTTTTCATGTCGCATCGGTCAATCGCATCGAAGAGCTGATGATCAAGCCGTGAGATGGTTTGGAAGAGCTCCTCCGGGGGCTGGCCATTGTTTTCGCGGGCCGGGGACTGTGCAGCTGTTGTTTGGGCAATCAGTGGATTGCTCTGCAGAACGCATGACGAAAGTAAACCAATCAATAGGCCGGTTTGGAGTCGGAGATTCAAGTGGGTGCCTCCCTGGAGGGCAATAAAGTGCGTCTGCTCTGGATACGTCAAAAGCTCTGCAATCGTTCCAGGTCTGTGAATTGGCCGATGCCAAACTGGTTTTTGCAGTGTCTTGAGACTGTATCCACAGGATGGTTGATCCCAATCTCTCTGAAAACGGTATAGTTATTCAAGTGAACGGGCTTTTGATTTTAGACAAACCCGGCGGCATGACCTCTCAGGACGTGGTAACCCAGGTCCGGCGGCTGACCGGTGAAGATTCGATTGGACATTTGGGGACCTTGGACCCCATGGCGACTGGAGTTCTGCCTCTTTTATTAGGTCGCTATACGCGATTGGCTCAGTTTTTCTCCAAGGCTGAGAAAAGCTATTCCGGAACCATCCGTTTTGGCTTTGCTACCGATACTTATGATGCCGACGGGCAGCCGTCCTCGGCTCCTAACCCGATCAAGCTGACACTGGAAGAAGTTCGCAAGGCTGCGGAGCGTTTCCATGGACCGATGGAGCAGATGCCTCCTCCTTTCTCAGCGAAGAAGGTAGAGGGGAAGCGAGCCTATCAGTTGGCGCGGGAAGGGAAGCCTGTGACTCTGAAGCCCGCCAAGATCGATATCTTGCATTTCAGTATCGAGTCGTTCGAGGGCGACACGGCCAGTTTCCTTATGACAGTCAGTGCCGGTGGCTATGTCCGTTCCGTTGCGCACGAACTGGGGAACGATCTGGGGTGTGGAGCCCACCTCTCCAGTTTGAGGAGAACGGCTGCCGGAGACTTCTCGATTGAGCAGGCGATCTCTTTCGAACGCTTGCAGTCACTGGTTCGTGAGGGAAAGCTGGAAGCGTTCTTACCGCATCCCCGGCGAATTCTGCCGGAGTTTCCTTCCGTGAGTGTGGATGAGGTTACTGAAGGACGAGTGCGCAATGGAAATCAGGTGAACTTGCCTGAGTTCACTACGGCTCCGCTGGTGAAGGTCTTCGTCGGGCAGAGACATCTCTTGGCGATAGGGAAGCGTGTTGCCGGGACACTGTTTCAGCCGATTGTTGTCTTCGGATAGCCTTTGCCGAATCTATGGCCTGAAGGATATCCGTGCGGTATCCTTCAGTGCTCACTTTTAGGTCGAGGAAGTCTGTACTTTTGAGTTTGGTTGGATAAATAGCTCCATCCCTGCTTTGCAAGCTGAATTCGACTGACCGAACCAAAACGGTCCAATGGTTCAGCCCCCCAATTTTAGATACCAGCTTCTACACCACCTGACTCGGCAGAGTGCCTCTCCTCCATTTTGGGATTACACAAAAGTGCATAACCAAAGAGAACCTGTTCTTTTTAGGAGATGCCCTCAATAATAGTGGCACGTGAATCTGTCACCAAAGTTTCTCCGGGGTTGTGTCCCTCTGATCGCCCTGTTTGGCTTCCTGACAATGGGCTGGGGGCAGCACGTGCCGCTAAAAGTCTATGGCAGAATCCAGGGGCTTAAGAATCTGGATGTCAACTGCATGATTCAGGACCGTACGGGCTATCTCTGGGTGGGAACTGAAGATGGACTGTATCGCTATGACGGCAAGCACTTTCAGCGATTTACTCCGAAAGACGGCTTGGCGGATACCAATATCACCAATCTTGTCCAAGATGAAGAAGGAACAATCTGGATTGGAACTGCGATTGGAGTATCGGCCTGGAAGAACGGGCATTTCTATACCCTCCCTGATAGTCGCATTACACGCGGTGTAAGAAGCAACTCCTCGCTAGCCCCTTGGAAAGGTGGGGCGGTATTCGTGAGTTTGCAGACCCTCTGGCATGTGCGATATGAGTCGTCACCAGATACACAAGAAAAGCATTGGTTTCTCACTCCCTTTGCCCGCGATCATCTGGGAGAAGGAAGGGCTCGAAGTGCTTTTCGAGATATAACGGGTATTTTGTGGATAGGTTGCGATGAAGGCATCTGCCGTATCGGTAACGAAGCGGCTGGCGGTTGGTCCCAAGTTCCCTATATCCCGAAAGACAGATGGACAAGATTCGTTCAAACCAGGGACGGCGCCATATGGGTACGGGGTCAAAAACATATTCTCTATCTTCCTCATGGCAGCTCGAAATTTGAAGACCGTACTGGAGAGATCGGCTCCGAACTTATCGCTGACAATGGAGGCCCGATGGTGGAAGATGCTTCCGGTCGCCTTTTGGTCGGGATAAAAGGAGGCATTGTTTGGTGGAAAGATCGAGCATGGCAAAAGGTAGGTTTGTTTGACCGGCAAAGTCGAAGCAAGGTCTTCCCTTTAATTGGGGATAGAGAAGGCAATCTTTGGCTGCGAGAGGCCGGGCACGGAATCATTCGCGCTCTTGGCTATGGAAGATGGGAGAGTTGGACAGAAGAAGAAGGAATCATTGGTGGATCGGTTTACGGCATCCTCCACGATAGTAAAGATCGCCTTTGGGTAGCTAATCGTGAGGGACTTTTCATGAGCCCACCGCCGCATCGGCGGTTTCGGCACTTCTCTCCAGAGTTGCATTCCGCTGTGTTTCTGAAAACGATTGTTGAGACCAGTGATGGTGGGATCTGGGTTATGAGCGAGTCTGGAGCAGTTCTTTATATCGATCCTCAGACACTGCAAGTAACGGAAGTCCCAGTAGGGCCAGAACGAAGCTTACAGAAACTTGTGGGAGTGCCAGATGGTAATCTCTGGGTAGCCACTCGCGACGGTATTGCGATTCTCCAAAAAGCAGGAAACAGCTTTGCCGTCAATAAACTGTCTGATCCTGCGTCCCCTCAAGGCAATGTTATTGACATAGCCCGAGATAAAAATGGCGACCTTGTTGCACTGACGGCCGACAGGATATATCTCTACTCTCACCATCAATGGACTACGGTTGCTAAACCAAGCCGCTTGGCAAAGCTGGATCTCGACACTGTTGCTGCAACGGGAGACCATGCGATTTGGGTGAGTGCAAACGATACCCTTGGACGTCTAAAGCTGGAAAACAATACAGCTGGAAATCTCCAGTTGTTTCCCTCACGAGATCTGGTATCTAACATAGTTAATTTTATTGGAGCGGATTCGCGAGGGAATGTTTGGGTTGGAAGTGATAACGCTGTTATTCGCTATAGCGGAAACAATTGGCGAATCTATAGTACCGAAGACGGATTGTTGTGGGATGATACGGACCGGCATGCTTTCTTTGCTGATCGTGACGGGAGTGTATGGATTGGTACCGCCGATGGATTGAGCCATTTTCAGCCAGCAGGCCAAAGCCCTGAAGAGAACTTTCTCCCAAAGCCGATCATAGAAGCCGCCATGGGAAAAGAAATTTTAGGGACATCAGGCTCTTCGGCCTTTCCCTGGAATAATTCTACGCTTACGGCAAAGGTCTCCTCTCTGACCTATGTTCATGAATCGTCCATAACCTTTCAATACCGTCTTGTTGGGCTTGAAAAAGTCTGGACGTCGAGTGAGGATGGCATAATTCGCTATCCCAATCTGGCGCCAGGTACATACACACTCGAAGTGCGCAGCGTCGACGATGAACTGCATCGCGTCTCGGATGTATGTTCAGTATCTTTTACAATTTACGCTCCATGGTGGAAGCGGTGGCCCGCAGAAACGGCTATGTTATTGCTAATTCTTCTGGCGTTCATCTTCCTCGTACGCATCTGGGTTCGATATCTTCTAAAGCGTAAGTTACTCGAAGAACAGGCAACCAAGGATGGTCTGACGAAGTTGTGGAATAGAAATGCGGGAATCGAGATCTTTCGAACCAAGTTGATTCGAGCCTCACATCAGAAGAGCACCCTGGTGTTTGCCATGGTAGATATCGATTATTTTAAGCAGGTTAATGATTCGTATGGCCATTTAGCCGGGGATATGGTCCTGCGCGAAGTTGCTTCGCGTTTGCAATTTCACATCCGAACCGATGATACTGCTGCCCGTTATGGGGGAGAGGAATTCATCCTGGTCATGTCCGGCCTGACTGAAGAAGTGAGTATGCAACGGCTCTCTGCGGTTCACGAGGCTATTCGAGCCACGCCGATAGTATGCGGGGAGATTTCGATTCCAGTGACCTGTAGCATCGGTGCGCTATTTATCGACACGATAACAACAACTGCTGTCGAATACTATCTGCAGCGTGCAGATAATCTGTTATATGCAGCAAAGCACTCGGGGCGGGATCGAATCGAATTCGGCCATCTGTACAGCCAAAACGATGTGGGAATAAGCTTCTCTCCTTTCAGGGCGGTGGAGGAAGATAAGAAAGAGCAACACGACGAGCTGGTGATCAAGAGAACTTAATTCAGACTTCCTCTCGAAACTAATTCGACCAAGCATTACTGAAGGGGCTTGAAGGCCGACAAAGCTCCTCTTTCTATCCTCGCTCAGAGCTTTGTTTTTTGTCACTCCTCTGATAGAACCCGAATAGTTGTTTCCAATTAAGCTGTTCGAATGCCTCCACCGATGATTGCTGCCGGGATATCGTCAATGGGAAGAACCTGCTGGCACGCTCCTAGCAGTACTGCTTCTTTGGGCATTCCGTAGACCACACAGGTTTGTTCGTTTTGTGCGATGGTAAAGGCTCCGGAATCCTTCATCTCCTTTAGTCCATGGGCTCCATCATTTCCCATGCCTGTCATGATGATGCCGAGAGCGTTGCGCCCTGCATATTTCGCTACAGAGCGGAAGAGTACGTCTACGGACGGGCGATGACGATTTACTGGCGGTCCGCTGGAGATCTCCACTTGATACTGTGCCCCGTTGCGTCGTAGAGACATGTGCCGTCCTCCGGGAGCAATCAGTGCCCGGCCAGGAAGCACGCGGTCTCCACTCTGCGCCTCGCGCACTTCGATCTCGCAAAGCTGGTTGAGTCTCTGGGCGAAGGCCGCAGTGAATTTCTCCGGCATGTGTTGGACAATTACGATTCCGGGACAGACCTGAGGCAGTGCGCTCAGAACATATTCCAATGCCTGTGTTCCACCGGTCGAAGTTCCGATGGCGACGACAACATCTGTCGTTTGAGCCATTGCATTGGACGATGCTTTGGCCTGAGGGATCGATTGCCTTCGAGGCAGCTGCTTCATATTCGATTGCGCGGCCGACTTGATTGCATGGATCAGATCTTCGGCGGTGTCGGTGAGGAATTGCTTCAATCCTTCGGTTGGTTTAGCTATGACAGAAAAGGCTCCGGCAGCGAGAGCCTGCATGGAACTCTCCGTGCCCTTCTGTGTAAGTGTGGAGCAGACGATCACCGGAGTGGGATGCGTCTCCATGATCTTTTTGAGGAAGGTAATGCCATCCATTCTCGGCATCTCCAGATCGAGAACAATAACGTCGGGCCATTCCTTTTTCATCTTTTCCATAGCGAAGAGGGGATCCATCGCGGTGCCGATGACTTGAATGCCAGGATGCTCAGCGAGTATGCCGGTAAGGACCTGGCGTACCACGGCCGAATCATCGACCAGTAAAACCTTAATGGGTGACATTTGTGGGACCTCCGTTACTTTTAAGCCTGTGGGGAACAAAAATCTTCTAAATTTACAAGATCGGTAGTGCCTGTATTGGTAACTGTATTTGGAACACAACGGGATAACTACTTGGGTTTCTGATAAATCGAAGGCTTGATCAGCTTCAAAGTGTCAGTGATTCCGTTCAAACTTTCCGAATGGCTGACGATAAAGTATCCTCCCGGGCGCAATTGTTGTAACACGCGGCGTACGACTTTGCGTTTGGTTTCAACGTCGAAGTAGATCATGACATTGCGCAGAAAGATAACGTCGAAGTCGCCGAGCGCGGGAAGCGTTTCGTTCAGATTTAGGTGAAGAAAACGCACCCGATTACGCACAACGGAATCGATCAATACCTTCCCCTCTTGCGGTCCAATGCCCTTGAGACAGTATTTGATGAGCAGGTGCTTTGGCACATCTTCGACTTCCTCCAGGGTGTAAAGTCCGGCATTGGCTTGATCCAGAACACGCGTACTGATATCGGAGCCGATAACCTCCCAGGCGCGTTGCCCGAGGGTCTCTAGTAGAAGCATGGCGATGGAGTATGGTTCTTCTCCACTGGAACAGGCTCCACTCCAGATTCGTATTGAGGCCTGGCTTCGAATGTGCGGAAGGATCTTGTCCCGCAAAAAGTCGAAGTGTTTCTCCTCGCGAAAGAAGTAGGTTTCATTTGTAGTCAGCAGGTCTACAGCAGTCTGGAATTCGTCATGATCACGCATCAGGAGCTGGAAGTACTCTCCGTAGCTCTTCATGCTTTGATGTCGGATACGTTTAGCCAGCCGGCCACTCACAAGAGACATTTTTGTTTCGGCAAGGTTGATTCCGGCAGTCTGATAGATCATGCTCTGGAACTGCCGGAATTCTTTGTCGGATAGAGGAAGTGGTTCTGCGTTCAAAGGTCCTTACTCCGTGATCGATGCGAAGCTCGATAGTTCCTCGACAGAGAGCACACGGCCAACATCGAGGATGACGACAAATTTGTTGTTCATCTTGCCCATGCCTTCGATGAAGTCCGTGCGGATTTTTGCTCCGAAGGATGGAGGCGGTTCGACGTCGCTATCGGCCATTTCCAGTACTGCACTTACGGCGTCGACGACGACTCCTATATCCTGATGTCGCTCTCCATTCTCAACTTCGAGAATGATGATGCAGGTGCGGCGATAGATCTCCGTTTGCTTGCCATAGAAACGTGCTCCGAGATCGATCACCGGAACCACAGAGCCGCGAAGGTTGATGACACCGCGGATACTGTCCGGCATCATTGGAACTGTCGTAAGCTGTCCGTATTCGATGATCTCCTTTACATTTAAGGTGCCGACGGCGAAGGTTTCGCCGCCGAGCGAAAAGGTTAAGTACTGCTTAACGTCTGCTTCAGCGTCCGCAAGAGCTGTCGATCCTGAGTGAATGCTTTCTCTCATGCGTCCTCCCTAGAATCGAACGAATTCTGCCGGGGCAATGGCGCTATGCCGTGAGGCCGCTGGCTTGTTCGGTGTGTGTGCGGTATAGGCTGGCTCCGGTTTGTAGCTTGTGGAGACCTTTTGCCGTGGAGCATGGGACTCTCTGCCTCCAAGACCTTTGTCGGTCCTGAAGAAGCCCATGGTTTCCTGTAATTGCTCGGCCTGGCTGCTCATCTCTTCCGCCGTAGCGGCAAGCTCTTCCGAGGCGGAGGCATTTTGCTGCGTGATGAGAGAAAGCTGGCTCATTGCTGTATTGATTTGTCCTACACCGCTCGATTGCTCCTCCGATGCAGAAGCAATCTCCTGAACCAGATCCGAGGTCTTCGAGATACTCGGAACGATTTCGGTAAGCAGCGATCCTGCACGCTCGGCGAGAGCAACGCTGTTCTTGGCTACTTCGCTGATCTCTTCTGCCGCGACCTGGCTGCGCTCGGCAAGCTTGCGAACTTCGGCAGCGACAACGGCAAATCCCTTTCCATGCTCCCCGGCTCTTGCTGCCTCAATTGCGGCATTTAGAGCGAGAAGGTTGGTCTGATAGGCGATGTCGTCGATGATCCCGATCTTTTCGGCGATACTCTTCATCGCGCTGACGGTTTCTTTAACGGCATTGCCACCTTCAACTGCTTCCTTAGAGGCTTTGGTCGCCATACCATCGGTGACCTTTGCGTTCTCGGTATTTTGGTTGATCGATGCGGACATCTCCTCGACAGAAGAAGAGGTCTCTTCAACGTTCGCTGCCTGCTCGCTTGAAGCCTGGCTTAGACTCTGGGCAGTAGAACTTAGTTGCTCGGAGGCGCTGGCCAAGGCTGTTGCGGCTCCACGGACTTCCGTAATCGTCTGTGCTAAACGTGTAACCGTGTTGTTGACGCTCTCGCAGAGTTGGCGCAACTGTCCACGATATTCTTTGTCAATGGTCTCAGTGAGGTCTCCATTTTCGATGGCGGCCATAACGCGGGTAATTTCATTGACGGGTCCGACGATAGCTTCCATAACTCCGTTCAGGCCATCGACGATCTTGCGGAAGTCGCCCATGTGACGGCTCGCATCGGCACGGACGTCGAGTTGTCCCTCTACAGCTGCACTCGCCAACAGGTTGGCATCGGCGATTAGGGCCTTGATATTGTCCCTCACCTGCTCGATGGTGTCGTTGATGAAGCGCTTCTTGCCGGGGAACTGTTCAAGTGGAGCTTCAAAGTTGCCTTCGCCGAATTCCTTGACACAGGCCATGGCCTTTTTCTTAACGGTGATGTGGCCCTGGACCATGTTGTTGACACCGTTAGCCATCAGTTTGAAGTCGCCCTGGAACTTCGAGGCGTCGATAGTAACATCGATATCGCCCTTATCGTGCTCGGCGGACATGTGGTTCATGTCTACGATGAAGGTCTTAAGATTGCCGCGCATCTTTTCGATGGTGTCGTTGATGAAGCGCTTCTTGCCTGGGAATTGTTCGAGGGCGGCATCGAAGTTGCCTTCGCCGAATTCCTTGATGCAGGCCATGGCCTTTTTCTTGACGGTGATATGGCCCTGGACCATGTTGTTGACACCGTCGGCCATTACCTTGAAAGTGCCCTGGAACTTCGAGGCATCGATGGTGACGTCGATATCGCCTTTATCGTGCTCGGTGGACATGTGGTTCATGTCTGCGATGAAGGTCTTGAGGTTGCTGCGCATCTTTTCGATAGTGTCGTTGATGAAGCGCTTCTTGCCTGGGAATTGTTCGAGGGTGGCATCGAAGTTGCCTTCGCCGAATTCCTTGATGCAGGCCATGGCCTTTTTCTTAACGGTGATGTGGCCCTGGACCATGATGTTGACGCCTTCGGCCATCAACCGGTAGTCACCTTGAAACTTCGAGGCGTCAATGGTGACATCGATATCGCCCTTGTCATGCTCGACGGACATATTGTTGAGGTCGGCAATGAAGATCTTGATATTACTGCGCATTTTTTCGATGGTGTCGTTAATGAAGCGCTTTTTGCCGGGGAACTGTTCGAGTGCAGCATCGAAGTTGCCCTCACCGAATTCCTTGATACAGGCCATGGCTTTTTTCTTAACCGTGATGTGGCCGTTTACCATGTCATTGACGCCGGTCACCATGGTTTTATAAGCCCCTTGATACTTGGAGCTGTCCATGATGACGTCAATATCGCCCTTGTCATGTTCGGCGGACATGTGGTTCAAATCTGCCATCAAGGTTTTCAGTGTGCCTGTCATCTGACGCATGGCATAAAGAAGACTGCTGTTATCTCCTGGCTGTGTGTGGATCTCCGTGGAGAGATTACCCTGAGCAATATCATTTGCGATCTGCGTTGCCTGAGAGGGGTCACCACCTAGCTGGCTTTTCAGACTGCGATGAAACCAAAAGCCGATACCTCCGGTTACAGAGAGAGACAGCAGGGTTGCGATCCAGATAAAGCCTGCGCCGGAGGCTGTTCCCGTTTGCTGACACGCTAGTCCGAGCATATGTTGGCTTACTCCGGCCAGGAGCAGCGTTCCGAGGAAGGATGAGACCAGAAACAACGCGATTTGCTTTGATACTTTCATGATTCAACTTTTTCTCCTAGAGTCTTGGAAACTTTGATCGTTTTGGCTAGTTCGCTTCCGCGTACGTTGCCTGGTTTGGATTTCGAGAGCCGATGCCTGTTATTTGCCTGACGATTCCGGGAACATCGAGGATTAAAGATACTTCTCCATCTCCGAGAATGGTGAAGCCGCTAATCCCTTTCAGATGGCTGAAGAGTTGCCCTAATGGCTTGATGACGGTTTGGAACTCGCCCATCAATTGATCGACGACGAGTCCGACTCGCTTGTCTGCATACTTTACGACCACTACGTTTTGCCTGCGCGCCGGTTCGTCATCGATCTCGAAGAGATCTCGTAACCGTATGAATGGCAATACTTCGCCACGTAGATTGAGATAATCGTGTCCGCTTTCAAGTTCCTGGCAGTCGCGTGGCAGTTCGATGCACTCGACGACCATATCTAACGGCACAACATAACTGGCGCCGCCCACACCGATCAGGAAGCCGTCAATGATGGCTAACGTTAGCGGCAGGCGAATGCGAATGGTGGAGCCCATTCCTGGGACACTTTCAAGATCTATGCTTCCGCGCAATGCCTGGATGTTCTTTCTGACAACGTCCATGCCAACGCCCCGGCCGGAAAGATTGCTGATCTGGTCGGCGGTCGAGAATCCCGGCTCGAAGATCAGGTTATAGATCTCACGATCGGTAAGGTTCGCTCCCTCCGGAATGAGTCCGCGATCGATGGCTTTGCTGAGGATCTTCTCTTTATTGAGTCCACCACCATCGTCGGAGACTTCAATTACGATGCTGCCGGAATCGTGATAGGCATTCAGAAAGACAGTTCCTTGAGCGGCCTTGCCTCGGGCAAGACGTGTTTCGGCCGGCTCAATTCCGTGATCCATTGAATTGCGGACGAGGTGCGTGAGGGGATCGGCGATCTTCTCCACGACAGTCTTGTCCAATTCCGTCTCGGCTCCGCCGATCTTGAGGCGAATATCTTTGCCCAGCTCTTTTGAGACATCTCGCACGACACGTTGAAAGCGGTTAAAAGTAGCTCCGATCTGGACCATACGAAGATTTAGAGCCGAGTCGCGCACATTCTCGACCAGCCGGGAAAGATCTCCGGTGGCTTCTGTCAGGGATGGAATTGCTTCACGACGGGCCAGAAGATTAACCCCAGCTCCGGCTATGATAAGTTCTCCAACCAGATTGATCAGGTTATCCAGCTTTGCGGCATCAACGCGGATCAACGTGTTTTCCGTCGCTATAGATTTTGCCGCGGTTGCTTCGGTCTTTTCCTGGATTGCTCCGGTTGTGCTTCCATCTGTAGTGGAAGATTGTGCAGCTTCAATCGGGCGGTCCCGTAACTCCTCAGCCGTGAGCGTTCCACATTGGAGAAATACTTCTTCCAGGTATCCGTTCTCTTCCGGTAGGTCTGTGATCAACTGTTTGTATGCGGAGATTACACTCTGCGGCGGCAAGACGTTGATCCGGCTCTCGTCGCGTACAAAGTCAAAGGTTTCGTCGATCTCCGCTTGGGTGGCATCACTCCGATAGCTAAGTTCGAAGCCGAGATAACAATTCTCCGGGTCCATTTCGGCCATCGGTGGTATCGAGCCTGTCATGGGAACGATGTGAACGATCTTTCCAATGCTGTCCAGATAACGAAGGCAGGCCAGAGGGTCCAAACCGTTTCGCATGATATTTCGTCCGAAACGCAACGAGAGATGCCAGTTTTCGGTTGCAGCGCATTGTCCTTCTTCTGCCGATGACTGTGTTTGCGGGGCTTCGAGGACCTCCGGTTTTTCACCGGAGGCCAGATAGACTTGCATACGCGCGGATAGCTGTTCGCTCTTGCGGGCCGTTTCCGTATCGAGCTTCTCACCTTGAGAAGTTTGCAGTACCAAGACTCCGATCTGATCGCACACTTCGAGAAACAGTGCCGTCAGCTCTTCGGTGAAGGGAAGTTCGCCGCTACGCACGCGATCCAATACACTTTCGGCCACGTGCGTAAAGCTGACTACTGTTTCAAGTCCGAAGAGCCCGGCAGAGCCCTTGATGGTGTGAGCTGCGCGAAAGACGGAGTTGACGATATCGGGATCGGGCTGCGAATTCTCGATCCTTAATAACGCCTCTTCCATCTCTTGCAACAACTGCTGGCTCTCGACCACGAACGTCTTGAGTACCTCGTCGAAGTTCATGCTATTTCCTTAGCTTCGAGTTCGGAGTAGAGATCGTTACAGAAGTAAGTCTGCAAACCGCTCATCTCCAATGCTGAGGCAACGGACGGACTGACCTGCGCCAATGTAAATGCTTTTCCTCTTAGGATTGCTTCCATCTTTGTGAGGACCAGGAGCTGTAGTCCTGCGGTATCGATGGATTCAATATAGGAAAGGTCGAGATTGACTCCGCTGTCTTGTTCAAAGGCTATGTCCAGTAGCTTTTTGCATTCAGCAGCGGTGTAGATTGTTAGTTCGCCGGGGAAGAAGACCCATAAGTGCTCGTTTGGGGGTGTCATGCTGTTCGCCATAGTCGCCTCTCTTTGTGATTCGTGGTAACGGGAATCCCTGCAATGATTCGTAAATCGAAGACAAGGATTTCCCGTTTCCCTCGCATACGTATCTTGCGGGGAGATTGTTGGAGTCGTTTGTATACTTCAGGTTGTGTAAATGGTTATTGCATTAACAAGAGAGATGGTTCCCGGCATGCTCTGGGAAATGAGTTGCCGGGATCTCTAGAGGCTAAGGCAATATCAGTCTGGAGACCGCTGTTAACATCTGTGCGGGCTGAAAGGGTTTGACTACCCAAGCTTTTGCTCCGGCAGCCTGACCCTCCTGTTTCCGTTTGTCGCTGGCTTCGGTGGTTAGCATGATGACCGGAGTGAACTTATATAGCGGCAACTTCTTAATCTCCTTTACCAGTCCGATTCCATCGAGATTTGGCATGTTTACATCGCTGATGACCAGATGAATCTTGCGGCCATCGAACTTCGTTAACGCATCTTTTCCGTCGCAGGCTTCAAGGACTTCATAGCCTGCGGATTTGAGAGCAAGTTGGACTACCTGACGCAGAGAAGTGGAGTCATCGACAGCCAAAATTGTTTTCGCCATAGTCGTTTCTCAAAAGAAGGTGATATCTGAGTCGGCGGCGGAATTGACCACTACCTCTCCGTGATGTGCTGCGTGCTGTTGCGGCATGGTGTACGTGTTGGCCAGATCCGATACCCACTGGCCAATATCGATAAGCTTGCGTGTTTCGACTGTGTCCTGCTCCGGACGTAACTCGGGAAGATGATGCTCGAGCTTTTCAATATCCTCTCGAACGTGAGTGAGAATCTGGTTTACGCGATCCTGGAATTGTAGAGAGACGATGAGCTGCGAAATCTCATTCCCGATCTGTTTATTTTCTTCCTGCATGTTGTGTGCGGAGCTGACAATCGCTGTCGAGGTCGAGTGGAACTTGGCTAGAACCTCTTCAATCAAGTGCTCCGAGTTGTTGATGATCTCTTCATCCTTCTGTGAAAACTGTTGTGAAACTTGAAGCGTCGAACCGATGGCATTACTCACGACTCTAACTGTTTCTTCAATCTTCTTGCCCGTTTCAGCCGAGAGCGAAGAGAGCTTGCTAATTTCGCGAGCCACAACGGCAAAGCCTCGTCCCTGTTCTCCGGCATGAGCTGCTGCGATGGCGGCATTAAGAGCAACCAGGTTGCTCTTCTTTGCAATGTCTCCTACATCCTTAGCCATCCGCTGCAGATTCGTTGCCATCTGTCCCAGAGAAGCTACTTCTTTGAGTAGGGAATCGCGCGAGGCTACGGTTGAACGTAAAGATTGAATGATGGAATCGAGCTTTGTCTGGCTCTCGTTCAGCAATTCAATCAAGCTGCTTCCCTCGCTACCTCCTGCCGACTCCTGCGAGGCCTGGACTGTAGATTCCACCCGCTGGGAGAGCTCTGCGAACCGGAATGTTAGTGCATTGATCTCTTCTTCCGTGTGTGTCCTTGCCATTTCAATTTGGCGGCACCAGACAGGCATTACCTCACGGCAGAGATCGTTGAGATTATGTGCTTCTCCTTCTGCTGAAGGCAGTTGGAGAGATTCTTCTTCGAGTTCGGCTTTCATGGCTTCCGGCAAAGGGTGATGCTTCCGGGTGCTGCTCCTGAAACTGAGCAGAGCTCCGGCAATAAGCATTCCAGCAGCCAGAGATCCGCTCAAATATGTAAACCCTCCGGCTACGGGAATCGAGATTGCTCCTGCTACGCCGAGAAGCAGCGTCGGGAGAGATATTCCCCGGCCTCCATTTTGTGCGACACTCTCGGTCAAAATCGTTTCTCCGCCACGATCCGCGCAGCACGGGAAAAGGGAATCTGTTATTCGCTCCAGATAGTCTGGTCGAACAGAATACGGTTATAGAAACTGTTTAGGTTTTGGGGAACTGTTCCACCTATCGGCCCTTTATTAGAGTTCTTTAGGAAAAATTTGTATCTATGAAAGAGCTTTTCTAAATTCGCTGAAAGAGGGTGGAAGATATATACCTCTTTAGTTGTAAGTGGTGGTGTACGAAAGAGATGCAGTAGGTGGTTATCAGGCCGCAAAATGAGTGGTGGGTGTCCGGAATGTAGAGAGAATTTGCGAAAATATTGGCATTCGGAAAGATTTTTCCGAAAATGTTTGGTATGTAAAAAGCAGTGTAGAGCTTGGTGACTAAGGGCTGTTTCTTTGGTAACCGATAAGTGCGGATAAGTTGTACGACTTATATAAGTAATAAGTGACTAATCTGAATTCCAATATTCGATTTTGCGAATATTTAGTAGATGCTTTGGGGTGAATATTGTGAAGGGAAGGTCAGGGCTTTAGCGACTTCAGTCGCAGTAGAGTCTTGCTGCAAGCGCCGCCCATCTCCGTGGTGCGAAACGCACGGAAACCTCCAGTTCTGAGGCTTTCGCCTACTCTTTCTTCAGGAGAGGCGTTATCAGGGGAAGCAGATTCTTTGCAACCTGCTCGTTACCGGTGGCGGTGGCGTGGATGCCATCTTCCTGCATTCTGCCTGGGACTCCGTACACATCCCGTAACAGGAAGGGGAGCCAAGGCAGGCGGTACCGTTTGGCAGCTTCGGAATAGATGCTATTGAACTGGCGGATGTACTCGGGGCCGTAATTGGGCGGCAGGGTAATCCCTCCGAGCACGAGTTGAGCTCCGGCATTCTTCAGGGTACGGATGATCTGGTCCATATTCTCCCGGGTAGCGCTCAAAGGTAGGCCTCGCAGGCCGTCATTGCCTCCAAAGGCCACGATAACGACCTTGGGTTTGAGGGCGAGTACGTCCGGAAGACGGTCTACTCCGTCTTTAGTAGTGTTGCCGCTGATCCCGGCGTTGACCACACGGTAGTGGTACCCGGTCTGGTCCAGGTCCTTCTGGAGATAGTCCGGATAGCTCTTGCCCGGGTCGGCGCCGTATCCGGCGGTGAGGCTGTCGCCAAAGGCTACAATGACGGGACGGCGATCTTCCGGGGCATTTGCTGTGGCAGGTGCAGCGGCAGAAGAGGGAACTGACGACGCCGCATCCTGCGTATCGGTAGCAGGGACGGGCGTGCTGTTTTTCTTGCATCCCGAGAAGCAGAAGGTTGTCAAAACCAGGAGGAGTACGCAGTGTCTCACAGGCCAAATTTATTCGCGGAGTCACGATGATTCAAGTTCGCGGGCTGAAAAAGTCCATTCGCAACGGCTCTCGAACCGTTGAAATTTTGAAAGGCATCGACCTGGAGATTCCTGCCGGGCAATTTGTCTCAATCATGGGAACCTCCGGTAGTGGAAAAAGCACTCTGCTTGGCCTGCTGGCTGGGCTGGATTCCCCGACTGAAGGAGAAATCTGGCTCGACGGTACCGAAGTCAGCAAGCTCAAGGAGGACGAGCTTGCTCTGGTTCGCGGTCGCAAGATCGGTTTCGTCTTCCAGTCCTATCAGCTGATTCCTACCCTTACGGCACTGGAGAATGTCCTCCTCCCTTATGAGTTGAATGCCGAGGGCGATGGGCTATCCCGCGCCCGTTCGCTGCTTACCGAAATGGGCTTGGCCGACCGCATGGATCACTACCCAATCCAGCTTTCAGGCGGGGAACAGCAGCGTGTAGCACTGGCTCGGGCTTTTGTTGCCGATCCTCCGATTGTGATGGCCGATGAGCCTACCGGGAATCTGGATTCGACCAATGGCCAGCATGTCTTGCAATTGCTTCTCGACAGGCAGGAGAAGGCGGGTGCCACTCTGGTTCTGGTTACGCATGATCCTCAGATTGCCGAGCGTGCCGACCGTCGCATTGTTCTGCGAGATGGGCGTGTAGTTTCGGATGTGCTTGCGGAGCTTCGGGTATGAGCGAGGCCACGAAACGCCCGATGAGTTGGAGGCGGGCCGCAGCTATAAGCTGGCGCGAGGGACGTTCGACGCCCGGAAAGTTTCTCTTCGTGATTATCTCGGTGGCGATTGGCGTCGCCGCCCTGGTTGGAGTGCGTGGTTTCAATGAATCTTTCCAGCGGACGCTTCTAGGGCAGGCTCGGGCACTGATGGCAGCCGATGTTTCGGCGCGACTGATGCGGCGGGCCTCCGACGATGAGATGCAGAAGCTCGATGCTCTCAAGAAGCAGGGAATCGACGAAACCTGGGTAACCGAGATGATCTCCATGGCCTCGACGCCTTCCGATCCGGTTCCATTGCTGGTTTCGCTGAAGGCCGTCGATCCGGCGAAATATCCGTTCTATGGAAACGCCGATGTGACGTCGGGCGTAAATATTCGCGATGTTTTGAAGGAAGATACCATCGTCGTCGGTGAGGATCTGCTGATTCGCCTGAAGATTCGTGTCGGCGACACGTTGCAGATTGGCAGAAGCGACTTTCGTATTGCTGGCGTTATACAACATGAGCCGGATCGGCTCACTGCCTCCGCCGGTCTGGGACCGCGCGTGATGATCTCCAGCGCCGGACTCAATCGGACAGGACTGCTGCAGGCCGGGAGTCGGGGAAGTGATCGCTTGCTCTTACGCTTGAGTCCTCAGAGTGGAGACGTTGCAACGATTCGCAAGACGATTGAAGGAATTCTTCCCGAGGCCTATGTCACGGATTTTCGGGAAAGCAATCCCTTCCTGACCGAGCGATTGAATCATGCCACGGAGATGCTCAGCCTGATCTGCCTGGTGGCAATGGTACTCGGGGCAATCGGCGTGGCGATGGCGATGCGCGCACATTTGCAGCAGCATATGGACACGCTGGCCATCATGAAGTCCATTGGCGCGCGCTCGTCGGATATTCTTCGCATCTACGGCCTGCAAACTCTGATGCTGGGTGTTGCTGGCGGCGTGCTGGGGGCCTTCTTCGGCCTTGGCGTCGAATGGATTCTTCCTGCATTTCTGGTTAAGCTGCTTCCGCTTCGTCCTGAGATGCATTTCCCGATCCGCTCCATACTGGGAGGGATGGGGACAGGAATCCTGACGACATTGCTCTTCTGCATCCCTCCGCTGCTCGATGTCCGCCGAATTCGTCCCAGCCTTGTACTGCGGCGTGCTGTGGAGTCGTCGGAAACGCGTGAGACGCGTTCCCGCCTCTCCTGGTGGCGGGAACGCAAGGCGCAGATTGCGGCGGGTGTGGTTCTGCTGCTTGCTCTCGGCGGAGTCGCGGCCGCGCTGTCCGATTCCTGGCTGGTAGGCCGCTGGTTTGCTATCGCTCTGGTCGGGGTGCTGATTGTTCTTCTCTCCCTGGCTTCAGGAGTTTTGCGAGCCTTGCGCTTTCTTCTTGGCAAGATTCGTCTGCACCTTCCCACGGCCTTACGCCATGGCTTGGCGAATCTCTATCGTCCGGGGAACCAGTCTCCGGCAGTGCTTGCGGCTCTGGGAACAGGTGTCATGCTGATTCTGACTGTCTACCTGATGCAGAGTTCGTTGATCCGCGACATTAACCAGACCATCGGTTCCTCAATTCCGAATGTCTTTCTGATCGATATCAGTTCGCGAGAACTGGCTGGCGTTCAGCAGATCCTCGGCGGTCAACCTGGAATCTCCGGGCGTGCCGAATTCCTGCCCGTTGTTTCGGGGCGAGTGAGCGCCATTAACGGCGTTCAGGAAGAACAGTTGAAGCTGCCGAAATACCTTACCCGAGGTTCGGGGTTGACGTGGGCGGACGGAGTTCCTGTCGGCGACCGGGTCGTAAAGGGCAAATGGTGGAAGCCGGGTGCCGACAACGGTGTTGCTGTCGATGAGCGTACTGCACAGCGGCTGCATCTCGAAATTGGGACCCCGATTGTATTTGTAGCAGGAAGCCGCACAATCACGACGCAGGTGGCGGCCATCTATCATTCCGATGGACAGCATATCTACGGTCGCGCAAACTTTGTTTTTCCCGAGAAGGCGCTGAGTGGACTGCCTGTGATCTGGTACGGCGCGGCGCATGTCATTCCTCAGCAGGTTGCTCCGTTGGAGAGTGTGCTCTTTGCGCGTTTCCCAACCGTTACGGTGATCAATATGGCCGATGTCTTTTCAATGATTGAAAGCGTCGCGCAACAGATTACCGTAGTGGTGCGTTTCCTGGCCGGATTCTCAATGCTGGCCGGAATCATGATCCTGGCATCGAGCGTTGCCAGCACTCGCTTCCGTCGCATTCGCGAGGTCGTGGTGCTGAAGACGCTCGGTGCGACAAGACGGCATATCCTATCTGTCTTTAGCATTGAGTTTGTCGTGTTGGGCCTGTTGGCAGGTGTGGTTGGAGTGGTCTTTGCCAATCTACTTACCCGAGTCCTGCTACACAAGATGCAGATGGGCTTCCATGTGGAGTGGTTAGCTGGTGCTCTGGCCCTTGTCGGTACAGGATTACTGGCTACGGCGACAGGCTGGGTAGCCAGCTATCGCCTCCTTGGCCAGAAGCCCCTTGAAGTGCTGCGCGAAGAGTAAAGTCGGAGAGATTCTGGCACCTGTCGTCAGAACGTAAACAAAGACGAAGGAAGGTGGCGGTCAGAAACCGCCACCCGCTTCGCCGATTGCTCCTCTTTGCCATGTCCCAATGTCAAATGTAGTGGACTCCCTCCTCAGTTTTCGCTTCCTTGATTCTGTCTGCGTTGTTTGAATTCCTCGCGCATTTGCTGCTCAAGTTGCGCGTATTGCTGCCGCTGTTGATCGTTCAGGATTGCATTAATCTTCTTATCACTTTCCTGGACGATAGATTTCATCTTGCGCATCTTTTGCATCCGACGCATGGATGTGTCGGCGCGTAACGCGGATAACTGCTGCTGGCGATCAGCAATGATCGGAGTTATCTGGTTCTTCTGCTCGTCTGAGAGGTTGAGTTTGGTTGCCAGGCGATTCACTACAGCTTCCGGAGTGCGGGAAGCCATAGTGCCTTGTTGTGTGTCTTGAGCTGTGGTCGCTTCTTGTCCAAAAGCAAAGGCTGGTGTGAGGGTACCAAAGGCTCCGGCCAGAAGGATCAGATTCAATGCGGAGGAGCGATAAAAGTTCTTCATAAGTACATTTCCTTTAAATTGGGAAGTTAATAACAATCTTTAACTAGCGCTTGCAGGGGATGACATTGCCGCTGGCGTCCATACATGTTGCTGTGTGCTGTGCGCCATCGCCTTTTTGCCAGTTTGTTGTGCCGTTGTAGGTGTTACCGTTCTTTCCTGTAACCGTGGTTGTGCGTTGTCCTGAGGCAGATCCATCGGCATTGCGCTGCGATGAGCCGCTGCTTTGGATCGAACCGTTTGCATCGGAGCCTCGAAAGCTGCTCTGGTGTGTTGCGCTTCCGTCCGGGTTGATGGTGGTTTCGCCAGCGCGTGCAGCTTGTCCATTGGGGCCTTGGATGGCGCTGCCGCTTTTATGTGTGAAGCTGCCATCGGCATTCGAAGTATTGCTGGCTCCGCGAACGCCCCTGGCTCCATTGGGGCCGGAGATGGCGGTGCCGCGATACGCTGTCCGGTCACCCGCTGCGTCAGTTGTGATACCGCGTCCATGGACTACAGCGCCATTTGGTCCGGCGGCAGCGGTGGAGCGGCTGGCGGTTACTCCACCACGAGGATTCAGGTGTGCAGCTCTGCGATGCACAATGGCTTGAGCGTCCACTTCGATTGCGGTTGCCACAAGAACTGCCGTAGTTGCGATTAGCATCATTCTGGAAAAGAGCTTCATTTGCGTCCTTTCTCGATCGGGCAGGTGATTCTACTGATTGCCCGTACATCCTCTTTAACACCGGTTCCGGAGAGGAACGTGTAAGGAAGTGTCAAGAGTTATGGATCTGAGGACAAAGTACTTATCGGGAGGCCCTTGCGGGTACTTGCTATTCCGTCACAATATGAGCAGTGCTGCCATCGGTCTGGAGCTTATATGCCAACAAGAAAGCGTCCAATTGCAGTTACAGGTATTAGTGTCCTGATGATCGCTGCAGGTACATTGACCCTGGCACGTCTTTTTATCGAAGGAAGGAATCATGCTGCGTTTCTGGCGAATGCAGGCATATGGATTCTTCTGGTTGGTCTTGCCGGGATTGTCTGCGGAGTCTTTATGTTAAGAGGCCATAGCTGGGCACGATGGCTGACACTTGTCTGGATAGCTTTCCACATCTTTGTAAGCTTCTTCCATTCCGGACGAGAGATCTGGGTGCATGTGGTTCTCCTTCTGCTTATTGCCTATGCACTCTTCCGCCGTGAGGAACGTGCTTACTTTCAACATGAAGACTGAGGAGATGCTTGCACTCTCCTCTCCGAGTTAGTTGAAGCGGCAGGCAACAGGATCTCCAT
The DNA here is from genome assembly GCF_059726315.1 of Humiphilus diazotrophicus. Lineage (NCBI taxonomy): Bacteria > Pseudomonadati > Acidobacteriota > Terriglobia > Terriglobales > Acidobacteriaceae > Humiphilus > Humiphilus diazotrophicus. The sequence goes on from NZ_AP040870.1 coordinate 7,476,675, forward strand.
CGTGAAGCCGCCACCCTCCCGATTCCGGGCGGAGATTTGGCCTCCGTGCAGCAGCACGACCTTCTGTGCGATAGAAAGCCCCAGCCCTGAGCCTCCCGACTCCCGTTCGCGGGCCCCCGAGACACGATAAAAAGGTTCAAATAAGCGGGGAATTGCTTCGGCGGGAACTCCCGGCCCCCGGTCCTGAACTGTGAGCTGCGCCATCGGAGAAGGTCCTGAGCTTAACGAAAGGTTGATTTCTACCGCGGTCTGCGGTGCCGTGTAGCGAAGAGCATTGCGGACGATGTTCTCAATACAGCTGCGGAGCAGGTTTGCATCGCCCATAATCCAGCATTCGTCTGCTTTCCGGATAGCAACCGACTTCCCGGCATTACGGCCTTCAAAGTTTGCATCTTCCGCAACGCTCTCGATGATTGCCCGCAAATTGACGGCGTTTCCGGATTTTATGTTCTGCTGTAACTCCAGGCGCGTAAGTGTAAGGATCTGTTCGATTAAGAGGTGGATGCGATCTAGGTCGAGCTGCATGCGTTCGAGAGCATCGCTTTCGCCACGCCGTGCCAATTCGAGAGAGACGGAGAGACGGGTAAGCGGCGAGCGCAGCTCATGGGAGATGTCGCCTAGCAACTCCTGCTGTTTTTGTAACAGCGACTGAACCCGATCGGCCATACGGTCGAAGTCGCGAGCCAGATCGGCCAGTTCGTCGTTGCGGGGCGGAATGGCAGGAGTGGCTCGCGCGGTGAGTTCTCCGGCTGAGATTCGACGGGCAACGGTCTGCAGTGTCCGGATCGGGGCCGTGATGTGGCGGGCAATGAGCCAACAGAAGACTCCGACCATAATTAAGGCGAAGCTCCACCGGATGATCATGATGAGCCAGCGCTCGCGACTCCAGAAACCTCGCATGGGGTGGACCTGTGCGACCAGGATGAAATCTCCCTGTGGGGTCTGGACCACGGAGGCGGCTGTCCACAAAAGTCCTGTGCGAAATTGCGACTTTCTCGTTTCCTGCGCGTTGTGCAGAACCTGCCTGGTGAAGCGAGGAAGCCCCCGGCCCAGGAGGTCATTCCCCTGGGGATCGAGCAGAGTTGCTTCAATGCCGGAGGTCTTTGCTGCGTCGTCCAGATACTGCTGTAGCAGCGGCTTGCCTCCATGCCGGTAGAAATCGACCGAACTCCGTGCATAGAGATCGATGGTGTGGCTCAGCCAGCGGCGGTTCAGCGGCTGAAGTCCACCAATGAAATTGACTACAACGATTGACAGGGCGACAGCAGCAATCGAGACCCAGAACCAGGTAAGGATTTTGGCGAAGAGGGTGCGCATCTTACATGTCATCCCCGGTGTAGATGTATCCGGTTCCCCGCAGATTACGAATGCGTTCCCGCCCATTCACCAGCGGCCCAAGCTTTTTGCGGAGATTGCTGATGTGGTTATCGATGCTGCGATCCAGTGGCGCAATGGGGCGTCCTAAGGCTGTTTCGGCTATCTCCGAGCGGGTAAGGACCTTGCCCGCCGACCTCAGCAGCAATATGAGGATGTCGAATTCTGCGCCTGTAAGGGAGAGTTCGTTGCCTTCCTGAAGAACACGACGGCTTTTGCAATAGAGTTCGAGATCGTCGATCTTGATTACTTCCGCAGCTGCTTCCGGTTCCTTGCGGCGAAGGACGGCCCTCATTCTAGCCAGGAGTTCGCGCGGGCTGAAGGGCTTCGGCAGGTAGTCGTCGGCGCCGGCTTCGAGTCCGGAGATGCGGTCGGACTCGTCTCCACGTGCGGTAAGCATAATGACCGGGACCTGCGAGGTAAGGCGTATCCGGCGGAGTACCTGACGCCCGTCTCCACCGGGAAGCATGATGTCCAGGATCACCAGCTGATATTTGTTTGTCAGTGCTTCGTTGACGGCTGACGAGGCTTCATGGACAGAGGTAACCTCGAATCCTTCCATATGGAGCAGTCGTCCGAGCGAGGAGCATAGCTCGACATCGTCGTCCACGAGCAGAATGGGTACGGAATTCATGGGCTCTCTGTAACTTTATCGAGTCCGGTCTGCCTGGTGAAAGAAAGAATTGTCAGGAATTGTCTGGATGGAGGGTGGAATCAAGATATTGCCTGGTTCTTGATTCTGGATGGCACTCGGGAGAGCCTCACACGCTCGGCCCCGATTGCTGGTCGAGTCGTGTGGGGCTTCTCGGTTCGCTCTGGGAGAGGGAACTTTACCTTAACCGCGACTGTTGGGATGCACTGGAATATCGTGCCAGGGTTTGAATAAAGGGCTCGGCATCGGCAGGTACTCGGACACTACCAGACAGGAGCTGATTTGTCGTATGCGGTGCACCGTAGAAGGTATCGGTTGCATCCTGATTTTGCGAAACAGAGGTGCCCTTCAGATCGATACCTGCGAGCAGTCCTTTGCTACGCGAATAGGTCAGCAATTCGGCGCCAAGCTTGATATCGGTCGATGCTTCCGCGTTTCGTCCAACGGGTCCGGCAGCCGCTGCAGCGTCTCCGCCGATTTTGAATTTGTCCTTTAGCAGATCCTGCATGCCCTTATCGTTTACGGCAATCAGGACGAGATCGGTACCCTGACCTCCAGCTTGAAAACCAAAGGAGCCACCAGCCATACGAATAAATGCAGGAGCACTCCAGCCATGAGCTGTGCGGCAGGTAACGACGCCCTGGCCATATTCAGCTCCGATGATGAAAGCACCCTTCTTCAGTCCTGGAACCACGGCTACGCATTTTGCTTTGCGCATGATACTGTCCGGGATGCCCTTGTCGGGCGTTTTCATGATTTCGTTGATGACGTTCTTAGCGTTGTCCAGCCTTTCATTGAGCTGCGCCTTGTCGGTTGCAGCCGATGCGGAAAGGGTTGCTGCGGATACAAAAGCCAAAACCATCAAAGCATTTTTTGCACGACTGCGGATCGACACTCCAGAACTTTGGCAGCATTCAGCCGAAGAAAGCTGCACCTGAGCATCGTTGGAGAGTGCACGCCAGTGCGAGAAATGCTCCAGAGGGCGTTTTACTACCGTAGAGAGCTTTGTCAACATCTCTGCTTCCTCCTCTTTCTCCGGATATGGGATGCCGCATTTTCCCAAACGTAGGTACAGCATCGGGCGAGTATTTACAGGGATTCGGTCGGCAATCGTAACAGCGAATGCACGCATCAAATCCTCAATTTTCCCTGATTACGAGACTTCGATAGCTATTGTCCCGTTGTTACAGAGAGGTCAATTTTTTTTTGGCAACGATGCATTGGAAGTTACTAAATTCCATATCTTGCGATATCCGCGTGGACTTTCCCCTTGCCAGTGGCTTCGGTGGTTCTTTGTTCTGTGTTTGGGAGGGATTGGAATATACTGCTTCATCCAAGTCATCTCGACTTTGGCCAGTCCGCAACTGCTTGGTGGAATTCGGTTTTACACTGAGGAGGCGGAGATTTAAACGTTTTACGAGACGGCAGACAGGTTGCCGCACCTCGTTTGTAGGGATTGATTAGGAGGACAGGATATAGTGGCAATAGCATCTATGAGCGACACAGCCAATCTGGTAACGGAACAACGCAACCCCGCCACGGAAAATCTGGATCTCCTTTCCACCCAAGCTCTTATCGAAACCATTCATAACGAGGATGCCTCGGTACATCGGGCGGTCGGGGGCGAACTCGCAAAGATCGCGACAGCCGTTGACCACATTGTGGAGAGGCTTAGCTCCGGCGGTCGGATGTTTTATACCGGGGCTGGTACCTCAGGCCGCCTGGGTGTTTTGGATGCTTCCGAGTGTCCGCCGACCTATAATGTCGATCCCTCCCTGGTTCAGGGGCTGATTGCCGGAGGCGATCACGCTCTCCGCAATGCCGTCGAAGGTGCCGAAGACCGCATGGAAGAGGGTGTCGACGATCTGAAGGCCAACGGCTTCAGCGGCAAAGATGTCCTGGTCGGTATCGCTGCAAGTGGCCGCACCCCCTACGTCGTGGGTGCGCTCCGTCATGCCCGTTCCCTTGGGGCCTATACGATTGCTTTGAGCTGCGTCCCCAATTCTCGAATTGGAGCTGAAGCCGATCTGAGCATCGAGCCGATTACCGGACCTGAGGTGGTCTCCGGATCGACCCGTATGAAGGCTGGAACTGCGACCAAGTTGGTCCTGAATATGCTCAGTACCGCGACAATGGTCCGTTTGGGCTATGTTTACGGGAATCTGATGGTAAACGTCCAGACCACGAACCAGAAGCTGCGCGACCGTGCCGAACGGATTGTAAGGGAAGCGACCGGGATCACTCCGAAAGAAGCAGCAAGTCTTCTACAGGAGGCCGGATCGGTAAAGCTCGCAATCCTGATGCAGCAAAGGGGAATCGATCGCCAGGCGGCAGAGCTCCTATTGCAGAAATCCGAAGGAAATCTGCGCGTTGCACTGGGGCAATAAGATCTGACGGAATCGGGCTTTTTCCTTCTTGCGTGTGGCGGCTGAAAGGCAGATGATAGTCGCCGACGTGGGAGGACTCTATGACGAAAGATTCAATCGACGTCTATTACCTTTCGCTTGATCCGGAGCTGGAAGACGAAAAGCTGACCTGTGTTCGTGCAACAGCAACAAATGTAGCCGATCCCTCACGGCATGTTTCCTCGTCGCTCAGTCCGGCAAGGGCATATGACCTCCTTGAATTTGCGTATGGTGGCGAGCAAGAGGTGGTGCTCTATCAGTTTGAGCAGCTGGAATCCGGCCAGAAGGTGGCTTCTATGTCGGCTGGTGACGACTGCTGCAAGTTTACCGTCAACGAGCTGATTGCTTTTGGCTTCGACGCCAATCGTCTGGAGGCCGTTCATGAGGCCCTGACGAGGTTTGCGGCTTAGCCGGAATTAGATCTTCGTAGCCCCTCGCTTCGCTCTATCGAGGTCGGATCCTCTCCGGCCTCGGTAGAGAAAGAGGCTGACACTGTGGTGTGTGCCTCTGGTAGATTGCTCCTCCCACGGGAAAATTCAGTGCGAGTAAGGCTTCTCTGTATTTCAGATTTACCGGACTACATTTGGAGATGTCCACGGAAAGTATCCCGGAGGGATGCTCCGAAAGTAGCCACGGGTGTAGCGCAGCGAAACCCGTGGTGACGTACAAAAAGACATTGCCCGCCCCGTAAGGTGGCGGGGCGAAATCCTTGCCATCCAGCGAAGTAAGATTCGTTCCGCCCCATCCGGGGCGGAGATATTTGGGGGGAAGCTAACCCCGCGCTCCCATCCGCAGAGCGGACTCCGCACGGGCTATTGGCGATTCGCCCCTAATGGGGCGAGGTTGTGCAGTTTCTACATTTACCGCACTAAGTTGTTTCAGAGATATTTCTCATCGTCATTGCATGCTAATCCCGCCAACTTATAGATATCCCAAATCGTGGTAACATCCGAGAAATAGCTGGCATCAGGTTCAGCTATGGAGGTCTAAATGAGCAGCTTTTCCCGGCGCGACTTCCTCAAAGGATCACTTGCTGCTGGAACGATAGCCAGCATTGGAACGCTACCTCTACGAGCGGCACCCCGCACGGCTTCGGATGTTGTCACGCTCGGTAAATCTGGCATGAAAGTTACACGGCTTGCCTTCGGCACCGGCAGTGGCAATGGTTATGTTCAGGCTTCTCTTGGCCAGAAAGAGTTCAACCGCCTTGTTCACTATGCTTACGATCACGGAGTCCGGTTCTTTGAAACAGCAGAGGCCTATGTAACTCCAGCTATGTTGGGTGAAGCGCTCAAGCCCTTCCCTCGTGATAGCTATCAGCTTATGTCCAAGGTGACGACAAGTCATGGAAATGATCCACTAAAGCGCTTCGACGAGATGCGGCGTATCTCCCAGACGGAATACTTTGACATTCTGCTGCTCCATTGGCAGCACACGCCTACCTGGGTCAGCGATACGGCCCGTTGGCAGGACGGTATCCAGGAGGCACAGGAGAAGAAGATTATCCTGAAGCGTGGCGCATCGGTTCATGGTCTACCGGCCTTGCGTCAGATGCCCGGCAATAAATGGCTCGAAGTTGCGCTGATTCGCATTAACCATAAGGGCACGCGCATGGATGGGCCAACCTGGGAGGACAGCTCCTACCCGGATAGTGTTAGCGAGGTTGTTCAACATATCAAGCAGGTTCATCAGCAGGGAACAGGCGTTATTGGGATGAAGCTTATCGGTGATGCTGCGTTTGTCCGTAGGGAAGATCGTCAGGCCGCAATGCGCTTTGCCTTCCAGAATGCCGGGATCGATTGTGCAACCGTCGGTTTTAAAAACACGCAGGAGATCGACGAGGCCATCAGCAATATGAATCTTGCTTTGGCCTAAAGGTCATTGGTTTTATGCCATCCCAGAGCCGCCTTTCCTCGGAATGGCGGCTCACACCATAGTGGCCGCCAATTTCTGAGATACCTTAAGCGTGTCCTCCGTGTTCACGGATCAAACGCATTGCTTCTGTGTTGACGAGCTTTTTGAAATGGAAGCGTTCTCCCCAGCTAAGTGGAGTAACATCGCGATATTCATGTAATCCTTTAATCTCGTAGCCGGGATGCAGCTCTTTGCGTAGAGATGCGCGAGCATTTGGATCGGCTCCCCGGTCAAGGAGCAGACGTGTGAACGCTGCTTCCGGGGTGTGGCCAAGGTGATTGTTGCGGAAATTTGTTTGCGAGACGACGGTTGCAAAAAGAGCTGTGTGGCCGCCGAAGCCATCCTCGTCGATTGCAGCTCGTGCATCGACGTTCATCCCTTGATCTAGCAGCCAACGAGCAATTTCGATTTCGCCATAGTCAGCACAGATATGAAGTAAGGTAGTCCCTGAAAGTGGAGTTCCGTGGGTCATCATCACTTCGTCTCCGCAGCCAAGCTGCTCTGATGGGAAGATCTCTTCGTGGCTGAACGTTCGCCGAAGCAGATTGGGATCACGCCGAAGATGATCTTCGAGAAGATCGATACGGCCTCGATGCAAAGCCATGGTGGGAGTGTCTGGTAGGGAGAATCCGTGTTCTACATACGACTCCAGGATGCGATGTTTGGCGAAAGAATCCCGGCTATCGGTTCCCAGGACAACGCCAACAGGAGCGAGGCTGTGCCCCTGTTCGTCATAGACGCGGGCACCGAGTTCGAGCAACAGTTCTGTTCCCGCAACGTTGAGAGTGTAGGCTGGTCCGTCTAACGTGCCATCTGCAGGGCGGGGTGCGCCCATCATGGTGTGGAGCTTGCGTGCCGTCTCAATATGTCCTTGCAGGCAGGCGCGTTGAAAGGCATATTCCAGGTCGGAGGCGCCAAGTCCCCGAAGCATTTCGATGATGGCATCCTGCCCGACATTCGCTGCATAGGAAAGAGGCGGTCCCCAATTGCCCTTAATGCCACGCGCATCCTCGTTGAGTAACTTGGGATCGCTTAACACCAGCAGACGAACTCTTTCGGTGTCTCCCTTCCAGATGGCATCTGTCATGCGACATGCTGTTACCAGGCGGGGCCAGGAGGGAAGTCCATAGCTTCTGGCAAGAACAAGCTGTGCATCGGCAAGCTTCGCTTCGGAGGGCTCGACAAGACGAAGGTGATACTGCTGTAAATCGGCAATAGCCTCGGGGTCGTTTGAGCGTATCGACTTTAGCAGCTCTTTGGCTTGGCGTTTTAGTTGATCCAGGTTCGGACGAACGGGAAAGTGACGTTGCGGCATGACGGACCTCCTTGATAGTTGTGCCCGTGGTCCGCCGTCAGGCAAAAGGAGATACGTATGAATCTTGTTGTAGAAACTTCACAGGTGGACTCGGTCCTCTTCGCGGACTGGTGGCGGCCTGTACGCCGGAATCAGTGTACAACGGATGTCTTCGGGATGGTTCTTTTCAATTTCAGCTTATGCGGGGGCACTTAAGAGCTTCCATTTCTTCAAATTAGAGAGAAAAGGCTTTCTTCCTCTTTCGAAGTGTTGTTATATTGTCCCGAACACGATTCTGGGTAGATTTGCGGCCTGAACGGAGTATGGTTTCAGCAAACGCTTTCTGAATCGTAATTGCCGGTACGAACGAGAAGGTCATGTCAAAGAAGATTTCTATTGATCGTGAGGGCAAGGCGCCCTCTGAGGCAAATAATTCCATGGAGCACCTGGTCAGTCGGCGCACCTTCCTTGCTGGAGTTGCAGGGACCGCGGTAGCTGCCGCTGCCGCCGGACCTCTTACAGCCAATGCTCTGGCGGATGCTGGTGCTACACCGGTCAATCTGGCCATTGTGGCAACACCCTCGGCTCTCTACACCTCCGGCGACACGAAATTGTCTGCACTAAACGATGAGTCGAATCCCGCGAGTTCGAGAGACTATCGCGTCGTTCCTTTCGGAACCTGGCCTCGTACGGATAAGCAGTGGGTCCAGTACGACTGGAGCAAGCCGGTAACTACCAGTAAAGTCGATCTTTACTGGTGGGAAGATGGACGAGGCGTTGGTCTGCCTGCCTCCTATCGCGTGCTTTATTGGAATGGTAAGGATTTTGTTCCCATTTCCAATGCCAAGGGCCTGGGCGTTGCCGGAAATCAGTTCAATAGCACTACCTTCGATCCGGTGACGACCGATAAGCTGCGTCTGGAGATAGAGGGCGACGGCAAGAAGTCTATCGGCATCCTCGAATGGAAGGTGCTCAGCTCCGGACAGGTGCCTGCGTTCCCTCCGATCACTGAAGCTGGTCTGGACCGCGTGGTTGTGCTTGGCGGTCAGACTTACCTGGCCGGTAAGGCGAAGTGGCTTGAGCCTTCCGTAATGAATCGCGCGGTCTGGAGCAAAGTCTCCGGACCTGGAACCGTGACCTTTGCCAACGCTGCTGCTTCCGAAACAACGGCAAAGTTTTCTGCCCCTGGAGAATACATCCTTCAATTGATGGCAGGGCGCGGCAAGGAGACATCCGTTTCGAAGCTTCGTGTCCAGGCCGAATCGGCTCCTCCGAAGGAGCGTCTGGACGTGGTCTACACAACGAAGTATTCGATTGATAATCCTTTCTGGAACAAGAGGGCAAAATCGCTCATCACCAGCTGGATTCCGCAGTGTATCTACTACTGCGAGCGCACCGATTTGAAGCCCGGTAATGGTGACGGAGGCATCGACAACTTCATCGAAGCTGCCAAGGCTCTGCGTGGAGAACCGCATGGTAAGCACAAGGGCTATGTTTTCTCTAATGCCTGGGTTCATCAGACGGTCGAGTCGATGTGCATTGCGCTGATGGTGGATGCCCAGGGTGATCAGGAGATCCTGGCAGCACAGGCAAAGATGCGGGAGACCATCGATCGCTGGATTCCTATCATTCTCTCGGCACAGGAGCCCGATGGCTACTTGCAGACTGCTTATACCCTGGAAGACCGCTCGGAGTGGAAGGAACACTGGTCGCCCGAGCAGCGTGGTAACCATGAAGGCTATGTCGCCGGATACTTCATCGAATCCGCCATCAATCACTACACACTGACCGATGGCAAGGATCTGCGTCTCTATAATGCCGCCAAAAAGCTGGCCGATTGTTGGGTTGCCAATATCGGACCGGGAAAGAAAGAGTGGTTTGACGGGCACCAGGAGATGGAGCAGGCGCTGGTTCGCTTCGGGCGCTTCGTGAATGACATGGAAGGAAATGGTCGCGGTGACAGCTACATTAAGCTTGCCCGCTTCCTGCTCGATTCCCGTCGTGGCGGGCAGGAGTACGACCAGAGCCATCTTCCTCCGATACGTCAATACGAGGCCGTGGGCCACGCTGTCCGCGCCGTCTACTTCTACTCGGGCATGGCCGATATTGCTGCCGAAACGGGCGACATCGATTATCAAAGTGCCGTGATGTCGCTCTGGGACAACATGGTTAACAAGAAGTATTACGTAACGGGTGGAGTCGGTAGCGGCGAAACCTCAGAGGGTTTTGGTCCGAACTATTCGCTGCCGAACGATGCGTATTGCGAATCCTGTTCCAGCTGTGGATTGATCTTCTTCCAGTACAAAAACAATCTTTCCTATCATGATGCTAAGTTTGCCGATCTGTACGAGGAGACGATGTACAACGCTCTGATGGGGTCGGTGGATCTGGAAGGGAAGAATTTCTGTTACACCAATCCTCTTGAGGATACGATTCGCACGCCCTGGCATGTTTGCCCCTGCTGCGTCGGAAATATCCCGCGTACCTTGCTCATGGTTCCGACGTGGAGCTATGTGAAGAGCAAGGATGCAGTCTATGTGAATCTCTTCATCGGTAGCCGCGTCAATGTTGGCAAGATTGCGGGAACTGAAGTAGAGATGGTGCAGAAGACGAATTATCCCTGGAACGGGACGGTCTCGATTACCGTTAATCCCAAAGAGACCAAGACCTTTTCCGTTTATGTCCGTGTTCCCAACCGCCAAACCAGCAAGCTGTACACCTCGACTCCTGAGTTGCGTGGGTTAAAGAGCTTTGCTGTAAATGGCAAAACTGTCACGCCGCACATCGAGAAAGGCTATGCCGTCATTACGCGCGAGTGGAAGGCGGGCGACAGCATCAGTGTCGAGTTTCCAATGGAAGTGCAGCGTGTCAAGGCCGATCCGTTGGTCAAAGCCGATGTTGGAACCGTCGCTCTACGTTATGGTCCCCTGGTCTATAACGTTGAGAAGGCCGATCAGCCCGATGTTACCCAACCTCTCAGTGCTGCTCCACTAAAGGCGGAGTGGCGTGAAGATCTGTTGGGTGGACAGATGGCGATTACGGGTAAGTGGAAGGATGGTTCGCCGCTGCTGGCTATCCCTCACTATGCCCGCATGAATCGTGTCAAAGGCGGCCCGGAGGTCTTGGGCGGTACTGTGGATTATGCTCCAGGTTCGGCAAATGGCGGTTCTTCAGAGAATGCCGAAGCACAAGGCCCACAGCATCCACCAGTCCGATCACAGGTGTGGATCAAGGACAAAGCTTAGAGCAAAAACAGCGTTACGGTGTTTTTGCCCGAATATCGATGATGTGCAGGTTCTCTTAAGGGAAAACCTGCACAAGGATTTGTATATTTAGAGAAAGAAGAATTAAGAGAAGTGAAATAGTAATACAAGTGATTCAGCTTGTTTTGTGGCATTGTGTCAGGGCTGGCCTTCAGGCCAGCCGCAGCAAGTCTTATAAGAGTGAATAGACATTTTCGGTAACAAATGCAGCGTGAGGTAGGGCTGCGCGAACAGTTACAAGACACGACTTGATTAGTCTTGGATGTGAAGAGGCAATGGCAGAACGCGGGAACGGCTATAGGTTTAATGCTTTTGCACCTTCATCAACATTCGTTACCGAGAATGTCTCACACCCAAGGAAGACAGCTTTAGGCAGGACTGAAGTCCTGCCCTGACACACAGCCGAAGCCAATTCGCCTTTACGATTCCGGCTGTATTCAGGAGAAAGCTGCTCTTCACTCGACATGGAATTCACAGCATTTGGGAAGGCTTTGAGCCCTCTCCTCCAAAAGTATTTCCCGGAAAGACGTAGATCGAAGTAATAGAGGTTGGCGCGGCTTTCCATCAAAGAAAGCCACTCTTTACCTAACTTAGAAAGTTCACAGTATTTCGGGAAATGCTGTAATTCGGAATCTCATTCACTAACCTTGGGGACAGCAATGAGCTTACATTCTTACTTACGACATCTCGCCATCTCTTCGCTTGCCATTTTCCTACTGCCCTGTCTTTGTCGCGCGGAAAATCCTATCATTCAAACCAATTTCACAGCTGATCCTGCTCCCCTCGTTTACAAGGGAACGGTATACCTCTATACCAGCCATGATGAGGATGATGCCACAGGATTCAAGATGGTCAATTGGAAGCTCTATACCTCTACAGACATGGTGAACTGGACTGACCATGGCACGGTGGCCTCTCTGGCGACCTTTCCGTGGGCTGTGCAGACCAACGATGCATGGGCGCCGCAAGTTGTGGAGCGGGACGGAAAATTCTACTTGTACACACCCATCAGTGTGCCCGGGTGGCCTAAAAATGTGATTGCGGTAGCCGTGGCCGACAGCCCCTTCGGCCCTTTCAAAGATGCACTCGGTCATCCCCTCATTGATAAAGCCGCGGACAATATCGATCCAACCGTCTTTGTCGACGATGATGGTCAGGCTTATCTTTACTGGGGCAATCCGAATCTCTGGTATGTAAAGCTCAACAAGGACATGATTTCGTATTCAGGTGGCATCGTGAAGGTGGATTCTAAGCCCGAGAACTACCAGGAAGGCCCATGGTTTTACAAGCGGGATGGCAAGTATTACATGGCCTATGCGTCACACTGCTGTCCGGAAGGCATTGGATATGCCATGAGCAACAGCCCTGTCGGTCCTTGGGAATACAAAGGCATGATCATGGATTCGGACAAGAGGTCGTCTGGCAACCACCCAGGCATCATTGATTACAAGGGACACTCTTATGTTTTTGGATTCCATTACGTGCTCAATTTTTCATTAACAGACGTACATCGGGAAAGACGCTCCATTTGTGCTGCTAAGTTTAACTACAATTCCGATGGCACTATCCCTACTCTCCCATGGTGGGACAAAAAGGGCGTCGAGCAGCTTGGCACCCTGGATCCGTATCGCCAGAATGAAGCTGAAACCATTGCATGGGAATCTGGAGCTCTCAGTGGCACTTGGAAGACCGGTGTAAGGACCATGCAGAGCGACAAGATCGGTGTCTATGTCACCCAAATAAATAATGGCAGCTATATCAAAGTTGCGGGCGTGGATTTTAGTAAGTCGTCCGCCTCGACGTTTACGGCCAGCGTTGCCAGCGGTTCGAATGGTGGATCGATTGAGCTACATCTGGATCGTACCGATGGGCCTATGATTGGCTCATTGCCGGTTACCTCGACCGGCGGATGGTACAGGTGGGAAACCTTGACGGCTCCCGTTTCCAATGCAACCGGAATACATGATCTCTATTTTGTGTTTAAAGGAGATCCGGGTACACCACTGTTTAACTTCGATTACTGGAGATTCGATCGAGCAGAATCCCATCACTAGACACTATGCCTCCCCCCTTTATGAATCACTCTGCTGCTTTCGCAGTGTGTGGATTGGCCGGGATGCAGCTATCACCGGCCATTCTTTTCCATTTTGATCGGTACGGAGTTTGATTCATCCCTTCGAGCCAATCTGCGTCCATCATGGTCCCGCCCTTGGATGGAGTGGCTATAAAGGTGTGAGAACAGCAAAGTCCTCCGTAGGCGTTCCGCGTGATTTTGGTCTCACCGGTAATTGACGATTCGACCTTTAATAACTCGCCGAAATATCCCCCCGAATCAGGGCGCTTCGTGATCGTGGGTGAAAGTAAGACTCGACCCATGGCCTTGAGTGAGTCGAACCATCCAATGTATTCTCCGGGTGCGCCCTGTGCGATATGTAAACAGCTTAGGGTTACTCCTTCGGCAGAAGACCAGGTGCCAAGGAACCAGGCATTGCTCCCTGTTGAAGAGGATGTAGGCCGTCGCAATGTTACCTGGGTATCGAGGGGACCACGATGCACTCGTCCTGTCCATTTGTCTCCGGCGATATGCTGCAAATCCAAATCCAGGAATGATGAGTGTAGTGTCAGACGTCCGTTTTCATAGCGTAGCCCGCCTTGCAGGGTATCACTGCCTCCAGTCCCATAGCCGGGAGTGAATTCTCCACTTGTTCGTTGATAAAGACGTGCTTGAAGAGAGACCCACCTCAAAGGGGCGCCAACAAGCGTTGTTGCGTTCGGGGGAGCAGAAACGGAGAGCTCAAGTTGCAAGCCTATCACTCCGCCGTCCTGGTCAGAGGTTTCCCATATGCCGGATAACTCTTCCGGGTGAGTTACAGGTCTTCCTAGATAAACGCTTTGCTCTCGTGGCTCTTGTGGATTGAGGGTGGTCTGCGCGACGGTATTCCTTGAGCAGGCAATTGCGAGCAGACTTGAGGTAATAAGGAGAAGTGCAAGCGACTTGGAAGGCGGCCAATACTTCATGCTGTCTTTAGACACCGCAAGCGAGTAAATGTTCGCGGGATTCTAAGTTGGTTTCTCCGTGGATTGAAATGTGCGAGTGCAGAAACCCGGGAGGCTGTAAGTGTAGACTCCCGGGTTGAAAGAGTTATTTACTTTTTGAGCGGACGTGATACTACGCACGCGTTTACGCCACCTATGCCCATGGAAAGCTTTCCGGCAAGCCCTGCTGGAGGTGTGCAGGCTTGGGTGAAGACGAATTCGTGGTGGAGTGCTCCAATTGTCTTATTCAGCTCGTCCTTTGTTAACGGGGTGGGGAAGAGATGGCCTGCTTCAAATCCCATGTACTGTGCTGTTAGTTCCCAGCCGCTACCGGCGCCCATGCCATGTCCGAAGGTTCCTTTCCGTGCAGTAACGAGCACCGTTTCAGGAAGCATTGTTCGTAGCGTGCTGAGCTCCGCATAGTCGCCGGGAGTTGCGGTGGCGTGCAGATCCCATGTTCCAATGTCGCTGGCTTCTGCGCCGCCTTCTTCCAAGGCTTGTCTGATCGCGGCTCTGGGGCCTTCTGCAGACGGGGTAATGATGTGATGCGCGTCTGCGCTTACGCCAACTGCAACCGGCTCCATCCCGATGGGCTCAAAACCCTGGCTGATCATATAGTCCATATCGCCGACAATCCAAACGACAGATCCTCCCGCTACGTGAGTTCCTTGGAGATGAGTTAGCGGATAGGATACTTTGCCGGTTGCGGCCAGAACCCTTGCCGCATAGAACGAGCCAACCGTCAGCGGATGCGGTGGAGGATCGGTGGCTCCGACTACAACAATTTTAGCGTCTCCACACTGGATAGCTCGCATGGCCAAGCGAAGTGCAACTCCAAAGGTGGAGCAAGCAGCGACAGGCGCAAAGCTGAGTCCGCTGATCCCGGACAGGATCGATATCTGTGCTGCCGGAGTATTGTGAATGTTCCAGATGAGATTGGGCGAAACCTTCCAGGGTGGTTCGGGCGACTGCCATTTTCCTTGAAGACGGGCGTGGCGTCTGCTTCGTTCTCGTAGAACATTGAGCTTACTGTTCTCAATTTCTCCCTCGACGCTCAGGCTGTCGATGCTCGCTGCTTCCGCCAGATATTCGGCTAACTCCGGCGATTGAGCCATCCAGAAAACATCCCATTCCGGTGAACCTTCTTCCATTGGCGTGGAAGGTGGGGAGTATCGATGCGGTGTACTGGCTGCTGCTTCGATATCCTTACCGGCGATGCGATCCTCCAGATACGCAGCGATTGCCGAGTTCTTATCGGGGCGAGCCCAGAAGGTATTCCATCTTATTTGAGCTTCGTGGAGAGCGATGCTGCTCTTATAAACCGTGTCGATTGCGCCCAGTCCTGTCCCGACATAGACGTGGGTTTCTCCTCGAAGATCGCGAAGCAACGGCTCCAACGCTGGGACTTGTTCGATAGCTTGAATGAAGGCTCCGATGGCATAGAGCGATGGCAGATCCATCTTTTCCTTCAGATTCTGGAAGTGCCGCGGTGCAAAGCGTTCGTCGATCCAGGGCCGATAATCCTCGAAGTTGAATTCCGGCTGCCCAACCAGAAAATTGTTCGGTCCGAAGCCCTCAAAAGGAGATAGCCAGGATTCCGATCCTTCCAGATTTTTTCTGAAAGCAGTAATGTTTGGAGATTTAGGAGCAACGAGGCCCCAGGCAAATACACCTACTCTTTTATTCATGCAGTTTCGTAGCTCTTTCCGACAGCCAGGACAAATATCCGCATGTTCGTTGTAGGTTGTCTTCGATTACAGGGAGTAGTGCGGGGAACTCGATATATCGGAGATCTTCCATCTGTCCAACATACCGGATTGTGACTGAATGTTGTCAACTGCCGCGGCACTGTACCGCCGGCGTCCTCGCCAGTTGTCGTGGAGGGTCTCCAGGCCCTCCACTTGGGAAGACGGGAACAGAACGATACTTCCATTTCCTATGCTGCATCGCCTGTGTGGGCGAGGACGCCCACACGACAGCCGGCCTGGAGACCGGCGGTACAAAGGGAATACCTATTGGGCAATCTTTTTTCTTTTTGTTTTCAGGAATTTGGATTAAGCTGTTGTCACTTTTAGTTGTAACGTAAAAAAGACATATGAAATTTATAAACGACACACCGAAATTGCTTATCCTTTGGGTCCTTGCGCTTGGGATGTCGTCTTTTGCGCAGAATCGGCCTTCTGCGACTTGGTCCGACGATCTGCATCAACTGGAGGCTGTACCAAATTCGCAGGAAGTGACGCGGATACGTGCTGAAGTTGAAAGCTGGCTGAAGCAACATCCGAATTCGAAACTCTCTCTTGCTCCAGCGCCGGCGCAGCCGTGGACTCCGGAGCAAACAACGCAACAGGCACAGAGTCTCCATCTGCTGATCGAGGCGATTCTGAACCAGGATCCCAATCATCCATTTCATTTGGGCATAGCAGAAGTGCAGGTAACGGGTAAGAGCTCCGATCTCTCTTTGGTTACGACTTCGATCGATCAGAGCACCATCCGCCAATACAACGCCGTGACTGCGGCCAAGGCTCTCGACTATCTGCCTGGAGTATCGATCCAGCATATCGATGGCAACCGAAACGAAGCAGGCATCACGATTCGCGGCTTCAGTTCGCGTGGTCAGGTCCCGCTCTATCTGGACGGAATTCCGATTTATGTTCCTTATGACGGCTATGTCGACTTCAACCGCTTTCTGACCAGTGATCTTGCAGAGATCGATGTTTCGCGGGGAATCTCTTCTCCGTTGTTGGGACCGAATGGGCTGGGTGGTTCGATCAACATGGTGACTCGCGAGCCGGTAAAGCGTTTTGAGGGCGATGCGTTGATGGGAACGGCTGCGGGCGACAGCCTGTTGTCTTCGCTCCATCTGGGTTCTCTGTGGCCAAAGTTCTTTGCCCAGGGTTCGGTCGACTGGTATCAAACGGACTATATGCCGCTCTCGGGCAACTTCGTCCTGAACAAGTATCAGCCTACCTATGAAAGAAAGCAGTCCTATACACAGGACGCAAAGTACAGCGGACGTATTGGATGGAGACCCAAAGGCGAAGACGAATATGTCTTCAGCTTCATTAATCAAAAGGGCCAAAAGGGCGTGCCCCTCTATGCCGGTCCAAATTCGACGGCAACATTCAGAAATTTCTGGAAGTGGCCTTATTGGAACAAGACCAGCTATTACTTCCTCTCCAATACTGCTGTAGGCGAACAGAGTTGGCTCAAGTTCCGGGCTTTCTACGATCAGTTCCGCAACAGCATCGATATGTACGATGATGCGACCTATTCGACGATGAAGAGCAGTTCCTCCGAGCACAGTCATTATGACGAGCACACGGATGGGGCATCGATGGAGTTTACCAACCACAGCATCGCTCGAAACCAGCTCGGCGCCTCGTTTTTCTTTAAGGACGACACACATCGCGAGTATGGAACATATCCAGGAAAAGCTCCCTATCCCTTTGTACAACCTGCATTGGTTGATCGCGACCAGCAGATCTCTATTGGTGTGCAGGACAACTTTACGCTTAGTAAGCGCCTTTCTATTTCTGCAGGATTCAGCGCAGACCATATGAATGGCTTGCAGGCTCAGGCCTACAACTCAGCAGGCACGAAGTTGATGGCTCTAACCTGTACTACGGATCCAAAGAATACAAAGTTCTCCGGCTGCACGTCACATGTGTGGAACTACAATCCGCAGGTTACGGCAACGTATGGCATTTCCTCTAGCGATACCGTATTTGTTACTTTTGCCGATGCTGCACGTTTCCCGATGCTGAAGGACAGTTACTCCTATAGCATGGGAAAGGGGCTCCCCAACCCGGATCTCCGTCCGGAGCACAGCCGCAATTGGAACATCGGTTATACGCACCTCTTTCCGGCTACAACGCGGCTGGAAGTAGTGTTGTATCGCAGTGATTTAAGAGATGCGATTGAGACGGTCTATATTCCCGATTCCAATTCTCAGTGTCTGAACAACACCGGTGGACTGAAGGGATATTGCAATATGAATGCAAACATCGGGAAAGAGGTGCATGAGGGCGTGGAGATCGGTATTCATAGCACTCCTATCTCATGGCTCACCATCGATAGCAGCTATAGTTATCTGAACCGGACTCTTGAGTACAAATTCTCTGACTTTGCAAACGTGAGTCAGGTGAATACTACCGTTCAGACCCTGCCTACATTACCGAAAAACAAGCTCATTGGCAGCCTTACAACTAGATTGCCGCACAAGGCAATTGCGAATGCTCTTGTTCATTACGAAGGAGGTCTGACAATGCAGGATACGACTTACGCCAGCACGTCTCCTTTCTACAAACCCTTTAGTTCATGCTTTAGCACCGTAGAGCTAAACGGCTCGATCCCGTTCTACAAGACGGCGACATTGCAGACGGGAGTCAAGAATCTTCTCGATAGGAACTACTTCTTTGTTCCTGGTTATCCCCAGGAAGGAAGGAATTGGTATTTGAACTTGCGATATCAGTTCTAGATTTTATGGTCTCCATGGAAAAAGCTGAATCATTCCGCTTGCTCCACACGATTTGAGAATTTCAAGAATCGTGTGGAGTTCTTTTTTGTACAGTCTGAGACCAGCCCGAGGTAACTTGCTGTCCCGGTTTGCTGCAGCGGAAGCTGCAGTCGTAATTAATTCCGGATCGCTTGTCTGCTGTTCATTTGCGGACACACCCATTCCTTTTCGGACATAAGTAACAGTAATGTTGCGTCTTAATATATGATTCCAGGATATTTAGAAGGCTTCTCTTTTGGGCTGTGAATTGCTCATGAGGGTTTCCAGTCTGGCATTTCGCACAGATCTTTTCTGTGGCGAAATATTGGATGCCGAGGTGATAGGCAAATGAATAATCGGGTCCTCTCAGGTGGCAAGTGTTCGAAGACTTTTGAGTTTTCCTTTCTGCTGTTTGTAACAGGAGTGTTAGTTCTTGGCCTTTCTGCGCTCCCTTCTGTAAACGCGCAAACTTCAAGTAAACCAATCGCGTCTCCCGGGATAACTCAGAGTTTTTCGCTAGCCGATCTGAACGCGCTCAACGTGGTTGGAGGAAGGGCCGAAATCGTCCAATATCGGGGGCGTACAGCTTTGCATTTGACGACGACGGAGTCGAGTGAAAAGGTCATGGCTGTTCTCAAGGGCACGCAAATTCAGGATGGAATCATCGAGGCTGATGTTGCTACAAAGTTTGTGTCTCGACCTGGTGTTCGGATGCCCGGTTTTGTTGGAATTGCTTTTCGAACGAAGGCCGATGCTTCATCCTACGATCTGTTTTATGTCAGACCCGGAAATTCCCACTCCGAAGATCAGGCTATGCGGAACCACTCTGTGCAGTATTCCGCTGCGCCGGGATATGACTGGTATCGATTACGTCGGGAATGGCCGTCTATTTACGAATCCTATGTGGATTTGCAGCCCGAACAATGGACCAAGATGAAGATCGAGATTCACGGAAGAACTGCAAAGTTGTTTGTCAATGGGGCGGAGAATCCAAGTCTGATAGTGAATGGGATGAAGGGCGAAGAACTGCAGGGAAGAGTTGCTCTATGGGGATACTCCGGCGAGGACTCTTATTTTTCCAATGTCAAAGTTACTCCTGCAGCGCCGGTAGCCGTCACGAATGGTGGCGAAGCTTCCGGCAACTGGGCCGTAAAATTCGCCAGCGATTACGGCACCTATGAGGGAATCATGAATCTTCATCGCGATGGTAACGCGGTAAAGGGTACCTGGTCCGGGGCCTTTGGTCAGGAGCAGGCGGTCAGCGGAACATGGCGCAATGGCTATGTAGAGCTTACGTTCAACGGCACCTGGTCTGCCAACAAAGTGCCCGCGACAGCAACTCTGGCGGGGTGGATTGATGGAGATTCGGCTGGCGGACGTATGAAGGTCGAAGGCCGGGCCGATGGTCCATGGACGGCTCAGAGAAAGTAATCTAAAACGAAATCAGAGTTACTGTGTCCGATCCGGCCAAGGCTAAGAGCAGCTTTTGCAGACGGAAAAGCTGCGCGATCTTCCTGGGCTTGCGGATACATCTACCCTGATTCCTCTTGAGCTGTGAATTTTCGATAGATCACAGAACTTTGCAAAGATTACTCAAAGGGCATCCTGGAGGGATGCCGAGAGAGTAGCCACGGGTGAAGCGTAGCGAAACCCGTGGTCCCAATGCCAACAGGATCTCCGCCCCGGATGGGGTGGAACGAATCGTAGCCGTTCGTGCCATCTCCGTGCGTTTTATGAATCTACGGCAGACGTGCAGAATCGTACCGCCGGTCTCCGAACCGGCTGTGGTGGCGGTTTCTGACCGCCACCCTCTTTGCCATGCCCCCATGACAGATGTAGAAACTTCAGGATTCGCCTCTCTGGGGAGAAGTGTTGAATTGAATTTTAAGAGCTCACGGCCTGATACTTTTGTTTCCATAACCAGTCTTATCCGGCGCTATCCTTTACGATCTGCTCGATTGCCTGGAGTGCTCTTTGAATATCTTTCGAGGTATTCGAAAGGCCGATGCTAAGCCTTACCGTTCCAGTCTTCTCGGTGCCGAGGGTCTGGTGAGCGAGGAATGCACAGTGCAGGCCAGGACGAGAGGCAATGGAATAATGGTCAGCCAATTCCTCACTCACACGATTGCAGCTCAGATTCTCAATTCTGAAAGAGACAACGGGCGCCCGTTCTTCTCCCGGAGGCGGACCAAAGAGTTCGATCCCAGAAATTGTCGCGAGTCCTGCAAGCAATTCTTGAGTGAGCTTCTGTTCGTGCGCTCTGATGGTTTCGACACCATGCTGCAGGATGTATTCGAGTCCTCCCTGGAGTCCGGCGATTCCCGGAGTATTCAATGTTCCTGTCTCATAACGATCGGGCATAAAGTTAGGAACGTTGGGGAGTGCAGAGTCACTGCCTGTTCCTCCCTCGCGCAGAGGTTTGAGGGTAATTCCTTCGCGAATATAAAGCCCTCCCGTTCCTTGCGGCCCAAGTAAGCCCTTGTGTCCAGGGAAGGCTAATAGATCGATGTTCATTGCTTCAACATCGATGGGAAGCGAGCCTGCCGATTGCGAGGCGTCGACGAGAAAGAGACAGTCCTTGCCGCGAAGAGCATTGCCGATTTCTGCAATGGGATTGATTGTGCCGCTTACGTTCGAGGCATGAAGCACAACAACCATGCGCGTATTCGGACGGAGCTTTTGTAGAACAGCCTCGACGCTGACTCGCCCCTCTGTATCTGCGTCGGCATGCGAAAAGCTGACACATGTTTGAGAAAGGGCAACCAGGGGTCTCCAAACAGCATTGTGCTCCATGCTGGAACAGACAACGTGGTCACCTGGGCGGAGACAGCCTTTGAGTGCCAGATTCAGGGCTTCGGTTGCGTTTGTTGTAAAGCAAAAGCGAAGTGGATCGTCGGTGTGGAGGAGTGTTGCCAGAGACTGTCGGCATTCGAGAATTTTCTCGATTGCCTGGAAGGCTTCCGGATAACTGCTTCTTCCCGGATTTCCCCAGGGACGCTCCAGTGCCTGACAGATAGCGGTGCTGACGCCGGGAGGTTTGGGCCAGGAGGTTGCGGCCTGATCGAGATAGATCATTGTTCCTCTTCTCCGAGATCTATTGCTGGCTTTCTCGAAGGCTCGTCTTCTGCTTCGAAGATGCCGCGTAGCGTGAGTGCGATTCGTCTGCAAACTGTATCTAGTATCTGCATCTGTTGCTTATCTCCCTTGAGAGCAAAGCTGCATCCGGTGTGGAGCAGGCACTCCGGTGTCCGGCACATCTCCAGGTACACGCCCTCGTGCGAAAGGTGCCGTCGCACGAGAGCGGCCTGGTTCAGTGAAGGGAATACAGCAAACAGACACTTCAACGGACAGCTACCTCCTTTTCAACTTCGTCGAAGAGCACTTCGTCGGGAAGGTCGAGAACCTCGTCTGCTCCCGCGTGCAACTGGTCTTTTACGCGGATCGTGCAACTGCCGTTATCGGCTGTTAAGCGAACCATCCAATCGGTAAGCGAATGCGGCTTTTCTTTGAAGCTCATCGTATGATGCAGCACACTGCATCCGGTAACAGCTTCAATTCCTTGAGCGAAGAAGTTGCCTCCTTCGACGACCGCCGATTTGGGGTCGTTGCGGCCGAGGCCCAACTCTCGTAGGGCTCGGCGTCCGGCGCGAAGCCCGATGCAGAAGCCCACATTTATCGTGTCCCAGTGCAAAAGACGAGAGGTGGTTTCGATCTCCGTTTTCTGGCACCAATGGAGTGGCGCTTCTGCATTCGGGAAACAGTCATATTTCGGAATATAGATTTTGATATCGAGAACCGGTGTTCCATCGACGGCATCGAGCCCCCGAACCTTGAGCCGGTTGCCTTGTTTTTCCAGCAGTTCAACGATACAGAAGCCGATACCGGAGGGACGTGCAGGGGAGCGACTTGTATAGATACCTTTGCAGGTAGGTTCTCCCATGAGAGGCATTGTTAGTACTTCGACATCAGGAGGCATATGCGCGCGGATCTTCCACTCTGCGCGCATATGCTGGTGATAGAGGACGTAGATATGCGTGAAGTGTTCGAGGCCTAGAAGTCCATCCTCCAGATCTTTACGCATGACTACCCAGCTCTCTTCTTTGTAGGTTGGGAGATCGTTGAAGGTCTTGAGCGGAGACTCTACGTATCCCACCGGGCGAATGGTCACCGGTTGTTGCCAATCGTAGTTACTCATGATTCCTCGTTGCTGCTGCTAGTATCTGATCTAGTTGCTGATCTGTAAGTTGTACGTGATAAAACTTTGCGTAGAAGTTGCGCGTCTCCGCACGCATGTCATAGGGGAAGAGGTCGGGATAAAAAAGATTCGCCAGCCATTTTATGCCTATAATCCGGTTTGCGGCAGGTGGACGGTCGATCCATGAATATGGATATTGAGGACCTTCATAAACCTGACGATGCTTTAGAGCATCGATGCCTTTCCAGTGAGGATCGTTCCACACATGCTTGTAAAAGACGCCGGGCGAAGAACTGTGGTCGTAACCGGTAATCACGATCTGCGGATTCCAGCGCAACACCTGTTCCATGGATACCGGCGTATGGCCATAGCCCTTTTGTTCTGGGACTGCTGCAACATTGACACCGCCTGCGAAGTCGAAGGTTTCTGTGTGCGAGGTTAACCCCGGCTCGGTTTCAAGTCCTCTAGGCCCTTCCGCATAGTAATAACGACGGCGCTTTTCTTCGGGTATGGTCTGAACTTTGTGCGCAACCTCGTCCAGCGTTTGCTTGCAAATCGTGCTCAACTCATTTGCTCGTGACTGAACACCTAATAGCTCTCCAGCTTTCTCGTAGGCTTGAGGCAGGCGGTCTAGTCTGCCGTCCAGAATTACGACAGGGATATGCGTTTGCTGTTGGACTCGGTCCGGCTTATCCGGGATAAGGTTAGGGCCCATCCAGATCATGATGTCGGGGTGAATGCGAACGATCTCTTCCAAATTCCCGGTATTGTCTTTGCCAAACCAGCCTCCAAGGACGGGCAGGTTTTTGTATTGCGGAAGGATGAGCGACAGCTCTGCTTGGGCGGGTTGATAATTCCAGCCCAACAGATCTTCCGGTGCTAAGGTGTAGACAAAGACGGTCCCAACAGGACTCATCCCGTAAACGCGAGTGATCTTCTTCGGAACGATGAGCCTGCGGCCTGCCATATCGACAAAGACGCGGTGATTGGCATCCGGAGCAGAAGCGTCGTGCTTTAGTAGGCGGCATCCCCCCAATAGAAGAAAAGTGCAAAGTAGAACAGCTTTCAGTCTTCTCACATTCATTTCCTGGGAAACATTGGGTTATCGTTGATTGCTAGATAATCTCCATTACGATTTCTTTAAGGTTCAAACATCGGTAGCACTACCGGAGTGTTAGCATCCACGGTCATAACTCGCAGCGGAACTCCATAAGTCTTACTGAGTTGATCCGCCGTCAGAACACTTTCCGGAGAGCCTGTTGCCAGCAATCGTCCATGTTGCAGCAGTGCTACGTGCGAGCCGCATAGAAAGGCGTGATCCGGAGAGTGTGTCGTTAAAAGCATTCCTAATCCACTGGAACGCAGTTGCTTAATTGTTTGCAGGACACGAATTTGGTTGCCGAAATCCAGGTTGGCCGTGGGTTCATCGAGAATCAGAATCTGCGGCTCTTGAGCAAGTGCGCGAGCGATGAGAACCAGTTGGCGTTCTCCGCCGCTGATTTCGGTATACAGAGCATTCGCCAGCCATGATATCTGTAACTGATCGAGCGCCTTTTCCGCAATTTTGATATCCCGCTTACCAGGAGAAGCGAAAAGCTTGAGATGCACGGAGCGCGCCATCAGCACGACATCTTTCACCTTGTAGGCAAAGGGCAGGCTGTGTTCCTGCGGCACATAACCCAGGCAAGAAGCTCGCTCCCGGGCCGACCATCCTGACAGATCGTGTTCATCGAGCATCACCTTGCCCGACTTTGTTGAAAGCAGTCCCAGGATGGCCTTCAGCATCGTTGTTTTGCCTGAACCGTTTGCGCCAAGAAGACAGAGAGCTTCGCCAGATGCGACACTGAGTGAGAGATCGTAAAGAACCTGCTTCTTGCCGTATCCGGCAGAGAGCCCTTCCACAGTTAATCTCATAGACGATCCCTCTGTGTGCGGATTAGCAGATAGAGGAAGAATGGAGCGCCGATCATTGCGGTCAGAATGCCAAGAGGAATCTCCGTGGTGTAGACATTGCGCGCGATATCGTCGACAAGCAGGAGATAACAGGCTCCGGTAAGAAGCGATACGGGAAGAAGAATCTTGTGATTCGGACCTCCGAGCATGCGCGCCAGATGTGGAACTACGAGTCCTACCCATCCGATCATTCCTGCAACGGAGACGGCTGCCGCTGTAATCAGCGTGGAACAGATAATGATGAGGAAGCGCATTTTTGTGGTGTCAATGCCCAAGGTTCGAGCTTCTTCTTCTCCAAAGCTGAGGACGTTCAACTTCCAGCGCAGTAGCAGCAAGGGGATGAGTCCGATCAGGATGGGAATGCTGGCGAAGAGAGCATCGCTCGTGGTGGTTGGCGCCAGGCTGCCCATCAGCCAGACCGTAATCTCAGGAAGCTTACTGTAAGGATCGGCTACATACTTCACCAGAGAGATAAGGGCGGTGAAGATGGAACTGACCAGAATGCCGATCAGGACAAGTACCAGCACCGGATCGCCCGAGCGTGCCCAGCGGAAGGCCATCAGCCAGACGAGCAGAACAGCCGCCAGTCCAATGACAAAGGCAAGTACCTGTGTCGTTAAGATGTTTTGATCGGTAAGAATGCCGATGGCTGCTCCGAAGCCGGCTCCCGAGGCTGCTCCCAGAATCTCGGGTGAGACCATCGGATTATTGAAGAGCCCTTGATAGGAGGCTCCGGAGACTGCCAATCCTCCGCCGATCAATGCTGCCAGAATTACTCGGGGCAGGCGAATCTGTAACAGTACAAGATCTGGCGTACCGGGCTGTATTGCTCCCGTAAACAGGTTCAGCCACGTTCGCAAAGGCACGTGATACTGGCCCCATAGCATGGATACCATCGCCAGCAGAAGCAGAAGTACAAAGAGTCCTGCAATGAGAAGAAGCTCGCGTCGGCTTCCTGGGTCTTTTTGTACTTCGCTCTCTTTATCTGGAGTTGGAAGCACTTGCAACCGCGGCAAGAGGAACCTTGACCATTTTTGTTCCGGAGGCAAAGATGTCGTGACGGCCTCCTTGTTGTATAACTTCATGGACTCTTTGCTCCTCTAAAACCACCAGCCCTCCAAGCAGATCAATGCCGTGGGAGGCCAGCAGCGGTGTCAAGGGTGTACTGGGACCTGCAATAACGACACGTGCATGGCGGCTAAGTTCGAGTAAGCGGGGGAGGGTTTTGTTGATCAATGTAGTGGCCGTCATGATGACAATGTCCTGATCGGCCAGGATGTACTCGCAAGCCGGATCGGGGAAGTCGCCCGGTTGCGGCTTGCGCTCGAGAATAGAGAGCGTGCAGATAGGAGCCAGCTTTTCCAGCCCATAGAAGTGTCCGACGACGGCTACCTTCTTGCCTCGCAATTCCTCACGAAGATATTGAAAGACATCTTCGTTTGGGCAGTCGTCGATGGATATTTCGCAGTTGGCCTCTACCTGAGAAGGTTCATTCAAGACAGAGTTGATCGCTGCCAAGCCAAGTGCCGCTTCATAAGGGTTCCAGGACTTAATCCATGCGGCAATTTCGCGGGTGCGCCGTCCGACCAGATCCCCGGCATAGCGGATCATGCCATCTTCTTCTCGTGGCCGCATGGACAGGCCCGTTCCCGAGGAGGAAACCAGGAACCAGCTGAGGCCGGCAACACAGGCTCGAATGGTCGAGTCTTCCGGTATTAGAGAGATTAGTTCGTCGTAGATTCGCCACTTGTCCGGCATAAGGTTTCCTCGCGTAAAGCTTCTGAGGTCTTGATTCTGCATTCAACATAGCCGACCTTTTGTCATTTAACAAGGACAATGTTGTATATAGAAGACAATTGTTAACCAGCATGAAAGGCGACCCGGAGAAGTGGTCTGTGGGCAGCATTTTGAGGAACGAACGGAGGAGAGTTGTATTATGTTTATTAAAATCAGTAACCTGCGGGAGGTTTTATGAAGGATTTCCCAAGAGTGTAATCGCGGGCCTATTATGACGGGCAGGCAGAGTGTATATACATTTGGAACTGCTGAATGGGGCCTAAATGGTAGAGCAACTTGTTCCCTGGATCTTTTTAGTCCTGGAAATTGTGTTCTTCACAGGTGTGTTGGGATGTGTTGTAACTGTGCTGGTCAGTTGGATTGAGATTGTGTTGGAAGGTTTTTCGAAAGATCAGGTTGGCGACATTTAGAGCATTTTTCGAATTAGTGTAGACCATTTATACAGAGACGGAACCAAGCCTGAGCATTATCAGGGGAAATAAGCTTGAGAGCGTCGGCTATAGCTTGCTCAAGGGATTCTCTGGTTCTAGCTTTGGCAGCCCGAAGCAGTTGTTTGAGCTTAGCCCAAGCCTTTTCGATCGGATTCAGATCGGGCGAGTAAGGCGGCAGGTATAGCAATTCTGCTCCAGCGGCCTCGATCAGCCTCCGTACGCCGTTGACCTTATGGGAACTCAAGTTGTCCATTACCACCACATCGCCAGCTGTCAGTGCCGGACAGAGTATGTGTTCGACATAGGCTAGGAATATCTCCGCATCGGTAGCGGCTTCGATGGTCATCGTTGCTACCATGCCACGAAAACTCATTGCTCCCAGGATGGTCATGATTTTCCATTGTCCTCCAGGAGTAGATTCGTGTATACGAGTGCCTCCGAGGCAACGGGCATAACGCCTCGTCATCGAAGTTGTCACACCACTCTCGTCAAGGAAGATCAGCCGTTCCAGACTTGTCGCCTGGATCTTGGCGACAAATTCTTGGCGTCGCTGGCGGTTCGCTTCGGTATCGCGTTCACTGGCATAGAGCGACTTTTTTTCAGCCGTAAACCCAGTTTCCGAAGTAGAAACCAAATCCGCCCCAAGCTCAGTTCCACGCTTGCTTCATTGTGCAACTTTGCTTGCACTTCAGCCAACGTTAAATCCGGCTCCGCTTCCACCCACGCTATTACCTGCTTTTGCTCTTTGGCTCCGACGTGTGGTTTTCTCCCGGGACGATGAACAACTCGCTCGGCTTGACCACTATGCTTCCGCTGGCTGGAAACCTTCTTCGCCCAACCTACACTTACTCCAAATAGCTCTGCCAATTCCTCCAGCGTCCCATTCCCATCATCATAGGCTGCTAGGAACTTACGTCGCAGATCATCTTCGTAGGCTTTCGCCATTGCTTTGCTTGTCGCTGAGTTTCGCCATGCTCAGTCTACACTAATTCGAAAAATGCTCTAGTCTGGTTTTTGGCCCCAGGGAAAGCTTGTCTGCAATTTCTACGTGTTTTTGTGTCACGACCGGCTTTCGCTCTGAACAGCTTCGCTATTTTTTTCAAATCATTTTGATTTCAATCCCATACATCGTGATCGGTTGATGTTCTCCGCTCCAAGTCAGCTATTCAAGCGGTGTGGAATGTGGGACACCTGTCTTTCGTTCCTTCTATCTTTGATATGGTGTCTTATATAGGGATTTCGACATTAGAGGATGAAGGCTGCGATTTCTGATCTGGAAGCGGTAGGGTTGGCTGTAACCGGCTTTACCTGTTGGGTTTTGGCTGATACCAGCATTAAGATCGTTGGAAACACAAGGCTGCCTGCCTACGAAGTCATCGGTTTCCTCGGCCTGTTCGTTGCAGGATTTCTCTTCTTCCGAGGGCTGCTAAGGAATGAGCTGACATCGCTGTGGCCAAAGCGTCCGGGACGTCCACTGGTTCGCTCTTGCCTGGATGTTGGAAATAATCTCTGTGTCGTTATTGCCCTCCGGCACCTGCCCTTAGCTTTGTTCTACATTCTGGTGTTTATGGCGCCGATGGTGACGACTATTCTGGCGGCATTGTTCCTGAATGAACGATTGCAATGGAGAACAACTGCCGCGATCGTTCTTGGCTTTGTGGGCGTAGTCATCGCCGTAGATCCGGTCAATGCAATCAAGCATGGCGATTGGGTGGGCTATGGAGCCTGCTTTATCTGTGTAATCTGCTTCTCATCCAACATGGTGTGGTCCCGGGTCATAACGCAGACTGAGAAGCCCGAGAGCCTTACCTTCTTCTCCGGAATTCTTTCTGCCGTGATGGGGTTTGCTTTCATGCTAGGACATGCGGAGCCGCTGACGGAGGGGATTGCAGTGGTCCTGGTGGCCATGGGAGTATTTGCCGCGATTGGCAGTCTCTGTTTCTTCATCGCACTGAAACATACCTCTGCAGCCAATGTTTCCCAGTACCACTACACGCAGTTGATTTCAGGAACCCTGGTTGCGTATCTGCTCTGGCATGAGAAGCCGACTCTTTCAATGTGGATTGGCGGGGCGCTAATCATCGCAGCCGGACTTTATATTGCTGTCGGAGCCTCCCGTAATCGCAACAATGCCGAAGCGCTTGCTCTTGTTTCCTCAGGAGAGTAACGCCGCCTTCTGTCGAGCTATCAATCACCTACGATTTGTGGAGCATTTCATTCCGCTACCATACGGGGCGGAGATTTTCGAGGGAGAGCTAACCCAGCGCTCCCGTTCGCAAAGCGGACTCCGTGCTGGGCTCTTGTTGATTCACCCCGCTGGGGCGAAGTCTCGACTTTTGTTCAGATCTCTATCTGGAATTCTGCAACAAGCGGCAGATGGTCTGAGGCAATCAACGCCTTTCGGCTTCGCCAGAGATGTGTCTCCTGTAGATCCAGAGGTGATTCGTAGTAGCAGTGATCGAGTGTCAGGAGTGGGAGCATTCCCGGATAGGTGCGAGGAAAGCGAAAGCCGTGTCTCGGGCGAAAGGTATGGAAGTTCGTTCTGAGCAGCTTTGTCGTTAATCCTCGTGTCCACTCGTTGAAATCACCGAGGATGAGCCTCGGTCCATGCCACTCGGGTTGACCGAGGATTTCAACGCTCATTAATTTCTTTGCCTGATAACGGCGCTCGCCATAACCCACCCCAAGGTGCACATTGAAGATATGAAGCAGCTTGCCTTCGCCCACCTCCAGATCTGCCTGGAGAACTCCGCGGGCAATGCGACCCTGCCTTGTGAGGTCATGATTGCGCCATGCCCGTATGGGCAGACGCGTTAATGTCATGTTTCCATAAATGCCTCCGCGCAAAGGGCGGTTGGCACCAAAGCACCAGTTGTATGCAGGAAAAGCGCGGATGAACTCTCCTGCCTGATCGTAAATCGACGGTCCGTCTGGCGCGTGTACTACCTCTTGAAGACAAACAATATCGGCATCCAGCTCCCGGAGGACATCTATGATGCGTTCCGGAACAACCTTGCCGTCAAAGCCCCGGCATTTGTGTGTGTTATAGGTTGCAACGCGCAGTCGGCTTCGTTCGGTTATCGCCAGAGTCACTGACGGAGCTCGAAATTGCGGCTCGACAATGCGGGAACGCGGTTGAATGCCACTACTTAAGCTGAAGGAGCGATTATCTGATTTTGGGGTCTTCAGCACGGCTCGGAATCCCTCTATGCAAAGAATCTTAGTATGAATTGCGGAAGTTAGCATTCATTGGCTGTGAATTCCTTGGTTTTCCCTATGGCTGGAGCAATTTAGGTCTTCGATCAGACCCGGCATTGAGATATTCCTGGGCATTTCTTCGAACAACAGGGTTCGAGAGCAGGTAACGCGCTTCTGGCGCTCAGATTTGTGGTCTGTTTACCTAGTCCTGATGGACTGGGCTTGGAGTTTTTACATTAGCCATTGGGGCATGGAAAAGAGGAAGAAGCTGGGAAGGGTGGCGGTTTCTGACCGCCACCTTCCTGCTCTGATTTCTTCTTCATCGTTTGCTGTAGAGACTGGGCTGACATTTTGTCTCGGCCCTTTGGGCCTATTCCTTGCTTCCGTTCACTCCTCAGTTAAATAAGGGAAATGGGGAAGAGCAGGATGGTCGAGTCCCCAGGACTGCGAGAGCATCCGAATATGGAATACTCATCGCCATTGCAACAATAGAGGGGGATCCACTCTGATGCTCAGGACAGACTATTTCATCTTCTTATCTTTAAGAGAACGTAGATAAGCAACTAGATCGTCGAGTTCGGTTGGTTTTAGGGTTTCTCCGAAGGGAGGCATCTGCTGGCTGCCCTCCGTTATTTGTTTCTTCATCTGCTCTGGTTTCAACCTCAAGCCAACGGCAGAGAGATTTGGTCCTTTGGTTCCTCCCTTACCTGCGACGACATGGCAATGCTGGCAGCCGCTGTCCTCAAAGACGGATGCTCCGTGAGTGCGTTGTTCTTTTACGGAAGCAGCTATTGCCAGATTGCATGTTCCCAGCAGAAGTACAACAGAAAAACAGGTCCCGAATTTCTTCATCGTGATTGAGCGCCGCTCCCTTCCGGCGACATTGGCGTTAGGGCACTATGAGTGTGCCAGGGCACGCTTTCTGAGGCGATTTCACCATGTTTGCGGAGGAACTCCAGTGCATAGGTGCTGGCTGTCGGATCGTCCTTTTGATCGGCGAACATGGCAGATTCTCTTGTTGCTTCGGCTTTCATGCCCAATCTGCGATAGACAATCGACAGAATGTAGTGGGCTGCCAGGTCGTCAGGATCGATTGTTTGAAGCTTCTCGTATTCCGTTCGTGCTTGTTCGTATTTGTGTTGCTGGTAGTAAGAGAAGCCGAGCTCTCGATGAGCATCGCGGGAGAGAGGGAATTGAGCGACGACCTTTTCCAGATCGGCGATGGCATTCTCCAGTTTTCCCTGGTTGCGTTCAACGAGTGCCAGATAGTAGAGAGCGCGAGCATTATTCGGACTCAGCTCCAGTGCCTTTTGCAACATCTGCCGGGAGACGTCGTAGCGCTCCCACTGGAAGTTGGCGATCGCGATATTGGTATAGGCATCGGCGTAGTCGGGGCGGAGTTCGGA
This sequence comes from Humiphilus diazotrophicus, assembly GCF_059726315.1. NCBI lineage: Bacteria > Pseudomonadati > Acidobacteriota > Terriglobia > Terriglobales > Acidobacteriaceae > Humiphilus > Humiphilus diazotrophicus. The sequence continues at coordinate 7,508,091 of NZ_AP040870.1, forward strand.
GACATGGCGGAAGGCCTTGGCACTCTCGGCGTACTGTTGTGCGTCGAGCATGGCAATGCCGTAGTTGTTCCACCGCATCCAGTCTTTATTGTCTTGTGGGTCGGAGGCTGGTGCATTCTCTCCGATGACAAAGGTCCGTGTGCGCGAAGCCATATCGACGATAGGCATTTCATAGTGCTTGCCCAGACCGAAGTTCATGAAGTGCTGGTTAAAGCGTCGATAGTTGACCTTGGCTGTTACCGTAAGTGGTCCCTTTACATCCTGCGGTACGGAGAATTGATAACGGACAAGCTGTGAGCGGCCGGAAGAGATGGTGTTATTGTAGGCCACGACGCGCGTGTCCCACACCTGATGGAGATCGTTTAGCCCGCCACGCACATTGATGAGGCGATTGGTAAAGCTGTGAGCACGAGGATCGAGATTACCGTCGGGCTGCAGTTGTCCGGAATGATAGATCTCGCGACCGGAAGCATCCTTTACTTCGAACTCTACCCAGCTCTCGTACATATCGCGTTGTTCGGGGACATGGCTATGCGCTATCCCTTTGTTCTGTATGACCACGGAGGCAGTGAGAACATCTCCCGGAGCGACGGAGAAGGACTCTGTGCCAAGCGGTGCGATCATCTTTCCGCTGTTCTTTTCGAGTGCGAAGATATCTACGTTGAAGACGTTATTGCGAAGGAACGCAATTGTCTTCTCCAATTGCTGGTCAAAGTTGTAGTACTTGGGAATCATCGTATTCGCACCGAGCCAGCGATGCGAAGCAAACTTTCCAGGCTGGGAGCCGTAGTCGGTCGTCTCCAACTTTTCGTGCGGCATGTGGCAGTCCTGGCAAGTGGACACCTTATCCTTTACGTAGAAGGGAAGCGGCGACTGCTTGGCGAAGGAAGAGACTTGCCACTCGTCGTACAACGAGATTGCCCGCTGCCATTTGTAGTCATTCAGCTCCCGTGGCAGGGCGGCTTTGTGGCAAACCGAACAGTATTCGCTTGTTCGATAGAAGTCCTTCATTACAGCTTTCGTGTGGCGATCCAGGTGCGCAAGAATCTCTTTGTCGGGGACTTCCCCATAGACAGGCTTGTCGTTCTCATCCACCATGACAGCAGGTTGGGCGAAGATGTAGCTGCCGGTGCCACGAGTGTTGACTTTCTGAATGGAGTGGCAGACCGAGCAGGTAATTCCATCCTCATCGAATTTACGGTCGACACTGGACTGCTTGGTCAGAGCGCCGGAGAAGAGCGCCGTGGGATTATGGCATCCTTCGCAATGCCGGGTGAACTCGATCCCTTTCGAATCTGCCAGAAGATTTACGTTCTTGCGATACCACGGTGGACGGAAGGAGTTCGAGTGAGCTGCCTGCCGCCATTGTGCATAAGCTTCGCGATGGCAGTGTCCGCAGTATTTTGCTGTGGGAAAAGCCTTCGGGTTCAGGAATTCGCCTGTGTCGGTCGTAGCATTCGAAGGCAAGAACGGTCTGTCAGTTCCGAAGCGATAGTTATAGTGCGGGGCAACATTCTGGGTATAGCTAAGCTGCGCAGCGGGCGAGGTGTTGTCTGTCTCTGCAAGGACAGCATGAGTTCTCCATGCCATGGTTCCACACACCGCAGAGCCGCCCAGCAGAATGCCTGCAAGAATTCTGTCAAATTTTCTTTTGGCCATCATACGGATTCCTTATGGCTGAACGCCCTTGCTTTCAACAATGGTGACAATTTGATCGATCTTGTTGAGTGGAAGCTTTTCGACGGCTCCGCTCGGCCAATGAATCTCTATCTCTGTTACAGAGGTCTCTTCTCCGAGACCGAAATGCAATCTTGGATCGTGCGTGGAAAGATAGCTGCCTCCGGAGAATATGTCGCCGCGTTGGCGTTTTCCTCCGGAAGTCAGATAAACCGTGGCTCCGGTAGCGTCACGGGGGCTCTTTGGTCCGCCAACGAGTTTCAGTTCAACCCAGTGGTGCTTGTCGGCGGAGACGTTTCGTAACAATGCGGGATAGCTGTCGATAGCATTGATTACCACATCGAGCTTTCCGTCATTGAAGAGATCTCCGACAGCCATGCCTCGCCCGCTGTATACGGTGGCTAATGCCGTGCCATAGACGGCAGGGACGAGATCGAACTTTTTCCCTTCTAGATTGTGGAAGAGCAGCGGTCGCTGTGCCCAACTGGTGCCCCAGGGCATTTTGTCTACGAGAGGGTAGACATGTCCGTTGGCGATGAAGAGATCCTTCCAGCCATCATTGTCGAAATCCAGGAAGGCAGTTCCCCAGCCAAGGAAGGGAATGGTCGGCTCGGCGATGCCCATCTGGTAGCTGATGTCCGTAAAGTTGGCGTCCCCATCGTTGCGGTAGATGGGATTGTAATCATCCGAGAAGGTGGTGTTATAGAGATCGAGCAATCCGTTATTGCGGTAGTCGCCAATGGCGATTCCCATCGATGCAGTTTCGCGCCCGTTTTCGTTCAGAGCATAGCCGGAGGCATAGCTTACATCTTCGAAGGTGCCATCACCTTTGTTGAGGTAGAGATAATTGGGTGTCGAGTCGTCGGCTACAAGAAGATCCGGTTTGCCGTCGTTGTTGATATCGACGAAGGCGGAAGAGAAGCCGTAATAACCATTCTTGTCGGCGACACCAGCCTTCTCGCTGACATCCGTAAAGGTACCATCTCCATTGTTATGGAAGAGATGGTCGGGCTCGCCTCTTAGTCCGCGAGGCCCGCACATGACATTTTCGCCCCGGAATTGGCAAAAGCTATAGCTGACGGCCTTGCTACCGGATTCCGGAGGGTTGCTGAAATCGTAATGAATATAGCCAGGGACAAAGAGATCGAGCCTGCCGTCTCCGTCGTAGTCTCCCCAGGTTGGGCCCGTTGACCAGTTCCCTAAAGTGACTCCTGCTTTTTCGGCAACATCGGTGAATGTTCCGTTGTGGTTATTGTGGTAGAGACGATTCTTCCCGAAATTGCTGACGTAGATGTCCGGCCAGCCGTCGTTATCGTAATCTCCGATGGCAACTCCAAAGCCCCAGCGTTCATTCGTGACGCCTGCCTTCTCTGCGACGTTTGTAAAAGTACCATCGTGGTTGTTATGGAAGAGGGCCGCTTTGGGTGCCGGGGCTGTTCCGGCCAAGGCTTCGGCAGTGGAACCACTCACAAGATAAATATCGAGCCAGCCATCCTGATCGTAATCCAGCAGGCCCACTCCGGAACCATTTGCTTCAATGATGAAGCGTTTTTCTGGAGCCCCCATGGTGTGCTTCCAGGAAGTTAGCCCGGCTTTCTTCGCGATGTCCTGGAGTATGACGGGGCCGTTGGGAACAAAGCCTCCAGCCGTAATCGGGCGTCGCTCAGTATCGAAAACTGCTGCGTGAACTCCACCAGTATTGACTCCACCTGAGGATGGAGCTTGACCTCCCTCTTGAGGCTTGTCTGACTGTACATCTATAGAATGAGCGTTGGGTGCGGTAGACTGTGCCTGAAGCGGCTGCGAGGTTGAAAATACTGCCGCAAAAATTAGGGAAGCCAAAAGCCTGATCGACGAAGCTCGTCGGGAGGTCACGCCGAAGTTATTCAAAACACACCTTTCCAGGGACAACGTATGTTGGCTTTGTCCGAGACAAAGTTCAGTCAGAGGAGGGTGCGAAAGCCTGCGAAGTTTTTGTGGACCAAATGACCGTACCTCCTCAATTGAAACTGCATCGGGAATGCTTCTCCGACAGGTCCGTGCCTGCGGTTACAAACCCTGATGGCATCCAGCGCAGGTTGGGAATGAACCTTCGCTAGGGGGAATCTGCTTCATGTTGTACCGATCAGCGTATTTTGTTGTCAATAGGGTAGAAAACAGCACGGTATCGTTTGCTGCACTGTCAGGATGTGCCGGGCAACAAACCTCGGACTTCAGGTCGCCAGTCCCCCGCGTCCGTGGGTAGGAATAAACCTTCATTCTCTTCCATCCGTCTCTCCTCTCCAGTAGAGGAGTGTGGGTCTAAAAAGGGGAGGAGTTTGGGGCTAAGGTTAAAACATAAGGATGACCATGGGGGTTATGGTTGTGGCAGATATAAGATATTCAGATATTACAAATTCCTTTGATGGATATTGATACCTGTGATAGAGACAGTTATGGAGTAAGAATGATGGAGGCATCAGGTCCTGACGGATCCATAGCTGTCTCGCTCCTGAAAGTGGACGAACCTCAGGTGCTTCCGGCTGCGGGAAGCTTTGCGAGATCACCGCTGGTTAATGCGACGGGATAAAGATAAATTGCAGATATCGAGAAAACCATTTTCACCCATTCATTTTCTAACTGCCCGCTTTACTGCTGTTTCTAGTGCCAGACGAAGCGTACGTTTTATATAAGTACGGAGCCTCCTGTTAAGGGATTGTTACTCCTGCTTATTCAGAAATCTTTCCTTGCGAGGGCTGCAATCGTGCTGTTCCAGCTTTCGAAATACGAAAACACAGATGTGTTACCACTTTGGCGCATTTCCCCTGAGTGATTTTTGTATTGACAAATATATAAACAGCGTCTTAGTGTACGTCGATTAGATAGAGAAAACATTTACTAGTCGTGCCGAAATTCTTTCATCTGAGTAATCGAACTTTGCGGGCCAATGCAGAATCTGTTCGAGCCCGAGCCTTGGAAAGCAGAAGGTGGACCGCGCTTTGGAGGCGTGTCTTTAGGCCGTTGAGGCTTAGCAATTACTGTTTCGCGGGGGTGTTCGATTGAGAAAACGAGATCCTTAGAATCCGATACAACCGATATCCAGATTTGCAAACTAAGTAAAGTGCGAGAACGAATTCCGGCTTGTCCCCTCAAGCAATATTCGTACTCCGAACGTTCTTCCCCCTTGCAGCTCCTGTTGCGAGAAGAGCGAAGTTTTGCCAATGAATGACTTCGGGAGGTCGAAGTATGAAGGATACGTGTGGAAGCTATTGGCAATTTCCGGGTTTTCTACAGAAGCTAGTGCATTTCCCTCTAAGATGTAGACCAAGACACAGAAGCTTATGCGGCTTTTCGCCAAGAGAAGATGCGCTTAAGCTCACAATGCTGGTCTTATTCATTTCCCTTACTTTTCTGAACAGCCATTATGCATACAGTCAGGCGGATCAGGGCGCTATTACAGGCGTTGTGCAAGATCCTAGCGGGGCCGTGGTCCCAAATGCCGAAATCACTCTTACCAGCACCGACACCGGCTTGGTCTTCAAAGGCAAGGCCGATGCCAACGGAATCTACAATTTCTCTCCAATCAAAATTGGGAACTACACCGTCACGGCAAGCGCTCAGGGCTTTCAGACGACCACGCAGACAAATGTTCATGTCGATCTGCAGCAACGCTTGAGTGTGAATCTTAAGCTGCAGCCAGGCTCGGTTTCAGAAACAGTAACGGTTACAACAGCTCCGCCGCTGATGCAGACACAGGACAGTTCTGTCGGTCAGGTGATGAGTGCGGAAGCTATTAACAATATCCCTCTTAACGGCCGTAATTGGGTTTATATTGCGCAGTTGTCAGCCGGGACTACTCCTCCCGAGGGCTCCCGCGGCGCCGGGAAGGGCGACTTTAATGCAAATGGACAGAGAGCGGAACAGAATAACTTTATTCTCGATGGCGTCGACAATAATGTGAATGTCGTCGATTTCGTGAATGGTGCCAGCTTTGCGCAGCAACCTCCGCCGGATGCTTTAGCTGAGTTCAAGGTCCAGACCGGAGACTATAGTGCCGAGTTTGGTCATTCTGCCGGGGCTGTAGTTAACGCCAGCATCAAGAGTGGAACGAACCAGATCCACGGCGACCTGTGGGAATACTTTCGGAACGATGTACTGGACGCCCGCGACTTTGACGCACTGAAGGTGCCGAAGTACCGGGAGAATCAGTTCGGTGCAACTCTGGGATTTCCAATCTTGAAAAACAAGCTCTTCTTCTTTGGAGATGTGCAGGCCAACCGCATTGTTTTCGGAGAGCCTTCAACGCTGACCGTTCCGACTCCGCTGATGCGCCAAGGAAACTTTACGGAGTTGCTCAATCCATCGCTTACCGGCTCTTCGCAGTCGATCACGCTCTATCAGCCGAATTCCGGCGGAACCACGACATTGAGTTGTAATGGGCAACAAAATGTTATGTGCACCAATCAGATCAATGCCGTGGCTCAGAAGATCCTGAATATGTATCCTCTGCCGAATATCAATGGAGGCAAGACATACAATAATTATCAGGTGAATCGTAATTCCTGGGACAACACCTTTCAGTGGGATGCGCGCATGGATTTCAACCTGAGCGCAAAGGACCAGACCTATTCAAGATTCAGTTACTGGCATGAGCCCGGATATCGTCCGCCTCCGCTGGGGCCGATCCTTGACGGCGGCAATTTCAGCGACAACGGTACCTTCCTCAATCTCGGGGAGAACTTCATGTGGAGCGAGACGCACGTCTTTACTCCTTCGCTGACAAATGAATTTCGCTTCGGGTACAACTACGTGCACACCGGCTTTCAACAACCAAATCACGAGACGAATATTGCTCCGACGCTTGGGTTGGGCGGCATTCCTTACGGTCCAGGGTTCCCTGAAAATGGCGGCCTGCCGAACGTAACAGTAAGCGGCATGTCGACGTTCGGAAGTACAACGTACTTCGTGACAGACGAGCATGAGAATGTCTTTCAACTGCTCGATAATGTGACGAAGATTGTTGGCAACCACTCCCTGAAGATGGGTGTGGAGTTCCAGAGTGTTCGCTTCTCGACCTTGCAGCCTCCTTATCCGAGAGGAACGTACAACTACACAGGAATTTTTACGAGTAATGCAGGTGCCAGCTATACGGGCTTTGGTGTAGCGGATTTCCTTGCCAATCAGAATCACGATGCCAACCTTTCCAATGAATTCAAGAATGGTGACGCGCATTGGTACCGGGCTGCTTATTTCCAGGATGATTGGCGGATTACGAGTAAGCTCACGTTGAACCTGGGTGCGCGCTATGACTACTTCCAGCCCTATAAAGATGTTGGCGGATATCAGGCAACCTACTATGTAACAGGTCCGGTCGGAGTGGGGACAGGATCGGCTGTGTACCAGATTCCTGCCGAACAGAGGGGGTATCCTCTAGCCCCTGCCTTTACCAGCCTGCTGGCTAAGGACAACATCACCTTGCAGTATGTGAACAATCCTCATCTGATTAATGCGCAGTCTACAAATTTTGCACCGCGTGTCGGCTTCTCTTTTTCTATTACTCCGCAAACAGTTATTCGGGCGGGATACGGAATCTTTTATGGAGGACTGGAGAGCACCGGGTATTACCCGAATCTGGGTGAGAACTATCCCTTCCAGTTCACGGACACTTTCACAGCGCCTTCCTGCAAGCTGGGGAATTGTCCGAGCCTGAGCGCTACATCGAGTCCGCCTTCGGCTGCTGCTCCCGGCATAACATTGGAGAACGGTTTCTCGAACGCTCTTGCAAATGGGCTGTCGAACTTCCTGGCACAGCCCGCGCTGAGAGGCTCCGATCCCACGGCGAAAACTCCGTATACGCAGGATTGGAACCTGAGCATCGAGCGTGCCATCGGTAATAATATGGCGGCTACCATCAGCTATGTAGGAGATGTTTCGCGACATCTGGCTGTGTTTCCAGATCCGAATGCTCCGATGGCTTTGCAGAATACCTCTGCCAGCCAGCAAAGCGTGCGGCCCTTCCCGGATATTGGAGGTACGGCATACACCAACTATGCAGGAACGAGCAGCTACAATTCGTTACAGACAAAGTTCCAGAAGCGCATGTCAAATGGTCTGAACTTTCTCGTCAACTACACCTATTCCCATTCTTTGGATGATGCTCCTACTCCGCTGGGGAGTACAGGTGACCCCGGCTATCGCAACTATAACCTTCTGCCGATTCGGTACGATTACAGCAATTCACCTTGGGATACGCGGCATCGTTTGAGCTTCAACAGTTACTATGAACTTCCATTCGGCTTCAAGCGCCGTTATTTGAATCATCCTGGGATTCTGAATCAGATCGCAGGCGGTTGGGCTACGAATCTTACCTTCTTTGCTCAGACCGGAAATCCATTTACGGTCTATCCGGATATCGCGACGGCTTCCGGTGGAAACTCTCGCGCTGTGCGCATCGAAGATCCATTCAGCACGCGGCTTACGGCGAATGCCTCTAATCCTGGAGTCACTTGTGCTTCTCACACGCGAACGCTGGCGCACTGGTATAACCCGTGTGCCTTTGCGAATCCGCTGAGCGGCTCGTCAATTACAGGATTGATTACCGATCGAACTCAGGTAATGCAATATTTAGGCGGACCACGTAATACCGTCTATGGGCCCGGATATGAGAGGGTTAATATGTCGGTCTTCAAGGATTTCGGCATCTGGCGGGAACAGTTCCTGGAGTTCAGAGCCGATATCTTCAATGTTCTGAATACGCCTGCATACGGACAACCTACTTCGGCGAATACCAACTCTACGAACGGTACATCTACACCAACAATTACCTCTGCAGGAGGTCAGATTACTACGGCAAGATCGTTCCAGAACTTTACTCCGGATGCCCGATACTTCCAGTTTTCCTTGAAGTATCAGTTCTGATGAAATAGCTGGGACATGACACCGGCCTGGAGGTCGGCGGTTACTTCACTAGCGTGCAAGGAAATAGCAATGAAGGGAGTTGGGTGGTTCTTGGCAAGTGTCGGCTGGGCGTTGCTCGGTGTAGCTTACGCCCAGCCATCGGCACCTTCAGGTCCGGACGATAACCAGATCTTTCAACAGGCTTTGGCCGCGTTGAATACCGGGAACACGGTCAAAGCAGAGTCCTTGCTGAAGGTTCTGCATAGTCGCCATCCTAAGAGTTTTGAGATTAACGAGTCTTTGGGCTTGCTCTATGCTTCGCAGCAGAAGTTCGGAGCGGCCATTCCGCTCCTTGATGCTGCGCGGCTTGAGCAGCCCAATTCCGATGTTGCCCATGCAAATCTCGGCACGGCATATCTAAAGACTGGACGTGCGGAGGATGCGGCCAGGGAACTTGATCGTGCAGCAAAGCTAAATCCCTCGAATGCGACGACGCAGAAGGCGCTCGGGCAGGCATGGATGTTGCTCCGGCAACCGCAGAAGGCCATAGTGGCGTTCCAGGCTGCTTTGTCGGTCGATAGTTCGAATTCCGATCTCATCTACAATCTTGCACTTGCCTTCTTCGATTCAGGCGAAGCTGCAAAAGCTGGGCCATTGCTTGCACGTATGCCGGGTGGCGAGGCTTCTGCCGAAGCTCAGTCGCTCTATGGCGATGTTGAGGAACAACTTGGCCAATATCAGGCAGCTGCACAGCATTACGCAAATGCTGTCAGGCTTGCTCCGTCTGAGCCAAATGTATATCTTCTCGGAATCGAGTTCCTGCGCCATTGGACCTTTGGCCCTGCGGTACAGGAGTTTGAGGCTGGAGCGAAGCGCTTTCCCGGAAGCAAGAGAATGCGGTTTGCACTTGGAGTTGCGTATTACGGAAATCGAAATTACGATCAGGCAATCCCTGTCTTTGCAGGATTGTTAGCTGCAGAGCCGGAGAACAGCATGTATGCCGAGTTGCTAGGGCGCACATGCACGGTATTAACCGAGGGGCTGGACCCAAAGTGTGGAGCATTGATTGAGTTTGCGGAGAAGCATCCTGGCAATGCAATGCTTTCTACGTATGCTGCAACCAGTATCTTGCATCGGCCTTTCGATGCTGCTTTGTTGCAGGTAGCCCGGCGTCTGCTGGAAGGGGCAGTGAAAGCTGATCCCAATCTTGCTCCGGCGAGATATGGAATGGGAATGCTGCTACAGAACGAGTCGCAGTGGCAGCAGAGTATCCCGCAGTTGGAAGCGGCTGTCCGGCTCAAGCCTGATTTTGCTTCAGCGCACTACCGCTTGGCCCTGGCATACTCTCATGTAGGCCAGCGTGAGAAGGCCGAGAAGGAAATCGGTTTGCAGCAGCAATACAGTAAGCAGGAACGTAGCGGGCTAGATGCACGTCTGCAACAGGTAACCAAATTTCTTGTAACGATGCAGTGATGCGAGCCGGGTTGAAAGACTACATATGTCTCTGAAAGAAATTGCTTCGAAGGTTGCCTGGAACAGAAGAGAGTTTCTACGGGGAGCAGCCGGTATTGCCTGTGGCAGCACGCTTACAAGCTTTGCTTCTTTGCGGGCAATCGCTTCTGCTCCGAAACCTAAGGTTGTTGTTGTCACCTTCGGTGGCGGTGCGCGGGACGAGGAGACCTTTGCTCCTGAAGGCCAGGAGAATATTCCGAACCTGTTGCATACTCTATTGCCGCAAGCTACTTTCTTTGCGCAGGTTATCAACAGTGGGATTCTTGGACATTATGTCGCAACGGCGAGCCTGGCAACCGGAGTTTACGAGACCTTCAACAACTTTGCCGCGGTGCCGCCGCATAATCCGACGGTCTTTGAGTATTTCCGCAAGGATCTGCGCCGACCGGCTCACGACGCCTGGGTTGTAGCTCCGAGCAACGGCTTCAATCGGATCGGAGAAAGCGACCACCGTCAATACGGCGAGGGGCTTGGTGCCGGAGTGATTCTTCCCAAACATCTGCTGACTGCCAGCATGCGTCAAGGGAATGCTTCGGACTACGAGCATCTTCTGCGCGATAATTACGAGTCTCCACTCTACACTCCGGAATCGATACGCAATGTATTTGAGATGGAGAAATTGCATGCTTTGCTTAAGCTCTCTGTAACCGACTTTGTGGCGAATGCCCGCAGTCTTGCCAGTCCCGACGAGCTTTCGGTTTATATCGCTCATCGGCTTATGCGGGAACTGGCTCCGAGTTTGCTTTGGATTACCTTGCACGATATCGACATCGCTCATTCGGGAACCTACTCTTTGTATCTGGAAGGAATACAGCGTTCAGATCGGCTCTGTGCTGAAATCTGGAAGACGATTCAGTCCGAGCCTGAGTATGCGGGAAAAACAACGATGTTTATTCTTCCGGATTTTGGCCGCGATTCCGATACCGACCCGGGAGGGAACGGCTTTCAGCATCATCGCACAGGAGATCCTCTTTCCCGTACAACATGGATGTTGGCAATGGGGCCCAACGTTCGTCAGGGAGTAGTTGTAGACAGGCCGGTAAACTCGATTGATCTTGTGCCTACGCTGGGCCGATTGCTGGGATTTTCTCCGCTCTTTGCGCAGGGCAAGCCCTTATCGGAGATTGCGTGACGACTATGCTTCCGAAAGACCTCAATCTGGAAAGTTTTCACGGATACCCTCCACAGGCACAAGCTCTTCTGGCAACACGTCTGGAAATATTGCGTCAGGTTCCCCTGATCCTGCTTCCGAATCTGCTGCGGGAAGCAATCGTCTATGATTGGCGCTTCCCGGCAGAGCGACGCGAACTGGACGATCAGTTGGAGTACCTTGGCAAGCTTTCGAGGCAGCAACTCGATCAACTCTTTTCGGAATTTTCCGGACTCTCACTGCCAAGAGATCTAGAGAAGGTCGATTGGGTCCATGATCCGAATCTCTTCGTGCAACAGCTCACGGCCCATCTTTGGGCCACGCATCAGATGGACCGCTTCCGCAGCGCAGCAGATACATATTGGAAGACATGGAAGAAGGGGAGTCCTGCTATGACTCATCCCTTGCCACCTCTGGGGATTGCGGTGATCGGCCAGGGAGTCGAGGGAACGAAGTACGAGCCCTTTCGCAAGCTGCGGCCGCTTGGGGTTTTCTTTAGCAAGGTTTCTGCCGGCGAAGGAGTGGATTCTCTTCTGGAAGCGGTTTCGGCGAGGGCTGCAGCACACTCCACTTCCTATGGCCATTGGTACATCGATGGAGGCGAGGGCAGAAGTGTTTCTCCTGGTGTCACGGCAATTTCGTATGCCAGTCTTGATTCCGTTCGTCATCGCTTGTTAGAACGCATAAAGAAGTACATGGAATCCGGAACCGCAGGCCCTGAGGCATTACGAACAATGCTTGTGCAAATGAAGCCGCAAGAATTCGGTCTTCCCGCAGAGGGCGATGCGGCGGTATTGAGCTATTTTCAATTGACGCTGCTGACCGAAGGCTCTGGCACACAGATCTTTAGCACGACCTTTGCGCAATGGGCGGCCAGAGAGGCGTTACGACGTGCCCAGCCTCGCACTTTGCTGGTCCGATTTGCACCAAGACAGCGTCAGTTACCGATGAATGAGCTGCTCTCCGGATCACAGCAAAACGTTCAGTTCGATCCCGAAGGCTCTTTAATCGATGCTGATATGGGGGCTTATTACACCTACCTGAATCAGCAGCGGCTCGTGGGTGCTGAGGAGGGAACATTCCTTGCCTGGTTTGAAGGACACGAGCAGGCGGTGGCGATTGGTCCAACGCTTCCGCGGGGAACGGTGTCATCGACTCCGACCAAGCTAAGGCAGATTCTTTCCTGGCTGACTTGATGTTGTAGTTGCATTTCCCTGTGTATGTTTTTGTCATTTATGATCTTATGCCATGCGGATCATACATATAGGGATATGGACGAACGATATTGAGCGGTGTAAGCGCTTCTATACATCCTATTTTGGCGCTATTGCCGGTGAGCACTATTTCAATTCTGCCAAGGGTTTCGAGTCATGCTTCTTGAGTCTTGAGGATGGTGCTCAGATTGAGTTGATGAAGACCACAAAGCTCTCTCCTGTCGTAATAGAGAAGGGAGCGAACCGGATGGGGCTGACTCACTTCGGTATCCGGATGGGGGCGGAGCGAGCCGTCGACGAGCTTTCACAGAGACTCAAGGCCGATGGTTATCCCATTCTCGACGGACCGAGGAGAACAGGCGACGGGTACTACGAGTGCGTCGTTCTCGATCCCGATGGAAATCGTATTGAGCTTGTTGCCTGAACAGATAAACGATTCGACAACCACAGTAGAGAGGCCCCTTCTTCCTGCTCCGGGACTGGCCGGAAGAAGGGGGCCTCCTCATGTAAGGCGGGAACCGTGCAAGCGATTAACCCTCCGCTGCGTGTAGTCAGGCAGCTTTAGGTGGTTCGAGGAATGCCCAGCGTTCGGCGATCTTGCCACGATCGAAACGCCAGATTACGATTCCGCCGAATTGGATTTTGTTTCCACTCTCAGGATCTGTTGCCCGCCAGACATTTCGGACTACTACTTTGTCGCCTTCCGCAATGATGTCTTCCAGGGATACTCGCAGGTCTGGAAATTTCTTCAACATATTTCCTACGTAGTGTTTTGCTCCTGCAGGACCGGGAGGCGTTCCCGGTGGCACGTCGCTTCCATGGTCAACATAGTTGGCAGCAAAGTTGATTTCGGCTAAATCCAGATTTCTGCGATTTACAAATTGCTCGAAGTGATTGCGGACGAAGATCTTCATCTCTTCGATGGACATCTCCATGCCGTAATACTCGGCTCGTGCGGCAGTCATTCGTGGTCGTCCTCCTGCTGATGTTTTCGGGGAGAGAGTCTTTTTTGTGTAGCTATGCGCCTAAGGAAGCAACATAAGATCGTAGGCGAGCGTGATCATCTGTTCAGCATAAACTTGAGCAGGCAGTGGATTCCAGTACTTTGTATCTCTTTATGCAAGAGGGCACGGGAAGTCATAATGTGTGCAGAACTTTTCAGGTTTCCCGCTACAAAGATAAGAAGTTGTATTTCTTGTGGTTAGCTTGAGAGTGCTGTAATTAACTTTGTTTATTACTCTCGCCTTCGGGGCGCGAGCGTACAAAAGTGAAGCGGCTCTTGAGTTTCAGGAAGGGTTTTTCAAAGAACTGGTAAGAGAGACTGGCGAGTCCAATAGTTAACGCCATGACTAGCGTTGTTCCAATCGCGGGATAGGTTCCGGAGGGAAGATGGAAGCTACTAAGAAGGTGCATCAGCCACTTGTTGCCGACTCCCAGGATGAGATAGAGAAGCAGCGAGTGAAAGAGATATAAGCCGTAAGAGATTCTGCCAAGATAGCTCAACCAGCCAGGAATCAATCTTTCCGAAATTCCATACGCGGAAAGAAAGAAGAAGATTGCACCCAGCAGCACAAGCCCCCATCCGAGGACTGCGGGAAGCGGATGCAGATGCGGCTCCCAGCTCTTTACGCCTAAGCCCATGAAGGTGGAAACCCAACAGCTTGAGCCCAGAAGGAAGAGTGCTGCCCGAATGCTGAGAGTCCAGCGCGGAGTTCTCCCGTGCAGCAGCAGGGCAAGCAACGCTCCGGCTGCGAAGAATTGAAATTGAAACCAACTGTTCGTCCACTGTCCGTTATCTCCGGGTGCGTCATGGCGCGCATAAAGAACGATGGTTACGTAGGAGAGAACAAGAAAGCCTATGCTGATCCACGCCAGTGCTTTTCTGCCTCCCCAACGCATCAGCAAAGGAATACAAAAATAGAACTGCTCTTCGACAGAGATGCTCCACAGTGGATCGAAGGGACCAGCAATCCAGCCGTATTTCAAGATGTACCAATTGCCAGAGAAGAAGGTGAAGGCGAGCAAGGTCCCAACGGTTTTGGGACCGGTTCCTGTCAGGAAATGCTCAAGCACTGCCAGTCCATAAAGACAGACAAAATAGAGTGGCCAGATTCTTAGTAGACGGCGAAGATAGAAGGCTCCTATGTGGATGTCGCCCATCTTCTCCCGTTCCCGCAAGAGCAACTCTACAATGAGAAAAGCGCTCAGCAGAAAGAAGAGCGTTACGCCAAAGGCCCCAATCCAGGCAACCACATAATTCACCGGGTGAGTTGCTTGATTCAGAGGAATAAAGTCGGCGCGATGAAACCAGAAGACGCAGACAAAGGCGAAGAAACGCAATGCGTCCAGTTCCGGACGGTAGAATCCTGATTTTCGCGAAGATCCCTTTGTAGAGTGCTCCTCTTGTAATGTGGCCGGCTGAGTCATTCGTATCCCTGATAAACTTACGGCAATCTTGAGCCGGAACAATCTAATGATAGAAACTCTATCATTTCCGGGGCTGTGAGATATGGGCTCCTGAAATGGAATGGTGCGGATAGCGATTTTCTCGCGGTCGCCGGAAGTATGGACATCTTTCTCTTGCAAATTCCAGAGTTCCACGCCAAACTTGAAACTTCAGTTCCCATTCCTAATTTTCCGTACAACTTTGCATAAGCGAGGATCACGGCTATGGCCATGACGCGGCGGGCATTTCTTACCCGAGTAGCGCAGGTAGGCGGTTACCGGGCAGCTTTTCGAGCGATGCAGTCTTTGGGGCTAATGGCAATTGCTGCGGAGGCTTCTCCGTTACCGCAGCTGCCGACAGGGTTTGGTTCAGGAAAGAAGATCGTCATCTTAGGCGCAGGGATTGCAGGACTGGTTTCTGCTTATGAACTCCGTAAGTCGGGATTTGCCTGCACGGTTCTAGAGGCGCGGGAGCGTCCCGGTGGGCGTAGCTGGAGCGTTCGTAATGGAAGCAAGGTCGAGTTTACCGATGGCACAGTACAAAACTGTAGTTGGGAAGAAGGGAATTATCTGAACGTCGGTCCTGCCCGCATCCCTTCGATCCATCGGACACTGCTCGGGTATTGCGAAGAGCTCGGCGTGCCGCTGGAGGTCGAAATTAATACCTCGCGCAGCACCTTGATGCATTGCAAGGATCTCAACGGTGGCAGGCCCGTTGAGCAACGCCAGGTAATCAACGATACTCGCGGACACATCTCTGAACTGCTCGCCAAGAGTATTAATCAACATGCTCTGGATCAGCAGCTGACAAAGGAAGACAGCCAGCGGATGCTGGAATTTCTTCTTCAATATGGGGATCTTCAGTCGGATTACAGCTACAAAGGTTCGGAGAGAAGTGGCTTTGTCGTTGCTCCCGGTGCCGGTCCGCAAGAGGAGAAGTTGCGTCCGCCGCTTGATCTGCATGAACTGCTGATGGCCAACTTCTCGAATGGGGAGCTGTATGAAGAGCAAATCGATTGGCAGGCGACGATGTTTCAGCCAATCGGTGGCATGGATCGTATCCCCTATGCGTTTGCCAAATCGTTAGGGGAGATAGTGAAGTATCGATGTCCGGTAAAGGAAATTCGCAAAACGCCGCAAGGGGTTCGTGTTGCCTACTCCGATTCGACTGCAGGAAAGATCCAAACGATTGAAGCCGATTACTGTATCTGTACTCTTCCGGTTACGATTCTGCAGACACTCGATACCGATTTTTCTGCTGAGAAGAAGAGAGCTTTTCAGGGAATGAAGGTTGCTGCGATTTACAAAATAGGCTGGGAGGCTCCGCGATTTTGGGAGAAGCAGTACAACATCTATGGAGGGATATCCTTCCTTAAGCAGATGGTAGATGTGGTTTGGTATCCAAGTGCAAATCTCTTCTCGAAGAACGGCGTAATTCTTTCCGGTTTCAACTTCGAAAAGAACGATTTTGCTGACGGCTCGCTGACAGAGTTTGGGAAGCTGCCTACGATGGAAGCCAAGCTGGAGGCCTCTCGTACTGCCGTGGAGACTTTGCATCCTGGACATGGGAGATCTCTTAGCAAGCCGATCTATGTGTATTGGGGGAAGATTCCTTATAGCTTAGGATGCTTTGGCCTGAATATGGTGCCTTCCGCTAAGCCTGCTTACGAAGAGTTATCGACTCCAGACGGACGGCTCTTTCTTGCCGGAGATTACATCAGCCATCTCTCCGGTTGGCAGGAGGGCGCTGCACTATCGGCTCATCGGGCAATTGAAGGGATCGTAGCGCATATGCGTAGTAGCTAGTCCTATCCGTGAAAGATGGTGGGTCAGCGTATGCGGAGTGGATTTCAGCGCTGTGCATTCTTCCGGTATGGAGAATGCTGGAGTTTGTACATCTAGAGAAAGAAGAATTAAGAGAAGTGAAATAGTAATACAGGTGATCTGCTTATTTTGTGGCATTGTGTCAGGGCTGGCCTTCAGGCCAGCCGCAGCAATTCTTATAAGAGTGAATAGACATTTTCGGTAACAAATGCAGCGTAAGGCAGGGCTGCGCGAATAGTTGCAAGACACGGCTTGAGTAGTCTTGGATGTGAAGAGGCAATGGCAGAACGCGTAAACGGGTATAAATTCAATGCCTTTGCACCATTCTTCAACATTCGTTACCGAGAATGTTTCACCCCACAAAAGAAGACAGCTTTCGGTAGGCCTGAGGGCCTACCCCCTGACGCACCACAAAAGCCAATTCGTCTTTACGATTCTGGCTGTATTCAAGATTTTTGCAATTCCAGCTCGGGAAATGTAGAAACTCGAGCATTCTCCCAGTAGGGAGAATTGAGCGATGTTTATGAAATTGAGGAGAAAGAGACAGGCGGGAGTAGGAAACTCACTTTGCGTTCATCTCCTATGCCCGCCTGTTGTGGCAGGAATCATACCTCCTACGTGCTCTACATCAGCTCTTCAATAAACGAGCGAGCTACATCGGGAGGTATGTGTGGGGTTTGGTGCACTAAAGGCCCTTCGTTTAGAACCGGATCGTTACCGTGCAGCGTCGGTACGTCGTTGCGTTCGAAGAATCTCCCGATAGGAATCTCTTCTCCCCAAACGAGAGATTTTTCTACTGCCGCCGACCAATCGGTTGGATCGTAGCTGCCATCCTCTTCGAGCTTTTTCACGCGAGGGCGGAACCACTGATAGGTATTGTCTTTGTTGTAGGTGACACAGGGGCTGAAGACGTCGAGGAAAGAGAAGCCCTTGTGCTGAATGCCTTGTTTAATCAATTCCGTTAAGTGTTTCTGTTCACCGCTAAAACCTCGGGCGACGAAGGTGGCCCCGGCGGAAAGAGCCAGTGAAATAGGGTTGATCGGAGCTTCGACATTGCCGAAGGGCATACTCTTCGTCTTCATTCCGACGCGACTGGTGGGCGAGGTTTGTCCGGTGGTGAGTCCGTAGATTTGGTTGTCCATCACGATGTAAAGCAGGTCGACGTTGCGTCGCATGGTATGCATGAAGTGATTGGCTCCAATGCCGAAGCCGTCGCCGTCGCCTCCTGTAACCAGGACCGTCAGTTCATGGTTGGCAAGCTTCAGCCCTGTTGCAACCGGCAGCGAACGGCCATGAAGCGTGTGCATGCCATAAGTATTGATGAAGCCGGGTAGATTTGAAGAGCAGCCGATACCGCTTACCACCACGACATCGTGGTTCGGAATCTGGAGATCGACCAGCGCCTTCTGAATTGCGGCGAGTACACCATAATCGCCGCAGCCAGGGCACCAGTCGGGATCGACCTTGCCTTTCATATCCGCCATTGAGAACTGGGGAGTAACTAGTTCCGTCGCCATGATCCCTTCTCCTTAAACCATGATTTCGTGGGTGGGAACCGAGAGTGTGGTGCTCCCGGTCAGTTGTTCTCGTACCGCTTCGACGATGTGATGAGGCATGAAGGGCTCTCCATCGTATTTGCGGATATGGCCGTTGGCGACAAAGCTGGTTTCGCTGCGAAGATAGCGGGCGAATTGTCCGCTGTAATTGTTCTCCACAATGATGGTGCGTCGTGCATTCTTCAGAATGTCGAGGATGGCATCGCCATGCAGGGGAACCAGCCAGCGAATCTGCAGATGATTCGTTGAGATCCCTTGCTCGCGCAGCAACTGGCAGGCCTCTTCGATGACACCTTGCGTCGATCCCCAACCGACTAACGTTACGTCAGCGTCCGCTGGTCCTTGCAACGCGGGTGTTGGAATCGAGTCGGCCAGGTTATTCATCTTGCGCATACGCTTTTCCATCATGGCGCGGCGCTTGTTGGTGTTCGTGTACTCATCGCTTACGAGCACTCCATTCTCGTCGTGCTCGTCACTGGAGACGGTATGGACATATCCCGGTACTCCCGGGATTGCGCGGGGAGAGATACCGCTGGGGGTGATCTGATAGCGGTTGTAGGAACCGCCCGAGCCGTTTGCCCGGGTGATCAGCTCGCCGCGATCGATGGGTGGATTGAAGCTCAGCTCTTCGGGATCGACACTCAATCTTCCTTCGGAGAGCAGCAGGTCGCAGAGCACAATGCCCGGACATTGGAGCCGGTCAGCTATGTTAAAGATCTCCGGAATGAGTTTGAAGCAATCGGCAATATCGAGTGGTGCGGCGATTACGCGTGGATAATCTCCAAAGGCTGCGCCAAGCATCTGCCAGAGGTCGCCCTGCTCGGTCTTTGTCGGTACTCCGGTTGACGGCCCTGCTCTTTGGCAATCGATAACAACGACAGGCACTTCCATCATGGCTGCTAAGCCGAGGCCTTCCGTCATCAAGGCAAAGCCTCCTCCGGAAGTTGCGCACATAGCGCGAACGCCTCCATGAGCTGCTCCTACCGCCATATTGATTACGCCGATCTCGTCTTCTACCTGGCGAACCATGATTCCGGCCTTGCGACCATGCGCTGCCATCCAGTGCAGGACGCCGGTCGAGGGGCTCATGGGATAGGCACAGTAGAACTTGACTCCGGCCGCGGCTCCTCCCATGGCCAGGGCTGTATTGCCGCTCAGAACGGCATAGCGCTTTTCCGTCATTGGCAGCGGGCGGGTAAAGGCTTTGAAATGTGCCGTGGCATAGTCGTAACCGGCTCGGGCCAAGTTTACGTTTTCCGCGATGACGGCTTCGCCCTTCTTTTGGAACTGTTCGGCGAGTACCTCTTCCAAGGACTGGAAGCCAATGCCCATCATGCTTAATGCTGCGCCGATTGCTAAAGTGTTCTGCGCAACTTTGTTCTTACTGATGTCAGCGAGTTGGGAGACGGGAATGGGGCAGAGCTGCACCCCTTCCTGAGGAGTGCCGGGTTGAATAGTATCCGCATTGTAAAGGCAAGCATCTCCAGCTGAGAGGAGCTGCAGGTGCCGGTTCACTGTGTCCTGATTCAAGGGAATCAGCAGGTCGATATGATCGCCCATATTAGTGACCGGTTCTGTCCCGGTGCGAATGGTCAGAAAGGTATGTCCACCGCGGATGATGGATTGATAGGCGTTATAAGCGTTCAGGTGTAGTCCGCGTCGACTAAAGATCTTAGCGAAGATATCGCCGGGTGTTGCGACACCCTGACCGGCGGCGCCTCCGATACCAATGGCAAAGTTCTGCCTCATCGTGTTTTCTCTCCAAGCGAAAGCCGCTGGAGTCGCCTGCCCAAGCTGTAGAAATGCCGGCGGCTCTATCGGCGGGAACAATGGTGAGCCGGTCTGCGTGGGACCGCCTCAAGGGAATTCCAAGTTCTAGCCAACAAGTACTTAAGGAATGCGTTCGGCAAAGGTTTGACCACCGGTTGCCGAGCGGAGAAAGCATACACCTAAGTCCTTGGCTCCCGGAAGATTGCGGTTGGAATATTTGCAGGCTCAATTGTTTGCAAAGTAGAGGGAGAGCGAATTCTCAAGCACCCGGTAGGTCGTATCCGTCTCATGCCACCGGGTGCCGTAGTTCGTCAGATAGAACAAATCGGGATCTTTCTCACATAATGGTCCAAGCTGAGAAGATAATTGTGATGCTAAACACAAGATATGAAAAGACTTTGCTAGACTTGTGCTAGCAATTCGAAAAAATCTTTTTTCCGAGTCCAGCGGCGAATGTGCACATCTAAGCTGGTGAAAGCAAAGGAGGTAGCAAGCGGCAGCAGCGCAGGCGTCTGTCGGACTTGCTCCAAGTAGAATAACTAGAGAAGAGAGCGAACAACTAGACGAGCCGGAAGTAGGGCTATTTCGCTGAGTTCTGGCAAGAAACCGAAAGCACTTCCCCTGTTCGTAGTGCCATTCGGAACAGATACGGTTGAGTGGCGTTTCCCCTTAGTTAAGTATTACTATCCCTGCGCAGCGCCATCCGGGACCGTAAATGATGGAAAAGATGCTTATACGTTCTTTCGCATATACGTATACGAACTGAACCGGAAGATATCGAAGATAGTTTTTGGAAATTGGGTAATTGATCGTGCCTGGCTCTCAGCCGCTCACGGTCCAACTGGAACAAATCAAAGGCGAGTCGGTCGTTGAAGATTATGAATACAAAAGTTGCTATCCCCGTCCCCTCCGAATTCTCCCAAGAGCTAGCTGAGTGGATTGAAGCTTTCGACGAGATTGTCGTCGAAGAAGGCCCAGAACGTGCACAGGAACTTCTCGCCGTACTGCGGAAACGCGGGCGTGAGGCTGGCATCAGCACCCCTACAGAGTTAACTACGCACTACATTAATACTATTTCCAAGGAAGAAGAGGTCCCTTATCCTGGGGATCGTCACATTGAGCGTCACATTAAAGGACTGATCCGCTGGAATGCGATGGCCATGGTGCATGGCCAGAATAAGAAGGACTCCGGCATCGGCGGCCATATCTCTACTTACTCTTCTTTGGCTACTTTGTTGGAAGTTGGCTTTAACCACTTCTTCCATGCCTCCTATGGAGAAGAGCCCGGTGATTTTATCTATTTCCAGGGCCACGCTTCTCCTGGCGTTTATGCCCGTGCTTATTTAGAAGGACGTTTGACGGATGAGCATCTCAAGAACTTCCGCCACGAACTTCGCGATACTCCGGGACTCTCTTCTTATCCCCATCCCTGGTTAATGCCTAACTTCTGGAAGTTCCCGACGGTTTCAATGGGCATCGGACCTTTGAACGCGATTTATCAGGCACGCTTCATGAAGTATCTGGAGAATCGCAGCCTGATTCAGAAGACACCTCGTAAGGTTTGGGCATTTGTAGGCGATGGTGAGACAGATGAGGTCGATACCCTTGGCGGGCTCACGGTAGCTTCCCGTGAGAATCTCGACAATCTGATCTTTGTTGTTAATTGCAACCTGCAGCGTCTTGATGGCCCAGTTCGCGGCAATAAGCGAATCATCGACGAGCTGGAAGGTATCTTCCGCGGTGCCGGATGGAATGTTATCAAGGTCGTCTGGGGTTCCGGTTGGGACAAGCTCTTTGAGCGCGATCACAGCGGACTGCTGCTAAAGCGTATGGAAGAGTGCGTCGATGGCGACTATCAGGCCTTCAAGGCTAAGGGTGGCGCTTACGTTCGCAAAGAGTTCTTCGGAAAGTATCCCGAACTCTTGGAACTGGTCAGCGATATGACCGACGACGAGATCTATGCTCTGCATCGTGGCGGACACGATCCGGTGAAGGTCTACAACGCCTATAAGCGCGCTGTGGAACACACCGGCAGCCCAACCGTCATTCTGGCGAAGACCGTTAAAGGCTTCGGCATCGGAACAACGGAAGCCCGTAATGCTGCGCACCAGGAAAAGAAGCTCACCGATGAGGCGATTCAGGCCTTCGTCAAGCGCTTCGATATTCCGGTTCCCGAAGAGATTGCGAAGCAGGCAAAGCCGTATCGTCCAGCGGAGCACTCTTTGGAACTCCAGTATCTGCATGAGCGCCGCAAGGCTCTTGGCGGATACATGCCTAGCCGCGAGATCAAGCCCTATGACTTCAAGGCTCCTCAGCTGGACTTCTTCAAAGAGTGGACTGCAGGATCGAAGGGCCGTGCCGTTTCGACGACAATGGGCTTCGTCAGCATCCTGCGGGGTCTGTTGAAAGATCCGGCCATCGGTAAGTTGATAGTTCCTATCGTTCCGGACGAGGGACGTACCTTCGGTTTGGAGTCAGCCATTCGCCAGGTCGGTATTTATGCCTGGGAAGGGCAGAAGTACAAACCGCACGATCTGGATATTCTTCTCTACTATCGCGAAGAGAAGGACGGCCAGATTCTGGAAGAGGGAATTACCGAAGCCGGTGCCATGGCTTCGTTCACCGCAGCCGGAACCGGATACTCGAACTACAATGTTCCGACGATCCCGTTCTACATGTATTACTCGATGTTCGGATTCCAGCGTGTTGGCGACATGATCTGGGCCTTTGCCGATTCTCGCGGCAAGGGATTCCTGATGGGCGGTACCGCCGGACGTACCACGATGCTGGGTGAAGGCTTGCAGCACCAGGACGGACACAGCCATGTATTGGCCAGCACCGTTCCTACCTGCGTCAGCTACGACCCTGCGTATGTGTACGAAGTAGCGGCGATCGTTCAGGATGGCATTCGCCGTATGTATCAGGACGGCGAGAATGTCTTCTACTACATCACGATGTACAACGAAGACTATGCCATGCCGGAGATGCCTGGAGACGTTCGCGAGGGAATCATTCGCGGTATCTATAAGTACAAGGCGGCAGCAAAGGGCGAGGCTGCGGTGCAGCTCTTCGGCAGCGGCACGATTATGAACGAGGTGCTTCGCGCTCAGGACATTCTGGCCGAGAAGTACGATGTTCCGGCCGATGTCTGGAGCGTAACCAGCTACAACGAGCTGCGGCGTGAAGCTCTGGCCGTCGAACGCTGGAATCGTCTCCACCCGGGCGAAGCCGAGAAGCAGCCTTACATCCTCTCGGCGCTTGGGGCTGCAAAGGGGCCGATTGTTGCGGCTACCGATTATATGAAGATCGTGCCCGACCAGTTGGCTCCCTGGTTGCAATCCAGACTGGTAACACTGGGAACCGATGGCTTCGGACGTAGCGACAACCGTGAGTATCTGCGCCGTCACTTCGAGGTCAATGCCGAATCGATCGTGGCCGCAACGCTGTCGAAGCTGGCTCGTGAGGGCAAGTTCGATGCCGGTCGAGTTCAGCAGGCGTTTGCGGAATTGGGTGTCGATACCGAGAAGGTCGATCCCGCTCACGCATAACCAGGAAACTTATTCATAACCGGTAAAGGCCCTGGAGCATTCCTCCGGGGTCTTTTACTGCCAGGTCCAAGGTAGCAACGGCTTATCCCCGCACGCTCCTGATATAAGGAATCAGGCAGTTCGGGGACGGCCGTAACGCAGGGCTCACCGGATATCCCTCTTTCCCCTTCAACATCGTTTCCCGATACGTTGTCGTATTTACTTTTCTGGTACCTAACATTTCACATATTAACCAGATAGAGACCCCCATTCCGAGGAATCAAAGGTAGGTTGGTTGTTAGTTGGTCTTCGAGTCCTCGAATGTAGCTATCGCTCTCTCAAATGCGGCCCCGGCTCAGGAATAGGTCTCTTCAAAGGGGAGAGCGGGTTGAATCTGGTATCTCTCTCGACCCTGTTCCGGACCGATTGCTGTAGCGGTACGAGGGTGGGCTGGAGGCCTGAGATGGAAAAGCTGGTAGTCCTACTGCTTTATTCGTATGCGTGATTAAAAATGTCTATAGATAACCTCTGGTGCTATCAGCAACTTGCAATTACACTTGGCAGGTGACTGAGTGGGATTGGACGAAAGGGGAGCTGGCCGAAGGTCTTCGATGCTATCAGACGGAGCGATTTTTCGACGCTCATGAGCATTGGGAAGGTGTGTGGTCAGACCTCCAGGGGCAAGAACGAAGCTTTTTGCAGGCCCTGATCCAATTAACCGTAGCTTTTCACCACTCTCGTCGTGGAAACCAGCGAGGCATGAGGTCGATGTTGCAACGGTCTCTTGAGAAGCTGGAAGCTTGTCCGGACTCCTTCGGCGGAGTCTCTGTAGCTCCGCTTCGAAACGAGATTCGGGAGTGTCTGCGGCAGATGAACGACGCAGAGGGCCCTTTGCCGTTTCGTAGTCCACAAATAACGATTAAGTAGCTAATTCTGTTATTTATTGTTGTATTTTTGCCCCGGTGTACAAAAATAGTTACTCCTGATCTGCACTTTCTGAATCTGTACAAAAGGTGACTAAAGTTACTTTTGTCGTTGCCGATAATGAGAGAAAGCGCATTCCACGCCCACCACGCTGAGCCGCAGTCTGGTTACAGCTCTTTGGGAATGTAGCCATAGCAGAGCCATGAGGCTAAAGACTTTTCTGCTAAATTTCATCTCTCACTCGCAATGTCAGCCGTTGCAATCGATGCTGAATAAGTTGGAAGTGCAAAGGAAGATGAATGTACGCCAGTAGCTACAATAGCTCACTCGTTCTCTTTTCCATCCTGGTGGCCATTTTGGCGTCTTTTACGGCGCTGGACATGGCCGCCCGGATCACGGTAGTAGAGCGTCGTTATGCAAATTGGTGGCTGGCCGGGGGTGCTGTCTCCCTGGGGGTTGGCATTTGGTCTATGCATTTTGTAGGGATGCTGTCCTTCCACTTACCCATTCCTCTCGGCTATGATCCGAAACTTACTTTTCTTTCTTTGCTCATTGCGAATGCTTCCTCGGCGGTAGCTCTGTGGTTGGTGAGCCAGCCGCGTCCGACCCGGAATCGTCTTATTTATGGATCGTTGTTGCTGGGTGCCGGAATTAGCGGTATGCACTATACGGGGATGGCGGCGTTACGGATGTCTCCTGCGATTCGCTACAAGCCGGTCCTCTTTGGACTCTCAATCTTGCTTGCGATAGCCGGTTCCAGCGTAGGCCTCTGGATCGCGTTCTTTCTCGGACGATCGGCTCCCCGGGCCGGACGCTTTCGTGGCATGGCTGCGGTTACGTTGGGGATAATCGCGGCTGGTACTTTCTATTTGCAGATGGCAGCGGCTGAGTTTCCGAAGGGAAGCCTCTGCGGAGCTGCACGTTCGGGACTCGATATCGGTTGGCTGGCTTTGCTAACCATCATTGTTACGCTCGCCATTTTAGCTATCTCGCTGGTCTTTTCCGTGCTGGACATGCGGATGGAGCGGAAGACCTCTGTTTTGGCCAACTCCTTGGCGAAAGCCAATCAGGAACTGACCTATTTGGCTCTGCATGACAACCTCACGAAATTGCCCAACCGCGTCCTGATGGAGGACCGGCTCAATCAGGCTATGCAGGAAGCGGATCTCGAAAGGCAGCCTTTTTCCCTGATGGCCATGGACCTGGACGGATACAAGGCGATTAACGATGCCTTCGGTCACCATATCGGTGACTTACTGCTGATTGAGGTTGCGGAGCGCATTCGGGAGGTAATAAACCCGCAAGACACGCTTGCCCGTGTCGGGGGAGACGAGTTCATTCTGCTATCGAGCGTAGGCGAGCCAGCCGAGGCAGCCTCCTTGAGCCATCGTCTGGTCTCCGCCGTTGCCCAACCTTTTACGGTTCTTGGCCACGAGTTGCGGGTTTCTCTTAGTCTGGGGGTAGCTCTCTATCCGAGCGATGGGGAGCTTTCCGAAGATCTGCTGCGTAACGCCGATGCCGCGATGTACCATGCCAAAGCCCAGGGCCGGAACGGCTATTGCTTCTTCGAAAGCTCGATGAATGCCAATGTTCGTGAGCAGTTGCAGTTGCTGCATGATCTTCGCCTGGCACTGGAGCGGAAGCAGCTGGTTCTCTACTATCAGCCGAAGTTCGACGTTGTGAATCAATCGGTTATCGGTGCCGAAGCTCTTCTTCGCTGGCAGCATCCCACTCGCGGGATGATTTCTCCTGACGACTTTATCCCCATGGCAGAAAAAACCGGCCTGATTGTTCCTATTGGAGAGTGGGTGCTGGATGAAGCCTGCTGCCAGATGAACAGATGGCGAGCCGAGGGTCATGCCGACTGGACGATTGCCGTAAATCTCTCTTCGCTGCAGTTCGATCATGCCGATCTGGTGCAGATGGTGCGGACAACGCTGGACCGCTACGATCTCGACCCTGCCTGTCTGACTCTGGAGATCACGGAGACGACAGCGATGCAGGATGTCGATGCCAGCATGCGGATTCTTCAGCAGCTTTCGGAAATGGGAGTCCGTATATCAATCGATGACTTTGGCAGCGGGTATTCGAGCCTGCTTTATCTGAAAAGGCTACCGGCGAATGAACTGAAGATTGACCGTGGCTTCGTGAACGATCTGGTACATGATTCGGAAGATGCTGCAATCGTATCCGCCATTGTGGCTCTTGGCCGGATACTGAATCTGAAGATCGTTGCAGAAGGTGTAGAAACCATGGCGCAACAGGAGTTCTTGACGAATTTGGGCTGTAATTCTCTACAGGGTTTCCTGTTAGGAAGACCGATGCCCGCTGAGAAGTTTATCGAGACAGCTTTTGCGAAGTGGGCTCCCTCCGGACTCGCGTGACGAAAGAGCTACGGCACAGCTCGTTACGCTTCTAGGCTAGCTACCCCACCCCTCTTTACGCTTATGGCGTTCTTCAGGATGGGGTATCTGGTTGTGGTTGCCGATTACCGCTCTGAAAAGCTGGGCTGCCTAACTGAGCGTTCTCTTGATAAGCCGGAACAGAACATCTGCCCTTACCACCTCATACTGAGGGCCAAGGGAAGCAACGAAGTTCTTTACGTCTGTCGGAGTCATGTTCCAGGCAAGTACTCCAAGCGCAACGAAGAGCGGGCTATTCCCATCCCAGTTTTGTGTTGCCT
Source organism: Humiphilus diazotrophicus (assembly GCF_059726315.1). NCBI lineage: Bacteria > Pseudomonadati > Acidobacteriota > Terriglobia > Terriglobales > Acidobacteriaceae > Humiphilus > Humiphilus diazotrophicus. Next base: position 7,535,249 of record NZ_AP040870.1, read on the forward strand.
TGGTTAGCGCTGCCTGACCGTCGGAGGCACTGCCAATACCGATTTGCGTGATGATTGGCAGCCCGGCCGAAGTGCTTACTGTGCTCTGATCGATCCAGTTGTAGAGAATGCCGAGCAGGGGCACATCTTTCTTGAATTGCTGAGCAACGGCATCCGTCAACGGGATATTGGTGTCATTCTGGCGGTTGAGTGCATAGATGACATTCATCCCTGTGCGCCGCATATAACGACCAGTTGCGGCGGTAAAGCTGGGTAGCATTGCTGCGGGCCACTCGCCAGGATAGGTGTATCCGGCTCCCGATGGTCCGGCCAGCAGGAAATCATTTACTGTCTGCGTTCGCTGGAAGTAGTGCAACATGGAGGGGCCTGCATCCAGCAATAAGGGACTGATGCTCCAGTTTAGGGGAACCTGTCCTCTCGAGGCATCGTCCCAGAGATCACGCATACGGTGCTGATCGTATTGGAGGTTATCTCCTTCGCTCATCGTTAGCGTGACGTAGACCTTATTTTGCAATTGTGGAGTATTGCTGGTGGGTTGCCACGGTACGACAGGAGCGAGTACGCCTCCAAATACCGTTGCATTGTTGAAATAGTCGGCTGCTTCCACGGTTACTCCGTATTCGGCACAAAGTGTAACTCCCTGAGATTCGTGGCCGCCTACGAACCAGCCGAGATAGGGAGTATTGGGCGCTACCTTCTTGAGTATCTGCTGGAAGAGAGCAGCTTCTTCTGCGACTAAGGGATCAAGCCAGAAGACAAGAGCATTGGTAGCTACGATATAGTCCCGGAAGTTGGAGAAGGGAATGTATTGGATCGGCATCTGGTTCGTTGCCGTCACGTTGTATTCATTCCACATCTGAGTCTGGAGCGTTAGTGCGGTTGTTCCTGCGGGCGGAGTGAATTTGTAGATGAAGTAAGAGTTGCCGTCGGCAAAGCGCCAGGCAGAGGCAAGGGAAGAGCCGTCGGCGTCCAGAAGAAACGGCTTTTCGGCATCTGTTCCGGGCTGGAATGAGGCGATTACATTTCCGTCGGCAATGACCGTTACCTGCCCAACCGAAGGGCCCCAGCCATCATTCGTATAGGCATCCTGATAGCGAACATAGACTGCTTCGCCACCAAGAAAGCTTGAGAGATCGGCTGTATAAACGGCCTTGTTTGAGGCATCGGTTACTGGTTGGGAGACTTTGAGCAAAGTCGTCCATTGAACGCTGGGAATCAGCTGCGAATCCGCCGGGTTGATTCCTGTCAGCAGACGGTGGTCAAGAGCGGACCAGTAATTGTCAATCAGCCAGTTATAAGCATCGAGCTTGGTGGTAAACCGCCCGCGCAAATCTTCAAGGATAGGTAGCTTGAACTGCGCGGCCAGATCGGCTGTTGCAACAACAGCGTTCTTCAATCCTGCCAGACTGGTTGCGACGTTGATCGTGTCCGGCACGTTGGGATCGTAGACAATCGCTCCCCGGATTTCATTCCTGTACTTTTGCACCAGATCGAGAGGCGTGGCGGTGACCTTGTAGGGGATTTTGAGTGTGTCGAGCCAGGCTTGGTTTGTATTGTCTCCTGGCGTAAGCCAATAGAGGCGAGGGAGTCTTCGATTGACAATGCCTTGAAGCGTTGTCAGGAAGACCTGCTGTTCAGCGGGTACCTGCTGGAAACTTGCAACGTCCAGATGATAGGGCTGAGGGAAGGTAGGCAAAACTTGGCCCTTCGGCCAATAGAGATTTCCGGGTGAGTAGGAGGACGACGATAGTCCCTGTCCGACGGCGACATTGTGGGAGAGGGTAGCACACACAGTAGCTCCTGCAGCTTCCAGGAAGTTGCGACGAGTGAATCTCATGCTATGTCCTTTCTGCATTCCTGCGTTTGCTCTCACGTTTCAAATTGATGAAACGCCTTGGGGAGGGCATACTCTTTCGAGCAGCGGAATTCTACTTGCTCTTGCTACGATTCGTCCAATAGAGAACGTTGTCATCTTTTCTGCCTGTTAGTTGTGAAGATGAAGGCGCGAGGTGGCGTTTTCCTTGTTGGCCATTGATCCGGTATGCTGCTAAAAGCGGGTCTGTTCGCTGGCCTCAGGTAAGTCGAAATTAGCTTCAGCTAGATTACGAATACGAGAAGAGGTTCTGCATGCCATCCTGTACGCACGTAAGTCAAATCAAGGACGTAAAACCAAATACCGACGGCTGCGAAGAATGTCTGAAGAGTGGCGATGAATGGGTACATCTACGAATGTGCCTGGTCTGCGGCCATGTCGGTTGCTGTGACTCTTCCAAGAACAAGCATGCAACCAAGCACTTCCATTCCACGACGCACCCGGTCATGCAATCCGCCGAACCGGGAGAGAATTGGCGCTGGTGTTACGTGGACAGTATCTACCTGGAATAAAGATGGTTAGAAGATGAGGCGGAAAGCTTTGGCTGGACTGTTCGCCTTGTCTTCGCCTATCATTTCCCCGTATGGATGATGATTCACTAGAGGAGCTGTGTGCCGAGCCTCACGTAGCTCGTCGTACGGGAGCACTTCGGCGGGAGATCAGCTTTCGCAATCAGATGCGGGCCCAGCATCTGGAGCACGAACTCACCTATGGGGAAGTTCCCAGCGTTATCTATAGCCAGGACGACTCTGGCAGTCACGGAAATTTTCTTCCCGCAGCTTATCGGCGGATTTGTGCTGCCGCCGACTGGCGGAAGCGGCTAGATAAGGTCTACACGGCATCGAAATCCGTTCCCAGACGCTTCGATCGGGAGCGCAGGGAGCTTGACTGTGCCAATAGCTCCGATGCGTTGTTAATGAATATCTTCTGCTATCCGGGAGTAATGAACCGGGTAGAGGTCTATTCGATACTCGGTGTCGCCAGGGGCGAGCGACCATGTTTCGGCTTCCGTCCTTTGACTCCGCTACACGATGGCAAGGTAGATCGTACGGAAGTGGACATGAGGCTTGGCGATCTGATGGTAGAGGCAAAGCTCACCGAGGGAGATTTTCAGACCGCGCGATTCGAGTTGGTCGAACGATACCGCGATTTCAAAGAGGTCTTTGATGCGGAGCTGTTGCCTCTTAAGAGAGGTCTGATAAGTTCTTATCAGCTGATTCGCGGAGTTCTTGCCGCTGCTTCCACAGGCTACTCATTCTGCGTTTTGTGTGATGCTCGCCGTCAGGACCTGATTGAAGATTGGTATCGGATAGCTCGCGCCGTGCTTAGTTCTGAATTAAGGTCACGTTTGCGTGTTCTTACCTGGCAGGAACTTGCTGGCTGTCTATCTTCGGTTCATCAGAAGTTCCTTCGTGATAAGTACGGAATCGAAAACTCAAGGTAGGGTAACAGTGGAGTCAAAGTCTTCCGCCTTACACAGGAGAATCTCTAAATATGCCTGTAGACAATCTACTACCTTTTGGGTGTAGAGTATCTACATCTCTCGTGGAGAAGGTTCATGAGGTTTTGGACGAGGATCTTTCGGTCGGAAGCGCAGAAAGCGGAACTCGAAGCTGAAATTGCCGCTCATCTGGCGATGTCTGCAGCTGACAAGCAGCAGCGGGGTGTAGATGCAAAGCAAGCCTGGCAAGAGGCGAGACGGGAATTTGGCAATCAGGCGCTGGTAAAAGATGTTACCCGGGAGATGTGGGGCTGGGGCTGGCTGGAGCGCTTCGGCTTTGACCTCAAATATGCTTGGAGGAAAATTCGAAGGTCGCCGGGATTTGCCATTACGGTTATCGGAACCCTCGCCATGGGCATTGGCGCTGCGGTTTCCATGTTCACGGTAGTCGATCAAGTCTTGTTGCGCCCTGTCTCTTATCCCCATCCTGAACAGCTTTTAGTTATCAATGCAGCAGATAAGTTGCTGCGCCCTTCCTGGAGTAATAGCTGGCTGGATATTCAAGACTGGCGGCAGCGAAATCATTCCTTTCGTGAGATCGCTTTTTTCCGGTATGCCGGGAAAGGGTTTTTTCTGGAGAGGAATGATAGTGCTTTCGAAGTCGATGTGATGAGAATAAGCGCTAATTTTCTCTCCACTCTTGATGTCAGGCCTGAACTTGGGCCGGGATTCAGCACCAAGGAAGATCGGTTCGGTAGTGAGGAGAGCCAAAACGAGATTGCATTAAGCAACGCAATATGGAAAGAGATGTTTGGCGCAGATCCGAAGATTATCGGGAAGCAAGTACATCTCAATAATCAATCTCTAATCGTAGTAGCGGTGATGCCCGATAGTTTTGAGCCCAGCCAAAAGCTGCCGAGAGTGTGGACTCCAATTCAACTTGAATCCGACGATAAGGTTCGTGGTCGATCTGTATCGGAGTATCAGGTCATAGGAAGACTCAGAGATAATGTGAGCCTTACTTCAGCGCAATTGGATTTGGAGACAATTCAGAGCCAGGTTGCAAAGGAGTACTCGAATCCGGAAATTCGAGAGTTGCACAGTCATATTCGCATGCAGAGATATGCGGATTCACTGGCGAATGCAGATCTCAAACGGGCATTAGTGGCTCTCTCCATTGCCTCAGGCATTCTCTGGTTGATTGCATGCGTGAATGCCATGAACTTGTTGTTGGCACGTGCCACAGCAAGTAAACGTGAGATTGCCATGAGGGGTGCCTTGGGCGCTGGCCGCTGGCGTCTGATTCGGCAGCAAATTGTGGAAGGGCTTCTTCTGAGTGCAGCGGCGTCGTTACTCGGATCCGTGTTTGCGATATTGACCATACACCTTTTACGCGCCACGGCTGCTAAGTACGTTTCTATCTCGGTAGCGGCAGGATTGAATGGGAATCTTCTGCTTGCGGTGGTTGTGGTTACTGTGATCAGCACGATCCTGTGCGCAGCCTTGCCAGCCTTCTTTTCTGCCTCGGCACGTATTGAGCCTGCGTTGCGGCAGGGAATTCGCCAAAGCGATGTGGGCCGTGGGCAGAATCTTCTTCGTAGCACTCTGGTGGTTGTGCAGATTGCAATGTCGCTGACGTTAGTTGCCGGTTGCGGTTTTCTTCTGCGTACGATCTACACTCTTCGTCATGTACCGCTGGGCTTTCGTACTGACCACATTGTCGTTGCGAACCTCACTATTCCTTCGTGGCGATTTACGAACGAAAACCTGATTCAGAGTCTTTATGATCCGCTATTGCAGCGAGTGCGGCAATTGCCCGGTGTTCAAGGTGCAACCTTAATGACCGAGGTTCCACTCGGCAGAACGTTTCATGCTTCTCTTAGTTTGTCTGGCTCCGACCACAGTTGGAATCATGGTAAGGATCTTGTTGCAGCTCTTAAGCTGGTTAGTCCCGAGACGCAGCAGGTCTTTGGATTCAGGATGGCAAGCGGACGCTTCTTCAATAGGCAAGATACTGCCGGATCGACACCGGCTATTCTTGTCAATCGCGCTTTCGTCCAGCAATTTGCTCCCGATCCTCTAAATCCCAAGTCTGTTTTGGGCAAGACCTTCTGGAGTTTGGGTGCGGACAGGCCAGCCTACATCGTAGGGGTTCTGGACGATCAGAGGCAACACACATTGGCGGAGCCTTCTTCTCCCGAGGTAGAAGTCTGTATCTCGCAAATTCCTCCCGGTAGCAGCCTTTATAAAATGATAGCCACGAAGGCGATGGATATTGCTGTTAGAACAGAGAGACCACCTGAAGTGGTAACTCAAGAGCTGCGCAAGATCCTTCATGAGGCAAGTCCGGAACTTGCTGTGGCCACTTTTAGCAGCATGGATCAAATTGTCGCCAACTCCTATGGGAATCAAACCCTGGCAGTACATGTGCTTGAGGTTTTCGGTGGTTCAGCATTGTTTCTGTGTCTTGCCGGGTTGTATGCACTTCTTGCTTATATCGTCGGTCAGCGAAAGAGCGAGATGGGTGTGCGCATCGCCTTGGGAGCACAGCGCGGCGATATTCTCTGGCTGGTGCTGAGACAAGCCGTCTGGGTGATGATTGCGGGTGTAACGATTGGTACTGGGCTTATCTTGTTTACCGGCAAGTTTATTAAGGGGTTTCTTTATGGGGTAAGTACCCATGATGGCTGGGCATTAGGAGTTGCCGGAACCCTCATTCTCGTTAGTGGAATAATGGCGGCATTGTTTCCTGCACGACGTGCGGCGAGCGTAAATCCTATCGATACTCTTCGAGCAGAGTAGTGGATTTGTAGACTTTCGCAGAGGTATCGAAAGAAATAGTCAGACATCTTGACCCTTTTTCTGCGCCGTTGCGCAAGGTAAAGGTGACAAAGCGAAAGAAGAGATCGTTGTTGAAACGATTCCTTGTCTGTACTTCCCTTGACAATCGACAAGAGTTGATGCCATGCTCTTGTCGATTATCGAGAGATAGCTCTCCACCTGTGCGTGCCTCAGGGGTGGAGAATTGCACTGACGGGGAGATCATGCATGTTCATGGAGTTCCTTACCCAGTTGCGTTTCTTTCTTCAGCGTAAAGGGCATTCCGAGGTTGACGCGGAACTGCAATACCATCTTGAACAGTCCATAGAACAGAATATTGCTGCCGGAATGTCTTCTTCCGAAGCTCGAAGGCAGGCACTCATAGCCTTTGGTGGCATGGAGTATGCGCGTGAAGCCTGCTGGGAAGAACGTCCTGGCTGGTTGTTTGAGACTGTTCTTTACGATATACGGCACGGGTGGCGTGGCTTTAGACGAAATCCCGCTTTTACCGTGACGGTTATTGTAACGTTGGCGCTGGGCATTGGAGCTACCGCTGCGGTCTTCAGTGTCGTGGACCGAATCCTATTTCGTCCTTTGCCGTATAAACAGGGTCAACGTCTTGTTTCAGTTGGACTGACTGCGCCGATTCTTCCGCAGGAGTTTCTTCTAGGCGATTCCTATTACAACTGGCGTGATCAGCAAACGCCATTTGAAAGTCTTACCTCAGAGACCGGCGTAGAGCCGTGCGATTTGACTGAGGATCATCCGGCTCGTTTGGATTGCGCGCGCGTTGAGGCCAATTTCCTCAAGACGCTTGGAGTTGTACCTATACTAGGCCGCTCTTTTATCAGAGAGGAGGATAGTCCAGATGCGCCAAAAGTGGCGCTGATCTCTTATGGACTGTGGAAGCGGAATTTCGGTCTTGATTCTGAAATCGTCAATCGGGCTGTCAGCATTGACGGAAAGCTCGTGCGTGTAATCGGAGTGCTTCCAAAGGACTTCGAAATGCCGCTACTCGAAGCCGTGGACGTTATGATGCCAGAGTCCTTGGACGAGACTGCTCAGCGCAGGGGGGGACCTTCTGCGCGTGTGATGTATGCTTTTGCGCGACTGAAGCCGGGCGTAACCATAGAACAAGCAAGAGGAGCGCTGAAGCCAGTCTTCGATTATTCGCTTAGCCAGGTCCCGCCACGTTTCCGTAATGAAGTGCATCTTCGAATTCGGTACTTACGTGATCGGCAGATCCATGATGTGCGCCTTATGGCCTGGGTCCTTTTCGGTACTGTAATTACGGTGTTATTGATTGCTTGTGCGAATGTTGCGAGTTTGCTTCTGGCAAGAGGGATGGCTCGTGAAAGGGAATTGGCGGTGCGTTCCGCTTTAGGCGCCAGTCGCGCTCGATTGAGTCGGCAGTCGTTGACGGAGTCTTTGATGCTGGTTCTGGCCGGAGCCTTTTTCGGAGTTCTTTTGGCCGAGGTTTTGTTACGAGTGTTTGTTGCGTTGGCTCCGGATGGGGTTCCATTTCTTAGCACCTCGCAATTGGATACTCGTATTATCGGGTTCACAATTCTGGTTTCACTCTTCTGCGGTACCCTCTTCAGCCTGGTTCCAGCACTGCAGCGGCCCAATGCTGAGTTTCTTGCCAGCAGAACGATGACTGCGGCTTCTCGCGCTCGCTTACGGCAACTGCTGGTGACAACGCAAATCGCATGCAGCATGATTTTGTTGAGTGGAGGGATGCTGTTGCTGCGAAGCTTTTGGAATTTGCAGAATCAGCAGCTTGGAATACAAACGAAAAACATCGTGACTGCAAGCATCACGCTTGGTTCTCAGCATTACGCAACCGCACAACAGCAATTAGCCTTCTTCCAAAAAGTGCAGGCTCGGTTAATGCGTTTGCCTGGAGTCGATGCAGTTGCTCTGAGCGATTCATTGCCTCCAGGCGGTGTTCGCTGGGATCAGCCATATACGACCATTGCCATCGCTGGGCATCCCATATCTACTGGAGGAACAGGCGGTATGGTTACTCGTCGCTGGGTGACTCCTGGGTATTTTCGTGCACTGCAGATTCCACTCTTGCAGGGTGAGGGGTTTACCAGTGAAGAGATGAATTCCAAAGATCACTTTGTCGTTCTTGGGCGAATGCTGGCACGGCGCATGTTTCCTGGAGAGAACCCTATTGGACAACATATTCAGCCGATTGGCGGCGGCCCTTGGTATCTGGTGGTCGGAGTTTCAGGGGATACCAAGAATGGAGGACTGGCGGGAGAAGACGAGCCGGAATATTATCGACTACGACGTAACAACCAGGAGGACTGGAACAATCACTCAGCCGTTATAGTTAAGACCTCGATTGCTTCTGCAACCATGGCGCAGTGGATTCGATCTGAGATCTCTGCATTGGACTCCACTCTTCCTGTACAGATCGAGACACTTCAACAGCGAGTCGATAAGTTGGCCGATAAGCCAAGGTTTGAAGCAACACTGGTAGGATTCTTTGCCGCAACCGGGTTGTTGCTATCCGTTGTCGGATTATACGGAGTGATTTCTTTCCTTGTGACGCAACGTACACAGGAGATCGGTGTGCGAATGGCCATCGGTGCCAGCCGCGGTAACATTCTGAAACTGGTTGCAGGTAAGGGGCTCAGGCTGGTTCTTGTGGGCGAAGTCGTAGGCCTTGGTATGGCTATTGGTATCTCCCATTTATTTACAAGCCTGTTATTCAATATTGGCCCTTATGATCCAGCTAGCTTTATTGGAGTTACGATTCTCCTGCTTGCAGTTTGCTTGGTAGCTACTCTGGTTCCGGCTCATACTGCAACGAAAGTTGATCCCACCGTTGCGCTTCGATATGAGTAGAGCCCGCATGAAATCGGTCCAGGAGATTTGCGGGTCAGTGAGTTCTGACGACAACATCGGATGCGCCGTTCAGATATCCAGGGTCCATCTCTGCAATATCTACACGGAAGCTGACGGAATTTGTTGTGGGAAAGTTTGTGGGGGTTTTCTGGGTAACTTGTCCTGTGGCGGCCCACTCTGTACCTCTCTGAAAGGTAGCGATGAAGCCAATGCAGCTCAGGGCATAGATATCGTGGCCGAGAGTGGTATGAAAGATGCGTCCCCTTCCATAGTTCAACGCCATGAGCATTGGTTCGTCTCGCCCCGTTCCTTTGTTTCTGGGATCGGAATGTGCCGTAGCGAGTACCGTCATGTTTTCTCCGGGGCCGCGTAGTGTGGCATACAGTTCGTCCGAAGCATGCATCCAGATAGCTGGAAGTCCCTTCATGATTGGGTGCTCCGGTGCTCGATTTACTAGCTGAAAGGGAAGTCGTGCTCCATGCGATCCCGCAGGTCCGGGAACAGGATCGGAAACCAATTTGTCATCCTTGTAATACCAGAAGGGACCGGCTTGCTCGTTTCTGTTTCTCCATCCGCCTACGCCAATCATTCGGTTATAGGCCTCCCAATGCGGAAAGGCGTTGTCGGCAGCATGGACGATTACGAGACCACCGCCATCCCGGATGTATTGCTCGAATTGCAGCCGTAATTCCTGGGGCCAGTCCGGAGCATCGTAGTTCGATACGATTACCTGGTACTGCTTAAAGTTGGGATGGAACTGGCTGAAGTCTGTACCGGAATGCGGAGCTGTTGCGATCGATACCTGAAAGAGTCCGGTCTCCTCCAGCTCTTTCTTGAGAACGGGAGTTGTCATTTGCCACGCGTGATAGGGTCCGCCACTTTCTCCATCCAGAATCAGCACCGATATAGCTTTTGTTTGCTCATCTGCGGACATATAGTTAATCCCTTGGCTGCATAACAGGAGCAAAAAGGCTGTGAAGACGAGCTTCCGCATGCGTTTCTCCCGAGAGTTCTTCCAGCTCTGGATTGTACTGGAAACAGAGGAGTGTGATGCCAAGGCCAGTTTGGGTCTACGTGGAAACCTGAATTCCTAAAGTTCCGTCATAAGAAGATGGCAAGGGCTTTGAAGGTGACCGGGGTGATTCGTGTGGTGTAGAAAATGGATTTTTCGAGTATGCACATTGCGCAAAGTCCTTTTCTTCGCTAGTGTTGCATGAAGTCGATATTGTTCGGCTCAAAAGGCAGGTTTTGAGGGGAACCCGGTCACGTTGAATTCGATAATCAAGGGAGATGCCGGATATTGAAGAGGCTTTTCCTATAAAGCAACACAAACGCAGGAGTGGAAAATGCAAAGCAAGATTCGTAAGCCGTTGGCGGTTCTTATTGGTGGTATCGTGATTCTCGCGTCTGGCTGTCATGCCAATATTCAGCCCACCAGCGAAAATCTGACCAAGGGATTGAACGCTTATTACTCAACTCACAAAGATTGTCTATTTTCTTCCGCCTTGCGTTTTCCCTATGAGGTTAGTCCCGGAGCCGAAGAGAAGAAGGTACTGGCTCAAATGGAAGCTCTGGCCGATGCCGGTCTTCTGGAAAGTAAAGAAGACAAGACCATCAAGGTCAATGTCTATACTCCTACGCCGGTTGGCGAACGGGCAGGTGGACGCTTCTGTTATGGCCATCGTGAAATCACCAGCATTGATAATTTCACTGCGCCAGCGAAGAATTCCGATGGTTTCCTTGAGACCCAGGTGGACTATCACTACAAGATCGTGGATATTCCGGTCTGGGCGAAAACCGACAAGATGCTAAAGGCATTCCCCGATTTGGCTAAGGCTATATCTTCCGGCGGAACTGGAAAAGCTAAGCTGGCAAATGCCGGTGCCGGTTGGCAGATCCCCAGCTAAGACCCCCGCGTTATTTAGCTACATCCTTCTCATCGGAGAAGGTTCGCGGCTATCCCTATCTTGAAAGCCTCGGGACACGAACAGCAACGTGTCCTGGGGCTTTTATGCTCTATCGGGCGCGACGTACCACATTGCCTGTTACTCTCGGCAATTCTTCCGGCTCCTCTTCTATGGCTTGATTCTTCGTTTTCCTTCCGGGAGGCGAAATAATGATAGGCAATAATGTCGATACCAGAACAACTGCGCTGAGTACATGAAAGCCGCTTCGATAGTTTCCCGTTGCCTGGCGCATGTTTGCGACTAGCAGAGGGCCAAAGGCACTGGCTGAGCCCCACGCCGTCAGCATAAGACCATAGATCGGACCAACATTCTTCGATCCAAAATAGTCCGCCGTGAAGGCAGGCATAGTTCCGAAGCCGCCGCCGTAACACATAAGAATGATGAAGGTCAGAACCGTGAGTACCGTTGCAGAGGTAATGGAGGGCAGCACCCAAAAGAGCACTACCTGGAGCAAGAACATCAGAACAAAGGTGAATCGCCGGGTTAGGGAATCGGAGACCCATGCCCAGAAGACGCGTCCGGCGGCATTGCCAATACTGACGATTCCAACCATACCGGCGGCGACAATCACCGTAACCTTCGCCAGTTCCTGGAAGATTGGCGATTCCTGTGAGATGACGGATATTCCCGCCGATGTGTTCAGGAAGAGGATCAGCCACAAGGCCCACCATTGCCAGGTTTTCAGAGCTGTACCAAGCGTGTAGTCTTCGGCTGCTCGCTGCGAGTTTAGTCGGGCAGAGGGCGTCCATCCTGCAGGGCGCCATCCTTCCGGCGGATTCTGCATGAAGTAGGCGGCGATGACTCCAAAGATAATGTAGGCAACGCCCAGATAGGCAAAAGTTGGCAGAACCCCGACGACCTGAATCAAACGCGAGGCGATCGGCGCCGTTACCAGCGCTCCCGCTCCGAAGCCGCCTACAGCAACGCCGGTAATCAAACCGCGCCGATCCGGAAACCACTTCACCAGGACAGCTACGGGCACGATATAGGCAAAGCCGAGTCCTATGCCTCCAATGAATCCATAAGAGAGATAGAGCCACCAGAGACGGTCCCCTGCGAAGCTGGCGAGCAATGTTCCCAAGCCATACAACAGGGCTCCGGTCAGTCCGACAATCCGAGGACCGGAGCGGTTAAGCCAGAGGCCGCCGAAGAAGGCGGCTACTCCGAGTACAAAGATGCTGATAGTAAAGGTCAGCGTCACCTGGGGAATTGTCCAGTGAAACTGCCTGGTTAGAGGAACACGAAAGACGCTCCATGCATACACGGAACCAAGTACGATCTGCAGGATGATTCCTGCAAAGGCGATACCCCAGCGATTCAGTTTCACTTTATTACTCCTGGTCTTGAGGCTTAGAGAAATTCCGGAGCAGCTGTATTCACGATCCAGGAAGTTCGAAGCCGCTCTTCGCCAAAGAAAGCGGTATCCCACCGGTCTTTGCTTGGACATAGCTGCGCCGGAATTGTTCTAGAAGGAATCAGCTCTTCGTTCTCACTTATTTGCGGCATGCCTGAAATTGAGCCTTCTTTATCAGCAGGTTTGTTCAACCTGTGGATTTACAAATGCATCCGATTGATCTTCATTGCTGTTGAGGCAGGCGAAATCTTTCTCCAGTGCGATATCGAGTGATTGGCTGTTGCCTAGGTCGATAGAGGTGTAGATGCCTACTTGATCTTTCTTCCCCCAGCTCTTGAGTTGTTCCTGTGCAAGCAGTACAAGGATTTCTCCCTGGCGGTATTTCACATCGACAAGATTTGTGCTGTTGTCAGGAACTAAGGCATAAACCAGGGAGTCTTCCGGCTTCGGGCTGAATTGAATTCTTTCTTCGATCCGTTGTTGCTGCTGGAGCTGCGCAAATTCGGAGCGGGTTACCCGCAGTCGTAGAGAGTTTCCCTTAATTCGTAACTTCATCTGTTTCTCCTAATTGGCCCCGCCGTTCGAATGAATGCGATTGCCTCCGTGGTAGATGTTGAAGCGCCGTTCGCGCAGGAATCCGACGAGAATCACATCGAATTCGCGAGCAACCTGCACGGCGAGGCTGGAGGGAGCTCCAACCGCGGCTACCAATGGAATTCCTGCCATTACAGCTTTCTGCAAAAGCTCGAAACTGGCACGTCCAGAGAGCAAAAGCATCTTGTTGCGGAGAGGGATTTCATCGGCCAGTAGTTGTGCTCCTATGAGCTTGTCGACGGCATTGTGACGTCCTACATCTTCTCTGAGCATCAAAAGGTTTCCGCTTGGGTCAAACAAGCCTGCCCCGTGAAGTCCTCCAGTACTGTCAAAGACCTGCTGCGAGCTTCGCAAGCGCTCGGGCAATAGGTGCAGGATCTCTGCCTGTATTGAGAAATCGTTCTTCACGCGAGGAGGACATACCGAACGCAAAGCTAGCAGGGAAGCCTTGCCGCAGATTCCGCAGCTGGAGGTGGTATAGAAGTTTCGCTCCAGAGTGGACGTATTCACCTTTACGTCAGGAGCCAATTCAACGCGAACGATGTTTCGTCTCGTGGAATTGCTAAAGAAGCTGTCGTCCCCTGCGTCGGCCCCTGATGCTTCCTGCGGGATAGAAGTTGTATCCTCCGATAAATCGAGAATTCGTTCTATGTCGTAAAGGTCGTGAATGACGCCTTCAGTTAGGAGGAAGCCTGCCGCCAGTTCGGAGTCGTTACCAGGGGTTCTCATTGTAACGGTGATGGATTTGACCGTCCTCGAATCTCTGGGCCCGAATGCAAGCTGAATTTCAAGCGGTTCTTCGATGGCTACGCTGTCCCGGGTGGGGGTTGGCGTAAGATCGACCATTCTTTCAATTGCAATTTCAAGAATGGGCCGGTTCGTTACTGGGGAAGATAAGGACCGATTCATCTCTGATAGCTGACGCTGTTTCTGTCCAAAACGTTTCGTGTTTCTTTCTCACTTATTGCAGAAATTTATATGTACACCTCCGCGTCATGGCTTCGATAGGCCGGAAAGCCTCTTCTTTCTGCCCTCGCTGTACTAAATCTGACTTTTCAACAAAAATGTGCGATAAATCACAAATAGCGATTCTCGCGATTCGAGACACTGGTTCTTAGTTCGTGGTACCCCGGAGTTTGTGAAGATTGGGTGACATTAGAAAGAAACTCACGAATGCCGTGGGCTGAGGCAAACGAGATGAGCGTAACTCAAATTACAAGCGTGTTTGAGCACGAAAACAGTGATGAGCCGGGAACGGTTTCCCTTACGGTCGATGGCCGTACCGTTACGGCGAGAGAAGGTGAGCTGGTACTGGATGCGGTGCTTCGTTGCAAAGAGATTCCGCATGTTTGCTATCACTCCGCCCTCATGGGTCCTATCCAAACCTGCGACACCTGTCTGGTGGAGGTGAATGGCGAACTGACGCGCGCCTGTGGGCACAAAGTCTCCCAGGATATGCAGGTGGTGACGGAGTCAAAGCGTGCTGTGGAGGCGCGCTCCGAGGCCTTCGATGTAATTCTCGGAAATCACATGCTCTACTGCACTGTCTGCGACAACAACAACGACAACTGTACAGTTCATAACACGGCAGTTGCCCTCAAGGTTGAGCATCAGGATCACCCCTTCAAGCCCAAGCCCTATGAAGTGGATATGTCAAATCCCTTCTACCGCTACGATCCCAGTCAATGTATTCTTTGCGGCCGTTGTGTTCAGGCCTGCCAAAGCGTACAGGTAAATGAGACGCTTTCGATAGGCTGGGAGTTGGAACATCCACGTGTCTTATGGGACGGAGGGGTGCAGATTGGCGGTTCAAGTTGTGTTTCCTGCGGACATTGCGTAACGGTTTGTCCTTGCAATGCTTTGATGGAGAAATCGATGTTGGGCGAAGCTGGCTACCTGACCTCGATGCCTCAGGACACTTTGACGAAGATGATCGATGTTGTAAAGGCCATTGAGCCGGAGATGGGCTATGGCGCCATCATGGACGTCTCTCAAACCGAGGCGAAGATGCGCGACGAGCGCATCAAGAAGACCAAAACCGTTTGCACTTACTGCGGAGTTGGCTGCAGTTACGATGTTTGGACCAAGGGCCGCAAGATCCTGAAAATCGAACCGCTGCATGGCGAAGCAAATGAGATTTCAACCTGTGTAAAGGGAAAGTTTGGTTGGGATTACGTGAATCATAAGGACCGCTTGAAACGGCCTCTGATTCGCGAAGGCAATGGCTTCCGGGAGACAACCTGGGAGGAAGCATTGTCATTGGTTGCAGAGAAGTTGGGCAACATCAAGGCGCAGTACGGTCCAGATTCAATCGGCGTGATTGTGTCGTCTAAGGCGACGAACGAAGAAGGCTATCTGATGCAGAAGCTCGCACGTGCCGTTATCGGTACCAACAATGTGGACAACTGCTCACGTTATTGCCAATCACCGGCGACCATGGGACTCTTTCGCACCGTAGGTTATGGCGGCGACTCCGGTTCGATTGAAGATATCGGCAAGGCTTCGCTCGTCCTCATTGTTGGCAGCAATACCGCTGAGAGCCATCCGGTACTGGCTACGCGTGTTAAGCGGGCTCATAAGTTATTTGGACAGCGGCTGATTGTGGCCGATCCCCGCGAGCATGAGATGGCGCGTCGTGCCGATATCCACTTCCGTCCTCGTCCGGGTACGGATTTGGTCTGGATCTCGGCAATGAGCCGCTATATGTTCGATCGTGGCATCGCTAAGATGAGCTTTATCGAACAATGGGTACATAATCTCGATGAGTTCAAACAGAGCCTAGCTCCCTTCACGATGGAGTATGCGGCACAGGTATGCGGCGTTCCTCTCGCGACGCTGGAGGCTGTTGCTCAGGAGATTGCGGTCGCCGATACGATGTGCGTTCTGTGGGCGATGGGCATTACTCAGCACACGATGGCTTCCGATTCTTCTACGGCCATTTCGAATCTGCTGCTGACAACCGGCAACTACATGCGGCCAGGCTGCGGTGCATATCCTCTTCGAGGGCACAATAACGTACAGGGCGCGAGCGACATAGGAGCGATGCCGAATAATTATCCCGGTTATCAGAGCGTTGCCGACCCAGCAATTCGTGAACGTTTCGAAAAGGCTTGGGATGTAAAGCTCTCCCCCGATCGGGGCTTCGACAATCACCAGATGATGGACGCTGTCTACGAGGGCAAGTTGCGTGCCGTATATATGGCGGGGGAAGACATGATCTCAGCAGACTCGAATGCGAATCATGTTGCCGGGGCATTTGAGCGTCTGGACTTCTTTGTGATCCAGGATATCTTCTTCACCGAGACTTGCCGTTATGCAGATGTGATTCTGCCTGCGGCTCCAGCGCTTGAGAAGGAGGGTACCTTTACCAGTACCGAACGTCGTATTCAGCGGTTGTACCAGAGCTTGCCGGAGTTGGGAGAGAGCCGGGCCGATTGGAAGATTACTCAGGATATAGCAAATCGTCTTGGCGCTCATTGGAACTACCCGAGCCCGGCGGAGATCATGGATGAGTTGGCCTCGCTGAATCCCCTCTATGCCGGTGTTTCCTTTGATCGGCTTGAGGGATACAAGACACTGCAATGGCCGGTGAAACCGGATGGCACGGATTCTCCGATTCTTTATCTGGAGGGCTTTGCGTTTCCGGATAAGAAGGCTCGCTTCTATCCCGTTGCTTTTCGTGAGCCGATGGAAGCACCGGATGGGGATTTCGATCTCTTCTTGAACAACGGACGTATTCTTGAGCACTTCCACGAGGGAAATATGACGCATCGCGTGGAGGGAATCCGGGAGGAGACTCCGGAGCGTTATATCGAGATCTCGGAAGAGTTGGCATTGGAGCGCAAGATCGAGTCTGGCAGATGGGTGCGGGTTACCAGCCGTCACGGTTCTCTGGTGATCAAGGTTCTCGTTACCAGCCGCGTGAAAGGGAAGCAGGTCTATCTGCCTTTGCTTTCCCGGGAGGGGCCGGTAAATATTCTTACCGGATCTCACACGGATTTTGCAACAAATACTCCGGCCTTCAAGGAAACGGCTGTGCGTATTCAGGTTCTGCCGGAGAAGGGATCGAATCCGCTCAAACCTTTAAACTTCCGCTTTTCCGGGTCTCCGACTCCGCAGAAGGGCGTTGAAGTGGAACGTAAATGGAAGCGCGCAGATTACCGCATGCCTGGGACAGGGAAACTTGTTCAAATTCAGTTACAGAAATAAGCAGAAAGGTTATAGGTTATGGCTGTTGCCGTCGAATTTAGACATTTTCAACCGACAGATGCGCGTGAAGACCTTATCCGCCGAGTGCAAGAGGCCCCGGAGGAACATGCTGAAGCGGTTCTGGCGGCTTATAATCTTTTACAGCAACTTCATGATAAGAACGTCTTTAGTCTCCTTAACGGCCTGCTGGGAGCCAGCGATACTGTAATCAATCACATCTTGACCATTGTCAGTTCGAAAGAAGCAACGAATGTTATTCGGGTGATTCTGAACTTCAATAATCTATTGAAGTCCATTGATCCGGATAAGCTGCATGCTGTTTTCAATGACAGCAACAAGGATGTATCGTTGCTGAGCATCGCAAAACAGGCATCGACAAAGGAGGCTCGCCATGCCATGGCTACAGCGGTGTCGTTGCTGAATGTAATAGGCGATGCCCTGGAAAAGCAGAAGTGGAATGAGAAGGCTTAGAGCAAAACCGGCGTAGGTGTATCCCGAACCCCAACTCCCTATGCAGGTTTCGGCCTCAGCAAATGGGGCAGATGCCAGAGCTGAAATTCTGTTGCTGCGCTATCTTCCTAAATTTGCCGTTTATATTGTCCGGGTGTGACGCCGAAGTAGCGACGGAAGGTAGTCGTGAACTGGCTTTGATCCTGAAATCCACATTGTGTGGCTATCTCCAGCAGCGGCAAGCTGGATTCTCCTATCAGCTTGCATGCTCGCTCCAGTCGTTGCTGTATCACGTATTTATGTGGAGTCATTCCGACAGACTCCCGGAAGAGTGCGATGAGATAGTTCGGGCTGATATCGGCTACTCGGGCTAGATCTTTCAGTGAAAGATCTTCCGCAAGATGCTCTGAGATATAGTTGCGAATCTTCTTTTCTCTCGCCGGACCTAAGCCACCTCGATAGACATGCAGGCTATCTCGCCGATCGCTATAAGTTCTGACTAGATGCGTTGCGATGATCGTGGCTACCGCCTGGGTATAGACCTGGTTCCCGGCATTGATGTTGATCTCCCGATAGAGAGATCGGGCTATTTCAACCAGGAAGGGATCTCGAACCAGCAACGAAGGAATCAGGCAGGTCTGAATATTGTCAGGAGCATCCTCCAGCATGGAGCGAAAGAAAGTGTCATTCAAATAGAGATGAATCAGGCTGGCACGCCGGTCGAAATGAATGACATGTTCAACTCCGGGCGGTACGATCCAGACGATGTCGCCATTCAACTCCCGCCGTTCGCGTCGTCCGGTGATTCCATCCCATTCGCCGCGTACTTGTGCCGGGCTCATCGCTACCGTGATTTGAGTGCAGTTGTGGACATGGCGCTCCCAGACAGAGCGATGCTGTTCCGCCGTGTAGAGACTGTAGCTCCCATACGTTTGCCAAACGTGATCCGGCGGTGGTCCCGGATGTAGTCCGACCAGGAAGTGCTTTTGATCGTTGTCGTGGGCTACCGATGCGTCGGGTTGGAGAGTCTGGTGTGTCATGAGAGCGCCCCAAAGGGCCACAAGTTTAACGGTTATAGCTTCAGCTCCGGTACATTTTGGAAGCTGTGGCCAGCATTTCGGGGGAAGCCTGCTACTTCCCGATGAGGAGTACTCCCTCCCTCTATTGCCTTAGATCATATCTGGATATAAATGATCCATGAAATCGCGTTTATTGCTTTTCGCCTATAACAACTTTGTTTCATGCGCGAGGGACGATTCGTAGCGATTGGCACGGATAGCTATCGAATAAGAAACAGCAGACGGTCGAAGGGGTAGAAGCTCAGTCCTGGAAGAAGCGGTAGCGCCTGTTTTTCAGGATGTCTCTTTCCTTTGGCTCTTTGTCTTGAGGTATGAGGTCAGAAAGAAAATGCCGAAGAGGAGATCGATGCAGCCGAAGAAAGCTTTTCCCCCGGTTGCTTCACCTTGAAGAAAGAAGGCAACTACAAAGAGTCCGTAGGCAAACTTCTCTACCATCGCTGCAATCATTGCAGGGCGAAACCGCTGCGGGTCTGTAGAGATAATGAAAAAGAGAATTGCCCAGGACAGGCCGACGCATAGAAACCCAAAATAGTAATCCGGGTGAGTGATCGCAGGTGGATCCAACTGCCCTAGTCTGGTACGCAGAAAGAACAGAGGAGACAGAATCAAGATGCTCCATGTGCCAGCTAGAATGAAGATGGTCTTTGCAAATTTCATCGGTTTCCTCCAGTTATCCGATGTAAACAGGCCGAACTTGTTTCGGGCAAGGCGTAGCACGAACCTATTCAAAGATGAATAGGTTCACAAATTGAAGCTAACATATTCTCATTGAAAGTTAATGGTTTGTTTCTCGTTGTTTCCGAGGAGAATTTTCAGCAAACCGATTGCCAATATGCGGTTTACGAGTGCACAATGTTGCCGGCATGAACAAGACAATAGGTTTCGTTCTCAAATCTTCTTTCGGCTCTCTCTGTTTATTGTTAGCTGGCAGTCAACTTAACGCCCAGCTTTCTGCTGGCATTACTCCTAATCCCGCTCAGGCTACAAAGGAACTAGCTCCGGCAGTCGCACAGAAGATCACAGGGGACTCCAGTGCAGGCGCGATGAAACTCGCTCCTGAAGTGAACTCCGATCGCACGGTGACCTTCCACTTCCTGGCCCCTCATGCTACTTCTGTTCAGGTTTCGCTGGAGGGCAGTGCTGCTCCCTTGCCTATGACTAAGGATGACAAGGGTCTCTGGACGGCAACTTCTCCCTCTCTGACTCCGGAAATTTATGGTTACCACTACATCGTAGATGGTGGACACCTGCTTGATCCTGCGAATCGCTGGTTTAAGACCAATTACCTCTATGAGGACAATATGCTGGCGGTGAGAGGAGACGGGCCACAGCCCTGGGATCAGATCGATATTCCTCATGGCGTGGTTCAGCATCATTACTATCATTCTGGGATTGTTGGCGATCAGCGCGATTTCTTCGTCTATACGCCGCCGGACTATGACCCTACGGGGAAGAAAAAGTATCCTGTTCTTTATCTTCTCCATGGGTTCAGCGACGGTGCCGATGGATGGACTACTGTCGGTCGCGCCAACTACATCCTCGACACCTTGATTTCACAGCAGAAAGCCGTGCCGATGATTGTGGTGATGACATATGGCTATGGTGTGCCTGAGATCCTGATGTCAAATGGTGCAGCCTTCCGCGAACCTGGAGTTATTGGCAAGAATTACTCGCTCTATACTCGATCGTTGATGGAAGAGATTATGCCGCAGGTTCAGCACCAGTATCGGGCTCTAGCCGGGCCTGAGAATACCGCGATTGCTGGCCTATCCATGGGCGGAGCGGAGAGTTTGCTAACCGGCCTTGGACATCCGGAAGCGTTTGGCTATGTTATCGGGTTGAGCTCTGCACCGATTCTCGATCATACAGATTTCTTCTCCGCTCGCTTGAAGACCGGTGGAGGCGAGAAACGTAAGCTTCTATGGATTGCCTGCGGAGAACAGGACGGGCTTGCCAAAGTCAATCATGAGCTCGAAGATTGGCTAAAAAAACAAGACGTTCCCGCTACTTTTCATTGGACCCCGGGAATGCATACCTGGATGGTTTGGCGTGACAATCTCGTCGATTTTGCTCCACTGCTTTTCCAAAAGAAATAATTTTGCTGAATAAAAGGGTGCTGGGAGTTGGTACAACCTGCAAAGACAACGATCAGCACCCACTTCAAATGCCCAGATCTCCGCAAGCCTTGTATCTGCATCTTTCTCTGAGAGGTCTATTGTGGATTGGATTCTCTTTACGCTAGGTCTTGTTTTTCTAGCGATTGGCATCCTCGGCCAAATCTTTGGGACACGGCGCGTTGGAATCGATAACCCAGGTGATCGGCGGGCTCTACGCTGGGTCACGGTTGTTGTTTCTATCGTGATCGGTCTCTGGATATTGATATGGTCGGCTTCTCATATTTTGCATGCTCGCGCGACCGAGCAATGAATCCCTGCTGGTATTGACACTCACAACCTCGGATTGGCTTCGCAGATACGGAGAAAGCTATAGTAGCTTATGGATCTGCGTAACGACCTTTCTTTTGCAACGTTGCTTTCTGAAAGCTATCGCCGCCTTACCGGACATTTGTTGATTCCTTTATCTGTTCCTCCTGACAAGTATGCTTCGTGGCTCTACAAAGACGCGGAGTTTGCTGTGCTGGCACATAATACGGAAGTCGATCCCGTTTTCATCTATGGCAATGAAGTTGCGCAACGCCTGTTTGAATATAGCTGGGAGGAACTTACCCATTTGCCCTCGCGGCTATCGGCAGAGGCTCCTGAGAGAGACGAGCGGCAGAATTTTCTTGATCGTGTTGCAAAGGATGGTTTCGTAGCTGGTTATGGTGGAGTCAGAATTACAAAGTCCGGACGGCGCTTCCGTATTGAGAATGCTACGGTGTGGCAGTTGATTGACGAAGCTGGCATATGCCATGGGCAAGCGGCCAAGTTACCTCTTTAACCCTGATGGGCCATTGTGCAGACCGTGCTAAAGAGGTGGCAAAAGATACTGCAGATGTTATGTAGTCTTGCCACCTCTGTGACTCTAGTTCTCTCTTAATAATGTGGACGGATTGCTTCTCCATGCTCGATGCGCAGGAATCCATGCTGCCAGATTGCCGAGCAGGAACATCGTCAATACCACGGCACCCAGAACAACAGGGTCACGAGGTGTCGCTTGATAGACGATGAATGAGAGTAGCTTGCTTGCAGCTGCTCCGAGCAGAATTCCCAGTAACGAGCCTGTGAGCAATAATCCAAAGACACGGCCTAAAGCTGCACTTACCACTTGTTTCCGTTGAGCTCCTAAAGCAACTCGGATCCCCAATTCGCGCAGGCGTTTGCTTACCGAATACGCAGCCATTCCGAAGATCCCCGTGACGGCAAGCATTGCACCTAAAGCTCCGAGTATTCCCAGGGCAATGGATGCTGCGCGGGCGGCGAAGAGGGAAAGTCCCAAGACGTTTTGCCAGGAGTGGATTGTTAATGGAAGCTCGGGATCTACCTTGTGCAGAGCTTGTTGCAAAGCCGCTTCCAGTTCCGGGAAGTTTCGATTCGACCGCACGACAAGCCACGTTGAAGTGGACTGCCATTGCAGGATGGAGAGGAATGCAGCGGGCTGTGGACTCTCGCTGACGCTCAGATATTTTCCGTCTTCGACGATTCCTATTACTTGAACCCTGTTGCCACCCCAAATCTTAAAGACTCCGCCCATGGCCTTTTCTTCCGAGCCGAAGACCTTTCGTGCGAACTCACGATTGATAACTGCCACGTGAGTAGAGCTTTGATCGTCGTTCCATGAAAAGTCTCGTCCCCTTAAGAGGGAAGTTGCCGCTGCCCGAAAATATCCAGGCGAGACATGGAACATCATGGAACGCGCCACTGCTTTTGACGGCTGGTAATCTGTGGCGCTGTCGGGAAAGATGTTCGAATCGCTCCAACCGATGTTTAACGGCACGCGGTTTGCGTATCCTGCTGAGCTAACACCGGGAATGTTCTCTGCGGCTTCTACCATGCGCCGTCGAATCAGCTTAGTTTGCTCTGCCTTGTAACCCGCCATCGAAAGGTCTGTGTTTACCAGAACTGCTCCTTGAGGAACAAATCCGAAATTACTCTTTAGAGAGCGAATCATGCCTCGGACAGCCACAAACGATGAGGTGACGAGCACGGCACAAACCGTTACCTGCAGAGCAAGCAGCAAATCTCGTACAGTTAGCCGCCGAGAGTGTGTCTTGTCCCCGGTTGGATCTTTGATTCCTTGGTAGGGATCGGTTCTGATGATCTGCCGGAGTGGGACGATTCCAAAGAACAATCCGCTGATCAATGCCAGCAGGAGTGCTATCAATAGGGTTCTTATATCCGACTCAACCGGGACTTGAATTGGACTTCCCGGAAACGGTTGCCATCTGCTCAGCCATTGCAGAACGGGTACAGCTACGCAGAGGCCGATGGTGGTTCCTCCCAAGGAGACGATCATTGCTTCGACTAGGAGTTGGCGAATAATTCGGCGGCGTGTCGAACCTAGTGCCAGACTTAAAGCAATCTCTCGCGAGCGATCGACTGCACGTGCGGAGAACAGGCTTCCAAGATTCGCACACGCTGCCAAAAGGATAAGGATTGTGAGCAGCATTAACGCCGAGACAAACGCGCGAACGGGAGTCCCCAACATACTTCCCAGCAGACCTGGATGAGTGAGAGAGAACTGTAACCCTTCATTGTCTTTTGGATAGGCCCTTGCCAGGGTTTGCGCGATAGTATTCAAATCGGCTTTTGCCTGATTGGGCGTAACTCCATCTTTAAGGTGCCCTATCAGCCAAATTCCTCGTTCACTGCGGTTCTTGAGACCATCGCTTGCTTCAATCTGCTGTTGATTGACTATAGGTACCCAGAGGTCGGGCGTAAAGAACATCTCAGTGCCGCGAAACTCACGTGGCGCAATGCCGATGATTGTATAGTCGTATTTGTTCA
The DNA here is from genome assembly GCF_059726315.1 of Humiphilus diazotrophicus. Lineage (NCBI taxonomy): Bacteria > Pseudomonadati > Acidobacteriota > Terriglobia > Terriglobales > Acidobacteriaceae > Humiphilus > Humiphilus diazotrophicus. The sequence continues at coordinate 7,558,841 of NZ_AP040870.1, forward strand.
GGTGTACGACACGGCCAATAATGCTGCGATCCCCTTGGAAGTGACTCTGCCAATAGCCGTAACTCAGAACGATGTAGGGCGCACTGTTGTAGCCCCTTTCGTCTGAATCCGAAAAGAATCTTCCCAAGTAAGGACGAATACCCAAGACGTCGAAGTAATTTCCGCTGGCTTCGTAGAGCCACACCTGCGAGGGCTCGCTATTTCCGCTCAATCCTGCAGTCGCGATGCCATAGGCGGCCAATCCCTTAAAACTTCGATTACGGTCACGGATGTCCAGATAATTGGGATATGACTGTGCAGGACCATGAAGCTTAGCATCCTCCAACTCATAAAGATTCTCGGCCTGCGGTACATTTATAGGGCGCAGGACCAATCGATTCAGAACGCTAAAGACTACAGAGTTGGCCCCGATTCCAACAGCCAGAGTCAAAATCGCAACTGCTGTAAATCCTGGCGACTTGCGCAGTGTTCTAAGAGCATAGCGAATGTCCCAGAATAGAGAATCGATCACGTTTGCCCCAAAGATTTCGCGGCACTCTGTTTTGTAGTGCTCGTAGCCACCGAACTCCAGGCGTGCTTGTCTTTCGGCCTCACTGCGAGATATGCCGGAGCGCTGAAGATCGTCGGCACGATGGGCGATGTGCGAACGCAACTCCTCTTCCATATCCCGGTTCATCTTTGAGGAACGAAAGATAGAGCTGAGCAGGGTGCGAAATTCAACCAGCAGATTCATAGCTCCTCCGGTTGGAGAGAAAGCGCTGCAGATATCGCATTCACGAGCCGGTTCCAGCTCTCAGTCTCCTGTTGCAGACGCTTACGACCTGCAGTCGTCAGCTCGTAGAACTTGGCCTTGCGGTTGTTCTCTGAAACTCCCCACTTGGTCTTGAGCATGCCTTGACGAACGAGACGAAAGAGTCCCGGATAGAGAGCTCCTTGCTCGATCAATAATGCCTTGCCTGTGATTTGCTCAATCCGCAACAAAACGCCGTAGCCATGCAGCGGTCCAAGAGAAACTGCGCGCAGAATAAGCAGATCGAGTGTGCCGGGAAGAAGTTGAGCTTGATCAGTCACCGCTACTCCTAATTGATTTAGGAGTCTAGAGCTGTTCTCCTAAGCTGTCAAGGAGAGAGCGTGGCAAAGCTGCGCTGGGCATGGGACATCTCCGGCCAATCTACTTAGGCAAATCTTTTCAGTACTGGCGAGGTATCGATATTTTCCGCCGCCCTTTACTGGCCCAATTGTCCTGGCGTTTTGAGAGATTCTTCCTACCCGCACAGTTGAAATGTGCCAATGTTTTTGCCGGGGAAAACGATTGTGCAGATGGATATGTAACGGATTTTGAGCCTTGATGTTTGCAACGTTGTCATATTTTGGTGTGCGGAGAGTTGTAAACTACTAATAGAAAATTCAAAGGGAAGAAGACACATTGGCTGAGCAAGTCTTACCCACCATCAATTTGCCGATGGGAACTGGGCAATATACAGGCAAAGTAGGATTCGTGAGAGGTGTCCCCATGTACGAGGTTGTTTATCTGGATGGACTCCTTGAGGGACAATCACGATGGGTTCCGTCAGCACCGGGAAGCCTTAAGGGCCGAGGGGCTGAGTCTCAATAGGTTGATTCACTCTGTTCTTCAATAAGCGCGCATCTGAAAGGGAAGAGGAGCGTCTGAGGTGTGACGCTGCTTCACTCCTCCCAAATGCGATAGCTAAAGCCGTGTGTCGAGTCAAAGCAAATTTCTGCTTTCTTCGAAAAAGATAAGTAGCTGGGATTTAAGCCGCGCACAGATAGGCTTTGTCTCGTTTGTGTCGTAATGCGGTACTGTGGATAATATTCGCTAAATCTTCGCCTATCCTTAAGACCATCATGTTTCATGGTCCAAATTCTCGGCAAGCTTTTGTTGTCAGGTGCAAAGGGTGTACGGAAATTATTCCCTGCGGATCGGACGACTTTCCTTTTGTCTCTTTAGTAATTTCTTGCCCTATTTGTACAGAAAGAAGACAGTATCGTCCCTCGGAGATTTTTCGGGGGATCCCATCCTACCGAGTGCGGCAAAGCATCGGCTCGGGAGGGAAGAAATATATCTGACTACGCTTCCCCTTATATGAAGAGGGTGGCCCTAGCCGTTATTGCCTGAATACGAGCGCGTGATATATGCAATAAAGACAATGCAGCTTCCCTGGCGGATGAAATTTATGATCTCGCTCTGGTTCGTTACGGAGAAGGAGACATCGGTTTCAGATGGGATTGGTAAAGGTATATGTGCGGACGTTATCGGTTGACACAGTGCGATATTGAGTTTCTGAAAGAGTACTACGGTATAGAGGATCTGGCCGATCTTCCAACCGAGGCTTTGATTTCGTACAACATTGCACCGCAGACCTTCCAGCCAGTCGTGCGTTTGAATCATGAAGGCAAACGTGAACTAGTGCTGATGCGTTGGGGATTCATCCCTCCAGGTGGCTCCGAAGCAAAGAAGTTTTTTATCAATGCCAAAGCTGAGACCGTCGATAAGCTTCCATCTTTTCGTGATGCCTTTCGTTATCGCCGTTGCATCGTTATCACTGACGGGATCTACGAGTGGGAAACCTTGCCGAATGGACAGAAGCAACCTTACGCGATAGGAATGGCCGATGGCGGTCCGATGGCTTTGGCTGGTATATGGACCTCATGGACCGATCCGAAGCTTAATGTTCCACTTGAGACCTTTGCCGTCATTACTGTAGAGCCAAATTCTTTAATGGAGCGCTTTCATAAGCGTATGTCCGCTGTTCTGAAGAGGGAAGACTTTGGTCGATGGCTTGCTCCTGCCGATCTGGGCAATCTTCCTATTGATCTGCTCAAGCCCTTTGACTCAAATCTCATGACGATGTGGCCTATCGGAAACGAAATCGGGAAGCCGGAGAACAATCGGCCTGATCTTATTGATCCCATCGATCCTCAGCCGAGGCTCTTTTAAACAAATGCCCAGGCCCTCAAATACATTTCAGATACTCTGAGTG
>NZ_AP040871.1:0-924430 GCF_059726315.1 Humiphilus diazotrophicus
TCTGCTTACCGCAGAGTTCGAATGCCAAGCGTATTGAGCATGCTATGGAGATGCCCTTTCCTGGGCTTTTTGAAAAACAGATTGAGTCGACGCCAGTGACTTCGGCAGCGAAATCGGAAGAGTCTGGTCAATTCTGGGATCGTGTGCTGGAGGATGCGGAGTTCGCCAGCTTGGCACGCACAGATCGAGGTGACGACGAAGGCATTTCGACAGAGGTGGTAGAAGTCGCCCGGGAGGCATCGGAATCTCTGCGCAATGTCGCATCCCGATTGGGAGTGCCGCTACACAGCGTACTGCTGGGGGTGCACGTACGGGCGTTATCGACGCTGAGTGGCGAACAGGAGGTGCTCACTGGCCTGCTGCTGGACGCACGCCCCGAAACCGAGGGAGACAGTCAGTTGCTGGGCCTCTGTTTCAACATCCTGCCGTTCCGCGTGCGAGTTATGCCGGGAAGCTGGGAGAAGCTGGTTCGGGAAGTCTTCGTGCGGGAGCAGGCAATGATGCCGCACCGACGCTACCCGTTGGCTCAGATTCAGCACCGCCAGTGTGGAAGAACATTGTTTGAAACCATCTTCGACTACACCCAGCTCCAAGTGTCTGGAGAATTATCCTCCGGGCAGGGTTCGCCGATCATGGAGAGTGGCATCTTCAAGCAATCGAATTATTCGCTGGTGGTGCAGGCAAGGATCAACCCGCTGACTCGTGAGATTTGTCTAACGATGGGGTTCGACAGCTCACAGTTCGGAGCAGAACAGAGAGAGCGGATCGCCACTGTCTACCGGGAAACTCTGCGCCAGGCTCTGGCTGGCGGAGAGCACGAAATACGGAGTTATGCTCCGGCTATCGAACAACAGCGCGCCCTCCTGCAGCGCGAGCGCATTCATGCAGTGTTGCCGCCGCCAGAGCCGACGATCCATAGCTGGTTCGAGCGCACTGCCGCGGAGCATGCCGACGAAGTTGCGGTGGTCTATGAGAGTGAGTCGCTGAGCTATGCAGAACTGAATCGCAGGGCCAACCGCGTGGCCCATTGGCTGCGTGCCCATGGTGTGGGTCTGAACTCGCGGGTGGCCGTGATGCTGGAGCGTTCCCTGGACCTGATAGTGGCGCTGCTGGGAGTGCTGAAATCCGGAGCTGCCTATGTACCGGTGGATCCGGACTATCCGGAGGAGCGCCGAGAAATGCTGACGGACGATGCCGGAGTAGAAGCCATGGTAGGCCATATTGGGTCGGGGGAAAAATTGCCGGGCCGCTGCCGGGTACTGGAGATGGAGAGCTCGGAGCTCGCAGCGCAACCAGGAGAAAACCCGGAAATGCTAAACAGACCGGAAGACCTGGCCTACATGATCTACACCTCCGGCTCCACTGGAAGGCCTAAGGGAGTCATGGTCGAACACCGCAACGTGACCCGCCTTCTATCAGCCAGCCAGGGACTCTTCAACTTTGGGTCTGATGACGTGTGGACGATGTTCCATTCTGCATCATTCGATTTTTCTGTGTGGGAGATGTGGGGAGCGTTGCTCTACGGAGGCCGCCTGGTTGTGACGCCCTACCTGGTGAGTCGATCCCCGGAGATCTTCCACGACCTGCTGGACAAAGAAGGGATAACGGTGCTGAACCAAACGCCGTCTGCCTTCCGCCAACTAATGGACGCTAATGCACGGAAGGGATCTCCACTGCGGCAGTTGCGGATAGTGATCTTCGGCGGAGAGGCCCTGGAAACCGGAAGTTTGCAGCCCTGGACAGCGTGTCACGGAATCGAGCATCCGAAGCTGGTGAATATGTACGGCATCACCGAAACGACGGTACATGTAACCTATGGGCGAATCGGCGAAGAGCAGTTGCAGACCAACGGCAGAGGGAGCTGGATCGGGGAAACACTGCCGGACCTGCAGGCTTACGTGCTCGACGCGTGGGGACAACTGGCGCCGGTGGGAACACCAGGCGAGCTATACATTGGCGGGGAGGGACTGGCGCGCGGTTATTGGGGAAAGCCAGCGCTAACGGCAGAGCGCTTCGTACCGAGTCGCTTCGGCGGATATGGAGAGCGCCTGTACCGGACTGGGGACTTGGCCCGATGGCTCAGTGACGGCACATTGGAGTTTCTAGGAAGGCGTGACGGACAAGTGAAGATGCGGGGTTTCCGTATAGAGCTGGGGGAGATCGAGGCAGCCCTGCGGCGCCATCCCCTTGTCCAGGATTGTGTCGTCACCCTGCGCGATGATAACGAAGTCAAGCGACTCGTGGCCTACGTTGTCTCTCATCGTGGACTAAAGATCGATATCGGCAGTCTTCGCTCTCATCTGGCGCAACAGTTACCGGAGCACATGACTCCAGCAGCCTATGTCGTTCTCAAGCAGCTGCCGCTGACGCCCAGCGGAAAGCTGGACAGAGCAAGCCTGCCCGCTCCCGATGAGAAAGCATTGCAGCGAGCTATCGAATATGTGGCGCCACGGAATCCAGCCGAGGCAACCTTGGCGCGGATCTGGGCGCAAGTGCTAGGCGTCGAACGGGTGGGAGTCAGAGACAATTTTTTTGAGCTGGGTGGCGACTCGATTCTCAGTATCCAGGTGATCTCACAGGCTCGGAAGTCCGGGCTGCATCTGAGCGTCAAACTGATGTTCGAGTGGCAGACCATCGCACAACTTGCGGAGGCTGCCACAATGGACGAAGCAAAAAACGGCGAAGAAGCCGGAGCGATTCCGGACATCGTGCCGCTGACTCCGATCCAGGCAGCCTTTTTCGAACGCAACCTTGCGAATCCGAATCATTACAACCAAGCCGTGATGCTCGCGTTGCAATCGCAAGTTGATTCCGCAATCGTAGAAGAAGTGGTTGCCTGGCTCGTGCAGGGGCATCACGCTCTGCGGATGAAATACCATCGCACGGGGAACGGGTGGCAACAAACGGCGGGCAGCCCGGAAAAACTGTACCGCAGGGTCAATCTAGCTGCATTACCTTTTACAGACCAACGTCGCGTGATTGAGAACGATGCCGAATCGGCTCAAAAAAATATCGACATCGCCACCGGACAGCTCGTTCAGGCGATCGAATACGACCTGGGAGCAAACGGCAAGCGACTCTTGTTGATCGTTCATCATCTCGCTGTCGATGTCGTATCATGGCAAATCCTTCTCGATGATTTTCAGGCTGGTTATGAGCAGCGGGCAAACGGCGCACCGCTCAAAGCCATCGATCCGGTTACGCCATTCCATCGTTGGGCTCAAAGCGTACAAAGCTATGCCGCAAGTGACCTGCTACGACAGGAACTGGAGTATTGGGCTTCCAATTCGCGCCGCGACGTGAAACCGTTGCCCAGAACTTCCGACAGCCAGATTCGTCCCGCCGCTCCCCAGACGTGCTCCGTCTTGCTCAATGCGGATGAGACGCTCAATCTCACAAGAGAGGTCCCGAAAGCGTATCGGATAAGAGTAGACGAGGCTCTGCTGACTGCGCTGGGATTAACGCTTGCCGAATGGGGAAATTGGCCGCGTGTGTTGATCGCAGTAGAAAGCCATGGAAGAGAGAATCCTTTAGGAATTGACCTGACCAGAACTGTAGGGTGGTTAACCTCCGAGTATCCGGTGCTTCTCGATTTCACAGATCGTGACGAACTGGGCCGTTTGTTGAAGGGAATCAAACGGCAGCTACGGGAAATACCTAACCACGGCTTCGGCTACAGCCTTCTCCGCTACCTATCTGAAGACCGCGATGTCCGTAGCCGGCTTGCTGCAATGCCCAGCGCTGAAGTCGGTTTCAATTATTTGGGCGGCACGGACCGGCGATCGGCAGAGTCCGGCTTGTTCACAGCCGCGGAAGAGAAACCCGGCTCGTTTTCGGCCGCAGAGAACGGAACAGATCACGTTCTGGATGTTGTCGTCGCAGTTTCTGGCGATCGCTTGCAAATTAATTTCAGCTACAACCCGGTCGCACTCAACACTGATGCGGTAGAACAAATTGCCTCGCAGTTCCTCAAGAATCTTCACAAGATCATTGCGTACTGCTTGAGCAGGGTAGACCACGGCTACACTCCGCAGGATTTCGCACTCGATATCTCCCAGGATGAACTCGAGTGCGCGATCGGCAATGGCCAGAACATTGAAGACGTGTATCCGACGTCGTCCATGCAGCAGGGTCTGCTTTTTCACGCGCTCTACGAACCGGAATCTCGTGCCTACTTCCTGCAGGTGGGCTGCGAGATGGAGGGCGATCTCGATCCGGACGCGTTTCGTCAGGCGTGGGAGGAAGTGGTAGACCGCCACGCAATCCTCAGAACATCATTCGTTTGGAAGGAACTCGCGCATCCCCTGCAGGTAGTGCATGAACACGTCCAACTTCCCTGGTGCCAGGAAGAATGGACCGGACTCGGTGAAACGGCACAGCAGCAAAGATGGACGGAGTTTCTTGAGCAGGATCGCAGGCAAGGTTTTAATTTTTGCCAGGCCCCGCTTATGCGTTTCGCGCTTTTCCGCCTTACGGTAGATAAGTTTTATTTCGCGTGGAGCTTTCATCACATTCTGCTCGACGGTTGGTGCCGCCAGCTAATTACCGAAGAAGTGTTCAGGCGTTACACAGCCATCCGACAGGGTCATAAGATCGAGATCACACGTGGCCCAGCGTTCCGTGAGTACATTGCGTGGAGAGAGCAGCAAAGCCGTGAAAACGCTGAAGAGTTCTGGCGGACAGAGTTAAAGGGGTTCAGTTCACCCACATCTCTCATGCCTGATCACCGCACTCCAACGCATGATCGCGGAGAACAGGACCACGCTGAAATCAATATGCGCCTGGGACGGGAACTCACAGCGCGGCTGGAAGATTTCGCTCGACGTGAGCGCGTCACCATCAACACTATATTGCAAGGCGCCTGGGCTCTTCTGCTAAACCGGTACAGCGGTGAAACCGATGTGGTGTTCGGAGCCACCGTGTCGGGCCGGCCAGCTGAGATATCGGGGATCGAGAACATGATCGGGCTATTCATCAACGTGCTGCCCGTTCGCGTGCAGATAGACGATCATGAAACAGCCGGAGATTATTTACGCCGCCTGCAACAACGCCAGTCGGAAGCGCGGCAGTACGATTACAGTCCGCTCGTAGAAGTCCAGACGTGGAGTGAGGTGCGAGGTGCGCCGCTCTTTGAAACCTTGGTCACCTTCGAGAACTATCCGGTGAATGAAGTTATCAACCGGCAGATCTCATCCTCGCTCAAAATTTACAACACCGTCTCTTTCGAAACCAATACCTATCCGCTTGCGGTTGTCGTCGCGCCCGGCGAAGAGATGAACCTGGGCCTTTCCTATGACCCGCGATTTTTCGATAACGGTTTTGCTAACGCTCTGACGGAACATCTCGCCGAACTCCTTGGGACACTCACGGAAGATGCCCTGCGCACTCTGAGCGAGGTCTCGATGCTTAGCCAGCGAGAGCGCGAACAACTGATTGGGGGATGGAACTCCAGCGAAGCAGAAATCCCCAGCCAATGCGTGCACGAATTAATCGAGGAACAGGTTCTCCGAACGCCTGACGCTCCGGCCGTCGTCTGCGGTAGTCGCACACTAACCTATGCCGCCTTCAATCGGCAGGCCGAGCATATCGCACGCCATCTGACCCACCTCGGCGTAACCGCCGAAGTTCCCGTCGCCATCTGTCTGGAGCCTTCCGCCGACTTGCTGATCCTCATTCTTGCGATCTGGAAAGCCGGCGGCGCTTATGTTCCACTCGATCCCCACGCCCCGCTCGATCGGCTGCGGGGCATCCTCGAGGAATCCGCTGCGCCAATACTGCTTACAGAAAGCGCTCTAGCACCACGGCTCGCATCTCTCGATGAGAATCATCTTCGCATCATCTGCAGAGAAGACCTTGCCCTCCTGGAACCAGCCGCTCTGCCGCCTCCCTTGGCAAAACGAGTCGAGCCCGGCAACGCCGCTTACATCCTCTATACCTCCGGCTCAACAGGCAAGCCCAAAGGCGTCCTGATCGAGCATCGCTGTGTAGTTAATTATCTGTCCTGGTGCCGGAAGCATTACCCACTCCATCTGGGTTGCGGAACCTTACTCCACTCCCCTATCGGGTTCGATCTGACCGTCACCAGTTTGCTCACTCCGCTGGTCACCGGCAAAACCGTCTTTGTCGCTTCGGAAGGAAGCGCCGCCTTGGCGGAGAGGAAGGAAATCAGCGGCCCGGAGCAGCAACCCTTCAGCCTCCTGAAACTAACCCCGGCACATATGACGATGCTGACCTCCGGCGCCGGCCATGGCCGGCGCGTGCACAGTCACGCGCTGGTTGTCGGCGGAGAGGCTCTCTCGGGAACCACTGTCCGCGAATGGCGCAATACTCATGGTTGGACTCCCATCTTCAACGAATACGGACCAACCGAAGCTACGGTTGGATGCTGCGTTCATGAACTTGATCAGAGCTGGGACGGAGACTGGGCTCCGATTGGACGTCCTATGGCCAACTTCAGGCTCTATGTATTAGACGAGAGGATGGAACCGGTCGGCATCGGCATGAAAGGAGAGCTATACATCGGCGGAGCTGGCCTGGCTCGCGGCTATGTCAAGCGCGCGGCTCTCACCGCTGAGCGCTTCGTGCCCGACGCCCTCAGCGGAATTCCCGGCCAACGGCTGTACCGTACCGGCGACTTGGCCCGCTGGCGTGCTGACGGTGTTCTGGAATACCTGGGCCGAACCGACCATCAGGTCAAACTGCGCGGCTATCGTGTCGAACTGGGAGAGATCGAAGCCACTCTGCTGGCCCATCCTGCAGTGGCTCAGGCCTCTGTCCTGCTCCGCGAAGATAGATCTGGTGACCAACGCTTGGTCGCCTATGTGGTTACTCATGACCTGGTCGCATTGGAGGAGCTGCGCGAAGCTTTGCAAAAGCAGCTTCCCGAGTACATGCTGCCCTCGTCATATGTCTTCCTTGAAATGATTCCACTGACTCATCACGGCAAGGTCGATCGCAGCGCATTGCCGCTGCCTGAGGCGGAACGAACTGGACTCGCGGATGGAGGATTGGGGGCTCGCACTCCCATCCAGGAATTCGTCTGTCAAATCTGGAGTGAGATCCTCGGCATAGAAAACATCGGCTTGCGCGATGACTTCTTTGAGATCGGCGGCCATTCTCTGCTGGCGACGCGTTTAGCGTTCCGCCTCAGCAAGGAGTTTCAGCAGGACATCTCCTTGCGAACCATTTTTGCGGAACCAACTATCGCGCGGCTGTCTGCAAAGATCGAGCGGCTGCTCGCAGGTGGAGGCAAGGATGACACGGATCCGATTCGTCCCGCGACACGCGCCGATCTGATTCCGCTGTCCTATGCTCAAGAGCGGCTCTGGTTCCTTGATCACCTGCAGACCGGACCAAGCGCTTATAACATCGCTATCTCACTGCGGATCGCCGGTGAGTTAGACGTTGAGATACTCCGGAAGTCGCTGGACACACTGGCGCAACGACATGAGACACTGCGAACTCACTTCATCGAGCTAAAGGGTGAGCCCTACCAAGTAATTGCCGACAGCATTTCCGTCGAGCTGCCCATCATCGATCTCGGAGGAATGTCCAACGAAGATCGCGAACGCGAAGCACGGACTTTGGCCAGACAAGAGGTGCAACACCGGTTCGACCTAACACGCTCGCCTCTCTTTCGTTTAAAGCTAGTCCACCTCGCTCCGCAAGATCACATGCTGATGGTGATCATGCACCATCTCGTCTGTGACGGATGGTCCATGGGCATTCTGGTGGAGGAGGTCAGCAAGCTCTACGCAGCCTTCCGGGACAGCCAGCCTTCGCCCTTATCGCCGCTGGAGATTCAGTATGCCGATTATTGTGCCTGGCAACGTAAACGGCTGACGGGAGACGTGTTGCGTCAACAACTCGAATATTGGAGGACGGCATTGGATGGCTTGCAGCCGCTCGATCTACCAGCCGACCATCCTCGTCCACCGATGATGAGCCATCGCGGATCGCATATTCCCTTCTCCATCCCGGCTAACCTGACACGAGAACTCAGACTCCTCTCTCGCAACCGCTCCGCCACTCTCTACATGACGCTGCTCGCCGCCTTCGAGGTTCTCCTGTATCGCGTCAGTGGGCAGACAGATATTACCATCGGGTCTTCGGTTGCGGGACGTAGCCGTCCAGAGACAGAGCAGATCGTCGGGTTCTTTGTGAATTCGATAGTGTTGCGCGTGAATCTTGAGGACGCACCCTCATTCGTCGATCTGATGGATCGCGTAAAACAAACCACTCTTGCTGCCTATGCGCATCAGGACTTGCCGTTCGAAAAGATCGTTGAAGCTCTGCAGCCAGAGCGAGATCCCAGCAGGTCCCCCGTGTTTCAGGTGATGTTCGTCATGCAACATGCACCGGCTTCCGAACTGCGCCTGGGCACAACCACCATACGACCAGCGTCTAGCGTGGACGGAGGTACGGCGAAGTTCGATCTCACCCTGGAGATCTCTGAAAAGCGAGACGAACTGACAGGCTCCATCGAATACAACTCCGACATATTCGAAGCCTCCACCGCCCGGCATCTGGTCCACCGCTATTGCATCCTCTTGGACGAAGTGGTGAAAAAAAACGGCTCGTCCATCAATGAACTGTCAATCCTCTCTGTCAAGGAGCGCGAACAACTGATTGGGGGATGGAACTCCAGCGAAGCAGAAATCCCCAGCCAATGCGTGCACGAATTAATCGAGGAACAGGTTCTCCGAACGCCTGACGCTCCGGCCGTCGTCTGCGGTAGTCGCACACTAACCTATGCCGCCTTCAATCGGCAGGCCGAGCATATCGCACGCCATCTGACCCACCTCGGCGTAACCGCCGAAGTTCCCGTCGCCATCTGTCTGGAGCCTTCCGCCGACTTGCTGATCCTCATTCTTGCGATCTGGAAAGCCGGCGGCGCTTATGTTCCACTCGATCCCCACGCCCCGCTCGATCGGCTGCGGGGCATCCTCGAGGAATCCGCTGCGCCAATACTGCTTACAGAAAGCGCTCTAGCACCACGGCTCGCATCTCTCGATGAGAATCATCTTCGCATCATCTGCAGAGAAGACCTTGCCCTCCTGGAACCAGCCGCTCTGCCGCCTCCCTTGGCAAAACGAGTCGAGCCCGGCAACGCCGCTTACATCCTCTATACCTCCGGCTCAACAGGCAAGCCCAAAGGCGTCCTGATCGAGCATCGCTGTGTAGTTAATTATCTGTCCTGGTGCCGGAAGCATTACCCACTCCATCTGGGTTGCGGAACCTTACTCCACTCCCCTATCGGGTTCGATCTGACCGTCACCAGTTTGCTCACTCCGCTGGTCACCGGCAAAACCGTCTTTGTCGCTTCGGAAGGAAGCGCCGCCTTGGCGGAGAGGAAGGAAATCAGCGGCCCGGAGCAGCAACCCTTCAGCCTCCTGAAACTAACCCCGGCACATATGACGATGCTGACCTCCGGCGCCGGCCATGGCCGGCGCGTGCACAGTCACGCGCTGGTTGTCGGCGGAGAGGCTCTCTCGGGAACCACTGTCCGCGAATGGCGCAATACTCATGGTTGGACTCCCATCTTCAACGAATACGGACCAACCGAAGCTACGGTTGGATGCTGCGTTCATGAACTTGATCAGAGCTGGGACGGAGACTGGGCTCCGATTGGACGTCCTATGGCCAACTTCAGGCTCTATGTATTAGACGAGAGGATGGAACCGGTCGGCATCGGCATGAAAGGAGAGCTATACATCGGCGGAGCTGGCCTGGCTCGCGGCTATGTCAAGCGCGCGGCTCTCACCGCTGAGCGCTTCGTGCCCGACGCCCTCAGCGGAATTCCCGGCCAACGGCTGTACCGTACCGGCGACTTGGCCCGCTGGCGTGCTGACGGTGTTCTGGAATACCTGGGCCGAACCGACCATCAGGTCAAACTGCGCGGCTATCGTGTCGAACTGGGAGAGATCGAAGCCACTCTGCTGGCCCATCCTGCAGTGGCTCAGGCCTCTGTCCTGCTCCGCGAAGATAGACCTGGTGACCAACGCTTGGTCGCCTATGTGGCGCCGCGCAAGACCAGGGAGACAGGTATCGAGCAGATGTTCGCTTTCGAAGATGAAGGCACCGACGAATCTCGTCGCGATAAACGATGGATCTCCGATCTGCGCGATGCTGTTCGCGCAGTCTTGCCCGACTACATGGTCCCTGCGGCCTTTGTGACCATGGATTCCCTGCCGTTATCAGCGAACGGCAAGATCGAACAGAGTGCACTGCCTGAGCCCAACTGGCACGGTGAAGAGTACCGTGCCCCAGGCAGCGTTACCGAAGAAGTAATTTGCAAGATGTTTGCCGAACTGCTAAGTCTGGACCGCGTGGGAGTGGAAGACGGATTCTTCGAACTCGGTGGGCACTCGCTTTTAGCAATCCGTCTCCGGACTATGATCCGCGACCGTTTCGGCGCCGATCTGCAACTCGGTACGTTGCTTAGACAGCCCACGCCCGCCGCTATCGCGGAACTTATCGATAACGGCCAGAAACAGTCCTCATCGGTCCTCGTCGAACTGCAGCCTCGTGGATCGCAACATCCGCTATTCCTCTTTCATGCCACCGGCGGCCATGTGTTCGGCTATGCGGATTTGATCCGAGAGTTGGGTCCGAATCAGCCGTCTTATGGACTTCAGTTTCCGGCTAATCAGTCTCTACTTGAAGCCGATACTCTAACCTTCGAACATCTGGCAGCGCGATATATCGAGGAAATCCGTCGTGTACAGCCGTCCGGTCCTTACATGCTGGCCGGATGGTCATTGGGCGGCGTATTGGCTTGGGAAGCCGCTCGTCAACTCCGTGACGCCGCAGAGACAATTGAGCTGCTCGCGCTTATCGACAGCCATCCTCCCAAACAATCTCCTTCTGGCACGCCGGAGGACATCGGATCTCCCCTCGAACTTTTTGCGCTGGACATCGCTCTTCTTTTAGGCAGGGATCCAGCACAGTTGCGAGCAAAATTTGCGCAGCTTGGCTACGAAGAACGATGGCAAGCGATCCAGTCCGCTCTCGTCGATGGAGGCGTGTGTCGACCCGAAGACGCTCAGGTTGAAACCACAGCGATGTTCGAGCGATTCAAAGCAAATTTCGGCGCATACAGCAGGTATTCGATGAGCCGCCGGGAACAGCACGTTGTGTTGTTCTGTCAAACTCATGGTTCCAATGGTCTTGCCAGCGAATGGTCAAAGTGGACGGCCGATAACACTGACGTTCATCCTGTGTCAGGCGGACATGCTGATATGCTGCGTATGCCACACGTTGCCACCATCGCCGGCGTGCTGAAAAGCTACCTCAATCGAAACCAGAATTACACCGCCGCGACTACACCCGAATCGGCGGAATCCCAACTGCTCCACGGAGGCTGCGTCTCATGAATCTATCTCCGCTACGGCGCATCCATTGTCCCAGCGTTGAACAGTTTCGTTCCGAGTTCTTTCGCACCAGACCAGTAATTCTGACAGGCTTTATGGATCACTGGAGAGCGTGCAAGCTCTGGAAACCGGAAGCGATGAAACAGGTATTTGGTCACGCCGTCGTGCCGGTCAGAGGCAGCGATAACGAGTTCGAGGTCATGTTCCAGAACGTAGCTGGCGGCTCCTTAACGCTGCGCCAGTACTTCGAAACCATTACCAAACCGAGCCCAGACGGAAGAAAACCGTATCTCGGGAACATATCGCTCACTCATCCGGCTACGAGAGAACAACTGAAGCCCCTTCTCGACCAGTTCGAATTTCCGCAGCTGTTTCCGGAAGCTGAGAATAAAGAGGTTCGTCTCTGGATTGGAGCAGCTGGCCAAAAATCGACCATCCATAACGACAACTACGACAACTTCAACGCTCAAATCACTGGACGCAAAAAGTTCCTGCTGTTCTCGCCGGAACAACATGCGCGGCTCTACCCTAAGCGAGTGAATGAATCCTGTTGGGCAAGTCCGGTGGATCGCGAACATCCCGACTACGAACAATATCCCCTCAGTCGTAACTTGACGGGTTTCGAATGTTGTCTGGAACCGGGCGAAATGCTCTATATTCCGATCTTCTGGTGGCATCAGGCGATTTCGGAAACCCTGGCGATTAACATCAATGAATGGGTATATACGACAGGACAGACTTCGTTCTGGGCAGAGCCGTAGCCTGCGTGTTTGCTTGACCGCATCCACAGCCGAAAGGTCCACATTGTCAGATAGATTAAGAAGTCTGCAATATTTAAATCAGAGAAGGAGGCCGAATGTTCATGTCGATAACACGTGATTTCCGGCATGCGATCCGTCTACTGGGAACCCATCCAGGATTCACGTTGATCGCCGTGCTGACGCTGGCACTCGGTATCGGTGTAAATGCGGCAGTCTTCATCGTGGTGGACGCGGTAATCTTACGTCCCCTGCCATTCCGTGATCCCGATAAGTTGTTGGCTATCAGCACCACCGATATCACCCGCGGCGACACGTTGAAGCCAGTTTCCTACCCGGCGTTTCTCGATTGGCGATTACGTAATTCCACGCTCGAAGAGATGTCAGCCTGGACAACCAGGGACTTCACACTGACACACCGTGATGAATCGGTGAGCGTTACTGGAGCAGTAGTCTCGGCTAACATATTCTCGCTTCTGGGCGTTTCGGCAGAAAGAGGAAGGATCTTTTTTCGAGCGGACGATCAGCCAGACCATCTCGCTGCCATCATCAGCCATCACTTATGGCAAACCGAGTTCGGAGCCGATCCTGAGATCCTTTACCGGTCTATCACTCTGGATGGGCATGTGTTCTCGATCGTGGGCGTCATGCCCACCAGCTTTCAATTTCCAATTCAGAACGACGCGGTTGAACTTTGGACTACCATTGCGATCGACGCGTTGCCCGGCCCACAAGGGCCACCTCTAACCGCGCAACGCGGCGTCAGCTACTTGAACGTCCTGGCACGTCGCAATCCCAATGCAACTATCCAGCAAGTCCATGCCGATCTCGGTCAGATTCAGCAGGACCTCAATCAAGCGTATCCCGAAAATCGCCCGCGTGGCGTGCGAGTTGTCTCTGAGGCACAAGACATCTTCGGTGACATGCGCACTCCTCTCCTTCTCTTGTTTGGCGCCGTAGCGCTGGTCCTGGTGATTGCGTGCGCAAATGTCGCCAACCTGCTGCTGACAAGATTCCTGGCCCGACAAAGAGAATTTGCTGTCCGAGCCGCACTCGGCGCATCGCGGCTCGCCGTCGCCCGTCAATTGATCGTGGAAAACGTACTGCTTTCCTCCTTGGGAGGCCTCCTGGGACTCCTGCTGATGCTGGTTACGCCGGCTATCATGAGACTTGCACCGGATCGCATCATTCATATCGAACTCAAACCGGATCTGCGTGTGTTCGGTTTCACCTTCCTGCTTGCCATGCTTGTCGGCATGATCTTCGGTATCCTGCCAGCGCTATCGAAGACGGCTATGCGATCACTTACGGAGATTCTCAACCAAGGAGGACGCAGCGACACCAGTAGCACCGGAGGAACCCGCACTCGCAGCACGATCCTGTTCGCCCAAGTGGTTCTCACGACCGTGCTTCTGCTGGCAGCCGGGCTTCTTCTTCGCTCGTTATCCCGTTTAACGCATGTAAATCCGGGTTTCAGTTCCGACCACATCCTGACGTTCGGACTGAGCCTGCCTTCGAAATACGCTGGGCAGGAGCGTTCGCGCCTCTACTCGCGTCTGCTGGATAATATCCGGTCTATTCCTTCGGTCCGTCGCGCCAGTCTGGTCCAAGGTCTCCCCATGGGCTCCACCGAGCATCAGATCACCACGACTTTCGAAATACAGGGACATTTCACAACAACCTCCGAAAAGCCGACCGCCGAGTTGCACATGAACGATGTCGATTATTTCCAGGCGATTGGCATTCCGCTAACGGCGGGTAGGGTGTTCACGATTCGCGATGATGATACCGCACCGAAGGTGATCATCCTGAACCGCACAGCCGCAAGGCGCTTCTTCGGCAGTCGGAACCCCATCGGAGAGCATATCGTCCTAGGCGTGAACCTCGGAGGCGGTAATCCCGTTTGCGAGGTGGTCGGGATCGTGGGAGATGTGCGATCAACCACGCTCGGATCCGATCCTGTGCCGGAGTTATATGTTCCTGTTGCGCAACTGCCCGTCGCCAATGTCACGGTCGTAGTCCAGACCAGCACGGATCCTGAGAGCATCGTTGGCGAATTGCGTTCTCAAGTGAGCCTCCTCGACAAGGAATTGCCACTGCGAGATATACGCACTCTCTATCAATATGTAAACGCCTCAATCGCTGCGCCACGTTTCAGCACTATACTCTTGACACTCTTCGCCACAATGTCGCTGATATTAACCGCCGTCGGACTCTATGGAATTGTATCCGAGTCGGTTGCACAACGTACCCGGGAGATCGGAATCCGCATGGCGGTCGGCGCCAACCGCCGCGATATCGTCTCCATGATCCTCAAGGATGGAATCGTGATCGTATCCGCAGGCGCGCTTGCCGGTCTCGCCTGTGCTCTGGCGCTGAAGCAGGTGGCTGGGCACTGGATCGAACTCTATCAGGTCAGCCTCTCAGATGCTGCTGTATTCCTCGAGGTGGCGGGCGTGTTGCTCGCAACTGTAATCTGCGCCGCATGCGTTCCTATCATGCGCGCGACTCGTGTCCATCCCGTAACCGCACTACGCCAAGAGTAATCCTCCTCGAATAAGACCGTTTTCATGGGACACTCACTATTCTCTATGGTTATTGATCAACATTTTTTGCAAATAGCGCAAGATGCTTTCTCTCCCTACACCTCGTTCTCTGGAACCGAGAACGTCGCGCCGTTGCTGCATTCGTTGGTCCGAATGTTGAGGCCTAGAGTGGTTGTCGAGTGCGGATCCGGCTACACCACCCTGTTCCTCCTGGCAGCACTCGCCGAAAACGAACGCGACGCCAAGGAGGAAGCGGAGCTCCTCCGTAAAAAAACCGCTATTCTCGGCGACCTCAGTCAAGTAAACCTGACCTCCGCAAACCGTGCGGTCGCAGACTGGTTCGGCCAAGGAGGCAAAGCTTGCGCAGCCGACCCAGTCTACTATCTCGATTTTCAGAAACCTCATTTGTACAGTTTTGAAGAACTTGGCGAGGATCACGAATACTCGCAACGCATGAGCAGTGCTGTCGCGGAACTCGATCTTGGCAAGTGGTTCACCCGGATGGGGTCTCGCAATGTCTCCCCCGAGGCCTTACCCTCCGATGCCCGATCCATAGATCTTGCGTGGATAGACTCTCACGACTATAAGGAATTCTTTGAAGCCTTCTGGCCTTTGCTCAACCCTAAAGGCGGTCTGATGATCTTCCACAACACTGTATCTCGAAAATACGGATGGAACGCCGTTCAATGGATGAAAGCGAAACGGGCGGCGGCCAACGACATGGAAAGCATAACTCTGCCCGAGATCCATAAGCTGGACCAGAGCAGTTGTACGATTCTGCGCCGTGTGACGGATTACAGGCCGCCGTGCCTGACCGTGCACCCGCAGGAGATCCTTACCAATGCAATGCGCTTCATGTCCGTGAAGAGCTGATCCCGACTTGGAGCGCCGGCCCAACCCGGTTCATCGGAACCAGCACTTACTCCAGTTACTTACAACGATCTCTCCACGTCATGGAAAGGGACGCTGTATATGCACCGAATCTCTCTTATAAACATGCCGTTCTCAAATTTGGGACTGCCTTCTATTGCTCTTACCCAGCTTCAGGCGGTCCTCAACGAGGAGTTTCACGGCCGTATCGCTGTTGAAGTCCTATATCTCAATCATGACTTCGCCTGCTATGCAGGTCTGGAATTCTACGAATACCTGACGAACTCTATGGAGTCCTTAAATACCGGTCTCGGCGATTGGATCTTCCGTCAGGTAATGTCTCCGGATCTGCAGGACAATACAGATAAGTACATGAGCCGGTACTTCCCCGGCAACGGCGCCGAGGCAACGCACCTGCGCGAATCCGTCTCGAAGTTCAGGTCCGGCCTCGACTCGTTCCTCAATGAGCTCATCACCACATATGATCTGGCCGCTAATGACATCGTCGGTTTTACTTCGATGTTTATGCAAAATGCGGCGAGCTTCTCCATGGCCCGCAAACTGAAGGAGATGAATCCGGCGATTCTGACCGTGGTCGGAGGCGCGAATTGTGAATTTCCAATGGGCGCGGTGATCGCCGAAAAAATTCCCCAGGTCGATTACGTGTTCTCTGGTTCATCCTTGAAGAGCTTTCCCGAATTCCTCCGACGGTGGCTTGCCGGCACCGTAGAGAACGGTTCGGCGATTCGCGGCGTCTTATCCAGGAACTGGCCTCGGCCTCTGGCCGGTCCCTCCACCCTCGGCGAGGAACTGGACATCAACGTCCCCCTGAAACTCGACTACTCTCCGTTTCTACGTCGGTTTGAGGCTTTCTTCCCTAACGTCTCCACCAAGCCAGTCCTGCCACTCGAAACCTCGCGGGGCTGTTGGTGGGGAGAGCGTTCCCACTGCACGTTTTGCGGCCTCAACGGCGCCTCCCTGCAGTACCGTGCGATGAAACCGGATCTTGCGGTGGCTGCTTTCGAATCCCTGTTCAAGCATTCCGGACAGATTTCTCGCATCACCGCCGTCGACAATATTCTTCCGAAACAATACCTCACCGACGTGCTCCCACGGTTAAATACACCCGAAGACATCGAGATCTTTTACGAGGTGAAGGCCGACCTCTCCGAAAGCAACATCGCCACCCTGGCCAAGGCTCGTGTCAATCAGATTCAGCCAGGAATCGAAGCGCTGGTTACCTCGACGTTGAAGCTGATGAAGAAAGGAACAACCGCGTTTCAGAACATTCATCTGCTCAAGCTCTGCGTCACCCATGGCATTACACCGCATTGGAATCTCTTGCTGGGATTCCCCGGCGAGACACAGGAGAGTTACAAGAAGTATCTTCAAGTCCTCCCGCTGATTACTCATTTGCCGCCCCCGTCCGGAGTTTTTCCGGTGCGCTTCGACCGTTTCTCCCCTTACTTCTTCCAGGCCGACGAGTACCATCTCGATTTACATCCGCTGGATTTTTATTCCCTCGTATATCCGCTCAACGCTGCAGATCTCACGGAATTTGCATATTATTTTTCCGACCACAACGTGCTTGCCGACTATTTCACCATAATGGCCAAATGGATCGGCAAGATTCGGCCCAAAGTGATCGACTGGCAGGAACGATGGAAGATAACAGCCGAATCTCGCCCGCAGCTTTATTTTATGGATTCCTTCACAGTCGCCGATTCCCGTAACGGCTGCACAATCAAACACTCCTTGAGCGATCAGGCCGCTGCCATTCTCCGCGAACTGGTCAAGCCCGCCCGCATCGATCGATTGACAGATGCTCACGGACCCGGGACCAGAGACGAGATCGACAACTTGCGCGACCTTGGGCTCATCTTCCAGGAGGATGACCGGATCATGAGCCTCGTTCTCAGCGCAGAGATCGATGCTCCTGATCCTCTAGACGCCAATAGCTCCGCCATCCCCATCGAGCGCGAAAAACTGGTGCAAATTCAATAACAGCGCATAACCGCAGCAGGCACGATAACGGCATGCAACTCTTCCATCTGTTTAGGAAACGATCGGGACGTACGCTCTGGCTTGCTATCCTCTTTGGCGTGCTTAGTGGCGTTCTGAACTCAGGTCTGCTTGCCGTTGTAAATAGCGTGATCTCATCGCACGAGCTATTCTCACTACGAATCGCACCGCTGTTTGCCATACTTTGTGGCGCCGCCGCCCTTTCACGTGTTGTCTCGGAACGCATGCTCGCGTCCCTCGGCCAACAAGCGATCTGCTCGCTTCGGATTAGCCTCAGCCGCCAAGTGCAGGAGACCGCTCTGCGGCAACTAGAGCAGATTGGATCACACCGCATCATGTCGGTTCTGACTGACGACATTCCCACCATCGCAAATGCCACGGGATCAATCCCCCTTATCTGCATCAATGCCGGAGTGATTGCAGGCTGCCTGTGCTTCATGGGATGGCTCCAGTGGAAACTGTTAGTGGCCATCCTATGCTTGATGGCTGTGGGCATTTACACATACCAGTTTGGACTCCGACGAGCGATCCAGGCATTTCAGAGAGCGCGCCGTCGGGACAACGATCTGCAATTGCATCTCCGCAGTCTGATCTTCGGCATCAAGGAGTTGAAACTGCATGAGAACCGTAGCCAGGTGTTCCTTACCAACGCGTTGTCGCATACGGCACAAGACGTATGCGACGCAAATGTATCGGGTTTCAACATCTTCATCATGACCTCGAGTTGGGGCCAGTTACTCGTCTTCGCCGCTATCGCACTCGCCGTTTTCTCCAGGTCTGGAATCTCTACAACCGGCATTCCCGTCGGCTTCTGTCTTGCGCTGCTGTACCTGATGTCCCCCCTTCAGATGGTGATGAACTCCCTTCCCGCGCTCACACGGGCGAACGTCGCGCTCGCCAATGCCCAGAGTCTGGGTTTTGAACTCACCAGCGAAGGAACTGACCCGAACGCCTCAGCCCTGTCTCTGAACGCAGACGCTCCAATTCGATTGGAACTAAGTGGCGTGACCTACTCATATCGCGCTGCCAATACGGATGAAGCATTCACGCTAGGACCGGTCGATCTGGCCGTAGACGCAGGCGAGATCTTGTTTATTGTTGGTGGCAATGGGAGCGGCAAGACGACTTTGGCGAAGGTTCTGGCCGGGCTGTACATGCCCCACACCGGTGAGCTATGGTGTAATCGCCAGCGAATAACCGATGAGAACCGACACAATTACAGACAATTATTCTCAGCTATCTTTTCCGACTTTTTCTTATTCGAATCATTGTTTGGGTTAGAACGTGTCCAACTCGACTCTCTAGCGAACGACTATCTCGTTCGTCTGAATCTCCATCACAAGGTGCACGTCCAGGACGGAGTGCTTTCCACCACAGACCTCTCACAAGGGCAACGAAAACGGCTTGCGCTACTGACAGCATGGCTCGAAGATCGCCCCATCTATTTTTTCGATGAGTGGGCCGCCGATCAGGATCCTGCATTCAAGGCGGTATTCTACGAACGCATTCTTCCCGAGCTGAAATCGCGTGGCAAAGCAGTAATTGTTATTACCCATGACGACCGCTACTATGGTGTTGCCGATCGGTTGGTGAAGCTCGAATCCGGAAAGCTGATCCCCATTCGGGACATCCCTGTTCCGTGTGAGCCGGACACATATTCTCCGAGTCATGTGTCTGGGGCCGCCGTCTAGAACAAACCAACATAGGTATATGCGAAGCCACGAATGCCGGCGCAGGTTTTCGGCCAAGAAAACCTGCACATCCCCAAGGTTGGACAGGACACGACAACGCTGGCTTTGCCCTAATTACTCTAATGACGACACAACTTCATGATCGCTCGAGCACAAAGCAGTCCCCATGGTTCGAAGTATTGGGGGCTGATGTAAGTAACCGTGCTCACTTGCTTTGCTTCGCGTATGCCGGCGGAGGAATTCAGATTTTTCAGCCCTGGAGGGAAGCTCTGCCGCCGGATATCACTCTGCACCTTGCGCTGCTACCAGGCCGATCGAAGCGATTCGCGGAGCCGCCACTCACTTGTCTCCAAGAGCTGGTGCGGATGCTTGCCGATGCTGTTACGCCGGTCCTGCCCGAACCGTTTTCTCTCATCGGACACAGCATGGGCGCCGTCATCGGCTTTGAGTTGGCGCGCGAACTGCGACGAACCGGACGGCCGCTTCCCAGGGCGTTGTTCGTCTCCGGCCGGAGTGCTCCGCACCTGCCCCCCTCGAAATCACCAACATACAATCTTCCGGACGCAGAGCTCATCGAAGAATTGAAACAGCTCAACGGCACGCCACAGCAACTTCTCGAATCGCCTGGGGCGATGAGTACGTTTCTTCCAGCTATCCGAGCAGACCTACAGATGATACAAACACACGAGTATCTTCACGAAGCTCCCTTGCCCTGTCCGATCTACGCCTATGGCGGATTGCAAGACCGACATACATCGCCGGATGGCATCCGCGCCTGGCAGCAGCAAACAACAGCCAGGTTGACCGTCCGTATGTTTCCGGGAGGCCATTTCTTCATACACACGTCTGCCGCCAACTTCATACACATGCTGAGGCGTGATCTGCAACAAGTCTTCGTGCCAAATGATATCTGACTGAAGGTGCCGAGCTCTAAAACCACACACTTGGAGACGTCCAGTATGTCTATTTCGCCAACTCCATCGTTCCAAGCGAACCAGCGCCATGCGACATCCTCAGTCGCCG
Organism: Humiphilus diazotrophicus; assembly: GCF_059726315.1. Classification (NCBI taxonomy): domain Bacteria; kingdom Pseudomonadati; phylum Acidobacteriota; class Terriglobia; order Terriglobales; family Acidobacteriaceae; genus Humiphilus; species Humiphilus diazotrophicus. The sequence continues at coordinate 20,283 of NZ_AP040871.1, forward strand.
CGCGGAGCCACCCCCCAGAACCCGGTCACGCCTGGAATCCAATTTCGCGGTCCAGATTCGGCACAGCCGCTGTTTCACTGCTCCTGTGGGCAGTATTGGGCATTTGGACCATACTTTCCATCCGTAGCTTGTGTCCCCCGAATGTGGCGGCAAAAACAGCCCCAGCCACGGAGTTCTCGGCGCAGAGAGCCCTGTTGCACATCAAGGCTTTGTCGCGCGCTCCCCACCCGATCGGAACGCCGGCAAATACAGCCGCACGGAATTATCTCGTCTCCCAGCTTACGACACTTCGCATGAGCCCCCAGGTGTTCACCGCAACCGGTGTGTACCCGGGACATCACACAATTATTGCCGCCCAAACGCAAGATATCGTTGCGCGACTGCCCGGTACGGCGTCATCTGGAGCAATAGCGCTCGTAGCCCATTACGATTCCGTCGAAACCTCGCCGGGCGCAGGCGATGACGCGGCGGGGGTGGCTGCGATCCTTGAAGTGGTCCGAGCGCTCGAAGCCGGCGCTGCACTTCGGAACGATGTGGTTGTGCTCTTCACCGATGGCGAAGAGCTGGGGTCGCTCGGCGCAGACGCATTCGTAACTTCGCATCCGTGGATGAAAGATATTTCACTGTTGATTAATTTCGAAGCGCGCGGCGCCGGCGGTCCGTCTCTGTTATTCGAGACGGGAGCGGCGAATCGTTTGCTGATAGAGGCCGTCGCAAAGTCGGAGCCTTATCCGCTCGGCTCTTCGCTGTTTTATGCGCTATATAAGCTCCTGCCAAACAGTACAGACTTCACCGTCTTTCGCTCTGTAGGTGCCGCAGGATTGAACTTCGCGTTCGGCTCAGATTCGGAAGCCTATCACACATCCCGTGACACGGTGGAAGAACTCGACCCCCGCTCGGTTCAGCACGATGGGGCCAATGGCCTGGGGCTGATGCGCTATCTCGGGGGAACTGACCTCCAGCAATTACAGCACGGTGGTGGTGATGCTGTGTTTTTTGATTGGTGGGGCCACCATCTTGCATCCTATCCTCAGACGGTAGTCGTACCTGGGCAAATCGCCGTGACACTGTTATTGATCGCCGAAATCCTTCTGGCAGTCAAGACCGGTGAGGCAAGCGTCCTCCGAATTTTTCGGGGACTCGCAAGCTCTGTGGCGCTGCTGGCGGCAATGCCGGCAGCAGCCGCAACGGTATGGTGGATACTCGCCCGCCTACTCGGCCAAAGACTCATCCCTGGAGATTCTGTCCCGAATGCTTTTCTCATGACCGGCGTCGCACTTGTGGCTCTTCTGGTTGGCGCAGGCCTGTTCCTTTGGACACAGACTTACTTGAGGCCACTCGAATACTGGGTCTCCGCACTGCTGCTGATCGATCTCGTAACGTGGGCGTTAGCATTGCTGTTACCGTCGGGAAGCTACCTATTGTTTTGGCCGATGCTGGCAGCCAATCTCGCATTATTCGTAACTCTGTTAAGACGAGAGCAACTACGGTTTGCCCGTTCGATGCGCTTTGCCGGTTTCCTTGTCGTTGCGATTACTGTAGCGTTGTTTGCACCTATCGGTTATCTCCTTTTTGTCTTCCTCTCTCTCCAGTCCACGATGATGATTGCAATTGGCATCCTTCTCGCCCTGTCATTGCTGATCGGAATCCCCTTTCTATACGATGCCCTGCCTCCTGCCAATAAGATGGCGCCATTGCTGCCCCTGAGTCTGCTTGCGGTTGTATCGATTGCCATCGGAGCGGCCGGAGCTCACAAGAGCGCAAAACACCCGTATGCAGACACTCTTGTCTATGCGCGGAATGCTTCGAACGGAACGGGACGATGGATAACGTACGATTCCTCAGTGGATGAATTCACCAAACGTTTCATCAATGGCCAGACCGCGACCCGAAAACCCGTGCCGGATTACATTGCCGGAGCAGACCGCCCGCTGCTGTCCTCGGATGCCCCGCCAATTCCGATTGAAGCACCGCGCCTCTCAGTCCTGGCATCAAAGTCCGATAGAGATATTCGTACATACGATCTGAATCTGATGTCACCAAGAGGTGCCAACCGCATTCAACTGACTGTCGGTCAGGATGTGCAGATTCTGTCCATAGACGTAGGCGGCCGCCACATCACCCCGCGCATCTCTTCGAGGCCTAGGAGCGTGATGCTCGTTGGAATGCCAAAGGGGCCAATCCGGTTGATTCTCACGGTCCGCAGTGTCCCCGCTACTTTTCCCGTGTGGCTAATCGATCAATCGCCAAACCTGCCGTACACAGTCCACCGGCCCATGGACATCGTCGCCGCGGAGGGCAGCGACGTCACGCTGGTATGCCTGAAACTTTTCCTCTGACGTGCAGCTGTATGTTCCCGTCACGGAAAAAACATCAGTATATCTCCCAATTGAAACTTTAATTCTGAAAGGAAACACAATGTCTGAAACCCAGGAAGATAAAACGACTTACAAAGTAGTAGTAAACCATGAGGAACAGTATTCTATTTGGCCTGCGCATCGTGAAAACGCGCCAGGATGGAACGACGCCGGTAAGAGTGGCGCGAAAGAGGAATGCCTGGCCCACATTGAAAAGGTCTGGACCGATATGCGACCGCTCAGCTTGAGAAAGCGGATGCAGGAACAAGGATTAGGATAGGTCGCTATTCCAGTTGCTATGCAGCGCGGCAAGAGCGGCGCCAAATTGGGTAAAAGTGCTTTGAGACAGCCCACGAAAGGTGTATCCCATAAGCGAGTAAATTCAACTACACAAACTCCGTTGTCATAGCGGTGGGAATTGCATAGTGATTTCCAAGGTTCCTGGAAAGATTGGGAAATAGATGTATCGTTTTCCCAACCCCTCCAGAGATCGGCATTCCCACCGCGTCTTTCTGCCGCTCGACTTAAATGCCCGCTAACCTTGCCTCATTTCTGCGAGCCGCCTGGCCATTTTGTCGCACTCAGAAATCCGACCTTTCACTAGTGCCAGTGACAGCCTTCGTCGCCAATAAGTTCGGCCCGCTCCGCTTCCTCCATATAAGGCAACACGCCTTTCAAAGCGTCCAGGAGTTCTTCGTAACAATTAACAGCTTTAACGATAGAATGTACGGTGGCCTCCGCATATTCAACACTGGAGCTGATTGCTCCAGCGGCTCCAAGGTAAACGTGCGCGAGACAATTTCCCCGACTCGTACCCTCTCCAACGTGGATTGCAACCTCGGGCCACTGCCGACTACCGAATCTTATGTTACCGCGCATCTGTGTGGAACCAACACTGTAGGGCGCCGGTGAATGCTTTCCTTTGCTTATATAGTTCCTTTACTTACAACCACCCATCCCGGCACCAGCACTTTTTGTGCTGGTGCCGCAATCTGACTTTCAATTCCTTCTGCACGCGCGGTAGAGACATGAGCGTAACGCAGTGTCCGACGTTTGCAGTTCCCCTGCAATTTCACCTGTATCCATCGATGCGACGACCTGCATTGTAAGGACACAGCACTCTCGCTCTGGAACGCCCAGGATCGCGGATAGAAACCGGCCACGTGTCTCATCGACAATTATATGTTCATTAGGGTGGCCGTTATTGCTGGTGCGCCTATCCTAAACATCCGCAGTGTCTCGACCACTTTCACTTACGAACGCTAAGGTACGGCCATCGCAGTTATTGAGAACGATGTAACGGATCGCCTCTTTGCGGAGATCAGTGTTGCCTGCCGGTCCAACCAAAGTACGGATACCACTGACGCTAACCGGATTACCTTTGTTCATCAAGAGACCTAAGTCGCAGTTGAGTCTCCTTCCCCACTGGGACGGACAGCCTCTTCTACTCGGTGCTATCTAAGCCATTGGGCCACATCATCCACTCATCACGTACAAAACGGTCTGAGAACGGAGGCCCATCGCTCGGCCTCTCAACACAGAACCTGAATTCTGGCAGAACATCCATACGATCGTAAGCCTCACGTACAATCCGCTTCGCATCATCCTCAGACTCGGCGATAATTGCCGCACACACAGACTCGAAGCCGTCTCGCATACCAGTCCACCACCAAGGCGAATGGATCTCAAATTCCCCGAAATCTTCAGAATGCCACCAAGATATCTATACCGGGCAGTAACTTTCGGATGGGCGACCAGCCGACAGAATACTGGATCATCTGGAAAGTAGGTGTCCCTCAGGGATCTTGATAGACTCTGGTCAAGACGCAAACCGACGACGGTCGAACATACATGAAATCATCGCTTTTGAAGTGATCGCTGGCGAACGCCCTGGGGGGCTCGCAGCCTTCCTGAGGAGCCTTTGGATGAGTTCAGCGAAGAAGAGATCTCCTGTTTCAACGAAGTCCGCAGCTTCCGCCAACATCAATCGGGAAGAAACTCCTTTCGAGGCGCTGGCCAGCATCTGTTCAGTTCTGGTAGTGGGTTTGTTCATTCTAACCTTCTTAGCTCAAAACTATGTCATCCCGTCAGGCTCGATGAAGAACACTCTGCTCATAGGTGATCACCTGGTGGTCGACCGGATCACGCTAATGCCGCCTGATTCGTGGATGCCGCTAATAATGGTGTCGCACAGCCCGTGGGATTTGCGCAACCGACGACGGATAATTTCAACGAGTTCCTCGACGATTTCCCCGAAGTACCTCCAGCTGGAGTGCCCGGGGCAGCAGAGTCATGGGCCGTGAACTTCCCGAGTTATATCCAGGACGGAGACTTAGTGGTTCCACCCGGAATGTATTTCATGATGGGCGACAATAGGCACAATAGTCTGGACTCGCGCTACTGGGGCTTCGTGCCGCGCGCCAACATACTTGGTCGTCCGCTGTTCAACTATTGGTCGTTCAAGGCCCGAGATGGGCAACTTGAACAAACAGAATTCCGTCACAAGCTCGCGTGGATCAGCCACATACTTGTGCATTTCTTCCCAGACACGCGTTGGAAACGCACTTTCCACGTTGTTCGTTGAACCGAAACTATAGGATCGCGATTCGGCCTTTCTGCGTTCCGGGCGAGTAACCGCCCACTCGTCAGTTACTGATTGCTCAACATCCCCCTCAAGTCGGTTGGCGTCGGCAGAAAGCGAGCACCAGGCCGTCGCGAAATCCTGGCTGAGGAGACACCCACAGATTGATCGCCGATTTGACCACTCAGGCACGACGACTACCTTGCTTAACGACAGGCGAGGTTCAGAGTAATACCACTAAATAAACTCATCAATCGCACATTGGTATCCGCGCTTCGACTCGTTTGAGCGAAGGCTGTCCAGGACGGCCGATTTGCTGTGGTCCAGATCGGGAAGGCTAAGTTTCGCCTACGGTCGCTTTGGGTCCGCGGGGCTCTTGCGAGCATTTTCGCTCATTCCGACCGCCTCCACTGCGGTGGCCATGAGCCTACTCCTCCATGAGCCAGACCCGTTGGCCGTTCAGGGACAGCAACGTGTATACAACGGGCCGTATTATGAAGGGCAACCCACCAAGATCCAGTAAACTGTCGTGGTTTGTTCGAAATCGGCAGATCTACGGGCGGGGGACCATCGAGGCGGTCGATCGAAGACCACCAATGTTCGGAGATATTACGAACTCTGCGTGGCAGCAAGGAGTGCATTCCAGCCGGCCTTGCTCATCTTGAGCCGAGGGCCAGCGGCGAGTTGCACCCAACCCTCACTACGGCCGCCGCGCAGGATCTCGCGCACCTGCGCGATGTTGACGATGGTTGAGCGGTGTACGCGAACAAACTTGCGCGGATCGAGACTGTCTGCCAGTTGCTTGATGGTTTCGCGCAACATGAAGGTTCTGGAGCCAACATGTAGGCAGGCGTAGTAATCGGCAGCTTCGATCCAATCGATTTCATCCACGTTGACGAATGAGTCCTTCGATCCATTGGGAACGATGAGGCGGCGCGGATACTCTCTGGGCACACGCGGGCCGCCACCCAGGGCAGCAAGCAGGGACATGAGCTGTTCCTGCGTCTGCAGCGCACTTTGCGATGCAAGGCGCTCCCTGACGTGGACCAGCGCCGCTTTGAGCCGTTCCGGTTCGACAGGCTTGGTGAGGTAGTCGAGCGCATGGACGTCGAAGGCTTGCAGGGCATACTGATTGTGAGCGGTGACGAACACGGTAACCGGCATGTGCGCCCTGCCTACCTGCTCGACTAGGTCAAAACCACTGCCACCGGGCATCTGGATGTCCAGAAACAGAACGTCGCAGGACTGGTCTTTGAGCGCTGCGATGACTTCCTTGTTGTTTCGGCATTCGCCGGCGACGTGGATCTCGTCGTCTGCAGTCAAAAGGAAGCGCAGACGCTCGCGCGCCAGCGGTTCGTCATCCGCAATGAGAGCTCTCAACTTCATTCAGGCTGGCTCATAGGGTATGGTGATGGCGACCTGGAACCCGCCGGCATCCAGCGGCTGGGCGCTCATATCATAGGCTTCGTTATAGAAGTGTGTGAGGCGCTCGCGCGTGTTTTTGAGGCCTATGCCATTGCCAGCTTTCAGGTGCGCACCGTGAGGCGAACCTGTGTCGCGAACTTCCAGATGCAGCCTGTCACCCTCACGCCGAACTGAGGCTTGCACTAGCCCGTTCTCCTCGCAATGAGCGATGCCGTGGCGAATGGCGTTTTCGACAATGGGCTGAAGAAGAAAGCAGGGTACGAGACAGTCGAGAGCTCCCGGATCGACCTTGATCTCGATGTGCAAACGATCGGCGAAGCGTACCTGCTCGATGGCGAGGTAGTTCTCGACTATAGCGAGTTCCTGAGAGAGAGGTACTTTTTCGGGCGTGGTGCGTTTCAGCGTGCTTTTGAGAATGGCATTCAGATGGCGGAGCATCTCTGCGGCCTGCGGCTGGCGGCCGAGATCGACAAGAGTGGTGATGGCATTGAGGGTATTAAAGAGGAAGTGTGGCTCGAGTTGCATTTGCAAAGCACGAAGCTGCGCATCGGAGAGCTGCCGCTCGAGTTCCACAGCCCGCATGGCGTCCTGCTGGGCACGAATGTGGGATTGGATCACGCCGATGATCCCGAAGATGAAGCCGTAGGTGAGGAATTCCAGCCCGAAGCGGTTAAGACTGAGCGCACTTGTCCAGATGACGAGAGCGGCTCGACCTGCGCGCCATTCCGGAGTTACGAAGGCAACGCCTCCCATCAGCAGCAGGTGTACCAGCCCAAAGGTACAACCGAGCAGCACCTGAAGTCCGATGGACAAGTGGGAGAAGCGCGAATTGGACGAGCGATATGAGCCGATGAGCCAGAGAGCGGAGGCGATGCAGCCCCACCAACCCCAAAGCGCGATTCCGTAGATGAGGGATGGCAGATGGGTAATGGAACTGCATTCGCTCGCGGTTGCCAGCGCGAGAACTCCCGCAAGAAGCAGGATGACGGTTGCGCCGGCGCCGCGAACGGAGACGCTTGGTACGCGGACGGTGTCTGATTCTGATGAAGTTGAACTTGCCAATGCGATCTCCCAATCAGGTGCTAGACTGACCGGCGCGGTGGCACCGCGGGGAAACCACCGCTGGATGCGCTCAGTGTACGCCGAGGTTTCGTTGAAGGCGACAAGATTCCAGCACTGGGCGGCTGCGAGCCAGGATGAAGACTATGCCGATAATTCATCCATTCGAAAAGGCAGGCGACGGAGCCGCTTGGCGGTTGCGGCGAAGATGGCGTTGGCGATGGCCGGCCCCGTAAGCCACACAGCCGCCTCGCCGAGCCCGTGCGGATCGTCGTGGCTTTCGATGAAGTGGGTCTCGAGTGCCGGAGCCTCAGGCATGCGCAAGACGCTGTAATCGTCGAAGTTCTTCTGCTCGGCGGCGCCATCGCGTATGGTGATGGCTTCCTGTAGAACCGAGCTCAACGTGAAGGTCATGCCGCCCTCAAGCTGAGAACGCGCGCCATTAGGGTTGATCACCTGCCCGCAATCGATGGCCATGACAAGTCGATCGACTTTAATGTTGTCGCCCCGCACCGTGACCTCTGCCACCTCCGCGATGTAAGCGTAAGTCGTGGTGCAGGCGATGCCGCGTCCTCTGCCTGGGCCGAGCGGTTTGATCCAGCCAGACTTTTCCGCCGCGAGGTCGAGGACTGCGAGTAAACGCTTCGGATCGGGCGGCGGCCCTCCCTCCCCGCCTGTCTGTGTTTGAGCAACGGGCGGCAGTTGCAGAAGGCGCTTACGGAAGAAGTAGGGATCCTGCCCGGCCGCGTGGGCCAGTTCGTCGATGAACGACTCTATCGCGAAGCCGTGAAAGGAGTTCTCGACCGAACGCCACCACGCCACGGGAACCTTGCTTGTAATGAGCGAAAATCCCGAGCGCACCAGAGGAACCGGATACGGCAGTGGCGGAGGAAGTTCTGCACCGTTGATTTTGTATTGCCCAGGCGCGCTCCAGAACGCATCGATGGCCGTATCGGCAAGATGATCGGACCATGCGACCACATTGCCATCGGCGTCCAGCGCGCCACGCATGCGCCGCATCCCGGCGGGACGATAGAAATCGTGCGTCATGTCATCTTCTCGGGTCCACATCAGTTGAACTGGGGATGAGACGTGGCGCGCAATCTGCGCAGCTTCCGTCGGAAAGTCATACTGGTAGCGGCGCCCAAAGCCTCCGCCCATCAGCGTGGTATGCACGGTGACGGCCGACTCGGGCAACTCCAGTTCCTTGGCGATGGGGCCTCGGATGGCTTCCGCTCCCTGTGATGGCGACCAAACTTCACACTTGCCATCATGCAGGTGAATGGTCGTGTTCATCGGCTCCATGCACGCGTGAGCCAGGAATGGAAACTCGTATACTGCCTCTACGCGCTTCGCCGCCGGAACGGCATCGAGCTCGACGCCGTCCGTTCCGGGAGTCCACCCCGGCGGCTTCGCAAGTGCTTGCTTCATCTGTGCATGCAAGGACTCCGTTGTTTCGCCGTAGTTCGGGCCATGATTCCAGGTAATTGCGAGCGCCTTTCGGCCCTGCATAGCGGCCCAGGTACTGTTGGCGACCACCACAACTCCGCCTGCACTGAACACGCGAAAGCCGCGGGCAGGGATCTCGAAGACCTGAAGAACTCCCGGGACGGCCAGCGCTTTGGCGGCGTTGCAGCTAGCCGGAGCACCTCCGAAAGTGGGGCAACGCGCAATCACCGCATAGACCATACCCGGTATGCGTACGTCCAAACCGAAGCATGCTTTACCCGTACACTTGGCCGGGATATCAAGGTGCGGTGTTGCACGGCCAATCAAGGTGAACTGCGAAGGATCCTTGAGCTTGATGGTTTTGGCATCTGGAAGCTGTAGGCGGCTTGCGTCTGAGACCAGTTCGCCATAAGTGAGCTTGCGCCCCGAACGGGCGTGCGAAACTTCGCTTTTGCTTGTAGCGCATTCTGATTCGGGAACACTCCACCGCCGTGCGGCCGCCGTAATCATTGCCCATCGAAGCTGGGCGCCCGCACGGCGCAATGGAAGGTAGTTCGACCGCACGCTGCCGCTCCCGCCCGTCCCCTTAGTCGCATCGGATTGCACGACCGAGACACGTCCCCAGTCCAGATCGGCTTCCTCGGCCAAAAGCATTGGAAGCGACGTGTACACGCCCTGGCCCATCTCCGATTGCGCGAGGACCAACTCTGCGCTGCTGTCCGGCTTAATGTGAATCCACGTATTGAATGGGTTGGTACCGCTCTCCACCACGCCGGCGGTGTCCTGGGCAGCCGAATCGAGGCGAAATCCGATGACGAGGGTGCCGCCCACCAGAGCGGCGGAAGTACCGAGAAAGCCTCGGCGGCTGAGCTTCACGGTCTTACCTCCTGTGCTGCGCGGTGAATGGCCTTGCGAATGCGGAAGTAGGTAGCGCATCGGCAGATGTTGCCGCCCATGGCATCGTCTATCTGTGCGTCGCTTGGATGGGGATTCGAGGCCAGTAGTGCGGCCGCCGACATGATCTGGCCGGATTGGCAGTAGCCGCATTGCGGCGCCTGCTCGGCGATCCACGCCGCCTGCACGGGATGCAAACCCCCATCCCCGAGTCCCTCGATCGTAGTGACCTTCTGCGCGCCAACCTCAACTATGGGCGTCAGGCACGAGCGCACGGCCTTGCCATCGAGATGAACCGTGCAAGCTCCGCACATCCCAATGCCACAGCCATATTTCGTGCCCGTGAGTTCCAGCAAATCACGCAAAGCCCATAGCAATGGCATGGTGCCGTCGGTTTCGATGTTGCGGAGTTCACCGTTCACATGTAACGCATAGGACACCATCTTCATCTCCATAGCCAAGCTTGCAGCATCAACACTGCCGACCGCCAGAGGTTTGCAGCGAACAGTGGAAGTTGTGCAGCCAGGATCGCCGAACTAACGAGGCTGGAGAGTACGGTGAGACTGAATGCATACGCAATAAGAAAGGGGCTAGGAATCCGCGATCCAGTTGACGTAAAAGTCGCCAAATCGGACATTTGCCCGTCGGGAGCCATAAACCGGCTGCGAGGAGGCTGCTACAGTTGGCTACAGTTGAAGCGCCACAACTAATCTGTCTGGTGTTCAAGGGTGTTGCGATACCCGCGGAGTGGCAGCGCAACAAAAGCGGTATATCCGGCTCGGCAACACCCCTAGGCATCTTGTTGAACCAAGTGTGTAGTATTAAGGAGCTTAAGGAACGCAACACCTTCCCCAACTACCTCTAATCAGACATAAAGTCTAGGGGTGATTTGGATGCGGTCCGTAATAGCGCCAGTTGGTTGTGTAGTTCCGTGTGAGCCTTAGGTTTTCGAGATCGGCACGCAGGATCTCAATGGGCATTGTATTTTCATGCAGGATTGCATCGTGGAACTCGCGTTCGGTCATCTTCTTGGTATCGACGAGTTCATGCCGGAGAGCACGTAATTGCAGCGCTCCCATTAGATAGGCACACTGATACAGGGGACCAACCGAGCCGTCAAAGGAACGTCGTACTTCAGCGGTAGCGTTGTCCGGTTCGAAACCGACAGCATCGATCAAAAACTTTACACACTCCTGCGGTGCCCACTTTCCCAAGTGAAAATTCATCGTGAAGATTACACGTGCTGACCGATGCATGCGCCAGACTAAAGCTCCGACGCGCTCTTCGGGTGTACGGTTAAATCCTTTGTCCCAGAAGAGCATTTCCCAGTAAAGAGAATTCCCTTCTATCCAGAAGGGCGTCCAGAATGCTTCGCGATATGGACGATAACGGGCATTCATATAGAACTGGAGAAAGTGTCCGGGAATCATCTCGTGAAAGGCGGTGGCGTGAGCAAAGGGAATGTTGTTGCCTCTCATACTCATCTCACGCTGATCGAAGGTCATCGTGTCGGTCGGATACGAGACGCTAATTTCATCGCCACCAGTGAAAAACGGATTTACGAGCTGACGCTCTGGAGTCATCATGATCATGCGCCAGGTCTCATCAGCTAGAGGTGGCACGGTGACCAAATCGTTCTTTTTGACGAAGTCGCTTCCTTCAATTACGAATTTGCGGATGAGTTCCGGCTGTTCTCCCGGTGCAACGTGCATCGTCTTTACTTTTTCGACAGCGGCATGCCAGTCATTACCAAATCCCATCTCCTGTGAGGCTTTGAGCATCTCTTTCATGCACCAGTCGTATTCGGTCTGGGCTATGGCGATTAGCTCCTCCGGTGTATATGGAATAAGTGTGTCCTGAAGCTCTGCCATGAGGGCCTCATGCCCAACGGGATCGCCGATAATTGTTGTCTTGTCATCAGGAGCGATTCCAACCAGCTTTTCCTTCAGAAATGCCGAATAGGCATCGAGGGCCTTGTCTGTATTGCGGAAGGGCTGGTCAACCCACCAGGTGAAGAGTGGATCGTAGCCGTGGTATTGTTCGAACCAACCGTGCAAAGCATCGCGAAGCTCTCGGGTTGCGTTTACTGCGCGATTGGCAACAACGGGATTAACCTTCGGTTTCGTATTAGTACCCGTAACGGGTACTAATTCTCGACGTGCAACTTCAATCTGCCGTACGATTCCAGTCAGAATTGCTGCAGTCTTTTCTGGGTCTGGTCTCTGCATTCGTCGCTTGGCATCGAGCAAGGCTTCGATGTCTTTGGCGAACGGCAAAAGGGGTGACATCCCATTGATCTGCTTCTGTCGAATTGCCAAACGATGTTGTTGCGAGACTAGTTGGTTGTGAAGCAGGAGGTAGTCAATCTGATCTGCGTGTGACAGATGCTCAAAGTCAATGGTTTCTAGTGAGTGCAGTTCGTCAGAATAAAACTTCTGGAAGCGTGCGATATGCGAAGCTGAAATGTCGAGAGAATACGTTTGTTGCAGGCTCATGCTATCTGCCGAAAACTGCTCAATGATTGGACGCATGATGGGGTCGCCTGGGCTCAATGCCTTTGCTTCGCCATTTGCCTGCCAGATGCTCACGGCTGCTATCATGGCTGAACCACAAACGTATCTTTTCCACGTTAATCGCATATGTTCCCTTCCCTCTGTGGTACCCGATCAGACGGAGATCAATCGATTGGGCTTTCATTTATTGAGCATTCGAGTACTCAAGGTCTTGGTCTGATCTCTCAACCAATCGTGAAGACTGCCACGTTCGGAATGCCTTATGCTCCGGTAGACACAGGAGCATAAGGCAGTAGGAAAGCTACTTTGCAGATTCCGAGGCAGCTGGCTTTTGTGTAAACAAACGCACGCCAAAGACAGGACCTGCAGTCGAGCGATTGTGAGGAACGAAACGTACCTTGATGACTGCCTTATTCTTTGTAAGCGCCTCAGGGACCGGGTACTCTACATCGAAGAACTTGCCAGGCTTATCATTCTTCAGCTGTTGCGATGCCAGCAGGACGTTGTCGATCAGGATATCGAAATTCTGGCCTCGTTCGTCTCCCCAATATGTGGCCATTAAGACCAGTAGACCTGGTTTCGTCTTCATGGTGAATTCGAAGTATCCACCAGAGCGGGCGTCGCGTCCCTGGCGTCCTCGATAGCTTACGGGATAGGAGATCTCAGAGATCAGATTGTGATCGCGTTCCGGTTGCATTTCTCCCAGATGCATTACGTCAACCGAGCGTGCTGCAATATCGCGTTGATGAGCCTGCTCCGCCAGGAAGGATGCTTGCTCGGCCTTCCACCCTGCTTCACTGAAGCGCTTGAAGTACACAGCGCTTCGACGCTCGTACTGACTGTAGAAGGGCACAAAGTTAAGATCGGCAGGACGGATTACACCGTGTGTCTCATAGGTGACACCTTCCGCTTTTGTACTGGGCTTGAAGCCCTTCAGCAGGTTTTCCCCTACCATGGCAGGATCAGCGCTGTTCCATTCCTGCTTGACAGAACCAAGGTCGGCTGCGAGAACCATGGGCCCGTGAAGAATAGCAATTGTATTTGCATCTCCCGGCGTGGATTCGATACGTAACTCCAGCGGGAACGAAATGCCTATCACATCGCCCTGCTTCCAATTGCGGTTCACTATCGCATATCCGCTGTTCATGGTTGGAGTGACCTCTTGGCCGTTTACCGTCACGGAAGCTTTGCCCTTTGCCCATCCTGGCACCCGCAGCGCTATGGCAAACTTGTCTGTTTTGCCGAGGCTGGTTAACGTCAGATGGGATTCTGGTTGCATGGGGTACTTCGTTTCCAGTTTGATTCTGGCGTTACGTGTAGCCCAGCTAGCTTCGGCGGGGATATACAGGTTAACCAGCAACGTGTCGCTTCCCTCCCAGAAGATCGATTCGCCATGCTTTGCATGGCTCTCCATGCCACTGCCCACACAACACCAGAAGGCATCTTCTGTCGGACTTGAATATTCGCGTACAGACCCTGTCATTAGCGGCGTCATATAGGTAAAGCCTCCGGTAGCCGGATTTTGTGCAGCCATGACGTGATTCAGATGCGCTCGTTCGTAGTAATCGAAATATGCTCCATCGGGTTTCCAACTATAAAGTTGTCGCGTGAGCTTCAGCATGTTGTAGGTATTACAGTGCTCACAGGTCTGCTCGGTGATATGTGCCGCAAGAGTATCGGGTTCTGAGAAATACTCGCGGTCCGCATTGCCGCCGATCACATAACTGTGGTGCTCCGTGACTGCAGTCCAGAAGGAACTAGCCGCACGTGCCGGTTCCGGCTTGCCATTAAGCTCATGGATTCGCGCTAAACCGATAAGTTTAGGGACCTGGGTATTAGCATGAAAATTCGCTAGTTTGTCCTCTCCTGCAACCAAGGGATCGAGAACCTTGCGGTCGTAGATGCGCTGAGCCAAGTCAAGCCAGCGCTTGTTGCCTGTTCTCACTGAGAGTTCGGCAAAGCTTTCGTTGATGCCACCGTATTCGGTATTCAACATCTGTTGCAGGTGCTCGTCATCGAGCGCGTCAAAGACTCGTCCAAAGTATTCTGCCAATCCCACCAATACCTTAAGTGCCTTTGGATTACTCCAACTCCCATGGACATCGAGCAGCCCTGCCATGAGTTTATGGACTGTATAAAGAGGAGACCAGGAGCCATTGAGATCGAAGCCTCCGGAGTGGATCTCACCGCGCATCACTTCTGCGAAGATCACTTCCCCATCAACGATTTTTCCATCTTTGCCTTTGCGGCCTAGAGCTCCCACATAGCCAGTGCCCCGCGCTGTCTGGGCTCGTTCCAATTCCTCAACAATATAATCTGCGCGAGCCCGGCATTCCTTGTCTCCCGTCTGCTCAAAAGTGAGGACCAGTGCCGAGAGGTAGTGGCCAAGAGTATGTCCGGCTATCGTGTCACTCTCCCATCCGCCATAGATCTCTCCCTTTGGTGGAAGCCCCGCATATTTCAGAAAATTGTGTAGAAAGCGATCTGCACTGAGGCTCAACAGATATTTTCGGTTTACCTCTACGGCTGTGGCGTAGTCGGATGGGAGCAATCGTACTGCTGACAAAGGAAGAGGCTTGGCTGTTCCCGGAAGCCCCGGCCCATTAACAGCGTGAGCCACTTTAGGTCCCAGATTGGTTGCTAGAACAGCGGCCGTACCCAACAAAAATTCCCGGCGATTCGCTTGCATCGAATGTTTCCTTTGCAAATAGCTTCGCCGTCAGCTGGTCGAGCAGACGGCGGATATCGAGAGCAGACGAAATCGTGAGAAATTACCCTTAGCGCCATTTCCTCAAGCAATTGCGGGCCTGTTCACGAAAACGCTCTGCGTTAAAGGAACCACTTTCACAACGGGAAAGTAGATCTTCGGTTCCCTGGCTATAAATAACTAAAATCCATCGAATGACTTTGCCCCAACTGGTGAGGAGTGGCGAAGCCGCATTGAGTCTTTAAAGTGTCAAATTTTATTTTGTATACAACAATGTATGCACTGTCAACGAAACTTTATACGTAATTTGGTCTTTCTTATTCAGAATCTTGGGGCCTGTCCTGTTCCGTTCAGAGGTGAACCTTCATCATAAGCAGATCGAAGCAGGCAATCATCAAGGCGATTTTATGTAATCCATTCCGAATTTCGTTCAATCTCTCCCTGCTTCCTTCGTTCCATATCGAGACCGGAAATCAGCAGTTTCTGAGATATTGAAAACCTCAGTCACAAGACGCCGCGCGTCGTTACCGCCCTTTGAATCCGTATAACCACTCAAAAGGGTTATATTCCCCAAGCTCGATCTAGGGTTTTGTTCTGCCTTTGCGGTCTCTAGGATTTAGCAGTCTTCAACTGCAATGATCAATCAATCTACGTGAGGGTGGTATGAATCTGTTTTTACGTTTGGCGCAGCCGATTGCACGAATCTTGATTGCCAGTGCCTTTCTATTGAATGGATTTGGAGTAATTGATCAAGGCATTCCGGCAAAGGAACTTTTAGCTCGCGGTGTTCCCGCATCTCTGGTTCCTATGGTTATGATTGCGGGAAGAGCCGTTGAGTTGACAGGCGGTTTCGCTCTTGCCTTTGGGCTATACCCTCAGCTTGCCTCTCTTGCTCTGCTTGTTTTCTTGATTCCCGCTACTTTCGTGTCGCATTCATTTTGGGAGGCTTTCGGAACTCCGGCATTTCAGGGGCAGATGATCAATTTTTTCAAAAACTTTGCGATCTGGGGCGGGTTGCTTTTTATTGCTGGAACCAAACTGCAGACTGTCTCCGCATCGTATAAAGGTCGAATCTCGGAAAAATAGTTAATTCAATCACCCCTCTGCCTTTCGAAAAATCGTCAAGGTGGAGGAGTATCTATTTACGCGTCTGTGTCTTAGGCAAGATGGCCCACTTCTCTGGTTCTCCTGAATACGCCAATAAGTAAGTAAAACAATTACATATTATTTTGACTGCTTTATCCTCAGCAAGTCGATGGTCCTCCCTCAAATGGGTAGTTTAAATGTTCCCCAATCGAGTGTTTCGCCTTTATGGAGACCGTTCGACAATCTCTTTGGTGTTTATTTAGGTCCATAGCGACCTTCACTAGCCAACGCAAGAATACGACCGGAGTGCCAACCACAATGCCGGGCTGGCGCACGAAATAAGTTTGCAAAAGCGGAGGAACGATGAGTTTGAAACCACGTAGCGAAAAAGGCTTACTTACACCGGATAATTGTGTGGTCACTCTGATTGACCACCAACCCCAGATGCTATTCGGAGTAACAAGCATAGACAGGCAATCGCTGATCAATAATGTTGTCGGCTTTGCCAAGGCAGCCAAGATATTCGATGTTCCGCTCATTCTGAGCACCGTTGAAACCAAGTCCTTCAGCGGGAATCTCTGGCCTCAACTCCAGGCTATCTATCCCCAGCAGACTCCTATTGAACGGAGCAGCATGAATTCATGGGATGACGCAAACTTTGTTGCCGCAGTAAAGAAAACCGGGAAGAAGAAGATTGTTCTCGCCGGCCTGTGGACACAGGTATGCGTTACCTTTCCGACGATTCAGGCAATCAATGATGGCTACGAAGTCTATGTCGTCGAAGACCTTTGCGGAGATCTAGACCAGAAGACACATGAAGCCGCGATGCGCCGGGTGGAACAGGCTGGGGCAAAACCTGTCACCTGGATTCAGGTCATGCTCGAGTGGCAGCGTGATTGGGCTCAGAAGGAAACCTACAACGCGGTCATGGATGTAGTGAAGCACCATGCCGGGGCTTACGGAATGGGCGTTGAATACGCCTACACGATGGTCCACGACGCGGCTCCGAGTGTATATCCAGGTTGGGAAGTTCCTGCCGAGCTGGTTCATAGCTAGAGACCCCAAGCAGGACCGCTATTTATCTCGGTCCTGCTTCCCTTCCCCGCTAACCGTGACGCAGGAGGCAACAATGCTACCCGAAAAGATTTTCTATAACGGAAAGATTGCAACGAATACGAAGCCTTACTTCGTTCAGGCGCTTGCGATTGCAGACGGAAAGATCTGTGCAATCGGAAGCAATGATAATGTTTTGCCCTTACGCGGTTCTCAAACCGAGGTGATTGATCTTGGTGGGCGCACCATCATTCCTGGACTCAATGATTCGCATCTGCACATTATTCGTGGTGGCCTCCACTACAACATGGAGTTGCGTTGGGATGGCGTTCCTTCTTTGGCAGACGCATTGCGGATGTTAAAGGAACAGGCACAGCGCACGCCTTCGCCACAGTGGGTTCGGGTTGTCGGCGGTTGGAATGAATTCCAATTTGCTGAAAAGCGTATGCCGACGCTGGAAGAGATCAATGCCGTATCACCGGATACTCCGGTTTTTGTTCTGCATCTTTATGATCGTGCTTTTCTCAATGCAGCTGCCCTTCGGGCTGTAGGTTACACAAAGGATTCGCCGAATCCTCCAGGCGGCGAAATTCAGCGAGACAAGAAAGGTAATCCAACCGGATTGCTGATCGCTCGGCCAAATGCCGGAATTCTCTACTCAACTCTCGCGAAGGGTCCAGTTTTGAACTATGAAGATCAGCTCATCTCTACCCGCCACTTTATGCGAGAGCTGAACCGTCTGGGTATCACAAGCGCTATCGATGCGGGGGGAGGTTTTCAGAATTACCCCAATGATTACAAGGTTATAGAAGAGCTGCACCGCAAAAAGCAGATGAGTGTGCGCATTGCTTATAACCTCTTCACGCAGAGACCCAAGCAGGAGTTCGACGATTTTCAGAACTGGACCTCGACAGTCAAGCTTCATCAGGGAGACCAGATGTTCCGTCTGAATGGTGCTGGCGAAATGCTCGTCTTTTCTGCCGCAGACTTTGAGGACTTTCTGGAACCGCGGCCCGATTTGGATGGGGGGCTGGAGAAAGAACTAGAGCAGGTAGTCCGTTTGCTTGTCGAGAAAAGATGGCCTTTTCGACTGCATGCCACCTACAACGAATCAATCGAACGTTTCCTGACTGTCTTTGAAAAAGTGAACAAAGATATTCCGTTCGACGGTCTTCACTGGTTCTTTGATCATGCAGAAACCATCAGCGATAGGAATATAGAACGCGTAGCGGCTCTGCAGGGAGGAATTGCAGTTCAGCACCGAATGGCATTTCAAGGTGAGTACTTTGTTGGCCGATATGGAGCCGAGGCTGCCAGGCGAACCCCTCCGATCCGTCGCATGCTTGAGTTAGGACTTCCAGTTGGTGCAGGCACAGATGCGACCAGAGTTGCTAGTTACAACCCCTATGTTTCTCTTTATTGGCTGATATCTGGAAAAACAGTTGGAGGATTGGAGCTCTATTCCGAAAACAACCGGATGTCGCGGGAAGAAGCGCTTCGCCTTTATACCCAAGGTAGCAGCTGGTTCTCCACGGAAGACGGCAGCAAAGGTGGACTCTTTGTTGGTCAGCTCGCAGATTTTGCGGTGTTGACAGCAGACTATTTCAGCATTCCAGAGGAAGAGATTAAAGATCTACAGTCTGCCTTGACCGTAGTCGGTGGCGAAGTTGTTTATGCCAATAGGGATTTTGAGAATCAAGCACCGTCACCACTTCCCTCAGCTCAGGATTGGGCTCCTACATTGCATTACGGAGGATATTACAACCCTCTTACTCCTGTGTATGCAGCTCAAGATCACGCGTGCCGGCATCATGCTCACAAGAGTCATGCTTCTCAAGGACGTCTGGGGGAGGCGATTTGGGGCTTAGGTTGTGAATGCTTTGCATTCTGAAGCAACAGGAGATCGAGATGACTAAATTCATTCTGGGGCTCGTTATTAGTTTTGCCGTGGGGGCGGGATGTCGTTTCTTCGACATACCGGTTGGCAGTCCACCTGTTCTTCCCGGAGCTCTTCTAGTTCTGGCCATGACTCTTGGCTACACCTCATCGAATGCGGTTCTCAATCGCCGCAATAAACCCGCAACGACTTCCCATCTTTGCGGTGGCCCTACGGGAGCAACCGCCGAACGAATACAGGAGAGGGCATCTGTCGATTCTCCCTATGTGTTGCGTGACAAGGAGAGTAAAGGTATATGAGACGTTTCTCTTTTTCCCATCTTTTGCTGATAACTTCTCTTCTATGGGGACAAGCTTCTCTGTCCCTGGGGCAGGCTGCCGAGACAACTCCGACGCTGCCTGTCACGGTGTTAATGCAGAGCCCTGCGGATACCAAGACAGATCTGCAGATCTTCTGTCTATTTCGATCCTCTCCAGAGAACACGTTGCACGGATCGCTCATAGAGACCAATGAAAAACTTCATGGCCTACTTGATGAAATCCGCAAGCCTGGTCTTTTTAACGGAGATCTTGGCGAGACCATTCTGCTGACGCCTCCTCCAGGAACTCTGACGGCCAAGAAGGTACTCATTGTCGGTCTTGGAGATTCGGCGACCTTTACTCCCGAGCGCATGTATCAGGTTGGCAAGATTGCCCTGCGCGAAGCAAACCGTCTTGGTATTGCCCATCCCTTTTTTGCTCCAACGATTCTGGATGGCGGTGTCACGAAGTACACAACAGGACAGGTGGCAGAGCAGGTAGTTCGTGGGTTTCGCGATGCACTTTCTACAGAAACTGTATTGCGTAAAGGGAATGCAACAGAGGCCACAGCAGTTACAGACGTTACCTATCTCGCGGGAACAAAATATGCCAAAGACACGCAAGGCGGAATCGATCGCGCCTTGGGAACTTCATCTCACTAATTTGCTACAACCTTAAATAGAAAGATGTAATCGTGATACGAGCTACCTCCGCAATGGGATTCATCATAATATCGGTATTTGCTTTTGCGGGTCCTCTTGCGGGGCTCGTCTCCGCTGGAAAGCTGGAGGCGCAGACTAGCCTGAGCGCTCATCAAACGCCTCCGGCAAGACCGTCTTATCAGATACTGCGTTTCGAGGAGGACTGGAGTTATCTAGCCAATCTAGCCAATCGCGCAGATTGGCTAGATCCCATTAAATACATTCCTTTCGGCCGGACTTCTGGTTCTCCATATTTATCGATTGGAGGCGAGTTCCGCAATGTATATGAACGCGTCCAAAATGACAATTGGGGTGGAACTCCTTACGCCACGAATCAATTTTCTCTTCAGCGCTACCAATTGCATTTTGATACGCACGTTAACAAGAGAATACGTTTCTTTATTCAGTTCGAAAGCGGTCTTGAGCAAGGCCGAAAGGGCGGACCTCGACCAATTGACCTAAAGCGTCTGGACTTTCTTAACGCATTCGTTGATCTAGGCGTTGGGCCCCGGGTACATCCGGTAACGGTAAGGACGGGAAGACAAGAACTGAACTTTGGATCCGGCCGGCTTGTTGCCGTAAGAGAAGGTCCTAATGTACGCCAGAGCTTTTACGGATTTCGCGTCAGTAATCATCTGGGTCTATGGCAGACAGATGCTTTTGCTGTTCGCCCTGCTGTCGATAATCACGGATACTTCAATAATGTTCCGAATCATGCGACACAGTTCTGGGGCATCTTCGCAACCCGTTCATGGAGTAAGCAAAATAGGAATTTGCTGGATATCTATTATTTCGGCCTGGATCGTAAAAGTGCGACATTCAATCAGGGTACAGGTCGCGAGATTCGGCACACGGTCGGAGGTCGAATAGCCACTCCCTCTCCGGTTGCAACGTCTGGCCGTACAGCTATTCCTCATTTTGATATTGAGGCCGTTTATCAATTCGGCTCTTTTGGATCCGGCGACATCCGCGCCTGGACAACTGCTGGTGAGTTTGGGTATATGTTGCCCAAGCTTCCCTTTACTCCGCGTCTGGGAATGCGGGCAGATATTTCGAGCGGCGATAGCAGTCCCAAAAATAAGGATTTGCAAACCTTTAATGCGCTCTTCCCGATCGGTAATTATTTCGGTGTCCTGGCAGATACCGGACCAGGACCGGTAAACTTTCGTGATCTCCATCCGGATATGCGTCTGAACCTGCCCCATGCTGTGAGTGTTGATGCGGACTGGGTCATTTGGTGGAGACAGAGTAAGAACGATGGCGTTTATGGAGTTCCGGGAAATCTTCTGGTTCGATCGGGCAAGAGCAATGCGAGTTTTGTTGGTCATCGCCCTGGAATAGAAGTCCGCTGGCAGATTGATCGGCACCTTTATCTGCAAGGAGATTATGGTGTGTTTTTTTCAGGACCATTCTTACGCCAATCGGGCTACGGCAAGAATCTGAACTATACATCATTATGGTTTGGCTATAAGTTCTGACAACGGCGGATCTCGATGAATGAACAGTCTCTCAGCGAAACAGCATTGCACGCATCCTTACTTCTTTTGACCTTCATTACCGGAATCGTGGATGCTGCAAGCTTTGTTGCCATGGGCCATGTGTTTACAGCCAACATGACAGGCAATGTCGTTTTCCTGGCATTTGCATTTGCGGGAGTGAAGGAGCTTTCCGTCGGCCGATCATTAACGGCTCTCGCTGCTTCTCTGCTAGGTGGTGTCATCGCAGGACGGGTAGATTTGGCCTTGAGCCGGCATCGACGGAGATATTGGCTTGCTGTGGCGCTTGCCCTGGAAGCTGTACTTCTGCTAATTGCCTCTTTTGTCACTCATGGGTATGCTTCGGATTTACAACTTCCACCTGTTCCTCTCTATTGGGTCATTGCGCTGACGGCTCTGGGGATGGGGATTCGTAATGGAACGATAAGAAAGCTTGCTATTCCGGAGCTGACAACGACAGTTCTTACGCTTACGGTCGCTGGACTTGCCTCCGAGTCCTCGTTGGGGGGAGGTACGAATCCACGCTGGAAAAGGCGCATTGCTTCAATTGTGATGATGTTTCTGGGAGCTGCTTCCGGAGTCCTTCTTTTGCGCCATTCTCTCTTTACTCTACTGACTATCACTGCTCTGCTTTCGGGGCTCTGTGCCGCAATACAGATTTATCGCAATGACACATTACAAGAGATAAAGCTACTGACTGCAAAGCAGAGCTAGTGTGCCGATGCCAATCGATGTTGATTTCTCTCCACTATGAGCGCTGCAGACAAACATCTCGAAGATTTCCCCTTTCATGATGGAATCATTGGCCATAAAGGGGCAGTGATTCCATCCCGGCTCATGAATCGCGACGGGAGCTTTAACAAAATCCGATCTCATTCTTTACGCGAATCTTTTTCTTATCTGACCCTGCTCAACATTTCATGGCTGCGCTTCTTTTTCCTGATGGCGGTTCTTCACTTTGTGTCCAATCTGCTATTCGGCACAGCTTATTATTTTTGTGGAAGTGAAGCCCTTGCGAGCAATGGTCCTGCTGCGCACATCAGTCGTGCCTGGACCTGCTTTTTCTTTAGTATTCAGACCCTCAGCACTATCGGTTATGGAGGGCTTGTTCCTATCAGCCTGGCTGCCAATCTACTTGTTGCAATTGAGTCGATTTATGGCTTACTGGCTTTCGCACTGATAACAGGACTTTTTTTCGCCCGGATATCGAGAACCAGAGCTCGCATCCGTTTCAGCAAAACAGCCGTTATCACGAAGCAGGATGATGCTGAATATCTGCAGTTTCGTATAACCAATCGTAGCCAAAGCGAGGTCATCGATACTTCAGCCAAGGTGGTCTATTCCTGGATGGAGGGGAATCAGAGAACTTCAATGCGGAGATTTACTCGGCTTCAGCTAGAGCGTTCATCCTCGACATTTCTTCCCCTTTCATGGACGCTTCGTCATCGAGTCGACGCGACCAGTCCCTTATTCCAGTCCGATACAGCTATCCTCGAAGCCCGGCGAGTAGAGATCCTGGTTCTTGTTACCGGGCTCGATGAAAGCTCAGGGCAAACTGTAAGTTCGAGGACGTCGTATATTCCAAGCGAGATTGTCTTTGGAAAGCAGCATGCAGATTTCTATCGCCGAGATGAGGCTGGGAACATCCTGGGAATTGATCTGGAAGGGCTAGATAAACTAGTTTAGCAATGCTCAGGTATTTGCCTACATATTGTGCCGTGGTTCAAGACAGGAAATCCAGCAACTCCTGGTTAAGTTTTTCAGCGTGTGTCCAGTTCAATCCGTGCGGCCCATCCTCGATTACTATTAACTTTACCTGCTTCAAATAGTTCGGCATTTTTTTCCCAGTAGCGGAGAAAGGAGCTGTTTGATCGGCTGCTCCATGAATAACCAGGGTAGGAATATCGAATTGCTTGAGGTCCTCTCTGAAGTCTGTTAACCAAGCGCCAATGCAATCGTGAGTGGCTTTTGCCGATGCCTGGACTGCGACCTGAAAGCTGGCTTGTACAGCTGCATCGCTAATTAGCTTTCCCTGAAGTTCCTTAACGTTATAAAAGAGCTGCAGGAAGCCCTGAACGAATGTAAATCGATCATCTCGGCAGGATTTCTGTAGATTGTCAAAGAGTTTACTGTCTATCCCGTCAGGATTGTCAGCTGTCTTTAGGAGAAATGGCGTTACCGCAGAAATAAAGCCGGCTTTCTTTACCCGGTCGCTTCCATGAGTACCGATATAACGAGCTACTTCTCCACCTCCCATGGAAAAGCCGAAGAGAGCAATATCTTGGAGATCGAGTTTCATGATCAGGAGATGGAGATCTGACGCAAGCGTATCGTAGTCGTATCCGGAAATGGGTTGACTGGATTTACCAAATCCACGTCGATCATAGGTGATTACCCGATAGCCTGCTTCGGCCAGTGCTGCGACTTGCTTTTCCCAGGAGGAGCTACTGAGTGGCCATCCGTGGACTAGAAGAACCGGTTTCCCCGCGCCGTGATCCTCATAATAGATTTGAATATCTTCTGAATTTTCCTTGTCGACAGTTATAAATGGCATGGCGATCCTCGCGTAGATTAATTTGCCACCTGCACCATGCCGAGCATCATGAGATTGACGAATACTCGTCGTGGACATGCGGAACCAATCAGATTCTTACGTGAATGAAAGCTAGGGGAAACCCTCGATAGAGGAACGGCATTGCCACCCGTTTGGGGGGTGCAAGAAAGGGGCCTGCCTGTCAAGATGTTCATCCTGCTTACTGCAAGCTCACATTTCGAGGAAACCGCGTTTAAGCGAGATAGTTACAGCGTGGGTGCGATCATTGGCTGCCAGTTTTGCCAGGATACTTTTTACATGAGCTTTGACTGTGTCTTCGGTAATCAGCAGTTTAGCCGCGATTGCTTTATTCGAATTACCTAAAGCGATTTCTCTCAAGACTTCCAGTTCACGAGAGGAGAGTGTGTCTGCCGCTACATGTTCCGCCATCTCTGCAGCAATCTCTTGTGGAACACGACGATGGCCTTTGTGAACGAGCCGGATTGTCTCCAACAGATCCTTGCGAAGAGTACTCTTCAGCAGATAGCCAAAAGCTCCGGCCTTAAAGGCCTTGGTCGCCTGAACATCCCCTTTATAGGTAGTCAGTACAACGATCTTTGCATCGGGAAATTCTTTCCTGATTTCACAAATGGCGTCAACACCACTCATATCTGGTAAGCGCAGATCCATTAGCGTAACATCCGGGTGATGAGTCCGGAATTGCTGGATTCCTTCTGCTCCATTGTTTGCCTCTGCCACCATCTGCATATCCACCTGCTGCGAAATAACGGCAGCCACTCCATCCCGCAGAAAAGGATGATCGTCTACGGCGAGGACACGGATTTTATTACTGGGCATGGTCATGATTTTAGATGTACCAGATTTGCCGTCCAGGAGCGACCGCTGGGTCGATCCATCTCTTCGCAGAGGATCGATCTTGCGACGCTCCAAGTTCTAAAACAGTTGTATGTAAACGGTGCTTTCTGCTTGAAAAACCAGATCTAGCCACCCGAAAGAGTAAGTGTTTCATTGCTCTATTTTGCGTTGTAGGTATGAATGCCGCTTGCTAACGTCGAGGTGTGCAACGATTATACTCAATTTTTCCGACAGGAACGTTAGGCGGCGCATTACTGCTGCTGCGACTCACAACTGCCGGAATCTATTTATACGTTGTGCTCGACCGGACGTCGGCAAGTTATGCGATCTGGGTATCGTGGGCGCAATTTCCAATAATCATTTCTCTCGCCATTGGTCTGTTGACTCCATTCTGTTCTGTCTTTTGCGTTCTCTATTTGCTAGCAGTTGTCTTTAGCAACATTGGGTGCACGGCCATCATTCCCTTTCCTGGGGTGACAAATGCAATCGCTCTTATATTTCTTGGGCCCGGAGCCTATTCCCTTGATTCGCTCATGTTTGGCCGTAGAGTTATCAAGTTTCCCAAAGACCTAAAGTAAAGGACGAACTAAAGGCGCTGCCTTCCAGAAGGAATGCGTCACGATAAACTCTGAAGAAGCCCTACAAGTCCACAACCCGAGATCTTTTGAAGAGCTTCCCCATAGAAAATCGTCTAGCCTTAGGAGCGGGCACATCGAGTGCAACTTCTGTTCCCGCACCAGCTTCACTCCATATCTTTAACTCCGAATGGATACGTTCTGCTCGTTCACGCATCCCTATTAGTCCCCAGTGTCCTGGTAGACCACCTTTTTCCAGGACAGACGTATCAATGCCGCGTCCATTGTCACGAAAGCGGAAAGATATTCTGTTCCTGGTGTAGAGAATCTCCGCTTCAATCTCCGTTGCTTGAGAATGTTGAAAGGCATTTGTCAGAGCTTCTTTACCGATTCGGAAGATCTCTTCCTGTACTGCAGGGTGCAGAGATCTTGGTTTTCCCTGGAGCCTCAACTGGAAAGCCACTGCATTATCAACGCCTAGTTCTTGTCCAAGAGCAGCAAAGGATACCGCAAGGTCGGGACACGACTCGGTACCTATTCTCAGGTTAGCAATACTGTCTCTGCCCTCCACTAAAGCCTGATCAGCCTTATCCAGAGCCGCATTCATTAGCTGATGAGTCCGTTCATTGGGCGGTACCGTACTGGCAACTGCCTGAAAGCTGAGTACCAGGCCTTGGAAGTTCTGGAGTAGAGTGTCATGCAGTTCTCGCGCAATTCTAGTGCGTTCGCTGACTCGTTCTTCCAGGCGAATTTGGAATTGCAGCTCGTTTTGTTGACATCTGTGCCGGTAAATGCCCCAGGCTAAAAGAAGGATTCCCGCGATATACGATGAGCGGAATTGCCACGTATTCCACCACGGAGGGAGTATTTGGATCCGAAGAGCCGCACCGGGTTCGCTCCAACTTCCTCTCCCCGTCGACCCTTGAACATGAAAGGTGTAGGTTCCGGGCGGCAAAGTGGTGTAGGTTGCTATTCTTTGCTCACTTTCGACATTATTCCACTCCCGATCGATGCCATCCAGTTTGTACCGGTATCGATTGGTCGTGGTGTTGAAATAACTTAGCGCCGCGAATTCAATCGAAAAAACGTTCTGGTTGTGCGCCAGTACAATTGATCGGGCATAGCTGATGGATTGTTGCAGGGGTGAATTTTTCCCTGCCAAAAGAGGCACGCCAGCTATGCGGAAATCCGTAAGGACTATTGGCGGAACAGTAGGACTCTCTATCACGTCCTTGGGATAAAAGGCAGTGGCTCCGCTGAAACCTCCAAAGTAGAATTCACCTGTACTGCGCTTCATACAGGCTCCCCATCCGGTTAAGTCCGGGCCGGGAATTCCATCCGCGGGAGTGTAGTTATCAAAGCTTCCGCTGCTGGGATCAAAACGGCTAATTCCCTTATTCGTGCTCATCCATAGCCGATGAACGTCGTCCTCCAAAATGCAACTCACCACATTTCCGTTCAGGCCTTCCCTCTCGCTGTAGGTTGTAAACGACCCCTTTTCAGGGTTTAACCGGTCCAGTCCGTTCTGGGTGCCGATCCATGTCCGTCCAGCGTGGTCGATATAGATTGAGTTAACTCTACTGTCACTTAAACTGTTGGGATCCTCTTGATTGTGTCGATAAGCAACGGCGGTATGCGTAGCTGGATCGAAGTGATACAAACCCAGGTTGCTGCCGATCCAGAACGCTCCCTTTCCATCTTTCACAAATGCGTAGAAGTTTTCCCCACCTGTTTCCGGATGATAAGCCGTAAATGTATCTGTTACAGGATCATATTTGTTCAGCCCGGTCCAAGTGGCGGCCCAGAGTGCTCCACTTTCGTCTATCAGAAATCTTTGGACATGATTGCTGCTTAGCGTTCCGGGGACTAGAGAGTTTTTGTCATAGTTCTTGACCTTGCCGGTTCTGGGATCAAGACGGTAGACTCCCTTGCCTGCAGTTCCAAACCATAGCTGACCGTGGTTGTCCTTTGCGATGTTCAGAATGTCTGTTCCTTCGAACTTCGAAGAATAGACAGAGTATTGACCTGTTAGCAGATTGATTCGTTGTAGTGAGCCGGTAGAGCCGACAAGTAAAGATTGAGGGCTTTCTTCAAAGATGGTTGTTACCAAACTGGAAGTTAAGCTATTAGGGTTACCTGTCTGATGAGAAAACTTTTTGAAGAGCGCTGGCCGCTTGGAGAAAAAATTAGGAGCCAGTTCGTGAAGTCCTGCCCAGATATTTCCTTCTCGATCTTGAAATAATGTACTGACGCGATTATGCGCAATACTCTCAACATCGCTAGGGTCATTTTTGTATGCGAGAAAGCGATGAGCCTGTCGGTCGAATCGGAGAATGCCGTTGCCGTCGGAACCAAACCACATTTCACCATCGCTATCCTCAAGCATGGTGTTGATCTTACTTCTGCTACGATCTCCGTCTTTTACTCCGCCAAGAGCGTAATCGGTTACTTGGTAGGTTGCGGGATCGAGTGTTGCCAGAATGCCATCGGCACCATAGACAAGCCAAAAGACTCCATAACGATCTTGATGAAACCATAGCGCATGTCCGGAGTCGCTCAAGGGAATATGGCGAAGTACTTTGCCGGTTTTGCGGTCGAATTTATCAAGTCCATCGCGGGTTGCTACCCAGAATCCACCATTGCGATCTTCTCCGGTGGATTTGATGTCGCTGTTGCTCAGACTGGAAGCGTCAGATGTAGAGTGAGTGTACAGCGTGATCCGTGATGTATCCGGATTCAGGCTATAGAGCCCTCTTCCGGTAGACAGCCATAGAATTCCTGTTGAGTCCTGGCTGATATGGTTGATGGTTGGATTCGGCGTCTTTGTGTCTTTTTCTCCCAGCCGGTAATGGTTAAAGACTTCGGTCTTGGGATCGAATTTATCGAGAAATTGATCGCAGCCAACCCACAAGTTTCCTTTTCGGTCCTTGAAGAGAGATCGGATATAAACGCCACTCAAGCTATCCGGACGCAAACGATCATTCCGAAATACCTTGAATTTGTATCCGTCAAAGCGATCAAGGCCATATTGAGTTCCAAACCACATGAAGCCTTGATCGTCTTGCGTAATCTGTGCCACTCGTACTTGAGAGAGGCCCTCATTTCCAGAGACGCGATTAAAGTGAATGTCTCTTTTTACTATGACTGGGAGCGATATCGCTTTATGTCCGATGCCGGGATGCGCTGGCATGGCAGAGGGGATCTTTTCAGCATGCATGAAAGGCATGTAAAAGATGAGTCCGCTCACAGCGATATGAACAAGAGAGGTTATCCACCTCGATGTGCCTAGAAACCGTAGACGAAAGCGCTGAACGACCGGATCAAATCTTGCGAAGAAAACGGGCGCGGGGAAACGCATTGTTTCGATAGTATCCCATACATTTCGTCTCGATAGGCCAATCCCTAACGGCGTCAGGGAGCGCAGCCGATTGTTACAGCTTTAGTAAAAAGATAGATTCACCAATTCTATGGATGTTTAGTAGTGAAGATCTCACGATTACATTGACTGCCGGATAAGCAAGTAATCTCACAATATCGTGATGATTCATCCTGGTTTAATTGGGTTGCTGCATGCGAGGTAACGTAGATGGCGATTATAGGCGGGCGCTGTCAATCCACTCTGTTGGAGAGACACCAATAATCTGGGTGAAAGCTCGGCTTAAAGCTGATGAACTCTCATACCCAACTGCAGGCGCGATGGACTTCAACGATTCGCCTCTGCGGAGCATGTTCTGAGCCATGCTCATTCTCCATCCCGTCAGATAGCTCAAGGGTGTTGTCCCAATGACTTCGCGAAAATAGGCGGCGAACCGAGCTCGGGACATGCCCGCTTCCGCAGCAAGCCTGTCAAGGTCCCATGGATCTCCAGGCTTTTGGTGTATAGCGATCAGAGCCTTCGAAAGGCGTGTATCAGCGAGACCTCGTAGCGTTCCGGAATGGACGAGGTTTCTGTCCATTGCATCGCGTAAGAGCAGAACCAAAAGATACTCTGCCAATCGGTCTACTGCGGTTTGTCGTCCCGGCAAGTTGCCAAATGCTTCCTCAAATAAAAGCGCTACTCCTTTAGCCAGGCTGTCGAATGAGGCCAGAGGGATATGCATGAATGCAGGCAACGACTGAATCAAGGGCTGCATAACACCGGCCCCAAAATCAATATGAGCGCATACAATTTCCACTCCATCTTCATTAGTTTGGAAACGATGCTGCATTGGTCCCGGGAAAAACAAGACGCTTGGTTCCTCAACCGTGAGGATCTGCTTGTTGGGCTGGATTATCTCAATCGAGCCAGACTTCAATACATGCAAATGGCCAGAGGATTTAGTTTCGTGATCTCCGGACAGTCCACAGAGTTTGCCGGAAAAGAAGACTCTGGCAGAAAGCGTAAAGTGCTGGAAGATTTCGATCAGACGATCCATTCCGATCACAGGCTACAATCAGTCCCCTTCCCTCTGCAATTGCGAGACGATCTGCTATCCGAATGAGACTCCTTGTATAGATCGGAGAGCAATCTGAAGGATCAAACGGTTGTGCAGTCGAACAGAATGCCCACAAGGAGAAACCCTCAATGATTACCCAACCGGCCTCTATCGCAAATGCTTCCGCCAGATCGGCGAACGATTCTTTGATATCTGGAAGCAGAATGGATCGCATGCTGAAAACCATTTCCTCACTAGACCGAATGGGAATGGGCCTGCTTCGGCTGGGACTTGTGGTTGTTTTGCTCTGGATTGGTGGCTTGAAGTTTGCAAACTATGAGGCCGATAGCATTGTTCCTTTTGTGGCAAACAGCCCTTTGACTAGTTTCCTTTATCATCACCCAGCACCGGAGTATCGGCACTATATGAACAAAGAAGGAGAGCTGAAGCCTGCAAATAGAGAGTGGCACCAAGGGAATGGAACCTATCCTGTTTCCTACGGGTTAGGAATCACCATTATGTCTTTTGCAATCCTGATTGCTCTTTATCCTATCCGACCGGATTTATCGATGATTGGCAGTTTCCTGCTGGTCTTTATGTCGCTTACTACACTTTCATTTCTGATTACGACTCCTGAGGCATGGGTTCCGGCACTTGGCGATAGCGCGCATGGTTTTCCTTATCTATCGGGAGCTGGCAGGCTCGTGATCAAAGACTTGATTATGTTGGGGGCAGCCTTTTTGACAATGACAGACGCTGCAAAGGCGACCTTGCGTAGACGCAAGATCTCAATTCAATGAAATCTCCAACTAGATCAGTCATAGAGCGCAAGCATTTTCTCTGCGTCTCCGACATCGGAGAAATGCCTGTGCTGACTGAACGGTTCGGGGCGATTCCCACAAAATTATGTATGGCTCCAATTCTTAAGGCTGGTCTCTCTCGTTCGTTTATCTACATCCGGATGAGCAGTTTAGCCGGGTATTTTTAAGGGAACACATGCTTGCTGGAGAAAGCGACTAGCAACCGCATCGTTCCAATATTTTCAAATTGCTGTATTTCATCTACTGTATTTCGCACGGGTCCCCAAATAAAACCGAGCACCCTCATCTCCTCACTCCCAGCACCACAGCACACAACCTCTTCCTAAACACCTCCTACATAAGAGGACAGGCTATGCCTTTGCCTTTAATATGACTTTTTTCGTGTAAGTTTTTTTATTTGTTTATCTTAAAGTGATAATCTCGTTGAAACCATGAAGAAACATCCTGACGAAAAATATGGTATGCAATGGTTGGGCAGGCCTCCGTTCACTGGATAGCCGTGATGTTTTTTGCATTGCCCACGTGAGCAATGGGTGGTTGTCAGCAGCACGGATGGTGAATCAATGTGCCGCGAAGTAGGAAGAAATTCTTCTTCTCAATTCGGGACCTTTGAATTGCCCTTTAACAGAATTTTGATAATTTCTGCAATCTCCTTTCATCATTCCCACTCCCTTCCCCTGCTAGTGTTTGTCCACTGCGCGGACTGGAGCCCTTTTGAGAATGGAATCATCCACTATTGCGGCAACTTCTCCCCAAGCTGAGTCTCTCCTCGATCAAAAGCTAAAAACCAAGTCTCCCGGAAAGGTTGGTGCACTTCTTTTTGGGGTGGTGCTTCTTGGAGGCATCGGCTATGCGACCACGCGTCTTATCGACGATCTTGGTCCTGTTCATAATGTGAGTGCCGGGCCATTTGTCTTATTGGGTATAGCCCTGCTTATTGCTCTCGGCTTCGAATTTGTCAATGGATTTCATGACACGGCAAACGCCGTAGCAACGGTCATCTATACTCACTCGCTGGAACCTCATATAGCGGTTGTCTGGTCCGGTCTTTGGAACCTTCTTGGCGTACTCACTTCTTCCGGAGCGGTGGCTTTTGGCATACTCTCACTCTTGCCAGTTGAGCTGATATTGCAGGTGGGTTCCGGCGCCGGATTCGCGATGGTCTTCGCTTTGTTGGTTGCCGCGATTCTTTGGAATCTGAGTACCTGGTGGCTCGGATTGCCTGCCTCCAGCTCTCATACCATGGTCGGTTCCATCATCGGAGTCGGAGTAGCTAATCAATTGATGTCCGTCCGAACAGGGACCAGTGGTGTTGATTGGGCACAGGCTGGAAATGTCTTTCGGGTATTGCTTATATCCCCTGTAGTTGGTTTTATTTGCGCAGCTTTACTCCTGTTGCTCATGAAGTCTGTCGTTCGTTATCCAGCTCTCTATCAAGCTCCCAAGAATGATGAACCACCACCGTTTGCCATCCGTGCCCTATTAATTCTGACTTGCACGGGAGTTAGTTTTTTCCATGGCTCGAATGATGGCCAAAAAGGAATGGGCCTGATCATGCTGATTCTGATCGGAACGGTTCCAACTGCATATGCTCTGAATCATGCCGTTGGATATAGCCAGGTCCAGGATTTCGTTGCCGTGTCTGAGCAGGCAGTCAAGGTGCTAAGTGCACACGTGGATCCAAATGCTGTGATGGGGGATGCCCGGCCGGATCTGACGGAATATATCCGGACCCGGCAGTTCACTTCGAACACAATGCTTGCCGAACGCCAGATCGTAAACGATATAGCCAATCAGGTTCAGCTTTATCGCTCTCTATCAGCTGTTCCTAGCAATCAACAGACGAACGTTCGGAATGACATGTATGTTGCCAGCGAAGCCCTGCGACTCATGTCCAAAAACAATGCTCCAGGTTTTACTCCCGAAGAAACCAGGATTCTGACCAACTATAAGAAGAAAGTCGACAACGCAACGAAGTTTATTCCTTCCTGGGTAAAGGTGGCTGTTGCTCTGGCCTTGGGTATGGGAACTATGGTCGGCTGGAAACGCATTGTTGTTACCGTGGGCGAGAAGATTGGCAAAGAGCATCTGACCTACTCCCAAGGTGCTTCTGCAGAATTGGTCGCTATGGGAACCATCTTCGCTGCAGACAATTTCGGTTTGCCTGTGAGCACAACCCATGTGCTCAGCTCTGGTATTGCAGGAACCATGGCTGCAAATCGCAGCGGGTTGCAGTTGTCTACAATCCGAAATATCGCGCTGGCTTGGGTCTGCACCCTGCCGGCGGCAGCTTTACTTTCCGGCTCACTCTTCTGGCTTTTCCGTCAGTTCGTGTAGGTCGTGAACATATCGAGAATTGAGTGGCGTTCCTTTGCCGGTCTTATCCAGCTTCTTGACGGACACGATCGGCGAGAAGGAACGCCATCGGTTGTATAGAGATGGGAAAGGCGAGTATCAAGAATAATCGCTAGCCAATCAGCAGTTCCTGTACAGGTAAGCCGGGCTTGTACAGGAACAAATAGCGAGCCACTCGAAGCATGCTAAGCTCCAGCTAAAGTTGGCAATCGTTATTCGGGAAGAAACGAGATGTCTTCCGTGGCAGACCTCCATACAAAACACCTTACTGGGATAGTTCCTCTGTTTTTAGTCGATGATCTTGATCGAGCAATTGCGTATTACTGTGACAAGCTAGGCTTCGAACTCGATTTTATGTATGAGTCGTTCTACGCAAGTGTTAGTCGTGATGGATTCGCGATACATCTGAAGGATGCCCCTAAACTACCTGCGGAAAGAGAGCACCGGAAAAAGAACGAGCATCTGGATGTATACCTTTCCGTCACGGGCATCCGGAGTCTGTTCAGTGAGCTGCAAGCGCGTGGGGCTCAGGTGATCAGTCCCCCTGAAGAAAGACCGTGGGCCTGTATTGATTTTTACGTTGAGGATCCTGACGGCTACATTCTCTGTTTTAGTGAGCAGAGCTCCTGACGCGTCCTGTTCCTGCGTATCCGCAGCTCTTTCTACATAAAGATCAGAACGGTGGTTCAGGTCCTATCGCGGAGAAATGTAAAATCCGCCTGCTTGAGTAGTTCCAGAGTGGTTCTTGTCTGCAGATCCAACTTTATTGCTGATCTTTCTATTTCGAGGTTGGGACGCCAAAGCAATGCGAAAAGCCGTCATCGTCTGTCAGAAAAAACTCCGTTTGGCCATATTCCCGATCCTCGAGTTCCGAGACTTTATAGCCAAGATTCTTTAATCGCTCTCTGGTGTCCTGTATGTCCGTGGGTGTCCAGTAGAGTCGAATGCCGTCGTAGTCTTCCGGCTTGCTCGGATCTCCCGCGCGCTGGTTCAAAATAAAATTCAGCTCATCTTTCCGCAGCATGCAAAAGATCAGCCTGCCGTCTTTGTACATCTCAGAACTCGCCGAGAATCCGAGACCATCAACCCACAGGCGCAGGCTTTTATTCAGGTCAGCGCTGGGGATGACTGGGACGCAATATCGAACGGACATGACATTTCCTTTCGTAAAAGCACAAGTACCGTATCTACTGGCCCCCTGAACAGCTCATCCTTGTGTTCGTTATCTGAAGTCGCTTCCCTCAGTTGGCTTGTCAAGCCTGCCCTTCTCTTCTGATGCGCACTCGAATTGATGAAAGCAGTTTCAGGGTGCACGGGGAGTGCACGAGCTGGGGGCTTGTGTTGGAGATTGCTGTACTCCAAGAGGAACGAAGCCAGAGTTTCACGCCATGACCTCGAAAGGTTTTGAGTTAGACAACAGCTCAATGATCTGGGGAGATAGGCGAATCGCTTCTCTTGCCAAGAAAGCAAAGGTAAACAAATGAATTATTTAGAGCTTTCTCTTCTTGTATTTCTTAAAGATTCCATCTCCAACCGAAAGTGTTTCAATGAAAGAGTAGGAATCCTTATTTAATCAGTTGAATTCATTGATGTTACAAACGAGGATGAAGTGCTTTAGATGTTGCATAGGCGAAAGTATTCGAGGAGCCTGAGAAACACATGCGGTACCCCCTGTGCTCTTCTGGAAGATACCGTTGATGACCTACCACCCGAAAAGCTCTAGCAGCCGTACCTTAGAGTCTAGCGGTTTACACCGTACGTTCGTGTCGACACATCTATACCTGCTTCTCTGCCCTGCCCGCTTGACACCCTTGAACAGCAGAGGATCGCCGGATTAATCGCTTATGCCGAGTGAGTTCGCTCGATTGCTCTGGCCACAGCCGGGGAAGTTTGCGTCATTTCGCAGATTCATCCATATGAGATTGTTTGTTGAAGAACTCCCTTCTATCACTCTGAAAAATTTAGCCATTCTGCCTCTTCCTCCGTGCTTTCCGGTGGAACAAGAGCTCGCAGTGCTGGGGCACAAAGCATGGTCAGAAGCTTCCCTTGCGATAAGCCGGTCTGCTTCGCTGCTTTTTTTAATGCACGATGGAAACCGATAGGTAGCCGAAAGGTCGCAACCGAGAGCAATGGGTGTTTTCGGGCCTTGGCGAGCTCTTCTTCCTTGTGCTGCTGAATCATATCGAGGATTGTTTGCTTGTCCAGCTGGATATCCATGAACTGCAATCTACCAAATACTTTGAATGCAGTTCAACAAGATCACTGTATTGCAGATGATGTATTGCATTAGGGTCCCCAATAAACACCGCGCACCCTCATCCACTCAACCGAAACAAAACTGACCCAACCAGAGGAGACCCCACGCGTCTTTTCGGTCAATTCATCGCCTTCCTCTCAAAACTTTTTTAGCGCTAGATATTTTTAATAAATACTTGTATTTCAACAACTTACAGGAGATTCCAACCTCTAGCCTGATGCGTATTGCAACTACTTTCGCCCGGAACTATCTCTAAAAGTGATTGCTAGAGGCCTGACTTCTTAACCCCTATAAAGTGGTACGACCACATCTCGAGCGAAGGATCCCATGCGGTTTCATTTATTCCGCAAGCGGCTTACGCGGTATCAAATTGGTTTAGCCTGGGTTGTGAATCCGAACCACGAGAGGGTGAGGGATCTTCTTATATCTAGTTGATATTAAACAACTTATTCAGTATCAAATCAAAGACATCGAAGTGCAGTTCCGTGTATCCCCTTTTCTTGCTCCTATATATAAGGATAGAGAAGTGCATTTTCGTGTATTACCCAGGATAAACTGCAGGTCAACCAGGAATGCCTGGTGCACTTACGTGTATCCAAAGTGCAGTTTCTTGTATTCTTCATTCCTCTGGAGGAGGAACCTGGAATACAAGAGTATCCGACCCAAAGCAAAGGACAATCCTGTTCCCTTCCCTGCTTGGCTTAGGCTGGCGAGTTGATCAGAACTAATGGTCCGTTCTTCTTCACCTGGCCTTCAAAAAAAGCGGTACCACGAGGAAGGGGGTGGATCTTGAGGTGTTCGGAAGTAACCGTCGCCTCGATCAGACTGAACGGATGTGGCAATGCTCGAAGAATGGTAATGGCCTTCTTGAAATACTGGACCCATCGAGCCGGGTTGGTATCCCGATTGTCGAATTGCTGCTGCAGATGTGCCATTGGGATCGTAGAGACATCATCCGCTGTAAAGGCCCTCCAGTAGATGAAGATTGCATAGTCCTGAATGCGGGGAGCCTTATAGGTAGTCTTCAATAGCTCAAGGGGAATGGGAATTGGCTTTCGTAAGAACTTTTCGTAAAAGGAAGGGCTGATTCCAACCACTTCCATCTTGGCGAGCATTTTGGCGGGCGTCTCCGGTACCCTCCAGTTCCCTTCTCCATCGATCTCGGCATTGAGTCTGGTTGCTTGGACCAGTGGTACCTTGTGCTGCTCGACCACTTTCTCAATCGGGTCCAGGATCTCGATCAGAATGTCCATATATGCGACACGTATAAATCGCTCCTGAACAGTGCGGTTGTTTTCCCCGCTATGCTCCGCCAGATCGAATAAACGGATGTACTCGTTGACACAGTTCCAACGAAAAACAGGCGATTTTGAGGTAACCGCTTTATGAGTCAAAAAATGCATCATGTTGCGGTCCTGCCGACTCGGCAGGGGGATCCCCGGATTGCTCTGGTAAAACGTGACTCTTATCCAAGATCCATTTGACAACCGACATTTGCGTACGACATGCGCCTCTCTACTTTCGGTAATCGGCAATCCGCAGGTGATAAGACATTGAGCTGCCCATACCGCTTCGCCGGATAGGCCGGAATTCCAGAATGACATGAGCTGATCTACTCGCTGAGACACGGCGCGAATCCGCTCCGCCTTATAATCTCGGACCGCTGGTAATATCTCTTGCGAGTCTTTTTCGAATTTTCTTCGCCTAGCCATTCCCTAAATGCACTGTTTCCGATGCAACTAGTTTAAAGAATATCAAGAAACATACTTGTAACGAAACGGCAATTCTCGGCATTCTTGCGAGTTTTATCCGCTCTTTTCGGGTTTTATGGGGCTTTATGGTGTTTCTTTGCCTAACCCCCAATTGAGCGCTTGCGGCTAGGTAGCGTGAGGATCTCTCGTACATCCCGCCAGATTTGATAGCTCTGGTCTATGTTTTTGCCAGGGTAATATATTGGGGACAGGCTCATGCCTTTGTGGGTATCGCAGTATAGGCAAAATTGATGGCCGAGTGCTCATCGCCAGCACGCAAAACTTATGAGCTCCATGCTGAAACCCAGAAGTTTGGGGGCATTTCTCTATGGATACGGACCGCAACAGAAGCTTTCCACCGAAGGCCGGATCCCTGGCAAATCTGTCTTTGCCTTGGTGGTGGAGGAAGCTTTTCTCTCCAGCATCGACGCTCATGCGGAAAATACTCAATTACGGCCGCAGCTCCTGTTTGCCCCGGCGGGAAATGTTGAACCCTTTTTCAAGATCGGATACCGGAGAATTCTAATATTCTTTCTAGAAAGCCTCGACCAATAGCACGCCTCTAACCAGGAACGATGAACAGCAGTCAAAATAGATTTGGACACCTGGCCTAAGCATTCATGGTCCAAGGTGGTCGATCCGAATTCAAGCAGGAAGATTTTTGGGAGGTACCGATACCGCAGCACAAAATGAACGGAGCCGTTCTTTCCAATTTGAGCGGTGTGATGCTTAACTTGATTCCTCCGGTGTGCAACCACTGTGCATCCAACCCCTCTTCCCTGCTACGCTGTTCTTGTGCCCACTCCAAGAACATGGCTACCAAGGGTTGAAGAGATTCTCGAGGTCTTACAGAAATCGCAATCGGACATTTTTGACCGCGATTCTATTGAACGTCTCTTCGAGTTACAGCGCCGCATGGCAATTAACCTCATGAATGAAGTCGGAGCCGAAAAGGCTGCCGGCCGGTTCTGGGTAAAACGAGAGAGTTTGATTCAGTGGGTTGAGCAGATCCGCGACACTGAAGCTGTTGTTCTCCAGAAAAAGCGTGAAGCTTCAAAAGAGATTCGGACGAATCTTGCCGAAGTTCAGCACTTGCGCCGCAAGCTGATCATGGAAGGGCGCTCACCGCAACAATTCCCTCTCTGCGACGAGGTATTCTCTACCTCATTTCGAAATCTCTCCCCCAATATCCGGATCGAGCGTGGAAGAATTACAGTGGAATTCCCACCCGAAGATCCAGAGAGCGCGTTACGCATGCTCTACGAATTATCAATGGCCCTGTCCAATGATTTCAATTCGTTCTGCGCACTCGCAACAGACATCCCACTCGATATAGCCAAGGATCCAAGCAGATTCCTATTAGGCCTGGAAGCGGACAGACTAGCGGGCATCACAGAGAGCAAGCGCCGAACAAACTAGCATACAGATGCATACACCCATGTTGGTACCAAGGTAGATATGTAGGTATCGTGATATCGTGGTACCACAACCAATAGCCTTATAGCGATCCTGCTCGGCTGCAGCTTATCGAGATTATTGGGTGGGAGGCATGCAGACCTGCGGCCCTTCCATATGTACATAATTTGATACTTCCCCCTCAACTTCTATATTGTTAGTCTTTCAGCTATGGCGACGATTATCGCAACAGCCAACCAGAAAGGTGGGTGTGGGAAGACCACTACCGCCATTAATGTAGCTGCCGGACTTGCAGACGCGGGATATAAAGTGGTTGTTTTCGACACTGATCCGCAGGCGAGTTTAACGAAGTGGTACAAGCGACGCGTCAAGCTTGATAAGAATGGATTTATGGTGCAAAACGTCTCGATCGGTCTGCTGGAAGAAGAGATGGTAGAGGCCCGCAAATCCACAGAACTAGATGTGGTTATTGTCGACTGTCCTGGAAACATACAGGATATTACTCAAGTTGCCGTCTCTTCTAGCGATGCGGTCCTCTGTCCTGTACGCGCCACGGCACCCGATGTAGACGCAACGATAGAGCTTTCCAAGTTCATCTCTCAATGTCGGCAGCTCTATCCCGATATCCGTTTCATGGTGTTCCACTCGGCGAAACATGGGGCACGGGCCCTGGATAAAGGCGCCTACGACAACATGGTCCGGATCTTTTCGAATCATCCCAATACACATGTACTTGAAACAGCAATTCCTGACTCGGCCCCAATTGCGGAGTTCATGGGCACAGGCCTTTCCATTTTTGAATACGCCGGTAAAACACCGAGCGCAAAGGCCTACAAAAAGCTGACGAAGGAGGTAGTTGAGTGTCTAGCCGCCGACAGAAGTTCTCACTAGACCAGATCGAGGTTCCCGAGGATGAGGTAATTCCTCAGAAGCCATTGCTCTCTCGGCCATTTGTCGAGCCCGAACCGGCTCCTATTCCGCCGACAGTAGAGCCCGTGGTCGCACCTGTATCCGAGCCTGTCGCCGGCGAAGCCGTACAGCACTCAGAGAGTCCAGCGGTCGAGATTGAAAATCAGAAGGGAACTGTCACAGCCATGAGCGCAATTCCTGCAGCACCGCAGCCTGCCGTTACCGTCGCAAGCAAACCACAAGCGACCCAAATGGCAAATGGGAATGTCGATCGCATTCAGCTACTTGCAGAGCAGCGTTTCAAACCTGTAGCGGAAAAACGGCAGACTTCTGTTCGCCTCGAACCATGGTTAGATGACGCTCTTAACGAGCGATTTCTGCGAATGAAATTACAAGGTTTTCGCAAAATCACTCGTGAGGCCATCATCGTCGACGCTCTGATCCAATATCTCGGGATTATTCCGCCGGAATAATCCCGTGCACCCAACGTGCACCCTGTAGGCGAATTTGCACTGGTCTTCGCCTAGGGACGTAACTTCTCGTTCTATAAGGCTTAGGACCCAAGCGCCCGAATAAGCTGGTGTTTGGGTCCTAAGCCTCTCAGGATTTTCCCTTCTCTCCCAAACAATAAAGCCCTATAGCTCATAAGCCGCTAATCCATCAGAGGCCGGACCTGCGTCTGACCTATGGCTGCTTGAGGAGCCTCTACTCGCAAAGCAAGATGAAAGCCCGCAAAATTCCGCCTCTGCTTCGGCGTGATCACAGCTATTGCCTACCGGAGTTGGCTATCACTTTCGAAGAAGCCTACTTTTCAGAATGAGAAAGGGATTCCCAACCGCTATTCAGGCAAGAAAGTGCTCTGAAAATCCCTCTGTGTATTTCCTACCTGAGCATTCTCCACGCATCCACAGCCTCATACCTATGTCGGAAGCGATCATCGTTACTGATCCACAGCTCCGAAAGGAGGAAACCCTTTCTCACATGGCACCTCATCTGTGGCCGGGAACCTTCAACGCAATTAACCTCGGAGCCACTAGCGAAGGCAGGATGAAATACCCGTAGTCGGTTGGAAAAGATCCCGTCGAGGCGACTCCACAAAATCTCGCATTTTCCAGCCAACTGCGGCTTTTATCCTCTCAAAAGACTCAAAGCTACCGAAGCCGGCTGGAAAAACTTTGGAGATTACGCAGACTTTCCAGCCAACTGCGGTATTCCACTCATGCCCCTGATATCTTGTGTTTCGCTCCAAACCCGAAGTTGGCTGGAAGAAAGCTTCCTATCTCACAGATCTTTTTCTACTTATCGAAACGCCTTCCAGCCGACTTCGGTATTCCCTTAGCCCCCAAATAGCTGGAAATTTCTCCCGTAGTTGGGTGGAAAATTCCGAATAAATGGTCTGAATATAATGACTTACAAAGCTCTTCCAGCCAACTACGGTACAAGCATCAAAAATATAGATAGCGATTCACCGTTCTTGTCCCGGAGCTGGCTGGAAGGACTACGGAAGTAGTTAGTGAAAGCTAACCATCCACAAGGCAGAAAGATGCACCCTACCGGTTCTCTCAACGATGTGGGCATTAATCCCGAAGCTGGCTGGAAAAAGGTGCCTAATCCCTGCTCCAATTGCGACTAAAGGAGTTATCCACAGGCATTTTTCCACAGTTCCGTAGCCTATCCCGAAGCTGGCTGGAACTGACTCCCGGAGTTCGCTGGAAAACCCCGAAGCAGGCTGGAATCTTATCCGTAGTTGGTTGGAAGAGTATTACCGCAATTGGTTGGAAGCAGTACCGAAGCTGGCTGGTACAATTCCCGAAGTTGGCTGGCACAAACTGCTTTGTAACTATTTTATTTTCATTCGGTTGCAAAAAACCAATGTACTAAGTGTCTTCACAGTCTCTGTCTTTTAGAGGATTATCAACAACATCCACGACGGCAAAAGGTTTTCACGATGGCCCCGCGAAGAACTAAATCTCAACAACCGCCATTACTCCAGATCTCTGCTGATGTTGATCTGATTCGGTTTGAGAAAAACCTACTCAACATCGGCTTCTTCGGCGCTCACGACACCCGCAAGCAAAAGGGGTCTACGAGGCGCATCGAGCAAATTGTTTCGCGGAACGGCCAACGCATCAAGGTGGCTGCAGAGTTTCGCGCCTCCGAACTTCTCGGATTGCCTTCGACTGCTGATCGCGATAAGTTTCTCGCTTTCATGAAAATTGCTGGGGAGCAGCGAGCCAAAGCCGGCCGCATTTCCAACCCGATTCGGTTTAGTGGCTACAGACTGCTTCGTGAGTTAGGAATCTCAGATAGCGGAGAAAACTACGAAGAGATTTCCCGCTGGGGTAAACGGATGGCAGATACGACCATCACCTCGGAAAAGGTGATCTATCTTGCCACCCGCAAACAGTATGCCGATCAAACTGTGCACGTTTTTCGCAGTTTTACTCGTGTGGGTCAGAGCGGTCCGAATGGCGAGTCCCGCGCCGAAAACTACGAGGTCGTGCTTGAGGACTGGCTTCTCGAAAACCTGAATCACAGCTATGTGATTCCTGAAGACTTTACTGCTTACAAACAACTGAAGCGCCCGACGGCCAAAGGCATCTTTGGAAATCTGCACATTTGGTTCCATGCAAGCAAGGGAATGCAGGTCGAGAAAGACTATTTGGAACTTTGTGCCTTGCTCAACGTCACGCCCTATCCTCATCTGTCGAAGATCAAAGACACAATGGGACGCTCACTCGATGAGTTGATCTCGGTGAAATACCTTTCTCAATGGGATATTCAGCCGATGACGACCAAGGATGGCTATAAGCTTCTTCTCTGGCCTGGCGAAGAATTGGTGCGTGTTCTCGCCATTTCGCACAAGAAGCAGCTTGCCCAAAGTTCGACGGCAAGCAACGATTTGTCGCAGGAACGTCAGGCTGCACTGGAAGCACTGCTCAAGGTC
Organism: Humiphilus diazotrophicus; assembly: GCF_059726315.1. Classification (NCBI taxonomy): domain Bacteria; kingdom Pseudomonadati; phylum Acidobacteriota; class Terriglobia; order Terriglobales; family Acidobacteriaceae; genus Humiphilus; species Humiphilus diazotrophicus. Next base: position 62,655 of record NZ_AP040871.1, read on the forward strand.
GGTGTCGCACCTGCCAAGGCGATGGAATTTGTTAATCGTTACGATCCCGACGATCTACTGGATCAGGCCGAATACATAACCATCCAGCAAGCCACGGATCGCCGGGGCAGAATTGCAAATCCTCCCGGATTGTTGATCTATATGGTGGAATCCGGCCTTTCTGTTCCAGCCGACTTCGTTAGTACTCGGCGCAAGCGAGCACTGGAAGCCCAGCAGCAGAAGGAAGAAGAAGAAAAGCACCGTGACTTCCAGGAACGCATGCGATATCGCGATTGGTGCGATTTCATGATCGATGCAGAACTGAAGGCCCGTTTCCCCGAGGCGGAATTAAAGCAAAAGATTCGGGAAGTAATCTCTCAGCGTCGCAAGACCGATTCGATTCTGATTCATGCCTCGGCAGAACAGAAAGAGAATATTGCTCTCCAGTTTCTGCGTAAGGATCTGAGTGCTGAACTTCAGCTACCCACCTTCGACGAATGGCGCCAGTCCAAAAGCCAATTCGAACTTTTCTAGTTTATTTTTTTGGGGCTACTGGAATCTCACATCCAGATCCAGTAGCCCTGAAGCGACCAAATCTGTGTCTACTCGATCTTCAGTGTCTTAGGAAAAGTTTCTCCGGACATTTTTACAATGCTCCGATCTTCATTGACGCTTACTCCGGGGGTTTTCATTTTGTTTGGGGAGCAGATGGCCAGTTGTCTCCATCGGAAGAGGTTTCTAGTCTGGGAAGATGCCTTATTCAAAAGAGGAGAATTGACAACGTTGTCTACCATGCGCTACCGTTATCCAATTCTTGACAGAAGAAATAGCAGAGCCGGAACTCCCAATTCCTGTGCTTATGTCGAGCTTGATGGCTCGAGCGAAGGCCAATGGCAGATCTGATATTCGGCGAAGGGATTCTCCATGTAGCGACGCCTCCCTGTAGCGTCCTTTCAGGCTCTAGCTACTCAACAAACTCTTTTCAGCAGTCCTTGAATGTACCTCTGCCAGGGGAACCAAAAGAGATGCAGGTCAACTGGGCGATAGCGATATCTAGAAATACTCTGTTCAGAGCATTTCTTTAAGGTGGTTCATCTGCTGTTTTATTGGAGCGATTCGAGTGATGAAACTGAAGGTCTTTGCCTCATTTGCTTTCCTAGCACCGACCATTGCAATTGCTCAACAGGAGCTGACAATTCATGGTTGGCAAATGCAGGATGTCGCAAAGGTTGCAGCTGCGGGAGCCGTCGTGTCGGCCGCAAACTACAAACCCGATCACTGGTATACCGCGACTGTTCCAGGAACGGTACTGACTACCCTGGTCGACAACAAGGTGTATCCCGAACCGCTCTATGGCGAGAACATGCGGGCTATACCGGAAAATTTGAATAAAACAGACTATTGGTATCGAGCAACGTTCAATGTTCCTTCCGATTTCAAGGGACGCCATATCTGGCTCAACTTCGGAGGCATCAACTATTCGGCTAAGATCTGGGTCAATGGGCGAGCCTGCGGTGAGATGCGTGGGGCCTTCATCCGCGGAGAGTTCGATGTTACAGAATTAGTAAAATCCGGAGAGCAGGCCGCACTTGCAGTTCTTGTCTCTCCGCAACCTCATCCCGGCATACCCCATGAACACACCGCTGCTTTGGGTGTTGGAAAGAATGGCGGTGAGACTGCAATTGACGGTCCGACCTTTCTGTCTACGATTGGCTGGGATTGGCTTCCTGCCGTTCGGGATCGAGATACAGGAATCTGGCTGCCAGTTACGCTCTCCTCTACCGGGCCTGTTCAGATCAAAGATTCCTTTATTTCCTCCGACCTTGCATCTGATCATTCAAGCGCAGAGGTGAAAATCAGCGGAACTGTCGAAAACAAGACAGGAAAAAGCGTAGACGGTCAGCTCATTGGCACTGTCAACGGTCAGGGCCAGGATATCGTATTTCGGAAATCGATAAGCGTTGCTGCGAATAGCCGCCTTCCGATCAAAATTGATTCTTCTGAATTCCAACAGCTTCATATTCCCAATCCTAAGCTGTGGTGGCCGAATGGCTATGGACCGCAGAATCTGTCTCATCTGAAACTTCAATTCGAGATTGGGAAATCTATCTCCGATGAACAGAGCATTCAATTTGGGATCAGGAAGATTGAATATAGTGTGCCTGATTCCGAAAATCTCACTATATCGGTAAATGGTGTTCCCATCATGGTTAGAGGTGGAGATTGGGGACTCGATGAAGGATTAAAGCGCATTCCCTACGAACGTCTTGATGCTCAAATTCATATGCATGCCCTCGCTAACCTGAACATGATTCGGAACTGGGTAGGGCAGAGCACAAGTCCTGATTTTTACGATTTGGCGGATAAATATGGGTTGCTTATCTGGGATGAATTCTTTCAGCCCAATCCCAACGATGGTCCTGACGTAACCGATATTCCAACCTATATGGCTAATGTCACTGATAAAGTGTTGCGCTACCGCAATCATCCATCAATTGCTGTTTGGTGCGCACGTAACGAAGGCTATCCACCCAAACAGCTGGACGAGATGCTTAAGGTTGAGATGGCAAAGCTCGATCCTCAAAGACTCTATCAATCGAATTCGGCTGACGGTCGCGGTGTATCCTCTCACGGACCTTATTATTGGCGGGCACCAAGATTCTTCTATGCCTTTAATGAAAGCTTCAAAACTGAGACTGGGTCAGTTTCCATTCCGACGATGGAATCCATCCAGGGCATGATGCCGCAGAAGGATTGGGAAACAATCAACGATGATTGGGCCCAGCACGATATGGCCAAAGGCGCTCAAAGAGGGGATGAGTTTCCCTCTACTTTGGCCAAGCGTTACGGTCACATCCGCAATCTAGCTGATTTTGCACGGAAAGGTGCAATGGTTACCTATGAATCATTTCGCGCTATGTATGAAGGCCGCAATGCCATGATGTTCAAGACCACGACAGGCGTCCTTACATGGATGAGTCATCCTGCGCAACCGAGCTTTGTCTGGCAGCTTTATCATTACGATCTTGAGCCTAACGCAGCGCTCTATGCTGCAAAGAAGGCGTCTGAGCCTCTACACATACAGATCAATGAGGCAAACTTTGGTATCGAAGTTGTGAACAATCGGCCAGAAGCTTTACATGGGGCGAAGGCCGAAGTCTATATTTACAGCTCTGATGGTTCTATCAGCTCGCACCGGAAATATACCCTCGGAACAATACCGGCAAGTTCCACGGTGAAAGGCGCACAGCTTGAGGTTTCAGCACGCATTTCTCCTCTTTATTTTGTAAAGCTCAATCTCTTGGATCAGGATGGAAACCTCGTTTCCACTAACCTGTATTGGCAGAATGTCTCGCAAGAGGATTTCACCGGACTAGAAGCTCTACCGGCCGCCAAACTGAAGATCTCGGCAAGTACACGAACCGAAGGGGAGAAGACTATTATTGATGTATCCATGAAGAATGCAACTCAGACCGTTGCACTCCTTACACATCTTCAGCTTCATACAAAAAACAGTGGAAATAGGGTTCTGCCCGTCTTCTACTCTGACAATTATCTATCGCTGGTGCCGGGAGAATCTTCCAATATAGTAATTGAAACTGCTACCAAAGATCTGAAAGGCGAATTGCCTCTCTTGTTGGTTGATGGATATAACGTGGATACCGAGAAGGTAGATGGACCGGTATCGATTGCTCCGAATCTGAATGCAAATCCCTCCCATTGGCCTTCGTCGCAAATTGTTCCTGTGCCCTAGTGGTCTCCAGTCTCCTTTTCTCTCCGGCAACGACAACCGCCACAAGGGGCATTCCCGGGCACGAAGTGTGTCCGTTCTGTGAAAGAACGGACACATAGTCGTCCATTTCTGGCCTGTGCTCAACCTAAAGCTTTAGATCCTGCTGCTTTATAGTCGCTACTTCCGTCCTTAATAGATGGGGTACACTTTTTCGCAGCTATCCCAGGGTGTATAGTAAGGCCGCTTACCTGTCATCTCTCACATGGGTGTAGTAGGCCAGCGAACAAAGGAGCAGACTTCTTTGGAAGAAACCTGCAGAAGCCTTCGTGATTTCATTTTCATCCTTCAAGGAAAAGCTCTGGTTCGGAAAAGTATAAGAATGTCTTTATCTCAAAAAATCGGTCTTCCAATAGAAGGGCATCTGCGTCAGCCGATATTTGTGCTTTTGCTCCTGATCGTATTGCTGAGTTATTGTTCCTGTTCCCGCAAATCCAAGACAGTAGCTCTGATTCCTCAGACAACGGCAAATGAACTTTGGGAATCTGCTCATGCCGGTGCGGAACATGCTGCCTTGGGCACCGGCTGGCACATTTATTGGAATGGACCTAGTCGTGAGGACGACATCGAATCGCAGATTACTTTGATCGAGCGTGCCGTAGAAAGACACTATGCGGGTCTTATTCTTGCTCCAGATCATGCCTTGGCTCTCAACACAGTTGTTCATCGAGCCTTGGCGAGTGGTATGCCTATTGTCGTCTTGAGTTCACCGCTATCGAGTGCTACTGAGGGAAATCTTACTTACCTGCTAAACGACGAAGAAGCGGCAGGAGCTTTGGCTGCGGTACGCATGGGAGAGATTTTGCAGGGAAGCGGCGAAATAGCCGTGCTTGGACAGGATCCAAATATTGCAGGAACCATTACACGCGGGGACAGTATGGTTCGTGTGCTGACTCGCCGCTTCCCTGGAATTCATGTTGTGACCCGCCGCCCCGGGTCATTTCGGCCAGGTCAAGCCGAGCAGGCTACTGAAGAGGTGCTGGATGCAAATCCAAAGATTCGCGGCCTGTTTACGATTGGTATCAGTGCAACTCGTGGTGCCTATATCGCCTTAAAAAACAGGAGACTGATGGGCCAGGTCAAGCTCATAGGGTCGGATCAGGATTTGGATCTTCTCTATTATCTGCGGCATGGTGAGATTGACTCCATTGTTGGGCAGGATTCTTTCCATATGGGAGTTCAAGCCTTCCAGATCATCAAAGCTCAGTCCGAAAGCAAAAAGCGTGGTGCCGGTACGGCAGCTACTCCGGCAGTTATTCATCTAAAGCCTTTCCTGATAACACGGGAGAATATTGACCGTTCAGACATACAACTCCTTCTCAGCATGGATTGGAGACCTAGACCATGAACGTGAGCATATTTGGAAAGAAATCACTGCGAGAAAAATTCTGGTGGCGTAGAGGATTCTTGTGGGTGATAGCCAGCGCCATTTTGGGCTTTTCTGCGGTCGCTTATTTTTTCTGGACACATAGTGCCACGAGAGGAATGCCATATCATGATTCATTTCTTGCTGAAGAAGCGGAAGAGTGGACGGCGATTGGTGGCAGCTGGAGCGTGCGGAATGGTGTCATGCGTAACGATTCGGATGAGCGAGGCTCCAAACTACTAAGTGGATCAAGTTACTGGAAGGATTACCGAATCGAAGCGGATGTTCGCATGTGGGGACAGATTGGCGACATTGGCTTGATTCTTCGGTCGAATGAGGAAGAACGAGGTGTTGATGCATATAACGGCTATTATGTAGGGCTGCGAAGCGGGGACGGCTCTTTGGTGGTTGGGCGAGCGGATCATGGGTGGATGGAGGCATTGCCGATTCGTCTTCCTAGGGGAGTCGTGCAGAATCGTTGGTATCGTTTACGTGCGGCAATTGTTGGCTGTCGAATCGCAGCTTCTGCTACGGATCTCGATAGTGGAACGATTAGCAGCGTGCTTTTTGAGGATGTGCCTTGTGTCCCTAGAGGGCGCATCGGTTTGCGATCACTTTCTTCCGGTGGAGAATGGCGCAATGTTCAAGTTATTCCTGCGACAGAGGCGGATATTCGCGATCTCTCTGCCGGAACCGCAAACGTGCTACATCCCGACATTCCCAAGAGTGAAGCTGTGTACAACTCTGTACATACCTTTCCTTCCTATGAACCTGCTGCAGTCGATCGCGATATAAGAGCTTCCTCTGAGAATACAAAACGAGTCATTCAATCTATCGGAAACCTGAGCAAGCTATATGATGAAGCAGCTCCAAAAACGGTAGTAATTCGCGGCGTAGTTGTTCTCACTTTTCCTACTCTCTATGTGCAAGATGCCACAGGTGGAGTATCCGTCCCGACAGCCGACAGTTCGAACCTGAGTTTAGGAGATGAAGTTGAGATTACCGGCACACCTGAGCCACATGATTATTCTGTGTCTATTCGAGATGCGGCCATACGTCTTCTATGGGATCGTGCACCGATGCCGCCGATGGCGATTACCACTTCTCAAGCTGCTTCCGGTGCCTATGACTCTGTGCTGGTGGAGACCGAAGGGTACCTGGTTTCCAAAGAGGTCAGATCCGATGACACTCTCGTTCTGAAATTGGAGTCCGGTGCACAGAGTTTTCAGGCTCTGGCGTTACAGGGTCGCGGCAATCAGATCTACCATAGTCTGACGCCTCATAGTCTTCTCCGCCTTCGTGGAATTTGTGTATTGGACCGGCAGTATACGGGGCGCCAAACTCCTTTTGCGTTGATACTCCGTTCTACTGACGATATCGATATTCTGGCTGGCCCGCCCTGGTGGACAGCACCTCATCTGATCGAGATTGCCTTTGTTCTTTTCGTGCTGGCTATCGCCGTGCAGTTTCTCTATAACCGTGCCGAACAGTGGCGGCTTCGCAGTATTGTGGAAGAAAGGGAACGGTTAGCCCATGATATGCACGATACTCTTGCACAAAGCTTTGCTGGGGTAGCGTTTCAACTCCAGGGTATACGCCACGGTTTGCGTCATGACAGATCGGTGGATCTACCGAAGCTCAGCCAACAGTTGGATCTTGCTTGTGACATTGTGCGGCAGACCCACGAAGAAGCGAGTTTAACAATCGCCATGTTGCGTCCCGATTCACGTGAGGTCGGAGACTTGCTATTTGCACTCGACCGCTGTGCAAAACAGATCGTAGCGGGCGGCGATATCGTGATTGATTCTCTCTGCAAGGGAAGTATTCGTGCTCTGCCCATCAGAGTGACGGAGGCATTATTTCACATTGGTCGTGAAGCAATTGTGAATGCAGTCCGCCATGCGAATCCGTCTCGCATTTCTGTTCAGGTTACCTACCATTCCAATAGCGTGGAATTGGTTGTGAGCGATGATGGAAACGGCTTTGATCCATCAATTGAGAGTCGAAGACTCGGTCTGCGCGGCATGAACAAAAGATCTAGAGATATTGGAGCCCAATTAAACGTCCAAAGCAAAGCCGGAGAAGGAACGTTGGTGAAGGTAACCGCTCCATTGGAACTGCACACGCCACTTGTGGCATATCTCAGTGATAAATTGCGGAGAGCTATATCCCATTTCTTATCTCATTGGCGAAACAAGCAGATTTCCGCAGAGAACAAAGGATGATTGCCCTTTTCTCATGAGTCCAGGATCACTAGTCCGCGCCGGATAGCAAGCATAGCTGCCTCCGTGCGATCCTTGGCTCCCAGTTTATCAAGACAGTTTATGACATGATTACGGACAGTTTTGTCGCTGATGTGCAGAATTTCAGCGATTTCAGGATTAGTTAATCCTTTGGCGACGAGCTTAAGGATCTCGAGTTCTCTACTGGAAATTGGCGCACGGCTTAGCCTGCTTGCTAATTGTGTCGCAATCGTTGGCGGCAGATAGCGCTCTCCCCTGTGTACGGTTCGTATCGCGCACACTACCTCTTCCAGTGTCGCGCTCTTTAGAAGATAAGCCATAGCCCCGGCCTGAACGGCACTGAATACATCCTCATCGGAGTGATAGTTCGTAAGCACCGCGATACGGATATCGGGCATTCGTGATCGCAATTCGGCAATGGTTTCGAGGCCGTTCATGCCCGGCATCCTGAGATCCATTAAGACAACATCGGGCTCTGTCTCTGGGGCCAAAAGGATTGCTTCTTCTCCGGATGCAGCCATTCCAACCACACAGATGCCAGATTCGCTCTCGATCATGGTTTTCAAACCAAGGCGAACGACAGCATGATCTTCCACAACAAAGACACGCAGAGCCTCCGTCTTGGATTCCCCATCTCTCTTTTTCTGCTGATCTACCATGTGGTTACAGCCTTTTCCTGAGAAAGCAGTGCCGCATACACGACCGCCGCGACCGAGAATACGTTATGAACGAACAGGAATGCAATAGTGCATCTGCACTAACTGAAATCAGTGCTGGTGTCATCTTGTGAGTCGTTCTTTCAGGCACCTAAGATTCCCGCTGCTTATTCGCAATTGGAAATTTCGTTTTGAAAATGTGGTTTTTTTTCGTTTTATGAGGCTAAGGCAAACACATATGAAATATGGATTTCAATACTGTATCCCGCGTGCTTGGCGGAGTTTAGTCCCGGTTCTTCTGCTTCTTGCATTGATCTCGGTTCCAGGACTGCAAGCTCAGGATTACCGGGCGAAACTGACTATTACGGTTGAGGACAGATCTGGTGCACGGCTTTCTGGTGCTTCCGTTTCACTCACTCGCGGTAGCACCGGAATCGTTACTACCGGAACCACGGATGCTTCAGGTGTCTTCGTGTTTCTGTTCCTCGAACCGGATACCTATACCCTGCGGACTTCCGCTTCGGGGATGGCGTCCTCTGAGATCAACAGCATCACTCTACAGTCGTATCAGGCAACGGGTCTTGAAGTGAAGCTGGGCATCGCTTCAGCCAATGCTTCGGTCGAGGTGAGAGCTGAAGGGCCAGTGCTACAGACAGAGACGGCTAGTAGAGCTTTCAACCTGAATAGTCAACAGATTGAAAACTTGCCGGTACCAAACAATAATCCGGTGATGCTTGGAGCAGAGGTTCCGGGAGTCTATTTGCGGCCTCTCGGTGTTTACACCGATCCCTGGACCGTCACTTCACAGTTTTTAATCAATGGCGGACTAATGTATCTGAATGAGTTCCAGATAGATGGCGCGCCCAATGATGCTCAGTTTGGAAACAACACCTATGGCTATGCACCTCCGAATTATGCTGTAAAGGAAGTGAGTGTCAGCGCCAATAACTATGACGCTCAGTATGGTCACACAAGTGGTGGAGTAATCAACCTTTCAACGAAATCCGGGACAGATCAGTTCCATGGTGAGGGCTGGGGCTTCTTTAAGCGTCCGGGTTGGAATGCCAATAGCTTTCAAAACAACGCCATTGGGGCAAGACGTCCGATAAATAGCCAGGATCAGTATGGATTTCAAGTGGGTGGTCCGCTATTTGTGCCTCATCTGCTTCCTAGAGGACATTACATCAAGCCCTTCTTCTTTGTTGCATTTGACCGCTATCTGGAGCAACTCCCAAATCCTTTGACTCTCTCGTATCCGACATCGGAGATGAGAGGTGGAGACTTCAGCAAGCTGACCGATGCCAGCGGCAATTTGGTTACGATCTACGATCCGACCAAGACCCATGTCGACGCTAATGGAAATGTTGCTCGCGAGGCCTTTGCAGGGAATGTGATTCCTGGCAGTCGAATTAATCCTGTGGCCAAAACAGTAGCTGCGCTGATGCCGACTCCCAATACCAATATTGGCGGTCAGAGGTATGCCCAATCCAACTTTACTGTTCCCAATAATTTCTACGACTGGCATTTTTACAATTGGCTGGGACGTTTGGACCTGGATATAGGAGATAACAACAAGCTCTTCGTCCGGCCCTATGTAAGCAAGTTCTCCGAGCTGAGCAATTACAACGGCATACACGGAATGGGTGCTTCGGGAGGAAACTTTTCCCGCTTCAACCGGGGCTATGCTGTCGACTACATCAGAATCCTGAATGCATCGACGACCATGAATTTGCGTTGGAGTCAGACGCTATATCGCGAAGAATGGAAAAGCCCCGATAACCAAAATGCAAATTTGACTTCTCTAAATCTGCCATCCTCTTTTGTGAACGACCTTCCACAACAAGCGTTATTTGGGCGTTGGAATTTCCAGCAATACTCATCGATGGGATGGTTCCAGAGTCTTAATGACACCAATATCTATGCTATTCAAGGAAGTCTCAGTAAACTTCTTCATGGACATAATATCCGTGTAGGCGCGGATACACGCCTAACCCATTACAAAGATTACAATCCTGGTTACGCATTTACCTTTGGTTTTGATTCCAACTGGACTCGCTCCTTATGGAACGATTCCTCTTCTGAAGCGAATAGCGGTGATTCGTTTGCGTCCTTCCTCTTGGGAACTCCTTCTTCGGGAGGCGCTTATATCAATGCCACTCGGAACTTCTCTTCTTGGTATATTGCTCCTTGGATTCAGGACGACTGGAAAGTCATGCCTCGACTGACTTTGAATTTTGGCCTTCGCTATGACCTGTTAACGCCTCCTACCGAGTCGAAGGACCAAATGAATGTAGGTTTTGACACCTCTATTCAAAATGCAGTAACTAACCAGATTCCAGCCAGTAGTATCGCCACCTATCCGCAACTAGCTGATCTGCGTGGCGGGCTCCTGTTTGCCGGTGTGGGAGGGAACTCTCACGCTCCGATTATCAAGGACCTTAACAATATCCAGCCACGCATCGGCTTTGCATTTTTAGCTCATCCAAAGCTTGTCTTCCGTGGCGGCTATGGATTGTTCTATACCAACTTCCAATCGAATGACATCATGCAGGACATGGGATTTTCGCGGAACACGTCGCTCAGTGTTTCCAATGATGGGGGAATGACGCCAGTATCCAATGTTCTAAGCAATCCGTTTTCCGGCGGAATTCTTCAGCCGGTTGGATCGTCTCTCGGAACACTCACTTATCTGGGCCAAGGATTCAATGTCTGGAATCGCTGGTACAAGATTCCTCGGGCACATGAGTTCTCCTTCGGCTTTCAATATAGCGTCAGCAACAACGGCGTCTTTGAGATGGCATACGTAGGTAACCGCGTACGTGCCTATGCCGGAAATTACAATGTAAACCTTCCTTCCTGGAGCTTTGCTCAGCAATGCGATGCCTTGAGTGGCGGCAAGATGTCGATATGTAATCAACAGGTCACTAATCCCTTCAGAGGTATTTCTGCGTTCCAGGGAAGTGATCGCTATTCATCTTCAACTGTATCCAACTTTGAAATCCATAGGCCTTCACCGCAGTTCGGCGATATTACCGAGGAAGGCCGCAACAATGGCAAAGACTGGTACAACGGTCTGCAGGTTGCCTATTCACAGCGCCCAACACATGGCCTGACATTCAATACGAGCTTTGTCTGGTCGAAACAGATCGAGCAGTGGGGCTGGATGAATCAGTATCTGAATAAACCACAGCGGAGCCCATATTATCTTGGACTTCCTCACATGTTCAAACTCTCCGGGACCTATGAATTGCCGGTAGGACGTGGGCGATCCTTCCAACTGGGAGGTAACAGAATACTCGATACCTTCCTGGGAGGTTGGATGGTGGCTTCCGATTTTACTGCGCAGAGCGGTGAGCCTGCGGCTTTACCCGGTAATGCATATCCACTTCGGGACTCAACCGTAAAGAATGTGCGGTGGAGTGAATACAAAGTGCGTGGCTGGGGAAGTTGTGTGCTCTCCAGGGATGCGAACGGAAATGTCGCGCCGCTGCAGTACAGCTTAAAGGCAGGATGCGGCACGGATTACTCAAAGTATGACTGGATGGCCGTCCCAACCCTTCCAGGACAAATGGTGTCTCCGAGCAATTCGAGCAGCCTGCGGATGAAACCCATGATGGTTTCGAATGCGGCCTTGCAGAAAACCTTCAAGATTGAACGATACACCATTGAGTTCCGTGCACAAGCGACAAACTGGTTCAATCACTTCAACTTGCTAACTTCACGTTTCAACACAAATCCATACGACGCAAACTTTGGAACAATGTTCCCCAGTCTTGCATCTTCGCTAGATTCTCCTCCTCGTGTATTGCAGTTGGGAGTGCGTGGGAGCTTCTAGTCCTTATTTCAGGGTGCAGAAATCATCTGCACCCTGAGTTTACTTGTTCTATTTATTGCAAGGTCCTAAATATGCCTGCTTTGCTTTTCTCCGTGGAGTCCGGATTTCTTCGTCGTTCATTCCTTCTGCTGCTTGGTCTCTGTTTTCTGTGGGTAAATCTAACAACACTTTCTCGAGGTGCGACCGGCACACATCTGCCTAACAGCACACTTTATCCCCGCATCGTCCGTTTGTCTCATGCACCTGCTGGAGCAAATGGGACGATTATTGCCAGTACAGCAGGAAATATTTTTCAGAGCACTGATGGTGGTTCCCAGTGGAGCTTCTTGGGTTCGGTTTCTCCCGTGGGAGGGAGTAAACAGCGCTGCTGCGGCTCAATCTACGAAATGCCGCGCACAGTTGGTTCTCTTTCTGCAGGAACGCTACTATATGCGGCGTCCTATTTTTCCAGCAATGTTCCGGCAATTGAAATTTACAAGAGCATCGATCAAGGGAGCACCTGGAGCTATCATTCCAGACCGGTCGTGAGAGGTGATTCCAAGCATGGACTGTGGGAACCGGAATTTACGATTGCAAATGATGGTGCTTTGGTAATGTTCTGGTCAGATGAAACAGATCCTTGCTGCAGTCAGAAGCTGGCGCAAATACGCAGCTATGATGGTAGGACCTGGCAAGACGAAACGAATACTGTGGCAAGCAAGGTTCCTTCTGATCGTCCGGGAATGGCTGTAGTTACCAAGTTGCCTAGCGGTGTGTTCTTCATGAGCTACGAGATATGTGGAGCACCTGCTTGCACCGTTTTCTATCGCACTTCGAAAGATGGTTGGAATTTTGGAACTCCTTCGAACAGCGGGGTGAAGATCCAGACGGCTAAGGGACAATACTTTGAGCACGCCCCTACCAGTACCTGGAGTCCTTCAGTTCTTGTTACCAATGGTGCCATTCTTCTGGTAGGGCAAGTTCTCTATGAATCTAATGGCTCTGTTTCTCCCGAGAATGGGAAAGTTCTGTTTGTGAATCTGTCTCCCGATGGATCCGGAAGCTGGTACACAATCGCTGCCCCGGTGCAAGTTCCTTCGGCTTACGACAATTACTGTCCTAACTATTCTTCCTCTCTTCTGCCTGCCGTAGACGGATCATCGATCCTGGAGCTTGCCTCGGACTATGACTCTAATAAAGTCTGTGTGACTTACTTTGCAAAGGAACGTTGGAACCAGCTTCCGACCGACAAGACTACGTATGCAGTTGTCAACCAACACTCAAATATGTGTCTAGATAACTACGGTTGGCGGACTACCGACAATACAATTGCAGATCTTTGGGAATGTACTGGATCCGCTATTCAGAAATGGACTGTCCATGACCGAGGAGCCGGTTACTTCAGTATTCAAAATCAATATACAGGGCTCTGCCTGGACAATACCGGAGGAAGTTCTCAGCCTGGAAATCCAGTAACGCTTTGGCACTGCGCTAATAACGAAAACCAGAAGTGGCGTTTTCTTGACCTAGGAAATGGCCAATATAAACTGCAGCCGGCGACAACTCCTTCAGTAATGCTGGACGATACCGGAGGATTGACAACGCACGGGACCCAGCTGCAGATCTGGACAGATAATGGGCTTGCTTCTCAGCACTGGGTGCTTCAGTAGTGAGTTCTTATTGAGGTACGCCCCATTATTTTGCAGGTCTTCTTTTGTGGTCAATCTAGCAAAGTACAAGTGTATTTCAGCGTCAATGCATTGTATTCGTAATCCTTTAATTCTTTGATAGACCTTGCGGGCGTTCTTAGCCATGAGGTGTTTTTAGTTGGTATGAAAGGGAACCTATGATCAGGAAAAAGTTGTTTTTGTTATTTCCGCCCATCTTTAAAGGCGGGATGGCCATCGTATGCTTTCTATTTATCTCTCTGTGGACGATGGATTCGTTTGCTGCAAAATCGGAAGCTCGCTGGACAGAGAGCCAGGCAAATACCTGGTATGGAAAGCAGCCTTGGCTGGTTGGCGCTAATTACATTCCATCCGACGCAATTAACCAACTGGAGATGTTTCAAGCAGAGAGCTTTAATCCAGCACTGAATGATAAAGAGCTTGGTTGGGCAGAAAGCATCGGGATGAATACAATACGTGTTTTTCTTCAAGATCAACTTTGGAGCTCCGATCCTGAAGGCTTCAAAAAACGTCTTGATGCGTTTCTGACAATCGCGTCGAAGCATCATATTCGTCCTCTATTGGTCCTGTTCGATTCCTGTTGGGATCCCGACCCCCGTTCGGGCCCGCAACATCCTCCTATTCCTGGCGTTCATAACTCGGGCTGGGTTCAGAGTCCAGGTGCAAAAGAACTAGCCGATCCCGCCGGACTTCCTAAGCTTCGCGCTTACGTTCAAGGCGTAGTAGGCGCCTTTGCGAAGGACGAACGCATCCTTGGATGGGATGTCTGGAATGAGCCTGACAACGGCAATGTGGAATCATATCGCGCCAAGGAAGTTCCCAATAAGACAGATCTTGTTGTTAAGCTCTTGCCTCAAGTTTTTGCTTGGGCTCGCGAAGTGCATCCGACTCAACCGCTCACTAGTGGCGTTTGGATAGGGAATTGGTCCGAGCCGGTACAAGAAAGCGCCATGACAAAGATTCAGCTGGCGGAATCGGATATCGTCACCTTCCATAACTACGGATGGCCAGAGGAGTTCGAGGCGCGAATCAAAGAGCTGCAGGGGCTACATCGCCCCATCATTTGTACGGAGTTTATGGCTCGTGGCGCCGGATCCACTTTGGACACGATTCTTCCAATTGCCAAGAAATATAACGTAGGACTTTTCACCTGGGGGTTGGTGCAAGGGAAGACTCAGACCTATCTTCCCTGGGATTCATGGCAAAGACCATACGTTATAGCATCACCGACGATTTGGTTCCATGACCTCTTCTATCCAGATGGCAGACCCTATCGCAAACAAGAAATCGAACTTCTACGGCAATGGACTGCCCGTGGATTTTCAGCCCAGTAATGAAAACCCCTCAGAATTCCTGAACAAAGATTTCCTCCTTCAGCTTGCTTACGCATTTGCGAATAGAAATGCGTAAGCAACTTCATTCAGCAAGAAAACCGAGCATTTCAGCTCTCTGGGCTATATCCCGGCCCATCACATGAGACGCCCGCCCTCAAAGCAAGTTCAACGACCCAATCCACTTCACATTGCAGATATTCTGCTTCCGATGCCGTTACTACGTATTGATCCTGTGTCTGATTGACGGCACTGCTGCCAACGGTTGCCGTCGTCTGTTAGATCGAACTTTCGATCTGGGGCCACTGTGGAGGCTATTCACACCCATTGATGAATCTCAGTCACTAGAGAATTACGCCGGAAGTAGCGTCTCACAATACAAGGATTGGTAAATAGATTGTAATTATCTTGTGTTCCTAAACTAACTGCCAAAGTAAAATTTAAATGAACTGATACAAATGTAATCGTGTTCATTAGAGATTAGCTGATTGTATGTTTAGAACAGCTATTAGAGGAGGACAGTTTAGAACAGAAGAGGTGGGCTTCCAGGCAGATCCGGTCTGAGATCGCAAGTCGCTGCAGTTTCGGTGCTCGTGGATCTTCGTACAACTTTCGATTACTAATTAATTAATCCCTAGACGATTCAAATCAGAAAATAACCAAGGCAGAAGGGTTGATCACTGAAAGTAGTCAACATGATGATTTGTCGTCTATAGGAGCGTTTCAAATTTTGAGACTATCTGATGTCTCTTGTTATTAAAGTTCAGCTAACAGAAAATTCGATTCAATAGCCACAATTTTCTAAATTCCATGATTTGTTACTTTATTACAACACTCATGTAACAGTTGGAATCCTGAAAAACTTACGAGTCATATTCAAAGAGACTCGGGGACAAATGCTCTCCTTCCAGATCTTGTGAATTGGCTGCGTAAATGGCTTGCCGAAGTTCAGGTGGAAAAGCGAAAAAGGGTACGATGTTTTGCCAGTTCCTTTTCCAGGTACTGCTGATTGCCGGGTAGAGCCGATCCCATTGAGAGGAGAAGCGCTTGAGTTGTAGCTCTGCCTGCTCAATGGATGCGGCACGATATATGGTCTTCAAGTCTTGCGCCACAATCTTCCTCTCCTTGTAATCGACACCGGCCAAGCTGGTCCGTACCATTTGTGCAATGCATAGCTGTATTGCAGCAGAGGGATAAACCCGCCTTATTGCAGATGTAATTTCCATCAGGTTCTCTACGCAAACAACCAAAATATTCCGAACTCCTCGGGAGTGTAACTCTGTAAATATTGTGGTCCAAAACCGGGCGCCAATCTCTGCCATCCAAAGGCCGAGTATTTCTTTCTCTCCATTGCGTGTAAGCCCTATGGCGGTATAAACTGCTTTGATCTTCTGTTCTAGATGGTTACTAATTCTGATCATCATGCGATCCATATAGAGAATTGTGTAAACCTCTTCAAGCGGGCGATTTTGCCACGCTGACACCTTTTCCTTTATTCCTTCCGTAACGGCCCTTTGCAGCTCCAGACTGAGGCGATGTCGGTATAATGTCCCGATTTGTATCTGCATTTCTTGCGCCGTCATTCCTCTGGCATATAAGGAAAGCACAACATCCTCAAAGCCGATAAATTCAGTTTGCCCTTTGGATAGTAGCACTGGCTCAAAACTTGCCAGTCTATCCCGAGGGATCTCAATTTCTATTTCTCCTAAGCTGCTTCTGATTGTCTTTCTACTTGTTCCATTACGTGAATTGCCGCTGCGGTGACCATTTATCGAGTAGCGTTCGTACCCCAAATGTACGGCCATTTCAGCATCCAAAGCACATTCAATTACCGCTTTTGTCAGTTGCATGAGCTGACCGTCTTTTCGACGTCTTTTCGACGGTCTTTTGCCATATCCAGCGAAATTATGGAATGGCTGCTCTGCAGTCCTTATGGGCTTTCCCAATCGTTCGGCTGTACCCATTTACATGTTCCACCTAAGCTTTCAGATTACATTTGAACCCGCGGTTAATTACACAATCGATTTGCTCCAATTTCGGATACAAAATCAGTTGACTATTAGTTACAACAATGATCTACACCAAAATTGCAATTAGATCTAGACATTTCTTTTATTAACTGTTTACACAATTGATTTGCACCACAATCGTTGGCGATTTTGATCTACACTCATGGACATATTTGAACCCACCTTATTTGTGCAGTTGATTTGCCCCATTTATGCGTAGTGATGGGTTGACGTATGAATAAACGAATATTGGTGCGCCTCTGAGAACACAACGGAAGGCAAAAGACTGAAATGTGTATGACTTTGTCAATTCTGAATAGCACGCGGTCTGAGCTCGGGGATAAGTCTTCCTTATGTCGATGGACAATGCCAAAAGCATTTTGACCCTTCCATACTGACCTCGTTTAGGCGCAAAGATATCCAGATTTCAAAGAAAGCCGAAAATTCCAGGCTGATTTGTATGGGCGTGTGTTCTTTTTGCAGCAAATCAGATGTTGGAGAACGGTGAACAAAGAAGGAGTGTGTATGTCAGATTCAAAGAATGGTACGGACTCTTCGCAACTTCCGAGTGATATCGAGGCCCTTTGTGCCTTGGCTAACTGGGATGGTGCAAGTTACTTCGATTTTTCGACTCCAAGACAAAAGTTCTTGGCTCAAAAACGCGAACGGAGACAAGCACAGAACGACATCATTCAAGTAAATCCTTGTGATCCCGCAATTGGGAGCACATTTACTCATAAGTGTGCCCCAAGAACCAAAGATCTCTCGCAGTTAGCAACCTCAGGCGTATCTAGCAAAGAGTCTTCACCTCAAGCCCAGAAAGGCTCATTTTTTCGCGAAATGAAGCTGACCCCATCCTGGGGGGCAAATTTGAATGACAATTATGGGGGTGAGCGTTTCTCTCAGTCTCTTTCCTCGGCGGATTTGAAGCAGGATGAGGAGTCTGTCCCACAACCGGTGACGCAATTGGGTATGGCGGCACTGCAATCCTGGCCCGGGCTCACAAATGGAGATTCAGTCTACACGGCAAATCGCGACAAAAACGTGAACGGAATGCCCTGTATAACTGGTTTCTTCTCCCTCTCTGGAGGTGTGGGGAAGACTAGCATGATAGCGTCTTTGGGAAGAGCCCTTGCAGCTTGTCGGCAACGGGTCCTGCTAGTAGATACATCTCCATATAGCCTACTGCCCTATTATTTTGGCGCAGATGACCAAAAACCTGGCGTAGTACGGACATTTCTGCCTCCAAGTAGCTGCGAAGGTGTACCTATCCAAGTATTAAGTCTGATGGATGACGAGTTATCCTTGCACGAAGGATCAGAAGAAGGCATCAAGGCAAGACTAAAGAGCCTCGCCGAAGATGTCGATCACATCCTGATAGATCTTTCCATTACAACTGATAGCCTTCTGCAATTGTCGCCTTTGATTCTCGTACCGGTTTTACCCGATATGAGTTCCGTGGTGACGCTAAATGCTGTGGAGGTTTTCTTTCAGAACCATCAAACCCGGACGGGCGAGGTTATCAAGCCGTACTATCTCCTAAATCAATTTGAGGATGCTTTCCCTCTACATAACAACATCAAGAACATTCTTCAACAGCAGCTTGGAGATTATTTAGTACCTCTCTCTCTGAGCCGACAGGTAGTAGTCAGTGAGGCTTTTGCAGAAGGTATGACAGTAATGGACTATGCACCGAATTCCACAGCTGCCTCCGATATCCAGAATCTCGCGAATTGGCTGAGGAGTACCTCTGCATCTGCGCTTGCTGAGCAGTACCGACCACGTTGGAGCGAACAATGAAACCATCGGATTTCATCTTGAATAGCCATAGAGAAAATTATCTAATTACTTTATTAGGCTCGCTACTTTTTATCGCGTGCCTGGTAGCCTTTGTCTTTTTTGCAATTCTTCCCATGTCCTGGCCCGAGCAACTGGTGCTGGGCCTCATGATGGTTATTATTGTTTTCGCGTTGAGAGGGATATCCAGATCTCATTTGGTTACTCTCACGCTAACCGTGCTGTCACTATTCGCCACAGCTCGTTATGGTTGGTGGCGTCTGACCACTGTTACGAAGTTTCTCACTGATCCTACGATTCCTCACCGGGCATGGGACTCATTCTTTGTAATCACACTAATTGTTGCCGAGGTGTACGCGTTTGTTATTCTCGTTCTCGGTTATTTGCAGACCATTTATCCCCTGCATCGGGTTCCCGTTCCTCTCCCTGCTAATCCGGAGGAGTGGCCAGACGTCGATTTGATTATTCCTACATACGACGAGCCACTTTCTGTTGTGAAACACACGGCTTTTGCCGCGCTGAATGTGGATTGGCCGATAGGTAAGCTCCATGTGCATTTGCTGGATGATGGGCATAGAGAAGAGTTTCGCCAGTTTTCTCTGGAAGCAGGAATCGGCTACATCTCCAGAGACGAAAATAAGGGAGCGAAAGCCGGAAATATCAATCACGCCTTAGCTCATCTGCACTCGCCATATGTTGCAATATTCGATTGTGATCACGTTCCGACGCGCAGCTTTTTGCAAGTGACTATGGGATGGTTTTTGCATGATCCAAAGTTAGCTTTGGTTCAGACACCGCACCACTTCTATTCTCCCGATCCGTTTGAACGTAATCTTGGACAGTTTCGCGAAGTCCCCAATGAGGGAGAGTTGTTCTACGGAATTGTTCAGGATGGCAATGATTTCTGGAATGCCGCATTCTTCTGTGGATCTTGTGCCGTTCTCAATCGCTCAGCTTTGGATGAGATTGGCGGTATTGCCACAGAAACTGTCACTGAGGATGCGCACACTTCGCTTCGGTTACAGAAGAATGGTTGGAACACCGCGTATATCAATATCCCACAAGCAGCAGGATTAGCCACCGAACGACTGGCAGCGCACGTTAAGCAACGTATTCGTTGGGCGCGAGGCATGATGCAGATCTTTCGGCGGGATAATCCGGTATTTGCCCGTGGGCTCAAATTATCCCAGCGGCTTTGTTATCTCAATGCCATGCTCCATTTCATGTATGCTTTGCCACGGCTGATTTTTTTGACTGCGCCGCTGATTTATCTGCTCTTTGGATACAGCAACATTCCCGGCTATTGGCTGACCATTCTGGCCTACTCGATTCCTCACTTGGTTTTGGGGAGTGTGACGAATTCTCGCGTGCAGGGACGGCATCGCCATTCTTTCTGGAACGAGATTTATGAAACGGTGCTTGCTCCATATATCTTGTTACCCACTTGTTTGTCGCTTATAAATCCAAAGCTTGGAAAATTCAATGTAACGGCAAAAGGTGGAACAGTAAACGAATCCTATTTCGATTCGAAGATAGCCAGGCCTTTTTTATTCCTGCTTATGCTTAATGTCGCAGGATTGGTGATGGCGGTGGTTCGGTACTTCTACTGGGACGTGAATCATCCAGGGACAGTACTCATGAATGTTATCTGGGTTCTGTTCAACATCGCGATTTTGGGTGTAGCTCTGGCCGTGGCACAGGAATCCAGACAGCGGAGAAAAGATGTTCGTATCGATCTTTCTGTTCCAGCTCCTATTGAATTGGAGGACGGAGAGATCATTCATGGAGAAACACTCAATGTTTCAAGCGGCGGAGCCGCTATTCGTCTGGAAAGTGGAGTTCAATTTCCGCCTCAAGGAAATATCAAAGTGCATTTCTTCATTCAGGGAGAAATGCGTGGCCTACCGGCACGAGTTGTTGCTTATCGAGGAAATATTTTGCGTATCCAATTTAGTGGACTTACGATTGCACAACAAGAACAGCTGACAGTATTGCTCTACTCTAGAGCTGACAGCTGGCTCATACAAGACGCGGATCGTAATGCCGATCGCCCATTGCACAGCTTCTTTGGGATTTTACGTTTATGTATTCAGGGGCTGACGCAAAGCTTTTTCGGGTTCTTCTCCGGGCCACCCCGGGAAACTGAAGA
Source organism: Humiphilus diazotrophicus (assembly GCF_059726315.1). Classification (NCBI taxonomy): domain Bacteria; kingdom Pseudomonadati; phylum Acidobacteriota; class Terriglobia; order Terriglobales; family Acidobacteriaceae; genus Humiphilus; species Humiphilus diazotrophicus. The sequence goes on from NZ_AP040871.1 coordinate 83,477, forward strand.
TAGAAAGTTCGTGACTTCTCGCGGCTCATCAGTACTTCTTTTGATAGCGCTCGGTCTTACGCTATCTGTGATGTCAGCGCGCGCAGAAGTCATGACTCCTGGTACTCCGGCAGTTGATTGGGTCACAAAGGGTGCTTTCCATGAGAGTCTGCAATTTCGTGACATTGGTGTAGCATCTCCAATCGAATTTCATGGGGTACGTAATGTTCGTAGCGTTCCTTTCTCCTTATCGGATGCGCGCGTTGTAAAGCAAGCATCTGTGCATCTGTACTATCAGGTTTCTTCTGCTCTTTTGCCACAGGCCTCTTCTATCAAAGTGACAATGAACGGCGCATTTCTGACGACGTTGCAACTACCGCAACAACCAAGAAATGGGAATCCTGTTATGGAACAGGTCATTCCGGTTCCAGCAGATCTGATTGTCCGGAATAATCAATTAGCTTTCGAATTCGTTGGCCACTACTCGGCTTCCTGCGAGGATCCTAAAAATGGTGCTCTATGGGGGAGAATCGATAACAAGAGTTCTATTGATCTGAGCGGAGACAGTCTCCCCTTGGCAGATGATCTCAGATTGCTCCCTACACCGTTCCTTGATTCAACCAAAATTACAAGGTCTACAATTCCTGTAGTATTTCCTGAACGACCCTCCAGAGAAGCGTTGCGAGCCGCTGGAATCGTCGCTTCCTATTTCGGTGTTGCTGCGGATTACCGCCAGGTGCGGTTTCCCATCATCTTGGGAAATATTCCTTCGGGCAATGCGATTGTAATTGCTGCACATTCATCCAGTTTGCCGCCTTCCCTCAATCTGGGAGCCGTTAGCACTCCGACGTTGGCAATTCGGCAAAATCCGAGTGATCCCTTTGGAAAACTCTTAATTGTGACCGGTGGAGATGAACTTCAGTTAGTTAACGCAGCGCAGAGTCTAGCGATTAACAGTTCAAATTTGCGCGGGTCTACCGCCTCTATTTCCCAATTCTTACTCCCGGCGCTGCAGCAGGCAGATGCAGCTCCACGTTGGGCCCAGACAGATCATCCAACTCGGATTCTAGGATACGGAGCACAGGATGCACTTCATGGAGATGGTACAGCTCCTATGAATGCATATTTCCGTATCCCCCCGGATCTCTATTATGGCGACATGCACTCGGTACCGATGCATATCTTCTTCCGCTACAACTCTGCTCAAAGTGGCCCCAGGTCTTTTCTGTCTGTAGAGGCGAATCGTGCTGGTTTGGGTTCGATTCCACTCCCAGGGGGAGGTGGAATTGCCCGACAAGAAAAGGCGACGCTTCCTGTTCCTATAAGTTTGCTTCGTCCTTTTTCCAATACTCTGATGTTCAATTTTAATTTTCAGGATCCAAGAACCGATCCATGTCAGGGTGCAATACCTGGTAATACAGATGGATCTATTCTCGGTGATTCCTATCTCGATTTGCATGGTCTGCCGCACTATGTGTCGATGCCAAATCTTGAGTTGTTTTCAAATGCCGGTTTCCCATTTACAAGGTATGCGGATCTTCATGAAACAACAGTGGTAATGCCTCCGGATCCTTCGCCTGAGGAAATTGAGCTCTTCTTGTCATTAATGGCTCACTTTGGAGCGCAGACTGGATATCCCGCATTGCACGTCGGGGTAGGTAGTGCTGAAGACATGCATAAAGGTGCCAACCGGGATTTTCTCGTTCTTGGCATTGGGGATGATCAGCCTGCATTTGACCGGCTCGAAGACTATCTCCCGGTCATGATGTCTGGAGGCCTAGTCAGGTTGCAGGATGGAAAAGGGATCATGTCCTATCTGCGTCACCTCTGGTGGAAGATCGAGAATCGAGTTGAAGATGATTCCCGAGAATTGACTGAAGGTGGAGGGCTGAATGCCCTTATTGAAGGAATTGAGTCGCCATATTCCGGAGGAAGAAGTATTGTTCTGATTCATTTGCGAGATGCTGGCTCTTTTGAATCCTTCCTCTCTACTTTCTTGAATGTGTCACAGTCGAGTGCCATAGCCAAATCAGTCAGTGTTATGCGGAGTACGGAGTTCAGATCTTTCTGGATTGGGGAAAACTCTTATCATGTTGGGTCTCTTTCCAATTGGAAGGTATTGAGCCAGTGGTTTATGCAGGCACCCTGGTTGATTCCGCCGTTCTTGCTGATACTGGCTTTTGTTTCGGCCGGTTGGATGCATAGTAGGCTTCGTCGCTGGGCCTTTGCCCGTCTGCAATTTAGAGAAGGCTAGGTCCGGTGAAAGTAAAAACAATCTGTTTCGTACTTCTAGTGTTAGGTAACTTAGCAATGAGTTCCAGATCGGGAGAATGTCAGCCAGGACACTGGACTCTCTGGGAATCTTATCGGAATACATTTATCGATACTCAAGGGCGTGTCATCGATCCTCAGGGAAATGATTACACGACCTCGGAGGGGCAAGCATATGCGATGTTTTTCGCTCTGGCCGCCAACGATCAAACGCATTTTGAAAAACTGCTTCATTGGACACAGGACAACCTGGCAGGTGGCGATCTTAGTACTCAGTTGCCGGGATGGAAATGGGGAAAAGATGCCCATAACCAATGGCATATTCTCGATTCACATTCGGCGGCAGATGCCGATCTCTGGATGAGTTATGTGCTATTTGAGGCTGGGCGATTGTGGTCTAACCCAGTGTATACAAACCTGGGTAATCGAATGGCGGCCCTGATTGCTGCGGAAGAAGTCAAAGATATTCCCGGACTCGGGATGGTACTTCTCCCTGGGAACAAGGGCTTTCACCCCGATGATGCGACTTGGTATCTAAATCCAAGTTACCAACCTCTCCAGTTACTGGTGAGGTTGGAGCATCTGGATCCTCATGGACCATGGCGCGATGTCGCGGAATCGATGCCGAAGTTAATACAGCTAGGTACACGAAGGGGTTTTGTCATGGACTGGGTAAAGTACAACCAACATGACGGTTTTGAACCAAGCAGCCATCCAGGAGAAAAGGGTTCAAATGCGATCGGTAGCTACGACGCCATTCGGGTTTACTTATGGGCGGGGATGGCAAATCCCCATATGCCGGAACAAAGGGCTATTTTGCAAGCAATAACAGGTATGTCTACCTATCTGGAAAGGAACCTCTTGCCACCGGAAAAAGTAAGTGATGAAGGGGTGCCAGGGACAGCTGTGTCGCCAGTAGGCTTTTCTGCCGCTCTCCTGCCATATTTGCAGGCAACTGGGAATGGGAAGGGAGCGCAGATTCAACGGCGCAGAATAGCCATTGAACAAAACTCAACGACGAAGCTCTTAGGAGCGCAACACACTTATTACGACCAAAATTTGGCGCTATTTGGCTTGGGCTGGATGGATTGCCGCTTTCGTTTTGGAAAAGATGGGGAGCTAAAAGTGTTATGGAAACGTGGATAGGTTTAAGTCGAAAAATGCGGAAGTTTTGCAGGTATATATCAGCTATTACGATTTGCATGGCAGTAGGATTTACCACTCCCATATATGGGCAGTCTGACGCGCAGAAAGATCTCTTAGGAAAGGCTCATTCACTGGAGTCTCGTGGCCGAGGAGATATGGCTGCACAAGTCTATAAACAAATACTTTTAGCAGATCCCAATAATGTCGAAGCCATCATTGGACTCGCTGAGTATTACAAGGTTTCCGGGAACAATGCCGAAGCAGAAAAATACCTGCAACAATTGAGGGTATTGAGTCCTGGAAATCCGAATGTTTCCAGAATTCAGGAGCTATCAAAGGGCTCTGAACGGTATAACCGTCTAGCTGAAGCAGGAAGGCTTGCACAGGCCGGGCAGTCTGATGCAGCCATGGATATCTATCGTTCCATGTATGGCTCCAATCCCCCTGACGGTGATTTGGCTCTTGCTTTCTACGAGACCGAGTACGGAACAAATAATGGAAAAGGACATGCTCTCGAGGGGCTAAGGGGATTGGTAAAACGTCACCCAGGTGAACAGCGCTATGCTATTGCTCTGGGCCGCGTGCTTACCTATAGTCCCAAAACGCGTGCCGAAGGAATACGCTTATTGGGACAATATCCCCAAAACGCAATTGCTCAATCGTCTTTGCGGCAAGCGCTTTTGTGGGACGCACAGAATCCAAACTCCATTGGCTCAATGCGTGAATATTTGAAGCAACATCCTGATGAGGAGTTGGCGGAAAAGTTGCATTCTACGGAATCTGTGGCCTTACAGCGTCAGAATGCTTTGGCTGTCTCCGAAGGAGAACGGGAGGGGTATAGATTACTTTCGCAAGGAAAGACCGATCTTGCTCAGCAAAAGTTTCAGGGGATTATCGAGAAACAACCTGAGAATGCCCGGGCGTATGCGGGGTTAGGCTTTGTTTATATGAAGCGGGGTTCTTTTTCGGATGCCGTCGATTCTTTTGAGAAGGCACAAAAACATGGCCTGAAAATTGCAGCCGTTGATACTGCTTTGACGCAATCTCATTTCTGGTTATTGATGAATGAGGGGGCAAGGGCATTCACTCAGAGCGAATATGATAAGGCCGGTGAGAAATACCGTGAGGCTCTGAAAATTGTACCCACAAGTCCAGAGGCTTTGGAGGGGCTTGCGGGAGTATTAATGACAAAGCAGCAGTATCTCCAGGCAATAGATACCTACCAGCAGGCAATCAAATTGCAGCCCAAGAGCGTAAGCCTTTGGCGTGGATTTGTCACTGCAGAAACACTTTCAGGAAATCCGAAAGATGCCATTGCAAAACTGAATCAAGCGCCTAAAGCAGTACAAGACGAGCTCATGAACGATCCAGGCTACCTTAGTTCCTTATCTACCGCGTATAGAAAAGCGGGACAGAATGCTGAGGCTGACCGGGTCCTGGAACGAGCAATGAAACTGCCCATTCCTGAGGGCGCAAAAGGCGTGGGTGTTCGACTGCAATACGCTTCTCTTATGATGGCAAATAATCGCTATGAAGAGGCTGTCAATCTGTACCGGCAAATACTTGCGGACGATAATGAGAACAAGGACGCTTGGCAGGGACTAATTAGCGCTCTACATCAATCCAATCAAGATGAAGATGCTATAGCTGCTTTTGAAGGAATGCCGTCGGATGCTCATGAAAATGTATTGAATGATCCATCTTTTCTCGTCGTGCTGGCAGCTGTCTATCAGAAGCAGAATCGGTTTGATGTTGCACAGGGCTTCCTGGAGCGGGGAATTCACTTGAAGTCCGCCGCAGGGAATCAACCCTTGGTTGCTCTTCGCTTGCAGCTCGCTTCACTTGATCTCTCTGCAGGCAAGGTCGATGAAGCTGCGGATGTTTATCGGCAAATATTAGTTTTGGATCCCAGTAATGCAGATGCCTGGAAGGGCCTTTTAGCCGCATTGCAAAAGGGTGGGCGTGATCAGGAGGCATTGGATCAACTGGCCCATACTCCCTATGCCTTGCGTAGTTCTTTGGATCAGGACTTGGAATATCAACAAACAGTTGCTGGCATTTATTCAAAGAATGGACAGTCTGTGTCCGCGCTAAAAGCTCTCGCTAAAGTTCAAGGCCAATATGCAGCTCGGCACGTAAATCCTCCAGCCAGTGTCGATCTTCAGACCGCTTGGCTTCTTTATGACACACGCAATGATAGAGGTCTGTACATTATTCTGATGCGGGTAGGTAGCCGTTCCGACCTGACACCTAATGAACGAGAGCAGACTCAAAGACTATGGGCGAGTTGGAGTGTACGCCGCGCTGGCCAAGAAGTTGATGCGGGCAATTCGCAAAAAGCTGTTGAAATTTTGGATGCGGCAGCAGACCAACTGCCAGATGATCCATTTATCAGTAAAACCATAGCCGGGGGGTATGCTCGAGCTGGAAAGGCGAATGAGGCACTCAAAATCTATTCGAATCAGAAATGGGAAAATGCTTCTGTTGCCGATTATCAAGGAGCAATTGGAGCTGCGATGTCTGCCAACGACTATAAACAGGCAGAGATATGGCTGTTGCAGGCTCTTCATCAATATCCCAATGACTACAAGATCTTTGCTCTTGCAGCGCAGCTTGAGAGGGCTCAGGGTAACGAGTCCCGTGCCGCGGCTTATTGGCGTGCTTCTTTAGCGGCTGTTCCTCCCGCGGAGGCGTCTAACTCTTTGGCCGAGGAGCTTGCCACTCCGGCTCCCAAAGAGAAGAAACATCTACCAGAGCCTCTGGACTTGCCTCTGCTACTAAATCCTCATGCAGATGATCCGCAGGAGAAAGAGGAAAAACCTCTCCCTGGGTATAAAGACCTGAAATCGGCTGCTGAGGTTGAGCGAGAATCTTTAGTCCTTTCAGATAATAGAAATCCGTCAGATATCTATACAAAGGTAGATGCTCCCATGCAATTCGGGAGAGTACGCCGGATCGATTGGGTATCGTTGGCGAAAAAACCAAGACTCGTCTACATGCAATACTCTCCTTCTGCAACGAAGTCCGAGAGTGCACCGTCTTCTGCAGCAGGTAAGCAACAGACGCCAGCCTCGTCGGCTCCTCCTGTATGGATTTATCCCGAGCAGAATGTTCTTACCGTAAGGCAGAGGATGAATCAGCGGCCGCCAACTACCAATGCCCGCCAACAGGCACAAGAACAACTTAATATCCTTGAGGGAAGTCATAGCGGTTGGGGTGGAGCAAATGCTTATGCTATCCATCGTAGTGGTGTAGATGGTTATGATCGTCTTACAGGGTTTGAGGCCCCAACAGAGGCATCATTCCCATTGGGTCCCACCGCGCGTATTACGGTTATTGCTACACCTGTCTTCCTAGACTCTGGAACCGTTAGCGGAGACAGCACTATTACAGTTGTGACGTCGAATTCTAATTCAAAGACGGAGAATATTACTCAGCCGCTGGGAACTCTCGTTACGATGAGCAACAGTCAACTTCCAGAAGAGCAGAGCGCCTGGGGCCTGGGTGGAGAAGTACAACTGGTTACTCACTCATTTGGAGCAGCGGTAGGATATACTCCTTATGAGTTTCCTGTTGCTAATCTTATTGGGCGTTTACAATATCGCCCTGTTGATAGCCCGATAACATTCAGCATTTCTCGCGAGAGTGTTAAGGATACTCAACTGTCTTATGCTGGGTTACACGATCCGGGTTCAATGACGACCAACAATTCTGGTAATATCTGGGGAGGTGTTGTAGCGAATGCCGGGAATGTACAGTTTAATCAAGGGAATGCGAATTATGGATATTATGCCGGAGTTGGAGGACAATATCTAACTGGTAGAAATGTTCTTACCAATAGACGTTTTCATGGCAACGCCGGTGCCTATTGGAGTGTGTATTCCCGGCCCGACTCAGGCTATCTTAGTATCGGAGTAAATTTCTTCGGAATGGGTTATTCTTATAACTTACGTGCCATGACTTGGGGTATGGGAGGATACTTCAGTCCCCAGACTTATATTCTTGGCAATGCTCCGATTACCTGGCACGGGCATTATCGTAAGAATCTTAACTACAACATCACAAGTAGCCTGGGAGTTCAGGGTTTTCGTGAAGACAAATCCTTGTTATTCCCTTCGATCAAAAATTCGACTACTACCGCTACATACCGTAACTATGCTCTGCCTGCTCGGTCGAGTGTCGGTGGAAATTACGATCTGCGTGCCGAAGTGTCCCGCATGTTAAATAATCATTGGTATTTTGGCGGTTTTGCAAATCTCAACAATTCGAGAAACTACAATAGCCAAACTGCCGGATTCTTTGTCCGTTATATGTTTCATAAACAACCGCTGCTGGAAGATGGACGTACAGGGATCTTCCCTCATGATGGTTTTCGTCCTTTACTAGTTCCGTAGCAAAAGTTTTATTAGAGGGAGGAATGACACTCCCCGCAACCAGTGTCCTCTGCGCGATTTGTTACAACGGACGCAAATCCTGCAGAGGACACACCTTATTTTGTAACTGCATTGGTATTAAAACCTTCTACAGCATAAAAGGCGTATGCCGATCTGCGTTGTTGCGGAAGGTTGTATGGCTTTCTCTGCGGAGGAACAATACTTCTCCGTTCCTGATTAGCCATCAAACCGGAAAATTATTTGAATGTGACAGTCATGTCCCGATGATTACGGGACTTTCCGTTTTGCACTCAACTATGGCTATTGGGCCCCTGAGGAGTTTTTGTAGATATCATGAAAGTTCGGAAGGCAGTTTTTCCCGCCGCGGGTTTGGGAACCCGCTTTTTACCCGCAACGAAAGCCATCCCCAAAGAGATGCTTGCTTTGGTTGATAAACCTATCATCCAGTACGGAGTAGAAGAGGCACTCGCTGCAGGCTGCGACGAAATCATCATTGTTACCGGCAGGGGCAAGACCCCTATGGAAGACCATTTCGATACCAGCTTTGAACTGGAAGCTACGCTGGAACGTCGTGGAAAGACCGAACTGCTCGACATGGTTCGCCATGTGGCCCATATGGCCAAAATCTCTTATGTTCGGCAAAAGGAGGCTCTGGGACTCGGCCATGCCGTACTGACCGCCCGTAAGCTCGTGGGCGATGAACCCTTTGCAGTGCTTCTTCCCGACGATGTCATCGCCGCAGAGGTCCCTTGTTTAAAGCAGATGATCGAAGTCTTTGAGGAGCGGCAAGGATCGGTTCTTGCGACTCAGAGCATCGAAGGCCCGGCCATCTCTGCCTACGGCGTCCTGGACGGCACGGTGGATGAAAAAGATCCGCGCATCATGAAGGTAAGTGGCATGGTGGAGAAGCCGAAGTTCGAAGAGGCTCCTTCGAAAAATGCCATCATCGGCCGCTATATCTTGACCCCGCGTATCTTCGATCTACTGGAAAACACTGAGCCGGGAGCAGGAGGAGAGCTGCAGCTCACCGATGGCATCAAGGCTCTGCTGCAATACGAGCATGTCTATGGTTTCAACTTCGATGGCGTACGTCATGACGCCGGAGACAAGTTCGGCATGTTGCGAGCTACCGTAGAGTTTGCTCTCAAGCGCGACGACTTGGGACCCAAGTTCCGGGAATACCTGAAAACAGTTGTGTGACACCCCCATTCGTTCGCCCGGCCTCGCCTCATTACCGCAGGTCGGGCTCAAGAACACTCGGATCTTCATTCTTCTACTTTGCAGCAGTTCTTTAATGAAGAGACGTGCGAGCTGGTGAGTTGGTTTTCCAGCCGGTATCGGTATTGCCAAGCCATGAATGGCTGTGCCGGGTTCTCGCCGGGAGCGCTATCTGGGGCGATTCTAGATTCCTAAATTGTAGAGCTGAATGCTATTGAGACAGATGTGCCCTTCAGCAATAGTTTGACAGCCAATGCGGCTCACGAGTAATTTGTACTCCATCTCCGAAAACGTTTTCCGGCCCGATAATTTTTGCAGCATGAACATTACGGCCAGTACGAGTCGGCATGAGGAGTTGATAAGAATGAAGAGGCCAATTGGCAAGTTCTTGAAAGGTAAAGCTGGAGCGATATCAATCGGTGTGCTGAGCATAATTTCATTTGCACAGAATATCGTCGCATCGGATGCACGCAAGCCAGACATTGACTTTTCTACCGTTCTCTATGGTGCTGCTTACTACAACGAATACATGCCTGGGGATCAGCAAGCGCGCTTAGAAAAAGATATCGCGTTGATGAAAGCTGCCGGACTCAATGTTGTACGTATGGGGGAGTCTACCTGGAGTCTCTGGGAACCTGAAGATGGCAAATTCGAATATGCCTGGATGGATCACATCGTAGAAGCGATGAACAAGGCTGGTATCAAAGTGATACTTGGGACTCCAACCTATTCCGTTCCCGCATGGATGGCCCATCAACATCCCGAAATTCTGGCGGAGCGTATTCCTGCAGGAGCCTTTGGAGGGAAGACTGTTCCAGCCAGCTACGGTATGCGGCAAAACATGGATACCGACTCTCCCGCGTATCGCTTTTATGCCGAACGTCTGATCCGTCATATTGTTGCGCACTATAAAGACAATCCAGCGGTTGTCGGATGGCAAATCGATAATGAAACTTCAAGCTATGAAGCCGCCAATCGCGATGTCTTTATCGGCTTTCAGCACTATCTCGAGAAGAAATTCGGTACGCCTGAGAATCTGAGTAAAGCATGGTTTTTGAACTACTGGGGTGAGAATATCCACACCTGGGAGGACTTGCCCACTCGTGAAGGAGCGCAGAGTACCGGCTACAAACTGGAGTGGTCACGTTGGGGTCAGATGCGTGTAACCGACTTTTTACATTGGCAGGCTGATCTGGTACGACAGTGCGCCGGACCCCAACAGTTCATTACTACGGATTTTGGCGGGGTAATGAAACGGGATGTGAATGAAGAAGCCATTGCTGCTGATCTCGACATCCCTGCAGACAACATCTATCACGGAAGTCAGGATCATTTCGATGGTTCGGAGCAATCCATCCAGGCTGATTTCACTCGCTCGTTAAAACATTCGAATTTCCTGGTGACTGAAACCAATGCGCAATCGACAGATTGGACTTCGGCCTACCAATATCCGCCCTATGACGGCCAATTGCGAGAGGATGTTTATACGCACGTGGCAAACGGAGCCGCACTGGTTGAGTATTGGCATTGGGCTTCGATCGCAGCCAATCAGGAAACATACTGGAAAGGTGTTCTGTCTCACGACCTCGAACCAAATCGCGCATATGCCGAAGTGAGTCGTACCGCTCACGAACTGCAAAAGATCGGACCCAAAATCGTAGGGCTAAAAATCCATAATGATGTGGCTATTCTGTGGAGCCGGGACTCTCAAAATGCGATTGGTTTTATGCCGTTCACTGCCTCTGGCGGGCAGTGGAGCTTTGCTGGACCGACAGCAGATTATAGTTCACTCGTACGTCAGATCCATCGTGCTCTCTATGATCTGAACGTCGGCTCCGATTTCGTCTTTCCTGAGACGCAGGATTTTTCACAATACAAATTGCTCATCGTTCCTGCGTTGTATATAGCTGATGACGCATTATTGGAACGCATCAGCAATTATGTGAAGAACGGTGGACATGTGGTGATGACTTTCAAGAGCGGCTTCGCCAATGAGAATTCCGCAGTGCGATGGGTTCGGGCACCCGGGCCGCTACGGGAAGCTGCAGGATTCAGCTATCAGGAATTTTCCAATCTTGAACATCCTCTAGTTCTTAAGGATGACCCGTTTCACGCAGGCCAGGACAATAAAGTGAGTTATTGGGCAGAATTTCTCATGCCTGAACATGCGAAGACTCTCGCCTCCTACGACCATCCATTTTTTGGACGATGGGCAGCAATTACCGAAAATCAATTTGGTTCGGGCACACTTCTCTATGAAGGCACCTACCTTTCGGATGTACTGCAACGGGCAGTCATTGAGGGGGCTCTGGAGAGTGCCGGTCTAGCCGGTTCCGATCAGAATCTGCCTGCTTTTGTCCATGTTCAGCATGGAATGAACAAAATGGGCCATCGAGTACATTTTTATTTCAACTACTCAGCAAACACGGCGCATTTCAAATACACATATCCGCGTGGGGAAAGTCTGCTTCAGACGGGGGCTGTTGCATCGGGAACGGAACTCAATCTTGGCCCGTGGGATGTTGCCATCATTGAAGAGGCTCAATAGCCTCCTTGGATTTGGGGATTTGGCTGGAGGTTCAATCCAGGGCTTCAGGAATCTAGCTTGGCGTTTGATTCTTAAGCCGGATGCCCTACAGTCACCCTAAATTCATGAATTCATCGCAAGGTACTCTGCCATCCCAAGCGGTACCGTTCATCATCCTATTGAGTGGTGTCTCCGTGATCTCCAATGAGAATGACGGAGGACAGTCTTGGGAATGAGGCGAGAGCGACAGAAGATCGGCGTGAGCTGCCTATACTCAAAGTGATATTACGATTTGCCGCTTTCTCTCCGGGAGAGCTCGATAGCTCGAGCTGCTTGCCCCCTATCTCCGTTCAGGGTTCCTTGAATTGATTGGTCTAGACCAAATCCAGTAAATGTCTTTAGTAGCAATTCGCCGCTTTGATTTTCTATTTTTTCAGCGCTAACGATTCAATACCCGGTATATGGCACCAAACCAAAGAAATCATGGGAGTCATACCGTATTTAGCGGATGGTATGATTCTTAATATTAGTTTACTTTAGAGTAAACAATCTGGGAGCCAAAGGTTAATCATGCGACTACCCGCATTGCGCCGTATTACATCCAGTGGTGCCTATATCCCTGAAATTGATGGATTGCGGTTCATCGCCATTATGTCCGTGGTGTGTTACCACGTGCTCCGCATGACCGAAATTTACACGAATGCAAGGTATAAGGCTCCGGGTTCCACGATAGGCGCTTTCCTGGGAAACATGCTGGCGCACGGCTATCGTGGGGTTCCGCTTTTCTTCGCAATTTCCGGTTTTGTGCTTGGCGTTCCATTTGCCCGACAGTATTTGGCTGGAGAAAAGGCTGTAAACCTGAAGGCGTATTTCCTACGCCGTGTTACGCGTCTTGAACCTCCCTACATCGCGAACCTGATCATTCGTCTTCCGCTTGCAAAAGCTGCGCATAACATGACCTGGGGAGCAATTCTCCCTCATTTCTTTGCAAGTTTGGTGTATTGCCACACTCTCATCTATGGAATCCCTCCTGTCGTACACGGTCCCAGTTGGTCGCTGGAAATTGAGGTGCAATTCTACATTTTGGCCCCAATCCTGGCTGTAATCTTCTTTCGTAGAAATGATTTGCTTCGGTACACCTGTTTGGTGGCGATCCTCATTGGAGCTGGCTTTTTGCAGCTTCATCGTCCGGATGGCGTGCGCTGGGAGCTGAACATCATCAACTATGGCCAATACTTCCTGTCCGGATTCCTGGTTGCGGACCTCTATACTACGCGGCTCCAGCGGCTTCCCAAGTCAATCATTTGGGATATCGTCTGCGTACCTTTTTGGTGCCTTGTATTTCTGGGACCAGAGGCTGTCGCCCACATCTGGATTCCCATTATTACGGTTCTTCTCTATTGTGGAGCTTTTCAGGGTGTGGTCATCCGCTGGTTCCTGCGTCGCACTTGGGTCGCCACAATAGGTGGCATGTGTTACAGCATTTACCTGACACATTCCCTTGCACTGCAGGGAGCCTATGTTGTCTTCAACAAACTCCCGATCCACGGCTGGTGGCCTAAGCTGTTCGTGAGTGAGATTCTCATCACTCCCATTTTGCTCGCAGTGGGTACGGTATTTTTTGTTTTGATCGAGCGTCCTTGCATGGACAAAAACTGGCCGCAGAAACTTGCTGCTCGATTCAGGAGATCTCCGGAACTCGAAAAAGCCAGCGCCTAAGGTATCTCCAACCTATCTGGAAGGCACTTTCGGCAACGGTGTTTATGACGGGGCTCTCGCTATTGCGGGAGCCTTCTGTCATTGCGCCCTATCTTATCCGCACAATTATTTCGCCCGCGAAGTTGAATAGCCCAAAACCAGGCCATGCTCAGGTGTCGACAGCTGGCATTTTCATCCTCCGTTGAATGGAATCTCCGGCGCCGACCTTTCTGTGTCTGCCATTTCACTTTTAAATATTTTTGACTCTCTTTTGTTTCGATGTGATATAACACATCTGTTCTTTTGTTTCGTTTTATTTCGAATCGAAATAGCATGGATTGCCGATTGTCAGGAGGGTCAAGTGAACGTAACCCGCAAGTTCTTGCCTTGGGCAGTACTTCTCTGTGCGGTATGTGAGGGCTCCGCTTTTGCAGAGATGCGCGAGGCTTTCGGTAACGCCAGAATCGATGCGGAGGTGAGCGCAACAAAAGGAAACCTTCTACTAGGTGCGGCAGAGGATCGAAATACCCATTCCAAGCTGAATTTGGGGGAGGCTTTTGTCCTGGTACTGAAGGATAACCGCACGATCCGGGCGTCGAGCATGAAGATATCGAATGGTCTCAAGATCTCAGCTCTTGCAGCTGTTCCTAGCGCATCCCGTGCGGCCGAACGTTTGCCGGGAAAACAGATCTGTGCGGATCTGGAAGACGAAGCCTCTGCAACAAACGTTCATTGGTGCATGGTAGTGCGGGGGGAAGCGGCTTATCTACGGCAGGAGGTTACGATTCATGCCGGAAAGAGAGCGTTGCCGCTGGCCGATGTGCAATTGATATATGTCACCGATGAGAAGGCAAAAGTAGTCGGCACGGTGGCCGGATCTCCGCTTGTAAGTGGCGAATTCTTTCGTGGCTTTGAGCATCCACTTTCCTATAGCAATGTGGAGAATGGAACGGCTGTATCTGGTCTAAAGCGCATCCTGCAACTTGGGGCAGGGCAGTCGATTACTTATTCCTCTGTCATTGGAGCAGCGCGACCTGAACAAATGCGGCGCGATTTTCTGGAGTATCTCGAGCTGGAGAGGTCCCATCCTTACAGGACATTTCTTCATTACAACACTTGGTATGACATTGGATTTGGTGAACGTTTCGGTGCCGACGGAGTGCTAGATCGAATCCACGCGTTCGGAGAAGAGCTTGTCCGTAAACGGGGCGTCACGATGGATTCCTTCCTGATGGACGATGGTTGGGATAATACGCACTCATTGTGGGGATTTGATAGCGGATTCCCCGATGGATTCACTCCTCTACTTTCAGCCTCGAAGCAATACGGTTTTGGCATTGGAGTATGGCTCTCTCCTTGGGGCGGTTACGGAACGGACAAGATAGAGCGCATTACTTATGGGAAGAGCCGTAATTACGAGGTCGTTAAAGGCGGGTATGCCCTTTCCGGACCTAAGTACTATGCGAAGTTTGAAGAAACCTGTCTAAATTTCATGACTCGTTTCGGTGTGAATCAATTCAAGTTCGACGGGACGGGAAATGCAAATCAGGTTTTTCCCGGCAGTGTATTTGATAGTGACTTTTCTGCCGCGATTCGTCTGATCGAGCGTTTACGCCAGCAAGACAGTCAGGTCTTCATCAATCTGACGACTGGCACAAAACCCTCTCCCTTCTGGCTTCGGTATGCAGATTCAATCTGGCGGTCTGGAGAAGATCACAGCTTTGCTGGAGAAGGGAGCTGGCGTCAGAAGTGGATTACCTATCGCGACGGACAGACATACCAGAACATCGTGCAGGCTGGACCTTTGTTTCCATTGAACTCGCTCATGCTGCACGGCCTCATCTATGCGCGGAAAGCAGAGCATCTCTCCGAAGATCCAGAACACGATTTTGCCGATGAAGTGCATTCTTACTTCGGCTCTGGAACACAGTTGCAGGAGATGTATATCACTCCTTCATTACTCTCTCCGGCGGATTGGGACACCTTAGCCGAGGCGGCACGGTGGTCTCGAGAACATGCTTCGACTCTTCGCGATAGCCATTGGGTAGGCGGCAATCCCCTTAAGGGAGAAGTTTATGGTTGGGCTTCATTGAGCATGACTGAAGGAATTCTGGTATTACGAAACCCAACTGCGCATCGCGCTTCTTTGACTGTCGATCTACAAAAGGCTTTTGAATTAACCCCAGATGCGCCTAAACAATATGAGGCCCGGAGTCCCTGGAAATCTCAAGCCTCTCAACCCCCCGTCATGCTGCATGCAGGAGAGGAGCATGTTTTTGCTCTTGAACCATTTGAAGTCCTGACGCTGCAAATGCAGCCGCATCGCTGAACAGAACACACGGAGAGAGTACAAGTCTATGGCGAATTCTCTACGGAAACTCTTACAGGAGCGGGGCGAGCGCGGTAATGCACGCGGAATTTATTCCGTATGCTCATCGCATCCGCTTGTTATTCGAGCAGCCATGCAGCAAGCATTGGCGGATGGCAGTCCTCTCCTTATCGAGGCCACTTCGAACCAGGTAAATCAAGATGGTGGCTATACCGGCATGCGTCCGAATGATTTTCGGAAGATGGTTATGCACCTTGCAGTTGCCGAAGGTCTTCCTGCAAATCGCATCATCCTTGGTGGCGATCATCTCGGTCCAAATCCTTGGCAACATTTGCCTGCAGAAGAGGCTATGGTGCGAGCCGAGGCGATGGTGAGGGAATATGCAGAAGCCGGTTTTACCAAACTGCATTTAGATGCCAGTATGTGTTGCTCCGATGACCAGGGGCCGCTGTCAAACAAAGTTATCGCCGAACGTGCGGCAAGACTATGTTTTGCTGCCGAACGTTTCGTTCAGGAAGAAGATCCTGGATACATCATTGGAACCGAGGTACCCGTGCCTGGAGGGGCAACGGAAAGCTTGGCCGGCCTTCAGGTTACCAACTCTTCCGATGCCGAAGAGACCTGGCGAATTCATCGTGAAGTCTTTTATACGCATGGACTCCAGGATGCCTGGGAGCGTGTGCTTGCGATGGTTGTGCAACCTGGAGTTGAGTTCAATCACGACAGCGTCATTGATTACATCCCCTCCAAAGCTGTTGCCTTGAAAAGTATGCTCCCGAAAATGGGTGGACTTGTTTTTGAAGCCCACTCGACTGATTATCAGAGACCCGATCTCTATACATCACTGGTTCAGGATGGCTTTGCAATTCTGAAAGTAGGGCCTGCGTTGACCTTTGCTATGCGAGAGGCACTTTTCGGGTTGGCGGAGCTGGAAAGAGAATTGGTGGAAGCCAGCAATCAGTCCCATTTACCGGACGTGATGGAAGAGGTAATGCTTGCTTTTCCGAAGAATTGGCAAAACCACTATCACGGGGATAAACGAAGACAGCGGCTGCTGCGGCGCTATAGCTATAGTGATCGGATCCGATACTACTGGAACAATCCTGCAGCCGAAGAATCTGTCAATCTACTCATCGAGAATTTGCGTCAAACAATTGTTCCTGAGACGTTGATTAGTGCACAGTTACCGCTCGATTATCGTGATTTGCGAAATGGGCAGCTAAAGATCGAGTCCGATGCGATCATCCTTCAACACATACGTCGAACTCTAGCGCCATACGCAGCAGCTTGTTTCCCTAGTTGAAGACATACTCTTGTACCTCGTTTCAGCTGGTGGAGCAGGGTGGAAACCGCAATCCAAGGCATAAGGATCACTTATTTGCCTGCATTTTTGATATTAATTTTTTCTTTCTTTTTATTTCGTTGTATTACGTCTCGGTGCTATTATGCGGGTGAGTTTTCTTTAGCACCTAGTTTGAGGCACGCAATCTCACTTGGCTGAGTGGTATTGCGTAGATCGGCGGAGGACTATACGTGCGGCAAAAGATAAAGACGCTCGAAGAAATCTTTGGACAACCGGCTGTTTGGCAAAGGTGTTTGGACGATTTAAGCCGAATGGACCTGACGTCGCTGGTTGAAGGACACGATCCACGTACTTTTGAATGGGTGTTTGTTGGCTGCGGTACTAGTTATTATCTGGCACAAGCGGCTGCCGCCACCTTTTCTATTTTGCTTCACGTCTCAGCACGAGCTGTTCCGGCTTCTGAGATTCTTCTTCAACCACAACTGGTCTTTCCTTATGGATCTTCCCGCGCTTTCCCCGTACTTATCTCTCGTTCCGGACACACCTCGGAAGTATTGAAGGTTGCAGAATATCTTCGGCACAGAAATACGGCTTTTCTAGCGGTTACTTGTGACGGAAGAGATCTCGTACAGATGAGTGATCGAGTTCTGCGGCTCGATGTTGTGGAGGAGAGCACGGTCATGACCTCTTCCTTTACCTCGATGTTGCTGGGCCTACAGTATCTGTCAGCACATATTGGAGATGATCGGAAGTTATTGACTTCTCTGCGTGATCTTCCCGGAGAATTGGATCGACTGCTTCCTATTTATGCTTCACAGATAGAGGCACTGGCTGAGAACAACTTTGAAGACTGTGCCTTCCTGGGGCAAGGGGCCTTGTATCCAATCGCTTCTGAATGCGCCCTGAAGGTTATGGAATCTTCTTCTACTTACGCACAGTATTTCCATACGCTTGAGTTCAGGCATGGTCCCAAATCCATAGCCGGTCCATCTACGCTCGTTGGAGGGCTTATCTCTGAGTCTGGTTCTGAGGCGGAAGAGTTGGTGCTTCTAGAGATGAAGGAACTGGGATCTCCTATTCTGGTTATTGCCAACTCCGCATCGGAAGATCTGCGTAGAACAGCGGATCTCTTGATTGAAATGGATCTTTCTGTACCTGAGATTACTCGACTCGTCATGAATGTAGTTTGGGGACAGCTTTTGGGCAGCTATCGCGGCCTACAGAAAGGCTTAAATCCTGACAGTCCTAAGAACCTTAGCCGGGTTGTTACGATTGGGAGCTATTAATGAGTTCCTTCGATGTAACGATTGCTGGGGAGATCAATCTTGATTTGATTCTTTATGGCCTGCCAACAGATATGCCAGTGGAACGCGAGCTACTTGCTGACGATTTTCGCCTGACATTGGGCAGCTCTTCAGCAATTCTTGCTCACAATCTCTCGGCTCTGGGGGTAAAGGTTGGTTTCATTACAAAGATTGGTACTGATTCGCTCGGTGCCATTGCGATAGAGCGTCTAAAAGAAGCAGCGGTCGACATTTCCCGTGTTGTGACTGCAAATTCTGGTTGTCAGACTGGTGTTACCATTCTGCTAAATCATGGAAAGATGCGGCATATTCTGACCTATCCGGGACTGATGGCAGAGATGTCGGTACACGACCTCGACATCTCCTATCTAGCTTCCGGACGGCATTTCCATATCTCTTCGTTGTATCTTCAGAAGGGACTTCAGTCGGATCTTCCAAGGCTTTGCCGGGAACTGAAGAAGAAAGGGCTGACACTTTCTCTCGATACCAATGACGACCCGGATGATCGTTGGGGGCACCCCCTGGAGGAGTTATTTCCTTTACTCGATGTGCTATTGCCCAACGAAGACGAAGCAAAACGAATCGCTAAGACCGAGAACATCGAAGAGGCGATCTCGTATCTTTCAGGCAAAGTTCCGGTTGTGGCCATGAAGTGTGGTGCTCGTGGTTCTCTTGTGCAGGCAGGCAATCAGCGCTGGATCGCTCCTCCGGTTTCCGTCCAGCCCACGGACACGATTGGTGCCGGTGATAGCTTCAACGCCGGGTTTCTGAAAGGGTACTTGGAAAAGCGCCCACTTTCTGTGTGTGCAGCCATGGGAAATACAACGGCCGCTCTTTCTACACTCCGTTCCGGTGGTACAGAGTCATTTCGAGACAAGGCTCTTTTAAGTACTTTTCTCGCGGAGCACCTTCCAGATCATTGAGGTGAGGGCGTGTGCCAGAATACCTGGAATTATCAAACGAATTTCTAAAGATCAAAGTACTACCTGCAGAAGGCGGAAGGATTGCTTCTTTGTGGAGCCGGGAGTCCGGGGTCGAGTTCCTTCTACAGTCACAATCTCCACCGGGCACTGTGCAGCCTGGCCGTTATACGCTTTTCAGCGAAGGTTCCTGTGCCGGAATCGATGAGTGTCTACCAACTGTTGCCTCCTGCGAGCTGAACAATGAAAGGATTCCGGACCATGGCGACTTCTGGCAATTGCCGTGGAATGCGATTGCCTGTTCAGCGAAGAATTGGGTTCGTCTTGAGGCTGATGGTTTTAGCCAGCCAATACACTTCACGAAAGATGTTCACTTGCAGGGCCGTCGGCTTCGACTTGAATATCAGATCGATAACATCGGCAACCAATCAATACCATTTCTCTATGCATGCCATCCCTTACTGGCCGTTGATCCCGAAGATCGAATTTTGCTTCCTGCAGAGGTTAAGGAGCTCAAAGTTCATTCTTCGAGAAATGCCAGATTCGGGGTCCTGGGTGATCGCGTAGAGTGGCCCATTGCTGCGAAAAGTACAGAGGGATCATCTGAAGACCTAAGTGTTTTGTCGAACGCCTCTGCACGGACAGCGGAGATGTTCTACACCGGAAGATTGCAACAGGCTTGGTGTGGCCTATACCGTTCGAGGCTCTTGCAAGGAATAGCTGTGCGTTTTGATAAGGCGGCTCTTCCCTACCTGGGGTTATGGATTTGTTGTGGAGGCTGGCCGGAGGAAGAGGGGATACCAAAACAATTTGCTTTTGCCCCGGAACCAACGACGGCTCCATGTGGTTCTGTCAGGCAAGCAATGGATCAAGGGCAGGAAACTATTTTGTTCCCGGGGCAGCGTTTCCGGTTTGCCATCGAGTTTTCTCTCTCTCTGGTCGGAATTACTTTTGAAGTCTTTCGCCGTGAGGTAGAGCGAGGGGATTTCTAACTGAGATGGGGTCATTTGGGTGCGTCCCGCTGTGATGACCGCAGCGGGACGTGAGAGAAGACGCTCTAGATCTTATGTTTTAGCCAATTCTGATAATCGGAATACAGTTTGGCGGATGAAGGAGCTCCGGCGAAAGCCGATGAGTCCGGGCGGTTCATCATGCCAAGGTATTGATAGACCAGAATCTTGTCTACCCACGGAGATACAGCTTCAAGCTGGCGCAGAACGCGGTCGAAAGCTGCCGGCATTAGGGCACTCTTGTACACATCGCTTTCGAATTCGAAGATCTCTACGTCTGCCCAGATTTTAGCCTTTTGGGATCGATCATGGGCTTTACGTAGCTTTTCATAGAAGGCGGATGTTTCCGTTACTTTGGATTTCTGTACGCCTACTTCGTCCTGATACGCCACGATGTCCACATCCATAACATCCAGCTGCTTGACGTATTTGTCATCGGGAGTGACTAAGCGTGTGCCATATGGAGCGATCATGATCGGAGCCTTAGGCTTAAGCTGGCGTGCCAGTTTCGAGCATCCGTTGACATAGGTGATGAAATCCGGCGAGTAGTAGGGGTTGATACAGGCCTCATCTGGCCAATACCAGCCATAAAAGCTTGGATGATGGCCGTACTTCTCAACCAGCTCCTCCATCGCTTGGAGTCTCTGTTTATTGGCAATTGGATCGATAATCGTATTTTCACTTGTCCAATCACCGTAGAAGCCGCCGCCAATAAAGAACTTTACCTTGTACTTATCCGCTGCCGAGAGCACAGCTTCCATCGGATCAGCGCAAGCTAGCTGCCACTTGGGGAACACTTTGCTGTCGTAGAACGAGCGATAATAAACCGCCGTCGCCATCAGGACCAGGTATTCCAGACCGGCGTCTGCGACTTCTTTGATCTTTGCTGCCCATTGTTCCGCTGTGAACCGGACGCATGCTGGATTCCAGTCAACGCCTTCAACGGTCGCGTGATGCTGGAACTCAAACCAGCTACCGGAAATCGGCTTGATTGAACCTGATGTGGGTGCTGCATAGGCTTGTCCTGGGTTCATCAAAACTGCTCCTGCTCCCATACCTAAAGCGACAAGGAAATTTCGTCTACTTAGTTCATCGATCATTCGTGTACTCTTTCTGCATTCTGCCTGCTTCAGTTTGTTTGCAATGTACCCGCAGCAACACATGCCTCTGCGATCATTAGCCTAAAGCGAATCACGGCTAAAGTATCATTCCGTCTATATGTAATGTTGTATAGGGTGGTAGTCAAGGGAAAATTGAATCCTGTCGATGAACCTGCCTGCGAATGAAGAGGTTTACTCAACCTTGTTGTGAAAAGTCATGGGTTCGATAAATCAAATGAAATCAGAAGTTTGTACCGATTCTAAACTTTTGTCATGATCGCCTGGCGAATTACAAAAATGCAGCCATTTTATGGCTCGGACATTCGATCATCTGTTCCCTGTCCAAGTCGAAATTTGAACGTTCCTTGCTTTTTACTCGGCTTACTTTAAGGATATTTTTCCTCATGAAGCAGGACTCCAATACCACGGGAGGCAAGAGTGGCCCAGAGGTTTAGAAACGCTTTCGAATTCTACCGTGCACTGCGTGTGCATCCTCCCTGTGCATTGGGGTCATTCTCCAGGCCCATTGGGTCGGGCGGTAAATGTGGGTGCGGCACCCTGACAGAAGGTCAATGAGAAGCTCAGAGCATCTTCCCCTGGGTATAGACTTCCCAACGATAGAGGCGTGCAGCTTTTCTCCACCACAGCAAAGCAAGACGGCTTTGCTGTGGTACCCGGCATGGGGGAAGTTGCGCAGGTCTTGCGGCTTGAGCTGCATCTTCATGAGAAATGCTCGAATTGTAGAGAAGAACACAAAGCCTTCGTTTTGGTGCTTCAAGAGAGGAGTAAGAGATAACGATGAAGGGAAAAACCTGCATCTTGTTGGGAATCCTGGTCCTGTTCCCACTACTGGGGCAGGCTCAGGCCATCACCTATGATGGCTTGGGCAACAGTCTTGCTAATCTTGATCGGCTATCGAATGCGAAGAGCTTTTCCATCAGCCCCGAAAATCCTACGGGAGAAAAAGGGAAGGGCGGAATGGCTACACAAGGGGTCGCTTCCCATGCTTCTCGCGAACTCGGTCAAGGTTGGAAGGTAAATCCTTACGTTGTTATTGCTCCCGGCCAGACATTCACTCTTGGAGAAATCAAAGGTTCAGGTGCAATCCAACATATCTGGATGACACCGACAGGAAATTGGCGGCTCTCCATTTTGCGAATGTATTGGGACGAGGAAACGACTCCATCCGTGGAAGTTCCAGTCGGTGATTTTTTTGCAATGGGATGGGGAAAGTACTCGCGAATTTCTTCCCTTGCTGTCTGCGTCAATCCTGGCAGTGCGTTCAACTCTTATTGGGTGATGCCATTCAGGAAAAAGGCAAAGATTACACTTGAGAACCTGGACGAGAAGCCTGTCACTTTCTATTACCAAATTGACTATACCCAAACTACAGTTCCGGAGGATGCCGGATATTTCCATGCCCAATTCAGAAGAGTGAATCCTCTACCTTATAAGCAGGTGTATACCATCCTCGATAACGTTGCGGGAAAAGGCCATTATGTCGGGACATATCTTGCTTGGGGCGTCCATAACGATGGATGGTGGGGAGAGGGCGAAATTAAGTTTTACATTGATGGAGACCAGAACTTCCCGACCATCAATGGAACCGGCACGGAGGATTACTTTAATGGGTCATACAATTTTGAGAATCAGGAGAAGAAGCAGTACGAAGAGTTTACTTCTCCTTACTCGGGACTGGCCCAGGTGATAAAACCAGACGGGCTATACCATTCACAGGAGAGATTTGGGTTGTACCGTTGGCACATTCCGGATCCGGTGCGGTTCGATCACGACCTAAAGGTGACTATTCAGGCTCTCGGTTGGCAGAGCGGCGGACGATATTTGCCTCTCATGGACGATATCGCGTCCGTGGCCTATTGGTATCAGGCTGAACCCCATGCAAAATTCCCAGCTCTGCCCGATAAAGATCATCTGGAAAATAATTGAGTGATTTCGTATGAATGCACTGAAGAAAGAGGGAGCTTTCTCGCGAGAGGCTCCCCTTTCTTGATAAGCCAGTTTGGTTAGAAAAATTGGTTCTCGATTACGTGATCTGTTCAATCCTTATCCGGATTTCGTTCACGACATGGACTCAGCGGTGAGCACCCTGTCGAGTGCTCAGGCGTTGTGAACTAAGGACTTCTCTCAGGTGTGCCCTTGACATTCGACAGGAATCGGAGCAATGTTGTTGTCGAATATCAAGGGGAAGAGATGCCTATACCAACGGACCTGCTCCTGGGCACGCTTGCATTGGTGCCCATAGAAAACGAGCTGGCAACTTGGGATCGGTTGTCGATCTCCATTGCGCTGATCTTTGGGAAAACAGCGGAGGCGCAGTCATGATGACAGAGTTGCTAACTCGGTTTCGATTTCTCCTAAGTCGCAAGAACCAGAGCGAACTGGATGAAGAACTCAAATTCCATATCGAGCAATCCATTGAGGCCAAACTTGCGGCTGGGCTGACGGCTTCAGAGGCGCGACGCCAAACCATGATCGAGTTTGGTGGCATGGAGCGCGCGAGAGAACAATGCATCCAGCAACGTCCGGGGTTGTTCCTCGACACATTGAAGCGGGATGTGCGCCATGGTCTACGGATGTTACGCAGGTCGCCTGGTCTGATGTCGGTTGCCATAGCAACGCTGGCGTTGGGAATTGGGGCAAACACCGCTATTTTTAGCCTGGTAGATGGGTTTTATTTGAGGCCACTTCCCATTGCGGATCCCTCTCACCTGGTGGCGCTCAAAAGTGTGAAGAGCCATGCCGCTGCGGATTCAGAAGTAACAGCTTCGGGTTCGTCATACGCGGAATACGCGGATCTCCGCGAACGCGTTCCCGCATTTGCGGATGTTGCAGCTTCTGACCGTAGAGGGTTGACATTGCAGACGTCTGATGGTCTCCAATTGCTGCTCGCTGAAGTGGTAAGCGACAACTACTTCACGTTTATGGGTGTCCGCCCGGAGATTGGCAGATTGCCAAATGAAAGTGAACTTCAGCGGGATCAAACGCCGGTTGTTGTGCTCAGCTATGGAACGTGGAAGCGCATCTTCAACGGAAACCTCAATGTGATTGGGCAGACGATAAAGGTCAACAAAGGGCTTGCGACAGTGATGGCAGTTTTGCCCGTCGGCTTTAGAGGCACGGAGCGTATGCTCGACCCCCAGGTCTATGTCCCGCTAGCAAGTTGGAAGATGTGGGATCCAGACGAGCAAAACGCGCCGCGAACGTACCGCGGGTTTGAACTCTACGCACGATTAAAGCCTGGCACTACCCTATATCAGGCAAGAGAGCAGTTGCGGTTACTGAGCACCGCCTTATCGGTGCAGTATCCACAGACGAACAGGGAACGTGAATTCATAGCAGATTGGCAAACCAAGTCGGAAGGCGAAGGGATGAAGGTGCTCAGCATCCTGGTGCTCTCCGTTGCCGGGGCTGTCCTGCTTATCGCTTGTACAAACATTGCCACTCTTTTATTGGCTCTTAACGACTCGCGCCGGCGAGAAATCGCCATGCGTGCTGCACTGGGTGCCACACGAGGTATGCTGCTGCGGCAATTAATTACGGAGTACACCGTGCTTGCGGTCTTCGGTGTTGCTGGTGCATTGCTGCTGGCGCAAAGGCTGATCTCGCTTGTTCCTGGACTCATGCCAGATATTGGATATCCGCTTGGTTTCGACTTCAGAATCGATCACCGAGTGTTATTGTTCACGGCTGTGGCGGGTATCGTCTCCGTTTTTGTTGGTGGTCTGATCCCCGCGCTTGCAACAACACAGACATCGCCACTCGATGCAATGCGGACTCAATCACTGCAACGTGGCAAGTCAAGAATGCCGATGCGCAAGGTCTTCGTTGTGGCTCAACTGACAATCTCTATGTCACTTCTAATCGCAACGGGGCTTCTGATAAAGGCACTGAATCATATCGAAAACATTAACCTCGGATTCAACGGCAGACAGAACGCCATACTGCTAGGAATTGGTGTAGAAGGACAGGGAGCACAGAGGCAAGCAGCATTTGACTCTCTTGTGACACGTATGAAGGCTCTGCCTGGTGTCAAAGATGCAAGCGTGGCGCGGGTAGTTCCATTTCCCGACAGTGGCGGTGGCATGACGAAGATTGTTTTGGCTCCCGACGAAGTTCCATCCAATACAGCGGGTATTCCTGTTTGGTTTAATTCGACGGATGTTGACTACTTCCGCGTTATGAATATACCGCTCATCCGGGGCCGAGCATTCGAAACGCAAGATACTGCGACTACTCGACGAGTAGTCATCGTTAATCAGGTGCTAGCGAAAAAGCTCTTTGGCACTGCGGATGCTGTTGGGCGACACTTGCGGTTAGGACGGCAAGAGCCCGTGGATGCAGAAATTGTCGGCATCACCGGCGATGGCAAATATGCCAATTTGAACGAGACACCACAGCCCTATCTGTACTTGCCACTTTCGCAGGAGGCCCAGTTCGAAGTGACTCTGATAGTAACGACTTCAGGGGAGGCACGTCCCTTATTGCCCGTCGTCAGGAAAACCCTGCGGGAAACGAGTCCAGGAACTCTGATCCTTAACACTCAAACTTTGACGGACCACATGCGGTTTGTCACTTACATAAACCGTATGGTCGCATGGTTGATGGCAGCACTCGGTGGGCTTGCGTTGTTGCTTACCACTCTCGGTCTCTATGGAATAACTGCATTTACTGTTTCGCGGCGGGCCTACGAAATTGGTATTCGAATGGCACTGGGAGCATTGCGGGGGACGGTTTTCAGGTCCGTTCTGAAGGATGGCCTAAGAATGACACTAGTCGGCATGATGCTAGGTACGGGAATTGCTTTCTTTTTGGGCCGAGGGATGAGCAGCCTGCTCTTCGGTGTCAAGCCCCTCGATCCGGCTGTCCTGCTCGGAGTGAGCGTAGTAATCATTGCGACTTCGATTGCCGCATTGATCATCCCGGCAAGGCGGGTATTACGTGTGGATCCGGTTGTCACTCTACGCCAGGAATAGTTCCGTACCCTGGAGGCATTCTCGAAGTCTTGGATCCCGGACCCTTTAATTGGATCGGGACTTCGGTCTCCGGAGGAACGCATTCAGCTCTCCAGGTATCAGCGTTCTCAATGCGTGGGCGACATAGACAACTTGTCTGTTGCTGCCTTGCGCATTGCGGCTTGAGAACGCGGTGCGCGTAATGCTGCCACTCAGTTTTGTAAATCCATACCCAAATACTGCAGTTCATTTTCAACATATCTTGAGTGGTGGCTGGGAATGAGTACGGGTAGGGGATGACAAAAATCTGTTGACTTTCGGAAATAGAAAAGCTAATCTCCCTCCACTTGTGGCCCGTCAACATGCTTTGTCTATGTAGAGTGCAGTCGCTTCATCCACAATTTAACCCTTTTGACATTTGATGTAGATACAGAGATGGTCTCTCGGCAGGGTTTGAGCCCTACCGTATTTGTGTTTCAGCTTTCAAAACTGACGCTGTAGTAGATTCATTTCTCAGCTTCGGTCAAAGTGAGAGTTCTATAGATCCGCTGCTCCATTCCCCAGTAGGAGTGCCTATGTATAGTTTTGCTCGTAGGACCGTATTCTGCGCAGTACTAGCTATCCTCTATTGGGTGGTCTTTGATCATCCGACCGCCTATGCACAGTCACAATCGATAAATGGCACAATTCATGGAACGATTATGGATTCAACCGGTGCTGCCATTGCCGGGGCGGTTGTGACGGTGAGGAATGAAGAAACTGGTTTTGTTCGCCAAGTTAGGACCGGTGAGGATGGGGTGTATATAGCTCCGAATTTACCAATCGGAATCTATTCTGTATCTGCGACATCGCCAGGTTTCTCTGCGCTTACGCAAAAAGGGATTCATATCGAGGCAGGCAGCAATGACATTGTCGATGAGCACCTGAAGCTTGGATCGGAAGCGCAAGAAATAACAGTTACAAGTGATGCGCCAATTTTGGAAACCAGTCGTGTCGACCTTGGACGAACGATTAGCGGGCAAGAGGTTCAAAATCTTCCCTTGACTTCAAGAAATCCCTACAATTTCATTCTTTTTCAGCCAGGAGTCAGTGGGCATCCTAATCCTGAAAATGGTATCCCGCGAACACTGAATACGAATGGGCTTGTCGATCGTGTGAATTATCAGCTGGATGGAATGGTCGATACGGAATCGGATCGTTATGGCTTACGCCTTTTTGCCATCTCTGACTCTTACGTAAAGGAAATCAATACAGTTTCGAATAGTTTTGCACCCGAATTCGGCAATACTGCTGGAATCATCTACAACGTCATAACCGGACAGGGAACCAATACTCTTCATGGAACGGCTCAATATATCTGGAGGCCCAAAGCTGCCAGTTCCTGCCCTATTCTCCAAAACTGCGATACAACAGCTCCTAATGGTAAGCGTAAGCCCGATCTTCATGTCGATGACTGGATAGGAAATATTGGGGGGCCGGTTATCAGGAACAAGTTTTTTCTCTATTCAGCCTACGAGCATTTGAAACGCGCCTCTCCTCAACCGGTAGCAATTACTTCTGCAACACAAGCTAGTTTGGCTGCGCTTGGGGTAAGCCCAACCATTTTTAATACGGCTCCGAGTGTACAGCGGGCACAGTGGTTCGATATCCGGGCCGATTGGAACATCAATAAGAAGAATCAGTTCTTTGTCCGCTACAATTATTTCCGCAATACCTACCCGTACAACACAAATGTCGGTGGGCTCTATGCTCTCGATGCCTCTTCCGATTTTCGAGACCGGGCGCACATCATTGGCACACAGTTGATCACAACCTTCACTCCGACACTATTGAACGAGTTTCGCGCTTCCTGGCCATATCGAAACCAGCATCACATTCCTGGAGTTCTGACCGGAACTGGTCCGATGGTAACAATTTCCGGGATAGCCAACTTTGGAGGTACAAATGGTGCCGGGGACAAATTTCAGGAGAAGATTCCCAGCTTTAGTGACAATCTAACCTGGATTAGGGGTGCCCATACTATGAAATTCGGCGTGGGCTTTCAGCAGAATCTCGATACCCAACTGGCAGATGTTTACGTTCAATACACCTTCGCTTCCATTGCACAATATCAGAATGCACTCAAGGGCATTTCTCCGCATGTTTATTCCAATGTAAAGGCGAGTATCGGTCAACCGGGAGCCGCTTACCACTCTGTCTTTTTCGATCTCTTTGCACAGGATACCTGGCAGGTGCATAGAAAGCTGTCCGCAACCTATGGAATTCGCTATGACCAATATCGAGCGCCCACTCCGCCGGCAAACGAACCATTTATCTATACCCGGAGCTTTCGCACTCCGCTTGCCGATTTTGCACCGAGGCTGGGCCTTGCTTATTCTCCAACGGCGACAACGGTCTTACGGTTGAATGCCGGCATATTCTATGAGGCAACGCCCACAAACAGCTGGTACAACCCTTTGTACAACAACGGAGCAGGAGGGTCAGGCTCGTTTATTGCTGTCGTGAGTGGTGCATCGAGTGAAGTAACAGCAAATGCCTGCCAGCCGGCGTTTCCCAATACACCTCAGAGCATTCCGGCCAGTTGCTTGGGAGCTCAGAGTATTTATGCTTTGACTTCACGATTTAAAAACGAATATGTATGGAATGCTAATCTGCAGGTGGCTCAACAACTAAGTGGCAACGATTCCTTAACGCTGGGCTACATCATGACAAATGGGCGTAATATGCAGTTCCTGCGTAATATGAACCTCATTAATCCCACAGGATATCTTGCTGATGGACGACCGATTTTTTCTAGTACAGTGAGTGCCGCGACCCGCCTATACCCGCAATTCAACAACATCACCTTGATTGATATTGGTTCAAACTCTTCCTATCATGCTCTCACCGTTGATTATCGTCATCGTTATGCCGCAGGTTTGATGACCAGCATTTCTTATACCTGGTCGCACTCGATTGCAAATACTCCTGAAGGCAATTCCTATGAATTCAGCACTCCGGTTGAAGACCCGGCCAATCCTAATCGGGATCGTGGGAATAGCGGGGTCAACCGTCCGAATGCACTCACCTTGAGTGCGGTTTATGATACCCAGACGAAGTTCGGGAACCATCTCTTGAGCCAAATTTTCAAAAATAACAGTTTTGCTTTTCTCGGTCTGTTTACTTCGGGGGACCAGCAGAATATTACAGTTAGCCAGGCTCTTAATGGCGATGCAAACGCGAGTAGTCGTCCTCTTTTTGTCGGGCGCAACTCGGTCAGAGGCCCAGACATCTATCAGGTTGATGTGCGTTATACACGTAGTCTGGGAACCTTTTTTGAGCGTGTGCAACCCAAAATTTTGATTGAGTGCAACAATATTGCGAATCATTCGAACTTCACTTCAATCAACGCAACTGCTACTGTCTACACCAATCCTGCAGATGCTCTTCACCCTGTGGGATCGATAAGGACAGCTCCGACATTTGCTCCGACAAGTACCGTTTTGGAAGCGCGCATTCTTCAATTCGGAGCGAAGATAGATTTCTAGATCCAGCGGGAAGGCTGCAATGGGTGATATGCAGAAAGAGCAGAAGTCCGAGTTTCCTGCTCCGACTTATCGCAAAACGGTGCTCGAGCAGGTTTTTAGGGATGCCAAAAGATACTTTCTTCATCCCCTACTGGAAATTCAATATGCCCATACCTTGATGCTGGCTAAACAGGACATTCTTGATCGGGGGCAGGCTGCGGCCTGTTTACGAGCCTTGAAGGTTTTGGATCTCAATGAGATTCGCGATGCAGTCTATGACGGGTCGTTTGAAGATCTCTTTTTCTATATGGAAGGGAAGCTGGCGAGTCTTTGCGGAGCAGATAATGCAGGCAAGATGCATACGGCGCGAAGTCGTAATGATATAGACCTGACGATGTATCGAATGGTCTTGCGATTACGTATTGCAGAGACAATTAGAACCATATTGGAGTTCAGGGAAGAACTCGTTGCACTGGCATGGAAGCATCGTGCTTCCTTGATGCCTGCCTACACACATAACCAGCCGGCGCAGCCCACGACTTTGGGCCATTATTTAATGGCTATGGTGGAATGCCTGGAGAGGGATACTGAGCGACTTCGTTCTGCTTATGAACGGGTTAATCGCTCGCCTTTGGGTGCCTGCGCTATTACCACCACTGGTTTTCCTATTGATCGAAGCTATACAGCCGAGCTTCTTGGTTTCGAGGGATTGCAGGTAAATTCCTATGGAGCGATTGCATCGGTCGATTATCTTACTGAAAGTTGCGCAGTCCTGGCTGTCTGCATGCTGAATGTTGGCCGGCTTATGCAGGATTTGCTGCTGTGGAGCACTGCGGAGTTCGACTATATCCGATTAAGCGATGCATATGTGCAGATCAGCAGCATCATGCCTCAGAAGAGAAATCCGGTTCCCTTTGAACATGTTCGTATTCTGGCCAGTAGAGCCATGATGGAGGCGCAGGCTGTTCTGGGGAGTCTGCACAATACGCCTTACAGTGACATTAACGACAGTGAAGATGATCTGCAGCCTCGGATCTATGAGGCTTTCGATTGTGCACAGAGAAGCTTACATCTTGCAGCCGGAGCCTTAAGTGAAGCTGAAATCCGCGTGGAGCGGATGGCTGAGTGTGCAGAGAAGAACTTTCTCACCGTGACTGAACTTGCAGATACGCTAGTGCGAATGAGCGATCTCAGTTTTCGAACCGCCCATGAGATCGTGAGCAAAGCTGTAAAGGTGCTCAAGGGTGTTTATGATCGAGAGAAAATGGTTAGTGCCGTAGAGGCGATATTTCCTGAGGTTACCGGTCAGGAGATTCGGTTTAATACCTCTGTCCTTAAACAAGCCCTGGACGCAAAATACTTCGTCGAAATACGCAGTGTTATTGGCGGTACAGCTCTGGCTGTTCTGGAACCGGAAATACGAAAGTCGGAAGAAATCTTGCATGAAGACCGTAGTTGGCTGGAAGAAAGGCTTAATCATCTGGCCCGGGCATCAGAGAGAACTCAACAGGAGAGCGAAAATCTGATTGCCAGTCTGGAAACAGAACTACGCGAGAGATGAAAGAGGGCACTGAGCGGGACATCTTGCTGAAGCGAGGTTCTTCTGCAGTCATTTTTACCCAGAATGTGGAGCTATTACTGCTGCTGGGATTCCATGCTCCCGACCTGTTTGAGTAGGACTCAATCGGGATCATCAAGAAGTACTGCGCTCAGCACCTCTTGATGATGAAGACGGTTTTATCGTCAATTCGATCGGGCTCTCCGCTTTGGCGCAAATGATCGTCCGCTTTTACGGCATACTCCAGGAGAGCGTTACAGATGTTTTTTGCCGGCTCGCGATAGTGATCGCACATTACTGCTTCGAGTTGCCGGAGTTCTTCCTCATCGCTACCATCGTAAACTCCATCGCTATAAAGGAACAAAATATCGCCCGGGCTCATCAGTGTAATTTCGGCTACATCGATCGAGCTTGCACGCCGTGAGCGAAACTGCATGGAGAAATATCTTTTGCGATCAGGATGATCCTGAGGGATCTGCAGTCCGAGCGCCATGAACTGTACCATGCGATTTCTGTCCACTTCGAGAAATCTGCGATATTCGGCAGAGAATACTAGCGGTGGAGGATGTCCAAAATTTACGAACCGGAAATTACCGTGAGGGTGGATTTCTCCATAGAGCATAGTTGCAATTTCGCGGGTGGTATCTTGTTCGCTTCGACCGAGGGCATTCCGAGCTGTAACGGATTGGGCTAGTCGGAGGTTGATCTTTTCGAACAACTCCGGAGTCGTCTTCCCTCTACGATCGAGTTCGGAGAGCATGAAGGCGTGGAAGGTATCGTGTACCGTCGAGGCAATCTTCGCAGAAATGATCCCATGCCCCTGGGCATCTACCAGCAGCACACCTGCAGTGGTATAGAGGTCTTTTAGAACCTCTGCGACCCGCACTTGCTCCGAACTGCGGGCATTTCTGTACTCAATCTCCATCCTGGGCTCATAATCCGGTCTGCACTTTAGCCATTCGACATGGTCATCGACAGAATTGCGGGGTAACTCGCCGGGCGGTAACGGTTCCAGATATTCTTGTGACAGCTCCAGTGCACGCTGGATGCGGGCATCTATGTCATAGCGCTGTTGGAAGTTGATGTATTCAAATAGGTCTCCACCAACGCTTTCTGCAGGAATGGAATTCCCATACATCTCGATTCCCGGTATACGGGGAATCGCTCCCTCGACCGGCATTAACCGTTTGCGCAGATACTCGTCGATGTTCAGTTCGCCGTAGGGGCTTTCCATAGAAGAATTCTATGGTAAGGGAGATGATCGGTTTCTGGCAGTTAAGTGCCAGATTGTTTGTCCCTGATCCCTATATTCTCGAGTTGATTGGCGGGGCGGCATTAGATATCTCAATCATTATCAACGAGTTACGATCTAATCATCTTTGCGGCGATTGGGGATAACGCCGTTGATTACCGCAATACAGATTATGCCGTTCTTTTCACCACTTAAGAGTTGCGAATGCATCGTGGGCCGGTTTAGAGCAAAACCAGCGTTACTATGTCCTATCCAAATTCCGCGATGTGCAGGTTTTCTCGACGGAAAACCTGCGTAGGGAGTTGTGGCTCGGGATACACCTACGCTGGTTTTGCTCTAGGCATGAAGTTCGGCTGACGTGTCGACGGCTCAAGGTCGTTATATCGAATACGTAAACTCCGAATCTTGACGTTGCGATGCTAGATTGCTAGCATGCTAGCATGTCGGACGACGTGAAACAGTTCAACGTATATCTGCCGGCCGAGCTGATTCGCGAGGTCAAACATCACGCCGTCGAGACCGAGCAGTCGCTGTCGGCAATTGTTGCGGAGGCGCTGCGCTCCTATCTCGACGAGTACCGGAGAAAACGGAGGAAGCATGAAAACTAAAGGCATCGACGGCATTCTGATCGAAACCCACAATTGGGGTAGCACTGTTGCCTTTTGGCGCGATCTGGGTTACGAACTCGAATTCGAGACCGATCACAACTCGGGCCGCCTGCGCCATCCGAATGGAGGTCCCTACATCTTCGTTGCTGAACGGCCGCACGATCATCCTCTTCAAGTCACGTTAGGTCTGGCTGTCGAGGATGCATCGCAGTTTACACCCCCTCATAGCGGCACTGTCGTACAGCCATTCGAGAAACAGCACTGGCCTGCTCTGCAAATGCTGCTAGCCGACCCCGATGGACGGAATATCGCCGTAGAAGCCCCATTGCAATCAATAAAGAAGCGTTAGCGCTTTTATGTTTGGGAATAGAGCAGAACGAACACAGGCGGGATCATTCCTCCGAAGTATCGGTCTCCTCTTTGTCTGCAATTGACAAACTAAGAGGGAAGGGAATGATTACACTTCCTCGTTCTGTGATCGAACACATTAAAGCCTGAATGTTCTGGAACTCGTAAACCAGAGGAGAAGTGGCTTATGCCTGATACGAGGATAGCGATGCCGGATAGCACGGCAGTACGAGTTGCTCTATGGCGGGCCATGCACGTACAGGTCGATTCGCCGCCACATGTAATTGAAGATGAGATCGGTTTGCAGTTGGTAGCTCCCGACGAGGGATGGCGTAGCCGCCCGGATATGGATCCGCATGCAACGAGCCTTTTCCGTGCTTCTATCGTGGCTCGTGCTCGCTTCATCGAGGATTTGGTCGTCGAACAGGTTAGCCAAGGTGTCAGCCAGTACGTCATCCTAGGTGCCGGGCTGGATACGTTCGTTCAGCGCAGACCGGAAATTGCCTCCCGCATGCTCGTATTTGAAGTCGATCAACCGGGGCCTCAAGCTTGGAAGAAACAACGCTTAATCGAACTTGGCTTTGGCATTTCGGAATATCTAAGATTTGTACCCATGGACTTCGAGGCGGGCGATACTTGGCGTCAGCGGTTGGATCCTGCCGGTTTCAATTCCGGTGAATCCGTAGTCGTGGCCTCAACCGGAGTCAGCATGTATCTCACCAGGGATGCCGTAATAGCCACGTTGCGCCAGGTAGCGGAACTCACTCCGCGAGCGACGTTCGCGATGACATTCTTGCTACCACTGGATCTCGCAGATCCCGAAGTACGACCGGGGCTTCAGCTGGCGGAGAAGGGCGCACGTGCAAGTGGAACACCTTTCATCAGCTTCTTTACTCCGGAGGAAATGGTGAGATTAGCTCGTGAAGCTGGCTTCAGAGATGCTCGACATGTGTCGGCAGATACTCTTGCCCAGCGTTATTTTGCCGATAGAGCAGATGGCTTTCGCCCGCCGAATAATGCGGAAGAACTCTTGGTGGCGGCTACCTAGTAGGTTCCAACACGAATGGTGTTGTGGCCTGTTAGCCCAGGCATGACATGTTTTTTCGAACAAAGCGATAGGCCCAGGTTGTTGGCGGCTGAGAATCAGCAATTGGAAGTCTGAAGGTGTCTGCTGACACTCCTACCATTTTACATGGAGGAGGCTTTGTCCTGGCCTTCTGTTTTACAGCGGAGGTGCTTTCGGCTAAAATCCCAGCCCGATTAACTTGATATGAACAGAGAGAAGTCTACAGGCTACTTTGTTTGTATTTTTTATGTTAAAACCTCAGTGCCTTGTGTCTACTATGATTACGAGTTGTATCTATAAACGCTACCGGCCCCGAGAGGTACGAATTCTGGACTACGCATGTTCTGTTGGTTCAGCTTCGTCTCCGGGATCTGACAGATTTCCCCTGTGCCATTGAATCTATATATGCCTTGAGGATATGAACCAATCCAAATTGCTGCATAAATCTGAATCTGTAAGCTGAGCATATGCCTTCATACATCTTCTCTCTTGCTCGTGTGGCTGTCATTGCGGTGGTTGTCTTCACCGCCTTTTGGGCAGATGCAGCGCAAGGGAGCACGAAGATCATTCCGAGCACTCCCATCGTCATTGAGGGACTCGGCAAGGGAACTGCCACCCTCCGTGGCCCTTGCCAATTCCATCTTGGTGATGATCGTGTATGGGCAAATCCCGCTTTTGATAGCTCTGACTGGGAGCAGCTCGCAACAGACCGGCCGTGGGTAGAGCAAGGTCATGCGCGTTACACAGGTTTCGCTTGGTACCGGTGTTCCATTGCGTTTACCCCTGCGCCCGGCATTTCATCGCAATTTTCGCTTCTAGTTCCGAAGATCAATGATGCATACGAAATCTATTGGAACGGGTCACTCATTGGGCAAAATGGCAAGCTTCCACCTCATCCGGTTTGGTACTTTTCCCAGTCAGCACAAGTCTTTGCGCTTGGGCCAATACAGCGAGGCATTCTCTCCGTGCGTGTCTGGAAGGCCCCTTTACTCTCGGATGATTCCGGCCATTGGGGTGGTTTTAGAACAGCAGCTTTGATCGGGAGCTCCGAAGCCATCGCCACCGCCAAAGCTGCTCTCGATTATCAGTGGTTGCGTAGCCAGCAATTTCTTTTTGGCGAAAATCTTCTCTGCGCTACAGTCGCCCTCTTGAGTCTCCTTCTCTGGTGGCGAAGCCCTGCTCGGGGTGTCCTGTTCTGGATGACAGGTTATGCCCTGATTCCACCTATTGGTCTCCTTCTCCTAGATGCTCACATCCAATGGCCCTACATTCTGGCGATGGGAACTGGACAATCCTTAATTTCCTTGCGTCACATATCGCTTTGGTTTCTCCTTCTCTGGCTTCTTCCACTGAAGGAAAATCGTGCGATAACCCGACTCACTCGAATTCTTGCTTGCATTTGTTTCGTCAATGGCACTTTGGACGGATTGCTAATTGCGGTCAGTTGGCAACCTCAGTGGAGCAGACTGGTTCAGACCGCTGATGGCGTTTCGGCCTGCATCAGTACTTTGCTTGAAGCTTTTCCTTTGATTCTAGCCAGCTATGCGCTCTTTAAGCGTAAGCAGCTTGATCTGGCTCCCTGGTTGGTAGCTGTTACGGCTTTCCTGGACGAGATGATTAATGTCGTTCGCAACGCACTCAAACAAGGCCGCCAATTCACCGATTGGTCTATTGCATCGAGTATTGACTCGCCGCTTTTCACTATCGGTGGCAGTGCGATCTCGGTGTACACGCTTACCGGCGCCCTCCTCCTCATTGCTATTGTTTACGCTGTTTATGTCAGTGTTCTCGAAGACCAGCGTCGTCAGGACGCGCTAGAACGCGAGAAGGTGGAACTGATGCGCGAAAGCAAGCGGATGCGCCACCATGCTGAGCATGACGGGCTGACTGGTCTTTGGAATCACCGTATCATTGTTGAGCGGTTGCAAGAAGAAATGAACCGTTCCCGACGAGAGAGGATACCACTGAGTGTGGTCCTGATTGATATCGATCATTTCAAGAAGGTAAACGATAGCTTCGGTCACTTGGCGGGAGACCTGGTATTGAAAGAGATCAGTACAATCTTTGCGCGTTTTCTGCGTCCTTACGACTGTGTGGGGCGCTATGGGGGGGAAGAGTTTCTTGTCATTTTGCCTGGTTGTGAAATGGAAAATGCGCTCATCCGTGCGGAACAACTGCGTTTGGCTATTCAGTCGGCGTGCATTATGGACGGAGAGACAATGCTACAGGTGACCGCAAGCTTTGGTGTAGCATCGGACTTTTCGCCTGATGATGAAGCTGAGGCTGTTATCCGAAGCGTCGATACAGCACTCTACCGGGCTAAAAGCAACGGCCGCAATTGCGTTATCCCTGCTGAAGGGAACGCGCCGCTTTGCGAAAGCTAACTATGTAGTTACCGCTAGCTTTTTTGATGATTAATCCCTATCTTCGTATGTAGCGTATTTTTAGCAACACTGTGAACTCCTTAGCAATTCAGGGCATTTTCGCAAAGTGTGGACCGAATTCCCGGAGGGATGTATGGCTTTTCTTTCAAAGAAAGCTGTACCTCACGGGGTGCTAGAAAGTTTACGGTATTACGAAACTGCCCTAGTATGGTTCATTAATGAACCATACTAGAGTGGCTACTCAGACATTTACCTTTGGATCTATATCAAGTCCAAACTGACTGACGCTAACGATCCGCAATTCTGTCTTACTTTGATGTATCACCTAAAAGTGAGGATTGCTCTGCGAATGCTTTTGCCGTTTGGGTCCTAACCTTTTTCACAATATTCGTCCACACTGGATTAGTCTTCGTGGAATCTCGCTTTCCATCGGCCATAGCTGCATCATACGCAGCCCCTTTTTTAAGTCCATCTTTGTAGGCCGGAAGTTCTCTTACCAGCTTGAAGGCCTCTGCGATTACGACCCCCACATCGTCTTTGAGTTCCTCCGGTACGTTAGCATAGACCTTTGGTTTATTCTCTTCTATCCACTGGAATGCGATTGGCAAAACCACCGAACTCACCCAGTCACCGTAAGCATTCAAAGCTTCCATTCCCGCAATCCACGACGGATGCGCTTCCCAATCCTGAGGAGCCTGGCGAAGCCGCGTCTCCTTGTTTTTAGGCACACAAAACCCACACAATTCCTTGACATGCTGCATGAACATTCTCCTTTTCTGATTACATTTTGGTTTTATAGAACTGTACGAAGGCAGTTACAGAAAATTGTTAAAGCTGTTGTTACCTGATTCTGAATAAAACCTGCAATACAGGCTCAGATAATCAGAGTACGTGGATTTTCCATAAAAGAGCCAGCTTCTATGAATAGTTTTCAGTGCTCAGATTCCGGATGCAAGAGTAGTACCCTAGCCCGCATTATTCATGAATAGCTGTCGGTCTCTGAAAAGCAGCAATGATGCACTTCTTTCGATTCCAGGATTTTGACCTCCAAACAGTCTGTCAGTCGCGGCCGAATGCGAAAACAGGGCTCAAGTGTGCATAGGAAGCGGGTTTCCGAGAATCCAGATCCGAAATTCATGAATAATGCAGGCTAGAGTATATAAATGCCTCCCGGGTGGGCGGCGCTTGGCTTACCCCGCGTCATCTTTAATATTGTTTATTAGGACCTTCTCCTGCGAATGATGCTTAGCAGGGATTATGCGATACCGATCGGTTTGCGGAACCATGCTTATCAACAGCTCCCGAAACAGAATTACTTTTTCTCGTCCGACTTCGCTGCTAGCGTCGTATGTGACAGCTCGACGTAGTGTTTATCGGCACAAGTTGTTTGCTACTTGAGTGATTCTTGAAAATGATTTTTGTCGACAATAGTGGCGTATGTGCTTTTGTCAATGAAGGGCAGTACTCTATCCTGATTTTGGAGATCAGTGGAGTTATATCATTTGTGTGTGGAGTTAAGTGGACGATGGAAACTTAATCTGAGAGATGTAAGCGAAATTCTGTCACCTTGGACAGTCATCAAAGTGAGGCCAGAACATTTTAGGTTTTGAAAACAAGACTCGATATTGGCATGCTCTTCTTATCAGAGATCGATCATCCTTGGCGACTCTTCGAATGCACCATCCTAAACCTAAAATGTTCTGGTGTTAAGTGATTTCGCTATAGCTTGCCTTCAGCGAAGGGAGGTCTTCGAACTTATCTGATCTCCAGCAAGATGGCGCCGTAGGCTGGAAGAACGATACGTTCGAGACTTCTCAACTCCTGTACCTGGGAGAAGTTGCTGAGAAGCATCTTTGCCTTCTTGGTTGATATACCATAGCTCGTGAGGTTAAATTTCACGTTTTGCTCCCGGTTGCTCATGTTAAGTGCGACCAGCAGACTGGATGCTTTCGCAGAGGACTGTGGGCGACGCAGGAAACTGAAGACGTTTGCATCGTCATTATTGATGGTTACAAAATCACCATATTTCAGTGCCGGCTCATTATGCCGCAGCTTCAATAAAGCTTTGTAAAAATTCAGGACACTTTGAGGATCAGTGGATTCGGTATCCACATTCACGGTACGTGCATAGGGTGGAACCGGTAGCCATGGCTTTACCTTCGGCGCGGTGAAACCGGCGTTAGGGAT
This sequence comes from Humiphilus diazotrophicus, assembly GCF_059726315.1. Taxonomy (NCBI): domain Bacteria; kingdom Pseudomonadati; phylum Acidobacteriota; class Terriglobia; order Terriglobales; family Acidobacteriaceae; genus Humiphilus; species Humiphilus diazotrophicus. The sequence continues at coordinate 122,558 of NZ_AP040871.1, forward strand.
TTCGGAAGTCCATTGCATCGGTGTGCGCTCTCCATCCCGACCTTTATCCTTTGGCCAACCGGTAATCCCTACCGGATCTCGTACATCTTCTACTCGCTGCGGATCAGTGTTGTGCATTCCTATTTCTTCGCCGTAGTACATCTGCGGGGTTCCGCGTGGCGTTAGTTCCAGGACTGCCATCAGTTTGGCAATTTGATCGTTATGCTGTCCATCGCCATAGCGGTCCCATTGCCGCGCTTGATCGTGGTTGCTGAAAAAGTATTCCGGCCACCCGTGCGCGGGATTGTTTTCTACTTCGTTGAATAGCTGTTGGAATTTCGGTGCAGAAAGGGCGTTGACATCGGCAATCTGAAAATCCATTGGCAGTTGTATCTCATCACCCTTTGTGCCGTACATCTTGCTCAGTTCCGTGATCGTTGGCTCATCGGCCTCAGAGAGCAAGACTGGGTGCCCAGGATAGCTGTCCACAATCTTGCGAATCTCTTTGAAGATCTCATGAATTTCTGGGAGGTCGTCTGTATATTTGTGCTGAATATTGCGATCTCCAAAGGCGTTGTAGCCGGGAAGATACGGATCGTCATGCAATCCAGGGTCTTCGAATAGGCGTGAGACCGCGTCCAGGCGAAAGCCTGCGACCCCCTTATTCAGCCAGAAACGCAGTACGTCATACATAGCCTTGCGTACTTCCGGATTGCGCCAGTTTAGATCCGGTTGTTGAACATAAAAGTAGTGGTAGTAGTATTGGCCCGTTGTGGGATCGAGTGTCCAGGCCGAGTGTCCGAACCACGATTGCCAGTTGTTGGGAGGTCCTCCGTTTTTCCCGTCGCGCCAGATATACCAGTCTCGCTTCGGGTTTGTCCGGGATGAGCGGGATTCTTTAAACCAGGGGTGCTGGTCGGAGGTGTGGTTCAAGACCAGATCCATGATGACCCGGAGTCCTCTCGCTTTTGCGGCCTGCATCAATGAATCGAAGTCACCCATGCTTCCGTACTGCGGATCAATGGTTTCGTAATCGGCTATGTCATAACCAAAGTCGATCTGGGGCGAAGGGTACATCGGAGTAATCCAGATCGCATCAACTCCAAGATCTTTTAGATAGTCCAAACGGTGTTCGATTCCCTTGATGTCGCCGGTTCCGTTGTTGTCAGAATCTTGAAAGCTGCGTGGATAGATTTCGTAAATGACAGCATGCTTCCACCATTCATCATGAGTTGTGGCTGTTGTCGGTTGTCCCTTTGAGCTCCCCTGTTGGGCAAAACCGGATGGTGCAGTCAGCAGAATGGCGCAAAGTAGGAAGTAAATGAGTCTCATAAATCCCTCCCGTATACGCAGCATGGATATTCTTCCTGGAGAGATGCTCGGCGGTCAATTCAGAGATAAGGGCTGGCGAGATTTTTGTTTTTCAGTGTTTCTGAAGAGTCAGGGAGTTTTATGCAACCTGAATAGATTCACGATAGATTTTTCACTTGCCCAGAGCGCGAAGCGGGCCTGTTTATGGTGCAAAATAAAGGAGAAAGATCTCAACGCCCGGGTGGACTTGGCTTTCGTAATTTGTACCTAAGCATGTTGACTATCGGAGCGGCTTCGGATTCCGGTTATCCTCGTGTATTGCCGCTCTTTGACGGGCGATTGCGTCTGGGAGTTTGGAAACGATGGGCAGTGAGGCAAAAGGGGTGATCGACAGAGTCGATATGTCTTTCGAATCTCTGATAAATCACCCGCTTTGTCTTTGAAATCGAGGGTCAATTCGCTGTCAGCTCTGTCTTGTTGGCGTCGTTTGCTATAGAGTCGAGCTGGCTAACTACTTCGGTAGAAAGATCGATTTCAGCTGCTTGGAGGTTTTCTCTAAGATGCTGCAAATTTGCGGTACCTGGAATTAGCAGAATATTAGGACTGCGTTGGAGCAACCAGGCTAAGGCTAGCTGCATAGGAGTAGTTCCGAGAGATGATGCCGTATTGTCCAGAACAGAAGACTGTAGAGGCGTAAATCCTCCGAGCGGAAAGAATGGCACATAAGCGATACCTTGCATCGCTAGCTCATCAAGAAAGCTGTCATCGTCACGATGTGCAAGGTTGTACAAGTTTTGCACGCAGACGACTGGAGCGATCTTCTGTGCCTTTCGGAGTTGTGTAGGCGTGATGTTGCTAAGACCAAGTTCCTTAATCTTTCCCTGTTCCTTGAGTTCGGCGAGAACTGAGAACTCAGCCTCTATTGGTCCATCTGCTGGAGCTGCTAGTCCCCCGACGCGGAGATTGACAATATCGAGAGCATCTACCCCGAGATTGCGAAGATTATCGTGTACTCCGTCGATTAGCTCCTGGCGCGAAAGAGCTGGCATCCAGGATTTGTCCTCTCCCCGTCGTGCCCCGACTTTGGTTACAATGACGAGGTCCTCGCGATAGGGATGAAGCGCTTCTTTGATGATCTGATTGGTTACATGTGGGCCATAAAAATCGCTGGTGTCGATGTGATTTACTCCCGAGGCAACCGCTTCGCGCAAAACTGCGATTGCTTGATCCCGGTCGCGAGGAGGACCCCATACGTGAGGTCCTGCCAATTGCATCGCCCCATATCCCATACGGCTAACCTTCATTGAAGTTCCAGGAAAGGTAAAGGTCCCGCCGAGATGAACTGATTGTGTCATGTTACTTTCCTCCGCTGCTTGCTCGCGTTTTTCGCGATCGGATATTAGATGAAGGAAACTTCAGGTTAGGAGTTCGCATTTGCCCCGTCAGCGGTCAATCCTATTGGAGCCTCGTAAATTGCCTGTTCAGGCACGTTCGAATACCAGTGTACAGTCAATCCTTGATGCAACTATTCAGGTTTTGGTTAGTGTAGGAAAAGAACGCTTGACGACGACTCGCGTAGCACATCGTGCGGGTGTGTCCGTCGGAACCCTCTATCAGTATTTCCCGAACAAAAGTGCACTTCTTCAGGCAGCCTTAAGAAGGCACCTTGAGTCGGTTGCGGACCTGATGGAGCAGTCCTGTGCTGAAGAGAATGGCCATACTCTCTTCGAAATGGTGACGAGAATCGTGGATGCCTTTCTTGAGATCAAGATGAAGGAATTGAAGACTAGCGTGGCGCTTCACTCCGTGATGTCCGATATAGAAGGAGCGAAGATTGTGCAAGACATTGCTAAACGGATCAATCGAGCGGTTGTTTCCGCACTCGCAACCGCTCGTGAGCCGCTGCTAAAGGATCCACAACTGGTAGCTGCGATGATTCAATCGGCGATGGTTGGGGTAAGTCGAAGACTCATTGAGTCTTCCTCTCCCGGGAGACATTATGAGTCGCTGAAAAGGGAGCTTGCAGTTATGATGCGCGCCTATCTCGAAACGTGTTCTTAGCAAAATGCATCCTTGAGTCTGGCAGGAAGCGCTTTCGACGAATATGCGTTGCCGGTATCCCGTCCCACGGTGATGCCTAATGTGGTTACTCTCTCCTTCGCGAATCAAAAACGCATTGAATATGATTCCGGGGGAAGCACGAGAGGTTTTGCCGTTTTTTCTTATTGCAGCAAGCCTAATTTTTTCGTAATTGTGCTGATTGTCCTCTTTTCTCCGATCAACGCTAGACCGAGATAATCGATTTCTTCCGGAGCACAAGCTTGCATTTCAGAAACAAATTCTTCGTAGTTCATTGTTCTCTGGGCAAAAGCGGGGCAATCAACCACCTCACAGCAGCTCGATCTAGCCTTCTCTCGAATAGTCTTTAGTTCTTCAGGCAATGCTGTGAGTACCGGAATTCCAATGCGTGTAATACCCGCGTGAGATATTCCAGAATTGTCGCTCCATTGAGAGCCTACAATTTGCGGATAACGTTGGCCAATTGTGATTGAAAGGATTGCACAGGCGTTTACTAAGCGACCTATGGGCAAGCCTCTCTGCATGATCAGAACACATCGCTCCGGGCAATGAAGCTGCGAAGAATGATCGCGAGATTTCAGATTTTCTTTGATGCAAGGAGCCGTATTTTGCTCTAGAAATGTATCCATGGACTATTTATCTCTCAAGAGACTCACGGTAAGCGCTGAAAATGAGGCAAGCTGGATGATTTCAGTGTTTTCTTCTGTTCGGAGCCTTAATTGACGATGCCTACAGACAAAAATGCGGTGATAGATGCTATCGACCGAAGAATTCTTCGTGAATTGCTCGCGAATGCCCGGATAAGTTTTAGAGATTTAGGGAACAAAATACATTTGAGCCCTAATACAACAGCAGAGCGCGTCCGAAAACTCGTCGTTTCAGGCGTTATTCGAGGTTTTCATGCAGATTTCGATCAAGCCAAGCTTGGCCAATCTCTTGAAGCATACGTAGATGTCCGCTTAAAGCCGGGAACCAGCGCGAAGATGTTCGAGACAGTAGCTATGAAATTCTCGAGTGTTCTCAGCATGACAGCAATGACAGGGGCACTCGACTTTCGTCTCCGAGTTGCCTGCAGAGATCAGACAGATCTGGTTCAGCTCATTGAAGTTCTTCGCTCGAAGGCCGGTGTACAGGAAACGAATACCTCACTCATTCTCGGAGAGACCATACGATGGACGTGAGGCTGAGGTGCGATCCGCGGGATACCGTAGTATGGGTCTAAATATTAGCCGTGGTCATTATCCTGGGAATGTGTAGAGTCCTCGGGCAGTAATTGAATCGTACAAATTTGAAGAAATAGAAGATTTACTTCAAGCAATTATTTGATGTAAGCTGAGGCGCGCTTTAGGAGCAAGAGAACTAGATGAAGAAGCTTGCAGGAAGATCTCTTTTAGGATACCTCTGTACCGTCATTGTTTTCCTGTCCATTGGTTGTGCTAAGCCATCGGAGTATAAGGCTCCGGTCGGTAAATTTCGTGATGCTTCCAATGTCGTAATTCAAGCCACCAAAAGCTATTTAACTGAGATCAATAAAGTAGAGCGCGACCAATACATTTATGAGCATGCCAGCAAGATGCAGCAAATACAGCTGCGTGAAATTGAGCAAGTTCAGGTTTTCAGTAAGGAGGGAATAGCCGCAAGGCTGAAGGCGCTCGATGAGCTGTCCGACTATACCGAACTGCTCTATCAGCTGGCCAATAGCAGTGCTCCTCAGAACATCAAAACTCGAGTATCTGATCTACAGAAGGCGATGACCAATCTTTCCGGAGAGATAAAGACACTGACGGGAGAAGATGATAAACAGTTTAGATCCGCTGCAGATAAAGTATTGCCGATCCTGGGTGATATCTTGCAGTCTTTCGCCGAACAGAACATCGAGAGTGCGTTGAAGAAAGCAGTCAGCGCTGGTTCCAGTCCTGTTAATGAGTTGATCGGTGCTATTGAGACTGATGCCCAGCTTGCCTACGAACGGAAGAGGACCCAGTATTCGGCCAGACGCGTCGCACTGATCGACCAGTACAATCAGGAATTTCAAAAGGGTACCGCGGCGAACTCGGAAAAACTAAAACAATATGCCGATGCTATCTCTGCAGGAGAAGATCGCTGGGAGAATTTCTTGACTGCCCGCCCCGTAGAAGGACTGGAGGCGATGAAAAAGGCAAACGACGCCTTAGTGAAATTCGCTGCTACTCCCAGGCCAAATATAACTGATCTGGCAACCTTCGTGGATGCAGTGGAGTCCTTCGCCGATACCGCTAAACGGGTTGGACAGGCAGTACAGAATTTGCAGAAATGATCACAAGAGAAACACTATGACCAAGTTGGAATTGATCCAAATGATTGGTGATGTTATTACCGAGATCGATGTCGCGCGTGGGAGCTTATTGCCCAATGATCCTAACCGCATCCGCCTGGACGATCTTCGTCTCTTGCTAGATGATCGCCAGCGGCAGCTTTCCAAGGCTGTATTTGACGAGAATGGCGAGAAGTTCCAGGAAGCAACGAAAAAACTGGCAGAAATAGATTCGCAAATCGAGGGCAGCATCAAGAAATTGGAGGATATGGAAGCTATCTTTAAAAACATTCAACGCTTCTTGGATGCGGTTACAACTACGTTGACGGCTATCGCGCCATTTGCTTAGTTCAAAAGAGCTTCAAAGCTGCTGGAGTCCTTCGATCAGGGTACCAGCTCCTCCCATTTCTGACGGCTATTGATGTATCAAGATATCTCTGGAGACAGGAAATGGACTACGCTTCGTTGTTTTCGTTCATGTCTCGTCACCGCTATGGAGTCGTTTCAAGTATTTCGAAAGGCGGGATTCCTCAATCGGCATTAGTTGGAATTGCCGTTACCCCGGCTTTGGAAGTCATTTTTGATACTGTGAAGTCCTCCCGGAAATATGCCAATCTTGTTGAGCGATCATTCTGCTCCTTTGTAATCGGTTGGGAGGGGGAGCAGACTGTTCAATATGAGGGCATAGCCGCAGCGCCGACAGGCGAAGATCTTAAGAAATACCAGGCATCTTATTTCTCTGTCTGGACAGATGGACCATCGCGTCAAGCTTGGCCTGATATCGTCTATTTTGTTGTTCGCCCACGCTGGATCCGTTATAGCGATTTCTCTCAGAATCCGCCTCGCATTGAGGAACTGACGATTGCAATCAACTAAAGCATTTTCCCAAGAGGTAGACCAGATCTCGAATAGAGTGCTGCGTCTTCAGCTATCGCGATCCAAATTCTGAAATAACAAGCGTCGCGACTACGGAAGTCGCGGAGCGAGACCTCTATTCTGGAGGCGGAGTTATTATGTTTCCAACGTTCAAAGCGGATAGCAACAGCCGTTCTGTTCCCCCTTCGCAAAAAAGCACGAAGGATAGGGCTCGACATGTTAGCGAGAGCCAGATGCGGCTCAAAACCTGTTTTGATCATTGTTAGAGGAGCCAGATTATGAAGCAAGCAGCGCTGGTACGTTTCGCTGCGGGAATTGCAGTGTTGGGGGCCCTTTCGTCGAGCATCTCGATTGCACAGCAGACGCAACAGGCAAGGTCTTTGCAGTTTGAAGTTGCTGCCATCAAACCGGGCAGCCCTCAGCTGGGGGTTAATTCGTCGTTTTCGAATGGTGGACCTGGAGGGCAATTTCGGATGGTGAATATGCCTTTAAGGCAGTGGGTAAAGATGGGACTATCCGTTAGGGATTATGCTCTGAAGTCACCCTCGTGGCTCGATACAGCCAGGTTTGACCTGGATGCAAGAGTGCCTGCCAACGCGCCTCCTAACCCAAACACCACAGCCGAAATGATGAAGGCGCTCTTGATCGAGCGATTTGGATTGAAATGGCATGAACAGATCCAGAGCGTGCCCGGTTATGAGCTGGTTCCCGATAAGAAGGTCTTGATCCAACCTGCAGGCACGTTGGAACGACTGAAGGGTTCTGGAACGAGCTCCGGTCCCGGGTTGATTGGTGGCACAAATGTGCCGATTTCAGAACTTGCGGGGGCGTTGGGAGAGATACTCGGAAGACCCGTGGTAGATGCGACACACCTTTCCGGTGTATTCAGTTTCAGGTTGGCTTGGCGTCCGTCTGACAATGCGACTGTAGCCGCGGAGCGTCAATATGGAACCGATGTCGACAACCTTCCTTCTGCCGTATCTACAGCGTTACGGGAGCAGTTGGGGCTGCGGCTTCAGAGTGCCAAGGTTCCATCGAAAGTTATCGTCGTGGACTACATGAATCGCCAACCTACCAAGAACTGACGTTCCCTTTGTTGGCCACATTGAGTGGCTGGTGGGTGTGTTCTGATGCGGGTGATCCACACGGGCCTATTTCCCGTGTGTGTTCTTCCCGCTTGTCGTCACAAATTATGAGTGAGGTGTAGTAGTAATCTCTACAAATTACTTGTATCAATTCCACGATGTAAAGATTGCCGCATCAGTGTTCGTTTTTGTAAATAACGCCGCCTTTCATCACGAACTTTACATCCTGAAGCAGACGTACATCTTCTAGCGGATTTCCCTTTAGTGCAATCAGGTCAGCCCACTTGCCCGGCTCCAGTGACCCGGTTTTCGTCGACCAACCCATCAGGTCGGCTGCATTGATTGTTGCTGTCTGTAGGGCAGAGAGTGGCGCCATCCCGAGTTGATTTACATAGACGTCCAGCTCGTGGGCGTTCAATCCGTGAGGATAGACTGCTGAGTCAGTACCCATGGCAATCTTTACTCCTGCCTGCATGGCCCGCTTGATATTTGCCTTTGCGACCGAGGTTACGTCCAGCATTTTCTGGTGATAGAAAGGCGGGAGCTTGCCTGATGTAATCTGCCAATCTTCGAGATAAAGTGTCGGGACCAGATAAGTACCGCGCTTTTTCATCTCAGAGATTGCGGCATCGTTAATGTAGCTACCATGCTCGATTGAGTCGACTCCGGCCAGAGCAGCCCACAAAATGCCCTGAGCTCCATGGGCATGAGCGGCAACTTTGCGTCCGAGACGGTGTGCATCGGTCACAATGGCCTGCATCTCTTCAAGCGTGTACTGCGAGGCTTGAGGATCGTCTCCCTTACTCAGTACACCGCCAGTAGCACAGATCTTAATTACATCTGCACCGTACTTGATATTTTGGCGAACCTTTTGCTGCACGGCGGAAATACCGTCAGCTACTCCCTCATCGGTCAGGTGATACTTGAAAGGAAGCAGGTTGGTGTCGCAATGGCCACCGGTAATACCCAGCGCCGGACCGCTCACCTGCATGTGCGGTCCCGGTACCTGGCCTGCATCAATTGCATCGCGAAGGTCTACATCTGTGTATGCACTGGCGCCTACGTTGCGTACCGAAGTGATCCCGGCCATGAGCGTTGTTCGTGCATTTACGACGCCTGAGATAGCCTCCTTTGCTTCGGTCATAGTCAACTCGTGGTAAGGGTCGAAATCCGGATTGAAGGTTATATGCGTGTGTACGTCGATCAAGCCTGGCATGACTGTCATATCACCCAGATCCACTATCTGGTCACCGGGCTGTACCGGTGCCGAACCCGAGGGCACAATGGACTGGATCGTATCACCCGCTACTACAATCGTCTGAGTGTCGCTTACCTTCCCTGTTTTTACGTCGAGCACATGACCCGCACGAACCAGGGTTCGTTTGGTAGCTCCTGTTGTTTGTCCTTGAACTTGCAATGGAGTTGCACAAATTGCAATCGACAGCAGAACACCTGTAGCTATTTGCGTCACATTCATTTTTGTTAATCTCCATGATCTGCCCTGATCAGCCCGGAAGAGGTTCCCGGATGTTTATAAAAAGGCAATTTTGCGCATTGTCTTATTGATTATGTGTTGATCGCAATCAAAAAATCAGGGGCAGTAACGTGCACCTGGGGCTTTCGTATAGATCGGAAGCGGGATTTACGTGGTTATGCCCGATAGCAGTAGGAACTCCATCGTTGACAGCGACAAAGGAATAACCCTACTTCATGGATTTCTATAGAAGATAACGAGACTTCGATGCCTTGGTCTGCCAAAAAATCGTGAAGGCCTCGTTCTTCCGCACATTTTGTAAATAACAGACAAAATGGGGGCCCAGCGCTTTGATGATAGGGCCCCTCATATCGATTTCTGGTCTACACCGAACCTTTAGATGTTCTCAGCGACGGCGGTGTGGATGCAGGCCTACTTGCTTGACTACAGTCTTGTGTTTAACTGCAGGTTTATGTTTGGCTACAATTTTTGTTTCAGGTGGTGGAGGGGGGAGTGGTGGCAGACCTGCCGCCGCAAGTAGGAGCTTATTAGCGGCGTTAAAGAGATTAAAGTGAGGGTTACCAGCTCCTTCCGTAGCGGCGAGAAAGATGGCCGTGTTGCGAGAGTGGCTGATAGCGATGTAGGTCGAGAAGCCAGCACCGCCGCCCGTCTTTTGGACAATGTGCGAAGGCGAATCGATCGGTAGAATATGGATCCAGCCAAGCCCTAGACCTGTTGGCTCGCCGGCACGATCTAGTCCTTTCTGGCTGACAAGACTCGATGGAACGATGTAGACAGATTGTGCGGCAGGGTCTTGCGCCGGAATTCCTGAGCCTCCAGTTCGGAGCAGATATTTTAGCCAAATAGTCATATCTGCGGCTGTGGAGTAGAGCCCGGAACTTCCAGCTGTGGGTTCCGTGACCGTGCAAGGACCTTCGTCGTGTGTGCCGATTAGCAAACGATGGCATTGCTCAACATTCGGAAAGAAGGTCGTATGCCACATGTGGAGCGGATTGAGTGTACGCTCGGAGAGCAACGCGGCGTATTGCTTGTGTGCGGCTGACTGGAGTGCATCGCCAAGTAAGTCGAAGGCCACATTTGAGTAAAGCGCCGTACTTCCAGGAGTGCTACGAAGACGCTGATTGGACAGCCATTGCCAACGCGTGCGGTGGTTCGGATAGGTGAAGTGTGGAGTCCCGGAAGGTGCATTGCCTATTTCCCTGGGGAGGCCGGAGGTATGCGTTGCAAGATCGGCGAGCGTGATGGACTTAACCCGTTCAGGTACAGCAATGCCGGAGGGAGCAAAGCGCTGGAGCGGATCGTCGAGTCGCACAGTCTTGTCTGTAACCAGTTTGGAGAGGAGGTCGGTGGTGAAGATCTTTGTCAGTGAGCAGAGCCTCAGCAACGAATCCTGGGTCGGAATCTGATGAGAGTTGGGTGCCGTTTCACCGTATCCGCGAAAAAAGACCTGATTGTCACGTACAACTATGAGAACCATTCCGGTGGAACCGGATTGAAGAAAGAGATCTGACCCGATAGCGCCCACAGTCTGGAGATCGGGAAGAGGCGCTCTGGAAGGTGCCTGTGCAAAGGCTGAGAAAACCGGTAGCGCGAAGAAGACGAGCAAAATGCGTAGAACAATAGAACAATTCATTTTTCTTATTTGTAAGCTCTAGAGTACAAGACCAAGCGATACCGTGAAGGCAGAAATACAGTTCTCCAATGCTGGCGTACTGAATCGAGCAACCCGAATGATTGAAACGAATATTCTCAGATCAACTCTTTTTTAGTAAGGCTTAATCTTCCCGAATGAGCTTGGACAGATTGAGTGCCAGAGCTCGTCTTATTGGAATGGCAGATGCCACAAGTCCAAGAGCGATCATCGTCAATATTGTTCCAAATAAAACTATCGGGTCCCATGTGTTTGCTTGATACACAATTTTCTGCATTAAATGGTTTGTCGTGATTGCCGCCAGAAGACCTAGCATCGATCCCATTATGAGGAGAATCAAGGGTCGTCCTAGAGCTGCATAAATCACATGAGCCTTGCGTGCGCCCAATGCCATGCGGATGCCTAATTCTTTCATCCGGCGGCTTACGCTATAGGCTGCCATACCGAAAATCCCGGTTACAGCCAGCATCGCCGCCAAAGCTCCCAAGATCCCGAGTGATACCGTTGCAGTCCTCGCCGGGAAGAGTAGCCAATCCAGCTCATCAGTCCAGCTTCGCAGTGTCAAAGGGACATTCGGTTCTACGCTGCCGAGTGTGTGCCGCAGTGCAGCTGCAATTTCGTTCGAAGTCAGTTTCGATCGAACTACAAGAGTCATCTCGCTATCTTTGTTCTGTGCCAGTGGTACGTACATTGCAGGCATTGGAGATTCCGCGAGATCGTGGTATTTCCCTGTTTCCGTTACCCCAACTACTTCCATCAGTTTGTCTTTGAGATAGAAGTGCTGTCCGATTGCCGGAGTGTTGCCCCACATCTTTTGTGCGAAGGTCTCATTTACGATTGCTACTGCTGGAGCGTCTGCAGTGTCATGCCAAGAAAAATCGCGTCCGCTCAAGAGCCGGGTACCGGCTGCTTTCATATAGCCAGGAGAGCTTGCATATAACCGACTTTCCAGTACGGAGTTTGTCAGAATAAATTCCGTTGTTCCGGGGCGGAAAATAGGTAGACCTTTTGCTCCTCCGCCGATTACCTGGGAGTTGATGATTCCTACCGCGGTGACCCCGGGGATGTTTCTGGCCGCTTCAATCAGCTCTTGCTGTTTCTCCAGTGCTGCATCGTCTGTTTGTTTTGCCTGCTTCAGGTCCATGTGAGCCAGCATTACGCCTTGAATCTCGACACCTAGAGGAACCTGTAGCGCCCGTACTATGCCACGTGCTGCGACAAGGGAAGCTGTTACCAGTAGTGTGCAGATTGAGATCTGAAGTCCTAGAAGGAGATCGCGCAGAGCAAAACGACGCAGATGTAGGGATTCCTCCGTGCCATTTTTCATCGTTTGCAAGGTGCTGCTACGCCATGCCTGGCGTGCAGGAATCATTCCTATCAGCAGTCCGCTTCCCAGTGTGAATATCAGAGCGGCTAGGTATACACGGGCATCTAGGTTAATTGGTGGATGCTGGCCGAGGAAACTCCAATGGTCAAGCATCCTCAGTAATAGGTAGGCACAAACCAGCCCCGCCGCTCCACCTATGAGCGATACCAGGATGCTTTCCGTAATGAGTTGCCGTATCAGGCGACTTCGACTTGATCCCAAAGCTACCCGAAGTGCCAACTCACGGCTGCGGTCTGCGGCGCGTGCGGCAAACAGACTGGCAAGGTTGGTGCAGGCTGCAGCCAATACTAATAATACGAGTGCGGTAAGCCCGAAGAGAAATCCGCGAATAGCCTCCCCATCGTCACCCATAAGCCCAGGATGGATGAGGCGCATTTCCTGCCCCTTATCTGTAAGTGGATATTCTTTTGCCAATTCGGCAGCAATTGCATTCAAATTCTCTGTAGCTTGTTGTTGGGTTACCCCTGATCTTAACCGGCCAATCACGGTGACCGTTGTAGATGCCCGGTTATGTAAGTGATCCCAACCGTCTACCTGATCCCCATTTGCCATGGGGATCCAGTAGTCGGGCCGGCGGAACTTTTCTGTTCCCTGGAACTCAGCGGGAGCGACGCCGATTACAGTAAAGGGCTGGTTGTTGAGTTCCACGCTCGTACCGATCACACCTGGATCGGCCTGAAATATGTTTCGCCACAAGGCATCGCTCAATACTACATAAGGAGCGGATCCCGCACCGTGCACGTCATCTAAATGAAAAAAGTGGCCTGCTTCTGCCTGTACACCCAACAGATCGAAATAATTCCCGGTGACCTCATATCCGGAGAGCGCCTTGATTGCATTTCCGTGCCAGCTAAGTCCTGCATTGGAATATCCGTAAAATCCAGCTATGTCACTGAAAGTTGTGTTTCTCTGTCGAATGTCCTCAAAGGCTGGATATGATGTCGTAAGTAGTCTTCCACTAACCCTTGTTTTGGGGCGAATCTGATAGAGATTCTCAGGATTCTTAACGGCCAGAGGCCGGAGCACAATTGCATTCAATACCCCGAAGACGATGATGTTCGCGCCAATACCAAACATCAGCGTAATGAAGGCTACGATTGTGAAAGATGGAGATTTGCGAAGTACACGGAGAGCATAGCGGATATCAAGCAACAGCGTTTCAAGGAACGGCAATCCTTTCTCTGAATGATAGTCCTCGCGAATTGTTTCTATCGATCCGAACTTTAGCTTTGCTTGCCGATGTGCTTCCTCGGGAGACATTCCGGAGCAGATGTAGTCTTCTGTCAGTGCCTCGATATGGCATTCAATCTCTTCTCGAAGCCGTTCATCGTTACGATGGCGGAAAGTGAAATTGAGAAGACGTGTGACTATCCGATTCGGCGTCTTCATGACAGATCCTGTGCCTTTACTGCAAAGAAGCGAGCGATGATTTCCGAAGTCTGCTCCCAATTGCATCTTTCGGCTTCCAGAAGTTTGGTCCCAGCACGCGTAAGCCGGTAGAAACGAGCTCGGCGGTTGTTTTCCGATGGCCCCCAATCCGATGCGATGGCTCCTTCTTGCTCCAGTTTCAATAAGACGGGATAGAGTGTGCCTTGATTGACCGAGAGCAACTCGCCACTGATCTGTTCGATCCGTCGAGCAATTCCATACCCATGTAATGGTCCCAAAACGTCCAAAGTCTTTAGTACCATCAGCGTAAGCGTTCCTTGCTGAACATCCCTCTTCTGTTTCATCTGTAGTGGCATTGCTTTCATTTGGTTACCAACAGGAGAATGACATAGTTCTATTGGGAAAGCAACAGGTAGACCTAAACGATTGATAGATTGATGGTTGTTCTTGTTGATTGGCAATGCCATGATGTGAATTTGCCTATGGTCGCCATTCTGATTGTCTTTGGGAAAACCAATTGCATCTCGGTCAAGATAGCATCACTTTAGGCAGGTTCCAGTGCTGCCAAACGCTCACCACTCGCAGCGCGAAGCAAGTAACTCCACCTAGCGTTGCCGCCCAGGCAGGCGGTAATCCCAACCTTCGACCAATGATCATGGCAGCAGCTCCAGCCATGGCTGCAGTAGCATAAATATCGGCGCGTAGAACCATGGGAATTTTCGCTAACAAAATATCTCTTAATGTACCTCCGCCAACGCCGGTTATGGTGCCCAATAGGATTGCAATGAAGGGATGCATCCGATGATCGAGAGCCTTCTCTGTACCTGCTACAGAAAACAACCCCAGTCCTGCCGCATCGAGTATCAGAATGACTCCGCTGGGAACCTCTTGAATAAGGTGGTGGAAAAGAAAGACCATTGCGGCACCCAGGAAGGCCATAGCTGCATAACGCCAATCACGTAGCGAACTCGGAGGAACAGCACCAATTAGAAGATCGCGAATAATTCCTCCAGCTAATGCGGTGGCAAACCCGAGTACCAGAAGACCCAATAGATCAAGGTTGCTGGTGATGGCAGCAGTGGCGCCTTCTATGCCAAACAGAATGGTTCCAGACAAATCGACAACCAATAATAGGTTTGTGGCGTGATCTTTCATCATGACCTCTCAGTGGTGCCCTATTTGATATCTGTGAGTTATAAGTCTTTACCTGCCAGGCGGATCCAGGTCAACACTGTACGGTATGCCGATCGGACAATGCGAAGATCATAGTAATGTGAAATATTGTGTAGGCGAAGCTTTTCTTGTTTTCTCTATTCGAGCGTTCCTGGAAAAGGCATGTTCGGAGGATATCTACAAGTCGCAGGAGTTGGCATTTTTATATACGAGAAAAGATGCGGATCGCATGACTGCTTTAAAACAATAATTTTCGGCGCAGATAGATTCTCGTTATATCCATTAAATCCTAGATGAGGAATAGCAAACATGGAAATCAAGAGAGTTGGCACACAGCCTTCCATCCAGGGATCTTCTGAGTGGTTTACGGGTACAGTGAGGATTGATCCATTGTTTCAAGCACCT
This sequence comes from Humiphilus diazotrophicus, assembly GCF_059726315.1. Classification (NCBI taxonomy): domain Bacteria; kingdom Pseudomonadati; phylum Acidobacteriota; class Terriglobia; order Terriglobales; family Acidobacteriaceae; genus Humiphilus; species Humiphilus diazotrophicus. The sequence continues at coordinate 137,681 of NZ_AP040871.1, forward strand.
GATCCGGCATTTGTGCAAGCAGCAAGTGTCACATTCGAGCCAGGTGCACGAACAGCTTGGCATACGCACCCGCTTGGCCAAACCCTTATTGTTGCTGCAGGCTGTGGCTGGGCTCAGCGTGAAGGTGGTCCTGTTGAGGAAATTCGTCCGGGTGACGTGATTTGGTTTGCTCCGGGAGAACGACACTGGCATGGGGCAACCGCGACAACAGCGATGACGCATATTGCCATTCAGGAGATGCTGGACGGCAAAGCTGTCAACTGGATGGAACATGTTACTGATGAGCAATACAAAAGGCTATAGCGCAGTTCTTTCAATATGCGTCAACGAGTCCGGAGTGTCTTTCTCAATTTGACATGCATTGAGGGGCGCACTTCCAATACATCTGACCATACAAAATCTACGATGGGGTAAAACACTTCCATCCTCCAGCTTGGTTGTCTCGCTATGTGTCTCAAGAACATTGGGCGAAGGAGAGTTGTAGGCTCAATTTTGTTACGTTCTCGTCTAGCTTCAGATTTCTTCTAGATTGGGGCTTCCTCCAGAAATGGCGAGTCTGCGTGCTTTGACATCACGCATCGGGGGCTGGCCGAAGAATCGGCTGTACTCGCGATTGAATTGACTTGCACTTTCGTATCCGACTTCGAAAGCAGCGCTCGCAGCATCCAGCCCCTCATTTATCATTCGTTCCCGGGCGACATGCAGTCGAAGATGCTTTTGGTATTGAAGAGGGCTCATAGCGGTGAGCGTACGAAAATGGTGATGCAAGGTGGAGACACCCATTTGTGCCATCGCAGCCAATTCATCGACGCGTAGCGGTTTTGCATAATTGACCCGGAGCCAGGAGACAGCTTTGGAGGTCCGTTGGCTCTGTTCTCCGAGGGTCGCAATAGAGCGTAAGTGCTTTCCTTGCGGACTTCGAAGTAGACGATAGGTGATTTCTCTCAGAATCAGATTGCTGAGGAAGGGAATATCTTGTGGAGTTTTCAGAAGGTCTATAAGCCGGGAGCATGCGTTTATGAGTTCGGCAGAAGCTGTACCCACAGCCATTCCGCAAGTATCGAAAGACTCTTCCGGCATATGAAGATCTTCCTGACTAAGTATTCTGCGAATCTCTGGTATTTCCAGCTTGAGTATCAAGCCGAGAATCGGTCTCTCTGGAGTTGCCGCGACGACCTGGCTGATAACAGGCAGATCGATTGAAGTGAGAAGAAAAGTCGATTCGTTGCAGGTATAGGTTGTTTTTCCTAGGGTGATGCGCTTTTCTCCCTGCAGGAAGAAAATCAGACTTGGTTCATATGTAGCTGAAGTACAGACACTAGGCTCGCTACGTCGATAGAGGCTCAAAGATGGAATCTTTGTCTCCTGTACTCCCTCGTCCTCTATGTAGGCAAGACATTTACGTACCAATTCCGCCCTGAGCTCCTCCAGGTGCGGTTGCGTTTTCCCGTTTGTCTGACTTTGTTTTGCCACCCCTCACTCCTCCAAAGACAGCCTATCGCCGAAATTCCGATTCTGTGTACAAAATTCTCCTGGGCAAGAGAATTAGGCAAGAAAAAGGAAGGATCAGGATATCGCTCTAGAGCGGCTTTTCCGTATTCTTGGGAACGAAAGAACGGCCAGGATGGCCACTGCAAGAACGGCCTACTCTAAAATTTTTCTGTAGACCATGCCGAACCCAAATGGCTTTCCAGTTCTGGCGGATCTTGCCCAACGAATTTTTGCTAAGAGGTTTACACAAATGTACAACGCGAAAGCTTATTCTGCCGCCAGTGCGACATCACCGCTAGCCACTGCTACGATTGTGCGGCGTGATCCAACAGAACACGATGTGCAGATCGAAATCCTTTTCTGCGGTATCTGCCACTCCGATCTTCATCAAGTGCGAAATGAATGGAGCGGAGTGATGCCTACTGTCTACCCCTGCGTTCCAGGGCATGAGATCGTTGGACGCGTTACAAAAGTAGGCTCTGCAGTGAGCAAGTTCAAACCCGGAGACCTCGCTGCGGTAGGGTGCATGGTCGATTCCTGTGGGACCTGCTCTGAGTGCAAGGTTGGACTTGAACAATTTTGCCCAAGCCTCACCCTAACCTATAACCTTCCCGACAAGCATTTGGGAGGTGTTACCTACGGCGGCTATTCCGACAGCATTGTTGTGGATCAGAGATTTGTGCTTCACGTCCCTTCGAATCTCGATTTGGCTGGAGTTGCTCCGTTGCTGTGTGCCGGAATTACTACGTACTCTCCGATGCGGCATTGGCAAGTAACCAAAGGTAAGAAGGTCGGAGTCGTTGGTCTTGGTGGATTGGGCCACATGGGTGTGAAGTTCGCTCATGCATTAGGTGCTCATGTTGTTGTCTTTACAACTTCGCCAAGCAAGAAAGAAGATGCACTCCGCCTTGGCGCCGATGAAGTTGTTCTCTCGCGAAATGCAGATGAGATGAATAAACATATGGGGAGCTTCGATTTCATCCTCGATGCTGTGGCCGCTGACCATGACATCAGTGCTTATATCAATCTGCTGCGACGCGACGGAAACATCACTTTAGTTGGGGCTCCGGAAAAGCCTCTCCCTGTCTCAGCTTTCGGACTCATCATGGGAAGGCGTAGTTTGTCCGGTTCTCCGATTGGTGGTATCCCCGAGACTCAGGAAATGCTTGATTTCTGTGGACAGCACAATATTACCGCCGATGTTGAAGTCATTCCGATTCAGAAGGTTAATGAGGCCTATGAGCGCTTGTTAAAGAGCGATGTGAAGTATCGCTTCTCGATTGATATGGCTTCTCTCAAATCTGAGTAGAGGTTAAATCTGACTGCGTTTTCGGTTGCAGCTTTGCTATCCATGGAAAAGGTCGTCAGCCGAAACGCAGTCAATAGTTAATAGTTGAAGGATACAGAAGTATGAAGAGTGAACCACAATCCACTGCGGCTCAAAGAGCTATAGGCGATTTTTCTCCGGAGCTTGTTCGCTTAACGGATGATGTCTTGTTTGGGGAAGTTTGGGAGAGGGCTGCTCTCTCCAGGAGGGACCGTAGCCTTGCGACAATTACTGCATTGATTGCTCTACGGGCTTCAGAACAGCTTCCTTTTCATATCAAGAAAGGCGCAGAGAACGGCCTGGAACAAGATGAGATCGTAGAGCTGATTACGCATATGGCTTTCTATTCGGGATGGCCAAGCGCGATGTCTGCAATTGCTGTGGCAAAGAAGGTCTTTGCAGAGATTGATTAATCTCCTCGCCGAAGGTGGATGTGTATTTCGTATATCCAGCCCCGCCGGTTGGTAGAGAAAGTAAGATATGAGCAAAAAAGTACTGATTCTTTCCTCTAGCCCAAGGAAAAAGGGCAATTCCAATACGTTATGCGATCAGTTTTTAGATGGAGCAAAAGCAGCAGCTCACGAAGTGGATCGTATATTTCTTGCAGAAAAGAAGATCAATTATTGCACTGGCTGTTCTGCTTGCAGTAGAACCGGGAAATGTGTGCAGAAGGATGATATGGCACAGATCCTCGAGCGCATGGTAACAGCCGATGTGATTGTCCTGTCCACTCCTGTTTATTTTTATACGATGTGTGCACAAATGAAGACCCTCATTGATAGAACGGTTGCGAGATATACGGAGATTTCCAACAAGGAATTCTATTTCATCGTTACTGCAGCGGACACTAATCAATCAGCTTTGGATCGGACAGTGGAGGGATTTCGAGGGTTTACTTCCTGTTTGCATGGCGCGAAAGAACGAGGGATCGTTTATGGTACAGGTGCCTGGAATATTGGGGATATTAAATCCAGTTCTGCTATGAAGCATGCATTTGAAATGGGAAGAGCTCTATAAGCTTCAGCGGCGCCAAGGGCAGCGGATTTCGGATTTACATCATAGGACGAGATCTTAAGAGTGGTGTTCGCCTCTCTACCGATGAATATTACCGTCCATCTTTCGTTGCTCTATGCCGATCGTCGCACAATGCACAAGGAGGGGAAATGCGGAAGCGCAAATTAGGTAACAGCAATCTGGAAGTTTCGGCTCTTGGACTTGGCTGCATGGGCATGAGCTTCTCGTATGGTGCGGTTCACGATAAGCAGGAGATGATTTCTCTTCTGCGCACAGCTGTGGAACGAGGCATCACGTTCTTTGATACTGCTGAGGTTTATGGTCCATTTACGAATGAGGAGTTGCTTGGTGAAGCGCTTTCTCCCGTTCGCGATCAGGTAGTAATTGCTACCAAGTTCGGCTTCAATCTCAAACCGGATGGGAGCCCCGGGTGGCAGGGATTAAACAGTCGCCCTGCGCACATCAAGGAAGTTGCAGAGGCTTCACTTAAGAGACTCAAGACAGATGTTATCGATTTGTTCTATCAACATCGTGTCGATCCGGATGTGCCAATCGAAGAAGTTGCCGGGGCTGTAAAGGATTTAATTCAGGAGGGCAAGGTAAAGCACTTTGGCCTTTCCGAGGCGGGTGTGCAGACCATCCGTCGGGCACATGCTATTCAACCTGTAACAGCACTTCAAAATGAGTACTCTCTTTGGTGGAGACAACCAGAAGTTGAAGTGCTACCCACACTCGAGGCACTTGGTATTGGCTTGGTTTCTTATAGTCCTTTAGGCAGGGGTTTCCTCACCGGCAAAATGGACGACAAGACCGAGTTGAGTAGTTCCGATTTCCGCAGTACTCTTCCTCGTTTTACACCGGAGGCCCGGAAGGCAAATCAGGTTTTGGTCGATTTGCTCGGTACCATCGCAAAACAGAAAAATGCTACACCGGCACAGATTGCTCTCGCCTGGATACTTGCCCAAAAACCATGGATTGTTCCAATTCCAGGTACGACCAGGTTGGAGCGTTTGGATGAGAATATGGGATCCGTTGCCATTGAGCTTACGTCGAGCGATCTCAACGAAATCAATACCGCAGTTTCAAAAATTCCGGTGCAAGGGAATCGCTATCCCGAGCATTTGGAAAAAATGACTGGCCACTAGACAGTTTCGTGTTTATTCGAAACATATTAGAAAACGCCAAAATGCCGGCTCAAAGGGAGTCGGCATTTTGGCGTTTGGGCCCAGCAGGCAATTTTTCTACTTAGCCCAATTGTGACTGTGGAGCTCTCCCTCTGTCGCAACTGTCGAAGGTCCGACAATTGAGTGCCCGAAGATAGACAGTTTCGAAAATCTCTGTGCTCCTCATCGAGAGGCGAAATCATCAATCTGCTGAAAAGAGGGAATTTATTGCTTTGAGTTGTAATACTCAATTTTGGCAGAACGCTTGCTTAGACTCCAGCAGATCGCTATGAGGCAACAAACGGCTCTGCGGAAACCCGGCCGTTTATTCCTACTCGAAAGGCACCTATGATGAACGATCCAACAAGAGAAAGATCGATGCTTGAGCACCCCTCCCGACGTAACTTCCTGGGCCTTGGTTCGGTAGCTCTAGCTACTGCAGCGTTTACCAGTCTGGCTGCTAATGCGCAAACTAAAGAAAGCACGCAGAGAGCAGAACACGATCATTCTATTAGTGACCCTGGCCAAGAGAATAAGGCGCTACTAGCTGAGAACCCGGATTCTAATAATCCGCCTCCGACAGATCATGGAGATGTGGGCCCCATCTGGTATTCCTTCGATCTTGTCAAGAAGCGTGTGCAGGAAGGCGGATGGACCCATGAAGTGACCGAACGTGTGCTTCCTTCTTCGAAAGATATTGCTGGTGTCAATATGCGTTTGACGACTGGTAGCTATAGGGAACTGCACTGGCACACTGCAGACGAATGGGCTTATGTACTCTACGGCCATGCTCGGGTTACGGTGATGAATCCCGATGGGACGATGTTTATCGACGATGTCGAGGAAGGGGATCTTTGGGTTTTTCCTGCCGGGTATCCGCACTCTATCCAGGGGCTTGGGCCTGACGGTACTGAGTTTTTACTTGTCTTCAATCAGGGGAACTTCTCTGAAGATGGCACTATGCTTCTTTCTCAGTGGATCGCTCATACACCACCCGAAGTGCTTGCAAAGAATACCGGACTCGATGCCAGTGTATTTGCCAAAGCTCCCCAGCCTCCGCTTTATATTTTCCCGGGAACAGTTCCCGGTTCATTGGAGAAAGATAGGGGTGAGATTGGTGGAAGTGCGGTAGCATCCCGGTATCAGTACACTTTCAAGATGAAGTCGATGACTCCGACGAAATCAAGCAAAGGTGGAAACGTACGGATCGTTGATTCCCACATATTTCCAGCTTCGAAGCATATAGCAGCTGCTTTGGTGATAGTAAAGCCAGGCGGCATGCGTGAACTCCATTGGCATCCTAACGCTTCGGAGTGGCAGTTTTACATCGCTGGAAAAGGGCGAATGACTGTTTATTTCCCTGTCGATAATGCACGTACCATGGACTTCAATGCCAACGATGTTGGCTACGTTCCCTCCAATGCACCGCATTACGTGGAAAATACTGGAGACACAGATTTGGTGTTTCTAGAAACCTTTGCAAGCGAAGAATTTATGGATGTCTCGCTCAATCAATGGCTGCGGCGTGTTCCCAGCGAAATGCTCAAGGCACACCTCAATATCGACAAGGATTTGGCACTTAAGATCCCCGCGGAAAAGTTGGCCGTCATTTAACAGCTGGTGAATGCTGCTTTTCTCCACCCTGCGGGCAATGATTTATCCGCGGGGTGGATACGCTCCCAATTTCTCCTCGTAGAGCCTCTCTTCCTCTCAAAGTCTTAACTTGAATCATAAATACCTTTCTGGCGAGTAGCTGACTTCCACCTGTTTTCAAGATCGCTTCAAAATCAGTTTTCCTGCCAACCGCGCCCAAACCAAATTAAGATTACCTGGCCTTCCTGTACCGGTCTTTTCCAGGGGCGTGGAACGATACAAAGAGATAATTGGCAACCCTGACGGGGATAGCTACGATGAATGTGGATTGGAGGATTAGCCCGTGGGAGGCACTGTTCAAGGTTGTAAGGTGGCTGTCGTTGACGACGATCAGAGAATTTGTGAATCGATCAACGATCTGTTGGCTTCCGCCGGCTTTTGTTCCAGGACTTTTAATTCAGCTGTGGAACTTCTCAAAAGCAATGAATTGAAGTCCCTATGCTGTCTTATCACGGACGTACGGATGGAGGGAACCAATGGATGGGAACTGCAGAGACTGGTAGCGGCGCAATATCCTGACCTTCCCGTCATTATTATCACAGCTCATCACGATGAGCAGGCGCGGCAACAAGCTTTGACCGCCGGAGCTTTTAGCTTTCTCTACAAGCCTTTCGATGGTGAAGAACTGCTGGAGATTGTAACTGCCGCTATAACCCGACCTTACGATATACACCAATCCTCATAGTTTGCCTGAAAAGGATGTTGAGATGCTTTCGAAAACTCTGATTGGATCAAGCAAGGCGTTCTCTTCTGTTATCGATGAAATCTGCATGGTCTCTCCTCTGGAATGCGCTGTATTAATTCAGGGCGAGACCGGGACCGGCAAAGAAGTGGTTGCAAGAGCAATCCATGACAATGGTGCACGCCGTGATAAGCCATTTGTCGCTATCAATTGCCCGGCAATTCCTGCAACGCTTCTCGAAAGTGAGCTTTTCGGACACGAAAAGGGCGCATTTACCGGCGCAATCACTCAAACGTCTGGCAGATTTTTTGCCGCTCATGGAGGCACACTTTTTCTCGACGAGATTGGGGATCTCCCCCTCGAATTGCAGCCTAAACTGCTGCGTGTTCTTCAGGAGCAACAGTTTGAACGCATAGGCAGCACACGCACTACGCATGTGAACGTCAGAATTATCGCCGCTACAAATCTGAATCTCCAGGAAATGGTCGATGAGAAGGCTTTCCGGGCGGATCTCTTCTATAGGCTGGCTGTGTTCCCGATTAAATTGCCGGCGTTGCGTGACCGCAAAGAAGATATACCCTCTCTTGTCCGCCATTTTGTAGACCGGCTTGGCCCCAGAATGGGTCGGCGAGTCGAACACATCCCCGCCGATCTTCTGGAGAGGTTGGGCCAATATCATTGGCCGGGTAACATCCGGGAGTTGCAGAATTTTGTCGAACGTTCCCTGATTACCTCTTCTGGGGACACTCTTATGCCCCGTCCCGGTGAGCTTCAGGCTCTTGTTACTTCATCTCAATATAGAGAACCGATTACGCTTGCCGATGCTGAGCGCGTACACATCGAGCGGGTGCTCAATGAAACAAACTGGCGACTCAGCGGAAGAGACGGTGCTGCTACCCGGCTCGGTATTCCTCGTACTACCTTGATCTACCGTATGCAAAAGCTGGGAATTTCGAGGGCACCAAGAATCCCTGCTGAACATATTCGCGCGGGCTCCAAGCTTCTTAAGATCCGCGAAGTTCCCAATGTATTTGCAATCAGTTGAAGGCAATCAGCTCCGTGATTTGTATCTGGATGGATATCGAGGAATGATTTTGTGGCACACATATTCAAACGCGATTTTCGTTTTGGGCTATGTACTCTCGTCGTATTCCTAGTCTTTACGAATATATTTCTCTCGGGACAGTCTCGTGAGCTGCAACCTTCAAGAGTTCTTCTTGAACCTCCGGAAGTACGATCACCGCTTATCTTGTCAGCTGTGACTGATCCTGCTACCGGAAAGAGTGCTTTTTCTTTCAGAGACAAGGAGATTCCACCGGTGATTCGTACCGTTCCTGGTGGCCGTATCCAGATCAGCTATGAAAACCGGATGTCAAGGATCTCGTCGGAAACCTGTGTTGATGGCGTTTGTCACAACATGACCAATCTGCATTTTCACGGTCTCCATGTTTCTCCTAATGCGCCTCAGGATGATGTCATAACCATGATGGCTATGCCTGGGGAATCGCTGCGCTATGTTGTGGAGATTCCATCGGATCAACCGCCAGGATTGTACTGGTACCACACTCATCCGCATGGAGAAAGCTATCAGCAGTCGCTTGATGGAATGTCCGGTGCAATTGTAGTTGATGGAATTGAACGCTACGTCCCCGAAGTTACTTCGATGAAGGAGCGGATTCTTCTTCTTCGCGATCTCGTGATTGGAGAAGGGGATCAAGCTTTACGTAGTACAGTGAATATTCCTGCCGGAAAATGTGGAACAGCCAAAGAGCAGCCAGAGCGCATTTTTACTGTCAATGGTTTGCTTCGACCAAAAATTGAAATTGCTGCGGGGGAGAAGCAATTCTGGCGAATTGTCAATGCCTCTCCTGATTTATACGCAGATCTCATGGTTGATTCCGTACAGATGAAGGTGATTGCTCTGGATGGTATGCCATTGGCCTTTCACGATCCTAATCGCAAGAATGAAACAGTACAGCATGTCCTCATCGCCCCGGCCGGCCGTGTTGAAGTAATCATTGAAGGACCGCCAACCGGAGCTAAAGCCTCATTGCGGAGTCTTTGTATCGACACCGGGCCTGATGGGGACCCAAACCCCGAAATGATTCTTGCCGATCTCGTGCAACCACAAATTCCAGCTAAGCGTGGCAGTCATCCTCAGCAGAAGATCTCAAGTCAAGTACAGCCGGTATACAAGATTGCTCCCAAAGAGATGATGGAAAAGCTGAAGAAATATGAGCCTAGTTTCTCGGTAGTATTTACCGAAGACAAAAAGGGTTTTTATATAAACGGCAAACGTTATGATCCGAGCGATGGGCCGATGGCGACAGTTACAGTCGGTGAATACGCACATTGGAGAGTCATCAATCACACTCACGAAATTCATCCTTTCCATATTCATCAAGTCCATTTTCTTTTTTTTAGTGAAAACAGCTCAGCCATTCCACAGCCGGTGTGGATGGATACCGTCAATGTCCCTTCGGAAGGAAGTGTCGATCTCATTATGGATTTTACTGATCCAATTATTCGTGGTATGTCTATGTTTCATTGCCATCTGTTGAAACATGAAGATAAAGGGATGATGGCCAAGATTCTCTTTCGCTGAAATCAGATTGCTCCGGGATGGTATTTAAGAGCAACTGTTTGGCAAAATATCGCAGGTTGTGACAGATTAATGATGCAGTCCCGTAATTCCGGGGCAGTACTTTACGAATGTATTCTCATCTTGATTGAACAAGAAAGATTCCAAGATGCAGGCATCTCAACCAGTCGTGTACGTGCTTGATGATGATCCACGGGTGAGGCAAGCTCTTACCAATCTTCTAGAGTCCGCCGGCTATCATTGTGTCGTTTTTGAGAGCGCGAAAGACTATCTGTCATTCAAGCGTTCCGATAAATTTTCCTGCCTCATATTAGACCTCGATATGCCTGGCATGAGTGGTCTTGAACTGCAGAAAGAGATCTCCGGTATGGAAGCACCACCGATTATCTTTCTGACCGGTCATGGGGACGTGCCTTCCTCTGTTAAAGCAATGAAGGCCGGAGCAGCAGAATTTCTCTTGAAGCCGTTTGATGAAGAAGAACTTCTTTGTGCTGTGAATTCTGCTTTTGATCTGGATCGTGAGCAGCGGCGCAGGCGCGATGAGCTTAGTGATCTGAAAAGGCGGTATGAATCTCTTTCTCCAAGGGAGCGTGCAGTTTTGCCTCATATCGTATCCGGTTTGCTGAATAAGCAGACCGCGGCTGAGCTGGGGAAAAGTGAGATTACCATCCGCGTTCAGCGCGCACAAATTATGAAGAAGATGGAAGCACAGTCTCTCGCCGATCTTGTCAAGATGGCAACCAAGCTGGGTATCGATTGATTGGCAATCCTGAAGCATTCCCCGCCGTAGTATAGAGCACAAACCACAAAGGTTTTACGCCGTTTTCTAGCGAAATCCGGGAGTCCGGCAAAACCATTTTCTCGAGGAGGCAACTCAACATCCTGCTTGCGAATTCCACTGCTGGCAATGCTTATCGCCGAGCTATCTCCGGAAGGAAATATTTCTTCTAACCGATACAAAGAGATAATTGGCACCCAACATTCTTCTCGGTAGGATCGATCCTGTTAAGCAATCTCGTCAGCTCCGGGAGGTTGTTGTGATTACTTTAGTCGAAAAAAGCTCTGCAGTCCGACACGCATGCTATGAAGCCTTAATCGCCGCCGGCTTTCATGTTTCGGTCTTCTGTTCTGTCGAGAGCTTCGTCAATACTGGCGCGCTTTTTGGTACAGATCTACTTATTATCGGAAAGGCAAGTACTCCGTTGCACGAATGCGAAGCATTCTTGTGGGCAAGCAAGGTGCGTCCGGAATTAAAGGCTTACTGTCTGAATGGGAGATGTAGCGATCTGCGATATTTGTCGCAGCTATGTGAAGAGGCCGTTTGGGCGGCTAACTCTGATGCATTGTCGATTGACATTCATCATCTTGCGGTTCCTCTGATACATGGATTAGCAAAGAGCACAATTCTACAGGACTAAAACTCTGCTGTTATTGCAGGGCTGTAAACGCAGGAAGTGTAAACGAAAAGCTCATCCCATAAGGTGTATTTCGGACCGCCTGCAAGCGGCCGCTATGGGCTTCGATGATAGACTTGCAGATTGATAACCCCATTCCCATGCCATTTTCTTTTGTGGTGAAAAAAGTTTCAAAAATCTTGTCCAGATTTTCGACCCCAGCTCCCGTATCGACGACATCGGTTGCAACCGAGCCATCTCGTTCCTCAATGCGAATGGCGATGAGACGAGTCCTTTCGCAAATATCTTGTAGTGCATCTATGGCGTTGGAAACCAGATTAAGCAAGACCTGCTGAACCTGGATGCGGTCGGCAAAGACCATGGGCAGGTTAGGGACTATATCAACCTTAAGTGAAATTCCATGTCGTTCTGTTCGTCCACGGGTGAGAAGTACCACTTCATCCACAACCTGCCGAAGATCGAACGGGCCCTTTTCTGGAGCAGATCTTTTAAACAGAGTTCGAAGACTTTTTACAATTTCCCGCGCATCTTTGCCATCGCGAACCACCCTTTCGATGGACATCATTCCATTTTCAATATTAGGTGGATTTGCCAAAAGCCATCGGAGACCTGCCTGTCCGTTTGCAACCATCGCTGCCAACGGTTGACTAATCTCATGAACAATAGCTGCGGACATCTCAGAGGCCATTGCCAACTGAGCTGCATGCGACAACCGATTCTGAATCTGGCGCAAGGATTCTTCAGCGGCTTTTCGGTCGTGAATATCCGTCAATAAGCCATACCAGCGGAGGACCTCGCCTGTCGCAGTTCGCAGAGGTTGAACTTTGGTCTCAAACCACCGGTATTCTCCATCAAATCGCCTGCGCCGGTATTCCATGCTGTAGGGTTCTCCTTTTGCGAAGTTCTTCTCGATGGCGGCCAGAACCCATTCCCGTTCGTCAGGGTGCAAGGCCTTGACCCATTCTCCTTTACCAATTTCTTTGGAAGTTGTGCCAAAGTAGTTCATAGCTAGGCCGTTTACGTACTCTACTCGGCCATCGGGGTTTCGCGCATAAACCATTCCGGGAATGGTGTCGAGGATGAGTCTTAGCTCTCGTTCACTGTCTTCCATCTTTTCCTGTGCCTTCTTTCGGTCGCTGATATCACGCAGGAAAATAGTCATTTTCCGGTCAAAGTTTCCACAGGTAGCTTCGACGGGAACAAATGTGTCTTTTGAAGTGCGGGCTAGAAATTCTCCATGGGGTTGCTGGTCTGTTTTGAGGTCTGTCAGCAGAAATGAAGCAGGTTTTCCTTCGACGTCTGGAGCAGAGTATCCAAAAAGCCTGGTGAGAGAAGGGTTGGCAAATCGAATGATTCGGTCTTTATCTACGATCAGAATGCAGTCAGGGCAGGTTTCGGTCAGTAGCCGAAAATCTCTTTCGCGTTGGACTCTGGCTTCGTCAGAATGCCGTTTGGCGGAAATCAACTCCGTGGCAAATAGCATGGCAGTAACAAAAGAGATAAAGCGAACAAGAGAGCCATGGGCAATAGCGAGTTGATGTGTAGGTTGAAGGAAGAGCACATCAAAACAAAGCGCAAGCAATACGGCAGCAAAGAGTCCAGCTATCCTTCCTGCAAAAAGAGCGGTGGACATGGCCGCCAATAGAAAGGCTGAGGATGGGGAGTCAAAGCGTAGAGCAACCGGTATTGCAATTCCGCAGAACACGATAGCTAGTCCGATGTTCTTTAGTGCTGTTATTGTTTTCACAATATCTTCCTCTCTAGAGCATTTTTCGAATTAGTGTAGACTGAGCATGGCGAAACTCAGCGACAAGCAAAGCAATGGCGAAAGCCTACGAAGATGATCTGCGACGTAAGTTCCTAGCAGCCTATGATGATGGGAATGGGACGCTGGAGGAATTGGCAGAGCTATTTGGAGTAAGTGTAGGTTGGGCGAAGAAGGTTTCCAGCCAGCGGAAGCATAGTGGTCAAGCCGAGCGAGTTGTTCATCGTCCCGGGAGAAAACCACACGTCGGAGCCAGAGAGCAAAAGCAGGTAATAGCGTGGGTGGAAGCGGAGCCGGATTTAACGTTGGCTGAAGTGCAAGCAAAGTTGCACAATGAAGCAAGCGTGGAACTGAGCTTGGGGCGGATTTGGTTTCTACTTCGGAAACTGGGTTTACGGCTGAAAAAAAGTCGCTCTATGCCAGTGAACGCGATACCGAAGCGAACCGCCAGCGACGCCAAGAATTTGTCGCCAAGATCCAGGCGACAAGTCTGGAACGGCTGATCTTCCTTGACGAGAGTGGTGTGACAACTTCGATGACGAGGCGTTATGCCCGTTGCCTCGGAGGCACTCGTATACACGAATCTACTCCTGGAGGACAATGGAAAATCATGACCATCCTGGGAGCAATGAGTTTTCGTGGCATGGTAGCAACGATGACCATCGAAGCCGCTACCGATGCGGAGATATTCCTAGCCTATGTCGAACACATACTCTGTCCGGCACTGACAGCTGGCGATGTGGTGGTAATGGACAACTTGAGTTCCCATAAGGTCAACGGCGTACGGAGGCTGATCGAGGCCGCTGGAGCAGAATTGCTATACCTGCCGCCTTACTCGCCCGATCTGAATCCGATCGAAAAGGCTTGGGCTAAGCTCAAACAACTGCTTCGGGCTGCCAAAGCTAGAACCAGAGAATCCCTTGAGCAAGCTATAGCCGACGCTCTCAAGCTTATTTCCCCTGATAATGCTCAGGCTTGGTTCCGTCTCTGTATAAATGGTCTACACTAATTCGAAAAATGCTCTAACCGGAGTGATTGCCGGATTTTGGGCTCAGCTCTCGGACGGTCTGTACTTGACTGCATCAACGCATGCCACGATTCCAGCGTTTATTGCAAATCCATTGCAAGTTGAGGGCGCATAAGCTGAAAGAGCCATCAGAAGGCAACGCGTGTCGCGATCGACATCGGTGCATAAATCGTAAATTTCAGCACGTTATGCTTGGTATCTGACTTTGGTCTGATGACAAACTTCGGGCTGATGAATTAAAAGCAATTCAGACAGATGCAGAGAAAACTTATTCTCCGTATCGTCAGTCCGCTCTGTCTCAGATTCTGGATAGCTAGAGCGAGCTGATGGCAAGAACGGCATAAAATGCGCAATTCGTTTTGCGTATTTCGGGATCAATGTGTTTATGTCTATATCACACGAAGAGGGCTCTCTCAGATTATGCGCCGCTGTTTTTTTGTCATTTTCTTGATGATGTGTAGCTTTTGCGGGAATGCGCAGCGCTCCCGGTACAATTTCAATTCAGCTTGGCTACTATCGGAGGGAGACACTCCAAAGGCAGCCGATCCCCTCTTTGATGATTCCAAGTGGAAAACAGTTACGCTTCCTCACGCGTGGAACGAAGATTTTGCCTACCGTGTTTCCATTCACGATCAGCCCACAGGTGTCGCATGGTACCGCAAGCACTTCCGTTTGCCTGCGTTAGCTCACGACGGCCGTGTTTTTATCGAATTTGAAGGTGTTCGTCAGGCCGCCGAGGTCTTTCTCAATGGCCATCGTCTCGGTCTTCATGAAAACGGTGTTATGGCGTTTGGTTTTGATCTCACTCCTTATCTCATTCCCGGTGAGAATGTCATCTCCGTTCGCACTGACAATAGTTGGGAATATAGGGAAAAGGCTAGCAATTCGACTGTTCAATGGAATAACACTAACTTTTATTCGAATTTTGGTGGTATCAATAAGCGGGCCTGGTTGCATGTAACTCCGGCTGTCCATCAAACGCTTCCGCTCTACTCTTCCTTAGGGACTACAGGGCTGTATATTTGGGCTGACAATTTCGATATCCCTGCGCATGCCGCTACGATCCATATTGAATCGCAAGTAAGGAATGACAGCTCCGTTTCTCAAACGCTCCGTCTGCGTGCTCAAGTCTCGGACTTGAGCGGTAAGGCCATAGCCATTGCGACTTCAGATCCTGTTGTCCTGCCGCCCAATGCCACCCAGACCATCAGGACCAAAACTGTGGCGAACGATCTTCATTTCTGGAGCTGGGGTTATGGATATCTTTACAACGTTACTACGACACTACTGATCAACGGTAAGCCAACCGATGCCGTGATAACCCGCACTGGGTTTCGCCAGACTACTTTCCGCGACGGCATGATTTATCTAAACGGTCGCGTTATCCAGATTCACGGCTATGCCGCTCGCACGACGAATGAGTGGCCGGCTCTTGGTACCGACGTCCCACCGTGGGTTTCCGACTTCTCTAATGGCTTGATGGTCGCTGATAACGCAAATTTGGTGCGCTGGATGCATGTGACTCCTTCGAAGCAAGATATAGAGTCGTGTGATCGCGTTGGCCTTCTGCAATCCCTACCAGCGGGTGATGCTGAAGGCGATCCCAAAGGACGGCAGTGGCAGGCGCGTGTCGAGTTAATGCGCGATAGCATCATCTACAACCGGAATAACCCCTCTGTTCTCTTCTATGAATCGGGTAATAAGGGAATCAGCGAGGAGCATATGCGAGACATGCTTGCCGTTCGGGATCAGTTCGATCCGCACGGGGGACGCGCTATTGGGTCCCGCGAAATGCTTGCCTCTCAAACTGCCGAGTATGGTGGCGAAATGCTCTACATCAATAAGTCTGCGTATAAGCCGGTGTGGGCTCATGAATATAACCGCGATGAAGGAGCCCGTAAATTCTGGAACGAACAGACGCCCCCATTTCATAAGGACTCACCGCTTTATAACCGTAACCAGGATAGTTTCACCCTTGAGGACATCCTTCGGTGGGATGATTATTTCCGCGCGCGCCCGGGTACTGGAAGGCGTGTCTCTTCGGGTGGCGTCAACATTAGCTGGATTGACGAGAATTCGCATTTCCGGGGGGACAACAACTACCGTCGTTCCGGCGAAGTGGATGCGATGCGGATTCCTAAGGACGCCTTTTTCGCGCATCAGGTCATGTGGGATGGCTGGGTTAATCCGGAGCGTCCGCGGGTGCATATCACCGGTCATTGGAACTACCCTGCCGGTACAAAGAGAACACTCTATATTGTTGCAAATACCTCAACGGTCGAAGTCAAGCTGAATGGCAAATCGTTGGGCGTACAAAAGCCCACGCACGACTTCCTCTTTTGCTTTCCCGACGTATCCTTCGAATCCGGAATGCTTGAAGCAATAGCCTATGACGGGCAACATCATGTGGTTGCTACCGATAAGCTTGAAACAACAGGTGTAGCGGCTGCGATCCGCCTTACATTGCATACTGGTCCTGGCGGACTTCATGCCGACGGCTCCGATCTAGCCCTGGTCGATGCGGAGGTCGTCGATGCACAAGGGCGTCGCGTTCCTACCGCGCTCAACATGATTCATTTTTCGCTCTCTGGTCCAGCAGAGTGGCGTGGAGGTATTGCTCAAGGCTCGGCCAAACCTGTGCCGATCAATACTGCCGCGACAAATAATCATGGGCTCTCCTCGACGCCAATTGCTCCCTATCTGCATCAAGATAACTACATTCTTTCTCCCGATCTTCCTGTTGAGGGCGGTATCAACCGCATTTCAATACGTTCTACAACAATGCCTGGTCCAATCACGGTCACGGCAGAAAGTGAGGGCCTGCTGGCAGCACACCTTGTCCTGACTTCGTTGGCCATGAAGCAGGATAGTGGCTTATCGAATTGTGACGCTTCTGCAGTATTGCCCGTCAATTTGGAGCGCGGACCAACACCTGCCACGCCATCTTTCGTTGTAACTCGTACACCGGTCAGGATCGTTTCCGCTGTCGCAGGAACGAATACTTCAGATGCGGCGAAGTCCTATGATGACGATGAGACAACTGCCTGGACGAATGCTTCTGTGACTCGGTCCGATATTGATTCCGATGGCTTGCCGATTCGACATGCGGAGCCAGATATCAGGCTAGTTGAGGGAACGCTGGAGTCGGCCTGGATCGAATATACTTTTGGTGATCCAATTATCCCCTCGGAAATTGAGTTGAAGCTTGCCTCTTTCCGCCTTCGTCGCTATCCACTCCAAATTACTCTTGATGATGAGACGGTTTATCAGGGGACTACTTCCACTAGCCTTGGATATGTTTCCTTGCCTCTGGCTGCCACCAAAGCTGGAACGAAACTGCGCATTCGGCTTGTTGCTCCTTCGTTTGACATTCAGGAAACACATGCTTTGGTGGAAGTAAATGGAAAGATAGATCAAGCAGAACCAACGGCAAAACAGGGGAAACCCATCTTGGGTATTCTTGAAGCAGAGGTCTACACTAAGGCAGTTTTAGGTGATGTAGCGCCAAAACAATGAAGGTACTAAGTAGCCCGACGCCCTGCTCGATTGGGAAAGATAGCTCCACGGTTGTCTGATCGAGGTATTGCGTCGGGTGGGACAAGATTGTGAAGCTGAAAGCTGATTGCCTGTGCTCTGATTCGAAAACGGGGCTGATGGCCATTCCCTCCCGGAAGCGATATCGAACCTCCGCTTGATTGCGCTGGTTTTGATTTTGTGTGCGTCAATCGAAAGATGTTTTGCCCAACTGGGTATGGAGGGATATACCTGGTATTGCAAAATATGACAACGTTGGAACTTTGTCGTACGATTAGCTTTTTATATCGGTATTATGTGTTTGCGGGTAAAAAGCTCTGCTGAGGGGGCAATCAATGGGCAGTAAATGGAGCCGACGCGAAGTCCTTGCAGGTATTGGTTCAGCATCATCTTTGCTTCTGTGGGAAGCAGTCCAGCCCTCTTTTCTCCGTGCAGCGACCAGTGCGGCAGCTCT
The DNA here is from genome assembly GCF_059726315.1 of Humiphilus diazotrophicus. Taxonomy (NCBI): domain Bacteria; kingdom Pseudomonadati; phylum Acidobacteriota; class Terriglobia; order Terriglobales; family Acidobacteriaceae; genus Humiphilus; species Humiphilus diazotrophicus. The sequence goes on from NZ_AP040871.1 coordinate 155,808, forward strand.
TACCGGCAGATTCCTTACCCATGTTTCGATAGTACGTGTAAATCAAGTTGAAGTGACTCCTACACGGTCAATTGGCGAGGACGAGAGCGCTGATAATAGTCCCGCACATATTCGTTCCCGACGGGATGCTTTTGCTCGCGGGTGTCCCGATGGCAAGATGACTTGGGCCATTTCATGGCTCGCGCTGAATGACGATAGGAAGGAGTATCAAGAAGCTCGGCGGTTGCTGGCCTCCTATCATGATCGTTATGGAGACGAGATCACTTTTATTCCCGGGGGCTTTTTTGCTCCAATGTATGACACCCGCGAACACAATCGGGAGACCATTCATAAGTCGCTTAAGCTGATCTCCGAGATGGTGGGGAACGGCTATCGGCCTCAGTGTATTGTGGCGGGATTTCTGGACGCAGAAAACCAGAGATTCCTTGCAGCGGATGAAGGTATTCATGTTTGTCAGGGGCAGATTTGGAGCCAGCATGGTATCGATCACGGAGATGGGGATGGAGGAATTTGCTATCCCTATTACCCCAGTGTCGAACACTATTTGAAGCCAGCACAAGGAAAGGCTGATTTCATTGACAGTGTTTGCCTGGATGGCTGGACTTGCGATTTTCTCTCGGCGCGGAAAGAAGGTGTTGGGCCCAAACATAATAGCAGACTGGGCGTAGGTCCGATTGAGTCTGTCGGCAACATGGGTACAACAGCTGGTCGCAAGGAGATGATGGATACCACCGCGATGCATTTTGATCGCGGGCACGCTTTGAATGGGTTCGGCTGGGTGACCTCGATATGGGAGGTTTCAGTAGGGCACGATGAAGATCTGACCTATTGGTTACAGGCGGTACGGGATCGATGGCCGGATACGAAGGTGATGACCGAGGGTTCGTTTGGTCTGGAATGGAGAAAGCACAATTCAAACAATACCAGGTTGAACTATCGATTTGACGCTAAGGGGACCGGTGCTCCTGGTTCAGAGCGGGAGCTGGAAATCGAATGGTTCATGAACGGCAACTTTCGTCTGGCCCTGTTGCATGATTGGACAAAGAATAGCTCTCCTCTCGTTATCGACTTTACCCGTTATGATTTGAAGGCAGAAGAGCCCAAAGGACTACAGCGAGATTGGAGTCTGATGAATGTGCTAAACCAGAAAGGGATGAGGCCTCAGGATAAACCGATTGGTCTGAGGGAACTCAGTTCTGAAGATCAGAAACGCATCTTTACCAAATATCCGAAGCTCAAAAATCGAGCCTGATTGGAAGGTATTTAGACTTCGGCTAATGGCGTAAGCTTGAGTTTTGGCTTTCGCGGATAACAGATATTTCAATATTCTTTCTGATCTTCTTTCCTGGAGCTATAGCTGTACGCAATATGCTTTCGGGACGCGATGGTTCTGGACTCCAGTTTTCCGCGCCGATAGCTTTTCCAAGGACTACAATCTCTAACTTTCCCCCGTAACCATCGGGTTCCTAATGGGTTACAAACTCCCAACCCAACTATCGATGCGAACAGCTTTCGGTATGCATCCCTCTACTAACAGGTGATTTCGGAGGGGGAAATTGCTAAGCCGTCATATCAAGCATCTACCCACGCTATATCGGCTGACAGTTGCAGGTCCTGTCTTGCTATCTGTCGGATTTGTCTAGCTCCATTGAATACTAATGAAGGAGAAGGCTCTACTCCAGCAAAGTGAGCCGACGCTTGTAATTCAAATTTGAACCCACAATATCCCGCCATTCATGCATATGGGCGCATACCTCGAAAGAGTTGTTTGACTATTACTACATCTAGGGACTCTAGATCAGAGGAAAAGCTCTACGCTTTTAATAGGTCATTTATCGGCGATGATGATGATTGAGCTGGCGAATATGACACCCTGGCGCACTTAGGTTTTTAGTGTGGGACCTCAAGGATCGTGAAGTGTGGCTATTCGTAGAATCATGCCGATTATCAGCACACGAAATTGACAAAGAGCCTAGACATTAAGAAACAGAGAAACAATTTTGCCATACCTGATAGCCGTTCCGTAAGCGGAAGTATTGTTCTCCCGATTTGATGGAGCGCTATTTCCGTCAAGGGAGACGAAGCATTTGTTGATCGTAGTTTTAGGTTACAGAGCATACACGCAGATTTGGCCATATTGCAAAGATGTCGAGATGAAAGTGAGGAGTGAGCGAGGATGTCCCCAATCAATAGCTCTGTCTATGATGAAGTTCTTGTTCAAACACGCACTGCTAACGAAGGTCGCGATGACTCTTTCCTTATCGAGATGGCGAGACGGGGAGATCCGGGTGCTTTTGAGACACTTGTCGAGCCGTATAAGCGGAAGTTGTTCAAAATGATTCTGAAGATTACCCAGCATCAGGAAGACGCCGAGGATGCACTGCAGGAATCTTTACTTCGTGCTTATCTGAAGCTGGATCAATTCAAAGGGCATTCCCGCTTTTCAACCTGGTTACTTAGCATTGGAATCAATCAAGCTCTCATGTGCCTCCGGACGAGGCGGCATCGGCCAGTTGTTTCGATCGAAGAGATGATGCAAGGGGAAGATGGATTCCGTGTTTGGGATTTGCCGGAAACTCGAGCCACACCAGAGGAGCAATATCAAAGTACAGAGATAAGGGAGATACTCGAAGACGCAATCAGAAGATTGCCGTTATTTCTTCGCACGGCATTTGTTATGTGTCATGTGCAGGAACACAGCAGGGCGAAAGCTGCTACGACTCTCGGCATTAGCGTCGGTGCGCTAAAATCCAGATCCTTCAGGGCGCGCCGCAGAATCCAAGACGATCTTCAGGAACAAGTATCTTTGCTGCGGCATGGATAGATATGTCTCCGGTAATTGGGCGAAAGCCTCTCTGGACGGATCTCTCAGAGGGGTTTCTTTGCCGATCCTGTTAAGTATCTGAAAACAAGCTGCTAGTACCTCATCAGCAAGGGGGCTGATACTGTTTGACTGCTCTATCAAAGCACCTGGGTCTCAGATTGAGGCTGCAGTTGTCGAGTACTGCCATATTCCCATTCTGTCTGAGAGACTATCCATTCTTCAAGTTTCTACCTGCCTTTACTTCCTTGCTCGTTCGGCTAAGAAGACGATTCGGTAGCAATCCAGTTCTCTGCGCCAGGGAGCCGGAGCGTCAGTTTTTTCGCAAGCTTTAGCCCTCAATATCAACAAGCTGAGGAATGGTAATCGGCAATGATTCTGCCGATAGATCTGTGTCTCTGGCGAGACATAGTGGTAGCTAGTCAATTGATTCTAAAAATCGTTTACGTAAATTGTTTGTTGCTTTACCGTGAATTCCCTTGCAGGTGTGACGTATTGACAATAACGATCTGCGCCGGTGGGGAAACCCTACCTGAAAGCGTTGAAGTAGTAGAAGGACCTGCACAAGAACACCAGCTGCTCCTAATGGATGCCACGAGCGGAGTGAAGAGATACCCCAATAATCCGATCGATGCGAGGGCGACAAGGCAGATGGTGGAGGGAAAAAATGAGAAACACGATATTTCATTGGAAGGCGGTGGCCGCAGTACTGTTGCTCGTGTTTTGTCTGTCGAGCGCGTTTGCGCAAACCGGAGCAGGAAGTATTCAAGGAACTGTTACAGACCCGAAAGGAGCTATGGTTCCCAATGCGACAGTTACTGTAGTTAAGACTAGCACGAACGAGCAATTCACTACGGTGACGAACTCGGTCGGCTTTTATAGTGTCCCCTCGTTGTTTGTTGGCGAATACACAATTACTGTTGCTGCCTCTGGTATGAGCAAGTGGGAGACAACCTTGACACTTCAGGTTGGCCAAACCGCCGTGTTGAATGCCGGTCTCCAGGTAGGCAGTGTGACAAGTCAGGTGACGGTAATTGCCGATCAGACCACTCTGATCAGTACAGACGCTCCGTCACAAGGTACTACTCTTGAACGGCAGAGGCTTGAGCAGATTCCCATGAACGGGCGCTCGATCGCCGGCCTGATCAGTTCTACTGTTCCAGGATATGAAGGCGGGAGCGGGGCACAACCTCGTGTAAATGGCCTGAACTGGGGAGCTTTCTCCTGGATTCAAGATGGCGCTTCTCTCGATAATCGTGATGGTGGAGGTCTCGATCAGAAACAGCCAGATCCTGATTCGATTCAAGAGGTTCGCATAGAAACCAGTAATTCCTCTGCAAAGTTCGATCGTCCGGGTACGGCTATTATCTCGACCAAAGCAGGGTCTAACCAATTCCACGGTACAGCTTTTGAGACGAATCGCGATAACGCCTATGGTATTGCGAGAAATCGTCAAGACACCTATAAGACGGCGCCGAAGTACATCCGCAATGAGTATGGCTTCTCAATTGGCGGGCCGATCCTTCTTCCTAAACTCTATAACGGAAGGAACAAGTCCTTCTTTTTCTTTAGTTGGGAAAAATTGTCCTTGCGGCAAGGATCATCGCAGCTCTTCCGTGTTCCGACGGAAGCAATGAGAAACGGCGATTTTAGCAATATAACAACCGGCAATCTATCTACTCCCGTAACTATCTACGATCCACAGACGACAACGCCCTATAATGCATCTTCTCCCAAGAGCTCATGGCAGCGCCAAGCTTTTTCAGGGAACCAGATCCCAGGGAGCCGGATAGGGCCGCTGGCCAAAGCTCTTTACGCAATTACTCCCAAGCCCTCTAATAGCAACAATCCGTATCAGGCAAGCAATCTGACTCTTCCGGTTCCTAATAACAATGACAATCCAGGCTATACCTTCCGTCTGGATCATCATTTTTCCGATAAAGATACCACTTTCTTCCGCTATACCTGGGGTAAAGTCAACTATGCCAACGGCTATTCCGGAAACCATCTTGGAGCGCCGACGACAGATGGCAATTGGAACATATCCTATTTCCCGGTAAAGACTCAGAGCGGTGCTTTATCCTGGAATCACGCATTCTCGCCTACGTTTTACAACGAATTTGTTACTTCCATGAATTACGAGGCTGATATTACCGAAGCCTCATTGAATCCGAACATCAACTATTCGTCACAACTGGGGATAGAGAACAACTTCGGTTCATTGGGTTTTCCCAATATCGTCGGTACAGCAACCAATAGTGGTGCATCGAATTCTATCCTTCAGGCTTATGGGCAGAATGATAACCCACGTAGAGATAATGATTATGTGAATCTCTTTGACGATAATCTGACTTGGATTCGTGGGCGCCATACAATGCAATTTGGAAGTCGATATCGTCACGAACGTCTCAATATCCAGCCGGATCAATCCGTTCCTGCCGTCGTTTCTTTTAGCGGCATGGCTACGGCTAATCTTGATCCCAATACGATCAGCTCTAAAGCTGACAACGCTCTAAACAATACAGGGCTTGCAGCCGCCGATTTCTTTATGGGCTATGCGCAGGGCTATCAGAACAACCTCATGGCCCACTACCTGCATATCCGCTATCAGGAAGTTGGCACTTATTTCCAGGATGATTATCACATCAAAGATAATCTGACCTTGAATCTGGGGCTTCGCTGGGAAGTCCATCCTGCTATACACGAAGCTCACAATCAGTTCATCGGTTTTGACGTGAAAAATCACGCGATGGTATTGGGAAACACTATCGATGAACTCTATAAGTATGGTTTCTCACTTCCTGCTATTGTGAATGGTCTGAAGGGGCTCGGGGTAACGTTTGAAACTCCAAAACAGGCGGGATTTCCAAGTTCAGGAACCGAAAGCCAATACTTCAATGTAGTACCCCGGCTCGGTGCCGCCTGGCAACCATTCGGAACCAAGAGAGGGCTGGTGCTCCGCGGTGGATATGGAACCTATATCTATCCATCTCCAACACGCAACTTCTACGGTTCAATGAATGGATTGCCACCTTACACAGGCGGATGGTCGAGAGATTTTGCTAATGCTGCTCAGAATGACGGTCTTCCTAACTACATTCTTCGTTCTCAGCAGACTGTTGTAGCTGGACAAAATAGCACGAACATTATCGACTTCAGCAGCTCATCCTACACTCCGGGAACCTGGGGCAATCTGAATGTGCTCGATCCACACTATCCTTCCGCCTCTTACCGCGAATGGAATGTCACGGTCGAGAAATCACTTCCACAACACACAATTCTCAGTGTTGCTTATCTTGGGAATCATGGTGTGAATCTTGAGCAGTACTGGTACACGAATCCCAAACCCAGCGACTATGTCTGGTATACAACTACCGGGAAGGCGAAGCCCAGCGGCTTCTATTCCAATACGCTGCAACGTCCTTACGATAAAACCACGTATGCGGATGTCCAGATCCAGAAGAAAACAGGTTGGTCAAACAGCAATTCAATGCAGATCAATTTTCAGAGACTGTATAACCGGGGATATGCTTTTCAGATCTCTTATGTTTTCGCCCGGAATTTCCGCATCGGTGGAAACGGATCTCGCGACTCAATTGTTTATGATGCATCGACCTTCCTGCCTGGACTCAGCGCAACTACTCCACATGGAATGAATTATCAACAGGACTATATTCGCGACACCTCCCAACCCACCCATCACGTCAAATATAACTGGGTCCTGGATTTACCAATAGGCAGAGGTAAGTGGCTATTGCCGGGTGCAAATCGCTTTGCCAACCAGCTCGTGGGTGGATGGCAGATTGCAGGTACTGGCGATATGTCTCAGTCGATGTGGCATCCCTCAACCAGTGATTGGGGTAGCTTTACTCCACTGCACTATTATGGCCAGAAATATAAGGTGCTCGATTGCCATGGAGGTGGAGTCTGCTACAAAGCATACCTTGGCTATAACGGATATATTCCAGCCAGCCAAAGGAATACGCCCAAGGGATATCAAGGACTTCCTGCAAGCTATACACCAGCCCATCAGCCACTGAATTCGGCTCAACAAAATCAGTGGGTGAACATTCCCTTGGCTGATGGCACTGTTGCTTCCAATGTGTCGTATGCTCCTGGGCCCGGAACCGACGGTGCGGTTGGCATTCATCCTTACTACAAAACCTATCTGCCTGCTCCTTGGGGATTCCAGACGGATGCCTCCCTGTTCAAGAGCTTCTCTATCCGGGAATCGGCTTTTATTAAGTTCAATGCCGATTTCTTCAACGTCTTTAACCAGCAGGGAACGAATAGCCCCGATGCCTATTCGGGTATCATCAGCACCACGCGATCTGCCAAAACTGCACGTCAGGTGCAGCTGACTATCCGTTTGACCTTCTAGACCTCATTCCAAAGTCGAAGGGGGCTTCCTTCAGGAAGCCCCCTTCGACTGCATCATGGAGCGGTACCTCACTTGAAGGCCCTCTTGTTAGCATTTGTGGGTCTCCGTCCCCTCCATTCAGAAACTTCGCTATTCTGCATCCTTGCGAATCAGTGAAATCTTGCCCTGTGGATCTTGTTGCACAATGAAGTCAAACCGCTTTCCTTTATTGGCAACATTACGGAGCGTAATTTGTCGAACGTTGCTTGGGAGCAGCGGGGGATAGACTGCCTTCAGTCCGTCATCGGTATAACGTAATCCGGTGAAGCCGTAGAGGAAGTTTTCTACAAAGCCGCCTGAAACACAAAGAATATAGAGTGTGTTATTACGCGGCGTCTCACTGCGAACGTCAAAAGGCGGCTTAAGAAATCCATTAAGGCTGAAGCGAAGCCATTTGTCCGCTTCTTCCGGATTGCCCAACTCCGCAGCTTCTATGCCTAGCATCACCGGGACCATATCGTTCGCATCGGGTGTCAATTCGCGTAGGGCTTTGGTTGCGAAGTCAAAATCATTCTGCCGAACAGTTCTGCTCATAGGCAGATCAAGCTGAGGATACGCCAGCCAGGAAATTGAACTTCCCATCCATGTTTGCTTGTTGTGAGGGATGGTCTCATCGAAATCCAGATGCCTCTGTTCCGTTTCGGAGAAAGGAATGTACATCTGTTCGGCAACCTCCGACCATTTAGGATCTGCGGCTTCATTGAGGATCTTTGCAGCATTGACAGCTATCCGTAGGGCTTTCTGCGCAACAGCATTTGTAAAGGAATCGTTGGATACATCGTCGTAAGCTTCATCAGGAGAAGTCACGTGCAGAATTTCGTAACGATTATTCGCGGAACTAAATGTGGCGCGGCTTACCCAGAAATCTGCAATGCTTCGTATTACCGGATAGCCGTAATGATGCAGCCATGCTTTGTCTCCCGTAGCAAGGTAATATTGCCATTGAGCAATCGCGACATCAGCGGTCATATGAACTTCCCGGTCAGCGAAGCCTTTGGCAAAGAATGGTGTTGTCTCGGTACCATCTTCCGGATCTGCTTCCCAGGGATACATCGCTCCTCGATAGCCGTGACGACGCGCATTCTCCTCTGCTTGAGGTAGAACACGATAGCGATAGTTGACAACAGAACGGGCACGTTCCGGATGTAGTAGAAGAAGAACTGGAAAATGCCAGGAGTCGCAATCCCATGCGACATGTCCCCCATAGATAGGGCTAAGCCCCATTCCTTGGATCGCCCAGCGAGTATTGACGGTAGAGTTTTCAAGCAGGCTGAACATATCCGAATGGACAACTCGTTGCAACTCCGGATCGTTATCGATAATGATGTCGGATTTCCAGATCTTGTGCCACGCGTCTTGATGCGCTGCGAGTAGAGTAGAGAATCCTCTCTTCCGTGCTTTTTGAGCCCAGCCGCGAGTTTTATGAATGTTGCCCCAATCGGTTCTGGCAGCAGAGACGTATTTTGCAAATGTATAAGGGACATTGCGCATTGCCTGGAAGCTGACTTCCAGTTGGACCAGTTCTCCCGAGCGTACTACCTGTATGGAATCTGGTTTTAGACCTGAGGGAAGCTCTACTGCTGCTGCTTCCGAGAAGTCTTGTCCCAGGAGGCTATGGCCCTGAATCCATAAGAGCTTCTTCTTAGGATCGGCATCATAAGAATCGATTTTGACTTCTCCGGGATACCATTGGCCTACACGATTTGGCGAGGTATGTGGATCGGCTTCGGGGCGGCGCGCTGCTAATCCATCCGTGATGTCCGGAGCGGTGAGATCGGCTATTTGGTGCTTTCGCGCTGCTTCCTGGATGGCTCTATCTTTTTCGGCCCGCGTCATCGTGGCTAGTTGCAGCCGATAAAGCGGTGCGGGATAGGGGCGCAGTGTGAAGCGGAGAGTAACGGCACCGTCGAAATTAGGCGTCATCGTTAAGGCTGTTGCCGCCAAATGAGGAGATGCCTCGCTGACAAATGTTTGAACCTTAATTTGTGTTTCGTGTGCGTTGTTCCGCCAGACATAATTTGTATTGAGCGTGCCGTCATAACGATTTAACGTTTGCCGGTAATTGAGAAATGCTGTAGCGGTTACGACACTTGAATTCAACCAGGTAGCACCATCGAAATAGTTGATCTCTCCCCAACTGGGAATGGCACTTGGCCGTGAAATATCTTCCTTCGTGTGATCCATGAGGCCAATCATGTAGGAAGGAGTTGAATCGGTGGCACGTAGTGAGGTCGTGATGCTGAAATATCCGTTAGCCAGATAGGCTGGGAAATAGAGACCAAAATTTTCTTGGGTGGCAACGGACTCAAAAGAAGAGAGGTCGGCTGCAAAGGCCTGTATGCCGATCGAGAGGATTGACACGAATCCAAAGATGCAGTTCTTCAACCGTTTAGAGATAGCGCTTTGTTTGGAGACAAGATTATGAGAGGTGTTGGTTATCATTCGAGGAGTCCGTGGTTGTTTATGCTGTAAATCAATAGCAAAGGATAGCTCTTCGTGTACAAAAGGGCAGAGCGACGACCGGATTTCCGTCATAGCTTATTGATTATTCGGATGTTGAAGCATCGTCCTCAAGACAATTAACGGTGAAAGCTGGAAGGTTTACGTAAAGGTGAATAAACACACCATAAAGGCAATAGAGATTCGTTATGTCCATCTCTTGGCCGTACTAACCTTTTGGCTTAGCCTAAAGGCCCTTCAGCGAAGCAGTAATATGTTCTGCTGCAGCTTTGACGGATTGTACGATATGATCCCTGCCTTCTTGAGATTCGGGGAAACGGGATTTTGGCATCGAAAGACTAACTGCTCCTATTACACGATCAGGTTGTATATAAATGGGTGCACCAAGGCAATGTGCGCCAAGAATGCTCTCTTCCACGTCACGCGCGAAGCCTTGTTTGCGAATCTGATCAAACTCCATTTGTAAAAGATTCTCGTCAGTGATTGTGCCGCTTGTAATGCGCAGGAGGCCGTAATTGCAGATCAGGTATCGTTGCTCTGCTTCCGGCTGAAATGCGGTGATTGCCTTTCCCAAAGAACTTGCGTGAGGCGGAAGAATACGGCCTACTATGTTTGTCATTCTCATCAGGTGTGGGCTGTCGATTACATCGATTACCTCTATTCTGTTTCCTAGCAGAGCAGCCAGGCTAACGGTTTCCTGAAAAGTACGATTCAGCTTTTCCATCGGCTCCCGGCCCGCGACCAAGAGGCGTGTTGTGAGTTGTGACAGAGCAAAATAGCTGCCTTGAGCAATCAGGAAGCTGCCATCTGCCGAACGGGAGACATATTGCAGTGATTCGAGTGTGCGCAGAATACGAAAAGCAAAGCTCTTCGTCAGTTCCGTTCGCTCTGCTACTTCGTTTATAGACAAGGTGCTATGTGCGGTGCTGAGTACGGACAGAATCTCGAAAGCTTTACTGACAGATCTGGAGAAGTAAGGATCCTTTTCTTCCGTTGTACTGTGGTTTGACGATTTAGCAATGTGTCCGTTCGTGAGAGACTTTGGCATTGTGGCTCCGGTCTTGCTATTTCTATAAAGTGGTTCGCGGAGATTCTCTCACCGCTTAGCCCAGTTTTCGAACCGCTACTACGTCGAATCCGCTTACGACACCGTCAATAGCATGATCCCGCAGAAAAATTTCGAAGGATTGGGTCCCTGCAGGTCCCAGTATTTCCTGCGTTACCAATTTCGATAATGCCGCCGGCAATTCGTTTCGGAAGATCAGCTCAGTTGCTGCTTCGTTGGCATCCATGGTTGCTGCATTGAGCAACAATACGTAACCGGTTCTGGAGAGGTTCGGCACCATAGCGATATCGACATAGCTTGTGGTCGATCCGTCCTTTTCCGGTTGCGCCACATAGAGGTTCTGTTCTCCCGGCATTGGATTCTTGTTACGAAAACGAAAGACCTGCGTTGCAGGATCTTTCTCATAGGCGAAGTTAAGCTGCGGCTCGAACAGGCCAACCCAAGGATCTGCCGTCCGGCTCCCTATCAGGATGAAATTGCCGCGTTCAAAGTCCCGGGCGTTCATGTTGCGGGCATAGCGAATGGCCATTCGTGATCCAAACTCTTTGCTCAACTCGGCACAGCGGGTTGCGACATTTACATCTGCCAGGCTTGTAAAACGCCGGAGAGCGATTTGTTTCAGCACGTTATGTTCTTTGGGGTCGGAGGCGTAGCGCAGAATATTTTCGGGATACTCTTTGCTGATGTAATCATTCACCGAAATATCTGTGTGCAGCATGTTTTGCAGCACTACCAGATTGGTATCGGCTACTACGACCGAGATAGGAAGATCGCTGACAAAGACGCGATTCAGCAGGAAATTCTGTCCCGTTTTGCGGACAGCAGCCCGCGCCGGATCTGGGAGGCGCGTGAATCTTCCTACACTGAACGAAAGGAGGGCAAAAAGCGATATCACTACGGCTAGCCAGATTCTTTTTAGCCTCTGTGAGGTGACGAAATCCTGGTGCGGTGAATCTGGCATGGTCGGCAAATGCGCAGATACAAGAACCGGCTCTATCGTTGTCATTGCGGGAGCGGCTGGTATTTCAGGCTTCTCGGACCGCTTTTCGAAGCGCGGTACATAGCTCCCCTTGGGGATGTTTAATTCGACGGGTTCCAGTACTCCCTCGGTTGCGAAGTACTGTTCTAGTTTCTTACGCAAATGTCGGATTTGAACGCGGACGATATTGTCTTCTGCGGGGTTAAAGTCATCCCTGCGTCCCAGAACGCTGCAGGCGATGTCTTGTTCGTGAATGCTTACGGTTTCATCCAGGAGCCAAGAGCGGGTGATGTAAAGCAGGATTTCACGAAGCTGTGTGGCTTTCGCAAACTGCTGGCTCGAAGTAATTCGAAGTATCAGCTGCCACCGTTCGTCTTTTGCAAGCGCAGCTGTTGTGGAATGAGAATCTATTGTTTGAGTAGCCATAGGCGCAAATTGAAACGACACAGAGTAAATTGAAACGAGCAAGTGTAGTTCCGCACAGAAGGTTCAGTCCAGCAGAAAGTGGAGATTGGCTGTTCCAGAAGCGGAATATCTTGTAAGTCGCTGATCTATCTATGTCTTTACGTAAAGAAGGGTGTCTTCACAGTGAATTTGTCTTGAGGCTCGGTGCTCACAAAGTAAGCATGGCGCTTGGTTCCCTCGGAATGCGCCAAGCGCGAAGGGGGCCACGACGACCCGGTTGTTCACAGTCAATGCCAAACCTGAGAGAGGTTGGCCGTCGTCTTACGAGGGATGATGCGCAGGAAAGAACGACAATTTGCTGTTGTATCCAGAGTATTTCGGTGTCTAGCCTTCCTTGTTTGGCTCTTGAGTGTCTTGTCCTATGCTCAGACGACAAGAGTGCCTCCGGTTGAAGAGCGGGTGAACGCGCTGATTGCCAAACTTACTCTTGAACAGAAAATCGATCTGATCAATGGCATAGATAAGTTTTATATTCGGGGAATCCCCTCCATTAATTTGCCGCGCCTTCGCATGTCAGATGGTCCCATGGGGGTTCGGGAATGGGGTCCGTCGACTGCCTATCCAGGAGGTATGGCTCTTGCCGCAACCTGGGATCCTCAACTGGCCGAAAAAATAGGTGCGGCAATTGGAAGAGATGCACGTGCACGTGGCGTTTCTTTACTGTTGGCTCCCGGAGTCAATCTCTATCGTGCACCTCTTGCAGGTCGCAACTTTGAGTATTTCGGCGAAGATCCGATTCTTGCCTCCGGTATCGCTGTGGGTTTCATCAAAGGTGTTCAGCAGCAGGGTGTTATTGCCACAATCAAACACTTCATAGCAAACAATCAGGAGTTCAATCGAGTAGAAGTTAGCTCCGACATTGATGAACGCACTCTGAGAGAACTGTATTTGCTGGTTTTTGAGGCAGCGGTCAAGGATGGCCATGTCGGTGCTGTCATGGATGGCTACAACCCGGCAAATGGATTGCATCCGACTGAGAACGCCAAATTGAATTGTGAGGTCCTCAAGAAAGAGTGGGGATTCGACGGAATCATCATGTCAGATTGGGGCGGGACTCATCATGGTATTGCCGCTGCCAATGCATGTCTCGATCTAGAGATGCCCTCGGGCGAATACATGAATCGTGACACTTTGCTCCCCGCCATAAAGGATGGAAAGGTTTCGATTGCGGTTATCGATGATAAGGTGCGCCGCATTCTCCGGAAAGAAATTGAATTCGGTGTGTTGGATCGTCCTGAGACAGACTTAAGAGAAGATCTTTATAGCTCTGGGAATCGAGAGATTGCACGGGAAGGCGCACTGGAAGGTGCGGTCCTGCTGAAAAATGACAATGCTTTATTGCCGCTAGACAAACGCTATATCAAGAAACTCGCGGTCATCGGTCCAAACGCGACACCTGCCATCTATGCCGGTGGCGGTAGCTCGAAGGTGAATCCCTATGAGGCAGTTAGCGCACTCGCAGGCCTAATGCAGTTTCTCGAAGGTTCGGCGGAGGTGGAATATGATCGTGGCCTTCCAGAACTAAACGAACTTAGCAGGCAAACGCGATTCACTTTCCAGGACAAGCCGGGAGTACAAGCGGAACTTTTTGCGAACAGCGATTTCCAAGGGCAGCCTTTCAAATCACTGATTGTTCCTAATATCGATCCTGGTTCACTTTCTTTCATCCTCAAGCCAGATGGAACTCTTCTTGATGGAATCAAAGCAATCCGGTTCACGGCTACTTATCAACCGCATGAGGCCGGAAGGTATTTGTTCCTGACTTCAGGCGGCGGTTCTGAGGCCTATCTCTCAGGACAGGATAAGTACAAGCTTGTTGTGAATGGTGCTCAGGTCGTCGCCGTTGCGCCCTTTGAGCAGCAAGCTCCTTTAGCAACCTATCGGGATCTTTCGGACAACAAGCCGATTGAAATCCACTTTGACTATGTTCCTAGAAGCAAGCGTGCTTTCCCACGGTTAGCTATCAGCTCGATGCGAGATCTGATTTCTGAGAGAGCGAAACGGATTGCTGCAAGCGCTGACGTTGTTGTACTTTCCGTTGGATTTGATCCGACAACCGAGCGGGAGGGCATGGATCGTAGCTTTGAACTCCCTTACGGCCAGGAAGAGCTGATACGCACGATTTCCCGGATCAATGCAAAGACGATCGTAGTTCTCAATGGCGGCGGCGGGATTGATATGCATGATTGGATTACATTGCCACCCGCAATTCTAGACACCTGGTATCCGGGACAAGAAGGTGGGCGCGCTTTGGCGCAACTTCTATTTGGAGAACATAATCCCTCGGGTAAGTTGCCATTTACTATCGATCGCACTTGGGAAAGCAGTCCGGTTCATAACACTTATTATGCCTCTGCGCGCAAAGAGGCATCCTCCGAAGCGACATTCCCTTTTGAAATGGCTGGCGAGAATCGACTCGGAAAGATTGACCGAGGAGTTGCGTATACAGAAGGGTTGTTCAACGGATACCGATACTATTCCGGATCGCAGAGCAAGCCTCTTTTCCCTTTTGGTTTTGGCCTTTCCTATACGTCTTTTCACTTCAGCAATCTACATATCGGCCAACTTCAAAATGACGGTATAGAAATTTCGCTGGATCTGACAAACACAGGAAAACGAGAGGGCGCGGAGGTTGCGCAGTTGTATCTTGGATTGCCTTCTTCCATGGTTCCCATGCCGGTTCGGGAATTGAAGGCGTTTCGGAAGGTCAACCTCCATCCGGGCGAAACGTCGCGGATCACCTTGCACGTAGATAAGCGTGCGCTCTCCTATTACGACGTAGCAACGAAGAGTTGGAAGCTCGACAGCGGAGAAGTCAGAGTCGTTGTCGGAGATTCCGCCGAAGACACCCCCTTAGCGGGAAGCTTCATTGTTCCGCATGAATGAATCCAGTTATCGACAAGCCCCTAGTCCGATTGAAGGGTCAAGGAAGGGATACTAACTTGCGCTCTATATCTGAAAATTATGCTCCATTCCGTTGCGGCGTTCTCCTTCTGTCGGGAGTAATGACTTGCTGCTCTCCGCAATTTTCTCGAGCAGCCACCCATGCCGTACCTGCCAGTAAACCTACTAACGTCTTCAATTCTGCCGCCGATCCGGCAGCAATTGTCACACTGGAACAAGCACGTTTTACTGTGTTGACACCTCAGCTGATTCGTATGGAATGGGCGGCTGACGGCAAATTCGAGGATCACGCTTCGCTCGTTTTCCTGAATCGCAGGATGCCCGTACCTCAATTTACGCATAAGCAGGATGGCGAGCAACTTACTATCGATACCTCCGCTCTCCATCTCGCCTATAAGCCGCATACAGGTGACAACGGCAAATTCTCCGGAGAGAATCTTCAGATCACTTTCAGCCTCAATGGCAAGCAGGTCGTCTGGCATCCGGGTCTGGAGGATACCGGTAATCTGCTTGGAACCACACGGACACTGGATGAAGCAAAAGGCAGCAATACGAAAGAGCCGATTGAACCCGGCTTGCTTTCGCGTGACGGTTGGACTCTAGTCGACGATTCTCAACGCGCTCTTTTCGATTCCGACAAGTTTAATTTCGCTCAAGGGGAGAATGGTGTCTGGCCATGGGTGATGGTTCGCCCCCCGGGTGATCGTCAGGACTGGTATTTCTTCGGCTACGGTCACGATTACAAACAAGCGCTCTCCGATTATGTCCGTGTGGCTGGGCGCATTCCATTGCCGCCGCGCTTTGCCTTTGGAACCTGGTGGTCCCGGTATTGGGCTTACAGCGATCAGGAGCTGGACAAACTGGTCGATGAATTTCATCAGAACAATGTGCCACTCGATGTGCTTGTAATCGATATGGATTGGCACTTGAACTATAGCCAGCTTACGGAGCGTAATCTGGTCGATCAGGCGGGCGAGCGGTTGGGCTGGACGGGGTATACATGGAACCCTCTACTCTTTCCCGATCCCCAGGCCTTTTTGAGCCATATTCATCGCGAGGGACTAAAGGCAACATTGAATCTACATCCGGCTTCCGGGGTGCAGCCTTGGGAGAAGGTCTACCCTGAGATGGCTAAGGCGATGGCTATTGATCCTGCAAGTAACAAATATGTACCTTTCGATATCACTGATAAGAAATTTGCCACCAATTATATGGATCTACTGCATCATCCTTTGGAGCATCAAGGGATAGATTTCTGGTGGTTGGATTGGCAACAGAATCCAAATACAAAGATTCCTGGATTGAATCCGACATGGTGGTTGAACTATGTTCACTTCACTGACCAAGAACGTGAAGGGAAACGCCCCTTGCTCTTTCATCGTTGGGGCGGTCTCGGCAATCATCGCTATCAGATTGGCTTTTCTGGAGATACGATTTCGGTTTGGGAGTCGTTGGATTTTCAGCCCTGGTTTACAGCTACTGCTGCGAATGTTGGGTACGCCTATTGGAGTCATGATATAGGCGGGCACATGCCTGGTCCTATTGATCCGGAACTCTATACACGATGGGTGCAGTTTGGAACCTATAGTCCCATTCTACGTACACATACAACCAAGAATCCTGCATCCGAGCGTCGTATTTGGGCTTATTCTGAGCCTTTTGCCGATATTATGCGAGATGCCTTCCGTCTTCGTTATGCGCTGGAGCCATATCTCTATACGGAAGCGCGTCGCACCTATGACACTGGAATAGCGTTTCTCCATCCTCTCTACTACGATTGGCCCGAAGAAAATGCGGCCTATTCCTACAAAGGGGAGTATATCTTTGGCAGCCAGATGATTGTGGCTCCGATAACTAAGCCCGTCGATGCTACTACTCAGCTTGCAGAACAGAAAATCTGGATTCCTAAGGGCGAGTGGATAGAGAGTGCGACGGGAAAACACTTTACTGGGCCAAAGGAGATTTCCCGAAGCTTCGCTATAGATCAGATCCCTGTTTATGTGCGTGCCGGAGCCATTATTCCTATGCAGCCGGCGATGGACTACACAGCGCAAAAGCCCGTTGATCCTCTTATTTTGAACGTCTATCCACTTGCTGACGGACAGAGTAGCTCTTATACCCTTTATGAAGATGCGAGCAAATCTGAAGCATATAAAGAAGAGATTTGTTCGTGGACAAAGCTCGATGCCAAGCAGACCGGAGATGATCTTGTCGTGCAAATAGAACCTGTCCGTGGAAGCTATCCTGGTATGCTTACATCCCGTGCTTACGAAATCAGGCTCCCTTCCGACTGGCCTCCATCATCGGTTACTGTAAATGGTAAACCTCTCACCTTTGTCGATCGCGAAGGAAATAAATCCGGCTGGCGCTATGAAGGAAATACATTAACTACTGTCATTGCAACTCCTCACTTTCCTGTTTCAGCGGAAGTTCGGATTGAAGTTCGGCGCTCTGCAGGATCAATCGCCAGAAGATCACAACTTGATGATTTCGCTGGAGCGACCGTTCGCTTACGCAGCGCATACGACACCCTGAATACTCTGCATCCTGTTGTTTGGTCTCCCAACACGTTGATCGATGTCATGCAGACGGGAGATCGCTTGTCCTATCACCCGGAGAGCATACATGCGGAAATGGAGAACTTCTCTAGGAAATACGCGGCTGCGGCAGACAGTCTTGAGCAGTTGTCTGCAAGCATTCTTTCCTCCGGGAAGAAACTTGTGTCGGAGCGTAAGAAAGAGATTGCGTCCCAATTTCAGCGTGCCGAAGCACAGTTGAAGGATGGTCGGCCTGCCAGTATGGGGCAGCAGCATCAGACGGCGGCGGCCATGCGGATGCCGTCAGGAGCCCAGAAATAGGGGTTACGGAATAAGAGAGTGAGATGAAATCTGTGAGATCGCGGTATTTCGGCAGAAGTCTATGTCTATTTGCCTGCGTGGTGGGTCTTTTGCCGTTGGCAAAATCTGTAATTGCTCAGGATACCTTCACCAAGGGAACCACACTCTTGGTGGGAGTAGATCGTCGTCCTCAGATTAATCTCGACGGCGACTGGCATTACATTCCAGATCCTTATGGCTCGTTTCTTTACCAGTACAAAGGTGGTGTTCGCGATAACGGATATGCAAAGAATGAGAAGCCGCGCAATGAGGGTGTTCCCATTGAGTACGATTTCTCAACCTCACTTACGCTCAGAGTGCCCCAGGATTGGAATACACAAAAGGCAGACTTGTTCCGCTATGAAGGGCCACTCTGGTACGAACGGGATATTATCTACAGAATGCATCAGGAGACACGGGTCTTTCTCCATATCGGTGCGGCAAATTATCGTTCCGTGGTGTGGATGAATGGACATAGGGCTTGCCAGCACGAAGGGGGATTTACTCCTTTCGACTGTGAGGTTACCGATACGATTCATGATGGTGCAAATTTCATCGTTATAGCCGTTGACTCAACACGAAAGGCAGATGGTGTTCCTGCCCTCCACACGGACTGGTACAACTATGGCGGAATAACCCGTGATATCTCTTTGATCGAGTTGCCCAAGAAGTTCGTCGACGATTATGACATTCATCTTGAGAATCAAAGTACATCCGAAATCAGCGGGACGGTTCATGTCGTTGGAGCCGATAGCGGAACCGAAGTACAGCTTGCTGTTCCAGAATTGAACCTTGCCATGAAGGCACGCTGTGACGCGGAGGGGAACGCGAAATTCCATCTGCACCCAACTGGCCTGCAACTATGGTCTCCGGAAAAGCCCAAACTTTATCAAGTCAGAATGGAAGCGGGGCCGGACCTATTAGTGGATGAGATTGGTTTTCGCATGGTTGAGGTGAAGGGATCGCAGATTCTGCTCAATGGGAAGCCCATCTTTTTGAAAGGTATCAGTATTCATGCAGAGGCTCCTTTCCGGACGGGAAGAGTAGCCACAGATGAAGATGCTCAGACTCTTTTCCAGTGGGTTCAGGAATTGGGCGCAAATTTTGTGAGATTAGCGCATTATCCTCACGATGCGCGTATGACTCGTCTTGCAGACCGGCTTGGTGTTTTGGTTTGGTCTGAAACTCCCAATTGGCAACAGATAGACTTTAGCGATCCACGAGTGCTGCAACTCGCGAAGCAAGAACTGACAGAGATGATTCGTCGAGATCGGAATAGAGCCTCTGTGATCCTCTGGTCAGTTGCCAATGAGACTCATCCATCTCCGGAACGTACGCAGTTTTTGAAAACCATTGTGGAAGAGACTCGCCGTCAGGATCCGACGCGATTAGTGACAGCTGCTTTCTTAACCCCTCGCAGCCGGAGCCCCAAAAAGACGTTTGACGATCCGCTTGGTGCTGTACTGGACGTGATCGGCATGAATGAATATATCGGATGGTATGAAGGCAAGCCCGAAGATGCCGAGAAAACTCAATGGGAATTTGCCTACCAGAAACCCGTGATCGTTAGTGAGTTTGGTGCAGAGGCGAAGGCTGGATTTCATGGAGATCCAGGTACTCGCTGGACAGAGGAAAGTCAGGCCGAAATTTATCGCCATCAACTCAAAATGTTGGAGAACTTCCCTCAGCTGGTCGGGGTGAGTCCCTGGATCTTGATGGATTTCCGCTCTCCAGACCGCAATCTGCTAGGTCTGCAGGATGGATTTAACCGCAAGGGCATCGTCTCAGACCGTGGCGAGAAGAAGCTGGCCTTTCGGATTCTGGAAGAGGCCTACAAAAGTAATTCTCTCAGTCCTGGGAAATAGTGCGCCTGCTTAATTGGGCCGGCAAGACAGTATCTACATGCTGGTATCACGGTATCAAGGTACCAATACCGTGATACCGTGGTACCAGTATTATGTTTCACTGAGCAGAACTTGCGATCTTTGCTACAAAACGTCTGTAGCTACGAGTCATCGTTCGAGAACGCTCGTCCTACTGGAAACAGATTGAACCGATCTGCTTCCTCCTCAGCAGAATTGCCGGTAGAGAACATTGACAGAGCTATGGGGCCTTGCTATTCATGAGTTCTCTGTTGTGTGCCTCTTTTCGTTTTGCTGGCTGATTCATGCTTCCCAAATTCATCTTGTAGGTAATGAATAATGAACGTACCGGCGAGATCCGATGCAACGCGTCTCCTCCTTCGTTGGAATCAAGGAGATCAACGAGCTGTCGACGAGCTCCTGCCGCTTGTCTACGATGAGTTGCGCAAGCTTGCGAGGGGATATCTAAATCGAGAACGGCCAGGTCATACTCTTCAAAGCACAGCTCTGGTGCATGAGGCCTATCTCCGGCTAGTGGACCAGAATACGGATTGGCAGAGTCGAGCGCATTTCTTTGGAGTGGCAGCGCAAATAATGCGGCGCATTCTTGTCGATCACGCGCGTGCTCGAAGCGCAGCTAAAAGAGGAGACGGCCTGAAAGTTACTCTGGACGAGGGAATGGCGGTTACCGAGCAGCGGAGTATCGATGTATTGGAGCTGGACCGTGCACTCGAGGGACTTTATGCGATCGATGCGCAACAAGGCAAAGTAGTCGAACTCCGATTTTTTGCAGGTCTTTCAATTGAAGAGACTGCAGAGGTGTTATCTATTTCCCCGGCGACGGTAAAGCGAGATTGGAATGTGGCTAAGGCTTGGCTTGCTCGCGCAATGCAGGCGTAGGCTTCATTGATTTTCTATAGCCAAAAGGGAGAGATCGGATTCCAATTCTGTGTGCCCTGTTTGTTCTTGTTGTTCGATTTGAAAGTTACTCAATCCGACACCAACCAGCCGATAGAGCTGTTGAGGCCCCAGATTGACGCGTTCACGCAACGAGAGTGCCATCTCCGTAAATGATTCCAAGGATGTAGGCATCTTGTCTGGGGTGAGACTTCGTGTAAGTGTGTTGAATTCTTTTGTCTTTAGCTTAAGTACGATGGTGCGCGCCAATCGAGCGTTTTGGCGGGAGGCATTCCAGACTTTCTCTGCCAATTTGCGGATCAGCGGTTCGGTTTCATCGAGTGGGATGTCGTGCTCAAAGGTATCCTCTGCCGAAATCTGTTTTCTTATTCGGTTCGGGACGACGGGGTTGTGGTCGATACCCCGGGCGAGTTCGTAGAGACGCGATCCGTATCTCCCAAAGTGAGTTTCCAGGAGCGATAAGTCCATAGCTCGGATATCTCCTACTTTCGAGATACCGATCTGGTTCATACGTGCTTCGGTGACATGCCCGACGCCTGGAATACGTCCAACAGGAAGGTCTATAAGGAATGACTCCACCTCGTGAGGCTGGATAACAAAAAGGCCATCCGGCTTGCGCCAATCCGACGCAATCTTCGCGAGAAACTTATTCGGAGCAACTCCTGCGGAAGCTGTAAGGTTCAGTTCCTCCCGTATTTGACGACGTATCGCTATGGCCACCTTCGTAGCTGTCGGAAGTCCTATTTTGTTTTCGGTGACATCGAGATATGCCTCATCCAGAGAGAGCGGTTCGATCAGATCCGTATGCCGCCGAAAGATCTCCCTGATTGCTAAAGAGACAGCTTTGTAACGTACAAAATCCGGTGGAATGAAGATTGCTTTTGGGCATAGCCGTTCAGCCCATAATGCTGGCATAGCGGAGTGGATACCAAATCGACGAGCTTCATAGGATGCTGCGCAGACAACGGACCGATTTCCCCGCCAGGCTACGACTACGGGTTTTCCGCGTAGACTGGGATTGTCTCGTTGTTCTACTGACGCATAAAACGCGTCCATATCCACGTGCACAATTTTGCGGGTTCCCAGCTGGGAGAGGTATTCGGTCTGAAGATTGGTAGATAACGAAGCCATGGGATATCCGCTAAAACTCAAGTCAGAGTCTGTCGAAGATTACTTTGGGCGGCTCCTTGGAAAACATTCAGGCGGTGTTTCTCCTAACAGACTTCAATTGTGACATATTCTCCTTATCTTCGCCTAGACTCTGAAGCGGTTTTATTGAGGGGTTTTCCCGGAAGAGATAAACATTCTGGCCTCTTTGAGTTCCTGGGTTTACGATTTCCGGCCAATGCCCTTTACGCACTGTGCTAATTCTTCCGCGACTCTGTCTGGTTCCTGCGAATCGGTGGACTGTAGCGCACCGCGATTGCGGAGATCAATCCATATATCAAGACTCTTGCGGTAGAGATTTTGCGCTGTGGTGAGGCTGGTTTTCTTGTCTGCTTCTTTTGAATTGTTGTTGGCTACCGAAGCGTAATGAGCCTTGGCGAGCTTGGCATATACCCGTGCCAGCTCTGATCGCATCAAGGCGTTGTCCGGATCAGATTTTGCGTTCTCTTCGGCACGGGCAGCAGCAATCCGATAGCTGTGCATGGCCGCATTCGTATCAGAACTCTTCAACTGCGCATCACCAAGCCGATACTGATCGTAAACAAGATAATAACGAGCAGAAGCATCCCTAGGATCGAGTTCAGCCAAGCGGGTATCGATGACCATTGCCTGCCGGTACTGTTGCATCGCTTTTACTGTATCGCCGGCTTTGAGAATGGAGTCCCCTAGATTGCTATAGTCCACGGCCAGGTCTCGCTGGGCGGAGGCGTCCTCGGGGTGTTTCTTCGCCAGTTCTGCGTCAATCGCAAGAGCAAAGCGATATTCGCGTAACGCGTGATTCAGATTTCCTTGAGCCTCGAAAATGCCACCGATCTTTTTCCGTTCAAGGCCCCAGTTTCTGCGAAATCTTTCTTGCTCGGGATGACGGTCAGCCAGGGATTTGAATACAGCGGAACCAGATTCATAATTGCTCAGACTAGCGTTCCATTGGCTGAGAGATGCCAGAATATCTCCCATGCCGTCGTAGGAAGAGGCTAGCTTTGCCTGCGCCTTGGTATCTGTCGGGGCTTCTGCTGCCAGCAATCTTCTGATTTCAAGCTGATCCTGTTGGTATTTGAGCGCTTCCTGGTAACGACCCAAGTCCTGCAGAATTTCTCCCATCCCTTGATATGCGCTGGCGAGACCTGCACGAGCAATATTATCTGCGGGATTTTTCGCCAGGATTTCTTTTCGGATGGAAACCGCTTTGAAATAGCTCTCTAATGCTCCCGTAGTGTCGCCCAGGTTCGCCTGGCCCGTTCCCCCTTGCGCACCACCAATTTTTTCGTAAGCTGTGGCGATCTCCTCTCGAAGTTCAGGACTTGCGGTGCCATCTGTCGAAAGCGCATTTAGATAACGAAGAGCATCCTGAACAATGAGCTTACGAGCCGGTGTCGCTCCGGCAAGGTACTGAATGGAATCGTGTACATCAAAGATCAAATCATGAGCGACATTCCGAATCTCATTAAAACGCTGGTCGGCAAGAGCACGTTGTTTCTCTGCAATTCGAGCCTGCCGAGTAGCAGAAACGATTCCGACGGTAAGGGAAAGTAGTATTAGTGTGACGGCAGCAAGCGAGACTTTATTTCGGCGCGCGAACTTTACGGCCCGATAACTGATTGTGTCCGGGCGTGCGAGCACCGGCCTTCCATCGAGGAATAAGCGTATATCGTTTGCAAATTGCTCCACCGAGGCGTATCGGCGAGTTGCGTCTTTACGTAGGGCCTTCAATACGATGGTGTCTAGATCGCCTTGAAGATTGCGCCTGAGCACTGAGGGACGACCATCGCGGACGCGTGCAATCTCTTCTGATGTGACAGTTGTTTTATCTTTCCCGTAGTCCAGAATTTCCAGAGCACGCTCGACCACTACACTGGGTCGCTCCGGTTCTACTTCATTAATAATGCGCGCCCACTCCAAAGGGGTCGAAGTGGGCAGAACATAAGGTGGATGGCCGGTAAGCAAACGATAGAGTATGACGCCCAGCGAGTAAACATCGGTGGTTGTCGTAACTCCTTGTCCCTGTGTCTGTTCCGGGCTCGCATATTCCGGAGTCATGGCTCTGGCGAATGTGCCTTCCACTGTTGCAGTTTGGAAATAAAGGTCAGGATCAACCAACTTAGCAATACCAAAATCAAGTAACTTTGGTGTGCCGTCAGTAGTTACCAGGATGTTGGCCGGTTTTAGGTCTCGATGAATCACCAGCTTTTGATGTGCATACTCTACTGCGGAACAAACTTGTAGAAATACGTTGAGGCGTTTAGCTGTGTTAAGCGAATGGGCATCACAATATTCATCGATTGGCTTTCCCTCAATGTATTCCATTACCAGATAAGGCAAACCTTCGCTGGTTGCGCCGCCATCCAGTAAATGTGAGATGTTTGGATGATCAAGGCTCGCAAGAATCTGGCGCTCGCTCCTGAAGCGCCGCAAATATGGACGGGTTGCGAATCCCGTTTTGACGATCTTGATGGCAACTTTCTTGAGATAGTGATCGTCCAGCCGGACGGCCTGATAAACAGTACCCATGCCTCCTTCTCCTATGACCGAGGCCACGCGATAAGGACCAATATCCCGCCCTAGCCAGGGATTTGGGTATTCCGGCTGTAAGAGGCTTATATTTATAGGATTTTTGGTTCCCCAGAAATCCTGTGTTTTTCCGTGATGACGCAGAAGTGATTCAATTTCTTCATGAAGATCGGGTTCGGAGTCTCGAAGGTTGTGGAGGAAGCTGATGCGCTCCTCTGGACTGCATTCGAGTGCAGCCTGGAATAGATCTTTTATCCGTTCCCACTCCGGCGGAGTTTTGGAGCTAAAGCTCGATTCGTACATTCGAGTTGCCTCGGATTACTATGGAGCCCGCATTCTAAATGCCCAATATAGTGAGCGCGCTTCAAAAGCGTAACGATGCAACTTTTCAAAGTCAACAACTTTGGAAATACAGTATGACTTTTCTGGAATTTTGCTGAGCCTTTTCCTGGTCAATTTCCGCGTTATCTGGTGAGGCGTTGATTGCTTGGGTTCACGGGACCTAGATTTGATCCTAAAGTGATCAACTCCAGGAGAGAAGCTCTTTATGAATAAATCTATTTTTGTTTTCAAAGCCCTTCTTTGTATAGCTGTTCTATCCCTACCCGGATTGCTTCGGGCCGATTGTCCTGATGGCACTCGTCCTACGAACGCTGAAGAGCAGCAACTTTACATGAATCAGATGTCTGCATTGAAAGCCTCTTTGCCGATGTCCTTGCCAGGATGGCAGGTTAGCGCTCCACCCCTGTTTGCAAAAGCCCCCTCATCTGTTTGTAGAGGGTCGAAGTTAATCGCTGGATATGAAGCCACCTACACTTCGATCGAGCAACGCAAGCAAAATCAGGAGAAAGACAAGCAGTTTGAGGAACGCATTCGAGCTATTCGCGAACTCCCACCTGATAAGCAAAAAGAGGCAGACGATTTTTACCATCAAGGCAGTCAGCTTGGCTATAAATCCATAGCCGAACTCAAGAATAAGAACCAGGCTGAAGCAGATCGCCTTCGAGCTGAGGCCAATAAGCTTTATGCAGCTTCAAAGGCGATTCGCACTGCCCATATGGATGCAATTGCTCCTCAACTAAGAGCGATTACCGAGGAGCAGAGAGCGGCATATGTCACTCCCGATGTAAAGGTCCATCTCCTAGTTCGTGACGAGTCTGGAGATCCAGATATATCCGGCAGCGAAAGGATTCAGCTGGCGGGTATTACAAAATCATACTTTACACGCGAACACTCGCTGCTACTGCTTCTAGGTCCTGTTGCACAAGGACATCCGGTATGGGCACGGCTTGAAGGAAATCGTGAGCATATGCAGTCGATTGCGCGACTACTCTTTTCGGGGACTCGGGATATCTCACTAAACACGGCTAAGTCCGAGGAAGGCAGCAGGTAAAAATGATTCTTCGGTGTGAGCTATTTTTTAGCCGTTTCTCGCTTTATGAATGGAAGGGAATTATCGGGTTCAAAGAAAGCATCGGCCGGGTTCCCCTCCACCAGGAGGCCATCTTAAATGACTGATCGCGTTCGCGATAGAGCCGCTTTGTCACCGCCGAGCGAGGCCCGAAAGAAAAATTATCTCGAATGCATGGCCTTGAGACTCGGTATCAACTTTCAACGTAAGGAACAGCACTCGGATTCAACTTTGGCAATAGATTCAACGCACACAACGCCGGGACAAAAGGATGTTTCCGAACTTCCTTCCAGTAATGAATCCGATGCACAAAGGATCGCCCGCCAACTTGTAGGAGAGTTTCTAACCCCATCTGCGAATATCTCGCGCATCTTTTTCTGCTGGTAAGCGCGAACATACCAGCAAACAAATAAGGAATTGAATATGTCTACAACGATCACAGAGCAGTCTGTTCTTCCCCAGCCGTCCCTAAACACGGTTCTCAACGAGAGCTCTGCGGTTCCTAACCCGCAGGAGGTCGTAATCGCAGCATCCCTTGGCTATGTTACTTCTGCTTGTCTGCAGGTCACAGCCAAGCTCCATATTGCCGATTTAATCGGTAACGGAGTATGTGACTTGGCAGCTTTGTCTCAACAGGCTGGAGTCGATGCCGATTATTTATTCCGCGTTCTACGTGTTCTAGAGATGAATCAGTTGGTTAGTCGTACAACCCCAACTAGCTTCGAACTTACTCCTGCCGGGGAACTGTTGCGAAGCGATACCTCCGGCTCTCTGGCTGGAGCCGTTGAGTGGATTACAGATCCATTGCATTTTGATCTGTATTCCGAATTGCATTGGAGCGTGAAGACAGGGACTACCACTTTCGATAGTATTCACGGTCAGCCCTTCTTCCAGTGGTTATCGCTACCGCAGAACAGCGCGGAGGCTCGGATCTTTAATAATGCGATGACCAGCTTCAGCAAGTTGTGTGTTCCTGCGTTTCTCGAAGCATATGATTTCGGAACTTTTAAGAAAATCATTGATATCGGTGGAGGTCACGGAGCTTTGCTGCGGGCTATTCTTCGGGAGTACTCAAAGGTAGAGGGCGTGATCGCCGAGATGCCTGCGGTTGTTCCGGATGCGAAAATGGCTATCGAACAGGACGGTCTTGCGGGGCGGTGTGACGCGGTCGAATGTGACTTCTTTTCTTCGGTACCTGCCGGAGGAGATGCTTACCTGATGAAGCATATTGTTCACGATTGGGCCGATGCTCAAGCTCTGCAACTGCTTCGAAATATCCGGGCTGTAGTTCCTCAGCACGGAAAACTCATTTTGGCTGAAATCGTACTTGACGATGCACCAACACCGCATCCGGGTAAGCTGCTCGATATCGAGATGATGACCTTCGTAGGTGGGAAGGAGCGGACCAAAGGTCAATTTCGTCAGCTGCTTCATGATGCCGGTTTTTCTCTGGTCAAGGTCATTCCTACCAAGTCTCCTCTCTCGCTTCTTGAAGCGACGCCCTTTTGATTCTCTAGACAGAGGTGCACGGTTGAAGGCCATTCGTTACTTTGCGGATGGCCTTTTTCGTTGGGAAAATATCGGCAGCTTGGGTCCATTTCCGTGATGACGATCAATGATCTTTAGCTTCAAGACACAGGATGCCTGCAGCTGCATTCAGAAGGCGAAACGGATAGTTATGCGATGATATAAATCAATGGGCTCAGTAATATCGGCTCTGTGCTCTTGAAGATCTGAGACAGATTCGAGGAAGACTATCCAGAGCCTCAGGAGTGCGCCAACACATGTACTACGATCTTGAACGGATTCCTTCCAGCCACAGCTACAAACTACTGGTGGGACTTGTGGCCCCACGACCGATAGCGCTGATTACAAGTATGAATGAAAATGGACAGCTCAATGCGGCTCCGTTTAGTGCATACAACTATCTTTGTACAGATCCGCCCATCGTTGGAGTTGGGGTAACGAATCGCCCGGACCAGCCATTTGTCCCTAAGGATACAGCGCGCAATATTCGCCGGACGGGTGAATTCGTGGTCAATGTGGTTACCGAGGACATTGCGGCCAAGATGAATCTCTGTGCTACGGACTTTCCTCCAGAGATGAATGAGGTGGAGCTTGCCGGTTTTACCACTGCTCCCTCACAGATCGTGAAACCTCCACGCCTGGCTGAGGCACATGCTGCACTGGAGTGCCGCGAGCACACTACGCTGGAAATTGGCCGGTCGCGCATTATTCTGGGACGTGTTGTGGCTATTTATGTTGAAGACCAGTTTGTCGATCCTGCAGGACCTTATATCAAAGCCGATGAACTGCATGCTATCGGACGAATGAACGGGTTAGGAAATTATGTACGTACTCGCGATGCATTCATGACAATTCCACGGACTTCCTATGAGGAGTGGGGAGGAAAGAACTCCAGGAATGAGTAAACATAAAACTGCGTCGACAAGCCCTCACTCTATTATTACGCGTGAATAAAAGGATGCATGATAATAGCAAGGTACAGGTTGTTTTTGTTTCGAGGCTGGAATGAAGATTGAAGATTTTTCCTTCGGCTCAATTCGTATCAACGGAGTCGACTATGTAGATGATGTTGTGATCGATGGTGGAGCGGTTTACGTGCGAGACAAACAGCCATCCAGAAAGTTTCGAGACAAATATGGGCATACCCCTCTTTCTGCCGAAGAAGATATACCGTGGGATTGTGCGCGGTTAATTATCGGCAGCGGAGTGGAGGGGAAGATGCCCGTACTGGCGGAAATAACCAGGGAAGCAGAGCGTCGTAAGGTTGAGCTCCTTGTCATTCCGACAGCCAAAGCAATTGAAGAGCTGATGCATGCTCAGCATGGGCCCACGAATGCTATCTTGCACATCACGTGCTAATTTAGTTGGTTTGTCATCACAGCTATAGAGAAGAGCGTCTTTTAGATTGGTTTTTCCCTTAACGTATCACTGATATTGCCTCAAGTCCTCGAGTTTTGGCCGCCCATGCTGCATAGGTTAGCTGAGATTCGTGAGCTTTCCATTCCTCGAGTGAGAACACCATCAGGTTATCTCGTGGAATTCCCGGAAAGCCAGCACCCACTGCGTTCAGTCCTCCTTCACGATCTTCAGGGATGTAATTCGGAGATATGTCAACGTGATTGTTTGTGATCCAATCGGATATGTGCGTAGTTCCTACCTGGCGAATCATGGCCTCATCCCACAAGGCAAAATGCAGCTGACGGTTCAACCACAGCATGCCGTCCAGATTAACCCAGCTGGTTCGATGACTGATCCCTGGATACAAAATGGTGGTAAAGAGACCATCTTCCGATCCATGCAAGACTGCAGCTCGTTTCCGTACTTCTTCAAACCACTTTGGAGGATGTTCGGACATGCGCATAACTGTATCTGCATCTCCGTTCATAACCAGCATCGATCCTCGTTCCGCGTTCAGAGCGTAGAGAATGGCCGATCGGTCACCTAGTACGCCGAGCGCTCTCCAGGGTGGTGCTTGGCAGGGGAGCTTCCCTGTATCGAAATATTCGTGCGGGCCGTCGAAGGTTCCTCCACCGCTCAACAGAACTGCATGGATACGGGTGTCAACCATTCCCGTAATTCCCGTGATGAAGGCCCCCATGGAATAACCGACTGTTCCGATTCGCGCAGGATCGACCTCTGGCAGAGAGCGGAGATAGCTGACAGCCTGCATCACATCGACCTGCATCAAGCCTGCCAGTCGCTGCCCCCAATGCGGAGTATCAACCACTTTGTCGTGTTCTGAGGGAAATGCTCGACTGGTGCGCTGACTATTGCGTTCTCCCTCTCCAAGCGGATCATAGGTGACAGCAACTGCTCCGGCTTTGGCAAAGAGCATTCCGCTATAGAAGGCATACCAGCTGAACTTGTCTCCGCCATGACCATTCACGACTACAATTCCGGGCAATTTGCCGTGCCAGTGGGTAGTACGGGGATCCGGCCGATAGACAATTGCCGGTACGATCATGCCATCCGCGGTTGAATACGTAACTCGATCAGCCAACACTCCGGCCAAGGGAGAAAATGTTGAGTGGACCTGGGCATTAAGGCGTGGCAGCTTTGAGGGGATAAAGAGCTGTTTCCGAATTGCGGAGCGCCAGGCATCGTTGCGTGCTCGACGCTGTTTCGCTGATAGCTGTGCTTCGGGCGTGAATTGCCTCGCTGTGAATTCTGGGGCTATCTGGAAGTACTGATCGGAGCGTGGTTCGCCTCCGCCTCCTGCGCTCACTTGGGCTAAGGAACATCCGCAGGCAAGCAGACCAACAGCGACGTACCTGAAATGGACTAGAGCATTTTTCGCAAAGGAGTAGACCAAGTCACAACAGCTTATGCGGCTTTCCGCTAAAGAAAGCCGCTCTTCGCGGCCAACAGCAAGTCTATACATATGCGAAAAATGCTCTAGAAAGCGCATGGACTTCTCCGGTTAACTCTGGACTGATTAGTGATATTGCAAGTGTAGCTGCTTTGCACAACCCAGAGCCTCAAAAAGGCCAAGCCTGACAGAGTGGATTTATCTTTGGGAAGAGAACCGAGAAGAGATATTTCGTACAGGTTTCCCGTTGAGAAACCTGTACGAAATCACAATCTATTTGCTGAGGAAGGTTTGCAGGAGTAACCAGATATTCAAACCTGCGATTAATAGAGCAATTACCCATCCGCTTACCCGGACCAACCTGGAATTCACGAAGGGGCCCATCTTGCTCCGGTCGTTGGTAAAACGGATCAAGGGAAAGACCGCGAAGCTCAACTGCATACTGAGAATGACTTGGCTCAAGACCAGCAGTTTTGCCGTGCCTCCTTCTCCATAGAGAGCCGTAACTACTATCGCGGGAATGATGGCCAACGACCGGGTGATCAGACGGCGTAGCCAGTTGGGAACTTTCAGGTCCAGGAATCCTTCCATAACAATCTGTCCAGCCAGAGTGCCGGTAATAGTGGAATTTTGTCCCGAAGCCAGAAGCGCCAGTCCAAAGATCATGCTTGCCCCTGTAAAGCCGAGTATCGGAGTCAAAAGACGGTAGGCGTCTCCGATTTCAGCTACCTCCGTGTGTCCGTTACTGTGAAATACCGCTGCTGCGACAACCAAGATGGCCGCATTGACAAAGAGCGCTAAAGTCAGCGCGACTGCCGAGTCGATATTTGCCAGTCGGATAGCTTCCCGCTTTCCCTCAACACTTCTCGAAAATGCTCGTGTTTGAACAATCGAAGAGTGCAGGTAAAGATTGTGGGGCATCACCGTCGCTCCCATGATGCTGATGGCGATGAACAGCATATGCGAGTCCTTCAATAGGGACGATGATGGAAGAAACAGGTGCTTGGCGATCGGTGCCCATCCGGGATGGGAGAAGAACATTTCAACGCAGAACAGCGTTGCAATGGTTCCAATCAGCACCATTACAAAGGACTCAAGGTGCCGAAATCCACGTCGCTCCAGCAGCAGGATGATAAATACATCCAGACTTGTGACCAACACTCCAATTAGCAGCGGTAAACCGAAAAGCAGCTGTAGGGCGATTGCCGAACCTACAACTTCTGCCAAATCGCAGGCAGCTATTGCGATTTCGGCAAAGATCCATAAGGCAATCGTAACGGGACGGCTATAGCTTTCCCTGCATGCCTGAGCCAAGTCTCGCCCTGTTGCTATTCCCAGCTTTAGTGACAGGCTCTGAAGCAGAATGGCCATCAACGAAGAAATGGTTATTACGAATAAGAGCGTGTAGCCGTATTTCGAGCCGGCTGCCAGGTCTGTTGCCCAATTGCCCGGGTCCATGTAGCCCACCGAGACCAGGAATCCAGGGCCGATGAATGCTGAAATTCGCCGCCAGAACTTGGAGGAACTCGGTATATGAACACTTGCAAAAACATCCGGAAGAGACGGCCGGTAGATTGCGGCTTCAGATTGGGATGTGAGCGATGTGGCAAGTTCCATAGCTAAATGGCCTTCCTTTAGCCTTAGTATGCCACATGTTGTTAACCATGGTTAACAAAAATTGGTATGCATAGATTTATTTTGCGGAGTGGCCCTGGACCCAGACATTTTCTGCGGCCGGTCCGCCGAGAACGGACGTACCTTTCGGAGTTTCGATACTGATCGTTTGATCGTAGTTTTTCGAGATGACCTTTATAGAGGTTTTGGGGGCGATACCCAGGCTGTGCAGGAAAACGAGCAGTTTGGGATCCCGCTCATAAATGCTGGTTACAACGTATTCCTCTCCCTCGCCAGCTTCAGAAAGCTGGATCAGACCTCTTTTTCTACGCTGTGCCGGAGTTTCGGAGAGAACGGGATTGCCGTGAGGGCATGTTCCCTTATCTCCTAATTTTTCAATGAGTTTGGCTTCGAATGCCGAAGAAACGGCATGTTCCAACCGCTCCGCTTCCTCGTGGACCTGGTACCACTCCATACCAAAGATTTCCGAAAGCATGCGCTCAATCAGATGGTGCCGGAGCGCCGTTTTACAGGCAATCTCTTTCCCGCTGGCAGACAATCGGATTGTTCCGTCGGTCTTGACCTCAACATATCCATCTCGTTTGAGCCGTTTCAGTGCCATGGTGACGGCAGGAGGAGAGACGGACAGCCAGTGTGCCAACGTGGCTGAAATTACATGCTTACCTTCCGATTCTGCTTCGAGAATGGCCTTGAGGTAGTCTTCCTTGGAGACGGTGATAGAGTCTGTCATTGGTACAACCTTAACTATAGCTAACAATTTCGCTCGGATTCGTTAGAGCACCTTAGGCTCGATGTACTAAAACCTGCAAGGCTCTAAACAGCCCAGAGCGAATTATAGTGTGCGGCAAAGTTGCCAGAATTTTGGATCGCACTTCCTGCCTGTTTGGCGATCACAGCCCTGGTTGAGCCTCAAGGTTATTCTGAAAACAATGTCATATTCATTTCCCGCTGTTGCCATCCGCTGCCGAGGTTTGCTTTTCGATAATGATGGCATATTGATCAGTTCAATAGCTTCGGTCGAGCGTGCCTGGACGCAATGGGCTCTTTTGCAGAAGTTGGATCCCACTCAAGTTCTTGAGGTCGTCCATGGGCGTCGAGGGATCGAATGTGTGCAGCATTTTCGCCCGGATCTCGACGCGACACGCGAACTGCGTGGCATTGAGGATATCGAGATGAAGGACACTGCGGATATCGAGGTGCTTCCTGGAGTACTTCCGCTTTTGTCTTCTCTGCCAGAAAAGTACTGGACTGTTGTTACGTCAGCGAGCGACCGGTTGGCTCGTGTGCGTTTTGCTGCCGCTAAGACGCCTCTCCCCGCTCGAATTATCACCGGTGACGACGTCGTAAATGGAAAACCCCATGCTGAGCCCTATCAAAAGGGTGCGGAGTTGCTTGGATTCTCTCCGGAAGAGTGCATAGTGTTTGAGGACTCTCCCTCAGGCGTTAGGGCCGGAAAAGCAGCTGGGTGCAGTGTGATTGCAACTACCTTTTCTCATTCGGCAGCGAGTCTTTCCGGAGCAGATTGGATTGTGAAGTCGCTTGAAGATGTTCGAGTGAAGACCTTGCCTGAAGATCAGGGGCTTGAGCTGGAATTGGCTCCAGTCGAGTAGCTTTCAGGAAGATGATTTTGCTTCATCGTCCGCTGGCGAATGGATGCCTGAGTGAAAAATGCTCTGGAAATTAGCGTATCGGAACGGCTCATCTCTGTGACGAAGCGTCAATAGTGTCGAAACACTAGCCGTCGGTCCGCTAGTACCGACGGCCATTTTCAATGGCAACGTAGCTGCTTCCCAAAATTGCATTGGGGTTGTACGTTTATGACCAAGTAGCAAATCCCTTCGGAGATTCCAGATGCATTCCATTGCGAGGTTTCCGGTAATAGTGTGTGCGGCAGCATTGTGGCTGCTGCCTGCTGTCGTAAGCGCAGAGGATCAGAAGTCCGAGCCAAAGCCTGCAACACAAGAAAAGGCGGAACCTTCCGCTGCGGCTGACGTTGCCACTCAATCGACGGTGGATGCTGGCGGTCATCACATTGCTTATACCGCCATTGCGGGAACGATCACAGTTGGGGCTACCGATGCGCAAGATGCACAACTTGGCATGGATGGAAAGCCGCAAGCGGGCACTCAGCTTGCTATTTCCGCTCCGAAAGAGCCGGGAGAAGCGCCGTCCGTGGCGAGGATGTTCTATGTGGCCTATTTTAAGAAGGACGCAAAACCGGAAGATCGGCCGGTGACGTTTTTCTATAATGGCGGCCCGGGTAGCTCCACAGCATGGCTGCACATGGGATCTTTAGGGCCTAAGCATGTGGTGACTGACAGTGATCAGCACCTGCCCGCAGCTCCTTACAAGCTCATCGATAATCCCAATACGCTGCTCGATACCAGCGATTTGGTATTTGTCGATGCGCCCGGCACAGGTTTTGGGCGCTTGATCGGAAAAGACGCAGAGAAGGCGTTTTGGGGTGTAGATCAAGATGGTGGCGCGTTCACGCGGTTTATTGCGCGATTCATCACCAAGTACAGCCGCTGGAATTCGCCAAAATTTGTCTTTGGCGAGAGCTACGGGACTACGCGTTCAGCCGTGATTGCCAACATGCTGGGAGACAACAAGTCGATTGACCTCAATGGGGTAATCCTTCTCTCCCAGATCTTCAATTTCAATACCTTTATCGATACGGCAAATCACAACCCCGGTGTCGATCTACCCTACGTGCTAGCTTTGCCCACCTATGCAGCTACTGCGTGGTATCACAAAAAACTGCCTAATCAGCCATCGACTCTCGAGCCCTTGCTTAAGGAAGTGGAAGCCTATGCGGTAAGTGAATATGCACACGCACTGGCTCAAGGTTCCGATCTGAGCGACCAGGAAAAGCAGGCCGTCGCAGAGAAGCTTCATCGTTATACCGGTTTGCCCGAGGCCTACCTCATCAAGGCCAATCTACGTGTGGATGGGGGAGAGTTTGAAAAATCATTCGCGGACAGCGAAAATCTGACCACCGGACGTTTTGACACCCGCTTCACCGGTCCTACTATCAATCCGCTGAGTGAGTCGGCAGATTACGATCCCCAGAGTGCAGCTATTTCGTCTGCCTATGTTTCGTTATTGAACGACTACATGCGCCGCGAACTCAAATATGGCGAGGGGCAAACCTACCTGCCTGACGTCAATGTGTGGGATGGCCCTGCCCAGTGGGATTTCAAGCACAAGGGTAACCCTTTTGGCCTGAATGTCTCTACCGATCTGGCAGATGCCATGAAGAAGAATCCCCGATTAAAGGTGATGCTGAATGGCGGCTACTACGATCTCGCCACCCCGTATTTTGCCGCTATGTATGAGGAAAAGCATCTGCCGATTCCCAAGTCTTTAACGAAGAACATCGAATATGACTGGTACGAATCCGGGCATATGGTATACGTGCGCGACGAATGTCTGAAGCAGCTCCACGACCGGGTTTCGGCGTTCATCAGGGGTGCCGTTGCGGGCGCCAAGTGATGAAAATCGATTCCCCGGCATTGGGCCGAATTGACGAAGCCTTTTTCGCGAAGGTGTAGGCCAAACCGGAGAAATTTACTCAGCTTTCCGCCAAAGCCGAAGACCCGGTGATCCCGTCTTCGTCTTCTGTGGTGGAAGGAAAAGTGCCCCTTCGTGTTCAGCTGGTCGACAAGAACGGCGTGAGATCCGTTCTTATGGATACATTTGGGTCTTGGAACCGGTGCTGAGGTGCCACGACTCCGTTGAAAGTTCGGGGAGGGAGTTTTGACTGGCCAATCTGACCTGTGCATACACAGTGCAGCCACCCGCTCTAATCATAGGCATTGGGGAAGTCGATCTTTACAAAGAATGATTGGCTGTCGATACGATTCCTGGGCCACAACGAGTGACGTTTCATTGCTCTCATTGCGTGTCGGAAGCGGTTCCTGGTTGGCGAAGATCGCAATCCGGGTTCTTAAGTGTGCCGTCTCCTCTAGATCTGAGGGCGGGTGCGTTAAAGACGTTCGGTTCCTGAGCGGGTTTCCATCCATAGAGCTATTCTGAATATGGCGGTCTCTGAGAAGTTCCCAAGTAATCGGACCCTAGCAGAATGTGCATCAGAGTATTCGGGCAGGTTTAGACTTGCGATATTTCGGGGAATTTGCCTTTAGCAACTACTCATTAAGGATCAAGAGATGATCTCACCCCTTGCAGGTAAGCCCGCTACGAAAGAATTATTGGTGGACGTAGCTCGTTTGGAGAAGGAGTACTTTGAACGAATTCCCGATGTTGAGGATTCCAACCAGTTGGTTAGCTTCGGTACCAGTGGGCATCGTGGCACTCCATTTTTAGGTACTTTCACTGAAGCTCATATTCTGGCGATCACTCAAGCAATCTGCGAATACAGACGTGAGCAAGGGACCGATGGTCCCCTCTTTATGGGGAAAGATACCCATGCATTGTCTGCACCTGCGCAGCGAACTGCTCTTGAGGTACTGGCTGCCAATGGTGTGGAAGCCATCATTCAGCAGAATGATGGGGTCACTCCTACGCCCGTCGTTTCACATGCAATTCTTGCCTTCAATAGGGAGCATAAGAAGCATCAGGCTGATGGTGTCGTGATCACTCCGTCACATAACCCTCCTGAGGATGGTGGCTTTAAGTACAATCCTCCCCACGGTGGACCGGCTGATGCGGATGCAACACGCTGGATCCAGTCACGGGCTAATGAGCTTTTGCGGGCTGGGAATGTTGCTGTGAAGCGCATGCCCTATGAATCCGCACTGAAGGCAAATACAACTCATCACCAAGATTTTGTTCTGCCCTATGTGCGCGATCTCATCAATGTAGTGGATATGGAGATTATTCGTTCTGCGGGGCTAAAGCTGGGAGTGGATCCTCTCGGTGGCGCTGCTCAGCCCTATTGGGAGCCGATCAACTCCGTTTACGGTCTGGACATCGCGGTTGTCAATAAGACAATTGATCCGACATTCTCGTTTATGTCCGTTGATCATGATGGAAAGATCCGGATGGACTGCTCAAGTCCTTATGCCATGGCCAAACTTGTAGAGTTGAAAAACCAATATCAAGTTGCCTTTGCAAACGATCCAGATTCGGATCGCCACGGAATCGTAACTCCTACCGCAGGATTAATGAATCCAAATCACTATTTGGCGGTTGCAATCCAGTACCTGTTAACGCATCGCCCGGAGTGGTTGCCGACATCTGCAATTGGTAAAACGCTGGTGAGCAGCAGCATGATTGATCGTGTAGTGGAAAAGCATGGGAGGCAGCTTAAGGAAGTCCCCGTAGGCTTCAAGTGGTTTGTCTCGGGCCTGGTAGATGGTTCCTATTGTTTTGGGGGAGAAGAGAGCGCAGGTGCCAGCTTCCTCCGGCGCAATGGTACTACCTGGACCACCGATAAAGATGGGATCATTATGGATCTTCTTGCAGCTGAAATTACAGCGCGTACAGAAAGAGATCCAGGGCAACACTTCCAGGATTTAACCGATGAGTTTGGCACTCCATACTATACGCGGATCGATGCTCCAGCGACTCCCGAGCAAAAGGCAAAGCTGCAAAAGCTTACTCCTGACGCCGTAAAGGATTCTGTCCTGGCTGGCGATCCCATTGTGGCCAAGCTAACTCGCGCTCCCGGGAATGACGCTCCCATCGGAGGACTAAAGGTCACAACGAAAAACGGATGGTTCGCTGCCAGACCTTCCGGCACGGAAAACATCTATAAGATCTATGCCGAGAGCTTTAAGGATAAGGGGCATCTTGAGGTTCTGGTAACTGAAGCGAAAGAACTGGTCAACAAATCAATGAGCTGAGTGCGATTTTGTATCGCTCAGGGATTTAAAAGACAGAGCATTTTCATTCAGAGGTAATAAAAATGAAAGTGCTCTGGCTCTTTGCTCAGAACCGTGAATTCTGTTTATGGATTCCTACATGCACCCGCAGGAGCGCCGCAAGATCAACTCACCCGGAAGTGAAATCGACTGAACTCCATCAACTCCTTCCCCATTTATGCGACGGAACAGAGCATTCAATGCGTACTTTACCATTGTTTCTATTGGCTGGCGCACGACTGATAATGGAGGATCCATTAAGGGCGCAAAACTAAAATCATCGAAGCCTACCATTGGTAGTTTTTGGTTTGGTCTAAGCCCGAGTTCCTGAAATGTCATGAGAATGTTCAGCGTGGCGAAGTCACTCAAGGACAATATTGCATCAGGCCGTTTTTTCCCGCGAATGGCAGTTCCTAAAGCAAAGCGCAACTGTTCATAATCTGGAGCGGAGATGACATTGTCTTTCAACCGCTTTGCTGCCATGGCCTCTTTGTATCCAGCTATACGCTCTTGAAAGCTGTAGATTTCGGGTTTCGCTGTTACACACGCCACATTTTTGTACTGGTGTCTTAATAAATGTTCAGTGGCGGACCGAGCCGCTTCACGATTGCGTAGCAGCACTGAATCGATCTCCTTCGATAAGAAGCTGTCAAAGACGACCATCGGGACATCCGCTAAAATGGCCATGATTCCCTGAGAGGTAGAGCCGGGAGCAGCCGTAATAATGACTCCATCCGCGCGATATCGCTTCAAGGTCCCGAGATGTTCTCTCTGTAGCGTCGCGTCATCCTGGTGGGTTAGCAGAATAACAGAACATCCTCTTCGACGAGATTCCTCTTCAATCAGTTGGGTGGCTTCGCTAAAGAAAACATTAGTGACCTTCGGGACGATGATCCCAATGACTCGACTTTGTCCGCCTCGCATCGAACGAGCTGCTTCGTTGGGCTCATAGCCGAGTTTCTTGACCGCAGCAGCTATGCGTTCTGCAGCTCCTTTACCGACCTGCACTCCTCTCAAGTAACGTGATACTGTAGATGCTCCAACGTTTGCCAAGCGAGCCACGTCAATTACTGTTGGTCTTTTTGCCATCTGGTTAATGCCTCACGTTCTATTTCGAAAGACTCAAGTAGGATTCAGCACGTCGACGGAAAGAAATAGCATAAACTAATGCCGCGCCGACTGCGGTTGCAGTCATTGTTGTGGTTGTGATCAGCTCCGCGGCGTTTGCAAAGCGAGATATTACAAAGCTAAGAAATCCGCTTATTGTGAATCCAAATATCATCAGGATGCAACGCAAGGTCCCCGAGCCTGTACCGGGAATTCCAGGAAGTTCCTCTAAAGCTCCAAGCGTAATGGCAGATTCCGTCATTCCAAATCCAAAGAAGGAAACAAATATCTCGGGAAGAATCGTGGCTGGCAAGCTGGCATGCATAATCGCAATAATTAATGCCACCAAGGATGCCAGGATAGAAATCGATAAGCCGGCAAGAATGACTTTGCTGACAGCGATTTTCCTCTTATGAAGTCTTGCTCCTACCCATGCTCCAAACATTGTTCCCGTTGAGTTCAGTCCAAACAGAACGGCATAGGTTGAAGGGGCGATAGCCATTCTCTGCATCAGGATCAGGGGTGATGTAGAAACAAACGAAAATATGCTCCCAAAGTACAGACCGTAGACGATTGCGTATGTGCGAAAACGGTGATTTAACAAAAGCCGAAGGTAATCGCGATATAGAGATAAGGGAGAAATATCGGCGCGTCGCGTCGTAGGCTGGAGCGGGTCAAAGTAACAAACCAGAATTGCCACCAGGCAAAGGACAAACGTGGCTTGTGCCAAGAAAGGAAGTCTCCAGTCGTGCCGGAACAACAAAAGTGAACCAAATGAAGGTGCGAGGATCGGCATCAGGTTTCGAACACTGAGGACCTCAGACATCCTTTGACGTGCAATATTTCCCTGCAGAGAATCATGAATAATCGCAAGTGGAAGGGTCGTTGCCGTTCCTGCAAAGCATCCCTGAAAAAAGCGAAACACGAGCAGCAATCCGAAAGTTGGGGCGAAAGCGCACGCGAAAGAGGCGCAAGCGTAAAGGATCAACGAGAATAACAAAATACGAAAACGGCCAAAGTGATCACTAAACGCTCCCCCGACCAGTGGCATACAGGGGAAGCCAGCAAGAAATAGACTGATTGCCAGGCTCCCGCGTCCTTGAGGCAGTGCGAATCTTTCCTCTATGAGAGGGGTAGTGGGCAGGCCAACATCAATTGAAAGTGAAGTTAAAGATCCAATTGCTGCAAGAAAACAGACAAAGAGAATTGGCGAAATTCGCATACCTTGGCTATCCGGCCGCCCAACCGAGAACGATCTGTTTTCTGGCAATCCAAAGACAGATGTTTAATATATGTCCGGTCAAAGCAAATCTCCTGGAGGAGTAACAGACGGAACCGGCGTGTTCCCAATAGCCCCCAGGGATTTGGAACAGCCTCCGATAGACGCCTGTGGCATCGGCAACCTTGAGTTTCGGGGAAAGATCATCAATATGATAGCTCGGTTTCGGCAACGTTGCCAATACTGTCTGGAGCATCTCGGAACACAGGCAAAGTATGATATCCCCGCACCTCTCCATTCCAAGTACAAGGGTCACCTGCCGCCTCAGATATCTCGATGTCATAATGAACCCCCTCTCCCGGCATTTATCAGGAAAGTGTGGTGTCATCGATTTGCCTTATGCCCGCCGTCCATCAATGGGTGGAGAAAAATATCCCACATTGGAAGGTTTTCAATGACCATATAAATTCGTAAAAATCCGCTCTGCGCCAGGTTTTGTGGTTGATTCTGGGCGTAACGTCTGAACGACATGAGGACTTCCCCGATGGCCACCGAGTGGCACGATACCTCCTGCACGTTTCTTAAGCGCGGATTTAGATTAGTATCACTAATTGTTGCGTTGATTCTCTCGACAAGCCCTTCGGTTAAGGGACAGCAGTTTGCCAGTCTCAACCTGCGGGTTGATGATCCGAATGGCGCAATAATAGCCCAAGCGAATGTATCGATTCGCAATATTGACACCGGAATAGAACGAAAAGCACTATCCGATGAAACCGGAATAGCAATAATTCCTGGTTTGCCGGCGGGGAATTATCGGCTCTCTGTCGAGGCCTCCGGATTCAATGTCTATGAAACGTCCCTTTCTTTAACCCTTGCACAGCAGGCACGACTTCACGTGGTTCTACGTATTCAGGGTGCCTCTGAGAATGTGACTGTTATCGATACCGGATACAGCATGGATACCGGCAGTCCCGAAAACGGAGGACTAATTACTCCCGATCAGATTACTAAACTTCCGATCCTGGAACGCGACTTCATCGACTTTATCCTGCTAACACCTACGGCAACTATCGGACGCAGTACAACTACCGCGGCGCAGTCTGCTTTTCAAGAGACCGAGCTGATGATTAGTCTTGGGGGATTGCGAGAGACTCATAGTGTCTTTTATGGACTCGATGGGGTTGACTACAACACGAGTACCTCAGGTGTGCAACGTGTTAGCCCGTCTCTCGACTGGGTTCAAGAATTTCGTGTTACCAATGCTCCAAGAGCCGCCGATGCAGGTATGAATCTGGGAGGTGCGGTCAACACCATCACTAAGTCGGGAACGAAAGATCTTCATGGCAGTGTTTACGACTATTTGCGCAACGATCAGTTGAACGCGCGAAACTTGCTGTCCGCTCCCGGTTTCTCTACTCTCAGGTTCAATCAGTTTGGATCTACGTTGGGTGGCCCCATACAACGAGATAAGTCTTTCTACTTTCTCGGGTATCAGGGACAGCGACGTGCAGAATCCCCGATTTTCTCGCGTTTTATTCTCAAGTGCATCGATACAAAAGGTTGTCTCGGAGCCGGGACACCCAGCATTAATGATGTGAAGAAGAGCTTAGGCCTTTCGCCGGAACATCTTGGTTCTATTCTTCTTATCCAGGATTACGACAATGCTTTTACGAAAATCACTACTGCTCCAAATACGACGACAACTTTAGCTCTCGGCTATCTCATTACCAACGTACGAAACCACAACACTCCCGCAGCGTCACCGGGGCAAGGGTTGCCTTCGAGCTATAGGGATAATCTCATACATGATCAAACGCTCTATGGCAATTTATTCCAAACTCTGAATGCCCATTGGTCAACGGAAACTTCACTCAGTTTTGGACGCCGTATCTTTCATATGAATCCAGTCGGCGTCGGCTATGAACCGGCTATTCAGGTTGCTGACGAGCTGTATAGCGGCGGTTTTCTGGGTGGTGTGAGCTATTACGGAGAACATTACTTTCAAGTTAAAGAGACCTTATCCTGGACGCACGAGGCACATGCTGTCAAATTGGGGGTTGAGTTTCAACCAATCTGGTTTGAAGCACAAACCCCCTATTTCACTCCGAGCGTGGGAATCTTCAGCCCGCAAAGCTTCTTTGGGACAGGTTTATTTGCAGGCGCACCTTTTGGGCCCGGAACCGCCGTCCAATTCATATTTCAGGAACCTCGTAGTGAGTTTGGGCAGCAAGTTCCACAACGCCGTT
Source organism: Humiphilus diazotrophicus (assembly GCF_059726315.1). Taxonomy (NCBI): domain Bacteria; kingdom Pseudomonadati; phylum Acidobacteriota; class Terriglobia; order Terriglobales; family Acidobacteriaceae; genus Humiphilus; species Humiphilus diazotrophicus. Next base: position 198,033 of record NZ_AP040871.1, read on the forward strand.
TACCATTTCAGCTTGGTTTTTACAGCGGTTCCGATGCTAACCTGCGCAACCGTGCTGATCAGGTTCATTTCTGGCATAAGCTTCTTGGCGCCTATGGAGAAGATCAGTGGCGGGTACGGCCCAATCTCGTGCTTTCATTAGGTGCTCGTTATGATCTGGACCTGTTACCCTCGGCCAAAGATCTGCAGTTGCTCGGTCAAATGAATGGCAGTGATTTCACAAAGGTGCAACCCCGTATTGGTTTGGCCTATGCACTGCGTAATGGCAAAACGATAGTAAGGGCAAACTTCGGCCTCTATACTGGCAGCTTTGAGTACAGCAGTACAGTGAACAATTGGCATGGTGCTTCGCCCTTTACAGCAATGAACCAGCCAATGCTGACTGAGTTTAGCGATCCTTCGAACAACCTGATCGGCTTTGCTCCTGCAGGTATGGTTGGAGCTGTTGGGCCAGCCGCCGCTGGAGGTGCTTTTCGCAATTTCTCCCGCAATGGGATCTATCCTGCGCCAGCAAATCTTAAGCAATTTCCGCTTGGTTTTATGAAGCGCAAGTTCCCTAAGCTCTATTCCGAGCAAGCGAACTTTGAGATCGATAATGATCTGAATAATAGTTGGCATCTCACTCTTGGCTACCATTACCTGCATGCTCTCAGGCTGAACAGTTCGAAATCCATCAATGGAATTCCGAATGGCTTTTTGAGCGATGGACGGCAGAAGTTTTCCCCTGCGGATACAAACTTCGGTTTTGCTCTTTTCGCTACGCCTACCGGTTGGGCTATCTATAACGCCGGAACTGCAGTTTTGCGCCGTAATTTCGCTCGTCACTACAGCGCGATGGCTAGTTACACTTTCTCCAAATCTGTTGATGTAGCCACCGAAAATCAATTACAAGACGAGCCTCAGAATTATCTTGCTCCCCAACTTGACCGTTCCGTAGGAGACAATGACGTCCGCCATCGCTTGGTTATTACCTTTATCGCAGAGTCTCCTTCGGGTTGGATCCCGCCACTACGCAATCTCGAATTTTCTACTGTAAATACGCTGCAGAGCCCTCAACCGTATAGCATCCTGGCTGGCTCAGATGTTAACGGCGATGGGTTCCCGTTTAATGATCGTGTCGGGCCTATCGGACGTAACAGCTATAGCGGCGCCTCTTATTACGATACAGATGTTCGGTTACAAAAGAGCTTTCATCTTACCGAGAAGATAAAGGCCAATGTGAGAACTGAGGCTTTGAATCTCTTAAATCGTGTCAATGTTCAAGCCATAGATCAGGTCTATGGGGCCAGTGAATTTGCTGGCCCCCTTCCCCACCACTTTGGCGATGGGGTGGTGAGCCCTTCCAATCCAACTTTTGGAACTCCTACCTATGCTGGAGCGGCAAGGCAATTCCAGTTTTCGCTAAAGCTCGAATTTTAAGCAGGTATCGGAAAACAGGCAGATGACTACTCCCAAAAATCCACGGCGTCCCGATCGAGGTACCTATCATCCGAGGGCAGAGACCCTCGCATTACTGAGTGTTTCAGGCAATGCCATTAATGGTGTGGGAGAGACACAGGTCAGAAGACCTTCACCGTTCTTTTGGCATCCTCCTGATAAACATCCTTGGGGGGCGCTGCAGGTTCTTGCTCGGGAGAGTTCGAGGCGTTGTCCTGGAGCTGCGGCGGCATTTCAGGCGGCCTACAACTACCCGGAATTGATTCCTATCGCGGAGCGACACCGTGTGTTGAGTGCAAAACAATGGAGCGAGGAGATTCATCGTTTTGTTCTTGCACATGAGGCCGATTCCATCGGAATTACGAAAATGGATCCGATGTATGTTTTTGAGGGATACGTAATCGAAGAGCCATGGGTGATAGTCCTGGCTTTGGCACACAATTATGAGCGCTTGAAGGAAGTTCCTTCCGACGAGACGAACGGCATCGGAGTTTCTGATGTTGGCGACCAATATGCGCGAGGAACACGGTCATCTTATGCTCTAGCCAACTGGATTCGTGCACAGGGGTATAAGGCTGATCCACATCCGGGTCCAATGGCCAGCGCCCTGGCGCTGATTCCCCCGGCGATTGCAGCAGGCTTAGGAGAATTGGGCAAGCACGGTTCGCTTATCAGCAGACAGTTCGGCGCAGGTGTACGCCTGGCGGCAGTTACCACTGATCTGCCACTTCTTCCTTCTGTTCCGGACTCCTTTGGCGTGGATGAATTCTGTTCTACCTGTCAGATCTGCACGCAAGCCTGTCCTCCGGGAGCTATTAACTCTGAGAAACAGATGGTGCGCGGAACTGAGCGCTGGTATGTGGACTTTGATAAATGCATCCCTTTTTTTGCAGAGGCAGCTTCGTGTGGCATCTGTATAGCCGAATGTCCCTGGACTCGTCCCTCAGTGCGTCCCAAACTACTTGAAACTATGGCGAAGCGGCTGGAACGCAAAGTATCGAAGAAAATGGAGTGAATAAATCTCCTGAAGGAGCTGTGCGCCCCTTCAGGGATACAGTACTTGAGTAGAAGCCATCTTACTGAGCTAAAGTCATGAGAGATTGCTGCGGTGAGGTTGAGCTCCAGTGCGTACAACTGTCGAAGAATGCCGTCGATTGTACTTGAAAGTAATACAGAGTCTTTGGTTTCAAATTAACGAGTTGGAAGGAATGTGTTGTAGTGGGTATTTGTTCCCAAGGCGTCAAAGTGCCCATCGTAGCGGTTGTTCCGTAGTTTACGGTCCCATTCGTAGGAATACTGCTGGTCCAGCTAATCGTCGCTGAACTCTTGCTTATTGCAGAGACCGTTATGTTGGTGACCACGGGAGCTTGTCCTGTACTACCAAGGCCAAAGGCTATAACACAGGATCTACCTCCTGAGTAGATACTATCTCCAGAATATCTTGCTTCAACGTAGTCTCCCAAAGCTTGAGTAGAGACATCCCAGACGTACAGATTAGTGAATTTAGGTCTCTTGCCCAGCAGCACACTGATCTCACTACTTCCGGGAATCATGGCATCCATTATGCTGTCTCCGTTGAAGTCAGCAAGAGCGAGAGGCGCTGCCACGGTGCCGGAGATGAAGGTCGTACTTGACTGGTATTGGCCAGGATTGGAAGGATCTCCGGGCAATACAACCAGATTTTCGGAGTTTACTGCGACCAAGTCAGAAAGATTGTCTCCAGTCACATCGCCGATCGCTATAGAAGATGCATTACCACCAGTTTGATACGTTGCTAGTGTGGAGAACTGTCCGGGATGTGTCGGATCTCCGAGCAGTACTCCCGCCTCTCCATTTACGGCCATTGCCAAATCGGATATGCCATCTCCATTCAGGTCTGCTACGGCTATAGAGTCGGGAGCGGCAGGAAGCGTGTAATAGGACGGATTCGGTAAGAAGTTTCCTAGATTAATCGGGTCTCCGAAAACTATCACGAGAGTTCCTTGAGATCCCGAATAACCTGCAACAAGATCAGGTACTCCATCCCCATTGAAGTCTCCTGTGGCTAAAGAAGATTGAACATTAACGGCCAACGGGGTTACAGGATTAAAGGTTCCCGGATGCACAGGATTGTTCAAAAGAATTGCCAGTGTGGTCTGTGCACCATTGATTGTTCTAGCAGCTAAATCAGGTAGTCCATCTCGGTTGAAGTCTCCAGTGACAATGAGATCTGTCTGATTTGCAGAACTATTTCCTATAGGGACTATAACTGGAGACAGGAATTGACCAGGATGTGACAGATCGGCAAAAAGCAGTGTGACATTTCCGACGGAGCCATTGTTCGTTAATGCAATGTCCGGCGCTCCATCTCCGTTGAAATCTGCCACGGCAACACCAGAGTATTTCGTATCCGCTAATGGCAACGTGGTTGTCACAAATTGACCTGGATGTGTCGGGCTTCCCAACAACACATTTACGGGACCGGAAGTTACGACGGCATCCAGTATGCCGTCTCCGTTTAGGTCTGCTGTAGCAATACTCTTCCCAGCTGTGATGCCAGTTGGTGTCAGCAACGGAGATCTAAAATCAAAACTCGACTGAGTGAAAATCTGGGATGAGGTGGCCAGTACTTGGCCCCTAGTTACATCGAAAAAGGAGACGGATCCATTTGGGGGATCAACTCCTTGACCTCCATCGGCGGTAATTCCTGCTACTAGTCCATAGCGGCCAAAAGTGCCATAGAGACTGCCGATTGTGATTGCAGTGGGGAACTGGCAGCATACTTTCAATGCTTGCGGTGCAGATATGCTGGGTGTAAATGGACTCGTTCCATTGAAGACAGCATAGATGTTGTGCGATCCGATTCCGAGACGCGCTTTTATCGGGATTGTTCCTGTTGGAGTCAGCGATGCCACTCCTAGCATGTTCGAGCTTGTGCACGGTATTCCTGAACAGAAACTTACCTGTCCCGGGCTCACAGGAGTTCCTTGAGAAACGACGGTCGCTGTCAGTGATACTGGCGTTCCTAAATTCACAGAGGTTGAAGAAAGGTGCAGTGTGGTTGTCGAAGGAAGACGGATTGTGCTGAAGGGTGCTAAAGGAGAAGTCACGCTCCAATGAGTGCCGTCGTCAAAAAGAACGACCGATCTGACTTCGTAATTGTAGGTTGTAAGGGGCGTTAGGCCTGTTAATACAATGGTATGGGTGAAAGAAGGGGAACTCGGCCAAGGTGTGATCTCCCCCAATGCCGAAGTTGGTCCATAGTCCACAACGCCATAAGTCGGAACATTACTTGTCCAGCTTATTGTTGCAGAATCCGTCGTGATGTTTGATACCGTAGCTGAACCAATCGTAGGCATTTCGATGTTGGCCCAGCCAGTATGGCTACCGAGGTAATTTCGATCGCCGGAATAGATTCCCCTGACATAATTGCTTTGAGGATTCGGGAGAGAGATTCCGCTGACCGATTCTGTCGAAGTCTGACTGATTTGCGAGAAAACCGTTCCCCGAAAGTATGTGGAATTATCTGCACCATTAGTGACGCCGACGGCAAGATCGGTCATGCCATCTCCATTTAGGTCTGCCGCACCCAGAAAGGGTACATATCCTCCAAGCGGGAAGCTGGTTGAGGGAAGAAGCGTCCCCGGATGGGTTGGATCGCCCAAGAGGATCGTGGCGTCAAATTCACCGATGGCTACATCAGTAATTCCATCTCCGTTAAAGTCACCTAACGCCAGAGGAAAGGATCCAAAGGTATTTCCTCTAGTCGGATAGGAGACAGGTGTAAGAAAGCTTCCTGGTGTAGAAGGATCGCCAAGCAATATGCTTACCGCAGCTTGGCTATTCTCGGAGAGTGGTGGTGCGCCGAGATTGGCTACTGCCAGATCAAGGGTCCCATCCCGGTTGAAATCTGAAGTCACGATGCCCGCAACTTCTTCACCAACCATATAGGAAACCGGTGGCAGAAACTGACCGGGATGAGCAAAGTCTGAAAGGAATACTTCGATACTGTCGCCGGGGGCCGCTGGATAGCCGGATGTTGTGTAGTAGTTTGTGGTGATAACCAGATCATCTATTCCATCATGGTTAAAGTCACCTGTAGTCATCGATGTAACTCCGACACCTCCAGCAGGCAGCAGAGAAGTGTAGGGTAGAAACTGGCCCGGATGAGATGGATCGTTCAACAGAACGTTGATAGTGGGCGTGCTATCGAAGTTGGTAGGATACTGTCCGACAACTAAATCCGGCAGCCCATCTCCATTGAAATCTCCAACAGCTATTTGCCACGCATATGGCCCATAGAAGTTTTGGAGAATCCCTGCTGGATAGAGCGCTTCTGGCAAAAATTTCCCCGGGTGTGCCAGATCACCCAAAAACACGCCAATGAAGCCGCGAGAGACACTGTCTGTTGATTGGCTGAGATCACCTACGATTATGTCCAAGGCCCCATCTCCATTGAAATCAGCCACTACTGGAGGCCCCGCTGCACCCGCTGTGGGATATACCGTCGGAGAAAGGTATTGTCCCGTGTGCGCCGGGTCGCCCAAGAATATGCTGAGATCGCCGGTAAACGGACTGATATAGATATTTTGATCTGCAACCGCAAAATCCAGAATGCCGTCGGAATTAAAATCACCAATAGCTAATCCTCCAACACCTCCTCCTGTGGCGACGGTTTGCATGGGCAGGAGTTCGGATTTTATCGCAGAGGAACCTACTGCAGTCGAGCCCAAGAGTTTACCTTTAGGATCAACGATCGATACAGTTCCGGTTGGAGCTGGTTTAGTCACGCCATTGGGATGGCCGATGACTGTTGACGTAACCTTATAGTTTCCTGGCTGTCCAGAGTTAACAAACGAAATTGCACTTGGGAATTTGCCTAGAACTTGTATCGCTTCTGTCTGCGAGCTGCTACTGCCCAAGGAAAGCGTTGCTCTAAACATCGCTTTTACACTATAGCTACCGATTCCCAGACGCAGATTTACGGTAGCTGTTCCATTGCTTGTTAGCTGCGCTGTTCCCAATACAGATGTAATATCGTCGCAATACGGTACAGAAGCACTGCAGAACCTCACCGTTCCCCGGGAGACGGGATTACCGTTCGATGTCACAGTCGCTGTGAGTGTTACTGCCGTTCCCGCGACTAGAAGGTTGGAGGATGTAGTCAATGTTGTAACTGTGGATGCAGCTAAGATCTGCGGTGAATTGGTGACGACGGTGAACGAGATTATGAGGCAGGGAAGAATCGAGAGAATACGGCAATTTTTGCGGGTTCTCTGGAAACTAAGATGGGGAAGTGAAGTGTAGCAAAACATTGAAGAACTCCAATGCTGGAGAACAATATGACGAGAGTCCTAGAAGAAAAAGTCATCCTTTTTCTGAGGACAGGTAGGAGAGATACTCCTTCCTGAAACCAACTTATATTCAAAATTCCTCTAGGAACTCTTCGGGCCTATTTAAACCGGTGAAAGAAGAAATCAGAAAACCAGGCTTACCAAAACAGAAGGGCTCTCGCCTACAGTGATTCCAGCGCAGAAACTCTACCACATGTTGTATCGGAGAAGTCAATCGTTGTTTATAGGTATTCAGAATGAGGTGATTGTTGCTCCAAGAATGGCGCCTTGGTACTGTTTCTGAGCAAAGAGCACCAGATGATGTCCAGAATTGCCTGCGATGTGAAAGTCTTCAGGTATTGATAAATAAGTCGATTGTTCAGCATTCCCCATGGTAACTGCGACGCGGGAGAGAATGCGAGCAACCGATATATGCTGCAATGACTTTCCGGAGTTTTCTCCTCGGAGCACCTTTGATTGGACTGTATCGTCGGTTAGTACAGCGATGATGTCCAGCGGTTCCTGCGTCGTCGCATTCCTCAATGCAAATCGCAGGTCTAACTTCTTTTCTGAGAGTGTTGCAGAAAGAATCTGCAGCTGTATGTGTGTTTCTCGCAAATCTTGTCTGAGAGCTTGCCTCAGAGTGATGCTGTCGCTGCCGACAAACTCCTTTCGACCATTGACAACCATTTGCGGAGTGTAAGGTCCATCAACAGAAAAGCGGGAAGCATAGGCATTTTGCCGGTCTGTGAATACCTCTGATGAATATGGGTCCTTCCATCCGAGTCTATTCCAATAGGTTACGTGCTCACTGATGCCAATGATGAATTGTCCTGTCGGAGCGTACTTCCCGTGAATCTCACGTAAGAGGGTGTCAGCTGGTGGACAACTAGAACAGCCTTCGGAGGTAAATAACTCGACGACTGCAGCTGCGGCTGGTGGTCCTGAATTTAGTTTTAGAGTAGCTGTGTGTGACTCGGTATTTTGAAGTATAAATACTGCAAATAGAAGCGGTAATGACAAAATGGTTGAAATCGCATGAGCTTTGTCTCCAGTCACGTAGCCTCTATTTGAGTGTGAGAGTACGGAAAGGTTACAGTTCCACGATACGGGGCTGGGGTAGCTTTAACTTCCTTCTTTTCTTCCAAATGCTGCAACGCCATAGCGATTGATTATTATGGAATACGGCTGGTTGAATGTAAGCGCTAGTGACATTGTTTCACAAGGTCGTCCGTTGGATCAGTTCTTCAGCAGCGCTATTACATATGCGGGGGTCAAGGGAATCCTGCGTGGATGAATTCCGGTGGCGTCAAAGAACGCTGCTGCAATTGCTGGTGGGCAGAGCGCGTTGGCAGCTTCTGAACCTCCACCATATCCTTTATCCTCTTGCGAGATTTTCACGGTCTTGATTTCCGGTGTTTCCGCCATTGTCAAGATCTTGTAGCGGTTCCACGTAGTGCTGGTGATTCTTCCGCTATCAAAGGTTACCTCTTCTTTGAGAGCTTCGCTGATGCCCATCACAACGCCGCTCTTCATACAGCGGTCAAGTTGACGCGGATTGATTATTTTGCCGCAGTCGACACCAATGGTGAATTTTGTGACTTGGATTGCGCCTGTATTGGGGGTTACTAAAATCTCGGCTATTCCTGCCCAGTAGGCATTCTCGCGAATCATAATGCACACACCTCGACCAGGGATAGACTCTGTTCCCGTGCGTCGGGCTTGAGCATTGGGGGCTGGACGTGATTTCCATCCGGCAGCATTGGCTGTAGCTCGAATCACCTCTGTTAAACGTTGATCTGTCGTGTGTTGAAGCCTGAACTCAATGGGATCGACGCCTGCCGTGGAAGCCGCTTCGTTCATTGAGGATTCGAGCGCAAAGTTTTGTTGGCGCTGGCCGGGAGTGCGCATAATCAATCCCCTCAAGCCTATGGCAGAGGAATCGGCTCCGAGATTCGGCATTCCGTAGACTTCCTCCAAGCGGTATTGAATCTTGTCGTAAGGCCATTCTGTGGCGATCCAATATCCAGGCTTAGGCTCACTACAGGGCATTCCTGCCAAAACCGCGCCAACTATACGAGCATCGTTTGATTGAGGCGAGTAAAAGGCGCTGTGAATCGCGGCTACATGGTTGCTACTATCGAGTGCACAGGTAATGTCTTCAACCCAACCGGGAGAGGAAGCAGACCATGCAAAGTCTTCCTGCAAGGTCCATTGCACACGTACGGGTCTTCCCGTTATTTGCGAAAGAATAGCCGCATCACCTTCGGCGCCGTCGCCTCCAAAGGTTGTACGTCCAAATTGTCCGGCGTGCTCGAGCCAACGAACAGTTACCTTTTCTACAGGCACACTCAGGGTATTTGCAATTTGTGCGCGAAGTCCTTGCGAGTTTGCTGAATGTGTCCATACCGTGACCGAGCCATCATTTCGCACATCGGCTGTCGCTACGAAAGGACCGATTGGGGCATGTTTCACATAGGGCTGCTCGTATGTAGCTGAGATTGTTTTTGAAGCTTGAGCAAGTGCAGTCGTGACTGCGGAGGCATCTCCGCGGCTTGCAGATGGCTTGTCCCACTTAAATGCACGGATTGTTTTTGTAAGGTTCTCGCTGCCAGGAAGTCCGGACCATTCGGTCCATTTGGTTTCAGAGGTTACGAGACGAGCTGCGCTGATTGCTTCCCACTCATCTGCAGAGAGCACCGCAACCAGATTCTTTTTCGTGATGATCTGTGCACCAGGAAAACGCGCTTTGTCGAGCTTGCCAACAGAGACTAGAGTTGACCCCAAGGTTGGGGGGCGCACCATGCGAGCATGCAACATTCCTGGTAGCCTGACGTCGCAACTCCATTGTGTTTTGCCTGTCACTTTGTCTGGAGTACCGGGCATCGGGTGCGACTTGCCTATGATCTTGTACTGGCTCATCGGCTTTGTAGGTGGATTGCCGAGTACTACGATTCCATCTAGGCCTGACAAACCATTCCATGAAGCCGGGTCAATTCGGGCAGGTTCCCCAGAGACCGGGATTTTCAGGTCGAGATGTTGGTTCTGAACCAATTCTCCATATGACATATTCTTACTTCCGCCAGAAACGATGCCGTCTGTGGCCTCAAGCGCGGAGATGGGAACAGCGAGGGTTTCCGATGCGAGCTTCAGCAGCGCTTGATATGTATAGGCGCTAACTTTACGGAGATTTGCTGCGCCGGTGCGGAATCCAGCAGAATAACCTCCATCCGGCGTGCTGTCTGTGTCTCCCATAATGAGCGTGATGGTTTCAGGGCGCACATTCAATTCTTCGGCTACCACTTGTGCATAGAATCCACTCATGCCAGTACCTATTTCAGTGCGTCCAGTGCGAACCACGATGGTATTGTCGTGGTGAATTTCGAGCCATGAAGAAAGCTTTTGGGGATCGGGGGGTGAGGTGTGTCCGATGTTGTCACTTACGGCGAGTCGTGGAAAAGTAAACGAGACCATCAGTACTCCGCCTATCTGAAGAAAGCCCCGTCGTGTCAAGGTAGGCAAGACGATCGAGTTTTGGGAGTTATCCGTTCTCATCGGGAGGGATTCCTCTTCAGGCCTTCATTGCCTCGGCTGCATGTTGTACTGCTTCGATAATTGCTGCATAGGTTCCACAACGGCAAAGGTGTGGTGAGGGCGGCTTATTTGTGAAGGCTTCTTTTATTTGTGCTGTTGTGGGGTTGGGATTGTTGGACAGCAATTCGACGGCGGCAATCAACATTCCACTTTGACAGTAACCACATTGCGGAACCTGTTCGTCGATCCAAGCCTGTTGTACTGGATGAAGTGTTTTGGCAGATTCCTCGGAGCTTAGTCCTTTCTTAGCTGCCCAGACTCCGGGAAGTCCCTCAACTGTTGTTATCTGTTTGCCTATAGAAGAGGAGACTGGCGAGACACAGGAGCGGACCTCTTTGCCATCTACAAGGACCGAGCATGCACCACATTGAGCTATTCCACAACCGAAGCGGGGACTCGATAGTTTGAGTGCATTGCGTAGAACGAATAGCAAGGGTGTTTCCGGAGACGCAGAAACTTCGTGTTCGCTTCCATTTACCAGGAGTTTTAGCTTATTTGCCATTTTCTGTCTTCCTGTCCAACTGAACCTCTTGATGCAGTTGCAACCAGGTACCAAGCAGGCCAGCTCAGCGCCCAATTGGGAATCCATGTGCCATGGTTGGACCATGTAGGAATTGTCAATGCAGTAATACCAGCTGCCAGCAAAAGGGCCGATCTCAATTGGATCTGTGCGATTCGAAGACCTCGACGAACACCCCAAATCGCCGGAGGCAGGAACAGCAGAAGGCAAAATCTGGAGATTGTTTCCACATGAAACCTCTCCAGACAGAATAGACATGGCAAAAAGGAAAAAATAGCACTCGCGGTTACAGTTCGTCTGGACAGCGATCCTATAACAAAGCCGCCGGTCCATGACCAGCCTAATAAAAGAAGAAGATTACAGAGCAATAAGGTGAATCCGCCACCTAGCCTTAGTCCTATACTCTCGAAAAGTGCGGGTGCGAGGATTTGCTGATATGACCGGCTGACAGAAAGAGAGAAACCCATTAGAAGAAAGCTTCCGGGCAGTGCCAGCCCGAAGGATGCAATCCATGGTCGCCAATTGCTCCATGCCGCAGCCTGCTTACGGAAAAGGAAGCCAAGCACCGCGAGGAATGCCTCCGAAGCGCTCTCGTTGGCTTCCATCAGATCTCCCAAAATCGCGTCGCGTTCCTCTGAATCAAGCAAACGGGCAAAGATTTCAACGACCTTCCACCCGGAGATTGTCATGATAAACTCCTGCCTCGATTTGTCACCCATGATGCTCTCTGGCTTACGCGTATAACGGCCTCATAAAAGTCCTTTGCTTCGCGTACTCCTTTTGCGGTTACCTGAACCATTCGCTTAGATCGGCCACCCCGCTGCGCGGTAGATTCTCCCATCCAAGTCTTCAACAGGCCTTTTTTTTCGAGACGCTCAATTGTCGTATACATTGCGCCAATAGAGCATTTTCGGCCTGTGGTCGATTCAATCTCTTCCCGAATTGCGGCTCCATAGGCATTTTCGCCAAGTCCAGCAGCCGATGTAATTAAGAGGTATTCGAATTCACCAAGCATATAACAACTACATTGTGATAGTAATGATTCAATAAAGTCAATAGACAATGAAACTCCTTGGGAAGAGAGAAGTGGATCTTCCCAAGCCAAACCAGCGTTGCTGTGATCCTTCCAGAATTAGTAATATGCAGGTTCTCTTGACTGAAACCTTTGTAAATCTTTGTTTTTCGGGGATATACCTACGCTGGTTTCTGCGAATTGCTCATCCTGAGGCATGGAGCATTTTCCCTCATAGGTATAGATTCTTCAGCGATAGAGTGGTGCAGCCTTCTTTGAGGGAAAGCTGCTTAAGCCTCTGTGCCTTGGTCTACATCTTTGCGGGGAGTGCTCTTGGTGGTAATTGGAAGGTATGACCGGAAAGTGGAGCGGGAAAGAAACGGGACAGATATTTTTATTTTCCGAGATCACTGGCTTGAGTTTTGCCGCAGTTCACTTACTGCGGCAAACATCAAAGCTTCGGATAGTGGTTCTTACGTTGGGATAGCCGATAGTGCTTAGTTCTTTCTTGTTAGACAAGCTCGGTGTAATGGCAACTGGTGTTTTTTGCTGCAAGCGGAAGCGGCCAACCAGCTGAGTCAATTCTCCGGAGAGAACAGACAACTCCTTACTGGTTATGGCTGATTTCTGAACCATTGCTTCTGAGTGCATAGCGATATTGGCTATTTGCTCTATGTTTGAATTGATCTCGAATACAGCGCTGTTTTGTTGGGAAGCAGCTGTGGCGATATGAGCAATCATTCCACCGACACTTTCGGCAGCAACAATGATCTCATTCAGGGCTGTTCCAGCTTTTGAGGTTTCCGCAACGCCGACTTGTACGAGCTCAGTTCCAGCGTTCATCTGGAAGACGGCAGTATTGGTTTCACGCTGTACCGATTCAATCATCGTGACAATTTCATGGGTGGCAGAGGTTGTTCGTTCTGCCAGTCTGCGAACTTCATTGGCTACAACTGCGAAGCCCCGACCATGTTCTCCAGCGCGAGCAGCTTCAATTGCAGCGTTGAGGGCCAACAGATTGGTCTGATTCGCGATATCTTCGATTACAGCGATAATCTTGCCGATCTCATCCGAATGTTTTCCCAACTCCTTCATGCGCTCGGCGGTGGCCCCAACGGAGTCAGCAATGGCACTGATTCTGGCTAAGGCTCCATTGACAATTTCCCCACCATTGCGGGCGATATTGGCTGCCCTGCTAGCATTTTTTGCAGCCAACTCGGAGCTGGTAGAAATTTCTCCAATCGTAGCTGACATTTCCAGCATTGCGGCGGCGACCTGGGAAACCTGTTTACTTTGCTCTTGTGCCTCTTTTGCACTTTCGCCAATGTTCGAAGACATGTCCTGGGTATCGGTGGTCACTTTCGAAGTGCCTTCATTTACCTTGAGAATTATGTCGTGCAAGGTATCCATGAATGTATTGAACCATTGCGCTACAACGGCTATTTCATCATGGGAGCTGATTTCAATTCTCTTGGTTAGATCACCTTCCCCTTGTGCGACATCCCGGATACGTTCAGCTAAAATATCTAGTTTCCTGAAGATAGAACGATAGATGTTCCAGGACACAAGGAAAAGAACTATCAGGCAGATCGCCGTGATAGCTCCAGATTGTATGGCTCCCATACGCCAGGTAGCGTTAACGTCATCAATATAATTTCCTGTCCCGATGACCCATCCCCAGGGCTTGAATTGCTGGACATAGCTGATCTTCTTTACAGGTTTATTTTGGCCTGGTTTGGGCCACATGTAATAGACACTTCCACTGCCTGTGGTTTGGACTGCCTTTACAAATTCGATGAATAGATGCGTTCCCTCCGGATCCTTGATACTACTCAGATCCTTGCCCTCAAGTTCCGGCTTGAAGGGATGCATGATCATGACCGGACGCATGTCATTAATCCAAAGATAGTTATTACTCCCGTATCGCATAGAACGGAGGGCTTCTCGGGCATTTTTCTGGGCTTCTTGTTCGCTGATGACTCCCGCTTGTGCTTTTTCATACTGTGCTAATACCGTGGAATAGCCCAACTCCACTAGCGAGCGTGCCTGGTCTTCTTTTGTTGCGAGCAGGCGTGTACGTTCGGTCTTCAGCCAGTAGGTCGATAATGCTACAAACCCGATCATCGCCAATGTAATCAACAACCTGAATTTCTTTTTCAGTGTCATTTAAGGTCCTGCTGCCAACTCAATAACTCGCATCATTGCCCATTGCGACTTTCATAAGAGGCGGCGAATTTTGGCAGAATGTGTATTCCATATCGGCCTATTTATGTTTGTTATGCGTTCTGATTCGTCATATTTTTGCGTGCTCGACCACTTTGGTACGGACGTGAGTTTTGATTGGAGTGGCCGTTATGAGCCGGAAACATCCTGGTCCAGATTGTTTCAAACAAGCTGAAGACAGCAGGGCTCTGGACTAGAGTCGAGATAAAAGGCTCAGCCGCTGGTCGTTGATGATTTGATGAATAGGTAATTTGACTTCTGTTATCAGATCCGAATTGCCTAAGGCTATCTATGTCTATTGTGGAGCATAATTTAGCACATCATTGAATTTCTCCGAGAGAAGTCAGGGAAGCGCGAGAATTCTTCAATTGTTGAGCTGATCAAATTTTCCTGCTTGCTCAAGAATATCGTCGTTTCAATTTCAGAAAATTGTTCTTTCCACTTTTCCTCCTTGTGTCTTGGTTCCTAGACTGACTGAGTTGAGCGATAATCCTAGAGGCGGTGCTGATGCGGGTAATTGTGCAAGTTGCAGTGGGGGTGTTCCTTTTTGTCTTAGCGATCTTGTGGTGGCGATATTCCTCCCGCCGCTCATTATCTGCGCAGAGGCGCGATGAATCTATGCGTCGGCATGTGAATCAGAATTATTAGCGAAATATCGGCTCAGAATTATTATTTATAATAGCAGCCATCGTCTGGATGAAGGAATAGATATCGCTAGGTTTCTAAAAGGATATCTGTCAGCAAATAGATGGGGACAGACTTGAAACGCAAGATAGTTCGCTGCTATCGATGGTTGCACTTGGACTGTGAGTGGAAGACGGAAGGCGGCAGATTGCCATCCTTCAGCTGGCTTGTTTGGCCTTGGCCCATCTTCTGCGTTGTCCTTCTCTAATTCGTTCAAGAGCTTCTGGGTTCAAAAAACGCTTACGGGCTTTTGCTCCAGGTTTTGCAACTGAAAAGGCTTTTCTTCCATATCTATGGCTGTAAGTATGTTACGGTCTTCCATCTCGATTTCCCCCGAGCACTCCTAGCATGTACCTAATATGCGGCATAGATAAGCTTATGGGATAGATCCTAGATCGGTGGACCGCGGATTATCTGGTAGTCTCACTATCTTACAAATGTCTTCTGTTGGTCTATTTTCAGAGCAGAGAATAGATTAGATTAGTATGCTGCTCGTAGAGTAGCTCTTCGCGATCCCCACCAAATGTGCTCACGTATATCTATATATAGGGTTGAAGATGGAATTTGCTTGGCTGCATTGGTTCCTCAGCTGCTGTCATAAGCTAGCCCTCAAACACTACAAAATGGTTAGTATTGGCCATCCCAATATTGCGTCTCTAGCTTCCTAGGCTGCCAGGAGGTAGGACGGAGGCATCCAGGCATACAGGCAATCTTCGCGCAGAGGTTAGGGCGAGACGAAGCCGCTGATTTTCTTCTAGCAACTCACAGACGATTGCCGACAGACTTTCGATTCTTACCAATAGCTCCTTGTGGGAGTAGTCTTCTGCTCTTGTCGCTTCACTTGGAGAGTTAAGAAACATAACAGCACCCGATCATTAGGTATTCAGCTTGCACATCCCGCACAATATGGTGACTAAGGGCATCTGCGTCCTACGGCAGGAGACGGCTCATCTTATTTTTTGTTGCCTTGCTATGGTTTTTCCGGAACAGGAGTTCGTTGGACCAGGTTATGAATGAAACCCAGTCATCGTGTCCGAGAATATGAAGGAACACTTCAGTGGCGTTATCTGTATTCTTGCAGAAGCAAGTTTGTCAAAACGGGAACTGACGTACATCCCCAATTAGAAGCTTTTTTAAGTAACACAATCGTGGTAACGATCTGTTCGGGGGCTGTCAGTCGGCGGAAGGCGGTAATAATCGGCCTTTTTTACGGTTTATGCATCCGGCGAAGGATGAGTGGGAGGAATGATAATCTCGCGACGGCCGAAAAAGCGAGCATCCATAGAAAACGCTCCTGGGCCAAGCAAGAGTAATGCGAACGATGTTACGGCAATATGGGTTACGATTAGATTTTCAAAAAAGAAGTTCGTTGCAGAAGCCAGCAATCCGCAAAGTCTAGCGCCAACAACTCCTACTGCCACAAGAAGACTCACGACAGGAGTGAACAATCCTAGCACGAGGCAGAGTGCGCTTAGCATAGCAACAGCTCCGACAATCCAGACTTCGACTCCCGTTCGTGAACTAAGCTGAGTCGTTCCTTGCATTACCAGGGTGCAGCTGATCATTGTGCGCAGGAGCAGCAAACCGAGGCCGGGAGTACCGCCGGGAAACGTAGAAAATAGCCTTTGCAGTCCGTTCTCCTTTGCGACCAAGCGCTATATAGTAGGCTATCTCGGCCAATTCATAAGGGAATCCCGAGATCAGGGCAAGTTTGTATACCTCTTTCTAGGTATTACACGGTCCTGGGTGCGGCTTTCCTGTCACGAAAAACCGCTCTTTGGGACATTTCCCAGACCGAATGCGGTATGTATATGTGAGAAGGGGGCTAGAGATGAATAATCCCGCGGCGAATTCCAATGGCGACAGCCTGAGTGCGATCATTCGCCCCCAGTTTTTCCATGATGTGCTTGATATGCACTTTGACGGTTTCTTCCGAAATAAATAGTCGGTTCGCAATATCTCGATTGCGATTTCCACTAGCAATTTGCTGGAGAACTTCAATCTCACGATCAGTAAGGAACTCGTCTCCAAGATGTTCCGCCAATTGAGCTGCGATCTCAGGTGGAATACGCTTCTTGCCTGTGTGAACCTGGCGAATCACGTCTAGCAATTCCTTCGGGGGCATGCTCTTTAGCATATATCCGCGAGCCCCGGCTCCAAGTGCGCGTTGGATTTCAACGTCTCCTTCGAAGGTGGTCAGCATGATAACCCGGGCGTCAGGAAAATTCTTGCGGATGGCAATCATTGCATCGATACCATTCATATCTGGCAAACGAATATCCATAAGCGTGATGTCGGGGCGATGCTTCTGAAATTCATTGATGGCATCTTGGCCCGAAGATGCTTCAGCAATCAATGTCATGTCGGGTTGGTTTCTGATGAGCGTGGCAATCCCCTCACGTAGCAGTGGATGATCATCAACGCTGAAGACGCGAATTTTATTGGCGCTGTTCATTTTCTTGTACTTGTTTTCAGGCTTCCGATTTTGTACAGAATTGCTTGTGGACAAATCCGTGCAAGCCACCTTGGTAGTTGTCCGGGGATACTCGATTGGAATGCAAGGTGACCAGGTACCGAGAGCTCGATCTCCGTTCCTGCCGAAGTGCGGCTCCACACTTTGAGCTTTGCACCGATTTTCTCCGCTCGCTCGCGCATTCCTGGAAGTCCCCAGTGTCCATCACGTCCTGCTTGTAGAACTAGGGGATCGATGCCACAGCCGTCATCACGAACAATAACATGAAGATCAGTGGCAGCGTAGTCAATCTCTACTTCAATCTTGCTTGCGTGCGAGTGGCGAAAGGCATTCGCTAAAGACTCTCGGCCTATGCGGTACACCTCATCGCGAATCATCGGATGCAAGATCTTGGGGGTACCCTCAATGATGACCCGAAATTCAACCTCCGCATGGTTACCAAGATCATGGGGAAGGCGGGAAAATGCCTGACCCAGATCGTAGGAAGCATCGTTTATCGAGCGGAGCCCCCGGACTGCATTACGACCCTCTTCGATGACTTGTCCCATGAGCTCAAGGACACGGGTTACCAGGGGCTTCGCTGCTGAATCTACGGGAAGCTGATCGTCTGCAACGTGAAGTTGTATGGATGCACTGATAAATCCCTGCAATAAAGTGTCATGCAATTCTTGGGCTATGCGGGTACGCTCTGCAAGTCGCTCCTGAAAACGCATGTTCAGTTCTTGAGTTAATCGGCGTAGGTGAATTCGGTATAGAACGAGCCCTATGCCTGCAATAAACAGGACGCATATGGAACGAAACCACCACGTCTGCCAGGATGCAGGTTCAACCTCGAAAGAGATATCGCTTTCCTGTCCATTCCATTCTCCATAGCTATTGCTGGCCTGGAGACGGAAACGATAAGTTCCGGGACCTAGATTTGTGTAGACAGCTTCTCGCGCTGCGCTGGGTTCACTCCATTGCCGGTCGAAGCCGTCCAGAAAATAGCGATAGCGAATTCTCTCCGGTATGGCAAGACTTAGAGCTGTATAGGTGAAGGTGATTCGTTTGCGTCCACTGGGGACATGTATGGAATTGACAAGACTGATTCCAGTTCCATCTGCCATTAGCCCCTCAATGTGGGGGATAGCTGGCGGCCAACTGGATGGCAAGTGTGACGGATCCGCTACAGCAAGGCCCCCTTTGAGGGCGAGCCAGATTTTCCCCCCAGCATCATTAATGATCGATCGGCTTCGATTGACGCCTTCGCTACTAGGGAGACCATCGGCTGTTCCATATTCGCGGATATCCTCCGGTTCAATCTTGCCACGGAGTAATTTGTTCCGGGCTATCTGTAGTACATGGTTAAGGGTTGCTATCCAGAAGAATCCGTTTCTATCTTCTGCGATTCCGAAGATCGGCTCCCGTAAGACATCAGGGCCGGATAGAAGGTTAAAGCTCCCAGAGGTGAAAAATGCTAGCCCTCCCGATGTTCCGCTCCAGAGAACTCCTGATGAATCTTCGAATAAAAAGCTGATGCTTGCAGATGGTAAGCCGTCTCGTGTTGTATAGGTCTTCCAACGATTCTGAAAGAAGGCGGTGAGTCCACCTGGTGTGGCAAACCACATGGTTCCATCGCGAGCTTCGAGTATAGAGGAGATCGTGTTCGCTGCTAGACCATTGGCCATGGTGTAAGTTGTGAACCGTCCTTGTTGGAATCGGCTTAAGCCACCGCTTAAAGTTCCGGCCCATACCGCCCCATCTCGACTTTCCAGCACAGAGTAGACGCTATTTTGAGCTAGTCCATCTTTCTCTGTATAAGTGATGCTTGTTATTCTCCCATTCCGTTCTTGAAGATGTGTCAGTCCGCCACTCTGCCGTCCAACCCATATGTCATGCCCACGACCTTCGATGGAATAGACCACATCCTTTGCGGGTATCGCTGTTGTAGCAGCTCGAATGTGATTATTTTCGAGAACATATAGTCCACCTTCGCTAGGTGCTAGCCAGGTGCGACCCTTCGAGTCAATGTAGATAGGACCTGTGTGTTCAAGGCGCGGATCTGTACTGGATGAGTAGGTTGTGAAAACCGTATCCCGGATACGTCCGAAGCCTCGGGCTCCGCCAACCCAGATATTTCCTTCTCGATCTTCAAACAGAGCATTGATCGCTCCTTTCCCTCGAAGCTCCTTTTCTTCGGAGAAAGATATGCCTTTTGCATTCATGCGGATAAGACCCCGATCGGTTCCAACCCATACATTTGCATCGTGATCGTGCAGAAGGCTCAGTACTTGTGCGTTGGCAAGCGTCGCAGGTAATGGCTGACGGTTAAAGTCCTTGCCGTTCCAGTGATACAAGCCGTTATCTGTACCGATCCACAAATCTTCTCTGCCAATTGCTAACAGGCAGTTGATTTTTCTCTCAGGAAATCCGGAGTCAATTGCGATAGGCTGGTTTTTTGAAAGATGAAATAACCCACCTCCTAAGGTACCTAGCCAGATAATTCCATCGAGAGTATCTGCAATCGAAATTACGGGGGATGCTCCGGGCAGAATGTTCGGTCCAGCAATTAGTAGACGATTTTCTCCCTGAAAGCGGAATGTACCTTTGACAACATCCGAAATCGATACAGCACCATTCTGATCTTTTGAAAACGCGGTGACCTGCGAGGTCAGTGGTCCTGCACCATATGCAACAACTTCAAACGTGCCGTTTTCCCGCCGCAGAATATCCGAACCCTGGACGCGTACCCAAAGGTTTCCGCTTGCATCGGTAAGTAAACCTAAAATAGAAGGTTTTCCAGAACCGAGAAGGGAAGAAAGCACTATCTGCTCGAAGTGGAAGCCGTCGAAACGAAAAAGTCCATTATCTGTGCCGATCCAGAGATATCCGTCATTTGTTTGCCCGATTGCATTAACGTTACCTCCAGAGAATTTGCTTTTGATATTCCATTGTTCACGGACGTATTGGGACAGGTTACGATTGGGATCAAGTCCGTATGCGCAGCTGACAAGACATAGCAGCGAAATTCCAATCAGTGCTTCGCGATATCGTTTCAGCAATGGAATCACGGGAGATACTCAAATTTTTCGATCACGACTTCGTTTGCGTTCTTTAGTGGCACTTGCCCTTTACTAAACACGTAAAAAGATATGCGAATAGATTCGTTCCCGGCGGCAGGGACTCCAGAAGTAAATACGTGTTGCTTGAGCAATGTCGATGCCGCGGTGCTGGATCCCGCTGCAGTCGAAAATGCTACCTGTCCAGGTTCCCAGTGGAAGGAGTACGTAAAGACTCCACCTGGAACTCGAAATCGCACAATGTTGGCGGGAACGTAATAAGGTTGGACGACATAATGAGCATTGTCGTTATTGACGTAACCCCAGCGGCTCAGCTCAATATCCAGTTCTCTCCGGTTCTGCTCTGTGCCTATGCCATCCCAGCTGACAAAGGTTAATACGGCTGAAGGCTCGAGCTGAGAGATGTCGCGCACCCTGAAACGGTATGTTCCGTAACCAAGGCTGCGTGTAAGCTTCACCTCTGCTGCTGTCCATTTATTTTGAGTTCCCGAAATACGGAGATGAAGTGCTCCGCCTGTGTCTGTCCAGGCGTTTGCTGTGTCAAAGCTGTTTATTGAACCAGCACGGTAATTGGTGCCGTTACTTATATCCCACTCATAACCGCTGAAATTGAGTTTTTGGGACGGAGGGAATACAACTGGGGTGCCTTGGGGATTGACGATCAACAAGGCGGCTACTCCAGCACCAATGGAGGGAAGGGACTCCGTCAACTCGGGAGGGTTGTAGTTGGGCTTGACCAAGAGTGCGGCATATTCCGATCCCTGCTGGGCAGAAATTGCCCAACGTCCGTCTTTATCGATATTTGTAAATGGCTGTCCGTCCCGTAGCTGCAATCCCCACCGTCCATTATTTCTTGCATATAGTACGATTCGATCTTCTGATCGAGCACCTGAGACTCGTCCTGTGACGGTATGGGGAACAAGGGAAATTGTTTCTGGTACCTGATCAAAGACAATGGTCGGCGCAGATACCATCGTGTGAGAATGGCAAGCATAGAGCGCAAGGCATAGGACGCATACCAGTAATGCTTCACCGATTGCGATTTTGACGGTATTGGCCTGTCGTTTCATTAACTTTCTCGTCCTGAAAGCAAGCATCGGTTAGCGGCTAAAAGTGGCCGGACCAAACTACAATTCAGCAGTCATATGCGATAAGCAACATCGGAAGGGTCTAGTTGAATTTACGAAGAAAGCTTTTTGTGCGCCCAACTTATTTGTTAATTGTATACACAGGTTAGGGGATACGCATCCAGAACATTTGCGGGACGTGGTTCGAGGCCAGTTTTAAAAGAACATGAAAGTGCCAACTGAGAAGCCTTCCCGAATGTGGGGCCTCCCACTATTAGGATCTGTAATGCCAGATTCTGGAGTCCCTCAATGAATCATTGGAGGTGTAGTGGCATTGAGCATTGAAGGGCGCACGAGAAGAATTGTTTGCTGAATGGCCTGGTGGGCCAACTGCCGCTAGTCCTTATAGGACTGCTTAGGGGGAGGAGCGCTTGTCAGCCTTGCGCTCCTCAAGGGTTGAGCGGAAATCAACCTGGGCTCGGAACAGCTTTTGAGACCAATGTTGGCTATGGGTAGATGTTCTTGTAGTTAGCGCTCCCAGAACGGAGGGGGCTCAATTCCAAGAGCGCGCAGATACACGTAACCCTGGCCTCGATGATGAATCTCGTTGTCGATAGCGTACTGAATTGTCGTCAGACCAGGAGCTTCCCATTGACCGAATGCCTTGTCCACTTCTGTAAACCGGTGTGAAGGAATATCCGGAAATGTCTCATCGAGTTCCTTTGTTTGTATATCCCAGAGACGTAGAAGTTCGCTCTTGGTATCGGGTTTTGTTCCCTTGAATTCCTCCCATTTCCCCGTGGATACTCCCTCTACGATTGGAATGGCCATGCGAATGAACTCCCAGACCATTTCTGCAAAAGGCCGCATTCCTCCAACGGAAAAGTGGAATAGTTTGTCTTCTGGGAAAGCCTCGATCACCTTTCGCGTAAGCCTTCTGTGTCCCTGCCAATGCTTCAGAAGTTCCTCTGCTGTCAACACGTTCACTGATTTTATCTCGGTTGCCATTTCATACTCCGTATGGCCCGTCCGGGCTCACTCTTAAGGTACTTGCTATTCCCGACAGTTTCTGTCGTAAATTTTATAGAGGATAGCCTTCATATGTATGACCCAATCATGCGCGTCCTTACAGTTCTTGAGATCCTGCAGGCGCGTGATCACGTGACTGGTGCGGAATTGGCCGAACGGTTGGAAGTCGACTTGCGCACTGTGCAACGCTATATCGTCCGTCTGAAGGACTTGAGCATACCGATTGAATCTTCACGTGGTGTGGGCGGAGCATATCGTCTGCGGCCCGGATTTCGATTGCCTCCACTTTTACTGACGAATGAAGAGGCATTTGCACTTTCATTAGGACTACATGCTTTGCGACAAATAGGTTTATCTGCGTTTGCTCCTGCTACGGAGGGCGCCTTGGCCAAACTTGGTCGTGTATTGCCCGAGGTGCTTCGCGAAAATATCCGGACAGTACACGATGTGGTAGCGATCGAGCCTGGGCCTTGGGTGGTTACAACTTCTGTAGAGGGCCTGATTCGAGTTGCATCAGCGATTCGCACGTGTCGGCGAGTTCGCTTTGCATATAAGTCACATGGTGGCGCCGCCTCCCGACGACAGATTGAGCCGTATGCCGTGATGCATACCGATGGGCGATGGTATTTGATCGGCCATTGTCTTTCGCGAAAGTCGTTGCGTACGTTCCGTCTGGATAGAGTGTCGGATCTTGAAGTATGTGCCGGGACGTTCAGGCGCCCAAAGGACTTCGATGCACGTCGCTATCTCCAAGAAAGAATGCCTTTTATCCAATCGGATTATCAAATCGATGTTTGGATCGATATGCCCGTGGAAGAAGCCGAGTGCACATTTGCTCCATGGAGAGTCGCTATCGAAAAGTATGAGGAGGGAACGCGTCTGCGTTGTGGACGTGATCGTCTGGATACGTTTGCAGCAATGCTGCTTAGCGTGGGACGTCGAATTGTGGTTCACCATCCAGCAGAATTGCGTAACACCTTTCGGAAGTTGGCAGATCAGGCCATGATGGCTGCCGACGAGCCTTGCTCTTCGAATCTTCCTGATTCGTGCCAAGACAGCTCCGAACGCTAGAGCATTACTTGCACAGATGCACATCGAAACACAAAGGCCGGACGTAAGAAGGGCAAGATATACTTGTTTCCCTGAGCAGGCAGGAGGTATTCATTGTCGAATGCCATTTCAAGTAATTAAGTGGAAGCAGCTCCTACCGACGACTTGTTGTCGTTATCGAGAGCTTTATATTAAGGATTCAGCAAAATTCTGAGTGCTTGGTGAGACCCATTTGTGAGAGCCTCATGCTCGCATTCATCCGGAAGTTTTCATCAAACTGCTGCCCGTAGTTTCAGCGGTGTCCTTCTGCTCATTTCGACTTCGATGATTGGATGCTTGAATCCGCGCTTTACGAACGGGTGCTTTCTTCAGCGGCCGGATAGGCGGCTTTTCGATTAAGCGAGTAAGACTGAGAAAACTCTGGGTATGGGGCTGGTCACTGTCCCCATGTTTTGCTAGGCAAAAACATGGAAAACCCGTCTATGTCCCGCTTCGGAAATTGTCGAGGCTCTCAAGAATCTTCCAGATGAGACCAAGCCCATTCTAAATATTTTCGCTGGAGAGGCAATGGGGGCTTCTTAAGAGCGCCGTCGTCAATTAGCAACAGAACTTCGCAACCATGATCTGTGTAGATATACCCATAGGCGGATCCTGTCGGTTCTCTCCATTGTTTGTTCGGCCCGGATGTCCCACTCCGTGCTGCGACATAGTGTCAACCCATCGATACTTGTTCTCAGCAGAGAGCGATGGCCTACCCAAAATGAGAACAGGATGAACAGTCTCTTCCTGGTCGGGCTTCTGCCCTCTTATCTGTGGGCGGGGATGCAGTTTTCCCCAATTGCGCACTTCGGTACAAACCCAACCAAGTTTTCCTCACCATTCCGGGGAACAATAGACAGAGCGCAGTTAGATACATCCCTGAGGATGTTTATGCTCACGTGAACATGTCGTGAGCCAATCTGTCTAGTTGCTTGCAAGTTGTTCTTATACCCGACAATTTCCGCGAAACTTAGGTGTCAACGGTTCCCGTCTGGAAGGGGATTGCCAGCCTGCAAATCTATCAAGGAGGAAGAGCCGTTTGTATCGGCTAGCACTATGATGCGAAGACATTTTTCTGAGGAAGAAGAAAACCGGCGTCTTGAATCTACCAAGCGCATGGTGGAAGCGTTGCAGGATACATTTCTTCAAATGGTTGAAACATTTGCCGACGAACATCCTGACTGTGATCCTTCCGCTTACCCTGTTGCACTAGGCCAGGCATTTGTCGCTCAGTGTCTAAAGGCCTATGGAACTCAAGGGTTCGATGCTGCGCGGCAACAGGTAACTCTCATTATTGACGAGATGGAAAAGGCATTTCGCGAAAGCGAAGGTGGTTACACGATGTAAATACGGAGGTGATTGAAATGAAGTCAGGATCGGCTGCTCCTATTCTCCTTGCCGCTCTGTTTCTGGCGGGTTGTAAGTCTGGTCCACCACAGATTGCGGTAAGTGACATGGTTCTGATCAACTGAATGCAAGTTATTCGATAATACTCAATCCAAGGCCTCACACCCAGACGGCCCCGTCAGAGATTCCGCTCATGTTGATGCAGACTGGCGGCAATGTTCAGGGGAGGCTACCCTTGTGCTCATTAAGGACAGTACCTACCGCATACCTCTCCGCATCGGTGTGGTCGGCGAGGATGGCAAGGTCAATCTGGAAGGCGATTCGGATTCGACTTTGAGCAAAGCGCACTTTAGCTTCGATGGACGGGCGGATGGGGACAAGCTGACGGGTACCGTTGGATTCGGGTTTAGCAAGGTGGGCGGTAAGGCGGATAGCAATGGCCAGATACAATTCTCTCGTGCGCAGTAGATACAAACTGGACTGCGATCGCCGGCGAGAAGTTTGACCGAAGACCGATTGTTTCTCACACTCACCTCAGCGCAGATGACTGTGCGGAGGTGGCAGGTGTTCGAAAGTCCATCCCAGACACTTGATGCTCTTTCTTTGGTCGGCTACATTACCGATCCGGTTACGGCGACAACGGTCTACCTGGCAGATCAGCTGCACAAGCCTCTTCTGCTCGAAGGCCCGGCGGGCAGTGGCAAAACAGAGTTGGCCTACGCCGTTCAGAGGGCGATGAACGTGCCCCTTGAGCGGTTACAGTGTCTTGAGGGAATCACCCCGGCACACGCGATTGGCAAGTTCGACGAATCGCTTCAGCGCCTATATCTTGGACTCGCTACTCGAAATGCGACACCGGATTGGAAAGCTCTGGCCAAGGAAATCAGTTCGCTTGACTTCTTCATCGCCGGGTCTCTGCTTAGAGCCTTGCTGTCAAATGACCCGCAGGCGACTACACAGCCATGTGGCTCAAGGTGTGTCGATGAGTGCGATTTAGCGTCCATCGATTTTGATCGCTCAACTACTGTGCGAGCTGCCGCTCTTCGCGACGACTCAGAACGTAGACGGCGGCCGCTGCGGCGCTGAATCCCGCCCCAGCGCCAATGCCGAGCGACCAGCGCGGGCCGAAGTGGTTGGCAACCCACCCGGTGATCGGTGCGCCAATTGGGGTTCCTCCCAGTGCGATCGCGACACGCAGGGCCATCACCCTGCCTCGCATTGCCGGTTCTGTCGAGAGTTGCATGATGCTGTTGGTGCCGTTGCCGAAGATCAGGCCAGCCGCGCCCATGATCATGAGAGAGGCCGCAAACCACCAGTATCCTGGCGCGAACGCACCCAGCGAACAACCAAGCCCAAATACACCCGCCGCGGTCATAAGAGACGACAAGGTTTGTCTCCGCCGATTGGCGGCGAACAAAGCTCCCGAGATAGTGCCCACAGCCATCAACGAGGAGAGCAGGCCGAATGCGCGCGCATCGGAGTGGAAGACATTCACGGCCATAGTGGCGATGAAGATGGGAAAATTCAGACCGAAGGTGCCAATCAGAAACAGCATCATGAGGATCGCCCTGAGATCCCACCTCTTCCACACGTAGCGAAGACCTTCCCGAAATCCGGATGCAGTGCGATGCGCTCTGGCGCTTCTGTGCAGTTCCGAGAGCCGAAAGAAAGACATCGAAAGAAGTACTGCCGCAAACGAGAGCCCATTCAGAAGAAAGGCCCATGCCATTCCGACGTCTGCGATCACTAAGCCTGCGACAGCGGGTCCGATCATCTGGGCTGCGGTAAATGACGTTGAATTCAACGCCACCGCATTCGAGAGATCTTCATCGCCGACCATCTCCGCCACGAATGTTTGCCTTACCGGAGCATCGAGAGCCGCAGCGCAGCCGGACAGAAACGACAGCAAATACACATGCCAAAGCAGGACGACTCCACCGAGGGTAAGCGCCCCGAGGATAAGCGCAAGCACGCCCATCGCTGCTTGGGTGAACATCAGAAGCTTGCGCTGATTGAAGCGATCCGCGGCCAATCCCGTCCAGGGTAAGAGGAGAAGGAACGGAGCGAACTGCAGGCCAATGACAATGCCCAGCGCGGCCGCATTATGATGGGTCAACTGCGTTAGTACGAGCCAGTCCTGCGCGACGCGCTGCATCCAAGTGCCGACATTCGAAATCAGGGCGCCAGCCGTCCACAAGCGGAAGTTGAAGCTCCTCAGGGAACGGAACGTACCGGATGCGAGATTGGTCATACCCGGGTGGACGTATTGCCACCGTGGAACTGCCCGAAGTGCCGCGCGCTGAACGTGCTGATGAGCAGCGCGCCCAGACCGAGCGCGAAAATGTGGGGCAACGACCGAAGATGGAACTCTCCGACGCGCACAATCAGAAAATAAGCAACGCTTGCGTTCAAGAACCCCCAAAGAACATTCACAGTTGAAGAGGAGAGTCCTTTGCCCGGCGGCTTCGCGAAGGGGCTCTGGAAGGCACGGCCCATGGTGCCCGAGACAAAATGAGGGATGGCGTTGGCTGCAAAGGCACCGCCGAAGAAGTACGAGACAAAAGGAAGCCAGTTCATACTGTAACGCTCCGTTTGATTAGCAGAGAGAGGATCTCCGGGGTAGAGCCGGTTTCGCCAAGGCGGGGAAAGACATTTGCGATGCTGTATGCATGCGCCTCTTGACGGACATCGGTCATCGCATCGAGGGCGAGAGTCACGTTGAAACCCTGCTCATAAGCCTGACGCGCGGTTGCCTCGACACCGCCTGACGTTGCCACTCCGGTTACGACGACCTGGGTGACGCCTTTTGCCTTGAGTTGGGCTTCCAGATCGGTTGTTGCGAACGCTCCCCAACTGCGCTTCGTAACAGTAATATCGGTCGATTGCTGCCCTAACTCAGGCAGAAGCTCGGTCCACCCTTCGGTGAATGTTTGGCTGCTGCGCGAGCCCTGTTCCGTACGCCCCGGCGCTCGTCCCGCTACATTGACCAACACAACGGGCAGGTTGTTTTCGCGAAAAGCATCGATCAGTTCTCGAGTCCCCTTAACGATTCCGGGGAGCGGGTGGACGAGTGGATGACCGGCTATGCCTTTCTGCAGGTCAACAACGATGAGTGCAGTGACGGGATCGAGAGCGGTTAGGGGCATGGCTTGTCCTCCGAAGACGGAATGGCTCTTATGGAGCAGGGCGGTGAGGTCAATCTTCAACAAGTTTCGTCAGCAATTCTAGGGATGCGCGTAGTTTTTCCTGCTCGCGAGCAGAGAGCTTGAGCGCGACTCGCTTCGTGAGCCAGTCTTGCCGCGCGGCGCGACTCTCTTTGAGCCACTTGAGGCATTTAGGTGTGAGAGACATCAGAGTTTGTCTTCCGTCATTCGGGTCGGGCGCACCATGGACGAGGCCTGCTTCCTGCAGCGGCGTCATCACCGCGCTCATGGATTGCGGGCGCATGCCTTCAGCCCGTGCAAGACCGGATACCGTGGCCGGCCCGCCTTCTTCCAGACGATGCACAACGGATATCTGCGACGGTGTCAGGTCGCCGTGTTGCCCTTGTTCGCGTAGATGCCGCTTGATCTTGCGGAATACCGTACGGACCTCAAGTGCGATTGCGGAAGCGAGTTCGGTGTCAGAGGGGGAGGCAGAATGGCTCACTGAACCAGTGTGGCATATATACAGTTTATCTGTAAAGGTAACCTGTAAAAAATACCTTGCATAAATAGCGACATTTCGGCTGTGCGAAACTTTAGCCCTCGGAGCTGATCCGCGCTGACCACGGGTCCGATGCTAACGGTGGTGACTTCAAGGACCCTCATCTGAGTGATTCGGCCTGTTGGCAATAGGAGAACCGAGGTGTCCGGCAACGCCCGTCGAAACGGAACTGGTGGTGCAGCGGACGTCGGTGACGGGCGCAAATCCCTACAAAACGAACTGTTCGACAGCCTGGTTAGCCTTTTGCACGGCGGCCGTCGCCAGCGGCGGGATATTCATCCCTTCGACTCGAACCGTTTGCACGTCCACGATGCCGATGAACCCCAGGATCTGGCGCAAGTAAGGCTCGACAAAGTCCCACGGACGCCACGGGCCTTCCGTAAAGACGCCGCCGGAAGCAAT
The DNA here is from genome assembly GCF_059726315.1 of Humiphilus diazotrophicus. Lineage (NCBI taxonomy): Bacteria > Pseudomonadati > Acidobacteriota > Terriglobia > Terriglobales > Acidobacteriaceae > Humiphilus > Humiphilus diazotrophicus. The sequence goes on from NZ_AP040871.1 coordinate 226,985, forward strand.
CACCAGAATGGCCTTCTTGTCCTTTGCCAGCCCGTGCACGACGCCATCGGCATACCGGAAGGTTCTGCAGGGCCGGACAACCAGATCGATCCAGGCTTTGAGGGCGGAGGGGATGCCGAAGTTCCACATCGGCGTCGCCACAACCAGGAGATCGGATTCCAGAAGCTCCTCGATCAGTTGGTCCGATTGGCGGGCCGCTATCTTCAGGCTGTCCGCCTCTGCCGGATCCTTTGTCGTAATGGCACGGAGGGTGACGCCATCCAAATGCGGCAGTTGCTCAGCCGTGAGGTCATGACGCAAAAGCTTTGCATGTGGATAGAGATGGATGAGGCGAGCGGCGAGTATATCGGCGACAGCTCGACTTGCCGAGTCTTTGCCTCGGGGGCTCACGTCAATCATCAAAATCTTCTTCATGGCGATCTCCTTTCAGCGAGCACTCGGCGTTAAGGCATTCCACGCCGCATGAGAGTCCATATAGTCTCTCCAGTGCGCAATCTTCCGGCCCTCGATCCTGATGACGGAGCAAAACCGATTGTCGTATCTCGCGCCTGTCGCGAGGATGGTTCCGTGGACCTCGTATTCAATGACAACGACACGCCCTGAGTCTGTGGTGTGAACCACCAGGTTGTCTGCGGATTGCAGCTTGATGGTCTCGACATAGCCCATGAATGCATTCATCAGATCGCTTCGTCCACGAATGACGCGCGGCCAGCCTAGGTCATATAAAACCTCGTAGATAGTGGCGTCGTTCACGATGTCGAAGAAGTGCTCTCCATCGACGAGGTCGCCCAACGCCCGTCGAACCAGGCTGAAGTAGGGCGCGGCGCCTTTGTAGGCAGCGTATTTTGTTGTTGGCATTTCGAAGCTCTCCGCTTGATTGACGATGATCAACGAAGTGACTGTAAAATGAGAAGCTACTCTCAAACAAGAAGGCACTTTAACATCAGTAGCTAACACCGAGGTAAGCCATGAAGAAACCGGGCAAAACTGGCTCTCTGGACCCTGCGGCTGTCTGCAAAAGCTCGGATCCGATGGCGGTCAGAGAACTCTTGACGAAGATTGGCGACAAGTGGAGTATCTTCCTGATTCTTTCGCTTGACCTGCTCGGCGGACGCGCCCGATTCTCCGAGCTCGAACGAGCGATTCCGGGGATCTCACAGCGGATGCTGTCAATCACGCTCAAGAATCTCGAACGGGATGGGTTGGTGATACGTGAACTTTTTCCGGAGGTGCCGCCGCGCGTAGAGTACGAAATCACAGGTCTTGGAAGGAGTCTGCTTCGCCCCACGCAAGGATTGGTCGATTGGGCCAAAGCAAATTGGGAGCGGGTTAGAAATGCGCAGGTCAGGTACGATTCCAGATAACCTCCACCTGCTAGCTGTAGGTGAAGACGACTGGTTTATCTACCGATCTTGGAGTGCGAGTCTGCCAATGTTCAAATTGTTTCTTCGCTCGCTCCAGCACGTGTTCGCTGAGACATTCCCATAAGGGTTGTTCTGAAGTAAAGAACAACGGAAGATCTGCCGATTTCGGGATCTCCAAGGTACTCGTTACCGTGTGATCACAGGCAAAAGGTAGCGAAGCACCGCCTCGTGCATTGCCTGCTGCAGGCGCGGGCGGCTGCGACGCGTCGCTCGACTCAGTTCGTCCAGAATACCCCGGAAAATCATGAGCGCTACCTCCCCGTGTTGTTCAGCTTCTGTGCGCGTTAAGGTCGGCTTTTCCTTCCGAAGCCGCGCCGCAATGAACTCGACGAAAACGCGTCCCAATGCTTTCTTCTCTTCACGTGCCGCATCCGAAAGAGGAGCGTCGAGCACCAGTGTGTGGAACTCCGGACGTTTACGGTTATAGTCCATACAGAAGTCCAACAATTTACCGACACCTTCCCCGAACCCGAGATGCTCCTCGGCTTCAATCGCTCGTTCCGCATCTGCCATCTCACGTGCGTATCGCTCCGCTAGAGCACTCGCAAGCGCCTCTTTATTCGGAAAGAACTGATAGAGGGTCGCCGGCGAAACGCCTGCTTCTGCTGCAATGGCATTCGTCGTGGTTTCGTGATAACCCAGTCGACCGAAAACCGCCGCTGCTGCACGCAGAAGATCATCCCGCCGTTGCTCTCCACGTGCATTTCGCTTTCGGTTTGGATCAAAAACCGGCATCAGCTGATTTTCGCAGACTCGTAGTATATAAGCAAACACTTGCATCTAAACACAAGATACAAGTATCTACTTGTATAGGAGGTGGACGACGATGTTCACGATCATGGGAATTACAGGCAACGTAGGCGGTGCGATTGCAGAAAACCTGCTCGCGGCCGGAAAAGCGGTCCGCGGGATAGTGAGAAACCCCGAGAAGGCAAAGTCATGGGCACAGCGCGGCGTCGAGTTGGTCCAAGCGGATTTCAACGATAGGCTGCTTCTGAAGGAAGCGTTCAGGGGAGCCGAAGGCGTGTTTGCGATGATTCCGCCTAACTTCGCACCCGCCCCGGATCTGGCCGAACAGAAGGAAACTATCGAGGCGATTCGGTCTGCAATCGAAGCGGCAAAACCGGGCAAGGCGGTGTTCCTTTCTTCCATCGGTTCTGAACAGACGAAGGGGCTTGGGCTTATCACCGCAACGCATCTGTTCGAAGTGGCCACACGTACGCTGGATCTTCCAATCGCCTACCTGCGTGCGGGCAGCTTTATGGAGAACTGGCTGGGTGCGCTCGACCACATCCGCAGCACGGGGGAGATGCCATTCTTCTACGGCCCACTGGATCGAAAGTTCCCGCTCGTCGCCACGCGCGACATCGGTCTGATCGGAGCACAGGTGCTTCAGGAAGACTGGACTGGAGAACGCGTCATCGAGGTGGACGGACCGAGGGGCGGCACGGATCTCTATGAGACAGCAGCTGCGTTTGGGCAGACTCTCGGTCGTGACGTGAAGCCGGTACACCTACCGGAGGACACCTGGCAGAACCTTCTCGAAGGGATGGGCATGCCAGCGGACAGAACCGGTTTGTATATGGAAATGGTGAAGAGCTTCAACTCCGGCTGGATTCACTTTGGCAACGAAGGAACTGAGGTCTTCAATGGACCTACGACGGCTGAAGCATTCTCAAAGTGGCTAAAGGACCGTTTGAAGAATGGCCAATAGGCGTCGACTGCATCTCGTCACGTGACCTGACGAGGTGCAACTCCACCTGAAGAGACAGTCACCATCCGTCGGAATGCTTAGTTCTTGCGAAGAACAGAGAAGCATAATTGAGAGGAGAACAATGTCGCGCATTTTCATCACCGGATCGGCCGATGGGCTTGGGCTTATGGCAGGACGACTGCTGCTAAAGCAACAACACGAAGTAGTCCTCCACGCGAGGAATAAGCGTCGGGCCGATGACGTTCGGCAGGAATTGCCGGGAGTCCGAGTTGTTATTGGGGACGTGACGACGATCAGGGGTACCTGTGAGGTGGCGAATGAAGCCAATCAGTGTGGACGCTTCGACGCGATCATTCACAACGTCGCTGTAGGTTACCAGGACCCCATGCGAGTTCAGACTGAAGACGGTCTGCCTCATGTCTTCGCGATCAACGTTCTGGCGCCCTACATACTCACAGCTCTCATCACCAGACCTGATCGGCTGATCTATCTCAGCTCAGGCTTGCACCGGAGCGCGAAAGCGCACCTTGAGGATCTGTTGTGGACGGAGCGCCCCTGGAATGGAACGGAGGCTTATTCAGCGAGCTTTATGACGTGACGCTCGCGTTTGCCATAGCGCGGAGGTGGAAGGATGTGTATTCCAACGCGCTGGAGCCTGGCTGGGTCGCTACAAAGATGGGCGGACCAGGCCTACCTGACGCAAGCGTGGCTGGCAACGGGGGATGATCTAGCGGCGCGAGTGAGTGGACGCTACTTCTACCACCTCAAACCACGAGAGGTGAATCCCAGTGCGGAAGACGAGGCGGCTCAAGACTCACTCATCTCCGCATGCAAAGAGATCTCCGGCATCAGTCTGCCTGATTAAGACCTTACTCGAACAGCAACTGGGCCACTGGCTCACTAGGAGCAGAACATCATGACTAATGCCGTCGCGATCGCAGAACAGGCTTTAGACATCCTTCTTATTCAGCAAACGATATCAAGAATCGGCATCTTCTCCGACCAGAAGAGGTGGTCGGAACACCGCCAATTGTTTGCAGACGAAGTGACCATCGACTTCGGTGGTGTTAAGCCTTCTCAAACCATCAAGGCGGATGATCTTGTTGGTTGGGCTGAACAGCAATATGCCAAGCTCAAGACCCAGCATATGTTTACGAACTTCGACATCCTCATCGAAGGTGACACGGCCAGGGCGAGCTCGTACGGACGAGCTTTACACAGAAGAACTGACACCGGGGAAGAGTGGATGATCTATAACCGATACGAACACGAACTTGTCAAAGACTCTGGCACATGGAAGGTGACACGGCTCTTGATGGAAGTAACCTTCCAAACAGGCAACGAGAAGCTGATCGAGGAAGCGTCTTCCGCTGAGAGCCGCTAGCGCTTCGTCGCAAGGACCCGCTTTAAATATTGACGGCAATGGCTGATACCTCAAGGGCCATGCCGAGTTGGCCTTTGGAAGCCGATCTGTGCGCGGACATGCGTCGGTGAGTGACTCGGCGAACCTCTTCGTCGACAACATATTCAACGTTTTGTTGAAAGGTTGAGAGACTACCTCGTCCCGCGCTTCCTGCAGCGCATCATGACGCTCACCGCAAGCTTTGCGTCTTTTTCGCCTTCCGCGATCATTCGCTCAGCTTCAGCCTTCATAAAGACCGTGTGAGGCGCCACGCGCCCTATCAAGCGTGCCACCGGGCTCAATCCCGGCAGTATCTCTTCCTGGCCGCGCTCCAGGCCGCGTATAGACGCTTTCGCGAATTTGTTCACGTCCATGGCCGCGGAGGAATTTAATTCCTCCTGCCCCTTGTTGAAATTGGTTTTTACCGCCGGCGGTGCAAGCTCGACGACTTTGACCGACGAGTTTTTCAACTGCACGCGAAGAGACTGCGTGTACGAGTGCACGCCCGCCTTGGTCGCGCAGTAGATCGGCTTCACCGCCAGCGGAACGAACGCGAGCCCCGAACTGACATTCACGATCGCAGCCGTTTTCTGGCGCTTTAACTGGGGCAGAAACTGATTGATCATCTGAATGGGGCCGATCAAGTTGGTTTTGATTTCCCTATCCAGATCCTCTAGCGGGCCCGTGGTGTCGTTCAGGTTACGCTTCAGGCCAATCCCTGCGTTATTGATGAGGACATTGAGGTCTGGAAACGCGCGGGTAACATCGGAGTAGAGCTGCCTGATTGCCGCTGGATCGCTGACGTCGCTGATATAGGTGTGAACGCCCGGTAGAGACTGGCGAACCGTCGCCAGTTTCTCTTCTGTTCTTCCAGTGATGAGGACCGTATTTCCACGCTCGAGCAACTGAGCGGCAAGCGCGTAACCGATGCCACTGGTTCCACCGGTGATGAGGATCGTGTTGTTGGACATTTTCATAAGCACTCCGGGCATTCCATGATTTCCAGCGTTCGTCAGGCTCGTCTTTTGTTGTTTTCTGTCTGGACAGTCATCTACAGAGAGAAGAATTACGCGAGCATTCTCCACAAAGCTTCCACGCCGTTTTTGCAGTGAGTCTTTGCGTGCCCTGGATCCTGAATCATCTGATCCATGGTTGCGTCGGCAACCGAGTTCATGAGTGCGGCAACAAAGCTCATTGGGACCCTACGCATAGGCCCGGCAACGCGAATGCGTTCCAGCAAAGCACCGATGGCAGCCATCATCTTGTGCCCCGCCATACGGGTTTCAGGCGTAATCTCATCCGAAACCGTGAGTTGCGCCAACGCTTTCCGTTTCTCAGGGAAGCGAACCGCCCAGTTGCCCCAATTTCGCCAGATGTGGAAGAACTGTTCTCGAAGTTCGGCCTCCGCTGGAAAATCCTTCATGGCGACGGACGCCATCTCCTGCTTCAATTCAAGGTACAACTGGTTAAAGAGCTCCGACTTGGTTTCGAAATAGGTGAACAGCGAACCGTTGGCAATACCAGCTTCTTTAGCAATCCCCATCGTCGGCGCGCTCAATCCTTGTGTGACGATGACGCGCGTTGCCGCATCCAGAATTCGATTTCGCTTGTCGTCGCTGCGAGGCCTTGGCACAAATCAATCGTACGATGTAAGTGTCTAGACAGTCAAGTATCAAATGATCGCATTGGATTGCACACATCCCGTGTTCACGATCTATTTATGCAAAATCGCCATAACCGGCCAATCGGTGCCCGTTTTGATTTTGTGTTCGGATGAGCCAAATTAGTCGGCCCGGTTACTCCGAAACCGCACTAAGACTTATGGCGAGCTATCACGTCAGGGCAGTATCAGCGACGGCGATCACACCTCCGCTATACTGCCCGCCTCCCGCTTTCCCTAATTAAGCTCGAACACCATAAGAACAGTGGTAGTGGACCCCAGGTTTGTTTCGGAATGGGTCGTTCCCCGCGGAATCCATTTAGTCTCTCCGGCTTTCATGTTCCAATCTACGGAGCCTTTTCCCGGTATAACTTCGCGAATGCTTGAATCAGTTATAGCAATAGCAAGAGCATCGTACGCCTCTGTATGTTCTTCTAGTCGACCGCCGGATCCAATTGCTACGGTATACACTCGCATGGTCGGCCCGGCGTACCGCTCGATGATTCCGGCTTCGTGCATGGGAATCGCAAGGGGCCCTACGAACCCATCTCCAACCACTTTTACAGGTTGGACAACGAAGACATCCGCCCGTTCGTTGGATTTGTTCCGTTCGGCCACATGAAACCCACCCTTTGAGGTACGAAGTTCTCCCTGTTCAAGCTGGGTGATAACTGGAGCATGGCCTGCGACCTCGTTTGAAATCGTTACCTGCCGTAGCGAGAAATAGGCGTAAAACGAGGGGTGCAGATGAGTTTTCGTTACTTCATCTGGTTGCAACTGAAGATGGAAAACCCGTAGGCGGTCGTTTTCAAACGCCAGGCTGTGGTGAGCTTCTTTTTCGATCGAAATCCGAGGCGTCTCGACCGTCTGCGACCTGACTGAAATCGAGCACGTAAACAAAGCAGACATCAAAAAAATACAAAATTTCATTCTTTGGAACTCTGACTTTCCTTGGGCATGCTCATTCGATCGGCCCAAAGTGATGATGCATCTGATTCTATTTAAAAAAAGGCGATCTGCCATTGTTCCGACAATTCGGAAATTGCACTAAGATGTGCTGGATTGTCCTAAAAGTCGTTAGCCTTGATCGGAAATGCTTCGGGGCGAATCCGCGCAGCCAAATCCCTTTACCGCAGCTGCGGCCCCGAAGCATTTCCGATAAGGAGACTAGAAGGAAGGCGGTGGCAGTGGTGGGCGCTGCTATGGAGCTACGATGGCCAATTGGCCCGCATGGTTGCGGCAAAGAGGCTGGAAGAGCCAGGTTGGATAAGACGGGAAGGCCGATACATCGTTCAGGAAGGAGCGATATTGTGAACTGCATGCGAGAAGGAATTGGTGAGAAGTTCGCAGGTTCGCTCTGAAGACGCAGATGCCCCGAGACATGAGGTCATATCTTCGCGGGCCGTTGGATGGATTTGGAATCATGAAGTGTCGGGACATCGAAATGCCAGTTGTTGCGCAGTGAGGTTGGGACCGATGTTCATGTTGGCTCCGCAGCGCGGGCAACGCCAGGTAGCTTGCGAAGAGTTGTTGAGATGAGAAGTTGCGGGAGGCTGACAGGCAAGCTGCTGGCGAGCGAGCGCGATGAGAACATCCCGGCGAGCGTTGGCGAGATAGCCGAAGTGGCGGATGCGGACGAAGCCCCTGGGCAGCACATGTTGGCAGAAGCGGCGCAGGAACTCGTTTGCGGTGAGCGTCATGATGCGCTGCTTGTTGCCATGTGCGTAGTCTTTCCATCGGAAGCGTACGTGGTGACCATCGAAGCTGAGCAGACGCTGGTTGCTGATGGCGACGCGATGGGTATAGCGGCCGAGATAGCTCAGCACGCGAACGGGATCTCCGAAGGCAGGCTTGGCATAGACCACCCAGTCGTCCTTGAGCAGGGCGCGCACGAGTATTGAAGGACAGTCGATGCAGCGCTGCCGCAGCGCGCGCTGGAGTAGCGCGAGGTACTTGCCGCGGAAGACACGGCTCAGCACCTTCACGGGCAGGAAGAAAGCATACTTGGGATGAACCCAGCGCGAGTAGTCTGGGTCGAAACCGCCGGCGGGAATAACGCAGTGGAGGTGCGGATGCAAGCGCAGGTTCTGTCCCCAGGTGTGCAGGATGCTGAGGAAACTGATCCTGGCTCCGAGATGCCTGGGATCGGCTGCGACTTCAAGCATGGTCTCGGCGGTGGCGCGGAACAACAGATCGTACAGTAGCCTGGGATGTCGCTGACACAGCGGGTTCAACGCATGAGGCAGAGTAAAGACGACATGGAAGTAGGGTACGGGAAGCAGGTCCTGCTCTCGCCGCGCGAGCCAGCGCTGGCGCGCCTGAGCCTGACACTTCGGGCAGTGCCGGTTGCGGCACGAGTTATATGAGATAGCCTGAAGATCGCATCGCGGGCAGGAGTCCAGATGACCTCCGAGCGCAGCAGTGCGGCATCTGGTGATGGCCCGCAGCACGCTGAGCTGCTGGTAGCCAAGCCAGGAGCGGTTCTGTTCTCGAAAGCTGTCACCCTGGACGCGAAGGATGTCGGCCACCTCCACGGCAGGCCGGGTCACTTATCTGTTTTCCGGTGATACTCGCGGGATACCTGCCTGACGCTGGAAAGTTGCAGATGCTCCAGCGGATTCGATACCGCCTGCAGGTGTCGTTGTGACAGATGGAGATACCTGGCCGTGGTCTCCAGGTCCACATGGCCGAGCAGGACCTGGATGGTGCGCAGGTCTGTTCCGGCTTCAAGCAAGTGCGTCGCCCAGCTGTGGCGCAGGGTGTGAGGCGTTACGTGCTTCTTGATACCCGCATAGCGGGCGGTTTCTTTACAGACGTACCAGACAACCTTGTCCGACATGGGTCTGTCTTGTCCGCGGTGGCCTGTACTGCTGGGGAAAAGGTAGATGCGAGGCTTCTTCCAGCGCCAATACTCTCGCAACGTCTCCAGAAGAGCCGGACTGAGTGGGATGTCGCGACCGCCGCCACCCTTGCCGCGCTCCACGCGGATCATCATGCGCCTGCTGTCGATGTCGCTCACCTTGAGCAGCGATACCTCGGTCCGCCGCATGCCCGTGCCGTAAAGCGTCATCAGCAGGGCGCGTTGCATGAGGTTGCCGGCGGCATCAATGAGCTGGGCGACCTCGTCCAGGCTGAGCACTGTCGGCAGTCGGCGCCGATCCTTCGGGTCCTTCGGATAAGGCAGCTCTTCCCAGAAGTCGCGCCGCTTGAGGGTACGAACAAAGAAGAACCGCAGCGCGGCGACCCGGCCCACCACACTTCCCACGGCTAGCTTGCGCTCCGTGAGCAGATAGGCCTGATAGCTTCTGAGCTCGTCGGGCCCCAGCTTGTCGGGGGATTTTCCAAAGTGTTTAGCAAACTGCTCAACGGCAAGTAAATAGCCACGGATCGTGGCCGGTGAATAGTTGCGCCGCTGGAGCTCTTCCAGCATCCGCTTGCGTAAGTTGGTCACAAGGATCTCCTTCCTTGTGAATCAACCTACCTCAACCAGTGCTGCTCATAGCTGCACGCCAAGGCAGTGTCCGCCGCGCCAGCGGCTTCGTTCAAGTCCGCTTCGAGTCCAAGATGCCGGTTTTCGGCTCCCTACGGGCAGATGTCCGATTGGGCGCCTTTACGTCAAGATGAGGCTTGGAATTTGGCTCGTTTGCGGATAGTTTTCCTGAAAAACATGCAAACAAATTGTTCTTGCGTCAGATCCTCCAGTTTGATTGAGCAAGACACTCCATAGTGTGGTAAACGCGGAGTAAGCCTCTTGATCACAAACTGGTGCCCGGCAGACGCAATCTGATCAGATGCTTCGACATGATGCCCTGGGGCAGTTTCGATAAACGCCGTGTATCCCACTTCGCCAAACCCCGACGACGGCGGCTATCCGAACTCAGAGATAACCGCGCTACACGTCCACCTGCGCAAAACATAGGCCAATCCACTGAGCGAACTGGCGATGGGCGGTATGCGCGTCGGTGCACCCAACTTACTTCGAAGATCCGACGTCCCTTTTGAAGCGATGCAGATATTCATGAGCAGTGACCCCGAATACCGTAAGCTTCTTTGTCCCCGGACAGAAACGCCGGATCAGTGCTTGGTCGCCTCTTCCCATGCGCGTATTAGATCGGACTATGCCCCTTCGGTTAGGAAATCTATCCGTCGCTGCCGAGAGTCGCAACCTGAGCCGCCCGGCCAGGCGTGACTGTTCACTTTCGCACACATCATCCTGAGATTGGACGAAGTCCCAGGTCTTGGTTTGCTCCGCTTTTCATTTCTCTTCAGAAAACAGGCGAGTTATTGCATAAATGGTTTGGCCGATCGATTGCCCGTGTCCAGCTGGGAAATCCTTGCACGGAGGCGATTCGTGACCAATCTTTTTCAGGACCTACGTCATGCGGTGCGTCAGTTGCGCAAATCTCCTGGCTTCGCCATCACCGCCATCCTCACGGTCGCTCTCGGAGTCGGCGCCACTACCGCCATCTTCACGCTGGTGCATGCCGTACTTCTCAAATCCCTTCCTGTGGCGAAACCCGATGAACTCTACCGCTTCGGCGACAAGGAGCACTGCTGCAACTGGGGCGGCTACACCCAGTGGGAAGAGTTCTCCCTGTTCAACGGCGAACTCTATCACCGTTTTCGAGAAAACACCCCGGCATTCATCGACCTGGCTGCTTTCCAGGGTGGAACCGCGGGGTTGGGCGTACGCCGTGTCGGAACTACTCAGCCCGCCGATACCCGCAGTGGCCAATTTATCTCCGGTAACTTTTTCAGGACCTTTGGCGTTGGCGCCTGGATCGGACGCGTCTTTACCGACGCCGACGACCAGCCCGGTCGAGCCCAGGTCGCGGTCATCACTTACCATACATGGGTAACGAAGTACGCCAGCGACCCCTCCGTTGTCGGTTCAGTATTCCAATTCAACGGAAAGCCCTTCACCATCGTTGGCGTCGCTGCCCCCGGCTTTTTCGGGGGAGAACTACGAGGCTGGGGCAATCCCGATTTCTGGATGCCCTTGAACGCTGAATTGGTTATCAGCGGCGATCGCGCTCGCCTAAATCTTCCCGATGCCAATTGGCTCGATATCATCGGCAGAGTTAAGCTTGGCACCGATCCCAAGGCTCTAGAAGCGCAACTCAAGCTCGAACTCCGCCAATGGCAAGCTAGTCACCTGCCCGACATGGGCACCCAGGACAAAGAATATCTGCCGAAGCAAGTCTTCCACCTCACCCCTGGGGGCACCGGTGTCTCCGGGATGCGCGAGCAATTCCAGGAGGGCCTTACTGTCCTGCTGGTAGCTGCCGGCTGCGTGCTCTTGATCGCGTGCGCCAATCTTGCCAATCTTTTGCTTGCGCGCGGATTGAGAAATCGCCAGCAGACTTCGGTGCGGGTTGCGCTGGGTGCGTCGCGGCGTCGCCTCATCACCAAGGCCTTCGTTGAAAGCCTCCTTATTGGTCTATTGGGAGGCGCAGCGGGCTTGGCCTTTGCCTATTCCGGAACCACATTGATCCTGCATCTGACCTTTTCCGGCCCCGAAAGTTATATCCCGATTGAAGCTTCTCCCTCGGTGCCCGTTCTGCTGTTCGCTCTCGTCGTTTCCTTGCTCACCAGCATCTGCTTCGGAATCGCTCCAGCATGGATGACAACTCATGCTGAGCCCGTTGAAGCTCTGCGCGGAGCCAATCGTTCCACCGCCCACGGCGCAAAATGGCCACAAAGAATCCTTGTCATCGCGCAGGCAGCCGTGTCGCTCGTTCTGTTGAGTGCCGCAACCATGTTAAGTCTCAGTCTGCGCAATCTTGAGCATCAGAAGTTCGGCTTTGAGGTCAAAGATCATTACCTCGCAGCCATCGATCCCAACCGCGCCGGATACCAACCAGAACAACTTGATTTGCTCTATAGAAAGATGTTGGATCGTTTGCAGCGCATTCCCGCCGTCAAGGGAGTCGCCGCCGCCACCTATGCCCCTATGAGCGGCGACAGCTGGAATGAAGGTATTCGCATTCAGGGTAAGCCGGAACCGCATGCCGCTGATGACACTGGCGCGACCTGGACCCGCGTCACTCCCGGCTTCTTCTCCACCCTTGAAAACCCCATCGTGATGGGTAGGGCCATCACCGAGCAGGATACGGCCAAATCGCCGCTGGTCGCCGTCGTCAACGAGACATTCGCGAAGAAATTCTTCAAGAGTGAGAATCCCATTGGCAAGCACTTCGGCCTGAACGAAATGACTCATGCCAGCGATTACGAAGTGGTGGGTGTGGCGGCGGACATGCGCTACGTGCTGAATGATATGAAGGAACCGGTGCGGGCCATGTTCTTCCTGCCTGCAGTCCAGCACACCCCCTACACCAAGAAGACCGAGATCACCGGCGAGATGGGGGCCCATTATCTCTACAACCTCATCTTTTCTGTGGCGGGCAAACCCGACCATCTCGAAACCCAGGTACGGAACGCCATCACCGAAATCGATCCCAACCTGTCGCTTATCGACTTTACGGACTATCAAGAGCTCCTGCACCGGGACTTCAGCCAGCAGGACATGATCGCCAAACTGACCCTCATGTTTGGCGCACTTGCCCTCATCCTCGCCGCCGTGGGACTCTACGGCGTGACCGCCTACGCCGTAGAACAACGCACCAGCGAAATCGGAATCCGGATGGCGCTTGGCGCGGACCGCAGCACAATTCTCGGCATGATTTTGCGCGCCGCATTCACGCAGGTTGGAGCCGGATTGGTGATCGGGGTTCCGGCAGCAATCGGCGCAGGACGGCTAATCTCCAATCAACTCTACGCGGTCAAGCCGTATGATCCCATAGTTCTGATTCTTGCCGTGGTCGCGCTCGCGGCAGCAGCCTTCACAGCCTCGATGATTCCTGCGCACAAAGCCGCCACCACCAACCCTGTGAACGCTCTTCGCACCGAGTAGGCCGACAACAACAATCGTTCGGTGCGCACAAATTCCGGAGAGTCAAGATTTTGTTCGATGGAGGTGTGATTCGTTCGTCCGACGATTTGACTGGTATCGTGCGTTGAAACCCGGCAAACTCGCCGAGGTGATGGCACAGTTGCCGACATCCTCCATTTGGTATGATCCGGACCTAAAGGATCACAGCATTCAAGGAGCACAATCCTTCGACAACATAGCGGCTTCTGATCAGCATAGAACGGAGTCTAAATGTTGCTTTTCGCACTTCCGATTCTATAAGTTCGTACCTTGCGATCGTGCAAAGCGCAGACCTACGGATGACAGAGCGACTCGTTTGTGCGTAAACCAGACGAACTCCACGCGGATCAGCCGGTTGATCTCGTCAATCGAGATATCCGAAAGCCGTCGCAGCAGGATGCTGTGGCGACGCGCCACCAATTCAGCGCCTGCAGTGAAGTCCTGGGTGCTAACGGCGATGGTTCAGGAAGCTCCGATGGCGTCTCGTTTAGCCGCGAGTTGTTCTATCCATGTCACGTCCTGCTTAGTGTGCCTCTTGCGGCACTCGATAGTAATGAGTACGTCAGCTGTCCCAATCTTGGAATCCAGTGCGTGGCTGCACGAAGATCAGCCCCGGATGTAAGCACTGTTATACGAAGACGTTCGCTGAGCGATTTCGCGGTGTTCCCGGCCATCCCTATGAGCAAGGTTTCGATCTGCGGCTCGTTCCCGAGAAGCTCGGTGATCCTCTGAAGTGGAAGAAGCCTCGCAAGATTTTTGTTAACTCGATGAGTGATCTATTTCATCCGGAAGTGCCAGATGACTTCATTGTGAAGGTTTGTGAGGTCATGCTCCAAGCCGATTGGCACACCTACCAAGTGCTTACGAAGCGACCTGATCGTATGGCCAAGCTCTTGAACTCGCAGCTCTCCTTCGCGGCGAAACATGAACACATCTGGTGGGAGACGAGCGTCGAGAACCGGAAACACGGTGTTCCCCGCATCGCACAGTTACGGAAAGCACACGTCGCGGTGAGGTTCCTGTCTGTCGAACCTCTCCTGGAGGATCTAGGCACTCTCAACCTCCGCGACATACATTGGATGATCGTGGGTGGTGAGAGCGGTACCGGTGCTGGCCCCATGCGGCCCGAATGGGTGCGATCATTGGAACTGCAATGTCGCCAATTCGAGGTGCCCTTCTTTTTCAAACAATGGGGTGGAGTGCGAAAGAGCGAAACCGGTAGGTCCCTCGATGGCGTTACCTATGACGAATTGCCCATTGTGATTCAAATGTCTGCAGGTTCCACTGGCGAGCATGACGGAATCGGATTATCAAGATCGTGAACAGTCCGAAATCAAGCATTATGCTATTCGGCTCTACCTTGAGACCGCAGCCCGAATTCTAGGATCGGCTTGGCTTACGATATCAAGTATGTCGACTGCTGCGCCGGTCCGTGGAACTCAAGAGACAGCGAATATCAAGACACTTCGTTCGGTATTGCATTCGAAGTGCTAAAGGCAATTCGCGCGGAGCTATCGAACCGAAGCAGGGTTCCTTCGATTGAATTGCTTTTTATCGAAAAGGATCCAAAGCCCTTCCGCCAACTGGACGCCTTCGCGAAGAGACAGAACTCCCCAGATATCAAGATACGTGCCGAAAACTGGGATTTCGCCGAACACATCGATGAGATTGTTAGTTATTGTTCGATGCGGCGGACCTTTCCATTCATCCTGATAGACCCGACGGGATGGAAGCTTGCAGGGATTTCACAGATTTCTCCCCTCTTGAAGTTGAAGCCTGGCGAGGTCGCTATCAACCTCATGTCCTCATTCATCACGCGATTCGTGAACAACACCGCTACGGACCTGAGTGACCTCCTTGGTGAGGATTTCCCGGAATTGCGGAGCTTATCCGGAACCGAACTCGAATTCGCAGTGGTGCGGAAGTATTGCGACCTAATTAAGTGCGTAGGAGGATTTTCCTACGTGTGCGCTTTGCCAGTCATGAAACCCGATTCCGATGCTTTCAACTTTTACCTCATTTACGCCACGCGTCATCCAAAAAGCGTCGAGGTCTTCAAGAGTGTGGACAGCGCCAAGAGAAGACTGGGAACTTCGAGCTATTTGGCGCTCCAGTGTTGTATCGAGAGAGAAAGTATCAGCAGCTCGCTGAAGATAACCGTGTGCGCGCCAAGAAGCGTGTCTGGGATCTTCTATCCGTCTCGGGCGCGCTCTCGTACGATGACTGCTGGGCGGAAGCACTTCAGTTCCCAGCCGTCTACCAAACGGATTTGCGTGAGTGGCTGACCGAGTGGGAAAAAGCCGGGAGAATCCAGGTGAGGGGCCGTAAGAAGCCAACTGAAGTGTTGAAGAGAGGCTGCGGTCACAGTCTCGTGCAATCCCCCGAAAGTCAGTGAACTTCGTTGCCCCGACATCTCAATATGAGTTCCGATAAGTCGGCTAGCCTTCAGGGACCTATTGTCGAAACTCAATTGTTCATAAGTCCGGTTCGAGGAGATCTGGTGCGTCTGGGTACGGCAGAGCGCCTGTGGTTGAGGCCACGGGATGCAACGCAAGCATGTCCTTGCAGTTTTTGCACAACTTGTCGCCATCATGGAGTGCATTGCTATAGGTATCTGACCACTCTTTGAGAACTCATTCAAAGTATCTCTTTTCCTAACTTCTGCTTCCGGATTCTTGCAGCCATTCCTAGATAAATCCCTTGATACGACAAATGGCCTGCCATGATTTCAATTCGTGTGCATGCCTTTAAGAATCCTTGTGTGCTCCATGCGCACGGAAAGAGAGAACAAGTCATGGCAACTCTATTGGCAGACAGGATTGTTGTGCCTGATCGCGATCTCAGCCAGACCACTCTATGTCTCAAAGTTCAGTTCGGAGTGATCGGCGACAGCCGCAAGATCAGCTCCGCTAATATCGACGTGGATGCAGACAAGCGGCTCATTCGTGTTTCGAAGAAGCTGTTGGATGCGGCAGAACTGAAAGCCATCCGTCGCTTCGACAGCCAATTGCGGCCCTCTCTCTAGGAGATTTGCCTGCCGTACGACATTGGCATTCATCTCGTTCCCTATCAGGCGGTCGATACCCTGGAGGAAATGCTCCTGAATGCCGAGAGAGAACGTCCTGCGCTCGTCGAAGCATTTCTGTTCGTTTAAGGCAACCATCAGGTATCGATTTGGCACCGGCAGGTAAGCCACGATCATCGCTCCCATTCCAATAAAGCCGCCGGGGATCATCGCCTCCATGGAGCCAATCAGGTTGCCAATGAAGTACGACAGGAGGGATTGAAGAACCATCACAAGCGACATTGAGGCCAGGAACGACCACCAGAGGGCCCACTTGTCTGGAATCAAGTATTCGTGGAATTCGATAACCAGGACGCCAAGGAACGTTCCAAATACAGCGTCGAGCACCCAAAATTTTACTGAGTTCCGTCGGTCGCTGTGACATCGGCCGATTTTATCCTTCGGCGAACCGCATCTTAGGCAATCAGGTTGTGCCGTGGTGCTACAGCTCATATAGACCAATCTCCTTTTTCAAACCTTCAACGTAGCTGCACGTGTCGCACCATTTGCAACCTTGCGCGATGCCGATAAATGAGGCCGTACTTTACAGCCCGAAAGTCTGAAGGCGTTCCCCATGTGCCAAATGCGTCAGTCGGTGGACGATATGAGGCAGCATGGCGTGCTTCGCAATGATTGTCTGCGTTTCACATCCGCGAAAGGACGATATCTCGATCATTGCCAAAACCAAACTGGGAGCTCACATCGTGCTTCTCGCTTATATAAGTTCGCGAGGTCTCTAGCGGAGGAGAAGATTTGGCACTGCACATGCTTTTATGGACTTGGAAAGTACGAGGGAGATAGCAAAAGAGAGTCATTGGGAAAGAGGCAGTTCCTGAGCCTTTCCGAACCGCAACGCTTGGTCCAACTGGTCGCTGAACCGAGGACAGAACAATAAGCTCAATTGGGGTTGTTTGATGCTGAGGAGGCTTCCCCTCGTCTATGTCTAGTCTATTTCGTGTTAAGCCCATGTCATTGCTTTCAGCCGAAGCGAGTGAAGAGGGTACCCATACTCTCAAGTGGTCGCTGGGAGCACTGAATCTGATCACTCTGGGCATCGGTGCCGTAATCGGAGCGGGCATCTTCGTGCTCACAGGGCAAGCCGCGGCGCTTTATGCGGGACCTGCGGTAGCGCTAAGCTTTGTACTGGCCAGCATCACCTGCGCGTTTGCCGGACTGTGCTACGCGGAGTTTGCGTCGATCATTCCGATTGCGGGTTCGGCGTACACCTACGGATATGCGACGCTCGGAGCGTTGGTGGCATGGATCATCGGCTGGGATCTGGTACTCGAGTACGCGTTTAGCGCGGCGACAGTCGCCTCGGGATGGTCGGGATATTTCAACAGCCTTCTGCAGCAGTATGGGATATACATTCCCCCGCAATTAACCGCCACTACGGGAACGCGGCTGGTTTTCTATCAGCATCAGTGGCTGCCGCCCGGTGTGAGTACCGCGGGACTGCAGCATGCCACCGGAACGTTCATCCTGATTGCGATGTTGGCGATTCTGGTGATTACGGCATCAAGGAGTCAGCTAACTTCAACTCCGCTATCGTGATTGTCAAGCTTGCGATCGTTGCCATCTTTTTGGGTGGTGGGTGGTTGGTTCCTCTTCAAGCATCCAGCATCTCCGGAAAGGCACCGATTTGGCGCCTCGGCAGTTTATGCGACTCTCAAGAAGATCGCTGATGAAACGCGAGCGCGCTTCGTGGGAGCGTCGCGACTGCTTCATCAGCACTTTGTGAAGCGCGAACCAATTCTGACCGACATTCTGCGTGTAGCCCACCTTCAGCGCTAGATGAGTGTGTACTCACCATCCAGAGGTTCGAATAATACGCTCGGTAATGGTTCCTCTGTGCCAAATGCTCCAACTGATGGACGAAATCAGGCAATCAGGCGGGGTATGAAACGAGGGCGTAGAAGTCGCAGAGTGGAAAGACGATCTCTCAAATGCCTATCAAAACGTGTCCTGGACTGCATTTTGCGCGTTGAGGTTGTCAAATTGGTATGCCTTCTTGCAGGAGCATAGGTTTGGCATCGCACGTGCTTTTCAATGGGACGTGGGCAGCCGAATGACTATCATCGCACCGCCGGACAACGTCATCGCCGACAGCGTCAACAAAGATATGGCCACAGCACTCTCCGAAATTGCGAAGAATTCTGGACAGATCCTCGACAAGAAACTTCTTGTCAAGACGCTCCAGAGAACGGAGAAGGCGATTGCGGACGAACAACAGGAGCAGCAAGAGTTGGCGCGCGAAATGGGAGTGACAGTGTAGCGCGCAGAGGGTCGCGGATTATGCAGCGAGAGAAACGGGCACCACGCCTCAACATACTATGGCGCTGGATTGCCTCAATTCTCAGGGCGTGGCCCGCATCCCTCCAGCCCTCATTGCCGGGCAATGGAATAGGCAGCAATATCAAAATGTTGCAGGAATTTTCGATGCAAAGCACTTTGATCTGCGAATAAATGCTTCCGGAGTTCACGGATTCGAAAAACAAAGGTCCAGTATGTGATCTAAATCACATACTGACCCGGAAAGGATTGGCAAACTCGGTACACTGGCATGAGATTCTTCTCCAAAATCGTGACGACGCTGCTCCTTGTAGCTTTGGGAGCCGGGCCTTTGCCTCTGTTCGCGTCGTCGACCCTGTGCCAGACCCCGGCAAAGTCTTCCGCGTGCTGCGCACCGGATTGCCACATGACCATCGCCAAGGCAGTGAGCAGCGTTCAATCCCTCACTCAATCCGGCAGTGTTAATCAGTGCAACTGCCAGATATCGCCAAGCGGGCCTTCCTTGGCGGCGGTTGCATCGGCGCCAGAGGGATCGCACGAAATGATGCTCGTGGACGATACGTTTGCCAGCATTGCATCCATCGTCGAGTTTCGGCCGGAAGAATACTATGCTCCGCCCGATCGCGAGTTGAACAGACACTCTCAGTCTGTTCTTTGCACTTTCCAAATCTGATCTTCTCTTTCAGCTACCACTTTTTCCGTGTGTACTGCTGATCTCATTGCGCGTTAGCCTGTCCACGACAGGAGAACTCTGTCGCTTTGAGTCGGCGAAGACTCTCCCCTTATTACGTTTCAATCTGAGTTGCAGGAGTTAGATCCGTCATGAATCGAAATCGTTTCAAGCGGTGCGTATTGTCTGGTCTGGTATTTTCCGCCGGCCTGTGGTTCTCTCTTCAGGGCGCAGGCGTCAGCCTTGCACAAGATCTCAGCCAGGCTGACACCGAACAATCAAGCATCGGCTGGCACTCGACCGCTAAGCTGCGCCACATCGTGGGAAGGGAGAAGGGCGATCTCAGCATCGACGCCACTGGAATTGAATTCCGTTCGGGGAAGCAGACGACGAGATTGCATTATCTGGAAGTGCAGTCCTTCTTTCTCTCGCCACACACTCTGGTCATCGAAACCTACCAGAACAGAAAGAAGCATCTGCCGGGAGTCGAACGCTACAGATTCGATGTAACCGAGACTGTTCCTCCTAAGGTTGCGACTAAGCTGGCCAAGGCTGTTCAACGCCCATCGCAAAACTCCGTACCCGATCCATCGGCACAGGGTATCGCAATCCCCGCTCATCATCGGACCGTCAGGGGCGGCACAAATGGCATTTTGCGGCTCCGCGATAGCGGCATCGACTATGTGACCGCTGTCCCCGGTGACAGCCGCAGCTGGCGCTGGACGGATCTCCAAACTCTATCCGCTGTCGATCCCTATCACCTGCTTGTGTTCGGATACCGCGACACATACACCTTCGACCTGAAAGAGGCCCTGCCTCAGTCAACCTATTACCGCCTGGTCGACACACTGGATCGGCGCCATACAACCGAACCAATCCAGGGAATCGATACCCATGCTCTGAGCACACCAGCGGACAGCGGAGCGGGAGCTCAAAAATGAAGAGATTCGGCACATTTCGTATCGGGCTTTGGTTGGTTTCGCTCGCGCTCGCCCCTTTAAGTCTGTGGTCCCAAGGGACAGCGAACTCGGCACTTGGCCTTAAAGGCCCGGCGGCGGATCAATCGAGCACACAACAAGTATTGTCGCTCGACGATGTGGTCCGGGAGGCTCTCGAAAAGAGTCCGGAGGCGCAAAGCGCTCTGCACACGGTCAACGGTCTTAGGCGGCGAGTACCGCAAGTGAAGACTTTACCTGATCCGGTGGTTGGCGTCGGCTGGGCCGGCAATATCACCCCTTTCAGCATCATGTCGGGCGACGCATCAAGCTATCGCGGCGTTACCGTTTCCGAACAATTCCCGTACCCCGGCAAGCTGAAATTGCAGGGAGCCATCGCCAGCAAGGAAGCAGATGCGGCGCAAACCGACTACGAGGCGGTGCGCCGCCGCGTGACGGCCGAGGTCAAGGCGGCCTTTTACAACTACTTCTACTTCGATAAAGCGATACAGACAACGACCAGGAACAAAGAGCTTCTCGAAAAGCTTTCGAAGATCGCCGAGGCGCAGTATCGCGTGGGCAAAGCGATGCAGCAGGACTTACTGCGCTCGCAAGTGGAGGTTTCCCTGTTGATCGAAAAACTGACGCTGCTGGAACAACAAAAGGCCACGGCGCAGGCAAGGATCAATGCCTACCTCCTCAGGGCACCTGAGTCGCCGCTGCCTCCCGCCGCAGAAATACAGCCGGCGAAGATTCGATACTCGCTGGATGAACTCTACGGTCTCGCGGCCGACAACGATACCGCAGTCCTGCGCAATCGGCGAATGATCGACCGGGGCCGCCTGGGTGTTGCGTTGGCCGAAAAGCAGTACAGGCCTGACTTCGGGGTCAGTTACATGTATCAGCAGCGCACGGCGCAGCCGGACATGAACGGAGTCACATTCAGCGTCAATATCCCCGTCTTCTACAGGTCGAAGCAACGCCAGGGAGTGGCGGAGGCCGCCGAGGACTTGATAAGTGCGGAAAAGATGCGTGACAACCGCTTGAACGAAGTGCGCTTTGAGTTGAAGCAACAATACCTCGCCGCGCAGGCCTCGGAACGGCTGGTGAGCCTTTACTCGAAAGGCATTGTTCCTCAGTCTTCCCTCGCGCTTGAGTCCTCGATGGCATCCTACCAGGTCGGGAAGGTCGACTTCCTGTCGCTGCTCGCGAACTTCACCACCCTGCTCAATTACGAGACCGACTACTATCGCCAGCTTGCCGATTCTCAGACCGCTATCGCGCGGATGGAGAGCCTAACCGGAACCGCAATCAGCGAAGCTTCGAGCGCTGGGCCGGCTGCAGCCGTTTCTCAGACTGCGCAGGAGGCAAAATGATGATGGCCACTCAGTCTACGACGAAAGCAAGACGAAAGATGGCGGAAGCCAGGGCCGAATATGCACGCTCCGAGCTTGTTTTTGTGGTGCAGGTTCATCAGCCGAACCGGTATCGACTCTACCGTCTCGTGGCGCTCGCGACGCGCAAACGGCACAAGCAGAGCGACCGGATTCAGGACACCATCAATGATGTCCTGGTAAGTCTTGTGGCACCGAACGCAGAGACAGAAGCACCTGTTCCAGAGAATGATTTCGCGTCACTGGTTGCCGTCGGCATCACAATCTTCCGCAATGCGCCATCGCAAACTCAGTTTGAAAGTTCTAAATGGATGCCCATAAAGCAGGCAGCGTCCGCACCGGAAAGAAGAGGAGTTTAGTCATGTTACGGTCTGCAAAAAAACTCATTGTCGTGGTTCTGCTCATTGCCGCGCTGGGAGTGGTCTATATGGCCGCGACACATCGCTGGTTCTTCGGCCACTCTGGAACTGCCGCAGTTGGTTCCGCAGGCGCAAGCGGTGAGCGGAAGGTCCTCTATTGGTACGACGCAATGAATCCGCAGCACCATTACAACAAGTCCGGTAAGGCTCCGGACGGGATGGATCTTCTGCCGCAATATGCAGAACAGACACCGGCTCCGGTGCAGGCAGCTAACCAGCCGGCCACGGACATGGCCAACATGCCGGGCATGTCTACGAAGAGCGGCGAGCGAAAAGTTCTCTACTGGTACGATCCGATGCATCCGGCCTACAAGTCAGATAAGCCGGGCACTGCTCCCGATTGCGGGATGACATTGGTTCCGAAGTATGCCGACGACGAGAGCATGGCCAAAATGCCGATGGGCACGGTGACGATATCTCCGGAAAAACAGGTAATGGTAGGTGTGCGCACGGCAATTGTCGAGCGCAGGCCACTGGTTCGGGATATTCGCACAACGGCGCAGATCGTTGCGGATGAGACGAAGATCGCCCACGTCCACGTGAAAGTTGCGGGTTACGTGGACCAGGTGTATGTCGATTTCGTGGGACAGCTTGTCAAGAAGGGACAACCGCTCTTCACGCTTTATAGTCCCGATCTGGTCTCGGCCGAAGATGAGTATCTCATCGCAAAGCGCGGCTATGCCTCTCTCGGGTCGGCTCCTTTCCAGGAGGTATCGACGGGCGCACAATCGCTGCTGCAATCCACACGGCAGCGTTTGAGGCTGTGGGACATCTCGGACGAACAGATCCAGCAACTCGACAAAACAGGGAAGGTCAGCAAAGACCTGACCTTCTACTCGCCGATTACAGGTTTCGTAACCGACCGCAAAGTGTTTCCCCAAACCTCGGTTACGCAGGACACAGAGTTGTACACGGTGTCGGACTTATCGACGGTGTGGGCCGACGCAGACATCTACGAATACGAGGTTCCCTTCGTGCGTCTCGGTCAGCAAGTATCTCTATCCCTGAGCTATTACCCGGGCAGGACGTACAGGGGAAAAATCTCGTACATCTATCCAACCGTCGATTCACAGACGAGAACGGTGAAGGTGCGCATTCAACTGCCCAACCCGAGGTTTGATCTGAAGCCGCAGATGTTCGCCAACGTGCAACTGCGGGTCGATTACGGGGCAAAGGTTCTCATTCCACAGGAAGCGGTCCTCGATTCCGGAACGGAACAGCAGGTCTTTGTGGTGCATCCAGGGGGGATGTTTGAGCCTCGAAAGGTCACCCTCGGGCCGGTTGTTGATGGAAATGTAGCGGTGTTGGCCGGGTTGAATGCCGGTGAGACGGTTGTAGTTTCCGGAAACTTCCTTATCGACTCCGAAAGCAAGCTCAAGAACGCGATGAGCGGAATGCAGCACTGAGGAGGAACACCATGAACACTCGACGCATTGTCATAGCAGGCATTCTGATCCTTGTCGCCGGCGCCGCGGCCTTTGGCTGGTTCAGGTTTATCACTCATCCGAAATCGGTCGCGTGCGGCTATTGCAGCCGGCCACTTCACGCCAACTTGATGGTCACGGCGGAAATCGATGGCAAGAGAACGCAGGTTTGCTGCCCCCGCTGCGCCATTACGGAAGCGAACCAGCAGAGGAAGCCAATTCGCCTCATCACGGTGCACGACTATAGCACCGGCAAGGCAATTTCCCCGGAAGGTGCGTGGTACGTGGAAGGGAGCCGTTCGATGGCATGCGACCACGATGCGATGCGCATGAACGAAATGAAAGGAACCCAGGAGCTTGCCTTCGACCGCTGCTCACCGGGGATCTTCACCTTCGCTGACAGACAACAGGCGGATGCGTTCACTCAAGCGAACGGTGGAACCGTTGTTGCCTTTGAGCAGTTGATGCATGAGGCGAAATTCCAATGATGAACAAGATTATTGACTTCAGCGACAAAAACAGGTTTCTGATCTTCCTCTTCGTCGCGGTTGCCATCGTTCTGGGATGGAACTCGATGAGGAATACGAAGCTAGACGCGATACCTGATCTGTCGGATACCCAGGTAATCGTCTATGCCAAGTGGGATCGCAGCCCCGACATCATGGAGGATCAAGTCTCGTACCCGATCGCTTCGGCATTGCTCGGCCTGCCAAAGGTCAAGGACATACGTGCCTTCTCCGACTTCGGCTATTCCTACATCTACATCATCTTCGACGAAGGTACGGACATTTACTGGGCACGGTCGAGGACACTTGAATACCTGAACTCCGTCACTCCGCGGCTTCCCAAAGGCGTAAACGTCGAACTGGCAAAGGACGTAACCTCTGTCGGCTGGGTTTACCAGTACGCGCTCGTCGATACGACGGGCCAGCACAGTATCGAGGAACTGCGCTCCTATCAGGATTGGTACTTACGCTACGCACTCCAGACGGTACCCGGCGTTGCCGAAGTCGCACCAGTCGGCGGCTTTGTCCGCCAATACCAGGTAAACGTCGATCCGAACAAGCTTCTGGCCTACAAGATACCGATCAACGCGGTCAGTGATGCGGTGGGCAAATCCAATAACGACGTTGGCAGCCGATTGGTCGAATTCACCGGCCGCGAGTACATGGTGCGCGGACGGGGATACATCCGCTCCCTCGACGACATAGGCAAGACCGTCATCATGTACAACGCACAGACTGGAACTCCAGTACTCGTCCGCGACGTGGCCACGGTAACCTTCGGCCCGGACATAAGGAGAGGCTCGGGAGAACTGGATGGCAACGGAGAAGCGGTCGGCGGCGTTGTCATTATGCGCTACGGGGAAAACGCGCAAAAGGTCATCGAGCGCACGAAGGAGAAACTGAACGACCTCAAATCCACGTTGCCGCCGGGCGTCAAATTGGTTACGACCTACGACCGCTCCGAGTTGATCGACCGCGCGATCGATAACCTCCGGCACACGCTGATCGAGGAACTGGTTATTGTCAGCATCGTGATCATGATCTTTCTGTGGGACATACGGAGCGCCATCGTTCCGATTGTCACTATTCCGGTTACCGTCATTCTTGCATTTATTCCGATGCAATGGATGGGGATGACCGCAAACATCATGTCGCTCGGCGGCATTGCCGTCGCCATTGGCGCACTGGTCGATGCATCTGTGGTCATGGTCGAGCAGGTTCACAAAAAGCTCGAACATTGGGAAGCCGAAGGGCGGCCCGGTCCGTCGCACGCTGTCGTGATCGCGGCCGTAAAAGAAGTTGGAGGTCCCAGCTTCTTTGCCTTGCTGGTCATCGCGGTTGGCTTCCTTCCAGTCTTCACCCTGGAAGGCCAGGAAGGTCGCATGTTCAAGCCGCTCGCATTTACCAAGAACTTCTCCATGGCGATTGCGGCTCTGCTGGCAATCACGTTGGCGCCGGCGGCCATGCGGTTCATCTTCTCGCGGATGGACGGCTTCAACTTCCGTCCAAAACGGCTCGCAAAGATCGTCAACGCGCTCTTTGTGGGGAAGATCCACAGCGAGGAGAACCATCCTATCAGTAAGCCGATGATGAAGGTCTATCACCCGGTTGTCGAGTTTGTCCTCGATCACAAGTGGATGACCATCGGATTTGCCCTTCTCGTGATGGCGCTCAGCGTACCGGTCTACTTCAAGCTCGGATCGGAGTTCATGCCGCCGCTTGATGAAGGTACGCTGCTCTACATGCCGTCGACACTGCCCGGCATCTCTGTGACCGAAGCAACTCGCGTGCTGCAGATGCAGGACAAGATGATTCGCGCCTTCCCGGAGGTTGATCGCGTCTGGGGCAAGGCGGGTCGTGCAGAGAGCTCTACCGATCCGGCTCCCTATTCAATGATGGAAACCACCATCGTTCTCAAACCCCAGGATCAGTGGCCCAAAGTAGACCGGTGGTATTCGAAATCAGCTCCCCATTGGCTTCAACCAGTATTGCGAAGGTTCTGGCCGGATCATCTCACAACGCAGGAGCTGATTTATGGCCCTGGTGGGTTAAACGAGACTCTGCAACTGCCGGGAATCTCCAATGCCTGGACCATGCCCATCAAAGCCCGCACCGACATGCTTACCACAGGCATTCGTACTCCGCTTGGCATCAAGGTCCTGGGCGCGAACCTCGATGAGATTCAGAAGGTCGGCGAGCAGATTGAAACGGCCCTGAAAGATGTTCCCGGAACGACCAGCGTCTTTGCGGAACGCACTAGCGGCGGGTATTTTCTCGATTTCGATCTGAAACGCGATGAACTTGCGCGCTACGGACTGACGATCGACGATGCCGAAAGTGTTCTGATGTCGGCGGTCGGTGGCGAGCCGGTCTCGACCACGGTCGAAGGCCGCGAACGGTATTCGGTGAACGTCCGCTATCTGCGCGACTACCGCAGTGACGTCGAAGCTCTTCAACGCGTGCTGGTAGCCACACCGTCGGGAGCACAAATTCCTCTCGGTCAGATTGCGGACATCCACATGAAAACCGGTCCGGGCATGATCCGCGACGAAAACGGAAGGCTCAGCGGCTATGTGTACGTCGATGTCTCCGGACGCGACATTGGCAGTTATGTGTACGACGCGAAGAAAGCGGTTGCGGATAAGATAAAAGTTCCTGCCGGTTACGAGCTTGTTTGGAGCGGCCAGTATGAATTCATGGAGCGCGTCGCGCAGCGCCTGAAATTCGTCGTTCCGATTACGCTCTTCATCGTCTTCCTGTTGCTCTACTTCAATACCGGTTCGGCGATCAAAACCATAATCATTCTGCTGGCGGTGCCTTTCTCGGCCATCGGCGCAATCTGGTTCCTGTACCTGCTGCACTACAACATGAGTATTGCCGTTTGGGTCGGCCTCATCGCTCTGCTCGGAGTCGACGCTGAGACAGCCGTCTTCATGCTTCTTTACCTCGACCTCGCCTACCATGACGCTCTGAAGACGACTGGCATTCGCTCCTGGGACGACTTGCGCGAAGCCATCGTTCACGGAGCTGTAAAACGGTTGCGCCCCAAGGTCATGACCGTATCGTGCATGCTCTTCGGACTGTTGCCGATCATGTGGTCCGCGGGAACCGGAGCGGATGTTATGAAACGCATCGCAGCTCCTATGCTTGGCGGCATTATTACTTCGTTCTTTATGGAGCTTGTCGTCTATCCTCCCATCTTCGGGATATGGAAGTGGAACTGGGAGGTTAAGCCAGCCCTGAAGCGTGAAGCGGCTAAGCTTGCGGAGGCGCCTCATGCCTAACCTAGCGATCGCCGGAACCAAGTCAATCCGCTGGATGGGCGTGGCTGCGCTCCTCCTCTTGGCCACTCCAGTTTTTCTGTGGAGCCAGGAAGTGCCGCCCCTTCAGCAAGGCAGTGCAAGCAGCGAAGAGCCGTTTTCGGGAGTTGACGGCTCTCTAATCCGAGCGGCGGACGCGCTTCTTGCCTCCGCCCCGACGGCTTCAGACGATCGGCCGGGGTCTGACAGGACGCACAGTGCAAACCTTGCCGTTCTCTATGGGCCGCGGACACCTTCATGGACTGGCGGTCCAGGCCCTGCGGCGGCGCGTGTCGATCTGTTGCGTCCGGCCATCGAGCCCATTCTGCGGTATCACGGAATTCCGACCGATCTGGTTGCCGTGGTTCTCGTCGAGAGCGGAGGACGCACTACCGCACTTTCTCCCAAAGGTGCGCGCGGCCTCTGGCAACTGATGCCGGATACGGCTCGGCGCTACGGACTGCGTGTAGACAAAAACCAGGATGAGCGCCTCGATCTCTTCAAGGCTACTGGGGCCGCGGCCCAATATCTTCACGACCTGCACGCGCAATTCGGCGATTGGAAACTCGCGCTCGCCGCATACAACACAGGGGAGATCAATGTCAGCTCTGCGATTCTTCGAGCGCACTCGCAGGACTTCTACCAATTAGCCAACCTGCGGGCCCTGCCGCTTGAAACCAGAAACTATGTTCCCAGAGTATTGGCGGCAATTCGGTCCTTTGCCCCGACATCATCCCTCGCGGAACATTACGACGAAGCAGGTGCAACAGCCGTCTTCGCCTCCAGCAATCGCTAAGGTGCAGTTATGAGCAATCACCGGATACACGCAAGACCTCCCAAGGCGCCCCGGCGTAACGATTGGTACGTATTCTGGCCGGTGTGGGCGATATGCGGTGGTTTTGTGCTTCTGCTCATCTTCGTTCTTGTAAGCGCGTATGTCTCCTATCCTTCGCAGAAGAGCGACGTGCCGGTAGTCACGGTAGGTGAGGGGCAGGATCTTCACCTGGACACGACCAGGTTAAATTCGCGGCAACTCCATCTGTTTGAAGTCAGCTCTTCGGGACAAAAAGTGAAAGTCGTTGTTCGGCGGAGAACGGACGACAAGGCGGTTCAGGTGGCTCTGGCAAGCTGCCGCACCTGCTACCGCAGCCATGATCGCCATTATGCCAAGAACGGACAAATGATGTGCGCCGAGTGCAATAGCCAGATGAATTTTGAGGCGAAAGGTCACAAGCCGGGGACAAATGGCTGTGCACTTGTCGAAATACCGCACATGCAAACAAGCGGCAACATAACCGTGCTCCTACGCGATGTACTCGCGCAGGCAGCCAAGATGCCTCAATGACGGTGCCAACCATTCAAGCAGAAAGTGTATGAAGATGACAAGCAAGCTGTTCATGATCGCGACCGGAGTTGTTCTCTTAGGGCTCAGCAGAGCGCCGCTATCGGTTGGCCAAGCGCCGAAGACGCAAGCGACCGAAGTTCAAAGCGAGGAAAGCCGGAAATCACTCGATGCCGAAATTATCGATCACCAAAATTGGATGCAAGCTCTGATTGCGAAACTCAACACGAGTCTTCAAGTCATGGTCGATGCCGAAGATGCGAATGGTTTCATCCGCGACCAATCGATCGTCAAGGCACACGAAGAGAATATTGTTACGTTGCGCAATACTGTCAGAAATCAGAAGCTCTTCCTTATTCTCTACGAACAGAAGTGTGGCGCAGACGTTAAACAACATGATCACATCATTCAACTTCAGCAGCAGCTGAAGGCGGCGCTCTATGACGCCATCGACACATTCGACCTTTATCAAATCGCGAATGACACTTCCAGCGAAGCCCCTCAAACTGCGAAGCATATCCTCGGCCTGCACAGAAAAGCGCTGAAGGAAGTGGCCGTTGTTCTCAATCGGCATGAGCAGGCCATGGCTCAGAGGATGAAGAAGTGCGAGTGATTGGGTCGCTGGGGCAATTACCGGCATAGTCGAAGCGCAGATCAAAGATGTTGTTTTCCACTTCCACACGTTGAAGTTGGTGATCAATGTTACCCGCAGTCTTAAAGACGGCGGCACCTAACAATTCAACCGGGAGGATACGAACATGACGCGCAAACTGTTAGCTATCCCCACAGTATTCGCTATCACCACGACAGTCCTTGCCCAGACGCCGTCTGTGCGGCAGCCTAAGCCTGAGCCCCTCAGTAAGTAGCAGCTCAACACCTTGATCGCCACTGCAAAAACACCGAGGGACCACTAACGCATCGCCCAGTATTACAAAACGATGGCCCAGGATTACCTGGCGCAGGCGAAGAAGCATGAGGCAATGGTTGCTGCGTACGAGAGCATCGACCTGGAGAAACAGTAAGTCTCTTGACGATTGCTGGGAATCGGCGGGCCGAAATGTACGGCCCGGAATTGCAGGGACGGTTGCTAAGCTGGCCGTAGTGAATAACCGAGAACAACGGGCGTGTCAGTGCTTTCTGCGGCGGAGATGAGTTCTGCCCACTGATGACGAGTAAACCTGTATCACACCTGCATCTGAGGCGTTCCCGGAAGCGGGAGAGATTGAGTTTCGGTGGGAGGCTGACCGCGCTCCTTTTTCGCACCAAAACTCTTGCGCCATTCCCAAATGTTGTAAGCATACAAAGCGAGGCAAAACAAATTGGCAGGAATGAATCCAAGTTGCGATGTATTGACAGCAATAATACAGATCAAGGCACTGTTGATTCCTGCGACAATCCATCCTTCCCAGCGTTTCCTCCCGACAAGGACAGTGGAACTGATGGTCAAGACACAGGAGACATAGTCCAATCGAAACATGTTGGTATCTTTCAACCCGCGAATAACAATTGCTGCAAACGCGGGATTAGAAATCGATTAGGAAATTCCGGTTTCCCAGAAATCTAAGGACGATGCTGCAATTGTTGAGCCACGGTTGTGACGGTGTTTTATGTTGCCATCCAACAATGGTCGAGAGTGAAACACCTAACAGCCACTTACGCGCTATCGAATGCTAGCTTGTTCGCAACACCATCTCCACGCCTCATACAAAATGTGTCCGGTGGCCTCTACCCCCCCATACTCGGCACCGGAGCGGGCTGAAAGAGCGCCAGATTCTGTTCGCGGCCAAGTGGTGGCGGGCCGAGATTTCGAAGTCAAGGTTCGCTTACCCGGCTGGAGGCACCCGCCCGAAATGCGGCAGGAAGTGCCGGATTTGCGGCAATTCGAATGGGGTAGCGGGTTACCAGAAAGCCCAATGTGACTGAATCGTTGCGATTTATCGGCCTCTACCCCGCAGCAGCTATTTGGCAGGTTGCGTGCTTGTATGACAGACAGGGAGAGAACCGAATATCCAGTATTCTTTGTGCGAAATCGTACGGGGCCGTTGGACTTGTCGGTCTAAATAATCCTTCGATGTTCGATTCGGTGCGGAGGATATGAGAAGTGTGTGTGGCCGGGTATCGAGAACTGTCTTTGTTGCAGCCTCCGCGCTTTTGTGAAAGTTGTTCAACGTTCATTTCAACATCAATGGAGAAAAAGCATGAGAAAGATGCCGATCATCACCCTTGCTCTTCTGTCCGCCGCCATGATACCCGCATTCCAGCAGGTTCATGCTGCGTCCCAACCCATCGAAGGAGTCGTCAGCGACACAATGTGCGGCAAGAAGCACATGCTGCCGGGCAAAACCAACGCCGAGTGCATCGCCGAGTGTCTGCAGGGCAAGGCGAGCTACGCGCTCGTGGTGGGCAACAAAGTTTATACTCTCACCGCGAAGCCTCAGACCATCGCGCCATTTGCAGGCAAACATGTACAAGTTGAGGGAAGCGTAAAGGGCAACACGATCACGGTTACCGCTATTCACGAAGCAAAATTTTCCATGCCGGCTGGCATGCCCATGTAAGGACGGCCGATGCCGACCGCTGTTACAAACGGTGGTCGGCTCTTGGGCTGCGGAAGGCTTCATGATAAGAACCGCTTTCGGAATAGAACGCCACGGGCCTGAGGAACCGCCTAAATCTTGAAATGCTATTTACGCAGCAGGAACGATGATCGAGCGTGGACTCAAGGCATATTCGAAACTGTCTAGATTTGCTTCAGCAGACCGGGGTCTTTCAGAATTCTCGCGCAATCGCCTGAATTGGTTTTACTCCGCTTCCGAAGCGGGTAATCGCTTCCCTATGTTTTTCGAGTTCGCCGTAGGGGAGGTAACGCAAATGTAAAGTTGCAGCGGAGGCGCGGAATGCTGGCCGCTGAAGTTGCTCACGCACTTCTTTTTCGCGATTGTCTGGCGCGACCAGAAATAATGGGACAGCATTATCGAGCTTGGATCCCTGCGCGAGATCGAGAAGGCGAACGATCCCGGAATAAATCGAAGTGGTGTGTTCGACTTCAAACGCGGCAGCAGGAGCCCCATCCACATCGAACCAAATCACGTCAATCAGAGCGACAGCATCTCCTCCTCCCGTCACCGAGTTTGGAAGAGCCGTTAAGCAATTGTCCGAAAGCTTGCCTGATAAGTATTCTCTCGAGCGATCGTTGGCGGCGATCCAGACCTGAAATCCAAGGGCGATTCCGAGGTCACGAAGCCATCCTTGTATTTCGTTGTGAGTTCTGTCGCTTTCTCTCGCGTCTTCGGACGCGCGTCTCTCCTTGGCACTGAGATCTCGCATTTTCGCGAGATCGGCTTCCCACTCAGCGCGTCTAGCATCGTCCGCTTCTGCCGGCGGGGCGGAGTAGCGTCGCTGGCCGATGTCGAAGAGCAGTCCTCCGATTGCCCCCAAATCATTCGACAGGAAGGCGCGGTGTTCGTCGACGAGCCTGAGTATCCCATTTCGCATCGCCAAATACTCGGTCCAGCTCCCGAGTTTCACCTTCGCTCCTGTCAGAGCGTTATAGCCGTTCACAATCGCTGTGTTAAACGGTGACATAATCGTCGGATGGAGAAAATACATAAGGTTTGCCGCAGCCGGACCGAGACCTTTGATCGACTGCTGATCGAGCTTTTGAATGGCAGCAAGTAGATGAGCTTCGGTACTGCAGCACATGCAAGTGTCGAGGAAATGGCCGAACGCAAGTTGATTACTACGGTTTTCGTAGATGTCGGGAATCCGCAGCTTTGGTTTCCAAAGGAACGGATGATCAGCGCCCTTGAACATTTGGCGCTGCTCAGCGATAGATTTGACCACTATCTCCAGGGATGAGCCGCGATACGCCGTTCCGAATGTGTCAGCTTTGATCTCCGCGATAACCTGCTGAATTCCACGCCGGATCGAACGAAAGTTCTTCAACCGTTCTGGCCACAGAAACCATGTCTGGTACGTGCCATTCGGATCATCTCGCCAGCGTGAGATCAATGTAGTGATCGCTGAGCTCTGAGGCGATAAAGCGGTTGGGGAAGGAACTGACATCTTTGGCACCTTGAATTGTACTGTACCTCAAGGGTTTCAAGCTCTTTAGTCCCTGTTAGCGGCAAAATTGCTGACGGTGAAACCTGCCGGAGTAATCCATGTCTGGTATGAGGGTCGAGTGACGGTCAAGGCTTCGACGCGATATAGAGTCTCTTGAATTGATTCGAGACTCAGGAAAGACTGGATGGATAGTGCGCAGCCTTTCATAGGCTTATGTTGACTACTCCGTTGCCATTGTCGAACAACGCTAGGCAGCACCAAGTACATTGCAAGAGCAGATGGAACTCTTTGTATCCTCCTATACGATTGATGGAGCCACGCACCTACAAACGGGGAGAAGTTGAACGAATTTCAGCCCACCCACAGTGCTAGAATCGCGCTCGTGAGAGTTTCGACACGAGACTGGCGGCGGGCGGTATTTCTGGCAGCAGCAATTGCGGTAGTTGCGCTTTTGCATTACAGCACGCCTACAACCTCTATGTGGGCCCATCCGCTATTGCAGCGGGCTTACTACATCCCGATTCTGCTGGCGGCCTTGTGGTTCGGCTGGAGAGGAGGCCTGGCTGCGGCAACCCTGGCCAGCGTCTCCTATATTCCCCACATCGTCATGGCCTGGAAATTCGATCCGGAATACCGTTTGGCGCAATATATCGAAATTGGGATGTTCTTTGCCATCGCCACCTTAACGGGAATACTCGCTGACCACGAACGTGCCCAGCGGCGCAAGGTCGAGGAGACCGCAACCAAATTGGGTGAGGTCTACACGCAACTGCAGAACTCTTTTGAGCAACTTCGTCGCGCGGACCGCCTCTCCGCCCTGGGAGAGCTTTCAGCAGGCCTTGCCCACGAGATTCGTAACCCGTTGGGATCAATCGAGGGAGCGGTTCAGATTCTCGGACGCCGTGAACTGGCCGAGGAGACGCGCCAGGAATTCACGGACCTTGCCTCTCGCGAAGTCGCGCGCCTGAAAGGGCTCCTTACTCATTTCCTTGAATTCGCGCGACCGCAACGACCGCAGATTGTCGCGTCAGACATCGGGCTACTGCTCGAATCTGTGGCAAAGCTCGCGTCGGAAACTGCGAAGATGGCGCAAGTAGAGGTTCGTGTCGAGGCGGCGGCAGCTCTACCTTCTGTTTCGGTCGATCCGGAGCAGATCAGACAGGTGCTCCTGAATCTTGTCATCAATGCAATCCAGGCAATGTCTAAAGCTGGTCAGATTACATTGCGCGCGGCACAGGAAACCGACGATATTCGTATTGAGGTTGAAGACGAAGGCGTCGGAATCCCTACAGAAGATCTGGAGCGGGTTTTTGATCCGTTCTTTACCACGCGCAGTAGCGGAACCGGGCTAGGGCTTTCGATCGCTTATCAAATCGTGAACCAGCATGGGGGCCATATCGCTGCGAGGAGAAACCCGGAGCACGGCATGACGTTCTCAGTGACGCTGCCGGTTTCGGCCAGCACCACCTAATGACACTCGCGAGGAATTGAATGCCAAATCATCTTATTCTTGTGGTAGACGACGACGACAGCCAGCGACGGCTTATCGAGTTCTGGCTGAAGGAAGAAGGATACTCGGTCGTAACTGCATCGGATGGTCATGGCGGCCTTCAGAGCTTTACAGAGAAGACCCCTGCGCTGGTGATCACCGATATCCGGATGCCTGGCCTCAGTGGGTTAGATCTTCTTGGTCGAATCAAGGCGGTCAACACTGACACCCCGGTCATCCTGATCACTGCTTTCGGCACCGTCGGAGATGCGGTCGATGCGATGAAGTTGGGCGCGGCCGATTACGTGCTGAAGCCGCTGAACGCGGAGGAACTCAAGGTAAACGTTCAGCGCGCCTTGGAACATCAGCAATTGCTGGATGAAAACCGGTATCTCCGTGACTTCAGTGACACGGCATTCCGGTTTGAGAACCTGGTAACGGGCTCCAGAAAGATGCACGAAGTTTTCAAGCTAGCCGCCCAGGTGGCGCGTCGCGACTCAACGGTTCTCGTCACTGGCGAATCTGGAACGGGCAAGGAGTTGCTTGCAAAGGCGATCCACCAAAACAGCATGAGGGCCGCAAAACCATTCATCACGGTGAACTGCGGGGCTATCCCTGAAGCTTTGATCGAATCAGAGTTGTTCGGCCATCGAAAGGGATCATTCACCGGCGCGATTGCCGACCGGGTCGGAAAATTCGAAGCTGCGAATGAGGGCACTGTCTTCCTCGACGAGATCGGCGAACTTCCTATCAACCTCCAAGTCAGATTGCTGCGCGTAATACAGGAACGCGAGATTGACAAGATCGGTTTTCCAAAACCGATTCCTGTCAACGTTCGGCTGATCGCAGCTACGAACCGGGATCTCCGTACTCTCATTGAGGATGGACAATTCCGAGAAGACTTGTTTTATCGGCTGAGTGTCGTGACCGTTGAGCTTCCGCCATTGCGCGAGAGACGCGACGACATCCCTCTTCTGCTAACACACTTTCTGAAGAAACATTGCACGCGCTATCAGCTCCCTGTGCCATCAATCAATGATGATGCTCTCGAACTGCTGACGCGCTATGACTGGCCGGGCAATGTCAGGGAACTGGAGAATGTTATTGAGCACCTTGTCGTTGTTGGTTCCTCGGACGTAGTCGGCGTCAAGGATTTGCCACCACAAATCCGTCATGCGAACTCCCGGGTATCCTCGATCAGCCTCAAGCTGCCCGATGAAGGAATCGACCTCGAAGAAGTAGAGAAGGAGATACTCCTGCAAGCGCTGGAGCGGAATCAATGGAACCAGACGAAGGCCGCCCGGTACTTGAACCTTAGCCGGAAGACTCTAATCTATAGAATGGAGAAATTCGGTTTGGCTGAGGCGGCCGAATCCTCGCCCTCGGTGCAGCCCTCGGAATAGATTTCGGCCGCAAAAAGAATCCTCTGATCTGCACGCATATTCCGGCAGATCCTGCTTGTGCATGGGAGTGTGACTCCGGCCTCAACAGGCTCATGGCCTATTGATCGGTACGGGCAGATATGCTGACAGGAGAATGTCTTCCGCAGTGGCGGGCTCACCGATCCGAGCCGCGATGAAGTGAAGGAACTCTGAGTGATGTGCAGTGATCCGATCCAGAATTGCACTCTCTCGAGAACGTGTTGGCGAAATGCACGGGATGCCGTATTCATTTCATCGCCCCGCTCTGACGCGACAAGTAGTGGGGCAGCCAGGCAGCACCGCCCCATTCCATCAACACATGAGTGCTCTCGTTTGCATCAGGGTCACTTCGGTTGCGGCAATGCGCTACTTCCATTCATCTTCATGCCTGCCATCTTTCCCATGCTGACCTGCACCGTCGTAGCAATCAGCTTTCCGTCTTTCTTTGTCGCATGGATAACGACACGATCGCCGACCTTGATGTCCTTCAGCGTCATCGTGCCACTCATGTTGCTGTACTTTGTGTCTCCTGTCACACCTAAGGCTTGTGTCTTTCCGTCTGTCGTGGCCACTGTGATTGAGCCGTCAGTGAGGCTGGCCACGGTTCCCATGACGTGTTCCATCCCATTGTGCGCGTATGCGCTGCTCACCATGAGCACGAGCGCGACGAGAGTTGTGAGGATCTTTTTCATTTGTCTTCTCCTTGTATCAGTGATGGTGTATTGCGGTTGCCGGCTTAGCTGATTGCGCATTGCCCTTCAAAAATTCATCTTCTTCCTTCTCCTCCTGAATCTCGTCGGGAGATTTCGGATTGAGGTGCTGCATCTCGGTTTCTTCGGCATCCGTAAGTCGCGGCAGATGCCGTATAAAGGCCACGAGCTTCCAGCTATCCATGTCGTCATCGCCCGGATCTCCGAAAGCTGGCATTCCGCTCAAGCGCACTCCATTCTTGATGGTGTAGTAGAGTTCGCCGTCAGACATCTCCTGCGTATCCTTCTGGCGCATATCCGGCGGACGTGGATACATCGTCTTGCCATACATGGTGTCACCGCTGCCATTATTGGCATGGCAGGCGGAGCAGTGATCCGCCCAATGCGCCATCCCATCATGAATGACCTCTGGAGTCGCCGTAACAGGGTTCTTGATCGTCTTGTAGCGCGATGGAGTCGCCCGCCCACGAATCGTAGTGGCCAGTGCTTTCTCCATTGGCATGGGCTCGGTGCGCGTACTGAAACCACGCTGCATCATGTCGTGCATGAGGTAGGCGCCGAAGCCCAACGCTCCGAAGACGACTACAAGGATCGTGATCGCTATTCTCCGTTTCATGGCGGCTACTCCTGCGATCCGCCGGCATTCGGCAAGTTGATCGTTGTGGTTGCAGAACCGCTGGACATAGGCGTATCAAGTCCGCCTGTCAGCGTATAGTTCTCGAGAGCGATGGCGCTTCTCCAGACATCATGCAGAGCCATGAGATAGCTGATCTGCAACTGGAACAGCGTGCGTTGGGATACCAGCACCTGCGGATAGGCCTGTGCCATGTTCTGATATCTATTCAGATATAACTCGTACGCTCTTGTTGCCCGCGGGATGAGCTGTGTTTTGTAGCGGTCCGCCTCGAACTTTGCAGATGTGTAGGCTTGCGTTGGTTCAGGCAGGTGATTGTCGAAAATGACACGCACGCGATCACCCTGATTGACCTGAATGGTCGGTCCTGGAGCGCTTCCGTTGAAGCCCCAGGCGTCAATCGTCTTAAGCGGGCTGATCTTCTGTCTTACCACTTCTGCCACGAGATGGAAGACTTTCGTGTCGCCGTCTATCGTGTATGGCATATCTCCGATGTCGGCGGTCACGACGGGCATGTTGAAGGCTGGCCCCGAAGACGCCGGCCGGCTACCGGAGGAATGCCTGGCATGCGAATCGGCAAATAATCCGGGCGAAGCAAACAGTCCTGTACCAAGACCAAATGCCTCCTGAATGAAGGTACGGCGGTTGCTCATGAATTTCCTCGATTTGAGATAGAGTCAGCAGCTCACGGGGCGACGTGTGTAATCACACACAGTAGATCCCGCAATGATTCGAAGATGAAAGGGGCTGGACTAGATACGGAGGGAGGAACCGAGACGCTGGGCGAGTGGACTAGCCATGCTTCTTCGGCTGAGCGCTGCGAAGAATGTAGCTCTGCTCGACCCGCGATTTACCAGAAGGTCGGCTGGTAAATCGAGAGCCTGTGCCAGAAGGTTGCCTGTGACGACATCATTCTGATCAACGCTCTCGACGATTGCTGTCAATTCTCCCTTACAAGCAGCAGTGGCACAGGAATCGCTTGCAGTCACGCTGGCCTGTTTGCCTTGGTGCATCGACATTCCGTGGCAATGAGGCATCTGCACATCGGCCTGGATAACGTGGCAGTTTGTCGAAGCTCTCATCAACGAGCAGCATAAATCGCAACTTTTCGTCATCGCCTGAACGCTGACGAAAAGCAGTAATACTGCTGCGAAAAGAAGCTTCTTAATCATGCTCATTGCTCTGCTTTGCTAAAAGGACGCCTGAGCTAAACGCCCGGTCGTGCTGAAACGAGGAATAGGACCGACGTCGGTTTCGATGGTAGCACTGTCAGCTCTCGGGTCGCAAAATGCGAAATGGATTTGCCCCAGATTAGTGCTTTTTATGCATCGCACACCCATTCCTTAGTCAGTCCCAGGAGATCTCCATAGATCGTCCAGCCTATTCAGCTAGGCCGCCCTTTTGATGATTCACGACATACTGTACGAGCGGCAGAGTGTCGTTGGCGAGAGGCAAGGAAGCCTATGGGTCGTGGACTACGATGGGTTCGATCGCAGTGAAATTCCAGGGCTCAAGCGTAGACCATGCCATCATGGTGCTGATGGTCCAGTGAATGGGCCATTCGCAGTTATCTATGCTCCGTTCGGGACCGAACTGGATGCGGGTTTGCCGAGCGTCGATTGCCACCGCTTCCGGCCCGAATAAGCCATTCATGACGTCGATCTTTGCGATGCGGAACTCGTCGACAACCTGTATGGCAACTACGAAAAGTAAAGCCAGTCGCCCATACCTGTCTTTCGTTGCTATATCGCTCTTCAAGGATTCATTCAGACTGAGTTGTGTAGCCTGTGCATCGGCATAGTCATGCTTGGAAGAGTTGGTCGCCAGCTTTCGAACCCAGGGTGTGCTGCAGCCTCTGCTGGTGCGCATCTTTGATGGGACTTGCGAGTCCACCTACTCCAGGATCAGAGACAGGAGGGAACTCGTTCCTTTGCTGCCCTCGCATGAGGATCTTAACGGAAGCCATCATGGACATTTAGGTCGAGAACGATGCGGAGCATCCAAAGGAATTCGGAATCACCTTGGCCTATAAGCACAGAACACGCCTTCTCGGTTTTGCAGTCGATGTGTTCTCGCTGATTTGAAAGCTAACATCGACAGATCAGTGGCAAAAGTGACATCACCGTGAGGAATGCGGATCGAACAATACCTACGATGGCACGCAAGCACTGGTTGGACGTGCAGCAGTGAAGTCGCCGTCTGCACCAGTATGGATCTACATGGTCCTTACGAATGCCCGCCTCAGACCATCGAAGCGAGAGGGCATGATCCGGTGCCTTTCCGCTGCGTGTAGTTGTAACGACGCTTCGGTCACGAAGACTTAAGTTTCTCGATAATGAGGGCCTGCGCAACGCTAGCGAGGTAGTCCGTAAAACCGAGCTCCCTGCTCATCCATCATCGCTTTGGTCAACGTCCCAGCAACAACTCGCGAAGAAGGTTCGACAACACAGATCTACGCTCGATTGAGGTGAGAACGATCATCGTTTTCCGGACACAGGGAACCAAGATTTACGAAAGCGCTCTCGCAGTCGTGTGTATGCGATCTTGGACGGCACCGTGAACTCTACACTCGTACCCCCAGAAGGCGAGCTCTGGATAATCAGACGGCCTCCGACACTCTCTGATCGCTCTCGCATACCTGCCAATCCGAAATGTCCTGTGTTCGCTGCGGTAAGCGCATCTGGGCTTAACCCGCATCCATTGTCTTTTACCGTGACGCGAAAACCTCTGGCATGGAATGCAAGGAGAACATCAATCTCATCAGCACCAGAATGCTGTCGGGCATTCACGAGAGCTTCTTTGACGATCCAGACGGCCTCTTCTTGAACATGCTCGTTCAGCGGCTTAGGTTCTCCCTCGATCACAACATTGACTCCCGACCCTGATTCCCCGAATTCCTGATCGATGACGACAGGCAAGACTTCCATCAGACCTCCGTTGCGCAATCCTCCTTGCCGCAAGTCCCTGATACGTTCTCGACCCGAAACCACCAGCTGTTCTGCGCGGTCGAGCGACTGTTCAATTTCCTTCTGGACCTCAGCTGAAGCGGTAACGCGCGACGAGAAACTTGAGAAGTTCAACATAAGGCCCTGCAGCGCCTGCAGCAGCGTGTCGTGGAGCTCTCGTGCGATTCGCATTCGCTCGCCCATTCGCTCTTCGAATTGAAGATTCATCTCTCTTTCGATCAAGTGCATACGACGGTGATACAGAGCTGTGCCCAGGACAAGAACAATGACGATACCGAGAACGCGGAACCAGAGCGTCTGATACCACGACCGCTGGACGAAGAAGCTGAACGTCGCTCCCTGGTAGTTCCAGACGCCATCGTTGTTGCTAGCGATAACGCGGAACGTGTAACTCCCGGGCGGTAGATTCGTGTAGGTAACCTCGCGGAGCGTGACAGGCTGGCTCCAACCTCTGTCGTAGCCTTCTAATCTGTATTGGAATTGAACCTTTCGTGGCGCAACAAAGCCGTCCAAAACAGCGAAGGCTTAGTTGGACAGATTGTGCAATGAAAGGACATAGATTCCCGTCCACGATTTGAGAGCAAAGCGGGTTGGGGGTAAGTGGGGTTATGTGCCGGACTATCTGCTGTCCAATCTGATTCTCCTTTTTCTTTGCTATTGTTGTGTTGCTGGACGTATCCATTGGGGATGCTGTCCAACTCAGGCAAAGGCCAGCATCATTTGCGGCGGAGAAGTATTCTCCGGTGCTTGGAAGGGTTCGTCTATCCACTTCCAGAGGTCTCGATAGACGAACAGTTGCTGGCGCAGCAACACCATGAAGTTGGATAAATGCCAGCCGAAGCTTGATCGCATGTGCAGGATCTTGACCAGCAGCATGGCGATCAGCGCCGCCCATATCTGTGTCTTCAGCGCGTTGGCTGTGGTGCCGACGAAGGTTTTCACCTTCAGGGCTTGCTTGAGTGCCTTAAAAAATAGCTCTATTTTCCAGCGATCCTTGTAGACCGCAGCAATGGTGGCGGCAGCCAGCTTCAGGTGGTTGGTCAGGAAGACCAGCGTGCGTTGCTGCTCTTCATCGAAGAACTCGATACGGCGCAGCATGGGGGGAGTGTCGTTGTCCATGACCTGTCTGGTCATGCAGATGATCTGATCCGAAACGATCCCCTTGCCTGGAGCAAGGGGACGGTCTTCGACCACGATGCAATCCGCGTTGGACTTCAGGCGGGTAACGAAAAATACTTTTTGGCTGGTCAACTGTGCGAACCAGTCGTAATCGGTATAGCCGCGATCAAAGACCAGAATGGTTCCCGCCTCGAACTGCCACTGGCGCGTGACCTTGACCTCATGCTGCTTGCCATCGGTGATCACGCCGAAACAGGGTAAAAGGCCATCGTGATCAAGCATCAGATGCAGCTTGACCGCGCTCTTGGTACGGCGAAACTTCGCCCAATCGAAGACCGAAGCGCAGAGTTCAATCGTGGTGGCGTCAATCGATAATAGCTTGTTCTTGAAGCGGAACTTGTGGCGAACTTTTGCTTGCTGCGCATGGCTGCGGGCCGACTCCAGCAAGCGATAGAAGAGATCTTCGAAAACGGCGCTGGGCCGGTGCGCGTTGGCATAGGCCAGCGTGGAGCGCTTGGGAGCTTCTGGCAAACCAAGATGCCGCAGCTTGCCTTCGCTGGCGGCCAGGCCGTTGGTGATGTCGCGCAGACTGGAGACCGAGCCCATCTGGCAGAAGAGCATAGCCACCAACTGGCCCCACGAGGTGAAACCCTTGGCGTTGCGCTCGGCTCCGTGCTTGCGTACCGTGGCGTCGAAATCGCCACGCGGAATCAATTTCAGAATCTGCGAGAAAATGCTGGATACTGTAGACAAGGCTGTGTTCTCCTCTGACGGTCAAGTCTTCGCAAACTCAACCTATCAGAACGGCGCAGCCTTGCCACTATGTCATCC
Source organism: Humiphilus diazotrophicus (assembly GCF_059726315.1). Lineage (NCBI taxonomy): Bacteria > Pseudomonadati > Acidobacteriota > Terriglobia > Terriglobales > Acidobacteriaceae > Humiphilus > Humiphilus diazotrophicus. The sequence continues at coordinate 268,696 of NZ_AP040871.1, forward strand.
TAACTTGCACCGAATTCCTGTTTTGGACAAGAGTGGTGGCGCAACAAAGCTAAGTGCGGTATATGCAATGTGAATCGCCCCGGTTTTAGGTGGTAATGATGCATGGTCCGCATAAGGTACTTCACGTGTGTCAACCGTAACTTTCTCGATGTGCACAGGCGGCGGGAGAGAATTCTCGTTAAGTTGGAGAGGATCCAACACGCCTAATCCTGTTCGCATGGGAAACAAAATGCGGCCATCCTTGGCCATTACATTCTGTGGCGAGTACCATCCGCCGACGGAGGTATTCTCCACGCCGTCGGTGTTATCCAGATAGTGCGTGATCGTAATGGCATGCGCCGGTTGAGCGACCCACGCAGCTTGGTCGTCTTCAGAGAAGCCGACCAAGCCGCACGCTGTATACAGCCATACCTGACGATTCCGATCACGCTGCACCCAATGCACCCTGTCGCACAGGAGGCCATTCCTCGTAGTCAAGGTGTGTATCTTGCCCTCTTTGAGATGGCCCAAGCCTCCCCGAGGAGGCAATCCAAACGCCCCCATCTGAGTCAACATTAAGAATTCGCACCGGGCCGCTAACAATCCCATCGGATTGCCCGTACTTTTCTAAGATTTGTCCGGCTTTGGAGAACATCAGCTTCCCGTTGTGCAAGGAAAACCAGACGCCATCACGTTTAGCGTCGTAGACCACAGAAAGCGGAAAGTACTTTGGACACAATTGATGGGATCTCGTAACGCCGTCTGATCGCACAGCCAGTACCACCTAAAGCTTCCGAGCACTGAATTCGCCTTACAGGCTCGTCGTTGTCCGTGCGTGGAAAATCCGCAAGCACATCGAGTTGGACGACATTGCCCTCGACTCGCTTCTCGTACCGAAACGCATGGGTTCTGCTGGGTTCAAATTCCATGTCGTCGACCAGCAGCGTTCTTATCCGGTCGATGACATCGCGCTCTCGGCCGCTTGTCGAAACAGCAGATCGATATCCAGGCTCATCGCATATGCTGTTTCGTTCTCTCTTGAGAGTTGTTTCAAAAAAGGAACACCGCCACCGTAGAGCACCACCTCGATCCCTTCGGTTTCTAAGCTACGCACGACGCGCAGCAGTTCCAGGAACACGGTCCTCTCGCGCGTGGGCGGGAATCGGTTCGTGATGTCGATTGCGCTTGGCATTATTGATGGGGTCCCAGAGTGTGTTTCATCAGGAATTCTGCCTGCTCTTCGCCGCGGCCGCCTTGCATGTCCACGGACCCTTGGCGTTATTTTTCCCCGATGGCCATCTGAACCAGCTATTGGAGTGACAATTCAACGTAAGGCGGACTTCAGGTAATGCTTTCCCCTTGAATTTTGTTATTTTAGCCTCCAAAGGCTTGCTCGACTGTTCGAAAGTGATGCGATTAGTTCTGATTGCCAATGCGAACTGTTTTCCCACGATTTTCATGGATCGCGACCAGATTACCTCCGGATGGTTTATTCCATCCGACTATTTCCTCCAAGATGCTGACTCCACCGTAGGCAGCTCTCCTGCTAGATTCTATAGAGAGATTTCGGGTTTATCTTTCCCTTCAAAACCGCAAACCCGGACCTGAAACAGATTGATTGTCCCAAATAGCCGAGCGTTCCTGTAAGCAGAGAGAAGTCATTCCACTCTACAGATGGGAACACAGTCGCGTGAATCGACTTGCCACGTTGTTAGTCCTCTGCCTTCTAGTTCTTGCTACAACCAAGGCTTATTCACAATCTACTGACGCAACGATTGCAGGTGTTGTCTCGGATAGCTCTGGAAAAGCAGTAGCTCTTTTGTTGTTACAGCCAAATCACCGGTAGGCTCATCGTGGGAGTCGGATGATGCTATCTTGAACTATTGGTCACGAGGAAGGTTTTTGGTTAGGATTCGCGTCGTCCTACCCTTGGACCCCATATCTCTTCCACGGTAGACTCGACTCGTCCTTGACCGGAGTTCCCACCTCATTTCTCTCAATTCGATCAAGAAAAAATCGTGCCAGCCGCATCTCTCCGGGATGATATTCGCCGTGCATGGAACACATCTCAAGAAATTCATCGGCGAGAGGCAGGGTCTCATCGAGTTGGGCATAGAGAGATTGCAGCGCACTCGCTAGTCGGCGAAGCTGGGCAGCTTCGGGCCAGGCATTCTCATTCCCCCAGGGCTCAAAAAAGAGACCCTTTCGTCCACGTGAACATTCGTCAAGGCAGGCAATCAGCTGGTTGCGCATTGCAGAGGTCATAGAATCGAGCTCACCGCAAGCCATCGCATTGTTTATATCCATATAGAGACTTTCGCTCGTTAATTTTATAAGAACAGCTACGGCGACGAAACTATCAACCAAAACCGGACATTTCACGTGCTAAGGAAAGCGGACATTTTCACTTATTACGAACAGCTTATGTCAGCGTCTACGCATAGAACTTGCTAAAAGGTCCAGGTGAATTCCCGTAAGGGAAATCCACCTGGACCTTTATTAGTGTCCCACCACGCGGACGCGGTTGTTGTTTGCATCGGCAATATAAAGATTGCCGCTTGCATCAACCGCAACTCCGGAAGGACGATATAACTCAGCGGCGGTAGCCGCACCTCCATCTCCCGTGAAACCTGCCGTTCCATTTCCGGCCACGGTAGAAATTAGCCCGGTGGAGACATCGACCACGCGAACACGATTGTTGCCGAAGTCCGCAATGTAGATGTTCCCTGCGGAATCAACCGCCACTCCTGTGGGCATATATAATTGGGCGGCAATAGCCAGGTTTCCGTCTCCAGAGAAGCCATACGTACCGTTTCCTGCTACCGTAGTGATTTTGCCGGTAGAGAGCGTCACTTTGCGGATGCGATTATTAGATGTGTCGGCGATATAGATGTTGCCGCTCGCATCTACGGCGATGCCGTATGGAGCATTAATCTCCGCGCTGGTTGGCGCTGCATTGTCCCCGGCGTAACCTGCTACACCGTTCCCGGCCACAGTAGTAATCATGAGGTTCGAAGCCATTACTTTGCGAATGCGGTTGTTCTTTGTATCCGCAAGATAAAGGTTACGAGAAGAGTCAATTGCAATGCCCTGGGGCCCGTTCAACAGGGCGTTGGGGCCTGTTCCTCCGTCTCCTGAGAATCCAGCAGAACCGTTCATGTTTCCAGCTACCAGGTAATAGTTAATTGTTCCGTTTGAGGGAACACCTTCCAGTAGCCGGTTGTACCCGGTGTTTGCGATAAAGAAATCCCCGTAGGTGTCGACCGCGACTCCATTACCACCCAGTCCCGATCCAGCTTCGGTATAGATGTAGCCATTTGTGTAGCTTATGGCTCGAATTGCGACATTGTTGGCGTCGGCAATGTAGACGTTCCCACTCCTATCCACCGCAACGCCCCAGGGGGTATTGAGTTCCGCACTGGTTGCTGGCCCTCCATCCCCGGTGTAACCTGCGATGCCGTTTCCTGCAATGGTCGTGATAACTCCGTGCGCTGGAAGCGCATAGCTCACAACTACGGTTTGCGTTACTTGTGGGGCAGGCATGTAGGAGGCATTTCCTGCTTGATTGGCGGCGGCCACAATTATTCCAGGGCCGGTAACCCTCAACATTGTGCCGCTGATCAGACCCGGACCCGACACGATACTGAAAGTGATAGGCAGTCCCGAAGTGGCGGTCGCCGATAGCGCGATTGGCGCGACGCCATAGGTCACGGGCGATGTGGGGGCCGCAAAGGCAATGGTCTGTGTCGCCTTAATTATGAGAATGGTTGCTGCAGCACCAGGCAGGTTATTGCTATCACCTGAATACGAAGCTTCAATGGTGTGTGCGCCGTCGTTTTCGTTACTTAAGCCGCTGATGGAATCGGAACTTCCAGTGAGCGTGTGAGTTCCCCAAGCACTTCCGTTGGTGGTCCAGGTGACGGTTCCAGTTGGGTTGGAGCCGGTGATGGTAGCGGTACAGGTCGTACCCGATCCATAGCCCGTTGGATTAGGTGAACAGGAGGCCGACATGATGGTACTTGCGGTAACCACGCGGATGCGGCTGTTCGCGGTGTCCACAATGTAGAGGTTGTTGCTAGCATCCAAGGCAATATTGGAGGTTTCCGAAGCGGTATATCCCCCAAGCTCGGCGAGAGTCGCCAAACCGCCATCGCCAGCAAAGCCTGCTGTGCCGTTTCCTGCAACCGTGTAGATAGGTGTGTTAGGTGATAAAAGTAGTTCTTTATAGATGCGATTGGCTCCAGCATCTGTGATGTAGAGATTGCCGACCGTATCCAAAGCAACGCTCGTGGGAGTCACAAGCTGTTGGACATCTTCAATGATGTATCCGGAGGGAGTATAGCCGGGAGGAGGCTCAAAGCATTTTCGAGAATTAGGAGAACCGGCCGTTACCTTTCGGATCATATGGTTGGCAGAGTCGGCAATATAAAGGACTCCGCTAGAATCTACGGCGAGCCCCATGGGGCTGGATAGCTGTGCCAGCGTTGCTTCAGAGCCATCTCCGCAGTAACCTGGAAGTGTCATGCTCGAGTCATACCAACTCCCAGCATAGACATTAATGTTTCCGCTTGTGTCGATTTTGCGGACATAGTTGCCCAGATAGGAAGAGACGAAGACATTTCCCGTAGAGTCAACAGCGACTCCCGTCGGCATGGCTATAGATGCATTTACAGCAAGGCCGCCATCGCCAGAATCAAATGGACATCCGTCTCCCCCCGCAATCGCGTGAATTGTTCCGTCAGTTGTGACTTTGAATAGGCGATTGTCATCTTGGTCGGCGATGTATAGATTTCCATACTGATCGACGGCAAGGGCAGTCGGGGTGCCAAGCATGGCGCTAGTTGCTGGCCCTCCCTCGCCTATGAGGAGTGGTCCACAAATGCGAGTAATTGACTTTCCGTTGGAGTACGTTACTGTCTTCTGACGCTCCGAGTTCGCAAACCATCCGCCCCCAGCATAGACAGAGACAGCACCGGTTGTAGGATCGATCTTCTTGACAAAGTGCTTACCACTTTGTGAGTCATAGCCGGAAAAGTAAATGAAGCCGTTTCTGCGGTCCACAGCTACACCGCGAGGATTGCTTAATGAGCCTAAAATCGTGTTGATGTAGCCGTTGGATGAAAGAGAAATCTGGCCAAATGAGATAGCGCTGAATGCAGCCAGGAACAAGCTAAGGTAAGCTGTGCCGAGTAGTCTGCCACGAGACATTATTCGCCCCTTTACTCGCGAGTTGATCGCTAGTCAAAGAACGCGGACCTGAGAACAGCTAAGGAACAAACAGGATAACAATTATCAGTAACGACTCTCTGGAATCACCGACTGTTTAGCTTTGGAGACCTAATATCGCCATAAGGCTCCTTGCCCGGAAAGTATCCTCATGTGCGTGGGCACCGTCTGTATCACTGGTCACAGATTTTGCATTTTCCTTTACTGATAGTACTCCCCCTTGAGAAGGGAGTTTTGGAGGCTGTTTTGGTCTCGAGTCGTTTTTTGTCCCCACTCCATCGAATCTAGATCAAAAGCGGAATCGCTTTCGGATCGGCGAGCATAGCACGCGAGCCAGGAATACCGACATTGACTGGAACAGGTGCGATAGAAGTGATATTGGTGGTGGGGAAGTAGCGCGACAGCTGCTCTCGCTGGAAACAGGTTCCCATAGCTCCTGGTAACTGTCCCTCCGGGTGCATTGAAGGGCTCGCATAACAAATCATTAGATTTGACGGCAGGATCTGTGGTGTTGGGAGTTGCAAGCTGGGGATAGTCGAGAATCACCGCTCAAGTACACTGCCGATGATCGGTGAGCGTAAGAGCAACGCACCTACCGGAGAGGGAGTGGGTGTGATGAACTGGCCGCATAAGCAAAGAGAGGGTGGTAGGGAATAAGCAGCGATACCGGAGCCGGGAAGAAGTGGCGCAGTAGTAGCGGAGTTCGAAGCAAGTGGGTTAACTACAAGAGTTCAATCATCGGCATGGTATTCCTGTAGGGACGCTGAATGGCTATCGGAAATGGGAGTGTCAAATCTTTTGTGTAAACGACTTTAGGTTAAGGTTGATGACGAGTTAGAGACATTGCTGAGGGAGACGAGCATCCCAGAGCAATGCGAAGTGGTTGAGGGCCTCTTTCCATCCTTGGACGGCATTCCATTTCTTGGCGACGTTCTTCAGCGCCAGATACATAACCTTGAAGGCCGCCTCTTCACTGGGAAAAGGCCCGCGTATCTTGATGGCCTTGCGCAGGCTCATGTTCAGGCTCTCAATGGCATTGGTGGTGTAGATAATCTTGCGTATTTCCGGAGGAAATTGAAAGAAGGGAATGATGCCATTCCAATTGCGTCGCCAGATGGCGCTTATCGAAGGGTACTTGCGATCCCAGAGGGCGGCAAAGCCTTCCAACTCCTGCTCGGCCTGTTGAACCGTAGAGGCCCGATAAATGGCTTTCAACCCCTTGGCTACCTGCTTGCGATCCTTCCAGTTGACGTAATTCAAGCTGGCTCGCACCATATGGACGATGCACAATTGCACCGTGGTCTTGGGGAATACGGTTTCGATGGCCTGCGGAAATCCTTTCAACCCATCCACACAGGCGATGAAGATATCTTTCACTCCACGGTTCTGTAGATCGGTTAACACCTGCAACCAGAACTTGGCTCCTTCATTGCTGGTTGTCCATAATCCCAAAACCTCTTTCTCGCCACTCAAATTGATGCCTAACGCTACGTGAACAGCGCGATTCTCAACTCTCCCTTCGCTTCGCATCTTCACCACCAGCGCGTCTAAATACACTATCGGATAGATCGGGTCCAAGGGTCGGCTTTGCCAATTCTTGACTTCCTCCAGAACCGCTTCGGTTACGTTGGATATCAACGTCGGCGATACTTCTACCTGATACAACTCTTCTAGATGCCCTTGAATCTCCCGAGTCGTCATCCCCCGCGCATACAACGACAGAATCTTCTGATCAAAATCTTTCCACCGAGTTACCCCTTTGGGCACCAACTGAGGCTCAAAGCTTCCGGCTCGATCTCGCGGTACGGCGATCTCTATCGCCCCCAGATTGCCTTTCAGCTCCTTCTTGCTACTCCCATTGCGGCTGTTTCCACTCTTTCTCCCTTCGGCGGAATGCTTCTCGTAGCCCAAATGCGTTGTCAACTCTGCCGCCAGCGCCCGTTCCACCAACGCCTTCGTCAATTGCTTCAGCAGACCATTCTCTCCGGATATATCCTCCGGGCTCTTGCAATCCTTTAACAACTCATCTAGCAACTTGCCGTTCAATTCCATTCGATCTCCTCTTGCATTCTAGAAAAGATCGTTTACACAATTTGGTTTACACCCTCTCGGAAACGGCAACCCGGAACTTGATCATAAAGTTAGAATTCCTATTCAGGTTGGTTTCCTGATGGCGATTACATATCAGTTTTTGTTGCGCGTGCCCCATCTCCCAATGTAATTTTGACATCACCCGTCGGGGAATTGCCTCCGTCACTCCTACTCCTGGTCTTGATTCGTGCGGAGAATTGAGTGCGATCCGATACTTTGGATTGGAGTGTTCGCATGCCAGAGATCAGCGTATCTGATGGAGTAACGCCAAATCGGAGTGTGGAGCTTCACGACGACGCTCCCCTCGCAAAGGCCGGTCTGAAGGAATTTGTTCCTGTACTGAAAGCGTTTGGTCAAAGCCTTCTGCTACCCGTCGATCAGGTCCACGCCAGCAGATTCATGCTTGAGGCAAAGTTTATGTCATCTGATCAGCTTCCGATAAAAACAACTAGCCTGAAGCTCGGGGGGCGGCTTGAACTGTAGCATCTCGCTGTTCAATCGCGATAACGGGACTCTGTTTGACGACGATCAGTTTTCGCCGACGGTGGCCATCGGTGCTGACGAGGTCTGGATTGGAATCGAGCTTGACTCCATAATCAATGTCAAAGCGGGAGCCAAGTCCAATGGTTTGGGCATTTCGGCGGCCACGGAAAGTCTCGCGGCCCTCGCCACATACAGCCGGATAAGCAAGTCCCCAGACTGGCTTCCCACACCTTAACGAGGCAGTGAGAGTTGCGTGCGAAAGTTTGGTCCGCTCTTGGGAGCAGCTTCCCTTCGAACTCGATGCATTTGCCTCCGCAGACCTGCCGTTTAGTACTTCCGGCAGCGTCGGACCAGGCATCACGCTGAGCGTTACAGCGTCGATGAAGCTGGAAGGATCACTGATCCTCCGTTCGTATCGACTCGATGCTGACACATGCCAAGTCGGTGTTGTGAGCGCTATGTAAACCGCATCTTGTCGAAGATACAGGTTTGCAGCATTGTGGTGTTATGAGAGAGGGAGAAGAGAAAGCGCGAACGAAGTGGCGAGCGTTGGTAACGGAGCAAAGCGTAAGCAGTCAGAGCGTGGCTGTGTACTGCCGGGAGCGAGGTTTGCGTCAGTGGCAGTTTTATGAGTGGAAGAAGCCAGATTTCTGCGGATTTATCAGAAATCTTCCCTGAATGTAGACATCGGTGATGGTTATCGCTTAGCCCGTGCGAAGCCGCGTTTCAGTGTCGCTTATGGCATGAACGTGGTGCGCGACAGGTCGGCAAAACTCTTTCCTCAGGAGTCCCGACTTCAAAATAGTTTTATCAGGACTAATCATCGCTAGGCCGATTTGTCAGGATGGCGCTCGCGATGATGTGAAAGAGATGATCGGCCCGCGGCGCGAAGGAAGGTTGGTCGACCGCCCAGCCGAGCGCCGCCATCAGCGCAAACAGATCGTCTCCACTCATGTCCGCACGTGCCGTTCCTGTAGCTTGAGCGCGGAGCAGAAGTCGCGCGCTCGCCGAGTGGATTGCTGCGCATGAAGCATAAAGAGCGGAGTCCGGGTCGGTGTGGGCGGACGCCATCAGAGAGACAACGCCCTTATAGCTTTGAGCGAATGCCACCCATTCGCGAAACCAGGACACGAGCGCCTCGTCAGGTGAATCCGCTGTTTCGAGTTCGTCTGCTTTCTGCGTCAGTGTGTCCAGATTCGTACAAAGCAACGCTTCGTACAAGGCTTCTCGCGTCGGGAAGTGACGAAGCAGCGTGGCTAACCCGACGCCGGCTCGGCGGGCGATATCGCGCATGGATGCATTGACACCGTGCTCGGTGATGACGTCACGCGCGACTGCAAGCAGGTGGCTGTAATTTTTTTGGGCATCAGCTCGCATGGGTCCCCCTTGACAAATGGATCAATGAACCGGATAATCGGACCACTGATCCGGATATGGATCAGAATATGGATCGCTGATCCATATGATACATCGCCTCAGCCATTCAGAGTGCGAGTATTACCCAAGTCACGAGGAGACCGCGCATGAGCACTCTCAGCATCATCGGCTCGACACCACGCGATCCGATGTAAGGGAAATGGAGAGATTTCGGCGAGCGTCAGTACGGTTTCGAGAATTACGAAACCGTGTACGAGACTGTACGGCTTTAGCTATCCAGTTGACGCACACGATGAATGAACTTGCTTGGACAACCATTCCTCGCCTCTGATGAAAGTTCTTACATCACCGGTGTGGATCTCGCTGTCGATGGAGGCATGGCACAGGTCTGATCTCCGCGCGGTTCCGGGGCTGGCGCTCCAGCTCCGCCAGTCCTGGGATCACGCTTCTCAAACCTTTAGTTCCAACACCAGATCGGAGAACATGATGAGCTATGCAATTGTAGGATTCGGTAAGATCGGTCAGGCTCTCGCCCACGCCTTCGCTCGTAAGAACATTGAAGTCACCGTCGCTAGTCACCGGAAGCCCGAGGAGCTAGCTCCGCAGGCTCGGGAAATTGGAGCGACGGTCGTCGCCAAGTCGCTGCAGGATGCACTCGAGGCCGACACAATCATCTTGGCGGTACCGTTCGGGGAACATCGCGAGATTGCGAAAGCCCTGCCGAGTTGGAAAGGCAAGACGATCATCGATGCGATGAACTCGTTTCCAGCCCCACCTGAAGAGCTCGACGGCCTCCCTTCTTCGGCCTTCGTGGCGAAGTCGTTTGCGGGTGCCCAATTGGTGAAGGGCTTCAATCACCTGGGTGCGGCCAAGCTGGCTACCGACCCGATCGTAGAAGGCGGGCACCGCGTCGTCTTTCTGTCGAGCGACGATGAGGGCGCGATTCCTCCCGTGGCAGAACTGGCCAAACAACTTGGGTTTGCCCCCGTCATGCTTGGAAAGCTCAACGAGGGAGGTGCGCTGGTGCATGCACGAGGCCGCGTTTGGGGCCCACTCATCTACCAGGACTTATTCAAGAAGCAGCAATAGTCGTTCGCTGACTGCGCGATTTGGGCAGGAAAAGCACCTCTGAAAATGTCCGATCCGACCAGAGACGGTGTGAGGGAAAAGGAGATCTCGATGAGCATCGAAGAGAATGTCCAGACTGTGAAACGTTTCCTTGCGGCACTTGGTGACCGTGATAAGCAGGGTCTGCTGACGTTGGCTGCCGAGGATATAGAGTGGATCACTCCGGGCGAGGGCTGGCCACTGGCCGGCACGCATCGCGGACACGCTGGCTTGGAGAAGCTACTTCAGACAGCTAACGAAACGATAGAAACTTCATTCCCAGCCCCCCCCCCGAGTTCATCTCGCAGGGAGACCGGGTTCTGGTAGTCGGCTTCGCAACGGGGAAAATCAAAGCCACGAAGAAGACATTCGAGGACTACTGGGTGTTCGACATCACCATTCAAAAAGGCAGGCTCACGAAGATCCGCGAATATGTCGATACACAAGCCCTGGCGCGGGCCTCCATGCTGGACGCGAGTCCCAGGCTCTAACCCTCCGGGAATTCTGGACTGCTGAGTGCATCTCAGCCATAACTGGCTAATCATGATGCCCGCGCGTGCGTAACTCAAAGCAAAATGAGGAGATTAGAGGCGCGTGCACATATTGGACCAGTTATGGCGGAAATAACCGGCCAAACTACTTGATTATAAAAAACTTCGCTTAATACTAAGAAGCAAACAGTTTGGGCCAGTTATCTCTACCGATGCATTCACTAAACACAGTCACTGATGACAAGTCCACTTACAATCTCGACTGCGCAAGGAAGATGTCAAAGCCAACCTGGCGGACATCCTTGCGGAACTTGCGGGTATTGTTGGCACTGACGACATACATGACAGTGCGATGCACTCGCGGCAGACAATCCCTGTGCCTGCCTATCTTTGCTGTTCTGGATCGTTTTCCCTCTCGGAGCAATACGGAGAGGAGCCCGTCATCACACCAGCAGCGCTAAGACGCAAGCACAACGTGGTCTTCCGAGCCGCCTGGAATCTTGTAGGCAGGATGAACGCTGCCGGGGTATCCTCAGCGCTTCGCCCGCACCTCTGAAGGGATCCGGTATTCACTCTCTGGTCCGTGTCCTCGGCCCTCCGACGCGTGCGAACCGTAGACGCAGCCGTCGCCGTTTTTCTGCAAAAGAAGCCCGTCTTTTCCTACACGTTGCCCGACGCCTAAGTCTTCCAGGAACAAAACTTCCGTCCGGCCATGAAAGGAGCAACGAGTTCGCCCTTGCGCGGCAGAGCCGCGAGTTCTCCGAGTATCTGTCTAATACCAACGATCCGATGGATGCGTTGGGGACCGCGAGTGACGCGCTCGTGCAACAAAACTATAAGGTCAATCTTCATGCCTTCCGAACGAAGGCAGGTTTGAGAGCAGTTAAGTATTCGGCAGCAATCAGGCGTGTTCCCAGTATTGCTTCACGGTTTGATGGGCAGAATTAATTTCCTTCATCCGTGAGCTTCTGGAGTTCAGGTCCCAATCCAGCCATCTTGTCGGGGTGGTACATCTGGGCCCTGTGTCGATATGCCACGGCAACCTGCTCCAGGGTGGCACCCGAATCGACTCCTAGTACGGTCATCGCTTGCAGGATGTCTGGAGGGCAAGAAGGATTTGCCGGACGCTGTTTATTCGATGAGTTTGGCTTGCTGCTCGGCGGCAGTACTACAGACATACCACGTGCGCGACTACTTTGGAAAATCTTGAAAGTCGCAGCGAAAGAACTCGCCGCTTCCATATTGCTGGTGTGCAGAACTAGATTGAGGCCACCGGACGAAGAGGCAGAGACGACGCCATACAGCATTACGGGAAGTTGGCGGTTGTTATTGAAGCGGCGGTCGGGGCCGCCATCCATCCGGACATATCTCCAGGTCATTCCCACCTGTCTTGAATCCGACGTCTGGACAGAGTCCTCAATGAATCGTGTCGAAGCAGCATCCAGTTTAAGGTCGTTGTACTCAATCGAGGCAAAGAGTCCACGCTGCCAGTAGAGGACCTGATCCGGCAGAAAGAACAGTTTAAGTTTTCCGAGATCAAGACATTGGGGCACGATGTTGCTCTCGATCCGTGGCGGTGCGGTTCTTCGGACACTGATCTGTTCGCGTTTCACGTTGTATGCGGCACCCGCGTTCCGTTTCCAATCCAGGACGACGGACTGACTGTCCAGCCTCCAGATAGCCCCGGATTTCGTGAGGTGTCCCAGAGCACTTTCGCAGCAGCCGTGGTAAACCGCACTCGCTTTCTCTGTTTGCACGCTGCAATGGCCAGTCCAGTGGCGAGATGACTTTTCCCTGTATCGGGTTCGCCTACCAGCAGGACTGGCTCAGCACGTTCCAGATAGTCGCCTTCAGCCAGGGTTCGGATGCGCGAGGCTGGGATCTGGGGCGACTGGGTGAAGTCAAAATCTTCCAAAGTCTTCATGCGTGGCAGGTGCGCCTCCTTGAGGCGTAGTTCGATGGTGCTACGTTCCCGATCTTCCACTTCCGATAACAGCAGGGTTTCCAGTTACTGCAAGTGAGAGCGCTTCTGCTGGCTGGCTTCTTCTGCCAGCGATGCGAACTGAGTACCAATGGAGGATAGATGCAACAACTTACAGTGTTGAGCGATGCTTGCCGTTTCCATGTTCATGGTTGCGCCTCAACGATCCTGACTGAGAGCAGCTGGTTGTACTCGGTCATCGTTGGCAACGGACGCTCGTAAGCCGCCAACATACCGACACAGTCTCTGCAGCGGCGTGCTGCAACTGGTCGCGCATGAGTAGATGTCGAATCGCCATATCCGCACAGCCCAATTCAAGCGCTTGTGCGGCGGTTGTTTCCAGCTTCGTGTAGCCAAACTCGCGACCCATGCGAATCAGAGTCACCATGGCACTGGTTCCGCCTTGGCGCCCGTGCCGCTCGATCATTAACTCCCATGGCCGGTCGTAGCTCTCCGGCCAGCGTCCTTGCGCTCGCCCCTGGGCCAGCGGCTTAGATCCGCGCAGGGCACCCGGCTTGTGTTCCAGCACGTCCAGATAGTGTTCCAGATCCAGGATCTGTTGGCAGCGATCATAGCTGCGCTGATGCTGGGCGATACGGACATCCTCCTGCCGGAACTCAACCACGCTGGGGTAAAGGCGAGCCTCCACGATCGAGCCCGGCTTCAGTGGTACGGAATAAAAGTTCGTTCGCACCTTCGCGCCTTCGTAGGCGACAATAACCACCTTACGGGGCCCGTGCTGGCTTGGCGTGGCATATTTCTTGGGCATACCTCATTTATGTCGCTCGTCTCGAACCGTCTAGGACGTTCTGAGGGACGCTTGGCATAGCAAACTGCAACTTACAGGGAGCACGCCTGGTCGTGCGCTTCGGCAAGTGCTGCCCTCAGCCATGTCACATTGCAGGTCCGAGAATAAGGCTGCACATCGGCGCAAGAAACGAACCGATAGGGGGCGGCTCAAAGCAAGTTGGTCGAATGAAATCTACACCAAGTACGGGGGATTATGCAGGGATATCCCGAACGATCTCAGTCAGCTTGCCTGTATTGATGTCGTAGAAGAATCCATAGATTTTGATCTCCTTCGGCACCAATGGGCTTGAGCGAAGCAGCTCGACGTCATACTTGATCGACTTCTCGTAATCCAAGATCGCGAGGCTGTCACGATCAAACATCGTTGAGATATCCACGTGATGATGATCGCGAAACTCCTCAATGAAGAGTTCGGGTGTAAAAGCCGTCGTGCCGCAGAACGAGTGGTGAACCACAATCACGTTTTGCATTTTGAACAGATATTCCATTGCTGCTACCGACTGCAGCGCGGTGGAGGCCCGACCCCCGCCATTCGTCAGAGTGAAGAGCGTCCGCGTGTGCCCGACCCGGTTGCCAGCGTCGTCAAAAATATTCTCGCCTGGGTAGACCTCGTCTCCAAAATGCTTGGCCAATGCCTCCGGGATATTGGCCGCACGAGGATCAAAGCAATAGATCGCAAGGGTCTTCATTGGAATGGCCCAGTTGAAATCTTCAAAAGTATTCTGATCGAACCCAGGATAGTTCCGGAATTCGTATTGGCTGTAGTTCGACATTGCCTCGCTCCTTATCGGCGTTTGATTGGGCAAAAGCGACGTGTCTTGGCCCTGCCGTCGATATCCGTGGTAGGTTTCTCGGGCGTTGCCATCAATGACATTAGCACTTCGTTTTCTGCCATTCGGTTGAGTGGAAATGATCTGGTTTTCACCAGGGTTCCAAGTGCTGAATCTATATGGATCAGTGCGTCCGCTTCGATTGCAACGGAGCCATTCGAAGCCTGCGGTGAATCCATTGGAAGCCACCCGCAGAGCATGAGTCTTGGCACTGGATCGCTGAATTTGGATAAAGGGACAAGTCTCGCAAAACCGGCGTCAGTCAACTTCTCGTGATCGCGTCACTCGCTATCTTTACCTGCTGCGAGGGGTGATACGGCCACAGGTTACTGAGCGGCGGCCAGGGTGGGAATGCAACCAGGGGCGCTTTCCCCAAATCCTGCAACATTTCGCAAAGAATCTCAGCGCTATCTCGCCTACTCTTCGCTTCATTACGGTGCAGTTGCGCAAGCTGGCGGTTGAGAACATCAACGGTAGCGAAAGAGCGTGACATAGAATGCAGCCCAGAAGTTCTCTCGCGGGCGAACTCGGCCTAATCGTGCGTCGGCAGCCAGATCGCGTGCTTCACTATTGGCAGAACACGAGGGGTGGTCGTCATTTTTGGCGTAGGCGCGCGAACCTACGATAGGTGGAAGGGATTGGATTTGCTTTTCATAGGAGAAGGTCAATGATCGCGGACATCACGGTTCCAAACAGCCAGATCGTTCAGCAAGCGGAGGCGTTGGCACGCACCGTATCGAATGACGTGCTCTTCAATCACGTTATGCGTTGCTACTGGTTCGGTGAGCTCTTCGCGCAGCAGGAGGGAAAGAAGATCGACAGTGAGTTGATGTTTCTTTCAACGGTCTTGCATGATCTCGGTCTTACCGATCACGCTCCTGGTCCACACCGTTTCGAGATCGAGGGTGCAAGCGCAGCAAGGACATTTCTCACTGAGCAGGGAGTCTCGGATGATCGAGCCCAGAAGGTCTGGGACAATATCGCTTTGCACACATGGGACGTCAACGTCTTCAGGGGTGATACTAGCCGCTTGATGCAGCTTGGTTTGGCGTACGACGTCTCTGGGGTGGAGGACGCAAATCTGGATCCCGCCGACGTCAGAGAAGTGCTGCGGCGTTACCCGAGACTACAGTTCAAGCGCGCTTTCAACGAAATACTCAACCGTGAGCTCGACACCAAGCGGCCTTACCAGCACTGGTTCCACATCTGCTCGCGCATCGCGCACAATCGGTCACCGCTCACAATTGTGGATGCGCCGACCGTACTCGGCTGGGCAAAGTTCGACGAATGAGTGGATGACGCATCAGCCTGGCTGCTATTGCAGACCTGCTGCAACTGGCGTTGCGAAGGTATAGAGATACTGCCACACACGAGACACTTTTCCGCCACGTACTCTCCAAATGTCTGCGCATGAAGAATCTTCGTGCTTTGATGTCGTGCTCTCAGGCGGATTGAAGCTGCCGAGCCAGACTCCCTTATCGCCTACGGACTTCAATTCAGTGGGCGATCGTGAGAGAATCGAGTGCTCTTCCCGAAGAGTGTATTGCAGAACTTCCTCAGCCCCCGCCCCCGAGCTTGAATGCCCACCTTCTGTCAAACCGCCCCGCCAAGGTCTGATCGATGAAGGCTTGGAGTAACATGAGATCGGAATCGTCAAGCAAAGTCGACGCTTGTACTGTGATCCATTCAACGTCGTCGCTGATCAAGCCTCTCGCAGTTTTGGCATCGACGGCGGTGAACGCAGCGTAGAGCCTGCTTATTGTTTCCGCCTCAGTAACGATGAGGCGTGTCTCCTCCGCGATCCCTTCTATTCGGCAAACGGGGCATTCGCGGCGAGATCTGGACCCGAGGGCGCATTGAAACCGTCGACGAACCGCACACCGTAGTCTCTGAGGAGGTTGTCGAATGTGACCTCGGGCTTTTCGCGGGCGTCCCGAAGGAAGCAAGCAGCAATCCGTTTCTTCATTTCCAGGCGCGGAAATTCAGCGAGAATCGCCCTCAACTGGCTCTCAGGGATTCGGTCGAACCCATAACCGGCGGCGTCAACGGCAACACCTACAAATGTCGCGGCGGCCTCCGGCTCTTTGTAAAGTGCGATTGATCCGTGTGAATGCAGAGTGATCGCGTCCCACACGAGTCGGATCTGCTCCTGAGGGATCTTTTGTTCTTGGAGAAATGGTCTTGCGGCATTCGCCCTGTCTACTTCGAACCGAGCGGCGGCCCCGTGGACCTCCGTCAAGCCGAAGTCGTGGAGAGGGAATGCCACCGCGAGGAACTCCGGATCTGGAGCTTCTTTGTTTCCTTGCGAGAGAACGATCGCAAACAGCCAGGAGCGCACTACATGATTGTAGAGAAAAGGTTCCGACGAGAATCTGGCGAGATCCATTGCGTCACGGACCAAGGGAGCATCAACCGCGGTGATGCCAGCTAATTTCACAACCGTCCTCCACAGGTCGGTTCGGTGAGGTGATTACTCAAAGGGCTTGGGTGAAGCAATCAAACACCAAACGCTGAACGGTGGGTCCGAAGGAAATCAGGCCAATTGGGCGCCGCCGAGGACCGGCAGACAACAGCTCAGATTCAAAGGAGGCTCTGTGCGCAAGGTGGTCACGATCGATAGCTTCACTGCACCAGATTCGGAACTTGCCCTGAAGGCGGCGGAGTCAGCTGGCCATTCGATATATATGAGGGTCGGGGCCGATGAAGATATTGACGAGCACGGAACAAGGAGTTTCTCAAGAACAGGCGCAGGCCGTTTAACGCTCGCGGGCGATAACAGACGAAGGGAATCAGGGTAAGGATTGAATCCGTGCCATTGTGTTGGCAAATGGCAACGACCTTCGTCAAAACGCTCCAGGCTCCAAATCTCTCCGCTCTCCAGGGGCAGAGCTGCGCTTCGCAGGAGAATAATGTCCGATCGACTCAGTTCTGAGTTTGCTATAGCGCCGACGATAGCGGCCCGGTGGGCTTCCGACGGCCCTGCTAAAACTTTCTGTAAAGGTGGCTTGGTCGGAAAAACCAATGTTAAGAGCTATGTCTTTCAATGGAAGATCTGTCTCGACCAAAAATTGTTTCGCCCGCGTCAAACGAGCATTTTCCAGTTGTCTATAAAACGGAATACCGAAGCTTTGCCTGAATGCACGTGCAAAGTGGCGGCTAGACAGTCCGCATAGCTGGGCTAAAGACTGCAGGCTTGTGCCGGTCTTAAGAGGAGAATGGAGGATTTCCTCGACAAGTCGCTTATGCTGAGGAGAGAGGCCTCCGACAGAACGGTGAGCCGAGTGGCTGCCTATTCCGTATCGTTCAGTCAGGTGAGAATAGAACGACAATAAGAAGTAGTTTGAGAACTCTCTTGTCGGAGCTTCTCCAGCTCCAAGAAGAGGCCGCACTACCCGTGAAAGCAAGTGAAGAACAGGATCAGTAGTGATATGCGGTGCCTGCATCGGATCGCGTCTTGCTGTATTGTGATGAGCTGCAAATGTCGCAAGCCCAACTTTTGGAAGTTCGTACTGAAGCACTTCGCTTTCCGGAATCAGCCGATGCTCTCCAACCAATTCGGGAGGTAACAAACAAACCTCACCACTCCTTCGCAAAGCTTCTTTTGTTGATCCATCGGGGAGTGGGACTACGACGGCTTCCGAAAATATGTCAGCCATCTGAACTAGAGCCACGAAATACTCCGAATGAGAACTTGTTCGTGTTCCCGGCCGCAGCATCGAGGCTCGCATAAACACGCTTGGGATATGGGATTTGGATATGGCTTCAACACTTAAATTCTCAATTTGAGGGGAAAGATTGAAAACCCTATATGGCGACGCAGATTGACGAGTATTCACGGCTCACCTCAAACCCGTCCGAATTTTTACCGTTATCGTGAGTCCAGAACGTCTTGAGATGGATGGATTGTGTTGTTTATTCTGGCGCCTCCAGACGCCCGGGGGGATACCGATGACTCTAGTGAAGAGGCGGGTGAAGGTAGACTGATCAGCAAAACCGCACTCGAGCGCTATCTGCGAGATGGGGTCTTCGCTTTCAGCTAATTGCGTCTGTGCCTGTTTTAAGCGGTGACGCGCGAGATATTTGCGAAGAGGCATACCATACGTTGCCTTGAAGAGTCGCGAGAACTGACATACGGAAAGTCGGCATTGGGCTGCCGCGTATGCAACTGATGTGCCTTCTATAAACTGCCGAGATAGTGCTTCTTCTAATTTGGATAATTGCCAATCTTCGAATGTGTGGAGATGCACCTTCTGCATTTGTGTGAGCACGTGCGTTAGCCTGATGCAAAGCATGCCCACCATGTAAGAAATGATTGATGTCCCAAATTGCCCCGTCCCTTCTGTTGTTTGCAATACAAGTGCGAGTTCGGTGGCAGCCGGGTCCAAAAGCTCAACGCAATGCGAGTCTGCAGGTCGCAACGGCAGATGGCCATTGCGGTTCAGGAAAGTTGAATGGACCCATATCTCCATGTGACTTGAACCAAGACAGGGAGCTCTATATGAGCTCATGGTTTCCTGTTCTCTGGCTTTGCGCACAGTGAAGTGGTAGGAGTTCTGTTTGGCTCGCTGATCACTGCGAACTGTCTCTGGAAGAATCCACACTTCTTTGAGCTGGTTGTCCCGCAAAATTCGGAACGCACCAACACGGAATTTGTCGATAAGACATTCTTGGGCCAATCTATGGCTAAATTTTTGCGTGACTATCATGCAAGCTCTTTATCTACTCGTGAGACTCAGATATGAATTTGTAAGCGTAAAAACCACTTTGTCTCAATGTCGAAATCGACACCATGGTGAATGTCCAGTGCCTGTCGATTTACATTGTCTGCAGAGGGTGGCTAAAGCAGCTCAGACCTTAGTGCCATACCAATCCTCGACTGCCGTTACTCCGAGATCGCTCAGAGCATAACGAAGCTCCTGGTTTTTTCGGAGTAATTCGCAAATGCAAACCTGAAGCACACCTACCCGAGCGAGGAGTTCGATTCTGCAATCGTCACTGACCAAGCCCGCGGGCGTTTCCAGTGACGGCACGTGATTCCAGGTTGTCTTGTATAAATTGGGTTCGAATTGCCGGACCCTGTGCTCAGGGGGAATGATCATTGCACGCTCCTTCGATTATTTGTCAAGGACGATACCACGACGACTTAGCTCGTGTGGCTGCAATTCTGTGTTGACTAAATTAACGCGCATTAAGGCTGAGCCCAATTGCAATCGATAGGTAGCTAAACTCCACACCAACCTCGCGCAGCGAATTTGATGACTGGCGGCGACCTTCTGCAATATAAGTTTTATATAGATTGGAAGAAGTGAACAGACCAGATCGAGCTACACTTCGATAGCTCTTTTGGATTTTGAGGAGCTCTGGTACGCATCTTTGAGTAGTGGATAATCAGATGTTAATCTGCAGCTGAATTCGGTTATAGATCGATATAACCCCGTTTCAATGCAATCGTCACGGCATGCGTTCGATCATCAGCGTTCAGCTTGGACAGAATGCTCTTGATGTGATTTTTGACGGTAAATTCGGAAATGTCTAGTTCCACGGCGATGAGCTTGTTTGACCGCCCACGCGCGACACCGCGGAGTACGTCGACCTCTCGGTCACTCAGCGTATCGCCCGCTACGTGTTCGGCCATCTGTTCGGCAATTTCCTCGGGAACTCGCCGGCCGCCGGAGTGAATCAGTCGAATCGTCTGGACTAGTTCAGACCTTAGCGTGTCCTTGAGGAGGAAACCGACAGCGCCCGCCTGGAAGGCACGTGTCGCCTGGATATCTCCAGTGACGGTCGTCAACACAATGATGCGCGCCTGGCGAAATTCCGCCCGAATTGCCTTAAGGGAGTCGATTCCATTCATCCGAGGCATCTTCAGGTCCATAAGAGTGATATCTGGATGGTGTATGCGAAAGAGGGATAGAGCGCCTTCTCCATCCTCGGCTTCGGCTATGACACGCATGTCCCGTTGTGCATTGATCTCGCCTGCAATGCCGGCGCGCATCAAAGGATGGTCGTCAACGACAAGGACTGTGATAGTGTGATCTCGAGTCAAAATGCTCGGCTTCTCAGGAGTCTGCGAATCCATTGTTGGTATAACCTCCGCGGGGTGTGTCGATAGGCAATCATAGTCGGGATTCTAATTTCGATCTCCGTACCCGCTCCTGACCGGCTCCACAGTATCATCCGGCCCCCGATCTTTGCTGTACGCTCCCGCATGCCGGCCAATCCGAAATGGCCCTCCACCCTACCTTCGCCAAGAATTGCAGGGTCGATTCCGATTCCGTCATCTCTGAAGCGAATATGAAAATCGAACAAGCCAAAATGTATCTCGACTTCAATTTTGCTGGCCTTGGCATGTCGCCAGGCGTTGAATAGTGCCTCTCGCCCAATCTTGTGGAGTTCCTCCTGTACAAGGGTATCGAGATCACGACTCTGTCCGTCGACGATTACATCGAAATGCGCGTTGCTTAGGGAGCACAACTCACGCCCTATAGCCGCATAGGCTTCACTGAGGTTTTCCGACTTGCTTTGTTTCGTACGCAGGCGCGATAGTACGCTTCGTCCCTCTAGAATTACACGGTCAGACTGCTTGAGCGCTTCTTCGAATACCGCTCGGACCGGATGGTCTTGGGAAAGCTGCTGGGTTCCCGTATGGAATCGAAGTATCAGTCCCTGAATTCCTTGAAGAAAAGTATCATGCAAATCCCGTGCCACGGCTTCTCTCTCTAATTGCCGGTGTTCCAGTGTCATACGAGTCTGCCTGACCATGTAGCGAACTCTCAGAACGTAAATAACAACCAGCAAAAGTGCAACAGTGCAGGCTGTAGTTAGTTGGAAAAGAGGCATTGCATAGAAGTGGGGAAGCTGGGTTATCTCATATATCGCCTCAGGCGCTCCCCAGTTACCTATACTGTCGGTTTCGCGAACTAACATCCGGTGCGTACCTGCGGGAATAGTGGTATAAACAGCCACCCGGGAGGAGCCGGCGTCAAGCCAGCCGGAATCGACATTCTCCAGGAAATATTGAAGGCGGATCTTTTGCGGGTTGGCCGAACTTATGGCAGCTAAAGTCAGTTCTACATGGTGGATGCCCGGTTGTAGGACGAGTTCCGAGCCGGTACGGGATTGTTTACCGTCTGTCGAGACCCCAGCAATGAAAACCGCAGGCCTGCGGCCCTTTTGAGGAAGCAGGGCGGTGTCGATTAGAGCAAGCCCCTTAACGGTCGCGACCCAAAGCTTGCCATCGGATGCTGCCGCGATGTTCGGTGAGCCGGTACCCACCTGAGTTGTATTCAGGCCGTCTGCCCGATTGAAGATCTCATAATCGAGAGGACGACTGGGATCGTCCTTCCTCCCAAACTCCTGCTCCTGGATGCGGACAATCCCATTTCGACTGCTGAACCAAAGCGTGTGGTCCGGCGTCTCCGTCATCTCTTGCAAATCGAGAGTGGTGTTCAGTAGTGTAAGTTGGCCGTTTCTGATCTGACTCAGACCGATGGGAGTATCTGTCGTGTAGAGGTTTCCTCTCGAGTCTTCTACGAAGTGGCGTGCCAATACTTCTTCAGCCCCTTGTGTAGCTGGTACGGCTACAAAGCGCCCGGAATTCAGGCGATTGACGCCTCCCTGTGTTGCCACCCAGACTGTTCCAGTGCGGTCCTGATGGATATCAAGGATACGATCACTGGATAGTCCATCCGCAGTAGTGTAGTTGCGAATTGCACCATTCTGTATATGGCTCAAGCCGTCAGGTGTTGCAACCCATAAAGAATCGTCCTTCGCTACTCTGACCACAAAGACAATCCGGCTTGCTAGCCCTTGATCGATTGAATATTGAGTGAATGTGCCATTGCGATATCGGAAAAGCCCGCCGCCGTAAGTGCCAATCCAAATGTTTCGTTCCCGGTCTTCAGCCAGACTCCATACGCAGGAGTTTTTCAATCCATCTTTTTCGGCAAAGAAGCGGAATCGTTCTCCGTTAAGCATGGAGAGCCCACAATTGGACCCTATCCAAAGACGACCATCTTGTGCGGGTAGAACCGCAGTCACAATATCATTAGAGGGAAGACCATTCCCCGTGGTATACATCCGCACGAGACGAGGCTGTAGGTGAACCAGTCCGCTGCCGTTTGTGCCAATCCACAGGTCGCCGTCTTTGCCTGCGTAGAATCCGCGTGCGTTCAAGCCGGATTGAGGCGACGACATTTGCCCGTCAGAGATCCTGTAGACTCCGATACCGGTGCTGATCCACATGAAGCCGTCTGATCCATTGTTGATACGAAATGCAGCAGTATGAGCTGGCTGGTAAGGTTGAAGGGTCAGAGTGCGATTGCCCTGTACCGAGCGGATGCCGTCGTTGGTTCCGTACCACATCGTACCGTCGGTACCCTGAAAGACGTCGAAGATCTGGTCGTCGTGAATGCCGAACTGTGTCCCTAAGCCGGGATGCGCAATCGCATGATTGCCGGAATATTCGACGAATCCCTTATCGGTGATCAGCAGCAGTCTGCCATCTAAACCTTGATGGATGCGGCTTATATAAAAGGAGGAAAGCACGCTAAGAAACTGAGTACCGTCAAACCGATACAGGCCATGATTTGTGCCTGCCCAGATCGTCCCGTCACGGCCCTTGAAAAGGACTTCGACTTCATCGCTCTTCTGCGAGCCCAGGCGAAATGCCTCCGAGGCAGCAAGGTAGGGGGTATTCAGATCTGCTTTGGGAATTCGGACAACTCCCGCATCCGTGCCAATCCAGAGAGCCCCGTCGGATCCCTCAACAAGCGAACTGACGTTGCTCGGTGGTGGTGCTCCAGGGACCCTCAGAGATATCTTTGTGAATGTCCTCCCGTCGAAGGATGCCAACCCTGACTCAGTGCCTATCCACAGGAGACCATTATCGGTTTCTGTGATTGCCTCAATGGTGTTGTCGGGTAAACCATCGTCTAGCGTGAAATCTGTGCGCACATATTGCGAATTTACCTGTGACTCGGCAAACGCCAGTCGGACCCCACTACTGAGACCGCAGACCATAAGGAGAAAAATCAGACGTTTACAGCCTCGCGGGATGAGTGGAGCATGCCACTTTGCTGCGCAATTCAGCATAAACTGTTCGCGACCTCGGGGAGAGTCCGCGTGATCGGCGGCACGTTTCCGGGGTATAGACATAGCACCAATACGCGGGCAAACTCAGCATACACCCGGCTCAGTACTGAGACCATCTCGAAAGGGCTATTCGCCGATAGCTCGAATGGGACTGGTCACCGCTCCCATTCGCACCTAACGTAAGACGGTGCAGAGGCTTTATTCGATGTTTCCGTCAGGGGCGCCAGGCGTTGCATTACTGGTCCTGCGAGTCTGCATCTGCGTCGCTCTTGCCGACACTGCCTTTCCGCATGGCTGGGAACACGTGGCTTTTCTTGTTTTGCTCAGCTTTCTCTTCCTTGGTTTGCTGACTCCCGTTGTTTGTGGACTTGCCGTCGTTACCATTCTGCTTGATCTGTCGGAAGCGTATCGTGGCACCGGCCTATGGATGGTGATCATTGCGCTATCGACTTTGTCCTATGCCGTCCTTGGTCCAGGTGCGTATTCGGTTGATGCAAGACTCTTTGGGCGACGCATACTACTATCCACCGATTCGATTCCGCCCCGAGATGAGGACTCAACATAAAAAGGATGTGATGGATGTTTTTCATCGGGTGCCTGGTTACTGACCGTGGTGTCTTTACATCCACTCATCCAAAAATAGCTATTTGGGGGAAAGATCTCTCCCTTGTAGATTGCCTATCATCTACCCCAGAGTGAATTCCACTCGGAAACCATGCAGTAAGGAGAACCACGTATGAGCTTCGTTACGACTACGGACGGCGTCGAGATTTTCTATAAGGACTGGGGTTCGGGCCAACCCATCGTCTTCCATCATGGCTGGCCGCTCAGTTCCGATGACTGGGATACTCAGATGTTGTTCTTCGTTCAGCATGGCTACCGTGTGATCGGCATCGATCGCCGCGGCCATGGCCGATCCGGCCAGGTTTCGGAAGGCCATGATATGGATCATTACGCCGCCGATGCAGCTGCGGTTGTCGAGCACCTTAATCTGCACAACACCATCCACATCGGACACTCGACCGGTGGCGGAGAAGCGACCCGCTATGTTGCTCGTCACGGCAGGGGGCGCGTATCGAAGCTGGTCCTGGTGGCTGCTGTGCCTCCGATCATGGTGAGATCTCCGAACAATCCAGACGGACTCTCCGTTGAGGTATTCGACAATCTCCGGAAGGCTCTTGCAGAAAATCGTGCTGAATTCTTTCGCGAACTTGCGTCCAAACCCTTCTACGGCTTCAACCGTCCCAACAACGCGCCGGTGCAAGGTGTTATTGATAACTGGTGGCGCCAGGGCATGATGGGCAGCGCCAAGGCCCACTACGAGGGCATCAAGGCTTTCTCCGAGACGGACCTCACCGAAGATCTCAAAAACATTGACGTACCCACACTCGTCATGCAGGGAGATGACGACCAGATCGTACCTTACAAGGGCGCGGCGGTACTCCAGGAAAAGCTTCTAAAAAAGCCCACTGTAAAGATCTATCCTGGTTTTCCGCACGGAATGCTCACCACGTACGCTGATCGGATCAACCCGGATCTGCTCGCCTTCGTTCGCAGCTAGCATCTGTAGCCTTGGCAAAGGGGCCTCCCCTCTATCCATGCGGAGAGCCCTTTAGGGTTTTGAGGCAAATCTTCTGCTGTTGGCTGTCGATTTTTGGGCTCAATTCATCAAAGCTTACAGTGGAAACGGGATTGCCTGCACGCGGGTGGAACAGCCACAAGGCCAATCATATCTTTCTCGAATGCCACCCTAGATGAATTGCAATTGGAATAAAGCACATGCTGCTTTTCCCAAAATAAGATCGATCAAGTAAAGACAACAAAACCCTAGCAATTGTTTCATTCCTGTAGAACGAAGCTATTGTGGGACTGTCGCGCAGGTCTTTAAGAACTGTTTTAAGTTTTCGGTCTGCATCCCATTTGCTTCCGTCTGTAAGACCTTATCTTGAAGGAGCGAATATGAATTCCACTCCAACCATCACAGCTCAGCCATCGAGGGTAGCGGTACCTTTGTCCGAAGAAGTTCCCGTTACTCAAAATGCAATCGCTCAAAAGCGGTTAGTGCTGCAATCAATGCGAAAAGCCGATGAACCAGTTCTGCGTTGCCCCGCAGCACACGGTTGCTAAATGTTTCTGACAAGTGACAGGCCGAAACAGCCATGCAAAGTATCGCGAAAGAGCTGCACAAGCTAAGAAAGTGGCTTGAGGAAGATTTCGGGGCGAACGCCGGTCTGCTCGTGGCAATCTGCTGCGATCCTCAGGATGGTCGCCCCCTTTACCTTAGCCACGTCTCCCTTGCGATTAACAGCCTGGGAGCAGATATTGCGCCTGCTTCTTTCCAATTCATTGAGCGTGCATACGTCTATCTGACAGCGGCATACTACATGGCCGATGCTCTCGCAGATGGGCACCGATGTCACAACGAGGATCTTGAGGTCTCAGAAATGACGTCGATGCTCGCGATCCTGGTGGCTCTCTCCATGTCGTACTTCGCAAAGTCATGCTCTTCTTCTCTCGTGCAACAGGAAACGATGCGATTATTCTGCAAGACTTTGGATCAGAATCGATTTGCACTCAGGGCGGAGGGGCAGTCGGTTGACGTTGTTCTCAGAATGCGTGGCGCGATGCTTCTAATTGGCCACCATTGGCAATGCTGCGCCTGGCTTCAATTATCTGTGGGCTGTCCTGGTCGGCTGTGGAGTTAGCTTTCAGAAAATGGCGGAAAGAGGCGACGGCCTCCGGCCAGCGATGCTGCTTCTGTAAGGCCTGTCCCATATGGAAGTAGGCAAGTGGGTAGTTAGGATTCAGCTTGAGAATCCGCTGATATTCTCCGATGGCTTCCGGAGCCATACTCAATTCGAGGTAGGCGTTGGCCAGGCAGTCCTCGTACGAATCGATGCCCGAAGCGGTTGGCATGTGCTGTATCGCAGAGCGGAAGTGGGCGAGTGCTCCTTGCGTGTCGCCATTGCGCAGTTCGATAGTTCCGCGATAGTAAAGTTCCATCCGCAGGTTGTGCGCAGTGCCACGTTCGGGGTTGGGCAGATTCTCAAAGAGGATTTTTTCCAACGCCGCGATGCGATCTTTCTGATGTTTTGCCAGCGCAAGCTGCAAAGAACTCCAGACCGATGTGTGGTTGAAGCGCAACTCATTTCTGGCGGCCGTCTGCTCATCCGTGATACGGTTCATGGTCGCGTAGACGGTGGCGATATTGCCGTAACCCAGCGCCTTGGCGTTGCTCGATTCAGTCACCTCGATGTAGCGGCTGTACTCGCGTAGCGCATCGCGGTAACGGCCCATCTGGTAGTAGGTATCGCCGAGGTGGACAATCGATGGTTCGAACTCAGGGTCCAGTTGCAATGCTTCATTGTATTCGGCTAGTGCGTCATCGTACTGACCGGCCAGTTGGTAAGCCATGCCCAGGCTGTCGTGCGTATTGGGATTCTGTGGCGCCAGAGCCACATACTGCTTGCAGTAAACGATAGCCTCCGGATAACGCTCCATGGAGATCAGCATCAGGCCCAGCACATTATAGAGTTCTTGTGCGCTGGGGTTGGTCTGGATCGCGTGGCGCAGGAGCGTAGCGGCTTCTTCGAGGCGTTCCTGTCCACGCAGCAGACGGGCAAGCTCGCAGTCGGCTTCGGTCTCCTCCGGATACTGTTGGATGATCTGGTGCAGAATGCCGATGGCGGCGTCGTAGTCGGAGCTCGAGATGGCGAACCATGCATCGATATAGAGACGGTTCAGGGTTGGCAAAGATGCGGATAGAGCAATCGCCTTTTCCAGATAAGGGCGGCCCGTTTCCGGTTGAAAGTCCTGCACCGCGTAGGCGTAACCGATCCGCGCATAGGCCATGGCGAACTTGGGATCGAATTTGATGGCCTTCTTGAACATTTCGATGGCTTGCGCGTTCTGGAACTGCTCGGCCTTTTCCACGCCCAGCGAATAGTAACGATAAGCCTCCACATTGCTAGTCATAACGTTGGACAGCGAGGGAGGCGCATCGGTTCGAAATCCAAGCCGGTGGGCAATGTCGGTTGAGAGCAAACTCGCCGCGGATACAATCTGCAGCGGGTCGATCATTGAATCGCTATCCGAGCCCACCACATGGCCATCTTTGCCATCGCGAATTTCGATGTTAATGGTGATCTGCTGACCGGAGGCCGAAACGCTGCCGATAATATAGTCGGTTGCATGAACTGAGCGGGCAATCGCCAGTGACTGGCTCTGCGAAAGCGCGCCGGAGCGATCGCTTGCGTCTACCAGAGAGTGCATCTTCTCGCGGCTCAGCACATTCCATTTGCCGGTGTTGGCCAGGTCAGTCAGGATCATGTCCGAGAGGCCCTCCCGCAACCAATCCAGATCCTGACGTCCGGTGGCGTTGGCCAGGGGGAAGACGGCTAGCGTTGGCGGCCCTAAAACGGAAGTGCTTGTGCTGCTAGACCGCTCCGGCGCATACCTCTTGACTTCATAGAGGAGAAGAAGCGTCCCGGCGATCAATACGACCAGTACAAGCAACACCGCCTTTCGTCGCCAGACAGGGACAGGCCTAAGCGATTCCGGCCTCGGAGCCGCGTCGCTTATTGCCAACGCTGCCAGTTCTTGCCTTCTGCCGACGGCAGGAGAGCCAGAGGGCTGGTGAACCGGCGGGTTATGCTCATCGCGGATCACACTCACATCGGCAACAAAACGGTAACCGACCCGAAGAATGGTCTTAATGAAGCGGGGATTGTGCCGATCATCGTTCAGTACCCGGCGGATTTCGGTAATGCACTGCACCAGAGCGTTATCGGTGACCGCAGTCTCGTTCCAGAGCACTGCGGCTAACTCGTCTTTGGAGATCAGAGAATCCGGATGCTCGACAAAGTAGAGAAGCAGCTGAAAACTCTGATTACGGAGAGGAAGCTCCTTGCCGTCACGCGCCAGGCATCCTCGAACGACGTCAACCTTAAAGTCGCCGAAAAAATACCCGATGATAGGTGGTTCGTCGACGGTCACTACGCCCTCCCTACTCTGGTGCAAATTGAGTGCAGTCAAGTTACAGTCAGAGCGTCTGCTGTGAAGCAAACGCTTCCCGAGCTACAGAAACCTCTCACATGTCGAGCATAACTTAAACAAGTTGCAGGATTTCAGCCAAATTTCAGCTTGAGTTCACCCCGTCTCACTACTTCGCTCTCCCGGCGGAGCTATGGTCCCGATCATCAGTTTCGAATGGTTCTTGTTGAAGTTGAACCGGAGCGCCCGGTCAGCGTACGCGTCCAATGCGACTGCTCAGCACGTTTCGAGCAGCAACAACCGGGGAAACCCGTACGGAGTTTCGTTAATGTTTAAGATTAGGAATCTTTTTCTGCCGGCTGCCTTGGCTGGCGTTTCCCTCTCTCTGTCAGCGCAGATGGTGAATCCTGCCATCGATGCCGGCAACGAGCCATTTTCGTATTACAGTCAGCCAACTGACGAAATCGGTGTAATGGATGCTCCGTCCGGGACGCTGATCTCGCCGGAAGGCTTTCTTTACACCGGCTTTGGCGAGTTGATGTTCTTTACCGGGAACCCAGCCGTACCTGTTTCCCAGCGTGTCAAGACACTCCTGCGCGGTTATCTCCCGGTCATACAGTACGCGTTCCAGCGCGATGGCGTCCGATATGAGTTTGAGTGCTTTGCAGCCACGCTTGACGGCACGCCTTCGGGGGCACAGGTGGATTTTATCCGGGTGCGTATCCGGAACACCATGCAGGAGTCTCGCATGGCTTGGATTTCCAGCGGAATACGGTATGCGGGTACGGTCAACAGTATAAATGGCGAGGCCAGCAATCGCTTTTCTCGTCCCAGGGCGTCCAGCAAACCGGGGTACTACGTCCAGCCGGGGACGACCTTCAACTCCAAGTGGGCCTACAGTTCCAGCCACGACATGATCGCCCGCGATGGGCAAATTCTCTATTACTTTCCGGAAAAGCTTCCGCACACGTTGCAGTACATGCTGAATGAGGACCCGGCTCCTTCCAACGTGCTTGAGTCGAAGGTGCTCACCTCGGACCCGACCTCTCCGGTGGGAATCGTGCGTTACCAGCTTGCGCTCAAGCCCGGCGAAGAGGTGAGCCTGGACTGGAAGATGCCGGTGATTCCGATTGCGGCCGGTTCCGCTCTGGAATCGCAGATCCGGGAAGCCGGTTACGACACGTATCGCGCACGCACCATCGATGGCTGGGAACAGATCCTCAGTAAAGGCATGGACATTCAGACGCCGGAAGACAAGGCAAACGATACGTTCAAGGCGAGCCTGATCTACGACCTGATCGCGCGCAACAAAATCGGCGACGATTACGTGCAGACGGTCAACGACTTCCATTACCACGCCTTTTGGCTGCGCGACGCCTCGTTCATCGCCAGCATGTACGACCTGACCGGCTATCCCGACTACGCGCGTCAGGTGCTGGACTTCTTTGGACCCCATCAGAATCCCGATGGGAACTTCCTCTCGCAGGCCGGCCAATACGACGGCGTGGGCCAGGTACTTTGGTCCTACGGACGGCACTACGCCCTTACCCACGACCGTGCCTTCGCGGACAAGGTGTTTCCCTCCGTCGAGCGGGCGGTGGCATGGATCGAGCAGGCACGGAAGTCCGATCCGCAGCATCTGCTTCCCTCAGCCACACCCGGCGACGATGAAGCGATCACTGGCCACATCACCGGGCACAACATCTGGGGACTTGACGGCATTCAAAACGCGATCCTGCTGGCCAAGGCCACCGGCCATACGCAGCAAGCCACGCAGTTTCAGAAAGAGTATGACGACTACCACGCGGCGGTGATGCGGGCCTTCGAGCATGTCGCGAGCCGCACGGGCGGCTATATCACAGCCGGTCTCGACAATGAGCCGGGACAGGACTGGGACAATATGCTCACCCTGTATCCGGAGCAGGTGCTTCCGCCCAACAATCCGATGGTTAAGGCCACTCTCGACGCGACCCGCGCCAAATACAAAGAGGGCATCATGACCTATAGTGATGGGCAGCTTCTGCACGATTACATCGGCTTCAGCAACACAGAGGACGAACTCGTTCTGGGCGATCAGCGGCTGGCCGTGCAGGATCTCTACGCGGAACTGCTTCACACCAGCTCCACTCATGCCGGGTTCGAGACCAGCATCGTGCCGTGGGGCGATCGTGACTTCCATGACAACCTGACTCCGCATGGATGGTATGCCGCCCGCCTGCGCATCACGATGCGCAACATGTTTGTCCGCGAGCAAGGCAACGATCTGCATCTTCTTTCCGCGATCTCGCCAGCCTGGATCTATTCCGGCAGCAAGATTCAAGTGGATCGCGTACCCACGAGCTTTGGCACGGTCGATCTATCTCTGAACGTGCTTTCTTCCACAACCGCTGTACTCAACCTACACGATGCGTTTAGCGATACCCCCTCACACTTGCTTCTCCATCTTCCGTGGTTCCTGGAGATAAGCAAAATCGTCGCCGACGGAGTTTCGATTCCGGTCAAGAGCGATTCCGTTGTTCTACCCGCGCACACCCATATCGTGCAACTTGAATGGCACAGGCAGGCTGCAGAGCCAGACCTGAGCTATCAGGCCGTAGTTGCCCAGTATGTGCGTGAGTACGCGGCCCGTTACGCGCAGTTTCTGAAAACGGCGAACTGACTTTAAGGAGGTAGTATGCAAACAATGTATAAGTGGGCATGTTTTACCATGCTCATTTTGCTTGCGTCATCTCTTGTACCTTGCCTAGGACACGCACAGGAGTACCGCGCGACTATTACAGGTACAATCACCGATTCGGTAAAAGCGGTAATACCCAACGCCACAGTCTCGGTTCGCAACCTCGATACGAATGAAGTGATCGAGACAAAGACCAGCTCTAAGGGCGTCTACTCTGTTCCTTTTCTACATCCAGGCCAGAAGATGGAGGTTTCAATCAGTGCGTCAGGTTTCAAGAAAACCACGCATCCAGTTGTAGTCCTAAGCATTTCTCAGACTCTTACGATGGACTTTACCCTCCAGGTTGGAGACGCTACGGCCGAAACCGTCACAGTAAGTGCTTCTCAGGCACAAGTAGCATTGGATTCGGAAAAAGGCGACCGAGGCACGGTGGTTGACAGCAAGACGATCACCGAACTGCCGGTCGATGGGCGCAATCCTCTGGCGCTGCTCGATGCGGTTGCCGGCGTGACCAATGAAAACGGACCTGGTTCACAGGGGCCTCCAACCGACGCATACAATGCTTCCTTCTACAGTATCAACGGCGGTGCAGCGCAGAACACCGAGTACACGATCGATGGCCAGCCGGATAATTCGATTCCATGGTGGTCGAGCGGTCCATCGGCGATTCCATCTATCGACGCCATTCAGGAATTCAAGGTTGTTACTAACCCTTACGACGCGCAGTATGGACGTACCTCGGGCGGCGTAATCAGTATGGAGTTGAAGTCCGGAACCAACTCTTTGCATGGTACCGCGTATGAGTTTGCCAAGCGCGGCTATATGGATGCCAATCACTGGGTCAACGGTTTGACAAACACCAATCGTCCCGGCCACACAGAAGATCAGTACGGTTATGAAGTGCAGGGACCTGTCCGCATTCCGTTTCTTTATAACGGCCATGATAAAACCTTCTTCATGTTCAACGCGGAGTATCTCCGCCAGAAGCTGCCGAACTACGGTCTCTACGACATTCCCAACAAGGATTGGTTGAATGGCGATTTCTCCAACTTCACCGATAGCAATGGCAATCTATATCCTGTCTACGATGTCAACACGGCAAATGCCGGCAACAATTACACCCGTTCGATTTTCAAGACTGCAAGTACAGGAGCTACCACCTGCGGGAATGCCCAAGGATATAACTGCGTTCCGGTGAACCGTTTTAATCCAATTGCACTCAAGATCGTCAAGATGATCGTCGACACCGCGACGCCCACAGCAGGGGCGATCTCGGGTACACAGCCCTGGGAGAAAATCTGGGTCGATCGGCTGCCGATCAAAGCCAACATGGACAACTACATCGGCAAGATTGACCAGGTGATTGGCGGCAAGGATCATCTCTCTTTCAGTTACATTCACGACGACAATATTAAGACCTCCTGGACAACGCCTACGAATGTTCCGTACCTGAACGGCGATGTCTTCGAGGAGAATCACCAGAATGTTGGCATCGACTGGGTTCATGTCCAGCGCGACAATCTTCTGTTCGATGTGCATGCAAGCTACCAGCGCTACTGGCGGTCGGACGGCACACCTTCAACCTGGGACTACGATCCCACAAAGTTGGGATGGGGCTCGGCCTTCATCAACAGCCTTCCACTAAAGACGGGCTTCCCGCAAATCAGTTGGACGATGGCGCAGCCTGCCACGGCGCCGGGGCAGGGATACGGCTCTTGGTTGTCGACATCGAGGGATCGTTTCTGGATTCCGGACGACACGTTCAGCCTGGCGCCGACCGTGAGCTGGAACAAGAAGGCACACAACCTGCGCGCAGGAATCGACCTGCGCACCACGCACACATCGTCGAATACGAACTGGACCAACGTCATGCAGATCGGCTCCAATGGCCAAGCCACGCAAGAGTATTGGGACTCGGGGAGTTACGACGACGGCGCGCAATTGCCTTCAGGCATCAGCACGGCGGGTATGAGCGGCAACGCCTTCCTGGATTTTCTGCTCGGCCAGCCGAACAGCGTAAGCGTACAGAATTCGCTAACGCCGACCTACACTTGGCACTACATCGCTCCGTGGGTGCAGGACGACTGGAAGATCACTCTGCGGTTAACGCTGAATCTTGGATTCCGTTACGATCTGGCAACGCCGCCGACAGCTCGTCACAACTGGCTCAGCACAGGGTTCGACTTGACGGCAACGAACCCGCTGGATGCACCAGCGCTCGATGCCCAGTTCCCCAACTTACAGGGAGGCAAGCTGATGGGCGGCTATACTTTCGCTCAGACCGGAGGCCGTTCCGCAGCCTGGGATACGGACTACACCAAGTGGCAGCCTCGTATCGGATTTGCCTACACCCTCCGGCACACCACCGTTGTTCGCGGCGGCGCCGGACGTCTGGTGGTTGCGCAGATGGGCGATCAGCCCTCGGCGGTTGGGTTTTCTCAGGGACCGAACTTCGTCAACACGCAGAACGACGGCAAGACGTATGTCAACTCCGATACCACGGACGGCATGCTCAGTAACCCCTTCTTCAACTCTGGCGGCATTCCTACGATTCCGGGCTCATCCCAGGGCTTGAAGACCAATGCTGGATTGTCTGTCAGCTTCATGAACCCGCATCACAAGTGGCCCTACGTGTATCAGTACTCACTGGGTGTGGAACAGTCCATCGGCTCGACCGGCAAACTAGATGTCAGCTATGTGGGCAGCAACAGCTATGCGGCTGACGTAAAGTCGCCTAACCTTGCCATAGATGAAACGCTGCGGGCAAGCTGTAACGACCTGAACGGGACGGCATCGAATCCCCAACCGCGTATGAATTGCCAGAAAAGCGTTCCCAACCCCCTCTACAACCTCTCCGGGCTCCAGGGCTCGTGGAAGTCTTCTTCGACGATCAGCAATTTGAACCTGCACTCAAAATATCCGCTCTTTGCCAACTCCGTGACCGAAAACGGATTGAACAGGGGACGGAGCTGGTACAACTCGCTGCAGACCACCTACTTGCAACGCACCGAGTGGGAACAGTTCAGTGGTTCCTGGACATGGTCCAAAACCATGCAGTCGGGCGGATAC
Organism: Humiphilus diazotrophicus; assembly: GCF_059726315.1. NCBI lineage: Bacteria > Pseudomonadati > Acidobacteriota > Terriglobia > Terriglobales > Acidobacteriaceae > Humiphilus > Humiphilus diazotrophicus. The sequence goes on from NZ_AP040871.1 coordinate 302,902, forward strand.
GTGGACAAGGACTATCTGATTCCGATGCGTTCGATCGCCGGCATCGATCGCACCCACCGCTTCACGCTAACAGGAGTGATCAACTTTCCTGTCGGCCGCGGCAGGAAGTACTTTTCCAAGGTCAATCGGCTGGTGGATGCCGCGATCGGTGGATGGGAAATCGGCGAAAGCTACTTCCTGGAGACCGGACAGCCCTTCACGATGCCAAAAGACAGCAACAATTTGCCCACCTATAACCTGCAAGGAAACATTCATGGCCCGAAGATAAAACATTCGGAGAACTACCTGGCCGATCTGGGGATCAATCGTTGCGTATGGCAGTGGCATGCGTCTACGTCCAAGGCCCCCGGATACTTCGAACCCAACCCGAGCGTCGACCAGCCATCTGGTTGCTCGCAAGGTAGTGGCTGGTATCCCACCACGGCTCCGTACGCTCCGGTTACCGCACAGCCTTACACAGCCAGCATCCGTGTGCCCGGCACCAGCCAGCTCGATATGAACCTCGCCAAGATGTTCAAGCTGACCGAGCGCGTCAATCTGCAGACCCGTCTTGAAGTAACGAACGTTCCGAACCATCCGACGTTCTATTGGGATGTTTCGAACAATCCTGTGGCCGCAGACTTCGGCACCGTCGACAAGAGCTGGGGTCAAAGCAACAATCCGCGTTATGTGCAGTTAGCCGTTAAGGTCTTGTGGTAACTGTCATGCGCAAACAGTAGTCAAACCGGGCCACTCGACGTCAGAAATCGGGCGCTGAGTGGCCTTTTGGAGCATTTTCGCTTTTAGTATGGTCCAGCGGAATTCAGTGCAGTGTGTCCGTTCTTTGACGGAACGGCCACGCGGTCATCGGTTTCTGGTCTGCAGGAAAGCGAAAATGCTCTCAAGATGCTGAGGCGTTTTCGATGCCTCTGCTCACACAGTTCATTTTCTCTTTCTCTGGAGTCTGGCTGTGAAATCACAGAAACTGCATCTTACGCTCATCGTTTGCTTGACGATGTTGTTCCCCTTGATTTGCTCTCGTGCGTCGGCCCAGAAGTTTGAGTCTTCTCTGTATATCCCCGGAGCTACGGCGTATACGGAACCCAACCCGGAAGCTTTGGAAATGCCCGAATCCGGAGCGGTCAGAGGGTGGTCTGATGCCGGCGTGACGCTGGTTTGGTATGGACAAATCCGGACGCCGGGCAAGCTCAATCTTGCCGTACGGCTGCAACTTCCCGAAGGCAGTTCCTCGACACTGCGCATGAAGGTGGACGATCGCGATCTGGGTGTCCGCAAGATTCTTGGAACTTCCGGCTCGGCTCTGGTTTCTTTCGGTTCAATCGATATTCGCGAGGTGAAGGCCTATCGTTTTGCGCTCTCCGGCGTGAAGAAATCCGGGAAGGAATTCGGCTCGGTCGAATCGCTTCTGCTGGATGGAACGGCAGCCAAGAATGCTCTTTTCAATCTGACGCCGCAGCGCGGCGCTCCGTCGGTGCACTTGAGCTATCCTGTGCCCCCGGGTGACGATGTTCAATCGTTCTATAACGAAGTGACCGTGCAGAAGGATCCGCTCTGGTCCTACTACGAGGCGTGCGGATTTGCACGCGGCTATTTTGGCATTCAGGTAAACAGCCCCACAGAGCGGCAAATCATCTTCTCGGTTTGGGACAGCGGAAAGGAACCCACGGATCGCGACAAGGTGGCTGCCGAAGACCGCGTGCAGTTGCTGGCCAAGGGAGAGGGTGTGGTGACCTCGAATTTTGGCAACGAGGGAACGGGCTTTCACAGTCATCTTGTGTATTCCTGGAAGACGGGCGAGACCTATCGCTTTCTTGTCAGCGCACGGCCCGACGGAGCCTCGACGATCTACACCGCGTGGTTCTACTTTCCCGAGAAGAAGTCGTGGGGGCTGATCGCCAGCTTCCGCGCGCCGAAAGACGGCAAGTATCTGCGCGGGCTCTACTCCTTCAACGAGGACTTCAGCGGTGCAAACGGGCAGCAGCTGCGGCGCGCGGAGTTTGGCAACCAGTGGATCAAAACCGTCGATGGCCGCTGGATCGAATTGACGAAAGCGCGCTTCACTCATACCGCGCGTGGAATCTATAAGGATCGTCTCGATCGCGGCGCGGGCGTCATCGGCAACCGCTTCTATCTCACCAACGGTGGCTTCAAGGCTGAGACGATCGAATATGGAGACGAGCTCAACCGTGCTGCAGGTGGAATGGCTCCGCAGGTGTCACTCCCGATGGCGGCCGGAACGGAATGAGCGGCATCGGGAACGCGGGACGGCACACCTGTCGCAAGGGCTGTGATCAGACTTATGCCGTTGTAGATTCGCAGCGAGCCGGTAGAAATGCTGAGCGCGCTCTGATGGAGGAAAGACAATGAAGGCGTTGGTGAAGAGCAGGGCGGAACGGGGATTGTGGCTGGAAGATGTTCCGGAGCCGACAATCGGCATTAACGATGTGCTGGTGCGAGTGCGCTACACGGGAATCTGCGGTACGGATGTGCACATTTACGAGTGGGACGAGTGGTCGCAAAAGACTATTTCCGTACCCCTGATTATTGGACACGAGTTTGTCGGCGAGATTGTCAAGGTCGGATCGAACGTTAACGATTTTTTCCCCGGAGATATTGTGAGTGGCGAGGGCCATGTGGTCTGTGGCCGCTGCCGCAACTGCCTCGCCGGCAGACGTCATCTTTGCGCGACGACAAAGGGCGTAGGCGTGAACCGGCCGGGTGCATATGCCGAATACATCGCGCTTCCCATGACCAATATCTGGCGGCATAGCCCCAACATCAATCAGGAAGTTGCGGCCATCTTCGATCCTTTCGGCAATGCGGTGCATACGGCGCTTTCTTTTCCGGTACTGGGTGAGGATGTGATCATCACCGGCGCCGGTCCGATCGGCATCATGGCCCTTGCCGTCGCGCGTTATGCTGGCGCGCGCCGTATCGTGATCACGGACCTGAATCCTTTCCGGCTGGATCTGGCGAGAAAGATGGGCGCCACGATGGCCGTGAACCCCAATGAGACGCCACTGCGCGAGGTGCAAAAGAAGCTTGGAATGTTGGAAGGCTTCGACGTCGGGCTGGAGATGTCTGGCAACGCGCAGGCACTCGAAGATATGATGGCCAACATGAGTCACGGCGGCAAGATCGCCATCCTGGGCATTCCGGGCAAGGTGACGCCGTTCGATTATCGATCGGCAATTTTTAATCTACTCACCATCAAGGGGATCTATGGTCGGGAGATGTACGAGACTTGGTACAAGATGTCCGTGATGCTGGAATCGGGGGTGGATATTTCCCCGGTCATTACGCATCGCTATCCCTACAGTGAGTTCCAGAAGGGGTTCGATGTAATGGTCTCCGGCAAGGCTGGCAAAGTAGTGTTGGATTGGACGAGCCTGATCTAGAAGCCTGCTATTAGCGGCAGGAATGCGAAGTGCATTGAACGATTAAGGGAAGGACTTTCATGTACGGTAAGGTGCAAAGTTTTCTGCAGAACAGAATTGCTGAAATTAAGAATGCTGGTCTGTACAAAGACGAGCGGGTCATCGCCGGGCCACAGCAGGCAAGGGTCACAATCGCTGGCGGCGCGACCGTGCTGAATCTGTGCGCCAATAATTATCTGGGTCTCGCCAATCACCCCTCAGTGCGGGAAGCAGCGCGGCAGGCTTTAGAGGATTGGGGCTATGGCCTGGCCAGCGTGCGCTTCATCTGCGGCACTCAATCGATGCATAAGCAGCTTGAAGATCGCCTCAGCGCGTTTCTTGGTACGGAGGACACCATTCTGTACTCCTCCTGCTTCGACGCGAACGGTGGCCTCTTTGAAGTGTTGCTGGATGCTGAGGACGCAGTCATCTCCGACGAATTGAACCATGCCAGCATCATCGACGGCGTGCGACTCTGTAAGGCCGCTCGCTTCCGTTATCGCAATGGCGACATGGAGGATCTGGAAGCGAAGTTGAAGGAGGCTGGCTCAATGCGCCACCGGCTGATTGCCACCGACGGTGTCTTTTCGATGGATGGATATATCGCCAAGCTCGATAAGATCTGCGATCTTGCGGAAAGGTACGACGCACTGGTAATGGTGGACGATTCGCATGCGGTCGGTTTTGTCGGCGAGAATGGCCGCGGTACGCCGGAGTTTTGCGGCGTGCTGGGGCGCGTAGACATCATCACGGGCACACTCGGCAAGGCGCTTGGAGGAGCCAGTGGCGGCTATACCAGCGGCCGCAAGGAAATCATCGAGCTGTTGCGACAGCGCTCGCGTCCTTACCTCTTCTCGAACTCCGTGGCGCCGCCGATTGTCGCCTCATCGATAAAGGTACTCGACCTGCTGACGGAGTCCGGAGATCTGCGCGAGCATCTGCGCGAGAACACGCGCTTCTTCCGCGCCGCGATGACGCAAGCTGGCTTCAACGTTCTGCCCGGCGAGCATCCCATCGTGCCAGTCATGTTCGGAGACGCGGTTGTTGCTGCGCGGGTGGCAGAACTTCTCCTGTCCAAAGGAGTTTACGTGGTTGCATTTTCGTATCCCGTCGTGCCGAAGGACAAGGCGCGGATTCGCACGCAACTCTCGGCCGCGCACACTCGGGAAGACCTCGAGTTTGCGGTTGCCAAGTTCGCCGAAGCAAAGGCGGAACTGGGCATTTGATCGATGCTGTAAACCGCAGGGGCTCTCCATCCGGCAGAACAGGTTGCGAATCTGTGCCCCATCCATTTCGGTCCTTGTGGAATGAATGGAGCACAGACAATTCTTCCAGCGGAAATGCCTGCCCTTTCATTTCGCTTGCAGATCGATCACTACCGAGTGCTGACAGTAATGGCGAAAAGAGGGACCGAGGCGACAGGGTCCCGCATGTGCAGTAACTGGAGGGCCAGATTGATCCCAGCCCCAGCGGCGATTGCTGCGACCGCGATTTCATAGCGTAACACCGGATGCGAAAATGAATGATCATGATCTTTTAGCAAAGTACTCAATCGAAACATAGCTGTGGTCCCCGATGGAACTCCTTTATTGACGGGCATATCGACGAGTTTTGGTGTTGTATCTATTTCGCTCGCAGATGGACGGACTCCTGCGTCGTTATGCTGCCTGTGACGGCGCCATATTCCGCACACATTCAACCATTGCCAGTATGGGGCTTGTTGGTGCGTGCTCTACGTTATCAAAGACAATGCCGAGAAGAGCGATCGCTACGAACCATTCTGGATAGGTCGAATTCGTCAGCAGCAGGATTCGAACCTACGACTTCCACCGTGTGAAGGTGACGTTCCAGAAATAATTTGTTGACGGCAAATGACTTATAAGCCGGTAAAGTCGGCAAAACCGGCCCAATTGGCTATATTTGCCACAAAAATGCCACAAACTTTTTGTTCGATCCAACCAAGTGGGCGATGGGCTGACTGTGCGGGGTCAGCCCGATACCATTACCATCCGACGTTTCTTCCTTGAACTCCCGTACGGGGACCTCGAATAGAAGTTTGCTCCCCTGACAGTTGGACTACTTGGGTCCGACGCTTTCTCCTCCCTATATCCCAGTGATCGTCTTCTCGGGACGGATGAGCTTGTCCCCAATTGCGCGCTTGGGTACCAACCCTTCCGAATTTCCTCAACAATTCGCGAAACAATGAATGCAAGGGACAGACAGTAGCTCGAAGAGTACCGGCGATTGTCGTCCACGTTTGAGTGAACGCAAAACTACTGCTGGGGCTGCTCGGATTTCAAAAGGGAGCAGCTAAGTTTTGTTTCTAGTCTAGATAGCGTGGCCAATAGTTTATTTCCCTGATCTTTACCCAAAACAGGAGTTTCACAGAGAGGAAAGCTGATGGCACGTGGAAACGGTAGTGAAGACCTGGACGTCCGTCTCTTAGCGGCGACCAGGCGCGTCGTCGAAGAGCTACAGGATCGCATACTTACGTTGATCGATTTCTGCATAAAAGAGCATCCGGAATGCGATCTCCAGACATTCCCCGTGGCTGCGGGGCAAGCCTTTGTCGCCCAGTGCCTGAAGACTTATGGCGAGCAAGGCTTCGATGCGGCACGTAAACATACACAGTTGATTGTCGAGGCAATGGAGCGCGCCTTCCATGAAGAGAGCGATGCATCATGAACGCATTTGATTTATGGAGGAGAAATTTATGCGAAAAATAACAGCAGGGCTCTTCTTTCTCATCATCGGCGTTCTGTCAGGATGCAAGTCCAGCCCGCCTCAGGTATCGGGGAAATGGCATGGAACAACGCAACTGACCGCGATTTTCACTACAGCCGTAAGCAGGAAACCGCACACGGAGAATTTCCCGGCAGATTTCGTTCTGGTTCTTACGCAAACAGGCCAAAGCATTCATGGAGACGCCTCTGTCACTGCGGCTAAAGCTCCTCCGCTTCATATTCCAATCGGCACGGGCGTCATTGAGCAAGATGGGAAGATTTCACTCGAAGGTGATGGGAACTCCACCTTCTCTCGAGCACATCTCAGTTTCGATGGCAAAGCTCAGGGAGGAAAGATAGCCGGCACGGTCGACGTTGCATTGAACGGTGTGAGCGGAACTGCAGAAAACAAAGGTGCGCTTACTCTCGAACCGGCAAACTGACGTGAGCATTTGATGCTCAAGTCCGGGATCAACCCCTTGTGAGGTGATCCCCGAATCGAACGAGAACTTGAAAATTTGACCGAAGATTGAATGTGTCTCACTGTGTCCCTCGTGCAGCTATCTTGACGGAGGTGACCAGTGTTTCAGAGTCCAGCGCAGGCGCTCGAAGCGCTTGCAGAAGTCGGCTACCTGACCGACCCGATTACTGCAACTACTGTCTATCTAGCCGACCGCCTGCATAAGCCCCTGCTACTCGAGGGGCCGGCCGGCAGCGGCAAGACAGAGCTATCGTACGCGATCATGCGCGCTGTCAATGCTCCTATTGAGCGACTCTCGTGTTTCGAAGGCATTACGCCAGAGCATGCGATTGGAAAGTTCGATGAGTCTCTACAACGGCTCTATGTTGAACTCGCCACGCAATCTGGGACCCCGGATTGGCAAGCTCTGGCTCGGGAGATCGGTACACTGAACTTCTTTGTTCCCGGACCGCTGCTCAAGGCATTGCTCTCGAAAAGACGCTCCGTTCTACTTATTGATGAACTGGATAAGGTCGATCATGCTTTTGAGGCGACACTGTTAGAAATCCTCTCTGTATGGCAGTTGTCGATTCCACGTCTGGGAACAATTAGGGCTGAATCCATTCCCTTTACCGTACTTACCTCGAACGAAGAACGCCGTCTCGGCGATCCTATTCGTCGCCGCAGTCTTTATCTGAGGATTGAGTATCCGACTCCGGAACGCGAAGCGGAAATTGTCGCACGGAGAACGCCCGAAGCTTCCGATGAGACACAGCGGTTGATCGCCGGATTCGCCAAAGCGCTGCGGGCCTATCGGCTGGAGAAGCCGCCCTCTGTATCGGAAATGATTGATATCGCCTTAGCTATCGAATTGCTTTCTCTGAAGGAAGTTACGGTGGAACATCGCGATGTGTTGCTGCCGTTGTTCGCCAAAACCCATCGCGATCGTAAAAAGCTGACAGATTTGAAGGATGCCTTTGCCGCAATTCTTCATGCCGCCAAGTTCTACGCGAAAGAAACTGCCGCAAGGAGTGTCGCGGAGGTGCTTGCGGAAGTTACCGAGGAGCAACCCGCATGAAATGTTTGTTGCTTTTCGTTCTAGTCGCTTCATGCGTCTCTGCCTTTTGTTATGCGCAGCATGAAGATCCGGAGTCACGATACTACGTTAACGCCTACGCAGACCACTATGGCATTCCTTTCCGTTCTGCAGCCAAAATCATATTTACGGCGACACGGTCCTTGACGCTTCCACCTGGATTGAATGATTCCACTTTGGCACAGATAGCTGGCGCCAGATGTTTTACGGAGCGATGGAGGCGGATTAGTGGTGTTTGGCCAATGGCTTCAAGGACGTTGTCCTGAAGTCTGCTGTAATGGTTGTCTGTTGGTTCACACATGGTATTCCTCGAATTCTTTTCTTCTTACACTCACGGTGTCCGATTTGCCGCGCTTGTCTTTGAAGAGCTTGCTCCAAGTCCTCACAGAGGTCGTTTGTGTTATCCATGCCATGGAGATAAGGAAGATGTTGCTGCCTGCAAGATCGCAGGAAGGCGACAGCCCATAGAACCCCTTTCAAACAGAGGGGATGAGCGATGAAGATTCTCACCTGCATCTTTTCTGTTGAGTATGGGGTCAGTCCAATCTATACAAGATGGATTGCTGATCTAGTTGTAGGGGGTACACTCTTCTGCCCAGAAGCGGATATCGGGAGTGGCAGATAAATAGGAGGGAAATTGCATACTGAAAACCTATGACGTTTGAAGGCTGGCGTCAAGTGGAACGGCATTCGCCGAGAGCACACTGTATGTTCAGAGTCTTTTACAGATACAGAGCCGTTCGAGGCTTGGCTCCTGGCTTGGTCCGTCGCTCCAATGAATCTGGTGTTGGCAGTTAGAAAGATGCATGAATATGTTCATAACAATTATCTATTCAGAATTAGATCGGCAATTTTTGCCTTGTTCTTCCCACCGGAGCCATAACAAAATGGAGGCGTCTGGTGGCGACACAGACCGGCCTCAGGGCCGAAATCCACCCCGGAAAGGACACACCAATGGACATGATGAAGATGGATATGGATTCTATGTCTCGATGTATGGATGACTCCGGCCTGTGTATGGAAACAATGATGATCTGCAGCAGAACAGGAGAAATGACTCCAAATCCCGTGCCTACCGTGGAGTTCGGATTGTTGAACTGAGACGTATGGTATTGCGTCCTGAATTGTCCCATCGCAGCGTGCCGGGATTTGTGAAGGCAGCGGTATTGAACCCCTGCTCTAGAGTGCGTTTGTTAGGGGCTAACGATCCGTAGCCAGGATCAATTAGCGTCGCGCAGTTTGATTCCGTCGGCGATGCCAAGGGAATTGGAGCCAGCGAAGACAGAGAAGGGAATTCCATCGGAGAAAGTCAGAATGGAATCAACCGATAATTGTTCTCTGCCAAGAGGGTTTCTTTGAATTGCTCTTGACAGGTCGGGATTTAGCAGGCAACATCGGGTCATATTCGTTCTTAGGATAAGCAGGAGCTGTTGCGTTAATTCCTGCGAAGGTGATTAGCTGGACATGTATCGTGTAATGTCATCTCAAGGTTGTTGTCGCTGCTGCTTCAACACGCGGACAGTTGAGCTTCCTCGCGGAGTGGCGGAACGGATCCATTTGTAGTCGGAAAGATCGCCTGAAGAGTTTCAGATGCTCCCGTGAGTCAAGGCTCTCGGGTTTTTTATTTGGAACCGCGCGCCTTTAGGCCGCACTTCAGGATTAGATTCGGATGAAGCCTTTTCACATCATGGCCAAGCCCCACGGGCCGATTTGCAATCTCAATTGCACCTATTGCTATTACCTCGAAAAAGAGAAACTTTATCAAGGGTCGGGCCGCTCTTATCAGATGAAGGATGAGGTGCTGGAAACCTATGTGCGGCAATATATCGAGTCCCATCCTCTTTCGCACGTAAGTTTCGCCTGGCAAGGTGGGGAGCCAACTCTGCTTGGCGTTGATTATTTCGAGAAAATTGTCGCCCTGCAAAAGAAATATGCGAATGGCAAGACGATTGAGAATGCCCTTCAGACTAACGGAACTCTTCTCAATGATGCCTGGGGTGAGTTCTTTGCACGCAACCAATTCCTGATTGGGCTTTCAATCGACGGACCGGAAGAAATCCATGATGCATATCGTGTGGACAAAGGCGGTCAGCCAACCTTTACGCGTGTGATGCGTGGGCTCGATGTGTTAAAGAAGCACGGAGTCGAGTTCAACACTCTCACCGTGGTGAACCGACTGAATTCCTACCGCCCGCGGGAAGTTTATCGGTTCCTGAAGGCGATTGGCAGCAAATATCTGCAATTCATTCCAATCGTCGAGCAGCTTGCGGAGCAGCCGGACGCGAACGGGCTGGTCTTGTTGAAGCCTTTTACGCGGCAAAAGACCTCCGTATCTGAATGGTCCGTTGAGCCATTGCAGTTTGGCAAATTCCTTACCGAAATCTTCGACGTATGGGTGCGAAACGACGTGGGCAAAACATTCGTGCAGATATTCGATGTAGCCCTTGAGTCCTGGGCTCAACTCCCGCAATCGCTATGCGTGTTTGCACCAACGTGTGGACAGGCGCTCGTGGTCGAACATAACGGAGATGTTTATTCCTGCGATCATTTTGTCTATCCTGAGAATCGACTGGGCAATATCCTTCAGAATCCTCTGGAGAGTCTGATTAGTTCGCCTCAGCAAAATCGCTTCGGCTCCGTAAAATCGCTTGGATTGCCTTCCGATTGCCAAAAGTGCGACGTGCGATTTGCCTGCAATGGTGAGTGCCCCAAACATCGCTTTACGCAGACAGCTGCAGGGGAATACGGACTGAATTATCTCTGTGCCGGCTACAAGTATTTCTTCCACCACATTGATCCATATATGCGTTTTATGGCGCAGCAGTTGGCAGCGAATCGCGCTCCGGCGCGAGTGATGGAATGGTTGCATTCTGGCGGCGACAGTCTGGTGACCGCTCATGGGAGGAAGAGTTCCCATGCCCTCGTGTAGATTGCGGCATTTTTGAACTTCGGTTGAAAATCCTTCTTCCCCCCAGTTGAAGCACTACTTACGCGTAGCGAGTCTTGAGATTGATCTGCGCGCAATCATTTTCTCATTCAAATTCTTCGGAGAACGCAATGAAGATTATGCAGCACATAGGTCTTTTGCTCAGTGGAACCATGGCAATGAGTTCATGGAACTTAGCATGGGCGAAGGACAAGGAAAACGACGCTAAGCCCTCATGGCCTACCATTCCTGTTCATGAAGCTCCGCCTCAATCGTGGCCGGAGCCGCCGAAGGCTCCATCGGGAGCTCCCAATATTGTGCTTATTTTGATTGACGATGTGGGCTTTGGTGCGACGTCGGCTTTTGGCGGTCCTATTCAGACGCCGACGTTCGATAGATTGGCGCAGTCAGGCCTTCGCTATAACTCATTTCACATGAACTCGCTGTGCTCTCCCACTCGAGCTGCATTGCTGACCGGACGCAACAATCATCAAGTCGGTTTTGGCTCTATCTCGGAGTGGTCGTCGGGCTATCCGGGATATAACACTCTGATTCCCCAAAGTGCAGCTACAATTGCCGAAGTCCTGAAAGAGAACGGTTACAGCACATCAGCCTATGGCAAGTGGCATAACACTCCTACCTGGCAGGTTAGCCCCGCAGGGCCATTTGATCGCTGGCCAACAGGCTTAGGCTTCGAACACTTTTATGGCTTTAATCAGGCGGCGGACAGTCAATACTTTACACGCATCTATCGCGATACAACTCCAGTCGAACCTTCGAAGACGCCGCAGGAAGGGTATCACTTCACAACTGACATTACGAATGAGGCTATCAACTGGCTACACCAACACGATGCGGTCGCTAAGGAGAAGCCCTTCTTCCTCTACTTCGCTACGGGTGCGACTCACACACCTCATCATGTACCAAAAGCATGGGTTGATAAGTACAAAGGGAAATTCGATCGCGGATGGGATGTGATTCGCCAGGAAACCTTCGAGCGGCAGAAGTCCTTAGGCGTAATCCCTGCAAATGCAGAGCTGACTCCTCGCCCGGATGGGTTACCTGCCTGGGATTCGCTAAATCCACAACAGAAGAAACTGCTTGCACATCAGGCCGAAGTCTATGCCGGTTTCACTGAGCAGACGGACTACGAGATCGGACGCTTGCTTGACGCCATTCGCGAAGAAGGACAGGCTGACAATACGATCGTCCTGGAGATCTTTGGCGATAATGGCGCCAGTGCTGAAGGCGGTTTAGAAGGAACGGATGCTCGCGATATTAACGGCAAGCCGAAGAGCATCGAAGCGCGCCAAGATATTGCGGATCTGCTCGGAAGCGAGCTGTATATGAACCACTACGCGGCTTCGTGGGCATGGGCTCTAAATTCCCCTTTTCAAGGAACAAAACAAGATGCGTCGCACTTAGGCGGAACCACTGATCCTCTGGTGATTTCCTGGCCTGGACACATCAAGGATCGGGGTGGGATTCGTGGACAATTCTCACACGTGAACGACATCGCTCCGACGCTCTATGAGATTGCAGGCATCGCGCCCCCGGAGCAGGTGAATGGCGTAAAGCAGATTCCTCTTGAGGGCAAGAGCCTCGTTTACACCTTCGATAATCCCGCAGCTTCCACTCACCACACGCTGCAGTACTTTACGACAAGCGGCAATCGTGCTATTTACAAAGACGGCTGGTGGGCAGGCAACCGCTATCGTTCGACGTGGGAGGCAGCCGGGATTCCCAATGGAACAGATAAAGATATCGATGTGAGGCCATGGGAGCTTTACAACCTGAACGAGGATTACAGTCAGGCGCACAACCTTGCTGATAAGTTTCCGGACAAGCTGAAGGAGTTGCAGCAGGTCTTTGATAGCGAAGCTAAGCGCAATCAGGCTTATCCCATTCTTCCCGTCTTTTCCAGTTTTCCGATCGGAGTCGCGAAAGGACAAAAGGTTTTCACGTATCGCTCCGGCGTCGAACGCCTGCAACAACGCATTTCTCCCAGTCTTGCTGGACGCGCTTACACCATTACCGCAGATGTGGAGCTACCCATCAACGGTGCAGAAGGCGTAATCCTGGCACAAGGAGGCCTTCAAGGAGGTGCGAGCCTTTTCCTGAAAAATGGGCACGTCTATTACGAAGTAAATGCCCTGAACAATCGTTCCGGACAACTGGTATCTATCGATCCGCTTAAGCCCGGCAAAGCACACATTGAAATAAACGTAACGCCAGACCCGAATGAGACAAATTCCAAGGACGCGCCTCCCTATAGACCGCGGAAGCCAGTCCCCGGCGATGCGCAACTGCTTATCAATGGCCAGCCTGCCGGACAGGTGCACTTTGTAAACCTAAATGCGACAGCCAGCGAGACTCTGGACATCGGCAGCGACCTTGGCTCGCCAGTCAGTCCTGAATACAAGACGCCCTATCGCTTTACCGGCAAGATCAAAACAGTCATGATTGAAATAAAGTAAGCGAATCTGATACGTACAACAATCCAGCGGCAGGAGTACCGGGAAGATCGACACGGTGAAAATCCATCTTCAATAACATGTTCACGCGTGCCTGATTCTTCAGACACGCGTGGCATTATCCGGTACGCAAATTCTGTAACAAACTCTGGACAACAGTGCCATCGAACGTCCGATTGTGTTGACAATCACAAAAGACGCCCTGTGAAGCTGTTATAAATCGGCTATGTCGACGATCTTCCCGGCCAATCGAGCTGTCTCACTCCAGAGCCAGGATTATGCTTCGTCGACCTTCTGTTGTTGTCGCTGCGATATTAGCGCGCAACACGGATGCTCTGATTCTCTGCTTTAGTTCCGCACTTTCAGTAATCATCAGCCAATGCGCGCTCTTAACCGCGAGTGGCAGATGCGTGCGTTCTCCACTCGTTTTCATAATGAACGATTGGATGAAGATATTAGATGAACGTAAAAGTAAATGGGGAATTACTGGAGCTTTCTAGATCCAGAACAACTATCGCTGATCTTCTTGTGCTGAATCAAGTGGAGTCTCCGGAGATGGTGTCCGTTCAGCGTAATGGCGAATTCGTCGAAAAGACTGAGTACGCACAGACACTTCTTGTCGAAAATGACGAGGTCGATTTTCTATATTTCATGGGCGGCGGAGCGCGATGAAGGGATTCACGACACGCGCCATTCATAGCCGTCCGATGCGGACTGACCCGCATGGAACCCTACGTCTTCCCGTCTATGACAATGTTGCATTTGAATTCGAAAATTCCCTGAGCATGCAACAGGCCTTTGAGGGACGTAAGCTGGCTCACTCCTATAGCCGCATTTCAAACCCCACCGTAGCTGATTTTGAGGACCGCATTCGTGGTTTGGCCGGAGCCTATGGCGTGATTGCCGTGTCTTCTGGCATGGCCGCAATCAGCGCCGTGGTGCTAGCGCTCAGCCATGCAGGATCGAACATCGTCACGACACGATCTTTATTTGGCAATACCCTATCCCTATTCGAGGATACGCTGGGGCCGTGGGGACTCGAAGTTCGTTATGTCGATATGCAATGCCCGGAACAGTTGGGGTCAGCTATCGATAGCAGCACGGCTGCAGTCTTTTTTGAGGTGATTACGAATCCGAAGATGGAGGTAGCTGACACTTCCAGAATCACTCAGATCGCCCATGAACATGATGTGCCAGTGATTCTCGACGGAACGGTTACCACGCCTTACCTCTTTCAATCCAAGCAATTTGGAGTGGATATCGAAGTGATATCCAGCACGAAGTATATTTCTGGCGGGGCCACGTCGGTTGGCGGTCTGGTTATCGACAATGGAATCTTCGATTGGAAGAAAAACTCGAAATTGACGAAAGCGGCGCGCAAATATGGCCCCAATGCGCTCATTACAAACCTTCGGCGCGAAGTCTATCGCAATCTAGGTTCTTGCATGTCTCCGCACAATGCGTTCCTGCAATCATTAGGGTTGGAGACACTGGCTCTTCGCATTGATCGAAGCTGCACCAGTGCGCTGGCAATTGCGAAATGGCTGACAGCCCGGCCGGAAGTTACAGATGTTTTCTATCCCGGTTTAGAGAGTTCCGGAGCTCATGACACTGCGTCCAGGCAGTTTCCGCGCGGCTTCGGAGGTATCGTGAGTTTTAATCTAAAGGGGAAAGAGGAATGCTTTGCTTTTATGGACGCGCTGAAAGTTGTGCGTCGAGCGACCAACATAAACGACAACAAGACGTTGGTCCTGCATCCTGCCAGCACGATCTTTTGCGATTACTCGGAGGAGAAGAGGCGCCAGCTCGGAATTTCCGACACAATGCTTCGACTCTCTGTGGGGATTGAGGATTTGGAAGATATTTTCGTGGATTTGGAATTAGGGCTTGAAGCCATTCACTCCCAAGTTCAACCATCAGTGGTGGAGGCAAGACATGATGGAGCTAACTGACGAGCGAGTCGAACGATACAGCCGCCAAATCATTCTGCAAGACGTTGGCGTCGAAGGGCAACAAAAGCTATTTGAAGCCAAGGTTTTGATTATCGGGGCAGGTGGTCTTGGATCACCCGTTGCCCTCTATCTGGCAGCGGCCGGGGTGGGAACCATTGGGATCGCAGATGCGGATAGTGTAGATTTGTCCAATCTTCAACGGCAGGTCATCCATTTCACGGCCGATGTTGGAAATCCCAAGGTGGAATCGGCCGCTGCCAAAATGCGTGAGCTGAACCCCGATGTAGATGTGCGTACCTATCACGAGTTTCTTCGCGCTGATAACATTCGTCCAATTATCCGCGGATACGACTTCGTCATCGACGGAACAGATAATTTCGCAGCGAAGTTTCTCATCAACGATGCTTGCGTATTGGAAGGCGTTCCTTTCTCTCATGGCGGCATCCTACGTTTCCATGGTCAAACGATGACCATCTTTCCTGGGGAGTCTACTTGCTATCGATGTGTGTTTACAGCTCCACCGCCGAAGGGAGCCGTTCCGACCTGCTCGGAGGCAGGAATCCTTGGAGCCGTTGCTGGCATGCTGGGGACAATTCAGGCAGCTGAGGCGTTAAAGTTTATTACTGGCGCAGGAAAGCCGCTTACGGATGCGCTGCTCTCTTTTGATGCAAGAGATATGAACTTTCGAAAGGTGCAGTTTAAGCGGAATCCACGTTGCGCCGTCTGTGGAGAATCGCCCACCATCTCTGAGTTGCATGACGAGGAGCAACCTGTCTGCGAACTGAAAGTGAGATAGCCGATGAAAAAGATGACCGCAGAAGTGCTGGCAAAGATTGTTTCCCATGCCAGACAAGAGGCGCCAATCGAGGCCTGTGGATACTTAGGGGAACGGAATGGCCTCATCGGAATCAGCATTCCTCTTACGAACACGGATGCATCTCCGGAGCACTACAGTATGGACCCGGCCGAGCAATTTGCAGCTGTACGCGAGTTGCGGAGCGGCGGCTATCGTCTATGTGCGGTCTATCATAGTCATCCAGCGAGTCCAGCGCGCATGTCTCAGGAGGATATTCGACTGGCCGTCGATCCATCATTAACGTATGTGATTGTTTCGTTGATTGAGGAGTTGGCCGTGGTGAAGGCGTTTACTGTCCGCGATGGAGTTCAAGAAGAAGAGATCCGATATGAGGACTAGAGCATTTCTCGCACAGATGTACACCGAAGCACAAAAGCTTTGGCAGCTTTCCGACAAAGAAAGCTGCACCTTATTTCCCTCGGCGAGTGTATGCCTATGCGGGAAATGCTCTAGAGCAATCCCGCATAGGCATAGCCAAACCATGAAGGTTGACGCCACTTCCCGCCAAAGAATCGGAACTTAGCAGATCTTTGATGAGGCATGGTAACGCCGGAATGGCCCTGGAGAAAGTCGATAGTTCTCTTAGCGATTAAGCAGGTTGAGTTGTTTGTGTTCGCCAGCAAGGAGCGTTTTTCGATGTCGTATGAAATTCCCGTTAGCTTGAGTAGTGAACTCGACGATCTGGAAGGATACATTAACCGTCACCAAAGAGGGGAAATTGACGCTGCAACATTGAAGGTACGAAGGGTTCCCTTCGGCTGCTATGAACAGCGACAGGAGGGAACCTACATGGTTCGTATCCGCGCGACAGGCGGCGCAATTACTCCGAAGCAGCTGCGGGCCATTGGTGAAACGGCAGTTCGCCACAAAAGCGAATCGGTTCATATTACTACCCGTCAGGAGTTTCAGATCCATGATGTTTCGCTTCGAGATGTGACTGAGATTATGCGCGAGTTATTGACATACGGCCTCTCTACGCGAGGGGGCGGAGGAAATACTGTTCGCAATATCATGGTGTCACCCGATGCGGGGGTAGCCTTGGACGAGGCTTTTGATCCGAGTCCTTATGCTTTCGCTTTGACGACCCTTCTTATTGCTGAACATGACTCCTGGACATTGCCACGAAAGTACAAAATCAGCTTTTCCAACTCACCTGATGACACTGCTTATGCGCAATTCAACGATTTGGGATTCATTGCTCAGACTCGCTCTGGCGTTAAGGGATTTAAGGTCTATGTTGCCGGAGGTTTGGGCGCAAAGCCTGCGGTTGGCCACCTCCTCGAGGAATTTATCCCTGCTGAAGATATATATTTCGTGGCGGAAGCAATCAAACGTTTGTTCGACAATCACGGCAATCGAAAGAACCGTCACGCCGCACGGCTGCGCTTTCTGTGGAATAGCGTCGGAGAGGCACGTTTTCGAGAGTTATACGAAGAGCAACTGAAGAGCGTCCGCTCAGAGAATCCGGAACGAACCGTGCGCGTAGAAGATCTCGAACAGAGCAGTCAAACGCCGTTATTTCGGCCGATCGAAGGAAAGGGTGTTGGTTTTGAACGTTGGAGAAAGACGTTTGTGCAACGTCAGAGGCAACCGGGGCTTGTCTCTGTCCTTGTCCCGGTATTCTTAGGCAACCTGGAAGCAAAATCTGTAATTCGATTCGCCGATTTCCTTGAGCCCTTTGGCGATAATGTCATTCGAGCGACACTGGGGCAAAATCTCAGACTTCGGAATATTCCAGAAGAATACCTCGGCAATGTATATGAGCTGTCTCGCGAGATCTCCACATTGACGGATGGATCAGCTCTGTTAGCGAATGCAATTGCTTGCACCGGCGCAGATACCTGTAAACTTGGCATCTGTTTATCGAAGGGAGCTCTGGCTGCTGTCGCGCAAAGAATCGGGCAGTCTGATCTTGACCTCACGGAAGTCAATGACTTTCATCTGAATCTTTCGGGCTGTCCAAATACCTGTGGGCAGCACATGCTGGCCGATCTGGGTTTTTACGGAAACGTTGGTCGCAATGGGCAGCAGATGTTTCCGGCATATGCCATTGTGGCTGGGGCCAGCACGAAAGATGGAAAGGCGCGTTTGGCGCAGCTGATCGATCGAGTAAATGCCAGAGATCTTCCGGACTTTGTCGTCAACGTCATAAAAACATGGGTGAATAAGAAGGGCTCCTATTCTTCGTTCTCAGACTATATCGATGGGGAAGGGAGCGAAGACCTCAAGAGAATAGCCGATCTTTATCGAAATGTTCCTGCGTTTTCTGAAGATAAGAATTACTACTTCGATTGGGGCGCTTCCGAGGTATTCTCGCTTGTAGGGAAGGGTGTGGGAGAATGCTCTGCCGGCCTATTCGACTTGATTGAAGTCGACCTGAAGAACGCCAGACAAGCGTGGGATCGAGCGAGGAATTCAACCGTTGATCTCGGACGGACACTCTATGAGCTCACACTGTATTCTTCCCGTGCTCTTCTAATTACGCGTGGAGTCGAAGCGAAAACAGACCGCGCGGTCTTTGAAGCATTTCGCAGGCACTTTGTTGACTCTGGCTTGATTGACTCAAGATTCGATTCTCTCCTCTCCGCGGTTCAAGAGGAGCGGTTGGATTTCCTTTCCTCGGTCAGAGAGGATGCGCTTGCTTTGCTTGAAGCAGTGGAGAAACTCTATCAAAGCATGGATAACTCCCTGCGTTTTCCTACAGAGCAAAAACCGGGAGCAGCCGTTGGTGCCCAACCCGATAGTTCGGTTGATGTTGAAAGGGATTACCGAACTGTTAAGTGTCCGATGAATTTCGTCAAAGTCAAGATCGATCTTGCATCAATGCGGAGTGGCCAACGGCTAAGAGTTGCCTTGGCTGACGGAGATCCGATTCGAAATGTCCCACGTTCTGTGGAACAGGAAGGGCACAAGGTTCTTGAACAGAAGAGAGATGGTGAAGTCTGGTTTGTGTTAATTGAGAAGCGGTAACGTCTTGTAATCTGTTTGAGGTTACTTTTGATATGTTTGACAAACGAAAGCTTAGATTCTAGATTAAATTCATTCTCCTGGTTATCAGTCTCAGTTGAATGAGCAATTGGTTTCCTGCTTGTCGGAAACAATTGAGCTAAAGGAATTTGATGAACCCGATCCTCAATCCCGTTTTTTGTCTGTGCTGCTGTTGTCAACGCTGCGCCGAGCGGGCATGTGCTTCGGGCTAGATTCGGATACGAAATTCTAGATCTCGGAACCCACCCGCTATGCAGGTGGGTTTTGTATTTTCTACATATACAAACAAAATTCAGTAAGAGTTGTAAGGCACCGGTGGCGAAGTGGCTAACGCGCAGGTCTGCAAAACCTGTATTCGCGGGTTCGACCCCCGCCCGGTGCTCCATATTCTTATGAGATTGACTATGCAATTTGTGTCGAATTTAGCAGTTGACCGAGTGTTTCGCGCCAGTTTAATTCTTCAAGATAAGTTGCCCAAGACCCTTCGCGTGGCTCTTCTGCTAGCGTTCCTTTGGAGCGTTTCGTCTACGCTGATATACGGGCAGGATCATTTACTGAATGTTTCCTACGATCCAACTCGGGAGTTCTACGAGAAATACGATCAGCTCTTCGCGCAACACTGGAAGGCGATCACTGGGGCGAATGTGACAGTCAACCAGTCACATGGTGGTTCGGGGAAGCAGGCACGGGCTGTAATCGAAGGCTTAGAGGCCGATGTTGTAACTCTTGCACTCGCCTACGACATCGATGCGATTTCGCAGAATGGTGGCTTGTTGGATAAGAACTGGCAATCCAAACTGCCCTACAATAGCACCCCCTACACTTCGACAATTGTTTTTCTGGTACGCAAAGGCAATCCTCGTGGCATTCATGACTGGGATGATCTGATTCGGCCTGGAATAAAAGTTATTACACCAAATCCAAAGACTTCGGGAGGAGCGCGATGGAATTACCTTGCTGCCTGGGGCTACGCACTGCGCGAGTCTCACAATAATGAACAGGGCGCGCGGGAATACATGCAAAAGCTATTCCACAATGTTCCCGTACTGGATTCAGGTGCACGTGGTGCCACCACAACATTTGTACAGCGTGGCGTTGGAGACGTGCTAATCGCTTGGGAAAACGAAGCTTTTTTAGCATTAAAAGAGTTTGGTCAAGACAAGTTCGAAATTGTGATCCCCTCTGCTACTATCCTGGCCGAGCCTCCTGTAGCGGTCGTGGATAAGGTTGCGCGGCAGCACGGAACCGAGAAGCTCGCACGCACCTATCTCGATTATCTGTACTCTCCAGAGGCACAAGATCTAGCCGCAAAGTTCTATTATCGACCACGCCTCAAGACCGTAGCGGACAAGTACCGAAATGTGTTTCCGAAGGTTAATGTCTTCACCGTGGATCAGGGATGCGGAGGATGGAAAAACGCACAAGAGAAGCATTTCAAGGATGGTGGGACCTTCGACCAAATTTATGGGAGATAGAAGCCTCAAATACCCCGCTATCGATTTGAAGAGTCGATGGAGCTTTCAAACTCGAAGATCTCCCCTTCCCGGTTTTCGTCTGAGTCTTGGATTCACTCTGGCGTACTTAATCGTGATCGTTCTCATTCCGTTGGCAGCGATTCTCTTACACGGATTTCGCAGTGGTCCTGGTACCTTTTTTCGTACTGTTGCGGTTCCTCGCGTTGTTGCGTCATACCGAATCACATTGGGAGCGGCTATAGCATCCTCTTTGATTTCTGCAATGGCGGGAATGCTTGTAGCATGGGTCCTGGCGAGATATAGATTGCCAGGGAAACGAATTGTCGATGCCTTCATCGATCTTCCCTTTGCGCTGCCCACAGCTGTTGCCGGTATATCGTTGACGACCCTGTACTCGGAGCATGGTTGGTTTGGACACTATCTTGAATCACACGGAATACACGTGGCGTTTACCCCTTTGGGGATCATCCTCGCCATGTCTTTTGTGGGATTTCCTTTTGTGGTGCGCAGCATACAGCCTGTCCTGGAAGATATGGATCCGGCTATGGAAGAGGCCGCTGCCAGTCTGGGAGCCGGATCCTGGCAGCGATTTTGGCGGGTTATTGTTCCAACAGTCTTGCCTTCTCTCATAACCGGTACGGCGTTGTCCTTCGCGCGAGCAGCTGGTGAGTATGGTTCTGTGATTTTCATTGCTGGAAACATGCCAATGAAAACGGAAATTACCTCACTGCTCATTGTGACCAAGTTGGAGGAGTACGACTATTCGGGCGCAGCTGCAATTGCAGCTGCTATGCTGGCCCTCTCATTCAGCATTATGTTGCTGATTACTGTTTTTCAATGGCTGATGCAACGTCATCAGGGAGAAAGAATATGAGTGCTGCTGGGCATCCGCATATCGCTGGCGCGGCAAGATCATCTAGTTTGCGGAAGATTGCACAATTCGGGCTCATTCTGCTGGCGCTCCTGTTTATAGGATTATTCCTTATCGTTCCCGTAGTAGTTGTTTTTACTGAGGCCTTCTCACAAGGTTGGCAAGTGTATCGCGATGCCGTGCGGCAACCAGAGGTTCTTTTTGCGGTGAGACTTACTTGCATGGTTGCCGCTATCGCGGTGCCCTTTAATGTTGTATTTGGCCTTGCAGCCAGCTGGGCGATAGCACGGTTTGAATTTCGTGGCCGAAACCTGTTAATCACGTTGATCGATATCCCATTAATGGTTTCACCTGTCGTTGCCGGAATGATGTATGTAGAAGTTTTTGGACTGCATGGATGGCTCGGCCCCTGGCTAACGCGGCATAACTTACACGTAATCTTTTCTCTCCCCGGTATTGTGCTCGCAACGATTTTTGTAACCTTTCCCTTTGTTGCTCGAGAGCTGATTCCATTTATGCAGACTCAGGGAAGCGACGAAGAAGAAGCAGCGGCAGTGCTTGGCGCAGATGGTTGGCACATCTTTTGGCGGGTAACGCTGCCGAATATCAAATGGGCGCTACTTTATGGAACTATACTCGCCGGGTCGCGTGCATTGGGAGAGTTTGGAGCTGTCTCCGTAGTCTCTGGACATATTCGCGGCCAGACGACGACTCTGCCATTGCAAGTAGAGATGTTTTATAACGAATACAGCTTTACGGCAGCTTTTGCGTGCGCATCTCTGTTGACCTTGTCAGCAATATTCACATTGATGATCAAAAAACTTATTGAGGTGACTTCTGGAATAATTCACCGCGTGCAGGAGGACACCTGCGAGCCATGAGTATCGAACTCAAAGATATACATAAGCGTTATGGTTCGTTCACTGCTCTAGCGAATATCAATCTCGATATTGCTGAAGGCGAATTAGTAGCACTTCTTGGACCCTCAGGTTCCGGGAAAACGACCTTATTGCGCATTATCGCCGGTCTTGAAGTTCCTGATCGAGGTGCCGTGTTGCTCAATGGAGAAGACTTAACTAGATACGGCGCGGCGCAACGTGGCATCGGATTTGTGTTTCAGCACTATGCGCTTTTCCGACATATGACTGTATTTGAAAACGTCGCTTTCGGACTTCGTGTGCAACCTAGAGGGGGGCGTCCCACTCATGCCGAAATACGTGAACGGGTACAGGAGTTGCTTCATCTTGTACAGCTGGGGTCCTATGCGCGAATGTATCCGGCGCAACTTTCTGGGGGGCAACGACAACGAATTGCTTTGGCGCGAGCCTTGGCAGTAAAGCCTTCTGTCTTGTTGCTCGATGAACCGTTTAGTGCTCTTGACGCCAAGGTACGTAAAGATCTTCGCAATTGGCTGCGGAGAATTCACGATGAGTTACATGTGACAACGGTGTTGGTAACTCACGATCAGGAGGAGGCTCTGGAGGTTGCTGATCGAGTCGTGATCTTGAACAGCGGCTCTGTTGAGCAAATAGGCTCGCCACAATCAATCTATGACAGGCCGGCTTCCCCATTCGTCTATCGTTTCCTTGGCAACGTGAATCTCTTTCACAATCGCCTCTTAGAATATCTTTTGCCCAACGAAAATAAGGAAGCAAGGCCAGCAGAAAGCCAACCGGTGATCGGCTTTGTGCGGCCTCATGAACTTGATGTCTTCCGGAAGAAACCCGGAGGCGAGCCGTCTCTAGAAGCAAAGGTTTATAGAATTCATACGTTAGGTCCGATCGTCCGTCTAGAGCTTCGGTTTTCCAGCAATGACGAGCTTGTTACGGCTGAGATAAGCAAAAAACAGTTTGAGGAACTCTCTCTCTTGCTCGGAGATGAGATCTTTGTCAGACCGCATGCGATACGTCTATTTGATACTCAGGACGTAGACGAAACTGTCCTTGAGCATGGGGCCGGTATCTAGAGTATTTGTACTTCTGTGTAGGAGTGGGAGGGATGAAGAGTGGCTTCCCTTAACAAAAATCCGCCCTTTCTGCTTGCCCTGTATGCATCGGTAATGAAAACGCTCTGGTGCTACTTATGCCATGCAATCTCAATGGTGAATTGTTGACAACAAAAATAATCATCGGTAGCCTTCGATCATGCATATTCACGTAATGACGCCTCCTCCTTGTTGTCGCCACTGTTTGTGGCTGCACCGGCGACTGCGTGAAGAATCCTTTTACTTCGACACTGGATCTCTCTACCTCTGAACGGGAGATTAACAGCTCGAGAGCACGACAGGGAATCGACCTCAGCCCCGGATGCAGCCGGGGTTTTCCTTTGTATTGCCTTATTTCAAATGCAAACGGAGTGCTTACTCGAGTGGAAATCACACGGCTTAAAACTTTTCGTGTTGTCTCGGAGATGCTTAGTTTCCGCAAGGCTGCAGGGGTTTTACATCTGAGCCAGCCAGCCGTCACGGCGCAGATCAAGGCCCTGGAAGAGACATTGGGGTTAGCGCTTTTCTATCGGATGGGAAGAAGCATCAGCTTGACGAAAGCCGGGGAAACCCTTCTTATCTATGCTCGGAAAATTGAAGCATTAAACAACCAGGCATTGGCGGAACTTACTCGGTTTGGGGCAGATGAAGAGATTGAGTTGGGAGTGGGGGCTTCCTACACCTTAGCTGTCTATTTTCTTCCAAGGCTGTTGCCATTTTTACTCAAAGCGTGGCCTAAACTCCATGTTCACATTTTTGCAGGAAGTACCAGCGAGGTTTTACAGGCAATTACGACTCATCGGGTTAGTCTCGGCATGATTGAAGCTCCGGCATTTCGCCCTGACCTTAGCATCGAATCCTTTGGGGCAGACGAGCTTACGTTAATTGCCCCTGCGGGTCACCCCTGGACGAAAAGACGAAGCATTACTCCTCAAGAGCTGACAGAAGAGCCCATTCTTTTACGTGAATCTGGTTCGGGCATGCGGCGTTTTGTCGAAGACTTCCTGGAACGAAACGAGGTTCTTTCCCGACTTCGCAGCACTGTGGATATGAATTCTACCGAAGCTATCGTGGCAGCAGTTGAGGCTGGAGTAGGAGTGGGATTTGTGTCATATCTAGCCATCGAGAAGGCGCTTATTGTTGGCAGTGTTGCTATCATTCCAATTGAAAATGGTCCCATCTTAAGGCCGCTCAGCTTCGTTCTGCAGGAAGGGCCGGAGCCACAAGGGCCGGTAGGCCATCTGGTCACTCTGTTGAGAGAGAGTACGATTCCAAGGCCATACGGAACCGTACTTAACTCAGCCCTATCCACACTGGCGCTGCCGGCATTCAAGACATATGCCTCACCATAAGTATCGTGAGTGCCATAGCTGTTCTTTGTTTTCCAACTTATCTGTGTCATTCAATTTATCAAAGATTCGTCAATGTGAGGGACATAATGGACAAGCGAATTGCATCAATCATGGCAGCGGCTTTGTTGTTTCACTCGTCATCATCATTTGCTCAAAACTCCCCGGCCTCGGTCTTCAACAATCCTGTCCCCATCTCCGGTCCGGTGTGGCCAAAGGAACCTCAGGCTCCTAGAGGAGCACCGAACGTGCTTCTGATCCTCATTGATGACGCTGGATTTGGGGCAACATCGACATTTGGAGGTGTCATCAATACCCCGACTTTGGATCGATTGGCAAAAAATGGACTCCGCTACAACCAATTCCATGTCAACTCTCTTTGCTCTCCAACACGCGCATCATTGCTCACAGGGAGAAATAATCATGAGGTTGGCTTTGGAAGCGTAGCGGAGGCAGCCGCCGGATATCCCGGCTATAACGCTCATTGGGGAAAGAATGCTGCATCAATCGCAGAGGTTTTGAAGTCCAGCGGATATAGTACCGCTGCCTTTGGAAAATGGCACAACACACCTTTATGGGAAGTGAGCCCTGCGGGTCCGTTCGATCGCTGGCCGACCGGTCGTGGATTTGAGCATTTCTATGGATTCATTCAGGGATACGACAACCAGTATTTTCCGCGTCTATTCCGGGATACAGTTCCTGTAGAACCGGCAACTACTCCGAAGCAAGGTTACAACCTCACCACTGATATTACGAGTGATGCAATTCGTTGGTTACATGCTCACGATGCAGTTGCAGCAGACAGACCCTTCTTTATTTACTATGCGCCGGGAGCTACGCACACTCCGTTGCAGGTTTCTCATGAATGGATTGAAAAGTATAAGGGGAAATTCGATCAAGGGTGGGACAAGTTACGCGAAGAGACCTTCGAACGACAAAAAAAATTGGGTGTGATTCCACAGAATGCAGAACTTACTCCACGTCCTGCAGGTTTACCCGCCTGGGATTCCCTCTCTGCTGATCAGAAGAAACTACTTGCGCACCAAGCTGAGGTTTACGCAGGATTTGCAGAACAGACTGACTATGAGATAGGCCGGCTTCTGCAGGCCATCCAGGAAGAGGGCAAGAGTGACAATACGTTGGTGATTGAGATATTTGGAGACAATGGTGGTAGTGCGGAGGGTGGTCTGGACGGCATTGATCTTTTGAATAGCGAAGGTTCACGTGCGAGCATTCATGAGCGGCTTTCTGTAAATGATGATTTGGGCAGCGAAACCTTTATGAATCATTATGCAGCAGCCTGGGCCTGGGCTCAGGACACGCCCTTTCAGGGAACAAAACAAGATGCATCTCACCTCGGCGGAACACGCGATCCACTTGTTGTGTCGTGGCCGGATCGTATTAGATCCGTAGGGGGAATCCGTTCTCAGTTTCAGCATGTCAACGATATAGCGCCGACTATCTATGAAGCTGCCGGAATAGCTTTTCCAGATACCTTCGACGGCATAAAGCAACTACCGCTGGAAGGCTCTAGTTTTGTTTACACCTTCGATCACCCGGAAGAGTCGAGTCATCACCATGTTCAATACTTTGCTACGAGTGGTAATCGGGCAATCTATAAAGATGGTTGGTGGGCAGGCAATCGCTATGTGTCTACCTGGGAGCCAAGGGATGCCTTTTCGTCGGGAACTCAGGCGGATATCGACCGGCATCCATGGGAACTCTATAACCTGAATGAGGACTATAGCCAGGCTCATGATCTGGCAGCAAAGTATCCGGAAAAGCTCAAGGAGCTACAGGACTTGTTTCAGCAGGAAGCGGAACGAAACCAGGCTTTCCCTCTCCTTCTGCGACCTGAACATCAACCATCTCCTGCTGCGGAACGAACAGTATTTGTTTATCGCGAGGGAGTAGAGCGATTGCCGAACCGCGTTGCTCCTCAAATAGCTGGACGATCGCATCAGATCTCTGCTGATATCGAGGTTTCGGCGCAGAGTGGTGATGGGGTGATTATCGCGCAAGGATCACGCTATGGTGGGTTCACTCTTTATGTAAAGGATCGGCATCTCGTGTATGAAGTAAATGCCTTCGGTAAGCAGGCTGCTAGAGTGACTTCTGGAGAACCGCTTTTGGCTGGAGTTAACCATATAAAGCTCGAAGTGATTCTTGATGCGGGATCTCCCGGTAGCGCCCCCATCAATTATCTCTTTCCTCTTACACCTCGTTCCGGCAGGGTCCTGCTAGGCGTAAATGGAAAACAAAGTGAAGGAAAGTTCTCTAATGTTGTGGGGGCTTCAGGCACTGAGACGCTCGATGTAGGAAGCGATCTTGGCTCGCCGGTTAGTCCTGGATATGAAAGCCCTAATCGCTTCAGTGGAACGATCAGGAGCGTGATGCTCGAATTAAAATAGACCAGAATAGATTTTCCTTTGGGGTACATAAATCTCGGGAGTTGGTGTATGGCAATAGAAAATCCTGCTTCAGAAGTTTTCCCTTACCTCCAGAGCTGTCTGGAATAGCTTTTACTCCCATGCGCGTGTTGATATTTCTGCGTGCGTGGGAGAGCAGGCTGATTCTGTGGGGTTTATCGCCTCACGTTCTTCCAATCAGTAATCGATAATGGTTATATTTGATCAGTTCTTTCGATCAATCAATGCTGATATTGCGGTTGACCTTATCATGAGTCTGAAGTAATTTCAGTTCATGCGCTGCTTTCTTCATGCCCGTGGTTGTTGTAGCCTCTGTCCCTCACGCATTTGAAGATGTGGGAAGCGCATTCTAACGGGCAAATCCGCAGGATGATTTCCGTTTCGAGAGTATCAGTCGCTCGACCCGCCCAACTTCAATTCTAGAAATCTAGTTATCGGTGCAGCAATGTACGGACTCAGCCTCCGATCTGGAGCTTTGGTTCTTAGGCGGTGTGTCTACATTCGCTTTTGAAGAATGGATCACAATGCAGTGAAACTTTCAGATCTTACCCTGTTATTGAAAAAAGTTGTTATTGGCGTAGTGATTGCGGCAATCCCGATAATCATTATCGGTGGTGGATTATGGTTTACCCAAAAAGTATTTAGCAATCCTCGAACAATATTTTCACAAAACTAATTCATCGAGCAGAACAGTATGCAAATGGAAACGGCCGTTAAGCGAAGAATTGTGCGGAATGCAGCCCTTAGTATGTTTATCTACGCATTGCCAGTACTGCTGATGTTGCTTAGCCTTTTCTTTACGAAACAGAGACCTTGGGAAGTACATTCCCACAAAAGCATTCATATCCAGTCTCTTCGTACGAGCGCAGTCGGTATGCAAAATCGGCAGGTAACAAGAGAGGATTCACCATCCCTCTGGAGACAAAGAATTGTTCATGATCACTGGCTTATGTTGTTTATTGTCTTGCTAGGAATCATCGAGGTCTCCTTTGGGCTGTATGACTATAGATGGACACGCAACGAAAAGATTCTCGATCTTGTCTGCTTTGTCATTCCAAAGGTGCTTGTTCCCCCAATAATTACATTCTTCGGTCTTCGGATTCTTCCTGTAATTTTGCCAAATGCCAAAGATGCACTGGCCTGGACTCCTTTCTTCTGGGGCGTGCTGATTATCTGTGTTGCTGATGATCTGACACAGTACTGGTATCATCGCCTGCATCATGAAATTCCCTGGCTCTGGAGATTCCATCGAACCCATCATTCTGCTCCGTATATGGGAATGTCGATGGCCAGCAGACAAAATTTCATTTACACGATCTTCTTTTCGCAGACCTATGTGACAGCGACGCTTGTATATCTTGGTATGGGTCCCGCGGCAATTGTAGTGCACGCGGTGAAGAGTACCATTACTACGCTCGCTCATTCGAGTATTCCCTGGGACAAGCCCCTGTATCGGTTCCAGTGGCTCCATCCGTTTGCATGGGTAATAGAACGAGTGATTTCTACCCCTGCAACACATCACGCACATCATGCAGCTACGACCAATGACGGAGTCGGATATTACAAGGGGAACTTTGGAAACATGCTGTTTCTTTGGGATATGCTCTTTGGTACCGCACACATCTCTCGTCAATTTCCTTCGATATATGGGATCTCTCATTATGAGGGAGATCCCTGGTATGCTCCGTTCCTCTGGCCAATCTTCAAATCGAATATAGACGGTAGTGAATTAGCAGCCGGAGGGCCGGTTGTAAAAGAAGATGTTTTGTCGACAACGCCATTGCCTGAAAGAGTCGCAGTCACAAGCGTAGCCTGAGCCACATAGGCGAAACCACACAGAGATATCTATTATGAATTCCATCAAGACAAACGCGCGAAGCCGTTCTGAAGCTTTCAGCTGTTGTGGGGCAGCGTGTTGCTGTAGAAGAACAGGACGATCTCGGGGCTATATAAGCATGTATCGTGCGATTTGAGTGTAAATAAGGCACAGCAGCGGAATAGCCCACAGATTCGGATTTGTGGGCTATTTGCTTTTCAGCACGAACAAATCTGCAGAATTGAATCCCTACAACTTCTCACCCCAGAAAGAGTAGAAAAATGTTGCCAAATATTTTGTATTCCTATGCTCGAATCCCACTAAAGAGAGCCGTGACTGTGATCGCATTTGTATTGCTGTTGCTGGGTGCTGACCAGGCAAGAGCTCAAAGTTCCCAGGTCTCAGGGCAGGTCCTGGATATCAGTCATGGCTCTGTAGCGGGGGCTGAGCTTACGCTCACCCGCGTAGAAACCGGTGACATTCGCAAGCAGATTTCAACAAATGAAGGATATTATTCCTTTCCTCTGCTACTACCAGGCCACTACAACCTCAAGGTAGAAAGAGAGGGTTATGCTACACAGGAGCAGAAAGACATTGTTGTTCAGACCGGCGCCGTAAGCGTCGTCAATGTGACACTTTCGGTGGGCAAGATCGACCAGGTTGTGACCGTAGATACTACGGTACCTCTGCTGCAATCTGCTTCTGCTGCCGTTGGTCAGGTGATTGAAAATCAAACCATTAACAATATGCCTCTGATTGATCGCAGATCCGCACAATTACAAAGATTGAACGGCTTTGTGGTGGGCAACGGGACGGGATCTGGCGCGACATTTGCAATTGCAGGCGGTAGGGGAAACAATGCCAACTACTTGATCGATGGTGGTACGGCGCAAAATCTTCTACTCGGAGTTGCGACGTTGACTTTTGATCCTCCTATTGAATCTGTTCAAGAGTTCAACGTTGCTATCAGCAATTATGCCGCGGAGCTTGGCAGGACGGGTGGAGCGGTTATTCAGATGACGACGAAGTCGGGGACGAACAGTTTTCATGGAGCTGCTTACGAATACTTCCGTAATGACGCATTACAAGCCGTTCCATATTTCGCTTCGATAAAACCCAGGCTGCGCTATAACCTTTTCGGTGCTAGTTTGGGTGGGCCTATAAAGAGAGACAAGACGCAGTTCTTCTTTAACTATGAGGGGCGCCGGACAACACAGACGACAACGAAAATTGTAAATGTGCCGACGACTGCGGAGGTGACGGGAGATTTTTCAGCATTCTCGACGCCAGTGGTTGATCCCTATACTGGACAACAGGCGATATACAACGGCAAGCTAAATGTGCTTCCACCAAATGAGCTTGATCCAATTGGAGCGAGACTGGCTGCTCTTTATCCAAAGCCGAACGTTCCGGGAGCTTCCGCAAACAGTTCCAATTTCAGGGCAAATGATCCTGCAACAACGGTTGTAGATGTTTATGTGGCGCGTATCGATCACGTCATCAATGGATCGAATAGAATTTTCGGCAGACTTTTGGCGCAACCAGATCACACATTAACTGCGTCGATCTTTCCCACTCCAGGGACAGACAATTACGGAGTGCTCGCTCACAACTACTACTACAATGTTTCGGGGACTTGGTATCACAACTTTTCTCCGTCTGTCATTAACCAGTTTGTTGCCACATATACCCGTAGGCAGGCGCTTTCTATTTCAGCGGGTGCGAATACAAATCTTGCGTCACAGATCGGTCTTGGGGGGACCAATAGCAGCTTCTTCCCGACAGTAACTCTGTCAGGACTGGAAAGTCTAGGCAATACGAATCAACAGGAGCGGCTGCAGACTCCCATCAATAGCAACCAATACGCGGATAATCTGTCGTTCCAACGAGGGCAACATCAATTCAAGACAGGCGTCGAACTCAGGACGTCAAATAATACCGATCAATACAAGCCAACCGCGGGCGGCTCTTTCGCTTTCAACAACACCGCTATAAGCTCAAGCGCCGCAATGGGTAGTCTGGCCAATCTCTTACTCGGGAGAGTAGCTTCGGCTACGTTGCAGGAGACCGAAACACTGCTTACTACTTCCTATAGTTGGGGATTCTATTTTCAAGATGATTGGAAGGTACGACCGAATCTCACTCTGAACCTAGGCGTGCGTTACGATATCGACGAGCCGCGTGTAGAAGATAATAATCGGCAAAACTCCTTTGACCCTACCGCAATCAATCCCGTTTCCAATACGCCTGGAATTGTAACTTTTTCTGGAAGAAACGGCGTCAACAAATATGCCAATCAATGGGATTTTCACAATTTTGGACCTCATATAGGCTTTGCCTGGACGGTACGTCCCAATACTGTGGTGAGAGGTGGCGGAGCCATCCTTTATCCAGGGGAATATGATCAGGCAACCCCAATTGTGGCCTATTCCGGATTTGCAAAATCCATCAGCTTGTCCTCTCCAAATTCAGGAAAGGGAACCCCTGCTTTCCTATTGAAGAACAACGCAACAGATGGCACGGGAACAGCTTTGTATCCCAGCGAGGCTGACCGGACTCCTTCTTTCGGTGCTGTAACCGTAGGCAGCAAGGTTAAGCTGGCACCACAATATTTCAAGCGGTCTCGAACTACCGGATATCTTTATCAGGCAAGCCTGGATATCCAGCAGCAGATTAGCAAGAGCTTGCTCTTCGATATTGGATATCTGGGGACATTTGGCCATCACCTGCCTGCTACCAATGCTGAGAATATCAATCAGATCGCACCCGATAAGATGAGTTTGCTGGCAACCACGCCAAATACTCAGACCCTTCGTCCCTTTCCTCAATTTGGCAATGTCAGTATTCTGGCTGCCGATGTGGGCCAATCGAGCTACAACGGCGTGAATTTTGGGATTCAGAAAAGATATGTCTCCGGCTTGCAGTTTCAGGCAAATTACACTTGGTCGAAATTCATCGACAATCAGGTTTCGAGAAACGAGTTGGCGGGTTATCCGGGGACAGATTCATTTACAGACTACTATCATCCTCAAAATAGGCGAGGTTTATCGGGAAACGATGTTCGTAACCGTGTGATCGGAAACGTTCTTTACCAGCTTCCCGTGGGGCAGAGTGGATGGATTCACCCTAAATCTCATCTGGTGAATACAATTTTCGGCGATTGGACAGTTGGCGCAATTGCCGAGGTACATTCCGGAACCGCATTGAGCGTTATTAATGCAACCAATAACACGGGTACCTATTCTGATGGGGTTCGCCCGAATCTCGTCGGCAATCCAAACGATCTTTCGCAATCACGCTCTCGCGCGGCGAAAGTAGCGCGGTGGTTCGATACCTCGGCATTTGCACAAAATGCGGCGTATACATTTGGAAATGCGCCGAGGACATTCGGAAGAGGTCCAGGAACAACAGCAGTTGATGCATCATTGCTCAAGGATTTTCACCTCGCTGAGATAACCACTCTGCAGTTCCGTGCTGAAGCACTGAATGTCTTTAACCATGCCAACTTGGCAAATCCCAACACTACGTTTGGAAATAGCGCATTTGGACGGATCTCCGCACTACAATCCGGAAATCAGTCGCGCATTCTACAGCTGGCATTGCACTTGGCATTTTGATGCATTTCCTTGTATGGCTTGAGATGCGGATCGCTTGGTGCAGCTGCTCTTTCAAGAATAGCTGCCTTGTCGGTCCGCTCTGGATTTTGGTTTTTGAATCAGAGATTAGAGCTGGCTGACAGCTAACTCTTAGGGCGAGAGATAATGAAAGAAGCGGCAGAATTGACAGGTGTGTCGAGACGTTCTTTCCTGCAAAGCCTGGCGGCGACCGGTATCGCATCGCAAATAAGATCGTCACTTGCGGAGGGAGAAGTGCCACAACCGTTTCGGCCTAATATCATTTATATCCATTCGCACGATTCCGGGCGATATTTACAGCCTTATGGTTATGATGTTCCGACCCCACATCTGCAGAGGTTGGCACATGAGGGGGTTGTATTCCGCAAAGCCTTTAGTGTGGCTCCTACCTGTTCGCCGAGTAGAGCCGGACTGCTGACTGGACTTTATCCTCACAACAGCGGAATGTTGGGGCTGGCACATCGTGGTTTCTCTCTGAATGATTATCGCCAACACATCATTCACACTTTGCGACCTGCGGGCTACGTGTCAGTACTTGCTGGCCTTCAGCACATCGCAAGAGAGGCCGAAACAATAGGTTATGACAAGATACTTTCTCATCAACATCAAGGAGGATTTCAGAATTCAAGTGCTCGGGTTGTTGCTCCCTTAGCAGTAGAATTTCTCGATAGTCGTCCGACAGGCCCCTTTTTCCTCGATGTTGGATTTTTCGAGACTCATAGAGAGTATCCAGTGCCTACTCAGGATGATCTTGAAAGCTACGTTGCTTTGCCTCGTCCTATCCCGGATATTCCTGCGACCAGGAGAGATTTTGCCGGTTACAAGGCGAGCGCCCGAATTCTAGACGGAGGAGTAGGAAAGATTCTGGAAGCCATCGATCGGAACGGCTATCGGGATAACACATTGATTGTGAGTACTACAGATCATGGAATTGCCTTTCCTAGGATGAAATGCAATCTTACCGATGATGGTTGGGGTGTTTCGCTGATCTTGCGTGGTCCACGAATAGGGAAGGGAATTGTCTACGACACTTTGATTTCCCAAATCGATGTTTTTCCTTCAATCTGTGACTATCTTGGTATCCGATCTCCGCTTTGGCTACAGGGCAAATCTTTTCTACCTGTCCTTGCGGGCAAAAAGGAGCAGATTCATGAAGAAGTGTTCGCCGAGGTGAATTATCACGCGGCCTATGAACCTCAACGTGCTGTTCGAACTTCTCGTTGGAAATACATTCGCCGTTTTGGAGAAAAGAGAACACCTGTGCTTCCAAACTGTGATGACAGCCCAAGCAAAGATCTCTGGCTGCAATCGGAATGGAGAAACCAAGAGCTTCCTCAAGAGAGCCTGTACGATTTGCTATTCGATCCTACGGAGCATGAAAATCTCGCAACAAATCCTGCACACAGAGATATTTTGCAAGATATGCGCGGGCGCTTGCATCGTTGGATGATTTCGACAGAGGATCCACTTCTCGATGGACATGTCAAAGCTCCAAGCGGTGCTCTCGTAAACGATCCCGATGGTATTTCCCCAAAGGAACCTGTGAAGTCTGCCTAGAGAGTTCACAAGTGCTCGATACTTTCAATGAAAGCGAATTGATGAATAGAAGAAGATTCCTTCAGAGTGCCGCCGCAGTAGCCTCCGCGGCCATGACAGATCACGTCCCTGCTTTCGACGCTGCAAAGCCTCGACGCCCCAATTTTGTCATTATCTTGGCAGATGATATGGGCTTCTCCGATGCAGGTTGTTACGGTGGGGAGATCGATACTCCGAATATCGATTCCTTGGCAAAAGGTGGCATTCGCTTCACCCAGATGTATTCAACCGGGAGATGTGGTCCATCACGAAGCTCCCTTCTGACAGGTATGTATGCTCAGCAAACAGCTTCCGATGTGATGACGAAGGGAAATATTCCTGAATATACGAGTTTCCTTCCCGAACATCTCAAGCCGCTCGGTTATCGCTCCTACCATTCAGGCAAATGGCACATGAGGCTAAGCCCATTGAAGGGCGGAGTAGGGTTTGACCGCACCTATACGATGCTCGATGAGAGCAGGTATTTTACGCAAACAAAGCATGCCTTGGATGGAGTTCTTCTGCCGGTACCCCATGAAGGCTACTATTCCACTACGGCGATCGCAGATCGTGCGGTAGAGTTTCTAGCGGATCATGAACGGTTCCATACACAAGATCCATTTTTTCTCTTCCTGGCTTTTCATTCTCCACATTTCCCACTGCAGGCGCCGCAAGAAGATATCGATCGCTATAAAGGTAGGTTTGATGAGGGCTGGGATGTTGTACGCGAGCGTCGTTTGAAACGTATGCGCGAACAGGGACTGGTGAACTGTAATCTGGCAAAAATGGAATCCTCAGTATTTCCATCCTGGAGCTTATCGGAACAGGAGTTATATAGAAGGATCGGCAGAGGGGAAGTAGCTCAAGCCGTTCCCTGGAATACTCTCACGGAGGAACAGAAGAAGTTCCAGAGCCTCAAAATGTCAATTCATGCCGCCATGATCACCCGAATGGATACTGAGATTGGCAAAGTGATGCAACAGTTGAAGAAGATGGGGGTATTCAACGATACGGTAGTTGTATTTCTGTCCGACAATGGTGCGAGTGCAGAAGAGATGATTCGTGGAGACGGGCATGATCCCTCCGCACCTCCTGGATCTCGAAAGTCGTTCCTGAGTATTGGTCCTGCCTGGGCTACAGCCGCGGATACTCCGCTCCGCCTTCATAAGTCGTGGGTACATGAGGGTGGTATTGCTTCGCCGTTTGTGGTGCATTGGCCCAAGGGGGTAAAGGAGCTGGAAAAACTTCGCCATGATCCGTGCCATTTTGTCGATATGGTTCCTACCTTTGTAGGGCTTGCCGGCGGAGCCACGAAAACGGATGGTCCTGGCTGGTCGGGTGAGAGTCTTGTCCCGGCGATCATATCCAATCACTCTGTCAATCGTGAGTTTTTGTATTTCAATCACAACAATAATCGTGCACTTCGTCTGGGGGGCTGGAAACTTGTGGCGAAGGGCGAAAATGGCCCATGGGAGCTGTACGACATGGATCGAGATCGTAGTGAACAGAATGATGTGTCTTCAGCGCAATCTGTTCGTGTGCAGCATATGGCAACAGAGTGGAAAGATATAGATGATAAATTTCAGAAGGAACGTGAATCTGCTCCTGCAACTAAAAAGCTGATGATGCCAAGCGGTGAGGCTGCTGAGAATCTGTTAAGCATCCCACGAGCATCAACGCACCGTTTGCATGGATAGAGTAGCAATATTTCAAAAAGATCGAGCGAAATCAATCGAGTTCTGATGGATTGATCTCTTTATCTACTGTGAGGATAGAAAGAAAGCCCGAGCCTGAGAAGGGCTTCCTTTCGCGTAGGATTATTTTTGCGGCAACGGTTCGCCTAAGGGTGTCGGTAGATAATCGCGATCGACGATCATTTTCCCTTGAAGTGCTGTCAGATGTTCCTGGAGTACGTTTGCCGACTTTGGTTTCTCCGCTAAGTTGTAAAGTTCTGCCCGGTCATTCTCAAGATCATAGAGTTCAAGAACTGGGCGCTGCTGCGTAAAATAAGCGTAGTCAAATTGAGAGGCCAGTGTTCCTGCTTTATGCGCGGCGACCATTTGTTGCCAACCTGGATTCTGAGCGCTATCGACAGGACGATATTCCATTTGGGGTGTGCAATTGTAGATTATCTTCCAGCGATCGCTACGAACCATCCTGGATAGGTCGAATTCGTCAGCAGCAGGATTCGAACCTACGACTTCCACCGTGTGAATCAAACCTGAACTTGTAAGTTATTGATTTTAAGAGCATCGGTGGCCCAAAAAGCACTAAAAAGCATTCAAAATCAACCTTTAGCACCCTCGTCAGCACCCTCAAAAACGAAAAGGTAGAAGTCTGGCGCGGGGCAGGGAGGTGGACCAAGCGTTTTCTGCCGTAAGTGGGGAGCCAGGCGGAGAATTCGTCCATTGACTAGGCGCGGGAGAAGGCGGAAGCCGTCCCGGATTGCCTCGAAAGGCAAAAGGATGGTCGTGCGACCCCTCCTCTGTGGAGCTCAGGGAAGGGTGGAAGAGTCTGACGCTCGAGACGAGAGGACACACCCCGTCGAATTGGAATAATCAAACGCTTCCTGAATTTTCCCGAATGGCGACGAAAGAGTTAATGCCATAGACAATCACTACGGAATTTCCCGATATAGCAACCTCGGAGACATTCACGCCCGGGTGCGCTCGCAATCTGATGTTTTAGGGGCTAGCTAGATCGAATGGAATAAGCATAAAAGGGAATGGTTCCCCAAAAGCGATCGATTTGGTAAAGAAGTGATCGCGGGCAGGCATTTACCGTAGCAAACAGTCCAGATCTGCTGTGGATACAAGGAGCCTATATGCAACTGAAGGCGGCCTATCGATGGACATTGCTGTGGATCTGCTTTCTCTGTATTGGTACGGCAGCAGCCCAAAATGTAACACCTCCAGTTCCCACCACCAAGGTCCTCGCAATCGGCAGCATAACGGCCCCTTTGACGGGCCGACAAAAGTCGATCCTGTTCCGCGAAGTCCCGGAAACCGTTCGACTTTACCTCGACGGGAAGATCGATCAGTGGTATGTCCGCAAAGACAATAAGGGTGTCGTCTTCCTTATGAACGTGACATCCGCAGCTGAAGCTCACGAACTCCTCGAGCGTCTGCCGCTAGGTCAGGCCAAGCTGATGCAATTTGAACTAATGGAACTCGGTCCGTTGAATCCTCTTCGCCTGCTGCTCCAGGGCCCACAATAGCTGGATTGTTGAAGCTTTCGATTTATCCGTTAGCTTGTCGCGAATGGTCTGCCACTTAGGCTGCCTCTTCCCAGGGTTGATCTTTCGCTGTAAAAAAGTTGCTCCTTTTAGATGTAGATCGTAATCCAAATGAACGACTCTCTTGAACGACGAGAGATTGGAGATTGAAATGGCAAGAACATTCCTTGTAACTGGACCCACTGGGTCGACCGGAAGCAACACGGTTAAATCGCTGCTGGGTGCTGGGGTCAGCGTACGAGCCTTCACGCACCAAGACGATGAGCGCACGAAAGCGTTGCGCAAGCTGGGGGCCGAAGTTGTCATCGGCAACATTCTCGATTTCGACGCGGTTCGGGGAGCCGTCGAAGGGGTGGAGGGCGCTTATTTTGTATTCCCAATCATGCCAGGAATATTGCAGGCCAGTGCTTATTTCGCCCAAGCAGCGAAAGAAGCGGGGCTCCAGTCCGTTGTAAACATGTCTCAAATATCGGCACGTCGCGAGGCGAAGAGTCACGCTGCGTTTGATCATTGGCTGTCGGAACGAGTCTTTGACTGGTCTGGTGTTCCGGTCACTCACATAAGGCCAACTCTCTTTGCGGAATGGGCGCTTTACTGGGTAGACCAGATAAAAACAGGCGTCCTGAAGATGCCATTTGGCACCGGAAAACACGCTCCGATTGCCGCGGCTGATCAAGCCCGTGTCATCACAGAGATCCTGCTTTCGCCAAAAGATCACATCGGCAAAATCTATCCGCTCTACGGGGAGAAGGAATACACCTTCGCGGAGATTGTCGCCGAGATCGGCAAGGTAACGGGCCAGCCTCTGCGCTACGAACAGGTTGACGCTCAAGAAATGAAGCAGATCACGTTGGGATCGGGCTCTAAACAAACTCCTGAGACTCAAAAACGCGCCGAAAGAATTGCCGGAAATACTCTCTGGCAGCATTTCCATGAAATTGCCAAAGACCATCAGGATGGAGTGTTTGCCGGTACCAACGACACGGTCGAACGGATCACGGGAAGGCGCCCCATTAGCTTACCCGACTTCCTTGAAGCTCATAAGGCTGTGTTTACTCGCTAACGTTTGCGGGCCGGCTTTATCACGCCGGGCTGGATCTCTGCGCATACACGAAATGAGCTGGGTGGACATCCGGACCTTGAGCCCGGGATCCTGCCGCTCGGAAAGAAGGAAATATGGCTGGGAAGCTGGAAGGCAAAATCGCCCTTATCACTGGCGGTAACTCTGGAATTGGATTCGCAACCGCCAAGCGTTTTGTCCAGGAAGGTGCATTTGTCTACATCACCGGAAGAAGGCAGGCGGAACTCGAAGCTGCAGTCACGAAACTCGGACCTCAGGCGAAGGCAATTCAATCCGATGCTGCCAAGATTGAGGATCTCGATTCACTCGTAGACCAGATTCGAAGCGACAAGGGCAGGATTGATGTTCTCTTTGCGAATGCCGGCGCAGCGAGCATGGCGGCTCTCGGAGAGATCACTGAAGAGCACTTCTACAGCATCTTCGGAGTCAATGTTAAGGGCCTCCTATTCACAGTACAGAAAGCCTTGCCTCTCATGCCGAATGGCAGTGCGATTGTCTTAAACGCGTCTATCGAGTCGATCAAAGGCAAACCGGGTATGAGCGTGTACTCAGCTAGCAAGGCTGCTGTCCGTTCGTTTGCCCGGGGGTGGACAAGTGACCTGAAAGATCGCGGCATTCGGGTGAATGTAATCAGCCCTGGCTCGACAGAAACCCCAGGCCTCGAGGGTTTTGTAGGCGCTACAACCGAGGAACAGAAGCAGCGGCTATACAAGCACCTCAGCGGCGACATTCCCTTGGGGAGGGTTGCAAAGCCAGACGATATCGCTAAGGGGATCGTCTTCCTGTCCTCCGATGACGCAAGTTTTATTACGGGTATCGAACTGTTCGTGGACGGTGGCGCGGTCCAGGTTTAACGCGGATCTTCGCTCCCAGGGCAGTTGACTTGGACAGTTAACACCTTGGCCTGAGTAAGAGGGGGCTCCCCCCAAGTATCAAAGCTTGATGGGCGTAATGTGTGGCGGTGGCTCGCAGTTCAACTGCGGCCAACATTGAATTTTGTCGCTCCCGAGGACGTCACCATCGAGCGGAAAACAGACACCAACCAAAGGTTAATCAGATGGGAAGATGGCTCAACATGCTGTTGAGGTACGGTTCGATTGAAGAGCGGACTACCTCTCGCCCGCATTTTGCCGCGCTTAGCTTGGCCGCGATTCTCATATCCGGTTGCACGGTCGGGCCCCGGTATCACCCGCCACAAACACAACTTCAACCTTTTCACAATGCGCCCGGGATCGAGGCGAGGCATGCATCCCTCCCGGCACCAGCTCTCGACACATGGTGGGAAGGATTCCATGATCCGGAGTTGAATCAAATTGTCCATCGTGCGCTCGATCAGAATCTTGATCTAGCTGCGGCCCTCGCCAGGGTTGAACAAGCGCGAGCTGCTGCTAAAGCGGCTGGGGCAAAGTTGATGCCGTCTGGCGCACTGACAGCTCAATCGCAATCGTACCGTCAGTCATTGGAAAGTCCCGTTGGCCGCTACGGAACCCAGTTTCCTGGATTCGATCGAAACCAAAGCTATCTTGACCTCGGTGTCGTCGCAACATGGGAGGTCGACCTATTTGGTGGTTTGAGGCATGGCGCAGAAGCAGCAACCGCGGAGTTTCAGGCCGCCCAGGCCGAAGGTATCGGTACGCGGGTTTCTGTCGTGGCTGAAGCCGCAGATGCTTACATGCAGATTCGAGGCACGCAGGCGAGAATTCTTTACGCTAAGGAACAGATTGATACAGACGAACATCTGCTTAGCCTGGTGTCTCAGCGGAAGAAGGCGCAGATCGCATCGGACCGTGAACTTGCTCAGGCTGAAGCGGTACTCTCACAAGCACGCGCGATCCTCCCACAGCTTCAGATCATCCTCGAAGCGCAGCTAAATCGGCTCGACGTGTTAATGGGTACACAACCCGGCACATATGCTGCAGAGCTTTCAAAGCCCGCTCAAATCCCCGTTATACCCTCGATCACGTTGTTAACCGATCCATCGGACTTGCTCCGCAGGAGACCAGACGTCATCATCGCAGAGCGGCGAGTGGCCGCGTCGAATGCGCGAATCGGGCAGGCCATTGCGGAATATTATCCGAAAATTTCCCTATCCGGATTTCTGGGCAACGAAGCGATCAGTCCGGGCAATCTCTTCCGCGACAAAGGATTCCAGCCCAGTGCCGTGGCAGGTTTGCGCTGGAGACTGTTTGATTTTGGCCGCGTAGACGCAGAGGTCAAGCAAGCGAAGGGCGCGAATGCGGAAATGCTTCTCGCTTATCGCAAAGCAGTCTTGCGAGCGGCGGAAGATGTTGAGAATTCCTTCACCCTCCTCGGTCAATCCGAGGCAAGAGGGGATGAGCTTCTTCGCGAGATCTCGTCGCTACAACGCGTGCGTGATCGCTCGCAAGAAGCGTATCAAGCGGGGATCATCCCCTTGACCGATGTTCTGGACGCTGACCGACAACTATTAATTGCGCGCGACGAATTAGCGGTAACAAGTGAAACAGCTGCACAAGCTGCGGTCGGATCGTTTCGTGCTCTCGGAGGGGGCTGGACGCCGTAAGGCGACGTCGGATTCTTCGGGAGTGGGCTATAACACCGCAGCGTAACAAGAACGGCGAGGAGTGAACACACAAAATGACGAACAACGTGGTGAAGACTGGAATCTGCGCAGCAATCACGCTGCTTGGCCTCATTGGGTGCTCCAAGCACGCCGAAGATGACCCCAGGACGCAACCGGTATTGGTACGAACAACAACGCTCGATGCGCCGACTGGAGGTTATCAGGCGTTCACGGGGATTGTGACAGCACGCGTCGAGAGCGACCTGGGGTTCCGTGTCCAGGGCATGATCACGCGCCGGCTCGTCGACGTGGGACAGACCGTACATGCTGGCCAGCCGCTCATGAAGATGGACATAACTGACTTCGCGCACGCGATTACCAATCAGGAGCAGATCGTTCGAGCCGCGAAGGCGAAGGCAGACCAAACCGCAGCCGACGAAGCCCGCTACCGCCCCCTCGTTGCAACCGGTGCCGTTTCGGCGTCAACATACGACCAAGTCAAAGCCGCAGCCGACGCTGCGCGTGCCGAACTTCAGGCAGCGGAAGCGCAAGGGCGTATCGCCAATGATCAGGGAGACTACTCCGTTCTGCTAGCAGATTCGGATGGAGTTGTGGTCGATACTCTTGCGGAACCAGGACAGGTGGTTGCTGCAGGACAGACCGTCATCAAGCTGGCTCATGCTGGGCCGCGAGAAGCTGCCGTTTATCTACCGGAAACGGTTCGTCCCAAACTCGGGTCTAGTGTCCGAGCCGAACTCTATGGCTCCAAAGAATTGGTTACAGCGTACCTTAGACAACTCTCTGATGCGGCAGACAGCGCTACACGCACGTTCGAAGCACGTTATGTGCTCGGCGGCGCTGGTGCGAAGGCCCCGCTCGGCGCCACGGTGACAGTTCAGCTTCCGGCGAGCACTCCCGTGAATACGGTTGCTGTGCCGAATTCCGCTGTCACGGACCGGGGAAATGGACCAGGCATCTGGATCGTGAATAGAAGCAATTCGACCGTCTCGTTTCACCCAGTCACCGTTGTGCGAATGGATGAAGAGAGCACTTACATCGACAATGCCGCCCGCTCCGGAGATCTCATCGTTGCGCTCGGAGCACATCTCCTAAGCGAGGGCGAACGAGTGCGCGTACAGCGGAGTGAGGTAGCAGCGCGATGAGTAAATTTAACGTTGAAACTCCGAAGATCGAGAGCCCGGAGAGCCAGAAGGGATTCAATCTTTCTGCTCTTGCTGTACGAGAAAGATCCGTCACAACATTCTTCCTACTTGCAGTCATTATTGCCGGAATCGTCGCCTATTTAAGACTTGGACGAGCTGAAGATCCCGTCTTCACAGTCAAGGTCTTTACCGTTGCCGTGGCATGGCCTGGAGCAACGGCGCAGGAAATGCAGGATCTGGTAGCCGAGCCTCTTGAGAAGCGGATGCAAGAGCTGACCTACTACTACCATGTGGACACGTTCACTCGTCCTGGGCTCGCATTCCTCACCGTCACTCTGCAGGATTACACGCCTCCGGAACTGGTACAGGAGGAGTTTTACCAGGGCCGAAAGAAGATACAGGATGAAGCGTCACGGTTACCGCAAGGTGTATTCCCACCGGTCCTTAACGACGAATATACCGATGTCATCTTCTCCGTATATGCAGTCAAGTCAAAGAATATGCCCCTTCGCCAGCTGACGAGAGAGGCGGAGTCGCTGCGGCAAGACCTGCTGCATGTTCCCGGAGTCAAGAAGGTGAATATCCTTGGGGAGCAACCCGAGCGCATATTCGTCGAATTTTCCTATGACAGGATCGCCACGTTAGGCATTCGTGCGGAGGACATTTTTGCTGCTCTCGTCAAACAGAACGCGGTCACTCCTGCAGGTTCGATCAATACCAGAAACCAACAGGTATACATCCGGCTTGATGGGGCTCTGGATGATCTGAAGAAGATTCAAGAGACACCGGTCGCCTCGAAGGGACGGACCTTCAAGCTCTTAGATATTGCAAATGTCTACCGCGGCTATGAAGACCCCGCACAATTCGTAGTTCATCACAATGGTGATCCCGCGATGATGCTCGATGTTGTGATGAAGGATCATTACAACGGCCTCGCCCTCGGAAAGTCGTTGGAAGAAGAACAAAAGCGCCTGGAGACGAACCTGCCGGCTGGTATCACTTTCGTCAAGGTGATCGATCAGTCTCAGGTGATCAAGAACGCAGTCGATGAATTCCAACTCAAGTTCTTTGTCGCGCTGTCGGTGGTCATGCTTGTCAGTCTCGTGAGCCTCGGATGGAGAGTTGGTCTCGTCGTTGCGGCCGCTGTTCCTCTAACGCTATCGGCAACCCTGGTCGCGATGCTCGGCGCGGGCATTAACCTCGATCGGATTTCGCTCGGAGCGCTCATCCTAGGCCTTGGCTTGTTGGTCGACGATGCCATCATCGCGATTGAGACAATGGTTGTAAAGATGGAGGAGGGGTGGGACCGAGTCAAGGCTGCAAGCTATGCCTGGAACCATACAGCAGCCCCGATGCTCTCCGGCACCCTCGTCACAATTATCGGTCTGATGCCAATCGGATTTGCGCAATCGAGTCCTGGTGAGTATGTTCGCAATCTCTTCTGGGTGGTCTTCATCGCTCTCCTCATCTCTTGGGTTGTTGCGGTCACGTTTACGCCATTTCTCGGGGTTAAGATGCTACCCAACATTCATCGAATGGAGGGAGGATATGCGGAGATTTATGAAACACCCAATTACCGAAGGTTCCGCAGTCTGGTTGTCGCGGCGGTTGAACATAAGTTCCTAGTCGCAGGCGCCGTTGTAGCACTGTTCGTGACCAGCGTTCTCGGGATGAAGTTTCTCCAAAAACAATTCTTTCCAAACTCGGACCGGACGGAGATTCTGGTGGACGTCACTC
Organism: Humiphilus diazotrophicus; assembly: GCF_059726315.1. Lineage (NCBI taxonomy): Bacteria > Pseudomonadati > Acidobacteriota > Terriglobia > Terriglobales > Acidobacteriaceae > Humiphilus > Humiphilus diazotrophicus. The sequence continues at coordinate 346,685 of NZ_AP040871.1, forward strand.
TTCCTCAAGGTACGAGTATTGAAGCGACTGAGGGCTCGGTTAAGAAGCTCGAGGAATGGTTAAAGAAGCAGAAGGAAGCGACGACCGTGACCTCCTACACGGGAGGTGGCGCACCACGGTTCTATCTTGCCTACAACCCCGAACTTCCGGATCCCAATTTTGCCAAGTTAATCATTTCGACTCCCGACGAAAAAGCACAAATGCAACTCCTGACGAGGTTACGACAGCAACTCGCTGCGGGTATGGTTCCAGAAGCCAGAGTGCGTGCAGCGCGCTTTGTCTTCGGGCCATATTCTCCATGGCCTGTGGCATTCCGTGTAAGCGGGCCGGATTTGGCGAAGGTTCGCGAGATCTCAGAGAAGCTTCTCAAGCTAGCGAAAGCCAATCCGCATACGAGACAGGTAAACCTGGACTGGAATGAGCGTGCTCCGACCATTCACTTTGTTCTCGATCAGAATCGGTTGCGCTTGCTCGGACTGACGCCTGCGATGGCCGGGCAGCAGATCCAGTTTCTCACCACGGGCGTGACAGTTACCCAGGTTCGAGAAGACATCCGCGCCGTCGATGTAATCGCGAGAACAGCGGGAGAGAACCGGCTCGATCCAACCAGGCTTATGAATATGACTCTTCAGAGCAGCGATGGTCGAGCCATTCCACTCAGCCAGGTTGGAACCGTGGAAGTTCGTCCAGAAGATCCCATCTTGAAGCGTCGCGACCGGCTCCCCACGATCACCGTGCAATCCGATGTTGACGATGCCCTTCAGCCCCCGGACGTGTCTGCCGAGTTGGCGAAGTCGTTTAGACCCGTCAGCGACTCCTTGCCATACGGCTACAAAGTTGAGGAGGGAGCAGGAGTCGAAGATTCACAGAAGGCCAACACCGCTCTTGCTGCCGTCTTCCCGATGATGATCGTCTGCATGCTTGTAGTCATCATCTTTCAGGTTCGCTCATTACCGGCGTTGGCGATGACGCTATTGACCGCTCCACTGGGATTGGTTGGTGTCGTTCCGATGCTCCTCGTCTTCCATGTTCCATTTGGGTTCAACGCGATCATCGGCTTGGTTGCGCTCGGAGGAATTCTGATGAGGAACACTCTGATCCTGATTGGACAGATCAAGACCAACAGAGACGAAGGCCTCGATCCATTCCATGCGCTCGTAGAGGCAACGGTGCAGCGTTCCCGTCCGGTTGTCCTAACTGCGCTTGCTGCGGTTCTCGCCTTTATTCCGTTGACCTTCTCTCCATTCTGGGGATCGCTGGCATACACCCTGATCGGCGGAACGGCGGTTGGAACAGTTCTCACCCTAGTGTTCCTACCGACGTTCTACTCCATCTGGTATGGCATTCGGCCAATCGAGCGACCCGTTTCCAATCTGGTCGCGCAGTAGATATCTCTCGGAAGGGTGAAAAAGAATGACGAATAAAGAACAACTCATCCGAAGCGCGCTGAGAGTTTGGAAGCTGAACGAGATACGTTTCTATCGAACCTTGATCGTGCTATGCCTGATATTTATTCGGGCGCGCAGATTAAGGAAGCGTCAGGCAAGATTCATCTGGCGTTATGGAATGCATTCACCCAGTGAACGCTCAAGGAATGGCTCGAATCCCACACCGGCGCCTCCAACGAAGAGTTCGCGGCTGATCCCACAAGAAATCGGTTCACCGTGAGGGTGAACCGAACCGCTCACATGGCATACCATTTGGGCCAAGCGACACTGGCCAAATCCCCGCGCTGACGCGTTCGTCCGAAATGCCTGGTAGTACTTGCATGCTCAGGCTGACAGACGCCGCCATTTAGACTCGCATCTGGGTTCTCCATGTCGGTTTATTCGGGGATCCAAAACGGTCAACCGCTCCCGTGAAGGAGCGGCTGGCAGCATGCGAAAGCAGCCATCTTGTTATCCCAGCTTAAAGACCTCGGTCTTGAACCAATCATTCATCCCGTTGAAGGTGGCATCTTCCTCAGCGCCCCACGATCCCCGGAAAGGCTTAGCTGCTTCTACCAGAACTTCATGGTCGTCAGTTGCGAGCTTTTCCATCGTCTGCTCGACAAACTGCGGTAGCGGCATTGAACGCGGGTCCTTGCTGCTATCCAAGAGATCCGTTCCCACCCAGGGCGGAGCAAGTTCCTGAACCTTCACGGAAGTCCCCTTCAGCATATAGCGAAGCACCATCGAGTAGGCGTGGAGAGCTGCTTTGGTCGTGCTGTACAGTCCTGTAAACGCTAGCGGCGAGAACGCCTGGATCGACGAGTTATTCAGCACTACGGCATAAGGTTGTGCTTTGAAATGCTCAATGAGAGCGCTGGTCATGCGGATCGTGCCGTAGACATTCGTCTCGTATTGAGAAATAAGAATGCTCTCATCAATCGGCTTCGAGACATCGTCAATCAGCATCAGGCCAGCGTTGTTCAGGAGCACATTGAGCTGGGGATACTTCTGAGTAAGGGCTTTTGTGACACTTGCAATGCTGTCGGGATCTCTAACATCCAACTCCACAGAATCCATCCCCGGATTCGCCTGAATCACGTCCGACAGATTTGCCTTGCGACGACCTGCGACAATGACCTTATTCCCCAGTTTATGGAACCCTTCGGCTAAGCCACGGCCGATTCCGGATCCGCCGCCAGTCACCAAGATTGTGTTACCCGTCAATTTCATACTTCCTCCTAGTCCATTCCTTGAGGGCGCCGATCAGCAGCCCAAATCCCATTCATATAGAGTATGATCGTAATCTTAATGATGCAAAAAACTGCACAGAAACAGTGGCTGCGACGCTTTCTCAGCGTGGCCGCGATTGAGCTTGACAGCCGCATATGGTCCACAAGATCTCCCTCTAAAGGAACATGAGCCCGTCCACTGTGCTCAGTATCCATAGGAAGCGAGGTTGAGTCTTGTCTGGCTGTTGCACAATTTGGATTCTTGGCATCCTGAATCAGCTCGATGGACCCTGTGCTCTAATTGTCAGGAGCTCACCTATTGAGCAGGAACCGAAGGAGTATCGATGAGAAAGTCGAAAGCAGAGAAAGCAGACACTCATTCCAAGATCGTCTCGATTGCAGCTAAGCGTTTTCGGGAGCGCGGCCTAGAAGGCGTTGGCATTGATGAGTTAATGAAAGAGATCGGGGCGACCGCTGGAGGCTTCTATAAGCACTTTGCATCCCGGGATGATCTGGTCATCGAGGCGCTTGGCGAAGCATTTCGAGATCTGGACAAGTTAGAGCAACAATCCGAAGACCTGCAGGCACTGTTGAGCTCGTTCGTAAGCGAGGAACACTGTGCTCATCCCGGGAACGGTTGCGCGATCACTGCAGTTGCAGGAGATGTTCGACATGCGAGCACAGGTGTAAGAGCGGTGTTCACCGAACGCGTCAAGCATGGTTTCGGCTATTACGCGGACCATCTGAATGATGGCGATGCACAGTCGCGGCGTGCACGAGCGATACTGATCTTCAGTGCAGCTCTCGGAGGAATAACCCTAGCCCGTGCAGTTAGTGACAAGTCGCTCTCTCGTGAGATTATCGCTACTCTGCGGGAAGAACTCGTTACCCTCAGCAAACCGTCAGAGCAGCGAGGAGTCGCAGTCACGCAACGTCCAGTTCGAAGGAAAGCTCGACCGGCATCGAAATAGGTTGCTCACAACGGGAGAGCGATCAATCGTTGCAGGCAAAATGTATGATGCGACATCAAGAACTCAGCCTAAGGCAGAGCGTTCTTTGTGGCGGCGCTACAAGACCTAAGGAGTATCACATGCTTCACCTCGCGCCACATCCTCGGCCCAATCGTGCGCTCGTCTTGCAACCAATGCAGTGACCAAGGATCGCACAGTTCCCGCGCGCGAAATCATCATGCGCTCGTAATCGCCCAAGTCGTCGGCCGCGTGGAACGGCGTGAGATTCGATGGAGGCAGTTTGGTTGGAGCCTCCAGGTCTTCATCGACCGCCGTCGCCAGGACTTGCAATTCGCACACGATGGCTGCCCTTATGTCTGGACGCACTTTGCACCGACTTGCTGGATCTTCTGTGGCATCGCGGACGTAGAGCACCTGACTCCAGGCAAGAGCAGCCGCCGAAAGCGACGCTTGAATGATCAAATCGCTCATCTCTGCCTGTGAACGTCGGTCTGCGCCCACATCGTATTCGATGCTATCGTCAAGGGAACGTAGCAAGGTTAAGTCGAACCCGATCTGCCTCCTCAATGACGCCTCCTGCCGAAGCACTTCCATGGTGTCTCGGGTGACATCCATCGAAGTGGCATCAGCAGTCTTCCGAATGACGGAAGCGAGCACCTTCTGCATCCGCGTCACAGAGCGGGCAACGCCAGAGGGAAGAAGACTTTTTCTCTGCGGACGGCGTTGTTTGAAGCGCGGTGCTTGCAGACAGAAGTAGCAGTCTGAGACAGATGGGAAGCAAGCTGGCTCGCCGACGATTAGCCAGGAAGCCGAAGTTACGAATGCGTACGAATCCGCTGGGTAGTATATGGAGCAGGAAGCGCCGTAGGAACTCTGCAACCGGCAAGCTCATGAGCCGTTTCTGGTTGCCATGCGCGGAGTCTCTCCAACGAAAGGTGACCTTGCCATTTGCTAGTGCTACGAGTCTGTGATTGGAGATAGCGACACGATGGGTATAAGCGCCCAGATAGCGTAAGGCGTGCTGTGGGCCTCCAAAGGGGCGCTTGGAATAGACGATCCAGTCGTGTCGGAAAAGGGTTCGCAGCCAGGAGTCGAAGGCACGTGGTTCAGCCAAAAACTGGAGGTGGCCGTGAAACTGCAGCTTGTCTGTATGAAAAGCAGTTCTTCAGTCCGGCGACAAACTTACCTCGAAAGACGCGACTGAGTACTTTAAGGGAAGGAAGAAGGCACGTTGGGAGTTGATCCAGCGGGTGTGATCCGGAGTTAGCCCGCCAGCCGACAGGATGCAATGGACATGAGGATGAAATAACAATCGTTGGTTCCAGGTATGCAAGACACTGAAGAAACCAATCTCGGCTCCCAGATGACGAGGATCTCGGGCAATCTCCAGGAGCGTTTCTGCACTGGAGTGAAATAGCAGGTTGAAAACGGTCTTCTTATTCTGCAGGGCAAGCGGGGCCAGTTCGCGAGGTAAGGTAAAGACGGCATGCACATAGCGCGTTGGCAATAGTTCCTCTTGCCGCGCCTGAAGCCAGCGCAGGCGGGCGTTGCCCTGACACTTGGGACAATGCCGGTTACCGCACGAGTTGTAGGAGATGGCGATGTTGCCGCAGCCTGAGCAACGGTCCCGGTGAGCGCCAAGCGATGCCGTACGGCATCGATGAATCGCCAGCAGAACCTTTTGATGTTGCCAGCCAATCCAGTGCCGGCTCTGTTCCAGGAAGGAGGCTCCTGCGCTACGAATAATATCAGCCAACTCCAGAGGCGGCCGATTTATGCGCGCGGGGTTTGCCCTCCCGATTGGCGCAGAGTAAGCGCATCTAAAGGACTGGTCGTGGCATGGAGATGTTGGCTGGACAAATGCAGATAGATGGTCGTCTCCTCTAGATCGTGGTGTCCGAGCAACATCTGAATGGTACGCAGGTCGGTCCCGGCTTCTAGCAAGTGAGTAGCAAAGCAGTGCCTGAGCGTGTGCGGGTGGATATTCTTGTGCCCCAGGCCAGCCCGCTGGGCAGCCCGATGACATGCCCTCCAGACAATCCTGACCGAGATGGGGCGGCTTCCGGTGTGGTGGCAATTGCCAGGGAATAACCACTCTGTCGGTTTGCGCCGAAGCCCACGCCAATAGCAGCGAAGTTCCTCCAGCAGCTTTTGGCTTAGCATCACGTCGCGGTCGCGGTTGCCCTTGCCGCCATGAACATGAATCACCATCCGCCGGCTATCGATATCGCTGATCTTCAGATGGGTCAGTTCCGAACGCCGTACTCCAGTACCATAGAGCGTCATCAAGAGAATGCGATAAAAGGGAGGCGCGGCCGCATCAATCAGGCGGGCGACTTCTTCCTGACTGAGGATCTCCGGCAACCGGACTACCTTTTTAGGATAAGGTGTCTCGGCGATGCTCCAGTTCCGCTTAAGTACCTTGATATACAAGAACCGTAGCGCGGCTAGCCTCTGACTAACAGTGTTCGGACTGAACTTCAACTTGCTGAACAACATCGCTTGGTACTGGCGAATATGTTCCCGACCCAATTGATCAGGGCGGCAACGGAAATACTGACTGAAGTGCTCCACCGCATGAAGATAGGTACTGATGGTTGTTTCAGCGTAGTTGCGACGACGCAACTCCTCAATCATGAGCTGTCGTAGACGAGTCACAGAGAGGTCCTCCTTCTCTGCGACAAAACTACGCCTTCAGTCACTCATGCAGGTTCCTCAACACGCGTAAGCGTCCGCCGCCTAGCGGCTTCGTTCAAGTCCTCTTCGGGGAGATCTAGCGAGATTGAGCACAAGAGCTTCCGACCATGTTGCTTTCTGAACTATGTTCCAGCAGAGCGCAAACTGAGGTTAGCTGGACACTCAGATCTGGGCGTCATTTCAAAAGCTTGATCAAGTTGCTGCAAGACAGGCTTTATAACTATAACTCCGGCCACGCTGATGTTTTGGTTCTTTGGACCTCGTTCTAAACAGGTTTGCTAGATCATATTGTCGACTCGGTGGCACTTGAGGAGCAGATAAGCTGTTCGTTGCGATTGCTGGGATTTTTTCCGATGCATTCCGATTCTCAGCAGTTCGTTGGTGTTGCGTATTGGGTCACGGCTTTCACGGCGATAACACGGGTTCGAATCCCGTCGGGGACGCCAAATGTTTTCAGTCACTTAGCAGAAGCCCCCTGTTTTCGCCCGGGAGCTTTTGGGGGAGCAGTTAAGCCCCTTTTCAGCGATTTGCGGACGAAATTCCGGCCGCACCATCTCTACGACTTTCTGTTGCGCCTTCCTCTTCGCCGGCATCTGCGCCTGAGTATAGACATCCATAGTGATTCGTATGGATGCATGGCGCAGCAGCTCCTGGACTACCTTCATATCTTCACCGTTCGCCTTGAGCAAAGTCGAGTAAGTATGGGGAAAAGTGTGCCACGAAACCCGCTTCTGAATTCCCAGCTAAAGCATTTTCGCTTCTACTATGAACCAATCAACATTTGCGAAGTGTGGTTTTTCTTGACAAAAGCCACGAATACCTCCGCTGTTCGGTCTACGCTAAAAGCGAAAATGCTCCAGTATTCCCGCAATCGAAGATCAGGAAAGAAGATCGATCCTATAAAGCACTTGAACGGCCGAGAGTTTCGTTTGCTTGCTGGATATGGAACTGCGTATAACTAGCGCGCTTGATGAAACGGGAGCCTGGTTAACCGCGGCTTGTCTCGTACAAGAACCATGACCTTCTCTGGGCTTCGTCGATCCAGTTTTCGAGGAGACTCGCGGACGCGAGGTCGCCGGCCTGATCACAGAGTTCGTGAAGGCTGCGCATGCTCAGGGCGAGTGCTTTGTTGTCTTCCCACAATTCGCTAAGCATATCCTGCGGAGTGACGTAATCGGCGTCGTTGTCATCGATCCTCTTGAGACGCGCAATATGTCCGATGGACTGCAGCGTCGTGCCGCCAATCTTTCGGACGCGCTCGGCGATCTCATCGGTCATTCCGAATAGTTGATCCCCATGCTCATCGAGAAGCAAGTGATAGTCGCGGAAATGCGGGCCGCTCATATGCCAATGGAAGTTTTTCGTTTTGACGTACAGAGCGAAGACATCTGCGAGAAGGATGGTGAGTGCTCCGGAGATTTGTGCAACGGAATCCGGTGCAAGGTCGGTATGGGCAGAATGGGCTGCGACTCTGCGGGCGGCCAACTCTTATTGTGATTTTGTCATATTGTTAGCTCCTAGTGATTGTGCTAATTGCTAATGTCTGACGGCATACTTGGAAGCTAATTCTTCCAGGCCCCCTATGAAGATGCCTTGGAACAGATTGTGAGCCTCCTCATCGCTTACTCCGTTTGGCGTGAAAGTCCCGGCCCACTCGACTTGGCACTCTTTGCTGCCATCCACCGGAGTCGCGCTTATCCTGGCCAAGTAATCGGTCACCGGGAAAGTAGCCTGCAGGATCGAGTAACTGTAGGTTCGCCCAAAGCGATCAAATCGCTCCAGCCGTTCGATGATACTCTGCCCATCAGCGGTCACGAGATGACGAATGCGTCCCCCGTTCGACAGAGTGCTCTTGGGGATGAAGGCGGGCATCCAGTCTGGCAGGGAGCCAAAACCTCCAATCAACTCCCATACCTCGTCCGCGGAAACATTAAGGTTGATGGTTGCCTTTGCCGAGGCCATAAAAAAATCCTCCCTATTTGCGATCGATTGGAAGAGGAGCGTTCGGTGAAACAAGAGCTTGCTTACGCAAGTCCTGCCAAAAGTCATTGGGCACGAAGGTACTGAGTGCGGTATGGTCTTCGGAGATGCGTTCAGGTCTGCTTGCTCCCGGAATAATCGCTGCGGACGCCGGATGCGCAAGCGAAAATTGCAAGGCTGCTGCTTTGATTGAAATCGCATATCGCTCGCAAAGGGTCTTGATCTTCTGCACCTTTGCCAAAATCTCAGAGGAGGCAGGAGCATACTCAAAATGGGCTCCACCAGCGAGGACACCGGAACTGTAGGGACCTCCAACAACGACGTCAACCTTTTTGGCTTCGCACGCCGGCATCAACCGCTGAAGTGCTTTCTCGTGATCGAGAAGAGTGTAGCGGCCGGCAAGAAGAAAAGCATCAGGATGAGTCTCTGTCATCTCGATAGTCGCTTCGCAGGGCTCCACGCGATTGACACCAAGTCCCCAGGCCTTGATCATCTTCTGATCGCGGAGCTTCGTCAGCGCGACCATTGCGCCGTGGTGGGCAATTTCGAACTGCGCAATCCATGAATCGCCGTGGAAATCACGCGCGATGTCGTGGATCCAGACGAAATCCAGGTAATCTACACCGAGACGCTTAAGGCTGTCCTCGATCGACTTCATGGCGCCGGTTTCGGTGTAATCGTACACGATCTTATTCGGACGGCCGTGTTTGAAGAGTTCGCCTTTTTCGCCGAAGAATTGCGAACCTGCTACAACCTCGTCGAGGATGATGCGCCCCACTTTGCTGCTCAAGCGATATTCGTTGCGCTTGTGTTTCGAGAGCTGGTTTCCGAGGCGAATTTCAGAGAGGCCCCCGCCATAAAACGGCGCTGTGTCGAAGTAGCGGACGCCTTCCGACCAGGCTGTGTCAACGGTTGCAGCGGCTTCAACATCCGGGATGTTGCGGAACATGTTACCGAGCGGTGCCGCCCCGAATCCCAGCGGTCCATTCAATAGATACTCTCTGACACCCATAAGTTCTCCCATCGTCGGCGCTTCGTCCTGCAGGCATATCGGATCATTGGAGAGTGAGGTGGCCCGCCGCGAGCGGCTGCAGTGTACGCAGTAATATTGACGGGATCATGTATCGTTCGCAATTCCATAAATGTTGAATCCAGCGGGACCGGCCTGGGGAAAACGCTTGCGAGGACTTCCCGCCATCACAGCAACGGATCGCAACTACGCTTCCGCTACCTTTCAAGAGAAGCATCGAAGCCTGCGATTGTCATGGTATCTGCCGTCCGGATGGCGTCACGACGTATTGGTCTTCTTTATGCATAGTCAACCCTTCCACTAGCCCGCTATCCGTAATCCATCGCTGACGAATGCAGACGGATGCTTGTAGTGCCTTTCCACCGGCGTGTCCAAAAGCCCATATTCACCATGATCGGCGAGCCTCAGTGACATGCGAACTAGTGAGGCGAACGAATCTGCGCGCATCTTTCGCATAACACGCCCACGATGCACCTGGACAGTGTTCTCCGTAATTCTTAGTTCGTATGCTGTTTGCTTGTTAAGAAAACCTGCCACGACGTAGCGCATGACTTCCGCCTCCCGGGAGGTGAGCGACCGCCAACGGTTTTTCAAATCTTCGTCCTCTCGGCGCAGGGCAAGGGTCGCTTGATCTCTTCTGAACGCCTCTTCCATTACCTCCAGCAAATGGGAGCTGCTGAAGGGCAGCGTAAGGAAGTCATGAGCGCCTTCCTTGATCGCCCGCACGCAAGAAGGAATGTCACCATCATCCGAAAGAAAAACGATCGGCGGGGCGACCGCGCCAAGCATGCGTTGAAGATCAAGCCCGGACATATCCGACAGCCGGAGACTGATGAGCAGACAGCTGGCAACCTCAGGACGTTTGCAGGCAAGAAATTCGGACGCCGATTTGAGCCAATAGGCACGAGTTCCCTGGGATTCGATGACCGCGCTAGCTTCTTGGCCCAGGCTCTCGTCATCGGTGACGATGTACGCAACTCGCGATAGGTCGCGGGTGCTGGCCCCAATCCAATTTGCCGATCGGTTTGCTGCTGATATATGCATGTGTAGCGTGTCTGAGAGCATCTTTGCCTGAGAAGGGGAATGACGTTTGTCATCAGGGTCGAGGGAATGAACCCGGAAGTGCCTGGCGGTTACCGCCTTGTCAATGGCGAGGTCAATGCTGCCAATGAGCGAACCGTCCTGGCGCACGAAGGCCACGAGATGACCTCCAGTGTCGACTACGGCGATGTTGTAGGCGATTCCCAAGCTGGCGGCTTTGACCTCAGCGGCTGATAGCATACACTGCACATCTTTGAGCGTAATAGCCTCATAGGATCTCGGCACGGCGACCTCCCTGATGTTCCAAATAGACGATTGGTTTTAAGAAATCCGTCGCTGTTACGCGCATCGTTGGCTGATGGCGCTCTTTAATCTGTCACTGAAAGTGCGACTTGCACGAAGGGCCGTTCGATTCTTCAGTTTCACTAGAAGATCCTGGTTGCGGAGCGTTTTGAATCCCGAGACTTTGCTAAGGTTGACGGCGAATGACCTGTGAATGCGGCAAAACGTTTGTGCCGGCAATCTGTTCAACAAAATGGAAAGCGGCTCCCTCAAGAGGTGGGTGGCTCCATAGACATGAAGTTCGGTGTAGTCGCCAGCAGCCGCGATCCATTCAATTTCGCTTACTTCGATGACGTGTGTCCGTCTTCGGTCCGTGGTAGTGATGCGTCCCATGCTGAATTGGTAGTCGTACGAGTGAGCCATCGTCGAGGATTCCTGTTGAGCTGTACTCTCTGTCACACGTCGAAGGGCAATCTGTTCTCGTACTCGATTCAACCTTACATCGAAGCGATCGGCATTGAATGGCTTCAGCAGATAATCGGCAACTCCCAAATCGAATTCTTGAACGGCATAATGGGCGTGCTCTGTAAGGAAGACAACAATAGGTCTTACCGGCTTACACTGTAGCTCTGCAATGTCGAGATCGGAAGCTTCCAACAATGCTACATCGATAAAAATTACATGAGGTTGGAGAGTGCGGAGTTTCCGGAGTGCATCTTCGCCGGATGACGTTTGAGCGACCATTTCAAAATCGTGGTGCGCGAGAAGCCGCGCGCGGACAGTCGCTATTGCAGTCGAGTCGGCATCGGCCAGAAGCAGGCGGATCTTCATCTCTTGCATCCCCGACTTACGGGTGGGCAGCGAGTGATCGGACCCGAGCCGGCCAGGTATTTGGCGATAAGCTCTCCAAGTTTCCCGAACGCCTCCGGCAGTTGACGCGATAGCGTTTGAAAGTGAAAGCATACGTTTTAACCCGCCCCGTGAAGTGATGCCGGCTTACCGAATCTGAACCTGGCTCATCCGAGCCAATCCATTTGGCACGGAACTGGTACAAGACCAAAGCTTGAGCGACAGCATCGCCGAATAACTTTCAACCTTACATCCAGCGGCATCCAGGATTCGATATCCGACGAGAACTACCATGCGCTTTCGAGCGAGGGAAAACGATCCCGTTAAACTGGGTTTTTGAGGTAGCACAGTCGAGGGCTTTTCAGATCACACGAAAGAGGGGGGGGCGGGAACGGATGAACTCACCAATCGGCGATCAAAGTTTTATGATGCCCCGACGGAGACCGATGGCGACGGCTTCGGTGCGATCATTGGCTCCCAGTTTTTCCATAATGTGTTTTATATGCCCCTTTACCGTTTCCTCGCTGATGAAAAGCATCGAGGCGATATCGATATTACGATTTCCCTGGGCAATTTTTTCAAGGACTTCTATCTCTCTTCGACTCAGGGGAGCCTGCCCGAGGTGCTGTGCAAGTTGTGCAGCCACTTCCGGAGGTACATACCTTTGGCCATTGTGAACTTTACGAATCGTCTCCAGGAGTTCCGGGCGGGGCATGGTCTTCAATAGATATGCCTGCGCACCTGCTTCGAGTGCACGCCGAATGTCAGCGTCGCCGTCGAATGTAGTCAACATGATGATCCGTGCATGCCCGAACTCCCGCCGGATCGCCAGTAATGCGTCCACGCCGCTGATATCGGGTAGACGGAGGTCCATGAGTGTAACGTCCGGTTGGAAAATGCGGAACTGCTCTAATGCTTCTCGTCCGTTAACAGCTTCCGCGACCAATTCCATATCCGACGCATTACGGATGTAAGCGGCGATACCCTCACGCATGAACGGGTGATCGTCAACGCACAGGATTCGGATTGACGCAGGTTGCGTGGTCACGAGGGGACCTCCTACCGCTTAGGATAATGCTTTCGGAACCGCCACGGCCACCGTATCCAGCGACGGTTTGCGCGCGTATAAGCGACTGCGGCCGGGACTCGGAGTTCCACATCTGTACCCCCGGGGGTACGGGTACGGATTGCCAGGTCTGCGCCAATTGCCTCAGCGCGTTCTCTCATGCCCGCCAATCCCCAATGGCCTTCGCGACCATGTTTCAGTACTGCCGAATCGATCCCGCAACCGTCATCCCTCACTCGCAGGCGAAAGACATGTGGTCCATACTCTACCAGTATCTCGATCCGGCTTGCCGAAGAATGAGCAATGGCGTTGATGTAGGCCTCCCGTCCGATCCGATACACCTCATCGAACACGACTCTTTTCAGAGGGTGTGGATAACCTTGCACATGCACAAGGTCTTCGGCAGCCTGAGCGGGAACGAATTCGGCAGTCATTCGTCTGAACTTAGTCTCGAGATTTATGGAACTATCAGTTGTGCGGAGGCCGTGTAACGCCTCCCTGCCTTCCGCTGTGACCTGTCGCATCTGTTGCAGCAGGCGGTGCAACGTGTACCTCGTCGGTGAATCTTCTGGAAGATCGTCTTGGGCGACGTCGAGTTGCATTGAGGCGCTTATGACACCCTGTAACAAAGTATCGTGTAAGTCTTGGGCAATTCGCGTGCGCTCGGCGAGTCGGTCCTGAAATCGTCTATTGAGTTGACCCGTGACCTGCCTCAAACGAATTCGATAGAACACAATGGTAAGGACCGCGGCCAGCAAAACTCCGAGCGCCTGGAAGTACCAAGTCTGCCAGAATTCCGGCCGTATGGTGAACTTCACGTCGTTCTCAGGGCCATTCCAGATTCCGAGCGCATTCGATGCCATGATGCGAAATGTATAAGTTCCCGGAGACAAGTGAGTGTATACCACCTGCCGTGACGATGAATCATCGCTCCATTTTTGATCCAGGCCATCAAGGCGGTAGCGGAACTGTGTGCGTTGTGGCGCTGCCAAACTCGTTCCGGCGTAGCGGAAGGTGATGCTGCGGGTATTTGGTGACAAACTCAATCCTTGTTGCGGACCCGAAACTGTGGTCTCTGCTAACACCGATTCAATCCGTACCCGTACAACGCCATGATATCCTTCGGCTTCGCTTGGATCTGCGACCGCGAGTGAGTGTGGCAGCGATAGCCAGATACGTCCGGAGGAGTCAGAGATGAGTGAGCGATCCCGCCTCACGCCCTTTGTCTCGCTCAATCCATCATCGACCCCATAGCTCAACACGTCATTCTCTTTAAGAGTTCCATCGAGTAGCTTTGTCCGGTTGATTTGCAGGACGTGTTCTGCGGTGGAGATCCACAGAAAACCTTGAGCATCCTGCCCGATGCCTAGCACCTCGTCACTTAATGTGTGCGGTAGACCAAGAGGCACCTCAATTTGACCATGATCGAATCGCGCGATACCGTGAGTTGTCCCAATCCATAAAACATGGCTTGAGTCCTCGAACACTGTTCTGATATTGGGTGGCGGGTAGCTTTCCGGGAAGACATATGTGCGCCAATGGTTGCCTGAGAAATGTGTTAGGCCACCGGGCGAAGCAAACCACATTGTCCCGTCGCCAGCTTCCATAGAGGAAAAAATTGCGTTTGAGGGGAGATCTTCCTTCACGGTATATGTGGTGAATAGCCCGTTCCGCAGAACACTTATACCTCCGCTCACCGTTCCTGCCCAGACACTTCCGTCGCGTGCGCGGGTTACCGTGTAAACGCTATTCTGGGCTAGTCCATTCTTTTTGGTATAGGTTCGAAATGACCACCCATTGGTGCGCTGTATCAGCTCAGTAAGCCCACCCCTCTGTCGCCCCAGCCACAGTTCGCCTTTGACGCCGTCGATTGAATAAACAACATCATTGTTATCACCAGGAATCTCCACGCGCTTGACTGAACCATTCTCAAGGCAGAAAAGCCCGCCGGATGTCGGTCCGAACCAGGCGCGGCCAGTATCGTCTACAAAGACAGGTCCACCAATCTCTTTGAGCGAAGTGTCGCGGGAAGAGATCGACGTAAATATCCCGTCACGAAGGCGTTCGAGGCCGTGTGATCCGGCAAACCAAATGCTTCCATCGTCATCTTCATAGATCGAAGTGATTTCTGGGTCCTCCTGACTACGGAAGACCCCGGTGACTGTTTTGCGTTTGGGGTCGATGCGGTAAAGCCCAGCGTCTGTACCTGCCCATAGGCTGTGATTATGATCCCGCAGGAGTGCAAAAACCTGTGCTTTATGCAGGCTGTCAGGAAGGCTCAGATCAAGGGAGGTACTATGCTCCCATAGATGCAGTCCGCTCTCCGAGCCTATCCATACCCCACCCTGTTCCGAAGGTGCCAGAGCATTCACGCTGCGTAGCAATGTGTCGGGGAGAACCTTGGTAAACTCACCGTTCTCGATCTTGTATAGGCCCGCATCTCGCGCGCCGAGCCATAATGCCCCGGTGGGACCGTCAAGAAGGGAAATGACTATGCCATCGATGCGGTCCCGCGGGGACTTTCGTTGAAAATTGCCATTCAGAAAATGAAGAGTTCTATTTTGTGGACCCCACAGAAGCGGCTTACCGTTCTGATCCCGAGACATTGCTGTGAAGAATGCTTCGCGGATATCGAATCTCTGTACCGCATCTTCGAACACGCCATCTCGATATTTGAGTAGCCGTGGACCATCGAGCCTGATCCAGAGATCTCCATCTGTGTCCTCCACCAGTCCTCGGACTGCAACTGATCTGCGATCTGACAAGGGGAGATCGATCGGAGTGAATTCGGACCCGTCGAAACGAACAAGTCCACGTTCTGTACCCAACCAGAGGTAGCCATCGGGAGTTTGAGCTATCGCGTAGACGGTGCCGCCGGCATAACCCTTATCGGCACCCCACGTGTTGTGTATGTACTGTGCGATTGTTCGATTGCCACTCAGTGCCAAGGCTGGCATCGAAATTCGAAACGCCAGGGAAAGTGCTATGCCCGCGAGGACCCTATTGGCTGAAACGCAATCATGGTAAGTACTCGAAATTCTGGACCACAACTTCGACAGGATGCTGCAGTCCGCTTTGGGGATGGTGGACATCATAAAAGTCGAGGTGGAGCGTTTCGTCGGCCGGCACCGGTACGCCAGATTTGAACACATGATCCATTATCTTGGAGCGAGGAGCTGTAGATGCGCCAGCGAAAGACCGGAAGGCGGCACTACTCGGTTCCCATCGAAGCACATGCGTTGTGGCTCCCGCTGGAACCTCAAAGTGTACTGTATTTTCGGGGATATAGTATGGCTGTACTACGTAGTCAGCGTTACGGTTTTCGGCTTTGCCCCATCGGCTCAGTTCAATATCCATCTCAGCTCCATCGCCGCCCTGCGTGAATATAGCCAGAACGGCAGACAGCGGAAGATGAGCAGTGTCTGCGATCACAAACCTGTAGGTTCCATAGCCAAGACTGTGGCCTAGCCAGATGCCCGCACAATACCGATGGCCTCCCTCCACTCCCATCAATAGGTGAAGATATCCTTGGTCGTCAATCCAGACATTGGAAGGTTCGTAATCACATAGCTCACCTCCGCGATCATTGGGCGAGGAGCGTACCCTCCAATCATACCCGCTGAAATGAATAACCTTCGGAGGCGGTTGCTGCTCGGAAGATGCCTTTGTGATTGCGATCGCTAACACGTTACCGTCTGTTGATGGCAACGCTGAGAATTTGGACATGGGCCGATAGTTTGGAGCAACCAACAAAGCCGCATATTCCGTGCCGAGATGAGTACGGTTCTCCCAAGTGCCATCGTTTGCGACATCTGTGAGCGGGTGACTCCGGAATGGTTGCACCCACCAAGTATCTTTTCTGTGCGCATAGACAACAATCTGCATCCCGGTCTGGCCATTCACAACCCGCCCGCTGATGCGATCAAGGTACTCTGGTCCTCCTCCTGCGGGAGGTATATGTGTGAAGAGGATTGCAGGTGCATGTGACTCATGAGCCCTTTTGCAACCCGCAGAGAATATCAGGCAACAGTAGAGCGACGCAGCCAGAGCAGTTCTGAGTGGAGACTTGGCGGAAGTGCGAAACGATTCTATCCGTTCCCTCAGCTGAGATGCCCGGTTCTCCTGCAACAATTTCATGAAGGCCCTCTGAATTTCGACGGTCTACTGGAGGATTACATTCCGACTGCTCGGTGGAAAACAACTCGAAAGTGGTGTTTTGGACACTGACGCGAGCGTTACCCGACCAAGTGCGGGTATGCTCAGGATGGCTAGTTATTTACTCCAGACCAAAACAGCCAGCCCTGGCCGCAGACTCTTCGGTCGATTGTTGCACCGAATGCCCAATTTATAGCCCCAACTCTCGAGGAGAAATAGTGAATCGAGGCTGAGGCGAGTTGCCGCAAACGAAGCTTGTTGTCAGGGCTGTTCAAAATTTCGCTACACCTAGTCCTTCCCTTATGCGGGAGGTGAGTGCGTGCTAAATGCAGCGGACAAAAGGGTTTTGGGGTGCGGCGCAGTCATTCAACCCAAGTGGAACAGGGCTCAAGAGGTACAACGGAGATGTTCAGGGAAACGGGTCCCACGGAAGGGAGGCGAATGATGGGAAAAGTTGGGTGGGAAAGAGTCCTCAGATGCACTTCATACTTCCTATTGGCGCTATGTGCGGGGTATGCCGCAATCGCGGGGTGGATTCCCTTGGGCTTGGCGCAAACGGCCAACGGCAGCATCCGTGGACAGGTAGTGGATGCATCCGGAGCTATGGTATCCGGTGCGACGGTTGTTATCACAAATCAGGAAACGGGAGCAGTACTGTTCTCGGCACCCACCGACAGATCCGGCCTCTTTGTACTTCCCCAAGCGACGCCGGGGAAATATCGCATTTCCGCAACCGCAAATGGGCTTCAGCCAACGGAGATAGACGATCTGATTGTGTCGGTCTCGCAGCAATCTGCCGTAACGCTCAAGATGAAGGTTGGCGGTGTCAAGGAGGTGGTAATGGTTACCTCGCACGGCGAACAACTAGATACTAGTACTTCGGACGTAAGCACCCTGACGGCGCCGTCCGAGGTGCAGAACATTCCGCTTCAATCGCGCAATTTGGAGAACCTGCTTTCCTTTATGCCGGGCGTCTCACATGGGGGCAACGTAACCCAGGTGAACACATCCCAGCTGAGCATCAACGGCAGCCGCACGCTGAATACCGAAGTGCTGCTAAATGGCGTCTCGATGATCATCGCTTCGACTGGAGTGCCCGCGCTGCTGCCCTCACCAGACGGCATTGACGAGCTGCGCTTGCTGACCTCCAACGCGCCGGCCGAGTATGGCCGCACATCAGGCGCGGTGCTCTCGGCGAACACCAACTCAGGTACGAATCAATTGCACGGGAACGTCTACTTCTTAATGCGAAACGAGATTGCGAACGCCAACTCGTACTTCAACAAAATGAATGTCACGGTCGCGAATCCAAACGGCCTCCCTCGACCGGAGGATCGGTTCTTCCAGCCCGGCATCAGCATTGGCGGACCAGTGTACATTCCACATGTGTACGACGGGCACAAGCGAACGTTCTTTTTCGTAAATTATGACCGCACATTGCGCCGTGATCCGAATACAGTCACCGAGACAGTCCCGAATGAAGCACAGCGTATCGGTGACTTTGGCGCGGTGGCGACGACCGCGCCGGTAATAGACCCAGCAACAGGTCGGCCCTTCCCTCAAAACAAGGTGACGGGCTTCGATCTCGCGGCGGCCAGGATCATCGCGCTCATACCGCATGGCAACGCGCCCGGAATTGTCGACGCAGTCAACGCGCGCATAACCAATAACTACGTTTTCCAGCAAATGACGAACTTCGACCAGCTTCGGTTCGTTGCGCGTGGTGATCAGCAGTTCGGTACGAGAGGACATTTCAGTGCCAACTTTTATCGGCTGAAGGCATCAGAACCGCTCGTAGTTGCGTTTCAGCAGCCTCTGCTCAACAGTAACTATGACTGCAATTGCAGCGATGCTTGGATCACCTCGCTTGAGTACACGCACACCTTCTCGCCTACCCTGGTCCTGGACCTGAACATGGGATTTTTCCGGAATTCGGCGTTGCGAAACCCTCCGGGCGTCGGCCAGGATGCTGCCACTGCGCTGGGCATCGCGAGTCTGCCGTTAAACGAAACCCCGACCATCAGCGTCTCGGGCTCGAGCTCAATCGGCTCGGATCAAAACACAAATCAATTCAATATTACCAATACGTTCACGCCCTTCGGCACGCTGACCAAAGTCAGTGGACCGCATACGATCCGGATGGGCGCGAGCCTGCGCAAGAACCAGTTCAATTCCTACAATCCCGTGGGTTATCCCAACGGGCAGCTCTTCTTCACCGGAGAGATCACGAGCAGTACAAAATCCCCCGGCAATCCTAATAATGCATTGGCGGATTTCGAATTGAGTAAGGTCAAGACCGGCAACTACGAGCTTCCGCAACCACCCACCGGACGTCGAAACTCCAACCTTGGTGTGTTCCTCCAGGATGACTGGCGCGCGCTGCCGAACCTGACGTTCAACATCGGTATTCGCTACGAATATGAATCGCCCATGACCATCGCGAATGATATTTACACGCGCTTCGACCCGAGCACGGGAGCGATGCTCGTAGCCGGTCAAAATGCGACGCGGTCCCTGAATATCTCTATGCCCAGGGTTGATGTCTCACCGCGTATCGGCTTCGCTTACACGGTCGCGAAGAACACTGTCATCCGCGGTGCTTTCGGTACGTTCTATGGCACCATCTTCCAAAACCTTGGTGGTCAAATAGCATTCCCGGGTTACGAAGTCGCGCAGCAGTACAACAATCTTGGGATAGGTGTTGCACAACCGTTCTCGTTGTCGGAGGGCTTCCCACTGACCGCGGTCCGGAATTTGCGGAACCCCGCTGCGGCACTGGCCGATGCGACAACAGCAAACCCGTTTAGCATATCTGGAGTGGAGTTTGACCATCTGAGCCCGATGCCGTTGGTGCAACAGTACAACCTGGGTATTCAACGGCAACTCCCGCTCAATCTGATTCTGGAGATGAACTACGTCGGTAACCACGCGTTGCATCTACCAACCACTATTTCCGTGAACCTTGTGCCGCTGAGCCAGGTCGCTGCGGTAACACTGGCCAACACTACGGCCGCTGCTCAGGCTGTAAAGCCTTTTCCAACGCTGAGCTCTTGGACCGTGGTGGACCATGTGGGCAACTCCAACTACAACTCGCTACAGGTGTCCGTCCGACGGCAATTTAGCAGCACATTCGTCGTGCACTCAAGCTATACGTTTTCCAAGAGTCTGGATGACGGAAGCTCGATATACAACTTCTCGGCACCGAATGGAACGGCGAATGCCCAGTACACAGGCATTCCCTCAGTGCGTGAAAAGGATTATGCGGTTAGCTCGATCGATGCTAAGCACATGGTGAGCATCTCGATGGTATACACGACGAAGTTCGGGCCAAAGTGGATGCATGATTTCGTAATTTCTCCAGCATATGTAGGCGAGACCGGCCTGCCAATCAATATCACGCAATCCAACCTGTTCAGCAACGTCACGCAGCAACGCCCGAACGGAATGGTCAATGGGCTAAAGATCAAGCCATTCAGGAATGGATCGGCCATTCAATACCTGAAGGCGCCACCTGTGCCAACTCCGTCCAATCCCAGTCCGGCATATGCTCTTTCGCCATCAGGTCCACAATATGCAACGATCAACGGCACGCGAACGCAAATTGTTCCAACCAGCTTGGGAACACTTCCGCGTAATGCATTGCGAGGGCCGGGACAGGCGGAGTTTGATGCGTCGGTTGCAAAGAGCTTTCCGATTTACAATCACCTAAAGCTCACTGTGCGGCTCGATGCGTTCAATTTGGCCAACCACACCAACTTCAACGCGCCCAACGTGACTCTGAGTAATGCCGCTACTTCTACCGGGGGTTTTGTCGGTCACGCATATTTTAACTCCCCAAGTTTCGGGCAGATCACTACTGCGCAGCCGGCGCGCCAACTGCAGGCCTCAGCCCGCGTGACCTTCTAGAGAGCTAACGCAAAGAGGCGTTCCCTCTCCTAAACATTGTTCACCAAACATGGAATGGAGTTTCTAGTTCAGAGCGCGTATTTTCTAGGAGTTTCCCGTACTGCGGAGCCGACAGGTACAGACGACTGGGACATAAATTGATGAGATGAGTCACGGTTAAGCAAGCTGGTCTTTGGATCGAGCTGGTTACTGCGGAGAAAGGTGGAGTCGATGAGGAAAGTCAAAGGAATTAATCCTGAGTCAAAGCCAAGTGGCACGGGCTGTGTCGAGTGCCTTGTGACAGATGGTTGGTGGCTGCACTTACGCCGATGTGCGGAATGCGGACATATTGGATGTTGCGACAGTTCGCCCAGCCAGCACGCGTCCAAACACAGCCTGGACACTGGGCATCCCATCGCCGCCAGTTTCGAGCCGGGCGAACGGTGGTTTTGGAATTATCGAACCTCAGAAGAGGTGCTTGGACCGGAACTGGCACCACCTCATGCCCATCCGGCTTCTCAGCCAGTTCCTGGACCGACTGGCAAAGTTCCACGTGATTGGAAGTCCCAACTCAATTAGCAGCGTGTGCCAACCATAAGCCGCGGTACTTTCCAGCAACTTCCCACCGCCGCCTCTGGGGCGGGAACATCTTCGTGGAGCTAGACGAAACCTCTATCCGGATAATCACCGATCAAGCCTGCATGAGTCATCGTTCAATAAAGATGGAATAGAAGACTCACAATCGGTAACTGTATAAGGGAGCAGTTCTGGGCTACGGACAAAGGAGAAGTGCAATGGCGAAGAAAAAAGTTATCGTGATTGGTTCCAATGCCACCCGAATCGAAGTGCACGGTGGAGGCTCGGGCCCTACCGGCAATTACCTGAATGAAAGCGTCGTTCCGTCGATGGCACTGGTCGAGGCGGGTTATGACGTTGTGTTCGCAACTCCCAATGGAACAAAGCCGCACATCGACGAAGCATCGGACTCAGCTGCCCATTTCGGGGACGACCAGTACCGTTCCCATCCCAATATCCCTTGTTCGTGAAGAGAAGATTCTATTCCAGGGTCCCCGAGCCCGAGTTGCCAGTGTTTGTCGTGATTCGAAAGGAACTATTTGGTGGGGAGTGCAGGGCGGCCTTTGGCGCCAAGAGGGGAGGCGATTTGCCTTCTTCCCTCAACCCAAAGACTTACCGTTTGATTGGATTTGGGAAGTGCTGCCAGACAATGAATCGGGGGGATTATGGCTGAGCGCCGGAGACTCAGGCTTGATGTACTTTAAAGACGGAAACTGGTCAAGAACACATCAGCCACCGAATCTACCAGGTGACACGCCGAGCGCAACCTTCAACGACAACGAACGAAGCCTCTGGTTTGGCTATGAAGGAAATCGGATTGCCCAACTCTCAGGAAAAAAGGTGAAGATCTTCACTTCTTCAGAGGGACTAGACGTCGGACGTATAAGGACCATCCGCACAGCGAAAGGACTACTTTGGGTCGGTGGTGAGACGGGGTCGCAGGTCCTGAAAAACGATCACTTCACGAGGATTCACACAACGGGATTGGCGCCAATCGGAAAAGTAGTTGGGATTGTCGAAGCATCGGATGGATCCTTGTGGTTGAATGAAATACACGGGGTGCTCCGTATCCCTGCTGCGGAGGTTGAGCAGATATCAAAAGACCCGAGCAGCTCGGTGTTACCGCGAAGATATGACGCTCTCGACGGCTTGCCCGGAGCAGGCCAGATGTATTTCAGGAACTCCACTCTGCTTGAATCTTCAGATCATCGCATCTGGATTGCGACAGATGGCGGCATCGCTTGGGCTAATCGTTCTGAAGAGCCGGTAAATACATTTGAGCCCCCTACCCTGATCACAGCAGTTCATACAAATAACAGTGACTATTTGCCATCGAATGGACTGAACCTCCCCGCCGGCACGAACACTGTTGACTTCGACTATGAAGCCCTGAGTCTTTCAATGCCAAAGCGTGTCCAGTTTAAATATATCCTCAAGGGTATCAACGATGATTGGCACGACGCTGGAACCGTGCGGACAGCAACGTACAGTAACTTGCAACCAGGGCGTTATCAGTTCAACGTGATAGCCCGCAACGGCGGCGGAGTATGGAACCCTGTGGGTGCTTCTGTTCAATTCTCTATTCTCCCGCTGTTTTATCAAACACTTTGGTTCCGAATACTCGCGCTGTTGGTTCTCGCTATGTTTATTTGGTTGTTTTCTCTCTCGCGTCTTCGGCAAGCGAATGAACAAATTGAAAGCCAACTCAGGGTACGCCTCATGGAACGTGATCGGATCGCTCGTGAACTTCATGACACTCTTCTTCAGGGCTTTCAGATGTTAGTCCTTCGTTTTCAAGTTATCGCCGACACAATGTCGTCTGAGGATCCTGCAAGAGGTATGTTGGAAGATAGCTTGTCGCGCGCCGAACGCGTCTTACAGGAAGGACGCGATAAAGTAAGCACTCTTCGGTCAGGCACTGGGCTCGGTGATAATTTGGCAGCAGAACTTGCCCAATTCGGCCATGAGCTAAGCGCACAAAGCAAAACGACGTTCCAGCTTACCGTCGAGGGCAATCCGAAGTTAATCCATCCAGTCATCTCTCAAGAAATTTGGATGATCGCCCGTGAGACAATCGCGAACTCCTTTCGACATGCGCGGGCGACGACAATCGAATGCGTCATTCAATTTGCTCCACAATACTTTCTATTCGTATGCAGAGATGATGGGTGCGGCATTCCATACGACATTCTCCAGACCAAGACAAAAGAAGGGCACTGGGGACTGATTGGCATGAAGGAACGAGCCACCAAGATCGGTGCGGTACTCCGTATCATTCGCAGCGAGACTGGCGGTACCGAAGTTGAACTGAAATTGACGTCCAAGATTGCTTACCTGACGAACGCCCGCGCAAGGTTCTTTGGCCTGTTACGTCGTAGGCTGTCAGAACCTGGAGGGGAACGAAATGCTGAAACCCGTTCACGTGGATAACGTTCCTGCTGCGGCTAAACGTTATGCCTTACCTGCGGATCGAGGAAGGTAAAGCGATTGCGGAGAATTGCTTTCGGTATGGAGCGAACCTTGGGCCGGACAAAATGGAGAGCGTTGCCAGCCTTTTCACTCCAGATAGAGGCATGGCTGACGACTTATTGAGGTCCTGGGATTTGTTTTTATCCTGTGCCTGAGAAGCTGTTCCCCGTGCCTGCCCTGTGCCTTCCGCGTTGATCATACAGGACACGAGAGATTCAAGTCGGGTTGACATTCGCACAAGATCAGCCAGCGAATCCGCCTGCATTTTTCTCATGACGCGACCACGATGAACCTGGAAGGTATTCTCAGTAATGCCGAGTTCCGCAGCCGCTTGTTTATTGAGAAATCCCGCAACCGTGTAGCGAAAGACGTCTTGTTCTCGCGGAGTAAGAGAATGCCATCGTCCAAGTAGATCGGAGCGCTCGATACGCTCGTGGCGGTTGCTACGCGCGCGGGCAAAACCAGCCTCGACAGCGTCCAGCAATCGGTTAGGGTCGCACGGCTCAATCATGAAATCGATGGCTCCATTCTTCATAGCGCGAACTCCCGAATTCAGATCGCCACATGCAGTAACGAAAATGACGGGCGGTCCTTCTCTCTCAGATACCCGGCGTTGTACCTCCAGTCCACTAATATCGGGAAGATTCAGATCAAGTATTGGGCAAGCAATCTGTTCAGATTCCGCATTAGTCATATATTCGGCTCCCGTCCTGAAGGCATGAACGCCGATCGAATGCGATAAGAAAAAATCTTCCAGGCTGCGGACTTGGACCGCATCGCCGCACACGATATGCACAACGGCGTCCGGAGATGAAGGCGAATCAATCGAGATTAGTTGAGAAATGCCCTGACGACTTGGTTGCTGCGACTCATTCTGTCCGGGCTGCAATCGGGGAAATTGAACTGCTTGTGGGGACGCGGACATGTTTTTCTCCTGTTGAGTCGGTCACGCAATAACTACCTTTCTTAGGCTTTCCGCTTTGAAGCAGACTCATGCGACAGTGAGCATTGCTTTCCGCTTCGAATTTTCCATCGAGCGGACCGATAATCCCATTGAGTTCCAGATTACCTCCGCCACTGAACACATTGAGTAATACAGGTAAGAGTGGCTCCCGTCTATCGATACTTTGTTGGCGACGAATTAGTCTCGTAATCTACGGGGACGATGCTAACACCCGACAGTATCGAGTCAATCCACCGATCATCCATCACTCGAAAGAAGGAGCTAACGGTCACGCATTGGGGTAAGCATTGTGGCCTGAAGTATTGCAAGGCGCACGCCGTTTGGATGCGGCGAGGTTACGACAGCATAAACTCATCCGACACTTTCTGGTCTATCGCACTATGATCTTCAAGGATGCGTTCAGAACTACCGGCCAGTACACCGAAAGAATAGGGACCACCGACAACGATGTCTATTTTTTCTGAAGATGGTCTAGCTTCCACATTCATGGAATAGACATCGTTCTTCCCAGCTTCTAGCCTGAGATCTAGTGCATCGGTGCCGGCCGGTCTTGAGACAAGCCGTTCGCGAGGGAGAATATGCCAACGAAGCTACTCAAGGCCGTTGATCGCGCACCTCACTTCACGCTCCATACGGGCACTGATGGAGCCTCGGCTCACTTGGTGGGCTTGTAGGAGAGGTAGCCGAATGAGTCACCTAACAATTCCATTGGATCAGAACGATCAACTTCAGTGGTCGCAAGATACAGGCTGTATGGAAGCTCGGTGTTTTTCTTTTGGACCTTTTATCCTTATCCCTTCCCGCCAAGCATTACTCAGAAGAGGAGTTCCTGTGCGCCTCGGCACACGTGCCTTGGAAATCCTGCTTGCTCTCGTGCAAAGACCAGGGGCAATCATCGAGAAACAAGAACTGATGTCGTTGGTATGGAACGACACCTTCGTCGATGAGAGCAACCTGAAAGTGCATATTGCGGCTCTTCGCAAAACACTCGATGATGATTGCTCTCAGTCAAGTTGTATCGCCACGGTAATCGGGCGGGGATACCGTTTTGTTCAACCGGTGCGCGACTGCGCAATGTGTCACTCGACCGAGGAAATAGAACCTTTAAAGAGTATCCCCAAGTGCACCGAACGCCTCTTTGGGCGTGACGACATCGTCCAACAGCTTGCAATGCAAGTAGAGGAAAACAGGCTGGTCACTCTTGTAGGATCGGCTGGTGTCGGCAAGACCGCAGTGGCGATCATTGTATCCGAAACTCTGAAGCGAAAATTCGACCGCGGCACTTGCTTCGTAGACTTGAATGCGCTCAAGGACCCGGATCAGATTCCCGCAGCGGTCTCTGCGGCAGTAGGCCTCAGATACGAAACAGGAAGAGGTTCGAAACAACTAGTGGGTCATCTTCACAGCGCGGAGCTGTTGATGATCTTGGATACCTGTGAGCGGGCGATTGACGCGGCGACTGCACTGATCGAGCTCATTCACTCTTCATGCCCCCACGTTCACATCCTTGCAACCAGCCGGGAGACTCTACGAGCTACCGGAGAGCGAGTCTTCCGACTGCCTGCGCTGGATGCTCCTCCCCGCACCAGGAGCATGACCGCGGAGGAGATGCAGCGCTATCCGGCAGTTCAACTCTTTCTAGAGCATTTTTCGAATTAGTGTAGACTGAGCATGGCGAAACTCAGCGACAAGCAAAGCAATGGCGAAAGCCTACGAAGATGATCTGCGACGTAAGTTCCTAGCAGCCTATGATGATGGGAATGGGACGCTGGAGGAATTGGCAGAGCTATTTGGAGTAAGTGTAGGTTGGGCGAAGAAGGTTTCCAGCCAGCGGAAGCATAGTGGTCAAGCCGAGCGAGTTGTTCATCGTCCCGGGAGAAAACCACACGTCGGAGCCAGAGAGCAAAAGCAGGTAATAGCGTGGGTGGAAGCGGAGCCGGATTTAACGTTGGCTGAAGTGCAAGCAAAGTTGCACAATGAAGCAAGCGTGGAACTGAGCTTGGGGCGGATTTGGTTTCTACTTCGGAAACTGGGTTTACGGCTGAAAAAAAGTCGCTCTATGCCAGTGAACGCGATACCGAAGCGAACCGCCAGCGACGCCAAGAATTTGTCGCCAAGATCCAGGCGACAAGTCTGGAACGGCTGATCTTCCTTGACGAGAGTGGTGTGACAACTTCGATGACGAGGCGTTATGCCCGTTGCCTCGGAGGCACTCGTATACACGAATCTACTCCTGGAGGACAATGGAAAATCATGACCATCCTGGGAGCAATGAGTTTTCGTGGCATGGTAGCAACGATGACCATCGAAGCCGCTACCGATGCGGAGATATTCCTAGCCTATGTCGAACACATACTCTGTCCGGCACTGACAGCTGGCGATGTGGTGGTAATGGACAACTTGAGTTCCCATAAGGTCAACGGCGTACGGAGGCTGATCGAGGCCGCTGGAGCAGAATTGCTATACCTGCCGCCTTACTCGCCCGATCTGAATCCGATCGAAAAGGCTTGGGCTAAGCTCAAACAACTGCTTCGGGCTGCCAAAGCTAGAACCAGAGAATCCCTTGAGCAAGCTATAGCCGACGCTCTCAAGCTTATTTCCCCTGATAATGCTCAGGCTTGGTTCCGTCTCTGTATAAATGGTCTACACTAATTCGAAAAATGCTCTAGATCGAGTCGCAGAAAAGCCGGAAGATCGTCGCTTCACGGACGGCGAGGTTTCTTTGATTGCGTCTATTTGTGAAGAGCTCGATGGAATTCCTCTGGCTATTGAGTTAGCGGCACGGCGAGTGCGGGCGCTCGGATTCGTGGGATTGCCTCCGATTTTCACCGATTATTTCTTCTCGCTCAATCACGGCCAGCGGACAGGACCGCAACGACACCAGAACCTTGGGGCGGCGCTCGATTGGAGTCTGGATTTGTTACCCCCCGATGAACTTTATGTGCTTCGGAGACTTTCCAGTATTGAGGGCTGGTTTGACTTGGACGAAGCAGTTTTGAGGACATCGGACCAGGTGTTGAGCAAAACTGAGGCATCCACCTGCATTGCAAATCTTGTTTCCAAATCGCTCGTGGAGCGGCAAGGCCACAGTATGGTCGTCTTCCGGCTGCTCAATTCCGTTCGATATTATGTATCGCACAAACTTACCGCATATTCCGAGCGATCGATGCAATACACGCAAGATGAAGAGCTCAAAAACCACGCTTTCCAGCAATTGATAGAGGGCAGGCCTTCTTGTTTCATGAGTGCAGAAGACATTTCATCCCTTGCTATACCAAGATAGCCATTCAACAAGTGAAATGACGGTATCTCTCCGGAGACTTTCACTCAGAACACAAAACTCAATCTCATCGAGGACCGATATGCCAAAAACCTACCAGACGATCACCCTTCACGATGCAAAGCGAATGTTGATAACGGCAGAGGCAAAAGCGGAAAGCATAGGGGTCGCTTATAACGTTGCTATAGTGGATGCAGGTGGCCATTTACTGGCCTTTCTGCGTCAGGATGGTGCACTCATAGGCAGCATTGATCTTGCGATTGATAAGGCCGTGACAGCACGATTTTTCGACATGGAAACATCTAAGCTCGCGACCCTTTCACAATCGGGCAAGCCCTTATTTGGTATTCAAGAGAGCAACGCCGGCAAAGTTGTAATCTTTGCCGGAGGAATTCCACTCAGGCTCAATGGAAGCATTGTTGGCGCAATAGGGGCTAGTGGTGGCACTCTCGAGCAAGATATCTCAGTCGCAGAAGCCGCCGCTTCTGTACCATTGACATCGGACGATAGAACCCCTGTGGCTCACCTGAAATAAAAACTAGCTGGGGAAGGATTTATAGATGGATCGACGTGCATTCTTCATCTCTCTCGCGGCGTGTGGCCTCTCCTGGCGAGGCATTGGCGCTTCCATGATTCACGAGCACGTCGCGGAGACGAATCTTCTTCGCGAGGATGCTGAGAGCAACCTGAATAATATCCGCTCTGGCGGAATACGAGAGGTCGCAGTTCGTGGTGGCAAATACAAGGTGTGGACCAAGAAAGTCGGGTCCGGTGAAACGAAGGTATTATTGCTTCACGGAGGTCCCGGTGCCAGCCACGAATACCTCGAAGCATTTGAATCTTTCCTTCCTGCAGCAGGCATCGAGTTCTACTACTACGATCAACTAGGATGTAACAATTCCGATCAACCAAGTGACGGAGCACTCTGGACACTGGATGGTTATCTGGGAGAAGTCGAAGAAGTAAGGCAAGGCCTCGGACTTGGCAACTTTGTTCTCTACGGACACTCATGGGGCGGAGTCCTGACGATGGAATATGCATTCAGGTATCCGCACCACCTCAAGGCAATCGTGATTTCGAATATGAGCGCCAGTATCAGTTCCTATTTGTCGAGAATAAACTGGTGGAAAAAGCAGCTTCCCATTAAGGTCCAGCAGCTATTGGAAGCGTACGATTTGACGCAAGCCTACGACTCTGCGGAATATTCCAACCTGATGATGAAAGAAGTGTATCCGCGCATGCTTTGCCGTCTTGAGACGTGGCCAGAACCTGTTACGAGGAGTATGCGACACCTCAACGAGCAGATCTATGTACAGATGCAGGGCCGCAGCGAGTTTCTCGTAACAGGTAACTTGCAGGGCTGGGACCGCTGGGCGAGCCTCCCCAAGATCAACATACCGGCGCTCACCATTGGCTCCCATTACGACGAGATGGACCCCGCTGATATGGAGCGCATGGCAAAGCTGATGCCGCACGGAAAATACGCGCACTGCCCAAATGGAAGCCACTTTTGTATGTGGGACGACCAGACTGCCTATTTCAAACATCTTCTTTCGTTCTTGACTTCACTTTAGGGCGGGAAGGCTCAGGATGGAAGACCATAGTGAGCCTTTCTACCGTCCTCGCCGATGGCTACTAGACGGGGTTCATAATTGCCGTCTAGTCGCCTTCAAAAGCAAGGGCGACGAGTTCGTTCTCTACACGTTCTCTATCCAGACAGTTTGTGCATTCACAAAGGCATGAGCACCGAAATGAGAGAGCTCTCGATGATAGCCGCTGTTCTTCACTCCGCCAACAGGCACGCGTGGGTCTGACGCGGTAATACCATTGATGAATACACCTCCGGTATATAAATCGCATGCGATCTTACGAGCCCGCTCTATGTCACCGGTCCACACATTGCTGCTCAATCCGAACTGGCTTGCGTTTGCCGCACGAACGGCTGCATCAAGATCTGGAACACGCGTAATCGCCGCAACGGGGCCAAAGGTCTCCTCGTCAAAGGCCGGCATGCCCTCCGTCACTCCACTCAATACCGTTGGAGAATAGAACGCTCCGTTACCTTCCACCGGCTTGCCACCACATAGCACACGAGCGCCTTTTGCTACGCTGCACTGCACCTGTTTGTGCAGCGAGTCGCGAAGATCGGTACGAGCCATCGGTCCCATTTCGCTTTCGGGATCAAAGGGATCTCCAACACGAATGGACTTTGCTGCCTCGACAAATAGATGTTCGAATTCATCAGCGATCTTTTCTATCAGAATGAAGCGCTTCGCAGCCAGGCAGACTTGCCCTGCGTTGTGGAAGCGCCCACGAATACCGGCGGCGACAGCCTTAGGAATATCCGCATCTTCGCAGACGATGAATGCATCAGACCCACCCAGCTCCATCACCGTTTTTTTGATGACCTTTCCCGCCTCAGAAGCTACTGCGGAACCGGCTCGAACGCTCCCCGTAACCGAAGCTCCCTGAATGCGCGGGTCGCTGATAACATTGGCCACATCGTCTCTTCCGATGATCAGGTTTTGGAAGACACCCTCCGGAAAACCTGCCTCATTCATCACGCGCTCGAACTCGAGTGAACTTCTCTGCGTATTGGTCGAGTGCTTCACCAAGACGACATTGCCGCCCAGAATGGTCGGGATAGCCATACGCGTCAGTTGCCAGATTGGGAAATTCCACGGCATGACTGCGAGAATCGGCCCGAGGGGAAGGTAGGAGACGTATGCATTGACTGTTCCGGTAGGAGCAGGTTCGTCTGCCATGATCTTTGGCCCATGCTCGGAATACCAGTCGGCCACGTGCGCGCATTTTTCAACTTCCGCCTCGGCCTCGGAGAGGATCTTTCCCATCTCCGTTGTAATCACCTTTGCCAGTTGGACCTTGTTCTTTCTTAGCGCTTCAGCGAGATTCGAAAATAGCTGTGCTCGCCGATGAACGGACAACTTTCGGAACGAATCGAAGCTCTCTTCGGCCCGACTGAGCGCCTCGTCTATTTGTTTGGCGCTATAAAACGAAAATGTCTCAATCTGCTCTCCTGTGGAAGGATTGACGGTAACAAAGCCTGATGTACTCATTTTTCCTCCTCGTGATTCGACGACCAGGTCCCCTCCAATTTGCGAGGGGACCGATCTTGATCAGTTCCGAGCCTCCAGCCTCAATGAAAGCTGAAGGCAATCGGAATGCTGCAGGGATTCCGCTAACAGTGGAGCTTCCCTTCTCGGTACAAATCGGACGGCAAGACTTACTTATGGACGCATTCCGTTATCGAAGAGCCTGACAATCCTCTCCGCGGTGCTGCGACCGCTCTGCGGATTCGTCCCGGTCACGAGGCGACCGGAAGTGACGGAGTAGTCATCGAAAGCGTTCATCGAGGTACTGTAGAATCCACCTGCGGCGGTAACGGCCTCGACGATCGGAACGACCTTATCTTGTCTCATCTTTTCGAGGATGCTGAAGATGAGTTCACCTTCGATCGTAAATCCTGTTACGGTCCTACCTTCAACTATTGACTTGCCGGTCTTGGAGTCGATGATTCCGGGGAAGATCGCCGGCCCATGGCATACGGCACCGACGATGCCGCCACGATCCCAAATGTCTGCTGCGATTGTTTGCAGGCCCTTGGCAGTCGGATAGTCATAGAGCGCTGCGTGGCCCGCAGAGGCGAAGAAAACCCCATATTCTCCCTTCTTCAAATCCGACGCTTTCTTGAGTTGCGAATTCAGCTTGACCATAAAGGGGTGGTCCGGATTGTTATAGATCGCTTTGTCACTGCCAGACAGGAACGGTGGCTGCAGCGAGTTGAAGTCAAAGCCGAATGTACCGGTCTCAGAGGCCAAATCCACTTCGAAGCCAGCCGACGTTAAGACGCTGTAGGGATGTAGCGCTTCGGTGAAGAATAGGCCTGTTTTATGGCCACCGGGATAGATGGTTCCATTGAAGCTGGAGATAGCGATGACTGCCTTACGGGGAAGACTCGATGACATGATGAACTCCTTGAAGTTAGGGGCTTACGCCAGTAGAAGTTTCCTGCCGCGATCGGAACGCGCAGCGATATTGTTGCGAGAAAACGGCCGAATCCGGACGACAGTTTCGTCGTTTACGAACCTCTACGATCTGTCATGAGTTCTTCCTCATTAGGGACAGTAGAGGGCAAAAAGGCCCATTCATGTCACATTGCAATCTTGCGTGTAGCGATATGCGAAGGTAGGACATTACCGTCTCGTTGCTTCGGCCAAACTCGTTGTCTTATGCCGGAATGTCGAACACAACCACTGCTCGTCCGACGATCTCCCCTCGGCGAAGCAAGTCGATGTTTTCGTTGATTTCCTCAAATTTGATCCGTTTGATAGAGTGCTGAATCTTGCCTTTTTGCGCAAGCGACAGCACCTCTTGCAGATCGCTGTAGCTCGCCCAGAAGGAACCGTGATAGGTGAGCTCTTTTGCGGTGAACGGAAACAAAGGAATATTGATCTTTGTTCCAACCAAACCTACTGATACAAAGGCTCCAGAGGTGGCAAGCAGGCCAATACCGGTCTGGATCGTCTCTTCCGCTCCGACGCAATCGATGGCGGCATCGAGTTTGTGCGTCCCGGTTACTCGGAAGAGTTCGTCCTGAATATCCACCAAGGATTTACCACGAGTATTGATTGTGAAGTCCGCACCAAGATCTTTGGCGATTGCGAGTTTCTCATCGCTCCTTGCAAACACGGCGACGGCGGCGCCGGCGGAAAGCAGTTTGGCATACTGCACTGCATAGTTCCCAAGTCCGCCTGCGCCGAATACTCCCATGACGCGATCGGGCCCTAGAACACCGGCCGCTCGAAGCTTCTTGATTCCCCGATACGGCGTTACGCCTGCATCCGTCAGCGGTGCAAGTTCCTCCCATTTCAACTTATGTTCGATCCGGATCAGTTGCCGATAAGGCACGGGAACGAATTCGGCATATCCACCAGGAGGGCCAAATCCCGGCCAACTCCCATGTTCACAAATCTGTTCATTCCCCATGCGGCATTGCCTGCAAATTCCGTCACCCCAACCAGCCGCTACAACCACTTGATCTCCAACGGCAAGTTGCGTAGACGGAGGAACCCGGTCGCCAAGTGCCGCCACCAAACCGGCTATCTCGTGCCCCGGGGTTATAGGAAATCTCATCTTTATCGCGTCTCCAAAGTAGCCGTCGATAAGCTGAACGTCCGAACGGCACATCCCAGCGCCACCTACCCTTACCAACACTTGGTCAGGAAGGATCTCAGGAACCTTAATGTCATCGAGAATAAGGGGCGTTTTATATCCGTGCATCTGCGCAGCAAACATTGTCATTTCCTCCTTCGATTCATCAGCCCTTATAGAAATTGCCGATCGACCGGAGTACACAGGTGAGATCGTGCGGTGTATCTCCGTACTTTTCTATCTCAGCCGTAACTTAGTTCAGACAAAACTCAAAGACAAGTTAAGCGATGTAAATGGATATAAATCCGGTAAACGGCTTCGAACGGCGTTATACAAGCACAACCGGGCACGCATCACTCGACGCCTCTCAGGGATCAGTAACTTGTACTGTGCCCTTCCTTCGCTATCTTTCGTATGTTAAAGCCTGTTGTCGGCTCCGGGCCGACAGGAAAGAGCTGAACTCATTGGGATAACGATGCTGGACCTGCACTGTAGGGACGTCCTGGGGCAAGCAGCAAAGAAACCTACAACGAGGAATGGACGCTCACGACGAGTGAGGTGGTGGAATGTTTGATTCTCTATTTAGCAACTCAGTGCCGCTTATGAGCCCTCCCGGAAAGGCAGTCGAACGTCTGAGTTTGGCTGCCGTGCAAATGCGAAGCTCTGGGACCCGTCCTATACGAATCTAAAGGCGGAACGTACCCAAAAAGCGATGAATCTCCGGTACTACAACGGAGCCTTCTCCAACGGCCGAAGCTACCCGTTTCACCGAACCTGAGCGAACATCTCCCACTGCGAAAATGCCCGGGACAGAAGTGCCGAATGTGCCGCCTCCTCCAAAGGAGGAAGACGTCTTTACGAATCCACCGGAATCAAGTTCCACGCAATCCTTGAGCCACCCGGTGCAGGGGTCAGCACCTATCATTACAAAGAGATGTTCGGTTTCAAAGACTGTTATCTGGCCGCTTCCTCGACAACGCCAGGTTACCTGGCGCAGATGAACATCTCCCTCCAGCGCGGTAACTTCACAGTTAGCGTGTAGTGTAATTCCTTTTGAGGCATAGATGCGCTGTACCAAATAATCTGACATGGTGTTCGAGAGTCGTGGCCCTCGAATAAGCATGTGTACATGTTTGGCTTGGGTCGATAGATACATAGCTGCCTGTCCTGCTGAGTTGCCTCCGCCCAGGATGACGACGGACTGGCCGATACAAGGCTGAGCGTCTACCGGAGTCGATGCATAGTGAACACCACAGCCTTCAAACCTAGCCAAACCCGGAATGTCCGGTTTCCTATAATTTGCGCCACTTGCGATGACCACTGCTCTCGCAGAAACTATCTGATCGCCATCCAACTCGAGCGCGAACGGTTCTTCGGCACAATCGATACCTGTAACGGTCCTACAGACGGCGACGGTCGCGCCAAACTTCTCCGCCTGTACTTGGGCCTGTTTAGCCAGGTCGGCTCCAGAAATACCGTATGGAAATCCGAGATAGTTTTCTATCTTGGAACTTGTACCGGCTTGTCCCCCTGGAGCATAGCTGTCTATAACCACAGTTCGAAGGCCTTCAGAAGCCGCATAGACAGCGGTAGCCAGTCCCGCAGGTCCGGCCCCAACCACGGCAACATCCCACGTCATCCCATTACGGACATCCTCTGAGATGCCAAGCTTATCCGCAAGCATGCGCAGATCTGGCCGCCTCAATGTCCACTTGGTGCCCAGCACTGCAGGCAGGTCTGACTCTTCCAGCCCTCTTGCTTCAGCAAGCGATTGAGCTTCAGGGGAATGCTTCCAATCTACTGCGCGAAAGGGATAGTAGTTGGCATTGAGAAAGCGGCCAAGCTTTTCGATGTCTGCGTTTTCTCCGTTCCGAATAACAGTCAGGAAGCTTGCCCCAATCTCCATCATCCATTGGCGCCTTTGCACGACGGCTTTTACCACTATTTCGCCAATCTCAGGCTCTCCGGTGAGAAATTCGCGAAGGCGCTCTCTCGGAACCCGAAGAACGTTGCTTCCCGCCAGTGCTCGGGCTGCAACCAAGGTCTCCTTCTGGTTGAGCAGGTTGAGCTCACCAGTAAACTCTCCCATTTCCAAAGTAATGTAGCGCTCCAAATTGTCCACCGCATCGAACCAGAACACTTGGACCGCACCGGCAAGCACGATATAAAAATCCGATCCCCGCTCGCCTTGCCGGAACAGGAGCTTGACGGAGTCATAGGCGCGATTAGTGCCGTAACGCATTGCGCTTGTGAGTTGACCCGCGGAAAGCTTTGCATAGCCGTGTTCGGGAGTTGGTAGTGATTCAGCATCACGAGTGCATGGAAGTGAAACCACGTTACCTCCTGCAAGATGGATCACCGAACACGTAGATCCATTCTTGATTGCTATTGAGTTCAGAAATGCTGCTGCTTTCCCTGAGTGCGGCCAGACCTACAGCAGGGCTGACTGCAGCTATGTGGTCGGCGCGCGGTCAATTCGTAGCGGTCCTTTTTTGAGGGGCCCAGACTTCCGTCGAACAGAACTACTTCTCAGGCTGCACCTCGATCGCCATTCTTGTAAGCTTCACACCCCCTTCAGCAAGTGCCGGAAACTTGGCAAACCATGCTTTGACGTATGGCTGATTGTTATGTGCATTGAAGTCTGCTTCATTCAAGTAGACCTCATAGAAGAGGAAGTGCCCTGGTCTTTCGCGATCTTCTTGAAAGAAGTACACGAGATTCTTGGGATCACGCCGAACCAACGAGATCAGAGGTAGAGTTGCCTTTCTGAGTTCTTCAGCTTTCCCCGGCTTAGCCTGAATCTCGGCGATCACTGCGTACGCATCTTTTGGCACGCTTGCATAGCCGTGCCCCGGACCATTCTCGGCGGACATATCGACCATTGCCAGAATACAAATCATCGCGAAAAGTGAGACCTTCATGAGTGGAGATTTCATCGTCGTTTATCCTCCTTGTTTCGTGAATACATCCTTCGTTCGTTCGGCACATTAACTTCTGACCTTTTTCCTGTTGGCGAGAGCGCCATCAAAAATCTGCTTGACTGGACTGATGGCCTGTACAAACTCAAGCGCTTCCCCTTCAGGGCCGCGTGCGTAGATCAGCGCCCATCCGTTGGATTTGCCCTCACGAATCTTGTTCGACATTGTTTCAAGCGGTGCGCTCCTGCGACCTTCTTCCGTGGCGAAAGCGGCCGTGCGGTTTGCTCTGACATTTGTCATCCCACGACGCGCGGCTTCGGCCTCCAGGTCGTGAACGAACTTGTTAAAGTCGACGTCATCGTGAAGATGAAAACACAGGTGCAACGAGCGCGGGTAGGCAGGACTGCGATGGGTATGTGCCGGCGCCCACGCGGCCCCACTGCCTTCCGGCTGGCTGCTCTCGCGATAGTGCAATAACTCGAGCACCATATTGTCGAATTGAACGAAACGAACATCGAGGCGCTGCTGTCCTCCGCGCAGATCGGGCACTCCCAAGGTTACGGGATTGATCTTCTGCTCAATTGCTTCGATCTCATCATTCAACATCAAGGTATTGTGGATCTTCTCTCCGTGGAAGTCCCCGTCCCGCATGATCTCAGTTCCACCAAGCACCTCCGTATAAAACTCGAAGGCGCGGTTCATGTTCTGCACCGTCAGTCCAAAATGTTGGAATCCGCGAATTCTCTGTCCTAACGCCGCGTTGTCTCGTTGAGAAGCCAGGACAGGCGGAGATGGTTCTTCTGATTTCGCAATAACTGAAGAGTTAGCCGCGAGACCGGCCAATGTCATCGCACTTGCGGCTCGAATTACGTCACGACGAGTGGGTTTGTTTTGTCCGTTTTCCATGAGAATCCTCAATAAATCAAACCAGCTTAAGAAGTCATACGCCAATGCGCCGTAGCAAAACCATTCCATCTTCATGGAACCTTACTAATAGAGGTGCGCGTTCTCACTAACCTCACAAATGCTAGAGCTGTAGATGTTGGCTTTTACGCTTTCGAGGGCGCACTGGCTGGTTAACAATGCTAGGGCGAATATCTAACTTATGCTTCCGGTTATGGCACTTGCGTCTCGCCGAAGTACTTGCTGAGCATCTTCGAGGTCTCTGATGAGAAGCATCCTGAAGTTAAGCGCGACACTCTGCGACGATCTGGTCCAGTGAATGTGCGGCCCTGGCTATGACGTTCACGATGATATTCGGTCGTCAGGATCGTCTATTCCGAAAAGACACTCCATAAAAGGCGATAAACTGGCCGTGTCCTATTGGCCTTATCACGATTGGTCATTCTTCGGCAAAAAGAACGACTTAATTCTCGCCGCGATCTCGTCGCAGTGTGTCTCCAATGCGAAGTGTCCAGT
This sequence comes from Humiphilus diazotrophicus, assembly GCF_059726315.1. Lineage (NCBI taxonomy): Bacteria > Pseudomonadati > Acidobacteriota > Terriglobia > Terriglobales > Acidobacteriaceae > Humiphilus > Humiphilus diazotrophicus. The sequence continues at coordinate 384,098 of NZ_AP040871.1, forward strand.
ATCTAGCAGATGAGATTCGATCTTTGACAGATCGCGTTGATATGCCCCTGCAGCTTCAGATGGAAAGACTGAGTCATTTTCCCCCCAGACAATGAGAGTTGGTGGCTGCTGCTTGCGAAAGAACTCCTGGAACTGCGGGTAGAGAGGTACGTTTGTTCTGTGGTCATATAGCATGTCGAGCTGAATGTCCGAATTTCCCGGGCGGTCCATGCCCGCTTGATCGAGAGTCCACGTGGTTGGATCCAGAAGCGTGGTGTCTGAGACTCCGTTATGATACAGCCACTTGGTCGAATCAATTTTGGTTAGAAACTCAAGAGCCGATCTATTTTCGGGACTTGGATCCGACCAATACTTTTTGATCGGCTCCCACGACTCGCGAAGCCCCTCCTCGTATGCATTTCCGTTCTGCACGATCAGGCCAGCGACTCTTTGCGGCTGTTTGAGCGCGAAACGATAGCCGATCGGAGCGCCGTAATCCATGACATAAAGGATTACCTGTTTGAGCTCTAGCTTGACTACGAATTGCTCGATGAGGCTTGCCATGTGCTCGAAGGTGTAGACGAAATCCTCGCGGCTCGGCATGCTGCTGAATCCATAGCCGGGATAGTCCGGAGCAATGATGTGAAAGGATCCGGCTAAACCTGGAATTAGATTACGAAACATGTTAGACGATGTCGGAAATCCATGCAGTAGCAAAATCGTGGGTGCGTGTGATGGTCCTGCCTCGCGGTAGAAGATATCGACATCTTCCGTGCGGACCGATCTATACCTTACTTGCTCATCGTGCGACATTGCACCTGAAACGGTCATATTGTTTCAATTATCCTTTCAATCTTTGCGACGCTGCTTTCGTTCTCAACTTGACAATGCGCGCCGATGGGCAAGCACTGGTTGACGGCATATTGCACTTACACTTCTCTAGATTCCAGCGAAAGAGGCGAGGTTAGGGTTTTCCCTTGGCTGCACCTTTTGCTGCCTCGGTGATGACGTCAGCAACTTTTCCGGGATCCTGCAGCATGGCAACATGGCAGGTAGGAAGCTTAACCGCGACTCCACCGGCTCGTTTAGCGCCCTCTTCCTCCATAGCAGGGCTTAAAGTGCGATCGTTCATCGAAATCACGTGCCACGAAGGCTTTGACTTCCAGGCTGCATGGGTCAGCTTCTCATCGAGCATCGGTCCGTAAGTCTGTCCTTGAACCGCAAACACGAGGCGTCGCTCCGCCATGGGAAGTCCATTTACGAAGTCATTCATGACACCATCTTCAGAAAGAGAGGCGAAATGCTGTGCATCGACCTTGATCTCTTTGATCCCAGGGGTTGGACCGAATGGCTCGCTGGTTTGATTTGCAGAGGTACCGATCTCGGGCATATATGCTGCAACGTAAACGAGTCCGACGACCTTAGGGTCATCTCCAGCCTCGGTGATGACAGCACCACCCCAGGAATGACCTACCAGAATCACCGACCCAATCTGAAGAGCAATGATCCGACGAGTGGCGTTCACGTCGTCCGTTAGGGAAGTGAGCGGATTCTGAACTGCGACCACGTGAAAGCCCCGTGCTTCCAAGATTGGAATGACCTTTGCCCAACTCGTGCCATCGGCGAAGGCTCCATGAACCAGCACAATGTTCTTGACCGGTTGTTGTTGCGCTTGTGCCTGACCAGCGCCTGAGAGCGCTGTAGCAGCACTTATGCTGGCGGCGAGAACTGTCTTCATCATTGTTTCCTCCTGATTGCTTAGTTGGTGTTGAGTTGTTGTGAATTAAAAGTGCGATGGTGCGTTTCAAGTGCTTCTGCCCAAACGCAGCAAGCGTGGTTCGTTGCTCCTCATTGGATATCGAGCTCAGAACAGGCTTCGTGACCGCAGTGTATGTCTCACTAATCGTGCATCTCGACTGTAACTTAGATCAGAGCTAGAGCTAACACAAGTTAAGCGATGTAAATGAATAGGAATTTGGTAAATGAATTTCAAACACGCAGGATTCGGATATCAAATCTGCTCTCGATCCACACTGCATCGACAGATGGCATTCAATGAATCCATCATTGTGTGCTCGTGCCGTGGCTGTTATGTTGGGCGACGAGATAGAGCGTTTCTCATGTTGCTGTGCAGTGAGCAAACATCCGTGAAATGTAACTTCTTAACGGAAAATCCACGCACGCCTATGTTCCTTGCTCTACACCAATATGAGAAATGCTCTACGGCATATTCGGAAATGGTGTGAACTTTCTGACGGTAATGCAGAGGGCGTTTTCTTGAGGGAAACGCCCGAATAGCGTGGTGACTTCGGTCTACAGTAAATTCGAAAAGTGCCATAGCGCAGGTGTTGAGGCGTATGCAAACTTCTTTCAGCCACAATGAAGATACGGCAGCGAGTCGGGTCCGCGTGCAGGACCGTTCAGGAGTAAAGTGTGATGTTGTTCGATTCCGAAACGGTCAGCTTCGAGAGATCGAAGACAATTTAGCCGCCGAGGAGCCGCTCGAAATTCGGTTGTGCCACGGAAGAACTGAAGCCCGACAGGTTAAATCCTTGTCTGTTACGATGCGAACGCCGGGTAACGATTACGAATTGGCTGTAGGCTTCCTGATAAGCGAAGCAGTGGTCCGAGATTCCTCGGACATCATGGCGGTCCATTCGATCGCTTTGCAGCCATCAGGCAGAGCTGTGACCTGTCCTACGATAAGCCCGTTGGAATACGGCGCTCGCTCCATCTATAACACACTACAAGTTGAACTCCATTCGGACGTAACAGTTAACGCGGCCACACTCGACCGCAACTTCTATACGACCTCGAGTTGCGGGATTTGCGGCAAGGCATCGCTTCTGGCGCTGCGGACTGTCTGTCCGGTGCGAACTCCCGACTCTTTTTCAATTGATACATCCTTATTGTGTGAACTTCCCGCCAAAGCTCGCCAGTGTCAGAGCCTGTTCGAGCTGACGGGCGGGCTCCATGCGGCAGCGCTCTTCGATTCGAGTGGCAAGTTGCAGTCGATCCGAGAAGATGTTGGCCGTCACAACGCGGTGGATAAGCTGATCGGGGCTGAATTTATTGCCGATAGGACACCTCTTCGTGACCGGCTGCTGTTCCTCTCAGGGCGTGCCAGCTTCGAACTCCTGCAGAAGGCTGTAATGGCAGGCATCCCAATGGTTGTAGCGATCGGTGCGCCCTCAAGTCTAGCCGTGCAAGTCGCCAAAGAATTTGATGTAACTCTGGTGGGGTTTCTGCGCGATTGTCAATTCAATATCTATAGCCGGCCCCAGAGGGTACGGTTTGCGGGGCAGGCAGGCCGACCATGAAGCTAAGAATTAAGGGAAACTCAATCAGGTTGAGGGTATCGCGTTCTGACCTCGCAAAACTGGCAGAGAGCGGTACGATCCAGGATGGGGTGCACTTCTCCGGCCATCATCGAGACGCATGGGTTTACGGTATTGTCCGAAAGGCTTTGAGTGCGCCGACAGTGGAGTTCGAAGAAAGGAAGGTCCTGGTGGTAGTCGGAGATGAAGACGTTCAAAGGTGGTGGGGTACTGAGGAGGTCGGAATCTATTTCTCTCTAGATATTGGTGTGCACGGAATGCTGGATGTTGCTCTTGAGAAAGACTTCGCCTGCGTGGATCGAAGTGATGAAGAGAACTCTGACACCTTTCCGTATCCACTCGTCTCGGAGCATTGCGACGTCCCTCCAGAATCGTGACGAAAACGCCCCTCGGATGGCTGATGGTAGACATGGAAACCCAGCAGCCAGCGGTGGCCCAGAATGACCTGCGCATTTGTTGTTTGAGGAGTTTCGTGATGAGTGAGGTACTAAGATATTTCGTTCTTGGCTTCAGTGCCTTGGTTCCGCTTGTCAATCCTCCTGGATCAGCACTAGAGCTGTTAAGCATCGTTGGTCTGGAAGATGTTCGACCCTACAGGACGCTGGCTAGAAAGATTTCCATCAATACGATGTTCTTTCTTGCTGCAGCCGGCCTGGCCGGCCCATACGTATTGGAGTTCTTCGGTATCTCAATCGAAATTCTTCAACTGATGGGTGGATCTGTAATTGTGGCTATGGGCTGGGTGATGCTGAATAAGCAGGAGAACCAACCCGACAGTAAAGATCCTGAGATTCGGCAGGCCGCTGAGGTCTGTGCGGCGAATTACTGGGATTCCAGAGCCTTCTATCCACTTACCTTCCCCATGACCGTCGGGCCAGGCTCTTTTGCGGTTATGTTGACGCTAAGCAGCGAGGCCAAAGGACTTCCTCTCTACGAGCGTTTATGGGCATTCGCCGGTCTCCTTCTCGCCCTTACCCTAATGAGCGTATTGGTCTACCTCTTTTACGCATATGCTCCGCGTGTCGCCAAGTTGATTCCGGCGGCTGCCATCCAAGGGGTGCTGCGTGTCGTTGCTTTTCTGCTGCTCTGCATCGGCGGACAGATTGCCTGGCACGGACTGCAAGTCCTGCTGAAGGCCATTCGCCCATAATGTCGCATCTTCCCTCCATGTTCCAGAAACATGGAATTGTCACGATTGGCTTACCGTGTGAAGTTATGGGAAGAGCTTTCTTGGTCTCAGGGATATGATGAATGATTCAATTCCCATCCTAATTGACGGAGCAACAGTCGATGCCGTCCCTGGAGAACTGCTGATTGAAGCAGTGCTACGCCGCAGTGAAATTCCCCACATCTGCTACCACTCGCCCTTAATGGGCCCTATACGGACCTGCGATACATGCATTGTGGATGTCAATGGGGCGTTAGTACGTGCATGCGGCGAAACCATTCGTCCGGGGATGAAAATCGTGACAACATCGGACGCAGCAGTGAAGGCACGGACAGAAGCCTTCGACACGATTCTCGGCAATCACATGCTCTATTGCACTGTGTGCGACAACAACAATGAGAACTGCCGGGTTCACAACACCGCCCTCGCGTTGAATGTGCAGCACCAGAAGCACCCGTACAAAGCGAAGCCGTATCCGGTGGACATGTCGAACCCCTTTTATCGATACGATCCCACCCAATGCATTCTTTGCGGCCAATGTGTTCAAGCCTGCCAGACGGTGGAGGTTAACGAGACTCTATCTATTGACTGGGAGAGGGAGCATCCTCGCGTGCTCTGGGATGGAGGCGAACAGATCGCAGGTTCCAGTTGCGTCTCATGTGGCCACTGCGTAACCGTATGTCCGTGCAACGCACTCATGGAAAAGTCGATGTTGAGCGAGGCCGGATATTTGAGCGGCATACCGCATGATTCTTTGGAAAAGATGATTGAGGTGGTCAAGGATCTGGAGCCTGAAATGGGCTATGGCGCCATCATGCAGGTTTCGCAGACCGAAGCGAAGATGCGCGAGTCGCGCGTCAAGAAGACCAAGACCGTTTGCACATTCTGCGGCGTCGGCTGTAGTTACGATGTCTGGACTAAAGATCGGCACATTCTCAAGATCGTTCCCCTGCACGGAGACGCAAATCAAATCTCGACCTGCGTAAAGGGCAAATTCGGTTGGGACTTTGTCAATCATGCCGATCGGCTGCAGCGGCCCTTGATTCGCGAAGGGAAGAGCTTTCGCGAGGCGAACTGGGATGAAGCACTGGGCTTGATTGCCACAAAGCTGAACAGTATCAAGCAGCAGTCCGGTCCCGACTCCATCGCAGTCATCATCTCCTCGAAGACGACCAATGAGGAGGGATTCCTGATGCAGAAGTTCGCCCGAGCGGTAATCGGTACAAACAACATTGACAACTGCTCCCGATACTGTCAGGCGCCTGCGGCAGCAGGCCTACATCGAACCGTTGGGTACTCGGGTGACTCCGGGTCGATCCATGATATCGCCAACTCCGATCTGGTCATGATCATCGGGTCCAATACGGCGGAAAGCCATCCGGTTCTTGCGACACGTGTGAAAAGAGCGCACAAGCTTCACCAGCAGAAGCTCATTGTGGCCGACCCTCGTGAGCACGAAATGGCCCGGCGCGCCGATATTCACTTCCGTCCCCGTCCCGGAACCGATTTGATCTGGATCTCGGCGATGAGCCGCTACATGTTCGATCACGGTCACGCCAAATCGGCTTTCCTCGAAAAATGGGTGAACGGCGTGGACGAGTACGTCAAGAGCCTTGAGCCTTTTACGCTCGAATACGCGTCGAAGATTTGTGATCTTCCCCTGACCACATTGGAGCTTGTAGCGAAAACTATCGCAGCTGCAGATACCATGTGCATTCTTTGGGCGATGGGTATCACCCAACACACGAATGCCTCTGATGAATCGACAGCCGTTTCCAATTTGCTCTTGGTGACTGGAAATTACATGCGCCCCGGATGCGGTGCGTACCCGCTGCGTGGACACAACAATGTACAGGGTGCTGGTGACATTGGCGCCGCGCCCGACAACTTGCCTGGCTATCAGGATCTGACGGATCCGGTAGTCCGCAAGCGATTCGAAGAGAGATGGCACACCGCAATTCCCAGCCAACCGGGCATGAACAATCACCAGATGGTTGAGGCTATCTATGGCGGCCAGCTTCATGCGATGTACCTGGCCGGAGAAGACATGATTTCGGCCGACTCGAATTCCAACTTCCTCGCCGGCGCGCTCGAGAAGCTGGATTTCCTGATCGTACAGGATGTTTTCTTTTCCGAAACTTGCCGTTATGCGGATGTGGTACTGCCTGCCGCCCCGGCTCTCGAGAAGGAAGGAACCTTCACGAGCACGGAGAGAAGAATTCAGCGAACCTATCCGAGTTTCGCTGAACTCGGAGATAGCAGGGCCGACTGGAAGATTACCCAGGACATCGCGAACCGAATGGGAGCAGGATGGAGCTATCAACACCCATCGGAGATCATGGATGAACTAGCATCACTGTCTCCGATTTATGCGGGTGTGAGTTACGAGCGACTCGAAGGATACAAGACGCTGCAGTGGCCAGTTGCTTCGAACGGCTCGGATCAGCCGGTGCTTTATCTGAATGGCTTTCCGTTCCCCGATGGCAAAGCGAGGCTTTATCCGGTCTCATTTCACGAACCTGTCGAGAGACCGGACGTGGAGTTCGATCTGTTTCTCAACAACGGAAACCAGCTCGAACATTTTCATCAAGGCAACCTGACCTACCGGGTGAACGGCATTCGCCAGGAGACGCCGGAACGGTACCTCGAAATCTCGAATGAACTCGCTCAAGAACGGAATATCCAGTCCGGGCGATGGCTGCGGGTGACCAGCCGGCACGGCTCACTCAAAATCAAGGCGCTCGTGACAGACCGCGTTCACGGTAAGCAGGTCTATCTTCCGCTATTCTCTCGAGAAGAGCCAATCAACGTTCTTACTGGTTCTCATGTGGACCCAGCGACTGCTACTCCGGGATACAAAGAGACCGCTGTCAAAATCGATCTGCTTCCCAGCCAGGGGACGAATCCGCTCAAGCAACTTAATTTTCGCTATTCCGGCAAACCTACTCCGCAGATGGGCGTAGAGGTGGAGCGCAAGTGGAAGCGATCGGATTACCGCTTTCCTGGAAAGCCGGAGCTGGTACAGATCCAGAGGAAAGCAACCAAAGCATCTGAGGAGATTTAACATGGCTTCTCCTGTCGAGTTTCGAACCTTTACACCCGAAGACAGTCGTCTGGATCTCCAGCGAAGGATTGCATCTGCTCCCCGGAAACATGCCGAGGCGATCCTTGAGTCCTACGAACTGCTGCAGCGTCTGCACGACTGCGGCGCTCTGGCCATCGCAAATGGTCTTCTCAACGCCGGTCCAACGGTAATCGGAAAAGTCACGGATGTCGTCTCCAGCGCGCCGGCAGTGACTACTCTTAGACTTGGGTTGAGTTTCGGCAAAATTGCAACTGCAATTGATGCGAATCAGGTAGAACAAGCCGTTTCCGAGTCAGCTACCCCACCTTCCTGGTGGCGGGTTATCCGGTTGATCTTCAAGAAGGAGACGCGGGAGGCCTTGGGACTCAGCCTTGGTCTCCTTGTCGCCTTTGGCGCGGCAATCGCAAAGCAACGCGAGAATCGTGCTTCAAAGTGATCTGTCCGGGGTGCCCGGCCAACGATCTAAGCGCAGTATGTACGCTTGCGCATCCAAAATGTCAGCGAGACGTCGAGAAGAATTGCCGGCGTGACGAATCGACATATAGAGGCGGTAGTTTGGCCAGTGCAGGAACCAGGAAGCAGTCTACTGGAGGGCTTCCTGGTTCCTGCACTGGTTTTTGACATGTCGTTCGTAGCGCAATGTTGCGGACGCTTTTTGTCAGCTTGATTAAGTTCTTGCTATCTCATACAGAAACCATGCTCGGCGCTGAGTCTCGTCAATCCAGTTTTCGAGCACACTTGTTGAAGCGACATCGCCGGCTTCATCGCACAAGTCGTGCACACTCCGCATGCTTAGTACCAGAGACTTGTTGTCCTCCCATAACTCACTGAGCATATCTTTCGGAGTAACAAATTCGGCGTCGTTGTCGGCAATGCGCTTGATTCGCGCGATGTGAGCGATCGAACGCAGTGTCGTACCGCCGATCTTGCGCACTCTCTCAGCGATGTCGTCCGTCATCGCGAACAGCTGATCTCCATGTTCATCCAAAAAGAGATGATAATCTCGGAAGTGCAGACCACTCATGTGCCAATGAAAATTCTTGGTTTTTACATATAGGGCAAAAACGTCCGCCAATAATGCTGTGAGGGCTCCAGAGATCTCCTTGACGGACTCTGGCGCAATATCAGTACGCTGAATATGAGTTGCAGTGCTGCGTGCTTCATTTTCCGGCTTCGTTTCTGTTGCCATTCTCGTCTCTCCTGTCGGTGTACATGTTGATCTGGTCCGGCGTTGACGGTTTTGCCAACTCGGCTACGTTGTCGGCTTCCCCTGGGCGGTCTCACTTTTGGTCGACAGGAAGCGGCGCCATGGGCGAGACAAGTGCCTCCACGCGCAGAGCGCGCCAGAAGTCGTCTGGCACCTTCTCATTCATTGCGTGGTGGTCCTCAATAATCCTTTTTGGCCGGCTGGCGCCGGGAATGACCGCTGCGGATGCTGGATGAGCAAGCGAGAAATGCAAGCTAGCAGCTTTGATCGAAACTGCGAACCGTTCGCAGACCTTCTTAATCCTCTGAACCTTGGCTATTACCTCTGCGCTCGCGGGGGCATATTCGAAGTTCGCGCCACCAGCCAGAACACCAGACGAGTAAGGGCCACCCACAACAATGTCTACTCTCTTTAACTCGCAGGCAGGCATAAGACGCTGCAATGCCAGGTCGTGATCGAGAAGCGTATAGCGTCCTGCCAGAAGGAAAGCGTCGGGCCGCATCTCCGTCATCTCAAGTGTCAGTTCGCAAGGCTCCACTCGGTTCACACCAAGGCCCCAGCCCTTAATGACCTTCTCATCGCGCAGTCTGGTCAACGCGACCATGGCGCCCCGGTGAGCAACCTCGAATTGGGCAATCCAGTTGTCTCCATGGAAATCCCGCGCGATGTCGTGGATCCACACGATATCCAGGTGGTCTACACCGAGTCGCTTAAGGCTGTCCTCGATCGACCGAGCAGTTCCGTCCGCGGTGTAGTCATACATGATCTTGTTCTTGCGGCCGTGCTTGAAAAGGTCGCCTTTCTCCCCGAAGCTTTGGACCTCCTGCTCCACTTCGTCAAGAATGATTCTGCCGACTTTACTGCTCAGAAGATAGTCGGAGCGCTTGTGTCTCGACAGTAACTTGCCGAGCCTGATTTCTGAGAGTCCTCCTCCGTAAAACGGTGCCGTATCGAAGTATCGGGTCCCGGCGGACCACGCCGCTTCCACGGTTGCATCAGCTTCGGTGTCCGGGATGTTTCGGAACATGTTTCCTAATGGCGCAGCTCCGAACCCTAAAGGACCATTCAGCAGATACTCTCTGATACTCATGCTTTCATCCATCCATGGTGTGCGTGCATAATGTCAGATCCCAATTGGCTCACCAGCCCATGGATCAGAAACGATGGTCCAGACCGGCACTGATCGCACTTGTCAGCTTAGTCTCGCCCGGCCGCGCGATTTGCCACAATTCCATTTTCATGGAATAGACATGATTGTTTTCGACTTCTAGCCTGTGGTGCAATCCATCGATAACGGCTTCGCTTGAAGTAAGCTGCTGGGTGAAGGAACGATTGACTAAACCGCTATAGAAATGAGCCATGGCAAGGGGTGGAACGGATACGTGCACTGCATTGGACGCGATTCTTTAAAAGGAGCGTGAGTATTCCTATGAATGTCCGATGTTTCTCTTTCGGGCCCTTTGTTCTTATCCCGGCCAGCTAGGCCCTGCTCAGAGGTGGAATGCGCGTTCAAAGTGTAATTTGATTGAATATCGAATGCCTGATATCGACGAAGCAGAGTGAGAGTTCAGGAGATCTGGATGACTGATTCGACCAAAGGAGCAAGGCTACTTCCACTCAGGGCGCTTCTGACAATTGCCGTTTCTGTCGGGAGTGTGGCGATCGCGTTCGCCTATACCGCAGGGTGGTTGTCATCCCATCGGCTTACCCCCAAGGCGATGCTAAGAGCGCTCGATGGACCGGAAGGCCCTGCGCTCGGCCATCGCCGAAACCATGCCAAGGGAATTTGCTTTATCGGGACATTTGAGGCGAATGGTAATGGGGTAACGCTCTCTAGGGCGCAAGTCTTCGAGCGTGGACAATATCCGGTGGTAGGACGCTTCAACATTGCTGGCCCAGACCCTCACACACCTGACCCAATGGCACAGGTGCGCGGTCTTGGTATTCGTATCATGACCTCAAACGGTCAGGAGTGGCGAAGCGCTATGATCGATGCGCCGGTCTTTGCAGCTCCCACCCCGCAGGACTTCTTCGCCTTGACTCAAGCCGCCGCAAGTAAGGATCCTAACGCCCTCAAGCAATACAGCTCGGTGCATCCAGAGATTTTGACCTTCATTGACTGGGCTAAGAACCATCCCCGTACAGAAAGCTGGGCCGAAACCCGCTTCAATAGTCTTGACTCCTTCGTCTTCATCGATGCTTCCAACTCGAAGCATATTGTCCGATGGTCCTTCCTACCTCTCTTGTCACCTGTCACAATTCCTCCTACTGAACTTGCTAAACGTGACCCCGATTTCCTTGTAGCGGACATTACGAAACGCGTGGCTACAAGTCCTCAACGCTGGGAACTCATCGTCACGATTGCCAATCCCGGTGATCCCACTTCCGATCCAACGAAGGCATGGCCAGCAGATCGTCGCACAGTCGATACGGGGACGCTGATCGTACAGCAGATCGTGCCAGAGGCCGATGGCCCGTGCCGCGACATCAACTTCGATCCAACAGTTTTGCCGCATGGAATCACGACCTCCGATGATCCCTTTCCTGCGGCCCGTTCGGCAGCATATCGCGTGTCATATGACAGTCGCATAGCTGAATCATCTAGCTACCCAAGGATGCAGAAAGGGGAAAAGCAATGAGAGCCCGCCTGACCAGGTTCACTGCACCTCAACGTTTCCTCCATTGGGTTATGGCCATTTGCATTTTCTCGATGCTGTTTATCGGGATCGGCATGATCTCCGTCGTCTCCCCGAAGTATCTGACTTTAATCCAGATTCACAAAGTGTTGGGAATCGCGATTCTCTTGCTTGCCCTCATTCGTCTGACATTACGCATGGTGTACGGCGTACCCGCATTGCCAGCCGATCTACCACTCACTGACAAACTCGCGGCAGTTTCATCTGAGTACATTTTCTATGCGCTGATGATAGGCATGCCGTTCATTGGGTGGGGCATGTTGTCAGCGTCGTCCCACCCGGTGATCTTATTCGGAGGGGTGCATCTGCCTCCGATTCTGCCGGTAAACCCGCAGCTGTACACATTGCTTTGGCGTGCACATTATTGCTTCGCGTTACTTTTCTTTGCACTCATCCTCATACATTTTTCCGCAATGATCTTTCACAAAATGGTCAGGAACGATGGCATCTTCGAAACGATGGCACCTGTTCAAATTACGCATCAGAAAGACGAGTCAGTCTCTAGGAAGAGTTGACGATGGGAGCCTTCACGGTGACTTCAATGTCTGACACGTCTGCACGATTGCGGCGCTCTGGCCATAGCAAATGGGATATCGTCTCCAGTGCACCGGTGGTGACGACTCTTCGAATTGGACTGACTCTTGGCAAAATTGCAACTGCAATTGATGCGAATCAGATAGAACGAGTTGTTTCGGAGTCAGCGACTCCAACTTCCTGGTGGCGCATTATTCGGCTGGCTCTCAAGAATGAGACGCGGGAGGCCTTGGGACCCAGCCTTGGTTTCCTTGTCGCCTCCCACGCGGCAATCGCAAAGCAACGCGAGAATGGAGCGTCGAAGTGATCTGACCGGGGCTGTCTCAGGCTGCATAGATGTTGGCGAATACGGTTATGCAAATCACTCGATCGCGAAGACTGAAGTACGATGCACTTCAAATTCCAAATTGTCCGCCAGCCGCATAAGTTGATTCATGAGTCCGAGCATGCTTTTTTCCTCGGGCCAGAGCTCCGCAGATCTCTGTCTGACAAAGTCATCCCAAACTTGATTGGACCGTGGACGAAGCGTTGTCTCTGGAGAAGCGCCACTCTTCAAGTGACTTTCAAGACGCTCTGCTATCTGGATCAAGGCTTCGGAACATCCCCCGCGAAATCGTTCATCAATAGCCTGAAAGGCAGTTGAGCGTGAAATCCTTTCGCCGTAGAGCCTCCTCTCAAGGAGAGGCAGTTCCATCACATAGAAAGCCCTCAATGTCGCCTGCCAGCGTCGAACGCGATCACGTGCCGCCAGTTTTCCCGACCGCCGGTTCCCAGTCTCAAACAATACGGCATCGGCCTCCGCGTGAATCGCGTCAAAGAGCTGAGAGAGTCGATCCCGTTGTTTGCGGATCAAGATGGCACTTTCTCCCCGGTTGCCGAGAGGAGGTCCGGACAAGATACTTGCGACCAGACGGGCGCTTTCCGCAAAGCTTTTAACCATTTCCTCAGCTGCCGAGGTGGGATTCAGACGCTCGAAAACGATCCACATCATGGTGATGCCCAACAGAACTCCGACAGCTCTGTCCCGCCCGATCGTAAGGTTGAGTGAAATGCTGAAGTCGGTCACGTTGACTAGATAGAAGGCGAATGCCATCTGAAGGCCGACATAGGAAAGGCGCGTGCTTGATGTCGCTACATATGCCGCGATCGCTGTCACGACGGCGAATACCATCGTCAGCCCGGTGATCGAATCGATGTACGGAAGGATGAAGATCTGTGATCCTAATCCAAAAACAAAGCCGCCGATCATCGCTCCTGCAATGCGCAGCATCTGCTTTTGACGGGAAGAGCCGATATTGCTGAGAGCCGTGAGGATACAGGTGGTTACGGCTGTCGAAATTCCCGGCCAATTGAGAGCAACATAGACTATGTAGCAAAGCATCGCTGCGCTTGTTCCAGCAAGGGCAAATTTCAAGTGTTCGGGGTTGCTGAATGCATCTTCGACTAGAATCCGATGCGGCGATTCGGGCTGTTCCAGAACGATAAGCCTCGGATCAATGCGAGAAGGTGTTCTGAGCACCGAGCCCATCAAATCAATCATGGATTCCAACTCGGAAAAGAGCGGCGTGCTTCCCGCTCGCTCCTGAAGCACTTCCCACTTTTTCGGCGGATCCCCGGACTTTACCGCTTGTTGAATCTCCACGACCCGAGATAGCAATGCCACGGTACGCTGCCGTGCTGGAGGCTCCAAAGAAGATGCTTCTGAGACATAGGCGGTAGCAAAATCGATGCTCCTGCCGATCAGTGAAACCAGGGCACTCATCTTCATGCGTTCGATCGGAGTGTAATTGTTGCGAACGGTCTGCCGTCGCAGGACGCCCGCGCCGGTTACGGCGTACCGTGTGATGGATTCAGTGACCGCATCTGGAACTGGATGCCCTTCACTGTAAGCTCGGAGCATGTCTTCAATGTTGCGGAGGCGATCAATAATTCCCTCGCGAAGCGGATCCGTCCGGTCATAGTACCGAAACACTACCTCTACCAGGACCGTGATGACCGCTCCAATGCAAGTAGCGAGAATTTGCCACAACGTAAGTTCGAGATTCAGTTCTGCAGGCCCGGGCAGATACCAGATCGCCAGCGTGCCCGTTGCCACCACAACGATTCCGGTCGTGAGCGGAAAGTTTGTTAAAGTTCTCAGCAAGAAAAAGCAGAGAAAAATGCTTACCAGTTCCCAGAGAAAATGTGTACTTGGAATAGAAGCGAACATGCGGGCGCCGATAGGGGTGAGCGCGGCCCACAGAGCAAAGGCGAAAACAAAGTAGAATCCCGTCTTGGCAGTCGAAACGAGGTTTTCCCGGGAGAGAATGAAAGCACAATTCACTCCGATCGCTCCGTAGGGGATTCTGAAAGTGATGATGACGATCATGCTCAGTGTTGCGGCGATCACCATCCGCGCAACCACCGAACCCCTGCCTGGATAGGGTTTTAACTCCTGACGCAGAGATACCGGGAACCACTCGGTAAACTTCTCCATCAAAGGTGTCTCGGTAGCAAATGCCACTTGTCACCTCCCTCTCGCGGACTGGATATCGCCACGGATCACAACGACGGCTGATTCTCCGAAGCGGAAGAACTCATTGGGTGGCGATTCCAACCGGACCCGGACCGGAAAGCGGGAAGCAAGGTGCACCCAGTTCAAAGTCCGTTGAACATCGGGAAGTCCATTCGTCAGTTGCCCGATCAGATCTGCGTCCGGCGTGACGCCGAACCCTACGCTGTCAACGACCCCTTTGAATCGAATGCCAGGTCTTGAAAGCACATAGACATAGGCCTCCATTCCCGGGCGAATATGGCGTAGTTGGGTTTCGCGAAAATTGGCGATTGCCCACCAGACCCGTGTATCAATCAACGTGAATATCTTTTCCCCTGCATGCGCGTAGGCCCCTTCAGACAAAGTGAGATTTGTGACTCGCGCATCAAAGGGGGCGACGACACTACAGTGATCGAGGTTGTACTGTGCCGTATCAATGGCCGCGAACTTCCCAGGCACTTGGCCTTGGAGCGGTTGAAGCGTTGTGACGTTATGAGTTGCCTGCAACACCTGATGCTGGCTCTGTGTCAGAGTGGCCTGTCCCTGTTTGTATTGAGCCTCGGCGGCATTGAGGCTTGCTTCAGCAAGCTCAAGTTGAGATCGCGCCTGGTTTGCGACCTGAGAACGTGTACTGACTAGGGTCCTTGCCTGATCGACCTGGTCCACAGTGACAAATTGCTTTTGCAGAAGAGGTTCGACGCGGTGGAGATTATTCGTTGCATAATCGAGTTCAGCGTCAGCTCTTTCGACAGCGGCTTTTGCATTTCGGACGTCGGCATTCGCCTGATCGATTCCGGCGCCGGCTCTGGTGAGGCTGGCTTCCGAACTCAGCGTTTCCGCCTTGGCTACATCGACGGCACTGACTTTGCCTGCGATGATGCGACCTTCATCATCAATCTGTCCTTGAAGAGCCTTGAGGTCCGACTTTGCTCCAGCGAGGGCATACGCATAGGGCCTCTGGTCAATTTCAAACAGAGGTTCCCCCTGTTTCACGAACTCGTTGTCGACAATGTGCAAATGCTGGATGGGCCCACTGACGACGGGGGCAATCCCGATGTAGTTGGCAAAGATCTCGGCATCGTCGGTCCTCGGATTCGATGTGACGCTCCGGAGAACGTAGATCCCTGTTACGGACGCATAAATGATGATGCCAGCACTCAGGAGTCTGCCTGCTGGGCCAAGAGCTACTTTGGATTCATCCGTTAACATAATGCTCCTCTAGCTGAACAAGAGCAGCCATAACGTGAAGGCGATGGAGGCGGCCAAGCAAGGGTAGGTGACAATGCTCCAGCGAATGAGTCCTTGTCGATTGCATGCAGAGAGACCAAAGCCCGCAGCTGCGCTAATAGCAATTCCGATCAGGATGCACACAAGCCATGCCGGAAAGTACGAACCCAGGATGTCGAAGGATGGTGCATCTCCGCATCCAGATAAGGGGGAGATCAATGCCAGCGTCGATAGGCTCGCAAGGATGTTGCGTTGGACATGCAGTGAGCATTGTTGATTTCCAAACATCATGCCAGCCTCCTTAGGGTCCCGGCCGAGAAGGCTGTGCCTGTATCAGGTCCGCGGTCCGGAATGCAAGATCAGCCAACTGCAAAAAAAGTTGAGCGCGTGCCGCAACCTCTTCGGAACGGGCCTGTGCCAGCGTCTTTTGGGCGGAAATAACATCAAGCTGATTTCTGACGCCTAAATTGTAGGATTGACGAGCGGCTTCGTAAGACTGTTCAGAAGCAGTGAGAAGTGCTGTAGCGGACTTCTGCTGCCGCAGCGCGGTTTGTGCGTTGGTGTAGGAGGCAAACACCTCCTGATCAATCTGGTCTCGAAGGGACTTGAGATCTGCTTCTGCGGCTCGACGCTCCGCCTGTGCACTCGCGAGCGCTTTTTCTCTCCGTGCCCCATCAAACAAGGCCCACTTCATCTGGAGACCGATGGACCACACTTCCCCCTGGGCATAGTGCCCCGGATAGAGGTCTTGCTGTCCGTAGGCACGAGCTAAACCTCCGTCACCGGTGAAACCTATGGAAGGACCATAGGCCGATCGCGCTTCCTTGATAGTTCCTTTCGAGGCACGAATGTGCGCGATCTGTTCCAGTAACTCAGGTCGCTGCCTGAGTGCACGATCAATCTCCTGATCGAGTGAATCCGGCACACTCGATGGAATCGGAAGTTCATGAACATCCTGGATGCGAAATGTAGTCTCGGCAGGAAGCCCCATGGAGGTTGCCAGTTGCCCCTGTGCGATGCGCTCAGCGCCGAGCGTCGCTTGCAGGTCATAGTCAGCCTGCTCACGAGCCGCGGTTGCTTCAAGGAGATCGGGAAGGGTACCGAGCCCGTTTTTCAATCGGCTCTGAGCATCTTCTTCTACGGTCTGTGCATTCTTGAGGCTGATTTCGGCCGCTTCATATTGCCCTTTTGCGTTGATGAGCTGGAAGAAGGCAGAGGAGACCTCGAATATCACTCGCCGGTGGGTGTCATTGAACTGAAGATTCGCAACAATCAGGTTGGCCTTGGCAACATCAACCGCTCCACCCCGTGCCCCAAAGTCGAAGATCAAGTATTCGACATGCAGTGTTGGTTCAAAGATGCCCAGCGTCTGACGATGGAAGAATTCGCCGATTAAGGCAGCATCGCGAACGGTCGAAGCCAATGCTACAGCAGTCAGCGTTGGATAAAAGGCAGATCGGGCAATTCCGAGTTCGGCCGCGTGCTCTCTGGCAATTTCCCATGCAACACGAGTCTTGGGATTGTGTGTCTCGGCAAGATCAATGAGTTCCGAGAGAGTGTAGACCTTGTCGGGATCGATGTCATAGGTGGTATTGCGCTCCGCAACGAGTTCCGCAGTAAGATCCTTTTCGATTTTCGAATGCCACGGCTTATTGGGAGAAGGCGCAGCGGACTGCGCAGAAAGACTTCTGCAAACGAGCAGGCCAATGAGCAGCATCACCGTGGCTGGACCTCCTCTCATGAAACTCCCACCATCCGCTTCTCAGCGTAGCTCCCTTGTCTTGCCTCAATCGCACCAGGATATACTCGTCGATCACGTCGCCCTTGGTCCACAGCAATAACCTTGTACTTCGTGGATATATCGGACTTATAGCCGGAAGAGACTACCCTCGCGGCAGTCTCTCCTCTTGCGATCCACTTGATCAGCGCCTGTTTGCCATCTCCTCCATGACCGCTGCTGCAGCCTTCCGGATCACGTCGATGACAAGGTCAGGCTTAGAGAGCATGGGAACGTGGCTACTTTCGACTTCGACCACAGTCGCACCCATACGCTTGGACACCCACCGCTGGAGATCGGGATGAACGGTATGGTCTTGCTTGCACAAGATGTACCAGCTTGGCTTCGACTTCCACGAGGTGCTCTGAATATGCTGCTGCTTGAAGAGGTCGGCATGAGGAGGAAAATGTGTCGCCCAAACGAGCTTCTGCTCTTCTGTGGAAAGATCTCCGCAGAAGAACTCAGTCCCATTCGGAAGCATCCAGGCGTACCCATCGGCGACTTCGACGCGAGAGAAGATATCAGAGGGATACTTGTCCAGTTGATCCTGAACAGTCTCGCCGACATCCGGCGCAACTGCTGCAATGTAGACGAGGCCAGCCACCCGATCATCAACTCCCGAGGCGGTAATGGTGGCGCCTCCATAAGAGTGCCCTACGAGGAGAACGGGGTTGCTTACTCGATTGAGCGTGCGCTTGACCATAGCCAGGTCCTCTTCAAAAGACTCTAGGCTGTATTGAACTGCAATGACCTCATAGCCGTCCGCCTGCAATGAGGGGATGACCTTGCTGAAGCACGATCCATCGGCCCAGATGCCGTGACAGAAAACGATGCTCGGTTTACTCTCGACTACCATTAGAACGCTCCTTTGCTTCGAATTGAGGATTGAACCAGGTGTTGCGCAGATCTTTCGCCTGACCGTCTCACTTAAGCTGGATTTTAGGAGAGCGCTATCCGAAGGAACAATTCCATGATTCTGTTACACGAGAACTGCAGCAGCTAAACCGATATCACGCCAGGGAAATCCCAAGGGACAAAGCTACGTCTCTATGCGATTTTTCTTCGAGACATCGCCACTCAGCATACTGGCGCAGCGGGTCGCTGAATCAGTTCGGTGGGCACAGCATGATCTCCGTTGTTGCTCCGTATAACCAACGCGTGTTCTGTGTGAGAAGTGTGCATGGAGTAGTGTCCACTGTCAGCGAAGGGAGGCAACTCAGCCGGCTCCGCCTTGATCCCAATCAGTCTTGTTGTTGCTTCTCAACCTTTTCTCAATCGTTCTCCTGGAGGATCTGTCCAGCACCGCAGGTCCTCTTGAAAACGGCGAATAAAACTGTCAGCGAGGGGATCAGAACAATCGCACCGCAGCCGAGGGCAATATCGAGAGCCTTGGCGACGTTACCCGGTGCGGCGCTATTCGTGATTGTGAAGTCAGGCCGAATCAGATAAGGATATTGAGCGATTCCCCATCCTGCGACAATCAATGCGACCTGGGCCGCGGCGGCAATTCTTGCCTGCCTGAAGTGGCGAAGCCAGAGTCCCCGAAAGGCCACGATTGTCGCACCAAGGGCACAGACCTCAAGGATCCAGGCAGCCGGTCTGCTTGAGAGTCCCTGACGAATTGCGATAGCAGAGGTCCCTGCCAGGACGTAGACGGCAAGAGCGATCGCAATTGAAACCACACCCGAGATCAATGCACGACGTCGGAAATCATTCTTGAGCTCTGGGCACTCTGCCTCGACCGCGAGGTCACACGCAGACAGATAAGCAAAAAGGGAAAGTGCCAGGATACCGACGGCTATCGGAAACGGAAGCAACCAGGTACTCAGGAATCCATTCTCGCTTAGGCCACGGTTCATGATCACGCTGTCGCAGGAGATTGCCCCAATAAGGACTCCAAGGAAGAGAGGCGTCATGCTACTTGAAATGGAGAAGACCTTTCCCCAGTAGAGTTGGGACTGCTTTTCGCCTGTGAAATAGGAGCGGAAGACAAAAGAGCAGCCACGAAGGACAATGCCAAGCAAGACAAAGAGCAATGGAATCGCCAATGCCACACAGAGAGCACCAAACGCGTCGGGAAAGCCGGAGAACAGCAGGACGACCGAGAGAATGAGCCAGACGTGATTTGCCTCCCAAACTGGCCCCAGTGCCTGTTCGATAAGGTGCCTTTGCTGTTCTTGCCGGGGACCGCGGCACATCAGATCCCAGAAACCGGCGCCGTAATCGGCGCCGGCCAATAAGGAATACATAACAAGGCCGCCCAGCATTGCGCTGGCAAGGAGATTCACGGAGGTCATACCGTTTCCGCCTTTTCAATGAGGCGTGTTTCCGGCGAGGCGATCACATGCTTTGCCAGGAGCCAGGTCGCGATGGCACCCAGAATCAGATAGAGAAATGTCATCAGAATGAACGTAACTGAGATGTATGGAAGAGAGGTGACGGCATCCCGTGTGCGAAGCAGGTGATAGATGATCCACGGTTGTCTTCCGAGTTCGGTAACCATCCATCCCGCTTCAAGCGCAACAAATCCAAGCGGACTAAGAACAACGACGAGAAGGATTGCTGAGGGAGAGAAGAGCCTCCCCTTGCGATGAAACCAAAGCGCGACCAGTGAAAACAGGGAAAGAATGCTTCCGCAGCCGACCATGGTTTGGAAACAGAGATGAACAACCCTGACGTTAGGCCAATCTGACTCTGGAACCTGATCCAACCCCTTCACTACGGCATTTGGATCGTGAAAAGCCAGAAGGCTCAATCCGCGAGGAATCTCAAGGGCGTACTTGGTCACTTGCTGCTCAGGGTAAGGCAGGCCACCGATACGAAGCGGAGCTCCGGCCTCCGTTGTGAATTGGCCCTCCAGGCTCGCAAGCTTAACGGGCTGTGTGGTTGCAACCATACGGGCTAAGGCATCTCCACTCACGCTCTGCAAAAGGACTGCAATACCTCCGACCGCCAAGGCGATTCCTATCGCGACCTCGTCGAAGCGATTCCTTCCACGGCGCAAGAGCAGCCAGCCGTGGATTCCCGCTGTCGCGAAGCCTGCTGCCGTATAGGCAGCGAAAATCATGTGCACGGCCTCCGGTATGCCCGCAGGATTCAGCATCGCTGCGAACGGCCGTATGTTCGTGAACTTCCCGTCGGCCAAAACAAAGCCTGTTGGCGTATTCATCCAGCCGTTCACCAATGTGACGAACATCGCAGAGAGGAGCCCGCTGAGCGCTACGATCGCGCCAGAGAGGAAATGGAACCAGGAGGAGACTTTGTTCCAGCCATAGAGATAGATCCCCAGAAAGATCGCCTCGGTAAAGAAGGCGAATCCTTCGAGAGAGAAAGGCATTCCGATGATCGCCCCCGCATATCGCATGAACCGCGGCCACAGTAGACCGAGTTCGAAGGAGAGAACCGTCCCAGAAACGGCTCCCACTGCAGTGAGAATCGTCGTTCCTTTCGCCCATCTTTTTGCGAGCAGTAGATATGCGTTGTCCTTGGTGACTAGCCACCTCCACTCTGCGATTACCATCATCAGAGGAAGAGCAATACCAATAGCTGCAAAGATGATGTGAAACGCCAGAGACATTCCCATCTGCGATCGCGCTGCGAAGAGATTGTTCACTATTAGAGTCCTCCGAAAGGCCTGCGATACGTCTTATGGCGGCGAGGACTCGTCTATATTGACCTGACAGCGCCACAGCCACGTGTCCCATTGGCTATAGCGTAGACACGGAGGCCGTCGCTTGGATATTCATGATTTCTGGAATATCAGCTCGGTGGGAG
The DNA here is from genome assembly GCF_059726315.1 of Humiphilus diazotrophicus. Classification (NCBI taxonomy): domain Bacteria; kingdom Pseudomonadati; phylum Acidobacteriota; class Terriglobia; order Terriglobales; family Acidobacteriaceae; genus Humiphilus; species Humiphilus diazotrophicus. The sequence goes on from NZ_AP040871.1 coordinate 405,416, forward strand.
ATAGCCTTGAGAACAATATTCCCGATCATGCGGCAGTCCTCGCCCCAACACTCTAAAGGGGTTTTGTTAGCACACTCGCGGGGCTGCCTGGTTACGGATGGCCTGCACATGGGCCATGTTGGCCGAGGATCTTATAGGTCTCGTGCATGTCTGTCTGAAAGATGCGCTCCATCATTTCTATGGGAGTGCGTGGCATCGATTGCGACGGGTCCTTATAGACGAAGGATTCAATGAGCAGGGTCCGTCTGGGACCATCTGGGGACCAGTTAATTTCGTGATTTGTTTTGCTGCGACTTCCACCGATGCACTGCGGTTTTCTGCGATTTGTAACTGTTGTTGTTCCGATTGATACTTTCACGGCGGGGTCAAGGCGTGAGGATTTCTCTGCTAAGCCAATTGCTATCTTACAGTTAAGAGAAGTGGGTCAAGTCTTTCGGGTACCAGCTGGGTACCGGTTTGTGTGCTCTGCAGTACTGCGTTTTTATTTCACCAACCCGGAACGATAGTTTCTTTTGATAGCGGTCTTGTTTGACTCTGATTGCTTATCGAATCCGATATATAACAAACATTGTTATAATTATCTATAGGCATAGCCATGAAGGGATCCGATCTTAGAGATGCTCGTTTGCGCCTTGGCTGGACACAAGAGCAAGTGGCCAAGAAACTCCGCCTGACGCAAGCTTACTTGTCTATGGTGGAGCAAGGGCGCAGGACTGTCTCTTCCCGCCTGCTATCGCGTACTCAAAGACTCTTTGAGTTACCGCCTACTACACTGCCGCTCGCAGAAGAGAGTTCGGGACCTGTCGATAGCGAGGCGGTGAAGTCAGAGCTAGGGGCGCTTGGCTATCCAGGGTTTAGCTATCTCAGCGGGAATCCAAAGCGCAATCCAGCACAGCTTTTATTCGATGCTCTAAATCAGACTGATCTAGATACACGAGCTGTCGAGGCCCTGCCATGGCTGGCATGGAAATATGCAGATATGGACTGGAAGTGGGTCGTCAAGCGAGCAAAAATACATGACCGTCAAAATAGGCTGGGATTTGTAGTAACACTCGCAAAGGAGCTTGCAAAGAAGCGTAGCGAGCAACAAGAATTCGAACGGTTAAACGTGCCGTGGGCACTACTTGATCGCTCACGTTTGGTGCTTGAGGATACGCTTTGTCATGATTCGATGTCCAAGTCGGAACGTGGCTGGTTGCGAAAGCATCGTCCGCCTGAAGCAGTGCACTGGAATCTACTCACCGACATGAAGCTGGAACATTTGCCTTATGCCTCCGTCTGACTTGTTACCTGAACCGTGGTATTCCTTCCTCAAGGAACTTGGATAATGCCGTCGAAGAGCCCGTGCGCCTTGATTGCATTGGAGTCTTTGTCATTACGATGCTCTATGCTTTACCGCGTCCGACCGCTGATGTGGATGTCTTGGAGATTGCACCGGGAAAGGCAGGAAACATCCTAGGTAAGATTGCGATGCAAGGTGGAGAGCTTCCCGCACAGCGCGAGTTCAGCGGCGATGTGGGCGAGAACCACAATAGGTTGATTACCCGGTCAACAGAGAAATTAAGGCCATCTCGCGCGCAATATTTGCAACGACTGAGGACGCGGGTACCTCATGGTTTCAGCAGACAAAATCAAAGCTATCTAAAAGTGTCCTTCCCTATGTCAACGCTCTGGATTTGAACCCTCTTAGCTGCAAGAAATAACGAGCACTTCTTCGAGAATGGTCATGAGTCTATTTCATTCACTGAAAATCGTGTTTTTTTGTATTGACGCGGCTTGACTATGTTGCAAGTGGTACCTAGTGTTTCGCGTGGCAAATTGTTTGCCTATTGCGTTGATTCTTACGATTTCTGGGAGGACACTAATGGAAGCAAGGACATCAACTTGGAGGACCATCTGCATTAAGCGCGCGACAAGCAGGGATACCTTCTGGATCGAACTACGAACCACTCTTTCGCGCTGTTTAATTCTGTCAGTTGCCAGTCTTGTTGCGAGTATGGTGACGGACTCTAGTCAAAGTGGGCATGCGGTTCGGCTGCGATGGGTCAGGGTTTTCGCAATGGGGATCTTAGCAGCGCAACTTATTCCGTATGGTGTGCTACATGCTCAGACAAACTTGGCCAGCATTTCGGGAACAATCACCGATAGTGCCGGGGCTACTGTCCCGAACTGCACCGTGACCGTGAAGAGTAGGGCTACGAGCGCGTCGCGTTCGCTTACCACGAGCACGGGCGGACTCTACTCCTTTCCTTCATTGCCATTGGGATCCTACACCATTACAGCAACAGCTCCAGGATTTGAAACAGCAACTACGACCATTGAGTTGGCCTTAAACGGAGTCACAGCGAACCTTTCTCTGCAAGTTGGGAAAACCAGTGAGACAGTTACGGTGTCAACCGCATCGGAATCTGTATCGCTACAGACTGATTCGGCAACTGTGGATCAGTCCTTCAGCGAAGTGCAGCTGACAAAACTTCCGAATAGCTCAGGGCTCAGTGTCTTAGGAATTGCGACTCAGGGGCCGGCATCTCAAGCTGGCTCCGATGAGCCAGAAAGCGGCGATGAATCATTCTTTGGTCAAATGTCCAACTCCGTAAATATCGCAGGGCTCGGAATCGCGCACACGCAGTTTCTTCAAGATGGAGTGGAAAACATAAATCTGCTGACAGAAACCGCCAATGTTGTCGCACCTACCGAAGCTGCTCAAGGAGTTACGACTACACTCAATGGCTCGCCTGCACGATTTGGACAACCCGCCATAGTCAATGTCATTACAAAAGGTGGGTCAAACGAGTTTCATGGCTCGGTGTATGAATATCTTCAGAACGACGCCTTCAATGCTACGAATTGGTTCGCGACTAGCAAACCGCCAGTACGGTATAACAACTTCGGCATCAGTTTGGGTGGTCCAATCCTTAAAAATAAGCTCTTTGCCTATTTTGATTACACGGGGTTCCGAAGCCACTCTAACTTCTTGAGTAGGGATCGTGTGCCTACATCCGCAGAACTGGGCGGAGACTTCTCGAATAATAACGTATCGACGGCCATCTACGATCCCGCGACCTACTCCAGCTCTGGGACATCGAGTCCTTTCAAAGATAATAAGATCCCAGCCGAGCGGATCGACAATTTCGCCAAGAATTATCTCCGGTACTTTCCTGTAGCAAATCATCCATTGGGTGCGGATAACATTAACTACGTCACTAATCTTGCAAACAAGAATAATGCTGATCAGTACATTATGCGTGTAGATTGGAACGTGACGAGCAGCAACCAGTTGAATGGTACCTGGCTCAACTCTACCGACAATAATGGCAGCGATACAATTGTCCCCGGTCTTTTCGGAATCTTTATTGCCACCTCAGGGACGAACGCTGCATTGCAGGATAGCTGGGTATTGAACCAGCACCTTGTTAACGTTCTGAAGGTCGGTTTTAATCGAGGAAATGTCGCACGAACTCAGCAGGGAGCAGGTGCGCAAAATTACGCAAAGAAGTTGGGCCTCAACAATCTCAATGCCGCCTCGCAACAGTGGACGCCTCCTCAGGTGTCAATTGGAAACTATATAACCGTGGGCGATCCATGGTCGCCGCAGGGAGGCTTGCAGAACCGCTACCAGTATGCGGACGAACTGAATTGGTCTCTGGGAAAACATAGTGTCGCGATTGGCGGGCAGTTTGTTAAAACAGCGTTCTTCGGCAACTGGACTGTCGCCAACAATGGGACGTTTTCCTACGACGGCAGTGGAACCTCTCAATATGTGCATGGAGAACGCAGCTCAACTCTCATCGGTAACCCGCTTGCCGACTTCATGCTCGGTCTTCCGCAATTCGGGCAGGCGGGAGTTGGTACGTCAGTTGGGTGGTTCAAAGAGTCTCAAGTAGCAGCCTATGTGCAGGACGACTGGAAGGTCACGCCGCATTTGACTCTCAATCTGGGGCTTCGCTACGACTTCGACAATCCTCCCTCTACGGCGAAAGGTGCCCTTTACAGCATTGCACTCAATAAGCCTATACCGGGAACCTGGGATACCAACTATAACGATTGGGGGCCGCGCGTTGGTTTTCGTGGAATGTTCTGAATAAAACTGTGGTCCGTGGTGGGGCTGGTATCTACTATTCCTCCAGCTTGTACAACAACCTCCAATTCGAACTGCTGTATGCACCCAACTTTGTGATGGAGTCCGCGTCCATTAACATCGCCAATCCAACGGTGATTGAGGACTTCTTTGCCCCGCCTTATACGGGAAATTCCGGGTACACTATTTCGAAAAAGCTCAAAGACCAATCGGCAAATGAGTGGAATCTTAATATTGAACGTTCCTTGAGCAACAATATGCTGCTCACCATGGCATATATTGGCAATGTATCAAGGCACATGTCCGCACGTGGGGACGGCAATCAGCCCTATGCATTGTCTTCCGGTAACACCACAGGGATTTTGGATGTGAGACCGCAGCCGCTCGCAGGTTCGGTTGATATGCAATTAAATGGATTCAACGCCAACTATAACGCTCTTGCTGCCTCTTTACAGCGCCGCTATGCATCCGGCCTTCAATTCCTGTTGAGCTATACATGGTCGAAAGCGAACGATGTCATTGAAGGTGACAACTCTAACATCGAGAACATCTATAAACCAAGTTTGACATATTCTCTGGCCAGTTTCGACCGGACACACAATATCCAACTGAGCGGAGTATATGACCTTCCAATTGGGCCAGGCCGACGTTTTCTGAGAGGAGACGGACTGCTGAGCAAAGAAATTCTGGGTGGGTGGCAGTTATCCTTCCTTCAGCAACTGGCATCGGGACAACCTATTTCAGTGAATGCCAATAACACAGCCGACACCAGTGGTATGCATGCCAGTTACGCTATCGAGACCTGCAATCCAAAATCGGGATTCACTAAGACGAGGTTCCAGATTCTCAATCCTTCCTGCTTTGTGCAGCCTGCGGCCGGTCATTACGGTTATACACGCAACATACCTGTGCGCCAGCCTGGATATTATCCAACCAATCTTTCACTGTTCAAGTCGTTTCCCGTCTATCACGAGCATCAACTCATCTTCAGAGCAGACGCGTACAGTGTGCTAAACCATCCGGAGTTTGGTGGCGGCGGCGGGAGTGCTGGATCCTCGACTCTGGGAAGATTGACCTATCAGTCATCTGGACTGAGATCGATGCAACTTTCGCTGAAATATCAATTTTAAGAGCAAATCCATCGGTCTTCAACGGAGTAGATTTGCGCTCTGTAGGAAAATCGAAAAGCGGAATGCGTCGGGGGCACGCCCTACTAGGGTGTATCCCCGATGTGAATTTTGGAAGAGTGCTCCAGCTGTAAGCAGGAAAATGGGCCGAACCGACTGAACAACTTCTGGTTGGTAATCCACTCTATATATCCAAATTGGAAAGAGACTGCGGTAGCGGCATTTGCATCCTCGTAAAGGCCATCATATGTGATCCATAGACAATGGCCTCCAACTCCGTCGGGAGATAGTGCTGAGCTTACCGCCAGCCGATATCGGATTTGACCATAGAGGAAGGGAAGTGGATGATTAGACGACTAAATGGGCGGCTCTGTCGAGGGATACAGCGACTGGTTTGAACCCTCGATCTGATAAAACGGGTGAAAGGCTCAAATGGAACAAGAATCCACAGGTGATTATCAAATCGAGTCGGTCGCGCGTGCCTGTCGTACCCTTCAAGTGTTGCGAGACCGGGGCAGTCTTTCGCTCTCTCAGTTGGCAGACGCAGTAGGCCTAAGCAGACCAACAGTCTTTCGATTATTGTCTACGCTTCAGTCGAATGGTCTCATTTCCAGAGACGGCCAACGGCAATATCGGCTGGCAGAGAGTTTCTTCTCTAGACGAAGGGTCAAGATTGGCTACCTCGCAGAGACCAGCCGCACATCATTCTACAGAGCTGTATCCAAGGGATTGCTTGATAGTGCGGGGCAGTCAGGGGTTGATCTTATTGTGACAGACTGCCATGACAGCCCCGAGGTTGCCCTCCTTAATGCCGAGAAGCTGCTCGCAGAGAATGTCGAGCTCATTATTCAGTTTCATTCTTACTCCCATGTTGCCTCGCGAGTCGTAGCCCTCGCGCGTGAGCGTAGGGTGCCAGTAATTGCTGTTGAAATGCCTATCCCGGATGCGACTTACTTTGGAGTTGATAATTGTCAGGTCGGTCTTATTGCTGGAAGATCCCTAGCTCGTTGGGCCGAGCGAAATTGGAAGGGCAAGGTCGATGAAATCCTATTGGTCGGAGCGGAAAACGCCGGGTCTTTGCCGGAGGCTCGACTTACAGGGAGCTTGCTTGGAATCCACGAGGTTCTTCCGAATGCAACAGCGGCGCGAGTTATTCCACTGGACGGCAAGTGGAATCAGGAGGCGAGTCGCGATGCAGTGGCGCAACACTTGCGCCACTCTACTGCCAGACGTATCCTCGTTAGCACCATCTTTGATCCGAGTGCTATTGGTGCTCTCGAGGCTTTTAGACACTTGCAGCGTCAGCAGGAATGCGCAATCGTTGGACAGAACGGTACGGTGGAAGCTCGAATGGTCTTGAGAAGCCAGAAATCGCGTCTGATCGGCACAGTTGCTTATTTCCCCGAGCGATATGGTGACCAACTAATCAATCTTGCTCTCGAAATTCTAGGACATCGAACTCTCGTCCCGAAGGCAGTGTTCGTTAAACCTCAATTTCTGACAGCGAAAAATCTGATGGAGTTCTACAATCGCGAGGTACCAAGCGGCGATTCATAAGTGGGTTCGCATCGTCAATGTGAATCTGGAGCTGTAGTGAAGGTGTCCCGTTAATCTGCTGCTCTGTGGGTGCACTTTGAAATTTCACTCTGTGAAAGCCTATGGTGAAACCTGATAGTTCTCCGTGCCTACGTCATAATCGCTAACATTGCGCAGAGAACGGTTTCGTCTCCATCAAGTACTTCGAAACTTACGTAGTGTGAAATAAGGGAAAATTATTCCTAAACTCTGCGTTGACGATGCTCCATGTCGTCACTATATTTCGGATGGTAGCTTTTGTCTCTATTGAAAAAGCTCGACAGCACCATACGCCTCAGGTATGGCACTCTTCAATCGCAGAGAAATGGGAATGAAATCGGCCTGCATTACACGTCTTTCAAATGGTGCTCTCGCAAGGCGGTTGGAGAGACGGCATATGTGTCAGATATCTTCTATTGATTGGAAAGAGACGCTGAGCGTCGTGCCGCCGCTTGAATCTTTGCCGAGTGTGTCTGCGTTCAAAACAGGACCATTACTCTTAGCTCTGATCCTATCGGATTTTGCGTCACAAATTGTGGCAAACAGAGTATTACGACTTATTCAAAGGGAGACATTATGGATCGACGCGAATTTGTGTCAGGAGCTGGGGCACTTGCGTTCATGGGAGGCTTGCGGCCAAAGTTCTCACATGGAGAGTTGTCAACCTCAGGGAACTGTGTGACTGCGGCTTACTACTTCGGAAATTACCACATGGATGCGCGGAACGAGAGAGCACACGGTTCAGGCTGGACCGAGTGGAATCTGGTCCGCGCTGCTAACCCGAAATTCCCAGGCCATCATCAGCCCAAAATCCCTCTCTGGGGATACCAGGACGAGTCGGATCCGTTGGTGTTTGAAAAGAAAATCGCTATCGCACACGACAGCAATCTCGATGCAATGATCTTCGATTGGTATTGGTATAAAGATGGCCCATTCTTAAATGGAGCACTGGAACATGGATTTCTCGGAGCCTCAAATAACAAGAATCTGAAGTTTGCACTTATGTGGGCCAATCACGACTGGTATAACATCCACCCGGCAAAGCTGGATGGCTCTGCGTCTCTTCAGTACGTTGGAGCGGTTGCGCTCGATACGTTCAATGAAATGTCCAGCAAGCTACTTGAGCTCTTTCAGCATCCATCGTATCTTACGATCGCAGGTGCACCATATTTTTCGATATATGAACTCACTCGCTTCATTGAGGGCATGGGAGGTGTATACCAGGCTGCTGCCGCGCTAGACTCGCTTCGCTCCAAAGTCCGCGCAATCGGTCTGCCCGGTGTTCACATCAATGTGGTCACCGCAGGCGTCAAATTGCTTCCCGGCCAGAGTGAGGTTGCCGATCTGCCTGAGCTGCTTGAACATCTGAAGATCGACAGCACTACTTCGTACGTTTGGGTACACCACGCGGAGTTGGGCCACAACCTTACCATTGAGTATGCAAATGTTCAGCGTCAATACGAGGCCTACCGCGATAGTGTGGCAGCCCAGCTCAAAAGAGGATATTTCCCTAATGTGACGATCGGTTGGGATGCATCTCCGCGCAGTTGTCAGGCGGATAACTTTCGCATTACCACTTATCCGTTTACTCCGGTGATTGTGAATAATACTCCGCAAGCATTCGAAGATGCACTTCGGTCAGCCAAGCAATTTGCTTTGAAACATCTTCCTGACGGACAGAGGCTTATCACTATCAATTCCTGGAACGAGTGGACAGAGGGAAGTTATCTTGAACCTGACAGAGAGCATGGGACATCTTACCTCGACGCGATTCATCGGGTATTTCCCTGAGCTGACCAAACCTGACAATGGAGGTTGCGATGTGGGTACTCAGTGCCAGTAGTACACATATGCAAATGAACGAGCGATTGAAACAACATATTAACATTGCTGCCAGTTCGTACAGCGAACTGCACAAAAGTTGCTTGATGATGCCTCTTGGCATCGTTATATGCATTCTGATTTTCTGCGGGCAAGCTGCGCAGGCTGTAGAGTACAGGGTCCAGCGTTGGCAGGCTATCGAGATTAAACTCACGAGCTCTGTAGCTTATGTGGATCCGTTTCAGGATGTCGATGTTATCGCCACTTTCACCGGCCCTGATAATAAAAAGATTATCCGCCCGGCATTCTGGGATGGGGGGCGTATTTGGAAAGTCAGGTTTGCTCCACCAGAAATCGGTCTATGGACTATGACTACCCAGACAACGGACACCAAGAACAGCGGACTGCATCATGTGACCAAGACCATACGATGCGACCCATATTCCGGCAATCTCGATATTTATAAGCATGGTTTTTTGAAGGTCAGCGGCAGTGGGAGATATTTGACCTACGCCGACGGTACCCCATTCTTCTATCTTGGAGATACGCATTGGATCTTATCTCATGAAAGATTTAACAGGTCTAATGCTCCTGGTGTGGCTTCGCAATTCAAATATATAGTCGACAAGCGAGTTAGACAGGGATTTACAATTTTTCAATCGGAGCCTGGCTGGCAAGCTCGCAGCGCACAAATTCGGGTTAATCAAGAAGCCTATTCCGATGAAGAAGCCGATACTGATTTGAAGCACGGCTTTACGAGTGCCACTCTGGCCGGTTTCGCAAACCTAGACAGGAAGTTCAAATACATTGCCGATCAGGGCTTAGTACATGCCAATGCTTCGATTTGTTGGGTTGGCGATCCTGCCGAATTCCCTATCTTCACTGAGGTGTTGATGGCGCGGCTTGCCAAATATTGGGTGGCTCGTTATGGAGCATATCCGGTTATCTGGACGATTGCACAGGAGATCGATAAGAACTATTACGGGGCCTACGATGCCACAACGATCAAAAAGTGGTTTGCGGCCGCACAAAGTATCGCGAACAATGACGCATATCACCAGCCCATTATGCCGCATATGGAAAATACTGATCATACAACAGCCTCGAATTCGTGGTGGTCGAGTAGGCCGTTTCATAGCGGTTGGGCAGTGCAGTGGCAGGGCGAATTGACCGATGTCAGTACCGCCGAGGGATTCTGGCATGCTTTGCCGACCAAGCCTTCAGTGCTTTATGAAAGTGCGTATGACCACTTCTGGACCGACTCGAGAGCGGCGCTCGGCGCAGCCTACAAAGCTTTCCAGTACGGTATGTATGGCTATGGTTACGGAGCGAATGGTATATGGAACGATATTTATTCCAAGCCCGGCGAACCCGGCGATTTCGGAACAGCATATGAAATGCCGGCCCATTACTTTTGGTGGCGCGATGGGGCTGATCTGCAGACCGGAGATCAACTTTCATACTTCAAACATTTCTATACAAGTCTGGAATGGTGGAAGCTGCTTCCGCGGTTCAACGACAAAGCGTGGGGCACATTCGCCGATACTGCTCGGTCGCTTCTCTCTTCCGACGGACAGGACATTTATGTCGTGTTTTTCTTTAGTGGGGGGACATCCACCGGCACTCTAAATCACATGCAGAACCATTCCACCTATGTTGCCCAATGGTTCAATCCCCGAGACGGACGGTATAAGGATATAGACATATTTACGTTGGATGGAAGTCAATGGAAAATTCCAGACAGACCGACTGCGGAGGATTGGGTCTTGCTGGTAAAGAGGACCGTTGGCAGCCATTCGAGAATAGCTGCCAACTAGAATTTGTTGTTGGTTCTTAGCAGCGACGGGAGGAGACTCATACGTATCAGTTAGTTCAGGAGTTATTCCCTGCGGTCTATGTTCCTGTGCCGGATATCTCGGACCGGCGCAAATTGGGAGGGGGACAGTTATTGTGACTCATCGATCACTTCGATTGCGGAGATGGTCGCGTAGTTTACGAGCGGCTCGAAAGTTAAATCGAGTTTCCCCTCCTGTGAGGGTCGCAAATGATAAACGTCTTGGTCAGAGCACGCAGGCTGCTAGCTTCCTTGTAGATATCAAAATCGTCGAGCAGTGTTGAGCCGTTGCCATAGACACGAAAGACCCGGCTTCCATTGCCTTCGGAACCGGAAGCCTGAGGCCCCCCCAGTACAACTCGGCGGCGATAACAGCTTTGCCGCATTTCGGGGTATCAGTCAGATAGCTAACCCTTGTTCATTGCTGCACATATGGTGCATTCCAATAGCCTCCCGCGCTTCTGCTTACAACGAGTTACGGGCTGCAGGCAGCCTTTCACGACGACAATACAGTCCCTAATCTCTAGTGAAGTTGAGGAGCTGCAGAGGACCCCGAAAGCCCCGCTACCAACCTCGCTGCCGTCTCTCCTTAATAGATGAGATGAGATTAACACTCGATTGATGCTGCAGTGGACGTGTCGAATCGCGCTTTGATCAGGGATTATCTCGTTTTATGACAATTCTGGACGAGCAGGTCTTTCCAGGTGGTGCAGTTTAGGCCACGAGACGGAAATTCGTCACACGTCAAATATCCGTCGCAACTTCGCCATATTGGAACTCGAGGTTTTTTGCTACGGCTCGTGGTTGATCTCATGATAGGACAACGCTTAGCCCTCTCAATCTAACGCAGTAAGAGGACCACGGTGTTTGGCATTTCAGGTGCAACGAAGCAAGAGACCTGAGCTGTTGCATTCCAACTCGAGCGCAAGAACAGATAGCTTGTGCTCGATCGATCACCATTCTGCTTCAACTTGATTAGGTAACTGCTATCGTGCCGAATATTTGTTGCTTTTATGACGACTCCGCCCGCGCGCCGATTCCTTTCGCATCGGTCCGTTGGCAAGCCTGGATCTGGAGGCTGATTTTATCTAAAGCAGTTTGTGCGGAGCGGGCATGGCGAAGCTCTAAGCAGCCGGAATTCGCGCCACCTCACAGGCACAACAGCGGATTTCACTGCGGAGACCCACACGGTCCTCTGCCGTATGGAGATCACCTTACGTAGCCCTTTGAAACACGCAAATTATGAATGCTGTGCCCCAGCGGGTCTACAGGACAAAATAGGGGGGCCTTTCAGTCCCCGCTTGAGTTAAATCGAAGTTTCGAGAATATAACAGGAGCTGCGTATGGTTTTTCGTTACGTGCTGTTCGTCATGATGATTTCCTTGTTCGTTGGCGCCGATGTGAAGGCGCAGAACTCCCCATCCGGAACTTCACCATCGATTCCGGATAAGTTGCTCAAGCCCTTGGGTTCCGGCACTGGTGTATGGACAGAACAACAGATCACAACAATGAATCGCATTCGTGACGCTGCCCTGAGCAGTCCTTGGGCGTGGAATGAACTAAGCTACCTGGCCGATAGTATTGGGCCGAGGATTCCAGGCTCGCCCCAGATGGATGCGGCCGTGCAATGGGTTTCAGCGCAGATGCACGCGATTGGCGCAGACGTGAGTCTTGAGCCAACGACTGTTCCACATTGGGTGCGTGGCGAAGAGTCCGCAGCTCTTACTGTTTGGCCGGGTATGACACCTAATACCACTCAAAAAGTCGTGATAACAGCCCTCGGAAATTCCGTTGCTACGCCAAGTGGTGGTTTGGTCGCCCCGGTGATCGTAGTTTCCTCGTTTGCAGAACTTGAGCAGTTAGAGACTAATCAGGTTAAGGGGAAGATTGTTCTCTTCAATCGCCTGTTCGATAAGGAACTAACTGCAGAAGGCAGGGGGTTGGATGCTTACATAAAAAACGCGCCATACCGAATGTCAGGTGCGACGGTAGCCGCTTCCGCTGGAGCTGCCGCGGTTCTTGTGCGTTCACTTGGGAATGTCGATCTGCGAATACCGCACACAGGCATGATGGTTTATAAAGATAGCCCGAAAATTCCTGCCGCTGCTGGTACATCAGAAGATGCCGACCTGATTGCGAGGCTTGCGAAACATGGCCCGGTTGTTATGCGGATGCTTCTTACGTCACAGACTCTTCCCCCTGTGACCAGCTATAACATCATCGCCGACTGGAAAGGGTACGATCATCCGGAACAAGTCGTCATCGTTTCAGGGCATCTGGACTCCTGGGACCTCGGTACGGGGGCTGTGGACGATGGTTCGGGATTGGTCACTGCTATGGAGGCCATCCAGCTCCTGCAGTCTCTAGGAATTCATCCACACCGCACCATTCGCCTGATCGCCTGGATGAATGAAGAAAACGGGTTGTCCGGTTCGATGACATATGCTTCGGATCATGCGCGAGACTTTTGCAACCACACCGCTGCCATGGAAAGCGATACAGGGGCGGATCATCCTGCCGATCTGTTCGTCTCCGCATTGCCTGGACTCTTGCAATATCTCGCACCACTTGCATCAGTGTTGGAGCCATTCGGTGCAGACACGATTGCAGTTCCCGAGGATCTCTCATCGGAAGACATCGTTCCCTTAGTAGAGGCAGGGGTTCCAGGCATCACACCCGCGCAGGATCTGCGATATTACTTCAACTACCATCACACCTCGGCCGACACCCTCGATAAAGTTAATCCGCGTTACCTCGCCGAGAACGCGGCTGTCATCGCAGTAACCGCGTATGCTTTGGCAGATGCATCGAATCCACCACCGACGGGACAATCAACCACGCGCACTTGCAGTGCGAAACAGACGGCATCAGAACGTTAATAATCCTGTTGTTACATGAGCAGAATTCCCGGACATGCGGATAGTAACGAAGTACAAGGTATCTCGCCCGTGATAAATGCGGGCTAGACGCCGGGCATTTCATGCGCTTCGCCACGCTGTTCTGCTAAACCCCTGGTGCGATTTTCGAACACACCATACAATCTCATCCATGCAATCCTCGATTCCAAGACTTGCGGATATTGCCAAGGCCGCAGGTGTCTCCATCGCCGCTGTCTCCATTGCGTTGAATAAGAAGGGGTCATCGCGGGTCAGCGCGCAGCTTCGGGAACGCATCATCCAGATCGCACGGGAGCTAGGATACTCTCCTAATGAACTGGCGCGGGCCTTGGCGGAGAAGAGAACACGGCTACTGGGTCTGGCCGCACCCATGCGTGACTCCATCTTTTCCAACCAGTTCATCGCGCAAGCGCTGTCCGGCATTCAAAGTGCTCTCGTGCGCCGGGGATACAACCTGCTGATCTTCTCGCCCACTGGCAAACCAGGCCGCGAGACCCGTGACCAGATGCTCGAAAGCCGTTTTACAGACGGCATTATCTTCATCAACACCCGCTCCTGCACAGCGCAGGATGTGAATGACACTATCGATGAACTGCAGCGTGCCCAGGTGAAGTTCTCGATGATCAACTCCTACTACGGCAAGGCGCCGATCAACTATGTCGGTGTTGATGACGCAGCCATCGGCCAGTGCGCGGCAGAGTATCTGGCGAAGCGCGGACACCGCCGCATCGCATTCTTCAGCGGATCATCTACATTGCCGGGGCACCAGCAGCTGGTGGCAGGCCTGCGTAAGGGACTCGCCGCCTATGGGCTGGAGCTGGCGAAGGACAGGATCGGTTGTACCGGTTACGACCAGGCACAGGGGACTCGGATTCTGGATAGCTGGTTTTCCAACAAACGCAAACGTCCCACGGCCATCTTCACGGCCGACGACCAGCTTCTTCTGGATTTCTATGACCATGTCGAGCTTCGTGGTATCTCCGTCCCCGGAGATATTGCTGTGCTGCATCGCGGTAACTCCGGCTCAAGCGACCACGTGCGTCCACGGCCTACTACCTTCACCATCCCCACGTTCCGCATGGGGGAACTCGCGGCAGATCTTCTGATTGACTCGATTGAGAATGCCGGAGTGAGTCCGCGGCGTGTCTTTCTCCCCTACGAACTGGTGCCAGGCAGCACTGCCTGAACCGCAGTTAATCGCGCTCTGCCGCAAAGATCTCTTGACAATCGAATACCAAACAGATTAAACGGTTAACCTACAACAATCGGAGAGGTCTTTCGTGAAGTGCCTTGTTTTCTTTGCCCTGACGGTAGTCCTGTTCTGTCCCATCTCCTCTGCGACCACAACGGTCGACCTGGACGGTGCCGGGTGGGTCTTTCGCACCACGCTGGAAGAACAGTGGAAGCCAGTCTCCGTGCCGCACAGCTGGCTGATGGACCCGGAGCATGAGAAGTATATCGGCCATGGCATATACCAGCGCACCTTTGAGATGCAATCCCTGCCCGCCGGCAAGATTGCCCGGCTGCACTTTGACGCGGTCTACGATATCGCACAGGTCTGGGTCAATGGGAAGCTTGCCGGTACACACGATGGCGGATATAACGCTTTCGAACTGGACATTACCCACCTGTTGCGCACCGGAACCAATTCCATCGTGGTGGACGTCGATAACACGCCTACCTTCACTTCGATTCCTGCCCTGGCAACTGGCCATCCCTCGACGGAAAAGTATGCGGAAGGTGTAGGCAAGGCAACCATCGTTGGCTGGCTGCCGTATGGCGGCATTGTGAGGCCGGTTCATATTATCATTGGCGATCCCGTCTACTTCCGCAGCGTTAAGGTAGATGCGGAGCCTGATCTGAAGACCGGGGTGGCATCCATCACCGTGCGCGCCACCCTGCATAATGCGTCAGATCGTGCAGTTGCGGCTGCCATTCGTGGAGACGTTGCAGGCCTGAAGACGGCATTTCGCGCAATCCGGGTGCCTGAAAAAAGCGATCTCAGTGTGACATGGAAAGGGACGTTGAAAGACGCTCACTTGTGGAGTGTTCGCGACCCCTTCCTGTACGACGCACACCTGCAAGTGGCGGACGATACCTTCAGTTCTCACATCGGTGTTCGCAAAATTCAGGTCCGTGGGACGCGTCTTCTACTGAATGGAAGAGAGGTGCATCTGAGCGGCGCCAACCGCGTTTCAGAAGACATGAAAGATGGCCTTTGCGAGTCCGACGCGATCATCGAACGGGACATGAGCGACATGCTTGCGGACAACATGCGGATGATGCGCATCGCTCATTACCCGCAGGCGCAGGCCGTCCTTGATTTCGCAGACCGTCACGGAATGCTGCTCATTCCTGAAGCAGGAAACTGGAACTTCAGCGCATGGCAAATGGCTGACACCGGTATCCGCGCCCTCTGGAAAATGCAGATGCAGGAGATGATGGAGCAGGACTGGAACCATCCATCCGTGATTGCCTGGAGCGTAGGCAACGAGTACGAGTCCTACACACAGCAGGGCCGCGACTGGACGCGCGACATGCGGGCTTTCACGCTTGGTTTGGACCCAACGCGTCTCATCACCTTCGCCTCCCGCTATATCTCCGATGCAGCCGTCAAGACAGGCGCGGACGAAGCAAGCCAATACTGCGACTTCGTTTCCATCAATGTCTACGGCGATTACGCACGTCGCTTTGACCGTGCACACGAACTGTTTCCGGACAAGCCAATTTTTGTCACCGAATTCGGCAAAATGGGCGAAACTGCCCTGCACGATCCGCAGCGCATTGCAAACATTACCGAAGCAATGATTGCATTGAAGCAAAGGCCTTACATGATCGGTGCATCGTTATGGACATGGAACGACTATCGCTCGTTCATTCGCGGAACACCGGCCGATGGCATTCGCCGCTGGGGTGTGGTCAACACTGAACGAGAGCGCCGCGATAGCTGGAAGGTCGTTCAGAAACTGTTTGAGACCGAATTACCCTAGCTTGCGTTGTCGGTAGCAAGCTCCTGCCCTGAAGAAGGCGCTTGCTGTTCACCTTGCGACTTGGACCGGAATGCAGTCCACAATAAAACAATGGCAAGCGGATGCATGATGCCCATGACAAAGAAGACCGGGCGATATCCCCATGCGTCAGGCAATAGGCAATCATTGAAGGCCGGTAATAATAGGAATCGAAGGGATCGCGGCCGCACTGTCTAGAGCATTTTTCGAATTAGTGTAGACTGAGCATGGCGAAACTCAGCGACAAGCAAAGCAATGGCGAAAGCCTACGAAGATGATCTGCGACGTAAGTTCCTAGCAGCCTATGATGATGGGAATGGGACGCTGGAGGAATTGGCAGAGCTATTTGGAGTAAGTGTAGGTTGGGCGAAGAAGGTTTCCAGCCAGCGGAAGCATAGTGGTCAAGCCGAGCGAGTTGTTCATCGTCCCGGGAGAAAACCACACGTCGGAGCCAAAGAGCAAAAGCAGGTAATAGCGTGGGTGGAAGCGGAGCCGGATTTAACGTTGGCTGAAGTGCAAGCAAAGTTGCACAATGAAGCAAGCGTGGAACTGAGCTTGGGGCGGATTTGGTTTCTACTTCGGAAACTGGGTTTACGGCTGAAAAAAAGTCGCTCTATGCCAGTGAACGCGATACCGAAGCGAACCGCCAGCGACGCCAAGAATTTGTCGCCAAGATCCAGGCGACAAGTCCGGAACGGCTGATCTTCCTTGACGAGAGTGGTGTGACAACTTCGATGACGAGGCGTTATGCCCGTTGCCTCGGAGGCACTCGTATACACGAATCTACTCCTGGAGGACAATGGAAAATCATGACCATCCTGGGAGCAATGAGTTTTCGTGGCATGGTAGCAACGATGACCATCGAAGCCGCTACCGATGCGGAGATATTCCTAGCCTATGTCGAACACATACTCTGTCCGGCACTGACAGCTGGCGATGTGGTGGTAATGGACAACTTGAGTTCCCATAAGGTCAACGGCGTACGGAGGCTGATCGAGGCCGCTGGAGCAGAATTGCTATACCTGCCGCCTTACTCGCCCGATCTGAATCCGATCGAAAAGGCTTGGGCTAAGCTCAAACAACTGCTTCGGGCTGCCAAAGCTAGAACCAGAGAATCCCTTGAGCAAGCTATAGCCGACGCTCTCAAGCTTATTTCCCCTGATAATGCTCAGGCTTGGTTCCGTCTCTGTATAAATGGTCTACACTAATTCGAAAAATGCTCTAGTTTGTGCGCATATGTTCCTGGTTGCGATCCCATTAACACATCTAGCCCGACTTCCGCTATTCACGGGGCAAAAAGCTGTAACTGATTGATTTTGCTAGAGGGGTATAGCGTAGGTCTTCACCACAACGGTGAAAAAATCAGGCGCGTTGCAACAGATCATCCACGGTGATTTTCGGCTTTGGTTGTGCGGGCAATTCGAGCTTCAGGCGTTGTAACAGAAGCTGGTGATCCTTCTCCGGCTCTGTATAGCGTGACAGGATCACCTGGCGCCCATCGGTGGTTGGCAAGTGAACGTCGATCATCTGGATCGAAGCCATTTTCTCGATCACTGACCGCGGCGTAAGTCCTGGAGCTAAGGCCTTGGTATATTGCTTCAGCGTCACCTGTAGGCAGTAGGCGATGAAAGCGATAAAGATGTGCGCTTCGATCCGATGCTCAAGCTGGTGATAAATAGGACGAACCGATAAGTCGTTTTTCAGCTCTTTAAAGGCCTGTTCCACTTCGACCAGCTGCAGATAGAACAGCCATAGTTTTTCCGGATCATCGTGCGTCAGGTTGGAGCGTAGTAGATAGCTTCCTTCCCGCCGTCTTGCTGCGCGCAGTTTTTGCCGGTTGATCGTGAAGGTAAATGTTTTTGCCGTAATCCGCTGACCTGCCGTCGGCACCTTGATGTCAAGGATCGAGTAGGCATTGCCGGCCGCATGCTGAGCCGCTCCCAGCTTCATCAAAAGCTTGGTCCTTGTTAGCCGCTTCTGATTGCGAATATCTTGCAGACGCTTTAGCAGCTGTTTAAGACGTCTGCGCCGCATTGCACTCCCTTTCTCTCGTCTGCTGTTACTGCGAGCCAGCACATAAACCTCGCCACCGCGTTCCACCAGTTTTACCTGAACATGCTCTCGTACCTGACTCCAGGGCTTAGCCAGAAAAGACTGTTCCAGTTGTGTGAGCCGTCCACGCGGGGCGCCAACAAGATAATGCACCGGCGTTTCAGCCGTTCGCATTTCAGTCAGTACTTCTTCAGTCGGCACGCCACGATCCATCACCCAGGTACGCCGGGCCTTGCCGTACTGCCTTTCGATCTTGCCCAGGAAATCCTTCAGGGTTGTCTTGTCCGAGGTGTTGCCAGCCAACACCTCGTAGGCCAGCGGCAAGCCATCTGGAGTAACAACCAAGGCAATGACAACCTGAACGCAATCGGACCGCTTATCCGGGCTATAGCCGAACTTCCTCTTTCCTTCCGACGGCGGATCGATCTCGAAATAGGTGCTGGTCAGGTCGTAAAGTAATACGTCAAACTTAGCCTGAAACAGGTCTTTCCATCGCTGCTGCAAATACGTGAACAGCTCCTGCTTATACTGCAGAATCTTGTCTAAACACCGATACAGCGTATCGTCTTGTGCCAGCCTGGCATCGGAGCCAAGAAGATCCCCCATCGCACTGCCGTCATACCACTGCCGATGCAGACGCCATTCACTGCCCGGATCAATCAACTGATAGCTGACCAGTGTCTTCAGCACATGCACCCAGTTAGTCCCTTTCCTGGATGGATCCAGAAGCCTGTCCCAAAATTCATCCAGACGCAATTGCTCCCACAAATAACAGGCCAGCCAACATGCACCCCATTGTCGCGGCCGGCAAAGCCGCATTTCACTTATCCGGATTCTGATCACATCGCAGTCAAGCATCGGCGCTTGACGATATTCCGGAAACAGCGCCACCTGCTTGGTTGTTTGATCATCTTCATCGAAAACTTCGATCGCCTTACTCCAAGCTGCTTGCTGGCTGTCGTTGATTTCCCCCAAATACAGGACATGACGTTGTACGGTTCGATTGCCTGCCACACGCCGGTTTTCTACTACGCTCCAATAGCGATGTTCCTTGCCATCCTTCTTCCTCGTAGTCGAGCGCAAGAACATGCCGCGATTGTCCATCCAACCGCTCCTCCACGCAAGATACTTGGTCTTCACCGCAAGCACTTTCGCTCTGTTTTACCCTCCTGATTTCAATCAAATCAGAAAGTTATGACTCTCAGAAACTCGATTTTTCTTGAATTTCACCGCGAATAGCGGAAGTCGGGCTAGCCGATTTAACTGTTTCTCCAACGAAAATCGGAGTAGGGGAATCGTAGAACGAGCCTGCAAGAGTAATGCCTCGGCTTGAGCAGTCTCACGTTTTGTCGCAGCACCTGCAGCCACTCGGTTTTGTACGAGGTGCAACAAGCGTTCATCCGTTTCGATCTGATTCTTCGCAATCGCAAGTCTCGCCTGGTATCCGCGAACCTGGAGACAGGCATCTACGGCACCCGCCGCCACAATCATGGGCCTGCCAACTCGCTCTGCTTCGGCTGCTTGCACCTCGTAACGCATTGCAGCAGCGCCGTGTCCTAGCCCTCCAGCAAGGTCGATCTCCCAGCTGGCCAGTCGGCCCTATCGTGTACTCATGTATGTTGCGTCTGTAGGTCGGAACCGTACTAGCAATCGTGCCCAAGTTCCCTTGGAGGCTCTGGTGCTCCGCAGTCGCCGATCCGTCGAACTCTCCCGCCGGATATAGCTTGGCACCTGCCCCCGCAGCTGCTGCGCGAGCCTGATCTACACGCGCAATCGTAGCGGCCAGATCTAAATTTTGCTCTAGAGCCCACCGAACAATCGTTACCAATGTCGGATCGTTGAAGCCTGTCCACCACTGGTCGAGAGGTGGAGCCGCCGTCGCGTCGTTTGTCGAAACCGGGACCCGATTGTGGAGTGGAGCCAAGGCCGATGTCGGGGTTCTATATTTCGGGCCAACTGTGCAGCCTTCGAAGAATAGGCCTAGCAAGAGACTGCTCATGGCCACCTTAGTGACGAAGTTAAAGTCGCGATTCATGCGTTCCTCCTGCCAAGCTTGCGGACCATCGTGTAGAAGGCTGGCGTAAACAACAAACCAAACACTATTACCCCCAGCATGCCGAAAAACACCGTGGTACCTAACGACTGGCGCATTTCCGAACCGGCACCGGATGCTATGGCCAGTGGAAACACACCACTACGGACTCAAACGCACGGCCTATTGCACAGCCAGCTACCGCTGGTAAGGAGATTAGCGATGAAGACTCTTTCTGCCCGAGTGGTGCGGCGTTGGTATCGCATTCACAAATGGTCCAGCCTGGTATGCACGGCCTTTCTGCTGATGGCCTGCATCACTGGCTTGCCACTCATTTTTCACGACGAACTGGATCAAATGTTCCATCAAGAAGTTCGGCCGACGGAAGTTCCGGCGGGGACACCTCTTGCCAATCTGGATGCGATGGTGAAGCAAGCCAAAGTGCGGCTGCCAAATCTGCAACCCTATTCGCTGTTCCTCGATGACGACGAGCCGCGTGTGGTCGTCATCATGACACCGACGCCGAAGCCCGAAAAGTTTGAGCAGGTCAGTTTCGATGCCCATACGGGCAAGCTTTTGGAAGCGGCGCCAATCCGCAAAGATCTGCTTTCCTGGCTGTTGACGTTACACCGGGCGCTCTTCCTGGATCTTCCCGGAGAATTGTTGATGGGCGTGATGGCACTCCTGCTCATCGTCTCTCTGGTAAGTGGCGTGCTGGTCTACGGTCCATTCATGCGGCGGCTTTCCTTTGGTACGGTACGCACGCAGCCCACGCGTCTGCGATGGTTCGATCTCCATAACTTGCTCGGTATCGTCACTATCTGCTGGGCTCTCGTGATCGGTGCAACCGGCGTAATGAATGCCTTGTCGACACCGCTGTTCGGCCTGTGGCAGATGCGAACACTGCCTCCCATTCTGAAGCCATTTCACGGCAGACCCCTTCCACAACAACTAACATCCGTTGACGATGCCGTTGCGCGCACAGCTGCATTGCTGCCCGGAATGCGTGTGACTTCTGTTCTATTTCCGAATGGCATTGTTGCCAGTCCGCGTCACTTCGTCGTGTGGACGCAAGGCAACAGTCCTTTAACCTCTCGACTACTCACACCTATGCTGATTGACGCTGAAACGGGTCTGCCGACTATCGTCGGCGGACTGCCCTGGTATCTGCGCGTGCTCGAGCTATCGCGGCCACTCCATTTCGGAGACTACGGTGGACTGCCGCTGAAAATCCTTTGGGCATTGTTCGACGCCGTGCTGATCGTCGTTCTCGGCAGCGGCGTCTACCTTTGGCTATCGCGCAGAAAAACACCTGTTGAAGGCAGTTTGGATCAGCTGGTGCTTGCGGAACAACCCTGGGTTCCAACTACAGGAGCAGGTCCGATGAAAGAAAACCTCCCGTTTCGCCGAGTCTACGGGATACCCATCTTGCTTGCGGTGGTCACGCTATCCGGGTTGCTCTCCGCGCTCGTCGGCGACGGTCTCTGGGATGAGGTGTCGTGGGGCATCCTTGCGCTGCCATTGCTGATATTCATGTGGTATTTCTTTCTTCGTCAGCCTTCGTCTTTCGCGACAAACCGGCGCCGCTGACTCCGTAAAGATGAGTGCGGTCATCTCCAAGCTTCTCAGAAGCGAGTGGCCGCAAGTATCACTGGTTAGGTCGGGCAAAGTCGCACCGGGCCTTGAAGTGTCTCCGTTGATCTGTACCGAGTTCTTCAACGACTCCCTCGGGGTGAGGTTGATTCAGCTCTTCAGCAAATTTTCAGCAAAACCGTTTTGCGCAAAGTCAAGTTGCTGATACTGGAGACGATAGCAAACTTACGTAGAATCTGCGAAATTCTGGTAAGCTTGTATTGATTTCACCGAAAGGAAGGAACTATGAAGACATTCGATATCCATGGCACTCCACAGACGCCGATAGTGTTCCTTCCCGCCGTCTCGCTTAACTAATTTCCTTTCAGTTTGATCTGAAGGTCTTCAGTACAGCCTGAGGAGGCGTTCGGCTTCTTTCAACTTCAATCTGATCAATCTGCGGATGTTGTGTCCGCTGATCTTTACTTCTTCTGCGAGTTTTTATGAGCGAGAGTTTGAATAAGAATGTTATTCGTGAAGTGTTGGTCTTTCTTTTTCGCCATTGGTGTCGCGAGAAATGGCTGGTAATGAGGGTGGCCCTATGCATGATAGCGGCTACGCTCGCTGATCTACTAATGCCTGTATATGCAGGCAGACTTGTAGATGCCGTGGCAACACAATCCGCGGTGCGCTTGCCGGCGTTACAAGGTGCTGTGCGTGCAATTGTCATGATGTTGTTGTTAGGCATTGCCTTAACAGCGCTGAGATATTTGGCACTAAACCATATCATCCGGCTGACGTTGCGATTGATGTCTCGTTTTGCTACCGATGCCTTCTGGCGGGTGCAACGGTTCTCCAGTAACTGGCATGCGAACAATTTCGCGGGTGCGATTGTGCGACGGATTACACGGGGCATGTGGGCCGTGGATACGCTGGATGACATTTTGTTGCTGGAGATGTTACCGGCACTGCTTGTTCTGGTAGGTTCGTCGGTGCTGCTGGGGCTGCATTGGCCGAGTATGGGCGTAGTGGTGGCTGTTGGAGCAGTAGTTTATATCCTAGTTTCAAGTTATCTGTCGTTGTATTACGTGGCTCCGGCTGCGCGGCTATCAAATGCGCAGGATACTCGAATCGGAGCGTTCATGGCGGATGCAATTACCTGCAATACGGTAGTTAAGTCCTTCGGCGCTGAAAAACGCGAAGATTATCGACTAACGAAAGTGTTAGCGAAATGGCATAAACGAACATCGCGAACCTGGATTCGTGCGACCCTCAATGGAAGTCTGCAGATGTTTCTACTGCAATGTTTGCGGACCCTAGTATTGGCCTATGCAATGTGGATGTGGTGGAAGGGCCGGGTCACGGCAGGTGATATGGCGTTTGTATTGACAAGCTACTTTATTGTGCATGGGTATTTGCGCGATATCGGTCAGCATGTGCGTAATTTGCAGCGGTCCGCGAATGAGATGGAAGAGATGGTGCATTTCTACTCTCAGCCGCTGGGAGTTGTAGATCGTGAAGATGCGCGGCCGATTCGAGTCAGAGAGGGCGAAATCGTCTACGACCAGGTAACTTTCCGTTACGGCGGCCAGGTTGAACCTCTTTTCTCGAATTTTTCGTTACGAATTCGAGCGGGGGAGCGAGTTGGACTGGTGGGGCATTCCGGTTCAGGCAAAACCACATTTGTGAAGCTACTACACCGGCTACACGATTTGAACGCTGGGAAAATCTTTATCGATGGTCAGGATGCTGCATCTGTGACACAAGACTCGCTGCGTGCGCAGCTGGCTTTGGTATCGCAAGAACCAATCTTGTTTCATCGAAGCTTGGCGGAGAACATTGCATATGGGAGGCCCGATGCAACGATGGAGGAGATCGAGCAAGCTGCCCGGCTGGCAAATGCTCACGATTTCATCATGTACCAACCAAAGGGGTACCACACGATGGTGGGTGAGCGCGGTGTAAAACTCTCTGGCGGCGAACGGCAGCGTGTAGCGTTAGCGCGGGCCTTTTTGGCAAACGCTCCGGTGTTGGTGCTCGATGAGGCAACTTCGAGTCTGGATTCTGAGTCCGAGGCGCTGATTCAGGAAGCTATGGAGCGGCTCATGGTGGGTCGGACGTCGATCATCATTGCACATCGGCTATCCACGGTGCGAATGTTGGACCGCATTCTTGTTTTCGAACATGGAAGAGTGATCGAGGAAGGAACGCACGACGAACTGGTGCAACGTGAAGATGGTATGTACAAGCGCTTATTCGAACGGCAGGCCCTGGGACTCCTTGTAAATAAAGATGAGGCTGATCTAGATAGTGAGGCAGATTTATCGGATGACGCCGTAGCCTGTTGATGGCTGCAAAGATACAAATCAGTTGAGTAGCCTTGGACGGATTCCTCCGATTTCTATTTCTTTCTGGCCTTGGAATATAAAGAATTTCCAGGGCCTGGCTTTGTCTGAGCCGAAAAGATAAGGGCAAAGAGATTCCACGTGATTTATTCAATGCACGACACTACTGCTTGTGCTCGGCAACGTAACAAGCAACTCTGGTGCAAAGTGCGCTATCCCCTTTTCATATGCCCAAGAAAGTCCGGCATTTTTGTATCGGCTTTGTCCATCATAGTCACCTATGCGGGAAATACTCTAAAAGCCGTTTTACTGTTTCGCTCCAAATGCATTACACATCGACAGCGCCAGTAAGGGGTATGCTGTGCCGCTATAAGTGATGAATTGCCATCCATCGCGATTCAGTGACCGGGTCCACCATCGGCCTGAGGCCCGTTGATTGGCCAGCAGCCACGTAACACCTCTTTGGATTTGGGGATTGTTTGCCGGAACACCAGCTTTTCTCAATGCAATAATTGCCAGTCCCGTCATGTGCCCGTCGCTGGGTGGATCACGAAACTCCGGTTCCTCTCGCAGTTTCTGTGCGCGGTTACCTTTTCCCCACTCCTCCGGTTGAGCAAATGTTCGAATCGACCAACCCCCGTCGGGTCGCTGGTGACTCAAGATCATAGTGGTGAGTTCGTGCATCCTCTTTTCCTTCAGCAGCCCTGGATACTCCGCAGCTGTCCATAGCAGGTCGGTACGGTCGTAATCTCCTTGCACCTTATGTTCCGCCCGCAAAAATTCTTCCAGGCGCCTGATGCGTGTTTCGTTTGATGTTCCTCGTTGTTGCGCCAACCAGCCCGGGGCGTTGGCAACGGCGCGAGCCGCTACTGTTGCCAGTTGAAATGTATTCGACTCAAGCGGTGGGTTATTATCGTCATCAATGTACCAGTCGCCAGTTTCTCGTTGTAGCTTGAACATCAGCTGCAGCGCATTTACAGTTTCGGGAGAGAGAGAATGTGTTACATTCGCATCCCAAACCGCTAGCCCTGCAGCGATATATACCACCTGTGTCGGTTCAGGACGCCACTGCGGATCATCCGGGTCGGCAGTCATTTGCTCGTGCAGCGCTGTAACGAAGTAATCACGTAACTCCTTCTGTGGAATTCCGAATTGCGTGCTCAGCATCGGACGCACGACCATGTAAGAGCCATTCGTATGGCATGCGACGCAGTGCCGTTCGGCTGTCCAGGCAACAGCTCCCTGCTCAAGATAGGTAAGGGCAAGTTTAGGCGAGAAGGGAATCACCGGTTCATCGGCAGAGGGCCTGTAGTATGTTGTATTTCCGTAGTGATACTGGTACAGAAACGGTACTGGCCAAGCTTTTTCCTTTTCTATTCGTGACAGATAGACACGAGAAACATGTTTCTCGTAGCTCCAGGTTCCATGGATCGCGTCACCTTTGGCCGAGACAGTGCCTTCAAATGCCCCTTTCCCTGCGTTCGCGGCAAAATGTAAATGGGCCCCTTCGTTTGTGAACGAGTTGATTTGGACCTCATCAGGGAAAAATTCGATATAGAAAGCCTTCGGTTGCCAGGTGCCTTTGCCGGTTTCTGTCATTTGCAGTACTGCCCGATGACGTTCGGCACCAATCTGGATTGATCCTTGCCAGGTAATGGTGGAGTTCTGAGCGGGAAGAGCCTGTGCAAGCAGAGCCTGGAATAGACAGAGAGCGGTCAATATGCGACTCAAAGGGGACCTCCTCGTGACCGGCACACCTATGCTACTTCAGCATCGCAAAAGTTGACAACAAACGTTTGTCTAGTATGAAGGAAAGTTTCGACGAGACGGCGGACGAAGATACCAAGAGGCGGCAGTTATGCCAAGCATCGCTGTGAGATAAGCAATGGCTCCGATATCGATTAGCCCTGCCGCCAGGTGCGATGCGATCGCGCCGGTGAAATTGAAGACTACTCCTGCATAAGTCCATTCCTTTAACCGAGGAAATCGCGGGACGGCTAATGCAATGGCGCCAAACAGCTTCCATGTTCCCAGGATGGCGAGGAAATAGACCGGATACCCGAGTTGAGCGACTACGCTTCGCACCTGGTGTACCCGGAAGACATCCCATATGCCTCCCAAGATCAGTTCAAACTCAAGCAATGCAGTGGCAGCCCAGTAGGCTCGGTTCTGCTTCGAGAACTTCAACAAAAAGGTTATCGACAGGATATATATCGCACTCGGGACAGAACTGTACATCGCTCTTCAGAACACCTTAGGCTCGCAATCTATTCCGGAGCAACAAAAGCCTGGAACGCTCCAGACTGAAGCAGGGATGTGTTAATTGGCTGGTAATGACGCTTTTACCAATAAGGCAGAGGTCGTTCACGTTTTCCTATTTTGCAGGTATGCAGGAGATCCGTAATGCGTCCCTATTACTTTGTTTTGTGTTTACTACTGTTTCCGTCTCTATTGCATGGTGATGCCAGCCGCTCGGATTGGATCGGAAACTACTCGATGAATCACGATGGACATGCCGGAATACTACGTATTTTCCCCGCACAATGTAGCACTATGCCGTGTCCAGGACTGGGATTGCTATACATCGATGCTCATGGAGCAAGCTATTCCGGGACAGTGAGCGCTCTTGATGAGAATGGTCAACATCTGGCATTCACAATCAGATTTGCCGACATGGCACAGCGATTCGATCTCTATATCTTCAGTTTCGACAAGGCAAAACTTGCTGGAACAACTATATGGGGAGGACGAGCCTTTGGAGTGATGGCTCTAAAGATCAATAGTCAGCCCTCAGGCATGCCCGCGACAGAACACGTGAAGGTTGCAACCCCTCTGGTTTCTGGATCTTCTGGTTCCTCGGGTGGAACACCCGCTGGAGTTTCTTCGCGTGGGATGACGCCAGAGGGCTTAATTGAGGTGCGTTATCCAGACGGAACTGTGCGAACCAAGAGAATTGGAGCCTGCGGAGAAAATATACGTTTTCCTGATGGACGGGTGATACCTGCACAGTGCACACGCATGAGCGTCAATCCTGTGTTTCCACCGGATCCTCCGACTGGGAGTTCAGCTGCACGGTGGTTGAGTGATCAGGATCAGGCTTTGTTGATCATTCTCCAGGGGCTATTAGGAGGAGCAAATAGTGCAAATTTCCAAAACTATGTAAAGAATTATGAAAATCCTCCTAATCCTGTGATTTACCAGCGCGTAAGTTTTCGGACAAAGGCGATTACTGAATTCGTATCGGTTCCCAAATAAATGGGGTGCGCAATGCAGAAGACGGCAAAGCTTGTCTGCATATTACTCTTGACGATTTCCTCTGCTCATTCGAAATACCTTCTGGCCGACTCAATCCAGCAGGAGGGAAATCAAAATACAACCCACGGTTGCCAAGGGAAGAGAAGCGTTCTGCCTGACGGGACTGTCGAGATCCGGAATGCAGATTGCTCGATAACCCGGATTTCGAAGGACGATTTGTTGCAAACGTCGGATAATCAAGCCTCTACTCAAACGACTCGGCAGCCACAATCGCCTAATGTCACACATCTGCGAGAGATGAAGCCACAAGCTCCCCTTGCTGGCGAGGATGACCCTACGATGCGTGCCAAGTACCTGAAAGCGATGGATGGATATTTTGACTATTATACTGCCGGTTATGCGCATCGGCAGCGAGTGTTCGAATGGCAGTTAATATCCTCGAAAATTATCTTTTTCCTTGTAGCCCTACTCGTTATTTCCGGAGTGTACTTTGCAGCCGTTCAATTCCATGTAGGGATACGCAGACGAGGCACAGAATTGGCACACGTCCCCAGTATCCCTGGTACCACTCAGCAGGAAACAGCTGTAGCAGCGAGTGATGGTCTTGCAGTCACGACATTTTCTGCCTCATCGAAAGGAATTGAGATTAGTTCTCCTATCCTGGGAGTAATCATTCTCGTGATTTCCTTGGCATTTTTCTACCTATATCTTGTTTATATCTACCCTATTACTGAGCTCTTTTGATTCCTTAGTCGGCAGAGGCTTAACACTTTTCGTCGGCAAATTGAAATTCCGGTTCATTCAGGAGTCTTTGGAATTCGTCTACGAACTGTGCAACATGTAATCCATCCGCCAATGCGTGGTGAACATGTATTGACACCGGCAGGGTGCAGCGACCATCCAGTTCGGTGATTTTGCCAAAGGTTATTCGCGGTGCGGAGTCCTCGCGAGAGAGGTCTCGGGCGTGGGAGATGGAGGTAAAGTCGAACCAGGGAAGCACAGAATAACGAATCAGGTTGGCCTCCGGGTAGCGCTCCACATCATCCCTCTGCTTTACTCGCTCCACTTCGAGGGATGCTTCGTTTACAAATTCGTTGATTCCTTTCCGGAAACGGTAGTGTCCGAATCCAATGGTCCCGTTCGGGCGCCCCACGGCACTACCTCCATCGATTTGCTCATAACTCCAGACTTCTCCATTAACAATCCGGGTTTTGAAGTTCTCAACCTGATGGGCCGCAACCAGTGAACGATGCAAGAGTGATAGAAAAATTGAGAGGCGATGTTCCTTTGCATAGCGGAAGGTTCCGGTGCAATCCACGCGCAGGCATACCCCGTGATATGGTTCCGTGAAATTTTTGAAGAAGTTGAAGAGCGCGCGACGCTCCCACGTCTCCAGATTGACTTTCTTTTTCCCTAGAGCGAGTTCTTCCTGCATATTCCTATGCTAAGCGCAAACGAGGTGTGGGGGTGGTCATCCTTCATTCCTCAATCGGGAAGTCAATTCAAAGGCAGAGTTGTGCCTAAAGGCAGCGTCTTGTGTGCGCGTTGCCTTTTCTGCGTGGCACTTCAATACTCCATGTTGCTCTCAATGTGTGTATCAGCTGGCGAGTATTGGGTAGTCGGTATATCCGCGAGTGCCACCTCCATAAAATGTATCTACATCCCAGACGTTTAAAGGAGCATCTTTTTGCAGCCTTTCAACCAGGTCTGGATTTGAGATAAAGAGTCTGCCGAACACCACACCGTCTGCACGTTTGCGGGCGATGATCTCATTCCCTGTCTCTTTAGAAAAACCGCCAGCAGCCAGCAGTGTACCGGCGTAATTCCTGCGCAATAGATCGATGGGATTAAACGATGGCGCGGTGCCGCGAGCATATCCGCTTTCATAGCCCACATGCAGATAGGCCAGACCTTTTGGATTTAGTTGCTTTGCCAGATAAGTATAGGTGGAGGCCGGGTCTTCCTCGAACATGTCATTTACCGTATAGCCCGGTGCAATTTTGATCCCGACTCGATGGGCTCCCCATACTTGGCCGAGGGCATCAATTACTTCCAAGGTGAATCGGGCACGATTTTCGATTGAGCCTCCGTAAGCATCTGTCCGACGGTTCGAGTTGGACGACTGGAACTGATGCGGCAAATAGCCGGTAGCAGCGTGGAGTTCGACGCCATCGAAGCCGGCCATCACCGCTAGCTCTGCAGCGTGCCGATACTCGGCGATGATGCCTGGGATCTCCTCTGTATTAAGTGAGCGGGGCACCTCAAACGGTACCTTGCCGTCAAAGGTGTGAATTGTCCCTGAGACAGCGATCGCAGAAGGGGCCACCGGTAGTGCATGATTGGGTAGTAAAGAAGAGTGTGTTACTCGGCCTGCATGCATGAGTTGTACAAAGATATGTCCGCCTTCGTCATGTACTGCATCGGTGATTTTGCGCCAGGCCGTCGCCTGTTCTTGAGTGTGAAGACCCGGAGGATAGGTGTATCCACGACCCATTGCGCTCGGATGAGCTCCCTCCGTGATGATGAGTCCTGCCGAGGCGCGTTGGCGGTAGTAATCCGCCATTTCAGACGTGGGCATGCAGCCGTCTCCAGCACGGAGACGAGTCATCGGCGACATGATGATTCTGTTCGGGATTTCAATTGCGCCTAGTTTCAGCGGAGTAAATAGTAGGTCTTGCATCTAGAGCTCCTTTATTGAGCAATGCTCGACGACAACGCAATCGAGCGGATTCTTTGAGGTGCGGCTACTTCAGTAGAGATTGAGAGATTCAGAGGCTGCCTGAATATTCCATCTGTGTATAGAAGGCATGCTCTGAATTCCTTTCAAATCGATTATTTCTCCGGTGAGCGGCAATTGGTAGTCCCTTGGAGTAAAGAACTGTTATACGTTTGGTGTATGACCGAGGCACAGGGAACAGATCGTATCGAACTGGTGGCGACGTTTGTACGGATTGTTGAGGCTGGGAGCCTGTCTGCGGCTGCTGCTCAATTGGGAACAACGCAACCAACAGTAAGCCGCCGGCTGCAAAGCCTGGAGAGCTACCTGGGGGTTAAACTGCTACAACGCTCTACCCATGGAATGAAGCTAACCGAAGATGGAGATCGCTTTTTCACCAGAGCAAAGGAATTATTGACGGCTTGGCGAACGATGGAGGAGGAGCTACGTGGAGTAAAGGAAGCGCCCTTTGGTCTGCTTCGTGTAGTTGTTCCTCATGCGTTTGGGCAGGGACCGCTGGTGGAGCCGTTACTTGATTACCTTGAAAACTACCCTCAGGTCTCGATTGAGTGGATTTTGCATGATCTAAATCCGAACTTCATAGCGGACGGAATTGATTGTGCGATTCATCTTGGTGCTGTGGACGATCCATCGCTCGTTGCCGTTCACTTGGCCGAAGTGCCCAGAATCGCGGTTGCCTCACCCTCCCTGTGTAAAGGCGACACAGCTTCCTCTATAAAGAGACTTCCTTCTTTACCTTGGATTGCGCTTACCAGCTTCTATCGAGACGAGGTTGTTTTAATGCCGAAGAACGGTTCGGATAGCTTTCGTTTTGATATTCGGCCAAGATTCTGCACCGACAGTGTCTATGCGCTACGAAATGCAACACTGGCTGGTCTTGGAGCCAGCCTCATTTCTAGTTGGATCGTTGCAGATGATTTGGCAAGCGGCCGCTTGGTTCACCTTGTGCCGGATTGGCACGCGGTATCCTTGCCGGTGTATTTGACCTATCCGTATGCACGATTCTATCCAGCAAAACTGCGGCGTTTTCTGGATTTAATGCGTAAGCGGATGCCCCGGCTTGTTGGTGGTACCACACCAGAAAAGGCTCAGGTCCTTCTCCGCATGGGTAATGGAGAAAGACCTGTGACAAAGCTTTAGGATTGAGCCAAGGTTCAAATGCTGTTCGGTGGAGGCGTTTCTAGTATCCTGAGTCATTAATTCGTCGCATATATGGAGTTGCTGGATACGGAGAAATTAATCGATCCGGCTCTCGAAAATATGTGGTGAATTAACGACTCACCACACTAGTCAGGCAGCGCAATTTCCGCATTCTTCTGTGTTGATTTCACATCTTCGCCTGCACCAGGTTGTGCATCCCCATAGGCTACAGTTCCGGCACTCGGTTCAATTCCCGCGTTTTTCATGATCTCTCGAGCCTCTGCAGGCCACTTACCATCCTTAATCAGGTGGTCTTTGAGGATCAGATTGTTCTGATAATTTGTCCACATGCCACCTATCTTGGTTCCATCGTGCCAATTGTCCGTTGCCGTGTTATCGGGCGAGATGCGCAATGGATAGATCGCATGAACGGTATTGATATTCAACCACTCCCCGTATGGATCCTGGACGACATTCTTTCGAATCGTGATGTAGCGAGATCCCTCATCCAGATAAATGCCGATCAGTGAGCCGTTATCGAAGATGTAGTTTTCTGTGATCAGCGTACCTGGACTTGCCGAGAGGTTATAGATGGCGCCGCCATCATGGAATAGCTTTTTGGCTCCGTGGATGCGATTGTTAGCAACGACAGTGTCGCGGTGCGTTGTGGGAGTCTGGTAAATCAGATTCTGCTTCCATTCGTAACCACGATAACGAAGCCTGTAGTTCGGATTCCCGCCGGGATCGTGTATGCCCCACCCATAGCCAATGTCGATTGCATCATAGGGCACATCGGAAATATCGTTGTGCAAGATGATTGCCTGCTGAACATAGGTACTCAGAATCGCGCTGTTATCGAAATAATCCTTGCTAACCGAACGAATGCGGTTATTACGCAGGATGATTTGCCGATTGCATTGGCGTGGATCGGAGGGGTGATGTGCTTCTCTCTGAACTCCACCTACAAGCACAGCTCCACCGGCTAAATCAGTAAAGACATTCGCCGTCACGGTGATGTCTCCTGCGCCAAGTCCTGTGCCGGACAGTGTCGCGTTCGTATCGTTTCCAATACCTAGTGCATACTGGCCGAGGTGCGCAAAGATGTTTCCCTCGAAAGTGATCCGCTCTGATGCGCTCACCTGTACGGCGGCAGGCATTTGCTTCCATTCATTTCGAACGCTCTCGAAGGCTGGGCAGCCCTCGTGGCATTCCTTAAGTGGATCTTTCGGATATGCAACTGCCCGCCCGGCCAGATACGCTCCGCTCTGTTGACTTGCATAACCTTCCTCGCTAGAAGGTCCGAGCCATGTCGTATGGGAAAAACGAATTCCACGGAAAACTATGTCCTGGACGGGTTCGTCAAGATTGTTTCCTACTGATACCAGTACGCTCATACGTGGAAGTTCGACCACCATTTGGTTGACATCGGCTCCGGCTGGCGGGCGAAGATAAAGCTTTCCTCGCTCCGGATCGATATACCATTGTCCCGGCTCGGAAAGAAATGCTAATGAGTTGGCTAGGAAGAGATGGGCGAGCTCCGGATGATATGGGGTATTGACGGTGTCATATCCCCAGATGTTGTTATTCCATGCCGGCTGTTTCATCACCAAGGTGTGGTTGGAGATTTTTTCTACAGGTGAAATACGCTTTGTAAAAAATCCTGTCGCATTGATCTCCATCCTGTTCTGGTTGGGGAGAGTTGAGAGGGAATCGTACTTTGCATCTTTCAGCACGATTCCCTCAGCTGTGAAATCTACCGCCGATCTTGGAATCTCAATCGAAGCAACTCTAGCCAGCTTGTTATTTATCCATAGCTGGCGAGTATCTAGCCCCTTTGGTGTGTCTGCCACATAGATTTGTCGGCCCTTGTCGTATAGTTTCCATCCGGAAACAGAAATTCCCCCCGACAAGACCGGATGAGCATTCGGAGCTGCCTCCCAAACCACGCGGTGACCGTTGTGTCCGCCATCCTTGGCTGTGAATACCAGCGGGTGTGTCAAACGAAATATTCCATCTCTCAATTGAACATCTACATCGTGATCTTCATTTACGGCCCGCACTGCCTGTTGCGCACGCTCAATTGTTTGAAAGGGAGCCTGAGGTGTTCCGGCGGCGGCGTCGCTTCCGCTGGGCGATACCGCAAATATAAAGTCATACTTGATCGGTTTCGATTTGGCTAGAAGTGCAAATGGGGACAAGGCCAATATTGCAAGAGAAAAAGTAACGCGAATGCTTTTCTGCGAAATCCTCATATTCCTCAATTGGCCTCTCCTCTATGCTGCATCTGCGTGCAGGCGGTGGGAGAGGCTTCGTATGGCTCCAAAATCAGGAAAGCGGCTTTGGGCAAATTTATAGGTTAATGTTGTGAATATAGTTTACCGAAAGGAATTCCTTCCCTCCCAGGTAAGCGCTATACCCGCCTGAAATCGCTTCAGAAGGCATTTGGGTACTTGGTTGTCCCAGATCGAGGAACGTGTAACGCCAGATCTTTCGTGGTAGCGGCGATTTCGCAAACCCTGGTGTCTGATGGATAAATCTGCAAGAAGATTCTATCCACCAGCCCAGAAGGTGTAATTACAGCAACAAGAAGTTATGAGTTGCTGATCGTCTTGGTTGTGCTCTCCTTGAAGATGGTGTCATTAATGAATTGGGAGCCAAAGAGCCGGAAGTTTGAAACCTCATGTAGGTCAGCAATATTTGCTCCTCCAGAAGTACGAAGACGGAAGAGGTCAAATCGATCTACGTCATGCAGCCACAATGCTGGACGTTGATCTGGTGCTCCAGTTGTGAATTCCAGATTGCTGGCCTCTATGTTTTTGGCGTGACGTATAAACAGTCCGTAGGCAGGCTGGTCTCGGAATGCGGTCGGCTCAGTCAATTTGGGATCGACCTCTACCGGAACGCCATCAAAAAGCTCGCGACCGCCAACTTGATGACAGTAAATGTCACTCAACTTGATGTCTTCAACATAGTGCCCCGGAAAGCCCTGAATCATGCTAGCCATCGTGACTGCGCCATAACTTACGAGATTGCTGATCAGTACTCGTTTGATGGTGCCGACAGGAGTGTTCTGTGGAGCGCGCAGCCTGCCTCCAAGTCGAATGTAAAAAGGGCCACTCGATGCTTCGCGCATCGCATTATTTGTGAATGTGATGTCCTCAATCGCGGCACCGTCCATAGACTGAAGGGCAAAACCTCGGCTGCGCTCAAAGACGCAATTTGAGACCGTAATGTTCCGGAAACCGCCGACCGACTCGGTTCCGCACTTGATGCGCCCATTCCAGAAGAGCTTATGTCCGGGAGCGCTTTCTCCCGTGAGAGGCTTCCAAGAGCCGTCGATCATCGAGCCTGCTTCATATTTCCCGGTTACGAAGCAGTTGGTGATTGTGACATTTTCTGTAGGACGCGAGTATCCGAGTGCATAGGAGCTTTTCAAGCAGATGCCGTCGTCCCATGGCGAGTTCACACTGCAGTTGGATACACGAACGTTCTTACAACAGTCGATATCGACACCATCTCTATTGGTATCGATCTTCAGATTATCCAGAGTGACGTTGTCGACTCCGGTTAACAGAATTGCAAAGTGTCCTCCTTTGAGGATCGAGAAATCTTTAAGCGTAACGTTCAGGCAATTCTTGAGGGCTATGGCCTTGTTCCCTACACCTGGTTTCTCTGCTTTTGGGGTGTCTCTATAGGCTCCGCGACTGAGTCCGGTACCAGATATCAGCCCCGGTCCCCCTATGGAGATGTTTTGAAGTCCTTCTCCCCAGATGAGACTGTTATGCCAATGATTGTGGCCATAATCTTGTAACTTTGAGGTAGGAAGATCTTTTTCGGCAGGATCGTAGCCTTCGGTTGAACCTTCAGGGAAGCCATCCATCGGTGTGTTTGCCGCCACAATAACAGCACCGGCATCGAGAAACAGGGCCACATTACTTTTTAGACGGATAGAAAAGCATAGATATTTACCTGCAGGAAGATAAACGGTTCCTCCTCCATTTTTCTCTGCGGTTTCAAGCGCCTTGTTGATTGCGGATGAATCGAGGTTCTGTCCGTCACCCTTGGCACCAAGATCTCTCACATTCAGAAATCCGTTTAGGTGGGCACGCGTAGTTGAACCCTGTTCTTCCGCGATGGCATGCAAAGAATGTGGTGCTGCCAACAACGCGCCGCTGGCAAGCCCTGCACCTGCGAGTTTTAGAAAATCTCTGCGGAAGTTTTGATTATCAAGCGACATAATACTTCGTACCTTTCTTGACGAGGAATTCAGGGCTCAGCACACATTGAAGCGCTGGGGCTGCCAATGCTTATATGAATTCAAGCGCAAGGGCTGCTTGCTGTAGTGCCGAAGGCAGACCGGGAAATTGCAGAATCGGAGTAGATTGCTCTGAATGGATTTGAAATTGCTTGGTTTGAGTGGGCATCGCCGCTCTTGCAGGAAGCGGCGATGCCCAAGTGAATGTACTACGAAGAGAGGCCTCGAATCGAGACATGAAGAAACCTCACTTAGCTGTACCAGCTGGAAAAGATACGTCTAGCAGATCTTTATCGTGCCAGTTTGAAGTTGCGACTTCTGTGCCTTGAGCATCGAATTGGTGCCAAGTCCACTTATCACCAGAACCATAGGTCTTTTGCCAGATCTTGGCCCCATTTTCCTGGTAATAGATTTCGTCTCCAACCTTTTTGCCAAGGTGATAGTTAATGGTCCACTGAACTTTTCCATTGGGGTAGTAGAAGGTTTCCGGTCCATCCAACAGCATGCGGCCATCGCTTGCTCTTCCACTCGTCCACTCGGCTTTTAGTTTCTTGTTCGCATAACGTTCCTGGTGCTTCTGCTTATTGGCAATTGTCAGCTCTTCCGACTGAGCTTCTTTCTGGTCTGAAAGGATCCATGCTTCATTCAGCTCAATCTCGTAATTGGTTGTGTTCTTGGACGTGACAATATGGATAGTTCCATCAGGCCCTTGTGTTGCCGTTGTGTAGCCAACTGTAAGGATATTTTCTGGCAGTTTCTTTATTTTCCAGGTTGCACCTTCATCATCGCTTAGCGCCACATAAACGCCATCTTTGTGAACATGCTTCTGATGGTTCGGATTGTAGTCGGCGACGAAGAGGATGCGTCCGGAAGAGAGGCGGACGACGCTGGGGCGTTCACCACTGGCCAATGGATCAAATGGAGTCTTCTCTTTCTTCCAGGTCTTTCCTCCATCGGTGCTGACGGCCAGGGGCATGCGTCCTTCGATATTGGAGTTCTTGCCGCCATAGCCGAGAATAGCTCCATCTTTACGCAGCGTAATCGTGGTGTGGCGTCCTGCTGTGCGGCCTCCTGTGTCATACCAGGTTTTGCCGTTGTCATGGGATCCCCAAACCACGGAGACCGATCCATTCCCATCCGCGTCCCGTCCGGTCGAGTCCGTAGGCATCAGGATGGTTCCATCCTTTGTCCTCACTGCGCTGTTAATTGGCTGGGAAATATATCTGCCGATCGGAGCAGGGAATTGAGGCACTTCTACTGGCGCCCAGGTCACACCGTTATCGGTTGAGGTAGTGAAATAAAAGGGAGCGTTTCCGATGAGGCGGGGTGTTCCCCAGAATAGCCACAGCTTTCCGTGAGGAAGGGATGCGGCTGCGGGATCGTTCCAGATGACAGGCGCTGCCGTTGCGGCGTCGGCGAAATATGGCCAGGGTTCTGGCATATCCCACTCTTCTGTTCCAGCACGGCGACGCATGATCAGAATGGTCTGGTCCGGGTCGTCTTCCAGATTAGGAGTGTTGTAGTAAGCAGCTAGCAAATCACCATTCGGCAATACTTGAATAGCCGAGTTGTGATAGTGGATGCCCAAGCCTGTTGCCAATCCGAGCTTCCAGCCTGTTTCGGACATCGATTTATCGCCCAGATTGGGGAATAGCGCATGAACATGATAGAAGGGCTTCTTCGGATCAGGCCCTAATGTTGGCGATTCAGGGGTCTGCTTTACTGCGGTTTCAAAGAAGGGTTTTGGTACAGCGGTAAACGCCGAGGTAGGATCCGGTGCTTGAACGATACGAAATCCGATATTGCCATTGGGACTATGGAAGGTCGGTACCAGACTTGCCCGGTTTGCGCTTCTTGCAAAGTAGGATGATTCAGCGGGGTAACCTTCTCCCACACCGGATTTCGCTTTTTTCGCGTCGAGTCCACCACCGCGGATTACCTTCATGAGACCAGCTGCAGGTCCATGAGGATCCACTAAAGTTGCTTTTGTCAAAGGATAGGCAGCGTACCAATCAAGCACCCATTCCGGGCGTCCGGTACCCATATCGCGAAGTCCCCATGAATTGGCTTCATTTGCCTTGAGTGGATGGTCGCCTGGGAAGAAAGGTGTCTGTGTACCTGCACGTGTAGCGTATTCCCATTCTGCTTCGGTTGGCAGACGATAATGCTTACCTTCTTTCTTGGAAAGCCATTTGCAGAATTCCACTGCCTGATTCCAGCTGATGCCTGCAGCATATTCCGGATGAAGCGTGTTGGGTTGATACTTTGGATCGAATTGCCGGTATTGTTCTACCGTGAT
Organism: Humiphilus diazotrophicus; assembly: GCF_059726315.1. NCBI lineage: Bacteria > Pseudomonadati > Acidobacteriota > Terriglobia > Terriglobales > Acidobacteriaceae > Humiphilus > Humiphilus diazotrophicus. Next base: position 443,443 of record NZ_AP040871.1, read on the forward strand.
CTGTGTTGCAGAGATTAAAAAACCGCGCGAAATGCGAACTGTGTGTGCAGGCTGCTCATCGAAATCGCCGTGCACAGGGCGTTCCGACATAAGCGCATGTCCATCCCGAATTGCTTTGGGTAGATCATCTGCATCTGCACCCATCTTGAACGTACCCGGTTGCAGAGCCTGCAATTCAACTCCGATGGAGTTCTTTATCGGCTTTTGCGGTTGAGCCTGAACTGCCGGGATCACAAAAGTGCCTGCTGTAAAGATTGCAAGGCCAAGAAACGCAATAGGGGAATAACGTTGGCAGATCTTTGAGTGAGTCATTCAATTCATCCAATCGGTATTAATGTCTTGCAGGAAGCATGGCTTCCATGGGGCCTAGATTTTTGCGGGAGGCTATCTTCTTGCCATCTACGAAAAGAAAGAATCCTGTCCCGCGGTGGTACTGCTTGCCGGTTACGTCATAGAGAATGGTGAGTGTGTGACCGTGATATGGAAGTCCGTCGACAGCGAAATAGGACCATGTATTTGGCGGTAGCAGTGGCCTTAGCACAATGCGATCTCCGATTTGAGGCCGCAAGCCGATCAATCCCGTGATAAGCGGGTCAGCGAAACCGGAATGGTTGTAGTAGTTCCCGCGTCCAACTTGTTTGTTCTTCTGGATTAGCATCTGCTTGGCAATCCATTCATCCGTGTCGGCGTCCAGGTCCTCATCAATCCATGGAATGACTTTGCCATCCGCCAGTTTCAGATGTTGGGAGAGAACATATTTCGAGAAGAGCTGATAATAGTCCTGCTTTGATACGTATTTCTGCTGCGAGTCGTTATTTAGCAGTTCTGCCAAAGACCACAGCGTTTGTGTGGTGGCAAAAGGCCACGCTGGACCATTCCATGTGCACTGGTCATTGCTGGCGAAGCGGAAGCGTGGACTTCTGCGCTCGGCGGTGGTGGGACCATATTTTGCCGAGAAGCCCTGCGGATCAGTCAGTTGTTTCCACGCGATAGCATGGTCGGGAGTCGGAATATCGTATAACCAGGGGATGTATCCGATAAGCTCGCGGACTCCGGCGGGCTTCATGACCGTCCCGGGATCGACAAATTTTTTCTGCTTGCGAATTCCGGAATCTGCAGCCGGTGACACTACTTCATAAAAGGAGTCTTTAGGATTCCAGAGCGTCGTTTCGATCAGGGAACGAAGTTTTGCAGCTTTGCTCTTGAAAAGCTGCTCCGTACTGTGATCTCCAGCTTGTGCCGCCATCGTGGCGATGGCAACTGCATCACCATACATATAGCTATTTAAGGTGGGGCGATATCCATCTCCGCTGATGCTCTTCTCCATGGCATCGCGTGTGTCGATTTGCCAGAAGAGGCCGTTGGAATCCTGATGCGTCTGCTCCCAGGAGCGATAGTTCAAGACTAGCGACGGCATCAGTGAGATGGCGAAGGAAGTATTGCCATTTGCAAGAGCAACGTTCCAGACTGTATCCGCGACCGGGAAGCTGTATTTCTTAGGGTCTGCATCGGGCGTAAGCCAATAGCGGGAATAGTCTTCCGCTATTTTCGGGTTACGAAGCCATCGTGCTTCGGCAAGATGAAAGGGCGCAGCATCAGGAAGAGCTCCATAGAAGCCATCGGGCCTTTCCGGTTTTGGCAGCCATTCGGTGATTACAAACCCGCTTCGGGTACTGACGACGTGCTTTTGCCACGCATACCAGCGAAAGTAGTAGATTTCCTCGAATTGCTTATCGGAGCTTTCGAACCAGGGTATGTTTTCCTTCATCCATGCCCAGGAGTCGATGCCAGGTTTGCCCGTTGCCGCTTCTTCCTGTTGTTGGAAGAGAGGAGTGTAATGATGAAACTGCTCGGGCTCAAGAAGCCGCTGTTGTGCAGATCCCGACAGCGCCAAAGAGGCAGCCAAGCCCATAAAAGCAAGAAATCTAGGAGCTTTCATATTGACCCAGCAGTGTAATGCAAAAAAGAAAGATATTTCAACAATTTGAAAACTATATTTTATTTACGGCAATAACTGGTGTAGTTTCGTCCCTCTCCGGGATCAATATTGTTCTTTTTCCTTTGCCATGGTTTGTTTTTCTTTCGAGTCTTTCCTGTCAGGATGCTATTTTCAGATCTCCTCTGTTGCAATAGGTGCTGCATGTCGCGCCATCATCCCGGCTGGTAAAACGGGTAGCTGAAGTCTGGTTGGCTACGAGCCTGTCGTTGAGATAACGGCTGCTTTATATCGAATGCCGTCAACATACCATCGGGCTCCAGTCCGGCTGTCGTATGGACGCCCCTCCCGCAGTATCTGACATGAAGGTTTACATACATCCTTTACGTTCTTTTCATACGACAACGCCTTATGGAGGCCATAGATTGTCAGGAAAGGATGTAAAAGCGATGGATGAGTCAAGGCCTGGCAAGAAGACAACTCTTAAGAAGAGTGTGAATTCGAAAAAGCTCCCGCCGGAAGCTACGGAGGTAGCCGGAAAGTCCTCGACAAAGGAAGACAAGACTACAGCTCAAAATCTGCCTGTCGATCAACAGCAGGTAGCAAAAGGCGACGTCGGATCAAAACAGCCGCATCGGTGGGCACATCCATTCTTCACCCCGGTTCCGAAGTCAGAGCGCGCTTCAGTCCCCGGTATAGGGAAGACATTGATCGATCATGTCAAAGGCAAGCTTGAGGCAATCCCTTTACCGAATCGCGAGCCATTGTTCCTCCTCCAAGAGATTATTGGGCAAAGGGGAGTAGATGAAATCCAGGCGGCGGGTTCAATTTTGTTCCATACGGTAGGCGATACAGGTCGTGGTGCCGACACGCCGCAAGGTGTGGTAGCGGGAGCGATGGAAGCAGATTTCGACATTTCACAGCCGGCCAAGTCTCCAGCTTTTTTCTTCCATTTAGGAGATGTAATTTATGGCACTAATAAAGATGCCGAATATAAAAGAGAATTTTATGAGCCATATGTGCACTATCCCGGCAAGATTATTGCGATTGCGGGTAATCACGACGGCGAGGTGATCCCGCCGACCGATCCGGTTTCGTTGCGGGCTTTCCTTTCCAATTTCTGTGCAGCCGAACAGCAGGTCCCCGCTGTGGCAGGTACGATTTACCGGGAAACAATGAATCAACCGGGTGTGTACTACCTGCTGGATGCTCCGTTTGTCCAGATTGTAGCTCTGTATTCGAACTCTGCAGAAAATCCAGGGTTTATCTCTGGGGACATACCTGGTAATGCACAGAAGGAATGGCTACTGACAACACTGAAAGAGATCTCCAGGAAACGTGCAAACGGTGAACATAAAGCCCTGATAATGGCAACACATCATCCACCGTTTACCGCAGGTGGACATTCACCCAGCACCGATATGCTGCATGACATAGATGAGGTATGCAAGCAAGCGGGAGTGATGCCCGATATGTATTTGTCGGGTCACGCGCATAGTTACCAGCGCTACACACGCGAGGTAAATATGGCGGGCAAGCAAATGGATATTCCTTATGTCGTGGTGGGAACCGGAGGCATCAACGATCAAGCCGTAAAGCCGGCAACTGGCGAGAAAACCGGAGACCACACCTATGTAAGCTCATTCAAAGGATATGGATACATGCTGGTAGAGGTTAGTGGAGAGTTAATCACGGCGAGGGCTTTCCAGGTGGATCCAAATACTCAGAAGAAGACGCCATTTGAGGAGTTCATCGTAGATCTGAAAGCAAATCGGGTGCGGACGATGAGTCCTGAAAAGAGATCGTAATGGCAGGCGGGCTTAGTAGCCGATAAAATGAGAAATACGTATGAGCCCAACTGCCAAGCGTTCAGTGATTTCCGAAGTCGAAGATATTATTCCCAACACCGCCTCCTCGCTGCCTGTTCCGGTTGTCTCCGAAAAGGCTGGAGTCCTGACGCTACATTTCGAGTCCGATTATGTCCAAACTCAGATGCTTATCGAGGACCCGGATTTTCTGGCACTTGCGTACACTCGCATCATGATGTCCTTTGAGCTGTTCAAGCCTGAGCCGAGAAACATTGCTCTGATCGGTTTGGGCGGCGGGTCGCTTGCCAAATGGTGTTATCGTCATCACACAAAGGCAAAGCTTACGGTAATTGAAATCAATCCTCACGTGATTGCCGTACGCGATGCATTCCGTATTCCACCTGATGATCACAGATTCCACATTCTCTGCGAGGATGGCACAAAGTTCGTAGCGAGAAAGTCCTCTGAATTCGATGTTTTGTTGGTGGATGTTTTCGGTGTTGATAGCCTGCCGGAGGAGTTGTGCTCCCAGAGCTTTTACGACAACTGCTATCAGTCTCTGAACGAATTGGGGCTCATGGTAGTGAATCTCTGTGGAAAGGAGAGTCGGAAGATTCTCAATCGTATTCGCAGGAGATTCGAGGGGCAGATCCTGGTGTTACCCGACGGAAATGGCAATAAAGTTGTGTTCGCCTGTAAGGGGAAGCTACTCTGGCCTAAAAACGAATCGTCAGATTCATTTCAATTGAAGCTCAAGAAGTTCGAGAAAAAGCACGGATTGGCGAAAGCCATGAAACCGGTTAGCTAATACGGTTGGAATGCCTATCCGTAAGCCCTTTTGTTCAGGTTTTCCGTAAAGAAAACCTGAACATTATCGTATTCGGGTAGGACACACTAATGCTGGTTTGCTCTAATCGATAGGTACTCCTGTGCCTCGATAGGAGTTCGTGGCTCGCAATTCACCCTGATTGGTGTTGTACGCGTAAAAAGTCCATAATTTGCTTGGATTACGTACGTCGTTGACCCAGGCATAAATGTTGTTCTCAGGCGTGAACTTTAGTACATGGCCTTGATTATCGACTTGAACATGATAGACATAACCTTGTCGGATATTTTGAGCGACGATGTCCGGTTCCTGCCCATTCAGTGATCGATCTATCCATGCACATGTTCCAGGTGGAAGTGATTTTCCCATCTGTCCCGCTGCCTTGTTCGATTTGTTGAAAAATAGTCCAAGCTTCTGGGCTGTGTTATGGACATCGGTCGGAGAAATTCTTACGGACATTCCCGGTCCTCCCCGGCAGATCATGCGAAAGCTTTCCTGTGCAAGCAAGACAGGGGAGGCTACTACAAACAGGCAAGGGAAGAAGAACAAGAGAAGTAAGCGCTTCTGAGACATTAGACCAGCGACCTCCGGACAAAATTTAGGAACGCGGCATAGGTCGTACAGGCCGCTACCTGAAAAGGCGTCAAATCCGTCCGTAGTCTCTCTCTGAAAGCTCTAGGAGGAATTTTTGCAGGGGCAGCCAATTTGCCGTTTCAGCTGTAATTCTCGTAATGAGTTTTATGGGTTGACATCCGACCCGAAACTTGCAACACTTTGGGTCGGATGCCTACAGGAAAAAATACCGACGATCATATTGCCTTGCTACAAGGCACTTTGGATCTGCTGATTCTCAAAATTCTTATGCTCGGACCTTGTCATGGTCAGGGAATAGCTCGCACAATACAGCGCCAATCAGAAGAGGTCTTCTTTGTTGACCACGGATCGTTGTATCTGGCTCTACAGCGCCTTGAAGATAAAAAATGGATCACTGCTAAATGGGGAGTAAGCGAGAACAACCGTAAGGCACGGTTCTACGCATTAACGCCAAAGGGCAAAGAGCAGCTTACGGCTAAGGCCAACGAATGGCAGCGTTTGACGAGGGCCATGGGATTGATTTTGGGCAGCGAGGAGGCTTGACTATGTTTAAGCGTAAGCGCAGCACCGATGATTTTGAGGAAGAGATCAGAGCTCATCTGGAATTGGAGGCCGAGGAGCTGAAGAGCGAAGGATTGAGCGATGAAGATGCATATCGGAAGGCAAGGCTTGCGTTTGGCAATGTCAGCGTAGTGCGCGAACGGTTCTATCTACGGAATAGAGCCGTCTGGTGTGAAAATCTGATCCGGGATGTGAAGTTTGCCGTTCGACAGCTTAGAAAAAATCCAGGATTTTCCCTCACATCGATTCTTGTACTTGCTCTCGGCATTGGTGCTAGTGTTGCCATCTTCTCTTTCGTCGATGCAGCTCTAATCAGACCATTACCTTATGTTCGTCCGCAGCAGTTGGTCCACGTGTCGGAACGAGATATTTCGGTTTCTCATGCCAATCTTTCGTATCTCGATTATGTCGATTGGAAGAGGATGAACACCGTTCTTTCCTCATTTGATGCTTTTGCCGGATGGAACCCTTTGTTGCATACCCCCGCAGGTGCAGAACCCTTTCAAGGAGAGCGTGTCACCTCAGGGTTCTTTCAGACTCTTGGCGTGGCGCCGGTCTTGGGACGGGGTTTTCGTCCGCAGGAAGAGATATCGGGCAGCCCGCATGTGGTGATGCTTAGCTATGGAATCTGGCAACAGCGGTTTGACGGAAGAAGAGATGTGATTGGGCAATCTGTTCAACTGAGTGGACTTCCCTATACGGTTATCGGTGTTTTGCCCAAGGGATTCGACTTCGCTCCTGCCCACGGAGCCGTTTTCTGGACTTCACTTCGGCCCGACAATGATTGCGACAAATTGCGAGACTGTCATTATTTCTATGCTGTTGGACGGCTAAAAGAAGGAGTTTCGCTTCAGAAGGCTGCGGCCGATATGCAGTCGATTGCTAGGCAGCTGGAAATGCAATATCCGAATACCAACAGAGGCCGGGGTGCAAGTGTGGTGTCCCTTTCAGAACAAATTGTCGGGGACATTCGGCCTATTTTGCTTTTATTACTAAGCGGTGCAGGACTCCTGCTGCTGATTGCTTGCATAAACGTCTCAAGTTTGCTGGTAGTGCGCTCCGAGGGGCGCAAACGCGAGATTGCCGTGAGGGGCGCCTTGGGTGCTCCACGTGCGCGGATCGCATATCAGTTCGCGACGGAGGGAATAGTACTCGTAGGCTGCGGAAGTCTGACCGGGCTGGTAATTGCGGAAGGTGTGATGCAAGTTTTGCATCATTGCATTTCGAAAGAACTGATGGCCAATCTGCCTTTTTTCCAGGACCTGGGGATCAATACACATGTGTTGGCCTTCACCGGCGGACTGACGCTGCTCGTAGCTCTATTGTTCTCTATCGTGCCTATTCTGCATCTCTCTATATCCGAACTGCGTGATGGTCTTGCAGAGGGAGGCCGCACCTCGGCAGGAACATTCTGGCGCAGGGTAGGTGAACGTTTAGTTGTATTTGAGCTGGCCACTACGATGGTGCTTTTAACCGGAGCAGGTTTGTTGGGTAAGAGTCTCTACCGGCTTTTACATGTGGATGTGGGATTCCAGGCCGATCATTTGGCAACTTTGCGCGTCCGACTTCCGGATATGGAGTTCCCAAAAGAAGCGGAGCAGATCGCTTTTATTCATCGCCTGCTGGATAGGGTCAAGAGCCTGCCGGGAGTACAAGGTGCAGCTGTTACCAGTGTCTTGCCGGTAAGCTGCAACTGCAACACAGACTGGATGCGGATAGTAGGAAAGCCATATGATGGGAGTCATATTACAACCAACGCCCGCAATGTAAGTTCCGAGTTCTTCAATGTACTTCGTGTGAGGCTCCTTGCAGGACGCATCTTCAATGATGCAGATGATGCTTCAAGGTCTAAAGTAATGATCGTCAACCGTTCTTTTGCGCGAAAGTATTTCCCAGGCGAGGACCCGATAGGGAAGCGGGTAGGCGATTCAACACTAAGTCCATCATCGATGAAGCAAATTGTGGGTGTGATAGATGATTTTAAAGATGCTTCGCTCGATGAAGAACAGCAACCGGCGGCCTACTATCCTTACTACCAGGACGGCAGCTCTGGCTTTTCTTTAATCGTACGTACTTCTCAGGACGAACGCCTGATACTGTCTGCTCTTACGGCTGCAATTCATCAACTCAATGAGAATGTCGGTGTTGACCAGGAAGTGGGAATGATTCAACGAATCAATGAATCCACCAGTGTCTACTTCCGCCGTTCCACGGCTTACTTGGTTGGTGGGTTTGCAACGTTGGCATTGCTTCTGAGTTCTGTAGGGCTTTACGGAGTAATCGCATATTCAGTAGGTCGCCGCACGCGAGAGATTGGTGTGCGCATGGCTCTCGGCGCGCAGCGTAAATCCGTTCATCGAATGGTGCTGCAAGAGGCTGTCTGGCTGGCTGCGATGGGGATTGGAATCGGGACGGTATGTGCTCTGGCTGCGGGCAGTTTTCTACGTGAACTTCTTTTCGGTGTACGTACCTGGGACGTTCCTACGCTGATAGTTGTTGCACTTACGCTCGGGATTGCAGCACTCCTGGCCAGTTATCTTCCGGCACGCCACGCTTCATCCGTAAATCCAATAGAAGCTCTTCGCACGGAGTAACGCTTTTGACGTAGGTACTCTGCAGGAGTTTGTTCTTTGAAAATCGCTTTACTTATGCGGGAGAGCAAAGATAGACTTGCTCCGCTATGATCACACGGCGTTCATTTGTCCGGAATGTTTCGTTTGCCTCTGCAACTTTGGCTTTTGGTTCTCGCACTTCACTGGCTTTTGCTCAGGCGGATGCGGGCACATACCGTAATCCTGTCATGGGTGGCGATCATCCCGATGGCAGTCCACTTCGAGTCGGTGATGATTTCTATCTGACCCATTCGAGCTTCGATTACGCTCCGGGCCTGTTGATCTGGTATTCGCGTGATCTGATCAACTGGCGCCCTGTTGCGGCCGCTCTTCATCGTTACTACGGCACCGTTTGGGCTCCTTATCTCTGTGAACATCAAGGGCGCTATTACATCTATTTTCCCGCAGCGGGCAAGATTCATGTAGTCCATGCCGATCGTTTAATGGGCCCATGGAGTGAACCTGTCGATCTTGGAATCAATGCCATTGATCCTGCGCACATTGCTGAGAATGACCGCCGTTTCCTTTATCTGGCTGGAGGTCAGATGGCAGAATTGACTGCGGATGGACTCGCCGTCAAGACTCCGCCGCGTACGGTATTGCAACCTTGGCCTGTGCCGGTTTCCATTCGGATGGAATGTACTTGCTTGGAAGGACCAAAACTGCTCCAGCGCAATGGCTACTACTACTTGACCGTGGCTGAGGGAGGCACCGCTGGACCGGCCACCAGTCACGCTGTAGTGAGTGCTCGCAGTCGCCACGCGAATGGGCCATGGGAGTTTTCTCCCTACAACCCGATTGCACATACCAAATCCCGCGAAGATCGCTGGCTGAGCCTCGGCCACGGACGCCTTGTCGATACCCCCGATGGTAAGTGGTACATGACAGTCCACGCATATGAAAATGGTTACCGCACTCTTGGCCGCCAGCTTTTGTTATTACCTATTAGCTGGACCTCTGATGGGTGGTTCCGTGTGCCTGAAGGGGTGACCGCCGATTCGGCTATTTCCCTGCCCGTTGGAGGCGGAGGACAACAACCATTTCCCGATCCTTCGGACGACTTCACCGCTCCCGAACTCGGGTTGCAATGGGCCTTCTGGCACGAGTTCGATCCAAAACAGTTTACCGTGGGGAAGGGGGTTCTCACACTTGCGGCCCAAGGCAAGTCTCTTGCTGGCGCTTCCGTCCTTACGACTCCTGTTGGTGGTCACTCCTATACAGTGGAAGTCGACGTTGAGGTTGAACGAGGATGTGAGTCCGGATTGCTGCTCTTCTATGATCCGGAACATGCCAGCGGTCTTTCTTTAGGCCTAAAAGGTATTGGTGCGCGACTGGCGACTGGTTCAACACATTCATACCAGGAGGAGGGAACAAGTCGTGCCACTTTGCGTATTGTGAATGATCGTCAGGAATTGGACTTTTATTTCCGCATCCCCGGAAAACCATGGCGGCGAACACAGGAGTCCGCTGAGATATCGGGAATGAATCACAATGTACTTGGCGGTTTTCTCGATGTGCGACCTGCTCTCTATGCCTGCGGTTCCGGCAAAACGATGCTACGCAATTTCCGTTATTGGCCTGAAGTGAAGGTGCCGGAACTAAATGCAGGTAGCTAAGTCCAGGCAGGCGATGACTTTAGAATAGAGTGGCCGATGAGGATCTGCAGAGTATCTACGGATTTCAGCCTTTCCATTCAGAGCAAAATGTATCAGCCGATTCACGCGAAGTAAGTACCCAACGATATTCAGGTGAAAGGGTAGCTGTTTATTGAGTAATATCTTGGCGTGGATACCGTTGCTTGGTTGCTCGATTCTGATCCGGCAGTAAGATGGCAGGCAATGCGAGATCTGACAGATGTCTCCATGTCCGAGATCTCGGAGGAGCGCGCTCGCGTTCCTCGCGAAGGAATCGCTGCTCAGATTCTTGATAGTCAAGAAGCCGATGGTTCGTGGCATCGGTCTGATGCTCCCGTGTGGCTTCCAACCCTTTATACACTGCTTCTTCTGCGTGCAACTGGTGCGGATCGTACCGAGTCCGCAGTCGAATTGGCGATCCTTCGTCTTGAAAAAGGGTTTCGCTGGGACAAGGAGTTTGGGGAGAAGCCGTTCTTCGAAGGAGAGGTGGAGCCTTGTATTAATGGAGGTACCCTCGCGCTTGGTGCCTACTTCGGGCGTCCGACGGAGAGTCTCGCACGTCGTCTTCTCGGTGAGCAACTTGAAGATGGTGGCTGGAACTGCGAAGCTCCACAGAGCAGGCGATCATCGTTTCATACGACGATCTGTGTACTGGAGGGGCTACTTGAATACGAACATGCAGTAGGTCCCGTGCCGGAGATCGCGATGGCTAGGCGGCGAGGCGAAGAATATTTGCTTGAACGAGCGCTCTTTCGGAGATTATCGACCGGTGAAGTCGCAAATTCATCATTCTTGAAATTCGCATTTCCTCCTCGTTACCACTACGACATTCTTCGTGCCCTCGACTACTTCAGGAATGCTGGCCATCAACTTGACGGGCGTATGGAGGATGCTCTGCGCGTCGTTAAAAACAAACGACAGCCCGATGGGCGATGGGTTCTCGATGACACACATACCGAGGCTCTCTCCCTTCCATTTGGCGAATCGCTCGGCGAACCCAGTCGATGGAACACGCTTCGTGCATTGCGGGTGCTCCACTGGTATGACCAGCAGGGCTTATGACAACCTACGCGCTATAAGGTCAATTCTCTGCATTTTTGCATCTTTGTATTTCTAGCCATTTCCCGTCTGCCATCTGCGGTAAGCAAGATTGCTTCAGATATCTCTCCAATATTCGTTCTTCTCCTCATATGTATCAGCAACCGATAAAGTTCTCGTAGTCTTTGGATCGTTTATATTGCATTGATCTATGAAAACTCGCAATCACCGTGAGGATATCGGTTCTTGGCTTCATCTCCCTACGTAGATACTCAAAATAGCTCGTCGAAGTACGGGCTTTATTCTGGCATATAAATTCACACGCCTGCATATACATGCTTCATTTTGCATATCTATGCAGCATAGCAATAAATTCTTGACAAGCTATTTGTCTACCAACTAATGTTGCGCCCGCACTCAGGACTGCAGATTGCTCTGCGTTTGCCTTGCTGGACACCGCTCAATCGAACGACTGATAAACCTGAGCCATTCTGCAGAATCTGTTTCCCGGATCCGGTTGCAAAGCATAGACCAAATCAGGTTGTTTCCGAGGCCTGCATCGAGTGACAGAAGGAGAGAGCAACATGTCAAATGTGATGATGGTTGTCGAAGAGCATCTTGGACGGCCATGGTTGAGATACTCTTGCGGAAAGACAAGAGTTCAGTTTCGGAGAGGGCTCCAATTCAGGTGGGTACTGTTCACCGTGCTTGTTGTGTCTGGGTTTTCGATTCCTCAAGCAATGGCTCAGGTCATAACGTCAGATATCGTTGGAACTGTCAGTGATCCAAATGGTGCTGTTATCCCGGGAGCCACCGTCACCATCGTCAATACCGAGACGCAGTTACAGAGATCCATGAGTACCACGAGCACTGGTGACTATGTGTTTACACTTTTGCCGCCAGGGAGCTACACGATTCGAGTCGAGCAGACGGCATTCAAAACCTACGAAGCAAGAGGAATCAAAATCGGGGCGGGCGATAGGATGCGAGTCGATGCACACTTAAGCCCAGGAGCCGCCTCAGAGACTGTGACAATTACCGCTGACGGACTTCCGGTTCTGCAAACCGATAGCTCGACAGTCCAGGATGTCGTAGGTGAGAAGTCGGTTCAGGATTTGCCCCTAAACGGGCGTAATCTCCAAGGCGCTGTGCAGTTAACAGCTGGAGTGAATCAGGGTTCTCCCAGCGCGATTTCAGGTGGAGCACGGCCTGACGATCGTCGTCCAGGCTTCACCTTTGCCGCGAATGGTCAATCGGATCTCTCCAACGATAACCTCGTTGACGGTTTGGACAATAATGAACGGGAACAAGGGTTTAGTGGAATTCATCCCTCGGTGGATGCTATTGCAGAAGTGCGCGTTCTAACTAATAACTACTCGGCTGAATTGGGTCGCACGGCAGGCGCGGTTGTCAACATCATCACGAAAGGTGGTACGAACGAATTCCACGGCTCTGCTTATGAATATCTTCGCAATGATGTGCTCGATGCGCATGATTTCTTTGCGAACCCCGCGCTCCGAAAAGCTAAATACCGCCAAAATGTCTTTGGGGGAAGCATCGGAGGTCCCATCGACAAAAACAACACATTCTTCTTTGCCGACGTTGAGGCAAATCGATTGATTCAGGGACAGGTCTGGACAAGTACCGTGCCTACTCTCTTTGAAGAACAGAATCCAGGCAACTTCAGTGATATTGGTGGCCCTGTTGTGCCTGCAGGACAGATTTCGCCGGTAGGATTGGCCTATTTCAAAATGTATCCAGCACCGACGAAAGCCGGCAGGGTCAACAATTATGTATCACAACCGAACAAGACACAGTATTCAACGAGTACCGATAATCGCGTGGACCATCGCTTTAGTGATAGAGATTCAATTTTTGTCCGGTTTGGGTATAACCCGGTAGACACCTTAATTCCTGGGCCTCTTCCGGCTGTACGGATGGCGGGTTCCACGGTATATCCGAGTGGTACTTCCTATGCTGGTCCTTCGAAGACCACCGCCACCAATGTCCAGGCAAATTACGTCCACATCTTCAACCCGAATTTTGTCCTCGAGCTCAAAGCTGGTTTTACGCGCATCAATATTCAGACGCGTCCCCTGAACCATGGGGTCGATTGGGCCGCCAAACTGGGAATGGGGAACTCATATGTTACTCCCGACAGCATCGGACTTCCCTACATGTGGATGCTCACAGGAGATTACACCTCGATTGGAGATGGAATATTCATTCCCATTCTCGATGCAAATAATACTTTCCAGTACAACGGTGCGGTGAACTATACGAAATCAAATCACAATCTCAAGATAGGTGGAGCGCTCATCCGCAGGCAGTTGAACTATTTCCAGGACAACTGGAGTCCGCAAGGAGGATTTGTCTTTTCTCCTGCAGGTGTGTACAGCAATTCGCTTGCGAACCTGCTATCGGGAAATCCGATCTTTGCGGAGCGGGGCAACGATCTTGCCCATCAAGGGCTACGTTCTTGGGAGCCAAGTATCTACGCTCAGGACGATTGGCATGCGAGATCATGGTTGACATTGAACCTTGGTGTTCGCTGGGAAGCATATACGCCTATCACGGACTCACATAACCAATTCGCGAATTTCAATATGCAGCAGCTGAAGGTTTTGGTTGCGGGAAAAGATACCAGCAGCAGCGGTGGCGTAAAGACGGACTATACGAACTTTTCTCCCCGCGTTGGTTTTGCTGCAAATATTGATCGCAAGACCGTGGTACGTGGAGGGTTTGGTTTCAGCTACTATCCACCGATCATGCAAACGCAGTTGGAGAACGTCAACCCACCTTTCAGTTACGTGTGTTTCCCTTGCTTTGGCGCGACATTCCCGAATCTTCCAACACCTTCGTCAAATGCTGCGAATCCGGTGGGAACTGTAAGTTCCATAGCTCTGGATCTCAAGAATGCTTATGTGCGCCAGTACAATTTCTTTGTGCAGAGACAAATTGGTGCGAACTCATTTAGCGTGGGCGGAGTGGGCACACAGGGAAGGCGGGCTCTCTACTTGCGCAATGCGGATCTGCCGCTGCCTCCCGGAGCTGGAAATCCGACGCCAAAATATGTCTACGCCTCACAGCTACCTAACGTCACCAGCATCCAATATATAGATAACAGCGGTATTTCGAACTACTTTGCATTTCAAGCAATGTTCTTCAGACCTGTCTCGCGTGGCCTTTCGTTTAATGCGAACTACACCTGGGCACATGGACTATCGAACAGCGTTCAGGCAGCGAGCACCTACACAAATCCTTCACCAGCTTTGATTACAAACGATCCCATGTACGACTACGGTAACTCACCGGTAGATGTTCGGCATCGTATTGCAGGTTCACTGATCTATGATCTCCCGTTTGGCAAGTCGTTACAGGGGATTACTGGAACGGTTGTACGAGGATGGGAAGTTGCTTTGCTGGGCTATTGGCAAACAGGCATACCGTTTACCGTTGTCGACGCAAATGCCGCTATCAATCTGCCGGGTGTGACGAGTGATCGCCCGGACCAGACCCGGTCAGCTGCACTATCGAATCCGAGCATCAAGAAGTGGTTCGATACGTCTGCCTTTTCAACACAAATCAAGGGAACTCCAGGAAGTGCGGCGAGCGACTCTGTGTACGGCCCGAGGGCCCGCGTACTCAACATGTCCTTGCTCAAGAACATTCCAATTAATGAAAGATGGCGCTTCCAATTCCGAAGTGAGTTCTTCAACGTCACCAATACACCGAATTTCGGTCAGCCTGGAAATGGACTCACCACCGGAACATTCGGTGTCATTTCGTCTACCGCGGCGAATATGACACCTCGCCAGATGCAGTTTGCACTGAAGCTATTGTTTTAGGTGCCCCCGGATCTGTAGGGAGCGGCAATACCGCTCCCACTCTTTCTTGTCATTTCGATCAAGTTTGTTGTGCGGGTTATAAACCAGATCCCAGTCTCGTGCTCGTGTATTTTCCGTCATTGGATTTTACAGATGGACGGGGAAACAGTGTCTTTGATGAAACGAAAGAGAGTCCTTTCTTGAGGGACTTTCAAAATCGACCAAAGACCTTGTGGAGGGATCGCCCTAAGTGGGGATCATCTCAATAGGTGGGAAATTCCGCCAAGAACGCAATCACTTTTGCCGCTATTCTTTGATGTTTCGGAGTCTATATGCATATTTATGCAGCATTGAAAAAATCCGTGGCACTGCCTACAGTCCAAGTGTATTGTGTGAAGAAACATTGCCAACAGGTTCCGGATATACGAAATTCTTGGGACATATTGGCGATCAGAATCTTTTTGCCGTCTGTGGTAAGGACGCTCTTGGAGCCGGTATCGATCGAAGTTCCGGTTGCGAATGCGTTGATGCTGTTATCGCAGCGGCGCAACTAAGGTGTTATTGCAAAGACAATGAATCAAAACGGATTTGAAGAACTCGGGTCTCCTGAAGATAAGGCTGAGTGGTTAAGCAGAAAGGCGAACTGGATTCGTCTGAGTGCGATGACAATGACCAATCATGCCAAACTGGGCCATACTGGCGGGGATTTGTCTTCCGCCGATATCCTGGCGACGCTATATCTTGGTCAAATTTTGCGGGTAGATCCTTCCAACCCGAACTGGGCACAGAGAGATCGTTTTGTGATGTCCAAAGGGCATTGCTCCGGTGCTTTCTATTCGACGCTCGCTCAACGCGGGTTCTTTCCTCTGGAGCAACTGAAGACCTTTATGGATCCGCTCTCGATGTTGAACGGACATCCTGACAGAAACAAGCTGGCAGGCGTAGAAGCAAATACCGGACCGCTTGGACACGGATTGCCAATCGCGGTTGGTATGGCACTTGCAGCGCGGATGAGAAATGAATCGTGGCGGGTTTTCGTGCTGGTTGGCGACGGAGAGCTTCAGGAAGGCTCGAACTGGGAAGCAGCTATGTGTGCCCAGCACTACGGCCTCGATAATCTGATTGTGATTGTTGACCGCAATCGAATCCAGCAAGGCGATTTCACAGAAACTACCATTCGGATGGAACCGCTAGCCGATCGTTGGACTGCTTTTGGATTTGCTGTAGAGGAAATCGAAGGCCACGATCATTCGGCGCTCTTCAATGCCTTTACTTCGGTTCCGCTAAAAACCGGCAAGCCGACATGCTTCATCGCAAAAACAATTAAAGGTAAGGGTGTCTCGTTTGCTGAGGGGAAACCCGCATGGCATCATGGCGTTCCAACGGCAGAGCAACTGCAGCAAGCCGCGAAAGAACTTGGCATGGAGGTGACGCTGTGAGCACAAGTACTCCTGTAGTGGAAGAGCTATTCGACTGCCGAGATGCATATTCGCGAGCTGTGGAAGAGATGGCGGCTGTGGATCCTCGTGTATGTGTGGTAATTAACGACTCGCTGTCGTCGGCCAAGATGAAGGGCTTCAAGGAGAAGTTCCCTTCCCGATTCGTGAATGTGGGTATTGCCGAACAGAACATGGTGGGTGTGGGAACAGGACTAGCCAATGGCGGCATGGTTCCGTATGTGTGTGGTGCTGCATGTTTCTTGACGGCCCGTGCAATGGAGCAGGTGAAGATCGACCTGTGTTACACCAAGGCCAATGTGAAACTGTGCGGCATGTCTTCGGGTATGGCATATGGACAACTTGGCCCGACGCATCATTCGATCGAAGATTTGGCCTGGACGCGTATACTTCCGCATCTGTCGGTAATTGTGCCAGCCGATCCTCTGGAGACCGAACAGGCGCTGCATTACTCCCTGGAACACGTAGGTCCGATGTTTCTTCGCATTAGCCGCATTCCGGTGCGGAAGGTGCATGCAGATAACTATCGGTTCACTCTGGGTAAAGCGGCGAAGCTGCGTGATGGCGACGACGTAACCATTATCGCCAATGGCGTGCTGGTTTCACGGGCTCTGGATGCGGCGGATGCACTGGCCAGCCGAGGATATTCCGCACGGGTCCTGAATATGAGCAGCATGAAGCCATTTGACTCCGATGCGGTGATCGATGCGGCGAAGAAGACACGCGGCATCGTGACAGTGGAAGAAGCATTGACTGCAGGTGGTTTGGGGGGTGCAGTGGCCGAGGTTCTGGCACTGAACCATCCGGCTCCGATGCGCATTCTGGGTTTGCCGGATACGTTTGCACCGACGGGGAAAGCAGAGTTTCTGCTGGATCACTTCGGACTCAACGCCAAGGGCATTGAAAAGGCAGCAATGGAGCTGATAGGAGCGAAATGAAGATGGCGGCCGAAGCGATTCTTTCAATCGACCAGGGAACCACGAACACAAAAGCCCTGCTGATGAATCGTAGCGGAAAGCCTGTCTTTCGCGCATCGGCCGGGTTGGAACTGCTACAGCCGCAGGCGGGTTTCGTGGAGCAGGACCCGCTTGCGCTGTGGAATTCGGTTCTGCAAGTAATGAACGAATGCACTCGATATGCAAGCACCAAAGAGCTGCGTATTGTAGGTATCACGATTTCAAATCAACGCGAAACGGCTGTAGCATGGCGTCGTGGCATACCTGGAAGACCAGTAACGAATGCTATTACGTGGCAGTGCCGGCGGTCGGCGGGGATTTGTGATCGGTTGGCAGATAAAGCCGGGTTGATTCGCGCGAGAACAGGATTGCCTCTCGATCCGCTGGTTTCCGCAAGCAAGTGGGCCTGGATTTTTGGAAACATGCCGGAGCTGAAGAAAGAGGCTGAGGCTGGTGAGGTATTGCTGGGCACGGTCGATGCGTGGCTGATCTATAACCTGACAGGCGGTGCGGTTCATGCAACGGATGGCTCGAATGCTTCACGAACAGCGCTGCTAAATCTCGAAAAACTGGATTGGGATGAGCAGATGTTGGCTCTGTTCGGCATTCCGCGGCGGGCATTGCCGGATGTGCAAACGTCAAGCGGCAGCTTTGGCGTGTGCACGGCTGTGCCTGAGCTGACAGGTGTGCCGGTGGTGGCAGCTATTGGCGATTCTCACGCTGCGCTTGTAGGCCACGGACGATATAAAACGGGCATTGTGAAAGCGACCTACGGGACCGGGTCGTCACTGATGATGATGGCTGCTGAGTTACCCAAAGAGACGGATGCGCTGGCGCGCACAATTGCCTGGACCTCGAAGAATGAGGTGCGTTATGCACTTGAAGGGAATATCGCGATGACTGGTTCGGCTGTGCAATGGGTTGGCGAGTTTCTAGGACTCGAGCATCCCACGGCGGATGCCGTGAAGTTGGCGAATTCAGTACCGGATGCGGGTGGAGTTCTGTTGGTTCCGGCGATGGTAGGGTTGGGTGCTCCGCACTGGGATCATACAGCACGCGGCACAATTACCAACCTTGGGAGATCGCACACTGCGGCACATTTAGCTCATGCGGCGGTGGATGCGATCGCGTATCAGGTCGCAGATGTGTTCTATGCGATGGAGCAGGCCTCGGGTATCGAATTGCCGGCGCTGCTGGCCGATGGTGGAGCAAGCCGCAACGATGGCCTGATGCAGATGCAAGCTGACATGCTAGGCCGGTCTGTTTATCGCTCCGGCAATGAAGAACTTTCTGCATTAGGTGCGGCGTGGCTGGGCGGATTAACTCTGGGATGGTGGGCGTCGACTGCAGAGTTCGAGAAGTTGCCTGAAGCGACTACAAGTTTTGCACCGCAGATGAGTGCGGCGGAACGGAACGAAAAACTGGCGGCCTGGAAGCTGGCCGTGCGCCGTGCGCGCCTGCTGCCGGAGTAAGAGAGGAATCAAGCAATGGTCACGATTCAGAGTTATACGGTTGCAGTGATACTGTGCGTGCTGACGATGATCTGCTGGGGATCGTGGGCAAACACGCAGAAGCTGGCTGCACGCTCATGGCGATTTGAGCTGTTCTATTGGGACTTTGTTTCTGGACTGATGCTGACGTCCTTAGCTGCGGCATTGACCTTGGGGACGTTTGGTTCAACCGGTCGGCCTTTTCTCGCGGATTTGGCACAAGCTGATGCTGGCAGTATCTTCTGGGCGATGTTGGGCGGTGCAGTGTGGAACCTGGGTAACCTGCTGCTGGTGGCTGCTATTGCCGTAGCCGGTATGGCAATTGGTTTTCCTATCGGTGGTGGTATCGCCTGGGTGCTGGGAATTATCTTCAGTTTTGTCCTTGTGATCCTGGAAGGACAGACGAATCCGGGAAACACCGGCTTGTTGTTTGCGGGCGTGGCTGTAATTGTAGTGGCGATCTTTTTGAGCATGCATGCTTATAGCAAGCTGGTGCGTGCGGTGAAGAAGCCGAGTGCAAAGGGGATTCTGCTATCCGTAGCAGCGGGCATCCTGATCGCGTTCTTTTATTCCCTGACAGTGAAGTCGATTGATCCTGTGTTTGTAGCGGGAGGATCCGGCAAGCTGATGCCGCTGACGGCATCGTTCTTCTTTACTGTAGGCGCATTCGTGACGACCTTCGTGTTCAATCCGTTCTTCATGCGCAAGCCTGTCGAAGGAGAGCCCGTGCGCGGAGGGGACTACTGGAAGGGAAGCCTTGGCACGCACATGACTGGCGTCTTGGGCGGCGTGATTTGGGCACTGGGACTTTCACTGAGTTTTATCGCAGTAGGTGCGGCGGGACCGGCGGTTTCCTATGCGCTATCGAATGCAGCGCCGGTGGTGGCTATCTTGTGGGGAGTGCTGGTGTGGCGTGAGTTTGCAGAG
Organism: Humiphilus diazotrophicus; assembly: GCF_059726315.1. NCBI lineage: Bacteria > Pseudomonadati > Acidobacteriota > Terriglobia > Terriglobales > Acidobacteriaceae > Humiphilus > Humiphilus diazotrophicus. The sequence continues at coordinate 463,109 of NZ_AP040871.1, forward strand.
GCTCCAAAGGGAACATCGCGTTTGCTTGCTGCGATGTTCCTTTGTTATTTGGTGGGCCTGGCAATTATTACCTATTCGCGCCTGTAGGCGAGACCTACAACGCCGGAACCTTGAACATGCCGGTACACAGAAGAGGATCATGATGACGATCGGGAACGGCACTAGACCGGGCCGGGCGTTCGTAATAACAAGAAATCTCGACAATCAGAGAGGATGAGATGACAAGCAAGTCGATACTTGGGGTAATTATAGGCAATCGCGACTTCTTTCCCGATGTACTGATTACGGAAGCGCGGCGGGACCTGGAGAAACTATTTGGTGAATTGGGCATTGAGCCGGTGTGGCTTTCCCCATCAGATTCGAAGCTGGGTGCGGTAGAGACATGGTCCGATGCGCAGAAGTGCGGAGAGTTACTGAGAAAGAACCGTGAACGCATTGAGGGGATCCTTGTATGCCTGCCGAACTTCGGCGATGAGAAGGGTGTGGCCGATTCCATCCGTTTGGCAGATGTTAATATTCCAATCCTCGTGCAAGCCTATCCGGACGACCTTGATCAGTTCGGCCTTGATCGTCGCCGTGATGCCTTTTGCGGGAAAATATCGGTCTGCAATAATCTTCGTCAATTCGGACTTAAGTACAGCCTTACACGGGATCACACGGTAGCCGTGCTGGATCCGCGTTTTCGCGAAGACTTAGTCAATTTTCTTCAGGTATGTAAAGTTGTTCGCGGTTTGCATCGCGCTCGCATCGGTGCGGTTGGCGCCCGCCCGAATGCCTTCAATACCACTCGTTTTAGTGAAAAGCTCTTTGAAAATTCAGGTATCTCTACAAATACCATCGATCTCTCCGAGATCTTCGGGAATGCCAGCCAGATTGCCGATAGCGATAGCCGTGTGAAGGCACGCATCGAACAGATACATGCTTATGCCGATGCATCGGCAGCTCCAGCGGAGTCTCTTGTCCGTATGGCGAAGTTCGCTCTCGTTCTTGATGACTGGATGGACTCTCTTGGTATTTCAGCTACTGCCATCCAGTGCTGGAGTTCACTCCAGAAGAACTTTGGCGTTAACGTCTGCACAATTATGTCGATGATGAGTCAGAGGATGATGCCTTCTGCCTGCGAGGTGGATATTGCAGGTGTTATCAGTATGTATGCTCTTCAATTAGCAAGTGGACGGCCTAGCGCACTGGTAGATTGGAATAACAACTATGGCGGGAATCCCGACAAGTGTGTCCTGTTCCACTGCGGCAATTGGGCTACGGAGTTTCTTCCGGAGGCAAAGATCAGTACAGCGCCAATCTTGGGAACCACGCTGGGCGAAGAGAATACGGTAGGTGCACTCAACGGGCGTACACCTGCAGGCCCCCTGACCATAACGCGTGTCAGCACGGATGACCTTACAGGTTCTATCAGTGCTTATGTTGCCGAGGGTGATTTTACGGACGATCCCCTTAATACCTTTGGTACGCGAGCGGTAGTCGACGTTCCCACGCTACCGAAATTGATGCATATCATCTGTCAGCATGGATTTGAACATCATGCGGCAATGAGCCGTAGTCATTGTGGAGAGGCCGTGGCGGATGCGCTCAGCCGATATAAGGGATGGAGGACATACCACCACAATCGCTCCTCCGAGTTACCCTCGATTCCCTGCGTGATTTAAGGAGAGAAGTGGGCTAGATCTTACATGGTTCGTAAATTGCGCATAGAAATGCGTCAAGTACTGAAAATGCTTGGCGCGTTTTATCCCCTATGCGACAATTACGGCTATGGCACGCGTGGATGAACTCCGTCTTATGGCTAAGGTTGCTCGAATGTATTACATTCAAGACCTCAGTCAGCAGGCAATTACGGAGAAACTGCAGCTCCATCAGTCGACAATTTCCAGGATGCTAAAAAAGGCGCGGACATTGAATCTTGTCCGCTTTAATATTGCCACTCCTCCTGGAACATTCGCCGAGTTGGAAGATCAACTAACATCACGGTTTGATCTTAAGGATGCCGTTGTCGTGGATTGTCCGGCCGAGGGAGAAGCCATGGTCCGCGACCTGGGAGTAGCATTAGCCTATTTTCTCGAGACAACGTTGAAGCCGGGTAGGGTTGTCGGTATCTCTTCCTGGAGCCGTTCCTTATTTGCCATGGTCGATGCCTTACATCCGAGCGATTCCTGCAAAGATGGCAAAGTAGTTCAGATCCTCGGTGGAGTTGGGAACGTCGGTAACGAATTTCATGCAATTCATCTTGCTCAACGATTAGCGGCAAGCATTGGTGCCGGAGCTGTCCTGCTGCAGTCGCCTGCCGTTGTTGGCTCGCCTGAGGCCCAGAGAGTTCTTTCCCGTGATCAGGCAGTCCAGGAAGCATCGGCGTTGTTCGATAAATTGGATGTAGCCCTGGTCGGAATCGGCTCGATGGAGCCTTCGAGAATGCTTGCGGTAAGTGGCAATATCTTTTCTAGAGAAGAGCGCGCACAACTTCAGCGACTAGGGGCTGTTGGAGACATATGCTTCCGCTTCTTCAACGCTGACGGACAGCCTATCAAATCGCCGCTGATGAAGAGAGTGATTGGGATTGACCTGGTCAAGTTGCGGGCCTGTAGGCGCGTTGTTGGAGTTGCCGGGGGAGCGCAAAAGATGAATGCCATTCTTGGGGCTTTACGCGGCGGCTTGATTGATGTCTTGATTACCGATCAGCGAACAGCTGAAGCCCTTTCAAAAGCGCAAAGTTAAGGCGCTAGAGAGGGCGCAATCGTTCTGCCAGCATGATTGGAGACGGAGCAGAAAGTCTCCTTCCAGTCGAAACGGGACCGCCGACAAATCCCTCCCGTGTGACGGAATCCTTTCGGCTTATTCTGGTAATCCGACCATGTTGACGTGTCCCGTTGCCTCAGCGAGAGATGTGCTATCAGTTCGAAATCTTATTCCGTTGAATAAGCAATATGTCGAAGATTGCTTGGCATGTAGTCTTGCCGACAGCGGGAGAGATTGATCCTACTGCTGCTGGTATTTGCACTTTAGTAGCTCGACAGGAATTTTTTAACATCTAGGGAGCCCAAGCCTGTTACCAGGTCATACCCTGCTGTGACCAGGTATCCTACTTGTCCTCCGGCCAGATTGGTTGAGGATGCGCTGCTGTTATTGCACATACTCGGTGTGCTAACGGTACAGTCGCTTACTCCGCTGGTTGCTACCGTGACATCATGGAAGGCTGCTGGAGCATTTGTCGCTGTAGAGTAGAGCCCGGGATTTAGATTTCCCTGGGAGGCTCCCTTCGTGGTAAAAGGCTGCAGTACGAGTGCAGAGAGGTCATGTTAGACAAGAAAATTTCGACACCCATTTAAAACTATTCCAACCCGTGTATTTTCTCCAAAGACGGGCGCCGAAAAAATGGCTGCGCTCGCCTCCATGTTGTGTCGTATCTCCAATCTCACCAAAAACGTGTGGATCAATTTTTCGCCAATGCGCATGAGTATTGCATAAATATGCATATTGACAATGTTTATGCCTAATGCTTAGATTGTGGTCCTCTTCGAAAGGGGGCTATAACTCTTAATGCAATATCGAGCACATCTGCGTGCTACTTTTTTGTTTGCGGTTTTTGCTCCCGCAGCTTGTTTTTCACAGTCTTCGGCTTTGTCACAACATGTTGATATGTGTTTGCCAGCCGGAACTCCAGCCGGTATTTGGAATACTGCGCCACCATTACGGTCTCCTGAAATCTCGTCAGATGGCCATGTGCTGCTTAGGTTTTGTGCCCCTGAGGCCAAAACCGTTAGGGTAGTTGGAGACTGGAATTCCAAGAGTCCGATGGGCGACGTTCTGGAAAGAGATGCGCAAGGTGTCTGGTCCATTTCGTTGGGGAAAATGCGGCCAGATTTTTATACCTACTCTTTCCTTGTAGATGGGGTGAAAGCGATCGATCCTAATAATGTTCACTCGATCAACGATGCCATCCGGATCGGTAGCTATTTTATTGTCACAGGGCAAGATCCAGAGAGTACGTTATATGAGAACAAGGATCTTCCTCATGGTGAAGTCACAGCCGTCTGGTATACGTCAAAGAGCGTGGTTACTCCCAGGCGAGCTTTGATATACACACCACCGAATTACCGGGAAGGTACGGACAGATATCCTGTGCTATATCTGCTCCACGGATGGGGAGGAGATGAGAATGAGTGGCTCGAGTCGGGTCGGATGGCACAGATCATGGACAATCTCTTCGCCGCTCACAAAATTGTGCCCATGATTGTTGTAATGCCAAATGGGCATCATGACCGGCATTCCATTCCGGATATCTTTCCACCTGCGAGTACAGCATTGCTGGCTCCACTGCCGCCACGCGGGTATGACATCACGCCGAGCATTACGGAGATTGCCAAAAGTATTGTCTATGATCTTGTTCCTTACATGGATCGGAACTACCGAACGATTCCAAGAAGCTCTTCTCGTGCTATTGCAGGCCTCTCCATGGGCGGTGGACAAGCGTTGTTTACCGGGCTGAATAATCCTGATGTGTTTGCATGGATTGCGTCGTTCAGTGGTGCAATTATCGCATGGCCGGGAGCAATGATGCCTGCTAAAACGTCCACGGCAAATGACCCCGCTGCACTTAGCATCCCGAAATTCAACCTTGATCCTGGGGCTATCGAGAAGAACATGCCTGGCCTGGATGCGTCCATCAACGACAAGCTACGTTTGTTGTATCTTTCCTGCGGTTTGGACGACGGTCTCATTACCTCAAATAAGCAATTCGAAGACTGGCTGATCGGGCACAAAATTCATTTCATTCACAACGAAGTTCCGGGTTATGGGCACGTCTGGAGCTTTTGGAGGAAGAGCTTGGTGGAAGTTGCTCCCCAGTTTTTCCGCTAACTGCCATTCCTCTACATCGTGAGGAATTCGGCCGATAAGAAGCGTCGATGATTGGTCCCTGATATCGAGGTTTACGAAAGTTATGCGAAACGAGAATGGTATTGCTCTAGTGATGATCTTGGCTCTGGTAACTCCCGGAGTTCTGGCTCAGGAGAGTCCTCACGAGCCTCCGTTTAAGAATGTTCCATGCAACATGAACTGCCTGGACAAAGATCATGTGATTGCCACAGTACATGAGAACGAATCACTGCGGGACGAGGACAGGCACCGTCTCTTTGTTCTTACCGATATGGGAGCCGATAACGATGATAGCCAATCGATGGTTCGTCTTGTCCTATATTCGAATGAAATCGATATCGAAGGTCTCGTTGCGACAACGTCGACTTTTATGATGGACAGGACTAATCCCTGGTTGATTGAAAAGGTCATTAAAGCATACTCGCAGGTTCGCCCAAATCTACTGCAACACGACTCTCGCTATCCAACTGGAGAGTACCTTAGTTCGCTGATTAAGTCTGGATCATCGGAGTATGGAATGGGAGGAGTGGGGCCAGGGAAAGACTCCGAAGGTTCTTCAATGCTGATCTCAGCATTAAAGAAGAACGATTCACGTCCCTTATGGGTAGCGATATGGGGTGGTGCGAATACGTTGGCCCAGGCGCTCTGGAAGATCCGTGCTACGGAGAAGCCCGAATCTGTGAAGGCCCTTGTTTTGAAACTGCGTGTGTATGCGATTGGGGATCAGGACGACTCGGGGTTTTGGATTCGTAGAGAGTTTCCATCGCTGTTTTGGATAACACCAATCGGTTTCGATACTGGTCTAAACTCGGCCGACCCTGGCTCTAGTCCGGAAATGATTAGTTCAGCCTGGCTAGTCAAGAACATCCAGCAAGGACATGGCCCACTTGGCGAAGTCTATCCAGATATCGCATATGGAATGGAAGGTGATACACCCTCATTTCTGGGCCTCATTCCTAACGGACTGGATAACCCCTCACACCCAGGCTACGGAGGATGGGGCGGTCGCTTTGCTCTTTATCTCCCGCCGCTTCCTCCACCACTGCCGGTAATTCCCAATTTCCGCTGGCAGAGTGTGGTCACACCTGTGCCGGAGACACGTCCCATCTGGACCGCGAGCAGCGACCAATACAATGGGCCCATGGTGCGTAGACCTTTCCGGTTGCCAGGTTCAGTTGCGGAGGATAAATCAGTTTTGCCCAAGAACGCGGGCGTTACTCTGTGGCGCTGGCGTGAAGATTTTCAAAATGATTTTGCCGCTCGCATGGACTGGACAATCAAGTCATACAAAGAAGCTAATCATCAACCGGTTGCAATCCTTGCGCAGAACACGCCACCAGAGTTTACAGTTCATTCAGGGCAAGAGTTTCACCTGAACGCAACGGGTTCCTACGATCCAGATCACGATTCCATCAGCTATTACTGGTTTCAATACGTCGAAGCGGGAGATCTGCCGGAGCCGGTAAATCTTGCACCATTTTCACCGGTGCTGGCAGATCTTCCGGTGACCGCCCCGAAAGTTGATTCACCAAAAACCATACATTTTATACTTCGCGTAACAGATAAAGGAGCACCTCCGCTTTCACGCTATCGCCGTGTTATCGTGCACGTGCTTCCCTAATCAGGTTAGGCATCTTTGACTGCAGCATAAGAGGACGGCTGGTCAGATTAGAGGATACTTCCACGAAGCTTTCAAAGAGTTGAGGTGCTGTCACGTGCGATCTACCACATTGGACGAGTCCCGTGTACGCGAGAGCAATCTTACATGCAAGTCGCTTAAAGAAACACAGCACAACTATTCTCCAGTTGTGCTGTGTTTCTTTGTCTGTGATAGAGTCTGTGGGATGTCAGATGTTAAAAATGCTGCCAGTGTAGAACTTCAGTAAGCGGTCGTTTCTCGATTTGTGGATCTTCAGCTGGATATCCGAAGGACACTATGGCGACAAGTTTATGATTTTCCGGAGCACCAAAAGCTTTGACCACGGCGGGCCCATAGGGCTGTTGTGAACCTGCCACCCAACAGGAGCCCAAACCATATGCCGCTCCTGCAATCAGAAGATTTTCCGTAGCTGCACAGCAGTCTTCCAATGCGCACTGAGTCGGACGGGCCAGGACTAGCACTGCAAATGCTGCGTTAGCAATAAACTCGGCATGTCCAAGCATTACGGGAATCTTCTGCAGAGCATCCTTTTCGGTTATGACAACAAATTCCCAAGGCTGATCGTTCATCGCCGTAGGTGCCAATCGTGCGCAGTCGATAATCTGCTCGATAATGCTGCGCTCCACCTGCTGTGCGGTGTAATTACGGATACTGCGGCGACTTCTGAGAACCTCAATAGCACTCTTCATATTCGGTTTTTAATGATACAAGAAAACGCCATAAGAAATTGTGATCCAGAGTTCGCTCTATTGCGAAGAGGAGGTGAAGATATTGAGCAGTGGAGAAATGTACTGTGGACTATGTCGAAGAAAAAAACGACAACAGCTCTTATTTTTTCCCTTGACTGACGTTGATAGCTTTTTCTCTTTTTATTCCAAACTGCTTAAGAGACAGATCGACAAATGCCCGCGCTGCTGGATGATTATTCTCTTTCAGAATTATCAGTGCTATTTCAGAGAAGACGTCGATGTCGGGACATTTCCGTATTGCGATTCCGGGTATCTGATAATTCTCTACCGAGGCGGGTGCTATTGCCACTCCCAGCCCTGCAGATACCAGAGAAACCAATGTGTACATTTCTCCTGTTTCCTGCGCAATTCTTGGTGAGAGTCCAGCTCGATTTAGGATTCCTAAAATCTGATCATGAAAACCGGGAGCATGCCGGCGGGCATACATTACGAAACTGCAGTCTTTCAGTTGCTCAAGGTGGAGTTGGCGTTTCTTCGCGAGCGGATGAACCACTGGAAGGATGATGACGAATGGCTCCCTATGGATAGGAAACACCTCGATATCGTCATATGCGGGGATTGGCAGACGTAGCAGTCCTACATCGATGAGTCGGTTTTGTATTGTTGTGAGTTGCTCCGCTGTGAGGATATTTCTTAGTTCCAGTTCTACCTCTGGGTGCTGTTCCCGATAGGTGGAGATGATGGAAGGCAAAACACGAGAAGCCGCCGTTGAGATGAATCCTATGCGAACCAGTCCTACCTGTCCCCTTGCTGCGCGTCTCGTTCTTTCTGCGGCGCGATCTGCGGCTTCGAGTAGAGCACGCGCTTCGTCGCGTAGTATTGCCCCGGCAGCGGTAAGCGTAGTCCTGTGCCGGTCTCTATTCAGGAGGGTTACACCTAATTCTTCTTCGAGCGCACGAATCTGCAGCGTCAATGCAGGTTGGCTCAGATGGACAAACTCTGAGGCCTTATGGAAATGCAAATGCTCGGCTACGGCAAGGAAATATTTAAGCTGACGTAGATCCATGGTTTTCTCCTTACGTGGACTTTTAAGAGTTCAACTTGCTGTGCCCTCAAATTCCACTACTCGCCATTGATTTGAAAAACTTATCACCAACTCGAAAACAAACAATTATACAGATTGCGCGTTGCGAGCTCTAATGACTAGTGGATTCAGAACGGGCTTCGGAAAGGGCATGAAAATCCGATAAGTCTTTGAGTTCGTACGGTGTTGAGTATCGTTCGATCTGTACTCGATTTGTTCGAAGTTGCCTTGTGCTTGTCGCGACACTTCCCCCCTTTCGCGACGCAAGACTACTCCTCACAAAGAGTGTTCTGTTTCGACATCAGAGGTTTGCCCACTTGTGGTTTGACTGGAATCTCCAGCTGCCAGGAAATCTATGAAGCCCAGCTTGGTTTAGCTGCTTCATAGATAGATATACGGCGAGAGACAGGAAAGGACACAAGTGAATTGCGCCGATATGGCACGCGTCGAGTGGGAAGATCGAGTGTCAATGAGGCCAGGTGGTATCGGCAAGAGGTTCCAGTAGTGAAAGGAGAGTTTTGGATGAGTCCCGCAGTACAGACAGGCATTTCAAAGGACAAGCGGTCGTGGACCACGCGGCGAGATGAGAAACATCGGCGCTTGAGTCTGATTCAGTCTCAAATGGAAAACAAGATTATCTCGGGAGCAGAGATTGTTGAAGTACTCGAGAAATTGATTGCTTCAGGGGACAAGATAGTTCTCGAAGGAGACAACCAAAAACAAGCCGACTTCCTTTCGCGTTCTCTGGTTCAGCTTGATTCCAAGAAGATCCATGATCTCCACCTGATCATCTCCAGTATTAGCCGTCCTGAGCACCTCACCCTCTTCGAAAAAGGCATTGCAAAGAAGGTCGACTTCGCTTTTGCCGGGCCACAGAGTCTGCGTGTTGCCCAACTGCTCGAAGACGGGCAACTGGAAATCGGTGCAATTCATACCTACGTCGAACTCTATGCGCGAATGTTCGTGGACCTTTGCCCTAATGTGGTTTTGGTCTGCGCAGAGAAGGCGGATCGACAAGGAAATCTGTATACCGGACCGAACACAGAAGACACTCCTGTAATCGTCGAAGCGGCAGCTTTCCATGAAGGCATTGTGATCGTTCAGGTAAACGAGATCGTTGATGAACTGCCGCGTGTCGATATCCCGGGATCCTGGGTTGATGTTGTGGTTCAGTCCGATCGTCCTTATGCTATAGAACCTCTCTTTACGCGTGATCCTCGTCAGATTAATGAACTACACATTTTGATGGCCATGATGGTAATCCGCGGGGTCTACGAGAAACATCAGGTTACGGCCCTGAATCACGGGGTGGGCTTTGACACTGCGGCTATCGAGTTACTGCTGCCCACGTATGGAGAGTCGCTTGGATTAAGAGGGAAGATTTGCCGTAACTGGACTCTAAACCCCCATCCGACATTGATTCCAGCAATTGAGAGTGGATGGGTGGAAAGTGTCCATTGCTTTGGAAGCGAAGTGGGCATGGCAAAGTATATTGCGGCCCGTCCCGATATCTTCTTTACCGGCCGAGATGGAAGCCTACGTTCGAACCGCGTTTTGTGCCAGCTTGCAGGTCAGTACGCCGTAGATCTGTTCATCGGTTCAACGCTGCAGATGGATGCGGATGGGAATTCCTCAACGGTAACGCTTGGGCGTCTTGCCGGTTTTGGCGGCGCTCCTAACATGGGACATGATCCCCATGGCCGCCGTCATGGAAGTCATGCCTGGCTCGATCTGATTACAGACAATGGAGCTGTCGTTCGGGGACGGAAATTAGTTGTACAGATGGTTGAGACCTTCCAGGCAGGAGGAGTTCCTGCTTTCGTGGAGACCTTGGATGCGGTAGAGGTTGGTAAGTCAAGTGGCATGCCGATAGCTCCGATCATGATCTATGGCGATGATGTCTCTCACGTAGTCACGGAAGAGGGCATCGCATATCTCTACAAGGCACAAGGTGTAGAGGAGCGTCGGGCTGCTCTCGCAGCAGTGGCTGGTGTTAGCCCGATTGGATTGAAGGCGGATGGGAAGCGAACTGCAGCATTGCGTCGGCAGGGCATTGTTGCATTGCCTGAGGATCTGGGTGTTCGCCGTACAGATGCTAAGCGTTCTCTTCTTGCCGCCCGCAGCGTAGAAGAACTAGTCGAATGGTCTGAAGGGCTGTATGAACCACCAGCCAAGTTCCGGAGTTGGTAATGCTAGAGCCGAAGATTCAGCATCGTTTTTGTGAAGAGCCTGAGTCCGATGTCCGCGCTTTCTGGGAATTCCCTCTAGCTCTTACTTCGGAGGAACTTGCCGGGATCGCAGTGGATGCTCTGATGGCTGAGGCAAATCTCACACCAAAACCTGCATTGGTTGATGGTAGAGGGCCGGGTGCACATAAAGATCTGACACTAGAGCTTCTATTTCGCTCTGCCCAATCGCTTCAACCATGGTTTTGCGAGATGGCTGCTGTTAGCCAGGAAGCATATCCTTGCCAGAATCTCCGGGAGGTTTTGGCGGCAATCGGTCGTCGCGGAGAAGAGGCGATGTATGCCGCCACCGGGGGATGCAATGCACATAAAGGTGCGATCTGGGCGTTGGGCTTGTTGATTGCGGGGGCGGCGATCTCTCAGATCAGGAATGCGAGGACGATTGCACATACCGCCAGCTTGATTGCCCGTTTTCCGGATTCGAAGCAGATTCCTCAGATTACAAATGGTGTTTCTGCCGCAGCAAAATTTGGTGTGAGAGGAGCTCGGGGTGAAGCTTGTGAAGGTTTCCCGCATGTCCTGAGGATTGGCTTGCCTATGTTACAGGAGGCGCGCAGACAAGGACTTCCTGAGCAGGTTGCACGTTTGGATACTTTGTTGGCAATCATGGCCGAGCTTGATGATACCTGTCTTCTTCATCGTGCCGGTATGACGGGCCTGATAACAGCAAAACGTGGGGCACGAATGGTTTTAGCTGCCGGAGGTACATCGACAGCGAGAGGACGAGAGGCGTTTCAACATCTGGATACGGCCTTGTTGGAACAAAATGCTTCGCCGGGGGGCAGCGCCGATCTGTTAGCTGCGACGCTATTCCTCGATTCATTGATAGAACCAGAAGCTGTGTTTTTCGATAGCACGGAAGAGGAGTCGCAAAGATGGAAAAAATGAAATTTGAGTATGCCGTTAGCGGCAAGGTTCCACGCCCGGCACATGTCGGCGTAGTTGGCTCGGGCGATCTGGAAGTCCTTCTGGAGGCGTCGAATGAGGGTAAAGCTTCGGTTCGTATCACCACCAGCGTTGATGGGTATGCTCCGGTGTGGAAAGAAGTAGTAGATCGTTTCTTTTCCAAGTATCAAGGAGCGGCAAGGATCGAGATCAATGATTTTGGCGCGACTCCTGGAACTGTGATGTTGCGTCTGGAACAAGCCGTGGAGGTGAGTGAAGCATGAGCGCAATCCTGGATTCAAAAATCGATTATCGAACGAGAAAGAGTTTCTTGGAGTTACATGCCAGAGAGCGTGCTCAATCTTTGCTGGATGAAGGAACTTTCCGCGAGCTATTGGGGCCGTTCGATCGCGTGATCTCACCCTGGTTGCCGATGCAGGACATCGTACCTCAGTTCGACGATGGATGTGTCGTCGCAAAAGGAAAGATTGATGGTGAGCCGGCGGTTGTAGTTGCCATCGAGGGAGCTTTCCAGGGTGGCAGCATTGGTGAAGTTTGCGGAATGAAGTTGGCTACCGCTCTTGAGCTGGCCCGCAAAGACAATGAAAAAGGAATTCGCACTCGCGCCGTTCTCTTGTTGGAAACCGGTGGCGTACGTTTGCAGGAAGCCAACCTGGGCCTCGCATTGATCGCCGAAATTCACGCTCAGATCGTTGCGCTTCGTCAATATGTCCCGGTAATCGGTGTTGTTGCCGGAATGGTTGGATGCTTTGGCGGAATGTCTCTGGCGGCTGCACTATGCACGTCACTGGTTGTGACTCGCCAAGCCCGTTTGGGTATGAATGGTCCTGAAGTCATTGAGCAAGAGGCTGGTATCGAGGAGTTCAACGCTGGGGACCGTGGCCTGGTTTGGGCCGTTGACGGGGGAGAACAACGCTATCTGGCAGGTTTCGCAGACGTGTTAGTTAACGACGATACCAGAGAGATTGCACAAGCAATAAGAAACGAAATTGCAAAGGGTGTTCCTTCGGTACATCGTAGCTCGAAAGTCGAGCACTATTGGAATCTACTTTCGGCAATGGATGCCAGCCAGCAATGGACAGCGGAGTTGATCCGTAAGCAATTCGGACGGGAGGAAGCTAAGTGAGCGGAACAGGTTGTCGTGGTCGAGTTTGGATCGAGGCATTGGCAGGCAAACAGAAGCAACGGGCGGACATGCCAGGTTCCATCCTTATCTCCGATACGGATTTGAATGGTGAAAAGGTCCGTTTCCTTTCTGTTGTTCCTAATCCGGAAAGTCGTTTTCCCCGTGTACGCAATGGAGAAGTTGGCCTGGAGGAAGGATGGAGCCTTGCTCGTGCTGTTCGCGAGGTAATCAAGGCCGACGCGAATGGTGAGAAACGGCCGATCATCGCTGTGGTTGATGTGAAAAGCCAGGCATACGGACGGCGCGAAGAGCTTGCAGGGATCCATCTTGCCTGTGCTGCGGCTGTCGATGCTTATGCAACAGCTCGTGCAGCCGGACATCCGGTTATTGCATTGGTTGTGGGGCCTGCTATTTCCGGTGCTTTCCTCTCGCATGGCTACCAGGCAAACCGTATTCTCGCGTTCAATACCCCTGAAGTAATGGTGCATGCAATGGGTAAAGCTGCTGCGGCGCGTATCACGAAACGCAGCATTGCTGATCTTGAGAAACTGGCTGAAGAGATCGTTCCTATGGCATATGACATCCGCAATTATGCGAAGTTGGGAACGCTACATAAGCTGCTCAATATCGTAAGCCCTGACAATCCACAAAAGAATGAAGTGGAAGCGATCAAGCGCGAGCTCACCGATGCTATAGCTGACGTCCGGAATGGCAAGAGGGATCTTAGCAACCGTTTGGAATCGGCAGGAGCTAAAGAGTTCCGTCGTGCTTCGATCGAAGTAAGGCGCAGATTAACTGAACAGTGGACAGAAGTATAAAGAGTAGAAAGAGGTAGGAAATGGGGCAGCAACTTGCTAATGCGCTAGTACCCGTCTTTTTTGTGATGGCCCTGGGTTTCTTCGCAGGGAAAAAGGGGATTGTCGATAACAAAAACCTGAAGAGCCTGATTCATTTTGTGATGATGTTTGCATTACCGTGTTCTCTATTCGGTGCTATAGCCAAAACACCGCGTTCCGTGGTTTTGCAGCATGGGAATTTGATTCTAGTTCTTCTTATTACGTATCTCTTGATCTATGGACTTGCCTTTTTCATTCAGCGCAAAATCCACGGATCCACTGCAGCTGTAAGTGCAGTTCATTCCTTGACGGTTGGCTTTCCTAACTGCGCTTCTATCGGTCTCCCCTTACTGGGAAGCGTATTCGGTTCACAAAGTGCATTAGCAGTTGCCATCGGCATTGCCGTTGGCTCCATGACTATCTCTCCTATTACCCTTGCTATTCTGGAAAGTAGTACTCCTGCCGGTCAGTCATTATCTGTAAGCCGACGAGTTTTGATGGCGACGTGGAAATCTATTACCAAGCCGGTGGTGTTGGGTCCTTCTTTGGGCGTGATTGTTGCTTTGCTCGGTCTTCAGATTCCTGAGGTTGCAAGCCGTTCACTCAGCCTTATCGGCCAGGCTACTGCGGGTGCGGCGTTGTTCCTGACTGGATTGATCCTTTCTGCTCAACCATTCAAGATAAACGGAAATGTTTTGAGCGGGATTGGTTGGAAGAATGTTCTTCAACCCGCAATAGCTTATTTCCTGGTTCGCGCTATGGGCGTGCCGGTTGTCATTGCCGGTGAGGCAGTCCTGCTGACAGCAATTCCCACAGGCTTTTTCGGACTTGTCTTTGGTGCTGGCTATGACACTAAACCTGTAGTAGCGAGTTCCTCGCTTATTGGTAGTTCGGTACTAGCGATAGGAACATTGGCTGCTTGGATTCTGATCTTAGGCGGAGCACACTGAGTCATGATTGGCGGAACGGACACTGCGTTACAACACTATGCTGCACATGATCTTTTGCTTCTTGACAGCGCAGATAGCTTTATAGCCGGTGTTCCGTTTCAACCATGGGTGCGCGAAGCGTTAACACTTACAAAAACCGTCGTAGTGCGAAGAGGCATGTCTTCGGTGAATCAGATTCCAGTTGGAGTAAGAGGTCATTCTCGTTCACAGCGCTGTGCTGGTTTTGTTTCTCAGCAAAATATCCTGGCAGTTTCCACGCCGGAATCAATTGTAAGGCGAAAACTATGGAGGACAGCCTTGCGACGGGAACAGATACCAGCCATCGGTCATCTTGAAATCATTTTTGAGGCTTGGAGGGAACTGGGTATTTCGTGGGGACCTACAGGAAGTGTCGCGTTTGAGCTGGTGACAGGAATGACATCGGCAAGGCTTGAGAGCGACTTGGATCTTAGGATTATTGCGGCTGAGAGATTATCGACTGAGTTTGCTCAAGAACTTCTCGTTGTTGCCACTTCCTCGGAGATACGGATCGATATTCAGATGGAAACGCCCAACGGTGCGGTAGCTCTAGCAGAGTATGCAAGTAAAAGCTCCACCATGCTTCTGAAGACCGAGAAGGGGCCGATGTTGGTCAAGGATCCTTGGCTGGAGATTGTTTCTTCAAGGAGTCTACAGTGAGTATTGCGTTTCTTTTCCCAGGACAAGGATCTCAATATCCAGGTTTCCTTCACGAGTTGCCGGATCATCCCGTTATCGCGGAGACTCTGAGGGAAGCTCAGGAGTATTCCTCCGAGGAAATAATGGGTATGGACACCGAAGAGTCTCTACGCTCGACTGTTGCTGTCCAGTTATCCATTTATGTCGCTGGCGTGGCGAGCGCAAGAGCTCTGATTGCAGAAAAGGTGGAGCCTGGGGCCGTCGCGGGGCTTTCCGTAGGAGCTTTCGCTGCGGCGGTAATTTGCGGAGCGCTCAAATTCTCCGATGGCTGGAGACTCGTTGAGCAGCGAGCGAGAGCGATGGAGAACCTCTACCCTCAAGGATATGGACTGGCTGTTATCAATGGCTTAAGAGAGAAGCAGGTCGCAGAGTTAGTTGCACATTACCAGTCTTCTAGTGCACCGGTGTTCTTGGGAAATATTAATGCTCCTCAGCAAATCGTCATAGCAGGTTCGAATGAAGGTATGAACCGGGTGCTAGATGCAGCAAGAGCAAAGGGAGCCAGGAAGGCGGAACGTCTCCCGGTTAGTGTTCCATCCCATTGCGCACTGCTCTCTTCTGTGGCGAGAGGGCTGGAAAAGACTCTGGCATCAATGGAGCTGAACGACCCCAGAATCCCTTATGTGAGCAACAGGAGAGCACGCCCACTTCGTAAGATAGAAGCAATCAGGGAGGATTTAGCTACCAACATAGAAAATCCGGTTCGCTGGCACGATGCTACTTCTATCTTGGTCGAACTCGGTGGGACTGTGTTTCTGGAGATGCCTCCTGGTCATGTCCTTGCCTCTCTTGCCAAAGATGCTTTTCCCGATATATTCGCATTAGCACTAGATGGTGTTGCAATTCGTTCCATACAGCAACAGCTTAACAACCTGGGATAAGGCCCGCTAAATCGCCGGTCTATCTAACATTGTAAAAAATGTAGGACGGGGTAAGGACGTCCTTTCCGTCTGTTCTACTCGGACCTTCTTGCGTCAAAATTCCCCTGCCACTAAGGCCGATTATGGAAAGTTCACTGAGACAAGGTCATCAGCTATAAGTGGAAAGTACGAGTGTATTTTATGAAATCAGAAAAGGTAACAATCGCAAGAGCAATTCTAGTGGGGTTGCTTCTCTCTGCAGGAATGATAAACTGCATGGCGCAACAGCAGGCAGGGAAAACAGATGATGCAAAGTCTAATAACTTTGCATTGCGGTATAAAGGCGTTACAGTGGCTCCGGGTGGTTACATCGCTGGAGTGGCTATTTGGCGTCAGCGTAATGCGACCTCCGATTCAAGCACAAACTTTGGAGCTATTCCATTACCGGGAACCGCGAATTACTACACTACAGAATGGCGCGAGAGTGCCCGCAATAGCCGGGGAACTTTGACTGTCAAGGGTAGTGAAAAGGGAGTGGCGTTAACTGGATATCTTGAGTTTGATTGGGGAGCGGCTCCCTCGAATGCAAATGAAAGCCAGAGTAACGCATTCAGTCCTCGGCTTCGCCAGGGATACGGCGAGGCGAGATTTGCGGGGAAATGGTATTTCCTTGCAGGGCAATCATGGTCACTCCTCAGTTCGAGCCGCCAAGGGGCTGATCCAGAGCGCATGGCAATCCCCCTGACAATCGATAATCAGATTCTTCCGGGGTATACTTATGCCCGCCAAACGGGCTTTCGGATTACACGGAATTGGAATGATAAGTATGCTTTAGCTCTGGCTCTTGAAAATCCTGAAACGAATGCCAGTTTCGGGGCAAATGTTTCTGCTTTGAGCAATGTTACATACAATAGCTCCGGATCTGCATTTCTCTCCAACGGAACTAATTACAGCACAGATGTAGCTCCAGATATTATCGTGAAAGCAGCTGTCGATGGAACGCGTGGCCACTTCGAAGTCAAGGAGATCACTCGCTTTTTCCGTGATCGAATCACTCCAAAGGGTGCGACACAGACGAACGGCTCCTACAACGATACTCGGACGGGTGCTGCCATCGGAGCCTTTGGACTTTTGCACGCGCTTCCGGGAAAAGTGGACTTGATGGCACAGGGGATCTACGGGAATGTTGGACGCTACTCAGGTGCGGGTTCCATGACCGACGTGACCTTTCGCCCGAACGGAACTATGGCTCCATTGAAGTCCCTTCAAGGATGGGGCGGCATCGAATACCATTACAGCCCGAAGCTTACTGTCTTCGGGTATGAAGGTGGAGACTATTTGAATCGCGTGAAGTATAAGCAGGCCGATGGTTCGGCTTTGGGATACGGAAACCCAGATGCTAAGGGATCAAGTTTCGATAATCGTCTTGTTTTTGCGACGAGCATCGGATATAGCTATCGGATCTTCAAGGGCTCTATAGGAAGCTTTGAAACGGATACGGTATATACCTACATCGGTCGCAGCACCTGGAGGAATCAAAGCGGCGCTCCAAAGGCGAATGATAATACCGCTATGGTGAGAGTTCGCTATATTCTCCCGTAGGATGTCACTTTTGAAGAGCCACCTCTAAAAGTGTTGTTAACCTTGCAAAAGCTTCGAGCGGCCAACCCAGGAGAGTTAGTCTGATCGAAGCTTTTGTCCTTTTCTGCTGTTTACGCATAGCATCTTGCGGACAGAAGTGCAACTTTCCTTGTGGCGTTGTGCTGCAAGGACTCTATAGAGCAAAACCAGCGTTACTATGTCCTATCCAAATTCAGCGCTGTGCAGGTTTTCTTGACGAAAAACCTGCACAGGAAGTTGTGGCTCGGGATACACCTATGCTGGTCTTGCTCTAGTTGCCCCAGGTGAATTCAATAGGCTTTTGTATTTCTGGGTGAAGACTCTTGTGCACAGGACAGGTGTGGGCAGCTCTTTCCAGTTTCAGCCTGTGCTCTTCGCTAACAGGATGTGGTACATGAATTTTGACTGCCAGCTTGTGAATCATTCTCTCCGGCGCGTTAGCCATCTCTTTTTCTACTGTTGCCGTGGTACCGGCCAAGTCGAGGTTGAGTGAGCGCGCCATGATGCCTATGATCGTCAGTATGCAGCTGCCTAGCGCTGTCGCCACGAGGTCGGTCGGCGAAAAACTCTCTCCCAGCCCTTGATTATCTTTCGGGGCATCGGTGGTGAGGACAGTTTGGGATGGACCATGTACTGCTTTGCAGTGAAGGTTCCCCTGATATTCCAATTCAATTGTGACCATTCTGATTCCTCTAAAAAGATAGTGTAATGGTAGTCAAGACAATGTCCAGATGCCAAATTCTTGGGTCTCGCAATTTACGTTGGGGCTACGAGAATTGTTCCCGGAATCCAGTAAGAACGGCGATAACTCTGCATCGTTTCGACACCGACAGTTTCAGCGACCTTTCCAGGCATTAGCGTGAAATTCGCTGTCGCCGTCTGGCCTGTGACTAGAGTGATATCAGTTTGAACAACGGTCAACGCGCTACATGGGTTTCGCAACTGGCATACCTCGCTCCCCGCGGCCCGCGACGTACTTGGTCATTAGCGCCGGTCTTTCCCGATCCCCAGAACAAAGGCTATGCGGATGTTGCGATTCCGACAGGAGGTATCTATCCTCTATTGGCGTTTGCAAAATTCAGATGCAACAAGTAACCAGAGCCACTGGGACGAAGAATCCGTTGTATATAACCCGCCATGCAGTAGACGTTGCACGCACCTCTCGCTTCAGTCGTTGACGATCGTGTCATTTCTCTTTATGGAAGAGGTTCCTCGCCAAGTTGCTCGCGCACCATGTACTCGGCATACCAGTCCGGCCAGTTCGGATCTACCTGCCCTGTTCGTGCTTCATGCTGTCCGTGTGCAGCTGCAGCGCGTCGTAAGGCCTGTGACAGGTCGCCAGCTGAGGAATATGTTGTGTTGCCTGCGATGCGGCCGGGAAGCCGCGTCGTAACCTTCTGTAACAGCCATCCATTACCGTCCGGATCGCTGAATGAGGCGAATGAGTGGTAGCTGCGATGCTCCGGGTCGAGACCGGCAATCCGGATTCTGCCAAAAAGGTAAGGTTGATCGGTTCCAGCGTACACACCTCCAGCATCGTGGAAGATCTCGCTGATTTCGACCCCACGATTGAGCAACTCTCTTCGGGCGGCATCAATATCTGACACTATCAGGTAGAGTCCCTGGGCTGAGCCGGGTGTTGCTGCCGTGACGTTTTTGCCGAAGATGAGCGAGCACTCTGAGCCTGGAGGCGTGAACTGGACTACCCGATAGTCATCACCATTTGTGAAATCTGCATCGAGCCTCCATCCGAGTCGCTGGTAGAACTCTTTTGCGCGATCAACATCCGAAACCGGTATGACAACGACTTCAAGCTTTGTATCGATCTGGGCAACATCTGAGTCCCAGATGGTTGCGTTGATAGAAACGTCCTTTACGAGCTTCGTCATATTCTCTTCTCCTTATTGAATGAGTAAAGCCGGACTTGAAGACTGTAGCTTTGGTAGAGAGATTCTGTATGTATTCTGGTTCACTCTTGTCCAAAACAGGAATTCGGTGCAAGTTAGGATGACATAGTGGCAAGGCTGCGCCGTTCTGATAGGTTGAGTTTGCGAAGACTTGACCGTCAGAGGAGGACGCAGCCTTGTCTACAGTATCCAGCATTTTCTCGCAGATTCTGAAATTGATTCCGCGTGGCGATTTCGACGCCACGGTACGCAAGCACGGGGCCGAGCGCAACGCCAAGGGTTTCACCTCGTGGGGCCAGTTGGTTGCCATGCTCTTCTGTCAACTGGGCTCGGTTTCCAGTCTGCGCGACATCACCAACGGCTTGGCCGCCAGCGAAGGCAAGCTGCGACATCTTGGTTTGCCAGAGGCTCCCAAGCGCTCCACGCTGGCCTATGCCAACGCGCACCGTCCCAGCGCCGTTTTCGAAGATCTCTTCTATCGCTTGCTGGAGTCGGCCCGCAGCCATGCGCAGCAAGCAAAAGTTCGCCACAAGTTCCGCTTCAAGAACAAGCTGTTATCGATTGACGCCACCACGATTGAACTCTGCGCTTCGGTCTTCGATTGGGCGAAGTTTCGCCGTACCAAGGGCGCGGTCAAGCTGCATCTGATGCTTGATCACGACGGCCTTTTACCCTGCTTCGGCGTGATCACCGATGGCAAGCAGCATGAGGTCAAGGTCACGCGCCAGTGGCAGTTCGAGGCGGGAACCGTTCTGGTCTTTGATCGCGGCTATACCGATTACGACTGGTTCGCACAATTGACCAGCCAAAAGGTATTTTTCGTTACCCGCCTGAAGGCCAACGCGGACTACATCGTGGTTGAAGACAGGCCCCTTGCTCCAGGCAAGGGGATCGTTTCGGATCAGATCCTCTGCATGACCAGACAGGCCATGGACAGCGACACTCCACCCATGATGCGCCGCATCGAGTTCTTCGATGAAGAGCAGCAGCGCACGCTGGTCTTCCTGACCAACCACCTGAAGCTGGCTGCCGCCACCATTGCTGCGGTCTACAAGGATCGCTGGAAAATAGAGCTATTTTTCAAGGCGCTCAAGCAGACGCTGAAGGTGAAAACCTTCGTCGGCACCACGGCCAACGCGCTGAAGACTCAGATATGGACGGCGCTGATCGCTATGCTGCTGGTCAAGATCCTGCACATGCGGTCGAGCTTCGGCTGGCATTTATCCAACTTCATGGTGTTGCTGCGCCAGCAACTGTTCGTCTATCGAGACCTCTGGAAGTGGATCGACGAACCCTTCCAAGCACCAGAGGATACTTCTCCACCGCAAATGATGCTGGCCTTTGCCTAAGTTGGACAGCAACCCCAATAGATACGTCCAGCAACACAACAATAGCTAAGAAAAAGGAGAAGCAGATTGGACAGCACATAGGTCCGGCACATAACCCCTCTTACCCCCAACCCGGTTTGCTCTCAAACCATGGACGGGAATCTATGTCCTTTCATTCCTCAATCTGTCCAGCTCAGCCTTCGCTGTCTTGGACGGCAGTGATTCTGGTTATAACAATTGATTGACGTCGATCACGGCCTGGGCAAAGGCCTGAGGAGCTTCTTGCGGAAGATTGTGGCCAATCCCACCGGATATGTTTCGATGTTGGTATTTACCGGAAAATTTGCGAGCATAGACAGATGGATTCGGATGTGGCGCACCGTTGGCGTCGCCTTCAAGAGTAATTGTGGGCACGTTGATAACTGGAGCTTGGGCAAGTCGCTTTTCGAAATTCGCGTATTTGGGTTCACCCTCGGCTAGTCCAAGGCGCCATCGATAGTTGTGTACAACGATTGCGACATGATCCGTGTTATCGAAAGATGCTGCGCCGCGTTGGAATTCTGTTTCATCGAAATTCCATTTCGGTGAGGCAAGCCTCCAAATCAACTTTGCAAAATCCCGCCGGTATTTATCGTAGCCAGCCTGACCGCGTTCTGTAGCGAAGTAGTACTGATACCACCATTGAAGCTCCACTTCAGGCGGCAGCGGGGCTTTTCCTGCTTCCTGGCTGCTGATCAGATATCCGCTGACTGAAACGAGTGCTTTGCAGCGGCTCGGCCAGAGTGCCGCTATGATACCTGCAGTCCGGGCACCCCAGTCGAATCCGGCTAGAATTGCCTGGTCAACTTTGAGAGCATTCATAAGTTCAACAGCGTCCAAGGCCAACGCCGATGGTTGGCCATTTCGGAATGTTTCACTGGAGAGAAATCGTGTCGTACCATAGCCACGCAAATATGGCACGATGACTCTGAACCCTGCTGAGGCCAAAAGCGGTGCGACATCAATATAGCTATGAATGTCATAGGGCCAGCCGTGTAAAAGCATGACCGGCTGTCCTCCCGGAGGTCCGGTTTCGGCATAGCCGACATTCAAAACCCCAGCCTCGATTTGTTTCAAGTTTCCGAAATTGTTGGTTGTGACAGTGCCATTTTTCTTTGCAATGTCAGTTTGTGCAGCGAAAAGGGAATTAGTGAATATTGCTGCGCCTGCCGAAAATCCCGCGGTCTTCAATAGCTGGCGCCGCGAAAGTTCCTTTATTCTTTTCTGGTCCATAGTGAATCTCTCCGGATTTATAGAGCATTTCCCGCATAGGTATAGAGGCACCAAGGATAGAGGAATCGGCTTTCTTCCCTCCCCAGCAAACATAAAGGCATGTTTGCTAGCGTAACGACTTGAATGCGGCGCGCAATTCTTCGCTAAAGAGCTGAGGTTGTTCCCACGCGGCAAAATGTCCACCTTTATCGACCTGATGGTAGTAAATAAGCTTGTGGTAGCTCCGTTCGGTCCAGCTCCTGGGAGCGCGATAGATTTCGCCAGGGAACACGGTTACAGCGGCGGGAAGTGAGATGTCCACCGCATTAAAGTTATTTGCATTGTTTTCCCAATACAGCCGCGCGCCAGAAGTGCCCGTGTTTGTAAGCCAGTAGAGTGTGATGTCATCAAGCATTTCGTCACGCGTGAGTTCCTGCTCAGGATGGCCATTGGTATATGTCCAATCGGCAAATTTGTCATAGAACCACGCGGCAATTCCAACAGGTGAATCCGCCAAACTGTATCCCAGAGTTTGCGGACGAGTAACCATCATCCCCGCATATCCTGAGCCTTTTGTGTACAAGGCGGTCATTCCTTCATATGCCCTCTTTTCATCAGCAGAGAGATCTGTTGGAGCAGGTGCTCCGGCGGCAAGATCTTTTGCAACTTCCGGAGGTACAGTAGCGGGCATGTTGACGTGGATGCCAAGGAGTCCTGGAGGTGCTTGGCGTGCCATGACATCTGCGATTACCGATCCCCAATCCCCGCCTTGTGCAACATAATGCGTATAGCCAAGGCGTTTCATCAGCTCATCCCAGGCTCGTGCAATATGATCAGGGTTCCATCCCGCTACTTGCGGCCTACCAGAAAAACCGTATCCCGGCATAGAGGGAAGAACGAGATCAAATGCGTCGTCTGCGCGTCCTCCGTAAGCAGGTGGATCGGTGAGCGGACCGATTACCTTGAGGAGTTCAAAGACTGATCCGGGCCAACCGTGGGTCATAATTAACGGCATAGCGTTTGGATATTTGGAGCGAACCCAAACGAATTGAATGTCGACATCGTCGATTGTTGTCATGAATTCCGGCAAAGCATTTAGCTTAGCTTCCGCCCTTCTCCAGTCATAACCTGTGTGCCAGTACTGCACGAGATCCTTCATTATGGCTAGTTGCACGCCTTGCGATCGATCCATGACGGTTTCAGAATCCGGCCAGCGCGTTGCTGCGAGACGTCGGTGGAGATCGACGAGTGCTGTTTCCGAAACTTCAATGTGGTAGGGCCTAATTGTGCCGGCATTACCTGAATCCTTGGGAGCAGAAACAGTCGAGGGCAGCGAGGATGCGTTTGCAATTGCGACTGGAGTTGACTGCGCCTTGACACTGCTGGCGATGAAGAGAAGTGCCATCAGGAGTAGTCCTGCTACTGTGATAGGCATTCTGCAACGTTTTGTCCGTGACAACTGGGAAGCGGATGTAGAAATTGTTGCCTGGGTCATGGTGTATGTCCTCACTATGTTGTTGCTTATGTACTCGAATCGGTTCGAACGCAATCGAACGTTCATGATTAAGCCAGAGGAAGTAGAGTGATTCCATTAGACCAAGGTATAGATCGATACCTTAGTTCAAACTTATGTGAGCGGGAACAAAACTATCTTTGAGCGTGAATGACTCAACTCTAGAGCAAGCTAACAGATTGTTGCCGGGGCGAAGCCATGTTGTGACAGGGACAGTCCTGAGACAACGTGCTTATTGCAGACACGTTGTCTCACCTGGAGTAGGGCACGCTAGCTCTTAATCTCAAGCAGCGTTTGTTGCAGGAATGCTTGTGACACGGAGCTTTGCTGCCATGTTTACCAGATCGGCGAACGAGCCCGCTTTCATTTTTCGCATGACATTGCCACGATGCGCTTTTACTGTGACTTCACTGATGCCGAGTTCTCCTCCCACTTGCTTGTTAAGCAATCCGGAGACTATCAATCTCATTACTTCGCGTTCGCGACGAGTGAGCGACCGATAATCTGTTCGCAGTGTGTGCAATTCATTTTCGCGGCCGAGAGCAGCCTGGCTGCGCTTGAGTGCATGCCTGATCGTATTCAATAGCACTTCGATATCGAACGGCTTAGTTAAGAATTCAAGAGCTCCACGTTTAATTGCTTGTACAGTCGTGCGTATATCGCTATGCCCAGTGAGAAAAATAATTGGCATGTCACTGCGTTCGGCAGCGATGCGCTGCTGAAGTTCGAGACCGCTGATATCTGGAAGAGCTACGTCAAGGACTAGACAGGAGGGAGTAGCAGATCGTGGGCGGGCGAGGAATTCCCGCGCAGAGGCGAAGGTCTCCGGTTTCCAGCCGGCGGTGCGGATAAGCAGTGCCAACGATTCGCGGAGCGTAATGTCATTATCGAGAACGAAAACGATCGGGGTGGAAGCGTGTAACATGCGCTATAACCTCCATTGGCCAAATGCGCCCGCTCAATCATCGTTGTCTCCGAGATATACCACACTGAGAAGTTAGCTCAGCAAGAATGCCCGATAGCCAGATTCAGCGAGATCAGATGGTCGGGTAGTTCAATCATCGTCGAAAATTCTGATCGGCGATTGAAGAAATTGTCACAGAGTTACAGTGCGAACAAATCCCCAGATCGAGCTTAATTGAAGCTGAATCGTGTGAAGGAATGCCTCTTTCGAGTCAAAAAAGTCCCTTGCGCGGAGGGCAGATTACCACTCTTGCTTGGCAAGCAGGCGACGGCGATCTCTCATTTTTCAAGGTCGATTCTTTTCCATCCAAAGAGCCAGGCATCGATAGATACAGCTCCGGGCCCTACAAGTGCTAGTGCTACGCCCATTGCTGCCAGCAAAATGCCAGGATATGAGTATTCATGCTGAACGAGAATTCCCCAGGCAGAGATTACGATGATAAGAGATCCTGCAATTGGAGTCCACAGCCCTGCGACCAGCAGTGTACCGTCTCCGATCGCTAGCAGACCGAGAATCATAGGTCCAATTGTTTGGCCGGCCTGAAATTTTTCGGCTCCGTCGATAATGAGAGATCCGCCTGCAACAATCCGCATCAGAAACAATCCGACCCCGGGCCAACCACGAGCAAAAGTTGAGAAAAGGCGACGCACAGGTACCTCTTGACGAGGCTACTGAATCATCATTGCCTGCTATAAGCCCCAAAAGGGTGGAGCATAGACTCTTTCGAGTTTTTACAGGTCTCAAAGTTCATTACGCCCTGGTACATAAGCTGTGTCTTGGAATTCGGATTGGAAGAAGGGGGCAAGGCAGGATCTATTTCGCAGGTCTTGGTTGAATCCGCAGTGTTCTAGAGTTCGATAATTCCGCGTTTCAGGCCTATTGTCGCCGCGTGAGTTCTATCGTTGGCGTTCAGTTTGGAAAGAATGTTTTTGACGCGGCCCTTTACGGTCTCTTCGGTAATCGACAGCAGATCGGCAATCTGCTTGTTTGCGTTTCCTGCAGCAATGAGTCGGAGTACCTCTACCTCGCCCGGGGTCAAGGCATCATCCGTGGCGTGCTCGGCTAATTCGAAGGACGCTTCCGGCGATAGAGCTTTCTTGCCGGAGTGAACCGCCCGAATCGTTTCTATAAGATTTTTGTGCAAAGTGTTTTTTAGAAGATAAGCTCTGACTCCGGCCTTCAAAGCACGTAAAACCTGTACATCGCCGTTGTAGGTGGTGAGTACGATGATCTTTGCATCGGGGAATTCGCCGCGAATTGTAATAATTGCGTCCAGTCCATTCATTTCCGGCATTTGCAGATCCATCAGAGTGATGTCAGGTTGGTGTGATCGGAATTGCTGGATTGCTTCGAGACCGCTGCAGGCTTCCGCAATCAATTTCAAATCCGGCTGATCAGCCAAAAGGCTTGTAATGCCTTGGCGAAAGATAGGGTGGTCATCGACAACCAGAATTCGAATTACCTCGGAAAGAGTATTCATTACCTTAGCTCCGCCAGAGTCGGAATGGTAGTGGCCAACGCGAAGTACGCGACTTTGTGAAAGTGCTTGCAGCTGGAATCTCTAACTCAATTTCGGTTCCCGTGCCGAGTTGGCTCCAAACTTCGAACATGCCACCGATAAGTTTGGCCCGTTCCCGCATGCCACGCAAGCCCCAATGCCCAGCGGCATGGTCACGGCTAAGAATAAGTGGATCGATACCCTTGCCGTCGTCTCGAATTCGAAGCCGCAAGCTTTGCTCACTGTATCTCATTTCTACCTCGATTCGGTGGGCATCTGCGTGCCGGATCGCATTTCGCAAAGCTTCTACTCCGATCCGATATACTTCATCGCGAACGATTGGATTGAGAGGTTGAGGTGTCCCCTCTACCTGAACACGAAGCTCGGGACTTTTTCCCGCTTCTGGGTCTGCCAGAAGTTCCTTACCGAAATTGCCTATAGCTTGGCAAAGTTCAGTTGAGTGCAATCCCTCCAGGCGCAATTGATGTACCGCATCTCTACCCTCGGTGATGGCATTCGCTGCCAAATCAATAGCGCTGTCAATACGTACTTTAGCCTCATCAGGCCGTGATGGCAGTAGGTTGGATACGGCCTGGAAGCGTAGCAGCAAACCGTTGAAGCTTTGCAGTAGGGTGTCGTGCAGTTCACGGGCAATTCGAGTTCGCTCATCAACACGTGCATCGAGGGCAACATTGAACTGTTGCTCGAGCTGTTTCAGACGTATGAGGTAGATTGACCAAAGCAGAGCGAGGAATGCCGCAAGGCAAAGTCCACGGAACCATAAAGTCTGATACCAGGCAGGTAAGATCTCGATGTGTAGACGTGCGTTCAGCGGACTCCATGGACCGCGGCTGGTTGCTCCCTGTACTTCGAATATATAGGTACCTGCAGGAAGAGTGGTGTAGTTAGCGATACGTTGGTCGCTGCCTACTTCGTGCCAGCTCTTGTCAAGTCCCTCCAGCTTGTAGCGATATCGGTTTGTCTGCGCATTGAAAAAGCTCAAAGCCGCAAACTCGATCGAGAAAATATTCTGTCGATGCGATAGTGTTATCGAACTAGACTGCGTAATCGATTGTTTGAGCGGTGATCCTGAGCCGATTGGAACCGGGCTCCCTGACAACCGGAAATCAGTCAAAACGGTTCTTGGTACAAATGAACTATTTATGATCTTGCCTGGATAGAACGCGGTTGCTCCGCTGAATCCGCCGAAGAACATCTCTCCGGAGGGGCTCTGATTGCACGCCCCCCAACCTGTGAGATCCTGTCCGGGAAGTCCATCGGCAGCGGAAAAGTTTTGGAACTGTCGCGAACGTAGATCGAAGCTAGATAAGCCGTTGTTGGTACCCATCCAAAGTACGCCGTGTTTGTCTTCTTGAATGCAGCTAACTACATCACCGGCCAGACCATCCCTCTCGTAGTAATTTGTAAAGGTCCCAGTCTGCCGATTGAATTTCGCAAGGCCATCCTGTGTACCCACCCACAAATTCCCCTGACGATCGAAATGTACTGAGTTCACACGATTATCACTTAGCGAATTTAGATCATTCGGATTGTGTTCGTAGATTCTGAACTGTCCGGTCTTAGGATCGAAACGATGCAGTCCTGACTGTGCACCTAGCCATAAGAATCCCTCACTGTCTTCTCCGATTTTTTGGTACTGGATAGCGTTCTGGTTTTCGGGCGTGTACATAATGAACTGTCCGGTAGCCGGATCAAAACGGCCAACCCCACCATACATGGCGGCCCACAGATGTCCCTGGTGGTCATAGATCATTTGCATAATCGGATTAGTGAGATGAGGTACTACTCCACGTAGATAAGGGCTCATCTTGCCTGTTTCTCTATCGATTCGTTGGAGACCCTGGTGAAATGTTCCGCAGAATAAACCCCCCTGGGGATCTTCAAGTATGGAGAGTATTTCGTTACCGACACCGGATCCTGCTGGCACGATATTGCTCCCGGAACGTCGATCAATACGATTCAGTCCACCCATGGAGCCAATCCAAAGAATGCCCTTGTGATCCTCATAGATTGAGGTGACGAGCGGGTTAATTAGGCTCCCTTGTTGATACGTAAAGTTTTCGAAAGGGAGAGGTTGTTCCGAGAAGAAGTTGGGTTCCGCTACTTGAAAACACGTCCAGATAATTCCCTCGGTATCCTGATAAAGGAAGATCAAATTGTCCGACTCCAGGCTTTCCGTATCTATAGGGTTATTGTGATAGCGAAGGATTCTGTTGTGGTCTCGATCCAGCTTAAGCAGGCCACCTGTGGAACTGAACCACATTGTCCCGTTGCGGCTCCGGATCATTCCTGAAATGAATGCTTTGGAGGGTATTCCTCGCAACTTGTAGTTGATCGAATGGCACTTTACAACATCGTTTTCGAGATTCCAACTTGCTAAGGCGCACGACGAATCCCCTGTGGCTATCCAGAAGTCACCAGATTTGTCTTCATAAACCAAGCTGGTTTCAATATGGATAGGGGCTCGTCGTCTGACCTTTCCTGTGGTCCGATCTAGTTCCTCAAGTCCATTGGCACTCGCTATCCACAGCCGTCCCTCCCTGTCTTCTGCCGCCATATTGATGCGATTTGCAGAAATGCTATTGGGATCCTGCGGGTCATGAACATATCTTGTGGTTTGTCCGTTAGTCGGATCAAATCTGTACAGTCCCTTGGCTGTTGCCAACCACAGGGTGCCGGTGTGATCCTCTGCAATGCGGTCGATTGGGGTAGACAGTTGATGAGAGGTGTCGGTGGAGATGCGATAGTGTGTGAATGTCTCTGGGCCTGGCTCAAATCGGTCGAGAAACCGGTCGCATCCAACCCACAGGGTGCCGGCATGATCGATAAAGAGGCTGCGAACGTAGACGCAGCTCAGACTTCCAGGTTGGCCGGGCTCGTGCTTGAATACTTTCGATTTATACCCGTCGAACCGGTTAAGTCCGTATTGTGTTCCGAACCATATGAAACCTACTTTGTCCTGTACGACCCAGGAGACTCGAGTCTGTGATAAGCCGGTTCCCGCAGAAAGTCGCCGAAAACGAATATCGTTTCCATCGACAACGTCGATGTTTGCCGGGAGTCTATCTTCCGATAGATTGCGGTTGGCAGTGGGAGAGAGTTTTGATGCTGCTTTCGCATACGAGGCAATTAAGGATATAGGAAGAACGGAAATGGTTACACAAAGCAGAAGCTGAAATCTCTGCCGATATCCTAGGCGGCGGACAAGTTTACGTCTCGGTTTCGTGAAAAACACGCTTACCTCAATGGATTTGGTGCTTATTCTTGCGTCGGGCAGACTTCTGCGGTTTGCGCAGATTCATCGCTAACGATTGCTCCTTAAGATGAGCGAGTGATTTTCATGGATCTCTCATCTTTCCATGCATTTATCTTTCGTATGTAGCTTTGTGCTGTCCGGAACATCTATGGATGCCGACTTACATAGGTGTGACTGCAAACCTGGATTTTGAGTGATGGTGCGCTTACGTCCACTAAAGCAGGGAAATCAATCCGTAGTCCGAATACCCTGATCATCATAACTCTAATGCGCGTAAATGGGATTGCTCCCAATAATCGTTTCCAGAGGCGTTGATCGATACCTTTGTCCAATACCACTCTCCTGCTCAGTCTGGCCTAATCGCAAATACAGGGGGAGCTGCCGGTGGTGCGATCAGCGAGGTCTAGGGGGCTGAATAACGGTTTGGCTCTGCAATGCGAACAGAGCTCTGAGATGCCGAACCGGGAGTGTCCCTTGATGCAATTTGTAGGCTGGAGAAAAACAGATGTCTAGAGAAATCGACCACAATCGCCGGCGTTTTCTTGGCACGGCAGCAATGGCATTCGCGATTACTTCGGTTGATCTATTTGGTTTCCAGATAAGGTTACCGTTCGAGGGCGAATTCCCTGCATTACACGGCGCTACTGCATGGTTGAATTCGAGCCCCCTGGAGAAGGCGAGCCTGCGCGGTAAAGTTGTCCTTATCAATTTCTGGACCTACTCGTGCATTAACTGGCGTCGCTCTCTTCCGTATATTCGTGCGTGGGAGAAGAGATATAGAGAATATGGATTAGTGGTAATCGGTGTACACTCACCTGAATTTGTCTTCGAGAAAGATATTGATAATGTTCGTCAGGCCTCGGCAACCATGACGATTGACTATCCGATTGTCCTCGACAACGAGTATGCAATTTGGAGAGCCTTCAATAATGAATTCTGGCCAGCATTCTATTTCATTGATCACAAGGGACATATCCGCCACCAAAAATTTGGAGAGGGTGATTACGACCAGTCGGAAGCGGTCATTCAACAGCTGTTGGGTGATGCTGGCGCACAAGGTTTTGGCTCCGGGTTTACTCCCGTCAATGCTTCAGGTGCAGAGGCAGCGGCAGATTGGCTCGATTTGAAATCTGCAGAAAACTATCTGGGATATGAACGTACCCAGAACTTTGCCTCTTCCGGAGGCTTGACTATGAACAGGCCTCATGACTACACCCTTCCTCCAAAATTGAAGCTGAACCAGTGGGCGCTTATGGGAAGTTGGACGGTTGAAAAACAGGAGATTCGGCTGAATACGCCCAATTGTCGCATCGCTTACGGTTTTCACGCGCGTGATCTTCATCTTGTTATGGGTACTGAGATGCGGGGAGCTCCCATTCGATTTCGCATACTCATAGACGGACAAATGCCTGGTTCCGCACGAGGAAGTGATGTCGATGAGCACGGAGAGGGTGTCGTGAATGAGCCGAGAATGTATCATCTCCTTCGGCAGCCGCAACCGATCATTGATCGAAAGTTTGAGATCGAGTTTCTTGGCGCTGGCGTGAAAGCCTATTCGTTTACATTCGGCTGATCTACATGAGGAATCTCAATGGTTCCCCTAGTCAATGATTTTTGAAAAAGGCTATAGAAGGGCGTCAGTCCAGAGATGATACCGCGTTTCTCGGTGGGGGGAAGAGTATAGGAAGCCTCTCCTGTATCAAAGGATAAGGGGAGGCTTCCTGTTGCCATCTGTGACTGTCGAAAGTTCTATGTGCCATCCGGTGTTCTCTCTCTAGACTGCTTTCACCGGCCTGGGGATAAAGCACTCTCTTCTACGTGTGAAGCCATGAACTGGTGGACAATTGTTGTAATCTCATCTGCTTTTGTATCGAGAGCAAAGTGACCCGCGTCGAGCACGTGGAGTTCTGCGTTTGGTACATCCTTGCGATATCGCTCAGGTTCTCCAAGATCGAAGGAGAGATCATGCTTCCCCCAAATTACCAAGAGCTTGGGCTGTGTCTTTCGCATCCATGCTTGCCATTTCGGGTATGCTTCCACATTCGTACGATAGTCATAGAAGAGATCGCTTTGAATCTGGGCTTGGCCTGGAGTATTCAAAAAGGCGAACTCATCAGTCCAGAGATCCGGGTCATACAGTTCAACGTTCGGGTCGTCGCCGACATGGCGAGTCCTGGTAACCTGAAGAGACAACAGGTTTTTGCGAAGTGCTTCTTCATTTGCCGAGCGATTCTCCCAGAATGCGCGCCTGGTCGCCCAGTTAGCTCCCAAGCCTTCATTGTGGGCAACGGCGTCCTGTACGATTAGTACCTGAATCCGTTCTGGATGCATCAGTGCCATCCGAAAACCGACAGGTCCACCGTAATCCTGCATGTAGAGAGAGTAGTAAGGTATTCCCACGGCCTTTGTAAAATCATTCATTATTTGTGCGATGTGGTCGAAGGTGTAGGCAAACTCTTTCGGATCAGGCCAATCACTATGCCCAAATCCTGGATAATCGGGCGCAATCAAGTGGTATTTGTTGGCGAGTCTCGTCAGCAAAGGCTGAAACATCCGCGACGAAGATGGCAGTCCGTGCAGCAAGAGGAGCGTTGGCGCGTCTTTAGGGCCCGCTTCTCGATAAAAGATGGAAATTCCATCTACTTTTACTGTGCGATAAAACACCCGATGTTCCATGGTCTCAACTCTCTTTGGGGCACCGAGGCCCAGTGTTGTTGCGAACACGATCACAAGCATTAGTAAAACCCGAGTACTGGATAAGAGCGCTGTCATACGTCCCTCGATCTACTCAGTGACTTCAAGAATTACTTCGAGTTCAATCGGCATGCCAAGTGGGAGACTGGCAACCCCGATTACG
Organism: Humiphilus diazotrophicus; assembly: GCF_059726315.1. Lineage (NCBI taxonomy): Bacteria > Pseudomonadati > Acidobacteriota > Terriglobia > Terriglobales > Acidobacteriaceae > Humiphilus > Humiphilus diazotrophicus. Next base: position 495,285 of record NZ_AP040871.1, read on the forward strand.
AGTCGGACTGCCGCCTTGTCGCTACCGAAGATATCCCGAAAGAGATCGGAAGCCCCATCCGCGACTTTGGGCTGGTCGAAGAAATCTCCAGCGGTCGCGATGAACACACCCAGCCGGATTATCCTTGCGATGCGGTTGAGCGAACCCAAATGCTGTTTTGCCGCCGCCAATGCACTTAATGCTGCTGCGCGGGCGGCGTCTCGGCCAGCCTCGGTATCCAGCTCCTTTCCTAACCTGCCAAGATACTTGGGCTTGTGGTCAATTACTGGCAACATTCCGCTGAGAAAAAGCAGGTTGCCGGTTTGTAGTGCCTCGACGTAGGTGCCGAATGGGGTTGGAGCACTCGGAAGCTGTATTCCAAGGTCCTTCAGGCGATCTTCTGCACTGCCCGCCTGCGAACCCTTCACGCTTACCACTTTCCTACGTGTGCACCACCATCCACGTGCAGCACCTCCCCGGTGACATAACGAGCTTCAGCTAAATACACCACGGCATCAGCGACGTCTTTTGCTTCAGAAACAGCTCCCATGGGCGTAAGTGTCTTTAGCAGGTCCTTGTTGTCATTGCCATGCATAGGCGTATTCACAACTCCTGGCGCAACAGCGTTGAAACGGATGTTTTTCGCTGCATACTCATTGGCCAGACTTAAAGTAATTGCGTTCAGTCCTCCTTTTGTGATCATCGGGATAGACGCTGGTACAGAGGCGATAGGATTATCAGCTAAGGCAGCTGTAATGGTTGTGACACTTCCCCCTGTACCCTGCCGCAGCATCTGCTTTACCGCCAGTTGAGTAAGAGAGATGAATCCGTTGAGATTGATGGAGACGAACCTGCGAAATTCGTCTTCGGTATAGTCGGTAAAAGGTTTAGCAGCAAAGATGCCTGCATTATTAACAACATGGTCAATTGATCCGAATTGAGAAGCCGCATTTTCGGTTATCTTTTCCGCTGTCTCCTTTTGTCCGATGTCACCTTCAACAAGTGCCAGGTTTGTAGCTGGAGTGAATTCTCCTCGCGAGAAGGTGAGCGAGTTTGCAACTACGTTGTAACCACGATGAAGAAAGGCCTGGACGATGGCTGCTCCAATTCCTCGTGACGCTCCAGTCACGAGCACCGTCTTATTGTTGGTCATGGTGGACTCCTGGTTCGTGGATGGGTTTCCAGTTCAAGCCCTTGCTAATCCCGGATAGAAGTTTTGTGTGAAGCTCGGCCAAGATCAGTGGTCCTTATCTTGGCCGATGTCCTGTGCAGGATGGCAAAGCTGACTCTCGATTTGGACTTGATTCCTAGGCAGCTTTTTCTGTGGCGACCAACTTTAGGAGCGCCTGGGCTGCAGATGTTGACGATGCGGGATTCTGTCCGGTGATGAGCCGTCCATCGACGATAGAGAAGGGCTGCCAATTGGGAACTTTCTCAAATTTCGCTCCCAGCCGTTTTAGCTCATCCTCAACAAGGAAGGGAACAACATTGGTAAGGTTTACTTCCTCCTCTTCCCCGTTCGTAAAGCCGGTTACTCGTTTTCCTTTGACGATTGGCGCGCCGTTGTAGGTGACTCGATGAAGTACGCCAGGAGAATGACATACTAAGGCCACCGGTTTGCCCGAGTTATAGAAGGATTCAATCAGTGCAATTGAAACCGGACTTTCTGCCAGATCCCACATGGGACCGTGTCCACCTACATAGAATACTGTGTCGTAATCGTCTGATTTCACATCGGTAAGCTTGACCGTGTGAGCGAGTGCTTGTTGTGCAGATTCATCCTGTTTAAATCGCGCCATTGCAGAGGTTTGATTTTCGGGCAGATCGCTCTTTGGATCGACTGGAGGCTGTCCGCCTTTAGGAGAAGCAAGCGTCAGTTCAACACCTGCATCTCTAAAAACAAAGTAGGGCGCAGCAAATTCCTCAAGCCAGAAACCTGTTTTGCGGCCGGTATTCCCGAGTTGATCATGCGACGTAAGTACCATCAGTATTTTCATGTTCCGACTCCCTCTTCTTCGCTATGCAGATCCGGGCTGAATCGGATCGATGAATGAAATCTAAGCAGAAGGAGTGGTCGGGAACAATTAGACGATGGTATTGGTACCACTCTGGTATAGGCACGTTGTCAAACGATGAACTCTTACACTTGCGTCCGCTATCGTCATGACCTTGGTGTTCAGTGCTTTTACTCCGCGCAGTTATTCTCTAAATTCCCAAGGGCATTATAGTCAGAGGAAAATATCCACCCATCAGCTGACACTTAAATAGTCCATTCGGTGAACTTTAGATTCCACTCCTCGTTGCAGGACAGATAGACACATATTCACTAATGTGGTCTGAGCAAGAAATGCTTGGTGCGTTCCCCTAAACTTATGTGCCATTCCAAGAGAAACAAAAGCTCAATTATCCGCTATATCGTCGTCGGCCTTCTTCCCCTACTGATCCTGGTAGAAATGAGCGGTTTACAGGTAGAGGCCCAGATAGGCGACGCGACATCGAAGCTGGATCTCGGAATCATTGTTATGCCAACCAGAGAGGATGCCGAGATCGTATCCAAGCAATTGAACGCAGGCACTGATTTTACGGTATTGGCAAAAGAAAGATCCATCGATGCGACAGCTTCCGATGGTGGATACATGGGCAAATTAAGTCCGAGTCAGCTTCGCGTCGAGTTGCGGGATGCCTTGCGAGGACATAAGGTTGGAGACCTCACGGATGTGGTGCACCTGCCTTCAGGATTCGCCATTTTGAAAGTGCTTTCCACCGCTCCACCAACACAGGACCTAAACCCAAAGAGAATCTCTTCGCTGGTGTCTACTGGTGCTATTCGCTATGGAGCTCAAGTTGCCGGCCTCGTAGAAGCCGATACCGCTCTGCAAGATTATCCAAAACCGGATGGGTGGAATCGCGATTTTCATAAGGTTTGCCAAATCCGTCGGGATTCATTAGCGGCAGCAAAAAGGGAAGTACTAGATTTCGTAACTTCTGGCGTTACACCAGAGGGGAAAAAGCTTACTGCAGGAGAGCAAATTCAAGGACATGGAGCTTTAGCTCAGCTTTATGCCTTCAGTGGAGAGATGGAGAAGTCCATTTCCGAATGGGAAACGGCCTACAAGTCAGCTGTAGCCGGAGCGCCTGGATTTATTCCAAATCTCGAAGAGACTCTCGGAGTTTCCTACCTCCACATGGCAGAAATGCAAAACGGCATCTACCAAGGCTCCCGCGATCTAGACCTCTTTCCTCCAGTGCATTCTCAGGTAGGGTATGAGAAGAAAGATGCCTCCAAACTAGCCATCGAATATTTTGAGAAGTATTTGCAGGGGCGGCCCGATGACCTGGAGGTCCGGTGGCTTCTGAACCTGGCCTTCATTGCACTTGGAGAATATCCATCGGGGGTGCCGAGTGCTTATCTGATTCCGGAAAAGAATTTTCGATCTCGGGAGAATATCGGACGTTTTGTTGATGTTGCTCCGGCTACAGGATTAAATGTCTTCCGCGGCGCCGGCGGTGTTATTGTCGACGATTTTGATAATGACGGATTTCTGGATGTGGTTGTCTCCAGTCTTGATGTATGCGATCCCATTCGCTATTTCCATAACAACAAAGATGGTACGTTCACAGACCGTACCGAGCAGGCGGGACTCCTCGATCAGCTAGGTGGGCTGAACATCACACAAGCCGATTACAACAACGATGGCTGCATGGACATTCTGGTATTGCGCGGGGGATGGCAGTTTCCACAACGCAAATCTCTACTGCGCAACAATTGCGACGGTACTTTTACGGATGTAACCGATGCCAGTGGTCTCGGGACAACCATTACTGCTACGCAAGCTGCTGCGTGGGCCGATATCGATAATGATGGCTATCTGGATTTGTTTCTCGGGAATGAACGGTCTCCAGCTCAACTATTCAGAAATAGAGGAGACGGGACTTTTGAAGAAATAGGTCGGTTGGCGGGGATCGATCAAACGGCATTTAGCAAAGGAGTTGCTGCTTCGGATTATGATCACGATGGCTTTGTCGACTTTTACGTGACAAATCAGAATGGAGTTAATTTCCTTTACCACAATAACGGGAATAGAACATTCATCGAGGTGGGCAGACAAGCGGGCGTGCAAGCACCATCGTATAGCTTTGCAACCTGGTTTTTCGATTACGACAACGATGGTTGGCCCGATCTGTTTGTCGATAGCTATCTTACTTCGGTCGAAGAATCGCTCAAGACCTATGTAGGACGTCCTCACAACGCCGAAACATTGAAACTCTACCGTAATAAACATAATGGAACATTTGAAGATGTTACCGCGTCGGTCGGGCTCGATAAGGTTTTTATGCCCATGGGAGCGAACTTTGGTGACATCGATAATGATGGTTATCTCGATGTTTATCTGGGCGTAGGACAGCCTTCCTTTACTGCTCTTCTTCCGCATGTGTTGCTCCGGAACCGCGAAGGCAAGGAATTTGTAGACATCACCGAATCGTCAGGTACAGGAGAGTTGCATAAAGGCCACGGTATAGCTTTTGCAGACTTAAGTAGACGGGGGAATGTGGATATTGTGGCTGAAATTGGAGGTGCCGTACCAGCCGATAAACATTCGTTACGTGTGTTCGAGAATCCTGGTAACGACAATGATTGGCTGAATGTACGTTTGATTGGCGCAAAGAGCAATCGTGAGGCTCTTGGCGCACAAATCCGGGTTACGGTAAAGGATGGGGACGCCGCTCCTCGATTCATTTATCGCACCGTGGGACAGACCAGTTCCTTCGGCGCCAATCCTATGGAACAACACATTGGCCTCGGGCATAGGGCTCATAGCGTGACCCTCGATATCTGGTGGCCGGCTACTGGTACTACGCAGCATTTCGTCGACGTCGCAACGGATCAGTTTATTGAAATCAAGGAATTCGCATCAAGCTACACCCATTTGGAGAGGAAGTCATTCCGGCTGGGGAAAAGAGATACATCGATTGTGGCTTCAGCACAGCATTCCAACGAATGAACTGGTTTAGTAGTCCGACTTATCCTTTCTAAGTCGAAGAGCGGAGGCATGAATACTATGATGGGCAAATTTGTGATGGCCGCATTCCTGCTAGCCTCAATTGCTCAGGCTAGAGCCGATGAGCGTCATTCCGTGACAGGTATTTTGCTGGAAGTGAAACCGGCCAAGCATCTGATTATCGTGTCTTGCGATGCAATTCCCGGTTACATGGAAGCAATGGTAATGCCCTTTGCCGTTCGGCGATCAGAGACTCTGAAATCGCTACAACCTGGTACTGCTGTGCGCTTCGATATGATCGGACAAGGGCGTGAAGATTATGCCGAACATATTCAAGCGATTCAGGTATCGAACTTTGAATCTGAGCCTACAGAAGCCGGCCGGCTGACCTTTCTCCATCGTGCATTGGATCCCGCTGCCGCAGCAAGGATCGTTACTGTTGGCCAACCTATTCCGGATTTTGCCCTCCCCGACCAAGCTCAACGCCTGACACATCTCACGCAATTTCGAGGTAAAGTAGTTGCACTGACTTTCGCTTATTCTCGTTGTCCCAATCCGAACTACTGCTTTCGTCTATCGAACAATCTGTTCAGACTGAGCCGGCGCTTTCATTCTCTAACAGGTCGCGAGCTGATATTAATGACCATTGTCATCGACCCTGATCAGGATAGGGGAAAGGCGCTGGAACGATATGCCGATACCTGGAAAGCTGATCCGGAAGCATGGCGCTTCTTAACCGGGTCGCTATCCGATATTCGTGGAATTGCAGAAAAGTTCGGAATGAACTTCTGGAGCGACGAAGGATTCCTTATCCATAGCTTCCACACGGTGGTTATCGATCGCGAGGGAAAAATGGCAGCGAATCTGGAAGGGAATCAATTTACCGCCGAACAATTGGGAGATCTGGTTGAAACTGTTCTTCACCGGCCATTTCATCCTGCATCGGCACCAACTCTAGCCAGAGTTAAATAGAGCGATGCACCGGTGTATATAGATTTTCTGCAGACCTTGTATGTGAGTGCAAGGTCTGCAGAAAGGTTTGGCTATAGGTATCCGAAAGAACTCAAGCTCATTTGAGAGCCAGGGCACCTATTCTCTGACAGGTACTTCGCTGTGAACTTTAAAGTGAACCAGGATAGACGCATGACCGGCGGGGCAACCCAGCAATAGTCCTCTTCCTTGCCCCTTAAAGGAATAGGCAATATGCGCCACTCCAAAGGGATCAACTTTTTTTACAACCGGAGGCGATATATCTTTGATCTTGCTTGTATCCACGAGTTCAGCTTCAGCTGACAAAAGCTGTTCATGCTGGGAAGGGTCAAGTGCAATTGACACGCGCAGGTCATCTGCTGAATTCGTACTATTGCAATCGACATTGAGTCCGGAGACCTTGTTATCCCGAACGGTTTCGACTACATCGACGACTGGATAATTGCGGTAGATCTTAGCAAAGAAGGTATAGGCATCGGCATATTGATTGGCAGGTTTAACAATATCGATATGATCTGCCATGACCTTTTGTGGAGCCGTATCTGTATCGCACCCATAAGTTGCGCTATAGTAGCTCACTACTCGAGTACGCGCCCGCAAGTATCGGCCGATGCCTGCGCCAGCAGCGGTATCCATTGCTTCAAAGGCGCAAAATCGATGAATCCGGGTAACAGACGGAGTGCTTCTCCACTTCTGTTCGAGGTCCATCAAAAAACCGTTGTCATTGCTTGCTCGAAGATCGGTCAAGAGAGGATCGTGGTCGTAAATTTTTGCGAGGTTAGCAACAAACGATCCCTCATGCGGTGTTGCATACGAAACAATAAACCTGACGCGGGCCGCATCGGCAGGGTGATTGAGTAGCATCTCCTCGGTCAGGATTCCTCCCAAACTGTGGGCAATAATCACGACCTCTTTATGCTCCCAGACCCTTTTCTGCTTTAACCCCTGCCAAAGAATCTGGGCCAGTTGCGTACTTGATAACTGGCCATGCATAGTTGGCGTTGGATACTCTGCGACTACGACGTCCGATTTTTGGAAATGCGGATCGGCCTGAATGAGTTGTGGCCAATATGCACCATTCGAAGCCCGCCATGTGTCGTGGCCGCCGTGAAGGCCATGAACAAATACGATTACCCGCGGTTTGATGGTGTCGGCCTTAGCCGGGAAACAGCCTGAGACTAAAACAAGACAGCTTAAAAATAGCGCCCCAAGAGCGGCGACAAGACTGCGCAAAACGAACCTCTCTGATGCTCGATTCTGACAACTCGACGATGTTGATAAAAGATTACCGCTTTTCGATGAATCGATGAAGATTTGCAATTAAGAGCGAATCGTATTATAAGAGCCGAGCGAGATGCTCAAAGGGGGAAGGGCGACGGATCGTTATTGTCGCACGGTTAACTCTGCAATTGTATGTTTGCCCATTGCTGCGCGAACATTTTGCTCCGTATTCCGACCGTCTCGCTATTTGGGCCCAAGAATCACACCATCATGTACATGTATCCGATATTTCTCTTGGGCGGAAAGCCAACAAAATTTCTACTCACTGTTCATGAGACTGCCTCTTCCTCTCCTCTAGAGCGTGGAAATTGCGCATCGCTCCTGTCTCGATGCAGCGCCGATCATCACTCGGATGCAGCAATAATTGATGCCAAAACGATGAACTCGCCGGCAAGTGTTTTCATTACGTAGCTACTGTAAATAGAGGTATACCTAGCTAAGTACCTTGTAATCAATTACGTAGACTTACGTTAGAAGGCGGCTTAACGTTGAAATTCCAATTGCCATTTCGATAATGTGGATGCATAGAAGTCTGTCTATTGAAGACTAGATTGTAGTCGTCAGCCAATTGCATTACTGAAGCGTTCTTGTGAGCGGCCTTCCCGAACAGCCCCATCAAAGAGTGGAATCAAAGTGAAACGACATAAAGTTTTTGGAGCTTGTGGCAGACAGAGATCAAAAGATCGTCTGCAGCATACCTGCTTGTTATTTTTGTGGGTGATTGCGTATTCGCTGACAGGGGCGTGCAAAGCTCAAACGTACTCATCTGAGGATGCTAGAACTCGGGCTCAGCGAATTGTCTCTCAAATGACTCTGGAAGAGAAGATTGACCAGCTTCATGGCTTCAGAGACGAGAAAAATTTCCGAATTGTGCCGGGGATCCAGCGCCTCGGCATTCCTGCACTTCGAGTTACGAATGGACCTGCAGGTGTTGGCCCCGGGGGTTCCGGGCCTCAATTGCGTGCTACTGCATTACCTGCGCCCATTGCCTTGGCTGCTACCTGGAGTCAGGAATCGGCATTTGAGTATGGACGCTTGGCTGGTGAAGAGACCTTAGCTTTGGGGTCTGATCTGCTGGAGGCTCCGGACGTCAATATTGTGCGTGTTCCCCAGGGCGGCCGTACATTTGAGTCGTTCAGCGAAGATCCCTGGCTCAATAGCCGCATAGCGGTTGAGAACATCCGTGGTATTCAGAGTGCGGGTGTCCTTGCAAATGTGAAGCATTATCTGGCCAATAACCAGGAAACCGAGCGCGGGTCCATCAACGAAATTATCGGAGAACGCACGCTTCGGGAAATATATATGCCAGCCTTTAAGGCTGCGGTGCAAGAGGGAAATGTCGATTCTCTGATGTGCGCCTACCCCCGTGTGAACGGTGCTTTTAATTGCGAAAACAGTCCTTTGCTAACCGAGACGCTCAAAACAGATTGGCATTTTAAAGGTTTCGTGATGTCGGATTTCGGGGCGGTCCATAGTACGGAACGAAGCATTCTATCGGGACTAGATCTTGAAATGCCGACGGGGCAGTACTTTGGTTCAGCGATGGCTGCGGCTATCAAAGATGGCAAAGTTCCTATAGCTCGGATTGACGATGCGCTTATTCGACGCTACACCGTGATGATTGAAAGAGGAATTTTCGATAGAAAGCCAATTGAGCGAGTTCCTAATCCGTCTATTCCCGTATTTGCTCATGGTGCAGTTTCGCGACATCTTGCGGAAGAGTCTATGGTGCTTCTCAAGAACGAGGGCAATCTGCTTCCTCTAAACTCGCGAAAGCTAAAAAGCGTCGCCCTTATTGGTCCCTATGCTGTCCACACTATGACCGGTGGTACCGGTAGTTCATACGTAAATCCGTTCTACACGATACGGCCTGAAGACGGAATTTACTCCCATATGGAGTCGCAGCGAGCTCTTCTTGTGGTGGATGGTTCTGATCTGGATGCAGCTGTGAAAGCTGCCCAAAAAGCACAGGTTGCGATTGTGATGATTGGCGACAATGAGGGGGAAGATCACGATCATCTACTTTCATTGCCTGAATCACAAAACAAACTGGTTTCTGCCGTTGCTGCAGCAAATCCGCAGACGGTTGTTGTTCTTAAGAGCGGCTCGGCTGTCTTGATGCCTTGGCTACCTGCAGTTCCCGCCGTACTGGAGGCTTGGTATCCGGGCGAGGAAGATGGTGATGCCGTAGCTAATGTTCTATTTAGGGATGCCGAACCCGGGGGCCGCTTACCGATCACCTTTCCTGTGCGCAGTGAAGACACTCTTGCGAGAAACCCGGAACAATATCCCGGGGTGAACGGGGCAGTTCATTACAGCGAGGGACTTCTTGTAGGGTATAGGTGGTTTCAGGCGCAAAAGATACAGCCACTGTTCCCTTTTGGCTATGGATTGTCGTACACACAATTTTCTTACTCTGATTTTTCTCTGAGCCAGACTGGGAAAGGCGGTGAACCTCAGGTCACCGTGAGCTTTCGTGTGACGAATACTGGCACAAGGAAAGGGGCATCCGTTCCCCAGATTTACGTGGGCTTTCCTCCTCTTCCTGAAGGAGATGAACCTGTTCTCCAGTTAAAGAGCTTCCAAAAGCTACATCTCGATCCGGGTGAGACACGCGTTGTCCAGCAAGTGCTTGATCGACAAGCATTCTCCTACTGGTCAGAGCAGAGCAAGGGATGGAAGGTTGCGAACGGTACTTTTAAAGTTGCACTTGCAACCTCTTCAGCAGATTTGATCGAAGTCAGAAATCTTATATTGCGCTGAGCGATGCTTGCGTGCTTGAACGACCTTTACCAAGGACTATTCGGGATGACCAATAAGCTGAAGTTAGCGCGACGCGAATTCCTTAAAATTTGTGCAGGAACTGCTGGATACTCTCTGATCTCGTCCGACATAACCCTTGCCGCCAGCCGTGCGCTTACTGCAAAGGGAAGGCTCATTCCTGCCAGGAGTGCTGCGGGCAAGCCAATTAGCGATGTGTATCCGATGATAGGTACGGGATGGCGCGGACATATGTTCCCCGGTGCAGTTGCTCCTTTTGGATTAGTTCAACTGAGTCCGGATACGAGCGGTCCACCCGAACCGAAGTGGAATGCGCGTGGGGACTATTATGATTGGGAGCATTGCTCTGGCTACCACTATCCGGACGATGTCATATCCGGATTTAGTCATACCCATGTGCAAGGCACGGGTGGCAAGGATCTGGGCGATATTCTGCTGATGCCGCTGGTGGAAGGGAAGAATTGGTCCTGGGATGCAGGCATTCCTTCGCCGCAAGCAGAAATGCAGATCGAAGCTCTGGGCATGCATTCTGGATGGGTATATGGCCAAAATGATTCCGGATACCGCTCCTACTTCTCTCATCAACAAGAGATAGCGAGAGCAGGGTACTACAGTGTATTTCTCGATACGCCTAAGGTACAGGCGGAGCTGACGTCAACGACACGCTGTGGCATGCATCGTTATGGATATGCTACAAGTGCTATCGATAAAGGCAAGGGCATGATTGTCGATCTCGTGCATAGCCTGAATTGCAAGGTCTATCATGCGGAGCTAAATGTTGAAAGTTCCTCCTGTATAAGTGGCATGCGCTCGACACATGGCTGGGCTCGTGATCGGCAGATCTACTTCGTCCTTGAGTTCTCAAGTCCAGCTGATTCGATTGAAGTCAACGAAAATGGCGAAGTGAGTTTAGCATCTCCTGGAAAGAAATACGCGGGAGAGCGGCTCAAAGCAATTTGCAAGTTTTCCGCCGGGATGAATTCCATTATGGTTCGTGTAGGCATCTCCTGCACTAGCATCGATGGAGCCAGAAAGAATCTAAAAGGAGAGATTTCTCACTGGGACTTTGATGCAGTCGTAAAAACGACGGAGCAAGCATGGAGCGAGGCGCTCGCTATGCTTGAGGCTGATATTCCCGACCGCAAATTTAGGCAAACATTTTATACCGGGACCTATCATAGTCTTGTTGCTCCCGCTACGTTTAATGATGTGGACGGAACTTATCGCGGACAGGATCACAAAAACCACGCGAACCCCGGATTCACAAAGTACACTGCATTATCAATCTGGGATATCTACCGTGGAGAATTCCCCTTCCTGACACTAGTCCAGCCAGGACGGGTTAACGATATTATCCGCACATTGCTGGCCGATTATCGCGAGCTAGATATGCACGCCTTGCCAATGTGGCCACTTTGGGGCAATGAGACCTGGAGCATGAATGGCTTTCATGCTGTGGGCATGATCCTGGGTGCTTACGTTCGTGGTTTCCGGGATTTTGATATCGAGATGGCTTATAAGGCCATCTACGATACGGCACTTACAGGCACGGATGTGAAACGCAATCGGCAGATGCAGGATCGCTTTCGCGAGCAGGGTTTTGTTCCGATTGATTTCCATAATGGAGCTGTTTCCTGCACCCTGGATCTGGCATATGACTACTGGTGTGCCGGTGCTATGGCGGAACTGCTAGGCAAGCAGGAAGATGCCACCATGTTTTATAAACTTGGCCAGAATTATCGGAACCTCTTCGATCCTTCCACGGGATTCATGCGTGGAAGGCTGGGAAATGGAAAATGGCGTGAGCCCTTTCGCCCTGATGAAGAATACGAAGAAGATTACGTAGAGGCCGATGCCTGGCAGGCAAGCTTCAGTGTGCCGCATGATATTCAGGGGCTAATTGCACTGCATGGAGGAGATGCTCCGTTTATCGCCAAGTTGGATGAGCTCTTCACAGCTCCGTCCGATGTGCTGAACGTTCGTCCTGATGTTACCGGGATGGTAGGGCAAAATGCACAGGGCAACGAGCCCAGTCATTGTCATCCGTATCTGTTTGCTTTTGCAGGTGCTCCCTGGAAGACGCAGTATTGGGTTCGTAAAGTTGCATCGTTGTATAACAATACGTCGGCAGGCATTCCAGGAAATGACGATTGTGGGCAGTTGTCCAGTTGGCTCGTCTTCGCCGCACTTGGGCTCTATCCCGTGAATGCAGCTACTGGAGTTTATGTTCTTGGCAGTCCAATGGTAAATCGCGTCACGATTCATAACCCTCTGGCGAAGACGAAGTTCACCATCGTTACAGAGAATAACTCTGCAGAAAATATCTATACTGAACGCGTACAACTAAATGGAAAAGATCTAAATTGCTCTTGGATCACGCATGCACAAATTATCGCTGGGGGAGAGCTTCATTTCCGAATGAGCAGGCGCCCGAACAAGGACTGGGCTTCAGCTCCTGAAGGTCGCCCTCCCTCCGGGCTTATTAAAAGTTAGTAATAGGAAATTAACAGTCTCTTAGTGTTCAGCGCTTAGCTTAATTACTGGAAAAGGATTCACTCCCGATGCTTTCGAAACATTTGATGTGGGCACTTGCCCTAGCACTCATCCCAACTTTAAATGCGCACGCGTGGGGAAAACGTGGACATGCAGTTATTGATCGGGCAGCCATAGAGTCATTGCCTGCAGATGGACCGGTATTTTTGCATAAGTATATTGACTATATTGCTGATTCTGCAGGTCTTCCTGATTCCTGGCGGAGTAGCTCTGAACCATTCACAAAGATAGAGGAGGACCCTAATCATGGATGGTTTATGGAACAGTTCTCCTTTATGCACCCAATTCCACGCTCAAGATATGAATATGTCATTGCACTATATCGCCAGAATCTGCTCATTGCGAAGACCGATCCAGAAGGCGCGAAAAAGATGAATGTTCGCTGGACTGGGACGTTACCTTTCGCGGTAATGGAGGTCTATGGACGATTGGTCGCGAACATGCGTTCACTGCGCGCAGCAAAGGAGAGGAACCAGGATACTTCCCATCTGGAATTGAATTGTGCCATGTATACCTTCTGGTTAGGTCATTATGTCGGTGATGGAGCCCAGCCACTGCACGATACGATTCATCACGATGGATGGCAGGGGGCAAATCCTCATAACTACACTCGCGATCCCAAGATTCATGGTCGTTTTGAATCTCAATACGTTGAACAGATCAACCTGACGGATAAAAATATTCTTCCTCGGATCGGTTCTGCGGGATCTTTGGACGGCGATGTTTTCGACCTGGTGCTAGATTTTCTAAAGAAGTCGAATGAACAGGTCGAAGAGATCTACCGCCTGGATAAGCAGCAGGCCTTCACAAATCCTCAAAACGAGATGGCTCGCGAGATGGTCTACACCCGTACGGCTGCTGGAGCACGTCTGCTGCGTGATCTCCTGAACAGAGCGTGGCTGGAAAGTGCGAATGCTCCGAAGCGGGATGGTATCGATCCGAACTCGGATCAAAATCCCGCCTACAACCCCGAAACGGGATCAGCTCCAGCTTCAATTTCTACATCGTTGAAACGGTAGATTGCTGGTTTCGGCAAATCTGGGAAAGTCGGAGAGTTCTGGAATGTTCGATGAGGAAGATCGTAGCTTGAGTTGGAAGATTATGGATGTGCACTGTCAGTGCATCTTGCTTCGAAGATCTTTCGCGGGGAGCGGTCTTTCTTTGATGAGCCTTGCCTCGTTCTCTTTCCTATGAAGTCTGGTGAGCATTGAGATTTCCCGGACGTCTGGGAACGAATTTAACCGCTTCTTATCTCCTTAAGGTTTCTTGCAGCCAACCTGCAAAGTTCTTGAGTGCTGTAACGGACTGCGGGAACCGGACTACCGTTCCGGGGTGAACGGGGAAATTATGATGCATGTCTGGCGCATGCAGGTGTGTGACCGGAATATTCCCTTCTGCAAGTCTTTGGGCATAAGCAATTCCTTCATCTCGGAGTGGGTCGTATTCGGCGGTTGCTACCAAGGTTGGAGGGAGTGAAGGAATGTGCTGCAGGCGCAGAGGGGAAATCTGCGGGTCATCGGGATGGGCATCTTTGGCATATTGCTTCCAGAACCACAGCATGAGGTTTGCATCGAGCCCGCAACCGCTGGCATGTTCTCTATAAGAAAGGTGCCCGGCGCTTGGGTGATCGGTAACCGGATAGAGCAGCATCAGCGCCTCCGGTAAGACTTTTGTCTCAGTGGCGCAGATGCGATTTGCCACAACCGCTACAAGATTAGCACCGGCACTATCTCCCCCTAAGAGCAATCGCTTAGGATCACCTCTGAAGCTCCCAGCATGAACGGCGGCCCATCGGTAGGCTGCAAATACATCTTCGAGGCCTGCCGGATAGGGGTGCTCGGGGGCCAGCCGGTACTCGACCGAAAAGATCATGATATGGGCTGCCTCGCTAAGGAGCCGGCAGAACGGATCGTGTGTTTCTACAGAGCCAACCACCCATCCTCCGCCATGTGCGTATACGAGCACGGGTAGTGACGAAGTAGTATCCTGCGGACTGTAAAGCCGGCATGCCAATCTCGCATCAATCATTACGTCCGACGACTCTACACGATTTGGCAATCCAGAGATGGCTCCGCGGTTCTTAAGCGCATTGTTTATGATGGTTCGGCCCATTTGCACTCGTTCCGCATCGGTCGGTAAGGATGCAACCGGTGTGGACGGAGCAGTCGCCTTAAGGTAAGCCTTGAGATCGGGATCGATGGGTTTGCGCGCTCTTCTCAATGAGTGTGTCATCTGAGATTCTCCGCCATAGAGCCTTCGAAGAAACGACTATATTCCGTCCAGTTCCATATGACTATCTTCTATTCAGGGAATTGCCGTATCTGGAGCTTGAATCTGCTGAGCAGATTTGAGGGGTAGTGCTGATTGAGAGGGGGCCGTCGCCGGGGAGACTGCTGCTTCTTCTCGGGTTTTGGTAATACCGTCCTCCCTGGTAGAGGTTTAGGCGGCAATTTCTTGTGCAGCAGGATGCTACATCGGCAGCGGAAGAATAACCTTTAGATTTTAAAGTGCAACTTCGGTGGATTTACAAATCCTCTTTGTAGGGATTAACGGCCGCATCCAGCGAATGTATCTTGATCCTGCTCTATAAGGATTGTTGTCACTGTAGTCGAATTCCATTGCTTTATTGAATTTGGAAGGTGGATATGCAGAACGTAAATACTGGGCTGGTAGCCAATAGTCTTGGAGAAATCGACAGTTACAATACGCACTATTCCGCAGCTGTGTTGGGTGTGGATTTAGATGGAAAATCGATTGGGCAGTCTAGCGTCCATGATGATGAGACTACTGACGGTTTATCTCGTAAATTGACGGAAGAGCAAGAACAACTTCTTCTGGAGCATTTGCCACTGGTTCAGACTGTCGCCAGACAGATACATGCACGGCTGCCTAAGCACGTGGATATTGACGATTTGATTTCTGCAGGCTTTGTAGGGCTAATGGATGCAGCCACGAAATTCGATGTGAGCAAGAAAGTTAAGTTTCGTTCTTACGCCTGTTTTCGCATCCGTGGAGCCATGCTCGACAGTTTGAGGGACCTCGACTGGGCCTCTCGTGGCCTACGCCGCAAGGGACGTATGATTCAGGAAGCGATCTCTACCCTGACAAAGGATCTTGGGCGTGCCCCCGCGGATGATGAGGTGGCTAAGGAACTGCAGATAGATCTTACTGCGTACCAGATGCTACTTAGCGAAGTAAAGAATCTTGAAATTGGTTCCCTGAACGCGGAATATTGCGAAGATTCGGATGAGGAGATGCTTGCGTATATCCCGAACCCTCCTGAGGATAGTCCTCTCTTCCGGTGTCTGAATGGAGAGCTCCAGGAGCGCTTAGCAAAGGCTATTGAGGAACTTCCTGAGCGGGAGCGGCTCGTAACGACACTCTACTATTACGAAGAAGCAAACATGAAAGAAATTGCTTTAATCCTGAATGTAGGCGAGTCGAGAGTTTCTCAAATTCATGCTTCAGCAGTTTTACGTCTGCGTGGGATGCTTGAATCATTTGTTCCGTCCGGGACAGCCTCAAAGGCACCGGCTAGGTCATATAATCGGTCCAAGCTAGCGGGCAAGAACAAGGGCATCCGATAGAATAGTGCTGTTTTATCGGATGCGGCTTAGCTAGCGTTTTGCTCCCCATTGGATAGTTGCAGTGCTTGGCGAAATCTATTTCTACTGGCGCCGCAGGTAATCGAGTCGAATTTGAACAAGTATTAAGGTAAGGCTCTAGACGGGCCGAAATCCTTCTTTGGACAGGATAAAGCGAACAATTGTTCGCTGGACCACAGCGTCAGAAAGCTCATACCAGCAATCCCGTGCTTTAACTACTCCTTTGTGTTCGCTATTATCTGAAGCCCGATAGTGGATTTGATCGCCGACTTGAGGAATAAAGGGAACAAAATCCGAGGGAAAATCAATGTGAGCGGCGGAATCCATCTCCTCGTCTTTCCCTGATTTCTTGAGCTTAAAAACAAAACGATAACTGTGCATTTTGAATCTTCCTAAACTATTACTGCCGTTACTCTTCGGGGATATGTGATTTTCTCCAAATCGTCTGGTTTGAACATCTTGTGCTAGCATCGCCTCCTCAACCAAGGATGTAGCGGAATGCTCATACAGTTTGTCCTGACATCAGAAGGTCTTAGTTCCCCTATTCGGCAAGGTCGAGAGCGAAGTTTATCCCCTGATAAGGGTCTACGCTGTACTGATGTTGCGTGAGGTTCATTTTGGTAATTTCAGACAGAGATTAGACGATGTGTGTGGTATCAATGACCAGTCTCTATTCGTTCTGCTCGGTGTAGGATCCCTTTGAGTTTTGCATTCAAAACAAAAGACTTTCGGGCATAAACTTGTGAATACGTTTACGCTGGGTCGGTCCATACCGAAGTTCCAGCTTAGAAAAGGAGCAAAGGGAGAGATAAGCACCTTACTGATAAGTGAGATAAGCAGAGTATGTCTTTGTTGATTACATGAAAATGTACCCATGTAATATCAAAATCATCGCTTGACGTCGTGCTGTTAATGATGCATATTGCTGGCCATGTACATCGACGTCGTGCCCAACCGCAACTCTCCTCCAGCCGTACTGCTGCGGCAGGCCGTTCGCGAAGGCAAGAAGATTCGCAAGGTTACCCTGGCCAACCTTTCCGACTGGCCGCAGGAGCAGATCGATAGTCTGCGCTTGGTACTCAAGGGCGAGTCGATGATCCCGCTCAACGGAGCCTTCACCATCAACCGCTCCTTACCTCATGGTCACGTTGCTGCTGCTTTGGGCACTCTGCGTCAGCTAGGACTGGAGCGCCTGGTGTGTCGAGAGTCTTGTCGGGAACGCGATCTGGTTGTAGCCATGATCGTGGCTAGGATCCTTGAGCCAGCTTCGAAGTTGGCTACCGTACGGGGCTTGGAAGCCGAGACCGCCTCCAGCAGCTTAGGGGCCTGTCTGGGGCTGGGATCTGTGAGCGAAGAGGAACTGTATCGCGCCATGGACTGGTTGTTCGAGCGCCAGGAGTCGATTGAAAAGCAACTGGCCAAGCGCCATCTGCAGCAAGGCTGTTTAGTGCTCTACGATGTAACCTCCACGTATTTTGAGGGTCGGCATTGTCCACTTGCACAGTATGGTCATTCCCGCGATGAGCGTTCAGGCAACTTGCAAATTGTCTTCGGTCTGCTGACCGATCAAGACGGACGGCCCCTTGCAGTGGAAGTCTTTGAGGGCAACACGGCCGATCCGAAGACCGTTGCCGTTCAAGTGGAAAAGTTACGCACCCGCTTTGATCTGCAACAGGTCATCCTGGTGGGCGATCGAGGCATGTTGACCAGCGCCCGCATCGAACAGGATTTGCGCAACTCCGGACTGGATTGGATCACCGCCTTGCGTAGCGTACAGATTCGCAGTCTGGTGGATTCTGGATGCCTGCAGCTGTCTTTGTTTGACCAGCAAGACTTCGCTGAGATCTCTCATCCCGACTACGCCGGAGAGCGACTCATCGCTTGTCGTAACCCTTTATTGGCCGAAGAACGCTCGCGCAAACGTCAGGAGCTTTTAGCTGCCACAGAAAAGCGGCTGGAGCAGATTGTTGCCGCCAGCAAACGCAACAGACGTCCCCTACGAGGTAAGGAGAAGATCGGCATCGCTATTGGAAAAGCTCTGGGCCGATACAAAATGGGCAAGCATTTTCAGTTCACCGTCGAGGAGACCCGTTTCACCTATCGACGTAACTTAGACAGCATTGCTCAAGAAGCGGCCCTGGACGGCATCTATGTGCTTCGCACCAGCGTTGCCCAGCAGCAGCTCTCCGCAGAACAGACGGTGCGCAACTATAAGCGTCTGTCGGTGGTGGAACGAACCTTTCGTAGCTTGAAGAGTGTTGATCTGAAGGTGCGGCCGATTCACCATCACTTGGCTAACCGCGTTCGGGCTCATGTCCTGTTATGCTTGCTGGCGGCCTATGTCGAATGGCATCTCAAACAAGCTCTCGCCTCCTTGCTATTTACCGACGAAGAGCCTCAAGCAGGGGAGGCTCTTCGTCCTTCCGTCGTAGCTCCAGCTCATCGTTCCCCAGCGGCTCTGGAAAAGCGGCAAAACCATCGCTCCGCTGACGGCCTTGCTGTCCATAGCTTCTCCACGCTACTCGAAGACTTGGCTACTCTGACTCTCAATCAAGTCTCTGTTACCGACCATTCCATGCAAATGATCTCTACACCTACGCCGCTGCAACGCCGCGCCTTTGAACTGCTCGGCGTTGCCCCTGCTTTCTAAACTGTACCCAGACCCCGATTCGCTCTCTGCACTTATCCCTCTGAATTCGCACACCTTTTCGTCCTTAAGGATGTGGAACTTCGGTCCATATACCCAGTCAGCCTTGAGTTTCAAAGTGGGCCATTACTAGAAAAACCTCTTGACCAAGGGCTTGGCCTGCCTTCTCAGGTGCCGATTCTTTCTTTACCTGTCATAAATAGCAGAGGTGAAATATGCTTACCCCAACCTACCGGTGGCTGGATGGGAACGGTGTGGCGTTTGGTGCGCCGGGTACCGATCCCCTTTGGACTTCTAGTGAAAAAGATGCAGTCGGCACTGCTTGTTCTCCATCCAGTCGTATTTGGTATACGGTTTCGCGGGGGATCTTGAATGAAATTTACCATCCAACAATCGATCGTCCCCAGATCCGCGATATGCAATTTTTGGTTACAGACGGGGAGACTTTTCTACATGAAGAGCAGCGGGATCTGATAACGAGTTTCGAGTATATCGATCCAGATGCTCTTGCTGTTCGCTATGTCAATCGCGATCCAGCCGGAAGATATTCTTTGGTTAAAGACATCATTAGCGACCCGTTTCACCCTGTTGTCCTGATGCATGTACGTGTTGAGGGGGACACTGCGCTTTTGCCAAAGCTGAAGATTTATGC
Source organism: Humiphilus diazotrophicus (assembly GCF_059726315.1). Taxonomy (NCBI): domain Bacteria; kingdom Pseudomonadati; phylum Acidobacteriota; class Terriglobia; order Terriglobales; family Acidobacteriaceae; genus Humiphilus; species Humiphilus diazotrophicus. The sequence goes on from NZ_AP040871.1 coordinate 514,773, forward strand.
GCTATTGGCTCCTCATTTGGATGGTGGTGGGTATGGCAATTCAGCGCGCTCTCTTGATGTGGCAGGGAAGAAAGTGCTTGTCGCCTGGAGGCACAAAGCTTCCTTAGCGATGGCTGTAGATTGTGGTTTCTATCGCGTGAGTTGTGGGTATGTCGGGAGTAGCGATGGTTGGCAAGATCTGCATAAGCATATGAAGATGAATTGGACCTTCGGAGCAGCACCAGATGGAAATATAGCTATCACTGGTGAAATTCCCGCTGCGAAGCGTGAGTTTACAATAGCCATTGGTTTTGGCGAAAGTCCCCATGCTGCTCTATCGGAGGCTGTTGGATCTCTGGCAACACCTTTTCGGAAACATCTGAAGCAGTTTATGGATCAGTGGTATCGCACGACCAGTCCCAAGAAGCTCGGTGCAGCGGCGGGTGATGCCGGAATGTTACTGCAGACCAGCAACAATATCCTACTGGCACATGAAGACAAGACGTTTGCAGGAGCTTTCATTGCATCGGCTTCAATTCCTTGGGGACATGCGAAAAGCGATGAAGATCTAGGTGGATATCACCTTGTTTGGACCCGCGACATGATTCAGACTGTTACAGCGCTGCTTGCTTCCGGACGGGTAGAAACCGCGCTACGTGCTTTGGTCTATCTGGCATGTACACAGAATCCCGAAGGAGGTTTCGCACAGAACTTCTGGATCGATGGACGTCCCTACTGGACGGGAATGCAACTTGATGAAATTGGATTTCCTATCATTTTGGCTTGGCGTCTCTGGAAACTGAATGGGCTTGGGAACTTCGATGTTGTGCCATTTGTGGAGAGAGCTGCCGGTTGCATTCTTCGACATGCGCCCATAACTCAACAGGAACGTTGGGAAGAGGCGGCTGGATATTCTCCGTCTACATTAGCTGTTGTAGTTTCTTCTCTAATCTGTGCTGCCGATTTACTGCGTAACCATGGTAAGCCGAAACACGCTCAATTCCTGGAAGAGCACGCCGATTGGATTGAAGGTCATATTGAAGATTGGACGGTGACTAATGACGGAGTACTACATCCGGAGATCAAGCGTCACTATATGCGGGTACGTCCTCCAGAGAGTGAACTTCCCTATTCCAGCGAAGGAGCTGGAACCGAGATCTTGCGTCTTGCTAACCAGCCCCCTGGCGCACAGTATGACTATGAAGCACGCGAAATCATTGATGCCGGATTTTTGGAGCTGGTGCGGTATGGGATTCGGCGCGCTGATGATCCCCTGATCGTAGATTCCTTGAAAGTTGTGGATCACCATTTGAAAGTGGATTTGCCGCAAGGCCCGTGCTGGAGACGGTACAACCACGACGGCTACGGCCCAACCGCCGATGGCGGCCCTTACCTAGGGAGTGGCGTGGGGCGTCCGTGGCCGTTGTTGGTAGGGGAGAGAGCTCACTACGAATTAGCAGCGGGGAAGGATCCTCGCCCCTTGATTAAGGTAATGGAGTCTTTTGCCACACAAGGACATCTTTTGCCAGAACAGGTATGGGATGACGAAGACAGTCCAGAGAAAGGCCTTTTCTACGGCAAGCCTGCAGGCGCAGCAGTTCCTTTGGTTTGGGCTCATGCGGAATATCTCAAGCTATTGCGGTCAGCTTTCGACGGTAAAGTTTTTGATCGCATTGATCCTGTTTACGAGCGCTATTGCACGATGAGGAGGCCTCGCCAACTGGATGTTTTTATGCTGCGCCGTCCCGTGCGGCAAATAGCTCCAGGTATGACGTTAAGAATAGTGGCAGAAAAACCATTCCGGGTATTGTGGACGAAAGATGATTGGCAATCCGTGATTACCACAGTCAGTACGAATTTAGGTTCGTTGGGGAGCTTTGTAGATCTTAAGGCTTCTTTCGGGTCCCAGGCGAAGACAATCTCGTTCACGTTTTATTGGCTTGAAGAAGCTCGGTGGGAGGGCCGGAACTTTGACATTAGTATAGGAGGGGCTGAAAGTCCCGATGGTTACAGCGCCCGTCCCGAGTTCTATGCCCCACCCCAGAACTCAAGTGCCAGTGGCGGAGCACCTTTCATCGAGAACTTCAGGGAGATTGAGAGCTATTCGTAGCGTTCTATCGAAATTGTGATCGAAACTGCGACAGAAGTTGTGCCATTGAGCTAGTGGAACGGATTCTGTCGTAGGCATGTTGAGTCATCGCTACTTGTGGAAGTTTGGCCACCTTAGCTTTCAATGCTTTGCAGGCTCTCCTCGATTGGAATTTGTAAAACCACTTCCCAGACAAGTAGCCATGTATTACATGTAAGACAAGTGCACCATTGAGTTTGCCTCATTCTGAATATACCTTCCCAAGTTCATGGGCCTTTCAAGATATTGCAGATCAGTGAATTGAGATTGAATCTCCTGTTCAGGAAACAGGAGAGAAAACAATTTCCTTATCTGTATCTGATCAAAAATTGGTTGCGAAACGCTTGTTGGCATTCGGAGCGCTAGTCTGCCTTAAAGGGAAACGGGATAATTCGACGCTATCCTTCATATAAAGAGCTAAATCACGGGCACGCCTCCTATTTTGGGAATCTGGAGAAAAACTGTGGAATGGAAGCATCAATAGAGCGATACTCCAGAAGAAAGTTGCCCGAGTGACAGTATCGCTACTATATTGTGAGGTCGGTCACGGGTTATTGCTGTCGATGATCTAGACATGGGTGGAATGCGCTGAGGACGGCGACGGAATTGCATGCGATTGTCCATCGCATGCCTGGTGTTGATGCACTTTTGCACAGGGTATGCCTCCGTCTCATAAACAATCTTCCAACGGCCCACGGATAGTGAACCAGCTACAAACGGTCGGAAGGATACCCCGCAATGGTGAATACGACAATATGGCGAGGTAGAGAAAAAAGAGGTCTCACTGCTGCTGCACATAAGCTGGTTATGATTTCCGTCATCATGCCGGAACCTTGGCGCTACGCGATCGCAATATTTGTAATTGTGGCAATCACGATGGTTGGCCTATGGCTCCGCCCATTCATTTACACCGCGCCGTTTCTGTTTTTTTATCCTGCAGTGTTCTTCGCCGTATGGATCGGGGGCTTGCGACCAGGCATTCTGGCCACTGTACTGGCTTCGGTGTTGGCGAATCGCTTTTTCCTTCCCCCTTATGATCAGTTTAGTCTCGATATTCCGAATCTGATTCGGACTGCATTCTTCAACGTGACCTTTATTAGTGTTTGCTGGCTTGTGGAACTTGCCCGTAGACACTTGCGCGAGAGTGAAGAGCAGTTTGAGTCTTTGGCCAATTCGATTCCACAACTAGCATGGATGGCGAATCCAGATGGATGGATCTTCTGGTACAACCATCGCTGGTATGAATATACGGGAACCACTCCGGCTCAAATGGAAGGATGGGGGTGGGAGATGGTTCACGATCCCGAGGTGTTACCAAAGGTTTTGGAACGATGGAGTACCTCAATCAAGACAGGTGAGCCATTCGATATGGAGTTTCCCCTACGCGGAGCTGACGGCGTGTATCGTCCGTTTTTAACTCGCGTGGTGCCGGTTAATGGACCCCGTGGCGAGGTGGTGCAGTGGTTTGGGACCAATACAGATATTAGCGATCAGAAACGTGCTGAGGAAGAAGTGAAGCGCCAGCTCTCAATCACCCAGGCCATCACTATGACTGCTGCCGATGCCATATTCCTGTGCGATACCGAGGGGCGAACGATTTTTGTAAATCCTGCGGCTAAAGCGATGCTCGGTTTTACCAGCGAGGAACTCCTGGGGAGGAAGCTGCATGAAATAGCTCACCATAAACATCTGAATGAAAACTCCCATATTCCATCCATGTGTACCCTGGAGCAAGTCTGTGCCAAAGGGGTGACCTTATACGATCACGAGGAGGTCTTCTTTAATAAGAAGGGTGTGCCTCTTGACGGCTCCTGTTCTGTAGCTCCGGTGGTAGAAAACGGTAAGGTAACAGCCTCCGTGCTTGTAGTGCGAGATATCACAGAACGCAAACAGTCCGAAGAAGAACTGGGCGCGATCTATGAGCATGCACCACTCATTATGTTGCTTGTGGATGGAGACTGCCGCATCCAAAAGGCAAACAGGTTTGCTAAGCAATCTACGGAATTCTGCAATGGAGAGATTCTCGGGTTGCGCGGTGGAGAAGCTTTACATTGTCTGCATGCGCTAGATACTCCTGACGGCTGTGGCTTTGGTTCGCATTGCCAGCAATGTCGAATACGTCAGACTGTTCTCGATACTTTTGCTGCGGGACGCAGTCATCAACAGGTTGAGGTCCGGCATTCACTGGTGCTATCGGGAAAAGTTCGAGAAGCTACATTTTTGATCTCTACCGCAAGACTTGAGGTCCGCGGACAGTATCAGGTCCTAATGACCATGCAGGACATAACCGAACGAAAGCAGACTGAGGAGTCGCTGAGAGAAAGCGAAGCGCGCTTTCGCTCTATTTGTGAATATGCAGCGGTTGGGATTGACCAAGTCTCGTCAGACGGCCGATTCCGCATGGTGAATGCGGCGTTGTGCCGTATGTTGGGGTATAGTGAAAGCGACCTGCTGAATAAAACTTGGAATGAGATTACACATCCGGAAGATGTTCCCCGCGAGGCGCGCTTGTTAGAAGCGGTGCTTGAAGGAAAGTCCAATTCTTACGAGATTGAAAAGCGGTATCTCCACTTGAGTGGGTCTCATGTATGGGTAAATGAAACATCATCTCCGGTGCTCGACGATCAAGGCAATATTTTGTATCGTACTGCAATTATCCAGGACATTACTGGCCGCAAATATGCGGAAAAGGCTTTGATCCGCAGCGAAAAATTAGCGGCGGTAGGAAAGCTGGCAGGCATAATTGCGCATGAGATTAATAATCCGCTGGAGACAATGACCAACATTGTGTATTTGTTGCAGCGGTCTTCTCTAGATGAGCATGCCCGGGAGTATCTCAACTTATTCGAGAATCAACTTAATACACTTGTTCACATTACTAAGCAAACATTGAATCTCTATCGGGAAACAGGTAAACCAGCAGAGTTCGATCTTTCAGTAGTCATTCGGGAATTACTGTTGTTATTTGTGCCGAAGGCAAAGAAGAAAGATGTGGGCATCGTGACGCGTTTACTCGACGAATGCAAAATCGTTGGTTTTGGCAGTGAGATTCGACAGGTGATTTCAAACCTGTTGATTAATGCAATTGAAGCTACGCCCGTCGATGGACGGATCACAATTCATCTGCGAGGAGCGACAGACTGGCGCGGCTTTCATAGGCGCGGATATAGAATCTCAATTGCAGATACTGGAGTGGGAATTGACCCACAGCATCTCGATCATATCTTTGAGCCTTTTTTTACAACCAAAGGAGACAAGGGGACCGGTCTAGGGTTGTGGGTGAGCATGGGAATTGTTGATCGGGTCGGAGGATCCATGCGCGTGCGCAGTAAGCAGAGTCCTGGCAGGTCCGGTACTTGCTTTTCAATCTTCCTCCCGCACCAGGCACCATCCCCGGTTTTGCAGAATCAATATTCTTATGAGAGAGCTATTTCACGTTTTGCCTAGAAGGCATGATAGAACCGCTATAGAATTAAGTAATTTCTACTTCGCAAATTGGAAGTAGATCGTTGCCCGGAGTACGAAGCTCCTATATTCATATTTCTTGCTGTCCCTTTCTACGGTTTTGGTTCTATCAAAGTGCTTGTATTTTGCTGGTGGGGAAAAGCTCTTGAAGGCAATTGTTTCCCGGTGTATCGTGTCTTCCCACGCAGCCAGTCGCGTGGCAAACCATTGTACTGTTACTCGCATATGTGAGTAGACGGTTTTGTCTTTTAAAGAAGATGAAACTTTCCAGGCTGGCAGGGATCGAATGCATCCTGGATCGGTAATGAAATAAGGAGCGAGAGATGCCTGAAACCAGATATACAAGGTTTGGAAACCCGCCGTCACTGGAGCTAGAAATCGATGAGAACGAAGTCAATCTTCGGAAAGACTTTCTGCAATTTCGCGAAGAAGATGTCGACGCACTCAAACAATTAAATGAGATCGCAGAGAAATATGCGGATCCTGTGATCGAAGATCTCTATCATCATTTCCTATCTTTTGAGGATACACGGGCATTTTTTAGAGATCAGAAAGTCCTTGAACGTGTTAAGCAATTGCAAAAAGAGTACTTTCTCCGTCTGACTAAAGGCGAATACGATGCCGACTATGTAGCTAATCGACTGAAGATCGGGACAGTCCACGAACGCATCAATTTGGCTCCGAAGTGGTATCTGGGAGCCTACAATTTCTATCTCCGCTCTGTAGCTATGAGGTTTCAGGAAGCTTTTGCCGAGAGTCCAGGCAAGGTCCTTTCCAGCTTTCTTACCCTGATGAAATTGGTTTTTCTCGACATTGGCTTTGCCGTCGATACCTATATTTATGCAAGAGAAAATACGATGCTGAAGCAACAGGAGGCAATTCAGGAGCTTTCGACTCCAGTGCTTCAGATTCGCGAGCGACTTCTGCTATTGCCGATTATTGGAGTGATCGATAGCCAACGGGCTCAGCTCATTACTCAAAATGTGTTGCTTGCCATCCGCACGAATCGCGCCAAGGTCGTGGTTATGGACATCACCGGGGTCGCAACGATCGATTCCAAAGTTGCCAATCATCTCTTGCAGACCATCACTGCCGCACGACTCATGGGTGCAACGGTGATTGTTACCGGGCTTTCACCAGAAGTGGCACAGGCACTAGTAGCGCTGGGAATCGATCTGGACAAATTCAATACCGTTGGAGATCTCCAGGGAGGAATCGAGTTAGCAGAACGACTCCTTGGATATCGTTTGGTTAAGATTTCGGATGAAGGTACTGATTCAAAACCATTACGGCATTGACACTCTTGCTTTTGTGGAGGCTGAACTTGCCTGTTCCGATTCTGAAACAAAGCGGGATTCTAGTTGCGAGCATCCAGGATGCACTTTCCGACAAGGACCTGATTCAACTTAAGGATGATCTTGCAGACCAAGTCGGGCGTTTTCGAGCTCGTGGTGTGGTCATCGATGTGACCGCCCTCGATGTTCTAGATTCCTTTGCAAGCCGAACGATTCGCGGCATTGCCTACACTGCTAAGCTTCGTGGTGCAGAGACTTTGGTTGTAGGGATTCAACCGAACGTTGCTTTCGCTATGGTTCAACTAGGTTTAACTCTGGAGGGGGTAAAAACGGCACTCGACCTCGAGGAAGGTATGGAGCTGTTGCGCGAGGGAATGGAAAGGGGACATCGTGAAACTGGAACTGGTTGAAACGCGAGTCCCGATAGCTTGTGATGCCGATGTGGTTTTGGCCAGGCAAGCGGGGCGTAAACTTGCAGCCGAACATGGCTTTCACAGTACCGATCAAACATTAATCGCAACTGCAATTTCCGAAATTGCCCGAAATATTCTCGAATATGCACAAAGTGGGGAGATGCTTGTAAGTGCGGTTCAAGAACATGGCAGAGTAGGTATTGTGATTATTGCCAGGGATGAGGGCCCGGGTATTCCGAATATCGATCTTGCGATGCGCGATGGTTACTCCACTGGAAGAAGTCTCGGAATGGGGCTTCCGGGAGCAAAACGGCTTATGGATGAATTTCATCTAGCTTCCGTACCGGGAGAAGGTACTACCGTCACTATGAAGAAATGGTTCCGATGAAGCATGAGTGATGAACAGCCGTTAATGGAATGGGGATTCGCGGGTAGAGCGTTAGGAGAAGCTCCCGGAAGAGAGCACAGCAATATTTCCGGAGATGTGTATGTTGTTGCGCCTTTTGAGAAGGGAACTCTGATCGCGGTAATTGATGGACTTGGGCATGGAATCGAAGCAGCTATAGCGGCAAGAGCTGCAGCTCAGATCCTTGAAGCCCATGCGGGAGAGCCTGTTCTAGAGTTGGTGAAACAATGCCATGAGGGATTGCGCAAAACTCGGGGAGCCGTTATGAGTTTAGCTTCTTTTAGAGCGGAAGACTCATCTGTGATCTGGACGGGAATTGGCAATGTAGAAGGAATCCTGTTACGTGCGAATCCTTTAGCGGAACCTCGTCGCGAAAGTATTCTGGTGCGTGGTGGTGTCGTAGGGTTTCAGATACCTTCATTACGTGCTGCCAAACTACCTGTCTGGAGAGGCGATACCCTGATTCTGGCAACAGATGGAATACAGAGCAGATTCACTCTGGATTTATCCTTGGAACAAGATCCACAGCAGACTGCCGATACTATTTTCAGTCAGCACTATAGAGGGTCCGACGATGCACTTGTTCTTGTAGCACGTTATCTGGGTTTGTAGCGCAAGGCGGAAGGTAGAGCAAAGTATGAGCGGACCGCTGAAGAAAGATCTCGAGATCAGGATGATGGTCCGTGAACCCGTTGATATTGCTATGGCGCGAAAATATGTACGCCGGCTTGCTGAGTCGACTGGGTTTTCGACAGCTTCTAAAGAAGCGTTAGCTACGGCAGTTTCAGAGATCGCCTGTAATATTATTTATCACGCTGGTAACGGAGAGGTTTTAATTCATGTACTTAAGGTTCATGGCCAGATTGGCATCGAAGTCATTGGATCTGATGAGGGACCCGGTATTCCCGATCTTGAACAGGCGATGATCGATGGGTTTTCAACGACGGCTGCGAGCCTTGGTCTGGGGCTCTCCAGCGCAAAACGACTGGTGGACGAGTTCCAGATCTCGTCCACCCTCAATAAAGGAACAATGGTTGTGTTGAGGAAATGGGCTGCATGACTCAGTCGATAGATTCCAGGACCAGGGAAGTTCTTGCATTGAGCTATGGAAATGCCCTGTCCAAGTATGTTTTGGGAGCTGGGGAGACCGCTCTCGTTTCTGCTTATGAACTTGGCCGTAAGGCAGCCAGCGACGGTTTCGGGGTTCTGGAAATAGCAATGGTGCACCACGAAGCCTTAAGGAGTGTTTTGGCTGAGAAGCGCACTTCTCTGGAAGAGACCTTAACTCTGGCGGCGCAGTTTTTCGCGGAGGCAATTTCTCCATTTGAGATGACGTTACGTGCGTATCAAGCGAGCGCTCGTTTACTTGGTTTGAGCGAAACATTGGTACGCCAAAATGCAGAGATCGACCGCGCGCGGGAGCAACTGCAAACTATCCTGGATGCGACTACAGCAATTATCTACTTGAAGGATGTCGAAGGACGATATCTCTTTGTCAATCGTGAGTTTCAGAGGCAGTTTCATCTGAACAGAGATCAAATCATTGGCAAAAAAGATGACGAAATCCTTCCTCCGTCAACTGCAGCCATTCTCTATGAGAATGACTGCGAGGCGCTACAGAAGCAAATTCCCCAAGAGGTAGAAGAGAATCTTCCCAGTAAGAATGGATTGCATACCTATCTCTCGCTCAAATTCCCACTCCTCGATGCTTTCGGTGTTGCACATGCCATCTGTTGTGTTGCTACAGATATCACCGAAAGGAAGGCCGCCGATGAGGCTTTACGTGCAGCGAAGGAAACAGCGGAGGCGGCAAACCGGGAGTTGGAATCCTTCAGCTATTCCGTTGCTCATGACTTGCGTGCGCCGCTTCGTACCATCAGCGGCTTTAGCCAGATCCTGCTCGAAGATTATATCGTCCAACTTGATAGCTCAGCCAAAAGCTATCTGGATAGAGTTATAGAAGCGTCACACCACATGGCGCATTTGATTGACGATCTGCTTGCGCTTTCGCGCGTATCCCGGCAGGAGTTCCATAAGGAAAGAGTGAATCTTTCTACTCTGGTTCAACGAATTGCTGAGCGCTTGCGATCTACGGAACCTGAGCGTCGAGTCGAGTTTGTGATTGAAGAGGGGGCCTTTTCTGATGGGGACACCCATTTGCTAGAAGATGTTTTTGAGAACTTGCTTGCAAATGCCTGGAAGTTTACCAGCAAAAAAATGGTTTCACGAATTGAGTTCGGAATAGAACGTGAGAAGTATCCTCCTGTCTATTATGTGCGTGACAATGGGGCGGGCTTCAATATGGAGTATGCCGGAAAGCTCTTTGGCGTATTTCAACGTCTTCACTCCAGGCAGGAATTCGAGGGTACAGGCATCGGTCTTGCTACAGTTCAGCGCATCATAAGACGTCATGGGGGGCAGATCTGGGCTGAGGGAGTTGTGGACCAGGGCGCTACTTTCTATTTCACTCTAGAAGCTGAAGAGGAGCTAAAAAAGGCTTCTTAGCTCAGTAGCTTAGGTGCAAAAGAGCAATTGAGATCCTTCCCTAATCGTCAGTATAGTAATTATATTAGTTACTTTATTCCTAATTGCCTGTCGGTTTTATCTCACCATTAGGGCATTTCCCGAAAAGATGTAGACCGAAGCAATAGAAGTTGGCGCGGCTTTCCGCCAAAGAAAGCCGCTCTTCCCCTTACGTGGAAAGTTCACAGTATTTCGGGAAATGCTTTAGCAATGCCTCATTCAAGATGGATGGTGATTGCGATGCATCACCGAATTCTTGATCTGGTCTATAGGCCTGCATGTAGTGGCTGCTGTCTTTGAACACAGTGGCTGCCTATTCCTATTCTTGGCTTCGAGGTATGAAAGTAGTTTGAAGGCAGCGGAATTTCAGTTTCCGCTGCCTTTGTTTTAAGTGAAGTTATATCCAGATTTCTTGGGGGATTGTTTTGAAGATAGTAATCGAGGTGAGGAGGCCCGGTTATTGTGCGCTATTGGGGGCAGCTGATACGCCGATCATCATTCGTGTGCCACTTGCCAGTTGGATATCCTGTTTCGCGCCTAGTAGGATGCTCGATGCCTGCGCCATTCTGGGATCTTCTTGTCCAGGTGCATTGTTTGCAAGCAACACTCCCGGAATTGAGGTAGTGATGATGTCTATTCTGCCGTTCTGGGCTACAACGACTCCTGCAGCTGGTTTGTTGGCTTCTGCGCTAGGGGAACTAGCCGCGGACGGTGTGTTGTTGGGACTACTACCGCCATTAGGCCCAGCGGTGTTCGGATTTGAGGTATTGCTAGCGGAAGGCGTATTAGCTCCAGGAGAATTGTTGGTTGAGACCGCGTCCGATGGAGGTGAAAGCGACTGAATCTGTGAATGGATTGGCAGACTCTGACCACCTTTCAGCTCTACCTTGTCAACCAAAAGGACAACCTGTGAATTTGTGCCTGCTTGGCTCGCTTGTACTCCAACTACATGGCCAAGAAGCTTCGATCCTGCAGGAATCTTTGTTCCGTCCGAGGTTTTTGCGGAATCCTTGGTTTGGATTACTATGCTGTCTCCGGCTTTGGCGGTTTTTGAATCAAGGTTATTAGCGAGTTCGCCGTCAATTGTGCTCATTTTTGCGATGGAGGTTCCCGGATTGTTGGGCGATGTTTCGTCTCCGGTCGAGGGTGTCTGCTGAGTAGTAGCAGGAGCGTTTGGCTGATGAGCTGTGGAGGGTTGCTGCGATAAAAGAGGAACGCTTGCGAGAAGGGAAAAGGTTGCAATTATAAGTGCATTTGTTTTCACGTAAATCCTCCGAGGGTTTCCCCGACGATCGCACTCACACTTTCACGGCGTGATCGCGAGATCTCTGCTTACGAGGCAACTATCATGCCAAAACAGGAAATCGCCATACACCTTTCTCAAGCGATTGATTCCGAAGCGATTGACATTTTGACTTATAGAATTCCTGCCACTTCGACGCGGCTCTGTGTGCACAATCTCTATAGATCGGGTAATTCTTTCAAAATTGGGGAGTATGCGGAATTGCAAGGTGCAAGTTGCATTGAGGAATTGGGAAGAAGAAGCCATCCGCTGACGGGACCCCATAACAAGAACCCCCTCGCAGCTCAGGTTTTGATGGCAGGGATCGCGATCTCTGAGATGTTTCGAACTATTCAGGAACTGTCTGGACGTACTATGGTGTTCCGGCATAATGGGAAGGCCGAGTTAAGTAGGTTCTTTTACGAAAGAGTTATTCCAGAGAATCTTCCGTTTGCGTTCTTCCCTCCAATGCCCGGAGGAACTGCTCCCTGTTCATATGGTACTTGAATGCCTTCTGTCCATTGATGAAAACTAGCGGTATCTCATCGTTGTACTTCAGGAATTCGGGATCGGTGTCGATGTCCACCTCGCGCCATTGAAAATTGGCTTCATTCTGAACCTGTGTAAGCGTCTCCTTAACTACGTCGCAGAGATGGCACCCTTTTCGTGAATACACAACAACCTCATGCATATACAGATTGTAAACCGCTCATCAAGAAGTTGGTGGAGACGTATTGGCAATCAAGTCACACTAGGAGCACGTCTCGTGTTTGAGGATTGTCTTGAAATGGAGTTCAGTTATAACGTGTATCGTCGTTACACTTGCCGCAAAAAAATTAAGACAATGTTATTGCCACCACAGCGAGCGTAGCTCCGTTTCTTTGTTGAACTCTGAAGGCTCGCCCGGTGCCGGAGACCACAGAGGAATGCCGCGTATATCTGCCAGGTCGTTTACTCGCTGAATTGGCCATCGCCATCCATGCAGCGCCAGATCGAAGAGTCCCCAGTGAATCGGCATCAGTAACCCTTGAGCTCCCATTGCTTCAAAAGCCCGTACTGCACCGTCCGGCCCCATATGAATGCTTTCCCAATTCTGGTCCCATGCTCCAATTTCCAGCATGCTTAAGTCAAAGGGGCCATAAGCTTTGGCGATTTCAGCGAAACCTTCCCAGTATCCCGAATCTCCTCCATAGTAGAGGTTATGTTTCGATCCTCGGATCGCATAGGAAGCCCAGAGCGTCTCAAAACGGTTGCGAAGGCTACGTCCGGAGAAATGCCGCGTCGGCAGTGCTGTAATCTTGACTGACTTGCCTGTTCGTGGGCTACGCACTTCCACGGTTTCCGTCCAGTCCAATTCGGTAATGCCGTGGTTCGTCACGCCGAAATCCTTCAGTATTCCACCAATCTCGAGCGGCACAATCCAGAGTGCAGCCGCGGCTGCAGGTAGTGTTGAGAGGGCACGAACTGTCTGTTTGTCAAGATGATCATAATGATCGTGAGAAATGAGGATTGCATCCAAGTCCGGCAGCTTTTTGAGCGGAAGCGGTGAAGAATAGAAACGCTTCGGGCCAATCCAGGGTAGTGGAGACGCGCGCTCATCCCATACCGGATCGGTCAGTACACGTACACCATCGATCTCAATCAGCATTGTCGAATGTCCAAACCATGTTATTCGCAGTCCTGAGGCCGGTGGATTGACATAAACGGTGGCGTTCGTCAGGAAGGGCCCAAGCGGTTGCCTGGGTGATTTTTCTTCCCGGTTCATCAGGTAAAGGGGCAAGAGTTTCAGCATCATGCCGATACCGCCCAACTTGGTTGGTACAGGGTTTTCAAACTTGTTGCCAATACGAGTTGCGCGTTTCACGATCATTTCTTTCAACACAATACATTGACTCAACCACTACCCCTGGAGATTCTGAGATTTGTCCATGGTTTATGAGGAATGAGCTGTTTCGAAATGAGGTAGAGATTGTAATTTGCGGTTTATTGTGTTGGTCCAATTGCGGTGCAGAGAGCAACTCCTGCTGGGGAATGCCGACTCCCGGAGCGTTTCGACCTGCGCTGAATCCGAAACGCTTGGGGCACAGTATGTAAACCATTTCTTGACAACGATGTCATGGCTGAATTAATCTCATCCGCAATAAATTGCGAGTGGAAGGGGAAGTTCAGATCCCGTCGCGTCTAGGAATTTCGCGATGTCGTGAGGACTTTATGTCTCGATCTTGCCCCTGTGACAACCTAAAAGCACGAGGATTGGGCTGCACTGTGGGCTTTTAGTTCATGGAGCTCCACCGGTATCCCCTGCGTGTCGTCATTTGCTTGTGGAAAACCAACAGTTTTTACTTGGGTCCGTTGTTATACGGAGCCAGGGACCGAGGAAGATACGATATCTTGCGTTATATACAAAGAAAAGCTGCTTCTCTCCGTTATGGCCTGCTCCTTCTAGCAGGGGCGATTGCTTGCTGTGTTCCCTGTTCTTCCTACGCATTCAATGGCCCGGTTACCCCTAATAAGGTGGTCGAACCTTCGGGGTCGATAGCCAACCCGGCATCTGTGGTTATCTTGGAGCACGCACGCTTTACGATATTGACTCCTCAACTTATCCGCATGGAGTGGGCGGAGGATGGAAAATTCGAAGATCACGCCTCACTCGTCTTTCTAAACCGGCGAATGCCCGTACCTCAGTTTACGCAGAAGCGGGAAGGAAAGCGGCTTACCATTGATACTGCTGCTCTGCATCTTGTCTACGATGCGGGCACGTCAGATAGCGGCAAATTTACCCCAGCTAATCTTCAGATTACCTTTACCCTGAATGGGAAACAGGTTTCCTGGCATCCTGGTGCAAAGGACACGGGCAATCTTCTAGGTACCGTACGTACCCTGGATCGTGCAAGGGGTAGCGAGACAATTGACCCTATAGAACCCGGCTTGGTTTCGCGTGAGGGCTGGACTCTGGTGGATGATTCTCAACGCCCTCTCTTCGATTCCGACAAGTTTGATTTCAGGCAGGGGGAGAAGAGTCCTTGGCCATGGGTTATGGTTCGTCCCTCGGGCGATCGTCAGGACTGGTATTTCTTTGGCTACGGGCACGATTACAAGCAAGCGCTCTCTGATTATGTCCGTGTGGCTGGGCGCATTCCTTTGCCGCCACGCTTTGCTTTCGGAACCTGGTGGTCACGTTATTGGGCTTACAGCGATCAGGAACTGGACAAACTAGTTAATGAATTTCATCAGAACAATGTTCCGCTCGATGTCCTCGTGATCGATATGGACTGGCATTTGAACTATAGCCAGCTCAAGGAGCGTAATCTGGTCGATCAGTCAGGCCAAGGTCTGGGCTGGACGGGTTATACCTGGAATCCGGTACTCTTTCCCGATCCCCAGTCCTTTTTGAGTCATATTCATCGAGAGGGATTAAAGGCGACTCTGAATCTACATCCGGCTTCCGGTGTACAGCCTTGGGAGAAGCCCTATCCTGAGATGGCAAAGGCGATGGGCATAGATCCTGCCAGTCAAAAGTATGTGCCCTTCGATATCACAAATAAGAAATTTGCCACCAACTACATGGATCTCTTGCATCATCCCTTGGAGAAGCAAGGAATTGACTTCTGGTGGCTTGATTGGCAGCAACAGGGAACGACAAATATCTCTGGTGTAAATCCGACGTGGTGGTTGAATTATGTCCACTTTACTGATCAAGAGCGGGAGGGCAAACGTCCCTTGCTCTTTCATCGTTGGGGAGGTCTTGGTAACCATCGTTATCAGATTGGCTTTTCGGGAGATACTGTTTCTGTTTGGGAGTCACTGGAATTCCAGCCCTGGTTTACTGCTACTGCCGCGAATGTCGGCTATGCCTATTGGAGCCACGATATAGGCGGTCACATGCCGGGTTCCATCGACCCGGAGTTGTATACACGCTGGATCCAATTCGGAGCTTATAGTCCAATCCTTCGTACTCATACGACCAAGAATCCTGAGGCAGAGCGGCGTATTTGGGCCTATCCTGAACCGTTCGCGGATATTATGAGGGACACTTTTCGCCTCCGCTATGCTCTCGAGCCATATCTCTATACAGAGGCTCGACGTACTTATGACACAGGTGTTGCATTCCTGCATCCGCTTTATTATGACTGGCCGGAAGAAAATGCTGCTTATTCACACAAGGGCGAGTATGTCTTCGGAAGCCAGATGCTAGTTGCTCCCGTAACGAAGCCTGTCGATCACTCCTCCCAACTCGCTGCACAGCAGGTATGGATTCCCAAGGGAGAATGGATTGAGAGCGCAACGGGAAAACATTTCAATGGCCCAGCGGAGATTACGAGAAGTTTCGCGATAGACCAGATTCCGGTTTATGTGCGGGCCGGTTCTATTATTCCAAAGCAACGACCGATGTCTTATACCGGAGAAAAGCCTGTTGATCCTCTTCTTCTGGATATCTATCCCCTTGCAGATGGACAAAAGACTTCTTATACGCTTTATGAGGATGAGAGTAGATCTGAAGCCTATAAAGATGGTGCTTGCGCCTGGACCAAACTCAGCGCCCAGCAAACGGGAGATGATCTTATCGTAGAAGTTGCACCTGTGCAGGGAAGCTATCCAGGGATGCCGAATTCCAGAGCTTATGAAATAAGACTTCCCGGAGATTGGCCTCCAACGACGGTGACGGTGAATGGACAGTCTTTGTCCTTTTCAGAGCGTGAGGACAAAGCCTCTGGCTGGCGTTATGACGGTAATACTCTGACCACGGTTATTACAACTCCACGTTTTCCCGTTGCGACGCCTGTTCGAATTGCAGTTCATCGCAAGGCTGGATCTCTCGTGGCAAGAGCTCAGCTCGATAACTTCGCGGGCTCCATAGCGCGCTTGCGTAAGGCCTACGACATCCTAAATACGCTATATCCAGTTGCATGGTCTCCCAATCTGCTCATGGAAACAATGCAGACAGGGGATCGCCTGACTTATCATCCTGAGACTGCACAGGCAGAGATAAAGAGCTTTCCAAAGAACTATTCTGATGCACTGAAAGATCTTGAATCCCTGCCTGCCAGCATTTTCTCGTCTGAAAAACAGCTAACCGTTGAACGTAAGCAACAGATATCGGCACAGATCCAACGTGCTATGGTGCAAATGAAGGACGGCACACCAGCTGGTACAGAGGAAGATCGTCAGGCAACAACGAACAGTTCATTGTCGGTATACACAATGGCTAAATAGTTGTAAAAATGATTTGTCATTTCGGATGCTATACAGATAGCGTCCGAAATTGAAGTGAGATTGTGAAAGCACGGGAACCGGTTAAAGCGCAATGAATATTGTTGAGCACGAAAGGGCAACTTTTGGAAGCCATAAGAATCATGTAGCTTCTTATGGTTTTTCATTTTGCGGTACTTGTTATTGCTACTTTGTACTAGCTCTAATTTTGTTTCTGCAGCTTTTTTCGGTAAGCGGGCGAGCACAGGTCTCTACGAATCTTTCGCAACAAGGCTGGTATGCGGATCCGGAAGCTCATATTTTCGCAGGCGAGTACTGGATCTTTCCGACTGCTTCAAATTTTGGTCCGAACACGAAACAAGATCAGACGTTCAGTCCGTTACAACAAGCGTTGCGCAGTAAGCACATTGTCAATCAGGAATATTTGCTGCAAACATACCTGGACGTCTTATCTTCACCTGACCTCGTGCACTGGACCAGGCATCCGGACGTACTGGATGTGAAGAATATCTCCTGGGCTGCTTATGCCGTTTGGGCTCCCACTGCTATTCACCTGAATGACAAGTACTACCTTTTCTTTGCAGCTAACGATATCCAGAAGAATGAGAAAGGGCCAGGTGGCATTGGTGTAACGGTAAGTGATAATCCCGGTGGGCCATTTGTGGACGCAATTGGGAAGCCACTCATCGGAGAATTTCATAATGGTGCTCAACCGATCGATCCGATGGTGTTCAAAGATGATGATGGATCGATTTACATCTATTACGGTGGTCAGGGCCACTGCAATGTAGCACGGCTCGCGGCCGATCTAAAAAGTGTGATTCCTATGAAAGATGGCGAAATGTACAAGGAGATCACACCCGAGCACTACGTCGAAGGGCCTTTCATGATCAAGCGGAAGGGCACATATTACTTCATGTGGTCTGAAGGTTATTGGGGAGACTCAAGCTATGGCGTTGCATATGCAAAGAGTAGTAGCCCCACTGGGCCATTTGAACGTGTTGGCAAAATCTTGCAGACAGATCCAGGCATTGCCACCGGCCCAGGTCATCACTCTGTAGTACAGATTCCCGGGACAGATGATTGGTACATTGTTTATCACCGCCATCCCCTAGGTACCACCGGTGCGAATCAGAGACGTCTTGCGATCGACGCGATGTATTTTGATGCGAATGGAGATATCCAGCCCGTAAAGATGAGCAAGGAAGGGCCTCTCCCTCGCTTGTTAACGAAGGTTGCGATAGAGAAGGCGGGACAATCACTACCACGAATCGACTTGCATGTTCATATAGATAGTGACGACCATCCGGCAGAGAGCCTAAAGCCAGCCCAAGCAACAGCAATTTCGAAACAGATGGACGTACGTTTTGGAGTTTTGGCAGAGGGTGGTTGCCAAGGAGAAATTCACGATAACGCTTCGTTGGAAGCTTTCCTTGCCGCGATGAAAGATCAGCCGATGTGGGCGGGTTTGCAGGTCTATGGTTTCGATTGGCAGAAGTGTCTTTCTGCAGAAAATCTGGCCCGTTTGGATTACATTTCTGCCGATGCTCTCGTTATGCCTGACACGAATGGGAAAGCGACCTTGCTGTGGCAGCCGGGAGTGCGTTATGAGGATCCTGAGAGCTTTATGGATCGCTATGTCGACTATAACGTGCGCGTATTATCGCAGCCGATCCAGGTGTGGGCCAATCCTACATACCTTCCAGAATCGCTGCAGTCCCGCTACGATGAACTTTGGACGCCGGCACGTATGGATCGCGTCATTCAGGCAGCGGTTCAGAATCATGTTGCAATTGAGATTAACTCACATTTTCATGTTCCAAGCGTAAAGTTCTTGAAGCGGGCTAAAGCGGCCGGGGCTCGTTTCACATTAGGTTCTAATGCGCACGTGCGTGGTATTGGCAATATAGATTTTCCTCTACAGGCTGCGCGTCAAGCAGGACTCACTGCGGACGATATCTTCGTACCCAAACGGCAGCTCTCAGAGTAAAGGCCCGGGGAATGTTTTCATAAGTCTCTGGATAAGGATTTGTTGAAGCAGGCGCTTCTTCCTGGAAGTGCCTGCCACTTGGTACAGGATCTTCAGAGCATTTCCCCCAACGGAAACAGGTTTGGGCGTCGGACAGAAATCGTGTTGTTCTGAGAGGTGCGTTATTCCTTTCAGCGCTTATTCCTGACGGAGAGCAATCGCAGGATCAACGGAGGAGGCGCGCCTGGCAGGTATCCATATGGACAGCAGCGCAGTTACGGCCAAAGCCGAAACTGCAGCTGCAAGCAAGCGTGGGTCATAGATCTTGAGTCCAAAGATCATGCTTGTCATGAACTTCCCGACTACTATCGTTAAAGCCAAACCAATGATAGAGCCAACCACAACGATAGGGATAACCTGCTGCATTATCAGGCCGATCACTCCCGCCCGCGTTGCTCCCAAGGCGATCCGCAATCCAATCTCTCGCGTGCGGCTGGTCACGTAGTAACTGATCATGCCGAATAATCCGGTCGCCGCCAATACCAATGCAAATACAGCAAACACTCTCGATAGGTATGCGAGTGCTTGATTTTCTACCAAGGCTTGGTTTTTCGCCTCGCTGAGAGTCGTATACGCCTGAACATATTCTCTTCCGCGTGATGCCACGACTTTGGCAATTTCAGACTGAGCCAGCGAAGACTTATTACGACTGCTTAGGATTAGGACAGGAGAACGGAGTATAGGGAGCTGGTCCCATACATTGATATAGACAACAGGTTCTTTGCCACTTTCCGGATGTTCCAAACTTAGCTTGGCATCGTGCGCAATTCCAACAATTCTCAGTTGCTGGTAATGTCCTTCATCTCCTACCTGTATATGACGTCCAATCACTTGTTGATTGCCGATGGATGCTGCCAACGATTCGCTGACAATTGCAGCCGGCTCGTCTGTTTTAACTGCAGTGCGACGAAATGCCTCACCCGCGATGATCGGTATATCTAGCGCCCTAAAGAAGTCTTCGCTGACGAATACCGGCTGGACTCTCAGATCAGATACAGATTGCTTAGTCTCGACCGTAGTGACAGATTGAAGTCCCTGTGTGGTCAACAGAGGAGCATAATCGGATAAGGCCGCCGCAGAGACCGCGGGTAGGGTATCAAGTGTAGCCAATAGTTCCTGGTAATACGTAAGCTGTGACTGCTCGACGCGTTGTTCCGGAGTAGCCGCCAGGAATGCCTCTGATACTCCACTTATTTTCATACCGAGATCCATCCCGTTAATCTTCTCGAATGAAAAGCCGAGAAGGATGCCGCAGGTAACGAGTGTGAGTGTGAGCGCAAGTTGTGCCGTGAGGAGAATCCGTTGGGCGCCGGTGTTGCGTCCAACCATTGCGCGGCCTCCCCTATCAAGCGAATTCCAATGCACGCGGCTTGTATAGGCGATAGAAACAATTCCAAAGAACAAGAGTATTGAAATGGTTATGCAGCAATCCGCAATGATCAGGGGGCGATCTATTGTGGAGGCAATACTGATCGAGAATGCACGCTTCAAAGAGCTAGCAAAAGCGGATCTGGCCCACTGAGCGAATAGTATTCCCACAGCAGATGCGGTAATCACCAGCAAAGAAGTTTCAACCACGAGAAGTGAAGCGATGGCTTTCTTTCCGGCACCTAGCGCCTGACGTAGTCCAAATTCGCTGTGTCTGCGCAAAATCCGCGCCAATAGAACCCCCGAAAGATTCACGCAGGCCACAAGAAGAACACAGACACAGATCCCGAATACGATAAACAACGGAGTTTGGAACCGTTCCTGAAACCACCGGTTTACTCCCGTAGTGCCCGACGAGACGTGCAGGCGTCGATTGGAATAATCAGTGCGCTGCGCTGGGTTATAGCGGAGAGGAGCACTCTCCGACAGTAGTTGTTTCGCTGTCGCATCAAAATGGATCTGCACTGCTCGCTCAGAAATGCCAGCAGCACGACGAGCGATAATTTCAACCCAGTAGTAAATTGGTCGTCCCTGGGTATTCTTTATGCTGCCCGGAGTTTGATTGATGGGGATCAGAATTCCAGGATTCGTACCAAACTGCAGCGTTGTAAAATCGGGTTTGGTAACGCCGATTACTGTAAAAGACTCTCCTTGGATTCGGATCTCTTTGCCTACTACGTCTCGGGTGCCGTTGAGCGCGGATTGCCAGAAGTGATAGGTGAGTACTGCGACATGTTCTCCTCCAGCCAGATCTTCAGCGAGTGAGAACGCGCGTCCAATCTCGGTTTGTAACCCAAGGGTGGAAAAGCAATCGCCCGATAGTGCTAGAGTTTCGGTGCTTCGCAGATTCCCGTTTATATCAGTGGCAAAGCGCGATGGCGCAAAACCGCAGATGCCAGCAAATACTGAATGGTCCTCGCGCAAATTCGGCAGAATTTTTGAAAATAGAGTGCCACGCTGGCCGTTCTTATCGACTGAGTAGATCTGTTCCAATTCGTTGGCATTGGGCACCGGAAGTGTTTTCCACAAAGTCGAGTACATTACCCCAAAGACCGCGAGGTTAGATCCTATCGCCAGTGCCAGGATCAGAATGCTGAGTCCGCTGAAAGTTGGATTGCGAATGATGGAACGGAGCCCTTGCTTTAGGTTGTCTCGAAGCACGTTCAGCATGTGACGGTCATAACCTCCCGGTTTGCACCACATTTGCAACAAACTGATTCGACACGGAGGACTTTGTCGCGTTTTATTCGACCGAAGTCGTTATTGTGAGGTTAAAAGCTCTTCTTTCGGTTGTATGCGCAAGTTGTTGGGCAAAGAGGTGATCCGGAGCGCCTAATGGCAGCTGTGGTGCTGAACTTCTCTCTCCAAAAATCAAGCTTAGTTCATGCCAAGTTCCGTTTAGCAGGTATCTGCATTCTCCTGCTCGAAGAGTTTTGAAACTTTACTGCGCCGCAGTTCAGAAGTCTACCTGCATTCGGTCTTTCCGTTGCATTCTTTTGTGGCGTGCACCGTGTGTGCATATTCCGTGGGATAGAGTGCACAGCCTGGAGAGGATCTGGAAGTTGGGAATGCTTCGCTATTTCGGCCGATATGAGCGCTCGTCTGGGGCGGTACTTTTTGATTACGATGGAGAGTCCGGCAGGGGCACAAACGCGGGAAAACCCCAGTGCTGGTCGTTCAGGTGCTTTTTCCCCGGATCTATGTTTAGTCGGAGGCAGGTCTGTAGATGTGAAACATTTTCTGGAGCGGTTGAACCGGCTGAAATGGACTTTTGCGGGCATTCCTCTGTGACTTGTGGATAGATCTCAGGTTTCCGGATTCCAGAATAAAATAGCTATAAAAGAGAAGTTTTTCGAAGCATGAGTCTTTCCATCAAGTTAATCCATAAATTTTCCCCGGGAGCCAGAAACCGAGGCTCACTTTATTATGAGAAGAAGCTTGTCCGTCTTCTATATGGGTCGCGTAACCAGGTACGTGCTCGAGTTAACGATGTGGAATCGTTTCGCGTGTTTTTGCAGCTCGAAGATGACAAGATCGCAGCTGCCTGTACATGCCCATATTTCGTAGACACGACGAGTCCCTGTCGCCACATGTGGGCCGCGATTCTTGCCGCAGACGCTTCGGGACATCTCGCTACCATCGTTGAGGAACCGCATCTGGAGTGCATCACCTTGCCCGATGATGACGATCTATGGGCTGGGGAGGGAGAGGTTGTTGGTGGCAAAAATCCCGCCGAGCAACAAGGTTCTCTTCTGGATGCCTTTTACGCTTCTCCATCCTCGCCTCCTGTTCCTGAAGTCCCCAGATGGCAGGAAGAGCTGAACAGCGTGCAAGTTGCAAGACCCCGAAGGGTGGAGCAGGACGCGAGATGGCCTGCGAAGAGGCAATTGGTTTATTGCATAAACGCTCCGCTCACGGTGATCAGTAGCGGTTTAGTGCTGTCTCTTGAAGTGCGTGATCAGAAGAGAGAAGGGGAATTCACAAGCGTTCGGCCTTTGTCCCTTTCGTATTCGCATATTTTCCAGCTTCCTAATGCCGAGGACCGCGAGATTCTTTCAATCCTTGGCGGTAGCAAGGATTATTACGCGTACAGTAGCGCAAGCGGACAAATTCCCGAGCATCTTGTCCTCTCGGCGGGTTTAGCTCGCCTGATAGTGCCTAAAATTCTACAAACAGGACGTTGTTTCCTCTCTCTGACCAAGGATAATGATTCACTCGAATCGCTTACCCTCGATGAGGGACCTGCTTATCGCTTTTTGTTGAGTCTACAAAAGGCACGGAAAGACTGCTGGACTCTTGGCGGCGTATTTCAGCGAGGGAAAGAACGGATTCCTTTAGGTACGCCAGCGCTGGTGTCCGATACCGGATTTGTTTTTCACGAGGGCGCAGTAAAGCAAATTGCCGGAGACGCTTGCTGGGAGTGGATTACTCATTTACGTAAAGTTAAGAAGATCGAGGTGCCTAAGGCGGATTGTAATAAGTTTCTCTCTTTACTGCTTCCCAAGTTCGGTCTGCCAGAGTTGGATCTTCCCGAGGAGCTGAAGTTCGAAGTGGGAGAGGTTAAGCTATCGCCTCATCTGAAACTTATTCAAGCGCAAGCGAATAAGTCGGATCGACTGCTTGCAGAGTTGAGCTACCGTTATGAAGATCGTTCCTTTCGTGAAAGTGATTCGGAGCGTGGGTTCTATCGAGCGGAGACGCGGTGCTTTATTCCTAGGGATTTTTCTTCGGAAGAAAGTGCTGCAGAACTGCTGGAGGAACTTGGCCTAAAACTCCGAAATGCACAGAGCGGAGAGACTCATAGCTGGGAGTTGGCATCGGCTAAGCTGCCGGGAGTCTTGCACACCCTCGTAAAAAAAGAGTGGCAAGTCGAGGTAGATGGGAAATTTTTCCGCAAAGCAGGGGATGTCCATCTCGGTGTTACCAGTGGTATCGATTGGTTCGAGTTGAAGGGAGGTGTTGAATATGGAGATTTTACCGTTCAGCTCCCCCAGCTACTTGAGGCATTGCGTACGGGCAATAACATGGTTCAGCTCGGAGATGGAAGCTATGGACTTCTTCCCGAGGAATGGCTGAGCAAAATCGGCGCGATTGCCGAGATGGGTTTATCGGAAGAAGGGGAGCTTCGATTTCAGAAGAATCAGGCCGGGCTCCTTGATGCCTTATTGGCGACACAACCACAAATTTCTTGCGATGAAACCTTTGCCAAGGTACGCGAACAGCTGCAGCGGTTTGAAGGCATAGCTCCGGCTGAGCAGCCAGAGGGCTTTGTCGGAAAGTTACGTGACTATCAGAGAGAGGGCGTGGGCTGGATGCACTTCCTGCGCAGTTTCTCCTTCGGTGGTTGCCTTGCCGATGATATGGGTGTCGGAAAGACAGCGCAGGTGTTGGCATTACTGGAGACACGGCGAGAGCTGCGAGAGCGAGGCGAGATCTCCGATCCTTCTTTAGTGGTAATGCCAAAATCACTTGTATTTAATTGGAAGCAGGAAGCTACACGGTTCGCTCCCAAGATACGCCTGCTTGACTATACTGGCGCAACTCGTGACAATTCGGAGATTGCGGCGCACGATGTAGTTCTTACTACCTATGGGACTCTTCGACGAGATGTTGAGCAACTCGCGGATATCAATTTCGATTACGTAATTCTGGATGAAGCACAGGCTATCAAAAACGCAAGCACAGGATCAGCAAAAGCTGCTCTTCTATTGCATGCTTCGCACCGCTTGGCTATGAGCGGTACACCAGTCGAGAACCACTTGGGCGAACTGTGGTCTCTTTTCGAATTCCTGAATCCCGGAATGCTCGGTGCTGCCAGTGTATTCAATATGGCAGATGGAGCAATGCGGAATCCCGGCGAGAGCGCTCGCAAGATGCTGGCGTATGCCCTTCGACCCTTTATTTTGCGTCGTACTAAGGAGCAAGTTGCTCGTGAGCTTCCTGAAAAAATTGAGCAGACAATCTATTGCGAGATGTCTGCCAGCCAGCGAGAACTTTACGATGAGCTTCTTCAGCATTACCGGAATGCGCTCTTAGGTAAGATCAAGAGCGATGGACTGGCCAAATCCAAGATCCAAATCCTTGAGGCACTATTGCGTCTCCGTCAGGCGGCTTGTCACCCGGGGCTTCTTGATCAAAAGCGTCTGGAGGAGCCGAGCGCAAAACTGGATGTGTTGATGGATCAGCTCGATGCTGTTCTTGATGAGGGCCACAAGGCGCTGGTCTTTTCGCAATTTACAAGTTTGCTTTCTATTGTGTGCTCCAATCTGAAGGGCAAAGGTCTTGCCTATGAATACCTGGATGGTCAGACTCAGGATCGGCAGGCAAGAGTTGAGCATTTTCAAAATGATCCTGAGTGTAAGGTGTTCTTGATCAGTCTGAAGGCCGGTGGTGTAGGTTTAAATCTCACTGCTGCCGATTATGTCTTTATCCTTGATCCGTGGTGGAATCCGGCAGCCGAAGCGCAAGCTATTGATCGCGCCCATCGTATCGGACAAACAAGAAGGGTCTGTGCGTACCGACTGATAGCCAAAGATAGCATTGAAGAGAAAGTTCTGGAGCTCCAGGACGCAAAACGCGATTTAGCAACGGCCATTATTGGAGAAGGGAATAGCTTGATTCGCGATTTGAAAGCGGAGGACTTGGAGCTTCTGCTCTCATAGATTGGATATGGGGCTGCTTCCTATTGAACTGATTTTGTGTGAAAGAGAGGGGGAGCAGACCCCGGAAATATCCACCCCCGGCTTTTCATGATATGTCATGTCCGTTCGACAAATTGTGTGACAATGGCCTCGATCTTATTGGGTGCATCCTCAAGAGAATAGTGGCCCACACCTTCAAGTCGATGAATTGGCGCTTGCGGAAAGATTGCGGAAAAAAGTGGTAAAAATTGCTCCGCTTTCAAGGTTCGATCTGCTGTGCCCCATATGGTTAAAGCTGGAATCGCACTGATGGTTCGGATGGCAGCTGCATCGGGCGCCTCAAACTTGTGTGCGCCAATCGCAAAGCCCTTTGCCCATCCAATAGCTCCAGCACAATCGGCAGGATTCACGAAGTGCGAGCTATAGGCTGCAAGCCATGTATCTGTAATGAGATCGTTGCATTCAAATCCATTTAGCTTAAGTGCACTAAGAATGTTAAAGTTCAATTGTCCAAGAACATTTTCTAAACTTCCGTCTTTCTCCGCTTTGATGATCCATTGAAACCAAGGAGAGGCTTGCGCATTTGCCGTTATGCGTTCTACTAGGTCAGATTGACCAAACGGGGTAGGCGCATTGATCGAGATAATTCGACGGATCCGATCGGGATGTCGGGCAGCAAGCCCCATTCCCGTTGGTCCTCCAAAATCATGCATGACAAGAGTAATGTTCTGGAGCCGAAGAGATAGGACGAGACATTCCAGATTGTCTATATGATCCTGCAACCAATATGTGCGATTCTGCGGTGTCTCGCTTTTCCCAAACCCCATGTGATCAGGAACGATGATTCGATAATGATGTCTTAGTGTTTGAATCAAATGCCGGAAGAGATAACCCCAAGTCGGTTCTCCATGCAGGCATAGCATGACTTCCGCTTCTTGTGGCCCCTCGTCGATATAGTGCATCTTGAAACCAGCTGTTTCCATGTAATGAGGGGGATATGGAAAACTGTTATTGAATGTCTCGTTGGGCATGATCATCTACATTCCTCCTTCGCATCTTTTTGTGAGTGCACTGCTTCCGCATCTATTGGGCTCTATATACTTCGATACGCGCGTTCCTTTGTAACTTTGTCTACATAGTTGCTGATCAATTTGGTGTAGCTGTGAGAGCACTAGGGCTTGGTACCTGATGGTTTTGGCTGGAGTCATCCTTCGTCTTGATCATGGTTGCATTATGCAACCATGATCAGAAGGCTAACAGAGCCGGTTTTATAATGCAACTATGGATGGAGGTGATACACGATGAGACGGACGAGTCTTGAAAATGATCAGTGCCCGATTGCTCGAGCGCTAGATGCGATAGGAGATTGGTGGTCGCTGCTTATTATCCGTGACGCATTCGATGGTTTGCGCCGTTTTGGCGAATTCGAAAAAAGCCTCGGAGTTGCCAAAAACATTTTGGCTGTTCGACTTCGCAAATTAGTCGCTGACGGCATTTTGAAAACTCAGCCAGCCGAGGAGGGAAGCAGACATCAGGAATACCTTCTGACCGAGAAGGGGCGCGCGTTATTTCCTGTGATTGTCAGCTTAAGACAATGGGGCGAAGAGTTCTTTTACCGAAAAGGAGAGACTCATTCTGTGCTAATCGATCGCAAAACGAAGAAGCCTGTGAGTAAGCTGGAATTACGATCAAAAGACGGGAGACTTCTTGGCCCCAACGATACTGTAAAACATATGCCTGTCTAAAGAGAGAGAATTCCTCGCTTATATTTTTATGGATTGGGACTTTCTTTTCCCTTTCTATACATCTCGTGAAGTGTTGAAATACGGTCACAAGATCGATGGATGTAAGTAATAGCTTTCCACGAAATAGATTTCGGCAGAGTCGAAAGAGCTGTTGGATTGCTCCTGGATCGGGGGAAGACCCAAGCGACCTGCCCGGCCAATTTTGCTCGACAAAACGGTGTATGCAGGAATTACTCAAAATTCCATGAAAATTGTCTCCTAACCGGACGGAGATTTCATCATCCAATCAGCTAGATGGCAGAACAGGCCAAGTCCAGTCAAAGTTTCTCTTCTGAAGGTGCGCAGCGGACAGCGTGAAAACCAGAACAGAATAGAGGGGGCTGCATGTTGCAAGAGCTACGGTTTGCGATTCGGATGCTACTGAAACAACCTGGTTTCAGCTTGATTGCGGCGTTGACCTTGGCGCTGGGGATTGGTGCTACTTCCGCTGTTTTCAGTTTGATTCAGGGAGTGTTACTCACACCGCCACCGTACCGGAAGCCGGAGCAACTCGTGTTGATTCCATCGACGCGTGCAGATGGACAGAAGACGGATAGTCAGCGCGGATGGGCTGCGCAACAGTGGATGGATTGGTCCAAAGAAGCAAAATCGTTCGAAGGAATTGCTGCGTATGGCTGGACGTTTAATTTCTTAATTCGGAATGATGGCAGCCAGTCAATGCAGGGGATGGAGGTGACAAGAAACTATTTACAGGTGATGGGGCTGAGACCGATGGCGGGACGCGGTTTCGAGGATGCGGATTTCGGGCAAGGGCCGGCGAAGGCAATTCTTTTGGGATATGAGTTTTGGTTACGGGCATTTGGAGGCAACAAGCAGATCATTGGGAAGACTGTTCGCATCAGCCGCTGGGAAACATCACCGACGGTGATAGGAGTGATGGAGCCGGGTGTGCGATTCTTGCCATCTCCGAGAGCTGCGAAGGAACCTAATTATGACGTCAACACGACGGTTGATTTTTGGGTACCGGCGAATCTGAATCCAAAGTATCTAAAGGATCCGTATTGGAATGTAGTTGCGCGACTGCGAGATGGAGCAACACTTCAGCAGGGGCAACAGGAGCTTTCTGTGCTTACAGCAAGGGAAGCACAGGAGGAGAAGAAGTTTGAAGGTTTTGTGCCGCAACTGGAACCGTTAACAGACGAAATGAACCGAGATGGGAAACGGATTCTGCTGCCTCTCTTGGGTGCGGCGGCACTGGTACTGTTGATAGCTTGCGGAAATGCAGCGGCACTGCTGTTGGTGCGAGGACTGCAACGACAACAGGAATACGCAGTGCGGAGCGCGATGGGTATGAGTCGCTTGGCCCTCCTGAGACAAGTTTTAACGGAGAGCTTGTTACTGGCATTTCTCGGTGGAGCCTTGGGTGTTGGACTTGCCTTTAGCACTGTAAAGCTATTTAAGGTGATTGCAGGGCATGCTATTCCTCGGCTGGATGGAGTCACGGCGGGCTGGTCCGTTTTGGGGTGGGGTCTTGGAGCGGCCGTGATCGCAGCCTTTGTAGCAGGAATTTTCCCGGCATTGCGTGTCCTTCGGCTGGACCCGATGGATGTGCTGAAAGATGCTGGTCCGAAAGGGACGGCGGGAACCGGGGAGCGGCGGTTGTTACGGGCCGTCACGATGCTACAGACTTCGCTGACACTGGCGCTCCTAGTAGGTGCGGGATTGCTGGTTCGAACGATGGTAAAGATTGCAAAGGTGCCGTCGGGGTACAACACAGGCCGAATATTGACGATGAGTGTTACGGAAGTACAAAGCTGGTCGAGTTGGAGCAGCTTTCATCGGCAAGCCTTAGAACGTGTTGCGGCACTCCCGGGGGTACAGTACGCGGCGTTTGCGTGGGGGGTACCGCTGACGGGCAATAATTGGTCAGCAACTCTAGATATTGAAGGCCAGCCTCCAGCCGTAAAAGAGAGCGACAAAACTATCTTTCCGCTACGTGCAGTTACACCTGATTACTTTAAGTTAATGGGAATGGCACTGCTGGAAGGGCGGGAGTTTCGATCCACGGATGATGATAAAGCTTCGATGGTAGCGATCGTGAACCAGGCATTCGCGCATCGGTATTTCCCTCATAGTACCGCAATAGGAAGAAAATTCTGGATGGACGTCCGGAATAAGCCAGGCGTAGAGATTATTGGGGAAATAGCAGACGGTCGGACGGACGATTTGACACGGGAAGCTTCGCCGGAGATCTATCTGCCGCTGTGGCAGGAGAACGCATTCTCAAAACATCTCGTAGTACGGACCAAGGCGGATCCGCGTACAGTAGTGGTTGCAGTGGAACGCGAATTACGCTCAATCGATCCAACAGCAGCGATCGAAAATGTGAAGACGCTGGAGCAGATCCGCGATGAGTCACTGGCATCACGCACTTTCGCGATGCACTTGCTGACAGGGTTCTCTGTAATTGGAAGCATATTGACGCTGGTGGGAATTTACGGAGTACTTTCGCTGTCAGTCGCCTCGCGACGTCGGGAGCTAGCAATCCGCAGCGCTGTGGGTGCGCAGCGAAAGGACATTCGCAAGTTGATTTTCGGCGAAGGATTCCGGTTGATAGCGGGTGGCATACTTATCGGTATGGCGTTGGCGATTGTTCTATCACGAGTGCTGAGATCTTTCCTCTTCGAAGTTCAGCCTAATGATCCTGTGACGCTGATTGTTGTGGGAGGGGTATTCGCAGGAGTGGGTTTATTGGCATGTTGGGTACCGATGCGAAGGGCGGGGATGACAGATCCGCTGGAAGCGTTACGGTACGAGTGAATCGTAACGCTTCGGTGACGAAAACATATGAGCGTTGATTGCTCAATACCTTCCCTCTCTATAGATAGAGAAACCTGAGGTGTCTTGAAGGGGATTCCTTGATGTTGAGACAGTGAGATTGTCAGATCTCCACACTGGAACTATTGTGGCAGCGCAACATCATCCTAGGCGCTTTCCCTTAAGGGCCGATTCGATGATTTCTGTACCGGATTACCAGGCGTAAGCGTCCTGAATCTGAGGTGCTCCCACTCTACCGGCAGCCACATCCACTTTCAAAACCACCTCAATATTTCGCTTTCGCCAGTCCCGTCCAAGGAGTGCATCCAGTTGTTTGAGATCTTCGGCGGAACTGACAAACTGTGAGGCCGCATCGGTTCCGAATCGCTTAAGTCCGGCTGCAACTACCACCATATTTCCGGTGGACTCACTTCGGAAGCGAGCTACTAACGCATAATCAGGAGAATTCTCGATATCCTCTTCAGTACGCTTCCATTCTCGATTTGCCTGCTTGGAATCTACAATCCCCTTTTGCGGCGCAGGGCTGAAATGGAATCGTAGCGGCAGCAGGAGGCGCTGAGTCCACTGATTGTTGTATGCCCCAATCAGTATGATGGGGCCCTCTGAGAGCCGGGAAAGTGGAGTCTGCCCCGCCGCTTCGACACGATAGTGTCCATCCATGCGACTGATAGCCGCTGTCATCCGGCCCAACGCTAGTCCGTTACCAAATGATAAATAAGGCGCAGTCGTAGTTGCATCTGCGGGCTGAATCATATTTTCAGGTTTGGCCGCATCGACGAAGTTGCTTCCGGGACAAATCAGGACGGTAGTATCCGGCCCAAGATATGGTTCCCAGAAAGCCCGCACCGGGTCTGGGCGGAATACTCGCCATAATATGACCGCGGAAACGGTCAATACAATAAAAACCAAAACCGCTGCCAACGAGAAGGCGATTTTTCGCCAATCCCGGGCTTGGGTGGGAACCGGTGACGGGGGCACCTCCGCTTCTGGGGGTAGTGACCCAGGTTGGCCACTCTCGACTTCTGTCTGCCTCAAGAACTCCGGTACGTATGAACGGGTGCTAAGCGCAATCTGTAGCGAGGAGTCCGGATGCGCATGATAGAAGAGCGCCAACCGCTTCCGAATCTCACTTGCGGTATACCGTACTGCGGTATCGGTATTCGTGTCGTAATCCGCTGGTCGACCAAAGACCTCTATTCCGAGGGTCCTTTCCTTGATTTCCAGGTGGCCAGCTAGAACTTCTTCTACCAAATAAGACAGCATTGCGGGGTACCGCTTGCTGTTTCGGAATTGCTGGCTCTCTACAACCTCAGCAAGCGCGGTACGAACCTGTGCGCGATCTTCCTCCGTTTCTGGATTCCAAGGGACGTACTGTACAGCCATAGCACACAAATAATAGCGTGAATGCCCCACAACTCGCGACATCTCCTTGAGACAAACGTTTAAATCCTCCCAATTCAGGCCCAATTCGATGTTCCAAACGGTGAGTCACTTGGCAGAGGTATATGCAAAGACAGAGGGTAGCTGCCGACTTCAAAAGAGGAAGGCATGCGTTCTCTATCCAAGCTCGACCGTCGAGAATTTCTCCGTATCGCAGGGACGGCAACCGCCCTACTGACCTCCAGTTCTTACCCACTTCTTGCTGTGGGCACTTCTTCCATAGTGCACAGTCCGGCCTGGCGGCTGGTCGCGGCTAAAGACCGAGACCGTATCCTTCGTCAGGCGAAGGCAGCTCAGAGTGAAAGACCTTTGACGATTGTTGACGTGCCCTCCCCGAAGAGCCCGGGTGGCCCTCACGACTATTTTTCCCAGGCAGATTATTTTTGGCCGAATCCTGCCAACCCAAGCGGTCCGTACATCAATCGCGACGGCCAAAGCAATCCTGAGAATTTTGACGGGCATCGTCGGGTAATGGTTCGTCTGTCGATGTTGGTACCCCAACTGACCGCGGCTTGGCTTCTGACGGGAGACCGCCGCTTCGGCTCCGCCGCCTGCGACCACTTGCGAGCTTGGTTTGTGACTCCGGCAACGCGAATGAATCCGAACCTGGAGTACTCACAGGGTGTCATCGGAGTTACTACCGGCCGGTCGTACGGAATCATCGATACGTTGCACTTGGTGGAAGTAGCTCGCTCTGCCAGTCTGTTGGCTCCTACAGTGATGTCGGCCTCTGATAGAGAGGGAATTACCGGATGGTTCCGCGAGTACCTCCACTGGATGAATACCAGCCAGAAGGGCACAACGGAACGCGACGCGAAGAATAACCATGCCACCTGCTGGGCTCTTCAAGCCTCGGAATTTGCCCGGCTTACCAGTGATACCGCGATCAGAAAAGAGATTCGGCGCTGGTATAACGAGCAGCTGCTTTCCAAACAGATGGGAATGGACGGATCGTTCCCTCTGGAATTGGCACGAACCAAACCCTACAGCTACTCCATTTTCAATTTCGATGTCAGTGCAGGGCTGGCCCAGTCGCTCACAACTCCTTCGGACAATGTACTGACCTTCTCACTCCCCGACGGTCGCGGCCTATGCAAAGCCGCTGCCTGGATATTTCCCTTTCTCGAGGACAAGTCACGTTGGCCGTACCAGAAGGACGTAGAACACTTTGATGTCCTGCCGGTACGTTCGCCGGGATTGCTCTTTGCAGGGCTTGGCTGCAAACGGCCGGAGTACCTGGCTCTATGGAAAACCTTGAACCCGGATCCGACCGATCGTGAGGTTATTCGCAACTACCCCATACGCCAACCACTGCTGTGGGTATAACGCCGTTTCAGGAGAGCGGGATTCCCGAGCGATTCATGAACTTTTTAGGAGACACTGATGCAATCTAGATGTAGTAAATTCAAATACCACCTGTGGCCAATTCTTGCCGCTGCTATGGCTCTCACCGTAGTGAATGCGACCGGTATCCTAAGCGCTACGCTCTATGCTCAGAACACGAATGCTACCATACGGGGTCAAGTGCTCGATCCTACAGGTGCGCTAGTTCCGAATGCAACTGTTACGATTACCAACAACGATACGAACGTAAAGATTTTTAGTGGAACAAGCGACAGTTCCGGAAGCTTTCTTGCGCCTCAGGTCATTCCTGGCAGGTACACCGTCACTGTTGTCGCTCCTGGCTTGAAAACCACCACTATTAGTAACGTTATTGCCACTGTGTCGGAAGTGACAGCGGTGAATGTAACGATGCAACTTGGCGAGTCCACAGAGACCATCACGGTAGAAGCAAAGGGAGAGCAGCTGGATCGTACTACGTCTAACGTGTCCACGCTAATCTCTCCATCGGATGTGCAGAACCTTCCACTGGCAAACCGCAACGTCGAAAATCTTCTTGCCTTTGTACCCGGGGTTGCTACGGGCGGAAACCCCACAACCGTGAATACGGCGCAATTGTCCATTAACGGTAGCCGTACTCTCAATACAGAAGTTTTGTTAAACGGAGTTTCTACCATCGTAGCCTCCACTGGTCAGCCGGCCACTCTGCCCTCACCGGACGGAATTGACGAATTGCGGTTCCTTACCGCCAATGCGCCTGCGGAGTATGGGCGTACTTCAGGTGCTGTGCTATCGGCAAACACCCCTTCCGGCACGAATATCTTCCATGGTGCCGTCTACTCCCTGGTTCGCAATGAAGCTCTGAACGCGAACACATATTTCAACAAATTGGTGCAGGTAAACGGAAAGCCGCAACCGCGAGGCCGTAATCGGTTCTTTCAGTTCGGCGGCTCACTAGGTGGGCCGGTTCTGATACCGCATATTTTTAACGGTCACGACAAGATCTTCTTCTTCACTAACTATGATCGTCAGATTCAACGCGTCACCAGCACGTCGACGATTACCGTTCCCGGTGCGCAGGAGAGGACAGGAGATTTCTCTGCTTCCACGCAGAAGGTCTACATGCCGGGCACTAGCACGGCGCCCGGTACGAAAACCGCACAATACCCCGGCAACCGTATTACGTCAGGAATGGACCCGGCGGCATTGAAGATCCTGTCCCTGATGCCGTTACCGAATACCCCCGGAACCTATGACGCAGTGAACGGCCGGTATACCAATAACTACACTCAGCAGAACACTACCTCTCCCGACCAGACCCGTTTCGTCGCACGTGTAGATGCTCAGGCGACAGCCAGTGATCGTCTCAGCTTCAATGTGTATCGGTACGTTAATAGTTCTCCCAATGCCGTTGTTTACAATGTCCCTCTGCTAAACACCAATTTCGATTGCTCCTGCAGTAATGCCTGGATGGCCTCTGTCGAGTACACCCGCATGTGGTCACCCACCTTTGTTAGTGATTTCAATGTGGGCTTCTTCCGTAACTTCGTGCGTCGCAATCCTCCTGGATCCGACCTTGGAGCATCGAAGTCTCTTGGCATTGCAAGTTTGCCGGTCGATCAGACCCCGCAAATTACCATCACCGGCTACAATAACATTGGTGCGGACACAAATACGAATCAGCTCAATGTTACCAACACCTTTAGTCCTTACGTTACGCTGACCAAGACGTACTACGAGCACAACTTCCGCTTCGGCGCATCGCTTCGTAAGAATCAATTCAATAGCTATAACCCCTCGGGTAGCCCAGAGGGCTCTATCGCTTTCAATGGCACCATGACCAATCATGGTGCGACCGGCAATGCCACTACTGCTCTTGCTGACTTTTTGACAGGCAAGATCGCGACGGCCAATTACCAGCTGCCTATGCCGCCTACTGGTCGTCGCAACTGGAACCTTGCCTTTTTCCTCCAAGATGATTGGAAGGTAACGTCCAAGTTCACTATCAATGCCGGCATCCGCTACGAATATGAAGCGCCCGTCAAGATCGCAAACCATGTTTACTCGCGTTTCGATCCCGCTACAGGTCTAATCCTGCGTGCAGGTATTAATGCGTCCGACTCACTGAATGTACATACTGCCATGGCGAACTTCTCGCCCCGTGTAGGTTTGGCCTATAACCTCAACGATAAAACTGTAATTCGTGCAGCTTTCGGTACGTTTTATGGAACTATCTTTCAGAACCTGGGCGGTCAGATTGCCTTTCCCGGTTATGACCAGACGCAGAACTCAAATGCTGTAGGAACAGCAGCGCCTCAGCCTTTCTCCTTAAGCCAGGGACTGCCATTGACCTTAACCCCGGACGTGACAGCATCCTTTGCCTCGATTCCTTCGCCTACAGACACTACTCGCGCCAGCAACCCGTATTCGGTCAGCGGCGTTAGCTTTGACAAGCTTTCTCCCATGCCGATGGTGCAACAGTGGAATTTCGGCGTCCAACGCTCTCTTCCTCTGGCCATCACTTTCGAAGCAAATTACGTGGGGAACCACGCTCTCCATCTGCCTTACCTCATCCCTGTTAACCTGGTGCCGTTTGACCAGGCGGATGCGGTGACCTTAGCCAATACAACTGCGGCAACACAGCTCGTGAAACCCTTTCCTGCACTGCAGACGTTCACAGTTGTAAGGCATGCAGGCAACTCTAACTACAATGCACTGCAACTCGTGGGTCGTCGGCAATTTAATTCGCGGTTGAGAATCCTGGCGAACTATACCTATGCAAAGTCCCTGGACGACGGCTCAACCATCTACAACTTCTCCGCACCGAATGGTACGGCTAATGCCCAGTACACCGGCATCGATTCCTTACGTAAGAAGGATTACGCCGTTAGCAACATCGACATCAAGCATCGTGCGGCAATTGCGCTTCAATATACAACCGGTGGCCCATGGTGGATGCGCGGCTGGAATGTCTCTCCGGCCTTTGTAGGACAGACAGGCTTGCCGGTCAATATTACACAGAACAACACGTTCCCGAATGTCTCACAACAACGTCCAAACGGGAATGCAAAAGACGTCCTTGTTAAGCCGTACATCGATGGTTCCGTACTGCGCTACTTCAAGAAGGTCGATTCGACAGCAGTTGGTCCTCAGGCTTACCCGCTGACCCCCAGCGGACCGATCTACGCAACAATCAACGGTACGCGTACACGTATCTTGTCTTCATCGTTAGGCACAATGCCCCGCGATGCAGCACGCGCATTCGGCCTGATCCAATTTGACGCATCTCTGTCCAAGACCTTCGTTGTATTCAAGGAAGTTCATATGCAACTTCGCGTCGATGCGTTTAATATTCTCAACCACACCAACTTTAATGCACCAAACGCGTCACTGACAGCTGCGGCAGATCAAGTAGGCAGCAGCACAACATATCTACCCGATTTCCGCGCCGGGTCCAGCAACTTTGGACAGATCACCGGTACTCAATCTCCACGTAACCTACAACTGCAAGGCCGTTTTACCTTCTAAATGTATTTTCCCTGAGAGTCGCAATTGTGGCTCTCAGGGCTTTCTTCATTTTGTGGAGATCCTATGCCGTTTCGCTCTCTCTTGTTACTCTTGGTCTTGTATTTTCCTCTTTGCAGTGTCGCTCAATTTGTTCATACACAAAACATAAATATTCTCGATGAGCGAGGTCAGGTGCTTCGTTTGAAGGGGACGAACCTGGGAAACTGGCTGGTGCCGGAAGGCTATATGTGGCACTTCGACCACGGCCCTCAAAGCTATCGTGAAATCGACCAGTTGCTTCGACATCTAGTAGGGCCCAGACGCACGCAGCTCTTTTGGCAAACCTATCGGGATTCCTATATTACACGCGAAGATATTCAGCAGATTAAAAGAGCAGGTTTCAATCATATCCGTATTCCCTTTCACTGGTCGCTCTTTCAGAGTGATGATGCGGAGGGTTTTCGTCTGCTTGATCGTCTCCTTGGCTGGTGCACGGAAGAGCATCTTTATGTTGTGCTCGATATGCATGCCGCCCCCGGTGGGCAAACGGGAACGAACATCGATGATAGTGATGGGTACCCATGGCTCTTCGATGATCAAGGAGCACAGGAACAAGCTATCGCCACGTGGCGGCGCATTGCGCGACACTATCGTGATAACAAGATTATCATCGGATACGATCTGCTCAATGAGCCCATCCCCAATTATCCCGAGCTTATACCTCTCAACCCAAAGCTTGCACCGTTGCAGCGCCGGATGACAGAGGCGATTCGTGCAGAAGACAAACATCACATGATCATTCTTGGAGGTGCTCAATGGGACCAGAACCTGAAGGTGTACGAGCAACCATGGGACAACAACGTTCTCTACGAGGTACATCGTTACCGTTCCACGGCGGAAGATCACTCTATCGATGATTTCCTTGCGCAACGAGATCGGTTACACGCTCCTTTATGGATGGGAGAAACCGGAGAAAACACGGATGAATGGATTGCACGCATGCGAACTCTGCTCGAGAAGAATGATGTAGGCTGGTGTTTCTGGCCTTATAAGAAGATGGACGCTACGACTTCTCCAGTGACTTTTGGACGACCCGATGGATGGGACCAAATCGTCGCCTACGCCAAACTGGATCGCAGTACCCGCCAGACAAAGCAGAATCTACCATCCCGGCCGTCGCAGGAGACAGTTGATCGCGCAATCAGCAGCCTGCTTGAGAATATCCGTTTTGACCACGAGCGATTGAATGCTGGCTATATCAAAGCACTGTTGCCCGACAGCAATATTTCCCGATAATTCAAAGTGGGCCTGGAAATCAATGAAGCTTACTCGACGTACTTTCCTTCAGAGCGCAACAGCACTCTCAGTTACACATACTTTGCCGGTCTTTGCCGCAATCGAACGGTCCCTTTTTCATGGATCAGAGGAACACAATGCAACTACTTCTCTTCGACTCTCCGAGGGGTGGGAGTACTATCAGGGATCACTAGATCCATCATTTCAAGTCTGGCATAGCGAAGAACTCCTCTCTTGGGAGAAAGTAACACTACCGCACTGTTTCAACCATTATGACGCGTGCGATCCGGACGAGCCTGCCTATCGGGGTCCTGGATGGTATCGAACCATGCTTTCAGTAGCGAATCCCTACTCGGGGGGACGTACCTTACTCCATTTCGAAGGCGCAGGGCAGAGCTCAAGGATCTATATCGGTGACATGCTGGTTGGAGAACATACCGGAGGATATAACGAATTCGTTGTCGATATTACTGACGCCGTAGCTAATAGAAAGAAAGTCCAGCTTGCCGTGCTATGTGACAACGGCCGGAACATTTCGCGGATGCCGTCAGACTTGAGCGACTTTACCCTCTATGGCGGTCTGTACCGTCCTGTCCACATCATCTATGTTCCTCCCGTATCGCTTGAGGCTGTTCATACAAGGGTCTCCTGGGAGCCTGGCAAAGACGCTGAAGTCTCTGTTTCTGGACGCCTCTATGCTCCGGTCAATTCGACAGGTAGTCTTACCCTGGAAATTAGTATCAGCTCTCCTGATGGAAAGCTTATTCATCACCAAAAGGTCTCTCGAGAGTCTTGCTGGCAAGGAGAAATTGAGCTAGCTAAGTTCAGGCTCGAGCAGCCAATTGTGTGGGCTCCGGATTCGCCGTCTCTATATCAATGTGAAGCTTCTCTGCGACATGCAGGACTGGATTCGACTGCATCTCATCGTTTTGGAATTCTGCACACTCGATGGGAAGAGCACGGTCCGTTCTTTCTTAATGGCAAGCGCCTTCTGCTTCGAGGTACCCAGAGGCACGAAGATCATGCGGGTTACGCTGCCGCTATGCCAGACGACCTCATCCGGCAAGAGTTGCGAATGATTAAAGATATGGGTGCCAATTTTGTCCGTCTCGCCCATTATCAACAGGCTCGTCTCGTATTGGACCTTTGCGATGAACTCGGACTCTTCGTTTGGGAGGAGTTGCCCTGGTGTCGCAGTGGTGTTGTGAACCAGACGTTTCAGGCACAGGGTAAAGCTAAGCTTGCCACGATGATCGATCAACACAGCAATCATCCTTGCGTTTTGCTGTGGGGATTAGGAAATGAAGATGATTGGCCGACCGAGCCAAATGGGGATGACCATACGGCCATTCGCAATTACATGACAGAACTGAGAGATCTCGCCCATCGACTGGATCCAACTCGTCTCACTTCGTATAGGAGGTGTGATTTTGCACGTGACATCCCCGACGTCTATTCGCCGTCAATTTGGGCGGGATGGTACAGTGGCGCCTATAAAGAATACCGCTCAGCCCTGGAAAAGGTTCGTCCCACAGTAAAGCACCTATTTCATGCCGAGTGGGGAGCCGACAGCCATGCCGGGCGCCACGCCGAAGATCCCGATCCTGTTATGGGACAGGTTTCTGTGGGCGGCAACACCGCGGAAACAGGTTTCGACTACAAGCTTCATGGCGGAGCCTTACGAATGGCAAAGGATGGCGAGTGGAGCGAAACCTATGCCTGTGACCTATTTGACTGGTATCTAAAGACGCTTGAAGAAGTGCCTTGGCTTACTGGTTCTGCGCAGTGGGTTTTTAAGGACTTCACGACACCATTGCGAGTAGAAAATCCAATCCCCCGTATTAATCAGAAGGGTCTTGTAACCCGGGATATGCAGCCTAAGGAAGGCTATTACGTCTTCCAGTCTTACTGGTCCAAAGAACCAATATTACGGATCTATGGGCACAGTTGGCCGATCCGCTGGGGCAGGGCTGGACAGAAGCGTCTGGTTCGAGTTTATTCAAACTGCGGAGAAGTGGAGTTATTTCTTAATGGGCAATCGGTTGGTGTGAGGAAGCGTGACGCATCCGATTTTCCCTGCGCCGGCCTTCGCTGGGAGTTACCTTTTGCTGCAGGTGCGAATGAACTTCGCGCTGTTGCCAATCTTTCCGGTCGAACAATTCAAGATACGGTGCAATTTCATTACGAGACACAACCTTGGGGTGAACCTGTCAAATTCAGCCTTGCTACAGTGCGTCGAGTAGCTAATCGAACAACTGTCCAGGTTGAACTTCTTGATCGACAGGGGAAGCGGTGCCTCGATGCGCGTACTCCAGTTCGTTTCAGTCTGGCGGGTTCCGGGCGACTGGTTGACAACCTCGGGACGCCTACGGGTTCACGTGCAGTTCAGCTCTATAACGGTAGAGCGGAAATCAGCGTCGACCATCTTGAGAATGTCACAATATATGCGACAAGTTCTAGTTTGGAAAGCGATTCGTTGATTTTGGCCACCACAAACAGAAGGAGTTAGTGAGCATAGGACCCTATTCTCTAGAACCGCGACGGGTATGAGGGGCGCCCGTCGCGGTTCTATTCTGAGTGGCGGGAAATGCCTTTCCTGTGATGTTGAACAAATTTTGAAATATATGGGGTCCAGGAGGAGGCAACCCTGGTGATCCAGTAGCCTGCATTCTCCACGATGGTAAGTTCGTGTGGCGCAGTATAGGTATCCGATATTCATATAGTGTGGGTTCTACTCTATAGCGCAGAAACGAAGATTGCGGAAGCTGGGTATCAGAAGATAAATTTACGTGATGTGCCAGCCGTTTTAAAGCGTATCAGAGATACGGAATTCCACCGGACGACATACTCTATCTACCTATCATCCAGCTAAGTCCTTTCTTTTTATGGTATAAGTGTTTTCTATGTAAGTACCTGCACTTTTTGCTTTCTCCTGAAATGAAACGATGTCACAATGGGATTGGCTTGACCCAGAGAACGCCAAGCGCATAAACCAACTTTGCTGTATTTGAGGGACATTATGTCTCCTTTTGCCGAAGTTACTCTTGATGATAGCTGTCATTCTCCTGTTTTAGAGGATCAGGATAGCTATATCTTTCCCTCTGCAACTGTCTCTGAGCTTTGGACTCTGTGAAATCTATTACCAGAACTGCAGTATTGAGATGACTTGCTTCCAAATTGAGAGAGAATTCAATTCCTGGTGAAGGCCGTGTACTTGTGTGTTTATAGGGCCTGAATCCAACTGTAAGTTGCGAAAAATAAGGAAATAGCGAGAGTGCTGTCACTTGGCTGATCGCAGTTTCTCTAGAAGAAGCCTTTGCGAACAGCTGCTGTTCCCAAATGTTTAGTCAACCTTGGCCTTATTGCGGAGAAAAATATGCTGAAGTCGACCTTCGTTCGTGGTTGCTGCCATTTAACGCTTGGTTTCTCTGGCGTTCGCTTCTACTTGAAGAATACTCGGTTGCTTCTAGGGCTTCTTCTATGCTTTCTGACGTATCTCCCGCCATGTCAATCGGAGAAATGGCATTGTGGTCAAAAGGGCAATGTCCAGGTTCTCAATTATTACGACCTAACTGGAGACTTTGTTACAGACGATATTGTTGTTGCAAATCTCGGTACCAAAGTGGCGAAGGTAAAGGTGTCCGCCAGCTTCGGATCTACAGAGCTATCGATTCCTGTAGGGCAGACAGGAGTAACATCTTTCCCCGGGCAGTCTGGGGGGCCGGTTTTTATCATAAGCGACGAGCCGATTATTGCTTCGCAGCAGACTAACCACGATTATGCTAATAAAAGTGAGGTGAATGCTCAACCAGTGAGCAAGGCGAGTGAACACTTATGGCTGAATTTCTATGTATGGTCGAGCCCGAATATGTTTACCTCAAATAACATTGTGATTGCGAATCCCTGTGAGAAGGAAGTTGTGGCAAATGTAAGCATGAACGGGCTTGTTCAGGCGGTAACAATCGCTCCATATGATATTGGTGTTGTTAATTTTGGCGAGACAGTTGGCGGTCCCATTCAAATTGATGCGACCGGGCCGGTTCTTGCTTCGCAGCGGACGGTTTTTGTCGATTCCTTTAACGAAACCAATGCGGTTCCGGTACGTGAAGCTAGCAAGAAAGTCCAATTCAACTGGTTTGACCACGAGGGGAATTCGGGTTTTTATCTGGACAGTATTTGGATAGGCAATCCTGGAAAGACGACAGCCAATGTAGTGCTGACCCTTGCTGGAGCGACCCCGCAGGTGCTAACCGTGGCACCAGGAGGAACGAATCTCACTGATTTCTCCAATATGGTTGGTGGGCCTCTCATCATTGAATCGGATATTCCTGTAATCGCTTCGCAATGGGTGAATTTCTACGATTCCTTTTCAGAGGTCTTTGCCGTTCCCATGAAAGAGGCGAGCAAGGAGTACGCGATAAGTTGGTACGATTATGCTAGTTCAGGAGCTTCCGACAATATTTATGTTTCAAATCCTTCGGACAAGGTAGCGACAGTATCTCTCACACTGAATGATTCCAAAGAAACGATTATGGTTTCACCGGGAGAATCTGGTTACGCATCTTTCCCTGGACAACTTGGCGGGCCTGTAAGGCTAGTCTCGGATGTCCCCGTTTTGGCTTCAACGCGAACGGAATACTTCCAGTCCTTTCATGAAGAGAATGCAGTTCCGATTCAGCCATCTTTGCATGACAAGTGTGACCATTCCCATGAGGCGTGGAGTGGCGGACATTAAGTTCGGAGCATTTCCCCGCAATGCTCAAGGATCCTCCACGTGTTCTTGCCGGTCATAAAACGAGAAGGAGGGAAAATCCTTAAACCGAGAAGAAAGCCGTGGGAGCTGGACAAAGTTGCTTCTGCGGGTCAATCAATCATTCCCACGAGTATGGGCATAGACGAATAATTGCGAACGATAGGGGATGGAAAGTTCTCGGTTGCAAAAGAGGAATATCCATCCTCTCCTAATCCATAGGCAGGCTTATCACCGGAAATTTCTGGTTGCAGTGACTTAAGTCGCTGCGGATGGTCGATTACCTCCCTGATGCTGAATCGGTGCGGGCCCGCCGATTGGTCCAAGAGATTTTCGCATGTCCTGCCTGCGGGTGCGTACGGCGACGTCCGCGAGGTGGAACGCTAAGCCTGCTTCCTCTTGGAGTATGCCGATGTCGTTTCGTTCAGTGTTTGTTGCTGTCGTCATTGCCTTCGGGCTCATTGTTACTGCTTTTCTTCTGAATCGTGCTCGTCCGAAAGTGGAAACAGATCAGCCGACAGCGGATTTTGTCCGCGCCTCGGGCAAATGCGCCGAGTGTCACTCTCGGCTTCAGTATTCGGTTGTCCACGAATATGAAATGTCGGCGCATGCGAAGAAGGGGCTGAACTGCCTGGATTGCCATCAACCGACAGCTGGACAGAAGAAGGTGGATCATCACGGATTCGTCATCAGCGAGCACCTCACTGCAGGCAATTGCCGCTCCTGCCACGAAAATATCTATCAGGAGTTTCTGCGTAGTCGCCATGCCGCCCCCAGTTGGGCTGCTGTACACGGGGAACAGGGATTGTCTCCGGAGCAGGTCTCTTTCAGTGAACAATTTCAACCTGGAGGAACGAAGCGCACACCAAATCCGCTGACGATGCCTGAAGGGCATGTCGCGGTCAGTGGCGGGTGTGAGCAGTGCCACTCCATCGGCAAACCGAACGATGACGGTACGATTGGCACCTGCACGGAGTGCCATTCCCGACACACCAGTTCCGTCGAACTGGCACGTTTGCCGTCAACCTGTGGCCAATGCCACATGGGACCCGATCATTCACAGATTGAGATCTACAACGAATCGAAGCACGGCGTCATGTTTGCGGCACAGCGCAAGCTCCTCAATCTTGCAGCCAATCCACGCACGTTGACAACCCGCGATATGTTCGTGCCGACCTGTGCCACTTGTCATATGAGCGGTATCAACGGGCTTAAAATCACCCACAATCCTTCCGACCGGTTGAGCTGGTATCTCGCTGATCCTGTCAGTACACACCGGCCAAACTATCTGCAAGCACAGATAAATATGAAACAGGTGTGTACCCAGTGCCATGCGCAGGCACGAATCGATCGCGTATACGCTCAAGCTGAACAGGTGGTCGGAAACACCAACACCAAAGTCCTTGCAGCAAAGGACATCATTGATGGCTTGCGCAAGGATGGTACGCTATCTGGACCGCCATTTACGCATCCTATCGATTTCACCTACTTCAATTTGTGGCATTACGACGGTCGTACCAGTAAACACGGCGCCTTTATGGGTGGGGCAGATTTCGTGCAGTGGCATGGAAACTACGAGATGCTGTCGAAGACCGTGGAACTCCAGCATGAAGCGGACGAACTGCGGAGAGACCATGCTCATAAGTAGATGGTTGTTGGGTGCACAGGCAGTTGTTACCGATCCGAGTCTGCGGTGGATGCACGATCCCGAGTTATGGGCGGAACTCTTCGTCACAGTGAATCTCGCGATTCTGGCTGCGGATATCTATATTGCTCATTCCGTAAATCAGTTCCGGCGGTCTGCCGAATACATTCCTTTGTATTTCTCGATTGCCGCGCCTATGGTGTTGGCAATAAGCATCGCTCTGCGATGGCGTTGGCATTTGCAGGCTCCATGGCGGGTAATGGGATCTCTGGTTGGCTGGATTTCCATTCTAGTCGGGCTCGGTGGAGTGCTCTATCATCTGGAGAGCCACTTCTTTCTTGAACGCACGCTCAAGAGTCTGACCTATGCTGCTCCGTTTGCCGCGCCTCTGGCCTATTCAGGAATGGGGTTCCTTCTGCTAACGAACCGCATGGTTGCCTCACATAGTGTGGCATGGGCGCGGTGGGTTATGCTGTTCGCCCTGGGCGGATTCTTTGGAAATTTTGTCCTGTCATTGACTGATCACGCTTCAAATGGATTTTTTGCACGAACGGAGTGGATTCCTGTTATTTCCTCTGCGTTTGCAACAGGTTTTCTTGTGGTGCCTCTCCTCATGAATGTAACCCGCCGCTTTCTTGATTTCAGCTTGATGGTAATGATAGGGCAGGCTTTAGTCGGTATTCTGGGCTTTTGGTTCCACATGCGAGCCAATCTTTTCGAACCGGGGCACAGCCTCTTTGAGAAGTTAGTTAATGGAGCTCCACCGATGGCTCCACTATTGTTCCCAAACCTTGTAGGGCTGGCGCTCATTGGATTCTGGGCACTGGTTCCGCATTTGCCGGAATCAACGCCAAGAAGTTCGTGGTTTGGTGCGGTGTATAGATGGATGCATCAGCAGCGTATCGCAGGCACTACAGAGTGATTGCCATGGTCCCTATTTCATTGTTATGCCCGATCTCAACCAGGAGATTGCGCCAGATTTTCTCCAGGAA
This sequence comes from Humiphilus diazotrophicus, assembly GCF_059726315.1. NCBI lineage: Bacteria > Pseudomonadati > Acidobacteriota > Terriglobia > Terriglobales > Acidobacteriaceae > Humiphilus > Humiphilus diazotrophicus. The sequence continues at coordinate 559,627 of NZ_AP040871.1, forward strand.
ATCGAAGTAGGTCAAAACAAATACGGCACTGTTGATACCAGGGTTATCACTGGTGCCAATGGTGCCGTATTCATGTTCCCTAGACTAGTGAGCTTCCGCAGTCGAAGTGTTTCTGTGAACTATAAGACTGGTAAGTGATTGTGCGCTGACTCGGATGATGGCGAACGGTCCGAATCTATCCTTTCCAGAGGTCCACTGTCCTTCCGGTAAGCCTTCTGCCGATGTTTGCGTACTCTTCGTCAACAGTATCCCGTTGCGTTTCATGGAACTTATGTTGCTTCCATGAACTCGAATGAGATAGGTGCGAAGTGCTGGACGAAATGTCCCCATCGGTTTTCCCATGTTTACCTGAATTTCCTGGCCGTTGGTGGAGGTATGAATCTCCTGCCTGTAATAGCCGCCTTTTTCATACGCATAGCTCGTGCCGTCATCGTCGTAATAAACGAATTGACTTGTGCCCGGTCCCGGAAAGATGTCGAGCGTGACCTCTGTGGCTGGTTTCTGATCCACATAGTCCTGCTCTGGCTGTGATGCCACAATCGATCCGGCGCGCACAAACACTGGAATGTCCTGCCATTTGACCGAATCTACGGGGTAGCTGATCGTCTGATTTCCGTGAAATGCCTTCCCGGTGAAGTAGTCGTACCATTCTCCGGCAGGAAGATACACCTCATGCGTCGTTTCTCCTTCTTTCACAATTGGTGAAACGAGGAATGCATCTCCAAACATCCACGATCTGCCTTCGTTTGTGACATGAGGATCGTCGGGATATGCCCAGAACAAGGGGCGTACAATCCCGATGCCGGTTTCGGTGGCCACACGCTCATAGGAGTAGATGTAAGGCAGCAGTTGATAGCGCAACTGAATTGCCTTAGTGGCTGCGGCTTCGGCTGTAGGCCCATAAATCCACGGCTGGCGCTTTTCCCCTAAGATGCCATGAACTCGAGCGATGGGAACAAACGTCGCGAATTCTATCCAGCGTGCATAGTTTTCGGCTGATGGGTGGCCGAAGAACCCACCAGTATCCATGCTCCAATGCGGCTGGCCTAAATCAAGGGTTGCCAGCATACGCATACGCTGTTGCTCCATAACCTGGAAGCCAGTTTGGATATCTCCAGACCAGACTGCGTATCCATAGCGTTGTGCGCCTAAATAAGTGTTCCGGTTAATTGACCAGACGCGCAGATCAGAATCTTTCCTTTGTCCTTCATAGAGCATCCGGCCCATATTCAGGAACTGAAAACTACTAAAGCGAAACTGACCTCCATCCGCAGTGCCGGTGGTATCAGCTTCGTCATTCCACCATCCGCTTAAGCCCTGCTGGAATGCAGGCTTCAGATGCTCCCAATACCACGAGCGAGTCTCTGCGTTCGAGAAATCCAAATCGCGTCCCGGACGCTTCGTGAAATAGTCTATGATCTTCGGTTCTCCCGGATACCAGAGGTTATGCGCATCGGCATAAGCAGCGGCTTCCTCGAGCTCTGTCTCACTGCCTGGCTTATAAAGGAGGATGCGTGGCTTGAGAATTCCGGTCAGCTTTACACCCTGAGCTCTCATCTGTGCGGCGAATTTGCCGTTTTCACCATTAGGAAATTCGTTGGCATGCACGTTGCCTGGACCGGAAGTGCTATTCCACCGCCATTCGCCATAGTGATCCTCGCCCCATGCTTTCCAATCGAAATCCAGAATGAAGGCATCCAGCGGAATATGCTTGGTCCGGTAAGTTGAAACAATCTGTTTGAGCTCGTCTTCCGTTGCGCCCCATTGGCTGTTCAGAAAGCCCAATGACCATTTTGGCGGCAGAGGCGGGCGTCCCGTGACCATGGCTAGGGCAGCGATTGTTTCTGTCGGTCTGCCGGCCATAAAGAAGTATTCGCAATTTTTCCTTGAGATCCCGCTGAACTCGATTGATTTGTCCTCGGTACCAAAGGCTCCATCTTCTGAATCAATCAAGATTCCATAACGCGTTGTGAAGAACCAGGGCGCGCCACCCTCGCCCTGCTGTCCGGCGCTCACTTCGCTGCCGTTATTCCGAAGTAGTCCGCGCCCGGTTTCCCCCATACTCAGGCCGCTCATCCCGTATAGATTTTCGCTAGGATCGTGCAAGAACGTTGCTCGGTGTGTACGTGCGGATTCAATAGGGTGAATCTGCTCGATAACCTTGCGTCCCTCCGAATCGGAAATGACAATCGAGGGCTGGGGGGCGCAACTTACCAGTGCGCTGAATGCTTTTGTACTCATCTGCACACCGTTGCTCAGTGTATGAATTGTGCCTGCAAATGGCTGGATTGCTTTCAGTGCAGGATCCAGAACAATCGTGCGTGGGCTATGCTCCCCACCTGGTTGTACATCCACCCGAAGGACATTTGTCTGAAGAATTTCCAAATCAACCGTACCGGCATCGGTTGTCATGCGCATGCCGTGATCACTTGTTGTTGTAGTGCAGCCATGGCTTGCAGCCTGGGCATGTAGGCAAGGCAATGCAACTGCCAAAAGTGCAAAACTGAAAGAACTTCTCAATGGGAATCTCATTATGCCGTTCAGTAGTCCTCAAAATTGATACATGAAAGCTTGTTAAGACGAGTGGTATCGTTCAGTACACCCGTACCGCTGCCGTTTATCTCTCATATGAGAGAAAGCAGGGGAGTCTAAATGGGAACGTTCCCATTTCTCCCGAAGAATAACATTCTGCGAAAAACGCGTCAAACCCAAGAATGGCCTTCAATCGGCTGGAGTCAGAGATTTCCATTTGGGCCACACTGCTGAGCTTCTATAAAGACGTCAAGCGGTCTATAGATCGTCAAATACCGGCGATCTTGTATCGCAATCTTGGCGGGTGACTTAGCGGAGGCAAAAAAGACGAAGATGGCGCGATTGGCAGCATCGTCTTCCAGATCATCTTCCTGAGACATCATGAACTTTGGCGTGTTTCCCCGTACCGGTTCTGATGGGAAACATTAATAGAAACTTTGATCTCAAGCTTTGTCGGAATGGGCGTTCCTGCTGCATGGATGAGCTATACATTTCCAGCAAATAACATCGAGTAAATCGATGTATATCACTGAAAAATGAAACTATAATCTCCACGATTCTTCCAGATACTATGCCACTGTTTGGATAACTTACGTTGTCATCTGAACGAGTGACCCGGAGGGAAAACAATCTCCGGCCAAACAATCTATCCGGAGACGAACAAGTCTCAATACCCAATCAAAACTAGAGGGGAGCGCGTTCGTTGTGGAGAGGACTGATGAAAAAAATTGGAATCGTAATCCTGTTGTTTTCGAGCTTATGTTTGGCGCAGAACTCAGAGGAGTTTCATCCCGCTACTACTAACGTATGGGGAGCGGCCTATCCCCGTGTTGACGCAAGTGGCAGGGCTCAGTTTCGGATTAAAGCTCCAGATGCCGCGAAGGTCCAGGTAAGCTTCTGGGGACAGACCAAGGTGGATCTAGCCAAACAACCTGATGGTTTCTGGCTTGGGACCTCCACGCCTCTGGTTCCAGGTTTCCACTACTACACGGTAGTGGTTGATAGTGCAGAGGTGAACGATCCCGGGAGCCATACCTACTTTGGTGGTGGTAAAGACGCCAGCGGGATCGAGATTCCAGAGGCGGGATCAACCTACTATTTGCCTCAAGAAGTGCCTCACGGTGCAGTTCGTGAGATCTGGTACAACTCAAAGGTAACAGGAAGTTGGCGGCATGCTCTTGTTTATACCCCTCCCGATTACGACACAAATCTCAAGGGACGCTATCCTGTTCTTTATCTCCAGCACGGCGGGGGAGAGGACGAGACTGGATGGATCAAACAGGGCCACGCGAATTTCATTCTCGATAATCTGATCGCTTCTGGAAACACCAAGCCCATGATCGTCGTCATGGCCTACGGGTATGCCAGACGTGCCGGTCAGTCCGACCCCGATCTGAATGGAAAGCCGTTTGGTTCTCCTGAAGCCATGAAAGCAATGCAAGCGATGGCCATGGCCTTCGAAGACGATCTGACACAGGTTCTGGTGCCATACATCGACACGAACTTCAGAACTCTATCCGACGGAGATCATCGCGCCATGGCTGGCCTGTCAATGGGCGGCATGCAGACTTTTCAGGTGACATTCGATCATCTCGACATGTTCTCCTATATCGGAGGCTTTAGCGGTGCAGCAGGACCTCTTGTACTCGGCAACCAAAAGCTGGATCCGAAAACCGCCTTCAACGGAGTGATGGCCGATCCTGAAGCATTTATGAAGCGGGTACATCTGTTGTGGGTCGGTGTCGGAACAGAAGAGCCGTCCATGATGCGTGCAGGCTTGGTCCGTTTACACGAGTCACTTAACGAAGCGCATATCCAGCATGTCTTTTATGAGTCACCAGGAACCTCGCATGAATGGCAGACTTGGCGTCGTGATTTGAAAGATTTTGCACCGCGTCTCTTTCGGTAATGTCACATATCCCAGACTCTCGGCTGCCAATCTAAAGTTGCTGTATTAAACCAATTCTGCAACAAAACCGCCTCTTCATCATATGTGCTACATACGATGAGGGGGCGTTGTTTTATGTTCTCGCTTTACCTACTTCCTATTCGGTCAGGACACAGCAACGCTGGTTTTGCTCTAATTCCCAGAGGGAGGCTCCGCGTGGTCGATGATAATTGTCCTAATTGGAAGCTTTGCCGGTCTCAGTTCCAATCCCAGTTGCTCTCGAAGAGCAATGAACAAGGGTGCACCAGAGCGCATCTTGTTTCCTTCCTCGGTATTTGCATTGTCGGGTTGCCAACGGAGAACAATTTTGTATTGTCCCTTGAGATCGGTCTTGTCAACAACTAACGATTTTGTCCCAAATTCAAGCTCACCGATTAGAACATTCGGGGCGAATCCATTTGCCGAAAAGGTTCTCACCCCATCGTCATCTATGGCCAGTTGACTGCTTGTTTGGCTGTTTGTCTGTGCTCCAAACTCTTTATTGAAGGGTTGCAGTCGCGGTCCCCCTTTAGCCTTCACCAACTCGTATCCGGCTATAATCTTATTCCCTATATGTAACTGAACCTTGAAGCCTGCAATCAGCACAGCTTTCAATGCAGACTTCCTCTCACCGTCGGTCAAGCTTTGTAATTCGCGTTCGGTACGATCTGTCCACCTGGCAATGATGTCATACCGGCTACTTCTCATCGCCGGAGGCACTGTGGATGCGTACTCGCAAGCGCTTTCATACGCCAGGCCAAGTATGTCGCATAAGGACACAGCCTTAGCTGTCACTCCGTTGGCGCCCAAACTGAATGAACTGCCACCTTCTTGATGCAGGTTCTGCCTAATCGATACAACGTCAAAGTCGGGCGTAGCTGTGGGGGCGCTACTCTCGGTCTGCCGCTTTGCATATAGCCCTGAAGATGCCGGGCTTATACAGGTAGACAAAATCGGTACGATTATTATCGTCCACACCCGCCATCTGTTGGGCTGTCGTAGATGTATGGTCGCATCAACGGCTCTCCGTATCAGACCCGTAAGTTGCCCAGCCAGTATTGACACGTGCTTGCTCCTTGCGCGAGAGAGTGTCGAATATTACAAACGTCGAGATGAACCCGCGTAAAATACCATCCATATTCCTATTGTTGGACAACGTTGTCAATTTGTCAGATATTCTCTGGATAAATTGAACATCCTGTCCATCGAAAAATTGCCATATGGATCTGGAATCAAGGATGCGGTGCAACTTCATACGGGAGCAATTTACTGCCACTCCTTTAGCTGCGGAGGACACCTCGTTGAGAGCTTCTTCCCTACAATTCTACGAACAACTCTTAAGGGTTGTTCGTAGAATTGTGGCGGCAGTTTCCTTCAGGATTCCAGCCGTAAAAAGGAGAGACTCTGACGAAGAATAGGCTCTGGATTCGTTCAGATCATTTATCTAAAGGTTGGATTGTTTTCGGAGGGATGCTGATACCAAGCTCGGTCTGTTCAATCGGCTTGATGGTTCCATCTGGATTGTAATAGAGGTACTCGGCGGCAACAGCGCGCCTTCCTGTTGCTCCACTCTGACCATCAATTGTCAATGCGGCATTGTGATAGAAGAAATACCATTGATTGTGGAATTCAACGATTGCTGGGTGAATAGTATAGCTATTCTTGGCGTTTCCGGTAATTAACCCCCGATAGGTCCATGGCCCGCTCATGCTCGGTGCTGTGGCATAAGCAATTCGTTCTGCCCCTGGTTTTTGTTCATCAATCGAAGCATACGAAAGATAGTACAAGTTCCCGCGTTTGTGCAGCCATGGTCCTTCTGTGTAGTTCGGGAGTTCGACTTTTTGGATTGGGCTGTCAAGTTCGATCATGTTGGCTTTTAGCTTTGCCAGATAGCAGTTTCCGTTACCCCACATCAGCCAACTTGTTCCATCGTTGTCTATGAAGACCGTTGGATCGATATCTGACCAAGGTCTCTTAGAGTGAGGTGTCATATCATCGGTTACCAGAGCTGAACCACGTGCATCTACGAAGGGGCCGGTTGGTTTGTCCGATACCGCCACACCAATTGCCATTCCTGGATGTGTGCTGTTGTGCTGAGCCGCGACATAGAAGTAGAACTTTCCGTCTTTCTCTATAGCTTGCGATGCCCAGGCGTCGCGTATAGCCCATTTGAAGTCTGTTACCTTCATCACCGGACCATGTTCGGTCCAATGCTTCATATCCTTAGTCGAGAACACAAGCCACTCCTTCATCGTGAATAGCTCATTTCCTCGAGCTTCATCGTGGCCGGTAAATAGGTACAAAGTGTCTTTGTACACCATAGTTGCTGGGTCTGCGGTGAAGACATCGGTAAATAGGGGATTCTGCCCCGGCTTGCGTTCTTCTGCATTCACGGTAGAGACGGTGAGGCTTGCAAGCGTGTAGCCAAGTGCAATTGCTAGACAACTTTTGAATGCAAGAGTGCGAATTAATTCCTGTCGCAACAAAGAACAGCTTTTCATTCCGTTCCCTTTCTTAAGAGACTAACTTTTGGTGCTACTGCCTGATTGCTGTTTTGATTTTGTTTCGTTCCAGTAGAACGGAGAAGCTTGGTTCATACGGTTCCTGCGTAATCACAATTTCTCTAGTTTTGAAGTAGCTGCACAAACCATCATCAATATTGCCTCGGGACTTCTGTTATGCCCGGCCATGTGTCAGTACGAAAGGGAACAGCTGGTAATCCTGCTCCATTGAACAAGGTTGCAGCTGGATTCGATTGCCAGGCATAGCGAACCTCTTGCGGATTGGGAACTGACGGAGAGGAGACAACAACGGTATTACCCTCGATGTGCGCATCTGCCCAATACCATTTGCGATCCTCACCCGCAATGGCAAACTCGGCTAACTTGTCTCCTTTAACTACCAGTCCTCCATCTGTATGCGTGAAGTTCAAGCGGATTAAGCCCGGCAGGCGTTCAGATGACAAGAACGTTGGTCCTGAATAGACCACATTCTTACCGTAGTTTTTTGCTAACGCGCACTGGGCCAGACGCTCTCCTACAGGGAGTTTGTCTTTGGGATGGATGTTATCTGGATCACCGGTGTCGATAGTTGTTGCCAGACAGGAGTTGGAAACAGTAGCTGCCGTGATTGCCTGTGATTCTCGTAATTCGGCCCATGCATCGTCAACAGGAGAGGGACTGCGATGCTTAAAGGAGGGTAGGCCAACGATATAGAAAGGAAAATCGCCTTGGTTAAAGAGTTTTCTCCAGTCTGCGATCATCACTGGAAGAATTCGGCGATATTGAACTCCGCGTTCGGAGTTTTGTTCTCCTTGATACCATAGGGCGCCTGTTATGGAGAGTGGGGCCACAGGTGCAAGCATTCCTTCATAAAGCACGGTTGGCATTACAGGCCAATTTTCGTAAGCGAGTGGCAACGGGTGTGGCGGACGGGCATCGACACTCAGCTTACCTTTCCATTTGCCGGCGAGTGGGATACTCGTTTTATCTCCGAGTACAAGACGCAATTCTTCAGGCTTTCCGAGAAACCCGCCTTGCTCTTTTGTCTTGAGGATACGAATGGTTACGATATTTCTGCCGGGCTTTAGTACTCCATCAGGAATGAAATAAACACGAGGATTCTCAACCCACGCACTAGCTCCAATTTGCATGCCATTGATATAGGCGGTGTCCATGCGCTCAATCGATCCCAGGTGCAAAAGAGCATGGCCTGCCGGGAGCGGCTCTGGCAGGATTATCTCCCTCCGAAACCAAGCCACGGCTGGAGTGCTCGGCACTCCTAATTCAGAGAAACCTCCTGGTATCTCCACGGGCTTCCAGGTCGAGTCGTCGAGATCCGGAGTAGACCAGTTTCCCTTCAATCCGATGTCATATCGATCGTACCAATGCAAGATATAGTTACCGTATTCTGGTGCGTTCTCTGCGGCCAGCCGTTTGAGTTCCGCTAGCGGGACGTCGAAGTCTTTTAGTGGACTAAGCGCGGTCGCACTCGTCCATGCTTCTGCTGGGGTTCCTCCCAGACTGTCGATGACAAGACCGATGGGAATATGCATCTCCTGCTGAATCTGACGTGCGAAGTAATATGCGACGGCCGAAATTTCATTTGCTGTTTCAGGGGAGACAACTTTCCATTTTCCAGAGAGGAGGTCGGTGTGGTGATAGGCTGTGTTGGCTCCGACAGTGAAGAAATGGATGTCAGGGTGAGTGGCGGCTTTGACCTCTGCTTCGCCATTGAGAACACCCTTCAATCCAAACTGCATATTGGATTGTCCCCCGCATAGCCAAACATCGCCGATCAGCACATTATTCAGTTCGACTTGTTGATGGCCGCTAATTGTCATTACGTATGGGCCACCTGCAGGAGGAGATTGAATTTTTACCTGCCAGCGACGATCTGCTCCGGCAATTCCTGACGAGGTCTGGTCTGCGATTTTGACTTGAATTTTGTCGCCTGGGTCTGACCATCCCCAGATAGTGTTCTCTTTGCCACGCTGCAACACCATGTTGTCGCTGAAGATAGGACTGACGAATGGGAGCGTTTTGACCTTTGAGACAGCTGGATCTTGGGCTAGAGCACCATCGTGTAACGCAAGCAAGAGGGCTGTTACAGCGACGACGAGAGTCGTGCATCTTCGGATCATAGGTTCAGAACCTCATTTTGGCTAAGCAACAGGTTACAGTGCTTTGCTGCTTGATCGTTTGTTTGGTGCCTCATCCCCTTTAGATTCGATTGGTATCAATCGAACCTCTCGATGAGTTGCGGGGTGTCCTACTGCGAAACCAGATCCCTGTAATAACCGGATTGACGGATGAGTCATTGTTGAGGACTCATTCTTGTGCATGCCATGAGCTTCGCGTGGTATCTTGGGCGGTTCAGTAAAACAGCATTCTGAAAACGGGAGTAGTGCCATTGTTGGAAAGACGGTTTAGTATTTCAGCCCTGCTGGGCCTCCTCTTCTTCTTGTGTTCTTCCTCAAGTGGGATAGCTGCACAGCCTGTTCAGCGAGACGATCATGGCATCACGCTTCAAGACGGAAGTATGATGACACGCGTCGAATTTTGGCGTGACGATCTTGTGCGTGTTATTCATCGTCCCCTTAGCGTAACGAACCCCGGTACAAGCCTTTCGGTAATCACCAAACCCGAGAACGTTCAGTGGTCGTTTAAGGAGGACGGTGAATCCTTAGTTCTCGCCAGCAAAAAACTACAAGTTCGAATTGACATGCGCAATGAGGTGGTCTGCATTAGCGATGTCAGCGGCGCGGTGCTGGTGGCTGAACAGCCTCATGGTTCTTGGTTAACTTCTACTGACGTGGGTCTTGCACATGGCACCCTTTTCTCGGGACAGAAGTTTGTACTGAATTCTGATGAGTCGATCTTTGGCCTGGGACAGCATCCCGAGGCGGCTTCAATGGATCTTGTCGGCAAGAGTCTGCGCTTACTGCAGGAGAATACACATGTTGCCGTGCCCGTTATCCTCTCGTCCAAAGGTTATCTTCTGTTCTGGGATAATCCGGCGGTGACTCAAGTAGATGTCGGCAAGTCCGATTCGCACACAATTGCATGGCAGTCGGAGGCAGGCAGTGGCGTCGACTACTATGTAGCTGCCGGACCCGAGCCTGATCACGCAATTGCAGGCTATCGCTGGCTGACCGGGCCAGCACCGATGTTTCCAAGGTGGGCATGGGGATTCTGGCAGTCGCGGGAACGTTACAAAAGTCAACAAGAGATTCTGGATGTTGTTGGTCAGTATCGCCAACGTCACATCCCGCTCGACGGAATCATTCAGGACTGGCAGTATTGGGCGCCGCTTAACCAGGAGACGGCTGCGAATGGTTGGGGCTCACACAGTTTCGATCCCGAGCGCTACCCCAATCCGGCAGCTATGGTTAAGACCCTTCACGATGAGCATGCTCATCTGATGATTGTCTCGTGGGCAAAATTCGACGTTACAAATAATGGGGTCAGCATTCCGAATCTCAAGGAGCTTGAGGCCGTTCATGGCGTATATGAACCAGCCATTCCCTATGTCTATCCTCCGGGAAGAGGCAAATGGTATGACGCATTCAATGACGACGCCAGACGCATTTACTGGAAGCAGCTGAATGAAAAGCTATTTTCGCTGGGTGTTGATGCCTGGTGGCTCGATGCTTCAGAAGCCGAATTGAGCGGCAGATGGGGCGAGTTCCGCGATTTCAAGACCGCACAGGGGCCGGGTTCTATTGTCTATAACGCATATCCGCTCGAGCATACCCGGACGCTGTATGAGGGACAGCGCAGTGCAACCGATCAAAAACGTGTATTTATCCTGACGCGTAGTTCCTATGCGGGTCAGCAACGCAATGCTGCTGTCACTTGGTCGGGAGATATTCAGAGCCAGTGGGATGTCCTGCAAGCACAAATTCCTGCCGGTTTGAATTTCGTGGCGAGTGGCATTCCTTATTGGAACACCGATATCGGTGGTTTCTTCGGCAACAATCCTGATGATCCGAAATTTGTTGAGTTGTTTACTCGCTGGTTTGAATTCGGAGCATTCACTCCAATGTTTCGTGTTCACGGGACAGATAAGCCAAAGGAAGTATGGCGGTTCGATAATACTACCCAGGCCACACTCACGGATTACATCCGTCTCCGTTATCATCTGTTGCCGTATATCTATTCGACTTCGTGGCGCGTGACGCATGATGGCTATACAATGATGCGGCCTTTAGTAATGGATTTTCGTGACGACAAGATTGCACGTCGTTCCGCCGATCAGTTTCTATTTGGTCCTTCTTTCCTTATCAATCCAGTCACTCATCCGGGCGAATCATCGCGACCGGTGTATTTGCCTGCAAAATCAACTTGGATCGATTTTTGGACAGGGCAGAGTACAGAGGGAGGCCAGACGATTACCACGGCTGCTCCGATTGAGAAAATGCCGATCTATGTCCGCTCAGGTGCAATTGTGCCTTACGGACCGAATGTCGATTATGCCGATGAGCAACTGAATGCGCCAATTGAATTACGCATTTATCCAGGAACGAATGGCGATTTCACCATCTATGAAGATGAAGGAGACACCTACAACTACGAGCACAATGCATTTGCTACGATACAACTGCATTGGAATGATGCCACTTCGACTCTTACCTTTGAACCCAGACAGGGAAAGTTTCCCGGCATGCTGGTTGATCGCACCTTCCGGATCGTGCGCGTCAAGCCAGGGCATGGTGTCGGTGTGAACTTAACTGACAAGCCGGATGCCATCGTGGTCTATCACGGTCAGAAGCTGGAAAAGTCACTTTAGTGAAGAGTAATCTGCGGAGGTCTATCGGCTAGAGCGGACTCAGGGCAAGTGTGTTCGATCCTGCAAGGGGTAAGTGCAGCTTTTCTTGACGGAAAAGCTGCGCAGTCCTCTGTGGCTTGCGGATACGCGGATACATCTACCCTGATTCCACCCTAATCCGACTAGACCTTCGCTCCTGTCCCAGACTCTGGCGCATATCGAGTGCTCAGCTGCTAGATCACTTCAAAATCACGGTTCATGCCAAGCAATTCGGCAAGTGCATTTAGCTCTTTGCTATTGGAGTCTGGATCTCTGCAAATTAAGTTGAGACGGACCTCCCGCTCCCTACCAGCGGACATCGCAAGGGGAACTAATTCTTCGTTTTCCAAATAATGCTGAATGCGGTAAACAGGCAGCCATCCGAAGCAAAGGCCATTGCGAATAGCGTCTATTGCAGCTTCAATTGTGCCGACCGACAAGAAGCGTTGTGCGGGATTACGTGGCTGCCGCTTGACCACGCCGGAAGCTACTCCCTCGATGGTTACCAGGATATGCTGCATCATGTCGATTCGAGACAGCTGCTTTTTCAGCGAGTGGAGTGGATGATCTTTTCGTGCGACCGCGATGAGCTTAATGCCCAGAATTGGCTTAACAAAGTATTCTCTCGATACGAGAGCCGAGATACAAAGATGAGTGTTGTGTGCCGAGAATTCAGAATCGGAAGAAAGAAAGGTGGATTGCCGAAGCCTTGTATGAACGTAGGGGTACTGCTTACTGAATCGAGCCAGAACAGAAAAGAGGCGTTCATTTGGGAAAATGCTGTCTACGGATAATCGGACCTCAGATTCTCCCCCGGATGCCAGCGAACGGGCACGTTGTTCAAGTTGGTGAAATCCAGTCAGATGGATTTCGGCATCTGCAAGAAGAGATCGTCCCACCTCTGTCAGCTGTGCTCTTCTGCCTTGCAACTCGAGCAACTTGATTCCTAATTGCTCCTGCAAACGAGCGATCGCATAGCTGATCGTGGATTGGGAGCGATGAAGTTGTTCCGCTGCGGGAGCAAAACCGCCTAACTGCACAACTGTGTGCAGGATCTCCCATTCATCAAGGGTGGTTTTCATGTATTGTCAAATATATCGAAAAAATCGATATGGAAAAGCAGAAAATTGTAACTTTTTCTGCAATGATTTTCATATATGAATGCACTTATTGGGCAAGCTTCAATTCAGGTTGTAGGGGATACTCTTGCTTGATTCATTCAATAACTTTTCGGGTATCTTGATGACAAAGATCTAGTAGATCGATGTGAAGGGTAGTTGCAATCGAGCCCGTGCTATGGAGCTTGGAAACTGCGCAGCTTTTCGTTGGCGGAAAAGCTGCGCAATCATCTGTCACATCTGATCTGTTGTCCTACTCATTCAGGGAGCTTTATTGAGCCTTGAACATCAAAAGCCACAGATGGTGTTCCAATTTCATCCGTGGGTTGACTGCCTCCTACAAAGAGTTGGTAGTGACCAGCGGCGATCATTGGATCTCCTTCTTGACTAACTACGCTCAGGTCTCGTTGATTCAGTTGGAAGGTAATGTTACGGGTTTCACCCGGATTCAGATGAATTCTCTGGAAGCCTCTCAGGGCAAGACGAGGTGCTCCATCAACCTTGGGAAATTTTAAGTAAAGCTGTGCTACTTCGTCGCCTGCGACCTTTCCAGCATTGCTGATTGATACCTCGGCTGTAATAGGTTCGCCTGCCTGTATTGATCGATTGTTTAGTTTGAGATCTTTGTAACGGAAGGTTGTGTAGCTCATCCCGAAGCCAAACGGGAATAGCGGCTTGCCATCGAAGTAACGATAGGTGCGGCCTTGCATAGAATAATCGTCAAAGGACGGTAATTGATCCGTTCCGGTATAGAACGTTACTGGCAAACGACCTGCCGGATTGTTTTTGCCTGACAATGTCTGCGCGACAGCTGTTCCACCCTCTTCTCCGGGATAGAAAGCGTCGAGTACGGCGTTAGCGAGCTTGCTTTCTTTATTGATAGCTAGAGCGCTTCCGTTTGTTAGGACGAGAACGAGAGGTTTGCCTGCCGATGCGAGTGTTTCGACCAATTCCTGTTCGGGTTGAGGCAGATCCAGACTGGTGCGATCGCCTCCTTTGAATCCCGGCTCGCTCACGGGCATTTCTTCACCCTCAAGCAAGCTGGTAATGCCTACGACCGCAACCACAACATCAGCAGAGCGAGCGGCGGCAAGAGCCTTTTCTTTTATTTGAGGATCTGGTTTTACCCAAACAAATTGTGCCTGCTTGCGACCGTCTTCGGGCAGATGATAATTGATTTCAAGATCGGCAGCTTCTCCCGCCTTCAAAAGAATGGAACCCAGATGAGGAAACGATTGCCAGCCTGGAGAAAACGCGAGTTGCTTTCCATTAACTTTAATTGAGCTACCGCCATGCGATTGCACTCCGAGGTTATAGCTGCCACTTACTGGAACAGTGAGTTTACCCGTCCATGTGATGGAAAGGAGTTGTTCGCCTGCTTCCGCCTCTGGCAGCTTTAGCGAAGTTGGATCCACACTATCAACTGTTCCCCCTTCCACATCTCGTGTCGGTTGGGCTTTTGGATCGTTACTGGCGGAATCGGATTTCTTTTTGAATTTGTAAGTGACTTTGAGCCCGGCCAATTTCTCTGAACTCAATACGTTTGCCGGTACTGGTTCGGTTCGGTCATCCAGGTAGATTGTTCCAGCAGAGAAGATGATGCTGTCTTTACCAAATTCATTTTTCAACCCCTCTAGTATTGATGTAGTGTGCGAGGGCGTCCCATTGTAGTTGCCCAGGAGAACCCGGGGCTCATCTGCCAGTGGACCAATTACTGCAATCTTTGTGCCGGTTTTCTTGAGCGGCAGAGTGCCATCGTTCTTTAGCAAAACCATGGATTCGTTCGCAAGCTTAAGAGCCAGAGCCCGATGCTCAGGGCTCTCAAGTAGTGTTTTGTCCAGGTTTGCGAAGGGTGCCGATTGTGGTGGATCGAAAAATCCGAGTCGCATCCGTGCAGTGAAGAGGCGCACGAGAGCACGATCCAAATCGCTTTCCGGCAGGAATCCTTGTTTTACCGCGTCAATATAGCTTTTGTAATCGTGGCTATCAGTCACTAGGGCATAATCGATACACTCGTTATCCATGCCCCGCTTAACTGCCAGTGCTGAAGCCTCCGCCTGAGATTTGGTGAAGTGGTGATTCTCAAAAATGTCGACGACAGCGCCACAATCGGACACTACGTAGCCATTGAATCCCCACTTCTTTCGTAATTGATCCTGGAGGAGAAACTCGCTTGCGCAAGCGGGTTCTCCGTTGATGCGATTGTAGGCACACATGACCGAACCGGCTTTTCCCTCAGTGACTGCTGCCCGGAAGGCCGGCAAATAAGTATCGACTTCATCATGCTTGCTTACGTTGAAGTTGTCTCTGTGGCGCGACGGCTCTGGCCCGCTATGAACAGCGAAGTGTTTGGGTGTTGAGATCGCCAGATAATACCGTGGATCGTCGCCTTGCATGCCTGTGACGTATGCGACGCCGAACTTGGAAGCAAGAAACGGATCTTCCCCGTATGTCTCCTGGCCGCGGCCCCATCGTGGATCTCGAAAGATGTTCACGTTAGGAGCCCAAAAATCCAGACCCTCGTTCATCTTGCTATGTCCAGCCTGCTCTGCCAGGGCGTGCTTGATTCTTCCTTCAATCGCAATTGTTTTGGCCATATCGTGAATGGACTGAGGATCGAAGGTCGCAGCGAGACCAATCGGCTCTGGAAATTCCGTTATGCCGTCTGTGACTACTCCATGGAGTGCCTCATTCCACCAGTCGTATGCCGGAACATTTAGGCGCGGAATCGCACGAGCTTGATTTACCATTTGTGATGCTTTTTCTTCCAGCGTCATGCGACTGACGAGATCGGTTGCCCTCTGTTCGGGAGACAACTTTGTATCTAGATAAGCTTGACCATCGGCTTGAGCGGGTCCTATACAGGCTGCTCCCGAGATCAGTAAGACGGCAAAGATTTGCGAGTATTGCATGAAATCCTCGGCTTCATGAAAGAGTTGTACTTCCCCAAAAGCAAAAGGCCGTAGCCCAAAATCAATGCAACCGCTGCGACCAGAAACACAAGTAAAACTGATTCCGTTACGAATTGTGTTCTGAGGCAGTGCATTTATCGTTCAGCGGAGGAGCGATTCGTGCATGCCAAACTTCGTAGCCAGAACAATTGGGCCTTAACAGGATCTATCAGAAACGTGACGTGTGGTCATTTTTGACAATCTGGCCACGTAGATATCAGCTTTTGGTTTACACCGAAACCCAATATGCTCCAGGCCTGTAGTCCGTTTTTGCAGAAAACGCTTTCTCCTATCTGGCTGAATTAGCATCAGTCTGCCCGGCAGCGGAATTATAGCAAGGCCAAAGCTGAAATCTAAAGCGCTTTTGTTATTGACTATCGTTCATTGGAGCAACTAAGATGCCGAAGCGTACCTGAAAACTCCAAATTCGATTGATCTTGTAGGCGAATGCGGATGGGGAAAACGATTGCTAGACTGGCTCTGATCCCGGATCGATCAATAGGATGATGAGGTGTGAGGCGCAGTATCCAGGTAGTTTTAAGGTGTTTGTTACAGGCCCTCGAATGATTACTTTGGGTTTTCAGCTTCTGTCCACCAGGATACGATTCGTCTTGCTGTTCTTGGGAGGATGGAACAACAGTTACTCGTTCCTATGAAACAACAATGCGGAGGAGGCGATCGAGAGTAATCACTGCTGCATATGCAATGTGATTACGCCGGTCATAGGGTTTCGCTTATAAGCGAAATTACTGTTTGACTTCTTTGATTCGAAGAATCTTGTCAGGAGCAACTGCTTTCAGGGTTTGATGGATTCCTGATGGCCAGAGGATTTCGATCTCATCGACAACGTTGGCTGAGCCCAAACCGAAATGGAGCGGCCCAGCACTGGAAGAGGCATATCCAGCAGCATGGCTGACGTGATCCCACTGCACTTTCCCTCCGGCAGTGATCTTTACTTTGGCACCAATCGCATCCCGATTGCTCTTCGTTCCTTCAAGTGCGAGCTCTATCCAGTGATTGTTGCCAGGACTGTTATTGATCCATATTTCTGCGGGGGTGCTGAGAGCGGTAACGACAATGTCTAATTTGCCGTCGTGATTAAGATCACCTACCGCTGCCCCGCGATGCCGTTTCGGCGGCAGGGAACTGAAGCCTGCCTCTTCTGTCAGAGCTTTCCATTTATTACCGTCGCCTAGATTGCGGAATACGGTATTGTTTTGATCGACAGCCTGGCGTTCTGCCATGTTGTACGAGGATACATCTCCTCGCGAGACGAAGATGTCTTTCCATCCGTCATTGTCAAAATCGGCAATGTTCGGACTGTATCCGGCCATCGGATTACTTTGTACAGTCATACCGCTTCGCGCTGTGACTTCAGTGAAGAGGCCCTTACCGTCGTTCTGGTAGACAGGGAAAGTTTCGTTTGCCAAGGCAACAACAACGATGTCCGGATGGCCATCATTATTCAAATCTCTGAAATCTACACCCATGCCAGAGATGAGATTTCCATGTTCAGGTAGGGCCGTGCCAGTTTCAAAGGCCACTTCTTCAAATTTGTTATTCCCTACATTATGAAAGAGGAAATTGAACATCTTGTCATTAGCAACAAAGATGTCAGGGCGACCATCGGCGTCGTAATCGGCCACGCCGATTCCCATCCCTTTCCCGGGATGGGCACGGATTCCCGATGTAGCGGAGATGTCCTCGAAAGCTCCATTCCCCTTATTCAGAAACAGTTGGTTAGGAGTTTCTTTGAAGAATTTAGGATGACAGTACTCTGCCTTTTCTCCAATCCTGCAGTCCGGTTCTTTATTACGATCCCACTTCAGATAGTTCACAATGAAGAGATCCAAAAGGCCATCATTGTTTATATCTACCCAGGCCGCGCCTACTGACCAGAGTGGGCCGTATTCCGCATCTATTTTGTCCAGACCGGCCTTTTCTGTAATGTCGGTAAAAGTTCCGTTTCCGTTGTTGTGGTAAAGAGTATTGCGATAAACTCCGGAGACAAAAATATCTTCGTATCCGTCGTTATCGTAATCGGCTACTGCCACGCCGCCATCGTATCCTGTACCTCTTAACCCTGCTTTTTCGGTGACATCGGTGAAGGTTCCATCTCCATTGTTATGGAAAAGACGGTTCCAGTATTTTGGAGAATCTTTTTTCAGGGTAGAGATATTGGCGCCGTTGGGGAAGAAAATGTCGAGATTTCCATCATTGTCATAATCGAAGATTGCTACTCCACCGGCCATTGTTTCCGGAACATGCCGTTGTGGCGTTTCGCAACTGTCCAGAAGAAAGGGAATAGGGTTCGAAATAAAATGAATGGGACTTTGCTGCGTCTGCGCATTAAGAGCAGACCATCTTGGCGTTCCCATTAGGGTAGAGCAAAGCAAAACGTAAATCGCACATTTTGTATAGGAGGGAAGATGGTTTGTGTCCTGGCGCAAAGCAGAAGTCCTATGTGGAAGCACGTGGCTTCAGAATAATGATGATCGATTCTGGAAATACCTGAGTATAAAGTGCAGAGGGTACTTCTGTTAACTGAATCCTGCTATGGATTTTTTGTACCTTCTGCCCATGAGAAAGCGTACGGTTCTCCTCGCCGTGTAGATAAAGATGGTGATGTAGACGACAGCCTTGCGAGAGAGCGAGAGTAGTTGCAGAGGAGACCAGGCCAACCTGGATTGAGGGTTTTCGATATTCCATGAAAGCAGCTCTGAGATGTGGCTATCGCCACGGAGGTTAGATCCTTCCTACGGATTTGTCTCCTTGCGCACTCGGCCGCGAGCATCTACATTGAACCACTGACCTCCCTTGAATACGCCATATTCCCCTACGCGTTCAACTCTGCAGCCGATGCAAACCCGCGGACCATCTTGATCTGTGTTACTTGCACCGTCATACCGAATGGGAACGATCACGCGTCCGTGGAAATCTGCAAAGCCGTACTTCCCACCACGTTCAAGTCGAACGACCCCTCGGTGGAACCAATCTGCTCCGTTGTCCATCATCGAGACGTCGCGGACGACTATCCGTCCCTTGCGATTCACATATACATAGCCGCCAGGGCGCAAGTGGACCCAGGTCAGGCCATACGTATTGAATTCGCAATCCTTCAGATATTTAGGAGAAATGTACTGCTCTCCGTGTGCTTTCGTCAGCGCACATGCCGGGAAGGATAATGGGATATCCTCATTGCTGACCATGCACTGCGGTTTTGATTGTCCCTCGATGCCTTCCGTCCAGACAATTGCCCATATCAGCATGACCGCCGCAATTCTGAACACACGCTACACTGGCTCACCTCACTCCGCATAATTCTATGCGGTCGTCAACCTCCTGGCTAAAGGGATGGAATCTCGTGTCTCGGAGGATGATAGCCATCGGGGAACAATTTCATGTCTGGCAGGCAACGCTAATTCGATTCGTCTAGGACTTCTATAGCCGAGAGAGTTGCGTAGTTTACGACTGGTTCAAATGTAAGATTCAGTTTCCCTTGCGCCGTGGGTTTGAGGTGATGGAAGGTTTTTGTAACCGTATGGAAGCTCCCAGCTTCTTTGAAAATATCGAAATCGTCAAGCAATGTAGTCCCATTACACAGGACTCGAAAAACTCTCTGTCCCGGACCGGAGATGTTAGCCGTTCCAAAATAAAGTTCGGCGAAATGGAGTACTACGGTATATCGATCTCGTGTGTCGACAGGAATTGCATAAGTAAAATGTCCATACCTCTCGGATAGAAGCAAATCAGGGTCAGGTGAAATACTCGGCGAGTTGTGGGCCAGGTGTCGGCCATCCAGATAATGATCGTCAGGATGCCACAGCTGACCCTTGTGGTCGGTGAAAGGGGCTGGTTGGGTAACGATCCGAATTGGAAGCTGTTTGTGTGGCGTTCCTTCCAGAATCTCAATGGCGCTGAGTGCCGGCGTTCCTATTTTGGTACTCAACCAAATATGCAACCTGCCATCGTTTGCTGGTGAGATATCGCGAAAAACGCGTTCGTCTGCAACATTGCGCCCCATTGCATCCGAGGCAATATCGAAGTCAGACAGAACAAGCTGCCCATTAATGGATACGTTAAAGCTGGTCTTATCTTCGGCGTCTTCAATTTGGAGAGCCGTAGAGGTTTTAATGAAGAAAAGATGGAGTTCGTAGGAGCCTGGTTTTAGGGGGATATCGTATTGGCAATCTCCGGATCTCGTATTGCGAAAGATAAAGGGATCACTTGTCCTTGCGACAAAAACCGAGGGTTGCTGAAGAGGCCACCCGCCATGGAAGTATTGATCAGGTTGCCAGATATCTCCTACACTGTCGCGTTGTGGAGGTCCGCTATAGCCGGCGAGTAGCCGGAGAGGCAAGGTTACGGAGGAAAGTTGGTTCCGATTGTCCGTTACGGGCTCCTGAGACCGAACGAAGTTTTGTGAGGTATTACCACCTTGTGCAATGGTTCGATGACGAAGGGTTAAGAAAACGATAAGTACAGCAGCAGCTGCGGCTATTGCGTAAAGCCGGAGTGGGGCTTTTTTAAAGGACCAGTCTTTTCTCTCTACAGGTTTTGACTCCTGTACAAGTTCTTCCGTTTCGCCGGGTACCTCCCATTGGGGAGAGGTAGCTATAGACGTATGTTCGGCTTGTGCACTGTCCGCAGGTATCTCCGGTTGAGCACAGGCGGAAATCTGTGGCGCTAGATGAATGAAGCATGGGACATAGGTTCCTGTGGGGAGGGCTATCTGGACCAAGTGGTCCTTTCCCTCTGTCTCGTAAAAGACCTTTAACCTTTTCCGCAGACGGTGAATCTCTGCTCGTGCAATGGCGTCTTCACTGGAATTGAAAACGGTTTTGCTTCGGCCAAACACCTCGGTCGCGATGTTGAACTCGGTTAGCTCATCGGTCTGTTCCTGGAAGTACTTGTCCGTAAGGTAACGGAGAAGCCGGGCAAGGCGGGGTGAGCGCACAAGAGTAGCCAGGACTACTTCAACTTCAGCACGCTCCGCTTCCTTTCCACTCAGCACTGACCCTTCCAGCACAACTTTTTCACTCATCCAACAACTCACTATTATTAAGGAAGACTCCGACGTGTTGCTACAGTTTTGTATAGCCTCTCGTCTTGGCGACCTATTCCCTTTAGATTCAGCTGCGTACGATTGTACTTGATGTAGATCAACATCTCCGTACAAGTTTAACCTTCACATTTTTTCTCTCCAGAAGTAGCGTGCCTCCGTTGATCAACGTGCAGATTATTCGTTGATTGCGTGCCCGGCAAGCTGGAGTCTGACGCTCGGTAAACTGCCGAATTGTTGGGACGACTTCGGTAGCGGAGCTCGAAAGAGACTGATTCAGGATCTTATGGCAACAGTGGATGGCACCGATATCCGCTTCCGGTCTGAGGGCTTTAGAAGAAGAAGTGAACTTGGTCGGTACGGGCATCGACCAAAGTCCTCGTTTCGGTCGGGATCTCTATTCGGGTATGGCTGTCCTTCCCCGAACTAAATTCACCGCTGGCTGAGACTTGATCCCGGTATTTTCAGGGTTGTCAAGACAACGTTACCTGGAGTCGATAGGCATGTCATTGATCAACAATCTAAATCGATTTAGATCGGAAAGATGTTCTGTTTTTGTCCTTGACAGTGTTGATTTGTGGGAATACCTTTTCTCCGTTCTTCCGGAGCCTTGCATACGTGAATCGAACTCGTTGCAAAGAGTCTCGGGAGAACTGTTGCTCTGATCCGGACGCTGTTGCTTTTAGTCTCGTCCGAGCAACGATGGGCTTGTTATTGACGTTTTAAAGGGCTCCGTAAAGGGGACCCTAACTTTACAGAGGGGGGCTTGTCTTGTAATGAGACGAATGATCTTGCTCTTGGGGCTTTTTGCCCTTGTTATGACAACGGCAATATCTTCCTGGGCTCAATCCACATCTACTCTGTCTGGCACTGTGCATGACGCGAGTGGAGCGGTTATTCCCGGGGTTGTCATTAAGGTTAAAAATCAAACTTCAGGCGATGAGCGCAAGACGCTCACTACGAAAGAAGGCGTGTTCTCGGTTCCTGCCTTACGTGCTGGGACCTACACTGTCACAGCTACTGCAAAAGGGTTTGCCAACTATACTGCTACCGATATTGATTTAACCAGCAACGATGCTAAATCGATCGATATCACATTGCCACTACAGGGTGTTGCTGAAACCGTTGTGGTGTCTGCCGTCACTAGCACAATTGTGATGGAAGACTCTGGAGCGAAAGGCGCGACTCTCTCCAGCGATGAACTTCAGAATATTGTTCTGAGCAGCCGAAACGCAGCTGAAGTAGTTAAGTTGATGAGTGGGGCTACGCTTACTGCTAACAACGGTTTGAATAGGGCGGCCACCAATAACGTCGTCGGTATTAACAGTTGGGCTCCTGGCGGCACTGCAGCCGGCATGGGAGGAACCCTAATCAACGGACAGAAACTTGACATGACTGTGGACGGCGGTCATGCATTTGATCCTGGATCAGCCGGTTCGAACACTGTAGTCAATGCGAATACGGATATGATCTCGGAAGTAAAAGTTCTTTCTTCCAGTTTCTCGGCCGAGAATGACTACGGACCTGTAGTCGTTAACGTCGCAACGAAGGGCGGCGGTGATCATTATCACGGTCAAATACATCTCTATGCCCAGCACGCTTCACTTAACGCCATGGACTGGGATACGAAATACAACAATCAACCCAAATTGAGTGGTGCCTACCAGTATTATCCGGGCGCTCAAATCGGTGGTCCCATTCCTTTGCCCGGTCACTACAACAAGAAGCACGACAAACTCTTCTTCTGGAACGGTTTTGAATCCTATCGTCAATCGATTGATGCCGGAGTAGCACGTGCGAGCGTACCAACAAAGGCAATGCGGAGCGGTGATTTCTCCGCCGCGCAAACGAGTCAAATGAAAAATGTCGGAATGCTGGCCAGCACACCGACATTCGATTCTACCCAGGCCTTTGCTCCGTATCGTGCGGGATGTTCGATCACCAGTGGAGTTTTGTCCTCAGCCTGTATCAACGCGCAAGGTCAGACACTGCTGAATGATCTCTATCCTTTACCGAATACCGATCCTGCAGCGCACGATGGGTATAACTACATTCATTCCACTCTTGCTGGATTGAATTCCTGGCAGAATGTCTCCAGAGTCGACTGGTCGATCAGCGAAAATACCAAACTCTTTGTTCGTTACAGCGCCCAAAGGGAAAACTCAGAGCAGCCAATGGGTGTTTGGTCTTCTATGTCCGGCGACAATGTCGTACCAAATCCAAGTGGAGCAGTCGGAAAAAACACTTCGGATGCTCTGGTTGTCAGTCTGACACATGTTTTTTCTCCGGTTTTAACGAGTGAATCGACCTTTAGCTGGACACATTCGGGAATGCCGAGTTACCCTGTCAATCCGAAGAAGATCAGCCGTACGGAACTCGGATTGCCAAAGAGTATCTTTGGAAGCGACGAGATTCCAAGCTATTCAAACTGGAGCTCTAACTTTCCTGGCATTGGGCCTGGTGGTTCTTTTACCGGCAATCCAATGCAACAGCACGCTTTCAAGGTGATGCCCAGTGCCAAAGAACAGATCACACGTGTCTTCAGATCTCATACCTTCAAAGCTGGCGGCTTCTGGGAGTACATCGAAAATAACCAGGACCCAACCGGTTCGTTTGGCGGTTTCATGTCTATGCCGACCGGGAACTGGGGAAATACCAGCAACAATAACTTCTCAGATATCCTGATGGGAATTGCTGCGACCGGATACTCGGAAGACCAGGCAACTCCTTCGATCGGTATCTACTCGCAACAATACCGCTTCTTTGTGACTGACCACTGGAAGCTCAATCGTCGCTTGACCGTTGATATCGGCATGCGCTTCGATCACTTCGGTCGGCCGGCTACGACCAGCAACCTCGGTATGGCAGTCTTCGACCCGAAGAAGTATGTTAATGATTACAGCCAAGTCGATAGCCATCCTGGTCTCCTATGGCACGGCATCGACAAGAGTGTTCCGCTTTCGGGCGTAGACTCCAGATTCCTCTTCTATTCTCCTCGTTTTGGACTTGCATGGGACGTATTCGGTGATGCCAAGACCGTTGTTCGTGGAGGATATGGGCGGTTCCGTGCTTACGATGGAATCGCCGGAGATAACCCAAGCGGCGCTGCTCGTGTTGGATGGGGTGCTGCATCCATTTCGTGCGGAAATGCCACGGTAGCCAACGGCGGTTGCCCTGTTTACGAGGCTATCAATACCACTCTGGGTGGATACAGTTCGCATACCCTGCCAAGTGGACAACCAGCGGGCAGGTTGGCAGAAACCACGGTGAATCCGAAAAACGACGAGCAACCGATGGTGACTACCTACAACCTCCAGATCGACCGGAAGTTGCCAGCCAATTTCCTTATCGAAGTCTCGTATGTTGGCAACTATGGCGACTATGCCCAATACCAGGCAGATATCAACGCCATTCCTCTCCACACAATCGATCGTAACTACCTGCTAACGTGCACTAATGCGACTGATTCGGCAAAGAAGTGTCCTACGTGGAATGACTCGGTGAGTCCATCGTATCGTCCGATGGTGAATTACAAGTCGTTGTACACCACTGAACTTGCCGGAAAGACGCAGTACGACGGACTTCAGGTGAGTTTGCATCGTAATTCGAGTTGGCTGTATTTGATGGCCAACTACACCTGGTCGAAGTCCTTCGGTAACGCTGTTGTCGGAAATGGCGGGGCATTTTCTTCTTTGCCCGATTGGGGAAGAGGTGAATACTGGGGCGTCTCGAAGGACAATCGTCCTCACACCCTCAATTTCGCTTATACCGTTATTGTTCCTCGTATAAACCTGAGTAATGCCACATTGCGCCAAGCCATCAATGGTTGGCAGATCTCCGGTGTTACTTCTCTGTCGAGTGGTGCAAACCTGACTGCTGCGGGAGGTAACAACCTGCAGTACTCATATGACGACACTACAATTCCTAATCCCAGTTTGGATCCCGCTGTTGTTAAAGCACAGCCATACATATCGACTGTACAGCACAGCGCCACGGCCCTCTTCGGTGCGGATAGTCTTACACTGTTCCCCACCCTTACCTGTAATCCGATGACGAAAAAGTCAGTGTTGATTTCGGATGGTAATGGTGGAACACGAAAGGCTATGCGCTTCCTCAATCCGGGTTGTTTCCAACCAACGACTTCTGGGATGGGGAGCAGCCACCTACCGTATCTTGGTGGGCCAGCATACTTCAATAGCGATCTTGCTCTTGTAAAGAATTTCAGGGTTCGTGATCATCAGAGCCTTGAGTTCAAGTTCCAGGCCTTCAACTTCCTGAATCATCCGCTCTGGTCGTTCCACAATAATGATGCTAACCTAGTTCTTCATTATTACGGGGACAGTGTTAATGGACATAAAGGAGATGGGACGCTTTACTCTCCAAACTTTGGTATAGCCCAGTACAAATTCGGGCACCGAAGTGTACAGCTTGAAGCGCGATATACCTTCTGATCCATTAACAATAATTACAAATCACAACCTGCTGGGGTGGCGGCTATAGGCCTCCACCCCAGCGTGAATATGCTTATTTATGATTTGGGTACTTTTCGCATGCCTGCTTTTGGGTTCGGCAGAGGCATCGGCTTCCGTCGCTTCGAATAGGTTTGCAGAAATCGCCCGCCAAGCAGAGCAAGCCCGCAAGTCCGATCATCTATCCGAAGCTCTTCAGTCCTATCGTCAAGCTCTACAATTACGTCCTACCTGGGGTGAGGGGTGGTGGTCGTTAGGGGGTATTTACTACGACCAGGATCGTTATGCCGAAGCTCAAGAGGCCTTCAGACGATATATTCAGCTGGGAAATAAGGTAGAGCCTGCCTATGCTTTTCTTGGACTTTGCGAATATGAGACGCGGGACTACGAACATGCAACCGAACACCTTCGTTACTGGATAGGTAAGGGGGGTACGGGAAGTAAAGAGCTTGTCGATGTTGCTGTGGTACGTTGGGCCGAGCTATTGACGCGCGAGGGGCGCTTTTTTGAATCACTCTATCTCCTGGATAAAGCGGTAGAAAGGAGAGGACCCGATCCGGTGCTTGTAGAGGCAATGGGACTTGCCTGGATGCACATGAAGAATGTGCCGGAAGATTATCCTCAAGAACGTCGTGAAATGGTGTGGCTGGCCGGTTCGGCGGGAGCTTGGATGTCGGCGCAAAAGCTCGATCGAGCGCATGAATTCCTTGATCAGCTGGCGACCTATTACGGCGAGGAACCAAATGTTCACTTTCTTCGTGGATTTGTTTTTGAGACGGAAAAAAGAGATGACGAAGCGAAGCAGGAATATCGCCAGGAGCTAAAGCTTTCTCCTCGCTATACCGTTGCTATGGCCAAGCTCGCCCTGCTCGATGTGCAGGCTGGAGAGCTGAATGAGGCCGAGGAGATTGCCAGAAAGGCAGTTGCTGTGGAGCCTGAAAATGCACAGGCACATTACGCTCTTGGGCGTGTGTTTCTCGCCCGCAATCAATGGGCAGAGGGAGCACGAGAGTTTGAGCTAGCCAAGCAAATTGCTCCGGCTTCTTCCAAGGTGCGCTTTCACCTGGCTAAGGCTTACCGCAAACTCGGACGAGCTGCTGAAGCTGAGCATGAGAGTGCTGAGTTCGAAACTTTAAAAAATAAGGAAGATGGTCTGGAACAAAAGCAGGGGAAACTGAGGATGGCTGTTGAAGGGAAGGAGCAGGCAAAATGATTGCTACCTCCATCATCCTTTGGTTTTCACTTGCTACTGCGATTCAGCCTAATGTAATGGCAGTTGATACGGTTCACCAGGCAAATCAGTCCAAGGCCACTGTTTCCTCGGCCACCAGCTTTGAAGAAATCTCGAAGGCGGCAATTCGGGCGCGAGACGAAGAGCGAGACGACGATGCGATCCGATTCTTTGAGCAAAGCCTTAAGCTGAAACCCGATTGGGATGATGGCCTCTGGTATCTTGCCACTCTCTTCTATGAGAAGGATCAATTTCGCGAGTCGCGCGATTTGTTGAGACACTACCTGGCCCAGAATCCAAAACAAGGTCCAGGATGGGCTCTGTTGGGAATCTGCGACTACAAGCTCCGAGAATACGAGCGTGCATTGGAACATCTGCAAATGTCTACTTCGCTGGGCCTGGAAGGGCGTAAACAGCTGGCGGACACTGTTTTTTACGATAAAGCCATACTGCTCATTCGAGAAGGCCAATTCGAAGCCGGTATCAAGTTGCTTTATATGATTCGCGGCGATGCAGGTGCTAGCAGGCAAGGACCTCTAGAAGTGCCTGCGGGACTGAGTGCTTTGAATTATCAGCTTCTACCGGACGAGGTTCCGAGCGCGCGGTTGGAATATGTGCGCATGCTGGGCAGGGCAGTTTTTGCCCGCTTGGATCAACAGCGCGAAAAGGCGAAAAGCATACTTGGCGATCTGGAGCGGGAGCACCCCAATGAAAAAGGTGTTCACTATCAATATGGCACATTACTCTTGGAGGAGAATTCACCGCAAGGCGTAGAGGAAATGCAGAAAGTGCTTGCAATTTCCCCTTCGAATACGGAGGCGCGCCTACAACTGGCCGAATACTATCTGGTTCAGTCGCAAGCAGAAAAGGGAAGACCGTACGTCGATGAGGTCCTGAATTTGGAGCCTTCTCACCCGATTGGGCATATGTTGAAAGGTGAGATTTTAGCCGCGACAGGAAATAATTCCGATGCTATTTCCGAACTGGAGCTGGCCTCCAAATTAGCTCCGGAGGATAGCAAGGTTCTCTGGGCCCTGATGCACGCCTATACTGCTGCTGGAAGGCGAGATGATGCCGCTCGCGTGAAGGCCGAAATTGAAAAAATGAATGTCAGGGGCAAAGCTGTTAAGTAATGGATACTTTTACGAAGGGCGGGTACAGTGGTCTTGATATTGCGCCTGACTCGTGAAGCTTCTGGTGGTCTCGACAAACTGCTATATGTTTTGTGCCTGCTGGTAGCCCTCCTTAGTTCCGGTAAATTTCTAGTTGCTGAAGAATTGCAAGGTTCGTCAGCCGTACAAAGTTCCGTCAAAAGACCGCACTTTGTAGATGTCGCTCCAAAGTCAAAGATCGGCTATATCACAAAGAATGATTTTACCGGCCGGAAGTATTTCCCGCAGGTAATGTGTGGTGGCGTTGCAATCTTCGATTTTGACAATGATGGATTGATGGACATCTTCTTTACCAATGGCGCTAGAATGTCCGATCTTAAGAAGGTCGATTCCTCCTTCTACAATCATTTATTGCGTAACAAGGGAGATGGCACCTTCGAAGACGTAACGGAAAAAGCCGGACTTTCCGGTGCCAATCTTGGATTCAGCTTTGGAGTCGCAGTTGGCGACTATGACAATGACGGGAACGAAGATCTCTTTATTGCTAACGCAGGTGCAAATACTCTTTATCACAACAACGGCAATGGTACCTTTGCTGACGTATCGGCCCAAGCCGGGTTTACCAAGCCCGCCGATCTCATCAGTGTGGGAGCTGCATGGTTCGATTATGACAAAGATGGCCTGGAAGATCTGATCGTAACTAACTACACACTCTGGAAACCCCAAACCGATATCGTTTGTAGCAATGGTAGCCGGGAAGTTTATTGCGATCCGTGGCGGTATTCAAGCGTATCGAGTCATCTGTACCGCAACTTGGGTAATGGCAAATTTAGAGACGTGACGGATGAATCAGGTGTCAAAAATGGATTGGGAAAAGGCATGGGGATATCCATTGCGGATTTCAACCAGGATGGTTGGCTGGATGTTTTTGTCTCCGGTGACACAACGCCCAATCTTCTGTTCATTAACAAAGGCAATGGCAAATTCGAAGAGGAAGCTCTTGCCCAAGGTGTGGCCTATGACGACGAGGGATCGCTGAGCTCGTCGATGGGAGCGGATGCCAATGACTTCGACAACGACGGAAAGATCGATATCTTTTACAACAACCTCAGGCGCGAGGTCTGGGCATTGTTCAAGAACAATGGGGAATCGTTCCGCTATGTTTCTCCATCCTCCCAAATTCACAAGCTAAGCTACAGTTATTCTGGATGGAGCGATGGCTTCATTGACTACAATAATGACGGGTGGAAGGACCTCTACTCGGCTAATGGCGATATCGATGATTTGACATCAGATAGTAAGCAGCATGACACCATGTTCGAAAACACGGATGGAAAGTCTTTTGTAGATGTTTCGGAGCAGATGGGGTTGGACTTTCTTCGTTGCGGATTTCAGCGTGGTTCTGCCTTTGGGGATCTAAACAACGACGGTTTTCAAGATATTGTTGTTACATCACTCAATGAGCCGCCTCGAATTTTGCTCAATTCGGCTGATAATGGTGGCCATTGGCTGGGGCTCAATCTTGTTGGTAGCTACAGCGACCGTGATGCCATCGGTGCCACTATCAAGTTGATAACCCAATCTGGCCGGGTTCTTTACAACCATGTCGCAATTAGTGTTGGTCTGATGAGTTCCAGCGATAAACGAGTACACTTCGGACTTGCGCGCGAGGACGTCGTTACATCTATCGAAATTCTCTGGCCTCGTGGAACCAAACAGACTATCAAGAATGTAAAAGCCGATCAGTATCTGACCATTCGGGAGCCCCTACCAGGGAAGTAAAGGTTTTAAGGGAAATACATGAGCTGGACCCGCCGTCATTTTTTGCGATCCTTGGGTACGATGCTTGCTGGCGTTGAAGGCAGCAAGAGAGCCTTCGGATTGATGGCTCCCTTTCAGAGTACGCCGCCTCTCAATTCGCCATCCATAGAATTTGAAGACGTTATTAAACAATCGGGGATTGACTTCGTTTTACGAAACAGCCTTAGCCCGCATCGTTATTCGATTGAAACTATGATCGGCGGTGTCGCTGCTTTCGACTACAACAACGATGGATTGCTAGATCTCTTTTTCCCTAATGGTGCAGCTATTCCGTCGCTAGAGAAAAATGATCCGCGCTATTACAACCGTCTATATCGTAACAATGGGAACGGCACATTCACCGATGTCACTTTGGCGGCTGGAGTTCAAGGCCGAGGGTATTGTATGGGAGTTGCTGCCGGAGATTACGATAATGACGGCTTTGTCGATCTTTACATCTGTGGCGTGAACTACAACCAGCTTTTGCATAACAACGGAGACGGGACATTCACCGATGTGACTGCCAAAGCCGGTATTACGGGCATCCATCACAAGCTGGGGAAGGTCTGGTCAGTTGCAGCTGGCTGGTTGGACTATAACAACGACGGTTTGCTTGATCTATTCATAACCAACTATCTCGATTACAACATTGCGACAGCACATCTTTGCGATCTGCAAGGGCAGCCTGCTTTTTGCGACCCCAAGGGGTTTCGCGGTTTGCCCAATATGCTGTATCGAAACAATGGCGATGGAACATTTACGGACGTGACCGAAGAGTCTGGAATTGGCAAGCATATTGGCAAAGGAATGGGAGCCGCTTTTGCTGACTATAACAATGACGGATGGATTGACATTTTCGTATCGAACGATAGCTTTCGTAATTTCCTTTTCCGTAATAACGGAGATGGCACTTTCTCTGAGGTGGGAATGGAGACCGGTACGGCCTATAACAGCAATGGTGGCGTGATCGCTGGAATGGGAGCGGAATTCCGCGATCTCGATAACGATGGTTTACCCGACCTTTTTCAGACCGCGATGTTTTCCGATACTTTCGTACTTCGTAAGAATACTGGGGATTCCTTCGAGGATATGACCAGTACATCCCATATGGCGATGTTTACTCCTCCTCTAACAGGTTGGGGGTTGGGAGCATTCGATTTCGATAATGATGGCCGTAAGGACCTCTTTACTGCGAATGCGGCCATCCTCGATAACGCGATGGAGCTTCAACATAGGCCTTTCCCGCTTCCCAATTCCGTTTTTCGGAACACCGGAGATATGAAGTTTGCAGATGTCAGCCGTGAGGCCGGCTCCAGTTTCTTGGAGCCAGCCGCCCATCGTGGAGCAGCTTTTGGCGACTTTAATAATGATGGCAAAATTGACATCGCAGTTACCGTACTAAACGGCCCACCACAGCTTTTGATGAATCGAACGAAGAATGCAAATCATTGGCTTGTCATCAAGTTGGTGGGAACACGCGACAATCGCGATGGTTTAGGCGCAAAGATAAAGATCACCACCAGCAAAGGCATCCAGCACAATCAGGCGACAACCGCAGTAGGCTACAACTCGTCCAGCGACAAGAGGGTTCATTTCGGGTTGGGTGAAGACTCGATGGTTCAGAGGATTGACGTACTGTGGCCTTCAGGACATACTCAGACATTGCAAAATGTCAAAGTCGATCAGATCTTGACGATTACACAAGACGAGGACAGAGGTGCTGGAAAGAGTACAAAGGCGAGAAGGCGTTAAGACCAGTTGCGCCAGAACAAGCTTATTGGTTCTGAGTCTCCTTTTAGGCGCCGGGTTACGGAGCTATGCTCAAACGTCCTCTCCCGATGAGCTCTATCGTGAAGCTGTTACGGCAAATGATCATGGCGATTTTGAGCGGGCCATCGGGCTGTATGAACAGCTGCTGAAACTACAGCCGGATTCTGTAGAGCTTCGTACGAACCTTGGGGTTGTCCTATCACACGCCGGGCGTTACAAAGAAGCCGTCGCCCAATATCAGGAGGCGCTCAAACACGCTCCGGATAATTCGGTGATTCAGATTAATTTAGCGCTTGCCTGGTACAAAGCGGCAGATTTCAAAGCCGCTGCGAGCGTTCTGGAAAAGTTACGGCAGGCTCAACCGGACAATAAACAGTCGATTTATCTTCTGAGTGATTGTTATCTGCGATTGGGAAGAAATAGGGAAGTCATTACTCTGTTGGACCCTGTTCATCGCATAGATCCAAGTGACAGGGCTGTAGACTATGTCCTCGGCATGGCTCTAATCGAAGATGGTCAAGTACAGCAAGGCTCTGCTGTTATCGATAGCATTCTGAAAGACGGGACCACTGCGGAGACGGAGATCCTGATTGGCGCGGCCCAGCTTGCCGCCGGTAATTTCAAAGCGGCGACAGAGAGATTGGGTAAGTCTGTCGAACGAAACCCGAATTTGTCGGGAGCATGGTCTTTGTACGGAAGGGCATTGTTGGACAACCAGGAATTTGAAAAGGCCAAAGATGCCTTCCATCGTGCTCTGGAAATAGATCCTAACGACTACGATGCCAATCTCTATCTGGGAGGGATGTTGAGGCACGATGGACAGCTTCAGGAGGCTAGATCTTATCTGGAAAGGGCCCTTCACCTGCGGCCGGATGACGTAAAAGCTTTGTATCAAATGGGAACTCTTAAGGTCGCGATGGGCGAGCCTGAAGATGCGCTAAAGTACCTTGAGCCAGTAGGGCAGCGATGGCCGGATTTCCAGCAAGTACACGTTCAACTTGCCTTGGCATATCAGCGTCTACACCGGGTGGAAGATAGTCAGCGCGAAAAGCAGATCGTTTTCAAACTTGATGAGAAGGAACGTCAGGAGCGAAAAACCAAACCCTAGACCCACATTCGCAGAACTGAGTTAGCGAACTTTGTAATCGAGCCTGTGCCAATCGCTGGCGGTACTTTCGAGAGCCAGCACTCGTGATATAGAGTGTTGGCTCTCTACTCCTAAGAATGTTTCAATGACTCCCCAGTATTAATACAAGGGAGCCATGGGGGACAATTGTGTCTTTAACGGAATCCGCAGATGCTTTAGCTGCTTCTTTCCATGCATTCTGAATTTTGAGTTTCCCTGCCGGCAATCCCAAATCTGAGAATTTCTTCTCAATATTCACTGCGGTGTCCCCTATGTTAAAGATCGCAAGGGCATGTGAGTTTCCGGGAAGATCTGCTGTCCAGGAAATGACATCGCCCTCGTGGGCTGCCTCGCGGCTGGCGATCGCTGTTTGATCGATTTTAAGAATACTGCTGTTGGTGAGCAGCTTGTAAGTCGCATCATCCAGCAGCGTGAGATTTGCACCAAGGATAAGAGGACTGCGGGCAAAGGCCCACAAACTCAGCATTGTTTGCTGTTCAGCTGGAGTGAGCGCAGTATGTCGCGGTCCTGGTCCCACATCTGGATAAGGGCGTAATTCTCCCAGAGGAAGCATGTCTGCATCGGGCCAGTTTCCGGGCTTGGCATATTGGGCCCAAGCAGCGGCCAAGGCAAACTGATTCTTAATGCTGTCGGGAAATGGGGCCTTGGTGTACCAGACATCCCAAATGTCATTGGAGATACGCCACATCTGAGCGAGTGAACCGACTTCTACAGCACGCTCCAGCTTAGTCGGTCCAGGCGAAAGGCTGAGGACTATATCTCGACCACTTCTTTGAATGGCAAGGCGTATTTGTTTGATCTCGCTTTGCTTGTAGGGGTGGTCGGAAATGCAATCGACTTTTAGAAAGTCCACGCCCCAAGTTGCATATTGGTGAAGAAGAGAGTCATACCAGGCTTGGCCTGCTTCATTATCCTTCACGCCCCAATTGGTGGGGTCCCACGGGCAGGCATCTGTCTGATCTGCGGCATCGATGACCTTATAGGAAGATCCTTCGATGGGGAGATCCCTCTTGACACTTTCGCGGGGAATGCCACGCACAATATGGATCCCGAATTTCAACCCTTGAGAATGGATCTGCTCAGCAATCTTTTGAAACCCAATATTCTTTTCTCCGGCCAGAGCGGATGGGAATCGAGACGGAACAGGTATATAGCGCCCGTTGGAGTCTATGGCATATTGGAGCTGCTCCGGATGCGGGCGTTCTTCGGGATTCTGCATGAACCAGCCTTCGTCGATAACCGCATAGGTGTAACCGAAAGGCTTAAGCTTCGAATTAAGAACATCTACATTATCCCGAAACTGTTGTTCGTTAATGCGTAGCCCGTAGGAGTCCCAGCTGTTCCACCCCATCGGAGGTTTGGCTGCAATAACAGAACCGTCCTTTATTGTCTGGGCGCCAGTAGCTTGTGCTATCGCAGTCTTTGACATGTTGCAGAGCATGGTGAGCAGTGCGATTCCAAACGCTCGCCGAAGATGGCCCCAGGCCAGTCCACTAGTGCATATACTTCTAGCACTCATTGTTAAAAAGAATTTCATAGCATGTTCCCATCATTAAAAGGGGTGAAGAGAGGAGCTGTACGAATTTGAGCAGCGAATCGCTCCTTCTTTCCGCATACTCACTCTTTCAGAGGCAATGATTCCAGATCCCAATGGGATCCGATCAAGCTCTTATTTTTGACTCTGCGGCTGTTCTTTATCAGTACTAGATCACCATTATTAAACCGCTTTACACGTAATGGCAATCTGTTAATGCTGGTCTTGCGTGTTTGATCGGTAATTGAAAAAACAGTAGCTCACTGGCTTCTTCCTCAAAACATCATATCTATAGATGAATTCGATAGAAACATATCGATTTCGTCTTCTTGTTTGTTTTTATTCCCAATCTGTATAGTCGAGGTTTCCGGAAGTTGGCTTCGCGGTGGCAGGCAGCCGTGTGTTTTGTTTACCAGGAGTGCCTGATCAAGAAGAAGCCTCGGGCATGGCTGAAGTAATGTCCTAGTACAGGCTGTAGTTGGCTCCTGATGTAGGAACTTCAGGAGCCAGCGTTGATGGCAGTTTTCCTGGAATCATGATTCCGTCCTGGAGAGGTTTATAGCTTTGATAGCAGGAAACAACTGCGTACCAGATCTTTATTTTTGTTGGCATTAAGTCGAAGGCGGTAAAGTGGTGGTTTATTTCGAAAGGCAAAAATGCAATTCAAATCTCTTCTTATCTTGATGGCAGTCTGGTCTTCCTCCGGCGCTCTTCAGGCTCAGGTATCAAGCTCTTGCGCGGCCCTTGAGAACCTCAAAATTCATGATGTTGAAATTACGCGGGCAGCTGCCATTTCGGCTGGTACTACGATTCCTGCGCCGTATCCCGGAGCTCCCAGTTACATCAAGCCTTTGCCGGCGCATTGTCATGTAGAAGGCGTCATTCATCGTCGGAAGGGCATCGGCGGAGAGGACTTTGGGATTCGTTTTGCGTTAGCCCTTCCTGAAAAGTCAACCTGGAATGGCGACTTCATGATGCAGGGTGGGGGCGGTAGCAATGGAGTGGTCTCCTATCCCATGGGAGATTCCTATTCCGGGGAGAAGCCGGCGCTGGTTCGCGGATTCGCGGTAGCCAGTACTGACACGGGACATAAGGCAAAGACACCGGGATTCGATTTTGCTTTTATGAATGATCAGCAGGCATACCTCGATTTCGCCTATCAGGCCAATGCCGAAGTTGCTGGAGTAGCCAAGCAGATCATCGCCAGCTATTACACCCGTCCGGTGGCATACTCCTATTTTGTTGGCTGTTCGACCGGTGGTCGAGAAGGAATGATTCTTTCCCAACGCTATCCCTCTGTTTTCAATGGCATTGTTTCGGGTGATCCTGCTATGCGGACAGGGCTCTCTAATCTGGCCATTGGAAAGTGGATCCCTGTGGCTTATAACCAGGCAGCTCCTAAGGATCAATCCGGCAAGCCACAAATTGAGAAACTATTTACCGATAGTGATCGCAAACTCTTTATGGATACGCTGATGAAGAGCTGCGACGCGAGGGATGGAGTTGCGGACGGGATGATCTTCGATCCAATCGGCTGCGCTTTTGATCCTGCGGTGCTGTCCTGTAAAAGCGGAGAAAGCGAGGGGTGCATTGCTCCCGAAAAGATCGCAGCTATAAAAAGAGCATTTGCCGGTCCTAAAAATGCGTATGGTACGCAGGTCTATCCAGGGTTTTTGTATGATGCAGGTATTGCCGTTCCGGGGCCGATCCCGGGATTGCTTATGCCGCGCGCAAACGGCCTCTTCGGCCCATATCCTACGGCTACCTCGATCGATGTGGATGAGGAAGCACTGCATGCTTCCGACCCACTCGTTGAACCGGCATCGACAAAAATGTCCACGTTTTCAGGTGCCGGGAACAAGCTTATCTTCTTCCACGGCAACAGCGATCCCTGGTTCTCACCGTTGGACACCCTCGAATATTACAAATCGTTGGCAGCAACGAATGGGGGCGCGGAAAAGGTCGCAGAGTGGAGCCGGATATTTCTGGTCCCAGGGATGGGCCATTGTGGTGGTGGCCCTGCTCTCGATCGTTTCGACATGCTGAGCGCAGTAGTGAGCTGGGTTGAAAAGGGTACTGCACCGGATTCGGTAACTGCGACAGGGCAAGCCTTTCCGGGGCGGAGCCGGCCTCTTTGCCCCTATCCGCAGCATGCCCAATTTACCGGGAAGGGCAATGCTGAAGACGCCAAAAATTTCGTTTGTCAGTAAACAGTCAATCCGGCACTTCCAGCATGTTCAGTTGAATATGCTGGAGGTGCCAATCCGGCTTGAACTGAACCTCCAGCCAGCGGAGGTCTACTAACTTGAAACCCGGAAAGAGAACTTTCATGCTATCGCGGAACTGCTGGATTCGAACTGCGACAGAGAAACTATCTAGGAAATCCTGTTCCGAGATTCCGAACCATCGAGAGATTCGAACGAATTAAAGCGATTTATTTCGCTTGTCCGCTACGATATCCGATCTGTATAGTCATGGTGCTTTGAAAAGGTTGGGTAGGCAGCGTTTCTGTCCAGAATCAGAATACGTTTGCTAATACAATCGCGCGTGTTCGTCCTGGCTACCTTCGGAAGAAGGGTGGGCCTGGTAGTTCATCGGTTGCAGTTGGAGTTAACCTCCATGTGCGGAATTGTTACTGTGCGGCCGATTGCCCGCAAAACACCTTTTGTCTTTCGAACGATGCGCGCTTGGATCATAAGGGGAATTGTGACGATGCAATCGGAAAAGAAAACTGTGTCATTGAACCGATGGAGCCCGTTGTTGTTGGTGTTTTTCACGACGTTTATCGCTGCGGCACAGTCGCATCCGGTAAACGTGACGATCAATGCCTCGAAGACGGAAGCGCCAATTTCGAAATATCTCTACGGACAGTTTCTAGAGCACGGTGGCAACATCGTGAATGAAGGCGTTTGGGCTGAGATGCTGGAAGATAGAAAATTCTATCATCCCATAAACTCCAAGCCGCCAGAGGTGAGTCACACTCCTTCATGGAGCCGTCATTCGTCACTACGCCGTTGGACCCCGATTGGTGGTGATGAGTTTGTCGTCATGGACGTCGAGCGTCCGTATACGGGAGACCATACACCACTAGTTAAATTGGACTCCCAAACCCCTCATGGATTTGAACAAGTGGGCTTGGCGGTGCGCAAGGGACGAGCATACACGGGGCGCATTGTGCTTTCCGGCAGCCAAGACGCGGTCGTAAAGGTGTCGCTGGTGTGGGGGAAACAAGAGAGTGACCGGCAGACGGTTACCATTCGTGACTTGGGCTCAGCATATCGAAAGATTCCGCTCCGCTTTGAAGCAAAAGACGACAGCGGAGATGCGCGACTCGAGATCACCGGCACAGGGAAGGGCTCGTTCCATGTCGGAGCCGTTTCATTGATGCCAGCAAACAATGTAGAAGGGTTTCGCGCGGAGGTGATCGCGGCGCTCAAACAACTGCATTCGGGGGTGTATCGGTTCCCGGGAGGCAATTTTGTCTCGTCTCATGAGTGGCGCTATGGCGTTGGGGATATCGATAAACGACCTCCGATCTACGATCCGGTGTGGCATGCCGTACAGCCTAACGACGTGGGAACGGATGAGTTCCTGACGTTGTGCCAGTTACTTGATGTAGATCCCTACATCACGGTCAATGCTGGTTTCGGCGATGCCTGGTCTGCCAGAGAATTGGTTGAATACACCAATGGCGATGAGACCACGCCCATGGGCAAATGGCGTGCAGCCAATGGACATCCCAAACCATACCATGTGAAGCTGTGGGGGATCGGAAATGAGCCCTGGGGCGATTATCAGATGGGCGCTATGTCGGTTGAGCAATTCGAGCTCAAGCATAATCTCTTTGCAAAAGAGATGCGGAAGATCGATCCCACGATCAAGTTCATCGCCGGCGGTGCGATGCCCGATGTGATGACAGGTGCGAATCAATCAAAGCGTATCAGCGGTAAGTTCGTTCCTGATTATCTTTCTACTGCAGACTGGAGCGGTCACATGCTTGCCCATTGTCTCGACAACATTGACATGCTCAGCGAGCACTATTACGCGGCAAGTGACATGCATACGGATCTGAAGCTCGAGAAAAAAGTTAATATCGGGCCTCAGCCGTTGATCGAATGGGAGCGTGCGCCCGCAACTCAGGTGCGGGTTAAATATGAACACTATCAGGAGTATTTAAAGCGCATTCCTTCACTCCAGTCGAAACCTGTTCCCATAGCGATTGACGAGTGGGCCTACATGGGAGGAGCGCCGAATTCCTATAAGGTGGTTCCGGCCTATGCCTGGGCCTTTCATGAGATGTTCCGGCATTCCGATCTGTATCAGCTGGGGGCTTTCACCTTTGCGACCGCTATGATGAGTGAAAACCAGACGGACGCGGTGCTGAAT
Source organism: Humiphilus diazotrophicus (assembly GCF_059726315.1). NCBI lineage: Bacteria > Pseudomonadati > Acidobacteriota > Terriglobia > Terriglobales > Acidobacteriaceae > Humiphilus > Humiphilus diazotrophicus. The sequence continues at coordinate 597,974 of NZ_AP040871.1, forward strand.
CCAACTGGACTGTTGTTCAAAATGTACCGCGAGCACTTCGGTTCGATTCCTGTTGAGGTTTCAGGAGATTCTCCGCAGCCGAAGCCAATCTATCCGGCTGGCGGCGATCAGCCGGCAGTCAACCCAGGAAGCGATACATATCCTCTAGACGTGAGTGCGGCCTTCAGCGAAGACCACAAGAATCTCACGGTCGCGGTGTTGAATCCGTCTGATTCGGAGCAGAGCATGAAACTCTTAATTCAGGGCGCAAAGCTCGGGAATGAGGGTTACCTGTGGCAGATGGCTCCCGGAACAGTGACTGCGACGATTGTTGTGGGCCAGAAGCCGGAAGTTGAAGTCCAGGAGAAGAAACTCGGTGAGATGCCAGAGATAATTGCTGTTCCACCATTCAGTGTGAATATCTATGTGTATCCCGTGAGATGATCTCCGGCATTAATAGGCGAGGAAAGCAAAACTGTATAAGGTTCAATGCGTTTTGCTTCCTTCTATGTTACGTGACAGCCAGGTTCGAATAGGAGAGCAATGAAAACGAAGAGATTGTTGGGAGTGGTTCTGCTGCAGATATCCGCTATTATGGTGCCGATGTTGGGAGCACAAGTGGAAACGATTGTTCCACCTCCTGTTCCTGGTGCAAAGCCGGTAACCGTCGAGCGCATCAAGGTGCATGGAGCATCTCTCGAAGGCAATTTAGAAGGCGACGCTGTAGATCGTGATGTAATCGTGTTTCTGCCTCCCAGTTATGCGAAGGATACACAGCGGCGGTATCCGGTGGTGTATGCGTTGCATGGATATTCGATTGGAGCAGAACAATGGACACATGAGATTCATGTTCCGGAGACAATCGAAGGAGCCTTTGCACAGGGTGCCAAAGAGATGATCGTGGTTCTTCCCGACTCCAAGACGGCACATAACGGCTCAATGTATTCCAGTTCGCCGACGACGGGCGATTTCGAGCGGTTTATCTCGCATGACCTTGTTGCCTATATCGATGCGCATTACCGGACAATCGCGAAGCGCGAAAGTCGTGGCTTAGTGGGGCATTCGATGGGGGGCTACGGTACAACGCGGATCGGGATGAAACATGCAGATGTCTTCGGCAGCTTATATATTATGAGTCCATGCTGCCTGTCGGCACGGCCAGCCGGGCCAGCGAACCCTGAGCTTGAGAAGACGCTTGAGTCTGTGAAGACTGTCGATGATTCTGCAAAGCTTCCTTTCTTTGCTCGGGCACAGCTTGCGACCGCGGCTGCATGGTCACCTGATCCAAAGAATCCACCGCTGTATTTGGATTTGCCAACGAAAAATGGCGAGCCGCAGCCAGAGGTATTGGCGAAATGGGCCGCGAATGCCCCCCTAGACTTTATCGACCAGTACATCGGCAATCTGCGCCTATACCGGGCTATTTCGATTGATGTAGGCGACCAGGATGGACTTCGAGCCGATACTGCGAAGCTTCATGATGTATTGGATAAGTATGGAATTGTGAACAGCTTCGAGGTATATCGGGGTACGCATACGAGTGCTGTGGCCGATCGCTTTCAGAATCATCTGATGCCATTCCTCAGTAAGAATCTGTGCTCGACGGATGACTGCAAATAGACGTAGGAGCGCTGGCTGAGAGAAAAGTAAGGTAGGCATTATCGCTTGATACAATTGGGGCAATTTGATCTAGGGACAATGGTACAAAGCACTTACGCTGACTTGCTGTAGCCGTTCGATCAACGAACGGCTGCAGTGAAGTGACCTAACCAATCATTTCTCGACTTGTATCGTTACAAGGTTTCCATCGTACAAAACACGATGGGCAGTATCTGAACCTGGTAGCTTGATGTTAAAAGATCGGGATTGCATCATCCCGGGATAACTCCCCTGCCGTTTTCCGATGGAGATCTCCCTTTTTTGCTGGTTCCAGTAGAAGGGAATCGTGCTGTATTCGCCTCTTTCATAACCGTAATTAATCCCTTCATCTTCATAGAGCGTAAACTTGCCATCCGCTCCAGGATAGATAACTATATCCAGGTCGGTTGGCTGCTTCTGTCCTGCGTACTGTTCCTTAGGCCCAATAGGAACAATACTGCCTGCGCGCACCAGGACAGGAATTCTGGTGATAGGTGCATCGAGAACGATATCTCTGCCGGGAGGTACGGCGACTCCTGTCCAGAAGTCATACCATCCTCCTGGCGTATCGGGCGTATACACCTTCCATTTCGTTGCTCCTGGTTCGATTACCGGTGCTACCAAAAAGGAGGGGCCGAACATGTATTCGTACTTTTGATTGAGAGCCCTCTCATCTTTGGGAAAATCGAATACCAATGGACGCATCATTGTTGAACCGTGAAAGGTAACTGTTGCGGCTTGAGAGTAGATATAAGGCAATAGTTGTTCTCTGAGATTGAGGTAACGTCGCATCTCTCCTTCCACCTGATCGCCATACTTCCATGGTTCCGTATCGGTCTGGTATCCGTGAACTCGCAGTAGAGGGCTGAATGTAGAGAATTGGAACCATCTTAAGAACAATTCATGATAAGCCGGATCTGTATACTGGCTTATTCCGGGACGGAAGAAACCCCCGGTGTCAGTTGTCCAATATGGCAGTCCGCTGGCCATGTAACCGAGACCGCCGGTGATCTGCCGTTGTAAGGTTGCCCAATTACTCCCTATATCGCCGGACCAGGTTGCTGAGGCATAACGCTGCTGGCCAAGAAATGCGCTCCGGGTCAACAGGAACACCCGTTTATTCGGCGCGTCATGTCGCAGTCCTTCGTAGACCGTCTTATTTACGAATAGTGGGAAGAGAAGCCGAACCTTTTCCCCCGGACCTGCATAGGTATGCCTTCCGACGAGATCGTCGTTTTCCGGCTCCGTCGCGTCTTGCCACCAGGAGTCGATTCCAAGCGAGACCATCCGCTCGCTGAAGTTCTTCCAGTAGAGCTTAGCCGCAGACGGATTGAAGAAATCGATCCACTGAGTTCCCGGGATGTAGTAATCTTTGGCCGCAAATTCCTTACCGACTTCTGTATTCGGATCGATTTTCGACCAGACGGAGACCATGAATTTTACGTGCATGTTATGCAGATCGTTGATCATCGCGGCCGGATCAGGATAGTACTTTTCATCCCACTTCATCGCATTCCAACCATACTTGCCCCAATACAGCCAATCCTGCACCAGAACATCAAGTGGTAGATTGCGATTCCGGAACTCTTTTGCAGTCTCCAGAATCTCCTGGCTTGAGTGGAAACGTTCTCGACAATGGATATAGCCGTATGCCCAGATGGGCATCAATGGCGCAGCGCCCGTCAGTTGCCGATATTCAGCGATTACATCGTCGGGAGTGGGACCTGCGAAAACAACGTAATCAATGGCATCTGCCACCGAAGAGCGCAGCACCGTCCGGTTTTCAGATAGACGCCAATGCAGAACTGGCTTATCGTTCTGCTCGCCGAGAATGCGAATCGTATGGTGTCCAGCAGCAAGATCCGTGAACCAACTAGTCGTTGGGGGCAGCCACTGGTTGGAAAAGTCGACAACTACGTGGCCATCGATTTCAACATGGTATCGTTTGCCCATTGCTTGTCCGACATCCAGCATCATGGCGTAGTGTCCACTTTGTGGAAGTTCTAGCTCTCCAGCGAATTCTGCTTCTCGTTGGACTACCTGCCGGGAGCCTTCGGTTGTTGTCACATTGATGCTTTTGGCCTGTCCCGTGCCTAATTGCGAAAGTGTGATCTGTTCATCGGCAGGATTCAGATCTGTCAATCCATAGTTATGCCAGAGTATCCCGTATCCCTTGCTTGATAGTAAGAAAGGGATGGCGATCTGAGAATTTACCTGAGTAAGGTGACGAGGAAGATCGCGAACGTCAAGGTATCCGTCCTGGAATTCGCCGCTACCAAATAGGTGTTCGTCAGGGGGTGATACAAATGATTGTTCTGCGAAGAATGTGGGTTCCCCCTGAATCGTTGCGGGTTTTAACTTCCGCGTTCCTGGAGCCTCAGATAAGAATATCTTTCCTGTCATGTCGCTGAATTGCAGACTCCCATTGCGCCGGTCGAAAAGTGCTTTCATCTTTTCGGTTGTGACAGTGATACTCTCTGCATCTTGTTTGACCGTAAAGTGCGGAATAGGCAATTGCTGGGTTAGCACTAAGCTTGGGGTGGCACTCTTCTGGTCCTTCGTGCACCGTATACGGATAGCACCCGGCGTGAGTGGATGCAGAGTCAGTAAGCAGCCAGCGGTGGGTATTTGCACCTCCGATTGTGCCTTGTGGCTAAGCTCACCTGTATTGCTCAGAGGCGCAGAGCGTGAAGCTATAGGAAAAACAAGGCTGTTGCTCAGTACAAGCAGGGAAAAAACAGCTGGTAGACTCCGTCGATCTAAATGAATCAAATTGCCCTCTTTACAATGATCAAGACAAGTTAGGTAATGCCATTTCCATAAACGTGAAAGTTAGTTACCTTTACTGGCTTGATTGGATCAGTATTTGCTCTTTGCGCCTCCTGAAGAGCTATCAACAATCATAGTTGCTCCGCATTCAGTACTTCTGCAGAATATTTCATTGGAACGAGGTGCGGACTATCAGAGAAAAGTCGCATTCCTCAACTGGATATATCGAATATTTCGATGTGTTTCCTTATGGCCGATCGTTCCATATCTGCTTACAGGTATATTCTCCTGGCACATTTTGTCTCATTGAGCAGATTGGAGGGACCGTCCGGAGCAAGCGTGTACAACAATACTCTTGTTGGTATTCCATTTTGCTTGTTTGTATTTACTTGAAATAGTGCGTCAGCAACGATTCTCTATGCGCTCTTTCGCCATATAAGAGGAGTAGCTCCCGTGATCTTGTGGAACATGCGTGCAAACTGGCTTGCGCTGGAAAATCCAGTGTTTGCTGCAACCTCAGCGACCGTATAGCCAGGTATACGAAGAAGACGCTTTGCACGTTGGATCCTCATTCTAAGGATGTATTGGTAAGGGGTTTCACCCATGGAATCTCTGAACGACCTGGCGAAGTGATACCTGCTTAGAGAATTAAGCCGGGCCAGTTCTTCAAGGTGTATATCGCGATGCAGATTCTCCTCAATATATGCGAGGGTTTGCTTGATGTGTAGCCGGGACAATCCGCCCTTGAGGCGGGGAATGTAGCTGGACAGTTCTCCATATTTGCGGACTAGCGCCACAGATAACGCCATGCCCAGGAGATCACCGTACAGGGTACCCATCGACCAACCAGCTTTCATTTCGCGGTTCATTTCCTTGAGTAATAGTTCAAGTTGCTCATCCCGAAAAGACCACTGGAGACGAAAATCACTGAGGCCTTTCACTCCCATATCTCTTGCGGCATCTTGGAGCAACGAGGGTTCTATGGAAGCGATTATCCGCTGAGTCGATCCATGCCAGATGACTCGGTCCCGGGTGCCTGCGGGGAGAAGCATCATGCTTCCTGGGATTGAATGCTCTCGTCCTGTTTTTCCGGAGTAAAACCACTCCATGTCTACCTGCGCATTGGTTTGCAAATGCAGACAAAGGGTTTCGTGATCATGAATGGGAATCTCGCATCCTTGATGGTGATGTTTCTCCAGGATTAGCCCGAGCCAGGGTGATTGGCGGCTATCTAGTACCGGATGCTCTTTGAAAAGGGGGACATGTTGATTCCCGGCTCGGACGAAAAAACGCCTGCTGCCAGTTTGTGTCGGAACATGGGGTGAGGCTCCTGCCCTGCCAGGTTGTTCTTTACTCTCTCTCGATAAGGCATGTTGTCTCGCCATTTTGGCGCGATCTCTCCTTTCTTGTAGCAAGTATGCACGAATTTGCGCAACATTGCGCTATCGCACTTTTGAGGACCTGTCACACTGAAAAAGAGGGAGAAAGATACGTACTGTAAAGCCTGCCGGAATGGTTTTCTTCCTCAAGGGTTGCGCCTGCGATGCTCTAGACTTTTCGAGAATGGTTGATTGCAGTTCTCTGCAAGAACACTGCACGGGCTTCTGCGTGAAAGTTTTCGTGCAGAACTCGGAGTGGAGAACATTGCGCTTCAGTATTACAGATAGAGCACATTTTCATATTTATCAGCAGTAGAGAACAGGCCCACTTACTAATAAAAGGAGACTTGAACATGACAACTGTACTTGAACCCGTCACCAAGGATTATCCCGTTCACTACTCAACCGCAAAAGTCGACAACCTGGATGTCTTCTATCGCGATGCAGGCCCTAAGGATGCTCCGGTTATCCTCCTCTGTCATGGCTTTCCGACTTCATCGAACATGTTCCGTAATCTGATTCCCCGGCTTGTCGAAACGTTTCGTGTTATTGCCCCGGATTATCCTGGCTTTGGGTTAACGAGCATGCCCGATCATAAGGAGTATTCGTACACCTTCGAGAACATGGCCAAGGTGGTGGACGGACTGGTAGAGCAACTCGGCCTGACACGATATTCAATGTATTGCTTTGACTATAGTGCACCGGCGGGATATCGTCTTGCTCTTCTGCACCCGGAACGGGTTCAGGCACTATGCATTCAGAACGGTAATGCATACGAAGAGGGTCTTCGCGAATTTTGGAAACCTATCCAAAAATACTGGAACGATCCGACGCCCGAGAATCGGGAAGGAATTCGATTCCTGGTGGATTTGAAGTCTACAAGGTGGCAGTACGAAAGTGGGGTTAGTGACACAAGTCTTCTGGATCCCACGACTTGGATGCTGGATCAGCTAGGTCTGGATCGACCCGGCAATGCGGAAATTCAACTCGATCTATTTTATGACTACCGCACGAATGTGCCCCTCTATCCAGCCTTTCAGGAATTCTTTCGCGAGTACCAGCCACCCACGCTTATCGTCTGGGGGAAAAATGACTTTATCTTTCCTCCTGAGGGTGCTCATCCGTACAGCCGCGATTTGAAGAATATCGAGACACATATGCTTGATACCGGACATTTTGCATTGGAGACACACTGTAATGAGATTGCGAACCATATACATAGGTTCATGAAGAAAAACGGCATTACACGCGAGTGATTCATCCAATAGGGGGCGGATACTCTGAGGTCCGCCTCCACAGGAGGATTATGGGCAATACCTTTGGCTCTCTTGTCTTTACTCCCGTAGTGAAGGAGTTACAGCAGCGTTATGGAAGCCGGCGCCAATATGAGCGGCTTGCCGCGCGTGGCGTTTTGAATCAGGGACTCGGTCCTGACGAGGAGCAATTCGTAGCCGAACGGGATAGCTTTTACATGGCAAGTCTCGGGAGTACTGACTGGCCATATGTACAGCACCGAGGAGGACCAAAGGGATTCCTGAAGGTTCTCGATAGCCAGACACTGGCATTTGCAGATTACAGCGGGAATAAGCAATACATCAGTACGGGAAATCTTCTGACGAATGATCGTGTTGCGCTGATACTTGTTGACTATCCACGGCAGGCACGCCTGAAGATTTTGGGCCATGCGAAGATCACCGAGAGGGCTGAAGCCAAGGAACTCCTTGAGGCAGTTCGTGATAAAGGGGAAGATTCCTTTATTGAACGCGTCTATGTAATTCATGTAGAGGCATACGATTGGAACTGTCCGCAACATATTGCTCAACGGTTTACTGTGGACGAAATTCGCTCGGTCCTGGCACCCTTTGAGGAGCGTCTCCAAGCCTTGGAAGCGGAGAATGCTCAGCTTCGTACTCAACTCACTGCGCAAAAAGTAACGACAGCTACTTCATCCGGAGCTAAATAGAAATGAATAACAATCAGAATACTTTTGCAGGCGCTCTCTCCCAGTTGCAAGTACCGCTGCCCCAGCATGCTTTTCGCACCCCATCTCTCTTCAGAGGATGCAAGTAGTCCAACCGATGGATCCGTCTCTGGCGCGGCAGGCCAGACTGCACCCCAGCTTTTGACATTTCTAAGATCCGATACGGCGGTCGTGATCATCGATCCGCAGAACGACGTTCTGAGCGAGAAAGGTCTTGCATGGCCGCTGCTTCCGGAGGACAAAATAGCTTGCATTTGTGGCGGACTTTTATCGTCAGATATCCATCTCCGTCAGTTCTAAGCTTGGACCAAGTTCTGCCTACCCGTTCAGCGTCTGCTCCAGCCCCTTAATATCGCGCCGCTTGCCTCCGCGTGCATGATTGCAATAAACCTTCTGATGGTGTGTCGCCCTCGTTGGCGCCTTTACCGTAAACATCGTTCGCTTTGCTCCCCCTGGCTGGCCGGAAGGGAGGAGGGGCTGTCTCTCTTGAGCAGCGCAGGTGTTTCAGATCCCAGAAACAGGAAAAAACTCACGAAGCGGCCGTGAGATGTAGTCGGGTTCGTGCATAGGTTAAAGAAACAGAATCCAAGCCGATTCTGTGCCGAAAAACGGAGGAACAGCCGGGTGAGCGGAATTGATTGGAATACGTTTTCGCCATTTAAAAGCCAAACGCCATCGCTATTCCTTGCGAGAGGTGGAGCAAATTATGGATCAGGTGGTATACGTATTCCGGCAGAAATTTCGAAGAAATCGGGTTTTCAAAACGGAGAGAGGATTCAGCCTTTTCGGAAGACCTAAAGGAATGCTCCACAGAAGACAGGACTGGAATGAATAAGAGAATCGATCTTTCACTCATGCAAGCACTCATGTTTGCTCTGGTCGGCGCCACTTTGGCTATGGCGCAGCAAGCCGGGGCCGGCCCCGGCGTTGCTCCACCCAGACCCCAAGGCCCATGCGACATCTATGCGGCTGCCGGGAACTCCTGCGCCGCCGCTCATAGCACTACACGTGCGTTATATGCCTCATATAACGGTCCTCTCTACCAGGTTTTACGCCAATCGGATGGCAAGACTCTGGACATTGGTGTTGTCCAACCTGTTGCCTCGCCAGTTCCGGATCCAGGCGGATATGCCGACGCGGCTGCACAGGACAGATTCTGCGCTAATACCTACTGCTGGATTACCGCCATCTACGACCAATCTTCCAAGCACAACGATCTTACGCAAGCACCCCGTGGCGGATTCAGCGGCCCAGCCTTGGGTGGGTTCAACAACCTTCCACTCGCCGACATGGCGCCGATTACGATCATGGGGCACAAGGTATATGGTGCCTTTATCGAACCGGGCATGGGACTCCGCCATAACGATGCTAAAGGTACCGCAGTCGACGATCAGGCAGAGGGTCAATATTGGGTCGTGAATGGCAAGCACTTCAACTCCGGTTGCTGCTTCGACTATGGCAACGCCGAGATCGACAGCCGTGATGATGACAACGGCACTATGGAGACTCTCTACTTCGGTAATGCTTCTCCCTGGTATAGCGGGCAAGGGAACGGTCCATGGATCATGACCGATCAAGAGAACAATCTGGTAGGTTGTGTCAACCAGGATGGTTCCAAAGGTTGTTCGAATCTGCCGAGCATTCCTTGGCGATTTGTTACCGCAATTGCCAAGGGTGAACCTCACCATTGGACATCTATGGGTGGCGATGCGCAAAAGGGTGTTCTGTCCGTCATGTTCGATGGACCTCGCGTGAATCCTACCTATGACCCGATGCGTAAACAGGGGGCTATTCTTCTAGGTAACGGTGGCGACAACAGTGATGGCTCACAAGGAACCTTCTATGAAGGAGCGATGACAGCCGCCGGAACATTCCCATCGAACGCCACCGACCAGCTTGTTCAAACCAACATCGTGGCTGCTCGATATAACGTGGCTCCGCTTACCGTAGCTTCTGCGACGGCAGGGCCGCAAACCTTCACTCCGGGATCTTCGCGAGATATCGCCGTAACCTTCACCAACACGACCGGAGCGCCTGTACCGGGCGTTACCTTGAGCCTTGTTGCACCCAGCAAGGGGTGGACCGCCGTTGTCTCCGGTTCCTCCAAAGAGTCAAAGACGTTTGCTCAGCCGGTTGCGCCGGGTGCGAGCGTGAGCGCTACTTTCAAAGTGACCTCCGGGCCTGCAACCTTCAACGGCGATCTGGTCGGCAATGCCTCCTGGACAAACTCGGCCAGTGGCAGTAAGCAAATGGAGATAGCTGCACTTAAGGTGCGGAATACCAGCCCGATCAAGATCAATGAATATCGCGTTCGTTCTGGTGCTCCGGCCAATCCGACAGATTCATTTATCGAACTCTACAATTCGGGTTCGCAAAGCATTGATATCTCCAACTGGACGCTGACTGAGCACCCGGCCCATCAAGCTATTTTCTCGACGGTTAAGATTCCGGACGGGACGAAACTAGCGGCTGGCGGCTTCTATCTCCTGGGTCTCTCCAACTCCGGTCTGGCGGTTCCGGCCCGCGCAGGCGAAAGCACCATTTATGTTAGGAACACGGATGGAATGACGGTAGGCGATACGATCAGTATCGATACTGGCTCCAGCGTGGAAACCCGCAAGATTGCAAGTCTTGGGACGGCTGCCAGCAACCATACAACGCTGTGGCAACCCCTCCCCGAAGGACCGGTAATCACAATTCCTACGGGCGCGACCAATGTACCTGTTGAGAGCGTGGCCGGTTTTGTTGTAGGCCAGAAGATTGCGCTTGGCTACGGCACTACTTACCCGGTTGTTGCAAATACGGTCGAGCAATACGAGACAGCCACTGTAACTGCAGTCGGTAAGCCCGGCATGCAGGCCTATCTGGCGATGGATGCAAATGCTGGTGCGACCAACCTCAAGGTAACATCAGTCTCCGATATTTCTGTTGGTGACAAGATCAGGCTGGATATCGAAAGTGTTGGACATGGAATTGAAACTGTAACAGTGACTAATGTTGGTACGGCAGCAAGTCAGACGAATCTGGCAGCTGGTGCAAAGGCCGGTTCGACCCGGGTCAACGTCCGTCGGGCAGCGGGTTTCGCTGTAGGTGACAAGATTACGGTTGGTACCCCGGCGAGCCAGGAGGTCGTTACCGTTACAGCCGTCGGCAGCAAAGAACCAAACGGTACCACGATTGACTTTACACCAGCCCTTGCTAAATCGCATGTAGCCGATGAGTGGGTGGTATCTCCGGGGACAGGTTTGGATCTGGCTGCTCCACTGCAGTTCAACCATGCCGCCAATCTCCCGTTCAGCAATCGAGGAACAGGGATCAGCTTCCAGCCTGCGACGGACTTTGCCCATTCGAGCAACGAGCCAATCCAGGCACTTGGTACTGGTATAACGCTCGACAGACCGCTGGCTAACGATCATGTGCTCCACGCGGTCGTTCGGGATGACGCTGTCAAGACTGCTGGCTATCAGGGAACACCGGTTCCTAACCAGTGGTTTGGAGGCCCGGAACTGACGACCAGGTCACCTCAATTCGGTCGCATCATAACCGTCGAGGAGGGGAGTATGGTGCTCCGGGATGCTTCGGGAGCCATTGCCGACAGTCTCAATTATGGAGCCCTCGTTGATCCCTGGGCCGCAGAAGGGGATCAAGCCGGTTCAGGAGCACGCCTGAGCGGCTGCTTTGCGCCAGCACCTGGCTCGGCGTTTGAAGACTGGACAACCGTCGTGGCTCCAATTGCCACCAATACGAGCGCAGGACGCTTCCCAGATGGTGTCGATACAGATAGCAACTGTACTGACTTCCTGACTCAGGCCTCTGCCACACTCTCGGCTGCATCGCCCGCGGCTGCAACCAACATCAAAATTGCAAACGTGGAAGGCTTCAGTTCTGGTCAGAAGGTCTTCATTGATTCTGGTGCGAATGTTGAAACCGCTATCATTGCTACTGTTGGCACAGCAGGTGCCACTACCGTGCGCATTGCTACTGGAACAGGCGCAACCGTTCTCCCTGTTGCCAGCGTGACCGGTTTCCGTAAGGGCCAAACGATCACGATTGATAGCGGAGCGGACTCCGAAACAGTCGTAATTTCCTCACTCAGGGGCCGTGGCGCCGCTACCATTACCATCTCTGCTCCACTGGCTCATGCACATGCGGCTGGCGTGCAGATCTCCGGAAGCGGTCTGAGCTTCACTGCTCCCTTGACACTGGCTCATGCCAGTGGAGTGCAGATTTCCAACAGCGTTCCAACCCCTGGAGCTCCGAACCAATATCGGGGAGGGAATCGTTGAGGTCGTAGTACTTGATCATTCGGTTATATGGAGCTCATAACTGAAAAGAATGAATCAGGGGCATACCGTATCACTCGGTATGCCCCGATTCATTTTCTTCGAAATCATTTGATTGCATTCTGGCCGGATTTCACGATACTTTGCACTTCTGCTCCCCGGCTATTCATGTTGCCTGTAACTCTTCGAGAAACATGAAGTTAGCCTTCATGCTGTCGATCTGGTAAAAAATCAGAATTATTTCCTCGTGGAATGGCAAATTTGATGCCTTTGCTGAACATACTTGCATTAGAGTGTGTGGCGTAGTGTGCCACTCGTGTCTCTGAGGATGCCATGGCCCATCGTAAACGGAGCATTTGAAACACTACTTGCAGATCCGAATAACAATACAGCAGGATGGTTCCATGATCTTGGCGACCGCGGCAGCGACACCTCGCGCTTTGGTTACCGCCACAAGGATCTCGGGTCGCTTGCAGACTTCTCTCATGAGAATGGAACTGTGGCTGCTTATCTGGAGAAGGCTGCTCTTTTTTGGAAGTCCAAAGGAGTAGATGGTTTCCGGCATGATGCGACTCTGCACATGAATCCTGCATTCGTGAAAGGGCTCGCTCCGCGATGCGATTGATTCCTCCACTGGAGGGCCAATCACTCACTTCGGTGAGTTCTTCATCGGTCGTCCCGATCCAAAATACGACGAGTACCGAACCTTCCCAAATCGCACCGGTGTTAATGATCTTGATTTTGAATACTTCCGTACTGCCACGAACGCTTTCGGGAACTTCTCTGAAACTATGGCGGATTTTGGTAGAACGACTATAGTTACTCGAACCAGGCGGTGCCGTTCCTTGATAATCACGATGTTACGCGCTTCCGGAACATTCAGCCCAACGACAAACCATATCATGCCGCTCTCGCGACACTCCTGACTTCGCGCGGAATCCCCGCCATTTACTATGGAACCGAGCAATATATAACCGGTGTCGATACTAGTGATACAGGAGGACGCCGCTATTTCCAGACCACAACGACGACCAATGAAAACACAACCGCATTTAAGGTCATCACGGCGCTTTCCGGTTTGCGCCAGCAGAACGATGCAATCGCATTTGGAACGGCCAGCGTGTTATATAGCTCAAATGACGTATTGGTCTTTCAGCGTCAGTTCTATGACAAGCAGGTGATTGTTGCTACGAATCGTCAACCTGATGTGCCATATACAGTTCCTGCAATTAACACCTCTTTCCCTGTTGGAACTTATTCCGATGTGTTGAACGGACTGCTCTCATGTAACTCCGCTACAGTCACAAATGTCGGTGGGCAGAACAAGATTTCATCGTTTTCGCTCTCTGGAGGAGAAACCTGCGTCTGGTCCTATGATCCTTCACTTGGAACCACCACTCCGAGGATCGGCGACATGATGCCGGCGATGGGGCGGGCGGGCAATACTGCCTATATCTATGGACGCGGATTGGCCGGAGGTTCTGTTCTATTCGGCTCAACCGTTGCAACCGTGGTGTCAAGTGTCGATAACAAGATCGTTGTTACGGTTCCGTCTGGCGTTACTGGCCTTACCAACGTTACTGTGGCAAAGGGTGGTGTCACCAGCAATGCATTCACTTACAATGTGCTTTCCGGCGACCAGAACCAGGTCATTTTCCATGCGAGTGTTTCCACAAACTATGGGGAAAACATCTACATCGTTGGAAACATTCCAGAACTGGGGAATTGGGATCCGACGAAAGCAACTGAGGCCATGCTGAATCCAAACTATCCGGCATGGTTCCTGCCCGTGAGCATTCCTGTGAACACAACCTTCCAATTCAAGTTCATCAAGAAGGATGCGAGTGGGAATGTTACATGGGAGAGCGGAAGCAATCGTAGTTTCACCTCTGCGTCCGGCTCCACCGCAACCGTGGATACATCGACGTACTATCCAACCTTCTAGCCGCATTTAGGTCTAGTACGGCCGATCAAAAATCGCGAAGCGTGGCTATTCTTAGCGGAATGGCCACGCAGCTTATAGCTGAAGTCATGTCTTGACAGGAGCTCTATTTGCCCGCGAACTTAGAGTTGAACTCTTCCTGCTCGTTGATGTCTCCCCTTGATAAAAAATAATACGAATGAATATTATCTAGCTGATAACTATTTATATTAAGCGCATGTCATGAGCATGAATATCGTGGGTGTCAATTTTTCGTTACTGGTGTTTCTGCCCCAGAAGCCCTGGAGATCAACCTTTATATCGGTGATTCGTAAGGATCTATCATGGTTCAAAAGGGCCGAGCGTACCCTGGCAATCTATGTAACTGTATGGCTATATCTCTCGTGGATGGTTTCTATTTCCGGTTTCTCCCGTCTGAGGATAAACCGGAGATAGAAGTTCTTGTCTGCACCTATTTGCTTTTTGTGTATGACGAAAAGGTAAATTGCCGAAAAGTTGTATGTAACTGCAGATTGAGGAGTATAGATCCGCTGTGATTGCGCTTTTGCTTAGCAAAGTTCCAATTTGGCAATAGTCGCGGCTTCGAAGTAGCCGCATCGTATTTTTCTGGATATCCACATCGAAGTTTGCGTAGTACATTACTTCTGTATCCGCCCAAGATGGCTCGTGTGGTTCCGTTGAATATTTGTATCTGCAGTCGTCCACCCGAGCTTGTAAAGAATTTGAATATATAGGATCAAAAACTTATTTCCGCTGGGATGGAGAGTAGGGTGCCTAAACAGATGGAAATGCAAACGAATACTGGATGGAACATTCGTGCTTATTTTGAAACGTTTCATTTTTGAGATTATGGATATTAAGCACTTTTAAATGTATTAGTTGGAGGCCGGGCGATCTATACGGTTGTCCCTTGTATATCAGCGGTAAAGAAGAGGAGAGAAGAGGCATGATTTCTGAATGTTTTAATCCATCTTGTAAGAGAAAGCTCGACTATCTTCGTTCGGGGCAGGTGGTCAGGCTCGTCAGGCAAAACAAGCACCTTGTGGAGATAGAGCATTTTTGGCTTTGTGGAGAATGTCATGAAACTCTCGAGATGAGAATTGTTTCCGAACGGTCTGTAGCATTGCGTCGTCGTTTGCACCGACTATCCTATGGCGATGAAAGTGCCATATCTGTAAGAGTACGTGCGGCAGTCTAGAAAGAAGATAAAGGTTATTATCGGATGGGATGTAATATCGCCGTCCGGTATAGCGGGTTCAAAACGCTATCCGTGGTCTCTCCGGAGACTTCCTTGTTGCACTTCTGCAATGTCGGATATGCTTTCACGAATTGAAGGAATTTCTTTATTGGAAATATTGGGAACAGGGAGGGCGCCCTCTGCTGCAGGCGACTGATTGTCTCTGGCCGACCGGAAATTATGATCATATGGGCTTCCTGCTCTCAAAGAAGAGACACTCGCGATCAAGCCGGATGACCTCGTTCCTGTATAGAAAGCGGTGCCCTCCTACTGATTTGCTACTGCGAAATCTCACCTGAAGGTGCCGATTACTGTATATCCAGAGCTAGTGGTACTCCAAAATTTGGGGTACCGTCGTTATTATAAGTAAACTGTTGTGCACGCACGCTACGACCTTCTCCCGTAAAATTGCTGGTGGCTTTCGCTGCATATAAGATCCAGTTCTGAGTGCCATCCGGTGATGTGGTGAAGGTTCCACGCCCTGGGCCAAAGACATTCCCCTTGAGGTTCTGCTGAAAAACTGGACCAGATTTACTCCAGTTGGACGAATCTGTAACAGATCCTTTGCCGGAGTACGTTAATAACCCAAGACAATATGCTGGGCTGGCTGTGTGACTGCCTGAGTAAACGATGAAGATATGACCTCCGTGATAGAGTGCAGTTGGTCCTTCTACGACCGGCCAACTTGTCTGCTCCCATGGCCTGTCAGGATATATGAGTAGATTCGCTTTGCTCGCGAGAGTATGAGGATCGGACAATGGTGCAATCCACACGGCATTATGTCCACCCGTTACACTCACAAACATTAAATATGACTTGCCGTCGACACGAAGCAGTGATGGATCAATGGATGGCATCCCCGTTTCAATGCTTCCTGCAAAAGTGTATGGACCCAGCGGATCGTTATTCAGCGATTTCAATGCAAAAATGCCATGACCGCTATTGTCACCATTTGTCGTCGCCGTGAAATAGATCCACCAGCGATCTTCGAATTGCCAGAGAGTGGGCGACCATATCTGCGTCAACTGTTTTTCGAGAGGGTCGCCAGGTGCCGGGCTCCAGACAATCTTTGGCGAGCGTCGGAGATCTTCCATATGGGTGCTAGCCCACAAGGTGATGTTTCTTCCTGTTGTTGCCAGCAGAATGTAAACGCCGTTATAACGGGTAACAAAGGGGTCAGGGTTGTCGATGATTGGGTTCGTCAATGCTTTTGTTTGCGCACCTAGTGTCGGTGAGAAGAATAAGGCGAACCACGTGCTGACTGTAACGAAAGCTGTAGCCTGTTTCAACATAGAGAATATCCTAGCGACCTATCTATCTGGGATCAATCTTTTCCGCGCGATTATCTATGGTCTACTCCGAGATCGATGATCGCCGCAAGTGCGCAATGCAGTGAGCGAGATTCTATAGTGCAAATGAACTATTGCAAATCGGATAGATTTCATTATTGTGTCGCATTGGCGGTATGCATAAGCTTGCGAGTTATTGTTAAAGGGGGCTCATTTACATAAACCATGATCAATTACTGTTAAACCGCATGCTATTCACAGAATCGATCCCGTCTGTGCTGTGAACAGCAATACCTCCTGTTGCATACGTTTATTCAAGCAGGGGGTCGCAATGGTGGAGACTCGACAAACCTATGGTCGAGGTACCTGAGGCCGATACTAAGTTCATTCTCCCAGATACATGGCCAGATTCAAAAAATGTATTTTTCAGTTGCAATTGAATATAGGAAGACAACGAGATGTGTGGCTACGGAGTCCTACAAACCAGGGGTTTTTGAAGGAGGATAATAGCGGTGAATCTGAAGAGTCCGCATATCGACCCGAGGGGCATTCCACGCCGGTATACATGCGGAGGAGAGAATATCTCTCTTGAATTTTCCTGGACAGCTATTCCTGCAGGAACGAAGGCCTTAGCTTTTCTGCTTCATGCTCCGGATATAAACCAGATCGATGAAGATACTCCAAAGGGAGAGAAGATCCCAGGGTTGGGAATGCAGGGAAAAGACGATAGCGGAGACATCGGTTATCTTGGGGCATGTCCGCCCTCGGGAGTGCATCATTATTTTGCGCGTCTTTTTGCGTTGGATACTGAATTGTCCTTGAGTCCTGGTGCGACTCTCCCGGAAGTAGAACGCGCCATGAAAGGACATTTTCTGAAGCAGACAGCATTAATGGGGATCTATTCCAAAGGCCGTGATTGGGCAGCCTGGTTTAGCAAGTACCCGATTAGGACGCCGGCTATAACTTCTTCCCCAAATGGTCTCAACCTGCTTTTCAAATGAGGAGAAGATCGATCGAGCTATTGCTGATCCTTGCGTTCCAGGGCCCCTTTAGTCATCTCTATGTAACGCAATTTGTTCTGGCTGTTTCTCTAAAGCTGCATCTTACCTTAGGGACGAGATTATCTATCTCGAATAAACAGAATCACGTTTTAGAGAGGGAGTAAGAGAATGGCTGGAAAAGCATTGGGTGTGTCGCTTGAAGAGGCTCGACGTGTCATTCGGGCAGGACAGGAAAAAGCGACTGAGATTGGGGTACCAATGAACATCGCTGTAGTCGATGCGGGCGCAAACCTTGTTGCTTTTGAGCGTCAGGAAGGCGCCTGGATTGGCAGCATCGATATTGCACAAAAGAAGGCATTTACCTCACGCGCTTTTGACATTGAGACCAAGGCCCTGGGCGAGAATTCTCAGAGTGGTGACCAGTTCTTTGGAATTCATGCTTCGAATAATGGCAAAGTCATGATCTTTGCAGGCGGTGTTCCTCTAAAGCGAGGGGGCGAGGTTGTCGGTGCTGTAGGCGTGAGTGGCGGACTTGGCAAGCAGGATCAGGCGGTCGCAGAAGCAGCTGCGAAGGTCTTTGGAGAATAAGTCTCTCTCTATTCCATTACAACGACATTATAGCGACGAGTTGAGGAGTATCAGCATGCCTTCTAATCGTGGAGTCGTTTTCAAGGGACCAGGTAAAGTCGAAATCGAGAATATCGATTACCCGAAATTTCAGGACCCACAGGGAAAACCAATCGAGCATGGCGTAATTCTGCGCGTCGTTTCAACCAATATTTGCGGTTCGGATCAACACATGGTCAGAGGTCGGACAACGGCTTCATCAGGAATGGTCCTTGGGCATGAAATAACTGGCGAGGTAATTGAAAAGGGCAGAGACGTTCTCTTCATTAATATTGGAGATTTGGTCTCTGTTCCATTCAATATTGCTTGTGGTCGCTGTCGTGCCTGTCGTGAGCGGCATACCGGGGTTTGCTTGAACGTGAATCAGAAGCAGCCTGGAGGTGCTTATGGCTACGTTGATATGGGAGGTTGGGTTGGCGGGCAAGCCAATTATGTCATGGTACCCTATGCGGATTTCAATTTGCTGAAGTTCCCGGACAAAGCTCGGGCTATGGAGAAGATTACCGATCTCACCATGTTGTCGGATATCTTTCCTACCGGTTTTCACGGAGCAAAGAGTGCAGGTGTAGAGGTTGGATCTATTGTATACATTGCGGGAGCTGGTCCCGTCGGTCTGGCCGCTGCTGCTTCGGCTTCACTGCTTGGCGCAGCCGTTGTGATTGTCGGTGACCGGAATGAAGACCGACTAAAGCATGCAAGGGAAGTCGGCTTCGAGACGATTAATATCAGCAAACATGACAACCTGAGTGAACAGATCGAACAGCTCGTAGGCGTTCCGGTCGTCGATGCCGCAATTGATGCCGTAGGATTCGAAGCCAGTGCCCATGGCGCAAAGGCGGAAGCGGCACCCGCGGCCGTACTAAATCAACTTATGGATATCACCTTTGTGGCTGGCGGCTTGGGGATTCCTGGTCTCTACGTGGTCGAGGATCCTGGAGCTCCAAATGAAGATGCTAAACACGGTATGTTGAGGATGCGCTTCGGTACAGGATGGTCAAAGTCTCTACATTTTCATACAGGGCAGGCACCAGTTCTACAATACAATCGTCAATTGATGCAGGCGATCTTACATGATCGTGTGCAGATCGCAAAAGTTGTGAATGCTACAGTAATTAACCTCGATGAGGCCCCGGAAGGCTATCAGGAGTTCGATAAAGGTGCTTCGAAGAAATTCGTGATTGATCCGAATGGACTAGTAAGCAAGAAAGCTGCTTGATCGAGTTGTCCAGGAGGTCCTTCTTTTAGTCTCATCGAGGAGGAAGCATGCCACCATCGGTCAAAACCGATTTGGTTGAAAGAATTTCAGCGACCAACTCTGCACTATTCTGTGACCGAGTACAATCAGTTGTTTATATATGAAAGTTCGGTGAGATCCTTTAGGCGCAGATCGAAGCATTTGCTGATTTATTGAGACGTTCTCGAATCGTATTTTTCGCTCTCCCGACTCTGCTTTTGACTGCTCCAACGCTGATCCCTAATTGGGTCGCTGTTTCAGAACCGCTATATTCGTGGATACATCGTAGAATAAAAGCGGACCGTAATGTTCGGGGGAGGCGATTGATTTCCTTTTCTAGATGAACCTCTATTTGGGCTCGAATCCATTGTTGTTCTGGATTTAATCTGAAATCGGCAAAATCCAACATCAATATATCTTCGCCGTCCTCCGAGGGAGGGAGGACAAGAGAGATAGCATCGTTGCGCCTCTTACGCAAGCACATCAAGGCCTGATTCACGGCAATCTGCATTAACCACGTTTTGAACTTCGAATTTCCGCGAAAGCTGGCGAGATACCGATAGGCACGGATAAAAGTTTCTTGCGTCTGATCTTCGGCATCTTCGCGGACTTTAGTGATTCTGAAGATTGTACGGAAGACGGACTGTTTGTGTTGTAGCACGAGTTTTTCAAATGCTGTAACATCCCCACTTGCTGCGCGCTCAACGAGCGGGCGATCCGGGTCATTGTCGAAAATGATTAGCTCAGTCATTTATGATCCTTGTTAGCGTGGCATTTGCCCGATTGTCTGTTTAACTTCGTTCTCTGCTAGAGAGAGCCCCAGCGTAGACTCAAGTAAAGACGCATTTGCCTCGATGGCCATTGCGTGAGCCTTAATTTTCTCCGAGAGCAGGATGGAGTTTTGTTCAAACTGTCGATCTGCCACTCTGGCTGCTTCGGTTCGTAGCTCCATCACCTTGCGGGCGACGCCCAACATGCCTTCGGCCTGCTCTACCTTGTCATATGCAGCATTTACCTGCACCTCCAGTTCGTCGTTCAGCTTACGGAGATTCTCCTCAGCTTCATTCAATAGAATTTGGGAATGGCGGATCTGTTCGTTTCTCTTTCCTCCATCGAAAAGATCGTAGGACAGGGTGACGCCAAAGGTTCCGAAGTTGTGAACAAGCAATGGGACCCCGCTTTGATAGCTGTATCTGGCAATTCCTGTTACGTCAGGAATGTATGCATCCTTGGCAGCGATGACGCCGGCCTTGGCCCTCGCGATTGCTTGCTGTGCAGCAAGAATCTGCAAACTCTGTTTTTTTGCGATGCGCAAGCCATCCTCACGTGACGGAATATCCGTGGAAGGCGATTCTGTACTTGCATCGAGCTTAAAACGTACACCGATCGAGAGTCCAAGCAGATTATCGAGATTGAGTGTCAAATCATCAAGCTGTAGCTTTTGGGTTAGGACCGACTGTTTTGCTTTCAGCCACGCAGCGCGGCTTTCCAAAGCAGCTGTTTCGAGGGCTGCCCCTCGTTGCACATCATTCTGGTTTTCATGGTCATACTGTTCGGCAGCATGCAGCTGTTCTTCTGCTGCTTGTTGTTTCAATTGTGCAATCAGAATTCCGTAATAGAGCTGGCGCACCTTCAAAACAATCTCATCTTGCGCTTGCGTCCGTTTAATTTGTGCAGCTTCGACGTCGGCGGCAGCTGCGCGATTGAATGCATGAATTTTGAAGAACTGAGTAAGCGGCTGTGCCAGCCCAGTCCCACTGGTATAAGTAGTCAACTCGCCTTGATCAATTGTAAGAGTGTGTCTGGGAATTGGTCCTGTTACGGTGGTGTTCCCAAATGCACCTACAGGAATCGCAACTCCGGCAAGTTCTGTAAGGTGCAACGCAGTCGACTCGTTTTTGATCTGAGGGAAATAGGCAGCACGCGCGATCTTCTTGAGGTGTTCTTTATCAGCGACTTCTAGCGTGGCAATCTGCAAATCGCGGTTATTGCTCAATGCCATATCGATGGCCTCCGAGAGTGTCAATAATCCGGGATGTGAGTTCTGCGCCATCAGCGTGGATGAGTTTGCGCACAACGTGAACAAACCGGCCAACAATAACACCTCGAGAGTATTTCCCGCATAGGTATAGACTTGCTGAAAAGCGGCTTGTTTTGACGGAAAGCCGCGTATGCTTCTGCGATTTGGTCTACATCTTTGTAGGAAATACCCTAGGCGTCTTCGGGTACGCCGGATTTCGAACTTCATACCTGATTCCCTTCAATCAAGAATGTCAGCATTACAGCGACTGAGCGGCAGGAGTTTCTGTTACCTGCCTATATTGGGTTTGAACTGAACCCATGAATGCGACAGCTAACATGCACACGACGGCTGCCCCTGCTACCAGTGCAAAGCCGTCACCAATCGCAAGCGTGAATGCCTGCCCCCGCACTTGCAATGCAAGAAGTTCTACAACTCGACCGCTCCCTGTATCTGGATTGCTTGCATGCGGTATTATTCCTGCCTTTAGTGCAAGAATCCTTTGGTCGCTAGCGGTTCGTCCAAGCTGGATAGCAAGACCAAGGATGTTGGAATGAAACTGTTCGCGATAGGACAGAAAATACTGCATCACAGCAGTTCCTAATTCCCCGCCCAGAAGTCGTACGGTCTGGAAGAATCCTGCGAATGTAAGCACATCAATCGGCCGTGCTAGAGCGCCGGTGTTTAGAACTTCCAGAATGAGCGAGCCAACGAGCCCGTTGAAGGCCAGCCCCAAGCCGACTGCCATCATGCATTGCGAAAGCCAGAAGCTATCTCCATACCACCGTGAGTCCACTTGCATATTCACCACACAAGCAAATGCCACCAGGCCAAAGCCCGACGCAAGAACAAGCCGTGCATCTATGAAGCGCAGAGAATAAATAGCAAGCAGTCCGCAAAGACATTGTGGAATTGCCACCCACAACAGGACGGGCCCGGTTTGCAAGGCTCGATATCCCTGGATAGTAGAGAGATAGCTGGGAAGAACAAGAACAGGCGCCAGCATGACGAAGCGAAAGAAAATAAGCACTATCGCGAGCAGAATTGTGTTACGTCGAGCGAGAAATCTGAGATGAATAAGTGGGTTGGCATCTACCAGGCGTCGCCACACAGTAGCCACCAGCAGGAAAGCCCCGGTGATCGTGAGCGCAATAATCGTAGCCGAATTCCACCAATCAAGCCGCTGTCCCTGATCGAGAACGATATAGAGCAGAGAGAATCCAAGGCTTGCATATAGAAAACCTCTCCAGTTGGGGCGCGGTTGTTCGGATGACGGCTTGGGGCGTGGTTGCCATGGTATCCCGTAATAGACAAGAACAACCATCACGGGTGTTAGCAGGGTACTGTTCCAGAATATCCAGCGCCATGACAAATGATCCACATACCACGCTTCAAGAGATGTCGCAACGTATGTCGTGAAGACGATATCCATTGCATAGGCCGCAATGCCCAGAAGAACAAAGCGCATGGGCAGGTTGCGCAATACGAAGGATAGGGTAAGCGGATAGAAGCTGCCCGCAGTAAGTCCCGCTAGTATCAGCAGGAGGAGCATGACCGGCAGCGTCGTAGTGAATGCGAGAAGAGCGCTGATGAGCGAAAACAACATACCGCATATCAGCAGGACTCGGCGTGGGCCCAGCAATCCTCCCAGGTATACGGAAAATGGGCCGATGAACATCACTGCCGTATTAAAGGCGGTGCTAATCCATGAGGCTTCGTCTACGCCAAGATGCAGGACTCCCTTCAGATCTGCGAGGCCAACGCTGATAAGTCTGCCCTGAAAGGTTGCAATCGACGCACCAAGCAGAACACCTATGACTCCAAGGAATGGGCGCGTTGTATTGTTTGAGGAGATGGCCACCTCTGATGGTTGCTGCTCTGGTTTGATTCGCCCTTTCGTCACGATCGGTTATCCTCAGTCTTCGTATTTTGACCAGAGGTATGAATGGTTACTACAGCCGAGAATCCTGCCTTTAGTTGTCCCTGTAGAGCGTGGTTGGGGTCAAGTACTATCTTTACCGGAACCCGCTGAACAATCTTTGTGAAATTTCCTGTTGCGTTATCCGGTGGAAGCAAGGCGAATTGCGAACCGCTAGCAGGCGCGATTTCTGCGACTTTTCCATGCAATGTAATTCCAGGAAATGCATCTACCTTGATATCGGCTCTATCTCCCGGATGGATATTCGTGAGTTGTGTTTCCTTGTAGTTAGCTTCGATCCAGACGTCACCCTTTACTAGTGAGAGAACCTGCATGCCTGCGCCAACAAGCTGGCCCGGCTGCACATGTCGTTCTCCGGCCGCTCCATTTATGGGAGAAAGGATCTTCGTGTATCCCAGATTAACTTCAGCTACGGCAATCGATGCGCGCTTGGCTTCGATGTCTGCGCGATAGATGCTGTCCTTTGTATCCAGAAGTGCGCGCTGGCTTCTTTGCGAGGCGAGCACACTCTTGCTGCTTGCCAGAGCTGCCTTTGCTCGTTCAAGATCAGCTTGTCTAGTTGCTAACATCGCTTGAAATCGCTCGGCATCCGCGATCACTTGTTCAAGTTTTTGATGAGTTGTGGCTCTTTCCGTCCAAAGCGCTTCCTGCCGCCTTCGTTCTGCCTGAGTGCGCTCTACGTCTGGTTTAACCGACGCTATTCCAGCTTCTGCGGTGACGACCGCTGCAGAAGCAGCTGCCAATCCAGCTTCTGCGTTTTGAATCTGGGCATCCTGCGATACCTTTGCCGTCTGATTTGTAGCCAGTTCTGCTTCTGAAGCTGCTAAAGCGGCCTGCGCTTGAGCCAAAATCGCACGGTAGTCGTTGTCGTTGAGCTCTACCAAGAGTTGCCCTTCTTTTACTGCTTGGTAATCGGTGATGTTCACGTTACGAACTGTCCCACTGATACGGGTACTGAGCGGTGTAACGTCGGCACGGAAGTAGGCATCTTCGGTCTTCTGCTCCGATCGATTTCCCTCCCAGGAAGTCCAGCAACCATTAATCGTGAAGATCAAAATAGTGGCCGAGCACAAAATGACGAGAGGAACAATGATTTTCTTTATCATTAGTGAATCCCCAGAATGCTGCAGGGCACATCCTGCGCGAGTGAATATACTGTGCTCCAGATACGGGAGATACGAAATGACCGATGGTGGAGTCCGACAACAAGTAAATCCACCTTCTGGTCACAGACAAAACCCGCGATAGCTTCTACCGTGTCTCCATCGATTAAGCTCGAGACCACCGCTATGTTTTCGTGTAAGGCTAATGCCTTCGCTCTTGCTTGCAGCTTTTCACAAACCTGGATCTTGTCCTGGTGGAGTGAGCACATTCCGGAAGGATCCACGCCGGCGACATAGGCCGTATAGGCAGGAAGCTCTTCCATGATCGTGACCGTGAGTAATTCCGCTTCAAGAGCCTTAGCGAGTTGGATCGCGGATCGAAATGCGCGTTCAGCTTCTGGCGATTCATCATATGCAACTGCTATTTTGCGAAACATTACGCCTCCCGAAGATTTTTGAATAAATCGATCGAGGTACATTCCTCAGATCTCACTTTCGTTCTCATTGGTCTTGAAGTTTTGCAGGGCGCGCGTAACAGCATCTTGAATCTCTTCTTCAGAGAACGGCTCCGTGATCAGGTCGTAAGCTCCCGATTCGAGTACACCTGCCCATAATTGAAACGTTGCCCGTCGTGCATAGACCAGAATCGAGGGTCGGGGGGTAAGCAGGCACAGTTCGCCCCATAGCGCCCACCATTCCGCATCCGGAAGTGCAGCTGGCAGAATTGCAACCTCAAACGACCCTCCGGCATGAATGTAATGAGCAACTTCGTAAGCATGAGTTGCTCCAATGACTTCAACATGTAACGGCATAAGCTGGCGGCTGAGCCTAACGCACATTTCTGATGGAGCCACGGTAAGCACTCGCATTTGGCGTTTCTCGTCTTCCACGCTAAGCCTCTCGTATACTTATCGAGAATGTCATGGTTGTCTCCTGGCGGGAAGTGAGCAACGGTTAGCTGACAGTGATTACAGAAAAAATGTAGGCGTCTCCGTTATGATGGTTGAAAGCTGCTGTTATTCCTGAGCTGATGGTGACGCCTTCATTTTCTGCAAGGGAGTTGGTCCGTGGACGAAAAGCTGATGACTGAAAACATCTCCGAAGCGGAAGTGCACTCGCAGCTCAGCCTCATTCTGCAGAGCGACCTTTTTGCGCAATCGGACCGGTTGGGGCGCTTTCTGCGTTTTACGGTCGAGAGTGCGCTCGTGGGAAATGCACACATACTTAAGGAGTATGTGATTGGTACCGAAGTATATGATCGAAAACCCCCTTACCATCCAAGCCAGGACTCAATAGTTAGAACAGAAGCCAGAAGACTTCGTGCCAAACTAAAGGAGTATTACGAGTCGGGAGGCAAAGAGGATCCTATATTCATCTATCTGCGGCCGGGTACCTACGTGCCGGTTTTTCGCCGGAACGAAAAATCATCTTCCTATAACTCGAAGTTGACGAGTTCAAATGGAGGGCTACTTGCCGAAGGAGAGGGGGTATCTCTGGCCGTATTGCCCTTCGCGGATCTCTCTGGACAGCCATTTTCCGGCATGTGCGCGCAGGGCATTACAGAGGAATTGATCCACGCTTTAGTACGGACTGAAGGCGTTAAGGTTGCCTCAGCTACTTCCGTGGCTAAGTATGCGGCAATTCCTCGTGATATTCCTTCGCTGGCACGTGAATTAGGGGTGCAGTTTGTTATTGAGGGTAGCGTTCGCGGAGAAAATAACCATTTGCGCATTACCTCTCGCGTTTTGAATTCAGATGGTTTTCAGCTTAATTCCCAACGCTTTGAGACAGAAGTAAACTCTGATTCGATTTTCCAAATCCAGGAACTGATTGCTCGAGCATTCGTCGGCCGTGCCCGCCCCGAACAGTCGCATATACGGCATTTGAAAGCTACAGCTGGGGCGCTGATGCTGTCGGTGTATCCGCTTATCATCCAGGCAGAAACGCAACTTGATGAGGGATCTGCTATGGATTTGCAGGCAGCTCTGAGGAAGTTTCAGCAGGCAGCACAACTCGCTCCGGATTTTGCACGGGTTTTCTGTGGCATAGCGCAGTGTCATGTAGAAATGATTCTGCGCGGCATTTATCCCTCTTCTATGGCAGTTGCAGAGGCGAGATCAGCGGCATTGAAGGCTGTTGAGCTCGATTCTCAGATGATTGAGTCTTATTCGTGTCTTGCCTGCGTTCAGGCTCTTGAGTGGAAGTGGCAAGAGGCGGAAGCAAGTTTCAAAGAGGCCCTGCGGCAGGGAGTACACGTTGGGGTGACGCGCCAGTACGCCTTGTTTCTCGCAGGTATGCGGCGCTTCGACGAAGCTTCCTACTATCTTGGAATTGCGCAGCGAAACGATCCGTTCTCATTCCGTCAGAAGATTACGCAAGCTAAATTTCTATTTCTGTCGCATCGTTACGAAGAGGGTGCAAAACTCGCTTCGGATCAGCTCATCTATGGTCCTGTTCCTGTAGAGGCTCAACTATACATCGCTTTCATGAATGTATATCTAGGTAACAAGGACGCGGCAAGACGAATCGCGGAAAACATTCGTCCCAGCTCAGGTGCGCATCTTCCAATGATGGCGGGTATTGCAGAGGCTTTGGCTATGAGTGGGGATGAAGAACTCGCCAACCGCCTTACAAGGGAGTTCAGTCTATTGACCTCTCCTACCCCGATTAGCAGATTTCGCCAGGCCCTTCTTGCCCTGGCGCTCGGAGAGACATCAACGGCTCTTTCCCTATTACAGGCAGCAGCAAAGAACAAAGAACCAGAATTGCTATGGATTGCAGCCGACCCAAGGGTTCAGCCCCTCCGAGCGGAAGCTGTTTTCAAAACTATTTTGGCTGAACTCTTTCCGGATAATGAGCTAATCCTGTCAGATCTAGGCTGACAGGATTGGCAATTGAGATAATGACCTATACTTGCTCATCTCTTTACCTGAACCAAAACCAAGTAGGCCTCTGTACCGAATAGTTCCATATCCGACAGCTTTGCGTTTGTCCGGAATTCGAATGGCGTTGCGGAGCTTTCGCTGCGGATGCTCCTCAGATAATCGCAGTTTTGACTTAATTTATAAATATCAATATAAGGTGAATAGTAGGGCATTGCGGGCTCAGGCTTACTGACGCCGAGAGAATAAGTTTTCCATCCTGGCTTATACGTATTCCTAATTCTAGAATCAGTTCAATTATGTTTTGTGTTTCCCGGCTTATACAGCAAGGGCGTTATCTCCGATCGCGTTGGTCGGGATTTTATGTCCTCTGATTATGTGAACCAAGGCATTGCCATTTTGACAACTAAAGATAGCCGGTTTTTTATGCGGTTTGCTCGCTGATCAATCATCATCGTCAAGGGGTTTTCCATATCCGGATTCTGGGGTACGTTTTGCTCTTCAGGCCGCTCAGCTTTGTTTCTTGCATTTGAACTTCGGTAGCATCTCCTTTTACGAAATTGCGTATTTTCAAAAGAAAATTCTAGGCTCAAATGGGTACTATGCTCATGGGAGCTGAATGGATGGACGACAGAATCCTGGTTTTGCGTATAGCCGCCTGGATAGAAGAACACTTAACTGATTCCGATCCGAATCTGGATTTAGAAAAGGTCTCGGGCTATTCGGAAAACCGCTTGCGGCAAAAGTTTTACAACATTGCGGGTGAAACGCCTTCTGGCTACCTCAGGAAAAGACGTCTTACTGAGGCGGCGCGGGCGCTCATGAAGGGAGAACGTATCGCTGATGTCTCGCTCTCTTACGGATACAGTTCCCAAGATAATTTCACCACAGCATTTAAATCGTGGTTCGGAATAACTCCGGGAGAACTTCGGATCGTTGATCGTAAGTACCGCGATCTGTTTGAAAGGATGAAGGAGCCGCTGAATATCATGGAATTGACCAATCTCAAACAAAGCCCAATAAATACGACTCTCATGAGCAGCATTAAGGGAGCTTCAGAGTTCTTCGATCTGGACTGGTCGATTGCCAAACTCTTCGGCTATAGCACTCATGCTTTTGTTCTCAACATCCATGACGATCTTTGTCCCAGTTCGCCCTATTGTTGGAACAAAGATCGGCTCTTTCTCGCTCTTCGTAACATGGGAATCCGCAGGAGTGGTACGGTCAGCCTAAAACGGAGTAGTACTCTTGCAGAATTGAGCGAAGGTGAAAATAAGATTAAAGCGCATCTCGATGCCGGTAAGGTCTGCATTCTAGATTTTATGGAGCATCAGCTTATCTCTGGATACGATCTAAAGGGATTCCTATTGTTGAAGCCTTGGCCGGGCGCAACCTGCGTGCCGGATGAGGTAAGAGCTACGCTCAGCTTCGGGATGGAAAATGAGGCTCTCGCGAAGGAAGGCTGGGTGGGTTTTACCCTTCTCGAAAAGGAAGAGTATCGGGCAGACGAAGGTTCGCAGCTGGAATCGGCATTGACCATAGCGCTACGCATGAGATCTACGCCCGAGGAGTTTGAGTATCCTGGTTACCTGTTTGGTGATGGAGCTTGGGAGAACTGGATCAGAGGCATCGACAAAGGGCTTGGCAGCACCCATGGACACTGGTGGAGCGGAACGGTCTGGATGGAGTGCCGAAAGATGGCCGCCAAATTCTTCTCTGAGATTGAATCATCAATGAAAACTGCGAAGGCAGCAGCTCTGTGCAGAGAACTGTCCGCGCTTAATTGTGAATGCAGCACCAAACTCGATATCGCACGAAGCAAAGAGGCTGATCCCTCCATCCAGAAGAGCTCGTTAAGCGAAGGGCGTGAGCTTGACAGCAGTTGCGCCAGACTTATGAAGGAATTGCTGGCAGAGAGTATCTTTTGATACTCCCTGCCGTGCTTGGGCGCAGGCTCGCTATAGCACGCTGCGAGCTTGACGGAATCTCCCCGATCGATAGCGGACCATGCAGTCTATTATTTGTTTTGAGGAAGAGTGAGCATCAGAGCCGTTGGGTTTCTGTGTGGTCGAACAAAGAGCCGTTAAGTGTGGGCCATTCCCCGGCAGAATGGCCGTGCAGAACATCCACTCTTGATCTAGTCGAAACCTAAGTGTTCACGTTTCGTTGAATGCAGATGCTGATTCAACGAGATGATTCAACCAGGGTGATGTGGCTTTCGGCATCGTTCTGATCTGTGAGGAGTAGAGCGCTTTCATCGGTGCACAGGCTCAGGCCGGAGTAGACCGGGGGCCTACGGTCTAGCGTAATGATTTTTGAGCTACGTGATGTGGTTAGATTCAGAAGATTAATTGTTGGTTTGTCCTGGGCGAAACTCAAAAAATAAAGACCGGATCTGGATAGGTTCCAATACCCCCAATAACCTACTTTGGGTTGATCGAGGATACGTATTTCCGGACCGCCGCTTGCCGGAATCCTCCAGATGCCGGATACATCGGGTTTTGTGTAGTAGAGCCATTTCCCATCGAAAGATTCGGCGGCGATAAATCCTCCACCGGTGGTGATCTGCTGGGGCGTACCCCCGGAAGTGGAGATCTTCCATATCTGCCAGCTATCGTTACGGTTGGAGCTGAAATAAAGAAAACGTCCGTCGCGTGACCATCGCGGAAGGATATCGTTGTAGTTTCCGCTGGTGATCTGCCGTGGCACTCCTCCTCCAGCGGGTGTCACATAGATATGCGACCGTCCTTCTGGGCGTGAATCGAAGGCGATTTGTTTGCCATCCGGGGACCAGGCCGGGCTGCCACTCAGTGATCGCTCGAAAGAGGTAATTCGTACCAGATTGGAGCCATCCTTGGAACTGACCCAGATTTCCTGGGATCCCGAGCGCCATGATTGAAAGGCGATGTGTGTTCCATCCGGAGAGCAGGCGGGAGCGGAATCTTGTTGTGTGGAAGAGACAACAGCAGTTGCCTTCGGATCGCCTGTAGAGGAACGAAGCTGAAATTTTAGAATGCTCCAAACCGCCGAACTTTGTGTATAGGCTAGCCGCTGGGTTGTGCGGGAGATAGCTGGTTCCGTTGCGTCATCTGTTCCCACTGGAAGACGTTGCGGTTCTCCACCTGTGCTGGGTACCCGCCAGAGGGAATATTTACCGCCTCGGTCCGAGGAAAAGACAATCGAGCGACCGTCGTTGTCCCAGGCGAGGCTCTTGATGTTTCGGTTATCGAAGGTGATGCGCTTGGGTGGTATCTCATGATCGGAAGAAATGACATAGATGTCCCGTACCGCCCCCTCGGTCGCGCGAACAAAAGCAATTTGCTTTCCGTCTGGAGAGAAGGCCGGACTCACGTCTCCTTCCCAATTGGAGGGCGGATGGGTCAGGATACCGATCTGCAGGGTATCGAGTGACAACCTATATATAGAAGATGGATGCTGCGCCGATTTGCCATAGGGGAAGATCAGGCTTTTTCCGTCAGGAGACCAGGATAGAGCTGCCAGATCCCAGACGATGGCCGGGCTTGGGGAGTATATCTTTCGCGGCGTGCCCCCCAGGCTGGAGATCAGATAGATGCCCTGATCGGAATCGGAGGCGCTGAAATATGCGATCTGACTACCGTCAGGAGACCATACCGGGCTGAACTCATAGGCATCATCCGAAGTCAGGCGGTGAAGGGCTTCATTCCCAATCTGCTTAATATAAAGATCGCGTGTATCGTTTCTACGGCCATCCCAGACAAAGACAATCTGATTGCCATCAGGGGAAAAGGCCGGTTGTGACTGTTGCCCTTCGTAGGAGGTAAAAGAAACGGTTCGGAAGGCGACTGCCGTGACCGGGGTCTTCTGGTGAGTAATGGTCCACCAGAGTACTAGACTCAGCACGGCTATTAGACAGACAAGGACCAGAAGCGCCGGAATTAACCAACGCTCTCTCCAGCGGTTCCGGATCTTTGGCCGCGTTTCCTCGGCGGAAGTTTCGGAGGCTTCTTCTTGTTCAGGAGGAGCAATAACCGTGACTACTTCGGAAGATTCACCAGTTTTGAGTGCAGCGACAGCTGTTGCTCTATTTACCTCGCTCTCATGGGTAATAGTCGCCGATTCTAAGGGTTGCGGGTCCACCAGCAGACGATAGCCTGCTTTAGGGATCGTCTGGATGAATTTGGGGTTGTGAGGATCGTCGTCCAGCAAGCGGCGGAGGACTGAGATGCTTCGCGTCAGCACGTCATCACTGACGAAAGTGTCTGGCCATACCGCCTGGATCAATCTCTCTTTGCTCAGAACCTCTTTCGGGTGCAAAGAGAGCTGTACTAGAACCTGCATTACCTTCGGTTCGAGGTGAAGGATCTTTTCGTCCTTCTGCAGGCAATTGATTTCCGGATCAACCTGCCAATCAGCGATTTTGAAACTACCCCTCAAAAAAGAGCCCCTCAGCGTTGTGACAAGATACCTCGAAATTATAACGAGCCGAACAGGTAATCGATTCCCCTTTTATTTTCAATGATTTCTGGACCTCAGAAAAACCTCAAGAAAACTTCAACCCAGCTCCACTACATTCCTTGTTTTCGGAACCTACTGTTTCATCCGCCTGTAGAAATATTTCAGGGTCGGTGACGGTCACAGGCCGCTCGGCACAAATTTAGGAAGCCAGACCTCTTCGAAACGGTATTGGAGGGGAATATGGAGTTTGAAAGGGAGGGCACATGTTACGTCGAATACGGTCGAACATGTCAGAAAAGGAACTTCTGTTAATTAGGTTTAAGCTTCTGCAGAACTCTCGTTATTGCAAGGTGATGCAAGTTTGTCTAGGCCTAGTTCTAGCTTTTGTTCTGTTGCACTCATTCTCAATGGGACAGGTGACCAGTGGAACAATCTCCGGAATTGTGAAGGATTCTTCCGGGGCTGTGATTCCGAAGGCAGCTGTTACTGCAACCAACAACGCTATTGGTTTAACCCGCAATGCAACTGCGACAGAGGAGGGGACATTCTTTCTGACGAACCTGCCGCCGGGCACCTATTCGGTCACAGTTGAATCCCAGGGGTTCAAAAAATTAGAGAAGTCAGGACTGATCCTGAGCGCTGCCGACCGGCTAAATGCCGGAGTTTTCGTCATGACTGTCGGGGGAGTCGATGCCTCAGTGGTTGTGACCGCTGATAACGGACAACTTCAGCTACAGAGCAATTCCGGGGAGCGCTCAGACCTGATTACGAGTAAGCAGCTGAACGACGTCGCACTGAATGGAAGAAATGTCCTCGACTATATGAAACTGGTTCCCGGCGTTTCTGGCCTCTATGATGGCCACGCCTCCAGTACAGGGGGCAATGATTCATTCAACATCAACGGTACCCGTGCAAATCAGCATGAATTTACGATCGATGGCGCGTCGAATGTCGATACGGGCAACAATGGTGGAACTCACATCACCATTAACCCGGATGCTATTGAAGAAGTGAAGGTTCTTACCTCAAACTACCAGGCTGAATACGGAAAGGCAGCTGGCGGACAGATTGCCATCACCACGAAATCGGGTACTAATGAATGGCATGGGAACGGCAGATTCTTCCATCGCCATGAAGGCCTGAATGCTAACGAGTACTTCAACAAACAGAACCAGCTAGCGAACAAGTCTCCGAACACTCCTCCACTCTATCGCTATAACTATTCAGGATATTCGATCGGTGGCCCCATCCTTAAGAATCGGCTCTTTGTCTTCTGGAACCAAGAGTTCTATGAACAGTACGTGCCTCTTGGTGGCGTAGTGCAGTTCTATACGCCGACAGCTCTCGAACGGCAAGGAGACTTTTCTCAGTCTGTCGACGGTAATGGCAACAAGGTTGTTATTGCCGGACCTGGCATTACGAACAACAAGATCAATTCGTCGCAGCTTCCTGCAGCGCAGCAGACAGTTTTTGCTAATATGCAGAAGCTTTTAAACTTGTATCCGCAAGCGAATGTTCCCGGTTTCGGGACCAATGGACTGAACTACAATTTCTCGGCTGCACCGTCCTCCTCCAATCCGCGTCGTGAAGACATTCTGCGGGTCGATTATCAGATCAATAATTCAAACCGTATCTACGGGCGTTGGGTTCACAATTCCGAAACCCAAAATGCTCCGGCGACTCCCTTCCCTGGACCGTTTGGAACCTATGCCTGCTCCACCCCCATGTATGTTGGTGGCTGCACTCAGAAGCACCCCGGATGGAACTTCTCTCTTAATCTTGTTAGCACAATAACCCCAACCATACTCAATGAAGTTTCCGTGGGCCCAAGCCACTCACTAAGCTTGGATGAAAGCTCTACTGGAAACTTTTCGCTCTCGAAGCTGGGTATCAAGATGCCCTTACTGTATCCGTCGGATACGGTTCCGGATCTCGATTTTGGTTCGAGTCTGGCAAACACGAACTTTTCCGGCTCGTACCTCGGCGCAACTCCATGGAAACAGGCAAACACCACTATTAATGCTAACGACAATCTGACTTGGTCCCGTGGCCCCCATATTTTCAAGGGTGGCGTTTTCTATCAAAGAAATCGAAAAGACCAGATCGCCTGGGGAAACATGAATGGCGAGTTGCACTTTGACATCGGTGCAACGGCAGGTGGTTCATGCAACGGCATTTCCAGCTGCGTTCTCGGCGATCCGATTGCCAGTGCGCTGCTTGGAAGTTTCAAGAGCTTCGATCAATCGACGGCTCGCCCAACTGGAAAATTCCGTTACAACCAAGTGGAGTTTTATGTACAAGATACTTGGAAGGCAACGCAGAAGCTGACTCTTGATTACGGAGTACGCTTTGCGTGGATTCCTCCGCAAATTGACGACAGCAATCAGCTTGCACTTTTCGATCCTGCGTCGTACGCCCCTGCTCAGGCGGTTTCGATCACGACAAGTGGCACTGTGGTTCCTAACAGTGGCAATACCTTGAATGGGATGCTGTTTTCGGCCACCGGTCAGCTACCGAAGGGAGGCTGGAGTAGCAGTGGAATTATGCCGGAGCCTCGTATCGGGTTCGCTTGGGACCCCTACAATAGCCACAAGACGATTGTGCGTGGTGGCGCAGGCATGATGCATGATCGCACGCAAGGCAATCTGCTCTTCAATACTGTATTCAATAACCCGGCCATAGTGCAGAAGGCATTGGTATCGGCTGGAAATATCTCCAGCTTAAGCTCCTCCCAATCTTCGTTTGGCGACGCAGTTTTGGGAGGTATCGTTGGCGCGGATCTGAACGGGAAAGTGCCAACAGTCTACAGCTATAGTGTTGGTATTCAGCAGGAGATTAGCTCTGGGACCACTCTTGATCTGGCTTATGTCGGGACCATATCCCGTCATCTGGTTACGTCTCGAGATATTAATGCTATTCCCTATGGATACGCATTTAGCGCTGAGGCGCAAGATCCTACGCTGTTTCCTGGCGGTGTCGTTCCAGCCGTCGAACCAAACCTGCCGGCGATCTACGCGAATGCCGGATATAAGTTCAGTGGCATTTATGCAAAAGGAAGAAATAGCTACACCAATGCGCCGCTGGTACCCTTTAAAGGCTACGATCAGATTTCATATCTGAAGTGGGATGGCACGTCGAACTATAGCTCTCTACAGGTTTCTCTGCAGCGCCGCTTTAGTAAGGGGTTGACCTTCGGAGCGGTCTATACTTGGTCGAAGTCGATGACTACATCGACCTCCGATCAGGATACACAGAATCCTGTCAATGCAAAGATCGACTATCGTGCGGCTTCGTGGGATCGCACCCACGTCTTTGCCGCCAACTATGTCTACGATCTTCCGAGTCCGGTCAAGAGTTTCGGTGGACCGCACTGGTTATCGTACATCACCGACAACTATCAATTGAGCGGTGTTACCAATGCGATGACCGGTACTCCTGTCGATATGGGCAATAACTTTTCCTTCGAATCGGGTGCACTGGATGGCTCGAATATGTGGGGAGCTATTCAGTATTACTACGCATTGGATCAGAATAAGAACCCTGTTCTTCCTTCTGTAGGGATGCCGATCCGTGGATCGCGCGATACCTTGCGTCAAGGTGGAATACAGAACTGGGATATGTCGTTGTTTAAGAAAATTCCAGTTTCCAAGAGCGAGCGGTATTTTGTCCAGCTTCGTCTAGAGGCGTTCAATGTCTTCAATCATCCCAACTTCAAAACCAAAAACTATCCCATCAGTGTGAATGGACCCTGGCAATGGCAACCTGGTACCCCATTGTCCGTTACCAAGGCTGTCAATTGGGGAACTAACGCGAGCACGTATAACACTGGTCCCGGCGGTTTCCGTGTTGTTCAGCTCGGAGCTAAGTTCAACTTCTAGCTTTCCACAGAAGGGAGGGGTGGCTCAGGCCTTCCCCTCCCTTTCTAAGCACACCTTCAAAGAATTCGAAAACAGGAAATGCAGATGTTGAAAGTGAAGTTTGGTTTCTTAACCTTAGGGCCAGTTCTGTGTTTTGCAGCCTTATCTGTTGCACAGAATGTCTCAATAGTTCGCACCTTGCCCGATCTGAGTGAGACGCTCAAGCAGCAGCCTGCACAGAAGTTCGTTCGTGGAAACTCGAATGGTTTGACAATTCAGGTGGATGAGACGAAGAAGTATCAGGAAATTGAAGGCTTTGGCGCGTCGTTTACAGAAAGTTCCGCCTGGTTGTTGGAAACCAAGCTAACCCCACAAAAACGAAAGGAGGTCCTGCGCGATCTGCTTGATCCGGAGAAGGGAATCGGCCTCAATTTTTTACGGCAGCCTTTAGGTGCTTCTGATTTTGCGCGCTCACATTATAGCTATGACGATATGCCAACAGGGCAAAGAGATCCCGAATTAAAGCATTTCTCAACAGAGCATGATGCTGAAACGATTATCCCTCTTCTGAAAGAAGCTGTAGCGATTCGCCCCGGCGTCAAGATCATGGTAACGCCGTGGAGCCCTCCTGGATGGATGAAGACAAAACAATCCATGATTGGTGGACAGTTATTAGATCCCGAGCAGAAAAACTTTGCTGGATACTTAGTCAAATCACTTCAAGCCTATCAGGCAGCGGGTATTCCTGTTCATTATCTCTCGATTCAAAATGAGCCGCTGTATGAAACCAGAGATTATCCCGGCATGCTTATGCCCGCCAGTCAACAGCTTGCAGTAATTCGGGATCATCTCGGCCCAGCGTTAGCAAAGTCAGGATTGAAGACAAAGATTCTTGTCTACGATCATAACTGGGACCATCCGGAATATCCGATGGAGATTCTCTCCGATCCTAAGGCATCTTCCTACGTCGCCGGAACGGCCTTTCATTGCTATGGTGGTGATGCCGCAGCCCAATCAACCGTACAAGAACGCTTCCCTAATTTTGGCATTTGGGAGACAGAGTGCTCAGGAGGAAGCTGGCAGGAAGAGAACTTTTTACAAGTAACAGCGCAGCTGGTAATTCGTTCGACACGAAACTGGGCTCGCTCGGTCGTTCTATGGAACATGGCGCTTGATCAGAAGAATGGTCCGAATGCCGGAGGCTGTAGCACCTGCCGTGGCGTGCTAACCATCGATTACTCGACAAATCCAACCAAGGTTACGCCTACGGCTGATTACTACGCACTGGCACATGCGAGTAAGTTTGCATCTCCCGGTGCCCACCGGATCGACTCGACGGATTTAGGACGGAACAATTTGGAGAACGTCGCCTTTCAAAATGAAAACGGAGATATCTCTTTGCTTGTCCTCAATAATGCCGTTACTGCTTCTACGTTCTATGTACGCTGGCACGAACGCGTATTTCCTTACACTCTGCCTTCAAAAGCGCTAGTGACCTTTCACTGGAGTGCAGTTACCGCAAAGCGCTGAGATGTCGACTCGTAACCGCGTGTGAGATAAGTTCCATGAAAAGAATTTTTGGAAGTGTTCCATTTTTATTTATGCAAACTTTACTTTGCTGCTTTCTTCCTTCAACCTGTTCATCACAGGTCCCTTCAGATGTGGAAGCTCGCGTTGATCGCCTGGTAAAGGAGATGACTCTGCAGGAAAAGCTCGCCTATATTGGCGGTATCGATGCGTTCTATATTCGTGATATTCCTCGTCTCGGCATTCCTCGTTTGAAGATGTCAGATGGTCCTCTCGGTGTCAGGACCTATGGTCCAGCGCCTGCCTATCCAGCCGGAATCGCGATGGCCTCTACCTGGAATGTCGAATTACAAAGGGCCGTTGGCACTTCGATGGGAAAGGATGCCCGCGCTCGTGGAGTCCATTTTTTGCTTGCTCCTGCAATGAATATTTATAGGGCGCCGATGTGTGGCAGAAATTTCGAGTACTTTGGCGAAGATCCTTATCTGGCCTCGCGAATGGCAGTCGCCAGTATTCAGGGCATTCAGAGCCAGGGAGTTATTGCAACGGCCAAACACTTCATGGGAAACAATCAGGAGTGGGACCGGCATCACGTCAGCTCCGATATTGACGAGCGCACTATGAGGGAGATTTATCTTCCTGCTTTCGAAGCATCAGTGAAGGAAGCACATGTTGGAGCCATCATGGATTCCTACAATCTGGTGAACGGGGTCCACATGACGCAGAATGGTAAGCTCAATGGCGATTTGTTGAAGAAGGAGTGGGGTTTCCCGGGCATTGTGATGTCCGATTGGGATGCAACCTACGACGGTGTTGCTGCGGCGAATGGTGCAATGGATCTGGAGATGCCTTCCGGCAAGTTCATGAGCCCGGCTACGCTCTCCGCTGCGCTGAATGATGGACGTGTCTCCCCTGCGGTTATAGATGATAAGGTGCGCCGTATTCTCCGAACGGCGATCCAGTTTGGGTTCTTGGATCGGGAGCAGAAGGATGCGACGATTCCGGTCGATAATCCGGAGGCGTCCAAAGTTTCTTTACAGGCGGCGCAAGAGAGCATGGTCCTGCTCAAGAACTCCGGTCTTCTTCCCATCGATAAATCGAAAGTTCGTACCATCGCCGTCTTGGGGCCAAATGCTGATTCCGCAGTCGTGGGTGGTGGCGGGAGTTCAATTGTGCAGCCGTTTCACTCTGTTAGTGTGTTGGACGGAATCCGTCAACTGACAAAAGGATCCGTTTCTATTACGTATAGTCCTGGTATGCTGCAGCCAGTCAAAAGCTTTCGGACTACAGAGTTTACTACCGAAGAAGCAGGTGGGCAAAAGGGACTCAGAGCGGAGTTCTTTAATAATACGGAATTGAAAGGCAATCCCTCTCTGACCCGTGTAGATGAGCACTTGGCCTTCGATTGGGGAGAGGGAAGCTATGCAGAAGGACAGCCGGTCAATAACTTCTCTGCCCGATGGTCGGGATACTTTACACCAAGATCCAACAGCACTTTTACTTTCCATATCTCCGGCGACGATGGATTCAGAGTTTTTGTCGATGACAAGCTCTTTGTTGAGCAATGGCAATATCAGGGTGAGGCAATCATTGACAAAAAGCTGGAGTTGCAGGCGGGGCATCACTACAAGATACGGGTGGAATATTTCGAAGGCACAGGACAGGCAAAGATCGGATTCGGCATTACGGCGATTTCGGATACGGAGCTAAAGGAATCCGTAGCATTGGCCAGGAAGGCAGATGTTGTAATTCTGTGTTTGGGCTTTGATTCTTCAAAAGAAGGGGAGGGATCAGATCGTCCTTTCAATCTTCCTGAAGAACAGATTCGCCTCTTCCAGTCGACGGTGGAAGTTAACCCAAACGTTGTTGTTGTCATTCATGCCGGCGGTAACGTGAATATGGTTCCGTGGCTCGATTCAGCGAAGGCACTACTCTATGCCTGGTATCCAGGACAGGAGGGTGGGACTGCCGTTTCACAGATCTTGTTCGGAGAGGTGAATCCTTCAGGGAAACTGCCCATATCCATGGAACGCAAACTGGAAGATGGAGCCGCATTCCACAGTTACTACGACAAGGATGGAGATAAGCATGTTCCCTATACGGAGGGATTATTTGTCGGATACCGGCATTTCGATCGCTTCACGGGAAAACCACTCTTCCCCTTTGGCTATGGACTTTCGTATACCAGCTTCCAATACAGCGATCTTGCCATTCTGCCTCTAGAGAAAGGCGATAAGAACATTGTAAAGGTATCTTTCCGGATTACAAATACCGGTAAGAGAGCCGGTGCGGAGATCGCGCAGATATACGTCTCCGACCTGCATTCCAAACTTCCTCATCCGGTAAAGGAGCTGAAGGGCTTTTCCAAGATAAACCTTCAACCGGGAGAAAGCTCTCCGGTGGAAGTATTCCTAGATCGCCGCGCCTTCTCGCATTGGGATTCCGATGCATCTGCCTGGACGATGGAGCCGGGAGCTTTCAGTATCCTTGTTGGAAGTTCTTCAATACAGATAAATCTGCAGGAGACCGTCAAGTTGAACTAGATGTTGTAGATGAGGCGTGCTCGTTTTTCTAGGGAGAACACGCCTTATTAACGGTAGCACGCAACTCAGTGTGCGTTATTGGTAGCATAATGTTTGCTGATTTCACGGCGATACGCCGAAAGTGTTCCTGGATGGGATTATGCCTTTCCCTCGGATCTAGGTTCTTGCCGCTGCAGCGTGTATCCATATCGTACGATCCGATAAGGCACATTTATCGAAGCGAGCGGTTTGGATGAGCGGAATGCATTGTTGAGTTGTATGCAAAATAGATAGAAGCGTTTTTACAAATTGGGATTATGCCTAAGCGCCTGAAGACGATTCTGTTTTGCCCCACAATGAGCAATATTTCAGTTCTCGCTATCCACCACAGTATTTCTGA
This sequence comes from Humiphilus diazotrophicus, assembly GCF_059726315.1. Classification (NCBI taxonomy): domain Bacteria; kingdom Pseudomonadati; phylum Acidobacteriota; class Terriglobia; order Terriglobales; family Acidobacteriaceae; genus Humiphilus; species Humiphilus diazotrophicus. The sequence goes on from NZ_AP040871.1 coordinate 638,020, forward strand.
GGGTACACTCTTTTCATCTATAGGTAGTTTCTTCCCTTATGCTGCAAAAGCGATTAGAGTCCGATTCTGGCATGTGTCTGTGGGATTTATTGACAGATGCGAAGTTTGCCCTGCGCAAAAGAAAGGCTCACGAATCTAATCGCGAGTCTGTAGCTATTCGCCGTTTATCCAGGATGCTTGCAGAGGATAGTGGCTTCGTATTGCAGGAACTGGTTCACACAGCTGTTGAATTCTGTGGGGCAGACAGTGCAGGAATTTCTCTTGAGGAACCTGAGACGAATTCCTTTCGCTGGGTGGCGGTTGCAGGAAGTTTCTCTCGTTATCTTGATGGAAAGACTCCTAGAAACTTCAGTCCTTGCGGCACGTGTCTGGATTCTGGGCGCGCACAACTCTATCGGGTGACACAGCCATACTATGATTTTCTCGGTATCCTGGCAGAGCCAATTCATGATGGCATACTAATCCCTTGGACGAATGAATTTGTGAGAGGCACTCTTTGGGCTGTCTCCCATGCTTCAGAAGAAGCCTTCGACTTTGACGACTATTCTCTTTTGAGAAGCCTTGCAGATCTTGCTTCCATAATTCTTCGGCATCAGCATCATCAATATTTAATGCGCGAAGGGGATAAAATCCGCGCCGCCGCAGAGATGGCGGATACTTTAGCGCACCACATCAATAATCCTCTGCAAAGTCTGACGAACACCATCTTTCTGGCCCGCAGCGATAAAGAGAATTGTGAAGTATATCTAGCTCAGGCTGAATCCGAGTTGAGAAGACTTGCGGATCAGGTTTCTTCAATATTGACTCAGAGTTTCAATCCCAAAATTTCTACGCAGAGGGAGGAATCGTCTCCGAAACGTCCTTTCCTCTGTAGAGAATAATGCCCATCGGGAAATTACTTCTTTTCTCAAACCAACCTTCCTTTTGAACAATGGAATTCCTGACATAGCTGCACTTAAGGACTTGACAGCTTCATTGCCCTTGTGCAGACTCGTATCGTATTCCGGTATAAGTGGCTAGTCCGAACAGAAGGATTACATCTTTCAGAGCATGCTGGACATGTTCATTCCCAGACTCTGGCGGGAAGTGAAGTATATCGAGAGCAGAGATTATGAAATTGATAAGCGTCTTCCATATGACATATGCACCGAGGCGCTGCGGAGCAAGCCTATTGTCGTAGTGATAGCTAGAGCTCCGAGAGCAGACGTGAACACAGGCGTTGAAGCCAACCTATAGGCGTCAACCGTTCTCGTTATCGGTCAGTATTGAAGGCCACCAGAGTGTCTTGCTGTGAAGTTGTCGGATTTTGTTGTGGAACCTGCTTCAGAAAGATGAGATCGATAGGGACTTCGTAACAGTGTTGCGGGTATGGGTGGATGACTATGGACGAAAAGACAGCGGCCGGGGCACAGGAGTCCAAAGGTTACAGGCAAGATCCAGCCGAGCCTGGTGGCATGGAGCAGATGAAACAAGAGGTTCGCTTTAGGCGATCCGGAACTGGCATCGAGGTGTTCTGGCAAGACCTGCGATTTGGTCTTCGTCAGCTTCGCAAAAGCCCCATTTTTTCCGTAGTAGCCATCCTCACACTTGGCATCGGTATTGGTGCCAATACTGCTATCTTTAGCTTCGTCAATTCTGTACTCCTTCGACCGTTACCCTATCCGCATCCGGACCGACTGACGGTAATCTGGTCGGCGCTGGGGAACTCCAATCGTGCTCCAGCTTCGATGTTCGAGCTCTACGAGCTGAGGCAACGAACTCGAGAGTTTGAGCAAATCGGTGGAATCTGGGTGACGAATCGCGCTCTGCCGGGAAGAGGCGATGCAGAACAGGGCAAGGCTGGTGTTGTCACGTCGAACTTTCTCCCGCTCTTCTGTACGAGGCCAGCTCTCGGCCGCTTTTTTGGGCCGGAAGACGATCTTGAGAATGCTCCGGCAGTACTCATGCTTTCTCATGAGCTTTGGGTGCGGAGATTCGGTAGTGATCCCAACATCATTGGCAAATCAGTTCCATCCGGTCGCGGGTCCTCCCTTGTAATTGGCGTGCTGCCTAAGGGCTTTAAGCTGATGCTTCCCGAGGATGCCAGTGTTCCTTTGACCGTTGATTATTTTGAGCCGATTTCAATTGGTCCGTGGGAGCCACATGGTCCAGCCTTTCTTCACCTTATTGGCAGGTTGAGAGACCCCAGGCGTTTCGCGGCGGCGCAAACGGAGCTCTCCTCTATCGCCAGTCAGATTAATGAGTTAGGCAGTCGGGTAAAAGTAGCAAATTACCGTTTATATGCCATTCCCCTGCAGGACGACGATGTTAGGGAAATTCGTCATATACTTTTGATTCTATTTGGTGCGGTAGCTTTCGTATTGCTTATCGGTTGCGCCAATATTGGAAACCTGCTCATGGTCCGCATGCGGCAGCGGCTTCAGGAGACTACGATACGGGCAGCATTGGGCGCGACGCATCGCCGGCTGCTCCGCCAGTCCGCTACAGAGACTTTGTTGTTAGTGTCTCTAGGAGGAGTTGCGGCTTTGCTGCTGGGATGGGCCGCATTAAAGATCATCGTCGCAGTCGAACCGCCTTCCTTCGCAAGTCTCGGTGACGTAGGGCTGGATTTGCGTGTTCTTGGATTTACATTCGCAATGGCTGTCCTTACAGGCGCAGTCTTTGGCCTTGCGCCGCTATCCACGATGCGTCGCCTCAATCTGGCCGCCGACCTGAAACGTGCAGGACGCTCAGCGACGAAAAGGCAGGGGACTCCTGCCGCACTTCTCGTTGCCGGAGAAGTTGCGCTCGCCTTTGTTCTGCTGATCGGTACTGGACTGCTTATTCATACTTTTACCAACATCCTGCAGGTGAACCCTGGGTTTCGAGCTGACGGTGTCTTTACCTTTCGCGTAAATATTCCTGACTACGAGACGCTCCGCGAAGTTGAGCGCACTTTGATTAGTCTTCCCGGCATACAATCCGTTTCTACGATTTCGCATCTTCCGCTCGACAATAGAGGGAATTGGTATGACTACTACTGGAAGGAAGGAACGCCTGTCGATCAACAAAACACGGTGATGGCTGACCTCCGATCAATCTCGCCCGGCTATTTCAACACCGTGGGCGCTCAGATTATTACAGGACGTGATTTCACTGATGCCGATGATGTAAACCATCAGCATGTTGCAGTAATCGACGACGTTCTTGCCCATAACTTGTGGCCGGGAGAAGACGCAATCGGTAAACGGCTCAATGTTTCCGACTCCCCTAAAGGGCCATATCAATTCGAGAGAGATTGGGTCGTTATTGTAGGCGTTGTGCGTCACATACAATGCCATACTTTGACCGCGATGGTGCGGCCTCAGATTTATTTGCCTTATCCTCTGGCGCCTCGTCCCGCGATGACGATTGTTATGCGCAGCACCGGTGCCACGTCCACCTTACCGACATCTGTACGCAGGCAGGTTGCTGCTCTCAATCGAAATGTTCCAATTACGCCCCTTGAACCGCTATCGGCAGTTGTTGAAAAGGCGCGGGCGGAAAGTCGCTTCGTATCTGTTCTAGCTGCACTTCTCTCCGTGGTTGCTTTGCAACTTGCACTGGGTGGAATATTTGGAGTTCTTTCGTATTCGGTCGTCGTGCGAACAGCGGAAATTGGCATTCGTATGGCTCTCGGTGCTAGGCGTGTTCAGATTATGTTTTTGATATTCCGGGAAGGATTTCTGTCTGTAATTACAGGTACCGTGGCGGGCGTAATTCTATCGATCTTCTCGATGCCGATTTTGGAACATCTGCTGTTCGAGATTAAACCCGGTAACTTACAGAACTACGGAATAATTATGCCTGCCATTCTTGCCTTGAGTGCAATCGCTATGACGATTCCTGCTTTACGGGCTACCAGGATAGAACCAGCAACCGCACTGGTGACTGATTAATTCCTCAAAAGTAAATTGCTGCCTGATACTGCCGGAACATATGCCCTCCTATCGTGACGGTGCAATAAATAGGGAATATCAAGATTATGGAGCCGCTGTTCTGCATCCAGAGGCTCCATTCAGTCCAGACTGCTTTCTTCTACCGTGTACATCTCTGTCCAGGATTCGCCTCTGTCTGTTTACCTGATCTGCATCGGTCAGATATATAACCATTCCCGCCAGCGATTGTCAGCTTTGAACGCGACGCAGAAACTGATCAATCTCATCTGCAATTTCTTCTACATGTGTTTCCAAAGCGAAATGACCGGTGTCTAGTAGTTTGACTATGGCATTAGGATTGTCTCGGCGATACGCTGCCGCTCCTGCGGGTAGAAAAAATGGATCGTTCTTGCCCCAGATGGCCAGTAATGGTGGCGCGGATTCTCGAAAATATTTTTGGAAAACAGGATAAAGAGCGACATTCGAAGCGTAGTTGAGAAAGATATCGAGTTGGATTTCCTTGATATTTACCCGCTCCAGCAAAGCAGCATCAAGCGTATAGGACTCGGGCGCAATTGCGGACGGATCTGCTACCCCTTGGACATACTGCCACTTGGTTCCCTCGAAAGTGAGCAGTTGCCGAATGGCATCGCGATTCTCCTGTGTAGGTTCCTTCCAGTACTTCTGAATCGGATTCCAGGCGTCGCTGAGCCCTTCTTCATATGCATTGCCGTTTTGCGAGATGATGGCGGTGACGCGTTCTGGATGTGCAACGGCGAGACGATAGCCGGTTGGTGCGCCGTAGTCGAATACATAGATTGCATATTTGCTTAATTTCAACTTCTCGACAAAGGCTTCAACGGTCTCTGCAAAGGAATCGAAGGTATAAGAATAGTTTCGATTTTCTGGCACCTCCGTAAACCCAAAGCTGGGAAGATCGGGAGCAATCACCCTATATCTCTGAGCCAGGATCGGCATCAGCTCTCGAAACATATGAGAGGAGGATGGATAGCCATGTAGGAGGAGGATGACTGGAGCGTCCTGCGCACCAGCTTCGCGGTAGAAAATTTTGAGACCATCGGCCTCCACTGTTTTGCGCTGGACACGCGCGTTCCGGTTTTCAGACGCTATGGAAAATGTGAAGTCTAGCATATCTGGCTCCTTTTGGTGTTGCGTTCGCTTTACTCCTGGTCAGAGTGAGGCAAACGCGTGGGCTGAAGTGATGAAACGTCAATCTTCTTCGGGATCTTTATGTAACCATGAAAAATGAAGTTTTATGGTTACATGGGTTGAGATTCATGTAACCTGTATATGGATTCAATAATAGTTACGGGAGAGTGGATCGTGGACCAGCAAGCGTCATTGAGTATTGATAGCGAAGACTCGCCTCTGGACTTTGTGGGAGATCACCCGGCGCTGAATTTCGTGAATACTCTTCGCATGCAAGGTACGGAATTGGTAGACATCTGGCAGACGGATGCAGATGTTACGGCTTGGATGATGAGGACAGGCCTACGGAAGAGGGAGCCATCTGGAACCTGGAAAGATGCTGAGCTTCTTCGTAAGGCTCGCCAATTGCGACAGATTGGGCGAAAGACTATTGAGACGAAAAAAGCCGGTAGATCTCTATCTCTGCGGGATTTGCAATCATTTCTTGATCATTCAGTGAGTCATTGTGCCTTAAGTAACTCCCGGAAAGGTAGCCTGAGCTACGAGAGGGTCTATCGTGACAAGACACCGGAAGAGTATTTAGCTCCTGCTGCTGAACAGATCGCAGAACTTCTTGTTTATGGGGATTTCGATTTGATCCGGCATTGTGAAGGTAAACACTGCGTGCTTTGGTTTTACGATCGAACCAAGGCTCACCGGCGACGCTGGTGTAGCTCTCAGTTCTGTGGCAATCGCGCCAAGGTTACAGCCTTTCGCGCGCGCAACCGTCATTCATAGCTTGCTACTGTGCTACGACCGGACTGGTCGATCATTAACATCTGGAACCGTGATCCATGCTATCGTGGCACTAATCAGCGACAGCCCGGCACAGATTAGCATTATCACTCGGAACCCGAATATAAATCCCCTTTGGGCCGAATCTATGACTTCTGCCTTTGTCGAAGGGGCGAGATATGCGGGCGGTTGTAGCGCAGCGAGTCTCGATTCCTGAGCGTGGATCTCCTGGAGGCTCTCTGCAGATAGCGACAGAGGCTCCAGTGTCTGTTCCAGCCGAAAACGAAAGGCGCATATCATTGCAATGCCAAGGACTGCGATTCCGAAAACACCAGCAACACGCGCAACTGCATTATTGATACCCGATGCTGTACCTACACGATCCTGTGTGACTGAGTTCATCACATTGGTCGTAAGAGGTGCCACTGTAATCGCCATGCCGAATCCCAAGATAATCAAAGCCGGGAAGAATGTCTTCCAGTAATTCGCTCCAACCGTAGGGATGGCAAACAGAATGAAACCTAAAACAGCAACGAGTGGACCAAGAATTAATGGCTTTTGGGGTCCAAGACTTACAATAAGTCCACCTGACCATCGCGAAAGGAGAGACATAACGAGGATCAGCGGGAGGATAGCTGCACCAGCGGCAGTTGCTGAATATTGCTGGACCTGTATGAGGTTCATTGGAAGTAAGAAGAAGAAAATACCGAGAGCCGCATAGAGAAATAAGGTCAGCAGATTGGTTCCGGTAAAGGTCCGGTTTTTAAAGAGCTCAAATGGGATTATCGGGAACGGTGTGCGGTTTTCTAGCGCTACGAATCCTATCAGAAACGTACACGCAGCAAGGACACTGCCGAAGACCAAAGGGTTTCTCCATCCAAGGCTGGTCGATTCAATGAAACCGAAGACCATGCTACCTAATCCCAAAGTTGCCAAGATGGTTCCCGCCCAATCCAGTCGAGATTTGGCCACACTATGGCTTTCCGGGATTCGCCAAATCGAGATAGCTATTATCGCTACTGCAAGAGGGAGGTTGATGAAAAATACCCAGCGCCAGGAGGCATGTTCAACCAGCCATCCGCCCAGCACAGGACCAACAGCAGTAGTGATCGCGGTAAATCCGGACCACGTGCCAATGGCCTGTCCCCGGCTCTTTTGGTCAAAAGAGGAGCTGATGATTGCGAGACTGCCAGGTACCAAGAGCGCAGCACCCATGCCCTGGATACTTCTGGCAAAGATCAAGATTTGAATATTCGCTGCAACTCCGCAAGCGATAGAGGCGACAGCGAACAAAACTGTACCTGCCTGGAAGACCATGCGTTGTCCCAACAAGTCACCAAGAGAACCACCGGCTAAGATCAACGCTCCTAGAAACAGCCCATACGATTCCACCACCCATTGCACCTCGATCAACGTGGCATGAAAACCCTTCTGCAAGGCTGGCAGAGCGACATTGATTGCAGTGCTGTCGATAAACGCCATGCTGGAAGCAAGAATGGTTGCAGCAAGGATCCAGGGTTTAGCTTCATTCTTACACTGCACCTCGGCTGCCGGTGATAGGCTTATGGTGTCACAGGGAGTTCTCATCTAAATTGCTTTATCTGCTGGATTTATGCACCAAGAACACTACAAGCTTGTTGACTCAGTTTGGCTGCGTTTTGGTGAACAGCATGAATACCGTCGGGCCTTCGGTAGGAAGTTTGGCAAGGCATCAGATTTAATTCCTTCCCACACCTTTACCTGCATCATGATCGAACCTTCCATTTGCTACCTATCACTACGATCTTCATGGATTTGCCCACATCATTCTTTGATTGATGTTTTCACCTGTGCCGGTTGTACCTCTCCAGGGCCGAACAGCCAAGAATTTTGCGCCAAGATGCTGAATCGTTGTTGATTGATTGGGGATGTACTAAGCACAGTCAAGAGAATGCGTTCCGAGAACGGCAGGAGAAAACAGTGGCAGGCTATAGAGCACTGGGTCGACGAACGATAGCTTGTTCTTCCCATCGTGCCCGATTGTCCTTTTCAGGATCGAGTTTGGTCCTTGATGGAGAAATATGAAGACTGAGAAATACGACTAGACCTTTAGCAATCCGCGGAACCCTCTAGCAGCATAATAAGATTCTGCACCGTTGTGATACACGAAAATGGTATTGTAGCGGCGATCGCAAAAGAGGGCACCGCCGAGTTCCCTGATTTCAGCGGGCGTTTTTATCCAGCTCGATGTCTTCATATCGAAATTTCCTAACCTTTGCAATTCCCGGTACTGTTCTTCTGTTAAGAGTTCGATGCCCATCGCAGCTGCCACATCGACTACATTGTTCTCAGGTTTATGCTCTTTCCTGGAGTCCAGTGCTTCGCGGTCGTAGCAAAGACTTCTGCGGCTTTTAGGACTCTCCACCGAACAGTCACAAAAGATATATTCGCCCGTCTCTTTATTCTGGCTAATAACATCGGGTTCACCGCCGCTTTTTTCCATTTCATTGAGTGTCCATAGTTTCTCGGCATTAGCTTTCAGCTTTGCTGATATTGGGGGCCATTCAAGATCTTTATGGCGGTTCATGTTCTTTTCAAAGCGGGCTTTTAACACTTGGAGTAATTTCCCCTGTTGTTCTAATGACAGCTCCTTTCTTGTTTCAACGCCAGTCATTGGGTTCTTTTCCATTGGCTCTCGCAGGTCGCTCCCTCTTTTAGACATGGTCTGAGATCCCCCACACAGGGATGGGCAATTTTATCAACTTCCTCTCGACAATGAGTTGGCTTGACGCGGCAGTGCTTGTCGGGATTTTGCGTTTCAGTTCAGGAGACTTCAATCTACCAGTACCCCGCGTAACGGATAATCTGGAAGAACTGTGTCATGAAAGCATCCTCCTGTTTCGGAAACCGACCAAGGATGCGAGTCCAAAAAATTAACCTGGCATTTATATCGATGTAGCTACTGTCATGTATAGATATCACTTAACCCTGCGAATTGTATCTTTTCTCTAGATTCTCCTTTCATGCGCCACGCCGCGGAAAAAATAAAAAAAGTTTAAAAGGTAGTTGGGAAATCGTGGCCGTCTCCGTTATGTAAAGGGATAGTTTTTCCTGTGTCGAAGTTTGTATTCGAGGATAGATTCTCCAATAAAAATACGAAGGGATAGTTGGGAAAAACCGGGTGAGTTCGTTATGTAAAAAGGAATGGTCGATATCAGTCATGATTGCTTTGGTAACGGTTCGCTTTCGAAATTAGATTTGGACAATATCGAATTTAGAGCGCTGAGTGCACGGTCAGTAGCTTTTGTTAGCCTCACGGTTGTTTAATGAAAGGTGATCAGATGTTAGCCATGTAAGTCTGATGCAGTATGCCTTCGACTTTATGTCTTGATACTCAGATACAAGCTGAGAATGGAGAAGGTGTGCCTTCTGCAGGCCTGTAGTAGTGTCCTTGATTATCTAATGTGATGTTGAGCCGGAGGATGTAAAAGAAAGTTACGACGTAATCTGACCATATTAAACAGATGTTAATCAAAAAGACCGCTCCAAATAACAAAGGTTTCTTAATTGCGGGGTATTGTTTGAGCCACTTCAGGAATTCGCAGTTCAATGAGCGCTGGTTTATTCCGCAGAAGGCTTTGCTGTTGGGTGGGGAATAGCAGATGTCAACTTCTGCCAGGAAAGTGGGACATGCGTTCGATTGTTTGCGGATTGGGAGGGGGCTCCTTGGTGGCCATTTCTAGAGGTATTGAATGGACTGCAAATGATAAACGCGGTCGGGAAGAGCTGGGCGCTATTCGGGCACCAGGACTTTTCACCCTTACAGATCCAGATAGCTCGGTTTGGCAGGAACGCATTTTGAAATTGTACGAGCAGTTCAGTCCTTCGATTTACAGGTATCTGAAGAGTCTGGGCATACTCGCAGATGAGGCCGAAGATCTAGTTCAGGAGACATTCCTTCGTTTAGCGGCACATCTGAGAGAAGCTGGCGACAATACTAACTTGCGTTCATGGCTTTTTCGGGTAGCACACAACTTATCGATGGATATTCATCGAGCACGTCGAAGGGGACAGTCGATTGCAGATCTCGATGCCGAGAATGATTTGGTGGATCTGGGTACAAATCCAGAGTCGAGATATCTCAAGGAAGAACAGCTGAGAAGGTTAGATGAGGCAATGTCAACCCTGACTTCTCAACAGCGGAATAGCATTTTATTGCGCGCCGAAGGATTGCGTTATTGGGAGATAGCTTCTGTTTTGGGAGTGAGCGAACAACGAGCAGTCAACTTGGTAAAGCGTGGCCTGCTGAGGTTGGCGAAAGGTGTATGAAATTGTGATTTTGCCAATTCGAGAGTGTATCCGAGGGCATGTTCGAGATAAGGCACTTCTGTTGCTAATCGATAATGAGCTGTCGCTCTCGGAAACTAGAAAAATCGAGCGTCATGTTGCTGGCTGTTCTAGATGTTCAGGTCGTCTGGACACGTTAAGACATGCCACGCAGCAGGTGATTCAGTATGGAAATCACCGCGTGGGAAGGGATGCATTTTCCAGAATATCCGGTAAACGGGAGTTATTACGCACGAAGCTGGATCTGCTCTCTTGTATGCAAGAGCAAAGCACGGCACAACCCGGCTCGAAGGCTGGATACTCTCGATTTGGATTCACAGGTATGGAGCTGGCGCTTACACCTATTGTTCTTACCGCGATTGTGCTAATAGGCCTACACCTCTCAACAATGAAGACTACGAGATCCCATATCGCGTCTAGCGCTCTTCTGTCGCGTGCAGAAGCATGGGATTCTCCACAGGGTAAGGCCGTTGGGTCTGGGGTTATTTGCCAAACTGTCAAGATTCAGTCCGGCAAGCAAACCCTTGAGCGAGAGATTTATCACGATGCTCAGGGTGTCAGAAAAACCAAACTTCACAGGTTGAAACCTCAGGAGGAGTCAATCAAGCAAAGGCTCGTTACTGCTGGCATTTCCTGGGATGCACCACTTTCAGCTCGAACCTACCAGGACTGGCGGGACCAACAATCGGTGTGGAAGGAACAGATTAAAGAAATAGACAAGAATTTGCTTGTACTAACTACTACGACCTCCAGCGGTACAGTTGCTTCACAATCGTTAACTGTGCGCGATGAAGATTTTCATCCGGTTGCTCGGACCGTGGTCTTTCGCAATAAAGAGACGATCGAAATTGCAGAGCTGGACTATCGTGTCCTGCCCTGGTCTACGGTTGGCTCCGACCTCTTTGAACCGATGAATGTGGCGATGGGGAAAGGAGTGTCTTCTTCAAGAGAAGGAAGTGTCCCGGTTATTTCTGTGGGCTTTACTGATTCCCAGCTGGATGAGATCGAGCTTGGAGTGCGGCTGGTTCTGAATCAGCTTCATGCCGATTCCGGAGAACAGATTCAGATTGTTCGAGAACCGTCGGGCATTGTTATTCAGGGCATAGTGGAAACGGATGAAAGGCGAAGGGAACTTGCTGAGCATTTGCGGTTGGTGCCTCATGCAAAGACTTCAATTATGAGCATTGCCGAGGCACTGCGTAAGTCTTCCGCAAATGACTCTGGCATTTCGGAATCCCAAGCCCTCTCAGTAGTTACTCAGCGGTCGCCGTTGGAAGCCTATTTTATCGAGCATGGCAGAAGCTCGGCAGATCTCCGCCAGCTTTCGCAACAGCTACTCCAGAGTGCATTGAGGGCAAGCCAGGAGAGCAGAGCTATATCCGATTTGTTGATGAGATTTGCTGGCAAAGCAAAGATGACAGATCTGGGAAGTGCCACCCTTGTGGATCTTTTCTATACGCATAGGAATACTCTTTTGCAGAGCTTGAATGAAGAACGTGGACTTCTAAAACATGTACTGCCGTCTCTGCCTCCGGAAAGTTCTCTAGAGATAACCGATGCTGATCCCGATGAGCTTGGAGAGATCGCGGAGCGGAATCTAAATTTGTGTGAAGAGTTGGCTCTGGGAAGTAGGAAGCAATCCAGAAGCGCAGAAACTATTCTTCCTGAATTGGCCAATGAATTAATCAAATTGCAGAGTACGGCTCACCAGGCACGAATGAGCAATAACCCGGGCATGGCTACAAATAGAAAGAAATAGAAATCTCGGAAACTCGAATGAGTTTAGTTTAGTTCTCGAAATTGAGAACACTGGTTTGTCTTGGCATTAGTAAATACTCAGATGGTTCCAATTGTCATATCTCCAGGGAAGTAATAAAGAACGTAAACGCGGCTGTCCAAAAAATGAATAGAAAAAAGATCGTGTGCTATGGAGGCTTTGGAGTTGTGGAGAATCCTGTTTCCCTCAGATGTGTGAAGAGACAAAAAGTACGTTGTTTCTTGAAAGGTTCTGTTGGTAAGGTCGGACAAATATCGTCGGCGGGACTCTTTTCTCTGGCGCTGGTCCTATTGATTTCAGTCGGTGTGTCAGCAGTTGGTTGCAGCAGTAATTCCACTATCAAGGCGGGTTCTATTTCCATCACAGATCCGAACGGCAGCTCAACGCAGCAGCTTGCCTCGTTAGTGATAGGATCGAAGGCCTCTGTCCGCATGGCCCCAGCTAGTGATTCTACAAATGCTGGAGTAGATTGGTCGGTAACCTGTGGAGGAGATCCAAATACCGGGAGTGTTACGAATGGAGCGTGCGGAAGCTTTGCACCAGTTCATACAACTGGTGGAGCTATGTCTATCTATACTGCACCGGCAAGCATTCCGGTTGGAACGAATGTCACCATTACCGCAACAGTTACTGGAAGCCCTTCGGCAAGCAAAAATGTGACTTTACCTGTGATCCTTCCAGGAATTGTTGTTTCTTTCTACTCGATGACTCCGGTGACTTCGCTGGTGGTAAATAAGACAACAACCTTCAGCGCGCAAGCTCAAAACGATATTCAGGGCAAAGGGATCAGCTGGACTGTAACGTGCAGCTCCGCTGATTGTGGAACATTTAGTTCTTCTACCACGGCGAGTCAGAGCTCCACAACCTACAAGGCTCCTGCTACAGTCCCGGCAGGCGGCACTGTTACGGTTACTGCTACCTCCGTTAGTGATCCAACTAAGTCTGCCAGTGCTGTAGTAACGATCCTGCCAGTCGCAATCAATCTGGACACAACATCACTACAGGTTGGCGTGTCTAGCACCGCATCTCTAGTCGCAACCGTTACCAATGACTCTTCTAGTAGCGGCGCAGATTGGAAATTAAGCTGCGGAGGTGCCTCCTCTATTGCCTGTGGGACAATAACTAGTCACACGGCTAGTGGAGCCGTCGCTATATATAAAGGACCACCCACAGTTCCCCCTGTAAATCCAGTTACAATAACTGCGTCATCGTCCGCCGTACCTTCTGTGGTAGTGACGGCCAATGCCATGGTGGTGCCGACATCTGGCATTTCAGTAGCAGTCAGTTCGCCATCGCCTTCTGTGTCTTTGAATGGCACAGCAACCTTTACGGCACAGGTTTCGAACGACGCTTCTCTCCAAGGTGTTACCTGGACAGTCAAATGTAGTTCTGGCAGCGGATGCGGGAGTGTGGTTAGTAGCGGAACAAATTCCGGTTCGACAATCTACACCGCCATCTACACCGCCCCGGCATCGGTTCCTCCAGGTGCTCAAGTCGTTGTAGTTGCCACTCCCGTTTCTACTGATCCCGGCAATTCCGGAATGGCAAGCATCAAAATCACCCAGACTCCTCCTACCGTGACTATCCAACAACAGCCACCTTCCTCTTTGAGCGCAAATGGAAAGGCTCCGGTGAGCGCTGTAGTTGCGAATGATCCATCTTCGGGAGGGGTGACCTGGTCCGTGAAGTGTAATAGCACTGTTGGAGGTGGCTGCGGTTACGTCTCCCCCTATCGGACAGCAAGTGGGGCAACCGCGACTTATATTGCACCTCCAATTTCTCCCTCCGGGCAGGTGTCGATCGTTGCAACCTCGGCGTCGAATTCCAGTGTCAGCGTAACTTCGACACCTGTCACTGTTGTTGCGGACACTGCCCTTTCCGTTAATTTCGTTCCAGTACCACCGACTCAGCTTCAGGTGGATACCTCTGTAAATCTGAATGCTTATGTAACAAATGACATTACGAATGCAGGTATTGATTGGCAGGTCTGTTCGAGTGGTTGTGGCTTCTTCACCATCACTCCCGCTATTCCCGCAATCCCGGCAACAGCAAAGACCCCCTATGTGCCGGAAGTTCCGGCAGTGACTGCAACTTCGGTAAAGGGGTGGCCGAATAGTCTTCCTATCTCGTATACCGCCCCGTCGACTCCTCCTCCGGGCGGAGCTGTGGCAATTGTCGCTACTGCTCATGTAGATGGAAAGACCGGAACCGCAGCATCTGTCACGATCAGTTCGAGTAACAATGGGCCGACATTAACGGGAGTGGTTCAGTCAGGACTTGAGCCACTGGTGGGTGCTGCCGTATCGCTGTATGCGGCAGGAAATTCTGGATATGGATCAGCCTCTTCATTGATCTATGCTTCCAACCAACCTTCCTATGCCACGACTGATAGTTCCGGTCGCTTTATGATTCCAGGCGGTTATAGCTGTCCACAACCAGGAAGCCAGATGTATCTGCTGGCGATAGGGGGGCACGTGGGTTCGAGTGCGCCTAATCCCAATCTCGTCTTTATGACTGTACTGGGCCCATGCAATGCTTTGAGCTCTTCTCCAGTCGTGGTGAATGAGATCACCAGCGTTGCCGTTTCCTGGGCAGTCGCTCACTTTGCTCCCGAACCGATAGATACGGGGACGACCACGTATCTCAATATTGGATCGAGTAGGAACAATACGACCGGTCTGGCAAATGCATTTGCTGCGGCTCAGAGCCTGGTCGATATCTCCACCGGACGTGCCCGTTCCACGGTTCCTGCGGGTAACGCGGCGGTGCCCTACGCAGAGATAAATACTCTAGCTGATGCTCTCAATGCTTGCGCCGTTACAGCGGGCGGGACGGCGGGGGATGGCAGTGCCTGCGGCACATTGTTTGCAGCGGCAACTTCCAATGCCGCCACGGTTGGAAATTTCCATGCCGTTCCCGGTGATACTTTGCAGGCGGTGATGCAAGTTGCTCAGCATCCGTTTAGAGGTCTCGGCTATCAGACGGATGTCGCTAGCATTTACAGCCTCGTTTCTGCTGATTCGCCCTTTCAGCCGATTCTGACAACGGCTCCGCATGATTTCTCCTTGGCTTTAAATTTTGTGAATGGCGGGGGACTTACAAGCAACAGCACTACAAACTATCTGGCATTGGATGCTGCGGGAAATCTCTGGATGACCGATAGCGCTGGAAATAAGGTAATCGAGTGGAACAACCTGGGAGCACCAATCACTTCCTCGTCAGGTTTCACTACGAACAGTATGAACTCGCCAGGTGCTCTTGCGGTGGATTCATCCGGAAATGTTTGGGTCTGTGGCAGCGGCACTCTTACGAAGCTGACTAGCTTAGGAACAGAAGCACTCGGCAGCCCTTTTTACGGGGGAGGATTGTCGGGTACCTGCCAGGGGATGGCGATCGATGCTTCCGGAAGTATTTGGGCACTTAATAGCAACAGCGTTACGAAATTCGACAGCCTCGGTGAACCACTTTCTCCTGCTACCGGATTTACGATTCCTGTCTCTCCGACAGACAGCACTACCGTGTCACTGCTCCCACCAATCTCTATAGACAGCTCCAATAATGTGTGGGTAGGGGTTGTGAATCCGAAGATATCGGCTCTCGGGCAGTTTCTGTCTCTGGCGCAATTAAATAATGCAAGTGGGGCTCCTTATAATTTGAGCCCGGCAATCAACGACAATGCTACACCTTCAAACTTCGTTAATATCTCCGAAGCTTTGGATCAAACGCAGATTGCTACGGATGGCTCGGGCAATGTCTGGGTACCCGATTCCGGTGTAACGGGAAACCTTATTAAGATTCCCAGCTATAGTGGGTCTGGGATCGACACTCCAACTCAGTTTTATTCTTATAGCGCTTCATCCTTCACACCTTTAGGGAACGCACGTGGAGTGGCTCTCGATGGTGCTGGCCGGATCTGGGTGGGAAGTCAGGCAGACTCTTCTCAGAATAAATTGCCTAATCTTAGCGAGTTTAACCCGGCGAGCGGCGCGGTTTACGGGGCATATCTTTCCTCTAGTTTTACCAGCCGTCCGCTGAGCGTCTCTGTCGATAATGCCGGAAATGTTTGGGTTCTTCTCAGCAACAACACGATCACGGAGTTTGTGGGAATTGCTACCCCCGCCGTTACTCCTCTTGCCACTGCGGTCAAGAACGCGAAGCTGGGAGCAAGGCCATGAAGATTGATATTCAGAGCCAGTATGTATTCATGAAGAGAGAGGGGCGGGAAGAAGGAACAATGAATTCGCCAATAGGTGTCTACAAGAGTGAGGATTTGCGTTTGCCGTCATCCGAAGGCATACATGTGTATGATGCCGAAGCAGACCGTGGTGGGGGGACGCAGCCATCCTTTTGTTCTTCCTCAAAGTTCCCAGAGATTACTTTCGCTACGTTGGCTGTAGTGATAGCTGTTTTTCTCTTCGGTTGTTCCTCCTCAAGTTCTATTAAGCCACAGGTCGGGGCCATCGTTTTCAGCGATGCCAAAGGCGTGCAGCAGACAACGGCTCCTACGTCTCTGACGGCCAATGGCGGAACATATCTTTATACGACTCTCACGGACGACAAACAGTACCTGGGAGTGGATTGGACGGTATCTTGTGGGAGCGAACTTCCTTCCGGAACACCGCTTCCTCCCGGGCAGACGGTTGATACTTCGTGTGGTACTTTCAGCCCAGTCCATACGGCGAGTGGACCAGTGCCCAATTATGCAAGTAGTGGCACCGGAATCGTTACCTACTACACGGCTCCCTCTGCGGTGCCCAAGAATGGAATCGTAACCCTGTATGCCAGTGCGACCGCCGACCATTCCAGATATTCAAAAACAACTCTGACGATTACCGGCGTGCCTATCGACATTGCTTTTGTATCGACTCCTCCAGCTACTCTTGCTGTAAAAGGTAATGTTTCTCTGAATGCTGTTGTGAGCAACGATGGTGCGTCCGGAGGAGTGAACTGGTCAGTGGTTTGCGGTTCCAGCGATTGTGGTTCGTTTAGCTCCACGAAAACCGCCAGCGCGGTTGCGACCACATATACGGCACCAGCTGCCGTACCTGTGGGGCAGACAGTAACGGTGATAGCGAGCTCGGCTACCGATTCTAGTAAATCGGTGCATGCGACGATTACTATTCAGCCATTGGCATCTTCTAGTACTGCGAGTGGCAAGGTGCTCGCCGGTTCAGAGCCGGTTCGCGATGCGTCGGTATTTCTCTACGCCGCCGGTGAAACCGGCTACGGAACTGCTTCTATTCTGCTGAATTCCTCTTCGCCCATTACTACCGATGAAAATGGGAATTTCACACTTGCCGGGCACAATGCATGTTCCGCTCCTGAAAGCCAAGTGTATTTAGTTGCCAGAGGTGGCAACAAAGGCGAGGGTGGCAATCCCAATCTTACTTTTATGACGGCTTTGGGTCGCTGCGACAGTATTGAGAAGCTCGGCCCGGTGACAGTTAATGAGGTAACAACAGTAGCAGCAGCTTATGCGATGGCTGGGTTTATGACTGATGCGGCGCATGTGAGCACTGCCAGTGACAATATCATCGGGCTCGAAAATGCCTTCGCTGCAGCAAATAACCTGGTTAACATCTCGACAGGTGCAGCACGTGCTGTTACTCCCTCCGGGAATGGCTCTGTTCCGCAGGCCAAGATTAATACTATCGCCGATGCTTTGAATCGCTGTGCTGCGACCACTGGTGGTCTCGCGGGTGACGGAAGCATCTGTGGCAGCCTCTTTGCAGGTGCCGGAGGAGTCGCTACAACAGATACTCTTCAGGTTGCTCACTATCTAGCTCTTCATTCGACAGGGGACAGTGACTCTTCTCAGGCCTTGTATAACCTGGCCAGTCCTGATGGGCCATTCCAGCCTCTTCTCGAAACAGCACCGGTGGACTGGAGCCTTACTCTGCGGTTTGAGGGGAGATCGCTAAAGCAACCGGAGGCGATTACTACGGATGCCCAGGGCAATGCCTGGATTTCCAGTGCTGTAGGAATTACGGGATTGTTCAGTAGCGGAGCTGAAATGGCTGGAAGCCCCTTTGCTTATGGAACAGATGTTGCGAGTGAACATAAGCTTGCTTCTGCTCAGTCCTCTGTCATGGATGGTTCCGGACGGGTGTGGAGTGTCAGGCCTGACACTCGGGACGGCGTGCTGGTCTCGGTGGGCTCAGCGAACATAGCTGCAAGCTTCACCTCAAGCTCTGCGGTGCTGACGATCGATATCTCCGGCAACCTCTGGGTGACTACAAGCGGGGAGAACTCCATCTTTGAGGTTATTGGAGCGGCGCCTCCGTCATCCACGGCTCGCAAGAACATTACTCCCGAGCAGAAGCCGTGAGAGTAGAAATCCATGGCTCTCTTGCAATTTCGATGACAAGAAAAGAGTGCCGGACTGAAAGGTCATTGCCAGAGGCAAGCCTCTGATATCAACCAGATTGCGGGAAATGCTGCGCGTTGAAGTTAAGGGATGCATTTCCGAGGAGAACCTTTAGATGATCATGATCGGAAAGAGAATTGCCGTTCTGCTTCTTATGTTCGGTGTCGTAGGACTGCAAGTAGAAGATACAGCTGCGCAGCAGAGCAGGACCAAGCCTGTTCGCTCTAAACCGAAGACCCAGGAGCAGTTGTTACTGCAGCAATTGAATGAGAAGTTTCAGGTGCTGGAGCAGATAAATGAAAAGTATCAAGGGCTGGAACAAAAGGTTGAAGAGTTGAAGAATCAGCTGCAGGGGGCAAAGATTGCAGCTGCGAATGCTGAGAAGGCTGCCAGCGAGGCCCGGCAGGAACTGGAGAATACGCGCAATAACAATGGTCAAAATACAAAGACCGTAGAGACGCTGCAAAGCTCTGTTGCGGATCTCAAGGCATCGAATGCTTCGCTTGCCGATACGCTCCAGACCGACCAAAAGTCTATCCGCGCACTCGAGACCCCTCAGGTGATTCACTTTATGGGTGTAGACCTCAAACCCGGTGGCTTCCTGGCTGGCGAGACGGTATCACGTCAGCGTGGAACAGGAAGCGATGTGAATACATCGTTTTCAACCATACCGTTCTCACACCAAACCGCAGGTGTCCTTTCCGAGTTTAATGCCAGTGGCCGTCAGTCTCGCATCTCCCTGCTGAGCGAGGGAAAACTGACTCACTCTGTTTTGCGCGGTTACTATGAGGCTGATTTCCTTTCTGCAGGAACGACTTCAAATGATAATCAGAGCAATAGCTATACCCTCCGGCAACGCCAGGCATGGGCGCAGGCAGAGTTGGAACGCGGATGGACTCTCACTGCCGGACAGATGTGGTCTCTTGCTACAGAGTACAAGTCCGGCCTGACGAACCGGCAAGAGGCGATACCGCTCACCATCGATGCTCAATACAATGTTGGGTTCACCTGGGAACGTCAGTATGGTTTCCGTGTAGTAAAGCGTCTTGGCAGTAAATTCTGGTTGGGTACGGCTGTTGAAGAGGCACAGACGCTAAACATCGGTGGCCGTAACCTGCCGACAATTGCTTACCAGCAGGCTGGAAATGGTGGCGGTCTGTATAACTCAACCGCCAACTACAGCTTTAACTATGCTCCGGACCTCATTGCTAAGGCTGTCTATCAGCCTAGTTTTGGACACTTCGAAATCTTTGGCATTGGGAGATTTTTCCGGGATCGTGTCTTCCCGAATGGTCCCGCGCCTGCGCAAGCTTCTCAGCCGGCTACACCTTCGGCGCTTGGTGCGTTCACTTCCAAGACGGAGGGTGGAGGTGCCGGCGCCAATGCGCGTGTATCACTCTTGAGCAAAAGACTCGATGTTGGAGCCCACATCCTCGCCGGGAATGGTGTTGGAAGGTACAGCAGTTCGACGCTGCCGGATGCGACGGCGCATCCCGACGGATCGCTTGAGTTGCTTGTTGGGGGATCTGCCTTGGGTTCGCTGGAGTGGCATGCAACTCCACGTCTTGATGTCTACGCCTACTATGGCGGCGAGTATGTAAAGCGCGCGTTCTATAACACTGGATATACCGTGGTAACTCCAGGACCGACGCAAGGACAACCGATTCTGGGTGGATACGGTGCCCCGAATAATCTCGTTTCCGGATGTTATACCGAAGTCCTTCCTACAAGTTCTACCAACGGCGGAGGCAGCGTTCCGGGAACGGCCAGCAACTGCCAGGCAGACAACCGCAACATTCAGGAAGGCACCTTTGGCTACTGGTTCCGTTTCTACAGAGGCTCTCGTGGAACCTTTCAGCAGGGTATCCAGTATTCCTACGCCGTGCGGCATACCTGGCAGGGAATTGGCGATCCTCTAACCGGTCTTGGTGGTTCTCCCAAGGCAATCGAAAACATGTGGTTCACCTCCTTCCGGTATTACTTGCCGCAGTAGGGAAGGGCAATTCTTAGCTATTAGCCATAAGCTTTTAGCTAAGAGTTGCTGATATCAGGCCAAGACTAGAAGCGAAGAGATAAGCGCTAGAAGTTAGAAGAGGAGTGCCGGGAAATGTTTCGAGTATTTCGTCGAGTGTCGTATGCAGTGTTCTTGCTAGTACTGCTAGGCGGCGCCTCTGCTTTTGCCCAGACTGGTCGAATTTCAGGACAGGTTACCGATCAACAGGGCCTGGCAATTCCCGGTGCAACGGTGCAGGTGCTTAGTCAGGACAGTACGATTAAGCGGGATACCAAGACCGATGAGAGTGGCATGTATGCTGTTCCTCTGCTGCCAACTGGCACCTATCGTGTTCTCATTCAGGCTCAAGGCTTTGGTAGCGCTGCTAGCGACTTAATATCACTGCCTGTAGAGCGAGCCTTTATCTTCAATGCCCGGCTTTCGGTTGTTGCCGAGAAGTCTGAAGTGGAAGTCTCTGCCGGTGGAATTTCAACTACCGTGGAACTGGGATCGGCGACTATTTCCACGACCTTGTCCAGACGTGAGATGACTGGTTATGGCCTCAACGGCAGGAACTTCTCCCAGCTGATTACTCTGGCTCCGGGTGTCAGTAATCAGACTGGACAAGACGAAGCTAAGGTTGGTGTTGCCGGAAGCGCGAAATACAGCGTCAATGGCGGTCGCGTAGAGTACAACACCTTCGAGGTGGATGGCAGCGATGTACTCAACACCAGTATCAACACCAGCCGAGGTCAGGGGCAGCCGCTGATGGTCTATCCCAGCATTGACTCGATTCAGGATATGACGGTCCTGACTTCGAACTACAACGCGATGTATGGCAAGAGTGCTTCGGGAAGTGTCATCGTAAGCACGAAGTCGGGGACGGATAAGTTTCACGGAAATGCCTACGCCTTTATTCGCAATGAGATGTTTAATGCTCGTAACTACTTCGATCAGCCCGGGCGTACGCCTCTCTATCGCCGTCAGGACTATGGAGGTACATTAGGCGGGCCTTTCTTTATTCCTCATCTTTACGACAAGGCTAAGTCTAAAACCTTTTTCTTCTACTCCGAAGAGTTGCGCCTGGAAAAGACTCCTGTGGACTATAACCAGGCTGTGCCCACGGCAAAGCAACGGAAGGGGGATTTCAGTGATGTATGTCCAGTTGCACCTGTAGGAGAGAGTGGTTATTTTAATCCTTCACGTTATCCTGATTGCCCTTATGTGTATGATGGCACCGGCTATGCGCCGCAACGGGCGGTTACGGCTAATTATGACAGTCAAGCGATTCTGAATACCGGGATCATCCCGCAGGCAAATTCAACCTACGGCTGCAATACTACGAACTCTACAGGGTTGGCCCGCTGTTATGTCACCGCAATTTCTCCGCCGACCTATTGGCGGGAGGAACTATTTCGTATCGATCATAATCTGACTCCTTCCCAACGTTTATCTTTTCGGTATATCCACGACTCCTGGAATACTACGACACTGACGCCGCAGTGGGGTGTCGTGCAGAACAGCTTTCCTACAGTTGAGAATCGTCTCGATGGCCCAGGGCTGAACATGGTGGCCAGCATCGCGCAAACATTGCCGCGCGGGTTCCTTAATCGCATTGCCGTTAGTTACTCCGTGGAGCATATTTCTCTGGAACCTAAAGCGGGTCCCGGGCTCACCTCACTCTCGCGTCTGGCTATTCTGGATAATCCCGGCGCTGTCCAGGGATGGAAGCAGCTTCCCAATAACTCCTATTGCGGTACCATCTCCGGGCCGCCCGACTCTTTCAACAACATTCAAACGATTACCGGCTGTTCCATGGGCTACATTTTCCAGAATGGATATGGCGGTAACAAAATGCCGGGTCTGCTCTTTCAAGGAAACAACGGTGCTTATGGTGGACATGGTTTCGCCGCCGACACCGGCTATGCTCCTTGGAGCCAGTCAAATCCGACCTATACCATTCGTGACGATGCCAGCAAGATTGTCGGTAAACACAACCTGCAGTTTGGAATTGAAGCCAGCTATGTGCGGCAACTGGAACTTAGCGCCGTTACCGGTGCGAATTCCGGTGACTTGCAGGGAATATTGACCTTCAGCAATCAGCAATCCAGATATACCTCCGGGAACGCCTTTGCAGATTTTTTGGCAGGCAAGGGCTTGGATCCGTTGTCAGTCAATTCTTCCGGAGTTGCTACTAGAGTTGCAGGATATTCCAGAACGGGTATCAAGAGCTATACGCAGGATAGTGGTCAGTCGCAGTATGACAACCGTTATAAAGAAGTCGATCTCTACCTGCAGGACGATTGGCATCTTCATCCCCGATTGACTTTGACTGCGGGGCTGCGCGCCAACTTCTTTGGCAGTTGGTACAACCCTAATGGTACCGCCTACAACTGGAGCCCGGAAGCATATGACCGCTCGCTCGGTGGTTCTATCTACGTCGATTCCGACAACGGATATCTCGTCCGTATGACGGGAGGCAACGCCGGGAACCTCGTTCCTTTGAGTCGTACCGGTCCTTATAGCATGAATACCCTCGATCCGGTGATTACGAATGGGCTTGTTCGTTGTGGCGATAAAGGCACGTCGTCGAGTTGCATGAAGGGAGATCTCTTTCATCCGGCTCCCAGGGTTGGTTTCTCCTGGGATCCGTATGGAAATGGCAAAACAGCCATTCGCGGCGGCTATGGATTCTTCTGGGAGCATGGCACGGGCTATGAAGCCAACTCCGGTTCTCTTATCGGTAGTGCTCCCTTGGTCTTAAGTGAGACTCAATCCAATATCCCGATGGGCGGAGGAGCAGGGGCATATGGCATGATCGGCTACTCTTGCCAGGGTGGTACCGCCCAATGCGGTAATGTGAGTGGGGTATCGAATGGAGCGACTTTTCCCCTGAATGTAACGTCCATTCCGAAAAAGGCAATCTATTCTTATATCCAGCAATGGAGTCTCTCCGTACAGAGAGAATTACGCAAGGACACCGTGTTTCAGCTTGCTTATGTCGGGACGAAGGGTACTCACCTTACCGCTGTCCGCGATCTTAACCAGTTGACGCCACTCAACTCCGGGGCCAACCCCTTTACTGCGGGGCAACCAATCACGGCCGATGTGTGCCGCACGGGAAGTATTTACAAATATTTCTCTACTTCAGGAATACTTAGCAATTCGGGGATTACCACTTCGCCAGGAATAGGGCCTACAAATCCTGGATACGTCAATATGCTGCTTGCCTGCACCGGGAATGTTGGATCCTTCAATACCGGAATCTCCGCAGACTCAGTGCGTCCCTATCCCGGATTTTCCAATATTATCTCGGTTGCCAATGTTGCTGATTCCAACTATCACGCTTTGCAGTCTACTCTTCGTGAGACCACCGGGCCTCTGACTCTGGGAATCGCCTATACCTACAGCCATTCCCGGGACGACTCCTCTGATCGTTCGTCAGCCAACTTTGCGGATTCATCTAGTATCAGGTCCAGCTACGCCAGTTCCGATTTCGACCAGAGACATCTGCTCAATATCAGTTATCTCTATGATCTTCCCTTGGTGAAACTGTTCGAGGGTTTTACGGGGCTGCTTGGTTCCGCTTCGGATGAAGATGATGCTGCTGGTGTTCCCGCCAGCACCGATCTTTCCCGGCGCTGGAAGCAATTTATCAATGGCTGGCAGATTAGTGGACTTACGACCTTTCAATCTGGAACACCTTTCAGTGTGATCAACGGCGGTTCTCCCAATGGTACGGGCAGTGCGGATAATGCTGGAGTTGGCAATGGTTTGGGTATCGGCTCCTTTGTAGATAAAATCGGTAGCCCACGGGGTCAGAAGCCGATTGTTGCTACCGGATCGAATATCGGCCCGTTGTTGCTCAATCCCAATGCTTTTGCCGCTCCCCGGGGCCTCACTTTCGGAAGTTCCGGTCGCAATTCCTTGAATAATCCCTCACGTACGAACTTCAATATTTCACTGATGAAGCATTTCAAAGCTTTTTCCGAGCGCATGGATGTTGAGTTTCGTGCCGAAGCCTATAACGTCTTCAATCACACACAATTCCGAATCTACGATCCCTCGCATCCGGGGAATACCGGCAACAATATAGCCAACTGCTATGGAGATATCTCAACGAATTATTCGGCCGGAGCCTCCGGTTGCCTGGTTGGTAATTCTTTCCTGCATCCGGTGGATGCACATGATCCTCGTATTCTGCAGTTCGCATTGAGAGGGAGCTTTTGAGAATCAGCCACTGGATCTTAGCCGCTAGCTTGAGGCGAATAACTGACATGGATTGGGGAAGGATTATGAAGAGCACTACACTTGGGCATAAGAGAAGTATGGCTGCGCTACTGCTGGCGGGAACCGTAGCTCTGGCTGGATGCGGAGACAAATCGACAAAGTCAACGACGTCTTCAGGCTCCACCTCTCAGCAATCCCCACAAACATATATGTCCGGCGTTGTTCTCAGTGATACAAATCAGACCTCGGATATTTTGACTACCTTTCAGATCGACGATGCAGCAAAGACTTTTGCTCAGACCTCTTTCGCCGGCAGTAAAGGTTCGCAGCTGAATGCCAGTGGTACCTTCGAGGGACTGTCACGAGGGCTCCTTAGCCTGAAAACCTTCTATGCTACAGATTTGTTACAAGGTACGGTAACAAGCTACAACCCTGCTCAAACTGGAAGTTGGGCATTGGAACTGGCCAATCAGGGTGGGGGCTTGGTCCAACTCAAAGGCCAAGCCGTTACTCCGCTGGCCGCGGCCCAAAGTTGTCCAAACTATTCTTCAGCACAGAGCTTCCTCTTTGTAACTATCCCTGCACCTCTAGCAAGCGGAGGTGGGCAAGAGCTTGCCAGCACCTGGAATCCTGCGTATGACGCTGCTTATGGCAGTGTTGATGTCACCAGCAACGGTGAAACGGTCAACTTCAAGAATATCCAGCAGTACACGGTAACAGGTTCGAAACTGAGTACCTATCCTACTCTTCTAAATACTCCAGCCGCGATCTCTGCTCAGTCGGGAACCTGCTCTCATACCTATTATGGCAATACCGTTAGTGTGCCCACCGATGCAACTCTTACCATTGGTTCCGGCGGTAACAGCACTACCTCAACACCAGCAGCGATCGTTGGCATCGGCCCTTCTGGCCTAATGGTGGAAAGCAATGGTAATGGCGGTGATAGTGGTAATGTTCCTATATATCAGCCCTTTCTCGGAGCCGGAACCGGAGCCTTGGGGCTGCCTAAGCCTTCGAGTGCCATAAGTCTGAGCGCATTGACCGGTGCCCAATATCTTGGTTTCTTCTATGGTAGTGGCGCCTATAGTCTTACGAGCGGTAGCGGCTGGTCTTCACAGGTAGCTTCTTTCGGCTTTTCTTCCTTGCCATCGAGTTGCCAGTCTGTGACGGCGCAGACCGGTACCCTGATCTACGGAGGCGACTTCGCGAACAACGATCCCGGTGCTACAGCTGTGCAAGCAAGCGGCGGTTACGGCAACTGCAATATGGCAATCGATCTCGGGACACAGGACCCGGCGAATAACGGTCTCTTCCCCTCGGCAAAGGTATGGGTAGGAACAGGTTTCTCCGGAAACGCTGTCAACAAAACCTATTCATTTCCAGCAGTGGCCATTGCCGGTCAGGTGGGAGGGAAGTACGCAATATTCCTAATTAGTGTGGATAGCACCCGCTTACCCAATCAGGCATTGGGGATTTATCTAATGCAGTCAAACTGAGCTGAATGATGGAGTGAGGTTCTATCTCAGAGACCGACTTGCGTCTGCTTTGCAGGTGAAGAGAGAATCCCGATTGACCGTTGTTTTTAACCTGATTCTAACGAGCGCAAGCTAGATTGGTCGTGTACTAGCTTCTTCCGTATATTCTGCGGCCATATAGATAACTCTTGGATCCTTTCTAGCCGCTTTCAAAGAATTTTTTTCGTTAGGTAGTTGGGAAACCACGGGTATTTCCGTTTTGCTACCAGGAGTCAGTGTGTTCCTGACGCCGACGTCAATAGTTGCCTCTCTCTCTCTAAGACGTCGGCGAATTTTGACATTTGTCCCCGTTTGCGGTGTGAGATTCAGTGCCATGCAGGACAGCTTGGCCAGGTAACGGAATAGAGAAGCAGTACACGGTCGTGAGGGATTGTTTGTTATGAACAGCAATCTATCAAGGTTCTAAATAAATAGTCTGTTTCTTTCCCTAAAGAGGTAGATCTACCGGAAAGAAACTATCTCTTAGGATTTGCGCCTCGCCGCGAACGAAGGAATTTGAAGGCTGTGAAAGGACAGGAAATCGTGAATTCATCTGTACGTTGTGGAGGCTTTGTGCTGCGAGTTCTAGCGGGGATGAAGAATATCCGTCTTGTAATGTGTGCCGCGTTATTGGTCCTTGCTGCCTTTATCGCGGGTTGTAGTGGTTCGTCGCTCCTGGTGACAGCGACGCCTGTTTTCACACCTGAGGGCGGGACCTTCACAACATCGCAAGCTGTAACGATAGCCGATGCGACGCCGGGAGCCGTACTCTATTGCACTACCGATGGCAGTTCTCCGACCTCCTCCTCTCCGCAGTGCAGCGAACCGATGATCGTTTCGAAAACCGAGACTGTCAAGGCGATTGCTATTGCTCCCGGGAATAAGCCAAGCGGAGTGGCAACAGCCTCCTTCACGATCACCGAACCTGCAGCAGCAACTCCTGTAATAGCCCCGGGCGGCGGCAAATATACCACAGCGCAAACGGTAGCAATTACCGATATAACACCGGGAGCCGCAATCTATTACACTACCGACGGCAGCACGCCTACCACCGCCTCGAATCGCTATTCCACGCCACTTACGATCTCAACTACCCAGACGGTTAAAGCGATAGCTGTGGCTACCGGTTATGGAACAAGCGAGGTTGCAGCAGCTACGTTTACATTTGTCACTTACCTGACCAAGACCATTAGTGCGATTGCGATTGCTCCTGGATATGGCGTTAGCGAGGTAGCGACGGCCACATTTGCATTCGATCTCTCCGGGAATGCCTCCGTAGTAGCCATCGGAGGAGCTGATTCCGCCACATTCGTTGGCACGAGTTTCGCGACCGGAAACGCCAGTGCTGCTACGGCGACTCCTGTAATCACCCCTGCAGGTGGTAACTTCACTTCTGCTCAGACTGTGACCATAACCGTCGCAACTCCCGGAGCTGCGATTTACTACACCACGGACGGTAGTATTCCGACGGCCTCATCAACGGCATACACAGGGCCGTTTACGGCCTCTCCTGTAACGGCGACGACCCCCGCCATTACTCCTGCGGGCGGAACTTTCTCCTCAGCGCAAACTATAACCATAACGGATACTACCTCTGGAGCGGTGATCTACTACACGACAGATGGCACTGTTCCGACCACCTCATCCACGCGTTATAGCGGAGCGATATCGGTTTCCCAATCGGAGACGGTGAATGCGATTGCGGTTGCACCCGGATATGAGAGCAGCGCAGTGGCGAGTGCTACCTTCACAATCAATGTGCCTACTGTGCCCAATGCGGCGACTCCTGTCATTACTCCTGCAGGTGGAACGTTCCCTTACCCCACAACCGTGACCATCAGCGATACAACCCCGGGAGCAACCATCTATTACACGACAGACGGCACTACGCCAACTGCTTCTTCAACGGAGTACAAGGTTGGGTTCACGCTTGCTCAGAGTAAGACCATCAAAGCAATCGCAATAGCGAGTGGCTACAACAATAGTGCAGTGGCGACGGCGGCCTTTACCATCAATCTGCAGTCTATTCCTGTACCGGACTTTTCACTTTGGCCAGGTACGTACACAACCGTGCAGACACTGACATTGACCGATACCGACCCGAATGCGGTTATTTATTATACGGAGGATGGAAGCGTTCCCAGCAGTTCTTCCACTCGATATATCGGGCCAATCAGGCTGACGCATACGGTGAACATCAGCGCCATTGCCGTCGATCCTGCTCTTGGTCTGGAGAGTACCCCAAGCGGTATTCGTACCTATACAATCAGCTTGCCATCCGCACCGACTCCAGTGATTTCGCCCACGGGTGGAGCCTTCAATGCCCCTCAGAAGGTGACTATTACAGATACTGATACGACGGCGCAAATTTACTACACCATCGATGGAACTGTTCCATCGCCCTCCTCTTCGACTTCGACCCTTTATGCGGGATCGCCGATTACGATATCGTCGAGTTCGACGGTGAAGGCTATAGCCATCGATATCGACAACAATCTCTCCGCAAGTTCGGTTGCATCGAATCAGTACTTTATTCTGAGTGGTGCAACTATTATCAAGGGGAAAGTTTTTGGTGGTACGACACCAATCAAAGGCGCCAGCGTGCAGTTATTTGCTGCCGGAACGACGGGATACGGGTCGCAGCCGCAGGCCCTGAGTGGCGCCTCTGCTACAACAGACGAAAATGGCGCTTTCAGCCTCGGCTCCAGCTGCCAACTTTCGCCAAATGACCAATGGTACCTGGTTGCCAGTGGTGGCGATACGGGGAAGGGCAACAATCCGAACAGAGTCATGATGGTAGGGCTGGGTTCGTGCGCCGGCCTTGGCTCCACCTACACGGTGACGATGAACGAGGTGACCACGATTGCCTCGGCCTATGCCTTATCGGCCTTTGCGAATCTGGATGCGAAAGGCGGCATCGATATCGGTGCTCCTGCTCCGGGTACTGCACGGAATAGCTACTCGTGTACTTCCAGCGGAGCGGCAACCTGTAACTATATCGGTTTGGTCAATGCCTTTAACACGGTCAAGAACCTGGTGGATCTCAGCACCGGTGCGGCGCTCAGCATGACGCCATACTATTCTTCGCATACTCCGGTCGATTACCTGAATTCGAGTACCGTGCCTCAGGCTCGTATCAACACCTTAGCGAATATTCTGGCCTCCTGTGTTCAGACAGGTGGAAACTGCTCTACTCTCTTCGATTTGACCAAATCCGCTGCTGGGAAGGCCTCTTTAGATGTCTTGCAAGCTGCACTAAGCATTGCCCAGAAGCCAGGGGGGAGCAATATCGGCAACCTCTTCAATCTGGCGAAGGGAGCGAATGGTCCGTTCCAGCCTGTGCTTGCATCTGCACCCACCGATTTCACTTTGGCTCTTACCTTCTCAGGTGGTGGCTTGGGTGGCGATCCCCAGGATAATTATCAAGTCAATTCCTCCAGTATAGCTATCGATGCCACAGGAAATATCCTGGCTGTGAGCTCGAAAGTAACGGGTGAGTCGCTAATCTCAAGGTTCAACTGCCAGGGCGAGCCAGACCCCCTGACCCCGTCTGCCAGCAAGGGCTCGACTTATAACTATGGCGGTAATCTCCTTACTACCGTTAGTCCCAATGCCGGAACTAAAACCAAACAAGTTACTATTGATACTTCTGGGAACATATGGATAATGAGCTCTGTTCAACCCTATTTGAGTGAACTGACATCGAGTTTTGGTGCGACAGCGCAAACTGAACAAAATACAACTGGAAGTTCCGGGTATGGAGGGAGTCCCGGGCTTTTTCCCAATCCTCTCGCTTTCGACAGTACCGGAAACTTGTGGATGGGTCTGGGAGGGAATTACCAGAAATACCAGCCGGGGCTTCCTGGTCTTGATCCAAGTGTTCCTTACATCCTATGGTCACCTGATGGAAACCTAGATGATGAACTGGGTGGGTTGGTCTTCGATTCAGGGGGAAATCTATGGATGGTTGATGGCGCACATGGTGCCATATACCAGGGAATTACTAATCCCCCAGATCCTGCGAATTATTCCGGACCCTTTGCCCTTAAGTCTTTCTCCGTTACTCTTGGCGGTACCAATATCTACGATACATTAGCCTCCGATGCTTCCGGAAATGTTTATGGCTGCCACAATACTGCCTCCATCGGCGTATATAGCGCCACTTCAGGCGAGATCATTCCATCTACTCAGTCCGGCAGATGCGGACAGGCTCTTACTGTGGATGGAGATGGACATCTCTGGTCCGCTGGTGTTAGCTCATCTCCTGGTGCCGGTACCCTGGATGAGTTCAGTTACAATAACAAGAACTTCACGCTTCTCTCTCCTTCCAATGGTTATACGGGGACTAGCAGCGCCGAGCCGAATACAATCATCTCCGGAAGATGCGACCCTGGGACTTGCACGCTGAGTAGTATGGCGGTAGATGGTTCGGGAAATGTATGGGTGCTCAACAGCAATTCCGGTTCTACACTTACCGGCGGCATTACCGGGAATGTGCTGGTTGAGTATGTCGGAATTGCTGCTCCTGTAGCGACACCCGCATCGGTGGCCGTAAACGGGTTAGTGGGAGTACGGCCATAATATTCATGGCTGACCTCATTTTGAAATGATAATGAGTTGCGCAGCTTTCTATCGAAGAAAGCTGCGTTTGTTCGTTTTCGTCATGTTCCACCTCTGAACTAGGGGGATCTATGAATTCTTTCCTCAATGGTTTTGAAAATACATAAGTAGCACGGTATCAGTATCCGAAGGGAATTGACCTGCAAGAAACGTGGGGTTACCCCATATTTACGAGCGAAGTGATTCGGGGTAGGACACGGAAAGGCTTCAAGATCCGTAGCTGGACAGTTTTAAATTCAAAGGTATTGCATGATTATCGAAATGAAAGCTTCCGTTTGAACTCACCTTAATAGACTTCGTGACGAAGACGGGCCGCCCGCGTTTCTTCTCTATCCAGGTTAGAGAAGTTTCCCAAAGAGACAGGCCTTGGCCAAAGGTTTAGGAATCTTTACACCAGTACTAGGTTCCCCCAATATAGGGATTCCATGATTGATCGGGAAGATGAGAGATGACAACGTTGATACCTGGATACAGGATCAATGAGTGGAGAAGAGCAATTCTATTGCCAGACAAAGAGCGTATCTTCCTCTTTCCTACTCCATAAGTATTACTTCTGCTTTTATCTTCTGAGATTTCAAACAATGACGTAGAGTTCAAAGAACTTCTTCTTCACGTGTCTGTGTGAAAACCGGACGCAATGGCTTTTCAGTATTACGGAAGTATATTCGATGTATTTATAACAAATGTTATCTTGACAAGCTCGCAGCAAATATGCGTGAAGGTCTTATATTAACCACGAGTTATCTTTCGATGAATTCCCTCCAGAGATAGTTTAGATTTTGGTCATTCCTCCGTTCTGTAGACAGAAATAACTAAGTAAGGATTCCTGGTGGCTGTGACGGGAGTTCTTCTTAAGCGTCGGCTGCTAGTATGTCAGATCTGCTGGCGGCTATTGCACATGATCCTTTACCCCCAATGAAGTACATCAGGAGCATGAATATGAAAATCGCGAAAATGCTGCTGGGCGGAGCTATTCTCTTCCTCGCGGCGGCGGGCAGCATGAAGGCACAAATCGTTCGCGTCAATGGAATCGGTTCCTCGGCGCTATTTCTCTCTCTTGGTCAGGCGGCCTCCGGTGCCAGTACAGCAGGTGGAGTGGGCGCTACCTGCATCTGGAGTACAAGTACAAGCAATGTTGTGGTAGCCACGGATCCGACAACTTCCTCGCTCCTTACTCCCAGTAAGGAATCTGGTAACGCGTGGATTGCCTGGACTCCAGCAAGCGGAAGCTGCACTACAGTCAATGCCGCAACTCAGGTCTACGCATATCTGCAGACCGACTCCGTTGTAGGCGACCGCTGCCTGTTCAATGGTTGCACTATCGGAGGCGGTACAGCTGGCGATCCCACATCTGTTTCAACTTCCGGAATTATCCTTGGTGCAGCGAATGAGCAAGCCACCGTTCCCACTGCGGTGTGGAACAAACTCCTTAATTTAGCAGTTAATGTTGCTGGAACCGATATCCGTCCCGAGGATGCCCAGTTTGCAATTAATCGCGCACTGGCGGGCTGCGGCACTGCTGTTTCGTCCAGCAATACGAATTACCTGGGCCTTGGTTATAAAAATGGTGATGCCATCAGAAGCGCAGTTAGCGGCAGCACCTTCCGCGTTATTCGTTTCGATTCTACTTCACAAGCCTATACAGTCAGTGCTGTAGGTGCGGCACCCGTTGTCGTAGCTGTAAAGGGATCGGGTTTTAGCGGTAGCTCCAATGTCAGCAGCAGCGATCTGGCCGCTTACCTGGCTGGAACCTATTCCGGTTCTGTAGCTCCTGCGGCGACAGTTTTGATTCGTGAGCCACTCTCTGGAACCTATAACACCATGGAGTACAACATTCCCAATACAACCACCCGCTATCTCTCCCAGGATGTGGGTTTGAATCAACCAACCGCACAGCGGAACTGCAACGGATCGGTTCCGGCTGGTACTCCTACTGCGATAGATAGCTCGAACTCCGCTTACACCATGAGTATTGCAACTACAGGCGGTGGTCTCCGTAAGCGTGCCATTGGAACCGGTCAGGAACTTTCTACTCTCTTTGCCTCAGCTTCGGATGCGCTGGGATATGGCTTCTGGAGTACGGCGAACTTTGCCGGAGCTACCAGCGGCTCGAAATATCTGACCGTTGACGGTGTCGATCCTCTTCGTGACTCCTATGTCGATGGTACGATTCCAACCAGCTCAAATGGTTTGCTTAGTAACGTTACATTAGGTCACGTTGCCAACGGAACTTATGGCATCTGGTCAAACATCCGCTTGGTAAATCTTGGTGCCAGTCCCTCGACTTATGTTACAAAGCTCGTGACTGCGGCACAGAACTTTGTTCCCTCTAACCCACTGCCGGATTTTGTCAAGGCAGTGAATCTCACAGCAGTTCACTCGCACTTCAACCCACCGGGACTTTCGGTTACTCCTTCCAATGGCAGCAATGCTATCGGTGCAACAGCTTGCTCTGCTACGGAAGCTGGCGGCGATGTGGGTGGCTTCATCTACACTGCCTCTCAGGAACAAACCACCTGCCAGGCTGGAACTACAACAGGAACAACCGGAGTTCGTAAGTAACTTGATTTGAAAGTTACATTACCGCCGTTAGCTTTTTACTTTGCAGCATTGGGGCAGGTTCATCGAAACTGGTGGCCTGCCCTGCGGCGGTTTAGAGACAGCATCACATTGTAAAAGTTTGTCTAGAGTTTGGACTCTCTGGAATATTGGGGGACATTTATGTATCACAAAATTGTTTTCCTGCTTTTATCTTGTGCTATTCAGTTAGCATCCGCTCATGCACAGATGCCGATGGTTGCCGGGATAGCAAAATCGATAGAGACAAATGGAAGTCCCGTTTCCGCCGAAGAGCTTCGCAGGGAGAATTGGGCGGTACTTCCACTGGACAAGAGCGGGATCGACGTAGATCGGATGGGGTGGATGTTGCTCGGGAAGTATGAGCAACCGGAGTACACTCGCGAATTGTACCGGGTGGAATGGAGGCAAGGAGATCCTATTGACCTCTATGTGATCATGCCTCACGGAGTCGAGAATCCTTCCGTCGTCCTTTATCTTTATGATTACCTCTGGGATACGGACCGCTTTCGCAATGATCGCTGGTGCAAACAGGCTACACAGGGCGGTGTAGCGGCGGTAGGGTTCGTTTCCGCATTGAGTGGGCAACGCTTCCATGCTCCAAGGCCGATGAAGCAGTGGTTTGTGAGCGAACTGCAAGAGGCTTTGAGCACATCGACACACGATGTGCAGATGGTTCTCAATTTCTTGACCTCGCACACCGATCTCGATACCTCCCATGTTGGCATGTTCGGCGAGGGTTCTGGTGGGGCCGTTGCTGTCCTTGCTGCGTCTGTAGATTCTCGTATAACAACTCTAGACCTACTGAATCCCTGGGGGGATTGGCCGGATTGGTTGAAAGACTCGAAGCAGATTCCGGAAGAGGAGCGTGCAGCCTATCTGAAGCCTGAGTTTTTGAAGAAAGTTTCGACAATGGATCCCATTACCTATCTGCCTGCGTTGAAGAACCGCCCTGTCCGTGTCCTTCAGGTAATGAGCGATCTGGTTACACCCTCCTCAGCTCGGGACAAGATTGCGGGTGAGATCTCCGATCCTGAACGACTGGTTCGTTTCTCTGATACTAATTCGTTTTTTGAGGCAGCCAGGAAAGGCAGTTTGTCCTCATGGATTCCGGATCATCTCCATTCTTCGCGACAACAAGGATCGAATGAATCGCGACCTCAATAGAGTAGTTCCTGCAAAGGGGTCGACCCAGCCATAAAGGTTTACGCAACCCTCCCCGGTAACGCCTGTAAAGCAGGTGTGGGGATTTAGCTATTCTCTCACCTCATCTGCCCGACATTGGCTCTTCGCTAAGTTCTGGTGCTCTCCTTCGTGTCTTGCTACGACACTCAATTCCCACGACCAAGGCTCTCGGTTGAGCGATTTTCCGCATAGGTACCGATCTGCAGCGATGTGTGAATGCACGAGACAGAATAATCTCTCGTCTCTCTTCTTCGTAGATTACGACAATGGTAGTATGTGGCTGGAATAAATACACTTATGTCCCAGGATTCTGGAAAGAACAGCTGTTTTCTTTTGGTAGCAAGCTTGCTCGGGTTCGAAAGTGATTTGGAGCACCGGCCTTGATAGCGTTATGGAGATCGAAGACGCATGCGTTTTCCGGGTTTGTTGGATCGAATTGAGCAAGTGAAATTGGGGCTGTAAACTTGCCCTATCGTTCCGAAGGTGGCTGCAGGTGCGCTTAATTGGTATACAGCACTGGAACGTGGGTTCTGTCCCTCTTTTTAGATAGAGACAATGCTGGAGAAATGGAGCAGCAGATTGATCAGCGTCAAGGTAAGAAGAATCTTTATCCCAATTGTTCTTGGTGTTATTGCGTTGTGCTCGAGTACGAATTTGTGTGCCGCTGCTGAATTACCTCAAGGACGGCAGGTTCCGTGGGATAGTGCACACAATGGGAATCCGTTTATTCCTGGCTACTACGCGGATGCGTCGGTTCTACAGGTAGGTGGTGAAGTCTTCATTTATGCAACCGAAGATCCCTGGGGTACCAGAGAATTGGGCTGCTGGCATTCAAAGAACTTTGAGCATTGGCAATCCTGCAAGCTTAACTGGCCAACGAAAGAGGATGCCACGAGTTCTACTTCCAAAGACAGTATGGTTTGGGCCCCATCCGTGGTGCGCGGAAGAGATGGCCACTTCTATATGTATGTTTCTGTCGGGAGCGAGGTCTGGGTGGGAACGGCAGAGCACCCGGATGGTCCTTGGCGGAATGCACTCGGTAATCGGCCACTAATCCCTTCGAATTTCAAACCTGCCTACCACATGATCGATGCGGAGGTCTTTCTCGATGCGGATGGGCAAGCATACCTGTACTGGGGTTCCGGGTTGAACTGGGTGAATGGTCACTGCTTCGTGGTCAGATTGAAGCCTGACATGATTTCTTTCGATGGTGAGCCGCAGGATGTTACGCCTCCTCATTATTTTGAGGGTCCATTTATGTACAAACGGAATGGACGCTACTATCTGATGTATTCAGAGGGGAAGACTACCGACAGTAGTTACAACGTGCGCTACTCGGTAGGCGATTCACCATTTGGTCCCTTTCGGGAAGGAGTCAATAGCCCCGTTCTGCAGAGTGATTCCGCCAACAGCATCCTTGGTCCCGGACATCATGCAGTATTCGACAGAGACAATAAAACCTACATCGTTTATCACCGTCACAGTCTTCCTTTCGATGGAACTGAGGTAAAACGTCAGCTTTGTATCGATGAGCTTACTTTTGGACCGAATGGAGAGATGCAAAGAGTGGTTCCCACGCATCTTGGTCCAGAGCTATTGCGCCAGGAGGGCCGAGATAAGGGTTCTGTGCCTTCTGAAGCTACAGCTTCTACTTCGCTAGATTCGTTACATGCTCCGGGACGCGTTGTAGATGATAATTACGCTACTCGTTGGGCTCCGGTACCGCAAGACAATGCGCCATGGTTACAATTGGATTTTGGTAAGACAAGAAAACTGTCACACACTGAGATCCGTTTTGAGTATCCATGGCAGGTTTATCGTTTTGTCCTAATGGCCTCGATAGATGGCAAGCAATGGACTACTGTGGCCAATCAGGAACAGTCCGGTATCTCTGGATCTCCGGTTCGGTTCGATCATCTTCCTCGTGCACGGTATCTGCGTCTATCGTTTCCTACAGAGGAAGGGAAGCATGTGTCCGTTTTTGAATGGACTACTTATTGAGATTTCTCGTATTGAAGATTTGCATCGTTACGCATTTCGCACAGACAGTAAAAATGTCAGAAGATGCTTTGCTATTTGTTATTTGAAAATCTATGAATTCGTAGCAGGTATCCGGCAGGATCAGTTTGTAAAGATCCGAAAGTTTTGTGTTACCGATTGCAGAAGAGTATCGCGATTTTTGCTTTTGAGTAATTCATGGCCGGCACCTGTAATCTGAAGTAGTTCCGTAGGTGCAGGAATGCGCTTTAGTGCCTCCTGCATCTCTGAAATGGAGCCGAAGCCATCGCAGGTTCCGTGAGCAAAGAACGCGGGAGTTTGAAGGTTTGGGAAGTGGCCTGTCCTCAATTCTTCTGGGCGCTTCGGGGGGTGAAGTGGATAGGAAAGTAGTAGAAGGTCTTCTACAAGGCCGGGTTCAGACGCTGCCAGCATGGAGGCCACCTTTCCTCCGTAGGAGTGGCCTCCCAAAAACACTCGACCTGAAACGAGGTTACGCATTGAGGCCACAGCTGCTTTAAGCCCTTGTTGATCTCGCTCTGCACTTCCACGGGAGGGCGGCCCCTGTGGACGGAGCTGACGAAAAGGAAGATCGCAACGAAGGACAGTCCATCCGAATGCGCAGAATGCCTCTGCCAGCGCAATAAGAAGCGGGGAATTACAGTTGGCTCCTGCTCCATGCGTTAGGATTAGTCCTGTGTCTTCCGATCTTGCGGGCGTGTGCAGATAGCCCTGAACCGTGCAGTCCTTTGTGGAAGTATCGAGAAATTCCTGATAGTTATCCATTCTGCTTCACCCGGGTAGAATTCCTCCTACTTCAGCGGTTATATCATTTCATTTCCCTGTGTGCCAAAAGTGCGGTTGCGAGACAGGCATAATAAATGCCAGAGCAATTCAAGCGTGGCTGTATCCATGAACTGGAAAGACAGATTCCGCGTTCTGCAAGGAAAGCGGCTCTTCACCAAACTGGGGCCTGGTAACGCAGGAATTGTTTTAGAGAGAGAAGAATCCGGATGTGGAATCGCAATACGATTTTGTCTCGTTCTTCCTTTGTTCTTGCAGTCGGTTTTGGCAGCTTGGTCGTACTCATCGCTATTCTCGGTTTTGGTGCGATAGGAAGGGCTAGGGCGCTTTATAACGAAATGGAGAAAACTCAGGGCGATTATCTGCAGGCGGAAGCTTTTCGCCGCGATATCGTTACCGATATGTATCTTGCAGACATACTTGTTCGTGATTATCTGCTTGATCCTTCTCCGCAAAATGCTCCGGCTCATCGGCAGCAGCTTCTTGATATTCGTGCCTCGCTTCAAAGCCGCCTGGATCTGCTGGCACAGCGTACACGCGGGACTGAAGGTCCGACACTGGTACGCTTGCAGGATGAAGTTCAGGGATATTGGGATTCGTTGGATCCGATCTTTGAATGGACCGTACAAGAGCGAGCAGATAGAAGCTGGCTATTTTTGAGACGAATGGTATTTCCGCGGCGTCAGGCAGTGGTGAGTCTGGCGAAAGAAATGACCAGAATCGAGCAGGAGAACCTTCAAAGGGAGAAGGAGCGGATCAAAGACAGTCAGCATGTATTTCGCAGATTTCTGGCGCGGATGATGGGGTTTTCTTTATTGCTTGGAATTCTGGTCGCAGTGGCAACAACCTATCGCGTGACCGCCTTGGAGCGCGGGCAGGAGAAACAACGCGAGCGAATTCAAAAGACAGAGAATGATTTGCGCAGGCTCTCTCGGCGTCTCGTGCAGGCTCAGGAACTTGAGCGAAAGTCACTTTCCAGGGAGCTTCATGACCAGGTCGGTCAAACTCTTACTGCCTTGGGCATAGAAATTGCAAACCTGAACAATCTACGCCAAGTTGAGCCGGAGACCTTCCGCTCGCGCGTTGAGGAAGTCAAGAGCTTGAATGCACAAGCGATAGGCACACTTCGGGATTTGGCGATGGGACTTCGTCCTTCAATGCTGGACGATCTCGGTCTGGAGCCTGCGCTGCAATGGCAAGGGCGGGAATTCTCGCGCCATACCGGCGTTCCGGCACGGGTACAGGTGGACGGCCCTTTGGAAGATCTTTCGGATGCTCAAAGAACCTGCATTTACAGGGTAGTTCAAGAAGCGCTTACGAATTGTGCCCGTCATGCTTCAGCGAGAAATTTATTGGTTTCCCTACAGGCAAGGGGCGAGCGCGTTATTGTTGTGATTCAGGATAATGGCGTAGGCTTTGACCTTACATCACGCGCTCAAGGCGGTCTTGGTCTCCTCGGTATGCAGGAACGAGTGGAGGCACTCAATGGTGAGTTGCAGATTGTATCGGCACCGGAGAAGGGAACTACAATCAGAGTAGAGCTTCCAATTGGAGTTACCGCATGAGCAAGGTTCGCATTCTCATCGCCGATGATCACGGAATTGTGCGAAAGGGTTTACGGCTGCAGTTAGAGCAGCATGAAGATTTCGAAGTCGTGGGAGAAGCGGCCGACGGTCGTGAGGCGGTCAAGCTTGCAGAGGAACTTTCGCCCGATGTTGTCCTTATGGATATTGCAATGCCCAATCTCAGTGGTATTCAGGCCACAGCTCAGTTGATGAAGCACAATCCGAAGCTTGGCGTCATCATTCTGAGTATGCATTCTGATGAGAGCTACTTGCTGCGGACGCTTACGGCTGGTGCGAGGGGTTATCTCCTTAAGGACACAGCTGATTTGGATCTGTATCGGGCGGTGCAGGTCGTTTCACAAGGTAAGCCTTTTTTCAGTCCCTCGATCGCAAAAACTCTTCTTGAAGATTACGTGCGCCAACTTCAGCAGCGAGGATTGCAGGACTCGTATGATCTCTTGACGGATCGGGAGAAGGAAATTCTGCAACTGCTTGCCGAAGGTAAATCCAATAAAGAAGTAGCCGCGCAATTGAGCCTTTCTCCAAGTACAGTGGAGACTCACCGGACCCGGATCATGCAAAAGCTTGATTTGCATAGTTCAGCGGATATTGTGCTCTATGCGGTCCGCAAAAAGATTATTTCCTGACAGCTGCTATACCCTGTTTTTCCTCCCCAAATACAGTCTTTCCTGTATTCCTTCGGTCCCACTCGAAAGCGCAAACTTCATATCACAATCTGTGGTGGCTGCGGTTGTCATGCCACCATCGAGGATAAGAGCAAGGTTCAGCTCACTACTGATGTTTGCTGGAGATTCGATGGGCACGGTTATAGAAAAGCTGTTTGAAACTGACTTCTTTTTTCAGCAACTGGCGGAGGCAGACAGTCGTCTCCTGCTGATTGATTACGACGGGACAATTGCACCGTTTCAGACGAACCGCAAGCAGGCGATTCCATATCCGGGGGTTCCTGAGTTGCTCGATTACATAATGAGCAATTGTCGAACCCGAGTAGTGGTAATAAGCGCACGCTCGGCTCGGGAAGTTGCTTCCTTACTGAGTTATCGTTTGCAACCTGAGATCTATGGTTCTTACGGTCTTGAGCGGATCTCGATTGATGGAAGCTACGAGATCGGATATATCGGTAGCCGTACTGCTGAAGTTCTTGCAGAAGCCGCCACCCGGCTCGAAAACGTAGGTTTAGTGGAGTGTCTTGAGCAGAAGGCAGGTGCCGTAGCCCTCCATTGGCGAGGGATGGAACAGAAATGGGTCGAAGAAATTCGAACCAATGGGTACAGATGCCTCGCTCCACTTGCGTGTTTAGGGGACCTTTTGCTAACTGAATTTGATGGAGGTATGGAACTGAAGACGTACGGCTCCAATAAGCGAGGAGCTGTATCCCAAATACTATCCGAAACCGGGGAGAATCCTGCTATTGCATATCTAGGCGATGACTATTCCGATGAGGATGCCTTCCGGTTTGTCAACGAGTGCGAGAACGATCAAGGCTTAAGTGTACTCGTGCGGCCCGAATATCGGAAAACTGCGGCCCAGGTATGGCTTAAGCCGCCACAGGAACTGCTTCGCTTCTTAACCAGCTGGATTCGCGTTTGCAGAGGTGATCGATGAGTCTTTCAGGTCGTTTGCTTGTGGTTTCAAATCGTTTGCCGTTTTCGGTTGTTGAAGATGAAAAGGGCCTGCACATTGAGCGGAGCTCAGGAGGATTGGTATCCGCATTGATCCCGCTTTTTCGGGAGATGAAGGGCGGCTGTTGGATTGGCTGGCCGGGAACAGATCAAAGCAAGGAGGTTGTAAAAGCGATACAAGAGCAGCCTGCCGGCGATTATTCAATACAACCGGTATATCTTACGCAAGAAGAAAAAACTTGTTTTTATCATGGATGCGCCAACGAAATTATCTGGCCTCTTTTCCATGACCTGCAGTCAAAATGTAACTTTAATCCATCGTATTGGGTAGCTTACCGGCGGGCGAACGAAAAGTTTGCCATTTCTGTCGCGAACGTTGCTCGTCGGGACGATTTTATCTGGGTGCATGATTATCATTTGATGTTATTAGGGAAGGCGCTTCGTGCTCGTGGATATCAAAATGAAATCGCATATTTTCACCATATCCCTTTTCCGCCTCCTGATATTTTCGAGAAGCTTCCTTGGCGAATGGAGATCCTTCAGGCATTGTTGCAATTCGATAATGTCGGCCTTCAGACTGATCGGGATCGCAGAAACTTCCTGGCTTCAGTGCGTAGGCTTCTGCCGGGAACGCATATCCGGAAAACACCCTATGGAAATGTCATCGAAGCTGATGGGATTCGCACTCGTGTGGGCACCTTTGCTATAGGAATCGATTTTCATGAGTTTTCCCAGCCACCCGATCAGAGGCAAGTGGAACTCAAGATGCGAGAAGTCAAGAGTGGAATGTTGGGTAGGCAACTCATTCTTGGTGTTGACCGGTTGGATTATACCAAAGGAATTCTGGAGCGATTGATTGCCCTACGTTCCTTGTTCAGGTCGCATCCTGAATTGTTAGGACGTGTAACCATGCTTCAGGTTGCCGTCCCCAGTCGTGAGGAAATTCCTGACTATCATGCACTGAGAGAACGGCTGGAGAATCTTATACGGGAAATCAATGAGGAGTTTAGCCTGCCAGGTTGGACTCCTGTTATCTATCGATACGAGAGCATTTCCCGGACCGAGTTGCTGGCTTTGTATCGAACTGCGGATGTGGCACTGATTACCCCACTTAAGGATGGCATGAATCTGGTGGCGAAGGAGTTTTGTGCTGCACGGACTGACAATTGTGGGGTTCTCGTACTGAGTGAATTCGCTGGTGCTGCGGAAGAGTTAGGGATAGGAGCGGTTTTGGTAAACCCTTACGACAGCGAAGGAGTGGCTTTCGCGTTATGTCAGTCACTACGGATGAGTAAGGGAGAGCAAATCGAGCGGATGCAACCGATGAGAAGTTTGATCGCAAAGAATGATGTATTCAATTGGTGTCGGGCTATTTGCTTTGCGAATATGCTTGTGTTTAGCCCTGCACCCCAATTTGATAACTATCGGGCTTTCAATCTGGGCGAACAGCAAATTGCCTGAGCTGGATAGAGATTTGTTCAGGCCAGCTACCTGGGTCCTCCTAGAGAAGGTTCTCTTTCGAAGGACCCAGATAGCCCGGCAAGTCTACTACCAGAGCAATTTCAGAGCTAGTTGCAGCTGTCTTGAAGGTCCTGCAGTGGTAATTCGGCCGAAATTGGTATCGGTCATTGTACTGTCAGGATTCAGGAATTGTGCATGATTTAACGCGTTAAATGCCTCTGCACGAAATTCGAGATTCAGCTTCTCTTGCAGTGGAATCTGCTTGCCGATACCAAAATCCCAATTATTAATTCCAGGTCCAGTGATTATATTGGTGCCAGAATTGCCAAAGTATCCAGCTGCCGGCATAGCAAAACAGGAAGTATCGATCCAATAGTGTCCGTTTCTGCGTACATCTTGATGGGTGAGGTTATTGCGACCATTGCAGAGACGGTTTGGACGAAAGTTTGTCAGAGGGTCCATGGCCGTGCTGCTGGCTGCCAACACGGTGAAAGGATTGCCTTGCGAAAAGGTAGCTATGGTATTGAGTGCCCATCCACCGAGAAGAGAATTGAGAACAGGAGGCGCATCGGTTAAGAACTTCTGTCCGCGACCAAGTGGCAAATTCCAGACACCGCTTACTACCAGACGATGTGGAACGTTAAAGCCTGTCAGTCCTTTATCGCACCGCAGGCAGACTCCTCTTTGATTAATGCCTACGGGTGCTCCGCCCTGCATGGTGTTGCTGAGTGCTTTTGACCATGTGTAATTTGTGGCAAAACCCAAACCACTTGCGAACTGCCGTTGCAATTTAGCAACTATAGCGTTGTAGCTCGCAGTTCCTTCATTTGCGGCAGCATAGATGTATGTGAATTGAGGAAATGGCTTCGCTGCTGCATTGCATACCAGTGAATTGGGTACGGAGCAATCATCGGCGTTCCATCGAATGGGAAGCTTGCGTGATTGCGATCCGATATAGTCTACTTCTGCGATCGTATTCCGGCCTAGAGCATATTGGATTCCAATGCTCCACTGCTGTATATAGGATGTCCGAAGCTTCTCGTCTAGAGAGAATACAGTTCCGCTGACTTTGTCTGCGTACTCGCGCGTGATCGTCCGTTGTGTCATAGGTGGAAATACATTTTGTCCCAAGACATAACTGGGAGAGGCTTGTGCGGGGTTATTGGTAATGGATTGAACAATTGCAACACCAGGGGCGGTAATGGCAAAGAGTTCATATAGAGCGTTTTCTGCCGGATAGTATATGCCGGCTCCAGCACGAATTATCGTTCCAGGGAGAGAGTGTGGCTGCCAAGCGAGTCCGACACGAGGAGCAAAGTTATTGAGGTCGATTTTGTATACTTGCGAACTTGTATCTCCCAGAGCTGCATATTTGACCTGCCCTGTTTTGAGATTGACTGCGTGTGGATACAACTTATCGCTTCCTACCGCATTGGGTGGGGTACTGATATTCCAGCCTAGGCCGAGATTGAAGGTAAGGCTCGGCCGTATTTTCCACGTGTCTTGGAAGTAGGGGGTAAAAGCCGTCCAACGGAAATGTGTGCGCGGCATGGATGTGACACTGCCATTTTTAGGCATGCCAAGTAGAAAGTCAGCAAATGCGTTGCCCGTGCCATTTACCTGGGTCGTGGCTCCTGCTGCGTTTTTCGATAATTGGGCCGTGTAGATGGCGCTGAACCATACACCCCCACGGGAATAGAAGTTAGAACTTTCCTGGACAGTGCGGACATAATTCAGATCCACACCGAAGCTCATCTCATGCTTCCCCTTCAGGTAGTGCATGCCCTCATGTATCTGATATTGATTGTCGATGTTTCCAATCAATCCTTGATTGCGTCCGAAGGAGGGGGTGGTGGTGCTCCCCGAGGTGTTGAATCCATCCAGGAAAATTCCGGGTACTCCATCCACGTCTGCAGTTCCGGTGAAGCCTAACTCTTTCTGAATCCCTGCTTGGGAGGCTCCTGCTGAAAATACAGATGGACGCAGCCATCCAACTCTGAACTCATTAACGAGATGCGGCTTTAGAGTACTCGTTAGCTGCATCATGACGAAGTTCGTATCCAACGGGAATCCGTATCCGGCAAGAGGGAACAGACTGGCGTCCACAGTCGGCGAATTCTCTTTGACATATTGCCCAAACAGAGTATGTTTAGTGCTCAAATTTATGTCAACACGCCCGCCATACTGATCATAGTTGTCAGTGGTCTTTGGATTTCCAACAAGGTTTTCTGGCTTGTAGCTTGTAGCAGAACGGTAGTATTTCAGCAGCTTTGAGGCCATGCTATTGATTCGCGTTGCGGGAACGATGTTTCCGGCGAAAGGAGCTCTCAGGCCTGTGCTGGCATCATAGGTATCGGGATCATAAAGCTGAATCGGCTTAGCTAGTGCAAGCAGTTCCGAGAAATCTCCATTAAACATCTTTTCCGATGGTACCGTGGCCTTTACTGTGCTGGAGAGCACCTGCCTCCGTCCTTCGTAATGTCCAAAGAAGAAAACGCGATTCCGCAAGATTGGCCCACCAATTGCTCCGCCAAATTGGTTA
This sequence comes from Humiphilus diazotrophicus, assembly GCF_059726315.1. Taxonomy (NCBI): domain Bacteria; kingdom Pseudomonadati; phylum Acidobacteriota; class Terriglobia; order Terriglobales; family Acidobacteriaceae; genus Humiphilus; species Humiphilus diazotrophicus. Next base: position 682,459 of record NZ_AP040871.1, read on the forward strand.
CGACGGAAAGGTGCCGGATGTGCTCCTACAGGATCGAAAAAGTTTCGTGCATCGAAGCTGCTATTGCGAACGAACTCGAAAAGCTCTCCGTGTAACTGATTGGTTCCGCCTTTCGACACAACACTGACAGCTCCAGCGCTTGTTGGTCCTTCAGCTGGCAAAAAGAAACCTTCGTGGATCTTGAATTGATCAATTGCGGCTACGGACAAGTTAAGCGAGGCCTGCCCGAGTCGACTTCCGGAGGTAGACATCCCATCGATGAAAAATCCAGTCATATCCTGTTCGTTGCCGTCGATCACGATCGTACGATCAGGATGGCCTACCTGAAGAGTGGTGAAGTCAGAAACCGTTGTGCCAGATGTTTGTGCTGCACCAGATAACAGCCCTAGTTGCAGGAAGTCGCGACCATTGAGAGGCAATTTGCGAACGCTTTCCTGTTCGACCAAAGTTCCCAGTTCACTTGAGGTCGGTTCTGAGAGGGAGGCCATGCCAGATGCATCGACAGTTACACTTGTCGAAGCTGCGCCAAGCTCCAGGACCACATTTTGTGTGGTGCGCTGAGAAGCCGTTATTCTCAGATTGGTCAATTCGTAGGGCTTGAAGCCTTCTTTGGAAATCTCCAAAGAGTACAGGGCTGGCTGCACTGAGGGGAAGACGTAAACCCCGTCTTCATTGGTCTGTGTTACTAACTTTCCTCCGGTTTCCTTGTTTATAAGAGCAACGCTACAGTTTTGGATTACGGCTCTAGTGGCATCTTGAACCATGCCCTCAACAACCGATGCGTTTGACTGTCCAAATAGTTCTTGCGAAAACTGGCCAAGTGCGAAAACCACAAAAAGTACTGCAATTCCTATACCTCGCATGTCTACCTTTCTGCTGCGAAACATTGGTAAGGATGACGGATACTGAGTTGTTCGTTACCCTTGCTTCGGTCTCTCGAAGATTTCGATCCTGGCAAGCGTCACTTCAACCCTGCATTGCAAGAAGCCGTTTCTCGAGAATATGTTAGGAAAATCAAGAAAGAAGGGTACGCTGAATGTACTGTGAACGCATCAGCCAGCAGATGCATCTATATGTCCACCTTTGGGACTAGATCGTATGGTGATTCGCATCACTAAATGACGGCGCTAGACGGTGCCTTAGAACACTAATCGTTGTTCTCTTGGTGACTATCTGATATCGACAGAGCTGACGATTAGCGGCTCAGTTCCCTTGAGAATGCCGACGGGCAATTTATCTTGATTCGGAGATATCGCTGGATTGTTGTATTGTGTGCGACTGTCCTACTACCTAAATGTACGGATATCGACGACACATGAGACAATTTCACTCTTCTCTCATTAGTAGGAGAGCTGTGCTTCCTTCTTCAATCTCCACGGAATAGTGCCGAGCTTCTAGACGAAATGTTCCTCTAGTGGTGCTCCCATTTTCGACGATGTAGGTCTGAGGATCGAAGCCGTAGAGGCCGCAGGCACTTGCAGAGAAAATGCCAACGGATTGCTCTCTGGGAATAGCCGCGCAAGGGAAACTGCCATATCGGCTTACATATTCGCTTGAGACAAGTTGTGCAAAGACTCCTTGTCGGCGGTTATACCCAACGATATCGCCGTCTGTATTGAATACTTCCTTCTCCATCGGAGAAAAGTGATCTCCTCCAATTTGAGCGAGTGTAGTCGATGTTTCCCAGTTCTCCGATTGAGGTGTTTCAGCCATGCGCGAGGAGAAAGCGCTGGCCAGTGCCCGTAGAGACACCTTGATGGGAGTCCTCTTTCTGCCTTCCTCAATACGATCGAATTGAATAGAAAGAAAAGAGGGCTTCTGCGTCGCATATGGAGTGGGATCGACGGTGAAAGCCTGGATGTCGATTACGTGGCCTATTACCCTTGAGCCTTTGGGGATAGTCTGGCCATTGGGCAAAGAGACCTCTTGCATAGTTTTGGCGAAAACGACATCGTTGGTGTGAGCCTTCGCCGAATCAACGGCGTGTGTGAATTGCACGGGGATGGCCGTGGAGGAAGAGCCATCTTCTGCGGCGAGTGCATGCGGGGTGAACCCGATGCAAAGAAAACTGAGGAGGAAGGGAAATGCTGCTATTCGAAGAAGAATCTTGTTTTTCATGCGCCGTCGATCTCCGGTGAAGATTCTGATCCAAAATAGAAGCTAAGTACCGTTTGGTACATCCACCCGTGGGTGGATTTTTGAATGTCTTCTCAATCCTCGGGTTTGAGGGCGCAGCAATCATGAGATTGATGTCGTGTTTGCGGAGTTTCCTCTGGGTTTAACACCGGATTCAGGATCGGGGCGGTGCGAAATGGCCAAAGTGAGAGCTTAGCGAACCGAGCAGTGGATTGGCTGCAGGATGAAGAACGCATCAAAACGACCATGGACGAATGGCTGCCGATTCATGACGGTGCCGTGTAGGTAATTGAATATAAGGAAGATAAAACAGTTGTAGCCGCTTCGTCATGCGGTAAACTGGTTTTGTTTCTCTATCGTATATATGTTGGTCGGTGCCCATTGACAGAGAGTTCTAGCCTTCTTCAACCCAAGAGTCATTACCAGATCCTTGATGGTTTGCGTGGCGTTGCTGCAGTGATTGTCGTGATCTTCCACCTGTTCGAAACCTATTCGGGTGGAGATCACACCAAACAGATTTTGAATCACGGGTACTTGGCCGTCGACTTCTTCTTTCTCCTTTCGGGATTTGTGATTGCCTATGCATACGATGATCGTTGGGGAAAAATGGGCAGTTGGGATTTTTTCAAGCGACGACTGGTCAGATTGCATCCGATGGTGATTGCGGGCAGCATTATTGGAGCAGCTCTCTTTTATTTCCAGACGGGACCAGCCTTTCCTACGATTGCAGCAACCCCTGTATGGCAGGTGATCCTGGTCATGTTGGTGGGCTGTACGCTGATACCTCTGCTTCCATCAATGGATATTCGCGGGTGGCAGGAGATGCATCCGCTCGATGGGCCAGCGTGGTCGCTCTTCTTTGAATATGTTGGGAACATTCTCTACGCCTTTGTGATTCGAAGACTATCGAACAAAGCTCTTGGCGTTGTGGTATTACTCGCCGCAGCATTCCTTATCCATCTGGGTGTAACGAGTCCAAATGGAGATGTCATTGGCGGTTGGAGCATCACCCGAGCTCAGCTTCACGTCGGCTTTGCGCGTCTGCTTTTCCCTTTCCTGTCCGGTATTCTCTTGATGCGCCTCGGTAAACGCATTCATGTTCGCGGAGGATTTCTACTCTGCAGTCTGCTTATCGCTGCCGTTCTTTGTATCCCTAGAGTTGGCGGTACACATCATCTTTGGTGGAATGGAATCTATGATTCGCTTTCCATTATTCTTCTTTTCCCCATCATTGTCGCGATGGGAGCCGGCAGCCGCATTGAAGGGAGACTACAGAACAAGATCTGTAAGCTCCTAGGAGATATTTCGTATCCCCTGTACATTACGCATTACCCACTGATCTACATCTATACCGCATGGGTTACAAAGGCAAAGGTTCCTCCGGTCCCTGGTGCCTTTGCAGGTGCATTGCTATTCGTAACCGCCATTGCCATGGCTTATCTCTGTTTGAAGCTGTATGACGAGCCCGTCAGGAAATGGCTAGCCCGGAGATTCCTGACGAAGGAAAAACTGTCAGAGCCTCAAGAGGTTCGCGCTTAGGCTGTTGACAAACTTGCGGGACTACTCTGGGCCCGAAGTGTCATTAAGTGAGTATTGTGCAGAGCTGTATCGCTTGAGAAACAGCTCTGCCGCCGTCAGCTGAATCCCAAGGCCCGCTGTCTTTTAAATTGCGCAAAGGAAGAATCTCTGCACGACCTTAAAAGGTCGTGGGGGGGGCGTGCGCCTAGAGACCATACCCTAAAACAGATTAGCTTACTAAGGTAAGTTGTAAATATCTTAGTGACCGCGGCAGCCAAATTGCTCATCCTGGCCTCGTATCCCTTTGCCGCACGTGTTTTTCCCCGCCGAGCTGCTCTGAAATCCACCCGAAAGTGTTATTTGAATCTGACCCTTCAGAGGGCAGCGCCAATTAAGAAAAGGCCATAGGATCTTAGGGCAGAAGGAGTCCTAGCTCATGACCGCAATTGGGAAGGAAGTCAGCCGCGTCGAGGGAGCGGAGAAGGTGCGTGGCCGAGCGCGTTATGCGGCGGATTTTTCCCTCGAAGGGCTAACTTATGCGGCCTTGGTACAGTCAGAGGTACCGCATGGGGAAGTAGATCGGGATGTACTCGAACATAGTACGAAGCGAGTGCTTGCTCTTCCGGGAGTACTGCGGGTTATTACGCCACTAAATTGCCCGCGACTGAATACATTGCCTCGCGACCTTACCTGGGATCTCCCGCTCGAACGTCGGCCGCCGTTATCCGATCTTTCGGTGCAACATGTCGGTCAGCATGTCGCAATAATCGTCGCAGAAACCCCAGAACAAGCAGCTTTGGCAGTTTCTCTTTTCGAGCTGGAATACAGCACATCTCCTGCTTTCTTAAGCATGAAAGCTGCGCTTGAGTTTTCCGAGGTTCCCGAGAAGGAGGGCGGCCAGATTCGTTATGGCAGTTATTATCCAGATCATTTTGTGAAGCTTGTAGAGGAAAAGCTTCAGGATCAACGAGGAGACGAAGCTGAGCCGAAAGCGGATGTGCTTGTTGCCTCCCGGTATACTACAGCTCTCAACGCGCACTATCCCATTGAACTTTCATCAACCATCGCGTTTTGGCAAGATGGAGCACTTACCGTACATGACAGTACACGATGGATAACAGGCGAACGAAAGACTCTTGCCGCATATCTGGAACTCCCAGAGGACAGTGTTCGCATACTTTCCCCATTGGTGGGTGGGGCCTTCGGGTCGAAGAGCTTTCTCTGGATGCATGTGGTACTGGCTGCTGTTGCTGCTCGAGAGGTCCAGAGGCCAGTGAAGCTGGTGCTTACTCGCGAACAGATGTTTTCTTCGACAGGACATCGTCCCCGTACGGAGCAGGAGATCAGAATTGCCTCTACCGCAAGCGGGCTTATTCAGAGCACTGAACACCACACTCTGACCGAGACATCTACAGTAGCTCACTTTTGTGAGCCGGCAGGTCTTTCGACTCGCTTCCTCTATCACTCTCCTCGCATGGTCGTTTCTCATCGTGTGGCACGCATCCATGCTCCCACACCATGTTTCATGCGTGGTCCCGGGGAAGCCCCCGGTCTATTTGCTTTAGAAGTGGCGATGGACGAGCTGGCATACGCTACGGGAGTTGATCCTGTGGAATTGCGGATTCGTAATTATGCCGCCAATGATCAGGCAAGTGGAAAATGCTGGTCGAGCAGCCATCTGCTGGATTGCTATTCACAGGCAGCAGAGCGTTTCGGCTGGAGCCGTCGTTCGTTCACTCCCCGTTCCATGCAGCGCAACGGAGTACAGGTGGGATGGGGCGTGGCAACTGCCACCTATCCTGGAAGGCGCATGCCGGCAGGTTGTCGTGTTACCACATATCTAGATGGGACCGTGGAATTTGCTTCGGCGACTCATGAGGTCGGAAACGGTGTGCGCACTGTGATGACACAGGTCGCTGCCGACGCAGCGGGCCTCGATCCCAATCAAATTGTCTTTCTCTCAGGAGATTCTGAATTTCCTGGAGCTCCTTACAGTGGCGCCTCCCAGACAACTGCCACCGTAGGATCGGCTGTTTTTCTGGCTGCTCAGGAATGGAAGACTCGTCTCATGCGGCTTGCCGCAGAGGTGGAAGGATCTCCATTCTATCGTGTTGATCGAGAATCTTTGGATTTGCGAGAAGGTGCTCTCCATAGGAGAGGAGCTCCAAAGTCATTTCCTATTCGTGATTTTCTTGCGAGCTTGAATGAACGGCACGTAAGTGAAACGCTCAGTTTCACTGTGCAGAGCGAGGTAGGAGATCAGGGGCAATTTACATCGCAGTCGTTTGGTGCGCAGTTTTGTGAGGTCGAGGTCGACGAGGCAATTGGCAGAGCAACCGTTACTCGTTGGGTGGGGATCTTTGATTGTGGCCGCGTGCTAAATCCAAAGCTTGCGCGTAACCAAATTATGGGTGGCATTCTCTTCGGGTTGGGAATGGCCTTGCTCGAGCAGGTTCCCCATGACAGTAGAACCGGACAGTTGATCGGAGAATATTATCTTCCCACTCACGCCGATAGGCCGAAATTTGATATCGGATTCATCGATACGCCTGATTATTCGTTGGATTCTCTTGGTGTTCGAGGTATTGGCGAAATCGGTGTCTGCGGTGTTTCTCCCGCCATTGCGAATGCGATATTCCATGCCACAGGGAAGCGGCTCCGAGACTTGCCCATTACGCTCGAATACCTGATGAAACCGTTTGAACCCTTGGCTGAGGAGAAGAAACAATGAGCGATCAGAAAGATGTGAGCACATCGTATCCAGAAAAATTGTCGATTCATCTTCAGATTAACGGCGATCCCTATGCACTGTCTATTGATCCTCGCACCACTTTAGTGGATCTATTGAGAGAGTATTTGCACCTGACTGGGACCAAGAAGGGCTGTGATCATGGTCTGTGTGGTGCCTGCACTGTCTCGATTGACGGAGAGCGGGCCTTGAGCTGCCTAACACTTGCAGCGTCAATTGATGGTGCCCGGGTGCTTACCATCGAAGGTATCGGAGATCAGGGGCAGTTGAGTGAGCTACAGCAATCTTTTCTGGATCATGATGGCTTTCAGTGCGGGTATTGTACCCCCGGGCAGATCTCCTCTGCTCATGCCCTGTTGTGTGAACATGCACGTGGCGATTTGAGCATGGTCTCCTTTGAAGGCACTCGGCAGGAAGTCGTAAGCGGGCAAATCGAATTGACCGAACATGAAATTCAAGAGCGCATGGCAGGTAACATCTGTCGCTGCGGAGCGTACGCCAATATTATTGCCGCCGTACAAGCTGTAGAGAAAGCGGGCGCCTAGTGAAGTCTTTCCAGTTTCAGCATGCAGGAACTATCGAACATGCGATCGATAGTGTGGTTGCTACCGGAGGAAGATATCTTGCTGGCGGAACGAATCTTGTCGACTTGATGAAAAACAATGTCGAACAGCCTCTAGCTCTCGTCGATCTGCGACGGCTTGATCTCAAAAAGATTCTTCCTACTGCATCCGGCGGAGTATTGATCGAATCCGGCGTAAGCAACAGCGCTCTGGCAAACCATCCCTTGATTCGTACACAATACCCCGTGTTGTCTCAGGCCATTTTGAGTGGCGCTACTACGCAACTTCGCAATATGGCAACAGCGGGTGGAAACCTGTTGCAGCGAACGCGCTGTCCGTATTTCATGCAGACTTCGTTCAAGGCCTGTAACAAACGTGTGCCCCATAGCGGTTGTGCCGCAAGAGATGGGTTCAATCGCGAGCATGCGATCTTTGGTGCCAGCGATAGTTGTGTGGCTATTCATCCCTCGGATATGGCTATTGCATTGGAGATTTTGGATGCGACTGTTCATGTGCAAGGGCCGGAAGGGAAGCGCGCCGTACCTTTGAATGAATTTTTTCGCCTCCCAGGAGAGACACCGCAGTTTGATAACACTCTGAAACCTGCAGAACTTATTCTGGCCATCGAGTTGCCTCCATCCGGTTTTGGTTGCCATTCCTGGTATCTGAAGGTGCGTGACAGGCACAGTTACGCGTTTGCACTGGTATCTGTAGCTGCCGGGCTTGAGTTGAGGGATGGTGTGATTTGTCGGGCCGGTATTGCCTTGGGCGGGGTGGCGCCTAAGCCATGGCGTGTGCGTGAGGCGGAAGCAAGCTTGATCGGAAAGCTACCATCAACGCAGGCATTTCATATCGCTGCTGAGAGTGCCCTCACGGGGGCGGTACCTCTTTCACAGAATGCATTCAAAGTCGATTTGTGCAAGCACAGTGTAGTACGCACGTTGACTTTGGCTAGCAGCGGTCCACAGACTCGTTAACGGTTCTCGCAAAGAGAGGAATTAGAAATGGCAATTCATCATCAGCCTGCTTCCGGTATTGGAGAACCTATTGTTTATCGCACCATTGCCTTGGAAGAACACTTTACTACCGCTGAGTTTCTGCGAGCTACGCGACCTTTTTTGGATCCTTTGGCTTCTTCCTCCAGTCTGGAGGAAAAGTTGCTTGACATAGATTCTGGGCGTCTAGCGGCTATGAATGCAGGTGGTGTGGATATACAGGTCCTTTCTCTGGCTGCTACCGGTCAAGACAAATTGGCTCCTTCTGATGCGACCCTCCTGGTTCACGATGCCAACGATGTTGCACATGATGCCACGCGGAGACATCCGGAACGGTTTCGTATGTTTGCAAGTCTAGCGCTTGGCGATCCGATCGTTGCAGCCAAGGAGCTTGAGCGAGGAGTGAGAAAGCTTGGCTGTGTCGGCGGGTTTCTGAATGGCACGGAAGGGGGCAGCTTTCTCGACGATCCGCGATATCTGCCGGTATTCGAAGCAGCCGAGGCTCTGAATGTTCCCTTATACCTACATCCCACACCTCCACCACCTTCCGTACAGGACGCTTATTTTAGTTGTTTACCGCAGGCAAGCGCGTACTTTCTTTCCACTGCAGGATGGGGCTGGCACGCCGAATTAGGTATGCATTGCTTACGGCTAATTCTTGGAGGTGTGTTCGACCGATTCCCCCGGTTGCAAATCATTATCGGTCATATGGGAGAAAATCTTCCTTTTTCTCTTTTGCGTGCTCAGGATGGGCTGCCTTCCTCTGTTACAGGTTTAAAAAGAAGTGTGTCGGAGTATTTTCTTCAACATTTTTGTATTACAACTAGCGGATATTTCACTCACCCCCCATTTCATTGTGCTGTCGAGGTATTAGGTGTGGATCGAGTGCTTTATTCAATTGACTATCCTTATCGCACGAACACAGCTGGAGCTCGTTTTCTGGAGAGTTTGGACATTACGCCCGATGATCTGAGGAAGATTGCATCGGGAAACGCAGAACGTGTTTTGAAACTATCTGATTAGGACCAGAATGGACTCACAAAACATATCGCAATAGCCGTTCTTGAAAATTGCAGGGAGTTATAGGGCTTCGGACTTTTATCCCCATCCCTCAAGGAATCCGCGTCTCATTGCAATCAGTACGGCATGCGTGCGGTCGTTTGCTCCCAGCTTTGCCATGATGTTTTTCATGTGTCCCTTCACTGTATCTTCCGATATCGAAAGATGATCTGCGACGATTTTGTTAGAACGTCCGGCAGCTACGGCGCGCAAAACTTCAACTTCCCGTTTAGAGAGATCGTCTACGGGGTAGCGCTGTGCCAATATTGCTGCGACCTCGGGTGAAATGCGCAAACGTCCCACGTGGACATCGCGGATAGTACTTATCAACTCGGTTCTCAGCATGCTTTTCAGAAGGTAACCGGCAGCACCAGCTTTGAGAGCTCGCGATGCCTGGACATCTCCTGAGTAGGTGGTTAGTACTACTATTTTCGCTTTTGGGAACGTCTGACGAATTACCTCCATAGCGCTTATGCCATTTATTCCCGGCATTTGTAAATCCATTAATGTCACATCTGGGCGTAAACGATGGAACTCGATAATTGCTTCTTCTCCGTTTGAGGCTTCCCCTACTAGCTCCATATCATTTTGAAGTTGTAATACCAGGGAGATTCCATCGCGAACGAGGGGATGATCATCCACGCAAAGTACACGAATCTTGCAGGTGCAAGACATGAGTTTTGACCTCCTACTCCACAAAATTCAAAGATTGCTACAGACGACTAGAGCGGAATTGGGATAGCTGTGTATCTGCAAGCCGGCAGAGAATGGCGCCGCTTCCCGTGAAGAAAAGCTGCATTTAACTTTGCTGGCTCAGGCACAGTAACCCTGATTCTGTCCTGATATGACCACTGAATTAGTTTTCTAGAAGCGATTTTGTCAGAACCGAGATTTTGGAGATAGATTAGCGAAGACCTGCGTTCACAATGACGAACGCAGGTCTTCAATCATAATCAGAAGGCTAGTCCAGCTGTTTGCGTGTGGACTCAAAGAGAAACCAGGCGCGACGCTGCGACTGATCGATGTAGTTCTCCAGAATGCTGGCCGTGGCTACGTCTCCTGCGTCATCACATAAGGCATGAGCTGCTCTCATGCTTAGGACGAGAGATTTTTCATCCTCATGCAACTCGCTTAGCATATCGGCAGGTGTCACATAATCGGCGTCATTGTCCGCAATCCGCTGCAGACGCACAATGTGGCCTATTGAGCGGATTGTTGTGCCCCCAATCTTGCGAACACGTTCTGCGAGTTCATCGGTCATAGCGAAGAGCTGGTCGCCATGTTCGTCAAGAAGAAGATGGTAGTCGCGGAAGTGGGGACCGCTCATATGCCAGTGGAAGTTCTTGGTTTTGAGGTAGATGCTGAATACATCTGCCAAAAGTGCGTTTAATGCACCGGTAATCTGGCTGGCAGCTTCAGGATCGATGTCTGAAGGTGTAAGCAGAGGTTGTTTCTGACGATTGATGAGATCAGATTTTGTAGACATCGGATTTCCTTTCATTAAGTACATGAGACAAAGATATTTAGGAGAAGATTTGCCGCGCTGCTAAATAGAAACAGATCCTATGCAGCGTGAAGTGGTACAAAGAGCCATTTCATTGAAATAGACTCTTTGCCCGTTATTCTGCTTGCAGTTATGCCTTGATGAAGGCAAGAAGATCCGCATTGATAACATCAGCGTGCGTAGTTGCCATGCCATGCGGAAATCCTTTGTAGATCTTCAGTGTTCCATTTTTGACAAGCTTGGATGATAACAGAGCTGAATCTGCAATTGGTACGATCTGGTCATCATCGCCGTGCATGATTAAGACGGGAACTTCAATTTTCTTCAAGTCTTCGGTGAAGTCGGTTTCCGAGAATGCCTTGATGCAATCGTAATGGGCCTTGGTGCCGCCCATCATGCCTTGACGCCACCAATTGTCAATGGTGCCCTGGTATATCGTAGCGTTCGGGCGATTGAAGCCATAAAAAGGGCCTGCTGCAACATCGCGGTAGAACTGAGCGCGATTCGCCACCAGTGCTGTGCGGAAACCATCAAAGACTTCGAGCGGCAGTCCACCCGGATTCTTCTCGGATTTAACCATAATTGGTGGTACGGCACCGATCAGCACTGCCTTCGCTACACGACCGGCTTCGGCGCGGGCTACATAATGTGCAACTTCACCGCCACCCGTGGAATGGCCTACATGGATGGCATTTTTCAAGTCCAGTGCAGAAGCGAGTGCAGCTACATCTGCTGCATAGGTATCCATTTCATTGCCGGTATCTGTCTGAGTGGATCGTCCGTGACCGCGGCGATCATGGGCAATAACGCGATATCCATGCAAGAGGAAGAACATCATTTGATTGTCCCAGTCATCTGCGCTTAACGGCCAGCCGTGATGAAATACAATTGGCTGTGCATCTTTGGACCCCCAGTCCTTATAAAAGATCGTGGTACCGTCCTTGACTGTAATCGTGTTCACGTCGTTCTCCTTTTGATTCTGCTGTTATGTGAAGGGAAGGTTCTATTCATTGCTGTTCGGCAACTGAGAGACTAGGTATTAGTAATGTCTGTCGGTAATTCTTGATCGCAATATCTACTGCGAACTTGTCTTTATATCGCTCTTCTGTTGTGAAAGAAGCGGCTGAAGCCATTCATGGGCAGCTTGTATTTCTTTAGGCAGCACCATGTGCGGCCTTCCCGGATGCCTCAGCGTGTGAACGGAAGCTCCCATTTGAGTGAATTGATCAGCGGTCTCCTGAACTCGAGTCCAAGGAACGTGCGGATCTGGGTCTCCGGAACTGAGAAGAATTGGAGTTCGAGAAAGCCTCCCCGGGTGATGGAGGTCGGAACCTTGCGGTCCTAATAAGCCTCCGGTAAAGGCCACTAGAGCACCATAGCGGCGTGGGTAGCATGCTATATATTCGGAAGCAAGGCAGGCTCCCTGAGAGAAGCCCACGATAGCAACACGCTCAGTAGGGATCTTTGCTTCTTCACATCGATTCACTAGGCTATGGATCAATTCCATGGCCGATGTCAGCCAAGGCTCATTGCTGGGAATCGGTGCGAGGAAAGAATTCGGATACCAGGTATTTCCTGCAGCTTGAGGAGCTAGCAGACTGACATCCTCTAGATCTAGCTCACTTCCCAGTGCAAGGATGTCTTCGGCCGATCCACCTCGGCCATGCAACAAGATGATTGCCGCTGCGGCATTCCGGAGTGCAATTCCACTTTCAAAAACCGCAGCATCGCGATGTGGTGAATGAGTATTTGCGCTCATTGGTTTTGCCTCTGGAGGGGAAGCGTAATGGCTGGGAGCACACCTTCGATGATGTTGCGTTTGGGTTCAAGCCAAGGTGGCAACTTCAAGGCCTCGCCTAAAGATTCAATGGATTCGTCATATGTGAATCCTGGTGGATCGGTGGCAATTTCGAATAAAACGCCCCCTGGTTCACGAAAATAGATGGAATGGAAATATGATCGATCTAGCACTGGGGTGACATTAAGTTGGAGTTTCTTTAGTTCCTCTCGCCAAGCTTGCTGTTCGCCATCATTGGCGGCGCGAAAGGCAATGTGATGAACGCTTCCGGCGCCCATCTGTCCGTAGACAAGTTGAGGCTGAACCAGTATATCCACATGGGATCCAAGTGCACCGTTGGGTGCAGAAAATCGGTAGCGATTACCTTCTTGAGCGATTTGGTGGAATCCCATTCTCTCCAAAACAGCTGCAGTGTGCTCAAAACCGGCTTCGCAGAGGGTGACTCCGAAGAATCCTCGTATGCTATGCTCTGCAGAAATATCACTGGTGCGGGCCACATGTGTGGGCACTTCGATTTCATGTCCTACTAATTCGAGCCTCATCCCGTCCGGATCTGCAAAGAGGAGGACAGAATCCCCAAAGCGCAAGTATCCACGTTCAACCGGAATTCCGGCGTCGAGCAGACGTTTCTCCCAGAAAACTAACGATGTAGCCGGCACGCTAAATGATGTAGCCGAAGTCTCTCCGACTCCTATGCTTCCTTTGTTCGCATGGGGCCAGGGGAAAAAGGTCAGAATTGTTCCCGGAGTACCGGCATCGTCGCCGAAATAAAAGTGATAGGTCCCCGGATCATCAAAATTGACGGTTCTTTTTACCAGCCGTAATCCCAGCAGTTCGGTGTAGAAATCAAGGTTGCGTTGTGGGTCTGATGCAATAGCTGTCACATGATGAAGCCCGGCGATAGGGTCTGGCATGTTTTGACGCTCCTAAGTCGAAGGCGCAGAGATTCGTCGACCAATCTTCTTTGCCGCTTTCCATTCAATCGCAAATGACGGCGTCTGCCGATACCCATCCAAGTGTTTTTATACTCACTCTTTCGGGTAATACTGGATTCAGAAGAGGAGAATGAATTTAGCGCATTTGGAGGATTGAAAGTGGCACTTTAGGCCTGTATTTGATGTTCCTTCGCTGGGATATTGATTCTATTGCCTGGTCAATAGGGTCTGGGCTGTTTGGCGTGCGGCTTTCCCTTCAATGCCATTCAAGAAGAAATTACCATAGAGGTCTTGTCCCGCCCTCAATTTCTCTGGTTTCTCCTCTCCTCGTACGACGCGTGTAAGCTGACGGAAGTATTCGAACCGCTCCACACCCGGAGTAATGATGATCGATACTTCTGCATTACTGCTTCGTTCTACTTGAGATTAGGTACACCAACCATGGTGTGCATTCTTTGTGCATCTTCTTCTTGAGATGTAAGAAGAAAGCAAAGAGTCCTAGAGCATTGAGATTCCGCAGAGGTCAGCCTCATCTTCCGGTGATTTTGCGATGGAGTTGCTAGAGCAGGCTACGTTGCTAGGGCTAGATCTTCAGGAGGAATATCCTAGGAACAACAAAAGAGAAGTAAGCTTAATAATAGAAGATGCTCTCGACTGAAAGTAGTTATGAGGGATTATCTGAAAGTTTGTGAATCGGACGCCTTCTCCGATTCACAAAGCAGAGACTAAAAATCCTGATGCCGTTTCCCGGGACGGGATGTGAGACGGGAAAGAATAAACTCCTGAGCAACGCTGCTGATCATACGCTCGGCCGTGTTGATGGCAAAGGTACCGAAAACCAAGCCTGGTCCACGATTGGATTCCGGATAATAGGTATTCGATAAGGCACTGGATATTAGGTCGCCACCAATTGTTGAATAATTTGGTTGAGGACGACCATCATCGCCTCTACAGACAAAAGGGCTGGAAAGTGCGTGGCGAAGGCGTGATTTTGTTGTGCCCGTTCCCTGATAAAAATATCGTGGATCCTGATGGAGCAGAGATGGCAGAATCGCGCCACCTATCAAAATATTGCCAAAACCATCTGCAGCTACGGTTCCAACACGCTGTCCATACCCCTTAGCCCCTTGAGGATAATCCGGAGTATTAGCGACCTGATTTACTCCGGCTAAAAATGTTACACCAGCAGCTGTCACCGGATTGGTAGCCGTCTTCAGTGCAAGCCTGAATTTTAATTTAGCAGTGAGGGGTACAACGTTTGTTGAGTCGTAGACGACATAAAAGTTTGGAATAAAACCCAGAACCTTCTGCTGCTCTTCAACTCGAACCTGTTCGGTGGCAATTTGTTCCGAAGAGGCATATACAGTCACGGACGTAACAGCATCTGTGATCTGAAGTCTGATGCCTGTTAATTGAAGCGTTGGATCATCCGTCTTTAGGGTCACAGCTGGAGATGTCCAACTTGTGAATCCCTTTGCCTGAATCGTTACGCGATACGGCGATCCCAATCGAAGACCGTGAAACTCAAATGATCCGTTGTCATTTGCAGTGGTCGTCTGGTGCTCGCTGGAGCTAAGCCCTTCGAGGATAGCTATTGCAGCAGGAACGACATTATCGTTTACATCAACAACAATGCCATTGATAGTCCCAGACTGTGGGCTGACGGCCGTGCTCTGTTGTGCTCCCGCCGGTATTGCTAGAGCCAAACAAAGCATAAAGAGGCAAGTCCTCAACATTAACAATTCCTCTCGGAGGCTGAAAAATAAAGAGCATGAAGGCTCCCGATGGCCCTCCTCGCTGTCTCCGACACTTATTACCTGTCAACTGTAAAATTTCGACAGTGCCGATGGCAGTTGCAGGCAATCAGTAATAGCTCCGTTGATTGTTTGATTAACCAACTCGCAAAATGGATCTAAAAAAATGTTGCCCATCCAAAAATTTTTGTGCAGGATGCGTCAAGAAAGTGCGCTCGATCACACTGGTCTAGCTTGAGGGGAGATATATAACCGCGCAGATCTTTGACCATACTCTAAATGTTGTAGAGGCCTTCTTGGCTTGATCGCACCTGCCGATACACCGGGCGCAATCTGGAATTCGCCGCAGTTTCGCGCGCTCTACGATCGCCGTTCCTTCATTGCGTAATATTCCAGATGCGCTGATTGTTTACCGGAATTGACAATATTTTATGTATTCACCACGTGGTTAATATCCGTCAGATGAGATATCGGCAGTTTCCCGGAGGAAAGCTCCGATCCCCCCTAAAACCGTTCGATTCACAATCTGCAGCTTGCGAGCTCCTCCTTATCCGCTCCGCATCGTAGACGCAAATGGGAATCTCCTATATATTCAACGCTGGTTGAATAATCTTTGATGCTCCGCCCGATAATGAACAAGGCCCCTAAGCAGATCAAGAAACGTGGTCCTGGGAGACCTGCAAAGCAGGAGCCAGATCGTGCACCTTTCTTGCTCCAGGCAGCACGACGCTCATTTGCTTCTTTCGGATTTGAAGCTGCTACTTTACGTGGAATAGCTGCGAAAGCTGGCGTTGACCATACTTTGGTCAGCCATCGTTTTGGCTCGAAGGAAGCTCTGTGGGAAGCAGTGGTGGATCAGCAGGTTGCGTATATGGTGCCCTTTGTCAAAAGGCTCAAAGAACTCCAGACGCAATCTGATATTCCTATCAGAATCCGTCTTGAAACAGCCATCGGCCACTTGATCTCTGCGGCTTTTGGTGAGCCCGACTGCGGTTTGATCCTCTCGAGAATTAGCTCTGAACAAGGGAAACAGCTCGATATTCTAATGAAGAAGTTGTTCCGTCCTGTTTATGACGCTCTTTATCCCCTACTTCAGGAAGCTGCAAAGGCGAAGATTATTGAGAAGCAAAATCTAACTTTGCTTCATTTCATGATCCTCAATGCGATTGTGATGTCAGTCTCATACCGGCATCTCCTCGGTTACTTCGGAGGAGATTTTGAGAATACAGAAAAGCTTAAAAAAGACATGCGCCGGTCTTTAATTCTGAACTTTCTCGCTGTTTCCCCTGCCCATTCCGATCGTTTTTCATCAGTGAAATCAAAGAAACGTTAATGCATTATGACTTTCGGTGTGGGTCATCATAGGCTGTCCGGCATTCTCTGAGCCCCAGAAAGGGTAGTACTTTTTGTTTCAGAGCAATCCTCATTGCTTCTTGCCCATAACCGATTACCGCATCGATGAATTTGTGGCAGCGTGCATAAAAATCTACCAGTCAAGAGGATCAGGCAATAAGTCGAGAGGATCGGGATACCTCTTTGGTCTGATTACGCTATAAGCTTTGAATGGGGAAAAATAGTAGTTCGCGAAGCTGGTGATAAAGGCTGCATACGAAAATGCCAGTGAAATGCTGAAACGAGCGATCGGAAGGGGAACGCCCTGCAGTAGCTCTATAGTTCTTTTGTAGAAAGGCTAGGACGGAATTATGTTTGGGACAAAGGCTGAATCATTTCGTGACGACATCTGCAAGTGTCACTTGAGGAATTTACAACGTTGGGTATCTGGCTTGTCTGAAGTTGTTGCGACGCCTGAGAAACGAAAATCTGCTTCTTTATCAGAGAATGTGGCTGGTATGGAACGAGCACTGGCATCTTTTTACGCGGCAGTTGCTGAACAGTATGGACAAGAAGAGGCCGTAAGAGCTGCTCAGAATTGGATTGAGGAGTTTGAGGTTTTAGAGGCACAAGAACTCGCCGATTGGCGTTCCGTTACTGTTTTAGCATCGCGTCGTCTCGCCTCCCGTGTCGGGGCATCTGCACATATTGAGGGTGTTTCTGCCAGTATCTAGTTCGCGTTGTAAAACAGTGGAGTTATTTGCTTCGCAATTGATCGGTTCTAGCCTCGATCTGACGCTTGTCTGATCTTCTATATGCATAGTTTTCTATTCTTTGCCCTATTCTCACGATGGTCTGTGGCATTTTCTTAGCCGATACATAATCGGCTAAGAAAATGCTGTGAGTTGGTTCTGGTTGGCATAGCGGATCTGATGGCTAGAGCAAAACCAGCGTAAGTGTATCCCGAATCACAACTCCCTACGTAGGTGTTTCGTCAAGAAAACCTGCACATCGCCGAATTTGGATAGGACATAGTAACGCTAGTTTTGCTCTGGAGCTCTCCCACAAGATACAGATTCCGGCTACAAGTGCCCTCACTCTCCCAGGCCCAAAAGATTGGCAGGCATGATTCTGAGGTGTAACTTCAGTAAGTGCTGTTCAGCTTGAAGAGCATACGAAGATCATCCATTCGTAAAAGATTCGCCATCCGGATTACAGCATGACATTTTTGAAACCTTGCTTCTCCTGATGTTTGTTGTCATTGTGTTTTTACATCTGGCA
Source organism: Humiphilus diazotrophicus (assembly GCF_059726315.1). Lineage (NCBI taxonomy): Bacteria > Pseudomonadati > Acidobacteriota > Terriglobia > Terriglobales > Acidobacteriaceae > Humiphilus > Humiphilus diazotrophicus. Next base: position 700,083 of record NZ_AP040871.1, read on the forward strand.
TGGCGTCTTTCTCTACCTTATCCAGCCATACTTGCGGGGGGGGGGAATCCTTGCTTTTATCCCTGGGGACCCCGATGATTGAGATCCAGTTGGAGACTTGTCTAGCACTCTTCATTGTGCTTGTGCTACTAGACGCCGCCTATGACTTCCCGCCCGGTGCGGCGCGGCGGTTTTAGAGGATTTTCCGAAATACTGTGAACTTTCCAAGTAAGGGGAAGAGCGGCTTTCTTTGGCGGAAAGCCGCGCCAACTCCTATTTGCTTCGGTCTACATCTTTTCGGGAAATGCTCTAGCGCCCCTGACTGAATACGCGGTGCTGGCAGTGCTTTTGACAACGTGCATTGTGCATGGGGCGCGAATGTTCTGATTGGGCTTGAGTATTACAGAATGCCCCTTGCTCAAGAGGCATTCTGTAACCCGGAATACTATCTAGAATTGGATGCGAGTTCCGAATTGAATTACGCGTGGACCACCACCACCAAGACCTGGATTGCCTTGAGCTACGTCTGGAGTTTGAGAGATAACTCCCATCGCCAATGGCTGGCCTTCTGCATTGCTACCGAATGAAAGTGATCCGTTAGGCAGCGCGAAATTTGGATGATTGAACAAGTTGAAGATCTCTGCACGAAGTTGCAACTCGATCTTCTCTCGTATTTGTGTGGACTTGGCCAATGAGAAATCTGTATTCCAAAAGCCCGGTCCATAGATCTGATTCCTACCCAAGTTCCCGAAGGTACCTGCGTCCGGTTGCATAAAAGCTGCCGGGTTGAGATAGCCCGTTGTAGGCGACCAGTGTTTGAGGATGGGATTGACGCCGGCGACGACATTTGGACGTTGACGGTAATTCGACCGTCCACTGGTGTCGTTTGAGGTCACGATTGGAATTGGCCTTCCACTCTGGATCGTGTCAATAGTATTTAATTGCCAGCCTTTGCTCAGCCATGAAGGCCCGAACGAAAGACTTGGCACCATATAGTTGAGCGCGATGGTAAAGCGTTGTCTGGTATCGAAGGTGGAGTTGCCATGTTCTGCGCGCAGGTTAAATGAGTCCTGAGGCATTGCCGCTCCAGCAGCAAAGTCGATGCCGTCGCTGGCATCGTCAATAGAGTGCGACCAGGTATGGCTTGCGAATCCAGAAAGCCCGTGCCAATTACGGAGGCGTAACGTTGCTTGTAGAGCGTGATAGTTCGAGGCGGCCTGTGTTGCCAGGACAGCGATCTGTGCATAGTTTGCATTGGGACGATTACCATTTGCGTCTGATTGATTTGCATCATATAGACGAGTCAAACGGGTTCCTTTAGAACCGACATAACCAATCTCATACGAAGCTGCTTGTCCTAGCTCTTGCTGCACATTCAGATTCCAGCTTTGTGTGTATGGCACACTAAAGCTGCTATTTGTGGCAAATATGCTGTTGGCTCCCGAATATGCGGTATATGCAGGTCCACTTCCTGTAGCCCAGGCATTACTGTCGAAATTGAGCGGTACTACGGGTTTGGTTCCGATGGGATTGGTCGTAATGCCTGCTGCATTCGTGTAGTTAGCGATCAGAAGATTTTGCGGAATGTAGTCGTAATACAAGCCATATCCGGCACGGACGACAGTCTTCTCCGTTGCGCGATATGCAAAGCCTAGACGCGGAGAGAAGTTCGTGAGTGTGTGTTTGTAGCTACGGCCTTGCACGAGCTGACCGGTACGGAAATCGAAGTTCGAGATCAGTCCATCTTGCTCTCCGAGGGGGCCGAAGTACTCCCAGCGCAGGCCTCCATTGAGGGTCAGGCGATCTGTCAATCGATAGTCATCCTGAAGAAATGCGCCAAGGTTATTGTTTGTTGTTATACGTTTTGTATTTCCAGTATTGATGCTGGTATAGATATCGCCAAGATAGTAGCTGGTGAGGATATTGACAACAGAATCTGACGAATAGAGATTATTGCCTGTAGAATCTGTCTCGAAGTTTACGCTTAGTAGACCGCGTTCCAGATTGTCGTTATAGGAGTCGACAAGGGCACGACGGTATTCAGCTCCAAATTTAATCGCGTGCTTCTGCTTGTTGATCGAGAAGTTATCGAGTATCTGCAGAGTTTGACTGGTGCGGCCGCGAGGAATGCTATAGGCCGAAGCACCCAGATTCTCTACAATTCCATTGAAGTCAATCTCTGGCAGTCCCTTTTTCCCATTACCCAACAGTAGACCAATTGAACTTGGGTCGAAATTAGCATCTGCTCCTGCGAAAGAGCTGTGATAGCGGGAATATCCGAAGCGCAACTCGTTCAGTCTGTTTCCACTCAATACGGAAAGCAAACCAGCCGATACGAGATGTACGTCTGTTGGAGAGGCCTGTGCGAACTGTGCAATGCGTGAGCCAGCACCGTACCCCAGTCCGCCGAGCGGGAAGCGTTGATCGCTTGAACTATAGGCATAGTTAGCAAATATGCTTTCGCTTGAGTTGAACTGATGATCAATTTTTGCAATTACGCTATTGAGATCATTCTTATCGTTGACGACACCGTTCAATTGGCCAGTGGTTGAAGAAGGGAAGAAACCAAGGACTTTATCGAGGGCGGGATTAAGAGAGGCGCCCAACTGCTGTTGTGCGATCGTCTTTGCGGAAGCGATTTGAGTGCTGGTAGGAACAAAGAGAGTGAAGTCACTGGCTACTCGTTCCCGTTGGCCTTCATAAGCTGCAAAGAAGAAGGTACGGTTCTTCACCAGTGGTCCTCCCAGTGAACCACCAAATTGATTGTTCTTGAAGGGGCTTTGCGGGTTTACCGTGCCGTTTTGATTGGTTCGAGTGTTGAAATAATTGCGCGCATCGAATGCTGCATTGCGCACGTATTCAAATACGGTTCCGTGAAATTGGTTGGTGCCCGACTTGGTAAGAATATTGACGGTAGCGCCGCTATTGCGTCCATATTCTGCCGGAGCTTGTGTTTGCAAATTGAATTCCTGAATAGCGTCGATTGGCAGCAAGGAGGCGGGCGCGCCTGTGATACCTACCTGATTCAGTGCTGAATTGTTGAAGAATGGATCATTGTCGTCTGTGCCATCCAGCAGGTAGTTGTTTGACCGGTCTCGGTTGCCATTAATGTTAAATTGCCCAAAACCTTTTTCTGTTCCGGCGACTCCTGAGCCCTCTACTGTGACACCCGGAGTGAGCGCCACCAACTTGCCGAAATCCCGGCCATTTAGAGGAAAATCTACGACCAGCCGGTTATCCACGACTTGCGAGAGAGTATCGCGGGTGGGATCGGTTAGCGGGGCGACCGCATCAACGCGTACTTGCTGTTCAAGCTGCGCGATATGGCCAAGTTCGAAATCGATGTTTGTGTCGAGACCGACGTTGACCGCCACTCTTTTCTTTACAGGTTGCAGTCCCGCACTCTCGGCAGAGACTTCATAGTCTCCTGATGGTAGTTCGCGAAGCACGAAACTGCCGTCGTTGTTGACTTGTACGGTGCGTGTTGCCCCTGTTGCAAGGCTGCGGGCGATCACCTTGGCTTGCGTAAGCACAGCCCCGGAGTTGTCGCGCACTTGTCCTGTAATTCCTCCGCGAAATGACTGTGCTCCGGCCGCTGTAATGAATAGAGCTAGGAGCAACGGCCATAGCACAATTTGAATTTTCTTGTTCATTCAAAGTCCTTTGATCTGTTCTATTGCTGCTTATTTCGTAGCTGCTATCGCGGGAATTACGAATGTGGCGGGCGGTTGGACAGCAAATCGTTGGGCAAAGCTTCCCTGATTGACTGCGAGTCCGAGTCGTCCACGAGAATCGATGTAGAACAAGGGGGAGCCGACTGGCACGTCGCTGAACGTCTTTACAAAAGGAAATTCATAATTTTTGCCACCTATGGTGACGGGAACCTTGGCGCCCAGTGCATATCCAAGCTTGGCGAATTGATCACGGGAAACGTTGGTTACCAGGTTGCCAAACGGTCCATCGGTGCCGATGATGCTTGCTGAGAGGCCCTTTGTGTCTATAGTGGCTTTGGCAACATTCAAACGAACAAGTGATGCGATATCGAGTGCCGGCCCTACTTGTGTCCAGTCCTCCCCATGCGCAATATGTGCTCCCACGGGAGAGAAGATGTCGCGACCATGAAATGTAGACGAAAGCTGTGCCCCTATCATCCACTTCGGATTGGTGATTTCGCGCGCCGCTTCGATGCCGTCTTGATCGGCAACAAGCGTAATGAGGCCATTGTCGGGCAACACGAAATACTGTCCGCGCTTTGTGAGCGCCACGATGGGCTTGCGCGTACTTCCTACTCCAGGATCAACCACGGCTACAAAAACAGTATTTGACGAATAGTACGGAGCCGTACCCGATAGGAATCTAGCCCCCTCAAGAATATTGAACGGGGTCACATCGTGTGTGAGGTCCACCAGCCGCAGATCTGGCTCAATTCCGTACATCACACCCTTACATATTGGGATTGCATCGTCCACATGACCGAAATCCGTCATAAAAACAACAGTCGGATGTGCTGTGGTCTTTGGTTGTGCCTGCATGGCAACGACTGAGAAGCACAATGTAAAGAGAATAAAAAGTGTCCATATGCGAAGAGAGGTATTCACTCGCTGGTACATTCAATGTCCTTTCTCCCCTGATGGGATCTGGCCTAAAATGACAACGCCCACGGACCATTCAGGCGCGTGGGCAAACTCAAAACGAAGAATTAAGTGTGATCGGAGGCTGTCTCACGCGCAAGACTTGAAATAAGCGCAACATGCGCCCTGCATTCGACAAGTCATATGCTGAGAGTTCACTAAATCTTCCTGGTGACTAGATTAGTAGCTACCGATTCTTCTATTAAACCATACTCCCATGCCATTGGGGTATAGCGTAGCTTCGGGAGGGTCTGAATTACCGCATCAACCTCCATTTTGGGTTTATTCCCCTAAAACGATGCAGAGGCAGAAGTGACTAGATCTCCCGAAATCGGTAACCAATGTAACTGTCCGTCAACAGATAATGCGGGTGTGTGGGATCTTCTTCCAACTTTTTTCTCAGTTGACTGACCACGACACGCAAATATTCTCTCTCATTCCCATATTCAGGGCCCCAGAGCGCGGCCAGAATTCTGGTATAAGCCATCGGTCGGCCAGCATTCTCCATTAGAAAGCGGAGTACATCGAATTCTTTCGGAGTCAGATGCACTTGAGCCCCATCTTTTTCAACACGATGACGTATGCGGTCAAGCCTTATCGCACCTATAGTGATTGGGAGCTCCGAAGCCGGAGGCGGAACTCGATAGCGACGAACGGAGGAGCGCAGACGCGCGGCAAGTTCTCGAATATGAAACGGTTTTGTTATATAGTCATCAGCTCCTGCGTCCAGCGCTTCCACCTTATCGTCTTCATTATCTCTAACAGTCAGCATGAGAATAGGAAGAACAGGATAGTTGTGGCGAATCCTCCTGCAGGTCTCAATCCCTCCAATTCCTGGCATGTTGATGTCGAGCAATACCGTTTCACACTCAGTAGAACGAAGTAATAAGAGAGCTTCCTCTCCGGTGCTGGCTTCTGTGATTTTGAATCCCATTTCCGTCAGCGTCGTACGCAGGCTGTGTCTTAAGGCAAAATCATCTTCGACGATCATGATTTGGGGAAGACGTTCCACTCACTAAACCTCCTTTGCGATCTGCGGCAATGCCAGAAAAAATGCAGTGCCATACTTAGGATCACTATCCACCCAGAGTCGTCCTTGGTGGGCGGATACGATTCGTTTGACTATAGATAACCCGATTCCTGTACCTGAAGCACGGTGTTCTGTTCCTGGACTTCGATAGAAGCGGTTGAAGATGCGGTTTCTTTCTTCCGGTGCGATATAGGTTCCTTGATTGTGAACGCCGATGATGTTCTCAACCTCTTCCTCTGTGATCCTTATCGTGATTCCAGATTGAGGGGGAGCATATTTAACTGCATTATCCAAAAGTTGCTCGACAGCCATCCTCAGCAGATGCGGATCGGCATAGGTTAGTATTCGGGATTTGGTTGCGTCTACCTGTATCGAATGATCGTGGACACCCTGTTTGTATTGTCGGGTAATATCACTAACCAGTTCAAAAAGATTAACGGAGCATCTGCTCAGTCTCAGACTGTTCCTGTCCAGTTCTGCCGTACCCAGAAGCTGATTGGTCAGATTGTTCAGGTGTTCAGCTTCATTATCGATCAGGGTTATGAGTTCTTTCTGGAATACCGTTAATGAACCGACGGTGAGCAAACCCGAGCTTGAACTTTTGATAGTGGCTAACGGAGTCTTGTATGCATGGGCTAGTGCATCGAGTACCGTAGAACGGAGCTGCTCACTTTGCTTTGCCGCCTCAGCATTGCTTTCTGCAGAGAAAGAACGTGCTCGTTCAATGGCAATCGCGGCCAGTGAAGCGGCTGCATTTATCGATGAGGTATCGAGGGTTTGCCCGCAAAAGATCAAAGATCCTGTAGCTCGAGTTCCGATACGTAATACTCGCTTATAGATTCCGCGTGAAGGATCATCTTCATCTTTTTCGGAGAAATAGACGGAACGGACTTCCTGCTCCTCCAGAGTGCAGTTTCCGCTTACGTAGAGGTGTATCTCATATGCGTCCCATAGAGCAACGCCTTCAACATCGAGTTTCGTACGAATCAAACCCACAATCTGAGGCTCTGTAGGTTGATGTCTATCCAGAAGGAGAATGCTCTGGCTGAGGTCATACAGTTTCTGCATCCTCATACGTTGAGTTTCCGCGTCGGATGAGTGTGCTTTTATCTGGATGGAAATGCGGCTGACAAGCAGGGCAACGGATTCAAAGATAGCCAGGGCTAGCCACTCTTGTCGGTCGGCAATGTAGAAGACAAATAAAGGCTGTGTGAAGAAATAGTCGAGGAAGGCAACAGAAAGGAAAGAAGTGATGCTTGCCTCTAGAAAGCCCCATCGTAACGCCACAAGAATTACAAGAAGAAGATCCAGCGACGTGGCGGAGGAGAGATTGAAGTGAAGATGAAATCCTGTCCAGGCCGCAATCAGGACCATGCTGATTCCAGCGGAAATTCCGGTGACGTGAGTGTATATCGCTTTGCTTGAAAGCATGCCGGAGTCCAGATGCGCAATTTCATATTAATCAAGGAGGCATAAAGAAACCGTAAAGACAGCATATGTTTTCGCTTCGAAAAAGATAGCCAGGATTTATGCGCTGCTTATGCCTTTCACGGTTCACTTGAGTTGCACCGGTATGTGATCCGGTTTTACGAGGTGATTCCGATGAAGTGTTTGAGAGGCCTAAAGCAAGCTGATCCACGATCTTGGACCTATGTTAAGGCGGTTAAGGATCTGGCCGCTGCCGAAGACGAGTGGCAGGACTGTGGCTGGAAGTGGAGCAACTTCCCTAAGAAATGTCGTACCATCCGTCATTTACCGCTGATCGTACTTTTCTTAAGTGTTCTTTTATTGCTACCCGCTGGCTTTGCCCAGTCAACCTTCGGCACAATTCGGGGAACGGTGCAGGATGTTAGTAATGCAGCGATTCCGGGGACGAGGATAACCGTTCATTCTCTTGATGAAAATGCCGATCATGTCGTTGAAGCGGATGAATCGGGCAACTTCCTCTTGGAGAATCTCAAGCAAGGCAGCTATTCTGTACGGGCGCACCGTGATGGTTTTGCCGATGCGGTTGTGAATACCGTTAGTCTCGGTGCAAGGCAAGATCTTAGATTGAATCTCACTCTTCCGGTTGCAAGTCAGGCAACTACTGTAGAGGTCAGCACTGTTCCGGAACTGATCAATACAGAGAATGCAATTCTGACGGATTCAAAAGACAACACGCTCATGACCGAGTTACCTCTGAACAACCGGGCGACTACAACCAGTCCGCTTGGAAGTTTGGCTCTTTCCTCAAATGTGCAGCAGGATAGCTCCGGGAATATTGCTCTGGGCGGAGCAAGTTCCTCTATGGTGAATTTTTCCGTCGATGGCATTTCAACGGCGAATATACGCCAGAATGGTGCCCTCCAAGATGCTTATCCCTCTCAGGAAGGAATTTCGGCGGTAAAGGTCACCGCGTTCAATAATAGTGCAGAGTTCTCGCAAGTTGGTGACGTGACGTTTACGACCAAGAGCGGCACCAATAATTACCATGGAAGTCTCTTTGAATATCTGCAGAATGATGCATTGGATGCCAGCCCATACGGATTCAGCGGTAAAGCACCGAAGCGCTTCAATACCTTCGGAGGCTCGTTGGGAGGCCCAGTAAGCCTTCCCAAAATCTATAGCGGAAGAGACAAAACTTTCTTCTTTTTCGACTATGAGGGGAATCGTCGTAGAACTGCGATTGCTCAGCAGTTATTAGTTCCAACGTCAGCGGAACGCAATGGGGATTTGTCTTCCTTAGGCTCTACAACAATTATTCAGCAGAGCAACATCAGTCCAACGGCAAAGGCGTTATTGAAATACTATCCGCTCCCGAATATATCCGGCCAATCGAACTACAATTATGAGAATTTCCAGTCCACCCCGGCGCGAACCGATGGGGTGGATCTGCGCATTGATCAGACAATTAGCAGCAAGCAGTCAATCTATGCACGTTTTAGTAGAAAGAACGTTGCGGCCGAATACGCAAATCCCTTGCTGCCCAATGATATTGATAGTATTCATAATCGTAGTTTGTTGGTTTCTTATACTAACTCCATTACATCTCGTCTTCTGAATGAATTTCGTTATGGGTTTACAAACGTTACCACTGGAGTCGGATTTCCCATCCGGGGTTCCGATGCGTTAGCAGAGCTTAACCTGTCTGGTGTAGACATCAGACAGCATCCCACTACACATGCTTTCCCGACGTTTAACTTCAACGCAGGTACGGGGCTGACTCCAATTGGGCGAGACAAAACCGGTATTACCCAATCGAAGACTACGCAATTCACTGACAACCTGACCTACATTTTCGGGAAACACACCTTGAAGGGAGGTGTAGACATCCGACGCGTCAGATACTTCGATGTTGAATTATTTCTCCCCTCCGATGATTTTGGCATGTTTACTTTTCAGCCTACTTTTACCGGAAATTCCTTCGGCGATTTTCTAATTGGCGCACCGACGACGCTTTTCTTTGCAGTATCAAGTCCGGATGTGGGCGGAACAGCCACTCAGTACAGCCTGTTTCTCCAAGACGAGTACCAAATACATAGTAAGCTGACTTTCAGTTACGGTCTACGTTGGCAGGCTCTTCCCAGCTTCCATGAGGATGGAGGCAATCTGGCGAACTTCGATCAGCGGAACAACTCGATTGTGGTTCCTGATGAGTTGTCTTCCTATCTGAGTAAACTGAATCTGCAGAGTTCAAATCTGGCATTTCAAGAGTCCTTTAATGCCTGTAATCTGAATTATGCGGGCTTGCCATGTACAAAGTATGTAACGGCAGGCAAGGATCATCTTCCTCAAGGTCTGCGCAAAACCTACATGGGGAATTATCAGCCTCGTCTCTCATTGGCATATCGTCCATTTAGTGACGGCAAGACGGTTATCCGCGCAGGTTTCGGTATTTATACAATGACCAATCTGGGGCCGCTCTCGTTTAACAACAGTGGAAACCCAACTTCCAACCTGCATACCTATACGAATAGTAACGTGACCGACTCGGCCGGGACTCATCCTCTAATCCGGTTTCCCAATACGGCACCTCCAACCGTGGGAGTGCAGTATGGTGGTGGGGGGCTGGATCAAGCGGTAGATCCAAACTATCGGGATCCACAGTCAAATCAGTGGAACTTCACTGTAGAACGGCAAATAGGCGATAACAGCAGTATCCGCATTAGCTATGTTGGCATGCATACATATCGCCTTAGTGTGACAGAAGACCTCAATCAGGTTCCGGCGAGTACGACACCCTATCAGACAACAATGGCAAGCCCCTATGTCGATCCACGAGCTCCGTATCACAACTGGTTTACGCTTTACAGTACCTTTAATGCAGGAAAGGCCAACTATCATGCGTTGGAACTGGAGGCAACTCATCGGATATCGCATGGCGTGTACTTTGATGTGAACTACACTTTTGCAAAAAACATGGCAGACAATCAGGGCGATACCCCGGGTGGATTTGCTGGCGAGGTAAATTATGGCATTCCTGTAGCGGATCGTTTTCATGTTCCCGGAAACTATGGGAACGTGCAGGGAACAAGGCGAAATCGATTCCTGTTGACCAGTGCCTATCAATTGCCATTGGGCCATGGACATAGCTTGTTTAAAGGCGATGGCTGGATGAATACGTTGCTAGGTGGATGGGAGCTGAACAATATCACTCTTTTACAGAGTGGTCCATGGCTAACACCGAGTATCAGTGCATCCTACGATCAATCCAACACAAATGTTGTCAATCGCGGCGCTTATCTTCGCCCCGATGTGGTATCCAGAAAATACTACATCGGTCAGTCTAGTAGCCATTATTTTAATCTCTCGGCATTTTCTCCGACACCGAATGGAGCGGGCCGTTTCGGTAATGCGGGAGTAGGCATCCTGGAAGGACCAGGAACAGCTACGATGAGTCTTGGACTTGCCAAGGTAATTAAACTTACTGAAGGCGCAAAGCTGCGTTTTGAATCTACCTTTACCAATATTTTGAATCACACCAACTTTGCACCTCCTGCGACCCAGGTGGACAACACTTCAACCTTTGGCGTGCTGAGTGCACCCCAAACCGCCGAAAACGCAGGCAACCGCACGGGGCAAATGGCGTTGCGTTTAGATTTCTAAATATAAGTCTCTTCCTGTGTGCAGGTTTTCTCAACGGAAAGCCTGCATACATCCTCCTTGGGGCATCCTGTCAAACGGTAGAATGGCGCCGTCTTCGCGTGGAAGCCGGCGCCAAATATAACTTCAGGATTGAAGATCTACGAGAAGAATCTAGAATTTTACGAGGATTGCTGCTGTAATCCTATTCTCACTATTGCGAAGGTCAGGAGTCCATCCAGGAACTAACGTTCCGGGGGTTCCGGTGTTTCCACCCGGCGGTGTGACGCCTCCGGGCCCGGAGAAATAGGGAACATTAGCAGCGCGATGGTTGTATTCAAAACGCCAGGTAATGTACTGGCTGGGCATATAGTCAAAAGTTGCTGACGCATCCCATGCCTTGAATTTGTCGCCAGGGTTTTCGGTGAAATAGGGAGTCCCGGTTGTTGCGGTTGCTCCGTTAATGGGAGGTAGAAGCACTAGATAACGTCCAGGATTATTGATTTTCCCGCCACCTATTGTGATAGCGTACTTGTCCCTATCGAACCAAAGACGGTTGTACAGCATAAATCCAAGAAAGCTTTGTTTGGGGCCTTTCTTAGATGTTCCGGCACAGCTTACGCCTCCACCGTGCTCGCAGCCTGCATCTGCGGTCAATGAGAATGCTGCTTTATCGAGGAGTCTTTTAGGGTTGTCATAATATTTGTACTGTACGCTGTCATCCGTATGGTAACGGATTCTTCCCGGCGTATTCAAAGCATCTTCGCCTAAGGCATATTGATTTCCTAGGATTGATAGTTTCCCGTTGGGCCTCCAAAGAATCTGCCCTCCAATTCCCGGTCTATGGTTAAATCTGCCATAAGACTGCCATCCGTTTACAAACCAAGGTTCAATCTTAAGCTTGTCTGTGGGAAAGAATTGCGCCCGGACGCCGGTAAAAAACCATGGTGTGTTCGAAGAAACGTAAGAGGGTTGGTATGCCCAATTATCAAAGTTGTAGTAGCTGAATAGTCCAACATAGGACATAAAGATACCTGCGTCGACATTGATTCCGTGCATGGCATTGAAGTGATAACCGCCATATGCTTCCGAAAGATAACGGTAGGCATCGGCTAGATTCCATTGGCCACGCGAGTAGCTGGAATCGTTGCGAGGGGTCGTTTCGGAATACATACCAAACTGTGTCATGAACCGGGCTCTCACATTGTCATAATGGAAATCTCCACCAATTCCCAACTGCGTAAGCTGAACCTCGTTGGAGCGGAAGATCTCGCTTGATCCTCCAATTGTGTCATCTTGGGGATGGCGAAAATCGTAGGTATAGTCAATATCGGCACGGATTTCTGGAGTAAAGAACTTGGTATCCATGGGGATATCCTTTGTACGAGGATTCCCGTTTAGCCAGGTAAAATCAGCGAAGGCGAAAGGTTCGCTTTTCGACGAGGGCCTAGATTCCGTTGGTGGTGCGACAACATAAGGTTGCGGTGGAGGGAATGCTTCTTTGTGCAGCGTGTTTGCAGCCGCCGCGAGATTAGATGCTGCAGCTTTATCGTCTATAACAGCAGGAGAAGCATCTCCCTTTATGCTTCCACTTCGGGTGGACCGCAGCTGGTTTTCCAGTTCCTCAATTCTGTGTCGCATATTATCGAGTTCTTTCAGAAGGGTGGACGTTGAACCAGTATCTGAGCTCTCTGCCGTGGCTTGCCTAGCCTCCATGGAGGTATTGCCCTTACTTGTTTCCAGTTGCCCGAAGCTGAGGGGCGGAATCATGGAAAGAAGTGCAATCATAGGAAGCACACGAAACCATGTGCTCTCACGCTGGTGGATGCAAGTTTTCTTGCATAGTATCTTTTCGGGTATCACACTAAACCTCTCATTTGCTTGTACGATTGCCGAAAGCGTTCATCGGCTGTATTGAGCAAACAGGTTGAGCCTATTCCCGAAGTCATTATTAAGGACTAAAGAACCCATAAGTAAGTCATAAGTGTTAAAGATTCACTTTCTTTGCAGCTGGTGATTACGTTCTTCTTGTTAGACAGGAAGATGCTTTTGTTCTTTATGCCTTCTTGATCTCTTGTGATCAAGAATCAGCCTGGAGGAGGGAACTATCATGTCGAAAAATTTTATGATCGTTTGCTGTATGGCGGCGGGGATATGTCTTGTTGATAATGGTTTCTGCATTCAGATGCATGCGGAAGCGCAAAAGCATCTGAGCCGGAAAGAATTACACAAACAAGTTAGGGAGGCACATACGACGGAACAGTATCGTGCCTTGGCAGAATACTTTCGAGCGGAACAGTCCAGGTTCGAGTCAATGGCAAAGATGGAAGAGAGTGAACTGGCTCGCTTGCGAGAGAACCCTGCGGCTGTACCCGGTAAGTATCCAACCCGCATTGATTCGGCAAATCACTTCTATCAATACTACATGTTGAAAGCGGATGAGATGGGACGCCGTGTTGCTGAATTTGAAGAGAAGATTGCGCTCAGCAATAGAAATACTACGGCAATTGATCGAAGGTGAGTTCAACTGGATGGGTTGATTGGTACTCGGGACGAGAAGAAGTATTATCCCCTGGCATGAGTTCAACAGTGAGGTCGGAACCCATGCCAGTGGCTTTGGGATATCATTGCCGTGGGAAGGCTGATCAGTTCTTTTAGGTGTGCAACTGCACTAACCCTTGGCTGGAGGAGATCGTCCTCAGAAATGCGATGTGTTTCAGTTCTCCTCGGATCATTGCTGTCTCATCACAGAAACGCCGACGTGAACATGAATGACAATCTTTATAGTACTTTTCCCGCAAAGTATCGTGTGAAACTGTATGGAAGTCATATTGAAGGAAAAACGCTGATATCCGGGTAAACAAGCACAGGCATTCTATCTTGTGCTCATCTGCTTTTTGCAGTATCGCTGCCATTAACAGTTTACCTATACCTCGTCCTCTCGATCCCGGAAGTACGGCGAGGGAGCGCACTTCTGCGAGATTGGGTCCATAGCAATACAGACCAACGCAACCAAGAAGGTGTCCAGTTTTGGATTCGGCAACTATGAAAGTATCAATGGCGGAGTCGACATCGCCATGAGTACGGTGCAACAGTGTTCCGTCATGAGCGAGACTATTGATGAAACATACGATATTATCAACATCATCTATTCTTGCTTTGCGAATTACAACGGATCTGACTACGGTGCTATGTTTGAAATTCATAAGGAGCTCGGTTTCTAATTCGTGAAATAGCGCTATCCCTGGGTGACGCTGCTTGTAGAAGAATGTCCTTGACGATGTACCATCATGCCGCAAATGAAAACTTGCGCCACGGTCTACGGAGTCGAAACTCTATTGCCGGTGTTGTACCTTTTGCTGTGGGAGCTTCGAGTGCTCCTCAATAAGGCAAGGAAGAGAGATGTGGCGAGAAGAGTCGGAAAACAGAGTACGAGAAAAGTATCCATTTTAGTTCCTCTGTACGATTAGCTTTGGTATCGAAACACCAGTGCGTTCCGGGAACAGTCTGTCAGCGCTATGAGCTTGCTCTTTAGCAACCGTAGTGCCTTCCTTCTGCGGATCGCTGCCACGAGATTCGGACAAATGTTCTTTGGAAGAAAGTATCGTCAACGATGTAACATTCGTTGTTTTCGCCATGAATAATCCAATCTCCTGGATTGACCTGCCGTTCTCCGGTGTCTGTCAGAATGGTTGCTGCCGTGACGCATTGCGTCGCTTCCACTAGTAAGGGTCTACAGGTGCGAAATGTTTTCGTCATTTTGGTACTCCTCTCTCGACCATTCCTATTGAAACTTCGAGTGCATAAGAAGTGCGTAAAAAAGTTATAGAAAATATGTAAGAGTTATAAGGTTAGATAAAGGAACAAGTTGCCGGATATTCCTGAGTAGCTTTTGCTGTCGCTTCAAGATCTCTGCGGCGCGAATGAGATCCTTCGGGCCAGTCTAGATACGCTGGGAAAGCTCAATCCGCTATTTATCTGAAGATTCCAAATTGGGCATGAAAGCAATTTGGGAAGGAATCAATCTTTATAACATCTGGAAAATTCCTGACACACAAGGAATACTTCAAAATACGATAATATTCATCTATTTGCTGCTCCAGATGCTCTTCTTCGTGAAATGACGCTCAGGAATTCTTCTCCGGGCAGAATGATTGCGGAGCAGGGAGCACCTTTGTATGATGAGATCTTTGGAAGGCCTTTTGTCCCTCCTGAGTTAGCCGATGTCGCAGAATTTCTTGATTACAACCCCTGAGGCGGAACGCGCAGAACTAGAGAGCGTTATAGAAGCTTTGGCACGGTGGCCACGGCTGGCATCCCTGATGCGGTATATGGGAGAGAAGTATTTTTCGGGCGAAGTTGAACAACTTCACGAATACGCCATTGCGACAGAGGTACTTGGCCGTTCAAAGATGGTGTTCGATCCGGGGGAAGATGCGATCGTTCGGGTTGAGACACACCGCTTGCGGAAGCGTCTGCGAGAATTTTATGAAACAGAGGGAAGAGACCATCTCCTTCAAGTCACACTTCCTTCTGGTAGATATGTTCCTCATTTCGTGCCCCGATCCAGTGCCAGCTCTCTTTCTGTTGTTCCGAGCGAAGCGGAAGTCGGCTGTGCGATACCTCCTCCGGCGGAATTGGTAGAGATCTCCGTACCTACATCAGCTGCATCTTCGGAGGAGAAAATTCCCCAGAAATCTGGGACCAGCTCTATAGGAAGGCCTAAATCTGGCATTTTTAAGATTGCTAGGGAAAGAACAGTCTTTTTGTCTTTTGGGGTGCTGCTGATACTGGTAGCTCTGGTCTGCTATTTGTTTTTTCGTTCTGGGGCGTTTTCGAAGCCTATACAAGCTACCGCAAGCAATCCGCAGGGAAATACTCCTGTTGCTCCGGGTGGGGTCTCTCCCTTTGTGCCCCTTCGTATCCTTGCCGGTTACAACGGTAATCCCCGCATCGATAGTGCCGGGGTGACGTGGAATCCCGATCAGTACTACATCGGTGGGGGGAGTTGGCGTCGCAATTCTGCACCCATTGCTAGAACTAGCGACCCCCTTATCTTCGATCAATGGAGAAATGGAGATTTCGTCTATAGGATTCCGCTTAAGCCGGGAATCTATGAGTTGCATCTTTTCTTTGTGACTGCTTTGCGATCGTCAGATGCTATCTCCACCTTCAGCGTATCAGTCAATGGAGAACCCGTCCTGCGAGGATTCGATATAAATTGGGACGCATTGGGGGATGGGATCGCTGACGAACGGATCTTTCGAGATGTGTCTCCTAGCAAAGACGGATTTCTCACCATTGGTTTTACTGGAGAGCAGGGGCCCCCATCTTTAAACGCTATTGAGATTTTGCCGGGTTTGCCCCACCGTCAGAATCCCATTCGATTAATTACCCAAACCTCTCCCTTTACCGACCGACGCGGTCAGGTGTGGCATCCAGACAACTATTTTATGAATGGCCGCCTTTCCGGCCAGACCCGGGTGCTAGATGGAGCCTCTGATCCTGAACTTTTCGCAGAAGAGCGGTATGGACATTTCACCTATGCCCTGCCGGTGGATACTCGAGACAAGTACACCTTAATTCTTCATTTTGCGGAGTTCTACTTCGGTCCGGGGGCATCAGGATCGGGCGGTCCTGGTAGCAGGCTCTTCCGGGTCATGTGCAATGGGCAAATTTTGCTGGACAACTTTGATATCTATAAGGAAGCTGGGAGTTTTCGTGAGGTCGCCAAGACCTTTCATCACATAAAGCCAAATGCCCAGGGTAAGCTGAATCTGACCTTTGAACCCATTATCAATAATGCAACTATCTCCGGTATTGAGGTCTTGGATGAAGGACCATGAGTCTTCCCTAAAGCCGGTCTTTCGGAAACCAATTCCCTGATTGTTTGCAGGCTGCTTCAGCTATTTGGTGCCAAGACATAGATATTGATGTAGAGCCATCGCCTCCCATATTCCCAGATGCAACTGACTTTTCTCGTGAACATACTCAAGACCTGGATTGCCCCTGGCCAGGTTGGAAACCTATGGTCACCTAGCTGTAGCTCTCGCTTCCTGAAAGCAGAATCCCTGGCATGCATCGGTATCAGGCAACCACCTCGAGGCGCGTCAGAGTAGATCCTTGCTCCGTGTAACAGGCAGTCGATCTGTGTGTACGTTATTTGTTTTCAATAATGTACGTGTCTTGGGAAATGTAACCTGTGGATAACAAGATTGAACTTCCCTGTTCTCACCCCGTCTGTGGAGGATTCCTTCCGGCGCCTAGATCTGCGCGAAACTCGACCTCCGAAGAAGCGGCAAACGGTTAATGCATTTCGTAACTGTTTCCAAGTCTTTCAGGAAAGAGATGCTTGGTGGAAAAGAAAGTTAAAAGAACCACTTTTGCCTCCCTCCTGAGTTGAGCGTTCCGCAGCAAGCCGCAAAAAAATCCCAAATTAACTCCTTGCGGCCAGTTGCAAGGAGGTCGGGGGCAGATATGTTTAGGACACTTGTAAAGGTGGTGCTGATGGCAGTAGCTTTCGTAGCCTTATCAGCATCGCTTATTGCCCAGCAAACGGGCAGTCTAGTAGGCACAGTGGCGGATAAGACCGGAGCAGTCATTCCAAATGCAAAGGTCACTCTCAGCAATCTTTCGACCAAAGATGTTCGCTATACCACCACTAATGGCGAAGGTTTCTTCGCTTTCAACGGGGTAGTAACGGGAGATTACTCCATAAAAATTGCAGCACAGGGATTTCGAGAGTCGGAACAATCTGGAATCCATTTAAGTCCGGGAGATCGTCGCAGTTTGAGTGCCGCGCTCGATGTAAGGACGGGTAGCGAACAAGTGGTTGTAGAAGCACAAACTTCGCAGATTCAGATTGTCGATTCCGGAGAGCGCAGCAGTGTGCTCAGCGCGAAGGACATCAAGAATCTGGCATTGGAAGGCCGGGATGTCACCGAACTGATCAAAGTGCTGCCTGGTTTCAACAATACAACTGGAGGCGGGGGACTCGGTAACTACAGTGGTTATGACCCAACCGTTACCGGTATTGGATCAGCTGTCGGCAATGGATATTCTGCAAGCGGTTCGCCCAATCGTACTGGTACCGCTCTTACGTCAGATGGAGCAAACGTAATCGATGTCGGTTGCAACTGCAATTCGACCCAGACGATTAACGCGGATATGGTGCAGGAAGTTAAGGTTTCGACTTCGGCATTTGGTGCTGATAGCGCGAAAGGCCCGGTAGTGATCCAGGCTGTCGGGAAATCGGGTTCATCGGAGTATCACGGTGGTGCTTATCTTCATTTCCGTGACAGCAGCATGAATTCGATTGATTGGGATACAAACTACAACAAAGTGGCAAAGCCGAAGGATCGTTACTGGTATCCAGGCGGAAACTTCGGTGGTCCTGTTCCTTTTACAAAGGCAAAGGTTGTCTTCTGGAGTGGTTACGAGAATTATCGCCAGACCTTTCCGGATACCGTGAGCCACGGTGTCGTTAAGGCTACCGTGCCGACCATGAGCATGCGCTCCGGAAATTTCGATCCTGCAGCCTCCGACAACAGTAAGCTCTGCAGCATCGGAGGATGGCTGCCACAGTGTGGAGGGATTACCTCCATCACTCCGCATGGAAAGGGGGCCTCAGTATCCGTCGCAAATAATAATATTGCTTCCTATATCGATCCGGGCGGCGCTGCAATTATGAAGGAGGTTGTTCAGCCAAATTTCACCCCAGACTCCAGTCACACCTATAACTTTGTCAAAGGTGTGATGCAATCGGAAAACGGCTACATGTGGCACAGTCGTGTCGACTACAACATAAGCGACACGATGAAGCTCTACGTCTCCTATAACCAGCAGCACGACGAAAATGGAATTCCTGTCATGCTGTGGTGGATGCCTCCAAACGAGCAGACCTTTCCAGGCGGGTTTGTTGCCGGCGGAGATTCAAAGACTATTTCCGGAAATCTCGTAAATATCTTCGGCTCAAAACTGACCAATGAATTTACCTCAACCTTTGCCTTCCTGAACAATACCAAAAGCTATTCCAATCCAAATGGTGTGAGCCGGTCGGCACTGGGATACCCCTACAAAGGCATCTACGGTGCGTCAAAGTACATGCCCGCACTCTCCACTGGCTGGTGGATTCCAGGATATCCAATGATCATGCAGTCCGATGCCGATGGATATTTCGCTAAGAAGCTCCTGCCCACGGTAGGTGACAACCTGACACGAGTTTTCGGTACACACACGGTTAAGGTTGGCTTCAATTGGGAAGGTGTTGGTAATAAAGAAGTCAATATCAATGAACAGAATGGGCAATATCAGTTCGCTACTTATGGAGCGTCGGGAAATCCGGTAGCAAACATTTTGCTCGCCGTACCTACCTATTATGAAGAATCCAGTCCCAATAGCGTTAGCAATGTAGGGTACAAGGCTTTCGGATTCTTCGTTCAAGATGACTGGAAAGCGACCAAAAGATTGACGCTTAATTTAGGTATGCGTTTCAGTCATGACCCGTCCTGGACGGATAATAGCGGGAAATTCGGTCTCGCTACCTGGACGAAAGGGGACTATACCAGTGATATTAGTGCGGGCATTACCTCATTGCCTGGTATGCGCTGGCATGCAAAGAACGGGAATTCAATCACTGGTCGTAGCAATCAGCCGCTCTTTGTCTCTCCTCGCTTTGGTATGGCCTACGATGTGTTTGGAAATAGCAAGACCATCTTCCGCGGAGGGTGGGGAACTTACTACTACCATGACTCGGTCGACGGTTATTCGGGAGCGCTTTCTACCGCTATGGGCGGCAAAAAATGTGCCGTATACACTTCTACCTGGCTGGGTGACATTGATAATGGTGTGAACGTCAATTGCAACGCAGTTCAAGGCTCCTACGCGTTAGATCCAACAGATGATAAGCAAGCGGCGACCTATACCTACAATTTCACCGTATCTCAGCAGATGCCTGGTGGTTCTTTGTTTGAGATCGCATACTCTGGAAACCAGACCTCAAACATGATCAATCCACTGCAGAATAGGAATGTGATTCCTTTGGGCGCTTTCTTTGGAAAGAATCCTGTTACCGGTCAAGTGGAAACCATTCACGATATAGAGAAGGGGAAGAGAGTCGATGCCAGCGGGAATACGATAGCGACGATTACGAAGGACCAGTATCGTCCGATGCAACAATACGGTTCTATCTATGTTGTTAACCATGGATCTTGGGCGAATTACAATGCGCTTCAGCTCTCCTGGAATAAACCCCGCGGAACCTTTACTTACGGAATCAACTATACCTGGTCAAAGACGATGGGCATCAATGGTCAGAATAATGCTCAACCTGATCCTGTAAATATTCACAACGACTATGGAATTGTTGGGCAGGATCGCTCACATGTACTCAATGCCACCTATTCTTATGAAGTTAGTACTCGCTTGAGAGGAATTGCAGGTGGTGCAATTAATGGTTGGATGATATCGGGAATAACCGGTATTCAAAGCGGTGGACCTTTGGCCCAGAGCTGGAAGGTCAACTATGGTTTGGCAGGCACAAGTGGAGATACATATAACAACTTTTACCTGGATTCAACATCGCTTCTTGGTTCGTCTGACTACACGCTCATGCCAACGTTGACTTGCGCTGGCTTGGCTGCTGGTTCGAAAGGCGCTTACTTCAATACGAGTTGCCTGGGGATTCCCTCCAGAGGTAGCAATGGATCATATCAATTGCCCTATGTTCATGGTCCAGGGTATTGGAATTCCGATCTTCGTACACAGAAGACGTTTCGAATTGCAGAACGTCAAAACGTGCAATTCAGTGTTGCAGCCTTTAATTTCCTCAACCATCCGCTTTGGTCGTTTGATCCCGGCGACCAAACGAATCTTACTTTGCTGTATAAGCCATCTAATACCGGATTGTCAGATTACAGCAACTATAATGGTCCCTACACACTTCAGCCGCCTAGTGGTAATACCGTGCTTGGAAAACCGAGCATCAAGTTTGGCCACAGGGTTCTGGAGCTTAGCTTGAAATATAACTTTTAACGTATTGCTATCATAAGGAATCGGGGATGGCATGATGCCATCCCCGATTCCTTTATGCGGCTAGATAGACCAGAGAGCAAGAAGATTGCTCGGTAGTATTCCTCTGAAATGCCAGACTGAACTGCATAGGCGTTGGCAATATGAATACACAGATTACCTTGGATTTAGGCGTCTTGTGCCTAAAATGCTGAGATATGGAGGATCGGGCAATAAATCGGCAGGATTGGGAAATTATTTGAATACGTCCTTGATTATGCTTAAGATGTAGAGCTTTAAAGCAGTTAGCGTTTGCAGATGTCTTATAAGCAGCAAGCCGAGTTGGGAAGGTTTTTGGAACAGCGAATTGTTGAAAGGCAAACTATGAACGGTAAAATCTTGCGTCGTACTTTTTGAAGAACAGCGCTATTGCCCTGGGTGCTGTTGCTGCAAGCGATCTTCGGGCATTGGGGAGTGCCGTTGAGCTGCAGAATAATAAATCTCGCGTGTTTTTCACGAGAGATATTAGTGCTAACGGATTGATGAAGATTTATTCCAAGGTCAATGAGAATATGACCGGGAAAGTTGCCATCAAGCTGCACACCGGGGAGCCGCATGGTCCCAATCTGTTGCCTATAGAAATGATTAAGGGATTACAACCTCATATTCCTAATAGCACTATTGTGGAATGTAATGTTCTCTATCCCAGTCCACGACAGAAGACAGCAACACATTTGGAGACCATAAAGACAAATGGTTTCGATTTCTGCCCCATCGACATAATGGATGCGGAAGGTGATGCTGTACTTCCCATTCCCGGGATGCGCGAGTTTCTCGACTCTGCGGGTCCATTCCCCTCAAGTCCTCCGTTTACCCCGGGGTGGCATCTCACAGAGATTTCCGTTGGCAAAAATCTTCTTAACTATGATTCACTCCTTGTTTATACCCATTTCAAAGGTCATACGATGGGTGGTTTTGGAGGTTCGCTTAAGAACATTGCCATTGGTTGTGCATCGGGTCAAGTGGGGAAGAGACAGATTCATGGAGATGGGTGGCCTAAGGGGAAGCTTTTTCTGGAACGGATGGTGGAGGCCGGTAAGGGGGTAACCTCTCATTTTGGGGTTCATATCACCTACATCAATGTTTTGAAGAATATCTCGGTTGACTGTGACTGTGATGCTCACGGTGTGAAACCGACCTGTAATGATATTGGCATAGTAGGCTCGCGAGATATCTTGGCCATCGACAAAGCTTCGGTCGATTTGGTGTATGCACAAGCGGAAAGCCAACGTCACGATATGGTGGAGCGTATTGAATCCAGGAGTGGACTTCGTCAACTGGAGTATATGAAAGCGCTAAATATGGGTAATGATCAGTATGAGTTGCTAACAGTTTAGATCAAAAGTGAAGCGATCAGGGTATCCGCGAGGATTCCCTGATCGGCTAAATCTTCTTTTGCTGAACGTAAGTGTCAGGATATCAACTCCGACTGTTCTTAAGGGAATGGCGAAACACCGTTCATCCCTTGTCTTTTCCTTTTAAGCGATAAGCAGGCATGCACTGAAAATCTCGACAACTTGTCAAGCAGTGGTGGTTTCATTTTGTTTTGAAATCGATGTCGCACGTTCGCGAATAAGAGAAGGGGCACCTGCCAGAAACCATATAGCGATGATGGAATCAAGAATCATGCAGCCCAGGGAGGAGGTTGGCATGAAAGGCCAGATTGGGTGTCCGGCAAGGTGGTGCGGCAGATCCCATGCCGCGTGTATTAGCCAAGCAATACCTATGCATCGATAGGACCTGAGTCCCAAGTACGCGAAGGGGGTTGCGATTATTGGATAGAGCAGCTCCCAACGGCCAAATCCTCCTGCTATATAGACGCCCACTGCTCCTGCAGCAAAGATAGCGTTGAAAGTACGTCGCGTGGGGTGGGGCAACAAAGACATGATGGAAACGAATAAACCGGCCCCAAGAACTGGCCCGATGTAGTCCATGGGAACTAGGGCTGGCGTGCTGGTTGCAAGCATCTTAGTTACTCTCCTAGGAGCGGAATCAGGGTTACTGTGTCCGATCCGGCAAGGGCTAAGAGCAGCTTTTCTTGACGGTAAAGCTGCGCGATCCTCCGTGGCTTGCGGATACATCTACCCTGATTCCGCTCTAGCCCGAATGCTAGGAGATAGTTCATAATTCTTCCAGTGGCCAGAAAGACAATATTCGCAGGAATTAAGCCAGTGACTGAGACTCGTATCGTCCATCGTGTCGCCGTGCTGGCATTCGATGGGGTGGTCCTTGGTGATCTCTCCATCCCTCTGGAGATCTTTGGGCGCGTTAGGGATGAGGGCGGAAACGCTCGCTACGAGGTTCGCGTCTGCAGTATTAATCCCGAAGTAAAGTCAGAGTACATGCAATTGCAGGTTCCCTGGCGAATGGCTTCTGTGCTTAATGCCGACACCATCATTGTTCCAGGTATTGATAGTCTCGAGAGACCAGTTCCACCAGCTATTTCCCGGGTGCTTCAGCGCGCTCTGGAGCGCGGCACCCGTATCGCCTCTATCTGCACTGGAGCTTTTCTGCTGGCTCATGCGGGCTTACTCGATGGTCTTCGTGTTACAACTCACTGGATGGCAGCACCAGAGTTGGCGCGGCGTTATCCCTGCGTCAAAGTTGATGCGGATGTGCTCTACGTCGATAACGGCAAGGTCCTCACATCTGCAGGCGCTGCGGCCGGTATGGATTTATGTCTGCACATGGTGCGGAGCGATTGCGGTGGGGTGATGGCGGCATGGGCTGCACGAGCCGCTGTAATGCCGCTGGAGCGTTCCGGAGGCCAAGCTCAATTCATTGTTCATGAGCAGCCCGAGGCGATCGAATCTATGGCGCCATTATTAGTTTGGCTGGAAGGTAATCTCAAGAGGAGACTTTCGCTGTCTGCAATGGCGCGGCACGCGGGAATGAGTACGCGGACACTAAGCCGGCGGTTTCGCGAACAGGTGGGGACGACTCCTGCTTCCTGGATAACGAGGGCCAGGATTCGTCGTGCACAGAATCTGCTGGAAACCACCCGGCTTTCAATTGAACGTATTGCTGTCGAAGCCGGATTTCGCTCGGCTTCGGTACTTCGGGAGCATTTCGGTGCTACGTTGGGAGTGTCACCTCTTGCGTATCGTCAGTCATTTGGGCATTCGGATAATTCCAAGTAGCCGAATGGGCCTATATTGAATCGGCAGTATTATAGGCCCAAAAATCTTCCTTAATGTGGAAAGGCCTATAGTTTGAGCGCCAACGCCACACTTTCAGTGAATGGCATTGTTGATTTGCCGATAAGTGCACTTAGGTCATGTGAGGTGCTGTCCAACTCGCCTTTAGCGGCTCCGAGATCAGAATCTGCAAGAATGTGAGCGAAGGGAGCGGGGAATCCAAAACCAATCAGTGCTTTTTCATAATCCTCCCCTGAAAGGTTTTTGTATGCTACTTGTTTCCCCGATTGTTTTCCCACTTCCTCGGTAAATTCAGATAATGAATAGGCAGTATCTCCGGCCAATTCGTAGATCTTGTTGTCGTGACCGCCCCCCGATAATACTGCCGCCGCTGCTGCGGCATAGTCTGCTCTAGTCGCGGTAGCAAATCGGCCGTTTCCTGCAGCCCCTAGCATTGCTCCATGCTGCAGGATTGAGCTGATCTGCTCTGTGTGATTTTCGGTGTACCATCCGTTACGCAATAGGACAAATGGCAGGCCTGAAGCCTGAATCATTTTCTCGGTCTCCAGATGCTCTGCCGCCAACGCAAGAGTAGAGCGATCTGCCCGCAAAATGCTTGTGTAGCCCAGAAGCCTGGGTCTGGCCAACTTGGCAGCTTCGATGGCCGCTTTATGTTGGGAGACACGTTGTCCAACTTCACTTGAAGAAACTAGCAGTATCTTTTCAGCCCCGGCGAAAGCAGAAACCAGAGTTTCCGGTTTGGAATAGTCGGCGTAGCGGACTTCCACTCCAAGAGCTTTTAAATCTGCAGCTTTTTCGGGTGTTCTGACTGCGGCAACAATCTCTGCCGCTGGAATTGTTTTGAGCAAGTCCAAAATGACCAGACGTCCGAGCTTGCCTGTTGCACCTGTGATAACGATCATGACATCTCCGTGCTTCCTGAAGTAGCCCACGAGTAGGGCCTGCAAATCCACACTATCCTAGATGCTTACTTTTGGTAAGTACGTACCTTAAAGTAAGGTGCTAACCTATATGAATGGTTACCGCTACCCGTACTACCAAAGAGCGTAGAGGCGACGTTTATCGAGCCGATTGTCCGTCGAGGAAAATTCTTGACCACGTCACTTCACGATGGGGTGTTTTGGCACTTGTAATGTTGCTTGAAAGGCCACATCGATTCAGTGAGCTAAGGCGTCGCATTGGGGGCGTAAGCGAAAAGATGCTGGCCCAGTCTCTGCGTGTACTGGAAGCCGACGGATTTGTTCTTCGCACCGTTTATCCAACTGTGCCACCCAAGGTTGAATATAGCCTCACAGCGCTTGGATGTGGGGTGGCTTCACACATTGCAGGATTAACAGAATGGGTGGAGGCGAATCTTCCAACCATAGTGGTGCAACAACGGCGAAGCTCACAAGAGAGTAAGCAGGGGCTTTCGTAAGAGGTCTGAAGCTACGAGGCTTTTGGGACATTTAAACCAAAGCGTAGATTGAGAAATCGACAGCAAACGTATTCTCATCT
Organism: Humiphilus diazotrophicus; assembly: GCF_059726315.1. Taxonomy (NCBI): domain Bacteria; kingdom Pseudomonadati; phylum Acidobacteriota; class Terriglobia; order Terriglobales; family Acidobacteriaceae; genus Humiphilus; species Humiphilus diazotrophicus. The sequence continues at coordinate 725,510 of NZ_AP040871.1, forward strand.
GTATCTCGAAATGGTTGTACTTTCTCGCACTTTTGCTTTCTCCTGAGAGGCATATTGGAGTGCTTCTTGAAGAGTCTGACAGGGAACCCTCGCTCTGTAATCGCGTTCGAGAAAAATCTCTGGAAAACATTTGCTCGCACGTGATACTATGCCCGCCGATGAAGATTGAACTTCTTTCGAAGGGCTGAAAGATTGTTTTGGCATAAAGCGGAGCAATTCTTGCTTCGTTCATACCCGGAACTTTCTATCCGAAGGCACCTTCTTGCCAAGTAGTTCAGGTTGTAGCCGAGCACACAAAATAGAAATGGGAGAAGTAGCTGTGATGGCCAAAAATCTAACGTCGGCAGATTCGGGCAGATGCTGCGTTTTTTCCGATTTATCGGAGAGAACCTACAGGAAGCGAGGATTTCTTGCTTTCCTTGCTTTAGCCGCTAGTCTTTGCACTTCAAATCTTAATGCTCAAGCTGTTCAAGAACCGGCTCATTTATCTATCGATACCAAGACGATTGCGACTCCGGTTAGCCCCATCCTTTATGGGTTGATGACGGAGGAGATCAATCATTCTTATGAGGGCGGCCTGTATGCCGAACTTATAAGCAATCGGACGTTTCGCGATGCGTGGGATGGAATCGAGAATTGGAGCCTGGTCTGTCATGGCAAATCACAAGGTTCGGTGACGGTGGACAAGTCGGATGGGCCGAGTCAGGCACTTCCTCGAAGCTTGAAGATTACAGTAGCGAGTGCCTCCCACGAGAACCTTGTTGGGATGCAGAATTCTGGATTCTGGGGAATTCTCATCAAGCCGAACACCATCTATAGCGGATCGTTCTATGCGAAGGCGGAAGGTGGAATTGAATCTGTAACGGTTCGGGTAGTTAACAATCGTACTGCTGCAGTTCTCCTATCGAAAGAAGTACCCTTGCATGGCAATTCCTGGTCGAAATATGACTACACGGTGAAATCGGGAGAATTAAAGTCTTCTTCCGAAAATCATTTGGAATTGGCCATATCTCATCCGGGAACACTGCATCTTCAGCTCGTATCCCTGATGCCTCCGACCTTTCATGATCGCCCGAATGGTAACAGGATAGATCTTATGGAGCGCATGGCCGATCTCCATCCCCATTTCTTGCGGCTCCCGGGAGGGAATTATCTCGAGGGAACGCGTCTGGAAGATTGGTTTAATTGGAAGAAGACGATTGGACCACTTGTAGACCGTCCCGGGCATCAAGCTCCATGGAGCTATTGGTCTACGGATGGATTCGGTCTACTTGAATTCCTCGAATGGTGCGAAGATCTTCGCATCGAACCTGTGCTTGCGGTTTACGCCGGGTATGCGCTCAATGGTGACCACATTACCCCAGGGAAGGATCTGGAGCCATTTGTACAAGCCGCGCTCGACGAAATTGAATATGTAACGGGCGATACAAACACGAAGTGGGGTGCTGAGCGCGCGAAAAACGGACACCCCGCTCCATTTCCGCTTCGCTATATCGAAATCGGCAACGAAGACTTTTTTGATAAGTCAGGAAGCTACGATGCTCGTTTCGCCCAGATTGCGCAGGCTATCCGTAAGCAGTATCCGCAATACAAATTGATTGCAACCACCCCGGTCAAAGAAACAGCGGCGGATGCACAACCAGATCTAATCGACGATCATTACTACAAGAGCCCTGCCGATATGATGGACTTTGTTCATCACTACGATAATGCTCCCCGTAATGGGCCAAAGATCTTTGTCGGAGAGTGGGCTACACGTTCCGGGACTCCAACACCCAATTGGGCGGATGCGCTCGGCGATGCCGCCTGGATGACCGCGATGGAACGCAATAGCGATCTGATTGAAATGGCGAGCTATGCTCCTCTATTTGTGAATGTCAGTCCTGGTGCGATGCAATGGAGTACAGACCTGATTGGCTACAATGCAGAGACCACATATGCTTCACCTAGCTATTATGCTCAGAGCCTCTTTGCCGGGCATATTGGCGATGGCACGCCGAAGTCCTCAATTGCCGGGGGAGGGGATCGCTTCTTTTACTCGGCCACCATCGGGAAATCCGATCATGTCCTCCATCTGAAGCTGGTAAATGCTACCGATGTGGACCAACCCCTGTCTGTAGAGCTAGCCGGACTATCGGGAGAGCGGAAGGCAAAGAAGTTTTCTCTTCACGGGAAGACTTTCCATGCAACAAACTCAATTCAGGATCCAGAGTTTATTCATACGATAGAATCAACCGAAACCGTTACCGGGGGATCCTGGAAACATACTGTACCCGGATTGACAATTGAAGTCATAGACATTCCGCTGCAGTAAAAAGCAATAGTTTCATCGGAGCTTGCCAGTATGCGTAAAACCATGAGGGCAAGCTCCTGCCGTACCTTCCCGCTTAGCCTACCTTAACCTTCTGTCCCTGCCATCCCCCAAGCCAAGATTGGGAAATCGTGTTTCTGTTCGTGTTGTCAAATGCCCACGATTGCGAGAAATGTATCCCAGCCTAAGATCTCAAACTGGGATAGTTCTTATCGCGGAGTGGCTTTCTTCCTCGGTGTAGAGCGCGGCCTGCACTCGCGCTTCCTATTATTCAATAGGTTAAGGTTAGGGGGTAATTGGTTGCTGGGAGTGTAATTTTACTAAAGTGCTTTAGAAAACGCGTTGACAGCGTTTTCAGCCTGAGAGTAGAGTTGTCCGGGAAGTGAGTTCTTGCCTCAATTCCAAAATACACAGGCCTTTCATTTATGCCTGTAATTCCGAAAAGGGTCCTGCATGACACACACCATCTTTAGCGACTTTCCCATAGCGAAATTTGAGGGGCCAGATACCACCAATCCACTGGCCTACCGGTACTATGATGCACAAAAGATTGTTCTTGGCAGGCCGCTGAAGGACCATCTTCGTTTTGCTGTCGCCTACTGGCATTCACTGGCGATGACAGGCAGCGATCCTTTTGGATCGGCAACGATTAACCGGCCTTGGATGGCAGAAGGTGATGGTATTGCAAAGGCAAAGGAGAAAGCCGATGCAGCATTTGATCTGTTCCGAGTCCTGGATTTTCCCTTCTTCTGCTTCCATGACCGCGACATTGTTCCGGAGGGAGCGAGCCTTAAAGAGACCCTCCATAATTTACATACCGTAGCCGATTATCTCCAAAAGAGAATGGAGAGCTCTTCGACTAAACTGCTCTGGGGCACGGCAAATCTGTTCTCCCATCCTCGTTTTATGGCAGGAGCCGCCACCAATCCAGATCCAGAGGTATTTGCCTGGGCGGCGACCACGATCAAGCACTGTATGGATGTTACCCAGCAATTGGGTGGATCCAACTACGTTCTGTGGGGCGGTCGTGAAGGATATGAGACCCTGCTAAATACAAATATGAAGCAGGAGCTTGAGCAGATGGCGCGTATGCTCAAGCTCGTTGTCGATTACAAACATAAGATCGGATTCAAAGGGCAGATTCTTGTCGAGCCGAAGCCAAAGGAACCAACTGTCCATCAGTATGATTTCGATACCGCAACGGTCTATAGCTTCCTGAAACAACATGGTTTGGAAAATGAGGTAAGAGTAAACCTCGAGGCAAACCATGCTCTGCTCGCTGGTCATACTTTTGAGCACGAGATAGCAACCGCGGTAGATCTGGGAGTTTTGGGTTCACTAGATGTCAATCGTGGCGATCCTTTATTAGGCTGGGATACGGACCAGTTCCCGAATGAGCTTTATTCCATGACCTTATCCATGTATCACGTTATCCGTGGCGGTGGATTAGGGGTTGGAGGCATGAACTTCGATGCCAAGGTCCGACGCCAGAGCTTTGAACCTGAGGACCTGATTGCTGCGCACATTGGCGGTGCCGATCTGTGTGCCCATGCTTTCCTCATCGCAGCGCGTCTGTACGAAGAAAAGGTTCTGCAGGCTGTTCTGGATGACCGGTATGCGGGCTGGAAAGAGCCAGCGGCAAAAGCCATGCTCAACGGGGAAGTCGGTCTTGACGAAATAGCGGCTCGTTCCGAGGCAGCCAATATCAATCCCCAGCCACGATCAGGCAAGCAAGAGCGACTTGAGAATCTATTGGTCCGTTATCTCAAATAATCTTTGCTGCCTGTCGGCAGCGACGGAAGGCCCGCGCCCCGCGGCCTTCCGTTTTTTTGCGCAATTAGTTTAAAAATTCAAGGGTCGTCTAGCTGTTTCCTTCGAGAAAATAGCTGGGAGGCCTTCGCAGCCGGATTTGCAGCGAATTTTGCCCAATATGCAGGTCGGGAATTCCATCCGGGTTCCGACGCCTAAAGGTGATCGATACCGAGACAAAAGCAATCAAGTTAAGGTTTACTAATAGTGCTAATCCTAGCTTTGATTCCGGATTGCGGGAAATCTCCGATCTTTGGATCGAATCTCCCATCCTCACCTTGTATACTCAAGCCGATGAAACTAGCCTTGAGGGATGCGATTGAGCTCAGCTAAGAATTTTCGAAATAAGGTTCCAGCAAAGAAGACACGGACAAACCTGAAGGACTTGGCTGAATATCTAGGACTCTCTCAGACTACAGTGTCTTTTGTCATCAATAATGCTCCTCAGGCCAAGGGATTGGCAGAGGAGACGAGACAACGGGTTCGCGAGGCCGCTAGAAAATTCAACTATCGTCCGAGTGTCTTGGCCCTCAACTTAATTAAGGGAAGTAGTCAATCGATTGGAGTCATAGCTCCTGAACACAGTGAGGGTTATTTTACTGGTGTGATGGGAGGGGTCGATCAATATCTACTACAGAAAAAGTTCCTTTACTTTACAGCATGCCATTATTGGAAGCCTGATTTACTAAAGGAATATCCTCACTTGTTGATGAATCGCGGAGCAGAGGGGTTACTTCTTCTCAACACTGATCCGGACTTCGATACAGTTCTTCCGGTTGTGGCTGTCTCAGCTCGTTCAAAAAGAGATGGTGTTACAAATGTCGGGATCGACCATCTGGAAGCGGCTAGGCTAGCCATTAAGCATCTGTATGATGCCGGACATCGAAAAATTGCCTTTATGAAGGGGCACCGGCATATTCTCGACACGGAGTCACGGTGGGAAGCGATGATGCAGATCGCCAAAGAGTATGGAGTTGCGCCTACCTCTGAGCGCATTGTAGAGATGCGTACAAGTAGCTGGTCCCCAGAAGTCGGCTACGATCCAACGAAGCAGCTCCTATCTGCAACGCGTGATTTTACCGCTGTTGTTTGTTTTAACGACACTACTGCATTGGGCGCCATTCGCGCACTCCATGATTCTGGCTTGATGGTTCCCCGAGATGTGTCCGTTGTGGGTTTCGACGACATTGCTGCTGCCCGGTTTAACGTTCCGAGTCTTACCACCATCCAACAACCGCTTGAATTGATGGGTAAGCGGGCAGCACAGATTCTGCTCAGCCGTATATCCTCCGAAGATAAAAATTACTCCAGAGTTGTGTCCCTTAAGCCAACTCTTGTTGTCCGTGAGAGCACCGCTCAACGCCGCCGTCGCTAAAGGAATATGTTTCGGTGTACAGTGCTTATTCGTCATGACCGCTCGGAATTCGGTCATGACGAATGGCTCAATTGACTAGACAGCCAGAAGCGATACTCTCTGATAGCTCATTTCGCCAGTGACCAATCGAAGCGTACCTGTTCCTTCTCCTCGATGGGTTCTGGTCCCGGGTTGTCGGCCATGATCGAATGATTGGCGCTGTCGATGCACAAGTAGCGATTGGTTTGTAATGACAGCAGGGTGAGTTCTCCCGTGAAGGTTTCGATCCATTGAAAAGTCTCACTATTACCTGCGGGGCCTTGTGCGAGAGATACCGCGCCATCTTTAGCTACCGAAATGAATCTACCGTTACTGGACAATGCAACTCTTCCCAGCCCTCTATCGACCAAAGACCAGTTAGTAGCGTTCTGGTCTGTCGTTTGTAATGAGCCATGGTTGTCGGTGAGTGAGAGGGAAGAGGCTTGACCATGCGTGCTTAGCACGATCTGTTTTCCATAGGGAATCGGACGTGTAAGTCCATGCGGTACAGGTTCTGTAATTTGAATTTGATCGAAATCGGCAAATCCAGCTTCCGTTCCATTGCGGTTGAAGTTGAACAGCGAATAACGCACGCCCTGGAAAGTAAAGCCAATTCCTACCATTACGAATGGATCGCCGATACCATGGAAATCTACTCCGTTTGTGCTGTAGCTGAACCGGGCAATCTGAGAGGCGAAGTCACAATCAGCACGTAGCCAAACCTTGGCTATAGCAACTGGCACATGCTGTTCTTTCTGTGTCTGCCCATCGAATTGCACGATGCCGAAGCCATTGGCCTCTTTTTGTACCCCAATCCAGGCTTCAGGCTGATTGAAGAGTGCCAACCCGGCGATGTCGCCCGGCTTCAAACCTGCGGCATCGAGAAGAACTGTAGGCGTGGATTTTGGGCCAACGGCACGTTGTGTCAAAGTATTACGTGCGTCCCAGAGATCTTTTGCCGGCAAGGCATGCAACCGGAGAAATCCTGGACGCTCGGTTAACGACCATTTGCTATCGACGGGTACATGGTTCCATTGCCAGATTGCCTGAAGTAGCGGTTTTGAGAAATCGTCATTTCGCACATATGGTGCGTGAGGAGGAGCTGTTGTTCCTGTGTTGGGTTTCACCCAGGTGCGTGGGGACCGGCCCAAATTTCCAGGCAGGCCAAAGTAGGGCCAACCGTCCTTCCATGTTATCGGAGAAAGTGTTGTCACACGACCGATAGCATTGGCCTCTCCCATCGAAAACCCCCACCACTCACCTGTGGGAGTATCGATAAGCCCTCCCTGGTGTATTGCCATTCTCCCGATCGAATGGGGATCGGGTGGCAATTCCGCATAAGGAGCCATATGTAACGGCGGACGGAAGTTGTCGAGGCGATATCCCAGCACCTGCCCAAATTGTTCTCCTCGACTGATGTTCTGATTTACTTCCCAAGGACCTTCTAGCCGGTCGGCACGTGCAACCGGCATACGCATGACGTCCATATACCAGGCACTTGTTAAGAAGTACTTTCCTTTGATTTTGTAGAGATGCAGACCCTCTCCCATCCCCTCTTCTTTGTGGATAAGGATTCGTTCTGTTCCCTCGACGGCGTCAGTTAAATCGGAATTCAACTGCGCGATTCGAATATCCCGATATCCCCAGACGATGTAAGCCTTGCCGTCGTCGTCGAATAACACGGAAAGGTCATGAAAACTCCTCTTCATAGCTGTTCTTGTCCACGGGCCACGAGGATTGGTCGAATGGAAGAGCTGTGTCGTGCGCCCATTTACATTGCTGAAGATATAGAAGTTTCCATTGTGGTAACGAAAACAGGGGGCCCAGATGCCCTGACCGTAAATGTTTTTTCCATCTTCCAGCCGATAATCTGGACCAAGATCCAGGCGATCCAGAGTGTATGCTTCAAACTCCCAGTTCACGAGATCTCGTGAATGGAGAATCGGAACTCCCGGCATGGTATGCATTGTGGTGCCGGTCAAGTAGAAGTCGGAGCCTACACGAATCATATCCGGATCTGAGAATTCATCGAAAAAGAGGGGATTCGAAAAAGTTCCATTTCCGTTATCCGCCGTCCAAGTCTGTGCTGGGGCTATACGCCCGGCGATCAAAAATGCCAACAGGAGGAATGAAATATGGATGGTTGATCTCGCGGGCCGAACAGCTAACATCAAGGGTATCTCCGATCCAGGGCGTTATAGGCAATAAGCACAGCGAGCGCCAGCTTTCGCCGTCGAAATCATCGGCAGATTTCTATAGGCACTGAAAGCGACAAAAATCCCAATTGACCATAGCAACGACCTTCAATCGTGCCAGACACGCTTAAGCTGTGCCTTTGATTGGGGCTCTGAAACTGCAACATTGCCAATCGGTCACACAATATTTGTGTAGCAGACCTTTGTCAACAAATTAAAGCGCTTTACTATTATTGGTAATCCGAATTCCTGCCATGGAGGGTTTCCGTATTGCTGTCTTCGGGGAATGGCGAAAAGCGGTCCAAGTTCGCAAAAGTGCGTAGTATTGCAAACGTTTGCCAGTCCTCTCCCAGGGAAAGAAATTCGTGAACCTGGAGAATGATGTGCAAGATTACCAGGAGATCTTTGTCCGTCGTCGATTGGGAATTTTTGATCGAATCGCCCTTGTTTTACCAATGCGAAATATACATTTGACAGACGCCCCTTCTATCCGGTACCGTTGCGACCAATCTCAAGATTGCATCGTCAGACGTACTGCGAATTATGGTTCTGTTGCCGATTTCCGGATGTGTGATGAGCAAACGTTTTTCTAATGAACCTGAGAAACAGATTCTTGAGAAAAGAGTTGTGACTGACTTTAGCGACATACCACTTGAGTGGTCATTTAGAGATTTATGCAGAAGGTGATGAAAATGTACGATCTGGATCAGTTATCGATCAATACTTTGCGGCTTTTGTCCGTAGATACCGTGGAAAAGGCCAAGAGTGGTCATCCGGGGGCTCCGTTGGGATGTGCTCCCATGACTTACCTTCTGTTTCATAAATACATGCAGCACAATCCGGCAAATCCGAAGTGGGTGAATCGTGACCGCTTCATCTTGTCGAATGGACACGCTTCTGCATTGCTTTATTCTGTGCTTCACCTTTCCGGCTATGACGTGAGCATGGAGGACTTACAGCAATTCAGGCAGTGGGATTCGCGGACTCCAGGACATCCTGAGTTAGGAGAAACCTGTGGTGTGGAGGCGACAACAGGGCCTCTGGGGCAGGGTTTCGCAATGGGTGTCGGCATGGCACTTGCGGAGAAGCATCTGGCCGCTCGGTATAACAAGCCGGGATTCGATATTGTCGATCATTACACCTATGCCATCGTTTCGGATGGAGACTTGATGGAAGGGGTCTCCCATGAGACAGCTTCTCTCGCTGGAACACTCGGCCTTGGCAAACTTATTTACCTGTACGATGACAATCTCATCTCCCTGGATGGGCCAACCAGCTTGAGCTATACGGAAGATGCGCTGGAACGTTTTACGGCTTATCACTGGCACGTGCAGTATGTAGACGACGGTAATGACCTAAGTAAGATGTCGCAGGCGATTGAAGCGGCCAAAGAGGTCAAAGACAAGCCATCGATTATTGCGATCCGCACTATTATCGGGTACGGAAGTCCGAAGGCTGGCAGTAACAAATCTCATGGTGAACCTTTGGGTGCGGATGCAGTAAAGGCGACCAAGAAGGAACTCGGCTTTCCGGAAGAAGAGCAATTTTATATCCCCGAAGAAGCGCGTAAGAACTGGCGCTGTACTCTGACGCGAGGGGCAAAGAGTGAGGCTGATTGGCGTAAGCTCTTTGCAAAATACAAAGAGTGCTATCCCGAACTGGCAGCAGAATTCGAGCGTGTCCAGTCGCAGAAACTGCTAGAGGGATGGGAGAAGAGTCTGCCTAGCTTCTCAGCAGACAGCAAACCCATTGCGACGCGCGTAGCTGGGGGAAAGATCATGGAGGCTATCGCCAAATCTGTTCCCGAGTTGATTGGCGGAGCTGCTGACCTGACTGCTTCAACAAAGACTATTTTCGCCGAGGGTGGTAAGTTCCATCTTGATCCGGCCAGCCGCAATATTTTCTTTGGGGTCCGCGAATTCGGTATGTGTGCAATGTCCAATGGAATGGCTGCACATGGCGGCCTGATTCCCTTTGGATCCACCTTCTTTGTCTTCTCCGACTATTGCAAGCCAGCCTTGCGCTTAGCGGCATTGATGAAGGTGCAGTCCATATTTGTCTTTACGCATGACTCCATTGGACTCGGTGAGGATGGCCCAACTCACCAGCCAATTGAGCATCTGATGGCCTTGAGGACTGTTCCCGATCTGACAGATTTTCGCCCTGCCGATGCGAACGAAACAGCAGCAGCCTGGCGCTTGGCGCTGGAACGGAAGAGTGCCTGCTTTATGGCTCTGTCCCGCCAAGACTTGCCGATTCTCGATACGGATTGTTTGGACATTTATGAGGGAGTTAAGCATGGAGCTTATATCGTAGAGAAAGCCGGTGATTCCCCTGATCTGCTTTTGGTGGCAACCGGATCGGAGCTATGGCCGGTATTGAGTGCTGCCAAGGAATTAGCCGCAAAGGGAGTGCATGCTCGTGTAGTATCGATGCCCAGTTGGAAGATATTCCTTGAGCAAGACAAGAGCTATCAGCAGGAAATCTTTCCTTCCCGCCTGCCTAAATTAGCTGTAGAGGCTGGTTCTCCTCTCGGCTGGTGGAGGTTTGTCGGTTCCAATGGAGATGTTATTGGAATGGAGAGCTTCGGCGCTTCCGCTCCGGGGAAGCGTGTTCTCGAAGAGAGGGGCTATTCCGTGAAAAGCATCGTTGAAAGAGCCGAACGGCTGTTGGAGCGTGTGCGAAAGGAAGAAGCCGTTTTAACGGCTAAGTAGGAATTGGCATCGGCAGACCGTGTCGAATTTCTTCTGGAGAAGAGATCGGCAATTGGGTGGGGGCTTAGACTTGAAGCCTCTACCCCGGCAGCATGATTTCACGATGTCGGGTTTGCTGAGGGAGGCGTGTTCCAAAAGGAATTTGAGCTATCGAGGGACATATTATGAAGCTGTGGTAAGCCAGATCACCAGATTGTCGTGTGAGCGAAAGCGATGGATGCGAGTTGGTGAGTAATATGAAACAGGACGCTCAAAAGGGTGCAGCGCAGAAAAATGGTGAAGAGGTGTGTCCTCGGCTCAGGGATTTGAGAGTCGTTCTAGTTGTACTCGGTCTGATTTTTGGAGTTCGCGAGATCTACGGATTTTAGAATTTGAATGTATCAGAAGCAAAGAGGAAACAAATCATGACAAAGCAAATAGCGGGAGCGATTCTGCTGGCAGGATCCCTGGCGCAAGCCTCTGTGACTGTGGATGATTGGGGTACCACTTCTAAAGGTGCTCACGCTGAACTATATACACTCAGTAACGCTGACCTCACCGTAAAGTTGACAAGTTATGGCGCGCGCATTGTAAGCATCGAAGCCCCCGATGGACATGGCAAAAAGGCAGACATTGTTCTTGGCTATAAAGATGTGGGTTCCTATGAGACGGACAAGGCTTATCTAGGTGCCGTGGTAGGAAGATATGGAAATCGCATTGGCAAGGGAAAATTCAGCCTCAATGGCCATGCCTACCAGCTTTCTATCAACGATAACGACAACAGTCTTCATGGCGGCGTTGATGGATTCGACCGGAAAGTTTGGAAGGGCAAGAAGATTCCGAATGGAGTCGAGTTTTCGCTGGTGAGCCCTGACGGAGATATGGGATATCCGGGAACTTTGAATGTTCACGTCCGCTACACTCTTGTCGGCAAGAGCCTGCGAATTGACTACACGGCAACAACCGATAAGCCAACCGTCGTGAACCTTACAAATCACGCCTATTTCAATCTGGCGGGTGAAAATAGCGGAACGATCCTAGAGCATAAGGTTACGCTCAATTCCAGTAAGTACACGCCGGCAGGTGCGGGACTCATTCCGACCGGGGATTTGACTCCCGTCGAAGGCACCCCGTTTGATTTCCGGAAGGCTAGGGTCATTGGCGAATCCATCGATTCAGATGATCCCCAGTTAAAGTTGGCTGGCGGCTATGATCATAATTTTCTCGTTGACGGAGAAGGGATGCGCAAAGCAGCCGAAGTTAGCGATCCTCATACCGGGCGCACCTTAACAGTAGAGACAACAGAACCGGGTATTCAGTTCTATGCAGGTAATTTCCTGGATGGTTCTCATACCGGTGTTGGTGGTGCCAAATATGCAAAGCGCACCGGATTCTGTCTTGAGACCCAGCATTATCCGGATTCACCCAACCATCCTTCTTTCCCGTCTACAACCCTGGAGCCCGGAAAAGAAATGCATTCCACTACGATCTTTACCTTCGGAGTAAGCAGCCAGGGCAAATAAACGCTTTTTAAGCGAAGACCTGTACGTTACATTGTTGAGAGCCCGCTTTCGTAAGCTGAAATGCGGGCTCTTTTCTTTGCTCAAAATGCTTGTACCTGCCAAATCGACGAACCGTTTCGCGAGCGATCTTAAGATGGTTCGTTGTATACGCCGATATCCGCGATGTGGGGGGCATCCGGCCCCATTTCCAGGAGCAGGCGGACCTTCCTTGCCGACACGCGCGGGATTTTGCGAATCGTGGTTGGGGTCGGAGATTCTCCCTTCGCTACTACTTTCCAGCTGGATCCAGTCCAAATCTGGAATTGATAGTTCAGGATGCGGCTTTGCTGGTAATCCTTCCACCTTCCGACCGGTTCAACCAGCGAAACAACGTTAAAACTTTGTTCCTTTCCCAAATCCACTTCCAGCCAGGCAGATTTTGATCCATCCTCCGGATACCAGGCGGATTGAAAATTCCCATCATTGGCGAGATCAGGTCCGACCGTATCTGGACTTGAACTTGCATGAATTGGTTTAAGAGCCGCAAGGTTGGGCGTTGTAATAACAGTGTGTTCCACCAGCCGTTCCGGCATATTGGATTGCTTCCATGCTTTCCCTATCTCTTCTAGACGGTTAACCACATTTGGCGAGAGGCGTCCTTCGCGGGTTGGCGGCGCATTCAGGATAAGGTTGCAATGTCTGCGATTGAGAGGAGTAAGCCACTCGTTGACGACCGTCGCTGTATCTTTTAGCGGGCCGTTTACATCGCTTTGCTTCCAAAACCAGCCGTCGGTCAGCGTGACGCAGGAGAGAGCTGGAAGATCGCTTTGTTGTGGGACTCGCTGTCCGGCATTTTGCTCAAAAGCTTTGATATCGGAATAGAAGAGTCCTCCAGTAGGAAATTGGCTGGCATTCAGGTCGCAGATAAGGCATTTGGGCTGGAGGGATTTGATGTGTTCGTAGATGTCACGGAAAGAGACTTCTTCGTAAGTAATACGGCTCCAGGGCGCATTCCAGCCATCAGTAATAAGAATGTCAATTTCGCCGTAATTGGTGAATAGCTCCGTGAGCTGATCTTTGATGAGCTGGATTTTCTCTGCGGTGATATTGAAATGGCGAATGTCGTCACGCAACGAGAGAATGGAATAATACAGACCGACACGGAGGCCGGCTTTGCGGAAGGAGTCTACGTATGCGCGAACCACATCTGTTTGATGAGTGGTCTGGCGAACACTTGCTGCACGAGTTTTCGTGGGCCAAATGCAAAAGCCGTCATGATGACGAGTTGTAAGGCATCCCCATGTCATTTGAGCTGACTTGGCAGCTGCAGCCCACTGATTTGTGTCGAGGGCCGTGGGATGGAACAAATCTGGTGCCGAGGAAGGATCCCCCCATTCACGATCCTGGAATGTTGCCATATTGAAGTGCAGGAACATGCCAAACCGCAGGTCGACGAAGCGTTGTTGCAGATCGAGCACCGGTTGTGCAGTTGACGACATCGTTGTCATCACTGGACGAATCCCACCTTGTTCAGCAGCTATTGCATGATTGGCAATTGCGGCCAAGGCCGCAGTTTCGCCTGCCAACCGCAGGAATTCTCTCCTCGTTCTCATTCTCGGAATCTGGCTCCTCTTTGGGGGGGTATTCGAAAATCTGTGCCGCATTCATCACCACTGCATTGATACCTACCATATACCGGAAACATGATGGCGAGGGAATCTTTCAGCATCTGGATCGGACACTTGACACTCCAGCGAAAACCAATATAGATATTTCATACTGTCTTCTCCTTTCAGCAGGATAAAGCTGCACCGGGTCTGTTATATGCCTTTCCTTTTGCATAGCGGAAAACTTTTGAACCATAAGTGAGGAACCTAACGTGGCACTTCAAGACTGCAATATCATGGCTTTTATTGCGACAACCCAGCCGGAAAGGGCTCGCGCCTTCTACTGTGACATACTTGGCTTGCGCTGTGAGGAAGATACTCCTTTTGCTTTGGTGGTAAGGACGGCAAATGCATTCCTGCGCATTCAAAAGGTTCAGTCCTTCGCACCATTGCCTTTTACCTCATTAGGTTGGGAGGTCGAAGACATAGAAGCCGCGGTGAAACAGCTTCAGAGCAAGGGGATCAGTTTTGAGCGCTTTGAAGGAATGGGGCAGAACGATCTGGGGATTTGGAAAGCTCCAGGCGGAGATCAGATCTGCTGGTTCAAAGATCCTGATGGGAATCTTCTCTCCCTGACCCAGTTCAATTGAATTGGATCGTTAATTTGGGAAAATACTAAACCTGTGAGGCACTAGGTCCCCGCTGTATATGTTGTTGAGTTAGTGGAGACGCATCTGACTCGTCTCCACTGTTCCAGTAAGTTAACTTTACTTTAGAGGGTGGTCTCGGCTAATAGTTTCGACCACCTCTTGTAAATATTTTTTCCAAAGCATGCGCTGGACCAGTAGCGCGCTCCAGCCTTTGGGGCCCAGCGCTCTTTCTGTTAAACAGTTCTGGTGGTCTCCCTCGACTCAATAATGAATGCAGATACTATGGCGTTACTGTTACTGTGATGCTGTTGGATCGTACGCTCGTTTCTGTTCCACGATCAAGATGCTCAACCTGAAGATGGTAGACACCAGGCGAACCCATATTTACAAACTCGTTGACAAGGAGGCTTTCTTTCCTGCTGTTGCCGGGTGCAAGACACAGGACTCCCGTGCCCCTGCTCAGCATTTTCCTATCAAAAGGCTTTGATATCCGAGGAAGAGCTCTTCCTTCGGCTCCTTGACCTCAAAATTGTATTCATTCAATTCGGCATTGCCGGTTTCAAGCATATGATGTTCGCAATATTTGTATTCGGATATATTTCTCACGATAATGTCAAGAACAATAGGGCTCGCAACCTTAATCGTATTCTGTTTAGTCGTAATGCTGATGGATATTCTGTCTTTCTCTTTTTCAGTTGATCTGGACGATGACGATTGAGACTGGGAGAGGGTGCTGACCAGTAGCATACAAGTCATGCTTAACAATACATGCGATAGCTTCATCAAATTGCCCTTCCTGTCACTTTTGAAACACTGTTCGGAGATTAAGCACCGATTATTGAACTACCTATATCGACATTGTAAATTTTATCGCGATCACATTTGTCCGATCCCGTTACTTGCACGTATTCGAAGACACCACTGCCCAAGTTGGATATCCATAATTCGGTTGATTTGCACTGCTTGGAATAAATTCCATAGCTGGCGAAGTGCAAGGGGAACATTCATTGAGGGCAAATGTTGTATCGTTGATGAGCGGGCTGTTATTGTTCATAACGTTTTGAATCTGTAACGTATTTATTGCATCAGCTCCAAATGTCCATGTGATTGTCCCCAGCGGTGCTGGCGTTGGAAACATTGGATATGGATATTCCCTGTCAAGAGCAGGCTCGCCAACCGGTCCATTGCACGGTATAACTCCGGAATGTAGTAGATCTTGGGTATTATCGTAGTTTGTACAGTTCCATGACATCCTTTACAGTTTGTCTCCGGACATCCTTTACACTCCAGCGCAGGAGTCAGGTTGGCTGGAGTGTAAGGAAACATGGGTTGGAAGAGGATAGATGTACGGCAACAACGGGTGGAGTCTGTTGTAGCAGCGACCCGAGCAGAGAAGCCATTTAGCCAGCTATGTGAAGAATTTGGAGTGTCTCGTCCGACAGGTTACTTATGGCTAAAGCGCTATCGGGCAACAGGTCTGGAAGGATAGCTACCGCTGGGAAGATAACAATCTCCGACCGCATGAGTCCTTAGGAATGAAGACTCCAGCAAAAGTATGGAAACCGAGTCCACGAAATTATCGGCCAAACCCACCAAGCTGGGAATATCCAGAAGGGTCTATCTTACGCAAGGTAGACTCGGATGGCAAAATCCAGGTGGCGGGAAAGCAATGGCACTTTAGCCGTGCTCTAAGTTGTCAATGGGTCCAAATCGTACCGCTGGAGCATCGCGTTCTGGTCTACTACTGCACCTCCCTTATCCGAGAACTCGACCCTTCAAGCCATCGATCGACGATCGTTGATCAATGGCTTGAAGATTAGTTTTGTAACTGAAAACTATAAAGGATGTCTGGAGACAAACTGTAAAGTATGTCTCGGCACTTTACATCTCAAAAGACCGCGAATCGTATGGGGCACACAGAGAGTGTTTCCCCAATATTAATCTTCCGAACATTTCAAACAGGCAACTGCCCGAGAAGATTTCGCGTCAAAAGTTGCCGCTTTATCGCGCAACGCCTCTTAGTCATATATCCAGCAAGAGAATATCTTCCCTTTGCTCCCAGGATAAATACAAATAACAGAACTTAGCGGGATGCAACTATCTTCCTAAGCGAAATTACTTGACGTTAGTAATTATCTAACATATTCTGCAATCTCACTTTTGTCGATAGGAGCCCAAATGCCAGAAAGTCGTCGTGAGTATCTCGCCCACCATCGATCAGCGCGTGCCTGGGCTGCGCTTGATCGCGCCACTAACGAACGGATGAAGGTTGCCTATGAGCCGCGTATGGTCACTCGAGGCAGCCTGGAGGGAAGAAAGGTTGTGATCGTCGGTGCCGGAATCGGCGGGCTAACCACCGCATATGAGTTACTTGCCAATAACAGCAGAGCCCAGGTAACTATTCTTGAAGCGAGCAACCGCATAGGCGGACGCTGTTTGACCTTGCGTACCGGCGATGTCCTTAGAGAAGACAGAAATAGCGATCTCTGGGATAGCCCTCCCGGCATTCCTCAAGAGGTGCAATTCGAAGAGCTGATCGGCGACGAGCGACCTTACCTTAACGCGGGCCCCGGACGTATCCCCTCAAGCCATAAACTCCTGCTCGACTACCTGCGGAAATTCAAAGTTCCGCTTGAGGTTTACGTCATGGCCAGCGAATCGAACATGTCGCAAATGAAGGGCGGACCCGAGGGGGACAAGCCCATGGTCAACCGCCAACTCACTCACAACACTCGCGGCTGGATCGCTCAGATGGTGTACCAAAACGCAGAGCAACTGCTCGGAGGCGCCGCGATAGATCCGAATCGCGTCGAACAATTGCGCTCGTTGATGATAACCTTCGGAGATTTGACTCCGGAGGGGCATTATGTTGTCGGCACCAGTGACCCCGGACAAGACGAAAACGAGGACGCCTCGGATCGCGCCGGTTTCACCGTATTACCCGGAGTCGGACCCGGCATAATCGCCCCGGCGATTGATCTGGACCGCCTGCTCGCCTCCGAATATTGGGAGAAGACGCGCTTCTATCAACCTCTCGATTTCGTGTGGCAACCGACCTTATTCCAGCCAATTGGTGGCATGGATAAAGTCGCGGAAGCCTTCGCAACCCGCATCGTCGAACTCGGGGGAGAGATACGCTTGAATGAGCCGGTATTACGTATCGGCTTCTCGGAAAGCACCGGCCAGTACCATATAGTCACTCATCGCGAGCGATATGACGTCGATTACTGCTTCTGCAATCTCGCGATCCCCTTTCTGCAACGAATTGTCGATGCGGGGCTGCAAACCCCGGGTCAATCCGGTGGATTCTCGGATGAGTTCAAGGAGGCGCTCAGTGCCGTGTATGCGGCGCAGGCCAATGCAGAAGAGACGCACCGTTTCCTGGCATTTACAACGAAGGTCGGTTGGCAGGCCGACCGCACGCTGTGGCAAGGCAAGCCGCTCAGTATTAACTTCGATGCTGAAGGCTCATTGGTGAGGACCATCGATGACTCCGAGCTCGGCGTTGTCCCGATCTTCGGCGGAATCTCCTGGACCGACAACCCAATCACGCAGATCTGGTATCCCTCCAATAGCTATCACAGCAGGAAAGGGATATTGACCGGCGCTTATAACTTTTCAGAAAATGCCGCTCACTATGGCAGCATACCGCTCACAGAGCGTCTGAATGAGGCACGGGCCGGTGCAGCACTATTTGGCACAAAGTTTGCTGACGGCCTCGAAAACGGGGTCTCAATCGCGTGGCAGAACATGCCTTACATCAAGGGCGGTTGGGCGCAGTGGAACTACGTCGAAGATAGCGTCCGACATTACAATCACATCATTCAGGGCACTGGGATTAACGGGGCAAGCAATCCCAGCTTCTTCATTATCGGCGACCAAGTATCGTCCTTGCCCGGATGGCAGGAAGGTGCGGTTGTCTCGGCGCTAAATGCCCTCCACCGCATAGCACGTCCAGACCTGATGTTGCCATTCCTGAGCGTGCTGCCTGACACCAAGCTCATGGTCGAAGGACTGTAGCGCATGCCAACCACTGGGTGACCCACACGATCCGGTTGTTGTTGACCGGATCGTGTGGGGTGCATAGATGCTTCAATAGAACGCTCCTGAACCCGAAATTTCAGGGCGTCCCATTCGATTCGCACTTTTTGAGAATCTTTGAGTTTCTACATTTTTTGGCGGAGATATGGCAGAAGAAATGGGGAAACCCACATTAGCTCAAAGAAAAATCGGCATAGGGAGAGCGGTTTCCCTCTCTCCCCTGCCACACCACCCTGCATGCGGGTCCGAAGCAAAAGTAGAACACCCTAAAATCAGGTTTCCAGCTATCAACTGCTCTAGATCGATCTGAAACAACTCCCGCTGTGGCTGCTTCGATTCCTATTTGGGCCGCATCATTTTCCCCAGAAAGTGCTTCGATTCGAACGCCTTCTGGGAAGTTTTAGACCACCTATTCCCTCTTTTCATCTCGTTTTATGCGGCTTTTATAGGTTTTTCAGCGACGACTAACTTATGCGCGGGCCAAAATTGAATTCGGCAACACGTGGCCCCATCCGTTTAAGACCTGCCGGTGCGTCGAACTTATCCATCATGAGTTCTATCAAGGTAAAGCGCTCGCAAGTCTTTGTTTGTTGTAAGGCGTTGTCTAGTTCTCCGAGTGTATGCACCGTAAAGGACTGGGCTGTGGAGTCGGAAGAGAAGACTCCTGGAAGCGCACCATAGTTCCAGTTATGGATGTCGTTGTAGATGGCTTCGGGACCATGGATCATACGCTCAATCGTGTATCCTGCATTGTTAATCACGAATACGATTGGCTTGAGCTTTTGCCGAAACATCGTTGAGATCTCTTGTGCCGTCATTTGGAGTGACCCATCTCCAATGAAGAGGATGTGTCTGCGTGCCGGTTGGGCGAGCATGGATCCAAGCATTGCCGGAAGCGTATATCCGATGGAGGCCCAAAGCGTCTGGCTAATAAAGGTCGAGTTAGCAGGCAAGCGGATTCCACCGATTCCAGCAGAGGCAGTGCCGCTCTCTGCCAGAACTACGTCTCCAGGGCAAAGAAACTGCTCGATATGTGGCCAGAAATTTGCGTGGCTCAGAGGTGTTTCAGGGGCAGCGCGTTCCGTCTGTGTGCGGTTTATTGCTGAACTAGACGAGTGGGCAATCTGCTTTGCGTTGCTGCCACTGAACTGTTTGACAAGCTGTTGCAATGCATCGGTTGCGAGAACACCCTCGAAGGTTTGTCCCTCAATGGAGACTGAAAAGGGATCAATTGCCACCATGTTAGCTTCGAGAATGTTATGCGACTGAATGCAGGTAGTAATGTCGAAGAAGCGCACACCAATGGCCAATAGGCAGTCGGATTGCTCAATCGTTTCTCTTGCCTCAGGAGCGGAGGCCTGTCCTGCGTAGATGCCGCGGTAGAGCGGGTGTTGCTCATCGAAGATGGTTCGTCCGCTGGCCAGAGCGGCAAAGGGAATTCCCAGAGATTGTCCAAGTTTGCAGACAAAAGGACGTAGCCCAAATCGATGGGCATCGCCATCTACCAGGATTGCCGGTCGCTTAGCCTCTTCGAGTTTCTTGGCGATTCGGTCGACAACTCTTTCCAGTTGTATCTTGTCGGAGCTTAGTGTGGTCCAAGAGATCGGGGCTGTTGGAGCATCGACCTCAAGATTGACGATGTCACATGGAATTTGTAGATACACTGGACGCTTTTCCCGTAAAGCTGTGCACAGGAGGCGATCTATCTCTGCCGCAGCGTTTGCCGGAGTAATACGTGCTTGTGCAGCCGTGAATTGAGACATGCAATTCATTACGTCTTCGAGATTTCCAGTGCCGGACGTGTGGTGCAGAATCATGCGCTGCCGTATGGCATATAGCGGCGGGAGTCCGCTGATGCAAATTACCGGAACGTGTTCACCAAACGAACCCGCAATTCCGTTTAGGGCACTCAGGTCTCCAACTCCATAGGTGAGTACAAGAGCTGAGGCGCCCTTCATGCGGGCGTAGCCATCCGCCGCGTAAGCAGCGTTCAGTTCATTGCAATTACCCACCCAGCGGAGGCTATCGCCCTTCGTCAATTGCTCAAGCAGCCCCAGGTTGAAATCTCCTGGTACACCAAAAAGGGTGTCGATGCCACACTCTTGCAGCCGACTGAGAAGATAGTCGCCAATTGTAGTCCGAGTTGTTGAGATCATACCTATACGATAAGACGAATTTGGCTGCAATGGATTGCAAAGATTGCATTTGCCCCCTAAATCTAAGCAATAAATGTTTGCTTTCAGCGTCGAAGGCGAAAGATCATTTCATCTTGGGGGTGACCCCAAAACCGACGAAGGATGTTGTGCCTGCAAGGTTGTAGTGAGTCGGCTAGAACAAAATGCGTGTTCCGAATTGAAACTGGCGTGCTGGGTCACTATTTGAGATTCCTGCTGACGGGAGCATGAAGCTGCTGCTTGGCGTGGATCCATTGCCATAGGTGGTTGTCAATTTCACATAATTGCAGTGATTGAATAGGTTCGATATCTCGGCACGGCTTTCCAGCCTCACGCGCTCCCAGAAGCGAAATGTCTTGGTGACGGCGAAGTCTGTCTGTGCCTGTTTGGGGCCACGGAAGGAGTTCCGCGAAAATCCGAAGGCTCGATCGGAAAGAATGCCATCACCATCGTTGTCCACTCCACTTAAAGGATTCACTGGAAGTCCACTCGCGGCTACTGTTGTGCCAGCAACTCGGAATCCTGCCGGCAAGTTCAAGATGCCTGTTGCTACAAAGCGATGTCGTTGGAAGTAATCGGAAGGACCATTCTCTCCGCTCTTAACATTCCATACGCTTGGAGTTCCCGTTGAGTTGCCCCCGGTGAAAAAGACATTTGTGATGTTAGAGCTGTACAGATATGCACCCTGGAACTGAAAAGTTTTGCCAAAGTGACGCGATAGCTGTATCTCGCCCGAGGTGTTGCGTGAATTTCCAACATTATCGACCTGCTCAACATTTGCTACGGCGATCCGGGTTCCATCATTTCGCGTATAGGACAGCGAAGGCCTGGTGGCGTTTGCAGCTATTGCCGATCGTGTCTGTCCAGGCGCAGTTCGTAGGAAAGGGGTTGGTGCATTCAGGTTATCGAGCAGCAGTTGATGTCTGGAAGCCATAAAGACTGCATCGATTTGCAGTGCCCAACCCATCGGGAGCTTTTGCTCAATGCCTATTGAAGTTTCCATTGTGTAGGGATTTTTGAGATGGGGATTCAGCAGCATAATATCGCGACGGTCAGCTGCTCCTCCTACTACCGGTGGAACCGGGTACGATGGATTTGAAACGGTATAACTTGCTACAGCTGAGTTGGGGCCAAGATTCAAACTGTTGCGTTGTAATTGCCCATAGATTTGATCATAGAAGAGACCTGCTCCTACACGGACAATGGTATTGCCTTTTCCAAAAATGTCCCAGGTAAGGCCCAGTCGTGGCTGTAGATTTGCGATACCGGAGCTGTTGGATTGGTAATCGTAACGGATCCCAATGTTCGCTTTGAGCCGATCCGTTGCTTTCAATTCATCTTCGGCGAATGCCGAGACAAGATCCTGCTTGTACTTGAGTATCTGTGATCCAATGGTTTGTGTATATCTTAGTGGTCGCTGATTTGGCGTTGGAGGCCCGGCTGCAAAGGTGTAGGTACCGAAAGGTGTGCTAATGAAATTGTGGGCAGTGTATTGATGAATGTAGTCTCCACCGAAGGTCAGAGAATGAGGTCCGAAGACCTTTGAGATTGTTTCAGCTACCTGCCAAGTCTGTGCCCTCAGATGCTCGGTTGCTGATCCCCCGGAAGTAGAGTAACTTGGGCGGACTATCTGGATGCTTGGGGCAAAGGGCGTATACCAGAGTGGAAGAGAATTCGAGTAGGAGAGCCGGACGTCGTTTAGCCAACTTCCGAACATTGATCTTTGCGTGATCTGTCCGGCAACGCTTTGTTGAATTTCCGTCCGGCCTGCGCTTGTTTGAACGAATCCTCCTACAACATCGTTCAAATTGTTGCTTTTCAAAAAATCGCCGTTCAACCGTAGTGTTGTGAACTCTTTCTCATTCCATTTCCTATCCAGGCGTAACAGCCCCATGTAGAAATTCTGAACTCCGGTAAAGAATCCCGGTGTTGGCGACTGGATGAAAGCTCCCCGTTCCTGATGTTGTTCCTCATAAGATGCGAGGTAGTATGTTTTGCCGCGTTGGATTGGGCCTCCAACTGTGGAGCCCCATTGCTCTTTGGCGTTCGGAACACGGAAGGAGGAAACCGGTGGTGCTGCCTGGATTCCCGAGGGCCTGACAAATCCGAAAACCTCTCCATGAATCTGATCGGTGCCAGATTTCGTGGAAAGAAGGATGACACCCCCGCTTGACCGCCCATATTGAGCCAGGTACTGATTGCTCAGCAGCTTGAATTCTCCTACTGCGGAGATAGAGATATTTTGTTGCGGACCGTTCGAAAGGATGAAGTCTGAATCGGTGCTGCCATCCAATTCATATTGAGTGAAACGGAATGATTGATTGTTGATGGTCAGACGCGTTGAGCTTCTGCCGTCCGAGCCGGAACCGACCGTGTTTCTAGCGCGAGGATCGACCATAGCAAATTGCGCAAGATTGCGATTCGTGCTGGGCAGTCGGCTCAGTGCTGTCGGATCCAAAGTTCGTGCTATTACCGGCGTGGTATCCAGATCGGGGGAGTTAGCAAATACGGTAATGGTCTGTTGCAGCGGGTCAACTTGCATCGTTATAACCAGCAGCTGTTCTCCAGAGACGATATTTCCCTGCGTTACTTGATTCATGCCAAGAGCTGTTGCGCGCAACTTGTAAGGGGTTCCTGCCGTTATTCCATGAAAGGTAAAAGACCCGTCGTTCTGGCTGGTGGTTTCGGCGCTCTTTCCTGTCTGATCGATGAGTACCACCTTCCCTCCAGTAATTAGAGCCCCGGAGGCATCTTGCAGAAGACCGCGAATCTCCGAAAAATCCTGGCTCCGAGCGGCTATCTTTTGTTTTTGTGCCGACGCCGCAGGGAATGCGATGAGTAGGCTAAGTCCAGCAGTGCATGCAGAGGTAAGGGCAAAAGACCTCAATGAAAACATAGATTACCTTTCTATTTGCTTACCCGGGCTTTGCCGGGTTTAAGTACCATCGGGATGTTTGGGCGATAGCCCGCATATTTGGCACTGCAGTTGTGATGAATTGCTTCCAGCCCTTCGAAATGTCGAAAGAAGGGAAACGCACACGCAGCAGTTTTGCCTGGGGTAACTACATAGAAGCGACTACTCAATGCCCCGAGGTGTTAAGAGCCTGATATCAGCTCTACCGCAAGTTGTTTTTCGGCTCTCACCGCCCGCTTTCTCCAGGCGAGCATCCTGCGGATGACCAAAGAGAATCCACTCCAAACGAGGACCAGAGTTGCAATTGTCGCGATCATAGCGACCAACTGTCCTGGAATACCGAATACCTCGCCTGTATGCAGATAGCGAGCATACAGGCGCCACTGCCGTCCTCGCGGCTGGTTCTCAAAAGGCTCCCAGCGTACTAACTTCGTATCTTTTAGACTGAGAACTAATTGAGCTCTTTGCTGGGGCCTTCCTCCGAATCCTTCGTCGATCGTAAAAGATGCATTCTTATCCTTTTCTCCTGGCAGTCTCAATTGAAGACTGTACCAGCGTGGATCCTGGGACTTTGCTCTCATGATTGGTGGATCGAGAACGGCTAGATTTTGAATTGTGCCTCGTATGCTTGGCCGTTCTTGCGTCTTGGGTACTGGAGTCCCTGCCAGGTGATAAAGCAGATCATTCGCCCATCGGTAAGCCATAATAGAACCGGTCGTTGAAATGATAAGCAAGGGGACTGCCAGCCAGAAGCCGGTAATGTTGTGGAGATTCCACTCTCTAGCCCGACCTCGAAGATTTCTGCGAAAGATCAGTGCAGATTTAATATTTGCTGCACGATACTGACGAGGAATCCAGAGCACGATCCCGCTGAGCAGCAAGAAACAAAAGCCGAGATTGGTAACATTCTTTGCGGCCCGCAAACCCTCGTGTTGACCGCGGCTTAAGGCCACCCATCGATGCAGATCGCGCACCGAATTGAAGAATACTTGCAGGCGGCTTGCTCCTTTGCCCAGCAGCTTTCCCGTGCATGAGTCAAGGAGAAAGATCGTGTTGCTTTGTGTCGTTATTCTTGCTGGTATGTGAGGATCGGAGAAGAGCTGGACTTCAAGAATGTTCTCCCCGCTTTGTTGTCGAACTGCTTCGAGTAATGCGGATGGAACGACACAACTCGATCCACTTATGGGTACGTTTGGTTGTATTCGGTTTTCCGCAAGACGAATGATCTGAGACTGGAATGCAATGATACAGCCGGTAGCGGCCATAAAGGCGACACCTAGGCCGAATACAAGCCCCACAAATAGATGTGTCCAAAATAAAAGGCGGCGTACGCCCATGCTCTTGTCTCCAGTAGACGGAGACCACGGTGAGATTCCGGAAGGGAACTCTCCAGTCGTCATCGTCGATCTCTAAAATCACTAAGGCGCTTCGCCAAAAGATCTCCCTAGCGATCCGGTACTACAAACCCAGACTAATTTGGTCGGGTATTAAAATCAAGTGCAGATTTATGTGCAAAGACGAATTTATTGAGGCTTTACACCTGAACTTGAGTCTGAATCCATCGGGAAATCTAAAACAAAAGAGAATGACCTTATGTTTTATAACTCTGCCCACATACGCAGTAGATTGTGATATATCCCAGTCAATTGAATTGCCGATGGGTGCATAGGAGCTTCTGCGCTGATACGTTGCGTTGCTGCGTCCAGATCGAAAAGAAGCGTGCGTTTGCCGTCATCGCGGATCATGCTTTGCATCCAAAAGAAGGAACAGACTCTGGAACCTTTGGTCACAGGTTTTACATGATGGAGACTTGTCGAGGGATATAAGACCATGTGTCCCGGTGGGAGTTTCACGGAATGTACTCCATAAGTATCCTCTATGACTAGTTCGCCTCCTTCGTATTCTTCCGGAGCGCTGAAGAAGAGTGTTGCCGATAAATCGGTTCGAATACGATGCGGTGTTCCGGATACCTGTCGAATGGCATTATCGACGTGTGTACCGAATGATTGGCCTCCCTGGTATTGGTTGAATAATGGAGGAAAGACTTTCAGGGGCAGTGCTGCTGAAACGAATAGCGGGTTCTGCCCAAGAGCAGTCAGAATCATTTCTCCCAATTCATGCGCTACGGGATGATTTTCGGGAATCTGTTGATTATCCTTATTGCGGGCAGACTGATGCCCCGCTGTTGCTTTGCCATCGATCCATTCGGCATTACTGAGTTTTCTTTTGGCTTCACTAATTTGTTCAGCCGTCAGTACATCTGGGATTGTCAAAAGCATGCGTTCAATCCTTGAGGTGCTCACAAGATGCAGTTTTATGAATAAAGAAAAGCTATGGTAATTCGGCTCAGAAGACTTACTGCTGTCCGGTGCGAAATATGTCAAATCTAAAAGGTAAATTTCATTCCCATTAATGCCGAAGCTCCAGGTCCTGGGACCAAGTGATTCGGGTGTGGCTGATCGATATAGAAGCGATTTGTCAGGTTATAGGCATTTGCCTGTAGCGATATTTTTTCTGTCACCTTATAGCCGAGCATGGCATTGAAGACCCAGTATCCCGAGATATGTTTATTTAGTACAGAAGGATCGGTTGTATAGGTTGTTGTTGCGTAGCGAGTATCCGCGAAGTTTGTTCCGGCCCCAAACTCGAAACCTCTCGGAAGACGATATTCGGTCCAAAAATTAAAAAGATTTGCGGGAACATTTGCTAGGGAATGTCCAATCGCTAAAGGATAGGCAAGGGAATTTGCCACTTCACTCTTAAGATGGGTGAAGCTTGAAAGAACCTCCCAGGCTGGTGTGATATGTCCTTGGATGAGAAGTTCTCCGCCTGTAACCCTTTGCTTACCGGCGTTGACAGTCAGAGTGGAATCGATTGTCGAGGTTTCTCTAGCGTTGTTTTTTGTCGTGCGGTAGATTGAGCCACGTAAAGTCAATTTGCCATTATTCAGGTTCCACTTACTGCCGATTTCATAGCTTTCATTTTCCTCAGGAGGAGTACTAGATTGACTTGCACTCAAGGAGAGAGCTTCGGCAGAAGGATTAAATGAAGTTCCGTAGTCAAAATAGATACTTCCATAACCTGCGGGTTTGAAGACAAGAGCTGCTCGATAAGTCGGTTTCGAAATATCTTGCTTTACTGCAATGGTTGTGCCCGTGGAGGATGTGTACTGGTGGGAGCTTGCATCGAAGTGATCCCAGCGAATTCCGCCCGTCACCTCCCACATTCGATTTAACTCAATAGAGTCAAGTCCGTGGACAGCTGCGCTAAAGGAGGTGACGTGTGTAACGGTGTTTATTCTGCCAGTGCCGCTGAAGGGTAGATTTTCATCTGGATTCAGCAGGTTCGCTAAAGGCACACCTGTAAAGCTATAGCGGGTCGGATTCGATGTCTCACGTCCTCCTTCTGCTCCGGCATCAATGGTGTGCTTCATCCCCAGGATACTTTCACGAACGATGAAGTCCATCTGATCCCATAATAGACCCTCGTTACTCTTGACACCGATTTGGTTGCGATACACCTTTACTGCTGCCAAAGGGGTAGTGGGAGTTATTATTCCGGCATTGGCGTTGTTGGTTTGAGGCTCGGTAATCTGTGCATCTCGATAGTTGTTGGCATAGCGGACTTGGTTTCGCAACAGCATGGCTGTGCCCCAGTCATGCTCCGCAGTCACCGTGCCCATGTTAATGCTGGTTTTGAGAGAATTACCGTCACGAAATCCGTAGTAGTTGTGGCGAGCTACCGGCGCCGGTCCGCTAAAATACCAAGGCAAACCATAGTCGGGGATGTCATTTTCACCAAAATAAAAGTAGCTTGCGGTGAGCCGGGTGGCGGTATTCATCCCAATCGATAGACTTGGAGCAAATCCGTCTCGCTTGTTATTGACGACATCACGCTCTGCCACATCGGAATTGTGAGCCATAATGTTCAGCCGCAAAGCAGAACCGCTCAAGAAATCAGGCAGGGGTTGATTGATATCCGCGGTAAAACGACGGGTGAGATCTGTTCCGAAGTCACCCTTGAGTTCGATGTGCGGCGAGGGCCGAGGCTGTTTGGATTCCTGGTTAATGACACCACCAGTCGAGCCGCGGCCAAAATTGATCCCAGCGGGACCTTCCAGAACGTCCACTTGCTCATAGTTGAAGGAGTCGCGATAGTAGCTGCCGAAGTCGCGAATGCCATCCAGAAAAATATCGTTTCGCGCCGTAAATCCTCGGATTGTCAGGTTATCGCCTTGAGAACCACCTTCTCCCGCTGCCAAGCTAATTCCGGGAGCGTTCCTCAGCGTGTCCCGGAGAGTGGTCACGCCCTGTTCTGCGAGAATCTCTTTGGGCAGAGTTGTAATAGATAACGGAGTGTCGAGCAATGGAGTAGGCAGGGATGAAAGACCGAGATTAGCTGTATATTCGTGGACTTCGACAATCTGAGAATTTGCGATTTGAATCACGACCTCTGAGCCGCGGACTTGGGCTGAGAGTCCGGTACCGTCCAGGATCTGTTGTAGGGCTTGCTTCTCTGTCAATAGCCCTGAAGCCCCTTTGCTGCGAAATCCCGGCAGCGTACTAGAGGGAATTGTGTAGCGAATTGTTGATGCGGTGATCTGTGCAAAGCGCTCTAGTGTATCGACAAGAGGCGCTTCTGGGAAATCGTATCGGCGTAAAGAAAGCTGTTGGTGACCTTGGCCTTCATTTTTCGCCCGGGACTCGGCTGGTGTTTGTTGAGCATACAGATGGCCAGACTCGCCGGTGGTAATTGCGGCATAAGCCGCTATTGTACTGATTGCTAACCAAGCCCTTCGTCTTCTTGTGTTCTTATGCTTCTTGCTCATTGTTGTCCTCGGGGATCAGGCGCAGCATGTCACGTGCTGCTGAATATTGAAACGCTGTTCTCTTTCTGGAAGAGGTGTTACAAAATACGATCTCTCCAAGATGCAATTCAGTTGCAAATAAAAGACGATATTAGATATGAATCGGAATGCTTTCCACTGGCACTCAACTACAGCTATTCAAACGAAGGCTCAAATACGATCACAATGATCGTATATTGAAAGTTTGATTTGGAGTCAATCCTGAAGAAAAAAAGTGTTGCATCAAGTTGCAATTAGGTTGCAAGAAGAAATTTTTAGTACCCGTTCCAAGTGTAAAAAGACCGTCGCTCACTAAGCTGTCGAGTTTCTGTCTACAAATAGCTGCCAGTTGCAATATTGATCGCGAGCATCCAGTCAGGACTGAATTACCCCAACGGATCAGCAAAAATACGTTGGGGTAGAAGCCGATCAAACTAATCTTTCAGCATTTCGCTAGATGTCAATTGGTGAACCTGCTCGAATTCCGATTCAAAGGATCGAATAATCCGTCAATTGCTTTGTCTTTGGTCATGAGAACCGTTAATTGTTCAACGGCATCGCGCAGCATGGTAGCTGTCTGTATAAAGGCTTCAGGCGCAAGATTGATGGTGATTGGGCCGATGTTGAGATGAACTGAATTGCATTCGCAAAGTCGAACTTTTCCAAGCCCGGGGCGATCCGCCAATATCATGTTTGTTTCAGACATAAATTCCTCAGAAGTGCTCGTTGTAAGTATGGAAGAGTCCTGTGGGTATGGAGGATTCCCTCTCCGACGTTGTGGCGGATGCATTAAGAAATATCCTCGCCCAATCGCCATGTTGAGAACCAGGTTCCACGTCTTGCGTAATACTCAGAGATTTGTGACTTGTTGAATTCGAAAGTAACGTGTTCCGAGCCGGCAGCTGCTCTTTACACAGATCATAATGAAATAGCAATTTTTGCTTTTCATATAGTTGTGCACCGAACTCAGAAATTCGATGCTTCCGTAGTTTTCTCTGTTGGCCAGGAGGATAGTTTCTTTTCTGAAGCGCTCCAGAATTGCCTGGTTCAGGCAATTCCCGTGAACGCTGGATCTTAAACTTCGTTCGTCCGCTCATACAGACTCCTTGCATAGGAAGACTGTTGAGGTGCCGTGATGCACTTCTCAGCCTTCTACGCCGATCTCAGAGATTGCCGTGACGCTTCGCCAAAAGACTTCACTGCAATCAGGTCGCAATAGTGCTTTGAAAAATATACCACCGTGTTGATTTCAAATGCAACTCGATTGCATATAGAATTGATCTTGAGATTGCCCCTGCAAACGGGGATTGTAGAAAGCACCCGCTGAAGTACGATTTGCCTTGAATGTCTTTCAATATCCGAAGCTTGTGAGAGGTGAAAATTAAATTTCGAGATTAGTTGCTATAGGGCTTCGGAGAATTAAAAACCCCTGCGGCAGTCTTTTTTGGCGAAGCGCCGCAAGGGTCTTGAGATCGACAACCCTAAGGCTGACGACTATCACTCAGTATAGAAGAGATTCGTCAACGGCGGAAACTAGAAAAGCTGGCTGGAATGAACAGTCCAAGTTCCTTGTGGGTAGAAGTGGCTTTTTGTCTCGTTCATTCTGGTCTCCCATATATCTCGAAGCAAATCGTTCATCTCCCAGAACGTGGCAGGCTGAAGTTTAGGATCCATTATTTGTACTTTAGCTATGGGGCATATGTTTATGAGCTATACTTTCGAGGCTTGCCAGTCTTTCACAGGCAACAAGCCGCTTGTGGTAGGCTGTGCCTTCACGTTATATTGAATTTTGATCAAGGATCGGCAAGGTCCCTGATCTGGTTCAGACAATGCGGAGTCTTTTGGCGAAGCACCGCACGTTCTGAAGAGATCGACTCGAGGAAATTCGACACATTCCAAATGTGACGATTCCTCATACTTGAGGGAGATGGACGATGATTTCAACTTAGCTTCCTTCATATCTTTGCTACCGTAACTGTTCCTTCTAGGAATACGCGCCTACCTGCGCTTTTCCTGATCCCGCTAAAGGAGCAGTTCCTACCGCGTATATGCCAGATGATCACTGGATCTAGATGATATGGAAGGAAAATCTATGTACTTACGCCGACTTACGGCGAATTTTGCCGGAAGCACTTTTTGTATTGGTTTATTTTCCGCATTTCTCCTCGCTGTGACAAACTGCTACGGCTGGACAGGGAACAAAGAGCCTGCTCTTGCAAGTGAGGAATCAGCGAAAGTTGATGATTCACCGGCTTCCTGCAGCAGTACACCCAAAGAGCCGCTACGAAAGCTTGTTGGAGTTGTAACCGATCAGGCTGGTGCACGCATCGCACGTGCACAACTGACCCTCACCTGCGGAGACTTTTACGTTGCGGCAACTTCTGATACCGATGGAGCTTATTCTTTTGCGGTACCTGCCGGGTCTTATCGACTTCATGTTGAGGCGCCAGACTTCGCAAGCATTAGTCAAAATATAACTGTAGAGAATTTGGATTCCGGGACTGAGCTAAATCCGATACTCTCTGTCGGGCAGCTCAGGAGTACCATCACTGTCACATCTGGCAATGCGTATGCTGTAACGGAGAGTACTGGTGGTACAAAGACCGAACTCCCTATGTCTGAAGTGCCGCAGGCGATATCAGTTGTCAATCGGCAGCTGCTGGATTCTCAAGATGCGGTGAAGCTGGACGATGCGTTGAAGAACGTCGCTGGTGTTGTGCCAGGCGGTTATTATGACGGCTGGGATTATTACCGCATCCGTGGCTTTGACGCTTCATTTAATACCTATATTGACGGATTACGTGGCGGTAACGGCCTGATGGAGGAGACGTGGGGGCTGGAGTCGGTCGAGGTCCTGAAAGGGCCCTCTTCGGCGCTTTATGGACAGAGTGTTCTCGGCGGACTGGTTAACATAGTTACCCGCAAGCCAGTGCCGGATGCTTTTACCAAACTGCAGGTGACAACAGGTTCTTTTTCTTTCATCGATCCTTCAATCGATATTGGGGGATCTCTGAATTCCTCCCGTACTGTATATGGACGCCTTGCCGCACTTTATCATTCAGCGGATTCGTACGTAGATTACGTATACCGGCACCGTTACTACCTCGCTCCATCACTTACGTTACGTCCCAGCCCCTCAACTTCGCTTACTTTGATTGGTCGGATACAGCGCGATAACGGGCGGCAGGGAATGCCACTTCCGGCAATGGGTACTGTGCTTCCAAACATCAATGGCCCAATTCCGATTCACACCTTCAATGGCGAGCTCGAGGCAAATGCCAATAAGCTTAGTCAGGCCAACCAGCAGTTTGGTTTTCAATTTCAGCAGAAAATCAATGACTATGTCTCGTTGCGGCAGAATGCCCGCTTTGCGTGGTATCAGCAGGATTGGAGCCGCATATACTATCCTTCATTTCTTTCCAGCGATCAACGTACACTCTATCGCTATCCTCTAGACTGGCATGGCCCATGGGAGACACATGAAGTAGATACGAGTATCGATGGGAAGGGAAGATTTTGGAACATGGAACATCATGTTTTACTTGGCGTAGACTTCTTTCGCAATCCCTCCACTTCACGCGGCTACTCGATTGACTTTTCTGATATGGCTCAATATGAGCCATTGGATCTATACGCTCCGGTGTATGGTGCAAATCCCGTTCGCCCACTATCGCTTTACACCAGTAGTAATACGGTGACCCAGTACACTGGTATCTATCTGCAGGATCATATTCGCTTGCCTCGACATTTCACTGTAACGGCAGGCGGACGAGTGGACTTTTCGAAAAACGAGAGCAGAGGATTGCCAAATCAGAATGCAACGGGCCTGCCCCCCCGTATCGGTGTTACCTGGCAAGCCAGTCAGTCGGCATCACTCTATGGGAGTTTTAGCAAATCCTTTATGCCGCAATCGGGGCAAGTCTTCGATGGTTCGACAACTGGTACCTATCTTTCTCCGGAGCGCGGGCAACAGTGGGAAATCGGCGCGAAGAGTGCTGTTTGGGAAGGGCGCATTTCGACGACGCTTGCTCTTTTCCAACTTAATCGTAAGAATGTGGCCACGACTGACCCTGCGCATCCGAACTTTTACCTGATGACGGGAGAACAGCGTAGCCGGGGAATTGAGTTCGAAGCAACATTGCATCCGTTAGCCGGATGGAATCTGACAACAGCGTATTCCTATATAGACGCCAAGGTTACACGCGATGCTGCACTGGCTAGCGGTACTCCGACTCTCAATGCGCCAAAACATATTTTTAATATGTGGACGACATACGAGATTCCACGTGGATTTGCACATGGATTTGGAATAGGGATAGGAGGACGGCACTATAGCGACCAGTCAGGTGATCTGGCAGACACGTTCCAACTTCCTGGCTACGGGATTGTTGATGCTTCGGCCTCTTATCGTCGTGGTCCGGCACGTTGGCAGATCAATGTGAGCAATCTAGCCGATAAGCGTTATTTTGGCGGCTCCTATAATAATCTGTATGTCAAACCAGGAGAACCGCGTGTTGTTCGCGGTACTGTCTCCTGGTCTTTCTAGTTTTATACAGTTGCATCTTTCTATGGGCCTTGTGCCGTTTGCCAGGCACAAGGCCCTACTATTTGTTGATTTCCACCACTCAATACCTTCCGGAGTACGTTCTTCTACGGAATTCACACGCGGGATGTTCAGAGATTAAAGGATCAGCATCTGTATCCATCGCGACAAAAGCTCAAAATGTTTTTAAATATTCAATCAATGCCTGTTTATCGCTATCACTTAGTCCTGGTTCGCCAGCGACAAAACCTGTGCCAAAATAGTGCCCTCTATTTACGATGTAGTCAGGGCATTTGCTTAAGGCAAGCAGGTCTGGAACCAGGTTTGCAAACTTTTTCTTAGCCTCTTCGTCATTTGCGTTTGCTGGCAGTGTTGCAAGGTCATACTTCATCTTTATTAAGAGCTTAAGCACTCTATCCTGATGTTTGAGCTTGTCTGTCCCACTCAGTCCTTCTCCCAGTAGGTCGAGGTTTGCTAACAGTCCGACCGGAGTGCCTTTAGGAATTGGACCGAGCATTACCTCCCCATCACCAAAAAACGCAGGGAACCACCGTTGGCCTTTGCTCAGCAGCGGCCGGAGATAATCGGGAAGAAAACCTATCGGAACCCGTAGATAGCTCGTTTGTGTCGTTCTGTCGATCATCCCGGGGACTTTGTTCCCTAGTACAGGATCTTTATCGCGCTTCTCTGGCCATAGCATCTTTTCGATGGAGTCCTCAAACGAACCCATGCGTGCGTCGACAGAGGGGCTCGGATCGAATTTCCCAACACTGTTATTAAGTAGGAAAGGTGCGGTAGACCAGAGGCTGATAAGAGAAGGTGGACGTGTGTAGCCTCGGCCGCCGGCAGGCATAACGTAACTGCGAGGATCTCCACTAAAGGGATCGTAAACAGTAATCTCTCCCACGGAGGGAAGGTTTTTATAGCTCTCGGAGGAGAAGTTGTCCCAGATATTTCCAGCAATTGCATTCGTTGCAAGCGGGCTGCAGGCGTTAGTCTGCAAAAGGGTCACCGGTACACGCTGATCTGTAGAGAGATAGTTGTTCTCTAGAAAATCCTTTTGATGGACAATAGCCCGCATTTGGGATTTGAAATCTTCTGTCTTGGTCCACTCCCAATACTTGTTCCAACAGCTCATGTAGTCTTTCCCTGCGCAGCCATTGGGATCGAGCCCCGGAGCAGGAACTGGAATTTTGCTGGAGTGGCATCTTGCGCAAGTCTCCGCAAAAACAGTTTTGCCTCTCTCCAGCTTTGTCTGATCTTTTGTAAGATATCTTTCGCCTCCAGGGGCGTCCTTTAATAAATGCGGGGCAGTGCTCTTCAGGAAGAAGAGTGCCATATCTGGTGTTTGCTGTTCGGTAGCCTCCCAATATGCCGAGTTCTTATTTGCAACAGCGATCTCTATGGGAGTGATTGTTTTTCCACCTAGCAAGGGGCGGAAGTGCAGTAACCATTCCTCGCTGAACAGGCCGATATTCAAGTAGACACGGTTGAGCGCTCCAAGAACACCGACGGAATCAGATCCATCCTTTAATACACGTGGAGTTAACACGGTATTGGGTGGTTGGAAAAACTGGGTCAGAGGTCCGGCATGAATATAATCGTTGAGCTGCTTGTTGTTCAGCTCGCCTCCGCCAAGTGTTTCTTTGCCCCAGCGTAGTGCTGTTTGCATACGTGCCGGCAATGAGTAAACCGCGTTCATGGATCGCGGATTATTGATGTTGTCAGAGGATATTAGAGAAGTATCGAGGGTGCCGGGCCTTGATGTATGGAAAAGCTGGAGGGGAAAGCTGCTCATGTCTGGCTTCCAGGCCAAAATCCGATCAACCCAGAAATACTGTGCACCAACATTTGAGCTAAGATTCTCCCACTTTGGGTTTTCCGGATCGGCAGGCGGTTTCACTGGATTGGGACCCACATGGCAGAAACCGCATGACATTCCAACTCGATAAGGCCGAATCAGCTTTTTGTCGTTGTAATAGGAAGGATCAGTGTAATAGCGCTTAGGATCCCATTTCTTCGCGGCTGCTTCGTCAAAATCAGGATTGGGGAAAAGACGCAGCCCAACGATTCCGCTGGCGTATCCATAGTAGGATCCAGCTGGGATATTTTTGCCACGGGCTCCTACATGTACACCTGGATATTTGCTCTCGTTTTCGAAGGGATCGGACGAGCATGATGGATCCCGTGCGTCAAGCCAAAGGCCATATCTGTCAGGATTGGGCCCGGTAGCCTGCCGGAAGCAGGGTTCATTCACCAGACCTAGGTAGTTCCAACGATTCGAACGAGAACCAGGCATTCCAGGGTAGGAAGAAATTGTCTTTAGTAGATCAAGTGTTCCCACGCTAGTTACAGTCAAGGTATCCCACATTTTGTCGTTGCCGCCGGTCCATACGATCCACATGTTGCGGCCTTTAATCTCATCCGAACTTAGTGGGATCGCGCTGTCCATGTCGTGAAAATAGTCTTCATCGGCGGCTGGAAAGCTGGAAGCAGCTCTGCCCACAAGACGGGCCTCGTCCTGCACTTCGCCTGGTTGAGGGCTGCGGTGACAACTAGTTGTCACCATGATTAAGATCAAGCCGAAGAATACAATGCACCTGCGGCGAAGACCTGTCATGGGCGTCTGCTCCCGATTGGTTTTGACTTGCTACTGTCGTGCCCGAACCTGATACATGAAGCCGGAATATCGATACTTCTAGAATGATTGACTTCCCCTGACGGCATTGGAGTGGCGGGGAAGGAGAACACGAATTTCCTGGCGTAGACCCATCCACGCCGATTTGAACCGTGCCATTCTGTCACAAGATATACAAAATGCGTAACAGAATTTTTCTTGCCGCATTTTTGTTCTCCCTTTTAGGCTCGTGATCGATGCGGCGATCTAGTGCTGGGAGATGTTGCAAAAGCAGCTTCATACTGACTAGCGTCGTCCCGGTCCATTTGATCTCATCGATATTTTGCTTGGCTGGACTTACCCTGCATCAACTTTGCATGTAGATTCGGAGAGAATATTGCTTTTGTCATAGATGCTGCGGAGGATACGCGGTGCACCGAGTGCTTTAGTTTATTCGAAGATCTCGCTATTAGTTGTAGCCTTAATCTCCGTAGCCCTTCGTGGGGTGGTCAATCTATCGAATGAGTTGTTTAGGAGATCCTGTTTTCATGCCCACTTCCAGATTGAATCAGAAAGAATATGAGTATATTGTTGTCGGCTCGGGTGCTGGAGGAGGGACGGTTGCTGCTCGATTAGCCGAAGCAGGGCATAAAGTGCTATTGCTCGAAGCTGGAGGTGATCCTAAACGACTCTCTGGCGACGATCCGTGCCAGCCTGAAATAAACCGGCTGCCTGCTGACTATGATGTTCCCTGTTTCCATCCCTTTGCCTCCGAGAATGAAGCCCTGAAATGGGATTTTTTTGTTCGCCATTACGGTTGTGATCGTCTTCAACAGAATGATCCTAAATATCGCAAGGAATGGAACGGATGGACGGTGGACGGGGTTTTCTATCCTCGCGCTGGAACTCTCGGTGGCTGTACCGCACATAATGCCATGATCTTGATTTACCCCCACGATGCAGATTGGGATGAAATTGCGCATCTCGTAGGGGACCGGAGCTGGAATTCCGGCAACATGCGCAGATATTTTCAGCGCCTGGAGAATTGCCATCATCGTCCCGTACATCGTTGGCTGTCCAAGCTTGGAATCAATCCTACGCGACATGGTTTCAGTGGTTGGCTAGATACTGAAAAAGCGATTCCTATGATTTCGCTCGGCAATGTCGATCTCTTAACAACGATTCTCAAGTCTACCGTCGCGGCTATCGGTGATATCGGACATATTGAAGAACGAGCACGTTGGCTGGCTGAAGGAATGCTTGATCCTAATGATTGGAGAACCGTTCGGGAGAATTCCTTTGGAATACGCTACCTGCCTATGACTACACGCAATCACGCTCGTGTCGGTTCCAGAGAACGCCTCTTGGATATCGCAAACAGATATCCGGACCGATTACAAATCGAGCTGGATGCTTTGGCCTCACGCGTCTTACTGGATGAGGACAATCGTGCCATAGGGGTACAGTACCTGAAGGGGGAGAGGTTATATCGAGCGCATTTCCGGCCTAGCGGGCATTCGGGGCAACTTCGAGAGGCCTTTGCCTCACGCGAGGTGATATTGGCAGGCGGGGCATTTAATACGCCTCAATTGTTGATGCTTTCCGGGATCGGCGGGCGGAGCAAGCTCGAGGCCCATGGAATCGAAGTTAAGGTGGACCTTCCAGGCGTCGGTATGAATCTTCAAGATCGCTACGAGGTCGGAGTTGTTAATCGCATGAACTTTGATCAGTGGCATATCTTTAGGGACGCGAAATTCAGTGTCAATGATCCCCAATTTCGGGACTGGGCTAAGGATAAAAAGGGACCATATATTACGAACGGAGCAGTCCTTTCAATGTTCAAGCGGTCTGCACCTGAAAGGGCTTTACCTGATCTGTTCTGCGTTGCCTTTCTCGGTCGCTTTGAAGGCTATTTCCCTGGATACTCGGCTCTCTTCGCCAGAAATTTGAATTACCTTACGTGGGCCGTTCTCAAGGCACATACAAACAACCGTGCCGGTGAGGTTACTCTACGTTCAAGGGATCCTCGAGATATGCCGCAGATAAACTTCCACTACTTTGAGGAAGGTACGGAAGATGCGAATGAGGATCTTGATTCGGTTGTAGATGGAATTCAATTTGTTCGTAAACTGACGCAACCCCTTATTCAAGAAGGCTTGATTGCCGAAGAGGAGCTGCCAGGGAAAAGCGTACAAAGCCGGGAGGAATTGAGGGAGTTTGTTCGTGCAAATGCCTGGGGACATCATGCATCCTGCAGTTGCGCCATCGGTCCTCGAGAGCAGAATGGAGTCCTGGACAGCAATTTCCGTGTATATGGGACGAAAGGTCTCCGGGTTGTGGATGCTTCCGTTTTTCCACGAATTCCGGGATTCTTTATCGCCAGTTCTGTTTACATGATCGGAGAGAAGGCTGCAGAAGTAATTCTTCGTGATACAAAAAGAAATTCTCTCTAGATGAAAATTCGACGGTCTTTTTGTCTTATGGATGGGATAACTGATCAGGAAAAGACGCCTATCTTTTTGTTGACAAACTTTTATTACGTGGTCATATTGGCTACGTTCGTAAGGGGCGCAACGACAGTAAGCTAGCGCGTTTTCTGCATGCGTAGGCTTGCCCACGATAGAAAACTGCAACTTTCTTTTGCAGTGAGCTGGGTAAGCGTTTGTGGCATGGCTCCTACCCTTGCTGGAAATGCTTCGGCCCACAAAGCACATTACATATCGAGGATTCCCCTGAAATGGCATACACGTCAGCGCAACTCCTCTCGATGTCTCAGAAAGAACTAGACGATCTCTTCGCTAGCAGCCCCGCCGGAGAAGTCCCCAATGGCGAGGCTCATGGAACTGCAATCCTTGCTCCCGGCACAAAATACAGTCAGGAAATTGCTTCGCTGGTTAATATCTTTGCCTGGCAGGGGAAGACCTTTGATGCCGCGCATGGAACGCTTACAAACCGCATATCAGCTTTCGGCGTGAATGCAATCGTCGCGCAGGTTTATAAAGGGCCAAGCTGGTTTGACGACAAGGAATGCATCGTTCTTGACTATTCCAAAACCTCCTTGCTGGCGAAACACATTCGTGACGAAATTCGTCTGGTGAGTCCAGGAGTGTACTTGGGGCTTGTGTATTGGGATAAGAACAGAACTATACATTTCTCCCTTGAGTTTTCAACTACTTAGCATAGTGGGTGAGCCATGCTTCCACAATTTCAGGCATCACCGGCAATAGCGAAAAAAACGACAGATTCTTACGCGAACCCTGACAGGCCAATTCCTAAGGCTAATACTGGTTCGGCAATTCTGAATGCAATAGCAAATTGTTCGACGACATTAGTCCATCTAGAGCGAAGATTCGATCCCTGGATCCGCCCTATCTTTGACTCGACTTTACGGGACCCGATTGCAGCTTTTGTGACTGCCTTGATCAATGCGCGTCGTACGGACGATCATTTGAAGCTTGCAGAAGAAAAAGTACGTCCGAACGAAGAGGCTGATCTAGACTCCATTATTTCGAGCTTTCAGCAGCAAATGCGTGGGCTGTGGAAGGCACCCCGTTTCGAACGAGGAGGCAATACCAAGACTCACGGTATGGTAAGGGGAGAGTTCATCGTTCACGACGGATTACCCGCAAGTCTTCGCCACGGTATATATGCGACGCCGAAGACATATCGCGCATGGGTACGATTTTCTGGTCCTGGACCCTATATTACGCCAGATATTGACGATGTCGGCTTCATGAGTATCAGCATCAAGCTGATGGGTGTGCCCGGTCCCAAGCTGATGGATGATGAGAAATTTACATTGGACATGTTCGGAGTTTCAACGCCAACCTTTGTTACTCCGGATACAGAGGCCAATGCTCAGTTACAGATCGAGAGTCTTAAGAACACGCAGATTTTTTATTTTCTCAACCTTCATCGCTCCCATCTTCTTGATCTGATAATGCAAGCGCTCTGGATAAAGACTCAGAGCAGTCCGTTTGAAGCCCCGTATTTCAGCTGTGTTCCGTATCTGCTGGGTGAAGGACGGGCAATGCAATATTCGGTATGGCCAAAGAGAAAACAGAGGACACCCATTCCCCGGCTTCCGTTGCGACCTCCGGATGATTATCTGAGAAATGCGATGGTTGCGGCCTTAGCTGAAGAAGACGTTGAGTTCGATATTCGTCTTCAGCTACAAACCGATTCCTTTCGGATGCCGATCGAGAATAATGCCGTGCTCTGGCCTGAGAAGCTTTCTCCTCGAGTTCCGGTCGCAACTTTGCGGATTCCTAAGCAGAAGTTCAATTCACCTTCTCAGCTGGATTTTGCGCGACGCCTCTCTTACAACCCCTGGCATACCATCGCTGAGCATCGTCCACTCGGAAACCAAAGTCGCGCTAGGCGAAGAATGTATGCCACGCTGTCGCGACTGCGTCATTCCATGAATAACGAACCTCATTATGAACCTACGGGTGACGAGACTTTTGAGTGACCAGCTATGATGCCTCAATCCAATTTTATGATCGTGGCTGCGATCAATCCAATGCGCGAACGAGAACTGCGCATTTTGTTATCCAGCATGAATCGCGAGCCAGGCATGGCAGATCCTCTCAATCCGATCGTTCCTTTTGGTCAGTTGGAAGTTCTTCATTTTGCCCGGTTTGTCATTCTTGAAGATCGTACTCTGGACGATATCAGTCAATACGGCATACCACCGCTACAGTACCCTCTCTATCTTGTGTTCCTGGGAGATATTGATGGCGAAACTGAGGACTTTCTGGCTCAGATGGTGAATCGCGCAGGTCAAGGGCTGCACGGCATCTTTGCTTGTTGTGAGGGTTTCTCCCCGGGGGTGGATCTCTTGGCTTGGATCAAAGCCCGCTTGATCAAACCAGCTACCAGCTATGTCAATTGGATCGGACGTACAGTAAAACAGGTCAAGGAGGAGTGCAGGCTACGGCAGGCGCTTGAAGACTACATTCAGGACCACTTTTCAGTTCTCCGGTTAATGGAAGCCGGAGAGGCACACCGCGCCTTGAGGAAGTTTGTTGTCGACGAAGAGAAGGCCGGTCGTATAACCCTAACGGCTATAGAACCCACACCGTTAGGCTGGATGATGCGCAATTGGTTGCATCTGGTCGGCGTACCTGTTGTTCTATTGCTGGCTTCTCCTTTACTGCTGGGCTATCTTCCTATCTTTCTCATTCAGTTGCGACGGCGCGAAAAATCAGATCCAGAGGTTGTTCCTCCTGTAGATCCAGCTCATGCAGATCGGCTCGCTGTTCTTGAAGATCACGATGTTACCAACCAATTCAGTGCCGTAGGGAGCCTTAAGCCTGGAAAATTCCGTCTTTACACTATTCGCTTTTTGCTCTGGATCATCAATTACACTGCCAGGCACATCTACAACCGTGGTCATTTAGCACGCGTGTCCACAATCCATTTTGCGCGTTGGGTTTTTCTTGATGAGAAAAAACGGTTGTTGTTTGCTAGTAATTACGACGGAAGTCTCGAAAGCTATATGGAAGATTTCATCAATAAGGTTGGCTTCGGTCTGAATGTGGTTTTTAGCAATGGTATCGGTTACCCAAAGACGAACTGGCTCTTTCTGGACGGAGCTAAAGACGAACAGCAGTTTAAGAAGTTCTTACGGCGTCATCAGCTGCCAACGGAAGTTTGGTATAGTGCGCATCCTGGAATCAGTGCCGTCGATAAATGGCGAAACAGCATGATTCGCGAAGGACTCGAACGGACAATAATGACGGAATCGGAGGCGCGGGAATGGCTGACACTCTTCTGAAATCATCGGACGTAGACTTCAGTGATATCCAGGGAATTGTTCGCTTCGGCTATGGTGCTCTAACATCGGCGGCCTTTGTTCTGCTAAAGATTTGCGATGCGAAGGCGGCACGTTCTTGGTTAGCAGCCGCTCCCGTTTCTAGTGCTACGAAACTTCCGGTTACTCCCAGAAGCGCATTTCAACTAGCCTTCACCAGCGAGGGTCTCAAAGCACTTGGTTTGCCAGCCCATATACTAGCGGGGTTTTCGCCTGAGTT
The DNA here is from genome assembly GCF_059726315.1 of Humiphilus diazotrophicus. NCBI lineage: Bacteria > Pseudomonadati > Acidobacteriota > Terriglobia > Terriglobales > Acidobacteriaceae > Humiphilus > Humiphilus diazotrophicus. Next base: position 766,840 of record NZ_AP040871.1, read on the forward strand.
CCTTTCCGGTATGACCGGGGATCCGAGCCGTTCGCGGAGGCTTGGAGATATTGGATCAAACGCCCCCGAGTATTGGGGCTGGGGCGTAAAGGAGAAAGTTCCCCATGTTTTGGCTATGTTCTATGCGAAACCAGGAGAGCTGCAGCCGTGGATGGATTCAATACGCACCGATCTATGGCATAAGGCCTTTGAGGTTCTAGACTGTTTGTCCACCTCCGATCTAGAAGGTGTCGAGCCATTTGGATTTGCTGATGGAATTAGTCAGCCGACGATTGATTGGGACCGTCGCAGGTCTCCGAAAGGCGATCAGTTGGAATATGAAAACCTCATTAGTCTGGGAGAATTTCTTCTGGGCTATCCAAATGAGTATGGCAAATATACAGATCGCCCTCTGATAGACGCGAACGAACCGGGAAGCTCCTGTCTCTCATTTGGGGAGAATAGTTCAGAGAGGCGGGATCTGGGACGGAATGGCAGTTATTTGGTGTTCCGGCAATTACAGCAGGATGTTCGGGGATTTTGGCGTTTTCTCGATATGCAGGCATCTTCCGATCCACACGCCCGGCAGGTGCTGGCAGAGAAGTTTGTAGGCCGGCGGATGAATGGAGATCCTCTCGTCCCCTTAACAGAAAGGCCTATTGTAGGTATTGATTCCAGTTCTGCCAATCAAAACCGATTCAGCTACGATGCGGATCGTCAAGGCACGAGGTGCCCTTTTGGAGCACACGTACGGAGAGCTAATCCTCGTAATGCCGATATGCCCGCCCGGACAGAAAGAGGACTCTCCTGGCTGTTTCATACTTTAGGACTGATTCGCTGGCGGTTTCGCGACGATGTGAAAGCCTCCACACGTTTTCACCGGCTGCTTCGGCGCGGCAGAGAATATGGCAACGGTCTGTCTCCGGAAGAAGCTATCGCCGATACACTGGACAGCAGTGAGCATGGCCTCCATTTCATATGTATTGCTGCAAATATCTCAAGGCAGTTTGAATTTGTGCAAAATGCCTGGTTAATGAGTACAAAGTTTGACGCTGTTACAGAAGAGAGTGATCCGCTTCTAGGGAATCGCCAGGCAATTCCCGGCTGTTCTTATACCAATACCTTTTCGATTCCAGAGAAGAATGGCTTGCGGACACGAATCATGGGGCTCCCTCAGTTTGTAACGGTACGAGGCGGGGCATACTTCTTTTTGCCTAGCTTGAGTGCTCTTCGCTACTTTGCATCGCTTAATCAGTAGCACTCTAGAGCTTCTAGTTTTTGGGTAGACCAAGAGTTGATATAGGTGTGGCATTCCATTGAAGGCCGGAGAGCTGCTTCCTCTGCTATTAACAACGGATGCAGACAACTGCCAAGCTCTTTCGAGGGAATAGCCCGAGATTTAAATAGCTAAATTCCAAAACGCTCCGATCACCTTTATCTCAGAGATGGATGTGTAACATGGCCGATGGTATTGGAAGGGCTCAGCTTCTAACTCTCTTTAGGGAGAGAGAAAAAGCTGCTCAGCTGACTATCCAGGAATTAGCGGAGATGGCCGAGACCGATCGGCGCCAAAAACTGCGGGCTCATGCGGAAGCTGGTTTCTCGATTACTAGAGATCGAGACGCAATAGAATTGCGCAAGCGCGTCGATTCCGCATTTGAGATGCTAACCTTTTTTGAGATTGGTCGCGAGATTGGAGTTTTGGAAGATGCGGATCAAAAGCTCCTACAGGGATTCTCCAAGCTGAATATCCTGGTTGATTCAGAGGCGCTGTTAAGGTATGCCAATGCATACTTGTATTTTGGAATTCGATTCCTTGCAGGCAGGTTGTTTCCTCCCGATTGGATGGTCGACATTTCTACATGTCAGCCCACGGAGCGAATTTCTAATAAACAGATTTTTGCTCTGATGTTTCCTCCGACGATTAAGGACGGAGCGGTTGGGGAACTAGCACTCGAAAGCTTCTTACAACTGCAAAATTCTTCTCAAACGGAAGTGGCGCTCAGCTTCCTTGACGATTTTGTTTCGGACGCAGAGGAACCAGAATGGCTTGAACTGTGGCTACGGGGACTGTGGCCCGAAGCGGATTTAGCTATTGCCAAAAGGTTTGAGCAAATATCTCGTGGACTTGCCGATTGGGCTCTTGCTCGTTGCGAGTTCTATCTGGGACTACAATCTCAGTCTCAGGAAATGTCGGCACGGCCCTCGGGAGGATGGGCGGTAACAGATCCAATTGCCTGTCGTTTCGGACTGGCGGATCTCTACTGGCTCGCCCGCATCTTTCGAGCGGATGTATCGTCGTCTGGTGCGGTTACCTATAAGCGGATCTCATGGCTTCATTTGCTCAGATCATGGGCCGGATACCGAGGCGATGCCACCCTCTCGAGTCAGTTGTATAGAGCTGAGGAAGTTCTTCGCAGTGTTTTTGATATCACTTGCGATCTGATTCAAAACAGCATTGAACTTACAGCGGACAGAGAACGTCACTGTTATGAGCGCGAACTGTTTTGTCAGCTTCCTGAAGAAACCGTGCGGTGGAGACAGGCCTTTGATGAGGAGCTTCGTGAAATCGAACGTCAACGCGCATTTCGTAAATTTCGCGATATCGATATGGAACAAGGCCGTGCTGCCCGGAACGATGCCTGGGACGGTTGGAGTCAGAGAGTCAAAACAGGTAAACAGCCGAGAAACCTGATGGGCCTCGCCTTCTCGGGAGGCGGCATACGAAGTGCAACCTTTAATTTGGGAGTACTGCAAGGTCTGCAAGAATTCGACCTGCTGCGGTACGTCGATTATCTCTCTACGGTATCGGGAGGCGGTTTTATCGGCTCCTGGTTAGTGGCGAACGTTTGTCGTACGACACATTGGTTGGGTAGATTAACGGACTGGAGGGAATCCGTTGCTCATTTGAGACGATACTCCAATTACCTTGCTCCTAGTACCGGAGCCTTAAGTGCCGACACTTGGACTATGTGGGGGAATTGGCTCAGAAATGCATTCTTAATTCAACTTACCGGAGCAACTTGGCTTTCGGTACTTATACTGATGGTTCTTGCCGGGCAGAGTGCTTTCTTGAAACTGGGCAACTGGCATCTGAAATCATTCCCAGGTATTTCAATTACAGCAGTACTTGCTGGAACGATGGCGCTCTTGGTAGTTTGGACACTCCTCGTTAATCTCGCAGGCAAGAATGCATTGAAAGGCAAGCAAGGCTTCCTGGCAAACAGAGTTCGATGGTTGGCCGTTGTGCCATCGTGGATAGGTTCTTTCCTGATCGCATCTTTGCTTTGGGGCGAAGTTACTGGCAATTCTTTCGGAGTGAAGTCTTTAGCACAACTTTGTTCGTATTCTGCAATTCTATCGCTAGGTATAGGGCCTTGGAAATATCTGTTGTTATCGACGTACGTGGCATTACTGGTAATCGCGGTTGCGACTCTCACTCACCACCACTGGCATTCTTTGTGGATTGGGGCGGTATCTACGGGGGCACTCTATTTGCAACTCACGGCAATTGTATGGTTATTCTGCAAATGGGCAACCAATCGGGACCATTTCAGCTGGTACGCTTTTGTCTTTGGCCCAACGCTGGTCCTTATTATCAATGCTTTAAGTGTCATCCTTTTTATTGGTTTCTGCGGACGCAATTCCAGTGAGCGTATTCGCGAATGGTGGACACGATTTGGAGCGTGGCTGGGGATTTACGGAGCAGTTTATCTGGCCATTTCTGTAGGCGCTGTTTTTGGTCCGCTATGGATTTTTCACTTATTCAATCTAGGGCACCAAGGTATTAAGTGGGGAACCGTCCTGAGTTGGATGGGAACCGTCATCGCTGGCCTGCTTGCTGGTAATAGCACTCGAACAGATGGCAGTGGTACCCCAAATAAGTCAGGTGTGCTGGAATTATTGGCCAAGCTTGGGAGTCTGCTCTTTATTGTCGGGGGGATACTCTTGATTGCAACGGTTGTTTTTGTCTTACTCGCCAAGATCTCAACGAACTATAGCATGGGAGTATCAACCTACTGGCCGGCATTGCTGGCGGTTCCTCTTAAGACAATACTCTTGGCATTGAGCGTAACGCTTGTATTGGGTTCCATATTTTCATGGTTCTTCGAAATCAATATTTTTGGACTGAATCAGTTTTATAGAAACAGACTGGTCCGTTGCTATCTCGGGGCGACGCGTTGGGTTGCCGGGTTAAGGAAGCCGCAGCCATTTACAGGTTTTGATCGCGACGATGATCTCCCCCTCGCGTCGATGAAGGGGAACTTTCGTGGTCCTTTCCTGATTCTAAATTGCGCACTCAATCTAGGGGGGAGCTCGGACCTCTCACTCCATACCCGACACAGTGCCTCCTTCTCCCTTACTCCTTTACGTTGCGGATCGGACAGGCCAAAGGTGGGATATGCGCCGACGCAAGAGAACGGATTGTCATTTGCTGGAGGAGTGGAGTTGGGGCAGGCAGTGGCAATTTCCGGAGCAGCCGCCAGTCCGAACATGGGATACAACACCTCGCCCTTGGTCTCTTTTCTTCTCACTATGTTTAACGTTCGTCTGGGATGGTGGTTCCCGAATCCTGGACGCGAGCGGTGGCACCTTCGAGGGCTCCGCTTCAGCCTCTATTATCTTTTGAAGGAGTTGCTCGGGCTGGCGGATGAAACCAATCTTTTTGTGAATGTCTCCGATGGTGGACATTTTGAAAATCTTGGTATTTACGAGCTTATTCGCAGACGCTGCAAAGTGATTATTGCTGCTGATGGGGAGTGTGACGGATCGCTTCAGTTTGGGAGCCTGGGTAATCTTGTCAGAGTCTGTGAAACCGACTTCGACGCTAAGATTGAAATCGATGTGAGTTCCATTCGTGAGCAGACCAATGGATACAGCCGTTCTCATTGCACTGTGGGAAAGATCAACTACAGCAATGGAAGTGTCGGATATCTGATTTATCTTAAGGCTTCGGTGACCGGAGATGAAGACGTCGGTGTAGCACAGTACAGATCTATTCATCCCTCTTTCCCACACGAAAGTACAGCTGACCAGTTCTTTAGTGAGAGTCAGTTTGAGAGCTATCGTCGGCTTGGATATCACGTAGTTCGTAATGCCTTAAGAAGTATTCGGCCTGCTACTCATCCGGTGGATATGGCTGAGAAGCTTTACGACATCTGGGTGCCAGCTGGTTGTGGCAGTGAGGTTGTTTCAACACACACGAAAGCACTGGATGAAATCTGGGAGCGTTTCCGTTCTTCGCCGAACTTGAGCCGCCTTATCAAGGAACTGAAGGGGAATATAGCTGCAGTTGCTGATATCGATACAACAGCTACTCCTCAGGAGATCTGTGCCTGTCTTGAACTGATGCAGTTGATGGAAAATGTCTTCCTGGATTTGAGACTCGACGATTTCTGGGAGAAGCCCGACAACCGGGGCTGGGCCATGCTCTTTATGTCCTGGGGCCGCAGTCCTCTCTTTCGTAAAGTTTGGAGCGAGATGCATCATGCATTTGGCATTCGTTTTGAATATTTTTGCGAAGAGCGATTGGGTCTCCCCTGTGATCGTCCGATAGCGCGCGTCTAGGTTGTATCGCGAAGATCCTTCCTTAGTGTGATTTTGATCAAGCGATAACGCTATGTGAATTGTAGAGAAGGATCGGAGAATGGTTTCTGTTAGGATTCTCATTCTCTTTCATTGGAATATGTGAAACGAGAGGTTCTTAGAGATGTCTGCAGGACTAGATGCCCTCAAGCATATCGTTGTTCTTATGATGGAAAATCGATCTTTTGACCATATGTTGGGTTCGTTGAAAGCGATTAATCCATTGATAGACGGTGTCGATGGTACACAGGCAAATCCCGATACGCAGGGACAACAAGTCCATGCGCAACCTGATGCCGAGTTTCAGGGACAACTCGACCCCGATCCCGATCACCATTTCCCCGCGGTAGATCTACAGATTTTCAATGGAGATCAAGGCAATTCTCGTGTTCCCAACATGCAGGGTTTTATAAAGAGCTATTTTCAGCAACGGCAAGATATAGCTCACTCGCATAAAATCATGTACTACTTCCCAAAGGAAAAATTGCCAGTGCTTACCGCCTTGGCATCAAACTTCGCTATCTTCAATCGCTGGTTTTCATCCATACCTGGACCAACAGTTTGCAATAGGGCCTTTGCTCACTATGGCACTTCCTTTGGACAAGTGGGGATGAATATTTTCTATCCGAAGCGGCAGAGCATTTATGAGCGGCTAGAGAATTCCGGGCGTACAGCTAAGCTCTACTACTATGATCAGGCAAGTTCAACTATAGAGGTGGTGAATCTATTGCAACATCAACCACACCTCTTCGGAACATATGATCAGTTCTTGTCCGATTGTAAAGCGGGAAAGTTACCTGACTACAGTTTTGTCGAACCAAACTACACCGATCACGATGGCGATAACGGGGAGGAGGTAGCCTCAGATCAACATCCGGACCACAATGTTCAGGCAGGCGAAGTGTATATAGCTTCGATATATAACGCAATTCGTCAAAATCCGGCTCTTTGGGCAAGTACTTTGTTATTGATTGTCTATGACGAACACGGAGGCATTTACGATCACGTTCCTCCGCCTGCTTGTATTCCCGACGGGTATTCTGCAGGACCTGCAGATACAGGTTTGAGCTTTGGTTTCCACTTTGATCGTCTTGGAGTGCGTGTTCCCGCGGTGCTGATCTCTCCCTGGATACCTAAGGGAACAGTTATCAATGAGATTTATGAGCATGCCTCGATTCCTGCAACTGCTACAAGGCATTTTGTCCCCAACTACGATCAAACGGCTTCTGTCGATAAGCAACGTACGCCACGCGAAAAGGCAGCGACTACTTTCCTTGACCTGCTTTCTCTCGACACAATGCGGACTGACAATCTGATATTCAACTTCTAGTGCAATGAAGGAGAAATCGATGAGCAACGATACTCCCAAGAAGAAAAAGATTCCAACTCATTCTCGTAAAGAGCCCGAGGCCCCACTCCCTTCTGGCGAAGTAATTGTGATCCAGGTTCCCAGCGTTCCTCATACTGCCATCAATAAGGAGAGACCCATTTCCTCTTTGATAAGAACGCAGCTGGAACACCTTCAACATGCCCAAAACGGTCGACTCCCTAAGCACAAAAGACTCTCTGTCAAGATTGAAGAGATTCGCACAGAAGCTGAGGCCTCTAGATATATACAGGAAATAACAAGGCTGCTTCATCCCAAAAGCAAGAAAAGAACGAGGGCGCAAAAATAGAGATAGCACGTCAGGAGGTCATGTGTTCAAGCGGTGTTTTATTGTGGTACTGGTCTGCTCAGTGTTTACAGCTTCTGCTCAGGAGAGTAGATTACACGCCGATTTTCGTGGAGAAGCAACTCGCTTTCATCAAAGCTGTGGGGCATTATCCGGTAAGACAATTCCCGGCTGTGCAGAAGTGCTCTTTACAGATCATCCTATCCATATTGCGGTCGGTAGTATTGCTCCGCAGAACGGATTCGGAGCGGGCGCCGCCTTGGTTGGACACTGGACTCCTAATGAAAGATGGCGTAATAGCTGGAACCTAGATGCCTTGGTGTCGAGTAATGCGTCATGGCGTGCGGGTGGTTATCTGAAGTTTGTTCATACCCCGGCAAGAAATATCTCGATAAGTACTGCTCCGGGCAATCCTCCAAACTCCAATTTGCGCGTGCGGCCATATCCCGTATTTAGTCTCTACGCTCAGTCCATATCTTTAAATACTCTGGATTTCTATGGCCTCGGCCCGAACTCTGTCAAAGCTAATCGTTCCGTCTTCGGGATGCGGGAGACCATTGTTGGAGCGAATGCAGTTGTACCCGTGCTGAGTGCCCTTAATCTCTCTCTGTTGGCAGAATTGAATGGACGGTTCATCGAATTGCGTGGCGAGCATAACCAATCGAGTCCATCTATAGAGCGGCAATTCACTGAGGCGGGAGCGCCAGGGCTGATGAAGCAGCCAGCATTCATTCAAACTGGGGAGGGAATACGTCTAGAACCGCATCTTGTGAACGACCATCTGCAGATAGACTACCTTTTGCGTTTTCAGCAATACGTTGCACCAGCCGACTCACACTATTCGTTTCGCCGATTTACCACAGATCTTAACCATACCTTCCCTCTCTATCGGAATTCTGGATCCTATAAGGCAAAGAACTTTAACGGACCTGACGAGTGTTCTGCTACCGTAGGAGGCCGATGCCCGGCTATTGCGAGAAATCGCGAGGGATCAATATCGATTCGACTAGCTATTAGCGAGTCGATAGCATCTGCGGGAAGCGTCGTTCCGTTCTATCTCCAGCCAACTTTAGGCGGATCGGATATCAATGGCAATCTCTGGCTAGGGAGCTATAACGACTATCGATTCCGAGCCCCCAGTAATCTTCTACTCCGTGAGGGGATTGAGCATTCAATATGGGGCCCGATCGGCGTTACCTTTTTTGCCGATCAGGGCAAGGTTGCCCTTCGGCGTGATGATATCGCCTTTCAGCATCTCTCCCATAGCTTTTCTGGCGGGTTGACGTTGCGTGCCGGTGGACTGCCTGCTCTTAGCCTATTTTTCAGTTGGGGTGGTCCAGAGGGAGTTCATTCCTCCGCTACCATCAATACGTCTCTACTCGGGGGCGCTGCTCGTCCATCTCTTTACTGATTCGAGTCGGATGAGGGCTTGCCCTCCGACTCTCTTCTCGGTCCGTAGTCTTCTTTTCTCACGCCCGATTGCCTATTGCCGATTTCCTGATTCGGCGAAATCATGACCCTGTATCTTCTTCCCATTTGATCTAGGAATGAGCACGATCAGGACTATGATCACTCATACTGAAAGTATTTTGCTATGGCAGAATAACTGCGGTATTTTCCTTGTCGGGGGGGAGAAGTGGTTCTGAAAAAGTCCGGACACGTAACTTTGCAGGAGGTGGCCCGCGCTTCCGGGTTTTCTGTCTCTACGGTTTCGATTGTGCTGAGCGAAGCGCCCCTTTCACGCTTTGTTGCGGCCTCCACTCGGGAACATGTTCGGACTGTTGCCCAGCAACTTGGTTATCATCCTGATGCTTATGCTAGTTCGTTACGCCGTCGGCGGCGCCAGACGATTGGCGTTCTTGCCTATGATCTTTCCGATCCCTTCTGCATTCCGATTGTCCGCGGAATTCAATCAGCTTTGCGGCCATCTGGTTTCCTTCCTTTAGTAATGGATGCTCAAGCAGAACGTGAATTGTTTGATGGATATTTGAAAATGGTCCTGGAACGCCGTTCGGAAGGTGTAATTGTCGTTGCCAGTTGGATCTTCGAGGAAGCAAATCTGCTGGCGGATATCAAGAAGAATCACGTGCCGATCGTTATTGTGGGGCGCGATCTCACGGCGCGAAAAATCAACTCAATTCTCGTTGATAACGAAGCTGGAGGTGCTCTGGCATTACGTCATCTTCATGAGTTGGGACATCGTGATATTGCCGTAATTCGAGGTCCGGAAGAGCTTTTTGACAGTGAGCCTCGCTGGAAAGGCATGCAACGATATGCCGCCAAACACAGTATTCACCTGGATCCCAGACTAGTTTTTCAACTGGACAGCCAGATGGATCCGATATCGAGCTTTGAAGGTGGCATCCACTTCTCGAAACAGATGCTATCCAGCGGACGTCCTTTTACCGCAGTTCTCGCTTTTGACGACATGACAGCGCTTGGCGTTGTTCGTGGATTGGCTGAAGCTGGATTACGCGTTCCTGAGGACTGTTCTGTACTTGGCTTTGACGATGTGTTACCAGCAACGGTTGCTACTCCGCCAATTACCACAATCCGTCAACCTCTGAAGGAGATGGGGATTCAGGCTGCTGAGTGGGTACTCGAAGCAGTGCAAGGACGAGAGCAGGGCTGTGACGATGTTCTGAAGCTGTACAAGGCCGAACCTGAACTAGTCGTCAGAAAATCTTCAGCCCGACTCTTACACACAGAGGGCGAGGTAGAAGCTCCAGAGCGCTGAGACCTGTGAGCGAGTAATCGATGCTGTTCCTTAATCAAAGAGAAATAACTCTTCTGTGGTGGCGATTGTTACCTTTGAGTCTAGGCATGTATTTTTAGATGTCTTGACTTTTCGTGTTTCACACAATATGCTTTGCTGCTTGAAACCTTTCAATTACCAGACGAACTGTATACGTGTGTTTGTACGAATTGTGACGAAGTGTATTCTTGCTGGATTGATAGGGTTGGAGCGTTTTTTGCAAAGATGTAGACCATGTCTTCAGCGAATCTAGATCTATGCGAAAGATGCTCTAGTTGGTGTGTAAGGGGGGAAAGAATCCCATGTATCAGCCGGAAGCCTATGGCGTTGTTCTCTCATTCATGCTCGTGAGCATGTTTTGTTGGGGGTCTTGGGCCAATACGCTAAAACTCTGCCCAAAGTTTCGATTCCAGCTCTTTTACTGGGATTATGTGATTGGCCTGATTGTCGGTGCTCTGCTTTGGGGTGCTACGCTTGGTTCCTTCGGAAGTGCTGGAAAGCCATTCCTGGTTGACATTGCTGATGTGACGCTTCGCAATGCGATCCTGGCAATTGTCGGTGGAGTGGTCTTCAATGTTGCCAACTTGCTTCTAGTTGCCGCGATCGATATTGCTGGACTTGCAGTTGCCTTTCCTATTGGCATCGGATTGGCATTAGTCATTGGAGCCATCAGCAATTACATCATTCTGCCCAAAGGGCATCCTCTCTTGCTGTTTGGCGGGATTGCTCTTGTGGCTGCAGCAATCATTTTCGATGCTACTGCCTACAGAATGCGTGAGTCCACAAAATCAGCCACGAGCCGGAAGGGGATTCTCATTAGCCTTATTGCCGGCGTTTTGATGGGATGCTTCTATCCTTTTGTGTCAACGGCAATGACAGGGGAGGGAGCGGTTGGACCGTATGCTGCTGTTCTCTTTTTTGCAATCGGTGTTGCACTCTGTGCGATTCCGTTTAACGCCTTGCTTATGCGTTGGCCTTTGGACGGCAGTTCTTCGACTTCGATGCGTGAATATAGGGCGGCTGGTGCAAGCTCACATCTTTGGGGTGTGGTAGGTGGCATCATCTGGTGTACAGGTGCGCTTTTGAATTTTGTCGCTTCTCAGGCTCATACTGTTGGTCCTGCCGTTTCTTATTCGATCGGGCAGGGTGCCACGATGATTTCGGCTGCATGGGGAGTATTCGTCTGGCGAGAGTTTGCTTCGGCCCCTTCAATTGCAAAGAGATTCATCGGATGGATGTTCCTGTTGTTTATCTCGGGGCTGACCTGTGTTGCCCTGGCACCTCTGTTTTAGCAGTAATGGAAGTTATTAACCGTGGCTGGAACCTTACATTGTTAAGGTGACATTCCCCTAGAAATATAAGAGAAGTGAGATGAGTGATAAGAAGCCCATTGTTGTCGTTGGCAGTATCAACCTGGATTTGGTTGCAGTATCCGAAAAGATTCCTAGTGTTGGGGAGACTGTTATCGGAACTGATTTCCAGACACATCCAGGAGGGAAGGGAGCCAATCAAGCCGTAGCTGTTGCCCGACTGGGATATCCGGTGCGGATGATTGGCAGCTTGGGAGACGATGCTTTTGGCGTTCAGTTGCGAACTCATCTTGAAACAGCCGGGGTCGATACGACGGCGGTTTCCATAAGCGAAGGTCCCTCGGGCGTTGCTGTGATTCTTGTCTCCGGCAAAGGAGAGAACAGCATTGTTGTTGCATCGGGTGCAAATGCAAAGGTACGGCCCGACGACATCGCCAAAAATCTGAACATGATTAAGGAAGCGGGTATGGTTCTTACGCAACTGGAGATCCCACTCGAGACCATTGAGTATCTATCCGATATTTGCGCGCGTCATCATGTTCCACTCATTCTCGATCCCGCTCCTGCCAGGGAACTCCCTCTGCAGGTGCTACGTCAAGCAGCTTGGTTTACACCAAATGACTCGGAGGCAGCTTTCTATGGAAGAAGTCAGCGCGAGTGTTCTAATGACTTGATGCCGGGCCAATTGGCAGACACCCTTCTTTCACTGGGATGCCCTGGAGTGATTCTGAAGATGGGAGCTAATGGCGTGTTTCTTGCTTCAGATCGGGGCTTGAGAGAATCGATATCTGCGTTCCCAGTTACAGCTATTGATACTACCGCTGCAGGAGATGCTTTCAATGGGGCATTCGCAGTGGGACTCATGCTCGGAAAATCCGTCCGGGAAAGTGGAATTTTCGCTGCGGCAGTGGCTGGCATTTCTGTCACTCGAGTGGGAGCCCAGCCTTCAATGCCAGTGATGGCCGAGGTCGAGGCCTTCTTGAGCGGGGCTGTTGCTGTTCATTCCTGATTTACTATCCTGAATTTTAATGCCGCTCTGGTGTTCTATTTAGCAATACTTTTGGTACCACGGTATCGAGGTATCGCGGTACCATGTAGATTATAGCCTGGTACCTCGATACCGTGGTACCAGATTTGCTGCGCTTTGCCTCTGTGCAGCTGCCGTGCATTATCCTGAATCATTGTTCCTGGGATGAAGGAGAGGATTCCTTTATTGATTAGCGGATGTTGGGATTCACTATACTTCGAGAAACGCTGTAGTTCAGCACCTCCGGCTGTAGTCTGTCGGTGATCGAAACCCATATTCTGCTCATGTTCAAGGAGTCATCATCTGCATGTTCGGCAAGAAGTCTCTCTCACTGTTTGTTCTTTGGATTTGTCTTTTCTCCTTGGGAGTTGAAGTTCAAGCTCAAACACCGGTTGTAACAACAAACTGGATTTCTACTCAGGGACTACACCTCGCGGATGTACCTCCAACTGTCTGGTTAAAAGACGGCACGGCCATATTCGATGATGTCCGCACCCCGACTGCGCAGCGAACCTTCGTGAGACTAGACCCGGCGACCGGAAAGCGTAGTTCTGCTCTCGACATGAAACATGCTGTCGCCTCCCTAAAGAGGCTGGAGCCCAGCAGTTCTGTTGAGAATATACTTCCGTGGCCAGAGGCCTTTAATGCTGCTGGCACCCAGGCTCTATACCTCTTTGACGGAGATGTATTCCTTCTTGATTTGCCGTCGTCCAACTTTGCCCGCCTTACTACCAGCGCGTCGGCAGAGAAGGACGTACAGTTCTCTCCCGATGGCCGTCTGATTTCGTTTGTACGGGACAATGACATCTATGTCCTGGATCTGAACGAAAGAAAAGAATCACGACTCACGCATGATGGAACCCAAACACTTCTGAATGGCACACTTTCCTGGGTCTACTGGGAAGAGATCTTTGGGCGCAAGGACATTGGCTACTGGTGGGCTCCGGATTCTTCAGCTATCGCGTATCTGCAAACTGACAATTCTGGAGTTCCAGTTAGCACCTTTGTTGATTTTTCACCCGTCGATCAGCGCTTGATTCATCAGCCATACCCCAAAGCAGGCGAGCACAATCCTTCGGTTCGTGTTGGAGTCATTCCCTTAGGTGCGGGTTCAACTCGATGGATTGCCATGAACGACCAGCCCTATGAATGGGTCCTTCGCGTGAAGTGGTTGCCAGATTCAAAGCACGTCAGTCTGGAGACGATGAATCGCAGCCAGAAAGAGCTGAATTTGTACTTTGCCGATTCCGGTACTGGCAATGCAAAACGCATCCTTACGGAAACAGATCCCGCCTGGGTAAATATCCATGATGATTTGTACTTCTTGCGCGATGGACAGTTTCTATGGGCCTCTGAACGCGATGGCTATATGCATCTTTATCGCTATGCAATGGATGGGACTTTGATGAATCAGGTCACAGTCGGTAATTGGTCCATGATTTCTTCTGGTGGAGGTGCCTTTTGGGTGCGTCAGGCGGTGGTGGGCATTGATGAGAAAAAGCAATGGGTATATTTCACTACTCTGAAAGATAGCTCAGTGGAGCGTCAGCTGTATCGTGTCAAGATAGACGGAAGCGGTCTGGCCAGGATTTCAGTCGAGCATGGTACGCATAGCATTTCGATGTCTCCTGATGCGGCTTATTATTTCGATACCTACTCGGACATTCAGACTCTTCCCGCTCTGCGTCTCCATACAGTGGATGGACAAGTGAAGGCCACGATAACAACGCCACAAGCGGCATCGCTACCGGCGAATTTGCGGTATCCGCAATTGACTTCGATTCCCGCATCGGATGGTTTTGCCATGCCTGCGCAGATTCTGAAGCCTGGAAACTTCAATCCGGAGCATCGTTATCCTGTAATCCTTCATATTTATGGTGGTCCCTCTGCTCCGACAGTCAGCAATTCCTGGCAGAATCAGACGTATTTCGACAATCTGATGGCGGAGAAGGGATTCATTATGGTGGCAATTGACAATCGTGCTGCCACGGCCATCAGCAAAAAGCTTGAAAACACATTGGCGGGATCGCCAGGGGTAGGGGAGACTGCTGATTTGGTCGCAGGTATCCACTGGATGAAATCACAGTCTTGGGTAGATCCTAACCGCATTGGAGTTTGGGGATGGAGTGGAGGTGGGACAAATACTCTCAATCTCATGACTCGTTCAAATGAATTCAAGGCCGGTATCTCCGGGGCTCCAGTTACGGACTGGAAATTCTACGATTCAAAATGGACCGAGGCTTTGCTTGGATTACCGGAAGCGCATCCCCAGGCTTATCGAGATGCTTCGCTTCTTCCTCGAGCACGAAATCTGCATGGGACGCTTTTATTAATCTATGGTACTTACGATGACAATGTTCATCCTCAGAATGAAGAAGCGTTTATTAATGAGTTGATCGAGGCAGGAAAACCGTACCAAGTCGTGCTCTTCCCTATGCGTAAACATGGTTTCGCCGATGATGCCGCGATTATTGCACGATATAACGCGATGATTGATTTCTGGGAAAAGAATCTGTAGATCACCCGATGCAGAATTAAACTATGCATCAGCTCCCGCGAGATACGCAAGAGCTGAGCTACACCTTGATCTCGGAATCTGATAGCTGGAAAGCCCCATTTGGGTTTTCCAGCTTTGGGCTATACGGACTATACGTTCGTGTGTTCGATCTGCTGTTTCCATAATCAGGTGTTCCTTATATGTTCAGGCTCTATTCCACTATGCGATTTGTCTGGAATCATATTTTACAACTGGTATTAGATAAGTAAGATAATGTTCCTGCTGCATAGTTCTGCCGGCGACTATTTACCCACAGCCTTGAAGTGTGAATGGCAACCTAATCATCGGCTATAGCATCCAAATCGTCTTAATGAATGTATTTAAGAATCTCGATTTGTCTCAACAGGAGATACTATTGTTATTGACTGAAGCGCCATGCGCTTTGTCTATACAAGTACTAGTTTCGGATGCTGCTGATGCTTATGAGCAAAAATCGATTACCTCTCTATCGTGATTTATGCTGTGCTCAAGTTTCCAGAATAGAGTTCGTAACAGTAGTGTTGTGCTATAGAAATGGGATCAAATGGAGAGTGCTTCGAATCCGATCAATGCTGCTAGATGTTATGGTATGCCGTTATTTCCCGTTCGTCAGTACTGGAGCTCCGGATATAGGTCGATACATCCACCCACTCGAGTTTATGGCTTAGTAGTAACTAACTACCTGTAGCGGAAAAAGGTTGGAGGACTGACCTTCACTGATCCTGCACTTGTAAACTTCGTAGCACGCCTATCTGGGCTAAGCGAATCTGGCGGAGGTCTCGTACTGAACATTGCCCAATCATAAGTTAACTTCGATTGCTGGTTTTAAAGAGGTCGCATAGCTAATATCGTGAGTTACTCTAGTTCCCAGTGGTACGCAATTTATACGATGCCAAAACACGAGAAGTCTGTAGAGCGTCATTTCGAGTCCCAACGCATCGTCCATTTTTTGCCGACGTATGAAAGGTTGACAGTCTGGAAAAACCGTCAGCTGGTACGAACAAAGATGCCATTGTTCTCGAGGTATGTCTTCGCAAAGTTTACCGGTCAAGAGTGCGCGCATATATTAAAGATCCCAGGAGTCCTACGTATTGCAGGTACTGAAGCGGGCCCCCTACCGATACCCGATGCGCAGATAGAATTTTTAAGTACCTCAGTAATTCAGGAAAGGGTGACACCATGCACCGAACTTGCTGTTGGAGAGAGATTCCACATCAAGAAAGGTCCTATGGCTGGTATTGAGGGGATATTGGTTCGTGGAGAAAATGATGATCGCTTTATCTTGACTCTTCCGTTAATTCAACGGAGTGTCTCAATCGAGATGAAGCTCGAAGATCTGGAACCATCTGAAATGAGTCCGGAGCTTCCTAGAAAACCGTCTGCAGGCTTTTTGTGGATGCGGGCATGAAATCAACAATGCTATTTCATGTGGATGCCAGCATCGGCCAATGGGTATACTTCCCCTTCTAGTTGAGCTTAGGCTCATTTCGTGTGTAAGTAAGCCCAGTCTGTAGGTAGTCCCCTAGCCTTTCGATAAATTGCCTTGCGCTGGAGCTGATTTGTCGGCTATCGAAAAAAGGGGAGACACGTATTGAAATTGAAAATACATGCCTCCCTGGGAGTGGACAGTGTTCCGTTTATGCTATTTTTTTACGGCCAATTTCACTTTCTTTAGGTCGGTGTCGCGAGATGAAGTTCCTACCATGATTTCGAATTCACCAGGTTCTACAACATAATTCATATTGATGTCGTAGAACGAGAGTGAGTCCGGTGTAATGCTCAACTTGATCTTCTGTGTTTCTCCGGGCTGCAGGAATACCTTTTGAAAACCCTTGAGTTCCTTAACCGGACGTGTCACTGAGCTGACGCAATCTCGAATATACATTTGTACTACCTCTGTTCCCGGGCGTTTACCGGTATTTGTTACCTCAACAGAGATGGCGGTACTTTCTTTACATTCGATCGTTTGTTTTTCAAGTTGCGGCTCGCCGATTTCAAACGTGGTATAGCTCAGTCCGTAGCCGAACGCATAAAGAGGTGAAGCATCATCGAAGAGATATCCTCTACGCGCTGATGGTTTGTAGTTGTAGAAGGCGGGCAGATGGCCCACAGAACGGGGAACTGTGATGGGCAGTTTCCCTCCGGGATTGATCTCACCGAAGAGCATTTCCGCTACTGCCGTACCTGTTTCCTGTCCGAGATACCAACATTCGCAAATGGCAGGGACACTTTGGTCGAGATAGATGCTGGATATTGGACGCCCATTGAAAAGAAGCGCAACGACAGGTTTACCTGTGTCGAGCATGGCCTTGACCAATTCCTTTTGTCTTCCGTATAGATCGAGATCCGTAGTGTCTCCCATGTGCTGCAATGACCAGGCTTCACGGGAGATCTGCTCATTGGCTCCGATCGCCAGAATTATGACATCTGCTTGAGCAGCAACTTTAGAAGCCTCGGCAATCTGTTTACGGTCTTCTTCCGGATCACTCGGAACTACTTCATCCTGGTTCCACGATCCTCCGATGGTAATCTTGCATCCCTCACTGTAAAGAACCTTGACTCGGTCTCCAACGCGGGCCTTGATGCCATCCAACACAGTCACTTGTTCTTTCGGAATGCCGCTATAGCCACCGAGCAGACTACGATCAGCATTGGGTCCGATGACTGCGATTGTTTTGAGCTTTCTGTCGTCCAAGGGGAGGAGGTTGCCCTCGTTCTTCAGGAGCGTTATGGTTTCGCGAGCTGTCTGCAAAGCCAGTGCCTTGTGTGCTTCACATCCTGCAATGCGCTCCGCTTCCTTGGGATCGACAAATGGATCATCGAAGAGCCCCATTTTAAACTTCCAAAAGAGCATGGGGGCGACGAGATCGTCGAGCTCTGATTCCTGTAGAACACCCTTGCGTACCAGCTCAACCAGCTCCAGATAGCAGTCCCGGTCGGGGAATTCTATATTCACCCCGGCCTTTACCGCTAGTGCACAAGCTTCAGCTTTATTGCTTGCGACGAAATGTCCATGGGTATCGGGCCGATAGCTCAGCTCCCAGATTGCGTAATAGTCGGAAACAACAAAGCCTTTAAATCCCCATTCATTTCTCAACAAATCGCGTAATAGCCAGGTGTTGGCGTGAGAGGGAACACCATCGATTTCATTGTAGGATGCCATTACACTTATGGCGCCACCTTCGTGCAGCGCCTTTTTGAAGGGAAATAGAAAGGTTTCGTACAGCTGCCGCTTTGAAACCTCAGACGGTGCGCAATTCATGCCTGCTTCAGGCTGACCGTGTGCGGCGAAGTGCTTAAGGGTTGCGATGACATGCTTCTTATCTTTAAACGTTGCATCGCCCTGAAATCCGCGGACTGCAGCTACTCCTAGACGCGAGACTAGGTATGGATCCTCTCCGTAGGTTTCTTCCACACGACCCCAACGTGGATCTCGTGCAATATCCACTACCGGCGTTAATGCTTGATGCGCGCCTCGTGCTCTGGCTTCTGCCGCAATCGCCGTGAATACCGATTCTACGAGCTCAGGATTGAAGGTAGCCGCCAATCCGATCGGTTGCGGAACGCTTGTGCTATCCGGGGCAGCCAGTCCATGCAGGCACTCCTCGTGAAACATAACGGGGATACCCAGGCGGCTATTCTCCAGAAAGAATTTCTGGATGGCATTGGTCACTTCTGCCATCTCCCGAGCCTTTTTACCTCCTCCGCTATCGCTAGGACGTCCTACTTGTCCCAATCCATGGCCGTCTGCAAACGAGGTTTTTGCTTTGGCCAAATCCATATTCCCTTGGCTATCGAGAAGAGTGTCAGCCTTTGTCAGCCAGACACATAGCATCTGTGCAGCCTTTTCCTCTAGCGTCATACGGGAGAGAAGGTCTTGCACTCTTTCGTCTACCGGAAGAGCCGGATTCTTATATGGGAATGTTTGATTAGTCGTCACCTGATCTTGTATGGCGGTCTGCTGCTCACTGTTTTTCATCGCTTCGTTGTCTCCCTCCCAGGCGTGTTGTCATCCTGCTCCGCAGGCATAAGTGTTGTATCTGGATGCGGATATGGAACCAGTGGGATTCGCCGCCTAACTGCTGGTATTGCCATCGAAGCAGATTCGAGTGAAGGTCCCTGGCTTTTGCTGGATGCCAAAATCATGTTGACCATAAACTTTGGAACATGCTATAGGTCTAAATCGCTTTAGTCAATCAGTTATTCCGGTAGCGAAATTTGCGAAGTGAGGGAAATTGAAGAGCGTGAACGATCATTCCGGAGGAGAAAACTTGGGCTTGGTGTGTACTGTCAGGAATATGGAGAGGTAATGAAGTTGTTGAAGATAGCTGCCTTGCTGTTAGCATTTGCTGTTTCGTCTGGCTTTACTCATGCACAGCGCCCTGGGGAGTTTCGCAATCCCATCCTTTCCGGTTTCCATCCCGATCCCAGCATCTGTCGCGTTGGCGATGATTATTACCTGGTTAACAGTTCCTTCGAGTATTTTCCCGGAGTTCCGGTCTTTCATAGCAAGGATTTAGTGCACTGGCGCCAGATAGGAAATGTCCTCTCCCGGAAGAGCCAATTGCAGCTGGATCATGCCAAAGCCTCGGCAGGAATTTACGCGCCTACCCTCCGTTATCACAATGGGCTGTTCTATATGGTGACCACCTTAATTGGTAAAGGGAACTTCTACGTAACGGCCAAAAATCCTGCTGGTCCCTGGTCCGATCCTGTCTGGTTGGATAAGGGAGGGATCGATCCTTCGTTGCTATTTGACGATGATGGCAGTATCTACTACACGCGGCACGAAGGCAGTGGAGATGGTTATATCGGCCAGCAGAAGCTCGATTTGAATTCGGGATTGCAGGGGGAGCTGAAGCAAATCTGGAAGGGAACCGGTGGTATCTGGCCAGAAGGTCCCCACCTCTATAAGATTAGCGGCAAGTATTACCTGATGATTGCCGAAGGTGGTACGAGCTATGAGCACATGATCACCATCGCACGGGGCAATTCGCCCTGGGGACCATTTACCTCTAATCCTCATAATCCAATCCTTACCCATCACGGTTTGAACGATCAGCCTTTCCAGGCTTTAGGGCATGGCGATCTGGTGGAAACGCCTGCTGGCTGGTGGACCGTCTTTCTTGGAATTCGACCGCAAGGGGGGAACTTCCATCATCTGGGACGTGAGACATTTCTGGCACCGGTTACGTGGACAGAAGATGGTTGGCCAGTGATCAACAATGGCAATCCAATCGGCGCGACAATGGCTGCTCCCAAACTGGCGCAGCATCCATGGAAAGAAGATCCTCCCAGAGACGATTTCAAGGAAACGCAACTTGGACCGCAATGGAATTATGTTCGCAATCCTTATGAAAAGGACTACTCTCTTTCAGCGCGGCCTGGATACTTGCGATTGAGAGGTTCAGCTGTAACGCTGAGCGACATGGATTCTCCTGCTTTTGTTGGGCGCAGGCAGTCTGATCTAGACTGTAAAGTCTCTACGCGGCTCGATTTCAATCCTCAGTCCGAAAATGAGGAAGCAGGGTTGGCACTGCGCGGGAATGATCAAAATCATTTTGAGATTGGGATTACGCGTCACGATGGAAAAAGACAGGTCTTTTTGAAAAAGGTCAGGGCTGGGAAACTGGCTGAAGAAGTTCGCTACGAACCGGTAGGAACAGGGGAAATCGTTCTGACCATAAAGGGAACCCCTTCTGCGTATGAGTTTTTTTATCAGGCGGCAGATGGCGCGAGCAGACGTTTGGGCACAGCATTAACGAGGGACCTCTCATCCGAAACGATCGGAGGTTTCACCGGAGTCTATGTAGGTGCTTACGCAACAGGCAACGGCAAGGAGAGTACTGCTGCCGCAGATTTCGATTGGTTTGACTATATTCCAAAAAGCTAGTCCTTTGCTCTGCTCCTACTGATTGGGGGCGTTTAGTGCAACCAGGATTTGCTACAGTTATTGGCTTGTGAAAAATATCAAGTCCCGTCATGACACAGAAAGGATCGAAGTAGTTATGACAGAGAAGCTTTCGATTTCAGAGAAGATCGGCTACAGCCTTGGAGATATGGCTGCGAACTTCATCTTTCAGGCGATGTTGGCATTGCAGCTTAGCTTTTATGTCGATACTTTCGGCCTTACTCCAGCTCAAGCCGGGACGCTTTTCTTGGTGGTCGGGCTCGGATCGGCGGCCCTTAATCCCGTGATGGGATTGATTGCGGATCGTACCAGTACCAGATGGGGGAAGTTTCGCCCCTGGCTGCTGTGGACAGCTGTGCCATTCGGCATTATTGGAGTGCTGACATTCACGACTCCCAATCTGAGCCCTTCGGCAAAGATTGTTTATGCCTGGACAACCTACATCCTTCTCCGTGTGATCTATACGGTGAACAATGTTCCTTATGCTTCGATCACCGCTGTGATTACATCGGATCCCGATGAGCGGACCAGTATCTCCTCTTATCGCCAGGTATTCGCAAATTCAGCGGGATTTATTGTTCAAAGTTTAGCCATTCCTATGGTTGCATTTTTCGGACGGGGGAACGATGCCCGGGGCTATCAGTTGACCATGGGATTGTTGTCTGTTCTTAGTGTGATTTTCTTTGTAATAACTTTTGCAACAACGAAGGAACGCATACATCCTGATCCGCAGCAAAAGAGCTCTCTCGGTCAGGATCTTTCGGATCTGGTTAAAAACGGACCCTGGGTAGTGCTGTTCTTAATAACGCTGTTCTATTTCGCAGCTATTTCAATTCGTAGCAGTGTCATGTTGCCATTCTTTAAGTATTGTGCCGGCAACGAGCATCTCTTCAGCTGGTTTAATGGTTTCGGACTTTTATCGCTGATCTTCGGCGTGACTCTATCTACGTCTATTTCGGTTCGGATTGGTAAGCGCAGACTGTTTGTATTGAGCATGGTCTTAACCGGAATCTTTAATACTCTATTGCTATTTCTGCCTCCCACCGCAACCGTGGCGATCTTTGTCTCGGAAGTTTTGCGTCAATGCGCTTATGGCCTTTCCGGTCCTCTGCTTTGGGCGATGATGGCCGATGTGGCCGACTATGGAGAATGGAAGACTGGCAGGCGGGCAAGCGCAACTGTAACTGCTGGAGTTGTCTTTGCACTTTGGGGCGGTTTGGCGCTGGGCGGAGCCATAGCTGGTTGGATGTTCTCTCTGTATGGATATGTACCCAATGCGATACAGTCAGCGCACTCTCTATTAGGCATCAGGCTGACGGCCAGTGTTTATTCCGGAATAGCCTTTTTTGCTGCTGCGATATGTCTCCTCTTCTATCCCATTACTAAGGAAGTTAATCAGAAAATCGCAGACGAACTTTCCCGGAGGCGCAAGTCTTTTGCCTCGGAGACCGCTAACTAGTTAGGAAGCTGGAGAATTATTGATAATGCTGCGATCTGTCGGAATATTCGCTCTTTTGGGCGCGAGCCTCTGTTCTCTGCTTCAGGCTCAATCGTCTCTCAAGGATGTATGCCAAGGGGGACCTGTCATAGGTGTTGCTATCAACAAAGCTCAAATTATTGGGAGTGATACTCGCGCCGATGGCATCATTGAGTCGCAGTTCAACTCCATCTCGCCAGAAAACGCTCTTAAGTGGGAGGAGATTCATCCTCAACATGGTGTCTATGTTTTTGATATCCCTGACAAGTACGTGGCATTCGGGGAGAAGAATCATATGTTCATTGTCGGCCATGCGCTGGTATGGCATAACCAGGTCCCCGGATGGGTATTCCGCGATGACAAGGGTAACTGGGTTGACAGAGAAACTCTCCTCAAACGCATGCGGGATCACATCTATACGGTTGTAGGCCGGTATAAAGGGCGCATACAGAGCTGGGATGTGGTTAATGAAGCTCTGAACGAAGACGGTACGTTACGGCAGTCTCCCTGGATGAAGATTATTGGGGAGGACTACATCGCCAAAGCCTTTCAGTACGCACATGAAGCGGATCCGAATGCCCAATTAACTTATAACGATTATTCTCTGGAGAATGAGGCAAAACGAAATGGTGCGATTGCTCTGATCAGGAAGCTGAAGGAACAGGGTGTTCCCATTACTTCGGTTGGTCTGCAAGGGCATAATACTCTGACTTGGCCTTCACTCGCGGATCAGGATGCCACCATTTCGGCTTTTCAGAAACTAGGAGTGAAAGTCGTTATTTCAGAGCTTGATATCGATGTTTTGCCGCGTGCTACCCATCAACAAACAGCTGAAGTCAGCTTGAATGTTAAACAGGATCCGAAACTGAATCCTTATGCAAATGGCTTGCCCGACTCGGTACAGCAGGAATTGGCGAAACGTTTTTCTGATTTATTCCGGATTTACCTAAAGTACAGCGATACCGTAACGCGTGTGACACTTTGGGGTGTCACCGATAGAGATTCGTGGTTGAATAATTGGCCAGTAAGAGGGCGGACTAGCTATCCATTGCTCTTTGACAGAAATGGTGAGCCAAAACCTGCATTCACAGCAGTGCTTCGGGTTGCAGCAGAGAGAGGGAAGTAGGTAAATTAATCAGGAGCTTCCCTTGGTGATGTGTTAAAGAAATGAGGCTTCCTCCATTTCTTAATCTGCATCAATATTTCTCAAAATTACGGGGAGTGGCTATTATCAGACGAGGGTGGCCGCTCCTTTTGTTTTCTCCAGCCCAAACAATATTGGCGTTTCTTTGGGCGTCGTTGAGCCTGTTGTCTCGCCCAAACGGTACTTCTTTCTGCCGTATCCTTGCCTGACCATCATCCCTGTTAGTTCATAGGCCCTAGCGTGTAGCTCGACAAAGTAGAAGTCGAATTCCACCCCTTATTGGGATCGGGAGTGAATCACCGCATACAAATGTGTGAGGAGGGCTTAAAATCTTAGGTTCCCGGCAGACAGAATGAATTGGGATCTAAAACGAGTGCAGTTTTGAAATTGCAAAGAGACTACAGAAGGGAGACTCTATGAAAAAGCTGTTTCTTTTGTTGTTGCTTTCTCTTGCCACTTCTCCGCTATTTGCTCAGGGCGCTCCGCCGCAGGGTTCAGCTGATCGTCCTTATACGGTCGAGTATTACTACAAGGTCCAATGGGGACATCAACAAGAGTTCCTAGATCTATTTCTGAAGAATCATTACCCGCTGCTTCAGCGGATCGTGAAATCGGGCCGTATGCTCTCGATAAAGATCGAGACTCCAGCCAATCATATGACCGAAGACGCGCGATGGGACTACAGGGTGACAATTACCTTTCAGAATTCAACCCTGGCAACAACGGCAAATCCGGATGAAGAGAAGCTGATACATGAACTTTGGCCTGATCAAGCAACGTATAAACGTGAGGAGCAGCGCCGGTTTGAGATCCTGCTTGCCCATTGGGATCTTCCCGTAACGAATATCACTCCTTCCAGGTGAACTTGATTCGAGCCACATAAATCGGTTGGCATTGAGTTTTTTCTGGAAGAGGGCCTCTTCGCTGGCCATAGGCTGCATGCCTTACACGTGTGTGCAGCCAAAGGTCTTTAGTGCTTGCTGCTTAATGTCCAGGCCTATCAAGTACAGTTTGTGGCCGACGGAGTTTTGTTGATTCGTTCTGCAGTTTTTCTTGTTTTCCAATCTCCTTCTTCTCTGCAACACCTGGTTTCTTGTGTAAAGCCCACAATGTTCAGTGACAGTACTTGTTCAGCAATACTGCTTTCTGTTCACTTCTATAGTTGGAAATCTCAATGTTTCCCAAGCTCGAAGGTGCCAGCGCGAGATCTATTCGTCCCTGTTTATTCTCTTTAATCTTGGCAAGGAATTGCTTAAGTCCTCGCTGAACCAGCTTCTCGACAAGTGTTTTGGAGATTCCTAATAAGCTTGCGATATCCTCCTTGCTGTAGGTCTCGAAGACTCGCAAAATTAGTACTGATCTCCTGAGTGGGTTTAGTTCCCAGAGAGCTGGTAGGAGTGCATCCACGAGGTGGTTGGGCGTCGCCCGGATTGCCTCGTTTTGAATTAGCTCTTCATGTGCATCCGGAATGTATTCACGGATTTCTAGAGTCGTGAGATATTCGATGTCCTCGGCCAACTCTGCAATGGCAGCTTGGACGATGCACCTTCGCGCGAATCGATACGAATAGTGCTCGTCTGTTGGAAGGGAACAGGAGGCTAGGTCGACGGCACTTAATAAGCACGCCTCTGCACGTTCTATGGAGGCTGTCAAGGCGTAGGCCGGCAAGAACAATGAATCGACATGTGCATGAAACAGCTCACAGATTTCGGTGAATGATTGTTCTGGCATATCCATACCCCAGTTTAGGGGCGGTCTCCTGACACCGTTATGTCAGGAGACTGCAATTCTTTGAAGCTTGTTTTCTCCTGACATAACGGTGTCAGGAGGTGTTATTTACTCTGAGCTTCTGGGAAAACGAGTCAGAAGGTTTGGATGTTCGACAACCGGTGGATATAGTGTCGTGAATCTTCCACAAGACCATCCTGGAAATGAGACACTTGTGCGAGTCCAAACATTGACTTGTTTGTCAGAAAATCAAAACAGGAGCTTAGGATGACTACCAAAGATGTGGCCGATAAGCTGGTTGAACTGTGCAAAGAGGGCAAGTTTGAGGAAGCCTCAGAGGCACTCTATTCTCCCAATATTGTTAGCGTAGAGGCTGCAGCGCCTCCAGGAGGTTCTCGCGAAACCAAAGGTTTCGATGCTCTGAAGGAAAGAACCAAATGGTGGGTTGACAATCATGAAGTTCACTCTTGTGTGGTGGAAGGACCACTGGTTGCCGGGTCGCATTTTGCTGTGACTTTTAAATTGGATGTTACCTTCAAGCCTGAGAAGAAGCGGATCAGCATGGAAGAAGTGGCCATCTACAAAGTTGCTGATGGCAAAGTGGTTTACGAGGAATTCTTTTACAACGTTTAGTGATTGAAAAGACATCGGCACGAATATGCATAGGTATGCTGCCGGGGAAGACCAAACCGGTATGCATATGATGAAATAGCTCTTATGCGCCGGGCCGACCGTCTTTTCCAAATCGTTCAACACCTGAGAGCGCGGCGGCTTACCACTGCCGCGCAATTAGCCGAATCGCTTGAGGTCTCCGAGCGAACCATATACCGCGACGTTCGCGATCTTGTGCTGTCCGGTATTCCTGTCGAGGGGGAAGCGGGGGTTGGCTACCGCATTCATCCCAGTTTTGAACTGACACCTCTCATGTTCACTACGCACGAAATCGAGGCAGTAGTTACGGGGCTTCGAATGGTAGATGTCTTTACCAGTCCGGAGCTTCGCAAGGCAGCGGAGTCCGCTTTAAACAAAATTTCCTTGGCTCTACCTGACGAGCGGAAAAAGGATCTTGAGCGTTCGCGCCTGTTTGCTCCCAATGTCATACGAGACGATAAGCAGGGTGAGAGGTTTGATCAGATTCGTTATGCGATCGATGAACACCGGAAACTCCAAATTGTGTATCAAGATGGAGAAGCGGTTACGTCAGAAAGAATCGTGCGACCTCTCGGGTTGAACTTTTGGGGCCGCTGTTGGACGTTAGCCTCATGGTGTGATCTGCGCTCCGACTTTCGCAATTTCCGGTTGGATCGCATTCAATCTATCGAGGTTCTCAACTTGATCTTTTGTGACGAGCCGGGAAAAACACTCTCCGACTTTTTGCGCAAGGTGGAAGCCAGATAAGGTCACAATGTAGTAGTTGTTCATCTGGTATAGCTCGTTGGGTGTGGAATCTCCCGCTACTCTCAGGAGAGTAGCTCCCGAAGCTTGGATCGTGCTCTGTTTAGGCGTGACATAACTGTTCCAATGGGGCATTCCAGAATACCGGAGATCTCTTGATGTGAGAGGTGCTCGTATTCACGAAGCACAATGATCTCACGCAGGTCGATTGAGAGGCATAGAACTGCGCTTTGTATTTGCTCTGCCTCCAGTTTGTTTACATAAAAGATATGTGGATCGCTTAGCGCTTTAGTGTCCGCATCTATCAGTTCTTCATTGTTGTCAATGCCGATTCCGCACGACGGATAGGTTTTTGCGTCATCGCTGCCCGGCCATAGGGTGCTCTTGAGGTGAAGGAACCATTTTCCTTTAACAATAGAGCCGCATCAACTGTGCGGATTCAAGTGGTGCTGCAGGTCCTTAAAACTGCTTCATTGGTCACGATAATTCATTTTAAGTGGAAGGAGTTATCGTGACCATGCAGTGCGAAATGGA
Organism: Humiphilus diazotrophicus; assembly: GCF_059726315.1. Classification (NCBI taxonomy): domain Bacteria; kingdom Pseudomonadati; phylum Acidobacteriota; class Terriglobia; order Terriglobales; family Acidobacteriaceae; genus Humiphilus; species Humiphilus diazotrophicus. Next base: position 793,895 of record NZ_AP040871.1, read on the forward strand.
GGAGATTGAGAATTAAGAATATAAGTAGACGGGTACTCCTGCTTACGTTATATGCCCATCAGACGATAGGCACATAATTGAAGTGTGGCCTAGCTGGTTACACCATCCGCATAAGCTTACTCTGGCAGTTGTAGATCAGGTGTGCAACTCAATTCAAAACAGTAATTGATCTGGAATGAATTAACCGGCTCAGGTATATGGGTGATGAACTTTCGCTACCTGGATTGTTCATTGCGGATTTCGATGCGTGGCACGAAGAACATTTATGTACATCGCCCATCGACTTTTCAGATGTTAAGACATAATTCAGCCCCTGATTTTCCCAAGTAACAACATGTAGGGAATCTCGATCTTGGCTATACATTTTTATTCCATCCGACTCTGCCATTTTGCCTCGATGATGAGTGATTAAGTTTCCCGGTCCAACAAGCATGGTTACGGTCTGTCCTGAGAATCTGAAATCTAGCAGTGCAGCCTGTAGGTTGCCAACCGCAACAAGCCTGCCGCCGACTAGTTTGTACATTGCCCTCTGATCGGAGGCAATGCCATCATTTGCCATCCGAAAAGGAAAGGAAACTCTTTTCGCAAACCATTTAGTGACTTCTTCCGGTGAATCAGAGGTGATATCGAGGGGAAGAGAATTTTGTTCAACCATATGGTGCATGAGTATTGCCGATTCAATTATTGGATTGGGTTTGTTTGGTTCATATTGGAAGAGAGCTAATACTCCAATGAGGAGAACTGCGGCAACGGCAACTGTTCCGAAAACCCATGTACGCTTTCGGGGCTGAGAAGTGGAGACCAGGACGGGTCCGGAGGCTACTTGCTGGGAAGCCTGTATCCTCCTTAATACATTTGCTCGCAAGTGTTCAGGAGCCTTAATATCAGGGCGGCTATTGCGAATGCGCGCAGAGTAGGCTTTCAGCTCTTCAAATGCCTGCTGACATGCAATACAGGTCTTGAGGTGAGCAAGCATACTTTCAGCTTCTTCCTGGGTGAGTTCTCCATCCACGTAAAGCTGAATTCTCAAAAGATTGTCATCACAATTATGCATACTATTGCGGTTTCCCGTTCTGCGATGGTCTACTCTGCGTCAATAAAACTCGCAATCTGGATCGTGCACGGCCTAAGCGTGACATTACTGTACCTGCTGGACATTCGAGGACAGTGGCGATCTCCTGATAAGACAGTTCCTCAAATTCACGCAATATCAGGATTTCCCGAAAATCCGGTGGCAGCCTGTCAATCGCCTCTCTTACCTGTTTAGCATTCTCCTCATTCTCTAAAATTTCATATGCATTAGGCATATTGCCAATCAAGCTGTCTACAGGATGATTTTCATTCTCCCTGTCCGCCTCAATCAGTTGAGGTCCATTGCGTTGCCTTCTCAGCTCGTTAAGCCAAAGATTACGAAGTATGGTGAAGAGCCATGCCCGTACATTGCTGTCCTCCTTCAATCGTTCAAATGCTTCGATTGCTCGGACGTAGGTCTCCTGTACCAGGTCTTCAGCTTCAATCGGGTTGCGAGTAAGGGCCATGGCGTAGCGGTACAAACTGTCGATGTGTTCCAGCCCGAAGGCTGATTGGGATGCTATTGTCTCGGGAGTTAACATCTCCCTTTTATTTTCTATCCTAAAGAGAGAATTGTAAAAGCTAGAGGATACTCTAATTTACGCGCCATATGCAGTAAACGTCATGTCTCGCTGCGAAATTTGTCATACCTTAATTTTGACGAAGGATATCGCGCTGATTACTAGTGTGCTAATAGTGCTATCGGGCGACCGGAAGAAGAATTTTGTGTTGCTCATTAGCATTTTCAACTCCTCGATCATTGTCCAATTCTGGAGCGTATCGAGTATTTCCTGCTTAGGCATGCTCTCATCAATGGAGGTAAAGCGCAGCGTTTCCGACCAAACCGCCAAATTTTGTGCTTCTCGTATACACATAAACACAAAAGGGGCGGGAATATTCCCAACACAAGAAAGCGAAATCTCAAAAATTTCTCTAAATTGCGGCCGTTGATTTTGCAATGTCTGATTCTGTAGTCCTATGCGAATAGCTTTCGAGGGCTTGCTGTAGCTTCGCAAGTCTTTCATAGGAAAGAAGATGTCGCTGGATCGCGACCCCTCCGAATCTTTTCTCGATTGGGATGCATCTATTAGCACCACGGTGGGTACTTAGGTTATGCAGCAGAATATTTTGAATCTCAGTGATGAAACAAAGGGTGTCACCCCCAATGGAAGCCAGCTGTTAGATGCGGTTGTGGGCAGAGAGCTTCGGGATGATCAGCTACTGGATGCCTATTCGCATGCGGTGACTACGGCGGTAGAGAAGGTCAGTACTTCTGTTGTAAAGATTGATGTCCGCAACGAGAGCTCGGGCGGTGGTTCAGGATCGGGTTTTGTCTTTACTCCCGATGGGTTGATTCTGACCAATAGCCATGTTGTTCAGGGTGCAAAAGAGATAGCCCTTACTTTTCTTGATGGAAATAAGGTTATGGCCGCTTTGGTCGGTAGAGATCAACATACGGACATTGCGGTCTTGCGAGCAGACCTTCCACATGCCTCTTCCGTAGAGCTTGGTAGCTCCAAAAATTTGCGAGTTGGGCAGATTGCGATTGCTGTCGGCAATCCCTTCGGCTTTCAATTCTCCGTCACCGCAGGTGTAGTAAGTGCCTTAGGCCGTAGCATGCGCGCTGCTTCGGGACGGATGATGGAAGAGATCCTTCAGACTGATGCTGCACTGAATCCAGGGAATTCCGGGGGACCACTTGTTGATTCCCAGGGGCGAGTTATTGGCGTGAATACTGCCACCATTCTAGGTGCACAGGGTCTGTGTTTTGCTGTGGGAATCGATACTGCAAAGTACGTGGCTAGTCAGATTCTTCAATATGGAAGGGTACTCAGAAGTTGGATAGGAATTGCAGCACAGAACGTTCCTATTCTTCGTAAATTGGTCTATGCCTATCATCTGCCTGCATCTTCGGGTGTGATGGCTACCAGCGTCGATCCAAATGGACCGGCAGCCAAGGCGGGTTTGCGCGCCGGCGATATTATCCTGAGTTTTGCAGGGGAAGTGGTGAGTGGGATAGATGAACTGCATCGGCTTCTTTCCTCCGAACGGGTAGCGAGATCGGCAAGCCTATTGGTCCTGCGCGGTTCTTCTCTGCAAGATTTGACCATCACACCGGAAGCGGCACCCGCCGAATAGCTATTTTCGGATAGCGATCCACTCTTGTTTGCGGGTCCTATCCGAAATAGTTCTCCCAAATCCTCATCATTCGATGAAGGCCTCGTTTTGTCTCGTAGCTGTTTGAGACCCCAAGTTGCGAACGCTTTTGCTTGTTGGCGGCTATCTCTTAAGGAGACGCACGCGAGAGAGGCCGTTATTTCTTGACACCTTCTTTCCCGCTTTGTGACTTGATTTTGAACAAACTTGATGGAACTCAAAGAGCGTTCTAAGCTTCTCAGCAGGGAAGAATGGGGTCATCACTGATCAAATGAGGAAGAAAAGGGTACAGGCTGCCGCTAAAAGAGTCATAACGATGCGGGATGTTGCAAGACACGCTGGGGTTTCTGTTGCTACGGTCTCCCGAGCGCTGGATGGTTCTTCTCTTGTTACCGAAGAGACAACCCAGATGGTGCAGCGAATTGCCGAAGAGCTGGGGTTTGTACCTAATATTTCGGCACGCACACTCAAGTATGGACAGAGCCACGCTATCGGTGTGATTGTTTCCGATCTAGGGAATCCGTTTTTTTCTGAATTCTTAAGAGATTTTGAGGCTCTTTCGTCTACTAACGGTCAAGTCGTCCTACTGGCAAATGCCGAACCTATAAGCGGTGGGGCGCAGCATTCGGTTCGCCAGATGCTTATGCGACGTGTAGATGGGGTGCTGGTGATGCCGTCGATCGATGAGCTGGAACCGTATCAGTTACTAACCATCCGCAAGGTGCCTGCAGTTGCGATCGATAGCCGGAGAGTAGGACCCTGTTTCAGTGACGTGAGCATGATGCACGAGGATGGAATGTTGCAAGCCGTCGCCTACCTGAAAGAACTAGGACACAAGCGGATAGGATTTATTGCCGGCTCAGAGGGGCTTTTTATTTCGAATCTTCGTTTGGAGGCCTTTCGGAATGCGCTCAGGACACATCTGATTTCGGTGCGGGAAGAGTATGTCCATCCCGGCAACTACCGTGTAGACGGTGGTGATCGTGCCATGCGTTCTCTTATGGCTCTTAAGGAACCTCCGACCGCCGTGATTGCGATTAATGATCTCACAGCGTTTGGAGCACTACGGGCAACTCGAGCTCTTTCCATCTCCGTTCCGGGAGAGGTTTCCGTAATCGGATTCGACGGCATTGAATTCGACGAGGTTATTGGTCCATCGTTGACCACCATCAGCATTCCGAGAAAGGTTCTTGCTAAAACCTGCTACACAGCTCTCACGGAGCTCAGGTGTTCAACCTCCAAAGGTGGAAAGCAATTTTGGGTACCAGTTGAATTGACCCAGAGAGATTCATCTGGTCCTGTTCGTGCCCGCCAGCGCAAAGGATTGCGTAATACATAAATGAACTGTTTATCTGCGAATTGTGCCAACCCCCAAAAGTCAGGTTCTGCAGATATCCATTGAATTAAGCGTTGACAACCTTCAATCCCCAGGTTTAACGTTGTGCGGTCGAATGTAATCCGATTCATTTTGTTTTGAATTGATAGAGATCGTGTTCTCATGGCGAGAGCTGTAGTCGTGGCATTCAAAAATGTAACCGGATTCATTTGGAGATGAAGAGATATAACAACCTTTTCTCCAAAAGCTCCAGAGCATGATATCCGCGAGCCTTAGGCGAGCAATGTCGAACAGCGTATCTGTAGCATTTGGGACGAGTGCTATTGGCCGGCTTCTTTCTGAATTTGAAGGGCGCATTATGTTTTAAGCAAGTGTTGGATGTTAGTGAAAGAATCCTATCCACATAAACACCATATGGAGAAATCTGAACCATAACAGTCGTCAGGAGATTACCGTTTTGAAGGAAAATCTACAAAAGCCGAGTATTTTGTTCATCGCTGCTCAGCTCGTGAACTTTCGTATTCTAATCGTAGTTTTGCTAGTAGTGGGCGCCGGTAGTTTGCTTGGCCACACCCAGACACCTAGCACTGCGATTCAGTTTGATCCTGCAACGAAGGTATTCCGGATCGACGCTGCTGAAACGACATATGTTTTCGGTATCAATGAAAGTGGTCAGATGCAGACGCTTTATTGGGGCAGGCACTTGTCGCCAAGAGACCACTTTGCAACGGCAAAAGCTATGCCCGGCGCCGCATCATTCGATGCTCCTGTTACGACCACACCTCAGGAATTTGTGGCTTGGGGTGGCGGGTTGTTTGTCGAACCAGATCTCAAGATCACTTTCCCTGATGGAAATAGAGATGTGGTATTGAAGTATGTGTCCCATGAAATTAGCGATGGAACACTTGCAATAACGATGAAGGATATATCTCTCAATGTCTATGTCAAGTTGTTGTATCGAAGTGATCCGGAAACAGGGATCTTAAGTCGCTCTGCTGTGATAGAGAATAAGACTGGATCTCCTTTCACAATTGAGCAAGTGGCTTCAGGAACATGGAACCTGCCAAGAGGAACCAATTATCGCTTGCGTTATTTGTCCGGTCGCTGGGCAGGAGAGTGGAATCTTCAGGAACAGCCGGTGAAACCTGGGAAGACTTTGCTTGAAAGCAGACGTGGCACGACCGGAGCACAGAATAACCCGTGGTTTGCAATTGATAACAACATCAGCCAAGACCAGGATGAAGGAGACGTATGGTTTGGAGCCCTGGGATGGAGCGGGTCATGGCAGATAGCTATAGAGCAGGACATGCTCCAGCATGTACGGGTAACTGGCGGACCGAATGCCTTTGATTTTGGATATCTGCTGAAAAGTGGCGAGACATTCACGACTCCCCCGTTCTATGGCGGTTATTCTGTGCATGGAATCGGCGGAGCATCTCGTCTTATGCATCGATTCGAACTAGATTCTTTATTGCCCAATCACCCTACGTCGAAGTTGCGGCCTGTGCTCTATAACTCGTGGGAAGCAACTGGTTTCGATGTAAATGAAGCAGGGCAAATGGCGTTGGCAGAGAAAGCCGCTAGGATTGGCGTCGAGCGTTTTGTGATGGACGATGGGTGGTTTGGACAAAGGAAGAATGATCACGCGGGTCTCGGCGACTGGTATGTCAATCCAGAAAAGTTCCCACATGGGCTAAAACCTCTGATTGATAGAGTTCATGAACTCGGAATGGACTTCGGCTTATGGGTCGAACCAGAGATGGTAAATCCTGACAGCGATCTCTACCGTCGGCATCCTGACTGGGTGCTTAACTTTCTGAATCGTCCCAGGACAGAGGCGCGTAATCAATTGGTTTTGAATCTGGCCCGACCGGATGTTCGTGCCTATGTGTTTGGGTTCCTGGACAAACTCTTATCTGAAAATCAAATCGCATTTCTCAAATGGGATTACAACCGGAATTGGTCCGAACCTGGATGGTCTGGTGTTCCCACAGAGGAGGAGAAGAAAGTTTACGTGGACTTCATCCGTTCGTTCTACTCGATATTATCTGAGCTGCGTCAGAAGCATCCCAACGTCGAAATCGAGTCTTGTTCCGGAGGGGGAAGTCGAGTAGATCTGGGTGTATTACAGTATGCTGACGAGGTCTGGCCTTCGGACAATACCGATGGATATGACCGTCTCCTCATTCAAAATGGCTTCAGCTATGCTTACACTCCAGGAATCATGATGGCGTGGGTTACGGATTCTCCGACGTGGGTAAACCATCGTACGCTTTCTCTTGAATATCGTTTCCTTTCATCAATGCAAGGTTCGCTTGGTATAGGTGCCAATTTGAACAATTGGAGCCTTGAAGATTTTTCCAAAGCGAAGGATATGGTATCGCGCTACAAAACAATTCGAGAAACTGTGCAACGGGGAGAGTTGTATCGCTTGATAACACCCGAGCAAAATAGGGAGCAGTCGGTAACCGAATCTGTAGCTCGTGATGGGAAACAGGCAGTCACCTTTGCTTTCCTTCATTCGAGTCAGGAGAATTATCCTTTTCCACGTATATTCCTTCGTGGCTTGAACGAAAATGCAATGTATCGTGCGAGTGCTCTCTGTGGCAAGCTCGCGCCGGAGACACCCACCGAAGCGAGTGGTTCGTTCTGGATGCACCACGGTGTCGATGTGGATCTTATTGGGGATTTTCAAGCCATGGCGTTTACACTTACGAAAACTGAGTAATCGGAAATTTCGATAATGTAGAAGATGAGATTCTTGCATTAGTGGCTCACAATCCGGAGACCTGGGGGATATAAGAAAGTGATGAAGGAAGATTGTTCTGCTTCTGTGATGGGCCGGATTAAGTTGATCGGAGTTCGCGGTTGTGCAACGAGATTAGCGATATTAGCTGTGTCTTGCGGTGTGCTTCATTGGGAAATGCCGGTATTGGGGCAACGTGTTGTTCCCCACAGAGACTCTCAGCCCATTGCTCTATATAAGCGTGCCAATGCTCCAATAGAGCTTCGGATCAAAGATCTGCTCAAGCGTATGACCTTGGAGGAAAAGGTTCGTCAGCTGGATATGTATAGTGGAGCCACGAGCCTGGTTGATCGTAATACGGACGATACTCATGCGGCGAAAGACGCAAAATTTGTACCTTCCACCGCTGAGACATTGTGGGGCAATCTGGGTGTCGGTTCCGTGCACGATCTAAATCCCACTCCAGAACAGTCGAATGCAATCCAAAGCTGGGTAATGTCACACTCCAGACTGGGGATCCCCACGTTATTCATTGAAGAAGGATTGCATGGCTTCGACAACGGAACAGTTTTTCCTGCTCCTCTAAATTTGGCTGCTACCTGGGATCTTTCACTTGCAGAGAAGACGGGTGCGGCGATTGCCGCAGAAGCTCGTGCCACTGGCGTCGACTTTATCCTTGCTCCGGTACTGGATCTCGCACGCGAGCCGCGATGGGGACGTGTGGAGGAGAACTTTGGCGAGGACCCCTATCTGAGCGGCCAGATGGGGCTCTCCTTTGTGCGCGGAGCCCAGGGAAATAGCCTGAATACCGACCACACCGTAGTTACAGAACCGAAGCACTTTGCAGCTCATGGCTCTCCAGAGAGCGGGACCAATACCTCTCCTGTACATATTGGAGAGCGGGAACTGCGGAGTATCATGTTGAAATCATTTGAGCCTGCATTCCTGGAAGGGCACGCCATGGGCACGATGGCGGCATACCACGAAATTGATGGGGTTCCGATGACTGCCAACGCATATCTGTTGAAAAGCATTTTGCGGAAGGAGTGGGGATTTAAGGGGATAGTACTTTCCGATCTTGGTGCCATTCGTCGTCTGTACGGGCTACATCGGGTGGCTGGATCGCCTGAAGCCGCTTCCTGCCTTGCTATTCGGTCTGGAGTGGATATGCAGTTTTATGATTTTCCTCACGACGTTTTTCAAAAGGCTCTTATCGATTGCAGCCGGAATGGAAGTTTGCCACAAGCAGATCTGGATCGAGCCGTCAGCAGTGTATTGCGTGTGAAGTTTGCGCTTGGTCTTTTTGATCACCCGCTAGTCGATCCTTCTCTGGTTCGTACAGTTTATCGTTCACAAGAGCACCTCGATGTATCACTGCAGTCGGCAAGAGAATCCATGACGTTACTGAAAAACGAAGATGGAATTCTTCCACTTTCAAAATCCGTGCAGCACATCGCGGTGATCGGGCCGAATGCAAACATGGCGCGCTATGGAGACTATGAAAACGAAAAAAATGGAAACCACCTTAGTATTCTCGACGGAATCAAGGAGGTTGTTCCACATGCTCAACTAGATTTCAATACTGGCATGGATATCGATGGCGCGGTACGTATAGCGAAGACAGCAGATATCGTCGTTCTCGGAATGGGAGAATGGCAAGGCATCTCTGGAGAAGCTTTCGATAGAACCTCCCTGGATTTACCCGGAAATCAAGAGCAATTGCTAGAGGCTGTAGTCGCTACAGGGAAGCCTGTGGTGCTGGTGTTAGAGAATGGCCGACCTTTAACAATTGGATGGGCCAGTCAGCATGTCAAAGCTATTCTTGAGGCTTGGTATCCAGGAGAATTCGGTGGCCGTGCCATTGCCGAGACGCTATTCGGTGATAATAATCCCGCAGGCCGCCTAACAGTAACATTTCCGAAGAGTATCGGGCAGTTGCCGGTGTTTTACAATACAGATCCTTCCAAGGTTTACGATTCGGAGCTGACGAAGCTTAAGTCTTATGTCGATAATGACGGGAAGCCGCTTTTCCCCTTTGGCTTTGGCTTGAGCTATACGACATTTGAGTATAGCGGGCTGAGGGTGAACTCCCCTGCTGCCGGAACAAAAGAGGATGTTCTTGTTACCTTTGTTGTAAAGAATACTGGGAAGTACGAGGGAGATGAAGTCTCACAGGTCTATCTCCGTCAAGATGTTAGTAGTGTCGAAACTCCGGTTAGGTCACTCAAGGCGTTCACGCGTATCCATCTCAAATCGGGTGAAAATAGAACCGTTAGTTTACACGTTCCTCAAAGTAGATTGGCCATCTGGGGCTTGGATAGGAAGTGGATAGTGGAATCTGGGAAATACACCGTTTGGGTAGGAGGGTCTTCGGCAGCTTCAGTTACTACAAGTTTTGATTTGAAAGACTAATTATCGATCTCTCTCGTCCTCCTTGGCTTCATAGTCATTTTTTGTGGACTGTGAAGCCGAGGAGCTTTTCTAGATCGTTGTGAACTTGCGCATAGAATGAACTTTTCTCAGTTATTCCGCTTTTCTAGTTCTTGATTTACAGAGCAAAGTGCTTCTTCCCAGGTGGGAAGTTGAACCCCGAACATGCGAAAAAGTTTGGCATTGCTCAATATAGAGTTCTTGGGGCGACTAGGACCTGCAGTGTAATTTTCTGAGCTGATAGCTTCTATCTCCGCCAGAGTTTTGCCTGTACTTTTCTTGTAGGACTCCAGTATGGCTTTTGTAAAGCCATACCAAGTCGTTGTTCCAGAACATGTCATGTGATAAAGACCAGCCCAAGTTGAAGCTGGGCCAAGGTCTCCTGAACAAACTTTATCCAAGATGGATCGTGTTGCTTTGGCCAATGCCTCAGCCGAGGTGGGCGCGCCATACTGGTCATTGACAACGGTAAGTCTATCTCGCTCTTCTGCGAGCTTCCGCATGGTCAGCAAGAAGTTGTTACCGTGGGGACTGAAGACCCAGCTGGTCCGAAAAATGAGATATTTATTCCCTTCGTTTGCGACCGCACGTTCTCCCGCAAGCTTAGTCTTTCCATAGACATTCAGAGGCGCTGGTTCATCTGTTTCAACCCAGGGTCCAGATTTCGAGCCGTCGAAGACATAGTCTGTTGAATAGTGAACAAATAGGGCATCCAGCTTCTTGGCTTCTTCTGCAAGGATCCGGGGAGCGGTTCCGTTGATGGCCATGGCCAGATCTGGCTCTTTTTCCGCCTGATTGACAGCTGTGTATGCTGCCGCATTCAGTATGATTTTAGGCTGCACCTGTCGAACGAGCTGACGAATCGAGTCTTCGCTGGTGAAGTCAACGCGATCGCGGTCATAGGCCTCCAGATCGGGGCAATCCCCAAAGGAGCGCTGAAATTCGGTGCCAAGCTGTCCGCCACTGCCGAGAATGAGGATCTTTCCAAAGTCCATTTATGCAAACACCTCAGCTTCGTGCAGCCGTTTCCCTTCGGTATCTTTGGGAGAAACAATAGCTTCTTCTGGAGTTACCGGCCATTGAATTGCCAGATCAGGATCGCTCCAGAGAATTGTTCGTTCTCCTTTGGGCGAATAATAATCGGTAACTTTGTAAGTGAATCCCGCTTCTTCCGTCAATGCAACAAAGCCGTGCCCAAAGCCAGCAGGAATCCATAACATTCTGGCATTGTCTTTCGACAGTTCTACACTGATATGTTTGCCAAAAGTAGAGGAGCTTTTTCTAAGGTCGACAGCAACATCCAAAACTTTTCCATGAACGACCCGAATGAGCTTTCCTTGAGGTTGAGTAATCTGATAATGAATCCCCCGAACCACATTTTTCTTAGAGATGGAAAAATTATCCTGGCACCAGCGGGTGGGTAGGCCCATTTGTTCCATCTCTCGCTCATTGTAAGTTTCCATAAATGCACCGCGATCATCTTTATAGAGCGTTGGCTCAATGATGAGCACTTCTGTTAGCTCAGTAGGAATTACCTTCATCATCAACTAAACGTCTTTCTCTGTAGATAGTGGTTCGGATAGGAGCGTCAGCAAGTATTGGCCATATCCACTCTTGCAAACTGGCTGTGCAAGCTGCTCCAAGTGCTCGCGAGTGATATATCCCAAGCGATACACAATTTCTTCCGGACACGCGATTTTCAAACCTTGACGTCGTTCAATGGTTTGAATGAAAAGCCCTGCTTCTATAAGAGAATCGTGCGTGCCGGTATCTAGCCAAGCCATACCGCGGCCCATAAGCTCGACTTCCAAGGCTCCGCGCTGCAGATAGCATCGATTGACATCTGTGATTTCCAGCTCTCCGCGGGGTGAAGGCTTGAGCGACTCAGCTATAGCTATAACATCGTTGTCGTAGTAATAGAGTCCAGTGACAGCATATCGAGACTTGGGCTTCTGCGGTTTCTCTTCAAGACTTATGGCCCGCCCTTTGTCATCGAACGCAACGATCCCATAGCGTTCTGGATCCTGTACCGGATAAGCAAAAACCGTAGCTCCGGATGCTTTGGATGCGGCTCGCTGAAGGCGACGCGATAGATTCTGTCCGTAGAAGATGTTGTCGCCTAATACGAGAGCACATGAATCTGAACCAATAAACTCCTTCCCAATCCGAAAGGCTTGGGCTAGTCCATCTGGGCTTGGTTGTACAGCGTATTGGAAATTTACTCCCCACTGATGGCCATCGCCTAATAGTTGAGCGAATCTTGGTGTATCTTGAGGGGTCGAGATTATTAGAATGTCCCGAATTCCGGAGAGCAAAAGAGTGCTCAACGGATAATAAATCATCGGCTTGTCATAAATTGGCAATAACTGCTTAGAAATAACATTTGTTGCCGGATAGAGACGGGTGCCGGAGCCACCTGCGAGGATGATCCCTTTCATTTGGCCAACCTTTCCGCATAGTTCTGTTCAATCCACTGCTGATAAGCTCCAGAGCGGACATTTTCAACCCAAGCGAGGTTGTTCAGATACCATTCCACCGTTTTGCGGATTCCGCTTTCAAACTTCTCTTTTGGCTGCCAATGCAGTTCTGTACGGAGCTTTGTCGCGTCGATGGCATAACGACGGTCATGTCCCGGTCGATCTTTAACAAAGGTAATTAGATTACGACGCGGACCACTGGAAAGCTCTGGCTGGAGTTCATCAAGGATGTCACAGACTGTAGTTACCACATCTATATTCTTGCGCTCACTTGAGCCCCCAACATTGTACGTTTCGCCCGGTCTCCCTGACTCGAGCACCGTACAGATGGCGTCACAGTGATCTCCTACATACAGCCAATCACGGACATTTTGTCCATCTCCGTATACAGGAAGCGGTTTGCCTTCAAGTGCATTCAGAATGATCAGAGGAATGAGCTTTTCAGGAAACTGATACGGTCCATAGTTGTTGGAACAGTTGGTTGTCAACACTTTCATACCATAGGTATGAAAGTAGGCTCTTACCAAGTGATCCGAAGCCGCCTTAGAAGCTGCATATGGGCTATTGGGCGCATATGGGGTGGTTTCGCAAAAAGCCGGATCTTCCGGTTTCAGTGATCCATAGACTTCGTCTGTCGAAACATGGAGAAAACGAAAATTCTCACGATCAGAAGGCGAGAGTTCCGCCCAGTAAAGTCTTGTTTGTTCCAGAAGATTGAAGGTGCCAACGATATTTGTCTCAACGAAGGCCGCTGGTCCGGTAATTGATCGATCAACGTGACTTTCAGCTGCGAAGTGGAGCACCGCCCTCGGCTCTACTTCGCGAAGTAACGAAGCGATAGCTGAAGGATCGCAGATATCGGTACGGACAAATACATGAAGGGAGTTGCCCTCGAGGCTTGCCAGATTTGCGCGATTTCCGGCATAGGTAAGCTTATCTACAGTGACAACTTGCGTATCGCGTTTGGCCATCCAGTTCAAGACGAAGTTGGAGCCAATGAATCCAGCTCCTCCGGTTACTATGATCTTGTTTTGCATTCCTACAAGTTGCTCCATTTAATTCATTAGGCCTACCACGCAGGCGTGAACAGCTTGAAAATTCTTAAGCTGCTTAAGCTTCCAAAGCTTATCTGCTTCTAGCCAGCTAGAACGAATCCAGAAGGGTAAGCAGGAATTTACCTGCGATTAGAGGCCTCAAGGAAACGAACATTATCACTCTATCGAATTCTATACAACCTGTTCCGGATCCCAGCTCCATGCGATAAACTTTCGAGTTTTATTGAGACACTCAGGTTGAATTTTCGCTTCTATTATACAGATTCCAAATAAGTTGAGTCGGAACTGCTATTCGGAGGTGGTGTGATTCAGGGCCAGGATGTGAATATTTCAATGCAGAAATCGGACTGTAAAAGGGCCTGGCAGACAGACTTGCTGAAAACGTTTCACAATGCTCCCTCCTTTTGATATTTGGGGGATTATTTATTAAAGAAGAGTAATTTTTCCAGGGACCGCGACAGAAATACATTGTTTTGACTACGAATCGGATTGCATTGCTCCCCTTTGAAAATACTGTTTCCTAAATACCGTTTGTAAACCTCGAGCCCATTCCGCTGCAATTTAGAGCTATACGAAATGGGCCGTGGAGAGCATGCAAAGTAGCGCCTAGGACATTTCCCCTAGCCCTTTACTGAGGGCCGTAGGAGTGGCATCGACGTAACTGCTTCTTTCACATCTTTGTTTTCGCTAAAGAGCTGAATCAGAGCATGGGTCACCTGCTCATCCGTTTCAGCCGCCTGTTTAATTAGAACAGGGAATCGAGCCCATAATTGGAGTGCTCCGCTATCGAACTGTAGACGGGATTCGACCTTTGGTAGCCGAATGGATGTGTGCATCCACTGCTCGATGCTCTTTTGTTGCTGTTCGATTCGTTCCCGATATTGGCCATAAACAGAATCCAGTATTTGTATGATGGACTCGGAAGCAAACTTAAAATTGCCGGTTTCGGAAAGTTTAACTGTGAGTTCATGCCAAGCATACTCCGTCCCGGGAAGTTGCTTGTAAAGTGGCGAACCAGCCTGAAATAGAACGGCATTCGAGAATACCGCCACTCGTCCTGTAGGATTCAGATCGGTTCCTGTTCCGGCCAATTCCATCAGATAAAAGCGTACTAATCCGACTTCGATGACATCGCCGGTGACACCTGCAATAGTGATGCGGTCTCCGATTTTGATGCCATATCGTCCAATGATGAAAAAGTAAGCAGCTACTGATAAAAGTATTGTCTGTAAACCGACAGCGACACCAGCCGTAATGAATCCAGCAAAAGTTGCTAGTGAATTGAATTGTGTAATGAAGCCGAAAACAAGAACGATTGAAGAAAGTACTCCAACGACCGCTCTGCGCAGAACAATCAATTGCCGGCGACGCCGAGGGTCGCGAATGTATCTGTTCGTAGCTCGCGTCCAGAGGAAGCCCATGCCGGAAATAAAGGTGAGAGCAATAGCGATAGCCAGGAGTCGCAGAAGGAGTGCCTTTAGGAGTCCCTTGTATTCGCGATCGACGGCGGCGCGCCATGCTGTGAGATTTGCCTGATTCTGTTCGAGAACAATAATCTCTTGTGCTAAGGGAATGCTGGCTGAGCTTACAGCTTTGAATGCTGTGGTAATGGCCTTTATGTTTTCTGCATCAGTCTTTTTATCATTAATCCCCGGGGACTCTGCGTCCCGGCTTGGAGATGGAGTCGGCGTTGATGAGGTCTGAGGCGAACTGGCGATTGCAGAGGTTGTGCTAACTGACGGGCTCTCTGCATGAGTCCCCGAACAATACTGGTAATCGGAGTGCGAAGATCTTGGGCCTGTTGGTGAAGTGAATTGTTATCACGAATTAGGTCGTCGAGCGAGTGGCGGGTTCCGCGAAGTTGGAAGAGCACAATGGTCTGACTGGTAACACCGGCAGAGCGAACTTGATCGAGAGAAGACACTTGTTCAGTGATCGGAGCAGTTTTGCTGTCTAGCTGTGGAACTGAGCGCTTTAAAGTTGCTATATCTGAGGCAAATCCTGTGGAACCTCGAGCGTCAGAAATGTCGAGGATTTTTTGTAATGCATCTTTGGCGGCAACGTTTAGGTCGAGTGTGGCTTTGAGCTCTTCTTGTTGTTCCTTGAGTGCTGCTTCGTCTTTTGGTCGCGCGGAGAGAAGCTTCTTCTCTATCGTTTGAATCTGAGCTTTGAGTTCTGACTGACGCTGTTCATTCCGTTCTATGAGAGAGCGGAATTTTTGCTGCTCGGCGGGGGCTTCCGGATTAGTAGCATTTCCCTTGTGGTTCTGGTAAGCAGTCATCAGGTCAGCTTCAGCTTTTGCCGACTGGAATGCGAGTTCCGTAGCTCGTGAGGTCAGGGTTACAGCCTGGTTACGGTAAACAACATCGTTTGGTTCACCAACTGCCTGGACCGGTCCCGATGTCGCCCGATAGAGGCGTATGACAGCATTAAGATGTTTGACAATTTCCTTACTTCGAATCTCAAAATCGATGGGTTTCTGCGGTTGCTGGGAAAACGAATACTGATTACCAATGAAAAGGCCTACAAGGATAGTTCCCGCGATTCCACATATAACGCTTGTTCGACCTATCCAACTTGTCTTTGTGGTGCAATTGAGTTCTTTCTCTGCCGACATAATCTTTCATTACCCATGAAGCAAGACACTGGGATGTCGTTTACCTCGGATGGCATTCGACAGGGATGCGAGTCAATATTTTCTATATCAACTGTTGTCGCTGTGAGGCCCGGTTCTTCCATGTGTCTGCTGCAAATTTCTACTTCTCAACACACCCTTTGAGCCAATTCAGTAAGAATAAAATGTTTCAAGATCCGATCATTTAGCCAAGAAGGTGTCAAGATCGGTATGGTGCTCTTTCGTTATTGCTGTCGTCCGAAACTGAGCTATTTTTGATTATATTCTGTTTGGAAGAAGAGCTCAGCTCTGATCGCACCACAGAGCTGAACAGCCTCAATTCTTATTGGCAGCCGGAGACTCAATCCGGTGCTTTAGAGCGAACAAATAGGTCAGGGCAGGAAATGCAGATTCGGTTGCAATTTCAGCAAAACAACACCATGAGACTGCACTCTGGCTATAATCATATCCTCTGCGGAAGGAAGATCTCGGTGTTCCCAGAGATCACGGACTTCTACACTGTCGAGAAGGCCCAGTTCTCTCAGGAGAATATTAGCGGAGAGCTCCGATTCCCCTTTATTGAAGAAGGCAACTGCAGTGCTTCCCCCTGTCAAAGGTTTGGCCCAAACTTCAAGTGGGCCGTCTGCAAGAATTCGATGTCCTTGAACACCGTAGGGATCTTGATCGATGGCGATGACCTCGCGATTCGTAAGAACACTACGGGTTTTTTCTGACATTCTTGCCAAATCATTACCTGCGATCAGAGGTGCCGATAGCATGCACCAAAGACTCATGTGCGACTTATTTTCTTCAAAAGAGAGATCTCTGTTCCCAACCTCCAGCATGTCCGGGTCGTTCCAATGTTCGGGTCCTGCAAATCGTTCAAGTCCTGCTTGCCCGAATCCGATGGCATAAATACTTTCGACATACGGGGCAATATCTCCCGTTGTACGCCACAGTTGAGCACCGGTTGTAGGTCCCCATTTCCAAATTTCGTGCATACCATAGTTACTAAGGCTATAGACAATGGGGCGGCCGGTGGCCCTTAAGGCTAAACCCATTCGTCTAAAGATCTCAGGCTGTTGAGGGTATGGATATACGGTTTTTGCGCTACACCAGTCGTACTTAAGAAAGTCGACTCCCCATTCTGCAAAGGTTTTGGCATCGATCTCTTCATGCTGATAGCTGCCTTCCTGTTTTGCACATGTTTGGGGACCGGGAGAGGAATAGATTCCAAACTTCAGTCCTTTTGAGTGCACATAATCGGCAAGTTTCTTCATGTCGGGAAACTTGCTATTGGGAAATAGCTTACCTTCAGCATTCCTGCCACCCTGCCAGCAATCATCGATCACAATGTAGCGGAAACCAGCTTCACGCATTCCATTGTTTGCCATCGCGTCTACCTGAGCCCGGATATCTGTCTCAGTAATATTGCAGCCAAAATGATTCCAGCTATTCCAGCCCATTGGTGGTGTAGGTGCTAACGGGGTTCGCTGGAGCTCTCCGGCAATTAAAGAGGATGAAGACGTGATGAGCAGAAAACAGAGCCACCGCATCAGATACTTCTGCAATATTCTTCCGGCGATCTCTAGCCAGGAGAATTTCGTGTCTCTGGGGTTATCAAACTTGAGCATAGATCGGAGACGATGATGAATGAAAAAATGGGGACAACTCCAATGGCGTCTGTGATCATTTTCATCGTTAATTTACATAGTCTCTCTAGAGTTTTCCTCGCGGGATGGGTCGCTGTTTGATGGAATTGACAGGTCTGCTATTTATGTCAATTTGTCATCACCTTTTCACAATGCACTTGTCCCTTTCTTGATCTTCTCAATCGTCTTCAGTTCATACCGAACAGATATCAGCGGGAAAGAGTGCAATGGACGCGGATAGTCATGTAGATGCAATTCCGGGAAATTATTCCGAGCAATATGTGGAGGCTCGGGCCCGAGCAGATGGCGTCGAAGAGTATGTGATTGCGCTCTTTGAAAAGCATCGAGCCTCAGTATTCAGGCATGTAGCGATGATTTTGACAAGTGCCGCAGAGAGCGAGGACGTGACACAGGAGGCTTTTCTTCGACTGCATCTGGCCCTTATGGAGAAGAAGAGGATCGAGGATATGAAAGCGTGGATCTTCAAAGTTGCACATAACCTTGCTCTGGACCGTATACGAACAGCAAAGGCAGTAAATTCTCTTTCTGAAGAAGCTGTTTTAGCGAAGGCCGAAGCAAGTACGGGGCATAAGATTCCGAACCCCGAGCAGGAGCTGTTAAGTAAAGAACGTTTCGAACATCTCCATAATGCCATTCTTCAGCTTTCTAGCCGGCAAAGAGAGTGCCTCAGCCTAAAGGCCGAAGGATTTCGATATCAGGAGATTGCCGAGATTCTCGGTATCGGTCGTGCTTCGGTTATTGAGAACGTTCGTCGTGCAATGTCTCGTCTAGTAAAGGAACTTCAATTCTGATGTATGAACTCCGGTTGTTCCATTTCCGTCACCCGTCGGATACGGCTCTTGTCCAATATCTAGACCAGGAGCTTTCAGACGAGCAAGCGATCAGAATATCTTCTCATCTGGAAGACTGCCTCTCCTGTCAGAGTCGAGTGGACGAATATCGGCTATGCGGTTTGCGTTTTCAACAGTATCGGGAAATGATGCTCAACCGTCTCGGGGATCCTCCTCAAGAGTTTCGGAACTTTGGTCAATTGCTTGCTGCCCAGAGGCGAGAGCTGATATGCAACCACAAAAGCAGATATCAAGGTATTCTTGATCAATTTAGAAATTGTCTAGGTGGGATCAGGTCAACACCTATTCAGAGCGCTTTGGCTGTAACTGTGATGGTAGGAACTATTATGGTTGCCGTCTGTTGCCTACTATTTCGCGGTGGAGAAACTGTTTCTGCCAAGGAGGCTTTGCATCAAGCAGAGATGGCAGATAGCCGCTTACTAAGTTCTGTCACCAATCCGGTGGTGCACCAACGAATTGCGATCCATATTCAGGGAAAAACATCTGAGTGGGAAATATGGAGAGCAGCAAAGGCCAAGAAGACACATGCACAATGGGGGGCTACGGCCAGCTCTAGACAAGAACTTGAAAGGATCTATCAAACTAATCATCTGGATGTAGAGCAACCTCTTTCCGCGCGAGGTTTTAATAGCTGGCGTGCTTCTCTCTCTCAGAGAAACGAGCATGTCAACATTAATACCAAAGAGCAGTTGCTCCAGATATCTACTAAAAACGAACAGGCCTTTCCGGGACAGATTAAGGAGATGGACCTCATTGTTCGCCAAGAGGATTGGCACCCTGTCAGCGAAATAATCCGTGTTCAAGGAAGTACGGGAAGCAATATTGAATACAGCTTGCAAGAGATGAGTTACGCCGTACTGCCGATGGATCAAGTTCCTGCTGCGATCTTGGCGTCGATAGGTGCTATTCCTGCGACTCCGGGTACTCTGTTCTCTTCACAGTTTTCGCTTCATGCCGCATATCCCAGCAGGCCCAGTGAGCTACAACTGCTAAAGAGTGAGGTTGAGCTCAGCGAAGCTCTTCATCGGCTAGGGGCTGATACTCAAGAGGCTCCTTTAATCCACCGTAAAGAGAATCAGATTCAAGTCGAACTATGGACGGAGGACAAACATCGACGAGACGCAATAGAAGAAGCCACGAAGTGTATTCCTTATGTCACTATGGCAATACCAGAAGCAGAACACACGCTCAATTCAGAACAGACGAAATCTCTTCTGGCATCTGCACCCCACGCTTCCTACTTGACTACACCTCCTCTTGTTAAGGAGCTTTGGAAATACTCTGGAGGGGTTGAAGAGGCAAATAACCATATTGCTGCCATAAGCGACACAGAGAGAGTGCTATTTGCCGAAGTGGCTGCGCTCAACAGGCTTTCGCGGGAATACCCCGAAGAGAAATGGAAACACCTATCTCCACAGCTACAGGAAAGCTTGAATAGCATAGTCTTTGATCACGTAAATGCTATTCAAAGAGAATCTAAAAACTACTTCGCCCTACTCTCTCCAGTACTGGATGCGATGCTTGCAGAGCAGAGAATAAGTTCTCCCACTGAGGCTCATCGCCATGACTGCTTCTCTTGGAGAGTGGCGGCCAATCAAATCCAGGAAGATTTACCCCAGTTACAGCTTGCTTTCCGACGGTCTTTTATCGAAGACCATGTCGAGAGTGCAATGGTGAACCTTTCTGCTGAACAACTATTGAAACAGTCGAGCACTCTTCGGATACGAGTTCAATCAGAGCTGAGAACGCTCTGTGATTCTTCCGTACACAATTCAAGCCATACAACGGAAAAGGATTAACATGAAGAAACGTATCTTGCTGGTTCTTGTTTTCCTGTGTCTTTCCCCCGCCATGCGTGCTCAGGATGCGGCAGAGTTGTCTGGTCTAATTACCGATCAGACCGGAGCTGCAGTCTCTGGTGCAGAAGTAAACCTTGTTCGTCGTGATACGGGTACATTGCGCATCACCCGTTCCAACGATCGGGGTCTGTATGCACTTCCGGGACTGCAGCCTTCGGTTTACGACCTGGAGATTCGGAAGGCCGGTTTTCAATCGCAAACTCAAACCGGCCTTGTAATGAATGCTGGAGATCGAAGCCGGATCGATTTTGTTTTGAAGGTTGGTTCTAGCTCGTCGACAGTTAATGTGACGGGAGAGTCAAGCGTTGTCGAAACCACCGGTACCCTGCAAAATACAGTCGGACGGGAGCAAATCAACGAGCTTCCATTGAACGGCAGAAATGCTGCTTCTCTGATTGAACTCTCGCCCGGTATGGGGGCTGGTGGAACGGGGGATTCACACCAGATAGGAACCTATCCAAATGCAATGGCGATTTCTTCGAATGGTGGAAGAGCAGATGGAGTCAGCTACTATCTGGACGGCGGTGTTAATAGTGATCCATTTACAAATGTGAGCAATCCGTTTCCCAACCCTGACGCTCTGGAAGAATTCAGTGTGCAGACGAATAATTTCAGCGCAGAAAATGGACGGGCTACTGGGGCTGTGGTGAATGTCATTACACGATCTGGAGGGAATGATTATCACGGTACCGCCTTCGAATACATCCGTAATGGAGCGCTAAATGCCCGTAATTATTTCAGCACAACGAAAGACACCCTGGATAGGAACCAATTCGGCGGAACGTTGGGTGGACCAGCCATTCGGAACCGTTTCTTTTATTTCGGGTCGTATCAGGGGACATACATCAGTACATCAAATACCACAGGAAGTGCCTATGTCTTGACTGAAGCACAACGGCGAGGAGATTTCTCTTCCTGGTTGGCAGGGAATGATCCAACCTATTTGTATTATCCAGGTCATGTTGGTGAAGCTGCTTATAGACTGCCTGGGAATATTATCCCCTCCTCCTATCTCAGTGATACCACGAAGAACCTTCTGAAATATATCCCGACAGCTTCAGATCCAAGCGGATTATTGTACTTTACCGTGCCTGCTGAGAAACAACATGAGAATCAAGGTATGGGACGGTTGGACTATAACTTTAATGAGAAGCAACGGGTGTATTTTCGTTACTTTCAAAGCCGGTATGTAGAAGACCCAATCATGGCGGGAACCAATATCCTTGCCTCAAGCCATGGGGCGAAATTTATGAATCAGGTGGCCTCAGCTAGCTTGACATCGATTCCTACTCCCAGCTTAACGAATAATCTGATCTTTAGTTTTAATCAGACAGATGCAAATATCATCAGTGCTGCTACTTTTAGTGCTGCAGATTTGGGATCAAATATTGCGCATTCCAATCCTCCGGGACTTAAGGTAGTTGTTAACGGATATTTTAGTTTCAATACCAGAGAGCCCGGAGAGTTCAATCGCTACAACTTTCAGATGTCGGATGTAGTGCATTGGAACTATGGGAAAAATGAGTTCGCATTTGGAGGCGACTATCTGAGAATGAATGTAGATATAAGCAACCATTACGGACAAAATGGAGGCTTTTATTTCTACCCATCGTTTACCGGAAATTCTCTGGGAGACTTAATGATTGGCATGCTCACCGGTTTCCAGCAAGGTGGAGGCGAGTATGCAACCCGGCGAGGTAACCTTGGCGGAGGATTCGTTCAGGACAACATTCGTCTTAATAATCGATTGAGCTTCAATGTCGGCGTTCGCTGGGATCCATATGTTCCTTATGCAGATCAGCAGGGGCGGACTTTGTGCTGGAGCCCCGGGAAACAGTCAAAAAGATTTGTATACGCCCCCTTGGGTGTGCTTTATGCCGGAGATAGAGGTTGTTCTTCCGGTGGGAGTGAGTCGAGTGTTTGGCAGTTTGATCCGAGGTTGGGAATCTCCTTTGCCTTGAGTCCGAAAACAGTTCTGCGCGCTGGAGCGGGATTGTTCTATCAGCCTCCCTTCGTGGAATCATTTAACAACATGGTTGACAGCGCACCATTCAGCCAGCAGGAACTGATCTACGCCACCACATTTTCCAATCCCTATGAATACGCCGGTGTGGCGAATCCCTTTCCATCCTCGTTTGCGCCTAGCAAGCCGGCACGCGATGTAGCATTTTCGCTACCGATGAATACAGTGAGCTTTCAAAAGGATTGGAAGCCGACGCGAGTGACAAGTTGGAATCTGACCCTGGAACGAGAAGTTACAAATGCAATTCATACACGGTTGGCCTATGTCGGCTCGCAAGGAAGTCATCTGAGCTTCAATACCGATCTCAATGCACCGATCTATTCTCCTGGAGCATCGCAAGACAACATCCAAGCACGCCGGCCCCTGCAGAATTTCGGAACCGTTATTATGGATACCTCGGGTGGCACTTCAAGTTATCATTCTCTGCAGGTCTCTATGGAGCAAAAGCAGCTTCATGGAGTTAGCTTTGGGGCGAATTACACCTGGTCCCGTAGTATCGACTGGAATTCATATGCGACGGACCTCGATGGGGTCTCGATTGTCAATCCGTGGAAGCCTTGGGCCTATCGTGGGGTTTCTGATTTTAATGTCCCACATCGGTTTGTTTTTAATGGTCGGTGGCAATTGCCCGCTCCCAATAGCGGTTGGAGAAAAAGAGTCCTTGGTCAATGGCTTGCAACTGGCATCTGGACGTGGCAGAGTGGTTCTCCTCTTAACATCAGTTCTGGAGATGACAATTCCATGACTGGAATCGGCAATGATCAAGCAGATCAAATTGCAAAGCCTCGTTATACCTCAGGAAATAAAAAGCAACGGATTATGGAATGGTTCAGTACGGATTCCTTTACGACAAACGCAGTTGGTACCTTCGGAAATACTGGCCGTAATACTCTCATCGGTCCGACAAAGATTAATATCGATATGGCAGTCAGTAAAGGCATTCCAATCCGTGAGAGATATATCGTGAATCTCCGTTGCGATGCTTTCAATATATTCAATCATGCCCCTCTCGGAAGTCCTGGAACTACAGTAGATTCCGGCGGGTTCGGCAGAATTACCAGCGCTGGTGATCCGCGTATTCTGCAATTGTCAATCAAGCTGGTGTTTTAGATAGAGGCAGAAAAGAGAAAAGCTTGCAATCTTCTGTCTAGTAATGACAAGAAATCCAACAGGAGAAATATAAGAAAATGGTTGTTCGCCGGTTACTGTGCCTATGGGTTTTGTGTATCAGCTCCCTCTTTGCATTTGCTGAAGCGGGTTCTTCTGATTTTTCTACGGTACTGGATCGCTATGTTCACCTGCCGGATAATCACTATGGGTATGAACTGGTTGATAAGACCGGTTCTCCGGAATACACGGCATATCTACTTAGGATGACGTCGCAGCAATGGCGCAATCAGGACGAGGTGAATCAAAGCATTTGGAAACACTGGATGATCATCTATGTTCCGAGAACAGTCTCTTACAGCACTGGGATGTTGTACATCGGAGGAGGGTCAACGAGCGAGGAACACCCAAAGCCGGATGAGACATTGAGTGCAATTGCTACCAACACCCACAGCATAGTTTCCGAATTGTATAACGTCCCAAACGAGCCGCTTACCTTTGCGAGTGACTCATTTGGACCCCGAACAGAAGACCAGATCATCGCCTATACCTGGAGGAAGTTCTTAAGCACCGGGGATTCCTCTTGGCCTCTACGGTTGCCGATGACCAAGGCGGCAGTACGTGCAATGGATACCATAACGTCATTTGCATCAACCAAAGAGGCGGGAAGTCACCAGGTCAACAGCTTTTTCGTTACAGGTGCGTCAAAACGCGGCTGGACTACTTGGACGACTGCAGCTGTGGATTCAAGAGTAGTTGCGATTGCACCCATGGTGATCGATGTACTACATGTTGTTCCATCCTTTCGTCATCACTATAGTAGTTACGGATTTTGGGCTCCAGCGGTGAAGAGTTACTTCGATGAAAGTCTGATGGATGATTTAAATGGCAAAGGCTTTGACAGCTTAATGACCATAGAAGATCCTTATTCTTATCGAGATCGGTTTACGATGCCCAAGCTTCTGGTTAATGCTGCCGGAGATCAATTTTTCCTCCCCGATTCCTCTCAGTTCTATTTCCGCGATTTACCAGGGGAAAAGCATCTTCTCTATGAGGCAAATGCAGATCACTCACTCCGAGGTTCTGATGCGTCCAAAAGTATAGCCGCCTTTTACCTGTCCATATTGCATGGAACAAAAAGACCAAATCTTGAATGGAAATTTGCTGAAGATGGATCGATAGAAGTCAAAACCGATGTCACTCCGATTCAGGTGAAGTTATGGGAGGCTACAAATCCGAAGCATCGCGATTTCCGAATAGAGGCTATCGGACAGGCGTATCATAGCCACCCACTTCAAGAGGAGAGGCCCGGTTCTTATGTCGCGCGTGTGCGGCCGCCTGCAAAGGGTTGGACAGCTTTCTTTGTAGAAGTAACCTATAAGGGCGAAGGGGGAGAGCCGCTGAAGTTTACAACCGCTGTCCGCGTTCTTCCCGATGTCGAGAAATATGCTTTCCCGGAGAAGGGGAAATCCGTTATGCAAACGCAATCTGAGGCTGCCAGCTATTGAAAATTGCCGCCATATACCAAGAACTTGGCTCCATGTTGATAAAGGGGCATGGAGTCAAGAAGCTTTACTATGAGACGAAGCGCCCAGGGCTTAACGGCGCTTCACACTCCTAGACATATGACAACGAATCATACCAATCTCTCCACGGAGGATTGATGGTGATGCTTTGCTCGCAGAATATACAACGCTCGAAACGCTGGAATTTTGTCTGACCGTTACCTGACAGTTGAATATAGAGATTCAAAAATCCGATTGCCGGCCAGTGGAGATGCTCCTGAGGAAAGATCGTTAGTCCATGACTCAGAGCATCAAAATGTTTTTCGAGATTTGTCAGTTCCGCTGGAACAACAACAATACCCCAGAGATCGCGGCATTCTTGGTTACTTGGGGGATTTTGAAACCCTTGGAAGTAGTGTAGAGTTCTTGAATTACTTGAGGTAATGATAGTTCGACATTTACTCCAGGCTTCTCGGACCAGGCCACGCTCCTTCAAGTGAGTGGTTTCCAGTTCTTTTCCACGAAAGGAGAGGGAAGCCGTAAGCTCTGGATCTACCAGGAAGCCTGTCCAACTGGACTCCTGCTCGTTGACCTGATAAGTTGTTCGTTTCAAAAGTCGTTGCATGACATCTCATCCCCGTACTCTATTCACAAACTGACAACGTGCTACCAGTATTGGTCATCCTCGAATTCGTTTAACTTTGCCACTCAGTCAGATGCGGATTTAGCCTACATCTCCCCATTGCTGGCTTAAATTACAGCACAGCAATGACAGATTGTTCAGGGTGTCGTGTACCCGGTGCTGAGTGGACAATGACAATATAGACGCTCTGTGAATAAGAGGCAAAGAGAATCGGTTTTCTGCGATGTATTTTCGAGAATTGCATCATGCCTTGTGCATAAAACGCAAAACAAAACAGGTACAAGAGTTTTGACTGAAGAGGGAGTCTAGATTGTATTATTCAGGATGCGCCAATAGGCTATTCTTCTGAACAAATGGAGGATGACACACGCGGTTCGTGCATACGTTGTGACATAAAGCGCGATGTGGATCATGGATCAAATGTAGACACTGGCTTCAGTAACAAGTTTCCCTACGTATATCGGGAATTGCCTCATTTCGGTAATTCAATAACAGTTCTCTAACGAACCCCCGTTCATTGTGCTAAAGGATGGTTTTCATGAAGCGATCTTTAGTCCTGCCGTTTTGTAATTTTTGTTGTTGCATTATCTTCATTCCCGGTCAGTAGGAGCAGAGTTGCTGGCTCAGCTGCTCATCCGTCAGGTGCGGCCTTACTGGATGTGTCTGTGACCATTACAGATGAAAAGACCGGATCTCGGCGTGAAACTGTAGCCGCTGCAAACGGGCATTATACCTTTACTCAATTATTGCCTTCCACCTATCGGATAGTTGTTCGCCGCATGGGATTCGCAAACTTATGAAGAATCGAATATTATCCTTCAAGTTAGTCAAGAACTGGTTCGTCATGTCAATTTGCAGGTTTCGGGCAATAATACCACTGTGATGGTAGATTCAGGAGGGCTTGCTACTGTAGATACCAGAGTGCTCGCATCGGAATGAACGTCAGCGAAGGAGAAGTAGCACAGCTTCCTTTGAACGGATGGCAAATATCACAACTCTATTCACTCGTACCCTGCGCTATGAATTGTGAGAATCCTTCGATAATATTCGTTTCAGCGGTCGTTTCCTGTGGGACAGTACGCCACAAGTAATCCGTTGCTTGCTGTAGTAACTCTAGTGGGTCCGAACAGTGTTGATGAAGATTCAGGTGGCCTTCGTTTGGACTATGTCTTCAACAGCCGGTTTCATCTTTTTTGTACTATTTTAGGGATCAAGGATTTTCTTCCCAAACTCAGAACTCGATTTTGAGCAAATACAAAAGGGCGGGATACCGGTTCAAGGCTGTCGAAAAGTCTAAAATTATCATTAAGTTGAACGAAAACCAGAGAGGAAGCATCTGAGTTTGTAGGTGCGGTTTTGATTTGCCTAAAAATAGGATTGCCAGTCGGTTAAGCAAGATTTTTGGCTTTAGCGACTGGCAAGATCGAAAGGCTTGTTCATGGACATTTCTTTCACCTTACCTCTCCACTCAATTCCTCTATGGTTTCTCATCCTGTCCCTTTTCCTTCCGCGTCTATGTATCTTTGTCGCATGGCTGCAGCATAGTATGATTCACTTTATTCCCTCTGCAGTCGGTCTGATACCCATCATCCTCTGGGTGATTGTTCCTCGCATTCTGATTCTTCTCTGGATATATCAGGATCAAGGCATCACAATCTGGTTCCTGCTACATGTCATCGCTTTGCTTTGTGCTTGGGGCGGAGGTGGTACACGTGTGGTCCGCAGACGGGTTGAAGTTGACTAGAGCAGGCCTTGAAATTAAGCGCCGAGAGTCGAAAGATGTGATTCGCTGGATGCTTGTAGCGAACGTGTCCAGGATCTGAACCCGATAATGGCGAGGACGACGAAAATTGCGTAGAGTCCTGCAGTGAGATCGAGATGCTTGTACAGATAGACTCCTATATAGGTTATGTCTACCGCAATCCACATTATCCAGTTGGCGACATATTTTCTCGTGGACCAGAATTGAGCTACAAGGCTAAAACTGGTTAGGGAAGAGTCCATGTAGGGCAATGCGGCATTCGTATAACGGGCCATAACACTGCCAAGCAGCAAGCTACCACAAAGGCCCGCAGCAAAGCCTGCAATCCACCCCACCAACGAAAGGTTTTCGACTCGGACTGTTCCTTCTTCCTGAACTCCATGTTTCCAATGCCACCAGCCATAGGCACAAACAGCTACATAGACGCATTGTAGGAGCATGTCCGAATAGAGTCTGGTTCTCCAGAAAACGACAGCATAAAGGGCACAGGACAGAATCCCCGCCGGCCAAGACATAAGGTTCCTCCGGGTAGTGAGCCATACACCCAAAACGCTCAGAATGACTGCGATGATTTCCAGGGGAGACATCATTATTGGCTTTCACTCCGATGGCGCGGTCTGTCTGCCCAGGATTCCAGGTAGTCGAGAAGTTCTTGGCCTACTTCTGTATGAAACCATTGAGCGTGTCCGAGAAAATAGCCGTCCCAGGCAAGGGAAGCTTTCTCCGGTGACATTAGTTGACTGAGAAAATAATCAGTTTCAGAAAGTGCGAACTCCGCATGGATCAATGGCATTAATGCAGCCACGGCTTGAGCCTCTTCGCTATAAAGTGGACGTATAGCTTCATAGCCATTGAGGAGCGCATGGATCTGATCGAAGTGAATTACATTTTTTGCTTTGCGATCTATTTCCAGCCAGTCAACACCGCTTCGTTCGATTGCGGTAGCTATGTCATGAGCTGCGTTTGTGCGGTCGGCAAGACCGAAGTCAATAATGCAGGTTACTTCGGCTTCGGACGAGTCATCACTCCAGAGAAGATTCGTTCCGTGCAGGTCGTTATGAGTCCAAAGTGGAGTGAGAAAAGACAACCAGGGTTTGAGCTTGGAGTGAAAAGGAAGCAGCAGTTTTTCGGTTTGTTCCCGCCAGTTTAGGGCTTCAAGATAGTGAGAGAGCTTGGGACGAGATTCGATGTAATCTTCAAGCTTTTGCCATGGATTCTGCTGCGCAAAAATTGTGAAGCTCGTAACCAGGCTGCGAGCTTTACGGGCTGGAGCCTGGTAGCCTTCTGCGGCATTGTGTAATTTCGCTAACGCTTGACCTGCTGCATAGGCTTGGTGACAGCTATGAAAGGGAATCCAGGATTGTTCTTCGCAATAGAGATCCAAACCTGGAGCGAGCGAATGTACCTCGTAAGTCCATTCGCCTGAGGTGACTACAGAATCGCCATTCTGATCCAGGAGAACCTCGGGTACTCGGCCCCCATGTGCATAGAGATATGCAAGAAATCGATGTTCCTCCAGAAGTCCTTCGCGATCGCGAACCGAACAATGGTGCCGCTTGATGAAGTACTCGCCTCCCGGAGTGGCAGCCAGACTGGCTGCCGAAAAAGGACGCGGGCTCTGGGATAGCAGTTCTCGAGCACCTCCGGCACAGGGGAAGAGTCTCAAAATGCGGTCTGCTTCTTCCAGGGTGAAAGGTGGCCATTCCGGAGTCATCCAATCACCCATATAACCCAACGTCTTTACTTCTGTAGTCATATATGTCTTTGTCATTAAAACAGATATTGGGCGGAAAGACGTACGGTTGCGGGTGCGCCTACGTGAAGGAATGTATCTCCGTAGCTCGCTCCCGTATCCTTCCAGTATCGCTTGTTTCCAATGTTGTCCGCATAGAGGCGAAAAGTCATCCGGCTATGGTCCTTCTGCGGGGTGTAGCGCAAGGCAAGGTTGAAGAGATTGTATCCGGGAACACTGACCAGATCGTCTCTTGTGGCGGCCTTGCGTCCGGTGTAATTCCATCCCGGGACGAGGAATAAACCTGGGACACGAGGAACGGACAGGTCCGCCGTTACTGAAGATCTGAAGTGTGGAAGGTTAATGATCTGTTTGTTATCGAAGGACGGTGTTCCTGTGTTGTCGGATAATCCCTGCATCGCTGCCATGCTTGCCGTGAGTCGAAGCCAATTTGTTGCAGTACCTTGGGCACTGAGCTCGATTCCGCGGTGTGTCTCTCTGCCTTCCCTGACAAAGTGCAGCCCGTCGCTTTCCTCCTTTGGATAGAAGAAAGGGGCACGCATGCGAAAAGCGGCTGCAGTGAGCAGGAGCTTGTGGCCAGGGGCATATTTCACGCCTGCTTCCGCAAGCCGGGTAAAGAATGCAGGCAGAAACTCATTGGAATTTACCACCCAGAATGGGCTCTGCGGTCCGAGAGATAAGGCTGTACTGTAGGTGACATATGCGGTGAGGGAGTTGGTTGCGCGATAAAGAACCGAATACTGGGGTAGCCAGCTTTCCTTTCTATCCTTTGCCCAGTAGTGTTCCCCGGAACCTGGGTCGGTCTGCTTAAAGTTGTCGCGAAGTGCGTTGTACTGTCCCCCCACAATGAGGTCAATTCGTGCAGGCAGATGGATATGATCATTCACAATTAACGCATACTGATGCGCATCGTTTGCTGGAGTTGCACGTCCGGCCTTGTTGGGACTTGGTTGAAATTGTTGTAAAGGCTCATAAACATTGTCATTTCCGACCCAGTCATAAACCGAGGAAGGCAGATTGACAGCTCGTCTCATCAAGCTAGTTCCAACCACTAAATCCTGGCTGATTGCCCCAGTCTTCCACTGGCCGCTCAGGATACCCTGGAGTTGATCATTGACGCGCAATTCGCCGGGACTGCGGTAGTCATAGACGGCATAGCTGCCGTCCTTGCAGAAAAACCAATATGGAGTACAGCGATAGTAGTCTGCGCTATTGGGATCGACTGCTGAGCCATAAGCCCAAGCCGCATTGTCGTCTATAAGGGAACGACTGCGACCCACGGTTACGTATGCTTTCCAGTTTCTGGAAAGATATTGATCTAGTCGAATACTAGTGTTAAAGGCATCAAAAGTGTTTGGCTTCGTCCAGGACTGAGCCCCCAGCATTGTCGAAGGAAAGATGTGTGTTGGGACGATTGTTCCACCAAGCAACTGATATCCGCTCAGCGAGCGCTGCACCAAGTGCTGATACTCAAAATTTCCACGCAGAATTGTTTGCGTTGCCAGCTTCCAATCGGCCGCAAGAGCTCCAAATTCTCGGGAGCCATCCGCATGGTCCACATAAGAGCGGATGTGTTCTGCTCCCACGTTGGTTCTCAGCCCCAGTTGTTGTTTGCGTCCAAGGAAGTCACCCCAATCGATGTGCCCCAAGGCCGTTCCCCTGTGATCTGTAGCCAGTTCTACGGAGCGAATCACTGCAGGGCGCTTGGTCACATAATTAATGATTCCTCCCGGAGTGGTTACGCCAGCCTGTAGCCCGGCCAAACCGTGAAGAAACTCAACGCTTTCTTTGTTTTCGAGCGGAACCAACTGTTCTCCGGCAATTGTGATTCCGTTAATGCGCAAGCCTGTGGCTGTATCAATAGGAAATCCACGAATTTCGACACCTTGGAACCAACCAACAGGAGCGTAGTTTTCACCGACGGCCGCGTCGTTTTTGATGACATCCGTAAGCAGCCTGGCTTGCTGATCCTGTAATACGCTGTGGGTTATGACGAAGGTGGAGGAGGGAATCTGCTCAGCAGGAGCTTCTTCAAAACCAGCTAGAGCTACCTTGGAGGGCACATACGTCGTCTCTATTTTCCCTTGTACAACCACAGTGTCAGTGCGTTTCGGGAGAGATACCTGCCTGGATGCTTCCGTGGATAGTGAATTTCTGGGGGAGGGATCTGTGTTTTGAGCAATAACGGCTGTATGGCCTAATAGCAACGCCAGTGACATCCATACGGCTTTTGTGACGTGGAAGGAGATCGATAGTTTTGCCGAGGAAGAAGAGGAACTGAGGGTAGAACCCTGGCGCTCATCGCGCAAGCAAAATGGGGAAAGAAAGCATGAGATCTGAGTAAAAAACTTTGAACTGTGCATGAGAATCCTCTTCTTTACAACAAACAATGAACAGGAGAGCTCAAGCTACAGTTCACGAAGGTTGAAGTCCTTCGTCCCGAAAAGCTTCCCACGCCGGTATTATCCGGATCGGGTCAGAGGGTATATTCTCAGCCCCACTCTTGTGGAGCACCCCTGTTTCACTATCAATTCAAACACTAGTCGCCCGAACTTGCAAATCCGGGTGCGATTAAGGCCTTGATATGGAGTGATTTTAGGCTGGCCGACAGATTCCCAAAGAAGGCCCGATGCCAAGCTCCTCTGACAAGGAATCTCTGCTCTTTCCTCTGTCTCGGATGAATCCTATTCCAGACAAACAATCGTGGAATTCGGATCGCCTTCTTTATTCTCGAATTCTCAGATCCAAAACGGGAGTGTTCTGCCCCTTGGATGGAGAACTCGTAAGAAGACGGCATGGCTATGCCTTCTTGGTTATGAGTATGGGATTTATTAACTCAAGCATAACCCGATGAAGCTTAAGTCATAGACTCAGCATGTTTTCTGCAACACAGATGAGCCTATGTCGGAGATGAGTTAATTGTTCCCGGCAACTTACATAGGTAGAGTATTAAGAAATATTAATGCAAGGCGGCTATCCGATACCTAAGCGTCACATATTTCTCTTTGATCATATTTGTTCAGATGACTGCTACCAAACTTAAGTAATGTTGGCAGCCATATAAGTCCTCGTGCTATTGTTTCCCCACCAATACCAGGAATAGAGACAGGGATTCTTCATGGAGTCTCCCTTGAGTTGCGCATCATCCCTCTGCTGGGGATATGCGCCGCCCCCATTCGGAATTTGTTGTTGTAGCTGTTTTGTGCTTTGTTTCTCCCTCCGAGGAGGTAAGTCGCTCGGTGGGCAATGATTCTGCGGAAGTTTATGCCGGAAGTGTCGGATTGGGGTGTTTTATGTTTACACGAAAACTATTTTGCTTCTTGTTAGTTTTTACTGCGACGTTTGTCGTAGCACGTGAAGCTCAAGCAGCTTCTTCACTTATAATAACTACCGATAATCCACCCAATGGGCAAGTTGGCCTCGCATATACGACTACACTGACAGCGACTGGAGGATCTTCTCCTTACAAATGGTGGGTTTCAAATGGGTCACTACCATCAGGAATTAAATTAAGCTCGAACGGAGCATTATCAGGAACGCCAACGAAAAGCGGCACATATTACATGACGTTTGGTGTTGCAGATTCTGCGCGCTCTACTCAAATAAATTATTCTGCAATGCAGATTACCGTTCAGAGCGTAGTTGCCCCATTGGCAATTTCTACTGCTAGTTTGCCAGGTGGCACAGTCGGGACTGCTTATTCTGCGGCACTCGCTGCTAAAGGTGGACGGCAGCCCTACAAGTGGTCTCTGGCTTCTGGCTCGCTGCCAGCGGGAATTGGCTTAAGCAGTGCTGGAAAACTTTCAGGAACGCCAACCCAAAGTGGTACCTTCTCGCTCGCCGTCAAAGTTGTTGATTCCTCGTCTCCTGTCAAGACAGCACAAACATCTCTTACATTAGTCATACAGAAGGCCGTTTCACCACTGACAATCTCCACAACTACTCTTCCAGCTGGCACAGTTGGATCGGCATACTCCACCAGTTTTGCTGCGAATGGTGGCACTACTCCTTATACCTGGAGCGTAAGCTCGGGATCCTTGCCAACAGGATTGGCGTTAAGTTCAACCGGTGTGTTGTCAGGAATGCCGACCCAGAGTGGGACTTCCTCTTTCGTTATCAAAGTCATCGACTCTAGTTCTCCTGCGAAGACAGCGCAAGCATCGCTCACATTAGCTATACAGAAGGCCGTTTCACCACTGGCAATCTCTACAACTACTCTTTCCGGTGGCACAGTTGGATCGGCATACTCCACCAGTTTTGCTGCGAATGGAGGTACCACTCCTTATATCTGGAGCTTGAGCTCAGGATCCTTGCCAACAGGATTAACGTTAAGTTCATCCGGTGTATTGTCAGGAACGCCGACCCAGAGTGGGACTTCCTCATTCGTTATCAAAGTCACCGATTCTAGTGCTCCTGCGAAAACCGCACAAGCATCCTTCAGTTTGGCTATCCAGAAAGCTATTTCGGCACTGACTATAGCTACAACTAGTCTTTCCAGTGGTGCAGTCGGGTCAGCATACTCCACGAGCTTTACTGCGAATGGTGGAACTACTCCTTATACCTGGAGCGTAAGCTCAGGATCACTACCAGCAGGATTGACGTTAAGTTCAGCGGGCGTTTTGTCTGGAACACCGACCGAAAGCGGCGCTTTTAATTTCGGACTTCTGGTGACAGATTCTTCCAGCACGAAGCAGGATGCATCAGCGAACTATACCTTGCAGATCAATGCGGCTGGCAGCGGGACAACCTGGTATATCCGTCCGGATGGAGGAACCCGCTATTCTGATAACAAGACATCGGGGCAGTGCAATGGAAAAGCAGACGCTCCGTATCCAGGTAGTGGAATCAATCAGAATTGCGCATTCAATGATTTCCGTTATCTCTATACCGATGGAAAAAATAAGGCATGGGTAATTGCCGGTGGGGATACAGTCATCGTTCGCGGCGGCCCATGGCGTCTTGGCCAAGATGCCGCTGGAGGAGACTTTGGCGACAATCTGGGCTATGGATATCTGGCATACAACCCTGTCATTCCTGCTGGAACTGCCAGCAGGCATACTCGTATTCTCGGAGAGAACTACGCTACTTGTAGTACCAGTCCTAAAACTCAGCTCTTCGGTGGTGGAGGAGTTTATTCCGTTCTTTATCTAATAGGTGCACAGTACGTCGATGTGCAATGCTTTGAACTCACAGATCATTCACAGTGCCAGAATTGTATTTATTCAGTAGATGATTATGCCAAGAATGGCCTCATGACCGATCTGACGACAAAGAATATATGGCTGCAGGATCTCAATATCCATGGATTCACGAATAATGGCATCGATGGAATGATTGGTGGAGCCGTCACCGTCAACAATGTACGTATTGCCAATAACTCACTAGCGGGATGGGAATTTGATGACGGAAGTCGCTCATCTTCGGCAAGTGCTGCTGTGAACGCCAGTCACCTCACGGTCGAATGGAACGGGTGCAACGAGGAGTATCCGATCACTCATAACTATCCTGCCATTTCGTGTGCGGATGACAATTCTGCTGGTTACGGCGATGGCGTGGGTACACCCGATACGCAGCTGAATTTTATTTGCGACCACTGCCTGTTCCGGTACAACACTCAGGATGGACTGGATCTATTGCATGTGTCTGGTTCGAATATTACTGTCACGAATTCAGCCTCCTATGGAAACATGGGGCAGCAATATAAACTGGGTCCGATGACGAATATTGTCTTCCAAAACAACTTGGCGGTTACAAATTGCAATCGGCTATCGGCACCTATTGGAGACATTTCGCCTAACTTTAATGCATCGCTTTCAGATTATTGCCGTGCTAATGGCGACGGAATTACCATGGCAGTTCAGAACGGCGGTACTCTTAATTTTGTAAACAACAGCATTGTTGGATATTCGAATGTGACGCTGGATATCCAATGCGGAGGCAACAGCTGCAGCTCCAGTACACTCATCTTCCGCAATAATCTTATGCGCGGATACACTAATCCGAAATACAACAATGGACAGCAACCGGCATTCGCCTATTTCTCGTCGGGTGTCAACTTCACTCAACGGGATCACAATATTATCTACAACCTGAAAAACAGTGGATGCCCTTCAACCGGAAATGCTAACGAACTCTGTGTCGATCCAAAACTCGCAAATGAGCCGACTAGCATGTCTGCTGAAGGTACACTCGATGATTTCGATTTCCATCTTTCGCCTGACAGTTCGGCAATCGGCTATGGTGCATCATTACCAGGGATAACGCTGGACTACTATGGCATCACGCGATCCAATCCTCCAAGCGTAGGGGCAGTCGAAAAATAGAGTAGAACCATAACGGGAGCACGATTACAAGATAAAAGCAGGTGTAAAGTGGAAGGTTTAGACCCTCACTTTGCACCTGTTTTTTTAGTGTGAAATGAAAACAATCTACTGGGAAGGCTCAGTGCCGAGTGGCAGGCGTATAAAGAAAACAGTTCCTTGTCCCTCTTCGCTTTCGAACCAGATTGTTCCACCATGACGTTCCACGATTACGTTGTGAGCTAAAGCCAGCCCTTGTCCCGTACCTCTGCCAGGTTCCTTTGTTGTAAAGAAGGGCTCGAATACTCTAGCGCGAATGGTCTGTGGTATGCCAGCACCCGTATCCGAAATTGCTATTTGCGCATGATTGCCGATTCTAGAGGTGCTAACTGTGATTTTGCCTTTCTTTCCGGGATCATCTTGTATGGCTTGGGTGATAGCGTGAGCTGCATTTGTAATGAGGTTGAGGATTACCTGATTGAACTGACCTGCATGGCAAGGTACTAAACCAAGATCAACTGCAAAAGACGTTTGAAGTTCAGCGACATATTTCCATTCATTTCGGGCAACTGTAATTGTTATTTCAATTGCCTTATTAATATCGATAGGAGTCTTCTCCTCTGTTCCTGGGTGAGAAAACTCCTTCATGGCCTGAACTATCTTCGTTACTCTTCGAATTCCTTCCAGCGATTGTTTGATGGCGGATGGAATTTCGTGGCTCAGATATTCGAGATCTGCTGCATTACAGGCTTTCCGCAACTGCTCCAGGATCTCGTGATCGAGCTCTTGCGCAGAAGTTTGCGTGGGAGAATGCAATATAGAAAGGATTTCCTCTAGAGAAGCCCACGCCGATTCAAGGAATCTGGTATTGTCTCCGATGTACTGCATCGGGGTATTAATCTCATGCGCAATACCTGCAGCCAATTGGCCGATCGCTTCTAGTTTTTGGGCCTGACGGAGTTGTGCTTCCATCGAGAGTTTTTCTGTAATATCTTCGTTGAGTCCTAGAAAGTGAGATATTTCGCCTTGCTGGTTTTCAATTGGCCGAATGACTGAAGATTCCCAATAAAGATCTCCGCTTTTTTTGCGATTATGAAGGATCCCCCGCCACTCCTTACCGGAGGTAATGTTTGCCCATAACTGCCGGTAATCGTCTGAAGACGAGTATCCCGATTTCAAGATGCTGGGCTTTTTCCCTAGCACTTCTTCTGCGGTATAGCCGCTCGACTCACTGAACTTCTGATTGACGTAGGTAATTGTCCCTGTGAGGTCGGTTATCACGATAGATGCCGGGCTTTGTTCGACAGCTAGCGATAGTTGCCGCATCATATTTTCGGTCTCTTTGCGCTCAGTTATATTGCGGAAGGTCCATATCCTTCCGTAATATCTTCCTGCATGGCCTAGAACTGGCGATGAATAACGTTCCAGGATTGTGCCATCAATCAATTCAATCTCGTCGAGACTTGTTTCATCTCGATGTGCATACAGGTAACGAACTTTCTCCGCAAAGCTTTCAGGGTTCTTAATGCAATCTCTAATGTATTCGAAAAGTGGCTTATCATCGTTTTTGTCAGAGATGAGCTGCGGAACGTTGAATAGTTCCAGAAGCTTCTGGTTTTGAAGAAGCTTTTTCCCTGCATCGTCGACGATCAGAATTCCATCCCCTGTTGAGTTTGTCTGTGCTTCCAGGAAAGCTGTCTTCCATCGCAACTCTTCTTCCGATTGCTTTCGTTCCGTGATGTCTGCGCCGACGATCAAGAGCTCAGAGTTCTCGCACGTAAAGGGTCTTATCCAACGTAGGGTTAGGCCCAAAAGCCGCTCTTCTCCGTTTCTTTCGAACCTCAGGTGATCCAGGCGGACAGGCTCGGTCTTAGTTGAGAAGAACCGGATAGCAGAATCAAGCTCATTACCAATCCACTTAATTCCACATTCGCTGAAGTGTTTTCCCGAAGCATCATTCTTTGAGACGCCAAACGTTTTTTCGGCTGCATTATTCCAGCGCTTAATAAAACCCTCGGAATCGAGGCCTATGAGAATCGAGGGCACTGAGTTGATAAAGAGTTCTGCTTCTCGATGTGCATTACTTAGTTCGTTCTCGGCGGCTTTTCTAGCGGTAATGTCCACAAATGTCACCACAGCACCAATGAGCACTCCATCATCTACGATAGGGCGTGACCAGTACTCAGAAGCGAACAAAGTCCCATCGGCACGCCACATCACCTCATCTTCAACATGAACAGAATGTCCTTGGGCTAGCGTAGAAGCAATGGGGCAGTCCTTCTTCTTATAAGGAGAACCATCTTGATGTGCACAGTGAATCAAATCATGGGCATTTTTACCCAATACTTCATTGGGTGTCTGGAAACGAAGAACTCTCAGGCATGCAGTATTACAGAAGGTAAAGTTGCCTTGTAAATCAAGTCCGAATATTCCTTCAGCTGTAGAATCAAGAAGTAGCTGAAGGCGTTGCTCACTGTCTTTTAGTCTTTTTTCGGCAGCTAAACGGTCATCTACTATCCGTCCGATGACAACAATGCGCTCAATCTCTCCTTCACTGCTGCGGACTGTACATCCATGTGTTTCAACATAATGGTATGAGTCATCCGCAGCCCGCATCCGCACTACAGCAATGCTACCGTTTTGCGTTTCTCTAAGCACATCGTCTACCGCGTGAAAGACTGTAGCTCGATCATCTGGATGGATGAGATCGAGAGAATACTCTCCTACAAGTTGTGACACCTGGTGACCAAGTTGAGACTCTACCGTTGGGCTTGCATAACGGATAATGAAGCTGGGGAAGTCCAGGAGAAAGATCAAATCGCCAGCATTTTCTCCTACTGTGCGGAATAGGGCTTCACTGCGTCGCAGGGCTTCTTCAGCAGCCTTTTTCCGTGTAATATCTTGAATATGTCCTGCAATGACGATGCTTCCATCTGGAAGCCGTACTCTTGTGGCCGTCAGCTGTCCCCATATAAAGCGTCCTGACTTGTGCAGATATCGTTCTTCGAGCTGGTAGCTGGTGATTTTCCCTTCCACGAGTTGTTGGAACGAATGCATCGAGATTGAGATATCTTCGGAATAGATCAGCGATGCTAAGCTACGGCGCATCAACTCCGTTTTATTGAAGCCCAGGAGATTACATAAGGCGTGGTTTACACAAATCCAGTTTCCATTGCTTTTCAGGATGCCCATGCCGATAGTAGCTGTGTGGAATGCTAATTCGAACAGATCTGCGCCATTGGATTGCGTCATATCGGCTAATGATCTGTCTAGGTTTTGTTCTGGCAGCATGGTAACTCCCTGTCCAATGTGTCCAACCGTTTCGTTGGACAGTTACTAGCAAGTAATCGGTCCTCGTTCCTCATTCCTCATGTGGCGAGATTGGAAGATCTTGCAAGATATTGACGTGCCTGTTCCTTCAGTGAAGGAAATTCATTAAGAAGTCCCATGGAGTCGAGTGCTAGACGGTCATCTTCACTAAGCTCAGATCGGGGTGGGAACGTTGGGTTGTCTTCAAGTTCATGTGCTAGGAGGTCTGCAAGATAGATAGCTGCCGAAATATCGAGGTCCGGATGAGATATTCGAGTTGGGTGATGATGGTGAGCGATCGATTCCACCACAACGCTGTTGATACCCCATAAACCCAGAAGATAAGCTCCGACCTCCGCATGGGAGGTTCCCAACATCTCCTCCTCTGCTTCGTAGCGGCGGCATTTATTCTTTTCCACCAGAGAGAGTATGGAATGAAATTGGTCGGGCAACTGGCTAGCCAGGATCAGCTGCCCAATGTCATGTAATAGTGCGGAGATAACCACTATTTCATGCTTCTTGGAATCAAGCGGGAGCATATTCGTGATGGAAGCGGTGCGTAACGCATGTTGTTGCATCGTTTCAAGAATCGATTTATGAAAGCGCCAACCAGGTGCAAAAGTCCTGAAAATGTCCGATGTGAGTGCCAGATTCTTGATTGTTTCTACTCCTAGATATGTAACTGCACTCTGAATGTGTACTACCCTATGAGATATTCCAAAGAAAGCACTATTTACAAGCTGCAATATCTTTGCCGCCATTGCCATATCCTGTTCGATGATCGCGGCAATTTCTTCAGTTGACGTTGAGGGGTTGTCAACTGCGCGAGTCAGGTTTTCATAAGTACTGGATAGGGAAGGCAAGTTAGCAACTGTGCCGACGATCTTCCGAATGGCCGGGGTGCTTAGGACTTCCTGAAGGGTACAGACTCGCTCGATAGCTGTCACTAATTCATCGGCTTGACACGGTTTACTCAGGACCTGATGGGCAACTGAAACGGCATGGGTAGATAAACTCGGTTCCGAATAACCAGAAAGAATAAGACGTGCGGTATCAGGCGCAATATCTCGAACCTGTTTGAGCAATGTGATTCCGTCCATCTCAGGCATCCTCATATCCGAGATGACGACATCGAAGCTGCTTGTTTCAAGGGCTTGCAATGCGGCGGCTCCGCCAACTGCAAACTGCATGTCCCAGCGATGCCGGTTTGCGTAAAGCATTCGTCGGATTCCGTCCAGGATCCTGGTTTCATCGTCTACAAATAGAATGCGTTTCATTGCGTTCTGGCCTTTTCCATGTGGGCATCCTCTGCCACGGGAAGATTGATAATAAACGTCGTGCCTTTGCCTTCCTCTGTCTCGAATTCTAGGGTGCCCTGATGATGATCTACGACAACGGATCTGGCAATAGCGAGTCCCTGTCCCGTGCCTTTCCCGATTTCCTTTGTGGTGAAGAATGGATCGAAAATTCGAGACCGGATTCCTTCGGGAATTCCGGAGCCAGTATCCTGTATGCGGATTTCCGCATAAGGCGGAAGATACTGTGTCTGAATCGTGATCAATCCCTTAGTTGTGTTTTTAGTCTTTACCTTGTCGGCGATTGCATGGGCTGCATTAACAATAAGGTTCAAAATAACTTGATTGAATTCATCAGGTTGGCACGAAATAGGAGGAAGGGAAGAGTCGAAGGACGTCTCCATATCGGCTATATACTTCCATTCTGTCCGCGAAACGGTGATTGTGCTTTGAATCGCGTGATTTAGATCCATGGGAATCTTATTCTTTGTTCCTGGATGAGAAAATTCCTTCATGGCGTTGATCAAAGTGGAAATTCTGTTGATACCT
Organism: Humiphilus diazotrophicus; assembly: GCF_059726315.1. Classification (NCBI taxonomy): domain Bacteria; kingdom Pseudomonadati; phylum Acidobacteriota; class Terriglobia; order Terriglobales; family Acidobacteriaceae; genus Humiphilus; species Humiphilus diazotrophicus. The sequence goes on from NZ_AP040871.1 coordinate 834,409, forward strand.
TCAAAGGCCTGTTCTATTGCTTTAGGAATTTCTTCTAAGAGATAGCTTACGTCGATGCGCTCCGAAATCGCCGCGACGGCATCGATTGCTTCTTTGGTCAGAATATTTGTTTTTATCGCATCCGCCAGTTGCTCATAACAGGCAATTAGATGAATGAGATCCGGGAATATATCTTTCAGAAAACGTACATTATCGCCGATGTACTGTGCTGGAGTATTGATTTCGTGGGCGATGCCCGCAGCAAGTTGGCCGACCGATTCCAGTTTTTGCGCATGGAGCAGACGGCACTGTAAAAACTTTCTTTCGGTAATGTCCTGGCTCATCCCTTCATGGCGTACGACAACCTCATTTTGCCGTATCACTCGGATGCTTGACGACATCCAGATCTTCTTCCCATCTTTGCATAGAGCCTCGCATTCGAAGTTCTTTAAACACTCCATGGTTTTCAAAGATGAAGCGTATAAGTCACGATCTTGCAGATTTGCAAAGATCTGGCTAAAGTCGCTCCCGACAATAGAGAGGAACTCTTCCGGCGAAGAGTATCCCAGAAGTGTGGCCATTGCAGGATTGGCGGTCAGTATGCGTCCGTTTGGCAGGGTCTGGAATATTCCGACAATTGCCTCGTCAAATATTTCTCTGTATTTTCGCTCTGCTTCTCGAACTGTGTCCTCAGCCCATTTTCGCTCGGTAATATTATGTCCGATACCCGCGATCCCTATCACCTCGCCATTTGTGTCTCGCAGAGGTACTTTGGTAGTCAGGTAATGAATTTCTTTACCGGTGGTACTATCGATCAGCTTTTCTTCATGTCCATATAAAGGAATTCCGGAAAGTATTAGCTGTTGTTCGTCTGCGAAGAACTCTTCAGCAAGCTCGGCTGGAAAGAAGTCGAAATCTGTCTTTCCGAGTAGGTCCTCGGGATCTTTTAGTCCAACAGCATGGGCAAGAAATACATTAGCGACCAGGAACCTGCTTTGAATATCTTTCACGTACACGAAATCTGGGATGTTATCGATAAGCGAACGAAGCATATTCCGTTCGCTCCCCCTTGCCAGATGGGCTTTGTCCAGGATTTCATCTTCTCGATTTCGTAAGATTGTACGAACCCACGATCGTATACAGAAAAACAAGGCGACTATAACCGCAATGAGTACGATCATTTCTAGAATTTCTTGAACCCTAAGAAGTCGATTGACAAAGGATAGTTCGTCGCGAAAGTCACTTGCCAGGTCGTTCTGTAGTGTTTTGAGTTCTATTTCTATAACGTCGTTTCCCCGGAATAGAATTTCAGGAGGTCTGGGGTCAGTTGGCGGAGTCCTGTTATTGGGGATTTGGTCTATTTGCAGTTGTGACTGAAGATTGAAGATTCGATGTTGTAATGAGAGAATCTGCCGCTGGCGCTGCTGTTTGAAGGCCATTGCGTGGCCTGCAGCAGCGAGAGCTGAAATTGCAGTGAGCGCTTCGTGATTGGCGCCCTCCAGATCTATTCTGTTTTTTGTCCTAAGCGCTTCATTGTACTGGCCTTTCATGCGAACGAAAGCCATGGCCGCTTTCTCTGAATTGAGTGCTGCAGGGAAAATCGAAAGTGAAGCATCGCTGATATGTTTGCGCACAGCGGACGCCGTCCACAGTATGATGGACAGAATTCCAACCGCTCCAAGTGTTGCAACTGCAATACAGGCTTTGATCGGATTGGAGAGTTGAGAATGAGGCTTCGGGGTACTCGATTGCATATGAGCCTCGCTCCGATCATCCTTTCGATTGGGATCTAGGTAAGGACGGCCAGCCTGCGCAGTTAGCCATCGCTGTGCACTCTATCGGCTTTATGCACAGCTTTCTTGAGAGATCTATTTTGCTTTATTTAGGGCGCGGAATAGGTAGTCCAAATGTGGGATAGCAGTGTGCATCTTGCAGTGGCTACTCTGAGGTTAAGCATGGCAGCTGTTCCTAAATGGGCTCCGCATAGACATCTTCTAAGTCTATGAAATTACTTGATAAGAGGTATTGCTTAAGGATAGCTTGCTGGGTGTGAGGATCCGCCGTGCCATTACCGGAAAATTTTGCGGAGACGGGGTGGATTTCAGTATAGGGCAATGGTCGGGAGAAGGTATCATCCCGGTAACTCGACCAAGTCATATATTTAAGTGGGCAACTGGAGCTTTGGCCACAAGCAAAGAAATCGCCCGGAGACGATATTGGTAGCGTCACGAATAGAGAAGTGCGCTTCATGAAGCAGGTCGAATTGTAGGGGAACTATTGTGTCTGACAAGATACTTTTTGTAGACGACGAGCCGTGTGTTTTGGAAGGCTATGAGCGGCTATTGCGCAGAGAATTTCATGTGCATGTTGCTTTGGGTGGAGAGCTAGGGTTGCAGGCGGTCCAGGGAAAGGGGCCATATGCCGTTGTGGTCTCGGATATGAGAATGCCTGGGATGAATGGTGCTGAGTTTTTAGCGCAGGTGCGCGAAATAGCGCCGAATACTGTAAGGATGTTGCTAACAGGCCATGCAGACGTAAATGCCGCGATTGATGCTGTGAATAAAGGAAACATTCTGCGTTTTCTGACAAAGCCTTGCGAAAAGGAAGTTTTGATGGAGGCTCTGAATTTGGGGCTAGCCCAATATCGTTCGATAAACGAGGAGAAAGATCTTGTCAGAAAAGCAAAGGTAATAGAGCATGCCACATCGGTTCGCAGCAATAAGGATATCTGCCAATGGGACAATTTTGAGGGACCAACCGGCTTGCCAGGGCCTTCGCAAGCCAAGGCATATTTAGCTCCACGGCTTGGAGCTGATCGTCAATGCTATATCGTGCTGCTCAAATTTACGGCCTTACGGACCTTGGAGGAGCGTTACGGGGAAGAGGCTTTTGGCGATTATCTGAATGTAGAGGCCCAATATTTGATGCAGGCATTGCGCTCAGATGATCGGTTGTTCCACTGGGGCCGGGATATTCTCATGGCGGTACTCCATCGGCAGATCTCTCTAGCATCTGTGCGGACAGAACTCTATCGTTTGACGGCAGGGAATCGAGAGCATGCACTAGAGATCAACGGAAGAAGAGTAATGGTTACAAATACAACGGTATTCGATGTACTTCCTGCATTTGAGTTTGCATCTCTCGATGATATCCTGTTGGCCTTTGATCCCAAATTGACGTCTTAGTTTGTGTCATACTGCTTCATCTTTAGCGTTTATTGCCGAGTTGAACCGGTGTTGTATGATCAGTGGCGTTTAAAACAAAAGTGTGTCGGACAAGGTTCCTCCTTTCGTCAGAACGGCGGAAGCACAAACTGGAATTGCCGCGAAACAAGCCACCTCGTTTCCCCAAAATATCGTGGTTACGGCTGCTGAATCTGCTTATGGAATCGGTCCGTTCATTGTGTGATTCTTGCGCTTGCAAATTCATATGGACGAGATCAGCTGTGCTGCAATGCGGACTGCGTGATTCCTCGAAAAGGATTCTGCTTGCTTCTCCCCTTCGCGTTTGAATATCATAATGATGAGTGAGGTAGTATCGCGTAAAGGCATTTGAGTTGTTGCCATCATCGGTGACGGCTATGCGGCGTGAAGCCGCGTAAGGAATCCTCTGTTTGGGAATTCCGGCGCACTCCATACTACGTTGAACGTAGCCGGTATTGGGCAAGAATGTGGGCTGGCAAATCATGAATACCAATATTCCGTTACGGTCAATACTCTTATCTACGAATATTTCCGACATTGAATGGCTTCTTCCTTTTGTCCGGTCATTGGCAAATGAGAGTGGCGCGGCTATCAAAGTTCTTCATGTGATCACCGGCCTCAATGGTATGACTGTAGATCCGGGTGGGCTCCCTTATTTTTGCCCGGAAGGTGCTGCTGATGCCTTAAAGGATCAGTTGGTGGAGTTTTGTTCAAGTCCCACGGATCCACCTTGCGAAGTATTGATACGTGTCGGAGATCCCGTTTCCGAGATTCTTGCTGTGGCAAAGCAAGTACATGCAGACATGCTTGTGATGGGGACAAGAGGGCATCGAGGAGTTGAGAAATGGATTCTCGGGTCGATTTCTGAAACGGTTCTTCGATCATCACCTATTCCTGTCATCACTGTCGGTCCGAATGCCCGTATGGCCGCGGCTGCAGGAAAGCCTGTGACTTCGTTACTCCTAGCGACAAGTCTAAGAGAAGACGCCTCCGCAAATATTACGCTAGCCTACAAATGGAGTAAGCGACTTCAGGCCCGATTAACGCTTCTGCATGTAGTGAAGGAAGACGGAAGAAAAGACAAACTCCTGGAGATACAGGCATGCGAGGACAAGCTCAAGTCGCTACTCCAGGGAATAGGCTGCAAAGACGGAGAGGTGGAAATCAGGATTTGCAGTGGGAAACCTACTAAGGCCATTCTCTCAGCCTCAGCTTGTGTCCATGCCGTTATTCTGGGGGCCAACTCCAATCCAGGATTGGGGCGATTGGCTCCAGAGGGTACGTCCTATCAGGTTCTTCTTGATGCCCGCTGTCCTGTCATAACGCTTCACAATTAAATAAGGCTTATCCATTTGTTCGCATACCAGTGGCGTGTCATCTCATCGCGAGAGATGACACGCCGCTAGAGCATTCTCATGCCCGTTTAATTATCGATTGGCGTTTGGCAATTTATTGCAAACTGGAGCTCGATAGACCTGTCTTTGAAGTTGTTGGCTTGAAGAGAAACCTTCACCTCTATCTGTCAGCGGCATGCATCGATGCAGGTATGATCCAAGGCCTCCCCTTGCCAGATTGGGGCCAGCCGCTGTTTGAAATGCTCAGTTATATATTCCGAATAATTCTATCTTGTTTCTTACCCCCGATGATGACCGACAAACGATAGCTATATTTTCTTGCAGGCACCTCTGAGCGCAAACGTGGCTAAAGGTTCCGCGTCTAATAGATGTGGCCTTGTTCGTTATGTGAGCCAATACACATCGTAATCGTCGATCTCACCATTTGTCGGATCGTAAATCAAAACACAAATGGTTGTGACAAGAACTTACCCGGATGCGCTGAGGATGAGACTGTTTCTATATCTGTGCTGGATGTTCTCTTAATAAATCGAGAGTACACTGGCTTGTTGCTATTAAATGCCACATCACATCAACCATGATTAACAAGAGCAGGTGAATATAGGATGAGTACCTTCGCAGAAGCTCGACAGCAACAAGTTCAAACATAATCTGGATAAAAGCTGGAAACCTGTCTGGAAAGGATTGGAGGCACTGTTTTCTCCATTCAAACTGTATCTCGTCAAATATTGAATCTTCTAGGATTCATGAGCATTGTAGGAATACAACCAGGAAAGGAATTTCATGTCAGAACCGGCGAAGCTGAGGAAAGCTTTGGAGAATATATCGGGAGCAGAAGAGCTAGGTGAACTTGCCCTTGATATGCGTTGGTCCTGGAGTCACGCTTCCGACACATTATGGGGAAGAATTGATCCTGAGCTATGGGAAATTACGCATAACCCGTGGGTTATCTTTCAAACGGCTTCTCCTTCGAAATTGCGGACTCTCTTGAATGACAAAGCTTTCAAAGATGAGGTTGACAGACTTCGAGAGATGCAACTGAAGGCCGGCACCTCTATAGAAGGAGCTGATACATCAGCATGGTTTCAGCAGTCTCAGCATACGTCGAAGCTCAGCTGCGTCGCGTATTTCAGCATGGAATTCGGATTGAGCGAAGCCCTACCCATCTATTCCGGAGGATTGGGGAATGTCGCAGGCGATCAGTTAAAGGCTGCCAGCGATCTCGGTGTACCGGTGATTGGCGTTGGGCTCCTTTACCAGCAGGGGTATTTCCGTCAAATCATCGAGGCCGATGGTTCACAGAGAGCTGTCTATCCATACAATGATCCATCACAGATACCGGTTTTGCCTTTGCGTGACAGTACAGGGGAATGGTTGAGGGTCCGTGTTCAACTTCCTGGCTACGCCGTTTGGTTAAGGACCTGGGAGGTCAGAGTAGGGCGAGTTAGATTGCTTCTTCTCGATAGCAACGATCCTGCTAATCCTCCGGCCTATCGAGGTGTAACGAGTGAGTTGTATGGTGGCGGGACGGAATTACGTCTTCAGCAGGAGATTGTTCTTGGGCTGATCGGATACCGCATGCTGCATATTCTTGGTATACATCCCGAGGTCTGCCATCTGAATGAAGGGCATGCTGGATTCGCGGTCTTTGAACGTGCTCGCGTATTTATGGAGGAATCCGGCCTGTCGTTTGAAGAGGCGTTGTTAGCCACGCGGGCAGGGAATCTCTTTACTACCCACACGCCTGTAGAAGCCGGTATCGATCGTTTTCCTGCATCTCTTGTCGAAAACTATCTGCGGGAATATGCGACCGAGCTCTTGCATATTGATGTCAAAGATCTGCTGGCCATGGGGCGGAGTAATCCGGGAGATCCCAATGAGCCGTTCAACATGGCCTATCTTGGAATCAGGGGCTGTGGTGCAGTAAACGGAGTAAGCCAACTGCATGCCGAAGTCAGCCGAAAAATGTTCAGTAACTTGTTCCCAAGATGGCCTATTGCAGAGGTCCCTGTAGCTTGTGTTACGAATGGCGTGCATGTGCCTAGCTGGGATTCGAGTGTATCGGACGATTTATGGACGAAGGCCTGCGGTGCTGACCGATGGCGTCAAAATCTTGGAGACGTAGAATCCCGGATTCGTACGGCCTCCGATGAAGATCTATGGAGAATGCGATGTGCCAATCGAAAGCATCTTGTCGAAGAGGTGAGGCGTCGTCATCGGAGACAAGAGCACTCTATTGGACATTGGTCAGAACCAGAACGCGGCGTTGAAGATATCTTCGATCCAAATATCCTGACGCTGGGCTTTGCCCGTCGGTTTGCGACCTACAAGCGTCCAAATCTTCTTCTCCGTGATCCCGATCGTCTGATTCGTATTTTGACCTCCGCTCAAAATCCAGTACAGCTGGTTGTCGCAGGAAAGGCTCATCCTCAGGATAGGGACGGGCAGGCGATGATTCAGCAATGGGTTCAGTTTGCTCGCAGGAGTGAGGTTCGTGCACATGTCGTTTTTCTTAGTGACTATGATATGAGCCTCGCAGAAGAGCTTGTGCAAGGTGTAGACGTCTGGATCAATACTCCTCGCCGTCCTTGGGAAGCATGTGGGACAAGTGGAATGAAAGTGTTGGTTAACGGAGGGTTGAATCTGTCCTCTTTGGATGGCTGGTGGGCCGAAGCTTATGATCCGTCGCTCGGCTGGAAGGTCGGAGATCATCAGAGCTATAGGAATGAATCGGAACAGGACGTTGAAGAGGCGGATCAGTTGTATTCAATCCTTGAAAACGAGGTAATTCCTCTCTTCTATCGCCGCGATTCTTCAGCTGTTCCTTCTGATTGGGTTGCCATGATGAGAGAAAGTATGGCACGCCTCACCGGTCAATACTCAGCAAATCGCAGCGTGCGTGAATATACGGAGAAGTTCTATTTACCCGCAGCCAACGTTTACAGGCAGCGCACTCAGAACAAAGGAGAATTAGCCGTCAAAATACGCAGATGGCAATCTGCATTGCACTCCCACTGGAAAGAAATACATTTCCATAGAGCAGATTCCTGTGAACAGAATGGCAGTTTATTCATTCGTGCACAGGTTTACTTAGGTGCTATTCCGGCGGAACACATTCGCGTCGAAGCCTTTGCGGAGAATCCTGAAGGTGCTCCATCGATTACAGAGATGGTTCCTGTCTCAGAGTTGGTCGGTGTAACCGGCGGATTCATTTTCCAAGCAGAGCTTCCAAATTCAAGACCGGCTAGCGATTACACGATCCGTATCGTGAGCAATCTCGATACACTGGCCACTCCGCTTGAAGAGCCAATGGTTTTGTGGCAACACTAGAGCTTGTGAGAGTATTTGCTGGATACATGGATAGACCGCTTCACTAAAAATGCGTCCGTCCAAGAGGGTCTGAGCGCGGTTTTTCCGCCAAGAAGAGCCGCGCTTAGCATCTCACTCCGGTTCTTAAGAAACGGAGTGAGCGGGGGCTTCATCGGGCGGAAAGCATCGCTATTTCGTCTCGACAGGCTTTTTATCTGCCAAAGACAAATTGATGACATCTTCGTGACATCTTTGTTCCTGCTTTCTATCTACTCTAGTTTCGAGAGGGAGAGATGGCGGGCGATATCTATTCTGCAGAAACCTGGAATTCAAGTTTCGGAGATTTTAATCCAGACTTAGCTGATTCCTTATCTATTCCGGTAGGCTCTGTGCGATACCGCATTGCCAAACGAGCACTGGATATATTTCTTGCCATTCTGCTTCTTCCCGTTATTCTTCCTGTTCTCTTGATACTGGCGGTTTTCATAAAGTTCACCTCCCCAGGACCAATTTTTTATAGACAGACGCGAATCGGGCAGTATGGACGGCCATTTCGTCTGTGGAAGCTGAGAACCATGTGGACGAACAGTGAGACGATGCTGGCTCTTTATCTCTCACAGAACCCCGAGGCGGCAACACAGTGGAACCGACAATACAAATTACGAAATGATCCAAGGGTGACACCTTTTGGCCATTTCTTGCGAAGAACAAGTCTGGACGAAATTCCTCAGCTATTCAATGTTTTACGAGGCGAAATGAGTTTCGTGGGCCCACGGCCGGTTATCGATGCCGAAATGTCCCGTTACGGTGGAGGCTTGAAGCTTTGTCTCTCCGCAAAACCTGGACTGACGGGGCTCTGGCAAGTGCGTGGACGTGGAAGGGTTCAATATGAAGTTCGTGTTTCTCTAGATTTGGAATATGTAAGTACCTGGTCTCTTGGAAGGGATCTCATACTGATCCTCAAAACCTTTCCTGCTGTGTGGAGTGCAGAAGGGGCATTCTGATGTGGACGAAAAACAGCGCCAGATGGCCCCTTTCATCAAGGAAGCGACCACGGATCGCAATAGCTCACCACTGGTTTGTCACATGGGGTGGCGGTGAGAAGGTGGTTGAAAATCTAGCCGAGATTTTTCCATCGGCAGATATCTTCACGCTTCTTAGTGATCGCCAGATTCTCCCTTCAAGACTCCTCAACCATCGTATATCCGAATCCTTTCTGCAAAAGATTCCTGGGGCGAGGAAGTTTCACCGCCACCTTTTACCTCTTTATCCCATTGCCACAAAACGGTTGGATTTGACTGACTACGATTTGGTTATAAGCTCTGATAGTGGACCCATAAAAGGAGTGAAAACAAGCCCAGGCAGCATCCATATTTGCTACTGTCACTCACCGATGCGGTATTTGTGGGATCAATACAACTCATATGCTTCTGCCATGAAGGGTGTTACTCGGCCTCTGTTCGAACAAGTTGCTCCTCGCGTGAGGGAATGGGACTTTTTAGCCGCGCAGAAGGTTACTCATTTCTTGGCGAATTCTCGATTTGTAGCGCAGCGCATCCACCAATATTACAGGCGGGAAAGTAAGGTGGTCTATCCCGGTATCGATACCTCACGGGGATGGATTTCAGGAGAAATTGGCGACAGCTATCTGTTCGTCGGGCGCCTGGTTGAATACAAAAGGGTAGATCTATTAATCGAGGCCTGTAATAGATCGGGCCGTAAGCTTCGCATCGTCGGCACGGGTCCAGAGGAGAGGCGCCTTCGAAGTATGGCGGGTAATACGATAACCTTCTTGGGCTATCTGGATACTCCGAGTTTATGGCGTGAGTATGCAAGATGTAAGGCATTTCTTTTTGCGGCTGAGGAAGATTGCGGCATCGCACCACTGGAGGCCCAATCGTGCGGCCGGCCCGTTATTGCCTATGGGAAAGGAGGTTCTCTTGAAACGGTTGCCGCTTGGGAGGAGGGGGTCTCACCATCACAGAAGGATGTTTCAGGCATCTTCTTTTATCAGCAAACCGCGACTGCCATTGAATCAGCAATACGTACGTTCGAAAAGATAGAGAACATCTTTTCTCCTGAGGTGATTCAATTACGTGCACGTTCCTTTGATACTTCGCATTTTGTTGCGAAGATTCATGAGTTTTTATACACGGTCGCTCCGCACATTATGGAATTCGGAGCCTGAAATCATGCTCGGCCCGGCTGTGTGTCTGGACGCCCGCTGGTTGAGAAGCGGCATCGGCAGATATACTCACGGAATACTGCGAAATATCAAAAGGCATCTTCCGGATGTTGATTTCTGGTGTGTGGCTAACACCTCGTCACGCAATTCGGTCAGTCAATTCTGTGACAAAGTTTTGCTTGCGGATACTGAGATCTATACTCTTTCGGAGCAGCTAGTAGTACCTTGGCTCGCTCGGCAGGCGGATATCTTTCATGCTCCTCACTACAATGCTCCCATTGCCTGGTCCAAAAAGTTGGTTGTTACCATTCATGACCTGAATCACATCCTGGATGCTCGATATCGTAATACCTGGAAATCTAAAATCTATTCGCAGCCGCTGCTTAAATATATATCCCATCGTGCAGACCGCATTATTACTGTCTCTGAGTATTCTCGTACAAAGATCATGGAACACTTGCATGTCGAGAGTGAGCGAATATCTGTCATCGGTTGTTCCGTGGCTCCTGTCTTTCATCCTCTAGGGGAAGAGGAGATTTCGATGCAGCTCCGTGCTTATTTCAATGAAGTGAGACCGTATTGTCTATTCGTCGGAGACATGCGTTCGAATAAGAATCTCCCTCTTCTTTTGCGCGCTTTATCTCTGTTTCGTATGAGGCGCAAAGAAGTTCCAAGAATTGTTTTTGCGGGAGGAGATAACTGCGGCTGGGAGAAGCTCTTTGCTCTGGCGGCGGAGCTTGGTGTTTCCAACGATATACTTTGGTTGCCTACTGTCTCCGATGATGTGCTTGTGGCTCTATATGGAGGAGCTGAGATGACGATTATGCCGTCATTGGAAGAGGGCTTTGGCCTGCCTGTCATTGAGTCAATGAGTTGTGGCACTCCCGTACTTTGTGCCAACGCTGCTTCTCTACCAGAGATAGCTGGTGGTGCAGCGCTGCTATTTGACCCATACTCGCCTGAAGATCTGTTTACAAAAATCGAGCATGTATTGGATTCAACGGAAGTGCAGCAGAGGATGATATCACTTGGACTTAAGCGAGCATCTTCATTCACGGTGGAGAAGCAGGCCATCTTGCATTCTCAGGTTTATTGTGAACTTCTTGGCATCTAGACAACTCGAACAGCGTGTGTATTACGGATGTGGGTCCTAGAAGAGGTATCCAATGAGACGTCCGGCAAAGCTGGCGATATAAAAAAGCGATCTTTGAGAGCGGCCTCGAAATAACGAGTAAAAAGCACCACCCAGAGCGCGCATACATGTTCTAAGAACCTGGTTAGTTGAGTATTGATGCTTTTTTAGCAGATGGCCAAAGCCGCTTCCATAGAAGAAGCCTCTTGCCAAGTCCAACCGCGCCTGTCTCGGATCTCGATTAGGATGATGTACAAACAGGTTGTGCTCGTACCATCCTCGTTTGCCGGCTGCCAATAATCGAAGTCCGTAGTCCGTGTCCTCTCCTGAACCATAAAACCCGGAAGAACCTAAGCCAAGATTTTCATCGAAAGGTCCAATCACCCGAGCAGCAGAAGCTCGGACGAAGAGACCGAATGAGATACATGCGCCGAGGACATTACTCCGATTGACTTCTCCTGAGAATCGCGGCCATCTGGCTGATGAGAGTTTCATCTGTTCGTCACGTGCACAACAGAGTAAGAAATCATGGTCGTATTCATCAAACCAGGCGGAAATATCGTTCAGCAGTCCATCCGGATACCAGCAGTCATCGTCGGGAAAGGCTAGAATCTCTCCCTTGGCATGGAGCGTGCCCAGGTTGCGTGCGCGCGAGAGCCCTTTACTTGATCGTAGCCAGACGTAGGGAAAAGGAAGATGCATCGCCTCAAGCATGGAAAGAAGACGGCAATCGGAATTCTGATCGATGAAAATTACTTCAAATGAGTCAAAGTGTTGGCATGCTAGAGAGCGTAGGAGAGGTTCCATTTCCCGGGTTCGTCCTAGCGTGGCCACGATGAGCGAGAAACGAGGGCTGTCGGCACTCATCTTGCGGCTCCTTCCGTAGCAGGCAGAATGGCTGCTGTCGAACTTCTTTGCAGCGATAGCGTGAGGAGCATAGCCAACAACAGAACGATGTATGAAATATCTGTTGCCCAGGCTGCTCCGAAAGCATGCCAGTGGGGAAGCAGGTACAGATTCAAGACGATATTGGTGATCATGGCCGAAGTAGTTGAGATCAATACTCTTCGTGAAAGCCCCCAGGCTATCATCGCATTGCAGAGATAGGAAGTAACGAAATCGAGTGGGAGAATAATGAGCAATATGCGCAGCAGTGGATAGGAGGAAAGGAACTCCTGGCCATAGAAGAGCACCAAAAGACGTGGTGCAACAATGTTCAGAAGGACGGCCAGGAAGGCTCCGCATAAAAAGAGCACCAATAGCTGTCGTTTGAGCGAGAGCAGAGTACGCTTCTCGGGAGATTGCTTTGCCAGTATCGGGAAAAGACTTTGAGTCAATAGATAGTAGACGGCCAGTAACATGAGAATGAGGCGATAGGCGGCATTGTAGAGTCCAACATCATGGCTGCTGGAGTATGCACCCAACAGAATAAGGTCGATGTTATTAAAGGCTTGGTTGAAAAGAAGAGCCAGTCCCATCGAGAGTGAAGCACGCCAGCTGATCTGCCTCTGAAGTTCCAAATCATCCCGTCTACAATTCTCCGATATAGGTAAGAAAGCCTTCCCCCATAATCTCCATAGCAGATAAGCTGCACCCAGGTACCCGCCTGCATTTCCAATGGCAATTGCTATGACGTCCATGTTTGAGCAGAGTACGAGTGACACGCTTATCAGAAGGGTTAGGAGGGAAGCAGAGGCCCTCCATATCGACATCCATCGAAACGCCTTTAACCCCCATGCCAACCAGTCGAGTGAAAAGGCATATCCGGCCATAGAAAGAGCGAAGAGTGAAACAAGTTTTCGAGCGTCATGAGGGATTGGACCAAATTGTCCATAGAGAAATCCGGCAGTGACCACCAAGACCATCATGTATATGCGTTTTTTTTGAATGCCTCGCAAAATTGCAATCACCTGCTCAGGGTTATCTGCTATCAGCCGGGCGCCGATATGACGAAGTCCTAGATCAATTCCCAACATGAGATAGAGAGCTAATCCTTGAGCAAGCGCAAAAGCACCTGTAGTTGCTACTCCAAACCTGTGGCTGACAAATATGAGGAGCAGAAGATTGCAGAGACGGGATACTCCTTCGCCCATAGCGAGGGAAAATAACGAGGGGAAAAGCGCGAGAATCTTCCTATGTAGGCTGTCGAACAAGACCGCCTCCATTCAGGGCATAGGTCTGTCGGGTGTGCATGTTGCAATACAAAGCCGCAATTGCGAGAAATGCGCTTTCCCATTTCCAGTTTGATTGAAGACTATTAGCCAGCAGGAGACCAAGAAATAACGCTGCTCCAGGGATTCCACTGTGCCGCCATAGCGTAACGAGAAAGAGTACACACCCGGCTGCAATCAAGGTGAAGCCTGCCACGCCCCATTCGGAGAGAATCTCCATTATGGAGAACTGCATGGTTACGGAAGCAGGGAAGTATCCCGTTTCCGCTGCATACTCTCCATACCTTCCCGGTCCGAGTCCGAAAAGAGTCATTGGGGGTTCGGAGGTAAGAAGCGTAAGTGCATAACGGGTGTGAAAAGTGCGTTCCCCGATACTGCTTCCATTGATGTACAGTGCGGATGAGGTGCCGGCAAATTGCTGACCTTTTACAGATATCGACCGAATGACCAGGCCAGAGGCGAGGGCCAAGGCCAAGAGAAGAATGGGCCAGAAGTACCAGGACTTTTGTCGATTCAGCGAAGGTAGTGCCAGGCCTAGTCCCAGCGCTGCTCCCAGAAGCACCTGGTCTGTTAAGGACAAAACTGTTCCGAGGATGGAAACCCAGATTCCTAGTTTGATAAGAAATGATTTGTACCCACGTCGCCATCCGCACAATAGGACGATTGTTGCGGAGAACATGAATAATCCAAAAGGCGGCGCTTCTATAAAGAGTCCGCCCATGCGAGGAACGGGAAAGCCATCTACCCAGATTGCCTGACGTAAGTAATAGATGCGTGCATATGTTATGGTTGTTGCATTTGCGGGAAGCTGTCCAAGAACAATTCCGTACAGGTACAGGCCGGAAATCAAAGCGAGAATGACAGCTGCAGCCGTGCAGCGGAAAACCATTTTGGGATTCTGATAGAGAAACCAACATCCAGCAATGGTCCAGACTAGAAGCAGCCAATAGCGGATAGGCTCACGCACAATGTCATAAAGCAACGGCGTCGGACGCAAGAGAAGCCCGGAGATCATGGCGGGCACAATTGCAATAGCTAGTCCTACGCCCCAGAGGAAGGCCGGCCGCAGCTTATCGGAAAGAAGCTCTCCCCAGCGTGGCAATAGAAGCAGAAAAGCCATTGTTCCCAAAAGCAAACTAGGATCAATCCATAGGGTATTCTCCAGACCTAGCAACGACTTTGTCGCATAGCTCACAGGCATCAAAGTGATTGCTGTGCCAAAGAGTGTATCTGCTGTCTTCATAGCTGGGCTTTTGCTGCCAATTCTGCGCGAATTTCTGCTATACGGCGACTATTGTCTGGCTGGGCTGCCGCTACTTTCCATGTCTCACGGAGAATTGCTATACCGCAGCCGAAGAAAAAGAAGAGTACCAATGACAAGAGAATAAGCAGTATCCGAGGTGGCCATGTCTTCTTGCGAACTGGAATTGCATGATCGACAATCTGTATCAACGGAGGAGACTTGGCCTCGTCGACGCGTGCAATCTCATATTGCTTTGACAAAAGTTCATTGAGTGCTTCATGGTAACGGAGATCGCGGACCTTTCGTAGATACTCAAGGCCAGCTTGCGGAGCTTTAGACGTTGGAACAAGACTATTTTCTGAAAGGTTCGCGCTGCTACCTTTCTCGAGTTTTTCTCGCTGCTGTCGCAGAGCTGCGATTTGTGTTTCAAGATTGAGCACAGTGCTATTCTCTCCGGTCGCAATCGAGCGCAGCGATTGAAGTTGCACCTCACGGCTGGTGATTTCGGCGCTTAGCTGGGCTATTGAACGCAATGTCAGGGCTGTTTGGCTGCCTAGCTCAAGGATGCCGGTTTTTTCCTGCAACTGTTCCAGCGCCGTCTCGGCATTTGCGAGCAGTGGACGCTCTTCCGCCAACTGCTGCTCGAAAAAGACTCTTCGTTGCGAGGCTTCCGTCAGAGCCAGTCGTTTGTTTTGTTGATACAAGGACTCCGCATATCCATTTGCCATATCTGCAGCGCGCTGTGGATCGTGATCGTCGACGGAAATGCGAATAAGCCAGCCCCTGGTCGCTTCTATTCGTGTGTGGCGTGCGAGAGCTTTCCAAGTGCTGATTGGATTTGAAGTGTGGTAAACATGCTCGAGATGAAATTTACCAATTAGTTCATCTGCGACCGTACGGCTATTGAGAATTCCAATATAGGTATCTTGCGATGACCTTACGGAGAGTCCACCCTCCATTCCGCCCAAGCTCAGATTGGAGAGCATGCTGATTTGCCCAAGCAATGCCGTTGACAGCGAAGAGGATTGCTGTGGCGGGAGAATGATGGCAGTTGATGTATAGCTTGCGGGAACAATAAAGACGACCAGCGTAGTCAAAAGCGCAGCTCCTAGACTGCAATAGGCAATGAGTAGACGCTGCCGTACGAGCATCAAGACAAATTCCAGAACATGTCTCTTCACTGGGGCTTCTGTCGCAAAGCCGCTATGGTCGAATGAGGATGAAAGCTGATTCTGATCCATATTCTTCCTCACCGAATCACGTTAACCGCGGCTGCTCCGAGAGCAAACTGCGAGAAGATCGAAGACCAATCGGTCAGGCCCCGCAATAGCGTAGATTTGTTGATCTTTTCCGGAACGACGATGGCATCGCCGGGATTCAATCTGGCTGATTGCAACGATCCCTGATGACGAACATGCGAACTTGTGCTGATCACTGAGCCATCCGCGCGTATGACAAACATGCGGCTTCCGTCTGCATTTCTGGTAAATCCTCCCGCCAGATCGAGATAATCTTTCGTGTGAGAAGAGGCTTTATATAAAAATGAGTTCTGGTCGTACACCGCTCCGATGACAGAGATATTTGATGGGATGGATGGGACAAGGAAGGCGTCTCCGTCCTCCAGCGGAATATCGGGAATGTCGGCAGAATTGCTTGCGTCCGGGCCTATCCCCAAAACAATTCTCCCGGTTGCCTTCAACTGCCGAAGCTTTGTTATCAGTGTTCGTTGACTTTCAATTGTAGCTGCGGTAACAGCGGCTTCCGCAGGGGTAATGACAGATCCCGACTTGTTTGCGGCTGCTCGTTGAATGTCTGCGTCGAGACGAGTTGCATAGTCATCTAGTCTGGCCTGCTGCTGTATCCGTGTTGATTCACGGGAAAACGTAGATCCGTACAAATATGCCTGAGATGTGAGCCCCCCGGCACGCTCTACAAGTTGGCGTAAGGTTTCTCCCGGATGAACACTATAAACACCAGAAGACTGGAACTCTCCTTCCAGTCGAACGAGCTTTGTTTGCCGTTGTTGCGGAACCAGAAAATCTGCCTGAGAAAAGATTGTGACGATATCTCCCGGATGAAGTTCCATGTTCTCTTTGTCATCTCCCTGTAGAACTAAACGACCAAGATGAAACGGGAACAGAGAGCTTGTCAGGTCATTTTTGTTCAGACGTTCCACGACCGCATAATCCCAATCAATCGTTGGGGTGGTGGGGCCAACGTGATTCTTGTCGGAAACAGCAGATATCGGTTCCTTTGTGGCGTCATCTGGCTTTGCCTCGTCATAGCTGGAAGAAGGGGCTAGCTTATTGAGATGCTGCGTTGCCATTGCCTCCGGTGTTGTGGTCTTTGAATCGGAAATAGAAACCTTGTCTGCTATTGGCTCCGATAGCGGTTGACCTAAAGAGTTATGCTGCTTCCAGTATTGCCGGGTTAGGAGAGATTCTTTGTTAGGAATCAAGTCGCGAATCCGCATTCCAGGATGCCAGGCAAAACGGCCAGGATTAGCGACGTTTCCTCGCAGGGTGACAGCATTGTTGTATTTGGGAACGACGGAACGTATCCAGAGAATATCCCCATCCTGAAGTTTTGTTTGAAGACCGCTGCCACTAAGGGGGACGTCTTCTACATGTTGTCCATCCTGTCCGTTGAAACGCTCTAGTTGTGCAAATTGATCGGTTGCCAGAGCAGTGAGACCTCCCTCCATGTCAAGCAGACCTCCCATCGTTTCACCATGCTTGATCTCGTAGATCGCTGGTTCGTCTACACTGCCAGCGAGGGCAATTCGAGGTCCTGCAGGTGGAATGTAGATGATGTCTCCCGGCAGGATACTGATATCTGACGACCGGTCACCTTTCAGCAAAAGCCCGTATAAATCTACTTCGGCTACAACTCGTGAATTTCGTTTTAGCTGGATCCTGCGCATCGATCCGGATGCACTTGGACCACCTGCAGCAAACAGAGCGTTGACAACAGTGCTAAGGGAACTAATGGTGTAGGTGCCAGGCCTTCTCGCCTTTCCAACCACAAAGACCTGTACCGAGCGCAGATGCCCCATCTCGACACTCAGATGAAAACGTTGAAAGACACGTCCAATCTCTGAGGTGAGAAAATCATTGGCATCCGCGAAGCGAATTCCGGAGACTTGTATCTGCCCCACGTTGGGGATGTAGATATAGCCGCTTCGATCAACCGTTCGGCGCAAATTGAAAGTGATACTGCCCCAGGATCTCAGTAACAATTCATCCCCAGGACCGATCACGTAATTTGAAGGGACCGGGGCATCAGCTAGTGGTGCAAAAGTAGAGGGGACATCGAGGAAAAGGCTGCTTCCATAGAGAGGTAGCATTTTGCCGAGAGAACCCTCTACGAACCTCTGAAATTCTGTCGGGAGTTCGGGAGGAAAGGTCTGATGTTGCACCGTACTGGGGAACGATTCTCTGGACGTTGGCTGCGGTGCTAGCCTTTCCTGGCGGTCGTCGTTGCTAAAGTCAAAGCGATAGATGCTGTCGTCAGTCCTATTAGGAACTGTGGATGTGACAGAATTTTGTCCTGATAAGGTATTTGCACATGCAGGATCGAAGACGGCAGCAGGTGTTGAACAGTTTGGAAGTGGGGAAATCTGGCTATTATCTGGGCCATTGTTGATTCTTCCCTGTTGGGTCTGCGCTTCTGCTATTTCAGGGATACCACTCAGCACCAATGTCAATATCAGCAGCATACCCGGCAATTTTCGATTCATCTGAAACACTCGGACTTACTCCTCGATCCAAGAAGGTCGTAAGCCAACGATAGCCAACTTTCTGTGGCGTAGAAAGGGGAGAATGGTGGAGTGACAAAACAATGACAACTCCCTGACAAGGAGCATATGAGGACGTTTCTATACTGCAGGAGTAATGATCTTCTAGCTTGCTTTGCTACCTTGCAGCCCTCCGATCTTAAAACATGAATGGCGAATTAAGCAGAGTTCTAGAGTCTTGAGGAGTAGAGAAAATGACGCGATTACGATGGATATTAGCGTGCCTGATGCTGATGCCCTCACTTCTATCTGCACAAGAGGGTGACATTAAGCAGAACAGTGCCGGATATATCCCAGTTATATCCGGAGGTATGGGATATGTCACAAATGTCAACGGGGGAATCAAGAGTCTTGAGCCTCAGATTAATCCCGTGTTACTTCTGCCTTTGGGCAGACATTTCGAAATCGAATCACGTACCGAATTTACCGGGTTCTTTCAACGAAAAGACCAAAATAAAGGCCCCTATAGTGGAAAGGTCTTCAAAACCGTTGAATTTGCTGAACTAAACTGGCTGGCTGATTCCCATGTAAATGTTGTCCTTGGAAAATATCTTCTGCCCTTCGGTATGTACAACGAGCGCCTCGGTCCATTCTGGATTCGCAATATGCAGGATTTTCCAATTACTGCCTCTATTGGAACCAGGACAAGTGGTGCCGGCGATGGCTTCATGCTTCGAGGTATGGCAACAGAACATCCTGGATGGAGCATTCAATATGCCAGCTATTTTTCGGCGCGGAGTGGCATTAATCAGCTTGGCGCCGCGAGAACTGCTGGCGGAGATGTGAGTGTCTATTTCCCCAATAAGCGTTTGGAGGTGGGTACTTCCTACCAAAGATTTCTTCAGAAAAAAGAGATCAATTCTGAAGCCGTTTACCTGTCGTGGCAACCACATGCTGTCCCAGTGGATGTGAAGGCGGAATTCGATCAAAGCTACTATGGGCGAGGCTATTGGCTTGAGTCGGCATACATGCTAAGTCAGGTTCCCAAGGGAAGGCGTTTCTTCGAGCACCTGCAGGTAGCTGCACGGATGCAGCAATTCTATGCACAGCACGGCGGAGGAAACTCACTTCCGTCCGCCGACACGCAGAAGTTTGATTTTGAAATGAACTACTACTTGAGAGATAACCTACGGCTGGTATCCAGCTATGGTCGCCAATTTAGCTCACAAGGCAATCTCAATGCTTGGAATATTGGATTTACACATCGCTTTTTGTGGCCGCTGTGGCCGGGGAGGAAATAAGTGAAACTTCGCGATATGCGCTTGAGTGCCCTTGCCCTTATGGTGCTGGCAATTGCTGGCTCACTTTTGTCTATTACCAAGATTTGTTTTGCTAGTGATAAGCCAGCGGCTACAGCAGCCAAGGCTCCAATTGATTATCAAGCAGAAGGGGAACGGCTATTCGTCGCTCATTGCTCGAGATGCCACATGGCTCCGACGAGCATCTCCCCCCGGATTACAGGTACGGTGCTAAACCACATGCGGGTAAGGGCAAAGCTGTCGAATCGTGATGAGCAAATCCTGCTGAAATTTATGGCTCCATAAGCATTATCTTGGCCTGATGTATGCCTCGGTATGGTTGTTTCGAAACTCCAAAATTTTTTCCAATAAGGTGAACGTAGACATGTTATTCCGTATAGCTAGCGCGGCAGTTATTGTGGGCCTGTTGTCTTCCTTTGCAGGTGTGGGGAGTGCGGAGCCGTCCATCCAGACGATCACGATCAAAGCAAAAAGGTTCTCCTTTTCCCCTTCGGAGATTGCCTTGAAAAAGGGCGAACCGGTAAAACTTTCCCTTACTTCAGACGATGTTCCTCATAGCTTGGTAATAAAGGAACTTAACGTCAACGCAAATATCGCTAAAGGGCATTCAACTGAAGTGACCGTTACTCCGGGACAAACCGGGGATTTCAAAGGTGTCTGCGGTCGGTTCTGCGGCATGGGACATGGTTCGATGCGGCTTATTGTGCATGTTACGGATAAATGATATGAAAAATTCCTTGTTCTCATCCGTGGTGCTTGCGTTCGCTACTTGTTTCAGTGGTTGCAAAGCGGCGCCTCCGAAGAAGGTAGAAACCGCTACCGTACAGTGGGTTAAACACCATGTCACGGTCAGGGGTAAGAAAGTTACGAATCCTTTGCCCTCAACTGCGGAGAACATAGAGGCTGGCCGCCATGTGTTTGGCTACTACTGCGTAGTGTGTCATGGACGGGACGGACAAAACACGGGCGTTCCTTTTGCCGCAAGTATGTCTCCTCCAGTTCCATCGCTTGCCTCGAAAGAAGTTCAAAGCTATTCGGATGGACAGCTGAAATGGATTATCGATAGCGGAATCTTCCCTTCGGGAATGCCTGCTTCAAAAGGAATGCTGGGTGATGACGAAATGTGGCAGATGATTCTGTATATTCGTCATCTCCCTAAAGCTGGAAGTCTTGGCGAACCGCGAGCTTATAGCGGAGAGGAATACCCTGAGGAACCCGAGGCCAAAGGGCGCTAGTTCCTTGGAACAGGGTAAATATTCAGAGTGATTTGACGGCTGGTTTCCAGCCGTCATTTTTGTTGTTGATCAACTTTACTCGGGTCAGTGTAATGTAACGAGCAAACGCAATTGCGACAAATAGGATCTGTGGCAACATTAAGGTTTGCACGAAAGCGCAACGCCTCTTTATTGTTCAACACTTCCAGGAGAGTCGAGTCCTTCAGATTGCCGATCGGTGGATGAAAAAAACATGGACGTACTGTTCCGTCAGCTTCGATGACGGAAGAGACCCAGGGCGCGTTACAGAGAGGCGCTACTGCTGGTACCAAGCCAATCCGGCTACGAAATTGGTCAGCGATGCGGTGTAATTTTTCCGGGTTCTCCTTAATGAAATGGCTCGAGAAAATCTCCGGCTGCTCACGCGCAAGCTTGTCGATAGAAGAAGTAAGAGCGTCAATCTCTTTCTCATCCAAGTGAATTGTCGATTTTCTTGCACTATTCCATCCATCAAGGCGGTTAAATGCCACTGAGGTGGTATCTGCAGCGAGGAAGGAAATGGAATCTAATTTTAGTTGTTTCGCAGTTTCGACAACTTCTGCCAGCACGTTGTAATTCGACTTTTGAATAGTACACCGGGCGTGAATCGGCATAGCCGGATTTTGATGCCGGACAGCCATAACTCCTTCCTGCAGGAGTGCAAAGGCATCTGGAATCCGGCGAATTGTATTATGGACCGACGGTGGGCCGTCCAGGGAAACGATGATATCCTCTACTCCGTTGGCGACAAGCGCAGCGAAGTTTCGCAAGAGCAATCCAGTTGAGAGCAAAGTGATCCGAATCCCTTCCGCTCTGAGAAGGGACAAGATTTCTTCAATACCATCGTGGAGAAGAGGCTCTCCGCCGGAAAGAACTACCCAACGTACCCCTAAAAGGCGGATCGATGCAAGATGCGGTTCAAGATCGGTACGCTGTAGCTGTCGCGTTTCACGTATCTTCCAGATGTCGCACATTATGCATCGACAATTGCAGCGATTGTGAGGATATAAAATAAGTATAGGCAACTGCTCAATCTTCTGTTTATTGCACTGCTCTTCGGTGAGATTGAGAGTGGTATTGATTGAAGGAATGACTATTGCGGTCAATTTAGTATTCTCCTTCCCTCAAGTGCGCAAAGACCATTTCCGTTGTGCTCAACTTCCCTGATAAAGCTACGAACAGGTGCAGGCAGAAGACGCTTGATCGAACCGATCTGTACTTCTTCCAGATGATAACGAAGACTGAGCGGTACACGTGGAGCAAACTCGGTTGAAAGCAGCATGACTTGGCCATTTACAAGTACACATTCAATATTCTCAAAGGTGGAGCTGAGTAAAGTTTCGGCAGGTGATTTGCCCTTATCACGGATTGCAATGATATTTGCCGGGGTTCCCAACGCGAGACTACCATGGTTAGGATTGAGGCGCAGAGAGGTGGCAGCTCGCGTTGTAACCATTTCGTAGAGAAGGTTCGGAGAAATTCTGCTTGTATCGTATGCAAAGCTCATCTCGTCGAGGAGGTCCCCCGTTGCGGTCAGTGGCGAGTCACTACCAAGACTCAAAAATGGATAGCTAGCAGTCGTTTCGGGACAGAGTGTCCTGCCAAGTGTGAAAATGTTTGAAGAAGGACACCAGACAAGGGAAACTCCAGCTGATTCCAGTACTCGCAGATCCGCTTCTTTCGTTCCGACGGCATGAATCAGGACTAATCGTTCGCTCAGAGGAAGATGATGGGTTAGCCGTTTGAAGTCCAGGAAGGTTTCTGAATCTGTTCCTTCTGCGAAATGGATAAGGAAAGGCCAATCGGGAGTTGTTTGCGAAAAGCGGCGTTCGGCATCCTTTGGGTCTTCCAGAGAGTGCGCCCATCCGTATTCCGACACCACATGTACTGGGAAATCGGTTTCAAAGACTTCCTTCAGATAGGGATTATGATGAGCTACGGTTGTAACTCCGCAAAGCAGGTTACGCAATCCTCCGAACCATAGTCGAATGGCCTTCGGAATGGAGAGCAGTTCGCAAAGTGGAGAGTCATTTGGGTGATAGATGTCATCCGCCCATTTTTGCCAGTTCGGATAGGTGCCATTTCCCAGGCGAGGGAAGAGTCCGAATTCTAGATGGTCATGCGCATTGATAAGCCCGGGGAGCAAGAGGTATCCCGACATGTCGAGATATGGGGTAGCGCGTTGCCGTGGTATTCCGTATTGAATTTGGCCTTTCTGAATCAGGAGATCCTTTGGCATCCTGTCGTTGGCACTCAGCGCAATATGTCCTCCGAAAATTTGAAGGTCTGTTTGGATGCGATTCATTTTCAATTCCGGGCAAGGATTTGGAACGATCCTTTTGTCAATCCCAGGATGTAGATTGCAGGGAATTCTTGGGCTGTAGAGAACAGATCTTCGCGTTGAGCACGAAGAAAGATAGTGTGTTCGGAGTCTCCAAAATATGGCTCCCTGGAGAATCTCATTGAAAAGCCTGCATTGACCAGAGTACAGCGCAAGTCAGTGAGCGTGTAGGCACAAGTTTCTATTTCATAGGTAGACTCTTGCATTCTAAAAGTAGTGCGCCAGCCACGTGAACGTGCCTCTGGATGCAGATCGGATAGTACGACGGTACCTCCTGGTCGAAGCACTCGATAAATCTCTTTAATCAGGACATCATGCAATTGCACATATGAGAGCAGAAAGGATGCGATTACAAAATCCACGCTTTCACTGGGAAGAGGCAACGTATTTGCATCGGCCAGATGTAATTTGACAGACTGAGAGCAAGTTCTATGGGCAACTTCCAGCATTGCTGATGAACTATCGATCCCACGTATGGAGGCTGCCCCTAGAATATCAAGCTTGCGTAACCATCTTCCTGTTCCGCAGCCTACGTCCAGAGCATCCTGTATACGCACATTTGCGAGATCTGGTAGAAGAATGCGCTCTTCTAACGCGATCAACGGATTATCCGTTGTGTCGTACGTACTAGCCCAGTGCTGGTATGCCTCTTTCGGATTCAGTACTGCGACAGGCCTGCTCATATGCTCTCCACCTTCGGCTTGCGTAGTTGTATCCAGCGATGTGCAAGTTTTAGTTCTGCGGGAAAACCATAGATGTGGGTTAGATAGCGCCAGGAGCTAAGTGCTTTCAATAGGCTTCTGCTCCATTTGGGAGCGCGGATGTCTTGTACTGTGGGCCATCGGCATGCAACCACAGTTTCAAAGTTATCTATTAACTTACGTGTTCTTGTTTTCATCCATGGTGTCGCAGGATTGACCCTGATAGTGAAGTCATACCAGCGGGGAGTTGCCCATTCTTCTGGAGTGAGAGGAAAGTCGATTTTACCCTCGATATCCCCATACATTTTCTCTCGTTGTGGGACGGGGGTGTAGTGCTGAATAATGATCTCGGATGAGGGATTCAGCCGTTTGATTTTACGAACAAATGCCAAGGTTTCATGCGTATCTAGTTCTGGAGCATTGGGATTGCCGATTACAAAAGAGAACTCCGGAATTATGTTGTAATCTCGAATCCGCTTTGCCACCTCTAGGGTTTCTGCTGTCGTAATTCCCTTATTCATTTCCTTCAGAGCCCAATCTGATCCGGATTCTGCTCCGAAGAAGATCATTGCGCAGCCTGCTTTGCGGACGAGTTCCCATGTACTATCGGAATAACGGCTCATAATATCGACACGGCCTTCACACCACCAGCGAAGCTTTAGCGGTATAAGCCGTTCCATTAGTTCGCGGGTATGATCTTCCCTCATGAAGAAGTTCATGTCGTAGAACTGCACCCCATCTATGGCGTATTGTTCGATCAGGTGCCGAAGGATCGCTTCCGTTCTGGCCGGAGACTCCATCTTCTGACGGTTGCCAAACGCAGGTCCTATTCCGCAAAAGCGGCATTTGAAGGGACAGCCTATACTCGCCTGGTGAGCAGCTGTGCGTTTGCCAAAATAAGAAGGACGCAGATATTGCTCTACAGGAATACTGTGGAAAGGGCTCCAGGGAAATGCGTCAGGGCCGAGCATCGGCCTTTCCTGGTTGTAGCGATGGACTCCACCAGGGCCTTTGTAGCTCACTCCTGCAACTGAAGAGATATCTCGTTGACCTCGTACTACTTCGATCAGTTCGAGTAAGGTGTGCTCTCCCTGTCCTCTGACAGCATAGTCGACATAGGGAGCATTTAACGTTGCGTCGGGATAGATGGAAGGGAAGTAGCCTCCCCAAACGATTGGAACTTGGGGGAATCTGCTGCGTAGCTGTTTGCATGAGTTCATAGCTGCAACCATCTGCGGCCCGGGCATGACGCTTACACCTAAGAGCTCTACGTCAAAACTCTGAATAAGTTGCGAAATCGTTCTATCCGGATCTGTATCCAGATTCCCATCGACAATCCGGTATTCTTCTTTCCCTTCTAAAACTGCTGCAAGTGCCAATATCGATAGAGGGAAGCGGCGATTCGCCGGACGTGTAGCACGAGGATAATAGAGAATGATCATACTTCTCTCACCTGTCCGAGATAGATATAGAATTTGGACGGTTCTCGCTGGCCTTTGATTTTTGCTTTCCATGGCCGCAAGGCCCAGCTTAGTCCATACCAGGGACGGTATATCTTCCAATCGATGTTTAGGTCTTCCCAAGATTCGATCATCGATGGAGTCAGAAAATCCTGACTCAAGTTGTGTTGAGAGTGGAAGCCGAACTTTTGTTCAAAGTTTATGCGTCGCTCCGCCTGCATGAGTTTGCCACTCTTGTGATCGTTATAGGTCGGAGAGTCAATAATTAGGATCTTGCCTCGCTTCGTCAGGCAACGCAATGCCTCGGAAAGCGTCCTTCGATAATCGAAAGAATAGTGAAAGGAAGCATTGAAGACTACAAGATCGAATTGGCCCGCAGAGAAAGGGAGGCAATCCATCGACGCCTGAACACGGGGGAAGGATCGGAAGAGCACTGGCTGATAATGACGCGCAGCTTCCAGCCCATCCCACGGGTTTGTTGAAAGATCGACGGCCCAAGGATAATGATTGCGCAAGGCAAGGCGATAGCTGAGCCACCCATTTCCTGCTCCGATATCGAGAATGCGAAGCCCCTGAGGTTGTTCTGCTTCGATTTGCGGAAGGATATGTTCTTCGAGAGTACGATAGCTCTTTGCCCTAATCTTCCATTGCCACTGGAAACGGCCAGTGAGGTCACAAAAGGGAAGTGCCAGGTAGAATGCTGCCTGCTTCGATCCGCGTCCTTCAAGCCGGCGAATTCCTTCATACTCACGCAGGAACGCTGCGTGAAACCCCATCTGTTTTGGAGTAAGTGTTCTCCAAACACCTCGAATCTTCTCGATGCGAAATCTGCAATGTGGACATACCAGAAGATCCGAAGCAGAACCGGAGTCATACATCTGGCTCTTTCCCTGGAGATGGTTGCAATGAGGGCATTGAAAGCTAATGCTTTCCTCAACTGCGGGTTGGATATTCGTGCAGATAGCCAGTTCGGCAGCAGACATTCCTATGCTTCCTTTCTCACAAACTCCATAAGAATGTGATCCCCAATCGATCGAGCTATTGGGCGTTTCCGGATCTTCTCGTCCAGTCGTCCGAGAAAGTGCAAGGCACGAGAACGATAGCTGAAAATGGGTTCGACATAGGATGGTGGAACGGCGACTCCAACCCCTTGCCATTCGGCGAGGGAGAATTCCGGAGCAAAGAGCTTTCTTAGCTTTGCAACAGACGGATAAAGAACGCGGATCTTCTTTTCACCAATTTGTGCGGTCGATCCATTCGGGTGCAGCCTTCGTACGGCCTTTGAGAATTTTGCGTGGCACAGAAACCAGAGGAATTCCCAGAGGCAAAAATGGTTAATCATACATACCAAGATCCGTCCACCTGGACGAACATTCTTGGCGAGGCCGGAGACCACTGCCCTGAGATTATCGCTGCAATTCAGGCTGCCGAAGTTTGAAAATGCTCCGTCGAAGAGCTCTTCCCCGCACAGATCGTTCAGATGCTCATTCGCACATACCTTAAAAGAGAGAGAACTTGTATGGCTCTTCTTGTCAGCTTGTGTCTGCGCTACGTGAATCATTGCCGACGATTCATCACATGCAAGTACGGAAACACCTTGTTGGGCTAGATGTAGCGCGTCGTATCCGGTTCCGCATCCTAGCTCCAGGATGCGAGTCCCCGGACGAAAGAATCCTTCCATTACCGACCATACTTGAAGACGTTGCATATATCCGATTTGTGAGTGGGTAAATATTCGATCGTAGTCTTCCGCAAGTCCGTCAAAAGCTCGGGAAGAATTCGAAGCCGAATCGTTTTTGTATAAGGAGAGAATCGCCACTAGGCTATGCTTCCTTGCTTGTAGTCGCTGTACAGTGTCTTACGTTCTTCCTGAATCAATTGGGACAGATTACTGATGAGACCTTGAGTGTCGGTTTTCGGATCGGAGGATTGCAGCCGACTTAATTCGACTTCGTGACGTAACAGTCGGTCGGCAACACTATAGAACTCGCGTGAGTGCCGGCCCCTGATGTCGAACTCTCGATCGGAGGTCTCTGCCCATGGTTTGAGTTGTACCAATCGTGACGAAACCTGTTTGTAGTACGGTGTGCCTTTAATGGGGTAAGAGACAGTAGTGAAGAAAATATCTGGATTGGAAGCACGAACGTGACTGATAGTCGCTTCGATATCCTCCAACTCTTCACCTTCATATCCCCACATGAGAAACATGCCTGTCTGAATACCATAGCGTCGGCATAAAGCAATCGATTCCCGTACAGATTCCACCTTCACACCCCGCTGCATTGCATCCAGGAGTCGCTGCGATCCGCTTTCCGAGCCAATCCAGATGCGGAAGCAGCCTAACTCGGCGAGTCTGGCTATTACTTGCTCATTGAGACGGTCCGCGCGGGAAATACATTCGAAGGGAATACGAAGCCCACGAGAATGTATCTGTTTTGACCACTCCTCCAACCAGCCGTGGTTGATAGTGAATACATCGTCGGCAATCCAAAGCATATCTGGCTGGTATCGCTCTTGAATCCACGCTAATTCATCTGCTACCAGCTGTGGTTTCCTGCGGCGATGACTCTGTCCAAAGACTTGATGGCTGCACCACTGGCAGCGAAAGGGGCAGCCTCGTGCTGTGATAATTGAAATTGAGCCAGTACCATGATGCTTCCGCCAGGTTTCAATGTAACGTGCCGTGTCGATCGACTCTCTGGCAGGCCAGGGTTGTGCATCGATATTGGCGATCTGTTCCCGCGGTGCAGTATGGTGAACAAGACCTGAGGCATCTCGAAAGGCGAGCCCTGAAATTTTGGATAGATCTGGGGTGGGTGTCTGACGGAAGGCCGCTAATATCTCCTCAACGGTCAGTTCTCCTTCCCCAAGAACGACAATATCTGCTCCTTCTTCCAGATATTCGTCAATATAGGCTCCCGGCTCTGGACCCCCAACAATGGTCTTCCATCCCGCAAGCTTGGCTTCCTTGAGGATTTTGACAACATTCGAGCGAGTCATCAGGTTGGCATAAATACCAAGGATGGACGGTGGCGTGGAATGAAGCCAATCGATCAACTGCTGCTTCGTGGAGAAGGTGCTGTCGAAAACCTCTACTGAGTATCCTTTCCTCTGCAGATGAGAACAGATGTAGAGAATTCCCATCGGCGGATATGGCTTCATGATTTGAAGCTCCTTGGGGTCCTCCATAAGGAAATATCCGTGGGTCAGTAATAGCTCGATTTTCATAGGCATTCACCTCCACATGAGAGTGCCTGCAATTCGTTGAATGTTCCATCGTCTGAAGGCAGGATTGGAAAGACCGTGGGAGCCTTTGTCCTGCAGGTCTTTTCGAGCAGATAGACCGATTCCCAAAGGGCTGCTAACTCTAGTTCTTTCGTCCGTGAGTTGGGACTTTTCCAGTTGTCCACTTCGGCGTGCAGCGCATTGCGTATCGCGCGATAAAATTCATTGGAATAGGGGGCCCGAAAGAGCACGCTAAGATCGTCGCTGTCAATCCAGTTACGTTTGTCTCCTAGCTGTTCTTGTACCCGTTCGTAAAACTTGGTATTGGGCAGAGGATAAGAGACGGAGATGCCGATATTGTAAGGACGGGTTCTGCGTACGAGTGCGATTGTCTGCTCGATTTCTTTCAGCCCTTCTCCTGGATATCCAAATTGTAGGAAAAGGCAGGGGTGGATGCCCGCGGCATGCAATCTATCACTTGCATTGACAATTGCATCAACTTTCAGTCCCTTCTGCATGGCATTGAGAACAGACTGTGCCCCAGATTCCGCCCCCATCCAGACTTCACTGCAACCCGCGCGTCGAAGAGCGTCAACTGTTTCTATCGACATCAAATCTGCGCGACTTTGTATCTTGAAGGAGATCTTGCAATCGTTTTGTTCCAAGAGCGCGGCGAACTCTTGTATCCAGTGCTTGTTTAGGCCAAAGATGTCGTCAGCGAACCAGAGATGTTGTATTCCATACGTTGTTTGTAACTGCACTATTTCTTCCACTACATTTTGTGCAGATCGCAGAACAAACGAGTTCCCATAGATTGGTTTGGCACACCAGTTACACTGAAACGGACACCCTCGACTTGTAGCGATATTGGTAGACCTGATCCCATGTGCTTTTTCCCAGATGGCGGAATAGCTTGTCATGGAGATGAGATCTCTTGCCGGGAGGGGGAGATGGTCGATCTCCTGCATCAGAGGCCGTGGTGCAGTATGTACGATCTCTGCCGTATCCGATCTACGGTAAACGAGTCCATGGATTGCCCACTCAGAGAGTTGCTTCTTTCTCATCACTGCATTTAATAACTCAATGAGAGTTTGCTCTCCTTCTCCGAGAAGGACAGCGTCAAAGCCATTACGCAGATAGGCTTCTGCATGATCGGCTGCGTCGGAGCCATGAACAAATACACGGCAGCCACGTGCCTTAGCTTCCGCCTGCATCTCCCAGGCGACCTCTCGCATACGCTCAAGACACATTTTTGAAAGATAGTTGAAACTATCTTCGTAAATTACCACCATTCTCGGGTGGTAGTAATCCAGCGCGTGAACGAACTTTTCGTCTGGATCTTCGAGCATCGAGTCAAAGACTGCAACTGAGTATCCGTGCTGGCGCGCTAGAGCCGCGGCATAGAGCGTTCCCAAAGGAGGATACGGCTGCTGACGATCAAACTGCTTACGATCGTAGGCAAGATGATAGGCATGCGTAAAGAGCACGTCGATTGATTTTTGCTGCTCTGCCATAACTGAATGCTGCTCCTGCACTAACACTCTGCTGGTTTCGATTCGAGTAACTTTGCATCCACCGCAGGCTTTGCCGCCTGCGATACCTGTTTCAGCTTCTTGTTGAGCCACAACTCTGCAGGTGCTCCATACAGATCGTGGTCAAGACGCCAGCGTGCCGGGAGACTCAATAGCTTTTGAGTTCTGCGAATCCAGGGTTTCCGTGTATCGGCTGCTATAGGGATACGATCGAAAGCAATGCGAAGGTAATCCCTCATGCGTTGCAGACGGTCATGCTGTTTCCCCTTAAGCCATGGCAGCACAGTGTAGCGTGGGAAATAGTCGACCCACTCCTCAAGAGAGTTCGGCACTTGAATGCCAATTTCCTGAGTGCGCTGCATGATAGGAGATCCGGGGTAAGGAGTGAAGATATTCGTCCAAAATTCACTTCCCGGAAAGCGACGGCAAACGTCCATAATGAAGCTGATCGTTTCACGACGTTCTTTGGGGCCTTCTCCAGGAAACCCAAAGATGATGTTGAAGGACGGTCGAATACCTGCTTGAAGGCATCGCGCTGCGCTTTCATAGATGGAGTCGAAGTCTTGAAACTCCTTGTTCATGAGCTTCAAGATTTTGGGTGATCCTGAATCTACGCCCTGACAGATTTGATGAAGGCCCGCCTTATGCAAAAGCTTTAGATCTTCGATGCTGAGTTTAGCGGTCAGATTCGTTGTGGCCTGGATGCTCCAGCGATAGTGTGAACCCGCGCGTATCAGCCCCTCTGCTATCCCCCTGGCTCGATCCAGATCGACAAGAAAGTTATCATCGACAATCCAGAGCATCTCGAGGTTATATCTCTGCGTCAGATCGACAGTCTCTTCGACGAATTGTTCTGGAGGGAGAGCATTCCATTTACGCCCATAGACGCCTCCATTCGTGCAGTAGGCGCAATTGAATGGACAGGCCAGGCTGGATGTGTACATTGCCCAGCGGCGGCCACAGCTGCGCTCGTAGGCATCGAAGTCTGCAAGCTGGTAGGCTTTCGGTGGCATTTCAACTAATGGACGCAGAGGTCGCTCGGGATTGAAGACAACCTGACCTTCTTGTTTGTACCCGACGCCAAGAATCCCCTTAGCAGATGCTCCATCTTCGATATGTTGAACGAGCTCAGTAAGGGTCTCTTCTCCCTGTCCTCTCACGACAAAATCGATATAGGGTGCTGCCAACGTTTGAAAGGGAAGTAAAGACGGATGCCATCCTCCAAGGATGATTGGAAAATCCGGTTTCCATTCCTTAATTGCGCGAGCAATTTCAACGGTCTCCCGAATCATCGGACCGGTGACGAGAGAGACGCCCAGACACAAGGCGTCTTTGACCTCTTCCAGAACTCTTTTCTTGAAGTCCGGGGTTATTGTCGAATCGATCAAGCAGATGTCGTAGCCGGCTTGGATGAGCGGTGTTGCAACGGCCAGAATTCCAAGCGGTGCCGTTGCTTCGCTGCTTGAAAACGAGGGGAAGAAGAAGACGACTTTTTTCTTTGGATGTCCAGCCATAGTTGGTCTCAGGAATAATGCTCCCGACGACTTTATTTATTCCATGGAACCCTAAGTCCGTATGTCATGGAGTTGTCACAAGTTTGTCATTACCCCTTGCACTCTGTTTTTTTCTCCTGAAGAGCAGATAGGATGCTGGAAAGTAGCATGAATCAATACGAGATGCATACAACTTCCATCGTCTCTGCTGTACCCGAGAGAGTGTCCGATCAGCACTTGCCATATCGTCGTCTTTTGCGGGTCGTAGGGCGACCGTGCATACTTTACACCAACTCACTGCGTTTGCAGAAAGTGGTCACAGAGTTCTTCCATAGTTCAGCTTCTCCAACTGGTCAGTCTGGGCCAATGTTATCCATCCTGCTCTATGTCGAGAATGACATATCGCGCGATAGAGGATCTATCACTGCTCGTCAAGCTTTTGTTCCGCATTTCCGGGGCTTTGGTCCTTTTGTATTTGCAACTTATGGTCCCAAGAACCGGATAAGTTTTAACTTGCTAGATAGAGAAGTTATAGGAAGCCTTTCTTCTGCCACTGTAGAAGATGAAGATCTTTGTAGGCGTACTATTCTGCCAGTCCTAGTTGGAGTAATGAGTTCTTCCCTGGCCATGGTGGCGCTGCATAGTGCATGCCTGGTACAAGGAGACTCCGGAGTTCTGCTTAGCGGACACTCCGGTGTGGGCAAATCTACACTGTCTGCGGCATTGGCGCGGAAAGGGCTTGCGTTTCTCTCAGATGACTGGACATATCTGTCAGAGATAGAAGGGCATCTGCATGCGTGGGGCATGCCTGTTCCCATTAAATTGCTCCCTGACTCTGAGCAGTTCTTCCCTGAGTTGAGAAAGTATCCGTTGACGCAATCTTTGAATGGGGAAATTGCATATGAAATTGATCCGGAGATCGCGTTAGGTTGGCAGCGAAGTTTGCATTGTGTTCCTAAATGTTTCCTTTTGCTTGAACGTTCCTCTGCTCCTGGCACGAAATTTGAACGTATTGGGATTGACGAAATCATCCCTTATGTCGTCGATGGCCTTGAAGAGTTGCCAGAAATTCTGACGCATCTCCGTGTTCCTCAAATCGATCTGGTGCGGAAACTAGAGAATTGTGAGCTATACCGGATGCGCTTCCATGGCAGCCCCGACTACGTTGCTGACGAGGTGCTCGGGTTCTGTCAGAACCTTTTTCAAAAGGAGGATTCAGATGATGTTCCCGGAAGAAACTGTAATGAGGAATGTGCCTGATCCCTTGTGTCGCTGGACTCCGGTTGATGTTCAGCGTACATATCGTTACGCAGGCGGATCCGAGATGAAACGAATAAGCATTCGCACGAACTCGGAGTTGATTCTGGAGTCTCTTGTTTTATTTCGGCAAGGGGCACTCCACTCTATAGAGGAGCCTTCGGATTTCTGCTGGGAGATTGTGGTTCAGCAGGAAGAAACAGCCACCCATTCTGCTTCAGAGATTATGCTTTTTTCGTCGCAAGAGATGACTGCTGCCTATTTCAGTGAGAGAAGTTTCTTTGCCATCCACCCCAGACGACAATATGCAGCTGGTTTCTTGTCTCTTCCTTTTGACGAAGTGAAACGGCGGGAAGAAATAGATCAGTATCTGTCCCTGCTGCTTTACCTGACAAAAGAATCCATGCATTCGAACGACTTAAGTAACAGCCAGACCAGGGTCTCATGAGCTACCACTTTCGATACAAAATAGCCGCATTCCTGGGGCGGACGGAATCCATAGCGCAGCAGAATGTACTGGCAAATATTTCTTCGTCTGATTGGGATCGTCAAATGGGATGGCTGGATCGTAGCGGTCTCGCCTTGCCCTTGATCTCCGTGCTTCGGGAACGGAAGCTGACGCGATTGCTTCCTGCACGAACTGTAATTGCTCTTGAGCAAAGATCGGATGACAACCGTCTGCGAATGCTGGATATGCTTGGGAGGTTTTCTCAGGTAGTTGCCGTACTCATGCAAAGGCGGATCTCGTTTGTCTGTGTGAAAGGGTTTAGCCTGTTTCCGGAGTATCTCGCGCAAATCGAAGATCGGCATCAGAGCGATTTCGATTTTCTGGTAGCGCCGGAACATATGGATGCTGCCGAAGAGTGCTTGTTGCATCTGGGCTATCGGCTGAATGTCAGGGATGTTTCCGGGGAAAGGAGATTTTCTACTCCAGGTTCCATTGCCGTTGATAAGGATGCCTATCTTTACCATCTCCAGAATAGCTGCGCCGTGGAACTACACCCCTATTTCTGGGAGAATGAGGAGAAGGGGGTTCCTCTCTGCTTCCCGCTGTTTGAATGGACCCAGAATTTAGAGACCCATGAAATCGAAGGCGTGCGTTTCCCTCGATTGCGGCCGGTTTACCAGTTGACCTATCAACTAATGCATTATTTCCGGCATCTTTCAGGAACGTGGGCTCGTATGCTCTGGTTATACGAGGTGAGCCGGTTCATTTCTTCTCACAAGGAAGAAGAGCATCTTTGGCGGGATGCAATTGCTCTCTGGAGTCGTGATGCGAAAATAGAACAGGTGTGCCGGCTTGTTTTGCATCTGGCCTCTCGGACTTTTTCTGTTGCGCTGCCTGAACAAATAGAGAATTCAGGTTGTGACTGGGCTGAGTGCCGGTTGTGGGTGGATCACTTTTCTCATATCAGTCTCTATGCCGATCTTCCAGGGAACAAGGCCTCCCTCCTTTTCCTGGAGCCTTTCTTTGAAAATGTTTCTGCTTATCGCAATTACGTATGGCAGCGTCTTTTGCCTGTCCGTAGCGGACACTCGTTCAATGAGCGGTTATCAGCGGCAGGAAAGAGTGCCTGGCGCTATCGCCTGCGTAATATGTGGTACCAGGTTTCGCGATTGGTATATCATCTCCGGTCATCTCTTGCTTACATAATGCTGGATCTTCGTTGGCGTATGGCATTTCATTTTGAAAGGCTATTCCGGAAGAAACGGCGGAGGTCTTTCTCCATTGACCGGAATCAATTTCCTGGAGTTTCAAAGTAAGAAGGGGAAAAGAAGACTCATCGCTGTTTCGTCAAGCGGCTGAATTTAATAGAGATAGATGTCACAACTTTGTCATTTTCGCATCTTGTATGGCTATTCTGAATCCATTCTGGGGGAGAATAGTAAAGGAAAGGAATCGGAGGCAATGGAGACAATCCTTATCGTGGAAGATGATGTGCGTATGCAAAAGGTGTTACGCAGGCTCTTCTCTACGGAAGGTTTTCATGCGGTCTGTGCTTTGGACGGTCTCGAGGGGCTCGATCTGTTTCACTCTTCCAGCCCGTCAATTGTGATTCTTGACCTGATGTTGCCAAAGATGACGGGAAGAGATATCTGCAAGCGGATTAAGAAAGCCTCGCCGCGTACACCAGTCATTATATTAAGTGCAATTACAGAGGTTGCAGATAAGGTTCTGCTCCTGGAACTGGGTGCGGACGACTATGTAACCAAGCCCTTCAGTCCCAGAGAATTATTGGCAAGGGTTCAAGCTGCGCTACGTAGAGTTCAGCAACATGCACCGGATCCAGTAGTGAAATTCGGTGTGTGCGAGGTCGATTTCGTCCGTATGACAGTACGTAAACATACCGAACCTGTCACATTGACGGCCCATGAGTTTAAATTATTGCGTTTTTTCCTCGAGAACCCGGAGAGGGTTATTTCACGCGATGAGCTTTTGAGCGATGTTTGGGGATACAATCATTATCCGACGACACGGACTGTCGATAATCAAATTTTGAAGTTGCGACAGAAGCTTGAAGTCGATCCAGCCAATCCCAGCCATTTTGTAACCGTTCATGGCGCCGGGTATAAATTTTTGCTTTGATTTTGAACTAGAGGACCGAGATCTTTGCCAGCTCTAAAAATGCGGGCTTTGCTCCTGCTGCCGTTGCTGTTGATTCCGGCAGCGCTCACAATGGCGTGCCTTTTGGTTGTCAGGGCACAGATGCAGCGGGAGATTCGACAATCTCTCATTCTCAGCCTGGAGCATTCTGCTGCAACCTATAAGAACATCGATCAAGACCGAAGGCGCAACCTTGCTCGGGAAGCACTTCTTCTGGCTGAACAGCCGAGTCTTAAAGCCCTCCTGACGACGCAAGACACGCTAACAATCCAAAATGAAGGCGCTGAGTTTCACAAACTTAGTGGCGCAGATCTCTTTGCCTTTGCATCTCCTTCGGAAAAGGTGATTGCCCTCTATGTATCTGGATCGGGAGTACAAGATGCCACTTCTCAGATAGAACTGGCCAAAGTATTGCATAGTGCAGTTTCTGTACCGTACTGTTTTACCGGAGGTCAACTTTTTGAGGTCATCGCCGCTCCGGTCTATTTCGGTCCGCGAGAAGGCGGGACCTTACTCGGTTATGTGATTATCGGCTCTGCTATCGATGATAAGGTTGCGCATCAAATCAGCCAGTCTGTTGGCGCTGAAGTCACTTTTGCAGTCGGGAACAGTATTGTTGGCAGCACTTTGGCCTCCACACAAAGACAGAATCTAGCCTCCCGGATGCAACTCGCTATAGCGAAGTCTATGGCGCCAACCGTACTGTCCTTTGGTGGCAGACAGTATCTGACACAGGCTATATCTCTGGAGCCAACGCCTTCTCCTTCAATCAGCCTCGTGGTAATGGCATCTATGGAGAGGGCGATTGCTGCTAAAGCTCGCTTGAATCAGTTGGTACTTGGTCTGGGCGGAATTGCGCTTCTGGTTGGCGGCATCCTTGCCTTTGTCGTTTCCCAGAGACTGACTGCTCCGCTGGTGGGACTCGCAAAAGCAGCCCGGGCATTAGGTTCAGGAGATTACAGCTATCAACTGCCATCCAGTGGCGCGGTAGAGTTAAGGGAGCTTGGGGCTTCCTTTCAGGTAATGCGCAACGAGCTCGGCAAGACTCAGGCAAAACTCCTCAAGGCTGAACGGTTGGCTACCATAGGGCAGATGGCCAGCTCTGTATCTCATGATTTGCGGCATTATCTTGCATCTGTATATGCAAATGCAGAATTTCTAGCTACAACAGAGATGGGGAAGGTTGAGAAAGCAGAATTATTGGCCGAGATTCAGCTCTCTGTGCACGGTACCACCGATCTTATCGATTCTTTGCTCCTTTTCACCCACACTGGACGTGCCATTCATGGCAGCTATGAGTCGATTACGGAATTGGCCGAACGCGCCATCGCGCTCATTCGCACCCATCCGGAAGCAGCCTTGACGACATTTCATCTTTCGGCTCATTCCAGCGCCGATGCTTGGGTAGATGCGAAGAAAATCGAGCGTGCCATCTACAATCTGCTGCTAAATGCTTGCCAGGCATCGCGACTCTCGGGGGAATTGGGAGAGATATCAGTCGATATTGGTGAATCTGCTTCTGAAGTGATCGTTCGGGTAATCGATTCAGGTCCAGGAGTTCCTCGTTCCATCCGGAATAGCCTTTTTGATCCTTTTGTCAGCGCAGACAAAGAAAATGGTATCGGAATCGGTCTGACAATCGTGATGACGATTGCGAAAGAACATGGTGGAAATATTGTCCTGGAGTCAAGTGCGCCGGGAAGAACAGTTTTCCGTCTCTCTCTTGACCGCTATGCGGCTCAACCAGCAAATGCTGAAAGTCCAGCAAAGGCAGAGGACTAGCTATGGACAAGCTCAGACAGAGAAACTTCGCCTTTCGCCATCGGCTCTCTTGTATCTATAGGCTCTTACCTATGGGAATCCTTACCGTTGCGAGTGCTTGGGCTCAATCACCTTCAGGAAATCAGGCGCAATTGATCCAGCAAATGGAGGAGATGAGAAGCCAGCTTGCCGTAGCGCAAAAGCAAATGACTTCTTATCAGACCAGACTGGAAGATCTGGAACAGAAGGTTGTTTCTCTGCAAAAGCAACTACTTGAAGCCAGGGCGGATGGAACAACTACCGATGCTGCTTCCAAGCTGGCAGGAGCGGTCGAAGCTCTTCAAGAAGAGCAGGAGGTACAACAAGCTGAGCTTCAGGTTCACGAACAAACTAAAGTAGAGACTTCATCTCGTTTTCCTCTTAAGGTGTCCGGCTTGGTGTTGTTCAATGTAAACGGTATTGATGGTGTCGTGAACAGTACCTCACTTCCTGCTTTTACGAATCCGAGAACAGCAGGTGTTTCTAACGGAAGCTTGAGCGCTACTATGAATCAGACTCTGCTAAGTTTGGAAAGCAGTGGTCCGGAGATTTGGGGCGCTCATAGCTACGGAAACGTGCAGGTGGATTTCTTTTCAGAGCAATATTCCGCCGGGAACCTAACAACTGCGGGTCGTGTGCGGCTACGCACGGCCGATGTCCGTTTGCTTTGGCCAAATACAAAGGTACAAGCAGGTATCAGCCGATTAATTATTACTCCAACAGAACCGAAGTCTTACTTGAGCGTTGCCGAACCTACGATGTCCTGGTCCGGTAATCTTTGGGCTTGGATCCCGCAACTGGCTGTGGACCATACTTTCTGGTCGGGAGGACAGAAGTCCTTCTCTCTGCAGGGCGCTTTGCTTGATGTTCCTGATGCCCCCGCTACTTATGATTCGGCCTATGTTAGCGCTGCAGAACGCAGCCGGTATCCGGGATCTGCCCTTCACAGCAGCTTTTCGTGGGGTGGACCACAAAAGAGTTTTGTCGGACTCGGAGGCTATTGGAGCCCCCATTCCTACGGCACCGGTCGCCATGTTAACGGACAAGCTATTACAGCGGATTGGAATTTCGAATTGCCTGCTCATTTGGGGTTCTCTGGGCAGGCTTATTATGGCGCGGCACTCGGAGGACTAAACGAAGGCGCTTATAAGGATGTGGTTAAACATTCCTACACAGATGAATATGGCAATACAAAATCCTACTATCATGCATTACGCGACCAGGGTGGCTGGTCTCAGCTGAGTTGGAATCCAACAAATCGCGTAGGTTTCGACTTTGCATTTGGACAGGATATCGCTAATGCACATCAGCTCCGTCGGTCTGATTACGCAAATAGTAGTTCTTATCTTTCTCTTGTGAGGAACCAGACCTGGCTGGGAAATGTAATCTTCCAT
The DNA here is from genome assembly GCF_059726315.1 of Humiphilus diazotrophicus. Classification (NCBI taxonomy): domain Bacteria; kingdom Pseudomonadati; phylum Acidobacteriota; class Terriglobia; order Terriglobales; family Acidobacteriaceae; genus Humiphilus; species Humiphilus diazotrophicus. The sequence goes on from NZ_AP040871.1 coordinate 873,102, forward strand.
CCGCATTCTTCGATCATTCTGTCCCTGGAATATCGTAGGCTTTACTCCTGGCAAATCTTGGGTGCAAAGAACCAGGCGCAAATTGTGGGTTTTGCGGCGGGGTATCAGTTTTGAAAGGAATCCGAATATCTTGGCCCTTCGTCAGAGGCTTGCTGCTGCTGGCCTGCACTATCTCATCTGCACTCGGGCAAGGGTCCAAAGCCTTTGATGTGTCAGCTCACGTGCAATTTATGGATCTTCGCATGAAGGATGGGCAGACTACGCACCGACAAATTGTTGACGGCAATCTTCGTACTGTGGTGTGGCTGGAGCCGGAAGACGAAAAGAACGGGTCTCATTTCAAAGTTGCGCCCGGTAGCTTTACGATGGTTCAGCAGAACAAGGAATTTCTACCCCACTTCCTGGTGATTCCTGCCGGAAGTGTTGTTTCTTTTCCTAATCGTGATCCGTTTTTTCATAATGTATTTTCATTCTTCAATGGAAAGCGATTTGATCTGGGGCTCTACCAATCAGGCCAGACGCGTACAGTGACCTTCAACAGGATAGGAGTCTCCTACATATTCTGTAATATTCATCCGGAGATGGCTGCGGTCATCATTACGCTAGATACGCCGTACTACGCGATACCAAATGCCCATGGAGATTTGGCTTTCCAGGGAGTTCGCGAAGGTAATTACAGGCTTCATGTCTGGTCCGAGAACACCTCTCCGGACAAGCTTAAGGCCATCGAGCAGAATGTCACTATTACAGCGGGACATACACGACTGGACGACATTGCGATTCCGATTATCAAGAACACTCTAGAAAATCACACGAATAAGTTTGGTCAGCCGTATGATACCCACAATGCCGATTATTGAATCGAACTGTTGAGTCCAGTTCTTGTGAAGTGTTCGGAATCCCACTCCTCTATTGCGGACCGCCAGGGAGTGGGATTCTCCGGTTACTCAGCTTGCCTTGGGTATGGGTGATATATCCACGGGTGTATTAGCGGTTTCGCTTTTGGCATTGTCGGCTTGGGAGTTCTTCAACTGATTCAGAACGGGTTCAAGCAATGAGTATACGAATCCGGCTTCACCCTTTAACGGGATAAACTGATACTTTTCGAGCACACCTGTGGCAGGAATACGCGTAGGCCCGATATGGTTCGTAACGACTGCTTCTGTCGAAAACTTCTCCTGATTGGAGGTGCTAGACATCGTAATCGCGGGAATTAACACGCTGAAGGAGGTTGCTCCTGCATCGACTGTCATTTGTGTCGTCACTGTGAGCAGGGTCCCGATCTCGGTATGGAGAGTTCGAATTTGAGATCCCGAAAAGTGCCTTATGGGCCCATGGCCCTGAGTGATGTTTAGAGCTGGCTGTCCGACGAGAGTTGACGCTTCATAGTCAACCTTCACTGTGCCGTCGTTACTGTGCATTGTGTATCGATTTGGTTGAATATTCGCCATATAGAGTCCTTTCTACTGATGACTCCTCAACGTGCTGTTGAATTTGCTTGCAAGACACGGGATAGTGGTCTCAGTCAGATTGCGTTCTCTGGCCTCTAAATACACCATCGCAAAATTCAGATGAGTGCTGTCTGTTGATATCATGAAGATATCCATAAATGCTTCATTTAACACTCTTGCAAGTTATTCATGCCAAACAGTTCGGCTCAAAAGTTAACTTGCAATTGAGATCGAGCTCTCGCTTGCAAAGTGAAACGAAATGATGACACTCAATGTTTCGACGGGCGTCCAGCTTCTACGAGCTCCCAACCTCCTTCTTCAACATAGGTTCGGTCATCATAAGAATTTCCCGTTAGCAGTCCCAACAGAAACCAGCAGAAAGCGAACATTCCAATTGCGAAGATGGTGTCTCCCGGTACCCGTAACCAACGGAGATCATTCATTAGGCCCGTTTGGAGGAACTCGGAAGAGCGCGCGTACCAGGTTCCATACTTTACGGATGCCCAGCCCTGCAAAAGACCAACCGGAAGCAAACTCAATAGCACCATGAGCGAAAGCCCAATATTGATACACCAGAAAGCAATAGCCAGTGGTTTATCTTTCCATGCTTTTCCAGGCTGTAAAGCGCGGAGGCAGAAAAGCATCAATCCTAAACCAAGCATTCCATAGACTCCGAACAAAGCCGTATGCCCATGGACGGGGGTTGTGTTGAGTCCTTGCATGTAATAGAGCGCAATAGGAGGATTAATAAAGAAGCCAAATAGGCCTGCGCCAACAAAGTTCCAAAATGCTACGGCTACAAAGAACCGGATAGGCCACTTATAAGCCGTGATCCAAACAGCTTCATTTCTTTGTCTGCCCAAGCGAATGTTCTCCCAAGCCTCAAACCCCACCAACACCAGAGGAACAACTTCGAGTGCACTGAAAATTGCTCCGAGAGCAATAACCGCCGGACCTGTACCACTGAAGTACAGGTGGTGGAAAGTTCCGATGATGCCTCCCGACAGGAAAATGACGGTAGAGAAGAGCACTGCTCGCGTAGCGATATCCGTACGAAGAAGTTTGAGGCGTGTAAATAGAAAGGCAATTACAACGGTCGCAAAGACTTCGAAGAAGCCCTCCACCCAGAGATGTACCACCCACCAGCGCCAGTATTCAGCCGTAACAATATTGCTACGTTGTCCGTACATAAGCCCGGAGAGATAAAACAAGGGAATTGCAATACTACTAATAAGGAAGAGTACGAGTAACGGTTGACTTTCCGACGGTCTGACTAATGCCGGTCGCAATGCTCGCCACATGAGCCAAAGCCAGAAGGTTAACCCTGCAAAGAGCAAGATTTGCCAAAAACGCCCCAAATCGACGTATTCGTATCCCTGACTGCCAAACCAGAACCAGAGATTGCCAAGCTTTTGTTCAATGCCAAGCCACTCTCCTGCCATCGAACCACCTACGACAAGCACCAATGCGGCGAACAGGAGGTTGACACCCAACCGCTGCCCCTTGGGTTCATAACCGCTGACGGCTGGGGCAACATAAAGACCGGTAGCTAGCCATGAGGTTGCGATCCAGAAGATTGCTAGCTGCAAATGCCAAGTACGCGCGATGGAATACGGCAACCATTTGGCTAGTGGAATACCGTACAGTCCTGAACCTTCTACTCCGTAGTGCGCTGTAATCACTCCGACTGCAATCTGGACCAGAACTAGCACTGCGGCAGTGTAAAAGTATTTGATAGTAGCCTTTTGTGACAAAGTAGGATTAAGACCAAGCAAGGGATCTCGGGCGGGTGGGGGTTCATGTTTTGCTTCTGATTCTCGCGAAGCAAAATGCCAAACCATTCCACCGACTCCGGCGAGCAGTAGGACAAAACTCACAACGCTCCATACGATGGCACCGGGAGTAGGTTCATTCCCTACAAGTGGTTCATGTGGCCAATTATTGGTATAGGTTACCGCCCCTCCTGGGCGGTTAGTTTTCGCTGCCCATGCTGTCCACCAGAAGAAGGCCGCCATTCTGTGCAACTGGGTAGGATCTGTGAGTGCACCTGCAGGAATGGCGTAATCGTTTCTTCCCCGAGAGAAGATCTCTGCGTAATATCGCTCTAGCTCTCGAAATGCTGCTGCTTGCAGGCTTGATACTTCCAGGTTTCCACTAACTGGATTGAATGTGTTCCGGCGGAGTTCATTCCGTAGGCGGGCATTCAGAGCGCCTTTCTGTTCCTCTGAGAGTTGTTCGTAGGACGATGATCCAGTTTGACGTGCCCAGCTATCCAGGATGAAGATTGCTTCTCTGTGTAGCCAGTCTGCTGTCCAATCAGGTGCGACGTAGGCTCCATGCCCCCAAATCGTACCCACTTCCTGGCCCCCAATCGATTGCCAGACGCCTTGCCCGTTTACTATCTCGTCGCCGGTGAATAAAAGAGTGCCATCATAGGTACTTACACGTTGAGGTATCGGAGGAGCGTGACTAATAATGTGGTAGCCAACTCCGCCTAGAATGGCGAATGATATTGCGAGAACTAGGATGAGAGCAATCCAAAGCCTTCGATAGGAGGTCATGATCTACTCCGCTCTTGAAAGATGTCCTTGATTTCACACAGAGACGCCTATTGCTGGACAAAGTTAATGCAGGCATTCTGTTCTTGTCCATCCGAAAGATTGAGGAGTCGATGGCAAACAGGGGGTGCGGCAATCTGTCTGCCATTGCTTATATCTTGTTCCATTATCTCAGCTTAGGAGTTACCCATAAATCTTTCTCGTACCTCGCTGCGTAGCGCTATTTATGCAAATAGTAGTTCTTTTCTTAAGGCCATGCGATGCGCATGCAATGTTGCAGATGCCGGAGTGTAAATTATGGTATGCGCTGGTCTGAAACAAGGTTCAGAAAACTTCTTCTTTGGCGAGCCCTCAGCCACGTCGGAAGAAACTTGCTATCCGATCTCCAATGATTGTTAACTCGAGCTTGCTTGGGATAGGCGTGATAGAATCAGTTTTCCCCGTCGATGTTCAAATAGTACGCTATGGGTGATGTTACTGAGCTGCTGCGGGCCGCAAGCGATGGAAACAGCGCGGCTGCAGAAAAACTGTTTCCACTGATCTACTCTGACTTGCGGTCTCTCGCCATATCGGCTCTGAGAAGCGAGCGCCCCAATCATACCTTGCGTCCAACGGCAATTGTTCACGAAGCGTATCTGCGTATCTTCCAAAGTTCAGGTTTGACTTTTAAAGAAAGGCGACAGTTCTTCGGACTAGCGTCAAAGGTGATGCGTCAGGTTTTGGTCGATTATGCGCGACGGAAGAACGCTGAGAAGCGCGGTGGAGGCACCATCCTGATTGAACTGAACGACAACATCGAGTTGAAGGCTGGGAAGCCAGAGGAGATTCTGGCAGTTCATGAGGCACTCGAGCGTCTTGGACGACTAGACGATCGACAGGCCCAGATGATCGAAATGCATTATTTTGGCGGACTCGAAGTTGGGGAGATAGCTGCGTATTTCGCTGTATCTGCTCGTACTGTAAAACGCGAATTTCGGACGGGGCGCCTTTTCCTACGACAATGTCTTGCGACACGGATAGCGCAGTCCTCCGGCTCGGGATTGCATGATAGCCAAACCTGAGCCGTAGAGGAAGATTGTTCGTTCTGCGATGACGAGTCCTGATACAGGGGAATTGACCCCCGATAAATGGCAACTGATTAAGGAAATTGTAGCTGAGGCGCTTGAAGTTCCCGCTGACCAGAGGGAGCAGTGGATACAAACCCGTTGCAGTGAAAAGCCAGAGGTTTTGCAGTGGGTGCTCAAATTGCTTGCCGCTGATTCGGATGATCTTTCTTTGCCCTTTGCGTCGGGTGATGAAGAAGGTGATCGAGGGAAGGGCCTACAGGTCGGCATCGACATCTATTCCAAGCTTCCAACGCAGGACAGAATCGGATATCTCCAGCATGCACAAGCTGGAAATGGTAGATCTCTTGACGGTCCCTGTTCTCCTCCTGATTCGGGGGATATCTCCGTTCCTAAGCAAATTGGACCTTATCGCTTAGTCCGCGAAATAGGGCGTGGAGGCATGGGAATCGTCTATCTTGGCGTGAGGGTTGACGATTTTCAGCAGCAGGTTGCCATTAAGGTCCTTTCTCGTCAGGAAGTCGGAACCAAGATCGTTCAGCGCTTTTTGTCAGAACGACAGATGCTTGCAAACCTCGATCACCCTAATATCGTGAAGCTTCTAGATGGAGGTGCTACAGACGAGGGTAGACCTTATTTAGTCATGGAATATGTCGAGGGAGAGCCGCTTCTCGGCTATTGTAATCATCACAATCTGGGACTGGAAGCACGACTAAAGCTCTTTTGCGACCTGTGCTCCGCCGTTCAATATGCGCATCAGCGGCTGATTGTTCACCGTGATATTAAGCCGAGCAATGTACTGGTGTCTTCTGCTGGAATACCTAAGCTCCTCGATTTCGGAATTGCAAAGGTCCTGAGTGAGGACCAGCTTGCTGGAGCTACAACGACCATCGCGGCTCTCACTCCCGAATATGCCAGCCCTGAGCAGATTCGAGGCGCTGCGATTACGACGGCAACGGATGTGTATTCGCTGGGAGTATTGCTCTATGAGCTGCTGACACTCAGGCAGCCTTATCGCGTCGATGGACGAGGAATCGAACAGATAGCTAAAGCGATCTGTGAACAGGATCCAATACCTGCAAGCATGGCTGTCGTAGGGACGCAGGGACGTAAGGATGAGCAGGGGATTCTACCCGCCTCCTGGTATAAGCGCTTGAGAGGCGATCTCGATACAATTACGGCCAAGGCCCTTCGAAAAGAACCTGATCGGCGTTATTCTTCCGTCGAGCATCTTGAAGCAGATATCGAGTGCTATTTGAAGGGACTGCCCGTTAGTGCCCGGCCAGATACTATCTTTTATAAGGCAGGGAAATATCTTCGTAGACGTTGGGATATTGCAGCGGTTGCTGCAGGCTTAGTCCTTTCGGTGGCAATTGGAACTACCCTGACCGTTAAAGCTATGATTCGGGCAAATGTGCAGCGCACTCGGGCGGAAGAGCATTTGCGTGAGGTTCATAAGCTGACAGAATCTCTCATCTTCGACGTCAATAATCAAATCAGCACACTACCAGGGTCAACTCCGGTTCAGAAGCATCTTGTAGATCTAGGGCTTCGGTACTTACCAGCACTGGAGCATGATTCTGGAGGAGATCCGGAGATTCTCCGGGATATTGGGAGTGCCTACGAAAAACTAGGCGATCTTCAGGGAAATGTGCGGGGCCCTAATCTTGGTGATCCTGCCGGAGCCAGATCCAGCTTTGATAAATCTCTTCAGATTCGTGAAAAACTTAGTAAGCTGCTTCCGAACGACTACACCGTCGATCTAGCTCTTTCGCGGATACATGAAAGAATTGCAGATCTCATGTGGGCTGCAGGCGATCAAAACTCAAAACGAGAATACGAAGCTGCACGTGCCATCTTGAATCGTGCCGAACGTTTGCATCCCGAAGATGCAGATGTTCTTTATCAACTGTCGTCAAGTTCCGACGATTTAGGAGATTTAGCCTATGAAGCGAAAGATCTGAAGGAGGCAGAAGAGTATTTTTTGCACGAGTTGGACTATGCTTCCCGTCTTGAGGCACAGCGCCCACACATGCTTATTCCAGAGAAAATTCTTTCTGTAGCTCACATGAAAATTGGTCGGGTAAAAGAAGCGCAGGGTGATCTGGACGGTGCTTTACGCGAAGACCAGAATTCTCTGGATATTCGAACAGCATTCCTGAAGACAAATCCGGACAATACGGTAATGCGCCGGGAAGTGGTGGCCAGTCATATTGAGATGGGAGAAATCTACGAAGAAAAGAAGGATTTTGCGAATGCTGCGATCCACTTGAGCAGCGCTGTGAATGAAGCGAAGAAGCTGTTAAAGTCCGATCCCGATAATCATCAATTTCAATCAGATTTGGAGTTGGCTAACCAGGATCTGAGACGAGTTCTCCATAATACGCGCCATTAGCCACAATTACTGAGAATGGATAGGCTGTAGAGTATAGGGCCTATCCATCTACAGATGTGTTAGGCAATGGATCTTAACAATCCGCCTTCTGCACGTAATGCTGCGCCATTCGTGGCGGCAGAGAGGGGGCTGGCTAGATAGGCGACGAGAGACGCGATTTCCGTCGGGTCGATTAACCGCTGGATCAGTGACGCAGAGCGGTGCTTTTCAAAGAACTCTTTTTCGATTTCCGTTTCTGAGGCATTCGGGACACTTGAAACAGATTTCATGAAATCGACGATCCCTGCGGAGCGCGTTGGTCCAGGCATGACGGTATTCACTGTTACCCCGGTGCTGCGAGTTGTCTCTGCAAGGCCACGTGCGATGGTTAGTTGTGCCGTTTTTGTCGTAGCGTAATGAATCATGTCTGTAGGTACGTTCAGCGCCGATTCGCTGGAAATGAAAATGATGCGGCCCCAGTTTTTCGCAAGCATCTTAGGCAGATAGACTCGGGCGGTGCGGACTCCACTGAGGACGTTGACTTCGAAGAAGTGTAACCAGTCATCATCAGTTATCTCTGAGAACGATTTCGATTCATAGATTCCCAGATTATTGACGAGAATATCTACTTCAGGAATCTGATGGAGCAGAAGATCGGCCCCAGATTGTGTTCCCACATCTGCAACAATTCCGGTGATCTCTGTTCTTCCAACCTGTTTTGAGATTTCATTTAGTGTATGGTCAAGCTTCTTCTGTTCCCGTCCTGTAATAACAACACTTGCACCCTCTTTGACTAGGGCCTGTGCAACTGCTTGACCGATTCCTGCTGTTCCTCCTGTTACCAGTGCGCGCTTTCCATTGAGTTGAAGATCCATTTGAATTGACCTCGTTCTCCTCTTCTTAGGATGTAGTTTGAATGTGCTGAGAAAGTAGTACAAGTAATCCGTTATCCTGGTATCAGGAGTACCACTATGTCTGAAATGCTGGCCTATCCCCACACTGCAGAGAAGAGAAGGGAACTGGCGGATTTCCTGCGCACTCGCAGAGCACGGCTGTCTCCTTCACATGTGGGGCTACCTGCAGGCAGACGACGGCGCGTTGTTGGGCTTCGCCGCGAGGAGGTTGCTGAACTCGCGGATATCAGCACAACTTGGTACACGTGGCTAGAGCAGGGACGTGCTGTGTCGGTGTCCACCGAAACCCTGGAACGTCTGGTATCCGCATTTCGTCTGGATGGACGTGAAAGAGAACATCTCTTTTTGTTGGCAGGCTTCCCGGCGCCTCCGATTCACGCCGGGACTGAAGTGAAGATACTGGCACTCGTTCAACAGGCTCTTGATGGGATGACTCCCAATCCTGCTTATCTTCTCAATACACGGTGGGATATTCTTGCATGGAACGATGCTGCTTCTCGCGTCTTTGGAGACTTTGGTGCAATTCCTGAAGCTGAACGCAATATCGTTTGGCTGACATTCAAGCGTAGCTCATATTTCAGTAGTCTTTTTGTGGATTGGACTCGCTATGCACATTGTGTCTTGGGCAACTTTCGTGTCGACTCAAGTACTCATGCAGGAGATCCACTCTGGTCGAAGTTGATTCATGCTCTCATGACAGAGAGTCGGAATTTCGCATCATGGTGGCCCAATCATGAGATCGCTGCGCCACTAAGCTATCGTAAGGAAATACTCCATCCCAAAGCCGGGCTCCTCACCTTAGAGCCGTTGCATCTCGATGTGCAGCAAGCTTCTGAACTGAAGATTGTTCTGTATCTCCCGAGTTCTAATACCGAAACCGAAGAGCGTCTACGTCTTCTCGTCGAAATGTGAGTGATGTGGCGTTTTCTCCCGTTTGAACCACCCCAGGCGGGAGGTCGGCTGCCATATTTAGATTAGGAGCACCAACCCGGCGATTGCCATCTCTGCGGAACTGAAATCGTGAAGACGGCAAGTATTTGTCCTGGGTATAATGAATCGCCTGCAATGATGCTAAATTGACTCCTGGGTGTCTATTTTTATTGCGGACAGCAATACGTGGCTATGCTTCATCCTTGATGTTTTGCTGGCGTGCTAAAAGCGGTGACATCAATATAAATATATGGCATCATCTAATCCATGAGAACATCGCTAAGGTTGGATGACGAGTCCTATCAAATTGCAAGCCAATTCGCGAAAAGTAATGGCATGTCCCTCAACAAGGCTGTTAGTGAGCTGATTAGGCGCGGAGTAGGGGAGACAGTTGCTACTGTACAGATTAATGGCGTCACTGTGTTTGACGTGCCATCTGACTTGCCACTTGTGACAACAAAATACATTCGTGACATTGAAGTGGAAGAAATATGAAGACCTATTTATTTGATGTCGATGTCTTAATTGCATGGCTTTGGCCTAGGCACGAAGCTCATAAGCTTGTAGGGACATGGTTTCTCGCAAAAGGAGCTAAATCTTGGGCAACGTGTCCAATTACGCAAAATGGCTTCATTCGTGTGCTTTCGAATCCAAAAATCTCAGGAAGCCTCATAACTCCTGGTGAGGCACATAGGGTCCTCGAGAAGAATCTTGAACTTCAAGGACATCACTTTTGGCCGATTGATGCCTCCTACGGAGAAGTGACATCGCCTATCAAATCCAAAATCTACGGGCACAAGCAGATTGCCGATGCCTATTTGCTTGGTTTGGCAATCAAAAACGAAGGAATTCTCGTTACCTTGGATCCTGCAATTAACGATCTGGCGGGGAAGTATTATGCAGGGAATTTACTAGTGCTGGAACAGGGGCGACAGTAAGCGCCAACACGAGCAAAATGGCGCGGCAGAGAGGAAAGCCATTCAATAGTTAACGTATCACATTCAATGTATTGGATCGCTTTGTGCTTTTATTGCATTGATTTTGAATATGTTATTCATCTTCAAAGACCTGACGAGTAGGCAGCATCCGTGCATGAAGAATACGGCTAATGAAAATGCCATCAGCTCTTAATTGGTAGAAAACAACATGCTTTTCAAATTCCATCCGCCGGTATCCATGACGGATGCGATTGCATGTTCTACCTAATTCCGGGTTTCGGGAAAGCTTTGTAATGAGCTTCTCCAGTCTGTCCAGGTATCGGTTGGTCTGCTCCAAGCCCCAGGTCTCGAGAGTATATTCAGCTATTTCGATAAGGTCGATTCGGGCTAGTTTCGAGAGGTGATATGCAGGCAAGGACTAGGCTCTTTCTATGGCCAGAGCTCGCCTTTGGATTCTCGCTCGAATCTCGCCAAAGACATCACCCTCAGCTATTCCGCTTTCTTCGCCTGCGAGGAGTCCTACCCGCAGCGCTTCCAGTTTGGCTTGATCTTCTTTTTCGTCCCGTTCCAGAGCACGCAAACCAGCTCGAATTACTTCGCTGGCATTGGCATAGGCTCCACTCTGGATCTTGGAATCCACAAAGTTGTCCATCTCAGTGGTGAGATTAATATTTCGAGTGGGCATGTGTGACCTCGCTTCAATAGTCTACGTCGAATTGGCAAAAATTGGCAATGAAGTTAGCCCGTGGTTTGGTTCCGCCAGGGAATCCCTCATAGGGCTAAATTCTCCTGTTTAGTTAACAGAAGATTTATTATCGGACATAAAGGCAGTTTTTGAAGTGTTGCGTAGATATCTTCAGAAGGACCATCGTACGTTTAAGTAAATTTGCGTCATGCCATTAAGTAATAATGCTTCCTCGGCAATGGACAGCTTCCTCATCGAACAATCAGAACTGATCCGATTAGCTCTCTTATCCGTCAATTAATAGCCCTTCAGGGTGGGCCACTTGTTATCATCTCATTGTCTAGATCGGATCGACATAGCCAGAAGTGCCAGCGAGGTACGACGGATGATCGCAGACGGAGGGTGCGCCAGGATCAGAGATAAGTGAGCTAATCAGAGCTGCAGAAGGGCTATCACCTGATCAGATTGTTGAACTCACAGAGTTTGCACGATTTAAGAGAAAGTACACGGCTATCATGCCTACTGGCCTTCTGAGTTCAGTATTAAAAATGCACGCTGAGATGCGCTGCATATCTCTAATGGCGCGCAAAGACTACTTCCCCATCCTTCAACCGTAACATAGGGCAAATAAACGCTTTTCCCTTCCAAAAGGCATTAATTAAATCAAGCTGTTCACCCCGCTCCATGGGTTCATTGTTATGCTCAGACCCGCGCAAGTAATGGGCAATTTCATCTTGAGGCAGGATTAGTTAAGCGCACGATCAAGGTAGTATAAACGCGCTCACTATGGATTTTTTTCGGGTTCTCATTCCACTCCATATAATTCGCAAGAAGATCAGCAATTGAAAGAGTTTTTCCGAACTACCGCCCTCGTCGTCTTTGTCATAATGGCATTCGTCGCGAACTACTACCTTGATGGAGTCCTCGAAGATTCTTCTGGTAGAAAATCATCCACCTTGACTTGGGTTCCAAATCGCAGGTACGAGCCGCCGGTTGAATCAGCTCTGATCCTGCTCTCTCGGTACCAGCCTCAGTCGGTCAAGTATCTGAGGGAATCAGGTGTTCCGATTCACTTCTATAACGCGGAACAATGGGCGTCCGCTAAATTTGATGAGGGGCGATTCGGGACTAAGCGCAAGGCCTTTGGTATCACGAAGGAGGACACGGGTGAGATATGCCTAAATACAGCACGTCTGCGGTCACCAGCTACGCTTGCAGCCAGCCTGTATCATGAAGCACTTCATGCTCGATACGGCGATGCGCTCAACGCATTAAACAAAAGATCCCGGTTCTATCGCGTTTTCGTCCGACATGGGGTTGATTTGAGCGCTCGCCGGCACTCAGGCAGATGCGAGCAACTCGCGGATACCGAAGCGGCACGCCACATCGAGGACAAGGTCTGAGGATCTTCTTTCGGCCAACGTTTGCGGGATCCCTCCTTGCCGAAATGCGCATGGTCCACTCGCGGGCCAGCACAGCATCGGGGATCGTGGAGAGGTCGAATTTTGTGGTCCAGTTCACGATCCAGTTGCCGGAGTTACGTACCCGGACCCGGTACCATCCGGGACGCTCCGCTTATCTTGGAGGGGGCGCGGCTAAGCTTAGTGCTGCTGGAATGCGCCCAGATCCCATGGCCCCGAGGTTGGCCGCGGATTGCCGTCGAAATCCAAGCAGAGCGCCGTGTAGGTCAAGCACAGCGAAGTAAGGTTCATCCCTTTGCCGCCGAATGTCGTTTGGCCGCTTGCGCTCAGATGGAGATCGAGCTGCGTAAGATCGATCAATGCAGGGTTCGTGCCGGTCCGAGGCGACATATTGTTGAATCCTGTATAGGACTGGATCGGTGTCGCTTGCGTGTACTGAAAGCATCCCGTTCCGCAGCTGAAGCTGTATCCGTTGCTCACCGTGCCGGCGTTGTAGGTCGCTTCGGAGTCCGTGAATCCCTGGGTGGCGTTGTAGAGGATGTTGTTCTGGAACAGGCTGCTCGACGAGATGGCGCACCCACCCGAGTCGATCGTTCCCCATGGCCATTCGTTGCCGGCTCCATCGGATCCCAGCGAATCGTTGATAAAGCTGTTGTTGAACATGAAGAATGGTCCGCACGTTCCGCTCTTGCCAAACGAGATTGCCCAGGCGCCCCAACCGACAAACAGGTTGTTATAGAAAACGAAATTGCTCGAATTGGTGTCGAAGTCGATGAAGATGCCATCGTTGCCGGAGCTGTACCAGACGTTGTTGTACGCCGTGAAGTTGTGCATGTCGCCCCAGGCGTAAATCAGGTCTTCGTGGTCAGCGGATGTCATGTAGACATCCTCTCCGATGTAGCTGTAGCGAATCGTCATTCCGATGGTCTGGGCAGGCCGAATGATCTCCGAGAAACTGTGGATGTAAACGTGATCCATCGTTGTGCCGGTGTCCGTGCCGCTCGGATTCGGAGAGTATCCCCAGGTCGATCCGGTGCACGTTCCCTGAGGAGTATCGCTCGTTCCGGACTTGAAGGTCCTCGCACACGGCGGGCCGTTGAACTCGATGTACGTCATCGTTATCCCGGTAGGACTGCCGGTGGTGGTAATCGCGGTGAGGCCCGTCGATGAAGTATAGTTCCACTTCATCCCGTAGGGGATAGGAACCCCACTATTGCGCAGTCCCGTATCACCAATCCTGCCATCGAGCGTGAGATAAGCCCCCCTGAAGGTGATCGATCCTGCGTTGTTTACCACCTGTGAGTCATAGGCTGAGTTCCACCCCGGCGCCGAAACCGGAACACTGTCACTGGACAGAACCCTGCGGATGGTCAAGGGATTCCCTGCCGTGCATGTCTTGTTAAAGACCAGGCTGCCCTTGTAGGTTCCGCCCGCTACCCAGATCGTGTCGCCGCAGGCGACTGAGCTGAAGGAGATGTTGTTGAAATCCTTCCAGGCGTTCGTCCAGTTGGTCCCGTTGCCGGCGCCTGTGGCGGCTTTGTTGACGTACCAATTGCCAGCCCATGCAGCATGTCCGGAGATTACGAAGAAAAGCAGGAATGCAATTCGGCACGCCATCAGTCCATGTACTCCACAAGCCGGGCGATCGATGTTCGGGTGAACGTCCCGCTCATCCCGGGCTCTGATTTCGCCAATCTGCACATACCATTTCGTTGTCGTCATCATCGTCTCTTTTCTCCGCGTGTGCGATGCGCGGCCCCGTAAAACATCTACCACCGAATACAACGTCCCGGAATTGTGGCGGTTCTGCTGTCGAATACGGCAGGAATGATAGGTAACTAATCTTTGTGTGTTCGCTACATCTTATTGCCAGCGCACTCAACGCCTGGGCTCGGAAATAGTTATCCCCGATCTGCCGGACCGCCTGCACACGAATCGGCGTGATAGGCTCCTGACCTTTCACACTGTACGCAACTAACCGACACAGCCTGGTGATGTAACCGAAGCCTCGTAGTGAATGATCGACGAGGTCAACGAGCGACTCGGCGGTTTCCATCAAAATCAGTTTGAGTGCGCACAGAGATAGGAAGTTCCGGAAAGTGTAATCACCGCAATCCAAACGTAGAGTAATCTTCGAAAAAGGCTGATGGCAGTCATTCGGTATTCATCCTCGACTAGGGTGGGTTAAGGGTAACTTGTTGGGGTCAGTAACTGACAGATGACATACATGTGCTACAGAACCACAAGTACGACAACACCGGAGATGGACTGCATATTATGAAGATATGCGACTTTTCAGCTAAGAAGTTAAGACGTTCTAGCGAAGCAATCAAGACAAAACACCTAGAACCCAGTGACAACCAGAAAATACTAGAGGCAGGAACATTAGGGAATATGCAATAACCTCTTTAGCATTGTCAATTGAGTGACGAAAAAATTCATATCGAAAGCGCGATTCGTAAAGACATGGGACGTATCTCTTCTTTTTACAAGGCTCAGATAGGTAACTGCCAAGACTTTGAAATTGCAGATTATCGCTCGCTCAGATTGAACCTTCCACCCGTCTGCATCGCATTTTTAGAGCAGATCGCGGCAAAACTCACCGGCGATCCAGGACGCGGAAAAAGCTAGTAGGCTCTTCGCATTATCGTTAAGTACTACGCGAATAATCCGATCTAGTGTAGTCCGTCGTTAATCTCATCATTTAAGTAGGGAGGCACGGGCGCGGGAGACCTTTTGAAGGATGTCCTTGGCTTTGGCAGTCCAGATGAAGGGTTCAGGGTCTTGATTGTGATGGTCGATGTAATTGCCAATGGCCATAATGAGTTGCTCCAGATCGAGGAAGACGCCACGGCGGATGCGATTGACAGTTAGATCGCGGAAGAAGCGTTGGATAATATTCAGCCAGGAGGCAGAAGTAGGGGTGAAGTGCACATGAAAGCGTTTGCGCTAAGCCTGCCAATGTTGGATTGTCGGGTGCTTGTGAGTCGCATAGTTGTCGCAAATGATGTGGACTTGCTTTTGGACAGGTATGATCTGGTCAATCAGGCGCAGAAATTTCAACCACTCCTAGTGGCGATGTCGCTGCGGACATAAGCCATAAACCTCGCCGGTGACTGTATTGAGTGCAGCAAATAGTGTAGTGGTGCTACTATGGCGCTTGTAATCGTGAGTCAGGGTCTGAGCTCGGCCCTTCTTCATCGGTAAGCCGGGTTGTGTACGGTCCAGAGCCTGTATCTGACTTTTCTCGTCGAGTGACAAGACAAGTGCATGCTCAGGTGGACAGAGATAGAGACCGACGATATCTTCCAGCTTATCGGCGAAGTTAGGATCATTGCTGACTGTGAAGCTCTCAATGCGATGTGGCTTGAGCCCGTGTTGACGCCAGCTGCGACCGGCGCTGGACTCAGAAATACCAAACGGCACGGGCCATGCTGCTACGTGACCAGTGCGTGGACACCTCCGGCTTGCCCTGGGTGGTTTTGGCAATGACTGCAGCACAATGGTTTGGGCATTGATGGTGGGCTTGCGCCCGGAGCGCTGCGCATCACGCATCAACCCCTCGACGCCAAGGGCAAGAAAGCGACCGCGCCAAAGTGCAGCCATACGCGGAGCAACATGCAATTGTGCGGCAATTTGCTGTTCTCCAGCCCCTCAGCAGCTAACAAAACGATGCGACAACGTTCGACCACGCGTAACGGAGTAGTTCGCCACCGCAGTAACTTCTGCAGTTCACCTCGTGCTTCGGAACTCAATCGAACTGCTGGAGCTACTCGCATACCCGTCACCTCAACTGTACATGAGATGTTCAGCGCCCTATAAATGATTGTATTCTGACGGACTACACTAGGAGTACGAGACAAACGTTCGGGAAAGAGTGATCTGGAGGGAAACATTCCAGGAAAGTTGACGAACATCCCGAGCAATGGCATAGTTACTTGGCAGGAGTAGTGGAGAACTAACTCGAAGCATCTAAATATTAGCGGACCGTATAAAAATTTGTAACCTAGGGGATTCTGGTAGAGCATTTTCACTTCTAGTATTCACACTCTGCACTAGCGCAGAGTGGCTTTTCTTTCGCCCCCAGCAAGTCAACAGCAGACTTACTGGATCCAGGCTTAACAGAGAAGCCACTTCTGGCTGCTGTTGCTCTGTTTATGCCGGAAGCGAAAATGGGGCACTTCCCTCTTGTGGTATCTACTTCCTCAGACGCAGCTGTTTTAATCGATAGAGATGTGACTAAATGTGGAAGCACTTGCATCTGTTTTCAAGGGTAGAGTCGTGCCAGTTAGCTTTATTGTCGGCGCAGCAGTCAGCTCAAGATAGTCAGTGTTAGCAGCTGTAAATAAATCCGGAGAGTCCACGGAATAGCTCGCCGACTAGGGTTGTAACAATTCAAATAATTTTCCTGAGGCGATTTCCACAATGGGCCTCGGGTAGGCGATAGCCTGTCCTTTCTCTGGCAGTCATTGTTAAAGGTGCTTTTATCTGCTTTCTATCGATACTTACCAAATCCTTTTAGATAGGGAGTGCAACGGTGCTGCCAACGGATTCCCCGCATTGGTTTGCTCTTCAGGTCTCGCCACAACACGAACAGAAGGTGGCACTCTACCTCAACCTCAAGCAACAAGAGCATTTTCTCCCGATGGCCCGGTTTCGTCGCCAGTGGTCTGACAGAACGAAAATAGACAATAGGCCCTTATTTCCCGGATACATATTTTGCCGCACAAAAAGATCGTTCTTCGGAACCATCCTTAGCACTCCAGGCGTAGTCCGGATTATTGCCTTCGGAGGCCGTCCATTTCCTGTACCCGACGACGAGATAAGTTCGCTTCAACGCATTGCGGCCTCGGGCAGGGAAATTGCTCCAGAGCCCTATCTATCCATCGGCCAGCGGGTCCAGGTTGCTAACGGACCGCTGGAGGGCGTAAGTGGAATGGTAGTGCGGCTAAAGAATAGCGACCGCCTTGTGATTTCCGTTGATCTTATTATGAAATCTATTTCTATCGATATAGCAGCGTCGGAAGTAGCAGCACTGAAAACGGCAAGCTAGAGCAAAACCGGTGTTACTGTATTCTGCCCGGATTCAGCGATGTGCAGATTCCTTAACGGAAACTCGCGTAGGCATTTGTGGCTCGGGATGCGCCTACGCTGGCTTTGCTCTAGGGACTTATTCCTGTGCGACGGCGCTTTCTCAGGCTAAACATGTTACTCCCCCCTTACTAGAATGAAGATGTTGATTTCTTCTTGAGTATCATGCGCAATTCATAAGCATCCGCAGCATTCAGTCCTGGCCCCGCGTGTTTTAAGCAGATAGGAACGCATCGTCATGCAACGCTCACACGCAAATTTAAACAACCTGCTTGAGTCCGCCGCAGAGCACGAGACCGGGCGTGTGGCGTTTACTTTTCTCAGGGACGGCGAACGCGAAGAGACCAACTGGACATATGGCCAGTTGGAAACACGAGCTCGAATTATCGCCGCTGCGCTGCAGTTGCGGTTTCAACCAGGCGAGCGCGTTCTGTTGCTGTATCCCGCGGGACTCGAGTTTGTGGCCGCCTTCTGGGGATGCCTCTACTCTGGAACCATTCCAGTTCCCTCCAACCCGCCGAGAAGCAAGCACAGATTGGAGCGCATAGAGGCAATTGCCTCCGACTGCACTCCGGCTGCAATTCTGACCACCGCCGCCATCGCGGCAAAGTTCTCCCAGCATCGGCACGGCGACACCGCGTTTGCGCGATTGCAGTGGATCGATACGGAAGGCCTGGATGAGGAATTGGCGAGTCAGTGGTCGCGGCCTGACGTGCAAAGCTCCGATGTCGCGCTTCTACAATACACCTCGGGATCCACGGCCGCGCCGAAAGGTGTGGTGGTTACGCACAGAAACTTGCTTCACAACCAGGCGTTGATTCAAAAAGCATTTCGGCAGTCGCGGAGGAGTATCGTAGTTGGATGGCTACCGCTCTATCATGACATGGGGCTGATCGGGACGATGCTCCAGCCGTTGTATTCAGGCGGACGTTGCATCCTGATGTCACCCGTGGCGTTCCTCCAACAACCAGGGCATTGGTTGAGCGCCATTTCTCGGTACAAGGCGACCACGAGTGGCGGACCGAATTTCGCATACGAGCACTGCGTCCGTAAGATCACCCAGGAAGAGGCGCAAACATTCGATCTGAGCCACTGGGAAGTTGCCTTTAATGGCGCCGAACCGGTGCGATCCGAGTCAATGGAGCGGTTCGCGCACAAGTTCGCCCCCTTTGGATTCAGACCCGAGGCGTTCATACCCTGTTACGGTTTGGCCGAAGCGACGTTGCTGGTAACAGCGGACAACCGCCGAGCTCGCAAAGTGCAAATACAAGATGATGCCGAGGTAACAGAGGGACAGAAAGCGTCGAGTTCCAAAGTATCGACCGCCGTAAGTTGTGGCTGTCCCATTGGTGGACAGAAAGTAAGAGTGGTCGATCCCAACTCGCACCGGGTACTACCAAACGGAGCAGTCGGTGAGATCTGGCTGTCTGGCGATAGCATAGCTCATGGATATTGGGGCAATGCTGCGGAAACGCTCCGCGTGTTCCGAGCGCATATTGCCGAAGAAAGAGAGACTCCGTACTTACGGACCGGAGATCTGGGATTCCTCAAAGCCGGCCAGTTATATATCACGGGCCGGCTAAAAGATCTCATCATCGTACGTGGCCGCAATCACTATCCGCAGGACATTGAGTACACCGTGGAAATGGCCCATCCCGGTCTGCGCCTTGGCTGCGGGGCCGCATTCGCCATTGATGACGGCGACGAAGAGGGGCTAGTCATCGTTCAGGAGCTCGAACGCGGCCAGGAGAGAAACGCTAAATCTATTGTCTCTGCCATCCGCGTGGCCGTTTCCGAACGCCACGAGATTCAACCGGTCGCCGTCGTCCTCCTCCGTACCGGAACAATCCCGAAGACCTCCAGCGGCAAGATCCAACGTTTCTTGTGCCGGGATTGCTTCCTCGCCGGAAGTGCTGAAACCGTTTTCGAGTGGCGGCGACAAGCGGATAAGGCGACTGCCGCCGCATCCCGTTCCAAGAACGCATGGCTGACGTCAAGCACAGCAAGGTTCGAGCAGTGGCTCACCACTGCACTGGCCGAAGCCGCAGGTGTTCATCCCAATGAGATCGACGCCTCGATGTCTCCTGCCCAACTCGGTCTGGATTCGGTGAAGTCGATCGAGATCGCACACCTGATCGAGCGCGAATTCGGAATCAGCATTCGTCCAGAGGGTCTACTGGGTGAATGCTCCATTCGGGAGTTGTCTGATCGGCTCACAGAAGCGCCGCAACCGAATATCGAAACCGAAAAGAATGACGAACCGCATGAACAGCAGTTCTCGCTTTCAGCGGGCCAGGAAGCGATGTGGCTCTTGCACAAACTGGCGCCCGCAAGCACCGCTTATAACCTGGGCTTCGCCGCGCGCATCCCTGGACGATTTGATATCCCCTCATGGCGACGTGCGCTCGAGTTGGTGATAACACGTCACGAGTCTCTGCGCACGACCTTCCATGAAAACGAGTCTGGCCCCTATCAGCACATTCGAGACACAGTGGAGGGTTGGTTCTCTGAGATCGATGCAGGCAATTGGACGGACTCAGCAATTAAGACACGCCTCGAAGAAGAAGCAAATCGGAACTTCGACCTGGAAAGCGGAGTGCTCTTTCGGTGTGCTGTCCTGAAACGGTCGACGGAAGAATATTTTGTCGGTTTCACCGTTCATCACATTACTGCCGACTTTTGGTCTTTGGCGATTCTGATGAATGAAGCGTCCCTCGCTTATACGGCTGAGATCAAACAGAAGCGCCTCTACCTGCCGCCAATTCCTCGAAGCTATACGGAGTACGTGAAAGCACAGCGGGAACTAATGTCTGGTCCCCGGGCGAACTCACTTTTCTCGTACTGGCAAGCAGAGTTGCTCGACGCTCCGCAGGTGTTAGAGCTACCCACGGACTATGTTCGCCCCTCTGTCCAGACCTATACAGGCGCATCCGTTGCGTTCCAGCTGAACTCACAGCTAACAGCAGCGTTGCGCACGTTGGCTCGAGCGCATGAGACAACGCTCTATACCGTTCTGCTCGCGGCTTTCCAACTCCTGCTGCATCGTTATACACGTCAAACAGATATCGTCGTCGGTTCGCCTACAGCGGGGCGCGATTCCGCAGACTGGGCCGGGGTGGCAGGTTATTTTGTCAATCCTTTGCCGCTACGTGCGAACTTTACGAGCGAAGTGTGCTTCTCCCAATTCATCGCGCATACACGCGACCGCCTCCTGAAGGCTCTCGCACACGCGGCTTTTCCGTTTCCCGAACTCGTCAGGCGTCTGCAACCAGTACGCGATCCGGCCCGATCGCCACTTTTTCAGGTGATGTTCACGTTCGAGAAAACAGTGGCTCAAGAGAACGGCAACCTGAGCGCATTCGCAATCGAAGAACATGGCAGACGAATTGAATTAAATGGACTCACCCTTGAGTCCTACGGGCTCGAGAACCGAAGTGCACTGTTTGATATAACGATGCTGATCGGCGAAGCAGAGGACTCGCTTCGGGGAGTATTGCAATACAACACCGCTCTTTTTAAGAGATCGACCATTGAACGCATGGCGAGCCACTGGATAGCACTACTGAGCAGCATCGTTCAGTATCCAGACCGACCTGTAGCAAGCATTAATTTGTTAACGGAAGCAGAGCGGCAACAACTACTTGAGGAATGGAACCGCACCGAGGTGGAGTGGAGCGAGCCCGGCTGGATCCATCAGATTTTCGAGCGGCGCGTGGATCAGTCGCCCGACGCCATCGCTCTCGAATTCGAAGGACGTGAGCTAACCTATGCCGAGCTGAACGTCTCCGCCAATCGCCTGGCTCACTACTTACTCCGCCTTGGCGTCGGCCCAGACGTCCCCGTGGGCGTTTTTATGCAGCGCAGCCTGGAGATGGTCATCGCCATCTTGGCCATCCTCAAGGCCGGTGGCGCTTACGTTCCCCTGGACCCCGATTATCCTTCCGAGCGCCTTGCCTTCATGATGGCCGATGCCTCCACTCCTCTGGTCTTAACCCACACCCCTGTGCTCGACAAGCTGCCTCCCCTGAGGGGTCGCATCCTCAACCTCAGCACCGAGTGGAATCTCATCGGCCAAGAACCGGCTCTCAACCCGCAGATCCCGATTGGCGAACTTAACCTGGTCTATCTCATCTATACCTCCGGCTCCACCGGCAAGCCCAAGGGGGTCATGAACACTCATGGCGGACTGCGCAATCGTCTGTTGTGGATGCAACAGGCTTACGGATTAACCGCTCAGGATCGGGTATTGCAGAAGACCCCCTTCAGCTTCGACGTCTCCGTCTGGGAGTTTTTCTGGCCACTGATGTGCGGTTCCACCCTCGTCATAGCGAAACCCGGCGGACACCAGGATCCGGATTATCTCGGCGAACTCATCGCCAGCCGACAGATAACCACCCTGCATTTCGTCCCCTCCATGCTGCGGGTGTTTGTGGATTCGGCGGCAGTGGATAAGTGTGCCAGCCTGCGACGGATTATCAGCAGCGGCGAAGCACTGGATGGGGATGTTGCCACTAAGTGTCTGCAACGGATCGCAGCGGAACTGCACAATCTCTATGGGCCGACGGAAGCTTCCATCGACGTGACCTGCTGGCAGTGCGAGTTCGAGCAGGTCACGCAGAAGGGCGTGCCGCTGGGAGAACCGATCGCCAACACCCAGGTTTATGTCCTGAACGAGCAGCTGGCCCCGGCCCCGGTGGGCGTCGCCGGAGAGCTCTGTCTGGGAGGTCTGGGACTGGCGCGAGGGTACTGGAAGCGGCCAGCCTTGACGGCCGAGAAGTTTGTCCCCAACCCATTTGCCCACAACGGAGCAAGACTGTATCGCACCGGCGATCTGGCCCGCTGGCGGGAGGATGGCAAGCTGGAGTATCTGGGCCGTATCGATCAACAGGTCAAGATCCGCGGCAACCGGATTGAGCTGGGGGAGATCGAGGCCGTGCTGCGCGAGCAGGAGGGTGTTGATCAGGCGGTGGTGGTTGCGCAGCAGGACGAGCGCGGCGACAAGCGCCTGGCTGGCTACTGGGTGGGAACAATGACGGATGCAGATCCTCTGCGCCAGCATCTGCGCCGTCGTTTGCCCGAATACATGATTCCAGCTTTGCTGATGCGCCTCGAGGCTATTCCCCTCAGCGCCAACGGCAAGCTGGATCGCACTGCGCTGCCCACTTCCCTGCCCGAAGAACCGCACCTCTACATCGCTCCGCGCACTGCAGAGGAGGAGATCCTCTGCTCCATCGTCGCTGAGGTCCTGGGCGCTGACCGCGTGGGCCTAAACGACAACTTTTTCAAGCGCGGCGGGCATTCGCTAAGCGCCGCGCAACTTGTTGGGCGTATTCAAAGAAGGCTCGGCGCCGATCTGCCGCTACGCATCGTTTTCGAGGTTCCTCGAATCGAAGATCTTGCAACCCGGATCCAACAGGCCCATGACGAGGCGCGCGCCAGCCAGCCTCCGATTCGCCGCAACCCGCCCACTTCCAGTCTTCCTCTGTCCTACGCGCAGCAGCGGCTCTGGTTTATTCATCAAATCGAACCGGATGGAGCGTCGTACAACCTGTCCGGAATTGCCAAGATTCATGGACCACTCGACGTGCTGGCGCTACAGAGTGCCTTCGCCGAAATCGTCCGGCGCCATGACTCCTTGCGTACACGATTCATATGGGAGGCCGGTGAACCGCGTCAAGTTGTCTCAAGCGATGCTGGTCTCTCTCTCATGGTATTCGACTTCAGTCCTATGCCGAGGAGCGAACGCGACGCAATGGTTGAGGACCGTATCCGCACGGATGCGCGCACGGCATTCGATCTCGAATCCGGTCCGTTGTTTCGCGCAACGTTGATTCGTCTGTCGGAGGAAGAGTCTGTCCTGATCCTTGCGATGCATCACATCGTCTCCGATGGCTGGTCTCTGAGGATTCTGCTGCGCGAAGCAACCGCGCTCTATGAAGCTTTCGCGGCGGGGCAGCCGTCGCCGTTAGCTGAACTGCCCATCCAATATGGAGACTATGTGCTCTGGCAGAGAAAATGGCTGCAAGGCGACTTACTCCAGCAGCAACTCGATTACTGGAAAGCACAGTTGAAGGACACTCCGGTCACCCTACAGTTGCCTACCGACTTCCCGCGTCCTGCAATCTCGAGCAACAAGGGAGCCAAGCATTTTTTCCGGCTCTCTCCGGAGTTGTCGGCGGGGTTGGCCCGGCTCGGTCATCAAGAAGGCTCGACTTTGTTCACGATCCTCCTTGCCGCATATCAGATCCTGCTGTACCGCTGCAGTGCGCAACAGGAGTTTGTCGTTGGCGTTCCAATTGCCGGACGCAATCAGCCGGAAACCGAGGGACTGGTCGGATTCTTTGTGAACACAGTGGCCTTAAGATGTTCGATCGCTCCGGAACAGAAGTTCACGGATGTTCTCAGGAGCGTGAAAAATGCCACGCTCAATGCGTTTGCCAACCAGGATGTTCCATTTGAAAGGGTGGTTGAACAACTCGCGCAGGACCGAGATCTGAATCATCCGTCCTTCTTCCAAGCGCTGTTCGGATTTCAGAATGAGCCGCTTCCCGAACTCCACCTGGGTACAGCAAAATGCGAGATGCGCGACGCCGACACCGGCACGGCCCGGACCGACCTCACGCTAATGCTTGAGAACGCCGAAGATAGCATCTGCGGCGTGTTCGAGTACAGCACAGATCTGTTTGCAGAAGGCACCATCCATAGGATGGCCGAACACTACCACGTGCTCCTGGAACAAATTGTCGCTTCCCCCGGAGGCACGGTCGCGTCACTTCCTATTCTTACCACGGCTGAACGCAGAGTCGTGATATTCGACTGGAATCGCACCGTGGCAGCCTTTCCTCAGGACTGCGGGATCCATGAATTGTTTAGCAAGCAGGTCTGTCGCAGTCCTCAAGCAACAGCGGTGGAGTATGACGATGGTATTTTCACATACGCGGAATTGGATCGAAGGGCCAATCAGTTAGCGCATCATCTCCTGGCGGAGGGTATCCGTGCGGAAGATCGTGTCGGCATCTGCGTAAGGCGAAGCGCGGCAATGATTGTATCCCTGCTAGGTATTCTAAAATCCGGCGGCTCCTACGTTCCGCTTGATCCGGAGTACCCTGCTGATCGCCTGCGATTTATGATCAGCGACGCCGCAATACGCGTGGTAGTGACAGACGGTTCGCTCCCGGAAGCGAAGCTGTCCGGCAACGAACTCCTCTTAATCGACGTGCAAAATGGCTGGAGCGAAATCGCCCGGCAGAGTATCGACGAACCCGTTATCGGCGTCAGCGGCAAGAGTCTCGCGTACCTGATGTACACGTCGGGCTCTACCGGCACGCCGAAGGGTGTCCTCATTGTTCACGAGGCAATCACCCGGCTGGTGCGCAATACAAACTACCTGGAGTTGGGAGCAGGAGACCGGCTTGCGCAGGCTGCTAGCGCGTCGTTCGATGCAGCCACATTCGAGATCTGGGGAGCTCTGCTCAACGGTGGATGCGTGGTCGGGATTGATAAAGATACGAGCCTTTTACCGGGTAAGCTGGCTGAAAAGCTCAAGTCCAACCGGGTGACTGCGATGTTCCTCACGACGGCGCTGTTCAATCAGATGGCTCGTGAAGTACCGCAAAGCTTCTCTGGCATGCGCGAGGTTCTGTTCGGTGGCGAAGCAGTGGATCCGCGCCGGGTTCAGACAGTTCTGAAACAGGGTCCACCGAAGCGGCTGCTGCATGTCTATGGTCCTACAGAAGTCACGACATTCTCCACCTGGTATGCAGTAAGCGACGTAGCGGAAACAGCCCATACAGTCCCGATCGGCGCTGGTATCGGCAACACGCAGGTTTACGTTCTGGATCCGATTGGTGAACCCGTACCGGTTGGAGTCGCGGGAGAACTACACATCGGCGGCCCCGGCTTGGCGCGCGGTTATTTGAATTGTCCGGGATTGACCGCCGAGCGCTTCGTGCCCGATGGAGTGAGCGGTGCGATCGGCGCACGGCTATACCGCACCGGCGACCTTGTGCGGTGGAACAACCAGGGTAGTCTGGAGTTTCTCCGACGTCTCGACCACCAAGTGAAGATCCGCGGATTCCGAATTGAGCTCGGCGAGATCGAAAATGTGCTTCGCCAGCATGAGATGGTGGAAGACTCTGTGGTGCTTGTCGAGGAAGATCAAGCAACAGGTAAGCGGCTAATCGCCTACGTGGCCACGCGTGAACCGGGTCGAGCAACCCAAGCCGTACTCTCCGCTCACGTGCGCACGCGATTACCGGACTACATGGTGCCGTCCGGATGGGTTCTCCTCGACAGATTACCGGTAAATGCCAACGGCAAGGTGGATCGTACAGCCCTACGCAAGCTCCAACCGAATTTGGGTTCCGAAACGGAAGCCAGTCCAACGCGGGCGCGCAATCCCGTGGAGGAAATCGTGTGCGGCATCTGGGAAGAGGTGCTGAAGGTCAGTCCAATATCGGTGACGGACAACTTCTTCGATCTTGGTGGACATTCTCTGCTTGCCACTCAAGTCTTGGCTCGCGTGCACCAAGCTTTCTCCGTCAATCTGCCGTTGCGGGCGTTATTCGAAACGCCTACGGTCGAAGAGATCGGACAGTTGCTTCAGAGTACTTCCGCAGATGTATCATCCTGCACGGTGCAGCTTGAAATAGTTGATCGTTCGGTTCCACTCCCTCTCTCTTACGCGCAACAGAGGCTCTGGTTCCTGGATCAAATGAAACCCGGTAACCCTGTCTACAATCTGCCAGGAGCATTTCATATCGTGGGCCCTCTGGACGCGGAAGTTGCACGCGCAGCTTTGTCACAAGTCGTTGCCCGCCACGAGATCCTGAGAACGCGGTTTGATCTTATCCGTGGCGAAGCCCGACAGATCATTGACGCAGCCTGCCCGATCGAGCTTCCTGTCATCGACCTGAGCACGTTGAACGATGCCGAACAGACTGGCGTTATCGAGGAGCTCGAGCACGTGGAGACGCAGCAAGGCTTCGATTTGGTGCGTGGACCATTGCTGCGAGCTAAACTCCTTCGCCGCAATCCGGAGAATCACATCCTGCTGATCACCATGCATCACATCGTGTGCGATGGCTGGTCAGTGGCTATCCTGGTTCGGGAGTTTGCGCACTTCTACGAATCGTTTGTGCACGGCAACTTCGCGTCATTAGCCCCATTAGTAATTCAGTACGGCGATTATGCGGTTCGGCAGAGAGAATGGTTCCGTGAGGAGAGATTCTCGGCTCAGGTAGACTACTGGAAACGTCAACTCGCAGCTACTCAGCCGGTGGAGTTTCCTCTCGATTGGCCACGCCCGTCCGTCATGACGCATCGCGGCCGCAGCCTCCCCTTCGTGATCGATAGCGGCACTACCGATCATCTCAAAGCTGCCTGCCTCCGCGAGGGAGTCACGCTCTATATGGCTCTGCTGGCCGCCTTCAATGCGGTCCTGGCGCGATACTCAAGGCAACTCGACATCACGGTTGGATCGCCTATTGCCAATCGGACGAGGGTTGAGTTGGAGCCGCTGGTCGGCAACTTTGTTAACACCCTTGTCCTGCGCACGCACCTGGAACCGAACTCGACCTGGAAGGACTTGCTAAATCAAGTCAGACAGACGGCGCTTGACGCCTATCGCAACCAGGACGCGCCATTCGAAATGCTGGTCGAAGAGCTGCAGCCGAAGCGAGACCTCAGCCGCAGCCCGCTGTTTCAGCACTTCCTGGTTTTACAGAATGCGCCCTCTGGAGACTTACAAATAGAAGGCGCTGTAATCGTGGAGGAGCATCCCGCGCGAACCTCCGCCAAGTACGATCTTGCAGTTGACCTGATAGAAACCAGCGGTGGCCTTCGCGGCTACATCGATTACGCAAGCGACCTATTTCGCGAACCGACAATCCAGCGCTTCGCCGAGCATCTGAGAATTGCGCTGAAATCGCTATCGACCGAACCGGAAGCAGCCGTAGCAAGCATTAATTTGTTAACGGAAGCAGAGCGGCAACAACTGCTTGAGGAATGGAACCGCACCGAGGTGGAGTGGAGCGAGCCCGGCTGGGTCCATCAGATTTTCGAGCGGCGCGTGGATCAATCGCCCGACGCCATCGCTCTCGAATTCGAAGGACGTGAGCTAACCTATGCCGAGCTGAACGTCTCCGCCAATCGCCTGGCTCACTACTTACTCCGCCTTGGCGTCGGCCCAGACGTCCCCGTGGGCGTTTTTATGCAGCGCAGCCTGGAGATGGTCATCGCCATCTTGGCCATCCTCAAGGCCGGTGGCGCTTACGTTCCCCTGGACCCCGATTATCCTTCCGAGCGCCTTGCCTTCATGATGGCCGATGCCTCCACTCCTCTGGTCTTAACCCACACCCCTGTGCTCGACAAGCTGCCTCCCCTGAGGGGTCGCATCCTCAACCTCAGCACCGAGTGGAATCTCATCGGCCAAGAACCGGCTCTCAACCCGCAGATCCCGATTGGCGAACTTAACCTGGTCTATCTCATCTATACCTCCGGCTCCACCGGCAAGCCCAAGGGGGTCATGAACACTCATGGCGGACTGCGCAATCGTCTGTTGTGGATGCAACAGGCTTACGGATTAACCGCTCAGGATCGGGTATTGCAGAAGACCCCCTTCAGCTTCGACGTCTCCGTCTGGGAGTTTTTCTGGCCACTGATGTGCGGTTCCACCCTCGTCATAGCGAAACCCGGCGGACACCAGGATCCGGATTATCTCGGCGAACTCATCGCCAGCCGACAGATAACCACCCTGCATTTCGTCCCCTCCATGCTGCGGGTGTTTGTGGATTCGGCGGCAGTGGATAAGTGTGCCAGCCTGCGACGGATTATCAGCAGCGGCGAAGCACTGGATGGGGATGTTGCCACTAAGTGTCTGCAACGGATCGCAGCGGAACTGCACAATCTCTATGGGCCGACGGAAGCTTCCATCGACGTGACCTGCTGGCAGTGCGAGTTCGAGCAGGTCACGCAGAAGGGCGTGCCGCTGGGAGAACCGATCGCCAACACCCAGGTTTATGTCCTGAACGAGCAGCTGGCCCCGGCCCCGGTGGGCGTCGCCGGAGAGCTCTGTCTGGGAGGTCTGGGACTGGCGCGAGGGTACTGGAAGCGGCCAGCCTTGACGGCCGAGAAGTTTGTCCCCAACCCATTTGCCCACAACGGAGCAAGACTGTATCGCACCGGCGATCTGGCCCGCTGGCGGGAGGATGGCAAGCTGGAGTATCTGGGCCGTATCGATCAACAGGTCAAGATCCGCGGCAACCGGATTGAGCTGGGGGAGATCGAGGCCGTGCTGCGCGAGCAGGAGGGTGTTGATCAGGCGGTGGTGGTTGCGCAGCAGGACGAGCGCGGCGACAAGCGCCTGGCTGGCTACTGGGTGGGAACAATGACGGATGCAGATCCTCTGCGCCAGCATCTGCGCCGTCGTTTGCCCGAATACATGATTCCAGCTTTGCTGATGCGCCTCGAGGCTATTCCCCTCAGCGCCAACGGCAAGCTGGATCGCACTGCGCTGCCCACTTCCCTGCCCGAAGAACCGCACCTCTACATCGCTCCGCGCACTGCAGAGGAGGAGATCCTCTGCTCCATCGTCGCTGAGGTCTTGGAACGCGAGCGGGTTGGAACCGAAGAGAATTTCTTTGACATGGGCGGGCACTCGCTGCTGGCGACGCTGGTAATCTCGCGCGTGCGAAGCATTTTCTCGGTGGAGTTGCCGGTTCAGGCCCTGTTTGAGTATCCGACGGTCCGCCAACTCGCCGAGAAACTGCGCGAAGAAACCGGCTATCAATCAAGGCTCCATCCGCCGGCACCGCCGATGCGGCGCATAAGCCGGGACAACAGAACGATGCCCTTGTCTTATGCCCAACAACGGCTTTGGTTCCTCGAACAGATGGAGCCCGGCAGCGCCTTGTTCAACATTCCGCTCGCAGGCAGAATCCGAGGCAACCTGGATAGAGCTGCGCTTCAAAAGAGTCTCGATGAGATCATCCGCCGGCACGAGGTGCTGCGAACTACGTTTACCGTGCGAAATGGCGAACCACTACAGATAATCGAACCAGCACACCCTGTTCTCATTGACAATGCAGACTTAAGCCACTTGAAAAAGCCGGAACGGGAAAAGGAAGCGCTGCGATTGGCTAAAGCGGAAACCGAAAAGGGGTTCGACCTCAGCAACGGCCCGGTAATCCGCATCAAGCTTGTGCATATGGAAGCCAGGGACCACATGCTGCTAGTCACCATGCCACATATCGTCACTGATGCGTGGTCCCTTGAAATCTTCTTCCGGGAACTCAATACGCTCTATTCCGCTTTTCTCGGCGGAGAATCTTCCTCTCTCCACGATTTGGAATTCCAGTACGCCGATTTCGCGATATGGCAGCGGCAATGGTTGGAAGGAAAGTTGATGGAGGAGCAGATAGAGTATTGGAGCAATCGACTCGAAGGCATTCAACGGCTAAATCTGCCGACGGACTATCCCCGCCCATCCATCATGCATCATCACGGAGCCACGCTGCCATTCGAGTTGAGCGAAGAGCTGACGGAACAGATCAAGGCTTTGAGCTGGCGCGAAGGCGTAACTCCGTTCATGGCCTTGCTTACAGTATTTAATGTTTTGCTCGCAAAGTATTCTGGACAGGACGATATTGCCGTAGGAGTTCCGGTGGCCAATCGCAATCGCAAGGAAATCGAGGACATGATCGGTTTCTTCGTGAACACGTTGGTGCTCCGTACTGACCTCTCCGGAGAACCCACCTTCACCGAACTACTGCAACGCGTGAAGACGGTAACCATCGAAGCCTACGCAAACCAGGATGTCCCGTTCGAGAAACTGGTTGAGGTCCTGGCGCCACAACGCGAACTGGATCGCACACCTTTATTCCAGGTATCGTTGGTCCTGCAAAACTCGCCGCTTTCCGAAGCGCCACTCGGTCCGATCGAGATGCAGCTGTTCAATGTCTCAAGCGACACTTCGAAGTACGATCTCTCGTTGGGGCTGGTCGAAAAGGATGGCCGACTTCAAGGCGCCATTGAGTACAACACAGACATTTTCGCTCCGGAAACAATTGAGCAGATGATCCGCCACTATAAGAATCTGCTCGCGGCTGTCAACACTCAACCGGACTGTACGATCTCCTTGTTGCCTGTTCTGGACGAGACGGAGCGCCGGCAGTTGTTGTCTGACTGGAACCAGACTGCTGATGAATATCCACTGGACAGAAGCCTGCATCAGCTTTTCGAAGAGCAAGTATTGAAGACGCCCCGCGCGATTGCCGTCACGGATAGGAGCGAGCGGCTTTCCTACCAGGAACTGAATTGTCGGGCAAATCAGTTGGCCCATCATCTGCTCGCGTACGGAGCTGGCCCAGAGATGGCCATCGGCGTCTGCCTGGAACGCTGCACGGCAATGGTCGTCGCCATACTCGCGGTAATCAAGACGGGCGCGTTCTACGTGCCGATTGATCCTATGTATCCGCCGGAACGAATCTCCGTAATCGTGGCGGATTCAGGCATGTCCATTGTGCTCGCGGACGACACAACGGTCGGTAAGTTCCCCCCGTGCGACGCGAAACTCGTGAATTTGGATCTCGATCAGCCTCTCATATACCGCAAGAGCACTACCGATCTGCGAAACGTCGTAACTGCTGAGAACCTGGCGTACGTTATCTACACGTCCGGCTCTACGGGCAAACCAAAGGGCGTTGCTATCCGTCACGGCAGTGCGGTCGCGTTTGCTTGCTGGGCGCACTCGATTTTTCCAGACGAGCAACTGACCGGAGTCTTCGCTTCAACATCGCTTTGCTTCGATTTGTCGGTATTCGAAATCTTTTTCACCTTGAGCCGGGGTGGAACAGTCCTCCTCGCTGCGAATGCCCTGGATCTTCCCGAGGTTGCCGCCCGCGAGCAGGTGACGCTGATTAACACTGTTCCCTCCGCGATGCGCGAATTACTCCGGATGGGCTGCGTGCCCGATACGGTCCAGACGATCAATCTGGCAGGCGAGGCTTTGCCCATGAGTCTGGTGGAGGAAGCCTATCGCGGATCTCAAGCTAGCAGGGTTATTAACCTCTATGGCCCCTCCGAGGACACCACTTACTCAACATATGCAGTGCTGCCGAGACGACGGGGCTCAACCACAATGGCATCCATCGGCAGGCCTGTGACGAACACCCACTGTTACATTCTGGACAGCAATCTCGAACCTGTGCCGATCGGTGTCGCGGGCGAGTTATACATCGGAGGAGCCGGCTTGGCGCGCGGTTACCTGAATCGCTCGGAATTCACCGCCGACCGGTTCGTGCCCGATGGAGTCAGCGGCGCATCAGGGGAAAGACTATACCGCACAGGTGATCTTGTGCGATGGAATCGTAATGGAGAACTGGAGTTTCTCGGACGCTTGGATTACCAGGTGAAGATCCGTGGATTCCGAATCGAGCTTGGGGAGATTGAGACGGTGCTGCGCCGCCATGAAGCGGTGGAAGACGCCGTGGTGCTTGTGCACGAAGACGAAGGGACAGGAAAGCGACTGGTTGCCTATGTTGCCACTCAGGAAAATGGGCGAACCGTACAGACGGAATTGTCAGCGCATGTACGCAAACGCCTGCCTGATCATATGGTGCCGTCCGGCTGGGTTCTGCTCGATCATTTGCCATTAAATCCCAACGGGAAAGTAGACCGTGCAGCGCTACGCAAAATACAACCGAGTTTCGGCTCAGGCACAACGCATGCGCCGGTGAAGGCCCGGACGTCCGTTGAAGAAATCTTGTGTGGCATCTGGGAAGAAGTGCTGAAGGTGCGCCCGGAATCGGTGACAGACAACTTCTTCGATCTTGGCGGACATTCTCTGCTTGCCACTCAAGTCTTGGCTCGCGTGCAACAAGCCTTTTCCCTTGGTCTGCCGCTGCGGACGTTATTTGAGGAACCTACCATTGAAAACCTGGCTAAGGCGATCGAGAGCCACGTGCATGACAGGCCGTCACTCCCACCTGTTTGCAATCGAACGGAGAGCGGCCCCGCAGTGCTCTCTTACAGCCAGCAACGGTTATGGTTTGTGTCTCAACTCGATCCTGAGGCAAACTCGTACAACATTACCGGCGCAGTCAGAATCGATGGAGATTTGAACGTCAGCATCCTTCACAGAAGCCTTCAGGAACTGGTGGAACGCCATGAGTCGCTACGGACACGGTTCATCCTTCAGGACGGCGATGCCCGCCAAATCGTCGAACCGACAACTGCATTGGACATTCCCGTAATCGAGCTCCAGTCTCGACGGAGCGAAGAACGGCAAAGCGAAGTGAACCGCATCCTCCGTGACGAAGCTCAGGCGGTCTTCGATCTTGCGCATCTCCCCCTGGTTCGCGTGAAGATACTGCGCCTCGAGGAACGAGAACACATTCTAACAGTCGTGATGCATCACATCATTTCCGATGCATGGTCCATCAACATTCTCATCCGTGAGCTATCGTCGACTTACAACGCGTTCAGCGCCGGCACCCAACCTACTCTGCCGGCGCTCCCGATTCAATACGCGGACTATAGTGTCTGGCAGCGGCAGGCGTTGACGGAAGACAACCTGCAACCGCATCTCGAATATTGGAAGCGCCAACTGGCTAAATCGAGCACGCTGGAATTCTCCGCATCCGGCGTACGCACGTCTGGAGAAACCTGCAAAGGCCAATACATCACATTCACCATTGATCGAATGCTGACCAGTAAAATCAAAGCACTCGCACGCCAGCATAGTGTAACGCTCTACGTCACACTATTGGCCGCCTTCAAGGCGTTGCTGCATTTGCATACGCAGCAGGAAGACATTGTCGTTGGCACATCCGTTGCGGGACGCACGCGCAAGGAGACCGAGGGCGTAATCGGGTGCTTCATCAACATGCTGGCGCTCAGAACCAATCTGGAAGGGAGACCGACCTTCTCCGATTTACTGCGCAGAGTGCATAACGTGGTGCTTGATGGGCACGCGCACCAGGACGCTCCGTTCGAAAAGGTCGTGGAAGCGTTGCAGCCGAACCGGAACCTTAGCCAGTCCCCGCTATTCCAAGTCCTGTTCGTCTTCCACAACGTGCCTGAAGCTGAATTTCAGATAGGCAACGCACGGCTGACGGTCTTGAGTTCGGGCAGCGACGAAGCGAAGTTCGATCTCACTCTGTACCTCTCGGAGAACGCCGGAACCTTGCTAGGCACACTCCAGTACAACAGCGGCTTGTTCGAGTCGGAGGCAGTCCAGAGCATGATCGAACAATACCGACTACTGCTTGCAGCCGTCACCACTGATCCCGGACAGGCCATCGTCAACATCGATCTCACGACAGAAGAGGAACAGCGCCGGGCACTCGCTTTGTGGAACGAATCCGAACAGGAGTGGCCGGAAGAACAGGCGCTCACGGCGGATCAAGCAGGCGGAGACAACTCCTGATCGTGCAGTGCTGTGCAGTGCTCACCATCGTCTGTAGCAGATGGTCATTTTCAGTGAGGTTCTCGAGATGGAATTTGGTTTGATGTTTTTCGCGAGCGCGGAACAGACCGGCGATCAAGATCGCTATTGTCTGGTTAAAGAATCGGCCCGCTTTGCGGACCAGCACGGATTCCGGTGCATCTGGACGCCGGAACGACACTTCCATGATTTCGGAGGGTTGTTCCCTAATCCGTCGGTCCTCAGTGCGGCCCTGGCCATGATCACATCGCGGATCCAGATCAGAGCCGGCAGTCTTATTTCACCACTTCATGACCCGGTCCGGATCGCCGAGGAATGGTCATTGGTCGACAACCTCTCTGCGGGACGTGCAGCCGTCTCCTTCGGATCCGGTTGGAACGTGGATGACTTTATCTTCTACCCCGACCGATACAGCAAAAGACAGGCAGTTATGTACGAACAGATTGCTGTTGTACGTCAACTGTGGAACGGACAATCCATTCAGCGAATAAACCCCGCGGGAAAAGAAGTCTCAGTGCGTCTGCTTCCGCCACCCATACAACAAGAGTTGCCAATCTGGATCACGTCGTCGGGGAATATCGAAACATTTAAGTCCGCTGGCGCACACGGGTTTAATCTGCTTACGCACCTGCTCGGTCAAGATCTTTTCACGCTTCAGGCCAAGATCTCTGCATATCGTGAGGCGAGGGCCGCAAACGGGTACGAACCCTCCACCGGAATCATTTCGTTGATGCTGCACACTTATCTCAGCGAGGATCTAAAGACCGTCAAGGATCTGGTGAGAGCTCCATTCCGCCAATACCTTCGTTCTGCAATTTCCCTGGAGCGCGAAGCGGCTTTGGGAGGCGGAGTGATCAGCGGAGGAAAAAATCTGACCCCGGAAGAGATCAAGAGAGAACACCTGGAAGAGCTGCTCGATCTTGCATTCGAGCGCTACTTCAGCACTGCGGCGCTGATGGGGACCGTGTCTTCACTTACTGAATTTGTACATCAAATCGAGGAAGCGGGAGTAAATGAGATCGCCTGCCTTATCGATTTCGGATTGCCTACTGAAACGGTTCTTGAAGGTCTTGTGCATTTGAGCCATCTGCAGGAGAATTGCGGCACTTTAGCCCAATCGAGGGCAGTAGAGATGACACTCGCCGAATTTGCCGCCGATATTTAGAGCAATTTCACTTTTAGAGAGCGTTTTCGCTTTCGATGTAGAGCAGGAATAAATGGCCACTCGTGATTCTGTTCTTTCTCTGGCGCCGAAAATGAAAACACTCTAGAGTATCTCTCCTGTTGCTGTGGAGTAGAAGAGAGCCATTCAGTGCGTCTTTCCTTGAGGGAAAAGACTCGCCAAGAGTTCCTGCTTTCCTCTACACCTACGGGGAGAGATGCTCTAGCCGGATACATTGATATGCACGAACAAAGAGAAGTCTGGGGCATACTCGGGGGCATGGGTCCGATCGCCTCTGCGGAATTTCTGAAATCCATTTACCAAGAGACCATCAGTGGAGCGGAACAGGATGCGCCGGTGGTGATTCTCCTTTCCGATCCCACCATCCCAGACCGAACCAGCCATCTGCTGAATGGCCATCACCAGGTGTTGACGGAAAGGCTCGCATCTTCGGTTGACCGGCTGCTAGCAGCCGGAGCTACGCAAGTGGTCATCTGCTGCATCACGATACACATTCTGTTACCGAATCTCCCCCCTAGATTGCGCGAAAAGATCGTGTCTCTGCCGGATCTCCTGCTAGAAGCCGTGATCGATCGTCCAGCCCGACATCTGATGCTCTGTACCTCTGGAACCCGCAAATTACAGTTGTTTGAACAACATCCGCTGTGGCCACCTGCAAGGCAGAACATCGTGATCCCCGAAGAGGGAGATCAGCAACTGGTGCACGAAGCTCTATATGAAATCAAGGGACAACAGCCAATCGTTCCTGGGATCGAGCTGGTTGAGCGCTTGATGCGGAAATACTCAGCCTCCAGCTATATCGCAGGTTGCACGGAAGTGCATGTGTTGGCCAAGGCGCATGAGCAAGCTTGCGGACGCGATCGCCACGAGTTCTGTATCGATGCGCTCGACGAACTGCTCGCCCTGATGCGGGGATCGCGTGCCCGGGGAGCGGCTCTGTCCCCCGCCTTATAGTCCATCTCTGAAAAATAGCCTTCACCCAATCTTCAGGAGACACAATGCGGTTGCCCTTCGTACATGAAATGTTCGACAAAGTCGCGCGCGAATGCGCTACCGCTATCGCTATTGAGAGCAGTGCGGGAAGCATCACCTACGCCGAATTGAGGAATATCACGGATCGAGTGGCCGCAGCAGCCTGCGCTGCGGGCGTCAAGCAAAACGACCCGGTTGCAATCTACGGCAACGATCGCACGTTCTTTGTGGTATCGATGATCGGGATCTTGAAGGCGGGCGCAGCGTTCGTGCCACTTTCACCCGTCATTCCCGAAAAGAGACTCCGGCAGATGCTGGACGAATGCAGACCTGGATGGGCCATCGTGCAGCCTGAGCTTACGGCAACATTCTCCGCGTTGAATGCCTCTGGCGAGATGACCATGATTGCCCCGGGAACGGGCCAAGACTTCCTGCCGGACTTCGAAGCGCCGAGGGATCTGAACCCCGATGGTTTGAGCTACATCTATTTCACCTCGGGATCTACAGGGCGGCCCAAAGGAATTGCCGGGCGTCTGAAGGCAATCGACCACTTCATTCGCTGGGAGATTGAGACGTTCGCAATCGGCCCAGGCAGCCGAATCAGCCAATTGATGTCTCCCACCTTCGATGCCTTTCTGCGCGACGTCTTCGCGCCTCTCTGCAGTGGCGGAACATTGTGTATCCCCACCGAGGAAATACAGTTGCATGGAGGACAGCTCTCTCAGTGGATTGATGAGCAGAATATTTCACTCATCCATACCGTGCCTTCCGTCTTCCGGCTGATCTTATCTCAAACTGAAACCGGCAGATGGGGAAACGTCAAACACATGCTCCTCTCCGGAGAGCCGCTCTATCCTGCTGACGTGCGTCGTTGGTACGAGGTCGTAGGTACGAAGGGCGGACGGTTAGTGAACCTTTATGGACCCACCGAGACGACTATGACAAAGTTCGTCTATATGGTGACCGAGGCCGACCAACAGAAACGCAGTATCCCAATTGGGAAGCCCATGAAAGGAGCAAAGGCAGTTGTCCTCGATCAGAATCTCCGAATCTGTCCGCCATGGAAAGCCGGCGAACTTTATATCCGCACACCATATCGCTCATTGGGTTACTATGATCAGCCCAAGCTGACATCCGAAGTATTTGTTCCGAATCCCTTCTCGAACGATCCGGAGGATCTGGTCTACAAGACGGGAGATCTCGTCCGGATGATGGACAGTGGGGAGTTCGAGATGCTTGGGAGAAAAGACAATCAGGTCAAAGTCCGTGGCGTCCGAATTGAATTGGCGGAGATAGAAACCGCACTCAGCGAGTGCCCAGGCGTTGCGCACTGCGCCGTCATCGCTCCCGAGGATAGTGAGGGAGCGAGAAGCATGGTGGCCTTTATTGTGCCTGCAAGCGGCGTCGTAACCATCGGCAGCCTCCGCAAGCAGCTTGCCGAAAAGTTACCGGATTACATGCTGCCGTCTCTATGGCACATGGTTGTAGAACTCCCCCTGATCCCCACTGGCAAGGTTGACCGCCAGGCACTCAATACCCTGAATATCAAACTGACTGGCGAGCGTAATGGCGCCCCCTCTGAAGCGAAAACCCAGCTACAGGATCTGTTGTGCGATATCTGGGCCGAGGTGCTGAAGATTCCCTCGATCGCCGTTCACGACAACTTCTTCGAACTGGGCGGACATTCGCTCCTGGCTACGCAATTGGTATCACGCATCGCTCCCGCGCTGGACATAGACCTGCCCCTTCGCGTGGTATTCGATTCACCAACGGTCGAACGGATGGCACAAGCTATCGAAGAGGCGAAGCAGAAAGAGCAGCAGATCCCTCCTATAGCCACTACGGTTCGAGGGCCTGGGCTGCCACTCTCTTTCGCGCAAGAGAGACTATGGTTTATTGACCAGCTCGACCCCGGACAAGCCACCTACAACATGCTCTGGGCAATCAGGATTAGCGGGCCACTGGATCATGCCATTCTCGAACAGAGTTTATTCGATGTTGTGCGCCGGCACGAATCGCTGCGCACCTCGTTCCAAGTAAAAGACGGAGAACCGCAGCAATGCATTCATGACGTCGTCGATGTCCATTTGACTCAGGAGAATCTCCACTCCGTACCGGCAACCGAACAACTCGGCCTCGCGCAGGCGCTCCTTCAGAGAGAATTCGAAAAGCCGTTCGATCTGAGCAACGCACCGCTATTCCGGGCTCAACTCATCCAGCTCAACGACGACGACCACGTCTTCGCGCTCATAATTCACCACATCGTCTCCGACGGTTGGTCTCTTGACGTCTTTGCTCGCGAACTACTGCTCTGCTACAAGGCGAGGAAGCTGGCCCAGCCCGCAGACTTGCCTGAACTCGCCATTCAGTACGCCGACTTTGCCGTGTGGCAAAAAGCAACCTTCTCGGGCAAGGTCTTGGAGACCCAACTTGATTATTGGCGCAAGCAACTAGAAGGAATAGAGACACTCCAACTGCCAGTCGATCACCCCCGCCGAGCGCTCTCCAACCCGCCCGCAGGACGAGTGCACTTGAACTTTAACCTCTCAGAAACGAATCGTCTGAAGGCTGTTGCGCGCCAAGAGGGGATCACAGTATTCATGCTGCTGCTCTCCGCTCTCGAAGTAGTCTTTTCGCGTTACTCCGGCCAAACGGATCTGGTAGTAGGAACCGATGCGGCAAACCGCCATCACGTTGAGATCGAGCCGGTAATCGGCTTCTTCGTGAACGAGCTCGTGCTGCGACTGAAACTTCGTCCCGATCTGACCGGCCACGATCTCTTCAAGCTGGTTCGCGAAATGGTGCTATCGGCATATGAACATCAGGACTTGCCGTTCCAGATGGTTGTCCAGGAGTTGCAGCCCAATCGAGATCTGACGCGCTCGCCCTTATTTCAAGTCGTGGTGCTGTGGCAAACGCTCAGCAGCAACAATCCAGTATTGCCCGGCATTACGTTCTCGAAACTCGATAATCCTCAGCGTCCCGCGAAGACAGATCTCAGCATCATGTTCGGAGTTACGTCCAGCGGCATTTCGTGTGTCTTCGAGTATTTCACTGAGTTGTTCGAAGCAAGCACCATCGAACGGCTGGCCAGACATTTTCGAAATATTCTTTTCGACCTCGTGGAGCGACCAGAAGAGCGGCTTTCTGCGCTGTGCCTGTTGAGCGAGGCCGAATACCAGCAAATAGTGACCGACTGGAACCAGACCGAAAAAGCATACCCCGCAGATAGGTATGTGCACGAGATCTTCGCCGACTTGGCGCGCCAGCATCCAGACGCAATCGCCGTTTGCTGCGGAAGCAATCGCCTCACCTATGGAGAATTGAACGAACGTGCGGACCGTGTGGCGACCCGATTGCGAACTCTCGACATCACATCCGGGAGATTAGTTGGCCTTTGTGCGGGACGATCCGTCGAAACACTCGTCGGCATCATGGGAATCCTGAAGGCGGGTAGCGCCTACGTTCCGCTTGACCCGATGTACCCAGAAGATCGTCTGGATTTCATCATTCGCGATGCCGCTGTCGATTTGATCCTCACTGAGCGCCAATCGGCTGGAGCATTCACTCGGTTTCCTACGCCCATGTTGGTATTGGATGACGACGATCAATGGAGAGACGAGAACAATATCGTTTTCGAACCCGCTACTATCGAAGCCGAGGATCTCGCCTACGTCATCTATACCTCCGGTTCCACCGGAAGGCCAAAGGGTGTGGCAGTCACACATGACAACCTACTGCATTCCACACGTGCACGCGAGTTCGCATACACCGAGCCCGTGGAGCGATTCCTGCTCCTATCCTCGTTTGCGTTTGACAGCTCGGTAGCAGGATTGTTCTGGACCTTGACACAAAGCGGCACTCTGCATCTGCCAAAGGAAGGCGCGCACTCGGATGCGTCCGCCATTCGCGAGATCATTGAACAGGCCAGGGTCACGCATATACTCAGCCTGCCTTCTCTGTATGCTGCCATCCTTGATGCGGGCGAAGCACCCTCGCTGAACAGTCTCAGAAGAGTGATCGTCGCGGGCGATAGCTGTCCCGCCGAGTTGCCATTGTTGCATGATCGGCTCGCGCCTGGAAGCGCTCTGGCCAATGAGTACGGCCCCACCGAAGTCTCCGTCTGGAGCACGGTTCATTTCCACCAGCCGCATGCTACCGGTTCTGTGCCGATCGGGAGACCGATCGCGAACACCAGGATATACGTGCTTGACGAGAATATGTCGCCGTCCCCCGTCGCAGCGCCAGGGGAACTCTACATTGGCGGCGATGGTCTGGCGCGTGGTTATCTGAACCGTCCGGCACTGACCGCCGAACGGTTCCTTCCCAACCCGTTCGCAACAAGCCCGGGCGAACGCCTCTATCGCACCGGAGACCGGGTCCGATATCTGACCTGCGGAGAATTGGAGTTTCTCGGTCGTAACGATGAGCAAATCAAATTGCGCGGATACCGGATAGAACTCACCGAGATTGAAGAAATTATGCTTGAGTGTCCGGGAGTGCGTGGCGCAGTTGTAGCCATCCGTGGAAGTGCTGGTCGCGAAGGCTTAATTGGATATTGGACGGCGAAACATGAAAAGGCTGCCACGGCCGCCGAGGTGGATGCCTGGCTACGCCACAAACTGCCGCAGTACATGATTCCAACTGCGCTCGTGCAACTCGATGAGTTGCCCCAGACGCCAAACGGCAAGGTGGATCGCTCGGCGCTACCGGCTCCGGGCGTAGAGACGCTCGAATATTGCGCACCATCCGACACGGTCGAAGAGATACTATGCGGCATCTTCGAAGAAGTGCTGGATCTGCCGGAACTAGGCGTTACTGCGAATTTCTTCGATCTCGGCGGGCATTCACTGCTCGCCACCCAAGCAGTCTCACGGATTCGTAGCGTATTCCATGTAAATCTGCCACTGAGAATCTTTTTCGAGGCCCCAACAGTTGTGGGCCTTGCCAAGGTCATCCGCGCCGGGCGAGGTGCGATCCAGATTACGGGGCCTTCGTTAACACCGGTGGCGCGCCACCGCGATCTCAAGTTGTCGTTTGCACAACAACGGCTGTGGTTCCTCGAGCAATTGCAACCGGGAACCAGCGCTCATAATGCGCCGTTTGCGATCCGTCTGGCAGGAGTTCTTGACCTCGATGCGTTACGCAGCGCCATCGACGAAATCGTGAGCCGTCATGAGGTGTTGCGGACTTACTACCCAGAGAAGAATGGAATGCCGGTACAAGAAATCGTACCGAATCTCAAATTGACTGTCGAACTGTCTGATTTCTCCACGGCAACCTCAGAAAACTGCGAGCGCAAAGTTCACCAGTTTCTGCTCACCGAGGCCGACAAACCGTTCGATCTATCATCTGCCCCGTTGGTTCGCGTCCACCTGGTCAGGCTCGCAAAAGACGACCACATCCTATTCATAAACATGCACCACATTGTCAGCGACGCATGGTCGATGGGTATCCTGGTGCGCGAATTCGCGGAGCTGTATCGTGCACGGATCGAAGGCACAGCGCCACGCTTGTCCGCAATTTCTATCCAATACGCCGACTTCGCCGCATGGCAGCACGAATGGCTGAAAGGTGACGTGCTTGAACAACAACTCACCTATTGGCGCAAACAACTGGCGGGCATCGAACCCCTCCAACTGCCCTCGGATGCGCCACGTCCCGCGGTTCTAACAAACGAAGGCGAGATCGTACCCTTTGAAATTTCGCGTGAACTGACGACAAAATTAAAACAGACGAGCCGCCGCGAAGGCGTGACG
Organism: Humiphilus diazotrophicus; assembly: GCF_059726315.1. NCBI lineage: Bacteria > Pseudomonadati > Acidobacteriota > Terriglobia > Terriglobales > Acidobacteriaceae > Humiphilus > Humiphilus diazotrophicus. Next base: position 914,886 of record NZ_AP040871.1, read on the forward strand.
GTGTTCGTAATATTGCTCGCCGCCCTACAGCTTATCTTGTCGAAGTATTCGGGCCAGGACGATATCGCAGTCGGAGCCGCCATCGCAAACCGCAACCGGCAGGAACTCGAAGCGCTGATCGGTTTCCTGGTGAACACACTGGTGCTACGAATCCGGATTGACGCCGATTCGACCCTTCGGGAACTGCTCCAGCAAATTCGCGAAGTCACGTTGGAGGCTTATGAACACCAGGATATGCCTTTCGAAAAGCTGGTGGAGGAACTGCATCCCAACCGCGATTTGAGCCATTCACCGCTATTCCAGGTTCTCTTGGTCCTACAGAACGCCAGGACGGAAGAACTGCAGATTCCACAACTGCGGATGCAGGAGTTCCCGGTCAAAACCAGCTCCGCAAAGTTCGAGATCATGTTGACACTAGCGGAATCGGAAGGCCGGATCTCGGGCGAGCTCTCCTATATGACGCAGCTCTACTCGCGCCCAACCATCGAACGGCTGCTGCTGCACTTCCGGAACGTGGTGGAGTGCATCGTCTTCACTCCGGAACAGCGCATCGGCGATATCTCGTTGCTTATGCCAGCCGAGCGGAAACAACTCCTTATTGATTGGAATAACACGGAAGTCACTTTCGCGCCGTCGTTTGTCCAGGAGCGATTTCATCAGCAGGCCGTACGTACACCAAATGCCATCGCTGTTCAGGAAGGATCGCAGGTATTCTCCTATCAGAGCCTCGACGCTTTGTCAGACGCCGTTGCCGCAGGACTGCACGCCAGGGGCGCCGGTCCAGAAACGATCATCGGCCTCTGTCTGAAGCGCTCTTTTGCAATGGTAGCCGCTATTCTCGGTGTGCTGAAAGCAGGTAGCGCCTATGTACCGCTCGACCCTGGTTATCCCAGCGAACGGCTGAAATATATGATCGCGGACAGCCGCGCCGTTGTCGTGCTCACCGCCGATGGAACGGATCTCAACATCAAAGGCGCAACGGCCACCATCCTCAATATCGAGAGTCTGTACGGGACGCCTAAGAATGAAGCGCCCGTAGCACTGCATCCGGACAACCTTGCATACATCATCTACACATCCGGCTCCACCGGTCTGCCGAAGGGAGCTGCGATCACACATGGTAACCTCTACAACCACATGATGTGGATGCAGCGCGTACATCCTGTGAGCTCACGCGATTCGGTGCTGCAGAAAACTCCGTTCAGCTTTGACGCTTCTGTGTGGGAGTTTTACCTGCCCCTGTTGTCCGGCAGCGTTCTCGTGCTGGCGGAACAGGATAGCCACCAGAACCCTGAATACATGATCGAGTGCCTGCGCCGTGAAGGCACCACTGTACTGCAATTAGCTCCATCTCAATTGCGCATGCTTCTCGAGCGTGCGGAGTTTGAACGCTGTTCGTCGCTCCGCCGCGTTTATTGCGGCGGCGAGGTGCTGACTCCCGATCTAGTCCAGCTCTTCCATCGACGCTTGCCCGAAGCCACACTGTACAACCTCTATGGGCCCACAGAGGCGACTATCGATGCGACCTGGATGGAATGCGGATTGAACGAGGAGGGCGCAAGCGCGCCAATCGGAAAACCGATCGACAATGTCCGAGCATATGTTCTCGATAAAGGACAGCAACCCGTTCCTGCCGGACTTATCGGAGAGCTCTACATCGGCGGAGCCGGACTGGCGCGAGGATACATCGGACAGCCGAAACTAACCGCCGCGAAGTTCATACCGGATGCCTTCAGCGGCATTCCAGGAGCGCGGTTGTACCGCACCGGAGACAAGGTGAAGTGGACTCGGGACGGACACCTGCAGTTTCTTGGCAGGCTTGACCACCAAGTCAAGGTCCGGGGTTATCGCCTGGAGTTGGGCGAAATCGAAGCGGCCCTGCGGGGCTGCTCGAACGTCAATCAGGCTATTGTCCTCTGGGAAGATGAACGGCTGACAGCCTATCTCGTTATGTCGGAAGGATCACGCGTCGACTCTCGGATGGTCCGAGCTTTCCTGCAGAGCATATTGCCCGATTATGCAATTCCATCTGCGTTCATCCAACTTCCGCGGATCCCTCTGACGCTCAATGGAAAGATCGATCGCAAGGCTTTGCCTAAGCCGGCCTTCCAATCGGCACCAGATGATCGCTATACGCCACCGCGCACGCCGGAGGAGAAGTCCCTCTGCACTATATGGTCAAACCTTCTGAACATCGAAAGAATAGGAATCGAAGACAACTTCTTCGAACTCGGTGGTGATTCAATCCTCGCCATTCAAGTCGTTTCACATGCCCGCGAAGTGAACCTGCACTTCACGGTCCGCCAGTTGTTTGAACGGCAGACAATCGGCGAACTGGCCGCAGTAATGGAGAAACATTTACATGTCGATCCGCCGGTTCTTTCGAGTGCAGTTCCGCGCACTGAAACGACAGCGGTCCAACGCGAGGACCTGAAGGAGTGGATCGGTGATGGCAGCGCAATCGAGGACATCTATCCACTGACTCCATCGCAACTCGGATTGTTGTTCCATTCTCTATACGAATCGTCGCAATCGTATTTCGTTCAGATGGGTTGCCGGATGGAGCGCGGGATTGAACCGCTCATGTTCCGGCGCGCCTGGCAGAAGATTGTCGACCGTCACGCAATTCTGAGAACAGCGTTCTTATGGGAAGCTGCCGACCCACCTGTCCAGGTCGTATGGAAAAACGTCACCGTGCCTTGGCGCGAGGAGGACTGGCGCAACATCACGCAGGCCGAGCAAGAGCACCGTTGGCAGCGTTTCTTGAAAGAAGATCGTGAGCAGGCTTTCGATTTCCAGCAGCCGTGCCTCCTTCGTCTGGCGCTGATCAGAATCGGCGAAGACTCATACTACTTTGCCTGGAGCGCCCACCACATGTTGATGGACGGTTGGTCACGGCAGATTCTCATTCGCGAGGTTTTTCTGCTCTATCAGTCTTACCGGCATGGAATATCGATCGAGCTTCCGAATCCGCCGAGATACGGTAGTTATGTCGATTGGCTGCTCTCTCTCGACGAAGAGAAGGCTGCGGCATTCTGGCAGGAAGAATTGAGGGGATTTCATGTTCCAACCAGGCTCGGGTTAGAACGTCCCGGCCATGATGCCGAGAACAATGTCAATCCACACGGAGAGATTCCGCATCACCTTGGTCCGGAATTGACTGCACGGCTGGAAGCTCTCGCCCGTCGCGAACAGGTGACGCTCAATACGATTCTTCAAGGTGCCTGGGCGTTATTGCTGGCTCGTCACAGCGGGCAAATCGAGGTGGTTTTTGGAGCCACCGTTGCGGGACGACTTGCCGGGATTTCCGGCATTGAGAACATGGTGGGACTCTTCATTAACACGTTGCCCGTCCGTGTCCGATGCGATGAGTCGGAGAGAGCCACGGCATATCTGCAACGCCTTCAAAGCAGGCAGGCAGCTGCCCGTGAATTCGAGTCCAGCCCTCTGGCCAAGGTGCAGGGCTGGAGTGAAGTCAATGGCAGCGCCCTGTTCGACACTCTCGTCGTTTTCGAGAACTATCCGACTGATTCGGTCCTTAGAACCCAAATCGGAGATACCATCAAGATCGATCAGATGGAAGTCCTAGACCGCTCCAGTTACTCGCTCGCCCTGATAGCGGTTCCAGGAGAGGACATGGTCCTCAACCTGCAATTCGACCGGAAGATCTGGCGGGATCGCGATGTCGAACTCCTTCTGGTTCATTTGTGCGCGATACTCGATGATATAGCGAGAGATGCCGACCGGCCACTTAGCAGCATATCGATGATGCCGGAAGCCGAACGTCATCAGGTGCTGGTCCAATGGAACCACACGCAATCGGAGTACTCGCGTTTCGCCGTACACGGAACTTTCGAACGGCATGCTGTACGCGCACCTCACGCCTTGGCGGTCGAATGCGGAGATCGGAGGCTCACCTATAGAGAATTGAACGTCAGGGCCAATCGCTTGGCGCGGCATCTGCGCATGCTAGGCGTCGGCCCCGAGGAGCGTGTGGCCATCTGCGTGCCACGGAACCTGAATCTGATCACGACCATGCTCGCTGTGTTGAAGGCAGGCGCCGCTTACGTTCCGATCTCTCCCGAATATCCACCCGACCGAATTGCATTCATGCTCGCCGACGCCGGCATCCGCGTAATTGTGACAGAGGGGGCCGTGCTCGAATCCGTCGGGGGCGCACCTCCAGGAGCAGTGGCCGTAAATCTGGTGGAGGAGTGGGATGACATCTCCTGCCATAGCGATGCGAACCTCGATCTTCCCAGCGATGGAAAGAATCTGGCCTATGTAATGTACACCTCTGGTTCCACCGGGCAGCCCAAAGGCATCCAGATTGTCCATAACGCGATCACGCGCCTCGTCTGCAACACGAATTATGTCGATTGGAGCACTGATGACCGGATCGCCCAAGCTGCAAATACGTCCTTCGATGCTTCGACGTTTGAGATCTGGGGAGCCCTGCTGAACGGAGCGCAGTTGATCCTGCTCTCGAACGAACAGCCTTCTCTGCGCGAGCTAGGCGAATTCATCGCTGGGAAGCGCATCAGCATACTCTGGCTCACCGCCGGCCTCTTCAGCCAAATGGTGGAACACGAACTCGACAGCTTCCAATCTGTACGCCAGTTGATAGCCGGAGGAGATGTGGTCTCGGGTACTCACATCGCTCGCCTCCGCAGCACATTCGGGAACTGCACAGTAATCAACGGATACGGGCCGACCGAGACAACCACATTCGCCTGCTGCTACCGGGTGGATGGGACCGGCGCATGCGAAAATCCGCTGCCCATCGGCGCACCCATTGCAAACACCAGAGTGTACGTTCTAGACCAGGCGCTGAATCCGGTTCCTGTAGGTGTCGCCGGGGAGTTGTACATCGGCGGCGACGGATTGGCGCGGGGCTATCTGAACCGTGCAAAACTCACCGCCGAGTCCTTCATACCGTCGCCGTTCTGCGATGATGAGGCGCGACGAGGGGAGAGGTTATACAAGACGGGCGATCAGGTGCGCTGGTTAGCGGACGGCAATATCGAGTTCCTCGGACGATTCGACAGCCAGGTCAAGATTCGAGGCTTCCGTATCGAGTTAGGCGAGATCGAGAACGTTCTGAAATCGGTAGCGCTGGTATCGGAAGCTGTCACTGTCGTCTCCCACGATGGAATCGGAAACAAGCGCTTGGTAGCTTACGTGATCGCTGGAGACGGAATTACCAGCCGCGATCTCCGACAGGCTCTCAAACGACGGCTGCCCGATTACATGATTCCTGCAATTATCGTTAAACTCGACCGATTTCCGCTCACGGAAAACGGAAAGATCGATCGTAGATCGTTGCCGGAACCAAACGGTGAGGTTCTGATCTCTGAAGACGCGTACATCGCTCCCCGAAACAAACACGAAGAGATCCTCTGCAACATCTGGGAGAAGCTTCTGAAGATGGATCGAATCGGCGTGAATGACAATTTCTTCGAACTGGGCGGCGACTCCATTGTCAGCATTCAGGTAATTGCTCGAGCGCGCGAAGCTGGTTTGATGCTGACTCCACGCCAGATTTTTGAGTATCCCACCGTCGCTCAGATTGCGGAGCTAGCAACTAAAGCTGCACCGGCTGCCACAGCGGATAACGGGCAAAACGCGACCGGAGTGATCCCGCTTACCCCCATTCAAGCGGCTTTTTTTGAGTGGGCGCTTCCGAAACCGAATCATTACAACCAGGCAGCTCTTCTCAAGCTAAAGCCCGAGGTCGATTCGGCATTTCTAGAAAAATCCATTCAAGAATCGCTACATCGGCACGAAGCGTTACGCCTGCGGTACCAATGCAACGAGTTTGGCTGGGGGCAGTCTTGTGAATCGGACACCACCAACCATATATATCGGCGAGTTGACCTGAGCCTACTTTCGGGCGCACAGCAGCGATCGACGCTTGATCGGGAGGTGAACCAGATACAAGCCAGCCTCGACATTCAGACGGGCTGCCTTGTTGCTGCGGTGGAATTCAACCTCGGTCCTGAGCAAGGACGGCGTCTCCTTCTGGTAATCCATCACCTTGCAACCGACGGTGTATCCTGGCGTATCCTGCTGCAGGATTTGGAGCGCAACTATCGCCAGTTGCAGGCACAGAACTCCATTTCACCGATGCCTGAAATCACAAGCTTCCGGAAATGGGCTTTCGGACTCAAGGCGTACAGTGCATCGGACCATCTCCGCAGAGAGCTCGAATATTGGACATCGCCAGCACGCAGCCAAATTGATCCTCTGCCCCAGGATGGTGACGCGCAGTCACCATCCCGCAGTGGACTGCATACGGTGAAGCGGATTCTGAGCGAAGAAGAAACCAGAGAACTCCTGCAGGATGTGCCGCGAGTTTATCGCACGCAGATTAACGATATCTTGCTCACTGCCTTGACTAGAGTTCTCGCCGAGTGGACAGGCTCCCGGCAGGTTCTCGTCGACATGGAAGGTCATGGCCGCGAAGAAGAGATTCCAGGAATGGACCTTTCGGAAACGGTCGGATGGTTTACATCGATTTATCCCGTGATCCTGGAGCACGGAGAGACTTGGGATCCCGGACGTGCGATCCAGTCGATCAAAGAGCAGCTTCGCGCAATCCCCTCCCGAGGCTTCGGCTATGGCGTGCTCCGCTATGTACACGAAGATAAATCGATCAGAGAGAAGCTATGCAATCTGCCACAGGCGGAAATCGGTTTTAACTACCTGGGGCAGTTTGATCAGGTCTTCCGGGGTTCGGCGCTGTTTGCTCCTGCGGAGGAAAGCAGCGGCCACACTGTGGCGCCGGAGAATCCGCCCCGTCATCTGATCGAGGTTGGCGGCATCGTCGTCGGAGGATTCCTGCAGATGGGCTGGACTTACGATGAGGCCGCTTTTCGCACTGAAACGATGGAACGCATAGCCAGTCGCTACATGGACACGTTGCGAGAACTGATGGTTCATTGCCGGTCTGCAGAAACAGGCGAATATACTCCTTCTGACTTCCCGTTATCGAATATCGACAAAGACGACCTCGAGCAAATCGCAACCCTATTGCGCACCTCCGGCCAATCGTAATTGCTGGATACTGCGCGCCCCGCCAGGCTGCGCTCAGGTTGAAATAAAACGCTAAGTAGAGATTGAACCGTTGCGAGGAGTAAAGGAACGAATCTGTTATGGACAACAAGCTTCCCCACATCATTACGCCCGATGGAAATCGGGATCCCAAGTTCTGGATCTCGGCAAATCGATCATGGATCGACAGCACTCTCGACACCTGCGGCGCAATCCTGCTGCGGGGATTTCAAATAGCCACTGAAGCAGAATTCAAGGAATTGGTGCATACTTTTTCTGCGCAGCCGCTTCCCTATGTCTATCGATCCACTCCTCGAACGTCTCTAGGACAAGGTGTGTATACCGCCACCGAGTACCCGCCCGGGCTCTCCATCCCACAGCACAATGAAAACGCCTACCAGAGGGAGTGGCCTTTGCGCCTGTTGTTCTTTTGCGAGTATCCGTCGCAAGGAGGCGGAGGGCGGACGCCACTTGCATCAAGCATAAGGGTCACGTCCCGAATCGCTCCCGAAATTCGGGAGCGATTCGCAAGAAAAAATGTGATGTACATTCGCAATTACCGCGACGACATCGATCTGCCTTGGCAAGCGGTCTTCCAGACCGATTCCAGAGCTCAGGTGGAAGAATTCTGCCATGCACACGATATTGCCTGCGAGTGGAAGAATTCGAATTCGCTACGCACCCGTCAGGTTTGTCAGTCTTTCGCGCGCCATCCCCGCACGGGGGATGTAGTGTGGTTTAACCAGGCCGCTCTGTTTCATCCCTCGGCACTCGATCCACGGACACGCCAAGTAATGCGTGAAATGTTCAGTGAAGATGAGTTCCCTCGCAATGCCGTTTTCGGAGATGGGTCGCCGCTGGATGAGGCCGATCTGGAGAACGTGCGTGAAGCATTTCGCCAGGAAACAGTTGCCTTCGATTGGCATGCGGGAGATCTTCTGATCATAGACAATATGCTGGTCTCTCACGGCAGGACACCATTCCGGGGCAAGCGCCGCGTCCTGGTGGGCATGTGCGATCCGTACTCACCCTATGAGCAGTTTCCTATTCCGCAAATCCGGGCGGAGCAAGCTGCCAGCTGAATCAGGCCATCTGATCACGTACCGCAAACCATTGCCCCGTTCAGGAGTCAGCGTCGATGAAATTAGAGAACGTCGAAGATATCTACCCTTTGCACCCCATGCAGCAGGGCATGCTGATTCACTCGCTCGATGAGACAGGAACAGGTATCTACTACATTCAGCTCGCCTGCCGTATGCGTGGCGGCATCGATCCAGCCACGTATCGCCGCGCCTGGGAAAAAGTAGTCGCTCGCCATCCCATCCTGCGTACGGCCTTTCTCTGGGAGGGCCTGAAGCAGCCGATGCAGGTCGTTCGTCAACGCCTCAATCTGCCTTGGTCGGAGTACGACTGGCGCGGTGTTCCTGAATCGGAACTGGCTGGGCGGTGGCGCGCCTTCCTGCGCGATGACATGCTCAAGGGATTCGATTTTCAACAGGCGCCACTCTTGCGATTTGCGCTGATTCGCATAGCGGAAGAGAGTTGCTATTTTATGTGGAGCACCCATCACATGTTGATGGACGGATGGTGCTCGGCAATTCTCATGGGAGAAGTGTTTTCGCTCTACCATGCCTACATGGAGGGCCGTGAGATCGAGCTTCCCAGCCCGGCTCCATATAAAGACTACATCCGGTGGTTGCAACGGCAGGATTCGCGCAGGGCTGAGGCATTCTGGCGAGCCGAGCTGAAAGGCTTCACCACGCCAAATCGTATCACTCCCAGTTACAGCTCTCCGATTGCCCAACAGGAAGAGGCTTATGCGAAAGTTATCTCACACATCGACCCAGTGCGCTCGGGCCGCCTCGAAAGCTTCACCCAGACCCACAAGTTGACGATGAACACGCTGGTGCAGGGTGCGTGGGCTGTATTGTTGAGCCATTATAGCGGCCAACGTGACGTTCTCTTTGGAACCGCCGTGTCCGGACGCTCTGCCGACGTTCCGGGAATCGAGCGCATGATCGGACTTTTCATCAATACCCTGCCCGTGCGGATTGATATTGATCCTTCCATCCTGATTACCGAGTTTCTGCAGCATCTCCAGATCCGCCAGGCGCGCGCGAGAGAATTTGAATCCACGTCCCTAGTCAAAATTATCGAGTGGAGCGATGTTAAGCGCGGGACTTCCCTGTTCGACACGATCGTGGTGTTTGAAAACTATCCCGTCGATCAGACAATGCAGCAGCAAGTGGTGGAAACCACGAAGCTGGACGAGCTGCAACTCCTCGATCTGAATAATTTTCCGATCACGGTCTCTGTTGTGCCTGGTCGGGACATGATGGTAAAGCTCACCTACAGCCGGAGTCACTTCCAGGAATCGTTCATGACGGTGATGCTGGACAATCTGATCGCATTGATGGACCAGATGGCCTGGAACAGCGCCGGAAATATCGGCAGTCTTGCGCTCTCCACTGAAGCGGAGTCCCTCTGCTTAC
>NZ_AP040869.1:0-550766 GCF_059726315.1 Humiphilus diazotrophicus
GAGAGTCCCCATTCCGCTGGTAACCGAAAGTGGCATGTGGAGAGACTCGACCCTGATAGCCTACGGTTGCAAAAGGACGAAAGCCCCAGGTACCGCTTCCAAGGAAGTTGCGCTCGTCGCCGGTTGGGGCATGAAGATCAGCGCCAACTGCCAGCCCGAATTTCTCCCCTTTTAGCACTTGGTATTTTCCGCGAATTGTTAGATCGCCAATTCCAGAGGCGGCTTTCTGGTCAAAGAACGCAGCATGATTGCTCGCCATGAAGCTTTCATGGCGACCGATTTCTGGATTGCGCGAGTCAAACTGATGAACGCAGCAAGGAGGGCGATCGGTACTGGATTCAAAGCTATCGATGACTGCTTGGGAAGATATCCCGGATCTTACATTAAGGATAGGAACTGCAAGTGATAAGTCGAAGTGGCTGGTTACGCCAAAGGTAGTTACTGCGACGACCTGGTGTACCTTCAGGTCGATGCGGTTTTGTATCGCAATGATGTCACCCTGGAAGGACGGTTCACCATTTACGCAAGTTATGATGGATGTTGGACTGCAAAGTTCCGGCTCCTCTTCATGCCGAAAGACTGAGCCAAATTTTCTCAGGTTTACTCCTCCGACCTTGTCGAAATTGAAGTACTGATAACTGGTTCCAAGAAAAAGTTTGTGTCTGCCAATCGTGTCTGGTCTTTCGGTCAAAATCGGACCGAAACCTTCTGTTTGGCGGGACACCACGCCTAATCCGGGATTGAAGGAAAAAACGAATCCGGAGATCGGAGATGTAATCGGCAATTGAGCAATCTGTGAACCGATCTCAGTATTCAAAGCCGTAAAGCTTTGCAGGGCTGAATTGGTGAAGTGAGCCGCATGGCTGAATTGCTGTGTTGAAAGGAGTGGGCCTCCGTGATCTGTACCAACCATGCCTCCGGGGCCGAACTCCTGCGGCACAAGGCAGATGAGGTTTCCAGAACGCGCAGGGATGGCGTTCGTCTTCGTCGAGTTAGCGGTTGGACATGGACCCTGCGCAAAGCACAAGGCAGAAGAGAATGACACAAGAAGTAAAGCTAGCCGTATAGTGGTCGCGCGGGACATGAGTATCTCCTCGATGTTTTCATCACACAAAATGGTTCGAGAATGTACAGATAGCTACCTGTTGGGATATCAGGATGCTTCAATATGGGTTTTCAAATTTCTTGTTTATTCCTCAAGTGCGGTACTAGCCAAGGAATTCACGCTGAACTTAGCGCAATATGTTTTGCTTGATTGCTACATCTTCAGTTCTCGTTCATCAGAGAAAGAATGTTGCTTGGAACCTAGCCTGTAGGCTGTAGCTGTCTCAGTTGCGTTCTGAGTAGATCCAGGGACTTGGAGTGCAGTCGGCACACCCAGGACTTTGATAATCCCAGCTTTCTGCCAATTTCCTCCAAAGTCAGATCATGGAAATAGAACAACTCCAGGACGCTGCGATTGCGTTCAGGCAGCTGAGAAAGAGAGAACCACAGATGCCTTTGTTGCTGGTCGCGGACAACTTTATCCTCGGCAGAAACATGATTTGGATCGGCTGGTTCCTGCGGTACCGCTTCCAGTGACAGCATGTAGCAACTCATGACGTTGGTTGTTACGTTCGCTATGTCTTGGAATTGCTGCTCTCCTGATGCTACTGGTGGCACCACATTAGCAGTATTCGCCAGGTGGTCGTTTGCCGACATCTCGAGGCGAAGCTTTTGGTAATGACCCTTTGATGGCCAGCCCATTTTTCGGAGCCCGTCAAAAATCGAACCTTTAATCCTGTAATAGGCAAATGTTTTGAACTGGATTCCGCGTGACGGATCAAAGGACTGCGCAGCTTCGACCAAACCGAGTTCAGCCCATCCTTGGATCTCTTTGCGTTCCAATACATGAGGAAGTTTTTTACTTACCTCGGCGGCAATGGCATGTGCATAGGAGAGATTCAACTCCGCAAGCCGTGCTGCATCAGATTCGGATCTGATTCCTTGCGGTGCTGCTGAATCCTCCGAATACACTAAATTTTGAGGACACGTCATCTCCACTCCTGAAAATTGCCCGGTAAAGCAGTTCTTGACTATAAACAATGCATGTCTAGCTGCCTTCCGAGAATCAATCTGAGTAGCGAGGTCCCAGCCTCCCTTTTCTCCAGTGCGTTTGGAGGCTGGGTTTCTCCCTGCTACTTGAGAAATCGAAAACGAGTGAGAGAAGACGACAACAGAGTGAAGAAAAATCTTGGAACACTTTTGGGCAGCCGAGGTTTTATCCTCGAGACCGGAATTTTCTGTGGGCGAGAACCTGGATCACTGCCGGCGGAACACGTAGGTCATTCCATTCAAAGAAAATGCAACAATCCTCGGGATGACAAAGGAAGAAATGGGTGTATACCGCTTCCTGGGCAGCCTTGGAAGTATAGATGCGGAAGATAGGTTCAAATGGATGTGGCCGTTTTCTCTGCGGGTATAGAGGAACGAGGCCATCTTCGCGTGCGAAGTGAAGGGAAGCGTGGCCACAATGGGAGGAGCGGAGCTTCTATATCGGTAATACTATGTACTTTCCTGCGATGGTTCAAAACAACTCACTATAGGAAAGCTGCACAAGCTTCTGGCGTTTTGGCTCGCACCTGCTAGCGTATGGAATCAATTCGCCAGGATTGCGGATTTCCTCGAGATTTGCTGAGGTGCATGGTTACGACGGCGGAATCTTTTCTCGGTTTTCCATTTACAACATATTGCAAAGATTGCTGGAAAATGACGGTCGCATGATCTGTCTCAAACACTGGGGTTCCAACCAGACGGTATCCCAGAGTTAGCTCCGAGGTGTGAGCAAAGAAATCACCGAGGCTCTTGATTTGCTGAACCGATATACCCGGCCAGATCTCTCGCAATTGCCTGAGATCTCGGTCTTCGTAGGCCTTCCGGTAACGACCGAGTACGTCGAGAACCGCTTTCTTTTCGTCGGGAGCTGGAGGGGCGGCTAGCGCAGGTTTTACGGCATTCGATGGAGCTGCCACAATACTAAGTTCTTCGATTCGCCTTTTGGCTTCTCCTGCGTGACGTCCTTCTGAAAAGCTCTGCAGATACGAACGTACGCTGGAAACATCATTTTGCTTTGTTCTTTGCCATGTCAGGTCGTCCAATTTGTTGGCAGCCTGATCGTGGTAGTTTCCCGTGGGGTGTTTTTTGATAAAGCTATCAAGCACCGCGAAATTACTGGAATTCTCTATGGATCTCCACTCCAGTTCCGTCATCGCGGCCATAGCTTGCTGCGTATGCGCTCCTTGAGGATATCTTTCCAGGTATTGGTTATAAGCATTGATGGAGTTACTACTAGCCGCAGTGCCCCAATACAGATTCTCCAAACGAGTCTGCGCTTCTGAAATGAGTCCGCTATTCGGATAACGCGCCACGAATTGCTCGATTTCAGCTGGTATCTGCGAATCTCTTACCTTCTGCCAATCGATTTGTTCAGCACTGGGAGCGGCATTCGATACGGAGGTTTTCTCTGGAGCTTTTGCGGAATCGAGATCTGCCGTGGTCAGACGCACCGGTATATCACCGGCAAACTGCCGGGTCACCGTGCCGGAGGTTTTGTTTCTGGCGGTCCATTGAATTTGATGATTACCAGCAGGGAGATCAATCGAAAATGTCCCACGACGATCTAACCTCCCCCTCGACTGATTGTCGATTAACACTTCCGTTCCTGGCTGACCCTCCCGCACCTCAAGCCGAACCACAGGTGCCGGTGAGCTGGAAGATCCCACTGTAGCGGCTGGTAGCGCTGGCGCCGTGTGCACAGGCACCTCGGTAGAGACCTCGGCTCTATGGGCACCTCTCCATGCTACGGATCCCAAAATTGCTCCGGCCACAACACACGTTGCAATGCCACCGTAAAGCGCAATGGACTTCCGGGCGACCGTCGGTTTCGCCACCTCTGAAGCCTTCTCCGGTAACTCCAGAGGTTGAGAGATCTCCACCGGCAATGGCGATCCGCGCCAAACCCGGGTGTTGTGGTCATTATCCTGCTGTGCGGCTTGTGGAACGGACGGAACTAGGGATGGACCACGCTTGTCCCCTTTAACGGGGAGCAAAGATGGATGTTCCGATTCTTGCGAATTAGCTTTGTTTGCGGAAAGAGCCTTCTTCTCTTTTGAGGCACGGTTCTCCGACGCCGGTTGATTCCGCTTGGCGACTTGTTGATCTTTGTTCTCCTTTCGCTCCTTTGCCTCACGAATTGCGGTTTCAACCGCAGCCTTCATCTCGACGGCTTGGGGCTGTCCAGGAAAAGAAACCAATCCTTGCTCGATCTTGCGTAACGAAGCTTCCAAATCACCGGCGGATCGAAGCTGTTGCGCCGCCTCCAGGATTTCAGCCAGCTTTTCCTGGTTCTCTCTAGCTTCTTTTTCACGCTGGATCTCTCGTTCCAACTCCTGTTGGGACAGGTTGAGCCGGGTAAGGGAAGTGTCCAGGTCGGGATGACTCACTTCCAATGCACCGATTGCCTCCCAACTTTGAATCGCTTCGTTATAACGTTTTGATTGTTCATGATCTTTTGCTTCCTCAACAAGGGAGGTTACCGTCTGCCATAGCGTCTGCTGCGCCGTTAATTGTCTGGTGAAATTTGGTTCTTCCGGATAGAGGCGCAGTGCCTCTTCCAGAATTTTGATTCGGTCCTCCATACTGGTTTCGAGCTTGAGCCGTTGTTCAACATCATCGATGTAGGCTTGTCTTTTCTGCTCGCTACGAGTGTCCTGCTCAGCCTGATACTGCAACTCCTGCAGCTTTTCCCTAGATCTAGACAACCGGCTATCTTGTGGATACTTCGTCAATTCAGCCTCGACACGCCGTAAGGCCTCCTCGTATTCTCCATGTGCCTGGAAATCACTTGCTTCGGCCAGGCATTCTTGAATTGCTTCCTCCTGCTTGTTTTGCTCCACCTTCTCCACAATGTCGGAAGGAAGGATTGCAGACGGATGCACCTTCTTTACGCACTGCAACAGAAACTCAGCGTCGCGCCAATTACTTCCAACACAACGTGCAGCAGCGCGTTCAAGCACATTTAGCAGAGCTTTCCTGATAACCGGATCGCGATTGGAAAATGTTGTAGCGTGGAGGCATTTCTCAGCACCTTCGTGCCAAGCGCTACGCTGGAATAGTTCCTCGGCCCGCGAAATCTGGTTTTGGGCTTCAGTACGCCGCTGAACAGCTTGTTCAAGAGTTTTTTTCAGTTGCTGCAAGTCCCGGTTCTGGGCGGACTCCGCGAGTACTGTTTGCAGCAGGGCCGCAGCTTTCTCGTGCTCTCCTTCAGATAGAAGTTGTTCCGTCTGGGACTTTGCCTTCCTTATTTTTACGTTTGTTGCTTCCTCTTGAAGCGAGGAGAACGCCGCACTTAAGTTCGCGGGAATCGCAAGTATCCTGGTCTTGACCAGAGCGAGATGGTCGAGAGCCCCCTCTGGGTTTCCGGCAATGACCATATTTCGAGCTTCGCTCATCGCCGCTTCGACTGTTTCTGCAACAGATTGTGCCTGGCGCTCGTCTATCTCCGACAGGAGCTTAGTAAGTTCAGGAGCTTCTCCGTATAAGCGGGCACTTTCGGTCGCAGCGAGACGTGCGTGATCGTATTCGTCACGCCTGAGGTGAACTCGAGCTTTTTCGAGTTCCCGTTCGATATTCTTCAGCCGCCCAGCTTGTTGTTCTGCTTTATCGACGAGTTGGACAAATCGTGAGTCGCGTGAAAATGAAGCTGGCTGCGAACGCAGGTATTGGAGTGCCTCTACGGGCCTTTGACCCTGCATCATGCTATCTGCATTCGCCAGTACATCTTCAAGCCGCTTGCGGTAATCAGTTGCGGAATGGCGAGCTTGTACCAGAACGAGGCGTAATTCTTCGTCGGGCGCATTGCGGAGCGCGTCTTCTAAAACAGTAATCGCGCTTTCATAATCCTGGTTCTCGATCAGAGTCCGCGCTTTTTCGGCAGCTGCTTCCGCAATTTGATGTCTTTTCTCGGCATTTGACTGCTCGATTGCAAACTGTAGCAGGTCATCGATCTCGGTATTATTTCCCAGGTCAAACTGGGCTTCTTCGAGGACAGCGGTACACTCGGTGAACTCTTTGCGACGCAGGAGATCCTTAGCCCGGCGCAGATACTCGACTTTTTTTGCCTCTACTCGCTCTCGTTCCAGGGTTTCACTTACCACTCCAAGCAGCGATTCGACGTGAGGATCGCCACCGATTCTCTCCTGTGCAGCTTGTAGTATCTCCAGAGCCTCTTTGGTGCTTCCGACCTCTAGCAGTTTGCGGGCTTGGATTACTCGTTCGTCGATGAAGTGTTTGCGCACGGCGAGAGATCGTTGTTTTTCGGCCAGCTCCGCAAGCTTTTGTAGACCGCGGTCATCGGAGTATTCCTGGAGTGCGCTCTGCGCCCTGCTGCAGGCGCCTTCAAAATCATCGCGGTCGAGAGCTGCTTCAATTTCGTGTTTCACTGCTTCCAGCGTCTTCCTGCGCTGTTCCTGTTCGCGGGCTGTTTGGGCTGCGTCGATAAGTGCCTTAAGCTGCGGCGAACTGGGATCCAGAGCTTCAGCCGTGTGAAGTACCTTTAGCGCAAGAGTAAAATTACGGGAAGCAATCTCTTTTCGCGCTTCTTCCACTAGCCTATCGACCTGGAAGCGTCGTGCACGTTGGGCCCAGTCGCGCTGAATACTCTCATTCAGTGTCTTGATCTCAGTACTATTGGGTGAGAGTGCAAGAGCTTCTTCAATTGCCTGTTTCGCTGCGTCCATCTCTCCTTGCTGGTAAGCCAGCTCTGCCCGTTCGATTGTGCGCTGTAAACGTTCGGCCCGGGTCTTTGCCTGTTGGACACTAACCCGGAGGCGCTGGAGATCGGTGTCAGTGGAATGCAGATTTAATGCTTGTTGAATCAGATCCAGCGCGGCGACATACTGATCCTGCCGGTAGGCCTCTTCGGCTTGCCGTCGCAATTCGCTGACTCGTTGTCCTACCTCCTGCTGTTCAAGATGTTGCTGGGTAATCCGTGAAAGTTCGATTGCCTTTGTGTTATAGCGGTCGATCTTGAGTACATGGGAGAGTTTGTCTTTTGTCTTTAGCAACTCTCCTCGTAGCAACAGCGATTCGGCTTCATTTAAATGCTCGTCAATCAACTCTTGCTGAATGCGGCTTTTCACTTGAAGCAGATCGAATGCAAACTCCTGGGCTGTGGAATAGCGATGCTCGCGACTCTTCGCAAGAGCACGCAACAGGATTCCGTCAAGATCGGACGGATAAAATTCGTTGTATTCAGCCAAAGAGCGTGGCTGGTCATGCATGATTTTCAACAAGGTGGCTGCTGGAGTATCGCCATCGAATGGAAGCTCATAGGTCAATAGCTGATAGAAGACAATGCCCAGAGAGAAGATGTCAGAACGGCCGTCAACCTGCTTACCACTGATCTGCTCGGGTGACATGTAGGGGAGACTTCCGAGAAGCTGACCTGTTCGCGTTACTGTATGGCTGCCGATATACGCAATACCGAAATCAACAATTTTAACCCCGCCATTCGCCAGCACCATGATATTGCCGGGCTTGATGTCCCTGTGAATCACGGAGCGCTCATGTGCGTAAGTCAGGCCCTCGCAGACTTCAAGGATGTAGTCAATACGTTCTAACAAGGTGAGAGGCCGGCGCGACCGAATGAGCGAATCGAGAGTATGTCCCTCAATAAATTCCATCACTAAGTAGGGACTGTGATCCTGGTCTCCGAGCTCATAGACAGTGACGATGTTCCGGTGATGCAGATTGCCCGTGGACTTTGCTTCGCGATAGAAGCGTTGCAGCATTTCAGGATTGTTGACGTAGTCTACCGTCGTCATCATTTTGATGGCAACGAAACGGCCGAGCAGGGGATCGTTGGCCTTGTACACGACGCCCATTCCGCCCCTGCCGACGACATCAACTACATCGTACTTTCCAACCTTAACTGGTTGCTTGAGAGACATAATTGCCCGTTACGCCACATTCCTGTGGCATTAGTGAACTTGACTTAAAGCTGTAGCGAGACTTCATCTAAAGAAATAGCGCTAAAACATCGCCAACCGCGACATACATTTTGCTATAACGGTGCTAAAAAAAGCACGATGATTTGCTATTGATTTGTAAATATTTTGTCTACAACTTTTTCTTTTTCATCGCGCAACTTTCCAGCCGTTTGAGCGACAACTAGACCATGATGATCGATCCAGTCATCAGTAAGCTTCCGTCTAGTAACCCGGACCCAACTACCAAATCCGGCAGCTCAGGTCCGGCCAAGGTAGGGGAGTCAAAGTTTGATCGGGTAAAGTCACGTCTGCTCAGTGAGCAGGCTCCGCAGGTCGACCTTCCTCCTGAGGTGAAGCAGATTTCTCTCGAACAGCAACGTACGCTTAAGACTCAGCTGACAAAGCAGTTGGAATCTAGCGGTGTGAGTTCAGTGCAGCACGGTTTCCGCGTTCGTATGAAACAAGCATCGGAGGGAATTTCCGAGTTGACGAATCGTGTTAACAAGCTCCCCAAGACACCTGCATTTGAGCCACTCCGTCAACGGTTGGTAAGTATCGATCACCAATACCAATCTGCAGGGAAGCTGGTCCATTCGATTGGACAATCCTCAAATCCCGCGGACCTGATGAAGGTGCAGATGCAAATGTATCAGATGACTGAGAATGTGGAATTGTTGAGCAAAGTAGTAGAGCAAGTTACATCCGGGGTTAAGACAGTACTCCAAACTCAACTATAGACACCATACATGAGGTTTAGATTGCGTTGGTCACAAATTAAGAAGTTCCTGGCTGTCTGCGTCTTTACGCTGCCGTTGACCGGGTGCGTCACACATGAACTACAGAGCGATCTTCGGGAGCAGGACGCACAGGAAATTATCGTACTGTTGAAAGACAACGGGATCGATGCCTTTGCTACGAAATCGGTCGGCGAAAAGAAAGGCGAGGAGAAATGGATCGTCTCCATCCGTGGTGGCAATCAGAATTTGGCGCGCGCATGGCGTGTGCTGGAAGAGAACGGACTTCCACGGCAGAAAGACAAAGGACTTGAGGACGTTTTCGCGAATCCGGGCATGATTCCAACCGCTACAGAAGAGAAGGCTCGCCTGCTGGTTGGGATCTCCGGTGAGATCAGTAGGACTTTAAAGTCCATCTCTGGAGTGGTCGATGCCCGGGTACTCGTGGTACTTCCCGAGAACAGCCCACTTCTCGACAAGAGCGAGATCTCTCCTCCGACTGCCTCTGTTCTTATTAAATATCGTGGAAGTGGAGTTCCACTCATGGAAGACGATGTCAAGAAACTCGTGGCTCGATCCGTGGAAGGCTTGCATCCCGAGAATGTTGGAGTGGTCTATAAACGGATTGAACCAAGGGAAATCGGTGGTCGCAGGCTGATTTCACAGCTTGGCAATGAGGAGTTTTTGCTCGCTGCGCTTTTCCTGCTGAGCATCGCCAGTATTGGTCTGCTAGTGCTGGTCGCCAGTAACCGGATGCAAAGATCGAAGCTCAAAAAGATGGAACTTGAGTTGGCATCTGCAGTGCATGACAATCCAGCCGCTCAGTTGGTTAAGACTCCTGTTGCGTCATGAGTAAAGACGGATTCCTTAGCGCATTTTGCTACTTGGGTCTGCTGAGATTTCCGGAGCAGCTTGAATCTGCATTGGCGTCGCTGCCGGAGATCGAAAAGACAGAGGCGCCCACGATCTTGGCCGGTATTAGAGATCTGCCAAAGGAAGAATTGCTACGGCGCTGGTCGGACTTGCGTATCGCTGAGTACGTCAACTTGCAGCGGGAGGTTCGGCACCAGAGTGGCGTTTACATTGATGAACTACCATCGCTACTACGAAAACAGTGGGTGGATTGGCTAAAAGGTTGAAATGACTGAAGAAAGCCCTAAATCGACCGCAAAGTCTGAACGAATATTTCCGCTCTCATCCGCGAAGATCGTAAAGCGCGAAACATTTGAAGCCACCGTTGAAGCTCAAGACATCGTGTCCCGTGCGCAGGCGATAGCTCGTCAAATCATTGAAGACGCAGAACGTGAGCGCGATACGCTTTACAGACGAGCCGAAGAAGAAGGCCGTAATCGAGGCTTGGCAGAGTGGAATGATAAGTTGGCGTGTGCGTCACAAAGTGCCGTCCAACTGACAAGAGCTTGGGAACAAAACATGGTGCGCCTCTCCATGCGAGCTGCAGAAAAGATCATTGGAGAAGAACTTAAGGTCAGACCCGAGACGATTGCTGACATCGTTAAAGAAGTTCTCAAAGGATGCCGTGCTGGAAAAATGTTGACCATTCAGGTGAATGCTGCCGATATTCAGCAAGTTCGCGCTCGACTTGATTACATCAAAAATCAGTCGGGAGTTCGAAGCGAAATCGAAGTTGCGATTTCAGCCAATGTAGCTCCGGGAGGCTGCATTCTCGAAAGCGAACTCGGAATTATTGACGCGCGCCTCGAAACCCAACTGCAGTGCCTGGAAGAAGCAATGGTGCGTCATATTGCTGGAGCTTGATAACACGACATGACTGCAAACGTCATCGACGTTCAACACTATCTTGATCGGATCGACCGCGCCACGCCCTTTCAGGTACGCGGGCGTGTGAAAGAAGTTGTAGGCCTTCTGGTCAAGGCCATAGTTCCCGAAGCATGGATCGGAGAAATGTGTTTGATCCACAATTCAAGATCTTCCGCACCGCTCAAAGCAGAAGTCGTCGGATTTCGCGACGGTGACGTGTTACTCATGCCTTTAGGAGAGCTAGTGAACATTGGCCCACACAGCGAAGTTGTTCCAACGGGTACTTGCTTGACTGTCAAAGTGGGGGACGAGCTTCTCGGGCGTGTACTAAACGGTCTGGGCGAACCAATGGACGCGGAACTCAAGGGGCCGCTGACTTGCTCGGAGGAATTTGCCGTCCTGGGTTATCCGCCAGATCCGTTGAAGCGCCAACGGGTGACCAAGCCTATCTCTCTGGGTGTACGAGCAATCGATGCGGTACTCACTGCAGGGGAAGGGCAACGTGTGGGCCTTTTTGCCGCTGCCGGTGGTGGCAAAAGTACATTGTTGGGCATGATTGCTCGCAACACAGAAGCCGACGTCAATGTCATCACCCTGGTGGGGGAGCGTGGCCGAGAGGTCCGCGACTTCATCGAGCACGATCTCGGTCCGGAAGGCGTTAAACGTTCCGTGATTGTCTGCGCTACCTCCAACGAGTCTTCGCTGGTGCGCCTGAAAGCTGCGTATGTAGGTACGGCGATTGCGGAATACTTCCGGAACAAAGGGAAGAAAGTGATACTGATGATGGATTCGGTGACCCGCTTCGCCCGAGCCCAGCGCGAAATCGGGCTTGCCTGCGGAGAGCCGCCCGCACGCGCCGGATACACTCCATCCGTGTTTGCTGAACTTCCCAAGCTACTCGAACGCGCCGGCAACTCGGATAGAGGGTCGATCACTGCACTTTACACCGTACTGGTTGCTGGTGATGACATGAATGAGCCTGTTGCTGATGAAGTGCGTTCCATCCTGGATGGACATATTATTCTGTCGCGGGAACTGGCGGCACGCAACCACTATCCCGCAATCAACATTCTCGAAAGTGCAAGCCGTGTCATGAGCGCAGTCACCGACAAAGAACACCGTCTTTGCGCTGGAAGCCTGCGGGACATCCTGGCCACGTATAAGAAGAACGAAGATCTCATTCTACTGGGAGCCTATAAGGAGGGAGCAGACCAGCGGGTTGATAACGCTATTGCCAAGATAGACGAAATCAACAGCTATCTAAAACAGGCGACTGACGACAAATCAACTCTGATTGCGGCAGTAGAGCAACTCAAAAGCATGTTTTCTCCGAGTGCTAACCGATAATGAGCCGCTTCATCTACCGTCTTCAGCTCTTACTGGAGCATAAGGAGGAAGCGAAGAAAGAGGCAGAACAGGGTCTGGTCAATGAAGAAGAACATCTGCGGGCGCAGTTAAAGCTTCTAGAATCCCTGCGGCTACAGGAGCAGGATTTGCACGATAAGCGCGAGCAAGCCCGGAGGGATCTACTGGTCACGCACTCGCGGAAAGAAAGTCTTTCGGCACAGGAAGTACAGCAACGATCAGCCTATGTAAAAGAACTTGGCCATCAAATGGAACAAGCAAGAAACGATGTTCTCTCGCAGCAGATTGTGATCGAAGAATGCGAGCAGAGCGTCGAACTGGCCAAGGAACGTGTAAACGAGGCCAGAAGGGAAGTGGACATTCTGGTCAAGCACCGATCAAAACAGGAAGAGCGATTCCTTCGCGAAGAGCAGGCCAAGGAGGAGCTCATGCTTGATGAGGTCGGCAACGTTTTGTATACCACGCGAATACGATCAACATGAATATCTCCAATGACGCATCTCCAAAAGTCGATTCTGATGTAAATAATCGTGGAACGAAGAGCCCAGAAACCGAGAAGAAGAATGAGCCCTCTTCGTTCTCTCGTGTCCTGGCGAAAAAACAAACTCGCACGGAGGAGGAGGACAAGTCCCGCGAAGGTGACCTAAGTCCTCTGCTGGCCGGAATCATGGGGGATCCCGTTCCGTTCGATCAGTCGATTGATATGTCTAAGATTGAGTCGAAGCACGTTGTCAATCTACCGCCTGAGCTACAAAATCTGGTCCATGAGATCGCAGTCGTGAATGGTGGACACGAAGTCCATATTGAGATGAACTCAAATGCTCTCAAAGGCCTCCATATCCGCATCGAAAAGCAGGATGGAGCAGTGGCTATTCAGTTTCAAAGCTCTTCTGAAGATACAGCCCGTCTTCTTTTGCGCAATATCGACAACTTGTCTCAGAGTCTTGCCGATCGCGGAGTGAATGTCGCGGATATTAGAGTCACAACTGCTCAGGAGGCCGGTAAGAAATGGTCTCAGAAACAAGCCTCGAAATCGGACTTGCGATCGGGAGCACGTTCGCAGTCTGGACATCATGGGCAGAGGTGATTGCATTTCATTCATATGCCTACCACACCGCAATCATACCCCTTGTCTTACGATTTCCATGATCTTCCGTCGTTTACACAAGAAGAGGTCACGTTATGGAATTGGCTCTGTCATATTGGACTAGGACATGAAGATTGGTCGTCATGGACTGCCGACATTCTTGGCCATTTCGTACAACGTCCCGATGGTGTTCAGATTCGTTTGGTTCAAAGCCACGCGCTTGATGCCCAATTTGGCGAGAAGTCCCTCACCTTTGGTTCAAAGTCCGAGATTCTCATCGGACGCGATTCCGAAAGCGATGTTGTTCTTCCTGCAAAGGCAATCTCCAAACATCATGCACGCCTCACGGTTACCAATAACCGCGCCTATCTCGAAGATCTTGGCGGGAAGCTTGGTACTTATTTGTGGGACAAACGCCTGAACCTGAACGAATTACAGCTCCTATCCGATGGGGACCAGTTCTCGATCTTTCCCTATCGTTTCCGCATAGGGATTGAGAGATGCTGGAGTCCCGAGAAAGATATCAGTTTTGGCAAATCCCGTATCCAGGTACTTTGCCGACGGGATTTTCTCGCCATGTCTCCATTGGGTTGGCGAATCCTCGTATTGAACTCTCAGCCGTTTTCCGAACCTGCGTTGCTCACAATGAGTTCGCTGTTCGTAACGCAAATTCAGCAGAACATTCTAGCGCCGCTCGGTCTGGAGCACGCGGATGTTGGCGTCCCATCGGATGATGCTATCATCGCGTTTGTTATATCCGTTGTTCTGGACAGATTGAATCGACGGCTTAAGTTTCCGCTGCAATTCTCTTTAGGCCGAAATAGGCAAGAACCAGGAGCCGCTGACATTCGCGGTATGTTTGTTTCCACTCCGGTAAAGATCGGAGAATTGTCCACCGAGTTTCGGGTATTCCTTCCGTTCGATAGACTGGCAAACTGCATGACACAGATGGCGCCCGTTCAGCGATTTTTCTATCCGGAAGGGCTGTGCTGGAGCTTTCCAGTTTCATCTGCATTTGTTGATCTGATGCCTGATGAGATTTTGCAAGTTGGTATCGGTGATCTTCTTGTAACAGAACGCGCGTTTCAGATTCTTTTCCCGAATGATTTTTGTAAGGGTTGGTCCCTTTTGCAGGATGGAAGCAACACATCAAGCCTCATCATCGATAAGTACTTCGAAAGGAGTATGCAGGTGGAATCTACCGACGAGGCTAGTGCTACCACTGCCAAGCCAGATCTTGCATCATTGCCGGTTCGCCTACATGTCATCGTGGGACAACGAGATTTCACAGTAGCTGAGATTACCTCTCTTGCTCCAGGGACAATTATTGACCTTCGAACTGAAAGGGTCGATCCCGTATTCCTGATGGTTAACGGAAAAATGTTGGGCGAGGGTCAGTTAGTTGAAATCGATGGCATGCTTGCTGTAAAAGTCCTCGGTTGGAGGGGTGCTTGACCAAAGGTTATACCCATAGGTCTAGCTTGAAGAGCGCGCCTCAAAGGCTGTCGATTAACGATAAGAAGATTAACGTATTAAAACGCTGAGACAGAGCACTGTTTACTCGACCCGGTTCATTATGACTTCAACTCCTGTAGACCAACTAATTTCTATCAATTCCCAGATCATGCAGTATGTGGAAGTAATAGTTGCCATGGCAGTCGTGCTTGCTTTGGCATTTGTAGTGTTGCGAGTTTGTCTGCCGAAAATAATGGGATTGAGAACTCCGGGTGGAGGTCCGATCCAGGTATTGTCGAGGCAGCCGCTAACCCCGAAGAACACCCTCTATCTGGTGAAAGTGGGATCCCAGGTTTCTCTTATTGCCACATGGGAAAGCGGCGTTACCTTCTTGACCGCCATTGCTCCAGATGAGGTTCCGAGCGTAATCCCTACAACGAGTATTAGCAGCAACATCAATTTGCCGTGGCGTAGAAAAGGCGAGAAGGAACGATGAAAGCAAGGCGACAAAGCTTCCTAGGGATCAAGATGCAGGTTTGTTTGACGATACTCCTAATGCCGCAACTTGCCCGTGCAGAGTCGAACGCTCCTGTTGCGAACCCGATCGTGATGGTTATCGTTCTGGGAGTGCTTGCCCTTGCCCCTTTTATTGTTATTATGCTTACGTCTTTCGTGAAGATCTCAGTCGTTCTGGCGATTCTCCGTAATGCGCTGGGTACACAGCAAGTTCCACCAAACACGATCATCACGGGATTAGCCTTTGTCTTAACGATCTTCGTGATGGTTCCTGTAGCTCGTCAAATGTATGCTGCCGCCGACAATATATCGAATACGAGAGACATCTTCTCCGAAGCCAGTGTCAAGAGCCTCTTCGATGTGAGCCAAAAGGCGAAGGAGCCTCTCAGGCAGTTTCTGTCACGTCATAGCCACGTAAAGGACCGCGAACTCTTCATGGAGCTGGCAGTACGACTGGAAAACAGTGCAGCTCCGGTTCGTTCCGTACAGAGTAACCAGGGCATTCCAGTTGAGCAGCCATCCTCGGTATCAACCGTTCAGGGTGTGGCTCTTGCTCAACCGACAGCCTCGCAACCTCCGTCGACACCTATACAAGTACCGCCACAACAACCCGCACCAGTAGCCCCGCCGGCGACTGAAGTGCATCGGCCCGATAAGAACGATTTCCAGGTACTGATCCCCTCGTTTGTAACCAGTCAGCTGAAGGAAGGATTCGAGGTAGGCTTTCTGCTATTTGTGCCATTCATTGTGGTCGACATGGTTATTGCCAATATCCTTCTGGCCATGGGAATGCAGATGCTTTCTCCCACGGTTATTTCGCTGCCATTCAAGTTATTGCTATTCGTTCTGGTCGATGGCTGGTTTTTGATTATTCGCGGCCTTGTTCTCAGCTACACATGAGGAATCTAATATGAGCCCGGAAGCAATTGTACGAATTTTACGCGAAGCGCTGGTGCTAGTTTTGCTGCTTTCGGCCGGGCCTATGCTCGTCAGCATGGGGATTGGCCTGATCGTTGGCATCTTCCAGGCAACTACGCAAATCCAGGAACAGACACTGAGCTACGTACCGAAGCTGACCTGTGTATTCGCAACCATTGCGATCATTGGTCCGTGGGTTCTCGCTCAAGCGGTGAAATTTACTGTGGTGTTGATGGATAGCATCGCCATGGTCCGCTGAGAAACTATGTTTGCTGCGACACAACACATCCTCCGCGAATTGGGATTACATGGAGATCCACAAGGATTTGCGGTCCTCTTCGGACTGATGTTCGCACGCATCTCGATCGCGATAAGTCTGTCGCCATTTCTGGGAGGAAAAACGATTCCAGGGAGAGTAAAGATCGGACTGGCTGCGGTAATCGTCACAATACTGTTTCCAAATGTCTCCCCAGCTTATCCGTCCGTCTTAACAACCTTCACTTTCATGTGCTTGTTGGTGAAGGAAGTCATCGTTGGAGCGACTTTTGGCTTCCTTACGCAAATTGTCTTCCACAGCGTGCAAATGGCGGGAGCATTGGTTGACTACGGGCGGGGGATGAGCCAGGCTACGCTTTTCGCTCCTCAGCTCGAAACCAACACCTCGTTGTTAGGGCAACTGCAGTTTCAGGCCACATTGGTTTTGTTCCTGTTATTGAATGGCCATCTTTTATTCTTGCGGGCACTGGCACAAAGTTTTGTTGTATTACCGATACTCAGCTTTCCGGCATTCACGGGAGGCATCACTGTAGCAACGGAGCAAATTGGACATTACGTCGCCGATAGTCTCTTGATCGCGCTTCAACTTAGTGCTCCCGCTCTGCTTACTTTGTTTTTGGTCGACATCAGTTTTGGAATGCTGGGACGCGTCGCTTCTGGCCTGAATGTTCACAACGAGAGTCAACCGGTAAAGGCCCTCATCGGACTCGCAATTGTGCTGCCGGCGCTCGCATATACGTTCGGACGGATACCGTCGCATTTTGGAAAACTGATCTTGCAAATGAATCAGCTATCACAACACTTACGGTAGCGCCTGTATGGCAGGAGACAAGACAGAACAGCCAACACCGAAGCGACTCAGGGAGTCGCGTGAAAAAGGTCAGGTCTTTAAAAGTAAAGACGTGATACAGGCGGTGCTCTTCGCCACAGCGGCCGCGGTACTTACTGCTGGTGGATCTCATTATGTCTCAGAATTAAAGAACTTGATGAAAGAGTCCTTCCAGTCAGATGTAATGAAAGGAGATATGCCCATCGATGCAATCCTGTCTCGCATGGGCTATGCATGGACAAAGTTCCTGTTGCTCTCGACTCCGCTCCTGGGAGCGCTAATGATTACGGCGGTAGCTGCGAACTTTGTTCAGGTGAGGGCGCTGTTTGCTCCTCAGGCAATAAAGCCGAAATTCGAAAAGCTCAATCCGCTTACCGGGCTCAAGAATATTTTTGCAAGCTCGAAGACCTATATCGAAGTAGTGAAGAACCTGATCAAGTTCGCGATTGTCTTCTGGGTCCTTTATCAAACTATTTCTGGCAGTTTGCGAGATGTGGTTTTAACCGCCGGTATTGACCTTGTACAAACAGCGGAGTTGGCAGGACGCCTGGTGACCACGATTCTATACAAAGTGGCGGCGGTGTTCGTCATTATCGGCGCGGCCGATTACATGATCCAGAAGAAGCTTTATATGAAGAACATGATGATGAGCAAGGAAGAAGTCAAGCAGGAATACAAGGAGTCGGAAGGCGATCCTCATGTGAAGCACATGCGTAAGCATCTTTTCGAACAACTGATGCACCAGAGTGTCGCACACAATGTGCCGAAGGCAACGGTCGTGGTAGTAAATCCGACTCACTTGGCAATTGCGCTGCAATATCAGGAAAAGAGTATGCAGGCTCCGCAAGTCACTGCTAAAGGCCAGGATTCCATGGCGCTCAGAATCATCGATATTGCAAAACACAATTCAGTTCCGGTGGTTCGCAACATTGGGTTGGCTCACAGTCTTTACGATCTCGAGATTGGACATGAAATTCCCGAAGATCTTTATGAGGCTGTCGCGGAAGTTTTGAATTTCGTTTATCAATTGGCGAACGAAGAAAGCTAGTTATGGAGGAAGTATTGCCGTGAGAGTCAATTACATATTGCCGGCGCTGCGACCAGCCATCTCCAACGAAGCTCCGGCAAGCACGGAGGTTGTTCCATCATTTCGAGAGCATGTTGTCATGGGGCCAATCCCGTTGCAAGGCGGTTGGGAACAGCAATTCCGTCTGGATGCGCGGCCGTTTACTGCGTCCTACATTGGACCGCCACCCCGACCTCATTCTCTCTGTCTCGATAGTTTTCAGACACAACGAGCTCGCTGGCACAATCTGGTGTCTCGCTATGGTGCTATGGCTGATTCAATATCTACCCCAGCAGGATATATTGACAAACCGGCCATCCGCATCATGATCGA
Organism: Humiphilus diazotrophicus; assembly: GCF_059726315.1. Classification (NCBI taxonomy): domain Bacteria; kingdom Pseudomonadati; phylum Acidobacteriota; class Terriglobia; order Terriglobales; family Acidobacteriaceae; genus Humiphilus; species Humiphilus diazotrophicus. Next base: position 18,386 of record NZ_AP040869.1, read on the forward strand.
CATGCTTCGGCAGATGCAGCAGATAGAAGATTCAATTGTTGCGCAGCAGGGGGCAATCTCACGAGGTTAGAAATGGTAGAGATGAAATGGAGTGAGGAAGAGATCTACCTGTTAGCGGACCGAGGTTACGCACTTTATTTGCAGGGACAATACGAAGCATCAGTCACAATTTTCGAAGCGCTGACGGTCATTGATCCCGAAAACGTATATTGCAGGAATGCACTCGCGACCGTCTGTATTGTCCTCGGCGATATTGAACGAGCCGTGAAAGAACTGTCCATTCTCCTAGAACAAAACCCGGCGCATCTAGAAGCTCGGGCTCGTCGTTGCGAAGCCTATTGCGAACAGCAGCTATGGCGGCAAGCTTCCGACGATCTTGCGATATTGAATCGTAACGGCGAGCGGCAGCACGTAACCCGGCTCCAATATCGCATCAATGCATCCGGTCATAGAATCGGTTCGGCCTAAGCAACTTCGTTGGCGAGGCCTCGATAAGTGTAATGAGTTGACATTAATCAGAATGAAGGCATGGAGGGTAATAACATGGGTGATGTCGTTAATAGTATCGGAAATGCAATTGGCTCGGCTTGCGACGGCCTGGAATCAATCGGTGGGGATGTCTTACAGACAGGTGGGAAACTTCTCTCGAATCCAGCAATCGACACCGCTTTGGGCAGCATGATTGGTTGCCCCGAACTGGGCATGATTGCGCCTATCATTAGCGGCCTGACTAACTCTGGCGGTTCGTCGTCGCCAGGCTCACTGGGTCAGATGCCGGGCATGTTTGGTGGTGGCGATCCTTTCGGGGGACTATTGAACCAGGGGCTTGGCAACATCTTCGGCGGTGGTGGCTTGATGAACGGTTTTCCGTCGAACTCCGGAGGAGGCAATTCCGGCCTTCCTGTCGCAGGGGGCTTTGATCCTAACGCTTGGAAAAACCAAATGCTTCAGGATGGTCAAAACCAATTTCAGTTCCAGCAACAAATGACCGCAATCAGTGAGGCGTTCAACATGGTCAGCAAGGAACTTAGTATGAGTCAGGACATGGCAAAGACAGCGCTGCAAAATATTCACTAGTGCAGTTCTGGTTCGTTCAACAGGCTAAAAGGAGAATTCACGGATGGCAACAAATTCAACATCTTTGACCGATGCCACCAAGCGGATCGAGGCTGGCGAAGAGATAGGAGCGGTGATCGGTGTATCCGAGACTCAGCTCAAGGCTCTCGCGGCAGTTGGTTATAACCAGTACCAGCAAGGCAGGCTAGACGATGCCGAAATCATATTTCGTGGAGTCGCAGCACTGGATACGAAGTCCTATTTCGGTTACGCAGGACTAGGAGCGATCGCGTTGGCCAAAAGACCACCCGACCTGGAGACGGCTCTCAGCAATCTCTCAAAGGCAGCGGAAATGAAGCCCGACGATGCAACCGTTCAGGCGAATCTGGGTGAAGTTTTGCTGCGTCAAGGCAAAGTTGAACAGGCGAAGCCTCACCTGGAAAAAGCGTTCGAGCTCGATCCCGGACACAAGGAAGCAAGCGTCAACCGCGCTCGTGCGATGGTGAACGGTCTTGACGTGTTGATGAAGGAAGCAGAACGACGCACGGAAGCAAGTATGGAAAGTGCGAAAGCAAGTTAGTGCGGTGAGTCGTTAATTCATCACCTGTTAGGGCCCCGGATGGGTTGCCTTACACATCCGGCACTCAATAAAGTGTGATGAATTAATGACTCAGAACACTAAAGCGCGTTTGAAAGACAGCTTCTGGTGGGAAGTATTAAGTTTCTGCCGTACGACACAAAGCTAAGAATCATTACTACAGAAATGCAGTAGCTTCGGGAAGCATTGCGGACAATCGTGATTCAAAAGATTCAGGCACATTTGCTCGACATCAAGCAGGAGGTCCTGGGAGGCAATCTCTCAGGCGTTCTCACGCGCTTTGCCGATCTGCTTCTGGTTGGTTTGGTTGCGGTCATGATCGGTCTGATGATCGTGCCGCTTCCTACCTTTCTTCTCGATATCTTTCTGACCATCAACATCACGGCGGCAGTCACGATCTTGATGGTTTCCATCTATATTTCAAGCCCCGCGCAGATAACTTCTTACCCCACGCTGCTGCTGATTACCACCCTTTACCGCCTTTCTCTCGACATCTCCGCTACCAGGTTAATTTTGCTTAAAGCGGACGCTGGCGAAGTGATCCGGTCCTTCGGTTTGTTTGTGGTCAGTGGCAACTTCGTTGTCGGTGCTGTGATCTTCTTGATCATCACCTTGGTGCAGTTTATCGTCATCACCAAAGGTGCCGAGCGTGTGGCTGAAGTTTCTGCACGCTTCACGCTCGATGCCATGCCGGGCAAGCAAATGAGTATCGACGCCGACTTAAGAGCCGGCATCATCGATTTCCATCAAGCCCGTACACGCCGCGAAGCTCTCGCTCGCGAGAGCCAATTTTACGGGGCGATGGACGGCGCAATGAAATTTGTCAAAGGCGATGCCATTGCCAGCATCGTAATCACGCTTATTAATATCGTCGGCGGGTTGATCATTGGCGTGGCTATGAACGATATGTCCGTGTCCGATGCTGTTCAGACATATTCGATCTTGACCATCGGCAATGGTTTGGTATCGCAGATCCCTGCGTTGCTGATTTCGATCTCTGCAGGTATGGTTGTCACTCGCGTGGCCTCCGAAAATAAAGATGCTAATCTCGGCAAAGATGTAGCTGGACAGATTCTGGGTCAGCCGAAAGCAATTGCTGTAGCATCTGGTTTGCTTACTTTGATGGCAATTATCCCTGGACTGCCGAAGATTCCATTCTTCGTGCTGGCAGGGCTCACCGGATCACTGGCCTATGGGCTCTTTCGGGCAGAGAAGATGCAGACTGTGACCGCAGAGAAATCAGAAGCCGCCATAGGCGGTGTGCAGGAGCCGGCTCTCTCGCTTACCGTTCCATTGATGTTGCAAGTTAGTGCCGACCTCACGGCCTTCGTCGACCGTGACACGCCCAATGGAAAGATGTTTTATGAGCAGTTCATGACACTCCGCAGTACACTGTATTACGATCTTGGCATTATTTTCCCTTCGATTCAGATCAGAGGCAATACAGGCGGGCCCGGCAGTTACAGTATCTGGTTCAACGAAGCGCCCATTGTCAGCGGACAGGTCCGCCAGGATGCGGTCTTGGTGAATGATACAGTTGAAGCGATTAGTGTTTATGGCTTCAAAGGCGAGAACACGGCGAATCCCGCAACTGGGAAGCGCGCAGCATGGATTCCGCGAGAAGAAGCGGAGCGGGCGCGCTCCGTTGGTCTGCAAGTTTGGGATACACAGGACATCCTGTTATTGCATTTGACACAATATCTTCGCAAGAATGCGAAAGAGTTCATTGGCATTCAGGAAGTGCAGGCCATGATCTCCGCGCTCAAACAACATTATCCGACGCTCGTAGAGGAAACTGTACCAAAACCGGTATCGCTCCAGACTCTCACAGAAATCCTACGGAAGCTTGCTGAAGAAGATGTTTCGATTCGAGATTTAAAGACAATTCTCCAGTCTCTTTGTGAATGGGGACGCGTTGAACGTGAGGTCCTCGCTCTAACTGAGCATGTTCGAGTCGGTCTAAAGACAAAGATCTGCTACCAGATTTCCCGTGGTCGTCCATTACTGTTTGTCTACCGCCTCGATCCAGAATTTGAAGAGATGTTCCGCAACTCCGTCAGGCAAAGTGCCGGTGGTCCGTATCTTGCAATGGATCCTACTTTGAGCCAGCAAGTGCTGGCAGCAGCTCGCGCACACATTGGAGATTTGCCACCTGGAGCGCAACGTCCCGTAATCATTACCGATGGAGATATCCGGCGTTTCGTGAAACGGTTGCTCGACTTCGCACTGGCGGATGTAACTGTACTCAGTTATGACCAGTTGGCATCACAGATCAATTTGCAGCCGCTGGGAATGATTTCACCGAAAGGACAACAACAAATCGCGAGTGGTTAGCGTATTTCTGGCAAGATGCGGAGTTGAAAGAGGCAAATGTCATCTCGAAAACGCGATCTCTAATGAGTGATCGCGGCTCCAGCTCACGGCTCGATTTTTACTCTTCCTGAATGACCTCAGGCCCAACCGTGGCACCTAGATCTCGTGACAGCAGAGAAAACTGTCTGGTAATTGAAAACCCTGCAGCGGATAGCAGTGAATACGTTTCACTATTTTCAAGCACATAGGTCACGGTTAAGGGAGAGCGATAGCTCTCCTGAAGCTGAACCCAATGTAGAAGCTCAAAACCGGCTGCGAAATAGGAGTCAAAGATGCGAAGGTCCGACAGGGTTGTGTTCATTGCATGGGAAACTATTACTGCATAGCTTTTTAGGTCTCCACCTGCAAATGCGCCAATGAACTTGAGGTAAGGCTCCGCCCTCTGCAGGAATACGGGTCTTTGGCACCAATGAATGCGATCGTTCGGTGGGAGAAAGAGCTTTTTATCTATCTCCTTAAGTTCGATTTCGCGAACCGCGTAGTGCGAGTCAGTGGGAGGTAAGGTGAGAGATAGACCTTCCATATCGAAGAGCCCACATTGCGGCAGGAATTTCACAAATCGGTAGCGGCGTGCGGGACGGTCGGGAATCGCAACCGCATAGTGCATAAGATATCCGCCCTTCCACAATTTCGAGCAGGCAGCTTCTGCCAGTGAGATGGCAATCTTGCCAGTACGAAACTCGGGCAGTACGCCCCAGAAGAAGGTGTAGGCATCGCGGGTTTCAGCCTCAACGCAGTTAAGAATGAGCGCAACTGGCTTTCCATCGACGTAGTAGAGCAGAGAATATTCGTATGAGATGTTCCAATAACGCATGAGACGTCCAAAGCCGAAGATATCGAGATCGTACCGGAGAGAGGTATCGCGAGAGGTCCGGTTTAGAAGGTCGATTGCGTCCCACGCGTTCTGTGGAGTGAGTGAACGTAAATCTTCGAGCATTTGAAAGTCATACTAACCTGAGTTCGCGAGAAAGGATATAGTCTTGAGAAATACAAATAGATATTTGATAAAAGACCACGCGGGTATTGGCTGGCGCCATTTCCCCTTCTTTGAGGAACTTCTATGTCAGGAAAGTCCGGCAGACTTACTTGGAAAGGTAGAGAAAACCTGCAGACAATTGGACGAGATACTGCAATCAGGGTCGCAAGCCGAGAAGATACGAGCCAAACAGGCCATGACAGCGTACGGGCGCTCCTTGGATTTACTGCGCCTTCTCACTGCGATTAGGGACAAGACTGCCGAGGAAGGATAGCAACCTTGGCCCTCAGTCGACGATAAGTTGACAGGAGACGAACATATGGCAAGCGTCCTTGAAGGGCTAAACCTGGCAACCTCTTCAAGCTACAGTATTGATCAGATTCTGCAATCGACCAGTTCGCAGAACCAGCCGAGTGGGTTCCGCAAGGTCCTCGGAGGGATAGTGGGTGGCGTCGGTAATATCTTAATGCCTGGAGTAGGCAACATGATCGGTAGTGTCATCGCAGGTAACACCGGAATCAATCAGAGTGGTCTTCTGGGAGACACCATGCAATACCTGAATCTGCAGCGCCAGATGTCAGCCGAACAGGAAGCATTCGAGACGGCATCTGCGGTTCTCAAGTCACGCCATGACGCCTCCATGGCATCTATCAGAGCTATTAACTAGAGCGTTTTCGTTCTGCTAGAAAACTCTAGAGGCAGAGAACGAAACAGGAAACCGTATGTCAATGAAATGGACTATTACTGCGTCGCGTGAGGAAGTCGCTTTTCTGGTGGAGGCAGGCATCATCTACCGCGATGGAAAAAACTTTCAGGCTGCCCGGGACGTTTTCACCGGACTCAAATCGATGTTTCCATGTTCCGACTGTGCCGAAGTGCTTCTTGGCACGATTGAATTTCAGCAAGGCAGCTTCGGCAAGGCTGAGATGCATTACCGCAAAGCATTGGAACTGAACCCACGTAGTGCCTTTGCGCTTGCGCATCTGGGCGAAGTGAAGTTGTTCATGAAGGACAAAGATGGAGCGCATGCCTACCTGAAAAATGCGCTCGCACTTGATCCCTTGGGAGAAGTGGGGAAGATGGCACGGCATCTCCTGGAGATGTCGGATCAGGTAACTTTTGAAGATCAGACCCCAGACCAGCTTTCTGGCGCGACTGCGAAAGCTGGTTGAAATGTATCTGCAAGAGACACTTACTTAATATGGAGATCCTACTTTCGATTCTGTCGAAAAGCGATGGCAGCGTTCGCGAAATACAAAGAGCAATTGATGACGGCCTTACTGTCGGCAGAGGCGCCGAAGACGGAGTTCTGCTTGAAGGTGCAGATCTTTCGCGCGAGCATTTCATTCTGACAAGCGATGGGACTACCATCTACGTCACCGATCTCAGTGTAAATGGCACCTGGCTCAACGGGAAGCGACTGGAAAAGTCCGTAAGGAGTCATGTGCGTTCGGGGGAATCCATGGAGGTTCCTGGATATCTTCTATCTTTTCGCATCATAGAGCAGCTGCATCCGTCTAAGGTGGCAGGCGAGCTCGAATCTCCCGGCCCGTCCCTAGTTGTTCCACAACCACAACCAGCCTCGGCTCCGGCGTCAATGGTTGAGCAAAAGCAGGGCTCACTTGCTATTCTGCAGCCAATCTCTCAATTTCTCTCCTCCTTTACCGCGACGGAGAAATTTATGTTTTTCGTTGCGCTTACCGGATTACTCCTGATCTACTCTTACGTTGCGTCTTAACTAGAGTACGTCTCATAGTATTGTGAGGCTTCCAGTGGCAACCCGGTGCGGCTTTCTTGGCAGATAAGGTGTTAGCGTCGCGAGAAATGCTTTAGTTTGCCTTTGGCATGAGTACAACTCGGCCGTCAATCAAAGCGTAATCTAGCCTTCAAAATTCATGATTCGCTATTTTGGTTGTGCTACTTCTCCTGTGAGGTGGGGAGAAAGATAGCGAAGATAGAGCGGTACAAGCTTACGCCGGAGCATCTGGTTTTGCCAGGCAAAGAGCACGCAGACAGCAACTACTACAGTGAACAGAACGATCTTTAATCCCCGCCTCTTGCTTTTAGAGTGGCCGGAAGGGAGAACCACAGCTTCCTGCTCATGGCCTGTCGGCTTCTGCACAATAATTGTTTTGTCCGACTGCTGGGCAATATTGCGGAGGCGTGAATAAACTAAGGCAGGGTCGGAGATTCTTGTTGCGACATCCTTCGTAATCATCGCTTCGATGAGGTCCGAAAGGGCTACTGGATGCTGAGGCAAGAGCTGCTTTAGCGGTGGAGCTTTGCTCTCTACATCTGCGTGCCAACGCAACCATTCCAGTGCCGAACGTTGCCCGGCAAATGCTGCGCGGAATAGCTCGTCACCTAGTAAGATCTCGTAGAACATGAAGCCTAGTGCATATATGTCGGAGCGCACTGGAGATAGTTCCGTTCCATTGGTTTTCTCCGCGAAGATTTCCGGTGCCGCATAGCGCGGACTTCCCAATGCTCCGTCCATAGTGCTTCCCGCCAGTACCGTTGACGTGGAAACCCGAATTGTCGCCTTGCCCAACCGATCAAAGCAGATATTTTCGGGGGTTAGGCCGACTGACTGATTCTTCTCCGCATATCGTTTCACCAATGCATCGGCTGCTGCGACGAACACGTGAATGACCTCATTCATCTCAGGAGCTTTTTCTTGTAGGTATCCTGCGAGATTTTCGGGTTGCTTCCCGAGAATTTCTTCCAGGCGGGAGTGGATGCTAGTTTGCAATGTCGACTGCGAGTCGTGTTCTGGTTCGGTGGGTCGAGCGACACCCTTCGCTTTAGGTGCCGATGCTATTTCTTCTTGCTGTTGATGGATGAGCTCATTGCCAAGAGCGATTGATTGTCTTGAGCCCTCTTCGGGGAGGCGATCAAACTGCCGCTGAACAGAAAGGAATACATCGTTTTCCACTCTAGAGCTGTTTTTTGACGGAACGTACTCTGACTGTCGAGAAGACGTCGAGGCAGAATTGTTTGAAGCGTTAGAACCCTTTGTATCTTTCTCTCGCAAATTTGACTTACTAGCTAGAAACGCGCGCTGATCGTCGACGTTCTCTAAACTCTCTCCAGCAAGCTCATAGAGCTTATCCAAGTCCTTCGCCTTTGCCGAAACATCTTGGACAATAGACTTGCTACGGGGTCCAAGGAAGGCGCTCAGTTGATGTGTAACCTCCCGCAAGATGCTTTCGTCCCATGCCTCCGCGAGAGACGAAGAGCCAGGCGGCGGTGAAAATTCCTGGTTAGCGTGTCGCATCCGTTTCTGCCTGATACCTCCACGGAGGCTGGTCAGGAAGATTGAAACCACTGTTTCGTTTGAGACCACATTCGATGGGGGCGATGCAAATATACGCTGAGAAGCATTACGGATATCATTACTAAAAACCTGCGCGCTGGAATAACGCTCATCGGGTTGTTTCGAAAGCGCCTTGAGACAGATGGCATCGAACACTGTAGGCACTGCACTGTTCAGGGCTGATGGATGCAATTCTGTCTCGCGAAATATGCGCCAGTCTCTCGCTCGCGGATCGGGAAAGGGGCTCTTCCCGGTAAGCAGTTCATAAAAGAGGACGCCAGCCGCAAATAAGTCTACGCGTCGGTCCATAGGTGAATTATCCAATTGTTCTGGAGCCAGGTATGCAGACACTATGTTTTTCTTACTCGACATCCTGAAGTCTGCGATCTTGAGCTGGCCTTTACTCGTTAGCACCAAAGACGAAGGTTGCAGGCCAAGGTGAATTATTCCCCGGCTATGTGCATATTCCAGCGCTTCAAGGATCTGGAGAGCTAAACTCACCGCGTCGGTGACCGGAACGCGCTGCAGAGGCGTTAGCCTGCAACCCTCCAGGAATTCCGATGCGAGAAAGGCCACTGGACCATCCTCGCCGTATTCATAGATTTCAATAATTCCGTGATGTTTGAGACCGATAGACACCTTTGCTTGCTCGCGAAACTGTTCCAAAATCGTAGGGGTGTTTTCGTCCGGCGAGTCTCGCGTAACTACTTTCAGAGTTACCGTTAGTTTGGAGGTTATATCCTTCGCACGGTAAACGCGTATGGTGCCGACGCGGACGATCGATTCAATTACATCATAGTGCGAGATACGCTTCAGGTGAGGTAATGCAGGAATCATGAATTAAGTTCCCCGAAATTCGTCAGGTACACAAATCCAATCTTCAAGTACATAAGGAATTGTACGAATTGCAAATGCTGATCACGTTGTGGCGTCTTGCGGTCCTGATGAGATACGACAGTCACAGCACCTGGTAGTTATGCAAGTCTAGCAGAAAGCAACCTCAGGATTATTATTTTTTTGATGGATAACGGAGCGAATCGAACAAATCTATTTCCTATATACAATCCACCTCATCCCTAGCCAGAACATCTGTTTTAGTTAGCAACTTCGCGCGCGATAGGACGATAACTAAGAGGTTAAAGGGAGGAAGCCGCGTATGGGCTCGAGAGTGGACAGCAGCTGTCCGATATCGCCAATATATGACAAAACCGTCTTCGAACAGCAACCCACAAATACACAGCAAGTTGGTCCAAGCTGTCCTGCAGATGAGTCGGAATCTGATGTGGCATCTACGCATAGTGAATCCGCGAACATCCAGACCTCAAATACTGCAAGTTTGCAGCCTTTTCCAATGACTGATCCGCTAATCAAGGGAGCAATTGGGCCATTGCTCGACGTAAGTGATCCGAAGCTGCTTGCGTATGCAAAGGAAGTGGCCGCCCAGGAGGCTGAGCCAGCGGATGAAAAGGCGATCAGAAAAGCGATGGGAGAGGATGGCGTTCGCAACTATCGGGATATGAAAAATGACTTGGCCGACGCACATCGTATGTACGAGGCTACCGGACAAATTCCGCAAACCCGGCATTCGTTCTCCCCAATTGAAATCCAGACCGGGAAAATGATGACGCAATCTCAGCGTTACGATGCTTTCATGGAGAAGATCGGGAAGAATCCGATGGATGTGGCTTTTTTTGAAAAGGACATTAACGTCGATAAAACATATCTGACTGATGCAGAGTTCCATGCTCAACATACATCGCGCATTAAAGATGTGCAAGAAAAGTTACATGACGAATGTCACACAGGAGCAATGCGGTTCCAGCCACTGGCACAACCAGATTGCGAGAGAAAAATTCTCGAGAAAAATACCAGCCCGCAATATATGGCCGAGCGGGATGAAGTTCATCGCAAAGATCGTGCATTGTACGAGAAGACTAATGCGTATACAGAGCAATTGGCGAACACGGGAGCAGCAGGCACACTTGCACGCGCAGCCGGTAGATTAGGGGGATACGTTGCCGGTTATGCAAGCGGTGGTGAAGAGAAAGCAGAAGATTGGGCCAACCAAGGCGAAAAATACCTAGGAGCAATCGGTAATCTGTTCGACGCAGCTACGCCAGTAGTCGCAGGAATGTCTGAGAGGTCTCGCGTAGAGGCTTATCGGGGTTCTGCGGGATTGGAAGTTCAAAGAGAAGGTTCCGTGCTCATGGAATCTGCTCCTTCTATCAATAGCCATGAAACGCAGCCGGGTTCTTTCCATGAAAGCGTGGAGAAATCGGGAACAGAGACCATCGAAGTTCAAAACAGCAAGTCTACAACGGCCTCAGGCCCGCCGGAGCCATCCAGCTCTCCGGCGTCGGTTTCGCGTACCCTTGTGGATACAAATACGGCTATAAATATCGATAACGCCCGTAGGAAGGCTGGAAGTGGCGAGAAGCTAACCTCGCAGGAGCAGGAGGTTTTGAACGAGTTCAAAGATAAGGATGTTTGGGTTGCTCACGCGGGACATACTGAACTTGAAGCAAAGGGCGGAACCAAAGAGACCTTCAAGATCGCCACCGACGTAGTGTCATCTACAAAGCAGGAGCGAGATGCCATTTACAATGATCTCGAATCTGCGAGTGTGGGTGGTGGAGACAAAAAAGGTGAAAAAGATCGGATACTGGTTCGGCAAATTCTACTGACCCCGGCACCTGCCGGCCAAACCAATACATTCTCTACCGCCGACGCTGCTGTGATCAAGGGGTTATTTCGCCTTGCCCAAATCCCAGACCCGCGTCCGGGACACGCTGGTGAGATTCTAGAGCCTAGCCATCTCGATGGGAAATCAGTTGCTGGGTTTCTTCGCGACGTCCTGAAACAAGATACATTTGATGTAACTATTCAAGGTCATCGTCTCACGGTGCGTCCACTTCAGTAGCGGGGAAGAGTCAACCCCAGCTAAATCATATCTGGTGGCGGGATGGAGAGCAGGTCTGACCAACCTATTTTGTATAAGTGAACTTGCACGTAAATGCGAGCGAAAGAGAACTGATCTTCGCTCGCAATTATTTTGTCTGCTTCCTGAACAACTACAGTGCTGCGATGCCGTTGAAGCCAACATCCTTGGGCAGGCCGCTGATTTCTCCCTCTGGAGACAATGTGCCATCGCTATTAATTGCGAATACACCCACCGTGCCGACTTTCGAATTCAGGGTGTAAAGATATTTGCCATCTCCACTAGTCGTGATATCAAGATTCGTGGTTCCCTCTGGTTGCGTGGCGACCACAGTATGACCTACTGCTTTCAGTACCCCGCTCTTCTCGATTGAAAAAGCAGAAATCGTTGAAGATCCCGCGTTCGAAACATAGGCAAATCTGCCGTCTGGTGTAAGCGCATTCCAACAGTTCGCGTTGCCAAAAGTCGGCAAGCTCTCCGTTACCGCCACCAATGAGCCATTGTTCTTTACCGCGAACGAAGAGATTGTTGATGCATTAGTTGCATTTGCAGGTCCCGTTGCAGAGAGGATCAAATGACCCCGTGGATCAAAACTTGCGGAAAAAATACCTGGGACAGGGCTCGCGCTTGTTTGAATTGGCCCTAGAGTGCCATCCGAGAAGATGCGGAAAACATCAAGATTGTTTGTAAGCCGCTCGGTAACTACCAAAAACTGACCATCGGGAGTAATCGAGATTGATGAGCCACCTGCTGAGGTACCACTTAAGAAGGCTGAGGCATCTTTGATCGCGTGCAAGTGCCCCTCCCTACTAACCGAAAACCCTACGACCGTCCCTGCGCCTGCACCATCAAGCACATACACGCGATTTTGCCACGTAGCAACGGCGAGAGGTTCACTGCCACCCGTAGGAGCTTTATCCACGATTTCCAGTTGGCCGTTGTGTTTCACTCGAAAACTGGTGATCGTGCCGCTTCCTGCATTTACCGCAAAGAGATGGCTGTGGTTACAGTCGAACGTGAGAGAGCCCTGTGACTGGAGCGGATCGTTTGTGCCGCCACTACCTCGTCCTTCGGTCGCGTAGCGATTGCTTTCGTAAAATGTACCGTCGGATTCCCGTGTGTACATAACGACTTCGTTCCTGTCGGCGGCGTTTGTCATCACAAATACAGTGGATGATCTGGCGGAGTCTGCAGCGCCATACATCAGGGGTGCGCATGTGCCCAGTCCGAGAGTAAGCGCAAGTATGCCACGTCCTACCTTTGTCATGTTCTTCTCCTTGGTAAATTTTGTTTCGCGCGCAATTTGGTACATATTTCTCTCCGTCGCAGGCGTAACGGATCAGACGTGGAGAGAACTAATTCACGCGCAACCTTTCGAGTCAGAAGAACTCAAAAAGGTTACAGCGTATATTCCTCATCAGCTTTAAATTGACTTTGGCGGAAGCGAACAAAAGTTATGGCAACAACTAAGGACGTCTGTCGTACTGCAGATTGTCATTGCGGATCATGGTCCCAGGGCAGTTCAGCGGATGTGCCCTTGTGCAGCTTTTCGGCGGCGCGTACTGTGATCAAACCGGTTTGAGGGAAGTCGTGGCACCTAGCTCCCATTGTTGGAGCATACGATGGCCAATATCTTCAAACTCCCGATGACCTTTGATGTAAGCACGCACTTCCTTTGAGGTGGCTGCAATGGCATCGTCGATGCGCCCGATAATCTCTCTGACGGAGGCAGGGGAGGCACCCATGCGTGTTTCCCCCAAACGCTGCAGATCCTTGGCCTTTGGCCAATTCGTGGTGCCATTGAGTGTTAATGCCATGTTGTCCTTCGGCAGGTAGACAGTCGTCGTTACAAGATCGTAAACGGGAGCTAATCTTGCCTCGCCCTTAACATCGTCATAGATAATTCCGAAATTCTTCAGGTGCGCATCCCCGTTGCGTAGAGCGCAATTGATTACGATGAGAGTAAATAACCTCTCCAGGTCTTCGCTGACATGCGGCGAATCTGTGAACTCGACGAAGCGCTTCATGATTGAAGTTTCGTAACTCCCACGATATTTTTCGTCGGTGCGCCTAGCGTTCAGGACGGCAAAATCCTCAAAGCCACGATAGGTACCGTCCGGCCGCAGGTCAAAACGGTCAATGACTAGCGCGAGCGCGTTCTCCGCCAGTCGATAGGACGGTACTTCCAAGCCTGACTTTTCGGCGACCTTGAGGCAGAAGTATTCGTTTGCGGCGAGTTGGGGATACTCATTCTGTTCCCAAAACTTCACGATGTGTGTTGCGCCGCGGTAGCTTTGGGAAAGACGATGCTCCGCCATATTGAGCGGAACCGATGCAGCTTCATCGCGCACCATAACTTTCGGCTGCACACCGCTGATGCCGGAGAACGAAGCGAATTTGTCTATGAGATAGCGAAACAAATCGCCGCCGCGACGTTTCTCCAAAATCTCATCGACAGACTGGAAGGGCACATCCTCTTGTAAATGCTCTTTTTGACCGGTATAGCGTATGCGTCCAATCTGAGAGCGCCCGACGATGCCCAGCAGATCAAACTCGTCAAACGTACCCGTCGCCTTTGCGAAAGCGAGACGGAGACGTTCACGAAGTACCCCTTCGGGCAGGTTCATCTCGAAAATGGGAGGCAATCCATATTGAATATCCCACGACGGCAAGCGGACAGGCATGGTTACGGACACAGCGTGCGCAGAAGGCGCGTCCGCTTGATACACAAAAGTGCTGCCGCGTACGCCGAAGCGATCGAGCAGCCCGGATTCAACGGCGTCGGTCCATACCTTAATCATCACTTCTCTCGTTCATCAGATCTTCAAGAGTTGGGCGGCGTGCGCTTGCTTCCTGAAGCTTCAGCTCCAATCCCAGCACCGCCAGAATGTTGGAAATTTTCGAATATCCAAGCTCTCCCAAGCGGCCGTTTTCCAAAGCATCGAGAGTCGCGCGACTAACTCTCGCTCTTTTTGCGAGCGTCGCTTGGCTCAGGCCCATTTTCCTGCGTTTCTCAGCGATTTGCTCCGCTATGGAGGACAGAAGCAGCATGTGCCTAATATACTAGGCAATTCTGTGTTTTTCAAGGGTATTGCCTAGTATATTAGGCAGAAGGGGAAGGTTAAGACGACAGGCAGCCTAGATGTAAACGGACAAGCCATTGCGCTCGTTTGGCCTAGCTTCAGTAACTGTCACTAACAGTAAGTAATTCTTCACGATGACCAATGTCGTAATCCCCAATCCCAGTGTTCCGTATCACTTGAATCAACACTCAGAGGGAAGGAAAGTGGCTGACTAGAGACATCGAGGACAGCTACTCTAGCAACTAAACACACCGATTTGGCTCGAAGTCTTGATATGAAGATAGGCCATTTATAATCCTCTTTATCGACTTCAATAAAGAGCAAAGATATGGCAATGCGTTCCGACAAACTGGAATCGGTCATCAAGAGCGGCAAACCTATCCTTACTGAAGGGGCTATAGTTGAGAGACTGCGGCGAGCCCTTCATGTCGAAATCAATTCATTTGTCGCGAATGCATCACTTTTATATAGCGACTGCGGTCGTCATGCGCTTTCGAGTCTTTGGCGCGAATATATTGATATTGCCATTCAGAACAATTTAGAGATCATAGTCTATACGCCAACTTGGAGAGTAAATGCAGAGCGTCTCAAGCAGGCCGGTCTGCCGGACATTCAGCAGGTAGCACGGGATGCATATGAGTTTCTGAATGGAATCAGGTCTGCTTATAAGGAGGCAAACGCATCGATATACATTGGCGGTCTCGTCGGATGTAGAGGGGACGCTTACGCACCCAAAGAAGCTCTGACAGCTGACGTTGCAGAAGAATTTCACGCACCTCACATTAAGGCTTTTGCCGAATCCGGCATCGATTTTTTGCTCGCTACTACGCTTCCTGCACTGACTGAGGCGCTTGGAATTGCTAGAGCAATATCAAGAACGGGTATCCCCTATGGAATTAGCTTCGTTTTGCGTCCTACTGGAACATTGCTGGATGGAACGTTCATAGAAGATGCAATTTCGGAGATTGATGCTTCTGTAGAAAGACTACCTGCTGGCTATTTTGCCAATTGCGTACATCCGGCCAACTTCTACGCTGCACTAGAGGCAGCTAATCGGAGATGCCCGGGTATTGCTGGCAGATTTGTAGGTATTCAAGGAAACGCGTCGAGAAAAAGCCCAGAAGAGCTCGACGGGGCCGCATGTCTAGAAGCCGACGATCCGGTGGGATATGCGCGTGCTATCCATATGCTCTATAGGGAATTTGGTGTAAATGTACTGGGCGGATGTTGTGGGACAAATGGAGAGTACATTGCAGCTGTAGCCAAACAGGTGAATAAGTGAGTATCTCACCTAGCCGGGACTGCTAACAGGGACTAGTCTCGATAGTGGTTAACGGGTTAAATTAAGACTTTCGTTTGATATAAAATTTCATCTCCCCCGGCGAATTGCGCTCTTACCCTTTCGATCATATTCAGCCATTTTCGCGTATAAAAGCCCATCATAGCCTGAACACCCGATTCGAATTCATCCGTGGGCTCCTGCTAACTTAGCAGTGCGTACACTCCGTTTCAATTTCTCTGATCCTGATTGCCAAAGTCAGAGTAGAGGGAAATCTAGCCCTTTCTTCAAGTTACTCCGTATACCTATCTATTTATTAGAGTTAGCCTGTTTCAGGCGATTCGCTCTTCATTTTCTATTTTGTCTCCTGTAAAGGCTATTACGAATCGTAATGCATTGTTGCTTTGACGTTCCGGAATATCGAGCGCAGAATTGGGATGAATTTGATCTCCGTATAACACTCTAACTTGATTCCACAACGGCCGTTCGGCGAAGAAATAGATGTTTTAGCGCTATTTCAAGCATGGGGATACTATGCAATGTTTATGGTCAATCACACGTACTAGAAGGAAGTGGGGTCTCGTAGCAATTTTCTTTTGGCTGACCGCTCTTTCTGCCTATGGTGTTTCAGCAAAAGTGGCTCTGATCCACTTTTTCCCGACTCTCGGAGATGTCAATGGCAATGTCACACGTTTGAATGCTCTGGTAGAACAGGCACTTCAGAATGGGGCCAACATCGTTATCGCTCCAGAGTGCGCTACCACTGGGTTCTCTATAACCCGTCAACAGGTTCTCGACGGCCTCGGTTTCACGGCACCTTATCCGCAACTTGCTCAAATTAAGTCGCTTGCCCACCAGTATCATGGCTATGTATTTATCGGCATCGCCGAAGTAATGCCACAAAACAAGGTATATAACACAGTTATCGTTTACGGCCCGGATGGGCTTGTTGAAACCCAGGAAAAACGCGGCTTGAGCGGATGGCATGATCGCGGAGATATTCCTTTTCAGGTGGTAACAACGCCTTATGGAGATATCGCTACTATCATTTGCTCCGACTCCTACCTGCCGGATTGGCTCCGCATCGTAACTCTGGAAGGTGCGGATATCGTGGTTCTTCCGGCAAATTGGTGGGGAAACTCAGGCCAGCTCAATATATGGCAAACACGCGCACGAGAAAACGGAATATGGTTCCTGACCGCCAATCGTTGGGGTGTTGAGACTGATACCCGGTTCGGGACACCCTTTGTCTACAATATGAATGACGCTCCATCCGCTGTGATTAAGCCCGATGGGGGAGTACAACTCGTCTTTAAAGCGGAGGACGAAGCGAATCCTGTCGACAAAATCCTCTACTCTGTGATCGATGTTCCCGACGCAAGAATTGGCAATAAGTTGAATCCAGTCTACTCTGTGGATTTCCGCCGTCCTTCTGCTTATGGAGCCATCGGAAACACTTATTATCGTCCTGACATGAATAACCAGCCCGCACCGGACCTGCCCTCGGCTGGTCCTGTTACGGCAACAACCGTAGCCTATCAGCCCGATCTTGCGAATCCTAATAAAAATCTGCTCATTTTAAAGAATCTATGGGCGCAATACGCAAAACCCTCTGATGTGGTGGTTCTACCCGGCTTTGGTATGTCGATGCTTCCTGCCTCAGTTTCTTCGTCGAATTGGTATCGAAAGGGAGTTTGGGGGAAGCTACAAGCTTTTGTCGAGCAAAATGATATTAAGCTGCTGATAACATCGCTGTTAGCGGTTGGAGAAGGAGGCTCTCCTCCTCATGAGGACCTCGCTGTCTTTCGTCCGAATGTGGCTCCACTTCTAAGGCAGCAGATTCACGATGCATTGACTGGAGAAGGAAGCGGCGAGGTCCCGTTGACCGTGGATCTGCCGACTGCCAGAGTGGGCATCCTGCTTGGACGGGACGCACTCTTTCCAGAGACCACGACCGCTGAAGCAAAGGTGGGAACGGATTTACTGGTGGTCACTTCCACTGTTGGTACAGTAAAACCTCTAAATGGGCCCGCGCAGTTTTCTACGAATTATTTCTGGCCTGTCACGCAGCTACAGGGTTCGTGGGATACTGCAACAGACCATGTATATCACCTGATTGCTTCAGATTGGACTGGAAATGGCGCCGTGATAGAAAACGCCTTTGGGGGCATTGGGACTCGACTTACAGCATCGTCCACTACGCCCGTGCAGAGTCTCACGCTCGATACCTCAGAAGTTCGCACAAAATTCCTGAACGCGTATTACAGTTTCGATCTTGATGCTTTGCTTAGTACTCAGGCAAATATGGCCGCTCAACGTTCTAAATCGGCAAAGAAAGAAATAACAAGGGCCAGGCATGTATCCTCAGACTGTTCCATGTTTAGCTCTGTGAGCTTTCATGCTTCGAGTTCTTCTTCAACGCACGTTTGTCAGTAAGTTGATTCGACGTGGAGCAGGGTAATCTGAAAAGTTCGCCTTTGCTCCACGTGTAGCTGATCGTTTTCTCTTTTTTGGCCTTATACGATGCACGATTCTGCAAGGAAATTCGAATACTTCAGACATGGTTCCAGCATTTGGACGGAATGGGCTTCTTTTAGTCCTCCGATTTTTAGGCTCGCCATCAACTACTGTCCCAGCGCCGTTTTCTTATTGCTTGGATCTATTCTTGGTGCGTCGGATCCTTTGATTTTGAAGTGGTTAGTCGATACTGTGCTTCCGTCGCACCGTCTCGATTTGCTTGTAGGTGCGGGTTTGGGATTTCTAGGCATTCATGAAGCGCGGCTTTTTTGTCAGGCGTGGGGAAGCCTCAAGCTCTCTCAGGCGGTCAATTGGAATGTGCTGAAAAGCAGGCAGGTAGTTTTCTCTCATTTGCAACAGCTCAGCGCGTCGTTTTACCGCTTTCACAGAACTGGGGACGTTGCTTCAAGAATCGACCACGAGTTACAGGACATCGGCGAAATCGTCGGAGAGCTTCTTCCTGTCCTGCTGCGAGTCGTAAGTGTTCTGGTCTTTATCGTTATTGTTCTGGCTTTCCTGGACAAGACTCTAACAATGATTCTCGTATTATTGTTGCCTGTAAGTGCCTTGATTCAGATCCGCTGCAACAACAAGATGGGTACGAATGCCAATCTGGCACAGCAGAGGTCGGGAGAGCTTGCCTCTTTCCTGAACGATGCTATCGGCGGTATTACGCAGGTTCAGCTCTTGTCCTCAGAGCGTCGGCAGGTAAGGGAATGCGTGCGGCTTTCGATCGCGTCGTTTCGGGCTCAGTTGCGCCTGAGAAAGGGCGAGTGGATCTTTAGTATTGGGACTCTATCGTCGGTCGTCGCTGCGATGTCTCTGGTACTGATCTACGGGGGATGGCGAGTGATGATCCATCGCCTTACCGTGGGCGGATTGGTTGCCTTTTTCGGCTATGTTTCACGGCTCTTCGAACCTTTAGGAGGTTTTACCGATATTGTGGTAAAGCTGCAGAGGGCAAGGAGCAGTGTCGGCCGTATCTTTGAGTTGATATCTTCCGCCTCCGACATAATAGACAGCCGTCATGCGATTTTGCTGCCAATACGGCATGCCAGAAAGATTGCTCTGGAAGAAATCACCTTTCGCTACGAGCCTGAAACTCCGCTGATTGACAAGATATCGTGCATCCTGCACGAGGGAGAGAAAGTTGCTCTTTCCGGAAGAAGTGGTAGCGGGAAGAGCACGTTGATGGGGCTCCTAGCGCGACTCTATGATGTTCAGGAAGGCTCCATTCAATTGGATGGAACGGATATCCGATCTATCAGGCTCGATAACCTGAGACAGCAGGTATCGCTTGTTCCCCAATTTCCACTTCTATTTCGGGGAACTCTTTACGAGAATCTTACGCTGGGCGTTAAGTCGTGCAGGCAGGCATCTTTAGACCATGTGCTGGAGATCGTCCATCTGGAATCCTTCTTAGGTAAACGGCCGGAAGGGCTTCGCATGGTGGTTGAATACTCCGGCAGCAACTTTTCCGGAGGAGAGCGCCAGCGCATCGCGCTTGCCCGTGCCCTGCTTCAAGCTCGTCCTATTCTGTTGCTTGATGAGGCTACTAGTGCTCTCGATACCGAGGCGGAAAAAGATATATTTACAGCTCTGCAGAAAGAGAATTTAGAAACCACAATGATCCTTGTCAGCCATCGAGAGAACACCCTGTCTTTGGCCGAAAGAAGGATAATTCTTGATGGCGGCAGACTTTATGAGAATACATCTGATTTTCTAGGCAACGCGGATACCCGCGCCGTTGCGCATGAAACAAGAGTTGGAGTTCTACCCGTGTCTCTGCGATTGTGAGGAGAAGATATACATTGAAGCATCCTGGGGACATTCGTTCGACACTATGGGCAATGGAAAGAAACATTACATATCGATCTGACAGCATTTGTGGCAATTCCCATTCGTATCTTTCAAGACGGGCATTCCTTGCCTGGAGCTTTGTAACATGGCTGGCTTCAGCGCATCCCGTGTACGCTCGTGCCTCGCAACGCATTGTATCGACAGCACCGAGTCTGACGGAGATGCTCTTCGGAGTTGGGGCCTTGAAGCAGATTGTTGCGGTTTCTGACTATTGTACTTATCCTCCCGAGGTCAAAAGCCTACCTCACATTGGCGGATGGCTTTCTCCTAACATCGAAAAAATTGTTTCGTTTAGGCCCGATCTGGTGGTTCTCACAGGAGCGCAGAGTCAGGTTCTGGAAGATCGATTGCGCCAGTGGGGACTTCCCACTCTGACTCTTCCGTGCAGAACCATTGCCGAAATCTATAAAGGGATTGAGGATATTGGCGCGGCCTCGGGGCATGTGGACGCAGGAGTGGCCCTAGCGCGCGAGACTCGAAATGGCCTGGAAAAAATTGCAAAGGGTTCTAGTTCAAAAAGCCGGCCCTCCGTACTGCTCGTTCTAGATCGTCCACCTGGGCCGTTACGCGATATTTATGTGGCTACCGCCGGAGGATATATGACGGAATTGGTAGAAGTCGCCGGCGGCCGCTATCCTTTGCCTCCGGTAAAGTCCGGGTTTGCCGTAAAGCTTTCGCTAGAGCAACTGATGATCTGTAATCCCGACTATATTTTCGATATTAGCCGCCAAAAGATCACGGACAGAAGCAGTGGATTATCGATCTGGAGTGCTATACCGGAATTGCAGGCTGTGAAGAATAAGAGAGTTGTTCCTCTTGACGAGGAGTATATCGTTCATCCATCGCAATTCATTGTGAAAACGGCTGGGAGATTTTGGGAGATTCTACATGGCGACTCGCGAGTTTGAAGATAGAGCTACGCTGTTTGAATCTCCTCGCAAGGAGACGATCTTACAGGGCGACGATATCTGCTTTCATTACATAAAGTCCGTCTTGGTATTGGACAGTGTGAACATATCGCTTGCCAAGGGATCGATTAACGGGTTGATCGGGTGCAATGGATCGGGAAAGTCGACCCTCCTTCGGATATTTGCAGGATTACAAAAGCCTTCGAAAGGGGCTCTCGTCTATAACGGAAGTCCTGTACAGGGTATCCATAGACGCCAGCTTGCCCGCTATATTGGATATGTTCCGCAAACCGTCAGCGCGGTATTTCCCTTTACCGGGCTCGAAGTTGTTCTTACCGGAAGAACACCATGGTTAGGACGTTTTCAGACCGAGAACCAGGAGGATCGTTTAATTGCATTGCATGCGCTCGAGATGATGGGACAGCAACAATTGGCCTATAAATCTGTTCTTGAAATGTCTGAAGGGGAAAGGCAGCTCGTTTCGGTTGCACGAGTTATTGCACAACGGCCTGCAGTGATCCTCCTCGATGAGCCTTCCTCTGCTCTCGACCTGAAGCACCGGGCAATCCTTATGCGAGCGATGGGTTACCTAAGGGACCGTTACGAGACAACAGTGTTACTCGTAACCCATGATATCTCCCTAATTGATTCGCGCGTGGATATGCTGCATGCGATGAAAGGCGGAAGGATTATCGCAACAGGAACACCGGAGACAGTACTGACGAGAGGAAATCTCGCCGAGATCTATGCGGATCCCAACATTCGCACCATTGTTTCCGCTTCCAGAACATTTGTGTGGTCAGAGTAACTTTTACCGGAAACAGTCACAAAAAGCGGATACGGCTGGCTGGAGAACAACATGAAGAAGCTCAAAAGTATTCCGATTCGGTATCTTTTGGCGATTTTGCTTATACCTCTTGGGGGAGCGATTGTGTGGTCTCTGTTTGCCGGGAAGGGCTATGTGAGTCTTGCCAATATCTTCCATGATCCTCTGGCCCATGCAGTTTTCTTTCGTTTGCGAATTCCTCGAACCGCTCTTGGACTTCTGATCGGCTCAACGCTTGGACTGATCGGCGCTGTATTACAGAGCCTCTTTCGTAATCATCTTGCCGAGCCCTATACTCTCGGTGTTTCTGGGGGAAGTGCCCTGGGTGCAAGTATTGCCGTTGGCCTGGGGATCAACGCCAACTTCCTTGGGTTCCCGCTTGTCTTTGTTTGTGCCATTGCAGGAGCGCTACTCTCTATTGCGCTTGTTTATGGTATTGCTGTAACACAGACAGACGTGATCCCTTCTGTTTTGTTGCTCGCGGGAGTAATTGTCAACATATTTGCTTTTGCGGGAGTGCTGACAATCCAATATATGGTCGACGATAGCCGGGCGATCATGATTCTTCGTTGGTTGGTCGGCAACCTGGAGGTGATTGGTTTCAGTTCCATTTATCCGGCCCTGATAATCCTGCTTCCGAGCTGGATTATTCTTCTGGCGCAGGCCAACGACCTTCACCTGATTGCGATACATTCAGATGCAGCAGGAAGCCTGGGCGTTAATATTCGACTCTGTGAGCAGCTTACGTATCTTTGTTCTTCTCTTGCTGTAGGAATTGCCGTTGCTCTCGGAGGGGCCATTGGCTTTGTAGGCCTGATTATTCCGCACGTTGTACGGCTGATCGTGGGGCAGGACGTACGCCGAGTTATCCCTGCGTCCTTTGTTGTGGGTGGAGCGTTCCTTCTGATGGCTGATTCGATTGCGCGTACCGTTGTTTCGACAACGGAGCTGCCCGTCGGCGCTATCACAGGTCTGTTGGGAGGCCCCTTTGCCCTATGGCTTCTCTACCAGCGGAGACGAAGCGTTATTTCCTGAGAAAACTGGAACAGAGATGTCGCGAGATCGAGCCTGTGACCTTGGGAATAGAGTGAGTTTATGAGGAAATATCGATCGCTGGCAGTGTCCGGAACGTCCCATCTAGGGGCACCAACGATTGTTACTGGTCATTGCTGCGGAGAGAATGGCGTCGTTGGGCTGCGTGCCACTGGATCTTCCGAAGTGATTGTGAGACCTGTTAGAGGGAAAGATCGCTCTATGATAGTAGGACTTTGCGACGGCTATCAGAGGTTGGGAATGCGCACCGACGATTTGTCCGGAACCGAAAATGGAGAGAATCCTATCTCTGTCTCCAGCCTAGGCGTATTGCAGGTGCAAACGATTCTTCAAGAAGATAAAACTTGGCATGCTGTCGCAGGATGGGTCACCGCCACACTGTTATTTTCCACGGAATTGGCAACTCAGCTAACTCCCGATTATTCCATAGAGGCGTACATTCATGGGATATTTAGGGATGACCGCTCCGGCCATAACTTTCTAGAATGGTGGTACGGCAAGTTATATTGCTTGCTGGTCTCAGCTGTTTTCAATTGGCTGAGGAGGAGCGGAAGCGGGTAGTCGACAACGCGACCAAAGTACTTGATTGCTCTTTCGACAAGAGGACAAATATGAAGTTATTGGAAAGGGATAGCTATTTCTTCATCTCCTTCGAGGAAGGAATGGACATATGCAAACCAGGGACAACTAGAGGATCCGCCACATGAGGAGAACCGCCACAATTGAATCCCCGGGACTTACCGTAAGGGCGCATTATAATTTTGATCCTTATAGTTATCTGAGGGGTGCAGGCCCTCTCGCATACCTGGTAGGAGACCAACTGCATCCTCCGATGGTGGATGACGAAAATGTCTGGAGAGATGGGACGCGATGGTACTACGGCGCCGTTCTTTCAACACTTGAGGCCGCACGTCTTCTCGATCTAAAACCGGGAAATCGAATTCTGGATGTCGGTTGCGGTATTGGCGGTCCGGCGCGAATTCTCATCGATAACTACGGCGTTCATGTTTGTGGAGTAAATATCAGCCGGGTTCAACTGAGGACATGCGAGCGTCTGAATAAGATGAAGATCCAATGGGTAGAAGGAATGACGCTTCTTCAGCATGATTGCCAGAACCCTTACCCATGGGAGGAACTGGATGGTGCGATCTCCATCAATATGCTCTATCACATAAAAGATAAGGCTGCGATGCTAAAGAACATTGTCCACACCTTGCGGCAAGGGGCGGGCTTTGTTCTAGAAGATTGGATGCTTACCCCCAGGGCGACTGAGCAGGACAGGGAAGAGATGGGCTTTCACTTTGTCTCGCCGTACTTCGCTGTAGACGAGGAAATGATAGCTTTGATTGCGCAATCTGGATTTCGCATTCAGAGAGTCTGCGATTTAGGAAGAATTGCGCGAACGCATTTGACCAACTACTTCTGTCCGGTCTTCGAGCATGATTTTAAAGAGAAGATCCAGTCCGCTTATGGCAAACACGGGGAAGATGTTGTTTCCGGGTTTCAGAAAGCTGTGTGCGTTTCTATTCGTCTTTATAAAGAAGAGAAGCTTACCTATCTACGTCTTTTTGCAACGAGAGACTAGTTCGTTGCTTTTGTGTAATGCACTATTCCAATGACCTGCGTTTGAACTAACCAACTAGCTTGGTTTGCGAAATCCTTGAGGTCCGACACTATGCTGATCCTTTTCTTTGGTGGAGCACGTAGTGGTAAAAGCAACATCGCGAAATCTCTTTGTCTTTCTTTTTCCCTTATTGCCTATATCGCAACGGCGTGTATGGAAGACAAAGAGATGGCGGCTCGGATCGAACGGCATCGTCACTTTTGCAGATGTCTTTGGAGGGTCTGAATCATGATATTTAGAGTGATGGTCTTTATCGGCTTTCTTCTCTATTCCGCTTCTTGCGGCTGGTGCCAATCCTCGGCATCCGTCAGTGGTGTTGTCAAAGACCCAAAGGAGTCGCTCCTTTCCGGTGCGGTTATAACATTGATTTCCCGGGATAATACGATCAAGAGCAAAGTTACGAGTGACAGTGGAGGATCGTATCGTTTCGACCGTGTGTTTCCCGGTGTATATCTGCTAAGCGCTATTGCCCCTGGATTCGAGACTATCGAGGCGCAGTCCGTGGAGATATCCGAGCATGCCCAGTTGCATATTGACCTGCATTTGCAGCTTGCTGCGGTTACAACTTCGATTACAGTTACTGCATCGGGAACGGCTCAAAGTACAGACGAGTTGGCAAAATCCGTGTCGGTGATCGATTCTCGGACTATCGATTTCCTGGACAAAAGCTCAATTACCGATGCATTGAGTTATCTTCCCGGATTGCGCGTTCAGCAGCTAGGTGGCTCCGGCGGTCTTGTCGCCATTCGTACCAGGGGACTTCCGGAGCAGGATACCGCTGTTTTGATCGACGGATTCCGCCTGCGTGATGCTTCGACAACGAAGGGCGATGCCTCCCAATTGCTACAGGACCTGGCGGTAACCGACACGGATCGCGTTGAAGTTTTGCGCGGTACCGGGTCTTCCATTTACGGTACAGATGCCAATGGTGGTGTCGTTAATATTATTACCAGCGTCAGTGAAGGCCGCACCAGAGGCTCTCTTCTCCTAGAAGGCGGTTCGATGAGTGCTTTCCGAGGACGCGCCAACCTATCGGATTCTCTCTTCCACTCCAAGCTCGGATATAGCGCCGGTATCTCTCATCTGAATGTCGTCGAAGGCCTAGATGGAAGGCTTCCCGCACGTACCAGTGTGGCTCAGGGGCGTCTCGATTATGAATTTTCCAACATGACACACATCATGGCAAGACTGTTTGTGAGCGATTCTTTTTCACGGGTGTCCGATAGCCCCGCTCCGATTGGAAATCTCCCCCGCCAGGGCTCGGTTCCTGCTGTTCCGTTACCCGATTCCGAACTACGCTTTTTCGAAAAGGGTGTTCCTCTTTCCTCTCTGAACATAGGGAATGCCACGTTTGTTTCAGACTACGACGATCTGGATTACAATCGCAGCTCCCGCTCCTACTCCGGAGTACTGATTGTGAGTGCTCATCCTTCCGACTCTCTAGGCCTAGCCGTAAACTATCAGGGGTTGAATACCCGGCGCACGTATAGTAATGGCCCGTTTGGTGTGGGATACTCCAGCAGTTTCCCCAATGGCTATCAGCCTTTTGGCGGAATTGAAAGTGAACGGTACGATGGAACCATCCACACGGCTGCGGCACGTATTGATTGGCGTGCCGGGAAGTACCAATCAATTAATGCTGGTTACGAATTCGAGAATGAGAGCTACTTCGGGAGCACTTCCGAACCGGATGCGAGTGCAAACTGGACTACAAGCGGAGTTCAGAGAAACAACGCGATTTTTATTCAAGACCAGCTTCATCTACTTCAGGACCGTTTGCAGGCAGTGGGTTCTTACCGGGGACAATTTTTTACTCTGACCAGGCCTGTCTTCTATCCCATCACGAATGCACCGTATGCCGGTGCCCAATTTAGTGCTCCTCCGAAGGCAAATACCTGGGATGCCTCTGCAGCGTATCTGTTTCGAAAGGCGGGAACAAAGCTCCGTATGCATGCGGGCAGCGGATATCGGGCTCCTTCGTTATTCGAGCGCTTTGGCAGTGGCTTTTACGGGAGTGCTTTTGGTGGTTATAGCGCCTATGGCGACCCAACGCTAACTCCAGAGAGATCGAAGGCCGTGGATGCCGGCATCGATCAAAGTTTTTGGAATCGGCGCGCGGAGGCAGCGGTCACGTATTTTTATACGCGGCTAAATAGGGTAATCGTTTGGAGTAATTTTATTGATGCTACAACTGATCCATATGGCCGTAACTACGGCTATATCAATACCAAGGGTGGAATTGCACGTGGAGTAGAAAGCAGTCTGTCTGTCACTCCCTCCCGATACCTGAACCTGCGCACTGCATATACCTTCACCAGCGCGCGAGAGACGACGCCACAGGTGCGGTCGATCTACCAGACGTTTATTACTCCCGATCATCAGTTTTCGTTGCTGGCGATTGGACATTTCGGTTCCCGTTTTACCACGGTTCTGGGAACAATGTTTTCCAGCAACTACCTTGCACCTATCGGCAGATATGCATTCCGCCTCGACGGAATGCGGCGAGGACAGGTTGGTGCAAGCTATCAGATGCCTTTCAAGGACGGGCGCACCATGAGGTTTTTTGTCAATGTTGAAAATGCTTTTCATCAAACATACTACGAGAGCGGTTATCGAACTCCGGGCACGGCTATTATGAGCGGGGTTCATCTGCAGTTCTGAGTTTGAAGGTTCTTTTCGATAGCACTTCCTTTGCTCCTGCTCTTTCCGATGAACCTGCTGAATTGAGGTTCGTTCCGGGAAGAGCCGTTAATCGACTACAATTTGCAGGAAAGAGAGTGACATGGAAACAACAAGCAGCCCCGATAGGTCTTTCGTTGAGGAAGTTATAAGACGTATTGAGCCGATATCTCAGGTCACGCGGCAACAGGCGGAGGAGCGGCAGCGTCACTTGACAAAACCGGAAGGCAGTCTCGGACGTCTTGAGGAAATCGCGAACCGGTGCGCTGCAATTTCCGGCTCCTTGTCTTTTTCTGTTGCAAAGCCGCGTATTGTTATTTTTGCAGGAGATCATGGTGTTTGTGCCGAGGGCGTAAGTCCCTATCCTCAGGTTGTAACCGGCCAGATGGTCGTCAATATTCTTCGCGGCGGTGCTGCAATCAGCTGTCTCGCCCGGGTAGGCGGTATTGAGGTGAAGGTGGTCGATGTGGGAGTAATTGGGTCCATCGGCGATACGAATGGATTAGTCTGCCGCAATGTCGCCAAGGGTACAAAAAATTTCTGCTGTGATGCTGCCATGACAGCAGAAGAAGTATTTACAGCTTTGCGCGTCGGGATCGAGATGGCAAATGAGGCAGCTGCCGAAGGATGCGATCTGCTTGGATTTGGCGAAATGGGAATTGGCAACACCACTTCGGCCAGTGCTATTACGGCTGCATTAACAGGATGTAAGGTGAGCGAGGTAGTAGGGCGCGGAACCGGAGCAGACGATGATTGCCTGAGGAGAAAGATCTTGGCTGTAGAAAGGGCGCTGTCGTTTCACAGGGGTCAGCTATCCGATCCTGTTGAGATTCTAAGACGAGTAGGAGGATTGGAAATCGCCGCAATGTGTGGTTTTTGCCTGGGCGCAACGGCAAACAGAAGACCTTTGCTGACCGATGGATTTATCGCTACCGCTGCGGCTGCATTAGCTGTTCGTGTTGAACCGAAGATAAGAGACTATTTGTTTGCGGCCCATAGCTCCGTTGAACCGGGACACAAGTATCTTCTCGATATGATTCAGCAGCCTCCGTTATTGAACCTCGATATGCGCTTGGGCGAAGGAACGGGAGCTGCACTGGCCATGAAGATCGTTCAGGGCGCGGTTGCAGCTTTTAGTCAAATGGCAACCTTTGAATCCGCGGCGGTTTCAACCCTGGAGCATCCGGTGGTGTCGCAATGAGATCTCTCCTGGCTGCGATTGCCTTTTGCACGCGCATCCCTATTTCCATTGCCTTCGGAACCGAGGACGTAGGAAGGTCTTCCCGCTGGTTTCC
Organism: Humiphilus diazotrophicus; assembly: GCF_059726315.1. NCBI lineage: Bacteria > Pseudomonadati > Acidobacteriota > Terriglobia > Terriglobales > Acidobacteriaceae > Humiphilus > Humiphilus diazotrophicus. Next base: position 46,767 of record NZ_AP040869.1, read on the forward strand.
TGTGGTAGGTGCCTTGCTGGGGTTGGTTTCCATAGGAATTTCCCGGACGATGCTTATGCTATTTCCCGCCACTATCGTGGCCGTGCTGATCCTGATCGCCGAGGCATTACTGACCGGGGCTCTGCACATGGATGGCCTGGCGGATACTGCGGACGGTTTTGGCGGGGGGCGGACCGTAGACGATATCTTGCGTATCATGCGCGATCACTGCATCGGAAGTTATGGCGGCGTTGCGCTGATTCTGCTTTTTCTCCTGAAAGCCGTTACAATTGCAACACTGATTTCGCGTAATATGTACTCGCCTTTCTTGATTTTGGCACCGGTGCTGGGACGCTGGAATATTGTGCTGCTTTCTCGATGGATTCCGTATGCGCGAAACTCCGAGGCCGTATCACGCTACATGGGCCCGGCAGAGATGCTTTGGGCTACGTTCTGGACTGCCTGTATTGCAATCGCGCTAAGAAACTGGCGTGGCCTTGTCTGTTGGGCGCTAGCTGCGGTGATTGCTATTGCCTGGGGGAGATATTGCAGGAACAAAATCGATGGGATTACTGGCGATACTCTGGGAGCCTCCGAACAGTTAGGCGAGAGTATCGTGCTGCTCGCCGGGGTTGCGCTGGGATAAAGATATGAGTGATAACCCAACCGTAGCTTCTCGCATTTGGTTGGTCCGGCATGGAGAACCGGATGCAAGCAGCAGAGGCCGTTGTTATGGAAAACTCGACGTCGGACTTTCTTCCGCCGGGAAGCGACAGATTGAGTTGGTCTCGCAGATGTTGCGGAACGAGCCGTTAACCGCAATTTATGCCAGTCCCCGCAAGAGGACCACGGAAAGCGCCAAAATCCTGTCTCTTGGGCACTCCTCTACGGTAAGAATCGATGAGGGATTGCGTGAGATAGATTTTGGAGATTTCGAGGGTCAGCGATACGAAGATATTGCACATACACATCCCGAGATCTACCGGCAGTGGATGGAGAATCCTACTGAAACTCAGTTCCCTAATGGCGAAAACTTTCAACAGATGCAAGAGCGCGTTTTGGCATCTGCCTGCCGGATCTATCGGGAGCATCGAGGAGAAACAATCGCCATCGTTTCTCACGGTGGCGTAAACCGAATTCTAGTTTCCGACATTCTTGGCATACCCAATGCAAACATCTTTCGGATTGCACAGCGCTACGCTGCTCTGAACTTAGTAAGTTGGATCGGCAGCTATCCTTCTGTAGAATTACTCAACGTCAGTGCCGAGTAGGCTGCTGTCAGCTCTGCTTAGGATTGGCAGAAGGTGGAAAGATGCGGCTTCTACCGCAAGGCAACAACCTGGGGTACGATGGATCGGCAGCTTGTTTTCAATAGCTTACAACTGAAACGTCAGCTAACACTATCTGATTCGCAAGTAGGCTTTCCTAAGCGGCAATAGCAATAGTTCAGCGTCTGGGTGTCAGACACTGTGGCCGAAATCAGACGACAATCTGGCCGAAATGGAGTACCATAGTCTGTATGGCGACACAGACCAAACGAAATCCGGCTCGCGTGAGATCATTGGTCTCCCAACGGGGTTCGCGCTTTCGCACACAGGGAGCGAGTCTTGGCCTCCGTCCCACGTCGACACTAAGGCTGATCGAGGAGCTGGAAACAGGACTTTCTTTTCATGCACTCGAAACTCTCGTAGCCAATAGCGGACTTGGTCTTGGAGATCTTGCAACTCTCATCGGTATTCCAGAGCGTACCCTCTCTCGACGGCGTACTGCGGGTCGATTGGAAACCGATGAATCCGAGCGCCTTTTGCGAATCTCGATCATCTTTGAAAAAGCGGTCGAGCTCTTCGAAGGAAATGTTGCTGAGGCCGTCCAATGGCTATGTACTCCCAAAAAGGCTCTTCAAGGCGAAGTTCCGCTTCGATATTCCCGCATGGAGCCAGGAGCTCGGGAGGTCGAAAATCTGATTGGCCGTCTGGAAGAGGGTATCTTCTCCTAATGCCGACGGCCTGGAGAATTACCAAGCGTAAACATCTCCGCACTGCATTTACCGGACAAGGGGCGAGGCTTTACGGTGGAAGATGGAACAGCCCCGGCACCGCTCTTGTTTATGTGGCTCAATCCCAGGCATTGGCGGTGCTTGAAGTTCTGGTACACCTGGACGCTCCGGCGCTGTTGGGATCCTATGCTTTGATCGCAGTCGATTTTGACGATGCACTGGTCGAAAGCATCGAGAGAACGGCACTACCGAGAAACTGGACCGCAGACCCGGTTCCCTCGGCCGTTCAGGCCATCGGAGATGGTTGGGCCGACTCCAAGAGTTCTGCAGTTCTTCGTGTACCAAGCGTCCTGGTACCCGGCGAATCAAACTTTCTCCTTAATCCTGACCATCCGGATTTTCGGAAAATAAGAATCGCAAAGCCAATCCCTTATCGATTCGATCTTCGTTTCGCAACCGGGCATTGAGTGGTTGAAAATGCGCCTGTAATTTCTCCTCTCTTGAGCTTTTGCCCCAGCTCGCCGCCGCGAGTTGGACGTGATCGGGGTCTGGCGTCTCGATAGATGGGGCCGCTCCCTTCCAGATCTAGACCAAAACCAGCGTTACTATGTCCTATCCAAATTCGGCGATGTGCAAGTTTTCTCGATGGAAAACCTGCGTAGGGAGTTGTGGTTCGGGATACACCTACGCTGGTTTTGCTCTAGTCGTCACTTTGAAGGAATTGTCGGAACTGGGCATCGGCTTCGTCTCGCTCAGCGAAAGCCTTCGACATGATTACGCCCTCAGGCCATGCGCTGGCAGGAATGCTGGCAGTATTCGCAGATTTCGGACATGAGATATTGCGGAAGCGGGTGAAGGCAGGCATCTCCCAGTCCCGAGCCAAAGGAACAACTTTTGGTAGACCGACATCCGCAGCCAAGAAGACCTTCGAGATCAGGCGGCTCTATCGCAGGGAGTAGCTGTCTAAATCGGAAATTGCAAGACGGCTCAGCATTGGGAGGACCTCCGTTCGCCGCCTCTTGGACAACTCATGACCGCTCAGTACAATTGGCCGTTACCCCCATATAGAGAACGTTTAATTCAGGGGCAAATCAAAGCCGAAAGCCCGAGTTGTCCGCCAACTCGACACAAGCCACATTCCCGGGACCGTTCGGCGGTTATGGGGACTAAAATAGCCGTATCTTTTCGAGATAGCTGAAAGGAAGGGGAAGGACATGCGTCATCGACGCTTAATACTGCTCTCGTTGTCGGCAATCTCTGCCACCGCCATGTTGCTTTGCTGGCAGCGCACGACCTATGGCGCAAGTTCAGCAACGGCAGCACCATACTCGGCCCATCTGACTATCACGATGAAGAGAGTTTTGCCTGATGGCTCGTCGTGGAACAGTACTTCCACCGAGGTGCTTGCCCGCGACCGGCAGGGAAGGACCTACCAGAAAACCGTGAAAGTATCTCAGAATGGCCAAGAAAGGACAGAATCGTTTTGGTTTTTTGTACAAGACCCTGCCAGACTGCAGACGCTAACTTGGAACTCGAAAAGTCAGATGGCAGAACTGGGACATTGGCCGTATTGGTTCGGGCGCAAAGGTTGCTGGGCAGATGAGCACGGGCAGCACCAGTCACGGTTTGGGGATTGGTATAAGGTGCCCGCCTCGCCAGCGGAAGGTAAGTTGGAATCCTTTGCCTCGATTGCGGATCCTTCAGGGAAAAAACAGATCAAGATGCGCGTAGTAACGGAGAATCTTGGCCAGAAGGTAATTCACGGCCTGCTCGCATATGGAATGCGAACGATCATGACGCCGCTCGAAAGTGGCGGATCCTCTGACATGCCTGAGCACACTACTGAACTCTGGAAATCCAGCGAACTCGATTTGAAGTTGCTTCAAGTAACGAGTGGTCCAAAGTATGGATTGGAACGTGTGGAACTGACTGATCTGCAGCGGGGAGATCCGGATCCAGCTCTCTTTAACGTGCCGCAAGGCTATACGGTTGAGACTATCGAGTACCATCAGGTGGCTTGCGGACAGGAGTAAATACACAGCTATACAAGCTGTCCGTTCCGGGATAGATACTTACCTCTGTACCTTCCTCGCAATCAGAGCCACCTTAGTGATGTACTGCTCTCCGCTCCCCACCTGACGCCGTGAAAGTCCTGAGCATAGCCTTAGATGGACTGTTTCACGTTCTTTACCGAGGTTCAGTGCCGATGCCATCGCGAACTCCACAAAAATCCGACCCTCGAAACAAAGATATTGAGGCGTCAACAAAAGGCACGAAGCACTTTGTTGCTTTCTCGTTCTGCACGCCTTATCCGTGATCGAAGCAGGAGAACACAGAACTTTTCTTCTGCGCCAAGTAGCGCATTTTTGCAAATGAGTGGATGTCTTTCGCTATAGAAAGATATTAAGCTCCTTATGGAAGCAGGTTAATGCGCTATCGTCAGAGCGAACGTTTATTTTGTGGCTCTCACTTCGGACGGAGCAGGCACAATCATTTCCGTAGATAGCAGTTCCCGAAGTCTTGCACGAGCTCTCGCCAAACGCGACATCACCGTTCCCACCGGACAGTCCATCACGCTAGCAATCTCCTGATAGGAGAGATCCTCATATTCTCTCAAGAGGAGAATCTCCCGAGATTTTGCAGGCAATTCTTCAATAGCTGCTCGCACTTGCTCCGTCTCTACCTTGCTCACATAGAGATCATGCGAATCTATGGATGGTTCGATGGCATTGTTGGCAATCCCATCGTTTAGCTCGATGTCAATCATTTGAGGATTATTTCGCAATTTTCTCAAATGATTGAACCAGAGGTTTCTCAGGATCGTAAAGAGCCAGCCCTTCATATTGCTATCCGGTCGCAGTCGCTCCATCGCCTGGATGGCGCGTACATATGTTTCCTGGACCAAATCTTCTGCTTCCGCACGGTTATGAGACAAGGCCAGCGCATAGCTGTACAGTCCATCGAGATATTCGATACCGAACGTATTGGCACGGTCTGATTCGTCTTGATGCCACAACATATTTATCTACTCCCAAAGACATCAGATCGGGAAAAAAGGACGTCAGAATTCTCCAAAAGTTGAGACTTTGCTTGCTTAAAGGTCATGCATGTTTGATTTACTTCGAACCTGTTAAGGAGTAACAAGCCACCAATAAATGACATAAGAATGATATTTACGTAACGCGAGAATCTTCTGTCGCGTTCCGTCACTCAAAGCAGATTGCGCGATGTTAGATCACAGACAAATGCTAATTTGCCGATAATACTTTTCCCATGATCTGAAATCTCTTCCTTTGAGGGTTCCACCCGTGATCGAATTGAATTTATTGTCATACGCGACTCCCGCTATACCTTTGCAAGGGTTTCGTCCGATAGATAGACTCTCGATCGCCTTTAGCCGTTACTCCTAAGCGCACCAGTTGGGTCGTGTTCGGGGTCTTCATAGTTCGGGAGTTGCCCTACATGTGGACGCTGTGCTGTGAGCCCGCCATCAAGAGTTAAAGACTGTCCGGTGTAATAGGACGATTTCTCTGAAAATAGCCATGCAACTGCATCGGCGATTTCCTCCGGTCGCCCAATTCGTCCAATTGGGTGTACAGCACTCATCTTCTCGAGCGCTCCCTCGCTACCAAAGATGTTGAGTAGCATCTCAGTTCTGACAGCGCCAGGACTTACTGCATTCACCCGAATACCATATTGCCCATATTCGACAGCAGCGCTTTTGGTCAGACCAAGTACGGCATGTTTGCTGGCAACGTAATGACCGGCAGTAGGAATGGCGAGAAGTCCACCGACCGAAGCCGTATTGACAATTGAGCCGCCCTGTCCCTGCGCCATCATCTGCTTGATCTCGTCTTGAAGTAAAAAGAATAGGGCTTTTACATTTACGGCAAAGACGCGATCAAAGTTTTCCTCGGTCTGCTCAACGAGCAGTCGACTCTCACCGGTGATACCGGCATTGTTGAATGCGTAATCGAGCCTGCCGAAGGTTTCGACAGCAAAAGGCACGATTAGCCGAACTTGTTCGGGTTGACTGAGATCTGCCTGGAGGAACGCTGCGGAGCCGCCATTGAACTCTATCTCATCGACCAGCAGTTGCCCTTCGTCCTGGCGTCTTCCGGTGATAACGACCTGAGCTCCTAGTTCCGCTATGCGTCTTGCGGTCGCAGCCCCGATGCCACTATTACCGCCGGTGACGATTGCCACTTTACCTGTAAATTCACGGATGCCACTCAATTTGCTGTAACACTCCTCTAATTACTAGCCACGCCGAGTGACAGATTGAGTCCAAATCAACCGGAGCACCGGACAAGCATCTGATGCTGGTAATCTGCTGCCGGTTACATTTGCGCCTGGTGCTCTGGAAAGATATCAACGGGCAACCATAGTTCGTCGCTGTTGAATCCTCAGTACGCCGAAGACCCAATTTTCGAAACATTTATCATATTTTCAGCAGAAAATACTTCTGCACGTGGCTAATGAGAATATTTCGGATAGCCGTGATTATCAAATGGATGTTATTGGCGGAAGCGGAATATGGCGGCCCATTGCAATCGTCTTCGACGAGCTGACTCACGCGAAATAGGTGTGACGCACACCCATAGCATGCTACGGGCGGGGAACAGAAATTTTAGAAGTTTTAATTGAATACAAGTAGAGTAAAACTTACAAATATGAGACACATTTAGCAAAATACTATGATAGCCAGTTCTTCGAGTAACTCTAACCATCCCCTCTTGAATCATCGCCAGGCCATTCAGGAGCGACAACTGATTTGGCAACAGGAGGGATAGGAGCTGGGATTGGTGGGAGGCATGTTGCTTTACCGAAGCGTACGGGGCCTTGCAGCGTTATTCCCGTCGCATCGATCGAGATAGCGGATTCTGCAGATTGCAGGCAGATACCCCCGATTCCCGCCTGGATGATGATTCGAACTCCGCCGTTTAGCTGGATTTCCTCTTCAGCTTCAAGGATATGGGCCATCTTTGTATGGCTTACTTGAGTTTCTCCAACCTTGAGGGTATAGCTTGTGGCGATCTCAGAGACTTGCTGACCGTGGACTGTTATCTGCCGATTACCGTCAATCTCCTGTAGCTGCTCTTCTCCGACGCGAAGGTGTGCCGCACCATCGATCTGATGATATTGGTTCTTTAGAATGTGTTGATGCTCTTCATGGTCGACGCGTGTATGCCAATCGTGTTCTACGTGCAGATCCAAGTCGCGTTCTGCATTAATGAAGATTTGCTCGGCTCCCTTCCGGTCATCAAAACGTAATTCATTAGCGTTCGCGGCGCCTCCTCCTTTTGAGGAGCGCGTGAGAATTCCGGAACGGGTGTACTCTGATTTTGGATCGTATTTCGGCATATTAACTCCGTTGTAGATGGAGCCAACAACGATAGGAGCGTCGGGATCTCCGTCGAGAAAATCAATGAGCACCTCATCTCCTATACGCGGCCAGAAATATGTTCCCCATCCCTTACCTGCCCACTGCTGAGCGACTCGCAGAAGCGTTTTGTCCGGGGTCGAGGGAGGACGCTGTCTATCCCACCAGAACTGCACGCACACTCGTCCGAAGCGGTCCAGATAAGAATCCTCACCGGGATAGGTGACAACTTTTCCTGTGACAACTCCATTTACGTGCGGTTTTGCTCTTGTAACCTCTTTGCGATACGCCTGTACGAATGGACGAGCTTCAAATCGATTGACATAAGGGTTGATATCCGGAGAGCTCACCTCCGCTCGATATCCAGGCTGTTGCTGTATAGCATGTGTCACGTGGGTGACTAGATACTTGATATTCTTCTCGGGTTGCGGATACTTATTCAACGTGAACGAGAAGCCCGCTTGCATGGTACTGGCTGTCGATTCTCCCCAACATTGAACTGCCTGTCCATCCTGTATATCGCGCATTGTATTTTGCAGTTGTGTCTGCAAGAGAGGAGTCTTCGGTTCGGCTCCCTCTGTCTTGAAAAAGCTGGCAGCCGAGTCTGTGTAGTCGTACAGTTCATGAGCGTTTTCGCCCATGTCGACAGAGGATCGTGTAGTGCTTGGGCTTGCTTGCGATCGTGCGTAGTGCATGAATCGATAGTCCCAAGTTGTGTGTTCCCCTGGAACAAGGGTGGATCGCGAGTGGAAGTCGAAGATCAATGGCTTATAAAAGTTCAACTGCTGCTCGGATTCGATGGCGAAATCGAAGTCGCTCACGATGGGACATTCGGCACAAAGGCTGCTTGTATCGGTGAATACCAGCGTGTGATCGGAGGAAGAGTGAGTGAAATAGAAGAAGATACCTTGCTGCTGCAGGATTCGTTCCAGAAAAGCAAGGTCTGTTTCACGGTATTGCGTACAGTATTCAAGAACCTGATATGTAGCCTGCGTTTCAACACGAGGGACGATACTGTACGGCTCAAGGACCTTTCGTGCAATATCGAGCACCGTCATGTCTTGAAAGACGCGAGTCTGCTGGTTCAGGGAGAGCAGCCAGAGAGTCGGGACCATTCGGATGTTGTAGCTGTTAAAGAAGGAGTCGCCTCCGGTTGCTTCCAGACTGGAAACAATACCGTTGAAATATCTCTTTGTGCCTGTATCGGTTACCTGAAGCTCGACCGTAACCCGCTTACCGACGAGAGCAACAGGGGAGACAACGGTTGTGGGTTCCGCGAGAACCTCAACTTCGTAATTAAAAAGTTCCGAGATCTCCTCCACTCCACGGAAGGCCATCGCCAGTAAAACATTCGCCCCCAAGGGGCTGTTGAACTGAAGGATTCGTTTTGTTTGTGTATATCCTGCCATTCGTTCTTTCCGCTTATTCACCGAGGACTGAGCTACTTATGACGTACGCGACATCTGCTGCTCGACGAGGCTTTTGATGTCGGTAAGATTCTGGTCAGTAAAGCCCTTAGGTTTGAGGCCTGCTTTGAACTGTTCGGTAGATGCTTCCACGATTCGATCAGTCAGGAGTTGCAAAGTCGTGCTCTGATGGGTGCTTTGTGCCCCATCAGCAGGAATCGCCGTGAGGGCACTCTTTTTTGTTATGTGCGCCAGACTTTTCAGCTCTTCTTTCGGAATCCCTGCGTTTCCGCCAGCTTGCCAATCCTTTATGATGCTCTCCTTGCCTTTTTTGTGGATCTCATCCAGAACGTCCCAGCGCTGTCCCATCCTTTCTCTCGCTAGAGTTGCGACTTTACCTTTTATAACTTTACCGGTTATGCCTTGATTGCTATTCCTCGACAGGATGTCTGCCTGTTGTCCCGTCTTCGTAGGGGATTGGTCGATCTCGAAACGAGTGTAGGGAATGCCTGCTTTTGCAAATTGCAACATCCTATCTCCAGTTGGGCTATTGGCAACTTCGAGATATACAGTTTTCATTCCCAGCAGAGCGAATGTTTCGAGATTGCCACTACGCATTCCTACGTGAACGACCTTACCTCCTTTACGGTCTGCCAGGTCCTTCCACAAAAGCATCTGCCCGACACGTTCCATTAATGGATCGCCACCCCAGATCTCTTTGAACTGCTGGTCCTTCCAAAAGGACCCCATAGCTTTTGTTCCGGGTACGTCGTAAGCGATCCTCTGGAGTTTTGTCATTACTGGGTCATTGGCTGTCTCTGTCATGTTCGGAATCTCCCTGTCATCTCCAACCAGCAGTACTTCTCTCTGCCCAACATTCGAATTGAGCTCTTTTGCCAATTGTCGAATTCCTTCGAAGCCAGAGTCGAGTTCCACATGAGCCCCGCCATTTTTCCCGCTCTGCCTGCTCCAGAGCACGATGTACTGGCTTGTTTCGTCGTCCACGAACTGCTCCGTATAATTCCGAAGTTTCGTCATTGCTTCGGGAGGTGCGTCCTTTAGTTTCCAGGTAGACATGACCTTCTCAATGCTGCCTTTGTAGTCTTCCTTATAAGCTGCGGCAACGCGGCTTGTGACCTCATGTATTTCTTTCATTCCGGGGTAGGCATTATAAAGATTCGTGGCTACTGCCGATCCACTCGCTGCTCCGGACGAAAGTTTTTTGAAGTCTGCATATACGCCCTTCGGGGTTGCACTCCTATCTACTTTACGTATGTCATATTTTTCAACTTGGCCCCAGAGGCCGCAGGCCTCATAGAACTTTTTATTTTGCTGGTATTCTTTCTCCGTCTCAGATCCATGAGCAAAAACGATTCTCAATGTATTATCGAGGGCCATCGCGGCGGTAATTCCGAAGATATCACCCGTCATATAACTCATGTGCAGCACATAATCCATAGTTGGCTCCAGTCTTATATTTCCCAGGGATGCGTCTATGGGGAATAGACTTGCGTTGTTGCGTTTATTCCTGTTCCCTGTAGCAATTTCGGTTCTTCCCCATCGCCTCTCGCTTATACAGACAAAGAGGCATCGGAGAACTGTGCTTTGTCTGTTTCCGTCCAGCCATAGGTAAAATTCCCGTCCCGAGAGATTCCCACAGAAACGCTGGCTAAGGTTTCTCCCTTGGCTATGTGCTCTAGCAGTTTCTGCGAAATCTCGGGCAAAAGAGTGTTTGAAAGAATATGATCGATATTGCGTGCTCCACTCTCGACCTCGATGCAACGTTGACGGATGAGATCGACGAGAGAGTCCTCATAGGTAAACTGGATTTTATGATTTGCGAAGAGTCGTTTCCCGATCCTTTCGAGCTTCAGGCGGATGATCTGCTTTAGGACCTCGTCTCTTACCGGATAGTAGGGAGCAACGAGTGTTCTGCCCAGGAAGGCCGGCTTAAAGATGCGATTCAACTCAGGACGTATAGCCGTTGCCATATCAGCGGGCATGGGCGCTGTCTCCGGATCGGCGCAGAGCTTTGCAATCAGATCGCTGGCGGCGTTCGTGGTGAGAAGAATCAGGGTATTGCGGAAGTCAATCCCTCGCCCTTCTCCATCTTCAATATATCCCTTATCGAAGATCTGAAAGAAGAGTTCCAACACGTCGGGATGCGCCTTTTCAACTTCATCTAACAGTACGACGGAGTAGGGCCGCCGACGTACAGCTTCCGTTAACACTCCACCTTCTCCGTAGCCGACATATCCTGGAGGTGCTCCCTTAAGAGTGGAAACCGAATGAGGTTCCTGGAACTCCGACATATTGATTGTGATCAGATGGTCTTCTCCTCCATAAAGAAGATCGGCAAGTGCTAGAGCCGTTTCAGTCTTGCCCACACCGCTTGGTCCAGCCAACATAAAGACACCGATAGGCTTGCTGGGATCGTCCATGTTGGCCCGCGATGTCCAGAGCCGTTGTGCAATGGCAGATAAGGCATGATCCTGGCCAATAACACGCTGTTTCAAGTTTTCTTCGAGATACAGAATCTTTGTGATTTCATCGCCCATCATCTTTCCCAGCGGAATACCGGTCCACTCCGAGATCACAGAGGCCACAATTGGCGCATCGACAGCGATATGGGTCAGAGGATTCTGCGCTTGCAACGCTTCCAACTCGGAGCGGCGTAGAGCAAGATCCTGGAGCGCCTGATGCCGAGCGGATTCTTCCAGTCTTTCGCTGCCTTCCAAAGTTGCATGTAGTGCTTCAATACTTCGTCCCAATTCCATTTCCTGAGTCCAGCGTTCGCCGAGAGCCTGCAACTCTTCGTTGGCATGGCGAATCTGCTCATCATCTTCGGCGATGCTCTGTGCGTGATCGGTTCCAACGGCCTGTTCCCGCGCGAGAACACGCTTATGTGCTTCCAAGGAGAAAATGCGACGTGTCAGATGCTCAATGGGCGCAGGAGAGGTCTTCTGGCTGAGAGCGACGCGCGCACAGGCTGTGTCAAGGACGCTTACCGCCTTGTCAGGAAGCTGGCGGCCGGGTAGATAGCGATGCGAGAGATGAACAGCAGCATGGATTGCTTCGTCGAGGATGCGGGTTGCATGATGCTTCTCTAGAGATGGAAGAATGCCGTGAAGCATTGCCTCGCACAGTTCTTCCGAAGGTTCTTCCACTTTGACTACCTGAAAGCGGCGCGCCAAGGCTGCATCTTTTTCGAAGTAGCGTTTGTACTCCGCCCATGTGGTGGCGGCGATGGTGCGCAATTCTCCACGGGCGAGCGCCGGCTTCAAAATGTTTGCGGCGTCATTCTGACCGGAGGTCCCTCCGGCCCCGATCATGGTGTGGGCCTCGTCGATAAAAAGAATGACCGGCGTCGGAGAGGACTTAATCTCATTTACCAATCCCTTCAGACGATTCTCAAACTCTCCCTTGACACTTGCACCGGCCTGTAACAGCGCAAGGTCGAGATTGAGCAGACGCACATTTCCCAGAGAGGAGGGAACATCTCCTTCCACTATCCGCTTTGCCAAGCCCTCGACAACAGCTGTCTTGCCCACACCGGCTTCTCCGGTAAGGATCGGATTATTCTGACGTCGGCGCATGAGGATATCGATCATCTGACGAATCTCTCGCTCCCGGCCAACGACGCTCTCGATGCGCCCCTCCCGTGCCTCCTTTGTAAGATCCACGGTGTATTGATCAAGAAAGGGAGTTTTAATTGTTGCTGTGGAATCCTTCTGCTGAAGCTTCTCTCCCGAGGGGGAATCGACAGCTTGTACTTCGACCGAGGCGCCTGTAATCGTGTCGAAGTCTTTAAGCAGAGCGTCGACGGAGATCTTCCTCAATTCGCGGCTTAGCTCTCGTACAATGCGCGACAGACCTTCCTCGCTGAGCAGTGCCAGAAGGGTGTGCCCGGTGCGAATTTCCGTAGCATGAAAGTTTAAGGTGGCCACAGACCAAGCGTTGGTAAACATCTTGACCAGTGCGGGACTAAAGACCGGTCCACGAGTATTTCCGGGGCGAAGTTTATCAAGTGCGGCTCGAAGTTCAAGAGAGAGCTTGTCGCGGTCGACCTCAAAGGCGGCGACTATCATGGCAATATCAGTGTTTTCCGCCTCGAAGGCCTTCACAAGATAGTGCTCGATCTCAATCTCATAATGTGTGCGCGAGAGGCACAGGCCGGCAGCTCCTTCCATAATCTGCCGCGTTGTACTGTTGAACCTCTCTACGAGCGACTTCACACTTGTAATCATCACAACTCCTCTTTATCTAACCAGATAGGTGGTTTCGTCCGGATCACGGTGCATAGGTTTGACCTTCAACCAGCTTTCATAACCGAGACGGCTGGGCAGCATCGGTGTTGCCTTCAATTCAGTCTGCGGAACTTCCTCACGTGCCAGAACCAACTGGACGACAAAGTCAAAAGAGCGTCGGGAGAAGAATTTCAACCACGCCTGTAACTCTGCTTGTCCGCGAGAGCCGGGAAGAAACTGCCGATATTGCGTCAAGGTCATTGGTCCTAGTCTTACGGTCATGGTTCCTTCCTGGTCCCAGATCTCGTCGCCTACGACTGTTCCAACTCCCAGACACTCGGTCAATGTTTCGCTGTCACGCAGAATCGTTCGCTGCTCTATTGGCAGGCGCACCCAGGTGCCGGTGAACTGCCGAATCTCCACGTGCACTTGGAAGTAGTCTTCGAGAATCTGGCGTAGCCCCTCTACTGTCCTAACCTGCTGGCTGAGAAACCCCGAGTAGTAGATGGAGCATTCATCAGGAATAGCCAACCTGTGACGCAGTTCAGGCGCACCTAAGCCCACCAGGTCATACAGCCGTTCTGTGATCTCATCTTCTCCACCTTGTGCCTTTTCGTAGGCTATGAAAAAGCGATAGCGGGTCCAGGCACGGTAGAAGAGCGATACGATGCGGTGATTAAAGAGGTCGAAGAACTCAAGAGTGGCTTGGTTTTTATTCCTCTTCCGTTCCAGCAGAGTTTCGGCATACGTGCGGGGCATAGGGCCATTAATGACATTCAGACCCATGAAATTGACTTCAAGAGAGGAGGGCGAATCCTCTTGGGGGATATAGCTTCCCAGTTCACTTGCCGGAAAGGTAAGTGAAGGCGTTGCTGTAAATCGCACCACCTCCTCGGACGGCGACACAAAGATGCCGACAGGCTTTCTTTCCGGATGCAGCTTTTCAAGTAGGCGCACCATCTGGAAGAAACGAAAGCCGTGAGGTTCGGCTTGCATCAGCTCCTGCAGCTTCTCTGCGCCTATAGTAATGTCTGGCTGCCCGCTCGTGGTGGCCATTCTCCGAGGACCTCCTTTCTTTCTTTGCTGCGCACGACTAACTGCGAAAAGCTGTTCATCGAGACATAGAGTCCAAAAAAATGTTCAAGTACGGTGCTGAAAAGATAGGCACCGCCTCCAGCAAAGTGTGACTCATCCAGCTCCATTTCAACGCGCATTCCTCTGACGGCGGCACTACCGAAATCGCTCTGCATCAGCGCAATGTGCCGTTTTGTCTGCATGGAAACGATGCCCGCGATCTGATGATTCAAATCCGCTGCTCCGGTGAAGTTGTAGAGACGAAGGATCTTGCGTAAAGCTGGAAGACCTTCTTCATCGAGAGAGAGATGATTCAGCGCAAGTTGGGAGATGAGGCTCCATGGCTGTACTGCTGTTACCGGGGCTGAATACGAAGGGGTCGGGCGATGGAGGACTCTTATCCTCTCTACACCGGGACTGTTTTCCAGATAGAAATCGCCTTCGCTAGATCCGAACGGCAATTGTGCCGGGAGATCATGATTTGTGCAGGTGCAGTGAACAGTGAGAATCTCGGCGTTTGGTTCCGCCATCTCCCCGTCGCCATCGACGATGGAAAGATAAAGATCACTAGGCCGGCGAGTCTCCAGTGGAGAATATCTTCGGGTTGTGCGCCAGAAGACGGAGGATTGATTCAACGTAGCCTGGAAACGTCGTTCGAATAATGGCGGCAAGGACAGGGAAGTGCGCCTGGAAGGATTTACTGCCAAGACAGAGTCAATAGAGAAAATCTCTGTGTGCAGGCGATTTCGCGCACTTGCATCGATCGGATACTCATGCCGTTGCTGCGAAAGCAGAACAGGCTCGGCGACATGAGAAAAGAGATTAATAATCGGCGTGCAAAAGAGCCGCAAGGTCTCCCGTGTGACACCTACTTCCAGCGTCTGCATGCGTTCCACCTGCTCGAAGGAGGAGAAATAAAAGAGCAACTCCACTTCCTTGCCGGCGTTTGTGAGAGTGAAGGCTTCTTCTAGTCCCGTCATTTCGAAGAAGAGGAACTTCTCCTGAAAGCTAAGGTACTCCTGCAGCAGCCGATATCCTTGGAAAGAACGCGTGGTATAGGGCAACAGTCCCTCTTCTGGGGAGAATCCCATTGGCCGTAAACAGGCCTTTCCGAGAGAGTGTGTCTGAGCCTGCTTCTCGCTTGGATTACGGATCAAGATCTGCAATAGATTGCGTGACAGAAGCTCATACAACGTAAGCGTGATGCTTGGTTCTCCTGCCAGATAAAAATTCAGCTTATTGAGCCCCAGCTTGGAAAGATCGGCCTCCTCCCGAGTCTTCAATACGAGACGAAGCACCGCAGCAGAATCAGGAATGCGGGAGGGTGAAGGGATCTGTTCGGGCCTTCTCCAGGCACACTCGGCAATCTCTATCGGCCAAAGAGAAACGGGATAACCGGTTCGGAACTTGCAGGTCGTTCCATCTCTTGTTTTCTTCGAGGTAAGTTCGCTGCCCGAAGGGATGGTAATCGGACCACCGCTATTATTTTGGTTTTTGTCGAGAGTGAATTCCGCCACCGTCATCGAGGGGATGGGACGCAGATAATGCGGATACACTACATCCAGCATTCCCTGAACAAGCTCCGGCAAGTCATCGTTGAGTCTCAGATGGATGCGTGCCGCCAGAAAGGCGAAGGACTCAATGAGTCGTTCCACATGCGGGTCGGCGCAGCGATCTGGCTCCAGCAGCAAGCGGCTAGCCACGGCTGGGTATTTTTTTGCGAAATCTGCCCCAAGCTGCCGGACATAGGCTAGTTCGCGCTCATAATATTCCAAAAGCTGTTGCCGCATTATCCACCTACTACATATGTTTCGTTTGTGACATCAAAGACTGTGTCGAAAGAAACAGTTTCGATAGTCGGGTATAAAGGTAAATTGGCTTCGATGTGCAGCCGGATTTCCCGCTTGAGAAAATCTCCGTCTTCCAGGGAAACAGAGACTTCAGTAAGACGAGGTTCGTATTCAGCCAGACATCTTTGGAGGGCCTGTTGCATCTGCACGAGGCCTCCATTGACCGAGGACTCCAGTGAGCTCAAATCTTCAAGGCCATAGTTCAGAACAGAAGCGGATGCCAGTTCATAACCTTCTAGTTCCCGAGACAAAGACCTGCGAGTATTCAGCAGCGTTTCCAGATCGCGTCGGATGGCCTCCTTCAGAAGGTGCAACGATGCGGTTTGGGTTGTTGGCATCTCCTGATCTTCGCTCAGCCTTTCCATTAAGGACTGAGCGAAGAGGATCTCCTTTGTTCGTGCCATTGCGGCCTCCGTTCGCGTTCTAGGAAATAGGCTGTAAGGTTATGGCCCTTGCCGGATCAATTCGACAAAGCCGCGCATAGATTGCCTTTCGCTCTGTATCTGCCTCTGAAGAAGCAAGCGCCTGCAAAAACAGGGAAAAAACTTCGCTTAGAACCTCGGGTTCTTCCCATTGCTCTAGGTGTTTCTCTTCGATTGCAGCGAACAATTGGCGCAGCAAAGGTAGCGCGGCCTCGGCTTTTCCAGACTCTATTAAGAGTTGGCAGATTTGGGTGCGGCGCAGGAAGTCTGTTCTTGCAGCTCTTTTCTCTATATTCCGTGTGAGCAACAGCCGGACGGCCGCCGTTAGTTCACCGCGTGAGGCAAGGTCGCGAGCCGCCGTATAAGAATCGATCTGTGGATCTTCTGTCTCTACAGAGGGTAAAGCGCTCTGTAACGGAATCGGGGTCGTCGGTCGTTCTTCAGAAGGAGGCTCGATTGGAAGTACTTCATCTCTGAGCCAATTCCGAGTCTCAGGATTGGCCACCGGGGTGCCATCTGCGAAGAACGCCTCTGCTATGTCGGGATTGTGCTCAAGACAGACTAGCGCCTGTGCGAGGACAAGGCCTGATAAATCACCCGCACTAAGAGCATTTGACGCCTGCCAAATATAGCGATACAGGTCGAGCCAGTTTCTTCCAAAACTCTCTCCGAGTACAGCAAGGGAATAGCCCAGGAGGACATTCCAGTCACCTGCATCGCTCGCCTTTTTGAGCTTGATACGGGTCTCCGAACTTGGAGCGTCCTCCTCGATTGGCTCGCGACCATATTGCAGAGCGAGCATAAGCAGATAGGCTGTGGGGTGAGCCGTCTGCTGCTCTATTACAAATTCTGCACAGTGAGCGATGCGCCTCATAGCTTCCTCCCACGAATGGATCTGTATCTCCTGGGATGTTGAAGCCAATTGTTGAGTCGGCGCTGACGTTTCGACAAGGCTGGGATCCGGGATGAGATCTGAGGGCTTTTCTTGCGCGGAAGTATAGAGAGCTGGCTCTAATTCCGTTTCTTCAGAAGAGGGAAGGGTAGCTGGTGGTTCTGGATCTGGCTCCTGCGCTTGTTTGAGGCGTAGAAGCTGAGAAAAAAGATTCTGCAACTCTTCCAGAGCTGCTCGAAAGGAAACGAAAGAAGGACCTTCCTCGCCATAATGCTCTTCACAGAAAAGATACAGCTCCTGCACCAACGCGAGGCCTTGAGCTAGAGCACTACTAGCCTCGAGATAAAATGCCTTTGGGGTAGCAGCGATGGCCGCATCGAGTTTCTCTGCTGTGAGAGCATCTTCGCCTTGTGAAAGGGAAGAAGTGCCTGATCGTACAGCTTTGTACATCTCATAGCTAATGCCGCTATCAGTGACCGGAAACTCTTGTAAAAGTTTCGTATATCGGGCGAGTGCCCAGTGCAGAGGGGCAGCGCGAAGCGATGGATCTCCATCTTCAATTTCCGGATAAAGGGTCGACCAGAATCTATTCTGCAACTCTAAAAGTAATGAAAGGACAGCAGCTAAAGCCTGGTACTCTTCCAGCTTGAATGTCGCTTCGCCCAGCCAGGCCGCCAGCCACAGGTCTTTGCTTTCCTTAAGCAATGCATTCCGAGTGACGTTGGATACAAAGGGATAGTCTGCCCGCTTTGTCTGTCTTGCCCAGTCGCCCATAGGAAGAGAGTCATCCTCTTCCGAGCGCGCTTCTTGGATGGTATCGATGAGTGGATCGTATCTCAGATCCCTGCCCGATGCCTGTACAGTATCAATCGGCTGTAGTAATTCTTCTACGGAAAGCACAGCATAACCTCTTTATCGTTGAGCCTCAATCGTTCTTACATCGAGCAAGGGTATTGTTTCTTCATCACAGAGAAGAAGTTTTGCTCCAAAGACTATGAAATGATCCTCCGATTCCTCCTCCAGGACAGTGGCCCTTCCGAGACGAATGTTGTCGTCGGAATGCCGCCAACTGCCCGGGGCCAGTGCCGGAAGATACACCGGATGCGGCTCTTCTCCGTGGGGAAAGAGCGTTGCCGGAATCCAAAGCAGGTCGCGGAGTCGCGCAGGCTTCGACGTTTCGAGCCTTTGAATCTTCTCCCATCGGATGATTTCGTATCCTCGCGGGCCATAGGTCTCGAGCCCACCTTCCACCCTCTGGTCCGCGTCCATGCAGGAGGAATAGGAGGTGCCATTGATCTGCAAGGACTGAGCTTCCGTCTGTTCGGTGTTGCCCGCACTCATTTTCTCCGTCGAACTTTCGCGCTGGCGATGTGCAGTGAGGAGTCCCCGATAAAAAGCAGCTCCCGTATTGGCGGCTTCACTTTGCGTTGCCAATACATCGAGATGCTTCTCGGCGCGGTCGAACTCGCCTGCAAAGCAGAGCAGCTCAAAGAGGAAGGTGCGAGCTTTTGCATTTTGAGGATCCCTGCGGAGCTGGTCGCCAAGTTCGGCGATTGCAGCCCGCAGTTGTCCCCGGACATAGAGCGAATAGGCTTTTTCCATTACGAGGTCTGGTTGGTAGACGCATCGTAGGTATGCGTACCCGCTGTCGTGAGGTTACCTTGCTGGTTTTGCATTTTGTATTCTGTGTTGATTGACTTGTAAGTAAGAGTGAGATTGATCACCGGAACCTGTCCTGATGCGGATAGGTTCATGGAGGCAATAAAGACTTCTGTCATTTTAATAATGATGAAGTCCTGGTTATTTGAGCCTTGCTTGACTGCGGCAAGAGTTCCTTGCGTGATATGCTTCCCCTGGGTAAGAAAGCCAGCGAGCTTTGTATAAGCAGAGTCTAGCTCCGCGACAATACTGATCGGCTCCATTGTGACCTTCCCGGCACCGGAACCTTGTGTTCTTCCTACAGTACTCTCTGAATATCCACCCCAACTCCAGCTAAGTACCCGGATCTCATTCGAGTGATTTAAATGCTGAGACTCACCTTGCGCTCCCTCAAGTTTGAGGAAGTAATCTACACCCTGATCTGCCATGAATTATGACTCCTATTGAATTGAAGATATGAATCTCTCGTTCCTAGTTGCGCGCCGATTCTGGAAGGTCCGCAACCAATCGTAGAGAGATGGTAAGTTCATCGAGTTGGAAGTGGGGCTTTAAGAAAGCCACCGCGCGGTAAGCTCCCGGTTTGCCTGGTACTTCGGTTACTTCAATCGAAGCTTCCCGTAAAGGAAGTTTGGCTTTTGCCGATTGCGAAGCTGAGTCATCGGACAAAACATATTGACTAATCCAGCGATTGAGAAATACCTGGCACTCTTCTCGTGTAGTAAAGCTGCCGATCTTGTCCCGCATCATTGCTTTCAGATAGTGCGCGAAACGGGACATTGCAAAAATGTAGGGCAGCTGCGCGGAGAGCCGGGCATTTGCATTCGCTGCATCTTTGTCATAAAGCTTCGGCTTGTTGGCTGACTGCACGCTAAAGAAGGCTGCATAATCGGTACCTTTGCAATGAACCAGAGGTACTAGTCCCTGATCTGCAAGCTCCTTTTCACGACGATCAGTAATCTGTACTTCAGTTGGGCACTTAAGGGCGATATCGCCTTCGTCGGTCTCGAAGTTATGGGTCGGCAGGTCTTCGACTAGTCCACCACCCTCTACTCCGCGGATAGCGGCGCACCAGCCGTATTGGGCAAAAGCATTCGTAAGCCGCGCTCCAAGAGCATAGGCAGCATTGCTCCAGAGATACTTGGTGTGATCGGAACCGTCGACATCCTCTTCGTAGTCGAAGCCCTCTACCTGATTTGTTTCCTTCCCGTAGGGCAGGCGGGCGAGAATATGTGGCAGAGTAAGCCCGACATAACGCGAGTCGTCACTCTGACGGAAAGACTTCCATTTGGCATACTCGGTCGAATCGAAGATCTTGGCAATATCGCGTGGCAGGCCGAGTTGTGTAAAGTCCGCCAGGTTCAGCAATTCTGGTGCTGCGGCAGACAGGAAGGGCGCATGAGCAGAAGCTGCAACTTGCGCAACTCGGCGTAGCAAATCGATATCTTCCGGTCCACGGCCGAATTCGTAATCTCCTATAATTGCGGCAAAAGGAGCACCGCCGAAGACTCCAAACTCCTCTTCGTAGACCTTTTTAAACAGCGCGCTTTGGTCGAATTCCGGAGCCCGCTGCAAGTCGCGGAGTAGCTCCCGCTTCGAAATATTCAGCACCTTTAGCTTAAGCATTGCACCCGTCTCGCTTTGGTCGAGGAGGTAACGAATGCCACGCCAAGTTCCCTCCAGCTTTTGGAAAGAGGGATGATGAAGAATTTTGTTCAATTGCTTGGAGACGAGTTGATCAATTTCCGCGATGCGCGCCTGAATAGAGGTCTCCGCATCGCGACTGATTGTCATATGCCCTTCAAGGACTTGAGCCACAAATTCCTTGATCAGGTCACGTCCACGTTCCAGGGTGGAGGTGTCTCGATTGAAACGACCTTCACTTACAATCTGATCGAGAAGAGGCGTCTCCAGGACCTGTGCTTCAGCAGTCATGGAAGTGACTGCGGCTTGTTCATTTGCCATCATTACTCTCCAGAGGTATTAAGTTCTTTGCGTAGCTTTTCACGCTGGTCGGTATTGGTCACGGCCGCATAAAGAGCTTCATCCAGCTTGTCGTTCCCTTGCAGGCTTCCTTGCAGGTCAGAGAGCTTCGTACGTAGCTCCAAGAGCTTTCGAAGCGGTTCTACGTGCTGAGCCACGCGCTCCGGGGAGAAATCATCCAGAGACTCGAAAGGGAGATCGACCTGTAGCTGACCTTTCTCTGGATTGTCCGTCAATGCATTTTCAACGGAAAAGGAGAGACGCGGCGCTAGATTGGCCAGCACGGCATCGAAGTTATCCGGTGTAATCTCGGTGAATTTGCGTTCCTTTAGAGGGGCAAGCGGTTCGGCGGGCTGTCCTGTTAAATCAGCCAGAATGCCCATGACAAAAGGGAGTTCTTTTAATTCAATAGCATCACCCACTTCTACGTCATAAGTGATCTGGACGCGCGGTGGCCGTACCCGACTTAACTTACGCTGTGTACTTTCCTTCGCCATATATATGCTCCAAGATGAGTGTCGCAAGCCGCGCCTGACAATTGCTCTTTTGCTGATCGGAGCCTGCGTTTACTGCTTCTGCGGAATAAACACGCGAGACGCGTGTCTATTCCCAGAGACGATGTGTATTTCCATTTGAAAGATCGGAGAAGGTTTCAATGAGACAGCTACAATCCGTCGTTTGGTCGAAAGGAGTGTTCCTTTCTCCTCAGCATCTGCAAGCGCAGGATCATTTTTTTGAGGATCTTCTCCGCTTCACGCTCGAATCTACTGCTGTAGCTTACTGGGGATTTTCTTCATTACAGATCGATGCCTCGGCGATAACGGAGGGACGTTTGCAGCTTTCATCGGCCTCCGGACTGTTTCCCGATGGCTTGGCCTTCGACACAGCGGAGTCAGACGAGGCTCCACAGTCACGCTCGTTTCAGGAATGCTTTCAGGATGGAAGAAAGTCTTGTATCTTCTATCTCGCTATTCCGCAGAGTCGTCCAGGGGGTATTAATATCGCGCCGCAACGCGGTGGGCTTAGCACACGCTTCTACTCGCAAATGCTGATGCTGCGGGATGAGAACAGCTCCGGAATCGAAAAGCCTGTCTCACTTACGCGAAAAAATATGCAGATTATCGCCGAGGGTGAAAGCCTGGAAGGGTTGCTGTCTCTTCCTATGGCCCGTGTGCTAGTGACTGATGCGGGGCGCTTCGTCCTGGATCGGGAGTTCGTTGGTCCGATGATCAATGTGAGGGGCAGCGAACTTTTGATCGGAATTCTGCGTGGTATGGTTGAGGTATTGGTGTCAAGAAGTGGACAGCTCGCCGGTGCCCGCCGCCAACGGAACCAATCTCTTGCTGATTTTAGCGCCGCTGACGTAGCAAACTTCTGGCTTCTTTATACGATTAACACGCATCTTCCACTGTTTCACCAGTGGACTGAGGCGCCTCACCTGCACCCCGAGAGGCTTTATTCCGAATTGCTTGCTTTGGGAGGAGCTCTAACGACTTTTTCTCGAAGTATCGCTCCCTCTGATTTTCCACGATATGACCACGAAAAACAGGGAAGCTGCTTTCTGGAAATGGAGAGAAAGATCTCGGAGTTGCTGAACACAGTGATTCCAAGCCGGTTTATAGCATTGCCACTGCGTCAGCTGCGCGACTCAGTGTATGTGACTGAGATCGAGCGGGATGAATACCTCGCGGATGCTCGAGTTTATTTGGCTATCCAGGCCGAGATGTCTGCGGTCGACCTGATTCACCGCACTCCCGGCTTGATAAAGGCGTGTTCTGCAACCCATCTTGAAACACTTATTCGCCAGGCATTACCGGGGATTTCGCTCACGCATGTTACCGCTCCACCTCGGGAGATTCCAGTAAAGCTGAATTACCAGTATTTCAGTCTTGAGCGGACCGGTGTGGCATGGGAGACCGTAACTCGTGCTCGCAACTTCGGAGTCTATGTGCCCGCGGAGATTGCTAATCCTAGTATGGAATTGATTCTGCTTCCGGACGATTTCAAGACGACGAATAACAGGCCCTAAACTGCTTTTGTAAATTAGCTTATGACTGGATAGCGAATGCCAAGCGCGGCTTTCTTGGCAAAAGACCGCGCTGAGATTCTTCTAGCAAAGACGCCCTTTATGGAAGCGGCCTAGTGGCCGCGTAGCAATAAAAAGACAACTAGAACGAGAATTATCAACATCAAGAAGAGATTTCCAATAAACAATAAGGGAAGGTATTGTTGAAGTCTTCCATTAGGCTGGGTCTGCTGGGGAATGGGTGCAGAGGGCACAGTCGGAACCACAGGTGGTGTGACAATACTTGGCGGAGTTGTGCCAACAATACTGGCTAGAGATTGCGCATTTGCAAGAATATTCTGGGGAGAAATAGGAGGAGACTGCGCTTCCACGGCAGGTGGCGATGGCGGAATCGGAGTGGGATTGAGAACTGGACCTGGTTCTGCTGGATGGCGAGTTTGCTGCGCCTCTCGAAGCGCTGAGCGCGAGATGATTTGTGTGAATTCACCAGGGGCTTGAGTAGCTTGCTGAACAGCCGGCTGTGGCCGCTCAATAGGTACCTCTTCATTGGTCTCACGTGAAAGGGTTCGCAGCAGTTGGGTAAAGCCTCCACCTAGCGGTGGTGAGTCCGGAGGAGCTTTCCTTTCGATAGAAGGAGAGGGCATTGGGGTATCGTCTTTTCTCGGTGCTTCATCGAGTTTGCGAAAAAGTTGTGTGAATTCGCCACCGCTGCTCTGTATAGGTTGAGAGTCTCTTGGAGAGCTACTGGAAGTGTTTAGAAGGTTGCCCGTGCTCTGAGGCCGAGCTATGCCTGTGTTCAAGGACTGAAATATCTGGGTAAATCCAGCCTCATCCTGCGATTGCGATGGAGGAATAGTTCCGAAGATATCTGTCGCAGAATGGACTTCATCCTCATGGAGTGTAGGAGAAGGCGTGTTCGATATCTCAGGTGATCGTTCAGGGATTGCAACCTGCCGAAAAACCCCGGTCAGGTCGGTACCGTGTGCTCTTCGAGAAGCGGAGTGAGAACGCGGTGGTTCCACCGATGCCTGTTCCGGTGTCTTCGTAATCTCATTTTGTTCTGTATCCCTTTCCATGCTGCTTTTCTCCTCGGATTAGTGAACACGTGCCTATGGAATAAAACCGTCGGACTTTCGTTATTCCATTGGGCAGCAAATATCGACAAAATTCTCTGTTCGGTAGCCGCTCCCAACCACAGGGGAACTACTTGCTATGAAATTTCTTTCTCGTGTGGTGTGGTCCGAGGGGATGTATCTTGCACCGCATCATTTCCAGACGCAGAGCCGCTATTTCGAAGACTCCATTGCTTTTCTCTCCGCAAGTTTATGGAGAGAACCATGGGGACTATTGCATCTTGAGATGGATACAAAGGCCATTGCAAATGGTTTTGTCGCTGTTCTAGGAGCGGTCGGAATCTTTCAGGATGGTTTGGTCTTCGACATGCCAACCTCCGATTCCTTGCCTTCGGCACGCTCGCTCGATTCGCTCGCAAAACCTTCGGATGCCGAGATTCTTTTGTATCTCGCGATTTCTGTACGGGGAAACGGCGGATATGATACGCCGGCGGACGCGTCGATGCCGACGCGATACTTGGCTGTTACACGAACACTCCGCGACGAAACAAATGGAGTAGATGAATATGAGGTTGAGCTGGCAAGAAAGAATATCGCAATTCTTACTAAAGCAGAACTTGCTCCCGGAGTCCTGGCCTTGCCAATTGCTCGAATACAGCGTACCTCCACAGGAAGTTTCCGCTACGATCCCGAATTTATCCCTTGCTCCTTACGGATAAGCGCGAGCGATGTCCTAATGCTTCAGCTAAGACGCCTGCTGACGATGATCGCCGAAAAGAGTGCTACGATTGCTCGCCCAGCGCAACATGGAAATCGATTACAGTCGAATGCACTTCCGATAGATATTGCGAATTATTGGTTTTTACACGCCTTGCATAGCACCCTCCCGGTTTTACAGCATCTTCTGAACACGCGTCATGCTCACCCGTCCGAGTGTTTTATGGAGCTTTCGCGTTTGGCCGGAGCCCTCTGTACGTTTGCTCTGGAATCTGATCCCAAAGATCTGCCGAACTATAATCATTCAGATCCCGCTCCTGCATTTCGCGCATTGAGTGCCCACATTCTGCGGCATCTGGAGATCATTGTTCCCACAAATAGTGTGGAGCTGATCTTTGCCGAGGCGGGGCCGTATATTCAAAATGCTGTTGTAACGGATGAGCGTTGCCTGAGAAGAGCGCGATGGATTCTCGGAATCCGGTCGTCCCTCGGGGAATCGGAACAGCTTCGTCTTGTTCCGAGGCTAATCAAGATCTGTAGCGCGCGGTTTGTGCCTGAGTTGGTGAAACGCGCTCTCCCTGGAATGCAGTTGACACATCTACCCGTCCCACCTGCGGCTTTGCGCGCATCGGTTGACATGCAGTACTTCTCCATCGATACAGCGGGGCCGTGCTGGCAACATATTTTGCAGACGAAGTCTGTTGGAATCTACATCCCCGGTGAAATTTCGGATCCCGAGTTCACCCTAACTGTTCTCCTGGAGCAAAGCGCATGAGTGTGGGGCGTACGGCCAACTTGGCCTCTGTATTTCAGGAAGTTCTTACTGCGATTGTCCGTGTGCGCTTTCGCCATCAGACTGTAGAAAACGCTGAAACATTTCGTCTACAAGTCCGCCAATCCTTGCAGGGACCCATGCAGCAGGCCCGCGCACTTGGCTATTCCAATGAGGTTGTACAGGGGGCAGTCTTTGCAGTTGTGGCTCTCTTGGATGAAAGTGTTCTGAACCTACAGGATCCAGTATTCGCACAATGGGCACGACGGCCGCTACAAGAGGAGCTCTTTGGTGGCCACTTGGCGGGTGAAACTTTTTTCCATAACTTGCGTGGATATCTAGCACAGGGGGACTCCTCTCAACTAGCCGATGTTCTGGAATTACACTGCCTGTGTCTGTTATTAGGCTATAGGGGCCGTTATGCACTGGGAGACAGCGGAGAGCTCCATGCAATGTTACGTCAAGCGCGGGCGCGCATTCAGCGTATTCGCGGCGAAACCTTAATGCTCTCTGCAATCGAAGCGCCTCAAGGAAGTCCAAAAGCTAGAACCGACCGTTGGGGACGATATCTCATCTGGACGGCGTGTGCTCTTGTTTGTTTCCTATTGATTGTGTTCACCGGCTATCACTTATCCCTTTCTTCTGGTGCAGCTGCTCTCGGTAGCAGCGCCTTGAACGCCGATTAGGAGTCTGCGTGGCCTCGTATCTTATTCCCTCTCTATTTGTGATTGTCGCAGCATTGTTTAGCTGGCTATTGGGGCCGGTGCTGCATCTTCAAGGGACTGCATTGGTCCTCTTGCGGATAGTCATTCTTGTTCTAGGATTTTTAGCAGCAATCGGCGCATATTGGTTTTGGTCGCGCAGAGTTACGCCGGGAGCAACGTCACGTGGCGAGCATAACAGCTCCGACGTCATCTCTCTCTTCCGGTCTGCGGAGCAGCGCTTAGCAGAGTCTCAACGTGGAGGAGTACACTCCTTTGATTCGGTGCCTGTGTTTTATGTCTTGGGTGTTCCGAATAGTGCGAAGACAACCACCATTCTTAAGTCAGGCCTGGATCCGGAACTGCTGGCAGGACAGGTCTATCAGGATGACGTCGTTGTACCGACACTTCTAGCAAATGTCTGGTATGCGAAAGAGGCAATCTTTGTCGATGCAGGGGAAGGACTTTCGTTTGGCAGCAGTCAGTGGAGTACCCTTGTCCGCCAAACCTCACCTGGACTGCTGCGTAGTCTTGTGGGAACAAAGCGCCCTCTGCGCGCAGCAGTTGTGTGCGTCAGTAGCGAGTCTTTCTTCGGTCCAGATGCCACTTCAAAGGTCTCCTCTCTTGGACGTGAAGGGAACGCCACTTTGCGGGAAATGGCACGCCAGTTAGGATCAGATCTTCCGGTATATGTCCTTCTGACGAAATTGGATCGAGTGCCGGGATTCGCCGAATACGTCAAGAATCTTAATACAGAGGAGGTTTCGGAACGTTTGGGGATCTCACTCACACGCGATGGCTTTTCCGACGGAGTGTATGCGGAACGAGCATCGTCTTTTCTGTCTTCCGCGCTCGACCGTCTATTTTATTCTTTAGGAGAATTTCGCCTTGAGGTGCTGGGACGCGAAGCGGAGTCAGCAAATGCCGCCGCTATCTATCAGTTTCCGCGTGAACTACAAAAACTGCGAACGAATCTCACAAATTTCTTGGTAGAGTTGGCCCGTCCCAGCCATCTCAATGCCAATCCCTTTCTTCGCGGCTTCTTTTGTGTTGGCGTGCGCGCTCAAATTATCGAACAGCTGGTAAGCGTCGGGGCAGAGATGCCGCGACGGGCGAGAGTGGAGGCAGCAGCGACAGGCATTCTCTCTTTGAGGGAAATTGAAGGTGCATCCCAGGGGTTTAGTGGATCGCAACATGTTAGCCGGAAGATTGCCCAGTGGTGCTTCCTTCCGCAAATCTTTCCAGACATTCTTCTGGCGAAAGAAGAGCGGGAGCAAAGCCCTTCTTCCAATGTACGCGTATCATTGCTCCGTCGAATTGGACTAGCCTTGGTTTCGATCCTATTGTTTTTCTGGATCGTAGGTTTGACTGTTTCTTATGTCAAGAACCGGAGGTTGGAACGCCTGATTGATGAGGCGGCTACATCTTTGCCTGCGAATGCCTATCCTTCCGACTTTGCTTCAAGCACTCAACTTCGAGAGTTGGAGCAATTAAGAGTTGTACTCGATCAATTGGAACGGTTCGAACAAAATGGACCTCCCTGGAGTTTTCGCTATGGACTGTACCAGGGCAGGAAGCTGATTGAGCCGGCACGAAAGCTATACTTTCAACGTTTCCGCTGGCTCCTCCTTGCTTCAACACAACAAAGGATCCGCACGGCACTAGATCAGCTTCCGGCAACGGCACCTCCTGATGCTGACTATCTGGCAGCTTATAATCCCTTGCGCGCGTATTTAATCACGACCTCCTTCCCCCAATACAGCGGGGAAGACTTTCTGGCGCCAATACTGATGCAGTACTGGCAAAACGGCCGTCAGTCGCAGTCTGAGGAACAGGTTCAATTGGCAGAACGACAATTCCGCTTCTATAGCGAAGAGCTGCATCGAGCAAAGATCTATGACATTGCTCCGGTCACTGCGACCGTAGTCCATACCCGAGGCTATTTGAACAGTTTTGGCAGTTTTGATCGGATTTATCAAAATATGTTGGCCGCAGCCGCGGGTAAGGTGCCCTCCC
Source organism: Humiphilus diazotrophicus (assembly GCF_059726315.1). Lineage (NCBI taxonomy): Bacteria > Pseudomonadati > Acidobacteriota > Terriglobia > Terriglobales > Acidobacteriaceae > Humiphilus > Humiphilus diazotrophicus. The sequence continues at coordinate 74,960 of NZ_AP040869.1, forward strand.
TCGATTTCAATAAGCTCTATCCTGGCTCATCGGCTACGGTACTCGAAACGCATATTGTTCCGGGAGCATTTACGAAAGAGGGTTTCGCATTTATTCAAACGGCGCTTAAAAATCCGGACCGATACTTTGCTGGAGAAGATTGGGTGTTGGGACCTCAAGCCGCAATTGCGGTACAGGGCCAGGCACTGGCACAGAAACTGGCAGAGCGCTATGCCATAGATTTCAGTATGCAGTGGCAGTCCTATCTTCGCGCTGCTTCGGTGGTACGGTATCGCGGCCTCTCCGATGCACGCCAGAAGCTTGAGAGCCTGTCGTCACCAAACTCTGCCTTACTAGCGTTGATCTTTATGGCTTCACGCAATACCGCCGCTGCAGGAGGTACGATTGCGAAGGAGTTTCAACCGACGCAAGCGCTTGTTCCTCCGAGCCTGAATGGACGCCTTGTGGCTCCAGGCAATACAGCCTATATCAACGGACTTATTGGACTGCAAGGCGCCGTATCGCAATTTATTCAGGACCCGTCTATAGCCAATAATCCTTCCGCCTTACAATCGGTAATTACCGCGGCTGTGAATGCGCACTCAGCCGTCAGTCAGACAGCACAGTCATTCGATATCGATTCTGTAGCCCATGTCGAACAGTTAGTAACGAAGTTGATGAGACAGCCAATTACCTCGGTGGAGGAGGCTGTGCGCGGTTCTGCTCCGCAACAGATTAATCTGGCAGGCCGCTCTTTTTGTAGTAGCATTTCTCCGCTACTTTCGAAGTATCCGTTTAGTCGAGCTGCTTCCGTGGAGGCAACACCTGCCGAGGTAACGGCTGCCTTGAAACCTGATACAGGATTGCTCTGGCAGTTCTATGAGGCAAACCTAAAACCGTTGGTTGTTCAGCAGGGAAGCCAATGGATTCTATCTCCAACGGCAACAGTGAAACCTACGCCACAGTTCCTTAGCTTCTTCAATCGCCTTGCGGTGCTTTCCCGCGCATTGTTTGCCAATGGGGCAACCGCTCCATCGCTAAACTTTGCAGCGCACATTCTTCCATCGCCAGGCATTCAGAGGGTTACCCTTTCAATTGGTGGACAGCAGCTCTCCGGACATGATGTTTCGGGACAGTTCAACTGGTCTGCGCAGGGAGTGCAGCAGGCCCAACTGATAGCCAGTTACGGCAGCAACAATCTACCTCTTCAGTTTTCGGGGACCTGGTCGCTCTTCCATCTGATGGATCGCGGACGCGTGGAGCAATCGAGCAACCCATTACGCGTGGCGTATCCTCTTGAGATCTCAGGTACCCCAATCATCGTCAATGGAGCCGCCCTTACAGAGAGAATAGAACTTTCGGGTCCGGCAGCCAGCATCCTGACCCCAGGTGGTCTCTCAGGATTATCTTGTGCGGTACCAGTGGCGAGATAATAGGAAGCTGAAAACGAGGGAAAAAAGCAAAGACGCCGATCCACGAATCGGCGTCTTTGCTTTATTGCGATTGTTTCAAGAAATCTTCGAAAGGGAGCGAATTAGCAGGCAGGTCATATTATCTATAGCTCCCCGTTCGTGTACAAGGCTCACAAAGTGGCGACAAATTGTTTCCAAGTTTTGTTCGCTGTGCACCGCTCGGGCAATTTCCTCAGCGTCGATATACCGAGTGAGTCCGTCGGTTGCAAGAAGAACAATATCTCCCGCCTGAAGTTCAGCGACAAAGAGATCCGGTTTCACCTCTGGTTCAACGCCAACTGCCCGGGTAATGAAGCACTGGAGAATAGGAGCTGCCTCCAAAGAGCTTCCCTCTGAGTCCGAGTTAGGTGTGCAATTTGAGCTGAGGGAATGGTCCTCGGTGATTTGCAGACAACCACCGTCCCTCAAAAAATATGCGCGGCTATCGCCGACATTGCCGATGACTATGTGGTTATTGTGAACACATGCAGCGACGAGAGTAGTTCCCATGCCTCGGAAAGCGTGATTCGCTTTCGATAGTTGCCAAACGGCCTGATTGGCGCTTGCAATCGCCAATTGCAGGCACTCTTCGGGAGACGAACCCTGATGGGCATATTTCTTGTAGGACTCAAGCGTCTGATGTACAGCAACATTGCTTGCAACTTCTCCAGCTGCTGTTCCACCCATCCCGTCGCAGACTACGAAGATTTTTCCTTCCGAATCGTAACCGAAGCTATCCTCATTGTTTGATCGCTGGCACCCTATATCGGAAAGGGCAGCAACTTCTATTTGAAGGGAAATAGGTTTACCCGTCTCTGACTCCGACCACCCTGTTTTTTCAATAACCATGACTTATTCGCTTTTCTGTTCCCAGTGGAGAAGAATTTTCGGTGACACTGACGAAGGAACAGGGAAGTAGTGGAGTTGACGCGCAATGGAAAACTCCTCTTCGGCTTGCTGTTGCAAAGAAACTTTTTCGGATGGATGGTCCTGATTATTCAAGATCGATTGTGTAAGGAGAGAAGAGGCAAGATAAAAGTGGGCTGCACCCGCGTTTCCGATACCCTTCTCCTGTAAATAAGAACGCAGTTTTTCATCGGCATCAGCAAAGCGGGAAGCGTAGAAGTCTCTGATAGCCTCAGTAAGTTGTTCTTCGAAGATCTTCGGGTCGGTTTTTAGAGCTGCAAGGATGCGCTTTTTCCCAGCGACTGCATCAGCTTGTTCAGGATCAAGTTTCAATACCGCCTCATAGGAGTGCATTGCGCTTCGCAGATCTCTATGCGCCTCCTGCTTATGTGCAATAGCTAATGTCGCTGCAATCTGGGCAGTGTTCTTGACGGTCTGGGAAGGCCCAGTTGCAGAGGGCGGCTGTTGTGCAGGGGACAAAGATGGCTGTGTTTTTTCTGCCGTGCGAAGGGTCTGTTGTATCTCCTGCAACCGCTGCTGAGGCTGCCCAGGCCCATTGGGTTGAATGGAAATGGCAACTTGATACTGTTTGGCTGCTCCCTTATAGTCGCCGTTGTGAGCGAGGTTGGAGGCCTGTGTCATTGCATCCCGGTAGAGATGGATTGAGGTAAGGAGCTGCTTTGTTGTGTCAAGATAAGGCTGAGATTGCACATGTGCCAGGAGTGATTCGGCTTGCTCGAAATTGCCGCGTAAAAAGGCTCTCCGCGCAGCTGCAAGAGCAATGGGTCCCATTTGATTTCTAGGGATGCGGTCTGCCAGGATAAGGGCGTCCTGTAGAGCTTCCTGCGCCTCTAATCTATTTGGTCCGAAGGTGATCTTGCTCAAGTCTCGAATGGCTCCGGAGTAGTCCTTGCGCTGCATCTCTATCCGGGCGACATTGAGGTCCGCCTGGAATTGGGCAAGTATCTGTGCAAGACCCAACTTTTCCTTTTCGCAACTCTTCCCGTATTTTTTGTTGTCGAGTGTAGCTGCCTGGCAGAGATAATTCACCTCTGACTGCAAATCGCCCTTATCTTTGGCCTGTTTTGCTAGATCGTGTAGCTGATTTGCGTCTAACGTCGGCTGTTGAGTCTGAGGCAGCGCAATGGCAGAAAAGAGTACGAATGTAAATGTCCATACTATGTTCTTGACAGGACTCATTGCTCCGCTCCCTTCAGTACTTGTGAGATATCTATAGCACCAACTTCAGCAGTACAGAGATGATTGTCTACCGTCAGATTGCAGTCGACTGTCTGCGTCTCTTGATTCGGTCCCTCGAATGATATTTTGTATCGGCCTTCCTCGATATTCTCAAGCCTTAACGGGGTTGTCTGCTCTCCTTCGGGTAAAGCAACCAGTTTGCCCTTGCTGTCTTGAATGCTCACAATCTTCGCCCAGGGAGAGGCATTGATTTCCAGGTCGGTCCGTTTGGTAGCAGTAATATTCGATGGGGGCGCAGTTGCCTGTATAACTGGTTGTGACGGATGCGGTACTTGCCTGTGACGAGTCACAACAAAACCGATAGCAATAACTGCTACCACCGTAATCGTAGTAGCTGCATACAGCAGTATCTTGCGGGGCCGACCGGCTTGGAGCGAAGGTGCAGATTTTGAATTCTTCGCTTTTTGAGCAACACACTCCGCCCGAAGGTTTCGGTATTCCTCCTGCAGAGTTGTTCCTGAGTAACTGCTTGCCTCTTCGGCCCGACGGAGTGTTGCATTGGCCTCTTTCCACAAATTCGCTTGTATTGACCGGCGAGCCATCTGCATTACCTCGCGAAGGGTCTGCTCGGCTTTTGCTCTGCGCTTTGTCTCCCATTCTGCTTTGGTCTTAACAATCTCTGGATGTGCGCCATAGCGTTTTTCCAATACTTCCCATTGCGCCATAACTCGCTTCCAGTCATTCTGCGAGAGGGATTTCTCGCTGGAGGCCTCAGCTTCGGTTATGGCCACCTGGATCTGGGCTGCTGTGCGAAGTTGCGCGTTCTTTTGTTCCACATTAGCTTGGGCCGCTATCGCCTCTTCCAGCAGTTTCTCGATCTCCTGATCGCTTCCATGAGCTGTAAGCATTTCTTCCAGTTCACGTTTTGCTTCAAGATAATCTTTTACCTCCATGGCGGCGTGGGCTTTGACCAAGGCATTCGACCGGGCCATATTCGCTTCAAGTTCTTTGAGATGGGTCTGCAGCTGAGCTTGTGACTGACGGAGGGTTTTATTGTCAGGCGCCTTCTCTAACCCCTGCTCGATGAGTCGCAATGCTTCGGCTGGTTGATCGGCGAAGAGGTCTTGTGCTCGTAGCATCGTCTCACGCACGATCTGCTGTGTGAGAAAATCCTTTTGTCGCGATTCGGCCTCTGCTTGCAGCCGCAACAGAAGGGCTTCTCCAGGCAGGGTTTCAATAGCTCGTTTTGCACGGTTTTGGGCAAGGTCGAAATCCTCGCGATCGAGGGCATCCTGTATCTCGGCCGCTACGCTCTCTAGTAGCTCTTGCCTGCGCTCTTCCCTCTGTCGGGTCGTAGCGGTAAAGAGTAGCTCATGGACTTCTGTGTGTGTGGGATCCAGTTCTGTGGCTTGGCGGAGAAGAGTAATGGCTTCTGTATACCTTCTGTTTCCGTAGTTCTCTCTTGCGCTATTTAGAAGTCCTTCTACCTGAAGCGACTGTTGTTTCCGCTTGATCTCACGCAGGATTACCGAATAGGCATTTTTTAAGTCCGTACTATTTTCGTTAATTTGCAGTGCTTGTCCGAGATAATCTTGAGCCTTTGTGAGATCGCCGCGATTGCGCGCTTCGTTTGCTTGTTCCCATAGAGCTGCAATCCTCAACTGTTGCTGACGCTGTTCCTGTACCTGCTCTAGACGCTCCTTTAGGCTAAAGACATTTTCTTGATCGAGCTGTTGCGCTTGCTGAAAGAGGCTAATGGCCTCTTGCCAGCGTTGGTTCTCCTGAGCAATTTGCCCTTGTTCGATGATTTGGCGGAGTTGCTCGGTACGTTGCAGTTGACTTAGTTGCTCCTGTACTTCGGTGATCAGGGTATTGGTCTCGGCGTTACCAGGATCGATTCGTTGCGCCTGGAGCAAGACGGTACGGGAGCTTGCGAATTGCCGTTCTTCGGCCAAGCGGCGTGCGGAATCCAGGAGCAAGTTTACCCGCTCTTGCTTCAGTGCTGCGGCAACCAGCTGCAGATCGAAGGCCATTTGTTCTGCAGTGGGGTAGCGGTCTGCTACGTTCTTGGCGAGAGACTTCGCAAGTATTCCAGCAACGCCCTCTGGAAGATCTGACACGTAATCTTTTAGAGGTATATAGGGTTCGTTGATAACGCGATAGAGCGAGGAAATATTCTTTCCCCTGAAGGGGAGCTCCCCCGAGAGCATTTCGTAGAGAATTATGCCGACAGACCAAATGTCGGCGCGTCCATCGCTTGGCTCTCCCTTGAGACGTTCCGGCGCAATGTAGTGGAAGGTTCCCAACAGCGCATCAGTCTTGGTTAGTTGACGGGTCTGATCGGCAAGACGCGCAATCCCGAAATCAACGATGGTAACCCGCCCATCCGGTTGAATCAGGATGTTTGCTGGTTTGACATCGCGGTGTACTACGCCGTGTCCGTGGGCATAGCCGAGTCCGGCACAAAGTTGTTCCACGATCGAGAGAGCTTCTAGAACCGGAAGGCGCTTTTGCGAGCGCAGGACCTTTTCAAGCGACTCTCCAGCAATATACTCCATGGCGATAAAGGGATTGCCGTCCTGTTCGCCAAGTTCGTAGACCGTAACAATGTTTGGATGACTCAGGATTCCCGAGCGCGCTTCCAGATAGAAGCGTTGCCGCAATTCCGGAGTGGCCTCTGTAAGCGTTTTGATGGCCACATCCCGGCCAATGAGAGGATCTTCGCCTCGATAGACGATGCCCATGCCTCCTCGACCGAGTTCTCCAGTAATGCGATAACGACCGATTTTTTCGATTGTGGGAATTGACTTCTCAGCAGGCATACGTATGCGAATTCTGCCTCATAAAAATAGCTTTCAAAGAGACAACACCTGAACAGGAGAATTATTCCTGCATTCGCTCACAGGTGATTTCCCGCGTCTAGAACAACCATTCCGCGTTTGGCGGAATAGCTATTTCTGTCTCTGAGCTTTTGAAAAGATAGATAAAGGACATTCAGAGCGAATGGCGTCGCATGCCTAGAGTGATGTTCAATATTTCGAACGAATGGCCCGCCTAATTGGGGAGAACAAATGAAGAAAATAAGCTTTATTATCGTAGCGTTTATCCTATCCAATTCTGGGATTTCTCAAACACCCAACTTCCAGCAGCAAAGGCTTCAGGCTTTTCAGGAAGCGGCGGACCAGAACGAGAAGCATCTTCATCAATACCAATGGATCGAGACTACGACTGTTACGCTCAGTGGAAACACACGTCCGCCCAATCAGGCCATCTGCCATTACACCGCCTACGGAACACTCAGCAGAACTTCTCTTGGTCCTCAGCAAAGTCCGCCACCACTTTCGGGAGGGCCACTCCGACGTCATATCGAAGAAAAGAAAATTAAAGAGGCGCAACAGGCTGTAGCTTCTGTCCGGGAGCTTACAGCGAGGTATATTCCAATGAACCCCAGCGTTTTCAAACAGTCGCTTCAAGTACACCGCGTTGATTTTGAATATATGCCTGATGGTAGAAGCGCCATCGTCATCAACGATTATGTAAAGCCGGGTGATAAGTTCACGCTTGAACTTTATCCTGCAACTATGAAGCTTCGAAGAGTCATCGTAAATTCATATTTCGGCTCCACTTCTGAACCATTTGTGGCCTCAGTAGATTTTGCGATGCTTGAGGATGGCACCATACATCCAAGTATCACAAAGCTGGATGCACCGTCGAAGCACCTCATAATCAGTACAGTAAGTTCCAATTTCTCGATAGCAAGGCAATCATCGCAATCAGTCAACTAGGGAGGCTTGATTTGCCCTCATCGATATTTCTAGATGAGAAGATAGCGAACGCAAACATCCTGTTGCTGCACATGGTAGGCGAGGCCAGCCAAGTCGCGGTATCAGCGATTCTCATTCGAGCACTTTATCTCTTACGACGTGATGGAAAAACCCCAAAAGGATTTGTCTCCATCGCAGTGCTGATGTTGGCAGCCAGCGTGGTTCGGGCCGCCAGGCTGATCGATACGTGGGTTGCACCGCCTCCCCCTCATTGGCTCGAGGGCATCACTGTGATCGTACTTTTTGTTGCGATCACTGCGATCCCTCTTATCTTGTCCATTCGCTATTTGCCCCTCCACCAACCATCAGACAGAAGGGTTTCAGATCCGTCTTGGCTGCAATGGGCGATGATGATCAACGCTGTATGCGGTTTGGGAGCCTTCGCCGTTGCCACCGTTTTACAGTACGAGCTTCTAGTCTTTCTAGTTCCTTGTTTTACCTGTACGGTTTCTGCAGTCCTACTGTGCCTGCAAGTCTCAATGGTTAGTAACGATCAGATACGTCAGCGAGGCTTGATCCTTTTTGCAGGCTTCACAACCGTGGGGCTGTTAGGTGTTTCTGCCAACGTACTCTTTGGATATGTGGGCAGCTATCCTCTTGCTTCTTCCGTAATTCTGGCGGGTTCCATTGAATTGTCGAACACACTGGTCACGCTGGGCATGCTGTTCGTCTTTGCTAATCTCAGGCTTGCCGACATCATTGTGAAACGGGTTGCAGCCCTGTACATCCTATGTATAGATTCTCTTTTGGTATGGGGTGCGGCTACCGGCCTCTACTCTCAGTCCAGGAGAGAAAGCGATCAGAATGCTGGGCTTTCCCTCCTGACTATTGTAATCATTGGATTGAGCATCTGGACGACTCCCCTTGCTATACGAAAAGTCAACGAATGGATCGACAAATGGGTGTTTCAGGTTCCAGACTTTAACGCTGCAATCCTCCAGTATTGGGAGCAACTGCTAGAAATCGAAAATGCTGATGAGGTTTATCACGCCGGCGAAGTGATGATTCGCAATACACTGTCTCTTGCCGCAGTAAAAATCATCGCTTTGTCCGATATGCGACCCAAGAACCCGACAACATCAGTTATCGGTCCTAATCCCTCTTTTATTTCTGATGACAGTCCGCTTCGCACCATTACTTCACCGCCCGCAGATGTCCTCGTTCCATTAATCCAGGAAGACATCGCGGATCATTGGATTGTTCTCAGCTACGGAGCACTCCGTCCGCCGCTCACGGCAATGGAATTAAGTTTTGTATCGCGGATTGCCGGAGAAACTCGAATACGGGTCAGTGCTGTCCTTGCTGAGCAACGAAGACATGAACGAATCAAAAGAGAAAGTGCCCTGCGCGAAGAGATTGCAGATGCCGAGCTTCGAGCTCTTCGGGCACAGATAAACCCTCATTTCCTCTTCAACTCCTTAAACACGATCGCCGATTTGTCCGCCGTAGCCCCTGAAAGGGCGGAAGAAATGACCCTCCGTCTCTCTGCAGTCTTTCGTTACATACTGGCAAACACGGATCGGGAGTTTACCTCCGTCGGTGAAGAACTTGCTTTTGCCAGGAGTTATCTGGACATTGAAGAAGCCCGGTTCGAAGATCGTCTAACAGTCCAATTTGATATTGAGCCATCTATTCTTGAGGAACAGGTTCCGACTTTACTGCTGCAACCCCTAATCGAAAATGCGCTCAAGCATGGTCTATCTCCAAAGATGAGTCGAGGTACTCTGCGTATCTTGGCAAGACGGACCGATATTGGCTTCGAGCTTACAGTATCCGATGATGGGGTTGGGACGCAAATGAAGTACAAACATGATTCCTCAGACCGGAGTACGTATGTTGGTCTTCGGAATGTTGAAAAACGGCTTCAGACCGCGTATGAAGGACGAGCAACATTTACACTCAAACCTCGCGTAGGAGGAGGTACGGAAGCAACGATATCAATTCAGAAATGTAAAGAGGAATATGATGAGAGCTTTGCTCGTAGATGATGAATTATCTGCCCGGCGCCGATTAACCCGCCTCCTTGCCAGTTTCCCGGGTATTGATATTGTGGGCGAGGCTCAAAATGGACTAGAGGCTCTTTCTCTAGTCGAATCATTGAACCCGGATGTCGTTTTTCTGGACATTCGCATGCCCGGGCTTGATGGTTTTGGTGTAATCAGGGCTCTTCCTACTCGAGTGAAAATGCCTCTTTTCATCTTTGCAACGAGTTATGATGATTACGCCCTTGAGGCCTTCGAAGCAAATGCCGTCGCCTATCTCCTAAAGCCTGTAGAAGTACCACGACTTACTAATGCGCTCGATAGAGTTCGCCGTCTCCTGAGTTCGGGAACAGAACGAACCGAAGATGAAGAGAAGATCCAGGCTCTTGTGGTCTCGACCAAGCAACTTAACCGCATCGTCTGCCGAAAGCACAACCGCTTCTTATTAATTGATCCGGCTGAGGTTCTTTGGTTCTACATCGATAAAGGAGTTGTGCGGACGCAGACAACGACGGAAAATTATTGGGTGAATTATCAGCTTAACCAACTAGAGGGTGGACTCGATCCAGAACTCTTCTTTCGCGCACGCCGTGAAGTTCTGGTGAATCTTTCCAAAGTGAAATCCGTTAAGCCTTATGACGGCAGTACTTTTGCATTGGTTATGGCAGATTTCCACGAGACGGAATTTGTAGTGAGCGAGCGAAGAGCGAAGGAGCTACGTAATCGTCTGCCCGGATTGTGAAGTATTTCGTCTTTGCAACGACAGCGGTATGGCCGGCTCGGGTTACATCTACGCCAGTTTTGTTTCAGTTGCAAAAATATAGGAGGTCCTCAATACCGCGACATATGTCATATTCGTGGAGATATAGCATGCAGCAAAGAATGGTGTTTTTCCTTGCGGCGGTTGTCGTTAATAGTTATGTGGTTGTGGCGCAAGACAGCGTGGGCAATATCTTTACTGGTGATGCCAAGGTCGAAATAGTCAAAAAGTACGATGATCTAGAACCACTTCCGCGTCCCGAAAAAATTGTAATTCAAGACTTCTCACCGATTGGTCAGATCGCCACGGACGATTCGCTTGCCGAACGGCTGCATCAGCATCATTTGTTGAAGCACAATCAGAATAGCAATTCTTCCTCGGAGGATCTGATTCGAAAGGTTCAGGATAGCTTCAGCAAAACATTAATCAACGAACTAGCTAAGGATGACATTTCAACGCAGAGAGCATCGGATGCCGAGCCCGCTTCCATAGCACCGGTGTTTGTTGTCGAAGGAGAGTTCCTCGCAATAGATCAGGGAAACATGTCAAAACGTATCATGCTTGGATTTGACCGCGGTGCGAGTGATATCAAAACACACGTAGTTGTGTTTTCCTTTTACAAAGGACAGAGGAGGGTAGTACTTGAGTTCAACCTGAATTCCGAGAGCGGGAAGAAGCCAGGCGCCATCACCACCATGGGAGTGGGCTCGATCGCCGTTAATGCCGTTGCCGGGGATGCTGGCGACAGAAGGGCAACAGTCGAATCTGATGCGTCAAGGACAGCCAAACTTGTTAGCATCCAAATTAGGAACTTTATGAAAACTCAGCATTGGATAACCCGGCCTAAACAGGAATAGGCTCCCGCGAAAACCATAGCAATTCTAGTTACTAGATGTGGCTCTAAGCGCGGGATAATCCAGTTGGGCGCGGGTTTGAAGAGTCAGCCGGACCCAAGTATCCCTTCTTGTGCCATAAGATGACTTCAGTGAGAAAGACAATCTAATTCATGTTGGTATGAAAAGGAAAAGTCATGCAGTCTACTGAATCACTTAGCACAAAAGAAGACACATCCTCTGTCACTACAGTCGTCCGAGACTACGTTCTGCAATTCTACCCAATGTGGTTTAGCTACAACCAGTTTCAACATTCCCCGCATAACCGTCCCTTCGGCCCAGATCGAATCTCAGCAACCTTCCAGAGCGTGGTCGCAGTCAATGATGACACTTTATACGCGATCACCTTCCTCGATCTAGCCGTCGATCCGGTTATTTTAGCTGTTCCGGAAACAGATGTGACCTATTCAGTTCTCACGATGGACTCATACGGTGATATTTTTGCCTCCGGCCTCCCCGCCCAGACGCCGGGCACCTTTGCTCTGATTGGACCTGGATTCTCAAAAACGTTACCTGTCGGCGTCACTCCTATCGAGATGCCACTCAATATCTCGATCATGATCTTTCGGGCTGATAAGTTCTCTGCTTCTGGAGTAGACCAAAGCAGGGAAGCAGATTTGTTCCGTCGCTCATTAAAAACGCAGATGCTCTGCGATTATGAGAATACGCCATGTTCAGATGGAATGGCACATCAGACGGTCGGGGGGAATACTCTGATTCTTCCCGAGATCGATTTCTCTCTTTCGCTCAAACAAATAGCAGACGATTTGGTTGCTATCAATCCGATCGAGTTCGTGAAACAGCTGCAAATAGCCGTTGCTTCTCCTATTACACCACCGTTCTCCCCGTCGGAACAGGCATTATCGAGCGAAATGAACGGTCTGCTGAGCAATATCGATATGCATGCAATTGAGGTTACGACAGGCGTACAGACGGCGCATCAAGCTATTATTTCAGACTATCTTACACATACGGTTCCCGGAACAGAGTGGATACACTTCACGAATATTGGTGCCTGGGAGGGAAATATCCTTGATCGGGCAGCAGTTGCAGAGTATTTCCTGTATGGCAACGATATCAGTACGGCCGCCTACTATCATGCGTTTAATGATGGCACTGGTTCTGCTCTCGACGGCAGCAGAGGAGGGTATGTGCTCACTTTTCCCGCAGGGCATCTTCCCGAGGCTAAACGTTTTTGGTCAGTTACGGCATACACCTCGGATACGATTGAACTGATCGAGAATGCAGCAGGGAAGTATGTGGTCGCAAGTTACACTCCGGGATTGGTAACCAACTCCGATGGCTCGGTTTCAATTTACATGACCACAGAACCTCTCACTGGAGTGCCGATATCCAATTGGCTCCCGATATCTTCCGAGTCTTTTAATGTAGTGCTGCGCATCTATGGTCCGGAAGGCCGTGTTGCGAGTAACGGTTATGTCCCGCCTGCAATTGAGAGACTCCCATAACGTCGGATAGATGCTAAGATAGTGCTTCTCTGAATAGCATGTGTATGCCTCATAAACTGGCGCGCCGCATCGAACGCCATGACGCGGCGCATCCAGACCACAGCTCAACTTCCCGTTTACTGAGCATCGGTATAATGTCGATCTACGCGTGTTCTCTAGCTTCGCGAGGAGGTGTCTTGTGAACCTTTCGCCAGGCTCGCCGCAATTGACGTGAGGAGCTGAAACCCGCCTTCTCGGCTACTTGTTCCATATCTAGGCTTGTTTCGCGGAGTAATTGTTGCGCAAGTGCAACCCTTAGACGGTTGCTGTATTCGGCGATACTCATACGAGCATGTTCGTGAAATAGCCTTGAAAGGTGACGTCCGCTGGCGCCACTGATTTTTGCCAGCTGTCTGAGAGTCCAGGATTTCGTGGGATCGCTGGCAATCGTGTCCTGCAAGCGATGTACTGCGGGATGCAGATGATTGCGGCCTTCCAGCCAGGGGGAGAGCTGAGGATCAGCTCCGCTACGACGCAAGTAAACTACCAGATATCGCGCCACCGCGATGGCACAGTATTGGTCGGTACACTGATGTACTAAATGCAACATCAGGTCGACGCCTGCTGTGATGCCGGCACTGGAATAGCGCTCACCGTCCTCAATGTAGAGACGGTTTTCTAAGACAGTGGCTTTCGGAGCAATCGTGGCAAGTTCTGTACAGCTGAGATGGTGGGTTGTGCAAGCATGTCCATCGAGAAGGCCTGCTCGTCCGGCTGTTAACGCTCCAGTGCAAATCGAAATCAACTTGTGTCCAGGCCTGATGGTTTGCCTCAACCAGGCTACGATTGCGTCCTCATCGGAATCATCGCGCTGGGATTTGCCGGAACCTGTCCAGCCCCCAGATAACATAACATTTTCTACGTCGCCTGCGAGTACGACCCAGGCTTCCGGGGGCAGCTTACTGGGGAGGGGCTCGATCGCTGCCAGAGTAACACCGATCGAAGTAAGTAGTTCAGCTCTCGGCCCAACGTAGCGAACATCAAATCGCACTCTCTGTTGCATTCGGTTCGCTTGGCGCAACACTTCGAGGGGGCCCGCAATATCCAATAATAGGAGGCGAGGGGGAAGTACAACGAAAACTGGAATCTGCCGCGCTTCTTGATCGCCCGGAGGGTGGCCTACCGGAAATCCTCCGATGTTTCCCAGTTGCGCGCCTACTACGTTCTCAGGGGGTCGTGGCCCGGATAATTTCTTTATCAAGCCTTTCCAACCTCCAGTTTCGATTCGCTTGTGACGTGCGTTTTTCTCCCATTTCAATTCATCAGCTATGGATGGATTGGGGACTGGCTTGGCATCACCAATGATAACCGGAGAGAACTAAACTTTACCGGGTTTATTCATCGAAGAATGGCATCAGAACCGCCCTCCCCATTTCACCTAGAAATGAAAATGCTTCTAGAACATGAACTTTGCTGTGAGCGTTATCTGACGATTCCCTCCGCTGAAGATCTTAGAGTTCAAAAAATTCGGATCAGCGATCTGAACGTATCCAGGATTTGAGGTTGCTGCGGTTACGCCTGCGCTACTGAATACATTGGCGTTACTGATTGTGAAGTTTTTGTGATTTAGGATATCGTAGAAGTCTGCCCTAAGCTGAAGGGAAGTAGATTCCGTTAGCTGAATTCTCTTGCCCAGTGAAAGGTTCATCACTCCGAAGCCGGGAGACCTGTAATTGTTGCGCCCAATGGTCGATTTCACAGCAGGCCCCGCGACGACGTATCTGGCAGTAGGATCGGCAGCCAGATAACCGATCGCTGGGAGCGTCGTATTGCCTGAAAGGTCGTTGGGATCATAGCAGGCTCCGCCTTTACCTAAGGGTGTAACGGCAAAGGTGCCTCCTGCAGCGGGTGGCCCGTTTGTTCCCTGAAACGTCGTACCGCCGGTTCCCTCGCAAATCGGTATCACGTCGGATCCTTTCTGCGTTGTGGCAGAAGCATTCAGTACACCACGGTCACCGGCTGTGTCTCCATTTCCGTTTGCATCCGCCACAACGCCGGATTGAAGTGTAACTGGCTGACCGGTCTGTGCCAGATACACCGCTCCTACTCCGTAGCCATTCAACAGAGCTTTGAGAGCCCTGCGTCCGGAATGGATGGGCGCTGGTTCGTAACTCAGTGACAGTGCAAACTTTTGACGTACATCTAAATCCGAGTTAGAACGGTCTTCGCCAATCCGATTCGTATCCTGCGCGCGACGTGGGTTCAGCAGGCTGGTGAAGAATTCGTTCGTCGCGTTATCAATCGCGTGTGACCAAGTGTAGTTCGTGTTAAACGTCAAGCCATGCTGCGGGCGCTGTGTAAAAATCAAGGAGACAGAGTGATAATTACTGCTCGCTAGCGGGGGATCTGAGGTGACATCACCGCGAAATCCATACTTGCTCCAGATATTGGAGTCGAACTGATTGAAGGCAGTGTCCGTCGGCGTCTTCACATCCCATGCAATCGGGACATCGGAGGCGTTGAAATAAGTGGGCAGGGAAGCTATTCCGGCATCGAACGCACTGATGTGGTTACGGCGGAACTGAACCGGCAATTCCATCCCGCGTGTTCCCAGATAACGCACCTCAAATACGCCATCTCGGTAGATCTCATGCTGAATGCCCATCGACCAAGTGAGATTTTTGGGCATTACTGTGTCGTCTATATAACTCGTTGTCAGAGCTCTTGCGTCCTCCTGATTTGCTGGGGGCAGATATACAGAAGGTAACCCTCCATTGGCGAGAAACGGGAAGCTGGTCCCGGTTCCGTTTGTGTCGAAGTTTGCACACCAACCCGGTGGCTTGCTCAAGCTACATGCCGATGTCGGGTTCATCTCGCTTTGTAATTGAGGGGGCAGGGTAATGGCAGCGAAATTTTGGAACTTCCATCCATAGGAGATGCCAAATCCGCCTCGAATCGAGGTATTCCCATTTCCTCGCAGATTGTAGGCGAAGCCGACACGTGGCCCGAAGTTGTTTGTATCAGTCTTCGGTCTTCCAAATGTCACAACACCTGGGACACTAGAAATGGCGTTGAGAGCCTGATTCTGGCTGCCGAGAGGGTTCGTCCAGTACTCGTAGCGGATGCCCAGGTTTAGCGTAAGTCGTGGTGTTACTTTCAGATCATCTTGAACATACCCGGCGAATAGGCTTTGCGTTCCCAGAAAGCTGCCGCTACCAGCGCCTCTCAGCGTTCGACCTGGCGTTGAGGGCAAGAAGTCATTAACTAGATCTTGTGCGAAGTTGTACCAGTAATCTCCGTTGCTCCGTGGCAGATAGAACTGCGGGTAGATGAAGTGGGTGTACTCTCCACCAAATTTCACAGTGTGTTTGCCGATCACCCAAGAAACGCTATCCTTGACTACGTAAGAGTTCTGTTTCTGACTCTGAATATCAGAGGGGCCGATCGTTGTTGCCCCCAGTTCACCGATCGTTACATCCGGAGGACAGGTCTTACAGGGATTGAGCAGTGCCAGGGAGTAGTAGGCATACTGCAAACGTAGGTCGTTGACAATGTGATCGTTGATCGTCCATGTATCGGTCGCCGCAATCTTGCGATTACGCACCGGATTGTCCTGATTGAACTGTGCTTGGGTTGAATTTACGGGAACAATGAATTTCTCCTGATTTGACAAAAAGCGAATACCGAGTTGGTGCTTATTTCTTGAGTAGTCGACATTAGCAATCACGTCGTGCTCGCGCTGAAGCAAGGGGCTGATGATCACAAGCGAACCGACAGGGATAGTAGATCCATTTACCGTAATCGCCTTGGCAGGATCGGACGCCGGAGCGACTGGATAGTTTTTAAGAACATCTTTCACGCTCTGATTGGCCGCGAGATTTTCCATGGTTGCCAATCCTTCGGAAGTCGGAGCATTTAAGAATGTGGCGTTTCCCGCACCATGCAGGTCGGTGTATTCATAATTTCCAAAAAAGAAGATCTTGCTTTTAACGATTGGGCCGCCCAGGTTTGCACCAAAACGGTTGTTATCGTAGGCGGGCTGGCCTGGAATCGTGCCGGCAGCAATGGCTTCTTTGGTCAGATTATCCAAGGCATTGAGATTCCGGTTCTGAAGATACTCGTAAGCGGAGCCGTGAAAGCTATTTGTTCCCGTCTTGGTTACCAGATTGAATTGGCCGCCGGAAGAATGTCCGGTCTCAGCACTAAACTGATTGGTCTGTAAGGTGAACTCTGCTACCGCATCGGGGATTACCGTAGAATTTGGCCCGGTAACTCCTAGGTTGTTATCATCGACGCCGTCTACGTTGAAGCTGTTCTCTCGCGGACGCGTACCGCCTACAGAGCCACCAACTCCGGTGACCCCTCCCGGCTGTGCCACCACATTTGGTGCTAGAACCGCAAGATTCAGCGGACTCCCATTCAGAGCTCCGCCGGCGTTGGGCAGATTTTGTACCTCCAACGAACTGAAATCGTTGTTTATAGAAGAAGAGGAGGTCTCCACTGCTGATGGCGAGACGCTGACTTCAACGACCTCAGAGACTGAGCCTACTTGCAGTTGAGCATTGGCTGTGTTTTCGTGATCGGCGAGCACTATTACGTTGCGACGCAGGAAAGTTTGGAATCCCTGTTTATGTACGTTCACGGAGTATTTTCCGGGGATCAAGCTTGGGATATTCCAAAGGCCCGCAGAAGACGTGACGGCATTGGAGACTACGCCTGTTTCTTGATCCTTAACGATGATCCTGGCGTTTGGGACAGCCGCGCCTTGTGGATCTAGAACCTGACCGCCCAGCGCACCGGTTGTGCGCTGAGCGACCGCGAGAGATACCAATAATGTGAATACGCATAGGTGAATCGTGATCAATCTGAAGATACATTCGATTTTTTCTACTTTGACTTGATCCATATACCGGCCTCGACTCGCAATTCTTGCAAGATTGTGACAACTGTCTCGGTCTCCTAAAAGGCCAGCGATGGACAATATTCGGGCAAAAGAGGACACACTCAGGGACTTCCTAACTGGCGAAGTGGCAGCCAGTTGTTGAAAGCCGCCAACGCAATTCGCTCATTCGCACTAGGCCATCCCGCGAGCACTATGGCTCTATTGAGCGGGGATATGACATTTCTAAAAGGCGTCTGTATCTTAGCTATACAGAATCTTTCTTATCGGACGTAAGGGGTACAAGAATAAAATCCAGATCAGCCGTTTAGGAAAAGAGGCATAGGACAAATACACGCCCTTTCCTCTCAAAAGGCATTAGTTAAATGAAGCTGTTCACCCGCTCCATGGTTTCATTGTTATGCTCAGACCAGCGACAGGAGTGGACAACTTCATCTTCATCCTTTACAGCGAAACACAATTCCCAAATGAAGCTTTGATCTAGAAAGCATAAGGATAGCGAAAGCGAGGTAGTGAAGGCCGGCTAGAGTGAGGGCGAGGCGTTCATAGTCTCTGGCGAGTCGGCGGAAGCGTGCAGCCCAACCAAAACTTCTTTCTACCACCCAGCGGCGTGGGAGGAGAACAAAACCACGTTTGGCTTCTGTATGTTTGACCACCTCAAGTCGGATTCCATGCTCAGCGGCGTCACTGGCGGCGTTTTCTCCGGTATAGCCTTAATCCACGTAGGCCAATTCCACATTTTCTCCGGTCAATTCTTGTACCGCTTCAGCTAATTGTCCCACTTGAGCTCGATCTTGCTCGTCGGCCGGGGTGACATGGAGGGCTAACAAATGACCAAGCGTATCAACGGCTACATGCACCTTGGAGCCTTTTCTTTGTTTGGCTCCGTCGTAGCCAGCCCGCCAACCGGATTCGAGCGTGGATTGTATCGTTCTGCTATCCAAAATCATGGCTGTCGGTTGCCGCTTGCGCCCTGCATATTCACGTAACAACATGCGTAGGTCCTCTACCATTGCTTCAAAACAATCCGCCAATGAATCCCTGTCCGCACCACGTAGCGCATAGCGTTAAAGACTTCGCGTAATTTGTACTCTCGCTGCTTGGCTTCCGCCTTGCACAACGTCAAATATGGTGCTACAAAGGCCCATTCCTCGTCACTTATATCACTGGGATATCCAACCCCTCGGCTATTGCCCATTTCCTCATCGTCCGATACTTCTCCCTTCTCCCTTCTCCCTATCTCTTTGTTTGAGAAGGAATAAAGTTAATAACAGGCTCTAAGCGGAACGGATTCGTCGCACGAGTTTTATCAAATCGAGATCCGTGCAGAAGCAAGCACTAACTCGCATTTCTGAGAGCTTTGAGGCTTTCTTCGCCGACAAGCATTGTATTTCGACCGATATCTCACTCGGCGCTGAAAAAATGCGTGGACCGACCTCTATAAATCTAGTGTAGTTCGCCATAAATAAAGGCGTTTATGAGGTGTAGGACATCTCATGTACAGTTGAGGTGACCGAGTATGCGCGTAGCTCCAACCGTTGGGCTAGATTCTGAGGTACGAGCGGAATTGCAGAGGCTGCTACGGCGGCGGACTACACCGGTGCGAGTAGCGGAACGTTGCCGCATTGTGCTGCTGGCCGGCGAAGGTTTAGGGAATAAGCAGATTGCCGCCCAGTTAGGGGTGGCTCCCCGCATGGCAGCACTGTGGCGCGGACGCTTCCTTGCCCTTGGCCTCGAAGGTCTGCTTCGGGATGCGCAACGTCCGGGGCGTAAGCCAACCATCAGCGCTCAGACGGTTGCCGAAGTAATCAGCAAAACGACGCAAAGCAAACCAGAGGCTGCTACACACTGGTCTCGTAACACTATGTCCCGTGCCATGGGTCTTTCTGCGTCTAGTGTAGGTCGCATATGGCGCGCACACGGGCTCAAGCCACATCTCGTCAAGAGCTTTAAGATTAGCAACGACCCGAACTTCGCAGATAAGCTGGAAGATATCGTCGGCCTCTACCTGAGTCCACCCGAACATGCGTTAGTTTTGTCGGTCGATGAGAAGAGTCAGATACAAGCTCTGGACCGCACACAGCCTGGCTTACCAATGAAGAAGAGCCGCGGCCAGACTATGACTCACGACTACAAACGCAACGGCACTACCACGCTGTTTGCCGCCCTCAATACCGCCACCGGTAAGATCTATGGTCTGTGTCAGCAGCGGCATCGCCACCAGGAGTGGCTGAAGTTCCTGCGTCTGATCGACCAGACTGTGTCTGTCGGCAAGCAGATCCACATCATTTGCGATAACTACGCTACACACAAGCATCCAGCAGTTCAGCGCTGGCTGGCCAAACACAAGCGCATTCAGGTGCACTTCACTCCTACTTCGGCTTCTTGGCTGAATATGATTGAACGCTTCTTCCGCGACCTAACCGTCAACCGCATCCGCCGAGGTGTTTTCTTCGATCTTGAACAACTCATCATGGCCATAGGCGATTACATCGACCACCATAACCTGAACCCTAAACCTTTCATCTGGACTGCTAAGGCCAACGACATCCTGGAAAAGGTTTCTCGTGCCAAGTCTGCCTTAATTAAATGATGAGATTAACGACGGACTACACTAGCGCGGCAGCTAAATCGGTGCCTCTGCACATTTGGGAAGCTAAACGAAGCCTTCCACTACTCTAAGAGCACGGCGCACGCACGGTACCCTCGAAGACACGTTTGGTGTACAGAGAAGTATAGATTAGCTGTCGCAATACAATTGAGAGCTTTTATCAGGCGATAAGCCGTTTCAGCTCTCTTTCTTCTTGACCTTTGTAAAGAACCTTGATTACGCTGACACAACGCCGTTTTTCGGAAGCACTGAAACTATGGCGATGAATCCTGCTTCTGGATTAAACCCTTCTCAGGTGAAACAAGACCGTGCCCAGACGCCCCATCCAAGGGATTTCAGCTGATCGTCTACCTCCCGACTTACTTCCGGACCAAGCCAAACTTGCCAGGATAATGATCGGATTTCTTGAGGACCTCTCCGTAACCCCTCTCGAAGTTCGCAGATGTCTGGATAGCCTTGATGAACATGGGCTTAGTATATTTAATTATTATTATTACTATATCAACTTACTCTCGATTTTTGGCGACAAAAAGTCCGCGGCAGAGATTAGAGACCTCGCGATTGCTTGCGTGAGATTTCGGCTGTGGAAGCAGTGGGAAGGCCATGTTGATGCCGCAACTCTTGCCCAGAGAAGACGCTCCGAGCGAGAGCTGCCGATCCGCCTCAGTGGATGGAATAGGGGGCTAATCGATTCCATTCTCGCGCAAGGCCGTGGACTTATTATCACTACAGCCCATTATGGCATCTCTTCTTACATCGTCGATGACCTAACAGCCATGGGCTACAACCTAGTCATCGGGTTGGATTCTAACTCTGCATACGGACTGAGAAGTCGTCTTAAGGCACTGAGCGATAGTGATTCCGACATCAGCCGGGAGGATGGCCCTGCTTTACTCGGGAACGGAACGATTCAGGTTCTTGATGTAGAAAATGAAAGTCTAGCCGTTGTCTTCCTTGCCAAGGCACTTCGCAGAAATCAAATAGTGGTTTTATATTTTGACGGAAACTCCGGAATGGATGGAGCGAAAGGACCCAGCAACAAAAGCCAGCTCGAATGTTTTGGTTACCCGATTCATATGAAAACCGGTGTAATGCAGTTGTCTATCAATATGCAAACACCCTTGCTTCCGATCTTTACAAGCAGAACTCAGGGTCTGCTTGACCCCGGAGATCCAGTAGAACGAGGTATCATTCACCCGGCATATCCAATCTATCCCCCCAAAAAAGCTGGCGGGAAAGAAGGCTTCGTGCAAGAGACTCTGAACAGCTTGTTTCGCGCGGTTGAGACCCTGGTTGTAGCAGACCCCATACAATGGGAAGGCGTATGCCTACTCCATCGATGGCGCGTTTCTATACATCAACCCTTTGTCGTAACATCGTCCTCAGCGGATTGTGATGTAGAGATCGCGACGCCTGACTCCTGCCGTCTACACATCAATTCTCGGATAATAGCTCCCATCCGATCAGGAGAAGATATCATACTCGTGAATGTCAGAACTTTGCGCGTCTTCAAGATTAAACATAAAGACAAGCAGCTATTATCCGACCTAATTACGAATGGTATCGATAAAAATACCTTGCCTAAATATAGCAACTCAGCTATAAGTTGTGTCAAAGCTCTTTCCACCCTCGGTTTTATTGAGGTTTTGAAGTCATAAGCGATGTGGAAGCGATTCCGATGATGGCGTGGTTATATTCTGAATAGATAACCATTGCTGTTGGATCACACTTTTATCCGAGACTATCTACAATCACGGTAATACGATTCCCGCCGATTGTTGTTTCGCGCGTTGTACGCGTGAACACAAGGTTTATGAAAGTTTGTATATCTAAAAGAAAGGAGGTTAACGGATATGGGAAACGAGAAGGAGGCTAAAATCGAGTCGACAGAGCTGGTTCTTGAAGAGTTCTCGATTATCGAGCTTGAAGACAGGTTAGAATTCTTCCCCAAGTGCGAAATTAATGTCAAGCCGAACGCGAATTAATTAACTGTTCCTGCCTAAATAATACGGAAGAGGACCACGGCATGCCGTGGCCCTCTTCTGTGCCCTCAGGAATGTTTTTGTTGTCTCTATGATTTCCGCAGGATAGCCTTAGCTAACATTAGTCGCTGCATATCGCCTGTTCCCTCCAGCAGATCAAAGGCTTTGGCATCTCGGTGAAGTTTCTCAATCAATGGGTGAGTTCGAAATGCAGCCACGCCGGCAATTTCCATTGCGGCGGAACAAACCTCCATGGCAATTTTGGCAGCAAAGGCCTTCGCCATACATATTTGTGGAAAGCTATCTCCACCTGATCGTGCAATCCATGCCGCCTTCCAGCAGAGCAACCGTGCAGCATGTATCCGAACCCGGCAAGTATCTAGAAAATGCCTAGTCTTTCGCCAGTTCACTGCTCTGAAATGAGAGGCGCCGTTCTGGGAGACCAACTGTTCCACCTCTTCCAGCGCCGCACGAGCTGTTCCGACAGCCAGGGCTGCTATAGCTGGACGAAACTGTTGAAGAGTAAGAAGGCTACCATCAAAGCCTCCTTTCTTTCCAGCATTTGTGGGACATAATAGATTTTCTTTAGGGATACGACATTCCACGAACTTTAGTTCAGATACTTGTACGGAACGAAAACCCATCGTGTCCAGTATCCTGCTTGCCTCAAAGCCAGGTGTACCGCGTTCGACAATAAAGGCCTTGATGCCAAAGCGACCCAGTTTAGGATTTGTACTAGCGAAAACAATCACCCATTCAGCCCTCAAGCCGTTTCCGACAAACCACTTGGTGCCATTTAAAACATAACCGTCCTTCTCTTCAACAGCTGTGGCCTTGAGCCCTGTGAAATCGGAGCCTGCCGAGGGCTCTGTCATCGCAAATGCCGCCCAACGACCTTGGTTCGCGTGGTTGAATGTTGCAAATAACTTCTTCTTTTGCGCTGAGGTTCCGAATGCATCAACAATAGGAACAGTAAGACCGGGACCCGGAAGCGAAATAAAAAGCGAGGCATCGCTGTAGCCTGCCTCTTCATTCATTATCACCTTCAGTAACGGGTCTCTAGCGATATCAAAACAATGCCCAGGTGCCATCTGCCAGCCCCCACCAAACTCTATGGGCAGGAAGGCTTGCATTGCTGTGAGGATCTCCGACTGGCGAAACATGATGTGAGGAAGTTCTCCTGTGAGGTCGGCCGCCACGGCAAATGGTCGAAGATAACTGGAGGCAAAACTACGAAAACTGTCACGGAACTCGCATTGCTCTTTTGTAAGATCAAAGTCAATCATGTTTATAAGTTAGTGCCTGCAAGATCTGGTGGATGGCCCGCAACTGCCAGCAGTTGCAGATCGCGGAACCACTGCTGTACTGGATGCTGTTGGAGATAACCGTGTCCCCCCATCAGCTGTATCATCTGCGGAGCAATCTCCCGAGGTATTTCTAAAATATACTGCCAAATGTCTTCTACCTGCTGCAAGAAATCTGTTCCGGTTCTTCCCGATAAGCATACCTGTTCACATAGCAAACGCGATGACTCTAGAAATGTAATAGTGTCGGCAAGCTTTAAAGCCACAGCCTGGTGGTGTCCGATTGCCTTACCAAAAGTAATGCGCTTTCGAGAGTAATCCCGAACATAGTCAAAGCATGCTTGGGCTACTCCCAGAATCACGGCAGATAACAGGAGCTGTTTTTCGGCGGCTATCTGATGAAATAGTTGGTTTCCAGACATTGCTCCCCCTCTCCAAGCAGAGCGAAAACTCTCGGGAGAAATGGTCACGGTTATTTCTCTAAACTCAAGACCGGAAAGGCCAGTTGTAGTGAGGACAGAGGTCGATAAATCAACTTCTTCGCTGGAGGAAGCGATGCACATAATTCCGCCGTCAAGTGGCAAGAAAGCCAGAAAGGGGCGTTCTTCCGGGCGGGCAAGAGACATCTTGTCGCAGAAAACAAGCCTTCCGTCGATGGACGATTTAGCCGGTGATGGCTGCTGCAGTGAAGCCAACCAAAGCAGATCGATATCGGTTCTAGTTCCTTCTCGTTCGGCAAACCGCACCGCCTCCCATCCACTGTGTTGCAACAAATAGAGAGCCTTTAAGGCGAGAAGCTGGTTGGCCGTGCATAGAGCGGTGCTCGCGCTTATATGCGCTTTTTGTTCGATATGGTCGAAACAATTCGATAATGCATCGCGTGTAATCCCTGACTCCATAATCTCCATTGTCTCGTGTCTCATTGCGCTGCTCACAAGGAATGAGCATGAACGGTGGTAGTCATAAGAGGCTTGAGAAGATCGACCGACCGGAGATATGTCCATGCCTTCCGGATCTTTTCTTCATCCCCCTCTTCTTTGCATTTGAATAACTCATTCAAAGTTGTTCTTGAATTTTCAAATTCGGGATCTTCAAGAATCCGGTTGAGTAACAATAGCCACGAAGGCGTCAGCCTGAGCTTCGCCCGCTCTTCTTTGAAAATTTCCCCCAACCAGCGAATCACAAGGGCGGAAGTCCTCTCCTCAGGAAAGCGCTGATGGACTAACCTGTATAATTCGTCGCGGCTTGGTACATTGAGCAGTAATGCCAGGAAGAAACGGTGCATCGGATCATGTATATCTGCTCGCAATCCCTTTAGCTTCTCTGTCCGTCGCTCCTCCTCAAGACAGGAGAGAATACGATCCACCAGCCATTGATCACGGTCAGATGCAATACCTAGAAGTGTCGACCAGTTTCCCGGAGACGAGGAGGAAATTCGATAGGCCATCGCCAGGACTTGATGCAAAATATACGGATCGCAGCACAGCGATAACTCCTGCGCAGCTTTCCAGAACAAGGTCCGGTCAAACGTCCACAATGACTCCAGCATTTGGAACTGGATTCGCGCTGACTTGGGAAGATTTTCATCGTGGAGAGCAAAGTAGGGTCTCGAGTAATAGTACTGGGGCCTTGAGGAAGAGAGCCTCGGTGTCCTTACCACCAAACTAAGCGATGGGCGATCAAGGTGAAACAAAGAATGAATCAATCTGTCCCCGGAATAAATGGGATGGATATCGCCCCTGTAGAGAAGTTCGGAAGAGAGGTGATTGATACATCCTGCCATCAATCTCTCGGAAATCATTCGCTCGGGAGTGAATGCATAGGTGCTTTCCACGCTAGAGCCATGCAATACACCAAAGGCCCCCATAAAGCTGTGTTCGTGTATAGATGTCGTGCTGTCTACCCAGAACAATACTTGAATGTAAAATCCCTGTCCGTTGTAAACCCGGATGGGAGGCTGGCCGAAGTCGTAGGGGTCCTGCTCAGGTATCATTCCCGATGTCATCAGCCAAGAGACTATGTCAGTTGGTTCTACTGTGTGTAAAACACCAGTATCTCGAATCGCAATCGTTGCGATCTCCACAAACGCTTCTTCGCGTCTGCCGGATTCTTTCCATCTAGCCGTAACAGTATCGCCTAAATCTTCGAATGCCTTTAGCTTCATAACTTTGGTCTAGCATCGCTACTGTGGTTTTATGTATCTACGGCAGAAATTGTAAAAATCCCGGCGTAAAACAGGCAACGGTCAGTATTGTCAGAATCGGATGCCGGACTAGATCTCCACGTAAAGTGGTCAAACAGCTTCTGAGAATAAAACTGGCTCAACATATCCTTAATAAGATTAAGCTGTCAAGTCTCCGCCTCAATAACTTCTGTCAGTAGGAGGAATCTCAAGCTGGTCCGATGTGTCACTCAAATGTTGAGTATTTCTTGTCTTCTCAAATATATATCGGGGTTATGCGCCTCCTGAGCAGGAACAATAAATTATTTCCAGTTGCCCCCAGACTTACTCAGACGCGGGTGCTCTAAAAATCAAGCATCCGAATCTTATCGCTTTTACCGTATTTCATGCTTGACAGGATATGACGTTAATACTACGCTTTGACGAAATGCTGTAGAGACGATACTTTTCATGCGTGACGTTTCAATCAGGCCAGATGTTTCGTAAGCAAATCATGCCAAAACACGTTAACTGAGATTAAAAGGGATGGTGTTGTTTCAGGGAGACGACCAATTTTGTCTCTTGCAGCCCCCTATGGATTCGTAGGCGTTTGTACTGTCCTGCACTGAAGTTATCCCTTGGTAACAAGGGGTATTCTCTAAAGAAAGGAGGTTATCGAAAATGGAGAACGAAAAACTGGAACAGCTCGAAGCCCGAGAATTCTCTCTGGAGGAATTTTCGATTGTTGAGTTAGAAGATCGCCTGGAATTCTTCCCCAAGTGCACGATCAATATCAAACCGAACGCGAATTAGTTAACTCAAAGACCGCAGCTCGGCTGCGGTCTTTCCTTCGACATAAAAATATCTTGCCGACAAAGTCTGTCGGATTAATTGTAAAAGGGGAAAGATGACAAGATCATGAAAGATAAGTGAATCGGAAGGGTTTGTGGCGGGTGACCTCTCCTGAAGAACTATCAAGCAGTTGCTTGAATTCTTCCCTAAATAAATCAATCGTTCCAAGACCACTCCTCGCATACATTATTCAGCGCAGCATGACTGTGTCTGTCCAGTGTATCGGGGGTTCGAGGGTACATGTCGGAATATCTGTGTTTCAATCAAAGGGTGGAGGTTCATCCATTTGACGGAGCTTCACAGCGACCGATGTTTGTCTGTGAAGTACCCGACCATAATCAGGATGTTCGGTCCAGGTATCTTTTGCCTAAAGAGGTCGTCGAGTTTCTTCAACAGTTTGACGGTAGACAGGAGACAACAGCGCTCGTTCGGCAATTTATAGACAAGCACCCACATTATACCGAGGAAAAAGTAAATTCTCTTATTTATCAATATTGCCTTAGCAAGCACTTCTTGATGCGGCCTGATGCTCAGCAAATGAATGTTACCGAGACAGGTCGACGCCGTGGGTATTTATATCTGAGAATAAAATTGTTTTCGCCGGGATTTGTCTCGGCCATAAGTACGCCGCTGAGATGGTTGTTTCATTGGAAAGTCTTCTTTACATTGCTGCCGGTTTTTGTTGTTTCCCAGGCGGTCTTCTTTCTGAACGTGATGCCTAAACATCATTTCTCGCTCAACAATCTAGAGGGTTTTGATTTCTTTTTCGTCACACTCCTAGCCTCGTTCCTGGGATTATTTCATGAGTTAGGTCACGCTGCTGCCCTCAACTATTTTGGATACCGTCGTGCGGAGATCGGCTGGGGCCTTTACCTTTCGTTTGCAGTTTTCTATACAGATCTTTCGGATTGTTGGAAGCTGAAGCGGAAACAACGTGCGATGGTAGACTTGGGCGGCGTCTATTTTCATTGCATTACATTACTTTTTCTCTTGGGCCTGATTCTGTGGAAGCATAATCCTCTTCTGGTTTACTGCTTCTTTTTTGCGGACTTACAGATTGCAATTGCCCTTAACCCTTTCCTGAGAAACGATGGTTATTGGCTAATAGGCGATATCTTCGGTATAGCAGATTTGAATAAGAGAGTCATTCGAGGGCTAGGACACTCTGTCTACAAATTTTTGCGAATTCCACTGAGCAATGGTCATCCATTCTCCGAACTTACCCTGCAAAGTCGAAGGTTTCTTTATGGATACCTAGTCGCTGTGCTTGCTTTTGCGGTCTTACTCATCAAGATTATATTCGTACAGATTCTCTTCGGTATTCTGCCGTCATATCCGAAAATGGTTATGCAGTTCTGGGTAATGATTACGAGTTCTCCTCGCAGCATCATCTCCCTAATCGATATTGGGAGTGGCCTGTTGTGGAAGGGACTAGCAATTTACGGCGTCTTGCGGTTGATTTATAGCACTCTGATCACGGCTTCTTTGTGGCTGATACGTACCTGGCGGGCCGCTCGCAATCAGCCCCAAAGTGCTGCTACTGGAGAAAGCAATGAATATCATCGGGTTTAGCGGCCTTGACAATACTGCTCGTTTCAAAAAGGAAACATGCCCCGGACTGGAAGAACGGGAGTATCGAATCGTGCAGGGCTATGATGCAGCAGCAGCAATGATCGTAAATGGACGAATTGTGGCAGCGAGCGCTGAAGAGCGCTTTAACCGGAAAAAACATTCTGAACTCTTCCCTGTTCAAGCAATTCAGTTTTGCCTGAAAGAATCTGGCGTCGCCCTTTCGGATGTCGATTACTTGGTGCACTGTTTCGATTATGAGCCTCACAGGCTGAGCTACTTGTGCACTCCGCAGCAGTCAGATACCTTTCATCGGGTTTATTCCCGCGAAGCAGTTCGAAGAACCATTATGGAGAAGCTACCTGGCCTTCCTCTCGATCGATTGCGTCATGTCCCTCATCATCTTTCTCATGCTGCGAGTGCCTACTATACCTCTGGATGGGATCAATGTGCTGTACTGGTAATTGATGCAATGGGAGAGATGGACAGTGTATCCGGGTATCGTGGGTGCAACGGAAAGCTTATTCCGCTTTTCAAGGTTCGAGCCAAGGATTCCATCGGAATTTTGTATTCGTTAATTACTCTGCATCTTGGTTTTGACTTTAATTCGGATGAATATAAGATCATGGGTCTTGCTCCTTATGGAGATCCAGGTCGGTTTCGTGCTTTCTTCGAGGAGCAGGTTCAGCTCGGACCCAAAGGAGATCTCGATATACCGGCACTTTCGATTCCCTCTACTCCGAATGAGCGCGAAACATATGCTCAAGTACGCAAATTTCTAGACCAGAAGTTAACGCTTCGACGTCATCCCGATGCTGAGATTACACAGGAATATTGTGATGTGGCTGCTGCGCTGCAGGAGACTCTTGATCGGGTTCTGCAACATTTTGCTGCGGAACTGGCCCAGCAAACTGGCTTGCGGAAGATTGCAATGGCTGGAGGTGTAGCCCTAAATTGTACGGCTAACGGCCGCCTATGCCGTTCGTCACTGTTCGATGAGGTCTATATTCAGCCGGCGTCCGGCGATGATGGTGCTGCTATCGGCGCCGCTCTCTATCAGGCAGCGCAAGCCGGAGAGATAGAAAACCGACGCATGGCGGTCCCATTCTTGGGCGCTGGATATTCTGAAGCTGAAACGAATCATATCGCGAGCGCCTATTCAGGCCGCATCAAAATACGTATCCTTCCTTCGGTAGAGGAAGTTTGCGAAGAAGCCGCTCAACGAATTGCCGAAGGCAAGGTGATCGGTTGGTTTCGTGGGCGTACGGAGTTCGGCCCCCGCGCCCTTGGGAATCGAAGCATTCTGGCTGATGCGCGGCATCCGGAAATGCGTGATCGCATCAATGCTCTGGTAAAGAAGCGGGAGGCGTTCCGACCCTTTGCTCCAGCCGTCTCTCGCGAGCAGGCGCCGGTTATCTTTGATATTTCCGAGCAAACCGAGCTTCCGTACATGGTGGTTATTGTGAACGTGAGAGAAAAATACCGATCTTGTTTTCCGGCTGTTACTCATGTTGACGGAACTTCCCGGGTACAGATGGTTGCGGAAAAGGACAATGCGGAATTTCATTGCCTGCTCCGTCATGTCGGCAAGAAAACCGGCTTCGAAATCGTCTTGAATACAAGCTTCAATGTTAAGGGGCAGCCTATTGTTAACACACCTGAGGAGGCAATCGATACCTTTCTTTCCGCTAATCTTGACTGCCTCTTCCTCAATAATGCAGTAATCACTCTCTGACAGGTGCTTTGAGAAGAAATTGGACAACTGAGGGGCGTATTGATGCTTCAAGCTAGAAATGGTGTACTACACGTTGGCAATGTCTCGATTGTCGCTTTGGTACAAAAATATGGTGAACCTTGTTATGTGTATGACGGAGATGCCATGGAAGAAAGGGTATCGCAAATCAAAGAGGCGCTCCTCGATGGAATTGAAATTCTCTATTCCATGAAAGCGAATCCTAACATCTCCATTGTAGCTCTGATGAATATCTTTGTTGATGGTGTCGATGTTTCGTCATTGGGAGAACTGCATGTGGCCTTGCGCGCGGGAGTTGCTCCCGCCCGCATATTTTTCGTTGGCCCCTCAAAGTCACAACTGGAACTGGAAGCCGCTATTGAAGCCGGGATCGGATGCCTGATTGTCGAATCAAGAGAGGAGCTAGAACTCTCTAGCCGGGTTGCGTCCCGTCTTGGAAGGTGCGCCAAAGTAGCGCTACGGATCAATCCGGCTTTCGATGCCTCTGGGTCACGCTTGAAGATGGGTGGAACCTCCACCCAATTTGGGATTGACGAAGAGCAGGTTCATAACCTGCTCATACGCAGTAAATCGTTACCTAATATTGAACTGATCGGCTTGCATTCCTACGTGGGCACCAGAATCCTCGATTGGACGGTAGCTGTACGCAATACCAGGGAAATTCTCGAGATGGCCGCCCGCATCCACGAGTCATGCGATATAGAACTGAAGTTTGTTGATGTAGGGGGAGGGTTGGGTATTCCCTATTTCCCGGGTGAGCAGCCGTTGGACTTTAGACGATTTGCCGACGCAGTAAATGATGTCTTTCGCCAGTTCCGTAATACCTTTCCGCAGACCAGGCTGTTGATGGAACTCGGCAGATACCTCGTGGGTGAAGCGGGGATATATGTATCACGAATACGTAACGTAAAAATTTCGCGAGGGAAAAAATATGTCCTGGTAAGTGGCGGAATGAATCATCACCAGGCAGCCGTCTCGGTGGGAAGCCTGCTCAAGCGAGACTTCCCGATACAAGTGATTAATAAAACGGAAGATACACCAGAGGCCACAGCTGTCGTGTGCGGCCCCCTATGTACTCCCAGTGACGTATTAGGCAAGACTGTACCCTTACCCGCTGTTGAGGCCGGAGACCTGATTGGCGTACTGCATTCAGGGGCCTATGGCCTGACTGCAAGTCCGCTGGAGTTTCTCAGCCGGAGTTGGCCAAGCGAGGTACTGGTCTATCAGGACAAGGATCATTTGGTTCGGATACCTCCGACAATCGACGACATGCTCAGGTATCAACCTCTTGTTCGAGTAAGGCCTCCCGCCGCGGAAATAGATACGGCTATAAGCTGATTTTGTTTGAAAAAGTATTTCTCATATTCATATAAGGACATTTCTATGCTGATCAGCACCGAAACATTAATGATTCTGAAAGAGATCGTTATGCAGATCACCAAAGTTGGTGAGGTGCGTGATGACGCAAACTTATTTGAAGACTGTGGACTTGATTCGATGTCTGTCCTAGAACTTGTTCTGGCGATGGAGGAACGGTTTTCTATCACGATTTCAGCAGATGAGTTGCAAACAGAGCTATTTCAGAATATCTCCGCCCTGACACAGTTCGTCGATTCGAAGCGTTCGAACTAACAACCATTTGTCGGCGGAATAACGGGGAGTCCAGGTAATACTATAACTTTTGCTCACAGCTATCGACGGATTGTGGAGCATATCGGAAGATGAACTCAGCATATTCAATCTGTGATTGCCGCGATTATAACATTGGCATCAGCGCACCTACAATCGTCGCATCGGACCAGTGGATTACAGCCGAAGAATATCTCGCAACCGCTGATTCGGAGTTCTCTTTCAAAGAGATGTCAGAAGATTGGAAGGATTATGCGATCGAACCAGAGGTCCTGTTTGAATTTTTTAGAAAGCAAAAATCGGAAAAAGAAAGTACATACCTGCGACATTGCCAGATTGCTACATCAGGTGTGCTTGTTTCTGACGCTATCAGTTCAGATCTGGCACTTGACGCCGGGAAGGAATTACTGAGATATCGGCCTGAATGGGTCGGACAAATCGACGGCGTCATCTATTATTCAGCCACGCTTAGTACTAGGCCAGCCTGGAGTACCTCTTGCCGTCTGCACTTTGAGTTGGGCTTGAAATGTGAAACCGCTTTTATGGTGGGCCAAAAGGGTGCCAATTCAGCCTATGCTGCATTGAAAGTAGGAATTGAGATGCTGCATGTTGAAGCCCTGACCAAGCTGCTCTTGGTTGGGTCGGAACGCTTCGCGCCGCCACATTCAAGAATCTTTGCAGGAATCGGTATACAAGGCGACAGTGGCAGTGCAATGCTGCTTGCTTCCGACACCTTTCAATACAAGATTGAGTGCATCATTCTTGAGAACTTCTGGGATAAGCCGCCTTCAACAATCCGCAGTACAGAGGAAGAGAGGTTGAATTACTGGTCGGAAGCCACCGACATTACTTTGAGGCATCTATTTTCTTCGTACGGCTGTTCACCAGGAGTAATCCAAAGTGTCATTCCACCCAACTGCTGCATTCCTCTCTTACACAAGATAGCGCACAGAACAGGTATCTCTTGGGAGCGATTTGAAACCAGTGCACTGAATCGATTTGGGTATCTGGGAAGTTCGGATATTGCTGCAAACCTGAAAGAGCTCGGACGGACCTCTATGTTATCGGTGGGAGACAAGATTATCTCCTTTAGCTTTTCTTCCGACGGCTCAGTTTGTGGTTGTCTGCTCAGTTACGAACCGTTGCGGAGTGAGGAATGAATAAACAGGGGAACCCTATTTCATGTGGTATCGGTATTTCCGGCTCTGCCTATTATTTGCCGCAAAGCATAACGGTCGATCAATTGGCAAACACTACCGGTATGCCGGAAGCCCGCCGTCTGATGTATAGCCAAACCTATGGACTTCAAGTGATACATGTAGCAGATCATGAAAACGCGCTTGATATGGGAGAAAAAGCGGTCCAGAGATTGTTGCAAAAGTATGACTTGGACCCACTCTGTATTGATACTGTTCTTCTGTATCACACCATGAACTTCCTTTCTCTTGAACCAAGGACCTTTGTCGGTGAAATGCAGAAAAGACTGGGACTCAAAAACGCTCTGGCTTTCTCGGTTGCTGGGCAACACTGTGCTTCGCCAATCACCGCGTTGCGTGTAGCGCGTAATATGATCGCCACTGGTACCGCACAAAACGTGTTGCTTTTGGGGTGCGACTATTTTGTCGGCTCCCAGATGCGAGAGATTACCGGAATAAGCCTTCAGGGGGAAGGAGCCAGTTGCGCGTTTATACAGGGCCGATGTGAGCGAAACCAGGTGAAGGCGATTTCAACCTATATCGACGGATCTTTATATAAGGGAACAGCCGTGTCGGAGCGTGAAAGCAGTAGGTTTGACCTAACGTACTACCTTGCCAGCTATCAATTGATGCGCAAGACGATTGAAAAAGCATCACTGACCATGGAAGACATCCGGCTGATTATTCCCCACAATATTAACTGGCCGAGCTGGCGAAGGATTCTCATGGCTTTGCGCTTTGACGAAAGTAGACTTTACGGCGAAAATATTGCGCGCTGTGGACACGTCTGCAGCTCTGATCTCCTGATCAATTTGAGTGATGCCATAGAAGCGGGCAGATTAAACAAGGGCGATTACTTCATGTTGTTTACAGTGGGTTTGGGTGCAGTATGGGCTTGCGCCGTCTTGCAGCATTGAGTTAGACCTGATTTGCTCTTGCTATCTTCGGTGCTTCTACACGGAGGAAGTTTGTCGTATGAACATTATACTCATTCATCCACCTCTGGATGATCCCACCATCCCGTACCATTCGACGGCGTATTTAAAAGGCCACCTTCTAAAAAACGGATTTGAGCGAGTTTCATTGCGCGATCTAAACGCGGAATATGTAGACAGATTCCTTCAGCCTGACAAAGTGAGGTTCATCTTCGAGGAAGGACATCGGAGGCTTTCGGCGCTTCTAGAAAGAAACAGCCTTTCATTTCAGCAACAGGATGAGTGTTATCGCCTACTAACCAGTCTGAGTGGAGAACCTGATGCCGTCAGCAGGGCTGCTACGGGATTGAGAAGTCCAGAGCTGTTTCTCGATTTTGGTCTTTATAGGCAAAACATCGAAGTGCTTTCTCATTACATGAATCTGCTGGGTGCTCTTTCCTATCCATATGAGTACCATGATTTTTTACCTGCTGCCCGGGGACGGTTTTCAAATGGGAGTATCCAGGATCTACTCAATCCCGAGTTGGGAGAGCGCGTCTGCAGTCCATTTGTTCAATATTTTGAGGAAGTTATAGATCGGGATTCGACTTTCGCGAGCACCGATCTGTTTGGTATTAGCATTGTTTACGATCATCAGCTGTTTCATGCCTTCCAGCTTGCCCGGATGCTGAAAAAGAGCTGGCCTTCCAAACGCATCGTTCTTGGAGGAACAGCCATCAGCCAGCTCTATAAATATATGCGCGATAAATCCAGGATGAAGGCTATCTTCGCTTTATGCGATGCAATTGTCATTGGCGAAGGAGAAACTGCAATGTGTGAGATCGCCGCATCAGGCGGCGATCTGGAAGGGAGAACATTTACCAATACTATTACTTATGCGGAGGGTCAGGACCGCTTGAATCTACCGGTAATACATTACGAAAATGTCACGAAATTGGGACAACCTAAATATGATCATGCATGGGATCTTTATTTATCTCCGGAGCGTGGAATCAACTATTCTCCAACCAGGGGTTGTTACTGGAACCGGTGCACTTTCTGCGATTACGGTCTGAATACAGACCGGCCTACCTCCCCTTGGCGTGAGCGAAAAATAGATCAAGTGATAGAAGATTTGGCTGAGGCGACTCTTTCCCAGGGTATACGCTATGTCTATTTCGCTGTCGATGTTATGGCCCCAGGCTATCTGGACCGCCTTTGTGATGCCATCCTCGAATCCGGCCTCGATATCAGGTGGAGTGCGGAATTAAGGATGGAACGAATTTTTTCCGAAGAACGTACACGGAAGATGAAAGATGCTGGCTGTATCTGTGTCTCCTTCGGAATGGAGTCAGGCAGCCAGCGCATACTTGATCTGATCGATAAGGGCACAAAGGTCGAGTATATGGATGTTACAATGAGGAACTTCTCGTTAGCGGGAATAGCTTGCCAGTTGATGGCCTTTACTGATTTTCCTACAGAAACAAGAACCGAGAAGGTGGCTACTCAACAGTTCATTCGAAAAACTAAACCTTATTGGTCGACAGGCGGCCTCGGCACATTCCTGCTCACCGGGACCTCAATCATTGCGAAAAATCCGGAAAAATTCGGCATCGAACTAGTGCAGGTGCAAGGTGTTGACAGTCCCCGGGCGGTGGCTTATCGACTGAAGGATAAAAAAGAAGGACATCTCACTCTGGCGGAAGACAGCGATGGTTCGTTCGACAATAGCGGCGATGTCTTTCCTCTGATATACGGGCGCCCCTGGGCAGGCGGTACGGATTCGCTCCATTCGATGATCTATTACAACACCTATGGCAAAGAGTTTTTCAAACAACATCCGGCTAGAGAGTCTGCCGTTATTCGGGAAATTAGTGATCAGATTGCCGCAGTTTCATCGGTAGTAGTCAACGGAGAGCTGGTATGTTCCAGTCTTGACCTTGCAGCGATATTGCAGAACCGTAAGCGCTTCCAAGCATACGTTATCGAACATCTGGAGCAACCAATCGAACCCACATACCCAGAATTCTGTCGTTGGGCGGAACAGATTGACCCTGTAGAGAATGGAACAAAAGAGAGTCACTGGATTATTAACATGACACGTTGCGTAAAAATAGATCGATTGGTTTTTCAATTATTGCAACAAACGACTAAGCGTCGGCTTGGTGTTTCAGATTTACTGGCTCAGGCTCCCGAGGCTATCCATAAAAAGCTTGTGAGCTATTTCCAAGCTTTGGAGAAGAAAGGTGTGATCTCCTTTCGCCTGGAGGATAAGTTGCTTCAGAGTCCTGAGGCTGTTCAGGACGAGGAACGCCGTCGAAAGTCACTAGAATCGGCTGGACCCGATCTGCGATTGATGAACACGCAAGAACCGCTGCACACCAGCTCTGCCGATAACCTTCAGGGCGCCTGAAGACAAGCAGAATGGAAACTGAGGCTGGTGTAGTTAGCGCATCAGGGAAAGGAAAGTAATGAACTGGATACTGCGAGACATTCGGTATGAACTGCGTAGCTGGCAAAAGCATCCGGGATTTACGTTGATGCTGTTTCTTACCTTGGCGCTCGGAACTGGAGCCAACGCAGTAACCTTCAGTATTATAGACTCGCTATTGCTCCGGCCTCTTTCCTATTCGGATTCCAGGCAACTCATGTCGCTAGGAACTCTGAATCCCGAAGGTCCGTCCGATTCTGCTTCGTGGTTGAATTACAAAGACTGGAGAACGGAAGCTCAATCCTTTTCTGGAATGGCCGCCTATGATGAGCTGGAAATGGCGGTACAGCCCTCTTCGCAGGAACCGCTTCATCTAACCGTGGTGGAGACTACAGCCAATCTTTTTAGAGTTCTGGATGTTCATCCGATGCTTGGACGGGATTTCCAACCCGATGAAGATCAGGAGGGAAAACCTTGTGTGACGGTGCTGAGCGAAAGCTTTTGGAGAAATCAATTCCAGGCACGCACGACGGCGCTGGGTGAAAAGCTCAACCTCAATGGGACTCTTTGTACAGTGGTCGGTGTGATGTCGCAAGGATTTCTGTTGCCACCCCACGATCCTGCTCTGTGGTTTACCTTACATCCTGCACCGGCCATTCAAAATCGCTCAATTGATTTTCTGGAAGTGATTGGACGGCTCAAACCTTCTGTCACGGTTGATCAAGCGCAGAGGGAATTGCACCTTGTAGGAAAGAGGCTGGCGGCTGCTTACGAACAGGATAAGGACAAAGCTATCACTGTCATCCCTTACCAGACAAAAGTCACAAAAAAAGTCAGACCCGCCCTGCTCGCCCTGCAAGCCGCAGTTGCTATCCTACTTTTGATCACTTGTTCGAACGTGGCAAATTTGCAGTTGGTAAATGCCTTGTCGCGCCAGCGTGAATTTGCCATTCGATCTGCACTCGGTGCAAATAAATGGCGAATGACCAGGCAGCTCCTGATCGAGAAATTCGTCCTTTCTTTTCTAGCGACTGGTTTCGGCCTTGGATTGGCTTTCGGCGTGCTTTACCTTCTGCGAAGATTTGGTAGCGAAAGTATTTTCCGTATTCATGAAGTACAACTCCATCATGAGGTTTACCTAGTCATGTTCGGAGTTTCTGTACTAACCACGGTCACCTTCGGGCTTATCCCTGTGCTGCAGATCAACCAGCAGCGGATTGAGCCCGTTCTCAGAGAAAATGGGACGGCTTCGGCCGGTGGTCGTAACAGGCAGCTATCTCGAGATGTTCTCGTGATCAGCCAGTTGAGCTTGGCGGTCATTTTGCTGTCCACCTCCGGACTGCTGTTGCACTCGTTATTACGAATGTTGAACGAGGATCGCGGTTTTGTCTCAGAGCATATTTTGCGCCTACAGACCTCGCCGTCCGTCGCTGCGCATAGCACACGAGCTTTGGCGACTATGGTGTATAGCCCAGAGCTAAGTAAGATTCAGGAGATCCCAGGGGTCAAAGCAGCCGCGCTGGTTACCTACCTGCCGCTAAGCAAAGAAGCGGGTAACACTCATATAGGCTTCAGTATCTCCGGACATCCAGCACCTAATCCGGACAATCCTCCCTTGGCTCTCCTCAATGCAGTCAGTGAGGACTATTTTTCTGTGCTCCAGATTCCACTATTGCGTGGACGTTTTTTCAATCGTAGCGACATTCCCGATCATCCTGCCGTGGCCATTGTGAACGATTCGTTCGCGAAAAGATATCTGACGGGAGAGGATCCCATCGGCAAAGAACTGCAACTGAATGCTATTTCATTGACCATTGTAGGTGTCGTTCAGGATACCCGCCAGCAGGCGCTTTCTCAGCCTCCCGAGCCTGAAATTTACTTTTCATTTCGACAAGTACCTTCCAACACAATCTGGGAGGACATTCTGCTCAAGCAGCTTGTGAGTTATGTAACACGTACACAGGAAAATCCAGAAGCCTCCATCCGCGCGATACAATCGGTTATTCACGATGCTGATCCAAATCAGGCAGTCTATAACGCCACCAGCATGGACGATGTCATAGCCTCATCCACCAGCAATCGCCGTTTGGGTTTAGTCCTTGTGGCTACTCTCTCAGTGCTGGCTTTAGTTATCGCCTCAGCGGGAGTATATGCACTCCTGTCCTATGCTGTTGGCCAGCGTTCACGAGAGATCGCCGTCAGAATCGCAGTGGGTGCGACACGCAGCAATATGATTGGAATGATTGTCTGGAGAGCCATCGGATTATGTGGAATAAGCTTGGCGATCGGCATCGTTACAACAATCTGGTGCGGACGCTTTCTTACCTCCTTGCTTACGGGAATACAGCCTTGGGATTTTCCAGTAATGGCGGCGACGGTATTAGTTTTACTAGTGCTTACACTTTTAGCTTCTGTATATCCGGCGCTACACGCAGCTTCGATTAATCCTGTGCAGGCGCTGAAGCAGGAAGGATGAGGGGTATAGAGTAATGCGTGGACTCAGGATATTATTGTTCCCTGTATTTATTGTGTGTCTGGCCTGGCAATTATTTGAACCGGTGAAACTCCAGTCACAATCCACCCTCGGCTCTGCGCCAATTCGGTTTCGCATACATATTCTTCGTGGACTAGCGCAGCAGCCGGTCTCCGGGCGCCTGATTGTCTTTCTATCACCCGGAGCAAAATCACAGGGGGAACTTTCTCCTGGGTTCAGCTATCAGGCGGAGAGCGTCTGGTTTGCAGCTAAGGAGGTCTCTGGGCTAAAAGAAGATGAGATCGTTGAAGTGGATCCGGATGACCTCTCCTTTCCACGACCCATGTCTCATGCGCCATCAGGAGATTATCAGGCGATGGCCATTCTTGATCTGGAACATACCTTCGCTTATGGTCTATATGATGGAGCTCCTCCTGGTTCCTTGCGAACCCAGTTAATCTCACTTCCCCATCTTGATCCAGCCTATACTGTGCCCATCGACCTGCTTCTGAATACTCGGGTACCCCAACCTGAACTTTCTATTCCTAAATCGACTAAGTTGATTGACTTTGTCAGCCCTTCCTTATCTGCTTTCTGGGGAAGACCTATCCGTATGCGGGGTCTGGTTCTTCTTCCCCCTGGATATTGGAGAAATCCCAATCGTCTGTTTCCTACTGTCTACTGGACACATGGTTTTGGTGGAACGTTAGAGAGCATTGCAAAATATGTAGTGCCAACTTACAGCCAGCTTCTCTCCGCGGAAAAAGTTCCCGAGATGATCTATGTATTCCTTGACCAGAGTTGCTCCGGGGGAACCCACGAATTTGTCGATTCCGTGAATAATGGGCCTTGGGGAACTGCCCTTACTCAAGAATTAATTCCGAACCTGGAAGAAAAATATCGGATGGAGCGCAAACCTGAGAGTCGGTTGCTAACGGGCCACTCCTCGGGAGGATGGGCAGCTCTCTGGCTAATGGTAAACTACCCCAGGTTTTTCGGCGGAACCTGGGTCAGTGCACCTGATCCTCCAGACTTTCGTAATTTTCTCGGTTCCAACTTACAGGCTTCTCCATCTCCGAATTTCTACCGCAAAGCAGATGGTTCTCCCCAGATGCTGGTTCGAACGCAGGGGAAAGATACGATGACCCTGATGGATTATGCCCTCCAGGAACGGGTCGCTGGAGTTTACGGAGGACAGATAGCGTCTTTCGAATGGGTTTTCAGCCCTCGGGGGAAAGACGGCAAGCCACAACCTCTCTTCAACCGTGATAACGGAGTCATCGATAGCAGTGTTGCCAGAGAATGGGCGAAATATGATATTGCCGGGCTGATACGAAGAAACGCAACCAGACTCCGGCCCTTGTTGCAGGATAAAATCCATGTAGCTGTAGGAACTGCTGATGACTTTCACCTGGATGAGCCGGTGCGGTTACTAGATAGCACGCTGAAAGAGCTCGGCATCCGTGCTAAGTTTATTTATCTCGAAGGTCGCACTCACTTCAATTTGTATGAAGGAGGTATGGAGGAGACAATTGCGAAAGAAATGGAAGCAGTTACCCGCCCCCGAAGCTACCAACCTCGAGTGCTGGATAAGCAAGAAGACAAGAAACTATCCTCTCGGGTCATAACAAGGCAATGATAGATAGTTGTAATCAACAAACATTAAAGATTTTCCCGTCGGCGGAGGGTTGGATAATCAACTTTTCCGCTGCTGGTCTGGGGTAATTTATCAAGAACTTCGATCACCTTTGGGATCATGTAACGTGGCATTCGTTCAGAACAGTAAGCAAGCAGTCCCTTCGTATCGACGGTATTTCCGTTGAGAGGCAGGACAAAGGCTTTAACCGTCTGTCCCAATATCTTATCCGGGATCCCTATTACTGCCGCATGACGAATCATTCCACTCTGGAAGAGAATCTCTTCCACCTCGGTTGGGCTGATTCGGTAACCGGAACATTTGATCATTGTGTCACGGCGCCCCACATAATAAAGGAATCCATCACTATCTGTTTTTACTAGATCGCCGGAGTAACAGACACGTTCACAATCCCCCATCTCAGTAGGTAGGAGAGGATTGGGTTTGAGTACTTGATTTGTTGCTTCAGGATTGCCCCAATACCCCATTGATACCGTTGGCCCCCGATGTACCAATTCCCCCACCTCTCCTGGTGCGCAGAGCTGATTGTTCTCGTTTAAGACCAGAATTTCGGTATCTGGAATTGCCTTTCCCATCGAGGTCGGCCGACGATCGAGCTCCTCGGGTGGAAGATAAGTCGAGCGGAATGCCTCCGTCAGTCCATACATCAGATAGATCTCTGTTGTGCCCAGGCACTCCCGTAAAGAAGCCAGAACATTCAGAGGCATGGCTCCGCCGGTGTTGGTAATATATCGTAGATGAGGCAACGGCGTTGCTCTCAAAGTAGAGTGCTGCTGTACCAGAAGGCTCCAAAGTGTCGGGACTCCTGCCAGGCCGGTGATCTGCTCTTTGACCAAGGCAGAAACGATCTCTTTTGCCAGAGAAAAGTGGATAAGTACAAGAGTACTTCCCTGATGGAATGCGGTCATAAGCTGATTCATGCCCGCATCGAAGCTGAAGGGTAATACAGCCAATATGCGATCTTGATGAGTTATTTTGAGATAGGAAGACACAATGGCGCTGCCAGCCAGGATATTTGCATGACTTAGCATCACTCCTTTGGGTTTGCCAGTTGAACCTGAGGTGTAGAGAATAGCCGCAAGATCCTTCGAAACGCCAAAATCTCTCCATGATTTCGGTATGGGGCGACGAATAAGGTCACGAATTAGAAAGGACGAAACAGGAAGATGGGGGAGAGCTCCATTAGCAACAACGACGACAAAATGAAGAGAGGAGATTCTGGCTAATAGGGGAAGCAGATTGCGAAGCTTCTCTTCGCTTGTAACCAACGCCGTAATCTGACAGTCGAGAGCAATATGCAATACCTGTTCCGGAAATAGCATCGTATTTACCGGAACATAGACACCACCGGCTAACGAGATCGAGAAAATGGAGAGAACCTGGGAAATAGAGGCATCCAGATAGATTGCAACTCGCTGCCCCCTCTGGAGTCCAATGTCCCGAAGTGCTGAAGCCAAAGACAGAGTTTGCTGCCACACTTCCACAAATGTCAGTCGTTCGTTTCCATGGACCAGTGCCTCCTTGTCCGGATGACGAATGCTAGAAGCACGAAGCATATGATGGAGCAAAAAGTTATCGGTCATTCTCACTCCTTGTTATTGATATTTACCAGATGACAGATTTAGGGGTTATCTGATATCGCCTTGTACAAATACAAATAGGAAAGGAATAAAATCAAAAAGAATTCCAATTAGAACACAAGATACATGTTCTGTTTTCATGGGGCAAGGTGAAATTGTCTCTTATTATCATTGCGCAAACAAAAACTTGCACTTTGGTGGCCATTTCCTTGTGTTCTACGAATGAACATGAAGCAGATTGCTAAAGCCGTATTTCAGCCCACTCCAGAAGCCTCCACCGCCATTACGTGCATTCCACTCGAATCCACGCCTACAACTGCTCTAGAATGTCTGGTACAGCCGTGTCTCCTGATTCTGGTGCTACATCAGGTCTCAACGTAAGCCATCTCGTGATTTTAGTCCCTGTTTGACCATTCTCCCGCTGTAAGATAACGACCATTGATTTCAGCGGATGCATAGGCTTGTTTAGTGAGATCAACTACAAACAGGTTGCACTTCCACGTATTGCATCCGATAAACCCATTTTCTTACCATAGGCCGAATCCGGGCCGGTTTTCGTGCTTCTTTGCTGTATTCGCGATATTCGCACGGACCTGTTCCTTTGCCTGTTGGGTCGCTAATATTCCCGGCGGCGCAAGTTTAAATGCACTTGTTCATCACCAGAGCCATTTCTCTGGAGGCGGGTTTTGGAGTGTCTTGTACTCGAACTTCGCGCCATATGTTGCGTACCAGTGCTGCCACTGAGAGATGATGTTTTCCTGTACATCAGTCGGAGCGATGTAGCTTCGGTCCCGTGACATCCAATAGCCGAAAAAAGTCAGTGGTACGAACCGGGCAGATCGGTAACAGATTAAACCGGGGACATAGGTAACACTTTCAGTTCGGACATCGAGGGCATGTAGAAAGCAAGAATGCCCTGGAAAGTGAGCGATGTTTTGGACGAAAGGACCCGATTTGTAATGGAGTATGGGCGCGGTTTTCACACGATGGCGGAGTTGTGCAGGGAGTATGGGATTGCACGCAAGACCGGCTATATCTGGATGCAACGCTATGCGGAGCAAGGAGTGGAAGGACTGCAGGATCGCCCCCGAGCACCGCGTTGGCATCCGAACCAAACGCCGGAGGAAATAGAGCAAAGGGTGCTGGCCTTGCGCGGGCAGCATCCGCGCTGGGGCCCCAAGAAGTTGCGCGGTTACCTAGAGCAACGACATCCGGAACTAAGGTGGCCTGCGCTAAGTACCATAGGCGAACTGCTAAAGCGAGAAGGATTGACTATCCGGCAACGTCGGCGGCGCCGTGCTCCAGCGTACACACAACCGATGCAGGAGGCCATCCGACCGAATCGGGTTTGGTGCGCGGATTTCAAGGGATGGTTTCGAACCAGCGATGGCGATCGGATTGATCCGCTGACCCTAGCGGACGCTTGTAGTCGGTATCTGTTGCGCTGCCAAATCGTGGAGCGGACGAACACGGAGCAAGTGCGGGCGATTTTAGAGGCGGCATTCCTGGAATACGGATTACCGCAGGTTTTGCACACAGACAATGGAGCGCCCTTTGGCAGTTGTGGACTAGCGGGCCTCACGCAGCTATCGGTGTATTTGATCAGACTCGGAATCGTGCCGGAGCGAAGTCGTCCGGGACACCCGCAGGACAACGGTAGACACGAACGAATGCACCGCACCTTGAAAGCGGAAACGGCTCGGCCGCCAGCGGCCAATCGACGAGCCCAACAACGCGCTTTTGATCGTTTTCGGCGAGAATACAACGAAGAACGCCCGCATAAAGCGCTAGGACAAAAGATGCCATCTTCCTGTTACTTGGTTTCGGAGCGCGAATATCCACGCCGTTTACCTGAACCGGAGTACGACAGTAGCTGGCAAATACGCCGTGTAAAGGAGAAAGGTAATTTCTCCTGGAAACATCAGCCGTGTGCCGAACATGTTCAACAGCTAAGAGGTGAAAGTCCTCAACCAACCTGATGGAGGTGAAGGTTAGCGAAGCGCAGGTGCGTAGCCGTGAGGCTGGGTGCAAAGGAAGCGTGGAGCAAAAGCGCGAGTCGATGAACAAGAACCGGATAGAGAGGCCTGAGTGTCGGGCGAGTAGGCGGCTAGCTGCGAAGCCCATATCCATCAAGGGCACGGAGGGTAGATTCGGCGACAGTGCGGGGAAAGCGGTTGAACTTACCTCGGGAGATCTGTGCTGTGTTCCGGAAACGGGACTGAGAGAGTCGTAAGGCTATCTGATCGCAGTGCAGAAGTCAGCAGAGGGCATAGTGTGCGCTGAGCAGCGCATTGTTCAGGAGGGTTGAAGTCCCTCTGGCGCCCAGATGAGGGGAACCATATCCGAAAGCGGGAGTAACGACTCGCTGGCCGCAGTGCGAGTTTGGCACTGCGGAGGGCAGGGTGTCCATCGCGAGGTGGAATCCGAAGGGCATGAGGAGAAGTACCGGGCCGTAATCGATGGGGGCTGCCCCGCCGATGAACCGGTCGGCCAAAGGTGGGACAAGGTCGAGCCTGCACTATGGAGGCGAAGGCGTTCTCATTCACCCACCGCACCAAGGTGTTTGCGGACGGCACGGTATGGAAGAACAGTGCGTGACCTCAGGAGGACTGGCAGGGTCTCCGGGCGGCACCGGAGTAAGCGGACCTATAAGCGTGAGCGAAATGGCGAGCGATGCACTGTCAGTAGTCGGACGGCTGAAAAGTACCAGAAGCATGGCGAAAGCCATGTGACCGGGCAACCGGCGACAGAAATGGGTCGGGGAAGGCAGCCGACGAAGATGGCTGGGCAGAGAAAGAAGACCAGTGAGTAAGGGCGGGGAGGAGGATCAGTTCCATGAGTGAAAAACCCGTACATCCGCGTCCGAGGAGACTGGTGGACTGGATCAACCCGGCGGGAGCAAAGAAGGTCCATTCATTAATCGACAAGGTATACAAGCGGAAGAACCTGGAGATGGCCTGGGAGAGAGTAAAAGCCAACCGGGGCAGCGGAGGAGTCGATGGACAAACTCTGAAGG
Source organism: Humiphilus diazotrophicus (assembly GCF_059726315.1). Classification (NCBI taxonomy): domain Bacteria; kingdom Pseudomonadati; phylum Acidobacteriota; class Terriglobia; order Terriglobales; family Acidobacteriaceae; genus Humiphilus; species Humiphilus diazotrophicus. Next base: position 119,431 of record NZ_AP040869.1, read on the forward strand.
ATTTCGATGAGCAACTGGGCCAGAATCTGGGCCGGTTACAAAGCGAACTGAAAGAGGGGCTTTATCAACCGCAACCTGTGCGGCAGGTGCAAATCCCAAAGATGGGCAAACCGGGAGAGTTTCGGGTGCTCGGCATTCCGACGATCTATGATCGCGTATGCCAGCAAGCGCTGCTCAATCGGCTGCAGCCGATCTTCGAGCTGGTATTCGATGACGCCAATTATGGATACCGGCAAGGGCGAACGACGAAAGACGCCTTGCGCAAAGTCTGGAAAGAGATCGACAGTGGCAGCGAGTGGATCGTGGATGCGGACCTGAAAGACTTTTTTGGGTCGGTGGACCATGAGAAACTCCTGACCCTTGTAGCCCAACAGATAGCTGATGGCGGTGTGCTGCGTCTCATCGCGGCAATGCTCAAGGCCGGAAGCTATGGGAAAGGGCGGTTCTTTCCAACCGAGCGCGGGACTCCTCAAGGCGGGGTGGCTTCACCCTTGCTCAGCAACATCCTCCTGACACCGTTTGATCGGGAGATGCGGCACAAGGGATATCAGCTGACGAGGTACGCGGACGACTGGGTGATCACCTGCAAGTCTGCGGCAGAGGCGCGAGCAGCCATCGACGCTGCGCGTCGCATCCTGAAACAACTGGGGGTGGAACTGCATCCGCAAAAGACACGGATCGTTCACGTCCAGTATGGCTTCGAGTTCCTCGGCTACATGATCAAGCGTGGGAAGAGGCTCTATCTTCCTGCGGCTAAGATCCGTAGTCAGGTTCGCTCGGGTGGGCTGTATGCCTATCCGCGCGAGAAATCGATCCGGCGTTTCAAGGATGAGGTGCGGCAGCGCACGAAGCGGCGCGCACCTCTGGCGACTGAGCAGTTGATCGAAGCGCTGAACCCGCTCTTGCGAGGTTGGGGCGAGTATTACAAGCGAGCCCACGTCCGAAAACTCTTCAACCAACTTGACCGATGGATCGTGCGACGCATCTGGTCGCATCGATTCAGGCGCTGGCGCAACTGTGGTTGGAAGCAACTGCCGGAGTCGGTGCTCTATGGCCAGTTTGGGCTGGTAAATCTGATCGGATTGATTCCTTCTCTTGCGTCCTCGACTCGTTGAGTCTTCGTGAAAGCCGTGTGCGGGAAAACTGCATGCACGGTTTGAGCGGCGGACGGTGGCCAGCATCGAGGCAGCTCGATGCGCCACCTCCGACCCGACAGCCGTAAGGCGAAGGCCCCAACGGTCCCCGAAAGGGGGTAAAGGAGCGGCAAGTAGGACGTGAGTCTCAGAGGCGACAAGCGGCAGAAGAACCAGCTACAGATGTTACTGGCCTTCACTCGCGGAGGGAAGGGTGAAGCCCTGAGGTCCGAAGAGGAAGGGACCGAGTCGTCACTGGCGAGCAGCGAAACCGAAAGCCCTGCTAAGTGGACAGCCATCACTGATGACTGCCACTTAGCACAACCGCCGAACCGCCGTGTACGAGACCCGTACGCACGGTGGTGTGGGAGGGGCGAATGGGTGACCGTTCCCCCTATCCCGATTGTCTATCTGACTCACGCGTTAGCTGGCGAAGATGTAGGTTTGGAACCGATTGACGATCGTTATTGGCTTGTCCACTTTGGCAAACTTCCGGTCGGTCGCTTTGACAGCCACGACTTACGTGTACTAGCTAGCGCTACCCAGAACGCGACATACGCAGGCGAAAAACTAAGAGCTATGGAAATGACGTGACAGAGGGAAGGGAGGAAAAGCAAAAACAGCTTTTCCTCCCTTCCCTCTGCCCCTTGGAAATCTCGCCAAAGGAAGGCGAGATTCCCCCCATTCCCACAGCTCCGATGGCGGCTGCTATTATCTTCTCGGAAACAACTTTTCATCAAAATCCGGACATCGATAGTGTTACCGATCTGCCCGGTTCAATGTGTTACCTATGTCCCCGTTCGTACACAGGTTTCATTCGTTATGGTGAAAAGTCAACCAGTATTTACGATTTTTCTCCGCTTCGGAGTTTCTGAAAACATGCTTACTCTGGGCACAGAAGTCAATGTCTCCCGTCATATATCGGGAGTCCGCGGATCATCCATAAAACATACTCCATCGAAGGTTTGTCTGCTTTTGCAGGCTCGTCAGAATCAGGAATGAGATGGAGACCAGCGATCAATAGCTCCGTGCTGGCTCGCGGGTTAGATGTCAACTGCTTTACATCCGCTATATCGTCGTTTCCATGCGCTCCGAGACGAGCCACCCTCTGGGCAAGCGTAACCTGCTCCGTTGTTTGTTCTTGCTGAGCCAGACCAGACAGCGCTATTAACACGGTAAATAATAGAGATAATGCGAACTTATTTATCAATGAATGTCCTATCTTCACGCGGTACATCGCAGCATCCATGTTGACGTTCCACACTCGTTGTTCAATCGGGTTGTCTGAGGTAGTCGCCTTCTTTACGTTGCTATTCCGATCAGAAATATCCATGGTGTTTTGACGGGCATCCTGAGATTGCTGAGTGGAAGTCTGGTTCCAGGTAAAGGAATCGTAAGGGCTTTTCTTCTTGGGATCGGCATTCGCAGCTCTCTGGGGAGCAAGGCCAACAGTTTCACCATATCGACTTCTGCCTTTTATTCCTGCTGTTGGGCCTACTGCAACGGCCCTCCCCGCAACCTGGCTCAGTCTTTCGGAACTCAATTCGCCACGTTGCGGCGCGCCAGCTTTGCCACCTTTTGCACTTTCAGATGGCATGGGAGCGCTAAACATTATCTCAATGCCCAGTTGTTGTCTTGATGGCAAAATCCTTCATCGAGAGCTTGATTCGCTTTTCTGAAGTGAAGTCGGACGTCACGATGACCTCACCCTGCAAGTCAAGAGGCATATCGGACGGTGCATCTTCCTCGACTTGAACAACCATAAAGTTTCGGAGAAAGTCCTTGTCCATAGCTGCCGCGCCCACGTCTATCGATCCTTTGATGACAGTATTCCACTACGGATCATTGTCCACCGAGGTATTACACCCGATGGGCAGGTTTGGCAATGCTGCGATCCTTCTTGAGCGGACGTGAACTTCGAATCCGACAATGCGCTCATTCTTTGAAAGCTGCAACATCGGAACCGAAATAGAAACAATTTGGCACTGGGCTCTCACGCCACTGAAAAGAACTCGTACAGCGAGCGAGATGAGGAGGTAAAGCCTATTCAGCGATTTGTTATTCATTGGGCACCTTCACTGTCACTTGAACTACTCCAGCCCTGCAGCCTCCAACCAGTTTTGTAAAAGCAGTTAGGGTCAAGTCGATGATTCGACTGGGATGTGGCTCAAGCGGATGAACTGCTCGACTGTTGGAATCAACCTTGAATGGCCCTCTGTCATTAACTACAACAGAGATCGTAGTGGTAACGATTTTGCCGCTCTTGTCTGTGGTTGTATACGCCACTGTGACAGTTTGGCCCAGCTTTGCCTTTTCGCCGGTCATCCAAGGTTGAAGATTAACATCGAGATAAAGTCGAAGCAAAAACAGCCGCAACAGCTGTGGGAATTGGGGGAATCTCGCCGGGTTTAGGAGAGATTCCCGCGGACGCTGCTCGTCGTATTCCTTGCTCGACCGATCAAAGACCCGTTGCTGGGCGCGGCGATTTGCCGCTGGATGACACACCATCTCCGCTTTCAAGGTGCGATGCATTCGCTCATGTCGTCCGTTTTGCTCCGGATGTCCTGACAGGCTTCTTCCCGGCTGAATCCCCAATTTCATCCAGGACATCGACAGTCGCGATAAACCGGCGATGGCCGTGCTGGCAAGGGTGCTCCGATATTGGTATGGATTACCAGTGGCAATCCATATTCGCGACAAGCAACGATAAAGTTTGACAGCGCAGCAAGTAGCGACTGGATGCATCCGTAATGGTTAACGGATCATTGTGCTCTCCGTCTTGAGTCCGAAACCATCCTTTAAAATCGGCACACCAGACTTGATTTGCCTCTTCGACGTTATGAAATGGCCGAGTGTACGGAGGGGTTTTACGCCGTGGCTTGCGAGGAGGACTACTCAACCCTTCCCGTCGCAATAGCTCTCCAATCGTGCTTAACGCTGGCCTGCGAATTGCTTTTCGGCTGGATAGATAAGCTCGTAGCTTTTTCGGTCCCCAGCTGGGATGTTCTCGCCGCAGCTTTAAAATCTGTTCCTCCACTGCTGCTGCGGTTTGATTCGGATGGCATTTTGCCCCGCACGGACGATCCTGTAATCCCCGGGAGCCTTCTTCTAAATACCGCTTCAACCTGCTATATCCGGTCTTGCGGGCAGTCCCATAGTGTCGGCACAACTCTGCCATCGTCCACAGTCCACTCTGCTGGTCGTAGATAAACCGCATCCTTTCGTCCACTACATCTGTCTCTTTCCTGGGCATTCCTTCTAGTACTGCCCTTTTATCTGAACGAAAGTGTTACCTACTTGCCCGGTTCGCACCCTCCGCACAATCGGTAAGGCCGCAAACGGCATCGGTGTCGCGCCGATTCAGGTGGCATATAGGAACCTGAATTGGATACTGCTTTTGATGAGCATATCAATCTAGCGATTCGCGATACACGAAGGCGAGGCCCGCACTGCAGGAGTGCTAAGCAACCTCTCTCTACTTTACAGGGAAAGAGCTGAGTGGATGTCCAGCGACATTGGAGGCAATAGTGAAACAATGAGAGTATCGAAGATATGGGAGTCGCGGGGCATGAAACCCCTTCTTCTATGCCTCAATCTCCTCAAATCTTGACAACCGTTCATTGTCTCCCCGTTATGACACCGACCGTCTCGGGAACATGCACAAATACGGATCCTGTTATCGAACGGCGTGGAAGTGACAAATGTGGCAGATTTTCATGTCGCGCTCATCTCGTGTCGTCCTCGCTCTATTTGTCAACAAATATCCAAGCCTCGGGGAGCATCGAGAAAACCTCATCCCCCGTTCTTCACATAACATTCGTGGATCGCTTCGTCCGGTGCAGTTGACCACTTGGATTTCAGCAGCTCCTGCTCGCTCAGTTTGTGTAACTTGAATTCAATTGTTCCATCCGAATTTACTACTCCTTGCAGATATCCATAGATCATCGTTTCGGAGCTGTCGTCTGCCCCTTGCGGCAGGGGGTAGCGGTGCGCTCCCGCCGTGCCGATGATGATCCCTGGGACAAACTGTTTCGAGTATTGATACCAATACAAGGTGCGATAGATGTTGGGAGAATAGTAGTGAGAGTGACTTGCCAGGAGGTACACTCGTTTCCCTGCAGCCTGAGCATCATAAAACCATTGATATACGACCTCCCCTGTCTGTGAGCCACGAGGCCAGTCATCCATCGCATGTATCACTCCCGTAGAATGTGGCAGTGCTTCATGTGCACCCATCACGATTGTCGTAATTCCCGATTTTGGCGATAGATCGTAGTCAAGTACAGAACGTAGCCAATGGAGTTGCTGAGTTGTGAACTCGTCCATATCCGCATTGTCCATATTGATAAAGTCAACGCCATTGTGGGTCCAGTGATACCACGGCTCCACCGATGACGCATCAACATTATGTCCCGCGTCGATCTTGCGTTGCATAGCTATCTCCGGACGATCAAGGAGAGCGTAAAACTTCTTTATATAATCCTCTCGCGTCCTGTCCGGCAGAGTTTCGTGATTTCCCCTACCGATGAACACTGGAAGACTTCCAAATGCGGCTATCTGGTGAACTAGAAAATCATCCCAAGCACGCTTGAGATAATCGTCAATGGGCGCCGGCCCCCCATCCATCGCCGTCATGTCCTGATCTTCACTCTGCATTTTGCGAAAATCGCCAAGGTGCCAATAGAATTCGTCCTTTTCAGCTTTTACGTCAGCAGCAATCGCAGGCATAACAAAATCGCCACAATCGCGACTGTCCCCGGAGACAGCGAAAGTCCATGTAGATTTGGAAGTTTGCGCGCTGGCCATTGTGGGAAGTAACACTGCCAGCGCAAGGAACAACAAAGGGCTTTGAGAAAGCTTCTGCTGGAGCATTGCGAGAGTATACAGTGGATACTCATAAGCGCAACCAGAAAAACATCGCTTTTATGTTATCTCTTATGATCTGACACCATGTTTATTCGCTTTCGCAAAACAGTTACCGTAACCTTTACCCACCCGTCCTCACCAGGGCACCGACTAGAGCTTGTTATTAACTTCAATGAAGCAAGCAGCCATGACAAGGTCTACCGAAACCGAGGCAGAAGAAGGAAAATGTACTGAGAAACTGAAGCGACGAACGACAAAGATATCAGGATAATCCCCAGCTCCCCGACTCGTGGCAAAATGAGCCCCCACTGCATTTCCCCACGATACAAGCACGTTAGGGGCTCCAGTGTTGCCAGCCTTGAGCATGAAGCCATGCCTTGCAGCCCCCACCTTGTCCGGCTCATTTTTGCCGCCAACTCTGGCTACCTATAGTTACTAACAGACATCAGAAAGAAGATCGGCACCATTACTATCTCTTTTCTCAATACGAAGCACAGTATCTTAGTGATGTATTGAGGGATTTCTTCTTAGCGAGTAACGTTCCTAAAGGCAAAAATGAACGAACAACAACCGCTGCACCCAGTCAGGAGAAATATTTATGAAACGAGTAACTAAACGTGTTTTGTCCGGCATCGAAGCGCAACAGTTCAAGGCAATCGCCGCGACAATTCAGAAACGGATGGGTATCACACTGCCGGAGCGGAGCGGATCCGTTGAAGCACATGGCTTCAGAATTCACCTTCATTATGACAGTGCTGCAGAGTTGCTTACCCTCGAACTCATGGAAAAGCCATGGTATGTTCCCGAGTCGTTGATTGAACAAAAGATCGATGAATGGCTTACGAGTCACCCATATCCAGGGACTGACTTCCGGTCAAACCCGCGCGAGCCTGAACTATGAAGGCAGCGAACGGTTAACTATCAGAACTATCCGAACTGCCATTCTGCAACATCCAAAGAGAAGCATACAGTCCTCCCTTATGGATCAACTCATCATGAGTGCCTCGTTCACAGATTCTACCGCTTTCAAGAACAACGATCTCGTCTGCTCGACGTATCGTAGAAAGACGGTGAGCCACTACGATCATGGTCCTTCCCTCCGCAGCTTTGCGAACCGAGCCTTGCACCATTCGCTCGGTCTCGTAGTCTAGATGTGAGGTGGCCTCGTCAAGGGCAAGGACAGGAGCGTTCTTAAGAAGGGCACGAGCAATCGCGACTCGTTGACGTTGTCCTCCTGACAGCCGCTTGCCCTGCTCCCCGACATCTGAATCGATTCCGCGGGGAAGGTCCGCAAGGAAACTACTCGCGCCGGAGTTATCAAGAGCATCTTCGAGTTGAACGGACGACGAGGTAGGCAACCCATAGAGGACGTTATCTTTCACACTGCCCTCGAATAGATAACCATCCTGTCCAACGACCCCGATTGTTCTACGAAGATCCTGAAGATTGAGCTCCCTAATATCCTTTCCATTCAAAAGAACAGAACCTTCCTCCACATCATAGTGCCGCAACAGCAGTCGAATGAGAGTGCTCTTGCCAGATCCGGTAGGTCCGACAATAGCAAGCATCTGTCCGGGTCTTATCCTAAATGAGACATTCTCAAGAACTCGGATACCTGGATTGTAACCAAATGTGACCCGATCGAATTCAACCTCACACTCTGCAGTTTCAGGAGGTAACCGCAAGGAGCCGTTCACAATGCTGGGTTGTATTTCCATAATCCGCAGAATATTTTCAGACGCTCGGAGCGCAGCGTGATACTGCCGAAGTACGCTCTGAAGACGCGTTAGCGAACTCATGAGATTTGGGAACCAATAAAGAACATGAAGGGTTTTGTCGGGAAGCACCTCTCCTGAAAGAACGAGCGTTCCTGCAAAACCTATGGCAATCGAGAAACCTGCACCGAAGATTCCCTGAATAGCCTGGTATTGCATTGATGATGCGGACTCAGCACTGACTGAGGTTTCATCCAGAGCCCTTCCGTCCGCCGCCAGCCTCCGGGCCTCATTCTCTTCCGCAGTGAAGTTCTTAACATCAATAATTCCTCCAAGACTATTTCCCAGCCGCTGATTAAAAGCCTTCGCGCTATTGCTAGCCGCCGCCATGCGTTTAGTAACAAGCGGCCCAAGGCCCCATACCGCGAACAGGACAAACGGCACAGGGACAAGAGAGAGCCCGAACAGGCTAGGCGCAATCCACAGCAACATTCCACCGGCCCATATAATACTAATGACCGCCTCCGCCAGTTCGTCTCCCACGGCCTCGATAAAGCGCCCAATGGTAGCGACATCGCCAATGACCAGATTCATGAGACGACCGGTACCTTCACGGTCGAAAAAGGCGACATCCAAATGCTGGAGATGGTGCAGAAGAGGTTCACGAATTCCCTCTTCTGTGCTGCGCGCCAACCTCGCCCAGGCAACAGTAGAGAAATGATCAATAACGCTCGAAGCAGCAACGAGAACCACCAGCCAGGCGGTCATGACTCCAATGCCAGGTCCTGCCACCGCAGTGACACCGACAGAACTTAATGCGGCATTGATGGTCGAAATTAACAGAACACGTCGCGATACGGTTACGATTTGACCGACAACTGAAAGCGCCGCGGCAATACCAGCTTGCCCAAGTTGAGGAGATGACTTAAAAATGCGGAGAAGAGCGTTCCTGCTCGATTTTGGTCCGGAGTCCGGCAGCTTATGTAACAGAATTGAGTGAAGATTGATCTGAATCAGCCGTCCACAGGAGAGCTTGCGGCTAACTTCAAAGCGAATTAAGACTCTTCCGGTGTTTGGATTAGCCCGCACAAAGAGAATCCCTTCTTCCGCCAGGAGGGCTTTCTCTAAGGCTACCGCGACACCACTATTCCAAACTAATCCTTCAACATCCCAACGCTCGCGCCCTGGGATTGATGATCGAAGTTGTATTTGGGAACTGGTCGAGATCAAACGCTATGGCTCCTAAAACCGGTTCGGTCCCCCACAGCTGTTGTACCGAATCCTCAATACTCAATGCCTTTACGAAAGGGCTTGGTCGGACTCTTCTATCCTGCGAAACCAAGACCGGCGCTCTTACAAGCATGGCTGATGTGTCTGCTGCGAGAGGAACACAGCAGACACATTTCCCCTCTACCTTTGCAGAAGCTTTCGAACGTAATGGTGCAAACAGCGTCAGACATCAGCATAAGCCAGCATCACATGACGAACTATCGGCCGATAAACTGCTGATGCAAATGCTTGCCTGAAACTGACACAGAAAAGGAGTTGGCTGCAATGTATGCCCATCCAACCGGACCAAGCAGAGCTCGTGCGATGAACGCTGCAACAATGTGAGTGGCAGCCCCTTTCACATTGCCATCCAAAAGCAGACTCGCACCAGGCACCACTAATGCTTCGCCGGCTACTTTAACACCATTATTGAGTACCGGTGCACCGCTTACAGTCGGGGTCTCGGTTTCCATATTAATTTCTCCTTGTTGAGTTTAGACAGTCTCCATCACGGGAGGGTTGGTTTCTTTATCATCTATCTGTCAAATAAGTTCTATCTCCGGCGCTCGGGACTTAAAAGTCCGTCCTTCGCACCACCTTCTTCGTCGCTAAGTCATCCGAAGCTCCGGATTTCTCAGACATCTACCCATCCACGCTTCTTGGGAAGCTAGCATGTATTCATCGGGCACGCAAGAAGTTTTAATCATTTATTCTTTTTTAGCGACGATAGCATTATGGCCTGAAACTTCAGTGCTCATGTTAGTAACTTTATGGGCGTCATCCAGCAGACGCGCAATAACTGTTGTTACGTCATCTTTTTCTGTGGTCCCATTCGGGCCAGTGCGATTGTGCTACATTCTGGATCGACACATTCCCGATGCGTGAGGGCAAAACTCATGGTAATCATCCTCATAGGTCCCATGAAGGTCGGAAAGAGCACCGTCGCCCGACTGCTCGCGGAAAGACTTGGCGTTGAGCGCAGTGGGCTTGATAAACAGCGATGGAAGTATTTTGCGGAGCTCGGCTACGATGAAGATCGAGCTCGCAACCTGGCCGAAACGGAAGGACTACAAAGTGCTTTGCGCTATTGGAAACCATTCGAAGTCCATGCTGTGGAGCGTCACCTTGCAGATGCACGTGATTGCATTGTCGATTTCGGAGCTGGGTATTCCGTACAGGATGATCCCGTTCTGTATGACCGTATTCGGACAGCGTTGGCCCCGTTTGCCAATGTCGTACTCTTGCAGCCAAGCCCCGATCTTGAGGAATCCATTGCCTTTCTGGCGCAACGAGTCGGCCCTCAATTAGAAGAAATCAATGCGCACTATATACGCCATTCTGCGAATCGCGAGTTGGCCCGGGCGACAATCTATACAATTGACAAAACTCCGCAACAGATCTGCGAAGAAGTGCTGCAAGTCTTCGGCTGTCCCCCCGCCGAAACTTCGAAGATGCGGACTTGAAAAGCCCTGAATTGGAGGCGCTATGCCCCTTTGCTGCACTCTAGAGCAAAAGCAGCGCTACTATGTCCTATCCCAATTCGGCGATGTGCAGGTTTTCTGATAAGAAACAAACCTGCGCTTCCGCGATCCGGGGTCGGTTTTACCAATGCCAGACTTGATGGAAAACCTGCGTAGGGAGTCGAGGTTCGAGATGCACCTACGCTGGTTTTGCTCTAGCTTTCAGGACATCTAGGAGCTCTCCTGTATCCGGCCCACTCCTTCCAGTGATTCCACAGCTACCTCTGCAACTAGCCGTACTGGCCGAAAATTCATAGTGAGGTCTCCAACGAGGTGCACAGTCCCTTTCCTCTGCGTAAAGTCCACCCTACTCATATCGCTAGCCTTAGCGTCGAGCTTAACCCTGAGCTCTGTGCCGCCACGCGTATCGGTAAACTTAAGATTGACGTATCCAGCCCGGACACGATCGAGAAAGTCCTCCGCAGATCCTCCCGTCGCACAAATGGGATGCTCGCCCTGCGACAGATACGTGACGAGATCATCCCGCGAATCTTCCGACCGATCCTCCCGGGATAGCCTTTGGTCTCTCTCATTCTCGGTCGCATTCTCCATCTTTTGCCGCAGACTCAAAGGACGCATGTCAGTCCACACTTCCTCGATGTAGCTCAAACACTCCTGCTTCGTTCCACTCTTCCCCATCTCTTGCCAACCGGGTGGACATTCTCGTCCTTCCGGCCAAATGGAATATTGTTCTTCGTGATTTCTAGCTACCTTATAGAAAGTCTTTTCCTCGACCTCTTGCTCTGCCATTGGGCATGAACTCCTTCACAGCTTGTTATAGGGTCCCCTTCGGGAAGCAGCATGGTAAGACCGAAGGCAGCACGGATTCTAGCACAAGTCTCCACTGCTTCACCCGAAGCATATTCTGTTTCTACAGCCCCCAGACATTGAACATCTTGCCCTAGCGACTTCCACCGGAGAAACACGATAACTACAACAAATATTTCCAGCTTCCAGCTTTACGAAATGTCGATGGATACGCTAGGATTCAGTCTCGAAGGTTTCGTATATACGTAACTTCGGTACAATTGAATCTTGCTCGGCGATCTGGATCCTAGATCTAAGATGGAGTTATAGAGTTTTAGAATCTGATCTGTGAATTGAATGGAAAGTGAGATCATGAAAAAAACATCGTACCTGCTTGGCATGGTTTCTGGCGCTATCTTGCTGTATAACTGGAAGTTACTGGTGAAAGAAAGCGTTAAGATCGGTGTAAAGGTAGGCCGTGAGGTTAAGAAGGTTTCAGCACAGACCCTAGAAGATCTCCAGGACGCGACTGCCGAAGCAATGCAGGATCTGGAAGAGCAAGAAAAAGCTAAACGTACGAAAGAAAATCCAGAGCGAGTGATCGATCAACGACAAGATGTCAACGCTTAGGACCGATCTTCTATATAGACACGATATCCAGTAGTTCTGAAACATTTAGATCTCCTTTCCCTACTCTTTCCTTCCCCGAACTCTGCCCATTACAAAAACACGCTAGCTTTTCTAAAGGCGAGTACTCCCCAAGTACGGCGATCAACGAGCGCTCCGGAGGGTTGATCCCCTTCCTGAAGGGGGAACTTTATCCGAGAAGAAAAGCTGCTTAAAAATTAGCTTCCGCTTTATCTGGAAGGGAAAGAGGGCCAGAGTACGCTCCTACTTCTAGGAGAAACAGTTTTACGGACGCAAAGGAACTCGGACAGCCGACACCCTGGCAACTGGATATCGCTCGCTAGTTCAAGGATACAGAGCATCTCGAGGGGAGAGAAAGAAAGATTGATACGCGCAAGGCACACTGAGCCTCGCGTCTTGTTCATGGAACACGCCATGCACTCTTGACGACAATACCGGTCTCGATCTTAATCCCCGGCCCCTGATACATCATCGATTCAGGCTTACTCCGATCTATGTCGCGGAGACGCACGTGGCCCTATATGTTCGAAACGTTATAAGTTCCAATAAGATAGATGGGTTTCCGAAGATGTCGTGCAACTACTCCCTATATCGGGCATAGATATATCTTAATCCCCCATGCCTACAGACGAGACCTAGCTCCACCTTATCACTCTAAGTAAATAAATCCCTTTTGACGAGCCGCTTCTGTTTCTTCCGAGGTCGCCACCGGGAAACATAAGATACAAGAGTTTTATGACTCAACAAAGCAGAGGCTGCACTAATTTATCCGAGAGTTTTGACTTTGAGCTTTCCAAGAAAATTATTCGTGTTACTATTCCGAAATCTTCTTGTAACTTGCCTTTAACAAAAAGGAGAGCCGGAGATCATGAATGAAAGATCAGTGCCAACAGCGCTTTCCCCGTGGGACCGAACATTTACAGGGAACACGATCGTCGATATTCTGCGCAGAACAGCACTGAGCAAAGGATATTGCAATGCGTACACTTTTCTCTCCGATGGAGAAACGCAGGAAAGCGTTATCAATTATGAAGAACTAGAGCGTCGAGCGCGATCGATCGGAGTCCTGCTGCAAACGCTTGGCGTCTCTCCTGGCGATCGCGTGCTGCTGCTCTACCCGCAAGGAATCGACTATGTGGCCGCCTTTCTTGGATGCCTCTTTGCGAAAGCTATAGCTGTTCCAGCCTACCCTCCACGTCGCAATTCGTCTCTCGGGCGCATACAGTCAATCGCGGCGGACTCTGGAGCGATCATCGCTTTGACCACAACAAAGATCCTCACGCTCGTCGAAGCTCGGGTAAAGGATGACGTCTGGCTGATGAAGCTAGTCTGGCATTCGACCGATGATCTCGATCCGATGAAAGCAGACGACTGGCAGGCGCCACTAGTGGACGAGAGCAGCCTCGCCTTCCTGCAATACACTTCGGGATCCACCTCCACGCCAAAGGGCGTCATGGTGAGTCATGGTAACTTGCTGCTTACGCTGCAGGACATGGACAAGGGCTGGAACCACACAGCCGAAAGTCTCATCGTGTCATGGCTACCGATGTTTCACGACATGGGTCTTATTTATGGAATCTTGCAGCCACTGTATAGCGGCATTCCCTGCGTCTTCATGCCTCCGGCTGCGTTCCTTCAGAGTCCGATACGCTGGCTACGGGCAATCTCTCGTTTCAAGGCTACGCACAGTGGTGCTCCTAACTTCGCCTACGAACTGTGTCTAAACAAGATCTCTGCGGAGCAAAGGGCAAGTCTGGATCTAAGTAGCTGGCACATGGCGTTGAATGCGGCGGAGCCGGTACGTGCTTCAACACTTCGTCGTTTCAGCGAAGTATTCGCCCCCTTTGGCTTCAATGCTTCTGCGTTCTCGCCGGGATATGGTTTAGCCGAGTGCACGCTAAAAGCAACAGCGGTGCGTTCTTGGGCAGCCCCAACGACGGTTCGCGTTAACGCGCAAGCACTGGAACATGATCGTGTAAAACTGGCAAAAGCAGATGAAGAGGCTCGCGAGTTAGTCGGTTGCGGATGTTCGGAGATCGGAACCGAGATCGTAATCGTCGATCCGAGCTCTCACACGCGGTGTTCGGAAAGCGAAGTGGGTGAGATCTGGCTTTCCGGAGCAGTTGTGGCATCAGGGTATTGGAACCGTCCGGAAGACAGTGCAGACACCTTCAAAGCCTATCTCGCCGAGACGGGCGAGGGCCCATTCTTGCGAACAGGAGATACAGGATTCCTGCATGCTGGCGAACTCTTTATTACAGGCCGCATCAAAGACCTGATCATCATTCGCGGCATCAATCATTACCCACAGGACATCGAGCTGACCATCCAGCAATCTCATACGGCGTTGGCCTCTGATTGCGGAGCGGCATTCTCTGTGGAGGCGGAGGGTGAAGAGCGTCTGGTCGTTGTACAGGAGCTTGAACGCACCGCGAGGCGCCATGTGGATGAAGCATGCGTAATTGAAAACATTCGACATGCCATCAGCGAACAGCATGAGCTTCAAGTCTATGCGATTGTACTCATTAAGCCGTCCTCTCTTCCTAAAACATCGAGCGGCAAGATCAGACGAGGTGCGTGCCGAACGAAATTCCTCTCTGGCGAGCTCGATGTGATCGCCGAATGGAAATCGGGTTCGAAAGAAATTCAATTGAGACCATCGGCAGTAGTTGTCCCGAAGCTCTCGCCGTGTGCGACAACCAAACCAAACGAGGAGGTCCTGCAGGCATGGCTCGCGCACGATTTGTCACAACGTTTGAACCTTTCGGTCGTGGATATCGATATTCAGGAACCCTTTGCGCGCTACGGGTTGGATTCGATAGGAGCGGTCGGACTTTCGGCTGACCTTGAAAACTGGCTGGAGAGACGCGTCGATCCTACAGTTGCATATGACTATCCCTCTATTGCGAGCTTAGCAAAGCATCTGGCCGGTGAAAGCCGTTCACAGACGCCTAACCATACATACGACCACCAGTCCAAGGCGATAGCTGTAATCGGCATTGGATGTAGGTTTCCTCAAGCCGAAAACCCTGATGCCTTTTGGTCTCTGCTCCACAACGGCGTGGATGCGATCTCAGAAGCGCCCCGATCGCGATGGAATGGCAATGGTCCGCGATGGGGTGGATTTATTGACAAGATCGATGGATTTGATCCGCAGTTCTTTGGAATTTCGCCTCGGGAGGCTGAGCAAATCGATCCTCAGCACAGACTACTGCTTGAAGTGTGCTGGGAGGCTATGGAGCAAACGGGCAAAGCTCCCGAACGGCTCATGGGAACTCGCTCTGGCGTCTTCGTGGGAATCAGCAGTAATGAATACAGCCGAATCACTCATGAGTCAGGAGTGGATCCATATTCCGCAACAGGCAACGCCGGAAGTATTGCTGCGAATCGCATCTCCTACCAATTCGATTTTCGTGGGCCCAGTTGGGCCGTGGATACCGCTTGCTCGTCGTCGCTTGTGGCGGTGCACCAGGCGATACAGAGCTTGCGCTGCGACGAATGCGACCTTGCTTTCGCAGGCGGTGTAAGCCTTATTCTTACACCCAATTGGACCATTGCGTTTGAGAAGGCGGGCATGCTTTCACCGGATGGCCGCTGCAAGACCTTTGATGCGCAAGCTGACGGATACGTTCGTGGAGAAGGCTGCGGAATCGTCGTGCTCAAGCGACTCGGGGACGCACTGCGCGATGGCGATGCAATTCAAGCAATTATTCGAGGTTCAAGTATCAATCAGGATGGCCGTAGCAACGGACTGACATCGCCGAATGGCCCCTCGCAGCAAGAAGTTATTCGGGCAGCCCTGAAGGATGCCGCGGTAAGTAGCGAAGATATCAGCTATGTCGAAGCCCACGGCACAGGGACCTCGCTCGGCGACCCTATCGAACTTAACTCTCTCAAAGAAGTGCTAACAGAAAAGCGCTCATCCGATCAGACGTGCTGGATTGGATCGGTTAAGACCAATTGCGGACACCTGGAAGCCGCTGCCGGAATCTGCGGGCTCATCAAAGTTATTCTGGCATTGAAACACGAAGAAATTCCTCCTCACCTGCATTTGAACAGCCTGAATCCGCTGATCTCTCTTGATGGCACTCCCCTCACGATCCCAACTGCACCTCAACCATGGCGCCACGGGGAGCGCCGGCGCATTGCTGGAGTAAGTTCCTTCGGCTTTGGCGGAACCAACGCACATGTCGTGGTCGAAGAGGGGCAGACGATTTCCGGGAAAGCTCCGGAAATTTCCACGGGCATGGAACGGCCAAAACATCTGGTTGCGCTGTCAGCTAAAAGTGAACTGGCGTTACAGGAACTGACTCGTCGTTACGCTGAGCGACTCACTGGTCCGCTGCAAAGTACTCCGATAGCGGACGTGTGTTTCTCGGCAAACACCGGGCGCTCACATTTCAAAAGACGTCTTGCCGTTATTGCCGACTCGACGTCCGCACTTGCGGACCAGTTGCAGCTTCTCGCTGCGAATTCCCAAAGTTTCGCTATCGCCCGTGCCAATCCCAAGACAGCCCTTTTGTTCACAGGCCAGGGATCACAATATGCCGGAATGGGTCGACAGCTCTATGAGACCCAGCCCAAGTTCCGCCAGATCCTGGAGACGTGTAATGAGATCCTTCATCCCTTGCTTCCCTTGCCCCTAATTCCAACTCTGTACTCGAACGACTCAGATTCTCTGCGACAGTTCTTCAATAATGGCGCATGGGTTCAAGCGGTCCTATTCTCTCTCGAATACGCGCTGTACGAAGTCCTGAGATTATGGGGCTTCACGCCGGTAGCGGTCATGGGGCATAGCTTGGGCGAGTATGTCGCTGCGTGTGCAGCTGGGTGCTTTAGCTTGGAAGATGGCCTTTTTCTAGTGGCGGAGCGCGGACGCCTCATGCAGGCGATCACGACAGGTTACAACGGCGCACCTCCCTCAGAGGGGGGGATGATCGCCGTTTTCACCGACCCGGCACGACTCGACGGACTTGTCTCAGCATCGCAAGGCAGGATAGCTCTCGCTGCTATCAACGGCCCCGATAGCGCAGTTCTTTCCGGAGCACAGAAAGACATTGACCAAGTAGCTGCGGTCTGCGACAGGAATGGCTGGATGTTTGAGCGGCTCCATGTCAATCAAGGGTTTCATTCTCCACAGATCGACCCTATTTTGGACGCCTTTGAAGAAGTCGCCAGGAGGGTAAATTTTAAGCCGCCTTCCATTCCGCTGGTTTCAAATCTCACCGGCGCAATGTTCATCAAAGGCCAATCCCCAGATGCAGCGTATTGGAGACGTCACGCTCGCGAGACGGTGCGGTTTCATCAAGGGATCGAAGTGCTACTCAAGGCCGGTGTCGAAGTCTTCCTGGAGGTTGGTCCACGACCGGTACTGACCGGGCTGGGGAAGCGCTGCGATGGCGCATCCCAGGCAACATGGTTGCCTTCCCTCACACAGAAAAGGGACGACTGGGACACGCTTCTCGGTAGCATTCAAGCCGCCTATCAGCTCGGTGTTGATATCGACTGGAACGGTTTTGACAACGATTATCCTCGCCGACGCGTGTCACTTCCAACCTATCCATTTCAACGTAAGCGCTATTGGGTTGGAAGCTCCCCCGAGGAAAAAGCGAAGGAGAGCATGGTTCCATCAGAAGACCGGCATGCTACGATCCAGAACTCTCTCTCGTCTTTGGTCGCGGACTTGCTCCATATACCGGTCAAGGATGTAGATGTTCGTACTCGGTTCCTCGATATGGGCGCGGACTCCATCGTTTTTGTTGACGCAGTGCAGCGAATCCAGAAGACATTCGGCCTCAGCATTCCCATCCGCAGCTTCTTCGAAGACTTAGTCAATATCGAATTGCTGGCAACACACATTGCGAACCACGCAACACCCGACCGGGCTTCGCCCGCAGAGACCGTGCCGAACGTGTCAGCTCAGACAGCACTGTCTGCAGCCACTCAGGAAAACAGAACCAGCATGCCGGCATTGGCAAGTCCAGGTTCAGCGCTTGAACAGATCGTATTACGACAGTTGGATCTGATGAACAACCAGTTGACGCTTCTCCGCGGGCAACCGGGCGCTCCAACTGAAGATACAGACCGCGCGCCAGTTCCCGCCACGAGGAGCACTCCTTCACCCTATTTCGTGGAAGCCTCGGCACCTCAACCCCAGATCGAGCATGCCGGAGAATCGGAACGAAAGACTTTAAGTCCGCAACAACAGCGCTACCTTGACGACTTTGCCACTCGCTACACCGCGCGCACCCGGCGGTCGAAGCTGGCGGCGCAGAGATCCCGGCAGGTATTCGCGGACTTGAGGTCAGTGATGGCGTTGCGTCCAGAGATCAAGGAGATGTCGTACCCTATCGTCGCCGAGCACTCGCTAGGTTCGCGCTTCTGGGACGTGGATGGTAATGAATACATCGATATCGCGATGGGATTCGGCGTCAATCTATTCGGCCATCGAGCGCCGTTTCTCGAGCAGGCGATCGAGGAGCAGCTTCAGCGCGGCATCCAGGTTGGGCCGCAGTCGGATACAGCCGCGGAAGTAGCTGAACTCTTTTCCGAAATTACCGGAATGGAACGGGTAACATTCTGCAACTCCGGAACCGAAGCGGTAATGGCGGCCCTGCGAATGGTCCGCGCTGCAAGCGGGCGAACCAAGATCGCCATGTTTTCCGGCTCGTATCATGGACATTCTGACGCAACATTAGCTGTGGGACGTCGTCAGGATGGTCATTGGCATGCCGTCCCGATGGTCCCCGGCGTACCTCAGTACGTTGCTACCGATGCCCTGGTGCTCCCGTATGGCGAGGAAAGCTCGCTGGAGTTAATCCAAGCTCATAGTGGAGAACTCGCCGCGGTACTTGTCGAAGCGGTACAAAGTCGGTCTCCGGGCTTGCAGCCGGTTACATTCCTGCGACGTCTACGCGAGATCACGCGCTCCACAAAAGTCGCTTTGATCTTCGACGAAGTAATCACCGGGTTTCGTGTCCATCCACGTGGCGCACAGGGTTACTTTGACATTGAGCCAGACCTAGCAACGTACGGCAAGATCGTCGGCGGAGGCATGCCCATCGGTATTGTTGCCGGCAAAGCGTTCTACCTGGATCGTGTTGATGGTGGCTCCTGGAATTATGGAGACGATTCAAGGCCCGAGGTCATCAGGACATTTGTCGCCGGCACTTTCTGCAAGCACCCGCTGGCAATGGCATGCGCTCGGGCGACGCTCGGATATCTGAAGACGCAAGGATCTCAATTGCAGGAGGACTTGAATTCCCGCACAGCCCGGTTTGTAGCTGCCGCGAATAGTATCTTCAGCAACGCGGGTATTCCCATCACAACACAACATTTCGGATCTCTGTTCCGGTTCACTCTGGCAGGAAATACAAGCTATCTCTATCAACCGCTGGAGATGGATATTTTCTACCACCATCTCATTCATAAGGGCATATATATATGGGAAGGCCGTACCTGCTTCCTTTCGACTGCCCATTCCGAGAGCGACTTAGAAAAGATCCTTGCCGCCCTGAAGAGCAGTATTCACGATATGCAGCAAGGCGGATTCTGGAGCAGCTTTACTGCATCCTCGACAGTTGAAAGTCCCGTTTTGAAAGCTGCCCAGCGGACCCTACCTCTAACTTCGGCACAGAGGCAATTATGGGCATTGGCAAAGATGGACGAGGCCGGATCACTGGCCTACACCTTGTGCGTGGCTCTCGAACTGCATGGTCCCTTGCATTGTGCCACTCTCAACCAAGCCATCCAGGCTGTGGTCAATCGGCATGATGCCTTGCGGATCAGGATCAGCAACGATGGCGATTCCCAGGAGATCTTGACCGATGTTTCGATAGACTGTCCGCTTACAGACTATTCGTCGAAGTCCCCGCAAGAACGACAGAGCGCATTAGCCGAATGGCTCAAGATTCAAAGCAGAACTCCTTTCGATCTCAGCAAAGCACCGCTCTTTCGTGCAAAGCTTCTCCGACTTGACGAGCAGCTGCATGTCTTCTCGGTCGCCGCACATCACATAGTTGCTGACGGCTGGTCCATGGCGGTCATACTCCGCGAAGTGTGCGATTTCTATACCTCCGTTCGTTCTGGCACTCAAGAACCGGAGACGCCACAACTCCAATTCGGCGACTTTATTCACTGGCAGGAGCAACAACGGGAAAGCGCGCAGATGATCGCACAGGGTCAATACTGGGAGGCGAAGTTCGACGGCATTCCTCCAGTGCTCGATCTACCCACCGATCATCCAAGGCCCCCGGAAAGCACCTTCCACGGACATCGCGAATCCCTGCGGCTTGACTCGGACTTGGTACTCACACTGCGCCAGCACAGCCGGACACACAGCGCAACACTATTCATGACGTTACTCTCAGCTTATGCACTCCTACTCCACCGTTTAAGCAGCCAGGAGGAAGTGGTCATAGGCGTGCCAGTCTCCGGTCGAACACTCGAGAATTGCGAACGCCTCATAGGCTACTGCGCTCATATTCTGCCTGTTCGCAGCAGGCTCATGGGAAATGGAACCTATGAAGAGTATCTTGCCAGTCTCAAAACCGAGATCCTGGTCGACTACGAGCATCAAAGTTATCCATTCGCCTGGCTGATCGAGACACGCGAGGCAAAAGGTGAACGATCACGATTAATAAGCGCCTTATTCAATCTAGACCGTCCCGTCATGGTCGGCGGAATGCCGGAACTCGATGTAAAGTGGGTCTCGCAGCCAATTAGCAGCACGGCCTTCGACCTCAGCTTAAATGTAACTCAGGTTGATGAGAGCCTGGTGCTCGATCTTGATGGCAATACAGACCTTTGGAAACCCAGCAGCATTCGCCGCATGCTCACGCAGCTACATGCACTTCTACAAGGCATGTGTAAGGATGTTCGGCAACCGCTAAGAGATATCTCGCTACTTAGCCCTTCCGAACAGAAACTCATGATCTCCGACTGGAACCAGACGGAAGCCGAGTACCCGCTCAACACTTGCGTTCACCAGCTCTTTGAAGAGCAGGTCGAACGTACACCCGACGCGATTGCTCTCGTCTCTGCCGAAGGGCAGCTCACGTATCGAGCACTGAATGAGGCCGCGAATCGTCTGGCTCATCGGCTGCGTCGCTTGGGTGCAGATCCTGAAAGACGAGTGGGGATTTGCCTCGACCGTAAGCCGCAACTCATCGTGGGCTTGCTTGCGATCCTGAAATCGGGCTCAGCATATGTTCCGCTTGACCCCTCCTATCCACAGGAACGCTTATCGTACATTGTCGAGCATGCGGAAGTGGAAATACTCGTCACAGAAAGGTCGCTCCAAACAGGTCTGCAGGCCCGTTCCATGATCTACCTAGATGAAGAGGACATGCAGCTTGCCGGTTCTTTGAAGCAAAATCCACAGAGCGGTGTGTTGGCGCAAAACCCCGCTTACATCATCTATACATCGGGTTCGACCGGGAAGCCCAAGGGCGTGATACTCGAGCATCGCTCTATTGTCAATTTCTTAACCGCGATGCCGAAACTAACTGGATTTACGAACACATCCTCGATGCTCGCTATGACGTCGGTTTCATTCGATACACATGTACTCGAAATCTATCTTCCACTGGCGTTCGGCGGATGCGTTGTGTTGGCTCGTGCACAGGAAGCCCGAGACGGCAAGGAACTCGGCCGTATCATCCGGGACAATCGCGTATCGATCATGCAAGCGACACCGTCCACCTATCGGTTGCTAATTGAGGATGATCCAAGATCGCTCCGCGAGGTATTAGTCATCAGCGGCGGCGATGCTCTCCCTAGCCAACTGGGACGCGCATTGATGGCCACGAGCAAAGGTCTGCAGAATTTCTACGGGCCAACGGAAACGACCGTTTACTCCTCTGTTCATGATCTTCAGGGCAGCACAGCTTCTGAAACCGGCCATGATGGCTATGTCCCTCTAGGCCGTCCTATTGCGAACACGCGGCTCTACATCTTCGACAAAGAAGCGATCCAAACCCTCTCCATGAATCCTGTCGCTATAGGCACTCCTGGAGAACTTTATATCGGCGGAGACGGACTCGCACGAGGATATCTGAAACGTCCCGACTTGACCGCACAGAAGTTCGTCCCCGATCCGTTTAACCCCAAGCCCGGCAGCCGTGTTTACAGCTCAGGAGATCTTGTTTGCCATCGAGCTGACGGAGTGATTGATTTCCTGGGCCGTCTCGATTTCCAGGTTAAAATTCGCGGACATCGAATTGAGATCGGGGAAGTCGAGGCGGTTCTAGCGACACACACGGCAGTGAAACAGTGTGTTGTAACGGCGCAGAAGCAAGAGGCTGGTCAATTCCGATTGGTCGGATATGTCGTGCCAATCGACATCGCGCTCAGTGTGACGGAACTGCGGGGCTTCCTCGCGAAGACGCTACCCGCATACATGGTTCCGGAAGCTTTTGTCATGCTCGATGCTCTCCCCATGACACCGAACCGAAAGGTCGACCGCACTACCCTTCCTCCGCCAAAAGATTCCGCGACCGTAACTGAGCATGATTACACTGAGCCTCGGACAGATACCGAAACTGCAGTAGCGTCTATCTATTGTGAAATCCTCCGTCAACAGCGGGTTAGCGTGCACGATGGATTCTTTGACCTCGGGGGGCAGTCTCTGTTAGCGATCAAAGTGCGATCTCGAGTGCTGGACGTATTCGGAATTGAACTTCCGGCGCGGTGTGTCTTTGACCTACCTACGGTTGCCCTACTCAGCGAATACATCGATCAGGTGAAGCAGCACGATAGTAAGGGTGGGCTGTTACCGCCGATTATCCCTGTGACACAGAGTGGCTCGCACCCCCTTTCCTTTGCCCAGCAGCGCCTGTGGGTACTCGAACAGCAGCAGGAATCAGGCACAGCCTTCAACATGGCTGGGGCCTTTTGCCTTCAGGGTGCCCTCAATATAGAGGCCTTGCAAGCAAGTCTGGATGAAATCGTCAATCGGCATGAAGTTCTTCGAACCACATACTCGATTACCGAAGAAGGGCCCGTTCAGTTTGTCGGACCGCCCAAGAGTTTGACAACCGACAGGATTGATCTCAGCAGGTTTACGGCTGAGACGCAATCGAGAGACCTGAAGCGCATCGCCACCGAGGAAGCCGGCAGAAAGTTCGACTTAGAAAATGGCCCGCTGCTGCGAGTCACGCTCATCCGATGCGTAAAGCAGGCTCTTGTCGGAATCGGTCAAAACTGTTTGCAGGAATCCGATGGGGGAAAAGACGAGACGGAATTCCATCTCCTGCTCTTAACCTTGCACCACATCGTGTTTGATGGCTGGTCGATCGATATCTTTCTCCGCGAACTCTCAGAACTATATAGGGCGAAGGTCGAGCGAGACGCTCCTCAATTGTCCAAGCTTCCGGTTCAATACAAGGATTATGCCTATTGGCAACGGCGATGGCTCGTACGTGGAAACCCGGTCTTCGAATCACATCTCTGCTACTGGAAGGAACAGCTCAAAGCTCTTCCGGTGTTGGAACTTCCCACCGATCGTCCCCGCTCGGAGATTCCAAGCTATCACGGAGCATACTGCACATTTTCACTGGAACTTTCGACTGTGGAAAAATTGCGGACGCTCTGCATGGCAGAAGGCTGCACACTGTTCATCGGCCTTCTCTCTGTTTTCAATCTTCTGCTGCAGCAATTGAGCGGTCAGAACGACATTGTCATCGGCACAGATGTTGCCAATCGTACGCGTACCGAGGTCGAGAAACTGATCGGATTTTTCGTCAACCAGCTGGTTCTGCGAACCGGTCTCTGCGGAGATCCTTCTTTCCGCACCTTGCTGGCCCGCACCCGAGAAGTCCTTCTTGCCGCTGAAGCGCACCAAGAGTTTCCCTTTGACAGACTTGTTGATGCGTTGAACCCCGAACGTCGAAGCAATCGAGCGCCATTATTTCAGATCAAAATCGTGTTTGCGGATGCGCCGCCTCCTGCGCTCAGACTGCCTGGGCTGGAAGCAACTCTCGTCGAGATCAAAACAGGGACAACGCAGCTAGACCTAATCCTCTTCCTCGTAGAAGCTCCCGACGGTCTACGGATGACTTTTGAGTACAACACAGATTTATTCGACGATTCCACGATCGTCCGTATTCGTGATCAATATATTGAGCTTCTTCGCCAGGCTATATCTCAGCCAGATGCTGTCATAAGTTTGCCTGCAACGAGGTCCTGCATGGAAAGCAATACACCGACAATCGCACGCCGCAAGCGAGGTTCGATCGATTTCGAAAGATTGAAGAGCATGCACCTACCGTCTCGGCAGCGGAATGGAACCAGCGGATTCCGGATGTCACAAATCTTCGGAGAAAGCAAACTACCGGCAGTGCTCGAACCCTCAAACGGACATAAAGATCTTTCCAGCATTGCTGCGGAAAACAAGAGCTTTGTGGAAGACAAACTAGCCGAATGTGGCGCAGTTCTTTTCCGAGGATTCGATGCTGGGTCGGTGGATGCCTTCGACAAATTCACGCAGACCATTTGCTCCGAGCTGTTCAAGGAGAACGGAGAGCATCCTCGCGAGAACATCACGGGAACTGTCTATAGGCCGGTCTTTTTCTCGCCGGAACGCAAGCTGCTATGGCACAACGAAAACACATTCAATTATCGTTGGCCGCAAAAGATCTGGTTCTGTTGCGTCCAGCCTGCCGAATGCGGCGGAGAGACGCCGATCGTCGATAGCCGCAAAGTCTTCGAACGCATGGATCCGGAAATTCGAGACCGCTTTATGCGTCATGGCATCACGTATGTCCGCAACTACAGCGACGGGCCTGGGCTCTCCTGGCAAAAAGTCTTTCGGACCAACGACCGGGCAGAAGTCGAAAGATACTGCAATGACAATCTCATCGAATTCGAATGGAAGGATGGCGATTGCCTGCGAACACGATCTACTCGTCCCGCCGCCATTCCTCACCCTGTTACCGGCGAGTATTGTTGGACCAACCAAGCACAACACTGGCACCTCTCTTGCCTGGATGAAGAAGCGCGCGATGCTCTCCTTGCGACATTCGCTGAAGAAGATCTCCCACGCACTTGTTACTACGGAGATGGTTCGCCGATTGCCGACGAAGACATGCAGTCGATCTGCCGGCTGTATAGCGAACTGGAAGTCAGCTTCCCATGGCAAGCGGGTGACGTATTGATGGTCGACAATATCTCCACTGCACACGCGCGTAACGCATTTTCAGGGGAAAGACAACTTCTCGTTGCCATGGGTGAACTACGAAGCTATGCTGAGCTCGCACACTAATACCAACGGAATATCCATTGATGTTGATCCGAGAATTCTCCTCTCTTATCAACAACGACGCATTTGGCAGATAGTCAAAGTACAAGGAGCCCATGCGCTCTCGGTTCAAGTTCCCACCGTTCAATGCGGGTTGCGCATTGAAGGCGAACTCGATATCACCCGCTTGCAGAACGCGCTGCAAAGAGTAGTCGATCGCCATGAAATATTACGCACACAATTCACGTGTGCGAATGAGACAGGGGACCCCGTTCAGCATTCTGTTCCGCTTGGCAGTTTTTTATGGCGCTACCTCGACTTGACTAATTGTGGAGAGGAAGAGAGAGCAGAAAGAACCGGGAACCACCGAGCTGAAGATTGCCTGACACCGTTTACCCTCACGAATTGCCGATTGCTGCGTGCCTCTCTGCTGAGGTTTACGCCAAATGAACACATTCTCATCCTAACCGTGCCCTCAATTTGTGCGGATGCAGATAGCATGCACACTATCGTGTCGGAAGCTCTTGGTTGGTATACATCTCCACAACCGTTTCCTCCAAACGGGGAAGCTCTCCAATACTCAAGTATTTCCGAGTGGCAGCGCTCCCTCCAGGAAGAAGAGGATGCGGTACAGGGGCGCAAATACTGGAGCACACAGCCCGTCCCCTCTTCCATCACATTCCCGTTGCAGCAATCATCTTGCACGGAAGTCAGCTTTTCCCCAGCTTCGCATACAGTTTCTATATCCGACCGGGTACAGTCATTTCTGCGAACAACTGAGCGCGAGGATATTTTCCTTCTGGGCTGCTGGTTCGCGCTATTGCGTCTGGTTTCCGGGCAGTCCGAGGTAGGAGTGGGAGTCACTCTCCACGGCAGGAGCTATAAAGAACTGGAACGAGTGATCGGGCCTATGGCAAGAGTTATTCCTGTTACCTGTACTGTTCGTGAAGATATGCACTTTACCGAATTGCAGCAAGCACTGGCCGGAACAGTAGATATGGCAGAGGATTGGCAGGAATTCTATGAACGCAAAGCCGGCGAGAGACAGCACGAGACGATTGCATTCGAACTGAACTGCTGGACGAGGATGGACCTCTCTGGTTCCAGTCTCCGAATCACGCTGGCGTTCGAACAGGCTTGGACCGAGCCATTTCATCTCAAGCTGGCGTTGACCCGCAATGGCGATGACCTGCAGGCGAGGCTCGATTTCGATCAAATTGTATTTGACCCACATTACGCAGCCAGCCTTTGCGAACAATTGGCTACCTTGATAGAGGGAGCTGCTGAACATCTGGCCTCTCCTCTCGAAGAACTGCCGTTCTTCAGTGAGAAGGAACGGATCTTCCTCCTCAAGACATGCAACAATACCGTGGCAGCCTATCCGCGGAATAGATTGCTGCACCATCTCATTGCGGAACAAGCTTCCCGAACACCGCATCGCGTCGCAATTCGGCTGGAAGACGACCACCTGACATTTGCAGAATTGGATCGACGTGCAAATCAGTTGGCGCATCGATTACGACAGATGAACATCGGACCCGAAGTAAGGGTCGCCATCCACATGCATCGCTCGCTCGAGATGATGATCTCCATTCTTGCGGTACTCAAGGCAGGAGGAGCATATGTACCTCTCGATCCCACTTACCCTGCGGAGCGGCTATCTTTTATGTTACAGGATGCAGAGGTCGCGGTGATCCTTACAGAGACGAGGTTGCATGCAACCCTTCCCCAGAGTTGCGCTAAAGTACTCTGTGTCGACGGAGAGATGAAGTCTCTCACGGCTGAACAGGCTACGTATGCACCAATGATCGAATCGTGTTCAGAAAATCTGGCATATGTACTCTATACTTCCGGTTCCACAGGGCTCCCCAAGGGGGCGATGATCGCGCATCGCAATCTGCTGAACTATCTCGTATGGTGCTGCAAGGCTTATGCCCTTGAATCGGGAGCAGGAACCCCTGTGCATTCCTCTATTGGTTTCGATGCGACAATAACTGCGCTCTTTCCCTCGTTGCTTGCGGGCCGCACTGTTACGCTGCTCCGCGAGTCCGAAGGAATTGACACGCTTTCCTCAGCGCTCGAACAAGGAGAAACATATAGTCTGATCAAGATCACGCCGGCGCATCTGTCTTTGCTTAACGAGGTGGTTGCCGAAAATCAACTGGCTACCAAGACAAACATGCTGGTCATCGGCGGCGATGCACTCCCAGCGTCACGTCTCGCCATGTGGCGCCAGCATGCACCGCAGACGAGGCTCATCAACGAATATGGCCCAACCGAAACAGTTGTCGGCTGCTGCGTACACGAGAGTATCGACGACGACTTCGCCTTTGAATCTGTACCAATTGGCCGCCCCATCGCCAATACCCGCCTTTACGTTCTGGATCATCGGCTGAAACCACTCCCTGCCGGAATACCAGGGGAGCTTTTCATCGCCGGCGATGGTGTCTGCCGAGGATACCTTAGACGACCAGCGACTACAGCGGAACGATTCCTTCCAGATGGATTCTCGGCTGGGGCGGGTGAACGCATGTATCGTACCGGAGATCTTGTTGTACAACGGCCTGATGGTGTCCTCAAATTTATCGGGCGTCTTGATCAACAGGTAAAAATACGTTCTTACCGCATAGAACTTGGCGAAATCGAGGCACAACTCGAATTGCATCCTGCAGTTTCCCAGAGCGTGGTGGTCACAAGTAACTCGGTCGCAGGAGAGAAGTACTTGGCCGCCTACGTTGAATGTTCTGGCCCTGCTCCTCTCAGTTCGGAGGAGTTGCGCGCTTTCCTCCTCGAGAAGCTACCTGAATTCATGGTGCCATCAACATTCGTGATTCTCGACAAGCTACCACTTACGGTTCACGGTAAAGTCGATCGCAATGCCCTCCCTGATCCGGCCTCTGCGCGTACAACTCAGATCCATCCACAAGTCGAGCCGCGTACGGATGTTGAAAAGAAATTGATGTCGATTTGGAAGGAAGTTCTAAGACAGAATTGCATCGGAATTTACGACGATTTCTTTCGCTCCGGTGGAGATTCTGTCCAGAGTATTCTTGTCGCTGCTCGCGCAGCCAAAGTCGGTCTACGCTTAACCCCTCGCGACCTGTTTCGTAATCCCACAATCGCCGGACTTGCTTCCGTAGTAGAGAGCAATGGGAGCATTGTCGTGCCAGCCTGCCAGGCACAGGGGGCAGTGCCACTTACGCCCATTCAGCACTGGTTCTTTGAGCAGAACCTTCCGAGCCAAAATCACTTCAATCAATCCGTGATGCTTGCTGTCCCAGCAAATCTGCGAACGGACTGGGTAGAGCTCGTCCTAGAGGCACTGGTAGTGCGCCATGAGGCTTTGCGCTTACGCTTTACCAGTGAAGCGGATGGATGGAAGCAGAACTATTCTGCTACAAACGGCTCTTTTATCCTCGAAGAGGTAGACCTCAACACGCTACTCAAGCCCGAACGCCAGGAGGCGATCGACATAGCGACCAAGAGGGCTCAATCAGCCCTTAATATCATGAGCGGGCCCGTGATGCGGGCCGTGCTGTTCCGAGAGGGTCACGAATGCTCAGGCCAACTGCTGCTCATTGTTCATCATCTCGTTATTGACGGTGTTTCTTGGCGAATTCTGCTGGATGACTTTGCAACTGCATATCGGCAGCTCACCAGCAATCAGGCTATTCAACTTTCACCCGCTACCGATACATACAAGACTTGGTCTATCCGCCTACAAGATTACGCCTCTACTAATTCGGTCTCTGCCGAAGCCGAGTATTGGCTAAGGCGACCTGCGGCCGTGGGACGCATCCCACTCGATTTTCCCGTGGGTCCTGCCAGAAATACCGCTGCAACCGCCGCCAACATTCAGGTAGCGCTCGGCAGCCAAAAAACCTTTGCCCTGTTACACAGTATCTCAGACGTGTATCACACCGATGTGGACGATCTGCTCTTGACCGCTTTGGCGCAAAGCCTCGCCTGCTGGAATGGATCGCACAACAATCTGATTGACTGCGAGGGGCACGGCCGCGAAGATCTTTTCCCGGATGTCGATATTTCGCGAACGGTGGGCTGGTTTACTTCAATATACCCCCTCTATCTCGATCTTACTGGAGTCAGCGGCTTCGGGGAGCAATTGAAAGCGGTCAAAGAACAACGACGCCGAATCCCCCGTAAAGGCATCGGCTACGGCGTGCTGCGCTACTTGAGCCAGAATTCCGACCTGCGTGATCGACTCGCCGCTCAGCCGCGTCCGGAAATCAGCTTCAATTACCTCGGTGTAATCGATAACGCGACTTCCACCCCCATTCTTAGCGTGAGTTCCGTGATGGTCGGGGATGAACAAAATTCCATGAGTCCCCGTGCATATCCGTTGGATGTAATCGCCTATGTCCAAAACAGCACGCTGCAGGTGCAGATCGTCTATAGCAGGGCGCTGCATAAGCCGGCAACGATAGAGCGCCTGGGGCATACCGTGATCGGCTATATCGAGTCACTTGTGGATCACTGTCTTTCTCCTTGGGCTGGCGGCCTAACGCCTTCGGATTTCCCTGATATTGAGTTGAGTCAAACCGAATTGGACGAATTGGAGGCCGGACTTGAATAACATCAATGTAGCGATCCCGGAGAAGAAGAGCCAGAACATCGAGGCAATTTATCCCTTATCGCCATTACAGGAAGGACTCCTGTTCCATAGTCTGCTTGCCACTGACTCTCCCGTCTACTTCGAGCAGGTGAGCTGCCGCTTAAACAATCTGAAATATCCGGGGATGTTTCAGCGCGCCTGGCAACTTGCTGTCGATCGGCATGCGTCGCTGCGCACATGCTTCTATTGGAAGAACCGAAAGCAACCATTACAGATTGTGCGCAGAAACTGTCAATTGAAGTGGACAGAAGATGACTGGCGCCGATCGGATCGGGTAGGACTTACCGGGAGGCTGGAGAGTTTTCTCGAGGCCGACAGACGTCAAGGATTCGATCTGAGCAGGGCACCACTTATGCGATGCGCCTTGTTCCAGATCACAGATGCAGATTATCAATTCATCTGGAGCCATCATCACCTCATCCTAGACGGATGGTCAGCTTCCCTTGTTATTGAGGATGTGCTGAATACGTATGAGTCGTTCAGCAATGGGAAGGAAACGTGCCTCTCCATCCCTCCGCGTCCATTCCGCGAATACATCGGCTGGCTCGCAAAGCGCCGCTCATCGCAGGATGAAGCGTTTTGGAGAACAAACCTCAAAGGCTTCTCCATACCAACAAACATCGAGATGCCGAAAGTCGCTTCCGTTTCCGTCCACAGTGCGACTGAATACCATGAAAAGGAAATCCGCCTGTCCCCCGGCATTACCATAAAATTGCAGGACTTGGCGCAGCAACATCGATTGACCTTGAGTTGCATTGTGCAGGGCGCCTGGGCTCTTTTGCTGAGCCGCATGAGCGGTGATTCCGATGTCGTATTCGGAGCTACGGTGTCTGGACGTCCTCCGGAGCTAGAAGGTATCGAATCGATGGTCGGCGTTTTCATCAATGCCCTGCCGGTGCGCGTCTATACACCACCAGATGCGTTGCTTTTAACCTGGCTGCAGCGACTCATGGAAAGCCAAGTAGAGCGCGAGGAGCACGCCCATAACTCCCTGGCCGATATTCACACATGGAGTGACGTCCTGTCAGGCAAGCCGCTCTTCGAGAGCCTGATAATCTTCGAAAACTATCCTCTGCGCGGATCAGAAACTCGCCTCAAAGTGGATGATCTGCACCTCTTTCGGCAAACGAACTATCCTCTTACACTCGAAGCAGTTCCAGGAACTACGCTGAAACTAGCAATCAGTTATGAGACCTCCCGCTTTGAGGATGAAGAGGTGGCGCAAATCCTTCAACGCTTGCAACTGCTGCTCGAGCAATTTGCAATCCATCCAGAAAGACGCCTTTGCGAACTTACCGTCCTTACCTCGGAAGAGCGTGAACAGATCAGGAGGCGAAACGACACCGCAACACCATTTCCCTTTGACAATGGCTTTCACGGGCTCTTTGAGGAATGGGCACATGAGACTCCAGATGCGATTGCCCTCACCTTTGAAGGCGAGCACATTTCTTATTGCGAATTGAATAGACGCACGAACCAAATGGCGCATCATCTCCGGACATATGGAGTTGGGCCAGAAATATTGGTGGGCGTCTTCGTTGAGCGCTCGATTGACATGCTCATCGCAATCCTGGGAATCCTCAAAGCCGGCGGCGCTTATCTGCCGCTTGATCCTGCATATCCTGCTGACCGCCTTGCGTACATGATCGAGGATTCCGGGGCGCCGATTATCATCGCCCAGGAAAAGCTCCAGAACCGCATTCCGTCGGTGTGGGCACAGATAATTTTTATCGATAGTGCTTGGCCTGAAATCGAGATCCAATCGGATCAAGATCTTGGCGCATCGGTGTTACCAGAAAATCTCGCTTATGTGATCTACACCTCCGGTTCGACCGGACATCCGAAGGGCGTCGAGATTACCCACAGAGGCTTGTGTAATCTTGCTCGTGCTCAGCGCCTTCAGCTTTCAACTGGTCCCGGAAGCCACATACTGCAATTCTCCTCGCTCAGTTTTGATGCCTCAGCATGGGAAATTGCCATGTCACTGGGCTCAGGCGCAACACTCCACCTCGCCACCTCCGAAAATCTGTTGCCTGGCCAAGCACTTGCCCAGGTGCTCGCAAGCGAAAACATCTCCCACGTAACACTACCGCCGTCGGCTTTGGAAATGTTACCCGCTTCGACTCTGCCGAACTTGCAGACACTGATCGTTGCCGGGGAAGCCTGTTCGCCTGGCCTTATTGCCCAATGGCAGTCGGGCCGCCGGTTTGTGAATGCGTATGGTCCTACCGAATCGACCGTCTGCGCGACGATGTGGGATTGCCGCTGCGAATGCGCCTCACCGCCGATCGGTCCGCCCTTACCCAATACGCGCACATACTTATTTGACACTCAGCGCAATCCAACACCAGCGGGCCATATCGGAGAACTCTATCTAGGCGGCATGAATCTGGCGCGCGGCTATTTACGCAGACCTGGGTTGACTGCTCAGAGGTTCGTGCCTGACCCCATGAGCGGTGAGCCAGGCGCAAGACTCTACATGACAGGAGACCTCGTTCGTTGCGGTACCGACGGACAGGTCGTCTTTATCGGCCGGGCTGATCATCAGGTCAAGATCCGTGGCCATCGCGTCGAGTTGGGGGAGGTCGAAGCGGTACTTTCTAAAATCAAAGGCGTGAAGCAAGCTGTCGTTGTTGCAGGTGCGGACAGCGGGAGCAGAAACTCGCTAATCGCATATTTCATCGCAGATCCAAGCACCAGCAGCGGTAAGGAAGTCGATCCAGCAATCTTGCGACGCTCCATGCAGGAACGACTGCCGGAGTACATGATTCCCAACTCTTTTGTGCAGATCGAATCTGTTCCCCTCACTCCTAATGGTAAAGTCGACCGAAAAGCCCTCTCTCTTCTCGGATCGGGCACCTCGCTCTCAGCTGGTGCTTTTCGACCTCCTCGTGACATTCTCGAGCAGAAACTCGCGCACATATGGGAAGAGACCTTGGACGTCCATCCGGTCGGAGCGGAGGATAACTTCTTTTTGCTCGGCGGTCACTCACTGCTTGCGGTCCGGCTGATGGCTTGGATCGAGCAAGACTTTGGTGTTCAATTACCTCTTGCTGTCCTTTTCAATAGCCCTACTGTCGCTCAGCTTGCCGCAACTCTCCGACAGAAAGCGGCAACGCCCACATGGTCGTCTCTCGTCGCCATCCAAGCCACCGGATTACAGCAACCGCTCTTCTTTGTGCCGGGCGGCGGTGGAAATGTAGTTTATTTGTATGATCTTGCCCGACGACTCGGACGCGAACGTCCCATCTACGGACTGCAGGCACTTGGGCTCGACGGCCGATCTGCGCCACATGGCAGTATCGAGGAGATGGCAAGGGCGTACCTCTCAGAGATACAGCAGGTCCAGTCGAGTGGACCATACTACCTCGCCGGGCACTCTTCAGGAGGATGGGTCGCGTTTGAAATGGCGCGGCAACTCCGCGAACGTGGGGATCAAGTTGACAAGGTCGTGATCGTCGATACACCAGCACCTATTTCTCAAGTCAAAACTCAGGATATCGATACAGACGAGGCACTTTATCTGTTTAAGGTAGCCAGACTCATTGAACGTTGGGCAGACAAGCCGCTCGGCATCTCGTATGAAGACCTCCAACCGCTCAGTGTCGATCACCAGATGGCATATCTGGGAGAGCGGCTGCAGGGGATAGACATCTTGCCACCGGAGGCAAGCCGATCACAAGTACTGGGATTAGTGCAGGTCTTTAAAGCAAGCACCCGCAACTGTATGCACTACCGGCCGCGAGGGAGGTACGATGGCAACCTCACCTTGCTCCGGGCCAAGGAGATCCACGTAGAAGATACAGGCATCCAGATCAACCTCGTGGGCGATGACGATACCTGGGGCTGGAACAAACTGGTGGAGGGAGAAGTTGACGTACACATTGTTCCGGGCGATCACATCACCATGATGACAGAACCCCATGTCCATACGCTCGCCCTGGAACTCTCAGCGGCGATCAGTGATCCCGAACAAAGGATTTGCCCGATACCGGGGGAGAGTGTTGCCCGGTCATGAACAATGATGCGGTTTATCTTCGTCCAAATGTCGTCGCTGAGCCGCTGGTTGATCGCTGGTACGCTTGGTCCCATCTGATTTCACCTGCGACTGCAGCAATGAACATTGCTCATAGGCATTTGAAGATTATGGAATCCTTCGTGAGTGCTGTTCATGTGCATGCTGCTGCAGTCGCCAACCCGAAGATGCTAGGAGGCCCTTTCATCGATCACGGCAGCGACCGGGTGCCCGAGATCAGGAAACTAATCTCTGAGATCAAACAGGACCGGGCACATATGGTCGCTTTTGCCGAGGCGATTCAGCAGTTAGACAACCTCTTGAGCACAAGCGCCGACGGTCACTCTCTCGAACCTCTATATAAGAATGTCCCAGAGCTTCTTTGCGGCTATGTCGAACTCGTGTATGACCTCAATAACCAGCCTTCCTTCCGCTTGATCGAACCATTGCTATATCGAAGCCGCTACTATGATGAGGAAACGCAGAGCATCATGCTTTCACTGATCGACCGCGATCACAGGCCCTTTGTCCTCAGCACTCCGCGGCTCGACAGCGACGACAGCGTGCACGTCCCCATGCCATTCGCAAGCGGCTCTCTCGACCAGCTTTTTGCGATGAAACGGCATCCGCGCTCTCTCTCGTGGATCAGAGACAGACTTCCTCTTCCGGATAACTGCGACTCTCTCTTTTACACCTTCTTCACAGATGTAGAGCCGCCTCCCTATGAGGCATACACAGGTGATGGTATTCGCTGGCGCTACTTCGGACATGCATGCATCCTGGTGGAGACGAAAGACGTAACCATCTTGACGGATCCAGTACTGAGTTACACCTTCGGGGGCGGCATCCCACGTTATGGATATGAGGATCTACCGGACAATATCGATTATGTATTGATAACCCACAATCACCAGGATCACATTATGTTCGAGACAATTCTGCAGCTACGCCATCGTATTCGATGCGTAGTGGTCCCCCGATGCTCGGGAGGATCATTGCAGGATCCGTCGCTAAAGCTGCTGTTACAAAACATCGGCTTTCCAAATGTCGTCGAACTCGATGAATTGGAAACGATCCAGGCAGGTCATACGACCATTATGGGAGTTCCCTTCCTGGGTGAACATGCAGATCTCGATATCCGCAGCAAACTTGGTTATCTGGTGCGCATGCAAAAACATTCTCTCTTCTTTGCAGCCGATTCCTGCAACATCGAACCAAAGCTCTACGAACACATTCATCGAATCGTCGGCGATGTTGATGTTCTTTTCCTCGGGATGGAGTGCGATGGAGCGCCATTATCATGGATCTACGGACCTCTGATTACACGCAGAATTCCGCATACTGTGGATCAATCCCGACGCCTCTCGGGATCCAACTATGACAGAGGACTCGACATTGTTCGTCGGTTCAACTGCAAATATGTCTACATCTACGCCATGGGCCAGGAACCCTGGCTGAACTACATCATGAGTAAGAAGTATGCCGACACCTCCAGCCCGATCGTAGAATCCAATGCCCTCCTGATGGATTGCCAGGCACAGGGAATTGTCGCGGAGCGGCTGTTTGGGGAAAGAGAAATACTCCTGCCTTGAGGTCACATACATACGGAATTCGGGGTAGATGAAAGGTATGAACGAGATTCTCAAAGAGGGTTCCTTGCTTCAGACAGATGAGGAGGGCTACTTCCTCTCCGACTCCAGCATCGAGAAAATCACATGGCCATGGACGGAAGCGCTAGCATTTGCACGGCAGGTTGAAGTCGACCGACTGGGCAAACGCCTTCACAGCCTCTATTTGCGGGGCTCTGTTGCCCGCGGAACTGCCTTGGAGGGCATATCCGATCTCGACCTGTTCGCAGTGCTTCATGATCCGGTCGGCACTGAAGATTCACTGGTGCCGCCGTGGCCCAGCGAGAAGCTGCCAGAATTCCGCGCTTGCTTCCCTTTCGTCACAAGCCTCGAAACTTCACACATCGCTCTCGCTGCCGTTCACGGTCCGTTCCACTACTATCGCTTCATGATGAAGATCTCTGCCGTGTGTATATGGGGCCAGGATCTTCTCCCGGAGATTCCTCGATACAAAGCAGACGCGCCCATTGCAGAAGAATGGTTTCGTGTCTTTCCCCACCTCATAGACAACTTCTTTAAGGCCTTTCTTGACGCCAATGGAGAAAAGGATAAGAAAGATCTCTGCCGGGACATCATGAAAACATTTCTGCGCACGGGCATGCTTCTCGTTATGAGGCGCCAAAATGGATACACCCGTGACCTTTATCCCTCTTGTCAGTGTTTCTCAAGGTACTATCCGAATCAAGCACATACAATGCAACGTTGCCTTGAATATGCCGTAAACCCCATCGCCGATCCTCACATCTTATTACCTTTAGTAACCGGTTTCGCTGAGTGGATGCGGGGAGCCAGCCTACTGGAGTTTGGCCATGCAGAATTGCTACCTGCTTCGCTGGTAAAATGAACTCCAGACAAACGCTCAAATCACGCCACTCTTTGCGCCTTGTCTGAGCGCTCTCTCCACACTGCACGGCCTCTCAACTCTGACACTAAAAGTAGGTGCTTCTGCAATTAAAACTCTTCCGCATGATTCGCAATGGAGGAAGATTGTCTCATTGAGCTTGAGACTTACCACTAAACGGTTCTTCCCCGCCCCGTTCATTTAGCACACCGTGTTCAGGTTTGCGCCCGTTTTTCTGGCAATGGCCGACGAATTCGTGATATTGCTGACGAGAGGACTGAGGGCGTCGAATTATGTGCAACACAGTTGTTTACACTATATGTTCGGAGATTCGCTTATGGCGTAACCTTGGAGCACCCTCCTAGGAACGAATCGGGGGTGATATATAACATGAGCCGTCATGCAGAATTAATCCGCGCTGCTGTAACTGCTACGGAAGCTGGCGGCTGTTCTTCATCATCTCTGGATAACGGGAAAGGTTTATCGGCCATTACGCCAGACGACATTGACCGCTACGGCGGCTGCATAAAAGATTGTCGAACGCCGAGTTCGGTAACTCCGTCCAGCGGGTTTGGCAACTCCCCTTCACAAGAGGGCGAGCGAGGCTGCGGAACAGGTGGCAGCACCGGCTGTGTCGCGTAACGCCCAGCTTGCACCGAGCATACAGATGCCTATTCAGAGCGCGGATGGAAGGGGGCGACAACCTTCGCTCGGCATTTGAAGAACTAATGGTCTACAAGGAAAGAGAGGAGGTTAGTTCGGGTAGATGTTTGTCGATGTATTGACTGGCTCTTAGCCAGTGATCGCCGTGACCCGCTAAGAACATCCCTGCCCAAGGTTGAAGATTGTGTTTTGCTCCAGCCTCAAGCAGCCGATACATCGCAAATGTGCGACGGTAGAGTAGGTTCGGAAACAAGATGCGCTCCTCCGATTGGAGGCCGTACCCATCCAAGAACGTACGAAGGCGGCTTGCATCATTGCTTGGGTTACCACCATCAATCAGAGGGATAAAACTCTGCGCCGCGTAAGCGAGATCCCACAGGCGAGAAGAAGGCCCGCTTCCGTCCCAATCGATAAATAGCCATCTGTCTTCGTTGCGAATGAGGTTCCATGGTCCAAGGTCATTATGGCAGATGAGTTCCGAACGGTCTGGCGGTATTGCCACTTCCCAGGTTTGTGAAGGAAGTATTGGAAAACCTGCCGCGAGATCATGCAGGCTTCTGATAGCGGACGATATTTCAAAGAGTTCTTCGGATGTGAGGGATGCGGGATTAGTTATAGGATTCCCCTCAACATATTCGATCATGTATCTTCCTTGTTCATCGCGTCCTAAGGTGCGCGGAGCATGCAAGAAACCTGACGCAGCCAAGTACGCCAAGAATGCTTCTACGCTTGAGGTGGACTTCGTGACCGGCTTGCGGACAGTCTGTCCGATCCGAACCACCGAGTCGGCCACATTGCCGCCCTTTAGAGGCACCTCGATATCGTCTGAGCGCATAAGAATTACCCACTCTAAAGAATACTGGGATTGGTTCTTGACGCAAAGCAACCTTCTCATGGAAAGCCCCGCTCGGATGGGAAACGTAGAACGCTTTGAGGTTCCCTCAGGCGCCAAGCCAGGAGCTGAGAGTAGGGAGCAAGAAGAGCGCTCATGAGAGCCTTACTTCAACTACCACATTGCCGTAAGTGTGAGCGATGCTTTCGCCTGCTTGCCCCTGACATTTGCCGAGCATTCAGCTGAAATAAGGAAGAAGTTGACGTGTTCTTCGGAACTCCTCCAAAACATATCGTTCGCCGATATAGCGTACTAACCCTTTACAATATAGTGATAAAGCGTCTTCAACTAACCGTATCTCGGACAACCTTCAGGCAAGGTCCGAGCAGTCCGAAGATACCAAGATCATTTACTCCTGGTTACATTGTGGCCACAGAAACGGGTATAGGATCTGGATGCTGGAGCAGAGACATGTATTGGCGTTCTTCTGCATGCACAACGCCAATTTCGGGAGACGATACTTCGACCGGCGTGATGGTTAACAATTCATCGCTCACTGTAATGCCATGCTGGAAAACGGCCTGCCCCACCCAATGCGCCTTGCCATATTTGGTATCAACCCGGATCACCTTACCATCCTTCTTCACCGTAGTTGAGTCATGTTTCCCCTCATAAGGGCCAACTCCCTCGCCTTCTCGCTTGAGGACGACGATACCGCTTACATGATCAACTGACAGAACGGTGATCGTTTGCATCCCCGCTGGACCCAGTTCCCAAGGTTGTTTTAGCTCGACGTTCCATGTCTTTCCCGGAGCTAGCGGACCGATCGGCTTGCCCCAAAATGTGGGATTGTAGAAGGGAGAGCTGGCATCGGTCATCTCATTGCACCGGCCATTAACGCATTGGACGCGCCCATCATCGCGGTACTCGCCTAGCACATTCTCAATGACTGTCTTTCCATCCATTCGCACCGAAAACTTCCACTTGATTGTGGACGGATCGTCGTTTGGCTGGAATATAAATGTCCCGGTAGCTGGCATCTGCACCACGCGCTCATCAAATCCTGTTCCATGTAATGCAATCACGCGATAGGTGATGTCGCTGAGCGTTTGTCCCGGTTGCACGTGTGGGACAAGGACGCTCGCATTATCAGCTTTGAAATCCTTTGGAGATACCGCAAGAGCAACTCCAATCGACAGAAGGAATTGAGCCATGAATTTCGTGCAATGCCTGAAAATGGTCATCTATCACATCCTCCGTATAGAGCAAATCGTCTAGTGAAGGCCGCTGCAGTCTCCGCCCATATGCTGCGACATTGGTCCGGCCAGATACCCAAGGTCTCGGGGCGGATTCTTGCCGATCAGATACTTAACACGTTTGTCGGCCTTCAAACCAGCCTCGAGCACCCAGACATCCACAACACCCGAGGGAGCATCGATCTTTCTTGTTTCCTTCACTGTGACAAGAAATGTACCCTTCCCGCTGTCATACTGATAAGTTGGAATCCGATAGTCTCCGCCCATTTTTAGAGGCAGTGCAGCAAAGGTGACACCCCAGAGATTCCCATCCCATACAGGGCCATCCAATGCAATATCGATAGGTTTCTTGGCTCCATTCACCATCCTCCATCCCGAGATGCGCTGCGCAGCATAATCCAGATGAACGTGTGGCGCTCCGTTGTGATCCGTATCCAGGCGGATCGGGCGAAGATCGCTTCGCCGCAGGAGGAAGCTGTCACGCATGTCGAACTTTCCGCTGGAAAGATGCTGATGCACGATAACGGCTAGCGCATCGACACCGTTCACATCCTGGCGTTGGATGCTCTGGAACACGACGCCAACTGGCTGCTCGTTTCCATCCTGCTTTGCAGTAATCGTGTAACAGAAATCGCCCAGCGCCAACACAGAGCCATCCGGAACGACCGCCGCACTGGACGCGGCAGCCGCATCCTGCCCCGAAGA
Source organism: Humiphilus diazotrophicus (assembly GCF_059726315.1). Classification (NCBI taxonomy): domain Bacteria; kingdom Pseudomonadati; phylum Acidobacteriota; class Terriglobia; order Terriglobales; family Acidobacteriaceae; genus Humiphilus; species Humiphilus diazotrophicus. The sequence continues at coordinate 159,139 of NZ_AP040869.1, forward strand.
GCAGCATGGCAGGCACAGCGTGAGAAACACAGCGGCAAAATGAGTAAAGAGTTTCATCTCAAGCTCCTTGAGAAGTCCAATGAATATCTTTTGGCGGTGACCTAATGGGATGGGCCACATTTATCTATTTATATCCTGCATTGCGCAGGTTCTCTGCTTAAAGTTTTCTCCTCACAAAATGTATCTATGGTTTACGGCCGGCATGGTCGCCATCGAATGTGCAGATGCGCTCCTTGGTAAACCAGGCATCGCGATAGCTAATCCATGCACGCTCAGCATCACGAATATCAGTAGGCTGTACAACTCCGATGTCGTTCTTGTGTCCACCTGTGTTTTCCGTGGTGGAGTGATAGACGCGGTTCGGTTCAGCGCCGGTCCTTTGGGCATTGTCGGATGCGCCTTGCGGCAATTGTCCCTTTTCGAAGACGCTTAACTCTTGTTGGAACTTGTTCTTCACTTCGTCGATGGCTTCGATTTCAGAGGCAGCATGGGCTGTGCCGCTGTGGTCGGTTTCGCCATAGCCATGTTTGGCTGCATAGAGGTCGCGAGCTTTGAGAAGCGCGGCAAAGGATGTTTTTTGCTCTACAGTTCACATCTGCGTAAGTTTTTCTCGTTCGATTTCAGCTCTCGCTCTTGAAGGTCGCTTTGTAACGATGCACAGAAACCAGCCATGAAACCACTAGTTGCGTCGTCGCAGAAATTGAATTTACCTTTCGGGGCAGGATTATTTTCGAGAGCCTTCAGGTGTTCGACGCGGCCGTCGTACTCTGCTGGCGCCTATCCCTGTTTGCAGGCAAACAGAATGGCGAGTGGGATATTCTTAGCGACACCCTCCCCATTGGCATAGAGAACAGTGAGAAGTGCAGATCCTCAGAAAATACTACTTGTCGGATGAGGTAAGCCGGATGCGCTCACCTTCAGCCTTTTTCTGAATTAGGGCCTTCCATACACACGAGCTGTACAGACCGGGTTTCCTTACTTAGCCTTCACATTGAGTGAAGACAGTTAGAAGTGGGGTCCCCCGGTCTGTACAGCTCATACACATGTAGTTGCAACGCGTCACATCTAGTGATAAAGTGCACCCATGGCAGCTGAGAGAACATTTAGCGAAAGAGTTCCGGAATTAATCCAGCGGATTCGAGCCGCCGAAGAAGCCGAAGCTAGAAAGCAACCAATCCGTGTTCGTCTCGATATAAACATGCCAATCGGCACGAAAAGGCGCTTGAAGATCGCATCGAAACGCCACAGTGTCACCCAAACTCAAATTATTCTCGGGTTGCTCGAAGAGCATCTACCCAAGTTGCTGGGTACTGAGAATCTCACCCTTTTTGCAGACGAAACTGAATGTGACCAGAGTTAGAGGATTTGACAACGAGGATGTGTCAAAGTTCCAGAACTGAGGAGATCCGGCTGCTCCGTGACAACCCATTCCCCTTTTTCCCCTAGACGTAAGTTGGTTATCCTCATATCTCTCCTATTTATTGTGATCTCATCTAGTCAGCTTCGTCCCGCACGGGCAACCCTCCGCCGTCTCATACCGTTATTGGAACAACAGATCACCTTAACAACTTTGCAGCGGAATGATGGTTGCGACAGCTTCCATATTTCGGGAGTAACTGGACATATCCAGGTTTCGGCTACTAGCAATGTTGCTGCCTTATTTGGAGTGAATTGGTATCTGAAATACGAAGTACACCAACAAATCTCTACTAACGGGGATCAGCTCAATTTCAAAGGTCGTCTTCCGGCTCCGGCGAATCCGATCGAAAAGAAGACATGCTATCGATATCGATATGCGCTCAATGAAAATACAGACGGCTATTCCACACCATATTGGAGCTGGCCCAGATGGCAACGTGAGATCGACATTTTGGCAGCAAGTGGTGTGAATGCAATGCTTGTAGAGCGAGGCATGGATTCAGTGCTCTACGAGACTTTCCGTGACTTTGGCTATTCCGATAGAGAGATTCGCCAGTGGATCACTCAGCCGGCCCATCAGAATTGGCAACTTATGGGTAACCTGTGCTGTTTCGACGAGCCCATCTCACGTCAGCTTCTCGCACGGCGCCTTCGTTCGGCCAGAGAGATTGTTGCCCATCTTCGCGAGCTCGGCATCACGCCTGTGTTTCCCGGCTACTTCGGGATGGTCCCTGCCGATTTTGCGAAACGCCATGCCGGTGCACACGTAATTGAGCAGGGATCGTGGAATGGTTTTGAAAGACCCGGATGGTTAGATCCGCGTGACCCGCTCTTTGCTAAATTAGCCGCATCCTTCTATCGGCATCAGAAGGAGATCTTCGGCGACACCGACATCTACGATATAGAACTGTTTCAGGAGGGGGGCACGCCGGGTAATGTGCCCGTGGCCGCCGCCGCCGATTGCATTCAGAAAATGCTAAAGCGCTCCCACCCCAATGCATTGTGGATGACTCTCGCTTGGCAAAATAATCCCGATCCCGCCTTGTTGTCTGCCGTCGATCGTAGTCACATGCTGATTGTGGATATTGAGCAGGGGCGGACTCCCCGGGAACAACGCGAGCACGATTTTCTCGGTGCAAACTATCTCTTTGGAGGACTCTGGAATTTTGGTGGACGCAGTACTCTGGGTGCAAACCTCTACGACTATGCTGTCCGTCTTCCTCGGTTGGGTTCGCGTCCCGATAGCACAATGATAGGGACAGCACTCTTTTCGGAGGGCCTCGATAACAATCCTGCGGCGTTCGATTTGTTCACGGAGATGGCTTGGCGTACTGAGCCCGTAGACTTGGTCGAATGGGCCGGCGAATATGCACAGCGTCGCTATGGACGCGACGACCCGCATGCACGTGGTGCCTGGCGGATTCTAGTAGAGACAGTATACGGAGGACGAGCGGATGGAATTGCAGATCATGGCGAACGCGATGCCCCACCGGAATCTCTTTTTAATGCACAACCACGCCTCGATGCGGTATCCGCATCTTCCTGGGCTCCCGATCAGCTTAGGTACAATCCAGAGAAATTTGCTCATGCTCTTGCCGAACTGCTGCAGGTAGGGCCTGATATCCGCGCTAACCCCACTTATCAGTACGATCTTGTCGACGTAGCGCGTCAGACTCTTGCTAATTGGAGTCGGAAAGTGCTTCCACAGATCAAAGATGCTTATGCCCGTCGCGATCAAGCGGGTCTCCACATACTCGCGGACCGGTGGCTATCCATGATGGATCTGCAGGATAAGTTGCTGGCAACAAACAGTTCATTCCTCGTTGGCCCATGGCTCGCAGCTGTTTCTCCATGGGCTTCGGGTAAGCAGGAACGCCAGCGATTGCAGTATGATGCGCGATCAATCCTTACTACATGGGGTAACCGGACCGCCAGTGAAGCGGGCCTAAGAGATTATGCCAATAAGGACTGGGCAGGGCTGACTCACGACTACTATCGCATGCGCTGGCAGATCTATTTTGATGACCTTGAGCACTCGCTAAAGGCAGGAACTCCGCCTCGACAAATTGACTGGTTTGCCGTTGGCGAGAGCTGGAATCGAGCAAGGACACAATATCCCCTGCAAGCTCGCGGCGATTCCTGGTCCGCTGCTCTAAAAGTGGCTGAGGCCTTGGGAATTGCACTTTCCAGGCCTGCTGGATTTGATCTCCATCCTTCCAATGGCTACGCCAAAGAACAAAACATGCCACCGGGACCATAGCAGCAGACCAGACAACGTAGCCGAGTGTTGCAGGGAAAGGAGGCGAAGTCCATTTTCCGGATATTCGGTAAGTGCACCCCAGATTCCCCAAAGTACGGGAGTCGTGAGGACGTAAAGAAGCCAGCGAGCGGACTTCACCGGGGGTCTCCTTGAGTCAATTTGCTCTCACCGCTTTGGAGAGACAAGCCACCTTCATCGGTAACAATGTAGGAACAAAGGCGAAAAGAATCACAGTCTCTTCCTGCAAGCCGTGCCAATCGCTCAGCAGCAATCTGAATAGGTGCGATATCAATAACGAACTGCCATTCTGAAGAAACAACAGGAAGCCTGAGGTAGACATCGGCAAAAGGTGCTTCAACTGGCTGGCCGATCAACAGTACCTTTGCACCAAGAGTTTGTAGATCCCGAGCCAGCATTAAGTCTTGTTCTAGCAGATGGTCCTTATCCAGCCATATCGCAATTCTCAGACCAGATCTGACCATCTCCTGAGGACCATGTCGGAATCCTCCAGTTGTCAGCGCTGTGGCAACACTTTTTGCGGCTTCCTCCCACAATAACCGTGCTTCATTACAACTTGCTACACTTGTTCCCCGGGCAAGGAAATAGTACGGGGAATCGATACCGAGCCAATCACTGGCGTCAAGTTGTTGGGTCCAGTCAACAATCAACTCCTGAACACCTGCGAGAGCCGCATCCAGAATGTTCTGAATCTGCTCTAATTCTTCTCTACACGAAAGAGCGGCAAGCAAACAACCTGCTAAAGCAATTCCGGAGTACATAGAGACCGAAACATTGGTATCAAAGGGAGATTCGAGATCGATGACACAATCCGATTCAAGTGCCATTGGACTGCGGGAGTCATTGGTGATTGATATGATCGTAATATTCCGCTGGTGAAACTCACCCAAGAGATCGACAACCTCTTTACTCTTTCCGCTGCGGGATAAGAGCAGGACACAAGACTGTTCCGGTAGAACGCCATAATACAGCAGTTCACTGGCATCAAGAAGTACAGCAGGTCGTTTGCGCGCATGAAAAAAGGACGCCACGGCCATCCCTGCATGCCAGCTTGCCCCCATTCCCACAATATATAGAACCGGATATCGAGATAGAATTTCCGCAGCATGCACATATTTACTTTTATTCTTACCAATTGCGGAAGATAAGATATTCCGCAATGTGCTCGGTTCCATTTGAATGTCTTTGAAAAAATGAGTCATCGTCAAAATCCCTGAATTAATTCTGTTCAAAACATATCGGAACCGCAGATCTGCCCTGCGATTCCGCCAGCATGTCTAAGACTGGCAATCGGAGGGGGCGCAAACTATTTAGGAAACCGATTTCAGAAACCGGTTTCCATTAGCGCACTGGAAACCGAAAATTGTCAATAGCTCATTTCGAAGATGCTGAATTCAGCGGAGATCGCCTTCCGTTTAAAAAGTCGATGAGCATCAAGGTTCGAGATGACACTTAGGCCGATCTTTATGCTCGAGCTCATGTCGGGGTTCGGCAATTTTGACTTTTATCCCTGAATTTCCGAGGAAAAACATTCAATTCTGCAATCAATGTAGTCGTCTGAAACAGCTTTCATATAATATTTCCACGACCGGTCAAACGGGTAAAACCGAGGCGGTCCTAAAAACGTAGTCAGAGAGACAGGTGTATCCGATGGTCTACACGATGAGGGATGTGGCACGAAAAGCGGGGGTTTCCCTGGCAACAGTGTCGCGTGTCCTCAACAATACCCATTACATTGCCGAGGACACCCGAAAACGCGTGCTCGAGGTAGTTGATGAGCTTAATTACTACAAGAATATTCATGCCCGAAGGTTGGCGACCGGCAGAAACAATCTCTTTGGTCTAGTTATTTCCGATATCGCAAACCCTTTTTTCCCAGAAGTCATCCGGGGCTTTCAAAAAGCGGCATGGGATCGCGGATTTGATGTCCTTCTCCTGAATACCGAATACAGCAAAGCACGTACCGAGTCGATCGTTCGAAAGTTTGTCGAGAGCGATGTAAGCGGCGTAGCCATCATGACCTCTTCGATCGATGACACTGCTACGCAGGAGCTTACGAATACTGGTATCGGAGTGGTTTTCAATAATCTTTGCCGGGCGGATCAATATGTCAGTAACATCACGGTCAACTATGATATGGGTATTGCGCAAGCAGTGGATCATGTTGCGCAGCTCGGTCATCAGCGTGTCGCGGTAATTGCTGGACCGGAAGATAACCGTACCGCTCAAATGATTATGCGAACCCTCGTTTCACGGCTGGAACGGAAAGGGATGGAGCTGTGTCCTTCAAAAAGTAGCCGCTATTGTGTGGATGCAGGGGCCCTGGCGGTCAAAGACATACTGAATACTCCGGAGATTCCAACGGTCATCTTTTGTGGCAGCGATCTTATTGCCATGGGCGCAATAAGTGCTTTGGAAGAAGCGGGAGTGAGAATACCAGACGATATCTCTATCGTGGGCATCGACAACATCTCATTTTCGACATTGACCCGGCCGTCGCTTACCACAATCAATGTGCCGAGAGAGAAGCTTGGAGAAACAGCTTTCTTCGCCCTAGAAAAGATGCTTCAATCGAAACGCCACCGTGGCGCTGAGTATTCATTAAAAACAGAGCTAGTCATACGCAAATCTACCGCGCCTCCACGACAAAATCGGAAGCTGAAATTGTAATGGAAACTCTCTCTGCACCAGACGAAGGTATAGTGCGATCACTCATTACTGGATGGAGACCTGAAGAGTGGATTGCCTATGCATGTAAAAAGAACATCTTTAGTTTTCTGCGTGCCTTTCGGAAAGCAACATTTCTGCAAAAAGGCTGTATAGGTTTATCGATTTCCGGGAAAGAAAGTTCACTTGCATGCCTCTAAGAATCCAAGCCTCTCGGCATATTTTCCGTAGTCTGTGTCTTGTTCTTCTTTCTTCCATAACCTGTGTGAGCTGTATGGCAATGGAAACACAGAAAATTCCATTGACCTTGAAGCCAGACGATGTAATCCCAACCGGTAACGAGTGGATCTCGCTTCCGGACATACGGGCACTCGACGGCGCTTTGAACAGCTTCAATGTGCTTTCACTCAGGGACCGAGGACTCCTGCAAGTTACCGGAGAACAGGGTTCTCCAGTACTGCAGCCATATTTTACTGTCGATGGCAAGCCCCTTCCCTTTCGCAATCCCCGCTGGGAGCTAATCGAGTACTGGATACCGACGGCACACCTCACGGTTAACGGAATCGAGATGACGCTTACCTATTGTGCGCCTGCAGGATCGAGAGCAGCATTTGTGCGTCTTACAGTTTCCAATCACCAAAAGACAGCAGTTTCTGTTTCTTTGGGGATGAAAGCATCATGGGGCGCTCTGAGTCGAGTAACCTATCTTCCCGTACTCATGCGTGGCGATCGAACCGTTGCCCCCGCAACTTGGATGGATAAAAGCGAGGTCTTTAGCTTCGTTACACGTGACACTCATTTTGCCTGGTCCATAATTCACCCTGAGTCAGAAGGGAAAGTGATAGCACCGCCGCTTTCGCTCGCTCCCGGAATTGATGCCGCACATGCTGCGAACTTGGCACCTGGAAGTAGTACAGAAGCTCTGTTTGTGGTGGGAGTTGGAGTAGAAGAGTTTAGCGCACCACATTCGGCCAAGGCCCTGCGCGAAATGCTTGACAGGGCCGGCGCAAATAAGGTGATCGAAGATGCAGCTGCCTGGTGCCATCAGCGAATCCGTACCACCGGACAAACGGATCTCGATCTCCTGATGAATCGTAACCTCCTCTTTACCGCCTTTTATGCCTGGGGAAAGACAATTGACACTGAGCAAGTGGTAGGTGTCACTTCCCGTAGCCCTCGTTATTATGTCTCAGCAGCGTACTGGGATCGCGATGCCATGTTGTGGAGCTTCCCCGGACTACTCGATATTGATCCGGTACTGGCACGGGAGGCTCTCGATTATGCTCTGGGTCCACAGCTACGGAATACGGGCACACACAGCCGCTTCATCGATGGCATTGTGCTTGAAGATGGCTTCCAACTGGATGAAGGTGTTGCACCTCTTGTGGCCCTGGCTGCCTACGTCAAAGCGACCGGGGATGACGTATTTCTGCGGGCACATCGCGAGGCCGTATTCTTTCTCCGTGATCGATTACTGACCCGATATGATTCCGATTCAGGACTGTACTCGTCATTGCAGGATTCACAGGATGAATATCAAAAGAAGCCATTCCTGATCTATGACAATGTCCTCACCTGGAGAGCTTTGTCGGATCTGGAAATGCTCTTCAAACACCTAGGCGAACCGAAGACCGCAAAAGAAACCGCCTCCCGTGCAGAAGACCTACGCAAGGCAATCTTGAAAAATGGCGTCTTTGCCAATCCCTCTGCTTCTGAAAACAAGATGTTTGCTTTTGCTACCGACAATAAAGAACCTCTGTTCGCCGATGTACCGCCGGGATCCTTGATGAAATTGCCGGCGCTTGGCTTTGTGTCAGAGAGCGATCCCCTCTTTCAGCACACATATCAATGGCTACACTCTTCGCAATATCAGTATTCATACTCTGATCGGGAATACGGATTACCAGGCAGTTATCGGCTTCCGTTCACAACCTCCTGGGCAGTAGCCGACCATCTGCTATTAAAGCAGGGACACGACCGGGCCTTGAAGATCCTGCGAGAGAGTAACTGGGATGGCGGCATTATCTCGGAAGGGATCGATCCGATGACTGGAGTGATGGATAAGGATGGACGTGCCTTTGCGACCGCTGCCGGTTATGTAGCCCATGCCATCTGTGAATCGGCGTGCATTGACAAAAAAAGTAGGACTGGAAAGTAAGTCACTCAAGAGGCAGAGTCAATGCATAAGTACCGAACCCAATTCCGAACGAGAGGACATTTACTCTTCGTTCTTTCGTTCTCCTCTCCAGGGTCCACTGTAGCTAGGACCAGGGATGGAATATCCCAAGGAAAAACCGTCAATGGGGAGCCTCAATTATGCTGCTGCATTGCATAGGTTCTCTGCTTCCCAGTAAGTTGTTGTGATCTTAAAGATTGAAAGCTGAATCCGTTATGGAGCTTCTTCTCACAAAAAGCAAAAATGGAATGCGACTGCAGAATCGTAGCTGGATCCGCACGGTATGGGCCGTCTTGGTGCTGGCCACGCCGCTGATAACAACGGCACAGAAGGTTCCAGTGTTAACCGGCGACGAACGGGTTGACAAACTTCTCAGCCAAATGACACTCGAAGAGAAGTTAACCCTGATTCATGGAACGCAAGAGGACCCAAAGGTCTACCAGGGACAGGCTGGATATCTGGGAGGCATTCCCCGGTTAGGTATTCCGGGGCTACGCTTCGCCGATGGACCACCAGGAGTATTGACCCGGCATCCATCGCAGGCTGAAACCGCAACCATGGGCGTGGCAGCTACTTTCAACCGCAAGATGGCTGAGGCAAATGGAATCGTTATAGGCCGTGAAGATCGCGCTTTAGGCATCGATGTTTCACTCCAACCTTTTGTCAATATCGACAGGGATCTCGAATACGGTCGTGGCTATAACACCTTTGGCGAAGATCCCTTCCTAACCGGAGAGATCGGAGCCTCAGAAATCAAGGGGATCCAATCGCAGCATGTAATGGCGCAGGTCAAGCATTTCGTCGGCTACGATTCCGATGGCACCAGCACCTGGATCGACGATCAGACCCTTCATGAAGTTTACGTAGCTCCTTTCGATGCCGCCATTCGCGCCGGGGTAGCGTCGATCATGTGTTCCTATAACCGGCTTAACGGCACCTATGCCTGTGGTAACAAGGCCACCCTGACCACAATCTTGCGCAATGAGATAGGGTTCAAAGGTTTTGTTACTTCTGACTGGGGTGCTACCCACGCGGTCAACTTTATCAATGCCGGGCTGGACATGGAGATGCCTGGTGAACCACCTCTGAATTCAACATCGTGGACTTTGCCGACTTTCTTTGATTCGCGGCCGATGCCGCCGCCACCGCCTGCCCGGAAACCAGATGCAGACGATGTTGGTGGCGACATGTTCGGCGGACACATGCCTGAGGAGCCTCAACCGGAGCAGCCGAAACCCGATGACACGGATAGCAATTCCGATCGCAGGAAGATGCCGCAGGCACTGAGAGATGGAACCGTGGATGAGGCTGCGATTACACGCGCCGCAGGACACGTGCTCTATGAGATCGTTCACTTCGGCTATCTCGATGGCCTCTCCAAACACGAGGTTACGGCTCAGTCTATCGAAGAGAACGCCAACGTCATCAGGAAGACAGGCGAAGAAGGTGCCGTACTCCTCAAGAACGATGGCCGTGCGCTGCCTCTGAAAGCCGCCGATCTGGATTCAATTGTCTTGATTGGACCTACTGCCCGGCAAATCGATGCTATTGGAATTAATGGCGAGTGTGCTGTGGGACTGCCTGGACGCCAGGTGGGTCCGCTGGATGCACTGAAACAAATCTCCGGGAACAATAGAATCCGCTTTGCGGTAGATGACGATATGGACGGGGCACTCATCCCCTCTAGCGCATTCAGCCACGAGGGGAAACCGGGGCTCTTGCGTATAGTTTCATCGGGTAATCCGCTAATAGACCCGCAGATCGACTTTACCAATGCCAACGGAAAGGCTTTGCCGCCCAACTCCACAGTTACATGGAAGGGACAGCTATCAATACCCCATGCGGGCGACTATTGGATTTACCTGCAGGCCCTGGGAACAAATGCCCTCATCAAGCTGGATGGCAAAGGTCTCGCGGGAACGGGTGCCTCTCAGGGTGGAGATCATGGAGACATCCTACAGGCCAACCAGGACAATGCAATTCCCACCACCGATGGACTCGATAATGTTCGGAGAGCTATTCATCTAGTCGCCGGTTTGCATGATATTGAGGTCAGCACCAGTCCGGACACTTCCAATGCGCCTGTACAGGTGAGGCTTAACTGGTATACACCAGAACAGCGTTATGCCGATCATCAAGCTGCTATTAACGCAGCTAAGAATGCGAAGATCGCAGTTGTCTTTTTGTGGACACGGCTCCAGCCAGTCTTCGGGTTACCCGGAAAGCAGAACGAACTCGTTGAAGAGATTGCTGCCGTTAGCCCCAACACGATCGTGGTTCTCAATACCAGTCAGCCTGTAGCCCTGCCTTGGATCAACAAGGTGAAGGCGGTGCTGGAGATGTGGTGGCCCGGAGACGAGGGTGGATGGTCTACAGCCAATCTGCTATTAGGAAAGACGAGTCCTGCCGGACGCCTCCCCATTACCTGGGCGAAGCGAATCGAGGATTATGCTGCCACGGATCCCAGATATCCTGAGCGCTCAAAGAAAGGAATCAATGGCAAAACTATCTATAGCGAGGGTATCCATGTCGGTTACCGATGGTTCGATAAAGAGAACATTCAGCCGCTGTTTGCTTTTGGTCACGGACTGAGCTACACAAGCTTTGCCTACTCCAATCTAAGGATTGAGAAGCTGGCAGATGGTGGACTCGCAGTTCACGTGACCATCAAAAACATCGGCCCAAGAGATGCCGACGAGGTCCCCCAGGTTTATCTCAGCGCTCCAAGCATTCTTCCAGAGGGAGTCCAGTTCCCTGTTCGGGCGCTCGCCGGTTTCGAACGCGAGACAATTCCTGCCGGAGTTTCAAAAGACGTCACGATTCTCGTAGCCCCGCGTCAGTTACAGTACTGGTCAACCAAGGAAGCAAAGTGGATGGTGGCCCCAGGCAAGCGGACGCTGAGCGTTGGTGCCTCCTCTCGTGATTTGCGCCTGGAACAAACGATCGACTGAAGAGGTGATTATGTCCATCGTACGTTTTCTTAGCCTTCAAGTTTGCATCTGTTTCCTCTCCTGCTTGCCAGCCGCCGCAACCAATCTGGTTACCGGCAATGGTTTCGGATTTGCGGTGGTATCCCCTGAAGAAGCATCTGTGACCAAGTTCTATGCACATCCGTATAGCTTCGTCCGACCAGATCCTCAACACCCCTTGAGCGAGGGAGTTGCCACTGCGAACTTCCTCAAGAGTCTTGTTTGGAGCGGTCCGGACACCCACAAAGCAACAGCGAGCTATGAGCAAGATTCCCATGTAATCCATATATCCAACAGCAACGGCGAGGGATTCGTCTTCATGCCTTTTGGACTACAACAAACGGCGCTCGTCATTGACTGGGCTTCATCTGCCAGAAGCCTGGGTTCTGGTGGATGGAAAGTTGAATGGAATCGGACTGTTCAATCGCACCGCGTTGTGCGTGTAGGCAACAAGGAAGTGGAGCTGTTGAAATTTGATGGCGTTGAGGAATCTTTGTTGCTCTTTCCTCTGGGAACGAAAAGAACAGAACCAGCAGAGAAACAGCAATGCCTTGCCGGCCGTCGGGCATGGGTACTTGTATCTTTGGAGAGCAACACGGATTTGGAACCAGCCGTTCAAGCACTCAAACAATGGCAAGCAAATTTGCAGCCGCAAGAACTGGTACAGCGGGAGATTACGACACTTGAAGCCTGGCGTGTAAAAGCACCTGCAACTCTGGCCGGAGAAAATGGACGGCATCTCTGGCGGCAGAGTGAAGTAATGCTTCGCATGGCACAAAGTCGGGAGCCCAATCGTCCCGGAAGAAACAACAATGGCCTTATTGTGGCCAGTCTGCCGGATGGCATCTGGTTTACTCCGTGGGTCCGTGATATGGCTTGGGCCACGGTTGCGTTGGCACGAATGGGACACCGAAACGAAGCACGAGCTGCTTTGCTCGCCTACTTCAATGCTCAACCTACGGGGAAGATGCATGAAGAGACTAGGGGAGCCGATTACCAGATCTCCGTAGTCCGTTATTTCGGGGATGGTTCTGAGGAGCCATTCTTCTCTATGGAAGGTAGTACAAATATAGAGTTTGACGATTGGGGTGAGGCACTGTGGGTCTTAGGCGAATATTTGCATTGCTACGACGATCTCGCATTACTCAAGACACACACCTATCGTGGCTCCCTATACGAAAGTGCCCGGGATTATGTAGCAAAACCACTGATCAAGAACCTGGAGAAGTTTGAAGATGGACTGATTGTGGCAGCAGACACTTCCATTTGGGAGGAGAGGCAAAAAGACAAAAAGCATTTTGCGTTTTCGACAGCTGCAGGAATTGTTGGACTAAAAGAATTTGCCGAGGTCGCACACCGTTCGGGAGACGAAGCGACTCGATCGGAAATCCTTAGCTATGTCTCCCTGCTCGAAAAAGGATTCAATGCAGCATTCATTCGAAACGGAAAGCTACATGGAACCCTGGAAGAAGGAATGAAGAACGACATCGATGGAGCCTTGTTAGAAATTATCCATCTCGGAGTTGTGACTGACCCGGCCGTGGTGAAGAACACTGTAGAGAGGATGGAACTTCTCAAAGTGGATTCTGGAGGCTACCGCCGTGTTCGTACTAACTATACCGATCCGGCAATCTTTGAATATTGGTATGAACGGCAGGAATTTCTGTTTGTCGACTTTAGCTTAGCTGCGGTGTACCGGCACCTAGGCCGCAGTGCCGAGGCAACAATCATTGTCGATCGCATCACGGCCAAAGCTGCCGTCGATTTTAACCTTATTCCTGAGATGTACGTTTCCGTGCCCTGCGAGCTCTTCCCTGGCAAAATAGGCGATCCAACAGGCTCCAAACCCATGGTTGGTTACGGTGCCGGAGCATATATCATTGAGATCCTGGAGCGGGAACAATCGGAACACAATAAGTAGTTAAAGATCATTATTCCCGAGGGGGGACGCAGCTCGCCTTGTTTTGTAGGTAGAAAAGACGGGTGCTCATCTGATTCTGAAACACTCCATTGGGAACACGATCGTCAGAACGATATTACGAAGAGGAGCTTTGCTCACTCGCTACCGTGTCGCTACTTTTTGTACGAAAGGATCGTGGAAGGTCCTGGACATTGTATTCAACACCTGAAGCTGCAAGCTCCCTGGCGATCCTTTCAAGAGGAGCCCTTTTCGCCAGCATCTTTTTCTCGGCTTCTTCACGATCTGCAGGCGTGGCGAACGCTACGTAGTTGTTGAGATAAGCAAGTTTGCGATCATATAGATCAATTTCCTGATGAAGGTCTCGCAGGAAGAACTTATCGTGTCGGGGTGTGGGCTTTTTCATGAATTTCCTTCCGCTAAAGGAAAAAGGGCGGTCTTGATGGCCGCCCACTTCCTTGATATCTGTCTCTTAGGCAATCTGCACGTTTTCAGCCTGAAGGCCCTTTTGACCTTTAACCACATTAAATACCACGGCTTGGCCCTCTTGAAGACTACGAAAGCCATTGCTCTGAATGGCAGAAAAGTGCACGAAAACATCCTCACCATTTGGGCGGCTCAGAAAGCCAAATCCCTTTGCATCATTGAACCACTTTACAGTTCCCTGTTCCATTAAACTTGTTCCTTTTGATTGGTATACCGCTGAACTCAATTTGGAATTGGTTGCGAGTAACGGTATGTCACGGAACAAGCAAAAAAGACCACATCGGATTCTTCGACTTTATCTAGGATACCGCAAATGGGCTACGAATTGTGGGATGTTGAGAATTATCCCTCAAATTTCATTTCCCTGCTTTGAAAGTACCGAGCTCTTTGAGAGATAGATCTCTATATTTATGTGTGAAAAACGAGAAGGATGTACCTAACTTATGCATTTAAGCATAGTCTCGAGTTGAAGGCCCTCAACACCGTTAGGGGAAGGAAACGACGGCGATGACAGTCTCCTGTTCAGCAAATATTTTCTACAGAACCCATATATACGTGCGGAGCGGGAACTCGTCGAAGCTTCCACTAATTTTCACGTGGCTCAGATGATTGGTTTCTCGGTTTTGACTAAGCTCGAAGAAGCACATAGTGCCTGGTGTCTTCCTGGAGAAATGGGTCAAAGGACATCAAGCCGGATGTCTTCTTTGCCATTAGCTAGCAATATAACCGCGTCAAAGCCTGTTGTGCTTACGATGCCTTCTTTTCAAATAACTTGGCAACCTACAGGACGAGGGACAGGCAAATGCAGATCTTGTTAACACAAAGGGGGAAAAATAGACGGTGCGGGATCGAGCTACAGTATTGAAACAAGAATTCTTGCCCTTGTGCGATTTACACCATACCTCAATGCAGAGAATTATGGTGGAAGAGACGGATTCAGAAGAAAATCGATTTTTCCACAGGTGCGAACGGCGCGATTGTTCTCGTATCTACCGCGAGGGAAACGGTTATTTAGATATTTTCGAAGGAAAGTTCGATAATTCGCGAGCCTACGCCAGAATCTGTGCAGCCTGCGGAGCAACATTATATCTTGCTGAAGTAAATCATGTATTGAAAATAGAGAATTGGGAATGCCCGCAGATAAGCTGCAATTATGTAGAGGAAACCCCATCACCATCCTCACGATAGCCAATCTGAGATGTCCTCTTGGAACTCGGTTGATCTATCTGGAATGATGAGTGTGGGCTCGGTTCAAGCGGCCCGCTTCCTTTGACCTTTACGTTCCACCTTTCCTAGATCCCCAATAAGCGTGATTATTCCAGAGCTGAAGCGCACAAAATCATGGAAGCGTGTACTATCAGAAATAGGATATCTAATCCGTGCTTTGCGGCATTCTGCATAGCGGGCTGGACATTCGGAAAGCAGAGGTCCAACCGTGCGTTCCCAGCAGGTCTACCGCGCTCTTATACATGTTCCTAATCGTTTTGCACTGTGTAGAGTCACTTCCATTGCATTGAAGAAATTACATCGATCCCGTACTCGACCAGAAGACACCATTAACGAAATTCTAAGGGACATTGATCGCTATAAATCTCGTCGGCCGCGTACCTCACAAAATGTAATAGGTGCGGAACCTGTTGCAGATCAACCTGGCAAACTTACAGAGGGCCTCGATTCTCAACGTCAAGTGAAGCCTGCTGTCGATCCAGATTTAGTCTTTGTGGGCTATTAGAAATCTCACTATTCTGACTCCATTCGATAATGTAGACTCAGATCCGTTCATGATCTATTTCCAATGATTTCTCGCCTCCAGTCGTATGCTTTGCTCTAGACGAGCACCTTTCCCGTACGTACACCCATGCTGGAGTGTGTATGACGATTATCAAAAAGTCAGATGTCAAAAACCATCTCTCGTCCAGATTGCGTAAACCATCGTTCGTTCCCCCACAAACTAGGCGGCCAGACGAGGACGCTCATCCGTCAAAGGATTTAGATTCAACAGCAGTATCGGAAAGAGTTGTAGAGGACCTCGTCGATAAAAACAGCGATAACGCTGGCACCCGAACGTGAACCCGTCTGCTGTTTTCCTGCGCGAACAGTGCAGACGGCCTGACACGCTTTCAGTTGCACGGATTTCTTTCAGCGACAAATGGCTGTCAGTTGAAGAGACTCCTTGTCTGTTCGAAATGCAGATTAAGAGTGCTGGCTGGCGATGTGTTTGGATCTCGGGCGAGCGGGTATATTGTGGAATTTCTCGGAGCCCGAAAGTAGCGCTAGAGCACGCCACAAATATGGCGCTTCAACAGGTGCGCCCACATTTCAATGCTGCGAGTATTGAGATTATATGGCGCGCACGATATTGGGGCATTGTTTCGCTCGTAAAGGTAAAACTCCGCGCGTGCCACATCCAACAATATCCTGCACTTAGCCTGATTGACGAAATTACAATACAGCAACTTCGCAATGCTTGGATTTCAAGAAGATCCTCCTATTCCACTATAAGCAAATAGGAAAGACTTAAAGATCGACTTTGACTCTCTTTGACGTACATAAGCTGGAACCAACGGCAAATCACCTGTATCCCATCTCTGAAGATGGAGCACTCTATGCTGGTGAATAATTGATCTACTTTCTTCCTCTCTTCATGAGAGAGGTGGGGTACCGCTGATTGCTTTCAGGTCAGCACTTGGCGACTTCGTTGTTGCCCTCTTCCTCTTGCTGCTTCCCTTGCCCGATTCAAACTTCGCTTTGACCCATCTGATTCAGCTCCTGACCTCGTGGGGTTTCACGACGAAGGATGAGGTTTTCCGTGTAAGTAACTGAAGCCAAGATTCATATCACATCCTTTTGTTAGGCTCTTGCTGTACCGATGCCCATTTTGCATGTTCTTGTGAAACTAGAGATTCGATCCTCTCGGCGAGTAACGCGTGCGGGTTGGCAACATTTGCATATAGCGATGCTTTTCCCAGATAAATGAACTTTTCGTGTTTAAGTAATTCACATGTAGATCGATAAGTAATCCAATTCTGTTGGTACTGATTGAGATGAAGCAGTCCTTCCAGAACGGTGATGATTATGCCCAACCCTCCGGTAGCATAAGCTACATGCGGTATAGGCAAGGTCGATAGAAGAGGAATTGTCGCCGCAGCAATGATCTCAATGACCTTGATACGCTTGTATGCTTTGTGATTGGCGAGACTGTTCCTGTCATACCAAGCAATCTGATCATCCAGACGAGCCATAACCGGATCAGGTGAATCAGAATTCTCAACCTGTATGCTCATAGGCACGTCATTCTAGCCCGTTCCAGAAAGCAAAGAAAGACGACCTGCTGGCGGTTGAATCGTAATGTGCTCTGAGATATTCTCCGTGATATCTCTTTTGATAGTTGGGTGATGTCTACTGAGCAAGCCTGAATTCAGATAGATAGATGTTGATACCCACGAAATTTGCCATCTATTCAAGAGCAAATGGTGAAAATGGGCGAGTTATCTATTCCAACGATTTCGTGTGGCGGCTCGAAAACGGATCGGCATTTATTGATTCACTTCATATCGGTCCATAATATTGAATTTCAATGAGGTTATAGAGAATTCGTCGTTAAGACCACCCAAGGCCACGTAAACTGATTTCGTATTAGGCCGCTTTGCCAAATGATTTACAGTCCTCCGATTAACTGGTCAAATTTTGCTAGAATGGCGCCGAGCATCCTCTGATTTGAGGGGGACGTGTGACAATTACATCAGGCTTCGAATACGATGTGTTCGTCAGTTATGCCCATACTGACGATGTACGGACCGATGGCAATGCCGGCTGGGTAGCAGACTTTGTACGCCGCCTCGAATTAGCTCTTCGTCAACGTCTTGGTGGAGTTGAGATTCCTCGAATCTTCTTTGATAGCCATGACACGGGAGCCAATTACCATTTGCCGGAGTTGCTTACAACAACAAAGCAGTCCGCCCTGTTTCTCGCGATCGGTTCGCCTAGCTATGTTGCTCACGATTGGCCACGTCGTGAACTTGAGAGTTTTACAAGGCATGCAGGAGATGTCTCTCGAATCTTCTTGATCGAATGTCTCCCCCTCGGCGATGGGGAGGAATATCCGCCACCCTTGAATAATCACATTCGACTTGAGTTTTGGAAGCCTACAGGACTTCGGCAAATACCGATACCGATATCTCCAGCTTCAGATATTCAGGAATTCTCGATCCTTATTCATGCCCTGGCGTCGGATATTCGTGAAAAACTTCTGCGAATGAGGTATAACGCGCTGAACACAAAAAAGATAAGTTCGTCGAACTTACTTCCTGAAGGACGAAATGGGATTGTAGACACAACTACAACACAGAGGCACCGGATTACAGTTCTCGTTGCGCAAGCCACGGATGACGTTGCCGACGAAGCGGATCAAGTGCTGCGTTATCTGAATCAATTCGATGACGAGATTGATGTTTTGCCTCAATCCGGTTATCCCCAAGGGGGGGATGCTTTCGAGGAATCGTTTCGCAAGGACCTATCGCGAGCCGATCTATTTATTCAACTACTGGGCGGAAGAATTGGAAGGATGCCTCCCGATCTGCCGGAAGGTTATACGAGCTTCCAACTTCGAGTTGCCAAGGCTGATGGAATCGAAGTGATGCAATGGAGGCATCCGGATCTAGACCTAGTCCAAGTTAGCGATGCAACATACAAAGCCATGCTCTCGGCAGAGACTGTTATCGCATCAGGTCTTGAATCGTTCAAAAAACAGGTATTAACGTGGACTCGCAACCATCGTGTCAAAGCCCGCCCCCCAGTGTCTGGCTCGCAAGCATCAACAGTGTTCATCAATGCTGATGATGGAGATATGCCAATTGCTAGAGAAATTGAGCGGGAATGTCTGAAGAACGCGCTAACGACATTCCTGCCCATGGGTGGCTCTTCGGCAGAAGCCAACCGCAAAGACCTAGCCGAGAATCTGACCGATTGTGACGTTCTGCTATTTATCTATGGAGATACGACACAAGATTGGATTCGCACCCAGTTGCGATTCTTCGGGAAAGTCAAATCGAAACGTGAAAACGAACCAAGATTGCTGGCCATCTGCAGCGGTCCTCCATCGCAGAAGCCGGACATTGGCGTAAGCATTCCCAATGCGCATGTCATCGAATGCCCGGATGAATGGGACATGACCACGATTCGGAAACTCATTTTGAGTCTAGTCGCATGAGTTCACAAGAGCGACTGCCATACCCCGGTTTGCGTGCGTTTACTCGAGAAGAGTCCGATCTATTCTTTGGTAGAGACAGTTGTGTGGACTCGATGGTGAATCGTCTGGCCGCTACACGCTTTTTGGCGGTTCTGGGCGCATCAGGCACTGGCAAATCGTCTCTGGTTCGCACGGGTCTCTTGGACGCGCTAGATCTGGGCTTGCATCCGTGGGCAGGGTCCAGATGGGAAATCGCGGATATGCACCCAGGTAGCCATCCGGTGCGCAATCTTGCAGGCGCGCTTCTCGCCGCCCAGACTGGACAATCCCCCGAAACGGGCTCGGTCGATTTACTTTCTACTTTTTTGCTCCGTGGTCCGCGTTCGCTCACGGAATGGGTTAAGGGTGGCAACATTCGCCACGGCTATAACCTGCTGTTGCTTGTCGACCAATTCGAAGAGTTGTTTCGGTACGGCAATTATTCTCGGCAGGAGGAGGCGGAAGCCTTTGTGGCGCTGTTGTTGGAAACAACAACGATCCCGGATATTAATGTTCACGTGGTTGTGACGATGCGCTCGGAATACCTGGGCGCGTGCGCTCTGATTCCGGGGCTCGCGGAACAGATCAATGCGGGTCTCTACCTCACGCCACGCATGACGCGCGAAGAATGCAGGCAGGCTATTGTCGAGCCAGCGGCAGTCATCGGCTTTGACGTGGAACCTGCACTCGTGAATAGGTTGCTGAATGATCTTGGAAGTTTTGCGCCCTGGGAACCAGGCGAGGAAGTAGACCAAGCAGAACGTCTAGCGCGGCGGGCTGATCAGCTTCCGCTGATGCAACATGTACTGAACCGTTTGTGGGCTCGCGCGGCAGAACAGTCGAAAAACGAGCGCGTGGTGCTTCGTCTCTTTGAGTATGACGACGTTGGTGGCCTCTCGGGGGCTCTCGACGCTCATGGCCGGGAGATTCTCACAACCTTGGGAGTGCATCGACTCGCGACGGTAGAGATGGTATTCCGATGTCTTGTTAGTGGCACAAGCGTAGCCACGGCGGTGCGTCGGCCAACCAAGCTTGAAGAGCTTATCTCCATCACCGGAAAAAGGGATGAGGTAGTGAAGATTGTTGAGGCATTCTGTGCCCCAGACTGTAACTTTCTCCGTACATCGGAGATAACTTTAACTGACGAGGTGATTGTTGATATCAGTCATGAAAGCCTGATCAGACAATGGTTACCACTTCGCGAGTGGCTGGCCAACGAAGCTCGCGCAGTCGCGGCATGGAAACATCTAGTTGTAGCTCAGGAACGTTATGCGCTCGGCGAAGGTGGGTTGCTAGTTGGTCTTGACCTTCAAAATCTCGCCGCATGGTGGGATTCGATCAGGCTCACTCCGGCATGGGCAAAAAGACATGGAGGACAGTTTGAATCTGTGCACAGGTTTCTTGAGGAGAGTCGTCGCGCGGAAGAGCAGCGGTCTGACGCCGCTCGGGCAACAGAACTTCGCGAGCGAAACCGGCTTCGATGGTTCGTAGCTGGATTGGCTGTTGCCTTGGCTATTTTCGCGGTGTTGGGACTATATGTTCTGACTACCAAGAGACAACTAGCAAAAACGAATGCAATTTTGCAAATTGAAAAGAGCGACGCTGATCGCGAGCGTGACCAAAGAGAGCGAGAATCAAACGAGCTGTCCAATCTACTTCTTTCGGACGACTTTAGCAACGTGGTGGGGCTGGAAGGGCTGAAGTCACGGGTCATGGATATTTTAGCCAAATATAAGTCGACCGATATTCGTGAACAATACGGACGAGCGCGCCTTCTAGAGGCAACCGGAGATGCACAGAAGGCATTCGCCGATTACAAAACCGCCTATGAAAACGGCCTAAAGCAAATCAACTCTCTCCCACGGGGACAGCTTCCTCCAGAGGCGCTGATGGTCAGTTTTCTCAATGACGCCTATTACTACAGCTGGTTTTCCATGGACATCGGCGAAACAGAGCAGGGGCGAGAAGGCATGGAATCGATGAAGCACGTCGCTGAGCCCTACAGAGTCGAAAACGCCAGTCAAGGTCTCCTCATTGCTTACAGCCGTCTTGAAAATCTCGAGTCTCGGGCCGACACCGACCTCGAGGAAGGTGCTAGCTTGCTACACCGTTTGCAGCTCAAGAAATCAGCTTTTGATCACACCGTCAACGCAGCGAGATTGGCGCGGATGGCAGCTTTAGGTCGAGCACCCACTATGGATGCAATGGGAATTCACTTTCAATTCGTAAAGAACTTAGCTGTTGTTGAGGTGAGTGACCCCAAAAAGCGGGATGAAATGAAAGAAGCCTGCGCTGAAGCATCCGAAATGATAAAGAAAAATCCTCTAGATGGAAGGGCAATCAACGCCCATGTCGAATGTCTTCTCGATGATGCCTCGGCACTTGTGGCTCTGGGTTTGAAATCACAGAGCCAGAAAGCACAGGGGCAAAATGGGAAACTCATTTCGAATGAGAACTCGTCGGCACCGAGAACCCCGGAAGCACAAAAGAACTTCGACGAGGCAGAGGAGAAATTGCAAACCGCATTGGGTGGAATTAACTACCTGCTCGGCATGTATCCCGACAATATCAACCTGTTACTTCACAGAACGGATGTTGAAATTGCGCTGGCGGACCTCTGGCGTAAGCTATCACAGAACGAGAAAGCGAAGAATTACGACCTCCGCGCCAAGGAGGACTTCGTTAAAGCATTGGCGACGAAAACACTCTTCCAGTCTCAATCAAACAGAGTGAAGGATCTGTATGTCAGTTTCAATGGAGTTAACTTCGAAAAGAGCACCGACGCCATCCAGTTCTATAAGGACATTGCGAATGCAATAGCTCCCAATCACGTTGCGTTTCCCAAAGCCAAAAGCTTCACCTATGTAGCTGACGACGCCAGTGATAATCTTGGCGTTCTTCTCAGCAGGGATCCTGCAAGCCGTACTGAAGCGCTCAAGTATCTATCGGCATCTCTCGATAGGCTGAATAAACAGGGCGTAATGCGCAATTTGGGACAATTCTCTGAGACTTTCGATACCTATTGTCGAACGATTTCGGAACGTCTGCGCCTATATGCCGCCGAGGGACAGCTTGATCGGATGACTTCCGATCTTAAGCAGATGAAAAGAGCCTGCTTCCCGGTACTCGAAAAGTATCCCTGGGATATCTATGTACGAGATCCAATTGTTGGAGGACTTTCCGAAGCAGGGCAAACCTTTTTCCAACAACGTCGTTACCAAGAAGCTCTGCCGGAACTGGAATATGCGTCGCATTGGGTGAATGCCAAAGCTTCAATTACACTTTCCCGAATGTACAAAGAGGGACTTGGTGTTACGCAAGATGCCAAGAGAGGGAAAGAACTCGAGGAAATCGCTCCAGGGCAGCACCTTACGAGGTTTACCATACCGGCCGATTTCAATGGAGTGAAATTTCCTTTCTACATCTATATCCGCGATTGGCCAACCGGTTACCCCTTCGAAGGTATCGACGATCAGGTCGTTTGGTTAAAAGAAGCTAGATCGGGAACAATTTCACCGGATATCGTGGAGTCTTTTCATAAACTCATGAAAATCGCCAAGGATAACAAGGTATCTTTCAGAGAATTGACCATCTATGCGTTGGGACAGACAGCCAACAATACGGCAAACAGAAGCGATACGGAAAAGTCTTTTGATACTGCCGAGGCTAGTTTCAATGGAGCTCACACGCCGACGAATCTTGTCGCATTACGAAAGTCAGCAAACGCTCTCCACGAAGAGAGCGTGAGGCAAAAGCGCTCCAGTGAGGCTGACAAAATTGATCTCGAACTGATTAACGATGCCGAGGACCTGGTGCGTGAAAGTCCTGTTTCAGGAAGTTATCGCGTGGCAAGTGATATCTACCTTGATGCAGGGGAACATGCGGGCGCAAAAGATAAAACTGCCGCTGAAAAGTACTTTGCTAGAGCGGAACAACTCGCCTCGCTGCTCCCTCAGGACAACGAAGAAGATGTATATCGAATAGTCGTGGTCGATGAAAGGCTCGGAGATCTTTATGTGAATAGTAGCAAAAATGAGTCAGCGCGAAATTGGTACACAAAGGAAGTCAATAATGCCCGCAAGCGATTTGCCATGAATGTTTCAGCATCTGGACTTCATACTTTGAGGAACGCAATCAATAAATTCTATCGGGTCGAAACAAAACTGCGCGAACTCGGTAATGTGACGACAGTCGAACGAGGCCTGGTTGAATCAGCCGAGAAACTGAGTACAAAGGATAGCTCTGATGCCGCTTTGCAGGAACTAGTTCTTTCCTACATCCAAACTACAACCATATCTTCAGAAACCGGCGACATGGAACAGGCAAAAAAATACCTGAATTCTGCCATAGAGAATGCAAGCAGGCTGAACAGTAGCTCTCCGAGTTCTGCGCGGATGCGTTCTGTCGTGTTCGAATCCATTGGAGAAGCTCAAGTTTCACTGGGTTTAATTGCCGATGCGAAAGCTGTCTTCCACGAAGCAGCCGTATCGATGGAAGCGTGCATACGCTCTTCTTCCACAATTTCTTCTGGCCCCTCTTCGGATAACAAGACTACTCTTGCTGGTCTCTACGGAAGTTTGTCATACAATGAGCTTTTGAGCGGCGAGTTCTCCAAGGCACGTGATGCCGCTCAAAAGGGTTTAGATTTTGATCCCTCCGCTGCCTGGATTGAAGGCAACCTAGCGGACGCATTGCTTCTTCTCGACAAGCAGGATGAAGCTATCGGTCATTACATGAAAATCCGGAAGGGATTCATAGGGACGCGATCACTCGTAGACGCCACAGCCGAGGATTTCACAATACTGAAAAAACTCGGCTATGGACGGCCGAACATGGCTGACATCTTGAAGAAAATGGAAGAAAACTAATCTGGTCGGCCCAATAATTGTAGCCGCGATGATTGGGGCGATCAGGTAGCTCACTTTTGCTAACGCTTCAAGCGGCTGTGGGATTTCAAACATTTATCATCGCCATGCAAATTTGACTGCTCGGAGACAATCGCGAGACACCTTCGCTCTTTGACAAAATCCTTAGCTGCTGGGAGGATTGGTAAAATCCCCCATCAAGAATCGTAGCCTCCTTAATATTCGGTTACGAGGATGAGGTTGACCCCGTGTCTTGGGACCAACATGGAATACTGATCTTCTAATGCACCGATATCTTTATGAGCCCATAAGTCACGGACCTTTGCCCGACGGAACCCTAGGTCCTGCAACCTAAGTGTGATCTTCTGCTCCGAATTGCCGCGATTGAATAGGCCAACCGCTTTTGCACCATTGCGAAGCGGCTTCGCCCAGATTTCAACCGGCCCGACAGCTGAGACCCGGTCGCCTTGAATGCCCAATGGATCCTGGTCGACGGCGATGACCTCACGATTGGTCAATATTTCACGAGTCGTTGCATCCATCTTGCTTAAGTCATTCCCTGCCAATAGTGGAGCAGCCAACAGCGCCCAGAGACTCATATGGGTCAGGTATTCCGTCTTGCTCATTCCTCCATTCCCGATTTCGAGCATGTCAGGGTCATTCCAGTGCCCTGGCCCGGCATACTTCGATAGTCCCGCCTGCGAGAAGCCGATAAGCGCCATTTGGTCGTACTTATCCTGAATATCTCCAGTCGTTCTCCAGAGATTTGCTCCTTCTGCAGGCCCCCACTCCCAAACAGCATCCAGACCGTATTGACAGTAACTATAGACAATCGGACGCTTTGCTTTGAGCAACGCCTGATGCATCTTCTCATAGGCTTCGCGCATGAGGTCGAATGCTTTGCGGTGCTCTTCCCCTCCATCTTGCTGCTTCATCAGATCGCCAAAGCTGCAGAGATCGTACTTAAGATAATCGATGCCCCATCCCGCATATGTTGCTGCATCTTGCTCTTCATGCCCATAGCTGCCTTCGTAATGAGCGCAGGTTCTGGGGCCTGGAGAAGAATAGATCCCCAACTTCAACCCTTTCGAGTGAACATAATCGGCAAGAGCTTTCATATCGGGGAATTTCTCATTCGGATGAATGATGCCCTGGGAGTCTCTCGTTCCCTGCCAGCCATCATCGATATTTACGTAGATGTACCCCACATCTTTCATTCCACTGGAAACGAGAGCGTCTGCAGCCGCGCGAACATCTTTGTCAGTCACCTTGGCGAAGAAGTGATTCCAGCTATTCCATCCCATCGGTGGGGTTGCCGCTAACTCACTCTTTTGAGCCAGAGCAGGAACAATCAGAAGAACAGATAGCAATGCACTCAAGACCACGGCATGTCGTTTCAATCTACACATGAAGATCATTAAGCCTTTCTACATTCTTATCCAGAAGCTCTCAGCAAATGCACACTAAACGAGTTCAGCAATAGCAGGAAGAACTCGGATCTTCACCTGCTGAACTCCTAGTCTGGGATGTTTAGCGCGCAAGATCACTGTTCCCGGTTTCTCTAGTGCACGAATCCAAATAGCTCCAGTTCCGCCAACAAGCGCAAATGGATTATCTCCGATGATCCGTCCCGGACCCTCAAGCTCAAAGACAACAGGATCATTTGCAATCGGACGGATGCGATCGAACTCATCTGTCACACGCAAGACAACACGAGTTGTGTCGGCTCCGTCAGCCAAAAGCTCCAGATCATCGGGAAGAGCTACGAACTTCCGATCTACGCCTCTTCCGGAAAAGGTCTTCGAAATGACCTGCTTCCCTCGCAAGAATCCGTCGATGCGGAGATCTCCCCAATTTCTGATTGATTCCCTGGAGAGTGGCACATGGAATGGCGGATAGCGAAGATGAGCAAACTCTTTACGATTGGGATCGGCTTCTGCAATCAGATGGAATCCAGAACCGTTATCGAGATATAGCTTCACGTGATCGCAATTCGAGCTGATAACGGCTGTCGATATGCCTGTGTTTTGATCGTTGCGAGCCCAATGAAACGCAGGCTCAAGAACTACCTCTTCCTCCGGATCACATTGCGACCTGTAGAAACCAGCGGCGGGCTTCGGTTGCCGGAAGATATCGGAGACTCCGTGATAACAGATACGATCTCCCGAACCGAAATTGGCATGCGTATTGTAGTCGAATGCACACCAACCGATTCCGCCGGAAAACTGAGGGTTTGAGGCGATCTGGTCATGAATGCGAGCATGTCGGAGCATATGCTCGCAGAGGCGCTCTGTGTTGTCGGTAGAGCGCGTTGGGAAAGTATGACCTACAAATTCAGTGTTCAGATAGAGAGGGTGATTGGGCGGCTGAAGGGGAAATCCAAAATCGTTATTTGTATAAACATCTTCGAGAAGTTCGGAGTGGTAATTGGAACGGATACCTCCGGTCTGCCGCGTTGGATCCAAAGAATGCGCCAATGTATTTGTCCGCGAGTAAAAGTCATGTTCGTCCTTTGACTCATTAATGCGAACTCCCCAAAGAATGATTGAGGGATGATTCCAATCCCGACGAATCATCCTGCTGACATTATCGACAGAAATATCCTGCCAGTCCTTATCTCCGATATGCTGCCATCCGGGTATTTCTTCCAGGACCAAGAGTCCCAACTCATCGCAGGCATCCAGAAAGTGCCGCGATTGAGGATAGTGGGAGGTACGAACGATGTTACATTTCAATTCCTGGCGAAGGATCTGCGCATCGCGGCGTTGCACACGCCCGGGCATGGCTTGCCCCACGAAGGGAAAAGTCTGATGCCGGTCAAGCCCCCGAAGCTTGACGATGTTTCCATTGAGAGAAAAACCACGGTCGGTAAACTTTGCTTCCCGAAAACCTATCCTGCGGCTCTCTTGATCAATTGGCAGATCATGCTCGAGCAACTGCACATCAACCGTATAGAGCTTCGGATTCTTCAGATCCCACAGCTGAATGGATTTTAGATCTTTCAGCGTAATGATCTGCGATACCCGGTTATCCGCTGTAGTAGCCAGTTTAAAGGGGGCGACTTCCTTGCTCAGGACACGCTCTCCATCGCGGAGTTCCACTGCAAGGGATAACTTTTGCGGAGTGCCTGGTCCGGAAACATCAAAGAAGCATTCGACCTCAACAGATGGCGATTGCGAAAGAGCATCGATTGGCCGGGCAAAGATATTCTCAATATAAGTTTGAGGAACGATACGGAGATTGACTTCTCTGTAGATACCACCGAAGGTCAGGTAATCTACCTCATAGCCAAAGGGAGGGATATCCGGACGCTCAGTAGAATCGAGATAGACGGCCAGAACATTCTCACCATCGAGGTCGACATATCGAGTCAGCTCATACGAGAAAGGAGTGTAGCCTCCTTTATATTCTCCGAGCTTTTGTCCATTGATCCAGACCGTGGATGCAGTCATCGCTCCCTCAAAGTCCACGAAGACTCGCCGGCCCTTGACATCGCGCGGCAACTTGAAATGCCGGCGATAGACTGAGACCACCTCGTAGCTTTTCTCGTCGAAGCTATGCCAGGGTAAAGTCATATTGGAGTGAGGAATCACCACGCGTTCAAAGCTTGAATCATCAAAATCCTTTTTATAAGCGCCATCGACCACCTTTGGACTAAATCGCCAGCCGCGGTTCATTGGAATTTTGCGAAGAGGAGAATTGGCTCCTGGAGAAGAGAATGCACTTTCTCCCAAGACAGGATTCACTACCGCTGCCCCTGCTGCCAATGTTGTGCCTTTTAAAAAATCTCTGCGATTCACTTGATCTTTACCTTTTCTGGGCTGCGCCCACTGTTGAACCTTATTTCTCTGCGCCGAACTCGAGTTCGTTCGCCCAGTGCGTCTTCCAATCGTCGTGGAAGGTAATCGAGTTCGTAATCGAAACGCTACGGTCTGTGGCGAGTTCATGCGCCGGACCTTTGTTGTCATTTACCCTGCAGGTGAATTTAACCGGCTTTCCGGCAAGAATCCGTTGATATACCTCGGGCATCTCGCTCCAGGGAATTGCCGCTTCCAGGATCCTGGTATTTCCCTCACGATGGATGACCAGCTTCGCGTCTCGAACTGGACCTCCGTCGATTGGCGATTTCGGCTGGCGAGGGAAAAAGTGCTTTCGCGGCATCCCTGGAGATTGCAGACGCCAGACCTCAGTGCCTCCTCCGTATTGCTCAGCCACCGGGTTCAACGCATATTCGTAATCGGTATCCCAATAAGTGATGAACCGTGGCATAACTCCCGGAGGATTGGGTAGCCAGGGCTTTTTGTCCAATACATTGAAAGCGATCTGTACATTGTCGTGTTCTCCACTTCCGGAAGGAACATCGAAGTGTTTTCTGTAAGAATAGTGGCGAACACCGGCAGGCCAGGTTAGCGTCTTCCCTTCCGGATCTGTTACCAGATCGGGATAAAGATAGGAATCATCGTCTCTCTTCTCGAAACGGAGCATACCAGGGTCGGGAGTGGAATCAGCGATCTTCGCGGCAAAGTAAAAATTCTTCTCGTCATAGGCACCATAGGCGGTAGCAAACCCGCTTGATGCCTCCTGAGTGAAATCTTTGAAAGGAAGCCACGCTTCTTCTGTCATGTTGGCGCCAATGCCGGAGCCGGGCAGTACCTGAGGCAATATTTCACTCCAATCGGAGAGATCGCCATCAACGTGAATCGTACGATGGGCAAACTGATTAACATGAATCTCTTCTTTATGGCTCGCCCGCCCATCGGCTCCGGCATCGAAGCTTGCAGAGAGCTCATAGACATTGCTCGAAGTCGGTTTGCCTTCCGCAACGGTGAACTCCACATCCTGAGTCTGATCAGCCTCTAATGTTACGGTCTTGTTCTCGGGAACAAGCTTGAGTCCAGATATAGCAACGCTCATTCGACCGCTGATCCGGCGATTTAAAACATTAGTAAGAGTGAGCCGCACAGCCGGGTGTTGGCCGACGGGAGTGAGCATGTCATGAACCACGATCTCGGTTGGGGTATAGCCCTCGATGTGCGCTGACTTGAGTGCGGATATAAGCTTTTCAAAAGATCCAGCCTTTCCATCACCACGCAGAAAGTAGCCCAATCCATTCAAAGGAACATGAATTGTCTTGTCCCTACTCTCGATTTTGTTGCCATAGAAGTCAAAGAGCTGAATCGAATGGTCGGGGTTCGCAACCGTCAGATGAGCATCAGTGGCAACCTGAATCGAGCGAAAGACAGTTCGGTTTGGATCATAGAGCTGTTTCAAATCCCCAAGAACAACTACCGTCCCATCCTCTTTCGTTGAGGTGCTGAGCTTTTCTTGATTCCGACCATCGAAAACGAAAATCCAAGGCAAGCCATTTTGAAAGAGTAACTGGCGGAACAGCCGCTGTCCGATAAACTTCTGCGTCGCAGCTACTGCCGCAGCGGGAGCCCAGGCTTGTACGACAGGGTAGACCTGATCTCCCAGTTTGATATTTTGACTGTCATAAACGTTTCCGCCATATACCCCGGCAGTTCTGCTCAAACCTTGTGCACGCATCGAGGCAATCACCCCTGCTACGCGGTCTTCAGAGTTTGCAATCCAGCTTTCCGTATCCCAGGCACGTACCGGACCATAGGGGCTCTGGCGATGAATCCATTCCGGGACCTCGGTGGGATCGGCTGCAAGAGACTGGTAATGCACACTCACAAAATCCAGCCATTTTAGAAACTCATTCGATCCATCGGGAAAGAGTTTGTCGCGCGCATTGGAGGAAGAACAGGTGCCACCAATCAGAACTTTTACTCCAGCTTGTTGCCTGGCTTCCTCTATTCCCAACGCCATATGGGTATAGATCTCACGATAACGTGGAATATCGGCGCCCCATCCTGAGATCGAGATGCTCTCCCACGGCTCGTTCCACAACTCCATGGCATTGACGTTCCCATGAGGCCATCCGTAGCGTAAGGCAACTCCCTGTACCCATTTCTGGAAATCGGCATCATAGGCTGGCATCCAGGACTGATCCGATTTGGTTTTGAGCATCTTGCCATCGGGGGAGAGCCACGGACGCGGTCGTCCAAGCGGTTCGGTGACAGGACTGTTGCCATCGAGCGTGAGCATTACGGTGACATCATGCCGCTGAGCCCATTGCATGTACTGATCAAGGCCCTGCATGTTCTTCGCGTATTCGGGTGCATCTTGAGGAGCGTAGGACGCACCTAGACGCATGCCTTTGATTCCCAACTTGTCGAAGAGAACAAAGATACCTTCGTTCATAAACTGCGGCCAGGTTGCATCTAGCGCGTAGGTCGGATACTGCACACGCCCATTCTCTGGGCTGATTGCACGAACAAGAGCGGCAGCAAAAGCCCTTCCGTGTCCTGGAAGATCTGCAACCAGAGCGTAGCCTCCGAACCGCTCCTGAACCTGCGGGCTTACTGTTATCTCCTGCGATCCGGAGGGCGGCAGGGCAACTTCGATTGGAGTGCTCCCCTCATCGGCAATTTTGTAAACATGCGGTGCCCACACCTCTCCAACCGGAACACTTGTGCGATAGCTTATGAGATCGAGCTTGCCCCGAACCTTGATCTCATCTGTCGTTTTATTGGTAAAGCGGAGGGTAAACTTGGCGCTCTCCCCAGGCAGTAAGACATTTGCCATCGTCTCTTTTCCCGCCTGAATGGCAATCTCCTGTACCGTGTAGTCCGAGGCCTGCTTCTCCGGGGTAAGGCCAAATGTCTCTGCATAGCCAGGCATCTTTGCCCCTGTTACCATCTGAGCCGAAATCCCTGGCGATAAACTCGCCACGAGAAGAGATGTCCATACTACCCTTTTCAACAAAGCTGAGCTGCGATGCTTACGAAGGGCGGAAACAACGATACGGTTCTTTTTCTGGAGCGCAAATCGGATCATAAACAGTTACTTTCTACTTGTTTTGTAATGCGGTCGGACTGGGTTTTGAACCAAGGTGAAGAGTGATTGTTGCGCCGCTCACAATGTCCTTGTGAGATATCTCATAGTGCGGGTAGGCATGGCCATTCAGCTCTGCCGATTGGATATATTTGTTCTCACTCGATGTTTCGGGGGCACGAATTGTGAAGTTCCTTCCATTCGGCTGGTGAATCACAATTTGCGAGAAGAGCGGACTTCCCAGTGCATAGACCGGCTTTCCGGGACACACCGGATAAAAGCCCATCGCGCTCAACACATACCAGGCTGACATCTGCCCGGCATCATCATTTCCGGGTAGTCCGTCCGGCCCGGTATGATACACGCTTTGCATCACCTCGCGAACGCGGCTCTGCGTCTTCCAGGCGGCTCCGGCATAGTCATAGAGGTAGGCGATATGATGGCTGGGCTCATTCCCTTGATCGTAAAGCTTGGCCTGAAAGAGCCCATCTAGCTTAGCGATGAATGCTTCCTTCCCACCCATTGCTTCGATGAGACCGGGAATATTCTGAGGAACGAAGAAGCTGTACTGCCAGGGAACACCTTCGGTTATATAGGTGTACTTCTCTCCCGGTTGAAAAGGTGCAGACCAGCTTCCATCTTGATGACGTCCACGTACAAAGCCCACCGAAGTATCGAAGACATTCTTCCAGTTTTCCGATCTGGGGCGGATACGTTCAGCATCTGCATGTTTGCCTAAAGCCTGGGCAAACTCCGCAACCAGAGCGTCATCGTAAGCATATTCCAATGTTCTGGAAACCTGCTCTCTTTGGTGAAAGGCATCCAGGACCTCGTCCTCGAGCGGAATATAGCCATAGCGAAGATACGACTCCAGTCCACGTCTCCCTTTCCCATCCTTATAGGCGACTAGAGGAGGTGTTATGGTCGCACTCTGCAAAATGAGCCGATAAGCCTGCTCGACATCGAACTTCCGCAAACCCTTTGCATAAGCGTCCACAATAACGGGAACTGCATGGTCGCCGATCATCTCCGCGGTATAGCTATTCCAACTGGGAAAGATAGGCAGAAAACCACCCTGCTCTCCTTTATCGATGAGAGACTGAATCATCTGCTCATCCCGGACCGGATCAAGAATTGTCAGCAGAGGATGGAGCGCTCGAAAGCTATCCCACAAAGAAAAATCATCATAATAGGCTTTCCCGGTGCCGGCATTATGAAGCTTGCCTTCCTGAGCGAATCCGTTATAAGTGCCGTCAGCATCACTCACGATCCGAGGAGCAAGCATGGTATGGAAAAGCGCCGTATAGAAAGTCTTCTGCTGATCAAGAGAGCCGCCCTGCACCTCAATCTGACCTAGCGTTTTTTGCCAGACGGCCTCAGTCGTTTGTCGGATTGCATTGAAATCCCAGCCACTTTCTTCCGCGTCGAGATTCTTTTCTGCCTCTTCAAGACTAGTGAATGAGGTACCGACCTTGACCAGCAACTGGTGATTAGGTAATGAAGAAAAAGTTGCGAAGGCTCCTAGACGCTTACATCCGGTCTTCTGCTCCTCCTGCCCCTTGTGCGTCTCTGTGCCGCACCAAGTCCCAGCTCCAGCAAATGGCCGCTGAAAACGGGCGACAAAATACCCGTTGAAGCCTGCTGGCTGTCCGGCTCCCTGATATAGACGATGTGCGGGGTTATAGCCCACAATCTCAGAACGATCTGTCAAAACCTTTACATAGCCTTCACCAGGTTTCGAATTCGGTTCAATGAGGATATTGGCATTCTCTGCTTCAGGGAAGGTAATGCGCAGAATACCGGCTCGTGTTGTACCGGTCATTTCCACTTTGATCGAATATCGATCTAGCTGCACCGAATAGTAGGCCGGGGTCATCGTTTCCGTCTCGTGCCGGAAACCTGATGCCCGCGATTCAGGAGAGACGTTTAGTTGACCGACTGTAGGCATGAGCGTTACCGTCCCATAGTCCTGAGTGCAGCTTCCGCTAAGCCAGTGACTCCCACGAAAACCGGTAATCTTTGTATCTGCGTAATAGTAAGGAGAGACACATTTGTCTTCGGTTGGGCGTGTCTCCGGGGTCCATCCCGTCATAGCATAGGGCATGCCGACGACGGGGTATGTTTGACCTTCATTAGCAGTTCCTATACGTGGGTCGACTAACTGATAAGGCGTTTCAGCGAAGGCAGAAAGTGTAAATAAGATCAGGATGCCGAGCCAAAGATGCGTATATCTATACTTCGATAGAGGTGTTTTCCCGTGAGAGGACGAGCTGAATTTTCCCATACTCTCACCACTATTCCAGCCTTCTTCCGCCCCGTAAAGAACCAAAGCTTTCAATGCCCTTCTCCTGCCATGTCCAGCACCGAGGTCTTCACTGCCCCCTCCGCATACTTAACTTTTGGTGTTATGCCCGTACATTCATTCATCCCCAAAGTAATCTCTGCGGATTTCTCCCCTTTGACAAGCAGGAAGGATTGAATGTCTTTCGGGGATCTGGAGCCGTGAATAAAGGCTCTACGGGAGTTGCGAAGGGAAATGAATGCCTCCGCCTGGGGTGCGGAAGCTCCTTCCAAACTCGCTACATGCAAATCCTGCACATCATCACAGAACAACGCCGGACGATCATCCGTCTTCTCTGCAATGAATTCGATGTTATGAAGCCGCACCTTATCTGCATGGCGGACGTATAGTCCGTATGCGGGCAAGCGGCCAAACATGCGAGCTTCTGGGTAATTTGCTGCGAGTTCCGGAACTTCATGATTAGCCCAAGAAGCCTTTCCCTCTTCAATGGTTCGAATACGAATATTCTCGAGCGCGATATCTTGTGGCTTCAAATCCGGAAGACCAGAGATGGAGCTTGTAAGCAGTGAACCACAAGCATCGATGCCTTGAATGCGAATGTTCTTTAGAAAGCTTGAGAGTCCGGGAGTCCGTTGTCCCAGGCGAATAAAGATTGGCGTGCGAGTATTCTGCATGCGTATATTCGAGACGGAGACGCCATCGATCGATCCGCCATCGACCATCTCGATTGCGATTCCGGCAATCACTCGGTGATTAATCTGTGGCTGATCGTTGTATATAACCGAATTGCTGAAAACGATGTTTTCAAAGGCTCCATGCGTTGCGGTTCCGATTTTGAATCCATTGCAGCAAGTCGTGAGAACACAGTTTGTAATCGTAATATTCTTAGTCGGCAGGATATCGCCGTAGGGATTTTCGCTTTTAATACATATCGCATCATCTCCACAAGCGATATCGCAATCGGAGATAAAGACATTTTTACAGGCGGTAATATCCAGTCCATCGGTATTTGGTCCATAAATCGGATTCCTGATCCGAAGCCCGCGCAGAAACACCGACTCACAGGCAATTGGACGGAGGGTCCATC
The DNA here is from genome assembly GCF_059726315.1 of Humiphilus diazotrophicus. Lineage (NCBI taxonomy): Bacteria > Pseudomonadati > Acidobacteriota > Terriglobia > Terriglobales > Acidobacteriaceae > Humiphilus > Humiphilus diazotrophicus. The sequence goes on from NZ_AP040869.1 coordinate 193,433, forward strand.
CCGCAGCGTTGGTTATTGAAACATTTTCGACACGCAGATTTCTGCAACCGACAAATTCAAGCATCGGAGAGGGCCGCTTGTGCGTAGCGGTCTTCCAGTCGAAGGCAATCACGTCTTTCCACATCTCGTCTTCGGGCGGAATCGTGCGCTGCGTGGGCGTCCAGAATTTCTGGCCTTGCCCATCGATCGTTCCGCCACCCATGATCGCAATGTCCTCCGCATCACGTGCAAAGAGAAGATGTCTCCCATTTGCATCGCCTTCTTGCGGTGGACCGGCCTGACAGCTGTAGTCATTCAGGTCGGAACTTCCCAGCAGGGTAGCCCCCGCTTCGAGATAGAAGGTCACTCGGCTGCGAAGAACAAGGCCTCCAGAGAGAAAAGTTCCAGGAGGCAGATAGACCAGCCCACCTCCACTGCCATGTGCTTCATCAATAGCTTTTTGAATGGCTTGGGTATTTTTGCTCCGTCCGTCTGCGCGCGCACCATAGTCAAGGATGTTAAAGACGCGAGGAAGAACTCCGCCTTTAGCAGGAGACGGAACTGCCCAACCCATCGCAATTGCCGGTAATGAAAAGAGATCCCGCCTTAGCATGCAACCCGATTACTTTCTTTGTATCCTGAAACTTCAAGGTCAACTCTTCCAGCGCGCACGACGAGGCGCAAAGAAGATGTTTAGAGAAAAACCTCTATGTATTGGTAAGGCAATTGATGCTGTATTGGATGAGCGATCCGTGTATAACGGATCGCTCACCATGGTTATCTAGAAGTCAAATCTGGCACCGAGCTGAATAATGCGGGACATGCCTGCACTATTGCCGCTGTTCAGCAATCCAAAACTCGCTGGCGTAGTGAAGGTAGCGACAGCGTTGTTAAAGAGTGTGCGGGTATTCACACCGTAGTAGACCGGGTGATTGAGAGCATTCAGGAAATTGGCAGTAATGTTTAGCTTCCTTGATTCTCCTAAAGCAATTGCTTTGCTCACATTCGCATCGAACATCGTTTCCCGAGGCGAGCGTGCACCCGCAAGTGTACGGGGCGCATTTCCGAATTGCGGATTGTCCACCGAACCTGGAATGGAAAATGCCGCTGCATTTAGATATGGTGTTTTGGTAAACGGAGCCTTCTTCCAGTTCTTGTTAATTAGAGGTACACCTGGAACAATATTCGGACGCAGGACATAGCCAGCTGGAAGAGCCGCGGTGATGCATCCGGTCTTGGTCGTACATCCATTTAAACCGTTTGGGGTACTCGAATAAAAATAGCCCTGGTTTCCGAGAGTGATGGTATTCGGAACTCCGGATTGCATGGTGAAGATCCCGGAAGTAGACCAGCCTCCGACAACAAGATCCAATAACCGGCTGCTTGCACCCAACAATGTTTTTCCTCTGCCAATTGGGAGCTTGTATGCGTATCCGGCTTTCAACCGGCTGGGCTGGTCATAACCGGAAACGGACCACTCCGAACGCAAATCAAAGGGATTCTGCGGTTGAGAGGCACTAAAACCGCCTAAGACTGTTGTATTTGTGCTTCCTACGTTGTCCATGCTCTTCGACCAGGTATAGTTCGCCAGCAAGGAGAGTCCGGAGCTGTATTGCTGATTTACGCTTACATAGAAACCATGATAAGAAGAGGTTCCGTTGCGAGGATACAGCTCAACCAGCGTCTGATTAAAGAAGTTCTGATACGGAAAGAGTGTATTCAATAGCGATTCTTTAATTACTGCGCCGTTCTGCGTGATGCCGTAAGGATTTGGCGTCTGCCCATTAAAATTCGCATGAGCCTGAATGAGGCTCACAAGCTGCCCCATATTGGGAGAATTCAAGGGAGTGGCAAAAGGCCCGATCAGATGAATCCCTCTGAGTCCTTGATAGGTAACTTGAACCAGAGTCCTCGATGCGAATTGGTATTGAGTGGTCAAAGACCACTGCTGGGTATATGGAACGCTGTTGCGCTGATTCACATAAAAGAGAGTTAAGCCCGTTGAATAGTTAATGGGACCACGATTTCCGTTCAAGCTCGTATAAGCCGAAGTCAAGGGGCCTACCGGATTAGTTATGTAATTCAACGTGGAGTTCGGAGTGACTCCACCATTTTGCCCACCGATACTTCCCGAGGCTACGTTGAAGTTTGGATCAGGAGTGTTTTCATACCCGGTAAGCGGAGCACGCGAAAGGGTATAGGCAGCGCGCAAGGTGGCACGCGGCGTCGGGGCAAAAGAGATGCCGATACGTGGCTCAAAACCGTGCCAATTGATCGGCCACAGATTCTTCTGGTGATTATATCCATCAGAAAAGCAGAAAGCCGTTGTTGTTGATATCCCATTCAGGCTTCCGGTAATGCCCGTGTACACGACACCCTGGTTGTTCCGTGCCTCACTTCTTGGTTCTTCAACCTCGTAACGCATCCCTAAGTTGAGTGTCAGGTTATTACGAATCTTCCAGTCGTCCTGGATATAACCAGCATAGTAGTGCCAACGATAGTATCCAGGAACAGAGACGGGAGTATTGCTGAAGGAGTTGATGTTCCCCAAAACAAACGCGCCCAGAGCACTTCCGTTACCCGATCCGGAATTAACCGAATTGGGAGCGAATCCGTATTTCCCGCCGGTAAGACCGCTCATATCATATTGGTTCGACTGTATTCTGCGGATGTCGACTCCAAATTGGAAAAGATGTCTGCCGAGTATCCAGGTCACATCATTTCCAACAATAAGATTCTGATCTACCTGAATTGAAGCATTCGCTATTCCCGGTTGAATCCCCGTGTATCCGGACGGAGTCAGGTTGCCGAGGCTTGGAAAGCCTTTCCCATTTACTGCTGCGGTCAGACCATATTTTGCTGCGTAATCTTGTGTCGCCGCAGGAGCCACTCGAATCTGTCTGTTTCTGAGAAAAGCAGTATGGAAGTTATTCACAATCTGGCTGTTGAAGACATGCGTCCATGCCAGCGCAAGATTTTTAGCATAGGATTCATCGGTGGGAACCATTTGCAGAGGATTGGAAGTAGGCAACGCAAAATAACGGTTCGCCTCTACAGGAATATCGGTATAGCGGCCCCAGACCTGATCCGAGTTGCTAATCTGGTGGTCGATACGGATCGAGTAACGATTATCCTTGTTCTGAACTCCGCGGTTGTAAATTGCATTTGTACCGTCGTTATCCCACGACCCATCCGGCCGATAGAAATGGACATACGGTCCTGGATTGGATGGACTTGGCATTTGAGAAAGAACGAACTGAGCAAAAGAATTCTGCTTCAATTCAGGACCTACATCGTTGGGACATACCGTGGCAGAAGGGTTCGCAGCGATCCAGGCAGATCCGCAGTCGGAAAGTGGGCCTGTTACCTGCTTAAAAAGACTAGGGCTGTTATATATCGGGCCATTGGGGAAACCATTGGCATTTGTTGGTGCTTGATAATAAACTCCGTTCCCTTTAGGACGCGCAGCCGCAATAGCGGCACTATACCCAGATGCCTTTAGGACGTTCGTGTCAATCACCGCGAGGGAGTTATTCAGATTGCCCGCAAGTTCGTCAGGAGTAAAAAAAGTACCACGGAAAGCATAGATATTTGACATCCGGGCTGGTTCGACACCAACGAAGAAGAAGGTCTTCCTATGTCCGTTATAGACTTTGGGAATCCATACCGGACCGCCAAAGTAAGCTCCATAATAATGCTGACGAAGAGCGGAACGGGATGCCGAGCCGAGCGGATATGCATTGAAACCGGGATCTGTATGCCGCCAGCTTACCGCGCCATGATATTCATTTGTTCCCGGTCTGCTGGTTTGAACGATTACGCCACCGCCAGTTCTTCCATACTTCGCCGAGATGCCGCCAGTTACGGCTGTAACCTCCTGCACGATGTCTCCGGAGAGGTTAACGCCGGCGCGGGGAAAGCTTCCCTGGGTAACATCCGATCCATCTACAATGAGTGACGTTTGCCCAGGCGCGGAACCTCCGACACTGATATTGGCCCCGGGAGTGACATAGCTCGTGTAGGCGCTAGGATTCTCCGTTGATACGCCTCCAGGCTGCAAAGGATCGCCATTGACCCCTGGAACCAGCAATGTGGCTTCAAGAGAGCTACGCTCCGGATATGGCAAACTCTGGACGATGGCGTGATCTACCGTTGTCGTCACATCTGAGGTGTCTGGAGAAAGAAGAACTCCTTGAGCCGTTATGGTAACGGATGTTGTTTCTTTGCCAACGGACAATGGGACATTCACTGTCACCGTTTGGGCCGCGTTTACAATCACATTGCTCGTAACCGCACGCTCAAAGCCCGACTTGGTGACTGCTACCTCGTATCTTCCGGGATTTAACGAGAGCACACTGAAAATGCCTGCCTGATTCGTCTTCGTCACCTGGTGGACACCGGATTCCGTATTAACCACCTCGACAACCGCATTTTGTACAGTAGCGGCTTGCGGGTCGGTAACTGTGCCCGTAATCGATCCTTGTCCGGTTTGTGCCTGGAGAGTTCCCAGAGAGATCAACTCCAGTAAGAAAACTCCGATCAGAACAGATAACCAGTTGCGGCTTCTACGTCCTCGATCGCTACCTTTCGATTGGAAATAACACAAAAACGTCGTTACTACTTTCCTCATATTGCGGCCTTCCCTTCAAAATCCAGTGAGACCTTTGAAGCTTCCGTTCTGGGCAATAACAAGTCACACATAGGCTTCCGAGTTCTCCATCGTGCCTCTCTCCAGCAGCTAGCTCGTTCCCTGCAATTTCTCTACGGCTAGTTGGAACTCTAGCGGAAAGCTATTCATTAGCTCGTGGCGGTTTGTAATTTGTGCCGTGGAGCAGTGTCAATTTGATTCTTGGATTTTTCCCGCAAAGGGGCAACGTTTTATTTTTGCGAGTATTTTTTTGAGGAATCGAAGATGGTTTTCTAGAGAACTCACTGTCGCCGGGAGTTAGTTTTAGGTAATGGCCCTTCAGGAGAGCTGAGAAGGCAGGAGGTATCCCATAATGGAAATCGTCGCAAGAGATGCCGAGCTGCCTTCAATATAGCATTGAATCCATTGGGCAATAACGAAGTGCAGCTACTGGCTGGCACCCTAAACCCAGGCGAAGCGATCCACCCTCGACACCCTGACTGTCTCTCCGGATTTTAGAAATTGGTTAATGTCCGCGATTCGGGTTCTATGGTTTCAAATTTCTCAATTTTGTTTTACTGTGCAAAATAAAAATTGACGACAAGAAGAACGATGAAACAGCCCTTTTTCAAAATTTCAAAGGACGAATCGACGGTAAATCAAGAAAGATGCTTCGCTCCCTCTTTCATCCAGGCATCGTTCGGATATACCTTGTCGACGTTTTCGGGGGTAACCAATTCATGCTGAATAAAGATGGCGGGAGGTACAGGCCTATGGTTCAAAATATCGAGGGCCAGCTGGACCAGGCGAGCTCCATATGTTTCCGGGAAATAGGCGACGGAACACACTAGCCGGGTCGAGGGCCTCCTCAATTCTTCTCTTGCAGGAAGGCTTGCATCCTGACCGGCAATGGCGCATTCCTTTTCGAATCCCGCCTCCCGAAAGGCCTGCAGTGCTCCTAAGGCAGTAGTATCATTGACCGCTCCAACGAGAATACGCTGAGGCTTACGCCGGCGCAGATGCTTTCTCATGATGTCTAGTGCGGCTTCGAACTGTCCGCCTTTCGTATCGTAGTGCTGGCGAGGAATCGCATGAGCCGTTGGCATGATTTCGCCGATGCCATCAACCATTCCACTCAGACGTGTATTCAGCAGAGGACCGGCAGCATCTACGCCCAGCAAAATCAGCTGTTCGGCGGTACCCTTCCAGTTTTTCATTGTCCAGCGGGCAAGATATCTTCCTGCCATTCGGCCGGCCTTGTAATTGTCAGCTCCGAAGTACGTAGCGCCAGGATGGGGGATGTCAATGGCTATATATGGGATGCGTGCATCAGAAAATCTCGCGGCGATCTGTGCAGCTACATTGACATTAATCTGCGAGTCGATCACCAGATCGACATTTTCAGAGACGAACCGCTCCGCATTTTGTAGAGATGTCTTGGCGCTAAATTTGTTGTTAAGAATAACCAGTTCGATGTTGTTGGCGGCGGCGGCGGTAATCAGTCCATCCGAAACCGCTGCTGTAAATGGCAGAAGATGGCTCTGCGAAGCATAGCCGATGCGAAAACGCTTCGCTCGCGTCGTTTGAATCTGAGATCGGTATCCCTGCTTGCCGGCCCGCTCGAGTAGCCCCGTCTCAACAAGCGTTTCCAATAGCCGGAAGGTAGTGCCTTTATTGAACCCAACTCTGTCCGCCACTACCTTGAGATCAAGAACTTCTGAGGTAGAGGAGAAGGCGTTCAAGACAGCCACAGCTCGAACAACGGCCTGAACGGTGTAAGAGCGTTTGCGCGCGGGATATCTTTCCGGTCTCGAATTGGTAGCTTGTTCCATACGACGAAACAGTCTATCACCGGGTCTGCAAGTTCACTTCGGGCAGAACACTGGAAAATTCGAAGGAAACGGTCCTTTCGGGATCTAATTTTCGGCAATTTCATTTTGCAGAATAAAACAGAACTCTATGACGATCTTCCCGATGGCTTCTTCCATTCCCGGTATTTACCCTGCACTTGGTTTCAGGAGCAAACCTGGAAACGGAAGGAACCGTGAAACGATCCGAGATTAACCTGTATATCGCTGAGGCAATTGAGTTCTTCGAGAAACATCACTTCGCATTGCCTCCTTTTGCTCACTGGACCCGCGAAAAATGGCAGTCTGTAGGACCTCAGGCCAATGAAATACGAGAGCGCATGCTTGGATGGGATGTGACCGATTTCAACTCAGGAGACTTTGAATCTCTTGGCTTGACGCTCTTCACCCTGCGCAATGGCGGATTCGATCAAGACAAACCCCAAAAGCCCTATGCCGAAAAGATCATGTACGTACGTCAAGGGCAGGTAACGCCTCTTCACTTTCATCATCGCAAGACGGAGGACATCATCAACCGGGGAAATTCCGGGGCTGGCAATCTTGCCGTTCAGCTATACAATTCCACTGAAACGAACGAGCCGGACGACACACCGGTTTCCGTGTTTTGTGACGGCATAGAACGAAGGGCAGAGGCGGGAGGAATCATTCTTCTCGCTCCGGGAGAATCGATTACACTTACGCCCCGACTCTACCACTCTTTTTATGCGGTGGATGCTCCAGCCTTGATAGGAGAGGTGTCGTCAGTAAATGAAGACAAGGGAGACAACTATTTCTATCAACCCTTGCCTCGTTATCCCGAGATTCAAGAAGATGAACCTCCATTTCGACTCCTTTGTACCGAATACCCAACTCCTAAATAAGCAAAATCGGCGTCGCAGATAACCAAGATAACGACAGAAGAGCTATGCAAAAGTCGCTTCAAATTAAGCTGGACCATCTACGAAAAGAGCCCCATGGCAAAGACTTCATCCTCGCTGACGCCAAAGACGCAGACATGGCCTTTGGTATTGCCAGTCCAGGAAGAGACTGCCAAGGTCGGCTTCGTTCTCTCCCGGAATACCGAGATCAGATCCGCGAAATCGTCTCCCAGGGACTGGTCGACATCCTGCTGATGTCGGCCAGTACTTCGGAGATCCTCACCATCCAGGAACGGATCTTCGATCATTCTTCCGTGACCCCCGCCGCCAGAGCCAACGATACAACCGATGTGCACATCATTCGTGGATCGAATTATGCTCAGGCACCGTCACGACCCTTTGCATCGGCCACCATCGACCATATCCAGCAGGGCAAACTCTATTCTTCTGAAGAGGAACGCAGGAAAGGCGCAAATCTCGGTTTGTACTCTGTGACTTTCAACAACGATCCTCAATACGATCTGGAGACAATGAAGGCTTATAAAGCCTTTCATCTCGAGGCTGAGGAGAAGGGGTTCAACTACTTCCTTGAGGTCTTTGGCCCAAATGTATCCCCCGAGCGGCATCGGCTCTCGATGTCACAGGTTCCTGCATTCGTGAACGATCACATTGTGCGTCTTCTTGCCGGAGTTCCTTCAGCAGGGCGGCCGCTCTTTCTAAAGATTCCCTATTTCGGGCCAGCAGCACTGGAAGAAATATGCAATTATGATCCGTCGTTGGTGGTTGGTGTATTGGGTGGATCCGCCGGCACAGCTCATGACGCCTTCGATCTGTTGTACAGCGCAAAGAAGCATGGCGCTCGCGTGGCCCTATTTGGCCGAAAGATCAACGCCGCCGAGCATCAGCTCTCCTTCGTTGCGCACCTGCGCCATGTGGCTGACGATGAAATGCTGCCCGCCGAGGCAGTAAAGTCCTATCACTCGGAACTGGCCCGATTAAGGGTTCCCTCCCATCGGACACTCGAGCAGGACTTACAACTTACCACCACATACGTCAGCTATGCCGGATAGCGGCACTGCTCTTGGGGATTCGATGTGACTAAGCTCTATGATGTCGTGGGAATCGGGGTAGCAGCGGTCGACGACTTACTCTATGTTTCGGAGTATCCTCCGTCAAATGTCAAAGTACCTATTCGAAGTACAGAGCGGCACGGTGGAGGTCCTGCCTGCACCGCAATGGCTACTGTCGGGACATTGCGTGGACGCGCAGCCTATCTTGCGTGCTTCGGAAAGGATGAACTCTCCCATTATATTGAAACAAATCTTCACAGGCGTGGTGTCGATGTAAGCCATATCATCCGTGATTCGCAGGCCGCACCTTACCACAGCTCTATTGTCGTTGACTCTTCTGGGAACAGGAACGTCTTCTATGATGCCTCGAAGTACAGACCTGTGACGGCCATGCAACTTCCGGAGGATCTCATCCTCTCTACCGAATTGATTCTTCTCGACCATGTAGCAGATCCGGCACTACTCGACGTGGCACAAAAGCTACGAGACCTGCATGTACCGACTCTGGGCGACATCGAAGGCTGCACAGAAGCAGCGCGCAGTATGGCAGAGTTGGCGGACCATCTAATCGTTCCCGAGGAGTTTGCTTTATGGGCAAGCTCTTCCAATCAACCTGCCGAAGCTTGCGCTCGTCTCGCACAGACCAAGAGGCTCACTACCGTTGTCACAGCAGGAACGAAGGGCTGTTATTGCTGCATCGGACAGGAAAATACAGTCACTCATATTCCGGCATTTCAGGTTGAGTCCTTCGACACGAACGGCTGTGGAGATACGTTCCATGGAGCTTTCGCCCTTGCTACAGCCAGGGACTTCTCTCCTCTTGAAGCTCTAACCTTCGCATCGGCCGCAGCAGCTATCAAGGCATTTGCGGGCAGAGGAAAACGCAGAGGATGGGACGCCCTTCCAACTCTCGAAGAAATGCTTCTCTTCTTGCGCTCCCACAGATATAGCAACTGTAATCGAGATGCATTGCTAGAGAAAATTGTCTCTATGCAATTTGCGGAAGCGCATTAAAGCATCGGCTATCGGGATAACCGATAGCTTTGAAACAAGCCCCCACTACGTCTTTAAGAGGAAAATGCATGAGAGCTGCCAGCTTGGCTCTGGTTGTGCTTGTTGGAATCGGTCTTTGCCATCAGAACGGAAAGGCCGAAACCAATCTTGTCGCCAACACTGATACCCAACAATACCCATGGATGAATCGATCTCTCGATGCGGATACCCGCGCGAATCTCGTGATCCAGCAGATGACCCTAGACGAAAAGATCCAGCTTGTTCATGGCGCAGGCGGCGTAGGTTACGTCCTCTCGGGCGTGTCCCTTCCTGCCGACCACAACCTAGGCGCAGGCTATGTACCAGGGATTCCCCGCTTACGTCTTCCAGCCATCAATCTCGCCGATTCCGCTGTCGGAATACGTATGGGCTCGTTGCAAAGCCGCTACTCTACCCTGCTTCCCTCTGTCCTTGGAATGTCCGCCAGTTGGGACATGGAGGCAGCTTATTTGTACGGCTCCGTTATCGGTCGCGAATTACGAGATCAGGGCTACAACATGTCGATTGGCGGAGGTGTCAACTTGATTCGCGAGCCACGCAATGGCCGGAATTTCGAGTACTCCAGTGAGGACCCTATCCTCTCCGGAATAATGGTCGGAGAGTTGGTACGCGGGCTCCAGTCCAATCACGTCATGGGAGATCTTAAGCATTTTGTGCTGAACGATCAGGAAACGGACAGGGATACGCTGAATGCAAGCCTCAATCCTCGAGCTCTGCGCGAAACAGATCTCCTGGCCTTTCAAATTGCCATCGATATCGCTCAACCGGCGGGGATCATGTGTTCTTACAATCGCGTGAATGGCGACTATGCCTGCGAGAATGACTATACCCTCAACAAGGTCCTCAAGCATGACTTCGGATTTAAGGGCTGGGTTATGTCGGATTGGGGAGGCACACACAGCGCAGTCAAAGCAGCTCTCGCAGGTCTAGACCAGGAACAGGCGGGCGGCAGATACTTCGGAGCTCCATTAAAAGAAGCTGTCCTCCACGGACAAGTCCCGAAGAGCCGGCTGGACGATATGGTTCATCGTGTTGTCCGTAGCATGTTTGCCACCGGGGTTGTCGACGATCCACCCCTTCGCCGCGTAGTCGATCCCTTCCGTGGACGTGACGATGCACAGAAAATTGAAGAGAGAGGTATTGTTCTCCTTCAAAATATCGGCGGCATCCTTCCACTCGATCCAAACAATATTCGCAGCATCGCTGTAATCGGCGGACATGCAGATGTTGGAGTTCTCTCCGGCGGTGGCTCGGCACAAGTCGACCCTCCGGGAGGGAATGCTGCCGATCCTGCTCGCGGAGCTCCACCATGGAACGATACTCCAGTCTATTTCCCCTCGTCTCCATTGCGATATCTGCTTGAGGCAGCCTCACGAAACGCAACAATTACCTATGACAATGGAACAGATATAGCCAGAGCAGCAAAGGCAGCAGCAGGCGCCCAGGTGGTCGTTGTTTTCGCAGAGCAATGGATGGCCGAGGGTCACGATGCCGCCAACCTGGACCTCCCCGGTCGCCAGGATGCCCTGATTACCGCAGTTGCTAAGGCCAATCCTAATGTCATTGTCGTTCTCGAGACCGGTGGCCCAGTTAAGATGCCTTGGGCGAATCAGGTGAAAGGCATACTGGAAGCATGGTATCCGGGTATCGGCGGCGGCCAGGCAATTGCGAATATCCTGTTTGGCCGTGTTAATCCATCCGGGAAGCTTCCTGTCACCTTTGCGGCTACGGAATCCGACCTTCCGCATCCACAGATTCCAGGCATGGCAAATGACAAGAAAGAAACGAGTGAAAGTAATCCAAAGGGTGCAGCTCAATCTGATGCCCCTGTGGTCGACTACAACATAGAAGGATTGACACCCGGATATCGTTGGTTCCAGGTAAAGAGCAAGACACCTCTATTCCCCTTCGGCTTCGGACTCTCGTATACCCGTTTCCACTACTCGAACCTTCAGGTATCTTCCGATGCAAAATCGGTTAGCTTTGAGCTTCGGAACGAAGGTTCTAAACCAGGAGACGAGATCGCTCAAGTTTATGTGACTCTGCCTTCTGCCTCAGAAGAGCCCTTTCGGAAACTAATCGGCTGGAAACGTGTCACTCTTGCCCCGGGAGAGAGCCAACACATCGAAGTGCCTGTTACTCCTCTCTACCTCTTAATCTTTTCAACGGAAGATAATGGATGGCATCGTCTCCCGGGAATGTATCTGTTCGAGGTGGGATCTTCTTCTGTAGACCTGCCACTCAGCACCACATTGACCTTGGGCCGATGAAGCAAAGGAGCGACCAACAGATGGCCGTATGTAGAGCTAATATTACGTACGGCCACCTATTCAGTACTCGAGGGCATCAGCTATTTTGCAGAGTTAAGTGAGGCAGGCGCTGGTGGGGTCCATCTATAAATAATCAGGCTCGTTCCGTTGTAATTATCCTTGGTTACAATATATTCGCCATTCGACCGCAGATAAGCACGAATGCCATACATCGAGTCTACATCGTTTCCCACATACACCGTATCCGGGTTGCTATTCGTAAAGGTTATATCGAGTACGCCGGTTGTAAGATTGAAGACATCGATGTTGGGAACCGTATGCACATAGCCGACAAAGAGATAGTTGCCCGCAGCTGTAATTGCCTTCGGATTAGTGCTGCTCAAGGTAATTACGGGATTGGGCGCCGTAGTGTTGCCTGCTCGCCATCCATGGTATACCTCGATCCTTGTTCCAATCGAACTCCAGTCGGTGCTGCCCACAATCCCTTGCGCCAGAATCATTGTATCGGTCTCAGGGAGGTAAATAATACGGGTCAGCGGAGCGATAGTACTAGGGGTGGGAGTTGAAATACCGCTTCCCCATATCGGCTGGCCACTGCTGCTAAATCCTGTTAAAGGATAGTGCCAAATCGCATTTGTCTTATCCAAACCAGCCCATACATCGCCATGCGAATCCAGACAGAATCCATTTCGTACTCTCGCGGTAGTTCCAAAGGTCGCTCCCGGCAAGGTGGCGCTTGGTGTAGCAATATATCCATTCGCCGAATTGAAATAGAACATATAGAAAATATCCGGATTTTGGCCACCCGCAGCAAGGATCCGATTCGATCCGATTGTGGCCAGCTGACCAAAATGTTCGCCCCGCGAGGGATCGCTGAGGTTAATCCGAGGATCAGAGGGAAAGGTAATGGGATCAATTGTGTTGGCGACAAAACCTCCTCCACCGGACCCGGTATAGATGTTGTTCCCACTGTAGAAATACTCTCCATCGCTCCCCGAATCAGGTGCAGCCACCGCTTCGAAATTGAGAGCTTGAAGAGTCCATTTCAAAGTGCCGGAAGAATCGTAACAATGAACATCGGTGTTGCCATTTCTTCCTAGATCCCAGCTTCCGCCCCATGGATTGTTGAGAACATAAAGATTTCCTGACGAATCCTTTCCAATTCCAACGACGCGAGTGAATCGCTTTGCACCAACTTGGCCTCGTATTCCCGTGGCGCCGTTAAGATAACCGCCCTGAACTCCAAACGTGCCGACCAAACTCGGATTACTCCCGACACTGTAAATCTTGATATTCATGTCAGGCCCCTGATCGCCGACCAGGAGTTGCCCATTAGCCGCATCGAAGTACAACGCAGATGGACGAGCGGTATCCCCCATCTGGATTGTCCCTAATGGTGCTCCTGCCGGGGTAAACCCGAGGACAGTGCCCTTGGTCATTTGCGCTACCCAGACATTGCCTGCACCATCGACCGCCAAAGCTCCAGGACCAGAGACACTGATATCTTGCTGCCAAACACCGCTAGTCGTGAAAACCCGTAAACGATTGCCTGGATAATCGCTTACATAGAGCAACGTTCCGAAGACCCCCAGGCCGGTGATGACATCGGCCTTCTTCTCGGTCGTAGTAGCGCTAACCGGAATAACCAGATCCCGCGTGTGAGTGGATCGGTTATATCGTCCGACACATCCACTTCCCCCGTAAGAAGTGTTGTACTGCAGGGCGGCGAAGAGATAAGTAGCATTACCGCTGATCGCGTCGCCCTGGAATTCGTTGTGCGCGCCTATAGAACCTATGCTTTGCCCGTTTTGATAGATGGCAACTCCACCTGCGTTCTCATCCCACATCGAAGCCGTATAGATCACACCTTCAGGGGCTACCCACATGGCTCGGGCGGCATTGCCCACATGAGCCGCGTTACTGCCAAAAGTATTGCCTACCCATTCCGTGGTGTATTGCCCAAAGCATCCAGGCGAAACCATGGAGAGCAATACGATAAGAACCACGATACTGATGCTTGGCTTCATTGCCATCGTTTATGTTCCCCTCAATCGTTGACAAACTTGCGCTGCTTTCGGAAAGGTTTTAGTTTGAGCTCGGAATGAGTGTCAACATTGTGGAGGAAGATTTTGAAGCATTCAGTTGCGTTTTATTTTTGAACAGTACAAACAGATTTTTCGCACTCACGCGAAAGTTGCTTACAGTAACCAACAGTGTGAAAGAATGACCATTCTCTTTTAAGGCGATGAGCGCAAAACTCTTCTATTGCCAGATTCGAGGATTGTAACTTCATTTTAATGCGTAAAACTCCAGGATGAGCCGCTTAAGACAACGTTTGGGTTTGGATCAGTATGCACCGTATCGTGCGGCCTTGGGATTAAAGAATCTACTCTGACCTTCGACAAAATCGTATTGTGTCCCAAACACCGCAGGTGGAAACGTGGCGACCGGGTCGCTGCTCCAATCTTCGTAATTGTTTACTGAGGCTTGAAGCCGAGTTGAGACCGACTCGACTTCTGCCTCTAGCGGGATGCGCTTACCGCGCCTGTCGTCGACTTTACGGATTGTGTTAGCCAGGTTTCGAAACGGATTTCGCCAAGCCGGGCGTCTTCTCCGGGGACTAGAGTGCGTTCGTCGACTTCAACGCCGAAATAGCCGACTCCAGAGTCCGCAACTACGTTGCGTGGATCGTTGTAAGCACGAAGGCCTTGTCGGACGAATTCATCGAGGCGGAACTGTTCCGGCCCACCTGTTTCAACGGTTCCATTCACAGGTGCACCAACTGCAACCTCTCCAACCGTTGCGGCGACATCATCAGCCGCCATGGGCTGGATGAGCACTGGTGCCAATCGAACAGTCGAACCGTCGCTCGAAACATCTGCGATACTTTTGACAAATTCGAAGAACTGAGTCGCGTGCACAATCGAAAATGGAATCTGAGATTCCTTAATCAGCTTCTCCTGTGCCAGCTTCGCCCTGAAGTATCCGCGAATCGTCTTTTCTCTGTCCGACGGTCTTGGCTTGGCGAGACGATCAGTTCCAACGACAGACAACGCGACGTGGTGTCGCACGCCAGCAGCCAGCTCATACTGAATTAGATTATTCGTCGCAGTAGTAAAGAAGTTTAGTGCTGCAACTTCTTCGAACGAGGGGGAGTTCGACACATCTACAACAACGGAAGCTCCCTTCAATACCTCGGCGAGTCCCTCGCAAGTGAGAGTGTTGACTCCAGAATTGGGCGACGCTGGTACGGCGTCGTGCCGCTTGTCGCGAAGTTTGTTGATAAGCTTTGACCCAATGAGGCCGGTACCGCCGATCACTACGATTTTCATAATTCTCCCTTTCGAACCTGGTCTAAACTATCGATCTTCTGTACTCGCTATGACCAGACACCCCCGCTGTTTGTGACATTGTGTGGAACAAAATTCTGCTCAATCACTCAACCGAAAATTTCGCAGGCAAGGACGGCGGAAGATAAACCGCAGGTAATTCAAACGATTGCAGGTGGGATCTCCCCGGTTCAACTGAGCCATTCTGCTAAATTGAGGAAGTAGGTCTCTGTATCGGCCCGGGCTTGAGGGTTGTTCTTTAGTCCACTTCCCACAGGTTCAGTGACAAAGGATGGGCATCCCTTGTCGGGATCCAGATTGAAATCAAGAAAGTGATGAAAACTGGAATCGACAATCGCGCGCCCTTGTTCCCCGTCCCTCTCGAACGCCAGCACCAGGTTGAATATGCGCCCCGTGAGAATCCTTGTGCCGGTTGCAATTACGCGACCGGACTTGACGCTGCTGGGAATCGAATTCGTACCTTCATGAGGATGGGAAGGAAGCAGTTCAATTCTGCCGGACCTATTTAGGTCACTTCGCATCACGGGATGGATGGGTTCGGTCACGGTGACATGCTGATAATCGCCATTCTTGCCAGAGTGGTAATTGGGGTAAGAGATCGAAGGTGTTTCAGTGTCATCCACGACCAAGCGTGTGGGATCCAACTCAAGATTCCGGCTATGGAAATGATGAGCATCGCCGATGCCTCCAAGTGAGCAGAGAGACAGTCCTAAATCCTGATGATCGCGAGATGTCAACAGTCCTCCGCCTCGTGCGCGAAATCGGGCGATAGCCTCGCACTCCCTTGGGGTTATACCCCCGCCAACATCGACTCCAAATAGCCACAATTGATCAAAATCGGTTTCGTCCAGCCTTTTTAGGACACTGTCGTCGACATTGCCCGGGTTATCGCGATTCCTACTAGCAACTTCGAACTTGCGATTGCCATGATCGTCCGAATAGGCTGAAAGGATCTCGGCGAGTGTGGAGAACCGTTCGATCGACCAGTCGTCTTGTATATATGGAATCGTCGTTTGCAAGAGAATTTTCTTCATCCTTAAGCCTTTCTGCTAATTGCTAAGAAGCTTTCGGTTCGGCGATCCGGAAGGTTAATACCGCCATTACCCAAATGACATGGGCGATCCAAGCGGAAACAAAGTGATAATAATAGCCGAGACATGCAACACGTATGGCAGTATTCCCCTCTAAGTACGTCTGAATCGCCTTTTGAGATTGATCCCGACGCTTGCGCACCGACCATGGCTTGATGGACAGAGGAAGAGCTGCGCATGAATTTTGAATTGTACTATCCGCCTTCTCCACAAAATGAAAGTTCCGATGAACAACGGAATAACACTTCTGAGTATGCGATTTGTTCACGATGGGTTTCATTCAAACAACCATGACCGATAGACTATATCCATCGCAATGGCAGAAGAACAAATATCGGAAACCGCTCCACATAATACAGATACTAACGAACACAGCGATGGTCTCCTGGCCTTTGACAAAGTGCGTCCGCGCTTATTCGGCATTGCATACCGCATGCTCGGAAGTGCGGCTGAGGCTGAAGATATAGTTCAAGATGTTTGGTTGCGTTGGCAATCTACCGATCGTAGTGCCGTAGAAAATCCGCCTGCTTTCCTGGCTACGATAACGACACGAATGTGTATCAATTACGCGCAGAGCGCCCAATCTCGGCGAGAAACCTACGTAGGCCCCTGGCTTCCCGAGCCAGTGGATACAACCAGCGATCCCTCATTAGGGGCGGAGCGCAGTGAAGCATTGGGGCTTGCAGTCCTCCTACTTCTTGAGAAACTGACTCCTGCAGAACGCGCCGCATATGTTCTGCGAGAGGCATTCGATTACTCTCATCGCGAAATCGCAGATATTTTGCAGATAGAGGAAGCAAACGCCAGGCAGCTGGTTTCCCGGGCGCGTAAACATATTGCAAACGGGAGGCGTACACCTGCCAATTCTGACGAACAGCGTCGCCTTCTGGAGGCCTTTATCGATGCTGCCCAAAAGGGAGATTTAGCTGCTCTTGAAAGCTTCTTGGCTGCGGATGTTGTCTCTTATTCAGATGGCGGAGGTATTGTACGAACGGCAGCCCGGGCCCCGGTCTCTGGTCGCGAACGCGTAGCAAAGTTCATTGCCGCTTTTGCTTTACATTTCTGGGCGGGCATAACGCTTAGGTGGATTGAAACAAACGGACAGGCTTCTGTTCTTTTGACGCGCGATGGCATTCCCGTCGCACTTGCGACGATCGATGCTTCAGCACAAGGCATTGATCAGATTATGTGGATAATGAGGCCAAGCAAGCTCGCAGCAATTCCGACAGCGTGGCTGAATCGAGGATAATAAGTGTCGAGAAGAGCAGGAGCTGTTATGAATGGAAATAAGCACACAAGAGCGCTGCACTGTCCAAGCATTCGTCGGCCTCGCCATTTGTAAGAAGAGCACGATCCCTCGGGTGACTCTTTCTCCTATTGACATTCAATATGACGAACATCAATACTCATATCGTCAATCGATAGGAAGAATAGATGAGTCCCAAACAGGCAAACCTGCTGCAAGGCACGCTTGACTTATTGGTTTTGGAGGCGCTTGGTCCCGGAGAACTGCATGGCCTGGGTATATCGCGTCGTATCGAACAAATCACCCGAGGCACATTTCTCGTCAAACCGGGCTCACTTTTCCCCGCACTTCATCGCATGGAAGAAGCAGGCTGGTTGAGTTCGTTCTGGGGCGAGTCGGAGAACAACCGTCGCGCGAAGTATTACCGGTTCACCAAAGCGGGGAAACTCCAGCTTGAAGTAGAAACCGAACAATGGGCAACAGTGGCTCTGGCGATGACCAATGCTCTGAAGGCTACGTAAGGAAAGCAATGAAACTCTGGTCTCGCCTCAAAAGCACCTTCAGAAATCTCTTTTATAAGTCCAGTGTTGAGGATCCACTTGAGGCTGAACTTCATTCCTACATAGATATGATTGTGGACGAACGGATCGCAGCCGGTATGTCCGTGTCCGAGGCCCGGCGCACTACTCTGGCCGAATTCGGTGGAGTCGAGCAGGTGAAGCAGGCAGTCCGAGATCAGCGCGCTGGTACGGGGCTGGGAATATTCTGGCAGGATGTTCGCTTTGGCCTGCGTCAACTGCGGCGCAAGCCTGGCTTAACACTTTCCGCAGTAGCTGCACTTGCTCTTGGAATCGGTGCAAACACCGCGATCTTCTCTGTGGTGAATACTGTCCTGCTTAGGCCGCTCACCTATCCCGACGCGGATCGTCTGGTGAATTTTCTGGCGCCTTCGACTGTCATTGCCAATGACCTTCATAACATCCCAGAGTTTCATTTCTTCGAACGACAAACGAGCCTATTTAAAGAGGTCGCGGCATTCGACAACGCAGGCCCCGGTTTCAACCTCACCGGCGCTCACCCGGAGGAAGTTCATGGGATTCATGTTACAGAGGGTTACTTCCGCATATATGGCGCGCCCCTGATACTCGGACGAACTTTCACGCAGCAGGAGGACTCGCCTCACGGCGGAAAAGTTGTTGTACTGAGTTACGGACTATGGCAGCGCAAGTTTGGCGGCAACCGCGCCATCGTGGGGAAATCTATCTCGCTGGGTAATGAGCCTTACACTGTCGTGGGCGTAATCGGAAAAGATTTTGTCACTGACGTGCCAGCTGACCTCTGGATGCCGTTCCAGTTCGACCCTGTCAGCACTGACATGAACCACTTTTTTTTCGTGACCGGATTACTCCAACCCGGCGTCACCCTCGCTCAAGCCAATGCTGGACTACTAGCGGCGAGCCCGGAGTATCACCGCGAATATCCAAACTCAGACCCGCGAGCGCACTTTAGCGTTGGATCCCTGCGCGATAGCATCATCGGCGATGCGCACAATTCGTTGCTGATGATGCTGGGCGCGGTGGGATTGGTGCTCTTAATCTCCTGCGCGAATGTCGCTAATTTGTTGCTGGTGCACGCCACAGTCCGCAAGCGTGAGTTTGCGATCCGTTCCGCGTTGGGAGCGGGTCGGGGACGCATCGTCCAGCAGTTGTTGACCGAGAGTGTATTACTGTCCCTGTCTGGCGGCATTTTAGGCCTGGCTCTCGGCATTCTGGGAGTGCGGGGCCTACTGGCGGTAAGCCCTGCCGGACTGCCTCGAATTGGCGAAAACGGCTCCGCGATCAGCGTTGATTGGCGCGTTCTCGGTTTCACCCTCGGCGTCTCATTACTAACCGGCATTCTTTTTGGAGTGTTCCCCGCCTTCAGCGCCTCGCGCTGCGATTTGAATTCCACGCTCAAAGAGAACGGCAACCACTCCGGCACTGGATTCCGTGCAGGAAAGGCCCGCTCACTGTTGGTCGTCAGTGAAATATCTCTGGCGCTGGTGCTACTGATCGGCTCGGCGCTACTTATCCGAACATTCAACGCCCTGCACGGCGTTGATCCCGGCTTCGATTCTCACCATGTTCTGACCATGGAGATGTCTCTCAACGGTCCACTCTACCAGCATACGGACGGCTTGACGCAGCTTCTGAGAGATGGCCGCAACCGGCTCAACGCATTGCCGGGAGTGGGGCTTGCTGGCGCCGGCTTTTGGCTGCCTATCGATATCGAAGATGCCGCGGGCTTTCGTATCGTTGGAAGGCCGGGCGAAAAACACTGCTGTACAAGTAAGTGGATGAGCATCACGCCGGGTTATCTGAGCCTCTTCAAAATCCCCGTCCTTCGTGGACGCGACTTTACTGAAAATGACAACGCCGACGCGCCCGGTGTCGATCTCATCAATGAAGCTTTCGCGAGGAAATTCTTCCCCCACGAAGATCCCATAGGGCAACACATCCGGCACGGCAAGAGGATTGAAACGATCATCGGCGTTGTTGCTGACTTCCACGACAACGGTCTTGCGAAGCCTGCTAATGCAATGATTATTGCTCCCATTGCCCAGGTTTCAGATGACTATAACGCTGCCTACGCCAATATCCAGCCGCTCTTCTGGCTGGTGCGAACCCATGGCGATCCGCACGCCTCCGTTTCCGCCATTACGGAAGAGTTGCGCATTGCAAGTAATGGATTCCCTGTGGCGCATATTCGGACCATGGACGAAGTGATGGGCCGCTCCACTGCGCGGCAGAGCTTCAACATGCTGCTTCTCACCATCTTCGGCGCGGTCGCCCTGGTTCTGGCTGCCATCGGAATCTATGGCCTCATGGCCTATTCCGTCGAACAACGCACGCAGGAAATGGGCATCCGCATGGCTCTTGGCGCGGACCGATCCATCATTCGTAGACTGGTCGTCTGGCAGGGCATGAGGCTCGCGCTTATCGGTGTAATGCTTGGTATCGCTATGTCCTTCGGTCTAACTCGCCTCCTATCCACCTTCCTCTTCGGAGTCAGGCCTTGGGACCCTGTGGTGTTCCTATCTGCCCCTCTCGTTCTTGCCGCAACGGCTTCGCTCGCCGCGTGGCTGCCTGCCGTGCGCGCCTCCAAGGTCACGCCCATGCAGGCGTTGCGCGCGGAGTAATTCGGAAATTATTCTATATGTCTCTTCTTCGCCAAAACTTTCTTGTAGAGCAGAGCAGAATTCGATAAATACATCGCCCTGAAATGGGCGGCTAATGTTTAACTTGATTTGGAGTGACGCTCAGTAATTGGGCCTGTTGTAGCTCTTTCAACTATCCTATTGTTGTCTAGCTTGCATATTTGAAATTGAGACCTCGAACCTTCGTTGAGGGACTTAAGATGATCATGCCTTATACCAAGCATCGCCACCAATGCTTGGTCGGTCGTCTTGGTGGCGCAACACATCATCAATAGCTGGCACACCTCTCTGCCCCGTGTTTCTGAACCGTTTTCACCGATACTACGTCCTGACAGAGGAATGCAAAAAGCGGCATTTTTCTTCTCAACACGTCAACAGCAGACCTGTTGAAGGTCCCGGCTTGACGGAAAATCCGCTCCGCGATTCATTCTCGCCAATACTCCTTTTGTGAAAACAGTCTGACAGCACCAGCGCCAAAGTAACGATATATAGAACCGATTTGGTTACATATCATCAAGTGTTGCCACATTCGGACAGTGATATAGAGGCTCGGCATCAACAAGAGCGATTGGCTTTCCGGCTGTGCACCGGTGCCGTCGGATGGCTGCGTAAGCCACTATAATCCTTTCCATTTATCCGCTATCCAGCTAGTCTATTTAACGATGAAACATCGTAAAGAGGAAACCGGCTCCGTAACCATACGGCAAATTGCTAAACAGGCAGGAGTATCGTTAGGTACGGTTTCCCATGTTCTAAACAATTCGGCAAAGGTCCGAGAAGCTCTTCGGTCCAAAGTGATGGCGGCGGTAAAAGATCTGGGCTATGAACCAAGCCAACTCGCACGCGGATTAAGCCGGAATGCGATGGATCTTCTCGGAATGATTGTTCCAGATATCACCAACCCATTCTTTCCCGGAGTTGTACGGGGAGCAGAAGACGTGGCCTTTAAGCATGGCCAACGTCTCATCCTCTGCAATACCGACAATGATCCCGACAAGGAGATCTCCTACTTCTCCGATCTTCGCGCCTTTCGTGCATCGGGAGTCCTAATCATTCCCGCCCTCGAAACCAAGGTGATCGAAGCTATTCGTCCGGGAGGTCCTCCCGTTGTTTTTGTTGCCCGTTATCCAGAACACTGGACTGGCGACTCCGTCGTTGCCGACAATGACAGCGGCGGCTATCAGGCAGGAAAGCATCTTCTCCAGCTGGGACATCGCAATTTCGGAGTAATCAGCGGTCCACTCCACCTCAGCACCTCACGCTCACGACTTGAAGGGTTCAAGCGCGCACTAAACAACTCTGGGATCAAACTCATTCCGGAATTCGTACAGGAAGCACGCTTTAACAGCGAGAGTGGGCATATGGCTGCATTACGGCTTTTCCAGATGCTGCCTCGGCCCACAGCCATTTTCGCGGCTAATGATCTGATGGCAATTGGAGCCCTTGCAGCTGTTCACGAAATGAATCTTCGTTGTCCCGAAGATGTTTCGATTGTCGGCTTCGACAACCTCGAAATTGCACCCTTCACAGCTCCAGCCCTGACGACGATCCATGAATCCGGATACCAGATGGGGGCAACAGCTTGCAGGTTACTCTTGGAACGGATAGAGAAGACAGATACACCTCCAAACAAACTTGTCTTACCTGTGGAATTACGCGTTCGCAGTTCCTCGTCACACTCCAGCGTCGTTAAGCAGGAAGCCCCGAAAGGTAAAAGCAACGCCAAGCAATCCCCCTCTGCAAGGAGGAGCAAATAATATCTATCTAATGGAATTAAGCCGGCCATCGCTCTCAAACAAGCGGAAAAGAGGCGGCACATCGGATGTAGAAACAAGAAAAGCCACACCTGAGGTGTGACTTTTCTTCAGGATACACACTAAAAGACATATTTTGCCGAGAACTGATAGAAGCGCGAATCAGGTGTAAACGCCATCGGCTGGCGCACACTCAAGATCTGACCTCCTGAACTGCCGTCATTACTCTGTCCCGGAATGTTATATGACGGGGTATTGAGCAAATTAAAAATGTCCGCCCGAAGTTGAAGATAGTGCTTCTCCTCAAAGTGAAAACGCTTAAAGAAGGACATATCTATACGCTCGTACCCTGGTCCGGCAATAGAGAGTCTCTTCCCTCCCCCATATTGAATGGCCGTTGCCGCGTCGGTGATTGTCAATCCTGTTTTGTTCCCCGATAAAGGATTGGCAAATGCACAGGGATTGTACCAGTGAGCAACAGTACGTGTTTTCGCGGCACAGGTGATGCTCGGATTGGTAGGATCTGGTGTCCCTCCTGAAGAGAAGATATCTCGCACAGGATAGGCAAATGCATTCGCTAGCCCGGCCGCTGAGCTAAAGTTTGATGGCGTAACTGAGAAGGGGAAACCAGTTTGCGCGCGGAATGTCAGAGTTGAGGACCAACCTCCCACGAAAAGATCTTTCACCCCCGGTGTGTTGACATGCCTTCTGCCTACTCCAAACGGCAGCTCATAGTTTCCGTTAAAGGCAAAACGATGACGGACATCGAACCCTGAATTCGAATACTCGGCGCCGAGCGGAATAATCCCTGGTGCACGATATCCGACGTCACTGGTTTCGGCTAAATCAGCCTGCGCATTATCTAACGAATGCGCATAGGTGTAAGCGGCTAGAAAGGTGATGCCATTGAAATATCGCCTTTCGAGCGATGCCTGCAACGAATTGTAGCTACTGCTTCCGGCTGACATTGTGTAGTTGGTAGAAGAAAAGTGCGGAAACGGCCTTGCGGGATTGGTGTTGCTACCTGTCGCCATGAGTGTTCTCGGGCGATTCGGATCGTACTCAACTTGCAAATGGCGAGTAACTCCACCAACATAGGCCAAGGTCGCAGTTGTGTTCTTGTCGACCAGGTACTGCACAGCCAGATTAAATTGCTGGCTATAGGGAATTTTTTGGTTGAGCTCCGCTCCAGTCAGCAAAGGGGTTGTGACCGCATTGAGCAGGCCCGATGAGATTTGCGAGGTAAAGCCTGTTTCCAGACGTATGCCATTGGAAACGCAAGCTCCATACTTACATCCAGTATTCGGGAAATTTGAGGTGAAATTGAAAGGCACATTCTGCCCCAGATTCACTCCAGGACCGATCCCCTCGAGTCCACCAAGAAAGATGCCGTAGCCTCCGCGCAAGACCAACTTGTCAGTCGGAGAATATGCAAAGCCGATGCGCGGAGTAAAGTTCAGTTTCTGAGCATTCACCAGGCTTCGATTATTGCTGTATTCCAGCGTCAGATGATCCAAGGCGATGTAATTGAGGAAGACAGGAGGCAGTGCAATTCCCTGTTTCGATTTTGGAAGAACGAAGTTCGCAGTTCCAGACCCAGCACTAAGTGGTCCTGTCGGATAATAACTTGCCTGATTGTCATTTCGTTCAAAATAGGGCTGCGGGAATTCATAACGAACTCCTACGTTAATCGTCAGCTTCGGTTTTGCTTTCCAATCATCTTGCACATATGCCGTCCGATACCACTGAACATTGTCCGTATTGAATGTTGGAGTGATCGTCGCACTCGCCATGTAGTTCGCGAGGAAATCGGCGGCGCCCCAACCCGTGGTTGTAATACCGTTGCCAGAGGTCAACGTTGGCGCGCTTGTGTATACGCCTGTGTAGCTGTAGCTTCCAAAAGGCGAGGTAGGTTTCGTCTCGGAGACACGGATGCGCTGAAAATTGAACCCGAATTTCAGCGCATGATTTCCCATAACACGGGTTACGTTATCGAGAACCTGCCAAACATTCTCATACTCGAATCCCGGGTAATAGGCCGGAGTACCAAAGGCCGGCAAGGAACTGACAGACATTGTCGGAAGCCCGCCTAAGCTGGCATCGGGAGTAAAGGTCGGAATCCCCCCCAAACCGAAGGAGTTGGCGATAGTCGCACTATTTCTATGTGGATAGCGTGCCAAATGCCCATAGTTGTAACCAAACCGAAATTCATTAACGAGAAGAGGAGAAAAGATGTGTGTTTCGCTCAAAGCAAAATTCTCGCCTAGATTGCCAGTAGGCCCTCCTCCTCCGTTCAAAACGGAGCCCAGGATGGACGGAGTAAACATCCGTTCATTCAAATAGCTATAACGAACAAATGCCTGGTCTTTTTCGTTGATATTCCAATCCAAGCGGGCATCCCACTGCGCCACATCGTCCGTAGTTTTCAGGACTCCAGTGTAGTTGTTTTGAATCGTTGAGCTGTTGTTGTTTGGTAATGGAAACGCGTTCAAGATGTTGAGCGCAGCCTGGCTCATTTGGGAGGCGCAAAATACATTCACCTGGCCATTACAAGACAGCACGTAGGGATTACTTGCCGGATTCTTTGCATAGGTGCTGGGCGAAGGCCCTCCTGCAGAACCTGGTTGATAGAGAAAGATCCGATTCCCGGTTCCTGTCAGGCTTCCGCTCAACAGTTCGCTGAAATCGCCGGTTCTCATCTTGCTTGTCGGAACCGTAGTTGTAGTGGGAGTTCCCTGGACAATCCGGTTCGCCTCGGTATCAACAAAGAAAAAGAGCTTATTGCGAAAGATCGGACCGCCTAGCATTCCGCCAAACTGATTCTGATGATAAGGAGGGACAGTAGGTGTATACGGAATCGCCGTACGAGTATTGAGCTTGTCATTGCGGAAATACTCCCAGAGCGCACCGTGCAGGGAGTTCGTACCCGACTTGAGACTGGCGTTTACCACTGCTCCGGCGGAATGACCAAACTCAGCCGTGTAGTTTGTTGTCTGCACCTTATATTGGGCTAAGGCATCAGCTGGTGGACGAACGATATAACTGGACCCATTTAGAAAGTCAGGGAAGTTTGTGTTGTTATCCACTCCATCTAATATGAAGTTATTTTGGGCCTCTCTTTGACCATTCGCAGAGAAATCTCCTTTTTGCTGTCCTTTGGAACCATTCGATGGAGCCACACCTGCTGAAAGTTGAGCTACATACACCCAGTTCCTTCCACTTATAGGAGTCTCATCAATAACCTTCGCGGTAATTATTTGCCCGACCGAAGCCTCTTCTGTCTGTAAGAGCGGACCGGCGCTCGACACGGATACCGTCTCAGAGACAGATTGAGGAGGTAATTTCAGACTTACATTCATGCGTTGCTGAATATTTAAGTGGAGATCATTCTGCACGCTACTTCCAAATCCAGAAGCTTTGGCGACGATTTTGTAGGTCCCAATCTTGACCGGCGAAAATACATATACACCATCATTATTTGTTGTCGTCTTCAAGATCAGCCCTGTGTCTATGCTGATCAGGGTGACCTCAGCCCTTGGAATTAACGCATCCGCGGAGTCGGTGATCACCCCGGTGATAGTTCCCTGATCTGCCTGACCGAATATAGACGATGGAAGAAATAGTAGAAATATTGCGGATACGAAGAGGAAGAGCCGCCAGCCCGTAAACACTTGAGACCTGCCAAGCGCACTGCCAATGCGCATACTCATCTCAACCATTTTATTCGTTTTCATAATTAAACCCTTATTTTTGAAACGGTTCACTTTCTCATTAGAAAAATTGTTGCTTTGGCCTCCGATAAACTTCTGCAAAGAAGATTCAATGCTACGGCGTGCTCGGAGTTGTTGCCGGACCTGAAACTATTGCTGGCACAATAAATCCGTTTTCGGAAAGCCCGCTTGCTTGAGTGCCAATGCGTGTCTGTCCCACGGAATTGTTGATGCATGACGTTGCACCATTTTCCGTATCTGCCACATACCATGGATAGCGCGAGTATGAAGGGTCTTGCGACGCAGTGGTCAGGACCTCCTCGACAAATGCCGCCTGTATCCAGGAGGAAGCGAGGATAAAGGCGGCAGGAGTCGTTGCCGGATGCGTCTGACCACTGGGAATCGCCGGAGTAGGAGTGATTGCCTGCGTGCAGGTGGTTGTAGGTACGACGGGATAGTTACTTCCGGGTGTGGTATAAAGCAGTCCTCCAACGATCTGAGTCGCTGCTCCTGCCGAAGCATATACGACGTTGACAGGAGCTTCCGTCTTTAGTCCTAAGATCCAGAAAGGCGCTCCGGCATTAATAATTCGTATATTTCCATATCCCTTTGTCTCGGAATCGAGTTGGCGAGCAGCGACAAGTGCTGCCCCATTCAGGCGCAACCCGCCGCAGCAGGTATCCTCCATAAATAGTCTGCCGCCATAAGTCTGGCGATATACTTGATTGGCGGCATTGGTAACCGAATCCCGAATTACTACATCGCGAACTGCTTGCTGATTGCTCGATGGCCGGTTGTCATAAGTAAGATCCACGGCGTATGGCGTGACCGAGCTGGTACCTCCTTTATCAAAAGCCAGACGCTCGATGATCAAAGGGGTGGAGGCAGGTGTCCCGATATGGAGCATGCCATAGCTACTATTCCAATTGAGTACCGAAGAACTCCACAGTACCCGTAAGGTCGAGTTCATTCCGACAATTCTTTTAACCGTTGCAGGGACGGTGAGGTTGGTCGTAATGTAATAGATCCCATGTGGCAGATATATAGTTGAAGCGCCGGAATTCAATGCATTTTGAATAGAGCTAGTCGCGTCAACAGGCGCCGGTACATTGCCGTTCTTATCAGTAAATTCCGCACTGGCATTCGAAGCAGCTACCCAAGTGGAGGACTCGTCATAATCGGCAACCGGTGTGTCGACTGCTGTAATGTTCCAAGGTAAACTGGCACTTGTCCAGGTTGTTCCGGACAGTCTCCCTTCTATAGGGGAGATGGAATTACCCGTAAAACTTTGGGAGTTTGTCGCCGTCGTGTTATGCAAAGCGATCACACCTGAGTTTTGGATCAGGGTCGGATTCGTTCCACTATCTTGAAGATTGCTGTTGTAGAGAACCGCCATACCATTCGCGTTTGTGTTTATCAGCGCTGGGTTACTGCTTATGGTCTCAAGATGATTGATCGACAGCATATTACTGGTATTACGCAATCCTCCACTTCTCTGCCCCGTCAGGGAAATATGTTCCAGTGTCACCCCATACTCCGTATTGGCAACATCTATTCCATATTCGAATCCTGAAATAGAAACGTTCTGAACCAGTGCTGGACCAATAAAGCCGCGTGTCATGTCAATCCCGGTATAACCGCTATTTGCCGAGGCAACGATACTGACATTTCGAATGGACCCTACGTTGTTGGCCAGATAGCTGATCGCGGTCGCATGAGGATTACCGGAACCGACATCAATCGTGAGATTCTCAATCGAATTTCTATAAGCATCTGTACCATTCCCGGTAGTGTTCACTGCACCGCTAACACCTTTCGATGTCGTCTTGATAACAGGCTGGACGGGATCGGAAGCTCCAAACCCGGGGGTGTTGTCCGCAAGCTTGATAATGGTGCCGGTCTTCGACTGTCCAACAAGAATGAGACCTGCGGCGTATCCATTCGTAGCCGCATACTTTTTCAATAGTGTTCCGGAAACTTTATAGGTCCCGTTTGGAAGATATATGATTTTGTCCTGCCAAAAGTACACGCCCAGATCATCGCCGCTTGCTTGAATAGCCGCTAGGAGAGCTGCCGTATCGTCTGTCACACCATCGCCTTGAGCGCTATAAGGAGAGGCTTTTACATTAATTACCCCAGCATCCGAGGGGAAAGAAATGTTCTCGCTATAGGAGACCGTCTGTCCGCTGAGGTTTTGGCCAACCATAGGAAAGACGAGCGTACTTCCGAGGAAAAAGAGCCATCGACCCATTAACCGCATATTATTGATCTTCCCCCTATTTGAAACGGTTCAAATAACGACGCGAGAATCATAGGTTGCAGCTAAAAAAACTGTCAAGCGAATTATTGCAATCGCGATTACTTAATCTCTCCAACCCATACGCTATATGCAGGCAGATGAAGAATGTCTGTATTTGTGAGTATTTTTACATCGCGCTCACTGGAAGCGAGGGTCTTCGTCCCTGACTGCTCACTGAATCCAAGAGAAGACGAAAGAGACAAATCAGCAGAGGTCGCATTGAAATTGCATACAATCAAGACAGCTTTCCCGGGAGTACCGGTCCTTCGCAAATAGGCCAATATCCCATTCTCTCCACGCTTAATCATTTCCAGATCGCCATCGCGGAGTTGCCAATTTTCTCTTCTCAACTGAATCAGTTGCTGCGTCCACCGAAGCACTGATGATGAATCATGAGCTTCCACTTGAACGTTCATTTTTTGATGGCTCTCTGGAATAGGAAGCCATGGGGTTCCATGAGTAAACCCGGCATTGTTGCTGCGATCCCATTGCATGGGAGTTCTTTCTCCATCTCGGCCTTTTTCGTTCGGCCAACCAATTCTTCCTATCGGATCTTTCACATCTTCTCGCCGCAAAGGAGGCGTCGTTGACATTCCCAGCTCTTCGCCATAGTAAAGAATCGGGGTCGATCGTGTTGTAAGCAGAATGGCTGTTAGCAGCTTCGTGATTGCCAGATTGTGGATACCGTCACCGTACCGATCCCAGCTTCGCGGGTTATCGTGATTATCAAAAACAAACAGAGGCTGATTACCGTCAATCTGAGACTCCGCCTCCTCAATTCGCGCAGCAAAGGCTTTAGGATCGAGTTTATTCAGAAATCCGACTTGCATATCCATGGGGAGCTGCAATTCATCCCGCTGGGCTCCATACATGGCTCTTAACTCGGTGACACTCTGAAGATAGGTTTCACCGATCAAGACCCGATCACCAGAATAGGAATCGACGACCTTCCTTAACTTTCTCAGGACATCATGTACCTCGGGAAGGTTGTCGGTTAACGATGTATCAAGATTTGGATCCCCATAGGCATTATTTCCGGGCAGGACTTTTGCATCTTTGAGTGATGGATCTTCAAAGATTGTCGGAACAGCATCCAGACGGAAGCCAGCAACTCCACGATCCAGCCAGAAACGTGCCATATTCAACATGGCCTGCTCGACGGAGGGATTTCTCCAATTGAGGTCAGGCTGTTCTTTGTAGAAACGGTGGTAATACCACTGTTTTGTTTCAGCATCAAAACTCCAGGCAGAATGACCGAAGAGACTCTTCCAGTTATTCGGCGGCTGGTTTTCGGCCTTGCCATTCCTCCAGATATACCAATCTCGTTTTGGATTCTCGCGGGAGCTTCGCGACGCCTCGAACCAGGCGTGCATATCTGATGTGTGATTTAGTACAGCATCCATTAGCACACGAATATTTCTCTTTTTCGCCTCAAGTACTAATCGGTCAAAATCAGCAAGACTGCCATAGGTAGGATCGATCTGCTGATAATCGGAGATGTCATAGCCAAAATCCACTTGCGGAGATGGATAGATAGGCGTAAGCCAGATCGCATCTACCCCAAGCCACTTCAAATAATCAAGTCGCTGAATGATCCCCTGGAGGTCTCCGACTCCATCACCGTCCGAATCCTGAAAACTACGAGGATAGACTTCATAGATGACAGCGTGCCGCCACCATGTATCGCGGTTACTGTCCGGAGCGGCCTTCTGAGCGGTCAGGGATTGACTAGATGCAATTGTGAGAACAATGGCAGTGAACACTTCACAGAGGTCGATCGATTTCATAAGTCGCGTTCGGATTTGTCTATAGTTATTGTGCTGACTGAACTACATATTGATGGCCGGTCACTACCGGGAATTGGATCGCATGCCGCTCCCGTGCCCAAGGCACCTCTTGACCACTTGTGCGATCTTCGACCCGCACGCCATGGTTCCAGTTCGAACAAGATGTCTCTATACTGATAACGGGCCCTTGGGGCGAGAGCTGAAAAGACTCCTTAGCCATGGTCTGTAAGGGATAGATTCTGGCTACCACTTCCTCTTTGATCTTTTCGAGTACGATCCCGGGTCCTCCGACAAACAGAGGATTCTTTGAAACTGGCAGGCTAAAGTTATGCAGAATTCTTCCCCCGTCATAAAACTCTCCTGTGTCGTAGTCCATCCAACGTCCCTGAGGTAAGTAAATATCTCGAGTCTCGGCGGTTTCGTAGTCATTGCCGTACAGTGGAATGGCCAATAAGGAGTCGCCGATTAGCCATTCATACCCTCTCACCTTCTGGTTCTCGCGCCCATATACCGAGGGATCATGTGGATAGGCAATCGGTAATGGCGTCAACGGCCAGGGATAGCCATCCTGAGAAAAGCGCAAAGCCTGGGCATAGATATAGGGCTGCAGACGATCATGTAATTGTGCCGAGGCTAGCATCATTTTGCCGACTTCCGGATTTTCAAAACTCCAAGGAGGTTCCCCCATAGACATTGAGCTATGGAGCGCCGCCCAACGGGCATTCCGCATCATGTATCGCTCCATTCGCGGAGTTCGCATGGTTGAAAAATGCTCTTCCCCAAACGTTCCGCCCACGATATCGGGATACACAAGGGGAAACCCTGCGTAGGCGAAGGCCAAAGCATTAATGGGTCCACGATCTTGGTTCTGATCGAAATTGAAGTCGTTTATCCGTTGCAGATCGCCATTGGAAGATAGATATCCGTTGCGCTCAATCAGATAAACTCCCATCGCCATCAACTTATTGTTGATAAGATCTACCTTGTCATCACGTAGCGTATACGCTCCGAAATCAAAATAATCTTCTTTGAATCCATCTACCCCAAAAGCCAACCATTTATCGACAAGGTGCAGGTACCATTCCAAGGCCTCAGGCTTGTGGACATCCAAAAGATAGTACGGAGATTTTGGCCACCCTCCATGAAAGAGCTGTATGCCATTCTGATTTTCAAGGAAGTAGTGATTCTTCTTTCCTTCTTCGGTATACGACCCGTCCACTAGGAAACAAATACGTAACCCAAAAAGTACTTTCAAATTGCGCGAATGAAAATATCGGATCAAACCACCTGGATCCGGGTATCGTTTTGAGTTGAAAAGCCCAAAGCTAGTCGTCTCCTCGTACGGTTTTCCTTCGGGCCAAAATCCCGACCCGATCACGGCATATTGCAAGGGGTATCCAAGAGCAAGGTATTTATCGATACTCTGACGAATAGTCTCCTCATCGCTCTTCCACCCAAGCGCGCCGAATGCCTCCCAACCTACACCGAAGAGGGCCGGTTTAGGAGCCAATATTTCGTAGCCAGATTGTTGCCTCACTCTCCGGTATTCCGCATAGATCTCATGAGGATCTCCGAAGAAGTAGTGCATATTCACAACACGAGAGGCATGTTCAACTCCTTGTATGATCTGTTCCCTTGAGCTATGTATAACTTTAGGAGTTGGATCAACAAGCAAAACAGCTACATTCTGTTGCGGATAGATGATGAAGTTGCTCACTAGGCGCGAAGTCTCTTCCCCGGAGAGAAAGTGGCTATCTTCGATGCCGGTGATGTCGGTGTCGTAATGCTGTTTGAGAAATGCATGATCCGCTAACCCATATCCAGGAGCCGCTCCGCCTGTCTGAAAGCGAACTTCCCTTCCGGGAGAATCCATCAGAAGTTTCAAAAGCACATGATGGGCTTCCATCCTGATTTCCAAATCGGCTTTTGCTCCTTTGCCGGTTTGCAATTTCAATGAGCACCTGTTCTGAAGACAGTCGGAACTTGAAAGCACATAAGATGGCGCACCGTCGATAAGAATTCCTGCCTGGGGGTCCTGCCCCAGAATTCGCCGCTGCCCTACGTAGAATCCAAAGCAAAAAGGGTTATTCTCGATTTTGATCTGAACGTCGCCTGCACTCAGTTCAAGCTTGTCTCCAGAAACCTGGGCGAGAAGCTCTCCGGGCATCCATACTGCAAGAAAGAACGCACAGGCAAGGATAAACCGCTTTCTTCTGACAAACATCTACTCTGCCCCCGAAAAGCAGCTCACCCCGAAGACAGCTGCATAAGCACCATGGGTGCGAAGAATCTCCAACTGCAATTCCCTCAAAATTACTGCCGAGCTCAAAAGAATTTCATTTCGGGTTGCATGATTGTCCTTCACCTCATAAATCGTCTTCCCAGTCTCATCACACAATCGATAATCTGCAACGCAGAAAGGAGCAACCCGTTCTGGGTGATTCATAAGAACTGATTCCATAGAATGGTCCCAGTCGGTATCAAAACAAAGCACAATGCGTCTGATCTTAATCGGTTCTGGCCACGATAAACGCAGATATGGAGAAGAATCCTCAGTCGATGCCACCCACGCATTGACTGTTTCATAAGGACGATCGTATCCATTTTTTACGTTGGCGGCGCAGAAGCTCCTTAGTGGAGGTGTGATCCTGAGACTAAGGTTCTTTCCTCCAGGACGACGCTGGGGAAGCCAAAAATCAAAGGCATCTACTCCGATTCCCGTTGGAGGCCGTTGCGAAGAACTCTTTGCTACCGCAGGATTCATCCCACGCGAAAGAGCCATGATTCCTGTAACTCGCGTTTCACTAAGTCGTACCCCAATAACAGGATTTTCTCGAAGCACCAGAAAAGCATAGCGAGGAGCATCAAATTGTACAGCGAAGGAGATTGGTACCTCTTGTGATCCCATCGTCTCTATTGAAAGCTCTTTTCCCGCCAGGCAAAGCTCAGGAGTATAGTTTCCCTGTTTTCGGGCAATCCAAAGTTCAGCGCGAAGCGATGTCTTTTGTGGTGCTTCTAGACATACGTTGAACGTAGGAACAGGGCCTGCCTGAAGAGGAAGGAGCATAGCGCGCGAAACATCCAGTGGCACCACATCCGGCCCTGGCGGAAGATCGCCTAACTCGAATGTGCTGCTGGCAGTTACATCAGCGTAGGAAGTCAGATCCTGAGGATTCGATTGCCTGAATCCTGGAATAAACTGTCCAGAGGCCAAAAGGCGTTGTTGAAGCTCTTGTAGCAGACGGCCCGTTGATACCGCTGAGGGAGGTACGCCTTTTTCCAGACAAATTGCTGCTGCAATTCCAACAGCCTGGCCGTTGTGAGCACAAGTCGCCATAACGCGCGACGACCCAAACGCAACATGGCTGACACTGATCAGACGGCCCGCAAGAAAAAGATTATGAATGTTACGGCTATACATACATCGGAACGGAATTTGATATATGCCTTTGGGATGCCATTGAATGCATCCCGGCTGAGAGCTATAAACACCATCGGCAGGGTGAAGATCCATGGCCCATCCCCCAACCGAAACAGCATCTTCATGCTCTCGTTGTTCGACAATATCTTTCTGCGTCAAGATGAAGTCCCCTTCGAATCGCCGGCTCTCCCTCTTTCCAGGAATCGCACCTAGCCATTCGAGAGTCAAATTCTCCGCTTCTGGAAATTTGCCTGAGTTCTTTATGTGATCCCAGATTCCGTAGGCTATTCTCCAGAGTTGCCATTTGATTTCCTCGGTTTGATGAATCGTGTCGAGTCGGCCTCCATATTCCAACCACCACAGACGGCAACCGCTGTCCGAAGATTTCAACTCCCGATACCTCAAAATCTCACCCACATCCCGAAGAGCAAAAGACGGAGGGATAAAGCGAACTGGCCGTCCGCTATCGCGGCTATAGAAGTAGAGCGAGTGTCCCAACAATCCTCGCTCTTCAGAGGAAGGAGCAAAACCTTCATCAAACTCTTCAGATCCTTCAGCTCCCATGCGGAAGGCCGCACCGGAAAGATATCCAAGTACACCATCTCCGGAGGCGTCGCAGAACAATTTTGCCTTCACAAGATAGCCGGTCTCATTCTGACTACAGTAAGCCTGAACGGCAGCGATCTGCAGCTCGTTCTCCATTTGAACTGCATATACTGAGGTATTTAGTAAAAGACGGATACATTTCTCCTCAATAATCTTCTCAAGCAGCAAAGCATCGAATAGAACGGGATTCCCTTCCGGATTTCTCCATAGGTTCTCTGTAAGAATCTCATCGATTACTCCTCCCTCTCTTGCCCAGCGGTTGTTATTGCCCATATGAGAAGTTGCACCCAACACCCACAAACGCACTTCACTCGAAGCATTTCCCCCAAGCACTGGACGATCTTGAATCAGAATCACCTGCACACCAGCACGCGCTGCTGTAATGGCAGTACAAACGCCTGCCATGCCACCTCCTACAATGGCCAGATCTGCAGACAGGTTTTCTTGAAGAAGATTGTGCGATTTTTCGCCAGCGTTTACATCCAACATTTTCTATTCTCTCCAGGTTGTCGCGTTGCATATCGGGCAAATGTAGCTAAGTTGAAACTCTCGTAAATGTAGTTTTCAGGCGATCCCATCATTTCGATACTTTTTCCTGCCAGTTATCTCCTGCTGAGAGCAGAGGCACAATCCTCCCGCTTGCGGCTCCATTGCGGGACGGAAAACGTGTTCGAGGAATCACAGTTTTCACACCGTGATTCTCAGCAACTAAATAGAAGGCAAAGGTTCGATCGTCGGAAAAGGCCTCTTCTGCAAACGAAGCATGAAGTTCTGAATCGATCACACTAAAAGCGGGTAGAACAGAATTGGGGTTCGGCAAAACCATATAGATAAGTCCCCCCATCAGCTCGGTGTGAGCTCCGGCATTCTGCTGAAGAATCACATTGGGACGCTCTGTTTTCAAACCCAGAATCCAGAGCGGTGATCCCGCATTTACGATACGAGTGCCAGCGCCTTCGGTATCGAACTGACGGGCAGCAACTAACTTCGTCCCCGCGATGCGCAGCCCTCCACAACAGACGTTATCGAGAAAAACTCTTCCACCTCCAGCAGGGCGGGCTAACATATTCACTCCGACGCTGGGGATGTCGCGTAACACCACGTCGCGGTCTCCAACGACTTCGAATCCAACCTGTTGGTCGGAATTGGAGATGCCCAGGCGATCGATGAGCAGAGCATTAGTGGAGGATTCGAGAACACGGATCATTCCATTCTCAGGCGAAAATGAGGTAGGCCGTGCTTTCGGAAGCAATCGCAAGGCGGAGTTCATCCCGGCAATGTGCTTCACCGTAGGAGGAATGGTCAAGCTACTACTGATGCCATAGATACCATTGGGAACATAGATCGTTGCTGCACCCGAGGCAAAGGCACGATTGAAAGCATCTGTTGAGTCATGAAGAGGATCAGAGATAGCGCCGTACTGCTTCACACTAACCCATGTCTTGACTGGTCCATCGACAACCTCAGGAATCTCCTCGATCGGCAAGGACCAAGGTGAACGATTCTGCCAATGCTTCATTCCCTCAAGAACGCCATTGACTCTCTCGCTTCCGAACAACTTTTCCAACTGGATCTCATCCGCCGAAACACGGCAATCGCGAAAGACCATTGTCCCCAGATTTCTGATCACTGATGGTCCCCGCAGATCCGCTCGAACCAGAGTGATGAGGCCCGCAGCCGCATCGTTGTCGACAGCAATCGCCGAGGATCCCGAGACGACGATAAGATCTTTCGCTGAAATTGAATTCCGGCTGTTTTTGAGTCCAGACTTGCTCTGTCCTTTCAAACTTACGTGGTCCATCGTAAGACCGTACTCGGTATTAGCAACATCAACTCCAACAGCGAACCCTTCCACGAAGACATCTTCAAGGATCGCGGGGCCAACCCATTTACGAGTCATCTTGATTCCCGTTGCCCCGCTTCCAGCGCGAGCCTTAACCCGAACGTGACGAATCGCCCCAAGATTGTTCGCCAAATAGTCGATAGCAACGGCCCCCGGATTCCCCGACCCAACATCTAGGGTCATGCTCTCGATGAAATTCTCATAAGCGTCATTTCCTTCGCCGAGATGCGGATAATCTTTACCGCCTCCGTAAGGACCTCCACGATCGAGTAACTGTGAAGTACTAAAGATCATCGGTCGCGGTTTCTCAGGATCGTCATATTCTGAGGCATGATCAGCTAAAAGCAGAGTTGTCTTGTCCGCTCCATCGCCAATCAGCAACATACCCGATCCAAAATTGCCACTCTCATACCGCTTCAGAAGCGGTGCGGATATCCGGTAAGTACCGGCTGGAAGATATACGATCCGATCGTGCCACCAGGAGTACCCCATGCTCTGCCCGCTCGCGGCGATCGCTTTGTTAATCGCATTCGTGTCG
The DNA here is from genome assembly GCF_059726315.1 of Humiphilus diazotrophicus. Classification (NCBI taxonomy): domain Bacteria; kingdom Pseudomonadati; phylum Acidobacteriota; class Terriglobia; order Terriglobales; family Acidobacteriaceae; genus Humiphilus; species Humiphilus diazotrophicus. The sequence goes on from NZ_AP040869.1 coordinate 229,998, forward strand.
TCTGTGACACCGTCGCCCTTTGCCCCAAAGTCCCGGACGTTCAAAATGTTTGCGTCTTGCGGAAACTCGGCATGAAGAAACAGTGTTGCGCAAAAAAGTAGCCCCAAGGATATCGACCACCGCACTCCCGTCAGGAACATCAATTCGTCTCCTTGGTTAAGAGAAAGTGACGAGGTTTTGGCTGAGCGGCTTTTCGTTCTTCTGCCAGCATTCGTTCATCGAGACTATCCAAAGCCCGTAATGCTTCCCCAGAACCGCTAACTCCCTCCCCTATAGTGAGAAGATTGAACCGCGTAGCACCGAGTTTGGAGCGGCTGTCCGCCTTCCAATCAATGGCTCTCGACTGCTTTTGCATCGGAGTTTCCAATAGGGCGAGGTTAATTCCGGCATCAAGTTCCTCTTTTGTAAAACTGGCGATTAGCTCATCGTCGATTGAGAGCCGATACCTTCCAGCACCCAATCCATGGATCTGTAACAGCTGGCGATCCAATGTCTTCAAATCAGAAATATTCAGCAAAAACTGGATCTCGGGATTGTTCAGTTCAAGAGGTAAGGGCAAGGCTTCGTCTTGCTGGATCCAAGACATTCCACTCCCTGACAATTGAAGATCGCTTATCGAGGTTCTTTCAGCGCTTACCGTTTTTCCGGCATTGGCATCAAGAACAGTTTGACTGACGACGGCTGTTGCTCCCAGACAACGCGCCAGAGCAACAGCCAATATCCAATGACCGGTTTCGGAAGGGTGAATCCTATCCGGAAGCAAACTTCCAGCTAACTGCGGGCTTTCCTGCATTCCCCTATGCAGAGCCATCTCCATCGGATTATTCAGATCGCAAACAGCAAAGTTCTTCTCTTTCGCCAGACGCGCAATGTCATCCCCAAACTGAAGAAGCCTGCCGTTGTATCCTGTCAGGCGGGGAACATGAGCTATCTCGTCGTAGGGTGAGGGACGAATCCCCAGAATTTCGGCTTCTGGAAGCGCATCCCGAACCGATTCGACAATGTTGAGATAGCCACGACGAAAGGCATCCACATCCTCCGGATGATCAGTACGGTATCGACCATCATTCATCCCCAACATCACAGTCACTAACGTAGGGCGAAACGGAAAGACATCTCGACGGAGCCTTGTTTGCAGAGCCCCTGCACTTCCCCCTTGGACAGTGTCTCCACTCACCCCTGCATTTAAAAACCGGATATCAAGCGATGGATAACGCGATACTAAAAAATCCTCAACAAAGCGCGTGTAAAGCCTTTGCGCAGTAATGCTGTCTCCGTAGAAAGCAACACGATCTCCATCGTGCAATGCCCCAACAGATGGTCGAACTTGACCATAGCTCCTGCTCCCCACACCAAAGAAAAGCAGCAGCAGGTCAAAAACACACAGGCTCGGAAATATGAACCGTTTCATAACGGACAAACGATATCGGGCATCTGCCCTCTTTGTCAATCCAAGACATAATTCGCTATCACCCTTTATATTTCTAGTGATTTCTTGACAGTTCTCCTGTATGGGTGTCCAATTCCTCTTAATTGAACCGGTTCATTCCAGGAAAGAGAGTGATAAAAATTTGAATGCTTACTACCCGGAAAGCTATGCAGCGCAACCGGCATGTATGCTCTGCAGCATGTTGTGTTGGGGTATGGGACGTTTTTGTCTAGCGACAATTTCGTAATGCTTCCCGCACCGTCAATATTTTGCTAACTCTCATGTTCATCTTTTTTCTGACCGGGCTCATGATGATCGCCTTGGCACCAAAAACTCTTTCCTAGAGAGCATTGAAAATGAAATCTATACTTGTCGTCGGAAGTATCAATACAGATCTGGTTGTTCGCAGTCACCGCCAGCCCAAGCCTGGAGAAACCCTTGCAGCTTCAGACTTCGAGATTTTCAGTGGAGGTAAAGGTGCCAATCAAGCCGGGGCCGCAGCCCGCCTGGGATCGAGAACTTTCATGATCGGGCACATCGGCAGCGACAACTTCGGAACTGCAAGTCTACAAGCACTGGAACAGGCCGGTGTTGATCCCCAATATATTCAAAAGGTTGAGGGCTCATCCGGAGTCGCAATCATCGTAGTAACGGAGAGCGGAGAAAACTCAATCATGGTTGTCTCAGGTGCAAACTCGATGCTCACCTCAAACGATGTCTACAAACATCGCGATGTTATTACTCAGTGTGGCATAGTGCTGACGCAACTCGAGACGCCGCTTTCGGCTCTCGATGCACTCGCATCGACCTGCGAAGATCTTAGGGTACCGCTTATGCTCGATCCTGCACCAGCACGAGTGATCGATCCTAATACTATGCGTCGGATTACATGGCTCACCCCCAACGAATTGGAAGCCGGACAGTTGTTCGGAATCTCTGTTGCAGCCTTAACCGAGAGAGATCTTAAGATAATCGCCGATCAGGTGCTGATCGACGGACCTCAAAACCTCTTGCTCAAACTTGGCTCTCGCGGAGCTTATTTGGCTACTGCCGATGGTCTGCGTGCCTTTGTACCTGCAATCCCTGTTCCTGCTATCGATACTACCGCTGCAGGAGACGCTTTTAACGGAGCTTTTGCTCACAGCCTGTGTCTCGGAGCATCACCTCTCGAATCAGCTAAATTTGCAATTGCGGCTTCGGCACTTTCAGTAACTCGTCGAGGGGCACTTCCGTCCATGCCTTCAGCTCTGGAAGTCCAGAGGCTATTGACTTCGGCAACTCTATCGATGACGAACTAACCGCAAGAGGATACAAATGAAAAGCAGATATATCGCGTTAGCCCTTCTACTTTATTTTCTTGTACCTTCGCTCCAATCCAAGGCTCAAGCGATTCAAGGAATCGTGCCACAAAAGGTTATCTTTGACACCGATATCGGAGATGATATTGATGATGCCTTCGCACTAGGTTTGCTGCTACGCAGTCCGGAGCTACAGATCCTGGGGATTACTACTGCGTGGGGTGATACGGAACTCCGTGCGCGATTAGTGAAAAGATTCCTCGTTGCTGCCGGTAGAAGTGATATCCCAATCGCCGTCGGAGCTCCAACACACACTGCCGCCAATGCACCATTTACCCAGGCTCAATGGGCTAGCCGTGAGGCTAGCCCAGCCAAACCATGGCCGAATGCCACCGACTTCATCCTCTCTCAGATTCGCAGGTATCCTGGAGAAATCACACTAATTTCAGTTGCTCCGCTAAGTAATATCGGGGCTTTGGTTGACCGTGATCCAGAGACCTTCCACAAGCTCAAACAGGTAATCATTATGGGTGGTTCCATTCGGAAAGGGTACGGAGATCTAGGGTACAGACCTGATCACGGCCCGGATCCGGAATATAACATCCTTCTCGATATCTCCTCGGCAAAGAAGCTATTCAACTCGGGAGTACTACTAACGGTGCTCCCACTCGACTCCACACAGCTCAAGCTGGATGAAGTAAAAAGGACGGCGATTTTTAGTGCCGATAATGCGCTTACGACGGCGGTCACCACGCTTTATGAGCAATGGACTCTCTCAACCAACAACCCAACTCCAACCCTTTTTGACGTTCTTGCCGTAAGCGAGGCTATCGAACCGTCATCATGTCCCGCACAAACGATTCCTCTGCAGGTAGATGATCGAGGATTTACACGAGAAATAACTCAATCTTCGCAACGAACCAATATACGAGCGTGTCTACAAGCCAATTCTGATCGAGTTTTTCACCTGCTCATTTCCAGACTTGTAGGTGAGCAACAAGTCCATACAGAAGGATTGAGATAGGTCTCAGGTGGGTTATTATGCTTCAACTTCTGGTAAGACCGAACGAGTGAAGAGACAAGATGAAACAGCAGGAATACAGCACGGCGATCAAATGGCATCTGCTTGTTCTTTTGTTTTTGATTGCTCTGATTAACTACTTCGATCGGCAGAGCCTCTCTGTGCTTGCACCGCGTGTACAGGCTGCGTTGCATTTGAGCGATTCCGGTTATGGGCATGTGATCAGCGGCTTTCTTTTAGCCTCTGCCATTGCCTATGCCGGAGCTGGCTATCTCAGTGATCGTCTGGGGATCCGGCGTAGTATGGCTCTCTTCGTTGGATGGTGGTCTCTGGCTGAAGCAGCAACAGCATTTGCTTGCACGGGCTTTGGCCTCGCTATTACACGGTTCATGCTGGGTCTGGGAGAACCAGGACTCTGGGTAGCTGCGCCCAAGGCGGTAGGCGAGTACTTCAAGCGGGAAAAGCGCGCTATGGCTATTGGAGTCTATACGGCAGGAGCCACCGTAGGTGCAATCGCTGCCCTTCCCAGTATTGCCTGGCTGAGCGCACACTTTCCCTGGAAAATTGTCTTTCTGTTGGATGGCGCAGCCGGTCTATTGTGGCTTCCCTTCTGGTTTCACTTTTATGTGCGCAGCCAACAAAAAGGCACTGCAGCGGAAAACCTCCAGATAAATACAGGAGAAGACGTTCCCGGACATCCCAAGGGGAACTTTCGTGTTGTCCTAATGCAGAGGAATACTTGGCGGCTCATCTTCGCCCGAGGAATTACCGACCCTGTTTGGTATTTTTATTTGTTCTGGTTTCCGAAATATCTATTCGATACTCGTCATTTTGCGATGGAGCGAGTTGCACAAGTGGGATGGATCGTTTATCTGGCTGCCGGTATTGGGACGCTATTAGGCGGCTCGATTTCTCATCTCTGGGTGCGACAAGGACACGAGACAAAACACGCCTATCGAAAGACGATGCTGCTGTGCGCCTGTCTGGTCCCGCTCACGCCTCTGATGTCTTTCGCCTCGCCAAACCTTGCGATATTTGTCTCTGCCTTAGCAGCATTTGCTCATATGTGCTGGCTGGTCAACCTTACGGCGCTCCTCCTGGAATTGTTCCCTTCCTGGCAGGTCGGCACTGCCGCAGGAATGGTCGCCGCCGGAAGTGGCTTGGGTGGAATGCTGTCGAGCGAAGTGATCGGATATTTAGTCGTTCATCGGGGATACGCCTTGATCTTTTCTATAATGGCATTACTTCATCCCCTAGCATTCGCTCTGATCCATCCACTGGCTACAAGTAAGCTCACCGCAAAGGCTGTTGACAATTCAAGGGAGCCAGCAAATATATAAAGGATATGGCCAATGTAATGTAAATCATGGAGAAAAGCTTCACCGACACAGGCGGCCCCATGGCATGGGTTCCTGTTCCTCAAACAGTGCCATACGCCCAGCGCCATCGTCTTTGTCTTCGGCCTCGAATTGACTGACAGCCGGTTCCAGTAGCGCAAGCAGGAGCGCCTTCCGCATGTTTTTGCGCCGATGATCTAGGTTGTTATCCGGTTGATGCTTGCATTTCGATCATTGCGGTTGGGCCTCCACGGCCAGCTTCTGAGGTGTTACGTTATCCTGCGATCGAGTTGATGCTGCACTGTCACGCCTGGCGGCTGAATGAGTATGCAGCTTTTGGAATACCATGAGTGCCTGCTTTTGCGCCTGTACATCACCAAGCTCGTGCTCGGCTCGCGCCAGCCGGTACCAGGCGACCTCGTCCTCTGCGCGAAGCTCGATCGCTCGCTTCAGGTGCGGCACGGCAAGCGAGGGCTTTTGTTCATCGAGCAGGACGCCCCCCAATCCCACCTCCGCCTCTTCAAAGTCGGGGTAGTTCTTAATTGCAGATTCGTATAGTTGCTGCGCCGAGGATTCATTGCCATCCTTCCAGCGCAATCCGGCTAGTTCGTAGGCAGCATTGGCATTGCCTTCATTGACTTCGATTTCCTTTGCAAACTCTTCTTCCGCCGCGGCAATATCTTCAGCAGCGTGGCTCGATTCCCATCGCGCAAGATAGGTACGTCCAATGCGGTAATGAATATTCGGGTGGCGCGGATCGATGTCGAGTACGCTCCGATAACTCTTGATGGCTTCAACAAATTGCCCCTGGCTTTCTAGCGCTTCCGCCTCTGCCAGCTTCGTCCAAACCGATGTGCCAGCATTGTGAAACAGGCTCTGCATGGTAAGGTACGCGGAGTTGCCAAGGATCTTTCCCACGTTGTACAGGACTTCGGGATCGTCCTTATAGAGATCGCGCAATTGCAATGCTGTCTCAACCGCGCGACGATCCAGCTGGAGATGGCCATAGACTGTGGTGAGTTCAAGCCCGGCTTGCCGCTTCACCTCCGGGTCGGGGGCTGAACGAAATGCCTCCTCCAGACCTGGCAACGCCTCGCGATTCTTGCCGCTTTCGGCAAGCGACATGGCGAGCAAAGAATCGAGTCCAGGGAGAGTGGGCTTGAGCTTGCGTGCCATGCGTATCTCTTGCACGGCGCGATCGAAGTTGCCCAGCTTGAAGTTGATGACGCCGAGCGTAGCGTGAACCTCAGCGACCGATGCATTCATCTTTTCCAGCCGCTCGAAGTCAGTGCGAGCCTCGTCGAATCTGCCTGCGGTCATGGCCGCACGTCCAGCGTTAAACAGTTGCGCGAAATCGTCCCGATCCGCAACGCCCTGCGCCAGGACTTGGGCAGCAATGCATCCTGAAAGAATCAGTGCACTGGAAATCCGGGCCTTCCATGTAGCTATCATCGTGGCGCAATCATACCGAACAGACAGGACGATCCGCCACGCTTGCCCAGGTGGCAGATCGCAGGTTAGCTAAAACAAAAGCAGAGTTGATGTAAGGTATTCGAAAGCCATAGTTCCACATTACACTTACTCTGCTTTTCCTCTAGTTGCAGTTAGAAAATGATCTTACCGCCTAGCTGCAAGATGCGTGCTGGACGGTACGAGGTAATTTGGCCGAAGGTTGTAGAGGTTACGTTGGTGGATTCCGCTGTCGAGCCAGGTCCTGCGCCGTTATTCGTATCCACGCCGTACTGGGCATGGTTGAAAGTATTAAAGCTTTCCAAGCGAAGCTCGAACCTGGCTCTCTCGGTGATATTCACATGCTTTACAACGCCCATATCCCAATTGGAGATTCCCGGCTCGTTCAGGATGTTGCGTCCGCTGTTGCCGAAGAGGCCGCCCTGCGGTGATGTGAAGGCATCGGTATTGAACCATTGCTTGGCGCTCTTGGTAAATCCGGAGCGCGGGTTTCCGACGATGTCGGCGCGTTGGTTCGGGGTGCCCAACAAGGAATTGGTATCGTTGGCCTGTACGGAGAAAGGGAAACCCTTCTGGTAGGTGCCGATACCGGTTATCTCCCAGCCTCCCACCGCTGCATCCGCTAGACGATTGATGTTTCCGCCAATTCGTTTACCACGGCCCACGGGCAGGACATAGGCATAGCTGGCGACAAAACGCTGACTTACATCGAAGTCGGAGCGGCCATAGTCCCGGCGAGGATTCGCAGAGTCCATAGGACCGGCGTAGCTGTTGGTAGCGCCGATGCCGGCAGCAGCAGACTTGCTGTCAAGGCTCTTGGCCCAGGTGTAAACCAACAGCACGGCGCCGTCGGTGGCGCGGTGCTCCAGCTTCACGTTGCCCGAGTTGTAGCTGGAGTAGCCAATCCATTTGCTGTCGAGGAATCCATTGGAACTGGTGAAGTTGGGCAACGGCTGGCGGGATGCTGGCGCGCAGTTATACTGGCCACCTGTCGCAATGGTTATGGTTGAATGGGCGTTGCAATACGTCAATTCGTTGGTGGGCAACGCGCCTGCCTGGTTAACGTTGAATCGCTCCAGAAGATGGGTTCCTTTGTTGCCAATGTAGTTGATCTCGAGGGTAGTGTTCTTGGCCATCTCCCGTTCGACGGACACGGTCCACTGTTGCACGTACGGGTTAAGTGGGTTTTCAGACAGGATCACCGCGGTAAAAGCTCCGCCGTTGGCGGCAGGCGAAACCGGAGCGATGGTGCTCATCGGCGTAAACAATTGATCGGTCGACTTCAACGAGGTACCCGCACTGGGGGTCAAGGAGGTACGGATCAGGAACGGATACTGATCTCCGGAGTTGTCCATCTCACGCGTTTCGGAGGAGTCGAAGAATATGCCGTAGCCACCGCGGACGACGAATTTATCTGCGGGACGATAGGTGAAACCAAAGCGCGGAGCGATGGGTGACTTGCTCTCGGGGTTGGGGTGTTTGCCACAATAACGGTAGAGTCCGTTGCCTTCCGGAGCAATGCCGTTAGTCAGCAGTTCCTTGTCCGCAAAGCAGAGCCCGCCCAATTTGTTTTGCGTATCCAGCCAGAATAGCTGGTTGTTGGTTGCGTACGGAACTGTGCGCAGGTCGACGCGCAGGCCCAGGTTGAGGGTAAGCTTTGAGCTAACTTTCCAGTCATCCTGGAAATAGGGCGCCGCATATTTGAAGACATACTGATTCAGATGACCCGGCTCCGATCCCGTGGCCGAGAATGGGCCCGGCTGGAATGTCGAGGCCCCATTGTAGTAACCCAGCAAAAAGTCCGCATAAGAGTTGCCGGTTCCGCAATACACGTTGCCAGCGGGGCAACCGTTGACGCCGCCGGTTCCATTCTGGTTGATCAGATTGCTGCTGTAGGAATACGACCCGAGAAAATTAGTGGCCAAATTCCGTTTCTGCACCCAGGAACGATAGTCAAATCCGAAGTTGAATGAGTGCGCTCTCCATTGCTTGACAACCGAATCGGCAAACTCCCACACAGGAATATCACTAGTGGTGGGATTGTTTCCGGGGCTGCCCGCTGAAACGGCATTCGACACACCGAAAGAAAGATTTGGATAACCAGCAGCATACGATGGAAGCTTCGTAAAGACGCCGGTGAGCGCCAGAGTCGAGATATCCGCCGCGCTGGCCGGGCTGTCGCCTTGGATTGCCTTCGCTTCCAGTTTGCCAAAGCGGAAATCATTGACGAAGCCGTGAGGCAAGGCCAACGTATAGGCGCCTGTCCAACTGGTCGAATTTTCAGAGAAGATGTTTGCCCCGGCATTGGCTTGGGCTGCGAGCGAGGAGGTTCCAAAATTCTGGGAAGCGTAATCCGCCTTGGTATAGCGAAAGAAAATTTGCCCCCACTTTTGGAAGGTCTGATCAACACGATAGGTCTGCTGATCGGTATTGGTGGTTGAGTTGGCCGTTGCAAACCAGTTCACCTCGCCGTTGGTGTCTGTGGCTGCCGTCGGAATCGTTTTCGAGGTAACCTGGGCCATGCGAGAGAACCTGGTTGAGGGAATCTTGTTTCCAGGAAACGGCTGCCCGGTGAGCGGATCGACCGGTGCACAGTTCTTTGCACCCGACGAGGAAATCGCTATGCAAGCCGGGGTGCCAGCCAGCGGGAAATTTGTCGTGTCCGCGGCAATGGCAGAAAAGTCACCGCTAAGTTCGGCCGACGTAGGCGCAGATCCCGAGGTATGGCCACCCAGGACAGCGCGCCGCCCCTCGTAATTCGCTAAAAAGAACGTTTTATCATGACCGTTGTAAAGCTTCGGAATGGTCACCGGACCACTTAAAACGTAGCCAAACTGATTATCGCGCCATTCGGTAGCCGTCTTGCTGGTATTGCTGACGCTCTGGTGGGGAATGGCGTTCATGAAGTCGTTGCGGAGGAACTCGAAGACCGAGCCGTGAAACTTGTTTCCGCCGCTCTTGCTGACGATGTTGACCTGGTTGGCGCTGAAACCGTACTCGGCCGAGTAGGTCGCGCTCTGCACCTTGAACTCCTGGATCGCGTCCTGAGACAAAATCACGGCCGGCGTACTCAAGGCCGTATCGGTATTCATCAATCCGTCCAGAGTATAGTTGTTCGACTCCGGGCGAGACCCATTGATGCTGATCGCGTTGCCTTCGTTCGACCGCATCTGCCCCTGTTCGCCTACTGTCTGCACAGCGCCCGCGCCGACAAACAAAAGACTGGTGAAGTTACGGCCGTTGATCGGCAGTTTGGACATCTGCTGCTCGCTAACGATTTGCGAAACCGAGGACGAATCGGTGTCAAGGGCAACCGCATTGGCGCTGATCTCGACTGTCTCAGTAATGGCACCCGTCTTTAATTGAAAGTTGACGCGTTGATCCTGTGCGACCACAAGCACGATCCCCGAGACAACCGCCTTGGAGAATCCGGCCATTTGCACCGACACCCTGTAGGGACCGGGAATCAGGTTGGCTACGGTGTAATCGCCGGTCCCTGTTGAAGTCACTCTGTTGGTTACGCCGGTTGCTGTGTTGGTCACCTCGACAGGAGCGCCTGAGACCACGGCCCCGGAAGTATCGGTGACCGTTCCCAAGATTGTGCCGGTTGTGCCCGCTTGTCCCCATAGGGTATGAGCGAATACCACCATAAATGCCAGCATCGCAAGTTGCCTGAAGATTTTCACTCCACTGCCTCCTGAAAAGTTGTGCTGCATTTTCAATTGCCTTGATCAGCACGATAACGACAAGATCCCGGTGCGGCTCGTGCGGCAGCTGGCGGCGGGCCGCCTCCGCCTACCCAGGCAACACTGATCGAGCGATGGAGATCTAAGTGCATCTTTGAACCTCTCGCTGTTGCTGGTTTTCACACGTTCCTTGGCTGCGTATGGTGTCCACCGAACGCTAGAAACGGCCGACTCGATCCCGCTACCGACCTGATTTCAGTGATGAAATCATTTCGTTTCGAAACTTCGCGAAACTTACTGACCTTCGCGGATAAACGTCCAGTAATATACGGTGATGGATGCGTTAGTATCCTCGGACCAATGTCTAACTACTTACATCCGAGTAAGATAAGACGCGGTTTGTGGAGCGTTACAGGCGACGTTAGGAGCAGGTTCGGCACCCCATGGGTACAAGAATCCAGAGTTGCTCCCCTTGCTTGCCGGGGGTATACTTCCCTCGCTCGAGGCCGAAGAGATGGCAAATTCTCATGCACCGGTGGGATTGACTGAATTGTCCACTGCGGACAAGCAAGCCGTGCTGCTCCAACTCGACCGACTCCTGGCGAGTTCGCACTTCAGGAACAGCCGCCGATATTCCGACTTTCTGCGCTTTGTGGTGGTTCAGACGACCGAGGGACACGCCGATATTCTCAAAGAGCGCACCCTCGGAATCGAGGTCTTCGGCCGCGAACCAACCTTCGATACTTCCGGAGATTCCATTGTTCGGGTTGCCGCGGCTGAGGTACGAAAGCGAATCGCGCAATACTACCAGGAAGCAGGCCATGAACAGGAGTTGCGGATCGAGTTAGCATCCGGGTCCTACGTGGCTCACTTTCGGCGTCCGCCGGCTCCGACGCCTGGAATCGTATCCATACCTGAACACTCTACGCAGGTGAAACCAGAAACGAAGACAGAGGACACTCGAATACTTTCAGTTCCCTCACGCTGGAAAGTCCCAGCCGTCGTTGCGCTTTCTCTCCTGCTGATCGTGATCGCGGCTTCTCTCGTGCTGCGGACTAGGCTGGACTCGGGGGTAAACCGGTTCTGGGGCCCGGTCTTTGAATCTTCCGCTCCGATTTTGGTCTGTGTCGGAACCGTTGAGCCGTCGCTTCTGAATCTGAGCGAATTTACGGCTCAGATGGCAAACAACATCAACGCAGGTGAGGATCCCCTGATTCCGATACCCCAATACAAGAATTGGCCCGCGGCATCCTGGGCCGATGCCGTCGAGATGGCGCACATAAGCGAGATCTTGACTCGGCACAACAAAACATTCCTGCTTCGCCCTTCCGACAGTGTCGCGCTTGCAGATTTGCACACCGGGCCGGCGATTCTGCTCGGCGTATTGGGGAATTCTTGGTCGCTACGCCTCGTTGCAAAACTCAGATTCCATCCGCGCATGGATTCTGTCAGCCAGAAGATGTGGATTGAGGATTCTCAACATCCCGAACGCCGCGATTGGAACTATCCGTGGGGCGAGGCCTACTCCTCGTCCCGCGACGATTATGCACTGATCACGCGTACCAGAAATCCGCTTTCAGGTCAGATCTCTGTCGAAATTGGCGGCTTGGGGTTGCACGCCAGTCAGGCCGCTGGTGAGTTCGTCACCAACCCTGCCTATATGAACAATTTGTCGCGCAGCCTGCGCGATCCAAATCAAAACGTGCAGATTGTGCTGAAAATCAATGTTATCAAGGGCGAAGCTGGCCCACCGCAGGTTGTTGCTGAGAATTATTGGTAGAGATAGCGCTCGGATATTAACCCCTACCCGTGCAACAATGCCGTGGAAGAATCACTGCCTAGAGCATTTCTCACATAGATATACACTCGCCAAAAGTGATGAAGTGCAGCTTTCTTTAACGGAAAGCTGCCAAGGCTTTGGCGCTCCGGTGTACAGCTGAGTGAGAAATGCGCTAGTCCGAAGTTCCAGCTTAGAAAAGGAGCAAAGGGAGAGATAAGCACCTTACTGATAAGTGAGATAAGCAGAGTATGTCTTTGTTGATTACATGAAAATGTACCCATGTAATATCAAAATCATCGCTTGACGTCGTGCTGTTAATGATGCATATTGCTGGCCATGTACATCGACGTCGTGCCCAACCGCAACTCTCCTCCAGCCGTACTGCTGCGGCAGGCCGTTCGCGAAGGCAAGAAGATTCGCAAGGTTACCCTGGCCAACCTTTCCGACTGGCCGCAGGAGCAGATCGATAGTCTGCGCTTGGTACTCAAGGGCGAGTCGATGATCCCGCTCAACGGAGCCTTCACCATCAACCGCTCCTTACCTCATGGTCACGTTGCTGCTGCTTTGGGCACTCTGCGTCAGCTAGGACTGGAGCGCCTGGTGTGTCGAGAGTCTTGTCGGGAACGCGATCTGGTTGTAGCCATGATCGTGGCTAGGATCCTTGAGCCAGCTTCGAAGTTGGCTACCGTACGGGGCTTGGAAGCCGAGACCGCCTCCAGCAGCTTAGGGGCCTGTCTGGGGCTGGGATCTGTGAGCGAAGAGGAACTGTATCGCGCCATGGACTGGTTGTTCGAGCGCCAGGAGTCGATTGAAAAGCAACTGGCCAAGCGCCATCTGCAGCAAGGCTGTTTAGTGCTCTACGATGTAACCTCCACGTATTTTGAGGGTCGGCATTGTCCACTTGCACAGTATGGTCATTCCCGCGATGAGCGTTCAGGCAACTTGCAAATTGTCTTCGGTCTGCTGACCGATCAAGACGGACGGCCCCTTGCAGTGGAAGTCTTTGAGGGCAACACGGCCGATCCGAAGACCGTTGCCGTTCAAGTGGAAAAGTTACGCACCCGCTTTGATCTGCAACAGGTCATCCTGGTGGGCGATCGAGGCATGTTGACCAGCGCCCGCATCGAACAGGATTTGCGCAACTCCGGACTGGATTGGATCACCGCCTTGCGTAGCGTACAGATTCGCAGTCTGGTGGATTCTGGATGCCTGCAGCTGTCTTTGTTTGACCAGCAAGACTTCGCTGAGATCTCTCATCCCGACTACGCCGGAGAGCGACTCATCGCTTGTCGTAACCCTTTATTGGCCGAAGAACGCTCGCGCAAACGTCAGGAGCTTTTAGCTGCCACAGAAAAGCGGCTGGAGCAGATTGTTGCCGCCAGCAAACGCAACAGACGTCCCCTACGAGGTAAGGAGAAGATCGGCATCGCTATTGGAAAAGCTCTGGGCCGATACAAAATGGGCAAGCATTTTCAGTTCACCGTCGAGGAGACCCGTTTCACCTATCGACGTAACTTAGACAGCATTGCTCAAGAAGCGGCCCTGGACGGCATCTATGTGCTTCGCACCAGCGTTGCCCAGCAGCAGCTCTCCGCAGAACAGACGGTGCGCAACTATAAGCGTCTGTCGGTGGTGGAACGAACCTTTCGTAGCTTGAAGAGTGTTGATCTGAAGGTGCGGCCGATTCACCATCACTTGGCTAACCGCGTTCGGGCTCATGTCCTGTTATGCTTGCTGGCGGCCTATGTCGAATGGCATCTCAAACAAGCTCTCGCCTCCTTGCTATTTACCGACGAAGAGCCTCAAGCAGGGGAGGCTCTTCGTCCTTCCGTCGTAGCTCCAGCTCATCGTTCCCCAGCGGCTCTGGAAAAGCGGCAAAACCATCGCTCCGCTGACGGCCTTGCTGTCCATAGCTTCTCCACGCTACTCGAAGACTTGGCTACTCTGACTCTCAATCAAGTCTCTGTTACCGACCATTCCATGCAAATGATCTCTACACCTACGCCGCTGCAACGCCGCGCCTTTGAACTGCTCGGCGTTGCCCCTGCTTTCTAAACTGTACCCAGACCCCGATTCGCTCTCTGCACTTATCCCTCTGAATTCGCACACCTTTTCGTCCTTAAGGATGTGGAACTTCGGGCTAGTCCTTGCAGGGAATCCTTCACTTTTCCGAAATTGAGTAGTAACTCACTGGCCCCAGCAACCCCGAGGGGAGCAGGGGCGAATCTGCCTTGTACGGCTTGACAGTTGTGAAAGTGTATTTTGTGGCGGCATCTGGCTGCTGATCGCCAATCAGCCGATTGACCCACGCATTGGTGACCTTGATGGAGAGTTCATTTGCACCCGGCTTGAGAGCGGACGTCAGATCCACGCGATAGGGCACGTGCCAGACAGTGCCCAGGGGCTTGCCATTGACCGTTACCTCTGCCAGGTTCCGAACGTCTCCCAGATCAATCCAGATGTGGGCTCCGGCTTTGAACCAATCTGCCTTGGCATTGATGGTCTTGGTGTACGTGCCGTTGCCCGAGAAGTACTTTACCCCCGCATCCTGGCTCTCGCTCCAGGACTTGAGCTGGTCCATCGTGATGGAGGGTGGTGCTCCGCGATTCTTCTCGAAGCTCACCTTCCAGGGGCCATCGAAAACCGCAAGCCGCGTTTCGACCTGCACAGGCATCGTACGAGAAGTCTCAAGGGTTGCCTTGCGGAAGATCACAAACACTGTGCCCCAAGGTTCCAGTTTCAGCGGCAGCGTAGTACGACCATTGGCAATCTTGAAGGACACCGACTCCGTCTTCCCTGTCTCGGCGTGCCACAACTCGGGTGCCATGCCAGTCACGCGGAAGTTGGCCTCGACCTCTTCGTCACGGTCGTTGCGGTTATCAATGAAGTATGCATCGCCGTCCACCAGCTTGCGATGGACAAACAGGAGACGTGCGTCGGTCTCCGGTTTGGTGTAGTCGAAGTCCGGCGCCACTTGCAGCGCCTTGAAGACATCGCCAAGACTCTGCCCCGCATACACCTTCCCTTTGCCGACCACGTGTATCCCCGTTCCATCGCCAAACAAGTCATCGTTCAGCTTGTTGAACTCCGCCTGATCGTCGGCCAGGCTAGGATCGTCGTTCGGCTTCGGCCCGGCAACGACGGCGCCCTCGACCACCAGCTTATGAATGGCGCGCAGCACCGGCAACGACATGTGCCTGCTATAGGGATCGAGTCCCAGGACACGGTAGCTCATGCCGCTCGGAGTGATGATGCGGCCGTTGGCCACACTCAACTCATGAATCAACCCGTCGGCGTTGATGTAGTCGAACCCGTAACCCTGCGGCACGTCCGGTGCCTTGTTGGCAAAGATGGCGGTCAGATTGGAATCCTCGCCGTAGAAATAGACCAGGTCTGCGCCGAAATGGCCTTGCTGCAGCAGATAGCTGCTGCGTGCCAAGTAATCGATCCATGGCTTGGCTTGTTCGGCCCAAGTCTCGTTGCGGTTGAACCACTGGCCGAAGGGTCCGAGCGTCAACCCCGGCACCTTGCCCACCAATGGCTGGTGTGCCGACTCGTGAATGACGATGCGGTTGACGCCGTTCAGCAGTTCCTGATCAGCCGTCGGCTTGAGGGTGGCAGGCGACCACCCCCAGGGCGCGACGGCCGCAGTCATCGACTCCGCCGCTACCAGGTTCTGCCCATAGATATGCGCCACCGACGCCGACTCGCGATCATCCGCGTTGTAGCCGAACTGCTCCTTGTTCACGCCCGGCGCCTGCGTCCACATGGCGCTCATAGGAACTTCGTTATACTTTTTCACTTCCATACCGTCGGCCACCAAGGCGCGTCCGGCTTCGTGCGATTCACCATAGTGGCCCATGTTTCGCTCGTGCAGCATTGCCTCCAACTGCGCGTAGTGTTCGTCCGAGGTGAGGTCAGCGATAGTCTTGCGCAAGTCCCACAGGAGCCGGTCGCTGGCTTCGGAGCTTTCTACGATGTGCCCTGTCAGCACTGGAAGCCAAGGCACTAGATCGTAGCCGCGGTACTTTTTGAACTGGGCAATCATGTTATCCGTCCAATTCTGCGAACCGGCTTCCCAGCTATCGCTGATGACAAAACGGATGCCGCGTTTGCCCATGAGAGCCGCGCCCACCGTCTCTTTATAACTGTCGAGGTAGGTCTCGAAGTACTTCTTGACGAAATGCCTGTCCAGTTTATCCACTTCCAGGCCTGTGGCTTCTGCTGTCGCGGGGTGATTGCGAATGCCTAGCAATGAAAATCCCAGGCGCAGGATAACCCATCTTCCAGGAGGCGGGGTCCATGCCAAAGTACCGTCGGCTTGCATTTGGCCCGTCAGGTTGACCACGGAGTTCTTGTCGATCGCTTCCGCAGCTGGGACCGGCGGCGTAGCAAAGCCATAAAGGTCGGGCATGGGAGCAAAAGCGGCCTTCTCCTGATACCGATTCACGCGGGCGACCGCATGCAACTCCAGTTCGCCAATCTCCACCGGCGATGGCGCCTTTGGAGCCACGTTTGCGTTTGCTGAGCCATCCAGTTCTGCCCATGAGTTTGCTGCAGGCGCCTTGATTAGGAACGTGACACGGAAAAAGCGTGCCGTCACCGGTGCAAAGGTGGTTGTGGTTCCAACAGCGCCGTTTTCGATATGAACGACCTTGCGAAATGTCTTGCCATCTTCGCTCGCCTCCAGGTCCCGACCGCTTTCCCCATAGCCCATGAAGATCTGCATGGCGTCGTACGGGCCGCCCATCACCAGGGAGACGGCCTCCATGCGCACCGGCTTTTCAAACTCATACTGGAGCCAGGACTTCTCTCCAACTTTTGCAGGATCGATGCGGATGCCGTGGACATAATCTCCGTCGGAGAGAGCGCCCCCGTCGATCGGAATATCCGGCGCGGCGCTGGTGGTCACCTTGGGGTGCAAGCTGGCGATGGAAACATCCCCCTCCGGCAGGCGATACGCGACAACCGCGCTGTCAGCGTAGAAGACCGGATCCGACGGCGAACCTTCCGCAGGCAGGTCGTGGTTCGGCAGGTTTTGAAATGCGCCGGTGTTCGATGGCGGATGAAGCAGCATCCCTTTGAATGGCTTACCTCCCTCCACCAGCGTTTCGCTCCAAACATACTTCTTCATCCCTTCGGCAGGCGGCACCCAGGGCCCGCCTGACTCGCTCCATCCCGGCGACCCGGCAATGGCTTCTTCCATCCCCATCTGATCCGCCAGGTTGGTCGCGTACTTGAAGGTGTCCTTCCATTCAGGCGTCATGTAAGCCAGCCGGTGGTCCACCACCTGGGGCGTGGCCAGGGCTGCGTCGAAGTTCTGAAAACCGCCCAAGCCAATCCGGTGCATCCACTCAAGATCCAGCTTGATGCCTTCCTTCGAGATATTCCCGTTCATCCAGTGCCACCACACCCGTGGTCGCGCACTTTCCGGTGGATTCTCAAAGCCGCTTTTGAGCGCGTCGGGCTGGTTCTGTGCCAGTCCTACTCCGAATCCAACGACCATCAGAAGGCTTGCCAAAATCAGTTTCGCTATCGAAATCTTCATTCCATCTCCCAGGAAGATTGAGTATTCGCCGAGGCCCCAGCGTCTGAGCATATCGAGCATCTCTGGCCACACCTCGCGGTGCGCCTTTCCATAAGCTTCTAAGTTTCGGCTGCGCTATTGCAATACATAGCGTTGTGCAGGCGAACCGTTGAGGGTAAACACTTCGAGTGCAGTCCCGGGGGTTTGCGACGCCAGCCAATCGTCAAGAAATAATGTGCCCGAAGATTGGTTCATCAGCTCATACACAGAATCGCCTCGGTCGATGAATTGCCAGTTTTGGTTGCTGTTGTTGGCGCATCCCCACAGGGTTGTCGGGTTTTTCGGAGTCTGGCTTCCGCCGGTGTTATCCAGGCACAAACCGGTTTGCGCGTTGGAAAGGCTGAACCAGCCGCTCCCCTTGCTATGGACCGTCCATTCCTGAATGATTGAACCGGCGCAGGTCCAGAGATCGGCCTCCGTGTTATCCGCTGTTCCCCAAGCAGCGTCGTCGATGCACAGGCCATTCGATGCCACATTCCTGAAGGCGTGCGTTGAGCCGTCCGCAGGCAGGTTGTTAAAGGTTTCGGTCGCATAGTAGCCCCCGCATTGGCCGCTGCTGTTGTAAGCGGAGGTCAACTCGAGAATGCTTTTTCCGTCTGTGGCCGGCAAAATTGAAGAAGAGTAATTTGGGCAGTAATTATCGTAGGCGTTGGGGACCTGAACCGGCGCGGTGATGGGAATCCAAATACCGGAGTTGCCATCGGAACTAAGGTTTTCCAGAATAACTGTTCCGTTCTGGGGATCGACGTTGTTGCTGGAGTTTACGAACACTTGCCCGATCACCAGGATGGCGCCGTTGCTGGAAAGCACCGACGGACTCCAAGCGTTGGTGGGAGCATGTTCGAAGTATTGTCCGCTGGGTGTCTGCAGCTTGGTTCCCGTATTCTGGGCGGAGCCAAAGTTCCAGCCGTCGGTTGAGGTACGATAAAAGACCGTACAATTCGCCCCGCCGCAAATCTCATAGGTCATGAAATAACTGCCACTGGGAAGTTTGGTAACCACTGCCATGCCGGGGCGGTCGCCGAAAACGGCGCTGGCCACGGTGTTCTGCTGGTCTTGCCACGAATTGCCATTGTAAGTGCGCATCTGCGCAAGCTTCTGGCTACAGCATGGATCGGTCTCATCGGACCAAAACATAGCCAGTGCACCGTCGCTGGCAATCTCGAATTCCGGTTCCCACAATCCCTGTGTAAGGCTTCCGCCGATTTTCGGCGTCGCCCAATAGGTCCAAGTACTACCTGCATTGGTACTTGTGTAGATTTCGATGGCTCTCTGCGAGCCCTGGGTATAGGTGGCCGCATAAAGCAGTGTGCCTGCAGCAAGATTGCCAACAGCCTGGGGCATCTCGAACAGCGTTGCAGCACCCACCAGAACGCTGCCAGAGATTACGGGAACGGTGGCGACCTGCGTCCAACTGCTGCCATTGTTGGTGCTCTGCCAGATGTTCCCCGTGATGCCGTTCCCCATTGAGCTCTCGCTGGCCACAATGGTTCCGTTGTATGCCCCATGTGCTAAGCGGACGAGTCTGAAATAGGGTGCGTTTCCCGTTTGTGTAGTAAAACTGCCCGCTAAGGCTGTTCCGGTCGCAGGTTGTGACAACAAGACGGGGGGCGCCGTTAGCAAGGATGCTGCTGCCAGGAATGCTATGCATGAGAGTATGCATGCTTTGGACGGCTTCACTTGAAATGACATACTGACTCCTCGAACAGTTAACGTCTGTGATTGGAATGGTCGTAGGGCGAGGGGCAGATATCCAATCTGCTACAGGCAGCCCGCGCCGAAAATTATTCCGTTTCGAATCTTTACGAAAAGTACCGGCGCTCGCGGAGTAGGTCCAGTGATATACGGTAACGGATGCGTTAGGATCCTGATATTAATGGCTAACTGCTTACACGTGAATATGGTTGAATAGCGCTTTTCGGAACGTTACAGACGACGTTAGGAGCAGGAGAATTGGGCTGATTGGAAGCAACAGGCATACAAACTGGTCCTCAGATTGTTCCCGAAAAAAACCAATCCAGTACTCTTAGCTGAAGAAGAAAAGCAGCTTAGTAGCAAAACTCCTATGCCTTGATATCGCCGTGAAGTCTAGACTGAAACCGCAACACCAATGAATCTCAGAAAATCGCAGGGCATCGGAACGAATCCTAGCAACCCAAACCATGAAATCAAGTGGTCTCCAGATGGCCCCAAAGATCCGCTCTACGGATTCCTGGAAGTGATCTGATTCAAACCTCCGACCGCTAACTACTTGTGAGTTGTTAAGCAGAGGCTGAGAGCAAGAAACCACACTGTAGGCCAATGAGTCTCTCTGGAATCTCGCACAGCAACGACCAACAGATCGAATAAAAGCTGCGCTGGATTGCGCTTTCGATTCCCGCGGAGATAGCTAAACCCTGGATGGCCAAGCGCCCCTGGCTCTGACTTCACCACCTCGCTATCGACAAACCCCGAACTCTCTTCTGCGAGGGGCAACGTAGTAGGCGGTGAGGCCTCCGATTGAAATTGAATAAAAATAGAGTCGAAGCCAAGCCCGCGGCCAGAAAGAAAATATTCATAATCGTTCCCGAATATTTCCTCGAACAAGCGCTCTTGTTCCCTAAAATTGATAGTCCCAGACGCCATTGAGATCCAGATTGGCATCTTCACTAAGGACGTAACGTGTCACGCATTTGCTTTCCGGCGCTGCTTGGATTTGCGTTTGAGTTGGTTGCGAGCTTCCGCTGGGGAGACATGCTTGCCCCCGTCGAGCGATACGAGTCGTCGGCCAAGTTCTTGATTGAATCCGGCAAGCTGAAGAGACCGTGCGTGATCGCGCTCTTCCAGCAGCCGAAGAGCTTCTCTGACTACTTCACTTGCGGAATTATAGCGGCCCGACTCGACTTTGGTGTTTACGAATTTCTCAAGTTCGGCAGTGAGAGAGACGTTCATTCGATACGCTCCTAAGTTTTCGATACCAGAGATAATAACAATCTTTGTCAATTTTTGACATCGAAGCTCTCATATGCAACAACGGGTGGAGTTTGTTGTAGCGGCGACCCGAGCAGAGAAGCCATTTAGCCAGCTATGTGAGGAATTTGAAGTGTCTCGTCCGACAGGTTACTGGAGCATATCGACACCCAAGCCCTAGCGCGGGCCTCCGAGATAGCCGCGAGTCCCTGGCTCTGACGCAGGGACACCGACACCACACAATACGATTCGTAAGATCAGCGAACACGTTGAACAGCGGCAATGACTGGAGGACTTACTGGGGCCAGCCTAGGCAAAAGACGCTGAACGGTATCGCTCAAGGAACGAACTAGGCCACTTCAAATCCGGCAAGATTGACGGCAACGGAGGACAAGAAGCGATAGACAGATTTCTGCGCCTGTCACTGCTAAGTCTTTCCCTTGTCGGACAGACAGGCTTCCTTCACGAGACGACGCAGAGCTGATGATACGCCGCCTGTCCGCGCGGTCAACCATACCCAATGGCGCGGCAACAACGCAACTTCGCACGCAAAGACGCGGAGTTAGGTGAGCCGGGCCTGGGTGCTGACACATCTCCTGTGTCATACATGCCGCTGCTTGATTGCCGTCAGCGATAGGTTTGGCAGTGCCCAGGCGAAGGTCAGGATTGCAATGCACCACAATACTGTTATGGGAAAGTAGATACCCGCGACCGCCCCGATTGCATACAGGAAGAGGCTGAGCGTGTGATTGCGGAAACCCTTCCGGTCCTCTTCAGAAAAAGACTCTCGATGGCGAAGATGGCTGTGTACTGTAAGCCGAAGCAACATGAATGAGAGGCCAACAATCAGTAGTGTCGTAGCATAAAGGGCAACTGCAGGGCCGGACATTTCTTTTTCGACAACATAAGCTGTACTGAATGGAAGCAGTGAGAGGCAGAAGAGGAACACTAGGTTGGCGCATTGCATCGAATGCCCGGCTCGCTGCACCCGATGTATGAGGTGTTGGTGATTGAGCCAATAGATCCCGCTGAAAGCGAAAGACAGCATGTAATTTGCCAGCCCTGGAGCCAGCGTGCGCAATGCGGCGAGGCCATCGGTATGCGGCACCTTGAGATCGAGAACCATGACGGTGATGATGACGGCAATGACGCCATCGGAAAAGGCTTCCAGCCTCGCGGGCGTCGGTGTCTCTTCGGACATGCTTGTCTCTCACGAATGAAATGGGAGGTGATTCAAACTACCTCCTACTGTTACCTACCGTGTGGTAATCCCCCCATTGGCAAAGATCGTCTGGCCCGTAATCGACCAACCATCTGTCACCAGAAATTCGACGATGGGAGCAATGTCCTTGATGTCGGTCAGCTTCCCGTTCATGGATGCTGACTTATAATACGCGACAGAATCAGGTGTCTCAGCGGGGTAGAAGAACGGTGTATCCATTGGCCCCAGCCCGATGTTGTTGACTGAGATCACCCGCGCTCCGAATTCTTTGGCAGCAGCACGCGTGAAATGCTCGACCGGAGCTTTACCGCCCGCATAGGTGGAATAGAGCTCCGTGAAAGCCGCCAGCAACGACGTACGCTTGGATTGAAAGATTGTGAATGCCTCATCGAAGCCGCCTTTCACGTGTAACTCGATAGTCTTTTGGCAACGCAATCCGAGAAGGCTCAAGTTAATTGAGGCCACGGCGCTGTCGATCAAACTGACAAGAATGATATTGAAGGAGCCTCCCATTTGCACTGCCGGTCTTTACTTACGATAGATCCAAAGCTGCCCAGGTTTTCGGCCCGACAATACCGTCCGGTACCAGCCCGGCATTCCGTTGGAATGCACGGACTGCTGCCTCCGTTGCAGAACCGAATTCGCCGTCGACATCCAGCCTCAGCTTCTGCTGCAGTTGCTTTACCTGTTCTCCTGTATTCGGCCGACGTAATGTCGATCTTCCTGGCGCTCCGTTATTCGAAGGCTCCATTGCTGGAATCGGCTCCAGTGCCGGAGCCGTTCCCCCCAGAATAGCGGCAGTGGCTTGCCGGAACACTGCCATATCAAATGACGGGTCATCTTTCCGGCCCGCGGGAAGCGCAAACTCCTTATGACCCGCACACCACTTTGCTTCCTGGCCTACGTGCCTCAGGATCGCGGCCACTCCGTGATGGTAAGCCTGCATTTGCATTTCGGGCCACGGACTGTCGTTCGCAAGTCCGGTATTCTCTGCTTCGATGCCGATAAAATTTGTGTTCCCCGTCGTTACGTCGTTCCAGGAACCGCGCCCCGCGTGATTGCATTTTCCCGCGGCTATCACATAGAACGTGCCGTCGCGCCCGATGCCGAGTTGGGCCAGCGGTCCGGGCAAATCAGGACGCCCACGAATGAGTGTTGTCAGACTGGGCATGTTGAGTTCGCGGGGACCCGCTGTGTGGTGACAGATAACTCCCTTCACCGGCCCCATGTCCCCCAGCCCTCGTGATTCCCATCCATCCACCTTTGCAACTTTCAGGCCCGCGTCCAGCAATACATCGGGAAGCCAGGTTAATGAGAACATCAGCGCACTCCTCCTTCGGTTACAGGCAGTTCTTCATCTTTCGTAACAGTCGAAATCTTCACGTCGCATCCGTCCATCATCTCTGAGGTATCCAACGTACCCGGTGGAGGACTCACGCGCATTCCCAATCCGGACGACATGGCCCCGAGCGCCTGCAGCACATTGCTGCTAGTGTCTCCGCTTCGCCCTTGCGGATCCTCCGAGGCTTCCTCTGGGCTCTTCTGGTGGGGCTTCACTGTGGACCGGATGACCATGATCTTATTCAGCGTGTCGAACCAGAAAGGTGCACCGAGTGAGGCTGCAATTGCTGTCAGTAGCCACCCGCCCAACGTCGAGATTGGGTATTCTCGAACTTGGTTCCACTGGTCAGTGCCCCCGATCGGCAGCGCCAGTGTGCTCATCTCATTCTGGATCTCCGGAAGGGTCCGGCTGAGGTACTTGGCATCGGTGGTGGCCGCCTGCGCGCGTGCTACCAGCGTGTCGCGCACCGTCTTGTCGCGGTGGAGATAATTGCCGATCGTGATAGCGTTCACGTTGAGTACAACCGCGATGATCAATCCGATCACAAACAGAATCCATTGCGTAGATCGCTTGTACCAGCCAGAAACTCGATCCATGGCGCTGTCGTACCACGCCTCCACATTGGCCAGGGCCTTCTGCATATCGCCCTCCGCGGTGTCGAGCGCATTCAATAGAGCGCGCTGAACTGGAGGATTCTGAATGAGACGCAAATTTGCGCGGGCCGTCTGAAGATTGAACGTCTTCGCAGCCGCAGGACTGTCATCCTTTACATTGACTGGCCCGCGCGCGGCTAGGTCCATCAGCGCCAGGGCGAAGTTTCTACCGGGGATGTACGAGGGAAGATTGCGGCCGCGCTTAAGCGAAAGCGGCCACCAGCCAGCTTCTTGCGGATTGTACGCCCCCGTGTACAGGCAGTAGATCTGCGGATGATTGAACAACTGTGTCACGAGTCCCGTGGCCGTTTTGTCGTGCAGCAGTTCTCGAATTCCGGCCTCAAGATGGGTTGCGCGCGTTTTCAACCATGCTTCAAGACCTTCACGAATACCGCTCGCAATGATGCTAACAAGCAGGAAGACGAAAATGATGCCTATCGTGATCTCAAGTATGTCGGAGCCAAACACGGCGAAGACCTCCTGGTAACGATTCGCTTATATTGGGGCTTTCCTCTGGCAAAGGTGACTACTTGGTGCTATTACCGATGGAAGCTAGGCACCCCGCTCTAGGGTGAACCTGCTGGTGACAGTCTTGGCATAAGCGGTGTGCGGCGAACCTCCGGCCCAGAAGAGACACACCATGCCCCAGGGTTCGTCGAAACGAGTCTTGCTCGCCTTTATCATGGCCGCCAGCTTCTTTTGCAGCGCATCGCGCATCTTTTTGAATTCGTTGTTGCCGAAAAGCGCCGCGGGATTGGATTGGCCCACGAATGCTCGTACGTCCCGAACCAGTGCTCCAACCTCGGCCATCGCGTTGGCCCAACTTGTAATTACGTAGACATCTCCGATTAGATACTCCACTCTAGCGTCGGCAGTACTGATCCCGACGAGAGACCCTAAATTAACGTTGGCGCCTATGCTGAGCGCACTAGGCCATAACTTGTCATCAACAATCTGATAGCGCAGTTGATCGATTGCCCGATGTTCAGGATCCAGTAGTGCGCGTAATGCCCTCCGCCCAAATTCAAGGTAGTACTGTGTTGTTCTAGGCTTTTGTTTCTCGTCAAAGAACATCGAAGTACACTCGCCATCCCCAAACGAGGTTCTCAACACGCACGTAGACGGTCCGCCCTTTGCGAATTGACTGAAGACTGTGCCCTTCTCTTGTGGCGTCAGTAAGTTTAGCGCCATGAACCACCTTAGGTAATCGTCCACAATCTGCGCATTTGTATTCTGGTTAAGAGCGAAATGTGTTTGCTCGCATTGCAAGCCTGTCACCGTCACCGCTTTGCCCGCACGATAACTAGTCGTCACGAGCACTGAATCAAAAATCGCTTTCCGCAACGCCTCATGGCGGGCCATCGGTTCGACGATAGAAGTAATGGATTGGCCCGTAACCGTCTCTTTGATGGTGACGTCCCCTGTGACCTGATCGGTGAGAATTTCGCTATTGCGGATCAATTCGGAAAGCGTTTGATAGTTCAAAATTCCGAGCAGATTGATCTTGAGCGTGGTGCTGCGTTTACGCGTTTCCGTGAGTACACTATTCAGCATCTTGACTCCCGGCGCTAGGGCGCCACTATCAGTGATCTTAGATTCCATGGCGGCGAGAAGGCTGAGGTCTCCGTCGAGGGCCTTGTGGATAGCAATGTTTGCCTCTTGGTCCAATCGTGCGGGCTGAATCTCGTACTGGAAGGCAGCTTGGTCGTCCGTAAGTGAAGAAAGCGTTACATTCAGTGAAGCCTGAATGCTATGGTCCAGGCCGCTTTTGATCGCTGTACCAAGGGAATTGACCTCTGACACGGTTAAGCTGGTTAGCAGCGTTTTGTCCCCAATGGGATCTGTGCTGATGGCCTTGAGAATTTCCGAGAGGAGGTCGGTTCCTCCAACTTTTGCGGTGACACCGGCGGATGCCGAAAAGTCGGCTGCTAGCGCTGTTCCTCTTTTGCGCAAGAAGCTCAGCTCAATGGTTTCTTTATCCTTCCGATGCACTCGCATCTGATATGCCCCAGAGATGACGAAGGATGCGGAAAGACCGGCTGTAGCTCCCGCCTGCACTGCAAGCGTACCTGCTCCCAAGGGTAGATCCACCGACGCCAGCGGGTTCGGGGACACAGCAACTTTCACTGCTCCTGAGACCTTAAGATTCCCTTCCCCAGAGACGGTGACAATATCGTTGATACTAAGAGAATCGAGATCTGAAATGTCCGCAGGGATTACGTAGGATGATATCGTCTGGCCAAGAGCACTCCCCAAGGTAGCTTCTCCCGCACCGAGCGGGAAAGCTTTCAAGAACTCGAAGCTCACCGTGCTGGTTTTGTTAAAACCGAAGGTAAGATCGCCCTCGGAGCCGCTCACGCCGAGATCAAGCGAGCCTTGGAATCCAAAGCCGACATAGCCAGTGCGATCTGGAACCTTAGCAGCAATGAAGAATGGATCGCCGTCAAAAACATTGGTTCCAGGACTGGCGTTCACCCGGATTGTCGCCTGCGCGGCCGGAGTTACTTGAATTTCTGGTTCAGTACTGCCGAGCTGAAATTCATGCTGTAGCTTAGCTTGAAATTGAACGGGCTTTGTGGCTGCCTGGCTGAGGACTTCGTCTTTCCGTTGAAGAAAATCGGGGAGTACTGCAAGGTGCAACAGTTCAGCTTTGAGGTACTTGAATAAGGAAGAGGGGTGAGATAGGTCGACCGTTATCGTTGGAATGGGTTTATCAAGCTGATCAGTGATTTGGATATCGGGCATGATTCAATCCTTTTCGGTTTCGCGGGGCGGCCGGTCTGTTAGGTCCACTCTGGAATAGCTCTCTGCGGTCTCAAGTTTGTGAGAACAAACCGTAACCTCTTCGCTTGCCTCTAGCCGATAGTCGTGTACATAGGAGAAAATTCTGGCACGCCCGTTGCTCGTCCTGCAATCCAGCGAAGTACATATACTTGCGCGGGATTGGTGAGAGAACTCGTAAGACCGTTTGAAATTGCTTCGAAAGTAGCGCGGGCACCAAGGTCTTTGAAACAATCAATGTCTGGCTTGACCATTACACAATCCACTCCATCCATGGTCGTTTTGTCATTGTCATGAAATGTAAGTCGCACATTGGCTTCGCCGAATTGGATTTGTTTCCAACTAAAGGTAATGCCTGGATGAACAGCCCGGGATTGTTTTCTACCGCGAACATCCGGGCTCTCGCTTCGACATAGAGACAATCTAGTCGATTCCTTCGACGACCATTTGTGCTCTAAGTTCAGCATGTTATTCCATGCTTCGTCTTTCAATCCTTTTGTTCTCAGCGTTGCATGTATTGCGAGCTCTTTTGTGAATTTCTCGCTTTTGGCGACATGAATCTTCCAGCAGAAGCGTGGATTTGTATTTAGACACAAGAACAACTTGATCGCAAGAAAAAAGTGATGGCTAGCTTAATAGATGAGGTATGCTTCTTCGCATTGTTATATCGTCATCGTGTCTTGATCACACGGAGCGGCTTCAAACAAATGGATGTTAGCGAAAGCGTGGCAAAGTAATCGCAGGGATAGTTACTGGAAGATGGTTACCCGCCAATAATTAAGCTCGTCACAACGCGGTTCAGTGGTATACGTGGATGGCCCATGTGCGATAGTTCACCAGAAAACAAAATCACGAAATCATCAGAGCTTGAGATGGCAAGGCTTGCTCTAGACCGAGAGAATGTAACGCTGGAAGCGCAGAAACTCGAGTTTGAAAAGCAGAAACAACAACTCGAAATCCTGAAATTCTTCCATACGGCAGGCCTCGATCGATGGAAGGATCGTCGCAAAAACGAGTGGAAACTGAACTACGCGATTTGGGCTGCGATCGCTGGCTTAGATGCCATACTTCTGCACGACAAGAGCGCTTTTGTCGTCCCTCAGTGGTTGATCGCAGCTGGGATAGTGATCTGTATAGTACTGCATCTGGCCTATCTGTGGCCGACCATCGTACGAGCCATCAGCGAAATGGAACTGCAATCCGACACGGAGCACGCGGTCCGGCAGTTGATTACCGATCCGACAATGCGAAACCGGGTGAAAGAGAACCACCTTGGCGGTGCGATAGACAGATTTGAAACGCGACCGCGGGTGGCCTGGATGTGGAAGCGGTACGGCCTGCTCGCTCCGATAGGGCTGACCATTGCGCTATTGCTCCTGGGCGGATTACTTCTACGTGGTTAAGGAAGACAGTAACGGATCAGAAAAGCCAGCAGCTAGTCAGAATGTATTGCATGGCTGCACGACTCAGATATTCGAGCTCTGTGATTGCCGCAGAGCTTGGCGCGGCTTTCCGCCAAAGAAAGCCGCTCTGCGCCCACTTGAAAAGTTCACAGTATTTCGGAAAATGCCTTAGTGTCCACAATGTGATCAGGGGCAAGACTCAGATTTTGATTGAAGACATATGCGGCTTCATATCTCACGAAGCTGCATGTGTCAGATATTTTCTCTGACACGTTCACGAAAGACAAGATCCGGATCTTGTGCAGGCGTGGAATCGCATTCGATCGCTAACGTGGTAATCGGCCAGTCTGGCGGCTCAAGTGGAAGACCGGCGAATTTGACGCGGATGTGATCCTGTTCAAATTTTACGGACTCACCTGTTTTAAGTAGTCTTGCAGATTTCACGCGGCAGGTTAACCCCCCGAGGGCCACATATTCTCCAGGCCAGTAGTGTATGTGCATATAAAGGGTATTTGCCTTTTGCGTGAAGCCGGAATAAAAGAGGCCATCTACTTTGCAAGGAGCGGTGTGAAAGACACTTTCTCCGTTTGTGCTAATCCATTCGCCTACCTCGCGCAGAACGCGCGCTGACGGAGCAGGGACAGAGCCATCGGCCCTTGGGCCGATATTAAGCAGATAGTTTCCTCCTCCGGCTGAGCAAGCAATCAAATTGCGTATGATCGTTCGGGAATCCTTCCAGCTGTCGTCGGCTCGGTTGTATCCCCAGCTTTCGTTGATGGTCATACAGGATTCCCATGCCCGTTCGTCTTTGGCTTCTCCAATGTATTGTTCCGGAGTTGAGAAGTCTCCCGGCATCCTGTTGCGATCATTGACGATGATTTCGGGTTGAAGACGAAAGACTATTTCATTCATACGATCGGACTCCCAACCAGCCCGATCGAGGGGCGTAGGAATGTCATACCAGAGAATGTCGATCTTTCCATAGTTCGTCAGCAATTCCCTGATAAGGCCATGCGTATAGTCCACAAAGCGGCGTCTGGCTGCTGAGTCGGTTGCACAGCGAGCTCCATCCGGATGATGCCAGTCCATCAAAGAATAATAGAGCCCGACACGTAAACCTTCAGCACGTGCAGCTTCCACATACTCCGCTACCAGATCGCGTTTGGGGCCGAGGCGAGTGGCGTTGTAAGGCGTCAGGCGAGTTTCGAAATTGCAAAATCCCTCGTGATGTTTGCTGGTGAATACTATGTACTTCATCCCCGCTTGCTTGGCCAGTCGTGCCCATGATCGAGGAGCACCTGGAGCAGGCTGGTACTGCGCAGCAAAGGCTTCATATTCGTCGATTGGAGTGCCCTCTTCGAGCATGATCCATTCCTTTCGAGCGATGACGCTATAGATGCCTAGATGGACAAACATTCCGAAGCGAGCTTCATGCCACCATTGCATGCGGTGCTTCCTGGTAGCGTCCTGCTGAATCTCAGTGAGTGTTTTCGTTGATTTGTCTGCGTGTTCCGAGGGGACAGCATTTTGAAAAACGGAACCAAAAGATGTTGGTGCCGTGGCGAGTGTCAAAAAGGATGCGCCGCCATTCAGTAGAAGTTTACGCCGCAGTTGGTCCATAGAATTCGTGTATATAACCTCTCAGACAGCCTCTCGCTAGCCTGCATTATTCATGAATTTCGGATCTGGATTCTCGGAAACCCGCTTCCTATGCACACTTGAGCCCTGTTTTCGCATTCGGCCGCGACTGACAGACTGTTTGGCGGTCAAAATCCTGGAATCGAAAGAAGTGCATCATTGCTGCTTTTCAGAGACCGACAGCTATTCATGAATAATGCGGGCTAGAGCATGGAGTTAGTGCATTGCATTTCCGGAAACGTGTGAGTTTAGCATCCTGAGACTCTGGACTTTGTGTCAAGGCCCGATTTATCGTCAAGCCCTGGTACGCGTGATTCTCGCGTGCCAGGACTTGACCATCGTTATTTCTCAGAAGGTAAATTTAAGTCCTGCCTGCATTACACGTGGGGGAATGTTGCCAATGCTGGTAATTTGCCCGAAATTCGAGTCGCCCGGGTTCGAATTCGGTTGGCCGAAGCTTGGATGGTTAAGAGCATTGAACATCTCCCAACGGAATTGAAGCTTATAGCGTTCAAGATAGCTCCAGTTTTTCATCATGGCAAAATCCATCGTATTGATAGGAGCTTCCTGAAGGAAAAACTTTGGAGTGTTCCCGTAGGTCCCGGCAGCATTTTGAGTAAATGCATTCGTGTTGAAGTATTCGTTAAGCCAGTGGCTCTTTCCGCCCTTGCGCAGCTGTATAGTTTGTCCGGGGACAAAATCTGCGCGGTCCTGGCCAACATTGCTCAGCGAGTTATTGTTGCCATTTCCTCCATTCATCGTGAAGGGCGGTCCTGACTGGCCGGTGTAGAGACCGCTCAGTTCCCATCCTCCAAGAATGTTTTTTACCAGGACATTTTGCTGGCTCAGCAATGGAGCCCGATATAGGAAGTTTGTTACCCAGACAATAGGATAGTTCAGGCTGGACGGGCCTTTGTCATGCTTGATGTCGTAAGGATTGCTGACACTGGATTCCCATGAAGGATCGCCCGATCCTCCAACATCCGTGGATTTGGACCAGGTAAAGTTGGATTGTATCTGGAAGCCATGGGAGAAGCGCTTCTCCACACCGGTTTGCAGCGAGTGATAGTTCGCTGTTCCTCCATCCTGTACTTGGATGATTGAGCTGAAATTGGGATATGTTGTCCGACTGCCGCCATTAGAAAAGATACCCGGGTTTTGCTCTACTGTTGTTGCCTGATGGTAAGCCTGATTGCCTACGTAGGCGAGATGAAATGCAATGGATTCGGTCAATTGCTGTTCAACTGACACATTCCAACTTTGTGCTATACCGAGTCTGAAGTTCTTGGCAAAAACTGCGGGAAGGGAGATCGGTGTAATAAAAGTGGTGCTGGATGAAGGTACATAAGATGGAGAGGAGAATGGAGGGAGCGGACTTGTCCCTCCCGTCGATGTCAATCCGCTCCAGGGATTGTCAAACGCGATTGGAGTCGTCTCGGTTCCATTCAAGCCGAAGGTAGGAGAGAATGGCGCCGCATCCCAAACCTTATTGTAAAAGGCATCTTCGAGCGGTGTGGTAAACATTCCAAAACCTGCTCGAACAGCTGTTTTGGAATTAACCTGCCATGCGATACCGATACGAGGCTCGAAATAGCCATAGGTTGTCGGCATCAATCCCGCATCGATCCCTTTGTCGCCAGGGAAGACCAGCCCCAGCGGGGCATTCGGATAGCGCGTGCTCTGCTGTCCGGGAACAAAGGCTGCTCCACGTCCATTTACAACCGTCAACGGGAAATTGGGGTCCCAGCGCAGACCGGCGGTCAAAGTGACCTTGGGGCTGAGTTTGTATTGATCTTGCGCGTATAACCCAACCATCCAGCCGTGCGTGCTTCCAGCTTCTCCGGCTCCTTGCGAAAGGCTGTAGACCTTTCCAAGGAGAAAGTCGGCTAACGCCGAGCCTGTGTATTGACCATTGAAGCTGATATTCGGATTGACGCTTCCACCGTAGTTCTCATAAGCATATCGATGCAGAAGGTCTGTTCCAACAACAATAGAGTTCTTTCCCAGGACCTTGGTCAGTGTATCCGTAAACCACCAGTCTCTTCTCCGCGTGTCATTCGGGTTGCCGACGAAAGCGGAGAATCCCGATCCGCCTCCATACAAGCTATTGCCATTAAATGCGGAGAGCCCGCTGATATAGCAGGCACCAGCTGGATCATTTACATTGATGAATTTTGAGAGACAAATAGCATTTCCGCTCGAGTCGCGCAAAACTGTACCCGTGCTGTAGTCCATCGATGCAAAGGAGAGGGTAACACTGTTCAGTAGAGTCGGGCTTATCGTCCAGGTATGATTCACAACTTCATTGAGATAAATACCTTTCTGGCCGCGAACGCCGGCAAGAATATCTCCAGGTATGATGGCTCCCGGCTGGTCGTAGTTATAGATGAAATTGCGAACAAAGACTCTCTGATTGGTATTAATAACGTAATCGAGACGGGCAGTTCCTTCATCGTAGTTGTACTTCTGCGCCGGATTGACATAGTTCGCCTTACCGGTTGAAGCCTCCTGCCCAAGCGGAAGAGACTTGGCGATCTTTAGGGCCGCGGAACTAAACAGCGAGGTGCTGACCTGATTTGCCTTGCCATTGACGGTTGCAAACGGACCTGTCAGCGTCGTTGGCACAGCACTAAAGTCTCCGTTCAACATGGCGGATGTTGGTGTATAGGTAGTATTCGAAGCGGAGGTTAAAGATGCGCGGGTTCCCTGGTAATTGCCGAAAATGAAGAGCTTATCCTTGAAAACAGGGCCGCCTAGATAACCTCCAAACTGATTTCTTCTTAACGGATCAACATACTTGGTGAAGTAGTTTCCGGCGTTAAAAGCACTGTTGCGAAGAAATTCAAAGGCCCCGCCGTGAAACTGGTTTGTGCCGGACTTGGTTTGGATGCTCACGACTGCGTTCGGTGCGAATCCATAGCGGGCATCGAAGTTATTGGAGATAACGCGAAATTCCTGGGTCGCATCGGCATTCGGAAACGGAGCCGCGAGCAACGAATATGTATCCATGTTGGCTACACCATCCAGGAGATACCATGTGCTGCCCTGCCGTCCGCTACCGGCAGAGGCTCCTGATTCGGTAGGAAAGGAGTTGGATGTGGGGAGTGTAGCAGCCTGAGACTGTAGCTCGTTGGTAACTCCCGAGGACAGGAATACCAGGCTGGAGGGATCTCGCCCATTCAACGGTAGCTCCTTGATTGCATCCTCGGTCATAACCTGGCTGATCTCTGCGGTAGTCGTGTTAATGATCTCCGCTCCGCCATTTACTGTTACGGTCGAATCGGTGCTCCCCGGCTGGAGCGTGATGTCCAGCGTTGCGTTTTGACCGATGGTGAGAACTATACCGGTCTGTATCCGTTTGGCAAAGCCGCCGGCTTCTGCCGTAAGTGAGTACGCGCCCGGAGGTAACGGAGAGATGGAATAGTATCCTGTCTCATTGGTATCGACTGTTTGCGTCAGATTCGTCCCAACGTTTTTTATAGAAACATGCACATTGGGAATGACGGCTCCTGAAGAATCGGTGACAGTGCCATTCAACTTTGCCGCTGTATTTTGGGCATTAGCTAACAGCGCAAAATATAAGGACACCACCACGGTAAGGACTGTGGCTCTAGATATGATCCTCATAAAGGAACATACATCCTTTCCTTTTATTGTTGATGTTTAACCTCTTCAGCAGATTGTCTCTGCGAAAGAGATTCCGTTACAGATAGTCACTAAATCTGTTTTTTGGGACAAGCTTTCATCTTGATCTCTACGGATTTTGTGCCGAATCGTGAATGTGTAGCACTCACGCGCACAACTCCGGATTCCTGTTTTGCCCGAATCCAAACTGCGCTGACTCCTCCAGCCAGGCTGAAAAGATTCGTTCCAACGAGGGTTGCAGGGCCTTCTATCGTGAGGGAGATTGGATCGTTGCAGAGCGGACGAACAGCTCCATACTCATCTGTCACTCGAAAGACAACTCTGGTCATATCGGCACCATCCGCAATCATCTCGTGATCATCTGCAGCAACGGAAAACGTCTGGTCGATTCCTTTCCCGGAGTAGGATTTGGATATGACACATTTCCCTTGGACGTAACCATCGATACGCAGGTCTCCCCAATCGTCGTTTCCATTTGGAAGAGTCAGGAAGAAGGGAGGATAGTCCAGATGTGGGAAATCCTTCTTTGCAGGCTCCAGTTCGACAATTGGGTGCCACCTTCCCTCGCGTTTGGTGTAGCACTTTAAACGTTCGCAGTTGGAGCAGATAACCGCGTGTTCCAAGCCTCCGGGCTGGTCGTTCTCTGCGAAATGAAAACCTGGTTCAAGCACAGGTTCTTCTTCGGGGGAGCATTGGGAACGATAAAATCCTGCCGTTGGTTTCGGTAGGCGGAAGATGTCCATTACCCCGTGATAACAAATGTGATCTCCAGCTCCGAAGTCGGAGTGAGTCTGATAGTCAAATGCGCACCATCCCAGCCCACCTGAATACTGGGAATCGCTTCCTAATTGGTCATAGATTTTTGCGAAACGGAGAATGTGTTCCTGAAACTTGGCGTTATCATCCCAAGGTCTTACCGGGTATTCCGCACCGACGAATTCCGTGTTGAGATACAAAGGGTGGTTCGGCTTCTTGAGTGGGAAACCGAAATCATTCATAGAAAAGACGTCTTCAAGAAATTCCGATTCCTGGAAGTAACGCACACCGGTTGTCTGTCGGGTAGGATCGAGACTGTGTGCCAGTGTATTTGTACGCATATAGAAGTCGTGGAAGTCTCTTGATTCATTGATGCGCTCGCTCCACAAGATGATGGAGGGGTGATTCCAATCGCGATGTATCATTCGAGCTAAATTGTCCACGGCTCTCTCCTGCCACTCCTGGTCGCCGACATGCTGCCACCCCGGAACTTCATCAATCACCATCAAGCCCAGATCGTCGCAGGCATCGAGAAAGTGCCTGGATTGCGGATAGTGCGAGCAACGCACGACGTTGCACTTTAGTTCTTTCTTTAGGATCTCCGCATCTTTCCGCTGAATACGAGCGGGCATGGCTGACCCCGCATAAGGGAAAGTCTGATGACGATTAAGTCCGCGCAGTTTAATGACTTTGCCGTTTAATTCAAATCCGTGATCGGTAAATCGCGCGGAACGAAATCCTATTCTGCGAACGTCTTCGTCTTCGACATGCGATTCGTTGAGCAGCTTAACTTCCACCATGTACAGCTTGGGTGTGTGTAGGTCCCAGAGCGTTATAGCTCCAAACTTGCGGAGCTCTATCGTATGTTTTTGAGGCTCGGCTGATAGAGCTGGGGAGCCGATCTTCTTTTTCTGTCTGGCAAGAATCTGCTCACCATCTTTCAGCAATACTTCTATCTCCAGCGGATGGGGAGAAGTTGTTAAAGCATTGAGATAGATGTCTATGTCTACTCCGGGTGCAGTGCTGAGAACGTTGACGGGGCGTGCACAGATATTTTCGATATGAACAGGAGCAACCGCCCGTAACGAGACCTCGCGATAGATGCCACCATAGGTCAGATAATCCAATTGATAGCCAAATGGAGGAGTATCGGAAGGTTCACGCGCATCGACTCGAACCGCAAGAATATTCTCTCCAGACGGGTTGAGATGTGGCGTCAGTTCGAAGGAGAAAGGAGTGTATCCGCCTTTGTATGCGCCAATCTCTATGCCATTTAGCCAAACAGTTGTGGCAGCCATGACCCCTTCGAAATCGAGGAAGAGGTGATAGTTTTTCACTTCCCCAGGAAGCACGAAATGTCTGCGATAGATGGAGATGAACTGATAGCTCTCTTGGTCCATGTTGTGCCAGGGAACTTCGACCGTGTTATGAGGCAGAGTAACCTGTTGAAAGGAGGAATCGTCGAAATTGCTCTGCGTCGCTTCCGAAGAAAAGGTATTGTGGTAAAGCCAATCTTGATTCAACGGGAAGAGGATTCGTCCGGCAGTGCTTTGTTGTTCATAGGCAAAAGCTTGTTTTAAGACATTCTGTGTCAGCAGTGCTCCGGCAACACATGTTCCTGTCGATTTGAGAAAATTTCGCCGGTTGAGTTCTATCTTTTGCATCACTTACTCCAAATTTCAGTAGCCTCTTGGTCTTTTGGTTATCTCTCTTTGTTCTTAGATCTTGATGAAGATCTTTTTTCGATAAAGAAGTACTACCGGGACCGAACAAACGATCAGAAAGCAAAGTGAATACAGAAGCGATCCAAAGGCTGGTGAGAGAAGAAAGACAAAGACCTTTGCGTAGAGATACTGTTGAATGCTCTGTTGCGCGTTAACATGAAAAACTGCTACGGCTGAAGACAACAGTTCGGAGAAAACATAGGCAGTAATCGCATTGGTGCCGAAGACAAGCCAGATGTATGCCCATTTACTTTTCCAGCCTTTGATTTCCACGATGAAGTAACAGGCCGCCAAAATCAGCAATCCCCATCCTGCGGCATAAAGAACATATGAGCTGGTCCACAA
Source organism: Humiphilus diazotrophicus (assembly GCF_059726315.1). Classification (NCBI taxonomy): domain Bacteria; kingdom Pseudomonadati; phylum Acidobacteriota; class Terriglobia; order Terriglobales; family Acidobacteriaceae; genus Humiphilus; species Humiphilus diazotrophicus. Next base: position 266,064 of record NZ_AP040869.1, read on the forward strand.
TTTTTTATTAATAGGGAAGGACGAGTCCCAAAGGCTACCAGCTGCCAGCGATATGGCTCCGGCAAGCACAAGCCCCAGGGCCTTGGTCTGCTCCTTGCGCGCAGAGCGCAGCCATAGACCCGCGATCATTCCCATCAACGTAGAGCCCACCGATGGTAGTGTGCTCAACAAACCTTCAGGATCTCGGGTACCTTCAAAGAGCCGCCCGGGAAAGATAAGCCTGTCGAGATAGGCAACTAGGTTGATATCTTTGTCCAGCACAGGAAAACTCGTTCCGGGCATGCCGTAGCCAGGAACAGGAATCCAGCGCATGCATATCCAGTAGCCTAGCAACGATACGACGAGTAAGCTGATTTTGCTTGCTATTCCCCGATCGCAAAGATGGACGATACTTCCGATCAGATAGCACAAGGCGATACGTTGCAGTACTCCGTAAATGCGCAAGGTTCCTAAATGGAAAAAGGGGAAACCATTCACAACAAGACCGAGAAACACCAGAATGGCAAAACGACGCAGGATATGTGGCAGTAGTGACAGTCTGCTGGTTCCTTTACTCAGGCGCGCCTCATAGGAGAGCACCATTGAGGCACCCATAATCAGCAAAAAGGTGGGGAAGACCAGGTCGGTGGGCGTAAAGCCATTCCATGCAGAGTGGTTCATTGCCCGATATGCCATCTCATTCTGCCCGTTATTGTTGACCAGGATCATGAAGGCGACGGTAAGTCCGCGCACAACGTCAAGAGAGAGCAGACGCAGGGAAGGAGGCTTTGAGATAGTTCGTTCTGTGGTTGTGACCGTCACCGACATATAACTCCTTGTACAATCAGTACAAATGGCCCGGGAGACCTCAACTCCAGCTCTTGCAGGTCTCCAGCATGGAATTCGCTTCTTTGAAAAGATCTGGAACAGAAATAGCTACACTTGGCCGATAGGGCGCGGAAAGCCATGTCTGTTGCCATATATCTAGGGAAAATGGCTTATCTTCCTTCAATGCCTGAAAATAGGCTGACCATCTTCCTGCGTAGTAATCGCGGGTAAGACCGGACCATGCGCGATTGGCGTAATCGGAAAGCTCGGGCCATCCCCAGACGGTGATCAGGCGGCGCGCATTCTCGTCGTAATACGCAGCTTCATCCTGAGTACGCGCCCATCTGCGAGCCTCTGTCGTCCACTTCTCCAGCCTTCTGTCTTGCCGCAGATGCAGCAATCCATCCATACGGAGAAGCATCTTGACGGCTTCATCCGCTCTCCGGTCGCGCTCCTCTGCGTTCTTTTCCTTGTGGGCTTTGCCTGCGAGTGCAAGTTGGCGGTCTACATGACCTCCCGCTGCCTGCACAACGAATTCAATGGCATCGTTCCGATAGAGCTGTGCGGTGCCCAATTGGTCCGCGCAAGAGAGGAAGAGTTTGACTGCCTGTTGAAACTCGGGACCGGAATCGACACCAACAGCTGTAGGTTCAAGATTCGGTTCTGTCTGCCAGGCTTGTTTTGTCATCCAGATATGTTTGCTATAGGCGCTTTGGAGTAACAGTTCCCAGGCTTTCTTCATCGCCGGAGGATAAGCTCCGTATCGCGAAAGGCAGTAGCTGGCGATCCATTCTGGAAGATCGATGGCCTGCCTCGACCATCCCATATCGGTCAGCAGCTCATAGACGATTTCATTGTTCTCTATGCCCTCAGGGCAGATGGCCCATCCGACAAGATTGCCTTTCGCGGGGCTGTTAAGTACCTCCACAGGTTGGGTGGCTATTAGGGATAAGTTCCCTTTGACGTTGTTGTTTCCTCCAAAGGTATGGGCCATTCCGTTAATCCACTGCTTGCCGAAGAAGGAGTTGTGTGCCTTCCATTGGTTTTGGACGTTCTTTTCTTTTTCGGAGGGAATCCGGTCATTCGCATAATCGAGAATGAGCATGCGGTCATTGGGAACGCCTCGCAGTAGAGCCTGCACAGAAGCGTTGTCCCAAAATTGCGGATCGAAGGCGAACATCCATCCCTGCATGACCCACTTGCCATTCGGATCACCTGCTCGGATACCTTCGTATACTGTGCGGCCGAAGAGCTCCAGATCTTCGTAGCGGTGATCGGGGCGGACAGGAACAGTCAGTTCATTGAAAGTGTCGGCAAGATAATATTCGACTTCGCCATACTCTGCTTTGTATGTCTCGATGAACCTCTTCCCCAATTCTTTGTAAAGAGCCTGCTCGCCTGGATGGAGAATGAAGGTCTTTGTATTGCGGGGAATTGTATGGAACTCTTGCGGAAGCCATAACAGAGTGAAGGTTTTGGCGTCCGGATGCAGCCGCTTGAACCCTTGGGGCACGAAACCTGAGAAGCCGGGGACGATAGGCGTCATGCCAAGTTCACGCATGCGCGTCAGAATCTTTTTTTGAAGATCCGTTCGCTGTTCTAGCCAGCTTTGCGGTAAAGGGCCGTCAAAGTTGTTGATATTGCCCATCCGGTGCCAGGGAAGTTGCGCAGGACCGGTCGAAAACTGGTCAACCTCTGCCTGGGAGAGGCCGATCGAAAGCCAGAGCCTCTGCCAGATGGTCTCCTGTCCTTCCATGGCTAGAGGCATGGTGATGCCGTGCAAAGCCATCCAATCCAGCTCCTGCTCCCAGCGCTCCCAATTCCAGAACGCCATGGTGTAACCGAAGGTGCAGGGATTGAGGTACTGCACAAACTGGTAAGGGCAGACAACCCGCTGATTTGGGAAGTCCGGTAATTTGGAAGGCAAATCCAGACGCCGACCGCTCCAGCTAACAATGGCGTTACAGCTTTCTCTCAGATATCGGTAGGCACCTCGCAAGAGGGCAACGCCACTGCTGCCCTTGATTGTGACCTGCCCTTGCGAGGCAGCAATTTCATAGACGTCGCGGTTCTCCTCCTTCGGAATTAATTCCAAATGAAACTCTTGTGCGCGTTCTCCCAAGAGACGGGCAAGTACCGCCGAGGAGGAGGCCACAGCTTGGTTTGTAGCGAATGCCTGCTGATTCAGTCCCAAAGAAGGTTTCAGGGCGGGAGTAGCAGCCCTCAAGCGTTCGGTGAGAGCAATACCGATTCCGCTACACGATGCCCCGATGAATTTGCGTCTTGTCCACATCCAGATATCCGATTTGTTTGAATTTAGGAACGGAGTATTCAGACTCAGATTTGAATACGCAAGCACTTTCACGGTCTATTTGGCCAAGATGAACCGTCAAAGAAGGGGTTAAAAGAAGGTGCTGTCTGGGATTCTTTCAATTTTGGGCAGATTGGTCGGTTCTGGCGTTCTCGTTTCACTGAGGTGTCTCATATGTAGAGCCTGGGTGAAATGATTCTGAGAGGGCGGGAAAAGTGGAATTGAAAATGAGCTCTTGGACAGGGACTACGCAAATTAATTCTATGAAATCTGGAATTTAGATTTTCCAGAGGTCATTGAGATTCTCACAAATGCAGATTGCGTTAGGTGGTGGTTTCAAACCCTGGCGAAAAGATAGCAACATTTGGGGTTAGACATTTCGGTATTAGCACCACATGTTTCCACGAGGTGGTTCTTTGCTTTTATGGAGTCAAGAGACGGTAGGTAACGATTTGAGACTGGGGAGCATTGCCTCCAATGCTTGTAGTCTCCAGGAGGATTTCAAAATGAGGCAACTTTCCTTTGCTTGCGCCGATTTTCTTTAAGAAAGCTTCCAGGGGCTTTTCGTTCAAAGAATACTCTGCGGCCGACTCGGTTCCCGCCATTCCACTCCCCTGAAGAAGTAAAATGTCCCTTTGTCCTTCAATTCCGGGAAGGAAGGCCAGAACTCCGTAATTGTGGCGTCTTCCATCGGCACCGATCTCTCGATAGAATTTTTCTTCGCCCTGTCGAGGAGATTTATTGATGACATATCCTTCTCCGGACTTCCAGTCATAGTTCACATCGAAGTTCAGCTGGTTTTCAAAGAGCTCCACCCAAGGGTTTGCGCCAATGCCGCCAATTAGGATGGCGTTCTTGTTCTTCAGGTCATCTATTCGTAGATCGCGCGCATAGCGAATTTCTGTCTGACCGTGCAGCGCCTCTGGCAAGCGCAGAAGTTCGGTAGCGATATTGAGATCCGCCATGCTGGTGTATTGATGGGCGTTCAACCAGTTTGCTGTGAGAGGTACGGCTCCGGAAGATCTCGGAAGCTTCTCCATGTAGCTGCCACTTAAATAACTATCCAAAGATACGCGTGTTTTGGTGGACTCCTGAAAGAGAACCAATGCGTCATCCGATGGAACGATAACCGTGACTTGGTTCTTGTTGAATATTCTGGACCATAGCAGATGCGCGAACTCTGCGGACGAAGTGCCCGGAGATGCCGTTCGCACGGCAATATCGATCGCTACGACAACAAGGACGAGCACAAGAGCTGTCCATAACCATATGGAGCCGTACTGTTTGTGTGTAGCAGGTGGTAGGGCTAATTCTGAAGAAGGTGCAGGTGAAAGGGGAGGAGAGACAGATGTCTTTGGTGCCACCTTCTCAGTTGCTCTTGACTCGAAGATTGGAACATATCCGCCTTTAGGGATCAGTAGAACCAGAGGCGCCTCGGGCCGCTCATTCTGGAAGTATTCTTCCAGTTTCAGTCGGAGCAAACGAGCCTGAGTTCGCACGATACTGTCGTCATTGGCGTTATAGGAGGGAGCTCGGCTGAAAACGTGTATGCCAATCTGCTGTTCATTTACCTCTTGCGATCGCCCTTCCAGGGTGCGCTGACAGATATAGCGCAGAAAATCGGAAAGGCGGACAGATTTCGAAAATGTTCGAGAGGCGAGAATCTCCAGCATGAGTTTCCAACGGGGGTCCTGCTCGTCGAAACCCTGGGCGCCTGCGGTGGTTGATTTCGAGTCCTGATCCAAGAAAATACCGGGCCTTCACCTTTTTGTTTAGGAAACCATCATATCAAGTGCTTCCGCAAGGATTTTTCAGATTTCTGGGCACCCAACGGTCCTGACTCATTCCTCTAAATGTGAAGTTTCAACAGATTGTCCATTCGATCCAGATCAGAGAAGCTAAAGGTGACCAAACCTAGGAGATCGAATGGACTACCACCAGAATGCCCGATTAACAGTTCACAGTCGAGAGCAGTTGGCCAAAATGGTTCTAGAGCATTTTTCGAATTAGTGTAGACCATTTATACAGAGACGGAACCAAGCCTGAGCATTATCAGGGGAAATAAGCTTGAGAGCGTCGGCTATAGCTTGCTCAAGGGATTCTCTGGTTCTAGCTTTGGCAGCCCGAAGCAGTTGTTTGAGCTTAGCCCAAGCCTTTTCGATCGGATTCAGATCGGGCGAGTAAGGCGGCAGGTATAGCAATTCTGCTCCAGCGGCCTCGATCAGCCTCCGTACGCCGTTGACCTTATGGGAACTCAAGTTGTCCATTACCACCACATCGCCAGCTGTCAGTGCCGGACAGAGTATGTGTTCGACATAGGCTAGGAATATCTCCGCATCGGTAGCGGCTTCGATGGTCATCGTTGCTACCATGCCACGAAAACTCATTGCTCCCAGGATGGTCATGATTTTCCATTGTCCTCCAGGAGTAGATTCGTGTATACGAGTGCCTCCGAGGCAACGGGCATAACGCCTCGTCATCGAAGTTGTCACACCACTCTCGTCAAGGAAGATCAGCCGTTCCGGACTTGTCGCCTGGATCTTGGCGACAAATTCTTGGCGTCGCTGGCGGTTCGCTTCGGTATCGCGTTCACTGGCATAGAGCGACTTTTTTTCAGCCGTAAACCCAGTTTCCGAAGTAGAAACCAAATCCGCCCCAAGCTCAGTTCCACGCTTGCTTCATTGTGCAACTTTGCTTGCACTTCAGCCAACGTTAAATCCGGCTCCGCTTCCACCCACGCTATTACCTGCTTTTGCTCTTTGGCTCCGACGTGTGGTTTTCTCCCGGGACGATGAACAACTCGCTCGGCTTGACCACTATGCTTCCGCTGGCTGGAAACCTTCTTCGCCCAACCTACACTTACTCCAAATAGCTCTGCCAATTCCTCCAGCGTCCCATTCCCATCATCATAGGCTGCTAGGAACTTACGTCGCAGATCATCTTCGTAGGCTTTCGCCATTGCTTTGCTTGTCGCTGAGTTTCGCCATGCTCAGTCTACACTAATTCGAAAAATGCTCTAAATCTTGGCCACACGCGCAAAGCGATGGCGGCAATGTTTCGGGTGAGTGCTAAGACGGCTGGCAAGTGGGTAGATCGCCATCAGCAAGAAGGCGCAAGAGGATTGAGGGATCGTAGTTCCAGGCCTCGACACTGCCCGCGACAGACCCCCTCTCCTTTAGTGGAAAGGGTTGTTCAGCTGCGTCGGTTACGCCGTAACGGCTGGCAAATCGCCAAGGAAGTGGCTCTTTTAAGCGTCTGGCACGGATTCGATCACTCGCCCCTATACGCCTCGAACCAACGGCAAAGCTAAAGTTTCATCCAAACCATGTTGCGCGAGTGGGCCTATGCCCGTTCCTCTCAAAACTAAAACTAGTGGAGCGAGTTCAATCTTTCTGACGCTTTGAATACCGCTTCATTGGCGCCATGCACGCGTTGGAAATCCATTTTTTCAACTTTCCGGTCATAGGTCATGAAGCCGTTGACTTCTTCTTCGACGTCCGTGATTTGCGTATAAACAGCCGCGCCAAGACCTTTGCTCTCGACTAATGGACGCAACTCAGATTGGACTTGCTCAAAGCGTTTCGTCAGGGCATCCGGTGTGGGTTGCATCTCATAAGCGTGGGGCTTCCCTGGCCACATATGTCCGGACACCAATGAGCCGAGACCGCCGTATTCACCGAGTGCGGCGGCGCGAGTGGCGCTGGGCTGCGGGGGATTACCAGGACCAACGTAAATATGCATGTCGTCAAAATCGCCGTTGCCTGGATCGCCTGGAGACTTACGGTAACTGGGGGCGTTGTTGTAACCCGAGTTACCGTCGACCAATCGGGTTGGATCCAGCACCTTGGTCCACGCAGCGATGCGGGCGACATCATAGGCGCCCCAGTTCTCGTTAAAGGGCACCCAAGTGGTAATCGCGGGCGAGTTATGATGCTGCTGGATAATTGTCTGCCACTCTTGCTCAAATTGCTTTCGAGTGCGCTCGGGCTGGTCGTCCGGATACCACAGGGACGGCATGTCTTGCCATACCAGTAAGCCAAGTCTATCCGCCCAATAATACCAGCGCTGCGGTTCCACCTTGGCATGCTTACGCACGAGGTTAAAGCCAAGACGTTTGACGGTTTCCAAATCAAACTTAAGTGCCTCATCCGTCGGCGCCGTGTAGATCCCATCGGGCCAGTAGCCCTGATCCAAGGGCCCCATTGGGAAAATAAACTTTCCATTGAGCAAGGGCCGCAGTTTGCCATCGACCATTCCCAGGCTGACGGACCGCATTCCAAAATAACTCTTCACATTGTCCAATACCTTGCCTTGCTGATCCGTGAGCTGAACCTCCAAATCGTAGAGAAACGGATTACTCGGCGACCATGGACGCGGATTGGGCACTGGTATCTCCAACTGACTTTTGCTGCTGCCGGAAACTTGGCTGAGGACTTTCCCCCCGGCGATCACGAAAACCTTAATCTGATACGCGTTGCCGTTTGCTGCGGCTCGCACTTTGACCATTGAACGGGTCAGGTCGGGGGTGACTACGAGGCTTTGAATATGAGTGGGGGATACGGGTTCCAGCCAGACGGTTTGCCAGATCCCCGATGCAAACGTATAGTCTCCGTGGGTGACACAGTTCTTGCCGCAGGAATACCGGCCATCATGCTCGTCTTTTGCCGCAACGACCAGTTCGTTCCGTCCAGGGTGAAGCAAATCCGTAATGTCGAATTCGAAAGCCTCCCACCTGCCTTCGTGCTTTCCTACCAGATGTCCGTTTATAAATATCGCCGACTGATAGCCCACCGCACCGAAGTGTAACAATACCCGTTTCCTTTTCCACGAATCCGGGATAGCAAAACTCCGCCGATACCACATGTTGGTTTCCTGGTTTCGCATGATTCCCGAAAGATATGCTTCGGGAGGAAACGGCACTTTGATGTGCTCGGGACTGACTGGGAACACGGATGGCTTCAGCAGTGTCTCGGTGGGACTCACGGACGAGGCTCCACCCAAGTAATCCCATTCCCCGTTCAAATTGAGCCAATCTGCACGCGTCATCTGGGGCCGGGGATATTCCGGAAGAGGCACCGCAGCTGATTCGGCTTCTGCGGTCCACGGCGTGGACAATACTGCAACCGCGACTCCGGTTTTTCGATCACCGGACGGTGGCGCGGAGTGCAGGGAAAGGGTTGCCAAGACAAATGCAGAACAAACGAGAGTGGCTCTCAAAAAACCTCGTACCTTCAGGTCCTTCAATGATTCGCTTTTTAGGTCGCTCATTTCACTTCATCCGTGCGGTCGCTGCTAGTACTCCGCTCTATCGATAATCTTCAGGATGAATGCCGATAGAGTCTGGCGGAAAGGACTGTGGATTCGCGCCAAGCGTTCTGTTGGGAACATCTCCCATTGTTAGTTCCAACTCACCGCCCTGGGCTATATCTGAGTGACGGAACCATATCCGATCGAGTTCCTTTCCGTTCAGCACAATCTTCTCGACATACTTGTTCGCGCGAGAGGAATTATGCGCAATGATTACAAAGTCTTTGCCGTTGCTCAGATGAACGGTAGTCTTCGTGAAGACTGGGCTAGCTATGTCGTAGACCGGTATCGTCGGAGTCACCGGATAAACACCCATCATGGAGAGAACGACAAATGCGCTCATGCCGCCGCCATCTTCGTCGCCGGGGATTCCTTGAAGCGTATCAGTAAAGAACGATTCCAACAGCATTCGAACGCGTGCCTGCGCTTTCCATGGAGCGCCAAGGCGATTGTAAATATAAGGGATGGCAAAGCTAGGCTCGTTGCCCATGGAAAACTGCCCGATCATCGAAGTGGAGTCTGGGAACTTCGCTTGGAACTGATACTTTGACCTATCCAACTCTTCGCGAAACAACTGATCAAGATTGGCCTGCGCCCGTTGTACCCCTCCCATCATTTCAATCAGTCCGGCATAATCGTGACCTACATCCCACGTATAGGTGTAGCCGTTGTTTTCGTCGTAGTACTCTCGTCCACCCATGCCGCCATCAAATTTCGGGTCCATTGGTTCGATCCATTGGCCGGCGGCGTCCTTTGGCCACATCAACCCTTTGTCCGTTCGAAAGAGATTCTTGTAGTTTAGGGAGCGCGATAGAAACAGCTTCTCATCGTCCGACTTATTCAGAGCGCGAGCGAGTTGCGCAATTGACCAATCATCGAAGCTGTTGCCCAGAGTCACAGGCACAGGCTGTCGTTTCTCAAAGGGATGAACCTCGGCATACATCTCTTTCTCACCGGGTCGGAGGGCGGGCATGTAGCCGTGCTTGGCGTAGAAAACGTCCAGAGGCGTCTGCGCACCCAGGCGCCAAGGCAGAAGCGTACTATCGAGAGAGCGCTTTCTAAGACCTTCGTAGGCCGTCGCTAAGTCAAAGTTTCGCACACCCTTGAACCATGCATCGGCGAACCAGGGAGCGGAATCATCGCTGTTCATGCAGGCCATAGGACCGGAAGCAGTGGTAAATGTAGGTATGATGCCGCCCTGCTGATACATACGCACATAGGACTGCAACTTATCCGCTTCCATGTCAGGGTTAAGGAGCGTCTGCAAAGGTTCAAGTGCCCGAAAAGTATCCCAGAGCCAGTTGTCCACGTAGAAGGGCCGGGAATCACTATGTACGCGATGATCGAAACCGCTGTAGTAGCGACCGTCTTCTGTAATGTTGATCATGCGTTCTGAACTACGATAGAGCGCGGTGTAAAAGACGCGGCGCTGCGCCTCGGTCCCGCCTTCCACGGTGATACGACCAAGCGTGCTGTTCCAACGAGCCTTGCCTTCAGACTTGACCTTTTCAAAATCCGGTGACGGCATCTCATGCAGGAGATTGCTCTTCGCTTGCTCTGTGCTTATGAATGAAATCCCATAGCGAAATTCAAGGGCGCCGCTGTTGGCCGAGATAAGAAGCTGCTGCTTCCCGTCACTGCGTTTGGTCGTAACAGCAACTGGCTTATTGAAGATGCCATAGACATAAGCATTCATGTTATTGAACTGCTCTTCGCCTTCCACAATGTTGCCGTCGTGCAGGCGCATTTCTCCGGCGATGCGGTTCGCAAGCTCTAACGATGCCTTGCCTTGGGAAAAGGTGAAACGGAAGTAGCCACATCTTTCGGTCGCAGTGAACTCGGCGCGGACACCCGACTCACTGAATCGCGTGGAATAATAATACGGCGTGGTAACTTCCTGGTCATACGGAGCGGGTGTTCCGTCGCCGGGCATAATGCCGAACAACTCACTGCTTCGATGAGAGCTGATCGTAAGAGGAAATGCTTCGATGCGGTCGTCGAAAGCGTCCTTGCGCAGCGGATACATTCTCACCATGCTGTTCGGCAAGTAGACAGTCGGCCGTGTCGGCGCCAGCAGGATTCCTACGTTTCCGATGGTTGGATCAACATACTCCACCTGCGCATTGCCATATGCGGCCATGCCGAGCAAGAGCAAACAAGCTTGCAAATATTCTCGACACAGAACGGGCTTCATCTTCCTAAGTAATGCGAACAATGCAACAAACCTCTCCCGGTTTCCAAACCGATGGCAGCCAATCGGCCTTCGAGATGAAGGCCGGCGATTGCGGCAATTCTCTACAAAGCAGTTTTACGCACAAACTTCTGGACGCGTCGTCAGCTTGACTCTCCGTCTCAGCAGGTTGTGGGCACGTTGTCATCCTTGAGCCGCGTGAGTCTTCACAAAGGCGCCATCGCGCGTCCCCCAATGGAACTCGACCTGCGTCTTGCGTGTTGCGAATTCCAGGTAAAGTGATACCACAAGCTGTTTGAGATTCCGCAGACCATCGGTATATGCCAGCATCACGGCCACGATGTTCGGTCGACTTCCGTCCAAGTAGAGATACGGCTCGGGTAGATAAAACTCTGACTGCGGGCCGACTGTCTGATAGTATCCAATGAATCTTCCATTCACGTAGACTAATGCGTCGCGGTCCGCATTAATCCTGATCTTCCAGGGAGTAAAGCGCTCCGGGCTGGAGGATAAAGGGAACGCCGCGCGAAACCACGTAAATGCGGGCACAAGATCGTCGGCTCCTGTAGAGTCGCCGCCCCTTCCCTTCTTCCACTCTCCCGGCGCCCCGGCCAGATCCCTTCCGTCGTCCTTCATGGTAGAGGAAAATCTCTGGATCGCGACGGCATCGATGACGCTCGATTTCGTCTCGTTGCCGATGCGAATGGCACTGATTCCCTTCAGTTCCGACATCTCGTCGTTCCCGTTTTCGCTGCCGAAAGCCTCATAGGATATCTCAAGTAGGTTCTGTCCCTGCTTTGCCCGTCCCTCCAACGCGCACGACACGAACTTCTTTGCGGTTGAAAGCTCTGAGACATGTTCTCCGTTCAGGAAAACATGTTTGGGATCCTCTGTATGAGTTTCGAGAAATAGTTTCTGTTCGCCGCGATACTCGAACGTCGCGCGATATTTCACGTAGCCATAAGGGAGCCTGCCGAGTTTTTCGAGAGCAATCGGAGGAGTATTTGACCAGTTGCCGAGAGAGGGATCAAACCTCTCTATCAGGAATTCGCCTTCCGTCAAAGAAACCGACTGGTATGGTAGTTGTGGCGTGCTGATGTTCACACGAGCGCTCCGCCAGCGCGCATCGTACTGGAAACTCACGGGCTTTCCGTCTACCAGGCATCGTTGAGGCTCGGCAGGCAACAGGGTGCACAGTTCATGCTCGCCGGCAGCATAGTCAAGGGTGATCACCGAACTGGTTGCAGTGGCAACGCTTGCCGTCATTAAGGCGCAATCCGTGATCACAGGAGCGTAAATCGGCGGTGCGCTTGCATGGGACGGGAGTTCCGCAGTCCATGTCCGCTCCGCCAGGTCCCGTGGCAGGGCCACGATCTGCAGTTTGCCGTTCCACAGAAACATCTGCGAAGACGATTCGATATAGAATCCGAAGCTCGCAGTCCTGGTCTCCGCATCGAAATGCTGATAATTTACGGCTCCCTGCAGATGTGGCTTCGTTTCTGCCGCGAGCGCAATCTCAGCCAATTCGCCCGGATCCCCGTAAACAATCAGGTAGTCCCTCTCGCCGATGCTGCCATAGCTGAGAATCTCCGCAGTGGAGTAGCGAAGTTGAGCACCGGAGATGGCGATCTGCAGCAGAAGCATCTTCATGCCGCGCCCACGGATCGAGAGTTTCCCCTCGCGCGGAATCGTAATCTGCTTGCGGCCATCACCGCCAGGATCAGGAAACGTCACCTGATATTGCTGGTCGGCATTTGCATTCTCACGCACGAACAATAGTCCGCTCTTGCCTTTTTTGCGCAGACTGACTGAGACATCTGGATTGGTCGAAGTAGTGCTCTCCGCCTCTCTGGCTCGAACCATCATCGGTCCGAACTGATCGAGAAAACGCCCGATTCTGCGAGCTGCATAATACTTGTCCCACAACCCTCCCGGCTCGCGAATGGGCGCAGCGTAGTCATAGGTGGTCGTCACCTTGCGCGCCGCCCATTCAAAATTCGTGCCGCCATGCCCCATGTAGAAGTTAAGGAACGTTGCGCCGCATTCGATCGTACTCTTGGTAAGCAGGTTCAACTGAGCAGCATTCACGCCCTCCTGCTCTTCAGAGAGTTTGCCGCCGTACTGGCTAAACCAACCACCCTGCAATTCCACAATGCCGATCGGCGATCCGGGCTCCTCTTTTCTCAACTTCGCAAGCGCCGGCACAATCTCCTTCTGGACATTCCATCGAGGGTAGAAGTCGGCGGTATCCATAATCCGCGCCATGACCGGGTTTGTATTCTGTCGCGCTTGGCTGACCCAGTTCGTGATGATCGGAATGTCGATGCCCGCATTCCAGACCATCTGCGCCAGAGCCGTCATGTAGTTCATCTTCTTCTGGTCCGCTATCTTCCAGTAGTCGTACTCGTTTTCAATTTGCACCATGATCACCGGCCCGTCCGCCGTAATCATGTTCTTGCGCACTACAGGAAGCACGCGGTCATACCAATACTGCGATGTCTTGATGCTCTCCGGGTGGTCGCTTCGTAGCGGAAACTGCTTGGCGATGATCCAGTGCGGAAAGCCACCCGCATCCCATTCAGCGCAGACATATGGGCCGATGCGAAGAATCATCCACAATCCCAGTTCCTTCGCGAGTTCGATGAACGCCTCCAGTTCGGTCATGTCCGCCTGACCCTCGAGAGGCTCGTGGTAGTTCCAGAAGACGTATGTCTCAATCGTATTGAAGCCGGCCAGCTTCAACTTCAGCATCCGATCACGCCAAAGCTCCTTCGGTGTCCTGCAGTAGTGAAAGGCAGCACTGTAGATGAAAGTGTCCCGATCGTGAATAGTGAAACATTGCGCGTCATAGCGAATTACATGAGGATGCTTGAACTGCGACTCTCCTTCTCCGAGCAGAGCGGCTCGGCCATCCATTCCGGGAAGCGCGAAGAGCCGCATCGAACCCATGCAGCAGGAAATCAACGGAACGGACATCAGCTGTCCAAGGAATGCTCTTCTCGACGACAATTTCATTTCCCCCTATAAAGAAACATCCGTTTGCCATCCATCAATAGCAAACGGATGTGTATGCGCGGACGCCAGTGAGTCCGACCGCAGGTTAAAACGACAACTTCAGTGCTCCCTGCATGACGCGAGGCGCAACAGGACCCATAGAAGTGATCTGTCCGAAGTTCGGATCGGTCACTGTATTGTTGGGCATGCCGAAATTGGGGTGATTAAAAGCATTGAACATCTCCCAGCGGAACTGGAGGTTATATCTCTCCTCGACGACCTTGAAGTTCTTCATCAGGGAGATGTCCCACGTATTCATGCCCGGCCCCTTGAGTATGTTCTTACCCGTACTGCCGAACGTTCCAGGCTTATTGGGCGCAAAGGCCGCGGCGTTGAAATAATGCGTAAGCCACTGCGCCTTCGATCCCTGGTGCACGCCGAACGACTGTCCGGACACGGAGTCGGCGCGATCACCCCACTGCAACGATCCCGAGCTATCGCCGCCGTTACCACCCCAGATCGAAAACGGATAGCCAGACTGCATTGTCCCGATTCCGCTGATTTCCCAGGACCCGCCGGCGGTCTTCAGCAGAGAGCTATGTCCCTTCAGGCTCGGGCTCGTGTAGATCGCCGATGTTACCCAGGCCAGCGGAATGTTCGTGCCCGCCACGCCATAGTTCCAGTTTTTGTCAGCTGGAGCGGAGAATGGATCACCGAGTCCGCCATGCCAGGCTGTATTCCCGGAATCACTCAGAGCCAATGCCTTAGACCATGCAAAGTGCGAATCCACCGTGAGACCGTGGTAATCACGCACCGTCGCACCGAGTTGCAAAGCGTTGTAGGAAGATGTCCCTTCATCCTTCATTTCAGTGATGTTCGAGAAGTCCGGATACGTGGTCCGCTGGCTGCCATTTGCGAAGATGCCGGGGTTGAGATCCACAATCGTGGACTGGTGATACGTCTGGCTGCCAATATACGCCAGATGCAGCGCCACAGCTTGCGTCAGTTGCTCTTCAATCGAGGCGTTCCACGTCTGCGTGACAGGCAACTTGAAGCCGGGTGCGAAGACTGCTCCGATTGACATCGGCTTCAGGAAAATCGCCTTGCTCGCTGGCAAATTCGGTTGCGGTAAGAGTGTTTGTGGCGTGAAGGGATCCTTGCCGCCCGTAGCCTGAAACGACGCCCACGGATTCGCAAAGGAAATGGGGCTGTCCGCCGTAGCCGACAAATTGTACGAAGGGTCGGTAGGCGCTATGCCGGTCGTGTGGTTGTAGAAAGCCCAGAACATGGGCGCATCGAACAAGCCGAGTCCTGCACGAAACACCGTTTTCGGCGTGGCTGCGAATGCCACAGAGACGCGCGGCTCGAAGTACGCGTTGCTCGATTGGCGCAGCGTGGAGTTCAGTCCCTTGTCTCCAGGATAGATGGCGCCGACCGGCGCCGTGGGATAGCGCTGGCTTTGCTGTCCGGGCACAAAGCCCACGCCGCCGTTGACCGCGGTAGGCGCCCAGTCAGGATCCCAGCGCAGGCCGGCAGTCAGGGTCACCTTTTTATTCAGGCGATATTGATCCTCCGCATAAAGCGCGAACTGAACGCCGACCATCTGTGTGTACTGTGCTGCGCCCTGGAAAAGACTACTCGCTTTGCCCAGGAGGAAATCGGCGTTCGCATAGCCCGTGAATTGGCCGCTGAAATTGATGGCCGCCGCAGCGGGCCAAGTAGTCAGATTGTTCGAATACTGATGCGCAAAGTTACCGCCAAACTTGATTGTGTGCGACCCAAACGTCTTGATCGCATCATCGGAGAGCCACCATGTAGTTCTGGGATTCTCGTTCGGTACCCCACCGTGAACCCCGAAATTCCCATTGGCCGCTTGCAGGTAGCATCCTGGCGCATCGCTGACATTGATGATCTCTGAAAGACAAAATGGCGTGCCCGACTTAGTCAGGGCTTGGCTTCCGTCCCACACGTTCAGGTAGGTCCATGCGACATTCACCGTATTGACCAAGCTCGGTGTTGGCAGCCAAGTGTTGCTAACCTCTTCGTTATAGAACCACCCTCGTTGGCCAGTCACGCCCGCCAGGATGTTCCCCTTTATCTGTCCTCCCGGGTCATCGTATTCGGAGATGAAGCTACGGAGGAAAAAGCGCATCTTGTCGGACATCGTGTAGTCCAGGCGCAGCAAACCTTCCTCGGTCACATTTTGGACTTTCGGTCCTTTGAACGTTACGAGACCGCTCGACGCAACCTGCCCGAGGGGCAGAGTCTCCTGAGTCATCTTTACCGCCGCAGGACTAAACAGGGATGGATCGATCTGGTTCTTCACGCCATTTACGGTGGCAAACGGTGCGTTGAGCGTAATCGGCAGAGCACTAAAATCACCCCGCAACATAGCAGCCGTGGGCGTATAGGACGTTTGAGTCTCCGACGCCTGACTCGCTCTCGTCCCCTGATAGCTGGCGAAGACGAAAAGCTTGTTTTTGATGATCGGGGCGCCTATGGAGCCGCCGAATTGATTCTGTTTGAGTTGGTCGACCGCGCCGCTGAACCAGTTCGAGGCATTCAGATCGTTATTGCGGATAAACTCGAATACGTTGCCGTGGATACTGTTGGTTCCTCTGTTGGTTTCAATATTGATTACGGCCGCCGGCGAATATCCAAATTGCGCACTATAGTTATCCGTGATCGCCTGGAACGCGTGCGTCGCATCCGGATTGGGAAACGGCTGCATCAGCCCGTCGTAGGTATCCATGTTCGGGATGCCGTCCAGCATGGCAAACGTGCTTCCCTGCTGCAGGCCATTGCCCGAGCCGCCCACTTCAGTCAGGAATGTATTGCTCGTCGGCAGCGTGCCCACGCCCTGCTGGTTCAGCACGTTTTGCACGCCGGGCGATAAAAAGATCAGGCTTGCCGGATCGCGTCCGTTCAACGGCAGTTGCGTGATCTCCTTTTGGCCGATGACATTGCTGATCTCTGCGTTGGTGGTGTTGATCAGAACCTGCCCCTCATTCACAGTAATGCTCTGTGCAGCCGCCCCCACCTTCAACGCAATGTTCAAAGAGGCTGCCTCGCCTACCGTTAAGGTCCTTAACACTGTATAGCTCGCAAATCCTTGCGGGGCCGCCGTAATGCTGTAATTTCCCGGTGGAAGCGACGCGAGCGAGTATAGCCCCGAAGACGAGCTGACCGTGGTTTGTTTCAACATGGTGTCGGTGTTTTGCGCCGTCACCGTCACACCCGGCAATACCGCCCCGGTGGAGTCCGAAATGATACCGCTGATGCTCGCGCTCGCCCCCTGGGCAAATGCCGGAAAAGAGGACAGGCAAACGGAAACCAACAAAATGAACAGCCGCAGCGTGCGCTGTAGACCGTCAGAAACAGATTCTTCCTGAGGGCATGGAAGGGGCCCCAATCGTTGATGTAAATATGCGATATTCACTGAAAATCCTCCGAAAATGTTTAGCAGGACTTGCCTATTCAGGCTGCCAAGACTGCTGGTCCCCCCGCACAACTGAAGAAGGGGTCCTCCCGCGAAGCGCTCCACGTCTCCTTCAACTCCTGGACGCGTGTCGGCCGAGCGGAATATTTTCCAGCCTCTTTGCTGCGTTCAACTTTCCCTCCCCTCTCTCAGGGGCGCTCCCCGAAACCATATTCGGGTTCGGTTTGCGCGGGGATCGTGTCTGACTCGACGCAGCCCGTACAGCCAAATTCTGTAAACGTTTCGATTGTTGCTCTTGGCCAGTCCTCAATTTCAAGGTTAGGAAAAACGCTAACGTCACCGTATAGTATTGATTTATAAAATATTTATCTGTTCTGCTTTAGCGAAACGGTAGATACGTTGCGCCATCGACATTCATGGGTCGATAGCGACCAAACAAGAGGCTGGATCAACTGTGGGGCTTGAACCCGCGCCGTATGGCCCATCTCGCCTGAAATCATTCATTACAAACATGTAAGGGCCGTGAGGGGCCTGGTTTGGTTGGTTCGTGTAAAATTCTCTGTGCCGCGAAGGGCGACCATAGTTGAGGCAGATGCGATCCAGAAATCCAACAGTCCCAGAGGACTCGGAGACTTCTAAGATCTTCGAATCCCCAGAGGACGTCGCGACGCTACGACAGATCCTGAAAGAGATTGTCGAAGGTCCCGCCTTCAAGGGAAGTCATCGTAGCGGCCAGTTCCTTGAATTTGTCGTGGAACAGGCGATTGCCGGCAACTTCGATCAGCTGAAAGAACGGCTGATTGGCGTCGAGTTCTTCAATCGTCCGCCTTCATACGACACAGGTGAGGACGCAATCGTACGTGTAACAGCTTCCGACGTGCGCAAGCGCCTGCTCCAGCACTATGGTTGGTTTGGAACAGAGCGTGCCTTCCGTATCGAACTGCCATCGGGGTCTTACGTTCCCCGCATTAGTCGGAAATGCCAGCTCGAGGCTGTATCGGAAAGCTCGCTTGAGCCTCCTCCGAAACCAGACACCTTGGCCGCAGAAGTTATCGCGGAGGAACCAAGTCCTAAGACAACTCCCCCCGAGCCCGTCGAGGCCCTGCCTCCGGCTGTTGCTTCGAAGAAAAGTTGGGCGGTCTGGCGCTATGCAGGGATTCTTGCCCTTGCGGCGATGCTTATGTGGTCGATCCATTTGCTCAATCGACATGTGTCGTCTGCTGCGACTTCTTATGATCTTCCGTGGTCAGTGCTGTTTAGTCCCTCCTCCTCCACGCGCCTGATCACAAGCGATCCCTCGATTGACGCGGTTCAGGGAATCACCAAAACCGATCTTTCTCTCTCTGATTACGCGAATCATCGTTACATTCCAGAGCCGGATAAACTCACACCGGAACAGACCCGCTTCTGCAAAATCCTCTTATCGGGAGAAACTTCCGCAGCTGCTCCAGACCCTCCCACCACCGCGAAGGTCGCTCAAATAGCTCAGGCCTTTTCTAAGAAACTGGCGGTACAGGACGCTCGTAGCTTTCAGTTATCGTTTTTGAGCAACAACGATAATTTCATCTTCTTGGGCAGCCCGCGATCCGACCCGTGGTTTTCCCTCTTCGCAGACAAATTGAATTTTAGATTCGTCTTCGATCACCAGTTAGGCTCGGAGTTCATTCGCAATCTTCACGCTCGTCCCCCAGAGCGCGAAGCATACATTCCGAGCGCAAACGGAGGCGGCACCGGCTACACCTTCGCGATCATCGCTTTCATTCAAAATCCGGATCAGAACGGGCAGGTCCTTCTCCTTGCCGGCGCGAATGGCGAAGGAACCTCAGCCGCCGGCGATTTTGTAACAGATCCGCAACGGATTTCGCGCGCTTTGCAGAACTGTGGGATCCCTCCCGCAGGCCCGACCCGGCATTTTGAGATGTTGTTGCGGACCGAAATCATGGCCGGTGTTTCAAGACAAACAGAAGTCATGGCATGCCACATTCTGCCTGGCGCCTAAAGTTCCCTTTCCTAGCTAGATCACATTACTGTTAACTCGGTGACACTTGAGGAGCAGATAAGCTGTTCGCTGCGGGTGCTGGGATTCGTTCCGATGCATTCCGATTCTCCTCGCCGGCCGGGGGCATTCACCAACGCGAACTCGAACGCCTTCGATGCCGCACTGAGGTCGCCCTGCTCCATCAGCAAGTCTCCGAGTTGTTCGCGCGCGGGAAGGATGGGCCCCGGCGTTACAGGCAGCTTCTCAATCCCATCCTCGTCCTCGGCCGCTCTGCGCATCAGATAGGTTTGACCTCTGTAGCGATCTACAACAGTATTTCAAGGTGGTATATGCCTTTAATTCGCGGTCGACGGTTTGAGTTTTGAAAGATCCTCATGCGCAGATACGTTTTCCAGTATGGACGCCAACGCAAACTTCGTTTCCGTTTTGCTGGCTGATCGGCATGCCACCTGAAGCGGTGACTGTAACTCGATTAAAGAAGGGAGCCTGTCCAGTCCTCATTGTCTTCCACTACCCCCGGTTCGTCGAATGCCCGGTGAGCGTTTCAAATTCAGTCTTTGTTCAGGCAAAAATCGGCAACTCAATAAGCGTAGATTTGATACAGAAAACTTAGGCCCCAGCTCTGGGACATTTTCTTTCAATAACTTAGTCGATCCTGAAAAAGTACTTTCAGGCATATTGAGGCCGGAAAGAGAAGGCATCCGGAGGTTGCCGGAGTTGCGAGGCGCTCCAGAAGCTGATCAGGCTGGGGAGGAAAATGCGCCAAAAAGCTCCGAGGAGCTTATGGAAGTTCATTGCGGCGGCTGCCAGGATAGCGTTGATCGTATTTCCGTCAGCGCTCTTCAGCCGGTTGCGCTCCAACCGGTGTTCGCTCTTCAAGTGTCCGATGCTCGGCTCGACTGCGGCTCGGCGTTTCATCCAGCGCCATAACGCTCGTCGCGTTTTGCCTCTTTGCCGCTTGTCGACATGCACCGCGATAGCTCCATCGTAGTTGTGGCCTCGGTATCCCATGTCGACATGCACTTGGCTTACTTTGTTGCCAACCATGCTATCGACTTGCTTTAGCTGTTCGGCCAGCGTGTGACCGTCATAGGGATTTCCAGTAAAGCTCTTCGCACCGACGAACCATCCGCCCAGACTGCTTACCGCAACGCTGACCTTGTTCCCAAATTCGTATTGCTTGCCGGCCTTGCCCTTAGCGATGCATTCCACTTCAGGCTCATGAACTGAGTAGATCTTGTTCTTGTCCTGCCTCTGTTGAGCGTGGATTCGATGCGCTGTCGCGAGTAACTTCGCAAGGGGATTAGAAGGGGTATCGATCTGGCGTTCGATCTCCCGAACGATGCGTCCCAATTGCGTCTTCAGCTTGCGCGTACAGGCGCGTGCGCGTTTCATCTGCCGAGCATGAGCATAGCGACTGGACTGCATCAACAGGCGGCGACCGACATGCTCGTAACTTTGCTTGATGGTCAAGCCTTCTGCCCGTGCCGCTTTCACCAGTCGCTCGCGCATGCGTTGATAGAGCCTCGCATCGGTCGGGAAACGGATGGCTTTGGTCTGCACGGTTGTGTCCACGTTAATGCGCTTCAACTCCGAACGTCGAATCACACGCATCGCCATGCCTGCTTCAATGGTGGCGCGTAGCATCTGCTCGGCTCCAGCATCGCCCAACCGCTTGCGCCAGCGCGTCATGCTCGACGGATCAATCGGCATCGAATGTTGAAAATAGCGCATGCCGCTGAAGTGTTGCCAGTAAGGATTTTCTACCCAGGCTGCGACCACATCTTCATCGCTCAAATCCAGTTGGTACTTCAGGTAATGCAGTGCCACCATCAATCGTGTCGAGATACCTGGAGCCCCCTGACTGGGATCATAGGTGCTACCCAATGTCTGCTCGAACGACGACCAGTCAATGCAAAGACCAAGACGAACCAGTGGATGGTTCATGTCGATCAACTGCTCCAAATCGATCTGAAACAACTCCCGCTGTGGCTGCTTCGATTCCTGTTTCGGCCGCATCATTTTCCCCAGAAAGTGCTTCGATTCGAACGCCTTCTGGGAAATTCTAGACCACCTATTCCCTCTTCCCATCTGGTTTTATGCGGCTTTTACAGGTTTTTCAGTGACGACTAACTTATCTTTGGTGGAGGCGGCGAGAGATAAACCCACCACTCGAAGGCGAAAACGCTCAACTTATTGATTATTGACTCTAAAAATGCCTGGATCGTGTAAAGGCCACAATTCCAAAACCTGCAATCCTAAGCTGCGTACAAATTGCGTTCAGACATTTCTCACAATTGTGAGACCCACCCTCTGCCTCAAAAGGTCTAGCCCTCAGCTATCGTGCCATCGTGTCCCACATCACATATATTGCAGGGCAATTCCACATATAAATATCATCTCAAGTCCCTTACGCGGCGGGGGGAATTGTCTTATCCTGAAGTACTTTATGGTGGTCGATTTCGCACCTAACTAAGGACACGCCATGGATCCGAACCAGAGTAAGAATGCTCTCCGCAAAACCCCAACCGGCCTTGAAGGTCTCGACGAGATCACGAACGGTGGACTGCCCACAGGCCGAACCACATTGGTGTGTGGTAGTGCGGGCTCAGGTAAAACAGTTCTTGGAATGGAATTTCTCGTCCACGGCATTCTGGATCACGACGAAGCAGGCGTCTTCATGGCGTTTGAAGAGACCGAGAAAGATCTCACTCAAAACGTCTCATCTTTTGGCTATGATCTAGAGCAGTTGCAGGCCGACGGCAAACTCGCGATAGATCACGTTTTCATCGAACGCAGCGAAATCGAGGAAACTGGCGAATACGATCTTGAGGGGCTCTTCATTCGACTCGGCAACGCAGTCGACACAATCCAGGCGAAGCGCGTGGTCCTCGATACCATCGAAGTCCTTTTCGCGGGACTAAAGAACCACTCGATTATTCGCAGTGAACTCCGCCGTCTCTTTCGCTGGCTGAAGGATAGGGGCTTGACGGCCATCGTGACCGGCGAGCGTGGCGAAGGTCTACTAACTCGCTATGGTCTGGAAGAATATGTAGCTGACTGTGTGATTCTCCTCGATCACCGCGTCACAGAGCAGCTTTCAACACGCCGTATGCGGATTGTGAAATATCGCGGCACGCTGCACGGTACGGATGAATATCCATTCCTAATGGGCGAACGCGGAATTTCGGTTTTGCCTGTCACCTCAATTGGTCTCACCCACACGGCTCCAACGGAACGCATTTCTTCAGGAGTTGTCGAACTGGACGAAATGATTGACGGCAAAGGCTTTTACCGCGGCAGCAGTATCCTCTTATCTGGTACGGCCGGGACAGGCAAGTCTAGCTTGGCGATGACGTTTCTGATGGCAGCTTGCGAACGGGGAGAAAAGGCGCTGTATTTCGGCTTTGAAGAATCCGCAGACCAGGTCATTCGAAACCTGTCCTCCATCGGGCTAGACCTGCGGCCCCAGATTGAAAAAGGGCTGTTGCACCTTCACACGGTTCGGCCTAGTAGCTTGGGACTCGAAGCCCATCTTGCATCCATGCATCAAATCATCAAGAGGGTAAATCCGAAGGTTGTGGCTATGGACCCGATTACAACCTTCATCAACGGTGAAAATGGCGCGGTTAAATCGATGCTGACGCGGTTGGTAGATTTTCTGAAGCTGCAACACATCACTGCAATGTTCACCAACTTAACCACCGCTGGCGGGCGGCTAGAAAGTACCGACGAAAATGTATCGTCGATTATGGACGTCTGGTTATTGCTGCGCGATGTGGAAGACGAAGGTCGCCGAAGCTGCGCTCTCTACGTCTTGAAGGCCCGAGGCATGGCCCATTCCCGCGAGATGCGGGATTTCTTACTGACTAACAATGGGATTCACCTTGGCGCAAACTATATGAGAGGGTTAAACTCCACCATCCGAGGAACAAATTACCAAAGCGCAGATTTAAGTCGTGGAGGCGCCGGTGGACGAAAAAACTGACCAAACCCGTGCACGAGAGCAGCAGGATAAGTGGCGGTTACGGTTATATGTCGCGGGACAGACGCCCAAATCCATAGCAGCTTTCGCTAACCTAAAGCGTATTTGCGAAACCCATCTGAAAGGTCTCTACGAGATCGAAGTAGTTGACCTATCGGAAAACCCTGCGCTTGCCAGGGCCGACCAAATCGTCGCCGTGCCGACCCTTGTCAGGCAATTACCTCCGCCGGTGAAAAAGATCCTTGGCGATCTCGCGAATGAAGAACGAGTTCTCGTAGGGCTCGAATTGTCTTCGACGGCGTCAGCCCAAATGGGGGCCTCATGAGTACCACTTCGAATGAAGAAGATGGACATGCCCTCGATGAGGACATGGGCCAAACATTGCGAGAATTCGAAAAGCTGGTTGCAAGCTTGGCACAGCCGGTCTACCTCTTTCGACTCTATGTCTCAGGAGCCTCTGCTCGATCCACTCTGGCGATCGAAAATGTGCGACGTATAGGAGATCTCTACCTCCCTGGTCACTACAAGTTGGAAGTCATCGATGTTTATCAACAGCCAGCGGCAACGAAGGCCGCGCAGATAATTGCGGTCCCAACACTGATTAAGGAGCTGCCGTTCCCACCGCAAAGATTCGTCGGCGACATGTCTAGCTCCGAACGTATTGTAATTGCTCTGAATCTGAAGGACCGGGGCTAGCCATGGCACAGTTCGTCTCCAAATCGAATGAAGAACTTCTGCGCGAGAACGAAAATCTTCGGGCCCGACTCGCCGAAGCGGAGGATGTCATCCGCGCCATTAAGGCAGGTGACGTTGACGCGGTGGTGGTATCCGGACCGGAAGGAGATCAAGTCTTCACCCTTCAGGGCGCCGAGTACGCCTACCGCGCTCTGGTGGAGGCGATGAATGAGGGCGCCGCTACCGTCGGCAACAATGGCATGGTGCTCTATTGCAATCAACGCCTTGCTGACCTCCTGGGAATTCCGCTGGAGCAAATCATCGGCAGCAAAGTGAGGGAACTGGTCGCCGAGGAAGCTATACACAAGTTCGAAGCTCTATTTGCGAAAGCTCGAGCAGGAGAGCCAAGCAGCGCCGAATTAGATTTTCAGGCTGCCGCGGGCAACTGCATTCCAGTCTATGTTTCGCTTCGTGCAATGAACACGCACACCGCGATATGCATGGTTGTCACTGACCTTACGGAAAACAAGAAGACCGATGAACTCATCGCCTCTGGAAGACTCGCCACCTCTATTCTAGACAGCGCCGCCGAAGCCATTGCGGTGTGCGATGAAACTGGGAAAATTATCAGCGCCAACGAGGCGCTGGAGAATCTTTGCGGCTTTAATCCGATGTTTCAGATCTTCGAGAACGCGTTGCCGTTGGAGTTGGACAATGAAGCGAATGGTCCGCGAAAACCGTTCTCGATTTCTCAAGCACTACGCGCCTCTACGCTGCGAGCCCAGGCAGTGAGTCTCGTCCGCAGCCCCGAACATCGGATTCCGTTGCTCCTCTCCACCTCAGCAATCAAAGCTTCCTCCGGTATTGTCGGCTGTGTGATTAGCATGACTGATATCACGGAACTTAGGCGTGCGGAAGAAGCATTATTGCGCAGTGAAAAATTGGCCTCGGTTGGCCGCATGGCATCCACAATCGCCCACGAGATCAACAATCCCCTGGAAACGATAGGTCATGCCCTTTACCTTGCGCTGAACGACTCCGAGATTTCACCGAACGGGAAGTCCTACTTGAATCTGGCGGTCCAGGAACTCGAGAGAGTCACACACATATCAACTCAGACATTGGCCTTCAATCGCGAGAGCAAAATGCCAAAGCTCATCGACTTGCGCGAGAGCGTTGACAGCATCTTGAAGCTGTATACCGCGAGATTTAATTCAAGA
This sequence comes from Humiphilus diazotrophicus, assembly GCF_059726315.1. NCBI lineage: Bacteria > Pseudomonadati > Acidobacteriota > Terriglobia > Terriglobales > Acidobacteriaceae > Humiphilus > Humiphilus diazotrophicus. Next base: position 290,992 of record NZ_AP040869.1, read on the forward strand.
GAAATCGCCGTCGAAAAACGCTACAAAGAAGACCTCGGGCATATCAGGTCATTTGGCGGCGAGATTCAACAGATTGTGTCTAACTTGCTGTCAAACAGCATGGACGCAATCTCGAGCGGCGGGAGAATTCAACTTCGCTTATCTCGCTCCATTGGGCGAAATGGAACGAGATTAGTACGCTTAACGATTGCAGATACGGGTACAGGCATCGCTCCAGAGCGTTTAGAAAAGATTTTTGAACCGTTTTTTACGACCAAAGAAGTTGTCGGCACCGGCCTCGGCCTCTGGGTCACGAAACAGATCGCCGAAAAACACGGGGCAACAATTCAGGTTCGAAGTAAGCTCGGTAGAGGGACGGTATTCTCAATCGTATTCCCGATAGCGGAGCAGAATGCGCAAGCCGCCTGAAAAGGGCAGGGAGATTGGCTAAGATGCACACAACGATTCTCGTGGTCGATGACGAACCCGCACTTGCCCGTACCCTTATAGCCATTTTTCAGTGTTCTGGCTACAGTGCAAGTGCTGTGCACAGCGCTGAAGAAGCCTTAGCATTCATCGCGGCCTATCGGCCCGCACTCGTCGTTTCGGATGTGATCATGCCTGGTATGGACGGTATCGCGATGGCAAAAATCATTAGAAAATCTTACCCAGACTGTCGAGTCCTGTTATTTTCCGGCAATGCAGATACCAATGATTTGCTTGAGGCAGCACGGAAAGAGGGATATGCTTTCGAGGTTTTGGCGAAACCACTGCCTCCTCCGCAAATGCTCGCCGAAGTCGCGTCGCTACTTAAATCAGAATCTTTCCTTACTTCCTCAAAGGAGTCTCTGAGTTCAACAGACCATCCTTCTGCAGAGCTTCCGTAGCTTCAGCGGTTCATTTGCGCTTTACACATTGAATCGAAGTGTCGCTTGCTTTAGCTGTTCGGCCAGCGTGTGACCGTCATAGGGATTTCCAGTAAAGCTCTTCGCACCGACGAACTATCCGCCGAGACTGCTTACCGCAACACTGACCTTGTTCCCAAATCTGTATTGCTTGCCGGCCTTGCCCTTAGCGATGCATTCCACTTCAGGCTCATGAACCGAGTAGATCTTGTTCTTGTCCTGCCTCTGTTGAGCGTGGATTCGATACGCTATCGCGAGTAACTTCGCAAGGGTATTAGAAGGCGTATCGCCCGGCGGCCTATCTGATTTCGAGAAGGCCTGGATTGAATTCCGGCCTTTCAACTCCACTCGGACGTGTAGTGCCAGCGTGTCGGAAGTAAGGTAATGTATTGAACGACGCGCGGTAACCTGCCACGATTCGGACTACTGCCGTGCGGCAATGCCTGATGCCAGAGCACAAGGTCTCCAGCCCTACCTGCAATTGGTGTCAAGTCCGGCTCGCGGAAGATCGCCTGCCTTGGATCTTCCCCAGGAGGCAATTCTTTCAACCAGGTTTCGAGCTTGCGGTGGAATCCAGGAATACAGGTGAAAGCGCCTTGCTCCGCTGGCGTGTCTGTCAGATAGAGGATACCTTGGATTCCGAAGCAATGCGGCGGCGCTAGCGTCATGTCCCAGTGCAGATAAGGACCCGGGAAACGCCATCCCTGGCGTTCCGGTGGATTGAACCCTCCCTGGTCTATCGTCGGCCAAAGATCCTCGCGGCCCCACAGTTGTGCGAAGGCCTTCACCAGCCGCCTCGACTTGCGGTTTGCAACGAATGATGGATGCCGCAGCAAAGGCACCCAGATACTTCTTCCGTATTTATCGCCGTACCAAGTATCCGGATTTGCGGCATTAGCGCCTAAAAATTCATAAATCGCCGCCGCCGCTGCGTCGCAGTCTGCGGACCCAACGGCGTCATGAACGACCACATAACCGCGCTCATCCCAGAACGTCAGCTCTTCCGTTGTCAGACCGGGTACGCCCTCGAGATCACCAACTGCAGAACCTACGGGAATGCCGCTCAGAGCATCACGCAATCGTGAGAGTTGCATCTCGTCAAAGGAACCGCCATTGACTTCAAGAACCCATTGCTCGAATTCGTCGAAACTCGGGCGTGGAAGGAAATGGAGGAAGCGAGCGGTCTCAAGCAGATTGAGACCAAGACCAGAAAGCAGAGTGTTGTCCAGATCCCATTCACCATCATCCTGGACAGGTCCTAGCCCCCCACTCATAGAACGGAGCCAGTATCGATGAAGATAAGGAATCTTCAGCAGGCTGTCGGGTACTGCCGACACAATCTGGACTTTCCCGCTTGCAGGCCGGAATTCCTTTGTCATGGTTGGCCCTTTCGCTCGAGATTATTGCGCTATTCCGCCAGCAGGCGCAAGCCCGCTCGGCTCGATGCCTGGGCGTAAAGGAAAGCGATCCAGTTTTAGATCGACAATGCAATGCCGCAACGAGCATGTTCGTATCAGATTGATCCAAATAGAGTACATTGCAGAAAGGATAAGAAATCCGGCTGGGAAATAATACAACGCGCCTGTCGTCCGCGCCAGATCAGACTTTCGCGATATTGATTGAAATGAATATTGGCCGGTTATCGTACTGGAGGCATCGATGCAGATTCAGATTCGGTTTGGCGGGTCACGAGATTCGGAGTAGGCGCAGAAGTTACCCCTTAACGTCAGGAACGATTCAGCTCTTTCAACCAAGTAGGTACACCTATTGCTATGCCATCCGCACTCCCGCGAGGTTATATATGTCGGCTCCACTTTGTAACTCTAGGCTGCGTCTCTTGTACACGTGCATTTCGGGCTTACTCATTGCATCTCTAGGCCACCTGTGCGCGCAGGACAATTTTAGAAGACCGCTGACTGATTACGTGGGTACTTATGCGGATGCTCCAGGTCACACGATTGAAATAATCGCCGACGATACGCTTTTCGCCGTCGTCGACGAAGCCAAATATCCCCTTCACCCGCACGGCGTCGATGAGTTCACCACCGTCACCGGCCAGATAGTTTCTTTTCCTCGTGATGCAAAAAGGGTGGTAACTGGCTACCGACAAGATGGTGATTTTCACCCTCGTGTATCCTCTACAATCACGACGGAAGCCGCTGCGCTGGCCCGCCCTCGAACGAAGGGGGAGATTTTTGCCGCCGATTATCATTACCGTCTGCCCATCGATTTACACGACGGAATCGCGGTTGGCGATATTGGCGAATCGGATCTCGGAATTACGACAGCGAACTCAATTGTGCGCGGAGTTCTCTCCGGTACTTACAGGGACGTCCACGGCGTCTTGCTGTATCAACATGGAAAGCTGGTGCTCGAAGAGTACTTCTATGGTTACAACGCACAGCGGACCCACCAGCTTCGGTCGGCGACCAAGTCGATCGTCTCAGCACTCACTGGAATCGCAATCGATCGTGGTGCGATTGCCGGAGTCCAGGAACCAGTCCTACCGCAAATGAGCTACTCCGTCTATGAGAATCCTGATCCGCGCAAAGCCGCAATCACGCTCGACGATTTGCTCTCCATGAGTTCAGGACTGGACTGCAACGACCATAGCTCGACCTCTCGAGGCCGGGAGACGGTTCTTGATGATAAGCCCGATTGGGTAAAGGCTACTCTCGATCTCCCGTTGATCAACTCACCTGGAACAAAAGCCTACTATTGCTCGGGCGGCGTAGCGGTTGTGGGGCGGCTGATTGAAAATGCCGTCCACATGAAGCTTCCCGAGTTTGCACAGATCAATCTCTTCGGCCCGTTGGGCGTTTCGCGCTCCGATTGGAAGTGGAACTATGATCTGACGAATGCAAACAAAGAGTTCTCTCAGATCCACCTGCGGCCCCGCGATATGCTCAAGTTCGGAATTCTCTATTTGAACGGCGGGCGATGGCAAGGACGGCAGGTGATCTCGGAAACCTGGGTGCGCACATCGTTGGCCGAGCACAGCCTAGTAGACAATGTGAGCTACGGATATTTCTGGTGGCATCCATGGCTCAACGTTAATTCTTCGGCCGGTGAAATACATTCGTATGTATTTGCCGCGCAGGGTAATGGTGGCCAGAAGATCTATCTCGTGCCCCAGTACGATTTGGTCGCAGTGTTCACCGGGGGCGGTTACAACGCTGAATCCACTCCTCCGAACACGATCATGGCGAAGGTCATTCTTCCGGCGCTGATGAAAGCCGCAACCGGCAAGCAGAACTCAATTCAGCAGAAATGAGTGCACCTTAAGTGTAGACGACCCGAATGTGACGCTCACTCTCAAGAGTCAAGTGCATTGAGAAAACAGCGTTGATTCTGCTTCTTTCTCATTGATCGTCCAATCGCCAATACGCTCAGCGAGGGTGGATAGATCCCGAAAAAGCCGGCCAGTGTCCAGCAATCTGCAGAAGTCTCGGGCTCCTGAGTTGTTGATTTCAGTACGATAACCGGCCAATATTCATTTCAATCAATATCGCGAAAGTCTGATCTGGCGCGGAGGGAGAATATTGATGCATAGTCCACAAACACAAAAAACAACTGACCTTCCAGATTTCAGAGACATATAGTATCTGTATAAGTTACTTACAAGCTTCGAGCCACGAGCTCTCGCTCCAGACAAATGCCCCACAGCGCCTCCCAGCCACAGGAGCCACTGTTTACTGGATTGAAGGTCTACCTGAGATCTTCGGAAACCGATTTCATTCAACCAGTCGTCCGTGATCGGCTTGAAAGACTCAGTCATTGCGAACTCCGCGAGTGTTAATGTGCAAGAAAAATCGGTGTGCAAACCGCCTCACAATTGCCGTAACGGGAACACGTTTGTATTTCATGCGAGTACCGCTTGCATCGCTATGTGCTTTGTTGATCAGAGGGGAATCACTGCAGCCGTGTTCGATATGGATGCAGTGGCCTTTCGGTCGGAGGTAGCGAATTAGGTAGAGAACGGACCGTAATGCGTCGTACCATGACGCTCGCCCGTCCGTACCGCAGATCGAGCAATAGTCGTGATTGTCCCATTGGTGCTCGTGCATCCAAATTTGCGTTCCCAAGGAGTTTCCCAAAATTGTTCGAGAAATTGTCTTTTGAATTCAATCGGTTCTGACCGCTTTCCGCGTAACCTCTAGCGCAATCGTCTCATTGTGCCGATATCGAAAGCAGCAAGAAATCCAGCGTCATGGATCGCAGTAAATGAACAACCATAGACCTAGTTACAGAAAGGTAATAGATCCCCATATCGACCGCTCACGACTGTGTTTTATGTATTTGATCTCGTGGGCATTATCTATTGTCCTCCTGCCGCTCCTGCTCGGATGTGGAGGCGGCGCAGCACTGCCGGTACCTGTCGCTTCCACCGATTATTCTCAAGCGCAGAGTTGGGAAACGCTCCCCAATCCCTCACATGGAATCGATGTTTTCTTCGTCTATCCGACGACTTATAGTGCGCCGTCGGGCACTTTGGGGCCCACATGGACGCCTGCATGGAATCAGTCACTGACGCAAGCGCGCAATGACACGGCAATTACGGCGCAAGTTACCTCTAAGACAGGTGTCTTCGCCAAGGCAGGCACGAACCTTTATGTGCCCTATTTTCAGCAAGCATCGGGTATCGATGTTCTGAACGCCGTACTCTTCTCCACAACTCCTCAGAACGCATCTGCAGCCAACGAAGCGTTGTATGTGGCGTATACGGATGTTGCCAATGCCTTCGACTACTACATGGCCCACTTCAACAAGGATTCGAGCGGCAACCCGCGTCCATTCATATTGGCCGGCCACAGCCAAGGTTCAAATCTGTTGCTCATGCTGCTAGAGAACAAGTTTTCCGATCCTGCATTGAGAAAGTTATTGGTAGCAGCCTATGTAATCGGCTGGTCGGTCACGGCCGACGATCTCAACAACTACCCGGCTTCGTTGTATCAGGTCGGCATATGCGGCGCCCCTGTCACTAGAACCACAGGCTGTATCGTTACCTACAACACACAGGCATATGCGGGAGACTGGAGCCAGGCTCCAGGGTCGGTCAAGTACGGAGTGGTGGAGGCGAATGCCTACAGCGTCAATCCGCTAACTTGGGTCACAAGCGGTCCCGGCCTGATCGAATCGCCGCCTGCCTCGGCTACTGCAAATTTGGGAGCGCTGTTTTATCGAGGACAATTGGGATCGAATCCTCCCGTCCCCTTCGCGCCGAATCCGGATAACGGCGCCTACACTTACGCAATTGCTAACTACACAGGAGCCCAAAGCAACAATGGCGGCCTGGTTATCGACCCCTCGGCCTTGCCGGTCCCTGCTAATCGAGCGAATTTAGCGCCTCCGTACAATGTGCTGCCAATGTTCCACAACTACGACTACAACTTCTTTTATCGCAATCTTGAGCAGAATGTGATGGATCGGATAGACGCTTACCATGCACAGTAATTCAAACCAGGTGGATGGCGTTATTTCAGGTCGCTATCCTTTCCATCGTTTCTTATGAAAAACGCCGATAGCTTCTATTTCGGGCCTCTCCCGTGGAGGAAAAATGAAAACGGCTGTTCTGTGCCTTCTCTTGTTACCTTTTGCCCTTGCGTCCACGCTGCTTACAGGATGTCTTGGCTCCACATCGCAGCCGCTGAGCACAGGCAACGTCAACCTGATTTTCGTATCAAGCGAGGACATGGCGCATCACGCTCCCGGGGATGTGGATCCGACCACAGCCAACCTCACGAGCAAGGGACTACAGCGCTCGCTGCTCATGGGGCCGTTCCTCAAGGAGAGCGTGCTGGGCGGCAACAATGTCACCGGCATCTACGCTCTTCAGCCAATGACCCATTTACAGACTGCGAATGAATATCCTGACATGGCAGCCTTGCAGACGGTTCAGCAGTTCGCCATGCTGAATCAGATCAGCCTGCCAACGGGAAGCACCTCTACTGTTGTGGGAAACAGCTTCCCGATCTATGCGTCCTATTCGCCCGCATCGGTGCCAGCTACCGGAGTTGCGGCGCCCGTTCTCCCTTGCCCGGCTTGCCAAGGACTTGATTTCAATGATGTCAACGATGGAAACGAATCTTTGGTGGACGGAATCATCAAGGCCAAGGTTCCGGGATACTATGTCTTCTCGGCGCCATGGGAAACCGTCCACGCTTTGATGGCCAATATCAGCAGCCTCGAAGGTTATCACCTACATATCCCATCGGATTACGCTGGTCCTAACTATGTTTATGCAATTTCGATCACACCGGCAGGCAAAGCCACTCTGGTTACCTACAACGGCAATCTGAATCCGCCATCGAAGTATCCGGAGTTGCCGATAAAGACAGACAATCCCTGCAAGCCGCCAAAAACTATTCACATCTCAGTAACCGGCGGCAGCGGTGGCGCCGTGATTCCGGCGGGAATCAATACCAACGAGACAGTTTATATTGTGCGTCACGCCGACGCGCATCCGATACCCGCATGGGATGACGGGAATTTTGTGGGAGCGGGCCAGTGGCGCGCCCTGTCTCTTCCCTCGGCTTTGAAAGACAAGATCCATCCCGACGCCGTTTATGCCGTAGATCCGTCAGTTGGCCTCCCGCCCTCTGGTGGCAATGCCACTTCTTCCTATGTCAGGCCGGCAATGACTGTGCTCCCGTACGCCATCGCCAACAATTTGCCATATAAGGTAGCGGCCAAAGTGCCCTTCCTGGCCCAGAATCCGCCGCAGTTAGCCACCAATGCCAGCGACTATTTCTTTACCAGCGGGACCTTCTCCAACCGAACAATCCTGCTCGGGTGGGAGAGCGCTCACATCCCAATTACCGTAAATGCGCTGCTAGCCAGCTATCAAAGTACTCAGACAGTGCCCGATTGGCCGGGAACCGATTACGACAGCATTTGGAGAGTAAGGATCGATGGTCAAGGCAACCTGAACATAGACAATGACCTTTGCGAAGGCATCAACTCCGCCGACCTGCCGGCTACGCCTCCTCCATTTGGAAATAAGTAAGAGGAGAAAGTCCAGAATATGGCGACCGACTTAAGCCTTCACTTGGATTGATTAGCTCAGTGATAACAACAGCTGCGTAACTTTCATTCTTTGCTTGGACGGCTGGGGATAAAGATCTGAACAAGAATCGAGACTCATCATGAAGTATGGCAACTACGCGTTGACGGTCGTCCTCAGTTTGCTCTTCACCGCATGTGGCGGCAACACCGGCAACGTCCGGGGTCAGCTGCTAGCGGCACCAAATTCAATCGCCACACTCACCACCGCGCAACTTGACGCTATCACCGCCGGAAGTGGTTTGCAGCCATTGACCGGCTTAGCGAAGTGTGCCGTCACTATTGCGCAGATCAAATACCAGACCATTGGAGTGCAACCGGGGGAACTGAGCAATGCATCTGCGGCCGTCCTGATTCCCAGCGGAACCAACTGTCCCGGGCCATTTCCCCTGGTCGCTTTTGCCAGAGGTACAAATCTTTACAAGTCTCACACGAACGCCGATCCAACCGACCCTACGGCGGAAATACTGATGAACTTCTTCGCGGCCCAGGGCTATGCAGTGGTTGCAACCGATTATCTCGGCTATGCTTTGTCCGATTATCCCTATCACCCGTACATGCACGCGGATACGGAAGCCAGTGCGGTAATCGACTCGATACGTGCAACGCGCTTGGCTGCCTCGTCCCTGGCTTTGACGCTGAACGGCAAAGTGATGGTGTCGGGATATTCTCAGGGCGGGCATGCCGCAATGGCCACTCAACGCGCAATCGAAGCAGAACACTCGAAAGAATTTAATCTGGTTGCGTCCGCTCCCCTTGCAGGGCCGTATTATGTTTCGACGGCGCTGATCAGCGGAGTCGCGAACCCGATCTTTGGCATCCAGCAATTCGTTCCGTTCCAGATCACTGCGTGGCAAAAAATGTATGGAAACGTGTATAAGAACACGTCTGACATATTCAATTCTCCCTATGACGGCTACATTGCTGACCTGTTTCCTGCCACGGTTGATGCTGCTACCTTGACCAGCATGTTATCCTCAGGTACTCCCATCCAGGCCGAACAGGCCCTGTTCAAGGCATCTTTCTTAAGTGACCTCGCCACTAACCCGAACAATACCACCATCGTCGCTGCAAAGAAACAGGACCTGCTTCCCGGTTGGGATCCCAAGGTCCCGACCAGGTTGTGCGGTGGTTCCGGTGACCCAACGGTCAAATTCTCAATCAATGCCAAGCCTGCGTACGACTACTTCAGGAGCCGCGGAGATAGCAACGTTACTCTGGTCGATGTCGATCCCGAAATTCAGCAGGCATTTAGCCACTTGGACCCCGTCACATATAACAACTCGTATCACGGAGCACTTGAGTCCCCATTTTGCGCTCAGGTTGCGAAGCAGTTTTTTGATTTGTACAAGTAAATGTTCCCTGCAAGTCAGATGGAGAATAAGCCGGGACACGAAGCAATTCATTATAAGCAGCCTTATTTTCTTTATCATTTTCGCGATCTTTGTTCACGATCAAGCCGCCAAGTGCCGTGACGAGCCTGATTTGAATCATCAACCGCTCTTCGCAATGCTCAGGCAGTGATCAGGCTACTAAAGTTTATGAGCCTAACGAATATCGATTCTTCATGGTCGGAGTACTCACTCTTGCGGATTCAATATTCATGCCTGAGAACGAAAACTAGTTTGCGACATTCCTCTTGAAGAGACCGAGGAGCGAATCCGAAAACTGGCTGAGAAAGTCTGGACTGCCTCAAAGCAAAATGCTCGAGTGGGCCGTGCGATCGTTCTGAAGCTAAAGACAAACGAGTTCAACTTACTTACGCGGAGCCTTACTCCAGAAAACATGCCCACAACTTTATCCATGTACAGATCACGATGAATTCGTAGAGGTATCCGTAGTTCTGAGTAATGCCGGTCTAGAGACAAGTTGAGACCATTGCCATCTTTGGAGCGTAATACAATCGCTGCAAAGCCCATGTTTGCAGCGTGGCCAATCGGCCCATCAATTGGGCAATCCGATCGATCGCTCCAGTATCTGGACAACGTTCTGTCGGCCCACCGTATGGAGGCATATGCGCACGGGTACATTCGCGCCGTTTGATTTATGCGAAGACGCCGTAATTCTGAAGCTCCTAATCCACCAGCTAGTCAAGGAACTCTCCCTCCTTTAACCGAGCCGGCACGTATTCTTCCGTAACATAGCTGATGTCTTTGCTGATCAGAGCTTCCACTTCGAGCTTGAAGCCGTTCTTCAACATCAGCTCGATTTCCTTTTGCCAGGGCTTTTTGTTCACGAACCAGGGATACTGGGCGATTTGCCGTGCGCGTTTAATGTCTTGCTCGTTCAACTTGATTTGCACGCTGGGGCTAAGCTGGCAGCGGCCATAATCCAGACTGCGCAATCCAAGGAAACGCGCATCGGGAATAGCCATACGACGTGATTCGTAGGCAAGATTGATGGACCCCTGTTTAATCACGCTGTAAATGTAATACCCCCAAGGGTCGTTATCCAGCAGGCAATACACTGGCAGGTTCAACTCGTGATGAAGGCGGTGCAGCATGCGGCGAACACCGCGGGGCGGTTGACCCCCACCATGTGTCAGGATGCAGTTGTGCTTGCGCCAGAATTTATCCTCGTTGAATCGCCGCCAAACAGTGTCTTTCTCGACATGCAGGATGAATTTTGCAGTGTTCTTTTTGAACTGCACGATGTCCTGTTCGACGATCGAGGGAATGCTGTACCCGCCAGAGCCCATGCGGGAACAGTCGATCGTGTCGCCACTATCTACCACAGTGATCGGCCCAACCATCGCCCCCGCGTTTTTCGCGTACAGGTGAAGCTCTTCGCGCATCGCATCCAGGGAAACCTCGATGTCCTCTATGACGGGATCGCATTCACCCTGGGTATCGAACGTCTCTTCGCTCGCACCTTCAATCGTGTGCTTTAGCAGGTAGAACAAACCTCGGATGCTGGTTGTCTTTCCCTGATCGATCAGTTGCTTGCATCCGGAAGCGACCAGCAATGTTTGCATGTAGCTGCGGGCTTGAGCCAGATTGAATAATTCCCGCCGGTTTGTCCCGCTGCCCATCTCAACGATGCGCTTCGATTTATTGAACCGAACATTCGACAATGATCGTGACGGGATATCCACGTACGGCGCCCGTCCACGTTCAGCGGACTGGATGACGGTATCTGCAAGATTGCGAATCGAAGCGAGAGTTTTCCTGTCTTTCGCCGAACGATTGGGTTTGTCGGAAGTAGATTTCGTTTTGTTAGCCATTATTGCTCGCAGTTGGTTCAGACAATGCCGTTTCGCCAGGAGTTTCTTCCGAGTTGACGATCAGCACATTCTCGCCAAACTCCTCTGCAGCGTTTTCACGCTGTTTCTTTTCGTTGTTCAGTTGTGTATCTGCAACAGATGTCTTGCGCTTCGCAACATCGACCAGCCGGCCATATAGATCCTTTTTCGGGCGATCGCCGTAGTCCTTGATTGTGGCAACGGCCTGTGCCACCTCACCAAGATAGCGCAGGAAAATCTCACGACGTTCACTTTCCTGCCGTACCTGTTTACGACGATTGAGGTAGATAGCCAGTTTCCTTCCCACGGTCTGAAGACCAAGCCGCAACTCCTTCATGATTTCGGGATAGGAGGCGACGGCTTCTTTCGATTCACTGGTAAACGGCACCCATACGCTTGCGACATGCACCATAACAGTAACTGGACCGACCGGCAATTGGCCGCGGGATTGAGATAAACCGTAGGCCCGCCAGTTGGTCTTGGTAACCGACTGGGTGATAGCGCAAGCCGCTGGCTGAAACTGAAGTGGAACGCGGTTCGCGTAGCGCAGCACCTGCATTGATTGATTTTCGCTCAGGTTAACGTTTTTCATTGAGGCGAAAAGTCTTTCAATTTCCTCTTTCTTGAGCTTCGCAGGCGATTGGCGCGTTCCCATCCCCGCCTGTGACAGGATCTTTTCGGCAGCGGTCGCGCCAACACCGTCGAACGTCGTCAGCAGAAATTGCTTCAGCGACCGGGCATCACTCTCACTGAGCAGCTCGGTCAATGCGTCCAGCGTAACCTTCTGGGTTGAACTGGCGCCACCATAGGCCAGTCCGATCTCGATAAGAAACGGGTTCCCGCGATACACCGCGGGCGGACGAGTCGCAGCGCAGAAAAACTCGCCGGGAAGCTGATGATGAAGTCCCTTGAGAATTAGCGATTCACCGATCGGTGAGATGCAGTCGGTCGCGGGAGCACTAATTTTCGTTTCCTGAATCGCGTTGTAAAGTGAGTCGACTTCCTGGCGTCCGATCTTTTTGGGATTGGCGCGCGTGCTGATCTTTGCAATTTCGCAGATTTGGTGTGCGACTCCGGAACTGACGCGGGAAAACGAGGTCGTCAGGAACTGTGCCATCGACGGTGCCGCGGTGTCCTTCAACATCGTGACCAGCTGCCCGAGTTCGATGCCATATGGGTGTGGCTTGATCTCTACCGGTTCAAGCGGAAGCTGAGTTGTGGAGCGCGAAAACGTGGTCTCGCGGCTGTCGGGATCGACATAATGAATCGTGATATGAGGATTGGCGATGGCTGTCTGTTCCAGATATTCGTCCACACTTCCGCGCCCACGTTGGTATCGTCCTTCGAGTTCGATCGTGACACGCGTGCCGCTGCGCACTTCCCGGCTGCGATGAGGCTGTTGATCCGGAATGGGGTAGTGAGATACCCATTCAATACTATGTTTGGTGATGTACCTTTGGCCTTCTTCACCGGCTGGAATGTCTTCGCCGTTACCTTTGCCATTGATAATTTCCGGCATGTTCCGCCGCGTATCGATCTGGATTTCGAAGTAATGCGCCGGCTTCTTGGGCGAAGTCATGGAAACGATCTTTACCGGTTTGCCGGTAGTCAGCATCCCATACATACCCGCGGCGCTGATGCCGATTCCCTGTTGCCCTCGACTCATGCGCAGTCTATGGAATTTCGAACCATAGAGCAGTCTTCCGAAGATGAGCGGAATCTGCTTTTTGACAATGCCCGGCCCGTTGTCCTGAACACCAACTTTGTACCGATTGGGGCCGGTAGCTTCGATATGAACCCAGAGCTCGGGAACAATGCCCGCTTCTTCGCAAGCGTCGAGTGAATTGTCGACAGCCTCTTTCACCGCGGTCAGGAGAGCTTTTCTCGGATTATCGAAGCCAAGCAAGTGCCTGTTCTTCGCGAAAAATTCGCTGACGGATATGTCGCGCTGTTTTGCCGCCATCGACTCGGCCGTGGCGGCGCGGCGCTTCGGCGCCTCACCTGTTTCGTTGACTTTCGGCATACTTTTGTGTTCTTCCGTTGTTGCTCAGACGTTTCGCATCATTGCGGGCACGCAGTAACTTCCCACTAGAAATGGCACTCGGGGCAGTTCCCCTTCGTCCAGAACGTATTCCACCCGTGACCGCAGTTGCAGACCCACAAGACAGTTTAGTGCCTCGGCCAAATGCCTCTCGGAATATTCTTTCTGGATCGGTTGATCGGCAATGATCCCCCGTAGGTGATTCTACTCACACAAGCCTGACAATCGCCGACTGCACACTCTGAAACACAAGGAAATCGCCGCGGTGCTGCAACTCTGCCAGATGGACTACCTTGGCCATGGTAGCGGTCGACTGGCGAACGATGGCAATACCCGTTGTCTTGGAACCGGGGTCGATCTTGAGGGTGAGTGGCTGCAGGATGGAATCTTCCTGCTTGCGGTCGATGAGACGTATGGTGAGCGGGAATAGACAATGAACGCGAGCCCGACCACGTTATAGAAGAAGCCGTGCTCGTTTCTCGGAGCACGGCATGAGAGGTTTTTTGCTGTGATCAAGGACAAGGACTACCATTTCCGCACTCCTTTCTAGATTTGCCCTTACGGGCCTAGTTACGCGGATCTTGCGATCCGTCTCCCCTCGTCAATGTTGTAAACCGGCATTATATCCTGATCCATTACGTGCCTACTCCTGGCGTGTCTGCTATCAGGACTTCGAGTGGTTCGGACCGAGTGGAGCATCCGAACGTCGGTCTTTACCTGTTTACAACGTAGCGCTAATTCCTCAGCGCTCAGCCTGGTCAACCCAGGCTCGCTTCTCGCAAGCCCCGATCTTTTAGATCGTGAGTCGTTGACGGCGGTGAATTTGAACTGACCGCGCACGCACGAGCGCGGTCCGCAACGGTGAATTCTTTGGGAAAAGCGAGCATCGCGAACCAGTCATTCTGTTATGGGCGGCTTTTGGATCTCGAAGAAAGCTGGTTGACAAGTTAAGCTACACACACAATGATGTCCCATGACTGTTTGAAATTTGGGATGAGCACGATGATGTAATTCGATTAAGACGAGTACCAACTTGTAAGTTGATCCTGTCAAAACGACTATTTTTATGTTACTAGAGACAAGCGCCATTTACAGTATATTAGTATGCGCGGCGTTGACATAGTAGTACACAGTCGCAATGATGACCTACACTCTCCGAGGGGAGAATATGGCAGAAGAAATTCTGATAATTTATTGCCGTCAACCGGGCAGATATCTCACTTAGGGAGCTACAGCCTATCCACCTAATTCTGGGTGTGAATTCATTTATCTCAACGCACAGTGGATCGTAGGTAGTTAAGGAGTAACCATGCGGACGCTACGAACTGAAACTGCAAATACTATCACAGATTATCTGAAACATGCATCAGGTCGGCTCGCTCAAGCCGATCAAACCACGGGTGGTGTTTATTGTCTGGAAAGAAACTTGGAATGCGTTCCGTTCACGGTGAAAGGAAGCAACTTTCTCTTGGAATTCCAAGTCCCATATTTTCTAACACAGGTTCAATTTTACAGCGATATTCTCTTCAAAACAAAGACCGGGGGATACTTCGTACCTAAATTGCAGTTTCGTTATCTAAACGTGTGGCTCTTAGAGGGAAATTACGCCCTTTCAGAGTTATGCAGTGTACCGAAAGCGGAACTTACCAGCAGTGAGGCTCCGCTGGCAGATGCTATACGCAACGCTCTCATCGTCTATTATCGTTCCTATCCGGGTGCAAATCAGTATTTTTACGAATATGACGATATAACAAAGGGAATACTGACCAAAGTATGTACAGACATTCCTCCTGCTTTGCAAGAGAAATACGTATTTGAAAATTATCTTGATCTGGCTGAACCCCGCGGTGGGTTTTCGTTGACATCTAAAAGTCTTTAAGCGGAAGGCGAAAAAAATGGAGACCAAACTGGATACCTTTAAAATCAGTGCCGTGGGTAGCAGCTCGAATGTTATCAACACTCTTTACGCGAATTACAACCAACAGTGTATCTTGCTGATTGAGATTCTTAAGGTGGAATGGAAGAACAACGCCTGGGTAAAGACAGACCTGACAGATGCTGAAAGGGCTAGCATTAATGTTTTGCCTTACTCTGACCAACTGTTTCCAGCACAGGCGGCAGGCTGGACCTGCGAGGTGGAGAAGAACCGCTATAATACGGGGTTATGGCAGCGCACTTACTCCGCCGATCAGGAGCCCTTCGCTTTAATCCAGGAAACAGAGCCTTCAACACGAAATGATGTTCCGCAATCATTCTATCGGTACATGAAGACCGACCGAGTCCAGAGCCAACGATTTATGGCTTGTGTGACTATCGACGGGAAAAAATATTCCACTCATTACAATCAAGATGGGAGTGTTTTTGAGTCCTTTGTCGAGATCTCGCCGCAGGTTCCATATACTCTGCGAGTTAGAGAATTAGCTTTCTATCGTGACGATGCTTACACCAATAGTCAAGATAAAAACAACCGCATCGACGTGGATGTTTATTATTGGGCACTGCCTAGCGGACTGAAGGTCTTTGACGAGAACTTTAGCAATGCTGGTTGGACGTCTGCGAAACTACAATGGGCTTATTGCTTTAGGCGGAACAAGGGCGCGCGTATGGGAGTGGCTATCCGGACCGCTGTTTCCGTGGTTACTTTATTCGATATCGACGGACAGGTGCAGGATAAGTTCAAGAACGATTCCGTTCCCCTTATTTTCGGCGACAACATCTACCGGATGCGGGCTCTTAGATACGCAAACGAAGGGTCGTCCAATGGAGGCAATTACGATAAATCGTTACTTTGGACTATTACTGACAATTACGGCTGCCGAAGTTCCTTTGCTCTCAAGTCGAATACGGACGATGAGGGTAACACTCTGACACTGGTCGATGCATAGAGGAAGCAAAATGGACCCGTAAGTAGTGCCGCGGCATCCGTACGATTCTTCCGCAATACAGCAAAGCTAGTACGCGCCGCTGTATAACTCCACTGCGTTTCGTTTCCTGCAAAGCGGCTGAAGCTCGCGCATCAACGATGTCCAGTATGTAGGGGAAGATCCGCGAATGTACACAGTTATGACAAGATCATCGAAGAGACAACGATGGCTCCCGGAGCATCGTTTCTCTTGCCGGCAGACTCCGACAATGACGGAAATATTTCGACCGATGAACAGGCCCCGTTTCGAGGTAATCAATGCTACGGGCCAGGGAGAATAAGAATGGCCCCCAATAAGCACCGTGACACCGACAAGCCTGCGAAGCCCGTTCACCGCAAAACAGAATCTGGCAAACCGCATCGGAGTGAAGAAGAGGAACGAAAGCGCAACGCTACCGCAGAAGGCGAGCACGGCACCGAGGCAGGGTCTAGGGGCTCGAGAGCCGCCACGCCCGGGGTTTATTCCAATGCATTTAACTTTACTTCCTATCAGGACGGACGAACGGATTTACGCACCGGCCAATTCAGTGCAGTGGTGAATCTGGCAACCATCCGTCCGCAGGGAGCATCCGATGGCTCCCGGGAAATCAAGTTAGTCTTCTCAGCGCTAAACACCACCAACGCAGGTTATGGTATCGGATGGCGCATCTCCGAGAGCCAGTACGACACCACCAGGAAGGTTCTGTCATTGGCTAGCGGAGAGACGTATACGGCAACGGCTCTCCCTCCTGTGGGACATAAAGTGCCCTTTCAGGATATGAAGTTAAAGAACGTTGTGGTGGTGCTAACGGACAATGCGACGATCAAAATCTACTATATCGACGGCACAATCGAAGTACTTCGTCGTATAAGCTCAACAGGTCCGTACCGGACGGTGGAGTTGATTTTCGAGAATGGAGAAACCTTCACTTACAGCTACACTCCGACACAAACATTGGAACGCATTGTCAATACTACCATGGGCAAAGAGGTGTTGAGCCTCGCATATAACTTCAACGCACTTCAAAAGGTGCGGGTGCTCGTACAGGGAGGTAGAATCGCTGAAGTCTTCTTTACCGCCTCCAACCAGCTGATCACCTCGATTACCATCCCCTATGACAACACCAGCAACACGGCCGATCCAGCGGTGCAACCCAAGTATCTTTACTCCTATCGGACGACACAGCAGGGCTTTCATATCATAAGCCAAATCACAAACCCGATGGGGGGCGTTGATAGAATCAGCTATCGGGATCAGGAGCTGCGCTACTACAATAACAGCACTTATTTGCCTGCTGTCATTTCCTGCGAGAGCATTCCCGGCGGGAGACAACCCACTGTAGTGAAGACCTACAAATACAGCACAGACCGAAATTTCACAGGCTATCCATATAACGGCGGAGGTTTCCAGGAAGGCAGGGATAATCTGTATTGGGTCACCGGACCCTATGAATACTGGGGAGAGGAGACGACTCTAGGCGCAGATAATACAGCAATTGAATCCGTAAAAACGACCTTTAATAAGTTCCACCTGATGCTCCAGAAACACACGCGGCGCGGTAACTCCGTAACCATCCAGGACTATGGCTACAACGAGAATCCCCAGCTTTCATTTCCAGAGCAGCCGGCCAATCTTCAGGTCCCGCGGCAAGTGAAGACGACTTACAGTGATACTGCAACCGGCGCTTCCCGTTCGGAAATTCTGACTGTAGATTCCGACGAATACGGTAATGTTGTAACGAAGATAGAGGCGTCCGGCATCCGCTCCGAATTCGAATACTATCCAATCGGGGGTGACGGCGTTAACTGTCCGCCCGAGCCTAATGGCTATTTTGTCCGATATTGCCGTCAGGAGCGGGTTGTTCCATCGAGCGGAGGAGGTCAACCCCGAACCACTCGCTTAACGTATACCAAAGTGGACAGGATACAGGGCGGCAGTTACTTCGTAGCGGAAAAGGCTCGGTCCTACAGTTCCGGCCTAACATCCACAAATCAATATGTGCAGAATCTTGCCCAGCCAGTGATCCATGGACGAATCGCCTCGACGGAGGTAGAGCTAGGCGGAAACCGCACGTCAACTCAGTTTACTTATAGCCTGACAGGCACGGATCTTGAACAGCACCGTGTTATGACTGGGTATGACGGAAAGCACACTTCGGCCAGTCGCAAATTTTGTACAATCACTCAATGGCTCTTGCAAGGCCAGGAAGCCGGAGAGTCCAACCTAATTTTCCGCTACGACATATTGGGGCGCGTAATTTCTCAGACCCTGGCGCAGGGAACGCCGAATGCAGCTACAAATACTTACGCCTATCATTTCGCCACCTCTACCCCCTCCGCACTTGCCCGGCTGGAGGAAACCGATGCCAGAGGAGATCGCTACCTAACAAGATACGACGGCAAAGGGCGAATGGTATCGGCTGTTCAATTGCGCTCAGGATTGCCGGAGCGGCGCATTAAGGACGTGAACTACGACAGGCTGGGCAACAAGGCCGAGGATATCCTCTACGACCAGCTTGACAGCAAAGAGCTTGTGCTGCGTACCCGTTATGAATACAACGGATGGGCTAAGCTGGCGCGAACCATTCGACCAGACGGAAGTGTAGTTTTGTCCGAACAGGACCTGGTGGCCAATAATTTGACCACCGGCATTCAGGGGCTTAACACCACGATCAATCGCTATAACGATTTTAATAAGGTGAAGGAGGTCATCCAAGTACCTACGACCGGCCCACAATTGAAAACACTGGAGCGCGAATATGATGGGTTCGGCCGCTGCACTACGGCTAGGAATGTCTATGGACACCGGACCAACTACACCTATGATACATTCGACCGGATCGCGGAAATTCAGATGCAACCGGCGGATGGAACCGGCGGGCGCACGGTAAGACTAAGTTATGCAAGTTTCTCCAGCGCCGAGCTGACCACGGAGATTGCGGTAAACGGCACAGTTCTGGGAAAGCGCAGTTACGATGGCATTGGTCGCATGCTTTCAACCGCCAATGGCCAGGCCGCACCGATAACTTATGAATACGATAGCGAGGCGGCCCGTCCATCGAGTTCTACTTCGCCCCGAGGTATCCGACTCAGTTATCGCTACAACGAGGCTCTTGGCACTTTAGCCGAAGTAACGAGCCCAAGCGACGGCGTCTGCCGGTACTCCTATGATCCCGTCACGGCACAGATTGCTACTTCCAGCAATAGCGTGGCGAACTGTCAAAACACTTACGATCAGTATGGATACAAAGAGTCGGAGACTGTTACTGCTAGCAGCAATTCGAGTAAGACGGTTTACTCAACCTCTCCGGCGGGAAGGCCGTTACGTATCACCACGCCCGGGGACAGTACTCTGGTACAGAGCTATGACGATGCCGGACGCCTGCGACAAAGCTCCGGAGGCGGATTCACAGAAGATATCACCTACGATGCCTATGGCCGTGTTGCCTCGATGAAGGTCGTGTTGGCGGGAATCACCCTGGATACAGCGCTTACGTTTGACCGCTTTGGCCGCGAGGCGACGCGCACATTGCGCCTGCAAGGGAATGTTTTACAGACGATGCTGCAAAGCTATAGCGACAGCGGACAACTTGCCGAGCGTACCGCAAATAGTGGAACAGGAAACCTGGTAAGCCGGGAGACTTTCACTTACGACGCATATTCCCGGCTAACTGTGTTTACTTGTACGGGCAGCCGTTATCCCTCCGACAACAGGGGACGAAGTATAAAAAGCCAGACTTTCACCTACGATGCGTTGAATAATATTACGAAGGTCCAGTCGGATTATGTAGACGGAACGTCCAATAACAGCATCCGTAGTTTCTCGAATGTCATACCTACGCAGTTAATCAAAGTTCAGGAGACTCAGCCCCCAGGTGTCTATGACCTGGCTTACGATGCCGATGGAAACCTGGAAAGAGATCATCAAGGGCGGACTTATGTTTACGACCAGTTCGGCCATCTGAGCGGCGCCTCTTCCGGTGGTTCCTATCGTTACGACGCCAATGGCCGTCTACTAACGCAAACACCGGCGGACGCGTCTGCCTTGCTGTTTTTCTATGCTTACGATTTGCTGGTTGGGCAAAAGCAGGGTAATACCTCAGTGTCTTTCCACCGAAATGGCGAAGGGGTAGTCGGCCGCACCTTGCGCACAGGCGAGACCACTCGCAGTGAGGTCTACGGACTGGATGCCTCGAATAGCGTGATTAGCAAGACAGAGCAGAGCGGCAACACGATCGGGGTAATGTACACCCCATATGGAGAGAGTGGACCTCACCCCGATTCCGATCCGAATCATTTGGCTGCTTCGTCCTCGATTGGTTTTAACGGCCAACGTCTGGACACGCTGGCGAATCTCTATTTCCTTGGCAACGGCCAGCGGCCTTACTCGCCGGAGCTAATGATCTTTTTCTCCCCCGACCCCTTGGCGCCGTTTGGCAAAGGCGGTTTGAATGTGTATGCCTATTGCAATGGCGATCCGATTAATCTGATCGATCCCTCGGGACTGCTCTCAAGGGGCGCAGGTTTGGGGTTATCGATTTTTGGGCTTCTACTGGCCATCGCCGTCTTCATTTTCGCTGTTGTAGCTGCTATTCCGACAGGAGGTGCATCACTCTCGTTGATTGCCTTGGCTGGAGCGATTGGCGCTGGACTGGGAGTCGTGAGTGGAACTTTAGGCTTAGCTAGCGCAGGCATATCGTTTGCAGATGAACAAAATGGTTGGGATCGAAGCGGTATTGCCGGAGCCCTCGATATCGCTTCGCTGGCATTTGGCCTCGCCTCACTAGTTGTCGGTATCGGCGCATCAATCGGCGCAGGCGTCAACGCGGTTGCTTCACGTGGTTCGTATACTCTCGGAAAAATCGGCGGCCAAGTAGCTGACGCTATAGGCTCCGCCTGGATGCCTGGCGAGGGAGCGATAGCGACAACCACTCAAAAGATCGGATGGGGGCTCTCCGGAGCGCTAAAAGCGTTCGTTGGAATTAGTGAAGACGTCTTGAAATCTGCCTATGGTGTGGCTGAAACGGTCTTCGGAGCCTCCAATTTCGGCATGGGAATCTATGCTACGGTTACCGGAACCATGGGACTAGTCGATTCTCTTAGCCTGCAGAATGCAACAGATGGCTCAAGCGGAACCGGCCAAGGAGAAGTTCAGCTGACCGCTAAGAGCAACGGAGAGCAAGTCGAAAGCAATCCCTATAAGGCACTGGTTGCACCAACAATAGATCCGATCCAAAGTCTTGAAGATCTGGTCGCGGAGTTTGACCGCTTGGGGACAATCGTCCGGAGATCGGTGAACCAAGTGCTTTACTACGCAGATCCGCAGGAGGCTTAAGAAATTGACCGATGGCTACAAGGGGAGCGTCGAACGGGAATGGAATTGCGATCATCGGAATGGCTGCGCGGCTGCCAGGGGCATTAAATGATCCCGAGGCTCTGTGGTCAGCATTGGTTGAGGGACGTGATCTGATCGAAACGGTTCCAGCAAACCGGTGGCGAGTCGATGCATTTCATGGTCCGCTGGCTGATACGGAAGCCGGACCATCGGTGCAGCATGCAAATGCGTGTGGCGGATTTTTGCACGATGTAGATCTGTTCGACGCAACCTTCTTCGGCATTTCCCCACGCGATGCCGATACTATCGATCCTGCACAACGGCTCTTGCTCGAAGTTGCGTGGCAGTGCTGGGAAGACGCCGGTGTACCGCCGACAGGGGAAGGAAATCGACAAGTTGGCGTTTTTGTGGGCGGTTTTACTCAGGATTACCTGATGCTCCAATCGGGCGGTCCTTCGAAATTCTTGGCTACGCCCCACACTGCCACCGGTGTCTTTCAAACATTGCTTTCCAACCGCATCTCGCATCTGTTTCGCTTCACAGGTCCCAGCATGACCGTGGATACGGCCTGTTCCTCATCGCTGGTGGCTCTGGATCTGGCCATCAAAAGCCTGCGTCAGGGCGAGTGTGAGATGGCGATGGCTGGAGCAGTACAACTTCAGCTTGTTCCCATATACACAACCATCGAGAGTCTTGGCGGATTTCTTTCGCCTTCCGGACGCTGCCGCGCCTTCGATCATCGCGCCGACGGCTATGTGCGGGCTGAGTCTGTTGGCATGGTGTTGCTCGCTCCACTGGACCGCGCTCGCGAAGAAGGCTGGCCCATTCACGCAGTAGTTGCGGCTACAGCTGTAAACCACAACGGACGAGTACCGGGCATTACCCTGCCGGATGCCGATGCACAAGAAAGTCTGATCGCTACCGCCCTAGCTCGGGCAGGCATTACCCCAGACGAGATTGGTTATTTGGAAGCACACGGAACAGGCACGCGTGCTGGCGATCGGACAGAACTGGCTGCATTGGGCCGGATATTCGCGAAGCGTAAACATCCACTGTGGATCGGCTCCGTCAAGACCAACTTAGGGCACGCGGAAGCGGCTGCCGGAATGAATGGATTGATCAAAGCCGTGCTCTGTCTTCGACATCGACAAATTCCACCGCACCTTCATTGGGAAAAATCTCCAGATGGTGTTGATCTGGCGGCACTGGGACTGCGTCTGCCTGCAACCGTACAGCCCTGGCCCGAAGACGCGTCCTATGTTGGAGTAAGTTCTTTTGGCTTTGGCGGCACCAACGCACATGCCATTCTTGCGCCCGCTCCCAGCCCTGCATCGCAGCAGGATTATGAGATTCCCCAGGTCTCAACGTTGTTTGTCTCCGGACCAACGTGGTCTCATGTTCGCGATCAGGTTGCGGTGCTGCGACAAACGCTTATTCAGCCAGGAATCACCGATTCCCAGGCGGCAGAGATGGCGGCAGCGACTCTGCACCAACGTGCACACTTAACGCATCGGCTGCACTTGCCGGGTCGAACGAGGGGTGAACTTCTGGCTGCGTGTGACGCTTATCTGCAAGCATCGGAGAATGGATATTCGGTTCGAGGAGAGGCTGGTGTTGTCCGCAGCCTAGTTTGGGTCTTCTCCGGCATGGGACCGCAGTGGCCGGCGATGGGCTCCGGACTTGCAGCCTCTTACGCCGTCTTTCGAGAAGCATTGGATTCCTATGATCGTTGCTTCGCTGGTTTATCAGGCTATTCTTTGCTGCAATCCTGTCGCGAAGCTACGGACTTACCCACAAGACTGGCGCAACCTCTATCAATTTTTGTGCAGATGGCGTTGTGCTCACTTCTGGATTCCTGGGGCATCCGTCCGGACGTCCTGGTAGGCCACAGCGTAGGGGAGATCGCCGCATTCCAGCAAGCAGGCATGCTTGATCTCGATACAGCCGTAACGCTCGTCTATCATCGGAGCCATCTTCAGGATCGCTTGTCAGGTACTGGCGCCATGTTGGCAATCCGTGCTCCTGAGGAAGAAGTCAGCCGATGGATAGCCGCTTACGACAGTGTGGAAATTGCCGCCGTAAATGCACCGGAATCAGTTACAGTTTCCGGAGCTATCTCGTCGATAGAAGATCTGAGCGCGGAGTTGAGCCGTAGACAGGTGTATTGTCGTGCACTGCCAGTTGCAGTTGCGTTTCACAGTGCAATGATGGACCCGCTAGAACAGCAGTTCCGAGCTGAAGTGGCAAATCTAGGCTTCCGCAAACCAAATCGCAAAGTGTATTCCACAGTTACAGGCGCGCGAATCGACGAATGCTGGGAGAGCCTGTCGTTTGCGGACTATTGGTGGCAGAATCTGCGCGCGAAAGTGGCCTTTCAATCCGCCATGGAAGCCATTGCGGCAGACTCAGGTTCAGGTTCAATCATTCAGGAGATCGGAGCAAACCCCGTCCTCCTGAATTATGTTTCGAATCTTCCCGGCACGGTGGGTGTAGCAACGCTCAAGCGTAGCGTGTCCGACGACGTGGCTATTTTGGAATGCCTGGGCCAATTACATGCTCTAGGACTCGCGCCTTGCTGGCGTGCGGTTATTCCTCCCCCCAAGCGAAGAATATCCATACCCGGCGCGGTTTGGCGACGCAATCTCCATTGGTCGGAATCAAAGTCCATGCGCTCCCATCGTCTGCGTCCAATGGAGCATCCTTTATTGGGCTGGGCACAACCCGACTCGACTTCCGCCTGGGAAAATACGTTGGCTCCCGCTCCTGAATGGAATTGGACTGAGCATCGGATTTTGGGCCGCACGCGCCTGCCCGGCGCGATATTTCTGGAGATCATGGGCGCAGCTTGGCGGCGAATCTCCGGCGGCCAGACGGTGCGGTTGAGTCAGATTCAATTCAAAGGGATGACGCAGGCCGAAGGCGACCAAGTGCGGATCTACACGGTTGGAGACAGGGAGACCGGACGTCTCTGCATCTGTGACAGATTAGCGGAGAACCGGGAAGTTATCAGCGCAATGGCCTCGACAGCTCTATCTTCGGCTGACCAGCCAATGTACGCCCCTTCCGCTCCGATTGGTCCTATGACTAGGGATTGGAGTGGAGACCATTACTATACGGCGCTTCGCCGCATCGGCTTTGATTACGGTCCGTCCTTCCGCGGCATCCAGCACATACGGTTCTCCGCGGAAAGAAGCGACGTAGAGATTCAAGGTAGCGCTGTTCCCGGACTGGCGTTGCCACCACTTATCCTTGATGCCACGCTCCAAGCGATGTTATTTCCGGAGGTGTTGGCGCTGGAGGGGCGAGAGGATATCGGCAGCGACCGGATGCTGCAGGAAATAGGAGAAGCCCGCTTTTATGGGGCTGTGAGCCCGGAATCTTTTCCGCTCAGGGTGATCTCTACTCTCGTATATCGAGATGAAATGGAAACGAGAGGAGATGTGACACTTATAGATTGTGCAGGAACAGTCGTCGCCATCTTGAGAGGAGTCACGCTCCGGACACTTGTGGCAAGATCCGCATTGCAGGGAGAATCTGTACCAAGCAATGCTATCTACACCCGAGTCTGGCACACGTTATGTGCCACCCTTCAAGTAGCCGAAGCCACGAACAATCGGACGTGGATAATTTTGGGAAATCGAACAGAATGCGGATTGTCTTTCACCCAATGGCTAAAGGATAAAGGAGAGCACGTCGTCGAGGAAAATGACCAGGAAGGACTACCTTCTGCTGCCATTTTTGTCGACTTCCACGCAATCGGAGGATCCGGGGCTCCAGGAACTGACGATCAGGCAGCACTGTCGGAGTTTATTCTGCATTTGCGCGAGTTATGTCAGCGGCTGGTAACACCCTCCCGGTTATGGATCATAACGTCCGGGGCCTTTCCCGAAGAGTCCGTATGCCAGCCGCGGCAAAGGGCCGTATGGAGCTTGGCCTGCGCCGTAGGGGAAGCCGAACATGCCGACATCTTCGGCGGTGTCGTTGATTTACCTCTGGGCAACCAACCTTTGACAGGGCTGAATGACTGGAGATCTGTACTCCACGATCTCATCGCAAAATCCAGACCGGAAACCCAGTTTAGAATAAGCGCCGACGGAACGCTGACAGTTCCTCACTTGCTTCGCTGTCCACCATCGCTTCTTCCATCTCTCCTCCTTCTGCGCAAGGATGGTACCTATCTGATCACAGGAGGGATGGGCGCACTAGGTCAGCATGTTGCGGAACTGTTGGTCCGTTCCGGAGCCTCCTCCATCGTCCTCATAGGTCGTACACCTCTGCCTTCACGGACTTGCTGGGAACAAGAGCATTCGGCGCCCATTGCGCAGCGTATCGCGTGGATTCGCCGTCTTGAAAAGCAGGGTATAAAGGTAACGGTAGTCGTTTCAAAGCTGGAGTCTCAAGAGATATCCTCGAATTTGGCGGAAACTCTATTCGCCGAAGGCTTGCCTCCTGTGAGGGGAATCGTCCATGCAGCCGGATTGATCTCGGACAAAGCTTTTGTCGCCATGACAGACGATGAGGTGCAGCAGGTGCTGGGACCCAAGATCAGCGGAATCCATGCGGTCCTGTCCGCAGTTCGTCCTGAAGACCTGGACTTTGTTGTGCTGTACTCCTCCATTGCGAGCATAATGCCCGCTTACGGCCAGGCTGTCTATGCGAGTGCCAACGGCTATCTGGATGGAGTAGCAACATGGCTTTGCCGTCAAGGTGTACCGGCTCAATCCATCTCCTGGGGGCCTTGGACAGTGGGAATGGCTGAAGCCGGAGTGACCATGATGAGAAGTCAGGGACTCAAGCCAATAGCTCCTTTTGAAGGAAGCCAGTTGCTTGCACTGGGTTTGGGTACTCATGCGCCACATATCCTCTGTGCGGGAATTGACTGGGAAATCTTGGCGGGACGCAGGCCGAGAAGTCACTGGTTCTTTTCCGATTTTATCCGCAAAGAGCAGAAGGAAATGGCTTTGCCTCAAACCAGGCCGAATCTGAAAATACTGGATTACAAACAGCGAGTTGCTACTATTTTCAAGCACCTATCACGCATTGCCGCAGCCGTCACCCGAATCGATCCCAGCACTTTGGATGGAAATACGATCTTGTCGAGGGTCGGAGTGGATTCTTTGATGGCCGTGGAGATCCAAGGAAAGGTTGCAACCGAAATCGGTCTCGATATAGCAATAGCCGAGTTGCTCGCAGATCTACCTCTGTGGAATCTAGCTGAAGGACTTTCTCGGAGCTTCGGGGATCAGCTACTCTCTGCGTAGCAGTTCATGGACAACCCGAACACGAAGGCTCCGACTATAAATTGGAGCCTTCTACCCACAACCGTAGTCTGAATGCCGCAATCGTGAACAGTTCGGAGATCGCTGCCGCACTCCGCTCATTAGAATTCGCGGGAGTTGAACTCGATAGTCTTTCTGTGTAAGTCGACAAGATTTTCAGCAAGTACAGGAACAAATCATGACCGCGATGTTTGACGATTTAATGAAAGGACTCGACGAAGTTGACGTCAAAGCCATATGCAAGAAGCTGAATATGATTCAAGCCCGTTTCTCCGATACGTTTGGCTTCAGCCTTGATGCTGTAGAGCACTGGAAGGGTGGGCGACGTACTCCGGAATCTTCTGCACGTGCCTATTTGGCTGTCATTGCCAGGAATCCAAACTTTCCCCGTGCTTGAATTATAGAAATAGGCGACACAAGCCCTATTATGTTTCTGGACGAACCTGTAACAAACAACTTCATCGCAACTCCACCACTATCTTGCCCAATAGCTCTCGATCCAGGTGATCAAGCGCATCTAGAACCTTGCTGAAATCATAGGCAGCATCGATCACCGGCTCGATCCGGTGTTATTCGAGGAACGGCAACAGATCCTCGGTATCCTTGCGAAAGCCAACGGAGGAGTCACGAATGTTCACTGCCTTCCCGATGACTGGCAGAAGCGGGATGGTCGATTTCTCGCCTCCCATAGAACCTATAACCGTAATATGTCCGCCCCAGCTGCCGCGATGATGAAACGCTGGACCGAATCGCCACCGACAATTGCCGACCTGGGAACGGATGAACAATTGTTATAAACCTATTTATGCACCTTGGGACAATCGATACCAGCTCCTTTGGAGCGACAAGCCAGCCTATGCGCCTATCCTCAAACACTATGTGTCTCTGAAGACTCTGACCGTCACATCATGTCCTCGACGAATGCTGTTCGGCTTGACGCCGGCCTTCAAACGTCATAGGTTTTCAGTATGCAGTTCTTCCCTTATCTATCTGCCACTCCCGATATCCGCTTCTGGGCAGAGGAGTGTACCCCCTACAACTAGATCTGCAATCCATCTTGTATAGAGTGGATTGAACCCATACCCAACGGAAAAAGATGAAGGTGAGATTCTTCATCTTTCATTCTGCCGCTGGAACGGATTCTATGGGCTGACGCTTGCTTGCGATCTTGCAGGCAGCGGCATCTTTCGTATCTCTATGGCATTGATAACTCAGACGACCTCTGTGAGGACGTGGAGCAAGCTCTTCGCAAAAGAGCAAGGCAAATCAGACACCGTGAAATGCAAGGAAAAAGAATTCGAGGGATACCATGTGCGAACCAATAGACGACCATCACAGCGAAATTCAGGACAACATCCTTGAGGCCATTGGTCATACACCACTTATCCGTCTCCATCGCTCCGTAGAACACCTGACGCCAGCCATCTGCGCAAAAGTGGAATCATTCAATCCAGGTGGAAGCGTCAAGGACCGTGTCGCCGTAAACATGATCTTGGCTGCAGAACGGAAAGGTTCACTGAAACCGGGCGGCACGATTATCGAGGCTACTGCGGGAAATACAGGTCTGGGGCTGGCGCTTGTGGGAGCGGTTCGTGGCTACCGCTGTATCTTCGTACTTCCGGACAAGATGAGCGAAGACAAAGTGCGCTTACTACGAGCTTACGGCGCGGAGGTTGTCATCACGCCGACGAACGTGCCACCGGACTCGCCGGAGAGTTACAACGGAGTTGCGGACCGTCTCACACGGGAGATTAAGGGAGCCTGGCGTGCGGGTCAGTTCTCAAATCTTGAAAATCCACAGGCACACTACGAACAGACTGGCCCCGAGATTTGGGAACAGACTGGAGGACGCGTCACAGTCTTTGTCGCCGCAGCTGGAACAGGTGGAACAATCAGCGGCGTAGGCCGGTATCTGAAAGAACGCAATCCTGTTGTGCGCGTTATCGGTGCCGACATCGAAGGTTCAATCCTGAGTGGTGGAACTCCAGGTTCCTGGAGAGTGGAAGGAATCGGAGAAGACTTTGTTCCGAATACTCTGAACGCGCAAGTGGTGGACGAGTGGATTCGCGTGAGCGATGCGGATTCGTTTATCTCTGCCCGCCGAGTTGCCCGTCAAGAGGGCCTCTTGTTGGGCGGCTCAAGCGGTACTTCGCTCACAGCGGCTTTCCGCTATGCTCAGCGGTGTAAACCTGAGGACCTCATCGTCGTGCTTTGCCCTGATACCGGCCGAAACTACCTAAGCAAAATGTATGACGATGCGTGGATGGCAAAAAATGGATATCTGGAAGTAGCGCCGGAGCAGACGACGGCAGGGGATCTTTTGCAGGTGCTTGGACGTGAGGGAAAGCTCGTCAGCCTTCTGCCGGACAATTCGCTGCAGCAGGCCGCGGATATATTCCGCCAACTTGGAATTTCGCAGATGCCTGTAATTGAGAACGGCAGAATCATCGGCGCTGTTCAAGAAATTACGATTGTGCACGCGCTCCACAGCGGTCTTAATCCGCGGAGCGCTTCGGTTCGCCAAGTAATGGCGCGGCCCATGCCAGAGGTGGAGATTTCGGTGCTACTTCAGGAGATCTATCGTCTCTTACTGGCGGGGAATCAGGCGGTGGTGGTAGTCAAGGAGGGTCGTCTCGCCGGCTTGATTACCAGGGCTGATCTAATGCAGTTCTACGAACAAACAGGCAAAACAAAATCTGAATCACTGGGGGTAGATCATGAAATTTGAGACGCGCGCGATTCATACCGGGCAGGATCCTGACCCATCGACCGGAGCTACCATTCCGCCGCTCTATCTGAGTTCCACCTATACCCAGCTTGCACCTGGTGAAACTCGTGGCTACGATTATGCACGTAGCAATAATCCTACTCGTGCCGGACTGGAAGCCTGTCTTGCCTCGCTCGAAGGCGGGGAGGACTGCGCTGCCTTTGCTTCAGGGCTAGCGGCTTGTGCCGCCATACTGGACACTCTGCAATCAGGTGACGGAGTTGTGGCGTCTCATGACCTTTATGGGGGCACATACCGTCTTCTAGACAAGGTGTTCAAGCCTCAAGGCATCGAAGTGGCTTTCGCAGAATCCGGTGCGCCATCCTCATTTGAACAAGCCATTCATGCTCTCAAAGAGCCGCGCCTTCTCTGGTTGGAAAGCCCGACAAACCCATTGCTCGACATCGTCGATATAGCAACACTCAGTGCATGGGCTTCCCGTCATGGACTTCTAACGGTAGTTGACAACACTTTCGCAACGCCAGCTCTTCAGCGTCCGATTGAACTCGGTGCAGATTTTGTGGTGCACAGTACGACAAAGTACCTGGGTGGTCATTCCGACGTGATCGGAGGCGCCGTTATTGCTCGAACTGCCGATCAACTGGAACGAGTTCGCTTCCTGCAGAATGCACGAGGCGCTGTACCGGGCCCATTTGACTGCTATCTGATACAGCGAGGGATCAAGACGCTTGCTGTCCGCATCGAGAGGCACTGTAAAAATGCTGAGCATCTGGCGCACGCGCTGCAGGATGTTGCCGGCATCCGGAGAGTGCTTTATCCTGGCTTGCCCTCTCACCCAGGCCACGAACATGCAATCCGGCAGATGAAGGGTTTCGGAGGAATGTTAAGCCTGGAATTAGAAGGTGGCCTTGATGCAGCTAGGCGATTCTGTACCAGACTACGAGTGTTTTCGCTGGCTGAAAGCCTCGGCGGCGTAGAGTCTCTGTGCTGCCATCCCGCTACTATGACACACGCAAGCATTCCCCGGGAGATCCGTGACCTGCGGGGCATTACCGATGGCTTAGTCCGCCTCAGTGTAGGACTGGAACATATCGACGACCTTATTTCCGACGTGCTGCTGGCGCTGAAAAATTGAAGCGCCACAAATGCAGAGCGACCAAACTGGAGCCTGGTGAGAGTAAGCCGTACCTCGACCCTGCCTTGCGCGACGCCGCAGCCTGGGAGAATGGAAACTTCTCCAGGACTAATGATGGCGAGGGTGTAACTTTAGGGTGATAGCTTGCGCAGCTATCCTTATTGCCCCCGGCTCCAGTTAAAATTGGTCTGTTATTTCAACAAGCCGAGAGATCTCGCCAGAACATCAGCATATTTATTCCCCGACCCGGTATTAAAAAGTACAACTCGATCAGATCGCTTAAGAAATCCAGTTTTAATTAGATGATCGTATGCCGCTGTAGAGGCTGCGCCTTCCGGCGAGAGCAGGATGCCCTCTTTGGAGGCCCAATCGCGGAGCG
This sequence comes from Humiphilus diazotrophicus, assembly GCF_059726315.1. NCBI lineage: Bacteria > Pseudomonadati > Acidobacteriota > Terriglobia > Terriglobales > Acidobacteriaceae > Humiphilus > Humiphilus diazotrophicus. The sequence goes on from NZ_AP040869.1 coordinate 321,978, forward strand.
ACGTGAGTAATTCCCGATCGGTCAGAGCAACCACAGTGCCACAAGACTTTCGAACTTCGTCCAGGATGATGTAGTCACCGTAGGGCTTGGGTACGCGAAGTCCTGAAGCAAAGGTGGCTGCATCCTTGAACATCTCGCTCTCACTTGTGCCTTCGTTAAAAGCCTTTGCGATGGGCGCGCATCCGGCAGCTTGTACGGCAATCATCTTGGGACGCTTACCTTTTACCCACCCCAGGTCTTCCATCTCCTCGAAGGCCTTCCACATTCCAATCAGCCCAACACCTCCACCGGTTGGATAAAAGACAGCATCGGGATACTCCCAATCAAGCTGCTCTACGAGTTCATAGCCCATGGTTTTCTTTCCCTCCACCCGGAATGGCTCTTTCAGTGTCGAGAGATCGAACCAGCCTTCGTTGTGCTTTCTTTCCCCAATGATGCGCGCACAATCAGAGATCAGGCCATCCACAAGAGTGACGTGCGCACCATAGGCAATACACTCCACTTGATTGGCCAGCGGCACGTCCTTCGGCATGAATATATGTGCCTCAATTCCTGCAGCCGCTGCATAAGCTGCAACAGCTCCGCCAGCGTTGCCCGCCGAAGGAACGGCGACCTTCCTTACACCATAAGAGCGAAGCATACTTATTGCCATCGACAGTCCGCGAGCCTTGAAAGTGCCTGTCGGATTGGCTCCTTCCTCCTTCAGGAAGACATTCGCATATCGTCTACTTGGCAGCATCGGCGTCCAACCCTCACCGAGGGTCACCGGTTCGACTGAAGGCAGGACATCTCGATACCGCCACATTCCAGGCCAGTGACGATTATTCATACTTTCAGCAACAGACTTCCGCGCATTGATATCTACAGCTGAGAAGTCATAACGAACATAAAGTGCTCCTGCACAGTTCGCACACACAGTTGGAGTCGCGTCAGGTTGAAATTTTTTATTGCAGCGGGAGCATTCGAAGTAAGAGATATTAGCCATTTTGTATTGAATTTGCGGGAGTACCCGATACCTCAGAAGTGATGATTACGTTCGACAAAGCAGAAAGCGCTGGTTATCGTGGCAGTGCAAACGCATGCCACGACTACTATCCCGGAAGGCGAGCGCCTCAGCTGCTAATTGTCACTATTGTGGGAGTTGACCTGCTTATCGGATCCGGTAAAGACCACTTCTTCCGTTGAAGTTGTCGTCGTCCCATACTTGGGGTTGATGTATTGCTGAAGGAAAGCCAGCTCTCTCTGCCAGGCATCCAGACGATGAGCCGGTTGCGAAAACCCATGAAGCTCGCCCGGGTAGGTAAAGTAGAAAACCGTCTTGTGATGTTCCCGCAGAGCCTTCACGAATAGCGCAGAGTTTGCTGGTGGCACCTGGGGATCGTTCTCTCCGTGCATCACCAAAAGAGGAGTCTTCACTTTATCAATCTGCAACAAGACATTCGCACGACGATAAACTTCAGGTTTCTCGTTCGGCGCTCCACCCATCTTCATCATCCAGCGTGTCGCTGAGGGTGGATTTGTGCGTTCCACGAAAAGTTGCCGGTCAACGACACCATAGAGTTCGATCGCCGCGGCGAACAACTCTGGATAGTGCACTACCATGTAGGCCGTCATTGTGCCGCCGTGACTTCCTCCCCCGATCGCCAGACGGGCTGGATCGGCCAGTCCCCTGCTCACAAGGTATTGAGCTCCAGTAGCCACATCATCGACTTCGCCTCCATTGGAGTCTTCAACATTGAGATTCCGGAAGGCTTCGCCGTATCCACTGCTGCCGCGATAGTTCGGCTCAAGCACTACATATCCGGACTGCGAAAGATATTGTGCCCACACATCGGCACGGAAATCGTCCTGGCCCTCGGGGCCACCATGCACCCAGACAATAGCAGGAAGTTTTGCGTCTGGCTTCGTACCGCGTGGTGTAAAGAGAAGGCCGACGATCTCTTTACCGTCCTTGCTTTGCCAAGTCACACGTTCAGGGGCCTGAGCCGCAGCCGAGAAGTTCTTCGGCGTAACGTGGGTTAGATACTTCGGCACTGTAGAACCAAGGTTCTGCACCATGAGCTCAGCTATTTCCACGGGAGACTGGCGATTAAAGTAGATGCTCTTGCTGTCCGGCGCCCATTGCGGCTGAGAGACGATGCCTGGCACGGCAAATTTCGCAACTTGTCGTGCCTCCCCACCGTTGGCCGGAATGACCCAGAGATTGTTTGCCTCAAGCAGTCCACGGTTGGAAATAAATGAGAGGCTCTTCCCATCGGGAGAGAAGGTGGGATCTTCATCCTCGAAGGGACCATCCGTAATCTGTTTTGGTTCGCCACCCTTCGCGGAGAGGAGATAGATGTGTTTCCAACCCGAGTTTTGGAGAACGGTAGCAAGTATTTTGCCATCAGGCGACCAGACAGCACCTCGAATAGCCCACCCACCACCACGATCGACTGGCGCAGTATAGAGTGGAAACGGCTCTCCAATAGGCTGGCCGGTGTGTCGATCAAACTTCAGGAGATTAAGGCGACCACTGAAGTACTCCTTCTTTCGGGTAACGTAAACGATCTCATCCCCTTTGGGAGACCACCGGCCATCTTCGGCATCTTCCTTTGCACCGGTTAGAAAACTGGTGGTATTTCCATCGGCACTGACTACGAGCAAGCTGTTGATTCCGCGTCTTCCACTCTGGAAGAGTATCCAATGACCATCAGGAGACCAGAGAGGGAAACGATCAGTCGCCTGTCGTGGATCGCCGCCACCTGCCGGAGCATCCGTAAGACGGCGCGGGGCTCCTCCAGACGTAGAGACGACCCAAATGCTGCCCTGGCTGGAATATGCGATATGCTTGCCATCCGGAGACCACACAAGTCCAGCCTTGGTTCCCTCCGTACTCGTAAGCGATACGGGCCACCCTCCTTCAGCAGGCAACAGAACAATCTGTCTTGAACGTGAAAGAGCAACTGTCTTGCCGTCGGGCGAAAGTGCGAATTCACTGACTGGCTCAACCGAAAGGATGTCTTGAAGGGTCAGATGTCCTTCCTGTGCTTGCGCCTCTGCCTGGAATGCAACTACCAGAAGTAAAGCCGCAATTGGAAGACAATGGAATATTGGGCGAAGATAGTTCATGATTTTCCCCTAATACTTTAAAAGTGATAACGCAGACTGATTTGTGCAGAACGTGGAAGCTGCACATTCTGCAACTGGCCAAAGGTTGCCGATGCCGCATTGTTGCCGTTGACGAATTGTTGTCCGGCACCATTATTTGCCAGGTTGTAGATATTCAGATCCGCCTCTACTGTTTGCCTGTCGTTAATTCTGAATTCCCGCCCGACAAGGGCATTCCATTGAATCAGCCACGGGCACCATATTTGTCCAGTGCCGCGATTTACGTATTTAAAGCGGTAAGTCGTGGCCAGAGGGTTTGAGACGGTACGTCCGCTGATCGTGAGCGTAGATGGGCCGTATTGGCCCGAGTAAGGAGTTCCCAGCGCCGTCAATGTTGTGATCACCGGACCGCCGGGAGTTCCGGATTGTGCGGTAACGGTGCTCGATAGCCGAACTCCCCACGGCACTCTCCAGGTGACACCAGTACGAGATTGATGTCGCTGCCACATTCTATTCCGCGTGTCGCCTGTCCAATCGTTTGTGACGTTGCCCCGTACAGAGCCAATCCCCGCGTTGTTGGCGAACTTTGTAGGTTCAATAATCGCTGTTGGATCATTGGGTTGAAAGGTTCCGGCCAGGTGGTCAGGGGAATAGGAATAGGTACCGAAGAGCTGCAGTTGCCGCGTCTGCTTGCTTACGGTAATCTCGACTCCCTGATAAACGAACCAATTCCATTTGTTATTTGTCACATAATAGGTATTGTTGAGCGCTGGGTTGACGAGGCCGCTCCACACCGTCCCGCTGGAAGTAGTCGTGTAGATCTGATTGGTATCCACCTGTGCCGGGCGGTCTCGGTATTCGCGGTGGATATAGCTTGCATCGATGACAACCTCGCCTGGCAGTTGGGTGCGATATCCGACCAACCACTCTTTCACATATCCCTGATGACGATTTCGGTCAAATGTCTTTCCAAGAAAACTAGAGGTACTGCCTGGCGTGGTAATCGGTTTGCCGTACAGACTGCCGTCCGGATTGTAGTAGGTATCTGTCGTGGTCACAGTGCTGGTAGCCGCTGTTCCAAGATAGCTTTCGTTAGTGATGTCAGTGATCTTGGTCCAGCTCGCACGGACTACATTCTTCTGGTTCTTCGTAAGAATGAAAGCTCCGCCAATTCGCGGTGCATAGTTCCATGAATGTTGCGTTGTGACCTTAAACTGCTCGTCTCTCCCTGAAATCCAGTCCGGGCGCAATCCTGCTGTGATTGATAAACGAGGAATGGGATGCCAACGGTCTTGAATATACCAAGCATAGTCGTTAGCTCCTATATAGCTTGCCAGATTTTTCAGAGTGCCGTTGACAGACTGCGCATGGAACACCTTGTATCCCTGAGACGGATTGTTGGGGTTAACGAGAACTGCATCTTGCTGGATAACTCCACCATTATTGGCATAGTATGTTGTGCTCTTATAAAGCTCATGAGGTTCCAGATAAAAACCAGCAACCAATTCATGAGATCCCCATGCATTGGCAATGTAGTAGCTCACATCCCCGGTAAGCGTAGGCTTTTGTGCGGGACTTACCGATACAGAGGATAGATTGTTGAGAGTGGCAAGCGAGGAGCCCTGACCAACGAGTTTGCCGGCAGAGGCAGCGTATGAAAGATAAACGTCCAGCTCCGGCCTAGTTCCAACACCGCCAATCGCACTTAAGCTGCTGTTCGTTCCTTTATTATTGTAGGACACAAGGAAACGTGTACTCAAACGCGGTGTCCATTGTGAGATCAGGCGAAGACCGTAAGCTCCTCCGCCATATTGATTCTTCGCAATATTGCTTGCATACCACTGGTAATTCGCATTCTGCTTGCGACTGTCATACTGCACGATTCCCATTAGACGATGACGGGCAGATAGCTGCACGGAACTGTTGGCGAGAAAAACGAAGCCCCGCGACTCATTAGGGAATGAGTGAAAGCCCGGATCAATCTGTTGAAGGTACGCAGTCTGTGTGCTTGTCTGGCTGATTCCATCATTGCGATGAATATAGCGGCCGGAAACGAAGAACCATGCGCGCTCCTTCTTGATAGGACCTCCGAAAGAGAAATCGGGTTGTTGTGTAGCGGACGCGGCTGCGTTCCCTCCTGGGACGTTATTGCCATTAAACGAAGCCGGACCGATCAGATATACCAGCGAACCATGGTATCGATCACTTCCCACAGGGCTCGCCAGATTGATAACCATTCCCATGGCGGCCGGGGAAGAAGCTTCATTCGCTCCAGTTTTGATCTGAATGTCGCCGAGAGATTCATTCGCTATACTGATTGTGTTTGATGGCCAGTTCTGTCCGAAGCTGCCGATGTCCATGCCGTCCAGGAGCGTGGCATGGTTTTCGTTCTCAGAGCCTCGCAGGAAATATGTCTGACCGCCCTGTGCATCGCTTGACGCACTAATGATTCCTGGTGTGAGTTGCAGAGAATCGGACCAGTCGTGTCGGCCGGTAATTGGGACATTGCGTAGCAATTCTCCGCTTAGATTGGTAGCTTGTTCGGCGCTCTGCGTATCGATCAGAGGAGCATCCCCTGAGACTTCGACCGTCTGTGCCTGCGATCCTACGTTAAGTCCAATATCAACCGTCACATTGAGCCCTGCCCGGACCACCAGACCGGTTCGAACGAACTTGTCAAAGCCCGATGTGCTTACCTCAACCACATAGTCTGCGCCCGGAGGCAATTCTGTCAGACGATAGTTCCCCTCGCTGTCACTGACAGCTTTGAAGGTTCCACCGACAGTGGAACTGTGAGCAATAACCTCAAGTCCGACTAAGGCTGCACCGGAGGGATCAGCGACATGTCCGTGAATTGTGCCATCGGCGCTGGTCTGAGCAAGCACGGTGCTTTGAGAGAACATCAATGATCCGAAGAGAATTACAAGAACAGCTAATTCCCAAGGAAATCGAAATCGTGGAAAGGGAGAATGATGGTTCAATTTGTTGCGCATGAGATCTCCAATCAAGTTCGCCAACAACTACTTGAAGAGTTGCTCGATAACAGGACGCACTAAGCCCACAGCTCTTATTAGGCTGTCTGCCTCGAGCATTCTTTGGATTCAGGCGAATTTCAGGCTTGGAGGCAACATCGACAGAACTTTGTGCAATCAGGAAGCATCATTCTGCTCCTTTTTGATGGACGGCTGCGTGCAGGACCTGTGTTGAATGCACCCCCAACACATCTGACTTCGAACTGGAATAAAGCAGCGCGTTGAAGAGGAACTTGTAGGTTATCTCAGACTGCGCACGATATTGAGGACGGAAGCCGAAAAGAACAATACGACCTTTGCCCAGCGGTTCCTCAGCGATAACAGATGTTCCTTTGAGAAACTGTCCGCCGAGTATCCATCCGCTGAGAAGCGGTTTATCTGTGTTGAAGAAAGCGACGGAACGAGCATCCCCGTTGGCCCGGAATGTTGGACCATTCTCATAGAAGATCGGAACAGTTGGAGCTGCTCCAAAGGCAATAGGGTTAGTTGGATCGACAGTCACTTGCAAGATAGAACCGGGAATATAAAATGCGTTTCGATCAACTCCGTCGAGCGCATTTACAACCCTGCCATCGTTCTTTTCCGTATAAACCTCCGAGGCCCTGTTTAATGTGATGATCGTACCGCCCGCCTCTGCAAAGGCCCTGAGACTCGCCAGTCCTTCTTCTCCCAATCCTCCTTTGAATTCTGGCGGCGTTTGTGGGCCAACCTCGGAATCATCTGATGGAGAGGCATGATCTTCTTGAGCCTTGGCCGCAGCATCCTTTCTCTGACCAGCGCTTCTGTTATCTCCGGTTCTGCTCCTAGAAACAGCTGCACCCTCTCTTCCAAAACCTCTCTTGCCCGAAGTAATCGCGCCGGCAGAATTATCTGGAATCATGACAACGTCAAAACGTTGATTTAGATCGCCTTTACGAATGTCTACATCGCGCAGTCTCGTATAGGGAATACCGTTCTGATCGAAGATCCAACGTGTCCAGCCTTCATCCATTGAGGGAATCCAGCTCTGATAGAGCCCGATTCGCGGCAGATGTACAAGCAACGCAGTTCCAGTCGGAGCGGTCTCCGCAGCGCGAATGTCAACGGGAAATTTGTCCGCAATCGTTTCGAGCTTCGAATCGATGTCCTCTTGTCGTGGAATATAAATCGTTCCGGGCTCGAAACCACTGCCGGTAAGGCGATATGCCTGAACTCCTTTGGATAAGAGGGCGAACAGTGCATAGAGGCTACTGTTGGTTTTGTCAGAAATGAAATACCCGTCGGCACTCGGCGCCTTCTCGAAATGGCCTGCAGGAGCTTTGGCAACATCCACCTTACTGCTCGCAATGGTAATCTTGTCGTTCACGGGGACGGCAGTTACACCCAAGAGCAACGGCAGTGTTTGTGCTGTAACATCGTAGGGCCGTTGTAGTGGACCTCCAGGATATTCAGGAATATTCGGATATTTCTGAATTTCGAGCAATGCCTTAGCAAAACCTCCGTAGGGCTGTGCGAGATTCACGATGTAGCTTCCGCTCGCATAGTGCTTACCATCCGCCTCGAAGCCAGATGTCGCTCTCTCCACCTCAACATCACCGATGCGGAGGATATTAATGAGTCTTGCAGTCGTCGCGGAATCCGCCTGTTCGTCAGAGATGATATAGGCAGTCGGACCGCCCTTCCGACTCACGGCACGAACTCCAACCTGATAGAAATTGCTCAGATAGCGCTCGCGAAACTCAGCTGCGTTATTGGCAATCGAAAAGAAGGCATCTATCTGATAGTTGACGATGTCGCCCAGGCGCCAGACACCACCCTTCCATGGATCGGGAAAGTTCCATGTAGCTACCTTCGCGTCATATCCGATGCCACGGTCCAGCTTCTCGAACGGTATATTTACCGGCGTAGCGATGTCGACGCTTGCGGATTCCGTCAGCACGCGTAATCCATTGTGATGCCCAATGTAGTCACGCAGCGGGGACCAGAAGTCATACACCCCGTGAACCAGCACTCCTTGCTTGCCGGTCTGCCCAAGTTCAAGAGCAGTATTTATTCCTAAAGCGTTCATGGACTCGACTAGAATCGGATCTACATTGGGATCGATGGGATCCACCCAGGGAGGCAAATAGATACGAGGCCCATTGGACCCCATCTGATGAATGTCATAAAGAATCTGCGGGTGCCATGGATTGATGACCTTTTCAACCGCAAGACGGGTTTCCACCTGCGTGAAAGAACTCCAGTCGCGATTGTCGTCATGTCCCACGTAATGATGCCAAAGCACGACAGGACTGCTCCCCTCATAGGGCGAGCCAAGGTACTTCTTGTACCAATCGACAACCAACTGCTGTCCGTCTGGGTTAAGCGAGGGAACCAATACGATGATGACGTTATGCAGGATAGAGCGAATGCGTGTCGTGTCTCCAGTCGCCAATTGGTAGGCAAATTCAGTAGCGCTCTGAGAACTTGCTATTTCGGTGGAGTGAATGTTGCAAGTGACCACCAGAATGGTCTTTCCTTCGGCAATGAGTTTCCTGGCTTCTTCAGGAGCTGTGGTTCGAGGATCCGAGAGCTTTTTCTGGATGTCTTGATAGTGCGCCAGGTGTGCAAGATTTTCAGGAGCGGAGATTGTAATAGTAACGAATGGCCGCCCTTCAGTTGTCTTGCCCACTTCTTCATACCGAATTCGATCGGATTCGGTGCTGAGTTTTTTGAAATAAGCAGTTAGTTCTCTCCAATCCGCCAGCTTACGATCTGTGCCCGGCTTGAATCCAAAGGCTACTTCGGGCGAAGTGATGCGTTTCTGGGCAAAGAGTGGTGCAGTGGCTGCTGAAAGTAGGAACAGAAATAAAGCAATGAGCTTCCTCATAAAGTCCTCTAAATCCATAAGTTGCGCTGTGATATATCAGATATCAGTAAAATACGCATGCAAACCTACTGGTTTGTGAATGACACATCATTACAGCGAGTACGCCTAAAGCTCGGACTCAACTATCAAAAGAAATGAGTCGGCTGGGAACCGTATTGAGCGGTTCCAAAGCCAGATAGTCGCTTCGACTCCACTACATCCTGATTGTCGAGAAGGAAAAGAGAGATTAGCTACAGCTTGCAAGTATGAAGCAACAACAGCACCGCTGTACCAGGCGGTCATCAGCGAGTTGAAGTGTGCTCTTCATACGTGTGATATGTAATATACACAAGGTCTGCGAGAAAACAAACTTTTTCTTTTGACGCAAATGGCAGAAACTAACAACCTCGACTCCATTTGTCTTTGCCATTCGCTTCGCATATGAAAAACTGACAAACATCCCGAATCTGGCGGAGCTCACCTATCGCACCATCAAAGAACGGTTGCTTGACGGAACACTCGCTGAAGGTACGCGGCTGACTCAGGAACATTTGGTAAATCAACTTGGCATTAGAGCAAAACCAGCGTTACTATGTCCTATCCAAATTCGGCGAAGTGCAGGTTTTCTTGACGGAAAACCTGCGTAGGGAGTTGTGGCTCGAGATACACCTACGCTGGTTTTGCATTAGTCGCTTGATCTGAGTTCATCACTATCTTTAGCGCAACATGGCTCCAGTTCTTCCTTCCCGGAAGAGATATCGTGAAGATGTACTCTCCTGATCAGAACTCTGACCAGGAAAGTACACCGTAAGCTTCGGCTAAATATCTCCTCTACAGGGACGGCTTCGTCGTATTCGTAGCTGTAGCAGTCGCTTGCGTGTTCGAGGGCTCCGCCAAGAGTCTCTCGATTTTCGATGTGAACTCTTCTTGAAGTTGGCGGTTAAACTCTCCGCTGGCTGGAGAGGCAAAGCCGGAATGAATTCCCTTCACCAGGCCATCCCGCCCCACGAAGATAGTTGCCGGCCAGGTATTGAGATTCACGGCCTGAGGAACCTTTTCCCACATCTCTTCTGGCGCTCCTGCAATCAGGTAGGTATACCTCACACGATACTTTTCCACGAAAGCACGCTCTCGTTCCAAACCACTCTGCTGTTCGGGTTCTTCGAAGTCGAGAGCGACGATGGCCAGTCCTTTATCTCGATATTTCTTGTCCAGTTGAACGAGATATTGCGCTTCATCGTGGCAGTTAGGGCACCAGGTTCCCGTCACAACGGCAAGCACAACCTTTCCCTTAAATCTTGGATCTTCACTGGAGATCAACTTTCCATTCACGTCCGGAAAGTTGAAAGTGAATTTTTCCTTCGGATCACGGATGGTGGTATGAGTCTCATAATTCTCCGGCTGCGGCAGATTTTTGGCCGCTGCAACCTCTTGGCGGTACGCGATCAATTTCTCTGCATAACGACTATCAGCCGATGTTTCCGAATACTCTTTACTGCCGGACACACCAGCGCTCGTGGTCTGGTAACTGGTAGAGTTCGTATTTGATGCAGCTACGGTTTGTCTGCTTCGATTGCTATTCTGAAGAATCTCCAGAGTGCCATCCGCCGTCAATGTGACCGCGATAGCGCCCGGGCGCGATCCGTCGTAGTGGCTCAATATCCACTTGCCGTCTTTATACGTGCCACTATACGCTCCAGTATCCCCATCGACTCTCAGAATGGATGCGGCAACTTCAGCGCCGCGCTGTTTGACAATAAAACGAAAAGCTTTTTCTCCCTTTGCACTTGGACTATCCAACGGAATGATCCAGGAGCCTGCAATGGAGGGGATACCTGCGGTACTGACGGGAGATTCCGCATGACGAGTTGCTTCGAAATCATATTGTGCTCCGGAGCCTCGTGACCGTGAAACAACTGTTCCAACTAACCGACCATCTTTCAACGAGGCTGTGATCGTAGTGAGATAGTGTTCGACATTCAGAACGAGTTTTCCATCCTGGAAGGTAGCGCTTGTCGTGCCATCGTATGGCTCAAATCCGTTGTAAAACGTGCCCTTCAATGTTTGGCCGGAACCCGAGATATCGAGCCTGAAGGGAATCTTTGTTCCATGATTCTCCAGGCTGGCATCCCAGCGACCTGTTATCGACTCTGCTCCGTTGGTTTGCGCTACAGCAATAACACCGAAACTCGCTGCACCGAAGCTCGCAAGGACGAGCGCGATGCCGACACTTTTTGGTATGGCTCTCATTTGACCTCCGTTTGGTGTTTCTTTACTCTCCGCTTTGTTTTACTGCTCGGTGGGAAGCTTTTGTTGCCGTTCGTATGTGCTTCGATCGCGCATACTCTCTCCACTCCTCAGGTAGACCCGATTTTGTGGTTAGCAATATCTCCAAGATTGACTTCCGATCTTCAGCTGATAGTCTGGCAAAATCGGAACTCTGATCTTTTCCTGTGAGAACTTCCAGAAGCCGATGGTAAACATAACTTTTGGCCGGTTCGGGCAAGGCGTCGAAAGATTCCGAATAGATCAGATAGCTGCATGGATAACGGAATATTCTCTTCCCTAGATCGAAGTCTCGAAGGGAGCGACCTTTGGGATCTCGAATACCCCTGGCTGTAAATTCCTCAACGAAGGAAGGCGAGCCCTCAATCCTTCTTTCTCCAGAGTCCGACAGCGGAGCCTCATCGACGAAAAGCATATAGCGTATCAGCTGTTCCGCCGGACGCTCTAACTGTTGCCTCGTGTTCTCCGATAAAATCTCGCTCTTAACCTGTGTCGAATCTTTGTTTTTCGTCGCTTCCGCATAGAGAGCAACCCTGGTCTTGTAGTTTGTCAAGGTGATCAGGTTGTGCATCTGAGTCTGATGCGCCAATACCAGATGCGCGACCACATCACTGCCCGTGGTTAGATAGGCTGAAGCATCAAAGGATTTCGACAGTTCCACCAACTTACTAATCGCCACCTGGTCCGAATCACTCGTTGCCAACCTGCCATCGACAATAGCGTTCCCCATGTGTTGCTGGTGACTGAGCTTTCCAGTTACATACCACCCACCCCAACGCTCCGAGAAGGGACTATTCTGGTCGGTGATAAAGGATCTGCTTCCTTGGGCCTGCGTCCCAATATCCGTGGGATAAATCGAGCGTAATAACACTCCGGGGACTCCTCGTGTTCCGCTGGCAATGTGGCACTGAGTGCAGTCCAACTCAGCTCGTCGGAAAGTTGGATGATCAACCTTCTGCTCATCCAACAGATAGAAAATTGCACCCTGCATTGGATCGAAGGAGATCACTTCTATGGCTTTGCCCTCATGGACAGAGCCGACATAGACATCGTCATTGAAGTAGAGCGCCCGGGGATGTTCCGGAGATATCTTCTTATACTGGAAGCTGGTCTTAGAGAACACCAGCGTCTGCGAGTCTACAGGGACCCTCAATAGATTCAATACCGATCTCAAGTAGCCGTGCCCCGGTTCGTACTGAAGCGCTACCTTGCCATCATTGAGTTTTCTCTGCAGCTTCGCAACAGGGTCACTCAGCTCATTGGAGCGATAATTAATCGGCGCATCACTGTACGGAATATATCCTTGATTTCGCACCGCGATTTGGCCCCATGCCCTCGCAGCAAACCAGATGAGAGCACTGCACGTGACGAATACGACCACGATCGCAACTTTGCGCGCACCTTCCTGGAAGAGCCACGCTAGCAAGCTGCCTTCCCTGCTTTCATCAGCCCATCCCCGTAACCTGAGCACACGCTTTATGAATAGCATTGCAGTTCGAATTAGATCGTGAATTCTCACGGTCAAAGATCATCCTCAAACAGAGATGTTTATAACTGAGACAGGACATCGGTCTTCAAGGGCTCCCATCTCATCTGCGTTGGTGTGCGGATTTTGCAGGAAAAGAATGCTTTCCAATGAAAAACCCGCTCCAGCCGGCTTGGCGAGCGGGTTTTCGATTCGCTATTGAGATCCGCAAGGATCAATTGCTCAATCGAGGCACGTAGCTTCCCATTCGCCAGGAAAGATCAGTGGCGAACAACAACATATTGTGGAAACACTAGCCATATAGGAGCGAATCTACCTTTGACCTTGTTCTTTGTCAAACCCCAAAAATTGGTACAGGCCCGAAACATACGTCTCTTCTATCCCAAGACGCGATCCTTGGTGCTTTTGATTCTCGTCAGGCAGCAAAGATGCAAATATCGTTCGCCACTGTTTCCCAAACATTACCCTAGGCGCCCGCATCCACAGTAATTTCAATCGGCACGGAGAGGTGAACTACCGATCGCGTAGGAATGAAACAGCACCAGGCAACGAATCCTAAGCAATTGCATGATTCATCCTTCCCCCCTTGGCTTAACGAGCTTCTTTCGAACCAAATACAGGCGGGCTTACCTGACCCTGATGACAATTTCCGCAGGTCAGAGGCTCGGCGTAACGGCGGTCTCCGAGTTGACCAAGATACTTTGTATTGAGGTCATTAGTCATCGAGATCATTAACCGCGCTGTTTGCTTAATCGGATTCTCGTCGGACGCAAAATCAATCTGCCTGGTTTGAGGATCTTCCTCGTGACAGTATGCACAGGGAACTCCAAGCCCCCGTTCGTAGCCATGCATCACCCGGTTGAGCTCCTCTGGAGAAATGTCCTTGGGTAAAACCTTCAGATTAGTCGGTCTACGATTGGAAATTTTCTGATTCGGAATGGCTTCATTGCCGGATTTTGTAGCCAGATTCTGCGACGTCAACGGCCGTGCAAAATCAGACGGGATGCTAACCAGTAAAATCGGTATGAGAAATCTCCGGTTGATGGTTCTTCTTTTCATAGCTTGCGCGCGGAACACAAGAAACTCGGAATTGTAGTCGTTCGGAATTACAAAACATCGGCGACAGAACGCAAAGTAGAATTCATCGCACTCCAACTTCAAAACACTACTCTGACTTCAGAACCTGTCCTCGGATTTCCCCACCCGCATTCGCAGATGTATGCAGGTTGAAGTACCACTTACCATCGAGCAGATCCTTGGTCTGCTCTGGTGTGAGGCTAGCCTTGCCTTCAATTGGACTCGAGATAGGGCTTATCTTAATTAGGAGCTGAGGTTTTGCATTCTCCCCTTCTGCGGCAGGCCCATGGAAATGGGCACCCACTACTGGCCCCGTCAGTCCACTGAATTCAATACGGTAGCTAAATTCATGAGTCTCTGTATCCAAGGTTCCCGTAAGAGTTCCGGCTCCTGCACTTTCTTTTGGAGGCACTTCCGAAGAGGCCCTCAAATCCGCTTTGAGGTTAATTGTTTCAGCCCAGGATGTGAATGAGGGTAGTGTGAAGGCTACAGCGGCAACCAGTATGCTGAATGAACGTTTTACGCTGATCAATTCACTTCTCCTTTATTGCTACCTGTCACGAAGGTTCTGCATTCGAGGCGATATAACGATGCGTTAAGCACGTAGCACAAGCATGAAAGAATTAAGACTCTTCATCCGAGTGCGAGCAGCTACGAAATAAATGGAATACGAGAGGGCTTACCCGAGGTGGGGACAACAATGAAGGCGAGATGTGGCAGGCTTCAACATCGTTTGATGAATTACGTTAACCTAATCTGAGTCGATGATGCAAGGGAATTGCGCGAGACACATTTCTTCTGTGGTTGCGAACTGGGAGCGGAATCAAGGTGATTGATGGAATCTTGCAAATAGCCAGATGTCACTTCTTTCACTGACGACCTGACTTACTGTCACTGATGTCGGCTTACTCGCAAGGGAAACTTGCATAAATTCGAAAGCTGAGCTAACTTCTCGATAGAGTACATGGCCTTCTCGATCCCCACTCGATTCGCCTGTTGTTCCTCTTCCCGAGGCTAGTCTGCCGCTCCTTTACTCATATCTCCAATAACCATTTGCGGATATTGGCAAATATGCAAGCTTAATCAGTAACAGCCAGTGTCTTCTCTCATCCTGCTGGAGCATAAGGATATGCCTGCTCTCGACCATCGACTTTTTTCCCGACATTGCGAAGAACAGCGATGTACACCCTGCATTCCTAATCGTTGCAATCAAGACATGTAACCGGACACTACACCATGCAGAATGGGGACAATACGTGCATATTCCTTCGCAAAACCTATCCACGAAAATCTCGCGCCGTCTTTTTCTCAGAAACAGCTCTATAGCCGTAATCGCGGCTCCCTCATTATCGGGCTGGGGGGAATCATCGAATTCGCGTGTACTGAACCCAGAAGGGGTTCCGGATTTTCAGCAGGCGGCAATTGAAACAGCTCGCTGGATTCGAACAGCCGAAAAGAAGACTGACCACGGCAGCTATTGGCTTCCGGAGCCCGATCATCCGGAAAAGCTCACCACCGTTTCCCCTATAAATGGAATTTACAGTGGGAGTGGCGGAATTATTCTTTTCTTTCTGCAACTAGCACAAGCCACTAACGATTCAGGCTATTTCGAAGATGCAAAACGTGGCGCAGATTTTCTTCTATCCACATGGCGCCACGTGTTGTCGGAAAAAGAGCGTATTCCAGGTCTCAACCTTTCGTTCTATAACGGACTAGCCGGTCTGGCCTTCGTACTGGCTGAAACATGGAGGGTAACCGGCGCAGAGCAATATAGAGACGCAGCAATTACAGCTACACAGTACATCGCCCAGGCGGCTCACCCTGCGGGAACCGGCGTCGCATGGTCTACTGCTCCAGGAGTAATCGGTGACGGCGGCATCCTTCTTTATTTGCTATATGCAGCAAATGCTTTTAGAGATGATGCCTATCTCAAGCTTGCCGAGAGGGGTGGCCTGCATCTGCTGGAGATCGCATCGCCTCATCCAGCAGGAGGACTCAGTTGGAGGGGAGCTCCATCCGAGGCTCTGGGGCTTGCCACGGAAACGTATTTCCCCAATTTTGAATTAGGGACAGCAGGAGTTTCTTTTGTTCTGGCACGGCTTCACGAGGAAACAGCACATCCTGGCTTTTTAGATGCGGCAAGACAGGGGGCCTTGCATCTTCAAAAGATCGCAACGGTCCGAGGAGATGGGGCTTTAATCTCCTACCGTTTCCCTGACCTCACCGATCTCTACTATCTGGGGTTCTGCCACGGTCCGGCGGGGACAGCGCGTCTTTTCTATGAGCTTTACAAAATAACGAAGGAGCCAGATTACCTTGACTGGACCGAAAAGCTGGCACGCGGTGTAATCAATAGCAATATTCCGGAGAACCAGACTCCAGGATTCTGGAATGTCGTTTGCCAATGCTGCGGTTCTGCCGGTGTGACAGATTTCTTCCTAGGCCTCTGGGCAGCAACAGGAAAGCAGGAGTACTACAGATTCGCGAATCGCGTAATCAGCCAGGCATTGAGCCGTCAGAGCAATCTGGACAACAAGGGCATCCGCTGGTATCAAGCCTGGACCCGAGTGAAACCTTGGGAGGTTTCCGCCGAAACGGGCTATTCGATCGGAGCTGCCGGAGTTGGAACCGCCTTGCTTCACACGGCGCTCGCACAGAAAGGGCGATATCAGGCCCTTCTTTTTCCAGACAACCCCTTTCCGAGTAAACGTCCGGAAGATGCTGGGAAACTGGCGGTCAACTCAGAAGCTTCACAGCGATATCTTCGTTATCTTCCGTGATGATTCGAAAGACAACGTAGTACTGCGGAGCTAGGGTCTTAATGCAGCCTGTCAAATAGCACTCAGGTTATGATGGAACATCACACATACGTCATTGTCAGCAACCGTAGTCGAACAATTGCACGCCTGGCATGGACCTCTCCGTCGACCGGATTGATTTACTGTGGCATTTGCATGCGCGCTACCATCTCGCTTGAGATCGGCTCAAAATGCGATGTTTGCTGTAGCACGGTATCTAGCACCTTCAGATTGTCGGAAAGACAGAATACGCTGAAGTCTGCCTGGAGTGAAGCCTTCTCCTCCATTCATTCTTCCGATAAGGGAAGATCGTCTTAATGGAGAACAATGACGAATCAAGATAGAGAGAACTTTCGCGTGGCACCCTCCCAGGCATCCTCCGTTTGATAGACGCACAAGCAACCGAGTCGTTTTGCCCAACTCGATTGCTTGTGTTTTTTCTAGAAAAGGATTTTTAAGGCTATCTGAGTATTGAAAGGTTCGCCCGGTCCAATGCCCGGAGCGGAATTAGAGGCTCCAATTGTTGAAGAAGCCCTCCCGAAGCTTCCGGAACTGGAATAGGTAGCACTTGGAGAAGCCAGGTTGGTGAAATTCGCAATGTTATATAACTCAAAGCGAAGTTGAGCGGTGACTCGTTCGGTAATAGGTGTGTTCTTGAAAACCGACAAATCAATATCCTTGTACCCAGGAGCAAAGTACTGATTACGCCTCTGATTGCCGAAAGTACCTCCCGCCGGGAGGGAGAAAGCCGAAGCATTGAGCCACTGCACGTAGGGAGTTGATCCTGCAGTGGTAGCCTTATGGACGACATGAGATACACCAGCAAAGGGATCTCCTGAAACATTCGCGAACTGCGCTCGATCTCCTGTGCCGGATGTATCGAGGGTACGGGTACGAATCGTAAACGGCTGTCCGCCATGGAAGCTGAACAAGCTATTCAGTTGCCACCCCTGATTTAGCAGATGAGGTCCTCGCGAGAATTTGGGCAAAGCGTAGCTAATCACTCCGGTGAAATTATTGCGCTCGTCATAATCGGAATTGCCATAGTTCGCTTTGAAGTTGGAGCTGCTCTGCGGTAATGCATACGTGCCGCGGTACTGAGTCATTTCATCGAGATTGTGAGACCACGTGTAACCTGTCGATGTCGTGATCCCATGCCAGTCGGAGGTCCTCAAGGAGATCTGAAGAGAGTTGTAATTTGCGGTACCAATGGTACTTACTTCGTTAATCGCTCCCCAATCTGTTTTGCTCGAAACGCCTGTATAGCTGTTGCTGTTGTGATAGGGGCGTGAAGATTGCACGACCGATCCGGCCAAATTAGGTTTCGCCGCATTAATATCCAACAAACTGATCTGGTGTCGCGAACCGGATCCGACGTATCCAATCTGGAAGACAGCCCTGCCTCCCAGGCCCTTTTCCAGTTGCACGTAATAGTTGTAGGTATACGGAGTATGGAACTCCTGGGCCACGGAGAACAGGCTCAGCACGCTGGCTGTAGACGCATTTGCAAAGAAGTTCGATCCCGAAGCAATTGCCTTGGCTCCCTGCGAGACCGCCTGAACAGGATCGGCGCCACCCGGATTGGCATGTACTCCGACGGCACCGTTGTTCGTCGTGCTATTTGACAGGAATGGTGTCAAATTCGGGGTGTCGAAGAAAATACCATAGCCACCGCGAAGGACAAGATCGGCTTTCCCTCCGGGCTGGTAATTGAATCCGACACGAGGGCTCAGGTTTGTCCACTGACGAGGATAGAGGCTATCCAATCCTTTGCCCAGAAAAACGGGCCGGCTTAACGCATGGGAAAAGACCGACAAGTTCTTGTCGTCGTTATATAGCGGACCGGTGTAGTCATAGCGCAGACCATAGTTGATGGAAAGATTAGGTTTCACCCTCAAGCTATCCTGCGCAAAGAGAGAGAAGGTATCGACATAAATCCATCGCTCGGCATTTCCCTGCTGAATCGAAGAGGAGTTGGAATAGCCCGCAAGAAAGTCCGCAAGTGAGCGGGAGTATGTGTCCACCGGGCTACCGTTAATACTGTTTGTTGACGCCCAAGGACCGACCGAACCACTAAAATTGATGGTCCCTCGCGCATTCGTGAAATAAAAATCATCCACCTGTGCCCTGCGGTACTCTCCACCAGCACGTATCTGATGCTTGCCGATAGTCCAGGTGATTGCATCTGTCACATGCCCAGTGAGATCGCTGCGTCCGGAAGGAGAAGTTGCGCCCACATAATCAAAGCTGCCTATATTGATATTTGGCGCACCCAGGAACTGTGAACTAGTCACAAGCCCCCAATTGGCTATGTTCTGGCTACTGCTCAGATCATTGAAGGTCTGGTTAAAGTAGCTGACTCCTAATTGCAATTGATTTGTCAGGGTTGGCTTCACAATAGAGTTCAGAATCACCGAATAGTTTTGCACGTGGAGCGGCGCAATCTGATAGTAGGGCTTCTGATAAGAGCCAACCGGCGCGGTCTGGTTTCCCTGTCCGGCAAACCAGCGAACCGAAAGATCATGATTCTGGTTAATGTGGTGATCAAATTTCACCAGCCAGTTATAGCTAAATCCGAATTCATTATCAGGTGTATAAAAATTATTTGGAGACGCCGCTGCTGCAGCCCGTGCTGGAGCAGACCAGAGATTATTTAGCAATGCAGTCGAGACGGGATTCTCCGTGATATTATTCGCGGCTAATAGCTGACGAGCCAAAGCTTGATATCCCGATCCCGGCTCAGTCGCCCCGACCCCCGGATTAATATTGAACTTTTGATATTCAAATGCCACAAAGAAAAATGTTCGATTGGGAAAGATCGGGCCACCAACAGTAATCCCGCGATTTTCACTGCGGTTCTCCGGCTTGTTCACTCCTAACGGGAGAAACGGAGAAGCAGCAGCCAAGGCTTCGTTGCGATTGTAATAGTATGCCGAACCATGCAGCTTGTTCGTCCCTGATTTCACAACCAGATTCACGGAGCCGCCTGGATTTCGTCCACTCTCGGGAGATGCCTGCGTTTGCAACGAATACTCTTCGATTGCATCAATAGGAAGTTCACTTCCCGCTATCCCGGCAACTCCACCCTGGTTGACGGCGGGGATGTTATGCCAGAGATCATTGTTGTCTGTCCCGTCGATCTGGTAATTGATTCCATTGCGACGAGCGCCATTGACCGAACCGATAGCAGCATTCTGATAGCCTGCGAAACCAGGCTGTAAGGCTGTGAGCTGCAGAAAGTCACGCCCGCCAATCGGTACATCTTGGACCTGACTGCTGAGGACGTTCGACTGTGTTGTACTTTCGGTGTCGAGAGCAAGTGCCGTAGCGGTTACATTAACCGTAGTCAATTCCTGGGCAACAGAAAGTTTGACTGGGAGTCCGACTACAATTCCAGCCGAAACCTGAATTCCTTGTACGGTTGTTGATTGGAATCCACTAGCTGTAACCGTCACTGTATAGCGTCCGGGAGGAAGATCCTTCAGGGCGAACTCTCCCGCACTTGAAGTAACAACAGCGTGCGCAATGTCCGTGGCATCTTCAGAGATCTTCACTAAAGCTCCAGGCACAAGACCGCCTGAGACATCGGTCACTGTGCCGCTAATACCGCCTCGAAATGTTTGTCCATACACCGCCAGGCTGAAGAGCACCGATAAAAACAACATGGTCGCTTGCCGTGTGATCCATCTGTAATCCATCATCGCTGTACCTCCAAACTGATGCGAATTCCGGTTCATTCCACACTTACGGTGAGTTAGGAGAGATTTACTCAAACATGCGGGAACAGAACCTGTTTCTGTTGCAAAACTCTCGTATGCGGATCTATGCACTCTTGAGAGCTTCTGATCTGGGTATAGATGGGCGGGACTAACGGAGATCGCAACTCTGGCAGATGAATATCTCTTCCTGACGGACCTAAATCATGATCAGGGAATGAAATAGACAGTTTGCCGAGGAAGGAGTCGACTCTGGAACAGGCCCACCTCAAGCAGGGTGCGAAGTGTGCCCGTTAACTGAGATCAATAATAGTATCCGCACACCGCACCGTTGTGATCGATGCGACAACAATGCCGTTGCGTGTGCGGAGCATTCATTGCTTGACGGTATCGTGAAGCAGTTGGCATGTCAAGACCGAGATACATATGACCCTCGATTTCATATAGCTATTTCACAGGAATCCAATTGCTCTTCCGGCCAATCCGACACTAAGCCAAAGCGCTAGCGAAAGAACAGCTCCACTCTTCAGCCACAGAGGCGTTTGACTGTCCTGGAGACGACTAGCCGCGCGGTGCAGCGGAAACGACACTGCGATGGCCAGCAAAAGGGCAATCATTTTAGCGCGAAACCCTTGACTGTAATAACATTTCATTGCCTCTTCGCTGACCATCAGGACTCCAGTAACAGCCATCGTGACAAAGCTGGCAAGCCAATACAGATATAGCTCCTCAAAGATAGTGCGCGGAGACCACCGGCGAGGTATCCCCAGCAAACTCAAATCGATCAACAAGACTCCTCCGCCGAGAGCTGCGAGAGCAAGCAAATGAAAGGTCTCAACGACGGCAAAGGCCCATTGCGACTTTTGCATATAGACGCCGACCGCCGAGTGATTCAGCCATTGAAAGATACCCAGGAATAACATGAGAAACTGGCCTCAGTTGTAATAAGCAATCACTCTACCGGCGGTTATGATCGCAGCCCAAAATGTGAGAGAAACGCCTCCGGCAATCTTAGCGGGAAAGGGTGGATGAATAGAGCTATCCCAGGCTTCGATTTTGCGATAAATCGTGCGGTAGTAGATCAATGGATTGATGCCGACCAATAGAAGCAGAATGAGCTTGATCCGGAATATCGGATTGCCATAGGATTTCGCCGCCTCCGCCCAGAAAAGGAGCAGCCCGCTGCTAAAGGCAATTACCACACCTGTTAGTGTCAGAGGAATTACTTGCCGGGAAACGGTGCTCACCCGTTCCTTGCGAAACAAAAGACCGAGAAGACGCAGGTCGAGCACGGAAATCGTTCCTACCAGCAGCGCGATGCTGAGGACATGAATGGTCTCAACGATGGGAAAGGCCCATTCCGATTCACGCAAATAGGTGCCGAAGTGCGAGTCGTTAATTGACTGAAAAAGCTGCGGGACTGAGGGGGTGAAGATCATATGCAATGAATTTCCTTGTGGCCTCGATACTCCTACTTCTGCCCGGACGTGTCTCCTGGACCGCCATCCCCAGGCGTTCCACCATAAACACTGCGCCCGTCAGGAAAAGTGACACGACGGGCATCGACAAGATGAGACCCATCTTTCGCACGGTATCCATCGACAACGATGGTGTCTCCTAATTTCAGGTCACTCTTTTTCCATCCTCGCCGCGTGAACGCAGCAGGATTGGCCCCTTCACAGCCCCAATTCGTGGCCTTTCCCTTGTCGTCCAAAACATCGACGTAGAAATAGGAATGCGGGTTTGTCCACTCGACTCGGGTAATCTTTCCAACAAGTCTTACTGGCTTATTGCCATCAAACTCCGCGGCAAAGGAATGATGAGCAAATGCAGGCAAAGCTGTACCCAGAATGAGAATTGCAAGAATCGCGAGAGGGTTAACTTTCATTGATCCTCCAAAGGTCATAACAGAATTTCATCGCAAGAAAAGGAAATGCCTGCCGCAGCGCTTTGGCTGGAAGCAGGCTTCGAGAGTAAATCTAGAATCTGGAGATCGGTCGTACCGATTAGAATCCCGCGCTCACGCTATGCCTGTCCACGCCAAGAAAGGGCAGGAGACAACAACCGGCATGCAGGCGAATAAACATAGCCGGAATGTATCCCACCTGGATATATGTGTCAAGAATCTTGACCATTCGAAAAACTTGAAGTAGTGTACTGCCATGTTTCTCTCCTCGCGTACAGGTTGTTGTAGCTCCTTCCATCTCGCCGTACGCATCGAGATCACCGCTGTCCTTTAGTCTCTGCAGACGCGGCGTATGACTCACATCGATTTTTTCAATATTGATTCGTTGTTCGCTTAGGCTAACTCTTCGAGGTCTCCCTGTAGCTTCCCTAGAGGGATGGAGCCGTTACCTGTGATTAGAAAGGCTTTTGTGATGTGCGATTTTTTTAGTAGGCGCTTCCCCGCCGTTATTTTTCTTCTACTGAGCTTCTTCGCAGCGGGAAGACTTCCCTATGCCCAAACCACGTCATCTCAATCGTCATCTTCTTCCGGCAATAAAACTGGAAATTCCGAACTCGAATCGGCCCTCTCAATTTTTTCAAGGAAAGAAGAGGATCTGCCTAAGGGCCCGGCTCCACGCACCTCGCAAGGCCATCCCGATCTCTCGGGCTATTGGATGCCATCAAGCAAAGACAAGCCAGTGGGCAACATCGGAAAAGACCTGCCTGGATATAAATTGCCTTTTACTCCGGCTGGCGAGGCAGCACTGAAATACAACATCGAGCACACAATCGATCCAGAAAGCTTGTGCATCGTCGGAGGCATTCCGCGACACGACGCCAGCGCGCTTCCATTCCAGTTATTACAGGGCGCTGATCATACGGTATTTCTCTACTGGTATACGACCTACAGGCTGATTCCTTCCGATGGCCGCAAACACACAGAAGACCCTGATCCATCCTTTTTTGGAGAGGAGATCGGCAGCTGGGAGGGCGATACATTTGTAATCGATTCAATAGCGTTTAAGGACGCTCGAACATGGGCAGATGAAAATGCCAATCCTCATAGCGACGAACTGCACACGATCGAACGATGGACGCGGCCAGACATAGGACATCTACATCTTGAGCTGACCATCATAGACCCGAAGTTTTATACCGCGCCGATTCACTACCAGAGGACTTGGCTGCTGGGTCGTCCCGAGCAACAGGTCAAAGAGTATTCCTGCTCGGAAGATAACGTCGATGCCCCACATCTCCAGCCCGGACCAGGTCCTATCGGTCCAGATGGGCAACGGGGATATGAAAAACTGGCACCCCTGCCACCGCCACCGGACAAGGATCACCCCGCAAAAACCTCGATCCCGGAATAGCGAAAACAAGGTGCCCGGCAATGACCGATTACCGATTATTAAGATTGGGAGGTTAACCACTCCCCATGTATCCGCAATCTCGGTCAGGCAGTCAGCGTGAAAGATCTGAAACGGTGCATTGACGCAGGCGAGGATCTGCTTGTTCTCGGCCGGCCACGAGCCATTCGAATACCAGATTGCCAACATTGGAGGCAAACTCATCCTGCAAAATGATGTTCCGCGGCGGCTCAGCGAAATCCATCGCGACAAAGAGATCATTGTGCATTGCAAATCGGGTGGACGTAGCCAGCAAATTGCCGAACTTCTTCAGCAATCTAGCTATTATAATGTGGCTAATCTTGCTGGCGGCATCCTGGCGTGGACCGATCAGATCGACACGCAGATAAAGCAGTACTGATCCGTTAATTTGAAAAACACTGAAGTATCATTCACTTCCTTACGCGCATGAGATCTGGAACACCAGGCAGAGATCGAACCCATTAATACAGATTTTTACAGACCTATGCGCGTTATAGCAGTTTCGTTAACAGCATGAGGGATTAGATTTGTTCGGCGCCGTCATTCTTTGGTGAAATGGCTGCGCCGAGTTCGGCCCTCTCCTTTACCCCTTTTTGCGAACCGCATTGTATCTTCAGGAGAAGAGGTGGCCGGAGATCACGAGCGTAAATCGACCACCATAATTGATTCGTTGTCATTCAAACACAGCAGAAGTTACGCAGCAGTCTCGTGTCTCGAACCGATGTTAGCGTCTGAATCCGGCCGTCCGGCTTGCGTGGCCTTATCGACTTCGATCAGGCGGCCGCTCCGGACGTCGTAGATGTATCCGTAGATCGGAATCGTCGCCGGCACGAGAGGGTGATGACGAATCCGCGTGACATCGTCCACGACCGACTGCTCCACGTCGGAGATCGTGAGCCACTCAATGTACTCACCGGCTCGCGAACCAGGTCCCCGGCCTACATCGCGAAAACCTGTCGAAGTCAGTTCTGCTGTTTCCAGGCTACTGGCCAGCAATCCGCGAATCACCTCGTTGGTGAAGAACTGCATTCCACAATCAGTGTGATGGATCACGAAGAATTCGCGCGTGCCAAGCAGCTTATAACTAATCACCAGCGAGCGGATAGCATCGTCACTGGCTCGACCGCCTGCATTGCGGATCACGTGAGCATCGCCTTCAGACAGGCCAGCGAACTTCGCCGGATCCAGCCGTGCGTCCATGCACGTGAGAATAGCAAATCGGCGCGCGGGTGGTAGGGCAAGTTTTCCCTTATCTCCGAAATTCTGACTGTGCTCGTGGTTCGCAGCCAGGACATCGTTCAAAATATCGCTCATAAGTTGCTCCTTGTGGTAGTTACTCCGTTGCGTTGATGTCGATGACATGGATTGGGAGATCCCAATGATTAGTGGTAAGTTCCCATCGACGATTCTCCTCCCGATGAAAGGCCTCCAGATCAGGAAACAACTGGCGGGCGAGTTCTCCCTCCAATCGCGAGTTGGTATTTGCGAAAGATCCGAAACCACTCATCGTGATAGCCGTAACGAATCCGATATACCCACTCAATAGTTTCGGGTTTCTCGACAAGTGCGACGGGTGCGGAAGGTAGCTGCCGGGCGATAGACGTGCGGCTGTCGGGGGAAGAACCGGACAGCAGGGCTAAATAGGTCCATGCGAGAAACCTGGGAGAGAGAATCGAAGAACGCATCAGAATCCTCCGGAAATAGGAAGCGTCTGCCATAAGCTCTGGAGCAGTTGCCATGTCTCTGCGTGTAGCAGCAGATTATGGAAATTTCTGGATGAGTTGGCTGGTGAATCAGGCTGGCACCGGAAGCAGATCGCTCACCCAGTTGTTACCGGATGGAACAACAACCACGCAATGAAGGCATGAAAACCATGCGGAGAAATTAGCATATCCCCGGAAATTGCGTCAACAATGACGCCTATCCTAATGTGAGGGTTGATCTCTGGGGACGCCAGCCCTCAAAGATAAGTAAGCCACCAGTCTGCCCCCCGTTCTTCAAATCGGCGAAATCAGCAGTCTCTGGAGTGAAGAGTGAGTCCGCTATCTGCCCTGGTGATGTGGATACAGCTAATTGGGGCATGGGGATTCCACATGCAGCTCAGATGCAAACCCATCGAACGGGGAGACACCCACTTTCAAGCTTCGCCCAGGACCGGAGATGTAGCTGAGACTTCGAAACCGAGTGCGTCACAGTAAAACCGGATTGAAGTTAGCATGTCGCAAACCCAAAACAGCGGAATGACTCCACGAAGCTCAGCGCTATTTGAAACTCTCTTCTTCTGCGAACGATGCAGTCATAACGGACTGACCAAGAAGAGGAACCTTCAAATCTTGACAAGCTCGGGCCTTCTCATGAAAGACCGCTGTAATTAAGATGGTCTTCAGATAC
The DNA here is from genome assembly GCF_059726315.1 of Humiphilus diazotrophicus. Lineage (NCBI taxonomy): Bacteria > Pseudomonadati > Acidobacteriota > Terriglobia > Terriglobales > Acidobacteriaceae > Humiphilus > Humiphilus diazotrophicus. The sequence goes on from NZ_AP040869.1 coordinate 348,016, forward strand.
TTTCAGTTACCCACAACTCATACAGTAATATTGGCAGATATTAATGGACCGTACTCCGCATCAAGTCAGGCACTTATGGTGTACCTACCACTCGCGGCCTGATGGTTTTCACGAGAAGACATCGATAGGTTCAGACCGCGGAGTACCGAGAGTCGTCGGAGGAGTATGCGAAGGGATGGATAGAATATGAAGTAGCAGGATGTCAGTTCGAAGATGGCCGCCAGAGCAGACGGTTACGAGGAACAGCTCTCCGATCCTGGTTCTTCACGATACGATTGAGTTCAACTACAGGCGAACACACACCGAGCCAGCAGGCTTGCTGCGAACTACACAGTACTGGCCGGGGAAGGAAAAAAGGAGCATACCGTGCCTGCATACGGTCTGCGGTATTCTCATGCATTCGAGCCGGGCTGTAACCACAGAGGATCTTACTCTGCGTCTGATCGCGAAGGTAGGCGACGTCCAGCCTATGTCCCATTATTCTTATACGTATGTCGGCTGTATCCGAACTACAGCTGCAGTATCTGGCTTCGCGACCTTTGCGTGCGAAGAAATTCCTGTTGACACAAGATCAAGGTAACGACAAAATCGTTTTAGCGAATTTGCAGGGCCCCGTTCTTATCCCCACAATTCGGTACCCTACTGAGAGCCTTGACCATCCAGCGTCGTGTCAGGACGATTCAGTCAACTGGAGAACTCAGTCTTCCCACGGATACCTCTTCCGCCCAAGTGGACGAGGTATGTCGTTATATCTCGTCCCATGTGTTGATTCTATTTTGATCTATGTCTTGACCTGCGGGTAACTCCGTGAGTTCCGATGCCGCTTCTCTTGTGTGCCTCCGCATGCGATCGCGGTGGTGTGCCTCCAGGCGTCGCCACTTGCAACCTCAGGGCAGTCCCCGATTTTATCGCTCTCTACTGGCCCGCGGCACAGTCGGATAGCTCTGTGTCTAACTCCTCACGTTTTTACTAACCGTATCTATCCCCCTTGAAGGAGAAACTAACTGCCATGTCTAAGTCGCGCGTCACTTCAATTTTAATTAAGAAGCATCTAACCCGGTGCATTGCGCTGTTGGCATTGACTCCCTTTATTCTGCCTACCGTCAAGGCCCAAACGCAGCTCGATGTTCCCAATGTCGCCCAGTATGCCTCCGATCATGGCTCGTCGCGGCCGGAGAAAACGGCTACTATCACCGTTCATCTCAAACTGCACGACCAGGCAGGGTTCGATAAGGCCGTGGAGGAACTGTACCGTTCCGGATCGCCAACCTTTCACCATTGGATGACGCCAGCGGAGATCGCCCGCTATGGAGCTACGGCCGAAGATATTGCGGTCGTCAAGAAAGAACTCGAGTCTCACGGACTAGCCACCATAGAAGCCGATAGTCAACATTCAACAATTCGCGCGCGCGGCACGATCTCTCAGCTTGAGAGCGCCTTCCAGACGAACATTCATGACTTTGAACGGGAGGGCCATTTCTTCCATTCCAACGTTAGGCCAGCAGCGCTCACCGGTGCTGCAGGCAGCCTGGTCAAATCTGTATCGGGTCTATCTAACATGCCGCTCAAGTCGCATCTTGCCGTTGTTAAGAACCCGAAGACTGGCAAAACGAGGCCTTTCATTTCAGTCAAGAAAGGCACGAATCCGGATCTGAGCAAACTATTCACGAATACATGCTTTACCTCCGCCGCGAGCGTTCAATTTACGACCCAAGGAACTCCCGCGCTGCCAGCAGCCACGTACTACGGAAACGTCTACGACACCATAGATCTTCCTTGCGGCTGGACTCCGGCGCAACTGCAAAGCTATTACGGATTACAAAAGGCGTATAAGGCGGGCTACCAGGGCGAGGGCCAAACCATAGTGCTGGTCGACGGTCCATCTTATGGCTCGCAGGTAGCCTCGGATTTCGCTAACTTCTCCCAGTGGACTGGCCTGCCAGCGCCCACGAAGAGCAACTTCCAAATTATTTATCCGGATGGACAACCAAGTTCGTATGAACTCAACTACATTACCGACTGGACCGAAGAGGCTGATCTGGATGTTCAATGGGCACACGCGATTGCGCCTAAGGCCAAAATCGTTCTGCTCATTCTCCCCACGCAGGATTGGTCTGAATTGGAATACGGCATCCAGTACGCAGTCACAAAAAAACTGGGCAACGTAATTTCCAACAGCTACGGCTACCCTGAGTTTCTTTGGGGCTACCACACCGTTCTGGGTTTCGAGCAGACGCTTGAGACCGCAGCAGCGGCTGGTGTGACGGTAAACTTCTCCACCGGAGATTACGGGGATGAGGGAACGGGCTCTCCCAACGCGGGCGGAGCATCCTACCCGGCCACTTCCGCATATGCGACTGCGGTCGGCGGAACCAGCATCGACATACTCAATAGCGATGGCACTGCCTCCGAAGTGGGTTGGGGAAACAATCAAGACGATCTGTCCTTTGGCTGGACCTATCCCATCACTCCAGGTTCTGGATATTTTTTCGGTGGCTCAGGCGGTGGAGAAAGCACTTTAATTTCTAAGCCCAAATGGCAAAAGGCCTTGCCTGGAACCGGTCGTCAGGAACCGGACATTGCTGATATCGCCGATCCATTTACCGGCGCGATATTCGTCTACTATGGAGAGCTTGGCTCCATCGGTGGCACCAGTCTTGCGAGTCCTGTATTTTCGGCTATCGTGTCTTTGGCTTCGGAGAAAGCTGGAGCGCCGCTGGGACAATTGGCGCCGCTGCTCAGGACTCTGCCCAAGGGTGCTATTACCGATATCGTACCAACCTCTAGCCCGGAGAATGTCGTTGGCTTCTATATCACGACTGACGGCCCAACCTACTACTCCGCAGCTACCCTGGCTGCGCCACTGGCAAACACGACCCAGTTCTACAGCGCGCTCTATGATTCCAGTCTCAATCACAGTGGAGACTACCTGGTTCAGACGTTTGGGACCGATACCTCGCTTACCGTTACACCAGGCTGGGACAACGTAACCGGATGGGGCGTTCCTAACGGTTATACCTTTATCACCGACGTGGCAGCAACGGCGACAAAGTAGAAGGCGCAGTCCATCCTGGCAATATTCGCACTGCACATCCGCAGGGGTGTCCGGAAATCAAACCGAACGCCCCTTTCTTGGCCGACGACCATTCGCGGAAACACAAAGGTTAAATTATTTGTTTTCAGTAGAGGCATACAAAAAATCGGCACCAAGCCAGGTGACACCATCGATTTCTTACTGCGGGCGCAACATCCTAAGACTTTGCCACAGCAGATGCCATGAAAAAGCACGCTTCGGCGCAGTTCCGGTGGCCGGATCTGCGTTCATAGCAATCTCCTTGTTTCGGGGTAGGTGGAAATACCAAAGGCAAGATGGAGCGCAACAGATTCGGAACGATGTGCTCGGACCAATCTCTACGAGCACATTGTTTGGTTGCCAAAGAATAACCTTACATCATTTGCTAACTTCGACCTATCCCTGGAATAAGCATGATTCGACCGTAGTTTCTGCAAAAGATATAGGATCACTACAACTTGATCTTCTCCGCGATCTCTTTGGTGGATTTTCGCGATACGTCTGCTTGTTCTGCATAGCGCGGCCACTTGGCCACGGCCTTTTTTACTTTCGCCAGAATCTCCGGCGCGTTTTTTATCCCATGCTGCTTGCCCAACGCCTGAAGTTGGGTTATGCCGGGATTCTTTCCCTCGCCCATCACGAGCATACTTTGCTCGCCACCTGGGCCATAGGAAAAGACTAGGTCGTAGGCAGGCGCAAAAATCCACTCGTTTCTCGCATTGAGAAGAAACGAAAAATTCTTTACGTGATCATCGCGGTTATGAGCAAGGACATTGAAGCAGGCCAGTGCATAAGCCTTTTCAGCCTCCAGAATGTTCCTCGTCAACGCCAGTGTTACGCGCAAAACCATTTCGTAGTCAAGGCTGGGACTGCGATGATCGGCATGGATCAGGCCACCAAGGCTATGCATATGGATGCGAGCATCTCCTTCCCGGTCGAAGCGCTTCGTGCCGAAGTACTTGTTTCTTTTAGTGCGGAAAAGATGGGTTTCAGGCATCTCCACACCTGCATCCTTGGCCATCAGGCTATAGGCGAATTCGATAGCCCCTACGTCCCGAGGGTCCAAGGAAGACGGAAACTTGATCATCCAGTGCGCGAAACCGGGTTGCAATTCCTGCTGGCCATGAATGATCCTTTTCTTGTCTCTGCTCACCTGCGCCACGATCTTGGGCCGGGCACCGGAAGAGGAGCCGTTAAGCCGTAGCAACTCTTCGAATATCTCTTCGTTTTCTCCGGCCAGCACGACAGCCGATTCCTCAGCAAGCTTGTCAAGCGCCAGCGGAGCATCATCGGCGTTTTGCTGCCCCAGTTCCGGCTCGTAACTGAGAGCACCCATGCCATGCCGTCCCACATAGGCTAGCCGGTCGAGCGGATTCAGTTGTCCGCGATGAATTCCATGTTTTTCCACCGTGCGGTCGAGTAGAAGGCGGCCCCAGCCATCCGGCAGGCTGTCATTGAATACGCCGAACAGGCCATCGAAGATTGGGGTGTCGGCAACAGCTACACCAGACCGGAGGGGAAGTTTGATTGGCGAAATCTCTATGTCAGAAGCGATGAATGCAGCATCATACTCGAAAAAAACCTGTCTATTCTTGAACGCGAGGCGCCCAATCTTGCGGCGTTGGTCTCGCGCATCCAGATAGGCGGTCAGCAATTCTGTCGGGCTATACGCCATGGCTGCGTACTTTTCTGCCCGTCGCTCTGCGACGCGATATCGGCGTAGTCAGTAGGGCGTCGAGCGACTGGGCGGCCGGGATTGGCTCACTTCCCACGGCCAGCTTGTCAAAATCGTCAAGGCAACCCAGCACCAAGGCTAGATTCAAAAGCGAATCCAATGCGATCAGTCCCTCGCGCTCAAATCGCTTCAACGAACTCAAGGTCACTCCCGAACGCGCCGACAACTCTCTCTGCGTCAGGTTCACGGCAAGACGCCGGGCCTTGAATCGCCCTGAAATTCCTCTCTGTACCTCTTGTACCGTTTTAAGATAAACAGCCAATATATTGCCTCTTATAGTTAATTATACCTAATAAGAGTTAAAATATTGACTATAATTTTGAAAGCCAAAACACACTGCTCGGCCCGGAAATACCTAAGCTACAGCTGCATTTTCAAATATTCTCAAAGGCGAGAAAAGGTCAAAGCGGTAGTGCGATTTCGATATGGCATCTGACGGCGCCGGGAGGTTTGCTAGTGCACTGGATGGGTTGCGGCAACTTTCCAGAAGCACGAACCAACCGGGAGACCAGCCCGTTCCTCGGGAAGGCACATCGAATATTGATATCGGTTTGATCGACAAGACTTACTTTTTTGCTTCTGCTTTCTCGAGAAATTTTTTAATGCTGATGACAAACCTCTCGTGAGTACCCGAGCCGATCTGTTCCTTTTCATCAAACGCTTTCACGGAAAAGATGAGGCGTCTGTCATCGATTTCCGTAAGTTCGGCGACGGCGCGTACCGCTAAACCTACCGGAGTTGCAGCTGTGTGCTTGATCTTCAAGTCGATTCCGACGGTGCTCATGCCGTCCGGCAGGTGAGAATCGATAGCATTGACAGCCGCCCCCTCCATCAATCCAATCATGGCCGGCGTTGCATACACAGAAACGTTTCCGCTGCCATACTTGATCGCCGTATTGTTGCTGGTTACCATCTCGTTCTTTTCGCCTGTCATGCCAATCGATAGATTCAGGTCCAATTTGATTGCTCCTGTTGGATCTATTCTTGCATGTGGCTACCCCATTCAGATTGATTCGCTCTTTTCGCAGGCGATCTGGTTCCGCTCTTCACCAGTTCGACAGTGATTTGAAATTCGGAATAAGGAATCGCCTCGGCGACACCGCTGAGTGTGTCCGCAGAAGCTGCCGGTGTAGGTTGCTCCATTCTTCGTCTTTAACGGAGATCGCTTGTCTTTGAGCCCACTCCTTGAGGATGGATTGATTCACCCTTCAAAGCGGTCTCAAGGTAGATCTCCAGGGGCAGGCGCTCTGTCGCCGAGAGCTTCGCTCGGTGACCTCAAGCACCGGGACCCTCTGCCGTGGTGGCTACCATAACTCCGCGTTGTTTGTGCCCTGGCTCATGGCGTTCTCCCGCGAGTGGCGCTGTTGTACCCCGGAACCAAATCTCGGCCAAATTTGTGGAAGGTTACGGAAAGAGTCTAATTCCAGGTGGCTTTGAAGTCGTTGCGACACAGACAAAGGCCTCGTCCAATGCGTCGCTAGATACCTTGGAGATTCGGCACGCAGTATTCGTACAGCGGCATTCCGTCGAGTCCCGTATATTGCCTATGCTGTAGCACAAAAAGGAGAATTCCAGACATTGCGATTTGCACTGGCGCTCTAGGGCGATTGATGTCACGCCCGGCGCATAACGGATGACTACTGTCGCAATCAGAGTTTCAGTGAACCTATCGAGCATGCATAGCCTCCGTACCCGATCTATCCCCTTTGCACGAATTTCGAGGTTGCCCTACTGTGTTGATCATTCTTACCAAAACTTTACGGAAGATGTGTTTATGAGAATCATCGCGATCGCGGTGTTTTATCCAATGCTATGGTAGACCAGTAGCCGTTGTACTTAGCCGTTTCTTGAGCTTTGTAGCAGGAATCGGCGCAGCTATTACTCTCGTTCTATCTATGCCTAGACCATGCAAATTGTGGGTGTTGGCCGGTTGTCTCTTTGCCGTTGGATTCATGGCCTTCCTCATTTTTGCATTTGTATGATTCGATTCTGTTTCGCATTAATCCTACGAATAGAACGCTGATTCTGTACTGAAAGACTTCGATTGAGTGAGGAAGAACCCATAAAAAGTGGATAGAATAGGACGCGTTGGGCGTACCGCATCAGAAACGCGGACGTTCGCTCTGCGCCGATTTTGGGGAGGCTAAAACCCAACGCCTCCACCGCTGGGACGTCTTCGCTCCATGCCGATACCAAGGACCCGTGGAGGCGGAACAATGAAATCCCCGATTTGCTTCAACAGCAAGATGAATACTGCCTTGTTTAAGTTTGTGGGCATGATGCTTACAATCGCACCGTTGCTGATACCGAGTGTGGTCAACTCTCACGCAAGCGCTCAGACATCGACAGATGTTTATAACTCCAACAGCACGACGGCATTCACCGATTCGGCCAAATGCAGGCGAACAGATCCCCCGTCTTGGGTGCGCGCGATCAGTGGTGGAGGAACAGGTGAAAGCGTCGCCAACGCAATAAAGGTGGGACCTCATGGCGACCAATTTGTGACGGGGAATTTCAGCTCGACCGCAAAGTTCTCAGGCACCACGCTTGTTTCTGCGGGTGGATCGGACATATTCCTTGCCAAGTACGGACGTTCCGGGAATCTGCTTTGGCTAGTGCGGGCTGGCGGCTCGGAGGATGACATCGGTTTTGGATTGGACCTTGATAAACAAGGGAATGTCTACCTGACCGGAGGCTTCAGGACCTCCGCAGTATTTGGCTCTACCAACGGTGTAACCAAGACCGTGTCGGGGGTAGGGCAGACCACCTTCCTTGCGAAATACAGCCCCTCAGGCGTTGTTCTGTGGGTGCAAACGGGCATCTTGCCGTTTTATGGTCTCAACTATGGAGGGGGGATAACGGTGAACGCCCAGACCGGCACGATCTATATAGCTGTTCTGAGCCAGGGCGATACGACATTCTCCTCAGCCAACGGGAGGATCGATACCGTTCCTGGTGCCGGTACCTGGCATATGCTGCTGGTTAAGTACAATACCGATGGGAATTTCCAATGGGGGCAAATAAACCAGGGTGCCCCCAACAGTCTTCCGTCCACAGTTGCGGTCGATACCCGAGACAATGCCTATATTACCGGCTGGTTTGAAGATACCACTACCTTCTCCAGCGCCGATGGCAACGATATAACCGTGACTGGATTGAGCCCGGCACAGACTACAAGCGACTATCCAGGCGATACCTTTCTGGCCAAATACGATAAGAACGGCAACGTGAAATGGGTGGACGATATCGGTGGATACAAGGCCAACGGGAGCGGTGTTGCAGTAAGTCCTCACGGCGAGATCAGCATTGTGGGCTTCATCGGAAATATCGATTTTGGATCGCCAAGTGAGGCGAAGACTGTGGTTGGCTCACAGCCGCCGGGAGCAAGTATCAACCTGGGCGGAGGCCATTTCACCGATCCCTATAACCGGGACGGCGTGATCTCCACTTACGATACGAACGGAGTATTGAAGCGCGCAGTGAGAGTGGGAGGAAGCAAGGGAGATGGCGCCACTGGCGTTACATACGACTGGCGAGGAGATCTCTACATTTCCGGATACTTTGATGGCGCAAGTCTGGGAAATCTTTTCGTGCGGAAATACTCTGGCGAGAAATTGCTTTGGACAAAGACGGCTGGAAACGCTGCAATTCCGTCCACGCAACCAATCATCACTCCCGCAATTGCCGTCGATCGGGAGGACAATGTTTTTGTCACTGGAGAGTACCAGGGCACAGCAACATTCGGAAACATCAAATTGCACAGTGTTGGGTCATCAGACATATTCGTGTCAGAGCTGAGCCACCACCACTGGAACAGACACGATTGACGGAAGGGGTTCAATCTCCGTTGCGGTCTGAGTCAATAAAGCGACTCAGAACTGGCTGAAGGGAAGCGGTTTTCGCTGGTCTCAAGTAGATCTTCAACCCAGCAAATTGCGGGAAATGCTTCAGCGGTCTGAGGGGTATTACGTTATAGCCCCGCTTTCGGGATGCCCACCCTTCGCGCTTTCGCGAAGGGTGGGGTGACCGGTCATCTGTGCCACAGGTGTCATTTGTGTCTTTGGACTTATTGGGATCATTGATTTTCTGTTAATTCCACAGGAGCAAATCAAGCACTTAGAAGATAGTTTCTATCGCCATGATATGGCTTTATTGCTGCCAAATGAAACTTTCAGTATGGACTTACCTCCGCACCGTTCGACTAAATCCTCGTCCGGCGGCGAGAGTAACATCCCGTCTGTCTCTCCGAAAACGGGCTTGCGAATCCGGAGTGACAGGAACATACTTGGCGACCGACAGCAGAAGCGGTTTTTTCGGGGAACGCAATGATAGCGTGTCTTCCCTTAGGCCCGGGCATCAACCTGCGAATGAACGCCTTCGCCTTTCCGGGGGTCTTTCTTGAACTTGCCAGCTACTTCAGAGATACGTATCACAAGCGGAGTTACTCCAAAACCTGGGCGATTTGTACCGATGCCGAGAAGAAATAGACCGAGTTCGAGTACCGATATCTATGCCTCTGCTACCCCACCCATCGCAAAAAACGCGAAGGATGGGGCACCCGGTCACCCGAATCGAAGTCAATAGCGTTCTAAGCACTTCGACATCAACTCTGAGGCATGGTAGTGGCAAGGATTCTACCCCTGAAATTGGAAAGCCAAGCATTAGTTTATGCATTCCTTTTCGGATTGTCTGTAGACCTAAGTCACTATGCTATTCGGGCATTTTTTTCACAAAATGCCCTCCCTCGGTTCTCACAAGTTCAAACCATATCCGAAAACGCCGTAGCATTGCCGACTTTTATTAATGTCCCACAACTCTTATGCGGAAATTCGCGGAATCTGCGATATAAATATTGCCGCTCATATCAAGTGCTAATCCCTGTGGGCGATTGAGTTCTGCGCTTGTCGCTAGACCACCATCTCCGGAATAGGATCCAACTCCTCCATTGCCGGCGACAGTATTGATAATACCCATTGTGTTCACCATCCTTATGCGATTACTAAATTGGTCTGCTATGTAGATGTTGCCGTACACGTCGATGGCAACGTCAGTAGGTCGATCAAGTCCGGCGCTTGTCGCCACGCCACCGTCTCCGCCATACCCCTCAGCCCCATCGCCGGCGACAGTGCTGATAGTACCCGACGTATCCACTTTCTTTATACAGCTACCTTCGGTATCTGCTATATAGATGTTGCCATACGCATCGACTGCTATCCCTCTTGGCAGATTGAGTTCCACGCTTGTCGCAGCACCACCGTTCCCGGAACACCCAAAGGAGATATTTCCATTGCCGGCAACGGTGCTGATAATACCCGTTGAAGATGAAACCTCCCTGACACGGTTATTACCAGTATCTGCTATAAAGAGGTCCCCGCTCGCATCAACGGCTACTCCCGTTGGCAAATGGAGTTCGGCACTTGTCGCAGCACCACCGTCCCCGGAGTAGCCGCTATCTCCATTGCCAGCAACGGTGCTGATAACACCTGTTGCAGCCGAGACCTTTCGGATGCGGTTATTGCCAGTATCTGCTATAAAGAGGTTTCCGCTCACGTCGACTACGACCCTATTAGGGGAAAAAAGATTCGCGCTGGTAGCCAAGCCTCCGTCTCCGGAATAGCCGGCATTTCCATTCCCCGCTACGGTGCTAATATCACCCGTTGAAGCAGAGACCTTTCGGATACGGGACTTGTCTGCTATATAAACGTTGCCTCCAGAATCGACTGTTACACTAAGCGGCCCCGATAAGCGCGCATTGATCGCCGGACCGCCATCTCCCCCTTTACCGGATCCGGCGATAGTGTTGATGATACCCGCGTCCGGAATCACGATCTGAGCGCGGCAGTACCCAACGAAGAACAGTAGAACCAGCAGGGTTGCAATTGCTATGGTGTTATATGGCCTTGGGAGGAATGTTTTGCCCCGCTCCCCCCTGGCGACTGTAGTTGCGCAAACATTGAGCATCCCAACTCTCTTACTATCAGTCATTGTCATTTTTGCATTCCCTTCAGCCCCGCGACGGGCATCCTGGTGAAGTGCATAGAACGATGCACAGTGATACTTCAAGCGGCTTGCTCTTCCGCTCAGGTACTCAACGATCCAGACGGGCCATTGCCGGATCCAGCGGTACATGACAGGGCTCGCGATCTGAGATTTGAGACAGAAACCTTTATGTAAACCGTAACCATTCCCGCAGGAACGCGAAACACCTCAATGCATCCGACAGGCGAGATAGTAGGTCAGGCAAGAAGACACCACAACCACAACCTATTAACTTTTGTGGTAAAAGAATTGACCCAATTACTTACTCCATGCGGCCCAATGCAGTTGGAGTACGCCCCGAAGCTCTGCGGACAAAACGATGAAAGGCTTGAGGCGAACCGAAGCCGACATCAAATGCAACCTCTTTGATTGACTTTCCCCTCCGCAAGAGTCCAGCCGAACGGGCTAAAAGAACCTCCCGCTGCAGTTCACGAAAACTCTTTCCCGTAAAAGACCTTACCAGTCTCTCTACCACATGCCGTTCAACCCCGGTTTCGCGTGCAACATCATTCAAGCTGGAGCGGCGATGCTTCATCGCTTGCAGCAAGCGAGAGAACAGCTGCATTGACTTTTCTTTTTTTTGACAGGAGGATACTTCGTCTCGATTTATGTGCACACGAAAGGACTCCCACTCGTCATCCCGTTCACATGCAACTGGCAATTCCGAATCGCTCGCTGCAGTGTTCTGCCCGATGCGCGCCCACCTTTTCTTGACTGCCTCTTTTCCCACAGTCCCTTTCCGAGTCATAAGCAAGCATATCGCTACCCCACCGTGCCGCAGAACTTCCGAAGCTATCGCCGTTATGCATCGCAGGTTCACTTCGTCGGTAGATCGCGAGGGTTCGGAATCTGGCAACGGATATAACCCAAGGTCGTCATTTTCTAATGGTGTCACTCGATATCCAAAACTCTCAAATCTCGCGCTAAGCTCGCGAGCAATAGCAGTTTCGTCAAAATCCGAAAGGCCTGAAAAAAAGACGACAAGGCTCCCTCGTTTTTCAGCCATATCAGGCGGACGGAATTGAGGCATTCGATTAGGTAGCGAGAGGGATTTTGTCAGAGTTGGAGACTGGGATAAATCTGTTATGTATCCTGAAGTCAGAACATTCTTTACATTCTTTTCCATTGTCTGCGGCTAACCTGCCTTTCTATCAAGGATTACTTCAAAGAGACGGACACGCGCGAGCCAAGGCCAACCCTAGAGCCTGTTAATAACAGGCTCTAGGGGCCAACGAGTATCTGTCACACTCTCGCCTGTCACCCGAATGTAAGTCCCTGAATAACTTTCATTACCCCTCCAAGGAGAAACAATTCGGAGCGTCCGAGCGCAGTAGTATTGGAAATTTAGAGACCAGCAGAGCCGTCGCCAAACGATGCCGTCCCAGAAAGTTACTATCATATGGCACAGATCATTTGTCCATCGTGTAAGGAACCCAAGGATATTGCTGCCAGGCGATATTTTTGCAGAGCTTCCCTAGCACTACAAAGAATTCGGGAGCAACGATTTGCTCTCGGCAATCTCACATGCAAGTCGTCTCTTATGTTCCGATATTTCTTTCTCTAGCGTAGCTCAGGAATAAAATATACAGTTATAAGTTATTATTTATAGACGACATATTAGCAATTTACAGATCGTATAATTGCAATCTAGTGGTTGGAGTTTATCTTTAAATCAAAATCCATGTCAAGATATGACGGGGTTGAACCAAGCCCAGGTGGCACGACTGGTAGAGCACTATCGGAAGTGCGGACGCGTAAAGGTCAAGTTCGGTAAATGGCACCGATTTGCGCAACGGACACATTGCGGAATAGCGAAACTGCTGACCCGAGTGGATCATGGGCATGAGGGCTTAATTGGCTCGGAAACACGACGGATTCTCGAACAGGAATGGGAAGTTTACGGCGAGGCAGAATTCCAGCATTTCCCCCTCCTTCCCACGACCCGGACGACAGGGCATCTTTTTCTAAAATTCTTTCTCAAATGAGTCGCTCCACTATCAGATTTCTCCTCTTTGCTTCAGACCCATCCGTGGATTCGAAAAGATTGAAAATACTCCAAAATCGTTAAGGGAATCTCAAAGACTCTTGGATCCAAGGTTGTAGCAGGTAAGGTGAAACGAGAGAAGATCATGTATGCAGCAGATAGCGTTGCTCCATCAAACAAAATTCCATCGCTACAAGAGGAAGACACGGCGGAAGCAGTTTCCGGACGAGGTGGACTCTATGGTGTCAGGGAGTGAGCTTCTGAGTCTGGTTGAGCCGTACCAAATCGAAGAGAGAGTAGGTGCCATATGAATCGGCAGTGATGCGCCGCCTTCCCTGGAATCAATCTGAGCTGTGCACTAAACGCTGTATTTTAGTTGATTATGTTAAAAACTCCGCTCCAATACTTACTTAATCACGCAGTGTTTTTCAGAGATCCCTTATTAGAATCTGACAATTGAGTGAAGGAGGGGGTAGTACCGAAGGACTACGTTGTTTATTCTGGCAATTGAAATTCCGTGGTATTCCACCAGCTTTATCCCAGTTAGTGGTTTCAAAAACTGAAATACATAGTTCTAACTTGCTGATCAAAACTACTTGACGCTGAGAAATACATAACATATTCTGCAATTCCACATCTGAGTGTAGGAGCCCACATGTCCGAGAGTCGTCGTGAGTATCTCGCCCACCATCGATCAGCGCGTGCCTGGGCTGCGCTTGATCGGGCCACCAACGAACGAATGAAGGTCGCTTACGACCCACGCATGATCACACGAGGCAGTCTTGCCGGAAAGAAAATCGTGATCGTCGGCGCCGGAATCGGTGGGCTAACCACCGCATATGAGTTACTTGCCAGTAACAGCGGAGCGCAGGTAACTATTCTTGAAGCGAGCAACCGCATTGGCGGGCGCTGTTTAACCCTGCGCACTGGCGATATCCTCAGAGAAGATAAAAATAGCGATCTCTGGAATAGTCCCTCTGGCCTTCCACAAGAGGTTCAATTCGAGGAGCTAGTTGGAGATGAACGACCTTATCTCAACGCCGGTCCTGGACGTATCCCGTCGAGCCATAAGTTCCTACTCGACTACCTGCGAAAGTTCAAAGTTCCTCTTGAGATTTATGTTATGGCCAGTGAATCGAATCTTTCGCAGATGAATGGTGGACCTAACGGAGTTAGCCCCATAGCCAATCGCCAACTCACTCACAACACTCGCGGCTGGATCGCTCAAATGGTGCACCAAAATGCAGGACAACTGCTCGGAGATTCCTCGATTAATCCGAGTCGTGTCGAACAATTACGCTCGTTGATGGTAACCTTCGGAGATTTGACTGCGGACGGACGCTATGTCGTTGGCACCAGTGATCCCGGACAAGATGAAAACGAGGACGCTTCCGATCGCGCGGGCTTCACCATACTACCCGGAGTCGGTCCTGGCAAGATCGCCGAGGCGATTGACCTTGATCGGCTGCTCGCTTCAGAGTACTGGGAGAAGACACGTTTCTATCAACCTCTCGATTTCGTGTGGCAGCCAACCTTATTCCAACCAATTGGGGGCATGGACAAGGTCGCGGAAGCTTTTGCTACCCGCGTTGTTGAACTCGGAGGAGAGGTGCGTTTAAATGAGCAAGTAATAGCCATCAACTATTTACAGGACACAGGACAGTTTCGGGTTGCCACTTTTCAAGGGCCGTATGATGCCGATTACTGCTTCTGCAATCTTGCGATTCCCTTTTTGCAACGAATTCTCGATCAACGTCTGCAGGCTTCCGGCGAAGCCGGTGGTTTCTCGGATGAATTCAAGCAAGCGCTCCATGCCGTCTATGCAGCACAGGCCAACGCAGAAGAGACAAACCGGTTCCTGGCATGTACTACTAAGGTCGGCTGGCAAGCCGACCGAAGCCTATGGCAAGGAGAGCCGCTCGGCACTCACCTTGATGCGGAAGGCTCATTGGTGAGGCGATTCGACGACTCTGAGCTTGGAGTTGTGCCCATCTTCGGCGGGATCTCTTGGACCGATAACCCAATCACGCAGATCTGGTATCCCTCCAATGGCTATCACAGCAGAAAAGGGGTGTTGACTGGCGCCTACAACTTTTCAGAAGATGCCGCTCGATATGGCCGCATGAGCGTCGAGGAACGTCTGCGCGAAGCAAGGGCCGGTGCAGAGCTATTTGGCGCAAAGTTTGCCGAAGGTCTCGAACACGGGATCACAGTCGCATGGCAGAATATGCCTTTCATCAAGGGTGGTTGGGCCCAATGGAACGACGTCGAAGAAAGCGTTCGACATTACAATCACATCATTCAGGGCACAGGAGTTGACGACGCGAGTAATCCAACTTTCTTCATTATTGGCGATCAGGTTTCGTCTTTGCCCGGCTGGCAGGAAGGGGCGGTTGTCTCGGCGTTGAATGCTCTCCACCGCGTGGCGCGTCCTGACCTGATGCTGCCATTCCTGAGTGTATTGCCGGACACGAGGCTCATGGTCGAAGGGTTGTAGCCTATGGGCAAAAGTGTCTCAACACGAACAATCGAAGACTTATTGTCTTAAGAGGGAGTAGCTTCCGTCTCTCCCCCAATGGCCGGAGGCAGATGACCGCCTCCGGATCTCACAGGGAGTACCGAAGCCAAACCCCTATTCTGTTGCAACTGTCGCAACGAGTGCCACCATTTCTGGAGAGGAGTATGCCGCCGTAATGCACATGCCCAGATTGCTCAGGAACTACATTGGAAATCTGACTCGCAGCAACAGAAATCTTGCACAGTGGATTGGGTCGGAACACGAACGCTGTCTGTAATCTGTTGAAGCATTTCTCTCGTGGACAAAACCATCTTGACCTACAACCAAATCACTCGGCTGTGATTATCCAGTAAATCAGAGAGGACTTTCTCCACACTCGATTGAATTCATGTGTGCTGGGATGGATAGCAAAGAACGATCTTTGCTATCTCCGGCTCATCAGCTGTTGAGACTAACTCTTATGAACCACTTCGAACGAATATCCGTCCGGGTCCAAAACATCGGCGGCATAATAGCCGGAGTAGTATTCAAGCCGTGCCCGTGGCGAGATATTGTCCTTCGCGCCAGCAGCTATCGCCGCATTGTAAAACTCGTCAACCTGCCGGTTGCTCTCAGCCTTGAATCCCCAGTGGATCGAACCTGGATCGGGTGTGCCTTGCTTCAGCCAAAAGCATGCCCGCTCGCCATCGCCGAATCCCCAGAGATCGGGATGGCCATTCTCGCCCTTGTAAGGCATGAAAAAGCGTATGTTCAGAGGCTTCAGCGCGGCATCGTAGAACTTGAGCGAGTGCTCCACGTTGCTTACCGTCAAGATGATGTGGTCCAGCATGGTTTCTCCTCTAGAGTGCAAGTGAGTCGATTGATTTCTCGCCATTCGGCACTGCGTGCTCCGACAAGTCCGGAATGTTGATGCCCTCAGCACGCACCGTCTGCACGTCCGTGATGCCGATAAAACCGAGAATGAGGCGTAGGTAGGGCTCTTCTGTATCCCATGCTTTCCATGGCCCTTCCGTAAAGACTCCACCGGAAGCCAGGACCAGAATGGCTTTCTTCTCCTTTGCCAGTCCCTCAACACCTGCGGCCAGATACTTGAACGTCTTTCCCGGCCGAACGATGTGGTCGATCCATGCTTTGAGCGAAGAAGGTAGTCCGAAGTTCCACAAGGGCGTCGCAATGACAAGCATCTCTGCCGACAGCAGCTCCTCCGTGAGTTCATCCGACAGACGAAGTGCGTCTCTCAGGGACTCTGCTTCTACCTTGTCTCTGGTGAAGATCCCCTTCACGGTGTCATGATTCAGGTGTGGGAGCGGGTGTGCCGACAAGTCGCGCTCGAGCACGGTGGCTTCCGGGTAGAGCAAGCTCAGTCGCTCTCGTAACTTTGCCGTGACTTTACGGCTGGCTGACTCTGTTCCTCGCGGACTCGCCTCGACAATCAGAATTCGTTGCATTTCAAATTCCTTCTATGGGTAAAATCGTGGAGTTTTGCTATGGCCTGGTGCAGCGGAAGATGAAGTTCAAGTTCTTTGCTCTTGAACGCGACGGCGATCAGTCTCTGCCGTTCACGATCTCGTAGAGAAACCAGGTACGGCGTTCCGCTTCGTCAATCCAGACTTCGAGCAGACTTGCCGTGGCAACATCTTTGAAGTCGTCGCAAACATCGTGTGCTCCGCGCATGAGCTTCGTAAGACAGAGACTGTCGGCAGCAAGCTCTTCGAACATGGCCCTTGGAGCTACAGAGGGGGCTCATCGTTGTCAAGCAATCGTTGATGCTGGACGATATCGCTGATTGAACACAATGTTGTGCGTCAGAACTCAGCGGCCAGCCGTGGGAGAAAGTGACCACGCGGGGCCTGTACCCCACTTTGTAGCAAATCTCCACGCCATCTGGCGTAACGTATGTGCCCTTCTTCATGTCTTCCTCCTGAGTTCGCTCGTCGTTGAAGGTGTTTTGGCCTACTGCATTAAGCTCGACGTCATGGTCCCGACAGATCAGAAGGTAAGTGACTGGATACTTACGGGTCTTGGACATTCCGGGCAGGCGTGGAAGATCCCGGTCACTTCCATGGCGTTGTCGTGTCATGAAGGTGCCATATAATCCAGACAAGTGACGTCTCCCGAGGAGAGAGAGATGACCGTCCAAGACAATGAGACCCGAGAGCCGTTCGCTATTCCCGGATTCGTGAGCGAGAATCGCCCCGAATTTGAAAACGTGCGCTCTGTTTCACGCCGCTCGAAACAGCCGTTGTTTTTCGCGAGGTATCGGCACGATAAGCCGAACTTTGGCTTGCTTGAACCGACCCCGCTCGCAGATCAGGTCATGATATCGGTGGAGATGCGGCCCTTTCGGCCAATCAACGTGTTCTGCGACGGTCGGCACAAAAGAAAACCTGCATCGGAGCCAGGAGCGTTAGCCCTGTACGACTTGCGCATGTCATGGTGTGCAGATATCCGGGATCCCTTCGACAGCCTGCATGTCTTTTTGCCGCTGAGCAGCTTTCGCGATTTTGCAGCGGAGCGCGCGAATAGCTTTCAGGAACTTCGGTATGACATTCAGGAAGCCCGCTACGACACCGTGATGTTACATCTGATGCAGGCAATGTTGCCTACGCTGGAGCGGCCGCGCGAGGTCAGCACCTTGTACCTTGACTCCATGTTTCTGGCCGTGCGGGATCACATAGCTGAAACTTACGGCGGATTCACGAAAGGCGTCTCACACCGCAGGCTTGGCCTGACAGCTCGCCAACTCCGCCATGCACTGGAATATATTGAGGCACATCTAAGTGAAGATGTGAGCCTCGCCAACATAGCCGAAGCCTCCGGAACCTCCGAGAGTTCCTTGACGCGCGGTTTCAAGACCGCGCTTGGTGTATCACCTCATCGGTGGGTGCTGAACCGTAGAATTGCACTCGCACAGAGGCTCCTCTACGAGAATCCTACTCCGCTGAACGAAGTAGCTATCGCTTGTGGATTCGCGGATCAAAGCCACCTGACGCGAGTCTTCATGCGGAGTGTCGGGAGTTCTCCAGCTGCTTGGCGGCGGATCGCTCAGCGATAGCTTAGACAGACTGGCTGTCCGTGCAGCAATAGAAGAAATCGAAACTTTTTATAGCCGCCGGATAATCTGGAAGATCCCCAGATCTGTAGCTGAGAGACCTCCAGTTACCATTCCTCCGGCATGATTTGTTTTGTTGGCTTGGGCCTCAAGGGAACGCGATGGCAAGCAGGCCGAGCAAAGGAGAGCTATCAATCCTAGATTTGATCGGCAAAATCGTACTAAATTCATCGCGTTGGTTCCTTGCTTTCAACCACCTTCCGTCGATAACTCACCTTCGCTCCCAACTCAATCGAATCCTCCCATTTCGCCGTCTTGATCCGAATCATGCCATTGTCATTCGTGAAGCTCACGATGTCTGGACCCGGACCCGGTTCCAGTAGGGTTACAAATTTCGCACTTTCACCATGCCGCCTGACGATCAAGTACGGAACCCTCACACGCAGATCCGGCCCCGGCCCAAGCCCGGTAAACGCCTTCGTCTCGTTGCCGTCTGCCAGTACCCACAAATTCATCGTCCGACCGCTGTCCATGGTGAACACAGAATGCAGCCCATGAGTAGCATCGGAGCTCTGGTTCTGGATCAGGTTGTCGTATCCGTTGCTTCTCGGAAATCCACCGTACGGGGCGAAACTCCCATCGGCGTGCTGCTTGCCGAAGTTGTGATAGTTCCAGTCAAAATCGTGCTCTTTGCCATTGGTTGAGTGCGCCGTAGTGATCTCCAGGATATAGTCCGAAGTAAGAACCGAGGTCCTCTGCAGAGCTACATTGTCATAAACCGGCCCCGCATCAGCAGTTACTGCCGTGAACTCCGGCTCTGCCTGCCAATGGATGAGCTTGCCAGTAGCCGGCTTCTGCACCGCCTCGTCTACGCTCACAGTGTTATGAGCTACGGTCATCTTGTCCCAGCTTCCATGAATGGGAATGCCATAGAAATGAGTTCCCGGATCGACACTCATCACGCCACCCTTCGCGTAGATCACCTCATTCAATTTGTCGAAGTGTCCATGAGTACCGCCGTGCGGTCCGAACTTTATCACTTCGGTCAGATCGCCTTGGGGTGCACGCAACGTGGCATACCCAGCCTCGGGAAACACTGCGCTTGCAGGTTTGGGCAACTTAGTGCCGTTGATCGAGGATACGCCGAAAAGGAACGCATAGCGGTTATCCCGATTCACGTGTTCATCGATGGCTGCAAAAGCGGGATTACCAAGTGCCGCGTAGGCTGGCTCGTACAGATAAGCCTCCTCAAATAGATTCAGCTCAGACGTATCATTGAATGCCGGCAGCATGCCGTTGGGAAACATCACTCCTAACGGAGAAGCTAGCAATGCACCCAAGTTCGGTTCTTGCTGCCACAGATTGATCCCCGCCTTGCTGCACATCATGGCCATGAATTCGAGCGGTCTCAAAGCATAAAATTGATAGCCCCATGAACCTTCGACCCAGAAGCCGTCATTGACGAAGGTCTGCATCTGCTCGTGCAGTCCCCTTGGTCCTTTGATGGCCTTGTCTACCAGTGTCTTATCCCCTAGCGTAAAGCCCACTGCCGTTTCCGCACCCAGAATCCAAGTTTGGATGTTATCGGTTATTCCCATGTTGGCCCGCGTTACGGTCATGGCTGACGCATAGAGCAAATCACGTTCGATGTGAGCACGCTCCGCAGACGTAAAAACATCCGTATCGCGCAGCAAGTCATACGTCCATGCCAGGTCGATAAGCCAGATTGACTCATCCAGTGTCTGCGAATACACACGCGCCCCGGACTGCGACTCTTTGCCGTGATTGTCATGCATCGGATAGCTCAGATATTTATCTGCATACGCTTTCAGAACCGCCGCGCCTTTCTCTGCATACGCGTGCTCGCCAGTTAGCCTGTATGCAAGCGCCTCCGTCAACGCGGCTTTCTCCAGAAAGTCTGCCCGCATCTGATAGACCGCCTGATCGTAGGGATAACCTTTGAAGACCTTCCCGGTATCTGGGCAGACGTGTTGATCCGGAGGATGAA
Organism: Humiphilus diazotrophicus; assembly: GCF_059726315.1. NCBI lineage: Bacteria > Pseudomonadati > Acidobacteriota > Terriglobia > Terriglobales > Acidobacteriaceae > Humiphilus > Humiphilus diazotrophicus. The sequence continues at coordinate 368,425 of NZ_AP040869.1, forward strand.
ATTGCAAGGTCGATCCCGTGTCGGGACAGGCATAGTAGTGCAGCCATTGGCCACCCTCCGGCGGCAGTTCCATGGAGGTGAGTCCGAACCGCTTCTCATAAGACTCCGGAAACGCATTTGCTTCATCGAGGATTGCCTGTCGCTGCTTTGCCGCCCAGGGTTGCTGATGGGCCAGCTCATTGAGCCGGGCAAAGTCCTGCAACGTCAGTAAAACATGTGGCGGATCTTGTGCGATGGCTATGAGCGGCAGAGCAAGAATCAATGCAGCGGAAGCCATGAGCAGAAAATGGCGAAGTCTGCATTTCATGGGGCAAGAAATCCTTTCTATGACTTTCTGGGAACAGTAACATTCTTGTTGAGGTCCAACTGTACTTACTAACCTGCCATAGCGGCTACACCTGCCGCAGCAGCGCGACGGCACTCCAAAGCAGCGGAGCTTGACCGTGGAGGTCACCCGTGCGACGTTTGCGCAGGAGATAATATTCGTAGTCATTCAGTTTGTTCGTACCCTCGCACACGCTGGTGATGTCAGAGTTCTGGTCCACGTAACCAGCAAGTCCAATCCATGCCTGGCGCGCAGCCGACTCATACGGTATCTTGTCCAACCAGCCTTTGCGCACTCCGGTAATAAGTGCCGAGGCAAACATCCCAGTGCTCGAAGTTTCCGGCCAGGTCTCGTTACGGTCGATGAGCTGACGCCACATGCCGTCGGTTCCTTGGTAACGCAGCAATGAGGACATCATCGTGCGATAGCCCTTCATAATGCGTTCACGCTGAGGATGATCTGCAGGCAGTTCGCGCAACATCTCACTCATGCCCACTGCGAACCATCCGTTGCCGCGGCCCCAGAAGAACGGCACATCCGGCGCATGATAAAAAAGGCCGTTCGGCTGCTGCAGCTTGTCGAGATACGCAGCCATCTCCACAGCGCCCCGATCAAGGTACTTCCTGTCTCCCGTCGCCCGATATGCCTGCAACTGCACGAAGGTGATCATGAACATGTCATCGACCCAGAAGCGCGTCTCGCCCGTAAGTCCTTGTGCATTAGGCTTGGCCCATTGTGCATCGGCATAGCTTAGGCCGAGCTCGAGATATCGCTTATCCTTCGTAAGGATGTAAATCTCCAGCGGGAGTCCCCCGAACATCGAGGAGTCAACATGCTCGCCCTTGGGTGGCTGCAAGGCGCTCTCCGTGGTGAAGAGTGGCTCAAACCGAGCAACGAGCTTGGCTTGAAGCTCCTGGTCCTCCGTCACTCGAGCCAATTCCAGAGCACCGTACCACGTGCAGACTTCGGGATAAATAATCCTTGGGGTGCGCGGGTGCGGCGTATTTAAAAAGTGCTGGCTTACGTCCTTACCTAGCTTCTCCGGGGCGTAGCCTTTAGGCCATGACGCAAGAGCGGTGTTATGATTCACCGGATTTCCGGCAGTCTGGGCCATCATTAGAGTAGGGATCATTGAGCCGGCTATCAATGCCGGTCCTGACAACAAAAGTCCTTGGCCGAACCGCCTCCGGGTTAAGTTCTTCATCGAGCGCACTCCTTCTATCTATCTGGGAAGTGGCCGCCTCCAATGCTATTGCAGGCGGCCATCATTGTGGATGGTGGTAATTTGATTAGAAATTCAGCCGCATGGAGAACTGCAATTGACGCGGCGTGTTGTGGGACGATGTGAAGTACTGTATGCCGTTGCTGCTCGGAGCATTATTTCCTTGAACGTTGAACGCATTGAACGCGTCTACGTTCACGCGCAGCGACACACTATCCTTAATCGGAAACACCTTGAAGATCGAGATGTCTGTGTTCCAGAACCATGGGGTCGGCAGGAACGTGTGGGTGAACGGATTCATCGATGGACCCGGCGAGTAAGTCGTATACACCGTGCTTCCGTTGGCCAATTTAACCGGAACAGTATTGTCCAGGTAGTGAGCATTTCCTGCCTTGAAGGTCCCGTTCGTACAGGTGTAGCTGCCGGGGTCCATGTTAATCGGGGTTTGATATGGCTGATAGTCCGATGGAACTCCCGAGATCGTCTTCACTCCAGTACAGGGATTGTTGAGCAATACCGGCGAGATAAACCCGTTGTACCAAAGGTAACCAGGGAGACATACGCCGCTACTGCAATCCGTTACCTTGTATTTGTGCTTGTAGACATGAATTTTGCCCATGGAGCCTGTTCCCTGTGGATTAGCACCTCCCCAGTTACTGCTCGTTACTCCCATCCAGTTCAGCCAGGCAGTTCCATTGAAGGCAACCTGGTAGCCGCCGATGATCTCGTCGAGAAGACGGTTGGCATTTCCCGCAAACTTCTTTCCGCGCCCCACAGGAAGATCGACAACGCCGTTCCACGCGATTGATTGCGGCCCAAGAGCTGAATCAATTCCATAATTCTGGAAACGGTTGAGCGCATGCAAACTACCATTACCCGGCACAGTCCCTGGCAAATAATCTTCGGCAGGATACAAAGTGCTATCGCGGTTTGCATTACCGCCGACCCGCATACCCTTTCTGAACACATAGGACAATTGGTATCCGTAGCCGTTCTTAAACAGTCGCTGGTAGTTCACCTGAAGTGCGTTATAGGTTGCCCACCCGGAGGGATTAATGCTGACCAACGTTCCATAGGTTTTGTTGTCATATGGGTTCAGTGCCACCGACGAATATGTTCCGTTCGGAGGCGTCGTGCCGGTCTTCATCTCCCAAACATAAGAAGACATGGCGTTGTTAAACGAATATTCCTGATCGAGATTGTTTGAATAGTTATATACATAGCTCAACCGCAGTACAGAATTGGGCTTCAGCGGCTGTTCGATGGTACCGTTGACCTGCCACATCATGTTTGGCGGAGTGTTGGGATTCGGCACAACTTCCTTGACCCCGGGCAGAATCGCATTGATCGACGACGTGTCGATTATATTTGCGCTGTTCTGGCCCGCAATCACGGATTGCTTCGAGCGCAACTGATAGTTGTTCAAGCCATCAGGCGACTGAGCTCCCGAAGTGTAATTCTGACTGTATCCTTGTGAGTATGGAGCATTACCAGACCCGGGAAAGTAGATATCCCGTATCGGCATCGCAAACGAATAACGACCGACTCCAGCGCGTATCACCGTACCACGCCCCCCACCCAAGAGCGAGTAGGCAAACCCGGCCCGCGGCTCGAAGATAGCGTAATTGCCGTGGATAATACGATCCGGCATGCCCGCCTGACGGGGCGTCTCAAACACCACTCCCAGATTCTGCAGGTTGGTAATGATGCTCTGGGTTGTTCTCTTCTCCGCGATCAGTTTCCCGATCGGCGTACCCAGCACCACAGCTTTGTTCTTCACATCGAAGCCGTTGATCAGGTTGTTCATCTCTATTGGCGCAGGTAGTCCTTCCCAGCGCAGTCCTGCATTGATCGTTAGCTTCTTGTTGACGTGGATATCGTCTTGGAAATAGGCGGCAAATTGCTGCGCCCTCCAGTGTTCATATCCTGGCTGGAGATGGACGCTATAGGAACTCGCCGATCCCAGAAACAGGTCGGCATCCGCCAATCCGGTATTAGCCGTCTTACCGAGGCTTGCCCCTGTGGTCGGATCGTAAAGACCTGTCGCCTGACCTCCCAAAGATACGGTGTCAGGGCTGCGATCAGGCAAGGTGCTTACCTGCGTATAGCCGTAACGTCCTCCAAAGAAAAACTGATGCCGCCCGAGCGTTTTGGTCAGATCTTCATTAATGCTGGAGATGACCTCTCCTCCGCCCCAATTAGACTGTGTCGCCGAGAGGGAATAAATTGAACCGCTTACTTGCGGCATACTGAGCGCACCGAAGTTGTTCGGCAGTCCCAGCTGGCTCTCGAAGTTTGTCATCCCACCAACCGGCGGCATGTTGTACCACTCGGTCTCCCAGGTTCCGCCCAGAATTGTCTGCGAAACAAACGTAGGAGAAAAGACATGCGTAAAACCAAGAGCCGCGGTATATTCAGGTTCTTTCGTACCAGTCAGGTTGCTGACACCAGCTGGCAAGCCCCCACCGGCAACGGTGGCTGGAAGCTTATTCGCCTCGTAGTAATTCACTCTGTTGTACTGCACGCTTGAAAAGCGAAGATATGCGGTGCTGTTGGGATTGAATGTGTGATCCAGACGGAAGGTGATGGTCGGTGTAGTAATGTTATCCATAGCTGGATACGCAATATTGCTCTGCACCAGCGGATTTGCGTTGTTCGTCGGCATGGGCGCAATTGCGTTCATCACCTTCGCAAAGGGACTCTTGCGGCTGGGGTCGATCTTATTATTTGCAAATGGCTTCCGCTTCCAGGTGACTGGATCGGTCGTATTGGGATCATAAAGCGTCTGCAGAATGCCATTCCCGTTGACCACCCCGCTGAAGTCGCCATCTCGCATTGCCTGTGTAGGTACTTTCCCCAGCGAATAGTTTCCCGAACGTAGCGAATACCGCTCATAAGCAAAGAAGAAGAAAGATCTATCTTTCCCTCTATAGAGCTTAGGAAGAATAATCGGGCCACCTACAGAAGCGCCGAATTCGTTCCTAACATAATGCGGCTGCACGAAATTGGATGGGTTTGCACGCGATCGCGCAACACCGATGGCATTGTTGACGGCCGTTTCGAATAAAGAGCCATGGAATTCATTGGTACCCGACTTGGTCGTTACAACTGCAGTGGTCGGTGAGGAATACTGGGCGTTTGCAGCGCTGGTTAAGACCTTTACTTCCTGCATCGAATCCAGATCCGGCTGAGCAACGAGTGCGCCACCAAAGTTGAGGTCTACATTCGTCGAGCCGTCCTGCACAATTGTCGTCGCTTGCCACTGGGCTCCATTGAGCCTCGGTCTACCTCCATTGGAGAACGCATCAGGGGTCGCCATCGAGAACAAATTCGTCAGACTGCGGCCATTCTCCGGGATCTGACTGATGCGAGTGGCATCCAGATCCGAGCTGACAGTGCCGCTATCGTAGGTCGCTAACTGATTTATTTCCGTTTGAACCTCGACCTTTTCCGAAGTAGCCCCTACATCAAGTGATGGACTGAGCACGAGCGTCTGCGCCGCCTGCAGCGCGATGTGTTGCTCGCTTTCCTTAAAACCCTGCGCAGAGAAGGTCACGGCATAATTTCCTGCGAATAGGCCTTGCACCGAATAGAAGCCTACATCGTTGGTAACCGTGTTGTGCGACACTCCCGTCTCCGGATTAACCACACGGACCGCCGCATTCCGCAATGCGGCACCCGTGGAATCGGTGACCGTGCCCTGAATTGCGCCTGCGCCGCTCTGTGCCCGAACCGTAGCACAGAAGATGATCGAGATCAGCAGCAGAACAAATGCACATAAATATTTGTATGTTTTAAGAATTGAAGGAGGAGGAAAAGCATTATTTCGCAATCCCCCGCCTGATATTGACGATTGAGTCGACAAGGCCTCACCCATTCTCACCGTCTCCTTTCAAAGTCAAACTATTGCCTTATTTGCTAAAAGCTTGTCGTCTCCCAGCTCCTGTGGCCTCATCCGGCTCTCACGAAGACTCTGGTGATCCGAAGCTATGTCGACGTTCTCGAAATCCTTCCCTACTGCCAAGGGTTTAGCGCAAAATAACGTGCTAATAACATTGTTAAACTTTTTAAAATGAGCGGCTTATATACTTCAGAAAACACGGATGCAAGCAGACTTGTCAGCGCTGAATTCCCTGATGTAGGATCTTTGTTTCCGCGTATAAACCAACTTGCAAGAAACAAAGCGGCGTCTCGCGGGTGGAGATAATTGATGGAGACAGCCACGGTCCAGGAAGATGATGCAGCGCCACGAGTCCAGAGCACGGAACTTTCATCGGATCCTCGTTGGCAGTTGGTCGAGCGGATCGCAGAGAGCGAGCCCTTTCAGAAGTCCTCTCGTCTGCCGAAGTTGCTCCTGTATCTGGCGCACCACACCATTACAGGTGACCGGCACAAACTGACCGAGCAGGCAATTGGTAATGCGGTGCTTGGAAAAAGCGAGCATTACAATCCGGCCGCGGATAGCTCAGTACGCGTCTACGTTCGCCAACTCCGTCTGCGCCTACATGAGTACTATCAGTCCGCCGGTGCGAGTGAGACGTTAATCGTATCTGTACCCAAGGGTGGTTACACGCTGGATTTCAGTCCTTCCAGGATGATCGAGCCGCCGGGGCAACAGTTACCCATTGCGCCTCCAATCGAAAAGGGACCTCCGAACACGACAACGCATCCGACGTTTCTGCTCGGGATTTCGACCGCTGTGCTTTTAGTTATCGCTGTGATTTGTGCCATTGGATGGTACCGAGCGGCACACCCTCGGCCAGCAGTGGCACCATGGCCATTGAGTTCCGTGTTGCATAAAGGGAATGCTACGACTCTGGTATTGGCAGACGCCGGCTTCGCGCTCAGAATGCTCGGAGAAAAAGAAGTTCCGCTCGATAGTTATATAGCCCGCAACTATCTCCCGCCCCTGCTGCCTAAGCATATGAGTGAAGAAGAGGCGAGCGTTTTCCACTATTTCGATTCATCCCGAATCACCTCAGAAGCGGATGCACAGGCTGCCGCTGTGCTTTCGTACCTCTCGGCACCCTATGCAGAGAACCTTCAAATTCGATCTGCAAAAGATGTGAATGCCGAAGACTTGAACCACGGTGATTTTATTTTCATTGGATCTAAGACATCGAATCCCTGGGTAGAACTTCTCGATGCTCGAATGAACTTCCAGGTCGTTGAGAATGGGCCGCACGGATCGAGGTACATCGCCAATCGCCATCCTCAGGCCGGGGAACAATCGGTCTACTCTAGTGCTTCCATGGGAACTCTGGCTTCCGGTGACGACTTCGCTGTCATTGCGCTGCTTCCAGCGAGCACCGGAAAAGGAAGCATGCTTCTGCTGGAAGGGGTTCGGATGGAAGGAACCAAAGCGGCGATCGCTCTTCTACAAAACTCTGCGGCAAGAGCAAAACTGCAGCAAACATTGGCCTCCATCAACGGAGGTCATCCCCCACAGTATTTCGAAGCACTTTTGCACGCGCAATCCGTCGCTGGAGCCACGATCACCGTGGATATCATCGCAACAAGGGCATTCAGATAGCTGTCTGCACACGTTCATGTTTGCAGATAGGAGGCGCCATACCATTCCCTGCTCCTTTTTAATTACGCTGCAATAACTACTACTCATCCTCGGCCTTCTATGCGGTTTGTTGTTGACCATCCGATTATGCGCCACGGAATTCTGAGTTTATTCGACTTGTTAATGTGGTCGGCTCGGCGTCAGCTGGTCAGGAAGCGCTACGCTCTTTCCTCAACTAGAGATTAGTGTTGCGTTAACTGATATGCGAATGGCAGTAATGGATGGGGAAGTCTTTGTAACGTCGCTACAAAAAATTACACCATCCTGTCCAATACTGATTTCGACGGATCCATGCGCCATTCCCAATGGATTTTGCTCTTGAAGAACGGCGCATTTTCGTTCGGAACCTCTCTCCGATGAGGAGTTCTCCGAACTTGGCTATGCGGCCAAAGGAACCGGCTCATGGAAAACAGCAACTCTTGGAACCGTCAAAGATCAAGACTCTGCCGATGAAGTGTTCCGTTGGGAACCCAGATTTGGCTCGAGCAACGGGAAGAAGTTCCACGACGCTCTCAAGGAACACCAGAGACTAATTTTCCAGGACATTCTTCCGGCCTATCATCTTCCTAGTTCATGGCAGGAGGCTTAAGCACAGCTGCAGTAGCCCCAAGCTTCGAGAAATAGACAGAATGTTTCTTCACTCTTTTCGGACACGAACCTCTTTCAGTAAAAACAAGTGAAGACACAAGGACACAAGTCTTGTGAAGCGTGAAGCAAAATTACTCCTGAATAAAGCATGCGATTCGCTCTTTTTGAGTATGGAATTATTCAACAGACCCCACGACCGAGCAAGAGTTTCGAGTTCTCTAATTCTCCTCGACCATGCTTTCGAAATGTTGATGAAAGCTGCAATCTTGCACAAAGGAGGATGTATCCGTGAAAAACGTGCTAAACAGACAATCGGATTCGACGCTTGCGTTCGCCTGGGACTGTGCGATGTAAAAATCAAGTTCTTGAGGTTGAGGTGAATCAAACAGTCCCAATGAGGCAAGAGAGGCACTGAAGAACGTTGCTCTCCGTTATGGCGCAAACGCGGTATTGAATATGAATAGATTTAAAGTTGATGCAAGACCCTAACGAAGGTGGAAATAGCTAAGCTTTTCCCCTGTAAGGGGGTAATCCTCTGCTGGTGAGAGAAACTAACATCCGATTCCTGCGGAATATTTTTGCTATCGTCTGCTTGATCCAGTGCACTGCCCAGACCGTCATTTCGCTATGTCCTACCGCTTTCATTCGTACTAAATGAACATCAGCAGGCACTGGAACCATATTCCATTGCCACGATAACTTCATCGGATAACTCCGTCGGAGTAGTTATGTTTATTGCTTACTAAAGGTCATAGACTATAGTTACTTGACGTTCGGGTCTGAACGGATACACTTTCAGCCGACATCATCGAGTTGCCGACTTGCGTTTTGTAGTTACTGCCAACAACATATGCAATCTCGTGATTGTTCTATCACCAGTAATTGTGCAGTTGAAAGGAGAAAGTATGAGTTATAAAGGCTTGAAATTTGCGGGTACGACAATGGCTTTACTGCTGTCTACACTTTTTGTACAAGCACAAAATGCAGAACCCTCCACTGAAGCCAGGCTGGCTCCATCCGGAACGCAGGCCGTCTCAACAGCTTCTGGAGCTGTAAGCCAAGCGGAGGAGATCGTTATGCAACCACACGCCCCCGCTCCTCCGATTTCTCAGATCATCATCAATTACGTCTGCTACAGCAACGATACAATCTGCTACAACGTCTATAACCAGCTATCAATTAGCGGTCATGGACCGACTTATTCTGTCGTAGTATTTACCATCGGTTACGGCTACACCCCAGTCGTTACGATAGGCGGAGCGCAACTGCCCGCAAGTGCGGAAATCTCCGACACTCCTGTCTGCGATAACGGTAGCGGAGTGGGACCCTGCTCTGCTGGGCAGACGGTCGTTGGTTTTAGAACGGAATGGCTGACAGGAGGGAGGACTGGCCGCTTCTTCTTTTCACAGCAATCCATAAATGGTGGATCAACCAAGACTGCATCAATCAACCTGTTGGACTAAATTAAAACGAACGACAGCCCCTACACGCTTGGCGCTGTATGGGGCTGCGTACAGCTCAAATGGTACTCATGAATGTAGCTGGAATTAGATTGTTTCTGGCCCTCGATTACCACTCGCCTCAACATCTTTATATGGGCTACATTAGCCCAAATAGCCGCAGCTGATTTACAGTTTCCTGGGCAATTGCCTTGTTGAACAAATCTACAAGATCTACAGCGAATTTCTTTCCGTCAATTTCTGGCTTTAATTCATGTACTATTGCCCCAAGTATGGCGGCTGCTGGCGATGTAATTTCAGGCTTATTATTGAAATAAAAAAGTATTTTGCAGCACCTTTGTAAGATTGCGTTTTCATTCTCTGGCAGAATCTTTATTTGCAGCATTTCCTTTATTCTTTGCCTATCTTTCTTTGAATCGGCAGTACCGTTTTGCATGAGGCGGCCAAGACAGTTTGCGATGAGGCGCGAAGCTCCGGTAACCTCTTTGTACTTCTCCTTAGTTACGGTACCCGGATCTTTAGTCAAGTTCATAAAAGTGAAGGCCGTTTCATTGACAAGCTGAAGGGTGATGACGCAAACTCCGCCGAATACTGTCTGGTTTATGGAAGTATCGGGATTTTGCAGAAGGTATCCGGTTATTTCAATGGATATAACATGTGAGCTTGCCCCTTTCTGGAATATCTGAGTGAATTGATATCTCCCCCAAGCATTGCCTGCCGCGTAATCAACTACATGGTTGGTCAATCCCTTTATGAGTTCTTTTGCCTGATTAAGCTCTTCTTTTGCCAGATCGACATGTTGAGCTTTGGGCAGGATATCGATATCGATGTCCTCAGGAACTTTTGTGGTGGAATAACCAAGCGCGGCAACACTCCCTCCAAGACGCGCGGTTATCCCGTTGCTTCTCAGCAAAGCGACGACGCGTCGGCCAACAGCGGCGTAGAGCAAAGGCAACGGAGTACCTGGATGGGGCCAACTCTTCCCTTCCGGTGCTGCACTCAAGTGCCGCCATGGATTTTTCTCCTCCATTCGCTGGACAACCCCGTTTGGCTTCAGTTGAACGGGTGCAGCGGTACCTCGGATCGGTGCCAGCGGTAGGAGTTGGACGTCACGCCTTGACGCCAAAGGAGGTGGCGGAAGGTGTCGTCCGGGATCAGGTACCTGCCTCACGCGAGCTTGCGGACCAGCATTCGGTGCATACCAGCCTGGAATCCCCTGTATCGGAGGCTGAACCGGGCTCATCCTTGTCGGTAGCACTTCTCTCGCGGGAACCTGCCGGGAAAGAGAGGGCGGCCGCAGGACAAGCGGTTTTTGCTGCACAGCATGCCCAAAAGACATCTGCGGATTACCGCGTGAGGAAATTCCTGATTGCCGGAATCCTGCCTTCTGATACATCGAAACCAACGACTGAGTCGATATACTGCCGGGTCCAGGCCGTACTTCCAGTTCGGCGACGGGGCTACCGTTTCGGCGGCCACTTTCAACTGCTGCTTTCGTCAGCATAGTTCCGAGGCCGCGATGCCGATGTGCTTCGGCAATTCGAAGGTCAGAGATGTAGACCTCTCCTGACTGCCTGTAGTGAACGTCTACAGATCCAATCGGCGTAGGCGACCCCTTCATCTTGACTCGGATTTGTTGCACGTTGCTCCCAATCCAAAGTGCTGGCGTCAACTCATATTCAGCTTTTGATCCGAACGGCACTTTTGCCTGAACAGGATTGGGGACGGGACGGGGAGTCGACGGCAGAGAAGGTGGTGCAATTGAAGTTTTCAGCGCGTGATTGACCTGCTGGCGAGGTTGATTGAGGCGCGGAGCAAGAAGTGGCTTTGCTGGCTGCGCCGACATAATACCTCCTCCGAACAAGCAAAACGTCTCTTATCCCACATTCTCTTCAGAAAAATTCAACAGGGTTCTTCGCCAGGGTTCAGCGGCAACGCATTATATGCTGCGATCACCGTGTGCTGCCAGTGGTAATAGATGCAGCTAAAGAATCTGCCGGCATCAGCCCTCATTCCAGCGTAGCCAAACGAGCAAGAGCGTAAATCTCGGCAGAAGCTACGTTTGAGCGAGACATTCCTCTCTGATACAAACAGCGGATCCGAGACTGGAGGAGAAAGCCCTGGAATGCCTCGCCACGTATGAAAGAAAGCGTGAATTGAGAAACCAGCTTCCTCGCTCAATCCTTGCTCTTAAGAAGGTGGTCGTTGTCGCGAAGGAATGCTTCAATCTCCCCCGTCATCCCAAGAACCTTTGCCCATTGCTCTTTGTAGAGCGTGACAGGAAACCTTCCTAGCCCATATAACGAAACCGCACCCTTTTCACTGACCTTGAGGGTCAATCCACGTACTGGTTTGTTCTTCAGCTGCTCATTTTCCTCAGATGTCTTCTCGACTTTTGCCTTCAACTCTTCCTCTGACATTCCATCTCCCGTATAGCTATCCATAATAGATACTGGAGATTGTACTTTGTGCATCTCCTTCCCAGCAATCGATGTCAAACGAGGCTCAGTTGCCTTTCTGGAGACCACTCAATGCAAAACTGTTGTGATTTATCCTGCAGAACGTGATTGCTGCCGTTGTTCTCTCTTGAATAAACTACTGGTTGTGCTTTGAAGGTAGCGCAACAATAGATACATGATTACCCAAATACCGGCGAGACAGGAACTGGGAGATATTCTCGCGAGTTCGATTTCGCATGGCTTCGGAATTCTCCTCGCCATCGCAGGTGCAGTGGTCCTCGTCTGCGCCTCGACGCGAGGCAATGCTCGTTGTATTGCAAGTTGCAGCATTTACTCCGCTAGCTTGCTGCTGCTCTATATCAGCTCGACACTCTATCATTCCCTCATTCGCACAAAAGCCCGGCACGTGTTGCGCGTGCTCGACCATTCCGCCATCTACCTGCTTATTGCCGCTACGTATACTCCTTTTGCATTGATATCTCTGCATGGCCCTCTCGGATGGTTCGTCTTTGGTTTGATCTGGTTTTTAGCGGTATTAGGGGTGGTCTTTAAGAGTCTGTTCGTCGATCGGTTCGCTGTCGTTTCCGCGCTGATCTATATCGGAATGGGTTGGCTGGCAATACTGATCCTTGGACCATTGGCACGTGCTATCACGTGGCACGGAATCATGTGGCTTGGCGCGGGCGGAGTTGCCTATACCTTAGGAATGCTCTTCTTTGCCAACGACCGGCTGCGCTACTTCCATGCTCTTTGGCATGTCTTCGTCTTGGCTGGAAGTATCCTTCATTACTTCACGATATTCTTCTATGTCGTCCCTAGGAGTGTAAGGTGATTCAAAATAAGGACTTCGAGGCAAATGATAACCAGTCAGGACCCCGCCCACTCTGAAAGAAATTGAAGGTGCACAACGCACAGTTTTTTCCAAGGGGCTGAACCGAAATTTAACAGCACTCTATTCGATCCTTCCGGGACGGTTCCCATTTTAAGCACCTTCTCCAGGCGCTTGTCTTTTGAGCGCCTGGTTCTGTGGAGAACGGGCAATAATCAGATTTGTGGTGTTCGATTGATGCAAATCTATTTGGAAATCAGCGCAGCAGTTCTTTTTTCTGTATTAGCATTTTGGCTATGGTGCTATCAACGCCGTAGATCCTGGTCACTGCCCAAGAATGATGAATCCATGCGGAGGCATGTGAACCTGCATTATTGAGAATAGAGATCGGATGGCACTCTTTACCGACATCGTTCGACATGTACATCGGCACCCTCATTGTCCAACCCGAAATGGTCGGCGAAGACCGACCGACGGATAAAAATGAGAGGAGGAATCACCGCAAATTGCTGTTTGGGGTTGGTTATGTAAAAAACTCCATCCGCTACTTAATACCTCGATTTTTTAAGAGGTTCCTTAATAGAGATAAAAAGGCCACCGTCGTTAAGTCCTCGGATCAAGCCATAACAGGTAAAACTTATCTTAGTACCATAAGCTAAAGCCAAAGACAATAATCTGGGCCCCGTCGCAACATTTACTGTCCAGCATGTCCTGCTGTAAGTACGAACGCATCTAGGAAGCGCGGATGATTTAAAATTTCACTTTAATATTTTCTACGTTTTCTGCCGCTCACCCGGGCAGCTGGAAACCTTCTCGAACTTAGGATGCGCGAATGTGAATATTGATTTCACTGGACATCAGCTTCCGCACCCTATAGAGTCCCGAGGAAAATTTAGAACTGTGCTATTATTTGTGAACTCTGGAGGTGACTGCGGTGCACGTCTTCAGAATTCAGGTCTTTCTCAAAAGTAACCCAGGTACGTTCGGAGCAAGAAAGCTCGATGAGGCACTACTTGGTGTCGGCTTTTTTCGTGTATCGAACCTGGAGGAACTCACCAAGGACGCCACCGACGATTTCTGGCCACATGCAACTTACGAAGGCAGGAGAAATCATTCGTTTCACGACATTGTTCTTGGTGCCATTGAGAGACAGCTATATAGATGCGGATACAAGGACGCAAGTCTGTCCATGATGGAGATGCGAAAGGCCAGCTAGAGGCTTTCTCGGAAAGATGTAGACTAAGTCACAAAGCTTATGCGGCTTTCCGCCCAAAGAAAGCCGCGCTACGCAATATTCAGCAAGTCTATACCTATGCGGGAGATGCTCTAATAGGAACAGCAACTATTTCAATGCCACGCCACGACACAACGTGCATGACGTTGTGTCGTGGCATTGGACGACACTTTCTTAGCTACCGCCCTCTGATCTCCTAATACGTACTGACTTCAGACAATCTTCTATAAAGAAGTGGGTTTACTGATGTAGAAGGCATGTGGCTTCCAGGCGAACCTATAAAGAATTGGACAGTTGGACCAGACTGGGCAGTATTCACAAGGTAGATGGAAACTCTTGAATGACAGAAACAATTGAACTAAGGTATACAGGAAAATGCATACCCATATCTGGATCGGTGTTTCCCTTGCGGCATTCTTGGGCATATTGATATCACTTGGATGGTGGTACTTTCATCATCGATCATGGTCTCGTGTCCACAGGGACGAGACCATGCGACGTCATATCCAGAGAAATTATCTTTAGTCCCAAGAGCGCTATCTTCTCGGAATTGGCCTCCAATTCGCAATTTCTTTTCACCACCTGACTCCTCTGCTTCGATATTCCCACACACCAACAACGGTGTCCTCCGCTGGCAGAGGAAATCAAAGAAAAGTTTGTACCTACTGAAAGAGGGGCTCCATCCTAGAGAAGCTATAAACAGCGGGAATCAACTCTCAACCGGAACTATTTTCATTGAGAAGAATGAAAATATACTCTACTCTAGCCGGTAATGAAAGAGAGAGCTCATGCGAGGGAGCATTTCGATGCCTATCTGAAGCTGGTTGATGCTGTTAATTCCGCCATTGCGGACAGCCCCGATATCACCTCCGCCATACAAACGTTAGAACTTCTCGGAATGAAACTGGAGAGTATTCGTATCACAGTAAATCTAGCGACAACATACTTAGTGTTGTTCGGTTACCTCTACTGAAGTTTTTGAAAAGCCCACCTTAACTCGCTTCGCTCGCGAAAATAGGGCAGATCTTCACCTCCGTAAGAACATCTACTGCATGCGCTTTTGCACACTCCTTCCATCCTTTTATCGGAATGGCCACGCAGATACCAGTTCTCGGTTTGCACCCGAAATCTAAAACGCTCGAGCGGTTGATTAGCTACGAATCTCGAAGCGTATCTATCGGATCCAATCTCGCTGCACGAATGGCGGGTACACAGCAGGCAATCAGTGCAACCGATAGCAGGATCAATGCCACCGATCCGAGTGTGATCGGATCGAAAGGGCGGACTTTGTATAACATCCCGGCAACGACACTTGTTAGCATCGCCGAGATAGCTAATCCAATCACAAGTCCTGCCAGCGCCAACCGCAAGCCGCGCCCCAGAATCAGAAATAACACTGATCTCGGGCGTGCCCCGAGCGCCAATCGCACACCAAGCTCTTTTGTTCGTTGAGCCACGGTATAGGACAATACTGCATACAATCCCAGTGCCGACAATAAAAGAGAGATTCCCGCAAAACAGCTAAGCAACACCGCCTGAAACCGTGGTTGAGCAGCAGACTGCCAAACAAAATCTTCGAGTGTCCGAACCTGAAAGACGGGGATACCACGATCCATGCTGGTCACCTGATCATGCAGCGGCCGAGCCAAGATCAAAGGATCACCGGTAGTTCGAACACAAATCGGCGGCGACACGAGAACCGCCTGCGCGAAGGGCAGGTAATACTGCGCGTCAACGGCAGCGGTTAAGCCTGTACGACGTACATTGCCGACCACCCCGACAATCTCCCTCATAGGCTTCTTCACCACGTTATCTCCGGCAAGCACCGTGATGCGTTTCCCGATCGGATTCTCTCCCGGGAAATAATGCCTTGCAAATTCCTCATTCACCATTATCACCGGCGGAGAATTCGCATCGTCGCGCACCGTAAACGAACGCCCTGCGCGCACAGCGATGCGCAACGTCCTGAAATAGTCTGGCGTCACCACATTCAGCGGTTCGGCCAAGTCATCGTTCGACGGATGTCCTTCGATCGTAAACGTTACAACGGCACTGCTAGTCGAAAGCGGCAACGGCCACCCCGCCGAAGCCGACGTCACGCCCGGCAGAGCGCTGAGTTGCGACAGCAGGCGATCATAAAACTGCGATTGTTGTATCGTCGTATATTGGTTGTCCGGTAGATCGATGCGAGCCGTCAGTACATGTTCGGGATCGAAGCCTGGATCCACCCGTAACACCTCGACGAAGCTCCTCATTAATAAGCCAGAGATCACCAGTAGAACCATTCCCATGGCAGTCTGGGCCACGATCAATATGCTATGAATCCTCCCCTGATGCCGCCCTCCGGCTACGCTCCTGCTTCCCTGTCGCAGCACCATCTGCGGATCGGCACGCGACATGCGGAACGCTGGAAGTACCCCAAACAGTAGTCCAGTCAAAACCGATACCAGCAATCCGAAAAGAATCACATGGGAATTGATCGAGATCTCAGTGACTCGCGGCAAATTATGCGGAATAAAACGCATCACCCCACGAATGATCGCAAAGTTGAACAAGATGCTTAACACACCAGCGCCTGCAGACAACACCAATGACTCGACTAATACCTGTCGAATGATCTGAGCCGGTCTGGCCCCTAGAGCAGCTCGCAATGCGATTTCGGATTCACGGCGCGAACTATCAGCAACATATAATCCCGCCACGTTCGCGCAGGCAATAACCAGCAACAACATAACCGCGGCGAACAAAACCCGCAATGCCGGTTTGGCATCGCCAACAAGGTGTTCCAATTCCGGCTCCACAATCGCCGCCACATGCGAACTGTTCGTCGCTGGATAAGCAGCAGACAGTCGGTTTACCGTCACATTCAGCTCCGATTTTGCTTCACTTAACGAAGCCCCGGGCTTTAACCGACCTATCACATCCAGCTGATCAACACCCCGCTTAGAGGTCACAGGTCTTTCCCCAACAGCATCTTCACCCCAATTTGTCCAGAGCTCAGGCGCAGGATTCCGAATCGGAAAGACGAATCCACGCGGCATTATCCCGATGACGGTGTACGAATCACCAGACAGACTCACCGTCTTCCCTATCACATCCGGCGCACTGGAGAATTGTGATCGCCACAACTCATTACTCAGTACTACGGTCCGTGCTCCCTGCCGGTCATCGCTCTCGACAAATCCTCGCCCCAGAACTGGATGTATACCGAGTACCCTAAAGAAATCCGACGACACGACTTCTCCAGGCAGATGTCTGGCATCGCCGGTGCCTCTCAGCGTGAAATTGGCATTGCGATAACTTGCCATCGCACTGAAGGAATGGGCTTGCGCTCGCCAATCGAAGAAATCGGGGTAGCTCAGTGACTCCAGAACTCCGGAGTTCCCATGAGCTGCCGACTGCGGGGGACGGTCCATTTGCTGCAGTGCCACCAGCCGGTCTGGCTCGGGAAACGGCAATGGCCGCAAAACTACCGTGTCGACAATACTGAAGATAGCTGTTGTGGCACCAATCGCCAGCGCCAGAGTCAAAATCGTAGTGAGGCTAAAGGCAACGTTCTTGCATAGCTGCCGAACGGCAATACGCATATCGTAATTTATGGCAAGCATAATATGTTAAGTAATATCTTGCTACTGTTTTTACCGACCCAGTTTCAGGGAAGGCCACAACTTCCAACGTCCATCTCGATAGACCGCCATAATATCAGGCAATTGATAGTGAGTACAGCCGCTATAACTACCAATTACAAGTTATAAATAGAAATACTCTTCTCGCGAAAAAACAAGCTCTGCAGAAGAGGGCAAAGCCTGCGATAACCAGCCCCCGCATCAGCAATCGACCATAGATCTTCTTAGTGCCTGGATATAAGTTCTCAAAAAAACATCGAAAAGGCGGCAAATACGCGCGTTGCATATGCGGAAAATCTAGCGATCCACTTTAGCGGGGAGGCTTCGGAATCGACATCCCTGCGGAAGTAGATCTTCAACCTGGGGCCGTCAAGCTCCCTTTCGTCACAACATGGCCCTCGTTCTCCCCTCAAAAACCATAGAGGCGGCATCATGATGCAAGATCGACATACTCCGATGCAAAAATGCATGGTCGACGTCCACAGATTACATGAACTGTGATCCCCTTAAAGCCTGCTGGCGCGAAAAGCGAAGGGGATCCGGTCTCCATGAAGACAAACTGCCATTCCGAGCGGCCGCATAAAGGAGCTTCTGAAAAATATCGAGTTATTAAGTCGGGAGGCGGAATTTTTAACTTAGCGGTTCAAAAGTAGTATTTTTTAGATGATTCCCCTTTTCGTTTTTATCCTTGGGAGGCACGTAAAACCTCCCAAGGACCCACACTACACCCCTTGAGGGGCAAGCCGCTGGTTGCTCTTTGCCAACCGTTTACGGTTCTGATAAAGACTGACCAGCGCAAAGGCGGCACACAATCACTCGTGGTTCTTCTTTAAGCCGCGATAGCAAACTTTCACGTATGCACAGCACACAGTACTATGCATTGGGCAGCGGTACCCTTCATGCAAGGGTTCACTCAGGCCAGGAGCAACAGATCCTCAAGACCGAGCTGAGCAAGAAAAGCTCTCCGCTTCTCATCAATGAGGTGATCGATCTCGTCAAGCCCCTTGTTCTGCGGATCGACATGCACTCGCGATGGACGCTTACCTCTCTCCAGCAAGAGAAGTCCGCACACTGCTCTACCTACTGCGGCCACACCAAACGACCCCCCATTGGCGGCATCGATCTCTCTCAGCCGAGAGGGTAGTAGCTCTTGTATCTGAGAAAGCGAGCCATATTGACTGGTAACAGCGGGCGAGTCAGGCGGGTTCGCATGAGCGAAATGCTCTGTGCCGTCCGGAAAGGCGCCTGGAACAACCACGACACTCTCGACTCCGAATGGTCGCAGTTCCCGGAGCCATCGCTTCGGCCAGAGCTTCGCCTGCTGCTTTGCTGGCGACATAGGGCGCTAAAAAGGGCTCCGGTAAGCGCGCCGTTGTCGAGCCGATGTAGATGACGAGCCCTTCTTTTTGCCGGCGCATAACAGGCAACTCCGGAGCCTCGGCAAACAGGCACCGACGACCAGTCTTTCCTGTGTCAAAGGGCCTAGATTCGAGGCAAAATCATCGAAGTGCGAAGATCTTCTCTACGTCACGGGATGTATGTAGAGAAGGTGTAATCCTGATCCTTACGGGGTATGTGACAGGTGAAGCAAGCCTTAATGGCATGAGCGGTATCGGGAACGAGTGGTTTCGTGCGGTCGCCTCCGGCCCAAACCTGGAATCCCCATCCGCCCGTTGTTGGAAACTTCTTTGCATCTTTAACCATCACCGTTACTGCCTTCTTGCGACCTTCAACGTACGACCCGTCCTTCACCGAGAAATCATGAACGTCATCCGCGAACATCGTTCCGTCGGGATACGGAAGCGGGCCGCCGCGTTTCAGGGTCGAAAGTCCTTTGGCGTTCACGTAGATAATGTGCATTCCCCCAATCTGGCTGAAGATCGGGCTGTCTTTCTCCACTACCATCGAGTTCACTGCAAACCAATCCCGGAACTCGCTCGGGAAGCTAATCTCGTCGGCCCTGGGCTCCGCACAGATTGTGGCCAGCAATAACAATGCTGCGATGGATGCCAAAATATGTCTGTACTTTAGTTGATCCATAAGACCTCCGGAGCTAACGGGTGACTTGAGCAATACGATCGTATCCCGACAAAAAGCTAGTGCCTATCACGTGCTCCCATTATTCTGTGCGGCTCATTGCGGTCTACGTTGATTCACTCTTACTAATACGGCCCTGTACCGAGCGCAGAGCAGTGCTACCGCTAGACAACGACCGTACCTACCCAGTGACCATCTCCAGAAAGCGAGGCTTCATCGCCGGATGAGATTGTGGCTGCGCATGCGCTACTGAATATGGAGCCGCGTCGGGACCATCCGGACAGGAGATGCAGACCCCAGGAAAAAGCCAAGCAAACAGTCACCAAAGAACCCAATCATCAGGAAAGCGACATATCTGGTCTGGAGGCGCGATCACGTGCTTCTATCGTCG
The DNA here is from genome assembly GCF_059726315.1 of Humiphilus diazotrophicus. Lineage (NCBI taxonomy): Bacteria > Pseudomonadati > Acidobacteriota > Terriglobia > Terriglobales > Acidobacteriaceae > Humiphilus > Humiphilus diazotrophicus. The sequence continues at coordinate 388,168 of NZ_AP040869.1, forward strand.
GATGCGTGATTCCGAATGCATCAATGAATATGAGTGCCAAGTAGCACAACGGTTTCATTTAGCACTCGGCAATTTCTCTTGTGCAGTGGGTTGTTCTCTGCGGACTAGGTCGACGTCCCAGCCATCACTATCTACCGCGAACCTCGCTCCATCGTTTTGACGGCGTCGTCAGTTGTAAGAACCGCGTGCGCGAGGTACGCGTAGTTAATCAGCGCCGCTGTGTAGCCGTATCCCCACTCGGGGTGCTTCGGCGCCGCGGTAGCATCTTTCACGACGGCTACCTCGAACCCCTGCTCAAGGAGCTCCCGCAGGTGAGATTCGACGCACATGTTTGCCAGCATTCCGCCGAGAATGACTTTGCTGATTCTGCGTTTGCGTAGTTGCAGAACCAAGTCATTCGTTTCCGGCCCCCAGACTCGATGCGGCGAAACCACGATAGTCTTGCCGTCTTCAATGTAAGGCTTGTAGCGCTCCAACCAGTCCGCGCCCGACCCTCTGAAACCATCGAGAGTCAATCTGCCCTTGCGACCGAACAAGCCAGAGTTTGCCTCGTCCTTTTCGAGGGGACCGTTAAACTTCCATCCTTTGTCTACAGGAAAGAAATAGTGGGGGGAAATGAACACTTCGAACCCCAGCACCTTAGCGGCCTTGAAAATACGCTCAATGTTCTCAACTGTGTTGATTTCCTTGAGGCTTTCATGTAGGAGTGGCCAAGCGAGGCCCTTTTCACTCAGTACGTCATTTTGAGGATCGATGATTACGACAGCCGTGTCGGCCTTATCCAATTTCAAAGAGGGCATCGACTCTGCCGAGGCCGACTCGCTCTCGCCGGCCTCAGCAGCGAGATTCTGTGAAATGAATAGCGCGGCAGCTGCAGATGCACTTGCGGCTGTGAGAAAGCGCCGACGAGAAGTATTGAGAGTATCGTTGATTTCCATATCACTCCTTACAGTGCTCTGATCCGATGTAACCAGACAAGGTGAGACCGATGCGGCTCCCACATAAACAACGTGATCGTATCCCGAACTTACTGATCCGCCTATCACGTGTTTCTATTAGCGGTGGTTATTCGACATGAATGCTGAAGACGAGTGTGGTTTCCTTAAAATAAGCTGCTTGGCCCAGACCCTGATCATCGAATTCACAATTCTCGTTCCCATAGGCTCAATACCCAGCTGCCAGAATCATCGTGGTATTTCATACGCGAATCGAACGGCGATTCGATTCTCTCGGAGTACCCACAACTCCTTGATCAGTCGATAGTCCAGCTCCCGGCTCCACTTCCGCGAAAGGAAAGCGCCAATCTGCGCTCTGCCGATAAGGAATTCATCCCGATTTCGCCACTTGGAATTGATCATGTAGGCAAGAGACACCTTTTCAGGATCACGTGTGTTCCAGCCATTTTCTGCCAGACGCACTTTCTGGATTGCAGCGCCGTCCTGCTAAATGTCGCCGGCGGAACGTGAATAGTCACTCTCCGCCGGCATAGGCATCATTTGTGGTGAAAGAAGCGTTCGATCCGTGAGGCGATTTCCTCGCCGTGAGTCTCGAGGGCAAAATGCCCAGTGTCGAGTAGATGTGTCTCAACGTTGGGGAGATCCCGTTTGTATGGGATTGCGCCCTCAGGCGGAAAAATGAAGTCGTTCTTCCCCCAAACAATCAACATTGGCGGTTGATACTTACGAAAGAAGTCCTGGAACTGTGGATATAGAGGCACGTTGGTCCGGTAGTCGTAGAGCATGTCCAACTGGATGTCGCCGTTGCCGGGACGGTCCATCAGTGCCTGATCAAGGGTCCAAGTCGTGGGATCAAGTCGAGTCACCTCACTCACTCCGTTCTGGTATTGCCATTTTGTAGCTTCGGCTGCCGTCAAGAAATTGAGTGCGGCCCGATTCTCGGCAGAAGCGTCTGACCAATATTTCTTGATGGGGTCCCAAAACTTGAGCAGTCCCTCGTCGTACGCGTTACCATTCTGAACAACGAGCCCCTTGATCCGCTCCGGATGGCGAAGAGCAAGCCTGTATCCGATAGGCGCGCCGTAGTCCATCACGTAAAGCGAATACGCCCTAAGGTCGAGTTTTGCAAGCAATTGCTCTACGATTGTCGTCATGTTCTCGAATGTGTAGGAGAAGTCCTTGCGGTCCGGCATGCTACTGAAACCATATCCGGGGTAATCGGGTGCGATGACGCGAAATGATCCTGCGAGTCGGGGAATTAGGTTGCGAAACATATTCGATGAAGTCGGAAAACCGTGCAAAAGGAGCAGGACAGGTGCAGTCTTTGAACCTGCCTCACGATAGAAAACATCAACATTTCCGATGCGGGTTATGTTGTAGTGTACGGTCGTAGTCAACTCAGGTAAAACGGCAGCGGTAGTCATGGAGAGTTCCTTATGAGAAGTTTTGGGAAAGCAGAATTCCCATTTAGTCCCGATAATAGCCACCGCAGAATATCTTGACTATTACGTCTTTCCATTACCCTGTCTGATAGGCATTTGAAGATCGTCCTTCACGAGCTGACACAATCAATCACCGAACCCAAAATGTTCTTGACCGAGCGCAAAAGGCGTAGCTAATGGAAACACGTGATTGCTACAGATTTTAATTCCCGCTAACGTGACGCATGAAGTAAGCAGCTTGGGATTAGAGGCGGGCCGCGCAAAAGACAATGTGGCACACCGCTTTCGCACTCAGCATGCTTTTCAACTCCTTGAGAATTATTGGAGGAATTCATGAAGTTTCTGATCGGCGTTGTGGTCAGTTTTGTCGTCGGTGTGGGCTGTCGATACTTCGATATACCAGTTCCGAGTCCGCCAGTGATTCCAGGTGCACTGTTGGTGCTTGCGATGACGATTGGCTATTCATCGACGAATGTGCTCCTCAATCGCAAGGGAAGCCTGGCAACAACCACACACCTTTGTGGCGGTTCAACTGGCGCAACGGTGGTTAGCGAGAAGGCACTTCTCCATCACTCGTCTCCTGCCTGCGAGTGATAGAGAAGTGCCTTAATAGAAAAGCGTGATAGACGCCACGGTCGTGATCTCACTACTCTCCGGTAATTAGTAGAACGTCGAGATAGAATTCACCGGCATTCACGATCAAGGAGGGAGCATCTATGAGCAAGCTGCAAGGGAAGGTCGCCGTGATTACAGCTGCCACTTCAGGAATGGCTTTGGCCACAGCAAAGCTGTTCGTGGAAGAAGGTGCGTATGTATTTCTCACGGGCCGCCGGAAGGAAATGCTCGAAGAAGCAGTGAGAGCGATTGGTAGGAATGTGATGGGCGTGCAAGGTGATGCCTCGAATCTGGATGACTTGGACCGTTTGTACGAGACCGTCCAGAGGGAACAGGGGGAGATCGACATTCTGTTCGCAAGCGCCGGCTTCGGCGAATTCGCAAAAATTGGAGAGATCACAGTACAACATTTCGACAAGACGTTCGACTTGAATGTACGCGGCACGCTCTTCACGGTACAAAAAGCCCTGCCCTTGTTCAACGATGGCGGATCGATCATCTTGAATGGATCCATAACCGGCATCAAAGGATATCCGGTCTTTAGCGTGTACTCGGCAAGCAAAGCTGCAGTTCGCTCATTTGCTCGCACATGGCTCGTGGACCTCAAAGATCGGAACATCCGCGTTAACGTGATAAGTCCGGGACCTATTGACACGCCGGCATTGGACCCCCTGGGGCAAGACGCGAAAGACAGCTTCAAGGCTTCGATTCCCCGCGGCGAGATGGGACGACCTGAAGAGATTGCGACTGCGGCCCTTTTCCTTGCGTCTTCCGATTCAAGCTTTGTAAATGGGATCGAGCTGTTCGTGGATGGCGGAACCAGTCAAATTTAGTAGCCAAGACGGACGGCAATTGGCAATTGAAAGAAGAACGCGGCGATGCGCCAGAAATAGTAAGGAGTGAGATGGAATTCAACAAAGGCGATACAGAGGGTAGGAGGATCGGCGAATCTGCTCGTGCCATGGTCGGAACTACGGACCTGCACGACGTGCCATGATTCTGGGCGGCGCGGCTTCGGTGGCACTTATGGCTGCTTCGCCGATCACATCGGCGCTCGAATCAAACCCCGCGAGCGTTCCCCGTTCGCCCAACTTTGCTCAAGGAGAAGAGAAGATGGACATGATCACTACGAAAGAGGGAGTGCAAATATATTACAAGGACTGGGGCACAGGTCAGCCCATCGTGTTCAGCCATGGCTGGCCGCTTTCCGCCGATGAGTGGGATGCTCAGTTGCTCTTCTTCCTGAATCACGGGTATCGAGTCATAGCCCACGACCGTCGCGGCCACGGGCGGTCCACTCAGACAGGCGATGGGCACGATATGGATCATTACGCCGATGATCTTGCAACGTTGACCTCACATCTTGATCTGAAGGACGCCATACATGTCGGCCATTCGACGGGTGGCGGTGAAGTTACGCATTACCTGGCACGACACGGGGAAAGCCGCGTGGCGAAGGCGGCGCTTATCAGCGCAGTGCCGCCGCTGATGGTAAGGACGGCGGCCAATCCCGGTGGACTTCCCAAAGATGTCTTCGACGGATTTCAGGCCCAGCTCGCCGCCAATCGATCGCAATTCTATCTAGACGTGGCGTCCGGTCCCTTCTATGGTTTCAATCGACCGGGAGTGAAACCCTCCGAAGCCGCCATCCGGAACTGGTGGCGACAGGGCATGATGGGCGGTGCCAAGGCGCACTATGATGGCATTGTCGCCTTTTCACAGACCGACTTCACAGAAGACCTCAAGAAGATCACCGTTCCGGTGTTGGTGATGCACAGTGAGGATGATCAGATCGTTCCTTACGCGGACGCTGGGCCATTGTCGGCAAAGCTGCTAAAGAACGGGACGCTCAAGACCTACAAGAACTTCCCACACGGCATGCCAACCACACATGCTGAGACCATTAACACCGACCTGCTCGCATTCATTAAGGGCTAGGGACGAGGCTCGGGAGGGTTGCAGCAGTCCCTTCCCGATTCGTGCATCTGATGGACCATCAATGGGAGAGGAAGAACACTCGATGCGTCAGGATCTAACGTGGGAACACGAATCGTCATCGAAAGCGAAATTCTTGATGCTGACTATTTTCTCAGCGGCATCAAGGCTGGACCGGGTTGCGATGGGAATGCTGCGGGCTGCTCTTGTACTTGTTCTCGTTTGGACAGGCGGTCTGAAGTTTGTGAATTACGAGGCTGACAGTATTGTTCCCCTCGTAGCAAACAGCCCTCTGATGAGGTTTCTCTATCACCAACCGTCAGAGTATCGGCTCCACATGAATAAGGAAGGGGAGCTGAACCTGCAGCATCGTGCCTGGCATGAAGAGAATGGCACCTATTTGTTCTCACACGTTTTGGGAATCGTCATTGTGTCGATCGGAATCTTGATTGCGCTTTATCCGCTTCAACCAGAACTGTCCGCACTTGGCAGCTTCTTGTTAATCGTGATGTCCTGCACGACGCTCTCATTCTTGATCACTACTCCTGAAGCGTGGGTACCCGCCATTGGAGATGCAGAGCACGGATTTCCTTATCTATCCGGAGCGGGCCGGCTGATCGTAAAGGATTGCATCATGCTGGCGGCGGCAATGGTGACGCTGGCTGATTCCGCCAAGGCGCCATTACGCAGACGCTAGAGAATTGTTCTTCGCGTCAGGCAGAGAGCCTTTCTCACATACCATTCACAACCAGCTCGCCTTTCCAAAGGATTAAAGATGCACTCTACGCTTATCGTCGCTGCGGTCCTGATCAGCACGAGTCTCAACTCAAGAGCTTTGGCGCAGAGCGCCAGGGACATTCGCGGAGCATCGCCGTTGGTCGCGATTGAGAACGAGCCGGCACCTCGCCTGATCGTCGACCAGCCAATTCCGGAAGCGTTAGCCGCGGGGCGCGTTTACATCCAATACCGGGCAGAAAACCTCAGAATTGTGCCTGTATTTGGCAAGGCCGCCGTCAGCGTGTCTCCTCGCATTGGCCATGTCCATATCACCGTTGATCATGCTCCATGGCACTTCGTCGACGCAAGCGGGGAAACGATCATTCTTGTGGGACTGGTGCCTGGCCCGCACTCGATTCTGATTGAACTTGCCGATCCCGCCCACAAAGTAATCGCGAACAAAACTATCGAATTCAATGTCCCCGAGGTTCACAATTCAACCTCCACCGCCAAATGAACAGCTTACAAAAACATTCACCGCATCTTCACCTGAATATGAGTAGTCAAATGGCATCTGCAACATCGAAAGATTTTGATCAGTACGTGTATTCCATGCGCGAAGGTTATAACGAACCTCAACTTCACGAAGCGTTCCAACGCACGGTGCCGCTTCGAACTATCGTGATCTATTGCTATGATCCACGTGCTGCAGCCATCCCAAAGGCGCTAACCGCCATTTGGCCCGATGAAGTCTATCCAGGTGAGTTGATTCTCGACTCAGCCGGAAATAAAGTGGGTTCAACAACAACCATCTTTCCGATCGTCGTCGCGGGAGGCCGCGCCGTTGATGCGCTTCGATCGATCTCGATCGGGCAACATCTATTTGGAGTTCAGAATATTGTGGTTGTGCACCACACGAATTGCGGAACAACAAGTTTACCGCGGACGGTCTGATCGAGGCATTCAAAGCTGAACAAGGGGTGAACCTCGCGGAGGTCTATGAAAAGGAGATCCTAGCTATTCACAATTTTCATTCGTCATTAAAGCATGATGTTGATTTGCTGCGAGCATCGCCGGGAATCCCGAAGAACGTAAAGATCGTTGGATTTGTCTTTAACATCGACACGGACGAATTCACCCAATTGATAGAGGATCGTACTTTGTAATAAGAACCAGCCTCACGGGGACCTTAGACGCGGCTCCAGATAGCGACCTCGCCCGAACGATTAGAAGAAGATTTCTGTTGAGCCGTGAGTTCGATCAGAGATAATCTCATCATTACTCACATTCCGTCCCACGCACAACAAATGGTTGCAAATGCCTTGCAAGGCGAGGAGAAGACTATCCCGTGCTTCGGGTCATCAATATTTTTGCATAACCCTGGACTCTGGGAGTGTTCCCTTCCAATAGGGAACCCGTAACCTAAAGGCCATTCTGACTAACTCTGCCACGGAGCCGGCAAGCATTTTGTGCATCATCTTGCTTCGGTGAATTTGGAACGTCACTTCTGAAATTCCGAGCACTGATGCAGCCTGTTTATTGAGTAGACCACCCACAACAAGTGGGACAACCTCTCGCTCCCTGGGCGTCAAGAGAGAAAAGCGTTGTTCAAGCTTAGCCAATTCCGCCTTCCTGAGCCGTCCTCTTCTGTCCTGAACGAAAGCCTCGGCCACTGCCTCAACCAGTACCGATTCGTTTACCGGCTTCGCGAGAACATGGATAGCTCCCGCCTTCATTGCAAATACTGTGGTGGCTATGTCGGGCTGATCGGTAAGAAAGATGATGGAAGGACTCATCTCCTGCGCAATCTTTCGCTGCAGATCAAGACCGCTGTTATTCGGCAATTGCATATCAATGATGAGGCAGCTTGCTTCTTGCGGCTTTCCATGTTCGAGATATTCTGCGGCCGATTTGAAACAGACAACAGTTCTGCCAGCTGACCTCAAGAATGCAGAAAGTGCTTCGAGCACCGATAAATCGTCATCGATGAGGTAGGCGGTGTTCCATGCGAAGTCGCCGCAGCATTCGTTGGTGGCGATTTGAAAGTCCTGCTTCACGTTAAAATGGGAACACCTAACCATATTGGCTTCGTGGTGAGTGGATTGCATTGAAGGCCAACTTTCGGGACGAGTTGGAGAGTGATGCCTCTGAGCTCGTACCTGGGGAAGTTTTGGTGGTCTTTCGATGGGAACTAGCTCTTCGTATGAAGCATCCTAGCCAAGCGCGCAAATCTTGAAAACATAAGAAACCGCAGTGCGGCTCCTGCCTTTATCTCCAGTCAAACGACCACACTTGAGTTCATGGCGATTTGAGCCTCAGTGCAAAAGGGAGCGGAGCGCCTGCTTAGGATGCAATGCCTTTTCCTGAACGGAAAAGACGATGCCATAGGTGCGTGAGCCATCGAGGCAGCACAGAAGATGCGTTTTGGAAGATGACTCCGCCCGGCACGGTAAGCGTAAGCTCGACGACCGAACCGGACGACGCTGTCACATCGAACGAAGCGCCAAATCGTTCTGCGCGCCGCCGCATCTGATCGATGTCGAGATGCTCGCCCTCGCCTGTTTTCGTGACTGGCGATCCAAGTGAGCGGTCGCTCGATCTGACCCGCAGGCAGAAAGTCCACCCATAGGTCAACTCAATGTCCACACGGCCAACATCTCGACGCAGGCAGGTATTACGAATGACCTCACAGCCAAGGCGGTACACCTCGTCGCGCACCAACGGATGCATGTCTCGGTGCGCTCCGGTCACCAACAATGCAAATTCCGTTGAACGATGAGAGAGGCATTCTTCGGCCACCCTTCCGAAGCTGGAAGCTAAATCGTTTCCATCGTAACCGGCAATACCTAAAGAATTTAGCGCCGCCTGTCCTTCGCCGGTCGCCTGCCCAAGCCAATTTGACAGCCGCTCCATCGCCTCACGCATGCGAGCCATGTCTGTGGAGGGGTCGAGGGCGTCATCAGCAATCAGCTTGCTGGCTTCAATGGTTTGAAGCAATGAATCATTCCGGTCTCTGGTAATACTGGCGCGCTCGGCCAAACGACTATGAAAAAGAGTTGTGAGCTGCGCTTCGATCTGCCTTACACGCAAACGGTGGATCAGATATGCGAAAAGGAGCACGACGCCGCTATAAAGGAGGCAAGGCCATATCGAAGTGCCCCAAGGGAAAGACTCTTTGAAGAGTGAGGTAGATACGAACTCGCTCCCGGTCGGAAAACGCAGGAGAGGAGTTTTCCGAAAGTCTACATCGGCAGCAGCGAGGGCGATGATAAACCACATCGAGTTGCAGGAACCCATTCCCGATCCAGTCATGTGACTCCGTCTTCGGGCCAAGCTCCATGCTTTTCACTGCGATGTCCAGGGTCCGTTACTGGAGCAAGAATTCGTAGACGCTAGCGCATTTTCCGAAAAGATGTAGATCGAAGCAATAGAAGTTGGCGCGGCTTTCCGTCAAAGAAAGCCGCTCTTCACCTATCGCGGAAAGTTCACAGTATTTCGGGAAATGCTTTAGGGTCACGATTCAAGCATCTCTCAACTCTATCGCTGCGGGTCGGTCCGAGAAACATAGAATTTCTCAGTTGGATAACTGTAGTTTTCTGTAGGCTGAAATCTGAACTCAGATCTGGAGGATGCCGCGGCGCAGCGCAATCGTCACCGCATGGGTGCGATCATTCGCCTGGAGCTTTTCGACAATATTCTTAATGTGGAAATTGACGGTTGTCTCTGATATTTGCAGTTCGTCGGCGATCTGCTTGTTACGATGGCCGTCCCGGATGAGTCGCAGGACCTGTAACTCTCTATTCGAGAGAGATTCGTCGCCAAAATGCTCAGCTAGACGTGAGGCTACTTCGGGCGGAATATGGCGCCGGCCCTGATGTACAGACCGAATCACGGCTAACAAGTCGTCCCTGGGCATGCTCTTCAATACATAGGCCGCTGCACCCGCTCTTAGCGCCTGCTGTATTTCGGCGTCACCATCCGAAGTGGTCAGCATAATCACACGAGCTTTTGGAAAGTCACCACGTATAGCGATAAGAGCATCGGTGCCATTGCGTCCGGGTAACCTAAGATCCATCAGGGTAACGTCCGGTCGATGGATCTGAAACTGTTCGATCGCTTCCTGAGCATTAGCCGCCAGGGCAACCACCACCATGTCCGGCTTGGAGCCAATGATCGTTGCCAATCCTTCGCGGAAGAGCGGATGATCGTCGACGATCAGGATGCGAATCGATGTGTCTGGCACCAAAAGCGGACTCCGTTCTGCCTTTCGCCAATTGTAGCCAAGTGCAGGAATCGCTGCATGTAAAAACTCGGATTGCAAAGGGCTGAGGACCGCTGAATCCTGCTGATTCGGTCTATCCTTTCTTTCAGGCTAAAACTTCGCCGTTTCCGCCTCGGGAGAGCTTTACTATCAGGGGTGGGAGCCCAGCTTCCTTGAAATGCGAGAAAATCCCGAAGGTCCAATGAAATGCAGGGGAATTCTCCTCCAAACCGCTTCGTTCTGTGTTGGGCGCTCGTCGCCCTTCTCTCGCTGATTTGTCCAACATCGCCTGCGGAGAACCAGCCCGCAGGCGGGAATGATCACAGTGTGCCCATACATAGTGTGACGACCGTAAAAGTCCACACCAAGACAGTCAGATTGCCCTTGGTTGATGGCGCGGATATCAGATTTCATCAGATTCAGAGCGTGAATGGCTTATCGCAGACCAGGGCCGGGGCTACCGTACAGGATCGACTGGGGTTTCTTTGGTTTGGGACGCAGTACGGGCTAGATCGGTTCGACGGTTACAGGTTCAAAGTATTCCGGCATGAGCCAGGGCGACCAAACAGTCTGAGCGGCGTGTATGTCCGAAGCCTTTTTATCGACCATTCCGGCACTCTTTGGGTTGGCTGTGATCAATCGCTCGACAAATTCGACCCGACCACGGAAACATTCACGCACTTTCGAATAAGCCAGCAAGACACGGATGAGAATGACGGTCCAGCGCTTCACATTAGCGAAGACCGGTCCGGTAAGTTATGGTTGTCGACCGCCAAGGGACTATTCATGCTTGATCCGGCCGACGGGCACACAACCCGGTATACGCATGATCCGAACAATCCCTCTAGCCTCAGCGGTAATGACACAACCTTCTCCGACGAAGACCGGCAGGGGACATTTTGGGTCGCGACAGATGGGGGGCTCGACGCATTCGATCGAACTACGGGGAAGGTGACGTCACATATTTCCTTGGACGGCCACATTGTGTCCATGTTCCATGAAGATAAGTTTGGTACATTCTGGATCATCAATACTTCGCCTCAGTGCCCGTTGGGGGTGCTGGATCGCAAGGACTACACGCTCACCTGCTTTTCTATCTACGACGGGCCACAGCAGACAACGACAATTGCAGGAATCTACTCGTTACTCGAATCACGTGACGGCAGAATGTGGATGGCCACAGCGGGTGCCGGTTTGCTGGGCTATGATCGTGAACACAACATCCTCACCCGTTACAGAAATCATCCTGAGGATAGCGAGAGCCTGGGCGCCGACAGTGTCACTTATCTATATGAGGATGCGGAAGACAACATCTGGGTAGACCTGCATCAAATGGAGCCGTATTTCTTTTCTGAGCGACGGCCGGTGTTCGAAAACTTTACTCGGCCAAGGGGAAGTTTGCGCGGTTCTCTTGTAACATCCATTTACGAGGATCGACAGAAAACACTCTGGATTGGATCCACGGGCGCGCTAAACCGAATCGATCGAATAAAAGGTACGAATTCAGTACCTCCAGAAGTGGGCGTAAAGGGGGAGATACTCTCAATTCTCGAGGATAGGTCAGGAACACTCGTGGCCGGCACTTTCCGGCAGGGACTTCTGCGATTAAATCCAGCCACTGGAGAGGCCTCGCCATATCTCCGCAGTCGCGGTGCTCTCTCGAACCAAAGCGACAACCCGATCATACGAATCTTTATCGACCACGCTGGTACACTTTGGGCCGCGACTTGGGGAGGTCTCAGACGATTCAATTCAACAAATGGGGAATTCACGACTTACAAACCCAATCCACAGGACACAGTAGCCTATTCCGATATCAAAGAGGACGCCAGCGGCGCATTGTGGCTCGGAGGAGAATCGGGGCTTCAGCGGTTCGACCCTATGACGGGGCAATTTACTATTTACAAACATAATCCCGACGATCCCCATTCGGTAAGCGATCACCGCGTAACATCTGTGCTTTTCGATCATTCTGGTGGAATGTGGCTTGGGACTCAAAACGGTTTCGATAAGTTTGATCCACGGTCGGGCACCGCCAGGGTCTTCTACGAGAAGGATGGTCTCGCCGGAAACGTTGTAAGTTGCATCCTTGAGGATGAGCGCGGAACCCTGTGGATGGGAACCAATAATGGACTTTCCAACTTTGATCCCCGCACGGAGAAGTTCAGCAATTACTCAGTGGCCGATGGACTTCCTGGACCAGACCTCTCGGGCTGGTCTACCTGCTTTAAGAGTTCTGCTGGTGAGTTGTTCTTTGGCGGCTTCAGTGGGGCTACTGCCTTCTACCCCAAAAACATCTCGGCTAGTTCCTTTATCCCCAAAATAGTTCTGACCGACTTGCAGTTGTCGGGAACTTCAGCTCCGATTGGGTCCGGCTCGCCGCTCAGGGAATCCATCGTTTATGCCAAGTCAATCACACTTTCTCACCGGCAGAACATCTTCGCCATTGCGTTCTCAGCGCTCAGCTATTTCAATCCGGCGACGAACCGATATCGGTACAAATTGGAAGGGTTGGATGACCGATGGCATGAGGTAGGGAGCGACCAGAGAATTGCAAGCTACACGACCTTGCCTACCGGGAAGTACACATTTCGAGTAGAGGGAGCCACGAGCAGAGGTGCCTGGAGCGAGTCGGGCGCTACCTTAGACATCGAGATACTTCCTCCGTGGTGGGCCACGTGGTGGTTCAGGACAAGCTATGTCACCCTAATCGCGTCGTTGATCCTGATCGCGTATCTCTATCGCCTGCAGCAAATAGCTCAGCGATTCAACATTCGCCTGGAAGAGCGTGTCAGCGAGCGAACGCGATTAGCCGGCGAACTTCATGACACCCTTTTGCAAACGATTCAATCCAGCAAAATGCTTGCGGATGATGCGTTGGATGAGTCGACAGATCTTTCTGGCATGCGACTGGCAATGAAGAGGTTGTCGAACTGGCTTGGCCAAGCAACGGAAGAGGGACGCGCAGCGCTAGATTCCCTGCGTAACGCGAAAGCTCAGACAAATGACATGTTGGAGGCGCTCCAGAGATTGGCGCAGGAATTTGAGGCTCGTGGTCCGATACAGGTCCGGTTCGAAGTGCTAGGTGAAATTAAAGGGCTGCATCCTCTTCTCAGTGGAGAGATCTATCGCATTGCTTGCGAGGCAATGCGCAACGCCTTCTTGCATTCTGCGGGCAGTCGCATTGATGTGGAACTATGTTATACCAAGGATTTTATTTTGCGGATAAGTGACAACGGCAGAGGTATTTCCCGGGGCATTGTCGAGGAAGGCAAAGCCGGGCACTTCGGGATACGAGGAATGAAGGAGAGAGCATCGAGGATCGGAGGAGAATTTAGTCTTGTCACGTCCGCAGCATCCGGAACTCAGATCACGGTAAGGATTCCGGGCAGCCTCATTTTCAAAAAGCCGGAACCCATTATGATCACGCGGCTCGAAAAGTTGCGCGCACTGTTTCGCAGGCCCCAACGTTAAACATCCCGAACAGGTATGCTCTAGTCGCGTTCTTCGTAGCTTGCTTCGTGCTTCTCTTTGCTGCTTTTTTGTAACCATCTCGCGCTCCAATGGCGTCATGTTGACTACCGGGTGCCGAGCTGAAGCGTAGACTGCAACTGGAGAAAGCTTCGACCCGACAGGCGACACCAACGAAATACTGAGAATCGGAATGCATCAGCAAGGGCAGATGCGTTTATGAGCATTCCGGAAGTCACGCGACAGATTACTTATTCAACTCAACGCACTGCGATAACAGGTCTGCCAATGGTCAATCCCCAGGCTCTTAACTCGTGGGCGGCTCTCACCGCTTCCTCTTATGGTGAGCCGCAGGAACTGACGGCGACGCGGTTTTTGTTTGCCTCCAGGCAGAGTCCGAGGCACGCGTGACTATCCGAGCGTTACGACGCACCGCTTGTGGTGGATGACCATAGATTCGGAGAAACGCCCGGCGCATCCTTTCAGGATCGCTAAATCCGACCTGCTCGGCGATTGCTTCGACCGGCTCGCTAGTCGCTTCGACAAGCGAATGGGCGACTTCGGCCCGGATTCGCTCAACCGCTTTGGATGGGGTCTCGCCGGTCTCTGCCTTGAAGGTTCGCCCAAACTGACGAACGCTCAGGTGTGCAACCCCGGCCAACTCTTCCATGGACAGGCTGTTCGAGAGATTGTCTCGGATGTATCCGATGATGTGTTGCATTCTCTCTGTTTCGGGAAACATATCTGCCAAAGCTGAGAACTGTGTCTGTCCACCTGGGCGCCGGTGATAGATCACGAGGTCTTGGGCGACAGCCTTTGAAAGCGATACCCCGTGATCCTCTTGGATGAGCGCAAGCGCTAAGTCCATCCCCGCCGTGATCCCTGCCGAGGTCCAAGTATTGCCGTCTTTCACGAAAATCGCGTCTCCGTTAACCTTCGTGAGCGGAAATTCTTTGGCTAAACGGTGTGCATATCGCCAATGAGTGGTCGCACGCTTTCCGGCTAACAGGCCCGCTTGAGCAAGCAGAAAAGCTCCCGTGCACACGCTTGCAATTCTTCGTGATCGCTTCGATTGGGCGCGCAGGGATTGGATGATCGAAGGATCGAACTCATTTGGCAAGGTACCCCCAACCACGATGAGCGTGTCCAGGTGCCGCTTCCCAATCCGCAGCGTTTCTATGCCAAGACCCAAACCATTCTGGATAGTGCCCCCCTCGACCGAGAGGATTTCAAATTGATATAGCTTCTCGCCGGAGAGAATGTTGGCCGCCTGAAAGGCACACAAGGGCCCCGACAGATCGAGCATCTGGTGGCCGAGGTAAACCAGGAATCCAATGCGCCTAGACATATGTAACCACCACTGAATCAGGAACGAGTATTCCGGCGCCGAGAATACTCGTTTTGCCTAAAGACCTATATGACATAAATCCCTCATATCACGCCATGCTGTAAAGGGCGTTTGCAACTTCTTCTTTCGCTATCAGTTTAACCGATTGCATGGCTTAATTCGAGGTTTATATGTCCTTTGCGCCAAGCACTTCACGCTCCATAATTTGTTCAGGAAATCAAGCCGAGACAAGCGCAGACAAGATTGAGCGTTGAACGATCGGCATGATCAGTCACGAAGCAGAGAAAGGAACAGAAGATGAGACTTAAGAACAAATCGGCGTTGGTCACTGGCGGCACGAGTGGCATCGGTCTCGCAACCGCGAAGCTCTTTATTGCGGAAGGTGCCAGGGTGGCGGTCACAGGACGCGATGAGGCCGTCTTTGAGCGAGTGAAGGCCGAGCTTGGTGGGAACGCGCTCGTTCTCAAGGGAGACGTACGTTCGATTAAGGACATGCGGGTGATTGCGTCTACCGTGAAAGAGACGTTTGGCGGCCTCGATGTAGTGTTCGCTAACGCAGGTCGAGCCTTTCCGTCCGCACTCAACGATATCGACGAAGATCTCTATAACGGGATCATGGATATCAACATCAAGGGCGTGGTGTTCACTCTCCAGGCGGCATTGCCTTACTTACGAGAGGGTTCGTCTGTCATCCTCAATACCTCGTTTATCGCACAGACCGGCAAGCATGGCCTCTCATTGACCGCAGCCGCGAAGGCCGCAGTACGATCTCTTGCTCGCAGTTGGTCCTACGAGTTTCTCAGCCGCAAGATCCGCTTTAACGCAATTGCTCCCGGCGCGATGGACACGCCCCTGACTAGCAAGTGGGGCCTGTCCGACGAGGATCTTCGCAACCTCAAGGTGGAACTCGCAAAATCGATTCCTGTGGGCCACATGGGCAAGGCTGAGGACATTGCTTACGCGGCACTCTATCTCGCCAGCGACGAATCCTCCTACGTCGTTGGCACCGAACTTGTCGTCGATGGCGGCGCCTCACAACTTTGAGACTTCAACTCCCGATTCCAGAGCTCTCCGCGTCCGTCACATTCTTCATCGTGGAGTGCTCTTCAATATGGCCCAACTGGCTGCGCTTGCAGAGGTGGCCGAAGCACAGGAAGGAATTATCGTGACAAACGATGTCGAAAATAATGCTTCCGGCGAGCGACCGCTCGACGTAAACCAATCCCGCCGCGATGTTCTCAAATTCGGAGGCATCGCTACACTCGGCACCATCCTGGGAGGCGGAACCTTGCTTGACGGTGCCACTCCCGCTCTCGCGCAGGCGGGCAGCAGGGATATCCCTTCCCCGTCCGGCCCACTCGATATCGTCATTGCGATTTATTCCGGCGGAACGCTTCTCGATTTTGCCGGCCCCAGCGAGGTCTTTCATCGGCTGCCGAACACAACCATTCGCTTTGCGAGCCTCGATGGTGGTCCCGTGACCCTCGAATATGGCGTCGTGTTTGGCAAGACTGACCGACTAGCCGACGTAGCGAAGACGGACCTGATCCTGGTTCCGGGAGCCCCGAATATGACGGCTGCGATGAAGCCGGAGTTCCTCGCTCAGATCCGGCGTTTGGCTGATGGTGCCAAGCATGTTACGTCGGTCTGCACGGGATCGCTCGCGCTCGCGGCTGCGGGTGTTCTCAATGGTAAGCGGAGTGCCTGTCACTGGGCTCTGGTCAATAAGCTGGCTGAATACGGAGCCATCCCGGTAGCGGATCGATTCGTGGAGGACGACAATGGCAGGTTCATGAGTGGCGGCGGTGTAACCTCAGGCATCGACTTTGCGCTTCGAGTCGGCGAAAAGCTAAAGGGCCGGCAGAGTGCAGAATTGGCGCAGTTACTCATTGAATATGATCCCGCTCCGCCATTCCATTCCGGTCATCCAAGGAGTGCGCCCTCCGAGATCGTTGCAATGGTCGAAAAGGTCCTACCCGGCGCAACGAAAGGCCTCGCAAGTATCCCAGGAGTTCGCTGAAACGCTCACAGGTTTTTATCGAGGGCCACATCGCTGGCCTCGATGAAGATCGCAGGCCGACATCATAGGCTCCACCGGCCCCGTCAGGTGCAGTCCTCTCCAATTCAAGCCAAGATAGGAAATTATTCAATGCCACAGATTTGTCTTTATTCTGCTGCCCTTGCAGCCTGCATTCCGCTCTTCGCCTTTGCCATACCAGCAACTGCCGGGGGTCCCAAGCGTCCGCCCGAAGCGGCTATCAAAGCCGAGAACGCACGATGGGCGGAAGCTTTCGGGCGAGGCGACTATGAGGCGATAGGCCGCCTCTACACGGAAGATGGCGCGCTCTTGCCACCCGGGGGTGACAGAATCACAGGAGCCCGCGCGATCGCCGAATACTTCACCAAAGGCCATGCCGGATCCAAGCCTGACACCGTATCCTTCAACAATTACGAGTTCTATGGCAACGATCAGATCGTCGCGGAAGTTTCGGATGCTGAGATCCGTGATCATAGTGGAAGGCTCAAATATCGAGGTAAACAGATTCTCGTCTTCGTGAAGCTGGGCGGCATCTGGAAACTGCAACGCGACATCTGGAATGATTACCCCTCCGTAAAGTCCGACGGGCATTGAGCATCCGGCGGAAGCACCCTGGGGGCGGATCAGCTTACTGCAGACAGATTTCTCTTGACCTGGATTTTCAACTGTTGCCAACATGCCATAACCGGCCAATCGGTTCCCATTTTCATTCAGGTGGTGTGGAGTTTTCTTATCTCGGTGAGGATCTTGATGAGGCGTTTAGAGAGCCGCAAGAGCCGATTGCGAACATTCCCGTCTGGGAGTGAGCGACGGAACATCTCCATGACATGTTGCGCTGCGCCCAAGGCGTCGATGAGTCCGTCGAGGCTAGTCTGAACTGGTGCGGTAGATATTTTGGGTTGTGGCGCTAGATGCCTGGGTTTGGAGCGAGCAAGCTGGAACTCGCGTTCGAGATCGGTGAGGGCGATATCAACGTAGCGCATGGTCATACCCGGATCGACGTGGCCGAGTAATTTCATCAGGACTGGGAAGCTGACGCCGGAGCGGAGCATCTCCGTAGCATAAGTGTGTCTGAACTGATGGGGGACGATTCGAGTAGAGAGTCCGAGGGAGTGGCAGACCTGATGCAAGTAATCGCGGAGCTGAACCAGGATTGCAACTTTGCTTCCGGGCCGTGCCAGGAGCCGCCCATCGGCCGGCAACGGATCGAGGGAGCGGAAGAAGCACAAGCGGTGAACCAGATCACGGCCGAAGACGTCGATGGGAACCATGCGCTCAGTTTTGAGTTTGCCGAGGGGCACATGGATTGCCCATTGATTCGTTCCCGTGGAACGCAGACAGTCATAAGAGAGATCGACGCACTCGCCGATGCGCATGCCGGTAGAGCGAAGCAACAGGAAGACATTTCCGCCGAGATCGTTGCGGCGCATGAACTCCTGCTGGAGGAGTTGATCCTGCTCGGGGGTGAGCGGTCGTGGCAGAGTGTGAGGCGAGCGTGGGATATCCTCGCGCAGCAGTAAGTGGGCCAGTTCAGCGCGATGGCTGCTGCGAGCCAGTTCATGGAAGATGGTGCGCAGCGCGAAGAGCCGGCCGATGCAGGTTGCCGCGGCCAGGGGCGGATTCTGGGCGCGCAGGTGCGCCATCCATCCGAGGATATGAGGATCGCGGCGCAGTTGTTCGAGATGAGTAATCTTAGGGTGTTTCGTTCCCAGATAGACGAGGAAGTTGCGCACCGCGATGTCGTAGTTGCGTTTGCTGGAAGGGGTGAGTGCCGTGCACAGAGACTCGATCGCGTGCGCGAAGACCGGCGCCAGGAGATGCTGAAGCGGTGGGCGGCGCCAGCGCATCAGGAGATCCTCGGTTGAGGATGGATGCACTGCGCAGCCGCGCGAGCGTACTGAAGATAGACATCCTGCGGTGAGACCTTCACATAGTGCATAGTGGTCTCGATGTCGGCGTGCCCCATCAACTGCATCAGCGCCGGCAGACTGATGCCGGCGCGCACCATATCTGAGGCGAAGGTGTGTCGGAACCTGTGAGGGTTGGCAAGCGGAACTCCGGTGGTGCGGCGATGATGGCGGAACAGTGAACGTAATCCCGCGGGTGTCATGCGTTGGCCACGAGCAGGCCCTTTCAACACCACGAACAGTGCCGCCGAGCAAGGATCTGGCCGCTCCACGCGGAGATAGTGATCGAGCAGTTGCGTGGTTTCCGGCGCCAGAGGCAGCAAGCGTAATTTGGTTCCCTTGCCGCGGACGCGGATCTGGCCTTCGGAGAACAGCACATCATCACGGTTCAAGGCCATCACTTCGGCGGAGCGGAGCCCCTGCATCAGCATCAGGCCGACGATGGCCAAGTCGCGAGCATTTCGAAAACTTCGCCAGAAGCGTGCCACTTCATCGACAGAAAGAGGAACGATGTTGAGTTTTGGCTCACGCACTCTCAGTCTGCTCAGTTCGAATCGGGGGCGTCCCAGCCCCATCGGCCTGCGGTGCAGGAAGGGCTGATGGAAGCCGTGGGCAACCTGACATGGGGCATCGGGGAACTGATCGCGGATCGCACGATCGGCAGTTGCCGTACGGTCGTTGATAGTAGTGGCGGAAGGCGGAGGTTGAAGGCTGGACTGGAAGCGGACGTAATCGAGCAGAGTCGACTCAGCGAGGTCCGCGGCGGAGATCTCGCCAGTATGATGAACACTCTCCCACCAGCGCACGAAGTGCAACAGGCTGTGCGCGTAGCTGTAGAGAGACTTGTCTGCGAGACGGCGGACATACTCACGGTCGAGGTACCGATTGATCCACGCAACGCCTTTGCCGGTGGATTGCTCGACCACCTGAATCGGACTATGTGCGCCCGTTGAAGTTTTCTGACTGATGACGCGGAACTTCATGGCTGGGTCGCCTCCACAAGAGCCTGGAACTGGACTGCAACTCCTCCTTGAACGAAGAAGGAGTTGGGATCGTGTCCCTCAGGCAGGAGAACGCGACGGGCAGAGACACCGTGCATGACAAGGCGATGGACCAGTTGGCCTGCAGCTCGCTGGCCGCTCTGGTTCTGATCGGCATCGAAGGTGAGATAGACAGTGCGTTTGCCTTCGCACAACTGGCAGAACTGGCCTTGGTTGAGCTGTGTACCCAGGGAGCAGGTTACGTTGTGGAAACCCGCCTGTCGCAGTGCGGCATAGTCGAACAGCCCTTCTACCAAGATCACTTCGGAACAGCTGCGAACCTTCTCCCAGGCATACAGGCCGCCTTTGCTTCCGGGCAGGAAGCGATGGGAGAAGGCGGCGCCGATGCTGCGGCCGTAGAGGTTGACGATGTGTCCGTTTTGCCGCAACGGAAACACGATGCGTTGACAGAGAGCGTCCGCGCCGTGAGCGTTGATGAGGCCGATCCTTCGCAACAGATCGAACGAATGACCCTGCACTGTGAGGTAACGGCGCAATATCCCGCCCGGAGCGTAACCGATATCGAGTTCCTTGATCAGAGTTGGATCACGCACTCCGCGCCGGTGGAGATAGTCCAGCGCCTCGGGACAGCGATCCAGTTGCTGCTGATAAAACGCCGCGGCCTCCGCGAACACAGTGCTGAAATCAGCTTCCGGAGCGACCTCCGGGTCGAGGCTGGCCACGCTCTGGCGGAAGGATAAGCCGCGCGATAACTGGACGAAGCGGATCAGGTCGCCGCCCTGCCCGCAGCCGTGACAGTAGAAGACATCTTTGCGTACGTTCACATAGAACGACGGCTGAGTCTCCTTGTGGAGCGGACAGAGCCCTACATACTCGAATCGTCCTGCGGGCCGCCCTGTCCAGTTGTGCTGTCGCAGGTACTCCAGCAGCGGCGTTCGCCGCTTTAGTCTTTCGACGTCTTCCCCCACAGCGTATTTTCGCCTCCGGAGCCCAGCGTAGGAGGACCACGCCGGAGTTCCCAGGCAAGGATGGTGGGAGAATAAGTTTTTCTCAGCAGCGCATCGGACAGAGGACTCCCAGCAACGGAGCCAGCCGGGATAAGAGCGCTGTCACGTCCTCATACGAGTAAGTTGATTCCAGCCACTTACTCGCTTGCTCAGCCGTCTTGCGAAGAAAAAACGGGACCGGCTGTGACTCGTCCACATCTTCGAACCAGCGACGCACAGTAGAGGAATCGGGTACGCGGTCAGCATCCTTGAACTTCGGCGCGGCCTTCTCCCACGTACAGCGCTCCGCAAAGCGACGCAACAATGCTTGGCAGCGCGCCATCAGGCTGTAATGCGTGTAGGGCAGAGAAAATACCGGAAGAAACGTGAAGGTCATGCCGCAGCTTCTGCAGCGGCCCCGTCGAATCCTGATCCAGTCGTGATGCTCGTCGTGCGCCTGCTTGCGCCGCCGCCCATGACCAACAATCGAATCCTGTTCACAGACCGGGCATCGGCGTAAGATGAACTCGTCCGAGTCTTCGGCCCAGCAGGCAGCAAGCCGCTCCAGCGGGGCCGACACTGGGAAAAAGAGGATCGTAACCTCACACGGGTTCCGCTTCCTGCTCCGATCCGCCAAGATGCTGGCAGGAAGCGGGGCTCCGCCTCCTGAAGAAATCCAACTGAAAGAGAATATAGCTTCTTACTGCCAACTACGATTGCGTGGCTTGGTTCGGCTTATTGGCCGGTTATCTCCGCCGAGGCGCTCATCGAGCCTCCAAGCGCCTGTTTGCAGCCTCGGTTTACGACTTGGCGATTGCGCGTCAATGCACAGGCGATCGCACGCGGATTGAGTTGAATCCCAGCCACGAGATGTCTAGTCTTCCAAGAACTATTCGGTGCGCAAAGCTTGTACGGGGTTGATCTTGGTAGCGCGCTTTGCAGGGAGCCAAGCGGCAGCAAGGGTCATTGAAGAGACAGCGGTAATGGCAATGAAGATTGCCGTCGGGTCCAGCGGGCTCAACTCGTAGAGCTGGCTCTTCAGAATGTGTGTGGAGCTCAACGCGATGGGCACACCGATTGCGAGCCCCAGAGCCAAAACCAGAATGGATTCTCGAAGGATCATCCAAAGCAGCATGTGCGATCGCGCCCCAAGGGCGAGACGGACGCCAAACTCACTCGTCCGGCGGGCGACCGAATACGAAAGCAGGCCGTAAATGCCAATGCAGGCGAGGAAAACAGCCACAACTCCAGAGAAAGTCGAAAGCCGGGCAATCAGCGATTTCGTTGCCAAGGAACGGTCCACCTGCTCTTCAAGACTGGTAATGTTGTTGACCAGAATGTTCGAGTTGACCTCCGAAATGGCATGGCGCGTTCGCGAGATGATCTCCTGCCGGTTTGCCCCGGGCGCATAGCGAACCACAAAGTTCCCGAAGAAGCCTGGATTTTGAGTGCAGGGGAAATAGGCTGCCATCTGCGTCCCTTCGTCCAGCGAGGTGTACTTCGCATCCTTGACCACGCCGATCACTTCCTTCTCGCCAGGATGATCGGGAATCTCTCCAATACCAAAGCGGCGTCCGATCGCCGAGCCATTGGGAAAGAATCGACGCGCCATGGTCTCGTTGATGACCGCGACCTTATTAGACGACTGTGTATCCTGGGCGTTGAACAGACGGCCTTCGACAAGCTGAATATTCATGGTGGAGAAGAATCCCTTGCCAGTAATGTTGAAGAAGACGTCGTGGCTGTTTGCCGGTGTCCGCGGGATGCCCTGGAAGAGAACCAGGTCGGTCCATCCCCCTTGATTGAACGTGAAGAAGGCAAAGCTATCTGCCTGGACGCCGGGAATGCTCTGCACACGGTCTTCAATCTGCTCCTGGAGATGGACGGAGCGAATCTCATCGGCGGTTCCATGCGGCAGGTTGGCGGTGCTCGAGTCGAGAGAAAAGTCGAGGACATTGTGCTTGTCGAAACCCAAGTCAACGTCAGAGAGGTGAATGAGACTGCGGACAAAGAGTCCAGCAACAACGAGCAGCACGACCGAAAGCGCAACCTGTCCCACGATGAGCGAGCGGGCCAGAGCGCCACGCGTACTAGCCGAAGAACCGCCGCGCCCATCCTTAAGCGCGGGCGTGAACTCAACGCCCGTTGCGCGGAATGCCGGCAGCATGCCGAACAGCAGCGCCGTTGCCACCGCAATACCGAGCGTGAAGCCGAGTACAGTCAAGTCGGGGGTGAGACTCAACGGAACTGGATCGGGGCCGGACGTGGTCATATTCAGCAGTGCGACACTCGCCTTCCACGCCACTGCGGTGCCAGCAGCGGCGCCGAGAATCGCTAGAAGCACGGACTCTGTGAACAGTTGAACCATGATGCGGCGGCGGGTAGCGCCCAGGGCCATGCGCACGGCGAACTCGCGCGAGCGCGCCACCCCGCGGGCAAGCAGCATGTTGGCGATGTTAGCGCAGGCAATCAAGAGCACCAGCGCCACAATCGCCATTAGGATTTCGAGCGGCACCGAGAAGGCGTAGCGCAGGTAAGAAACGCCGCGGCCTCCAGGAGTGAGTTGGACGCTGGCGTGGGCAAGGTCGTCGAGATGCTTTTGCGAAGGCTGAGGCCCAAGGTAGCTGCGAATGATCTGGTTGAACAGCACATTAGTTTCGGTCCTTGCTTGGGTTACGGTGACGCCGGGTTTCAAGCGGCCAATGAGATAGAGCGACTGAAAGAAGTTTGCCCCGAGTCCATTCCAGCCTGGACGAGAGAACGCCTTCTCCATCGAGAGTGGAATCCAGAGGTCGGTCGATTGACCAACTGTGTAACCGTAAAAGCCCGGTGGGGCAATACCAACCAGAGTGTAGTCGTGCGACTGGATGCGGATGGTCTTGCCAAGCGCGGATGGATCGCCATTGAATTGCCGCTGGAACCAGGAGTAACTGGCTACCGCGACCGGGCCAGCGCCTTCGGCACCATCGTCGGACTCGCCAATCGTACGGCCCAGAACCGCCGGTACGCCAAGAACAGAAAAGTAACTACCGGAGACAAGATCGACGTGGGTGGTCTGGTAAGCGGCGCCGCTAATTGAAGCTTTGGTCGCAAACTGGTTGCTGTCTACCGCGGCGATACCTGAGAACGAAGCATTTTTCTGGCGAAGGTCGCGAAAGAAGGCATAGGAGAACAGCTTCGTGTCTCCATCGGGAACTGAAATGGTGCTGCCTTGTGCGTGGCCGTTCCCGAATAGAACCAATTCACCGGGCTTCTGGACCGCAAGCGGGCGCAGCAAAATCGCGTTGAGCAGCGTAAAGATGGCGGTGTTGGCACCGATGCCCAGGGTGAGGGAGAGGATGGCGACAAAGGTGAAGCCGGGTGACTTTCCGAGCTGTCGCAGCGCGTAGCGGATGTCCTGGACAAGCGACTCGAGCCACATTGTGCCGCGGCTCTCTCGGCAATCTTCTTTGATCTGGTCGATGCCGCCAAATTCCAGGCGCGTGGTCCGACGAGCTTCAACTTCGGAGAGACCCGATCGGACTTTGTCGGCGACCTGCGTTTCGAAGTGGAAGCGCAACTCCTTTTCCAGATCGTTTTCCAGTCGCTTGCGGGCGAAAACTCTCGTCAGCCAACTCATGAGATTCCTTCCAGTGTTCCCTTGAGAATGAGGCCGACGACATCGGTGAGGCGGCTCCAGTTCTCGGTCTCGGCCTTGAGATGTGCGCGCCCCTGGACAGTGAGCTCGTAGAACTTGGCTTCACGACCCGTTTCGGACTCTTTCCACGTAGCCTTGAGAAACTTCTTGTACTCGAGGCGGTGAAGAGCTGGATAGAGCGATCCCTGCTGTACCTGCAAAGCGTCGCGTGACATCTGCTGAATTCTTTGCGCGAGCGCATAGCCGTGAACGGGGCCAAGCGCAACAACCCTCATGATTAGGAGATCGAGGGTACCTTGCGGAAGGTCAAATTTGTCAGAGGTCTTCATACCTATCGCTTCTACATATACACTTCAATATGTAGAAGGTCAAGGCATCTGAGACCTGGAGGGTCGCTCTAAAACGTGCCTAGCTTTTGGGCTGTGGGCCACCGGCAAACTGTCCAGAAACCTTTGGGCTGTATCTGAAGCGCCCGCAAGACTGAGGAGGCGGGACTGATGCTGAGAGGGCGCTTCAGATACAGCGGTTTGAAAGAAGTCGCAGGGGCGACGGGCGCTTATGCAATTTGAAAGGGGCTAATGGATGCTGGCAGATTAGCAAGGATAGTGGATAGAGCTTTCGCTTGTAGCATTGAGGAGAGCCCTCGGAGGGAACGAGGGCTTTTAGAAGCCCGATAGGAAGTGTATAGGTCGGCGATTTGCGCCACAAAACAGATTGAGACAAAGGCTCCCTGTTCGTTGCAGACAACGCAGAAACGTCGAGTTTGGGAATGCCAGTTCACGCTGCACACCTGACAGACTGGGGCGGAGAACGGAGCAGAAGTTGGGCTGCAGAAATCCGTTCTATGAAGTGCATAGTTCCGCCACAGATCGGGCACCGCCAACCGGAAGAGGGCAGCTTGGCGGATTGCTGAACTCGATCATCCTTCGTTGCGACGTGCGTCAATGCAAAACAGATGGGTATTAGTTTCACTCGCTAGGCGCTCACGCACCGCGCCGTAAATATCATTAAACGGGAAAATCAGCTAGCCAGGGCAGAACAGTTCCCTGCTGCTCGATAGTGTCTGGATCTCCAAAGGCCATCTGCCATATGTGAACCCGTTTTTCGATAGCGTGTTCTCGGGAAGAGGCTCTATATCGGGTATGTGACTGTCAGTTTATTGCCCAGACAATAGTTTGCTACGACCGCAATCTAGGGTTACGGTTGTCGCGAAAGAGTCGTTTGGATCAATGATCTCCAGCAGATCTTCAGACAGTATTTTCCAGTGAGGACACGCATCGTCCGTTCGAAGTACCCAAGCAGATGCATCCTCGCTCATTCCCGAGCGGCACGATTCTTAAGCAGTTGCGGAGCCATGAAGATATGTCGGCGGCGTGAGTGAAATTCCGTAAATCTCACCATCTAAAAACTCCCAACAAATAGCACAGGAGCAGAACGACCAACACTGTACCAAGCCCCTATGCCTGCGCCTCCAGAAATCAAGAGGCAGGGCTTGGCTCCCGGATAGGGGCTGACATCATTGCAGGTGCCGACAAAGCCCCGCCCTGCAGTGGTTGGCTTGACAAAGAGTTGATTGTCGCAAACCAATGCAACGATTTTTCCATCGCAGTAAATTCCATATTCGCCGAACATTTTCCGTGCAGATACGGCTCCGGCTGAAGAGATCTGCTCAAGAATGTAGTCGATAGTGCTTTGTCGGCTGGCCATGAAGGTTCCTCACACGGAGAGGTGAGAACAAATCTCGACGATGCAGCCATTGAGATCGCGCACATAGGCTACGGTTTGCCCCCATGGCTTCAGGGTTGGAGGCTTCACCGCACTTGCGCCAGCTTCCAGAGCTGCGGTGTAGGCAGCGTCTGGGTCCTCGGCAATCATTGCAATCTCGTATCCTGCCGCCAGGTCACCCTTGCGATTGGGACGAACAGAAAGTCCGTTCATTTCAGCCATTGGCTCACCTGCGAAGGCAAGTGTGGTACTGCCGGTTTCCATTTCGGCGTATAGATTGCTTTCGTGTACAAATCTTCGGGTCAAACCGAATGCCGACTCGTAGAACGTGACCGTGGCTGGAACATCAGGGACGTAGATGATGGTGTATCCGAATTTCATGGTGTTGTTTCACCCTTGCTTGGACTTTGAGCGATTCTATCCTTGGCCCAAACGCCCGTCTTGAATAAATCGGACAATTACTCCTTGAGACTAGCGAGGGTGACTTCTGGCTTATCTGCGGGAGTAAAACCTGCCAGCTGTCGGAAAACACGCGTCATATGAGCCTGATCGGCATAGCCAGCTTCGGCTGCTGCAGATGCAGTGTCGAGACCATGGTCGCACAGCAGATGCATCGCGCGATGAAATTGAATGATCATCGCAAACTGTTTAGGGGTAAGACCTGTGTCGGTTTTAATGTCACGCAGAACGGTGCGCTCGTCAACGCGGTGAATTCGAGCAAGTTCGGCGACGGTGAGTTGTCCACCGCTGACGTGAATAGTATTCAGCAGCGCCAAGGACCTTGACGAGGGACCATTTTCACCGTTTGCCGCGCGACGATCTGCAACGAAACTGGTTAGCCGATCAATGAGGTCTTTGATCCCGACAGCGGGTCGGCACAACGCTGCAATTTCCGGTATCGCTTTGATGCAGGCATCATTGTCCAGTACCTGATCCACGATCATCGATAAATCTACGCCAAGTACGGACATGGCGAAACCCGGTCTCAGGCGGATACCGACGAAACCCAATCCATGGATGATCGGTGCCATATGATACGTCGTCGACGGACCCGCTATTAACACGCTGATTTGGCTTATCGGACGCCCAGTATCATTTACAAAGCGGAGAATAATGTCGCAGCGCCCATCTGGGAGCACACGATACTCTGTATTGTCTTGTCCCCAATACGTCCAGACGGATTCAACGCAACGACGATCATAGGCACTATCAGGAGATTCCGAATATCCAGGGGGTAGCGGCATAAATTTACTATCAACATCCTCTCTTCCCACGCTATTTCGTAAGGTAAAAGCGGCCAGACCTACTGTTCGGGGCCATCCTCATTGCCAAGCTCCCTGCCAAAGAGATCAAGACCATCCGCGCATTGCTCAAAAACAGCCAACATCCCGGTTGTCGAGATTGCTGCCCGCTTCGGCGTCGCCCGGTCCACTCTCTACCGAACCATCCTCAAGTCTGTAGCCTAAGCTGATTTTACTTTGGCGGGGAGTGGGCAATAATGAGCAGCCAATCTTCTGGTCATATTTGACCGGACTTTGCTCAATGTTCTCTTTGACATTACTCATGGCGGCCCACGATTCCTGGCCTAATTTGTGCGTACTTAGGGATAAATTATGTTTGCAACCGTCGTTAGGAGAATTGCGCCACTGGAAGCTGAACCATCCAATCGCCCACGCCTTTTTTTTGATTCTTTGGGCTTCTAGCGCGCAGATGGAAGTCTCTATAACTTCCCCCCGGGCGGAGGTGAAGAAGCCCTCGTGATGCTGAGCGATATTCTTCCGACGGGCTTTGAATGCGGTGTCCTGAACGGCCAAGTGAAGCCCGGCGACACGGTCGCCATAGTCGGCTCCGGCCCAGTGGGGCTTGCGGTTTTGCTGACGGTGCAGTTCTATTCCCCTGCAGAGATCTTCATGATCGACCTGGACGAGAATCGCCTAGCAACCGCAAAACAATTTGGCGCCACCACTCTCATCAATTCCGCAGATGGAACCGCCACCCGGCAAATAATGAAACTCACCAAGGGCGCAGGTGTCGATGTCGCCATAGAAGCAGTTGGGCTTCCGGCTACCTTTGGAATCTGCCAAGAAATTGTCGCGGTTGGCGGGCGACTGGCGAATGTAGGAGTCCACGGCAAATCAGTGGAGTTACATCTGGAAAAGCTCTGGGACCATAACATTTCCCTTACCACCAGGCTGGTAGACACAAGCACGACACCCATGCTGTTGAAGATTGTCGAGTCAGGTAAGCTACAACCGGGCAAGCTGGTAACTCATCGGTTTGCGATGAACGACATCATGAGGGCTTACGACACGTTTGGGAACGCGGCCAAAGAGGGCGCGCTCAAGGTGGTTCTCACAAGTGGCAATCTTGGCTAACAGGCCGACCGCCTGGATGGACTGACCCAATACACATGAGCAATTCAGATCAGCGATCTTTGCACGCATGACCGATAATCAGGGTTAGAGAGCAGATTTCTTCTAATTATCTTTTGAATCCTGGGCTTGAGCATTTTCACTTCCGGCACAGAGGAAAGAACTAAAGTATGCGTGGCCATTCTGCTAAAGAATGGCCCAAACCTATCACTCATACTAAAGTGAAAATGCTCTGAAGCTTTCTGTACGAAGCCGCATGTGTTAGTTAGCTGCGACAACTCAGCAAGTTGCCTGATTTCCGCCCGCCGAGGTGCCCAATGCAGGCTTCCACTTCCATGTCAACAGTCCTTCCTAACCTTGATATCAGCCACCGCTCACCTTCCGAGGACTGCTCAAGAATTAAGCGGCTCGGTTACATAGCGGGCAGACACATGAACCTGTATGGCGAACATTTTGAGGTCGTCTCGGATCCATTTACCGAGGGTAAGTGCGTAGCTGTTCGCGCCACCAGCGAAAAAGACCCAATGGTACGAATCATTCGGCTTCCACTATCCATTCTCGTAGGTTGGGAGGATCTGTTTCCCAAAACAAGCTAAACCGATCCCGAACGGTTTGAAGCTGCAGGATAGATATCTCGGAATTCCTGCGCTGCTGGCCTTCTCTGGGTATAGTTCGCAGATAATTGCGAAGAGCCGGCCTCAGGCTGCGATTTGCAACTTATTGTCTACCTGCCGGATGCCGAGAGCCGACCAGACTACAAGCTCGGCTTCGTCGCTCTCTGCCCAGGAGCTAACGCTGCCAAGTTCGTCATGCTTTGCTTCTCATATCTGGAGTGAATCGTAGAGGAGCAAGCCGAGGTATATGCAGAAATGGAGGATGGGCCTGGCCAAAGATCACCTTGGCGATTGGGTTCTAGTCTTCGAGCTCCTGTCAGTATGGCATTCTCCCAAACTGACAGGTGCTCGCCAAAGCATTTTTACACCGGCTCTAGCCGACTTGATTTGCACATCCACCTCGCTGCAGGCGTTCAATGTCTCTCCGCGGAACGATCACCTAAGGAGCGAAGGCCTTCCCATTTCAGCGGCGAACCGTTCCAATGCTGTCTCGCTCGGTAACTGCGAGGTGCCTAGAGAAGAGAGATCGGCTCTATTCCGCTACGGACCTATCGGGACTCCGGTCTACAGCTTTTGCCCTAATCTGCTCTCGATCGTGGTGCGATAGGTTCTGCTGACACGGGCGTGGGAACCATCCTTCAATAAAAGCTCAAACTCTCCATGGGAGAGTGGCTCCAGCTGCACGATACTGTCAATATTGACAATCACCGAACGGTGAATACGAAGAAAGCGGCGCGGGTCGAGACTTCGCGCCAGCTCCGTCAACGAAGCACGATAAAGGAGTTCTTTCCCCGAGCTGTGCAACGTGACATATACGCCCGAAGCCTCGATCCATTCGATGTCCTTCACATGCAGGAATCGTGTAATTCCATCTGCCTTGATGGCTAGTCGATCCAGGTAGCGCGTCTCCGTCGCCTGCATCGCCATCACCCGGGCAACGTTTTGGCCAAACTCCCGAAGCTGCAAATCGCTCCTGCTGCTCTTCACTCGTGTCATCATGGTCTCGAACCGCTCATCACTGAAGGGCTTGAGCAGGTAGTCCAGAGCATTTGCTTCGAAGGCGCGGATGGCATGCTGGTCATACGCGGTCACAAAAACCGTAAGCGGCATATGCTCCGAGCCAACCGCTTCAATTACCGCGAATCCATTCAGTTCAGGCATCTGCACATCCAGAAGTACCAGGTCGGGCCGTTCGCTCAGGATCATGTGCACTGCCGTCTCTCCATCCCCCGCCTCTCGCAGAGAAATTACCTCGGGATCCTGATTGAGCAGGTCGGAGATACGCTGGCGAGCCGGTGCTTCGTCATCCACAATGAGTGCTCGGATACCGTCAGGCTTTTTCTCCATCATGTGTCTCTTTTCGCTTATGCAATGGAAGTGAAAGATACACCTCCGTGCCGCCTTCACGTCTACGCCGGACGTCGAACTGGCTCGTGTTGTCCGGGTACAATCCCGCGAATCGTTCTCGTGTCACCGAGAGCCCTACGCCCTTATGACTTTCGAACGACCAACCCGCAGGCAATCCCACGCCATCGTCTAACACCTGAACGACGAGCCTGTCCTCGAAACGCTGGGCACTCAAAACGATGGACCCGCCCCGGACTCGTTTGGAGATGCCGTGGCGGGTCGCATTCTCCACCAGAGGTTGGATGAAAAGGCTGGGAACAAGGGCATCGGTCACTTCTGGGTCGATTCTCTTCTCAATCTTCAAAGCCTCGCCAAAACGAATCTTTTGTATGGAGAGGTAGTGATCGAGGAACGCCATCTCCTCGCCAAGAGTTGTAACTTGTCCGCCCAGCGAGTCCAGAGAGAGGCGCAGCAAGTCGCCCAGGTGTTCGATCATCTTCCGCGCAAGTTTGGGATCCCTCTCGACCTGCGATGACACTGTATTGAGCGCATTGAAGAGGAAGTGCGGGTCAAGCTGCATCCGCAACACATTGAGGCGAGCCTCTGAAAAGTTCCGCTGTAGACGCTCCATCTGCAATTCAGCCGAAACAAGGCGTTGATGATAGCGATAGCTCTCAAAGACCCCCACAATGAGGCAGTAGACAAGCATGCTCCAAAACATCTCTCGGAGAACTTCCGTGAGTATCCCCAAACTGGTGAGGCTTGACCATGCCGCCACTCCAAGCAAACCTCTCAGTGTCGCCTCGACATAACCGTAAAGGATGGTAATTAGCGGACCTAGGAAGAACAGCGTAAGGACGCGAGGCAGGATTCGGTTTACTCGAAATGGAAGGGCTCGATCAAGAGCTACGATGACGGGGACGAGGAGCCCCCACGACCACCATTGCGCCAGCGCCGAGATGAGAGCTCTGTGGAAAGGCCTATTCGGACCTAGTTGAGGCAAGGCGAAGACCACGGCGATCGCGGTCCAAAACATGACAGAAGCGCCAAACCATTTGGAAGTGTTCTTCATCGTCGCCTGTAATGCCATTCTGACAGATTGTCTTCCTCGCTGAGCCGTTATCCTCTCTAGAAACGTCGCGCGGAGTGGTCGTTTCGACCTCAGTTCGTTCACTCGAAGGCGGCCCGTTGCGTCCTTAAACCGCCCTGCCACTCATAGAGGCCAGTTCGGAACATATTCGGTAACCGTTCTGAGAAATTGCGTAAAGTCGCAGTTGACGTCGTTGCTAAGTCTCTCCGACCTCTGCAGCTCTTCGTCAATGAGGAGTAGTTCATGAAACGTCTCATCGTTAGCTGCGTCTTTGCTCTCACAGGTTTGCTTGGCACTGTAGGCTCGGCTCAAAGCCCTTCAGCAAACAACGGCATCCAGAATACTAGTTCGAATGTCGCAGCGGACACCGTCGACGTCCAGCACGTAATCGACGCCTACCACGAAGCGGTAGTCGCTCATGACGGCACGAGACTCGCAAGCTTGTTCCTCGCACAGGGCGGCATGTGGCTCAATGTGCTTTCGGATGAAGCGTTCGCGCTTCAGAAGGCCAAGAACCCGGCAGCGTTGAAAGTGCGAATCGGAAATTATGAGGATTTTGCAAAGCAAGTGTCAACAGCCAAGATCAGCTTCAATCCGACCCATACCCACCTGCAGCAAAACAGCGACGGTACCATTGCCTCGGTTTATTTCGACTTCGTCTTCCTGGCGGACGGGAAAGAAACAAATCGGGGGAGTGAAACATGGGTTCTGGTTAAAGGAAGCGACGGTTGGAGGATAGCCGGAATGACCTATTCATCGAATCCACCCGTCCGGTAACGAATGACCGGAGAGCGCCAACACTCCACGATAGAACTGTCGCTTGGTCGGTGATACGCAGAGACATCAGAACAACGCTCACATGTAAGAAGCACTGCATTTACCGCGGCTCAACCGTGGTGATTGAAAGACAAAGGTTCCCGCTGTGCATGGCGGACGACTCGATGCAAGTGTGTTCGACTACAATCGAACTGTATAACAGCGTCCAAGAAGCCAGCATCCGCTGAACAGCTCGTCACAATCTTTCAGGCCCTTTCAGATCCTGTCCGCTTGGAACTTGTACGACAACTTGCTCTTAAGCCGCGCATTGGGTCGCTCTTCGTAGCCACTCTCTGAGAACCTCTCCCCCAAAGAAAAGTCAATGACCACGTCCACGGAGTCTTATTTAGAACGAATTGCAATGGAATAAGAACGTCCGATCATTCCTTGTCTTGGCGCTGAAGCACATACTCTGTTGTGAAGGGAGTCAGTCGTAACCTCGGCGTTAAGAATCGGAAAGAAGTCCGCACGGAAGTGCCAACCCAAGTAGGCAGTCGCCCGCGTCGGTAAGGCGTAGACCCACAGGTTGCGGATGTGGATCTATAGATCCGACACTCTTGAGTCTCCTCGATGCAAGCCCGCGCTGTCTGGCAGAAGAGCCACAACCTTCACATACAGCAATGATAAGGAGCGCCATGAAGCGAACTACAGTTGTGACTATCCCTCGGAGACTGGCAATGTTCTTTTGTTTCGGTCTCGGTGTCGTGACGCCCAGCGTCGTGTCTGCTCAACGAGAAACTTCGCCTCTCGTGGGTCATAACGAACCACGACATGAAGTCACAATGCTCCAACAGAGAGAGTTGACGACAGCCTCGCTGGACAAAGATGACCGGGCGCCGCATGCCTCAGTGTCGCCAGGAATTGTCGGTGCTTGGACTTACGCGGAGACAGGAACCGTTAACACCTATTGGATAGCAACGCCAGGCGGAGGCATAGTCGTGATTGATGTCCAACGTGACCTTATTCACGCGGCAGAAGCACTAGCCGCTGTGCGTGCTGTAGGTAAACCAGTGCGAGCGATCCTGATCACGCATCCGCATCCAGATCATTACACCGGTATTGGTCTATTCAGGCAGGCGTTTCCGGGAGTTGTTGTGTATGCATCGCAGGCGACTGCCGACACGATCCGCAACGATACCTATGGAGCGAGTGCGGCAACGCAGCGCGACGCGCCCTCAATTACTCCGCAAGTGTTTGTACCGCCGGGTGAAACCTTCGAGGGCAACACCACGCTTCAAATCGATGGCCTAACCATCGTCGCACGTGAGTTAGGGCGCGGCGAGGCTCACAGTACGACGGCCTACTACCTTCCTGCGACACAGGATCTGTTTGTTGGTGACGCGGTACTCAATCGACTTCACGGACCGATCCTCGAAGCGGCCTCCGGATCTTGGCTTGGTATCCTGGACCGCCTTGAGACGACTTTTCCATACGCTCGCACGGCCCATCCCGGACACGGCACCTCCGGTCCGCCGTCGACGTTGTACCAAGACGAACGCGTCTACTTGAGAACCTGCCGAAAGATCGCAGCTGAGGAGATCGCCCGCTCTGGGTTCACAGAGGCGGCGAAGCAAGCTGCAGTGGAACGCATCAACGCTCGTTTTCCTTATGTCAAGCCTACGGGTATCAAGGACATTGTTCGAAGCAGTGTCGACGGGCTCTTCCAAGAACTCTCGACGCCGAACGAGGCACCTGTTCAGTAACAATCTTCGGGCCATCGACCCCTTGGTGCGATAGCTGTCAAGTTGGAAGTCGTAAAGGAATGCCAAGTTCGTCATGCTTTGCTTCTCATGTTTGAATTGAATCTCTGAAGACAGCAAAGCCACAAGCCCCACTTAAGAATGCGTCGAGAAGTAGTCAGAAGCAAGAATCGAGACCTCTGACCGCGTTCCGGAAAGCCCGCATCTGACCAAATACGCAAAAGTCGAGTCTAGCTCGACTTTCGCAATAAGGAATGCGGTTCGAGGTTAAGTCTTTTACTTCAGTGAAGGGATACGAAAAGTCGGCACCACAAAGGAGGGTTGTTGGACAGGGGGAGAGTTCGGCATCTCGATCCTTGGTAATCGTAACTATCTATGAAAAAGCTGGAACTTCATGAACACCTGCATGCCATGAGACCAAGAAAACTGTAACTTATATACGGATAAGCACTTATAAACCGACGCAACCGGCAAAAACGGCCCTCTGGGCAGTGTTTGCGACAAAAATGCAACAAGCTTTTTAACTGCGGGCCACCGGGCTGATCGTGTGGAATCAGCCCAACACCCACGGCCAAAACTCCACAGACATAAATTCTTTCCTTTGGAAGACTTCTTGGCCCGAATGAGGGGCAAATCCTGACAACCTCAAATCGGATACGCCCCCAAAGCGAGATCGACCGTTTGGAAGGCTACAGCCGGACAAGCAGACTGGCCTGAGTATGTGCCCCATTTCTCGGGCTCTCCCCGTGTGAATTGATATCGGATACACTCAACGAATTCTCTCGTAAGAAATTTGTTGCATTTTTCTTACTAGTACTCCTGAAGACTTGATGACATGGAGACGACTGCCATGCTGGAATTTCGGACAGGGGACATCCTGCAATCGAATGACGAAGCACTCGTCAACACAGTCAATTGCGTTGGCGTGATGGGCCGAGGCATTGCTCTGCAATTCAAAAACAAGTTTCCGGCGAATTTTGTGGCCTATGCAGAGGCCTGTGAGCGCGGTGAAGTGGAACCGGGACGGATGTTTGTCTACACGAGGAGATTGAGGATCGAGGGATTCATTCAATCGCCGTCCCGCCGCTCGGTGCTGGCCTGGGAGGACGCGACTGGAAGCTAGTCCGGCCCCGGATCGAACGGGCCTTGGGGGCTTTGGACAACCTCCAGGTAACAGTCTTCGAGCCGAATTCTGAGCGCGAATCTCAAGCGCCCGCTCAAAACGCCACTCCTCCAGAGATGAATCCGAGTCGCGCCGCTCTGGTGGGACTGGTGAATCGTTATCTGGCAGGTTTGCTCGATCCATTCGTCACTTTGCTTGAGATACAGAAGCTGATGTATTTCCTGCAGGAGGCAGGGCAGCCGTTGCGGTTGCAGTTTGTCCCTGAGACATACGGTCCTTACCCAACCAATCTTCGTCACTTGTTGAAGAGGATCGAGGAATACTTCCTGACTGGGTATGCGGATGGTGGCGAGTCTCCCAGCAAGGAACTAAAACTGGTTCCCGGTGCGGTTGACGATGCAAAACGTATCCTCGCAACCAGCCCTGATACGATGTCGAAAATCCAGCGCGTGACAGATTTGGCCGATGGCTTCGAGACGCCGTTCGGTCTGGAACTCTTAGCCACTGCACATTGGGTCGCAGCACATCGTGCCACAACGGATATGGGGCGACGTGCTGCGGGGCGTCTATGGCTGGAACGAACGGAAGCGCCAATTCAGCGAACGCCAGATCAAACTCGCATACCAGGTGCTCAGCCAAAAGAACTGGCTCACGTCTCCCACCGTTCTATAATTCGGAAAATCAGATTGACTCTCGGCCCGAAGCGTGCACGCTAACTATGCACACTCCATAGATCCCTCGAATAACGAAGTGGATACTACCTTTCTGTTCCAACCGGGGTGGAGCAGAATCGGCGGTCTGGCAACTGCCTAGGTCGGGAAGCCCTATGCTGAGAACGACCATCCTCCACCGGATCTTCTGATGCGCTATGCTGTTTGATTTTCAATTGTTTGCACCATATAACCAGTCTATTTCTGCAAGAAAAAATGCAACTATTTTCTTGCAGACGCAATATGCCATGGCCTCAATGAGGAGAAGATATCGGCGATGCGCAGTGCTTTTCGCTGCTATGGATTCAGAGTCAGCAGAACCCCTTTTTTCGAGATCAGCGATTTTGTATCGATCTCTGAGTCCGCTGCTGAACTTTATGCTCCGCAGGGCTCAGGTCTATTGAAAGCATCAATAGAAATTTCTCCACATCCAGGATCATCGGACTGTCAAGATAATAGGGCGCTGCTGTCAATATAGTTCTCTTGCATAAACAAATTGACATCTGCTTTCCGCGATTATTGACTGCCGCCAATCTTTTTCATCTTGCTCCTCTCAGATAATTTGCTGAACGCTGCTGTACCCCCACTATCATTTTCGGATATACGGAACTTTAGTGCGCAGAGGCCCTGGGCAGCCAATCTTGGATTTTGGCATTTGGCATTCGCCGAGAACATGCAGAGGAAGCGGAGTCTGTGTCAAAGCAACGGCCGTTTTCGTAACTAAACTGGCGGACTCCGAGCTATAGTAATTGGCAATGAACTTCCAATTTACGATTGGCCCTCTGAAGTCGCTCTTGTTCAGTATTGCCGTCGTGTCTTGTTCGTTAACTCAAAATACAGATACTCACTCAAAGCCAATAATGGTACCTAAAAAACGATGGCAGCACGCTTATTAGATTTCCCCATACCGGTTCTGTCAAAACCTCCGCTTGCAAACCAGTGTTCCAACGCACTGGCAGTGCTCAAGGTTGTAGTGGATAGAAACGGGAGGGTAACCAACGTCGATTTTCTGAGCGGATTTGAGGAATTACGCGAACCCGCCGTGGAGGCCGTGAAGCATTGGTCATATAAGCCTTACGAATTGGATCGTCATCCAGTTACCGTCGAAACCCAGGTGTCAATCTTTTACCTTGGCGATGGAGAAGCCTCTCCAATGTATTTGCCTGATGGGAAAGGCGGTACAAAAGGCGGAAACCTTCTACCCCTACCTCCTGGCTGCGGTGCTGGACCACAAATCATGCGGCAGGCGTCTTAGCCATAACTGTCAATGCATATGTATGTGAGCTTGTGCAACGCTCATTTAGGACACCACACAATGTTTTCTCGTCGCTGGTTCGTTGCCTTTCTATTCTTCCTTGCAACTTCAAACTTATGCCTCTTCGGTCAAAGGGCAGCACAAAGTTATCAAGAGGCCAATCAGCAATTCCACACACATACAAGCGGTGACTTTCTTCACGACGACTCAAAAGAGGGAATCCAAGCTTTAGAGCAGATGTGGAATGCCAGCGCTCAAGCAGTAATCGAAGTTTTGTCGACAAAGCCAGAAGCCACTGCTGGAGATCTCGATGCAGCTCTATGCTTACTACCATCCAGCGCCGGAGATTGCGGCGAAAAAGAGGGGGCACAGAGTTCTGTTATAGAAATTGGCCCACATCTTTTCCTGGCCTCTCAATTCAGCGGCGAAGCTGGAACTGTGTTCATTGTCGGCTTGCGTGGAGGTAAGCCAGCTCTTCTTTGGTCCATCCACAATGCGACGCCACAGAAAATTGACTCAGGTGATCTTCTCGGCGCTTGGAAGGCAGAACGCGCTGGCGACAAATGCCGAGAAAAGGGTTCGGGACATCCACCGGGAACCTGCGGCCCCCTCTATGCGGCTATCGGAGTACTTCCTTCCGATTCGGCAGGAAGATCCCGCTTTTACGTTGACGCTGGATATGCACAGATTATGGGAGCCACTGTCGGCCATCAGACCAGCGTGTGGCGTTGGAACGGAGATTCCGCCACCCTTCTGTGGATCGATTGGCATGACTTCATGATCGATCAGAAAATTGGCACGGAATTTGCCAATGATGTTCTGACAATTGGGGAAAAGGACGAATTTCGTAGTTTTTATGGATGTGGTTCCTGCGAGGCAAGGCAGATGACCAGGCGGCTGCGGATTACGCCCACAGATATCCTCGATTTGGGGAAGACATCTACAACGCCTGAACTCGATTTGATAGACGAACTGTTCTGGCGTCTCTCAAACAACAAGCCAGTCGCGGATATAGCAACCACTAAGGTTTCTCATTTGCTTCGACCGCAAATCATATCAGCGCGAGAGGAATCAAAGAATATTGATCCTAACTGGTTCTCTGTTGGGATGCTTGGGGATGTTTCCGTGAGACGCGATGGCGATCTCGAACACGTTTGTTTTACAGCCGACGATATAGGACGTTTCTACTTCACTATCCAGCAAAGGAATACAGAGAAACCTCGCCTGATCAAAGTCACACAACCATCTGGAGACTATGGAGACTGCCCGAAATAACTTTCCGAGCTATAGACCGGTTCAGTTCCTCCAGGGCATGGCAAATCTCCACTGAGTGCTCCTCCCGTTCGACATGGTTGGGAACGAATGTCAGACTTATCTTAATTAGAGCCCATTCAGATCAGTGTTTCGGCGGATCAAGGTGATCCGGGAGCATCACCCGACCTGAGCTACTGAAGCCAATCCTCTTGCTGGGGAGAACCTTGATCGGGCACATGCACCTCCACCTCTGGCGGGTAGTAAGAGATTACGTCAATCAGGTGATTCAGGCAGATCAGCTTGTAATGCAAGAGTTCTTGGATATGACCACCTGTATCGCGCATTATATGGTCGAGAAAGTGAGATCTTGTGTAGACGCGCAGAATCTTGCCGGTATAGATCTCGTCGTTATAGCCGTTCGGGGCGTTCGACCCTACGAGTTCCTCGGTCACTAGATATGCTAGGTAGTGTTTCCACGACAACTGAAACATTTTGCAGCCGTAAACGGCCTCTATCGGATGTGCTCCCTCCAGCAGATTTGCAAGCTCCGGTCGGTCGCTAATTAACACCGCGTTCTCATTGACCACGGCTTCTTCAACAACGATCCTCAAGGAGTTGAACACCTGCTTGTTCGGTTCGGAGATTTCGCGCAGGTCAACATAAGAGACAGAGTTCAATTGCTCAATAGCACTCGGTAAAGGGGTTTTCAAGAGATTCTCCCGACATCGAACCTCTTATATTAGCGTGCTCGGCGCGGCATAGGCGGGAGTTCGCTCTGTGTGGTAGCCTCCCCGCCAATCAGCCGATATTTCGCTGGCCAAAAATCTCTCTTCGTCATTTAAAGCTGCCAGACGGGAAAACGCTTCGTGAAGAGCGAAGGTCAACGCAGGTATCGGACGACGCGTTGAAGCGTCCCAATCGATTTCATCATTGACGAGAAAGATCGTCTCGAGTTCGGCCCCGGCAGGCTTCCAGGCCCAAACTACAATCTCTAAATGGCTAGCCGCAGCCCAGACATTACGCCGCCCTGAAATCACTTCCCTGGCAATCTGTCGAGTAACAATGAGATTTGCTTGGCTCTCTGAAATCGGATATGTCACTCCTAGTTCATGAAATACTCGTCCGACCATCGGCTCAACATCCGCTGAAGCGTTTATCTGTACTTCACCAGCAAGCCGCCTAAGGGTTGGCGTATCATAACCTGCTTCCAGAAGATCCGCTGCGATGCCAGGCATATCTTCTCCATATAGATCATGGCTTGCCCATCGTGCTGCAAGCAGTCTCGGAGAAAGTTCAGGCTCAGGAACCGGAACGTCGGGATACTTTTCGGCGAGCGACTGCGGCGGTTGCGAATACAGCGAGGAGAGATCAAGTTGCTCCTTGGGATTCAACTTTGAGTTGAACCACCGCCGTATACGCCTTTTCATGGAAGCATTTCAACCACAGCTCTAGATCCTATCTCAACGTGCCTGTACAGTGTAGGACATGCAGACGCTTAACCTGAACGCGCCTGGTCCCAATCAGGACCATCTTAAGGCGCATAGGCATTGCAGCCAGCATCGCGCAGAGTTGGAGGCCAGCTCATGCTGTGGATGTTTCTACTGCTTTGCGGTATTCCAGCCGGCAGAGATTATGGAATGGGTAGACGACGACCAGACTGCCCTCTGTCCGAAGTGCGGTATCGACTCCGTAATTGGTTCTGCCTCTGGGTATCCGCTCACTGTTAACTTCCTTCAACGGATGCACGATCACTGGTTCTAGACATGTTCAATTGGAAAACAATCGATCTTCTTCATTCCCCTGCAAATCACAGACTCAAGTGACGAACCCTGTAGCCAAAAATACGCATGCAGTTAAGCAGTTGCCAGTGAAGTCCGTGTGTATCACGGATGCAGACGATGCAAAGGCGCTCAATTTGTGGCAGGTTTGCTTACTCCTGAGACCCGCGCCTCAATAATCTTGACTTTCAAATGTGTGCACCACTTCGATTGGCCCAATAATGCTTTTATTAAACTCGAGCAAGTCTTCAGCTGGTATCCAATACTCGCGATGAATTTGAGATCCCACAGTCTGGACGGGATAATGAGCGATGTATTCAGAGGCCACTTGGAATCTCAAAACGAATCCCTTCTTACCATTGCGTGCATTCCAATCCCGAGCAATCTGAATCGCGTATCCCTCCTCCAACACTGGATAGAAAACTGGTTGTTCCGGCAGCCGCGGCGGAAAGGCCTTCCATCCGCTCTCGCGAACCAATGCAAGTTCTGCTTCCCCTACAGGTCGAAATAAAACTACAGGAGCCATGCCAATCATCTCCACGAATGTCTTGTATTTTGCGGTGAGCTCTAGTCTAACGGCTTGGTGGATCGGAATACACTGTCAATCCAACACCAATCCAACTACCCGAAATTGCGGTTCGAAAGATTTAAGCCGCTCTATCAGCCGCAGTTGATCGCGCATATTCCGTTGCTATCTGCAATTCTCAATGCCACGAGTTCAGCAATACAATTGCCTGTACCTCAGGCCTCTTGTGGAGGCCTGAAGTACCAGGGTTAGTCCAAGAACGCAATTTGCGGAGCATGCTTCGCAAATCGTTCCCGGTTCATGAATACGCGATGCCAGCACCAAAGATCGATGGTCTTGTGATCTTTATGTCTGACCTCGCCACGCACATAGACGGCTGCGTCACGTACCATTTGGCGCCAGCCGAGACTGCGCGCGTCGGGGTTGTTTGCCACGAGTTCGTGGTAGCTCGCGAGACTGATGCCCGTCGGATATGCACGGCACACCATTGCAGCTTCGCCGCCTTTCCTCATCATCTGCGCACAGACGTGAGGCTTGCTGCCACCACCACGGCTCAAGGGTTCGTTGCGCAGAATCACGGCGTCCTTGTCGTTTACGCCGGATTCCGGAACAAAGAACCACTCTCCCTGCCGGATCGCCTCGCGCCCCTCGACCTCTGTGGGACGCAGGTTGGCAATCGCAGTTCGCACATCGCGAACACTATCGCCAGGCACGGCTGCGGCAAACCAGTGGCGTTCATCCTGCCCAAGCAGGAACTTGTGTTTGTCACTTCCATCTCGAACCATCAGCACCAGGTGGTGCGAATGCGGCTGCACGTCGAGAACCTCGACTGCAATCTCTTCCTCACACCCGATGACAAATACTTCGCCGGAACGGTCCCTGCCTACATCAATTGCAATCTTCGTCCGCTGCCTGGGGCGAGGTTCGCGCACTACTACGCGCGCACCCATACGGGCGAAGTGCCGACACAGATACTCCTGGGTCGTCATACGTTCCCTTCTAATTGTTTGCGGGTTGCCGTTATACGCGGCAGAGGAAGGCAGAAACAGAGCCGTCCTGTGCCGTGCCATTCACACAGTCACGCAATCGAAGATTGATCTGCATGGACGTCTCCTTTCCTTGAACAAAGTAGCATGGCTTCGATTTCCGAGCAAACGAATTACCGAATCAAGATTGAATGAAAGCTCGAATGCGGGCATAATCATAAGGCGAATCGGTAACTTCACAGGCCGATTCCAGACTCGACGAAAACCGGAGGAGACTATGTCGCCGATTGCCAATAGTCCGATGCCGTCGAGCCTTCTCGTCGCCGCCTGATCCAGCCGGCCGGGCTGGCTCCCATTTCAACCCATGAGTTGAAGCCGCACCTGCGCAAAATGCGCGGGACGGCAAGTCGCGCGCCTGCGCGTCAAGGGAGAGTTTGTGAAGTTGCATAATCGTCGTTATCAAACGGTGGAGTCCGCTGATCCGGAGTTCGCCGAAGCACTTCTGGGCAACAGTCCAGAGAACTCATCAACTGATCGGAAGGTACTGCGGAAGACACAGCAATTCTGCCGTCAGGTCCAGCGCGCCTTGAATCTGGCGCTCGCGAGCAGTTGTTCGCAATTACAAGGCTGCGAGATCTTTGTCGAAGAGGTTTCTCCGGCTCCAGATTGCGGGCATCTGTTGGCACATATCGTGGTTTCAGGAGGCTGTCCCATCTCAGAGGCCATGGCATGGCTTCGGCAGAATCGACCGCAACTACGTACTGAAGTTGCCATGGCCATCGCACGAAAGAGGGCGCCAGATGTAGCATTCGTGCCAGTGTTTGTGACAGGAGGCGAGAATGACTGATCGATTCTTGCCTCCAATCAGAATGTGGCTGACGGCTCCACTGAGCCATGAAGTCACCGAAGCTCTGAAGCGTCTCCAGCATGCGCCTGATGTCCAGCAAATTGCTGTCATGCCAGACGTTCACCTGGCTAACGACATCTGCGTGGGAGTGGTGCTGGCAACCTCGCGACTGATCTACCCGCAAGCAGTGGGTGGTGACATCGGCTGCGGAATGCTTGCTGTGGCAACAGACTCCACTGCCGAGTCCTTACGGAATCCAAAAGCCGCCGGCCAGATTCTAGCCGGACTTGCCAAGACAATCCCCAGTCGGCGTCGAAACCGGCAGGCTATCGTTGGGCAGCCTCAGAGCCTGGACTCGATTGAATTGAGCAATGCCAAGCTGGAGTCGATCCGGAAAAGCGAAGGCGCACTGGAATTCGCAACTCTGGGCAGCGGGAATCACTTTCTGGAGTTTCAGACTGACGACGAGGACCGGCTCTGGCTGATGCTTCATAGCGGTTCTCGTGCTCTTGGCCAGGCCATTCGCGATCATCACCTTGCAGGTGCACAGGTAGTTGATGGCCGCTTTCGCGCTCTGGAAGCTCAATCCGAGCAGGGAGCGGCTTATTTGCATGACCTCGACTGGGCTCGCCAGTATGCAGCAGCTTCAAGACGAGCCATGGCTGCCGAGGCAGACAAGTTGATTCAGCACGTGATTGGGGCGCGACTGCTGTGGGAAATGTCGATCTCAACCGATCACAACCACGTCGCTCTGGAGCAGCATGGCGCCAGCAGACTGTGGGTTCACCGGAAAGGCGCTAGGCGCTGCAGGCCGGTGAACCGGGCGTCTTGCCAGGTTCCATGGGGACGCTCAGCTTCCATGTCGAAGGCCGGGGATGTGAGGAAGCTCTCAATTCCAGTGCTCATGGTGCTGGGCGGGCAATGAGCCGGTCCGAGGCGGCGAGAAAGGTCAGCCGCTCAGAACTGCAACGCCAAATGAAGGGAGTCTGGTTCGACTGGCGTCTCGCCGATGCCATCCGCGACGAAGCTCCATCGGCGTACAAGGACATTCGTGCGGTTCTAAAGGAACAACACGACCTTGTCAAAATTCGCCGCACACTCAGGCCACTGTTGAACTACAAAGGAACGTAGTCGACCATGGCTGACCTCGGGTAGGCGCACCAATCACGCCTACCCCGGGGAGTCAACCTCAGCGCATGTGAACCCACAAATGAAATAGGCGAGCAAGTTCAACCTTGGAAACTTGTACGAGTCTTTTCTGAGCGCTTTTTGATCAATGCCGCCACGCCCTCTGCCACAGGATTCTGAACATCGAGTTTGGCTAGGGAGGAGAGCACTGCATCTGCCAACTCCCCGACGCGACGGCGTACCAGTGGTTTGGCCAAGCCAACTTCTTCGGCAAGCTTCTCGAAGTTCCGTCGCATAACTCTTTCCGACGAATACTCACCGCCTATCTTCATGGCCATTTCCCGGGTGAGTTCCGGATAGTAG
This sequence comes from Humiphilus diazotrophicus, assembly GCF_059726315.1. NCBI lineage: Bacteria > Pseudomonadati > Acidobacteriota > Terriglobia > Terriglobales > Acidobacteriaceae > Humiphilus > Humiphilus diazotrophicus. The sequence continues at coordinate 432,116 of NZ_AP040869.1, forward strand.
ATTGTGCTCACAACGTCATAGAGGGGTGCAAACCGAATCTGCGAATCAACCGTTCCTGCGCCTGGATAGAGGAGTGAGAAGTTCTTGCCATGGGCGTCGTTATTTCCGACCAGATAATTGAAGATCACCGCGTCAAGCAACCTCGCGAGATCAATAACCGGGGCACTGGAAACTTCCCGCAGAAGGTGGAAGCAATCCTTGAGCGATGGGCCGCCTTCTTTCTGGTACTTTGTTTCAGGAACGAAACCCAGTGCCTGGCAGAAATCCTCCTGATGAACCCGCTCGACGGGGGACTCATCATCTTCTGATGTTTGCCTAGGAACGCGGTCATAGCGCTTCACAAGCAGAAATGTCATATCTTCTATCGTTCGGAATTCGACCGGGGCCGTTGTCAGGCCAACCGCGGCAGCGAGTTTCATCGAAAGTTCTTCATTGAAAACCAAGCCTTCAAATCGTTCAATCGCTGGCTTCAGGATATGTGTGCTGGGTGCTCCATCCAAGGGAAGGCTGACCTTGTCCCCGTCAACTCGAACTGCAATTTTGTCCTGCGCTCCTGCCAGGGAAAGGCGTACCCCCTTTTCCCCAGCTAAAAGCGGGCGCTTCGGCAGTTCTTTCAGGATTGCAACCAATTCTTGGTTGGTGAGCGTTTGGTAGCTGTTGTTGCGCTCAGGAAGAGACTCACCGGCGGGAACAAATGTGACGGCACCCGCGCATTCACCGCCGATCCGCTCCAGCATGGCATAGTCGTTGCGGGTACTGATGCCCAGATTACGTGCGATGATTTCTCGCTTGCTCTCTTCAGGTAAGATACCCGCGAAAAATCCGCGGCATTCCTTGCGCGTGAATCTCTTTTTCCGCAGAGGCAGCGATTGAGAAAGAGGGCATGCGTTGGGTCTTTCTAGCCAACTCTCGGCGTAATCGAACACCATTTGCCCGCCGTCATCCTGGATTAAATGACCGACGAGATTCCTGAACAAGTAGACATCCAGTGTCCTCGCCATGCCCTACTCTCCTTTTACCGAGACCGGCATCGGCGGTGTCAGCGTCAGCCTGATTCCGAGTGTCTGTAGAACGGTAAGTGCTTTTCCTATCTCGCAGGTCTCCTTACCCTTTTCGAGATCGATGACAAAGCGCAGTCCGGTTCCCGAGGTCAAGGCGAGATCCTTTTGGGTAACGCCCAGACTCTTGCGTGTCTGTTTGATCAGAGCTCCGATCTGTTGCGAGGTGTAGCGCATGTGCTAAACACAAAGTTCCCGTACGGGAATATTACTGCAATCCCCACAAGTAATCCATCCAAACATTCCCGTACGGGAACTTTTAAGCCTTAAGCATCGGTCAACTGAAAAGGATGTTCCCTCTCGGGAACATTTAAATAAACGTTGAGGAACCTGCATACTTCTGCAAGATTGCCCCAAAGTCCCAAGGCCTGACGGCATTATCCTGGCCACGATAATTATCGCGCTCAGGATAATGCCGTAGTGTCTCCGGATTCCAATTCGAACTCTCCCGGTCAGCACAACCACTCAGCTATAAGCCCTTGGGGAGAAATAGAGTGCTGCTATCAACATTGCGTTGCGATTGCTCCCTAGCTGTGAGCGCAGGAGGGAAAAACCTGAAAGGAGTGCCTGAGTTGGATTCCGAATGAAAGAGAGCCTTGGCTTTGTTAAGAAAAAGAGGTATATTTTTTCTTAATAGAGGGGAGAGATAACCGCATGGAAACCATGCGAGATCAGATAGTTGCACGGATCAAACGGCTCGGTACAGGGAAAGCTTTCTCGGCGAAGGACTTCCTCGATATTGCCAGCCGGACGACTATCGACGTGACGCTGGCAGAACTGACTCACAAAGGAACGGTACGCCGCATCCGCCGGGGACTCTATGACACGCCACGCGTCAATCCCGCCCTTGGTGGAACGCTCAGCCCTGACATCGACGAAGCCGCGCGCGCAATTGCGCGGCGGCAACGCTGGAAGATCGTGCCCGATGGAGCATGGGCGGCAAACCTGCTGGGGCTTTCGACGCAGGTACCGTCGAAAATCATCTATCTCACCGACGGTCCGAATAACGAAGTGCCGATTGGAAGACGTAGCATAGTATTCAAACACGCTCGTCCAAAGGTGCTCGCCGGGCTTGAGGGAAAGATCGCTCTCGTTGTCCAGGCATTGCGTCATCTCGGCAAAGAAAACGTCGGGACACACGAGATGGAAGTGTTGCGAGCAGCGCTTACCCCGTCCGAGAGGAAGAAGTTCGTCCGGAACGCTCGCTTTGGCGTGGATTGGATTTATGAAGTCGCGAGCCGAATTGCAGAGGAGACCGCGTGAACAAAGTTGCACGAATGACGAAACGCGACCGCGCGGACTTGTTCGCCGAAACGGCGGAGAGACGCGCCCTTTCCGATGCCGTCGTTGAAAAGGACTTCTGGGTCTGCTGGACGCTGAAACAGTTGTTTGCGATTGATGCCCTGAGAGACCGCCTGCTTTTCAACGGCGGCACATCGTTGTCAAAAATCTATCACGCAATCAACCGTTTTTCGGAAGATATCGATCTGGCCGTAGACTACGTCGCCCTTGGATTCGCGGGGGAGCGCGATCCGCGCCGGGATGGGCTGTCGAAAACCAAGCGCGCCACTATTCTTGCGGAAATGATGGTTGCCTGTCAGCAGTACATTGGCAGTGAATTCATCTCAGTTCTTCGGGGTCGCTGCGAAGAAATCCTCGGTAATGGAGAAGGTTGGACTTTGGCCGTCAGCGAACAGGACGCTAATGTGGTCCGCTTCCAGTATCCGTCGGTAGCGTCGACGCTCGACTACATCAAGCCTCACGTGATCCTGGAACTCGGCACTCATGCTGAATTCGTGCCGCGTGATCGCTTTACGGTACGCGCCTTTGCGTCGGAAGAGTTTCCTGCCTTGTTCGATGAACCCGACGTATCCGTTACTTCGCTTCTGGCGAAGCGCACTTTTTGGGAAAAGGCGACCATTCTTCATGCCGAGTTTTATCGACCAGCAGAGAAGGCCCTGCCTGACCGCTATTCGCGGCACTATTACGATCTTGCGATGCTGGCGCAAAGTCCCGTCCGCAGTGAAGCTCTGGCAGACCTTGCTCTCCTGGAGCAGGTCGTACGCCACAAGCAGACTTTCTACCCGTCCGGCTGGGCGAAATATGATCTGGCGCAGATTGGAAGCTTATGTCTCGTCCCGACCGAAGAGCGGCGCGCAGCATTGGAGCGGGACTACCGCAGTATGAGCGTGATGGTTTTCGGAGAGCCGCCGCCATTCGGGGAGATCATGGAAGTCCTCGCTGCGCTGGAACAAGAGATAAATCTGAATGAGCCTCGTTGAGCTGTTCAAACAAGGTAGTTAATCAATGGCAATCAAGAAATCCGATTCCTATTCCTCTCTCTGAGCCGCGTGCGACGAACTGCGCGGCAGCATGGAAAATCCCACCTTCGAGTATGATCACAAGCAGAAGAACGGCTCAGGTTCTCTCGCATCCGTGAGCTTCTTCAAGCATAGAAAATCATGACAGCAGCACAGCGAAATCACGAGCGGGAATACCGTATCCACGAGGAAATCATCGTAGATGCCCATGGTCCAGAAGAACAGGCTATGAGCTGGTACTACTATCTTGAAGACAAGATCCAATTCCCGTTCCGTGCGCAATGCATTGCTTCTGTGCCAGCCTCGCCGCTGCGCAAAGGAGACTCTGTCGAGGTCGGAAAGATGGCGCCGGAAGATAGCTGCTCGACTGACATGCTCGTGATGACACATTGGAACAATCGAAATTTCGCGGTGCCACTCTCTCAGTTGAAGCCTCTCAACGTGGACGAATCAACCACCCAGGCTATCGAAGACTGGCATTACTGGATCGCCCAAGGATACTGCTTCTGATTTACGCACTGCTGCCGAAACTCCTCAATAACGGTATTGTCTCAAGCCCAAACATGCCCTGCGTCCGCTTTCATTTCTGGAGATGGGTTTCTCTGCACCACACAGTCGCCGTCCGAATCTATTGCGGCGGACGCCGTGAGCGTTTGGCCAGCAGAGGCGAACGACCTATAACTGATCGAGGGCTTTCAAGCCGAGGGACGTCGGAGATGCCCTCGAACACCTTGTTTGCCGGCCAGTCTCCAAGGAAATAAACACGGCGATCACGCAGACTCTCTACCCCCTATCGCCAAGCCAGCAGTATTCGCTTGCCTATGTCCCTGAAGTCCGGAAGCTCGGACATCTTGTCACGGACAAGAGGAACAGCGCGTGCGATTCGCTCCCATGTAGTCTCATACTTTTGCGCTGGACGCAGGCCCAGCAGAGCACAGAAGTCTTCTATCCCCGACTTGGGCTGTCCTTACAACAAATTGATATATATGTCATGATCATCCTTTCGTCGTGACCACGCCGTATAGGACGGATGCGGGAGAGGAACGCGGAGGTTCGGGAGGAGCCGGTGCCCAGCCTAAAATCGAAAGAAGAGCGCACGTTCACCTAGCCAAGACGCGTACGGTAATTCGATGTGTCCAATTATAATGGACATGATATATTAATGGACAATGAAGTGGGAGACACAATACGGACCCCAGCTAGAGCATCTAAAGGCACTCGATTTCATCCGAAATATTAGGCATAGGAGTATTCCAGCCGGGAATGCTGGTTTTGATGCCAAGCTCTCAGTCCGAACACCGGAAGGCGAGTTCTTTTTTTTTGCCGAGTCAAGAAGTTCCTTTCTAGACCGCTCTTTCGTGAATTTCTTGATTGCACGGGCACAGAAACATCGACTTGGTGAAGAGGGAAAGGTACTGCTCTTGGCCAGATATGTTCCGCTGCAGACTGCCGAAAGACTGATCGAAGCGGGGGTGAATTTCGTCGATGCTCTTGGCAATATGCACCTCCAGCTCGGAGACCGATACGAGCGGACAGTTATTGGCAAAAAAGAGGTCGCGAAAGATCGAGAAGCAAAAACCACCACACAGGCCAAGGTACAGGCGCTTTTCACTTTGGCGGCCTATCCAGAAGCCGCCGGATGGAATGTTCGAAAGTTTGCTGAAGCCTCTGGAATCAGTAAGAGCACTGTTGCGAATGTTCGCCAGCAATTGATTGAGGAAGGAGTGCTGACTGTTACAAAGAATGGTGCTCGTGTAAAGGAGCAAGCTGCTTTACTGCATGAGCAACTACTGAGCGGATACGAGCAACTCTTGCGGCCACGCCTCTATATCAACAGATATCAAATTCCTGGTTCCACACTTGACAAGGTCATCAAGCATATTCAGAAACAGCTGGACGGCAGTTCCATTCGATATTCTCTGAGTGGAGGGCCAGCCTCTTATCTGCTCAACCACTTCTATCAAGGGCCGGAGCTTCCTTTGTTCCTCGAGTACTTTCCTCCGGAGATTGCACGAAAACTCAAGTTGATCCCAGATAAAGACGGTCGTGTTATTGCCTTGAGGAGTTTCGGAGGTCTTCCCTTCTGGAAAATGGTGGAAGGCATCTCGATTGCTCATCCATTGTTGATTTATTGTGAACTCATGCACTCGAACGATCCTCGTGCGCATGAGGCGGCAGAGGAATTCAGAACGGAGTACCTCCAGAATGGTTGACCTTTCTCCTTCTGCCATCGAAGATCTCAAGCAATTGCGCGAAGTCTGCACTCTTCTGGGAGCAGAGTGTGTCCTGATCGGAGCCGTGGCATTCCAAGCTCATTTTCCGGACGAAGGGAGACACACCAAAGATGTCGATGTTGCTGTCGCACTCAATTTGGAAAGCTTCTACACACTGCGCAAAGAGTTGGCCTCTCGCGGGTGGGCACAACGCAAGCACAGAGAGCATGAATGGAAGAGCGCGAGGGAGACAAGACTGGACATCCTGTTGGCAGGACCGAAATTACGGGCTGCAAAATCGATCACCTGGCCCGAAAGCGAAATGACGATGAGCCTTATAGGCTTCGAGCACGTATTCAGCCGAGCGATCCCCTACGATTTCGCCGCCGATTTAAGGTTCAACGTGATTCCGCCTGTGGTCCTGTCCCTATTAAAAATAGCCGCCTTTCTGGATGATCCGCATAGGCGGGAAAAAGATCTTTACGATATCAGAGATTTGCTCCACCTTTATGAGGCCAATTCGGATCGAGAATTCTCAGATGAGGTTATGGAAGCCAATCTTTCCGATATCTCTTTGGCTCCGGCCTTTCTTTTAGGTAGGGATCTGAGAGCCATCTGTTCTAAAGAAGAGACTGCTTTAGTCCGCAGATTTATCGAATCGGTATCGAAAGTAGAAACAAGGGAATTCGAAGTCTTCAGAAAGGCCGCCCGACTAAGTACCAGACATTCTGAGGACTCTGCCCTCTCTGAGATTCAAACCTTTGGTCTGGGCTTTCTGTAGCTTGAATCGAGTCTGCTTTCCCCTTACCTCCAAGCTGCAAGATTATCTAAGATATCCTTCTTCAATCAATCTCGGCGTTGTCTCCGGGCAGAATAATATTTTTCGAGATGGCAGAGCATACAGCTACAGTTGAGATTCCACTTATTGCACAGAGCCCAAGCTCGGTTATCTTCGGGCTTCGTATTTCCATCCGGTGCATACCAATTCCGAATAATTTCACGGCGGCGAGCCATGATGGTTCTGCGATTCTGGCGCCGCTCAGCGATAGAACGAGGATGAGGCATTCGATTTCTCCTGCCGCCCACAGAGTTACGCGGCGTGGTCTATCGAATGGGGTCTTCCCTTCACAGAACCTCCGTATCCTTCATTTTAGCTCTCCCAGTTTTACGTTCATCTTCTTTGCTTGTTCATGAATCACGAACGACGTTGCTCCGAGATCGCTTCCTCAACCTTGACGCCTAGCCGGCTCGATGGATCGCTTAGGGTCTCGAAGCCCCGAATGACTAAAGCGAAGAATCGAGTCTCGAAACGCTAGAGCGCCTGTTCTCCAAATATCCTTGCGCCAGGCGATCGCAGTCTGGAGATGACAAGAATGCCTCAGTGGCCGGGAGATAGTCCCTTCTCTCTGGAAGCGAGTCGCGGACCTTCGCAGGATTCCGGCCCCGTGGCCCAAAGTAACTTGATCCATCACTTCAGCAGGATCCGCAGCCTCACTAGCCAAAGAAGGCTCGACTCCAGCCTCCTCCAGCAAGGACATCAAGGCGACAGAACCAGGATCATTTCTTCTCGAAACAAGAATCATTCGCATCTTCCTCAATTCGGAGAGCCTCACAACGGCTCTTTCCGACAAGGGATGCTTGCGAGGCAAGATGACGGCCAACGACTCTGCTACTACGGGAATGGTTTCTATTTCATCGCCTTGAACAGGCATGTCAAGAAAAGCCAGATCGAAGGAACCGCGCGATAAGGCAGGCAACAGTTCACGAGTGCGTGCGGTAACGCATTCGACCAGAAGCTGTGGCTTGGACCTTCGGTACCTCTCGATGAGGCCCAGTATTCTAGGAAGATCGCAGAAGAGGGATACTCCGATCTTTAACTTCTTGTCCTCTTCTCTTACGAAGCTGCTCACAACTTGGATCGCTCGATCACTATACTCAACCGCCTTAATCGCCTCAGCCTCGAAGAGTTTTCCAGCAAGAGTAAGCCGCGAGCCTGTCGCAAGCCGCTCAAACAACTTTACCCCTAGGCGCTCTTCCATTACATCGATCCGCCGGAACAATCCACCGCGATCAATGTCAAGCCGTCCCGCCGCACGGGTGAAACTTCCTTCCGCTGCTACAACCAGAAAATAGCGCATCCAGAGCAAATTGATTTTTATTTGAGACATGTTCGTACGGGTGGGAAACATTCAGATGAGCGAGGCTGATGTAGAGTCCCTGAAGTTTGGTGAAGAAGAGACTCTCGTGTTCAAGAAGGGTCCTTTCTATCTTCAAATTTTGAGGAGAAATCAATAGGCCTCCTGTCCGCCCAAAAGAGAAAAATGGGGCGCTTGGAGAACGGGCTTTCCAGACGAAATGGCGACCAATCGTCTATTCCGCTCGCGCCCTGTTGCCTAGGCAGAACTCACAGCAAGGCCCAGAGATGTCTTCCTCATCTGAACCTTGCTGGTTCAAATCCCACCGCAACAGTTATCTTGTATCAACGACTCATAGAGACGAGCATGGAAAGATGCGTAACGTTTGGTTCACGTCCGACTTTCACTTCGGACATTTCAACATCATCCGGTACTGCAATCGTCCTTTCGCGAACACTGATGAAATGGACGATGCAATCGCGAACGGCGTGAATGCATGTGCGAAAGCAAATGACGTTCTGTATTTCCTCGGCGATTTCTGTTTGGGGAGAGCGGAACACGTAACAGCCTATCGCAAGAGGCTGCACTGCAAAACGATTCATTTTATCGAAGGCAATCACGACAAGCCGACACGAAAGCTCCAACATCTGTTTGCCTCCTGGGCTTGCCTATCGGAGATCAACGTAGCTAAGCAAAGGATAGTGCTATGTCATTATGCGATGAGGGTCTGGCATCACCATGCGCGCGGCGCGTGGCATCTGTATGGACACTCACATGGCAACCTGCCGGATGAACCTCTATCGCTCTCCCTTGACGTAGGCGTTGATGTCCATAACTTTCGGCCTTGGCACTTTGACGAAATCCAAACTGTGATGACGGCAAAAGCGGCAAAACGAGACTCGAATACACAGACCGAACCTCGATCTGTTCTTGCAGAGCCATTGAATGACAGTCAGGGCGTCGAGAGCTGAAAGTGACGGCCTCCAGAGCGCCTGGCTCGGAAGTTAGAAAACCGGATCTGGCACGCGATAGGGAGCCTTGCTGTTGTTGATGACGACATAGCGGATGTACATCGCATGCTTCGCAGAAACTACAGCCTCAATACGAATGTTCACTCCGTTGTGTACGAGCTTGGTACCGTGCTGTGTCACCTGTTGCGTTTGCAACAATGCCTTCGTCATTACCATATCGGCAATCTTCTGAATCTCCGAATCATGAAGCTCCGATGCACTCACGGAAGACTTCGGCCGAGGTTTGGGTGCAATCAAGACATCCATGACGTTCATCCGCCGTCGTCAACTCGAGTTCGAGCCCTTCCTGCGCCTGTTTATAGGCCGGACGCTCAAAGCGGACCACGCCATCGGCTCGGGCACCGGGTGCAAGCTTCTGCTGTGTGTAGCGATACTCGCGGATCGGAACCTGATCGGCGAGTATGTCCTTCTGCTTCTTCTTTGCTTTGCTACTCTCTTCCCGCATTCCGGGGTTGTTCAGTTCGATCTGTGGGTGAAGCACTTCCACCCACTGCTTGCTTTGGTTCAGAACAGAAAAGGCAACGATTGTGCTGTCTCCATCGCCGATTACAGAGCCGATGGAGGCTGTGATCTTCAACAGCGATTTGGCATTACGCTGCATATTCCAGGAGGGACTGGCTATACGCTGCTGGTTCTCAAATGCGGTCTTGAAAAGAGAAGGCTGTCTCGCGCCGAGCGATTGATCAGCGATAACTGCATCGGCCGGATCGTCCGAGGCAATCAGAAAATCGTGACTTTTCCTGTAGATCAGCACGTAATCTACCGATCCCGCAGGGCTAGTATCCCCGTCGTTAAGCAGCTTGAGGCTGACGTGCTGGCCGGAGCGCGTTGCAATCCAAAGATTGCTGGTAGCAGAATGCTCGGTGAGCGGCTTCACCACAACCAACTCCGGCGCGTGCTCGGAGTGCTCGGCATCGAAGAGCGTCGGCGCACCAAGTACAACATTGGTCACCGGCTCAGGCATCAGGATAGTCGTGGCAAAATTCGGCTTGAGATGAATCTCCGAGATAGTTTCAGGAGAAATGACCAGCTCCCAAATTTGCGGCGGAGCGCTTTTGGCTGCATCTTTGTTGAGAGACGATAGAGACGAGATAGTTTGTGCTGCGACGGGAATAGCGCAGCAAATCAGAAACCAGCAGACGGTCTTTAAGCTGTTCATTGATTCTCCTTCAGTAGAACGGGTTCTTCGCGTTCAAACTCCCGCACGTATCGCCGCCGTATCTGCTCCACGTAGACGACGACCTGGGGGTTGCTGTAAGCCAGTCCGCGGCGTCCTATGCGATCCTCACCCGTGCAATAGGCGGCAAGAACCAACCTCGGGTCGCCGTGAAACAACTCAAGAAGATGTCGTAGATAACGTGCGCCGCCGCCGATGTTGTCGGATTTCGAGAAGGGATTCCGCACTCCATATCGTCGCGCCATGGCCGGCATCAATTGCATCAGACCGAGCGCGCCTTTGCTGGAGATCGCCATCGGATCCCAACCCGACTCCTGTGGGATGATTGCGTAGATCAGTGCGCGAGGAATCCTGTAGTGGCTCGCATAGGCATTGACGTAGTATCGTGACTCCGGATCTTCGTGCTGGGTATAGCAAAAGCCAGAGACGCGCGAAGCAGATAGAACGAAAAGCAGCAAACATTTCATACAAGTTGCTCCTCGATAACTTCCTCAAGCACCTCCGTGACACTCCTAGCCGCAGTTTCTTTCGCATAAAGTTTGGCGGCATGAAGAATTGCTGCAAAGGCATCCTTCAAATCAGCCAGCTTTTTACGGTCGCGATGAGTTTTAGCAAATAGCGGCAGCAGCACATCGCGATGTTCTACCGTGACTTCCTTGATCGAAAGCAATTCAATCGCTAAGGCGATATCAATCATTTCCGCTACAGACGGCGGCTTCTCCAGCCGATAGGCACGCAACGCTTTGGCGAATCCCGCAATCAGCCGCTGCGTCTGATGAGAAGCTTCGGGTGTTCTGCGTGCGACAATTTCCGCTTCACGTTCAGGAGTTGGATACTCAATCCTCAGATAAAGGCTGCGGCGACGAACAGGGTCACCGAGACGGCGTTCTTCGTTTGAGGTGAGCACAGTAAAGGGAATGGATTCGGCACTGATTGTTCCCAGACGTGGAATCGACAACTGCCATACAGAGAGGATTTCTAGCAGGGTCGCCTCAAAGGCATGATCGACCTTATCCAGTTCATCAATAAGTAGAACGGAGCGTCTTTTCGAAAGCAATGCCTTGAGGAGTGGTCCGGGAACAAAGAAACTCAGGGTACTAATCTCCCGAGCCAGGGCTTGCCAATCCGGGGTTCCCGATTGCGTGGCTAACTCGACATAGAGGCGTTGCAGAGATTCATCAAACTTTCCAATCGCATGTTCGGGAGTAATGCCTTCGAAGCACGAGAGCCGCTCGATGGGCGCATCAACTGCACGCATGACAGCGTACGACAACTCCGTCTTACCGCTGCCAGCAGGCCCTTCAAGCAACAGGGGCTTATGCAGTTGGTCGGCCAGATAGACGGTAGTTGCAGTAATGGGGTCGGTCAGATAACCGACCCGTGCAAGCGCTTCGAGCGTCTGAGCCGGACTTTGAAACACTGGTCACCTCCGCGCAGGTAAGCTGTGCGAAGGACACAGTGAAACACATCCGATCTTCGGTCAAGTTTTCGAGTATCCGATGGTTCTGAGGCTTACGAAGAGAAGACTACTCTGAGCAAAGCGCCAAAAACCTACGTTAGTTTGCTGGTTCTAGCGTAAGCGGGCCTTTATTTTCCGCGCTTCCACTTACACCGTTCAACGCAACGTCGATCGTGCCGGCTATCTTTCCTCCCTGAGCTTTGCCATCGAAACTGAGATGCGCTCGAGAGAAGGTGGAGTTCCCATCACCTTCGAGTGAGATCTTCCCATCTTGCTCGATGACGCCCGTGCCGATTGGAATATGAAGCGGAGGAGCTTTAGCCGCAGTGACAGAGGCGTCTCCATGAATGCTTTGGCCGGTCTGCGTGAGGACCAGAATAAAATCCGCTGGAAAATTCTCCGTTCGAGGCTTGCTGCTCAGAGCCGTTGTAAAAGTAGCGGTTAACTGCGTTGCCCCATGCCATTTCCCCTCAACCTGAGGCGGGGTGGATTTGCATCCCGACAGAAGACTGACGACGAGGAAAAAGACAGCCGCTGTTACCTTCTTCATAAATTTCACCTCCATACGTTGAGCAGGCTCATAATTCACCCGCCTCTTCATGAAACGCGGCCTCCATTGCTTCGACAATGAGTTGGGTATGTTTTCGCGCCTCCTCGAATCCCTGTTCTCCATAGGTCTTCAGGCACTGAGCAACAAAAGCTTGTCCCACTGCCACAGGAAAAGCCTCAGGATTGCACTCCGAATGTTCTTTCGCACAAGAGTCGATAAGCGCAAGAATCTTGTCCTGCAACTCTTCTACAACACGCTTGGCTTGCGCAAGAGGATCCTCTTGCCAATGGTCACGCCCATTTCCTTCTGTCATATGGTTACTTCCTTCTTCGTAGATTCAGTTCAAGTGACACCCCGGAAAACATGGAGCGAAGTGGTCTGCCCTAATCAGTCCTGCCTAGAAATTTCTCGCCTTTGGGATCGTTGAGCAACGCGACAACTCGTCTCTTCTACGAAAGTGGACAGGGAGTGCGGAAGTCCGCAGATCCACTATTCGCCTCGTTCACTATTGTTCCTTGAATGCCTGAGGAAATTCGGGGAGGGTTTGCACCCAAGTGCGCAATTGGGGAGATGTTCCCTGATGCCAAGCTGAATCAAGCAGACGTTTGTGTGCTGCAAGTAACTTGGAGCCAGAAAATGCCCCACCCGCAAAGATTCGCTTTAAAGAATTAGCCGCCGCAGAAGTGTACTTTCGAGCGGCGCACGCGGCGCTTCCCCGTTCAGCCGGAGCAAAAGGAAGTAGACGGCGTAAATTTGACCGAAAACCGAAAGGGCAACATGATCTCCCCACTCGCTGGCCAGTCTGTGCCAGCAACCATTAAGAGGGAGAAATAAAGATATGGGTTCTTTGCCGCTCAGGCGGGAGGAGGAAGAAATAGGGCCTCTCCTCACCGCAGCAGACGTCGCCCTACGGCTGAAAGTCAGCATCGACTGGGTCTGGGACCATTCCTCGCGCAGAGCGCCTTATTTGCCCGTCATTCGCATGAGCGACGGCGCCCTGCGTTATCGGGCAAACGGAATCGAGGAGTTCCTCAGACAAAGGGAGCAGGTGTCCTCTTTACGGCGAAAGCACCGGTAAAATAGGGCTGGCCCGCTTATTCCCTCCACACAGAAGATGAGGAATGGATGGGTAAATCGCACCAAAAAGGGTGGGTATCGATCCGCGGAAAGAAATGGTACGGCTATTTCCGCAGGACCGTTACAGACCCTCTGACGAAGCAACCGAAAAACATCTCCACTCCAGTAGCTCTGGGCTTGCGGTCGGAGATGACCAAGCACGAAGCAAGAGAAAAGCTGGAGGTGGAAATCGCAAGACTTACTGGACAACTCGCCGAAGACGGAACCATCAAGAACGGAACCGTCACCTTCGGATGGTTTGTTCGCAATCGGTATCTGCCACTGAAAGAGGCGGACTGGAGAGAAGGAACGGTCGAGACAAAGAAGTATTTGCTTGAGGCCGATCTCGTGAAGGAGTTCGAAGATATCCGGCTGGAGAACTTCGACAAATTCATCCTGCAGAACCATCTCAATCAGCTGGCCAAAACCCGCTCCCGCGACAGGGTATTGCAAATGCGTGCCTACCTGCGTTCGATCTTTTCGGAAGCCGTCGATCAGGATTTTCTTTCGAAGGATCCTGCGCGCAGAATCAAGCCCCCCGCGAACCTGCGGGCGGTGGACAAGACCACTCTGAGCTGGGATCAGCTGCGCTTGGTGCTTCAGAAGTTGGATGAACTGAGCTTGCGAGATTGGATCCTGATGAAGCTGGAGATGTCGAATGCACTTAGGCCGAGCGAACTGTTTCCTCTCCGGTGGCGGTGCTTTCTCGAAGAAGAACGTGTCTTGGATATTCAGGAGACGCTCTACAAGGGAAAAATCCGACCGTTCGGGAAAACCAAGGGAAGTCTGACCAAAGTTCCCATTGCCGACGTGCTCGCTGACGAACTGCTTGTCTGGCGGGAGCAGTGCAGAAGGAAAGGCAAGGACGTTTCCCCGGATGGGTTCATCTTCGCCGGACGCTTTGGCGAACCGATGGATCCGAACAATTATCGGAAGCGCGTCTTACATAAATTGGCCGTGGAGTTGGAACTGCCGAAGCTGACGTTCCAGGTGATCCGCCGCACCATCGCAACGCTTGGTAAAACCAAGGGCCATGTCAAAGACATCCAGGGGCTGATGCGTCACTCAAAGGCCTCGACGACAACCCATATCTATATGCAGTCTCTCGAACCGGAGGTGAGGGCAGCCGTTAACTCGATCCACGCAGAGTTGATGGGGCCGCGTACGAGCGGACAAGGGCCACAACTGCACTCGAGGAGGCAGTTCGAAGCAGACCGAAAAGCAAATGGAGCAACCGCTGTTTCCTTAGGAAAAGAACAACCGAAGCGTGGAGTGATTTTGGAATTTGCGACAAGAATGCGACAAAGACTCTCAGGCGGAAATCCACCTTGAGAGTCTTGGCTGAATGAATCGAAGGAACTGGAAACTCAATATCTGAAATGGAAAGCGATACCGCCCGAGATTCTCAAGTCATTCTGAGTATCATTACTATTATTGGGTAGTGTCGAGCGAATATACTCGGCCTGAACTAGCCGGATTCCTATTTTTTCTGCAGCAGTCCAGTCCAGTCCTCCTCCGACCTGAATGCCGAAGGAACTTGCAGCTCCCCGCACTCCCTGCGAAGAGGGGAAAACAGAATTAAATCCATGGACCCCTCCAATTAATCCCTCGCCGAAAACAGCGACTCCGTGACCCTGTCCCAAAAGCCGGTTTTTCCAGTGTTCCGGACGGAAGGTGTAGCGAGGCCCCATCATGAATGACACCTTATCCAGATCCACGCCCGACGTGACGTCAGACGCATGCACGCCCGTAAGATTGGCTGCAACTCCGAGACCATGGAAGAAAGTAATCGCGCTGTCAACGCTGCCTCCCTGCAGCCAAAAGCAGCCGCAGTCCACCGCGGCGACTTTTCCTCTTTCTGCCGTATAAGTAATTGCTATATCGGCCGACGTCGTATTAAGGGTTTTAGGATGGGGGGATTGGGCCTGCAGGTGCAGGCCCATTGTTATTGCTCCTATCAGGAGCACACTCTTGCGAAATATATCGAACATGAAGGGTGCTCCTTTACTGGATCGTAAGATTTACAGAGGTTGACCGGGAAATGCCTGCAGACGTAGCTGTAATTACCAAGGTATAGCTCTTCTGCTTCTGCCCAAAGAAACCGCTGGCAGTAGTTCCACATCCGGAAAGCCCTATCGCGAAGCCGACTCCCAGTAGGACAAGCAATAAGCAACAAGCCAGATGTTTCAACTTCAGGGCAGTCTTCCGCATTTTTGCAGCAAACGGAAGCAGGAGCGTTCCCAGCAGTGTCATACCCAGCTTGCCGTTGAACATCTCATGCTGATGCAACTCAGCCGTTGTCTTGGGCAATACCACAGAGAGAACCACATTCGTGAGCGATGCGCCCGCAGGCAGGTAGCTCGGGTTCAACGTTGCGGTTGCTCCCGGAGGGGCGCCAGTAACGGTGAGGACTACGGGCGCCGCCAATGTGCTTCCATTTGTGGGACCCAATGGTACAGAGAATGTCGCCGTGTCACCGGGCAATACAGTCTGAGTGGGAGTAGTATCTCCACCGCCACCCGAACCTCCGCTACCTCCGCTACCTCCGCTTCCCCCGCCTCCAGGAGTGGGCGCACCCAGAACAAAGTCCTGTACCGTTTCTACAAGAGGAGCACTGGTTGCCGTGGCAAAGTTCGCATCCCCAGAGTAAACAGCCGTAATAGAGTGAATCGCAGAGACGAGGCTGGATGTCGTATAAGTAGCCGACCCCTTTGACAGAGTAATTGTGCTCAGGAGCGTCGTTCCATCATAGAAGCCGACAGAACCGGTTGGCGTACCTACAGATGAAGTTACAGTTGCTGTAAAGGTAACTGCTGTAGTAACGAATACCGGATTGGAAGAACTTACGACGGTAGAAGCCGCACCCGCTTTGGCGACTGTAAAGTCGATGGCCCTTGTAACTGTCGCGTAGGTTGTGGAGTCTGTTGGCGTAAAGGTCACGGTCAAGGCATAGCTTCCCGCTCCCAATACACTTGCACTGGTTACTGTACTGGCGCTTCCACCACTGGGTACCGCCCTGTAGGTGAAGGTTCCGGGGATCGAGGCGCTTCCGCTCGACGCACTGGCATTCAGGATTCCGCTCAGTGTAGAGCCATAGGGAATGGAGGATGAAGGCGGATTCCAGGTGATGGTGGGCGTGATCTGCCCTATTACGATCGATGTTGTGGCCAGGACGCTGGATAACGATGCATAGCTACTATCACCGCTATACGCCACAATTTTCAGTGTGTATGTACCTGCGGCTAGCGTGCTCGGGATGGATACCGTTGCCGTAGAAGAGGTACTTCCGGCAATAAGAGTAAGCACTCCGGACCCAACCTGTGTCCCCGAGGCATTCAGCAGAACATAGCTGACAGTGCCTGAAGGGGCCGAGAGAGTTTGATAGGGCCCTGTCACAGTTACAGAGGCGGAACCGGTCTGGCCGACAGTAACCTGTAGCGCCGGAACAGTTACCGTAACAGCAGCCTTGCTAACGGTCAGTAATTGCGCAGTTGAGGTACTCGACAAGTAGACTCCGCTTACGCCGCTATATACTGCGGTGATGCTGTAATTATTTGCCGTCAAGCTGGTAATCGTATGGGTTGCCACTCCCGAGGCGTTAACAGGTTCCGTACCTAGGAGGGTCGAGCCGTTATAGAAGCTTACAGAGCCCCTAGTCGAGCCGCTCGGCGCGGGAGACACAGTTGCTATGAAGGCAACTGACTGTCCAGTGGTTGGTGAACCCGGAGTTATGGCCAAAGAAGTGGAAGTTGAAGCTCCAGCGACATTCACTGTCAACGTCTGAGTTGCAGAGGTCGATCCAGTAAATCCTGAAGTACCGGAATACACTGCCGATACGCTTATTGTTCCCGCGGTCAAGCTGCTGGTCGTGAACGTGGCAACACCGGAACTGTTTACGCTGGCTGTTCCTAGTAGCGACGTGCCGTTATAAAAACTCACCGTTCCTGTAGATTCTCCAGTCGGTGGAGGCGTTACAGTTGCAGTGAAAGTGGTTGTCTGTCCAGCTGTAGCTGGATTTGGGGTTACAGCCAGCGTCGTTGTGGTAGCAGCATTCACGGTCAGCGTCTGGGCTGAAGATGTTGACGTGTCGTAGCCGGTGTTACCGGAATACGTCGCCGTCACACTCAGCGTTCCTGCTGTCAGGCTGCTGGTGGTGAACGTGGCAACACCGGAGCTGTTCACACTGCCTGTGCCTAAGAGGGTCGTGCCGTTGTAAAAACTCACCGTACCCGTGGGCGTGCCGGTAGGTGTGGGTGACACGGTTGCGGTGAAAGTAACTGCAGTTCCGGGGCCTGCTGGATTGGGGGAAATCTGCAGTGTTGTGGTAGTAATGGCAGCCGTCGCCGTGCCGGAGAGGCTAATGGTATGCGTACCCTGATTGTCGGTGATGGTCAGGGTCTCGCTTAATGAACCGACAGTGGTCGGAGCAAAGACAATACCAAGAATGCAGCTTGCTCCCGGAGCCAGGCTGGTGCTGGTTGTACAGCTATTGTCGACGCCGCTCAGGTTAAAATCGGCTGGCGAAGTCAAGGCGCTGATGGTCAACGTTGCGTTTCCATTGTTTGTAATGGTCACGTTCTGGGAGGAAGAACTCGACCCAAGGGTAGTTGAGGTAAAGGTCAGAGGCGCCGCCGCCATTCCAATTTTGCGGACGACATGATTACCCGTATCGGCGAAATAGAGGTTGCCGAGGCTATCGATTGCCGGGTGTTCCGGAGAGTTAAGCAAGGCAGAAGCTGGAGTACCTCCATCGCCGGAATAGCCGCTGGTATGACCGGTTCCGTCACCTGCCAGCGTCCTGATGATCTGGGTTGAGGCATTGACTTCCCTTAATACGTTGTTGCCGGAGTCTGCGATATAGAGATTCCCGGCGCTATCTACCGCCAGGCCCAGCACACTATTCAATGTCGCGCTGGTGGCGGCGCCGCCGTCTCCGCTGGATCCCGAAACACCGCTTCCTGCAACGGTATTCAGACTTCCTCCGGTGGCGGTAATTTTGCGAACGCGAAAGTTCCCATTATCGGCTATGTATAGGTTTCCAACAGAGTCAATCGTAATCGCCGATGGCAGATTGAGAAGGGAATCGAAGGCGAGAAGGCCGTCTGCACTGGAGCCGGCACTTCCGTTGCCGGCAATGGTATTGATAATTGCCTGATTCGGATCGGGATTGGCCTCCACTCGGCGAATGGCACTGTTCAGATGATCGACGATGAAATAGTTGCCTGTATTGTTGAAGATCAGGTCATCGGGACCTCTCAAGGTCGCGCTGACAGCAAGATCGTTATCGCCCGTATAACCCGGATCTCCGATTCCGGCAACCGTGGAAATATTTGCCGTACTGGCACTTACCTTGCGAATTACATTGTTTTGGGAATCGCTGATGTAGAGATTCCCTGCACTGTCAAACGATATGCCGTCGGGAGTATGCAGTTCGGCCGCGGTAGCCGCATTAGAGTCTCCGCTGTAGCCCGCAGTGCCGTTGCCGGCGATAGTGGTGACGATGTTGGTGCTTGCATCGACGCGTCGGACGACGTTGTTGCCCGTATCGGAAATATAGAGGTTGCCGGCATAGTCTACCGTAACGGCCGCGGGACTATGGAATGTGGCGGCAGTAGCAAGGCCGCTGTCTCCGGAATAACCTGCGGTGCTCGTTCCTGCCACCGTGGTAATCACCGCTGGAGAGAATGCCGCCTGGGGTCCCAAGCCGTCTCCGACCAAACCTACACGGAAGGTCGTCGGCGTTCCGCTGACGGTAGCAGAAATGATCAGTGGAATGTTACGCATTCCCGGATAGAGAGGGCTGAAGGTTGTCGGCAAGGTGCAGTTCGTACCTGCCCCTCCCGCTATCGGCGAACCCACACTGCAACCGGTTCCGCTTAGTGAACCGACGGCATACTCCGCAGTGCCACCTTGAGAAGTGGGTACGGTGATGCTGTTAATCGTGAGCGTTCCTGTGATATCTAGAACCAGATTTTGCGAGCTGGAAGTCGACCCAACTGTGGTGTTGGGAAAGGCAGCCTGCAAGTTTACGGTACGAATCACCGGCATATTCAAATTAAAGGAGGGAACGGCGATATACAGGTTGCCTGTTTTCCTCTCGAAGAGCACATCTGTCGGGGTGTCGAGCAAAGCATTAGTAGCTGCCCCTCCGTCTCCGCTATGCCCTGGGCTTCCGGCGGTCCCAGCCACGGTGGTAATAATATGGCTGATTGCGTCGACCCTCCGAACCGTGTGGTTACCGAAATCCGTGATGTAAAGGTTGTCATTGCTGTCCAGGGTGACGGACCAGGGTGAGTTCAGCTCCGCGCTGGTCGCTGCTCCACCATCTCCTGAGGAGCCGGGTGTTCCATTGCCTGCCACCGTTGAGACGATACCTGTGCCGGCCGCCACCATACGGACGGCATTGTTTCCTCTCTCGCAAATGTAGAGATTACCCTTGGAATCGAACTCGATTCCATTCGGAATATTGAACTTGGTGTTTGTCGCTACATCTCCATCTCCGACGGTGGCGGTTCCGCTGTTGTTTCCCGCGAAGGTACTGATGATATGAGTGGTCGCATCCACCCTTCGAATCACATTGTTCGCGAGATCGGTGATATAGAGATTATCGGAGTGATCTAATGCAATGTAGGATGCACCGCCAAGAGTCGCACTGGTAGCCAGTCCACCATCCCCTGTATAGCCGGGGGTTTTGGGGGTTCCAGCCACGGTAGAGATGATACCCGAGGTATTTACCTTACGGACGACAAAGCCGCCGGTATCGACAATGTAGAGATTGCCTGCCTGGTCGAACCTGACACCTTCCGGGCCACGGAACCTTGCGCTGGTTGCCGGACCGCCGTCTCCGGATTCAACGGAGGGGCCTGGAATACCTGCAATGATTTTCATGATTCCCGTGGTGCGATCGATCTTCCAGACAGCGTTGAGGTTACCGTCGGCGAAATAGAAATTGCCAACCGCATCCGTAGTCATGCCGATAGGCTGTTCCAGCGGCAGAGCTGTCGCCACACCCGGACCGGTGGTGAAACCGAAAGTCCCGTTGCCCGCCAGAGTGCCGATCGATGGCACGAGGGTAATCGATGCACCTGGTCCCGCAAAGGCGGAGGCCACACACATTCCCAAGACAAGAAACGAAAGGCACGCAATTCTTACAGCGCTGCGGCAATTTACAAAAGAAGGACGCACTGTACACTCCAGGTTAGAGGTTCTCCGCCGAGAAATAGACGATGAAGTCGTCCCGGTGCCGAAGAACAATGTAGAGAACGCATACAGCAGGGATCTGCTATAACGAGACTTGATGGCAAATAGGCTCGGGAAAAGACAGGGCAACTCTCGCATGGCGATAACTTCTCTCTTTATATCCACATAAAACACACACGCGATCTAGCCTCTTGCGTGATAAGGACGCTCGATAATTCACATCTACGTCACTCTAAGGCGTAATTATCAGTAGGTCCACCTAATTCTGTATAAATTTTGTTTCTTGAAGTTCCGAATTGGTCTCTGACAGATGCAGCTTCCCCTACCGAGAAATATTGGTTTAATATATGAAATCGATATTGATACTAATACGAGGATATCCTAAAGACAGTCCAGCACTTACCAATAAGGCAGTGCATCATAGAGATCGCAAAGATGCCTTGAGTTGTGGCGCCGTTTCAACCCAGGCGATAGAAGCTGCTATTATCCTCAGCCAGAAAACCAGTGAGACTAAAGTCAACTGAATGTTGAATTCATTTGTATTACAGAAATTTTGTTCCAAGGTGCCATGGAGAGGTATAACTCTTCATGGCTAAAAGACATACCATAATCATTTCCGAGTATCACGCTCTGTCTAGTCCCCTACCAGAATACCCGTTATGTGATGTGCATAGGTGAGGGGAGTTATTGCACAGCAAAGAAAGGAAAGACAAAGCGATAGTGTTGACTCCACCACTTTCGGGATCTGTGCCTTCAGAGCCTTCCCGCATTCAGACCTTGGGACACGTCTCGCAAAGCTTCTTACCAGCCTCAGATTCAACGCTTTGAAAATTTAGGATGATCTCTCGACCGATACTGCGCTAGATGCAAAGTCTATGCAGCTATCAACGGAACTATCTTAACAGCGGCGAATGCTAACATCCTACTGGAAGATGTAGTTAGCGCAACCAGCCGGGCTGACCAACCTGAATACATTCAATTACAGCGGTCTTGGTTGTTCAAGCGGTAAGACATCCGAACCAGGCTCGTTGTAGCTAACAATCAGTTCGCACGAGCACCACAGAGCAACAACTGCTGCTTCGTCAGTAGCAACGGCAACTCTCACTCCCATAATCTCTATAGCATCTATTGTCCAGTTCCGCATAGCGAGTAGGAACAGATTTTTACCGGAAACATGCATATAGGGAGCTAACCGGTAATCTGAGGAATGAGACTCCACGGGAGCGGGCTAAATGCCAGAACCCGCACCATAACTGGCCAGGCATGTGTATCTTTCCATGATGTACTGGCCTGCCGCATGAGATTCATATACTGGCTCGAGACTTAGCCTGGATAGTCTGCCCCTAACCGGGCGTTACTGGTAATGAGAAGAACCAGTGGGATTGCGATTCCATAAATAGTAACCACCGAAAGCCAGATGGCCCCAGGCCATCGTTCCTGAAAGACGAAGTAGATTGTGGAGAAAGCGAGAGGCGCGACAATGGAAGCCAGGCTCATTGCCGATGCTAGGACGCCTTGCAACTGCCCCTGGAGGGCCGCGGGAACCCGCCTTGTGGCTAGCGCCTGAAATGCCGGTGTGCCGATGTCGCCGAAAGAGAATATGGGCATGATGGCGAACACGATCCAGCCGCGAGTAGCGAAAGCCATGGCGACAAGAGCGGTTGAGGCACAGGCAAACCCTACAACTACTGCCCAACGTTCTCCGAGCCATTTCGTCACAGGGCCGGGCAAGAGCGCCTGCATCAGCATATGGCAGACTCCGAATGCGCCCAAGGAAAAGCCTATCCAGAGGCCATTCCATTGGAAGGTGTCGAAACCCCACATCGCCCAGCAAGTACCGTAGGCTTCTCCTGTGGCGCTTATAAGGAAGAAAACAAGAATGACAGGCAGAAGCCCTTTTGTTGCAAAGATCCAACCAAGCGGTCGAAGGGGGTTGAGTGCAGGAAGATCGAACTTCTGGTGGGCAGGCGTGCGAGACTCCGGCAGGAGGAACAAAGCCAGGAAAAGATTGCACGCATTCAGGACGGCTGCAGCAATGAATGGGAGCCGGAGACCATAGTTCCCGAGCAGTCCGCCGAGAACCGGCCCAATGATGAAGCCGATGCCAAACATGGCGTTGAACAGGCCGAAGCGATGGACTCGTTTGTCTTCGGGTGAAATGTCGGTGATGTAGGCCGTTGCCACCGAAATGTTGGCGCTGGTCAGGCCTGCAAGTCCACGGCCGAGGAATAACATCCAAAGCTGCGGCGCAAATGCCATGACAACATAATTGATTGCAGCGCCCGTCAGAGAAATAAGCAGGACGGGA
The DNA here is from genome assembly GCF_059726315.1 of Humiphilus diazotrophicus. Classification (NCBI taxonomy): domain Bacteria; kingdom Pseudomonadati; phylum Acidobacteriota; class Terriglobia; order Terriglobales; family Acidobacteriaceae; genus Humiphilus; species Humiphilus diazotrophicus. The sequence goes on from NZ_AP040869.1 coordinate 454,684, forward strand.
CGCCTGCCGACGTTATCACTCAATGCTCCAAGCATGGGCGCAAAGAGAAACTGCATAAACGCATAGAGCGCGGTCATGATCCCGATGTAGGGCGCAACATTATGAGTGTGTGTCATCTGCTCAAGAAGGCGCGGCAGAATAGGAAAGATGATCCCAATCCCAATGGCGTCGAGGGCGATTGCGGTGTAGATAACAAAAAGAGGTCTGTTCATCTTAGGGCTAAATTCACAGGCTTGCCATCAAAGAAGAGTTCACCGGTAGGTCCACCAGGGGCAAGAGTCGCGGCCCACAGGACGCCCTTAGCGGCTTCGGCCGGAGACCGATCATCGTTATCGGCGCCTCTCTCGGGATGAGTGGCTACTCGTCCTGGGTCGACAGCGTTCACTAAGATCGGCGTGTTTGCAAGCGCCGCTGCAAGTGTGGTCGTCAGTGCATTCAGCGTATACTTAGCGAGCGAATACGCTGGCGAGAAGAGAACGTCGGTGCCGAGATTTCCGATCTGTTGGGCTGCGCTACTTGAGACGTTGACGATACGAGCCGCAGGGGCTCGCCTAAGCAGTGGCAGCAGTGCCTGAATAAGCCCCCAACACCCAAACACACTAACCTCGAATGCGGAGTGGAGCACATCAAGATCAACATCGAGAGCAGAACGGGTGAGATAGTCTGGCATGTTGCTCGCATTGTTTACCAGCACATCGAGATGATCGATAGTCCCGGCTAGACAACAAGCAGCTTTGTCAATACTAGTCCGATCAGTGAGATCGAGGCACAGAGCAGTTGCTGTGTGGCCCGCTCGGCGGAGTTCAATGGCAAGCTCTTCCGCGTGACCAATGTCGCGCGCGGTCAGGATGACGTGGTACTCCAATTCGGCAAGTTGCCGAGCTACTTCGAATCCCAGACCGAGCACGCGGCTAGCGCCGGTTACCAAGGCGTTCTGCGCTTTCATCTCTACTTCTCCTTCGAGAAGGCCACGACAATAATGAGCTTGCCCATCACGTGCCCCTCGGCGCTGACTCTCTGCGCCTCTGCCGTTTGTTCAAGCGGGAAAGTCCGTTCCACATGCAAATGGAATCGACCCTCGGAGCAAAGTCGAGCTACTTCGGCAAAAACTCGCTCGGGATCTTTCGGCGGACCATAACAGAACTTCGCGCCGTACCGAGGAGCTGATAAATCAGCGGCAGAAACTACGCGCGCGGGATCGCCAACGATCTTGATCAACTCCGGGATGATTCCCGATCCGGCGAGATCGAGAGCGCGATCCACACCTTCTGGGGACAGCTCTCTTACGCGCATCGCTAAGCCTGATCCGTAGGTGGTCGGAATCGCGCCCAGGCTGCGCAAATAATCATGCTTTGGTGTGCTCGCAGTGCCAATTACGGTCATTCCGCGAAGACGCGCAAACTGGATGACGGCCGAACCAATCCCACCGGCGGCTCCGTTCACCAGAAGCGTCTCACCGGATTGTGCTCCCAATTGCTCAAGACAACGCCATGCCGTTTCGGCAATCACAGGAAGACCGCCAGCGACTTCAAACGGCACACTGGAAGGCATGTGTGCCCAATGCGAGAGAACTGCATATTGAGCCACGGTGTTTATGCCGTAGCCGAAGACGGCGTCACCAACTGCGGTGTTGGAAACCCCGGGGCCAACTTCGTCCACCACGCCCGATGCTTCGAAGCCAACCCCTGATGGCAATGGAACCGGCTCGGAATCGCGAGCGTCTCCCATACGATCTTTCCAGTCTGAAGGATTGACACCGGCGGCGCGAACCGCAATCCGAATTTGGCCCGGACCCGCGTGGGATTCCTCGACTTCGACAACACGCAGAACCTCGGGGCCTCCGTATTCGCTGAATTGGATGGCTTTCATGTACCTCTCCGAATATGTACTCGATTTATATTTGTACTGAGTATAGTCATACTGGATGCTAGTATGTACTCAGTACAAATTCATGTCAAGGATGAATCATGTCCATGCCCTCTGATCGCCGATCTCGCAAGCGCCTCGCTACAAGGCGGGCCATATCGGCCGTAGCCGACCGTCTCTTTCGGGAGCGAGGCTTCGATCATGTAACCGTGGACGAAATCGCGGATGCTGCCGATGTGGGACGAATGACGGTATTCAATTACTTTGCCCGCAAGGAAGACATGTTCTTTGATCGCGATGAAGAGGCACGAGAGGTCCTGCGCGAAGCATTGCGCAAGCGCGATCCCCACATAACTCCGATCGAGACGTTACGCCTCCTCGCTCATCGGCTCGTGAGCGAACGAGTTCCCTACCTTGATTTCTCTATTTCGAGCCAAAGTTTTATCGAAACCGTAGAGCACAGCGAAACTCTCAAAGCCCGTGCCAGGGCGATACGGGACGAACTCGCACAATTACTATCAGAGGCACTATCCGCATCTGTAGGGCGAGAGCCTGCCGATTCCGATGCTCATCTGTTGGCTGGCCTGCAAATGGCGACATGGACCGTGGCTTTCGTCCAGGCACACCGTATCTTTCGACACACTCAGAACACAAAAAAAGCGCGAACAACATTTCTTACCATCGTGGATAAAGGAGCCATCGGATTAAAAGCTGCAATGGCAGGCACACCGTATGCTTGAGCGATTCAAGTCCTATGATCCTGTGGCAACCGCGTATTCCGTAGGTCTGCGAGCAATATCTAACTAGTGACAAATGGAAATGGATGGCCATGATGCAGCTATCGTGCTTGCAGACGTGGACTTAGGTCGATCAGCTCGCAATTGTTCTGGGAAGTGATCGATAAGTCTGGGGAGTGGTGTGCAGGTGTCAAGCGGTCCTACGCCTATAACTCATTTCGCGAAGACTTTGTGAAAGCATTCGTCGAGTATGGGAAGCTACAAAAGTTTAGCAATGGACTTATTCGCGCACAGCTCGTGCGTCTTCCGCCTTGAGTGCACGACGGGGGCAAAACAGCCTCGTCACCAGGACGGTAGAGATTGCAGGGGAAAAGGGACCTCAGCGTACACAAACGCCGGAGATAATTCACGCGGGGAGTCTCGCAAACACTTTGGCTGGCTCAATCCATTTATCGCCGCAGATAATCAGGTACCGAGAGAATTAACCCAGCAAAGGCTTGGTTGGAATGCAGTGATCCAGCTCTCATTCACGATGTTTGCTGTGCTGTGAAAGAGGCCCTCAAACATTTCGCATTGCTGTGGGATGTTCGCATCCCACAGCAATGCCTCTAACTCATCATCAACCCTAACCTAAACTCGTTTACACCAAAGATTTGACACTCCCATGCTCCTCCTGTAACCAACAGAGCACCTGTGTACTCACGCTTCTTGAGAAGAATGCGTCGCTACAATGATGGACCAGAATAATGGAAAAGATTGCATCTAGATCGTGACAGCCTGCTTGCCCAGGCTACCCAGCGCTTTGCGATGAAGGACCCATCAAGGCTGGGTCCTTCGTATTTCGATGTCCACAGTGGCTTAAAACGGTAACAGCAACTCAGTTAGTACCTCATATTGCGCAGGTCCTCAATCAATCCTGGTCCGATTGGCTCCCAGCCCAGCGCTTTGCGTGTCCATTCGCTCGAAGCCGGCATATCCAGCCCAACGAAATGGGCAAACCACCCGAAGTGCTCAACCGCCTTCTTAGGATCAATCGATACAGTCGATAGATTCAGTCCTTCAGCAAGAGTTTCCGCAATCTGCCTTAATGCCACGCCTTCTTCCTGCACCGCGTGATATACCGCCACGCCCCTCCTTGCCCCCTCGACCACCAGACGATACAGGTGAACTACGTCCTTCAGCGGAGCCGCGGCCCAGCGGTTACTGCCATCGCCGATATAAGCAGAGATCCCCTTCTCCCGAGCCATTTGCGTCAGCAGTATCACAAGTCCCTGCTTGCGCGTGTCATGTACCTGAGGTAGCCGTACGATCGCCACATGTACACCTCGTTCGGCGATTGCTCTCGCTGTATCCTCGGGCTGTCGCGGAAGTTCCGTCACGCTCGCCGGAGGATCGTTCTCAGTACGCACATGCCCGCGTCCACCGCTCGTTAATCCGATCCCGGAGGTTACGACCAGCAGCTTTCCGGGTTCTAGGGCTGAACCCAGCGCCTCGACAGCCTTGCGTTCATCCTCTCCATTCTGTGCGAACTTAGAAAAATCGTGGTTGAATGCAAGATTGACAACGGCATCCATACCCACTGCTCCATTGCGTAGGCTGTCCAGATCCTGAAGATTGCCACGATGCACTTCAGCGCCCATGTTCTTCAATTGCTCCGCACTGGCATCACTACGGGCGAGCCCTCGTACTTGGTGGCCCGCCTCGATCAGTTCCTTGACCAGTTCTGTTCCAATAAAGCCTGTTGCTCCTGTCACAAAAACTCGCATAGACTCCCGTCCTTCCATCGTTTGCTGGCCTGAGTACAGAAACTCCATGCCAGGGTTGACGTCAGAGCCCCCGCCAGGTAAAACGGGGACTGTCTCCGAATAATCAGATAAACGGAGACTGTCTCCGGTTACAAAATTTCTGAAAAGAATCTTGATGCCTAAAAAACAGTCTGCAAAGCCTATACAAACACGTAAGCCTCGAGCGGATGCACAGCGCAATCGCGAGCGCATCCTGGAGGTTGCTAAGCTTGCCTTTACCCGGCACGGAGCAGAGGCTTCGCTGGATGATATCGCTCGTCAAGCGGGTATCGGTTCCGGCACACTTTACCGCCATTTCCCAACCCGCGACGCCTTGATCGAAGCCGTTTACGCCAGTGAAGTCGCAAAGCTCACTGCTGCCGGGCAGCGTTTCGTGGTCGAGCTACCTCCGCTCGATGCGCTTCGAGCCTGGATGATTCTCTTCATCGATCACGTAGCCGGTAAGAAACTCATTCTTCCAGCTATGGACACCGTCGCGGGCGGTTCCAAGCGACTCATCGAAGGTGCGCAAGGTCGTATTCACGGTACATTTCTTTCGTTGGTCCAGCGGGCCATCCATAGTGGGGATCTGCGTTCAGACACTGAACCGAGCGACTTCGTCCGTGCTCTCGTCGGGACCTTTCACACGATGGCGCTGCCAGGTTGGGAAGCGAGCGCCCGCAGAATCGTCGACATTCTCATTGCAGGTTCCAAGTCGGAGAGAAAATAGGTATTGGGAAGCTGGCTCGCCAGCCTCGCAGCAGGTATGGTCGATGTCTGCGAGAAACGCCGCAAAGCCGACACAATAGGATTTATTCCAAACACCCGCAGCGGATTTCTGAAGCGGCCCAATCAAAATCATCTATCACAGTGCTACTGGTAGTCGTGAAGCCTCCGTTACTCCAGTTCGAACTTCCGTTGCGGTATTTTTCTCCGCACCCCCCTTTTGAGAATGCGCCCTTTTGGCGATCTGCTCTTGGGCGGCGCGCACGCCTCTGGAAGTCTGGCCCCGGACCGCACCGGCCTGGGAGGTGCAAATGCGTTCTCGTTTCAAACTGGAGGTGGATTTGATATCCCTTTAGGTCAGAGGTGGACCCTGGTTCCTTTCCGCGCAACATACCTGCTCACAACCTTCTCAAACGGACGAGACGAGCATCAGAACGATCTGCGTCTGTCGACAGGCATCCAAGTACGCTTGGGAGGCCGTTAGCTATGGATACAGGAGACCGCGAATAATCCCATTTGCGGATGTCGGTGGTTCTAATTCAATATCTAATTCAACATTGCAGTTTCGTCCCCATTATAAGGAGGTCGCTAGATGTCTCGTTCAAGAGTGAATCATATCTTCTGGCCGATTATCACCACGCTGTATCGCGTGGCCAAATGACAAGCTCAACATGGATGCCCAGGAAGTGAAAACTTTGGTCAGACACTGGTTCCTTTATGACTGGGCTCGTGTGGGCGTAATTGCGGTTGGTTCCCTTTCTTCACTTAAGGCAATCAGTACGTCATACCGCGGTTAACAAGTTGCTGGATAGAGAGCGAATAGGCTTCGTCTCTCCCCAAAGTGGCCGGAAACGGATAACCGCTTCCTGCTCCCACAGAGAGTGTAGAGGGCAAGCCCTCGGATGAATGAGCTATATCTAATAACTCCAACCTTTGTTACGTACGCCTGTTTTAGCAGGCATTTCCAATTCGTGACATGTTGTGTCACGAATTGATCTGGACACACCATCGCAACTGCGCCTCATCCATCACTAGATCTCTATAACTCATATGTTATTGAGATGAACAGGAAATCTCACTGTACAGCGTCAGACATTCATCGGAACCTAGTCGGCGAAATGTAGCAAACAAGGCCGACTCGATAATTTACCTTAACTCTACCAAACAGTTCGTTGATACTTGGTTCATCGACACGTCGCTTCGTCCGTAGCTGTTGAATCTGTTGGGAATCTGCAATAACCTGGACTTGGCGGCCGATTGGAAAATACGGCATCTCTATATTTACTCAGATTTACAGCCGAGAAGCAGCTGCCAACGGAATGGCAAGCCCCAATGACATAGTTATTATTCGGGGTTCGCCATTATGAACACAAGTGTTCAATACTGTCAACAAAACCTTTTTCTTACCATGCGTTCAGAAATCTGTTGACAGCTGATTGAACACTATTGTTCAATCTCAATTCGATGGCGAGACACGCATTCTTCCCCAAGCCCCTCACCACAGCTCAGCAGCGTATTCAGATGGCGGCCCTGCGTCTGTTTACCGAAAAAGGCATACACGACGTGAGTGTGCGCGATCTAGCACTCAAGGCTAGAGTTGCACGCGGCACGGTCTACAACAACGATCAGCAATCCATGAAGGACGTCTTCGAGGAGATCGTAAGCCGCCTTAGCACAGAGATGTTCGAGCGCGTAAGTAGGTCACTTGCACACATCGAAGACCCGGTACTGAGGCTGTCTGCTGGAATGCGTTTTTTTGTGCGCCGCGCGCACGAAGAACCTGAGTGGGGCGCTTTTATTGTACGGTTCGCGCTCAATGACGACACCTTGCGCAAGATGTGGAGCGGACACCCACGTAAAGATATTGCAAATGGAATTGCAGCAGGCCGTTACAAGTTGCACCCGGAGCAGGTGCCAACCGCGATCATGCAGATCGGCTGCAGCACTCTCGGAGCCATGTTTCTGGTTTTGAATGGACATCGCAGTTGGAAGACAGCAGGGTCGGATGCTGTCGAGCTAACACTTCGGGCGTTTGGAATACCGCACAAAGCAGCTAGAACAGCAGCCATCACCGACCTGCCTGCGCTACTGACAATCGATTGATTCGGGCCACATAGTTCATAGGCTCTGGCACACTTCCCCTGCACTAATATGCCGGAGACTACGGAGGGTCGATGCAGCCTGTCCTTAGCACTTCGCAACCTGCGCGTCACATCCGTCCACTCGTGAAGGCGACAAGTCTCGCGCATCTTATTTTTGAAAGACCAGACCTTAACCTCGCAGAGCGTTTTCTTACGGACTTTGGTTTAGTGGTTATACGTAAATCTCCGGAAATTCTCTATCTTCGCGGAGCGGGTCCGGCGGCGTATTGTTATCGAATCCACAAGGCCAGACGGCCAAGGTTTGTCGGTTTTGGATTAAATGTTGCTTCGGATTTTGATTTGCAAGTCCTTACGGAGCTTGCAGGAGCACCCAAAATAGAAGTTGCTCCTCACCCGGGTGGGGGCAATTTCACAGGTCTCCACGATCCCTCGGGCTTCACAGTGGAAGTAATCCACGGACGCGCGGATGCCAAGAAACTGGAGTACAGAGCTCCGTTAAGTCTGAATCAGGGTATACAGCCTACGCGCATCAATAGCGCACAGCGGCCGCCGGCTTGCCCTCCTGAGATCTACAAGCTCGGTCACATCGTATTAGAAGTAGTCGAATACCAGAAGACATGCGAGTGGTACACGTATCACTTCGGATTCATTCCCAGTGACGTTCAGGTGTTACCTGATGGTTCGCCCGTAGTCACCTTCATGCGCCTCGACCTTGGTTCTCAGCCTGCAGATCACCACACTCTGGCTATCGCCCAAGGTTTCATTCCTGGATACAGCCACAGTGCATACGAGGTTGTCGATGCTGACGCCATCGGTATGGGCCAAAAGATCCTGCGCGAACGTGGATGGAAACACGCATGGGGAATTGGACGTCACATCCTCGGTAGCCAGCTCTTCGATTATTGGCAAGACCCCTGGGGAGATAAGCACGAGCACTATTGCGACGGCGATATGTTCACTACGGAAAAGCCAATGGGCATCGGATTCGCAAGTCCTGAAGCAATGGCACAGTGGGGACAGCGCATGCCGGCTAGTTTTAACCGCCCGAAGCTGACGCCCGAAACTGTCGCAGGTTTCATCTGCGGTCTCCGCCATTCGCCTGACGTGACGCTCAGGAAAGTGATCGCACTGGCTAAGCTCTTCGCGATGTAATGCGCGCCTCTGACGCGCCAACCTTGGATTTATCAAAGGGATCTTACTGAATGGCAACTATAGTTGTTCGCTATGAATTTGAGGGTCAAACCGGATGGGGCGCAGTGATAGGGGATCACCTGCAAGTTCTCTGCAGTGGCCCCATCTCCACAGGCGATTTCGTCCGCCATTTCCAGCCCGACTGGACACCGTCTGACAGAGAACCTGTGATTCCTTTCGCAAGCGTTCGGATTCTAGCTCCGATTACGCGCGATCAGCAGTTCCTCTGCCTTGGCGCAAATTACCGCCAGCACATGATTGAGTCAGGAATCAATCCGAACGTGAAGCGTTTCAACATGATTTTTTCTAAGTCTTTGTCCAGCGTCGTGCCGTTTGACAGTAAGCTCATCAAACCACGTTGCGTGCGATTCCTCGATTACGAAATCGAACTCGGGATCGTGATTGGGAAGGCCATTACGCGCCCTACCAAAGTGACAGAGAAAAACCTGGGTGATTACGTAGCGGGTATCGTGATGTTGAATGACTACTCCGCACGCGATATCCAGATACCCGAAGGTCAGTTTTACAAGGGCAAAAGCTTCCGAACATTTGCTCCTATAGGTCCATATCTCTGTCTACTGCAGCGCGAAGAAATGCACTATCTTCGGAACTTCCAACTTTTACTGACCGTGAATGGCGAAATTCGGCAGAGAGACTGTACAGCAAACATGGTGCACGGTCCGGCAGAAACCCTGACGGAACTATCCGGTATTCACGACCTAGCTCCTGGCGACCTGATCGCAACCGGAACTCCTTCTGGTTGCGCGTTGATCGTACCTACGCCCTTCAAGCAGCGGCTCGTCGGGTTACTTCCCGAGAAAAAGAAATGGGAACTCTTCATGAAGCTTCAGGCGCGGCGGAAGCAATATCTGAAGCCTGGTGACTTGGTGGAATCCCATATTTATAGCCTGGATAACCGCATCGATCTCGGTATTCAACATAACCTCGTGGTGGAAGAAGTCTAATGGCAATCCGCGATATTACAGATATTCTGCAAATAGAATCGGTGCCGCTCAATGAGCGCCATCTCCCTACCAGTACATATGCAGCAATCGAGCAACAGGCGAAACAGACACCGAAACGAACAGCACTGACGTTCTTCTTTGATGGTGGACAGTTCGAGAAATCCAGATCGTGGACCTATGACGAGCTGTTTGCCAATATTACGCGTGCAGCGAATCTTTTCACGTCGATTGGGGCAACATCCCGGGACATCATCGCGTTTATCCTCCCCAATCTTCCTGAAACCCATTTCACCATTTGGGGCGGCGAAGCAGCGGGAATCACGATGGCTATCAACCCATTGCTTGATGGACTGCAGATCAGAAACCTGCTGAATGCAGCTCGTGCGAAGGTTGTCGTCACGCTTGCGCCTACTCCTGGAATTAATGTATGGCAGAAGATCGCGGCAGAATTGGACAACCTTCCTCATGTGAAAGCAATCGTCTGGATCAACATGGGGCCGTACGTTTCGCTGCCCAAGAGGGCGGTTCTTCGTATGCTTGCCTGGAGAGAGCGCCGCAGACATTCCCGACATTGCATTCTCGATTTTGCAAGCTCAATAAAGAATCAACCCCAGGAGGCCCTTATCAGTGCCCGAGTGATTTTGCCCACAGACCGGTCCTCGTACTTCTGCACAGGTGGCACCACCGGGTCGCCGAAGATCGCGTGTCGCACACACCGCTCGGAAGTTTTCGACGCATGGGCAGGAATGCAAGCACTCGGAGTACGGGAGCGAGGAGTCTTTTTTTGCGGACTACCGCTCTTCCATGCCAATGGGCAACTTGTGACAGGACTCTTGCCGTGGATGCGCGGAGATGAAGTCATCCTGGGCACAGCACAAGGATACCGTGGCAACCAGGTTCTTCAGCAATTTTGGAAGATTGTAGAACATTATCACATCAACTTTTTTTCGGCGGTCCCCACCATCTTTGCAACTCTGCTCAATCAACAATTGGATGATATAGACGTCTCGAGCCTGGAATACGCGGTATGCGGAGCGGCACCAATGCCTCCAGAATTATTTCGCAAATTTGAAAGTGTAACAGGCATTCGAATTCTGGAAGGCTACGGATTGACAGAGGGCGCTTGTGTTTCCACAATCAACCCTCCGGCTGGAGAACGCCGCATCGGCTCCGTGGGCCTACGCCTACCCTATCAAGAGTTGCGTGTGGCTATTCTCGATGAACACAATAGTTACGTTCGTGACGCTGCAATCAATGAAATTGGTGCTGTGCTGATCCACGGGCCGAACGTATTCGAAGGTTATCTCAACAACGAAAACGATACATCGATCTGGGTTGAATGGGAAGGTAGAAGGTGGCTGAATACTGGGGACCTCGGACGTCACGATGCGGACGGATATCTTTGGCTTACTGGTCGCAAGAAGGAATTGATTATCCGTAGTGGTCATAACATCGACCCGTTGTCTATCGAGGAACCTCTCTTGCAACATCCAGATGTGCACATGGTAGCAGCAATTGGGAGTCCAGATCCCAACGCGGGAGAAGTACCAGTCGCATATGTACAGTTGCGTGCCGGAGCAGACACATCCGAAGAGGCACTTCTCGATCATGCACGGGCCACTATCGGCGAGCGTGCGGCATGGCCCAAAGCTATTCGCTTTGTCGATCAGATGCCGCAGACTGCAATCGGCAAACTGAACAAGCTCGTACTGAAAAACCAAGAGATTCGTCTCACTGTACTGCGGGCACTTCAGGAATCCGGCTTGCACAGCAGCAAGGTTGATATTGTCCAGGACCAGCAGACAGGCCTGAAAGTCTGTGTTACAACCGAGTCGGCACAAGCAAAATCGCAAGCGGAGGAATTACTTGCGTCGTATCCTCTCACCTGTTTGGTCTCCTTTGCCAAGTCCAGTATTGATCAAACACTCGCAGAGTCCGCCTGAGTCTGGCCGTTCTCTGTTCGTTTGCGCACACATCCATAGGAGGAAGAGTTATGAAGGAGAACGTTCACGACTGTGACGTCGTGATCATTGGCCTTGGACCAACCGGCCTGGTTCTCGCCAATCTGCTTGGCAGACGCGGATGGTCCGTAGTTGGATTTGAGCGCGATGTCGACATCTACTACGCTCCTCGTGCCGTCCACTTCGACGACGAGATCATGCGGGTATTTCAGGAGATCGGGCTGCACGAGGAAATGTGTCGATCATGCGAGCCGTTTCAGAACATGGAGATCACGCTCGAGCCCGGCGGCAAGCCGATCTTCCGCACGAAAGTCGGAGTGCAGGATCGCAGGCACGGCTTTGACGGAGCATGGTGGTTTCACCAACCAACACTGGAGCGGCATCTTCGCACGTCCATCAAGCGCTATTCCAAGGTAACTCCGCTCTACGGAGCCGCAGTTACCGAGATAGTTCAGAATGATGATGACGTAACCGTTACAGGTACTACTTCCGATGGGAAGACACTCTCTGTTCGCGCACGCTTTGCAATTGGTTGCGATGGCGGACGCAGCTTCACGCGCAAGACCGCGGGTCTGGTACTCGACAGCGCTGATTTCGACGAAGCCTGGGTGGTAGTAGATACAAAGACTAAGTCGGGCAAAAAAGACCCCTCACTGCCTACAACTCACTTCCAATGCTGTGATCCCAAACAGCCTGTCACCTACGTACCACTTACAGGACCATACTACGAATTCCAGTTCATGGTAACTGACGACAAGCCGGAGAAGGAAGTGACAGATCCTATCCGCGTTCGTCAGCAACTTCGCGCCTTTGCCGATATTTCCAAGCTGGAAATTATTCGTATCGCATACTACCGCTTCCACGCGTTATGGGCGCGCAAATGGCGCAACGGGCGCATCGTACTCGCAGGAGATAGCGTTCATCAGATGCCTCCATTTCTAGGTCAAGGAATGTGTTCGGGGGTCCGCGATGCCGAAAGTCTTAGCTGGCGTCTCGATCTCGCACTGAAAGGATACGAGTATGAAAGCCTGTTCGATAATTATGAACGCGAACGCAGAGACCACGTGCAACAGATCATCAAGGGCGCAATGTTCTTGGGGAATCGTATTCAGACGAGAAATCGGTTGATGGCCATTCTGCGCAACAATCTTGTTTTTCGTCCCTGTCATTGGATACCAGCATTCAATGGTCTTTTGTTGTGGGCGGCAAATCGCAAACGACCGCTTAAAGACGGATTCTTCGGTAAGAATAGGCCACGCTTAGCAGGGCATCTGTTCCCTCAGCCCATTGTAACGCGCAACGATGGACCTCCTATCTTACTGGACGAGGTTATCGGACAGAGCTTCGCTGTGATTGCCCGGCAAGGAGTCATCAGCTCGCTTTCGCTGGAGATTCGGGAGCTGGCCGATAATCTTCCCCTACGATTTGTAACCTTCGCGGCAAGGCCTGACGCCAAAATCGTAGGTGATAAGAACGGTGCATTACAACAATGGTTCGCAGACGCTAAGGCGGATTTCGCACTGATCAGGCCGGACCGGTATGTGTACGACGCTGGCCGGGCGGAACAACTCGGCTCTGTGTTCCAAATGTTGCTCGGATCGCTACCGCACCAGAAACATGCGGAGGTAGTCGCATGATTCATACGCCCGTTTTGATTTGCGGCGGCGGTCCGGTGGGGCTTACGCTCGCACTCGCGCTCAGTCGTCAGGGAGTCGCATCGATCGTGGTCAATGACCGTGCCGAAACCACCCGCCATCCCAAATTAGATGTTGTGAATTGCCGCTCGATGGAAATCTACCGGCAACTTGGTCTTGCAGACAAAATTCGCGATGTCGGCAATCCACGTACCGCAAATCAATACGTCGGATTTGCAGCCAGCGCTGCGGGACCATGGTACAGCGTAATAAAGGATCGTCACCCAGTCTATCGTCCTGTTGCAGAAGCATCCCTAGTTATTCGCAAAACTGCAGATGGTAGCCTTCCTCTCGAATCCATGCAGCGTATTGCACAAATGCACCTCGAACCCGTTCTACTCGCCGAAGCCAAAGACGATCCTAATATCGACGTGCGCTTTGGTTGGTCCCTCTACGGGTTTGAACAGGACGACTCAGGAGTAACTTCGCATATTGACGAAATAGCTACCAGTTGTCACGAACAGATTCGCAGCGAGTATCTTGTGGGTTGCGATGGCCCCAATAGCCGCGTGCGTAACTTCCTCAATATCGACTATGACGGTACACGCGACATTCTAGGCGAACTCTTCATCATTCATCTCCGCTCCAATGAAATCGCTAAACTGTATCCGAATCGACAGCCTTATTGGCACACATGGATCTCACGTCCAGGCTATCTCTGCTTGCTGGTCTCACCAGATGCAGAACGGGCTGATTTCGTTCTGCACCGCCCTTTCGCTCCGCGTAATGGCGAGAAGCTCGAGGCAATCGTCGATGCGGCACTCGGTCAGAAGATAGCCTACGAAATCGTCCGTAGTGGATCGTGGCGGCCCCAATTCCTGGTAGCTCGCAGCTTCGGCCGCAAGCGCGTATATCTCGCAGGTGACGCGACCCACCAATACATGCCCACTGGAGGACTCGGCATGAATACAGGGATTGCTGAAGCTCACAATCTTGCATGGAAACTCGCGGCCATAATTCATGGCTGGGGTGGACAGGCACTGATTGACAGCTATGAAGCCGAACGATTGCCAATCGCACTCCGTAACCGCGAGCATGTCAAACGATGCGCCGCAGCAGCATTCGAGATCAACTTCCCAGTTTGTAAGGAAGCATTGAATGACAACTCCAACGGAAGTGCATGTCGAGCCAGGATTGGAGCCAATTTTGAGGAGAGAATCTCGAGGCTCTATGAATCACTTGGTATAGAGATTGGCTACGTGTACGAACAATCTCCGGTCATCATCTCCGATGGAAGGTGCTCCTGCCAAAACAATAACGAGGTTCAATACACACCGTCGACGACGCCCGGCGCACGGCTTCCCAGCGTCTTTCTTGCTGACGGGTCTGCACTCTTCGATCACCTCTCACCGGATAAATTCACTTTGCTCGTGTGCGAGGACCCAAGCCACAACGTGCTTCCGCTAACAACTGCAGCAGCCGACAGGAAGATACCATTGGCGGTGTTGCCAGTTCCAGATCTGCGACTACGCGCAACCTACTTCAGCAGATACGTCCTTGTGCGCCCCGATCAACATATTGCGTGGCGTGGCGAGGTTCTGCCTGCAGTTCCTGATCGTATCCTCGATCATATTCGTGGCATGGAGCCGTCGTTATGAAAACGAAAATTGACGACTTCAAACTGCTGCCGCTGCTCGCAGCTACTAAATGGATGATTCTGCGTGCGGCTAAACGCTCGCCGCGTATTCGCGCCCTTTTGCGACAAGAACAATTTGTCTTTCAAATCATGACTGGTGGCGGGGTGGGCGGTTATCTGGTGTTGCACCACGGTCACCTACAGCTTCGCTGGGGACTCCACAAGAAACCGGACTTCTTGCAGATATGGCGAAGCGGCAGCGACGCTGTCTACATTCTGGCCAGTCGTGATGCAGCGTCCATGCTTCGCGGCTACGAAGAGGGCCGCTACACCATGCAGGGCAATTTCACAATCGCACTCTGGTTTAATGAAGTGATGCAGCTCGCACGCCGACCTGAGACCGAGCCCGGAAGATAGCGGGCTCGATGAAAACGGTCTAGAAGCTTCTGGATATTGGGAGACCACAAGCTGGATGAAATATTTATTCTCAGCTTGAGTGACATGACCAACCCTAAGGCCTTTCGCTTCGATTAAACCTGGCAGATGATAGCCCAGGGCATCTGGTCAGCGCGCTACTCCTTCACGTACCCATCTTCGAATGGTGACTATCGCATCCGCGAATGCTGAAGGAAGTTCGTTCGGGATATTGTGGCCCGCCTTATGGACGCGATGTTCATGTTTGCCGCAAAACATGTCCGCGTACTGCGCCGTGCCGCCCGGCTTCAAAGGATCTTCTGTGCCATCCAGCGTTATCGAAGGAACGGTGATCTTGGGCCGGCGTGCGAGCGCCGCCTCCAGCGGCTGAAGTTGAGGATCGCCCTCTGCTAAGCCGAAGTGGAATCGGTAGCAATGGATCACGACATCTACAAAATCAGGGTTATCGAATGACTCGGTCGTTTTCGACAACGTAGCCTCATCGAAGGTCCAGTTTGGTGACCATTCGCGCCAAAGCATACGGGCGATTTCTCTACGGGACTGAGTGAGGGCGTCCCGGCCACGTTCTGTCTGAAAAAGGTGTTGATACCAGAACGATCTTTCCAAGGAAGGAGCGTATGCCCGGCGTTGCCGTTCGAGGTCGATGATGTCGTAACCAGCATAGGACACCAACCCTCCGATCTGGTCGGGCCATAATGCGGCCGCCACACACGATGCGAGTCCACCCCAGTCGAATCCGGCAACAATCGCTCCTTGGAAACCAAGAGCGTTGACCAATTCGATCAGATCCCGTCCTAAAGCAGCCTGCTGCCCGGAACGCATTGCAGAGGGAGAACGAAAGGATGTGGGACCATAGCCGCGGACGAACGGACGGACCACACGAGCCCCGTGATCGACGAGAAGTGGAACCACGTCATCGAACGCATGCACGTCATACGGAAAACCATGCGTGAGGATTGTTGGCCAACCATCGCTGGGGCCGTCTTCAAGATAGGTTATGAGGAGTTCGCTCGTCTCTGCCTCACGAATCGTTGATGGCATCGGGTCTCCCTTCTAGAGGACTAAGATGAATCAGGCGAAGGATAAGTAGCGGTGTTTTCGTTCTCGATGCAGAGAGTAGAATCCGATTTTCTGACGGAGCGGATCGGTAACAACAACGCATTTACCGCTAGAAACCACCCTCACTGGCGAGAAATCGCCTGTGCGCTTTTCGAGGCCAAACTCCCGTGACGCTTCTATTGTGCATGATGGTAGCGAAGATGACCGTGGGCTGAATCTTCCACGCCGTTAGCCGACATGGGAGGTCCTGGGACAAGGGAATTCCTGAGAACGTCATTTGGTACGTGGTGCAAGGGGTCAGGAATCCCTCGGGCAGAGTCCTTCAAATGCTAGAGGCAGGGTCGTACGTAGCCAATGGCTTCTCAACGGAGGCCGTTGGCCTGGATTATTGTTTGTTCGGTAGACAACTTCTGAGACCTATTGCTCCCGCGTGGACGGTGCAAATGTGATGACCTGTCCTATCTTGCCTCCGCTTGTTACGCGGATGTCATCATGACCTAGCACGGCTGGCGTCCCGTCTGGCAGAATCAGTTGCCACTCCATCAGCGCTACGTCGTGGTGTTCGGACACGCTGTGAAGAACAAACTTCCCTCCGGGAAACTTTGCCTGAAACTCGTTCATATCGTCGATGACAATCTGATGGCCTGTTCCTTCCATCCTCGGGATACGGTAGAGGATGTCTGTCTCTAGGACCGAGTCCAAAATGTTGCGACGCTCTTGGTCTGAAATCGCCGACCACGCCTCGATATACCGCTTATAGAGATCGATCGCTTTCGATGGCATTTTCTTGTTCCTCTGCTGCTGTTGAATTGAGGACTGGTCCGTGGATTTGCGCCGGACGGTATGTACCCCGAACTTGTCCCCTCTGTCTCAGAATAGGGAAGCTGGCCTATGCGGTCGATAACTCCTGCACCGAATTTGTTTATCCAGAGTCCAATTCTGCATGGACCCGTTCGCCGATTTGATCGGCTTACTAAGACCGAAGGTGACACTGTGGGGACGCATTGAAGGTACCGGAAGATGGGGCGTTTCATTCCGAAAGCGTGATGACCTTCTGTTTTGTTGGGTCGAAGCCGGGGAATGCCAAATAACGCGCCCACATACCGATTCGGTTCTCCTGCTGACCGGAGACTTCGCTCTGATTCGGACCTCATCGCCATTTACTTTGACATCCGATCCGGAGCTTGAGCCTGTGGAGAGTGAGGCAATTGTCGCCGCGACTGGGAGCACCGAACTTGTGCTTGGAGAAACAGCGGGGTCTTGCACCAG
Source organism: Humiphilus diazotrophicus (assembly GCF_059726315.1). NCBI lineage: Bacteria > Pseudomonadati > Acidobacteriota > Terriglobia > Terriglobales > Acidobacteriaceae > Humiphilus > Humiphilus diazotrophicus. The sequence goes on from NZ_AP040869.1 coordinate 472,049, forward strand.
GCTCCGATGCGGTCGTTTCGTCTTCGATACAGCAAACGAAGCTCTTCTATGGAACCTCCTACCGTCTCTCATTCATGTCTCGGCTAACCAGCAGGACTCTTGGCGTTTAGGTTGGTTGCTCAAGATGAATGACGCCGAAGGTCAGAATCCTGGACCTGGCAGCGATCTCGTTGTGGGCCGCTTGATGGAGCTTACCCTGTTGGAACTGCTGCGTAACGTGGTGCCGAGATTGGAACCGGGGACAAAGGGGCTACTCTCTGGCCTCGCAGATCCAGTCATCGCAAAATCGCTCTCCGCGATGCATCACGAAGTCGCCCGCGCATGGACGGTCGCAGACCTTGCACGTCTCTGCGCTGTCTCACGATCAACCTTCGCTACACGATTCCGGGCCGTGATGGGAGTCGGTCCTATTGAGTACCTGGCGAATTGGAGAATTGCTTTGGCGAGAGACCAGCTTACCCGCGGAACCAAGACTGTCAGAGAAATTGCTCTGTCCGTGGGGTTTCACTCCTCAAGCGCCTTCAGTACTGCGTTTACCCGTGCGGTCGGCTGTCCGCCAAAACGGTTTGCGAATCGTCATCCTGTCGAGTCCAGTTGTTGACATTAGGAGATGCCATCAGGGGCTATTCAACGCTGCTAGAACGAATCCACGAATCAACGGCTCAATGCGACTCGGCAGTGGCTGCAATACTCCGTACAGTCAGGCACGGAATCTACATCATTACAGGAAAGTAGACATCTTCAGAAACCGAATGCTTGAGTCTACATAACGCCTTTCTCTTCCGTAACGATTCTGGATTTATACGTAATCGCCAAGTCGCGTTTCCAACCGTTGCAGTCATGGAAATGCGATTGGGACTGTAATCAGAAGTTGGAGCCTCTTGACGATTTCGGAGGCTACTGACAAAGACAATCTATTCAATCCGAAGAGCTGTCATGGGATCGACGCGCGTGGCTCGGACGGCTGGCAGCCATACCGAGATCAGGGAGATTCCGATCAGCAATAGCGGTGTCGCGAGGAACGTGATCGGGTCAAGCGCCTTCACGCCAAAGAGAAAACTCTTCAAGAAGTGCGTCAACCAGAGAGCGCCGCCGCTGCCGAAAAGAACTCCGATCAGCGTGAGCACCATTCCCTGCCGGATTACCATGTTGCGGAGATTCGAGGCCTGCGCTCCCAACGCCATGCGCACGCCCAGCTCCTGCGTCTTTTGCTGGACGGAGTACGACAGAACTCCGTAGATACCGATAGCCGCCATCAACACTGCTGCCGTGCCAAACACCGTGAGCAACAACATGTTGAATCGCTGGCGTGCGATGTTCCGCGCCTCAATCTCCTCCATCGTGCGGATGTGGGCAACGGGCAGCCCGCCGCTTGCCTCGCGAAGTGCCGTGGTCATGGAATTCACAAGCGTCCGCGGATCGACCTCGGTGCGAACAATCCACCACATCGGAGCGACCCGCGAGTTGAGAGCGGTTTCAAGGTCCGGCATCTGTGCCAGAGGGATATACATCATCGGAAACGGCTCGCGGTTGGGACCGCCATCGTGCGTGTCGCCCACTACGCCGATAACCTGGCGCGGCCCCTCGGCAAACGCGGGCCCCGCGCCCGCGCCGATAACGATCTTGTCTTTGAGTGGATCGCCGTTTGACCAGTAGCGGCGGGCCAATGCCTGATTGATCACAACCACTCCAGGCGTGGCCGCGTCATCCTGCTTCGTGAAAACCCGCCCGCGCAAGACCGGGATCTTCAGCGCATTGAAGTACCCCCAGGAAGTGGAGTAGAAGCCGGCGCCGCTGTGATTGCCCTTCGGCCTGCCGACCACCTCGAACCCCATACCAAAGCCGCCCGCCATCGGCAAACAATTCGAGACACCCACAGCCGCTATACCGGGAATGGTCAGCAGGCGATCCGTGCCTTCGCGAACCACCTGCGCCACCGGGGAAGTCTTTTGGAAGCGACTTCCATTGACTGACATCGACATGCTGATGACGTTGCGCATCGCAAATCCCGGGTCGACGGCTTGCAGCTTGAGGAATGTTCGGATAAGCAACCCGGCTCCGACCACCAGCACCACGGTGAGGGCCATTTCACCCACCACCAGAATCGAGCGAAGCTTGCCGCTGCGTACGCTCATCCCGGAACGGCTACTACTCTCATTCAAGGAGGACACAAGGTTCGGGCGTGCCGCGCTGAGGGCTGGAATCAGCCCGAACAGAATCCCCGTCAGTAGGGAGATCCCCAGAGTAAACAGCAGAATATTCAGGTCAAGCGTAACGCCTGTGCCATCTTCACCGATGCGCGGAATATTACCTGGATTGATCCTCAACAGAAAACGAACGCCCACAAAGCCGAGAACGAGCCCAAGCGTTCCGCCAGACAGCGATAGCATCAGGCTCTCGATCAGCAACTGGCGCATAAGCTGTACGCGCCCCGCTCCCAACGCCGCGCGCGTAGCAAATTCGCGTTTGCGCGCCGAGGCGCGCGCCACAAGCAGATTCGCCACATTGGCACAGGCAATCAGGAGTACGAACCCCACAGCTCCAAGAAGAACCAGAAGCGGTGAGCGCATATCGCCAATCATCGACTCTTGCAGAGAGACAGCGCCGAAGGAGGAGTCGGCCTCAAGCGCATCCCGACCATACAGGCGGCGGTACTGGTCTGCGGCGAGACGCAGCTGAGCTGTTGCCTGTTGAATGCTGACCCCGGGCCTCAAGCGCGCCGCCACCGTGAAGAAGTGCGCCATATCCTGTGAGTTCATGTCGAACTGGTATGGAACCCACAGGTCAGCCGGCGTGTCAGTCACAAAATTCCGCCCAACAACACCGACAATCTGGTATGCCTCCCCATCGAGTTGCATCGTCGATCCAATCACATTCGGATTCGCTCCATAACGGCTCACCCATAGTCCATAACTCAGCACCGTAGCGCGCGGTCCATGCGGACTATCTTCTTCTGCGGTGAAACTGCGTCCGGCAACAAGCGGGGCTCCAAACATGGCAAAGTAATCCGCGGAGACGTGCATCCCCTGCACTTGTTGCGGATGGTCGTCGCCGGTGACGTTGAGGCCCGCTCCACCCCAGTCATAAGCGGCCACCTGCTGAAAGACGCTGCTCTGCTGATGCCACACGTTGAACTTGGGGATGTTTGCGCCGGCAAACGAGCCATGGGGACTCACATTCCGTAACTCGACCAGTTGTTCTGGATTCGGGTAGGTAAGCGGCCGCAGCAGAACTGTGTCAACCACCGAGAAAACTGCGGTATTCACGCCAATTGCCACGGCAATTAACAGAATGGCGATGATCGCAACCTTCGGCGATTTGGCCAGTGACCGCAATCCGAACTGAATATCGCGCCAAAGGTCGTCGAGCCACGCAACAGACCGATAACGCCACACAAGTTCGCGTAAAACGCGCGGATTGCCAAAGCGAACACGCGCCCGCCGCCGGGCTTCCTGCGGATCGAACCCACGCGCAATGTTGGCATCCTGTTCGTGGGCCAGATGAGACGCAATCTCTTCTGCCAACTCGCGGTCTTTCTTGGCCTTATCGACAAATCGCCGCATGTTCATCTTCATCGCTCCAGTCGCTATTTAAAGGACTCGCCGAGAATCAGGCCGATGGCGCGTGTCATCTTTCGCCAGCGTCCAGCCGCCGCATTCAACTCCTTCTTGCCTTTTGCCGTGAGCCGATAGAACTTCGCTTTCCGATTGTTCTCGCTCACGCCCCATTCGGAAGAAACCAGCTCGCGATCTTCAAGCCGATGAAGCGCCGGATAGAGCGAGCCCTGCTCCACCTCGAGCACGTCTTCTGAGGTGCGCTCAATCGCCTGCGCTATCGTGTAGCCGTGCGCCGGTCCCAGCACCAGCGTGCGCAAAATGAGCATGTCGAGCGTTCCCTGCAGAATCTCTCCCGCGTCGGGCGGTCTCCGCGTTGCCACAGATGTCATCTCCCCTAGAACGACTACCGGAGAGCAGAATACTCCACTCGAATGACTATGGGAAGCATTTATTAGGAGCACATCGCGGCAAGGCAAATGTGCCAACCGGTGCCAAATTTCCAACTCGCGTTTCCAGACGCCAGAGTTCTGGACTCGTGCCTGTTAGCGGCAGACCAGAATCAGTCACGGGACGCCTTATCCTAAACGGTTATTTATGTCTAGGGCGGGAAAACTCCCTAGCCTGCCCGAGGTCCAGGTTGCACAATGTGTCTATGTTTTCTCGCGCCCTCAGCCTGCTGCTTCTCCCCGCGCTAGCCGTGCCGGTCTCAGCACAAACCGTGGCAACACCAGCCGCGACGCAAGCGCCTAAGCCCAAATATCTGCCACCGCCCACCCGCGATCCCCACAGCCCCGGCTACGTCCAAGCCAAAGAACTGCTCGACGGCGCACTGCCTTCCCCAAACGCCGACGGTAATTTCATTCTCGGTCCTACGCACTCCGCTGCACCCGAAATGGCGGCCGTCCCAGCAACTCCCCATGGAACAGTTGTCGAGTTCACCATGAGCTCCGCCGACAGCAAGTTCTATCCTGGCGTGGCGCGCGACCCTGGCCCCCTCGGGACACCAGATCCACAGGATCCTGCCAAGCTCATCGTCACCAGCAGTCATCCCGCGCCCTGGAATCGCAGAATTGGCGTCTACGTTCCCAGTGCCTACGCCCCCCAATCTATCGCACCCTTCATCGTCGGCGCCGACGGCATTGACCGTGCCCTCTTTACAGCACTCGACTCTCTCATTGCCGCGCACAAGTTGCCCGTAATGATCGGCATCTCCATCGGCAACGGCGGCGGCGACGCACAGGGCAGCGAGCGTGGGCTCGAGTACGACACCATGTCCAGGCGATACGCCGAGTTCGTCGAGCAGGAGGTGCTGCCCCTCGTCGAAGCCCACGCCCACGTCAAGCTCACCCACGATCCCGACGCCCGCGCCGCCACGGGCGGTAGCTCCGGCGGCGCCTGCGCTCTCATCATGGCTTGGTATCACAATGATCTCTACCACCGCGTCCTCGCCTATTCCGGCACGTGGATCAACCAGCAGTGGCCCTCCAACTCCGAAACTCCGCACGGCGCTTGGGAGTTTCCCGAGCACCTCATCCCCAACTCGCCCATCAAGCCCATCCGCATCTGGATGGAGGTCGGCGATTCTGATCTCCTCAACCCCAACGTCATGCGCGACAACATGCATGATTGGGTCCTTGGCAACGAGAACCTTGCCCGCTCTCTCGCCGCAAAGCATTACCACTATCAGTTTGTCTTCGCTCGAAACGCCGGCCATGTCGACCACGCCACCAAACTCCAGACCCTTCCCGAAGCCCTCGAATATGTGTGGCGGGACTATCACGCACCAACCCGCTAGCCGGTGAATGCAAATCGGGCATATCGAGAGATCGTCCTCCAATCATTCACCACTCGTGGCAAAAACTTGCAGACGTTGACTAACGGCTGCTACCCTCCAACCCACATAGGGGAGGACACATGTCTATTTCCGAGGTCACCGTGCAGTCGGCCCATGCCTTTGAATCGCCGGACATATCCGCCAGATTGACGTCACTGGATATCGTGCGTGGAATCGCGATGGCTCTGATGGCCATTGATCACGTGAGGGTCTACTCGGGCATACCGGCTGGCGGACCAACTTTTGGTGTTTTCTTCACCCGCTGGATTACAAACTTCGTGGCGCCGACATTCGTGTTTCTCGCCGGAACCTCAGCCTACCTTTACGGCCGGAAGCGTGCCGATCGCTGGTCGCTGTCGAGATTTCTACTCGGCAGAGGAGCATGGCTGATCTTTCTTGAGCTTACGTTCCTGCGCATTGCATGGACCTTCAACTTCGATTTTCAGCACTACCTCCTTGCTGGCGTGATCTGGATGCTTGGCTGGAGCATGATCGCTCTTGCCGGGGCTGTATATCTTTCCCGGCCAGCAATTGCAACAATCGGCATTGCGCTCATCATGCTGCACAATCTCACAAACCTTTTCCGGCCGGCGATCGCACACTTGTTTGGAGACGACGGGCCGAACTGGTTGCTTCTAATCGTCTATTTCGGAGGCTCTGTCCAGATTGGAAGCTCGGGACCACCTTTGCTTATCCTGTATGTGCTCATTCCCTGGGTTGGGTTGATGCTTGCAGGGTACGCCTTCGGACCAATCATCCTGAAACCGCTCGAAACGCGGCGGCGCATCTATCTCCGGTTGGGCGTGGCGCTCACCACGCTCTTTGTTGCTCTGCGTTGGATCGGAATCTACGGAGATCCCCGGCCGTGGGACAGGCACAGCCTGTTCAGCTTCCTGAACACGACGAAGTACCCGGCATCGCTCGAGTATCTGTGCATGACGATCGGGCCGATGTTCGTCGCATGGGCTTTTGCTGAGGGGTGGACCGGGCGGTTTGCCAGGATGATTGAGACGTTCGGACGAGTTCCGATGTTCTATTACTTGCTGCACATTCCGTTGATCCATCTTGCGGCGTGCGGGGTTTCACTCGTACGTGACGGACATGTTCACCCATGGCTCTTCACAAACCATCCAGTAGACCCGGGTCCATTGCCAGTCGGCTACATGTGGAGCCTTCCCCTCCTATATCTCGTCTACCTAGTTTGCTTGGTCCTTCTTTATTTTCCCTGCCGATGGTATGCGAAGCTGAAAGCAAAAAAAAGATCACCATTGCTCAGCTATGTGTAGGGCTTCCAACGAGTTGGATCAAGTTCGAGGCGGCTCAGTTGAACACCGCAAAGTTTCTACAGCGTTTAATCACCATGTCAGGTGGACTAGCGTAATGCCCTGCCGGGCCAGGCTGAACTTCACTACTCCGCTTGAGCGGTCCAACATAGACGGTTCAACCGATTCCAACATGCCGCTCTTCTCCAGTTCTTGCTGCTGCACTGCAGTTGGGTGCTGTGGTGAGCCCATCTTCATCCACACGGCATAGGCATTACTGTGGCCTTCATCAATCAGGAAGCGCTCCATACGGGCGACCTTCGCGGGCAAATCTTGAATTCTTATTTCCACCTGTGCAGCAGGCGCGTTCACATCGTCGTCGTGGTAGTTCCATACGAGGATGTTCAATTCACGCGGCTTTCGCGTAGCCACGGCGTTGATATCAGGCGGGCCGAGAACACTTCCCTTGAGGATGCCTTCCAGAGGTTGAGCTCCAGTACTTTCTACCTGCAGCCAATTCCCTCCCAACATCCCCAATATGCGAAAGGCATTCAGGACGGCCTTATCTACGCCATTAGTCGCAAGCTCGCGGAAGCCCGCGAAGTAAGCCTCGTCTTCGAACTCAAAAGCCCATGTGACAATGCCCTCAAGGTTCACGTTGTGTTTGCGGGCGAGTTCGTAGGTGCGAACGGTAGCTTCTGTTACGCTTACACTGTAGAGAGGTCCTTCGCGATAGGAGTTCTGACTCCCCTTGCAGGCAGCGCATCCTTCAGGATCGCTTTCGCCCAAAATGATGGGGGTGTTCTTCCACTTCGGGAAAGAGGCCACAATTTCCATGCCAAGATCGACCTTCTGCAATTGCGTGGCAAGGCTCATCCTAACGTGACCATCAACGATCTTTGGGTTTCCCTTAGGATGAAAGCTGATGAAGTCAAGCGGAGCACCGGTTCTGCCCGTTGCGGTATTTTTGCCGTGCGCGCAATGTTCGAGAAACTGTCTGAGAAAGGCAGCACTGTTGCCCGTGCTGGGACCGGTACTTTCCGGACCTCCAACTTTAGCCGAGGGCAGCACGCGACGAATTGCAGCCGTAGTAACGTCGTAAAGATGGTTGTACTCCCCCGCAGTCCCATGCCAGTACGGAATGTCCGGTTCGTTCCATACCTCCCATAACCAGCCGTTCACGTCCTTTCCGTAGCGCTCGCTGAGGTGCTGCACCCAGGCAGAAATCAGCGCGCTCCATTTGTCGTAGTCACGCGGAGGATAGCTCCAGCCAGTGAAGACTCCCTCGGCACCTTCTTTGGGAAAAGTATGACGATAGGGCTGCGGGTGCGTGGAGAGCGCTTCCGGCATGAAACCGACCTCTACCAGCGGACGCACACCGCTTCGCTTGAATGCATCGAAGATCTTGTCGGTGATAGTCCAGTCGTATATGGGAGTGCCATCGGGACGTTCCGTGTATACATTTGTAGATCCCCACTTCAATGAAGCTTGGCCATTACCCGTAGTTAGCAGATTGTGCGTCCGGAAGTAAACTGGTACCGGACTCATTGCAGCAAGTTCCCTAAGCAGCTTTTCACCATTCAGGGTGTAGACATAGTTGGGCTCGTCCGCTCCGAAGTAATTCCATACAGGCTTGTACGCGCCAGAGCTCTGACTGGCATACACCGTGATGACAACAGGCTCGGAAGAATAGGCTGGCAGGGACCCAGCTAGTATCAGTAACAACAGACCTGCATTCAGTAAGAGACGTGAACTCATTGTTACTTCTCCGAAGAATAATGAATTGTCAAATAACGTGCGCTGTTGAGGAGCATCAAAGATGCCAAGACATGCAACTGTCAGCAATGAATTCTCGTGGCCGTTGCTTCCATTCTGTAAATACATCCCTTACCGACAAGAACCTAATAACCACGTTGGCACATAAAGAAAGTCGTATCCTGGTAGTAAGGCTTGGTTAACGCCTCCAGCTTTGCCGATCGGGATAGTCTCGTACCAATCGCCATAGAGAGGATTCGGACGAATCAACTGGTAGGCACTAATCTGGTTATTACTACCCAGACTGTTGTTGTTCAGATACGGCGATGCACCTTTGAAGTGGTTAGCTACCTTAACGTCGCCATGGTAGGTGTTGATGATCGGTGTTCCATTGGCATCAAAGGTAGGTTCGTATGCCGCCTCCCATGCCTCTTTACTCGGAAGGCTGATGTTGTAGTTGACGCCCACATTGCGTGTACGATTCAGCGTACCACCCAGTCCGATCAGATACTCCCCGACCTGACGCTGCAAATGTACACTGGCTTCATTCATATGCGGACGCGAAATATCCATGCTGCTGAATGTTCCGTATGTGCCAGGATTTGTATAAATCCCCCGGCTTGCACCGCTAGGCGCCAGTTTGCCATTCGGGAATAGGTTAGGAAACGACATATTAGCTGTCCTATAGTTGTCGTTCGTTGCAAGAAGCTGAGTTTCCTGCTTGAAGCCTCCCTGGTCGGCCGTGTTTAAGCTCGACTGTACAAAGCGACCGATACCGCCTCGAATTACCGTATTCTTTGCGAGGCAATAAGCGAAACCAATTCGCGGCTGAAAGAATCTATATTTCGGATTCTCAACGTAACGGCTGTTGCCGTCCACACCTGCATACAATCTACCGCCGCGAACAATGAAGTTATTGGCCTGAGAGCCGTAGTCCTGGATCAAAGCCACCTTGGTGCTCATCTTTAGGATTTACCGAAAGTAGCGGGGCGTAGTTAGGCTGCACTGCATTCGTGATATCAACGAGATCAGAATGGATCATACGCAATCTGACCGAACGTGCTCAACGACTATTTCCGACCAATCAGAAACGGTATGTACTCACCAGGACATCCTGACACGCTATTGCCCGAGCCTGCAGCCAGTTTGCATTGGCTGAGGCAATAGCACTTACAAAACATGCGCTGTTACATTTATCACTTTGCATCTACTAGGCACCTTCCGAAAAGTTCGCGTAATCGGCAATCACACTGTTACCAACGCGGTCAATGGAATCCACTCAGAATGATCGATTTACTTTGATTTCCAGATGCGTCTATTTATGACAGACTATACTAGTTAATTCGTAACCGATCTCTGAACCAATTCCTTACAGCTTACTTATTCTCCCAAAGCGTTATGTCTTCCTGTCCCGCATATCTCCTAAATTCGAAAATCTGTTCCGTCGAAAAGTCTGACCTCGCAGAGTGCCCGCCATTCCGGGGACTTTTCAGCAACCTGATTTACAGCTTCCTCGATCTGATCTTTGTACTTCTGTTGGAGGTGCATGAACTCCGATAGCGGAACGACGACCTTAAGCGTTCCACGATAATACTTGAAACCCTTAAGGGGTTTGAACCAAGTCGCAAACGTATGCCGATCAACCATATGCTCAATTTCCACCAAAACATCTTTCCAGCATCGATCGGCTTCTGTACGTTCAGCCGCGCTGAGATACGTAGCTAGCGGTCGATAGGGATCGGCTTTGAAATCTCGAATAATCCTCTGCTTAAGAACCTCTGGACTATCATCCTCGGCGATAAGCGAAACAGCATGGCTTGCAGAGAGTTCAAGCTGCGCCATTTGTGATTCGACGATTTTGAGGCTCTCATTAACCTCCCGCTTCCTCCGTTCGCGGAATTTGAGAAAAGCATTGCCTGCAAAACACTTCGGAACGGTGGCCAAGAGGAAGCCTATCGGATTCTGGATCGAAGTAGAAGCGCGAACAATAGCTCCCTTCTGTTCAACAAACTCGCAAATCTCTTCAGCGGTCAGATCCGGTACGAGTTGAAGACATTCGGACACGAGTTGGGTTACAGCTGTCTCATCGGCATAGGCGAATTGGGCAAGGGTCTGGCGGACTTCGTCAAACCCAGGAAAGATCGACGACGTTGCCTGCTCGGTACTTGCCTTGTATTCATTCCTAGAATATTTCCTAGATATTCCTATAAGAGATGGTGTAACACCGGGGGATACTGATGCTGTTACACCATTAGAAGCCCATGGCGTAACGCCATCGGTTCCGGATGGTGTTATATGCATAGGATCTGATGGCATAACACCATCAGATGGCAATATGCCATCAGGTGCTGTTATGGCTTTATTTGCTCTCGGACGCTTAGGGACAGCAAAGAGCGGTGTTCCGGAATCTGGGTCGACAAATTCTACGCCGCGTCCACGGATCACCCATTCGAGGCCTGCCGCTTTCCGGCGTTTAAGCAATTCCGTATAAGAGAAGATGCGGTAAGTACGAGCAATTCGTTTGTCACTCACCTCGTTTTGTGCAATTTCGATGGAGAGCTTTTGAATCAAACGATTAATAATGAATGTGACGCTACGCTCGTGGATTCGGGCTTCACGAGCAATCACGCTATGTCCGATTGTGCTCAGGCGTTGGTCCGGGTCGGTAGAGACTTCGCGCCCGTATCTCCATAGCGTCGCGTATACTTCTTGCTCAACATGAGAGTGGCCATCCTGCGCTCGAACGCACTTGTGGATGATTTTCCGACGGCTCTGTGCACTCTGACTTTCCAACTGGAAGTCGGGTACGACCTCAGGCGAGGACGGTTTAGTCTCCTCTTCCGCATGAGGGGAAGTAGGGACAGCAGGGACTGGAAGCTCTACCGGTCGAGTGCTTTCAATGGGGGCATCGGATTCGGTGGTCCTTTCCTCAATTGCAGCTTCTGCTTCTTGCACAACGGCTGGCTCAGGAACCTCTTCGTCGTTGACAGCCTCGACAATCTGCTCCGGTAATGGTTCGGAAACAAGGGTTTCACTGAAAACAGGTTTTTCCTCAATCCGCTTCTTGGGCCGCGGAGTTGAAGGCACACTTTTATGATTCGAGACAGGAATCGGGTCTACAACTATTGGTTGCTCTGCTTTAGGTTGTTCTGCGACAACCGGAGCAGGCTGCGGAATATCGAAATTATCGAAAGAGACACCGATGCTCGGTCCGGGGGTGAACCCGATATTCGACACTACATCTAACGGAACCTGTGGAGCACTGTCTTCGCCGAGCCCAAGGAAGTCCAGATTTGGACGAACCGAGGGAGCAGACAACAGCTCATCGAGTTCCGATGTAGTATCCAGGTCTGATTTAGACGACCGGTTCGACCGCTTGGACATCCGTCCTTAGCTTCCCTTCGAAGATATCTAACAGCTGTTCCCCTGCTTTGCAGTAATCCTCAAATGCTTTGCACTTGGGATCGAAATCAGCTAAAAACTGCTTCTCGCGAGTAGCCTTGCTGACCGCTGTATCGGTACGAATTTCCTGGAGAATAGGAACTGAGAATCTTTGCGAGAGTCCTCCCAGAAAATCCCGGATAATACGAGTCATTCCTAGCCGTCGGTCAACCTTTGTCGGCAGGAGCCCGATCGGCTGAATCGGTGTACGAATAGCCTTGCTGAGGGTGTCGATGAACTGAAGGCAGGCACCGGCGCCGGAGAGACTGACGAGATCAGCATCGACCGGAATGAGAACATTTTGGGTGTACACCGCAGCGCAGGTTTGCATCAGACTGACTGACGGTGCTACATCGACGACAACCGCGTCGTACTTCTCGTCATAAAGACCGAACAGATTTTCAAAAAGACGTTCGCGAGCAAACTCACCCATCATCTTGGTCTCAGCACTGGCCGTTTCTCGGCTGCCACAGAGGACATCGAGGTTTTTCGACGGCGATATGACACAATCTTCCAGAGCGTATTTATTGATCAAGAAGTCTGCCAGATGGTGGGCAGGTTTTAGCCGGAGGATTGTGTCGATGGAGCCCTGAGGGTCACTATCGATTAGTAAGGTACGCCTGCCGGAGTCGGCCAAATACCTGGCGAGGCATAAGGCAGTAGTGGTCTTCCCGACGCCTCCACGTTGATTTAGGGTTACAAATTTGATTTTATTCACGTTCCCCCTTCAGCGCGTTTTCGATCTCACGGGCTTCTTCCATGGTCCAGTAACGGTAGCCGTTCTCGCCACGATTAGGCTGAGGTAGCCGTCCGTCTTTAATCATTCGATCAAGAGTTTTCTTGCTGACGTCGAGCCGCGCAGCCATTTGAGAGCTTGAAAGGATATGCGGACGAATGTCTGCTTTCTTTGCCATTCCCCTATTCCATTCCTCAGATCCGGTAATCAGAGCAACTGTCCTAAGCACACGGTTGACGATTATCAGAGTCAATAAAAACAAAAAAACTGGCCTTCTGCAATCAAACTAGGGACAAAATCGAGTTTTTGGTCGCAGACTGTACATCCGAGGTAAACAGCAGGCTACCCAAGCCATTCGGGGATCATCATGGTGGTCTCGGCCGATTCTCGGTACTTCGACCCGTTTATGGTTAGCTCCATATATAAGCGGGACAAAGGGGCATCGGCTGACTGGTACTGGAACAGTCGGTTCAAGGATTACAGCGAATGTATCTCAGTGAGCGACTGAGGATCTAACCCCATCTGATGGGGTTAGATATTGTGAATCTCTTCATTCCATTAAACGCCATCTGATGGCGTTATCTATCAACCTCTTCCCGTCTGTAGTAATGTTCCTGGACAATTGATCACCTCGTTTCAGGATTGACTCAGATGGCTATGCGCCACCGGTGGTTCATGGCCATCTGATGGTGTTAGATGTTGTGGTTCTTTTAGCTTCTGCAAACGCCATCAGATGGTGAAAGCACATCAGATGGCGATATCGATCGACCTTTTCCACCAAAAGTGATTTTCTTGGACAACTGATGTCCACCGTTTCAGTATCGACACCGATGGCTTTACGCCACCGGTGGGGGTGAGCCATCTGATGGTGTTATAGCTTTTGCTGAAACTGATTATTCATATTGAGTTCTACGTGTCTGCTGGATTCTTGACCTTGAGGATCCTATCTCTAAAGAATATCGCCATCTGATGGTGAAAAACCACCTGATGGCGTTTATATGTGTTGTTGTCTAAATATCACCATCTGGTGGTATTACAGCATCTGATGGTGATATTTAATATAATCATCTGATGGCGTTAGTGTAGTTTGCAAATATAACTCTTTTATTGTCTGTAAGATATAAAGAGAGCTACCATAAATAACAGCATTAGATGGTAATAAACCATCTGATGCTGTTATCAGTTGGAAACATTCGTAACGCCATCTGATGGTGCGACGCCATCAGACACTGTGGTTGGCACGCCAGTAAGAAATGGGTCTTGTGTGCAAAGCTCGAAGTTTAGATCCCGAGATCAGAATGCTCTATTAACGCCATCTGATGCTGTTATTTGTTTGTCTTTCAAGTTGATAATCAAGCAATTAACCTTTGAATGTAGGCCCGTGATCGAATCGGATAACACCATCTGATGGTGTTAAGTTGGTATATCAAGTTGAGGGATCTCCAACTGAACCGTTGGGGTGAGAGTTGAATATGTAACGCCATCTGATGCTGTTAGTTTGATCCATTTCTCAAGTTGATAATCAAACAATCAGCCTTTGGCTATAAGCTCGTAATCGACTGAATAACGCCATCTGGTGGTGTTAAGGTAACACGTCAAAGTTGAGACATCTCCAGCCGAATGGTCGAGGCAAGCGCTGAGCATATAGCACCATCTGATGCTGTTATATAGACCTGTTCGGATGCTTGTGCCAGGAGAGGCGCAGATGTTCAATGCGAGATCATTAACCCCATCTGATGGCGTTATTACTTTTCTTTACTACTTTGACCGCCGCCAAGAATGCGAGAGAAGACTGGAAGCATTTGCATCGGGGGGTTAGGTGTCAATGAGGTCACGTTCTAGGCAAAGCTCCAGAGAGTATTGGAATCTTGCCGAGCTACAACGGACAGGTTCAGCAAATCTCACTAAGGAATCAGGCATCTGATGGTCTTATTCTTTCCGATCGTATCCGACATGATGCTTCGACACTCGTATTTCAGGGCCAAGGACGTTTTGCGCCGATGTTAGTGACCCAGCTAACGCGTTAGGTATGCCCAATTGCAGAGGAGATCGAATACGCCCATTCTGTAGTGCTGTTTGTTAAGGTTCAACAGAATAATTCGTTATAACAGCATCAGATGGCGTTATGACGATCCAACACATCCTTTTCCTCCTTGTAGCCACTTCAAACCGAATTCTTCACCATCACATCCCCGAATGAACATTGGTAGCGACAGGTCTCAAGAGGCTTACCGAGCGGTGGGCGCTTTCTATTCATGCCCATTTCTATAGTCGTAGGTGGCTCAAAGCAGTGAGTTGGATGGCGACGCTTATTTAACCGTAGGAAGATAACACCATCTGATGGTGTTATCTATACAATTTGTTAACCCTCGAAGGGAACTATCCCATTTACAGAGTGTTTCTTGGGTGGTATCAACCCGAAAATCCTAGAGAAGGCCAATTTTCTATTCTCTAGGCAAGCAATGATGGGGTTGGAATGGACCCTCGTTGTTGGTCGAAACTGCGTATGCTCATGTCTTGGTCTGCACTTTAGCCACAAATCCCCTGAACTTGGAGGGAGGGAACTCCAAATCTCAACCCTGCATGTCAGTCGAATGCGCGCTATATTCCGCGTGAGCAAGAATCGTATTGCCCCCTAGACGATCATGACGCGAAATCCAAAATAAATTCGATCGCGATTTCCAGCCCGATTATTTCCCAAGCATGGTTCTGAGCTCTATGGCTAGGCTGAGGCCGTCAAATCGCCATCGATTTGCTAAGGCGAGAGATATTCTTTATCCGGCGACCGAGTTCGTTTCGACGCGGGAAACGCCTAGTCAATCATCGCCTGATATCGGCAGCTTGAAGATATCATCCCCTGTCTGGCCGGCATCTCCTTCTCCATCTCCTTGAAAATTAAAGACATTGGCTATGTTTATCGCGCCCAGTCGCCTTGTAGTTGTATAACGCCATCAGATGGTGTAAACACATCTGATGGCGTTATACAATCAATGTTTTCTTTGGGAATAAGAGGTAAGACCTAGGCGGAATCTAGATCTTTAGCGAAATAAGGGTTGAGGAATACTTAAATTGTGGAGCTTCAGTAGGATTGCTTCGAGCAAGGCTAGGTGGGTTAACGGATTTCGTCAGCTTTCGGGTCTTTCCATATAGGGATGAAGCTGCCTTTCTATCCAATCATCCGTCGCGACAGTTTCAATCCCAGCGGCGCGCTGCAGCGGCTCTACTGCACGTTGCATTGACACCGCATCATTCAGGAATGCTTGTCCCAAGAGGTAAAGGTTGGTCAACAATTCTTCTGTGTCCTTACCTCGGATGACGATCTGGAGAGGAGATAGCTCTATTTCCTCCGGCAGCTGAAGCAGCGTATAAGACTCGGCGTCGTGTGGGATCGGGAAGCGTAGCCGCTTGCGACGTGGTTGCGGACCCACTTCAACTTTGCGACGATCGAGTACCTCTCGAACACTTTGGCCCTTAATTACTGCATCGAGAAAATCCATAATCTCGCTCCGGCCGACGAAGCGCTTGGAACCGATAGTGTGCGTTCCGCCAATGGAAAGCATGAGTTCCTGGGCCGCGACGCGCTTGACGTCAAACGCCCACTCGATATCTTGGCGGGACCAGGTTTCAATCGTGGAGTTGGCAACGCGCTCGCGGATGGCATGTGCCTGATTTGCCCACTTGATTGGTTTCGGCATTCGATCTTTACCTCGAAATCTTCGCTTTTAGGGTAGGGGAATAAATGGCACAGTTGCCGTTTATTTGTTCTGATGAACCTAGATAATTACATCGGATAATCGAACATTATCCGATGTAATCGTGCTAGACTCCTTTTGTTCGCCTACTTGCACGGTTTCTTGCAGGTGCTCCAGAGAAAAATATGGATCACCGGACCGGAAGAGAGGACGTGCTACCCATGCGGGAAAGGGTGACCCCCAAAAGAGCAAGCCTAAGCAGGCGGAGAAGTGGACATGCTCTTCGAACTAAGGCGGGCAACGAGTGTGCAGTATTAACTTTGTCGGGGAACGAATAGAACCTTCTGCGAATTTTCGGGAATATCGTGCAAAATACCTGAAATCTGGGTACGTGGTTCGAGATCTTCAGAACTGAGGACCATATATGAGCGCTCGCCAATTAGTCTTTACCCGTGACGAAGCTTTCCGCCGCCTTTCAATTGCAATTGACGACTATCGCGGTTATCTCGGTCCCGGCCAGTGGCGGGTGAGGTCTGTTTATCACGAGTCGGCGCCGTTTATCGTGCTCGAATACATCGTGGCGAACGATAAGGAATCGCCTTCGATTGCCGAGATTCTGGCCGAATGCCCGGAGCTGCCCTGGCAGCAGTTCGGCGGCGAAGAGATTCTAGCCGCTGCTCAAATGGAGCTTTTTCCAAACATAGAGCCCGCTCAATTCATTTCTGCAGATTGGTATACCGCTCTCGGTTACATAGCCGTGCTTCCGGAAGAGGTTAGGCGATGAACAACATTCCTAACTTCCAATCTGAAGAGCGGGGATTGCATGTAACAGAGGAATGCCAGCCGTATGTGTACCACGCTCTCTTCTGTTTTTCTGAAGCATATCTCTTGATTGCCCTCTACGTTGGTTATCAACTTAGAGTTCACCGGCCCCACGTAGCCCGGCATCTTTTCTCTTTCGCATCCGCCAATGCCTCCCAGCCTTGGCGACTGGAGCTTGCCTGCTGAGATGGACGAAACTACAGATTTCTCCACTTCTCCATTTGCGACAGAGATGCGGGACAGCAGGGAAGTGGGATTAACTCTTCCTGCAGCACCTAGCGCGGAGTTGGCCGCCAAGATCGCGCTGGCTCAAACCTTCGTAGATCACTCCCGTTCGGATAACACGAAAGAAGCGTATGGGTCCGATTGGAAGGATTTTGCGACTTGGTGCCGGAGACACTCGCTCGAGAGCCTTCCAGCTTCCGAACAGACGGTTGCCATCTATCTCGCCGATCTGGCTCAAACTCATTCTCCGGCAACCTTGGCACGTCGTTTGTCAACGATTAATCGTGCTCATCAGCAGGCCTGTCTTCGCTCTCCAGCGAGGTTGCGTGAAAATCCGCTGGTTGCCGACGTGATGGCAGGAATCCGGAGAACGAAAGGTATCGCCCAACGGGGCGCCAGGCCGGTTCTGCTGAAAGACCTTTTGAAGATGCTCGACAACTTGCAAGATCCGATAAAGGCTGCTCGCGACAAGGCCTTACTCCTGATTGGTTTCGCAGGGGGCTTTCGCTCTTCGGAACTTGCAGCGATTACAGTTCCAGATATCGAATGGGTATCTACGGGGTTGATCATTGCTATTCCGAGATCAAAGCGGGACCAAGAGGGCAGGGGAGAGGAAGTCGAGATCCCTTTTGGACAGAGGCCGGCAACCTGTCCGGTACGAGCTCTCGATAACTGGATGAAGATTGCTCCTATTAAAGATGGGCCGGTATTCCGTAAGGTCCTCAAGGGAGGGCGCGTAGCGAAAAAAGCTCTGAATCCTGAATCCATTACCTGGATCCTGCGCCGCGTTCTCAAGGCAGCCGGTCTCAAAGGTGAAAAGCTGAAGGAGTTTAGCAGCCATTCTTTGCGTGCCGGGTTTTGTACGCAAGCCTCCTTAAATGGAGCCTCGGAAATCGAGATTATGCAGCAAAGCAGGCATAGATCAATGAACACACTCCGGCGCTACATCCGCGCCAGCAAGCAGATGAAGTTGCGGGCGGCAGGGAAGTTGGGACTCTAGCAAGCTCTCGATGTGCTTCAGGGCCAAGAGCGGTTTTGGAAACCACTCGAATACCTTGCTTGTGTTGAGTGGTTTCTGCCCTTTAGGCTGTATCCGGCATAGCCTTCTGTTCGTGTGTTTTCCTGACGGATCTTCCGGGCCAAAAAATCGATAAATAATTGAGAGATATGGAGGTATTGGTTTTCGCGTGGCTAAATGTAGTCATGTAAATGGTTTACATAATATTTTATAGTGTTCATTATTATGCTATTCTGTTACGCATGTACGTTGCTGTTGTTCCTAACCGCAACTCGCCACCGGCCATCTTACTGCGAGAGTCTTACCGCCAGGATGGCAAGATCAAGAACCGTACCATCGCCAACATCTCTCATTGGTCAAACGAACGCATTGCCGCTCTTCGCGGTGCTTTGCGTGGTGATTTCGATCAGGCAGCCATCACCGGCTTGCCAACCTTGGGGCCGTCCTTCGGACTCCTGTCCGTCCTTAAACAACTGGCCGATCAGATAGGGATTAGTTCGGCTCTAGGAAATCGCGAACTGGGCAAGTTGGGTTTGTTTTTGGTGCTGGCGCGGATTGCCCATCAAGGTTCTCGACTCTCGGCGGTGCGCTGGAGCCAGGATCAGGCGGTGAGTGAAGTGTTGGGTCTGCAGTCGTTCTGTGAAGATGATTTATACGAAGCCTTGGATGATCTATGCCTGCGGCAAGAAAAGATCGAGCAAGCGCTGTATCGGCACTATCGACGTCAGCACAGTGAACCTCCGCAACTGTTTCTCTACGATGTCACCAGCAGCTACCTGGAAGGCGAGCAAAACCAATTAGCAGCCTTCGGTTATAACCGCGATGGCAAACGCGGCAAGATGCAGATTGTCATTGGGCTGCTGACCGATCTGGAGGGAGAGCCGTTGGCGGTGCGTGTATTTGCCGGCAATACCGCCGATCCCAGCACCGTACCGGAGCAGATCCGTCTCCTTCAGCAACAGTTTCAGGTTCAAGAATTGATCTTCGTGGGCGACCGTGGAATGGTCAAGAGCAAAGGCCAACAAGAGCTTCAGCAGCGGGGTCTGCACTACATTACAGCTCTTACCGATCCCCAGATTCGTCGTTTCCTGGGCCAGGGACTCCTGCAGTTGGATCTGTTTAGTTCTCAGATTTGTGAGGTTCAGGATAACGGGACTCGTTATATCCTGCGCAAAAACGAAGACACTGAGCGACGAGAGAAATACCGTCTAGAAGATAAGTTGTCCAAGCTGGAACGGTTGGTCCAACAACGTAACGTACAGGTGGAACAGCATCCTCGCTGCAAACCAGAAACAGGATTGCGCAAGCTACAAGACTGGGCACAAAGACATAAGGTAGGCGGAATTGTTGAGTTAATCCAAGAGGGAAATCTCCTGCGACTACAGCATAAAGAGGAAGCCATACAGCAGGCTTTGCTCTTAGCGGGCTGTTACGTGTTGGCTACCGATGTCCCCATGTCACAACTCGACACCCAGCAGGTGCATGACAGCTACATGGCACTGCAGAAAGTAGAAAGAGATTTTCGTGCAATAAAAACTGGGTTATTGGATATCCGCCCCATCTTCGTGCGCAAAGAAGATCGTACGCGTGGACATGTCTTCTGTTGTATGTTGGCCTTGAAACTTAGCCGCACCATCGAACAACGATTAAGAGCTGCTTTCGGCACCACCGATACGGACCCTAATGCTATTACCTTGCCCGATGCCCTGGCTTCCTTAGAACGTCTATGTCTTTTGCATTATCCGGTCGACGAGAAATCAACCCTTACCAAACTGCCTTTGCCGGATATACGCCAGAAGCAAATTCTGGATGCTCTCCACGTCCATCTTCCCGCTATGTAGTCAGAACCTCTTCCCGCTCGGAGAACAACAATCTCTTTCCCCTCTTCCTGTTACACCTAAATCTCTGCCCCCTTTCAAACGGAAGATCCGCCTGATCTCATTCAGTTGTTTGCGTACTGATCGCACCGGAACCATTGCGGCCGGTTTTCCTTCGTGGGAAAAAGGGGTGACATTGGAAATCGGGAAGCGGAACTCAAGACCAGCTGCTCCTCGGAACAAACTATGTGGTTGTTCCTGTGCGGCACGAAACAGCAGCGTCTGCGCCTCTCTGTCGTATTCAAGGACGGTTCCATACAGCAGAATACGAGACTCGAACGGGGATTGATTCTTCCTGACCTTTCGTGTCGATTTCATGTTTTGACTCCATGGAGCAAATCAGAAAATGACTCGCAAATGCACGGAATCTTATTATCAGATTTACAGGCAGTTGTAAGGAGAAATTTCGTGTTCACACTCGAAGGTGTTCAGAAATTCCATAGCTGGACTCACTCCAGCCTAAATCTTCTACTCGATCACCTCCACAATTCGCCCAAGCGACTATGTAAAGGAGTTTCCTGGTTTTGGATTCTCTACACTGCAAAAACAGGTGATTCATATTTTCAGCTGTGAAGATTTTTGGATTCACACGCTTCAGGGTCTTCAGTATATTGATCGCAATCCTGTCGAATATCCTACGGTCGCGGATGCCAGATTTCTACAGAGTAAGGTCATCTGGCGAACTCAGACATATTTGTCTGGCTTGACAAATCAACAGCTCAATAGCAATACCGAGCTTCATTTCTCCGATGGAGACAAAGCTTTTCGTACTCCTGCGCTTGTCCTCCATCATATTCTTACTCACGCATTCCATCATAAGGGGCAGATAGCTGCCATGTGTCGCGGATTTGGCCAACCTATGCCGGATACCGACCTGAACCAGTTTGAATGACAAACTCGTTTGTCCCTAGCTTTTGGAAGGGAGAGTGTGAGGAGACGCACTCAAGCTATTTTATTTAGCTTTGCAGCAAAAATACGGTCCTTGCCCGGGAGCACTATAGTTTGCAGATCTCAAGACCAGCTATTTCCAGCTCCTTATTGCTGATGTTTCCGCGAAGAAGGTTCTGTTTCGGGTAATCAGGCAAGCAAAGTCCCAGGCCTTTTAGTGCGCACTGATTTTTGTTCTCTCTTTGCTCTAGCGAGCAATGGCATGCCTTAGCTGAATTGGCGAGGACGCTAGCAAGAGCTTCGTTCACCGATACCGGTGGACAGAACATGAAGCTTTGGACAAGATTGATATCTTGGTTCTTCAACTCCTGCAAGTCCCCCAATGTGTCGACGCCCTCTGCTATTACTGTTGAACCGATATCTGCAGCCAGTCTTGCCACTGAAGCGACAATAGCTTTACGAAAGCGATCGGTGCTACACCCTTTCACGAAATATCGATCTAATTTCAAACGATCAGGACGAGTGTCTAAGATCATTTGATAGTTGGAAAGCCCGGTGCCAATGTCATCGAGAGCTATTTTGACTCCCAGGCTTCGCAGGTCCTTCAATGTCTGCAATAAAGTACTTCGATTCCAGCTTGTAGCGTGTTCGACGATTTCAATTGTTGCCCGGCTGACATCTATTTCGGCTGCTTTAGCTGCTTCCGAGAACCAGGCTGCAAAATCGGGAGGGCTGCAGAGTGTGGAGGGATGCACATTTACGGAAAATCGGATATCCGGAGGAAGAAGCGTGGCCACCGCAAGAGCGCGTTGGATACAATGCCGGTCCAAAACATTTTCCATATGTATTGCACGAGCATAAGCAAACAGTACATCAGCGCGCTCGAAGGGGGAGTTGGCTGGTCCCCTGGAGAGAAATTCGACTGCCTTTAGCAGCGCGGGAGTATTTTCTATGCCGTAGATCGGCTGCACATAAACACGCGTACCGTTTGGCCCTAGAAGTTCATCTAGAAGTAGTCTTCCGCTAGAGTTAGGGAGTCGAGGAATTCTGGACGCTGGATCGTCAATGAAATTCTGAACTATAGAAGCGATCTCTGTTTGCAGACAAATTTTCTCAAGAAATACATCTGCACCCTTGGAAAGCGCAAGCGCTCTGTTTTGTTCGTCCTCGCTATAAGCCAGTAAATATGGACGGAACAGAGCCGAAGCGAGGTCTTCGATAATATCAAGACCTTCGAGTCTTCCCGGAGTAAAGGAGAGATCAACGGCAGCCAACGAGTATGCGTGGCACTCAAGCAATGCTCGTGCTTCGGCTCGATCACTCGCAGTATGAACTTCGCAGTCTATTTCGGTGCGAAGCAATCCCTGAAGAAGATCTCTAGTGGATTTCTTATCGTCAACAACAAGAATTCTGGGCGACAGACATACCTCTGCAACGGCAGGCAGACAACTTTAACGGATGCAGTGGGCAGGTGATATAGGGAAAGCAATCCTATGGATGCGCTTTTTCCCAAATTTCACATGGAAACCCATTTAGCATCTGTTGTTTTTTGTGACTGCCTTTTGCTATTTGTTCCTAGAGAAAAATGATTAACTTTCTATCTCAGTCCGACAATTCCACGTTGGTAACATCCCCAGAATCGCAATGTGTTGAGCCAGTAGTCGGACCCGTATGGTGAGACCCGCCCTCCGATAAACCCAAATTATCGGCGCTTTTGCCCCTTTTTCGACGGATCTGGTTGCCCCCACACATAATCCCATTTCGAAACTATCTGCCTGCTTGCTTTAGCAGCGCTATGCTTTATCTGCTTTCCTATTGGCTTCACTCTGGATTTGATGAACCTTGGTAGCTCAAGCCAGATCTCCGGAAAGGTGAGGTTCCTTTTTGGAATTTTCTATTTTTAATATGTGTTCTGCGTGTGTGGTTTGTCTTCTGCAAAGTTGAACTCGAACCCCGGGTTTGATTCCATACGCAACCAGGCGCTTGAGCAAGGGAGGATTTTGATCAGAGAGGGTTATAGACCCAAAATTGTCCGAGAAGGTAGATGTGCGATGGGAGCAAAAGGCTCTGCTAATCGTCTCGATCCCTACACTGTCGAAGACTCAACATTGTGAACCGAATGGTCAGTTACTTTTCGACTTGTATCGGTTGCTCTTCCTGATTAGTCCCCTCCGAGGAAAGCCGTCGCACACAAATAATCACCCGATCTGCTCTGCCGTAGTGTGCAACTTCACTGGAAATTATGAAGGCTTCAGTTGTGAGCGCTTCTGGTTGCCCGCAGTAGTCGCGAAATCGGGTGTTCCTAAATCAGACTATTCGTCTAATAGCTGTATAGGATAATATGTCGATTTGTCTATAGCAGGATGCAGATTCATCTGTGTCTGCTAATAGAGAACAAGGCGGGAGAAAGCGGCCATGGCAAACCATAAATATAGAGAAATACTCGAGAAAATTCAGGAAGACATCTCAGCAGGTAAATATAAGCCCGGCCAGCGACTCCCAAGTGAAGCTGAACTTGTCCGAAGATATGGGGCATCCAGAATGACGGTTTTTAGGGCGATGCACGAGCTGCAGTCGCTCGGCATTGTGAGTCGGCGGGTGGGTTCTGGAACCTTTGTGTCACAGAATACGGTCGCAGGAAGTCATGTGTTTGGATTGCTCATTCCTGAACTTGGTCAGACCGAGATTTTCGAAGTGATCTGTAAAGGAATGATGGAAGCACCTCAAGCTGCACATCATTCTCTTTTGTGGGGAAATACAGCTTCCAAGGAGAACGAGAAAGAAGAAGTTGCGGAACAGTTGTGCCGCCATTACATCGAAAGGAAAGTAACGGGTGTCTTCTTCTCCCCCGTCGAATTTACCCCCGGCAGAGATGAGGCAAACCGCAGGATTGTGGCTGCACTCAGTAAGGCACATATTCCAGTTGTTTTGCTGGACAGGTGCATCGAACGGTACCCGCATCGAAGCAACTACGATTTGGTCGGAATAGATAATCGACGTGCGGCATATCTCGCGACGGAGCATCTGATTCAAGCTGGTGCTAAAAGGATCGCGTTCTTTGCGCGACCGAACTCTGCGCCGACAGTAGATGCCCGTATTTCAGGCTACCGTGAAGCCCTCCTGTCCTTATCCAAATCTTCGCACTTGGATCTCGTAAACCTGGGAGATGCTTCGGATCCAAAATTCGTAAAAGCTGTATTGAAAAAGCATCGTCCGGACGCGTTTCTTTGCGCGAATGATCATACAGCTGGAAACCTAATGCATACCTTGCTTTCGATTGGAGAAAAAATCCCTGAAGACGTTAGGATTGTTGGATTTGACGATGTGAAGTATGCACGTTTGTTGCCTGTTCCTCTTACGACTCAGCACCAGCCCTGTCGGGAAATTGGCCGAATGGCACTGGCTGTTATGCTGGATCGGATCGCTAATCCCGAATTACCTCCTCGGGATGTACTGCTTGGATGTCGGCTGATTATCCGGCAATCTTGCGGTGCACAACCGGATCAGATAACGCGAGACTAAGTCCTTGTAATCCTTCTATCTCCTCGCTAAAGGTACCCTACAGCCCTTCTCATAGTGCCTCGTTTGTACTCGAAAACAGAAAAACGGTATAGACAACTTTATACAAAACATCTACATATTCCCTTGACAGCTTTTATATTAAACGCCTACAAGTTCCCTTCGTGAAACTCTTTAGGACCCCAGAATTACGCTAAACACGGAATTCGGAGAACCTTCGCACAATCCAGTCCATACCGGCGTTCCGTGAAATGAAAATCAAGCCTGCACGAATTGCAGAGGCATTGGGAGGTTCTGATATGGCAGCAGATATTCGTATGTGTGAAAGAAAGAAGAGACCTTCGAACAACTGTAATCACGACATGGAGCCTAGGAGTGATAAGAGCTGGAGAAAGAGATCCTGGTTGGTCGCTGATTCCCGAGTGAAGCTAGCGTTGACGATGGTCTTGGCTATGCTATTTACTCTGCCGTTGATTGGACAAGTCCGCTTTGGATCAGTCGTGGGGTTTGTATCTGATCCAAGTGGAGCTACGATTTCAGGAGCAACGGTCACCCTAACCAATCTCGGTACAAATGAAATTCGCACGATGCAAACTGGACCTTCCGGTACATACTCATTTGCAAATGTAAATTCCGGTCAATATCGAATTGAAGTCGGGCAGCGCGGATTTAAGAGGTTTACTGCTCAAAATGTTCAGGTGGAAGTCGACGTTACGACACGTGTGGATGCCACACTCCAGCTAGGAAGCTCATTGGAGACTGTCGAAGTGAATGCCTCGGCGATAACGCTACAAACGGATAGTTCATCGCTCGGCTCCGTTGTAGCTGAAGAGACAGTTCAGAAGATGCCAGTAAGTGGACGGAATGTAAATAACCTTCTCACTCTGGTACCAGGCGTAACCGCCGGTGGATCAACTTATGGCACGGCCTCAGGAAATCAGGCTGGCGGTGCACGAACAAACTCCATCGCTTTTGGGAACTACTTCATTGGAGGCGCGTTTGGCAATCAAAGCGCATTTTTCGTTGATGGTGTTTCGTCAAACGGTCCGGCAAACAATGCTAACGGATTGATTCCTTCTCAAGATATCGTGCAGGAATTTCGAGTTGTCACGAACAACGTTAGCGCGGAGTATGGAAACTATGCGGGTGGTGTTGTCAACATCACGACCAAGTCCGGTACCAACACCTTTCATGGTAGCGCCTACGACTATTTGCGCAATAGAGTTCTGAACGCCAATGACTTCTTTTCCAACCATGCCGGGCTTAAGCGGGCACCTTTAATCCAAAATCAATTTGGAGGAACGGTTGGCGGACCCGTCAAGCATAACAAGACATTCTTCTTCTTCGGTTATGAGTGGACGCGAACTCATTCTGCTGTGCTCTCGACGACAACAGTTCCAACCTCTGCCCAATTGTCAGGAGATTTTTCTGATCCTGGTTTGCCGCCCATTTATGATCACAGCCAAGCAGGTAGTCCGCAATTTTCCTGCAATGGGAAGCTAAATGTTATTTGTCCAAACAGGATCGATCAAAGTGCAAAGCTCATCTTGACTGATACCTTTCCTGCTCCCAATCAGCCTGGGCTAGTCAATAATTTCATCACCAATTTCAGAACCGGAGCTACTCAAAACCAATACAACGCCCGCGTTGACCAGAACTTTGGCAGTAACGATCTCTTGTTTGCCCGGTACACGTATTGGAAAGTGGTTAGTAATCCCTACGACGCCTGGGGAACTCGCACACAGGGGCAGGGAGCTACAGGACTCTACAATCAGGAGGCTGTATTAGGTAATACCTATACGATGAGTCCAACGACATTGCTCGATATACGTGCTTCGTATCTGAGAATCTTCCAAAATGAAGCGCCCGTTAGCACAGGCATAAACCTCTCGAGGTACGAAGGGAATTACGGCGCTTTACAGGGCCAGATCGTAGGAGGCCCTCAACACGGAGCTGGTTCTATCCCATCTTCTTCATTCACTGGCACGACAGGATTCCCCGCAACGAACCTAACTGCTTCTAACGGTATTGGCTCACAATTGTACTGGCATCAGAATGTGTACGCATTGTCTGGAAACCTGATCAAGACCATCGGCAAGCATCAAATCAAGTTTGGAGCGAATATCCGCCGTGTGCAATGGATCTCCGATCCAAATACCAGCGGTATTACGTTGACTTATAACGCTGAGCCTACAGCAAGTTCAAACGCTTCAGGATCGACGGGAATTGCGTTAGCTTCAAACCTGCTTGGCATTCCTCAACGTTCTAATATCGGTAATATCACTGGATCTCGGGCATATTTCACCAACTACGGATTCTTTGTAGAAGATACCTATCAGGTCACCAGGCAATTAACAGCGACTCTGGGGCTTCGTTGGGACCAGCC
This sequence comes from Humiphilus diazotrophicus, assembly GCF_059726315.1. Taxonomy (NCBI): domain Bacteria; kingdom Pseudomonadati; phylum Acidobacteriota; class Terriglobia; order Terriglobales; family Acidobacteriaceae; genus Humiphilus; species Humiphilus diazotrophicus. The sequence goes on from NZ_AP040869.1 coordinate 499,061, forward strand.
CAGCGTGTACTCTGAAGCTGCTAATAGGAACACTGTCTTCTTGCCGGGATCAGCAGCTCCAGTCGGTAGCATTACGAGTTTTACGAATCCAGTTACAGGAAGTACCCAAAATGCCATGGGGTCGCTGGCTCTCGTAAATAGTTCTGCTTGGCATTCTCAACGTGAAGACAATCTGCACTGGAAGTTATTCGCACCGCGAGTAGGCGTTGCGTATCGTCTCTATCCGGGAACAGTCGTGAGAGCGGGGTACGGTCTTTCGTATTTACCGATCTCCTTGTCACAGGATGGTCCGAACTTTTCGCCAATTAATACGATTACGACTGCGATCAACAATAGTTTCCAGGTCACCACAGGGCAGCCGGATCAAATTACGGCAACTACCTCAAATCCATTTCCGCAGGGAATATCGCAAGCACCAGGCCGCAACGCAAATTTCGCGTCGTACTACGGTTCCACGGTGGTATCGCGTGTACCAGGAGACAAAGCTGCTTATCAACAGCAGTGGAACCTTGCTGTCGAGCAACAACTGGGAAGAGATGGAACCATTACCTTCGCGTATGCAGGATCGAAGGGGACTCATTTATTGCTGCAGGGATTTGCGACTGCTTCAAACATCAATATCAATCAATTACCGGATCAATATTGGGCGCTCGGCTCTGCCGCCCTGCAAAAGCTTGTTCCCAATCCGTTCTATGGCGCGATAAACAATCCCGCCTCCCCTCTCTCCAAGCCAACGGTTGCACAGGGCTATTTGTTAAAACCTTTCCCCCAGTACGATCGTGTACTGGCTGTAGATCCTCATCGTGGCTTCTCCAGCTATAACTCTCTACAGATTTCTGCGAACAAGCGAATCTGGGGAGGAGGTCAAGTCGTTGCAGCCTATACGTGGTCAAAGCTGATATCCAACACGGACAACATCACAAGCTTTCTTGATCCCACCTCTATCTTTGGCGGGCAGATTCAAGATAACAATAGCGTGACCAAGACGGAGCGCTCCCTAAGCTCGTACGATATTCCTCAAAACATTACTTTCGGATATACGTTGCCTTTACCGTTTGGGAAGAATCGGAGATTCTTCCCAAACGCGGGTCCGGTTGCTTCCAGAGTTATCGGAGGGTGGGAGTTCCGTGGCTTAACGACTATCAAAAGCGGACCGCCGCTTGGCTTGATCCAATTTGAGAGTCCTATCATGCAGCAGTTCGGTGCAGGGAACGGATTCATCTTTGCTCCTGGAGTTTACATTCGTCCGAATGTTGTCTCAGGATGCCGCAAGGCGGTGAGTGGTTCGCGGTATCAACGCGCGCTTAATGGCTGGTTCAATACGGCCTGTTTCGCAACAACAACTTCGCCAACTGAATTCGGCAATGCATCTAGAGTTGATTCCGAGATTCGTATCGATGGTACAAACAATTGGGACTTAGCTCTCTCAAAAGATACTTCCATTACGGAAGGTGTCAGGCTGCTATTTACCGCCCAAGCATACAACATGTTCAATCGCACACAATTCAGCGGTCCGAACCCCCTCATCGGCTCACCTGGTGTCACGGGAATAGTCACGGCAACTGCGGCCCCTCCGCGCAACATTGAATTCTCTCTCAGATTGGCGTTTTAGTTTTGAGATCTGGAGGTGAGGTGCCGTTGGATTCGATGCCTCACCCCTTTTATTCCCAAACATCAGTGGCAGAAAAGGTAGGAGATGATGATGTTCGTCAGACGGTCTGTGTTCACACTTATTGTTGCAGGCTGCATTTCTATTACGGCTGTTTCCTTCACTACGGCACAAGATCGCACACAACCAGTGCCGCAGAAAGTCGCCATTCATCCGGATGGTACGGTTGAAGTTCCTGCTTGGCCGGTTCCGATGTCTTCCTTTCTCAGTCCTGAGGCGAAAGCTTATGTAACCAAACATATCCAGCAAATGCAGGATCCGGAGATTACGAAACAGGATCAGGGTGTTCCCCGTTTCATGAAGTCATTTATCGAGCGCGATCGAGAGCTCTTTTCTTTAGATCGCAAAGACGAGCAGATTGGTGGCGTGCATACATACGTTTATTCGCCTAAAGCAGGTATTACAGAAAATAATAAAAAGCGGGTGTTGATCAATCTTCACGGTGGAGGTTTTTCCGGTTGCTGGCCTGGATGTGCTGAGCTTGAATCGATGCCAGTTTCGGCAATGATGCAGATCAAGGTTATCAGCGTGGATTACCGTGAAGGCCCGGAGTATAAATTTCCGGCGGCCAGCGAGGATGTAGCGAGTGTCTATCGCGAGTTATTGAAAACTTATGAGCCCAAGAATATTGGCATTTATGGGTGCTCCGCAGGCGGAATGCTGACAGCAATGTCTTTGGCCTGGTTCCAGACACATGGCCTACCTACCCCTGGAGCGGCTGGTATCTACTGTGCCTCGGCAGGAAGTTTCGGCGGAGATGCCTCCTATATCGCGTTTCCCTTAGGGGAGGGACGTATGCCTGCTCCCAATCCACCAAGTCACTCTCAACTCGGCTATTTCGGCAGCGTTGACCCGAAAGATCCTCTCGTTTCTCCCATTAATTCTCCAGAGATTCTAGCCAAGTTTCCCCCGACATTGCTAATCACAGGAACCCGCGATTTTGCTTTGAGCGGGACGCTGTTCACCGATACACAGTTAGTCAAGCAAGGTGTCGATGTAGAACTGCATGTGTGGGATGGACTATTCCACGGCTTTTTCTATAACGTGGATGTCCCCGAATCCAAGGATGCACTCAACGTGATGGTCAAGTTCTTTGATCGCCACCTGGGCAGAAAGTAAAAGGCGATACCATCTGGATTTCAGCATAAGCGGTGCGAATGGATATGAGCGAGAAAAGAATGAAGTGGGCGAGAACATTACCAGCTACTGTCATTTTTGTTGCCGTGGTCCTATGTCTGAATAGCAGAGCTGAGGAGAAACGTGTCGATGGGCATTGGGTGAGCGCATGGAGTGCTGCTATACATGCTCCACTTCCTATTCCTGGCCTTCCTCCTGTGCCGACTTTTGAAAATCAGACGATCCGGATGGTTGTCAGGTCAACCATCGGAGGCCAGCGCCTGCGCATACGTCTTTCGAATGCATTTGGAACGGCTCCTGTTGTGATTGGTTCCGCACACCTAGCCTTGGTAGAAGGTGGAGTGAAGATATCTCCCCAATCGGATCGTGCTCTCACCTTTGCTGGAGAGCCAGCGGTCAAGATTCCTCCAGGTGCTCCCATATTAAGTGATCCGGTTGAGCTGAAGGTGTCTCCGTTCGCCGAAATTGCAGTGAGTCTCTTTTTATCGGGAAAATCACCTGTACCTTCCATTCATTTCTGGGCTCAGCATGAGACATATATCTCAAGTTCGGGAGACTTCACCTCTCGAGTGGAAATTCCAAATCCAACAGCGAGTATGTCTTGGTACTGGTTGGCTGATGTTGAAATCTGGTCTGGCAACGAAGTCACTGCAATTGTGGCATTAGGGGACTCGATTACTGATGGGGTGGGGGCAAGGCAGGGAGGATACGGCGACTGGCCAGATTTATTGGCAAAGCGTCTAGCATGTGAGCCTGGTGCTGCAAGTATAGCGGTTGTGAATGAAGGTATTGGTGGAAACCGAATTTTGTACGACGGCGCAGGAATCAATGCTCTCGCTCGTTTTGATAAAGATGTACTTGCACGAGCCGGAATAACCGGTTTGATTGTCTTCGAGGGCATTAACGATATTGGATGGCCTCACATAAAACCGCCCGCCACCAACGGAGGTCTACCACCTAAAGAGAGTCCGTTTGCAGCTGAAAATGTGACCGTGAAGGATCTCACTCTTGGTTTGAAACAAATAATTGATCGTGCTCATGAACGTGGAATCAGAGTTTTTGGTGCTACATTGACGCCTTTTGAAGGAGCAGATTACTTCAATCAGGAAGGGGAATCAATTCGTAAAGAATTGAATCAATGGATCAGGACAAGCGGGGAATTTGACGGAGTGATTGATTTTGATGCTGCAGTTCGAGACTCAAACCATCCCTCACGATTTCGCGAAGGTTATCATTCGGGAGACCACTTGCATCCTAGTGCAGTCGGATACAAAGCTATGGCCGATGCAATCGATCTCTCCTTGCTTCGCAGAGATCAACGTTAGCCTGGGACATCAATGAAGATCCTCAGTCTGTCATTGGCCATTCTTCTCACTGGTGGAGTGTCCTTGGACCCCGCTCGATCATGGTGTTCTGGCAAATGCTGAGAAGGTAAACAAGCAACATCGTCTCTTGTGGACTAGAGTTGCAAACGATAATTTCCTATTCACTCCGGTGACGAACTCTCATGAGGTCTGGAGCGAGCAGGAATTAACCACGTGTGGATCGAAGGCTCTGGTGCACACGTATGGACAGCTTGGCAAAAGTGCTCGGCTGATTTTCCATCAAGGCTCTTTCAATGACGAAGCCAGTGCTCATGGTTGGGTTGGGAGAGATCCTGTGGGACCTGTTGCCCACAGGAAAAGTATTAGGTGGTGCACCAACCAATTTTGCTTATATGGCGAGCATCCTTGGCGATACCGGGATTGTGGCTAGCCGTATCGGCACTGATGATTTGGGGCGAGAGGCACACCAGGTCCTATACGAACTCGGTTTAAGCACATCCTATCTCCAGTACGATGACCGGTACGAGACCGGAACTGCAGAGGTGTCGATCGACACAGCGGGTCAGCCGGTATTTTCGATTAAGCATCCCGTTTCCTGGGACTTTCTTGAATGGACATCGGATTGGGAAGGACTTGCAGGCAGCGCCCATGTGATCTGCTTTGGCTCATTGGCGCAACGGTCACCTGTTTCTGCTTCGACTATTGATCGTTTTCTTCAGAGTGCCGCTGATAATGTAGTCCGAATCTGTGATGTGAACCTACGCCAATCTTTCTATGACAAGGTGATATTACAAAGATCACTACGCTACGCAGACATCTTGAAGGTTAACGCCGAGGAGTTGCTTCGGGTCTCCGCTTTGTTGGAAATGACTGGAGATGAAGGAGAGCTGGCCATACAACTCCTGAAAGAATTCCAACTGGACCTCGTTTGTATAACGCGTGGTGCACACGGGAGCCTTCTGGTTTCAAAAGACAAGATAGTGCAGCACAACGGATATACGGTAAAGGTTATGGACACGGTGGGAGCGGGGGATGCATTTACTGCATGTCTTGCTCATCTCTATATCCGAGGAAAGTCGCTTGAGGATATTAGTGACTCCGCAAATCTGTTTGCTGCATGGGTTGCAACGCAGGTTGGGGGGACGCCAAGAGTTGATCGCCAGTATATGCAGAGAGTCGTTGGACAAGCGCGAGCTAAGGTAATTGAATTCCCAATTCGAAAACAGAACAATGCAGATTGCTGATTAGGAAAATGTCATGACAGAGCCGATGCGGCATGATCGGGAGGCCCTGTATTCAGGGCCTCCCGTAGTAGTAGTTCGATAGGGAGTCGAAGATCCTAAGCTGTGTGGTTATCGAGTGGTTAGGGCTCTTGGCTAAATCTTTGCTTCAAGGGTGAGTCCTAAGGAACCTGCTTAATGCTAACCTTTGTCACCATCCTCACCCAACGCTCAGGACGGATATCGTCAGGGGAGATTAGTTTGAAAGGACCCTGCGTAGAATCGAGCATTTTCCCATCGACAGTGTCAGCCAGGAGCACCCGGTTGGCATGGGTCGGGGGATCAAGTTCAGCAAGGGAAAAGATGACTCTGTAATTGTCAGAAGCGCTCACTTCCACGTAGTCGCGAAATTCAATTCCATGCAAAGTCTTTCCTGTTGGCGCATCCGCTTTTGCAAGTAAGGATGAAAGTAGTACGCCTTCATAGGTCTGAGTTGCCTTGGTCTTCGGATCGGTGACTGTCACAGATTGCCGTGGCAGTTGCTTCAGATCCTGCATAGAGATGGCTACGGTTTTGCCTTTATAACCTTCTACCGTCAGTTGGGCCGAGGCTGAGTGAGCCATGATGTTCATGAGAAAGAAAGGGAGGGCTAGTGCTATTGTCCTAAAGAAACGAATTGGAAAGGCTAAATTCATACAGATCTCCTGATGACAAATTGCCGGAACAATCGGTACAAATGACCACTTGAAGGTTGTGTGGTCTGGGTGGTCCAAACGTCGCCATCTCTTTGTACAAAGCACGTAGATGGCGCAATTGTGTTATCCGTGTCTAGTTTGAAATACATGTGTAACGTTTACGAGACACATTAATCCTTCTTGAGACGGGTTGTCAATATTTCCCATATAGAGAGCTATGAAGCCCAAACCGGTAGCGATACTAGGCAAGCCGTGTACCCTGGGGGGTGGGTGCTCCTTACCCCTATTGCCAAAGATCATCAAGGAATCTTTGAAGAAGACGGCGATTCTATTCTTCAAACGCCACTAGACCAAGACAAGGAATTGGAAGAGGCCTGTGGGAACGGAAACATAAGGTGCCGATTCTTGAAGGTCGGATTAATCCTTGGTTATTTCATTTGTACATTGTTCTCAGCAGTTTTCTTGGACCAGCATCTGCCCTTTCTCTTTATCTGTAGAGAATAAAGTTGCATAACTTGACGCATTATTGCTTCTTCTATAGTTGAACATTTCGCAACGGACCTTTTGGTACCGGCAAAGTGAAGAAATCGCCTACTTGGGCGGCCATGGGATATCGATCTTCGGAGAAGGACTGGTGGGAGGAGTTCACGGATTCAATACTGTATTTTTCCCCTCAGGTGGAGCACCAGGTGCGGCGCCCCATAACGGTAACAATACCCAAAATGATCTCCGGCTTGCAGCGGGCATATCTTTCCACTTTCGACGTTGAGCATCTGTGCTTTCCATTAGTTGTCCCACAAACAGCTATTCTCATCACAGACCAGGAAATGTGGATTCTCTGCAAATAGGTTCGCGTTTCCTTAAGATTTGCAATGGCCACTATTCTTCCTTTGTTTTCTGCGCAGCGTCTAGACAATCCCACCATTTGCCCAGGATGAAGTTCTACAACCTTCGGGTTATATTTGAAAAAATCTGAGTGACGGATATGAGCATACTTTTCGCCTCAAATCCTTTGTCTAAGAGACATCTTCCAGCAGCCTTGAGTATTGTTTACATAAGGTTACGCCCGCTGCTCATAACTTATTTGTGTTCCGATTTGCAATCCGGCAAAAAAAATGGAATTCGACTTCCTAAGTAAATCTCACCAAGTGCCGATGCAGAGATCAGCAAAATGATAAGGCCAGGGGTTGGTCGTTTTCCGTACGCATGGCGCGTACGAGCCGTCCGCAAGAATTTGGCTGATCCAATTTGCATAATCCGGATTGTGGAGAACATAACTCTGATCTTTTCCCCTGCGACAGGTCAAGCGATGACGCTATCGATCTTTCTCATCCCGACATCCGTTATTTATATAACGGGAGGCAAGATTACTGTCGGTTGCCGAGAGCGTACGCAGATAGACGACCTCTATTCGACTGCTTGTAGTTCATAGCCTCTCGAAGCAGGTACCTGTATTAGGCACCACCAGGGGCGAGAGGGAGTCGGGCATCCTGAAAGATATAGAAGAGCAATAGAAATAGATACGTATCCGTTGCTCGATCAGTATGGGCCAGTAAGTTATTGTTAGGCAGAAAGATTTATTTACAAACAGCTGCAGATGAGAACGCGGTCATAGAAGTATTTCTCTTTGGAAAGACTGCGGTGAATTGGATTCCGACAAGGGATTGATCAAGCAAACGGAGATGGCCTTAGTGGAAGGTCATTTGTGCCGTGAAGAAAGAGATGGTGAGAGGGTGAATAACTTGAAAGTAGGAGTGCGAATCGCAGCAGGCTTTGCAGCTATCGTAGCTATCGCCATAGTGGTCGGCCTTTTTTCATATAATAAGGTCAGTGGTATCAATAAGGCCTCGAATGATGTAACGGACAATAGCCTTCCCAGTGTATACGTCGTTTGCAGGGTGGAAAGCAATGTACAGCAGGCGATGAGTCTGGTCATGCAACATGTAGCTTCAACGGACCAGCAAGAGATGGCTCGAATCGAGTCTGAAATCCAGAGTCTTCGTGCGGCCAATCAGGGATTACTAACAGACTATGAGAAATTGATATCAAGCGACAGGGAGCGAGCTCTCTACGAAACCTTCAAATCTGCCCGGAGTGCATTTTGGGAGCAGTTTGAGGAAGTACTAAAGATAAGCAGAATTGGGACAGCAGAGAGTAATCAACGAGCCGCAGAGGCTGTTCAGAAGCAACTCAAGCCGGCACACAAAAGATATGCCGAAGCCGCTTTGGCACTTGTGACTCTCAACAAAAATGCTGCCGATACATCTTCGAAGCAAGTAAAGGATGCGGTAAGCAGCTCCCAATCCGGAATTCTGATTGGCTTATTGGCCGCCGTCATTATTGCGGTAGTTATCTCGATTTTCGTCGTGCGCAGCATTACAAAGCCATTAGCTGAGGCTGTAGAACTTGTTGAGCATGTTTCTCAGGGCGATCTGAGCCATACAGTCGATGTGAGTTCCAAGGATGAACTTGGTCAGATGCTGGAAGCTCTTAATCGCATGGTGGGTAGCTTTAAAGAATTGGCTAGTGTAGCAACGAAGATCTCCGAAGGAGACCTTACGGTTCAGGCCAAGACCCTTTCCGATCGCGATGTTCTGGGACATGCCCTGGTGCAGATGTTAGAAAGCTTGCGTTCCACTGTGACTGAGGTGGCTTCAGCGGCAGCAAACGTGGCGAGTGGAAGCGAGGAAATGAGTTCTACGGCCGAACAGCTGTCACAGGGTTCTACCGAGCAGGCAGCTTCAGCGGAAGAGAGTACGTCCGCGATGGAAGAGATGGCATCCAGCATTCAACAGAATGCAGACAACGCCAGGCAGACCGACAAAATTGCTTCCAAAGCCGCCGAGGATGCTAAATCGAGCGGTGAGGCCGTGAATAAGACCGTACACGCGATGAAAGAAGTTGCAGAAAAGATTAGCATCATCGAGGAGATCGCTCGCAAGACTGACCTTCTGGCTCTAAATGCGGCAGTGGAGGCGGCTCGGGCTGGAGAACACGGAAAAGGCTTTGCCGTAGTGGCTTCGGAAGTACGTAAGCTGGCCGAACGCAGCCAGACTGCCGCAGCGGAAATTAGCTGCCTGAGCGCGGATGGAGTAAAGACTGCAGAAGGAGCCGGGAAGCTTCTTGCCGAACTTGTACCGGATATCCAGAAGACAGCAGAATTGGTTCGCGAGATAGCGGCAGCAAGCACTGAGCAGAGTACCGGAACCGAGCAAGTCAACAAAGCAATCCAGCAGCTTGACCAAGTCATCCAGCAGAATTCGGCTGCAGCAGAAGAGCTGGCGTCAGGATCTGAGGAATTGGCTTCGCAGGCCGATTCTCTTCAATCAGCCGTGTCATTCTTCCGCCTGGAGGACAATTCCCGGAGCCGGAGTTCACAGATTAAGAGATCCTCTACATCGTCGTACCGCCCTAAGCAGCTCCAGCGGCCGGTTCAGACAAATGGTAGAAACATAGCTTCGAATGGTCATCGTCGTGCGGATAAGCAGATCGGGGTTGACATAGAGCTTGGGACGAATACCGGTAGCGGCGATGCCGAAGACAATAATTTTGCTACATATCAGGTATAGGCGGGGATGTCATGATTACAGAAGTTAGTCAATATATGACGTTCAAGCTGGGGGATGAATTGTTCGCGATCGATGTTGCACAGGTTCGTGAAGTACTTGAAGTCTCCCAGATCACCAGAGTTCCAACGGCCCCGGACTATATGAAGGGTGTGGTAAATGTGCGAGGCCAATCGGTACCCGTTGTTGACTTACGCATGCGCTTTGGTTTGCCCAAGATTGGAGAAACAGTTCACACGAGGATTATCGTGATGGAACTGGATCTAGATGGGGAACCGGCGGTTTTGGGCGGGATGGCGGATAGTGTCCATGAAGTCATCGAATTGGATCCTAGCAACATCAATCCCCCTCCAAAGATAGCTATGCGATGGCGTAGCGAATTCATACAGGGCATTGGAAAGCGAGGGGAAGACTTCATCCTCATTTTGGATTTCAACAAAGTATTTTCGAATGAAGAATTAGTTGCAGTGCAAGAAGTAGCTCCCGAGGTAAAGGAAAACAGTATTACAGCGTGAGCTTTTACGTTATGGGCTGGATAGTGAAATGAAAGGATGAGCGCGAGAACATATCTCGCGCTTCTCTCTTTCTTTGTTTATGAACATGGACGAGAAGGCACAAATCAGTTCAGAGCAAGATATATCTCACCTTACGTCAGAAGGCTTTGCCCGGTTTGCCCGCTACATTACCGACGAATTAGGGATTAAGATGCCTGTTTCCAAGGTAAGCATGATCCAAAGCCGTCTTGTGCGCCGGGTCCGCGAGCTGGGTTTGCACTCTGTGGAGCAGTATGGGGAATACTTATTTTCCGATGGCCACGACGGAGAGAGGGATCATTTTATTAATGCTATTACCACGAATAAGACCGATTTCTTTCGAGAAGCCGAGCAGTTTACCTATCTGGTTGAAAAAGCTCTACCGTCGCTTGATAACCCCGGAATCCCAGGATTACGTCAGGTGAATGTGTGGTCTGCAGCCTGTTCCTCTGGAGAGGAACCATACACCTTAGCCATGGTATTGCGTGAATATGCCAGGCTTCATAGCAAATGGGATTTTGCAATTTTGGCTACCGATGTGTCGACGAGAGTATTGACTCTGGCACGCCAAGGCGTCTACTCCGCCGAGCAGTCGGAGGCGGTTCCAGTAGAGCTTCGGATCAAATACTTTCTTCAAAGCAAAGAACACGGAAAGCGTCAGTTGCGAATTATTCCTGAGTTGAGAAAAAAAATTAGTTTTCACCGCCTCAATCTAATCTCAGAAGAGTACCGAGTGAAGAATCGCTTTGACCTGATTTTCCTGCGAAATGTACTCATCTACTTTGATAAGAAAGTGCAGGAAGCCGTTGTGAACCGGTTATGCCATTATTTGAAGCCGGGCGGCTATTTCTTCGTGGGGCACTCAGAGTCTCTGGTAGATCTCAGCATTCCATTGACACGCCTGCAGCCCTCAATCTATCGTAAGCTGCGCTAGATCCGTGGAGAGACGAACTATTCAATAGCTCTGACCAGGATATTACTGCTTGTGTAACAGGTCAGGCAATTTGTTCTACTGGCATAAAGAAGAGGTTGCTTAACCCTCCGGGACCCAGCCTGCTGCCTCGTAGGGGCTATCTGTAGATCTATTCGCCCGATTTCAATCCGATGAGTCTGCCTGAGCTCCCCAGGCGGGAAGGCACTCCTTTACTCAACTTCAATGGCTTCTGCGTCTTTATCTTGAACTTTGGCGTATCACCACAGGTTCGATTCGAGCTATCGGATTGAGATTTAGGTATAGTGGCTGAGTCTGGTGAAACAATCATCGCTGATGGCACTTATTCTGTACCGGTGGGGGTGAAAAGCCGAATGCAGGTGCACCGGGAGTGGTTGGCTCCTTCTACAATGAGGGGAACCAGGACTATACCTGAGTAGAGAAACAAAATTGGCATTGCGATAGGCTGGAGTGTCTTCCTGCGCGATTACTTTCTTTGAACCTCTGTGCGCGCTGGGAACAGTCAGGCTCTGTCCTTCAATCCGGAGATGTAGATATGCGTTTACGAGTAGCAAATTGGGCTGTTTCCTTCACTCTCCTTGGTCTCAGCCTGATTGGGCAGGCTGTTGCATTCTCGGTAGAGAAACCAGTCGTTGTAAAAAGTCCTGACGGCAATTTACAGGCTGAATTGACCGCAATCGACGGAAATCTTTATTACAGCATCAGTGTCGATGGCAAACAGGTGCTTGCGCCGTCAAAGTTGGGGATTCTCAGCAGTGGTGCTGAATTGGGGCAGGGAGTAACGCTGGGTAAACCACAGTTTACTCAAGTGAACGAGAATTATCGTTTCTTCGGTGCACATGCGGCTGCAGTCAATCAGGCGCGCGAAGCCAGTATCCCGGTGACTTCGCATGGCGAATCGTACTGGGTTGACGTTCACGTAGCCAATGATGGCGTGGGCGTACGTATGCGGCTCCAGGCAAAGGAAGGACGCAGAATCGAGGCAGACCGGTCATCGTGGATGCTTACGGGCAACCCAACGGTCTGGGCAGATAAGCTGGATCCTGCCTATGAGAGCCCTTATAGAACGCTCGTTCTGAATGAACTGGGCGCCGAGTTGTACGGTATGCCACTCACGGCGCATGTTGGTAATGTATACGTTTCTCTCAGCGAAGCTGCTTTGAAGGACTACGGTGATCTAGCATTGAAGTACTCCTCTGATGGTTCGTTTGAAGGACAACTCTATGCCGATCCCAAGGGATGGACTACAGACGATCCCGTTATTCAGCCCTGGCGTGTCACTGTTGTGGCTCGTACCCTTACCGATCTGGTCAACACCACATTGATTCAGAACCTGAATCCATCTCCCGGCCCGGAGTTGGCCAAGGCAGACTGGATCCAACCGGGTCGTTCGACTTGGCAGTGGATGGCGATTGGGGCTCCCCATCTGGAGGATCAGAAACAGTGGGTGGATTGGACTCATCAACTCGGCTATGAGTACTATCTCGTTGATGAAGGATGGGCTGATTGGAAGGATCCCTGGAAGTCCTTGGCAGAGGTTAGTACCTATGCCAGAAGTCAAAATGTAAAGGTTTGGTTATGGGTGCACAGCAAGGAGGTCAAGGATCCGGAGGAGCGCAAGGTATACTTCCGCAAGGCCGTCGAAGCTGGTGTGACCGGCGTAAAAATCGACTTCCCACCACCGTGCGACCGCTGGTGGTCAAGCTGGTATCACGACACAGCTCGTGATGCAGCGACTTTCAAGCTGCTTGTGGACTTTCATGGAGCCAACAAACCAACGGGCATGGAACGCACTTGGCCCAATGTCCTGACACGCGAAGGTGTTCGCGGACACGAATGGCACATGACCCGTTACCGTCGGATCCTTGAGCCGGCACACGATACCATCCTGCCGTTTACCCGTTATGTTGCGGGCGCCGGCGATTACACTCCTACCGTATTCGAGACTAAAGAACTGCAAGGAAATTCGTGGACACACGAATTGGCTCAGTCGGTAGTTTTTACCTCTCCGTTTTTGTGCTTCGGCGGCCACCCGAAAGACTTTGTCGCCAATCCGGCAAAGGATATCTTGATGGCGCTTTCGCCGGTATGGGATGAAACTCGTGTTTTGGCCGGTAGTGAACCGGGCAAGGTGGTAGCCGAGGCGCGGCGCAAAGGCAATCAATGGTTTATTGCCGTGATGAACGGTGGTGGGGTAACAAAGCTCGATATTCCACTGAATTTTCTGGGTAAGGGAGGCTGGAAGTCCAGCTTGCTGTATGATACGACGAAAAAGCTCGATGGCTGGGATCGCAAGGATGAAACTATGACGAGCAGTGACCATATTCATCTGGATCTCGCACCACGGGGTGGATTCGTCGGCTGGATACGCAAATAATAACTTGCATCCGAGGCTTGAGCAGGAGTTGGCTTTTCCCTCGAGAAGGGCCACTTTTTACAGGTCTAGAGCATTTTTCGAATTAGTGTAGACCATTTATACAGAGACGGAACCAAGCCTGAGCATTATCAGGGGAAATAAGCTTGAGAGCGTCGGCTATAGCTTGCTCAAGGGATTCTCTGGTTCTAGCTTTGGCAGCCCGAAGCAGTTGTTTGAGCTTAGCCCAAGCCTTTTCGATCGGATTCAGATCGGGCGAGTAAGGCGGCAGGTATAGCAATTCTGCTCCAGCGGCCTCGATCAGCCTCCGTACGCCGTTGACCTTATGGGAACTCAAGTTGTCCATTACCACCACATCGCCAGCTGTCAGTGCCGGACAGAGTATGTGTTCGACATAGGCTAGGAATATCTCCGCATCGGTAGCGGCTTCGATGGTCATCGTTGCTACCATGCCACGAAAACTCATTGCTCCCAGGATGGTCATGATTTTCCATTGTCCTCCAGGAGTAGATTCGTGTATACGAGTGCCTCCGAGGCAACGGGCATAACGCCTCGTCATCGAAGTTGTCACACCACTCTCGTCAAGGAAGATCAGCCGTTCCAGACTTGTCGCCTGGATCTTGGCGACAAATTCTTGGCGTCGCTGGCGGTTCGCTTCGGTATCGCGTTCACTGGCATAGAGCGACTTTTTTTCAGCCGTAAACCCAGTTTCCGAAGTAGAAACCAAATCCGCCCCAAGCTCAGTTCCACGCTTGCTTCATTGTGCAACTTTGCTTGCACTTCAGCCAACGTTAAATCCGGCTCCGCTTCCACCCACGCTATTACCTGCTTTTGCTCTCTGGCTCCGACGTGTGGTTTTCTCCCGGGACGATGAACAACTCGCTCGGCTTGACCACTATGCTTCCGCTGGCTGGAAACCTTCTTCGCCCAACCTACACTTACTCCAAATAGCTCTGCCAATTCCTCCAGCGTCCCATTCCCATCATCATAGGCTGCTAGGAACTTACGTCGCAGATCATCTTCGTAGGCTTTCGCCATTGCTTTGCTTGTCGCTGAGTTTCGCCATGCTCAGTCTACACTAATTCGAAAAATGCTCTAGAGCAAGTCCCGCATAGGTATAGATTCGCCAGTAATACAGAGGTGCAGCTTCCTTTCCACCCCAGCAAACATAAAGCATGTTTACCGGGTGGAAGGAAAGCTGCGTAAGTTCTTGTGGCTTGGTCTACATCTTGACGGAAATGCTTAATCAGTCTGGGCGATATGAATTTCAAAAGCGCACCGCTGACCGCCTCTCAGAACCGATTCCTTGAATTTCACGTGGACTTTCTTCCCCAGCAAGGTCTCATATGTGCCTTGTTGCCATCCGAGGGAGCAGTCACATACTTTCGGAGATGTAGTTTTGATATTTACCAAAGGGCAGGAGCAATCGCTTCGTATCGGTCCGGTTACGGTGATTACTCCTTTTTCTCGATCGTAAACGATATTTTCATTTGAGGCTCTTTGTGACTCCTGAATGTAACCGTCAATATTTCCTTTATACTTCTTCGTTAACGGCCAGTCGTTGCTGCAGTTGTATCCAAGCTGCCGCAGTATTTCAGAGAGATCGTCGGGGCTGACTTTATCCGCGAGAATGTCGATCAATTTGGCATATCGAGTTTGGATAAAAGGTAGACGCCAGTCTTCCTGCTGTTTTGTTTCGGCCTTGACAGCCTCGCTTGGAGTGAGAGCACCAGCTACTGAGCACGAACAGAACATTCCGGCACAAGTCCGCAAGAATTCTTTTCTATCCATAGTTCTCTTTCTTCTGCATCTGATATGAATACACAATGACTCCTGTCCGCCTATTACGCAGACAGATACCTTACAGTGAGCGAGTGAGGACAAAATTTATATTCGAACGATGTACTCACATCATTTATTTCCGATTCAATTGGGTAGAGATTGAGTGGCCTTTTGAATGAGTTTTCATCGCTCAGGGCTAGGCTGGTTAGTAACCATGTTTTGGCAGGAGTTATAGGTTCTGCCCTTGTCACATTGATTCCGGTTGACCATGGACGATCAAAGCGGGTGGAAGCATCGAAGCTGACGCTGCCGGGATTTGGCCACGCGGTGGCGGTAATCTGAAGTTGCGGATCGTTCACTTCTTACGCCTCAAGAGATTTCTGAAATCGCTCATAGGCAACTCCTGTTTGTTCATTGCAGACCAAGACCTGCTTCAGGCAAAATGGGGGCTGGATGGTCCCTTTTCGCCCGGGGTCAGTTGTATGCGAGCCAAGTCCAGTCACGGTGGTGTGACTGAGATTGTTCTGTTGTGGTCAGAGCATTCCAATTGCCAATTTGTTTTGTGTTCGAGATGATTTTCCTTCGAATCTTTATAGGAGAAAGTTGCTTGAAGTTATTGGACTGTCCGAAATTCAAAAATGATGTTCGAAAATGGACACGGGTTCACTAAGCCTTAGGGGATTGCGAGATCTTCATCAGCTTGGTTTTTTGGCAGGGAATAAGATTCTGTAATCCATGGGAAAACACCTATTCCGAAGTATCAGTAGCTATGCGCTGGAGCATTTCCCGAAAAGATGTAGAGCGAAGCAATAGAAGTTGGCGCGGCTTTCCGCCAAAGAAAGCCGCTCTTCACCTTACTTGGAAAGTTCGCGGTATTTCGGGAAATGCTTTAGAGGAGAGCAATTAGATGAGGCATAAATTTGAAGTAAGACTTATGTCAAAAGGGCCTGGCGGTGCATGGACGTACTTCTCTGTTCCTTTCGACGTGCAGGACGCTTTTGGGACGAAGGCGAGAGTTTCTGTCAAAGGCACGATCAATGGACATCCGTTTCACAATTCCCTCATGCCCGAAGGGGACGGTACTCATTCAATGATGGTCAGTAAGGAGCTTCAAGCTGGAGCAAAGGCGCACCCGGGAGATTTGGTGCAAGTGAGCCTGGAGCTTGATACGACCGAGCGTACGGTAGAAGTTCCTGAAGATTTGCATCGTGCGCTTCGGGCAGCCCCTACGGCTGCTTCCTTCTTTGACGAGTTAACCTACTCTCAGAAGAAAGAGTACGTCGATTGGATTTGTTCCGCGAAACAGGCAACAACAAAGTCCAATCGCATCGGCAAAGCTATTGAGATGCTGCTAGCTGGTAAAAAGCGTATTCGTTGACCTGGGCAATCTCGTCACGCCGCAATCTCACGTTACATTTTCAAAGATGATGATAGTTTGGCCGCCTGATGCAAACGGTACAGCATCACGGTTGCGCAGCCTAATGGGCAGATCCAGAGCCGATTGCCGTATTTTTCCCGGCTGCTGAATGTAGTATCCACTTGGTTCCCTCCAATATGAAACTGGTTCCAAGTTGTTGACCGAAACGCCGTTAAGGCGCTATCGGCTGGTTCTTCTTCTGAGGAATAGTCGGTTGCGTTCGAAAGTTCCGATCTCCTTCTAGCTGAAGTGCATTCTTGTCTTGAATGAATATTTATAAGCATTTCATTTTAAATAGCTTAGTTGATTAGCAGTGTTAATGCTCTTTCGGGAGCAGAAAAGTTGTAAGGAATCTGCTTGACAACTGTTTTGAAGCGGGGGTTATATATGCGGGGTGTGGAATCGGTACCATAAATATCGCGAATTCGGTTCCAGGAAGGACAAATACACCGTCATGTCAATTGATTTCCTTGAGAGGTCACACGGTCATGCGGGATGCCTGTATGGCTTCCGCTGTGCTATAGCCGGTTTCTCCAGTATGCGATCGTACCTGCTGCTACTCCTGGTTACTGTGCTTGTCTTCTTTTCCGCTCGATCATACGCACAGCTCGATACCAGCACTATTACGGGTACTGTTTCCGATAGCAGTGGAGCCATGGTTGCGGGTGCGACGGTCGTGATTACCGACATGAAGACCAATCGTTCTTTCTCGACGACTACGAATTCCAAAGGGGATTACTTCGCCCCCTCACTGGCGGTGAGTGTCTATCAGTTGAAATTCTCCAAGCGTGGTTTTAAAACTACCACTATCGAAGGTGTTGTTTTGCACGCCAATGAAAGCATTGGCGAAAACGTTGTTCTCGGTATCGGCTCGGCGGCGGAGACGGTCACAGTTCAGGCCGATCAGATAAGAACAGATACGGAAACCAGCAATCTGGGCGCCACGATTACCTCAGAGCAAGTGGCCAAGCTGCCTCTGAACGGTCGTGACTTTACGTCTCTGCTGGCTCTGGTACCTGGTGCCATCCAGAACACTGGCAGTAGCGTCAACAGTGATACTCTCGGAGGATTTGCCAGCGGTCAGATTGGCGCGAACATGCTGGTGGATGGAACCGATGCCACGCGTGTAGATGGCAATACAACCTTCAGCACCTTCGGCCGTGGTAATGCACGCATCACCCGGTCCAGTGTCGATAACATTCAGGAGATTAAAGTCATTTCTTCAGCCTATTCTGCCGAGTACGGCAGAGCGGTGGGAGAGATCGTCAACGTAATTACCAAGTCAGGCAGCAATCAGTTTCACGGAGCAGTATTTGAGTTCCTCCGCAATGATGCTCTTGACGCCAAGAACTATTTCTACATAGGTACAGCTGTTCCACTACGGCTGAATCAGTTTGGCGGTAACTTTGGCGGTCCGATCAAAAAGGACAAACTCTTCTTTTTCGGTAACTACGAAGGCGTCCGCCAGCATGTTACGAATCTGGCTACCGGATACAACCTGGTCCTCAACCAAGCGATGCGGGCAAAAGCAGCACCCTCCATAGCTCCAATTATTGCCAAGATTCCGCTCGGAAATGGCGGGCCCGCCAGGACAGTAGGGCATATCAAATATGGATACTGGTTCGATATTCTGAATGGCTCAACCTATAACGACATTCGTGAGAATACCGCAGCCTTGAAGCTAGACTATGTGCTCTCGCCCAAGAATAACTTCTCTGTCCGCTATAACTATAATGCCAGCGATACATACGGAACCTATGGTCTAGCAATTGGCCAATCAGCCAGCGCGCCGCAACTCAGCCAACTTGGAAAAGCCACTTGGAATTACATCGGTTCTCCTTCTTTCCTGAATGAAGCCGGATTTGCGATCAATAGTCCTCACTCCCATCAGAATGCGGGAGAGCCAGGCTTCCCGATTATGAACTGCTTCTTCTGCAACATCGGATTCGGCACAGTTCCTAATCCACAGCTCTGGGCTTCCAAGGAGCCTGCAATTTCGTATCAGGTGATTGATACTGCAACCAAGATTGTTGGCAGAAATCAATTCCGGTTTGGTTTGGATCTCCGTTGGAATAAGGTCGGCCGTGCACTTGATGCGCAAGACAGCATATATTTCACCGGCGGACCCACCGTGGATGCCGCATCGGATTTTCCGTGCAACGGACAAGATCCAGCCACGACTGGATGTGTCGATGCATCCGGAGGACCAGAAGGCTTCTTGGCAAATAATGGAATTGCCTGGTCGCGCCAGGGATACCCCATGACCTATATGAAGAACGTCATGATGGGATATTTCATTCAGGACGATTGGAAGATGCGGAAGAATCTCACGCTGAATCTTGGCCTGCGCTACGACCACAATACGGTTCTTCACGATGAGGCTGGGGTCGTACAAAACTTCGATTTGGCTACGCTTTCATTGCTTCCCCCGAAGACATCGTTTTATGAGCCGTCATGGGTCGATTTTGCGCCGCGTATCGGTTTCAACTGGGATCCATCCGGAAGGGGCCTGACGGCAATTAAGGGAGGTTTCGGCCTCTTCTTCCTCCCTATTTCTGCTGGAAGTCCTCTAAATTTATCTGCAAATACGGAAAGAGACTTCTCTATTAACTTACTTTCAATCGCGTTCTCGGGAGTTACATGTAATCCGCCGCTCACCTCGATCCAATTCCCATTGCCCACCACAGCTCCCAACTGCAACCCACAGGCTCCGGCCAGCATGACCGCATTCGATAGACATCAACGCGACACTTATGCCGAACAATGGAACATCGCGGTTGACCAACAGGTTGCGAAGAACACCGTGGTTACGGTCTCTTATCGAGGTAATCGTGGACTACGGTTACCCGGCAGCACGGACCAGAATACCTACGATCCGAACAAGAAGTCGGGACAACGCTATCTAAGCGATGCATATGCAGGTATCTCGCTACAGGGGCAAATTGCTTCCTCAAACTATAACGCATTTAACATAAGTGCCCGGACCAACGTGCACGGGCTCAATCTGCAAGGCAACTATAATTACGCACGCCAGTATGACGACGCTATGGGACTCTTTGAGGCCTATCAGAATCAGCGTGATATCAAGGCCGATTGGTCACGCGCGGACGGAGATGTTCGACACTCGTTCTCGTTCGGAGGCGTATACGACGTGCCACGTGTTCCGAAAGTTCCTAGAGCGGTAGGAGAGGGGTGGCAGTTGAGCACTATAGTACAGGGCCGTACTGGAGTGCCGATTAACTTTAGTTACAATGATCAAAGCGATCCATTTCCTATTGCCACCAGCCGCCGACCGGATTGTACCGGCATCTCGCCGAGAGCACCCAAATATTCGATGCCCACTAATCAAATCAATCTAACGGCATTTGCTCCGGACAAGGGCAACTTTGGTACTTGCCCGCGCAATTTTGGGGAAGGTCCCGGTTTCTTCCAGCCGGACCTGGATCTGATGAAGAACACGAAACTCACGGAGCACCTCACATGGGAACTTCGTGCCGAGTTCTTTGACGTCATCAATCATCCTAACTTCGGTGGCCCTGGCACAGGCGTCTTTTCCAAAGACCGGAACAGTCCTCTCCAAGGTGGATACAACTTCGGAGCGAGTGCCGGTACCATTGGCAATCTAATTGGAATAGGCACCTCACGCCAAATTCAATTGGCTACGAAGTTCATCTTCTGACGGTTTTCATAGAAGGCAAGAGATGTGTTTCATCGCGCAAGCCGGGTGATTTCATTCGGTTTGCGCGAAAAATAACATAAAGATACGTCTGCAGACTTCCGTCAGAACAATTCCAGCGATGATTTACCTGCCAATTTTCTGATCAATTTCCCCTCAGCTCTCGAAAACCATTTCTAGAATCCGTCTATTTATTGGGTGTGTCCTTTATTTCTGCTACATGCTATGGTATCGGTACCATTAGGGGCGATGACAATCGACTGCAGGAAGACATCGCGCATAAGAATCGAATTCTTCTCAGGAGAGGCGAATGCAAGGTAGCGGTGGGAGCACTCGACGCAGCTTTTTGAAACTCGGAGGAGCTCTCGCTCTCTCTGCTTCACTAGATCCTATAGCTGTAGCGAAGGAGAAAGCGGAATCTAGATCAACCTCAGCGCGACGGTTTGAAGAGCCTCCATTGATAACTTTGGTAGACCCTCTCCAGGGAACCAATTCCACGCCGCTTTTCTCGCGCGGAAACACCTTGCCTATTGTGGCCGTTCCTTTTGCGATGGCTCATTGGGCACTCCAATCAAGCGATGGCAGCTCCTGGTATTTTCAGCCGAACGATTTGAGGTTGCAGGGTGTGCGGTGCACTCACCAGCTAAGTCCCTGGCTTGGCGATTATGGGTATGCCACTTTTCTACCCTTTCAAGGCGAACCCTCACCGGAAGCATCCAGCCGAGCATCCTCGTATCGCTCCGATGACCTGAAGCTTTCGCCGCATTTCTTGAACGTACGGCTCTCCCGCTACCGATGCACCTTTGAACTGGTCCCGACGGAGAGATGTTCTAAGATGCGCTTCACCTTTCAGGACCCCGGTCCGGCAGGTGTCTTTATCGATATTCCAGGGAAAGATTCTGCTGTGCAGTGCGATATATCAAATGGCACGATTGCCGTGCTTACTCGTGACAATAGAGGTGGGGTTCCAGCTGGTTTCGCAGCCTATTACGTTACAAAAATCGATACAAAGATTACAGGCTTTGAAGTAAAGGAGTTCAATGAACGCAAAGTTGCAGTTGTGCGCTTTGCTGCTCAGGCAGGGAAGGGAATCTCGTACAGCATAGGAACTTCGTTTATCTCCTTTGAGCAGGCTCAACGAAATCTCTCCCTAGAAATCGGTCAGAAGTCCTTCGAGGATTTGCTTGGAGAGGCTGGCGATAAGTGGGAGAACACACTCGGGAGGGTTCGTGTCCATGGAGGGACGGAGGCGCAACGCAAGATCTTCTATTCCGGGCTATATCGGGCCTCTCTGTTTCCACGAATCTGGCATGAGATCGATGCCTCCGGAAATATTGTTCACTTTAGCGTATACAGCGGCTCTGTCGAGCCTGGGGTGATGTATGCGGATCATGGTTTCTGGGATGATTACCGCTCCTGGTATCCCATGATGACATTGCTGTATCCGGAGAGGCTGGCGGAGATCCTGCAGGCATGGGTCAACGCTTACAAAGAAGGTGGCTGGCTGCCACAGTTTCCTTGTCCGGGCTACCGGGGAGGCATGACAGGAAGCCCGGTCGATTCGCTCTTCGGAGACGCGGCAGCTAAGGGATTGCGCGGTTTCGATTTGCGAACTGCATATCTGGGTCTCAAGAAACACGCAATGGGAAAGGAAAAGCCGGGCTTCGGATACGGCCGTCAAGGGCTAGAAGAATACTTACGACTTGGCTATGTCCCTTGTGACAAGGTTGGAGATGGAGCTGTCGAAACCCTGGATTCCGCCTATGGAGACTTTTGTATTGCCCAGGTTGCGCGTGCGTTAGGGATATCTGACGAGGCGGAGATGTTCGAAAAGAGATCGAAAAGCTGGCGCAACGTTTTTGATCCACAGACAAAGTTCCTGCGCGGAAGGCTCTCTGATGGCAGTTGGCTGGAGCCATTTCAGCCGCATACGTGGGGAGGAACCTATGTTGAAGGGTCCGCCTGGCAGTATCGCTTTTCTGTGCCTCACGATCCTTTTGGCTTGATGGAGGCCATGGGTGGAAGGTCGATCTTTGTTTCGTTTCTGGAAGAAATGCTGATGCAAGCGCCGGTATTTCATGTGGGCAGTTATGGGCAGGAGATCCATGAGATGTCCGAAATGGCTGCTGTCAACTTCGGACAGTATGCGCATTCTAATCAGCCCGTGCACCATGTGCTTTATCTATTCACTCTTGCCGGCAGGAGGGATCGGACACAGTATTGGGTTCACCGTGTGCTCAATGAACTCTACAGCCCCGAGAACTTTCCCGGCGATGAAGATACCGGATCGATGAGTTCCTGGTATGTCTTAAGCTCGTTGGGCATCTTCTCGTTATGTCCGGGAACAGCTGATTGGGTGTTAGGAGCGCCGCTATTTGAACAGTCAGACATCCGTTTTCCCGACGGTCGCGAAGTTCGCATAACAGCTCACAGCAATAAGCCAGGAAAGTATTACGATCAAGTGACCCTCAATGGGAAAGTGCATCATGAAGCTTCTATTTCACATTCCGCTCTCGCTGAGGGAGCGGTTCTGAGGTTCTCTGCAACCTAGGATTTATTAGCAATTGTTCTTGCAGGCAAGAAGCTGGTTTTGCGGCAAATCGGATTTCTCGAGAAGCTGAATGAACCGGTGCGACAGCACAATGTGTGGTATTGATACCATTCCTTGCGAGGAGAGTATCGCTCTGGTTTTCAAGACTTTTATTCGTGTTATCTAAATTGACTTTTGTGAATTGGAGTGTTAGCTTCGAATGTCATGGAATCGGTACCATATTGGATTCGACATCTCTTTGTTCGCCGATGTTTGCTGCTTGCGCCTTTCATCTTGTTGGCCGCTGCTTCCCTTACTGTTGAAGCAAGTACTCCGATTCCAATCAAAACCATCTATGTGATCCCTGGTTCTCATTGGGATCTTGGTTTCTTGCGACCGCCGGAAGAAGAGAAGGAGGTAATTAAGCCTCACCTCGATGCAGTGATATCAGCCTGTGAAGCGGATCCACAATTCCGTTGGACTATCGAAAACGGATGGCAGCTGCAGGCGTGGCTGGAGCGGACGAAAGATCCCGCGCAAATCAAGCGTCTCGGGGACTTACTGCACAGCGGAAGGATCGAGCTCTCGGCTGCATATGGCAGCATGCATACGGAATTCATGGGCTCCGAGGAGTTGAATCGCCTCGTCTCTGCCGGTAGCCAGGTCGAACAACGTTTTGGAATCCATACGAAGGTTGCCATGATGAATGATGTGCCGGGATTCTCGATTCGTGTTCCGCAGGTCCTGGCGCGTTCAGGGATTCGATATCTGATTACCGGATCGAATACTGCACTCGGCGGCGGCGCTCAGCTTTGGCCCGGCAAAGTGCCGTTCTATTGGGAATCGTTAGATGGAAGCAAAGTTCTGACATGGCAGACGCAAGGGAAGAATGGTGGCTATACCGAGGGTATGGCCGATTATTATCTCGATCCCGATGGAGAAGACCCCTATTCCCATACCAAGTTTTATCCCAAGGAATGGGCAGGATTATC
Source organism: Humiphilus diazotrophicus (assembly GCF_059726315.1). Lineage (NCBI taxonomy): Bacteria > Pseudomonadati > Acidobacteriota > Terriglobia > Terriglobales > Acidobacteriaceae > Humiphilus > Humiphilus diazotrophicus. Next base: position 522,929 of record NZ_AP040869.1, read on the forward strand.
GAACCTTGAAATTATGCAGCGCGGCATCGATAAACTGCTCAAGCAATATGTGGACGCTGGCTATCGGCAATCTGCAGTTGCTGTTCTCTTTATGCACGATGGGATAGGCCCGGAGTACGAGCTGAAAGGGCTGCTTCCGAATGTACGTGCTTGGAATGCCTCAGGCAGACTCCCCCATATTGTTGTGGCAACGCCGTCGGAATACTTCTCCTATCTCGAAGGTCATGGTGCACAAGACTCTCCGGTGTTCAAAGGAGACTGGAGCGGGCTATGGGCAGAGGTGAAGATCAATTCTCCGGCAATGAGTGCCGATGCTCGCGAGCTTCAGGAGTTGCTGCCGCAAACGGAAACTCTTTGGTCCGTGCTCAGGATGAAGAAGCTTGCCGCAAGCTATCCACAAAAAGAAATAGAGTCAGATTACGCAAACTTATTTGAATATGACGAGCACAATGGTGCCGGTCAGGGAGGATGGCCGAAAGTCCTTAGCCGCGAGGAAGTGCTCAAGCAGAACCAGGAGTACTCAGATCTGCTGCGCTCTGGTCGCGAGTCAGCCCTTGCGTTGTTTCATTCCGGTCTTGCGAAGCTCGGCCCCGTAACCGGCCAGCATCATGGCAAGCGCATGCTCCTGGTCTATAACCCACGGAGTTGGAATCGTTCTCAATTGGTGCGCGTGCCCGACCTTCAGGGCTCCTGGAGCGTGCGCGATGCGGAAATGGGCACGATAGTAACTTCTCAGCATCTTGCTTCCGGGGAACTCTACTTCGAGGCGCGTGACCTTCCCTCATTAGGGTTTCGTACGTACTGGCTTGAGCCATCTGAGATGCATGCTCCAGATTCCAATTCTGCCGAGCCTTCTACTCTAGAAAGCCCATACTACCGAGTGGAGTTGAATCCTACAACGGGAGCTGTTGTCCGTGTTACTGACCTTCGCAGAAATCGCGTCATTCTGGATGCGAAGGCCGGTGGCAATGCTGGAGCTCTGATGCTTAACTCCTCTGCCTATCAGGTACCGGAAGCTACAACCCGCATCGAGCTTCATCGCGAGCGAGGTCCGGTAGTCGATCGGATGGTCGTTACCAGACCAGGCTCACTATGGCCGCAGACTGTCATCTCTTTACCTCAACATAACCCGGTGATTCATCTTTCAGAGGTTCTTGACAGGAGCAAAATGCGCTTCGTTGAGAACGGCAAACCTCGCGACCTGTATTCGTTTGCCTTTGACTTCTCGTTTCAAGGCAAGGTTCAACGCTGGGTAGATAACGGGCAAGGGCTCTATCGTTTCCCTAACGATTTGTTGCCCGGCGCGAGGAATGATGCTGTGGTTCCACGGCATACATTAGTCTGGAGCGACGACTCTGGAAGCTCCTCGTATCATGTAATGCTTGCGCAGAAGCAGGCATTCTTCGATCGTGTCCATGCGAAGAAGGAGAGCGAGGCGGCAGGTTCACCTTCTGCTGAAGGAGTACTCGCCGATGTGATGATCAAGACGGATCAAGCAGAAACCCGAGATCAGGGAATCACTACTTTCACGACGTACGAACCTGGTTATCCCTCTACCTATAAGTTCTCGTTTGCAATTACGAGTGACTCGGGAGATGCCGATCCAGTCGCTGCTCACCGGTTTGGAGTACAGGACGAGGGTGAATCTAACCTCATAGAATTATCTCCTGATCATTACCCGGCTCATTGGACTGCATCCTTGGTTTCGCTTAGAGTGCCTAATGTGATCGTGGAGGCATTGAAGCCGAGTTCCGATGGAAACCCGAATGACTTTGTGCTTCGCTTACAAGAGATCGCCGGAAGACCAACAAAGCTGGGTCTCAAACTTCCATTGCCGCTTCGCTCTATTTCTGAGACGACACTGACGGAAGATACAGTCCTCCATTCAGGAATCCAGGCGAACGCGATATCCCTCTCGCCTTATCAAACACTCACTTTGCGTCTATCAGTGATTGCCTCAGGGGAAGAGCATTGAAACTACGAAGAAAATTAGCTGGAACTTGCAAATTTGCGATACTCGGGATTTTCCTTTTCTACAGCTTATTTGCAGTAGGACAAGAAGCACGGCCGGATCGTTGGACGGAAACAGCGTCCTTCGATTATGGCATCAGCGCCGATATTACCTATGGCGTCTTCGCAAATGTTCCAGTGCATCTTGACGTCTGGAGAAATCGCAAGGCCGTGGGACCGGCTCCGACTTTGATGTACATCCACGGTGGCGGATGGGTATTTGGCGATAAGAACGGAGCAGCCAACTTATTTCTGCCATATATGGAACGAGGATGGAACATTGTCAACGTAGAATACCGAATGGCCGGAGCGTCGCTTGCTCCCGCTGCGGTTGAAGATGTTCGTTGTGCTCTGCGATGGATTTACAGACATGCAGCCGAATACCACTTTGATACAAATCGCATCGTGGCAACAGGGCATTCGGCGGGAGGGCATCTAGCATTGATGGTTGGCATGCTTCCAGCAAATACCGATTTGGATAGTGAATGCCCGGCGGATAGCAGCGAACCACCGTTGAAAGTGGCAGCGATTGTGAACTGGTATGGCATTACGGATGTCAACGATATTCTCGACGGACCTAACAGGAAAACTTATGCCGTAGCCTGGATCGGAGCACAGCCTGGGAGAGAAGAGGTGGCCAGGCATGTATCTCCGTTAACCTATGTACGGCCTGACTTGCCCCCGATCATTACAGTCCATGGAGACCACGACCCCACCGTACCTTATCCTCAAGCGGTTCGGCTGCGGGATGCACTTAAGAATGCTGGGGTCCCAAATGAGCTGGTGCCCATACAGAAGGGAGAACATGGAAGTTTTTCGGACGACCAGACGCGCGAGGCATTTTCACGAATCTGGAATTTTCTCGATGCTCATCATATTCTAGGTGCCGCCATCATACCCCCGACAGGGGGCCACTGATGGGCAAGCAGGATCTTGATTCTCAGCCAGTAGCTCTTGGCAACAATACCGAGGGATCCGATACACGATCAAGAACAGCAATGTATGTTCGTCTCTCCCGGCAGGACCAACGATTTCTTGAAGATCTTGAGAACCAACCAGCTCTCGGGACGTTGTCCGTCGAACAAGAACGTGCCCGAATGCGGGCGGGACAGGCCGCTGCGTTGGATGAATATCCTGTTGAAGCCCGGGAGTTTCAAAGTTCGGCATGCCCGGTACACCTGATAAGGCCGCTAGGAGTTCAGGCTCCAGCACCAGTTCTATTTTTTCTGCATGGCGGTGGCTGGGTAATTGGTGACCTTCGCACACATACAAAGCTCGTGTGTGAGCTCGCAATGCGTACTCAGAGCGTGGTTGCCTTCATTGATTATCCTCGTGCTCCAGAACATCCATTTCCGGCTCCACTCGAGGCGTGCATCGTTGCTCTAAATGAGGTTTTGCAGTCGGCGGAAACACTGGGACTGGATAAAAGACGTTTTGCCATCGGGGGAGATAGCTCTGGAGGAAACCTGACGGCGGCATTGATCGTATCGGCCATCGAGCGAAAGCTTCCTCTTCCGGTGTGCCAGGTGCTGCTTTATCCGGCAATCAATCACGATGAAGCAACTCCCTCGTATAAGGAGTTCTCGACAAATCCGAATCTGAGCCAATTCACCATGAAATGGTTCTGGGATCACTATCTTCCCGACAAGTCCTTGAGTTCCGATCCTCATGTGTCGCCGCTTCATGCCGAAGAGCCTCTTTTTTCAAAGTTTCCGCCCACTTTGATTGTCACCTGCGAATATGATGTTTTGCGTGACGAAGGCGAGCAGTTTGCTGCACGTCTTATTCGTGCGGGCGTTGATGTCACTGCGGTGCGTTGGCTGGGATCTTTGCACAGCTTCCTGGTAACGGAATCTCTGTCTACCTCCGTGTCCGCACAAACATGCATTGACATGGTTGCGCAGCATATCAGGAGAGCGTTCGGACGAGTATGAGTTCCTCTACCGTGTAAATGACTACCGTGTAAATGAGTGATGCAAAGAGAGTAAGAATTAAGCAAGGAGATCTAGATGAGTCTTGGGTCGGGAAAATTGATCGCGAAAGGCGCAGCTCTGCTGCTTGGCGCGAGTTTGGTTGCTGTAGCGCAAACCTCCTCTGATTCGCTCAAGAGAGGATTCGAAAATCCTCCGGACAGTGCGCATCCCCGCGTGTGGTGGCATTGGATGAATGGCAACATTTCAAAAGAGGGAATCAAGCTCGATCTCGAGTGGATGCACCGGGTAGGAGTGGCCGGATTCCAGGCCTTCGATGCGGCTCTCGACACTCCACAGCTTGTCGATAAACGCCTGGTCTACATGACTCCGGAGTGGAAGGGCGCCTTCCAATACGCCACTGTACTCGCCAATCAATTAGGGTTGGAAGAAGCAATCGCCGGCTCTCCCGGTTGGAGTGAGTCGGGCGGACCCTGGGTTCCGGCTTCGGAAGGCATGAAGAAGTATGTCTGGAGCGAAACCCTGGTGGAAGGCGGCAGGCCCTTCAGCGGGAAGCTCCTTCAGCCGCCGTCGAACACCGGCGCCTTCCAGAACATGATGATTCATGATGTGTTTTCTGCGCCTCCCGGTTCCAAGCCGATCCCTGAGTTCTATGCTGACTCAGTTGTTGTTGCTTTTCGCCGCGCGGCGGGCGATGTGCCGCTTATTTCGCTCCAAGCGAAGGTCACGACAAGTGCCGGCTCCCTTGACCCTGCAATGCTGACAGATGGTGATGTGGAGCATGTGGCCAAGCTGCCGATTCCAGCGGTCGGTGCTTCTACCTGGATTCAATATGAATTTCCTGGCCCACAAAGCATTCATTCCATCACGCTGGCGACACGCACTCCGAGTGGAATCTTCACTCCCGAAAAAACGCTTGAAGCCAGCGACGATGGACAAAGTTTTCGCTCGATTACCAAGCTTGACGAAGGTAATGCTCCGGAGAGCACTTTCTGCTTTCCGACCGTTACTGCAAAGTACTTCCGCGTGGTATTCAAGCATGTTCCTCCTCCTGCCTGGATGGAGGAAGCCAAGGGCCCAAACGCGCCTATCGATTATCTTGTTTCCGAATTGGCATTGCATGCGGGTGCGCGTGTAAACCGGTTTGAAGAGAAGGCTGCGTTTGTGACCGATCCAGATCTCTATTCCAAAGCGACTCCGGGGCTGGAGGGCACCGATGCTGTTGCTAAGGGCGATGTGATTGATCTGACGGCGAAGATGCGTCCTGATGGAACACTCGATTGGACGCCTCCGGCTGGTAACTGGGTTGTGCTGCGTTTTGGCTATTCTCTGCTCGGCATCACCAACCATCCGGCAACGGCGGAGGCCACTGGCCTTGAGGTCGATAAGCTCGACCGGCGGTTCGTGAAGAAATACATGGAGAACTACCTCGAGAGTTACAAGAACGCCGTGAGCCCGGAGTGGATTGGGAAAAAGGGACTCCACTATGTCATCAACGATAGCTGGGAGGCGGGAGCACAGAACTGGACCGACAACATGGTAGCTCAGTTCAAACGGTTGCGCGGATATGATCCGGTGCCATGGATGCCCGTTCTCGCCGGTCGTGTGGTCGAAAGTGCCGAGGCTAGCGACAGATTTCTTTGGGACTTCCGCAAGACCATCGCTGATCTGATTGCCAATGAGCACTACCAACAACTGGAAGACACGCTACACGAGTGGAATATGGCCCACTACGGGGAATCGCACGAATCCGGTCGCGCCTTGATTGCCGATGGTATGGAAGTTAAGAAGTTCAACGAGATTCCGATGAGCGCCATATGGACCCAGAAGCTCGATGTGAATCAGGATCAGTTTAACTTCAATGCCGACGATCGTGAATCGGCCTCTGTGGCACATATCTACGGACAGAATCTGGCGGCGGCAGAGTCGCTTACGACCTGCGATGCCTCGCTCGCCTGGGCGTGGTCTCCTGCCACTCTCAAGCCCACGGCCGATATGGAGTTGCTGAATGGGATCAACCGCTTCGTCATCCACGAATCGGCGCACCAGCCATTGATCGGAAAAGCGCCGGGAATGACACTCGGCCCCTGCGGTCAATGGTTCAATCGCAACGATACGTGGGCGGAACAAGGGCGTGTGTGGGTCGACTATCTCTCTCGCAGTAGCTACATGCTGCAACAGGGGCATTTCGGCGCCGATCTCGTTTATTTTTATGGCGAAGATTCGAATCTGACGGCAATCTTTGAGCACAAGTCGCCCGATATTCCCGCCGGCTACGGTTTTGACTACATCAACGCCGACGGTCTGATGCACGAACTTGCCGTTAGCAATGGCCGCATCACTACCAGGAGCGGCATGAGTTACCGCTTGCTGGGCCTCGATGCGTTCAGCCGCCATATGTCGTTACCTGTTCTGCGTGCAATCTATAAGTTGGTAACAGAAGGCGCCACTGTTTCCGGAGCAAAACCCGCTGACGATCCCAGTCTCGCCGATGATCAGGCGGAGTTTGCACGGCTCAGTAATGAACTCTTTGGTGATGGAACCGGCGTGCACAAGGTAGGTAAAGGCACCGTTTACGCCGGACAGAGTCTCATGGAGGTCTTCAACGCGCTTAATCTTAAACCGGACTTTGACTATCCCAAAGTGGAGAATGGCAACAAGCTGTTGTTTGTGCATCGTAAGCTCGACAACGGCGATATCTACTTCGTAGCCAATCGCGGGGAACACGATGCGGTTGTCGACGCAACCTTTCGTGTAACAGGAAGATCTGCAGAGTTGTGGCATGCGGAGACCGGTAAGTCGGAGCAGGCGAGTTATACGATTGCTGACGGGCGTACCACTGTACCCCTGCATCTTGAGCCGTGGGGATCGATCTTTGTTGTCTTCCGCAAGGCGACGATGGTGCCTTCGCATATGCTACCCGCGAGGAAGGAGAAACAACTGGAGACGGTTGATGGGAGCTGGAAGGTCAGCTTCCAGCCAGGTCGTGGTGCGCCTGCAGTGGTCAGTTTTGCCAGTCTGACCTCATGGAGCGAGAGTCCAGATGCGGGTGTGAAGTACTTCTCCGGTACCGGTGATTACACCAAGACCATAGATGTGAAATCGGAGTGGTTTGCCAAGGGAGCGCATGTGTGGATCGATCTGGGAGACGTGAAGAACCTGGCCGAGGTTACGCTCAACGGTAAGCCGCTTGGTATCGTGTGGCATGCCCCTTACCGTGTAGATCTAACGCCGACACTCAAGCCTGGAGCGAATGAATTATCCATCAAGGTCACAAATGCGTGGGTGAATCGGTTGATTGGGGACGAACAGCCTGGCGCGACAAAGTATACGTTGGCCGACTTCAAACCTTATAACGCCAACTCACCATTGCAGCCTTCTGGACTGCTGGGACCTGTACGGATCTACTCTGTCGACGGAAACTAGAGCAGATCCCTATTGCCAGACATCGACTGAGACAAGTGCAGCGTAAAGAAAGCCGCACTTGTCTCGGTCGGTGGTATGTATGGGAAAGATGCTTTAGCGAACCTGTGAACATCCGCAGGACTGCCGAATCACCAGTTGGGAGGCGATTTCAATCTGTTGCGGGGAGGTGGTGTCACCTGTCATGTGGTTCAGCAACAACTGTGTCGCTGTTCGAGCCAGTTCTTCGATTGACTGCTTAACAACGGTAATGGAGGGACGAAGTGTTGCCGCCAACGCGAAATCGTCAAAGCCTACCAGGCTTACAGATTCCGGGACCCGGATATTGCGGTTCTGCATCACTTCGTAAGCGAGAATCGTTGACTGGTTATACAGGCCAAAGATTGCGTCGATTTTTCCCTTGGCTGACATATGCTTCATGATCACTGCTTCCGCGGATTGGTAATCGGACGCTTCCATCTCTACCAGAGCCTCCAACCCCGCCGAGGTAAGAGCACTGGTTGCGCCGCGCACGCGCTCACGAATGGTGTAAAGGTTGGGATCGCCGCCAAGACATAGTATGCGTTTGCGGCCGTGATGAAGTAAGTGCCTTACCGCTTGTTGAGCAGCTGTAAAGTTGTCGGAAACAACGCTGGAATACTCCCGGCTGGCGATCGGACGGTCAAAGGCCACGACGGGCACGGAGAGGCGGCGAAGATTTTGGAGCAATGCCTTCGAACCGGATCGTGGCGGCACAAGTAGAAGGCCATCGACCCGATGGCGTTCGAAGATCTGCAGATCTTCCAGTTCTAATTGAGCCTTGTCTTGCGACGTGAGAAGAATCACAACGTAATCCTCGCGTCGTGCGTGGACTTCTGCGACTCCGGCAAAATGAGCGAAGAACGGATCCGTGATCGAGGGGATGATTAATCCGATAGTCCTCGACCGTTCGCTCTTGAGGGAGCGGGCAGCCGCGCTTGGCTGGTAGCCTAATTCCTCCATGACGCGCTGGATGCGCGCCAACATTTCAGGAGCGACATAATGGCCACCGTTAATTACGCGAGATACAGTCGTGGTCCCGACTCCTGCCGCTTTGGCGACATCGCGGAGAGTGGCTCGATTTCTCCGAATAGTCATCATGTAGTTATCTGACGTCCTTCAGCCTTAAGTCTGCAGCACCATCCTAGCAGAGTGCTCAAACGTTTTATGGTTTGTGTCTCATTCTCTCGGAGCAGACCGTTGGTCTTGATGCGCTCATCTTCCTTATCTAGTAGCGATGTGACAACATCATTGCCTGTAAAAACAGAAGATCGTGCACCGGGACCCAGGCCTTCGGCGTAACGATTGACAAACCCAGCCAGCACCCCGACTCTATTAAGATTCACCTTACACCGGAGGGAGAAAAGTGGCAACGGTACCAGTTGAGCCACTCAGTTTCTGTGGCTCAGTACCCAATGAATTATTACTTTTAGAGTGCATGTGGAAGCACGTTGAAGGGTGCCTACAGAAAAGGGCTAAAGATCTGATTCTTGTGATATAAATGGTACCGGTTCCAGTAGGGACATAATTGTTGTCTGAAACAGAACAGTGCGTGAGTATGCAGGTGATAAACACGAGTGGCAGATTTGCGGCAAGGCAGGCGAGAGGATGAAGAATCAAAGTAAGTGGAAAACCTATCGGGGCATCTACAAACTGGCAGCGATCAGTTGTTTCCTTTTTCTCCTTCAACATTGTTGGAGCCAGCACAGCGACCTCGCTACTCGAAAAATCGATCTCAATCAGAACTGGGAGTTTCGGCAAAGCGATAGCAAGAGAACAGACCAGAGTGCGTCATGGCTTCCTGCAAAAGTTCCTGGGGATGTCCATCTCGATCTCCTGGATAACAAGGTAATCCCCGATCCTTTTTATCGGGATAACGAGACGAAGCTTCAATGGATTGAGAATGCAGACTGGACCTACAGAACCACCTTCAAGGCGACTGCGGAGATTTTGAGCCAACGCAACATCGATCTCGTGTTCCAAGGGCTGGATACGAATGCGTCAGTATTCCTCAATGATCGAAAAGCGTTGGAAGCAGATAACATGTTTCGCTCGTGGAGAGTCAACGCAAAACCCTTTTTGAGAGCGGGTACGAATGAGATCCGGGTGGAATTTGCCTCGCCCATCAAGACTGCCGAGAGACTAGCTGCCGAAGACAAGACTCATTCCCAAACACATATACCGGAGAAGTCATACCTCCGCAAAGCTGCTTATGAGTACGGGTGGGATTGGGGACCGCGTTTTGTGACCAGTGGTATCTGGCAGCCAGTTTATCTGGAACTATGGGACAAAGCACGAATTGAAGATGTGCAGATTGCGCAACCGGACATAAAGCCGGAAACTGCACACCTATCTACAAAGGTAACGATCGCATCTTCTGGCGAGTTTGATGGCGAACTGCGAATCAACTATGCCTGCGACGAAAAATCGGGTGCGTTGATGCAGAAGATACATTTGCATCCAGGGCAAAACGTTATCGATCTCCCACTCGAGATCGTGAAACCACAACTCTGGTTTCCTGCCGGTTATGGGCCTCAACCTCTCTACCAATTCAAGATTGCACTTATGGAAGGCTCTCGAAAGGTGGACGAGAGTGCTGTTCGAACTGGCCTCAGGTCCGTCGAATTGCGGCAGAATCCGGATCAGTGGGGCAGGTCATTCGAATTTGTGGTCAATGGCATTCCGGTATTTATCAAAGGGTCGAATGTTATTCCCTTTGATAGCTTCCCCAATAGAGTCACAGAAGTGCGCTACCGGCAGATACTCGACTCCGCCAAAGACGCAAATATGAACATGGTGCGGTTGTGGGGTGGAGGATATTACGAATCCGACAAATTCTACGAAATATGCGACGAATTGGGGTTGATGGTATGGAATGATTTCATGTTCGCCAGTAGTTGGTATCCGGGATCTCAGGAGTGGAAGCAGAGCGTTAAGAAAGAGGCGGAATACCAAGTAAGAAGATTGCGCAATCATCCAAGCATTGCCTTGTGGTCGGGGAACAATGAGGTCGAGTCCGTACTGTATGCCTTCCTCGGAGGTGAGTCGGCGGAAGGGAAGCTTCAGATATGGAAGAATTATCTGACAATCTTTAGTGGTGTCTTGCCGCGCGTAATTGAACGCGAAGATCCCAATGTGCCCTATTGGCCTAGTTCGCCAAGCTCCGATTACGAGCAGACGTCAGATAACTTTCAGTCCGGAGATGCGCATGATTGGAGTATTTGGCATGGACGCGAGCCCTTTACGAATTTTCAAAAACACTATTTCCGTTTTACCTCTGAATATGGCTTCCAGTCCTTTCCTGAGCTGAACACAGTCAAAAGCTTCACCACCACCGAAGATCGCGCGAATATCTTTACCCCTGTAATGCTGGCTCATCAGAAGAATAACGAGGGCAACTCGATTATTCATGAATACCTTCTGCGCGATTACGAGGAGCCGAAAGACTTCGAATCCTTCCTCTATGTCAGCCAGGTATTGCAAGCGGAGGGCGTTAAGGTAGGTGCTGAACATATGCGCCGCAGCCGTCCTCGAATTATGGGATCGCTGATCTGGCAGCTGAACGACTGCTGGCCAGTGGCTTCATGGTCAAGCATCGACTATTACGGCCGCTGGAAGGCTCTCCAGTACTATGCTCGCAGGTTCTACAGTCCCATCCTGGTGTCTCCTCTTGTTCAGGATGGTAAGGTTGAGATCTATATCGTTTCAGATCACTTGCAACAGACGGATGGTGTTCTTCGAGTTCGGTTCATGACAGTGAACGGGCAAATTGTAAAAGAGGAAAAGAAGAAGATATCTGTTCCGGCACTTTCGAGTGCACCTCATTTAGGATTCCTGTTCCAGTCTGTTGCGCAGAGTCAAGCGGATCTGAGCAAGCTGGTGCTGGTGGCAGATTTCACCGTGAATGGCGAGATCGTATCGAGCAATGTGAACTATCTGGTTCCGACTAAGCAGTTTCACCTGGAGCCTGCAACGATTCAGTCGAATCTTAGCAAGGGCGAAAAAGGGTATACGCTCACGCTCTCCTCTTCTGTATTGGCGCGTGATGTCTATGTCACTTTTGGAGATTTGCCTGTGCATCCATCAGATAATTATTTCGATTTGATTCCAGGCGAGGCAAGGACGATCACGATAGACAGCAACATGGATCTGGAGAAATTGCGTAAAGAAATGAAGGTCATTTCTCTGGTCGACGCGTTCTCGCCGGAATCTTCTTCGGGAAACCACAAATCGAACTGACCTGAAACGTGGTGGCTCCTGGAAGGGAACCAGCAGAGGGAAGAGATCCTGGCGTACAAGGCCATGCTCGATCAGATTCGGATTTATTCAGGCGGTTGACCGATTAAGCTTGAACCTTTCTTGCTGTTGTATATGATGTTTGCGAGATGGTATCGGTTCCATCGTCGATTCCGAAATTTTCACCTGTAGGTGCTGGCACCACCAATGAGAGACAGCCAGGATGAAACTCGAGCATTTTCGCTATCGGTATAAACCGGACATCAGACGCCTTTGTGGTTTTTTATCAAGAAAAACCACACCTCGCGGATTCTTGCTGGTTCGCCGTAATAGCGAGAATGCTCTGAATGGGCTTTTACTGAGGAGCGCTGCTGTAGGAGCCCTGGGAGGCTTGCTTTTTGGTTTCGACACGGCAGTAATCGCCGGGACGACCCACAAGCTTTCTCTCATTTACCACCTTTCCCCAGGGGCGCTTGGCTTTACGGTTTCGGTGGCTTTGTGGGGGACGGTAGCGGGAGCACTCGGAGCCGGCTATGTAGGCCAGAAGCTGGGTGGCAGAAATGCACTCCGTATTACTGCGATTCTCTATCTTATTTCGGCAATTGGATGTGCTCTTGCTTGGATGTGGCCGTTGTTGATCTTTTTTCGTTTCATCGGTGGCGTTGGTATTGGGGGATCCTCTGTGCTCGGTCCCGTCTACATTGCTGAATTGGCTCCTGCAGAGTGGCGAGGGAGACTTGTTGGGCTCTTTCAGATCAACGTTGTCCTGGGAGTACTGGCGGCATATTTCTCCAATTTCCTGATCTCGATGCTTGGACTTGGCATGTCTGAATGGCGCCTGCAGCTTGGTATTGCCGCACTCCCTGCCGGTGTCTTTCTGCTGTTGCTTGCACGGGTTCCGCAGAGTGCGCGGTGGTTGGTTTCACAAGGGCGGAGCCCCGAGGCGCTTGCAGTGCTGAGGGCTACCGGAACTCCGCATCCGGACGTAGAGATCGAAAGCATACGAAACTCGATGCAGGCGAAGGGTACAGAGAGGCCGGAGGCGTTACTGCAGCGCAAATACCTCTACCCTCTTTTTCTCGCCGTGTCGATCGGGATGTTTAACCAGCTGTCAGGAATTAACGCGATTCTCTACTACCTCAACGATATCTTTGTTGCGGGCGGCTACGGTCGTGTCTCTTCTGGATTGCAGGCGGTTTTCGTCGGATTGATGAATCTGATCTCCACTGTGCTTGCAATGACTGTGATTGACAAGCTAGGTCGCAAGACATTGCTTGTGCTGGGTTCGATTGGCATGGCTATCGCACTATCCGGCGTAGCGGCCGTGATGTTCCAACGGCTTCCACAGCGCCTGTTATTTCCATTGTTAGCAGCGTACACATTCTCCTTTGCTTTTTCGCAGGGAGCCGTTATCTGGGTGTATATCAGTGAGATCTTTCCAACCCTCGTTCGGGCGAAGGGGCAGAGCGTTGGTACATCTGCCCATTGGATCATGAATGCATTAATAGCTGGCTTTTTCCCATTGGTGGCAAGCAAGAGTCAGGCCTTTCCGTTTGTCTTTTTTGCCGCCATGATGTTTGTCCAGTTGATAGTTGTTCTCACGCTTTATCCGGAGACGAAGCAGCTCAGCCTGGAAGAACTACAGCAGAAGTTGGGAAGCTAAGTTTTGATGTGTTGGAATTCGCTGCGAGAGCAAACAAGTATGAAGTAACAACTTCATTGTGCGTTGATGTCGAATTTCATCTACATCAGCGTTTACGGGCAGGTGCAGTTTCTAAATTTGATTCGGGAGTTTTCGGTGAGAAAATTTGTGCTCGTTTGGGTTACGGCCTTAGTTGCCTTGAGTTCGGTTTGGGCTGCCGACAAAGATCAGCTTTATCTTAAGAATGGCGATAAAGTCGTTTTTTATGGCGATAGTATTACCGATCAGCGGCAGTATACGACGATTGTCGAAACATACGTCGCGACACGGTATCCCAATCTTGATGTAACGTTTGTCAATTCCGGATGGGGAGGCGATACCGTCTCCGGGGGCGGTGGAGGCCCAATTGATACGCGGCTGAAACGCGATGTCCTTGCATATAAACCTTCTGTCGTCACCATTATGCTTGGGATGAACGACGGTGGTTACAAGGCCGAAACAGAAAGCAACGATGAAAAATATTTCACCGGCTATCGTCATATTGTCAATTCTCTCCGAACCTCTCTTCCTGGAGTACGCATCATGGCGATTGCGCCATCGCCTTACGACGATGTAACCCGTTCCCCTGCGTTCCCGGTCTCTGGAGATCTTCAATACAACGAAGTCATGCGCAGCTTTGGTAAGTGGATTATGAATTACGCACAACAAAGTCATCTCGATTTTGCCGATCTGAACTCTGGTGTTGTGAACATGCTCGTGCAGGCGAACAAGATGGACGCGGCGGTTGCGAAGGATATCATTCCAGATCATGTTCATCCTTCTTTGGGTGGACATTTGATTATGGCTGAAGGGCTGCTCAAAGCATGGAATGCGAGACCTGTTGTCTCCACAGTCATACTCAGCGCCACGCAAAAGGGAGTGAAGGTAGAATCGACCGAGTTTGCGAAGGTATCGGAACTCACGAGCGGGGAATCAATTGCATGGACGGAGACCGACGAATCACTTCCTCTACCGTTTAAGCAGTGGCAGGAAATGTGGGGCGGGGGAGCAAGCGTGGGCTTGGCCATCCGCGCTTCCGATGTCACCGACGCACTCAATCGGCAGACATTGAAGGTAAAAGGTTTGAAGAGTGGAACCTATTCCCTGAAGATCGACGGCAATTCAATCGGCGCTTTTAATAATGATCAGTTTGCTGCCGGGATTAATCTGGCTCTTCTCAAGACTCCTGCCACCGATCAGGCGATGAAGATCTATCAATTGGCATCCCTGCGTGAGGAGATTCATTTCGACGAATGGAGAAATATCCAGGTTCCACTGAATGATTATTCTCTGCCACAGAGTCAATCGGCGACAGATTCACTGAATCAGCTCGATTCAGCAGTATCACAAAAGATGCGGGAGTTGGCTCGACCCACGGCACACAAGTTCGAAATAGCTCCGATTCAGATGTAGTCCTGAAATATAGAAACAATTCTGTCTTTGCCCAGATAGCATTGCAGATCGTTCTCTAGCCCATGTTCCTGCTGAGATGGCTAAGCATGTATATAGCCAATCTCAGCAGGTTTCATAGGTTACTACACCGGAATGGTTCCGGCCCGACGCTTATGGGTTCGGTTGAAATGTCACCTTTACGAGTTGAAGTGCCTGTTGCAAGAATCCAGTGGTCTGCACGTAAGTTACATACTGAGTCAGACCGTTGTTCTCCTCGAACTCCGGATGCGCTAGCGCTGCGTAATCAATGGTTCCATCCTGACCTTGCTGCCCTACAAACAAGAGGGTTTCATTCGACCAGGGGCCCCAAAGATGCTTGGCTGCCCGATAGTACACGTTATTGCTGAATATTCCGCTATAGATGGCGATGTACTCTTGGAGAGCTTTGTCGTAGAAAACTGAATTTCCTGCGGCACCTCCTTGGAAGATAGTTACAGCAGCGTTTGGGTCTGTGCTCCAGCTATCTCCGCCCGCGTAATAACGCCATGATTGTTTGATGAGAGCTTCGAGAACCGGTACGCGGGCAATCCGGCAGTTCTCCACCAAGAAGCCTCCCTGGCAACCGATGGCGTATAGAAGGCCGTTTTCGACGAGTGCGCCTCCCGCATATGCAACCTCGTCACCCTGCCACATGAGGGTCGGCTCTGTAGTTCCGGGAGCCTCGACTGGACGAATGAACTTACCCCCTATCTCGATTGCGATGCCCGCGCCAAGTGGCTGAAATCCCTGAATATCTCCACCCCGGAAGACCTTGCCATAGAACTGATAGGCCGCAGTAGTTCCAGGAATAGCGACGAGTGGCCCTGGCCAGATAGCGTAGTCTTCTCCGCAGGTACTCGTCGGCGTTGCCGTGCAGTGGTTAGGATCGTGGATATCATTGAACTGCTGCTCTTCGGCGGTGAAGGGCATGTACTCGATTGGGACGCCGGTCTTATCGAGGTGATCGTGGTTCAGGTAGATTCCTTTAGAGGCATCCAAGGAATCGGTCCAGGCAAGAGTATTGCTAATGAAGTTATGGCCATCAACGTTGTAGGCCCGCATCGATGTATCGTTGAACGCCCAGTATGAGCGCCCGCCGATCACGGCACTGAATGTGCCATCGCGTCCATAAATGAGCGGATTCTGAGTGACGGTGCCCATAGGTACGATAGCCTCGATCTTTGGGACTGGGGGTGGCGTGGAACTCTGTCCGAAAAGAGGAAGAGTGATGCACAGGCCAATGAAGATTGGCGTTAGCGACGATCCACCCAGACGGCTATACAGTGGAAATTTCATGAAATCCTCCGGATACTACATGGAACCGATACCATAGATAAACCGCAAATACCGTAATGCGTCTTTGCAGCGCGTGTCAAATGCTTTTCGCGGCATTCTATCCATGAAGCCGGCAAGTCGCAGTAATGCAGTAAAATGGCTGCTTCGACTAGGATTTTTACAATGATCCGGTTCTTGAACCCTAACCCTGTTCATCTATTCACCTGAACGCACCTTTATGGCATCGGTTCCGTATTCGAAACAAATAGGGCAAGCCGGAGGGGTTTGTAACCCACAGTTATTTGAAAGCCACTACAACGGAGGCAAAGGTAAAAGAGAGTTGTAATAAAGCTGCCGGAGGCTTAGCGGCGTTCATTCGCAGGCCTGAAACATGAAGATGTTCTCAATGGTCGCGCGCTGAACTTTGTTTCAGCGATCTTCAACGTTCCGAACTCCAGGAGTTGGGTAGCATGTTTTTTAAATGCGTGTTACTCTGGTTCTTCCCCGTGAAAACCGATGATTTCGGCAGGAGTACACGTGGGTATTTTCAACAAGATTTGGGCTGCCTCCCTTTGGAATCGATGGGGCATACTCCATTCCATTTCAAGGCATCTTCTAGGGCAATTCAAATTTCCATGCCTCTTGCCCAATCCGCAAATTCCTCCTGATCCCGTAACAGCTCTGCAGTCGTTTCGAAGTGCCGTGCTTACAGCTTGTTGTCGCTTGCTCTGAATAGCACGCAATCAAGAGACAAGCTAAGCCCCTGATAAGCACTAGCCGAGCCACGCAAAGGAAATTCATGAAACTAGGTAACACGAAAATAAAAATCATCACACTTCAGCTTTTGCTTGGAGCTCTGCTCGGGCTTCTCCCCGCTTTGGGACAGAACAGCGATGTAAGGATTTCAGGAACTGTCATTGACACGTCCGGTGCGGTAATTGCCGGGGCTAATGTGCAGATCTGTGGCACAAGTGGTGCTTTACAGAGAACAACGCAGGCGGACAAGAATGGATCGTTTATTTTTTACGGAGTTCCAGAAGGTAATTATCGCCTCGTTGTGTCGAATCCAGATTTTGAAACCAAAGAGATCTTCGTCAACACCGGAACTACTACATCGATAGCTCAGTTGCGTATTTCTCTGAAGGTGAGTGCTGCGAGTACCACTATTAATGTGCAGGGCCGCGAAGATGACCTCATCGGGATTGCAATTTCTGGCACGCAGGGTACGGTGGGCGCGAAGGAAATCCAGGATCGTCCAATTCTCCGTTCGGGGGAAGTTCTGGAGACAGTTCCCGGCGTCATGATCACGCAACACGCGGGCGGCGGAAAGGCCAACCAATATTTTCTCCGTGGCTTTAATCTCGATCACGGTACGGACCTCGCTATCTTCCTCGACGACATGCCACTCAACCTGCCGACCCATGCGCACGGCGAAGGATATTCAGACATGAACACTGTTATCCCAGAGTTTGTGAGACGGGTAGATTTCGAAAAGGGTCCCTATTATGCGAATGTAGGCGACTATGGTTCGGCTGGATCAGTTCACTTAGCATTTTTCAAGACCCTGCCCACAAACTTCATCAAGGTTGAAGGTGGCATGTATGGTTATGGGCGGGCCGCTTTCGGCGTGTCTCATAAGCTCGGCTTGGGCAATTTGCTATATGGTGGTGAGGTTTATCACGATGATGGGCCATGGAAGCATCCCGACGATTACTACAAGTTCAATGGCTTGCTAACCTACAGCCAAGGCGGAGATACCGATGGTTTCAGCTTTACGGCGCATACCTACCATGGGAAATGGAATTCGAGCGATCAGATAGCCGGGAACGCTGTTCCTCTGGTTGGTTTCTTCGGCACGCTGGATCCGACGGATGGCGGAAAATCACAACGCTACAGTCTGCAAGGCGAATGGCATCGCCTGCATTCAAATTCCGCGACGAAAATCACTGCTTACGGCTTTCGTTACGATCTCGATTTGTTTTCGAATTTCACTTACTTCCTGACTGACACCGTTCGTGGCGACCAATTCGAACAGCAGGACAGGCGCTGGGTGGCAGGACTGGACGCACACCACACGATCTACAGCGATTGGGCGGGCCACAAGGTGGAGAATACCTTCGGTTTGCAACTCCGCAATGATTGGATCCGTAACGGCCTTTATCAGGCGCAAAATCGCACGCAGGTGGACAAGACCGACTTCTCCACTGGCAACATCTTGCCCTCGATCACGGAAGCGGATCGCCTGACGGACACGCTCCTGGGCTTTTATGGAGAAAATCGAATCCAGTGGTCGTCAAAATTCCGCTCGATCATAGCCCTACGCGGCGATCTGCAACATTTTGATGTCACAAGCCTTGTTACTTCCGCTAATTCCGGCACAGCCACAAAGATCTTGCCGAGCCCCAAATTGAGCCTGGCCTTGGGCCCATGGGCGAATACTGAATTCTATGCGCAGGGGGGCTCAAGCTATCACAGCAACGACGGACGCGGCACAACACAAACGGTCGAACCTGTTTCGGGGGAAAATCCTTTCCCGAACATCCCCGCGAATAAAATTGCACCTTTGATTTCTACGAAAGGCGCAGAAGTAGGGATGCGCACTTTGGCTGTTCCACATCTGCAGAGCACTCTCTCGGTCTGGTATCTCCACAGTGCTTCCGAATTGCAGCAATCCGGCGACACAGGAGGTACGACTGCTTCACGGCAACCAAGCGATCGCTATGGTATCGAGTGGGCGAACTACTACACCCCGGTAGAACATGTAGCTTTTGATTTTGACCTCGCAAACTCAAGAGCCCTTTTTGCCAACGTTGACGAAGACGACGCAGCACCGGACAGCCCGGGGGGTAGACGTGTGCCGGAGGCAGTTGGGTTGGTAATTTCTTCGGGCATTACACTGCACGATTACAAGGGCTTCTCGTCGAGTCTGCGTCTGCGTTACTTTGGCCCTCGCGATCTGACGTCAGATGGAATCTACCGTTCGCAGGCAACGGCATTGGTCAATGGGCAGGTCAGTTATCAGCTTGCCAAAAAATGGGGCGTATCGGCCGAATTTTTGAATCTACTTAACCGCCGTGATCACGATATTGACTATGCTTATAAATCTCGAATAACACCAACAGCGACGCCGGTATTTACAAACGTTTTTCATCCCGTCGAGCCGTTTCAAGTACGGTTCTGGCTAAAGAGAACATTCTGAAAAATTCCTCTCCGGACTTTGAGAACTAATTACTTTGCACGTCAAATTTCGATTTAGAGCATTTCCCGAAAAGATGTAGACCGAAGCAATAGAAGTTGGCGCGGCTTTCCGCCAAAGAAAGCCGCTCTTCACCCTACTTAGAAAGTTCACTGTATTTCGCGAAATGCTTTAGCTCCGGTCCGATATCGGATATTCTTCGTTCATCATGGATTCCGCCTCCGAAAGAGCCATCGCAAGCGTGAATGTCAAACAGGCAGTACCGTTTTTGGGCGTAACCGACATGGAATCTTCGCTTCGGTTCTATGTTGATGGACTCGGATTTACGATGAAGCGCCATTGGATTCCTGAGGGTGATGGGCACTATCCCTCTGACGGGAAAATTCGCTGGTGCTGGCTCGAACTTGGAAATGCCGCGATCATGCTTCAAGAGTTCCCACCGCAAGGCCGGCCTAAGGACATGCTTGGCACAGGAACTTCGGTTTCCTTCGTATGCGAGGATGCACTTGTCCTTTATCGCGAGTTCAAATCGCGAGGCATTCAGACTCGTAATCGACCTTTCGTGGGAAATGGGCTGTGGGTTGTACCGCTTATCGATCCTGACGGCTACCGCATGGAGTTTTCGAGTCCCACGGACGCACCGGAAGAAAGCGAGCTAGAAGAAGCAGAGTAGCTTCCGGAGATATAGGTGACCTTCACTTCGTGGGAAAAGGAGGAAGTCATAACCCGCCATCCAGAAATGTCTATTGGATAGCCCGAGAAATGGATAGCTATCGATTATCCATTCGCTGCGGCACCAAGGCTGTGCTTATTCATAGCGTAGAGCCTGAGTTGGATCGATGGATGTCGCACGTAGTGCAGGGAAGATGCAAGCGCTCGTCGCACTCAGAAGAAAAAGCAAAATAACAACTGCAAAAATGAGTGGGGTGTGCGAATTGCTGCCTGTCCACTCGGGCAGGAACTTTTGAAAGGTAAGGGCAATGAGAAGCCCGGTAGCCATGCCTCCCCCAACCGTAATGCCCATGCTTCGGACGACAAGCAAGAGCACATGCCAACGCCTCGCGCCCAGTGCCAGCCGGATGCCGAATTCATTGGTTCGTTGTGTAACGCTGTAGGAAATAACGCTGTAAAGGCCAATGAGGGCTAGCATCAAGGCAAGACCGGAAAAGAGCCCAAAGAGAATCGAAAGCATACGCTGCTGCCGCCACGCAGGCTCTTGTTCCAGGAGGTACTGAAGATCATGCACATTGCGCGCCGCTGCCTGATCAGGGTTTACAGACTGGATGGCAAGGCGCACATCATGCAAGGCAGCTAGAGGTGTTCCCTGAGTGCGGATCAGAAAATGCGTGCCCATCCACATGAAGCGAGTGTATGGCATGTAGAGAGCTGGTTGCACTGGCCGATCCGAACCATCGTTAAGAGAGTCAGCTACAACTCCGATAATCTGAAGCCAGCCACTTGTATTGGAAACGCCAGTGACCTCGCCGCTGTCATCGGATGGAATTTCAAGAGTAGAAAGGCGCACTTGCTGACCAATTGAATTGCCCATGGGAAAATACTGACGGGCAAATGTCTGATTGATGACTACAACGGCAGCGCTGCGAGTGTTTTCACTCTCATCCCAGAGACGGCCTTGGAGCATGGGAATACGCAAAGCTGCGAAATAGCCGGTGCTAACTAAATTCGCTCGGAGGTGCTGTGTATTCGCAAAAGGTATGCCAAGAATTTCAAAGGGCAGACTCATTCCGCTGGTCGGAGGCGTGGCGTTAGAGGAAACGGCAACGTGGGTCACTCCAGGCACGCTGCCGATTTTCTGGTGTAGAGCTTCAATATATGCCGAGCGTTGTTCACGGGTCCGCAGTGCGTTGTGGTGAAAGGGAACAGGCACAGACATAATGTGGGAAGGGTCGTAGCCCAGATTGCGGTGCATCAGTTGCATAAAGCTGCTCATAGCAGATCCCGCTGCAGCCATCATCACCACACTAAGGGCAATCTGGGATGCAATAAGTCCATTCAGTGACCTGGTTTGGCTGGGACGACCGGCAATTTTGCGTACCGTAGCCTGCATCACTTGCGAGACATCAGGCCGCGACATGCGCAACGAGGGAATAAGCCCAAAAACGAGTCCACTAAGGATGGCCAGTAGTATGGAGAAAACAAGGATAGGTAGGTTGATCTGGATGACGGATTCATGCATGAAGACGTCGGGAAAGAGCGAGTAGATCAATTGGGCCAGCCAGTAGGCCAGGGCAATTCCGAGAAGAGAACCAGTGACAGCAAGTACCAGAGCTTCGATTAATAACTGGCGGACCACACGGTAACGGCTTGCACCGAGTGCGGTTCGGATAGCCAATTCATTTTGGCGGGCCATCCCCCGGGCAAGAAGCAAAATGGAGCAGTTCGCACACCCTATGCCGAGCAATACCACAACGGCTGCGAAAAGCAATACGAGCGCATGCCCCATGCTGTCGATAATGCGGTCTGAAATATGCTGCAGGTGCATCCGGAAGTGTTTAGGAAAGGCTTCCGGTGTTTCTTTTGTAAATTGGTGAACTAGCGCTCCAATCTCCGCATCTGCCATCGAGAGGCTGACGCCAGGTCTAAGCTTCATGACAGGGAGAAGACGACGATTCCGTTCAGGTAAGAGCGACATCGGAACATAAACATCTGGCCACCACGTATAACTTTTCGGCATCACTCCGACGACGGTATAGGGCTTGTGGTCAATTTCGAGAGTTTGTCCAAGGATGTTGCTGTCGCCATTGTAATGGCGCATCCAGAAGTTATAGTCTAGTACGGCCGGGGCTTGCTGCTCGACAGCATCTGATGGTTGCAGATTGCGACCGAGAATCGGCGTGACACGCGTATAGGTGCCGATATTTTCTGTAACGTAAGTAACATTAACGTCTTCAGGAAGATCGTGGCCCGTGACCTCCCCGCTCATATTCTGCGAACCAACTATGTCTTCAATAGCTTTCGCTTTGAGCAATTGTTGATACTGCGGCCAATTGACATTGAACCAATGTAATCGTGATCCTGGCCGGTCGTCGTTAAAGAGTGCGGGATAGGTGAGGCGTTGCCAGTCGGCATACGGTACGGGATGCAACAGCACAGCGTAAATGAGGCTGAACATAGCGGTAGTCGCGCCGATGCCCAATGTGAGCGACAAAATGGCGATAGCTGAAAAGCCCCGGTTTTTGAAGAGAGAGCGCAGGCCATAGCGTAAATCCCGCATGGCTTGTTCGATCCATAACAGGGAGCGTTCGTCGCGATGTGCCTGTTTGGCCTGCTCCACGCCGCCGTAAGCACGTAGCGCTGCGAGTCGTGCTGCTTCAGGGGACATGCCGCGACGTTCGAAATCATCGGCGAGAAGAGCGAGATGCGATGCGACTTCGCGTGCAAGATCCTCTTCGGCATGCTTATTGGCGAGGAGACTACGGAGTTTGGCGGCGATTCTTCTCCACTGTGCCATCGTTACCGTTCCTCTATGTGCGGCTTTCAACAACTTTGGCTATCTGGTGCCATCGTTCGATTTTCTTATCGGGCACCCTGGTATAAGGTAATACTTACTTTGCCGATTTCCTTCAGTCTTGTCCTGGAATTATGAGCCCAGTCGTGCTGTTTGATCCAGACGGGAGACAGAGAGATGGTGACCTGATTGAGGCCAAAGGCATACTGCGCATCCATAGCAACAAGGATGCGGAGAATCATGAACTTGAGAGTGCCTTGCAGGATCTGCATGGGCATTTCCTTCACTTGATATTCAAGTGAACATAGTTTCTACTTGGATGTCAAGTGGAAATCGCCGGACGAGGCCAAAGGTGCAGGCGTCTGAAGGGCCGCTCGGAATGCCCGGTCGTGAATATGAATGAGCTGTTGAATGTCAGTGATAAAGAAGCCGACAATAACGTTTGGTACGTCTATTCCGTAATATCGCGACGTTTGAAAGCCATATAAGCCGGTATCAAAAGGAGGACTCCAGTACCGAGAGCAATTGTTCCTAAACGTAGCAGTGAAACAGTTTGTAGAGGAGATGAAAAGAAATCAAAGCCTTCAAAGTACTTCATCGGGAAAAAATAATCACGTACGAGAGAATATCTGTGGACCTCTTCCGCACCTCTGGCCGATACAAGAGCATAAAAAATGACTCCCAGCAGAGCAGCAAGAAACGCTGAGCCTATGGTTCTCCGAAAAAGCGCAATCGCGTATGTGATCCCAGCAATACCTTCAACGATGACCACTACAAATAGGGTGAAGAGTCCAAGATGTTTGAGATTGTCGACTGTGATTTCATGAATGCCCGAATAGACGATGGTCCAGAGGACTAACGAAACAATGTAGTTCAAAACGATGGCAGCTATAAACACCCCTATTGCGATGGCCTTCCCGACAATGAACATTCCACGAGACAGAGATCGGGCGCAGATGATACGGATCATACCGTACTGACTCTCAACGGCGGAGCAATAGGAGGTGAAGAATATCGCCAACAAGGGAAGGGCCATCGTCTTCCAGGTAGCAAGAAAAAGTAACGGCAAAACGGTAAAGAAGTTCACCACGACAATGTGTGTTGTAATCTTCTCCATATGGTAAAGTTCGAAGACAGCCAGATACACGGCAAATGGCATATATACCGCTACAATCAATGGTAGGCGGAGGCGGGCAATCTTGAAGAGTTCGGCGCGGATCACAGCGAAAAAACATCGTGCCGGATCACTCCACCTGATGGTCTGTGCCCAAAGTCTCGACATAAAGATCCTCCAATGTCTGCTCGACTGTCCTCACTTCAAAAATGTTGATTGATTCATGAACGAGATCTGAAATCACCTTTGGCACTGTATCTCTGAACAAGGAGCATTCCACTTCCGAAAATTGTTGAAGGGAAGCATCTGCTTCATATACGTTGCGAAGGATTTGTAGAGTACGTTGCGGATTGTCAGTCGAGAACCGTACGGTGATGATCGCGGATCTGGCCGCAACATCGAGTTTGCGACTCGATACCAGCGTTCCTCTGCGAAGGAAGAGAACACGTGCGCACATTTTCTCGATCTCATGGAGCTGATGTGAGGAAACGAGAATGGAGATATGGAGATCTGTAGACAGTGCCGTAATCAGAGCTTGCATCTCCATAACGGCGGCTGGATCAAGTCCGTTTGTCGGTTCATCCAGAATGAGAAAGCGTGGATAGTGCAGAATCGCCATAGCGATGGAGAGCCGTTGTTTCATCCCAAGCGAAAATCGGTCTACGCGCTTATGCGCGTGGCGACGCAATCCAACTCTCTCGATAACTGAATCTACTAACGTGGGAGAGTATATTCTCTGTGCCCTGGCTAGGTATGATAGGTGGTCCCTGGCGTTCATTCCAGGATAGAAAGCGGCAGACTCCAAAAGCGCACCGATATTAGAGAGATAAGAAGCAGGATTATTGTGTAGACTTTGTCCCGCGATAGTGCATCGACCTGAATCAGGCTTTACAAGACCAGCGATAATTTTCATGGTGGTAGACTTCCCGGCACCATTAGGACCGACGAGGCCAACGATCTCACCTTCACCGATATCGAAAGAGATATCCTTCAGTATGGGAACCTGTGCGAAGCTCTTCTTGATACTCTCTAGGACTAACAACGGAGCGCCGCACGAAGATATCCTCTGTTCCATCCATTTATCCCGTGTTTCTACGAAGAAATAAAGACTACTCATGCTACATGACGTTGCCGAAGAACCCTTATGACATGATTCATGCGTCAAGGTAGCATTCTGAACTTTTGCAAATAGCTAAAGGATACCGCTGATACTTGCAAGGGGAATGTGGGCACAGCGTGCTACTAGTCATATGACGCAATAAAGAGAAGATCGCTCATAATTTGTTCCGGATAATCTACCGGTATTCTATCTCGGCTTTCGGAAAGCACCCGAACGTTGCGATGGCGGACGAATACGTCTCTACCTAATTTGTCCCGACCTCTACTCTAGAGTCCTTCTACGGAGCGAGTAGTTTGGTTTTAATCACTTCGACCGCTCCGTTATCCTTGCGTACCGCCTTAACCTGATAAACGACGTAGGTCTCTCGGTTCAATAGCAGGAATGTGACCGTTTGTTTCGCAGAATCTAATTGGGGAGGGGTAAAGGGTTTGCCCGTTTCACTCAACTTTCGTGAAATATCGGACCTTGTATTTTCATCGAAGAGTACTTGGCCGTTGCCTAGATCCCGGTGGAATCGTGAGACAATTTCAGCCCACCACTCAGCCGAAACGTCCGTTGAGCAATTGTCCAGAATCTGCGCCACAATTTTGCCGTCGCCTGCCTGGGTGACCTGTTCTCCCCAAAGCGCATAATTGCGAAGGTACGAGAGGGGAAGGGCAGTATTGGCGGCGGTATAGAACGAGCACAATGGACGACGGAGTCTTTCAATTTCATCTACGCGCACGTTGTCTATTTCCCAGCTATTCTCCTTTGCCGCTGCTTCGGCGATTTTGCGCCAGATCTTTTCATCCATATTGTTTCCTCGCGTTATTGGCCCGGCTTGGCCCATTCCGACGACCGTTGATAAGAGAAGTATCGCTGCTGAACTAGTGATTGTCATTATTCCCTACTGGCGCCGGTGCCGGCGACGTGCTTAGATTTGGCCATTGATCGGGATTAGAGTTGTTGACCACATTTTCCCAGTTCGTGGCGTTAACATCCACCCCGGTGACCTTTTTCAAGAAATCAAAGAGTTTCGGCCCCTCGATTGGGTCGGCTGCCACTGCTGCGGTGTACGGTCCATAAGGTGTGTTAGGAGAGATCTGATCACGAAGGCGCTGGTTGACTGCTTCTTCATTGGTTGGAGGGCGGCCGTGCTGAGACTGGAATCCTACATACCAAGCGCGATATTCGGCGTTAAAGTACTGGAAGGTGTTCGCCGGCACGTCGTGATTCAACAGATGATTCACTTCATGTGCTACGGTATTTAGGGAAAGACGGTCTGTGTCTTCGTTTTCGGGTATCTTCTCATTTCCGGCATGAATGTATTCCGTACTGAGCGTCAGAGTCGTGTTTATAGCCTGTCCATAGATCCCGTTGCCGATATTCTTCCATTCCAACTTGAAGTTAGAACCGGGGCTCAGGAATTTATCGAGCGTGTTATTGATGATTTGACGGTCTCCGTCGGGGTTATGCGAAAAGCGCGCGATCGTTTTCAGTGAGCGTTGCTGATCATCGAGAGTTTCGTTCTGGAACCAATCCTTCTGCAACATGCGATCGATATTCTTGACAGTGACAGCATCCGGATAGTTTTTCGTTTGGCTCAGTACTGCCGTCTTCTCTGCTCCAGGCAAACTTGTAAACTTTGGATCTTCGATTAGTGTTTTAAGATTTGCCGCATAGTCGGGATCGGCATGAGTGGCCTTAAATCCGTCAAGAGCAAGTTGCCGGTCTGTGGATGAGAGCGACGGCAGCGAGCCTAGCAGATCGATAATTTTGGCAATCTTGTCCTGAGTCAGCGGAGGGTTTGATGCCAAAATCCGGAGAACCGAAGTTTGGTCGGCGGAGCCTAGAGCCTGAAATGACGGGCTCCGATAGATACTCCTCATTTTATCAATTAAGTCCTGCTTAACTTCGGTTGTGTATTCCTCATTGAGAGGGTTCGCTACCGGTGATTCTTGTGTGATCCCACCGCTTGGTGATGCAGCAACATCGGATGGAAGGGTTGACGGGCCGAAAGCGAATGACAAGGCCGTCTTTGCCAGGATCGAATCGACATTGCTTTCCATCCTTTTAGAAGTTGCAAGAGAGGTACTATCGGCAGGCACTTCGCTTGGACTTTCTTCTGATAGCGGGGCCATAGTGCTGGAGCCAGGTAACCGGAGTTCGAGTCCGGCACTTAATTCAGCGGTCTCTGCAATGTGTGGGTTGGCATTCTGCAGGTCCTTGGCGGGGATCCCGAGTCGTGCGGCTACCTGTGAAAGAGAGGTTTCGTCAATCTGCACGGTTATCGTACTGGCGTCTTGGAATTGATCTCCCAGTGCTTCTGGTGCTGAACTACCTTCAATTCTCATCAACATCCAACTTTCTTGTTCGAAGGACAACAGAGTTGAGTGAACAGGATTAGCTAGGAATGTGCTTCACCAGTGTTATCAGGGAGGGATGGGGGAAAGTTGCGCCGCGATGTCGCCCCCAGACGGATTGCATCAATTCTTCTGTGACAAGGAATTGAGGATTCGCTCAGCCAGAAATCAGCATGAAGCGAATCCTCAATATTCTGCGCACTGCAGTGGGTATCGGATGCCTTCGATTCTAAAAGGTGTACGAGACACCAATTAGCGGAACCGGTTTGGAATGCAATCCTGCATCATTGACCTGGAAGAGCACGTTGGCGATAAGTAGCAGCCGCCCGACGGGATTAACTTTTCCGCCAAGAGAAATGTATGCCTGATTCAGCGTGGCTTCGGAGGACGTCAGATCGGGATGTACGTTTCCCGCGGCATCGACAAAAGTTGTACCCACGATCTTCTTGGTGCTAAAGAGTGCCTGGCCGATGAAATCACTGGAAAGGCTCAAGCGTTTGGTTATACCAGCATCGACACCGGCTGTGTAGGTCATCACATCTGGCAAGTGCGCCGAGGTGTTCGTCGTAACGTCACCTGCGAGAATGGAGTC